>CBDDDO010000031.1:0-98882 GCA_965226655.1 Granulicella sp. | reverse complement strand
GCAGAACTCACCCATCACCTTCGTCCGGTTCGTCAGCAGCAGCAGCGGAATTAGCGCCGCCGGCAGCGTAAAGCTCAACAGCACCTGCGACCCAATCAAAATCCGCAGTGGATTCCACCCGACAGCAATCACCGCCAGCGCAGGCACCACCGTGATAAACCGCCGCAGAAAAATCGGAAACTTGATCTCCAGAAATCCCTCGATAATCACCTGCCCGGCCATCACCCCTACGGTCGAACTCGAAAGCCCCGAGCACAGCAGCGCCACCGCAAACACCACCGCCGCCCCACGCCCCAGCAGCGGCCCCAGCGTATGGAACGCATCCTGGATCGTCGGCGAAAAATCCGGCCCACGCCCCACGCCCATCCCCAGCGCCACTGCCGCCATCACGATCATGGCCGAGTTGATCAGCCACGCCCCGTTCATCGCCACAAACACATCCACCAACTCGAACTTCAGATACTGCCGCAGAATCCCGGCTTCGCCTTCATCTCCTTGGGCGATAGCTCCCTCAACCGCGGCTGCACCAGCGCCGAGTGCAGATAGATCACATGCGGCATCACCGTCGCACCCAGCATCCCAACGGCGGCATACACCGACCCCTGCAAAGCCGCCGAACTCGACCGGTCAAACGACGGCAGAATCGTCGCCACAAACGCCCGATGCCAGTCCGGATGCACCAGGAACACTTCAAACCCGTAGCAAAGCCCAATCACGCCCACAAACGCCATGATCCCGCGCTCCAGCCACTGAAACCCCGCCAGGTCCAGCGCCAGAATCGCAAACACTGCCACGGTCGAAATCACCGCCGCCACCATCAGCGACCCGGTCGGCGAAACCCCATGCGCCTGCAGCGCCGGCCCCAGCAGCAAATCCAAGCCCAACGCCGCCCCCAGAAACTCCGCCAGATCCGTCGCAACCGCCGATATTTCCGCACACACCCACAGCAGCACCGCGCTTGTACGCGAAAAGTGCTTCCGGCAGTTCTGTGGCAGCGTCTTGCCGGTCACAATTCCCAGCTTCGCGCTCAGGTACTGGATGAGGATCGCCATGGCATTCGACCACAACAGCACCCAAAGCAGCCGATACCCAAACTGGCTCCCGCCCAGGATGTTCGTCGCAAAGTTTCCGGGGTCGATATACGCCACCGAAGCCACAAACGCCGGCCCAAAGTAACTCCAAATCTGGTCTCGCCGAAACGCCTTGATCCGGCGACTCGCGCTAGCCCCACCTTCCGCCGCAACCGCCGCCGTCGACCGCACCGCATCTTCACTTGCCTCAACCGAAACAAGCGGCGCTTCGCCACGGGGATCATCAGGATGGAAGGGGGTTCCAGACACTTGCCTTAAGTATAAGCACCACCCCCATCACACCGCGAAACTCTGCTCCCTCCGCGCCCTCTGCGTCAAAGTTCTCCTATCCCAGTCACGACCGTCTGAATCCAAAATCGCTGTCATAACATCGAATATCCCGTAACAGGAACACAGCACCAGAAAGGTCATCCCCATGATCACCCTCCGTCCCGCCGAAGAACGTGGCCACGCCAATCACGGCTGGCTCGACGCCCACTTCACCTTCAGCTTCGCCAACTACTACGACCCCGCCTGGATGGGCTTCCGCGCCCTGCGCGTCATCAACGACGACATCGTCGCCCCCGGCCGCGGCTTCGGCCAGCACCCCCACGACAACATGGAGATCCTCACCTACATGATCTCCGGTTCGCTCTCGCACAACGACACCACCGGCGGCAGCGGCGCCATCCTCCCCGGCGAGCTCCAGCACATGTCCGCCGGCACCGGCATCCAGCACTCCGAGCAGAACGCCAGCGACAAGGTCCAGTCGCACTCGCTCCAGATCTGGCTCATGCCGAACAAGCGCAACGTCACTCCGGTCTACCACCAGCGCAAGTTCCAGGTCGCCGAAGAACCCAACAAGTTCCATCTGCTGGCCTCCGGCGGCAAAACGCCCGGCCGCGACAACTCATTCCCCATGCACACCGACGCCGACCTCTACGCCGCGAAGCTCGAGCCCAACGCCACGGTCGCTCACACCCTCACCCGTCCCTACGCGTTCCTCCACGTAGTGCAAGGCGAAGTCACCCTTAACAACACCACCCAACTCAAAGGCGGCGACGGCGTAGCCATATCGCAAGAACAAGCCCTCACCTTAACCACCACCAACTCCACCGCCGAAGTCCTCCTTTTTGACCTCGACTAACCCCCAACTCCTACAACCCGGGTGCCCCATCTTCGGCGCGCTTTTGCGCCTAAGGTGGGCATCGGGCAAAGCCCGACCGCTCCAAGCCCTATTACAATTCTCAAAGAGGGCCACTGCCATGATGTTTCATGTGTCGTTGGAACAAGCCGAAGATGGATGGATCGTCGCCGAGGTACCGGCGCTGCCTGGCTGCGTCTCTCAGGGCAAAAATGAAGAAGAAGCTCTGGAGAACGTGAAGGAATCCATCACCGCTTGGATGTGGGCTGAAGATCAAAAGGCCATGAAGCCACAGCAAACTCAATTCGGCCTCAACTAGCCACAATCAGGCACCGGACCGGGTGGCCCATTCATCGCGCAGCATTTAGCGCGATGGGTGGGGTATCGTTTGCGGTAGCAAACGACCGCTCTCCTCGAACATTCGTTACTCTGTTCGTGGAGTTCTCTCTTGCCAGACAACGAAGCACACTTTGCAACGAACCGTTCACGCCGCTGGTCGACGGAGACGATGAGCGACGACTTTGCCAAATACATTTACAACATTGAGAAGTTCGGCTGCCAGATCATTCAGGTCAAGGGCACGAAAGTGACCCAAGGATGGTCGTATTCATTTGGTGTCTACGACACATCCCAACAGCCTGAGATCGTTTCGGTAGGTCTGCCTCAAGCGACGGCTCTAACGGCGATCAACAAAGCCGCGCGCCTCTTACGAGAAGGTGTCGACCTCGCTATCGGTCGCCATCGTGACATCGTTGGAGAAGTCGAATGCGAGTTCCGTCTTGTGGATCCAAAGTGGGTAGATCACATTATGGGTCGTGCTCTCTGGTACTACGAAGATGTTCCGCCGCCTACCCTGCAACTCATCTATCCCGATCTCGAAAATCGCTTTCAATGGGAACCTGGCTTCGATAATCGCTTCCTCCAGCCACTGCTCCAGGCGGAAGCAATTCGTTCAACGAAGGAAGAGGATTTCTGGGCACTCAACGATCCCTCCAGCAGTCTGTTCAATTGGAAGTTTCCAGACGATCCCCACACCATTTCCTATCTCTCACAAAGCGTCGATGCAGGTATCGAGCCGGTAACCTATGTCTCGCACGATGTGGACGACGGGGCCTGGCAGTTCCTCGGAGACAGCATGGCGGGGGATGCAGAGCCGGTCATTTCCTGTCTGCATCACCCCATCGACAAGGACCCCACATTGACCGAGCTAGCTGATCTGCCGCTTGGCTGGTGGGCCGAACGGGAGGCACCCGGCAAGCCGTGGGTTCGCAATCAGCACGAACCAGAAGACGAGGAAACGAACTAGAGCGCAAACACAAAAAGCCCCGCATCCTCCAAAGAGGTTGCGGGGCTTTCCATTTGCGGCTTTCACCGCGAAAAACTAAGCCGAAACGGCGACAGCTTCCGCTTCGATGATCGAAACGAACCGTCCAAGCTTGCCACGATCGGCAAACTTCACGGTGCCGCTGATCTCGGCGTACAAGGTGTCATCCTTGCCGCGGCCGACATTTTTGCCGGCCTTCAGCGGTGTTCCGCGCTGGCGAACCAGAATCGATCCACCGGTGACGACTTCGCCACCGAACTTCTTCACGCCCAACCGCTGCGCGTTTGAATCGCGACCATTCTTAGAGCTTCCAAGACCTTTTTTATGTGCCACTGTTCTACCTCTTTCGCGCCGGGATCAGCTCACCAGCCATTTAATTGAAACCCTCATCCTGAGCGCAGCGAAGGATCTCTGTATTTCGCCTGCGCCCGAACAATGCCTGCCGAAACTACTTGGCTTCAGCCTTGAAGCTCTTGCCGTTCACCAGGATCTCGTTGATCTTCACTTCAACGAAGTTCTGGCGATGGCCCTGCATCTTCTTGTACTGCTTCTTGCGCTTGAAGTGGAAGACGAGAATCTTGTCGCCGCGGCCTTCGCGAACGACTTCGCCCAGCACCTTCGCGCCTTCGAGCTTCTCTTCGAACTTGCCTTCTTCGCCGCTCACGGCAACGACGTCGGAAAACTCAAGTGCGCCATTTTCATGCGCGGTTGTTTCGATCCTGAGCGTCTCGCCAGGAGTTACGCGATACTGTTTGCCACCGGTCTTGATCACTGCGTACATAACTTGAAACCTCATCGCCAGGGCGCAGAACGCCACGCTCGGCTTTCCTCAGGATATTCCTATAAATGTCGTGTCAGGAGGAGGCTAACCTCGCCGGCTTCGGACCCCGCAGCTAAACCTAAGCCGCCTGCCCGCCGACCCTGCATACCGGAACCTCCGGCAGCATCGCCAAACTTAAGAAGTTTATCGGCAAACTACCCCTCAGGTCAATCGAATTCCGGTCCTGACAGCGGTCCATCCCATAACAAGGACCCAAATACCCGAAAACACGCCTCTAAGGAACCGGGGCGAACTGAGCTAATGGGTCAATACAAGAGTGTTTTGTAAGGACGGATGTCCTCAGAATCAATGCTCCGAGGGCTTCATCGCTTCGATCTTGGTGACTGAGATAGCGGGATTAGCTCGATGCGCATTTACAACCAGGACATCCACCAGCGCTCGACATTCGTTGAGGCCTGTGGCGAGTAGCTTGCGAAAGGACGGGACACGAGACATGAACCACAACATGCTTGCCGTCACGAACGCCGGACTTGCGTCGAGCCGCGCCTTGCCCGAGGGGTATAGTCGATAACCCAGCCGTCGAACAAGCGTAAAGCTCTCCTTCAATCCGCGGGCGATCACCATCGCTTCGTTCCACGGCGCACCGCCACCGCGTCTCACTCCAGCGACCGACACGCTTTCGAAGGCTATGCACAGCGGGACGTGACAACGGAGCCATAGAAGCATGTCCGATTCCAATTTCGCCGGAAGACCCGATGCGTTGAACACATCGCCCCACTCCTGCTTATTCATGATGCTTTTCTGCCCTCCCGCTCCGATTTTCGCGTTCAGTCTGCCGTTCGAGTCGATGCTTCCTTGCACAAACGGCATTCCGAACGAGCAACGAACGGCTCCGACGGCAGTTTGGAAACGCTCAGGGTCGAAGGTGTTGAACATGAACTGAATCCATTTTGCGTTGCTCCGCTGGAGCGCGGGTAGCACTGCCTCGACCTGGTGGGCGGGCAACGTCACCAGCACCAGATCGTAAGCCGCCTCTTCGTCCACCCTGTCGGTAACCTTCATCTCTGCCAGCTCGCCCTTTGTGTTGACCACACCCCCGTCGCGCTCAAGCTGTCGAAGCCGTGGCGATCCGGGACGAGCGATTCCTGTCACGTCGTGGGGGCCGACACGCGCGAACTGAAACGCAAACGTGCTTCCAATGCCGCCCATGCCGACGATCGCGATCTTTAGCGCCTGTGAAATTGGCGCATCCACTGCTTTGCTCATCCGTCTATGGTCGAGGTTAGTGATACGTCTTTCAATGATTTATTGGTTCATAATTATGCTCTGGAGTCCATATCTTGCTCGAATCCATTCCCGCGGCTGAACGCGACCCCCTCTCGACGGCGTTGACCACCATGAAGCTAAGGGCATACATCAATGTCGCGCTCGATGCGGGTGGAAGCTGGGCCATCGACTTTCCGGCGTATGAAGGCTTCACACTCAACGTCGTTCAAAAAGGGGAGTGCTGGCTCCAGGTCGCCGGCAACCAAGATGGCATCCGCTTGAGAGCCGGCGACTGTTTTTTGTTGACGGGAGGCAGGAAGTTTACGCTGGCAAGTAACCTAAAGCTGAAAAAGCGATTTCGTGCAGAGCAGATGTTCACCGACGCTCGGGGCGGACTCGCTACATGCAATGGAGGCGGAGAATTCTTTGTCGCCGGTCCGATATTCCGGTTTGAAGGACATCTGTCAACGATCTTGTTTAGCCGCCTTCCTGCGGTGATACATATCGACGGCAGTTCAGACCAAGCCGCTGTGTTGCGCTGGAGCCTTGACCGCTTCAACGCCGAGATGCGCGGCGGCGGCGTAGGACGTTCCTTGATGCTGACGCATCTTGCGCCCATTATGCTGCTGCAGGTTCTACGGCTCTATCTTGCGTCGTCCCCGAAGGACGAAAATTGGTTAGTCGCACTTTCAAATCCCTCACTGTCCAAGGTAGTTGACGCAATCCAGACCGACTACGGACAGGAGTTCTCACTTGATCGCTTCGCAAAGCTGGCAAACATGTCGCGTTCTGGGCTAGCGCTCACGTTTAAGAAAAAGATAGGTGTCGCACCTATGGTGTACCTGATGAATTGGCGCATGCAGATCGCATGTGAGTTGCTTCGCGCGGGACACCAGTCTCTATCGAGCATTGCCACTGCCGTCGGTTATGGCTCCGAGAGCGCGTTCAGCGCGGCATTCTGTAAAGTGGTACATCGCAGGCCCGGAGCCTACCGGAAAGTCAGACACCTCGAAGCTGAAGAGAAGCATCCGTCGGCTTAGGTCGGGATCCCGGATAAGCCGTCCTCATGGAGATCGCTTCGCATATAGACAAAGTCGTCTACGCCGTACCTCTCGAACGTCGTGCAGACTCGGTCCCCATAAGTCGTCCTATCGCCAGCAACGACGCAACTGGAACATAGTGTCCCTTGAGCTTGCTGCTACTTCCGGGCCGCCGCAGCAACCGGCAAAATGTAATCCGTCAACAACTTCTCCGTCTGCTGGTGCATCCCCCGCGTGTTGTAGTTCGTGCTCGTAATCACCGCCGCCAGCCGCAGTGACGGCACAACCACCACTTTATTGCCGCCGTTGCCACTCATAAACCATGCGGGATAGGCCTTCCCGCCAGCCACGAACGACTGCAGCCACCAGAAGTAGCCGTACTCGGTCTCCTCCATTTGATCGGGGATGGACGCATGCGGCGCAGTGGACTGCGCGATCCAACCGGCGCTCACCACCTGCCCGCCATCCCACTTGCCCCCGTCGAGCACCATCTGCGCTATCTTCAGCAGGTCCATGCTGCTCAACCGCAAGCCGCCGCCTGTCATCGCCTGGTCCTGCGGCGAGTACACCCACTGCGCGTCATGAATCCCCAGCGGATCGAACAGCTTCTTCTGCGCATACACGTCCGCCGGCTGCCCGGTCGCCTTCTCGATCACCCGTCCCATCACGAACGCATTGCCCGTGCAGTAGCTGAAACGCCGTCCGTACTTCGGCGCCGCTACGCCGGGGTATCGCGCGAAGCCGCGCATCGGCAGGTCCAGCCAGAACTGCGTCCAGTCCTCCAGCAGATACATCCGCTCCTCATTGCCTCGCGACGCATCGTTCCAGTCGTCGCACTCCAGCGGCGAGCTCATGGTCAGCAAGTCTTCGAGCGTAATCTTCGCCTTGCGCGGATCGGGATTCTCCATCGTCCGCCCGGGAAGATACGACAGCACAGACGCGGAAACACCCGGTATCTTGTGCTCGTCGATCGCAATGCCCGTCAGCAGCGACGTAATCGTCTTCGTGGCCGACCGCGTATCGCGCAGCGTCGCCGCATCGCCGTCAAAGTAGTGCTCGTACACCACATGCCCATCCTGCTCGACCAGCACGCTGCCGATCTTCTGGAACTTCCCCGCCTGGATATCCTGCTCCATCGCCGTCATCGATTGCGCCCGCGCCCCTAATGCCGCACAGGCAAGAACACACGCCAGCAGTACCGTTCCAGAATGTCTCATGGCTCGTCATACGCGTGGCCACGCCCCGAAGTTCCGCTCATTGGACGAACTACATCGATGGTCTGTTCGCGCTTTCGGCATTAGCACTTCCGCCGGAATCCAAACGGCCCCTCATCCCGGCCAAATGCCCCACAACGAGCCGGGAGGTCTTGAGGTTTATGATGGCCCACAGTGCTTCGCATCAGACAAGGCATCACCGGCATCATTAACTCCGCATGAGTTCAACCGTTTCGAGCACCGCCGATACCGGCCTGGAAGTCATCGACGTCCTGGATGACGCTGCTTTCGCGGCCCGGCCGAGTCACGCCCGCGATATTGCCGGCCAGATGGATGCGATGAAGCGCATCGCCGATAGTTTCCTAGAAAAACCCGAAAGCATCCTGCAGGAACTGGTCAACGCCGCCGTGGAGCTCTGTGGGGCCGACAGCGCCGGCATCAGCATCGTCAAGGACGACTTTACCGACGAAAGCTACTATCACTGGGTCGCAACAGCCGGCCAATACTCCGGGTTTCTCAACGCCGTCCTTCCTCGCTATCCCAGTGCGTGCGGCATCACCCTGGAGCGCGGACGCGCGCAGCTCTTCCGCGTCAACCAGGCGTTCTTCGACATCATGGGCATCAGCGCCCCGCTGGTGACCGACGGCATCCTTCTGCCGTGGCAGGTCGACGGTACCCGGGGCACCATCTTCGTCATGGCCCACGGACGCAACGAAGCGTTCAACGCGGACGACTATCGCGTAATGCAGATTCTCGCAGACTTCGCCGCCATGGGTGTCCGCCAGCAGCGCCAACAGAAGCTTGCCATGGACCAGGCCCGCGCCGCCGCCGCCGCGGCGATGGCCAACGATCTCGCCCACAAGATCAACAATCCCCTCCAGAGCCTCACCAACATCCTCTACCTGGCCGCCGAAGGCCACCACGGCAAAGAAGCCCAGCAGCTAGGCCAGCAAGCCTCCGCCGATCTCGCCAAACTCTCCGCCCTCGTAGGCAAACTCCTCAACCTCCGCCTCTGATCGCCCCGAGACCGATAGCGTCCTGATTTGCATTTGCCTGAAACGGATAGCGTCCTGATTTGCCTAAAGAGGCTGCTGAAAAAATTCACCTTTTGAAGGGCAAGAGCTTCAGCTCGTACATGAAATGCCCTGTTTGCAATAGGGCTTCAGAGGCTGCTGAAAAAGTCGTCGTTTTGAAGGGGCACGGCTTCAGCCGTGCCGTAACTGCTGCATTTGTCTTACGGCTTCAGCCGCTGGGGTACGTTTTTCGGGCCACCACGACCTTCTCAAGCAGCCTCTTCAGCTAACCTCAGAAACCAAATTCAGGACACACATCGGTAGTGGGTCAGTTTGAATCTAGCAGCCCGACCATCTCGGAAATTGACCAAACGTGATCCGTTAGGCCCGCTTCCATTGCAGGAGTAACGCGCAGGGTTTGGTGGACGCGGCAAAAGTTGTAATACATGAAGTACATCGCCACGGATGCCTCATGGTTCGCAATTTTCTTGGAGAAGGCATTGGTGAGGCGAGTAAACTGGTGCATGGACATCCGCATCGTGAGGTCCTGACGCTCTACAAATGACGTGCTTATATGCGCCGGGTCAGATGAGCTAGAGAGTACCGCTGTCTGCATACCAATGTTCCCCGGGCTGTACCGTGTGTCGAAGGAATCGTTGCCGTAGAGTTTTATGAGCATCGCGTAATCGACATCCATGCCAAATGCACCTTCGACAGCCTCAGCATAAGCACGATGGCCGTCAGTGGTGATCTGTACACGGGTGGCAAGGCGCGATGCAACGTCCTCCATGAATGAACGCGCCCAGCATGCTCCGCGTTGTCCTACGAGATAGGAAATAATGAGTTTGGAATCGGCATCAATCGCCGTCCACGTCCAGACATCGCCCCACTCTTCCGCTTTTTCATCGGGAACATTCTTTTGCTTGGCCCCAACGAAGCTCCAAATTTCATCGCACTGAACGCGCTTCAATTGGACGTTGCGAACGTGTGTGTCATGGACGGTTGTGCAAGCGGCACCCAACTCCGCAAGCAACTTCACAATGGTGTTCTTAGCGATGCCCGTCATTCGGACAGTAGTTCGTATCGAATTACCCTCGACTAAGGCAGCGACTATGCGGACTCTATCGGAATTGGAGAGCTGATTCATACTGACCATTATGCTTGAACGGGTAAGAATTGTTAAGCGCTTTGCACATACATAGTTGACATGTGCGCAAGCCGAGTTTACGCTTCCTTTTGTGGGCGATCAAAGTAATTTGTTTGGCATATCGGCGAGGCACCCCGGCAAGATTCTCAAGGAGAAGCTGGAGGAGCGGGGTTGGACTCAAGAGGAGCTTGCTCTGGTCACTGGTCGGCATCGCGGCTCTATCAGCAACATCGTTGCTGGGAAGACTGGTATCAGCGCAGACATGGCTATGACGCTGGCCGCTGTCTTCGGAGACGATCCTACCGATTGGCTCCGGTGGGATTCGTTATATGAGCTGTCGCGTGTCGAAGATGACTCAGAGGCGATCAGACGCACGGCAGACCTCTACGCCGCTTTGCCGATTCGTGACATGCAAAGGCGCGGTTGGATTCGAGAGACCTCGCGTCTGCCAGAACTTGAGCAGGAGATTGAGAAGTTTATTGGTGGGCCAGTGAAAGACGGGATTACCTTCCCTGTGGCAACGCGGCGCACCGTTACGCTTTCCCACCTCAACCCGGCGGAGAAGGCGTGGGTATTCCGTGCGCGTCAACTTGCGAGTGTCTTGCCAGTGGCAGCCTTCGATCCAAAACGACTGCCTACACTCGAAAAGAAGCTGAGACAGTTAGCCGCATTTCCTAACGAGATAGCGAAGCTGCCTCAATTACTGGCGACGTTCGGGATTCGTTTCGTGGTTGTGGAGCTTTTGCCTAACGCAAAGATCGACGGCGCGGCCTTCTGGATTGAAGGCGAACCAGCAATCGCAGTGTCGGTGCGGCATGATCGAATCGACAATTTTTGGTTCACCGTGATGCACGAGTTCGCGCATGTAAAACACGGCGACGCCTACTCAGTGGACGACCTAACAGGCAACGATCCTGACGGCACCATCTCTGTATTGCTTGCCGAAGATGATGCAGAAAAACGAGCAAACGAAGCGGCAGCTGACATTCTTGTTCCAAAGGCCGAGATGGACTCATTCGTGAATCGCCTGTCGCCTCTCTTCCCAGAGCACCGGATAGTTCAGTTTGCGATTCGAGTCAAGATGCACCCCGGCATCGTAGTCGGGCAACTGCAACGACGTTCCGAAGTGGGATGGACGGCGCATCGGCACTTTTTGGTGAAAGTGCGCTCCATCATCACTCAGACAGCCCTCACAGACGGTTGGGGACAAAGCATGGCACCTGGAATCGTGTAGCGAGAAAGGGAAGCATGGCAACTAAGGAAAAGGAAGTAGTAGCCGGAGAGCGCCCGACCAAGAAGCGCTTGCAGATCGAATACGTTATGGAGCAATACAGGCAGGCTCACCCCGACGTTGACCCTGCGGTTGAACCCCACCGTATAGCAGAGTGGGCTATCGCGGAGGGCATCTCTAGGCCGATACCACAAACGCCCGAAGAGATTCTTCGCAAGGACATCGCCCGCTACCTGAAGAACGATTACATCGAAGACCCGCAGGGAAGGCATGTTCGCCGCAACCATGCCGTATTCATTCCAGTACTCGCTAACGGCGAAGTGAAGCGCAGATCGCGCTGGTACGGAATAGATGTCGCTCCGCCAGATCACATGAGGCTGTCGCTCCAACTTCGCAGAACAGCGGCCTTCCATGATGTCAGGCAAATGGACTTGGACTTCCAGTCCTATAACGACAACAACATCTTCGGGGAGAAGCTGGCTCCGATGGATTACAACTTCAACAAGGACGTGCAAGAAGCGAATCTTCCGGCAACCTATCCGTCAGAGCCAACGTTTGACGATGAGGATGACGAGATTTAGCTGTCCTTGCCCCACCGCTTTGCAGCGGCTTTCTTGGCAATCTGTTTTCGTTTTGCGGGCGAGAGTGCTTCGGCTCTCGCCCGTCCACCTTTGGCCCCACCTAGCATGCCCAGCGCGACTGCTGCGGGGTTCTTGCCAGCATCGGGGTCAACTAAGGGTGTACCGTCCATTTGCTCGCCTATGGCCTGTTCCACGACCCGGCGGGCGATGGTGATGAAATCCCTGTCCTTGCTTGAGGGGGTAGGCATGTCTCTATGATCCCCCTATCCCGATCAGCCTTCAACCACTATGAATTTCAGACTGGTCCACTACCCACAAATCTGCGTCCGGCACTACCTCACAACCCCTTCGTCTCAACCGCCAGCACCTTCCCCACCTCTGACTCCTGCGCAATCAGCACCACATGGTGTCCGCCTGCCGAAGCTGGCAGGCTCACGGTAGCCGAGTGCGCTGTCGCATCCTTCACCGTCGCCACTTTCGTCAGGCTCCGCGCCACCGACACATGCGTAATCGTCCGGTCCTTATTCTCTCCGCGCAGCACATGCGTCGTAGCGGTGTCGTCGGTCACCACCGCGTAGATATCGGCGCCCTTCTTCGGCAGCGTTCCATCCAGCGAAAACGTCAGCTCCACTTTCTTGCCGTCCACCTTAGCCGAAACGATATGCAGGGTCACCGCGCTCGACCGCGCCGCGTCCACGGCCTTCAAAATGTTGTACCCATCGCTCCCCAGCACCTGCGCCTGTCCCATCACCACCACCTGCGGCGTGTAAACCTCGCTCACACCCAGCCGTTTCCCATAGTCACTTTGCCGGTCCGTAAACGCCTGGTCGGAGAAAGGATCGGTCCAGCCATCGTGGTTCCAGTAGGTCACATGCTCACTCAGGGTCACGATCAGCGTTCCGGCCTGAGTATGCCTGTCGTGCATCCTGCGTAGGACTTCGTCAGCCGGCGGGCAGCTGGAGCAGCCCTCCGACGTAAACAGCTCCACCAGCACCGGATGCTCGGAGACCGCAGCCGCCTGCGCCATCGCACAACCCCAGCCCAGGAACACCAAAGCAGCCACCAGCCCTGCGCTTCGAAGCTTCACGCTGAAACCTCCCTGATTTCTTTGCCGACCGAGGGTAGACTCGTTCTCCAGCCAACTGTGAGCCAGTACTTGAAAATCATGCGCTCCGATAGAATCAGTCCGCAAGCCTCTTCATGCCCGAAACCATTCATCGCCGCCCACTTCCCCAACGCATTCTCCGAGCGGCAGTGTTGCTTGTGCTTTCAGCGTCCGTACTCTCCGCAGTCATCGGCACCATTCACTGGCCGATCGTGGGTGACGCGCCGCTGCTGCACTACACGACGTTCCTGCTCGATCACGGCAAAGCGCCCTACACCCAGATCATCGAAATGGACCTGCCGGGCACCTACGCGCTGGAGTGGGCTGCGCGGCATGCGCTGGGCGACGGGCCGCTGGCCTGGCGTGTGGCGGATTTTCTTCTGGTAGCCGCGATCTGGCTTGCGATGATCTTGATTGCGAAGCCTACCGACTGGCTAGCAGGCTTCTGGGCCGGAGCACTCTTCGCACTCATCCACTTCCGCGACGGGCCGACGCACACCGGCCAGCGCGACCTTATGATGACGGCCATGCTGCTTCCGGCTGTCGCGGCGCTCCTCTACGCCGTGCGCACGCGTCACAACTGGCTGTATGCAGCCTTCGGCTTCTTCCTTGGCTGCGCCACAACGATCAAACCCTCCGGGGCGTTGTTCGCTGTGGTCTTTGCGGTGCTGCTCTGGATGCATCTCCATCAACTTCACAGGCCCAAGGCAGGCCCGTTTCTTGACGCGACACTAGGCTTCCTGATTCCTGTCGTTGCCATGCTTGGCTGGCTGCAGCATTACGGCGCTATTCCTGCCTTTATCAGCACGATGACCGGCCTCAGCGCGTATCACGCATCCTTAGGAAGGCCGCCGCTGATCAACCTCATTGTGGGCAGCTTTCCAACCGTGTTGCTGGCTGTCGCGATCCCGATTCTGCCGGTGTTTGTCGCGAGAAAGCCGTGGCGACACTGGCAGGGGCAGTTGATGATTGCAGGGACGTTGCTGGGCTGTGCGAGCTATGTGTTGCAGGGCAAAGGGTATCCGTACCATCGGTATCCGACCGAGGCCTTCCTGTTCCTGCTGATCGGCCTGCTGGCGTTCAAGGCGCTGCATCGCACGACATGGATCCGGTATGCGGGGTTGGTGACGATTCTGCTGGGGGCGGTGTTTCTGGGGCCGGTTTCGGCTTCGATTGCGAACCATTTTGACTGGCGCAATCAGGAGTTCAACCGCGGATTGGCCTATGATCTCAAGACTTTAGCGCATACGAGTCTGAAGAATGCCGATGGCAAGCTGCAGGATGGGGCGGATGTGCGGCAGAACAGTCCGGAAAGTTTGCAGCATCAGGTGCAATGCTTTGATAACACTGCCGGTTGCGCCGTTACGCTCTACAATTTGCGGCTTGTGCAGGCCACGGGCTATCTCTACGACTGCTATGCGTTCCAGGCGAAGCCGTCGGCGTATCAGGACAGGTATCGCGAAGCGTTTTTGAGTGCGGTGGAGGAAGCGCGGCCGAAGGTGCTGGTGGTGACGGATCAGGACTGTTTTACGCAGAACCGGAGCTTTTCGCGGCTGGATCGGTGGCCTCAATTTGAGGCGTATGTGATTGAAAATTATGGGCTTTATGCGGAGCGCACACCGCCGCATACCATTGGCTGGTGGAGGCATCCGGCGCAGCCGTTTTCGTACCGGATCTACGTTAAAAAGTGAGTGCGTTTTTGTGGAGAGTTGTGGTGGGTTTGTGGTGTTTTTTGAATTTTCGGTGTCCAGCAAACTTGACATCGTGACGGAGTGAACCTGATGCAGACTGAAGCCCAAAACGGGAAAATGTTCCGCGCTCCGAAGGTGATTTTCTGGGTCGCGTTTGGGCTGCGGCTGGCGACCATCCTGGTCGGACATACGTACAAGATCCGGGTCGATGGAGACCACTTCAACTTCGGGTTTGAGGGTGGACGGATTGCGCGGTCGTTGGTTACCGGGCAAGGATATGCCAATCCGTTCAATGGGACTTCAGGACCTACGGCGTGGCTGCCGCCGCTCTACCCATTGCTGATTGCGCTGGCGTTCAAGATGTTCGGGCTTTATACGAATGCGGCGGCGTTTTTCATACTGGCGTGCAACAGCTTGTTTTCGGCGCTGGTAGCGCCGGGGGTCTACGAGATTGCGGCACGGTGTTTCGATGCGCAAGGGATTGCGCGGCGGGCTTCGAAGGTTGCGGCACCGGTTGCGTTATGGTCGGCTTGGTTCTGGGCGGTGTATCCGGCGTTTCTTCAGTATGCGATTCACTGGATATGGGAGATGTCGCTGACGACGTGCCTGTTTGCGTGGGCGTTGGTGCTGGCGTTGCGACTGCGCCGGATTGGGGAGCATGCGGAGGCGAATCCGAGGCGCGACTTGATTCATTGGGCTCTGTTCGGGTTGTTGTGGGGATTGGTTGCGCTTTCCAATGCGTCGCTCCTGCTGGTATTTCCAGCGACGATTCTCTGGGTTCTGTTTCCGGCGAAATCACATGAAGAGAAGCATGCGACGGGGTTTGAGCACGGCATTCTTGGGGCCACGGCCGCGTGCATGGTGTTTGCGTTGACGCTGCTGCCATGGGTGTTGCGCAATGAGCGGACGATGCATGCGTTTATTCCGACGCGGGACAACTTTGGGGTGGAGCTTTATCAGAGCTCGCTGTTTTATCACGACATTTACGAGTGGGGGCAGGCTGTGCCGCTGGATACGCGGAACCCTGACTACAAGCTGTATGCATCAATGGGCGAGGTAGCGTACTCGCATATGCGTGGAGAGCAAGGGAAGGCTAATCTGCGAGCGCAGCCGCTTACGTTCTTGAAGCTGACGGCGGAGCGGGTGGAGGGGTTCTGGATTGGGATTGCGCACCCGGTGGACAAGCATCCGGTGGGGGAGTGGCTGCGGCTGGTGAACTACTGCTTTCTTTCGGCCGCGGGGCTGATGGGGTTGGTGTTAATGCTGCGGCGGCGGGTACCGGGGTCATGGTTGTTTGCGACGGTGTTTGGACTGGTGCCTCTTGCTTACTATGTGGTGACGGTGCAGGCGCGGTTTCGGCATCCGATGGAACCGTTGATGGCGGTGCTGACCGTGTATTTGTTTCGATCGACTTCAGCGCGGTGATGGTTTGAGGCATGATCTGACATCCTGCAAACCCCGATCTCCAAAAGCGAGAGATCGGGGGCACCCGGATTGTGCAACATCGTTGAGGGAATGACAGAATGCGACGGCGGCGGCTGGGGAGTTCGTGCGACACTCGAATTCGATGAACGACGATCGTAACTTCCCTACTATTCGGGTGCAGCGCTTGCATCCCGCTGCTCAGCTTCCTCGTTATGCGCATACGGGGCCTTTTGGTGATCTAGCTGCCGATCTGTTTGCGGCGGAGGCGGCGACGCTGGCGCCGGCGGGGCATGAGGGGTCGACGGTGGCGGTGAGGACGGGGCTGGCGCTGGAGCTGCCGAGTACGCATGGAGCGCTGGTGGAAGATCGCTCCGGGTTGGCGTTGCGGGGGATTACGACGCTGGCTGGGGTGATCGACCCAGGGTATCGCGGGGAGTTGAAGATTGTGCTGACGAATTTGGCGGCGGAGGCGCAGATGGTGGCGCCGGGGCATCGGATAGCGCAGCTGCGGGTGGTGGAGCGGATTCAGGCTACGTTTGAAGAGACCGACACGCTGGCGGAGGCGCCGCGGGGTGTGGCGGGGTTTGGGTCTACGGGGCGCTGAGAGTCAATAAAGACGGTGCGTTTGCGTTTTTGCTCGGCTAAACTGAACGCGAGGGTGTTATGCAGGAGTTCATCACAGCCAAACGCGAAGAGATCGCCGAGCTTTGCCGCACGCATCATGTGAAGCGGCTGGCGGTGTTTGGGTCGGCCGTGCGGGATGATTTCGATCCCACGAAGAGCGATGTTGATGTCCGGGTTGAGTTTCTTGAGTTGGACCCCGTTACGTATGCGGCAAATTACTTCGAGCTACAGGGCGCCTTGGCTAACCTGTTTGAACGTCAGGTGGATTTGTTGAGCTCCACCAACATTCGCAATCCTTACTTCAAGAAGGAACTCGAGGCTACGCAGGAGTTGCTGTATGCCGCGTAGCCTTCTTCTCTATCTCACGGATGTGCAGGGAGCGGCGGCACAAATTTTGACTTTCACCGCTGGGAAGACTTTCGACGACTACCTGCAGGATGATCTGCTGCGGGCAGCTGTCGAGCGGAAGTTCAGCATTATCGGAGAAGCGCTTGCTCAGGCTCGTCATCACTTTCCTGAAGTGATCCAAAGGCTCGATCATGCGAAACAGATCATCGCCTTTAGAAATCTTCTAATGCATCGCTATCTCGATGTGGATGACACTGTGGTTTGGGGCGTTGTGCGAGGATCGCTACTTCCCTTCAAAGCTGACATCGACGAGTGGATCGAAGAGCTCGCATAAGATCTACTCCGTCAAAATGGGTTTGCCCTTGTCGTTCCATTCGAGATAGCCGAAGGGGACGTGGTGGTCGTGGGTGAAGAGGACCAGCCAGTGCTCGGCGATGGCGCGGGTGAGGAAGCGCTTGCGTTGGGCGATGCAGGTGAGGGGGTCGAGGTCGTAGCCCATGACCCAGGTGGCGTCCAGGTGATGGTGGGTGGGGATGAGGTCGCCGATGTAGCAGGCGTGGTGGCCCTGGGATTCGATGTGGACGCCCAACATGCCGGCGGTGTGGCCGGGGAAGGCTTCTACCCAGATGCCTTCAGTGATTTGGCTTGAGGTTTGGATGGGAATGGGCGGCAAGGGATCCGGGCCTTGCAGACGTGGGTCTGAGAGGGTGAAGTTGCCGGTGGCGTCTAGGTCGATCAGGGTTAGCCGGCCGGTGGCGATGAGGGGGTCGTAGTTGGGGGCGAGGTAGCTGACGCGGTCGCGGTCCAGCTGGAGGCGGCCGTGGGCGAGCTCGCCGGCGGCGGCGAAGTAGCGGGCGTTGGGGAAGGTTGGGGTTACGGTGCCATCGGGGTGAAGGGTGGTGTTCCAGCCGCAGTGGTCGAAGTGGAGGTGGGTGTTGATGACATGCGTGACTTCCTCGGGCGTGACGCCGGCCGCGGCTAAGGAGGCGGGGAGCCGTTCCTGATTTTGAAGAACTTCCTTCATCTTGGGGGATTGCTTGTTGCCGAGGCCGGTTTCGAGGAGGACGACCGCGGAGCCGGTGCGGACGACGACAGTGTTCAGGCCGAGGAGGATGCGGTTGAGGTCGTCGGCGAGGGCGCGCTTTTGCCAGAGGGTTTTAGGGACGACGCCGAACATGGCGCCGCCATCGAGGAGGAAGGTGCCGTCGGAGCAGAAGGTGAGGTCGAAGGCGCCTAGCTTGTGATGGCCGCGGACGAGGTTGGTGTCGGTGGGGGTTGAGGAGGGGTGGGGGGATTGAGCCATGGAACAGTTTTACTGGAAGGAGGGTTTTGACGTGTGTTTGAAGGGGTCGGCCGGCGGTAAGGGCGCACGGGCAAACAGCAGATCCCCTTCGAGGATGACAGAAAGAAAGGCAACGGCAAAAGAAGAAAGGCAACGGCAAAAGAAGAAAGGCAACGGCAAAAGCTTGCAGGTTTGGCTTTTGGTGTTCCCCACTCGGGCTTTTATGGTGAGTGGAAGAACAGCAGATCCTTCGCGATGCTCAGGATGACAAGTTTTGAAGAGGGATGAAGACTCACATCTGAACTTATTGAATACGCTTTTAGGCCTGGGCGGCGTCTTTGACGGCGGCCAGGAGTTCGGGGGATGCGGGTTCGCCGACGACGGCGTTGGGACTTTCGGAGATTTGTTCTACCGAGAGAGCGCCTGGAGTGCTTGAGGTGGTGACGGCGTCGAGCGTTCCGGCTGCTATAGCGCTTTCGAGCGCTGCGCTGGCTTCGGCAATTTGTTCGGCTGGGGAGTCCATGGCGACCATGGCGGCAACGCCTGAGGGTACGCGCTTGAGCTGGAAGCAGGAGCGGCAGAGGACGGGACGGCCCTGGGTCGGCTTGAAGGGGACGGTCGTTTCTACGCCGCAGGCGGAGCACTTGGTGCGGGTTTCGGTGCGCGACAGAGGCAGAGCCGCGACAGAGGCTCCTGGCGTTGCAGCTCGTCCCAGTCCGGCACGCTTGGCCTTGCAGAGCTTGCAGCGCTTTGGATCGTTCTTGAACTGCTTGTCAAAGAAAAAGAGCTGTTCCCCGGCGGTAAACACAAACTCATTGCTGCAATCGCAGCATTTTAAAAGTCGGTCAACGAATTCCATTTCGCCTTCTCCCAGTCGTGCGGGATAAAGGATGAAGCGCGCTCGGTTGTCTGCTGGGAAAAGATCCCCCGAATGCGGGTTCAAGCCTGTCGTGCAAACTGTACTTGGGGCCCGACGTTCTTTGCTCGATAGTGAGGACGCCAGGTGCAGGCTGTCCAGTACGTTGTGAGTCCGTTGCCAAACTTGCTCGATGCGCTGAAGGAGGAAACCGGAATGCCGACCTCCTCCTTCTGCTGGTCATTAGTCCTGTTCTTTACGGACTTTCTTCCGATTGCGCTTGCGTGCGAGTGCTTCCTTCACGCGCTTCTTCTCGCCTGGTTTCAGGTAGAAGGAGTGGCGCTTTACTTCCTTGATGATGTCTTCCGTTTGCACTTTGCGCTTAAAACGGCGGAGTGCATTTTCAAGGGGTTCGCCTTCCTGGACACGAACTTCTGCCAAGGTTGATACACCTCCAAACTCGCCTAAATGGCTCTACACATCAGGATAGCGCCTTCCGGTGTTACATGCACAAAAATGTAGTGTCGTCGTAACTTTTTCATAAGAAACCCGTAATGTCGGTTTTGGGGAGTTATTTGTTGGCTTTGCGACCTGATAGGTGCATTTAGACTCAAGCGCATGCTTCGGTCATATCAGGGACGGTTTCCGGTGGTGCCGGCGACGGCGTACGTGGATCCTTCAGCGCAGGTGCTGGGGGATGTGACGATAGGCGAGAACTCGTCGGTATGGATGAACGCCGTGCTGCGGGGCGATGTGAATTCGATCACGATCGGCGCGGGGTCGAATGTGCAGGACTGCGCGGTGGTGCATGGGCAGCGGAATGTGTATCCGGTGATGATTGGGAACGGCGTGACGATTGGACACAATGCGACCGTCCACGGATGCACGCTGGAGGACGATGTGCTGATCGGGATTGGGGCGATTGTGTTGAATGGGGCAGTGATTGGGGCGGGTTCGATCATTGCGGCGGGTGCGCTGGTGCCGGAGCGGACGGTGATTCCGCCGGGAAGCCTGGTGACAGGAGTGCCGGGGAGGATTCGGCGGGCGCTTGGCGAGGCCGATCTGGAGCTGATTCGGCGGTATGCGCGGAATTATCTGGATTACACGAAGATTTATCTGGCGGAAATGGCGGTTTTGCCACCCATCGCGCCGAAAACTGCGCGATGAGTGGGTTCCCGCCTACGTTTGTGTGCTGAATTGATGGGGACTGTTGGACTGCGTGCGAACTCTAATTTGGGGCCGAAGTGGGTGTGGCCGGCTTGGCTGCGCCGGCCTTTTCGGCGGCGTTGGTCGCCTTGTCCTGTTGTTTCACGGCCTTTTCCTGGGCCTTGGCGGCCTTGGCGTTTTCTTTTGCGGACTTCTCCTGTGTCTTTTCCTGTTTCCGCTGGGCCTTCTGCTGGTCTTTCGACATGGGAGCGGCGGCAGATGTGGTCGAAGGGGCAGGGGTCGACTGCGGTTGCTGGCCGTAGGCCATACCGGACAGTCCAAAGTCTGTTATCAAAACTGCGTGTCCAAAAATTTTTGTGCGGATTTTCATTGCCTTCCTTTCCAACTACTATCTAAATCGGATGCTCCGCCTGCAGGCGACGATGTCCGGCTGGGCTACGGTTGCGGGCCTGCTAGCATCAGAACGTCTGTCGGAAACGAAAGGATATTTATGTCTGAAGCGAAGAAGTCTGCCTCCATTACGAAAGAGAAGTTGGTCGATCTGTTGAATGAAGATTTGCAGCGTGAGTTCCAGGCTGTGATTGCGTATGTGAACTACTCACAGGTGCTGAAGGGCGCGCAGTATATGAACATCGCTGACGAGCTGGAAGTCCACAGCAAGGAAGAGCTGGCCCATGCGCTGAAGCTGAGCTACTGGATCGACCTGCTGGGCGGGATGCCGGCGGTGACGGCTAAGGAAGTGAAGACGAGCGACAAGGCTACGGATATGCTGCGCTTCGATCTCGAGAATGAGAAGGAGACGATCCGGAACTATCGCCGGCGGGTGAAGCAGGCCGATGCGCTGGACCAGTATGCGCTGTCTGAGGATCTGCGGGAGATTCTGCGGGATGAGTCGGACCATCTGAATGCGCTGGCGACGGCGCTGGGAGAAGATACGCCTGATCCGGGGATTGCGGACGAGTAAGGTGTTGTTGGTGTGAGAGGCCGTCCTTCGGGGCGGCCTTTTTCGTTTGGTGTTGAGCGGCGGCGATGAGTTGGCATCCTGCAAACCCCGATCTCCAAATGCGAGAGATCGGGGGCACCCGCATTTGTGGTTAGGCTTCGCGGCGGGCGGTGAGCCAGTAGCCGAGGGCGCCTAGTTCGGCGAGGAGGAGAAGCTCTACGTCGAAGGTGAGGCTGGTGAAGTTGGGGGTGGCGTGTGGGGCCAGCGCGAACATGGCTGCCATGAGGACAGCGGCGGCGATGATGCCGATGGTGCGGCCGACCTGGAGCCGGGGTGTGGCGGGCTTTTGCATGGGCAGGGATTGCATGACACGGGCGGCAAAGTCCGCAGGAATGACTGGGTCGCGGCGGAGTTCGAGCGCCTGTGTAATGGCTGCTTCGAAGTCGGGCTGAGAGTTGTTCGTCATAGTCTGCCTGCCATTGCCGTTATTGCTTTTGTGCTGCTATTTGCTGGGTTGATTGTATCGCTGCTGCCTGCTTTGTTTGGATGCGGCGGGGATGCGGTTCGACTTCGGATGAGCTCGGCTAAGCGTTTCCGGCCGCGGTGGAGGTGGGTGCGGACGGTGTTGAGGGGGAGGCCGAGGGCGACGGAGATGCCTTCGTAGCTGCACTCTTCCTGGTGGTAGAGGACGAGGACGGAGCGCTCGACTTCGGGGAGGTCGAGGAGGGCGGCATCGACGGCGGAGACGAGTTGGGCGTCGGAGAGGAGCTGCTCGGGGTTGCGGGCGTGTTCGACGAGGACGTCGCCGGGGAGGTTTTCGAGCCAGGTGGATTCGGCTTCATCGTCGAAGGCGGGCTCGGGGGCGATGTGTTCGCGTTCCTTGCGGCGGCGTTTCCACTCGTCCTGTGCGACGTTGACGACGATACGGTAGAGGTAGGTGGAGATGGTGGCGTCGCCGCGAAAGTGAGGGAGGGCGCGGTAGAGGCGGAGGAAGACTTCCTGGGCGAGGTCTTCGACCTGAGCGCCGGGGCCGGTCATGCGCGTGAGCGTGCGGAAGACCATGCCCTGGTGCTCGCGCACGAGGGCTTCGAAGTTTTCCGGCGATGTGAGGTTGGGCCGCATTCGCTTTGCGCGCTGATCTCCGTTTCGCTCAGACTTCAGGATGAACCGAAAGTTTCATACGCGCCATTGAAACTTTCGGGTTGCGGTGCGGTCTGAGGGGGCATCAAGTTTCGGCCGGCGCGGGAAACGCGGGGTCCAAAAGGAGTTTCATCATGGCATTGGCACTTTTGTTTGAATCGGTGATGGATAGCGCGTTTGTGGTTCCGGTGGCCGGGTGCATTATGGTGCTCGGCATTGTGGTGGCGGGGATTTGGTCGGGGACGCGGACGCGGGAGATTCAGGCGCAGGAGCGGCTGGCGGCGATTGCGCGGGGCGTTCCTCTGCCGCCAACGGTGGAGGAACTGGCGATTATCCATGGCAAGCCGATGAGTGATGCGACGCGGCGGAGGGACAATATCCGGCTGGCGGCGATTATTCTGCTGTGCGGCGCGGGTGGGCTGATCGTGTTCTTCGTTGCGCTGGCGGTGGTGGTGCAGGTGCGGGAAGTGTTGTGCGGTGCGGCGGCGGCGCTGATTCCGCTGGGGATTGGTGTGGGGTTGTTTATCGATGCCCGGCTGCAGACGCGGGCGTTGGACGAGGCGGTCCTGGAGAAGCGGGCTGGTGTGTAAGGGCGGCGCGGGGGGATGATGTTCCCCACTCATGCGGTTGTGGCGCGTTGAAGGAAAGCAGATCCTTCGCGGTGCTCAGGATGACAAGGTCTAAAGGTGTCGGGTGGGGTGTGACGGTGTGATGGAGTCGTTCGGTAGACTAGAAAGTCTATGAGCAACGGTAACGAGGCGGGCGCAGCGAAGGCGCGTCCTACGATTAAGGCTGTGCGGGGAACGCGGGATTTGCTGCCGGACCAGACTCCGCTTTGGAACAAGGTTGAGGCTACGGCGCGGGCGGTGTTTGCGCGGTATGGGTTTGGTGAGATTCGGACGCCGGTGTTTGAGGACACGAGTCTGTTTTCGCGATCGGTGGGGGAAGAGACCGACATCGTCAGCAAAGAGATGTTTACGTGGGAGGATCGCGCGCGGGCGGCGAGCGAGAAGGCGCAGTCGCTGACGCTGAGGCCGGAGTCGACGGCGGGGGTGGTGCGGGCGTATATCGAGCACAAGCTGGGTGAGACGGGGATGCTGCAGAAGCTGTATTACATTGGGCCGCAGTTTCGGCGGGAGCGGCCGCAGCGGGGGCGGTATCGACAGTTCTGGCAGATTGGGGCCGAGGTGATTGGGCCGCAGACTTCGGGTGCGGAGTCGCCGCTGCGCGATGCCGAAGTGCTGGAGATGTTGGCGTCGCTGCTGGATGAGCTGGGGATTCGGGATTGGAAGCTGGAGTTGAACTCGGTGGGGTCGTCCGAGGACCGTGTGCGCTATAACCAGGCGCTGCGTGAGGCGTTGGAGCCGGTGAAGCACTTGATGTGCGCGGATAATCAGCGGCGGGCGGAGACGAATCCGCTGCGGGTGCTGGACTCGAAGGATGAGGCGGACCAGGCGATCATCGATGGGCTGCCGAAGATTGCGGATTACCTGGGGCCGGAGTCGAAGGCGCACTTTGAGGCGGTGCTGGAGGCGTTGAATGCGTGTGCGGTCGCGTATCACTTGAATCCGCGGCTGGTGCGGGGGTTGGATTACTACACGCGGACTACGTTTGAGTTCACCGTGACGACCGGGCTAGGGACGCAGAATGCGATGCTGGGCGGTGGGCGTTATGACGGGCTGAGCGAGATGCTCGGTGGGCCGCGGGCGCCGGGTATTGGGTTTGCGATTGGTGAGGATCGGTTGATTCTGACGCTGCAGGCGCAGGCTGAGGCGGATGCCGCGGCTTCGGGTGTCGCGCCTCAGGCGGCGAAGCTGGATGCTTATCTTGCGCCGTTGGGTGTAGGGCAGAATGCGGCGGCGCTGGCGCTGGCGAAGGAGTTGCGGCGGGATGGGCTGACTGTTGAGGTTGGCGACGGGAGCTTTAAGCTGCGGAAATCTTTCGATGCGGCGGATAAGGTGGCGCGGAGGATTGTGCTGCTGGGTGAGGATGAAGTTGCTACGGGTGTGCTAACGGTGAAGACGTTTGCTACGGGTGAGCAGGTGAAGGTGGAGCGAGCGAAGTTGGCTGCTACGCTTCGGGCTTGAATCTGGATGACTGCAGGAAGATACTTAGGCTATGGGGACGACGCCCCAAATCGATCCTGTTCAGCGGGTAGAGGCTGCAACTTCCCGTCGCAAGCACACTCGTGAAGAGATGCTGGCGATCTTTCGTGCATTTCGCGAAGAAGTTCAAGCGCACAACCCCGAGAACCGGGATCTTCTGGCGGAGTTTCTAGCCGAACGCCGAGCGGAAGCAGCAAGTGAATGAGCCTGTAATCGACTCTTCTGTCATTCTCGCTATTGCAAAGAGTGAACGGATTGGGGAGATGGCCGTTTCGCTGGTCGATGGCGGAGTGATGAGCGCCGTGAACGTCTCAGAGGTGTACGCCAAGCTCATAGATCTCAGGATTGCTCCGGCGACCGGTGTTGCCTGGCTTTAGCATTGGAACTGGGCGGGAGTGCCTGTACCACCGATCAAACGTGGTCTCGTGTTGATGTGGGCTGCGCAATCCAACTGCTGCGATAGCTAAAGGCATCCCTGTATCTATCCTTCAGGAACACCTGATTGCTGAAGTTTCTCGACATTTCGCAGGACACTACGGCGTTTCCGTGGGCCAACAGGACGCCTTATGCGGGGTTGCCGGCGGTGGGGACCGTGGCGGTGGCGCTGCTGATTGGGTATCTGAGCGGGCATGAGGCTGCGGGGGCGATTGCGGCCGGCGCGGCTTATACGATTGGGTTCGCGGTGTTCCACGAGACGCTGGCTTCGCGGATGCTGAGCATGGCGCTGGCTACGCTGGGGATTGCTTCGGCTACGCTGATTGGGTCGATTGGGGCGGACTGGACGGTGGCTGTCCTTTTCGTAATCGCGGTGGCGGCGGTGAACTATGGGCTGCTGACCAGCATCAGCGCCGCGGCGGGGTGGATTGGGCAGCAGTGTGCGATTTATGTGATTGTCTCGAGCTACTTTCCGCTGGGGCTGCACTTCGCGGTGGGGCGCACGGGCATGGTGCTGCTGGGTGGCACGCTGCAAATGATTACCTATGCGCTGACGGACCTGTTCCAGCATCGCAACGCCGCGGACCCGGTGACGCCGTTGCGGGTGCGGTTTCCGGCGCGGATTCGGGAGCTTTGGTTGAAGCTTCGGGATGAGGCCCATCTGACGGGGGTTACGGCTTCATATACGCTGCGGCTGGCGATGACGCTGCTGCTTTCGACGGCGATCTACCGGCATTTCCATGTGCGGAACGGGTATTGGTCGCCGATGACGGCGCTGCTGGTGTTGAAGCCGCAGTGGACGGCTACGCTGAGCCGGGGGATCGCGCGGTTTCTGGGGACGCTGGCCGGGGCAGGTGTGGCGCTGGTGCTGGCTCATACGGTGAACTACAACACACCGGTGGTTTTTGCGCTGGTAGTGGTTTGCGCGTGGGGGTGCTATGCGCTGCAGGCGGTGAACTATGCGGTGTTTTCGCTGTTCACCACCTTGTATATCGTGTTCCTGTTCCGGTTCGGTGGGTTCTCGCAAACCTCAGCGGCACATATACGGCTGTTCAACACGGCGTTGGGTGGGGCGATTGCATTGGTGATGGACAGTTGCTGGAAGCTGTGGCCGCGAAGGAAGGTGGCTTAGGAGAAAGGTGGTGCTGCACACCCCGATCTCCAAATGCGAGAGATCGGGGGCACCCGGCCGTGGCCGCGGAAGGCTACTGGCGCTGGTAGACCGTAGGGCCGCGGAACATGTCTGTGGTGCCGCCTACGATGGGGCCGGCTAGGCCGCCGACGACTACTGAGAACGCGCGGCCGATATCGGGGCCGAGGTTGCCGAAGAAGTCGTTGGGAGTGGGCCGGAAGGCGGCGACGCCAATGATACCGCCGGCGGCGAGGCCGATCCCGAGACCGCCGAGCGTGGACATGCCGTAGCGGGTGAGCTTGACGCTGGCGATGGTGTTGCGTGGGAAGACTTTTGCTCCTTTGGGGGAGCCGTCTTTGCGGCCGCAGGTGAGGGATTGGTCTTCGACGGCGATGAGGTAGCAGGTTTTGCCGCCGGAAGCCGATGAGACGTGCATGTGGATGTGGGTGGGGAGGGCTTTGAGGCGGTCCCAGTCGGGGCCGGGTTTGGGGGTTTGGGCGTGGAGGGCGCCATGCAGGCCGAAAGCCAGGACGAGAGGGCAAAGGAGGGTTCGCATAGAGGTAAAGATCAGGGAGGGGGTGGGGTTTGCGCATCCTCCATTTGGGGTAAGGGTGGTGGGAAAGGCAAAAAGGCTAGGCTGTGGCTGGCGGGCGATTGGTGTTCCCCACTCATGCGCAAAAAGCGCGCATGAATGGACCACCCGGGCGGCTTTGGCGCTACGAACGAACAGCAGATCCTTCGCGATGCTCAGGATGACAAGTTCGGGGGGATGTCGAGGGTAAGTGTTGGGGGTGGACGGCAAAGTTCGTACAATAGAAAGATTGTGACTCTCGACTTTTTAGGCACCCTGCAGCGCACCCATATGTGCGGAGCGCTGCGCAGCACGAACGCAGGCGAAACCATCACCATCATGGGCTGGGTGAATCGCAGGCGCGACCATGGCAACCTTATTTTTCTGGACGTGCGGGACCGTACGGGCATCACGCAGGTGGTGCTGGATAAAGAGGCTTCGCCTGCAGCGCATGCGAAGGCGGAAGCCGCGCGGCCGGAGTATGTGATTTCTGTTACGGGCAGGGTTCGTGAGCGTGGCGAAGGGCTCAAGAACCCGAAGATGGACACCGGCGATATTGAGGTCGTCGCGCAGGAGCTGTTGCTGCTGAACGATGCGAAGACTCCGCCGTTCCCGATTGCGGACGATGCGCCGATCACGAACGAAGAGATTCGGTTGAAGTACCGGTATCTCGACCTGCGGCGGCCGGAGCTACAGAAGAACTTTGTGCTGCGGCACAAGGTGACGCGGGCGATTCGGGATTATCTTTCCGACAACGAGTTCCTTGAGATCGAGACGCCGCTGCTGACGAGGTCGACGCCTGAGGGTGCGCGGGATTATCTCGTGCCGAGCCGGGTGCATCCGGGGCATTTTTACGCGCTGCCGCAGTCGCCGCAGATTTTCAAGCAGATCCTGATGATCTCGGGGTTCGATCGCTACTTCCAGATCGCGCGCTGCTTCCGCGATGAAGATCTTCGCGCGGACCGTCAGCCGGACTTTACGCAGATCGACTTGGAGACGACGTTTCCCCAGCAGGAGACGATCTTCAAGATTGTTGAGGGTTTCTTGCATGCGGCGTTTTCGGCGGCTGGAATTGAGCTGGGGCCGGAAGCGTTTGTGCAGATGACGTACGATCATGCGATTGCGAAGTATGGCATCGACAAGCCGGATATGCGGCTGCCGGCGATGGTGGATCTTTCGGCTGAGCTGACGCCGGAGCTGCGCGAGACGCTGAAGGTCGATCCGAAGCTGCCGGTGCTGGGGTTCACGATTCCGCGCGTGGGTGAGCTGAGTGGAACGGCGCGCAAGGCGTTGCTGAGTGAGATTCGTGGAGGCTTTGGCGATTGCGGGCTGGACTTTCTGGATGTGGCGCGACTGCGGACCAATGAGGCGTTTGTTCCGCTGGCGGAGGCTATTGGAGCGAAGCTGAACGCGGAGCAGGTTGTGTTCTGCGGTGAGAACTTTACGAAGGACGATCTGGCTGTCGTGATTACGCCGAAGCCGGGGACGCCGGAGATGTGGAACTATGACCGGCTTTGGATATGGAAGCGTGTGGGTCAGCTGCGGCTCGATCTCGCGAAGAAGTATGCGGACAAGCATGGTCTGTTTACACAGATAGGCACGGCTGCCGACTTTAAGTTTTTGTGGGTGACTGACTTCCCGATGTATGAGTGGAACGAGGAGCACAAGCGGTGGGATGCGGCGCATCATCCGTTTACGTCGCCGCATGAGGATGACATTACCTCGGGCCGGCTGGTGAATGACAAGGGCGCGGTGCGGGCGCTGGCATATGACATCGTGCTGAACGGCACGGAGCTGGGGTCGGGGTCGATTCGTATTCATCGCAAGGATGTGCAGGCGGAGATCTTCCGGTCGCTGGGTATGAGCGATGAAGAGGCGCATGCGCGGTTTGGGTTCTTCCTGGATGCGCTGGAGTATGGCACGCCTCCGCATGGAGGGATTGCGCTGGGGTTGGATCGGATTGTGATGATTCTTGCCGGGGCGAGCAGCCTGCGTGAGGTGATTGCGTTTCCGAAGACGGCGAAGGCGATTGATTTGATGGTCGATGCGCCAACGCCGGTGAGCGAGGCGCAGCTGAGGGATTTGCATTTGAAGATTGTGACGCGGAGTTAAAGCTCCGCGTTACAATCAGTCATCGTCGGAGGTTGCCCATGTCTGCAGCTCTCGCACAACCCGCAGCTATTCCTGTAGGCGTTATCAAGCAGTTCGGGCCTTATGGGCCGGAGTATGAGATTGTGAGCGCCGCTCCGGCTGAGAATGGTCAGCAGATGGTCAACATTGTCCTGGTGCGTACCGGTGAAAAGGTTACGTATCCCTTGGCCGACGCACTTCAGGATCCAGAGGCTATTTAGTGTTTGCCGTCGCGTTTGATCTGTATACGAAGGACACAAAGAGAAACCATCCCAAGGGTGTCGTGCAGGCCTACGATGACATTGGCCGCATCCTGGCGCGCTTCAAGTTCGAATGGACACAAGGCAGCGTTTATACCTGTGACAACGAAGACATTGCGAACCTGACGGAGGCGATGATCGCCTTGAGATCGCTTCCATGGTTTCCGGCTTCAGTTCGCGATATTCGAGCGTTCCGCGTGGAGCAGTGGTCGGACTTCACTCCGTTCATGAAGCGTTGATGGCTTCATCACGATGAAGCCATCCCACTCTTCGCGTCCCTTCTCGCAGTTTGTTGCTGTGTTTCTTTGCGGCACGTTTGCGTTTCTTGATCTGTACAGCACGCAGCCGCTGTTGCCGCTGCTTTCGCGGGTTTTCGATGCGACGGAGACGCATGTTGCGTTGACGATCAGTGCGTCTACGGTGGGCGTGGCGATTACTTCGTTTCTGCTGGCGACGTTTGGGCAGGGGTTGCAGCGGAAGCGGATGATCGTGGTTTCGATTGCTGCGCTTTCGGTTTGTACGGTGCTCACGGCGACGGCGACTACGCTGAACGTGCTGGCAGTGTGGCGGTTTGTGCAGGGGTTGATGACGCCCGGGGTATTTATCCTGACGATTACTTATGTGACTGAAGAGTGGCCTCCGCTGGGGGTTCCGCGGGCGATGAGTGCGTATGTTGCCGGGACTGTGTTTGGTGGATTTATGGGGCGCTTTCTCGGTGGGATCATTGCGGCGCATACGAGCTGGCGGATGGTGTTTCTGATCCTCGGTTGCTTGCTTGCGCTTGGCGCTGTTGTTGTTCAGTTGCTGCTGGCCAAGCCGAAAGCACCACGACATGCGCCGCATAAGGAGATCTTTGGGCCTATCCTTACGAGCTTGCGGAGTCCGCGGCTGTTGGCTACGTTTGGGATTGGGTTTTGCATGCTGTTTACGCTGGTTTCGGTGTTCAGCTACATCACGTTCTATCTGGCTGCGCCGCCGTTTGGATTGGCCACGCAGCAGTTGAGTTATTTGTTTGCGGTGTATCTGGTGGGGCTTGTGGCTACGCTAATTGCGGGTGGGTTTCTGGCGCGGTATGGGCTGCGGCATGGGATTCTGGTGGCGATTACGCTTTGCATTTCGGGTGTGGGAATTACGCTGGTCCACTCGCTGGCGGTGGTGGCAGTGGGGCTGGCGACGTGCAGTTCAGGCGTGTTTATTGCGCAGACCTGTGCGAATAGTTTTCTGCGAGATGCTTCGCCAGCGGAGTCGCGGGTTTCGGCGGTGGGGCTTTATATCTGCAGCTATTACATCGGTGGGACGTTTGGGGGGATTTTGCCGGGGGTAGTGTATCGGCATGCGCATTGGCCGGGGTGTGCGGTGCTGACGTGCGGGTTTTTGTGTGTGGCGGGGATGCTGGCGTTCTTTGGGTGGCCGCCGCATCGGCATGAGCTGGACCCGATACCGTTGTAGGAGCGGATCATTGCGGTTAGGAGCGAAGGCCCGGGGCTGAGCCCCTTTTCCTGGGCGGGCTTGATTCAGTGGCCTAAAGGCCACTGCTAATCCGGAACTGCAAAGGCCATTGCAGTTGCAGGTGCCGGTGCAAAGACAACAGCAGATCCCCTACGAGGATGACAGAAAGAAAAGCAAGGGCAACGACAAACGCGAAGCAACCACGGTGCTCGTCAAACGGTGTCTAGGCGGCTTTGGCTTCGTGCTTCATTTTGTCTTCGGCGGACCATTTGTCGGAGAGGAGGTGGAGTTGCTGCATGAAGCCTTCCATGTCCTTGAGGCGCGAGGTGGGGATGTAGGTGACTTCGGGTGGGTTGGTGGGGCGGACGCTGCGGTCGACGAAGCCGCGTTCTTCGAGGGTACGGAGGCGGACGGTGAGAAGGCGGGCGGAGATGCCTTCGGCGCTGCGGCGGAGGGCTCCGAAGCGCATGGGGCCGTTGTGGCTGAGGAGCCAGAGGATGTGGAGCGTCCAGGGGCGGGTGAGTATTTCGAGGAGGCCGCTCATGCCGCAGCCTACGGCGATGGCTTCTGTCTGCTTGATGTAGTTTTCATCCTTCGGTCGTGCCATGGCGGTTACTCCCAGCGAATCGGTTACTGCAAAGTGCCTACTTCCGAAATGCGAGGCACTTACTTAGAGTAACTGATGAGACCAGCGGCTCCCTCCGCTCCCCAACCCTAAGGAAGATATTTATGAAGATTCTGCGTATTGATTCCAGCGTGACCGGAACGAAGTCCGTGAGCCGTCCGCTGACCAAAGAGACCGCTGAGAAGCTCGGCAGCAAGCCTGGCGCTACTGTGACCTACCGCGACCTCGTCGGCGAGCCGCTGAGCCACTACACGGCCGTACTGCGCGTGCATGGCGTTACGCCCGAGACGGCGACACCAGCACAGAAGAGCGAGCTCGAGATGGGCGAAGCCATTCTTGCTGAGTTCCTGGCTTCGGACGTCGTGATTGTGGGCGCACCGATGTACAACTTCAACATTCCGAGCCAGCTAAAGGCTTGGATCGACCTGATCTGTGTGGCGGGCAAGACGTTCAGCTATGGCGCTGATGGGCCAAAGGGGCTTTGCGGCGGCAAGAAGGTGATTGTTGTTTCAAGCCGCGGCGGTTTGTATGGTGCGGGCTCGCCGGCCGCTGCCATGGACTTCCAGGAGAACTACCTGAAGACGGTGTTCGGCTTCCTCGGCATTACCGATATTACGGTGGTCCGGGCGGAAGGCGTGGCGTATGGACCGGATGCCGCAGCGGCTGCTATTGAGGGCGCGAAGGCGGAGATTGCGAAGCTGTAATCGTAGTTTGCGGCAAGAGGAGCGGCTCCTGATGGAGCCGCTTTTTCGTGTGGGTGTGGCGTTTCTCTAGTTCATCCAGCGTTTGTCGTTGGGGTCGCGGGGTGTTCCGGTGGGGTCGATGTAGCGGCCGTCGGCGTCGATGTTCACTTCCTTGCCCTGCTTTTTCATGTAGACCGTGAATTTTTTGGCGGCGCGGCGGCGCTTGGCGCGGTAGTAGGCATTGCGGAGGCTGTACCAGCGTTCCGAGCCGGCTAGGCGAACGCCGCGGTTGGGCGCAAGGACGAGGTAGAGATATGCGCTGAGGGCTACGCAGACGGCAGTCATGGCGCCGAACTGATCGCCGCCGATGAGGGAGGTGGCGAGGTAGAACAGGACGTAGATGGCGGCAAGGAACTTGGCCTTGATCGGAATGACGAAGTAGACGCGCAGCTCCGAGTCGCCGTGGAAGCGCGCAAAGGCCAGCAAGAGGGCCAGCACGAAGGGCCAGAGACCTGTGGTTGTATGAAAAGGATCGAGCGCCGGTACGCGCCTGGCGACGACGTACGAGATGAGGGAAGCCAGTATGCCGCCGCCGATGGTGGATACCAGAAAATACTCGCCCAGCCAGCGGCTTCCGCGTTCGTCTTCGAGTGTGGAACCGAAGAACCAGACGGAAAGCAGCGCGAAAGCCTCGCTGATGAGACCGATGGGGCCAAACGGATACGTGACCAGCAGCCAGATGAGCCCGTGCACCGCGAGATGGGGTTGCAGCTGGATCAGTCCTACGAGGCTCGCCTCCAAGCTGTTCAGAAAAGCAGCCAGGATGGCAAAGACAAAGAACGAAATCAACCCGATCAGAACGATTCGGCGCGTGACGCCGCGGAACGGCGGCAACGAGAGCGTAATGGGACCATTGGAACGCAGCAAAGTATTGTCCAACCTTTTCAAATCTGTGGCTAACCGCTGAAACGAGGATTAAGGTCAGCCGGGACGTGACGGGCGTTGTACTAACGCGTCTTTGTCGTTGGATGACGAAATCTTCCGGAAGTTCCCCGGCGGAGCGAGTAACCGATTTGCCCGGAAACGCGTCCCATGTTGACGAGTTGCAAGTGTCCCGCTAGAACTAGGGTAGCTGCTCTTGGCCGCCCTGGTATTCATCCTACAAGCGGCCGTTGGAAACTAAGGCAGGGGGAGAACGTTTATGTCAGTTGTATGCCCGGAATGCGATAACCCGCTCGACATCGATGCTGAAGATGTCGAAGAAGGTGAGATCATCCAATGTGATGAGTGCGGCACGGACCTCGAGGTCGTTTCAAGCGACCCACTGGAGCTAGCCGCCGTGGATGAGGAAGGTTATGACGATGAAGAGGACGCTGTTGCTGTTGAAGACGACGATGAGGAAGAGTAAGCCGACCAGAACGTACCGAGTGGCCTGTCTTGCCTTAACGCTTGCCTTCGCCGTTGCTCCCGCAGGTTTGCTGGTCTCCGGAACGCCCGCTCTGGCTCAGAAGGGTCCCACGCAACGCGTCGTCGAAGGCCTGGTCGAAGGCAAGGGGCAGAGTCACATCTCCGGTGCGATCGTTTACCTCAAGGACACCAAGAGTTCGTCCATTAAGAGCTTCGTCTCCGACGATGGAGGCAAGTTTCGCTTTGTGCAGCTTTCGCCCAATACGGATTATGAGATCTGGGCGGAGCTGAACGGCAAGAAGTCGAAGACGAAGAGCATCAGCTCGTTCGATGACAAGGCAATTTTCACCTTTACGCTGGTCATCCCCAGCTAACGAGGCTAGATAGCCTCTATAGAGCGGGCTTACAGCGCTCTTCGCGTTGGGCTGGGCTTACCTCGAGCTACGCCCCATGCTGGTCTGGAACGTCCTCCGGCCCTAAAATGGGTCGCCTGATACAAGGCGGTTCCGTGAAATGAGCGGCTAAGGGTATGACAGCTAGAGATAGCTTTAGGCCGGTTGTCGATCTCCGTGACTTGGTGGCTGGCTTGTGACCAAAATCCGCAGATCGCTTTTGCTGTGATTCATCGCTTGATGCGCGACGCCGGGTGCGATTTCTATGCCTTCGCCTGCGTGGACTAGGTGCTGTGTGCCATCCGTTTCCATCGTGAGTTCGCCCGAGAGGACGTAGAAAAACTGGCGGGACTTGCGATGGATGTGGCGCTTCTCGAAGGCGCCCGGCGGCATGCGCTCTTCGATGACGCTGAGGTCTTCGGACTGGACGAGATACCAGCCGTCGCAGGGGTTTGTGGGGTCGCCCCAGGTGTAGTGCTCGGCGTTTTTTGTGCTGATCGGCAGACCCATGTCTTTGAGCTTATCTGGCGCGGAGGACGAAGACTGTTTGAGTTGATTCTGCGCGAGAGCTTTGTGGGTTCCTGTTGAGGTAGCCGAGAGGGCGATGCAGAGAGCGAGAGCCAAAAGCTTCATAGGGCATCTTTCGTTTTCCAGCTTAGATCGGAGCCGGATGGACGCACAAAATGCCACACGGGCTGCCCGTGAAGGCAGCCCGTGTGGCGTTGCAAAAGGACTGCTCTAGAACGTGAAGCCCGCGTTCAAGGCCAGTACACGTCCCGAAGGAGACGAACCCTGACCGTTGCCGTAAAGGCTGGATGGAGAGGAAACCACCGTCGCCTGAATAGTACCGAACGACCCCGAGGTGACGCTGTTGGTTGGAGTCGCAAAGTTGGGATGGTTGAGCAGGTTGTTTGCCGTGACACCAACCTTGAAGTCGTACTTCTCGTGGAACCGGATGGCCTTGATGAGGCGCATGTCGGTGTCGAAGAAGTGCGGCCCGCGGAAGCTGTTGAGAGCCAGGTTTCCGAAACCGTACGGAGCCTGCGCAATTGCTTGATTGGTGGATGACTGAGCCGTACCTACAGGAATCGCGCCTGTTCCGGGAGCGCCGGCGAATTGCGTGCGCAGCAGGCAGGTGTCGTGCGGATTGTTGCACGCTACGCTTTTGCTGCCGCCTACGAAGCCGGCGAGAACGTAGCTCGTTGTGGGAGTGGAGGTGTTCACCGCTCCGGTGCGAGCCAGCGAGTTATAGACACCATACGGTGTGCCGGTCTTGAAGAACATCACGCCGGAGATCGTCCAGCCACCAAGCGCTTCACGCGCCAGGAGGTTTTCGAAATGCGCGGGGATATTCCAGACGTAATTCATGCTGGCGTTATGCTTCACGTCATAGTCCAGCGAGCCGTAGTTGAGGCTGCTTGGACTTGTGGGAGAGATCTGCAGTAGCGGATCGCCGGCGATGCCCGCGTTGGCTCCATAGAGGCCGCCGTTGGACACGCTACCGAGAGCATGGCTGAAGGTGTAGTTCGCAGCTACCGTAAGTCCCTGGCCTACCTGATGACGGTAGCTGCTGGTGATGCCGTTGTAGTTCGAGTGTCCGCGGTTGGTAAGTGTCGTAACCGCGGTGAAGCGCGGATCGGGTGCGACGGTGGGAAGTCCGGCGAAGCCACCGGCTACGGCGGTGAAGGCGTTCTCGGTGCCATCGGCAAAGAGAATGTTATAGCCGTAGTTGCCCACGTAGTCGATGTCGAGAGCGTCATACTTGCCGAGCTGCTGCTGAATTTCGACGTTCCACTCAATGTAGGAAGGGTTCAGGAGCTTATTGACGATGGACGCGGTGTAAGCCGGAGCTGAGAAGCCTCTACCGCCGGCTGCGATGACTGAAGCGTTGAGTGAAGCCAAAGTTGCGCCAGAAGAGTAACCCGACTGGAAGGCAGTGTTCGAAGCTGTTGTTATGGCGTGGATGCTGGTGGTCGAGCTGGGATCGATTAGCTGCGTGCCGCCTGTGCCGCTGACGGTAAACGCGGTGTCAGTAGGAGCGTTGGTGGTGAAGCGAGACGTGGCCGCCAGCAGAGGCGAGTCCATAAAGTAGCCGACGCCGCCGCGGAAGACTGTCTTGCCGTGAAGACTATCCGGAGTGAAGGCGAAGCCGAATCGCGGCTGAATGTTGACCGCCTCAACAGAGGCATACGCCTGTTGCTGGTTGGTCAGGATCGACTGATTGTAGGGAGTCGCAGCGCTTTTGTTCGCCAACGCATAGAACGGCGCGTTCAAGCGAGCAAAACTGTTATGACGGCTAGCAGGGTCTGAGTTCCTGTCTGCACGAATCGAGAACGTGAACTTGAGATCCGGGCTGAAGACGAACTGGTCCTGAAAGTAAAGGCCCATGGAGTAAAAGCGAATCTCGGGCACGCCGGAGGTTGGGTACGAGTACGCCATGGTACTGGAAGCAGAGGTCACACCAGCTGCGAAGTCGGACAGCACAAGTGTGGTGGCCCCGTTGACGCCGGCTTGGTTGGAGAACAACGCGAAGTTGTTGCGGCGGAAGTTGACGCCCATCTTCATGTTGTTACGGCCTTTGGTTATGGAGAGATCGTCGACGAACTGGTACTGGGCGACGTTGCGGCCGGAGGGGTATGTGCTGATGCCGTTGCCTAATGTCGTGAGACCGCTGGTGGCGAGGGTGGTGGGGAAGGTTGAGACAGCAAGAGAATAGTTGGGCGGTCCAAAGATTGCCTTGTAGTACGAACCGGCGAACGTGAAATTGTTCACGATGTTCGGCGTGAAGATGTGGGTTTCGTTGAACTGGCCGTTCCAGGCGGGCTGAACGGAGTTAGCCGAGAACGCAGTGTTAATGGGATCGGTGGCGGTGGCCTGAACACCCCAGTCGTGCTGGTAGCGATAGAAGGCCTTATCCTTGCTGCCGATGTTCTGATCAACACGAACGGTGAAGAGCTGTTCGGTATTGAGGTTGTTGTTCTTGGAGCTAAACAGAGAACTGCAAGAGGCGCCGCCGGTGCCGAACAGCGTTCCGTTCAGCGTTTTGCCGTTGAAGTCGGCGCAACCGTTCAACGGATCGTTGCCGGTTGCGACGGTTGTCGGTTGAGCGCGCCCCGCACCGCTCGATGCGGCGTAGAGGCCGAAGATCTTGGTGTAGTAGGGCGTCTCCGCGGGATGATTGGCTGCGATGTTGGCGAGGACGGCTGTCTGGAAGGCAGCCGAAGGGATGTAGACGTTACTGGCAGAAGCGGCCGAGACGTAGCGCAGTCCTTCGTCGTCGAAGAAGCCGAAGAGCTTGTCGCGCCAGATTGGGCCGCCGATGCTTCCACCCCACTGGTTGGCTACCGTGCGTGGGCGATCGCCCGCGATATCGCCTGGAAGAGCGTTATGAGCTACAAACCAATCGCGTGCGTTGAGGAAGCTGCCGTTGTACTGGTACAGCGCGTTGCCGTGGAAGTGATTGGTGCCGGACTTGGTGAGATAGCTGACCGTAGCGCCGGGCAGACGACCATACTGAGCGCTATACCCGTTCGAGACGACTCCGGTTTCTTGAATTTCGTTGACGCCGAGCGAGTTGTTGGAGGCACCGGAGTTATTGATGTTGTAGTACGGGTCCATGAGATCGGCGCCGTTGAGCACGAAGAGGTTGCCTGTTCCTGGAAGGCCGAAGGCGAAGAAGTTGGACGACAGGCCACCGCCGGTGGACATGACCACGCCGGGCGCGGTGAGGGCGGTACTGGTGAGGTCGGCACCTGCGAGAGGAAGGTCCTGCATCTGGGTCTGGCTGAAGGTGGTCGAGATGTTCGCGTCTTCGACCTGGAGCAAAGGTTCGCTGCCGACGACTTCGACTGTTACGGACGAACCGCCGGGGGTCGCAACGAGATCGACCGTGGTGACCTGGTCCACGTTCACGGTGACGAGGCTGGCCTTGGCCGACATGTTCATGCCGTTTTCCACCAGCGAATAGCTGCCGGGCCGCAGAAGCACGAAGCGGTATGTTCCGGAGCTGTCGGAAGTGACGGCCTGCTTGGTTCCCTGGTCAAGACTGGTGAGGGTAACCGTTCCGCCGCCAACGATGGCGCCGGTGAGATCAGTGATTCGGCCTGCAATGTCGCCTGTTGTGGGCGTCTGTGCCGCGGCCATAATGGCCCCCAAAAAGAGCGCGAATATCGATAGCCCAAGTCGCTTCATTTATGTTTCCTCGGAAACCGGAGCGCACCTGAAAAGAGCGATTTAGACGAGAAGGCATCTAAATTTGTTTCAGGAACGAAACGGAAAGTTTTAGATTTTTATCTAGAGGCGAGATTGGGTGAATCGAGACGCAAAGTCAAGTGACAAAGACGCATAAATCATTGATTTATTTACATCTTGTGACGATATCTCTCCACGATGGAAATGTTTTGGAATGGCAGATAGGCCTATGTCTATTGTGCGTTCGCCAACAAATACCTGTGGAAAACTTTAGGCACCACCAACAAAATACGAACAAAAAATAAACCTATTTGCTTTCACTTTAGCGATGGGATTCGACTTTGCGGAGCTCATGCGCAAGCGACGGGCTCAGGCGTGCTGGGCTCAGGCCGCTCGTTTTTTCAAAATAAAGGGTAACTACACCTTCGTACTCTTTACGGGCGTTCTCTCCGGTGGAATAATTCCCCGCACTTCCGATCCCATCCCAAAACTTCGTGAGGACACACCCATGCAGAGCTTTCGTGGTTCCTTTTTTCGGCCCCTTGCCCTCGTTGGCGGCGTTCTGGCCGTCCTTGTTCTGTTAAGTTCGTTCCACCAACAGCGTCGTTCTGTCGTTTCCGCACAGACAACCGTTACCTGTGCGGCTGCGGGGGCAACCGGCCCGGTCGCACTGGTACCTACTTCCCTTGATAGCACTTGCGCCCAGATTCCTTATGCTCCGTACCAGTTCAAGAGGCAGGAGGGGAAGGGTGTCGTCGCCACCAACCAGGAGGCGGCAGACATGTACTCCTGGTTGACATTTGTCGCGGTGAACTGGCCGGTGAACCCGACGACCTGCGCGCCTGATCCTGGGCAGAGCATACTTAGCAATCCCAACAGCCCGACGTGGATGACCTACATTAGCCCGGGCGATGTGTTCAAGATGGTCGGCAAGCCAGATGCGTGGTGCGGCGGCCAAGGCGGTCAGTCCGCTGGGCTGAAGGGACTTGCGGCCGTGCAGCAGAATGAGACGGCTCGTCTTCCACTGGCTGTGCGCAAGATCGCGCTGGCGCATCCGGAGGTGAAGCTGTTTCTTTCGCATGATTCGAAGAGTGAGGAGTTGCTGCTTTCGAGCCCAATGTTGCTGCAGTCCGTGCCTTCGCGGCTGAAGTCGATCCTTCAGTCGACGGACTTGCCTATCGTGGATCAACACGGGCGGTTCGCGCGGTACTCGATTGCGATCAACCATGACGAGTATGAGCTGATCGACAAGAACACTCTCTACACCAAGGCCGGGCAGGCGGCCTATGGTGACGTCACCTTCCCTGTCAGCAACGCGGCCACGCATGTGTTGGGCGCCATGGAACTCAAGGCTGCGTGGAAGGTGCTGGGGGCCAATGACAATCCTGCGCACTTCTTCACACAAAAGGCCATTGTCTACAACGGCAGATCGGGTAAGCCGAGTCCGGACGGTCTGGTGACTGTCGGCCTGATCGGGCTGCATATTCTGCATAAAGCGGAGGGGCAAAACTTCTGGGCTTGGTCCACGTTCGAGCAGGTCGACAACGATACGACTTCGTTCTTTAACGCCGATTGCAAGGCTCCTACGCCTAACCCGCACAACCATTGTGTGGTGAACAAACCTACGGCGGATGCTAATGCGATGGAGCTCGGCCCCGACGGCAAACCATTGCAGTTCCCCACGCAGATCCAGTTGAACGACTATATTGTGCCGACCAACCCGCAGTTTGACGCTGCCTTTCAGGGCTTGCTGGCCAATACGCCGTGGGCCTATTACAAGCTGATCAGCACGCAATGGAACAGCGGCGCTACCGGCGTGGTTCCGCAGTTTATGGCCTCGTCGGTGCAGGAGACGTTCGTCCCGAAACTTGATAAAGAAGGGCGCGTGCTCGACGGCTGCGTGGCCTGCCATGCAGGGGCACAGGACTCCGCGGGTAAGACTACGGAGTTCAGCTTCCTTCTGCAGGCCAAGCACTGATCGCCGATCGAGGTTGAGATTGGAAGGGCCGGCGGAAAGCTGCTGGTCCTTTCCGCCTGTATTTGGTGAAACTTTCCAACTTCTAGGCGAACATTAAGCGAATATAATTGCCCAATGAGCAGCTCCGCTCATCCCGACCTCTTCACCCATCTCCATATCGACCTCAACTCGTTCTTTGCCTCGGTGGAGCAGCAACTGCATCCGGAGTATCGCGGCAAGCCGGTCGGCGTGTGCGGCACGATGGCGGATACGGGCGCGCTGATTGCCGCGAGCTATGAGGCGAAGGCGCTGGGCGTGAAGACGCTGACCAAGGTGGGCGAGGCAAAGCGGCTGATTCCGGACATCATTCTTGTGGATGGATCGCACACGGTGTACTCGGAGTTTTCGCACAACATTGCGAAGGCCGTGGAGCGGGTTTGTCCGGTGGCGCATACGCCAAGCATTGATGAGATGGTGTGTGAGCTGATGGGGCGCGAGCGTAATCCGCCGATGGCGCGGAGGATCGCGCTGGATGTGAAGCAGGCCATCAAGGACGATGTGGGCGAGACGCTGCGGTGCTCGATTGGGATGGCTCCGAACCGATACCTGGCGAAGATTGCCAGCGATATGCAGAAGCCCGATGGGTTGATTGGGTTGTTGCCTTCGCAGTTACCGCGGGCGATTGCGCATCTGGATCTGCGTGACCTGCCGGGTGTGGGTGCGCGTACCGAGGCGCGGCTAAATGCCAAGGGCATAACGACGATGCCGGAGCTGCTGGCGCTCGACCGGAATGGGATGCATGCGCTGTGGGATTCGGTGTGGGGCGACAGGCTGTACCACTGGCTGCGGGGCGCGGATACGGGCGATGATGGAGCTCCGGTCGATAGCGGGATACAGAAGTCGCTGGGGCACTCGCATGTGCTGGGGCCGGAGCATCGGTCGCCACAGGGTGCGTGGGCGGTGGCGCACAAGCTGCTGCATAAGGCGGCGATGCGGCTAAGGATGGAGAAGTTCCATGCGGCGACGATGGCGGTGACGATCAAGTACTCGCTGACGCGGCAGCAGAAGGCCGAGGCTGAAGCGCAACAGAAAAAGGTGAAGCAGCACTCGAGTGGCATCCAGCAAACCGGCTGGGGCATGGAGGCGCGGTTTCGTCCGGCGCAGGACACGCTTACGCTGCTGGAGGCGCTGCAGGGGATATGGAAGCAGGCACCGCAGGGGCCGGAGTATGAGAAGCCTTTCTTTGTGGGCGTGACGATGCGTAACCTAACCCCAGATGCGGATGTGCCGGTGATGCTGTTTGAAGAGCCGGGGAACCGCAATCAGCTTTCGGCCACGATGGATAAGCTGAACCTGAAGTACGGGCACACCACGCTGCACTTTGCGGGAATGCTGCCGGCGCGCGACTCCGCGCCGACGCGGATTGCGTTTACGCAGATACCGGTGCAGTACGGCGTGGAGTATATGTAGACTCGCGGCTCAGCCGGTGAACACCGCCAGGAGTTCCTCCGTGGGACGCCGAAGAATCGACTCATTCCACCAGAGCTTCATCTTGCCGTCGACAATCGGGGCGACGTGGATGTCGGCCTTTGCGAGGCGGTCGGCGAGGCCTTTTTCGCGTTCGGGAGAGACCATGACGAAGGCGATGTTGCTGCCGTTTTCTACGCGCTGCACGGTGAAGCCGTCTGCGGCCTGCAGGCCGTTGAGAAGCCTTTCCGCGGCGAGATGCGCCTGAGTGAAGCGCGCCTCGAAGCCTTCGCACGCAGCCAGTGCCGGCAGTGCGGCCATCCAGCCGTGGTATATGAGGCCGCCGAAGGTGTGGCGCAGTTCTTTGGCTTCCGCGATCAATTCTTTCTTGCCGGCGAGGATGGCGCCGAAAGGTGCGCCGAAGAACTTGTAGATGGAGACGAAGACGGTGTCGAAGAGGGCGCAGTAGCTCTTGACCTCGAAGCCGGGTGTGCCGGAGAGCAGGAAGAGGCGGGAGCCATCGAGGTGCGTGCCGAGGCCCTTGGAGCGGGCGAGGTCGGTGATCTGCTTGGCGAGTGGGTAGGGGACGCTGGTTCCGTTGCCGCGGCGTACAGGGCTTTCAATGGAGAGGGCGCCCACGCGCATGGGGTAGTAAGCGGTCTTGGAAGCGACCTCGAGAGCTTCGTTCCAGTCTTCGAGCGGAGGGGTGGGCTTGCCGGGACCACCGATGGGAATCATATTGATGCCGGAGAGCAGGGATGGGCCTTCGCCTTCGTCCTGGTAGAGATGCGCTTCGTGCTGGATGAGAAGGTTCTTGCGGTCGCCGCAGAGGAGGCGGACGGCTAGGTTGTTTGCCAGTGTCCCGGTGGGGAAGAAGCCGGCGTCCTCTTTGCCCAGCAGTTTGGCCATGTGCTGTTCGAACTCGGTGACGGCGCCTCCCTTGAGGTAGACGTCTGCGTAGGGGCCTTTCGTCATCAGCGCGAGAAGCTTTGCTATTTCTGCTTCGTGCGTGGTCGGAGGGCTGTCTCCGTTGAGGGCGATGGTCTTGTCCGTGATGGGCGTTTGGGCCACGGTTGCCGCTGCGGTCTGGGCAATGATTGGCGGCCACGCACCACTCAACAAACCGCTGGCTGCTGCACCCCGTAGAAAGTCGCGCCGGTCAAGATTCATAGCAAAGTCTCCTTGTGCCGGAGCGATCTTCCCGGCTGCCTATAACCTCGTTTGCCGACCCTAACCGAACGTAACGTCGATTTCCTATGCCTACTTCTTACGTCTTCTTACATCCACAACAATGGTTTCGGCGATGCGGTCGTGAACTGTTTGCCGATTGCGGTGCATGAAGAACTGTATGAAGCCGAAGCCAAGTTCCAGGAACGACGCGCCATACGCGAGCGCCCGCTCGAACGACTGCCATAGTCCCATGCGGTTGTGTGTGAGCGAAACTGCCCGCGTGCGGGCGATCCACTTGCCCGGCGTCTGGCCGTTGCCCAGATAGTTTGCCACGGCGCCGTATACCAGTAGAAATATGAGGCTTTGCTCTTCGCGCGGGTCCCATTTCATTTCGAGCTTCGTGCTGCCGTGCAGCTTATGCGCGACAAACCACCACCACCCGAAGACTATCGGCGACCAAAGGCACAGCATCAGGACGCAGTCGATGAAGAAGCCGAGTGCGCGTTGCCAGAACTCAGCCAGACGCAAGCCATCTTCGCTGTCTTCCCTTGCCGTTTCGTGCGCGTGATAGAACCGTGGCTTGGCGATGGTGTTTCTCCTGTTGCGCTGCTTGTTTCCGGGCCCGGTTTATCCCAGCGGCGCATCGACTTTTTCGGTTTCTTCATCCGCAAGACGGCGCGCAGTTGGCCTTACGTCGAGGACGATAGTTTCGGCGATGCGGTCGTGGACGCACTGCTGGTTGCGGGTGAAGAAGAACTGGACGTAGCCGAAGCCGCCTTCGAGCAAGGAGGCGCCGTAGCCCAGAGCGCGTTCGATGGAGGGCCACCAGCCCATGCCGTCGTGGACCAGCGAAACGACTTTGCACTTCATCAGCCACTTGCCAGGCGTTTGGCCTTTGCCGAGCTTGAGCAGGACGGCGAAGTACAGGCCGGATTCGACGAGCTCCTGGATGTGGTGGATGCCGTCCATGATGAGCTTCGCCATGGTGAGCGGGCCGTCGTCGTCGCCGCCGGAGTGATGGTGGAAGCCGAAGATCGACCGCAGCGCGGCGATCAGGAGCAGGTCGATGGCCATGGCCCAGGCGCGTTGTCGAAAGCTGGCGAGTGGGAGCCCGCTGAGCTCGTCGAACCGTGCCGTTTCGTGCGCGTGAAAGTGCCGCGTCTTGCGATGCAGCTTCGCTAACATTTTCCCCATGGCTGAGAGCTTAAATCATTGGCGCACCGGACGCATGACAAACGTCACAACACTTTGCTGACGCAGTTCACTGCGTTTCGGGACGGCCGGCACGGATACTCGATCCTGTAAGCACAAGGAGCGAAGCCCATGAGTGCCGTGATCGAGATGCCCGAAGCCGCCACCACCGCCCGCACAACCACAGAAACCATAGCCAGCCTGATCAATGTGACCAAGCGCTACACGAACGGCGTGGTCGCGCTGGACGACCTTTCGCTGAACCTGAAGCGGGGCGAGATTATTGCGCTGCTCGGCCCAAACGGGGCGGGCAAGTCCACTGCCGTGAAGCTGATGATGGGGCTGAGTGCGCCGACCTCGGGTGAGGTTCGCATCTTTGGCGCGGACCCGCGCGACACGGCCACGCGGCTGCGCACCGGCGTGATGCTGCAGGTGGGCAAGGCGCCTGAGATGCTGCGGATTCGCGAGCACATCAACATCTTCCGCGGCTACTATCCGCGGCCGATGGCGTATGCCGAAGTGATCAAGGCTGCGGGCCTGGAAGGCATTGAAGAGCGCTTTTTCGGACAGCTTTCCGGAGGACAGAAGCAGCGTGTGTTGTTCGGGATCGCGCTGGCCGGCGACCCAGACCTTATCTTTCTCGACGAGCCTACGGTAGGGCTGGATATTGAAGCGCGGCGGGGGATGTGGGCGCAGATTCGATCGCTGGCGGCGCGCGGCAAGACTGTGCTGCTGACCACGCACTATCTGGAAGAAGCTGACGCGCTGGCGCATCGCATCATCGTGATCAACAAGGGCAAGGTGGTTTGTGAGGGCACTCCGGCTGAGGTGAAGTCAATTGGCGCGGGCGCGGGCAATGGCGGCGCACAGAGCGGCCTCAAGATCATCCGCTGCGCGACTACGCTGACCGCGCAGCACCTCGAAGCCATTCCGGGCGTGACGCATATCGAGCTCAACGGTGCGCTTACTTCGGTTACAAGCTCGCAGCCCGAAGCGACGCTCCGCGAAATGCTTGCGTTGGATCTCAGCCTGCATTCGCTCGAAGTCCAGAGCCCACTGTTGGAAGATGCGTTCCTCGCGCTCACTTCGGATCGCTAACAGCCAAGACCTACAACCTGCCTTCAGGAGATCATCATGTCGACCACAACCTACACACTTCCCGCAGCACCAGCTCCGACGACCGGCGGCTTTAGCCGTAGCCTTCGCATCTTCGCGACGGAGATTCGCTATGAAATAACGCGCGCCCTGCGTACGCGCGCTTTCTCGCTGGCTACCATTGGCTTTCCGGCGATGTTCTATATTTTGTTCGGACTGTTGATGAATCGCGGCGAAAGCCTGAACGGCGTCCTGGTGGCGAAGTATCTGCTTGGTGGATATGCCGTCTTCGGATCACTTGGAGCGGCGATCTTCGGCATCGGTGTGGGTGTTTCGATGGACCTAAGCGCCGGATGGCTGGAGCTGAAGCGGGCGAGCCCGATGCCGCCGCTTGCGTATGTGCTTTCGAAGTGCTGCATGGCCGTGTGCTTCAGCATCATCATCTGCTGCCTGCTTACGACGCTCGGTGTGAGTTTTGGACATGTGCATCTGACGGTGGGCGAGTTTGCGCGCATCGTGGGCCTTGCGGCTGCCGGTGCAATTCCGTTCTCCTGCCTTGGGCTGGTGATGGCGTTCAGCGTGCCGCCTTCGTCTGCGGGAGGTATTGCCAACCTCGTCTATCTGCCAATGAGCTTTCTGAGCGGGCTGTGGATTCCGCTGAGGTTTCTGCCACATGCGCTGCAGGTGATAGCGCCGGTGTTTCCGACGTATCATCTGGCGCAGCTGATGTATGGGTCGCTGGGAGCGTCCGCGCCTGGAACCACTGCCGGCCACTGGTTCGGGCTGCTGGGCTTTACGCTGGTGATGGTCGGTTGCGCGTGGATCGCCTTCCGCCGCCGTGAACAGAACGCGTAAGCGTAAGCGGCGTACACTGCATGGAAGAAGCTGATATGAGCGCCTCAGTCGACAAACTCGAGCAGCCAAAGCAAGCCTTTGCATACATCTGGCTGGCTTACACCGGGTTTCTGTTCATCGAGCCTATTATGGTGCCGAGCCGCAATATGTGGCTTGGCACCCTTGCTGTTCTTGGCGTTTTCCTTGGAATCTTTACCGCCTATGTGCGCACTACTGATGCCGGCCAGCGACGACCGACCTGGGCTATCGTTGCTACTTTTGCGCTTGGGCTCATTGCTTTCCCTTGGAACCAGGGCGCTTCCACCTTCTTCGTCTATACCGCGGCCTTCATACCGTTCAGTGTTCGCTCCACAAAGCGAGTGCTGCTGCTTTTTTTTGGCGAGTGCCTTTGTATTATCGGAGAGCATTTTCTTTTCCCCAGCCAAGGCGCCTTCCATGTCGACTGGTTTAATGTCGTGTTCGCCATCTTTCTTCTGCTTGTAATTGGCGGCGGCAACATCTTCTTTGCGCAGCAGAAGCGTGCCGACTGCAAGCTGCGCATGGCGCATGAGGAGATCGAGGCCATTGCTGCTGTGGCGGAGCGCGAACGCATTGCGCGGGATCTTCACGACGTGCTGGGCCATACGCTTTCGGTGATTACGCTTAAAGCCGAACTCGCGGGCCGCCTGTTGGAGACAGACCCCGTGCGCGCCGCAGCCGAGATTGCCGACGTGGAACGCACTGCGCGCACCGCACTTGCGGAGGTTCGCGAAGCGATTGGAGGCTACCGGGCTCGCGGGCTCGCGGCTGAGATTGAGACCGCACGGCGCGCACTCGACGCTGCCGGTGTCACGCTACTTGCCGAGTTCCCCGCCGAAAGCGGCAGCACTTTGAGCGCCGCGGAGGAGACTGTCCTTGCTCTTGCGCTGCGCGAAGCCGTTACCAACATCGTGCGCCATGCGCGCGCGAAAACCTGTCGCCTGCGATTCATGACCGAGGGTGGGCATCGTCGCTTGGTAGTCGAAGACGACGGCAAACACGAGCTTTTGCGCGAGGGCAACGGCCTGCGCGGTATGCGCGAACGGGTCGAGTCCATTGGCGGTCATCTTTTGCTGACACGCGAACAAGGCACGCGACTGCTGATCGAGCTGCCCCTTCGCGTGGAGCCTGTAGTCTGATGATTAGTGTGAAGAAAATTCGCGTGCTGCTTGCCGAAGACCAGACCATGCTGCGCGGTGCGCTGTCGCAACTGCTCGAGCTCGAGCCCGACATCACGGTGATCGCACAAGCTGCGAATGGCCGCGAAGCCCAGCGGATGGCACGCGAGCATGCGCCTGATGTGATCGTGACCGATATTGAAATGCCAGAGATGACCGGCCTCGAGTTTGCCGCGGCGCTGAAGGAATCAGACTCGAAGGCTCGCGTGATCATCCTGACCACGTTCGCGCGGCCTGGTTACCTGCGCCGTGCGCTGGATGCGGGCGCCCGCGGCTATTTGCTGAAGGAACGGCCGGCAAGTGAGCTGGCTGAAGCTATCCGCCGGGTCCATGCCGGTCTGCGTGCCGTGGATCCCGCGCTGGCTGCCGAGGCATGGGGAGCCGATGAAGATCCGCTCTCGGACCGCGAGCGGCAGATTCTGCAACGAGCCGGCGACGGGCGTTCTTCAGCCGAGATCGCCAGCGAGCTGCGACTGTCCGAAGGCACGGTGCGGAACTATCTCTCGGAGGCCATCGCCAAGTTGGGCGCTGCCAATCGCGTCGACGCGGCAAGAATTGCGCGGACGCGCGGATGGCTGTGAGAAGGAGTTGTTAGTCTTCTAATCGACGGTCCCGGCGGCGATGACTCCACTGATCACTGACAGCCAAGAACTATCAGCAGTCTCTTACTGCGGACGCCTTGCCCCGTCTCCGACCGGGCTGCTTCACCTTGGCCACGCCCGCACGTTTTGGATCGCCTATGACCGAGCGCTGCAGAACGGCGGCAAGCTCTGGCTGCGCGAGGAAGACCTTGATCCACAGCGCTCTCGCACAGACTTTGCGCTAGCCATGCGCGAAGACCTCCGTTGGCTGGGCATTCGTTGGGACGAAGAGCTGCGCCAGAGCGAGCGCATCCCACTTTACCGCGATGCTATGCAGCAACTCCTTCGCGCGGGCTTCGCGTATCCGTGTACCTGCAGCAGAAAAGATCTGCAACAAGCAACGCAGGCGCCACACGAGGATGATGATGAGCCTCTCTATAACAACCGCTGCCGACCGGCCGACTCTCGTCTCTCGAGCTCGCGTTCAGTGCTTGTACCCGAGACCAACTACCGTTTTCGCATACCTGGGAACGACCGTATCGCTTTCTATGACGGGCATGCCGGACTGCAATCCTTTACGCCGGGCGTCGACTTCGGGGACCTTCTCATCTGGCGGAAAGATGGTTTGCCCAGCTATCAATTGGCGTGTGTGGTGGACGATGCAGCGATGGGGATCACCGAGGTCGTCCGCGGCCGCGATCTGCTGAAGTCCACCGCGCGCCAAATTCTTCTACAGAGGGCACTTTCAGTACCCACTCCCGCTTACTTCCATGTTGACCTGATGCGCGATGCCGCCGGACAGCGGCTGGCAAAGCGCCATGACGCGCTTTCCCTGCGAGCGATGCGCGAGGCCGGTCTCACGCCGGCGGACGTTCGCGCTCAATTTGTCTGACCCAGATCCGACGCATGAAAGAACGGCGAGTCCGCAATCTGCATCCAAGGGCACAGCGAGCAAATATGAAAAAACTTTCCAATGCAGCCTTGATCCTGACGGCAGCCACGCTGCTGCTCACCGCCTGCCGCAAGACAGCCGACAACACCGCCAACTACGAGGCTGCGCTCAACGCCTACTTTGCCGCGCATCCTTCGTGCCTGTGGCCGCAGCCTGTGCGCTTTCCCGTGCAGGTGGATACTTCCAACACGCTGCAGACAGGGCCTTACGACGCACTCTTCGACGCCGGTCTGCTGGTGCGTACCACGGACGAAAAGAAAGTGCTCATCGTCGCCACCAGGCAGGTTACCAACTACGACCTGAGCGACAAGGGACGGAGTAATTGGACCGCCGACCCCAACAACCCTGGTTACGGAAATTTCTGCTACGGCCATCGCACCGTCCAGACCATCATCGACGCGACCCCGAATAACGGACGGCCGGGCGCAACCACCAAGGTGAATTACCTCTACTCCTTTACCGGCGCACCGGATTGGGCACAGGCTATAGAGACCCAAACGGAGTTCCATAAGCTGGCTACGGAAGTCACCGGACATGGTGGTTCCTCTGCCGTTCTAAGCGACACGACCAATGGGTGGCAGGTTCAGGTTCCTGCAACCCCGAAGACCGTCAACCCGGACGCCACTATCGTTCAGTAGCCGGGTCCGTTGTTTAGCTTATCGACTTCCTCTTCGGTCTTCATCTTGTACTCGGTGGGTGGAACACCGCCGGCGAGATACTTCACAAAGTAATCCCAACGCCGCCGCATCATGTACTGCGGCTCGAGATAGTGGTGGTGGGAGTTGGGAAAAGCGATCAGGTCGAAGTCCTTGTTTGCCTTGATCAGCGCATCCACGACCAGCAGGGTGTTGTTGGGCGGGACGTTGTCGTCGCTCGTGCCATAGGCCAGCAGTAGATGCCCCTTTAGGTTCTTCGCAAAGTCTTCGTTCGCCTGTGCGTCGTAGTTGCTCTTGCCATCCTTGTCGATGACCTCCAGGCCTCCCCATTTCTCATCCCAGTCGTCCTCATAGGCACGGTTGTCGTGATTGCCGCTTTCGGAGATGCCGACCTTGTAGAAGTCAGGGTAGTGGAACATCGCATTCGCTGTGGCATTGCCTCCGCCCGAGTGCCCCCATATGCCGACGCGGTCGAGATCGATCCATGCATAGCGCTCTGCGAGCTGCTTGATGCCCGCGACCTCGTCTGGGATCGTATCGTCGGCCATGTCTTTGGCCGTCGAGGCATGCGCGTCGTGAAAGCTCTTGGAGCGGAATGGGGTGCCCATTGCGTCGATGCAGACCACTACAAACCCAAGGTCCGCCAGCGATTGGTTGTCGTGGCTCGCGGTGGAGAAAGCCCGCGACCCGCAAGACAGCGCGTATGGCCCGGCGTAGACGTAGTTCACCACCGGATATTTTTTTCTCTCGTCGAAGTTCGTCGGCTTCCACAGCAGGCCATAGAGGGGTGTTTTGCCATCGCGCGCCTTCACCGTGAACGATACCGGAGGCTTCCAGCCCGCGGCCAGCAGAGGAGAGATATCCTGCTTCGCGAGTTCCACCAGTTGCTTGCCCGTGTTGTCGCGTATCACCACGGTCTGTGGGGTTTGGGGTGTGGAAGCCACATCGACAAACGTGCTTCCGTCAGGCGACGGCGTAACCGCATGGTCCGCATCCTCCGGTGTCAGTAGCTGCTGGTGTGTTCCATCGAAGTCCACGCGGTAGTAGTGGCGATAATAAGGGTCTTCGCCTTTCTCCTTGGCCGTCGCTACAAAGTAGAGCACGCGATTCTTCTCATCCACATGCAGCAACTCCGTTACGCAACCTTCGCCGTGCGTGATCTTGTTTTTGAGCTTGCCGGTGGTTGCGTCGTAGAGATAGAGCTGACCCCAGTCATCTTCCTCCGAGTACCAGATCAGCTCGTTCGTGCCGGAAAGATACTTCCAGTTCACCTTGCCCTGTCCAGACTCGTAGTACGTGGGCACATGGACGTGATACACCTCGCGGACATCGCCCGTCGCCGTGTCGGCCGTGCGAAACCACTCATCCTTGTGATCGCGTGATGTGGAGACAAACGCTAGCGTCTTGCCGTCCTTGGCAAACTGCACATCGTCCCAGCCCGAACCGCCTTTGCAGCTGATGTCGTCGCAAAGCGTGCTGCGGTGCTGATCCGGCGGCATCTTAAGGCGGATCATCTTGGAGGTGTCGACATCGATCACCACGCGCTCGATGGTCGGCACATCCTTATCGCCCGCAAACGGATAGCGCCATGCCTCAAGCGCCGGATGCCGGTTCGTCACTGACACCAGATACATCATCCCGGTCTTGCGCTGGTCCATCTGGAACGTGGCGATCTTCTTCGAGTCCGGCGACCATACGACGATAGGCGCGTCGGAGTGCTGCCAGCCGGCGTTGTCGGTGGCGTAGCCGTAGTCCTTTATGCCATCGGTGGTCAGCGCGTACTCCTCGCCCGTTGCCTCAGTGCGGAGCCAGAGGTTGCTATCCTTTATGAAGACGGCGAGCTTCTTGTCGGGTGATATGTCGAACGGCGCCTTGCTGTGACCTGCCGGCTTCTTCGGCGTTGCCGCGTCCTTATCGATAGAAGACAGCACCGTACACATTGCGTCGGTCACGCAGTGAAACTTCCCCCAGCCTAGATCGATGGTGAAGCCGGTGCCCACTGCATCTGGGAGGTAATCGGCGTCCTTCAAGTGCGAAGCCTCGACAGCTCTCTGACTCGCAGTGCGCAGAGAGGCCGCGAGCTTCGTGGCGTCGAACGCTTTCGTTACTGTTCCATGCGAGGGATCGGAGATCATGTAGCTCACGCCCGTTGCGCCGGGATCGCGATAGAAGACGCGGCCATCGGGCAGATAGGTCACACCTTCAATGGTGTGATGCACCAGCGCATGCTCGTTGTAGGGCATCCAGCGCTCGGCCTGGGCGTAGTCCTGCGCGGTGTAGACACGCTGCGCAGCTAGAGGAAACGACAACGCACCGAAGCACGCACTGAGGAGGAAAGCGGAACGCAGAATCATATCGACATCCAGAGTATCGCGTCCCTGCACAAGTGCGCTTAGTCCAGCAGCCTCAACTCGCGCTCCAACTGCAGTTTCTCATGCGCCAGTTGTCGCAGCATCGTTTCGTCACCACGCCGTTGCGCTTCGGCAATCAGTATGCGCAACTCGCGCAGGCGGCGCTCCAACCGTCGCACCTGTAGAGACTTCAGGGCATTGCCCACTTGCTCCAGCAGCGCCTCGCGGCTTGCGTCGCTTTCACTCGAAGCCTGATGCAGCACGCTTGCCAGCAACAAGCGCGAGGGAGCATCGGGCGCGGCTTCCAGCGGACTATCGGGCGATGGTCCGTTCGCCAGCACCTCAATCAGCGCAGCCGTGGGCAGTCCCGCGTACCACTCGGGGTTGGCTGCTAACTGCTCGGCAGCCATCGCTCGCGAGGAGTCCGCATCCGGCAGCACGAGCGCGCAGAGCAGTATTCGCTCGACCTCGCTGACGGCCTTCGGCTGCGCCTGCTTCACGCTTTCCAGTCGTTGTTGCGCCGCCTGTTTCAACTCCTGCCGCATCAGGGAGCTTTCAATGCCAAGTTTCTGCGCAGCGTTCTCTGCGAAGTCGCTGCGCGCAATCACGTTCGGAATGCGACGGATGTGCGGCAGCAGAAAGTTCAGCGCCTTCACCTTGGCCTCGGGCGTTCGCTGCGGGAACAGCACGCGCGCGCGTTCGATCAGATAGTCGGAGTAGCGAACAGCTCCGCGCACAGCTGTGGTGTACTCGGCGATGCCATGCTCTTTGATGAAGCGGTCTGGATCGAGGCCGCCTTCGAGCGTGACCACGCGGACGTTGAAGTCTTCTTCCACCAGCAGGCCGCTTGTTTTTTCAGCAGCATTGGCACCTGCGGAGTCGGGATCGAAGTTCAACACAACGTTCTTCGTGAAGCGACCCAGCAGGCGTACCTGCGACTCCGTAAACGCTGTTCCACTGGTTGCCACCACGCCCTGGATGCCGTTCATGAAGACAGAGATGCAATCCATCTGGCCCTCCACGATCAGCGCAACATCCGCCGCCTTGATGGCGGCTTTTGCCTTGTCCAGATTGAACAGCACCTGGCCCTTTGTATAGAGCGGCGTTTCGGGTGAGTTCATGTACTTCGGGCCAGCCTTCGCATCGACGTCGGTGGAGTCCAGCGCACGCGCGGTGAAGGCTATTGGCTTGCCCTGTTCGTTGGCAATCGGAAACGTGATCCGCTTGCGGAAGCGCGCATACATGGGGCCGGGTGAGCCGTCTTCCTGCTCCTTCCAGCTGAAGAGGCCGCTGGCGCGCAGGACCTCTTCCGGGAAGAACTTGCCCAGGCGGTCGCGCATATCGTTGAAGCTCTCCGGCGCGTAGCCGAGGCGGAACTTCGTGATCGTGTCCGCAGTGATGCCGCGACCGGTCATATACTCGCGAGCCCGCGCGGCTTCGGGTGATTGCAGGCTTTGCTGGAAGTACTGCGTTGCGGCCTCATGTACATCGATCAACTGCTTGCGCAGCCCGGCTGCATGCGCCTCCTGCGGCGAGTTGAACTCGCGCTTTGGCAGCGAAATGTTCATCTTCGTCGCGACGGCGCGCACTGCCTCTGGAAAGGTCACGCTTTCCATCTTCATTACAAACGTAAAGACATCCCCATGCTCGTGGCAGCCGAAGCAGTAGTAGCTCGCAGTCGCCGGATACAGATAAAACGACCCGGACTTTTCCTTGTGAAACGGACACAGCGCCGACCAATTCGCCCCCGACTTGCGGAGCTTAATGTACTCGCCCACGACGCGCACGACATCGGTTTGTTCTTTCACGGTCTGGGCAAAGTTATCGGCCATAGCTACTCTTTAACAGTGTAGGGGAGGCTAACTTTCCTGCCTCCCCCGGAAATTTTCCCGGGCCGGGGAACAACCTTCTCATTCTCCAAAAGTTGCGCTGAAAATAGCCAATTCGCCTGAAACTTTGCAGCAACATGCGGCACACTCCTGTGTTTCAGCTACACGAGCCCGCAAACATGGGCTTCCGACGGGTGCACACTACGACGTGCAGCTACCGGATCAAGGAGAAAAAATGGTTTCCCTCACTTCAGTTCGCAGAATCCTCTTTGCCGCGGCGCTGGCTGTTCCAGTCGTGGCCCTGCCGGTGGCGCAGGCGCACGCCGGGGTTTTCGTCGGCGTTTCGATTGGTATTGCCCCACCCGCCCTTCCCGTCTATGTGCAGCCGCCACTGCCTGCTCCCGGCTATCTATGGACGCCCGGCTATTGGGCCTACGGTGATGCAGGCTACTACTGGGTTCCCGGCGTGTGGGTGCAGCCCCCCAGCGCAGGCCTCCTCTGGACGCCTGGCTACTGGGGCTTCGCCGGCGGCATGTACGGTTGGCACGGCGGCTATTGGGGTCCCCATGTTGGCTACTACGGTGGCGTGAACTACGGCTTTGGCTTCGGCGGCGTCGGTTTCTTTGGTGGTGAGTGGCGTGGAGGTGTGTTCGCCTACAACGGCGCGGTCGCGAACTTCGGCGGCGTCCATGTAACGAATGTCTATGTTGACCGCAACGTGATCGTGCATAACACGATTGTGAACCCCGGCCATGTGGCCTTCAGCGGCGGTCCCGGCGGCATCAATCACCCGCCCAGCCCCGAGGAACAGCGGTTCTCGAACGAGCACCACATGGAGCCCACGGCCAACCAGATGCAGCACCAGAACTTCGCTGCTCAGGATCGGGGTCAGCTGGCCTCGGTGAACCACGGACGCCCCGGAACCCCTGCGGCGTCCAACGTGGGCGCCTATCACCAGGTGGCCCAGCAGCATGCGTCGTCGCAGCCAATATCGTCTGCAGACCGCACCGCCGGCAAGGCCTATGCTCCCAACGCCCGGCAGGCCAACCAGGACCAGCGTATCGCGAACGGTGAGCGCTCCGGCCAGATGACCTCCGGCGAGGCTTCGCGCGCCACTGCGACGCAATCGCGGATCGACAGCCAGACGGCTGCGGACCGCGCTGCCAACGGTGGAAAGCTCACCGGCCAGGAACATCAGCAGATCAACCAGGAGCAAAATCACGCCAGCCAACAAATCTACAAAGACAATCATAATGCCAATAGCGTGAGGCCGAACGAAGTCAATCAGCGTGAGGCCAACCAGCAGCAACGCACCGCACAGGGGCTACGCAGCGGCCAGGAGACTTCTGCCGAAGCCGCCCGCACCAATGCGAACCAATCGCGCGTTGATCAGCAGGTCCACAACGAACGTACCGCGAACGGCGGGGCTCTGAGCCAGCAACAGAAGCAGCAGGCGAACCACGAAGAGAACCAGAACAGCAGGCAGATCGCTAACCAAAAGCATAACGCTGCTACGCGGCCGGCTCCACCGAGGGCCGCACACCCCGCACCGGCGGAGCGTGAAGGCAAGCGGTAAGAACGCTGTTTTTCTTTTGAAGCGGCTGACGTATACGTCAGCCGCTTCTTTTTACGCCCCACAATCGCGGCGGCGGGCGTCGCTCACACTTAGCTACTTCCTTACAATTAGGACATGCTTTCTGCAGCCGCCCGCGCCCGTTTGACCGTCGTCCTGGTAGGCGCCCGCAACCCCAGCAACATCGGAGCGGCGGCTCGGGCCATGCAGGATTTCGGCTTCTCTGACTTGCGGATCGTCAACGACTACCCCGCGCCTTTCGAAGCTGCTCAGCTGGAGGATGCGGCAACGCCGAAGTCCGCTGTAGGCGCAGCTTCCGTCATGCAACGGGCACAACGCTTTTCGTCTTTGTCGGAGGCCATCGCCGACTGCAGCCTCGTCGCCGGCACCACCGCCATCGGCGACCGCGACCTGCAGCGCGACATCCTTACGCTGCAAGAGGCCGCGCCGCAAATTATCGGAACCCTGGCAAAGCAGGCAAGTGACCCACAACCGCGCGTGGCGCTGTTGTTCGGCTCTGAGAAGACCGGGCTCAGCAAAGAGCACCTGAGCCACTGCTCGCTTCTGCTCACCATCCCCCTGTTTGCTCCGGAAGATGCGAGGCACCTCTCTATGAACCTCGGCCAGTCCGTGGCTGTCTGCCTTTATGAGCTGACGCGCGAAGGCCTCGAGGGCTCCAGGGAGATTCCTACGCTGCATGAGGCGGCCGCCACAGCTGACGACCGCGAGCGCCTTACGCAGTTGCTGCTCGACGTGATGCATGTCACCGACTACACCCGCCGTTTCCCTGCCAACGCATCCGAACCGCTGGTGCGCCAGCTCACCCTGCAATTGGGCACAAGTCATCGCGAAGCCATGACCTGGATGGGAATTCTCCGCCAAATCCTTTGGCGTGAACGCAAACAATAATGCCCCGCATCGCTGCGAGGCATTTGCTGTTCGCTGTTACCGGATCTCTACCACATACCCCAGGCGCGGCTCATATAGTCCAGCAGCGTCATCGTGATGAGCACGATGAACGTGAAGAAGCCGGCACCGACCGTCAGCTTTACCAGCCGCGATTGATACTTCACGTGCATGAAGAACAGGATGACCACGACTGCCTTGAAGGAGGCGATCCCGAGAGCGATCACCGGATTGAGCGCGCCCAGATCAATGTACGCGGCCACTACCGTCAGCCCGGTAAAGAGCAGAAGGGTACCAAACACCATGCTGTACTGGGCCGGCGTTACAAGGTGGTGTTCGCCGTGCTCCGGGTTTACGACATTGCTTGGGTCGTGGGCTTGATCGTGGGATATCTCGTGGGCCATCGCGCTTCCTTTATGAGGCTACAGAACAAATTGGTCTGGGGCAGTTACTTCGGTAGATGCCGATTAATAAGGTAGAGCAGCGGGAACAAGAACAGCCAGACGATATCGACAAAGTGCCAATAGAGCCCGAAGTTCTCAATGGGCGCTACATATCCGGAACTGAATTCTCCGCGATGCGCTCGCCACGTAAGCCAGAAGAGCAGCCCGATCCCGATGATCATGTGCAGCGCGTGCATACCTGTCATGGCAAAGTAGAGGAAGAAGTAGATCTCGGTCTTCTGTGCCATATCCGGAGCCAGAGGCTGCTCCTTGATACCGTATGCCGCGGGATTCGTGAATTGCGCGGTGCTGAAGCTGGCGCCAGGAATGTGGTGGTTCTCCCACTTCTCGTGATACTCGTCGGCTTTGACGCCAATAAAGGCAACTCCGAACACCGTGGTTAGGATCAGCATCCAGACGAGCACGTTCTTCTTGCGGACTTCCGCAGCCCACACACCGAGGGCCATACAAAAACCCGATGTGATCAGGATGGCCGTATTCAACGTTCCCAAAGGCACGCTCAACTGATTGGATGCCACTGCGAACGCTGGATAGTACCAGTTGCGGTACAACAAATAGGCGAAAAACATTCCGCCGAAGAACATGATTTCAGTCAACAGGAAGAGCCACATGCCGAAGCTGCCCGCTTCGCGCTGCTGCTCTTCTGTTTCGAAGTGGTGACGATGTTGCGGCAGCACGACGTGCTCCCCCTCTTCGTTGAACGCCATTTCATGTGGCATCAACTTCTCGAGATGGTCCACTTTATCCAGCGGATTGGTATGTGCGACTGTATTAGCCAACGGTCGTCACCTCTTCTCTCTGCTTCTTTTCCAGCCACTCGTAATCGTAGGCTTCGTAATCGACGATTGGAATCGTGACAAAGTTTTCGGTCAACGGCGGCGACTGAATCTGCCACTCGAGTCCCGTCGCCTGCCACGGATTGTTGCCTGCAATCGCACCATACTTCAACGACCATCCGAGGTACAGCAACGGAAGCATGAACCCGACACCCAGCACCGTAGCGCCCGCGGTCGAAAGCACATTCAGCACTTGGTACTCAGGCGGATACGCATGATACCGACGAGGCATACCCAGATAACCCAGGATGAACTGCGGCATGAACGTCAGGTTGAATCCGATAAAGCTCGTCACCGCCGAAAGCTTCGACAATGACTCCGGGTACATCCGCCCCGTCATCTTCGGCCACCAGAAATGAATGCCGGCCAGGAATGCCATTAACATGCCGCCCACCATCACATAGTGGAAATGCGCCACGATGAAATACGTCTCTGTAAGGTGAATGTCCATGCCCAGCGAACCGAGGAAGATGCCCGTCAGCCCGCCAATCGTGAACAGCCCAATAAACGCGAATGCATAAAGCATCGGGGTCTCAAACGTGATGGAGCCCTTCTGCAACGTGAACGCCCAGTTGAATATCTTGATCGCCGAAGGAACCGCGACAAGCATGGTCAGCAGAGAGAACACCAGCGCCGAGTAGTTCGACACACCCATGATGAACATATGGTGCGCCCAGACAAAGAATCCGAACAGGGCAATCGCCACCGAGCTGAACGCGACCGCGGTATAACCGAACACGCGCTTGCGGCTGAAGGTCGAGATGACTTCCGAGATCACACCCATGCCCGGCAAAATCATAATGTAGACCGCCGGATGCGAATAGAACCAGAACAGATGCTGGAACAACAGTGGATCGCCACCCTTGGCTGGGTCGAAGACGCCGATACCGACGATTCGCTCCAATGCAACAAGTACAAGCGCAATCGCCAGGACAGGTGTACCGAGAACCATTAGGATCGACGCCGCGTAGTTGGACCATACAAACAAGGGCATCCGGAACCAGGTCATGCCGGGCGCACGCATGCGGTGGATCGTCACGATGAAGTTCAACCCGGTGAAGATCGAAGAAAATCCTGCGATGAAGATGGCCGTGGCTGCCGTCACGACGTGCGTGTTAAGGTAATGCGTCGAAAGAGGCGTGGTGAACGTCCAGCCGGTGTCTACACCACCCAGAACCAGCGCCGTCAGCGTTAGCGTTCCGCCGATCAGGTACAGGTACCAGCTCAGCAGGTTGATCTTCGGGAACGCAAGATCCTTGGCCCCGATCATGATGGGGATAAAGAAGTTACCCAATGTTGCCGGTACGCTTGGCACCAGGAACAGGAAGATCATGATGATGCCGTGCATCGTAAAGAACTTGTTGTACGTGTCCGACGAAACGAGGTCCGGCGCCGGCGTCAGCAGCTCCAGACGAATCAGGCCCGCGAACGCTCCGCCGATAAAAAAGAAGAACGTGATCGAGATCAGGTAGAGCATCGCGATGCGCTTGTGGTCGCCCGTCAGCAGCCAGCTCAACAACCCGTGCTCGTTGTTGATGTAGTTCCGCTTCGGAATTTTCGCCGTGGCTTGGTCGGGCAAAAGAACGATCGTGTTCGAGATTTGGGTGCTCATGGCTTCACCATTTCCGTTGTGCCCTCAGCGGGCGTTGGGGATGCGGCCTTATCGGACTCAGAAGTCATCTGTGTCTGCTGCACCCGATAGTTGGTCTGCAAATTCTTGATGTACTCCACCAGATCGATCAAACCGTCTTCGCTGATCTGGCCCTGGTAAGTCGGCATGATCGGCGCAAAGCCTGCTGTCACATGCTCGGAAGGATTCAGGATCGCGTCACGCAGGTATGCATCGTTCACCAGCACCTGGTTTCCGTTGGTCAGCGTCAACTTCGATCCGTAGACACCCGCGAGGTTCGGTCCACGCGCAGCAGCTGTTCCGCTGTGGCATGCGTTGCAACCCATGCTCGCAAATAGTCGCTCGCCGTTCTGCGCAAGACTCATGCCGCTAGTCGACTGCTTGGTCCACTTTTCGTAGTCGTCCGGCGTCAGCACCGTCACTTCACCGATCATGCCTGAGTGTTGCGTACCGCAGTACTGCGTGCAAAAGATGTGATAGGTGCCGGGCTCTGTCGCCTGGAACCATACCGTCGAATACCGGCCCGGGATCACTTCGCGCTTCACACGGAAGTCGGGAATCGAGAAGCTGTGAAACACATCCTGCGAAATCATAGTCAACTGCACAGGGCGGCCCGCAGGAACATGCAGTGCATTGATTTCATGTTGCCCGCCCGGGTGTTCCGCTTTCCACATCCACTGCTTGCCCACGACATAGATGTTCATCGCATTGGCTGGTGGATCGTAGATGCGGAAGTACAACAAGGCGCCCCATACGAACGTTACCAGGAAGATCGCGAGCGGAATAATCGTCCATGTCGCCTCCAGTAGCGTCGAGCCTTCAATCTGCGTCGCCACCGGGTTCTTCTCGCGGCGATAGCGGATTGAAAAACCGAACACCAAAACGCACACCAGCAGCATACCGACGATCGTCATCAGCAGCAGGAAGAAATAGAGCGCGTCCGTGTAGGGCGAAATAGTGGACGCCTCAGCCGGAAACAGCGCTGAGTTGTGCAGCCACTTCACCAAAAATTGCCACAATACTGGACTAATACCCATCGTTAGCCTTTATCCGTTCCGCCGGTTGTCTCGTCATCCGGTTCGTGTGAGTCATACTCGCGGCCGACTTTCAAATCGCGCCGAAACATCAGAAATATAAAACTGCCCAAGCTCGCCACCGTCACCATGCCACCCAGCTGGACCACCCGAGCCACAATCAGCGAGTGCTTATTGATCTGCGGATCATAGTGGTAGCAGTACGTGAGAATATTCGCGACTGGTGAGCCGATCTTGTTGCCCGAAGCGTCGATCAACCCCAACAGCACATCCTTGGGCGAGTACTCCACGCCAAGGTAATACTGCGCCAGCCTGCCCTGCGGCGTTGCGATCTCAATCGAGCTTGCATGCGCAAACTGGGACATCGTTCCGTCCGGTCCCGGAACGCGTTCATAGCCAAATCCGATTGCCCCAGTAAGCGCATCGATTGCAGGCTTCTGGCCGGTGAGGAAGTGCCATCCATCCGCAGTCTCCGGATGCCCATAGCGCTTCAGGTAGAAAGCTTTCTTCTTCGCTGCGAGCTCGGGAGTCTCGCTCGGGTCGATGCTGACGACAACGATCTGAAAGTCCTTGCCTGGGACAAGATGAACCATCAGCAGCGCACTGACTAGTCCGTCCATTTCTTCCGAGCACAGCATTGGACAGTTGTAATAAACGGCCGTCACAATCGCCGGATGTTTGCCATCGAAGTACTTGCCCAGCGTGACCGGTGCTCCCGTATCATCGACGAATTGCGCACTGAGAGGTAGCTCTTGGTTGAGGTGCTGCGTAACCTGCACCTTCTTCAGAATCTGCGGAAGCTGATCTCCAGTATTTTCGCCCTGAACTTTATCGCCGTAGCTGGAAACCTGGGCGAGCATCGGGACGCAGGCCAGCGCGAGCACCAGAGCGAACTTCTTTGCGCCTCTGGCCTGACTCCGGATTGTGCTTCCCATGCTCACTGCTTCACTCTTCCTAATCCCTGCTCTTATTTCTCTGCGTGTTCGTAACTGTTCTTCTGGTTCCGGGCTTCAATCGTGTCGAGCTCATACCCGGTCCGCGCAAATCCATCGGTCAGGGGAGCCTGCACCTGCGGTGCAGTTTCTCCCGCCATCAGCTTCTCGGGTGTTGCTGCTGCGGGCGTGCCCAGGCCACGCTGCACGATCAACTGCATTGCACGATCAATTGGGATGCGAATCGTCCCTGCCGGCAGGTCGCTCGACGTGCTGTAGTTGTCGAGCAGCAAATCTTCCTTCGCATGAAGATCGGCGATATCCTGATTACCGTCATCCATCTCCAGCCGAGGTGTCGGAAAGCTCTGCGAAACAGCCGCCAACTGCCGCTGCTGCATCTCCGCATTCGACATCAGATCTTCGCGCTTGTCGCCGTGCGGTGTCTGTCCAGCCTGCGACAAATTTTGCTGCCACTTATTCGGCTCGCCATCCTGTTTCAAGAGCGCGTAGTTGATCGCCTTGCCCATAAAGAAGCAGAAGACGAAGAAGATCAGCACGAACCCGAACAGACCGGCCAGGAAGGTAGCGATGCCGCCGGCATTCACGTCCTGGATTTCATAGCCAGGGTGATTATCGTCGAACTTTGGCGCCGGGTGCGCGTGTACGCCCTCCGGTTTACCCATGTCGTGTCCTTCGTGATTAGTGGGCATGTTCAGGCTCCAAAAGCTCTTCGGTATGCGGGTCGTTCACATTAATCAACGGCCGCTTCATCAATTCAGTGAAGTAGTACACCAGCCACAGAGCGACGATCGAAACTGGCACCGTGATGTACGCCAGCATTCCGATGTTACCGGCCAGATGCAGGTTCCCGGCCGCATCGTTGAAGTTCGGTTCGATGAGCCACCACATATCGATCAGGCGCGCAAAGATCATGAAAGCCGCTACCCAGATAAGCTTGGACTTTGAGCGTTTGATGTCGCGGCTGAGCAAGATGCAGAACGGGATCACCCAATGGCAGATCGCGTCCGCCGTGCAAACCACCCACCAGCCGCCATGGATGCGGTGCAGGTACCAGGGAATTTCGTCCGGTAGATTGCCGGACCAGATGATCAGGAACTCCGCGAATGTCAAATAGATATTCAGCATCACGAAGGCAAACATGAGCTTGCCCATATCGTGCTGCTCGGTGGTGCGGAACATCGTCTTCATCGGTTCGTACTTGCTGAGCAGGATGAGCGTCATCACGCCAAGCGCCAGCACCGCATAGCCTTGCGCTACGAGGAACTGCAGCCCATATACCGATGAGTACCAAGTCACATCGAGCGACTTCACGAACACGATGACAAAGTCCGTCATCAGGATCACGTAGAACAGGATCGACGGCCCCGATAGATTCTCGAAGCGGGTGCGCCATTTGTCGAAGCTCGCGAGCGTTCCGGCCTGCGGGTCCTTGTCGCGCATCACGGACCACTTGTTCAAGATCGTGATCACGAGTGCCATGAAGCCAAGCACGATGATCGCCTGCACCCAGGCAGCCGTCGGATTCAGCATCGTCACCTTGGACTGCGCGGTGAGCTGCTGCTCGTGCGTCATCAATCCTGCGTGATACGCATTCAGCTTGTCCTGTGCGGAGGGGAAGGCCATCCACTGATACAAGTGCTTGCCCAGCAACAGGATCGGCAGCAACATGACGATGATCATCCAGATTGTGCGCGTCATCGCTTCGAGCGGCCGGCGCAGAATCTGCCCCCACTTACCGCCCGACACATACTGCACCATCAGGAACGCCAGCGCACCGCCGCAGAAGTTGAAGATGGTCATATAGCCCATCAGGTACGCACGCAGTAGGTGGTTGCGCCCTTCGTGCGTTCCAAGGAAGACCAGCGAGATCAACCCAAAAACTACCGCGACGATTGCCGCGCGAGTCCGCCACGCCGCCACAACGCTGGGCGCTTCGAGAATTGCCGGAAGCACGTTCGGGCCGTGATGATGTTCCGCGTGTCCCGCTTCCGCTCCGTGATGTCCGTGTTCAGTCATGCGTCAGTCGCCTTCGACCTTCAAAAGTTCAAAACCTGCCGTACTCGAATCTCTACTTCGTTACTGATGCTGGACGTCCGGAAGCATCGTTTCCCGGCGCCGTTTTCTGCGGCGCGGAGTCAGTCGTGCCGGAACCCTTGGTTGCAGCCTGACCGTAGTGAGCATTCGACCCAGGCAAAGCACTGCCCATGGGTGTTCCCGGAATGCCATGGTCCTGGTTATCTGGTGTTCCGTAGATGGCCGTTGCCGGCAGTGTCCATGGATCAGCAAATCCCGGCTGCATGCCTGCATCCTTGGCAATGGCGTGCAGGTCTTCGACATGCCCACCTGCAGCTACATCACTCGACTTTGCGTTCTGGCTCAACTGCAGCGCGCGAATATAAGCCGCAATCGCCCAACGATCTTCTGGCGTTACCTGCGACGCATATTCCGGCATCGCACCGTAGCCGTTGGTCATCACGTTGAAGAAGTGGCCCAGCGGAGCATTGCGCAGGCGGTCTTCGTGGAAATTCCCCGCCGGCCGGTAGCCGCGCTGCACGATCATGCCCGCGCCGTTACCCACCCGTGAGTGGCAAGGCGTGCAGTAGATGTTGTACCGCTCCTGTCCACGCTCCATCAGCTCCGGAGTCAAAGGCAGCGGCAGACCATCGCCTTCCTTGCCATCCTTCAGTCCGGTGTAGAAGTACTCGTCCTCGTGCATCTGGTTGCGTGCAACAGTGTTTTCCACCTGCGGCCGAGCCGAACGCCCGTCAGCAAAAAACGTCGTCCCGCGCTGAGGCACAAACTTCGGCTGATCCTGCATGTCCTGCCGGCAGCCCGCAAGCACCAGCATCGCAGCCATAGCCGCTCCAACGGTCACAACACGCATCGCACTTCCTGTTCCCTGTTGTCTGTTCGCTGTTCCCTGCATTAGTGGTCCACCTCCACTACAGAGATCGGCGAAAACGTCTCCAGAAACGTCCGGGTGTCGGTGGGCGAAAATTTCGGATCGTGCGCCTCCAGGCAGAGGAAGAACTTGTCGGTCGTCGCGCCATCGCGGAAGTTCGGCGCGTTGAACAGCGGGTGATAAAGCTGCGGCAAACCGTTCTGCGCGATCATACCGAACGCCGCCGACAAGCCCGCAAATAGAATCGTCCACTCATACCCGGGGATCACAAACGCCGGCCAGCTAAACAGCGGACGTCCCGCGATGTTCAGCGGATAGCCCCAAACGTTCACCCAGACTTCCATGCCGTAGCCCGTGATCAGGCCCATGATGCCACCCATCAGGCACATCAGCGGCACACCCGTCTTGTGGAAGCGCAACGCTTCAGCCGCTTCCTCAACGGGGTATGGCGTGTAGCACTCCATCCGGCGATAGCCCGCACGATGCGCCATCTCAGTCGCATGCACCAGCTCACTAGGTGTATTGAACTCGGCCAGAAGACCGTAAACTCCTTCGCGCGGCGGCATTAGAGCGCCTCCTGTGTCACAACTTCAGCATCAGCGCCACCAGGGCGAATCTTGGTCTGCGGCAGCATCATCCGGATTTCAGACATCGGAATCATTGGAGCCAACCGCGCGAACAGCAGGAACAGGAAGGTAAACATCCCCCACGTTCCCAGGAACAGCATGTAATCCCACTTGGTGGCGCGGTATGTTCCCCAGCTCGACGGCAGGTAATCGCGGTAGAGCGAGGTCACAACGATGACGAAGCGCTCGAACCACATACCGATATTGACCACGAAGCTCAGAAAGAACAGGTAGCCCACGTTCACACGCAGCTTACGGCTCCAGAGCGTGGTCAGCGGAATCGCGATGTTCGTCAGGATCAGGATCCAGTACGCCCAGCCCATCGGCCCGAACATACGGTTCCACATCATGAAGAACTCCCAGTGGCTTGCCGAGTACCAGCTCATGAAGACTTCCATGCCGTATCCATAGGCCACGATCGATCCCGTCGCCAGCATGACCTTCGCCATGTTGTCGAGATGCCGCAACGTCACCAGGTCTTCCAAGTGATAGAACTTGCGGATCGGGATAGCGAGCGTGAGCACCATCGCAAAGCCCGAGTACACAGCGCCCGCAACGAAGTATGGCGGGAAGATTGTTGTGTGCCAGCCAGCCATAGCCGCGACCGCGAAGTCGAAGGAGATGGTGGTGTGTACCGAAAGCACCAGAGGCGTGGAAAGACCGGCGAGCAGGAGCGAAGCCGACTCATACCGAATCCAGTGGCGGGTGGAGCCGCGCCAGCCGAGGGAAAGCAGGCCGTAGAAGTACTTGGCAATCGGCAGCTTGGCACGGTCACGCAAGGTCCCGAAATCCGGGATCATACCGATGTACCAGAACACCACCGAGATCGTCGCGTATGTCGAAACGGCGAACACGTCCCACGCCAGCGGCGAGCGGAACTGCGGCCAGACGTTCATCGTGTTCGGGTACGGCAGCAGCCAGTAGCCAAGCCATGGACGTCCGATATGCAGCAGCGGGAAGATACCCGCGCAGCATACCGCAAAAATGGTCATCGCTTCCGCGAAGCGGTTGATCGAGTTACGCCAAGTCTGCTTGAACAGCAAAAGAATCGCCGAGATCAGCGTGCCGGCGTGGCCGATACCGATCCACCAGACGAAGTTGATGATGGCGAAGCCCCAGGCGCCGGGGATCGTAACGCCCCAGATTCCAACGCCCTTCAGCACCAGCCAGGTCACCGCGATGATCACGCCGGTCGCAACCGTCGCCGCCAGGAACAGACCGCCAACCCATGCCCATGGCGTGTTCGCCGTCAGCACGATGCCGGCAATCTTCTGCGTCACGCTCTTGAAATTATGCCCCGGCGCAATGACCGCGTACTCACCGGTGCGCGGGTCGATCATGGGATCGACAAGTTCGGGATCGTGAATAGGACCTTGGGTAGCCATTAGACAAGCTCCGGATTCGGGTTGATAACGCCGGCCGTATATGTCGTGCGGGGGCGGAAGTTCAGATCGGCCAGCACCTGGTACTCGCGCTCTTCGGCCTTCTTCTTGGCCACGCGGCTGTTCGGATCGTTCTGGTTGCCGAAGATGATCGCATCGGTCGGGCAGGCCTGCTGGCATGCCGTGATGATCTCGCCATCTTCAATCGCGCGATTGTTCTTGTCGGCCTCGATCTTGACCGCTTCAATGCGCTGGATGCAGTAGCTGCACTTCTCCATGACACCGCGGCTGCGGACCGAAACATCCGGGTTGCGCATGAACTTGAGGCTCTCCGTGTCGAAGTCCGAGTACAGGAGGAAGTTGAACCGGCGCACCTTGTACATGCAGTTGTTCGAGCAGTAGCGCGTTCCAACGCAACGGTTATAAACCATCGTGTTGATGCCTTCCGGCGTATGCACCGTTGCACCAACCGGGCAAACCTGTTCGCAGCCTGCGTTTTCGCAGTGCTGGCACATCATCGGTTGGAAGTGCGCCTTGGGTGCGTGCAGGTCGCCTTCGAAGTAGGTATCGATACGCATCCACTGCATGTCGCGGCCGATCTTCACCTGCTCACGGCCAACCACGGGAATGTTGTTCTCCGCGTAGCAGCTGACGAGGCAGGCATTGCAGCCGATGCAGGAGTTCAGGTCGACCGACATACCCCAAGCATTTTGCACAACCACCTGAGCCTTGCCGACGACTGCCGTATGGTCATAACGCCACGCATCGGGGAAGAAGCTTTCTCCGTGCTCCGGCGACTCTCCCTGCGGGTTATATCCAACCTTGTTGACAAACGTGCCGCTCGCGCCTTCCGAGGCATACTTCGGATTTGCTTCAGCTTCGGCATAGGTCGCGTAGCGAATGATCGACCGCTCCATCGCTTCATGCCCGGCCAGCGAGTATGTGCCTTCCTTGTCCGAAAGCGGATGCTCGAGATCACGCTGTGCGTAGGGTCCGCGGTGCTCGATATTGTGGACTTTGGTCACGCAGAGGTCATATGTTCCCTTGCCCTTGGCAACCTGCAGGTTCGCAGCCGAATGCGGCGCGTCCGAGGTGCGCAGCGAGTAAGCATCGAAGCCTACACCTGCGCCTACGCGGCCTGCTTCCACACGGCGTCCCAGCCCGAGATGCACCGTGACAGCGTCATCGGCATGGCCCGGAACCATCAACACCGGCGCAATTACTTTGCGACCATTCAGTGTCAACTCAATCGCTTCATTCTCCGCGACTCCAAGCTTCTCCATCAACGCCAGGCTCATCAACGCGGCGTTGTCCCATGCAAGATTCGTAACCTGCTTGGGGAGTTCCTGCAGCCAGCCGTTATTGCCAAACCGACCGTCATAGATCGAAGGATCGGCTTTGTAGCTGATCTCGATGCCACCGGAAGCAACCGGTGTCGCGGAAGAACCTGTCTTCACGTTGGTCAGCTTTGGCGAGAACGTCGTGCCATCGACCCAGCCATCGTGCAACGCCTTCTTCCATCCCTTGGCAAAGTCCCCCGTGATGTAGGTCTTCGCATTCTCAACGACAACATCATAAGCACTCCTGGAAGGGTCGAGCAGCGTCTGCAGAACGTCGTGCGCGCTCTTGCCGCCGTACATCGGATCGATCATCGGCTGGATGATGGAAATCGTGCCGTCATAGGCGCGCGCATCGCTCCAGCTTTCGAGGTAGTGGCTCTTGTTGATGTGCCACGTCGAGTAGAAGCCCGTCTCATCGAGATGCGATCCGAGATGCACTGTGTTCGGCACATTATTGAACGCGGTCGTGAACTCGAGATCGGTCGGCGCACTGTACAGCGGATTCACCCCAAGCATCACCAGCCACTTCACCTTGCCGGCATTCATATCGCCAACCAGCGACTTCAGATCTGAACCCTGCTCGGTCGGAACCGGTGCAATCGACTCGGTGTACACAACCGTCTTGCCGGCCGCGCCAATAGAAGCATTCAGTGCATGCGCCGCTTCGTGGCAAACGCCAGCACTCTGCGGTCCTGCAATCACAACGGCCTTGCCGCCAGACTTCTTCAGATCAGCCACAACCGCCGTCAGGAACTTCTGCGCTTCGGGGCTTAGCGAGCCAGCCGAACCACCATTGAGCCCCATTGCAAATGCACAAAGATCACTTGGCTTGAGAGCCAGGCGATGGTCCGCCTTGAAGCCGGTAACCGTCGGCATCGTCTCCACGACATACAGCCGGTTCATCGTCTTGCCATGCTCATAGCGATGACGCTCGGCATACGCCGCCGCCATTGGCAGATGGCCCGGGAACGCAATGCCACCCAGGAAGTCCGCATCGAGCGCCAGAATCACATCGGCTTCTTCGAGCTTGTACTGCGTATCGAGATAATCACCAAACGCCGCCTTCGAAGCCGCCCGTCCCGCATCGCCATTCACAGCGTCGTACTGCACCAACTTCGCCGCGGGATACTTCGCCGAAACGGCCTTCCACTGCGCCGCCAGCGTCGGAGACGTAATCGTCTCACTCAGGAAGTACACCCCCGAGCCATCCTTCGTGCCCGCAACAGCGGTCGCAAACTCCTGCTGGAACTTGCCGAAATCGGTCGACTCGCCACGGAACTTCGGCTGCGTCGAGCGGTCAGGATCGTAGAGATCGAGCAGGCTCGCCTGCGTGTAAGCATCCGACTTACCCTTCGACATCGGATGTTCGGGATTGCCTTCAATCTTGATCGGGCGGAACGCGTCGGACTTCACCAGCACCGGGATCGCGCCCGTCGGGAAAGGATGCGCCGTCGCAAAGTACATCGGCTTGCCGAGGATCAAATCCTCAGGCTGCTTCACGTATGGGTAAATCGGTTCGTCAGGTTGCTTGGTGCAGCCGGCCATGCCGGCCAGCGCGAAGCTCGCGCCCATCACCTTCAGGAATCCACGGCGGCTTACTGAATCGACCCACTCGCCGGCACCGGCCTGCGCCGGAAACTCTTCCTGTACTGCCTGCACAAACTGCGGCGAATCGGCCAGCGAATCCAGGTTCTGCCAGAACCGTTTGCCGGTCTTGCCTTCGAGCTGTGCGCGCACTTCCGCCAGCGTCATCTTCGCCGGGGCAATCGTATTGACCACCTGCGCCTGCTGCTTTTCTGCCATAGCCTCTTCGGCTCCCATCAAGTTCTTGCTCATCGGTGGCATACCTCGCAGCTCGACAACTCATTCGCTGTGCGAATGTGATACTGCGCCGTCAGATACTTACCCAGATCAGCCTGGCTGGTGTACTTCGTGTAGCTAGCCGGGATCGCGATCGCCGGGACATCCGAAACCGTCTGCCCTTCACCCGTTGTCGGATGCGGTTGCAGGTCGGTACCCGACTGCTCCTTGCCCAGACCGGCCGGCTTATCCAGCTGCGCCATCTCAGGATTGCCACCGGGATCCTTGGTCACGCACGATACCTGCTGTGCGGTCGGTCCACCCTTACCCGTGCTCGTACACCAAACCGGCTTATCGGTCGAAGGTCCCGCCCATGCCATGTTGTAAATTTCGCTGGTCGGCCGCAGGTTTTTGCCCGGGTCGCGATGGCAGTTCAAACACCACTCCATCTGCAGTGTGTTCTCTTCGTACATCAGCGGCATCTCGTCCACGCGCCCATGACAGCTCGCGCATCCGATGCCCTTATTTACGTGAATCTCGTGATTGAAGTACACGTAGTCCGGCAGGTCATGCACACGGATCCAGTTGATCGACTTGCCCGTCGCCCAGCTCTCGCGAACCGGCTCCAGCAGCTGCGCGTCGGTCCAGATCTGCGAATGACAGTTCATGCAGGTCTTCGTCGGAGGAATGCCCGCATACGAGCTCTTCTCCACAGACGTGTGGCAGTACTGGCACTGCAGGCCCAAGCCCTCGACGTGATGCTTGTGGCTAAACGGTACGGGCTGGTCCGGCCGTTGACCCTGCCGCGTCACCCAGGGCGAACGCTGCAACGAGTTCAACGCCACACCGAGCGCGATGACGATCAAGCCCGTCAACACTAGGCTCGCGCGAGCCAGTGCATTCGAACTGCGGTCAAAAACTTGCGCCATGAGTGCTTTCCTGCTTCCTCTGCGTCGTAATACGACTATGAGAATTCAATCAAAACTTAAAGAAGAACTGTTCCTTCTTCCGTGCTTCTTCCCTGACCCCGTCTCCAAAGCTTATTACGCTTGAGCGATGACCTGCTGTGACGGCAGTCACGGAGTACCGAAAATCCTGCCTATGGAAAACTGAGTATAGCAGCCGAAATGTCTTGTTAGAGCTTGCTCACGGACACTTCGTTTCTTGAATTCTAAACGACCAGCGATTATCGACCGCGCCTCTTTGTGCGGTATGCGCCCTACATTCGCAAACCCGCATCCCACGCGGCTTTTCGCAACTCACCCACACTTCGCAGCAGGAACTCAACTTGCTAATTGCGTCCATATTAGTCCGAGTTCGAGCGATCAGTTTTGACAAGACAGCCTCGTCTCTCACCCTCGCAGCCTCTCTCGTCGACGAACCTTCTTCACCAGAAATTCACTGCGCATCGACACGGGAAAGGCCGAACCAGTCGTTCGGTTCGGCGTTCACTTTCACCTTTTCATTTACGGCAGCGGTGCAACGCTACGCTCAACCCACGCCGTCCACTCCTCTTCGGAGATCTCGCTTGCCGCTGCCCGAAGCACCATGGCTGTCTCCTCTACTTCTGAGCAAGTGAGACGGTGCCCGTTGAGTTCGAAAAACATATCCATCGCGACGAAAGCTGACCGCTTATTCCCGTCCGCGAATGGATGGTTTCGCAAAAGCGCCCACGCTAGCGCGGCCCCCAGATAAGGCACCGACGATACATCGCCGTAGGCTTCCAGATTTTGTGGTCGTCCGATCGCATATCCAAGTGCGTTCTCATCACGAACGCCTGAAAACCGCCATACTTCTCAATCAAGCGACCATGAACATTGCGCAGTACGTCGGCTCGTACAAACTCAAGTTTCACTTCGCCAGTTCGCGGTAAGTATTGCGATGTCGAGGCTCGGAGCGCAGGAAGGCTTCGACCTGACGCGTAAATTGCTCATCAACAGGTTTCATTTGGTAGACGCCTTCAACTTTTTCGATGTTGATCATTGCGCCCTCCTCTAGACCCGTCTCATCCAAAAATTGCTTCGGCAGAAGAACGCCATAGCCATTGCCGATTTTGCGCACTTTGACGTCCATAAATATAGTTATAACTACAGTTATAACTATTGTGAACTACTCTGACCTTTAGTCAGCCCAGTCGGGTATCGCCTAACATCCTTTCATGCCTCGCTCCGGCCTAACCCGCAAGCTTCCCTATGACCCCGCCGCCGCCGTAGCCGCGCTTTCCGCGGCGGACCCCAAGCTGGCCAAGCTCATCGCCAAAGCCGGTTCGTTCACCGTGCGGCTTCCGCAACAGCAATCCCCGTTTGAGGCTCTACTCCGCGCGATCGTCTATCAGCAGATTCACGGCAACGCCGCGCTGGCCATCCACACGCGCCTCATCGCGTCGTTCTCGCCACACCTGCCGCCCAATACGCCGGCGAACCTGTTCCTCCATCCCAGCCCGGAACAGCTTCTCGACGCTCCGAAGGAGTCGCTCCGCGCCGCCGGCCTCTCCGCGAACAAGGCCCTCGCAATCCGCGACCTCGCGGCCAAGACCCTCGACGGCACCGTCCCCACACTCGCCCAAATTCGCCGCATGTCCGACCAAGCCATCATCGACCACCTCACGCAGGTCCGCGGCATCGGCAAATGGACCGTCGAGATGCTTCTGATCTTTCGGCTCGGCCGGCCGAACGTGCTCCCCACATCGGATTTCGGCATCCGCAAAGGCTTTGCGCTCACCTTCCTCGGCCTCAAGCCGGCCACCAAACTCACGCCTGACCTGCTTGCCACGCCCGCACAGATCGAGCGCCGCGCCAAAAAATGGCAGCCGTGGTGCTCGGTCGCCAGCTGGTACATGTGGAGAGCCTGCGACCTCGCCGCCGGCAAGACCGTACAGCCGGAGTAGCTTCACGCCCCATGACCTGCCGCATCCTCACCTCGACCGGTCTTCTGCTCGCGGCCACCGCAGCGGGCTTGATCTGGCGCATGGCTTCGCTCCATCTGCCGTGGTTTCTCTACAAGTACAGTGGCTCGATGCTTTGGGCAGTTGCACTCTACTGGCTCATCGCCGCAATCCTGCCGCGTTTCACAGCCACTCGCATTGCGCTCATAGCCGATGTTGCGGCGGCCGCCGTGGAATTCAGCCGCCTGTGGCACACGCCGGGCTTCGATGCCTTCCGCCTCACGCTCGCCGGCAAGCTTCTTCTCGGCCGTTTCTTTTCCTTCAAGAACATCGCCGCCTACTGGCTAGCCATCGCCCTCACCGCCTGGCTCGACCAGAGACGCCTCACCCCGCGCTGAGCGTCATCTTCCAGTTTCCGCTCTCGACTGCCTTCGAGGTCAGCTTCAAACGCCAGACCGCCTCTCCCCAGCTATGTCGCAACGAGGCATCGGTGAGCACAATCTTCTCGCTGGTCGCTGTAAGATGCGCCGCATCAAACGCCAGCACCGCGCCGCCGATCTTTACGCTCCCAGCGGCAAGCAGCGGCTCCCGTGCCGTCATCAACGAAAGCTCCACTGGCACAGAGGTTGCCAGAACGAAGTCTTCCGATATTTCCACCCGCCGGGCCATGCGATCCAGCACCACTGTTCGCATCCAGCGCTTTAAACCCGCTGCTTTCGGATACGCCGTAGCCAAGTTCGCGCGCACACTGGTTCGCGCGTCGCTCTTCTCATACTTCACCTCGCTGGCCTGAAAGGCGTTGCCGTCATGCTGCATGACGCCGCCAATGGTCGGCAGGTTATGAAACGCCGACTGCATCGTCCAGATATCGTAACGCTCCTTGCTGAACGTCTTCGCCGTGTATGCTTCCACCCCGACATCGATAAACACTGGCTCACCGCCCTGAAATACGATGAAGCTTCCCGAGTCGTTGTGACCATGCGACCGCCCGTTGCTCGCCGCCTGCAGCGCCACGTAGAAGCCGTCGCTTGAGCCCTCAGTTTCTCGCGCCGTCATCAGTCCCAACCGCGGATACCAAGCATCCCGCATGAGCGCATCGTGCTTCGGCGCCGTGCGCACCGCGGCCGTGACAAAGACTTTCGCCAGCTCGCGTGACAGCGAAACCGGACCGCCGCCGCTGTTCGAAAATGCCTGGCTGAGCGCTGCTCCACCGGCTGCCGATCCGCGCCAACCGGCATCGAACGCGCCGAAGTCAGCCAGTATGGCATCGCCGCTCGCCTTGCCGTAGCAGTACATCAGCTCCGGCTCCGGGGGGGAGTCCACATGCGCATCCCCGTAGTTCACATACAGGTTCTTTGCAATGTGTACATCCGCGATGTAATGCCCCATCGCCCGCATAAACGGATGCGTGAGCACCGCACTACCCTTGCCGCCATGCGCCGATACCAGCGTTGTGCAGCAATCGAAAAAGCTCGCCGCCGAGCGCGACCAGTAGACCGGCCCCTCTTCACATCCGGCGTCTGGAGAGTACTCCGCCAGGAACACATCCACGCTCTTGCAAATCTTCGCCACCAACTGCGCACGCCGCTGCGCATCCGGCTCCAATACCATCGTTGCCGTCAATACATTCGAGTTGATCCACGGGTTCCAGTTGTTCACATGGCCGCCGCCGCCCAATCCCATCCACCCAAACTGGCTGCGCTGAAAGTACACGTCCAGAATCCGCCGCTTCGTCTCCGTCTGGATGCGTGGCACCAGCAGCTTCGACACGCTTCCCAGCTGGTCGCCCAGCAGATAGACCACCCAGGCCAACGTCGCCGCTGTCTCAGCTCCAAACAGCTCGATGATCGGCTCCGCCTCGTCAGCCAACCCGATGCCGGCCTTCTGCGCGCCTAAATGCGCGGGAACACCCCAGAAACTTTCCTCGCAGATCAGCCAGATGCCATTTGCAATCTGATCCAGATACTTTCCTTCACCCGCGATGCACTCGCCCAAAACCAGATCTGACAACCTTCCGCGCCGCCCAAACGTAATCGCCTCAAAGCGTGTCCGGTTGCCATTGCGCTTAAACTCCAGCTCCTCGGTCGCCAGCATGATCGGCCAGGCATCGTTATTGACCGCCTCAGCCCGCTGCACCAATACGTCGCGTAGGTCCTGCGGAACAGCCACCCACGCCGCGCGGTCGCCGAACTTCGGCATCGGTCGCCACGCGTCCGCGCTCATCAGAGTGCCTGCCATGGGCACAAACGTTGACTCAAGCAGGTTTACCGGCGGTCCACTTACATCTGACTCCGCCAGCAATCCTGCCCACGGCATCGCAGCCCGTACTCCCATCACGCCAGCTCCAGCAGTTAAAAACCTTCTACGATTCATGCGACCCACTATACAAAGCTGGTTGCGTGTTCCGCATCGCGCGGCCTGCCCACCCACAATGCTTTAATAACCTCATGAGCACTCAGCACCTCTCTCGTGTACGCCGCGCAGTCCTTTCGGCCCAGGCCATCACCCCGGCCACGCGCTATATCTGCGTCCACGGACACTTCTACCAGCCGCCGCGGGAAAATCCGTGGCTGGAGACCGTCGAGGTGCAGGACTCCGCCGCCCCCTACCACGACTGGAACGAGCGCATTACCTCCGAGTGCTACGCGCCCAACGGTGCCTCTCGGATCCAGAACAAGGCCGGCCAGATTACCCGCATACTGAACAACTACGCCCGCATGAGCTTCAACTTCGGGCCAACGCTGCTTAGCTGGCTGCAGGACTTCGCTCCGCGCACCTATCGCATGATCCAGGACGCCGACCGCGCCAGTGCCGAGCGCTACTCCGGCCATGGCTCCGCGCTCGCACAGGTCTACAACCACATCATCATGCCGCTCGCCTCCGAACGTGACGCCCGCACACAGATCCGCTGGGGTATTGCCGACTTCGAGTTTCGCTTCGGTCGTCGCCCCGAGGGCATGTGGCTGGCCGAAACAGCCGTCTCCCGCCACGTGCTCGACCTGCTCGCGCAAGAAGGCATTAAATACACCATCCTCGCGCCGCACCAATGCGCCCGCGTCCGCAAACTACAAGGCACAAACACCGATCCTTTGAAGGGGGCGGGCTTTAGCCCGTCCGATGAAGCACAGGACAAGAATAGGGCTTTAGTCCCTGAGGCAGACTGGCACGAAACCCTCAACGCCACAGTCGATCCAACCCACCCCTACAAGGTCAACCTCGACAAAGGACGCTCCATCGACATCTTCTTCTACGACGGCCCCGGCTCCCGTGCCATTGCCTTTGAAGGCCTGTTGAACTCCGGCGAAAACTTCGGCCGCCGCCTGGTCGGTGGCCTAACGGCAGACTCCACCGAGCCGCAGCTCGCCCATGTCGCCACCGACGGCGAAAGCTACGGCCACCACCATCGCCACGGCGAAATGGCCCTCAGCTACGCCATGCACTGGATTGAAGAAAACCAGCTCGCGACTTTGACCAACTACGGCGAGTTCCTGGCAAAGTTCCCGCCGCAGTACGAAGCCGAGGTAGTGGATGACAGCTCCTGGTCGTGCGTCCATGGGGTCGAGCGCTGGCGCTCCGACTGCGGCTGTAATGGCGGCAAGCTCGGTTGGAACCAGGCATGGCGCGGCCCGCTGCGTACCTCGCTTGACCTGCTCCGTGACCGCACCGCGCCGCTGGCCGAAGCCGTCGCCAAAGGGTTACTCAAAGATCTCTGGGCAGCGCGTGACGCCTATATCCAGGTCGTGCTCAACCGAACGCCCGCTAACATCGACCGCTTCCTCGCCACGCACGCCACCCACGAGTTGAGCACAGAAGAACGCGTGATCGTGCTCGAACTGCTCGAGCTCGAACGTCACACGCAGCTCATGTACACCTCCTGCGGCTGGTTCTTCGACGAGATCTCCGGGATAGAAACCGTGCAGATCATCGCCTACGCCGGCCGCGTGATCCAGCTCGCGCAGAACCTCTTCGGCAAAGCAGCCGCTACGCTCGAACCCGACTTCCTCGCCCTGCTCTCGCAGGCGAAATCCAACGTGCCCGAAATCGGCGACGGTGCCGAGGTCTACCGACGCTTCGTCACCGGCGCCAGGCTCGACCTCGAGCACGTCGGCGCGCACTACGCTATCAGCTCCATGTTCCGCACCTCGGCCGAGTCTGGGGATCTCTTTTGCTTCGACATCAACCGTCACAGCTACGAGCTGCTTACCTCCGGCCGCGGTCGCGTCGCACTAGGCACTGCCGTTCTTCGATCTCGCGTCACGGAGGAGACGGAAGAGATCTGCTTCGCCGTACTTCATCTCGGCGACCAGAACCTCTCCGCCGCGGTCAAGCGCTACACACCCGAGGATGAACTCGCCTGGGCCATGTTCCAGGACGACGCACGCACCGCCATCCGCCGTGCCAACCTCCCCGACCTCATCCGCCTCATCGACGGTTTCTTCGGCGGCACTCTCTATTCGCTTACCTCGCTCTTCGCTGACGAACAGCACCGCATCCTCAAGAACATCCTCGACCAAACATTATCGGAGGTCGAGAGTTCACTCATTCGCATCTACGAAGAGCACGCCACGTTGCTACACTTCCTCTCGGAATCCAGCGTAGCTACACCTCCTGCACTCGCCCTCACCGCCAGCTTTGCCATCAACGCCGGTCTGCGTCGCGCTCTTGAGTCCGATGACTACGACACCGCAGAAGTCACCCGCCTGCTGCGTCGCGCCGCGATCGATAACGTCACCCTCGACGCTCCGCTGCTCAGCTTCACCGCCGACAAGCGCATGAAGCGCGCCATGGTACGGCTGGAGGAGTCGATGGGCATCCAGCACAACCAGGCCCAGCAAACGCTCGCACTGCAGCCCGTGCTCCAACCAAACATCACCGTCCTGAATGAGACGGTCGCCATCGCCGAAAGCCTGCGCACCCTGCCGATGGAGGTGAACCTGTGGCAGGCCCAGAACATCTGGAACGACCTGCTTCGCCGCGGCGCCGCCGTAGACGCGAACTACAGCACAAGCGAGAAGCGCTACTGGTCCGCCGACTGGCGAGAAGGCTTCCGCAAGCTGGGTATGGCGCTCAACATCGCAGTAGACGACCTGGTAGTCGAAGAAGGCGTTCCCGCCTTCTAGTAAATACGGTCCACTAGCCACGCAACCGGCATACAACATGTCTAAATACCCTGTAATCTTGTTTTGCTCCCGGAGTCATGTGCCTTGAAAACCACTCAACTCTCAGCCTACGGCTGGCAACTCACCCGGCTCGGTCTCGTCAACTGCTATCTCGTCCGCGAGAGCGACGGCTTCACCCTTATTGACACCGGTATCCCCGGCTCCGCTGAGGCCATCCTCGATGCCGCGCGACGCTGCGGCGGACAACAGAGCGGCTACCAGATCTGCCGCATTCTGTTCACGCACGCCCACGGCGACCACATCGGCTCCTTCGACAAACTCACGCAGCTACTCGGCAATGCCCTGTCAGCCATCTCCACGCGCGACGCCCGCTTGCTGCCCAAGAAACCCGCGCAAGACCGCTCGCTCGACGCGAATGAGCCACAGTGCAAGATCAAGGGCAGTCTTCCCGGCGCGCTCACCAAGCCCACACACTTTGTCACCGACGGTGAACTCTACGGTTCGCTGCGCTGCTTCAGCACGCCCGGCCATACGCCCGGCCACTTCAGCTTTCTCGACGAGCGCGACGGGACCCTCTACGCCGGTGATGCCCTCGTAACCGTCGGCGGCAAACCACGCATCGCCGGATGGGCACCGTGGTTCTTTCCACTGCCGAACTTCGGCACCTGGCACCGTCCCACGGCCCGCGCCAGCGTTCAGCGCCTCTATGACACCATCCCCGCGGAAACCCCTATTCGCCGCATCGCCCCCGGTCACGGCACGGTTCTCGAAGGCGGCCGCGATCTGCTCGAAGCCGCACTGACCGAGGCCAGCTAAGGCTGCTCGCGCGACGCTGCGCAGGCCACGGATCCCCAAACTTCGGATCGCGCAGAAATTGCTCATCTGTCAGCGACTCGAGGAACGCCTTCAGATCCTCCCGCTGCTGCGCGCTTAGCTCGAACCCACCCACAAACCGCGCCTTGTTCGGGTTCTTCGCGCCATCGCCTGCCAGCGGCCCATGCTCGATCAAACGCCCGCCACGCACGTAGTGGTCCAGCACTGCGTCGAGGTCCTTATCGCTGCCATCGTGCATATACGGCGCGCGCACAGCCACGTTGCGAAGCGATGGAGCGCGAAACTTCCCAACATCTTTCGGATCGCGCGTGAAGTCGTATAGACCCAGATTGTCTTCCGGATAAGAGAACTTCCCCGGCAGGTTATACAGGCCGTTGTTATTGAACTCGATGTCATGCGCGTCGTCAGTGGTTTGAAAAACAGTACCGCCGCCCATCGTGAACCCTCCATGGCACCGCGAACAACTGAGCGGCGCGTGGAAGAACAAATCCTCGCCACGCTTTGCTGCGTCGGAGATCGCCGCATCGTCATGCCCGTACCGATACCGGTCATACGGCGAGCTGCCCGAGATCATCGTGCGCTCAAACGCCGCCAGCGCCTTGCGCACATGTACAAACGTATAAGGCCCGGGATCGCCCGGAAACGCCAGCGGAAACAGACGCTTATACACCGGCTCATTCGCGATCACCCCAGCGAAGGCATCCTTCGACTCACGCAGGCCAAGCTCCACAGGATGATCGTTGAAGAGTGGCGTTACCGACTGATCCTCAAGCTGCTTTACGTTTGGGTTCGCCCAGTTGAACACCGCAAAGTACGCCACATTCGCCAGCGGCATCACCCTTCGCGAATGCTTCTCGCCTGTCACGCCCACCGCAACGGGCTTGCGATCCGTGAAGCCCAACTCCTGCAAATGGCATGTCGAGCACGACCCCTTCCCGTTCACCGACATCCGCTGGTCGTAAAATAAAAACCGTCCCAACTCAACCTTAACCGCCGACATCGGATTGTCCGCCGGCACCGGCACCTTCGGAAACCCCGCCGGAAGCGACCACCGAAACGCATCATCCGCGCGATACGCCATAGCTGAAACCGCGCACGTCGCCGCAAGCAGCATCACACCATACAGCCGACGTTTGCGGACTTTCTTCAAGGCTCGATCACCCCTCCAGGCGCAGTTTCACGTTACATTGTTACCTATGAAATTACTCGATTTGAATCGCAAGCTCGCGCTCGCCGGTTTGCTCGCAGCAACGCTGCCCGTGCTTCTGCCTCTGACTCTGGGAACCGTCGTCCATGCCGCTGAGGACGCGCCCACGCTCAAGATCGAAGGCGCCGTCACCACACCACTCGCACTCACCGCCGACGATCTAGACAAAATGCCACGCACCACCGCGTCCCTCGCGCACGATGGCACATCCACCAGCTACGAAGGCGTCTCCCTCTACGACATCCTCGTCAAAGCCGGCGTCCCCTTCGGTCGCGACATGACCGGCAAACCAATGGCCAGCTACCTGCTCGCCACCTCGCGCGACGGCTACCAGGTCGTCTTCTCGCTCGCCGAGCTCGACCCCAAATTCGCTGGAGAAAAAGTCATCATCGCCGACAAGGCCGACGGCGGCCCACTCCCCAACCGCGAACAGCCGTTCCGCATCATTGTCCCGCAGGATAAGATGGGCGCCCGCTGCATGTACTCGCTGATCAAGCTGGAAGTCGTGCGCCTACGTCAGTAGAGCGAACGATCAGCGCGACTCCCATGCGATCGTGTCCTCTATCCCCTGCTCCTTGGACATCTTCGGCGACCACTCGATCAGCCGCTCGGCCTTCGAGTTATCCGCCACAAAGAACTTCTGATCGCTCTGCCGCCACGGCAGGTGCTTGTACTTGAGCTTGATGCTGAGGCGCTTCTCCAGATGCAACAGCAGTTCCAGTAGTGACATACTGTTCTCTATCCCGCCACCTATGTTGAACGCCTGTCCGCGCGCCGCGTCAATGTGCTCATAAGCGGACATATACGCATTCACCGCATCCGACACATGCAGCAGATCGCGGACCTGCTTGCCATCGCCTGAAACCGTAAACGCCGCCCGGTCCGGATCGGTCTTCGACTCGATCGCCTGCCGGCAGAACCAACCCACCCAGCCTTGATCGTACGTCGCAAACTGCCGCCCGCCATAAATCGTCGAGTGCCGGAACACCACGGTGTTCAAACCAAACCCACGAGCATAGTCCAGCATGTACTGATCGGCAGCCCCCTTTGAGCATCCATACGGGGTATGGAACTCAATCGCGACCGACTCATCCACACCCTTCTGCGCATCGCGTGGCTGGTACCGCGTCGCTGCTTCCACCAGGTCTAGATGATCGAGGTTTCCATACACCTTGTTCGACGACGCATACACAATCGCCGTCTTCGGCGTGTACTGCCGCACTGCCTCCAACACGTTGATTGATCCAAGCACATTAATCTCAAAGTCGCGTCGCGGGCTCTCCATCGAAGTCGTCATCGCGACCTGCCCGGCCAGATGGAAAATTACATCCGGCTGCACGCTCTTCACAGTCTGTTCCACATCGAACGCATTGCGAATGTCGCCATGGATAAAGTGATCCATCCCCAGCGAACGCAGCCACGCCAGGTTTTCCGACGCTCCATGCCGCGCCAGCGAATCGAACACAACAACACTCTCGCCTTTCGCCAGCAGCGTCGCCGCAAGGTTCGATCCCACAAATCCAGCGCCGCCCGTAATAAGAGCCTTCATGCTGAAGCATTCTCCTTGCGCGCTGCTGCGGCAAACGAGCGCAGCCGCTTGAGTGTCTTGAGATAACCGAACGCGAACTGCACCAGCTTCCGCTTGGACTCGCCCGCCTTGCGCCGCCCAAACGTTACCGGCACTTCGCCAATCCGCATCCGCGGGTTGCGAATGCTCGCCTTGATCAATATCTCTTCCAGAATATCGAAGTCGTTAGACTCCAGCCGCAGCGGCGTAAGCACGTCGCGATGATACAGCCGGAAGCTGTTGGTCACGTCCTTCGCTTTGATCGAAAACGCCACGCGAAACGTCAGGTTCACTACGTAGGACATCAGGATCAGCACCGCGGGGTTCTCCGTTTGTCCGCCCGCAACATAACGGCTGCCGATCGTAATCTCATTGCGCTCACGCTCGGCCCACATTGCAGCAAAGTAGCTCGCATTGTGCGATCCATCCGCATCCATACACAGCATGTACGGCCCGCGTGCTTGCTGGATGATCGTCCGCACCGCATCGCCAAACGAGTTACCTCCACTGCGCCGCACATGCCGCGCTCCATACTGCGCACACACTTCAGCCGTATCGTCCATCGGCTCCCGCGTGTCCACAATCAATACCTCGAAGTCCGGCGTAAGCGCCGTAGCGGCCTCCATGATGGAAGGCAGAATCATCGCCAGACTCGCCGCTTCACGATAAGCCGGGATGCAGATGGATAGGGTAATGGGCGCTTGCGAGGCCGAGGAAGAACTCTCGGAACTGCGGGAATCGATCATAGATATTGCTCAGGCTCCGTCACGGCCAACTCGCCGTAGGCGGATCGAGCCAACTGCCATACAGCATACGCGAGGTTCGTCCGCGGCTTCCAACCCAGGCTCTGCGTGCGCGAGATGTCCGCCACCAGGCTCATCGGCTCCAGAGGGTGAAACGGCCGTGCGCCCATCTGCACCTCAACCTCAAGCCCAAGCTGCTTCACAACCGAATGCACAATGCGTCCGAGCGAAACCGAACGCCCGCTGCCGACATTGAAGATGTCGCGGCTCGCCTGATCGCCTTCCTCGAGGATCATGGCAATTGCGTCAACAACGTCCTGCACCGCGCAAAAGTCACGCAGCTGCGTTCCCGAAGACATCACGAAAGGCCGGCCTTCCTGCGCACAGCGCAGCAGCGTCGGAAACAGCCGGTCTCCACCGTCATGCAGCCCGGTAAACGAGAATGGCCTCACGATCGTCAAATGGCGGTTGAGCTTCTCAGCCCCGGCGCGCAGCAGGCAATCGGCAGCAGCTTTGCTCGCTCCATACGGATGCAGCGTATTCACCGGATCACTCTCTCGGCAGGGCCGCTCCTGCGATCCATACACCATCCCAGTGCTCACATTGATAAAGTGGCAACGGTCCACCTGGCACGACGCGCGAAACAGATGCAACGTTGCCGAAACGTTGAGATCCACAAAATCGAAGTAGCTGAAGGCCGACGGTCGCACACCGCTGGCCGCGGAATGAATGATGGCATTCGGCTGAAAGTTCGCAACCGCCTGCTCCAGGCGGCCCATATCGGCCATATCCACCTGCTCGATTGTCACATTGCCGAAACCCGCAAACAGCTCCGAATCAGGCCGCCGCATCAACAGCAGCAACCGCATCTCCGGATGGTTCGACGCCAGATGACGAACAACGTTATACCCCAGCGTACCTGAGGCGCCTGTCACCAGGATACGCTCCAGATGCGATCGAAGATCGTTGAGCACCATCTTGCCTCCTCTTAGGACAATCCATCTTACGGGAACCCTCATGCAGATCGGATTCGGCATTCCCTGTTAACTGGTTGAGTAGTCATCAGCGAGAGTTAACAAGCCAAAGATCGATCACGTTATCCGGCGGCGGAGCGTCCGGAATTTTGTACGTTCCATAGTGCGTCACTGTATAGGCTGGATTGGAAAGGACACGGCGGTTCAGCCACAGGCTCGGTCCATTGGAAAGCAGAACGAAACTTCGATTCTCCGCAAGGATACTCGCCGTTGGAAGAATATCGTCGGCGTAGATGCCAAGCATCTTGAAGTTGTCCATCTCATGCGCGCCCGAAACGTCCCCCGAGTGCGTTGGATCGAGAACAACCTCCCAATCGACCGGATAAAGCAGCCGGCGTCCGGAAACGTCATGCTGATAGAACTCCACTTCCACAAATCGACCCGCGCTTGTATCTACAACAGGCAGGCCGGGCGGCAGCGCCCCCATCAAACTACCCGTGTAATTACGCAGAGGTAACCGCAGCACCTGAAGCGCCGGAAGGAAGAAGAACCCGCCTGCCACCAGGAAAAGAAGCAGTGGGAAGGCCGCTCGAAGCTTTGGAAGCGGAGCACTGGCCTCGCCCAACTGCGTCAACATCTCGCACAGCAGAAGCATCCCGCCAAAGACGAACGGCAGCATATAACGGTCGACATAGATCGAAGTCGAAACGCGAGAAATGGCGAAGAAGACAACGTCCAGCGCAACAAAGCCAAGCAGCACGATATACACCGGCATTCTTTGCCGGCGTATTCGCAGAAACGCCACACTCACAAGAAAGACCGCGCCAAGCACGATATGAACGTTGCGGTCGAACAGAACGGCGCCCGTAAATAGATCGTGCAGCGGAGGACGCACCGTCCAGAAGTGCGGTTTCCCCAGCGCCGTAGTGGCCTTCAGGTTAGGCAGACTGAACAACACCACCAGCATGATCGCCAAAGCGGCGCTCAGGTACAAAGCAGGCCGCACCCGGCGCTGCCTAACGTCAAGCGCAATTTGAATGCACAGAAACGCTCCGCTATAGAGCATTCCCAGGATGTGGCTGCCGGTAAGCAACGCATACGCCGCAAACGTAGCCAGAACCAAGAACCAGGATGGCCGTACTTCCCGCTGATCCAGCCCTCGGACGAAGAGAAAAAGCACAACCGAGCATGCCAGCATAAAGACGCCATAGGTGCGTCCATTAGCCAACTGCCAGCGCAATGCAGGAACCGCGGAAAAGAAGAAAAGGACTGACGCGGCGACCGGCAAAACAGGATAAAACCGACGGGCTGTCACCCAGAAGACCCCCACGGCAGCGCACATCCCGGCGGCCGAAAACATCCGCAGCGAAACCTCGCCCGCGCCGAAGACATCCATCCATGGCCGGCTGAGGAGATAAAAACAGATGCCGCTGCTATCCAGTCCCGCGCGCCATGTATGCAGCAACGACGAAAGATTCGGCTGCGTAAGAACGAGCCGTCCCATGATCTCGTCACCCCAGAACATGTGGTTTCGCGATCGAAAGTACGACAGCACGAGGAAAAACGCGACAACCACAAACACGCCCGCCGCATCCCCAGCATTGAGGGCTGGCGGAACATTCATAGAGTCGTGTCCGTTCGTTCTCGTCGACAAAGTGAAGAACTCCTGCGGTGAGATGGGGCCGAAATAGATAGATGCAGCAAACGAAGTCTGCGTGGTCGAAGACTTACATCCCAATCCACGGTTAACGACTTGGTGCCAACTTGTCCTTCAACCTGAGAAAATGGCTTTCATAGAATCGATACACAAACCGTGAGAGCGTGTAGAAGAAGATAAAGGCAACGAACGGAACAGTCCATCTCGTTGCCGTTCTGACCCCTGTCCCCAGCAGATTGGCCTCGTACAGGATTCGCAGCGGCAGCGCATGCAGAACATAGAATCCATAACTCACAGTTCCAAGCGAAACCAGCCACGGGTGTTGTAGCCAACGATGAACCCGCGTCGTCTCATCGAGCGCCGCCAGAATGGCGCCGACAGAAGACAGCGCAAGCAGCGTAAATCCGACAGTGGCAAAGACGAAGTTGCTGGTTTCAAGAGGCTGCTGCAATCGTCCCACCGTCATGAGAAGGACGGCCAAGACAACCGCCGGGGCATAAAAAAGCGCTGTGTAGAGAACCGGCGGACATCGGAGATCGCTGGAACGCCCTCGCAACCACAAAGCAAGCGCCGATCCGATGAGCAGACTATCAAATCGTGAGAACGAAGCATTGAAAAGCAGCGCCGTGATCGCTGTGTGAAAGAACATCATGACCAGCACACAACGAAGAATCAAGATCAGTCCCGCTCCCCAAAGAGCCACGCGCAGCAGCGTTTCGCGTCGTCGAACAAGATAGACCACTACAGGCCATAGCAGGTAAAACTGCTCTTCGATGCAAAGTGTCCAGAAATGCCCAAGGATAATTGGGTGTCCTCCAATCATCAGGATGCCCGGGTCAGGGTGCTGGCTCCGGATCGCTCCAAGCATGGTCCAGTTTCCGACATAAAACATCTGTGCAACAACGTACCGGTTCCAGGCCACATGGACGAAAGGAGTGAGGAGAATACAAATTGCCCAAACTGCATAGAACAACGGGAAGATCCGCAGCGACCGCCGGATGTAGAAGTTGCGGAAGTACCGCGACGATTCAAGCGAATTGAAAAGGATGCCAGTAATTAGAAACCCCGACAACACAAAGAAGAGGTCGACCCCCACCCATCCAAACCAAAACGGTGTGTGGTGCCAGCTACCCACAGGTGGCGAATCCGCATAGTGGCAGAGAAAGACCGCCAGGACAGCGACTCCACGAAGCCCGTCCAGCGCCCTAAAATGGATCTTGGGGCGGTTGTCATTCACCATTGGAAGCGAATCTCGATCCGCGCTGGTGGAAAGTTGACTGAAAGCGGACACACCCCATTATCGCTCCCGCCGATCCGTAGGCAAACGCATCTCCACAAATCTCCTCTATGGCATGCGCCTACGGCGCCATCTCAAGACTCATGTTTTTCTCATTCATCTTTGGTGCAGGTCCCGATTCAATCTTTTTGGACAGCCTCGAACCGAGGCGAATCATTGGAGCTTCCACTCCATGATAAAGCGCCACAGGAAGCGCCACGAACGCAATCAGCCCTCCCACCACGCGCACCGGCATACTATGACCACGAAGGTAATAAATACCCACGCAAATCGCAGGAATGTGGCAAAGGTAAATTCCGTAGGAGTAACGAGCTATGAGGTGCGCCGCACGAACAGCAGGACGCCAGCCGATTTGGCGGAAGAACGGCAACGCCAACCCAATCAATAGACAAAAGAAGGCCGACCGGAACGGAGTGCCAAATCGCAGGTGCCCTGCCACCATTACCGCAAGAAATATCGGGAAGACCCATGAAGGCAGATTAGGGCGCACACGTTTCGTAAGTGAATACGCCATCACCCCCGGCAAGAAATAGGGAATGCACGTAGCCAGCGTAGCCGCTGGAACGGAGTGATAGCCAAGCACGGTCCACACCGACACAATCGCAAGAGCATCGACAGCCAACAAGACCCAGAGCGCCCTTGTGCTGCGTATAAAAAAGAACAGCAGCGGCAGAAGCAGATACATTTGCGCTTCGATAGGCAGCGACCACGATGCCCCAACGATCCTCGCCCCAAACCAGAGGTTCATCGTCATGGTCGCGTTCGCCAACAACTCAGCACCGCCGGGTGCCACATACCCAAAGAACGGAGCAAAGGAAGGAGCAACCGGCACACGCAGTAGAATAACGGCGGCCAGCACGATCAACCATAGTGGAAATAGCCGAAAGGTCCTGCGCAGATAGAAACGGCCACTGTGCGGATCGCGCTCCAGCGAGAACATCAGCACCATGCAGGTGTGAACAAAGAACAGGCAAACCCCAGTCAGGCCCATCCATGGGGCGAGAATCGAGACTCGGCTGGCTGCGATTTGGCTGTACATCAGAAAGTGAGCTGCAACAACAAGCAGCACAGCGACGGATCGAAGGATGTCCAGATTCGCAAGCTCGGTGACCGAGGCAGCCCTACGCGCGACAGACCATTGCTCTTCCACTGCGTCAGATTTCATTGGACGATCCATCCCGTCACGGGCCCACTCAAAACAATTTCTCCGGGCTCTTCTGCCAGGGGTGGCCCAAGCGGATACCGCAGCGCCGCGATCAACATGATGCCCAGCGCGACACAATGCGCCGGGCCGATAAAACGCGCGCCTTGCTCCTTATGCGCAATCACCAAGAAACTTTCCACCGAAAGACAGAAGACCATGCAATACAAGACCGTCGAAAGACCGGGAACAGTAACACCATCGCCATACGCCTGCATCGAAAGAAAAAACAACAGGATCAGCGGATAGTAGAGATGGATCAGCGTGCCATCGCCGGAGAACGCCGTGAAATAGATCGACACGATAGACAGCACGAGCACCTGGTTCAGCAGAGGCTGCTTCCGTATTCGCAAAAAGTACAGCAGCACCCCACCAACGGCCGTTGCTATCAGGTAGATCCGCAACCAACCCGTAAAGTCGTCTGACGGATGATGAAATCCCAGGAACAGCACCATCTTGATCAACGCAAAAAGAGAGTGGTCGACGCCATTCTCGTTCGTCTGCCATGTTGCCATATAGGCACGCCCAAAGTGCTGCAGGCCATACATAATTCCGTTGTACGCCATGGCGATGGTAGGCCCCAGCACCTTGAGCGAAACCACCGAAACGACGAGGAACGTAGCGATCCCTGCAAGCAGTTTCCCAATGTGCCGCCGCGAAAGAAATAGCGCCAGGAAGACCACTGGGAACAGCTTCATGGACGTCGCTACGCCAAAGAAAATTGCGGCCGTCCATAAGCGTCCCGTGGAATAAGCCCACATGCCGATCAACATGGCCAGCCATACAATGACTTCCGCGTTGCCTCCATCCACCACAAGCAAAGCCGGCCAGGAGAGGAGGCAAAGGATCGACACGAAGAGCAACGCCCTCCCGGTTCCAATACCGCGACGTATAAGGGCCTTGGCAAAAAATCCTGCCGGAACCACGAAAGAAAGAATGCAGAAGGTGACGAAAGCAAACAGCGCATGCGGTGCCATGTATTTGAAGAAAAATTCGAATACTACAGCCACAGGGGCCGGATAGTTGATCGGAAAGCCAGTCTCAAAGAACCGCTGCGTATGGAAGTATCTGAACTTCTCTGTAAAAATCGTGAAATCGTAAAAACGATCGTGCCGGTTCAGCGAGAACGGATACACCGAGTGTCCGTGACGATGCAGCACAAGAAAGAAAAACAAGTGATAGAGAACCGAAATCAGGAAGAAGAGAACGGTCCATAACTGGAAGCTCTTCATTAGCGGAGGCAATTCCGCGCTCCCTGGGGCTTGGTGCAACGTTGCGGAGAGAGATGCATGAGACGGCATCTGCCTAGCGTAGCAAACACACAGCATAGAGCGGCTAATCCGACCTAAAACAACAAGGGCGCCCATCGGGCGCCTTGTTGTTTTGAATTATGAACCTACATCTCTTTCACGCCATCCACAAATGCCTTCAGCTTGCGAGAACGCGACGGGTGCCGCAGCTTGCGCAAAGCCTTGGCCTCTATCTGCCGAATGCGCTCACGCGTTACCTGGAAGCTCTGCCCGACCTCTTCCAGCGTGTGCTCCGATCCATCCTCGAGCCCAAAGCGCATCTTGATCACACGCTCTTCGCGCGGGGTCAGCGTGCGCAGCACCTGCGACGTGTACTCCTTCAAGTTCACGCTGATCACAGCATCAGAAGGCGACACAGCCATGCGGTCTTCGATGAAGTCGCCAAGATGCGAATCTTCCTCTTCACCGATCGGCGTCTCTAGCGAAATCGGCTCCTGCGCAATCTTCAGCACCTTGCGAACCTTCGCCACCGGAATATCCATACGCTTGGCAATCTCTTCCGAGCTCGCCTCGCGCCCAAGCTCCTGCACCAGCTGACGGCTTGTGCGGATGAGCTTGTTGATCGTCTCGATCATGTGGACCGGAATACGAATTGTGCGCGCCTGGTCGGCAATTGCACGCGTAATCGCCTGACGAATCCACCACGTGGCATACGTGGAGAACTTGTACCCACGGCGATACTCGAACTTGTCCACGGCCTTCATCAAGCCGATGTTGCCTTCCTGGATCAGATCAAGGAACTGCAACCCGCGGTTCGTATACTTTTTCGCAATCGACACCACAAGCCGAAGGTTGGCCTCGATCAGCTCACGCTTCGCGCGCTCGGCATCCATATCGCCCTGGATCATCTCGCGCTGCGTGCGCTTCAAATCTTCCAGCGAAATCCCAGAGTCAGCCTCGACGCGCTCGAGATCGATGCGGCAGTTCTTCTGCTGGCGCTTGTACTCCTTCTTCAGTTCTTCCGAGCGTGAAGCTTCGTACTTATGATCCAGCGACTTGATCTGCCGCTCCAGCGTACGCATGGAGTCGACCGTCTTGTTCACCTTATCCAGCAGCCGCTTCTTCTCGCCATTGGTGTACTTCAGCTCGCGGATAATGCGGTTCACGAACACATGCTCGCGGCCCATGCTCCAACGCGCCTTGCGCTTGTCCTTGTCCTTTGCCTTCGCGTCCTTGCCATGCGGCTCGGTCACGCGCAGGCCGAACTCGGCGGCCTTCTTCTGGTGCTTCACCAGCTCGTCCACCTTCGCCACAGTCTGCTTCACGCGCGCTGCAAGGATGTCTTCCGTGAGCTCTTCCTCGTCGAAGATAACCACTTCCTTGATGTTCCGCACGCCACGCTTTAGGTCTTCGCCCAAACCCACGATCTCGCGAATCACAATCGGCGAGCGCGAAATCGCCTTCATCACGCGTAGCTGCCCGCGCTCAATGCGCTTGGCAATTTCCACTTCGCCTTCGCGCGTAAGCAGCGGAACAGTACCCATCTCGCGCAGGTACATGCGGACAGGGTCGTTGGTCTTTTCAAGCGTACCGGGCGAAAGGTCGAGCTCAACATCGTCGCCTTCTTCGCCGGACTCGTTGTCAGAGTCCTCAGCGGCACGTTCGCTGGCCGCACGGCGGCCTTCGCCGGACATCACCTCGATGCCCTGCGTGTTGATAGTGGTCATCAAGTCATCGAGCTCGTCGGGCGAGGTAATGTCGCCGGGCAACAAATCGTTGACTTCACCGTATGTGAGATAACCCTTTTCCTTACCGGTGTCGATGATGCGGTCTACGTCTTCTTCGTACTTGTCGATCTCTTCAGCCACGTGGGCGCTCCTGAGTGCTTCTCGCGCGCTTAGGCGTGAGGAAATATTCGCGGGATTCTTGTCGCGTCGGCCTGCCGTCGCGGAGTAGTCCCTTAGTTGTGACGAATCGCTGGGACATTGGGTTGCGGTCAAGGCCGCGGGCGCAGGCTGAAGCAGCATTTGACTCACGTCAGGGAAGGCTTCGGCTACTCGGAGGCGCACGTCTCCAGCGACAAGTAGTGTAGCACGTATTTAGACGCTTTTTTGAGCAAAAAGATGCAGTTTGGGTGGGATCAAACAAGCCACGGATTGATGAGCTTTACCGGAAGCCCGCGCATGTCCCGGGTATTTCGCGTTATCACCGTCAGATCGTGGACGATGGCAGTCGCCGCCAGCAAAGTATCCGCCACGGGCCGGCTCCGATCCGTCGAAAGCGTGCCCCAAAGTTTTGCAATCGCCGCATCCACCGAAGAACTCGATCGGCATAGAGAGTTTCCAGCTCATCGGACCAGGTGCCGTACCCCAGCGCATCGACAGGATTCGTCTGCTGTTTCAGAACAATTCCACGCCGTAATTCGCCAAAGGTCAGCACGCTGAGAAACAGCCGCTCCGGATCCGCGGCTGCAAGGAAGTCCAACACACGCTTCTCCGGCTGTTTTCGCCGAGTTTCAGATATGACATTCGTATCTAGCAAATAGGCGTCTACCGAATTCACGCCACATCCTCAAACGGATCAACTTGGCGGTCCGGTGCGGCATCACGCACAATCTCGATATCTTCAAAACGCGGCCCGCCCAGCAAATAATCCCGGAGGTTCTGCTTCGGCTTGGTAAGCGCCCGATACTCGAGGACAGAGAGCACAACCGCCCGCTCGGCCCCATGCCGCGTAATAATCTGCGGTCCCTTTGTATAGGAGTCCTCAATCAGCTCGCTCAGGTGCGTCTTCGCATTTTGCAATTGCCAGCTAGCCATCTCACCTCCATTCAACCAGAATTGTAGTTGATCAACCAGAATTCTGGTTGAATTAGATGGAGAAATCAAACATCGGCGCCCGCTCCCGCAACGGCTCCCCCGGTACACCATCCTGGCATTTCGGGCAGCATCGCCCCTTGATATCCATCCCGTTGCACCCATACTCATGCCCGCACTTTGAGCAACTTAGCCGGTAAATCGTCTGCCGGTCCCGCGTCGTCGACCGCCCACCATCCGACGCCACCACCACCTGCCCGTTCGGATTCCGAAACCCCGGGGCCGTCGTCGCGGCAGACGGATTCCGGCTCGCCGCGGTCGCCCCGCGGCCTGTCGGCGAACTCAGCTTCATGCCGGCCCCAAATCCTTGCCAAAAATCAAATCCGAGCAGGTCTTCGACCCCACCTGGAACGTCCGCGTCCCCACCACCTTGAACCCGTTCCGGTGGTAAAACGCAATCGCCCGCTCATTGCCGTCATTCGTCCCCAACAGCACGCGCTTACACCCCATCGCTCGCGCCTGCTCCACCGCCGCATCCATCAGCGCCTGCCCAGTCCTTACCCCCGGACGCCCCACCACCGGCGTCTTCGACGACCGGAACCGTGAAAACAGATAAATCCGTTTCAGCTCCGTATCGCCCTCGCCGATCTCGATATCCGGCAGATCCGGCTTCGAAAGCATCACATACCCCACCGGCGCCCCCAGCCCCACGGTCGCCAGCACAATCCGCGTCGTCGGAAGCGCCAGGTACTTCGCATAGCTCTCCGCCGTCAGGTTGTTCACGCAATGCGCAATCAAGTCCGCCCCCGGAAGCATCCACGTATACGCCTCCAGAAACGTAGCCTGGCTCACCAACGCCAACGCGATGGCATCGTCCACGGTCGCCACACGCAGCGTAATCGGCTCAACCTCCGGCTCCTTCGGCACGGGAGTCGTCTCTTTCACAAAATCTTTCATCGCATCAACGGTCATAAGCTTTTTTAGCGCGTTCGAACACCCACGCCCACTCGATGATAGCGAAGCCCTGCAGCTCGCGATAGCTTGGTCATGATGAAGCAAGTACCCGAGCTCAATGGCACCCAACAGCGCGACGCCGACCATGCCAAGCTAGCCGCACAATACCTCGCCGACGCTACCATCCCCGCCGCCCTCAGCAGGCTGGCCGACGATCCCCGCATCACCATCCGCCGCTCCGGGCCTCCCGCCAAAGACGGCAAGTGCATCGTCTACTGGATGCAGCGCGCCCAGCGCGGCCGCGACAACCACGCCCTCAACAAGGCCATCGAGGTCGCCAACGCCCTCAATCTCCCCTGCGTCGCCTACTTCGCCGCGATCAGCAACTTCCCGCACGCCAACCTACGCCACTACGCCTTCCTCAACCAGGGCCTGCCCGACATCGAAGAAGCCTGCGCCGAGCGCGGGGTCGGCTTCCTCATGCGCCGCGCCCCTCACGAAGACCACGAGCGCTTCTTCGCCGACGTCAACGCCGCCATGATCCTCGCCGATGAAAACCCCATGCGCGCGCCCGAGCAGTGGCGCGCCCATCTGGCAACCACCCTTCGCATCCCGTTCTGGACTCTCGACGCCGACGTTATCGTCCCCTCCAAACTCCTCGAAAAAGCCCAGTTCTCCGCCGGCGTCGCCCGCCCCCGCCTCTACGCCGCCCTTCCCGAGTTCCTCCAGCCCTACAAAAATCCCCACGCCTCCAAACCGTGGAAGACCCCGCGCAACCTCGCCCACGACAGCGTCCACGAAGACATCACCCACGGCTGGAAAGACTTCGACCGCACCGTCCTCCCCGTCGAAGCCTGGACCGGCGGCCAGAAAGCCGCTACGAAACGCCTGAACCACTTCTGCAACAACCTCCTCGAGCACTACGACAAGGACCGCAACCACCCCGAACTCGACGGCTCCAGCAAAATGAGCCCCTATCTCCACTTCGGCCACATCGGCCCACAAACCATCGCGCTCGCGATCAACGACGCCGTCAAAAAACATCCCCACCTCAAAGCCGCCCGCGACAGCTACTTCAACGAGCTCATCGCCTGGCGCGAGCTCAGCGTCAACTTCGTCCGCTACCAACCCGACTACGACAACCCAGCCTGCGCCGACAACTGGGCCAACCAGACCATCGCCGAGCACGACCAGGACCCCCGCGAAACCCTCTACAAGCTCCCTGCCCTCGAGCAGGGCGAAACCTACGACGATCTCTGGAACGCCGCCCAGCTCCAGATGGTCCGCTACGGCTGGATGCACAACTACCTGCGCATGTACTGGGCCAAAAAAATCCTAGAGTGGACCCCCAACGTCCGCATCGCCATGCGCGTCGCCATCTACCTCAACGACAAGTATGAGCTCGACGGCCGGGACCCCGGCGGTTACGCCGGCATCGCCTGGTCCATGCTTGGCAAGTTCGACCGCGCCTGGTTCGATCGTCCCATCTTCGGCAAACGCCGCTATATGTCCGGCGCCAGCACTGGCAAAAAATTCGACTCCAAACGCTACATCGCGAACATCAACTCTCTACCCCAATGAATCTTCGGGTCACCACCACCTATAGAACTTGTCATCCTGAACATCGCGAATGACCTTCCGTTCGCTCGTAGTGGCACAACGCCGGGTGCCCCATCTTCGCCGCGCACTTTGCGGCTAAGATGGGAACCTCAAACCTCAACCCCACCACCAGTGCAGTACCCTTACATCCATGCGGTCCCTCACCCTCGCGCTGACCCTCACCCTCATCCCCCTCCCCGCGCCCGCCGCAAAACCCAAACCCCTCCCGCCCCCCATCAACCACGTCGGCCTCGCCGAACGCACCTTCCACCCCAAGATGCACCGCAACTGGCGCGGCGACCCCCACGAAGAACTCCGCGTCACCATCTGGTACCCCCCGCCGTCGACACGGCCATCGAAACCCACCAGTTCATCGGCCCACCCGACGCCCCACTCTTCGACGCCGGCTCCGCTGCCCAGAACGCTCCGTTCGCCCCCTCGCTCAGCCCTTACCCGCTCATCCTGCTCTCGCACGGCTCCGGCGGATCGGCCCAGCAGCTTGCCTGGCTCGGCACCGCCCTCGCGAAGGCCGGCTACATGGCCGTCGCCGTCGACCACCCCGGCAACAACTTCATCGACGGTAACACTCCCGAAGGCTTCGTCCTCTGGTGGGAGCGCGCCACCGACCTCAGCAACGTTCTAGACGCCCTACTGGCCGACCCCGAACTCGCTCCCCACATCGACGACTCCCGCATCGGCGCCGCCGGCTTTTCCATCGGCGGCGAAACCGTGCTCGCCCTCGCCGGCGCCCAGGCCGACATCAGCGAGATCGCCGACCTCTGCCACACCGGCAGCAACAAAGCCGCCGCCACCGAAGCCGATCGCGGCGACCGCGACACCACCATCTGCCACGTCCCCGAGATGCGCTCCTTCGGATCGGTCGACGACGTGATCCGCGCCGCCCGCAAAACCAGCGGCGAATCCCTCGCCCGCTCCGCCGAATCCTACCGCGACCCCCGCATCAAGGCCGTCTTCGCCATCGCACCCGCGCCCGTCTTCACCCTCACCCAGGAAAGCCTCCACGCCATCAAGCTTCCCGTGGAACTCGTCGTAGGCTCAGCCGACCGCATCGCCAAAGCCCGCGACAACGCCGACTACGTCCACGCCTTCCTGCGCGGCTCCCGCGAAACCATCATCCCCAACGCCATCCACTACACCTTCCTCGACACCTGCACCCCTACAGGCAAATCCCAGCTCCCCACCGAATGCACCGACGACCCCCTCATCGACCGCACCACCATCCACACCCAGGTCTCCATCGAAGCCATCAACTTCTTCAACCACGCCCTCCGCCTGTAAACGCGCTGCCAGTGCCACCTCTTTATGAGTTGTCATCCTGAGCAGGTGAGAAAACTTTTAGAAATTATTCATTCTGCGAGACCTAAACGGCCAGATTTTGGCTGTGTAGGAATTGTGCAGGGTCATTGTGCAGAATTCAGTCTGAATGACAGTTTTCTCGTTGCGGAAGAGGGCCGGGAGAAACCCGGAGGGTGTCTCCCGCGCCGTTGAAAATGGCAGACGGGAGCCTACGTATCCCGTCTGTCCCTGTTTTCCGTGTCGACCGATTCTTACATGGCTCAGGGCATAATTTCATGCCGCAACTGCCACCAGTTCCTCGCTGGTTACGTCCTCGAAGAGGGGCGGTTCCAGTGCGGCAAGGATGACGCTGGCGGTCTGCTGAATGACTTCGAGCGATTCGGCCAACAGTGAGGCGTTGCCCTTATAAAGCTGGATATAGGACGCGCTGGCTTCTTCGTTGACCAACCCAACGGCTTTGCCGACAACAAACGCTACCGCCTCGGCTTCTGTCTCGCGCACGGTCTTCGTGGTGGCCGTGCGGCGTTCGCTGCGGTGCAGGAGTTCGTGAGCCGTTTCATGGACAAGCGTGGCGAAGGTTTCTGCCTTCGACTGTCCGGGCAGGATGGCGATGCGTCCGCCGTAGCTCATGCCAAGCGCGGGGGCGATCTTCTCGCTGTAGACAAGCTGAATGCCTTTGCTCTTGAGGAATGCTGCCAGTCGGTCGATGTTCTCTCCTGGGTCGCCGGTGACTTCGTGTAGCGCTGGAAGGTCTACACCGTCGGTCTGCGAAATATCAAAGACGTAGGCGTTACGGAAGCCGAGCAATACTCGCTCGTTCTGTTTTGTGATGTCTTGGCTGGCCTCTTCGTCCTTCTTGCGGCGAACGCCGACGATGGGGGCAAGGATGCGGATGCCCTTCTGTCCCGCTTTCACAGAACGGCCTAAGTTCTTCCACGTCCAGAACCCCGCTACTCTTTTCGCCGAGGGCATTTGTCGCGCGATCTCCAAGACGTTGCCGAAGGACTATGTTCACTGCCGGACTATGTTGCGTGTGAGGTGGAAAGTCTTGCAGGGCGCGTGTTTTTGCGCCCTGCGGTTTGACATAGTTCTGGTCAGAGGTTGGCGAGGAATTCGAGCAGTGTGTCGTCGGCTTTGAATCTGCGGAACTTCTTGCCGACGGGTTGTAATGTGGCGAGGGCCTTCTCCTTGATGGCCATGTTGGCATGGAGGTATTCGTTGGTTGTCTCGATGCTCTCGTGACCGAGCCATAGAGCGATGACGGCGATGTCGACACCGGATTGGAGCAGGGCCATGGCGGTGCTGTGCCTGAGGACGTGCGGCGATATCCGTTTGTTTTTGAGGCTGGGGCAGGCGGCGTGAGCTCGTTCGACAACCTTGCGGAGCAGCAGGTGTATCGCGAAGCGTGTCAGCGGTTCGCCGCGGATGCTGGGGAATGCGACTGTTGTTGGCTGCGCTTGGAGTTCGCTGAACCACTCCTTCAAAATCTTCGCTGTGCGTGGCCACAGCGGGACGAGGCGGTCCTTCCGGCCTTTTCCGTGCAACTGGACATAGCTTTTCGAGGCGATAGAGACCTGGTTGCACTTGAGAGCGGCGATCTCCGAGACACGGGCTCCTGTGTTGTAGAGAATCAGCAGCAGCGCATAGTCTCGCCTGCCGCGCCACTGGGTTCGGTCGATGGATGCGAGGATGGCCTCCATCTCATCTCGCGTCAGACGGTCACCTGTCGCACCTTGGTGTCGGCGCGCTTGAGCGGGATGGCGAGTACATGCGTGGCGACGCCGGTGCTGGCTGGATCGCGGAACGCCACCATACGGTAGAAGGATCGGATGGCGGTGAGGCGCAGGTTGCGCGAGACGACGCTGTTGCCACGGTTCTTTTCGAGGCTGTCGAGAAAGCGGAGAATGATCCCGGCGTCCAGACTGACCACGGGTAGAGCGGTGGGACCGACGCCGGTCTCGCGATCGACGAACTGAAGCAGCAGGCGGAACGTATCGCGGTAGCTGGCGATCGTCTGCGGGCTTACGCGGCGTTGCGCGATGAGGTAATCGGTAAAGAAGAACTGCAACAGTGGACCGACAAGAGTGGGAGGTGTCATCGATCCACCTCTTCGCCCGTGTGCTGGCGCTCAAAACGAGCGGAGGCTTCGAGGAGCAACTCGGGTGTGCTGCTCACATACCAGTAGGTGTTCTCCGGGCCGAGATGTCCGAGATAGACGGCGAGATGGGGCAGGAGCTGTTGCACGTCGCGCCGCTCGCGATGCCAGAGGGTGAGTCTGTTGACGGCAAACGTATGACGGAAGGAATGCAGCGACGGTCCACGCTGACCGGGTATGGCCTGGATGCCGGCGAGGCGGAGAAGTCTGACGAATGCCAATCGTTGGGAGTTATAGTCAAGCCGTCCTCCCTTGCGGTTGATGAAGAAGGGTTGCACCTGCCTGCCGCGAAGTGTCTCCGTTCTCTTGCTCCGATAGATGCGCAGATGTTCTGCTGTCGATGGATGGAGAACGACATAGCGCGACTTGCCGAACTTGCTCTCGTGGATGAGCAGATGGGGTGGGCTCGCATCGAGCCTTGCATCTTCCATCGTCAGGTTGATCGCCTCTCCGATGCGCAGGCCGGTGCTGGCCAGCAACCCGAGCAAAGTGGAGAAGGTGAGCGGACGCATGTCGCCGCACGGGCGTACCTGCGCAACGGCATCGATCAGGCGGACGATGTCTTGATCGGAGAACAGGTGTGGAGCCCGCCTACGGTAGAGTGGCTTGAAGATGTTGTCCGGAATCTCCGTCGCCGGTTCAAAGATGCGCACTTGCAGGAGAAAAGCGCGGGCAACATAAAAGCGCCGCTGATCCCGGTACGGATGTTGTCGGTCCGATCCGACCGCAACCCAGTCGAGGAGAACCGAAGAGCGAATCGGCCACGGGGCACCTTGTTCGTTCCAGTAGACGATGAAGCTTCGCAGCAGTTTTTCCCTGTGCTTCAAGCCACGGCGATCCCGGCCGTTCCGATGTGGATCGCGTCTGGCTACGGCTTGCCGGAGCGCGAGAAACTCTTCTCCGAAGGCGGACAATGCGGCAAAGTTCATCGCGCACCTCCGGGCCATGGCAGCGCCACCTGCTTCAACGCCTCCAGGTCGAGCTTGGCGTAGATCAACGTGGTCGTGATCGACTTGTGGCCGAGGACATCGGAGACAGCCTTGAAGGTGGCTCCCTTGCCGACCATCTCCGTGGCCAGCGTATGTCGCAAGGAATGAGGCCCGCGATCCCGGATACCTGCGCGCTGGAAGAGATAGTAGATGCAGTTCCTGACGTAGAACTCATAGCGTCGTTCCGGTACCGGCGGCTTGCGCGTGGGATCGAAGAGACGTACCGGATGCCGATGCAGACTGCGTAAATAAGCCACCAGAGCTTCACCGACATCCTGAGCAAGAGGCAGTATGCGAACCCGAGCGGTCTTGGCACTACGCACCTTTAGGTTGCCGGCGCTCCAGTCGATATCCGCAGGGACAAGGCTGGCCACCTCTTCCGTGCGCAGTCCCAGGCGCAGAAAGAGCAGGAACAGCGCCCGGTTGCGCAGGTCGCGTGGCTTCGATGCCTCACTCGCGGTCCAAAGTGCGTCTACCTGCTGTCGCGTTAGTCCGCGTGGCAGTTGCACATGCTGCCGGTTGGCTATCGAAGGCAGAGCAGCATCCCAGCCGCCTGGGATATGTTCGTGAGCCGCCAGATAGCGTAGAAAGCTGCGGAGCACCATCAGCCACACACGTTGCGTCGCGCGGCTCGTCAGCCGTTGAAACTCACCGGCGACAAACTGCACGACATCGCCAAGACAAAACGTGTTCCAGGCAATATCGCCAGTCGGAAAGCTGGAGCACAACAGCATGTGAACCACATGGCGATGAAGGTTGCGCGTGGACTTCGATAGACCACGGACCTTGAACAAGTGGGCGTCGTACTGCGCCACACAATCGGCAAGCGAGATGACGACAAGGGTTCGATCAGACATAGAAACTTCTCCTTCCGGCCGGTTGCCGGTAGGAAGAAGTCTGACCGCACTATGTTAAGCACTGCAATGCGCATCGTCAGTAACCACGGGCCTTCCGCCTGCCCAGAGGCGTCCGGTCAACATAGTCCGGCAGATGACATAAAGCTTCTTATGTTGTGCTTAACATAAGAAGGAATAGTTATGGAATCGGCTCATGGCGGTGAGGTAGCTGGTAAGGGCTTCGGAGTGTCCGGCCTCCAACTGCTCTATCAGCAGCTTGATGTTGGTGGCAATGACTTGCTGTTTGGTAGTGGGCTTCTTGCTGTCGGTGATGGCGATGGTCTTCATGGTGTTGGCTCCTTGAGTTTGGCTTTTGCACTTCCGCGTTGAAACGCGGCATGTACATGCCGAACGCCACCTGGCGAAGGCGGGGGTAGCAAACGGAAAGGTCTTCGAGCGGAGCTTTTTGGGGGACCGCGCATAGCGTGGGGGGAGCCAAAACCCGTAGGGCGGATGGCCTTGGAGAGCGCGAGGGGAGGACCCCTTAGGAAAGTCTGGTTTCCGCATACGTGCGCGTCAGCGCACATGATTTACGGGGTCGGGCGTTACGGGGCCGGAACAGGCTCCGTTGAGGAGGGTGCCGGAAGACGCAAGGTGGCTGCAGGCAGGGAGGAGTACAGTTCCTCCCTATTCACAGAAGGGCGATCTATTTTCTGAAGGATTGACAGCAGCCATTCCCGATGGACTGAGATAGCATTGTGGCTGTCCTCAAAACAATGTAGATAGGTGTCCTGAATGGGATTTTCCTTTCGGCGCAGCACGAGCTTTGGTCCAATCCGGCTCAATTTCTCGAAGTCCGGTGTCGGAGCATCGGTCGGCGTCAAGGGGTGCACGCCTCACCATGTCACCAAAGGGCACCACGTATATCACCGTGGGACGCGGAGGATTCTCCTATCGCAAGACG
>CBDDDO010000030.1:0-28732 GCA_965226655.1 Granulicella sp. | reverse complement strand
GCTGGAAGCGCTGTGACGCTGCCGGCCGAGGTTGAATTCGAGGATCTGGAAGCTGCCTGCGCCGTCCACCACGATATCGAGCGCGCGATCAAGCAGGCCCGCCTCGAGCAGGTGCCCCTCGAGCTTGATCTCGCGGCTCTCCACGGCGGCGATGCGCTCGTGGTCACCACGGACGGCCTCATCCAGGCGCAGCGTGAGGCACTTGGCCGCGCCGCCCGCCTTCATGAACTCGGTAAGAGGCGTCTCGATCACCTCGAATCCGGCGCTGTTGAGGCGCGACGTGAGTTTATCGCCGGCTTTATTGAGGATCAGCCGCTGGCCGACGCTCACGGCGTTGCACACGAAATTCATCGCGTCCGGCTCCGAAATCGCGATTCGCTTCGCGGCCGGGACGCGCAGTTCGATCAACCGGTTGGAATACGCATCGAATGCATCCGCGTAGTAGAGGAGATAACCGCCGGGAAGCGGGCAGAAGCAGGTGTCGAGATGATAGAAGCGCTTGTCGATCAGCCGCAACGAGAGCACTTCGGTCTCGAGCCATTTTGCGAGCAACGGGTGCGCATCGAGTTCGGATCGCGGCCCATAGCCGGCCCACAGCCAGCGTCCTTCGCGGTCAAGCAGCGCGTCGCCCGCGCCTTCGAACGGCAGGTCCTCGGGCAGTTCGTACACCTGAAATCCCGCGTTCTCGAACCAGGCCTTGAAATGCGCCTCCTCACCCTGACGCTCCGGATGCAAGAAGCGGCTGAGCACCACCTTGTCGCCCAGGACGAGTCCCGCGTTCGCGGTGAAAACCATGTCCGGCAAGCCGTCCTGGGGCGTCACGAGGTCCACGTCGGCCTGCGCACGCAGGGCCTGCTCGAACGCGTTCCACTGCTCGGTCGCGCGCTCACGCGACGAGCGGTCCACGTTGCCTTCCATCCAGACATTGATCACATAATCAACCTGGTAGAACCGGGGCGGGCACATCAGGAAGCGCGCTTTGGAGAGCATGCTTGAAGCCTATCCTTCGATGCGCCGAGCCGCAAACGTGCGGCTGGAGTCGTTAGCCCACCCGCGCGGCAGGCAGCCAATTTGCAACGGGTCGCCGATGTCATATTGTAGCCAATGCATTTTCCGGTGTGTTCGTCACCGCATCATGCGACCCCCGACGCCGGAAAATCCCTGCGTGCCGCCTATGTACGAAGTCCCCCAATCGCTCTCCGGCGCATGCCGCCGCCAGCGGGAACATGCGTGGCTCGCAATTCTGGGTGCGGCATGCCTGGGATTCGTATCCGCCGGAGCGGTAAGAGCGGATGACTGGCAGATCATCAAGATCGATAACCGCGATTACCTCTCGATCGAGAACATCGCGCAATTCTACGCGCTCCAGAGCCAGCCGAGGGTCGCGGGGAATCACGAGGTTCTTGGGGATAGCCGCGTGCGACTGGAACTCTGCAGCAATCCCCGGGAAATCTACGTCAATGGCGTGAAGCAGTGGCTGTCGTTCCCGGTGCTGAATCGCAGCGGCCAGGTGCTGGTCTCACGGTTCGACCTCGCGAAGACGATCGAGCCGTGCTTGCGGCCGACCATGATATCCAACTTGCAGCCGTTTCGCACGGTCGTGCTCGACGCGGGCCACGGCGGCCAGGACGGCGGCGGACGCAGCATCTCCGGAGCGGAAAAGGAATATACGCTCGACGTGATCCGGGATCTGAAACGATCGCTCGAAGCGCGGAATCTTAAAGTGATTCTCACCCGGGATAGCGACGTTTACCTGCCGCTCGAAAGCCGCGCCGAGCTGGCGAACGGCACGCTGGATTCGGTATTCGTCAGCCTGCACTTCAATTCGTCCAGCGACCCGTCCGCCGCCGGATTTGAAGTTTACAGCATGACGCCCCGCGGCGCAGCGTCGACCGAAGACGGCAATTCGACTCCGGAGCAGTTCCAGCAGATGCCGGGCAACGATTTCGACGATGCCAGCCTCGCGCTGGCGACGTGCGTTCAGCATTCGATCCTCGGATATCTCCCGCAGGTGGATCGCGGCGTGCGGCGCGCGCGGTTTGCCGTGCTGCGGCTCACGCATTCTCCGGCCATCCTGGTGGAAGGTGGTTTCCTGACGAATCCGGCGGAAAGCCAGCGGATCAATGATCCCGAATGGCGCGCAAAGCTCGCCGATGCGATTGCGGCCGGCGTTGGCAGCTATGCTGAGGTTTCCGGCAAGAAGCAGATGCCGAAATTACTCGCGGACTATCGCAGCGAGCAGTTGCCGGTGATGGGCGTGATCGTTGATCCCGCGAGGGTCGCGCTCTCGTCCTTTCTCAAGCCGGCCGATGTGTTGCCGGTGAGCAATCCCGCGCCTGCTTCGGGACCCGCAATTGCGCGATAGGTGTGGAAACGGGCGATCGCCCGTATTCATCGCAATCTGGACGTGAAAGGCGCAATGCGGTATAGGAGGCGCGATTTCAGTCGCCACCTTCCACACCGCTTATGATCGCAGATTCCATCGGAGAGACAAGCAGTGACCAACTCCCCAGCAGCCGCAGGACATACGCAAACGGCCGTATCTACGGCGGTATTCGCGTGCCCTTCCGCGAGGTTGCCCTGGCGAGAACCCACGGCAGCAACGGCACGATCGAGGAGAATGCGCCGGTCCGTCTCTACGACACGAGCGGGCCCTGGGGCGACCCGGAGGTGTCCTGCGACGTGCGCGAGGGACTGCTGCCTCTGAGGCAGGAGTGGATCCTCGGCCGGGGAGACGTGGAGGGATACACGGGCCGCGAAATCCTCCCGCAGGACAACGGCTACCTGAGCCGCGGGCACGAGGAACTCGCGGAAAACCGCGCCCCGGATACGCGTGGCAAGCTGGAGGTTTTCCCCGGGCTCAAGCGCCGCCCGCTGCGCGCGAATCAGGATCATCCCGTCACGCAGCTCTGGTACGCGAAACAGGGCATCGTCACGCCCGAGATGGAATATATCGCCATCCGCGAGAACCTCGGTCGCGAGGCCGCGTACGACGCGGTCGAGAACAAGAGCGGCGCGCGAAACGTCGCCAACCAGCAGCACCCCGGGCAGAGTTTCGGCGCGGCGATTCCCCGGTTCATCACCCCGGAGTTCGTGCGGCAGGAAGTGGCTCGCGGCCGGGCGATCATCCCCGCCAACATCAACCACCCGGAGCTCGAGCCGATGATCATCGGTCGCAATTTCCTGGTCAAGATCAACGCGAACATCGGCAACTCCGCCGTCGCCAGTTCGATCGAGGAAGAGGTGGAAAAGATGCGGTGGGCGACGAAGTGGGGCGCGGACACGGTCATGGATCTTTCCACGGGCAAGAACATCCACGCAACGCGCGAGTGGATCCTGCGCAACAGTCCGGTGCCGATCGGCACCGTCCCGATCTATCAGGCGCTCGAAAAGGTTGGCGGCCGCGCCGAGGAGCTGACCTGGGAAGTGTTTCGCGATACGCTCGTCGAACAGGCCGAGCAGGGCGTCGATTATTTCACGATCCACGCGGGCGTGCTCCTGCCGTTCATCCCGATGACCGCGCGGCGCGCGACGGGAATCGTCAGCCGCGGCGGGTCGATCCTGGCGAAGTGGTGTCTCGCGCATCACCGGGAAAATTTCCTGTATACCCACTGGGACGATATTTGCGAGATCATGGCGGCGTACGACGTCAGCTTCTCGATCGGAGACGGGCTGCGTCCGGGGTCGATCGCGGATGCCAATGACGAGGCCCAGTTCGCCGAACTCAAGACGCAGGGGGATCTCACGCTGCGTGCGTGGGACCTGGGCGTGCAGGTGATGAACGAGGGGCCGGGCCACGTTCCCATGCACCTGATCCAGGAGAACATGGACAAGCAGCTCGAGTGGTGCCATGAAGCGCCGTTCTATACACTCGGACCGTTGACCACCGATATTGCGCCGGGTTACGACCACATCACTAGCGCGATCGGCGCGGCGATGATCGGCTGGTTCGGCTGCGCGATGCTTTGCTACGTGACGCCGAAGGAGCACCTCGGCCTTCCGGACAAGGACGACGTGAAGGCGGGGGTCATCGCCTACAAGATCGCGGCGCATGCGGCCGATCTCGCAAAGGGACATCCGGGCGCGCAGCATCGCGACAACGCGGTGAGCAAGGCGCGTTTCGAGTTCCGCTGGGAAGACCAGTTCAACCTTTCGCTCGATCCCGTCACCGCGCGGGAGTTCCACGATGAAACCCTTCCGCAGGAGGGCGCGAAGAGCGCGCATTTCTGCTCGATGTGCGGGCCGCATTTCTGCTCGATGAAGATCACGGAGGACGTGCGCAAATACGCCGCCGAAAAAGGGCTCGAGGATGCGGACGCGCTCCGGGCCGGGATGGCGGAAAAGTCGCGAGAGTTCGTCGAACGCGGCGCGGAGGTTTATCATCCGGCCGATGCTGCCGATGAAAACGAAATGACGCCGGCGGCAGTTGCCGTCCCGTAAACGGTTTGCGCGCCGAGCATTTGGTCACGCGCCGGTGGATCGCGACCTCCGGGCGCGATGGCAACGCTGGCGCGTAGCGCCCTCGGAAGTCAGGCGGCTGCGCCGCAACCGGAACCCATCGCGCCCGGAGGTCGCGATCCACCTCCCCTCGGGCAGGGACTACTGCATTCGGAGTATTGCTCTCGGTCTGTAAACCTCGCAGGGTCGTCCCTGTGGGACGGATGCCAGGCCGCGCGTCAGACGCGTCCAGCCCGGAATCGCCGTTCCCCTTCCGATCCCAACAATGCTTCACGCACCTATTTCCGTATCGCGCTCGCTTGCATTCCTGATCCTAAGCGTCGGGCTGGCCGCCACGTCGGTTGCGCAGACACAAACCACGGCCAGCGCCTACACGATCACGAAAGTCGTCGATAGCGCGACGCTGCTGCCGGATGGCTCCGGCACGTTTACGGTTTCCGGTGTTGCATATGAGGGGGCAGCGGCGCTGTTCCAACCGGAACCCGTGATCGATGGCAGTACCGTCGTATTTTTCGACCCGGTCGATCAAACCGCGGACAATCTAACCCACGGCGTTTTATGGTCGGCCCAGGTCACCGGCGCGCCGAACTACGTGCGGTTGGTGGACTCGTCGACCACGGCTCCCGGCAACAGCGGTCCCTTTGTGGCGGGAGGCAACGGGGAAAACCTGAGCGCGCTCGGTATCGGGAACGGCACACTACTCTTTGCCGGCGTCTCGACTAATGACGGCGGCGGGCTTTATTCGGTCCCGACGGCGGGCGGCGCGGTGACCACGCTCGTCAACGCCCACCAGACGCAACCGAATCTGGCGCGTGGATCCTCCTTCGAGCATCTCATCGGCGGAGTCATCCGCGGCGGCACGGTGGCATTCAGTGTTTTTTCCAATGACAACAACGACGGCGGAGGTACCTACGAAATCCCTGCGACAGGCGGCGCGTACCTCGTCTTCGGCGACAAGAGCGATCCGATCACCGGTGATCCGGCCGGAAACCTCTTTGCCATCGGCACCCGGATCGCGCTGAACGCATCCACGCTTGCTTTTGTGGGCTCAACCGATCCCTCCGGCGATCAGGGCGCGCCGGAAGCCATCTACACCGCGCCCGCCACGGGTCTTACCGTCAATCCTACGACCGGCTTCGTGAACAACGCCACGCGCATTGCCGGCGCGGAAACTCTCGTACCCGGCGACCCGCAGAACCGGACGTTCGATCCCCGTGGGTTTTCGGTCTCCCTCGATGACAGCGGCGCGGTGGTTTTTTCCGGCTATCCGGTCGGGACCTCGCTCTCTTCCACCGGCCTGTATGTTTCGGTCAATGGCGTCGTCAACCGTCTCGTGGACCTGACGACCTCGCTCCCTGGCGACACCGGGCATTTCAGCAGCCTGTTCGTCCCGCCGTGCTGCGATTCCAACGGCGTGGCGGCCTTCTACGCAGCCTATACACGCGGGGACGGGACGTATGTGGATGGCCTCTATACGGTGCCGGTCGGTGGAGGGTCTGTCGTGAAGGTGGTGGAAACCGGGGACACGCTCGCAGACGGTTCCGTTCTAAACGGTGCCGACTTCGGTCAGGCATGCCTGTCGGGCGACGGCAAGATCGTGTTCCACGCGAGCTTTACACGGTCGGGGTCAACTGCCTCGCTTAACGGGATCTTCGTGGCGACCCCTGGTGGCGGCTCCGGTGGCACCTCGAACACGCTGATCCTGAGCACGCACACCGGCGGCGACACGGGACCGGTCACGCTGACCGTCACCCGCCGCGCCGGGAGCACCCGCGCTGGCGAGTGGCGCCGCGTTTAAGCTCAGCGCCTCGGGCCAGCCCGACATCGTGGCGAGCAAGGCGACGTTGAACGCGGCCGGCACCGCCTACACGCTCACCTTCGATCTCAGCGGCCAGGCCGACAGCCTTTACGATCTGGTCGTGATCAATCCCGATAGCTCGACAATGACGCAGAACGGGGCGTTTACGGTAGAGGCGGCCCAGGGGCCGATCCTCTATGGCGACATCATCGGTGTGCCCCGCCTGCGGGCGGGTCAGGGGCGGGTGTATTCATTTTTGGTGGGAAACCGCGGCGATGTCGATGCGACCCTCGTCCCGATCATTGTCAATTTCCCCAGCTATTTTGAGGCAGCCGTCATCAACCCGATTACCCCGCTGCCGCCGGTTACCCTGCATGAAGGCGGAAGTTTTGATGTGACCCAAGTTCCTTTGACCTATGCGAACGGCGATCACCAGATGCTTGGCCTCTTCCTGGTGCGCGTGCCGGCGGGCTCCGTGCAGACGGTTCAAATCCTTTTCGACTGTGCGGACACGCCGCAGTATGCGCACGTGCCGTTCACGATCTCACTGCAGGTCGGTGAGCCGTGGTTCGACCCCGCCATCGAGCTCGGCGACGGCGCACCGTCTGCGATCGGCAAGCACCGGGACTCCGCGGCCAGCCTCGTGCGCACCTGCCTCTTTTCTTCAGAAGCTTTGGCCCTCGATTGCCTGAGCGCAATTTTTCCTGTGCTCGGCGAGACCAATTGCGCGATCGGAGCGCTCCAGGCTGTCACCAGCATATGTCTGGACCTGTTCAGCGACAATGCGACGGACGAGACCCAGCTGATCTCGTATGCCCAGATGGAGACCACCCTCATCGTGGCCATCGCAGACTGTATCAAGGATGTCGGGCCAGTCGCCGTCATCATCAACGTCGTGCAATGCGGTTTCGACGCGTATTCGTTGTCGGAGAATTGCTTCATCCCCGCCCTCAACTACATCGGGCAGACCATTGTGTCGGGCGACCCGAACGACCTGGACGGCAGCCAGGGCGATGGCAGCGCGGCGCATTATCTGAGTGGCGGCGGACCCCTGCGCTATGCGGTCTTTTTGAGAACGAGGCGACCGCCTCGGCCCCGGCCCAGACCGTCACCATCACCAACCCGCTCGAAGCGAACCTGGACCTTTCCACCTTCAGCCTCGGGCCGATCTCCTTCGGCTCGACGCTGCTCACCCCGCCTGCCGGCTCGCAGAACTATTCGACCGTGGTCGACCTGCGCCCCGCCAACGACCTGCTCGTTCAGGTCACGGCCGCGCTGAATACCGCGGCCGCACGCTTACTTATTCGTTCGCCTCGCTCGATCCCACCACCAACCAGCCTACAACCGACCCAACGGCGGGCTTCCTGCCCCCGGATGTGGTCGCGCCGGAGGGCGACGGGTTCGCGCTCTACTATGTCAAGCCCAAGGCGGGGCTTGCCACGGGCACAACCATTAACGACCAGGCAAGCATCGTCTTCGACGTCAACGCTCCGATTGCGACGCCGATCTGGACCAACACGATCGACAACGACGCGCCCGTCAGCCAGGTCACGGCTTTGCCCGCCAAGGAAAAGACCGCCACGATTCCCCTGGTCCTCACCGGCACCGACAAGGGCAGTGGCGTAAAGTACTTCAACATCTTCGTATCCGAGGATGGCGGGGCTTTCTCGCCGCTCATCAAGAATTCCACCAGCGCGAGCGTGAGCTACAACGGCGTAACGGGTCACCGCTATGCGTTCTTTTCGCAAGCGGTGGACGGCGCGGGGCAATATAGAAGCGCTCAAGACGGCGGCCGAAACCAAGACCAAGATCGTAGGGGCGGATCTCATCGGTGCGTGGAAAGGCGACGTGACCGAGAAGACCACCCCGGCCGGGCGCGACGAACTCGCGGGCAAGTTCAAGGTCACCAACCAGAGCCCCCAACAAGGCGACTGCTGGCGGTTCGGTGGTGCGTTTCTACCTATCGACCGACGCCACGCTTGACTCCAGCGACACGGTCATCGGCCCTGACCTTCCGTTTGACGTTCTCGCGCCGGGCGCGAGCGTCATCGTCTCATTCAAAAACCTGAAGGCACCCAAGAAGCTGAGCACTTCTGGCATGTTTGTCATTGCGGCCATTAACCCTGACAACAACATCAAGGAGACGGACACCACCAATAACGTCGTTGCCTACGGACCCTTGCCGTAGGTTGTAGCGCAGCCCCCGCCTTCCTCCTCGTTCCCAAGCTCCTGCTTGGGAACGCGCTTGCTCGGCAAGCGCCCGCTCGCCTCGGCCGCCGTCATATCGACGAAGCAAGAGCTTCGGATCAGGCCGTTCCCAAGCTGAGCTTGGGAACGAGGAGTAAAGGTGGATCGCGACCTCCCCTGCCCCGCCCCTCCTTCCCTACGGCGTGTAGTGCAACCGGCCGAACAACCTCGTCGCGCCGTCCATCGGAATCACGGCCTCGATCAGCTCCGTCGTAGTGCTTGCCGGACCTAGGTCATCATAGGTGATCCCGCTCGTCGTCCACGTCTCCAAGTCTGTCGACTCCTCCGCGAACACCTTCGTCGGATCGGCCGTGATCGAGCGCGGGTATTGCAGCACCAGATTGCCCCCCTGAATCTGTGACTGAATGATGGACGCCGGCGAAGATGGCGCGAGCGGATCGAGGCCGAAAAACTGTTCGAGCCCGTTCGGGATGCCGTCTCCATTGGGATCGGCCGCATACCCGCTCGTCGACGCGGGCGTGCCGGCCGGGAAGTTGTAGCTCGCCCAGAAGGCGTAGCTCTCGGGCTGGAGTTCGTACGCGCCTTTATCTGGCGCCGCACCGTAAGACCGCGGAAGGCCGCGCTGATCGGTTGTCAGTGCGCTGTTGCCGGTGTCGATCGCAGGGCTCCCAATTTTCAGTGCATGCGTCAGCGTTGGGCCGCCGTGGTCGCCCAACGCCGATAGCAGCGCGCTCACGCCGGTCTGGTCGCCCGCGGCGGTAAACCCGGTCGCGCCGGAGGCGTTGCCAATAAGATTATGACCCTGCGACGTGAAGTTGCCGCTGGCATCTGGCGAAGAGCTGGCCGTGTTCCCGGCCATGATCGTATTGCCGATCAGGAAGGTCGCTCCTGACCCGCCAAGGTAGACGCCGCCTTCAAACTGCGCCGAGTTGTTGGTGATGGTGCAGTTGGTCGCTGTGGCTACGCCGGTGTTGTAGATCCCGCCACCTAACGCGTTGCCAACCGAATTGCCTGAGATCGTCGTGTTCACCAGCTTCAACACGCTGCCGCTGCTGGCGTAGATACCCCCGCCCAAGGACGCCGTGTTGGCATAAACGGCACAATTGTTCAGCGTCAAGGCGCCCCCCTGGGCCACGATGATCGCGCCGCCATCGCTGCCGCTTCCGCGCGTGAGGTTCACCGCGTTGACGGTCAGGTTCACCGAGCTGGCAACGTTGAGAATCTGCGTCGCGCCGTTGCCGCTGAGCGTGACGTTGTTAACCCCCGTGCCTCCGTCAATCGTCGTTGGATTGCCTTTGTTCGCGCCCGCGGCGAGCGGACTGCTCAAAGTGACGGTGACATTGTTGCCGACGGCACCCGGATCGCTCGTCGGGATGTTGAAGGTGATGAGATTCGGCGCTCCGTTACCTGCCGCCGTGGCAAGGGCCGCGCGCAAGGAACCGGCGCCGGAGTCCGCGGTCGTAGTCACCGTTTCGGTGTAGAGAGGAACAGTGAAGGGAGCGCTGCTCGTCGTCGTATCTCCCAGCGCGGTGACGCTGAGCGGACCCGTCGTCACGCCTAGAGGGGTGATCGCGGTCATCTGCGTGGGACTGTTGACCGTGTACGACGCGGCGGCCGAACCGTTGAACGTGACGCTCGTGACGTTGTAGAAATTCGTGCCGGTAATGACCACGCTGGCGCCCGCCCCATCTGCGGTGGGCGTGAAGTTTGCGATTGTCGGGCCGAGCAACGTATTGAGCAGGACGGCAACATCCGGCACGCCAATCCCGGTGCACTCGTCATAGCCGATGCCGGCGGCATAGTCGCCACCCGCATTCGCACCGCCGGCATTGTTGCCCACAGTAATGTCCGTGAAGTTATTGGTCCCCACGAGGGGATAGATGCGCGTATTGAGCAGCCCGAGGGGAAGTCTTCCCTGAAGCGCCCGACCCTGGTTGATCAAGGCGGCAAAACCCGCCCAGGTTGGCGAAGCCCAGCTCGTGCCCGCAACGTAGTAGGTATCGCCCTGGTAGATCAGGAGCCCTGGCGTGCTCCCCCGCGGCAACCAGCGCGACATCTGGCGCGAGGCGTTTGGTTCCCGCCGGGACTCCCGTGCCAACCTGCCAGGAAGGACGCGCAAACTGGATGCTTGTCCCTCCGCCCGTTGCCCCGGCGTCGTAGTAATCGCCAGCGGTCGGATCGTTCCAGACGCTTTCGCTTGTGCGCAAACCGGTGCTCTGGTCCAGGATCAGCGCCGTGCCGCCCACGCCGGTCACGCTGGGATCGGTCGACTCGTACTCGGCCTGCAACGGGCCGCCATTGGAGTGTCCGCTGCTGTCTGGCGTCGAACCGGCATCGCCCGCAGCCACGAAGACGCTGACGCCACCGTAGGCCGCGCTGCCGTTTGCGATCGTCGTGAAATATTGCGCCTCGGTGGTGAAGACGCTGTTGTTGACGCCGAGGTACGTCTCACCGAGACCGAGACTCAAGGAAAGCTCGTGAAGCTGCGGCTGGGCGGGCGAAGCGCCGGAGACATCGGTGGCAATCTGTGAAAGGCATTCGGTAATGTTGGTGAAATCCAGAGTGTCCGAGAGATAGACGCGCACCTTGCAGCCTGGCGCGATGCTGCTGGACCATTCCACGTCGAGCGTTTCTTCACCGCTCGTGGCGTCCGGCGTGCCGCCGGGGACATTGATCGTCTCGTAGTTGCTGAGCGTCTGGCTGATACTGTTATCCGACCAAAAGGCGGTCAGATCGCCCGCATCTGGAAGGGCATCGATGAGGATCGCGATCTTCTGGTTCGCACCGGTAAGCGTGGTGCCGCTGACGGAGAGGTTCGCGCCGTCATACGCCTTGCGAATTTCCGGCACGAGGTACGGATAGGTGTTGTTTACCTTAGTCGTAAAGCCACCGGTTCCGCCGATGAGATGCTTCTGCGAATGCCGGTGCGCCTTCAGATAAGGCTGAAGCCCGTTGATACCGAGAACGGGTCCAGCGACGCTTGCGGGCAGGCTCGGGGCGGTGCTTGCGGCGGGGTAAGTCGTGCCATCGATCGTGACACTATGCATCGTGACGCCAAAGCTGGTTTGGATCTGCGCGCTCGTGCCGCGAGCAAAGACACCCAGGCGGCGCGCGTCATCCATGATAACGGTGAATCCCTGTCCGACCAGCCACGCGCGCAGGGCGTCGTAGTCACTTTGCAGTGGGAGGTACTTGCTCTCCACCTCGTCGAAGGGCACCTGCTCGCCGTTGCCAACGCGGGTTTGGAACTCCTCGAAGTTGCGCATCTTCAGCGACACGTCGAAGTCGAGCGAAGAGGCGAGTTGCGCATCATCAACGGCTTCGATGCGGGACGCAACGATCCGCGGCTCGGGCGCCGCGACACCAGCGAGGATCGGCAATGGCGCGAGGCTATTCGGAATGTGACGCGTGGCTCGGCGCTGGCGACGTTTTCGTTGCGGGGCGGATCGCCTGGGCAGCGGCCGGCTGGATAAGACAAATGCCGAGCGCCAAAGCCCTCCGGCAACGCCGAAGCGGTAGATCAGGCACCGGAGGAACTTCAGCGGGGGGGCGCATGCGAGCGATCGTCTTGGACCGGTGGGAAGAACTCGAGCAAACACCAAGGGCTCCCAAACATCACGGCGCGTCGGCAACTCCGGCCGCTTCGGCAAGCGTCTGCCGCCGCAACTGGCCGCAAGCGGCCTCGATGTCATGGCCCTTCTCGCGCCGGAGGGTGGCCGAGACACCGCGCGATTTGAGCACGCTCTGAAACGCCTGCTGCCGGGCGAGCGGCGGCCGCGTCCATTCCAAGCCTTCGACGGTATTGTACGGGATGAGGTTCACCTTGGCGTCCAGCCCGGCGGCAAGGCCCGCCAGCGCCCGCGCCTGCTCGTCCGTGTCGTTCACGCCGTCGATCAGGATATACTCGAACGTGAGCTTCTGCTTCTTGCGCGCGTCGTAATACCGGCACGCATCCATCAGCACCGCCAGCGGATACTTGCGGTTGACCGGCATGATCCGAGCGCGGACGTCATCGGTCGCGCCGTGCAGCGAGATCGCGAGGCGGATCTGCAGCGGCTGGTCGGCCAGCAGGCGAATCTGCGGCGCGAGTCCGCTGGTCGAAACCGTGATGTGCCGCGCGCCCAGCCCCACGCCCCACGGCGCATTGATGATGCCGATCGCACGCAGTAGCTGGTCATAATTGGCGAGCGGCTCGCCCATTCCCATGAACACGAGATTGTTCACCCGCTCCCCGGAAATCTCCTCGGCGCGCAGGATCTGTTCGACGATCTCGCCCGCGCGCAGGTTGCGCGTCCACCCGTTCAGGCCGCTCGCGCAGAACTTGCAGCCGTAGGCGCAGCCGACCTGCGTCGAGATGCAGAGCGTCCTGCGGTCGCTGGCCTCGCCATAAAGCGCCGGTGACGCCGGGATCAGCACCGTCTCGATGAGCTGTCCGTCGCCGAGCCGGAAGAGGAACTTCTGGGTGGTATCGTTTGAGCCGAGCCGGCGCACGGTTTCGATCGATCCGCACGAGAACTGGCCCTCCGGCGCGGCCCGCAGGTCAGCGGGGAGATTCGTCATCGCGTCGAACGAACGCACGCGCTTGCGGTAAACCCAGTCCAGAAGCTGCCCCGCCCGGAACGCCGGCTGCCCAAGGCCAGCGAACCGCGCGGTGAGTTCCTCGCGGGTAAGCGAGGTCACGGGTTCAACGACTTGCACAGCGGCTGGATCGGTCGTCAGCACCGCGCAGTCTACCCGCAAAACGCTCCCGCGTCATCTCCTCCCCGTTGCGTTTGAATTCCGGTGTTCGACACGTACGGTAGAGCGATGATAACGGACCGAACGATCGGCCGGCTTTCCGAACGCTACGGCATCAGCGAGGACGGCGTCCAAACCCTTGCCTGCGCGCTGTCGCGCGGCGGCGGGCGTCTCGCGCAGTTCAGCCACCCGGAACTCGGCGGCTACGGCCAATGGATGCCTGGCATGACCCAGATCGGCGACATGTTCAACCGCGGGCTGCGCCAGCGGGTCGACGGGTTGTGCAATGAACTGAGCGCAGCGTTCGAGAGTTCCCGTTCGATTGATTCCCTTGACCCCATTCCTCCTATGACCCCGATGAAACCGATGCAATCAATGAAGCCAATGGAGCCTTTAAAGCCAATGGAGCCAATGAAGGGCTTCGACGACCGGCCGGCTAACCGCTGGTGGCCCGAGTCGCTCGGGACCTCACCGAACTCCTCCGGCGGTCAGAACGACCTCCGCTATGCGTACTTCGGGGACAAGCACCGACTCGCGGTTGATTCCGGCAACGGGAAGGTCCGCGTGTACGACACCGGCGACCACGCGATCTCCGGCGTGCAGCAGCATCAGAGCGGAAGCCAGGACGTCGTCTTTACCAGTCAGCGCGGCGAGGTGAAGCTCGACTCGCTGAAGGAGGTCTGACCGCGCCCGGCTGGTCAGACGAAGAAGAAGGCCATCGCCAGCATCACGTAAACGCCGAGGAGCAGCACGCCCTCGAACCAGGTCGTCTCGCCGTCCTGGGAAATCGCGTTGACTGCCAATGCCACGGCGCCGAAGGAGATCATCTCGAGCGGGTTCGAGAACACGAGGTTCATCGGACAGCCCATTAGGTGGGATATGAACACGATCAGAGGCGCGACGAGCAGCGCGATCTGGATCGTCGAGCCAACGGTGATCGTCAGCACCAGCCCCATGCGGTTGCGCCGGGCGAAATAGATCGCCGACGCCTTTTCGGGGATGTTGCCCACGATCGCGAGCACGATGATGCCGAGGAAGAACGTGGAGAGGTGAAGCCCCTGCGCGCTCGGCGCGAGCGCGCCACTGACGAGTTCCGCCTCGACGGCCGTGAACGCCGTCGCAGCCAGGAGCACCCCGACCGATAGCCCCCACGACCAGCCCAGCCGCTTCTCCGCTTCACCCGGATCGGCGATGGCAAAGATGTCCCGGTGGGTGACGAGCGTGTAAACGAGGTTCGCGACGTATACGACGATCAGCACGCCGGCCACCTCCGAGGCTCAATTGGTGATCCCTCACGGCCACATCCGCGAGCGGCGTGGATTGCCGGATCGTGCGATCGAACAGTGCGGGTAAGAGGAGCGCGATGACGCATAGGATCAGCATCGCCGAGAGCATCGAGGCCCGCTCCTTCTTGAACTCCTGCTTCTCGCGGCCGATGCTGCCGGCAACGACGGCCAACCCGAGCCCGAGCAGGCCGTTTCCGATGAATGCCCCGGTGATCTGCGCCTTGACGACGTCCGGCTGGCCGGCGCGCAGGATGAAGATCGCGAGGATCAACTCGGGCGCGTTGCCGAACGTCACGTTGAGCAGGCCGCCGATCGCGCTTCCGGTGCAGTGCGAGATCTCTTCTGTTCCGAGCCGGATGTAGTCGGAAAGCGGGATGATCGCGATGATCGACATCACGAATACCCAGACCGGCGGCGCGTGGAGATACGCCAGCGCCAGCGATGCCGGGATCGAAAGCAGCAGCAGGCGGATCAGCACGGGCGGCATCCTGAACGCCGCCGGGCGGGAAGGTCAACCGGGAACCGTCCCTATCGGCGATGGACGAGGGAACACCAGTCGGGCTGGCAGCGACGCGAGCTGACATATCCACGGTGGTCTTGGAGTTCATCGTCCATCACGTTTGGGCGTTGAGAACGATAGCTCCTCAAGAGCTCATGGCGAAGTCACCCGCAGGCGAAGGAAATTGACGAGCCTGCCGTTGTCCGCCGAGTTCACCGGGAAAGTGCTGCGAGCTTCGACCAGGAAGGTTGTCCCCGTTTGTGTCTCGCCGACGAAACCACTGCCTGAGGTGGCCGCGCCACCGCTGCTCGTCGCCACCGCCGACCAGTTCTCCAGGTCGGACGATTCCTCCACGATGTACGTCAAGTCTGTCGCCAAGCTCGATCGGGTAAACGTGATGAATGCGTAAGGCACGCCACTGTAATTCTTGATGGCGATCTGCGGCAGCGCGCTGGTGGATGGCACCGTCGGATTCAAACCGAGCGCGTAGGCCATCAGGTTGGTCACGCCGTCGCCATTCGGATCGGCGGCGGGGGCGGCGTTGGCACCGGTCAAACCGTAGCCGGCGAGATAACCCGCCACCGTGGTCGGCGCGTTGACGATCAGGTTCATCGTCAGGGACCTGAGCCCACCGAGCGCGTCGCTGACAAAGATGTATGCGGTGCCGCTGCCTGCGTTGGCCTTCGCGGTGATCGTGGACGAGGTGGCCGCGCCGCTGCTGTTCGTCGTATCGCTGTCAGAGGGTGTATTCCCGGGGAAAGTGGCGATCGATGGCAACTGGAAGGCGACGTGCAGACCGGGGACCGCCGTGCCCGTGTTGTCCGTGGCGGTGAGCACGATGTGCTGCGGAAAGGTTTGTCCGGTCACCGCGTAGATCGTAGAGTTCGCGAGCGCGAGGTTGGACGCGACCGTCACCGTGGCACTCTGGCTGTCGACGCTGGTGATGGCATTACTCGCCTGAACCCAGAAGTGAGTCGTGGCCGTCAAGAAATCCGTCGAGTACGTCGTCGAGGTCGCCCCGCTGATCGGCGCCGACGTGTCGCCCGACAGGCCGACGTACCACTGCACGGTGACATTGTCGCCGACGACCCCCACGGAGAGCGTGGTTTCTTCGTTGCTCAGGATCACCTGACTGGCTGGCTGGCTCGTGATCTGCGCTGGCGCGGGTCCGGTGAAGTTGGTGGAACTCGTCGCGGTGTCGCCGAAGGAAGTTACCACGATCGGTCCCGCGGTTGCCCCGGATGGCGTGACGGCCGTGATCTGCGTCGGGCTGTTGACCGTCACGCTTGTAGCGGCCAACCCATTGAACGTTACGCTCACCGGATATCCCGTGTTGGCGTAGAAGTTAGTCCCTGTGATCACCACGCTCGTCCCGGCCGCGCCCTGGGCCGGCGTGAAGCCCGTAACCGTCGGCCCGAGCAGCGTGGCGAGAAGCGAACTGATCTTGGGCACGCCTATGCCGGTCACCATGTCGTAGCCGGTCCCGGCATTGTACCCGCTGCCGTTGCCGTCGCCGTTATTGCCGCTGGTTACGTCGAAGAAGTTGCCGGACAGGATCAGCGGATAGAGCCGCGGGTTGAGAAAGCCGACGGGCCCTCGCGAGGGGGTGTTGAGGGCGCGCCCCTGCTGGAGCAAGGCCAGGAAGCCCGCGAACGTCGGCGCGCTCCAACTCGTGCCGCCGACCTCGCCCACGTTGCCGCTGTAAACGAAGTAGGCTGGCGTGTTTGGGTCGGCTGCCAGCGCGATATCCGGGAACTGCCGGTTATCGGCCGCGATGGTGCCGGTGCCAGTCTGCCACGCGGGATGCGCATATTTCGCGCTGACGCCACCGCTGGAGCCCGACCAGCCTGTCTCGGTCGCACGGGCAAAGGTGGAGGTGTCCACGTTCAGCGTCGTTCCGCCCACCCCGAGCGTATACGGGAAATTTCCGTAGGCCTCCACCGGAGTGTACCCGATATCGCCCGTGGCGTTTATGTACGTGCAGCCTGCCGCCGTCAGCGAGAGAAAAATCTGGTTGAATGCGGACAATTCGGTGGCGGTCAGCTCGGCTTCCGTGGGACCGTACGAGCTGGTGAGTTGGTGAACGGTGCTGCCCGCAGCCGAGGCGTCGGTGATGACGCGGTTGTAGATCCGCTCCGGCGCGTCGTTGCCGTCGTAGTCCGTGGCGTAGTCGACCACGTTCGCCCCCGGCGCCATGCCGCTGGCCCATTCCACGTCCAGCGCGTTTTCCTCCACGTTGCCATCGTCGGTCTCGAGGGTGGCATTGTCGACGTTGACGGTCGTAACCGTGCCGGTCCGGGTCACGCCGTTGGCGCTCCAGAAGGCATTCAGGTCGGAATTCTGAACCTGCACGTAGGATTCGATGGCGATGGTCTGCCCTGCGCCCGTCAGGGTGGTGCCATTCACCTTGAGACCGGTACCGCCGTACGCCGTAGCGAGTTGGTTGATGTGGTAACCGTTCGCGGGCACGCCGGTCGCGCGCGGGGTCGCTGCGCTCGGGTGCATCAACCGGCTTTGCGGGCGGCGATAGCTCAGACCGCTCACGCCCAAAGCTGGTCCGGCGATGGCCGCGGGCAGGCTCGGCGCGGTCAGTGTCACCACGCGATCAGTCGCGTTGGCGGTGATCAGGCCCATGGTCACCTGAAAACTCGCCTGAATCTGCGCCGTCGTGCCGTGGGCAAATACCGCCAGATTCGTGTCGGCGACGGCGTCCACGGTAAACCCTTCTCCCTTCAGCCACGTCGCCACGGTGTCGTAGTCGCTCTGGAGCGGGAAGTACCTTGCCTTCAACTCGGCTCCCGAGATGACTTCCCCGGCGGCCACTCGCCTTTCCAGTTCCACCTGGTTGCGCAGCGCCAGCGGGATGTTGAACCCGATGGAGTCTGTGAGATGCGCCGCCGTCATTGGGTGCAGCGTGGCCTTTTGCGTGGCGGACAACATGGGCAGGCTGTTGGCGAACGTGACACGTGGCTGGGTCGAAGCGCTGATCGATGATCCAGAATTGGGCGCAGCGTGACTCGATGCAATACAAAGGCAGACGCACAGCGAAGCCAGGAGGCTCCCGCGAAGTGATGCGCGGGTGCGCAGAAAATGTTGATTCATGGGGATTAGCGCATGATATCACAGCTCGGGCGCATTGCCGAAGGTGACGTTAAGCCGGCCGCCGATCGCGCTTCCGGAGCAGTGCGAGACCTCTTCCGTTCCCAGGCGGATGTAATCCGGGAGCGGGATGATGGCGACGAATCGACATCGCGAACACCCATACGGGTGGTGGGTGGAAATACGCGAGCGCCAGTGACGCCGGGATCGAAAGCAGCAGCAGCCGGACCAGCACGCATCCTGAACGCCGCCAGGCGGGCAAGGTCAACCGGGAAACCACGTCCGTCAGGTAGGGATGCCTCTCCGCAGGCATTCCCTGACTCTCCTGGGGCGGCGTCTGATGTCGGAGCGGGCGACTTGCTCACCCGGCTTCACTTCAAAATAGGGACTGTCCTCGGAGAGACATCCCTACTTGGCGTGATCGCGATCGTGAACTTGCGCGGGCGGGCTGGTCGCTTCCAGCGCGGTCAACGTTTCGAGAATCCGATAGGTGTGTTTCGCGCCCTTCGGAACGACCCAGGAATCACCCGCGTTGAGCAGCAGGATCTGTCCCGCCAAATGCAGTTCGGCCTTGCCTTTGATCACGTAGCCCACGGTCTCGTATTCGCGAGCCACTTCGGGACGCGGTTCGGCGGGCGGTTCGTCCTTCCAGAGGCGCATTGCGACATGCACGCCGCTCGCGAGATACTTCTGGCCGAGTTCACCGGATGGCGAGAATTCGGACGCTACTTTGGTGACGCTGGTGTCGGTCATAGTGGGAAAGTGTCGAAGGGTTCGAGAAGAAACACGGTTTCCTCGTCAACTGAAACGAGGTCCGACCGCTGCGCGGCCTCCAGTAGCCACATAAAATCGCGATTCAGGTGCGGGATTCCACCGCGCCGTTGGGCCCACCATCGTGCGTCCGTGGGCGAGAACGGATCGAAGGCGCGGGCAAGAGCCTGACCAAACTCCGCGAGACCCTGCGCGATCTGAGGCTGTTCCGGGTGCTCGACCCGGCGTGCGGCAGCGGTAATTTCCTCTTCGTCGCCTACCGCGAGATCAAGCGCTTGGAACGCAAGGTTGCACTTCCCTCCCTTACCAGATAACCAAACTGCGTGGCACTCAGCGACATTCCTCAGGAACTTCACCGGCTCTACGAAATTCACGAATGGAGACACGCTTCCGCCGTCCTGATGAAAGACTTTCCCGCAGAGTGGAACGACATGTCCGATGTGCTTCGCGCGTTCCGCTTGTTAAAGAGCCGCGTCGCGGTGCCGGGCGGGAATAAAAGTTTCATCGCAAGCGCGATTGACGGGGCGTCAAGAGAGCACGATGTGCAATCAAACTATATCTAAACTGCTCGAATATGAAAACCGTTGTGATCGAAGTCTTGGGCGGCGTAGTACAGGATGTGTATGCCGACGAGGAAATTCGCATTATTCTCGTTGATTGGGACGATCGTATGTACGACCAGTCGGCTGACTGCGTCGGTGAATTAAAGCCACATCCGATTTCAGTGATGCCAGAGGAGGTAGAACAATTTTTAGCGTCTCCATCGTGACTGAGTTTGTTACGACGCCCACCGAGGAATGGTTGAAAGGTGCGCTCATGCACTGCAAGTCGCAGTTGCTCATTTCCAGCCCTTACGTCGGCGGATGGTTACCGAAACTGCATCGCGCACTACCGGCTACTATCCGTCGAGTTCTGCTCACTCGCGCGGACATGCGAGATTTTGCCAGTGGCGCATCCGATCTAGACGCAGTTTGTGATCTAGCTAAAGCCTGTTGCGAAATGGTGTTTCGCTCTGGCGGGGCGTTTTTTTTGATCGTTTTTTTGGTTGCATAGTTGTCAACTAATCGACTATATCGATTATAAGTGATCGGCAAACTCTCGCGGCCAGCCTCGCTCTTCGCTTTCGCCTTCTTTAAGGAAGCCGCCGCCATCGCCGACCCGCTGCTCGATCCGATCGATCACCTGCTCGATGATCCGCAGCTGTTGGTCTTGAGCACTCAAGTTCTTGCCACCCGCTCACCCGGCTCGGCCAGGGCTGGACGCGTCGGCATCGCGCCCGATCGATTGCTGCGGTGCCTGGTCCTCAAGCACATCAAGGGTTGGTCCTATCGTGAGCTGGAGCAAGAACTCCGCGCCAGCCTGCTCTATCGGCGCTTCACCCGGTTTTATGAGGACCCGATTCCTGATTTTACCAATCTCTGCCGCGCCTTCGCTCTCTTTGGCAAGGAAGGCACTGAGCAAATCCATCAGCGCATCGTCGAGCAAGCCAGGCAATCAGCCATCGCCGCGGGCAAGAAGCTGCGCACCGACACCACAGCCGTCGAAACCAATATCCACCACCCGACCGATAGCTCGCTCTTGGGCGATTCGCTGCGCGTGCTGACTCGTTCTCTGCAACGCGTGGCCGCCGGCTGCCAGCAGTCCCACCTCCAGGTGGTTGATCACGCGCGGGCGGCCAAGTATCGCGTGCTCGAGATTTGCCGTGCCGCCAAGACCCTCACCGAGACCGGACGTGCGCAACTCAAAAGCAGCTACCAAAAACTCATCGCTTTAACCCGCCAAGTCGCCGCCCAGGCCGCTGCGGTCATCGAGGATCTCCAGCAAGGCCAACTGAGCGCTCGAGCCGATGCCTTCTTGCAGGTGGCCCGAGCAGAAGCCTCGCTCAAACATTACCTGCCTTTGGTGGAGAAAGTCCTCGCCCAGAGTCAGGCGCGCGTTTTGCACGGAGAAACCCGCCACCCCGAGAAGATCTTAAGCTTGTTTGAGCCGCACAGCGTGGTGATCCGCAAGGGCAAAGTTCACAAGCCCAACGAGTTCGGGCGCTTGGTGCGCCTCGACGAAGTCGAAAATGGGATCGTCAGTCATTACGACGTCGCAAGAGGCAACCCCAGCGACCAGCAACAGTGGCTGCCGGCGCTCGCAGCCCATCGCACTATCTTTGGGCAAGCGCCGCGACTGGCTGCTGCTGACCGGGGCTACTGGAATGCTGCCAACGAAAAGGCGGCGAGCGAACTGGGAGTCAAGCAGGTAGTTCTGCCGGGCCGAGGACCTTTGAGTGCCAGCCGCTCAAAGCGGCAAAAGGAACGCTGGTTTCGGCGGGGCCAAGGCTGGAGAGCAGGCATTGAAGCGCGCGTGAGCACCCTCAAGCACCGCTTTGGCCTGCGGCGGGCCTTTTACAAAGGGGAGATTGGCTTTCAAAGACATGTGGGCTGGTGCATCATCGCGCATAATCTGGTGGCGATGACCCGGCCCAACCTGAGCAAGAGAAGGTGTCGCAGTGGATGAAAGCCGCGCTTCAAAGCATGAAAGGCGAAGCCCCGGACAGCCGCCAGCAACTGCTGCGAGAAATCAGCCAACTGGCGGGGGAGTCGATTTACGGCTCGCTCTCGGAGACTTATCGCACCTGTGGCAACCCAAAGTGTCGTTGTCACCACGGCGGCCCTAAGCATGGCCCCAATTTATATATCAGCTATCGTGGGAGCACGGGCAAAACCACCGGCTACTACGTGCCCAAAGCCGCCGAGACTCAAATCCGCCGAGGTGTCGAGGCCTGGTCTCAACTCCAGGATCGCCTGCGCACGCTCGCCGCCTCCAACAAAGAGCGCCTCATCCCTGCCAAAGCGAAAAAATAAGGCCCCTTTTCGCAACAGGCTTTAGCTAGCTGTGGGACTGAAATCATTAGTGCTCATCGGCTTCATGCAAAGGTATATGTCATCGACGATCTGTGCGGACTCGTCACTTCGGCTAATGCGACCTTCAGCGGAATGCGTACCAATCTTGAGTGCGGAGTCGTTTTAAGCGACGCAGAGAGCGTACATGCTGCTGGGGAATTGATCCTCAAAGCTTTCAATGCACGAGAGCCATTACAAAGATGGAGTGTGTCAGACTTGCAGTCGCTTCGCGAGCCGGTCCGGAAGCTCCAAGAAACGCTTTCTCCAAAGCTTCTAGCCGCGGACATAGATGCGCGCCTTTTGGCGGACGTTCGGCCGAACACGCCATTGGGGCGCGCGCTTCGCGAGCACCTGCCAGGCTGGACCCGACTTGCTCTTGAAGGCGTGCAAACGCAACGAAATACGACATTCAGTTTGGATGCTTTCGTCTTGGCATGCATGCCGCTCGTTTTAGAGCGTTACCCAAACAACAAGAATGTGCGAGCCAAGTTGAGACAACAACTCCAGCGCTTGCGAGACTTAGGCATCGTTGAGTTCTTAGGAGGCGGAACATACCGGCGAAGTGGCTAACGCTACGGGTTCATCACCTCCCGTCAAGAATTGCTCACGGGCACCACCATTCCTTGCTCGCACCCGGCGCAGAGAGTGGACCGTGTGGGGCCATAAGGCACCCGGCGCAGAGAGTGGACCGTGTGGGGCCATAAGGCGCCCGACGCGGTGGAGCAATTCAATGGTCGCAACCACCGGCGCGCCTATGGTGACGCTTCCTCAGGTATCGCCCAGCAAGCAGCCGGTTTGTTGCAACTGCGATGCTCGAAGACCCGCAAAAAGATTCTCGAACGGCGAAGAGCGCTTGATCCCGTCACAGTCGGGCGGTCGCTTTGCGCAGGGAGATCATGACCAAACTCGGCTACTCCCTGCGCGCACTCTACCGCACGCTCGAAGAACCGGGTGCCAATCCGCTTCGCGAAGCCCGCGCCCGGCTCGACGCTGCCGTCCGCGCCGCTTACGCGATGCCGGAGGACGCTGATCCGCTCGCTTTTCTGCTGGCGCTGAACCTGGAACTCGCCGCCAGGGAAAAAGCCGGGGAAAAGATCACCCCGCCCGGCCTGCCGTTGCCCGCAGCCGAACATGCCGCGTTCATCACGGACGACCGCGTGCGTGCCAACGATCCTTAACTTGCTCCGGCGCTCGCGTCGCGGGATACACTAAGAGCATTTTAATGAAAGTTGTAGCCGCTCTGTGCTGTAGCCACGGCACTCCGTTGCCGTGTCTGTGCTGGAAACGCCGGACACGGCAACGGAGTGCCGTGGCTACAGCGAAAGTTAAAACGCTCTAACGCCCGAGTGTCCCGTCCATATTGCTATCGGGCTGATGCCCTCACCAAATCAATCCAGCCGCTGCAACGACGGCAGATCGTAGCTTTGCTGCACGTCGCGGTTGTTCTCGTCAAGACGTTTTGCATCGAGGTAGATCGTCCGCGGCACATCCTCGAATTCGATCTTGTCGAACCCTCCCTGCGGACCAGAAAGCGCTCCCGGCAGGTCGTCCAGGCTGTCGATGGGCTTCCCGTTGACGTTCGTCACGACCATATACTTTAGATCCTCGTAACCGATGTTGCTCGCGACCGGCAGCACCTGGCTCAGGATCACAATCCGCTTGTGGCTCGCGGGAACGAGCGCGCTCTGGTAGCGGTCGAGATACACCAGACGCTGGGGCGCCTGCTTCTGCCAGTCGCCGCCCCACTCCTTGAGATATTGGCGCGAAAGCTCCTGGAAGATCAGCCCGTCGACAACAACGTAGCGCGGCGGCCGATCAATGACGTACGGTTCGCTGACGTAATCCTGCGCGGGCTGATGCGCGAGCGTGAGCTCGAGGGTCTGCGGGACGCCGTCGCGCATGATCTTCACGGGCAGCTTTTGTCCCGCGAACGACCTGGTCGTGATCAGATGCGCAAACGAGATTCGCCCGTAGAGCGGTTCCTCGTAATTGCCGTCCTGGTCGATCGCCTGGCCTGCGATCTCGAGAAGGATGTCGCCCGGCTTCAACCCGGCCTTGCCAGCAGGACCGTCGGGGACCACTTCGGTCACGTACACGCCGCCGTCGCCCTGCGGCAGCTTGGCATAGTGGCGCAACTGCGGATCACGCGTCGGCGAGTACTCCAGGCCAGCGTGAGGGAATCCCTGGTAGCTGCCGCTATCCACATCCTTGAGGAAGTGCGCGATCACGGGTGCGGGAAGGACATCGACCCCTTGCGTGCGCGGATCGTAACGCATGAGGATGCCCGCGAGTTTGCCATCCTTGATGACGGGCGCGGTGAAGCTGCCCTCGCGATATTGCAGCGGGAGGCTGAGCCGGTAAACGAGGAACGCGGTGCCTTCGAGCTGATAGTGCGCAACCTCGATCGTCGTGATCGGCCCCGGAGTCGCGACGAGCGCGTCGTTGCTTTCGAGCTGGAGAACGTTCACGCGATCGCCGACCACGGAATCGATCGTCAACTCGAGAGGCCGCAGGCCCGCGAGGAAATTGCCGGTGGTCGGCTGGAGCAACGCGAGATTCGCCTCGTAATCCACGCAGAGGACCTTCGCGTCCGTACGCTGGCCGCTTTCGGCGCGTTCGAGCTCGACGTAGCTGTGGTTGGCGACGAGCTGCGCGGTCACGAGGACGCGGTTCCCGGCGATGACCGCGCCCAGGCCGTGGAGATCATGCGGATTCTTCTTCGCCCAGGGCCGGAAGAAATCGTAGTCCTGGTCCGTGACGTTGACGCGGACGACGGAGAGACCGTTCTTCGGCACAGGGCGCTCGACCGGTGCGCCGCGCGACGTTGCGTCTGAGGCGACGAGGATGACGGCGAGAAGGAGCGTGGAAAATCGGGGCATATCGGAAAGTTGTCGAAGCTAGGAAGACCAGCACACGGTTCCCGGGGCGGGAAAAGCTTTGGCCGGGAACAAAGAATCAGCGAGCGAGAGCAGCGATGCCGGGGGGGCGGGACGCTGAGGTTGCCAGAGCCGCGTTCGCGGGCGGCGTCGCGGGCGTCGGCGTGAGGTTCTGTTCGCTGACCACGTTATAGGCCGTCTTGATCCGGTCGCGCGCGGCTTCCACGGCCGAGCGCTCAAGGACGATCGGACGGCCTTGGCCGATGCACTTGATCACGTAATAATCCGACGGCTCCGCGAACGCGGCCGCGAGATCATCGAGGCGCTTGATCGGATGACCGTTCACTTCGCTGACGATCGCGTTACGGAACTCCTCGAGATAGGTGTTGATGGGATCCGGGAGCACCTGGCTAAGGATGATCACTTCCGGATGCTCCAGGAAAATATCGCGATCCACGAACGAATCGTAGAAGTACCGAACGCGCAGATCGTCGATGCCGTATACCTCCAGGAAGTCGCGTGAAAGCGGCTGGAAAAGCAGGCCGCCGAAGAGCACGAAGCGCGGCTTCACGTCGTAGGCGTTCGCCTGGATCAGGTAGGGCCACGCGGGCTTGAGTTTCGCGGTCACATCCAGTTCCGCGCGATCGCGCATGATATGCATCTTGAGTGAATCGCCCTTGAACTTGCGCTCGACGACCTCGGCCATCTCGACGCGTTCGCCGTCGATCTCCACAAACCCGTCGCTGGTGACCTTGTTGTCGTCGAGCGAGAGGATCACATCGCCGGCCTTGAGCACACCGTCGCAGGTGCCGCCCGGCATCACGTCACCGACGAGCACGCCGGTGTCTTCGTCCTTGAGCCCGAGCGCGGCGCGTTCAGCGGGGTTCTGGAGGTGAAAAGGCGTGATCGCGAGATCGACGTACTTGTCATAATGTCCGTCGGAGATGTCCGTGAGGAAATGCTGCAGCACGGGGGTCGCGATCATGTAACCGACGTTCTGGGCGACGTCGCCGCTGTAGCCCTGGAACGCGACGCCGACGACCTTTCCGTTCTGGAGCACGGGGCCGCCGGAATTGCCGGGATTGATCGCGGCATCAATCTGGCAGGCGAGATGGCTGTCCACGGACGAGTGCGTGTACACCTGGAAATCCACGCGCGAGACCACACCGCGCGTGACGCTCAAGCGTTCGCCGCCGATGGGATAGCCGTAGACTGACACGCTCGATTCCAGTTGCGGAATCCCGCCGATCTCCAGCGGCTTGAGCCCCTTGTAAAACCCGGGGTCGGATACGTCGAGCACCGCGAGATCGCAATCGTGCGCGACGAATTTTACCTGGGCCGAGTATTTCTTAGGATCGTTCTCACGCTCGACGGTCACGAACCGCTCGTTGCTGATGACGTGCGCGTTCGTGATGATCCGCGGACCCGCGATGATGAACCCCGCGCCGACGCCGCGCTCAATGTTCCCGGGGTTCCAGGGGCACCTTGTAGTCGGGGTTTTGCGAGGTGGTCGTGACCCGCACGACGCTCTTGCGGATGTCCGCGATGTCCGCGCGCAGCGGGCGTGGGGATGCGAGGGTGATCAGGAGGAGAGCGGAAACGAGCGGGCGAAGGCAGCGCATGGAGAATTTCGGGCCGACCGGAGATATGCCGGACAAACCGCTCACGATGGACGAACCGGGCCGGATTGTCCACCGGCGTTTTGGTTCTGTAGTGATAGATTTGGCATGGGGCTGCCATGTAAGGTGACGGCATCGGGCTGCCATCGGCGTGCGGTTCGCGAACGCTGTCCCGCACGGACGCGGAATGCCGTAGCTACAGCACAGCATTGGAGTGTAACGCGGGTGGATCGCGACCTCCGGGCGCGATGGGTTCCAGATCGCGGAGTAGCCGCCTGACTTCAAGGGCGCTGCCGCGCCAGTGTTTGCCATCGCGCCCGGAGGTCGCGATCCACCCGCGCGTGCCCAAGCACGAAAAAAAACGCTTCCGTCTAGCTCTTGTAGCTCGCCTTGTCGTCGGCGTCGAGCCAGTCGAAGAGCGGGGTCGTCTTCGGATCGAGACCGAGCTTCGTGGTCTCGCCTACGTACCATTCACGCTTCTCAGGGTTCTCGTACGGGTTCATCTTTTCCATGCCATCCGCCCAGGCTTTCACCTCATCGGGCGTTTTCTCCGTACCGTGCGTGTCGAGGTAATCGGCTATCTTCTCGTTGTCCGCGCCTTCCTCGATCAACTTCTTGAATTCGGCGTACGAGACGCCCTTCCAATCCAGAAGCATGTGATCGAGTGGGCAATCGGTATGGTATTCGCCGACGTTGCCGCCGAGAAATTCAGCGCGCGCCTTGTCAGCGCTGCGGGCGAGAATGACGTAGCCGCCCACGCGGGATTTCGGGCTGATGGCGGCTTGCTTGGTGAGGTCTTTGACGGATGGGGACATGGTGGTAATTGAATGTTGAACGAGCGAGAGTGTAACGAACCGCGAGCGCTTCCCGGTTGTAAACTGCCCGACTTCACCCGCGCTCACGGGCGCAGACGCTTAGACGTTGAAGCGGAACTCGACCACGTCCCCGTCGTGGACCACGTATTCCTTGCCTTCGATGCGCAGCTTGCCTTCGGCGCGCGCCTTCGCCGTCGAGCCAAGGCGCACCAACTCGTCGTAGTGGACGATCTCCGCCGCGATGAAACCGCGCTCGAAATCCGAATGGATGACCCCGGCGGCGGCCGGCGCTTTGTCACCGGCATGGATCGTCCACGCGCGGGTCTCTTTCTCGCCGGTGGTCAGATACGTGCGCAGGCCGAGTAGATGATAAACGGCGCGGATCAGCGCGGCGACGCCGCTGCCTTCGGGGCCGACGCCGATTCCCTGGAGGTATTCGGCGGCTTCCTCGTCGGAGAGATCGACCAGTTCACTCTCGATCTGCGCGGAGATCACGACCGCCTGCGTATCGAGGTGCGCCTTGACGTAGTCGCGCACCGCGCGGACATGATGCGCGGCGGGCGAGGATGAGGAATGCAGCTCGACCTCGGCCACGGCCGTGGTGAGCGCCGAGAGATCGCTCTCGGCCACGTTGCAGGCGAAGATGGTGGGCTTGCCCGAGAGCAGGAAAAACCCGCGCAGGAGCTTGCGCTCCTCGTCGGTGACTTCGAGCAGGAGTGCGGGCCGGCCGGCGTCCAGATGCGGGATGAGCCGGGCAAGCAGCGCGTTCTCGGCCTGGGCCGTCTTGTCTCCGGACCGCGCGGATTTGGTATTGCGATCCTGGCGCTTCTGCGCGCTGGCGAGATCGGCGAGGATCAGCTCCGTGTTGATGACCTCGATGTCGCGAACGGGATCGACCGAGCCGCTGACGTGATGGATATCCGCGTCCTCGAAGCAGCGGACGACCTGCACGATCGCATCCACCTCGCGGATATGGCTCAGGAACTGGTTGCCGAGCCCTTCGCCACCGCTCGCGCCGCGTACGAGGCCGGCGATATCGACGAACTCGATGGCCGCTGGGATGACCTTCTGCGAGCTGGAAAGCTTGCTGAGCACCTGGAGTCGGGCATCGGGCACGGTGACGATCCCGACGTTCGGATCGATCGTGCAAAAAGGATAGTTGGCCGCCTGCGCCTTGCGGGTGCGCGTGACGGCATTGAAGAGGGTCGACTTGCCGACATTGGGCAGACCGACGATTCCGGCACTTAACATAAGGCCGGTGAATGTAACCGGGATTTGCGCGATGAACAGAACGGGTTTTGATGATACGCATGAACGCGTTCCATCCGATCATCGAATACCTGGACGGTTTCCTGCGCATCCGCGACATCGCCGATTACGACGGCGCGGTGAACGGGCTGCAACTGGAGAATTCGGGCGAGATCACGAAGATCGGCGCGGCGGTCGATGCGAGCGCGCATACGCTGGAGGAGGCGGGACGGCGGGGGATCAACCTCTTACTGGTACACCACGGGCTGTTCTGGGGCGGCACGCACCCGATGATCGGAGGACGCTACCGGATGTGGAAGCGGGCGTTCGCGGCGGACGTTGCCGTTTACAGCGCGCATCTGCCGCTGGATGCGAATGGCAAGCTCGGCAACAACTTGCTCCTGTGCCGCGCGATGGGAGTGGGCGA
>CBDDDO010000029.1:0-407621 GCA_965226655.1 Granulicella sp. | reverse complement strand
CCGGTGAAGTGACGATTATTGTCTACCGGGGTGAAGGTTTGCACCTTGACCAGGCTGCCCTTGAAGCGATCGTAGTCGGCCGGCTTGAGGAGCTTGCGTTCGAGGCCGGGTGAGCTGACTTCGAGTGTGTACTCGGCGCCGGGAATCAGGTCTTCAATGTCGAGCACGGTGCCAAAGTCGCGGGCGAAGCTGGCGCAGTCCTCGTGCGTGGTGCCGGAGAGGGTTTCGACCGGAACGCCCTTTGGCAGGCCTTCTGCTTCGTCCGAGGCGGCTTGCTCCGCAAGCTTGGCGCGGGCTGCGGCGTCTTTTTCGAGGAAGACGCGCAGCAGGCGATGCTTGGCGCCCCCGGTGAACTCAAGGTCTACGACGTCAAGGTGATGCGAGGCCGCAACGCGGTCGGCTGTGGCGCGAATTGTCTCTAACTGCAGGGCCATAGGACGTCTTGTGGTGCTTGTGTTTTGCGGGTGTTGTCAGCGTCCGCAAAACGGTATTTAGAGCAAACAAAAAGTGGGCTTTGGCCCACTCGTTTCCTCCGCCGACTTGCCGGTGTGCTCACGGCGACTTGCAGGTCCCGGAAAAGGCGGCCCCATGCGGCAGAACAAATTCGTCTGCTTTAAGGAGTGTAGGCCTGGTGGCGGGAAAATTCAACTCTTTGGTCTACCTATGATCGTCCAGGCCTGTATTAAGGCCAGGTAATCTCCGGCAGGGCTTCAAATTGGGGTTTGGCAAAGAAGTAGCCCTGCATGAGGTGGACGCCGCAGCTGCGGAGCGCTTCGTACTCATCCACGGTTTCGATGCATTCGCCGATGACTTCGGCACCGATTTCGTGGCACATGGCGACCGCGGAGCGGACGATGGTTTCGGCGCGCGGACGGTCGTGGAGGTTGCGGATGAGGTCGGCGTCGAGCTTGACGTAGTTGACGGTCAACTCGGAGAGCAGATTGAGGCCGGAGAATCCGGCACCGAAGTCGTCGAGGGCGAGGCCGAAGGCGTGCTTCTGATATTCGGTGACGATCTGCTGGAGGTGAACGGTGTCGCTGACGCGCTCGTCTTCGGTGATTTCGAAGATGAGGTGGTCGAGGGGGAAGCCGGTTTCGGCGGCAGCGCGAAGGGTGCGACGGATGCAGGCGGCGGGGCTATAGACGGCACCGGGCTTGAAGTTGACCGATAGACGTGAGCCCTGCCGGTGGATGCCGAGCTTCGCGGCGAGTTCGATGGCACGGACACGGCAGCCCTGGTCGAAGGCGTAGAGGTTTTCGGGCGTGACCTGATTCAAGACAGAAAACGCTGATTCCTGGTTTGGCCCACGGACGAGCGCTTCGTAGGCGAAGACCGTCTGACTGGCTACATCGACGATCGGCTGGAAGGCCATGGAGAAGGGGAATAGCTCGGCTTCGCCGTCGCGGCAGGCGCCGCAGCTCGATGGAGTGGCGGTTGTGGCGGCTGGCGGCTGATCGAGAATGGTCATGTCTGGCCCTTGTGTCGCAGGAATTGACCGGCTGAAAGTAGTACGACCGTATCGTCTTGTTGGATGTTTGGTTTTGCCTGGAGGAACGCTTCGGATACTGCAACTTCAGTGGAATGGGAATCATGGGTGTGTGCGGTTTGGACGCTGGTGTAGTCTCAACCCGACGACTATGCCGATTGGTACCCTTACGCTCGAGCTTGCGATTGAACATGCGCAGTCGCTGAAGGACCGTAGGCAGGTGGTGCGGTCGCTGAAGGAAAAGCTGCGGCATGGGTTCAATGTGTCGGTGGCTGAGCTGGATGAGGCTGTGGTGTGGAACCGGGCTACGCTGGGGGTGGTGGCGATTTCGGGGTCGTCATCGTATCTGGGTGGGCAGTTGCGTGAGGTGGAAAGCGCGGCGCGGAGGCTTTGCGTGGGTTTAGGGTGCGAGATCGTGGACGCCTATATTGAGGCCGACGTTGTGCTGGAGGCGACGGATGGGCCGGATTTGACGGGATGAAGGTCGTGGCCAGTTTATGCAAGGTTAGGCCGAAAAATGTTATTCTGGAGCGTCAACCCAATGCCAGAACAAAGAGCAAGAGATTATCACCGGGGCCGCGTCGTAAATACATTCGCGGAAGAAATCACCGCCATGTTGGAGGGTGAACTTTCCGATCCGCGGATTGCTCCGTGCCATGTGACGGAGGTCGTGCTGGCGCCGGGCGGCAAGAGTTGCCGGGTTTTTATCGCTGTAGCCGGGTCTGAAAAGGAAGAAGCGGAAACGCTTGAGGGCCTGATGGCGGCGCGGGGGTTCATACGGACGGAGATTCGGTACCGGATGGGCGTTCGGCATGTGCCGGAAATAACGTTTGCGATTGACCGTTCGGAAAAAATCAACTCGCGGATGGATGAGCTGTTGGGCCGGATGGAAAAACGGAATGCGAAGTTGAAAAAGAAATCGGCCGCTACGGCCGATAAGAACTGAAATTCCCGCTGTGCATCTCACGGATCAAAGAAACGCCATGGCCGCTCAGGAAATACTCGCCATCTCGCAGACGCAGGCTTCGAATCGCTCGTCGATTTTGTCGCTGTTGGAGCTAATCCGGCAACGGGATAGTTTTTTCGTGACGTCGCATGCGCGTCCTGACGGGGATGCACTGGGTTCGGCGTTGGGGATGATGTATCTGCTGGAGGCGATGGGCAAGCGGGTGGTGGTTGGGTTCAGCGATCCGATTCCGGCGGTATACCGGTGGATGCCAGGGATCGAGCAGATTCAGGGACGGCTATGTGACCACCCGGATGCGGCGATTGTTCTGGAGTGCGACCGGGTAGAGCGAACGGGCTTCCATACGGGGGATTTTGCGGCCATGGGGGCGGGGTTGACCATCAACATCGACCACCACCTGAGCGGGCGTCCGTTTGCGGACTTCAACTGGATCGATCCTAAGGCGTGCGCGGTGGGGGCAATGGTGTACGACCTTGCGGTGGCGTCCGGTGTGAAGATTTCTCCTGAAATGGCGACCTGTTTGTATACGGCAGTGTTGACCGATACGGGATCGTTCACGTATCCAAGCACGGTGGCCAGCACGTTTGCGCTGGCTGTCCATCTGGTGGAAAGCGGCGCCGATGCGAGCGCAATCGCCAAGCAGGTTTATTTTTCGAATCCCGAGGGCAAAGTGCGAGCGCTGGGCGCGGCGCTGGGGACGATGAGAATCGAGAATGGCGTGGCCTGGGCGTGGATTACCGAGGAACAGATGGACAGGGCCGGCGCGGTGGTGGAAGACTGCGAAGGGATTGTGAACTCGCTGAGTGGCATTGCGGATGTCGAGGTGGCGATTTTTCTGCGGGAGCTGCCGCCGGGCGACCAGTTCCGGTTGAGTTTGCGCAGCCGTGGGAATATTGATGTGGCGGAAATTGCCAGTCGATTTGGTGGCGGCGGTCACCGGAATGCGAGCGGATGCACGCTGGAAGGCCCACTGGATTCAGCGATTGGCCGCATGTTGGAGGAATTGGGACGAGAAGTCTGGTAGCCTTGGGATCGTTCCGCGAATGAACCGATGGTGACGAGGCCGACCGACCCAACCTTCAAAAGGAATCCTTAGAAACGACTCTACGAGAGATTCCAAATAGATTTGACGGAATTTACGAAACTGATCGAGACGAACCAATCCGTGGCTTTGGCTCCTGAGAGCCCAAGTTCAGTACCCGGCTACGCTTCAGGCGTTTGGGGAGCTTTGCGGGAGTTTGCCTATTCGCGCTGGGGCACGGCGGTTTGGGAAATCGTTGTGTTGCTGCTGGTTTCGAGCTTCTTCCTGCTTTGGGGGCTTGTGCCGTACGTGGGTGGGGACAAGCTGGGACTGGTGGGCGCCGACGAACCGCGGTATGCGCAGATTGCGCGCGAAATGCTGGCGGCGCACTCGGAAGACTGTCACGAGGTGCATGCGAAGGTGACGCCGCATAGTCTGCGGCCGGTCGACGTGGAGGCAAGCTACCATTGCCTGGTAGGTGGCACGGTAACGCCGATTCTGTATGGCAAGCCGTGGCTGGAAAAACCGGCGCTGTATTACTGGCGTGCGATGAGTTTTTTCAAGGAGTTTGGCGTCTCGGACTGGTCGGCCAGACTGCCTTCGACATCAGCGACGTTTGCGCTGGTTATCCTGGCGTTTCTGCATCTGCGGCGCTTCCGGCCGGGCGGCCATCTGGATGCCTCCCTGATCCTGGTTTCCTGCGCGGCGATGGTCGCGTTTGCTCGCGGCGCGTCGACGGACATGCAGCTTGCGGCGCCGCTTTCCATGGGGATGCTGGGTTGGTATGCGTGGTACGAGACCGGCAAAAAATTCTGGCTGTTCGATCTGTATTTTTTCGGTGCGGCGGCGACGCTCGCCAAGGGACCGGTGGCCGTTTTCCTGATGCTGGGGACGATCGTGCTGTTCTGCGGGCTGCGCCGGGAGTGGTCGGCGCTGCGGCGGACGATCTGGTGGCCCGGGCTGGCGTTGTTTTTTGTGATGGTGCTGCCCTGGTACATTGCCGTGCAGCGGCGGAATCCGAGCTTCTTCCGGCAGTTTTTCCTGGAACATAATCTGGAGCGGTTCGCGACGAACCGGTATCAACACCATCAGCCGGTTTATTACTATCTGGTTGTCTTAATTCTGGGGCTGATGCCGTGGACGGCGCTGGCGTTCCGGGCACTGGTGGAGGCGATTGGGGGATCAATTGCCGAATGGAAGGTTCGCCACAATGCGCAGCGCTATGTGGGGCATCACAGGGCAGGGGATGCGTTTCCGGAGTTCCTGGTGCTGTGGGCGTTGCTGCCGGTGGTTTTCTTTTCGTTTTCTGGGTCGAAGCTGCCGGGGTATATTCTGCCGTCGATTCCGCCGCTGGCAATTCTTACGGGTGACTATCTCTTCCGGGTGCGGCGTGTGGGACTGCCGGATTGGCTGCTGTATCTGCATGCCGGGCTGACGGGATTTTTGACGTTTGTGTTGCTGCTCTGCCCGCAGTACATGGTGTATCAGAAGATCGTTCCCGCACCGAAGACGTTTGTATGGGCGGCGTTGCTGGGTGTGCTGGCGGCGCTGCTAGTGATCTTAGTGGTGAAGCGGTATGGGATACGGCGGATGCGGTTTGTGACACTGGTGCCGCTGGCGGGGCTGTTGTTCTTCCTGATGACAATGAACGGGAACCTGCTGGACTTGAACTACTCATCGCGGCCGCTGGCGCGAGAGATTGCACAGGCGGCGCCGGACGTGCAGACGGTGGCGGTGTTCGATGTGCGGCGCGACCTGGACTATGGGCTAGCGTTTTATCGCGACCAGAACGTGGCGCATTACATGCTGGAAGGCGAGTCGATGGAGGGCATTCCCGAGCAGGAGCATGTGCTGGTGATTCCGACGCGCGATGCCGATGACCTGGAGATATGGCTGCATGGGCGTGTGTATCAGCAGCTCTTTCTGTACGAGACGCAGGGATTGTCCGTATACCGGGTTTATCCGAAGAGTTGATACTGGGTGTGAGGCTGTAGGATGGCCGAAGCCATGACGTTGGGATCACCGATCTTCGGGTTGAGGAGCGCGAGCTCGCAGGTGGAGGTGCTGGATTTGCGGCATTTCAACGCGGCGCAGTTGCGTCCATTGCTGAAGGAAGAAGCGGAGCGTTGGGAACGGCGGCTGTGGTGGGATTATTCAAGCTCGATTGAACTGCTGCTGGAGTATCTGGATGGGCGTGTGCTTCCCGGCTACGTGGCGACGCACGGTGGCAAGGTGACGGGCTATACCTTCGGTGTGATGGAAGGCGCGAAGGCCGTGATCGGCGATGCGTATGCGTTTGGCGAGACGGAGGGACTGGAGAATCCGGTTTGCGAGACGCTGCTGCATCATTTGATCGAGATGCTACAGGCCACGCCGGGCGTGGATCGCATTGAGTCGCAGTTATTGATGTTTCCGGTGGGGGCGCTGGCGGGGCCGTTTCTGTCGCGTGGGTTTCGGAGTTATCCGCGATTGTTTATGGTGGGCGATGTGGTGGCGGCCTCGGGTGTTGACGAGGTGAAGCTGCCGCTGGGATTGCGGCTGGAAGCTTGGCGGCCGGAGTTCTATGATGCGGCGGCGGAGCTAATTCACCGCTGCTATGCCGGGCACATGGATAGTGGGATCAACGATCAGTATCGCAGCGTGCATGGGTCGTTGCGGTTTCTGCACAATATCATCCGGTTTCCGGGGTGTGGGACGTTCGATGCGATGAACTCCTGGATGCTGCGGGATGAGCGTACGAATACGCCGCAGGCGATGCTGTTGAGCTCGCGGGTGCGCGACGACGTGGCTCATGTGACGCAGCTTTGCGTGACTCCGGCGCTGCGCGGGATGGGTCTGGGGAGGATGCTGCTGCAACAGGCGGCCCGTGTGCTGGCGAAGCGTGGGGGGAAGGCGTTGTCGCTGACCGTGACTGAGGCGAATATGGAGGCGCGGCGGCTCTACGATGAGCTGGGGTATCGGACGCTGCATCGGTTTGAGGCGATGGTTTGGGATGGGAGCGAGTAGACGCCATGAGCGAACCGCTCTATGTACGAAATGCGGGATTGACACTGACGGGTCCGTTTCTGCCGCGGTTGTTCTCGATGTTCGATATGACAAGTGATCAAGGCTGGAAAGATATGGCGTCGGCTATGCGCGCGCCGCACCTGTTGCAATGGCTCGTGGATGGAAGAACTTCCGCGCCGGAACCCGAACTGGGGCTCAACAAGGTTTTGTGTGGCCTGGCGCTGACTGCGCCGATTGCGGCATCCATCGAGATGACGGAACACGAGAAGGAAGCTTGTACGCAGTTACTTCAGGCAATGATTTCGCACTGGACGGTGATTTCGAACACCTCCGTGGAAGGACTTCGCGAGACATTTCTTCAGCGCGAGGGCAAGTTGCAAGCTGAGGCTGATCGCTGGGACTTGAAAGTGCAGCGGAAGGCGCTGGATGTGCTGGTGGATCAGATTCCGTGGAGCATTTCGGTTATACGTTCCGTCTGGATGAAGCTTCCTCTCCACGTTATATGGTGAAGCAGACTTTCCGAAGGGAAGCAGCTAAACCTTTGCATTCTCGCCGAAGCGGATGAGCCGTTCTTCTTCCTTGGCCTGGTAACCGAGCGTGATGGCTACCGCGGCGCCGTAGCCGACGAGCTCATTAGCAAAGGGGCGATTGTTGGCGCGGACGTCGGTGATAAATGAGCGGCAGGCGGTGAGCGTGGCGTCTTCGTAGTTGTCGACCTTCACTTTTTCGCCTTCGCCGCGGTAGGGCATTTCGCCCTTGGTGGAGTAGGACGCGCCCGTGGTTATGCCCTTTTCGACGGTGGGATTTTTGGCGGCGAGGCGGGCGTAGGAATCTTTCTCGTAGAAGAACGTGGCGTCTTCGATGGTGAGTTGCACGCTGCCTTTGTCGCCATATATCCAAAGCTGGTTGCCGAGGATGGCGTTGTTGGCGAGCGCGCTGAAGACGAAGCGGCGACCTTCGGAGTAGCTGTAGATGGCCTGCACATTGTCGTCGGTTTCGCGGCCGTCGTGATATTCGTCGATGCTGCCGCTCGCGAGCACGGACTCGGGCATACTGCCGAAGACCCAGTTGGCGGTGTCGACCATGTGGGAGCCGAGCTCGGCGAGCAGGCCCATGGAGGACTCTTTGTAGAGGCGCCAGTTGATGAGGCGTTCGTCCTTCGGATTTGGCACGGGGCGACGCCAGTCGTTGTTGCGATGCCAGTAGCCGTAGACGTGCGTGACGTGGCCGATCTCACCGGCATGAACGCGGCGAATGGCTTCGATGAACCACGGGGCGTAGCGATACTCGTGGCCCACTTGGTAATGCTGTTTGGATTCGCGCGCGGCAGCGACGATGTCGCGTGAGTCCTGTACGCTGAAGCCCATCACCTTTTCGCCATAGACGGGACGCCCGCTGCGCAGTGCGTCCGAGACGTACTTGCCGTGGAACTTTGGCGGCGTAGCGATGACGATGGCGTCGATGTCTTTGCGGTCAATGAGCTCGCGGTAGTCGTGGTGGTGGGCGACGGAATGGCCGAGGAGTTTTTCGGTCTGGGCAAAGCGTGGCTCGTAGATGTCGCAGATGGCGGTGATGTCGACGCCGGGGACGCGCATGAACTGGCGGATGAGTTCTTGGCCCCGGCTGCCGGGGCCGATGACACCGAGGCGCATGGGAGCCGCGGCGGATTGGGCGAGCGCACTGGCGGCAGGCTGCAGGATGCTATAGCCGATAGAGGCGGCGATGCCGGTGGAGGTGGTCTGGAGGAAGTCTCTGCGCTTCATGGGTTTCGCGGGTTCCTTTGCGGGCGGAATAGGCTCGGGCCAGTGTATCGAGAATGCGGTGAGTTTGGTTGTGTCGCCGGAGAGAATGAGGGCGGCAATACCATTATAAAACCGGTTGAGTATGGTGCGGCTCTAGGCGGAGATCGTGACGAGGAGGCCGGTGATGGTCGTCCCGTTAGAGGGGGGCGTTGGATTGGGCGGGTGCGGGGATGCAGCAGAGAGCAGCGTCGTGTTTGCGTGGATGTGATGGATCGTGTGGGTTCGACGACTGGGTCTCGAAGAACTCCGGCGGCGACGAGGTGATGCGGGCGAAGAAGGGGAGACAGCAGGTTCTTCGCTCCGCTCAAAATGACAACCAGAAAGGCAAAGGAAACGGCACTTACTCGACGTGATAGTTCGGTGCTTCGCGTGTGATGACGACGTCGTGGACGTGCGATTCGCGCAGGCCGGCGCCGGAGATGCGGATGAACTTGGCTTTGGTCTGGAGTTCTTCGATGGTGCCGCAGCCGAGGTAGCCCATGCCGGAGCGGAGGCCGCCGACGAGCTGGTAGACCATGGCTTCGAGCGGACCGCGATGAGGCACGCGGCCTTCGATGCCTTCGGGGACGAATTTGGCGAGGCGGTTGCCACCATTGGGGGCTTCGCGGGCGGTGAGCGAGACGCGCTCGCTGCCGTCAGCGCGGAGGTCGTCCTTGCCCTGGAAGTAGCGTTCGCCGGAGCCCTGCGCCATCGCGCTGAGTGAACCCATGCCGCGGTAGGCCTTGAAGCTGCGGCCCTGGTAGAGGATGGTTTCGCCGGGCGACTCGTCGACGCCGGCGAAGAGCGAGCCCATCATGCAGACGCTGGCACCTGCGGCGATGGCCTTGGTGACGTCGCCGGAGTACTTGATGCCGCCGTCGGCGATGATGGAAATGCCTTTGCCCTTGGCGGCGCGATAGGCTTCGGCGATGGCGGTGATTTGCGGCATGCCCGCGCCGGTGACCATGCGGGTAGTGCAGATGGAGCCGGGGCCGATACCGACCTTGACGGCGTCCGCGCCGGCTTCAATGAGCGCGAGCGTGCCTTCGTAGGTGGCGACATTGCCTGCGAGGAGATCGACGTCGGGGAATGCCCTTTTGACCTCGCGGACGGCTTCGAGCACGCGCGAGGAGTGGCCGTGGGCAGAGTCGATGGCGAGAGCGTCCACGCGGTTTTTGACCAGCTCTGCGGCGCGTTCCAGGAAATCGCCGGTTGCGCCGATGGCTCCGGCGACGCGCAGGCGGCCCTGGTCGTCCTTGCTGGCGTTCGGATACTTCAGTTTCTTCTGGATGTCTTTGACGGTGATCAAGCCCTTGAGTTCGTAGGCGTCGTTGACGACGAGGAGCTTTTCGACTCGGTGCTCGTGGAGGATGTTTTCTGCTTCTTCGAGCGTGGTGCCGACGGGAACAGTGATGAGGTTCTTCTTGGTCATCACGTCGGCTATGGGGATGTCAGTCTGGGAGACGAAGCGGAGGTCGCGGTTGGTGAGGATGCCGACGAGCTTGCCGTTCTTGGTGACTGGAACGCCGGAGATCTTGTAGCGGCGCATGACATCGAGGGCGTCGGAGATAGGACGCTCGGGTTCGATCGTCACGGGGTCGACGATCATGCCGGATTCGGAGCGTTTGACTTTGTCGATTTCTCCGGCCTGCTGGTCGATGGTGAGGTTGCGGTGGACGACTCCGAGGCCGCCCTGCTGGGCCATGGCGATGGCCAGGCGCGACTCGGTAACGGTGTCCATGGCGGCAGACATCAGCGGCGTGTTCAGCGTGATGTTTTTGGTGAGGCGGGTTTGGGTGCTGACCGAGTTCGGAACGACATCGGAGTATGCGGGGACGAGCAGAACGTCGTCGAACGTTAGCGCTTCTGCAATTTGGCTCTCAATCATAATTCTCTATTCTCTCACTGCCGTGTGACTCAGCGGATGGGGTGGCCGGGCACGAAAGTAATGGTGAGATCGACGAGATGGGTTGCGGGGTCGCCGACCGCCTGGAAGCTTGCGGTGTATCCCGCTAAATGCTTGAGCGCGCTGTTGTTGGTGATGAAGCGGGCGACGTAGCTTTCGTTGTAGACGTCGTTGGGCTTCATGCGCCAGTTGGCGTCGAACTCCTGCTGGGCTTCGGGCGTCAGGTTGAGCGGCGTCACTGTCTTCAGGCGGTAGACTTCGCCTGGGATGGCCTGCAGCGCGTAGGTGACGGTGTGGGCCGTGTTATCGAGGGTAGGGACGGGTGTGACGTAGGCGTCGATGTACCCTTGCGCCCGGTACGCGGCGATGATTTTGGCTTCGGTCTTGCGTAGGGCATCGCCGGAGGCCAGATCGCCGGGGTGCAGGAGGTCGTCCTTACTGAAGTCTGCCGCGCTGTAAACGGGGGTAGGCTGCCATGCAATCGCGGCGACCTTGTAGGGCTCTCCCGCGACAAGCTGTGCGCTATAGACCACGCCGGCGCCAGTCATGGAGCGCTGCACGCCGGTGAGATCCGCGGTGAGGTAGCCGGCGTTCTGTGCGGGCATTAGCAGAAGTTCCCGCGTGGTGATGCCCGTAAGGCCTTCGTTGTAAGCGCTCTTCCCGAAGCGCTGGATGACCTGCTGCATGGCCGCCGCCAGCGCGGTTGGCGTGCCGGTGATGTCCACGCTGGCGAGCCGGATGCGTGGCGCTTCGATCTTGAAGTTGACGACGCGCTGCGGGTGTTCATTGGTCGGCTCGACGATGGTGTGCGAGGTGGTGGCTTGCACGCCTTTTTCGGCGAGCATCTGTTCGAGAGTGGCCTGGATGATGTCAGGGAGATTGCCGGCGTCGGAGCAGACACCGCGATAGAGGGGAACCTTTGCGTGGAGGGCTTCGGCCAGCTCTTCGGGCGTCCACCAGACGAAGTTTTCGAAGCTGGCGGGCAGCAACGTGTTGAGCGGCGTGGGCTTGAGCGCGAGGTGTGCGGTGCGGCTGCCCGGTCCGGTGAGCTCCATCTCGGCGCTATCGAACATGCCGGTGTCGAGCAGATGCTGTGCCGGCGCAGCGATGGTGTCTTTTGTGAGAACGTCGCCCGGTTTGAGTTGGGCGATGGAGAGGATTTCGGTGTCGGTGTAGGGTGCGCCGCCGGTGATGCGGACTTTGTCGACAGGATATTTGGCCTGCGCCATTGCGGACAGGGAAACGAGAACGAGGACGACCGGTAGGACTCTGCAGGATAGGCGCATGTATGCGCTTAGGGTAAGGGCAGCCGTGTCAATTGGCAATTGCGCGCCGAACAAGGGCGGATACATGAGCCGCACAGGCTATGCTGTGCGGCTTGCATGTTGATATGGAAGGTTAGATCGCTTCGACCTTGCTGTACCAAGGCGTTGCGGCCTTCAGTGCTTCGTTGACGTTGGTGATGTTCTCGACGCCGACGGTTTCAAGCCATTGGCGGAAGGCTTCGCGGCCCTGCTTGGCGTAGATGGGGATGCCGTCCTTCCAGGTGGCGCGGCCGCAGAGCACGCCGTTGAAGGCAGCGCCGGACTCGCCAGCGAGCTCGAGTGTCTCGATGAACACGGGGTTGGAGACGCCGGCCGAAAGGTAGATGAACGGCTTTTCGGTGACCTTGGCCTGGTCGCGGAAGTGCTGGAGCGCTTCTTCGCGCGTGTAAGCAGCTTCACCCTTGAAGGACTTGGTGCCGGAGACGAACTCCATCACGATGGGGACTTCGATCTTCAGTACATCCACGCCGTAGCGGTCCTTGGAGAACTCCTCCATGGCGCCGGCGACGATGGACGGCTTCTTAAGCGCGTACTCAACGGTCTTCTCGTCCTTGCCCTCGGCGTCGTAGCCGACGAACTCGAGGAAGAAGGGGATGTCGTGGTAACGGCACTCGTCGCCGATGCGCTCGATCCAGGCGTGCTTGAGGTCGTTGACGGCTGGGGCTTCAAAAGGCGTGTAGTAGAGAAGGATCTTGATGCAGTCGGCGCCGGCTTCTTTCAGGCGGCGAACGCTCCAGAGATCGAGCAGGTCAGGAAGGCGGCCGGGTGTGTTGGAGTCGTAGCCGGTCTTTTCGTAGGCCAGCAGAAGTCCCTTGCCGTTGCGCTTGTGCGAGGCCGGCAGGCCGTACTCAGGGTCGAGCAGGATGGCCGAGGCGTAACGGGTGAGGACCTCGGTGACTTCTTCTTTGAAGACCTCGAGGTCGTGTCCGCCGGCGGCCGCGCCGCGCTCTTTCGCAAGCGATTTCTGGAGGGAGCCGCGTTGGTCCATGGCAGCGGCGGCGATTACGCCACGCTCATTGGACACAGCCTTCAGGCCAGCAAGTTTTCCGGGGGTAAGCTTCATCTTTCCTTGTCTCCTCCTGATGTTTTGACCGCAGAAAAAGCAGGTCTACAGGCTGCGATTGTACACAGCGGAGGACAGAGGACGACAGTGTAACTGCGCGATAGCCGCCCTGTTTGCGCGGCTATCGCGCAGTGGAATTGGACGTAATCGGCTCAGGCACGCAAGCGATTACGCAGATCAACAGCCAGTTTGACCAGGTGGCGCGGTTAAGCGCTTTCGTCGATGCCGTACTCCTTCAGCTTTCGATACAACGTGGTTTTGCCGATGCCTAAAAGGCGTGCGGCCATCAGCTTGTCTCCCTTGAGCTGGCGAATGGTCGAGAGAATGGCTTGTTTTTCGAGCGCTGCGATGGAGGTGACACCGTGGTCGGGTAAAAGGGGTTGCGTATGTGCGTCTTCGGCGAAGACCTGCTGCTCGACGTGATGACGATGATCTTGCAACTGCGTGGGGAAGTCAGCCAAGTGCAGCACGGGACCGCTGGAGAGCGCACAGGCTCGCTCGATGGCGTGCTCGAGCTCGCGCACGTTGCCTGGCCAGTCGTACGCTGCCATCAGGCGCAGCATGTCCTCGGCAAAGGTATAGGTGAGACCGTTTTCTCGACGCATCCGCTCGAGCACATGCGTGGCCAGCAGCGGGATATCGCTCTTGCGCTCGCGCAGCGGAGGGATGCGGATGTTGACCACGTTCAGGCGGAAGTAGAGATCCTTGCGGAAGCGCCCACTGCTGACCATAGCGCTGAGGTCGCGGTTGGTTGCTGCCAGAACTCGTGCGGAGATGGGAATGGCCTGCGTGGCGCCGACGGGGCGAATCTCCTTTTCCTGCAGCGCGCGCAACAGTTTGGCCTGAAGGTCGAGCGGGAGCTCGCCGATCTCGTCGAGGAAGACAGTGCCACCTTCGGCGGCAGCCAGCAGACCGGTCTTCGAGCGGTTGGCCCCGGTGAATGCGCCCTTCACGTAGCCAAAGAGCTCGCTTTCAATCAGCGTGGGAACCAGCGAGCCGCAGTCGACTGGGATAAACGGCTGGCCGGCATTGGGACCGTTGGCGTGAATGGAGCGCGCGACCATCTCTTTGCCTGTGCCGGACTCGCCCAGGATCAGAACCGGGTGTGAGCTGGAGGTGACCTTGGAGAGGATGCGGTAGAGCTTTTCCATCGACGGCGCGCGCCCGATCAGGTTGCCCATGCCGGTCCCGGTACGGAGACGGTCACGCAACACACGGGATTCCAGGTCGAAACTGCGTCTCTGGGCCGAGCGTTCGAGCACCGCAGTCAGCTCTTCGAGCGAGAAGGGCTTGGTGAGATAGTCTCCGGCACCCAATCGCATGGCCTCCACCGCGGAGTTGACAGAAGCAAAGGCGGTCATCACCACGACGACTGTTTCAGGAAAGCGCCCGCGAATTTCTTCCAGCAGCACAAGACCGCTCCCGCTGGGCAGCTTGAGGTCCAGCAGTATCAGGTCGATGGATTGTCGCGCCATGATGCTGCGCGCAGCGAGCAGGGACTCCGCCACCAGGGTGACAAAGCCCATGCTGGCAGCAATTTCGGCGCAGGCTTTGCGGATCGCCGCGTCTTCGTCGACGATCAGGACATGTAGCGTAGTGCGGAGGTCGAAGTCGGTATTTGTACCTTCAGAAGCTGCGAGTGAGCGGTCCGCCGGAGTCGACCGAGTGTCCTGTGTGCGATGGAGAATGTGCGGCCCAGCCGCTTTGGCGCCTAGCATTGGCGCCAACCTTGATTTTGAGCGGGATGGATCCCGGTGCGAGCGTTGAAGCTGTGCGCGAACCCGCGGGGGTTGCGGAGGAAAAAATCGACGGACTGGCCGTATCTTGGGATCCTTGCGGCGTTACTGCTCGGCATGGTTGCCTGCATAGGGGAGTGCTCCGAATTGTGTTTTGCTGCGTTACTTCGCGTTACTGATAATCACGTTGAGTGCCAAAGTGGGATTTTCCGTTAAGACGATAAAAATAAAAGACCAAGCGATGAAAGTGCAGCGAAACAGGAGCATACGGTTTGTCCCGAAACGGGACGGAGGTTCTTTCCGCTCCAGATAAGTCGCTGCAACATAAGAGTTTTACCGACAGTCCCGAAAGGGGCACAAATTTCCCATTGCGGATCGGTTCCTACGAAGTTTGAACGATTATTACGCACGTCGACTCAGAACGGTTTAGCGAAGATGTTGAAAAGTTTGTCCTTGGGACTACTTGATCGAAACGCGACTTCCTCGGGAAGAAGCAGCACCAAAGAGGAAACAGCATCGCCTGTCTATAGAATGGGCTTCCATGAGTGAAGTAGCAGAGTTGTTTCGAAGTGGTGGCCGGGCGGCGGATGAAGCCCGGGTGTTGCGGCTGACGCCGGGGTTTGTAGCGATGGCTGAGGGTTCGGTATTGATTGAAGTGGGGCACACGCGAGTGCTGTGCAATGCGAGCGTGACCGATGGCGTTCCAGGGTGGATGCGGAACTCGGGGCGCGGCTGGGTGACGGCTGAGTATGGCATGTTGCCGAGAGCGACTCTTACGCGCTCGCCGAGGGAAGCCGAGAAGGGCAAGATCGGGGGGCGTACGCATGAGATACAACGTCTCATTGGTCGTAGCCTGCGGTCTGTTGTTGACATGACTTTGTTGGGTGAACGCACCGTAATTCTTGACTGCGATGTGCTGCAGGCCGATGGGGGAACGCGCACAGCGGCGATTACAGGCGCATGCACGGCGTTGGCGCTGGCGTTGAACAAGCTGGTTGCGGCGGGTTCGCTAAAGGCTTCGCCCATGAAGCAGATGGTGGCCGCGACGAGCGTAGGCATTGTGGATGGCCGAGTGTTGCTGGATCTGGAGTACCAGGAAGACTCACGCGCCGAGGTGGACATGAACGTCGTAATGACCGCTGACGCCGGCTTCGTGGAGACACAGGCGACTGCGGAGAAGGGCAACTACTCGCGCGCGCAGTTGAACGAGATGCTGGACGTGGCGGAGAAGGGCATACGTGAGTTGCTGGTTGCGCAGAAGGCCTGCCTGGAAGGTGTGAAATGAAAAAGGGATTTGCGATTGTTGTTCTTCTCCTGTGTAGCTCTTGCGTGCTGCTGGCGCAGAAGCAGCGTTATTCGCAGTCGTCTAAGTCGGCTGAGGCGTTGCAGTATCCGTTGCTGGTGCATGTGGCGCATGCGCGGTTGATGGGCCAGCCGGTTTCGGTGCTGCATCTGGATGCGGTCATCGACGGCAAGACCGTGGAGTTGGAAACAGGTGCGACCTCGCTGCTGCATATCGGCGAATACCAGGCGCGGCTGTTGAAGGACGATGAAGGGAAGTCGGGCTGGTTCAGCAAGAGCTATGAGCTGCTGTTTACGGATGGAACGAAGGTCGTCTTCTCCGAGGTTGCCGAGTCGGAGTGACGCTTTTTCTCGAAGACAACAGATGTTGTGGAGGGGAACAATGGCGTGTCATCACTTTGAAGGCTTGAAGAAGGTTCCGGGCGCGGCGGCGAGCTATGCCAAGGGCTGCGAAGAATGCGTGAAGATGGGCGGAACGTGGGTGCATCTGCGTGAGTGCCTCAACTGCGGGCATGTTGGTTGCTGCGACTCTTCGCCGCACCGCCATGCGACGGCGCACTTCCATGAGACCAAGCATCCCGTCATGCGGTCGGTTGAGCCCGGCGAGACCTGGGGTTATTGCTACGTGGATAACGTGATGGTTGATCTGGAGTAAGGCGCGGATGAGGCTTTAGGAAAACCGCATTGCTGGCGCTGCTATTCTGAGCAAGCTGGATGGAGGATTTATGGCAGACGAAGCGGTTCATATTACGGTGCGGCCCAACGGCCCACTGCGGGTTGAGGGTCACATTGTGCTGAAGGATGCCGATGGCATGGAATGGGACCTGACGGGCAAGCCGGCCATTAGCCTTTGCCGTTGCGGTTTGAGCGAGAAGCGGCCGTTTTGCGATGGCGCACACTCGCGGCAGGGCTGGCAGGGTGCGGATAGTCCCGGGAACCTGACGGGCAAGTAGGTGCGAAGAGTTCTCTTTGTGTGCGGGAAGAACCGCCGACGCAGTCCAACTGCCGAGGCGGTTTTCTCTAGCTGGCCAGGTCTCGAGGTAAGCTCGGCGGGAACAGCGACGGACGCAGATTGTCCAGTCAGCGGCGATCTCTTGCAATGGGCGGACGACATCGTAGTGATGGAGTTGCGCCATGCCAGACAGATTCGCAAACAGTTCGCCGCGCACTTGAAGGGTAAACGGATCGTCAATTTGGATATTCCAGACAGATTCACGCTTATGCAGCCAGAATTAGTACAACGTCTTGAGGCAACTGCATCGCGCTGGCTTGCTGGAGTGGGGGGCATGTGAAGAAATTTCTGCTGGTGCTATTCGCGGTAAGTTTTGTGATGAAGGCTCAGGCACCTATGGCTCGCCCCGTGCCCGACTATATGCGGTCGGAGGCGATGATTCCGATGCGCGATGGAGCAAAACTGCACACGGTCATCCTGCGGCCGTCCGGAAGCGATACATCCGGCGAGAAGCTGCCTTTCTTGATGCAGCGGACGCCCTATGGTGTGGACGAAATCTCGGCGAAGACGGTCGCCGGAGCCAAACCCGAGCTGACAGCCAGCGGCTACATTTTCGTCTACCAGGACATTCGTGGACGGTACGAATCTGAAGGCCAGTTCGTGATGAACCGGCCGATGGTGAAGCACGCGTCGAAGAAAGATGTTGACGAGACGACCGATACCAGCGACACCATCAACTGGCTGCTGAAGCACGAGAAGAACAACAACGGTAAGGTTGGCGTGCTCGGGGTTAGCTATCCGGGTTTCCTGGCGATTATGGCGGGCATCGACGCCAATCCCGCGGTTAAAGCCATCAGCCCGCAGGCGCCGATGACCAACATCTGGCTGGGAGACGACTTCTTTCACAACGGAGCCTTCCGCGAGACCTACGGGTTCGACTATGTGCAGCAGCTTGAGGCGCAGAAGAACGACGTCCGCGCTGACTCCAAGGAAGATCAGTACAGCTTCTTCCTCGAGCACACGAACTTTGAAGGCGCGGCGAAGGCTGCGGGCGTTACGCAGCTACCTACCGCGAAGCACTTCCTCGCCGAGCCGGAGTATGCGAAGTTCTGGCAGGATATGGCCGTCGAGCCGCATTTGAGTAAGCCCGAAGTTCCTACGCTGGAGGTGGGTGGCTACTGGGACCAGGAAGACATGTGGGGCCCGCAGGCAGAGTATGCCGCGCTGCGTCCGCATGAAAAGCCCAACGACCCATTGCACAAAGTTTTTATGGTGCTGGGTCCGTGGAACCACGGCGAGTGGGCGCATGGAGCGGCTGAGAGCCTTTCGAGCGCGTACGGCAAGTTGGAATTTGGGCAGAAGACCGGTGACTACTATCGAGGGACGTTCGAATTTCCCTTCTTCGAACTTTATTTGAAGGATCGAGCGGGATTTGATTTACAGGATACGGCGAGCTTCCGCACGGGCGAGAATAAGTGGCATCGCTATGCCATCTGGCCGCCGGTTGAGGGTTTCCGGGCCACACGCGCGTATCTAGAGGCGGACAAGACGCTGAGCTTCCATGACCCCAAGGGCGATTACAGCGTGAAAGCTGCGTCGTATATCGCCGATCCTGCGGACCCAATTCCGTACCGGCACCGCCCCGTGCAGTCAACCTATGGCGACAAGAGCCAATGGCGGCCCTGGCTGGTGGAAGACCAGCGGTTCGTCAGCGACCGCAAAGACTTGGCGAACTTTTCAACGCCGGTGTTAACGGGTGATCTGACGGTTACGGGCGACGTGAAGGCGGATCTGTTTGCCGCGACCACGGGCAGCGACGGCGACTGGGTCGTGAAGCTGATTGACGTCTATCCGGAAGATGCTCCCGACGGGCAGGCTGGCTACCAGTTGATGGTGGCCGAAGAGATTCTGCGAGGGCGCTATCGTCACAGCTTTACCGCACCTGAGCCCGTGAAGCCAGGCGAAGTGAACGAGTACAAGTGGAGCCTGCATGGGGTGAATCACACGTTTTTAAAGGGACACCGGATGATGGTCGAGGTGCAGTCCAGCTGGTTTCCACTCTACGACCGCAACCCACAGACGTATGTGCCGAATATCATGACGGCTCCGTCATCTGCGTATCAGCCGGAGACGATCACCATCTTTGGCTCGGCGAAATACCCGTCGCACCTGGATTTGCCGGTTGAGAACGGTTCCGTGCTGCCATAGAAAGGGCTTGCATTTGGAGCTGGAAATCCCGGTTTATCGCAATACGACACGGAAACTTTGAAACCTTTGCCTCGCTATCCCGTATTCTCAAGAGAGTACCTCAGCGAGACAATTGAGCGCCGTGAACGGCGAAACCGCTTTGAGGGTTCAAGGAGCAGTGCGAATGCGATCCGCGTCGTTGACGAAGTTGCCTCTTTTCAAAGCAAAGAACCTGATTGTGACCGGCGCGGTGGCGCTGATTGGCGTGGTTGGTTTGTCGGCCCAGACACCCGCGGCTCCGCATGCGGCCGGTACGGTGAAAGCAATCGCCGCCGACTCGATCACCGTAACGACGCCGACCGGCGATGCGACCGTGGCGGTTCCTGCAACGGCAAAGATTCTCGATGTACCCCCGGGCAGCAAGGACTTGAAGTCGGCAACGCCGGGCCAGATCAGCGATATCGCCGTGGGCGACAAGGTGATTGTGAACGGCAGCGCCGGCGATACCGCGACTGCTCTGATAGCGCAGCGCATCATACTGATGAAAGCGGCGGCCATTGAACAGAGCCATGCCGCGGACGAAGCTGCCTGGAAGAACGGTGGCGGCGGTATTGTGAAGTCGGTAAATGCCGGCACCGGTACGATCGTTCTTTCGAGCGGCCTGAAGACGGTCACGGTGCAGACGAGGCCGACAACCATCGTCCGCCATTATGCGAACGGTTCGGTAAAGTTTGAGGATGCGGTGGGAAGTTCGCTGGATGCGATTCTGCCGGGCGACCAGCTTCGCGTCCGCGGCGCCAAGTCGGCGGACGGCAGCAGCATCCAGGCCGATGAAATTGTTGCGGGCACTTTCCGAAACTTCTCCGGTCTGATCGCGTCCATTGACACAACGGGTGGTACGGTGACGCTGAAGGACCTGACCACGAAGAAGAATGTAACGGTGTATGTGACCGCCAACAGCGATATTCGCCGGATTCCACTGCAGGCGGCGACCATGCTGGCCGCCAGAATGCACACGAAACCGGGCGAAGGCGGAGCAGGTGCTCCCGCAGCGGCAGCGCCCGCGGGCGGCGATGCCGCAGACGGACAACGTCGCGCGGCAGGCAGGGCCGGAATGGATTTGTCGCAAATGCTTTCGCGCCTCCCCACGGAGACGCTGGCCGGATTGAAGACGGGAGATGCAGTCATGATTGTCGCTGCTTCGTCCGGAGCGCAGTCCAATAAGGAAAGCGCGATCACGTTGCTGGCTGGCGTTGAGCCAATCCTCGCGGCACAGCCCGAAGGTCAGGCGATGACGCTTTCCCCCTGGAGCATGGGTGCTGCTCCCGAGGGTGCGCAATAGATTGCAGCATTTGGTTACGGAATAGATGGGCCTCAACTGAAACCGCAGGTTCCGGCGGGAGGATTGCACCTCTCCCGGCAGCTGCGGACTAGGGATAAGTGCAGGTTTTAGCTAAGAATTTTTTGAATTCGTAGGAGTGATGATGTCTTTGCGCAACGCGCTGATGTTCGTTTTTGGGATTTCCCTGCTGGCCGTTCCTGCAGTTTCGCAGGCTCCCTCCACCGGCTCTCAGGCCGTTTCAACCGGTGGAACCAAGGTGCATGGCACCATCGCGGACCCGGATGGTGAGTTGATCCCCGGCGCGACCATCACGCTTACACCGGCCAAAGGCAATGCGGTCAAGGCGAGCTCCGGCAGCGACGGCACGTACAGCGTCACGGTCGCGCCCGGCAGTTATACGCTGTTGGTCACGATGAACGGCTTTTCGGCCTACTCGGTCACGAACTTGAAGATTCCCGCGGTACCCAGTACAACGGTGGACGCCAAGCTGAAAGTGGGCGAGCAGACGCAGGTGGTGAATGTGGACGCAAACACTGTGCAACTCAGCGTGGACCCAGACAGCAACGCGGACTCAACGATTTTGACGGGCAAAGACCTCGATGCGCTCTCGGACGATCCTGACGAGCTTGAAAGCGAGTTGACCGCGCTGGCTGGACCTTCCGCCGGTCCCAACGGCGGACAGATTTACGTTGACGGCTTCACCGGTGGCCAGTTGCCTCCGAAGTCCTCCATCCGCGAAATCCGCATCAACCAGAATCCCTTCTCGGCGGAGTATGACAAGCTCGGCTATGGTCGCGTGGAAGTGTTCACCAAACCGGGTACCGACAAGATCCACGGCAACCTGCAGTTCAACTACAACCCCTCGCAGTTCAACACGGGCAATCCGCTGACCACGACGCCGCAGCCTTCCTACCACACGGCGTTCCTGTTCGGTAACTTCACAGGCCCGCTCAGCAAGACCGCTTCCTACAATCTTGGCGGATCATTCCGCCAGATTCAGGACGACGAGTTTACCAACGCGACGATCTCTGCGCTGGCGTCCAGCCCATCAAACCTCTGCGCTCCCGGTCAAACGGGCTGTGTTCCCACGACCTATCAAGTGGCCACCTATTATCCGCAGGTTCGCGGAGACATCAATCCGCGCCTTGACCTCGCGCTCGGCTCCAAAAATGTGTTGACCACCCGCTATCAGTATGTCAACAACACTTCCACCAATAGCGGTATCGGCAACCTCACGCTGCCGACCGCTGCTTCGAACACGAGCAGCCTCAGCAACATCGTTCAGATGAGCGACACGCAGACATGGAGTCCAAAGCTCATCAACGAAACGCGTTTCGAGTATGAGCGCGAGCATACATCATCCACTCCGGTCAGCAACTCGCCGTTTGTCAGCGTTTCGGGCTCGTTCTCAGGCGGGGGGTCGAATTCGCAGAATAACTCGGATCATCAGGACCATTACGAAGTGCAGAACTACACTTCGATCCAGCTGAAGAAGAACTTTATTCGCTTCGGCGGACGCTTGCGTGCCACTCGTGAAGCCTTGAACACGGGCGGCAACACGAACGGATCGTTCGTCTATTCCAGCCTTGCCAATTACCAGGCTTCCAATGCGACGCCTTCGCAGTTCACCTATACGCAGGTGTTGAACCACGATATCGGCGACACCTACATGGACCTCGGCCTCTACGCCGAGTCGGACTGGAAAGCGCGGCAGAACCTTACGGTGAGCTACGGCATCCGCTTCGAGACACAGAACCACCTCTCCGATCATCATGACGTCGCGCCGCGACTTTCGGTCTCCTATGGCGTGCCGCGCAAGAACGGTAAGACCACGACCGTGCTACATGGTGGCTTCGGTATGTTCTACGACCGCTTCGCGCAGGGCAATATCCTTACGCTGGAAGAAGAGAACGGTACCAACGAGAAGGTGTACACGGTCCAGAGTCCGACACTGGCGACGTGCGTTCCCAGCGCGACCAACCTGCTTACGGCTTGCGGCGCAACTGCTGTCTCGCAGACTGTTTATTCGGCGACCTCGAATCTTCGCACACCCTACATCGTCCAGGGTGCCATCGGTGCGGACCAGCAGCTTGGCCGCTTCGGCAAGGTTTCGTTCAACTACGTTCACTCGCAGGGTGTGCATGCGCTGGCGACACAGAACCTGAACTACGGGACGACCGCTCCGATCGGTTCAGGGCAGCTCGATTGTTGCACCGAACTACCAGTACTTCACCGAAGGCGTGTTCAACCAGGACCAGCTAAACGTCAACGGGACGGTTCAGACGACGCGGTGGCTTTCTCTGTTCGGCTACTACTCACTGAACTCAGCTCACGGCGATACGTCCGGTGCCGGGTCGCCCATCACAACCCCCGCATAACATCGCAGCCGATTACGGCCGCACAACCTTCGCGGTGCGGAGCCGCGTGTTTCTGGGTGGCTCGGTTACACTGCCGCGGCACATTCAGCTCAGCCCCTTCATGATCGGCCAAAGCGGAAACCCGTACAACATCACCACGGGCAGCGATAACAACGGCGACAGCTTCTTCAATGACCGTCCGAACCTTGTTACGGGAGCTACGCCCAACGGCACCACCATCAAGTCCATCGCCGGGTGCGGTACATTTGCTCAGCCTGGAACTCCCGGCGTTACTGGCTCGGTTGTGCCCATCAACTATTGCAATGGCCCAACGCTGTTCACCTTGAACCTGCGTGTAAGCAAGACCATCGGCTTTGGCCCTTCGACGGCCCCCGCTGCGAGCGGTGGTGATGGCGGCGGTGGTCGTGGTGGTCCTGGTGGCCCGGGTGGTCCTGGCGGCCCGGGCGGCGGTAGTCGTGGCGGTGGTGGGGGCGGCCGCGGCGGCGGTGGTGGTTTTGGTGGCGCTGGCGGCAGCAGCACCGGCAAGCGCTACAACGTCTCCTTCGGCCTGCAGGTGATGAACTTGTTCGACAACAAGGACCTCTCCACGCCGCAGGGTGCGTTGAGCTCGCCTGAGTTCGGCCAGTCTACGCAGCTCGCGGTTGGGCCCTACACCACCAACAGCGCGCTCGAGCGGATATCGGCACAGGCTTCCTTCACGTTCTAAAAGCAGGAAGTAACAACACAAAAGGGACGCCGTGTATGCGGCGTCCCTTTTGCTTGCTGCTATCGATGTTTTGCTGCGTTACGGATGAAGGCTTACGCTGTTGTTGCTGCGGTCCGCGTCCGGGATCGCGTGATCGGGATCAATCGTCGCGGAGACGGCGGGTGAAGCCGTAGACACGGTGAAGACATGGCTCGATTGCTGCATCCACGTCTCGGCGGGTACGTTGACGTCGACATGGCTGCTGTCCTTGAGTGCGATACGCAAGGTTGCCGGCATCACGAGTTGCCCGTAGTTGGTGACCGTGACCTTAACGCCTTTGGTGGCATCGCCATCCACAAACTCTGCGCTGCTCACAGCCATGTCCAGCTGCCAGTTGTTGAAGTACCACCCGCGCCAGAAGTACGAAAGATCTTCGCCGCCTTCCGACTCCATCTCGCGGAAGAAATCTGATGGGCTTGGATGCTTGAAAGCCCAGTCCGCGATGAACTTGCGGAAGGCGTGGTCGAACCGCTGCTCGCCGAGAATGTCTCCTCGCAACAGAGTGAGGCCGAAGGCGGACTTGAAGTACGTGATCGGATGGCGGTACTTCTCGCGGATCGCATCAGCGCGTGAGAGCAGCACGGGCGCTTCAGGATCGGCGATCACCTTGGCAATCTCATCCGCCGGATAGCCGCCGCCGGGAGCGTACTCGCCATCCCGTTTGGGCCCGTAGACGCCGCCATTGAAGTCGTCCGACTCGATCGTGTCGATGAACGTGTTGAAGCCTTCGTCGATCCACGCATCGCGCCGCTCGTTGGAGCCGACGATCATCGGGAACCATGTGTGGCCAATCTCATGCGCGGTGATCCAGAACAGCACCTTGCCCACCTGATCGGGCCCATCGAACACGACGCCGGGATACTCCATGCCGGAGGTTGGCCCGCACACGCTGATGGCGTTCGGCCACGGATACGGATACCAGCGCTGCGAGTAGTGCTCCACAGAATCCTTTAAGAATTCTGTGGAGCGTCCCCACGCTTCGGGTCCGGCGGCTTCTACCGGATACACGCTCTGTGCCAGCGCCGTATGTGCAGGTTTTCCGGCACCTTCGGGGATGTTCATTCGGGCAGCGTCCCACAGAAAGGTGGTTGAAGCGGTGAAAGCCACATCGCGCGTAGGGTCCATCATGAAGTGCCATGTCTTCGTTCCCGCCGGAGGCGTGGTCAGGTCGCGATTCACGTCCTCCACCGTACGAATCATCACGGTCTTATCGCTCTTGCGCGCTTCCGCAAGCCGCGCGATCTCGTCCTTCGTCAGCACTTCGGTCGGATTCATCAACTCGCCCGAGCCCGAGACGATCATGTTTGCAGGCACGGTGACGAAGTAGTCGAAGTGGCCGTACTCCAGGTAGAACTCGTTGCCCAGGTAAGGCTGCGTGTCCCATCCACGCAGGTCGTCATACACGCACATGCGCGGGTACCACTGCGCCATGTCGTAGATGTCTCCCTGCTTATATTTCGCCCATGAAGTACGGCCGCCGAACGTGCCTGGGATGGTGTAGTGGTAGTGGATCAAGATGCGTGCCTTCGCGCCGTGCGGGAGCGGGAAAGCATCCGGTAGCTGAATCTGCAGGCGCGTGTCGGTGACGACTGTAAGGACCTTGATCGCTTTTTCGCGGACGCCAAGCTGGACTTCGACTGAATCGAGTTGGTAGCCGTCGGTATTGGTGATCACGCCGGGGGTCGGCGGACGGCGACGGCTACCACCAGAGAATGCTGTGGCGCGTGAGTCCTTGCGGTAAATGTTCTGCTCTAGGTTCAGCCAGAGCGAGGTCAGCGTATCCGGAGAGTTGTTGGTGTAGGTGATGACCTCCGTACCGGTGAGCGTTTTGGTCTCCGGCGTGATGGTTGCATGGAGTTCGTAATCGGCCCGGTTTTGCCAGTACTGTGGGCCAGGCGCGCCGTTGGACGAGCGATACCCGTTCACGGGATCAGGCAGCGAGAGCGGCGCGAACGTCTTCAGCGGGTCGTAGGAAGACGCCGGCGGCGCGACCATCTGAGCAAGGAGGAGTGAAGCAGGCAGCAGGGCAAGGGATAGGAGCGAAGCGCGCATGGGGTTCACGCACTTATCGTACATGTCACCTAAATCACCTCCTCCGCAATTTGCCTCCTATATAATTCGCGACACTGAGGCGGTGGAGTGATACGCCATGACTGTCGATAAGCTCGATGTTGGCTCGGCGTTAGAGAACGGCGAGTTTCTTCCGCATTTTCAACCCGTGGTCAATCTCCGCACAGGAGAGCTGCAGGGGTTTGAAATCCTCGCACGCTGGCTGCACCCGCAATTAGGCTGGATTCCTCCGGATGAATTTATTCCGCTGGCTGAAAAGGATGGATGGATCGGCCAGTTGACGGGACTGTTACTGCAACAGGCGTTTCAGGCTGTCGCTGTTCTGCAAGGCGCTCCCACCCTGTCCGTCAACATCTCTCCTGTCCAGCTGCACGACATGGTTTTGCCCGGGCAAATACAGTCCATCGCCGAACATGCTGGATTTTCGTTGGACCGGCTCATGATTGAGATCACAGAGAGTGCCTTTGCGGAGGACGTTGTCCTGGCACGGTCGGTTGCGGAGTCGCTCAAAGCTTTGGGCTGCAGGCTTGCGCTCGATGACTTTGGAACCGGCTATTCGAGCCTCACGCACCTACAGTCACTGCCATTCGACGAAATTAAAGTCGACCGCAGTTTTGTCAGCTCCATGACGACCCATCGCGATAGCCGCAAGATTGTTGCCGCGGTCGTTGGGCTGGGGCAAAGCCTCGGGCTGACCACCGTGGCTGAGGGCGTCGAGACGCAGGAGCAGGCCGAGATGCTTCGCTGGCTGGGCTGTGAGTTTGGGCAGGGATGGCTTTACGGCAGGCCGGTCCAGGCCAGCCAACTGACCTCCACGGCTATGAAGATCCAGCTAGAAGAAACCAATCCGCCGCACGAGGTACAGAGCCGAATTGCCTCCGGCAGTCTGGACAGCCTTCCCGGCCAGCGGCTGGCACAACTGCAAGCTGTGTATGACGGCGCTCCCGTAGGGCTTGCCTTTCTCGACCGCAACCTCCGCTATATGAACCTGAACCGCAGACTCGCGAAGATGAACGGACGTTCCATTGAGGAGCATATGGGCAGAACAGTCGCGGAGATGGTTCCGGAGCTATTTCCCCACGTAGAACCGTTTATACGCCGCGCGCTACAGGGAGAAGCCATCCAGGCAGTGGAGGCAACAAAGCCTGCATTGGACGGCAAAGAACCCCGGAGTATCGTCCTTTCCTACGAGCCAGCCCGTGATGAAGCCGGAGAAGTGATCGGCGTTTCCGTTGCGATCGTCGATGTCACGGAGATCAAGCGTGCGGAAGAAGCGCGCATCGCCTGTGAAGAGAACTATCGCCAGATGATGGAGCTTATGCCGCAGATTCCCTGGATCATCGACCCCGAGGGGCGTGCGCTCGATGTGAGCCAGCGATGGCTGGAGCTCACAGGGATGACGGACGATCAGTGGCGCGGGTTCGGCTGGTTGGATGCCTTGCACCCCGATGACCTGCAGCCGACCATCGATGCCATGCATCGGTCCTTTGCCACTGGGCAGTCCATTGACGTGATCTACCGTCTACGGCGATCGCCGCGGGAGGCCTGGAAGCCCATGCGTTCAAGAGGCTCGGCTCGTATTGGGGACGATGGCAAAATCATTTGCTGGTATGGCTGCCTGGAGGCCGTGGACGAAAGCGCGTAGCTGGTCACAGGGTAGCGGCTATTTGGAACGCCGCGCCAGCCCGTAGATGGACGTTCCGCCGGCAGTGACCTCGCGCGTCAACAGCGGCTGCTCCACATCGGCAAGCTTGATCTCTGGAAGCATCGGGTCCTCGAAGATGGTGAGCTGCGGCGGAGGCACAGGCTTGGCAGCAGCGACGACCACCGTCTTCGCGTTCAGAAACTCTCGCATGCCGGCCGCGGACAACTCGCGTCCATAGCCCGAACGCTTAATGCCGCCAAAGGGTAAACGAGGATCGCTGGCAACAGGCGTATTGAGAAATACACCGCCGCACTGTAACTCCTCGGTAAAACGTTTTTGCTCTTCAGGGTCACGCGTCCATGCGCTCGCACCCAGGCCAAACGGCGTATCGTTGGCGAACTCAATGGCATCGCTCAGGGAACTTACTCGGAACAACAGCGCCAGCGGGCCGAACGTCTCTTCACGGCACACGGGCGCGTGGCGAGGCACATGCGCGATCACAGTCGGCTCAAAGTAGCTGCCCTCTCCTACCATGCGCTCACCACCGGCAAGTACGCGCCCACCGGCAGCCTTTGCAGAAGCCACTTGTGACATAAGGTCGTCCACGATCTGCTGCGTAGCCAACGGACCGAGGTCGGTGTCCGGGTTCAGCGGGTCGCCCACGCGCAACGACTCCATCACGTCGACAAACGCCTGCTCAAAGCGGTCATAAATCTCGTCATGGATAAGAAAGCGTTTGGCTGCAATGCAGGATTGCCCACTATTGATGCAACGCGCTTTCACAGCATTCGCAACAGCCGTATCGAAGTCCGCGGAGGGCATCACAATAAAGGCATCGCTGCCGCCGAGCTCCAGCACCGTCTTCTTGATCAGCCATCCAGCTTGCGCAGCAACAGCGCGCCCAGCAGCTTCAGAGCCGGTGACTGTAACAGCAGCAACGCGATCGTCCGCCAGCACCGTCTCTACCTGGCGCGCTTCGATCAACAGCGTCTGGAACGTTCCTCGCGGAAAGCCCGCGCGGCGCACCAGCGCCTCAATCGCCAGCGCGCACTGCGGCACGTTGGACGAATGCTTCAGCAGCCCGACATTGCCGGCCATCAGCGCGGGCGCAAGAAAGCGAAAAACCTGCCACAGCGGAAAGTTCCACGGCATCACGGCCAGGATTACGCCCAGAGGATCCCAGCGCACGTAGCTCTGCTCGTGCTCTGTCTCTACGCGCTCCTGCATCAACATGGCAGCGGCGTGTTCAGCATAGTAGCGGCAGGCTCCGGCGCACTTCTGCACCTCCTGCCGCGCGGAGCTGAGCGTCTTGCCCATCTCCAGAGTCATCGTCATCGCCAACTCTTCGAGATCGTTCTCCAGCAGCAGCGCCAGCCGCCGCATCCAGAAAGCCCGCTGCTCCAGCGATTCGCCCGGATATGTTTTAGCCGCTGCAGCTGCCACGGCAAGCTTGCCGTCGAGCGCCTCAGGCGTGAGCGGTTCAAAGCTGCGCAACAGCTGTCCGGTGGCCGGATTGAAAGACTGAATGGGCATCGCGAAACATTGGCGCTCACACGCTAGCAACAGTTTAGACGCGGAGTCCGCAAAGCGTGCTACTCGTTGGCCAGTTTTGCCAGCGCCAGGGCCAAAACGCGCGTCCCCAGCGCAATCGCTTCCGGCGTGGAGTACTCATCCGGGCGATGCGAAACCCCCGCGCGGCAGGGGATAAAGAGCATAGCGATCGGCACCACGGCAGCCATAAAGGTGGAGTCGTGATAGGCCCGGCTGACCATCTTCTTGTAGCTGGCACCTTCGGCTTTGCAAATAGCCTCCAGCGTTTCGACGATATGCTCGCTGCTCTTTGCCGGCGCGTCCGCATTGATGAACTCTTCGGCCACTTTCACGCGTCGGTTCTTCTCAATTGCAGCAATATCCGCATGAAAGGCGGCCATCACGCCATCGCGTCGCGCCACATCGGTATCGCGGATATCCAGCGTCAACGTCACACGCGAAGGCACCGAGTTCACCGCTCCAGGATGCACGCCGACCATGCCGACCGTCGCAACCGTATCCACGCCGTTCGACTTCGCATTCGCCGCCAGCGCATGCTTTTCCACGGAAAGAATCATCTCCGCTGCGGCGCATAGCGCGTCGCGGCGGAACGGCATGAGCAGCGCGCCCGCGTGGCCGCCGAAACCCTCCACCGTATAGCGATAGCTCGCCGGCGCCGCAATGCCCGTCACGATGCCGAGTGCAATGCCTTCACGCTCCAGCAGCGGCCCCTGCTCGATGTGCAGCTCCACCCAGGCGTCGTAGTAGCCCTTCGGCAGCTTCACGCTGGCGAGTGTTCCGCTAAAGCCAGCCGCTTCGCGCACTTCGGCCAGGTGCAGGCCCGCGGGCGCGGATGGGTCGGTTTCGGGGAGGCGATCCAGCAGCTTGTCAGCCGCCTCTGGGTCCATCACACCGCCCGCCAAACGCGATCCCAGGCAGCCGATCCCAAAGCGCGTCGGTTCTTCGCTGGTAAACATCAGTGTCTCGATGGACCGCTTCGGCGTAAAGCCAGACTCCTTGAGCGCACGCATGGCCTCAAGCCCACCCAGTACGCCAACCGTGCCGTCATACATGCCTGAGTGTGGGATGGCGTCGGTATGCGAGCCCGTCCCCACGGCCCCAAGGCTCGGATCGGTGCCGTCCCATCGGATGAAGGTGTTGCCCACGGCGTCGACGCGTACGCTGAAACCTGCTGCCTCAGCGAGCGCAGTGAGCCACGCTCTTGCTTCAAGATCGCGCGGCGTGAAGAGGATGCGCGTCACAGCCTGCGTTGGCGCGGGCAGGCTCTTGTCTGCGTTCGGAGGGCAGTCGGTAAGGCCCGCGAGATGATGCAGCTCGGATAGAAGGCGGTCGGTGTTGATGGTGACGTTCATGGCTTAGGCCTTGTGCGCGACGGTATCGGTCCATGGGTTCAGAATTTCTAAAGGAAGGCCCGCGAAGTCTTTCACATTTCGTGTAACGAGAACAAAGCCCTTTTCTATCGCGGTTGCTGCGATAGACGCGTCAGCGAAAGAGATTGGCCTGCTAGTAGCATCACCGCGCCCAGTCAGTTGCCCTGCAGTTTCAGCGATTGGCTGACTTACGCCGATCATTCTTTCGCCAAACCACGGTCGGAGTGTCTGATCGAGCCAATATTGAAGAGCATGGCGCTGGACAGGGTCGGAATGGCGCGTTACTCCACGAATGATCTCGGCGAGCGATATGACCGTGAGGTACTGTTCTACTTTTGGAACCGAATCGACCCAATCCTGAACTTCCTGGGAAGGCCGCGGGCGCCTAAGTTCGGAGACAACGTTTGTGTCGAGTAGGAACACTTAGAAATCTACGTCTCGCATGGGAGCCGGATCTCTTGGAAACTCAATATCCAAACCCGCAAAAGGGGATTCGCGAAAAAGCTCGATCAAGCTCTTAGAACGGAGGTTTGCGAGGCGAGCGCGCTCGTCCTCAGGCAGCGAGGCCTCGGAGTCCAGCGAATCGAACGCTGCCTTCACTGTTTCGTCACGCGACGAGAAACGGCCGCTACGAACGCTGCGTTCGAGGACCGCTTCCTGCTCGGGAGTGAGAGTCAAAGTCATAACTCAAGTATGAAAACACATGCCAGCGATGTCAACCATTATGCCAGCGTATGCCGATTGAAATCCTTATAGATCAGATACTTCGCAGGCACCTTCCCAATCGCCCCAAACCACTGAGGGCAATACGGTGCCATCCAGATAAAGTCTCCTGCCGTCGTCGGGTACCAGCTATCGCCCAGTCGATAAATTCCACCGCCTTCGAGCATCAATAGCCCATGCTCCATGTAGTGAATCTCTACTTGGCTTAAAGCCGCGCCCGGCGCGTAGGTCATTGTGTTGCAGGCAAAGTCGAACGCCATTGACGCCGGCATAAGCGCTCGCACCTGCAGGTCCTTATCGCCGTTCAACGCGGTTGAAGGTAAATCCTGTTCGCGCCCGATAAAGAACGGCGGATTGCGCTCACTCTCGAGCGGCAGAAACGGTTTATCAATCACCGCCACACGCGAAGTCTTTTTCGCGGTCAGCATATGCGGATGCTCCGTGGGCAGAAACGCATAGCTCCCCGCGCCCAGCTTATGCAGCTTCTTCGAGCTTGGCTCTTCGAGCGTCAACAGCCCCTCAAGCACGTACACCAACCGCTGCGTCGGCCCTTCGGTCAGCGTGCCGCCCGCATCGAGCTCCACAGTCATCTGTGTAAATGCCGCACCGGCCTGCGGGGCCACATGCACGATGGCAAAGCCGCCACTAAGCCCGGGCAGCGGTGTGCGGATAAACGTATCCGGCGTTAGCAGCAGGTGGTCGCGCTTGTTGGCACTGCGTGTCTGTCCAAGGTTATGCATAGGGCTAAATTGTAGCGGCGTGCGGGTGCAGATGTAGCAGCAGGTTTAAAACAGTGGCCAGCGCGGCCTCTACATCCTCTTCGCGCACGGCCTCATCCGGATGATGGCTCAGCCCGCCTGGGGACCGCACAAACAGCATCGTCGTCGGCACCACGGGCGCAAGAATCATCGAATCATGCCCCGCACCTGAAAACATCGACTTCGCATCATGCCCCGTGCGCTCTGCCGCCTGGTGCAGCTTCACCGTCAGGTCGTGATTCATCGGCACGGCCTTCTGCTCGGAAAGCAGCGTCGCCTGCACCTTCACGCCACGCACCGCGCCCGCGGCCTCAGCCTTGGTCAGCAGGTGCGCCACCGCCGCATGCCGTGACTCATCCTTTGGATGCCGCACATCCAGCGTCACCAGCGCCGTTCCAGGCACAACATTCATCGCCCCCGGCAGCGCCTCAATCCGCCCTACGGTCGCGACCAGCTGCGTGTAGTTCGCCGCATAACGCTCAATCTCGACGATCCACTGCGCGGCCGCAGCCAGTGCATCATGCCGCAGTGGCATAGGCGTTGTGCCCGCATGGTTCGCGTGGCCTTCAAACGTTAGCTTCAGCCGCGACTGCCCCACAATCGCCTCAACCACCGCCAGCGAAGCATTATCAGCCTCCAACACCGGCCCCTGCTCGATATGCACCTCGAGCGCCGCAAACGTATTCGGAGCCAGCGGACAGCTCTCCGGAATCCGCGCCGGATCAAGCCCAAAGTTCCGAATCGCATCCGCCACCGATACGCCATCGGCATCAGTCTTCGCCAGCAGATCGTCCGTAAGCTGCCCCGTCACCGCCATCGACGAAAAAAACGGAAACGAAAAACGCGCGCCCTCTTCTTCCGCAAACGCGATCAGCTCAATGTGGAAGGGAAGCGGCGTGCTGTGCAACTGTTCGATCGCCGACAGTGCCAGCAGTACACCCAGCGGTCCGTCGAACGCGCCCGCATTCGGCACGGTATCGATGTGCGAAAACAGCACCAGCGTCGGCGCATCGTCCTTAGCAGACCGTCGCACAGCTCTCAAATTGCCGGCATCATCCGTGCGAGCCTCGAGCCCCGCCTGGCGAATCCACCAGGTCAGCAGCGTGTGCGCATCGCGCGTTGCGGGCGAAAGAAAGAGACGTTGCGTCTTGCCCGGTGTGTCGGTAATGCGGGCCAGCTCGCGGCAGCGGGAAATGATCTTCGCGGCACGCGTCGTAGTGGTTTCAGGGGGAGCTGTAACGGCTTGTTTCATCCACCAACATTCTACGTTCCCAGCCCCCAATATCCGCAAACAAGCTAGGCGCGGTGAATCGTAGCTTCAATGGTTCCATGCGGTTCGTCGGTGGGCACAAAGATGTGGTTCGGGTTCGTCTGGCCAAACGGAGCCAGGTTCACCAGCAGGCAGTGCTTGTTCGGCATCCGCATATACACCTCATCGATGATGTCTGTGTGGTCCAGTGCCGCCTCAGCCATCGCATACAGTGTTTGCTGTACGGAAAGCGAATCATGCTTCGCAAACGCCGCAATCATGGTTTCGCGCAGATGCCCACGCACCTTGTCAAAATCGATGCCAGCGGCGATACCTTCAGCCGTGTACTCCCACGTAGCCTTCAGCGCCGTCGCAAAGATGCGGTCGGTCGTCTCGGGCAGCGTCGTCAGCTCATCCTTGATGTACCCCACAAATCCCGAGTTCGCACTCTTCAGCACGGTCAGGTTATCGAGCCCGCTTGTAATCGCAAACCCTGCTTCCTGCGCCCGCGAAACCACCGTTGTCTGCACCTCATCCGACCCCCGCATGAACGCCGTCGGGTACGGTTTGCCATCCACGGTCAGCCGCTTCCACAGCGTCGACTCAATCACCACCTCGGCCTCGGATACCTGCGGATTCCGCCGCAGCAAAAAGTCCACCAGCTCTTTCGCGTAGTCCTCCATGCTCGTCGCTTTGGAGTCGCGCGCCAGCGAATACACCGTGTTCTTCATCGTGTCCGTCGGCAGAATCTGCGAGTTGTCGCCCAGCGTGTGCGCGGTCTCAAAGTCACCGGAGAGCAGTATCTGAACAGTCCACTCGTCCAGATCGTGATAGCTGCCGCCCCCATCGTGATGATCCTCATGCTTGGTCACGCGCATCAGCCGGACCTTCGATTTGCCGTAACGATTGGCAGCAAGTTTTGCAGGCATCAAATTTTCCTTTCAACTACCTTGTCTTCAGCTTCCCCGATAAGTGGTGTAGCCGTTAGCCGTCAGCAATAACGGTATGTGATAGTGCTGCTCCGGGTCAGTGACGGTGAACACAATTTCGACGTACGGATAAAGCCCTGTCAGCGACTGCGCGCTAAAGTACTCGCTCGTAGCGAACTTGATCTTGTACGTCGCTGCATCCAGCGGGCTGTCGCCGAGCAGCGTTTTGCAGCGGCCATCGGCATCGGTAGCGCCGCGCCCAATCTTTTCCCAAACCTCACCCGAAAGCTTCGAAAGTGTCAGCGAAACATTCGCCGCAGGCCGGCCAATCGCCGTATCCAGAATATGTGTCGAAAGCCCCATCTACTTCGCCTCCTGCGGCACTGCCAGCCACTTGCGCAACCGTAGCTGCGTAATCTGCCGCTGCTGCTCCGCCGCCTCCAGCAACTCCGTCTCAGCATCATTCGCCAGCCGCTTGCGCAAAATCGCCAGCATCTCGTCGGCGGACTTCCCACTCGCGCACACGATAAAGATCCGCCCAAACGTCTCTTCGTACACACGATTCGCCGCTGCTAGCGCCGCCTGCGTATCCTCGGTCAACTTCGCCGCATTCTGCTCGCCCGCCGACCACGTCAGACTCTTCTCGGTAGCAGCCTTTGCTTTGTGCTCGCCAATACGCGGATGCGAATCAAAAGCCTCTTGCCAGTCCTCCGGACCAAGCGAAAGCCACACGCGATCAGACGCCGCAAATAGCGCCTCATCTGACTTAATCGGCCGCAGCTTCGCCAGCTGCACCGCCCACTCCAGCGACCCGTTACACGGCAGTACCGCCGCAACGGCAACTTGCGGCTCCAGTAAATTCCAGTCTTCGAGAATAGGATTCATCGTCATCGGCTGTGTCATCACTCAGGCTGGTGTGATGTCACAGGATAACCCGTACTCGCGCCCGCGCGTCGTGTGCGCGAACACATCCCTGCTCGCGGGGTCGTACACACACTCACCCCGCAGCCACGTCCTCCGCACCTCACCGCGTAGCGTCTCGCCCATGTAAGGCGAAATCCGATGCCGATAGTGCAGCGCATCCGCCGTAATCACGCGGCTTGCCTCGGGATCAAACGCCACCAGATTCGCATGCTTACCTGGCTCAATCGAACCCACCTCCATCGCAATCCCTGCCAGCCGAGCCGGCGCCCCAGACGTCCACTCCGCAAACTGCGCCAGCGAATACCCACGCTGCTGCGCCTCGGTCCAGATCACAGAAATCGCCGTCGACAGCGATGCAATCCCGCCCCACGCCTGATCGAACCGCCCGCCTTCTTCGCCCGGTCCATTCGCCTCCAGTCGCTTCATCGAAGGCGGACACGGCGAGTGGTCTGTCGCAATCAAATCAATCGTTCCATCCTCCAGCGCCTTCCACAGCAGCTCGCGGTTCGCGCGGCTGCGAATCGGCGGCGTGCATTTGAACAGCGTCGCGCCGTCAGGAATCTCCTCCGCCACGCAATGCAGATGATGCGGACAGGCCTCCGCCGTAATCGACAGTCCCTCACGCTTCGCCGCGGCAATCATCGGCAGCGCCTGCGCCGTCGAAAGATGCACGATATGCAACCGGAACTTGTACTGACGGCAGAGCTCGATCAGCATCTCAATCGCCTCCAGCTCCGACTGGTCCGGCCGCGACGCCAGATACGTCGCATACTTCCGCCAATCCGCACCGCTGGCTTCTAACTCGGCAAATGCCGCATTAATCGAAGGCTCCAGCTCCGCATGCACCAGCAGCGGCAGCCCCGTCCGAGCAATATGCGGCAGCGCCAACTCCAGGTTCGCGCGGTCGATCGCCGTAAACCCATCACAACCCGGATAAATCAGAAAGCTCTTGAACCCCGGAACCCCCGCCAGCGCCAGCGGCTCCAGTTCCTCCTGGTTGCCGTCCACGCACCCACCCCAAAGCGCATAGTCGACCAAACACTGCCCGCGAGCCGCCTCGCGCTTCAGCTCCAGCGCCTCCACGTCGGTGGTCTCGGGCAGGCAGTTCAGCGGCATGTCCACCAGCGTCGTAAACCCGCCAGCCGCCGCCGCGCGTGTAGCCGTGGCAAACCCTTCCCACTCCGTCCGCCCCGGCTCGTTAACGTGCGTATGCGCGTCGATCAGCCCCGGCAGCAGCGCCAGCTCCCCCAGGTCCTCGATCTCGATCCCCGCGGCGACTTCGCTCACCGGCTTCACCGCAACAATCCGTTCGTCTTCGATAACAACAGCAGCGTCAACGATCCCCTGGGGTGTAACGACACGGCGCGAGCGCAGAGCATGTACCATAAATTTGATTATGCCCTGTTTCGCTCAGCGTTCGGGGATGTATGAGGTTTCAACCGAATGCAGGGAAATCCTGAATTTATGAGGCAGGCCATCCAGCTTGCCACCGACAACGTCACCAGCGGCCGCGGCGGCCCGTTTGGCGCGGTCATCGTCAAGGATGGCAAGGTCATCGCCACCGGCGCCAACCACGTCACTTCCTCCAACGACCCCACCGCGCACGCCGAGGTCACCGCCATCCGCAACGCCTGCCAGGCGCTCGGCACCTTCTCACTCGAAGGCTGCGAGCTCTACACCAGCTGCGAGCCCTGCCCCATGTGCCTCGCCGCGACCTACTGGGCGCGCTGCAAGACCATCTACTACGGCTGCAACGCCGCAGACGCCGCCAAGGCCGGCTTCGACGACGCGTTCCTCTACGCCGAAATGAAAACGCCCCTCACCGAGCGCTCGCTCCCCATTTTTAACCTCTGCCCCGAAGATGCATGGCAGGCCTTCGCCGCCTGGATCGAAAGCCCAATGAAAGTGGAGTACTGATGTCTGGAACAGTCTTGAACACTTCTGAGAAAGCCCTCAACGTAGGTTTGCTAGGTTTTGGCACAGTTGGCAGCTCCTTCGCTGAGGTTCTCGCAGCGTCGGGCCGTAGTGACATTCGAATCACCCACGTCTACAACCGTGGCATCGAGCGCAAAAAGACCCACGAGCGCGCAAAGTTCGTCCCGTCCGGCACCATCTGGACCGAAAACGTCGACGATGTCCTCACCTCGCCCGACGTCCACCTCGTCGTCGAGCTCATGGGCGGCCTCGACCCCATCGAAGGCTGGCTACGCACCGCACTCAACGCCGGCAAACACGTCGTCACGGCCAACAAGCAGCTCATCGCCTACCGCGGGTCGGACCTCTTCGCCCTCGCCGCCAGCAAAGACGTCCAGCTGCTCTATGGCGCGGCGGTCGCGGGCGGTGTCCCGGTCATTCCCGGCATGTCACAAGGTCTTTCGGGCGACCGCATCACCCGCATCAGCGGCATCGTCAACGGCACCTGCAACTTCATCCTCAGCTCCATGGAAACCGGCGCCGACTACGGCGAAGTCCTAAAAAAGGCCCAGGCCGCCGGTTACGCCGAAGCCAACCCCTCCGCGGACGTCGACGGTTTCGACGCCCGCGCCAAGCTCTGCGTCCTCTCCCGCATTGCCCTCCGCGCTGAAATCAATCCCGACGACGTCCCCGCGCAAACTATCTCGCATGTCTCCGCCATCGACTTCGCCTACGCCAAAGAGCTCGGCTGCACCGTCCGACAGGTCTCCCGTGCCCAACTCGACGGCGAAAAAGTAAGCGCCCGCGTCGGTCCTATGCTCGTCCCCACCACCTCGCCCATCGCCTGGTCGCACGGCACGCAGAACATGGTCGTCACCAGCGGCAAGTTCGGCGGAGACGTCGTCTTCTCCGGCCACGGCGCCGGCGGTCACCCCACGGCAGTAGCCGTCACCAGCGATGTCCTCGCCATCGCCGAAGGCAGCGCCGGCGTCCGCCTTCCGGCCCGCAAAGTCCAGGTCTCGGGCGACGTCCTCGCCCCGCACTACCTGCGCTTCATCGTCAAGGACTCACCCGGTATCGTCGCCGCCATCGCCGGCGCACTCGCCAAGGTCGGCATCAACATCGACTCCATCCTCCAGCACCGCGGCCACACCGGCGACCGCCTTCCCTTCGTCGTCACCACCGAGCCCTGCCTCAGTTCAACGCTCGAAAAAGCCGTCGCCGAAATGACCAAAATGGAGTTCATGGTCGAACCCCCGCAGGTCATGCAGATCCTCGTCGTCGATGATCGCGACACCGACTAGCCCCTTGTAAGCCTCTCCCAAGGAGTCTCATGTTCCTGCGCCGCTTCGCCTGTCTCGCCCTGTTTGCAACTGTCGCCTGCGCGCAGGACCTCACGCCCGTCGTCCATGTCGACAACCCGCCCAACCTCGCCGCCCAGCAGGCGAAGCACTATGTCGTCCTCGTCTCGCTCGATGGCTTCCGCTATGACTACACCAAGGTTCACGGCACGCCCAACCTCGACAAGATGGGCGCTGCCGGCGTCAGCACGCCCGATGGCATGTTCCCGTCCTACCCCTCCATCACCTTCCCCAATCACTACGCGCTCGTCACGGGCCTGCGCCCCGAGCATCACGGCATCGCCGCGATGAGCTTCTACGACCCCCTCCGCAAAGAGTCTTACTCCTACAACGACTCCAAGACCAACAGTGACGGCTCCTGGTACCAGGGCACACCGCTCTGGGTGCTCGCCGAAGAGCAGGGCATGCGCTCCGCCTGCATGTTCTGGCCCGGCTCCGAAGCCGCCATCCAGGGCGTCCGCCCTACGTTCTATCTGCGTTACGACGATAACCTCGACTACAAGATCCGCGTCGATCAGGTCATCGCCTGGCTCAAGCTGCCCGCCGCCGAGCGCCCGCACTTCATTACGCTCTACTACCCACAGCCCGACCACAACGGCCACACCTTCGGTCCCGACGCTCCCGAAACCCGCGACGCCGTCCACCACGTCGACGACATGATTGGCCTCCTGCGCGAGGCCCTCAAGTCCACCGGCCTCCCCGTCGATCTCATCGTCACCGCCGACCACGGCATGATCAAGACCGACCCGCAGCCCGTAGTGCTCGACCAGTTCGCCAACCTCGACCACTTCAAGACCGACGGTCAGTATCTCTACGCAGAAACCGAAGCTGACGCCGAAAAGGCCTACGAAGAGTTCAAAGCCCACCCCAGCCCCAAGTTCGAAGTCTACCGCCGCCTCGACGCGCCCACGCGTCTCCACATCAACGCCACGGCACGCCTCGGCGATCCGGTCATCGTCGCCAAAGGCCCGTACCAGATCTACGCCCACGCACCCCGCCGTCAGCCAAACATCGGCAGCCACGGCTTCGACCCCTACGTGGTCCCGCAAATGAAAGCCATCTTCTACGCGGAAGGCCCCGACATCGCCCACGGCGTCAAGCTGAAGAGCTTCGATAATGTGGATGTGTTCTCGCTCATCGCCAAGCTGCTCGCCCTGGACGCGCCCGCCACCGATGGCACGCTCGCCCCGCTCGCTCCCGCGCTAAAACACTGATCCCAAAGCAAGAGAAAGCCCTCGCCGGCAGCGAGGGCTTTCTCTATGCAAAGCGATTAGTACTTCGGCAGCGACGTATCGATCCGGTCCGCCCACGCCAGAATCCCGCCCGCCAGGTTATGCACGTTCGTATAGCCCGCTTCCTTCAACGCCAGCGAAGCCTTCTGCGAACGCGCCCCGCTCTTGCAATGCAGGATGATCTCCGCATTCTTATCGGCAGGCAGCTCATTCAGCCGGCCCGTCAGGGCGCCCAGCGGAATCTGCGGCACGCCGATGTTCACGATCGCGTACTCATGCGGCTCGCGCACATCCAGCACAAACGGCTTGTCGCCCTTGTCCCAGCGCGTCTTCAGCTCTTCCACACTCATCTGCGGAATGCCATCGACCTCCGCTACAGCCGCTACATTCGCAAACGCCGAAACCTCCAGCGGTCCGGTTTCCGTGGGCGGCGCGATCCCGCAGAACTGGTCGTAGTCGATCAGTTCTTTGATCTCATGCGTCCCGCAGGCAGGGCAGTCAGGATTCTTCCGCAGTTTCAGCGTGCGGAAGCCCATGGAAAGCGCATCGACCAGCAGCAGCCGTCCAATCAGCGGTTCGCCAATGCCCAGGATCAGCTTGATGACTTCGGTCGCCTGGATGACGCCCACAAGTCCGGGCAGGATGCCCAACACGCCACCCTCGGCGCAGCTGGGCACGAGTCCCGGCGGCGGCGGTTCGGGGTACAGGCAGCGATAGCAAGGACCTTCCTCGGTCGCAAACACGCTGGCCTGGCCCTCAAAGCGGAAGATCGACCCATACGCATTCGGCTTGCCGGTCAGCACGCAGGCATCGTTCACCAGATACCGTGTCTGGAAGTTGTCAGTACCGTCGGCAATGACATCGTACTCCCTGAAAATCTCAAGCGCATTGGCCGAAGTCAGCATCGTGTTGTGCTTCACCACGTTGACGTTCTTATTCAGCCCCTTCAGCATGATCTCGGCCGAATCCACCTTCAGCTTGCCCACGGTAGCCTGCGAGTGAATAATCTGCCGCTGCAGGTTGCTCTCGTCCACCACATCAAAGTCAACGAGCCCAATCGTGCCGACGCCTGCAGCCGTCAGGTAAAGCGCCAGCGGCGCACCTAGCCCACCGGTGCCGACGCACAGAACCTTGGCAGCCTTAAGCTTCTGCTGGCCCTCCATGCCCACCTCGGGCAGGATCAGGTGGCGCGAGTAGCGCGCAATCTCTTCATTCGTAAGCTTCGGCAATTCGGTTGCGGTTTCGATGAAATCTTCAGTAGCGATCATGGTGTCCTTCAGTTTAGCTGCGTTCGTCGCAAGAATGCGACAAAACGGCCCATAAGGAACAGATGCTCCCTACGGCGGTTGGATTCGATTGTGCGGAATTTGGGGTTGTCTCGCGTCTAGCGACAACAACCACCGGCGAGGGCAGGGGAGCCGCCGGCAATGGAAGGAATAATCGTGAGTTCGTCGTCGGCCTTTACGGGGGCATCTTCTTTGCCGGGAAGATAGCGGACGTCGTCCTCGTTCAGGTAGACGTTCACAAAGGAACGAAGCTTGCCTTCAGGCGTATACAGATTCGCCTGCATGGCGGGGTGAGCGGCAACCAGCGCCGCCAGACCCTCATTGACGGTAGCGCCATCCACGGTCACAGTTTCCTGCTTATCCGTGAACGCGCGCAACGGTGTTGGAATGTGAATCTTCATTGGTTTTATTATCTCTCAGTCCGCTTCGATCCGGATTTCCTGGTTCACGAACGCCTTGTCGTCCTCGCTCGTTCCGGTCAACAGAAACGAGTTCGTAATCGCCGCCCGGCCCTTCTCAATCGCGGTAATCACATAGGCGCAGCCAAACCAGTGCGCCTCGGCAAAGTCCGTCTGGGACCACTGCGCCGGATGATCCGGATGCGAGTGATAGAACCCCAGAATATCCAGACCGTTCTTTCGCCCCTCGCGCTGCGCCGCAATCAACTCCTGCGGGGCAATGTGATAGCGGTTATGTGCGGAGTCAGTCCGCGTATTGCCCGCCTTGATCAGCATCCAGACTTCAAGGTCTTCGCCTACGTTTTTCCCGAGCATGATTCCACAACATTCGTTCGGGTAGGTCTGTTCGCCATGCGTGCGGATCGCCGCATGCACCTCTGGTGAAACGATGAGACTCATGCGCCGCGTGTCCCCAGCTTCTCGGCCAAAGCCGCGTCGCCGTCAGCCGGCTCCGTCCAGAAGCGCTCACTCAAATATTTATCCGCAGAATCGCACAGGATCGTCGCCACAACCGCCTCGCGTCCTGCCTTCGCCTCAGCCTCGGCTACCTCCAGCGAAGCCGCTACCGCCGCCGCAGCCGAAACGCCGATCAACAGGCCTTGATTCCGCCCCAGCCACTTCGCCATCGCATAGGCCCGCTCAGTCGCCATATCGATGTTCCAGTCCGCCAGCTTCGGGTCATAGATCGGCGGCACAATCGCCGTCGCCATATGCTTCAATCCTTCAAGCCCGTTGAACGGCGAGTCCGGCTGCATCGAGATGCACTTGATCTGCGGATTCAGCTCCCGCAGCCGCCGCGTCGTGCCCATAAACGTGCCGCTCGTACCCAGCGACGCCACAAAGTGCGTCACCGTGCCTTCGGTCTGCTTCCAAATTTCGTTGGCCGTGCCGTAGTAGTGCGCGCGCCAGTTGTTGTCGTTACCGTACTGGTCGGCGTAGAAGTACTTCTCCGGCTGCTCGGCCGCCAGCTTCCGCGCCATCCGGATCGCCCCATCGGAGCCATCCGCCGGGTCGGTCCAGATCACCTCAGCGCCATACGCCGCCAGAATCCGCTTCCGCTCCACCGACACATTCGACGGCATGCACAGCACTACCGGAAAGTGCTGCGCCGCACCCAGCATGGCGTACGCAATGCCCGTATTGCCTGAAGTCGCGTCTAGCAGGGTCTTGCCCGGCCCCAGCTGCCCGGACTTCTGCGCCGCCGCCACAATCGACGAAGCCGCGCGGTCCTTCACGCTGCCGCCCGGGTTCATCCACTCTGCCTTGCCGACGATCTGCACGCCCGGCATATGCGCCGAAAGCCGATCCAGCCGCACCAGCGGCGTATTTCCGATGCGTTCCAGCAGCGTTGTTCCTAACAAGTTGGTCTCAGTTGCGGTCATGATCTCAAAGTCTTCAAAAGTGATAGTTTAGCTTGCGCCAATACCCATCTGACTCAGATGGTGCGAAAGATGATTCACATAGTCCGTCGCCAGAAATTCGAGCGTCACAGGATTATCCGCCCCAATCCGACAGGTCGTCTTCAGCTTCTTCTCCGGTAGATGCGCAATCACATGCGCCAGAAACCGGTTATACGCGCTCCACAGGCTCACCAGATGCGGCCAGTTCGCCTGCTGGAAGTGTTGCGCCCGCACATTTCCGTTCTGGTCGTATCCCGGAAAATTCAACGACTCCTGCAAACTCGCCCGCACAAACCGCTGATGATTGTTCGATGCCGAATCAATCAGGTGCCCCAATAGCTGTTTCCGCGACCATCCACCCGCCAGAACGGGCTCATTGGTTAGCGAATCGTCCACCTCCGCCAGCACGGGGGTGGCTTTGTCGACAAGCGTCAAAAGCTTATGGCTCAGTGCTTTCATGGCGTTTCCTCCGTGGCGATCTGTCCGTCCGATTGAAGCGTCCCGCGCCTATGTGCGACAGTTAGAAGCGCGCAGTTGGAAGTGCGACCTTCAGTGAGTTGAGTTTAACCCGAACATGCCGGCGTGTGACTTCCCGGTTGGGTAAAGAGAGTGTGAATGGCAAAGACGAAAAAGCAACCTACCTTCGACGAAGTAATGTCCGCCCTCGGTAATGAACGGTTTGATGTCTCGCCCGCGGGCGAAGGTGCAAATCGTGCAGCCGGTGCTCGGCGCGTCAGCAAATACGGCGTCGCCGCCGAAGTCGCCCAAAGCCAGGAACCCGGTGCCCCGGTCCGCCTGCTCGCCCGGCCCGGCCTGCTCGTCAACGGCGAAATCTCCCGCCTGCTCGACCGCGGCTACCAGAAATTCTTCAAGACCTCGACCCTCGAGATCCCAGCCACCGCCGAAGGCCTCCGCAGCATCCACAAGTTTTCCGAAGAGCTCAAGGAAGCCACCGGCGCCCAGGAAATGTACAACGAAGCCCTCGGCACCACCAGCGACACCTACATGTACGACCGCGTCAAGGGCAGGGAATAGCCCGGAATTGCAGGCTCACGCGGCGACGGGTTGTTGTGTTGCCGTTGAAAAGGACATCTTTACACCGAACGTCTGAACGAGCTTGAGAAGCGTATCCAGAGTCGGATTTCCCTCAGCGTCAAGGACGCGAGTCAGCTCTTCCACGGAAATCCCAGTATCTTTAGCAACCTGAACGATGCCTCCCCGGGCACGAGCAATCGCAGCTAGAGCCTTAACGATATGGCGTGGATTGTTGCCCTCAAGCGACTCGGTTAGGTAAGCGGCGATCATCTCGTCGCTATCCAGATACTCGGCAACGTCGTATGGTTCCGTCTCTAATGCCATGGCTACTCCTCTCTAGGGTCCTGTTGGGCCGCAAGTGCTTTGGCGCGTTCGATATCTCTGCTCTGAGGACCTTTATCGCCGCCACAAAGCAGCAAAAGGATCACTTGGCCTCGTTGGATGTAATAAACACGATATCCAGGGTCAATAATTGATTCTCAGTTCAACAACACCGCTGCCAACGCTTCGCGAGTCTCCCGGGTTGCCCTCTTCAAGACGTGCGACTCTGTCTGCAATCTTCGCACGGGCTTTGATATCTCTAAGATCTTTGAACCAGGCGTTATAAGCCTTTGTGCGACGTACCTGCATCCCTGCTCCGCGTATTGCAAGCAAGCCTAGTATTCTCCGGAGGGCAATTCAAGAGCCTACCGCTTATGCGATTGACTCCGCTGCCACTCCCGGTAAGCTTCACTTTTCCCAATCCCACGCGCTTTCGCCACCCGCTTCAAGGCATCCTTCTCACTCAACCCCTCACCCACCATCAACCCCCGAACCTCCGCCGCCAGACTCACCCCGCCAGCACTCTCAGACTCGCTAGCCTCCGCAAGAGGCCCCAGCAGCAGCACCATCTCCCCCCGCACACTCGGCCGCGCCTGCAACTCCGTCAGCAGCTCCCCCGCCGTGCCCCGCAAAAACTCCTCATGCAGTTTCGTCAGCTCGCGAGCCAGCACGACCTTCTGCCCCGCCCCAAACACCGCGACCACATCTTCCAGCGCGCCCAGAATCCGATGCGGCGTTTCATACACAATCTGCGTCGCCGCATTCTCGGGCGACACATCCCGCATCCCCGCCAGCAGACCCTCCAGAAACGTCCGCCGCGCCCCCTCCTTCGACGGCAGAAACCCACAAAACGAAAACCGCTCCGACGGCAGTCCACTCGCAATCAACGCACTCAGCGCAGCATTTGCCCCGGGTATCGGATACACAGACACCCCCGCCGCAATCGCCTCCGCCGCAATCATCGCCCCGGGATCGGCAATCCCCGGCATCCCCGCATCGCTCACTACGGCAATCCGCCCACCGGCCCGCAGCGTCTCAATCAGCTCGCTCGACCGCGTCCCCTCGTTGTGCATGTGGTAACTAACTGTCGGCGTCTTGATCCCAAAATGCCCCAGCAGCTTCGCCGTCTGCCGCGTATCCTCACAGGCAATCCGATCCACCGACCGCAGCACCCTCAGTGCCCGCAGCGTCATGTCCTCAAGATTCCCGATCGGCGTAGCCACAAGATAAAGCCCCGGCGCCAGCGGCTTTTCAGAAGTAGCCAGCGGTTTCTCTACGACCTCATCTTCCACGCCCAAGCTAATTCCGCTCCTGGTTCTCGCGGATCTCCGTCCTCAGCCGAGTCTGCTTCACCTGGTGTACCGCCCGCGAAAGGCTCTGCGGCGTCAGAATCCCCAGCATCGCATCACCCTCCACCACCGGGATAAATTCGCTCGCACCCAGCGAAGCCGCTCGCCGCAGCGCCAGCACCACTTTCTCTTCGGGCGAGGCCAGCTGCAAGCTTCGCGTCATCACACCCTGCAGATAGCTATCGCCATTAGCCTGCAAATTATCCGCAATCGTCTGCCGCGAAACCGACCCCACCAGCCTGTCGCCACGCACCACCGGAAACACGTCCTGCAAGCTGTGCACGGTCCGCGCCAGCGCTCCCTGCAGCGTGTCCGAGCTCGAAAGCAGTGTGAACTCCGTCAGCATCACATCGCTTACCAGGATCGCGTCCGCATCATTCTCATTCAGCGCCTGCCCAGCCTTGATGTGCGCCCCCAGCAGCAAAAACCCGCCCAGCAGGATCAGCCACAAGTTCAGCGGCCAGTAGCTCATCAGCAGAAAGCCCGCCAGCAGCAGCGCTATCGCCATGCCCGTACCCAGCCCAAACGCCGGTGTGGGCGTCCTGATCCCCGCAGCCCGCACACCTTTATTCTCAGCACCCTTACCCGCACGCTGCCGAAACATCTGCCTCGAAGGCACCGTAGCCGTCGGCAGCAGGTTGATCGCTCCCATCACAAACTGCAGCCAGATACAACTCCGCAGAATGTGGCCCATCGAAATCCATGGCTGCGCCACGAGAGGCACTTGCGGATCAATCGCATAGCTCAGTCCCATCAGCAGAAAGCCCATCGTAAAGTTCGCAATCGGTGCTACCAGCGTCACGGGCTTGGGAAGCGTAGCCGCGCCCGGTGTTCCCGGCGCACGCTGCACCAGCGCCATCACACCGCCCACGGGCAACAGAAACAGTGCCCTCAGCCTGAGCTCCGAATAAGCCACAGCAATCGTCCGCGCCACTTCCCGCACCACGACGGCAAACAGCAGCGCCAGCCAGAGCCCCGTCCCACGCACCGGGCTCCCCGTCGTAGCCAGCGAATAAGCCACCGCCAGCGCCAGCAGAAGGGGAAACGAAATATGTATACGCAGGTCGATGCCAAAGAACCTGCCGATCGGAATCGACGAACGAAGCATGAGCCATTGTAGGCTGGGAGCGCCGCCGCTGTACCCTTGAAGAATCAATGCGCATCATCGCCGGAAAATTCCGCTCCAGAGTCCTCCAGGCCCCCAAGGGCCTCGAAACCCGCCCCACCAGCGATCGCCTCCGCGAAACGCTCTTCAACATCCTCTCGCCACGCATAGAAGGCGCCAAATTCGCCGACCTCTACGCCGGCTCTGGTGCCGTCGGCATCGAGGCCCTCAGCCGCGGCGCCGACTTCGTCTGGTTCGCCGAGCGCGAGCCCAAAGCCACCCTCACCATCCGCGCCAACGTTGCCACGCTCAAGCTGCAAGGCGGTTACGCTATCGAAGACCGCAGCGTCGGCAAGCTGCTCAATGCCATGGTCAAAAATGCCCGCACCATGGACATCGTCTTCCTCGACCCACCCTACGAGGTCGGCGACGAGTACCGCGCCACACTCGACTTCCTCGCCCACAACCACGAAGTTATCCTTGCCCCCAACGCCATCGTCATCGCCGAGCACTCCCGCAAGCTCCCACCCAACGAAAAGCACGGCGCCCTCATCCGCTACCGCCTCCTCGAACAAGGCGACGCCGCGCTAAGCTTCTACGCCATTGCGCAGGAATAACCTTGCCGCAATGGCAGTCCCCCTTCGCGAAACTTCGCTTTTCACTTTGCGGACTTCGCGTCAATGCTGTTGTCTTGCGCTCGCCCTCACTGCGGATGTGCCGCCAGAAACTTCGTGTATTCCGCATTCAATCCCGTCATAAACGAGTTCACCAGCAACAACTGCCCCTGCAGGATATTGATCTTGTCGATGATCGCCCGCGTCTGGTCAGGTGTCGGGTCCGGGTCGCTGTCCTTCATGCTCAGAAATGGCGCGAGTGCCACCATCGCATCGCGAGCAGCCGATTTTTCGCTATCCGTCAAAAGGTCTTGCATCGTGTAGATGGAAGAAAAATCCTCGGCCTCGTCATAGGGCATATAAGAAAGCGCTCCCGTCGTCTGCGCGGTCCGCCAAGCCACGTTATCGAACGTCCGTATGCCAAAGCTGATCTCAAGGCCGCCCTGCTTGGGAAACTTCTTGGTCTTCAGGAACTCCTTCAACACGTCCACATCATGCGATAGCTGGTCCTGACGTTTCTTCAGGTCCGCCAAAGTGTTCGGCATTCCCTTTGCATTGGACACAATCTCACCGCGCATGCTCGCGGCCGCATCATGCGCCAGGTGCCGGTGATGCTGCCACTCCACCGCGCCTTCCAGGCTCAACGCGATTAGCAAGCCGATCGTGATTGTGAACAGATGAATCGCAAAATCACGCACACCATGCGGAGTTTCATGCGGGGGATGGACATCAAGCATCTTGCTTCACCTCGGCCAAGTTTCACGTCATGCCTAGCCTAGCAAACGCAGTTGCGGTCTTAGGCTCCTATCTTGCCGCTGCTTTTGCTTTTCCCCGGAGAGCTATAGGTGGGCTGCGCAGCTCTCGGCTTCTGTTGACATCGTTTTTAGGTCACTGCTAGGATTCCGCGTGCTTAGAAACAGTTTCCTTATTGAACCAAGGTTGGAGAAATCATGAAATCCCCGTCTATTTGCAATATCTCTCGTATGTTTTGGTTGATCGTGATCGGTGTGGGATTGGCATGCAGCGCGAGAGCGCAACTTTCAACCACGGCGACGATCACGGGCACGGTCACGGACGGCTCGGGCGCCGTGGTCCCGGGCGCTACAGTAACGATTAAGAACCAGGCAACCAATGTTGTCGTGACGAGCCAGTCCAACAGTGATGGCGGTTTTGTGGTGCCAGGATTGAACGTCGGCACGTACTCGGTGAGCATTAGTAAGGACGGTTTTGCGACCTATACAGAGAGCGGCGTAGAACTTCATCCTGCCGTTACGGCCTCGGTGAATGGAATGTTGAAGGTGGGTGGTGCGTCGACCTCGGTGAATGTAGACGCAGCCGCCGTCCAGGTAGAGACGGCGACGGTAGAGAACTCAAACTCCGTGGACGCGGCGGCCACGGCCAATCTCCCGCTCAACGGACGAAACTATCAGGGCCTGGCATCCTTGATGCCAGGTGTTCAGAACACCTCAGCTGGTACGTCGCTCGGTACTGGTGGACGCGCTACGAACAATGTCATCTCGGTAAATGGCCTTGCGCAGAGTCGCACTTTCTACGCGCTGGATGGAATCTGGAACGAGAACACCGGCAACATGAACCAGACGTCGGTAGTGCCGAACCCCGATTCTCTCGAAGAAGTGCGCGTGCTACAGAACAATTACAGCGCGCGCTATAGCCTCATGGGATCGAGCGTGGTGCTCCTGCAGACCAAGAGCGGAACACGAGACTTCCATGGAACCGCGTGGGAGTTCTTGCGCAATGACGATCTCAATACGAAGCCGTACTTTTCGACGGGCGTCCTTCCGTACAAGCAGAATATTTTCGGTTACAACATCGGCGGTCCCGTCTTCATCCCCAAGGTCTACAATCGCGACCGCCAGAAGACGTTTTTCTTTTTCTCCGAGCAATGGGTGATCTTGCACCAGGGCGTCGCAAGCTTGACAGGCGTAACTCCAACGGCGAACCAGCGCGCAGGTCTGTTTACTTCGCCGATCAAGAACCCGGCTACGGGAGCGCTTTTCCCGCAGAACGCGCAAGGCCAGTATGTGGTCTCAGGCATCAACGCGAACTCGGCAGCGTTTTTCAACACACTGTATCCCTTGCCGAACTTCGGCACAGGCGCGGCAAACACGACGAACTACATCAATACCACTCCGCAGATTACCAACCAGCGCGACGACGAGATTAAGATCGACCATAACTTCAGTCCTCGATTCCACCTGTTGGCGGAGTATCTGGACGAATATCAGAAGTATGCGCAGAACTCACTCAGTGGATCGCAGTCCGGTGAGATCTTTCCGGTGAACTCTGAAACGGACTTCACGCACAACAAGCTGGCACAGGTTTCTCTGACATCGATCCTGACCCCGAACCTGGTCAACACCACGAGCATCGCGATGAACATCTTCGATCTCGACCTGAACCTGGTTGGTGTCAGCACCATCGGGCAGATCCCGGGGTTCTCGGAGTCGCTTCCTTATAACGGATACATCGCGAACCGTATCCCGCTCGTAACGTTCTCTGGCGGCACGGCTCCGCAAGGCATCGCTGCGGCGCGTCCCTTGACCCATGCGGCCGATCTCGACGATACGGCTGGGACCGACTTCAGCTATCTGCGCGGACGGCACTTCATCCAGGGCGGCTTTACACTCGTGTTCAACACCAAGCGCCAGAACGTCGGCACGGCCACCAACGGGCAGTTCACCTTTACGGGAACGACAACCAATCCTTCTGCCCTGATCAATCCTTTGACGGGCAAGGCTTATACCGCTGTCACAGCCGACGATGCGATTGCAGACTTCCTGCTGGGTGATGCTGCTACGTTTACGCAGGTAAGCGGAGAGCCGCGCGTCGCCGTGCATGGAGCCGAGTTTTCGCCTTATATCGAAGACCGTATCAAGCTGACCAAGAACCTGCAGGTAACTGCCGGCATCCGGTTTTATCACATGCCGCTACCCTATGGGCCGCCGGGAAGCGAGACGAACTTTGTGCCTTCAGCGTACTCGCTTGCGGCGGCGCCTGCGGTTTCGACAGGGGGTTTGATCACGCCAGGCGCGGGGTACAACGCTTACAACGGGCTCGTGTTGAATGGGACCTCGACGATCGCAGGGGTGGGCAGTGCGCCTACGAATTTCTCGAACAATCACGTCTACTATGTAGGTCCGCTCGCTGGGTTCGCGTGGGATGTGTTCGGCAACGGAAGGACCTCTCTGCGGGGCGGCTACGGCATCACGTATACCAGGATCTTCACCAACCAGGACTGCTCCTTCAGCTGCGCAAGCAATCCACCCGCGTTCTCGACGGTGTCTCTGAGCAACGTCGCGTTTCCAGGAGTGGTCGGGACGGGATCAGCCAAGGCGGCTGCGATCGGCGCCCTCACGGCAGGCGATCAGAATATTCAATCGACGCAGGTACAGAGCTACAGTTTGATCCTGCAGCATGAGATCACGCGCGACTGGATCGCTTCGGTTGCAGGGGCTGCGAGCGTGGCCCATCATGTAGTGAATACGTTGAATATCAATCAGCCATTGCCCTATCAGGGTTTCGACTTCAACCCGGTCATCAATACCGGTATCTCCCCTTACACTTACACGCCTGCGGTAGGTAGCACCGCCGCGACACAGCTCAGCCCGTTCCCGGGATATGGAGCAATCAGCGAGCTCGAGACAGGGCAGAACCAGAACTGGAATGCCCTCGAAGTGAGCGTTCGGCACCCTGGGAAGAAGCTTTTTGCGACGGTGGCGTACACGTACTCGAAGGATCTTGCGGACAACCCGCTCGATGTCTATCACCCTTACAAGTACTACGGGCCCGCGTCGGGTCTCGACTTCCGGCACTCTCTGTCGACGACGGCGATCTACAGTTTGCCCGGAAAGACAAAGGGAGCGATGGGCCAATTGATCGGAGGATGGAAGCTTTCCGGCATCGGGACGCTGCGGAGCGGCACCTCCCTGTCACCAGGGCTAAGCATCTCCAACCAAGGCATTGCCGTGCGGCCGAACCTCGTCCCGGGTGTGTCGATCGCCGGTCCGAAGATAAAGACAGCCTGGTTCAACCAGAACGCGTTTACCGCTCCAGCCGTCGGATTCCTCGGCAACGCCGGAACGGGCATCATTCGTGGGCCAGGACTGGCTGACCTGGATACGGCGCTATATAAGGAATTCCACTTTAGCGAATTGAGATACTTCGAGTTCCGGGCAGAGGCCTTCAATGTGTTGAACCACACAAGTTTCACAACGGTAAATACAACCTACAACGGGTCAACGACGGGAACGTTTGGAACGGTGACGGCGGCCGCAGATCCCAGAATTCTGGAATTCGCGGCCAAGGTTCACTTCTAGAAAGCCGGAAGAGCTTCACCGGGGGCCCATTCATCGCCTAGTTGCGATGGGTTGGGCCCCCGGGCATTGGTCGCTACCGCCCGAACCCACCACCCGAATGCTTCCCCGTCCGTAGATCCAGCACAAACGGCACATCCTTGTCCGACTGCATGTTCCACCCTGTCCCATGCAGCGCACCACCCACAACTTCAGTCATCGCGATCCCCTCCCAGCTAAGCCGCTCACTCTCCCATGCCACGCCGTTCTCGCCAACAGCAAGAATGTTGTGAAATCCAGCGAGCAACAACAAACCATCTTCCGGCGCCGCGAGGATCGCCGTCACCGGCCGCAAGGGCAGATGCAAGCATCCCGAAGGAGCCAGCGTATCGACCAGATACGCATACCCTCCGGCCACCGCCAGCAGATCGTCCTTGCGCGGACACGCAAACACCCCCGAAGGCAGCGAAGCCTCCCGAAACCCCAGCGCACATGTAGCCAGAAACACCCCACCCGTGGCCGGCTTCACCTCCACCAGCATCCCCCCACGCCCCATCGCATCTTCTTCGCCCGGCACAAACAGCGGATACACAAACTGCCGCGCCGGCGCAATCAACGGAGCCGCATCCAGCACCTTAGCCGCCCAGCTAGGCGGAAAAAACTCATGCACCGCAGCCTTCATTGCAAATGCTCCCACCCCTGCGGCTTCAACTCCGAACGCATTCCATCAACCCCAACCAATACCACCTGTGCCCGACCCTTACGCTTCGCCACGATCTTTCCAATCCGCGTCACCGGCACGCCGCCCAGCCTTCGCGGCATCTTCGTCCCAGCCTTCGCCGTAAAGAGCAACTCATAATCCTCACCTCCATGCAGGGCCGCACGCAGCCCATCCTCCACGCTCAAGGCTCGTGCCAGCGGATGCAGCGGCAACAACCCCGCCTCAACCTCCGCGCAAACACCCGAAGCCTCACACAAATGCGCCAGGTCAGTCGACATCCCGTCGCTGATGTCCATGCAAGCCGTCGCCAACCCCCGCTTCAGCAAAGCCTGCCCAGCCTTCAAGCGCGGAACAGGGAACAGGTGCGGATGATCCTCCCCCGCCTTCGCTTTGCGAAACTTCTCCGGCGCCTTCGACAACATCTCCAACTCCACCGCCGCACCACCCAACGAGCCCGTGCAATACAAAACGTCCCCTGCCCGCGCTCCACTCCGCCGCAGCGCCTTTCCCCTCGGAACCGTCCCCAAAAGGACGATGTCAGCCAGGATATGATCGCTCGGCGACTCCGACGTATCCCCCCCTGCCAGTGGTGTAAAAACCTCCATAGAAAGTGACAAAACACCATCCAACAGTCCACAAATGGCACCACGATTTTTGGCAAATTCCCGTGGCAGCGCCAGCGACAAAAATGCCGCCATCGGCTTGGAACCCATTGCAGCTAAATCACTTAGCCCCCGAGCCAAAATCCGATGCCCCACCGACTCCATCGAATGCCACTCTCGCCGGAAATGCCGCCCCTCCAGGCTAAAGTCCGTAGTTACAACAACATCCTGACCAGCCGAGGTAACCAAAATCGCACAATCATCCCCAATCCCAAGTCGCACTGCACCCTTAGCCTTACCCGCGCGCTGGCGAATTAGTTCAATCAGCGCCAGTTCTCCTGTCTTTGCCATGCCCTCCAGCATACGTCGCGATTTACACTCGCAGAACACGCTACCCGCAACACGAACAACCTAAGGATTTTATGCGCCGACATCTTATCTGCCTCCTTCTTCTGCTTTCTGTTGCTGCCAGCGCGCAGCAAACTCCGGTCGCCCTCGAAGGAACCCTCGTTACGCCGCAGGATGTGATTCCGCATGGAGTTGTGCTCATGCAGAACGGCAAAATCACTGCTTCCGGCGCCGACGTGAAGGTTCCGGCTGGCACAAAAGTTACTCATCTTGAAGGAGTTATTGCGCCCGGTTTCATCGACCTGCACAATCACCTTACGTACAACGTCTTCCCGCGCTGGAAGCCGATCGAAGAGTTTGGTAGTCGTTACGACTGGCAGCAAAAACCCGTTTATAACACTCTGATGTCCGCTCCTTATGCCGGCATGGTGAAGCTTGGCATGGCCTGCGACATGGAGCGTTATGCGGAAATCAAAGCGATTACAGAGGGAGAGACCAGCCTCGTTGGGGGCCTGCAACAGTCTTGTTCGGACGGCCTGGCCCGAAATCTTGACTACGATCCTGAGCTTGGTAGTTCGACTGGGAAGATCATCTACAACGTCTTTCCGTTCCAGATGAATGAGGCGCAGCTGGCTGAAGCGAAAGCTGCTTTGGCCGCAACGCCGCGGGGTTCGCTGCTGATTCATGTGGCTGAAGGAGGGCCGAACGATGCTTCGGCCAGCCGGGAGTTCACCATGCTCAAAGGCCGCGGCCTGCTGCTACCGGGTGTTTCGGTGATCCACGGCGTTGGGATCAAGCCGGAGAATTTTGTGGAGATGGCGAAGGCTGGCGTGGGTTTTGTGTGGTCGCCGCGCAGCAACATTGAGCTCTACGGTGACACGGCGCGTGTTGCCGCTGCCAAGGCTGGTGGGGTGCAGATGGCGATTGCGCCTGACTGGAGCCCTACGGGAAGTGACGGGACGCTTGGCGAGTTGAACTATGCTTCGCGCTGGAACCAGGGCCAGGCGCCACCGCAGACGCCGCCGCTGCTTACTGAGCGCGACCTGGTACTAATGGCAACGTCCACGCCTGCTGCGATGGTCGGCCTTACTGGGCATATAGGATCATTGACCGCGGGCAATGCCGCCGATCTTATCGTGGTGCGACAAACTGGCGATGATGCTTATTGGAGTCTGACTCACACGGCTCCGCAGGACCTGGAGTTGGTTGTCATTGGCGGGCAGGCGATCTACGGCGACGCCGCTTTGATGAAGCAGATCGGTGTCACCCACGGGGAGGACTTTGAGCTTTGCGGCGCAAAAAAGACCATTCTGCTGACCGGGAAGTCGTTAGCCGACACCGAGAAAGTCCTTAGCCATGCGATGAACGAGTTTGGCCGCACACTGGCACCCATTTCCGAGTGTGGAAACTAGGCCATTCTGATTCCATTAAGTTCCTCATAAGAAGCCACTTACATGTTTCTTACGGGAATGTCTTAAAAACCCACAGATTTGCGTAGACGCGGCCCTGAAAGGCTTGCCCTGAGTGATCGGGTTCGTTAAGATACAAAGAACGTCCCCAGCCACTCTCACGATTCTGGCCTGGGTCTGAACCGGGTTTTGCCTTGGATCTGACGTTTGAAACACGGGCCTGTTTTTAAGCGTCCAGGTCTTAACGGAAATTCGGATTCGAGGCAGGCTTTTGCGGACAAGGTATCTGGTCTATGTAACGCGGGCGGAAGACGGAGCGGTCGATCGCGTCCATATCCCGATGCGGTACGTGTACGTGCTGGTGGCGGCGGCGGTAACGGGTATGTTCACCATTGCCGGAATGGCCGGCTCCTACTCGCGCATGCTGGCGAAGGCGGAGACGATCAATCGTCTGCGGGATGAGCTGGCGATGACCCGCAAAGACTATGCCCACCTTGAAAAGACTGCCCACGAAAAAGATGTGCAAGCTGCCAGCCTGGGGTCGTTGGCTAGCGAGGTTTCGGCCCTCTACGGCCTGACCGCCGGCAAGCTGACGCTGCCCCATCATGGCCTGAAGACGGCCAAAGCCATTGTGGCCGACACGGCCAAGGCGCCGCTCAAGGACGATTCCTCCAGCTTTACGGACGATAGCTATTCCAACTCCATGGACACGTTCCACGCGCTGCAGGCGACCGCGCTCGAGGGTCTAGCCGCGCAGAATCTCAATCCGACGCTGGGCCAGGGTTTGGGACTTCGCAGCTCGTTGAGTGGGTTTGCCGGTCTGGAAGCGGATGCCGGTGGGTCTAACATGCCCGATATGTGGCCGATCCTCGGGCCGATCAACAGCGGCTTTGGCGAACGGGAAGATCCAATCCTCGGCAATGGGGAAGGCGAGTTTCACAAGGGCGTCGATATCGGCTCGCCCAATGGAACGCCGGTGCATGCTCCGGCCGATGGCCGTGTGATCAAGGCGGCCATGGGCAATGGGTATGGACGCGAGGTCGAGATCGATCATGGCAACGGCATCGTGACGCTTTATGCGCATCTGCAGGGGTTCAACGTGGTTGCGGGGCAGAGCGTTGTGAAGGGCGAAGTGATCGGCTACGTGGGGCACAGCGGCAGCCGGGTGACCGGACCGAATTTGCACTATGAGGTTCAGGTGCGCGGTATCGCCGTGAACCCGCACAAGTATCTGCGTTCGACCATGGCACAGCTTGGCGGCACTTCCAGCGGTGGACTGTAAGGCATACGGATTGCGTGAAAGCAGAAGCTAGATACGATCCGTTGTGCATGGCCTTTCATTACTGCTAGCCCAGAGGAGAACGTGTCCCAGGGGCTGTAGGCCGATTTGTTTTAGGACTCAAATGTCCGGGCTGAAGCCCGGACTTATCTCACAAGCAAGCCATAACAAACCGATTGCATGTCGCTTCTTGACATGTATTGCGGATTGCAATATAGTTATTGCAATCCGCAATGAGGCGGAAAGCTGTGAAGCTTTGCGACAAAATACGCTACCTGCGTGAAGTTGAAGGTAGTCTACGGGGCTTGGGCCGCGCGATGACCCAGGGCGAGTTGGTCCGCGCGATCGCCGATGAGATGGGCGAGCCGATGAGCCAGAGCTATCTCTCGCAGATCGAGAGTGGATCGCGACCGCACCTGACCAACACTTCGCGGCTGCTGCTGGCGAAGTTCTTCAAGGTACATCCGGGTTACCTGGTGGACGACCCTGAGGGATACCATGCGGAGCTGATGAGCGATCTGCGCGGGCTTGAGGACAAGCTTGACATCTGGCTGATCGGCGGCGCGGAGCGTTTCCGCCGTGATCCGGAGTTGCGGCGGGCGCTGTTGGCGATCTCAAAGCACGAGGACTCTCGCGGCTGTTTGCTGCTGCTTGAAAGCGTGCTGGAGATGCCTTCGCTGGCAGAGCGTTTGATGGAGTTGCTGCGGCCGCAAGCGGAGCCGAAGCCTCTGGCGCTGGTGCCGCGCAAGACATTGGCCGCGCCGAAGCGGGCGACGGCTGTTGTGGATGGTTCGGGAACAAAGAAGAAGTCTCAACAGGGAGGCTGACGATGAACGCGACGTGGGATTGGAACGCGATTTACCTGACGTGTTTCGGTGTCGGCCTGGTGCTGAGTTTGCTGGCGTTCTTTGGCGGCTTTCTGCATCTGCACATCGGGCACTGGCAGTTGAGCGGACGCGGCATTGCCGGCAAGGTGCATGGTGGCACGACGCACGTCTCGCCGGTTAACGGCTTCACCATTGTGGCGTTCCTTTGCTGGTTCGGCGGCACTGGCTATCTGCTGCATCGCGCGAACATCTTTGGCGTGTCGCTGGTGCTGTTCTTCTCCGCGGTGAGCGGTTTGGCGGGATCGTCGCTGCTGGGATGGTTTTTGGTGAGCGTGTTGCTGCCGCGTGAGCGGACGCTCGAAGCTGCCGATACAGAGATGACCGGCGTGATCGGCAAGTTGAGCGGCGGGATTCCGAAGCATGGTGTTGGCGAGATTCTGTACTCGCAGAACGGCTCGCGTCGCAGTGCGCCGGTGAAGTCCGATGATGGCACGCCGATTGAGCGTGGCGTTGAGGTTATCGTGATGCGCTATGCGCGCGGCATCGCCTATGTGCGGCGCTGGGATGAGTTTGAGCATGGCTTGTTGGGCAGTGCGTCGGTTGGCGAAGAGCGGAAGGGAAATTTATGAAGAGCGTGCCGGTATGGATCAGCGTGATGATGATTGCCGTCTCGATCCCGATGGCAATGAAGAAAGTGCCGCCGAACTGGATCTATGGGTTTCGGACGCCGAAGACGATGTCGAGTCCTGAGATCTGGTATGCGAGCAACCAGAAGGCCGGGATCAACATGATTGTTGCGGGAGCCGTGGCACTGGTGATCTGGGGTGTTATGCGAGCATTCGCGGGAGGCCGTACGGCGAGTCTTGCGGGACTTCCGGTTGTGATGATTTTGCTGTTTGCATCCGTGATTGTGTCGCTGGTGCAGCTGCGGAAGATGTAACGACTGTTGCACATGTTGGTCGAGTTAGAGAGAGGACGGAAATGGGTAACGAAGTGATTGTCGTCGTTGGATTGTGTGTGCTGGCGCTGCTTGTGCTGATGGGCGCGCTGGCGAGGATGTATCGCAAGGCTGGGCCGAATGAGGCGATTATTCGCTACGGTTTTGGCGGGCCGAAGGTGATCATTGGGCATGGTGCGCTGATCTATCCGATGGTGCAGCATACGAAGACGCTGTCGCTAGAGCTGATGAGCTTCGATGTGGCGCCTTCGCAGGATTTGTACACGATGCAGGGCGTTGCGGTGACAGTGGAAGCTGTGGCGCAGATCAAGGTGCGCTCCGATATGGAGAGCATCATGACGTCGGCAGAACAGTTTCTTTCGAAGACGCCGCAGGAGCGCGAAGGCTTGATCCGGTTGGTGATGGAAGGCCATCTGCGCGGCATCATCGGCCAGTTGACGGTCGAGCAGATCGTGAAAGAGCCCGAGATGGTAGGTGAGCGCATGCGTGCGACGTGCGCGGAAGACATGAGCAAGATGGGGCTTGAGGTGGTGAGCTTCACGATCAAGGAAGTCCGCGACAAGAACGAGTACATCACCAACATGGGCCGGCCGGACATTGCGCGCATTCGCCGCGATGCTGAGATTGCGATGGCGGAAGCGGAACGCGATACTGCAATTCGCCGCGCAATTGCGTTGCGCGAAGCGGCGGTGGCGAAGTCTGCCGCAGATCAGGAGCGCGTGCTGGCGGAGACGATGTCGCTGGCCAAGCAGGCTGAGGCGCAGCGTGACTTGGATGTGCAGAAGGCGCAGTACACCGAGACGGCGCAGCGTCAGCAAGCGCAGGCCGATAAGGCTTATGAGCTGCAGACCAACGTGATGCAGCAGAAGGTGATTGCCGAGCAGGTGAAGGTGCAGCAGGTTGAGAAGGAAGCGCAGGTCAAGGTGCAGGAGGCCGAGATCGTGCGCAATGAGAAAGAGCTGATCGCGACGGTGCTGAAGAAGTCGGAGATTGAAGCGCAGCGCATCGGCAATATGGCGCAGGCGGAAAAGGCTCGTACGGTTGCTGAGGCCGAAGGACGCGCGCAGGCGATTCGCACACAGGGTGAAGCGGAAGCTTCGATCATCTTCCAGAAGGGCGAGGCGGAAGCGAAGGCGATGAACATCAAGGCCGAGGCGTATCAGGAGTGGTCGCAGGCGGCGGTGGTCGATAAGCTGATTACGAATATGGCGGATGTGGTGCGCGCGATGAGCGAGCCGTTGAGCAAGGTCGATAAGATCACGATCGTTTCGACCGGCGATGGCAAGAATGTTGGCGCGCATAAGCTGACCGGCGAGATGACGGAGATTGCCGCGCAGGTGCCTGCGTTGTTTGAGGCGTTGAGCGGCATGAAGATGAGTGATTTGATGTCGAACATCAAGCAGATGGGCTCGCGGCCGAATGGTGATGGCGGCAAGCCGACGCTCGAGGGTGATAGCAAGTGAGCGGAAGGCGGGGGCGGTTGCCTCCGCCTTTGCTGTTTGCTCGGGGTAGGAAGACTTTGACGCAAAGTGCGCGAAGTTTAAAGACAAGTTTCGCGGAGTAGGGCAAGAGGAGGTTGTGATGGCATTGATGGAGAGAGTGGCTACGTTGCTGCGGGCGAATGTGAATGATTTGATCGACCGGGCGGAAGATCCGGAGAAGATGTTGAAGCAGCTGGTGCTCGATATGGAGAACCAGTTGTTGCAGGTAAAGACGCAGGTGGCGATTGCCATTGCGGACCAGCATCTGCTGGAGAAGAAGGGAAAAGAGCAGGAGGAGTCTGCGGCGAGTTGGCGTGCGAAGGCGGAGCTTGCGGTGAACAAGGGTGACGATGAGTTGGCGCGATTGGCGATTGAGCGCGTGCTGAGTCATGAGCAGATGGCCGAAGGCTTTGCGCGACAGATCGCGGAGCAGACGGCGGAGTCTGAGGCGATGCGTGCGACTTACAACAAGCTGCAAGGCAAGCTGAAGGAGACGCAGGCGCAGTGCGAGATGCTGGCTGCGGAGCATCGCCGGGCGCGCATGGTCGGCAAGGCAACGGCGGCACGCGAGGCGATTGAAGGCAATACGGGATCACTTGGACGCAGCAATCCGATGGGCCGCTTCAAGGCGCGAATTCAGAATGCCGAGGCGGAGAACCATGCGGGCAAGACGATGCTTGCGGGCGACTCGCTGGAGGATAAGTTTGCGGTGCTGGAGCGTGACGAGAAGGTAGAGCGCCTGCTGGGTGAGTTGAAGCAGAAGCAGGCGCGGATGCTGCCGACGGGTTAGCTGACGTCTATCTGGTTTCCGAAGTCAGCTTGCGCACTTCTGTCCCGAGCTGTGCAAGCCGGTCCGCGGTTAGTGGATCGTGCGTCTGCCAATGCACGGCTCCGGTGCGGTCGACGAGGATGATGTAGGCGGCATCGGGTGCGGCGGAGGAGAAGCCTGCGGCCTGTTTCCATCCGGATTCATCGCTGGTGAGTGGCATAAAGTTCGGCCAGATCGGGTTCGGCACTTGTTTGCGGATGCTGTGTACGATGATGGGGCGAACGAAGGCGGGAGCCGAAGCCAGCATGGGCATGTCGAAGTAGCTGGCGGCGAGCGACGCATGTACGGCTTTCTCCCAGGCTGTGGTGGCGTCTGCGGAGTTGCGGCTGAAGCCTAGGATGAGTACGGTGGCTTGTTTGAGGTCTTGCGGCAGCGAGACAGCGTGACCATCGAGTGCGGTGCCGCGTGTGATCGGGATGGCTAGAGCCGCTGCATGGGCTTGTGGCGGAACGGCGAAGAGCAGCGTCGCAGCAAAAAGGAGGATGGCGTGAAACTTGCCCATCCTCCATCTTTGCCTGATACCGTTGGTGCCTTCAAGGTTCAAGGCGACGCAGATTTACTGTGCTGCTGCGTGGGACGCGGAAGTTTTGCCGCCACCAACATAAGTTACGTGCCAGACGCTGCGGCTGCCGTCGTCGGTGACGAAGAGGCTGCCGTCACTGGCAACGGCGACGCCGACGGGACGGCCCCAGACCTGGCCATCGGCGGTGACGAAGCCTGTGAGGAAGTCGTCGTACTCGCCGGTGGCGTGGCCGTCGTGCATGGGGATGGAGATGACCTCGTAGCCGGCGCGGTTGGCACGGTTCCAAGAGCCGTGCTCGGCGGCGAAGGCGTCGCCGTCAAAACTGGCAGGGAACTGTTTGGTCTCGGTCGGGTAGAAGACCATTTCGAGCGAGGCCATGTGCGGCTGTACGAGCACGTCGGGCGTCTTCACCTGCGAGGAGAGATTGACTCGCTTGCAGCTTGCGGCTTGATCCGCAGTGAGGGCCGGCGCCTGCAGATTGGGGCCGGTGCCGTTGGCGCAGGGGTCGGGAAGACGGGGGTCTTTGTGTCCGCCCATGTAGTACCAGGGCCAGCCGAAGAAGCTTCCTTCGGGCACGGAGGTCACGTAGTCGGGAACGAGGTGGTTGCCGAGGTTGTCGCGCTCGTTCGTGGAGCACCAGAGGGAGCCGGTGGTGGGGTTGATGGCTTCGCCGACGCAGTTGCGGATGCCGTGCGCGTAGACCTCGAGGAACTTGCCATCGGGCGTGTATTCAAGCACGTCGGCGCGGTGGAACTCGCGGGGATGCGTGTCGGCGTCGTCGACGTTGGAGCCGGAGCCGACGGAGACGAGCATGTGGCCGTCCTTGGAGAAGACGACGTCGCGCGTCCAGTGGCCGCCGCCGGTGAGCTGCGCGTAGCCGGGGATGTCGGGAACGATGGTTTCGGCGGGGCCTGTGGCGTGAAGGTCGCCGGAGTGATACGGGAAGCGCTGGATGGTGGTGGCGTTGCCGACGTAAATGTAGTGCGGATTGTCGGTTGGGTAGAAGGCGATGCCGAAGGGGTGGTCGAGTCCGGTGGCGAACTTTTCGATATGGGCGGCTTTGCCGTCGGGACCGACGCCGCGCAGGACGAAGAGCGTGCCGGCACCGGAGTCTGAGAGGAAGAGGTCGCCGTTGGGCGCTGTGCGGATGAGGCGCGGCTCAGTAAAGGTGCCGCCGGAGAGCTTCATCTGCTCCTTGTTGTCGGCGCGCTGCATGGGGGTGGTGTCGCCACCGGCGTAGAGAGTGACCTTGAAGCCGGCGGGGGCAATGGGCCAGGCATCTTTGGGCTTGGGGATGATGTGGGCAGTGTTGTTGACGGCTTCTTCGGGTTTAGGCTCGGGAAGGTCTGCAAGCGTGATCTTGTGGCGCACGCCGGGGTGTTGTTGATTCCAGTCGGTGAAAGCGGCTTGTCCGGTCAGCAGGGGCTGCTGGGCGGCGGCCGCAACGGAAGCGAGGGAAACGGCGGCAAAAAAAGTGAGGGCAATGGGACGCATGGGTCGACTCCGGAAGGACGTTAACTGCTTCGATGCGGTTGCGTTGCGTTTGGGTCCAGGCCATTTGGCCGGAGACGCTTCAGTTACTTGGACGGCTTTCTGGGTCGGGAAGACGCCACGGGTACGGGAGTGGGCGGAAGCGAAGGCACTTCGGCGGCGTCGGGGCCTTTGGAGGATGCGAGGGCTTTCATTTGATCGACGCTGGCGGCCGCGGTGAGGATGGCGCGGTCCTTGTGCTGCTCGAGCGTGATGGAGGCGAGTATGGCACGCAGGGCTGCGTCGGCTGCGTCGCGCGGCGGCTGGGCACTGCCGATGCCGCGCACAATGTTGACCAGCGTGGTCATGGCTTCGACGGTGTGTTGGGCTCCAGCTTCATCGGGCGCCATTTCTTCTATCCGCAGATGGACGCTGCCGCTGTAGCGGAGACTGGCGACGAGGTCGGTGTCGTCTGTGAGCGGTATCTCAAAGCCGAGGATTGAGATGCGGCCGTTTTCGGCAAATGGCAGGCCGATGTGTCCGATGCCCCAGGCTTGCGAGAGTAGAGGGACCTCCTGATAGCGCGCTGCCAGCAGCGACGAGCCGGGAGTGCCGATGGCTGAAGTCCGTGCGCGGTCCAGCATGGAGTGGATCTGCTCGGCGGTGGGCATGTTGGAGGCGCCGATGGTGTCGTAGCCCAGTTGTGCGACTCGCAGCGTGCGGCCCTGCACGGGGATGGAGTAAATGTCGCGGCCAGCGTAGGTTTCGTGGGAGCTGGCGATGACGCTCAGATACTTTCCGAGCCGCTCGCCGTCAAAGCGTCCGACGAACACTTCGGAGTAGGCGACAGGGCCGTTCGGGCCCTTGGGGTCGGGCATGCGATGTAGCGCGAAGGCGGCTTCGTCGATGTCGCGCTCGGGCACAATGCCAGTGGAGTCGATGAAGTTCTGGAAGTCCTTGCTGCGTGCGACGGGTGTGGCGTCGAAGTGCGTGGCGGCGCGCAGAGTCTTCAGGTGGATGTAGACGATGGCGTCGGACTCAGGCAGCAGCCGCGCGGCTTCCGGTGGCGACTTGCCGCGCAGGTAGAGCGCAACGCCCAGCGCAGCGACAACAGCAAGAACGATCAACAGCGGGATAAGGGTGCGGTTGCGCTGGCGCATAGGTTATTCGGTCACTCGATGATCGAAAACGTGAAGATCTTGCCCGTGCCCTGCATTCCGGCCGAAGCCGGTGGAAGGACACCGTACTCCCCTTTTTCGATATCGACCGGAACGGTGAACGTATACATTTGCGGAGCAATCTTCTTTGGGTGGAATTCTATCTCGTCACGGTCGGCGCCGGATTGGGAGTGAAAGACGCCGCCGGTGAGGGTGCGGAACTCGCGGCTATCGGAGTGCTCGCGGAAGCGGAGGAAGTCGTACTCGGTCGATTCGGTGCCCTGCGGCGCGTAGATCAGGATCTCGACGCCAGTAGGGAGTTTCAGCGGCGATTTTGCGCCTTCGATGTGGCCGTTCATGTCGCGGCTGATAATGCCGTGCGTGGCGAGGCTCTTCAATGTTCCGCCGGACTTGAAGGCGACGCGCTCGATCTTGAGCGGAATCCACTCGCCGTCTTTCGATTTGTAATAGACGCCGATCTCGTCGATGCCCATGGATTGCGCCGTGAGGTCTTTGGCCGGCGCCGGCTTGTTGGCGCGGATGTCGAGGCCCGTGCCGTGCGCCTGCATGGCGGCGATGACGCGTTGCGAAACACCGGCGTTTTTGAGCGCGATGAGGTCGTCCGGCGTGGTGTCGTAGTGGCCGGGCTGCAGATTGATGGTCTGGATCAGGATGTTGTCATCCAGCCCGGCCTTGGCCATGCGGATGATCGTGTCGTTGTCGATCTGCTTCACGCGGGCGACGTCGGTATTGGGCTGCAGGGGGCCTTCGGAGGTGTCCGCGGACGCGGCCTGACCGTAGGCCGATGCGGAAATGGCGAGCAGGAGCAGAACTGCCGGGAAGATCAGTCTCAGGTTGAGCCAGGGCTCGCGCCGGGTACACCGCATCATGGGCCTCATCCTACCACCGGTAGGCTGCAGGTCTGTAGTTTTCCGGGCCGTCCTGCTGTGATAAAGTCAAAGCTGCGCTGCGAAACTTGGCAGCGCAGTTTGCTGTTACAACCCAGACGGACAAAACGTCCGTCCGGTGCCCGAAAAGGGCTGGCGTAGCTCAGCTGGTAGAGCACCTGATTTGTAATCAGGCGGTCGGGGGTTCAAATCCCTTCGCCAGCTCCAGATTTTTGCCAACAGCGATCGAAAGAGTTTGGTTGTACCTGCTTGTTGCTCTTCTCCTGCAGCGTCCGCCAGCCACAGCCTGAGTCGGCCCCCTCGCGCGGATCTTTGCGCCGGAATCTGCTTGGAATGTGACGGGGTTCTGCGAAGATGGCGGAAAGCGGAACATGTGCACAGGTGGCCGAGTGGTTAATGGCAGCAGACTGTAAATCTGCCCGTCAATGACGTACGAAGGTTCGAATCCTTCCCTGTGCACCATTTTTGTAGTTGTTTGCTGAGTGTCAGGCAAGCGGGGGTTGTGATGGATATGGCTCCCTCGGGCAATGGGCGGCTGGTTGTGGCGCTGGTTGTGCTGAGCTTGCTGGCTGTACTTGTCTGGCGGACGATGGAGCCGGGTAAGTTTCAGCAGCTGACGTGGTTGTTGTTAGGCTTTTTCGCAGTTCGGGTCGTGCTGACACGCCTCCGGTCGCGGTAAAGTTGTAAGGAAGGCTGATGTAGCTCAGTGGTAGAGCACTCCCTTGGTAAGGGAGAGGTCATGGGTTCAAGCCCCATCATCAGCTCCAGATTTTCCGTGCGGCAAAACGGGCGGGAGTAACTCAGTGGTAGAGTCACAGCCTTCCAAGCTGTTGGTCGCGGGTCCGATTCCCGTCTCCCGCTCCAAAATTGCCACCGACATCTTGAGTAGCAAGGATTCAGATTGAGCGCATTGCATCAACAGGCAGTTCTTACCGTGACCGATCCGGCGACCTTTACCGCAGTCCAGGGTGCTGTCGATCAGTCTTTCTCGGCCGCGAAGGTGGAAAGTTTCCTCAAGTCGCTCAAGAGCGCCGGCCTGCGCATCCGTGACTTCGAGAAGGTGTTGAAGGCCGGCAAGCTCGGTCCATCCACGCCGGCACAGTACGGCAAGCTGGACAACAGCGACCAGGGCCAGATTCGCGAACACTACCTCGCGAGCCTCGAAAAGGTCGATCTCGACCTTCGCGACAAATACTTCAAGCTCTACGCGTATTACTAGAGCGTCGCGAGTTGTTAATATCCGCACGATAAAATTTCAGAGTCAATCGCTGGTTTGCGCCAGCTAGATACAGGGAGAAAAGTCATGGCGAAGGAAAAATTTGATCGCAGCAAGCCGCACGTAAACGTTGGGACGATTGGTCACATTGATCACGGCAAGACGACGCTGACGGCTGCTATCACGAAGGTTTTGAGCAAGCACAACCCTCACAACAAGTTCCGCTCGTTCGACACGATCGACAACGCTCCGGAAGAGCGTGAGCGCGGTATTACGATTTCGACCTCGCACGTAGAGTACGAGACGCCGAACCGTCACTATGCTCACGTCGACTGCCCGGGCCACGCCGATTACATCAAGAACATGATCACGGGTGCGGCACAGATGGATGGCGCGATCCTCGTCGTTGCCGCTACCGACGGTCCGATGCCCCAGACCAAGGAGCACGTTCTGCTGGCTCGCCAGGTTGGCGTTCCGTACATCGTTGTGTTCTTGAATAAGTGCGATGCCGTCGAAGATGAAGAGCTGATCGAGCTGGTTGAGATGGAAGTTCGTGAGCTTCTGAGCAAGTATGACTACCCTGGCGACGATACCCCGATCATCCGTGGATCGGCCCTGGGCGCTCTGAACGGTGAAGCGCAGTGGGAAGCGAAGATCGATGAGCTGATGGCGGCTGTCGACAAGTACATCCCGCAGCCTGACCGTCTGGTCGACCTGCCGTTCCTGATGCCGATCGAAGATATCTTCTCGATCTCGGGCCGTGGCACTGTGGTGACGGGTCGTATCGAGCGCGGCAAGGTGAAGGTTGGCGAAGCGGCTGAGATCGTCGGCTTCCGCGACACGCAGAACACCGTGGTTACGGGCGTTGAGATGTTCAAGAAGCAGCTGGACGAAGGTCTGGCGGGCGACAATGCGGGTCTTCTTCTCCGCGGCGTGGCAAAGGAAGACGTGGAGCGCGGCATGGTGTTGGCCAAGCCGGGATCGATCAAGCCGCACACCCAGTTCAAGGGTGAGGTTTACGTCCTGAGCAAGGAAGAAGGCGGCCGTCATACACCGTTCTTCAACGGCTACCGCCCGCAGTTCTACTTCCGGACCACGGACGTAACGGGCTCGGCGAAGCTTCCGGAAGGCACGGAGATGTGCATGCCGGGCGACAACATCCAGCTGGAGATCACACTGCATACGCCGGTCGCGATGGAAAAGGGTCTGCGCTTCGCTATCCGCGAAGGTGGACGCACCGTCGGAGCCGGTACCATCTCCGACATCATCAAGTAAGTCCTGCGCGGACGGCGGGATGCGCAAACGAAAGCGGCGAGCCTTTGGGCTCGCCGCTTTCGTTTGTCTTCTTCAAAACTTTAGATCTGTGACAGGCCTCCGTCGACATAAAGCTCGACACCATTGACGAAGCTCGAATCACTGGAGCCAAGGAAGAGCGCCACGGTGGCGATCTCTTCGGGACGACCGATCACGCCGCGGGGGATCATCGCCGTGAAGCTAGCCTTTGCATCAGGGCCGAGCGGATCGAGGATAGGGGTGTCGATGGGGCCCGGGCTGATGACGTTGACGCGGATCTTGCGATCTTTGAGGTCGTTGGCCCAGGTGCGCGCGAACGAACGCACTGCCGCCTTGCTGGCTGCGTAGACGCCGAAAGCAGGAAAGCCCTTGATGCTGACGATGGAAGCATTCAGGATGATGGAGCCGTTGTCAGTGAACAGCGGCAAGGCCTTTTGCACGGTGAAGAGCGTGCCGCGAACGTTGAGGTTGAAGGTGTCATCAAAGTGCTGCTCGGTGACCTGGCCGATGGCGGCGAACTCGCCGCGGCCGGCGCTCGCGAAGAGGATATCGATGTGGCCCTTTTCCTTCTTCACTACTTCATAAAGACGGTCGAGGTCGGCGAGATTGGAGGCGTCGCCCTGCACGCCGGTTACGTTGCGGCCGATGGCTTTGACGGCTGCATCGAGCGCATCCTTACGCCGGCCGGTAATGAAGACGTATGCGCCCTCTTCTACGAACAACTTGGCTGTGGCGAGCGCCATTCCCGATGTTGCTGCGGTAATGACGGCTACTTTTCCTTCGAGCTTTCCCATGGCAATTCATCCTTTCGCGCCTGCCTCCGTTGCGGCTTGAGAGGCTTGGCGATTTCTACTGCATGGGATGGAGGGGGCGAAGCGAAAGATTCATTAGTTCCGAAATTATGAACTATTGCATCCGCATGTGACATGGCGTCCTCTAAGATAGAGAGAGTTATGCGACCCCTTTTCCATCCCGATGTGGAAGACGTTCCGGTGGAGGCCATTCTGCACGCGCTTTCGGACCCGGTCCGGGTGGCCATCTACGCCGATATCGTCGGGCAGGATTGTTCGCAGAGCTGCTCGGCCTTTCTCCATCTGAGGGACAAGGCCATTCCCAAGTCGACGCTCTCGCAGCACTTTAAGGTACTGCGCGAAGCGGGGCTTATCCGTGGCGAGCGTCGCGGTGTGGAGATGCACAACATCTCCCGTTGCGCGGAGATTGAACAGCGCTATCCAGGCCTTATTTCGACCATCGTCAACGCGCATAACATTCAGTTGGCGGGCGAGGCAAAGGCGGCAAAAAAGTCCGCAAAGAAGACGTCGCGGCGGCCGGTTTCGACCGTCTAGCTTTCCCAAAGACGCTGTTTCGTGGATAATGGAAGAGGAAGAGCGTGTGCCTGACCGCTCTGATCCCAGAAGCACAATTTCAGGAACAGGGCAGCAGGGGCCCCAAACCCTGCGTCGCGGCGTGTCAGGAGCAATCCAAAACATGCTGCTCGCCAGCCGAGGTGGCTGGCCAAACCAGAGAGGAAGTACAACCAATGCGCGAAATCATCACCCTGCAATGCCCGACCTGCAAGAACCGCAACTACTCGACGACGAAGAACAAGAAGACCACCACCGGCCGTCTCGAGATGTCCAAGTTCTGCAATACGTGCCGTAAGCACACCGACCACAAAGAGACCAAGTAAAACTGGCTCGGCAGCGGTAGCTTGCCGCAGGGCAGCTGCTGCAACACAGGGGCGTAAGCTCAACGGTTAAACTGTCGGTCTCCAAAACCGAACTTCTCGGTTCGAATCCGAGCGCCCCTGCCAACATCTTCACCGGCCAGCATGTGCGCCGGGTACGCACCACAAGACTCCGCAACGCAGTCCAGCGTTGCACCAAGGTTCAGGACGAGCATCATGGCAAAAGCAGCCGTAGTTGAAACCACCGAACAGGGCACAGGCGTCCAGCGCGTCACCGCCGGGCCCGAGCGTCTCATGCTGTTCCTGAAGGACGTCCGCGAAGAGATGCGCAAGGTCGTTACGCCTTCGCGCTCTGAAGTGCAGAGCACAACGATCGTTGTGGTCGTCTGCGTGTTCCTCTTCGCCGCCTACTTCGAGCTGGTCGACCTCACCCTGGGCCGCGGCGTCGATAAGATTCTGCTGCACCTCACCAAGCACTAAGGCAGTCGCAATACACGCAGAGCCGGCAACATACGCCGGACGCGAAAAGGCATAACGATGGCAGAAGAATTAGAGCAAGACCTGGCAGCAGAGAACGTCGGCGGAGAAGCCGACCAGACGATTCAGGCCGATGGCGCCCTGGCGGAAACGCCGGCAGCCGAACCGGCCGCTGCGCCGGTCAACGAAAATTTCAAGTGGTACATCATTCACGCCTACTCCGGTTTTGAGCGCAAGGTGAAGGAGTCGCTGATGTCCCGCGTCGCCGCCTACCACCTCGAAGACCGCGTCGGCCGCATCGAGATCCCCACCGAGCCGACGACCGAGATGCGCAACGGCAAGAAGTACACGATCGACCGTGTGTTCCTTCCCGGCTACGTCTTCGTCGAAATGGCGCTCGATAACGATCTCTGGCATGTGGTGAAGAACACGCCTCGCGTTACGGGTTTTCTGCAGACCGGCGACCAGCCCAATGCGCTTTCCGAGGCCGAAGTCAACGCGATGCTGAATCGCTCCGACGTCACCAAGGAAAAGCCCAAGATGAAGATGAAGTTCTCGAAGGGCGAGCAGGTCCGCATCACAGAAGGCCCGTTCTCGAACTTCAACGGCGCCGTCGACGACGTCAACGAAGACAAGCAAACGCTCAAGGTCATGGTTTCGATCTTCGGCCGTCCGACGCCTACCGAGGTTTCATTCTCGAACGTTGAGAAGTTCGAGGAAGAGTAAGACAACAAGTTTCAGGAGCACAGCCCGGGCGCTTCCCCGGACCTTCTAACTCCTGCGCAGCACAAAATCCGCGTGGCCTTTGGCCCGCATAGAGAAGAAGGAATACGCACATGGCACCAAAGAAAATTACCGGATACGTCAAGCTCCAGATCACCGCCGGCAAGGCGACCCCCGCACCCCCGGTTGGTCCCGCGCTCGGACAGGCGCAGGTCAACATCATGGAGTTCTGCAAGCAGTTCAACGAGCGCACCAGCAAGGACCCCAACGTTACCGGCATGACCGTTCCGGTCGTGATCACCGTGTACGCGGACCGTACCTTCAGCTTCATCACCAAGACGCCCCCGGCGCCGGTGTTGCTGCTCAAGGCCGCTGGTATCGAAAAGGGCTCCGGCACGCCGAACAAGGACAAGAAGGGCAAGGTCACCGAGAAGCAGATTCTCGAGATTGCCAAGGTCAAGATGCCGGACATGAACGCGAACTCGGTTGAGGCTGCTGCCAAGACTATCCGCGGCACCGCTCGCTCGATGGGTATCGACGTCGTCGCGTAAGCAACGGCTACAATTTGCTTCAGAAGCTTTCTGCACTTGATGAAGGAGGGCGTATGGAATGGTCGTTGACGGGTCTCCCGCTGCCGATTGTCCTGCGTCCTCCTTCGCCGTTAAGCGACGACGAGCTGCTGGCGTTTTCGCGCAAGAACAAACCCTTCAGAATTGAGCGGAACGCTAAGGGAGAAATTGAAATTATGACGCCTGTAGGTGGTCAAGGTAGTAACTGGGAAGCGATGTTATTCGGGAACTGGGGATGTGGAGCGAGGACGACGGGCGCGGCTTATTCTTCAGTTCCAATGGTGGTTTCAATTTGCCGGACGGCTCGATGCTTAGCCCGGATGCTTCATGGGTGTCGTTCGAACGCTGGAATTCCCTGACGGCCGCAGAGCAGGCGTCCTATCCGCCACTCTGCCCTGACTTTCTAACCGAAGTTCTGTCCGCCAGCGACTCATTAAAAGTGTTGCAGACAAAGATGGAAGTTTGGATCGCTAACGGCGCGAAGCTGGCGTGGCTGGTCGATCCTTTTGCGGCCACAATCACGATCTATCGCCCGGGCATCGCGCCTGAAGTCCTTGCAAAGCCTGACTCGATAGAAGCCGGCGATCCCGTCGCGGGCTTTCGGCTCACGACCTCACGCCTCTGGGCATAGCCCGTTGCTCCGGGTGCGCACCACGCCTGCTCCATCAACCGAATGCGCAGTGCCGCGCTGAGCGTCTTCACATCTCTACGCCACTCGCGGAATACCATCGACATCGCAAGCCCCTCCACATTGCACGCTATCCCCAGCAACAATGCTGCGGTGATGATCCATTCTCCACGCCCTGTAGCGAACACCGCCGTCACAGTGATCGCCATCACCAAACCCCACGTCTTCGCCAGGTACGAGTGATAGCTGGCCGGCTTGCCGAACTTGGCGAAGTCGAACGCAAATCGCGCGGCTTCGAGTGATAGCAGTCCACCCAGCAGCCAAGCATGCGTGCGCAACACATTGCGATGGCCCATCCAGAGTGAAACCGCGACACCCAGATAAAATACGGTGTCGGCCATCGAGTCGAACAATCGCACGGCAGCCGTATCGCACTTCCATCGTCGCGCCAGCACACCATCGAAGATATCCGAAAGCAATGCCGCGACGATCATCGCGGCCATTGCTGAGCCGTTCCATCCGCAGGCCTGCCCGGCGACCATCAGCGGCCCCAGCGCCGCACGTCCGCCTGCCATGACCCACGGAATCTGCTGCTTTCGAACGCTCATCTGCATCGTCTCCTCCTCGCACTGCATGAGAGGAGCTTATGCAAATTGCATCGTCACAATATGCCGCTTCGTGATGCTTTCAAAAGTGTCACAACGCTAGGACGATGCAGAGTATCGTGCCAACATCTCGCGGGTTGACTCTGCCAGCAGTCGAAACACAACTACCTGTGGTCCCTTCGGCAGGCCAGGCAGCTTCGCCGTTGCGGCATCGCAAAGAATCGCGCTCGCCTGCGAAACGCCTCGCTGCCAACGAGGTTTGTTCGCATTGCAAAACAGCAGCGCATCACCCGGCACGCCGGCTGCGGCGAGCATCGTCTTCGCTATCGTTAAGAACTCTCCCCACTGCGATACCACTGCGATCAAATGTCCCTTTGGCGGAGGGAGGTACGGCGCGAGCCACGCCGTTGCGGACGATATTTGCAGCGTGATCAGCTCTATGCCCATTGGCAACGCCGTGCGAACGGACGCTTCCTTGCTCGGCCTGCAAAGCGGAATTGCTCCTTCGAGCGCTCCGGCCACGCTCTGGTCCACTGTCGCTTCGCGTACAGGAAATGTCGTGGCCTCGCGAATTTCTGCCAGCAGAATCCGCCGCAACTCCGCATCCGGATCAATCAACAGCAGATGGTCGGGCGGCGGCGCTGCCAGCCATTCGGCCACACGTGCGCGTACTGCCTCTGCCGGAAGTCCAAGCTCCCGCGCCGCGCGAAAGAAGTCCGCAATCGCTACGTCAAGCACCTGTTCGGGTGTCGCTTTTGGCTTCGCCTGCCGACGCACATAGACGCCACTGCCGTGCCGTGTCTCCGTCCAGCCTTCGCGCTCCAGTTCGCGATACCCCGCACTGATCGTATTCGGATGAATCGCGAACCGCCGCGCCAGCTCGCGCGTGCTTGGCAGCTTCTCGCCGGGCGTCAGGTCGCCCGAAAGAACCGCCAGCACCACCTGCGTCACCAGCTGCCGGTACAGCGGTACGTCGCTTCCTGGTGCAAACCACAAACGCACATGAGGCCTCCAAATCCACGACTACTTACATCTCTTCGTCGTCACCGATCGGCATACCCGGCGCCGCTTCGACCGTCTTCTCCGGCACGAACTTCGCCGGGTCGCGCTCGAACTCCTGCATCCGCTCGATCATCGCATTGCGGTGAATCGCTTCCGCCGTGTCTTCGAGCGGCTTGGCTGTTGGTCATCGCCTTCAACACGTCTTCAATATGCGACCGCGCAATTGCCCTCGCCTGGCTGGACGCAGCGGGGTTTACCGCCAGTGCCATCATCGCTTCCAACCCGCGAAACTCCACCGCACGCTCTACTTCAGATGTCATGCTGTGCCCACCTTCGGGACGCTCCGCGGTGGTCTTCGAAACAGCCTCCAGCACACCCCGCAGTGAAGGCGATGCCGGCACACGCATGTGGTACTCGATCAAGCGGCTCGCCCGTGCGGGATCGAGCAGCACCTGCAGCGTCAGGTCGGCACTGGCTTCCGCGGCTGCTATGGGATCGAATGTCAGCCCGGTGTGCGAGGGCAGCGACTCCTGCGTGCGCGGCCATCCCGGCGGATGCGGAGGCAGGATGTGCAACAGTGACTCAGGCAGCGTTAGTGTCTGTGGCTGCAATGTCTTCAGCACCGCATCCAGCGCCTTCTTCTGCGCCTCCGGCGAGACGATTGTCGGAGCCGCCTGCCCATCGCCGCGAAGGTTGTACTCATAGTTCAACCCGCCGATCATCTTGATCGCCGCCTCGGTCTGATAGCGGTGCAGCAGATACAGCGGTACGAGCGTCTCTTCCAGTTGTGCCATCGGTGTACCTTCGCGCACGGCTTTCTCGCCGAACCGAGCTAGCGCTGCCGTTCGTACGGACAGGATGCGATCAAGCTCCGCCGCTGCATCCGGCCCGTTGTCCCAAAGATGTGCCTGCGGATGCGCCGACCCAAACGGTCGCGCATCGTCGTCGGTGATGTACGGGATCCCCCTCTTCTCGGCATCCGCCAGAATCCCATCCAGCGCCGCATGCTCATCGCTGTGCGGCGCAAACTCACGATAGCCATAGTCGATAGCCACCTTGTCCCAGGCGCCGATGTTCTCCGCATACGCATGAGACAAGTCGGGTTTCCCATCGCCGTCGAGTGTGATGTACGGATGCGGATAATCCATCACGCTCGCACCCTGCGCATAGCTTGATGCCGCAAAGTTATGCATCAGGCCCAGCGTGTGCCCGGTCTCATGTGCCGCAAGCTGCCGCAGTCGCGCCAGCACCATCTTCAGCATGGGATCATCCGCCGGCGCCTTGCCATCTTTGTAAGGTGCAAGCAGCGCTTCCGCGATCAAATAATCCTGCCGCCCGCGCAACGAACCTAGCGTTACATTGCCCTTGATGATCTCGCCTGTCCGCGGGTCCATCACCGCCGATCCATAGCTCCATCCCCGCGTATAGCGATGCACCCACTGAATGATGTTGTAGCGGACATCCATCGGATCCGCGCCCTCCGGCAGCAGGTCCACGCGAAACGTTCCCGGTGCCCATCCTGCAGCCTGGAAAGCCTGGTCCCACCAGCGCGCGCCTTCCAGCAGCGCTGTGCGAATCGGCTCCGGCGCGCCACGATCTACGTAGTACTGAATCGGCGTCATGGCCTCACACGCCGTCACGCAGCTTGCATCCTTCTTCAACAAACGGTGCCTTGCGATGAACTGCTGATCGAGAGGCTCGCCCAGCGGCGTCGTGTAATCGCGATAACTGTTTGCAAAGTAACCGGCTCGCGGGTCGAATCGTCGCGGCGCAAACCCCGGCTCCGGCAGCGCCACAAACGAGCTTCGTTCGCGTACCGTCATCGCATGCGCGTCCGGCGTCACATCGTTTACGAACTTACCCTGCGCCGCGCCGTCGATGGTGAAGGTCAACTCTGCTTCCACTTCCGTGTTCCGCGGAAACGCCTTCGTATCATCCAGTGCAATCACAGACCGCGAGTCGTCTACCTTGTACGCACCTTGCTTGGTCGCAGCCAGTGCTTCGGCAACATGGTGTACATCGCTTAAAAAGAAGTCAGTCGCATCCACCAGCACCGCATCGTCTGTCTCCGCTTCTACCTTGAATCCCCACAGTACCGACTCCGGAAACGACTGCCGGACCGCCAGCGTCTCCGCCGCATCGGACGATCCACTGCGGAACGCCGTGTTTGGCTGGACCAGAAGCACCTTCGGTCCGGTGCGTTCAAAGCGCACGATGCGGGCATCGCCAACCTGCCCCCTGTCCAGCCCGAGATCGTTCGATCCCGTACCGTACGGCAGCGAATCGGTATAAATTATGTCACTGTCGAGCTTCGGAATCTCCAGGTACAGCCTGCCCGCTTTGGCATCCCAGTCCAGCGGCAAAAAACCGCCTATATGCTTCATGCCTGCAGTTTTCCCAGCGATGCTGACAAGCTTTGCATCCGGTTGCTTGGCAGGATGTGTTTGGGCGAAGGAGGGCGCGGCGAGCAGAACGAACAGAAGGGCAGAGCGCATGATCTTTTCTAGCACGCCACGCCCGGCCTCAAATTCGGCATAATGGTGTGCTGTTCGCAATCAAGCGACTTCGGAGCCGCAAAAGACCTATGTTCGTTCCCGCCACATTCGCCGCTGCACTACTCATGACCATCCTCAGCACTATTTGCTGGGGCTCCTGGGCCAATACCTTCAAGGGCACACGCAACTACCGCTTTGAGCTCTTCTGCTGGGACTACGGCTTCGGCATCTTCTTCATCTCCGTCGTGCTTGCGTTCACCATGGGCAGTCACGCCGGTGGCCCCACGGCGTTTCTCGCCAACCTGCATCAGGCCACACCCACCGCACTGATTTATGGCATGCTCGGAGGCTTCGTCTTCAGCATTGCGAACCTCCTGCTCGTCGGCGCGATTGAGATGGTTGGCCTCGCCATCGCCTTTCCGCTGGCCATCGGCATTGCGCTGGTTGAAGGTACGTTGATCAGCTACCTCATTCATCCTTCCGGCAATGCGACGCTGCTCTTCGCCGGCGTTGCGATGGCGCTGGTTGCGGTCATCTTTATCGGCTTCGGTTACGCCGCGCGAGGCATCCCGGGCGCCGTGCCTACGCGCAAAGGCATTATCATCTGCCTCATTTCCGGCGTACTCATGGGCTCGTGGGCGCCGTTCCTCGCCAAGGCGTTCCAGGGCACTGGCGTTCTTGCCAATACCGGACTCATGGTCGGTGGGGTCTCGCCCTACACGGGCGCCGTATTCATGACGCTTGGCGCGTTCCTTTGCGGCTTCATCATAATTCCCATCCTGATGAAGAAGCCACTTACCGGTACACCCATCACCATGCAGGGATACGTCAAAGCCCCGTTCAGCTTTCATCTGTGGGGTATCATTGGCGGTTGCATCTGGGGCCTCGGCACTACGCTGAACCTCGTTGCCGGCAGGTTAAGGTTGGTTTGCCGATCTCCTACGCCATTGGACAGGCTTCGCCCATGATCGCCACGCTGTGGGGCGTCTTTGTGTGGAAGGAGTTCGCCGGTGCGCGCCCTAAGGCGAAGATGTACCTCGCGCTGATGTTCGCCTCTTACGTGCTGGCGCTTGTGCTGATCTCCCGCGCTTACAGCTAGCGAACTTCGTCCAGACCAACAACAGGCGCGGTCCCATCGCACGCAAAGAAAGTCAGAATCAGGAAATCATCATGTCGAAGAAGGTTTTTATCCTTGGTAGCTTTGTCGCTGATGTCGCGTTTCGTTTCTCACGCATGCCCGCGTGGGGCGAGACGCTTATGGGCTCCAACTTCGCGCTCGGGCCCGGGGGCAAAGGCTCGAACCAGGCCGTCGCCGCCGCGCGCGCCTTCGCCCGCTCCGGCCACAAGGTGCAGTTCCTCTCGAAGCTCGGTGACGACGCCTTCGGCCAGCTCGCTCGCGATATCTGGACCGACGCCGGCGTGGACGCCTCGCTTACCAAAAACTGCACCACGGCTACAGGCTCGGCTGCCATCTTGATCGATGAGAAGAGCGGCGAAAACGCCATCATCATCGTTCCCGGTGCTTGCTTCACGCTCACGTCGTCCGAGGTCGAAGAAGCCACAGACGACATCCGCTCTGCCAACGTCTTCCTCACTCAACTAGAACTCCCGCTGAGCACCGTAGAGCGTGGCCTCGAACTTGCCCGTGCCGGCGGCGTGCCTACCATCCTCAACCCCGCGCCTGCACCCACGCACCCTCTGCCTGACGCTTTCCCTGGCGCTTTCGGACTACTTCATCCCCAACGAAACCGAGGCCGCCATCCTCACCGGCCTGCCCGTGGAAACCCTCGAACAGGCCAAGGCTGCCGCGAAGAAACTTCAATCCCTCGGCGCGAGCAACATCATCCTCACCTTGGGCTCACAGGGCGCACTTGTCCTCACAGCCGAAGGCGTCGAAACCCTCGTTCCTTCCTTCCAGGCCGGCCCGGTTGTCGAAACCACCGGCGCGGGCGACGCTTTCTGCGGTGGGTTTGCCGCTGCTCTCGCCGAAGGCCAGCCCCTGCTTGAAGCCGTTCGCTTCGGCTGCGCCACCGCCGGCATCTCCGTCACGCGCCACGGCACGGCGCCCTCCATGCCGAAGCGCGCGGAGATCGATGCTCTCTTGCAACAAGCAAACTAGGCAAACAGCAGCGCCTGCGGCCCGTCGCTCACTACGCTCAGTGGTCCCTTGCGAACTGCCTCCACATCCTTGGTCAGCAGCGTATCGTAGGCCCGCTCTCCCAAGCCATGCTTGTGGCGAACACGTTGCAGCAGCAGCGCCATCTTCTTTCGGTACGCGGGAGAGGCAAAGTCCATCGTCGCAAAGCGTTTCGCATAGTCCTCCGCTAAAGAAGGGAAGTGCTCGCGAACGAAACTCAGGTAGGTAGGACGCGAGCACGACTTGAGAAACAACGCTCCGGCGCCAAGAAAACTGGCGCCGGCCTCCGCGGCTCGTGCGGCAACAGCATCGAGCGCGGTTTCGTTGTCCGTAATCCCTGGCAACAGGGGCGAGCACAGCACGCCGGTGGTAATCCCGGCCTGCTGCAACTTCCTGACCGCGTTGAAGCGCAGGTCCGGCCGCGGAGCCCTCGGCTCCAGCAACCGCGCCAGCTGCGCGTCGACGGTCGTAATCGTAATATGCACAACAAGCCGGTTGCGCTTCGCAATCTCAGCCAGCAGGTCCACATCGCGCTCAATCAGCGACGACTTGGTCACAATCCCCAGCCGGTAGCCCTCATGCTTGGCAAACACCTCCAGCAAGCTTCGTGTAATGCCCATTGCGCCGCTCGATCGGCTGGTACGGATCGGTCGCGGTTCCCAGCGCAATCTGCTCCGCCGGGTTGATCTTTCGTAGTTCCTGCTCCAGCAGCCACGCGGCGTTCTCCTTCATGTAGATTTCGCGCTCAAACGCCAGCGCCCACGGCTGCTGCGGAGCGTCATATGTTCCTGGCGCAATCTCCGCAATCGGCGCGGGCTGCAAAAACTCATGCGTGTATCGCGCATAGCAGTACTTGCATCCAAATTCACATCCGCGGTATGGGTTGATGGAATAGACCGCCCAGAACCTTCGCTTCGAAATCGACCAATTCAAAATTGACCGCGCCTGCATCGACTTGAACTCGATCAAATGCCCATCGTCGGCGTGCTCCGCTTCGGCGGCCAGCCGGGCCATCCCTACTGGTGCCTGCGGCAAAATAGGAAACAAGCTTGCCGAACTATCCCTAACATTCGCTCTCGCTGTTTTCGCCATATATTCGCCTCTTGAAAGACGAGCGTATGCCCACCCCACGAACGCGTCAAGTGGAAAAATTTAAAGAGTTAACGCTTAACAGCGGATTGTCTTCCGCTTCTGTCCGACCCTGTCCATGCCCTCAACTTTTGCAATGTATTCGATCGCCAAGGGGACCTTACACGCAGTCTCGCCCATGTTCACCGAAACCGCGCCGAGCTTCTTCGCCGTCTGCTTCGCCTTCTTCAGCAACGGCTTTACATACGTCCCCACCGAAATCACAAAGCCATTCATCGTGTAGCGCGCCCGGTTGGGCGCAGCGTCGATCTCCTTCGCCACCCGAGCCAGCAGGCCCTCGATCTCCACTAAATCCAGCTCCACATCCGGCGTCGTGGCAACCAGCCCCGCATACGTACACCAACCCGAGGCAGCCACATGCTCCTTCTTCGATCCCATCCACTTCAAAGCCAGCGCACGCGCAGCAGGGCTCTCCACAGCAACCCACGGCACCGTGTGCTCGGAGATCATCGAGATCCCCCGCGAGCCGTCCGCCCACGCCTGCAGCTGCTTCTCGCTCATCAGCTTGCCGCTTGCCACCATCCCCGCCAGGTACATCGTCTCCATAAAGCCGGTTGCGTAAAGCCCGAGCGCCAGCTCCTGTTGGCCCTTCAATCCCTTCGCCATCACCTTTAGATCGGCAACGCTCACACCCAGAATGTGATCCGCCGAGCCACCATGCCGCACCAGAATCGCGCGCGTCTTTTCGCTGCCTTTGGCCCTCAAGCCATCCATCACGGAGTCAACTGTAGGCATAGCTCGCCTCTCGCGCAGCTTCGCACTGCTACGCCAAAAGATAAAGCCTTTTCCTGCTCGCGACTAGGCCTTATAGCCCATGCCGGTCAGCACACCGCGCATGTAGGCAAAGCTTTCGATCACACCGGGCATTGGGTTCTCCGGGAAAATCTCATACTCCAGGTCGACATTCCCCGGATAGTTGATCTTGATCAGCGCCTGGAAAATCTCGCGCACGGGCATAATGCCCGCACCCACGGCTACCTGGCTGTCCTTTGCATCCGGCTTCGCCAGGTCCTTCATGTGCATGTCGAACAACCGCGGCCCCACCTTGTGGATGGCATCTACGACATCGGTCCCCGCACGCATCGTATGGCCCACATCCATACACGAACCCATCCGCGGGTCCATGCCCTTCATCGCCGCTAGTACCGTCAACGGCGAAGGCCACACCTTGTCCTCCGGCCCATGGTTGTGGATCGCAAACTTGATGTCGTACTCCTTCACCAGCTTCTCGATCGCCGGCAGGCTCTCGGGCAGTGGATCGCCCGCCACAATCACCTTCACGCCCGCCGTCTTCGCATACTCAAAGTTCTTGCGAAACTCCGCCGGGTCCTTGAAGTACACCGTGCCTACCGCCGTCACCTTGATGCCGTTCGCCGCATAGTCAGCCAGCGCTGCTTGCTCCGCTTCGATGGAGGTGCTCGGCAGGTGGTCCTTCACGTCCTTGCAGTTCACCGTCGTCAGGTGCAACTGTTTGATGGCCTTGATCACCTCAGCACGGGGCATGGTGCGCAGCGTGTAGCTCGCCAGGCCCAGCCGTATAGGTGAAGGCGTCCCGGTTTCTTCGCGGGGAGCAGCGGCAAAGGCACGTTCTGATGCGGAGGGCAGGTAGCTAGCGGCGGCGAGAGCGGCGCCTGTCCGCAGGAAGTTGCGACGCGTCGAAGGCGAAAGAATGTTTTTCATGCCGCGAATCCTACGCGACCCACTCATCCCTCGTCCAGTCGCCGCCCTCCAGTCAACCGGATGTATAGGTTTCTCGCACCTTGGGAGGCAAACCAGCGAATCCCGGCATCGTATCCTGAGACGGGCGCGTCGTCATATTTCGGGTCGGTAAGGATGTCACGTTTGGAGCAGTCAAATTTCATTCGGCGGCGAGTCGTCGAACCGCTGCTGCAGCTGCTGCGAATCGGAGCTACACCGCATCAACTGGCATGGTCCATCGCCATTGGCATCGTCATCGGCATCAATCCTCTGCTCGGTTCGACCACACTGCTCGCGCTCGCACTCACGCCCGTCTTTCGACTGAACATTGTCGCCTCGCAGCTCGGCAACCACGTCATGTACCCGCTGGAGCTCTTGCTCTTCCCGGCCTTCATCCGTCTCGGTATCTTGCTCTTTCACACCTCCGGTCTTCCCCTCGAACGCAAAGCCTTGGTTCACGCCGTCAAATTTCACCCCTGGGATACCACCAGGCTCCTGTGGAGCTGGGAGTGGCACGCCCTCGTCGTCTGGGTCGTCGTCGCCGTCATCCTCGCTCCGCTGCTCCAGCGCGCTCTCCGTCCCGCCCTCGAGCACATGCTCAACCGCCTCCACAACGAACCCATCGTCGAAAAGTAAGCCATACCCCTATGCGTTCCCATTTTGGGAATTGTCTAGCCTACGGATGTCGGAATTTGGACGCTTACGGCTCGCAGAACATATACAACTAATGCAAGAAATCTCTTTGAGAGCCGGGTCGATTCTCTTGGAGTTTCTTTGCTCTTTTTCCTGCGTACTGCGTTCCAATTCGGGCCGTGGCGACGTGAACCGCTGAGCTTTGATCGTTGTGGGGGACCTGGAAGTTGGGGGGTAAGCTCCGAACAAAGGGAGCAGTGGTTGGCCTGGCGTGCCTGCTGGCGCTGGCGGCCTCGCGCGCCAGCGCACAGCAAGCCGTCCTGCTCGGCGATGCTCACGTCTCAAGCGCCCGTCCCTCGGTCAATGCCGGAACCCTCAGCAATCTTGATGTCGGCGCCGGCGCCACAGCCTTGCTCCAATTCGATCTAGGCCCGCTGCCCGCCGGCACCAACGCCACGCAAATCACCCGCGCCACACTTCGACTTTTCTGCAACCGCGCAGATACTCCGGGGACAGTTACGGTACAAGCCATCAACGCTTTCTGGACCGAAAGCACGGTCACCTACGCCACGCTTCCCGCGCTCGGCACTGCCGTTCAGACCGCGCAGGCCAGTGCAGCCCAGCAGTTCGTCACCTTCGACGTCACTTCCATCGTCCAGCAATGGATCAGCGCTCCAGCCACCAACTATGGCCTTGCCCTAACGTCCACGGCTGCGGTCGTTCAGTTCGACAGCAAGGAGAACGACCAAACCGCGCACGAACCGCAACTCCAAATCTCGCTCGCATCCACTGGAACCGCATCGACGGGCGCTAACGGTGCAACGGGTGCGACTGGTGCAACAGGCCTAACCGGCGCGACAGGCCCCATCGGCCTGACTGGAGCAACCGGTTTGATTGGCATGACCGGTCCCATCGGTGCTACTGGCTGGACGGGAGCAACGGGCCTGATCGGTGCTACTGGAGTAGCTGGGGTCGCCGGATCGAATGGCGCAACGGGACCTACCGGCCTCATCGGCGCTACGGGACCCGCTGGCACCGGCAGCGCTGTCGCGGGTGCCACCGGCGCAACAGGCCCACCCGGACTCGTCTACGAGGGCACCTACAATGCCACAGCCAACTACGCGCTTAACGACGTTGTCGTCTTCTCCGGTTCCAGCTATGTCTCGCTGATCGCTTCGAACCACGGCAACACGCCGGGCTTAACAAGCGAAGCCTGGGGCCCGCTCACTGCGCAAGGTCCCATTGGCCTCATTGGCGCTAGCGGGCCGACAGGCGCTCCGGGACCACAAGGACTCCCAGGCTCGGTCGGGCCGCCCGGCGACCAAGGACCGCAGGGCGCGCAAGGCCTCGCCGGACAAGCTGGAGCGCAGGGCATTCCTGGTGCAACAGGCCCCACTGGGCTCTCCGGCCCAATGGGGCCGCAGGGAGTGTCTGGCCCCGCTGGCCTCAGCTTCCAGGGCAACTACTCGTCCACCACAAACTACAACCTCGCCGACGGCGTTTACTGGGAGGGCGCAGGCTGGGTTTCCCTGATCGCCAGCAATCACGGCAACACCCCTGACCAGTCTCCCACCGCATGGGCCATGTTCGCCGCCGGCGGACAGCCCGGCGCCACTGGTCCCCCTGGTGCCCCAGGACAGAACGGTGCGGCCGGAATACCCGGCACTCCCGGCCTCAACGGAGTTCCCGGTGCCACTGGAGCACAGGGCGCCACCGGGCTTCCCGGCCTCACCTACCAGGGCACATACACCTCAGCCTTCAACTACGCCCTGGGGGATGTCGTTCTGTACTCCAGCTCCAGCTACGTCTCGCTCATGGACGCCAACCACGGGAACTCCCCCGATCTGGCTCCCACCGCCTGGGGGTTATTAGCTCCGCAAGGCGCAACCGGTTCCGCTGGCCCTATGGGAGCGACTGGCGCAGTTGGCCCCGCGGGCATTCAAGGGATACAAGGTCCGGCTGGCCCCGCTGGTCCGCAGGGTTCGCAAGGAAGCCAGGGTCCTGCCGGAGCGCAAGGCCTCACCGGCCCAGCGGGCGCGCAAGGTCCTGCCGGCCCGCAAGGCACTCAAGGCCTAGCCGGACAAGCCGGTGCCCAAGGAATTCCGGGCGTCGCAGGAGCAGCAGGGCCGCAAGGCCCTGCTGGCGTGCAGGGCCCGCAGGGTGCCACCGGCGCTGTCGGAGCCACCGGCGCGAACGGGGCCGTCGGCATGAACTTCCGCGGCCCCTGGATGCAAACCAACAACTACGCCGTGAATGACGCGGTTACGTACGACGGTTCAACCTACCTGGCCCAGTCTTTCGGAGCCAACAACGAACCGGACAGCTCCCCGGACGCCTGGATCGTCATCGCCCAGGCCGGCGGTGCAGGCCCTACCGGCCCAGCCGGAACTGCAGCCAGCGTGACTATCGGCTCGGTTACCACGCTGGCAGCGGGCGCATCCGCAACGGTCACCAACACCGGAACCCCTCAGGCAGCAGTGCTCAACTTCGGCATCCCACAGGGCATTGCCGGGGCAGCGGGATCGTCCGGCAGCTCCACTGCCGTCAGTGGCAACCCCTATGCTGCGATATACCACGGAGTAAGCTACAACCAGCTCTACTTTGCCGTAAACTCACCTTCCGGCGACGCCAACGAAAACCCCGACATCCTCGCCTGGGTGCCGCTCGGCTGCACTGCAACCCGCCTCGACGTCTTCTCGCAGCAGTCGGGCAACATCACCGTAACACTCCGCACCGGCGTACCCGGTTCTATGGCCAATACAGCCTTGTCTTGCACGCCTTCCACCAGCGGCAGCTGTCCGGCAATCGGTTCGATCACCATTCCGGCCGGAAACTTCATCGACTTCCACATCCAGAATGCTTCCGGCACCGTCGCCGGCGTCTGGACTTCGCTGCAATGCCAGTAAGCCGACGCTCTGCTCGACCCGTCTAAGTGTCCGAGCAGACAGAACCAAAGCGACCGCGCGCCGAACCTCCGGTCGCTCGGGTATGCTGATCTTCGTCAGGAACCTCGAGGTGGGCAATGCGTTACGTCGCGAAGCAGGGAACATGTATCGGCCTGGCTCTTTTGATTAGTACGGCGATAGTCACGGCTCAAACGGCTCCCCAAACACCTCCCCAGCCGACCCCCCAGACGACTCAGTCGCCGTCGTCACCGCCCGCGCCTCATCCCCCCGCCAGCGACAAGCACAGCCCCACCAACCCGGTCGTCGAACGCGTGCTACGCGAGTGGCCCGCAGGCGTCATCACTACCGTAAAAAATCCGGGCGAGTGGAGCTATGAGCAGGGCGTTCTGCTCGATGGCATGATCGCCGAGTGGCGCGCCACCGGCGACGGCCGCCTCTTCGACTACGTCCACGCCGCCGTCGACCGCTCTGTCGATAAGGACGGCGTCATCCACCTCGCAGAAGGCAAGCCCTTTCCAGTCGATGGCCACTCCATGGACGAAATCGAGATGGGTCGCAGCGTCATCGTCATGTACCGCGTGCTACAGCAACCCAAATACTACGTCGCCGCCAAGTTCCTGCACGACCAGATGATGCAGCAGCCCAGGAACGCTAGCGGCGGCTACTGGCACAAGCAGATTTACCCTGACCAGATGTGGCTCGACGGCGCTTATATGTCCGAACCGTTCCTCGCCAGCTACGCCCGCACCTTCCACGACCCGCGCGAGATGGACGGCATTGCCACGCAACTCCTGCTTATGGACACCAAGATGCGCGACCACTCCAGCGAGCTTCTCAAGCACGGCTGGGATGAGTCGAAAAAGATGGATTGGGCCGACAAGCAGACCGGCCTAAGCCCCGAAGTCTGGGCGCGCGCCATGGGCTGGTACACCATGGCTCTGGTAGAAGTCCTTGAACGCATGCCGTCCACCGATCCCCAGCGTGCCGCGCTCGAAGACGTAGCCCGCCGCACCCTTACCGCCGTCGCCCGCTACCAAGACCCCTCCACCGGCCTGTGGTGGCAGGTCATGGACAAAGGCGGCCAGAAGGGCAATTACCTCGAGGCCTCCGCCAGCTGCATGTTCGTCTACGCTCTCGCAAAGGCCATGCGGCTCGACCTCCTTCCGCTCACCTTTGAGCCCAATGTAACCCGCGGCTGGTCGGGCATCCAAAGCCACTTCGTCAAGCCCGACGGCACGCTCTCCGGCACGGTAAAAGTAGCCGGCCTCGGCGGCAATCCTTACCGCAGCGGCACGTACGACTACTACACCGGCGAGGCCGTCGGCGATAACGACGCCAAGGGTGTTGGCTCCTATCTTCTCGCGCTCAGCGAAATCACCCAGCGCGCCCGCGCTGGCGACCTGCTCAAGAAAGCTCGCGGCAAAACCATCCTCGTAGACGCCTGGTTCAACTCGCAGGAACGCAAGAACGCCGACGGCCAGATGGAGCTCTATCATTACAAGTGGTCGGACGAGTCCAACAGCGGCTACTCCTTCTTCGGCCGCATGTTCCAGCAGTACGGCATGCACACCGAGCAGCTCGACCATGCGCCACGCGGCGACGACCTCAAGGGCGTCGACATCTACATGATCGTTTCGCCGGACACCAAGGAGCTCAACCCCAACCTCCACCCCATGGACAAGGAAAGCGCCGAGGCCATCGAAACCTGGGTCAAGAGCGGCGGCGTTCTCGTTGAGATGGAAAACGACCCCAGCCACGCCGAGCAGCTCAACTTCGATCTCCTGAGCGACCGTTTCGGCATGCACTTCAACCCGGTCGATCGCCATCCCGAAATCGGCGACGACTACTCCACTACCATCGTCCCCATCTCAGCTGGCACCGGCGGCATCTTCAAGGAAGCCCACCGCGCTCTCGAAAAAGACGTCTGCACCATCACGCTCTCACCGCCCGCCAAGGCCATCCAGACAGACAATGGCGACGTCCTCATGGCTGTAGCCAAACTCGGCAAGGGGTTGGTCTATGCCAACGTCGATCCCTGGGTCTACAACGAGTACACCGACGGCCGCAAAGACCCGCTGAACGAGGACAACTTTGCCGGCGGACAGGAACTCGCCCACTGGCTCGTCGTGCAGGCGCTCACCCACTAGAGCTTTCGATCTAAAGAGAAAGTGCCGCCTGCATCGCCGCGACATCTTCGCCAAACTGCAGAGCATCTACCGGCCCCGTCGCCTCGAGATGCTGTTCAATCCGCCGCGCAAACTCCGTCCCTTCCGGATATCCAAACATTCCCAACGACCCCGCCAGCTTGTGCGCCGTGGCGATAGCGCCATCGCGTTGCGGCTGGGTCATCGTCCCCGCACGGGCCGCGATCACCGCATGCTCCAGTTCGGCAAAGCGATCCCGCAACACCGGCAGGTTGCTCTCCCACAACGTAGCTAACAGCTTGCGCGTGGCATCAGGTCCCTTCGGGGCCTTCGCGGATTCGAATGGCTGTGGCATCGCACTCAGCTCCAGCCAAGCGCTGCCGACATCTGCTCGGCAAGCGTTAGCGGGTCAAATGGTTTGAACAGCACGGCAGTAACGCCCAGTCCGGCAAAACGCCTCTGGTCCACACCCTGCACCTTTGCAGTCAATAAGATGACCGGAATTCCCACAAGGTTGGGCATCTTCTGCATCTCGCGGAACGTCGTCGGCCCATCCATCGCTGGCATCATCACGTCCATCAGGATTGCGTCCGGCAGCTCGGCTGCCGCAACCCGCATGCCTTCGGCACCGGAGCTCGCCGTATAAACCTGCCAGCCTGCAACCGACTCCAGCGATAGCGCCGCAACCTCGCGGATGTCGTCTTCGTCGTCGATGATGAGAATGCGGCGCATAGCAGATGTACTGTACGGGATTACGTCCGAATTCTACGCTACGCGTGCCCGGGTTTCGAGCGCCGGGTTGCGCAGATGACGCATCATCGCCAACACTAGCTCTTCCACATCCTGCGGCTGTACACGCGCCTTGGTCAGGAACTGCGTCGGCCCCAGGCGTAGCTGTTCCATTTCAGTAGAAGTCACCTCGCGGCCCGAGTAAACCACCAGCGGCAGCGTGCGGAGCTTCGGCTGCTGGCGCAACCAGTCCACCAGCGCAAAGCCGGAACCGTCCGGCAGCGTCAGGTCAAGAATCAAGATGTCCGGCGGATCGCTTTCGCATGAAAGCTTGGCGTCAGTCGCGTTGGTCACATGATGGATACCGATGCCTCCGTTCGGCTTACCGCGATGCTTTTCAATCTCGAAGCTCGAAAGCACAACATTCGCGAGATCTTCATCGTCTTCCACTAACAGAATCCGACCTGGCCCACTGCCGGAGTGCAGCACACGGCCCAGCTCTGCCAGCAGCAGGCTTTCATTGAAAGGCTTCTGCACCCAGCCTTGCGCGGTCGAAAGAAGCTGCGGCGTATCGCTTGCATTCGCCGCCGGCGAAAGCACACTCAGCACCACCACCGGTATATTCGCCGTGGCTGGGTTCTGTTTCAGCCGCTCGATGGTCTGCCACCCGGTCAGCCCAGGCATATAGAGATCGAGCAAAATCGCTTCCACCCTCTGGCGCTCAGCGATGGTGACAGCCTGCTCGCCGCGGTCGGTTTCAAGCACCGTGTAGCCGTGCCGGCGAAGCTGCTCCGCCACAATCTGCCTCACGCCGGCATCGTCGTCCACCACCAGAATCGCGCCCTGCGGGTCCAGTGGCAGCGGCGTCACCTCGCTTGCCGCCACCAGCCGTGGTATGCGCAGGATGAACGTCGTCCCAGCGCGGCCGCTTCCATTGTTATCGTTGCGCTCGGCCCAGATAGCTCCGCCGTGCTGCGCCAGAATGCTGCGGCAGATCGCAAGCCCAAGTCCTGTGCCACCTTTTTGGCGCGCGTCGGAGGCCTCCACCTGCTGGAAGCGGTCGAAGATCGTCTCCAGCTTGTCGGCCGGCACTCCCCGTCCAGCGTCCTCGATCCGCAGGATCAAATTGTCGCCGTCGTATCCGCCGACCGCACGAATGGTGGAACCACGCGGCGAAAACTTGATGGCATTCGAAAGCAGGTTCACCAGCACCTGCTGCATTCGGTCCGGGTCTCCGTCGAAGCTGATCGCTTCGGCGTTCGGGTCCTGCACCAGATCGAACTTGATCTCGCTGCCCTCCGCCATGGATCGCATGGTGTCCGCGGCCTGCTGCACAATCTCATTCAGATAGCAGCGGCGCAGATGCAGCGGAGCGCGGCCCGAATCCATCCGCTCTAGGTCCAGGATGTCGTTGATCAACCGCACCAGCCGGTCAGTGTTTGTGCTCGCAATACGCAATAGGTTCAGCGCTTTATCGTCCACTTTGCCCAACACACCCGCTGAAAGCAGACCCAACGCACCGCGAATGCTTGTCAGCGGCGTGCGTAGCTCATGCGAAACCGTGGAGATGAACTCATCCTTTAGCGTGTCGAGGTGCTTGCGCTTCAGCAGCGCGTTTTGGTCCTGCGTATTCTGCCGCTGGGCCAGAGCGAGTGCCTCCTCCAGCCTGTCGGCGCGCTTTCGAGCGCCGAAGTATGCCAGGAGTATCGCAAAAAAACCGGCGAGAAAACTCACCGAAATGGCCAGAAAAATCACATTCATCGTATGGAAGCCGTTCCTTCATCCTAACGCAAGAACTACACGGGAAAGCCTTTCCAGAAGGGTTACCAGCTGCACAGAAGTAGTGGCTACCGGTAACGTACGAGCGCCCACACCCACCCGGATTTGATGATGACGAAAGAACATTTCTGTCGTGTCACAAATTCACTGACAAATTCAAGATGACGAAATGCGAAAGATCATTCGCAAACGAAAATCTTAGATACTCAGAGCAATTACTGCTGCTCGCGCCTCTTCTGCTGCAATTTTGCGGTCATGGACTGCTGCGTCCGTGAACGGAATGGGTTCCTCCGCAAACTTGATCGTCGCGTGCAACGTATGCAGCCCGACAAATCCCCACAGGTGCGCCCACAGCGTCTCCGGCCCCCAATGCACGTCCTTGCGTAGTGTCTTTCCCGCAGCGACATCTTTTTCCGACAGCCTGTAGCGAATAAAAGCAGCACGCATCGGCGCTTCCGCTTCAATGGTTTGCGCAATCAGCCCACTCCGGAAGCTCATCGCCGGCACATCGCCTACCCCGGTCGTTCCTTCGGGAAAGAACACCACCGGCAGTCCATCGCGAAAGCCCTTGGCCATACCTTCAGCAGCTTTGGCTGCGCTTCCGCCTGCCCCGCGAGCCACGTATACCGTGCCGCTCATCATGCTCATCCACCCCAGCAGCGGTGTCTTGCGCAACTCCATCTTGGACACAAACACGCACGGACGTATCGCAGAGTGGAGCAGAATGTCGAGATACGTCAAATGGTTCGAGACCACCGCACCCGACATCGGGATATCGCCGACAACATCGAACGTGATATCCATACCCCGTAGCACGCGCGCGCAAAAGCGGCTCAACCACGCCGCACGTTCCGCTCGCGTGCGCGGCCGTGTGAGGATGAGCTCAAGACTGGCGAGCAGGAAAAGAGTGATGGCCTTGGCGGCGCGATAAATCTTACGGACCGGATTCAAAACAGGGGTTCCCTCGAGCGTGAGCGCTTCGCCAAGTGTATCGAACTCAAGCCAGGCAAGTTTGTCCCGCCCGTTATTGAGTCCTTGACCTCGCTCCAGCCCCACAGGGAATCAGCCTCACGCTGTTGTTCGCATACATCGGCTTGCGGGTCCATACCCAGCTATCCGGCTGCGCCCATGCAGCATCCACCGAGCTCGCTAGAACTGCATCGATCGAAAACTGGCCGCACATAGCATCCAGGTCTTCTACCGTTGCAATCACAGGCGTGCGCTTGTCTTCGCTCTGGTCCGATCCCGCATTGCCGAACACCGACTGAATCGTGTCATACACCTGGTAACAGAGCCTCTCGTTCCCACCGAAAGGCGTGCCGCACTTCAGGTCGGCCGCAACTAGCTGCCGTGTTGCATAGAGCCCAAACGCCGGTTGAAGCGCGGACGTCGGGTTGAACTGCAGCAGGCTGTCTGCCGGCAGCAACCGCGCAGCCTGCCGGTACGCGTCCCGTACATCGTAAAGCCGATAGCTCAACCCTTCCACGGGATAGGTATCCATCTTCTTATGGATGATGTGCGTCTCTTCCAGCGCAAACAAGGTCCGTTCCAGCAGCAGTTGGTAAGCCGTGCCGGCCAGCCCAAGGGCAAACAAGGCAGTACCTGCGGCTACCGCCAGCTTGCTCGAAAAGGAAGCGGCAGCAAACTCGTGGCGCCGTTGATACAGGTTGCGTATCCAAGGTGCGGCCCACAGCAGAAGCACAAACTTCAGGATCATGCCCGCATGCATCCCCAGATCGTTCGGCCCATCGGTTCCGGAACTCACAAAGAAAGCAATCAATCCAGCCCCGCAAAGCACCGTCCACAGCCCCTGCTCCGTCACCGTCAGCGTCCGCCGCTGCACAAAGTCCCGCCGCAACTGATGGTCAAAGACGAAGACAAAAAAACCGAACTCGGCGAAGGTGAGCATCACAATTCCCAGCACTCGCAGGACATAACTGCGGATCAGGTGATTCTCAGCCGCAATGTGATGCTTGGCCAGCGTGTGAACTACGAACTGGTCATTGCGCACCGCGAACTTCAGCAGAGGATGGCTCGCCGTCGACGCAGCCGCGCCCGCACTGGTCGACATCTCGCGCAGAAAGCTGGATGTCAAAGCCACCGCGATCACAGCCACGATCGCCAGACAGGCAATCGTCAGCCACTCCCGTTTCACGAGCGCTCGTATCGTCCACAGCAGGCATACGACAGAGAAGATCAGCGCGACAAACGTAGACGTCCCCGCTACCGCCCCAAAACAAACGCCTGCAATAACAGTCGCTCCAAGCCACGGCCCCCATCGCTTCGGAACTGCCTTTCCCTCTCGCGCGATGCAGGAAACCACCGCCAGAAACCCAATCATGCAGCTCGCAATGCCCGCAATGTGATGCGGTGCGTAGAGAAAACTGGAAAGCCACGAAGGGGAACGGTCCGGATGCCACCACTCCATCTCGATATTGACGCCGAAGTCCGGTGCCAGCATCATCAGGGACGCCGGAATCAAATCCAGCCCCATCACGCCCGCGGCCAGCAGGACAGTCAGGCAAGTGGCGCCCCACCTCTCGCGCACTCCGGCAAAGTACTTCAGACACAGCAGAAGGACGGCAAGAAAATCAAACGCCGCCCACACGGTGCTAGCCGCCAGTCCCGCCCGAGCGTCCACATGGGCCACGCGGCAAAGCTGCCCCACCAGCACGTACCAGAAGTAGTAGTAGTGCAGCGGTGCGGCATGGCCGGTCAGCGCGGAGAGCGGATTTGCCGGCGGCACGCCGCTCTCTATCGCCGAGCGAACCAGCGGCACGCGAACCGCCCAGTCATACGCGACCGTGCTCTGGAACAGCCTGTGACCCACCTGGATATCCACTGTGGCTAGCGGCAGCAATATCGCCAGCACAACTGGTATGCCCCATATCCAAGCGCCTCCGTCGTCACTGACGTTATCCAGCGCCTCGGCCCGCGGACTCTTGCGGCGAACCAGGCGCAACACAACCGCGGCCAGCGCCAGCAGCAGAAAGCACCCCAGAGTCTTCGCGGATCCAATCTCCCGGCCCAACAACTGCGCCAGTACCAGCGACAGCGGCGTCGACAGCGCTACAGACCACAGAATCCGTTCCCGCCTTGATCGTCGCCGAAATCCAAAGAAATCCGTCGCACTCGCCAACAGATATCCAGGCGCCACGAAGTACAGAGCGCCCACGGGAATCGCCCAGTACGTTTGAACAATCTCTGGCGCTGCAAAAGGCATATGGATGAGTCTATGCGTCCTCGTCGGTGCCTATCCTTAGAAAAGAGTCAGCACGGACGTGGAGGGATCGAGTAATCGTCGCCGAAGGGAAACTAAGCGACCTTTGCTTTGATGCCGGTAAGCTTCACCGGCTTGCGGTTAGGGAACTCGGCGACAAGCGTAAGCGTCCCCCCGAGGGCTTCAATCGAGCGCCGCAGCGTGGAGATGTGCATGTCAGCGCGCTTGTCGATCTTAGAAATCTGCTTCTGCGCAATGCCAAGCTTCTTGGCCATCTTGACCTGCGTCATCTTGCAGACGATACGAAGGTCGCATCTTGTCATCTCTCTTCCAGTAGTTCAGCCGATCTCTTTTTGATGTCCCGCTGCTCAGCGACTGGGAGATATTAGATGATCTCTCTCAAAGGGATAGGCATGGAGTAAGTAACGTTTTGAGGCTAGTGGAGGCGTGGAGTCAGAGTACACTGTTGCCATGAATGTTACGGTTTCAGAATCCGTGCTTCCACTCCGTCTGCGTTTTGAGCAGCCATTGACGGATGAGGAATTGCTGCGTTTTTGTGCCGCGAACGAACTATTGCGCGTAGAGCGGGAAGCCAATGGAGAAATACTTGTGATGACCCCAACAGGATTTGAGGGGGGTGGTGTGGAGGGTGATGTCTACGGGGAACTCCGCAATTGGGCGTTACAAGATGGACGAGGCAAGGCCTATGGACCGAATGCCGGCGTTACCCTCCCCGACGGTTCGATGCGTGCGGCAGATGCCTCATGGGTTTCCTGGGTGCGGGTGAACGCTTTAAGTGAAGAGGCTCGGAAGAGTTTTGCGCCGATCTGTCCCGAATTTGTGATTGAGGTACGGTCGGAGAAAGATCGTCTGAAGCCTCTACAGGAGAAGATGCAGAGCTGGATCGCCAACGGCTCAGAACTGGCGTGGTTGGTCGACCCGTCGCGGAAGGCGGTGGAGGTCTATCGTCCTGGGCGCGAGGTTGAAGTGGTCGAAGGCGGAAGCGCGGTGTGCGGTGAGGGGCCTGTCGCGGGGTTTGTGCTGGAGTTGGGCAGGATCTGGGCTTGAGACGCTGCCATGAAGGGTTTGCGGATCAATTACACGGTTTACTCCTCACGATACGAGCCCGGCAAAGGCGAATGCTGGGATTTTCGAACCATGCGAGGGGCGAAGAAGAAAGCGAAATTCTTCGGGCCAGGTTCGATGGTCATCCGCAACTGCAATGCAGAAAATCCTGCGACTGGATTTATGGGTGAGTGGTGGCAGCCTGGACCATGTCTCGTATGGAACGGGATATCGTTTAAGAAGGGACACTCGCTAGAAGAAAAGAAATGGCGTGTCTCTGAAGAATCTTGGTTGAATGCGACTGTGCTTGACGCCTATTTCTTTCACCGAGTTGACCTTCAGGCAGTTTTCCCTCATACTTAGAAGGTTGTCCCCACTCCCGTGCGGACGAGTCGAGACCACGCCCTTGCAGAACAAAGCTTGTGGGGTGGGAGACGAGGAATAGATGGCTAAGAAACTTTCCAAGAATATTACGAAGGCGCGCGCCCTTGTGGAAGCACGTCCCTACACCATTGGAGACGCGATCCCGCTGCTCCAGAAGGCCAAGTACGCCAAGTTCGACGAGACCGTCGATCTGACCATGCGTCTTGGCGTTGACACCCGCCACGCCGACCAGATGGTCCGCGGAACGGTTGTTCTTCCCCACGGCCTCGGCGGCAAGTCGAAGGTTGTTGCGGTTATCGCCTCGGGCGACAAGATCAAGGAAGCCGAAGCAGCCGGCGCTGAGTTCTTCGGCGGCGACGAGCTGGTTGAGAAGATCCAGAAAGAAAACTGGACCGACTTCGACGCTCTCATCGCCACGCCCGACATGATGCGTTCGGTCGGCCGTCTCGGTAAGGTGCTCGGCCCCCGCGGCCTTATGCCGAACCCCAAGACCGGCACCGTCACCACCGATGTGGCTGCGGCGATCCGCGAGATCAAGGCCGGTAAGGTCGAGTTCCGCGCCGACAAGACCGCGCTCGTACACGTCCCCGTCGGCAAGCTGTCGTTCTCGATCGACAAGCTGCAGGAGAACGCCCTGACCGTCATCAGCTCGGTCGTCAAGGCCAAGCCCTCGGCAGCCAAGGGTAAGTACATCAAGCGCATCGTGCTCAGCTCCACCATGGGCCCCGGCATCGAACTCGAAGCCGCCGTGGCCGAGATCGCAGCTAAGTAAGCTTTCCAGTTTAGGGCGCGTCTCGCGTCACGATTTTAGCCAGGCACCAACAAGCTGGCAGCAAAAGGTTAGGTTTCCCCATGGCATTGACCAAGGCGAAGAAGAACGCAAAAGTAAAAATGCTGGCCACGGAGCTCGAGCACTCGACCTCCGCCATCATCGGCACCTTCAAGGGCATGACCGCTTCGAAGGACTTCGAGCTCCGCAAGGTCGTTCGCGACGCAGGCGGCAGCTATCACGTTGTCAAGAACAAGCTGGCTGCGAAGTCCGCTGAAGGCACCAAGGTTGAGGCCGCTCTCAAGGGACTCAAGGGTGTTTCTTCGGTGGCCTACACCTCCGGCGATCCCGTCGCTCTCGCCAAGGCGCTCTCGACCTGGGTCAAGGACAACGCGGAGTTCACCTTCAAGCTCGGCATCGTCGACGGCAAGGTCATTAATATCGCCGAGATTCAGTCGCTCGCGACCCTTCCCGGCAAGGAAGAGCTCTTCTCGAAGCTCCTCTTCCTCATCCAGTCGCCCGCACAGCGCCTGGCGACGGTCATCAACGCCACCGGCCGCAACCTCGCCGTCGTGGTCAATATGGCCGCCGAGCAGGGCAAGTTCGACGCTCCCGAAGCAGCAGCGGCTCCCGCAGCCGAGGCCGTTGCGGAAACGCCCGCAGCCGAAGAAGCAGCCGCGCATGTCGAGGAATCGTCAGCAGGCGAGCAGCCCTCGGGTGCAGCGGAGCCTGAAAACGGCACCGCCTCGCAGGCCGGCGAAGCCGCTTCGTCCGACCCGGCAGAAGGCTAAAGCTTTCGTCGCAAACCTCGCAGGGTGCGCAGTCTGGGCGCAACGGAAACCCTTCGAAGTAGCGGCAACCTGAGCGAAAACACCCGCCCGGGAAATGTAATCAGCAACACGAATTTAGCAGTACGACATCAGACGTAAACGGAGAAGAATCATGGCAGATTTGCAGCAGTTGGAAGATCAGATCGTTAGCCTCAGCTTGCTTGAGGCCTCGGAGTTGGTGAAGAAGCTTGAAGAGCGCCTCGGCGTCTCGGCTGCGGCTGCGGTTGCTGCGGCTCCTGCAGCAGGCGGCGGCGCAGCTGCCCCCGCGGCAGAAGAGAAGACCGAGTTCACCGTCATCCTCAAGGATGCCGGCGCGAACAAGATCGGCACCATCAAGACCGTTCGCGAAGTCACCGGCCTCGGCTTGAAGGAAGCCAAGGACCTGGTCGACGGCGCTCCCAAGCCCTTGAAGGAGAACATCTCCAAGGACGACGCAGCCGCCATCGCCAAGAAGTTCGAAGGCATCGCGACCGTAGAAATCAAGTAGCTCAAGCGCCGCTTGAGTTGCTGGGTAGGCGTGCGGCTTTAACCGGCGCTAGCCCAGGATTTCCCGGGAAATACACAAACTTGCACGCCGGGGCAGAAGTGCGGTATCCTCTTCGATGGGGAACGCCGCCGCTGCCTCGGCGCGCAGCGTTTTTGCAATCGGGTTCCCAGTACAACGCGCAGAGCGCTGATAACACTGGATTACACAGACTTTGGCACCATATTAGCTAGACCAGACATTTGTAGTTTCCTGTAAATTCCGGTTCATCCTGGCAATGCGAAGCAGGTTATGGAGCCGGCCACCTTGTGGTTCGAGCGGCGGGCCCGCAGGGTGAAACGTGCGACAAGCGGCAATCTCTTGATTCATCGGCCATGAGTCAAAGGGCGGCGACAATCCACAGCACCTGCAAGAACACAGCAATTCCGAACGCACTCGCGCTCTCCGGGCATCATGTCCCGCTGGGCGCTTTCGCCATTCTCGGAACCCGGTAACAATCCGGCGCTTTTCGCCCTTTTTGGGCGGCAGGCATCGGCGTCTTTGCCGCAACAACAAGTTTCCACCCCGCAGAATGCTTCGCTGGGGTTTGCAGTACGCGCTATAGGTTCAGTCGCTCACGAGGGGCGGCAGTACCGGAACAGGCGCGAAGAGAGTCCAATGAGAAGGCGCCTACCAGCACCGTCTCCCTCACGATCCACCCCCCGGCTTCGATGCGGTAAGGGCAGTTCGGGAGGCCTCGAGCCAAGTACCAGGAGAGAGCATGTCGAATCCAAACAACCGCGACACGAACATCGCAATGCGGGCAATCCGCAGCCGTCTCGACTTTTCAAAGATCCCAACCAGCATCCAAATCCCGAACCTCATCGAGGTGCAGCGCCGCTCCTATGAGCGCTTCCTCCAGATGGACAAGCTCCCCCAGGAGCGCGAAGACAATGGTCTTCAGTCCGTCTTTACCTCCGTTTTCCCGATCACCGACTTCCGCAACGTCTCCGAGCTCGAGTTTGTCGACTTCTCCATCGGCAACTGGGAGTGCAAGTGCGGTTACCTCAAGGGCCTCAACCACCTGCGCACGGCCTGCACCACTTGCGGCCACATGGTCATCACCGACCCCTTTCACCCGGGCGACGTCCTCTGCAAATTCTGCGGAACCTACAACAAAAACACGCCTGACTTCTGCACCAAGTGCGGCGATCCCGTTGGCCTCCAGTTGAAGTACGACCAGGCTGAGTGCGAAGAGCGCGGCATGACCTACAGCGCTCCGCTCAAGGTCACGATCCGACTAAAGATCTACGACAAGGACCCCGAAACCGGCGTCAAGACCCTGCGCGACATGAAGGAGCAGGAAGTCTTCTTTGGCGACATCCCGCTCATGTCCGCCAACGGCACCTTCATCGTCAACGGCACCGAGCGCGTCATTGTTTCGCAGCTGCACCGCTCGCCCGGCGTCTTCTTCGAAACCGCCAACAACCGCGCCTACTTCCTTGGCAAGATCATTCCGTACCGCGGTTCGTGGGTCGAGTTCGAATACGACCAGAAGAACACCCTCTACGTCCGCATCGATCGCAAGCGCAAGTTCCTGGGCACCATCTTCCTGCGCGCGCTCGGCCTGCGTACGGACGAGGAGATCCTCAAGACCTTCTACACGGTCGACACCATCACCGTGAAGGACGGCAAGCTGTCCTGGACGGTCGGCACCGAAGAGAAGCCCTCGCACCTCGTCGGCACGCGTTCCACCTCCTCCATCGTCGCCGATGGCAAGGAAGTTGTCGCTTCCGGCAAGAAGATCGGTGCTTCGGCCCTCAAGGCCATCAAGGCCGCCGGCATCACCTCCATCGAGGTTGAGACCAGCGAGTTTGACGGCGCCATGACCGCTGCAGACGTCATCGACATGGGTACCGGCGAGCTTCTCTACGAAGCCAACGCCGAGCTCACCGCCGACAAGCTGCACAAGATCCTTCAGTCCGGCGTCACCAACTTCGAGGTCTTCTTCCCCGAGCGTGACGACGTCGGCAACATCATCTCGAACACTCTTCGCCGCGACTCGGTTCGCAAGCCCGAAGAGGCGCTCATCGAGATCTACCGCAAACTGCGTCCCGGTGACCCACCGACGCTCGACACCGCAACTGCGCTCTTCGAAGGCATGTTCTTCGATCCGCGTAAGTACGACTTCTCGCGCGTCGGCCGTCTCAAGTTCAACATCAAGCTCTACGAGAACCAGGATCCCTCTGGCCTTGACAAGCGCACGTTGACCCCTGAGGACTTCTACGGCACCATCCGCTACCTCCTCAAGCTGCGCAAGAACATCGGCAGCGTGGACGATATCGATCACCTTGGCAACCGCCGCGTTCGTGCGGTCGGCGAGCTCATGGAAAACCAGTTCCGCATCGGCCTGGTTCGCATGGAGCGCGCGATCAAGGAAAAGATGTCCGTCTATCAGGAGATGTCGACGGCCATGCCGCACGATCTCATCAACGCCAAGCCCGTTATGGCGGCCATCCGCGAGTTCTTCGGTTCGTCGCAGTTGTCGCAGTTCATGGATCAGACCAACCCGCTCTCTGAGATCACGCACAAGCGCCGCCTGTCCGCCCTTGGACCTGGTGGTCTCTCCCGTGAGCGCGCCGGCTTCGAAGTCCGCGACGTTCATCCGACTCACTACGGCCGCATCTGCCCGATTGAGACCCCTGAAGGCCCGAACATCGGTCTCATCAGCTCTCTGTCGTGCTTTGCGCGCATCAATGAGTACGGCTTCATCGAATCTCCCTATCGCCGCGTAAAGGATGGCCGCGTGCTCGACTACGTCGCCGTCACCAACGCGGGTGAGTCTGGCCTCCGCCAGGGCGACTTCCTGGAGATCGCTGAGTCCGTCAAGAAGAACAAGGAGCTCAAGAAGGATGGCAAGCGCACGATGGATCTGGAGCCTTTCAGCTTCTATCTGTCCGCGTGGGAAGAAGATCGCCACACCATCGCTCAGGCCAACATCGAGCTCGACGACAAACTGAACATCGTCGAAGACCTCGTCAACGCCCGTAAGGCCGGCAACTTCGTCCTGGTGAACAAGGCAGAAGTCGATTACGTCGACGTCAGCCCCAAGCAGCTGGTCTCGGTCGCCGCTTCGCTCGTTCCGTTCCTCGAGCATGACGATGCCAACCGCGCGCTCATGGGTGCGAACATGCAGCGTCAGTCCGTTCCGTTGCTCGTTGCCGAAGCTCCTTTCGTCGGCACCGGCATGGAAGGCGTCACCGCGCGCGACTCCGGCGCTGTGATCCTCGCCAAGCGTAACGGCATCATCGATTCCGTCGACTCCGAGCGCATCATCGTGCGCGTCGAAGGCGAGCACCATCCCACGCAGCTCTCGCGTGAGGTTGGTTCGGATATCTATCAGCTCACCAAGTTCAAGCGCTCCAACCAGAACACCTGCATCAACCAGAAGCCGATCGTCCGCAAGGGCGACCGTGTTCTCAAGGGTCAGGTGATCGCGGACGGTCCTTGCACGGAGCAGGGCGAACTCGGTCTCGGCCGTAACGTGCTCGTGGCCTTCATGCCGTGGCGCGGTTACAACTTCGAGGACGCGATCCTCATCTCGGAAAAGCTGGTCCGCGAGGACTACTACACCTCGATCCACATCGAGGAGTTCGAGATCGAAGCTCGCGACACGAAGCTTGGACCGGAAGAGATCACGCGTGATATCCCCAACGTCTCCGAGCACGCGCTGCGTGATCTGGACGAGTCGGGTATCATCCGCATCGGCGCCAAGATCGGTCACAACGACATCCTCGTCGGCAAGGTCACCCCGAAGGGCGAAACCCAGCTCACTCCAGAAGAGAAGCTGCTTCGCGCCATCTTCGGCGAAAAGGCCGGCGACGTTCGCGACGCCAGCTTGACGTGCCCTCCGGGCATCGAAGGCACGGTCGTCGATGTTCGCATCTTCAGCCGCAAGGGTCAGGAAAAGGATCAGCGCGCGCTGCAGATCGAACAGGAGCAGATCGAGAAGCTCGAGCGTAACCTTGCGGACGAAATCCGCATTCTTACCGACGAGCGTCTCAAGCGCCTGGAAGGTATCCTCGGCGCGAAGGAAGTTCTCGCCGATCTGCACGACGAGCGCACCAACAAGAAGCTGTTGACCAAGGGCGACATCCTCACCCGCGACATCATCGAGCTGATCTCCACGCGTAACCTCAAGCGTATTCGCTACGCCGACAAGGACCCCCGCGTGAACGAGCAGATCGATGAGATCGAGGAGATGACCTCGCGTCAGATCGATGTTCTCCGCAAGATCACCAACGAGAAGATCGGCAAGATGCAGAAGGGCGATGAACTCTCGCCCGGCGTCATCAAGATGGTCAAGGTCTATATCGCCATGAAGCGCAAGCTTTCGGTCGGAGATAAGATGGCCGGTCGTCACGGAAACAAGGGCGTGATTGCGCGCATCCTTCCTGAGGAAGACATGCCGTACCTGCCCGATGGAACCCCGGTCGAGATCGTCTTGAACCCGCTCGGTGTGCCTTCGCGTATGAACGTCGGTCAGATTCTCGAAACGCATCTCGGATGGGCTGCTCATGAGCTCGGCGCGAAGGTTGCAGCACTTGCAGCCCAGCGTGAAAAGGCCTCGGAAGTTCGCGAGATCTTCCAGGAAGCGTTCAAGAACACCGCCGCTCTCACGCAGCTCATGAACCTCGACGACGAGCAGACCATGCGCGTCGCCGCCGGCATGCGCAAGGGCATCTGGTTCGGTACCGCTGTATTCGATGGTGCGAAGGAATCGGAGATCAAGGCGCTGCTCGCAGCGGCTGGTCTTCCCAGCTCCGGCAAGACCCCGATGTTCGACGGCATGACAGGCGATCAGTTTGAACAGCCTGTTACGGTCGGCTATATCTACATGCTGAAGCTGTCGCATCTCGTCGACGACAAGATCCACGCTCGCTCCATCGGACCGTACTCGCTCATCACCCAGCAGCCGCTCGGTGGTAAGGCGCAGTTCGGCGGACAGCGCTTCGGAGAAATGGAAGTCTGGGCGCTCGAAGCTTACGGCGCTGCGTACATCCTCCAGGAGCTGCTCACCGCGAAGTCTGACGATGTCTTTGGCCGTACCAAGATCTACGAGGCCATCGTCAAGGGTGAAGCTGCGATCGAACCCGGCGTACCGGAGTCGTTCAACGTTCTCATCCGCGAGCTGCAATCCCTCTGCCTCGATGTCGAGCTGGTCAAGAAAGCACCAGTAGCCGGCGTCGAAGCGGTCGAGGAAGAGCCCGAGCTCGCCGTCGCCGACTAACCGTATCCTCTTTGGGATTGTCATCCTGAGCGCAGCGAAAGATCTGCTGTTTGCTCAGGGTGGCACCCAAAGCCAGAGGAAACCACAAGCTTAGAACCACGGCCTGCGATGCGCCATAAGTCATCGTCGCAATAACCGCAACATCACAATCGAAGACAAAAAGGCAACAGAACCAGAACCACCGGCAACGCGATGCGCCGAAAGTCATCACGCGACATATAACCGCAGCCAACGCTGCCCACACGGAGACGCACACAATGTTCCGTTCTAGCCCATTCGAACTGACCGGTCCCATCACCGATTTCGATTCCATCAAGATCCAGCTTGCCTCGCCCGAGAAGATCCGCTCGTGGTCGCACGGCGAAGTCACCAAGCCTGAAACCATCAACTACCGCACGTTCAAGCCTGAGCGCGATGGTCTGTTCTGCGCACGCATCTTTGGACCCATCACCGACTGGGAGTGCCTCTGCGGCAAGTACAAGCGCATGAAGCACCGCGGCGTGATCTGCGACAAGTGCGGCGTTGAGGTCACCCTCAGCGAAGGTCCGCCGTGAGCGCCTCGGCCACATTGAGCTCGCCTCGCCCTGCTCGCACGTCTGGTTCTTCAAGGGCCTGCCCTCGCGCATTGGCCACCTGCTGGACATCTCGCCTCCGTGAGCTCGAAGCCGTTCTCTACTTCGAGTCCTATGTTGTCGTCGATCCAGGCGACGCGCCCGTGAAGGAGCGCGAGGTCATCAAGGACGAGAACCGCTTCCGCGAGCTCGACCAGCAGTACCGCCCCTCCGGCTTCAAGGCCATGATGGGTGCAGAGGCCATCAAGGAGCTGCTCAAGCGCGTTGAAGTCAACGAGCTTTTCCATCGAGATGCGCGAGCGCATGAAGACCGAGACCTCGCTGCAGAAGAAGCTCAAGTACGCCAAGCGTCTCAAGGTCGTCGAAGCGTTCAAGCGCTCGGACAACAAGCCGCAGTGGATGATCCTCGACGTGATCCCCGTGATCCCGCCTGAGCTGCGCCCCACTCGTTCCGCTCGACGGCGGCCGCTTTGCCACGTCCGATCTGAACGACCTGTACCGTCGCGTGATCAACCGTAACAACCGCCTGAAGAAGCTGATGGACCTGCACGCGCCTGAGGTCATCGTCCGCAACGAAAAGCGCATGCTGCAGGAGGCCGTCGACGCTCTATTCGACAACGGCCGCCGTGGCCGCGTGTCTGCGTGGCGCCAACAACCGTCCGCTCAAGTCGCTCTCCGACACCCTCAAGGGCAAGCAGGGCCGCTTCCGCCAGAACCTCCTCGGCAAGCGCGTCGACTACTCTGGCCGTTCGGTCATCGTGGTCGGCCCGAACTGAAGCTGCACCAGTGCGGTCTTCCCAAGAAGATGGCACTCGAGCTCTTCAAGCCCTTCATCTATCACCGCCTCGAACAGACCGGCCATTGCACCACCATCAAGCAGGCCAAGGAGATGGTAGAGCAGCAGGACTCCGATCGTTTGGGACATCCTCGAAGAGGTCATCAAGGACCAGCCGGTACTGTTGAACCGCGCCCCGACCCTCCACCGCCTCGGTATCCAGGCGTTTGAGCCGGTACTCGTCGAAGGCAAGGCGATCAAGATCCATCCGCTGGTCTGCACGGCCTTCAACGCCGACTTCGACGGCGACCAGATGGCCGTGCATATCCCGCTGAGTCGCCTGAAGCGCAGATCGAAGCTTCGGTCCTCATGCTGGCTTCGCACAACATCCTTTCGCCCGCCAGCGGTCAACCCCATCACGGTGCCCACGCAGGACCTCGTGCTCGGTCTGTACTACCTCACGAAAGGCCAAGGTTGCGGCCAAGGGTGAAGGGCAAGCGTCTTCGCGAACATCGAGGAAGTGCTGATGGCGCTCGAGGCCAAGCAGGTCGAGACGCTCACGCCGATCCGTCTGCGCTACACCGGCCCCGTGCTCGACATGACCACTCGCCTACGACGATCAGGACATCACTGCACACCGAGGCAGTCGAGTTCAACAAGCAGTTCATCAACACCACGGTTGGCCGCGCCATCCTGAACGACCGTCTGCCCGAGGGCATGCCCTACGTCAACGGTCTGCTCAAGAAGAAGGGCATCGGCCAGCTCATCAACTACCTGTACCTGAACCTCGGTCTTGAGGTTACGGTGCACTGCGCTGGACCGCATCAAGGAGCTTGGCTTCCAGTACGCCACAAAGTTCGGGTCTCTCCGTCGGTCTGGATGACATGGTCATCCCGGACATCGAAGTACACCGTCGTTGCACGAGGCCGAAAAGACAGGTCATCGCGATGCAGCAGCAGTATCTTGACGGCTCCATCACCAACCTGGAGCGTTCAGCAACAAGGTCACGCAGATGTGGTCTGGCGTCACCGAGCGCGTTGCCGACGAGATGTTCAACAACATGAAGCGTGCGGACAAGGAAGGAGCCATGAACCCGATCTACATCATGGCCGACTCCGGTGCGCGTGGTTCCAAGCAGCAGATCCGTCAGCTGAGCGGTATGCGCGGTTTGATGGCCAAGCCCTCGGGCGAAATCATCGAGACCCCCATCACGGCAAACTTCCGTGAAGGCCTCACCGTTCTCCAGTACTTCATCTCGACGCACGGCGCTCGTAAGGGCCTCGCCGATACCGCACTCAAGACCGCTGACTCTGGCTATCTCACTCGCCGTCTCGTCGACGTCGCGCAGGATGTCATCATCTCCGAGCTCGATTGCGGCACCGTCGAAGGCATCTACGTCATGCCCATCATCGAAGCCGGCGAAACCATCGAGCCCTTGCGTGACCGTATCATCGGCCGCGTCTCACTCGAGAAGCTCAAGGACTTCGAAGGCAAGACCATCGTCGAGATCAACGAAGAGATCGACGAGGACAAGGCATCCGCGGTTCAGGCAGCGGGTATCGAGCGCGTCAAGATTCGCTCGGTTCTCACCTGCGAATCCAAGCGCGGTTGCTGTATCCTCTGCTACGGCCGTAACCTCGGCTCCGGCAAGATGGTGGAGATGGGCGAAGCCGTCGGCGTCATCGCGGCGCAGTCCATCGGCGAGCCGGGTACACAGCTCACCATGCGTACCTTCCACGTAGGTGGAACCGCATCGCGCTCCACCGACGCCTCGCATCTCGAAGCCAAGAACGCCGGCAAGGTCCACTTCATCAACCTGGTAACGGTCCGCTCCAAGGACGGAGGCCTCGTGGCCTTCAACCGCTCGGGCTCGATCGCCATCATCGATGAAAAGGGCCGTGAGAAGGAGCGTTACGCGATCGTCTACGGCGCAAAGCTCCGCGTTGAAGATGGTGACACCGTCAAGCTCGGCCAGACCATCGGCGAGTGGGACCCCTACACGTTCTCGATCCTTACCGAGATCGCCGGCACCGTCCAGTTCAAGGACCTGCAGGAAGGCGTCACCCTCAACGAGGAAATCGACGAAGTCACCGGCCTCTCGCGTCTCGTCGTTGGCGATACTGCCGACGAAAAGCGCCAGCCGATGATCATCATCAAGTCCGCCAAGGGCAACAAGCGTTACTTGATGCCGTCGCGTGCTCACCTTATGCTGCAGGACGGTGACGAAGTCACCCCCGGCGACATCCTCGCGAAGATCCCGCGTGAAACCACCCGTACCAAGGACATCACCGGCGGTCTGCCGCGCGTCGTAGAACTCTTCGAAGCGCGTAAGCCCCGCGATCCCGCGATCATCTCCAAGATCGATGGTGTCGTTCGCTTCGGCGATGTAGCCAAGGGTCAGCGCAAGGTCTACGTCACGGCAGACAACGGTCAGGAAGAAGAGTACTCGGTTCCTCGCGGTGTCTACGTCAACGTGCAGGAAGGCGAACGCCTTCGTGCCGGTGATGCCCTCATCGACGGCCCCCGCAACCCCCATGACATTCTCGAAGTCCTGGGCGAGCGTGAGCTGCAGCAGTATCTCGTCAACGAGATCCAGGAGGTCTATCGTCTCCAGGGCGTGTCCATCTCGGACAAGCACATCGAAACGATCGTCCGCCAGATGCTGCGCTGGGTCAAGATCGAAGAAGTTGGCGACACCAACTTCCTGCTCGAGCAGCAGATCGATCGCTTCCGCTTCAACGCTGAGAACCAGCGCGTGCTGATCGAAGGTGGCCGTCCGGCCATCGGCCGTCCGCTCTTGCTGGGTATCACCAAGGCGTCGCTCTCGACCGACAGCTTCATCTCGGCCGCCAGCTTCCAGGAGACCACCCGCGTACTTACCGAAGCCAGCATCAACGGCTCGGTAGACACGCTCCGCGGCCTCAAGGAAAACGTCATCGTCGGCCGCTTGATCCCTGCCGGCACGGGCATGCAGTACTACCGCAACGTCCAGCTCTCACCAGAGTTGGAAGAAGCAGCAGCCCAGGTCCAGCAGGAAGTCACCGCAGCCATCGAAGCCGAAGAGCGCGAGCTCGAACAGATGCGCATGGAAGGCGAACAGGAAGAACTGGCCGCCGAGTAAGCATTGACAACCAAATAACAAGAAGGGCGGACTCGAAAGAGTCCGCCCTTTGCTTTTGAGTTTGTTTTTTTTTGTCATTCCCGCAGGGAATCTGCTTTTTGGCCTGGTTGCGAATTCCAGGTGTTGCAGCCAGTGCGACATCTGGATAAGATGAAGTTGTGGCGAAGAAGATAGCCAAAAAGCCGCGCCCCAAATTGCGTAAGGCGACCGACGACGCAATGACGATCCGGTCGGCGTCTGGCAAGACAGGGCAGATTCGCGAAGAAGTCTGGGTCAACTCGAAAGGCGAAGTCGTCAGGTACAACCTCGCATACATCAATTTCAGCCTTTGCCAAGCCGATAACGGGCGAGTTCTCGGATACGACAACGCTCATGGATTTCACGAACGTCATTCCTGCGGCATTGCTGAAAAGGTAGGTTTCACGACCTATGAGGCCAGGGCAAATGAGTTTTACGAAGAGGTAGCCAGGTTGAAGGAGAAGCCATGAAAACGATCATCGCAGTAGACAGCTTCAAGGCGATGCGGGAGCGTTCGCTGGAACGCGCACGGAGATTCGATAAGAAAGAACACGTCGAATCCGAGCGCCGCATCTTCTTTGAGCACCCGGAAGATATGGCTTCGTTCCTCACGGGCCGCCGCCTCGAAGTACTTCGCGCCGCAATGAAGCAGCCGCGCTCCATCACCGAGCTCGCCATCGCTCTCAAGCGCAATCGTCCAGCTATCTCCCGCGACGTGCGCGCCCTCAGCGAAGTCGGCCTGATCCAGCTCAACAAACAGATCAATCCCGGTCACGGCCAGGTGCAGATTGTGAGAGCGTCGGCGAAAAGCTTCGATTTTCGCTATCAACTTACCGCCTGAATCGCCCCTCTCCGTACAGTGCCTGCCATCAAAGCGTTCTCTTCGTCGTCCACATCGAGCGCGAAGCCGAAGCCATTCGCATCATCTCGGCGCGTCCGGCAACGGCCCAGGAGAAAAAAGACTATGAAGACTATGCGTGATCGCCTCAAGGTCCGCCTCCAGCGCGACCGCCCCATGACCACCATCAGCCTCCGCATGCCGGAGGACGTCATCGGCGACCTCAAGGAGATCGCCCCCATGCTCGGCTTCACCGGCTACCAGCCGCTCATGCGTTCCTACATCGGCCATGGCCTGCGCAAAGACCTCCAACGCCTCGAAGGCTCTCAGGTAGAAGCACTAACCGCCAGCCTCCGCAAACAAGGCGTACCCGACGAACAAATCTCCATCGCCATAGCCGAGGCCGGGCTCAAGTCCGCATAAAGCGCCAACGGCGCGTCGCTATACCAGCGAGGAGCGAAGCCCCTCGTACGGACGCCGTAAATGGCGGAGGGCTGAAGGCCTGACCCATAGCCATCGAAGCCGAAGAACGTGAGCTTGAACAGATGCGCATGGAAGACTAACAGGAAGAACTGGTCGTCGAGTAAGCGCAGCAGCAACCATTAACAAATAGAGCGGCAGGACGCAGGCCGTTTTGCTTACTTCACTCTCCAAATAAAGGTAACGGAGCGTACTTAGGCGGGTAAAACAGTCCAACTATAATCCACTCGGCAGGGTGAGCCTTCAGGGTTCCCACAAAAAATTGAAGATCACGTTCATTCATCAATTCTTGTTCATATTTCTTGCGGAATTCGATTTCCCAATGTGCGCCATAGTCAGCTTTCCACTTTCTCCAAGATTCGCCCATTTCCCAGTCCGTACATGAAAGCGTGTGTCCTCTGCAAGACGAGTGATCGCAAAAGAATTCATATTGAAAAGCAAAAGGAATTTTTTCCAATTCTTTAGCTGGAGCATCTTCAAATAAGTGGCCTTGGCTCAGTATTGCGGCTTGCGAAGGCGTCCACTGATCGCTCTGTTTCTTGATGATGAGTCTACGAATCTGCTTAGGACGTATGAAGCCAAGTGTCGGAAAGCCGTACTTGAATCTCTCGTCCTTCAAGCAGCACAAGCAGTGAGCGCGTAGCGGCTCGGCGATTTCTTTGCGTGCTTTCCAAGCATGTTCAGTTGATAAGACATCACCGAGAATGCGGATTGTTTGAGGGCGAATCTTGTAGCTTTCTGGACGAGGATCCGAAGCTTTTTCTACATCGACTTCGATCCACTGATACTTGTGAAAGCGCTTGTCGCTATCGAGCAATCGGTATGGAACCGGAAACAATCGCAACCATTTACCATCGTTGGTAATGGCCGCTGTGCATGAGACTTCCAATCCCTTACTGGCTGGCGTTGGATAGGTTCGAACCACTATCAGTGATGTCTTGGTTTCGGTCATTCGATACTCTACAAGTCAAAACCATTCAGTCCTAGCTTTTCTAAATAAATGCATAGCCGATGCCTATGGCATTCAGTAGGATCGAGCTCAGAGCACATGAGTGCTACGGGGTGATCCATGGTGTTGAAAAAACGGTGAAGATTTCCACCAATATACTCTTCCAGTACATATCTGTCGTACCAGTCCCACAACACGTCTCTCGTTCCAGCGACCATCGCCTTAGCTCTAATGTCTCGGGGAATTCCGAATTGTGACCGATGATCGTAGGAGATGCCAGATTCTTTCAGTGCCGCTTCGAAGTTTCGCTTGCTGAACTCAGGTCGATACATGCTTACGGCATTTGTCCGCACATCGATTACTGTGCTAACGCGATATTGGCGCAAACTATCAATGATGTCTTCGAGACTTCGTCCGCTATAGCCCAGCGTAAAGAAATCCGCTATGTCGGCCGAGCGGCAAGAATTCCATTGCCTCTTGTTCTCCAACTGCTTCTTTACAGACTTAGATGGAAGCCGAAGTTCGGTTTCGCTATGCATTAACAGTCCGTTCTAAGCTCCAGTTGATGATCCCATGACTGTCTTTGGCGCGTTGAAGACCTATATCTTTCTCAAGTCTACGCACCCATTCATTGTTTGGAAATTTTTGAGGCAGCCCAGCTCGTGTACGAATTTCGGTCCAAGTAATGGGGCCGTCGGCTTCAATGAGAGCAGCAGAAATTTTCGCACTAAAAGCTTCATACGTTAGCATTGGACCCTTCGGTTTATTCCATGCCAGGCTCTCGCATTTCGGACATGCGAGCGGTTCAATATCGTAAGAAATCGGTACCCATTCGTGATTACAGCGTTCACAGCGATACCCTAAAACCGTAATTGGAATTTTCGCCATTTCGCCTCCTCTTCGCTCCAAAGATTATTTCACTCAAGAGGCTGTGGAATTGAATGCATTTATCCGTGACGTCGAGTGTCGCGTCCCGTACTGGAGCCAGGGAAGAATGCCAATCTCACCATTGACCCGCGCCACGCCCTGGAATAGCCTAAACCCATGAAGGTCACCGCCCTGTACGCGGAAGAGCACTGCACCGACATCCTCCACGCCGCTGACAACGGTGAAGCGGTCGAGATCGCAGGTCCCGATCATTCGACCTATCGCCTCGAACTCGTGAAGCCCGTTCCCTTCAAGCGCACAACTCCCCGAATCCTGGGTAAAGGCGTCGGCGAGATGGCTGTTTCCTCTTGGGAAGAGTGGAAGGCGATCGACAAGGAACTGGAGCGTGAAGTGAATGACAGGCCCCTCACCTTGGGTGACCTCTGAGGCAGCCACACCCCTCCATCGCCCCATCGCAGAACATCGTTTCTCCCTTTGATTCCCACCACATAGGGCGGCTCTTTAAATTTCTGTTGCACGAGACGCCACAGTTGTCTTATTGTGTTTCCGACCAAGGGGCTCCCAAAACGTATGCGCTCAATTCTAAGAACAATTGCTTTCCTCACCTTCTCTCTCCTAAATGTAACCGCTTACTCGCAAGGAACTGCCGCTCAAATGAGCGGTCTCATCACCGATCCATCCGGGGCTTCCATCCCCGGAGCCAAAGTCCTCATCGTGGACAACGACACAAGCGCCCGGCGCGAGGTCACCACGAACCAGACCGGCGAGTTCGTTGCGTATGAGCTGGACCCAGGCCACTATCACATCACGGTCACAGCACCGGGCTTCGAGACCGTGCTTTCGAGCGAAGTGATCCTAACAATCGGCCAGAAGAGCACGTTCAACGTTGCGCTCAAGATCGGCGAAAGCAAACAGACAGTTACCGTCTCATCCGCCGGCGAACAGATCAACACCACCTCAGCAGAGATCAGCGCCGTTATAGACGAGAGCACAGTCAGAGAGCTGCCGCTAAACGGACGCGACCCATCCACGCTCGTATTCCTCTCACCCGGTGTCACCAACGTAATGAACACGAGCATAGGCGAGCGTCAGGCCGGCACATCCATTCCAACGCAGACAGGCGCTTCGGCCGGCGGCGGCAGGCAGGGAAGCACGTACTATCTCCTCGACGGCGTCTCCAACATCGATACCTATGAGCTCCTCGCCGCGCCATTTCCAAACGCCGACGCCACGCAGGAGTTTCGCGTCACCTCCAACAACTACGATGCGCACTACGGATTCGCTCCCGGCGCCGTCGTCAGCATCGAGACCAAGTCCGGCACCGACAAGTTCCACGGAAACCTCTTCGAGTTCCTCCGCAACAGCGATCTGAACGCGGGCGACTACTTCACGCACCTCGTCGATCCTCTCCGCAGAAACCAGTTCGGCGGCAGCGTCGGTGGCCCAATCTTCCGCGACAAGCTGTTCTTCTTCGCCAACTATCAAGGCACGCGCACCAGCACAACTTCGTCGACCAACAACACATTCACGCCAACCGCCGCCATGCTCAAGGGAGACTTCAGTGCGGTTCCGCTTACGTTGCGCGCGCCCTTTGCCACGGTAGGCGGCGTAAAAAATCAGGTGAATCCAGCCCTGTTCAGCCACGGTGCGCTTGCGCTCGACGCCGTTTTACCTTTGGGACAAACTCCCGCATCCGGCCAGACAAACTTTGTTGGACCGGGCACACGGACCACCTACAACGAAGATACGGATCGCTTGGATTACGTGCTTTCCGACAAGCAGCGCCTCGCCCTTCGCAGCTTCATCCTCTTCTACAACCAGCCCACGGGAGACGTCCCGGGCAATGTGTTGTCGCTCGTCGCGGGGAACACTGGCAAGTACTACAACGAGTTGCTCAGGCATACATGGATCCCCACATCGTCTATGGTCAATGTCCTCGCACTCTTTTGGAATCGTGAAGACGGCAGCCACGGCGGCCAGTCGCTGGACGCCAGCGGTTCCCCCTTCTGCATGTCGAAGGTCATCGCCGTCGCGTCTCTGCCGGGCCAGTGCTACCTCGTCGGACAGAGTGTTACCAGCGGCTTCAGCACGCCCTCCGGCCAGCCCTACACGTATCACAGGACCACATGGGGTTTCTCCGACTCGTTAACGAAGACCATCGGCAACCACTCCTTCTCCGCAGGTGCTGATCTGTGGCATCAGATGGCTCACGAGGTCAGCGACTACCCGACGAATCCGAACATCTCTTTTTCGGGCATCGTCACTGGCTTCGGCCTCGCGGACTTCCTCTTAGGGGATGCTTCGTCTTTCCTGCAGGGCGGCGGCGAAATTAACTCGCAGCAAGGTTGGTGGCTTGGCCTCTACGCGCAGGACCAAGTAAGGATCAACCATGCAACCACGCTGACCTATGGCTTGCGTTGGGAGCCCACACTGCCCCCGGTCATCGCCGGCGGCCACGGCGCTGCCTTTGAACCCGGCGTGCAAAGCCATGTGTTTGTGAACGCGCCCACCGGCCTCGTCTTCGTCGGCGACCCCGGCGTGCAGCATGGCCTCTTCCCCAACGACTACAGCAAATTCGATCCTCGGATAGGCATCGCTGTGCAGCCCAGCAACATGCCGCACACCGCATTCCGCGCGGCGTTCGGCCTCTTTGTTGCGCCCTTGCAATACTCCGACTACAACCACATCGGCGACATCACGCCCTTCAGCCCCACCTACTCCTTCACCGGTTCAGCAGCCAAACCCATCCCCTACGACAACCCATGGTCCGTCTACGCTGCCAGCGGAGGCGTAAGCCCCTTCCCGCCTTTCGCTTCCACCACCTACCAACCACCAACGAACGCGCAGTTCCTCACACCTGTTACAGTCCAGGATGTTTTCTCACGGAACTTCAAGCTGGGCGTCACCCAAAGCTGGAACGCCTCCATCGAGCAGGAGCTCGGTTGGAAGACGGCATTACAGGTCGCATACGTTGGCAGCGAGTCTTACGACCAGAATGTGCCGCTTGATCTAAACCCAGGCATCTACGCCAACGCCGGTGCAAGAAGCACCTATCCTTTGTTCAGCAACATACTGGAAATGGCTCCGCTCGGCACTGCGTCCTATCACTCACTGCAACTCAGCATCGATAAGAAGATGTCGAACCATCTTCAGTTTCAGTCGGCCTATACATGGTCCAAGTCGATCGATCTCTATAGCCAAAGCAGCACGGCCTGGATTTCGTATGGCATCGCCGATCCGTTCAACATCGACCATAACCGCGGAGTCTCCGATGTGAACGTTCCCGTGACCTGGGTAACAAACTTCATCTACAGCACACCGTCGCTTGTGCGCTATAACCGTCTTCTCGACGCCGCTTTTGGTGGATGGGAAATCAGCGCGATCTGGAACGTGCATACAGGACAGCCGTTTTCAATCGTCGGTGGCAATGGCAACGACAACTCACTCTCACTGCAATTCAACGACCGCGCCGATCTGACCGGGCAATCCTATAACGTCAAGCAGGGTCCGCAGAGTCAGTGGCTCACGCACTATTTCAACTCGGCCGCGTTCAAGACAAACGCCCCAGGAACATTCGGCACCTCGGCGCGCAACCTTCTCCACGGGCCCGGTATCGATACTGTCGACGCAGGCATTTATAAGAACTGGCGCATTCGCGACCGCTACAGCATTCAATTCCGCTGGGAAATGTTCAACGCCCTCAATCACCCAAGTTTCGGCCTCCCGAGCAGCAATCCCTCTTCCGGCAACTTCGGTCAGATCACAGCGACCGGTTCTGTTGCCGCCCGTGTTCAGCAGGGAGCATTGAAACTATCCTTCTAAAACCGGGCATTCATCTTTCGTGTTTCACCCGAGAGGGATCAACAAACCACACCCAAAATGTAAAGTTTGCTGGACACCGTAGTCTCCACAAATTCACCACAAACGTCCGTAAGTCACCGTAAAAACGCAAAATGAAAAAAGACGGATAAAACCCAAAACGAAAACGCCAAAGACCGAAGTCCTTGGCGTTTTCATCCTTGATAATCCCGCAGTCCGGGCGAAGATCCCATCTTCCGGTTTCTCCTCCGAACAGCCTCTGACTCGCGTCGGCTGCTGTCCTTCGGTGTCCCCGGCGATCAATCTCTGGCCCTCATCGTCCGCTCATCTTCCGGCTGTACCCAGTGGCGTAAATCACTGCTTTCACAGGGTTTACGTCTCCGGTGGTGCCAGCGATTTCGCTTCCGCTGTACTGCGCTCTCATCAGCTGGAAGAACATTAGGCGCGCCCCACCTGTGCATGCAAGCGCAAAACTCGTCACTTATGTGCATGTCCGTCTTACACTCTTTTCATGCGCAACTTCTCCGCCCGTGAAACCGAGTGGCTCCTCGAGCTCGACGGCATCGAGCTCGCCACCTTCCAACAGCGCGCCCTCGCTTTCCTGATCGACTGGATCATCGTTTCCGTCGTCGTCAGTGCGTTCGCGATCGTGATCGCTGCGGGCTTTTTTGCTTATATGCACAGGCAGGGTAGGTCGATGGAAGACATCACGCATATGGTGACGACCTCGGAAGACGGGGATAAGGTCGACGTTGCAGTGCATGGCGCTACCAAGGTGACGACGTACCGCGTGGACGAGCACTCCAAGGCCGGCGAAGCTACCAAGGTCGTCTTCGATGTTTTGGTGCCGGTCCTCTACTTCGGCATTCTTCTGTGGCGTGGCAAGGGACGCACGCCCGGCAAGCGTCTCCTGCAAATTCGCGTTGTCTCACTCATGCATCGGCACATCACCTTCTGGCACTCGGTTGAACGAGCTCTCGGTTACGGCGCCGCTGCGCTCGAAGGCGGTTTCGGTTTCGTCCAGTTCTTCATCCACCCATACCGCCGCTGCGCGCAGGATCGCCTCGCCGAAACCATCGTCGTCACCGAGCGCGGCTACCAGGGCATGCAGCACAAGCTCCAGCACCCGCTCATTCCCGACACCGCCGCCAACCTCAACGCCCCCGAATAGCTCCAGCTAGTTCTTCGCCACCGGAGCCTTCGCAAAGGCCGCATTGATCAGCTTCGCCAGCCGCAACCCACCCTGCTCCAACCGTTGCCGCACCACCCCGATGTTCCGCTCATAGTAAGCCTGGTCGATATCGGTTCCCGGCGTCACCAGCGCGGCCTTCGCAAAGTCATGCGACTCCATCGCCCACGCCGCAGCATCGCCATCGCCTGCGACGATATGCTTCTCCGCAATCTCAGCTTCGAGCATCTTCAGCCATGCCGCTTCATCCAGCCCGCGATGCTCAATCAGCTTCTCGTCCCAAACCTCATGCAGATTGCATCCCCACTGCCCGCACTTGTCGCTTCCCCAAACCTTCACGGCGATGTCGTTGCCGCCGCGGCCCACGCCAAACGTATGAAACGGCTGATGCTCATCGCCCACAAGATGCACCAGGAACTTCAACGCAATCGCACGGTCGGCATTATCCAGCGACGCGTCCCCTACCCGCTCCGCGTTATAAGGAATCCGCTCGACCACGCAGTCCCTCCAAATATCAATGCGACTTCCGGCCTCGGTTCTCGGCTGCACCAAGCAATCGCGGTCGCGGTTATAGCTCGTCGCATCTGGAGGAATGTTGATGAAGTGCCAGTAAAACGTCTGATAGTTGCCCACCAGGTAGTGGTCTGCCCACGACGAAACATCCGCCAGACTCTCCTGTCCCAGCAACGCCTGCACGCTGGCTTTCGCCTCGGGCGTCAGGTTATCCCACGCCACATCCGCCACCAGCCTATGTCCTATCGGCCCCCAGGCCCACACTGGCGAAACAGCCGCCATCATCACCAAAACCGCACCCAGAATCCGTTTCATCCCGTCAGTATAGCGGCAGCCTGTACGACTAACCTTCAAAGTCCCCATGCCCGACCGAAGTCCGTCGGTCGAACACAAAGCACTCTCCATGCCACGCACTTTCCTGCTGCGGCACTTCTTCGAGATACTTCAGAATTCCACCCTTCAAGTGGAACACCTCGCCAAAGCCTTCCTGCAGCATGAACGCCGAAGCCTTCTCGCATCGAATGCCGCCGGTGCAGAACATCGCCACCTTCCGATGCTTCGCCGGATCGAGATTTTCGCGAACATACGTCGCGAAGTCTGAGAACGTCTCAATCCCTGGATCGACCGCACCGGCAAACGTTCCCATCCCTACCTCATAGTGATTGCGCGTATCGATCAACAGCACTTCGGGATCAGCCAGCAGCGCATTCCACTCCTGCGGCTGCACATACGTCCCCGCCCGCGTCGCATCCACGTCAGCCTTGCGAAAGGGAAGCACATCGCGTTTCACTTTTAGCTTCAATCGCCCAAACGGCCGCTCTTCTGAGGATGCAAACTTCACCTCCGCCCGTTCAAGCCCAACTCGCTCCCCCAGCATCGCCAACAGCCGGTCAATCACCTCAGCCGAACCGGCGACCGTTCCATTCACACCTTCGCCGGCAATCAGAATCGTGCCGCAAAGCTCCTGCTCGCTGAACGCCGCACACAGCTCTTCGCGCAGCCCAGTTGGGTCAGGCAGCGCGACGAAGCAGTAGAAGGCAGCGATCATATAAGTCATCCCTTCCATCATAGAACTTCGCTCAAACGCCTGCGATGGGCCCTAGAATAGAGCCAACCCCTGCAGCAGGAGACAACGTGAACTCGATCACTCGCAGATCTTTCGTCGGACAGGCGGCTGTGGCCGGCCTCGCCGCCATGGCCTCGCCCGCAGCCCCCGCAAACGCCGACCGCATCTACCACCCAGCCGATTGGAAGATGGCCTCCTTCGACCAGCTGCTCAAGCAAAAGGCCGAAGCCAAACAGATGTGGGACGTCACTGCCATCGACGGAGGCAGCGGCTTCGACCACATGGTGAACGCGCTCGACGGCCTGCACTTCGGCTTCGGCATCCCCGAGGGCGATATCAAGCTCGTAGCCGCCCTCCGCTCGCAGGCCACCGTGCTCAACTTCGGCGACTCTCTTTGGGAGAAGTACAAAATCGGCGAGCAGGACAAGGTCGACGATCCCAAGACCGGCAAGCCCGCCATCCGCAACATCTTCTACGCCAGCGCCGCCGGCAGTCCGCCCAAGTACACCACCGAGGACCCCAACGAGGAGAAGTCCTTCTATCGCGACGCCAGCATCCAGGCCCTCCAGTCGCGCGGCGTGCAGCTCCTCGCCTGCCACATGGCCATCCAGTCCATCGCCGGTTTCTGGATCAAGAAGCTGCAGCTCACGCAAACGGTGGAAGAGGTCGTCACCGACATCCAGAGCAACCTCGTCCCGGGCGTCATCGTCGTGCCCGCCATGGTGGCCGCCATCGCCATGCTGCAGAACAAGGGACACTTCTCCTACATTCGGATGTAGCGTGGTGGACAGTGCGTGGAGCTTCTTTCGGCGTCTCTTTGCGTCGTGTTGCCCCACGTACTAAACTTCCAACAGGAAGAGTGGCCGAGTGGTTGATGGCTCCAGTCTTGAAAACTGGCGTACCTGAAAGGGTATCGGGGGTTCGAATCCCTCCTCTTCCGCCATTCCTTTCTAACCCCAATAAAACCAACACCTTCACCGGACGATTTCCCAATGTTTACGCGGGTTCGAGCGATAGCGACCGCTAACGAGCGTTAATCCGCGCTAGCTCAATATAACGCCATTTGGGTCTTATAGGTAACGCATAAGGGGCCGCTTGATAGGTGCAGGTAACGGGGCGGAAGATTGCTCGGGTAGTTATGAATCGCCATCTTGGGTGTCATGGAGGCCGATTCGTTTTAGTGGGACTCGCTTTATTTTGCGGGGGATAGCTGTCTCGGCGAGCATCCGAAGAGGAAAATTGGCGCAGATTTAAAGCCAGGGCGTGGATGAATGGCCACTTCAGACTTTGAGTAGTGTAGTTGCCTTGTACTCGGGTTCGAACGAACTATAGTAGAACCCCTGTCCGTGCTCCGACCAGTGGAGTTACGCAGAGGCGCGGACTATCTAGCGTTTGCCCGCTACGCCAAATTGATGGTCGATGCCTTCGACAGGTACTTAATCTTCAGAATCCCGATAAACCAGTATTGAGTAGAGATAGTTGGGAACTGGCCGTTCCGACTACTCTACCTTCGCTTCCAAGTGTAGGTATTGTTGGGCGAGGTCGCACCCCCGCCAGTCTCTGGTCAAATCTTAAAGTGCAAACGGAAGCAACAAATGACAGTTTATGAATGGAAGATCACGGACCTCGACGACGGGCAATTTGGCTATATCTGGATTAAACGTGACAAAGACGAGTTCGGAACCTTTTACAGGATTTATGTGGACTTGAAAAATCTGGCGGCTTGGGTACTCAAGGCTTTGCCGGACGACGCCATGACTGACGACGATTCATGGATGGAGGTCGGAGAAGACTGTGGCTTCTATAGGAAGATCATTTTTTTGTGGCGGTCGAAACGTTCCCCGGTTATCAACCAGCAGATTGCGGGTTACGAAGCGCCGTCGTTTCCCTTGACGGATTTCCTCCCTTACGGGGATCAATCTCGCAGCGGAGTCAACGCGAAATCCGTTCTGGCAAGCTCAGCCAGTCTGTCCATCCTGGGTCAATGCGGAGGTTGCAAAGACATGCATCGGGGGATTGCCGATCTGGCAGAAGCGAATCCCGAATGGGGCGACCATGAACTAGCTGAGAATACAGGGTGCAACTTGACCATCGTCCGCCAGGCGCGAACCCGTCACCTGCCTTGGAAGAGGGAGATCGCGTAATGCCCCTCTCTCCGCTTTCATTCGATGATGTTCGCAGAGGCGGGCTTCCTGTGTACTCACTAAACCGCCAGGAGAAGTTGAACGAACTGCACAAAACTTCTACAGTATGACCGTATTCGCCTAATTGACAGTGGGGTCGTCAAACAAACTATGCACGGGTTCGGTCTTGCGTGGCATTACCACCCTCATGCCTGGAGCGTTCCATGCGGAAATAAGCGGACGCCGCTTGAAGTATTTGGAGACGACCATCTACTACGGAATGCGCTGGCGCGGAGGGCGAAGCTCGGCAAGTGCCGTACGGAAAGTGATTTGCGAAAGGCTCTTCGAATATTCTCAGGCACACAAAGTGTCTCTAATTTTCGCCCGACCGCAGCGGCTGCGATTTACGACAGATATCTTCCTCAGGAAGGAGGGGTTGTATGGGATATGAGCGCCGGATTTGGCGGTCGTTTGTTGGGAGCTATAGCTTGTGCCAAGGTAAAAACATACATTGGCACTGACCCCGCAACACTCACTATGGATGGACTCCGCGAGATGGCTGATGAATTGCCGCAGTTATTACAACTACTGGGGTGCTCCTCACCAGCGATAGTCCTCCATCACCTTGGAAGCGAAGATTTTCGCCCTACCCATGAGAGCCTGTCGCTTTGTTTTACGAGCACACCCTATGGAGGGCACGAACACTACAGCGATGAACCCACCCAAAGCTACCTTCGCTTTCCCTCAAACGGAGAATGGCTTCATGGCTATATGCGCCAAACACTGCAAAACTGTTGGACTGGACTAAAGCGAGATGGATTTCTGGCAGTCAACATCGCCGGAGTTCCAAGTTACCCAACTTTGCATGAAGACTTTGTCTCCCTAGCGATTTCAACCGGCTGGCACTTTATCGAAACTCTCCAACTTGCTCTTAGCAAAATGCCAGGGACAGGGAAGGGGACGACGTCATACAAATTCGAGCCAATCTTCGTTTTCCGTAAGAGTCTTTAGTTTACTCAGCCCGTAGACCTAACCATACTCAATGACGAAGGTATCCTAACAAGTGGTAGGAGGGGCAGTGTAGTGGCTTGCGTAACGACATGCCTAACCGGCATTGGCTAAAGAACCTGAAATACTATGCTCGCCTCGCCGGAATCAGCTGCCATATCTGCGAAAACGGCGTTTTAAAGGAAGAATGTCCAAAGTTTTATCCACCGGCCTAGGCACACCTATGCCCATCGCTGCCTCAACAAGTTCACGATCTATCCAAGTGGATGGGACATTGCGGATATCTCAACCACGACTATTTACCTCGGCGGAACACCGAAGGACGCGGACTCCGACCCGTTCGCCTTCTCCAGCCCGGTCGCGGAACATCGCGGCCTTGCCCACCCTACTCCTCCGCAAACAGGGTTCCAAGTCCCGTCTATATTCGATGAAGCCGCCCGCGTGCATCTAGCGTAAAAAGCGCGGAAGCGTGTGGTTGAGCTTGACTAACGAGCAGATTGCGAAGCTCAGGTGATTGAGTGGATACAATCGTGGAATCATGCTGAAGAAACACTTGATATTTGTTGGTGCTCTTGGAGCCATTGGCATGGCCGGTCAGTCAACCAAGCCTCCAAGCGCCCCGGCGTCTCCTTCGGCTACGACGTATACCTATGCCCCAAATTGCTGCACCCGCCAAACAACCCATCCCCTCATTGAAAAGACCCGCAGGTGGTCTGAGCACCTTGAAGACCCGAATTGGTGGTTAGTTATTTCAGCGTTTGTCACTCTTACCATCATAGGGCGACAGACGGTCCTTACACGTAAAGCAGCTGAAGCTACCGCCGCTAGCGCCGCCGCAACCTTACAGCAAGCTGGACAGATGGAGAAGCAGACTGAAATTTTGAGAGATTCGGTTACGGTTGCACAGCGAAGCTCAGATGCGGCTCTACTCAATGCTCAAGCCGTTATTAATGCAGAGCGTCCTTGGCTTTTTTGCTCTCTACAGCCTACACGCGACGGGAATAGGTTCGACGTCAGGGTGACAAATAAAGGACGCACGCCAGCTTTGCTCCTTGACTCGCGTATTGACTTCATAGTCTCAAAGACTCTTACTACCTTGCCTATTCCTGCCACCTATAGGGGAGACACAATCGTCCAAAACAAACTCCTCTTGCCCGACGATCCTGTTTTGGTTTACCTAGTGACCCGAACAAATCTTAAAGACTATCTAGGAGATGCCTTTCCCCAATTTCCGGAGGACGGTTATATCCTTGTGATCGGGCAGATTTTGTATAGAGACCTGCTCAACAACGACGTCACTGTGGTTCACGAAACCCGCTGGGTTGGCTGGTATCGACCCGGTGAAGAGGGGGATAGCTTTAGCCCGGTCGAAGGAATCGGTCTCTCCTCTGAGTATGAGCGGTACACTTAGCTAGAAGGCAGAAACTCAAGCAGCAATCCCTCAGATTTTCGAAAAAAGAGGCCGCGATGTCCTGCGACTTACTCAACGAGGCTGTGCTCCACTAAGCTTTACCGTTGCCTTGGCCGACAAACTAAGCGAAGCCGAAGCGACGACCAATGTTGCATTGCCTTGGCGTTACCGTTCGCAGGGTTGTTCCCCCCAACACAGGGCTTTAACTCTGCTTTACAAAAACACGCGAGGGGTCACAGCCCAGTGCCGTTGCTGGGTTTGGTGTTGAAGCATCATGCCTATGCCTATGCCTACGCCTAGCCCTTGCCATGCTACGCCGTAGCTTTGCTCTTCCATTCGCCACATCACCATTTCTTTGTACTCGGTCGTTGACCAAGGTTCAGGTTTGTCGCAGCGTATTTTGGGAAGTATGAATTATCTCCGCCCGGTTATGCTGCTCAACATAGCGTCACTGTGTACTCATCCCAATTACAGGCGGAACCCTCGTCTTCTGCTTCGGCTATTTCAGCCCACTTCAGCACCGGCTCCCAACGTACAAGGTACTCATTGCCTGAATCGTCCACGCCCTCTGCTGTGTAATACAAATAGTTGTCACAGTCGCTATCCGCATACGCATCTTCTGTGAGATGCACGAGAGTTCCGCTTGGCGGATAAACTACGTCGCCATATTTGATGTCATAAATCGATGCCATGGGTCTACTCCCTATCTGAATTCGTCTTACCAGTCTGCTTCAATCCACAGCCCGAAGGCTGAACTACGTCAGCCTTATCTCTCCCAAGGTTCCGGCTTGTCGTCTGCGAATTGCGGATACGTTACACATACCAACTCATCGGCTCTGTTGCGAAGAATCTGATAGGCACGTTCCGCCGTCGTCCCCCGGTTAATCCGTGCCCAGTGTTTCTCATAGTTGGTGAGGTTGTGACGAATTGTGTTACGTTACGTGCGGTGCGATTAGACCACATGAACTCGCCAACCTTGCCTTGATAGTTGCCGCCGTGTGTGAGGATAGCTAAGTTGCGAATCTTGTCATCGCTCAGTCCAGAGACAAAGGTCAGTTCGACCATCTCCATAGCCTGTTCCATGTTGCGGGTGCGGGTCTGTATTGCCTTGACCGCAGCGGATTCACGCTTTGATTTGACGGATGCACTGACCTTATTTACTTGGATGAATGAGAACAGGTGACGGTCACGGTACACCCTGCGATATCCGGGGACTAGATACTCTTCGATCTTTGCGGGCTCCGCTTTGGTCGGAACACTGTATCCCAACTCTTTCCAAGCCGACCGTGTCAGCAGCGAGTCTCTAAACTTCCTGCGGCGGACTGTCTTTGGTTTTCCTAACTCGACTGTTGCCATGGTGCAACTCCTCTCTATCCTCGAACTACTTGATGAGATTCGAAGCATAAGCGTCTCGAATGGCGCGAATCATAACCGGGAAGTTCCTATACTTTCCGTTCTTGAACGTAATCTCTTCCTCAGGCATTGAAGTGAGATGTTCTCTGATATAAGCGTCCACCTCCTTCAATTTCACGCCCAATGCCTGAGCCGCTTTCTTTTACGTATAACTCCTTGCATATTTGTAACTCCTCTCTTTTCCCTACTTAATGCTACGCCTCGTAGAAACAAGAGCAAGACACATGAAACTCGCGTCTATATTGAAATAGAAAGTTATCCACATTCGCCCATTTGTTTGTGTACGTTTCCGTATACCTACATAACCTCCACAACATCATCGAAGCGTCCATGACCGCCAGTGCGGTACTGATCAAGTCCGATATAGGTGCCATACGCAAACCATGATGTCAGGACTCCTCCGTAGTCTTTCCCTTGTCGGAAGTGCCAAGCCCAACCACGGTGACATAGGGCTCCAAAGTGAACGGAGTTGGAGGGCTGATCCATGACGAGGCGAAGAACTGTGAGCAACTTCCGCGGAGATTCTGGAGATAGCGAACGAGGTGAGGCAGGAGGCGGATGGAGGTTGAGGACGTCCGAAACTCCAACTTCATAAGATAATTAAAATAATTCCGGAAGGTAAAACAATTATTCGATTCGGTATCCAGACGTAAGGGGAGAAATAATTACAACCCCAATGGAGACGAATATGACGAAACAAGAATTAGAAGATGCAATCCTTACCGAACTCCAGGCCGGAACACTTTACCTTGCAATCGCAGCCATGCACAGGGTCGGAACGAACCGCGTGCAGGAACTCGCAAAGAATCATGGGCTCCTCCGTAAGCGTGGCAGGAAGCACGGTTCAAAGCTCGCTACCACCGCAATCTCTGAAAGGGTGGCGAACTGATGGCGGAGACTCAGACGGAGACAGAAGAGAAGTTCAAATATATCGACATCGCCAACTGGGATGAGAGACAAATGGGTGGTGGAACTCTGTGGGTCAAGGACTACACAGACAAGGAGAGTGACTACCATTACATCAAGCTCACGGCTCTGCAACGGTATGTGTATGACGCTCTCTGCCGTATACGTGCAAGGAACGCACAACGTATACACAATGACCCTACATACGTCGCACGAGCAGCACAGATGTTACCAAGAGACCGCACACACGTAGCACAGGCGATACGCAGACTGCACGCAGACGGACTTTTAATCCTTACGAATGAATTACTTAGTCTACAGAATAGAGTAGAGAAGAGTAGAGAAGATAAAGATAAGAATAGAACAGACTTTATATCGGCAAAGGATCGCGATATATCTCCTTTGACCTGCCCCCTGAAAACTCTACCATTTGGAGCTGGAGTTCTCTCGTAACCTAATCGAGGGAGCGAAGCATGAAGAAGAGTCGGTTCAGTGAAGAGCAGATCATAGGGATCTTGAAGCAGGGCGAGGCCGGGGTGAAGACGGCGGATCTGTGCCGGGAGCACGGGATCAGTGCGGCGACGTTCTACCAGTGGAAGCAGAAGTTCGGCGGGATGGACGTGGCCGAGGCGCAGCGGTTGAGGGCGCTGGAGGATGAGAACCGCCGGTTGAAGCTGCTGGTGGCGGAGCTGAGCCTGCACGGCGAGGTGTTGAAGGGCGTGATCCGAAAAAACGGCTGGAGCTTGCCGGTCTAAGAGAGGCAGTGGCGTTCGCGCAGGCAGAACATGGTCTGAGCGAACGCACGGCCTGCAAGCTGCTGGGCGTGGAGCGGTCGAGCTACCGGTATGAGCCGAGGCCGGACCGCAACGCGGAGTTGAGAGCGGAACTGATCAAGCTGGCGCGGCAGAAGCCCCGCTACGGCTATCGCCGGCTGCATGTGCTGCTCGAACGGGGAGGCCATGAGGTGAACGTGAAGCGGGTCTACCGGCTGTATGTGGAGCAGGGCCTGAGCGTGCGCAGGAAGAAGCGCAAGCGGCTGGTGCGGGAACGCGCGGCTGAGCCTCGGCTCACCGGGCCGAACCAGGAGTGGGCGATGGACTTCGTCACCGACGGCCTGGCAACGGGCCGGATGGTGCGCATCCTGACCGTGGTGGACGCATACACGCGCGAGTGCGTGGCGCTGGAGGCGGACTTCAGCCTTGGTTCGGGGCGCGTGACCCGCGTGCTGGAGCGGGCGATCGCCGAGCGCGGGCGGCCCGAGACGGTCCGCTCGGACAACGTACTAACACGGGAAGGAAAAGCTGAAGAGAAGAGAAGGTCCCTCGGCATCCCGTACGGGATGTGCTTGACGACGACTGTACCTCCAAGTGGCTTCCACGAGCAAGGGCTGAGCGTTCGACCATAGCGACACGAGATCTGCCGGGGTGCGCAGTCTCCACTGTACTCAAAATGAAATCTCAACCAAGTGGAAGGCCGGATCATTATCTACGAGGTCCTCACGGCCTCGACGGCCCAGGTGAAGCGGCTCTTCCACTTGGTGCCGCTGCTTCATAGAAGCAGCGGAAGTCGGTTCCGGTCTTGATGATCCCATGGGCCACACGAGCCATCTTGGCGGCGACGGCGACATACGCCATACGCTTGCGGTCGGCACTGGCGGGATCACGCCGGAGATATCGTTCGAACTTGTCTCGGAAGCTGTTCTCACGCAGACGAACGGCCACGGTGGCAGCCATCCAGAAGGCGCAGCGCAGCCGTGCGTTGCCGTACTTGGACAGCTTGGTGGTGCCGCGGAACTGGCCTGACTGCTGGGTTGAGAGATCGAGGCCACAGAACTTGAGGAACTGACGATGATGGTTGAAGCGGCGCAGGTCGCCGGCTTCGGCGAGGATGGTCAGCGCCAGGATGGGACCGACGCCGGGCAGCTGTTGGAGACGCCGGAAGTCGGCGTTATCCTGGAGGTGATGCGCGGCTCGCTCTTCCAGTTGATCGCGCAGTTGGCAGAGGCGGATCATCTCGCCGAGCACGACTCGGAACATGGCCACCGCTTCTGAGTCTTCGGCCACGGGGATACCGATGGAGGTCTGAGCCGTGTGGTAGATGTCCTCCAGTAGCCGCTGTTTACTGACCTTCCGTCCAACAACGGCCCACGCCTGCTGAACGAAATCTTCCATCGAGAGCCGCGCGATCAGAGCCGGTGTGGGGAAGACTTGAAGGAAAGCAAGGAGCCACTCAGAGCGCGACGCATGATAGTACCGTTCGATCTCTGGAAAGTAGAGCGGAAGGTAATGGGTCAAGAGCCGATGCTGCGTCCGTGTCTTCTCCAGCGAGATCTGTGCATAGGTCAGCGACAGCTCCTGGAAGTCATGGATCTGGTTCTTGAGCGGATCATGGTAGTGCTGGGTCACGCCGGTCTTAAGCAGATGAAGTAGAACCTGGGCATCCTTCGGATCGTTCTTGTCCCAGGAGTTATGCATCGCTTCGCGCGTACGAGCAACGGCTAAGGACGCGATCAACTCGAGATGGAAACCCTCGGCCTGCAGAAAATGTGCCAACGGTCGGTGGTAGTTCCCAGTGGCTTCGAAGACGACACGTACCGGATGCTTCAGGCCATGAAGAAAGTCGGCAAACAGACGGAACTCGGTCGCGGTGTTGGGCAAGATCAGGCGCTTGCGGCTCTTCCATCCTGGAGCCTCGATCAGCACATCGTGACGGAGCTTGGCGATATCGATCGCTACCAGAACGGCGGACGGTTGAGTAGGCTGGACAAGGGACATGGCTGGTTCTCTCCTGAAGTGAAAGTAGGCATACGTTCAGCTTAGGAGACCTGTGGCCGGCCATGGCCCAGGAAGTCGGATCTCGGTCGCTACGCTCCCTCGACCCGACTTCCTGCCTTCCTCAAACCCTACCTTCCAGGTGCTTCGTGTGGTGCTACGGCCCGGAGTTCACCTCGCGGCGCATGATCGGCTGGGCCGCGGACTGGAAGGTCGGCCTGGTCAATATCGAGCCGGGCAAGCCGATGCAGAACGGCCACGTCGAGAGCTTCAACGGCCGGCTGCGCGACGAGTGCCTCAACACAAGCTGGTTCCGGACGCTGAACGATGTCCGGTGTACTCTGGCAACCTGGCGCGAGCAGTACAACCACGACCGCCCGCACAGCTCGCTGGACTACCGCACACCCAACGAGTTCCGGCAGCAGTTCGGCTATGCAGATGTGGAAAGCAAAGAACGCTTCCCACATCCGCACAGCCTCGGCGGCGGCGAGACCATCTCGACGCCAAAACAAAATCGAGAAACTCCAAGTATGAATGGATGAGAAAAAGGGGGCAGGTCAGGGGAATTTGATGTCGAAATCATCCACAACGACCTGCGTCTCCTCCATGGGATGGACATTATTAGAAGGGCGCCGGCGTCAGTAAAGAAGGAGTTAACACCGGTCTCCTAATCAATGCAGTGGCTAGGGAGCTATGTACTTTGTGAGTGAACTTGCCATGACATACTGTCCGTCTTGCGTTGCAGTCAGCGATTTCGCATCGATGAGAGCTTTAATTACCGAGGCGTCCTTTGCATGCAAAATTTTCATTACAGTATCAATAGGAAGCAACGCAGGAAGTGCGGATAGGTTTTGTAGCGTGTTGAAGTTGATGGTCGGCTGGATGGGAAGCTTTGTGTCACTGATGGAATAGAGATAATGATTAGAGTAACTACTCGGGTCTTTCTTCCAGCTTGATAGACCTACGCTACTCACATCGATGGTCGCTACAGTCGAGTCGGCTTGCAGCATGACCTGACCGTTCTGGATGCCGAGTATTGACGTTGGCGGCGTCGCGACGGGGTTAGCTGCGAAGTACTATCCAAATTCCAACGCATCACTTTCGTTATCGATGTAGGCGTACTGAATCGCAGTTGTCTTTGGAGGGAACAATGAGTCAAAGGTGACTTTTGCCCCCGATGTTGCTGCCGTCAATTCCGTCCCGCCGACCGGCAACGCAGAAGTAATCGATGAGGCTGCTGACGCGGTCGCATCCACAATGGTAGTTGCCAGTGGCGGTTTCGCGTACGCTGTCGTAGTCCCCGGAAGAAGACCAATAATCGTGAGGCACGGATTCGACCCACAATTGGCGACTTTATTGTCTTTGTCGTAGGCCGTGAGCGTGAAGGTGATATCCATCCATTCTTCTTCGTTATCGCCGCTGACATTCTTGATAGAGTTAGGATTTGTTGAGTATTTCTTATCTACTGGGGTTCGTAATGGAGTGGAGGACACCGCCAGCAATATTGAGGAATAGTTAAATGTGGACATCGCAGCGGAAAGGGTTCCTGTTACGGCAGAACCACCAGTTGGCACGACCTCGCTTCCATACGGACCCGGAGCAACATTCACCGACACCCGAGCATACTCATCTTCGCCTGTCGGCGGTGGTGACGTCACGCTTGTTTTGAACGGAACCTTCACCTCTTGTGCGGTTGGTGAAGGGGTAACGCGAATCTGTCGCGGGGCAGAACGTCTATCAGGGATTTCTGAACTTCTTGTCCGCCGATAGCTGAGTGGGTTAGAGAGATGAGTGCCGCAGTAGACATGAGAATGCTCTGAACCTGAATCGCATGTTGTGTCTCCGATTATTGCAGGTAGGATTTGTGAGGCTTGTGAAACAAAACTATCCGGCCTCCTTGATTCTGGCAAGCTATTTTTTCGGAAAATCGGATCGGCAGTTTAGACACGTCATCAGGTGCTCAGCGAGCGTCGCACTTGCAGGAATTGCAAGAAACTAGGTCGGTGCCCATCTCTGTGCAATCTAGCGAGAAAGGAGGAGTACAGATGAATAGGGACAAGATGTGCCAGCACCCAGATGCCTAACTTGACCTATCTGCGGATTCGGCCTAATCAAGCCTTTGTCACTGAGAATCAGTTAGAACCCGAAGAAGTGCACTGCGAAACGTTTCGTACCAGTCGTCGTTCACAGCAAGCTTCTCCGGTTCGCTCGCAAAATCCGCGAATAAAGTAACGACATCTGATCTTTCGTCCGCCACACCCTTCGCGACTATCACTGCGTCTTGCTTCAGCTTATCTGTCTTTGCTTTCGCGGCCGTGTCTTTCTTAAGGTCGGTCAACATCTTTAGTGCGTCTTGACGCTGCTTTGACGACGGAATGAGGCGACTGAGGTCAATCGTGAATGTCAAGTCCGATAGATTTTTTGTGGGATACGGGGCTGCTATCAATAAATCGCCTTGTTTAACGAAGTCGAATTGGTTCTTAATGACCTCAGAGAATTGGGGTATTAGAACGGCACCCAGCATCTGCCGTGGGGTTAGCCCGGACAACCGCTTAGCACAAAGAGACAGGCGGTCATCAATTTTTCCATCAGACGACGGGCCGCACGCATGTCTGATCCGTCTCTGAAACTCCTCCATTAGCTGAAGCTTTCCATCAGGGTCATATGCCTTGACGGCTTCATAGGAATTCTCCCAATCTGTACCATTCAGAAATAAAGTTTTGGGGTCGAAGTCTACTTCACCGGATACAGAATAGTTGCTTGTGGCGGCTGCTGTGCCAACAACACTAATTCCTTGTTCGATTTGCGGGTTTTGGCCAAAGCTAAACTGGGTCTTGAATCCCTCAAAGAATCGGCCTGTACGATACGGCTTTCCATCACGCATGATGCAGTTGGCAAGTTGTGTGGCGCGTTTGGCGGACTCGACTTGGTTCAACTCCTTGCCACAAATGAACGCCGTTGCCGGGATTGTTAGACCTGAGTCAATGAACGCTTTGGCTTGGTCGTGAATGTCCGCGACCGATGGAAAGACATCAGCCCACGTAGTTGTAGAGGAGTACCGAACAAGAAGAGTGTCGGGGTTCCCCGCGGGAAGAGAGACCGTACCAGTTTGCTCAAGTATTGTCCTCGGTTGCTGAATGATTTCGATTTTTGTTGGTGAGGCTCTCGCGTATCGCTCTATAAACCCCGGATAAAGAGATAGTGGGGTTCCTGCGCTGTCTGATCCGGACGTGTCGTTCTTCGAAGGGGCCCCCTGTAGAGCCCACCTCCTGTAGGCAGGAATGATAGAAATTAGCTTCGTAGCATCTGTTGTCTCAATGGTCGGAAGCTTCAACTCCTCTAGAAGAGCGTTCAGGCGCATCTGCTTATCCTGTATGGAGAGACCCGTAGGGCTCTGGGAGAACGTCGTAGACCCGATTACACAGCCAATGAGAAATATGGTTAACTTTTTTAGCACAAAATATTTCTCCGAAGTTTGAGTTGATACATAACGCAGGTGCATCAAAGCTGCGACTGAGGTTGAGACCGGGGAAGACGGGATTTGTGGTGAATATTAGCTCATACACCACGCTAACACCATCAAATTGTGACTCGCTTGTGTCTAAGAAGTATCAAATGTGGACGGCCAAGTATGGCGCTCGTGATGTTGGTCATACGGGCAGCATGGTACTCGATGAGGTTGAGAGGAAGGACACGTTTGCGAAGCGGTCATAACGTTGGTGCCAGCTCCGGCAGTTACCCATAGCGATGCGTGGCAGTGTGGGCAAGCGAGGATACTCTTGCGCGGCGACAATCAGGTTTTCTGCCGCGACTGCACACCGTCACGCGTAATCACCCGAGCAAATCGGAAAGGCCCTGGCCTGTTCCTGCGCGATTCTGATCTCAGGCGGAACGACTGGCTCCCAACCGCAATCCGTTAGTCTTGTCAGCAGGTTCCATCCATTGAGCTCAGGACAACCGGATCGGCATGTCAGTTTTGGGGTTTAAAACCGCAAAAGTGATCCTACGGCATCCCAAAGAATTGCTCCAACGCATGCTGGTTTGGCATTCCCGTCTATCAAAAGACGAAATCGTATATAGCTCCTCAGAGCTTTGCGTCGGGCGGATGGCCGGTGGTGGCGTACAGTGGCTCAGAAGTTCGTCACAACCTTCTTGACCACCTTCTGAGTGTCTTGAGCGGTTCGGTACCGGACTGAGAACGTATCTGTTTCATGAGGGTACTTTTTCGTGCTACACGCAGGCATCTTAAGTTTAAACTTATGCTATGAACCCGATTCAACTTGGAGCGAATGATCATGTGTTTGTACTGACCGGGGCTGGGGTAAGTGTAGAGAGCGGACTTCCAGCGTTTCGTTCAAGCGACGGATTGTGGGCTGGGTTCCGCATCGAAGACTTATGCACGCCAGAGGCGTGGGAGAAAGACCCATGGAAGGTCTGGCAGTTTTATGCTGCGCGGCGTGAGAATGCTCTAGGCGCCAAGCCGAACCCGGCTCACCTAGCTCTCGCCAGTCTCGACTCCTTAGAGTCGTTTTTTCTTTGCACCCAGAACGTGGATTATCTCCACGAATCTGGCGGCTCCAAGCACGTCCACCACATGCACGGGAATCTGTTCATGTCCCGGTGCTCTTACGACTGCTCTCCGGCCATCGAGGACGTGACCATCTACAAGAGTTTGACCGAAGTCCCCCGGTGCCATTGTGGGGCGCGCATGCGACCCCACATCACCTTCTTTGGTGAGGTTCCCATGGGGCTGGAGGTCATCGAGCGTAAGTTGGATAGGGCAACCGTTCTCTTGGTGGTCGGAACCTCAGGAACTGTCTACCCGGCTGCTCGATTCGTCCAAGAAGCAAAACGAAACGGAGTCCGCACAATTTACGTAGGGTTGGAAAGCCCACTGAATCACCGTCAGTTCTCGGAGGTTCATTTGACGAACGCGTCGGCTCTAGCGTTCGAGATTCGCGACTGACTTTATATTGCGACCGCTTGCAGTCCGCTTCCCAAAGATGTTGTCCAACGAGTCGGGGATGATGTCGTTCCAGCTACCTATCGCTTCGATATTTGCGATGGTTTTGCGTGGTCGGCGCATCTAGTAATCTTCTGTCGAGTAAAATGTGTCTGTTCAACCGAACAATGTTCCTTATAAGGCTAAGCTTCACGTGGACGACCAATAAGATGGCAGGAACTTCGACCGCGCTCGTCTATTGCAGTAACTGCGGCGCCGTCGTCTGAGTCTCCGTCAAATCCGGAATTGATCACACGTCTAGACAGACTAAGCTCTAATGAAGCATCACGCTGCGGAGGTGAAGTGAAGAACGCTCGGCTTTGGCTGGTCGCAATCTGCTGTCTAATCATCGTCGCCTGGCTGCTTCTCCATTATTCTGTTGGTCCGAAAGTCTATCACTGGGCGGGAAGAGACTCCGGAAAAATCAAAGACATAGCGCAAGTCTTGGCCTGGGTAGCTGCTGCGTTGTACTTCGGGTATCAGGCCATTTCCGGATACTTTCTGGTCAATGTCTCACTGAGCGTCGATACAGAACGAAGAAAATCGCACAACGAGGACAAGGATTTCTTGAAAGTTACCGTTTCGGTCGAGAAGGGGGATAGGGGCACACTTCACTTGTATGATGCAAAGCTACGCATACGACAGAACGGTGAATGGCATAAACCGATTGACATCGAAGTAGTGCGGTTTGGGCATATCCAAGAGAACGGCCTCACCATCAATTTTGGCAAAACTGTGAAAGACCGCAGTCTCAATATCACGCCGGGAGAAAAGGCGATCTTTGCCGAATGGACGGAGGTTGATTCCGATAGCCCGTGTTTAGTCGAGGCTCACATTATGGGAACTAGGATTTCGAGTTTTTACGTAGCACAGTGGAAGACGTCTGCGGTGTCGCTTCCCATCACTGACAATAAGGAGCCAAAAGGCAAGGAATAAGGACGGCTCGTGCGACTCAAGGTCGAAGCCCTCAACGTTGTGATCCCGTTGACGAAGTTGTTCGACACCAGTCCTACGGGCGTGAAGAGAGAACCAGTCGTTATCTGTGACCGCGATCAACAGGCGCATCGTAGGGACTTCAGCATAGACGTAAGGTAAAAGCACGGACAGCTCTGAAGGGGGGAATACCGTGTCGTGTGGTGTCACCCTCGCCGCCGAGCCCAGTGACCGTGTTTAGCTTGCGAGACGTGGGGTGCGTCGCCTCCACGAGATGTTCGTTGCACATACTGCATATCAACCCAATCATTCCACCGCTGATTACGGGGTCTTAACATATTGGACTTTCCATTCTGCTAGTCCACCACACCTGGTGTACATGGATACTGTAGTTTGCCGGTGAGTGTCTACGGTACAGAGTAAGGTATGCCGGCTTCGGACACGATTGGCTCAGATTAAGTGTGAGTACATGGATGAAGTTGAACATGCTATTCGTCATGAGTCGGATAAACATACACACAAATTGCAGAGGCTTGGGGCGTTAGCTTTCAGTCTGTCTTGGACACGGCACCAGCACGGAAGGTCGGTCGCAACTAGGACATGAACAGGGACAGCGAGGTGACCCATGGATAACCTCACACCGGCCCAACAGAAATGGAGCGACTTCATCTCTGAGTTTTACGGCGATATCTGCGATACAGATGAGCAGAACTATTTTTGAGGTCTTGCACCTGCAGGTGAGCAACCTCCGACAGGGTGGACAGATGCAGAGATTCAGTGTCACGAACGGGCAGCTGAGTGGGTTGCGTCTAACTATGACCGGTTAAACGATGTGGTCAACCATAAACCGACAACGGCTGCACTCGATCTGACATGGTTACTAAATTTATGTTGACAGGAAAGTTTTTGCACAATAGTGTCTTCAAAACGGTTACCAATCGAAAGTCAGGCGCCCGTAGAGATTCGTAGAGCAGTACTCATCTTTATTGAATGCCAACACTGTTGTGTTGAGCAAATATTGGAGTGTGTCTGATGACATAACGATGCCGTTTGAGTTGCGTGATGAAGTCGGCGGCAGATAACCGACTTCACAGGAGTACGACACTGAGACTGCGTTCGTCTCCCAGATGCCTTTATCGAAATCTGCAACGTCTTGTTCATCCATTGGTGTAGATGCGCTTCGTCACCTGTCAGCAGATATGTAAACGCCTTCGCCAGCCAGTCAATCTGTCAACGCTAGTTGGATTGTGTAAATCGCACGTGCTGTGCCTCGTAGCTCATTCCCATTTGTCGCTGGCTTCATGTCGGTTATTCGGAAACCAGGTCTTTTCGAATTGCCCGAAACATTGCTGTACGCCTACTTTGAAAAAGGGATATTGATATGCGGAAAGGCAAGTGGAGTCGAGCTGTCGTTGGTATATCTGTCGAAATGATCTTTTGCTGTGTGATGTTGACGGCACAGACGAACACATTCCCGTCGAGCGGCAACGTCGGGATCGGGACGACGACCCCCCTTAATTACCTTGAAATCGACGGCGGCGATGTCAATAAGGTCGGAATGGCTTTGGAAAATGCAAGCGGGTCCCTCACTATCCTGAACCTTCAGGCTTCGGGATCATCCGGATTTGGAATCAATGGATGGGCTAATGCCGGTCTGATTGAAGCGGAGGCGCCGAACGGTCTAGTTATTGGTTCGGTCAATGCATTGGGTAGCGGCGTAGGTGGTCCCATAACTTTTCAGATCAACCGAGCTCCTGTTGCGATAATCAGCACTTCTGGCCAGGTTGGCATAGGCACGGCCGATCCCACAGCACCTTTGGATATCGCAACGGGATATGCCTCTGGAGATCAAGTATTTAATGCGCTTACGGTCCAACCGGCTGGGGGGTCCGCCTACGGAGCCAACGGAGCCAGTATCAACTTGGATTCGGTCACAAATCATGGAATTCAACCGGTCGCCAGCATTTGGAGTTCACTTGGGAACGGTGGTGATGGGGGCGTCAACTACAACGGATCCCTTGTGTTTGGCACGACGCATCAAGGTAGCCTATCTCCAACCGAAGGTATGCGACTGGACCCTAGCGGCAACGTCGGCATAGGCACGATAAATCCGGGGGCAATGCTTGATGTGGCTGGTAACGTCAAAATTTCCGGTAGCGGAGCATCTCTGACATTCCCCGACGGCACAGTGCAAAGCACAGCTTATGTTGGGACGACTTGTTCGACCGGCGGAGAACAACTCGGCCCAGCAACAGCCCCATCCGGAGCTTGTTCCACGATTGGAGCATGGGCTTTCTCTCAAGACGGACATGCAACTTTCTGTGCAAGTGGGACATGGACTACGAAGATTTAGAAATGACGGGCCGGGCAATGAATTTTTGAGATGAGGATTTGTATGCGGAAAGGCAAGTGGAGTCGAGCTGTCGTTGGTATATCTGTCGAAATGATCTTTTGCTGTGTGATGTTGACGGCACAGACGAACACATTCCCGTCGAGCGGCAACGTCGGGATTGGGACGAGACCCCAACTTATGCTCTCGATCTGAACTCAGGTGAGACGTTGAGAATCGAAGGTGGAACGAGTGCGAACGACAACAATAGCTATTTCAGCTTTGGCGGCAGTGGAACATTCGGGATCGACGCTCCCGGAGTTTTCAATGGTCGATTCGCAGTGCTTGGTAACGGAAATGTCGGCATTAGAACCGCAACACCTCTCGCCAGTCTTGACGTAAATGGCACGGGAGGCATTGTAGTGACGGGAGGAGTTAATTTGGATCCCGCTGCTGGATTCAATCTGTCACCTCTCCAGAACTCAGGCAAGCTCATGGTGGGATGGAATCGGAGCGCCGGGAGAGGAGAAATTGATCTCATCTCGAATCGGGGAAGCGGCGTAAACGGTGGCTTCAACTTCTACGACTACACGAACTCAGGAACACTGACTCCTTTGGCTAGCATGGATGGTTCGGGAAATCTAAATGTTTCCGGTAATGTCACGCTCGCCTTGCATTCAGGCGCGAGTATTGTCTTTCAAGACGGAACTACGCAAAGCACGGCGTACGTAGGGACAACATGCCCAACAGGTGGCGATTATGCCGAGTCGGTGGACGTTGCTGGCAGTCGAACCTCTTACGAGCCCGGAGACGTCATGGTGATTGGCCTTGAGAGCGACTCCGACGTCGCGAAGTCCAATGAGCCATACTCAACCCGAGTAGCCGGAATATATTCCACGAAGCCGGGTGTCGTGGGTAGAAGGCAAACCACCGATCCCAAGACAACCACCACAGAGATCCCGATGGCGATGGTCGGCATCGTGCCCACCAAGGTGAGCGCTGAGAACGGCGCGATCTTGCGTGGTGATTTGCTTGTTACTGCCTCTATACCTGGCTATGCAATGAAAGGCACTGATCGTATGAAGATGCTTGGCGCAGTAGTTGGTAAAGCGATGGGTTCGCTGAGTTCCGGGACTGGCGTTATTGAGGTTCTTGTCACGCTGCAATAGACGAGTAGGTGAACGACCAATGAGGAGTTGTTGCGCTTGAATGGAATTAATATAGGCAGTGAAAATGGTGTTCGTTTCCCATGAATGTGAAACTCAGAGTTTGATCTACAAGCCTTCCCGAAACGCGAGGTCGTGGTGATGTTGAAACATTGGTTTTTATTTTTATTAGCAATTTGTGTCGGTGGCGCTCACGCTCAAGCGGTCAATAGCATCGTCCTAAATCAATTGTATTCAGACGGTTGCTCTAGCCCCCATACCTACTTGCTCGCAACTCTGCCCGCCAGCAACGATGGAACGGCCGACCATCTGCATATGGTCGCCACTCTTGGTGGCAACTGGCTGTCCAATGAAAACTCAACGATTGATGCAACATTCGGCAACCGACAATGGTTTAGCTATGTCTATACGGCACTCGGTGCTTCCCCCACAGGAAGCCAATCGCACATCACGGCGTACCAACAGAATGATGGAACCGGAGACCCTAACAACCCGTATAACGGGGGCTCCATAAATCTTTACTTGATGATCAACGGATGCACCACCGCCTCGTACACGGTCCTTGAGAACATGCAAGAGACGGTCTATTCTTCACCCGCTGACACCGGCGCGACAACTCCAGGCGGGAATCTGGTATTTGATACTGCTTCCGCTAGCTATCTTCCAAAAAGCTATATCAGTTTCAATGGCAACGTTGGCATCGGAACGATTGCGCCTGGTGCCATGCTTGACGTCGCTGGCAGCGTCAGGATCTCCGGCACGGGTGCCAGCTTGACCTTTCCGGATGGAACAGTTCAGAGCACCGCGTACGTAGGAACAACATGCCCAACAGGCGGCGACTACGCTGAATCGGTAGATGTCACTGGTGACAAGCACGAATACGAACCGGGGGACGTGATGGTGATCGACCCATCCAATCCTGGGCATTTCCTCAAATCCTCCGAGCCCTACTCAACACTTGTCGCTGGAATTTATTCGACGAAGCCCGGTCTCGTCGGAAGACGTCAGACCACCGATCCGCAAACAAGCACCTCAGAGATTCCGATGGCGATGGTTGGGATTGTTCCTACTAAAGTCTCCACTGAGAACGGGCCAATCAAGGTAGGTGATCTTCTCGTGACGTCCTCTACCCTCGGTTACGTGATGAAGGGAACTGATAGGAGCGCAATGACAGGTGCCGTTGTCGGGAAGGCTCTTGGAAAGCTTGATGTAGGAGTTGGGATGATAGAGGTCTTGGTTTCGCTGCAATAACTCTTGAATGTGTTTGGGGTGCTCAATGCAAAGCTCTTGCAAGTATAAAACGACTAAACAATTGAGGTTTCAGATATTTTTTGTCTGGTTGCTTCACAGTGTCTGCATATCCGTAACACTCTGTTCTGCACAAGAATCATCGGAGGATAAGACGCGGCCCAAACCTACCGCCAGTGTAAGCGGGATGGATATACCTGCACAACAAATCAGTAACGCTGTCGCAGATCCTTATCGAGCACAACAACCGTTCTCGAGATTTGCTGCTGCTCTTCGCATCACTTCTACAGAATCGCTTACGCTCCCAACTACAGCGAAGAGCGACCCCAACATGGTATTGGCACTCAGGCAGTTCATAGACAATTCTGGAGGAATTCGCCGATGGGACAACATTAAGTCGGCGGAATTGCGTGTGACCATGATGGCCCTTGGATCTAAGGAGGCACATGACGCCATTCTATTGGATGATTGGTCGTCCAACGTCGTTAGATATCGGAGAGCCGTCATAGGGATGAAGCGACCTCCGATTGACCATGATGGGGCGCACCAGTTGGAGATGCAGAATACGGGAAGACCTCGCTATTTCCGCGAATTTGACCAAGCCCGTCTGTTAGCGGGAAGTCTTCCCGCTGCCGCCGCGGAAATAATTTTAAAAAATTCTAGCTACATCGTTCAGCGAGACAAAACCTCTTTATGCCCGCTCGGTTATCTTTGTGCGAACATCTTTCGAAAAGCCAATACTGGATATCCATTTGTCAGAGAAGAAGAATGGTTTTTCGATCCTGAGAGTGGAATGCCGAAAGCAATTGATCTTGTACTGCCGAATCTGTCCGGCCAACGCCCGGTTATGGAAGAATTTCAATTTGTTCACATGACAACACAAGACGGCTTGCTTATCCCGGAACATGTAAGACTCATTCCACCGGGCGGGGGCATACAGAGTAGAACTCTTGTTTTCCTAAAATCTAACGTTCCATTCGATAAGCGGGCATTCGATGAGGAGATCGAAAAGTGACCATTAGCCAAAGAGTTAGCAAGCTATTGTGTGTTTCTCTATTCGGTATCTGCACTCATTCGTTTGCGCGAGCCCAAGATGCTCCCGATATTGGTATTCAACCCTATAAAACGTATTCTAATACGGACATCGACCATATCGATCTCGCTAATGGAAACGTCTTTGGAAGCATTCCTCTTATTTCGTACTCACAATTGGGCCATCTAGAGCCCCTAACATTTTCGCTCAATTTCAACTCCAATCCCTGGTACCAGCAGCAAGAGTGCGATTCGTACTCACAAGAATGCCTCGTGTATTTCATAAACTACGGTGGCTCCAATACAACGGGGTCTTATGTAGGTGATTTATCAGGAGTTCAACTGATCTCTAATCTACAGGGCACTCGCCTACAAGTGAATTCCGGCATAACTTCATGGTGGACATGCACCGAGGTCACGCCTTGTGATGTCGAAGTGGCGAGCCGTACATTCTCCATCACGGATAATACAGGGGCATCTCATGCCCTGCTTTTCGACCCCAATAACCCCAGTTGGCTACACGCAGCGGATGGTACTGGATATTCTTTTTTTGCACAGAACGCTGAGGATCCGTGGGATAGTGCTAACTGGTTCGTAAATGTGACCGGCACGATATACCAGCCTAACGGGAATATCCTTCAAAGTTCAGATGTGTCTGGCGCTGCCTCGGTCAGAGATTTAAATGGCAACTCTATCTCATACGCACCCGTCGTTTATACATCTGGAATGCCCTCTGGGGCGAACTTTACTGACTCGATCAGTAGGGTGATCCCAGACCCAAATTGGTCGGAAATAGGCGCACCTTTGTCCAGTTGCCCGGATCTTGGTGATCCAAATCAGGCGTTGGTGGGTGCGACCCAATGGAATGCGCCCGGACAGAATGGAAGTACGGAAACCTACATATTCTGCTGGACCAACATCGTTGCGCAGACTGAATTTTACAATAACGGAAATTGTGATACGTGGATGTCAACGTGGGATCCATCCAATGCTGACGATACTCAATTCAACCCAGGCACTCTTGGACAGCCGGGCGGATATTCGCAAAGCTTTTGTGACAGCTTAGGATTTGCATACGGCATACAGTCTGTCGTTTTGCCCAACGGAACATATTGGGGATTTCTTTACGACGCTGGGGCGCCGTACGATTGCGTCGATGGAGATTGTCTATATACCGAATCTTATGCGACGGTCAATAAAATCTTCCTCCCCACTGGTGGCAGTATCAGCTATACCTACTCAAATCGGCCGGGACCTGCACGGGTTGTCCGCTCTCGAACGATAACAGACATTGCCGGCAATACTGAAGAGAAGATGTATAGTTACGATTCGTCGGGTGGATTCCTCTCGACTACGGAAACGGTGAACGGGAATGACGTTGTTCACGTCTTCAATGCGCGATCCATCGATCCAGCCCAGGACAGCGGTTTTGCTCCTGCGCCCGGTTACGAAACCAAAGCAAAATATTTTCAAGGAAACTACGCAAACGGAACCCTCCTGAAAGAGGTTGACACAGTTTATCAGGGACTAAATGCCGATTCGAATGTCGTCCCAATAACGATAACCACATCTATACCATCCGGTACGATCTCTGTCGAAAGTCGGTCTTACATAAGTCAGGGGGCAGAGGTTGAATCATATGGATGTGCTTTTTATCCGGTGGATCTAGAAGACGGTGGATGTGAGGCTAACCTTATAGGTGCGAACTATCCTAATACCTCCACCCCGATGGGCGAGCAGATCATTTATATGAATCAAGTTGGCACGGATACCATGCAAGCTTCCGGCTCAGAAAAAACTATGATAACTGTGCCTGAATGGCAACTGGATTCTAATTTCGCCGACACAAATCAGCTAACCGCTATCGGGACACAGCAGGTCCTCGATGGAAACGGAGATCAAGTGTCGATGACGACGTTTGGGTATGACACGAATGGTAACCAGACGTCTGTAAGTAAATGGCTTAACGCCAGCGCAAGCCAGGTGGTTACAAGGGTTACTTATAACGCACACGGTATGCCGACAGATTTTACCGATGCCAATCAGAATATTAGCCATGTGAATTCTTTTCAATGCGCGGGACTATACCCGCAGTCCTTGACAGTCGCTTACGTAAGCACTTCGACACTTCCCGAGACAACGACCGTGACGAGAGACTGTAATACAGGGAGTCCGCTCAGTAGTTCGGATGCGAATGGTATTGTTGCATCGTATACATACAACGATCCCCTTGGACGCATCACGAAATTTGCAAAATCTATTGGCACGCCAGATGAGAGCTGGCAGCTATACTCCTATCCTTCTATGAATGAAACAATCGTTTCGAAGGATCAAAATGTTAAGGGCGACGGTCTACTCCGGACGACCATCATTGGAGACGGCATCGGCCATATTATCCAAACGCAGGATCCTGACGGTGCGATTGTGTTGAAACACTACAACAGTGTCGGCCTTTTGGATTGGATGACAAATCCATACTTTACAACTAGTGATGCAACTTTCGGCAGAACATTTTACAACTACGACGGTTTGGCAAGGCAGACGCTGGTCACGAACCCTGATGGTTCGACGATACAAACCTGCTACGACGGTCTCCAGACCACAGGTCAGACAATCTGCAAATCCAATCAGACACCTTTCTCAGGTGTTACGTGGGTTGATTCGGTTGATGAAGTCGGCAATTCGAAGCAATCGGTGAGCAACGGAATAGGGATGCTATTAGCAGTGGTCGAAGCATCACCATCGGACCTGCAATCCGGTATGGAGACGGACTACGGCTACGATGCATTGGGCAACCTGTGGAGTGTCAATCAGCACGGTGCTAGTTCGGATACGCCGCGAACACGAAGCTTCAGCTATGATGCACTTTCACGATTGATTACTTCCAGCAACCCTGAGACCGGCCAAACATGCTATGGGATCTGGAGTGGGGCCAATTGTATCAATGGGTATGACGGAAACGGCAACCTGCAATATAAGACGGACGCACGGGGCGTCCAGACCCATTACACTTATGACGCACTGAATCGCCTCACTGGGAAGTATTACTCCAACGATCCTTCGTCGACGGTGAATACTTGCTATCAGTACGATACCGTGACAGGGACTACGTCTGGCGCAAATCCAATCGGACGGATGACGGCTGAGTGGACTCAGAGTGAGTCGGCTGGAACATGTCCCTCTGCAGTGCCATCAACGGGGGCGCTTACCGCAGAACTGGTCACGGCATATGATGCTTTGGGGCGGGTAAAGCATTCCCAGCAATGCGTTCTGGGCAATTGCGCCGCCGGTGGCGTTCCGTTCAGCTTGACGCAAGGGTATGATCTCGCTGGAAATACAGTCAATTGGACTGATGGCTTGAATCAGATTTTGTTTACTCTGCATTACGATACCGCTGGTCGCCTACAGACTCTGACAAGTTCCTGGAGCGACGTACTTCATCCTTCAACGTTATTTTCGTCTCAAAGTGGCACTGCATGCGGCTCCTCTGTGCAAGGATATAACGCTGCCGGTGCTTTGCAGAACTGGACACTTGGAAACAATCTCAATGTTGCTCGCTGCTACGATTCACGTCTCCGTGTCACTTCCGAAACGGCAACTGTTCCTTAGGCTTGTGCGAATTTCAAAGGTCAAGTGAGCCAGGAGGCTTGCTCATGCAGAAAAGGAACAATCCGGAGAGAGCCGTGACGAAGGCTGGAGCTCCGTGGTGGTCGAGGAAAAGCTGGAAAGAAGAAGCTTCTTCGCGAGGTATGCAGTCAACGATCGCGATGCTCATCTTCTTTGCGGCCACTCCGATGCTTGCCAGCCAGTTGTCAGTTACCGTGACGGGGGCGGAGCAGAGTGCTGGAGGTGTTTGGGATGTGGGAACACTGACCGTTCGTGTCAATGAGCATACCGAAACGTTTTCTTATGGCCAGTTCTCCACGAATGCTTCAGTAGCTTCTGGCATAGCAGCTCGTTTTTCCCAGGATTGCTCGAGCACACTTGTTGCCAAGGCTGTCGGCAACGTGATCACGTTTGTAGAGAAGAACCCTAACGGTGCCGATGTCCAGTTGATTGCCTCGGTTGAATGGAATTCAGCGACTTTTAGCCAGAGCTCATTCAATATTCCGACGCCGACGACCGGACCACCGCTGGGGACACAGTTAGCTGTCTCTCTGGATGTTCTATGTACTCCAAATCCTGTCCCGACCGGTTCATCGATGCAGTGCTCCGCAAAACTTCCTCCTCATTTATCCGTTGAGCCAACCGGAACAGTTTCATTCCAGCTGGACGGCTCGGTTTGGACATCGGCAAGCGTCGACAATGCAGGTCTAGCGGTGGCTACAAGTCTTCCCAGTCTGGCGACCGGGGCGCACAATATTACGGCGAGCTACTCCGGTGATACGAATTATTTGGCAACGAGCGGAGCGATAACCGTATCGGGACTTAGCGGCAGCGGGATTCCTTCCGCTGTGGTCTATAGCTACAACATCGCCCAGCCGAATGGCACTACCGGTTATGCGGCAAATGGGAACATCGTGGCTTACACGGACTCGGTCAACGGAACCTGGAGTGTCGGCTATGACAATCTAAATCGCCTTGCCAACTCAGTGCAGACTCCGGTTGGTTCTGCATCGTCACAATATGGCTGCTGGAGTTATGACAACTTCGGAAATCTGCAGCAGCAGTATATGTCGAATCAGGCATTCACATCTTCGGCTGGCCAATCCTGCCAGCCAGCGGGGGCTGCGGTCACGACTGAGACGGAGATGAACTACACGGATGGGAGCAATCGAATCAGCAACGGTGCCTGGATGAATAAATACGGGCTATTCAATCAGGGCGCACCGTCGTATGACGCGGCTGGCAATATAACCAATGATCTGCAGAATCAGTATCTTTACACGCCTGACGGCCAGGTGTGCGCGGTGCAGCAGCCTCCGGCATACGGCATTGCTGGCCCTAAAATCGGTTACCTCTACAACGCTTCTGGTCAGCGTGTCGCCAAAGGTACCCTTACAAGCATGAGTTGCGACCCCACCATCAACGGTTTCCAGGCAACCAATGTCTATATCATCGGACCCGATGGCTCGGAGATGACCGAGGTGGATGGAGCTGGCAACTGGATCCACACCAATGTAGCCGCTGCCGGAGAGATGATCGCTACCTATAAGAACGACGGCCAGAGCCTGCACTTTCAACTGGCCGACTGGTTAGGTTCGCGGAGAGTACAAACGGACTACCTCGGTCAGACCGAAACTAACTGCCAGAACCAGCCCTTCGGCGATGGACAGACCTGTATCAATCGAGGATCGGATGCCTCGAATCTTCACTTCACCGGCAAAGAACGAGACACAGAATCGGGACTCGACTACTTCGATGCACGGTACTATGGGAGCAACATGGGCCGATTCATGTCGCCTGATCCGAGCGGACTAGCCTATGCAGACTTTACAAATCCTCAGAGCCTGAATCTCTACAGTTATGTGCTGAACAATCCGCTTCGGTTCGTCGATCCGACGGGCCTCTATTGCGCTTGGGAAGACGGCACGTCCGATAGCGATCCAGACCATGGAGGAGCGAGCGAGAGTGATTGCAACGACCAGGGAGGTCATTGGACAGATGAGCACAACCCATGCGATAACGATTCCTCTGGAGGTTGTGTTGCCACGTTCGATTGGAACCAGCCTCAGACGCAGGATGTGTCGTTTGCCGGGCTGATTGGAGGGTCGGCTAACGCCACCAGTATTTCCCTGGCGGGTCTCCAGTTCACTGCTGGATGCGAGTCCTTTCGAGGTAAGGCTTACAACGACTCGAACGGCAATTGTACGGTAGGCTATGGGCACTTAATTCACATGGGGGCTTGTTCAGCATCAGAGCTGGCCCAAGGCGCTATAAGCCGCCAAACTGGCTTGGCCATGCTGAATCAGGATATGTCCGCTGCTGTGGCAGCAGTCAACAACCAGGTGAACGTCGATCTCACCCAGAATCAGTTTGATGCTATGGCCGACTTTACCTTCAATGTTGGGGCCGGAGGGTTGCAAAAATCGGCAGCCTTGCAGGATGTCAACTCCGGCAACACCGATCAGGTTGGTGGCGATTTCGGGCATTTCCATCGTGGAGGTAAAGGCATCCCAGCCCGCAGAGCGAACGAGGCTGCAATGTTCAATGGACAGGGTTACGCTCCTGCCTGCTACAAAGACTAGAAGGACTCTGAGGGAACGATGACAATCAAGCGCTGTACGACCGGCATGATGTTTCTCTTGCTAGTGGTGCTCCTCACCATGCACCGGAGCGTCTGTTTTGCACAACAAAGCGGAACTGATGGTCAAGACACCACCTGTCCCGGAGACACTGTGGATCAACTTGACCCTGCAATAGCCAAGGGTTCGAGAGCGTTCGTTGCGGGTCTGAAGGCAGCGACCGAGGCCAACGACAGGACTTCTGTAAGCTCAATGATCCGCTATCCGCTTGCAGTCCATATTGGCGACAGAACGTTCCGTGTACACACGCCGGAGGAATTTTTGCACAACTATGATCGAGTCATGAACCGCGCCGTTCTGAAAGCCATCGCCGATCCACAGTCTTCTAGATGTTTATTCTTCAGTTCCGGCGGCTTTATGATCGGCGACGGTGAAGTCTGGTTCCAAAAATCATCTGCTGGCGTGTACAAGGTAGTCACCGTCAACCTTGGTGCTGTTCCGGCTCCGAACGTTGCGACTCCGAACAAGTGATCTGCCTCGAGCGGTCTCTATAGACGGTCTGGGCTGTCCTCCTGCCACCGTTCCACTCCGGAGCAAGAACCACGCTGCTACGCATCGGGAGTTGGGTGACACGTCACCCCAGAATGGGTGCTGTGGAGTATGCGAAAGTTCCACACCCGTCAAAGCTCAGCATATGCATCCACATGGGTGCGCCCGATTACTTCGATACCCGCTGGCTATGTCTCTTCTTAGCTCTCGCCTCTCGCGTGCGTCCATCGACACCGCCTCTGTCCCACAAGGTGCTCCGGCACTTCTTGCTTGCGCAAATGGTTGGAGCCTCGACCGAAGGAATCCAAGCGTGCCCGCATACATCACAAACTGCGACCTTCAGCATCTTCCAGCCCATTAACCAATATTACACAAAATGACCTCTGGGCAGAAAAGGGTATGAAATCGTCCAGTCTCGTTTATAATATGACCTAAGGACAGTTTGTGCGTAGGTCATCATGTATGCGCAGATATCATGGAGGGTTTGGCATGAAGAAGTGCGCGATATACGGAAGGGTCTCTACCCCGGAGCAGCGAATCGACAACCAACTCTATGACCTCCGCAAGTTAGCTGAACAGCGTGTGACCTGCCCCCGGAAATCTCTGCCATTTGAATCTGGAGTTCTCTCGTAAATTATTTGAGAGGACGGAAGCGATGAAGAAGAGCCGTTTCAGTGAAGAGCAGATCATCGGGATTTTGAAGCAGGGCGAGGCTGGTGTGAAGACGGCGGACCTGTGCCGTGAGCACGGTATCAGCGCGGCGACGTTCTACGGCTGGAAGCAGAAGTATGGCGGGATGGAAGTTGCTGAGGCGCAGCGGTTGAAGGCGCTCGAGGACGAGAACCGCCGTCTGAAGCTGCTTGTGGCGGAGCTGAGTCTCCATGGCGAAGCTCTAAAGGGCGTAATCCGAAAAAACGGCTGGAGCTTGCCGGTCTAAGAGCTGATGTGGCGTTCGCTCAGGCTGAACATGGTCTGAGCGAACGCACGGCCTGCAAGCTGCTGGGCGTGGAGCGGTCGAGTTATCGGTATGAGCCGCAGCCGGACCGCAACGCGAAGTTGCGAGAAGAGTTAGTGCAGTTGGCGCGTCAGAAGCCGCGCTACGGATATCGGCGGCTGCATGCGTTGTTGAGCCGCAGAGGCCACGAGGTGAACGTGAAGCGGATCTACCGGTTGTACGTGGAAGAGCGGCTGATGGTGCGGCGCAAGAGACGCAAGCGTCTGGTGCGCGATCGCGGCGCAGAGCCACGGCTGACGGGGCCGAACCAGGAGTGGGCGATGGACTTCATCGTCGACGGTCTGGCTACCGGACGGATGGTGCGGATCCTCAGCGTGGTCGATGCGTACACGCGCGAGTGCCTGGCGTTGGAGGCCGACACCAGCCTCGGAAGTGGCCGCGTCACGCGGGTGCTGGAGCGAGTCATCGCCGAGCGTGGCCGGCCTGACAACGTACGTTCAGACAATGGGCCGGAGTTCACTTCGCGACGCATGATCGGCTGGGCCGAAGACTGGAAGGTCGGGCTGGTGCACATCCAACCGGGTCGGCCGATGCAGAACGGTCACGTCGAGAGCTTCCATGGCAGGCTGCGCGACGAGTGCCTCAACGCAACCTGGTTCCGGACGCTGAACGACGTCCGGTGTACTCTGGCAACCTGGCGCGAGGAGTACAACTGCGAGCGGCCCCACAGCTCGCTGGACTACCGCACCCCCCAGGAGTTCCGGCAGCAGTTCGGCTATGCAGATGTGGAAAGCAAACAACGCTTCCCACATCCGCACAGCCGCGGCGGCGACGAGATCGTCTCGAAGCCAAAACAAAACTGGGAAACTCCAGTTATCACTGGGTGAGAAATAGGGGGCAGGTCACGTGGATTCGAAATCGTAGCCGAATACACGGATGTGGGCGTCTCTGGTAGTAAAGCTCGTCGTCCCGGCCTTGACTCGATGCTCAGAGATGCCGGGAAGCGGAAGTTCGGAGTCGTAATCGTTGCCGCCTTCGACCGGGTGGCGAGGAGCACCAAACACTTCCTCGCCGTGGTGGATGAACTGGACGGGCACGGCATCGAGTTCATCTCTCGACGAGAGAACATTGCTACGGATGGTGCCATGGGGCGGTTGTTTCTGACATTGATTTCAAGCATCGCCGAATTGGAATCTGACCTAATTAAGGAGCGTATTCGGGCGGGTATGCGGAGACGCAAGTTGGATGGACTTCCGGTCGGTCGCCAGCCGCTGGACGTCGACCATGATGCGCTTGTTCGAGATCGTTTGGCCGGGATGAGCCTAACCGATGTTGCGAAACGTTATGGAGTCAGTCGCGCCTCGGTTGTCCGTTGGGTACGTGAAGCAAATCAGCGGCAGTCGAGCCTCGTGACCGTGTTCCCAGCTCCTCGAAAATTTCAACAGGAGCGTGCAGCGTGAGCTTGCCTATTGAGCGCGTGGTCTTTCGGTTCAAGAGTCCGAACGGGAGACACAACAGCCAACCGAGTGAGGCACTGCATGGAGCTCTGATGCTAATGGCAGATGCCGAGGAACTCCAGCCATTGTTTGTGGAGGCCGATGAGGTCGGGAAGTTTGTATCCATTGAAGTGTTCCAAAGCCGGGATGGGCGGCCGCTGCTGATCCATTTCGGCAGGGAAGACGCGTGAAATCTAACGGGAACGTGGCTACTCTTTGGTGTTCCTCTTTCCGATGCTCCTCCGACGTGTTCGAATTTCAACATTGAGACTTTCGTAGACACCATCGTCCAGTCCATGCAACAGTTTGGCCATCGACACTTCAAAGACCTCGCAAATTCGCAACAGTGTAGTCATGGTTATCGGTCTTCCAGCCTCAACCTGTTGCCAGTGCCGCGTGGAGAAGTCAAATGACAGCATGTCTTCTTGCGAGAAGCCGCGCTTCTTCCGAAGCTCTCGCAGCCGCGTCCCCAAAGCCCGGAAGAATTTGTCTTGATTCGGCACCCATTGAGATGTAAAGTCTCACGAGCGGAAATACCACGAGCAGATTAGCGTGGTCGCGGCCATATCAACCCGAGGCTGACCCGTGTCCGAGAAACAGCACAATGAGGAGAGTGTAAAAGATGGCATACCAAGCAACCTGTATGAAAGCGACATGTAGGTACACGGAGAACTACCAGACAAATCCCGGCATCCGCAAGTGTCCAAAATGTGGATTCTCGATGACGCCCAAGAAGGTTTAGCGGAAAGGCCGGGAGGAGAGCGATGGAATGTGATGAATGCGTGCGGTCTTTTGGTGTGCTTGGGTTAGAAGTGGACGCCAGCCCTGATGACGTCCGAGCCGCATTCAGGGATTTTGCCAAGATGTTTCATCCAGACAAATTTCCTAACGAAGACCCGCGTCTGCGACTTCGCGCGGAGCAAGAATTCAAGAAGGTGCGACGGGCCTATGACCACATCTCCGGGCATTCCAATGGCTTGGGGGAGCCAAGTTTAAGGAGTCATCATAATTCAGCCCAAACCACCAAGGAAATCATTGAGGCCATTGATGCAATGCGACGGAAGGTGGACGCTGCCAATGAGAAGATGCGGCGGGTCATGGATTCCGAGGCGTTCAAGGTCGTTATGTCAAAGGTGGAGCAGCAAGAGGCGCAACACGCAAGTTCCGAGGCGAAACGAGAGGAAAGCAGCTCCAACGTTTATGCGGCGAAACTGAAGGGAAGCTCTAGCGGAGCTGACGCAGCATGTGAGGTAGGTGTATCCCCGCCATCCCGATTGATTGTGAAGCGTCTCCTCTGGATTTCGTTTACCGTTGTGGCAATCGTGATTGCTTCATGGGCAGGGTGGTCTTGGCTCTCTACGCACCCCACTACGGCGCAAGCTCAGTACGTTATGGGTTGGAAGTACACGAATGGAAATGGCGTTGAGCGGGATGATGCTGAAGCAGTTTATTGGCTGCGCAAAGCCGCCGAGCAGGGGTATGCAAATGCTCAAATTGATCTTGCTCGCCGGTACATCGAGGGGAGAGGCATTACAAAAGACGATGCGGAAGCTGCGCGTTGGACTCGAAAAGCTGCCGAGCAAGGGGATGAAGCTGGAATATATCAATTGGCCAATATGTACGCCGCTGGTCAAGGTGTCCGGAGAGACGACGCTGAGGCTGTTCAGTGGTGGCGCAAAGCTGCTGATGTCGGAGATTCGCAGTCACAGTTTCTGCTGGGCGAATGCTACAACTACGGATGCGTGGGTCTTCCGAAGAATAGCGCCCAGGCGGATGTTTGGTATCGAAAGGCTGCGGCATCAGGCAGTCGGGATGCACAAGCTAAACTCGCCGGTACTACTGCCGCCAAGGAGCGAGAAGAGGCGGAACGGCTGACTGGAACTCCAATCGATTTCGCGTCTCTATACGCAAAGGCGTACGGTACGGGGCTTGAAGTCGGGAAGCGTTACCGAGTCCATGGAAGAGTCAATAGCGACTTGACGGGCTTCTACTCGACCGATCCTACCTCTAGTACCGGCATCTATGGAGATCATGATTTTGATGACGACACCCAGATGGAAAGTGTGATGCGTATGGCCGTAGACCGTTCCGACAGCTTGCAATGCACTCTAGTTGTTTCGATGGGAAACAGCAGCCGCATTAATATTCACCGAGCAGAAGACTGCTTCTAAGTGGCCGCTCCGATGGTGGTTCATAAAGTCTCTTTCCCAGCATCCGGATTTGGGCACTTTTGCCATCCAAAACGAAGCCCCGGCAGGTGGTCAACAACGATTAGTTATTGAGCCACTCTCGATAGGGTCAATGCCGTCGAACGAGATTCCCCACTCTGTAGGTCTGCCGGTGTTCTCTATCACTCGTATTTGCATGGTGTGTGTTTTAGCGATTCTATTTGGTCAGTATGGCAAACGTGTAGAGCCTGTCCAGAGGACTTATCCCCAGGGAGTAAAATCCCCATCATGTACGAACGTTGGAAGTACAAGCGAAAGCGAAAAAGCAGATTCAGTCCCTCAAGGACTACATCGATAAAGAGTTCAAGCAAGCCTTTGACGCTGCCGGGAGTCCAAAAGAGAAGTCCGAAGCGGAACAGTTCGCGTACTCGTGGTGTAGTCAAGAAATCAATGAACTGGAATACCTTCAGCAGGAAAACGTTATCGAGGGACTGAAAAAGGCACCGTCCGAAGTACCTAATGATTATTGGCAGGAGCATGGCAACGAATACCACAGGACTCATAGGAGCAAAGGGTTAGCCTGGGCGACACATGAACTCGACAAGATTCGGAGAGAGAAGATTGAGTTTTGGTTCAAAATGATTGTGCCTGTGGCTGCACTCATTATCTCTATCATCGCGCTTGTGAAGAAGAGCCATTGATTTCGAGTGAATGACTTGAGAGCATGTTTGGATGCTAGCGCAACCGGATGGGTGCGTATCACCCTACAAATCACTAGACGGCAAGTTTTTCTTCTTGCGCCGGAAATTAGGATGAAGACTCAGCTATCGTGCCTCGTTCTCTCTCCGCTTCTCCTATGAGTAAAAATCCTCACCCAATCCGATGTAGCTGCGGAGGGTGATGGGACATGGGAGAGTTGGAGGACGAATGATGCCCCTGTGGATAGACGGGGAGTCGGACGCTTTGCAACCGAAGCCAGAGACTCGTCCAAAACTCGGCCGACACATATAAAGCCCCGATGTTCCCTACCACCTGGTAGGAGAGCAAGGGGCGTCTAGCCCTTACGGGGAAATCGGCGCAAAGACAACGTATGTACAACTCGTCAGGCGTGAAATCGTCGTGACCCAACGTAAGCAGTTGATCTGCCCTACCCACCACATCCGCCAAATGCCTCGGAACGCACCTTTCCTTGAAGGTACAGCACTGATAGTGTTCTGGGGTGGAGGCCACCGCGTCTCCGTAGAGAACGCATTATGGCGCAGGCGGACCATCAGGCCCATGTTCGCCGCCTAACTTGAAAGAGTAACCCTGCTAGAAGAGCAAAGGCCGCGCAAACGAAAAGCATATCTTGGCGGAGAGTACCTATCTGCCCAGAGATCCTACCTATCAGCCAGGGGAGAAGTGTTCCACCAAGTCCTGCACTCACGAAAATTAAGTTCCTGCCGCGCATCTTTGCCGAAGCCGCTATTATGGCGGGATAAAGCGGAGCGATTCCCGCGGCCGCAAGAAAAATCGAGGGTAACATCCACCGTTGACTACCATGCGCCAAGATTGCTGTCCCTATTACCCCGACGAGCGCAGAGGCGCTGGCCAATTTTTCCCAAGTCATTCGTCCAAGTCCATATGAAGCTAGGGAACGACTGCAGAGAATGCCGAACCAGAATAATACGGAGGCCGCAGAGGCCGCGCGTAAACTTCCGAGAGATCTATAAACCAAACTGGGAGCCCAACTCGCAATCGTGAATTCAATGCTGCCGGATAAAGCGGTGAGGAGGCATATCCAGGCGAGAACACCTACCTGTTTTGGAGCTAGCGAGATGTGCTCATAATGAACATCACAGGAATCTTCCGAACCAGCGAATGATATGAATGCTGAAATAAGAGATATCAGTGAGGTACACGCGACCATAAGAAATGCGTGCCAATCAGAATAGTTCTCAAGCGACAGAAATAGTGGAGCGCAGGCAGCGCCTAACGGCCAGAAAACGTTGAGGATCTGAACGCGCGTTCCGCGCAGTTGTTTCGGGGCCTCCAATGCCACAACTGTATTTGTTGAGGCCATTGTGAGCCCTAGAGCTGCGCCATACACTCCTAGAATGGGAATGGATGGCCCACTCCAGAAAGATATTACGGTACTAGTTGCTATCGTAATCATCAGTCCAATGACGAGCGTTCGACGAGGTGTCCTGCTAACAAAAAGGGGGCCCAAGAGTTGCCCCAGGAATTGAGCGCCGAAGAGTGCTCCAGTTTGCCTGTCTGTAAAACCGCGAAGATGAGGCATCAACACGCTGAGAAACATTGTGTTCACGCCGCTAAAAAAAAATACAGTATAGAGGCCAATCCTCGTTAGCAATTTCCCTCCCAGGGCGTCAGTATCTGTACAGCGTCAGCCCAAGCCATTGTTTGATCATGGCCGTCAAATAACTTTTGCGAAATTGCCGAGCATGTGAGATTGCACACGAATCCATAAAAGTAATGTATGCTCAAATAAATTGATAGCGTAATCATCATATGCACAATCTCTTTCAAAGATCGCCCAAAGAAAGTGCTCTTCGCTTGCGAGACGCCTTCACGTTTGCATTCGTTATCCTGGTGGCTGTTGGGGCACCCCGTTGTCTTTCACAAGCCTTGAAGCCCCTTGAAGGTTGGCGAATGCAAGACGCGAAAAAGGTCCAGGTTCTAGGCAATATCGTTTCAAGTCTCACGTTTGTGGACCAGGAATGGTACGCCGCTACTGTACCCGGCACTGTGTTGACTACTCTGGTCAACAACCATGTCTATCCAGAGCCCCTGTACGGTGAGAACATGCGTTCTATACCTGAAGAGCTGAACAAAACCAGTTATTGGTATCGCACAACATTTTTAGCTCCTCGCTTCAACTCGGACCAACAAATATGGCTCCACTTTGCAGGCATCAACTATAGCGCCGATGTGTGGATTAATGGTTCGTGCGCCGGGAACATACGCGGGGCGTTTGTCCGTGGAGAATTCGATGTGACGAGATTCGTGCATCCCGGTCGACGAACAGCTATTGCCGTCCTTGTTCATCCTGAACCGCATCCAGGGATGCCGCACGAGCACACGATGGCAAAAGGTGTGGGTAAAAATGGAGGAGATACCGCTGCAGACGGCCCTACTTTTCTTTCCACGGTAGGTTGGGACTGGTTAGCTGCAGTTCGCGATCGCGATACGGGCATTTGGCTCCCTGTGACACTTTCGGTGAGTGGACCGGTAAGGATTATTGACCCTGTCGTGGTGAGTGACCTAGCTCCTGGGAATGAGACCGCTGATCTGAGTGTTAAAGCTTTGCTCAGTAATGCCAGCAAAAAACCAACGAGCGGGGAACTGGTCGGTACAATCTCAGGACAGGGTCTCCCAATAGAGTTCCGGCGCCAGGTGACCGTCCCGGCGATGGGGCACGTCGAAGTATCTTTCGACAAGACTCAAGCTGGTGCTTTGCATCTCCATTCCCCAAAGTTGTGGTGGCCAAACGGGTACGGCCCTCAAAACCTTTCCCATCTATCTTTGAAGTTCCTCACTCATGGCAACATCTCCAATCAGCAAACAGAGCAATTCGGCATTAGAAGGATCGAATACGCAGTGCAAGATTCAGAAAACTTAACGCTCTCGGTGAACGGGGTAAAAGTTATGGCTCGCGGTGGCGACTGGGGACTAGATGAGGCTCTGAAGCGCATTCCCAGAAAGCGGCTTGATGCTCAATTTCGAATGCACGCACTCGCGAATCTTAACATTATCCGCAATTGGGTGGGGCAGAGCACAAGCCCCGACTTTTATGATCTGGCGGACAAATACGGGATTTTACTCTGGGATGAGTTCTTCCAACCCAATCCTCTTGACGGCCCAAATCCCGCGGACACTCAAGTCTACCTTGCCAATGTACGGGACAAGGTAAAGCGTTACCGCAACCATCCGTCAATCGCGATCTGGTGCGCTCGAAACGAAGGCAATCCCCCGAAAGCTCTGGACGACCAGTTGAAGAGTCTTATGACGGAACTTGATCCATCGCGCTTGTATCAATCGAATTCTGCAGATGGACGTGGTGTTTCCTCGCATGGGCCTTACTATTGGCGGTCACCGCGTTTTTTCTATGCTCTCAACGAAAGTTTCAAGACCGAGACAGGTTCCATGTCGATTCCTACCATCGAGTCAATTCAGGGAATGATGCCAACTAAGGATTGGGAGACTATCAACGATGATTGGGCCCAACACGATATGGCAGTGGGAGCTCAACGAGGGAACGAATATCCATCTATCATTGCTAAACGCTACGGTTCCGTCAGAAATCTCACCGACTTCGCCCGTAAAGGACAGATGGCAAATTACGAAGCCTTTCGCGCCATGTTCGAAGGGCGTAACGCACAAATGTTTACGCATTCGACAGGTGTCATCACATGGATGAGTAATCCGGCTCAGCCAAGTTTCGTTTGGCAGCTATACCACTATGACTTGGAACCAAACTCGGCACTTTATGCAGTCAAAAAAGCATCAGAGACAGTGCATGTTCAGCTCAACGAATCAACTGGGGCGATCGAGGTTGTGAACAACACGCCAACCCCTCTCCATAATCTCACCGTTCGTTTTTCACTGTATGACTCAGACAGTAAATTATCAGATGTAGTTGATTATGCAGGGAACCTCCCGGCAAGCTCCACGACAAAAATTGCGCAGACCTGGATAAATTCGAAGATTACTCCGGTTTACTTTGTAAAGCTCGAGTTGTTGGACGCGGCAGGGAAGACTCTTTCCAAGAATTTTTATTGGCAAAACGCAGCTCAGGATGATTTCACCGAATTGGATGCGATGCCCAATGCAGTATTAGACGTTTCTGCCACCGCGCAGACCAAGATCGACTCCACGATGCTTACCGTGAAGCTTAGAAATTCTAGCAATACGATTGCGTTGCTTTCCCACCTACAGTTGCACCGCGGAACCACGGGTGGCCGTGTGTTGCCGGTTTTCTATTCAGACAACTATATTTCTCTTGTACCTGGCGAACAACAGGAAATCTTTATTGAATGTGCCACAGAGGATTTACAGGGACAGCCGCCGGTTCTCTTCGTAGACGGATTCAATGTAATCCCTTCGAATGCGCCGAGCGAGGTGCATGTCCTTCCTAATATGAATGCACAGCCGCTCCGTCAGGCAAGCAGCTATATCATCCATTAGCCACCCCCGTAATTCTGTGATCTATAGAATTCAAATCATGGGAGACTCGGTCTTGTTGAAGCGGTCAGAATCTCGAGTTCGTAAATCCGCCAAGAGCATTACACTCGCAGATGTCGCTAGAGCGGCCGGCGTTGCCCCGATGACAGTCTCGCGCTTTTTGAATAACCATCCTAATATCTCCGATAAGACGGCAAAAAAGGTCAGTGCGTCTATCCTCCGTCTGGGGTACATGCCGAATCTTGCGGCACGTATGCTCGCGGGACAATCTTCACAAGCGATTGGTATCGTTGTTCCAAACCTCGCCGAAGGGTTCTATTCTGAATTAGTTCATTGCATCCAAGTTGATGCTCGCAAGAGGGGCACACTAGTCTGGATCGGCGCGTCAGAAGCAGATCCCAGCACCGAGGCCGCAATCATCGCACGTATGAATCATCAAGGGGTCGACGGCATCATTATGATCCCGTGTCCCGGAGAAAATCTTTTTGATCCTCAGGATTTGAAGGTCCCCCTCGTCGTCCTCGATCGTCCTTTACGAAAGGGAAAGTCGGACTGCGTGTTTATCAGTAATCGGGTGTCAGCGCGAGAAGGGGTTGAGCATTTGATAGGGCACGGGTGCGAAAGGATCTATTGCCTCAGCACCTATATAGCAGACGACTATACAAATGCAGAGCGCATAGCAGGATACGAAGATGCGCTCCGCGCACGACGGCTGCCGGCACACGTTCTCGCTAACCTTAGTACCCCCGAAATGGTCGCTGACGCGATTCGAAGCATCCTCGCGAAAAGCGAAGGCCACCCAGCTATTTTTACGACTCACACACGTGCTACGGTGGAGGTGTTATGTGCCCTTCGGGCACAGTCCGTAGATGTCCCAGGTAAGCTAACTTTTTTGGGGTTCGACGATGTTCCGATGGCCGAGCTCCTCCATCCGGCCCCGACTGTCATTGTTCAGCCTGTTTCTGCGTTGGCTGCACAAGCATCTCGGTTGCTGTTCGATCATATCGAAGCGAAGGAAACGAGTTCGGAACCGCCAGTAACGCTCACCTTAGGTACTCAATTGATAATTCGGGAATCTTGCGGCTGCGTTCGCTTTCCAGCGAATAGAGGAATCGGTTAAGCAGGTCCCACGTCACCTTGGTGTTCCCAATCTATGATCGCATTTGGTGAGGAAACGGTTCGCGCAACGCGCGGAAACCATCACAGCCTCGTTTATGAGCGCGAAGTGGTGGAGACACCTTCTCCTGTTTGCGCAATCACAGCTATCTTTCCCAGCTCCTTTCAATTTTTCACTTGACATCGCCATATCCCTGCGGTTAGTTTGGCTTGTCTATTGATAGCGCTAAACAATTTTAGGCAGACAACTAGCTGCAGCAACGTCTAGCTCCATTGGCTTAACTAAGAAATTTGCTTTGTTATCGCGGTATGTAGCAGTTTTCAGGCTTCATTTGAACTAAGTTTTTGTCACATTCAAGGAGAATATGGTGTCCAGCTCAAAAATAACATCTGGTACGTTCATCTGGCAGCTTTGCGCAATAATTGCGCTGACGTTCACTCTAACCTCATCGGCTCAACAGTCGACAGGAAGCGTCGTCGGCACTGTGTCCGACGTGAGCGGCGCTCTCATACCTGGAGCCAACGTCGTCATTGAAGACGAGGGAACTCACGAAACTCGCCAGATGACCGCAAACGACGGGCAATACTCTTTTACGACCCTGAAACTCGGCACATACTCCTTGACTGTAACGGCACCAGGATTCAGTTCCGAACATATCTCAACCTTCGATTTAGCGTCTGGGGACACGCGCCGAATCAATGTCTCTCTAAAGGTGGGCGCAACAAGCGAGAAAGTCGAAGTATCCACCGCAGGCACTTTACTGAAAACTGATTCATCCACTCTCGACATCTCCGTTCCGTCGCAAACCATCCAGGAGCTACCATCCATTGGAAGAAACTTATTTGTGATGACACAAGACTTAGTGGCCGGGGCAAACGCGGGAACTCCAGGAAGCATTTTAGGAGGGACGAAGCCCGACGACAGACGGTCCTCCTCATCGATCTCCGTCAATGGACAATCAGCATCGTATAACGAATTCCTGATCGATGGTCTTGACAACAATGCCCTCTTGATCGGGGTGCCGGGCGTTCGACCATCGATCGACGGCGTAGAAGAGTTGCACGTACAAACGAATCTCTACACGGCGGATGTCGGACGCACAGCTGGAGCCGTTATTAACGTCATCACAAAATCGGGAACCAATCAGTTTCACGGCACATTGTATGAATATATTCGCAATGATGTATTTAACGCACGTGACTACTTCGCGCTTACTCAACCAGAGCTCCGTCAAAATCAATTCGGAGGAAGCATTGGCGGACCGATCATAAGAGATAAGACCTTCTTCTTCGCGGATTATGAAGGTCTTCGTTTGGTCAATGGCATGACCTCGACGTCGCTCGTGCCAAGTCTGTATGAGGAGCAACATCCCGGGGATCTCTCGGACATCGGAGGCCCGGTGATCCCCAGCGCACAGTTAAATCCAATCGCCTTGAACTTCTTCAAGCTCTATCCCGCCCCTAACAACGGACAAAACTTTACCTATTCTCCTAAAGGTACTCAATACGCCGAGACCGCAGACACTCGCGTAGATCATCGTTTCAACAAGACAAATCTATTTTTTGCTCGTTACACCATTAATCAAACGGACACATTCACACCACCCGCCTTTCCTGCCGTGGGAGGCATAAACGGGGTGGGAAACCCGAATTCATATCCGGGAAGCAGCACGGAAAGACAGCAAAACTTGCAGATCAACTATGTGCATATCTTCACTCCCAATCTTTTGCTGGAATTGAAAGCTGGGTTTACCCGAGTCAACGATCAAGCGTTGCCGCTCAACTATGGCGGGAATTATGCGACACAGCTTGGGTTAGTTAATGCAAATCTTGACATTCGGTCTTCTACGCTCACACCGATGTTAATCGGACCTTATGCGACGCTTGGGGAGGGCAACTATCAGCCGATTGTCGACATAGGCAACAATTTTCAGTACACGGGCACCCTCTCTTGGTCGCATGGAAATCAAACCGTTCGTGCTGGCGCTTCGCTCCTGCGCCGGCAATTCAATAACTTCGAAAGCTCACAGGGAGTCGGCCAATACACGTTTACGGGCAATAATGTCGCGGCACTGACCAGTTTTTTAATAGGGAATGCCTTCCAATATGTCCGCAGCAATCAGCTCTTCTCTAATTCATACCGCACCTGGGAGCCTAATGGATTTATTCAAGATGATTGGCACGTTAGTCGTAATCTCACTTTGAACATGGGGGTCAGATATGGTGTCATCACACCTTATACAGAACACCACAACCAGCTATCAAATTTCGATCCAGAGAGTGCAAGCCTAATTGTGGCCGGAGTTAATGGCGTCTCAAAAACAGCTGGTGTTCAGGTAGATCACTCTAACATTGCTCCGAGAATTGGTTTTTCATATGAGCCGCATGCTGGAACGATTATTCGTGGAGGGTATGGCATATCTTATTTTGCTCCGGTCGTCGGATCACACCAGAGTTTGCAAAATGCTCCCTTTACATACAACTATGGCCCGATCACGAACGTCTCGTTGTCCGCCCCGGCTCCGATCCCTGTCGCAAGCAATCCGAACGCACCTTTCGGAACTATCGCAGGAGCAATAGATCTGGGCTTCCGGAATGCGGCTATGAATCAAACAAGCCTCGAAGTGGCCCAGCAATTGGGCGCTACCGTCGTGAGTGTCAGATACGTGGGAGACTTTGGGACAAGGCTCCCTCTAGTCTTCGGAAACATTGACGTTCCTGCCCCAAGCCCTTCGACGACAGCTGCTAACTTACAGTCACGCAGACCCTACTACTCTCAATTACCAAATGTTACAGCTATCCAAGAAATATACTCACATGGATCGTCCTCCTACAACGCTTTACAGGCGGAGGTTCAGCGCCGTTTGACAGGCGGCCTCACGGTTATCTCGAACTATACATTTGCTCACGAGCTGGATAATCTTTCCATTAGCAGCTTAGTCTCCCCGCAGCAGTCATCACTGTATGACTATGGAACAAGTGCTTATGAAATTCGGCACAGAGTAGCTGGAGCTGTTACATACGAATTACCCATCTTGAAGAAATCTCGCGGAGTGGAGCATCTGCTCGGAGCTGGGTGGCAACTGAACGCTATCGGCAGATGGCAGACTGGTATCCCCTTTAATATCACCAATGGTGCCCCCCAGATAAATGTTGGAGTCAGCAGCGACCGTCCAAACGTAGTCGGTAATCCGAATCTCCCTCATCCGAGCATTCGCAGATTCTTTAATGCTGCAGCTTTCGCACCTCAGGCATTTGGCACACCCGGCAATACACCCGTAAACTTTCTTCATGGCCCCCATCAAAGAAGTGTGGATGTTTCGATAATGAAGGATTTTCCAATTCACGAGGCGACGATTATGCAGTTTCGAGCCGAGTCATTCAACATCACAAATACACCCAGTTTTTCGGTTCCTAACTCTACCATTTCGTCTTCAGCGGTCGGCACTATCACCAGCACTAATGCGATTGCTAGGCAGCTGCAGTTCACGTTCAAGGTGATTTTCTAGGGATGCACTGGGCAAACGGCAGACGGTCTTAGTACATCAATCTATGCACTGAGACCGGTCGCAAGTTCAGAGAAAAATCTGATGGAGTGAATCATGAGTTCGGATCTGTAAGATGCGGCGGCTAATTGGCGAAAAGATGGCCACCATATCTCCGCGGCATAAAATATTTGCACGAAATACGCAAAAGAAACGGTAGCGGCCCGCAGATTCAAGTTTTGCGTGCGCGTGTGAACTCGCAACTATCGAATGAAGAAATGAAGCGCCTTATTGATTCCGATAGTGATTGGAGCCAAATGAACTTGATACCTACCACAGGCCGGAGGACCTTCATTCAACAAGCACTGAGTTTGGGTGGATTGTTCTTTACGGTGATCAAAGGTGCCTCGCCGCTATCGTCGCGGCCTAAGCCACCTTCGAAGCTCGCCCAAATGCTAGCTTCGCTTCAATCACCCGTCTTGATGAGCGGTGATGAGACCACCGCGTATAGAGATCCGACGGCGATTTATCATAAAGGCTGGTTCTACCTTTATTTTACGCTTGTACAGAAAGAAGGTGCTATCCCATACTCTTATGTCGCTTGGAGTAAAAGTAAAACCTTGTCCGATTGGACTCCACCAAAAGTTATAACAGCGAAAAGTTCTCTGCTGGACTTCGGTTCGCCAGGTGATATCGTCCGAATTGGAGAAGAATGGGTGCTTTGCATCCAAACCTATCCACGGCCGCACGGCGAGCGGTATGGGAACGCAGATGCGAGAATCTGGACAATCAGGAGCCGCGATTTAGAAACCTGGAACGCTCCAGAGTTGTTAAGAGTACAAGGTAATACAGTGTCCGAGCAGAAAATGGGTAGAATGATTGACCCGTACATAATCCAGGACAAGGATCACAGTGGTATCTGGTGGTGCCTTTATAAACAAGATGGAATTCGCCTGTCTCGTTCCTCTGATTTTAGAAGTTGGGTGCCCGTAGGAAAGGTGTCGGGTGGAGAAAACCCCTGCATTATTGTCGACAGAGACGAGTACGTACTTTTTTACTCACCAGCCAACGGGATTGGTGTAAAGCGGAGCCAAAATCTGAGAGATTGGATTGGGGATGGCGTAATAACCCTAGGGCAGAGCGAATGGCCTTGGGCGGCTGGGCGAATCACGGCTGGCTTTGTAACCGACTTAAGACGCGTGCCAGGAGTCGGACGTGCTCTGATGTTTTTTCATGGCTCCAGGTATTCTGAGGAAGATAGCCGCGGCGGATTTGATAACTTTGCCAGTCTTGGGATTGCGTGGAGTTCCGATCTACGAGAGTGGCACTGGCCAGGACAGTCTGGTGACACTGCATAGGCTTCCTGCTGGCTCTCTGAGAGGCATTAGCCGTTTCTTTTGCCGCAATATGCTCGATAGCTTTAGAAGTTGGGCTTTCATGAATCGCATGACCAGTTGATGGAGCTTGTAGCTGACGCCCCAGGTAGTCAGGCAGATGCTAGCGCGGAGCCTTTGACAGGACAAGAGGCGATGCAGCGGCAAAATCTCCTTCGAAAGCCTAAGGATTCCATTCCTACAAACACAGATTGTCGCTAAATCGTAAGCTTCAGCAGTTGACTGGGAGCTATTCCCGAGACTGCCAGCGTAGGCCACCAATGTTTCCTCGGTCCTATGCCGCTTTCGCCAATTACATCACCTTATGGGCTTCACTCAGTCATCTCCAGTAACAATTTCCGAGATCATCAAATAGATCACGTCTTCGGCAGAGACGAGGTTATCGACACAAAAGATGCGGATGCGATTTAGTTTCAGTCTTCTCGATTTCAAGCCGGAAATATTGGTGTATCTCAGTACTAGATGGGATGAACGATGGTAACAGCTACCCTGGAAATACTCTACTGTGCCTTACGCCTCCCGGTAAATCGATCACAGAGAGCCTCAGAGCCATGACTACAATGATGGATTCGAAGCAGGTTGCTCCGCTGCTGTGCATCAGCGGGGCTACGTTACGCCTCTGGGTGAGCAAAGCTGAGGTGCCATTTTTTCGTATTGGCCGCAGTATCCGCTTTGACCCGGTGCAACTCGCTGTATGGCTTGAGCGACGCCAACTCGGACTGTAGAGTCAGTCCATTCCTTCCACGTTTTCTCCACCTGAGCGCGTACCTCGTCGCTCGCAGCATCCGCTCCCGCCAGATACCGTAGCGTCGTCTCCATATTGCTGTGTCCGAGCCAAAGCATTAGCTGTCGCACCGAGACTCCGGCCTGATGGTGTGCGGTCGCAAAAGTACGCCGGAAGTCATGGAGGCCGAAGCTCCGGCAGCACGCTTTAAGTAGGCATGATTTCCCTCCCTTCGTGGTGCATCGCCCGCAATTGAGACCAGCGCGTAGAGCAAGTTTTTGGAGGTCTCTCAGGAGATGACCGTTTGGCTGCCCCTTTGGGGTAGGGAATATCCAGCGTAGGTGGTTCCTTACTTTCCATCGGCTCTTGAGGGCCGTCATTAGTTCCGGGGGAATAGGTATGTCACGCTCTTCCCGGTCTTTGATACGGAATCCAACATCGGTCTTTTCGGTTACGCGGAAGACGTTGCGACCCCAGTCAATATCTGTCCAGGCGGCGAACATCACCTCTCTCTCCCGCATCCCAAGTTGAAGGAAAAAAATGAAGGTGATCCGCTCTTCCGCGGTGGCAGCGGCTATGAGAGCTTCCAACACATGAGGGGAATACGTACGCACCAGCTTCTGAGTAGGCTTAGGAGCGAGTCCGCAGCGGAACCGCTTCTCTAGCTTGTACCGGCGCAAGAAGGCAGTGAGTGTGACGATGCGGCCTTCAACAGTGCTGGCCGACTTCCCCAGCTTGACTAGGTAAGCTATATAAGCCACGACCGCCTCGTCCTCCACTTGATCGAGATACATCAACCGGCTTTGCTTTAAGAATTCTGTCAACGGGAAGCGATAGCCACTGGATCGACCGGTCAGGATTTGCTTTTCTTTGACGTAAGTCTCAATTGTCTTTGCGAGCGGGAGGCGACCACCCACGAGTTCCGCTGGTGCGGCGAGGGGGCTTTCCAAGTCGTCCACTGGAGTGTCCGGTTCAGTCTTCGGCCGCCGTACCGCTGGTGGCATCGGTACCGTAGCGAGGCCGAGGTCTTCTCCGGCAATGACGTGCTGCCGCTGGAGCCGCATCGTTGTAGCCAACTTCGGGTCTACACCGCAGTACTCAAAGTGCCGTTTGCCGTCCCGCGTGCGGTATCGGAGATAGTAGTTACCGTCTGGCCGTTGGACAGGCTTCCCCTGTATCAGCGCATGTAGTGGCCGTAATGTTCCATTACTCGTATATGCGGCTGGATAGTATGGTTGTTTGCCTCCACCCTCGCGGACGCGGAGATAGACGCTTACAGTTCGCTTCCTCATTTTTACCAGTCCTCTTTTCCCTAATACTGGGTAACGAGTCAGGTAACGGCTAGTTTTTTATGGTAAGTAGAATGAATACAACAGCAGGCGGGTGCTCCCTCCTCTTCCGCCATTCCTTCACGGCCTGTTGCTCAACGGCCGCTCCATCCTCTACGCGATACTATGACCCAGAAATAGCGGGGAGTTGTTGATTTGGTCGGCGAGTTCTTTATCCATCGCCTTCCACTCCTCCCAGGAGGGTACACGCAGTTCTCCGCGGCCCGCACCGAGAATGCGTTGGCCGGTTTCCTGTACCGGAGCAGGCGTAGAAGACACGACAAGCTTCAGGGAAGGCTTGTTCGGGCGGGAGATTTCAACTTCCTGACCGGCGTCCACGGCATCTCCGAGATCTGCCAGATGCTCTTCGGCGTATTGGAGGTTAACCTGCATGGATTTAGGGTATCCTGGGGCGCGGGTGGGTCAATGGTGAGATTGGCAGCGTTCCGCACTCATCCGCAGAGTGCGCGTTTGGATGCGCACCCGGCTTGGTTCCAAATGGCTTCGGTACACCCAGGAACCCCGTCACCCGCGGTCTCGTCACAAACCCGGAAGACTGGCCCTGGAGCAGCTAACGGCACTGGCTGACTGGAGAACGCGTCGCGTCGAGATCGAGTCGCATTGGACATAGGACGCTCGGGAGGAAGCTGGTGTTCCCCACTCACCACGATGAGACCGTGATGAAGGTGCCACGCGAGCCTCTGTTCTCTCAAAAACGGGCACCAACATCCGGGTGGCCCATTCATGCGCTCCGTTCTGCGCATGAGTGGGGAACACCAGAAGCCGACTCCACCACGCATGGAAGAAGTTGAAGCCGACCTATCCCTGCGTCGTACACTATCTTCAGCAGCTCAAGGAGCGACCATGGCCTCCCATCCCATCCCGCCAGCCACACCCGAACTCGACGAAAAGCCACTCTCCTATGAGGAAGGCTGGGCTCTATTCGATAGCCTCTACGGGAGCATGAAAGGTTGGTTCCCGGAAGAAGGCGGAGCTTCTGGAATCCACCGCAAGGAACGCGAAGACTGGGGCGAATGAAGCTCTATCTTGATTCCATGCTCTGGATCTACTACTTTGAAGGGCATACGACCTTTGGTCCGCCGACCCAGTCTTTCGTCAACCGCATGAGATTCGCTCATCACGAGTTTCTCTCCAGCAATCTCATCCTGGCCGAAGTCCTGGTAGTTCCGAAACGGAACGGCGACCTTTTCACGGCGACCAGGTACCGTCGCTTCTGCCTCTCGTCCGCAATCACCCTCATTCCATTTACTACCGACACAGCCGAACGATTTGCCGACATCCGCGCCACCACTCGCGCCAGACCCGCCGACGCTCTTCATCTCGCCTTAGCTGCATCCGTCGGCACCGATTACTTCGTCACGACAGACACAAAGCTACACGGACTCAACATCGCTGGCATCGCCACGATTTGTTCACCAGACGCCGTCCCGTAACCCAGTCCGGTTGACACCGCCCTTGTGGACACCCACAGTGAGCTATGCCCCTAAAACTTCCGGCGCCTCACTTCGTGCTGCACGACTTCCTCCCGCCGGACCAGCACCGGGCGCTTCTGGCCTGGACCCTCAGCCAGGAGTCACGCTTTATCCCCGCTGGCATCGCAGGCCAAACCGTCGACAACTCCGTCCGCCGCTGCGAACGGCTCAACGACCTCGGCCCGTTCGAGCAGCTCTTCACCAAGCTTCTAATCAATAGCTACCAGGAATGGCTCACCACCCTCGACGACGGGCCCTTTGAGCAAAAGCGCGTCGAGCTGCAGATTGCTGCCTACGGTGACGGCGCGCACTTTGCCTTCCATACGGACACCGGCTCCGGCACTTCGCACGCATCCACCCGCCGCATGCTCACGGCCATCTATTACTTCTACCGCGACCCCAAGCTCTTCACCGGCGGCGACCTGCGCCTCTACGACCTTCGCGCCCACCCCGGCCCAGACTCGACTTCAGATTGCGAGCCAGACAACTTCGTTACCATCGCCCCCGAGCAAAACAGCCTTCTGGTATTTCCTTCCTCGCTCGGCCACGAGGTTACGACCGTCATCCAGACCACCGGCGAGTTCGCCGACTTCCGTTTCGTCGTCAACTGCTGGCTGCATCGCAACAACTGAACGATCTCCCCCAAGTCACTCTTGCTGTCGAGGCGCTTATTTTGCTCCGGTAATGTGTATTGCAACGGGATTTGCCGTAGTCGAGATATCTTCAACCGTTTTGAATTCCATCGTGAAACACTGCAAAATCGATCGTATTTTTGCTGGATCGTTGTCATTCCGTTGTGCGATTGCAACTTGAGATAAAGTGAATTTTATCTAATTTCTACAGGTTCAAGTCCGTTGGAGTCCTATGCATAGATTCCTTCACTCAATTCGGTTGAAGGCTAGTCTGGCAGCCATCCTGTCGTTTGGTGTGCTCGATATGTCTACCGGCTGCGGGACGTATTCTCCGCAGCCGAAGATATCTGTGCGGTTCGTTAACGTGCCGCGCGGAGGGTATGGAGGGCCCGAAATCATAGAGCCGATTTCTGGATCTGTTTCAGGTTCCGTAAGCGGGCAACAGATCGTTTTGTATGCGAAGAACGGAGCGTGGTGGTGGGTTCAGCCGTTCCGCAGCCGACCTCTTACAAAGATTGAGAGCGATACGACCTGGAATACCGTGACCCACATCGGCGCGGAGTACGCTGCGCTCCTTGTGACGCCAGGGTACCAGCCGCAGGCAAAGATTGGGACGCTTCCACCGGTAGGGAGTGGAGTGCTCGCGGTTGCCACAGTCAAGGGGATGGAGGCGCCGCCTGTTATCTCGAAAACCATTCGCTTCAGTGGGTACGACTGGACAGTGCGTACCTCGCCCAGCAATCGTGGCGGAGAGATGAATGACTACGACCCCGCAAATGCCTGGGTGGATCAGCAAGGGTATCTGCATTTGAAAATGGGCGATCGCGATGGCCGCTGGACCAGTGCGGGGGTCAAACTCACGCGGAGTCTTGGTTATGGGACTTACAGGTTCGTGGTCCAGGACAGCGCCCACCTTGAGCCTTCGGCAGTTTTAGCGATGTTCACGCTGGACGAACGGCACGATCAGGAGGTCCGCACCGAACTAGACATAGAACTCAGCCGCTGGGGGAATTCAGGGAAGCAGAATGGTGATTACACCGTCCAGCCTTACTATGTGCCGGAGAATACCATGCACTTTTCGGTCCCGCCGGGCAAGTTTACGCATGTTCTTCGCTGGCAGCCAGGAGTGGCGTCCTTTAAAACATTTTATGGTGAGTCGACTGGGCCTGGAGCCAGGGAGCTGGCGCACCATGTTTTTACCTCGGGTGTCCCTTTCCCGGGAGGCGAAACCGTGCATATCGACTTCTATGACTTCTTCCATTCGCAAAGCGGCCTAGGGCGTATCGACATATAGACTTTCCAGATCGCATTTGATTTGTTGATCTGTATGTATGGGCGTGAGTCGATATGAGTTGAGTGATGCGCAGTGGTCTCGGATCGAGGGTTTGGTTCCGGGGCGTGCGGATACGGTGGGCCGAACGGCGGCCGACAATCGTGTTTTTATCAACGGTGTGCTGTGGGTGCTTCGTTCCGGAGCCCGCTGGCACGATCTTCCGGAGCGTTACGGCAAGTACAAGAGCGTGCACAAGCGGTTCAGTCGCTGGGCTCAGAGCGGGGTATGGGAGAAGGTCTTCCACGATCTGGTGGCGGATCGCAAGAATCTGTATCTGATGATCGATTCGACGATCGTGCGGGCTCACCAGCAGGCGGCCACGGGCCGCAAAAAGGGGGCTCCGACAAGGCTCTGGGGCGCTCCCGAGGAGGTCTGACGAGCAAGGTCCATCTGTTGGCCAACGAACTCGGTCTGCCGGTCGACTTCACGGTCACCGGTGGCCAGGTCAACGACTGCACCCAGGCCGTCGGTCTGCTGGGAGAGCGCAAGGCTGAGTGGGTGATGGCCGATAAAGGCTATGACAGCAAGGCGATCCGCGCCCACATCGCAGCGATGGGCGCCGAGGCCGTCGTACCCTCGCTGTCCAGCCGCAAGCACCAACACCCCCACGACAAAGAGCTCTACCGAAAGCGCAACTGCATCGAGAGATGCTTCTCCAAGCTCAAACACCTCCGCCGCTTCGCCACACGCTACGAAAAACTCAAACAAAACTTCAAAGCCATCGTCGCCATCGCCTGCGCTTGGATACACCTCAAGCTATATGTCGATACGGCCTAAAGCACCCAACCGAGGTCATTCTTGAAAAGTTCGAGTATCTTCCGTAGGGTGATGATGCGATGGCGACGGCAACTCACGGTTGCGATTATCCTCTTCAGTCTTGCCCCTCTGGCGAGCGCGCTGGATCCAAACCGCTCACTATCGCAATACGTGCATAATGTTTGGCGCTCGGACAATGGGTTTCTAGGAGGAGCGGTTTATGCAATCTGCCAATCACAAGACGGCTATTTGTGGTTCGGAACGGAGCGTGGGTTAGTTCGTTTCGATGGGTTTGAATTCAGGCTGATTCAGCGACCGATCCTGGGATATCCTCCCATCGGCGCCGTTCGAGGACTGGTTGCCGATCCCGAAGGGAATCTTTGGATCCGGCCAGATGGTCCGCGCCTGATTCGTTATAGAAACGGTGTCTTTGAAGATGCTGTTGCACGATTTGGACTCAACGAGGCTGCTTTCACCGCGATGTCGCAAGATTCGACAGGCGAGTTGCTTTTGTGGGGACTGCATAATCGAACGTTGCGCTTTCACCAAGGCCACTTTGACAGCGTACTTCCAGGAGAGACCCTGATCGGTGTTGCGATCTCAGCGGCGCAAACCTCGGACGGCAGCGTGTGGTTAGGTACGCGTGATGCTGGGTTGTTACGAATCTTTCAGGGCCACCTGCTCCGAGTGTCCCAGGAGCCTGCGCTCGAAAGCATCAATGCGCTTGCAACGGCGAATAACGCGGGACTTTGGATTGGTACGGACAGCGGTCTGGACTTTTGGGACGGGAAACAAGACAAACATGAGCCAATGCTTGCAGGTTTCGGAAAAATTCAGGTCTTTGCGCTAATCCGTGACCGGCAGGGGAATCTATGGGCGGGCACAAATCACGGTCTTCTTCGAGTGACCCCTTCATTAGCTATCTCTGTCGACTTTAGGGAGAGCACACCCGGAACGGATATTACAGCCGTCTACGAAGATCGAGATGGTGACATATGGTTCGGAGGAACGCGTGGCATCGAGAGGCTGCGCGATGGCATGTTCACGCAGTACTCGGTTGCGGAAGGTGTACCTGCCGAGAACGGCGGTCCAGTTTATGTTGACGAAGAGGGACGAACCTGGTTTGCCCCAGCTTCGGGCGGTCTTTATTGGCTAAAGGATGGGCGCACGGGCCACGTCACAGATGCCGGTCTCGGGAGTGACATTGTTTATTCCATAAGCGGAGGGGATGGGGAGCTCTGGCTTGGCCGGCAACAAGGCGGGTTGACTGAATTGACGAAAAAAGGCGCCTCATTCGTAGCGCGGACGTACACACGGACGAATGGGCTTGCACAGAACAGTGTGTTCACTGTCCACCGCAATCGCGATGGAACGGTGTGGGCCGGAACGGTAAGCGCGGGCGTCAGCGTGCTGCGTCACGGCAAGTTCACGAATTATTCGGTGGCAAATGGTTTGGAGTCCAATGCTATCTTTTCGATCGTGGAAGGGCATGACGGGACGATGTGGATCGCGTCGCCGAGTGGACTCGCCTGCTATGCGGATGGCCAGTGGAAGAATTTTGGTGGAGCAGATGAGCTGCCTTCGTCGCACATAAGATCGATCTTCGAGGATGCTGAGCATGTTCTCTGGATAGCAACCACAAGCGGTATCGCCTACTTTGCAAATGGCCGCATCGAAGTGCCGCGTTCCTTGCCCGAGCCATTGCGCGAGGAGGTGCTCGGGATTACCCAGGACAGAAGCGGTAACCTGTGGGTCGTTACGTCTGATCATGTCCTGCAAGTCAATCGGGAGCGACTGCTGACGAACTCGCTCAAGGATACCGATGTCTTGAGCTATGGGGCGGATGATGGTCTTCCAGCCGCGGAAGGCGTGCGCCGCGATCGATCTGTTGTGATCGACCCGGTTGGACGAATATGGTTATCGCTGGCGCATGGACTTGTTGTCGCTGATCCTTCACAGGCACAAGGCTATGCTGCACCTGAGGGTGTGCGCATCGAATCGGTTTCGGCGGAGGGACATATGATGAACTTCTCCGACAATCTGAAACTTGGCCCCGGCAAACAGAGCATCGCTTTCAAATACGCCGACACAAACCTATCGGTCCCGGAGAGAATCCGTTTTCGCTATCGCCTGGATGGTTCTGATCAAGGTTGGAGCAATGAGGTAGCTCTGCGTCAAGTGGTCTATACCAACCTTGGGCCTGGGAAATATAGGTTCCGCATTGTGGCATCGAATGGGCAAGGTATATGGAATGGCCCGGAAACGACAGTTCCTTTCGTCATCGAGCCAGCTCTCTGGCAAACCTGGTACTTTCGTCTTGCCTGTGTGGTCGTATTTGCATTATTGATCGCACTCATTCATCGTCTGCGGCTCAGGCATTTGACAGAAGGGCTTAACCGTCGTTTCCATGATCGCCTTGCGGAGCGCACGCGCATCGCGCAGGACCTGCACGACACGTTATTGCAGGGAGTCCTCAGCGCCTCCATGCAGTTGGATCTCGCCGAAGATCAAATTCCTGTCGGGTCGCCGGCTAAACCTTTGCTGCGCCGTGTTCTCGAGCTGATGGCCCAAGTGACGGAGGAAGGTCGACACGCACTCCAAGGTCTGCGTACCGACAGTAACTCTGTTGATCTCGAATCGGCCCTGTCACGTCTTGCGGCTGAGCTCGTCACCGACGAAAAGGTGGTGTACCGAGTCATGGTTCAAGGAGTCCCCCGGCACCTTCGGCCCGCGGTGCGTGATGAGGTCTATCGCATTGGGCGGGAAGCGGTTGTAAATGCATTTGTGCATGCGCAGGCGAACACCGTAGAGGTAGGGATAGAATATGCGAACCGCCTCTTGCGGGTCCTCGTTCAAGACGACGGATGCGGCATCGATGAAGTGGTGCTCAGTGAAGGGCGCGAAGGCCATTGGGGCTTGATTGGCATGCGCGAGCGTTCTGAAGGGATGGGAGCGCAACTGAACCTACGGAGCCGCGTTGGGACGGGAACAGAAGTGGAGCTCGTGGTTCCGGGTACGATCGCATTTGAAAACGGAACCAATCGCTCCAAAGCCAAATGGCTGCAATGGCTCCATAGGGAACGTTAGAGATACCGCAAAACGAAAGGAAATCCAAGATCCTGTGACCTCAACTCAACCCATCCGTGTATTCTGCGTTGACGACCATCCCCTTATGCGAGAAGGCATAGCCGCGGTCGTTCGCAACGAGGCGGATATGCTCTTGGTGGGAGAGGCTCAGTGTGGCCGCGACGCGATCATGGGATTTCGCGCGCATCGGCCCGATGTTACGCTGATGGACTTGCGGTTGCCGGATATCAGCGGTATCGACGCGCTCATCGCCATCCGTACTGAGTTTAAGGATGCCCGCATGATCATGCTGACGACCTTCGACGGCGACGCTGAGATTCAGCGCGCTCTGGAAGCGGGTGCGCAGGGCTTCATGCTCAAAAGCATGCCGCGTAAGCAACTCGTGGAGATGATACGCAAAGTCCACTCCGGCAAGCGGCATGTTCCTCCAGAAGTAGCGGCCCAACTCGTGGAGCATATGGGTTACGAAGCTTTGAGCAAACGCGAGATAGAAGTTCTACAGAAAATCGCCGGCGGAAATCGCAACAGCGACATCGCAGCACTTCTTTTCATCACGGAAGAGACAGTCAAAGGTCATGTGAAGCACATCATGGAAAAGCTCGGCGCAAGCGACCGGACTGAAGCCGTGGCTATCGGTTTGCGTCGCGGCATTATCCAGCTCTAGCCTCATTCTTGATTGGAGCTGCGCCGAAAACCACTCTATCTAGGGTTTCGCGGCGGATGAAGGAGGCCTACGCTCGGACTATTGTGCAATAGCGCAACTCAGGAGGCCCCGGCTGCAACGGTTCTTCTCAAGCTTTCCGGAGGGTTGGTCTGGCATAGGCCTGCTTGTTCTTCGGCTCGCTATAACGCTCCGCATCCTCGACGGTCATTTCAGGCGTGATGCCTGGACGCATCCGGTTCTTGCGCTGGCAGTAACCGTTCTCTGCGTGGCGATCTTCATTGGTTTTTTTACACCCCTGGCTGCGATAACTGTGGCAACGATGCGTTTGGCAAGCTATATCGCTGCCTTGCTTGCAACAGACGCCCAGAAGACCCAGCACGTATGCCAATCGCTGGAGACGATTATGCTTTGCGTTGCACTGGCTTTGATTGGGCCAGGTGCTTATTCCGTCGACGCAAGACTATTTGGCCCACGAAAAATCGTGATCCCGAAAGGCAGGCATCGTTAAGCTAATGATGAGTCTAGGATGAGATCCTGAAAGTGTTTAACGTATTCCCAAACCTTTCGCTCCAATATGTAGCCTCGGTTGGGAGGCTTAATCAAAATGAATGGCAGTCTCAGGAATTGGATTTTCACGGAAACGCAGCCCCAAAATTTCCGTATACGCGTTCGATAAAATCTCGTCTAATCGTTGCGATGCGACTTCAACCTCAATTTGCCGCCGCCCTACTTGCGCTTGCGCCCTTGGCCTTTTGTCAGCAGCCCGCGCCCGCGCCAGCCGCACCTACCAATGCCTCCACCATTACGGTCGACGCCAAGCTGGTCATCGTCCCGGCCATCGTTCGCGATAAACACGACGCGCTGGTCCCGGGGCTCGTCCGCGACAACTTCGTGCTTCAGGTCGATGGCAAGCCCCAGGCGATTCGCTACTTCGATCATGATGCCGATGTTCCGCTCACGGTCGGCCTGTTGATCGACACCAGTATGAGTCAGCGCAATCTTCTTGACGATGAGCGCTCAGCGAGCGCCAGCTTCCTCGACAAGATGCTCGCGCCCGATCGCGATCAGGCCTTCCTCATCCAATTCGCACGCGCGGTCACACTGCTGCAGGATGTCACCATGTCTCGCGGCAAACTCCAGCAGGCGCTCAAGCAGGTCGACGCCGCCCAACCCAGCTTTCAGCAAAACCCGAATGGTGGCAATAACGACAGTGATCCCAACGACTCTCAGGGCGGCGGGCGTCACGGGCGCAATGGAGGCGGAGCAGGTACGGCGCTGTATGACTCTGTTTTCCTCGCCTCCGATGAAGTCATCACTAAACAAAAGGGACGTCGTGCCCTGATCCTGCTTACCGATGGCGACGATCACGGCAGCCTGAAGAACCTTCCGAGGCCATCGAGGCCGCACAGCGTGCCGACACCATCATTTATGCCATCTACTATAAGGATGACCATCCCGGTTACGGGGGTGGGGGCGGCGGTCCATTTGGCGGCGGCATGGGACGTCATGGTGGCATGGGTGGGCCTGGCGGCGGCGGTCATGGTGGCTACGGCCAGCAACATGTCGATGGCAAAAAGATACTCGAACGTATGTGCGGTGAAACCGGAGGCCGGGTCTTCGAAGTCACCAAGAAGGAGACGGTCGACAAAATCTACTCTGAAATCGGCGAAGAGCTTCGCTCTCAGTACCGGCTTGGCTTCTCGCCGACGGCTGACGCTGCCTCAGAGGGCTACCACCTGATAACTCTCACGCTCGCCGGTCCTGCGGCGAAGAGCAAGGATGAGGTGCAGGCGCGCGACGGCTACTACCGGCGCTAAGTTTTAGGGTTTGGTTTGTTCCTGGTCTGTCGGCAGTGTGGCGAGCCGGGCCGAAATCAGGTGTGGAAGCTCCACCGGTTTTGCGTTTAGTTCCGCTGCATAGGGGTCGAGTACAATCTTCACCTCATGCGGCAGGTTGTACTCCGCGGCATTGGTGGAAACGAATTCGTCCCGCGCAATCGGAATTGTGCCTGATACCCACACCGGTTTGGCTACTCCGCTGAACTTCACCTGGGCGCACACCAGGATCCAATAGCTTCCCCGATCCACGAAGTCGAAGTAAACATCGCCGCCCAGTCCGATGGTGTCACCTTTACCCGGCACGAAGGCGCTGCAAACCCTCTGCGCCTGCTTTACGCCCTCGCGTCCACTGGTAATGGCGTCCACATCTTCTTTGCTGCCAGGGCCAGGGTCCGTGGAGTCATAAAGAGTCGCACTGGCGTTGTCTACGGATGCCAGAAGCTTCCCGCCATAATAAAACTGGGCCTGTGTATGGATTAGACTTGTCGCGCGACTTTGCTGCACAGGAGTCGCAGCCTGCGGCTTCTTGTGAAAGCGCTTCCAGAAAAGAATTTGAGAGCAGGCCGGTCCAGCGATGGCCCAAAACAGTAGCAGGATCAAACAAGCCCGGCGGTAGAAATGCATGTGGTTCCCCCTACGTGAAACCAGATACGTTGAAGCCGTTTCGTTTATTCCATTTGGATGAATGGTATCACCGGCCCCCGCGCAAACCCTACCCGGTCGCCGTCCGTACCAGTTGTGACACTCCAGGATTCCGTTTGTCGTGTCGAAAATCAGGCTTTGTCGGCGGCATCCAGTAGACCGCGCAGATCCAGCGCCTTCGTGAACATCGTAGCTTGGCCGCTTGAGGTCATAGGCCATTCCTCGCGTGGACGGTCACAATATAGCTCGACGCCGTTGCCATCCGGGTCCCGCAGGTAAAGCGCCTCGCTGACACCGTGATCGGATGCGCCATCGAGCGGTATCTTAGCCGCCAACAAGCGCTTTAAGGCATCGCCCAACTCAGCACGCGAGGGATAAAGGATTGCCACGTGATACAGACCGGTGGTTCCAGGCGCTGGCGGCGAACCGCCAAGGCTCTCCCAGGTATTCAATCCAATGTGATGGTGATAGCCACCGGCGGAAAGAAATGCAGCCGAATCTCCCAGCCGCATGGTTACTTCGAACCCCAGTACGCCGTTGTAGAACCGAATCGAGCGCTCAAGATCGGCCACGCGCAGATGTACATGGCCTATTTGGGTTTCGGGATGGATTGGCTTATCCATATACGAATTGATGTTGTCACATCGAAAACGATTCGCGCGTCATTCCGTGCTCGTCACCTTCGCACGTACGTTGCCTTCGGCAAGCCGCGCCACGATTGTGTCGTAAGCCACCACGCTGGTGGAAGAACGGAGCAGCTTGCCATCCGGGCCGTAGACCAGCGCATAGCCGCGGTCCAGCACCCGTAGTGGACTCAAAGCTTCTAGCTGTGACGTCAATGTGAGGACATGCTGCATCCGGCCTGCTCCAAAAGCATCGCGCGCGCCGTTCACCCGTGATTGCAGCCTCTCAAGCTGATGGCGTGCCTTGGCAAACCGCACCGCAACGTCCTGCCGCTGCAACCGTAGCGCAAGCTGTCCCAGGCGCGCTCCCCGCGACCGTAATATGTTCGCAATGGCCGACTCAGCTCGAAATTCCAACTCGTCCACTCGCTGCTCGCGGCGAGCAATCAAACCCCGTAGTCGGCCCAATGCCGCCTCTGCGCTTAACTGTGAAAATCTCTGCTGCGCACGAAGCATCTCATAGCTTCCGGCTCGCAACACGCGCCCACGCAACCGCGCGAGCCGTTCTTCCACGCGAGACTGCGCTGCGGTCACCAGCTCCGCTGCTGCGGAAGGCGTCGGAGCGCAAACGTCCGCCGCGGCATCGGCGATTGTCGTGTCGGTCGCGTGTCCGATGCCTGCGATCACCGGCACGGCGCAGGCTGCAATCGCACGCGCTACGTCTTCCTCGTCGAAGCCATGCAGATCCTCCCAGCTTCCACCCCCGCGAGCGACAATCACGACATCCGCGCGCTCCGCATGGGCGCTAAACCACTCGATACCCGCGATCACTTCCGCCGCGCAACGCGGGCCCTGCACCGCTGCCGGATAGATCAGCAGGTTTACTGCCGCATGCCTTCTGCGGCAAACCTTCACAATGTCGCGCAGCGCGGCGCCCTGCAAGCTGGTAACAATCCCAATGCATTTGGGAAAGGCAGGCAGCGGACGTTTGCGGTCAAACAATCCTTCCCGCCGCAGGCGTTCTTTCAGTCGCTGGACAGCGGCCAGCAGCGCACCTTGCCCAACCTCTTCCATGCTCTCGGCAATAAGCTGCATCTGGCCGCGGCTCTCGTACACACTCACCTGCCCGCGCAGCCGAACAGCATCGCCATCCTTGGGTTTGAAGCGCAGCAGTGTGGCCTGCCGCCGAAACATCACGACCGATAGCTGCGCGTTGCCATCCTTCAGAGTGAAGTAGCAGTGTCCGCTTCCCGCTGGCCGCCAGTTGGAGATTTCACCATCAACCGTGACCTGTGAATAGCTGTTCTCTACAAGCTCGCGTACCTCGCGAACCAGGTCGCCAACGGTCCACACCCGGGCTTCAGCTGCGGGTGTCGCGAAGCCCTGTACAGTGACCGCTTTTTCTTCGACGCGAACCCTTGCACTCAACCCACGCGACTGTTCTTCGATCACATCGGCCGCGGTCACCGGCTCGGCCAGCATATCGAAGAGGGAAGCGGTACGTTCTATCGGTGCGGCCTTCGCGGATCGAGGCGAGCGTTTGCCTGCGCCTCGTCGGAGGCTGGCAAAACTCGGCATCTCGTCGGAAGAAGACATCTTAAACGAGTTTACGCCGCGAGCCTCTTCAGGCAGTCGCGAGCATCTCAGTCGCGGTGCGCAACAGAAGTTCCGGCCGGCAGGGTTTGCAGAGTAGCTTCAACGGCCGTCCCATCCGCGAAGACTGCGCTTCAACCTTTGAGGCGTTGCTGGAGTACGCCGTCAACATAAGCATCCTCGTTTGCGGACGCTCCCGATGCAATTGCTCAGCAAATTCCAGCCCGTTTTCATCCGGCATCGTCACATCGCACAACACGAGTTCCGGGTCGAAACTCCGCGCCCGCTCCATCCCCGCGGCAGCAGAGTATCGAGCTTCAGACTGGAAGCCGTTAGCCAGAAAGATCAGGCTCAGCGTATCCGCGACCAATTTATCGTCATCAATGACCAGCACACGTTGTTTCATGGGGCCCTCAGAAGCACGCGTTGCGGAAAGATGAAGTTCGTTTACGGAAAGGGCACGCCAAAGAATCAGCGCGCAGAAGGTATATGCAGACTAGACGTAATAGTGAAGAAAATGTTGTGCAGATTTGCCCATCCAACAGTTTTTTCACATTGGATACCTGTCTTACAGGGCGAAGCCGATAGAGTGACATTATGCACATCGCAGCAATCACTTTCGGTTGCATATTTCTTGCAGGGGTCCTGCTGGACGCCTTCCAGACGATCATTTTGCCTCGCCGTCCGGTGGGACGCTTCCGTATCACGCGAGTGTTTTTCCTGGTTACCTGGGGTCCGTGGGCCTATACCGCCTCGCATTGGCCGTGGCGGCGCAGCCGCGAACAGCTCTACAGCTTTTATGGCCCGCTCTCGTTGCTCCTGCTCTTCGTTGTTTGGGCCTTGCTGCTGGTTGCAGCTTATGCGCTCATTTATTTCGGCTTGCACCTGCCGTTCAACGACCCCATGCATCCGGTCACAGCTTTCAGCCGTTTGCGCAGCTGCCTCTATATCAGTGGCACCACGCTCTTCACCCTTGGACTGGGCGACGTCGTGCCCACCACGCATGCCGCACGGGCTCTCGTCGTTCTTGAGGCCGGAACCGGCCTGGGTTTTGTCGCGCTCGTCATCGGATACGTGCCGGTCCTCTATACGGCCTTTTCGGACCGCGAAATAGCCGTCGCGTTGCTGGACGCTCGCGCCGGCTCACCCCCTACCGCGGGCGAGCTGCTGCTCCGCCACAACTTCAATGGCGGCCACCACGCGCTCACCGAGTTGCTCGCCGAGTGGGAACGCTGGTGCGCGCTCATGCTGGAGACGCACATCTCCTACCCGATTCTTTGCTACTACCGCTCGCAGCACGATAACCAGAGCTGGCTCGCCGCCCTGACTGCGGTCCTCGACGCCTGCGCCTTGCTGATCACCACGATTGAAGGTCCCAGCACCCGGCAGGCGCAGCTCACCTTTGCCATCGGCCGCCATACGCTCGTCGATCTCGGCCATGTGTTTCGCCGGGAACGCGATGAGGAGCGCCTTCGCCAAGCGCCTTGCCATCGCTTAGCAGACGACGAGTTCGCGCGCCTGTGCGATATGCTGGGCGGCGCAGGCTTCAACCTCTGTGGAGACATCGAGGCCCGCAAGCGCCTCGACACCCTGCGTAAGCTCTACGAGCCGCATGCGGAATCCATGGCCGATTACCTTGGCCTCGGGCTTCCGCTCTGGGCTCCGCCGCCGGCAGACCCCACAAAGAAACGCGATCAGTGGACGACAGTCGCTGACCTGCGCTCACCCAGCGCGGCTGCCGACCGCTACATCACACACATCAGCTCCCGCTCTACCGCGGACCATCTGCACGACGACGAACCGAATCGGTTGTAAGGAGTAAGGAGTAAGGAGTAGAAAAAGCAAGGGCCTCCTTCGTTGAAAGAGGCCTCTTTACTACTTACTCCATACCTTCTACTCTCTACCTTACTGTGGCCCCTGTGCCTTCGGGTTCAGCTTTTCCTTAGCGACAGTGGCAGCCGGTCCGGGGTTACCCTTCGCGTCCTTATCCTTGTCCTCAAGCTTGGCGTAAATTTCCTTCGCCTGGGCGATCTTTCCTTCGGAGGAATACATCTCCGCCAGCTGCAATTGCGCCGTTCCTGGAGGAACCGTCGTCGCATTGCCGTTCGCGAGCTTGTTGTAGAGTTCCGCTGCCTTGTCGTTGCGGCCGGTCTGCTGATAGAGCTGCGCCAGCGAAAGTTCGCCCAGCGCCGCCAGTTCGTGGTCCCAGCTTCCGGCCACCTTCTTCAGGGTGTCCTCCGCCGAGCCGTTCTGGCCTTCTTCCATATAAGTAAGGCCGGAAAAATAGAGCGCCAGTTTGCCGGGACGCGTAAGCCCATACTGATGCGCTACGGCGTTGAACGCCGCATTGGCCGCCGCCGCGCGTTCATTGGCGCTGTTGTAAGCCTTCATTCCCGGAGGCAGCTGCTGGCCGGGTGTCACTAACGGCGTCTGGTAGATTTCCATCGCCGCGCCAAACTGGGTGGCGGCGGTAGTCGAACGGTGCTCAAACCAGCTATAGCCGCCGACTGCGGCTAGGATCATCAGCACCACAACTCCGGCTAAGATGGCCGTCTTCTGGCGGTTCTTGGCCGCCCAATCGACTCCATGCTCGGTGAGCGACACAAACTGGTCCTGCTTCTTCAAGTCACGCTTTGTTGCGTTATCCACTAAATCCGTCCTTCAACAGCTCGAGAGATCGCCGGGCCCACCGCCCACGCATCCTTTCAGTCTACCAGCAAGAAAGCCCGAAACTCGCGTTCCAGCCTGCAAAAGCCGCTACCCCGAATCGAGTTTCTAGTCCCGAAAACGCACCTATCCCTGCGATTGAAATACCTCTTGCCAACCGTTGCGAGTTCGGCATAGTATCTGGCTCGCAATCAGTACAGTGCACACTTTTCAGGGCACGCGCGAGGTTGCGTTCGTTTCTACGATCGTACGTTTTGGGGTTGGCAACAACTCATTCGACTGAAGGGCCCTTAATCCCTCAGAAGTTTCAGGAGCGCAAGAATTTTATGGCATGGTACGCGTACTGTATCGCCGAACGTAACGCATTTCCCGACCTGGCTCGTCACCGCCGCCCGATGCCCCTACAGGGAATCACCGGACTTTTCGGTAACCAAACATTCCTCTTTCCTGCCGCCGATCTGGCCGTCATCGTCTCCGAGCACGTCGCCGAAGATGCCGCCCGCATGGGAACCCCCGAAGGCCAGGCTGCAGCCCGTCAGCATGCTGCCGTCATCGCCAACTGTTTTGCCCAATCCACGGTTCTGCCGTTCCGCTTCGGCACCACCTTTGAAGATGACGACGCTCTCCGCCGCTCCGTCCGCTCCAACCAGCGCCACTTTATGGCCAACGTTGAGCGTCTCCGCGGCAAGGCCGAAATGCACATCAAGCTCCTGGTCGACGACATCTGCCCTGAAACCCAGGGCATGGTCTATAAGCAACAGGCCGCCGGGCAGGAGTACCTTTCGCACCTGCGGGAGTCCGCCAGCCGCCAGCGTGAGCGCCAATCCCGCGCCCGCGCACTTTCCATCCAGATGCACCGCATGTTCCTCCCTCTCGCGGAGGAGATCACCTGCAAGCGCACGGACTCCGGCAAGATGCTGCTGGACATCGCGCACCTGGTCGATAAGAAGACTGTCGAGCGCTACCAGAACAAGTACAGCACCGCGACCCAGCAGATGAAAGACTGCAACATGCAGCTCTCGGGCCCCTGGCCGCCGTACCACTTCGTCCAACGCGAACAGCGTACCCACGCGTAGTTCGTTCGCTATACAAAAGACCTCGGCTTAGCCGAGGTCTTGCCTTTGTTGTTGTCTGTTTCTCGCCGACATCTCCAGGATGATGGCGAAGAACAAACAAAAACTTTCCCAACCCCTAAGCCTTAGGCGCGACACCCTCAACGGCCGGTGCAACGTCCCGCTTCTTCCGGCTCAGAATCGAACTCCGCCGCTTACGTCGCTTGTCCGACGCCCGGTCGACCTTGTTCCAGAACCCCACAAAATAGTCGACGGCGGAAATGATCGACACGGTTGTCATCCAGTAGACCGCCGTCACGGCAATCAGGTGTACGCCAACCGGAAAACCCCAGAAATTCCAGTAATCCCACCGATGGTTCAGGATGGCCGCCACTACGGCCACGATCTGGGTCACCGTCTTCAGCTTACCCAGCTCGCTGGCCTCGATCGTGAACCCTTCCGAGGCCGCAATCGACCGCAGGCCGCTCACCAGGAACTCCCGCCCGATTACCAGCACCGCAATCCACGGATGCATGACCCGCGGGTTGTACTGCACCAGCAGGATGAACGCCGCGGCCACCATCAGCTTGTCGGCCAGCGGATCGAGCAGCATCCCCAGCGTCGTAATCTGCCCACGCCGCCGCGCCAGATAGCCGTCCACACCGTCCGTAATGGAGGCCGCGATGAAGATCGCCGAAGCCAGAATCTCCTGCTCGCCGGCAAATCCATGCGTCGGAAAATGCGGCGACAGCGCCCAGATCAGAAGCGGAACGCTCGCTATACGACTCAGCGTGATGGAGTTGGGAAGATTCACGGGCAGTTCACCACGGCTGGCGGTTCGGGGTTAGGCGAGCAAACAAAATTTGAGCTTCCAAAAGCCCGGCAGGGAAGCCATTTCGCCCTGTCGAACCTCCCGCAGGCTCGGCAACTGGAAAGCTGCGGGAACACTGTCATTCTGCCACATTCGCGCGCCCCCCGTTCTCCACGCCCGCCTCTCGCAGGCCGTTCCCTCGGTTTCAGGCTTTTGGCCTTTACAGGACGCATCCGTGAACCGTATCGTTCAAGAGAATCGTCCCACACATTAACCATGCGTCTCACGTCTGTGTTTTTCGGCCCCTTCCGCTGGCTCGCCCCGTTTCTCTGCATGATTGCGTGCTGCGGGCTGGCGCAGGCGCAGACAACCGTCATCTCGGGGACAGTCTATTCCCCTCTCGGGTCGGCCACCGGAGATCCGATCCCAAACATCCTCGTGTTTGCGGTAAATCCCGCGTATCCTCCACCACCGTTTTCGCAAGGTGTAGTCGATGGCGGCTGCGCGAATCAACCCCCTTTGGTGCCCGCCTACACCTTGGGCAATGCGACCACGGATGCTGCCGGCAAATTCAGCTTTGTCATCACGGGCACGGTGCCCAATCCTCTAACGATTGTTATCCAAGCCGGCAAGTGGCGGCGGCAATATCCCAACATAGTAGTTACACCCAACACACCAAATACGTTACCGGCGCTTTCGATGCCGGCTTCCAGCGGTACTTTGTCCGATGGAAGCATTGCTGATCTTCCGCACATAGCGGTCGTTACCGGCTCAGCGGACGATGTGGAATGCATCTTCAAGCAGATCGGCATCAGCGCCAGTGAATTCACCCTGCCCAGTTCCACAGGGAGTATCAATCTCTATGAGGGGTATGAGTCTGGCGGCGAGGCAAGCCCCGATTCCACTGGCGCTACCGGCACTAATCCAACACCCTCAGAAACCGTTCTAGAGTCTAGTGTCGCAAATCTGGAAAGTTATGACCTCGTAATGTTTGGTTGTCAGGGAACTGGAACGGCTCCGGAGGCTACGGCCACTGCTCAAAGCTACCTGATCGACTATGCCAATACCGGGGGGCGGGTCTTCGCAACTCACTACGGCTACGTATGGCTCTATAACGACCAGCCATTTGAAAGCGCTGCTACGTGGTCCCCTAACGCTGGGGCTCCTGGAACGGCAGTCGCCACGATCGATCAGACCTACCCTGAAGGGGAGATCCTTGCTCAATGGCTGCAGAACATTGGCGCAACGACGACAATCGGCCAGATCACATTAAACAACACCAAGGTCGACACCAAGGGCGTGAACAATCCGCCTGCTCAGTCGTGGCTGACCCTCAACACCGTCACCGGCAATCCCAGCATGCAGTTCACCTTCAACACGCCAATCAATGCCCCCGGAACTCCGACGGTTGGTGTTAGCTTCACGAATACCCAATCGAGCTTTATGCAGGGAGACACCGGCGATAGTGCTGTGATCAATGTAACCAACAGCAGTTCTGCGTCCGCTGATGCATCGCTCACTCTCAAGCTTGGTGTCCCTAGCGGCCTTAGTCCTACGTCGCTGGGCGGAGGTCCGGGCACGGGCTGGAGTTGCCCCAGCCTGCAGACTCTAACCTGCACCCGCACGATAGCTTTGGCTGCTGGCGCGTCGGATCCTGTGACCCTTGCGTTCAACATCGCCCCGACCGCCAGCGTTGGCTCGGTGAGTCTCACGGCTTCGCTCAACGGGGGCGGTCTTTCCGGCTCGTCACAGTGCGGTCGCGTTTTGTTCAATGACTATCACGTTGAAGGCTGGACGCCAACAAGGGCACCAAGTACCCGGGCAACTGCAGCACCGGAACTGTTACCCCCCAAGAGAAGTTTCTTGAGTTCAGTCTCTATAACATCTCCAACTTCGTCGCACCTTCCACCTCCGATCTAATCACTATCCGAGGTCCTGTCCACCATCATCTGGCCTCAGCCTGCAACAATCTACTACGGCACACCGCTTTCAGCTACCGCTCAGCTGGACGCCACTGCCGTCGACAACGAATCCCAAACCAACATTCCCGGAACCTTCGTCTACACGCCGCCCGCGGGCACCGTCCCGAACGCCGGCAACGTAACCCTGTCCACGGCGTTTACCCCCAACGATACTGTCGACTACTCCTCCGCAACGGCTCAGGTGATCCTTCTGGTAAATCAGGACCAGACTAAGACCACCCTCAATACTCCTGCCACCTCGACCAGCCCAGCTATGGCAGGTCCAGCTACACCCATCTACTACGGCCAGATCATCGGGGATATCGCGGTGGAGGCCGTTACTTCGCAGGGACCTGCTACCGCTGTCGACGGTGGCAATCTGCTCTTCTATATCGATGGTTCACTCACATGGCACGTTGTCGGCGACAGTGTACGGAGTTTGCCCGCCACCCACAGGCGTCGGCTACAACGCGGGCACCCACACCGTTTATTCGATGTATTCGGGCGACAACAACTTTGCGTCTTCCGTTTCTCAGACCTACAACGTCGTCGTTCTGCCTGACCCCACAACGACCAGCATCTCCACCTCGGTAAGCACGTCGCCGCCGGGCCAGGCCATCACCTTTACGGCGAACGTTGCCGAGCCAACTCAGTACTACACTCCCGTGTCCGGAACTGTGACGTTTTCTGACGGGACGACAACCCTGGGAACAGTGCCGGTGAACGCGTCGGATGTAGCTACCTACACGACGTCAAGCCTCAATATTGGTGTCCACAGCATCAAGGCGTGCTTCGTTTCCGCGATTAACTCCTCGAACACTCAAAACTTCGTCAATAGCTGCAGCGTCGCCATTCCGGAAACGATCGCTCTCCCCACAACCATCAACACCACCTCCACGACCCTTACCTCTAGCCTCAACCCCTCGGTCGCCGGACAAACCGTTACCTTCAGCGCGACGGCCGCAACAACCGGTTCCTTCATCAGCACGCCTACCGAACGGTCACTTTCTACGACGGCCCCAACCAGATCGGCAGCGGCATCCTCAACAACGGCGTTGCCACACTGGCTATCTCCACACTCGCCGCCGGTCTGCATAACATTACCGCCGATTATCTGGGCAGCTCCACCATGAAGCCCTCTACTTCAGCCATCCTCGCGCAACAAGTGAACGTCGGTATCGGCTCGGCAGGGGAGGGCTTCCTGATGACGGTTTCGCCGACCACCTTCTCGGTCGGTGCAGGCAGCAGTGTTAGCGTGGCCGTCACGATCCTTGACCTCAACAACTTCAACCTGCCGGTTACCCTTGGCTGTAGCGGTCTTCCCGCCGAAGCGACCTGCACCTTCTCTACGCCTGTGATTGTCGCGCCCGCGGCGCACAACGCCGCTGACTATCACCGTCAACGCGCCCCACAACTGTGGCTCGAACACGCCTTACTTTGTCGCCGGTTCGGGAAGCACGGTGCTACCCATCCTTGCGACGGTAGTCTTCGCCTTCTTCGCCCGTCGTCGCCGCATCCTCAAAGGCATAGCGCTCGCGGCGATTCTTTGCCTTCTGCCGGCGATCAATGGTTGCGGTGGCAACTGCACAGATCTTGGGGTGAAGCCAGGCACCTACACCTTCACGGTCACAGGAACGACGGGTGGCGCTGTTCCTGTAACGGTAGCGGTTCCTGCGGGCGGTGCCGCACTATACCCGGCACGTCGCAATCGCAGACCATGATCATGACGGTAACGATTTGAGGCAGACAGTAGTGGGCAGACAGTAAACCAGTAGTGAAAGCGGAAAGGCGGCGATCCTGAGATCGCCGCCTTCTACTATCTACTCACTACTGTCATAGATGCCGCGCTGCTTCGCCGTATACGCCACACGATCGATCGCCAGCATATACGCCGCGATGCGGTTATTCACGTTGTGGTTCACCGCATACTGCATCACGTCGTCAAAGCTGTCGATCATGATGCGCTCCAGCCGCTGGTTCACCTCATCCTCGGTCCAGAAGTAGCCCATGCGATCCTGCACCCACTCAAAGTAGCTGGCCGTTACGCCGCCGGCGTTGGCAAGAATGTCAGGGATCACAAACACTCCCTTGTCGGCGAGAATCTCATCGGCAACGGTTGTCGTCGGCCCATTCGCGCCTTCGCAAAGAATGCGCGCCTGGATGCGCGAAGCATTGCGGCTGGTGGATTACATTCTCCGTCGCCGCGGGAATCAGCACATCGCACTTCATCGTCAAGCAATTCGTCCTTGTCGGCTGCTTCCGCGCCGTTAAATCCATGGATCGATCCACGCCGGGCCTTGTGCTCCAACAGCTCACTCACATCGATACCGTTGGCATTGAACAGCGCGCCATCAAACTCGCCAATCCCGATAATCTTGTAGCCCCTTCTCCCACAATAGCTTTGCGGTTGTACATCCCGACGTTCCCAAAGCCCTGCACGATCACAGTCGTCTCTGACGGAGTCATGTTCAGGTACTTCAGCGCCTGGTCGCACAAACGATGCTTACACCGCGCCCCGGTAGCTTCTCGGCGTCCCCGCGAGCCGCCCAGGTTTCACCGGCTTGCCTGTGACCACGCTCGTTACGGGTTTGCCGCATGTGCATGGAGTACGTGTCCATGATCCACGCCATCGTCTGCTCATTCGTTCCCAATATCGGGAGCAGGTACGTCCCTTCCTCAGGCCCGATGAACTCGATCAGGTCTGACGTATAGCTGGCGCGTCATCCGTTCCAACTCGCCCTGCGACATTTTCTTCGGGTCGCAGATCACGCCGCCCTTCGCACCACCAAAAGGAATATTCACCACCGCGCACTTCCAGGTCATCCAACTCGCCAGAGCTCGCACTTCATCGAGCGAGACATCCGGCGCATAGCGGATGCCACCCTTGCACGGCCCGCGTGAAATCGAGTGCTGCACACGGTAGCCGGTAAACACCTCAATCGATCCATCATCCATCGCCACCGGTATATGTACGATGATCTCCCGCGAAGGCGACCGCAGCACCTTCCACATGCCTGCGTCGAGCTTCAACCTGCTGGCGGCTTCTTCAAAGCGCGCCGCCTGCGCTTCCCATGGATTTGTTTCCTGTTCAAGCGAAATTGTTGCCGTTGTGCTGCTCATAGTTTCCATTCCTGTTCCGTTGCTTCTGCCCAGCGTGGGCACTGCGCTCAGCGCCACTCCGCTCGGTACCAAATGTTCTCCAGCCATCGCGTGCCTCCTCGTTCCGACTACGCAGGTTATTAGACGCAAACCGCGGCCGTTACGAGTCACCTTCTTTCTCCGCCTGGCCGGGCTGTTCTGCGACCAAACCCGCCGAGTATAGGCCCGCTTTTCAATAGTTTGCAAGACTTCAAGGTGCCTCTATCGACACGCTGGGATCACCCCAATAGCTCTTGCGCAAGCACCCAAACTGTGTACAAGATTCCTCCGCGTCTCCCTGCCATTTCGCATCTCACCACAAGACCCATAGGCAGCACCATTCAGGAGCACGACCGAATGATTCGACCGAAACCCCTCACAGCTCTCCTTCTCAGCAGCGCAGCCATGCTTGCGTTCACCGGCTGCCACACCACCGTCGTCCAGCCCGTGGAGCAACCCGCAGCCCAGCCCGCGCCGCAGCCCGCACACTACGATGACCACCACGACGATCATCACCCGCCTCCGCCGCCTCCGCCCGACCACCGCGACGACCATCGCTAGCCTCCGTTTCAACTGATCAAGCGCCTACGGGCATCTCCTCGGTATCATGGGGAGATGCCCCACGCGCCGACCCCCACGACCCCGTCACTCCGTGACTTCCAGCGGCTGGCAAAGTCGCACACGCTGGTCCCTATTACCCGCACAGTCGCCGCCGACCTCGAAACTCCCGTCTCCGCCTTTCTCCGCGTCGCCGCGCTCGAACCTGAAGCCTTCCTGCTGGAGTCCGTAGAAGGTGGCGAACACGTCGGCCGCTACACCTTTATCGGCATCCGCCCCTACCGCAAGATGTCCGCTCGTGACGGCAACATCACCGTGACCGAAGGCCGCAGACGCCGCACCTACGCCGGCGACATCTTCGCGGAGCTCAAGACGGCCTTGGAAGGCGAAACCCCCGCCAAGCTGCCTGGCCTGCCGCCGTTCACCGCCGGCGCTGTCGGCTTCTTCGCTTACGACGTAGTCCGTTCTATCGAAGAACTCCCCAACATTGCCCTCGACGAACTTCACGTCCCCGACGCCCACCTCATGTTCTTCGATGAGGTCCTGGCCTTCGACCACGTCAAGAAAGCGATCCACCTCATCGTGACGGTCGGCGCGCGCGGCCCACTCAACGCGGCCTCCTACAAGCAGGCCAACACCCGCCTCAACCGGCTGGAGAAGCTCCTCAGCTCGGCCATCCCCAAACAGCCCCGCTCTACGGCCAAAGGCCCGCTCAAAATCAAGCCCCGCACCAAGGCCGCCGACTTTCTACGTGCCGTCGACATCACCAAGGACTACATCACTGCCGGCGACATCTTCCAATGTGTCCTCTCGCAGCGTTTCGATGTCGTCCCCGCTGTCGACCCCTTCGAAATCTACCGCTCCCTCCGCATCGTCAACCCGTCGCCCTACCTCTACTTCCTCCGCTTCGGCCTCGACAACAACACACGGCCCTGCCACATCGTCGGTTCGTCACCCGAACTCCTCGTTCGCGTCCACAACGGACGCGTAGAGTACCGCCCGATCGCCGGTTCCCGCCCCCGCGGCTCTAACGAGGCCGCCGATCGCGCCTTCGAAGCCGACCTCCGCGCCGACGCCAAGGAAATCTCCGAGCACATCATGCTTGTCGATCTCGGCCGCAACGACGTTGGCCGCGTCTCCGAGTTCGGCTCCGTCAAGGTCAAAGACCTGATGTTCGTCGAACGCTACTCGCACATCATGCACCTTGTCAGCGCGCTCGAAGGTACCCTTCGCAAAGATCTCGCCCCGCTCGATGCATTCCGGGCCTGCTTCCCGGCAGGCACGCTCTCAGGGGCGCCCAAGATCCGCGCTATGGAGATCATCGAGGAGCTCGAACCTACCCGTCGCGGTGTCTACGGTGGCGCCATCTTCTACGCCGATTTCAGCGGCAACCTCGACTCCTGCATCGCCATTCGCACGCTCTTCATGGATGGCGAGAAAGGCTACATCCAGGCCGGTGCAGGCATCGTTGCCGACTCCGGGCCGCAGAAGGAGCACGAAGAGTGCGGCAATAAGGCAAAGGCTGTAGTCCGCGCCATCGAGCGCGCTCGTCAGGCCTAAACGGAGCAGCGGGGAAGCTAGTCGCTGTCTTCCTGCTTCAATGCCCACCAGATCCCACCCGCAATCTGGGCCGCACCGATCACCCTCGTCAGCACCGGCCTCTTGGAAAGCCCATGCATCAGATCACGCCAGATCTTCGGGCCTGTCTTCCAGGCCTTGGCATCCCGCTCCGGATGCACCAGTGCCATCACGCCATCGCCAATCAGTACCATCGCCGCAAAGTGTTTCGCTCGTGTCGGATTCGTCAGGAACATACAGCATAGGAGTCCCACAAACTCTCCGCCGTTGCCTGCCACCCTGAACCGTTACGCGCTCGCCAGCGACATCCCCGGCGCCGCCAGCACCCGATTCCGGCCCGCCGCTTTCGCCTGATACAGGCTTGCATCGGCTCGCCGCAACATCTCCGGCACGCTGTCTTCCGGTCCGCTCCAGGTCGCAACGCCAACGCTTACCGTCAGCCGGATCATCGGAGACTTCAACTCTTCGCCAATCCTCCGTGCCGGCAGCAGAATCCGCTCCACGTTCGCGCGGACCCGCTCGGCCACCACCAGCGCCGCTTCCGGATTCGCATTCGGCAGCACGGCGGCAAACTCCTCGCCGCCCCAACGCGCCAGTACATCGATCCCACGAATCGAAGATTGCATCCGCTCCACCGCCGTGCAAAGCGCGACATCTCCCGCTTCATGCCCAAAACTGTCGTTGATCCGCTTGAAGTGGTCGATGTCCATCATTAGCAGCGAAAACGGCGTTCCCGTCCGCTGACTCACCGCCACCTCCTTGTCGCACCACAGCATAAAGACGCGCCGGTTATACAGCCTCGTCAACGGGTCAGTCGTCGCAATCCGCTCGAGGCCGGTGCTCAACATCGTGGTCGTCATCCAGAAAAAGCTGAACGCCACGCCCAACCCCACCGAGATGAAGACGCCAAACGTCGCGACTTCCATCTGGTTGAATACATGCGGATGGTTGCGAATCCCCAAACTCACGGCCATCGCCCGTGCCGTATTCAGCAGAGCAAAACCCAGCAAAATCGAAGCGCAAAACCAGGCCGGCGTCCGTATCGCGCGTTTTCCCTCGCGAAACAGTCGAAACGAAGTCTGCCCTGTCTGCGCGGCGATCATGAAGCCCATCAGTGCGATCCGTATTCCAGCCGCCCGGTGGTCAAGGATCGAAACCGCGCTCACACAGGCCTGCACCAGCAACAGCACACTGCCAAAGCTTGGGAACAGCGACTCGCTTTCCATCAGCTCCAGGATCGCTACATGCAACAGCACAAACGAGAGCAACACGAGCTGATCTGCCAGTACGGTGCCGAATAATAGCGAAAGGCGGTCGTCGAAGAAAAACAATATTGCGCCCGCGCCGGCACTCGCAAAGGACGCTCCCAACCATCCCAGGCCCTTCAGCATCCGGTTGCTCAACCGCACAGCCAGAAGCCCCGCGCTGGCGCACGCCAGTATCGTGGTCCCAAAGATGAGGATGGATTCGCGAAAGGTCAGCATCTGTAGCGCTCCGTCCGCCTGTTGTCCAGGGCGGCTGGCACTTTTGATAAGGCGTGATTGGTGAAAATACTGAAACCTTTATCGCGCAATCCGCCGCTCTTGACTAGCGCACGAAAGTGGTAGATCCGTCGCGATTCCCGTTTTGGCCCGCAAGTCCACCTTTCTGCTTCTACCCGGGGGCGCGATACGATAAAGAAGTATGGTTTTCGTCCTCGACAACTACGACTCCTTCACCTACAACCTCGTCCAATACATCGGCGAGCTCGGCGCCGAGATCGTCGTCAAGCGCAACGACGAAATCACTCCCGAAGAGATCGTCGCGATGGACCCCACACACATCGTTCTCTCGCCCGGCCCCTGCACCCCACAGGAAGCCGGCATCCTGATTCCGTTGGTGCAACATCTTGCCGCCCTGCCCGCAAAAAAGCAGATCCCGCTGCTCGGCGTCTGCCTCGGCCACCAGGCTATCGGTGCCGCGTTTGGCGGCGATGTCATCCGCGCCGACAAGCTTATGCACGGAAAAACCAGTGTCATCGATCACGACGGCCGCACCATCTTCCGCGACATTCCACAGCCCATGACTTGCACCCGTTATCACTCACTCATCCTCGCCGAAGACACCTTCCCCGACGAGCTTGAAGTCTCCGCCCGCGTCTCCGGCGAGTCCATGATCATGGCCCTCCGCCATCGCAAGCTGCCGATTGAAGGCGTTCAGTTCCACCCCGAATCCGTCCTCACGGACCACGGCAAACAGCTCATCGCCAACTTCCTCAAGCAGTAATGGGATTCATGCGTAACGCACTGACGACCGCCGCCTTCCTCATCGCCGTCGCCGCCTACGCCCAGCAGCCCATGGGCACCGTCGCCACGCACGACGCCCTCGTCACTGGCGGTCTTGAAGTCCACGCCGAACGCGCCTCTCTCATCTCGAACGCCAGCATCACGGCCTACGACCGTGCGGCACCCATCGATCTCACCCGCGGCGGCCAGGTCCTCGTCTGCGCTACCAGCCAGTTTCACCTCCTCCGCTCCGGTCCCGGTGCCTCGCTGCTGTTCGCGCTTGACCGTGGCGCCTTCGAACTCCGCACCGCATCGCAGCCGCAGGACGTCATCCTGACGCCCGATCTCCGCTTCACCCTCGCCATCCCTGGCGCGCTCGACCTCAGCCTCCGCGTCACACCTAACGGCGACACCTGCGTCGATAACACCGGCACCAACGCCCCCACGCTTCAGGTTGCGGACGTCTTCACGGATGCCACCTACCGCCTCAACCCCGGCCAGCACGTACTCTTCGAGCATGGCTCGCTCAAAGAAGTCGTCGACCGCGAAACCTCCGCCTGCGGTTGCCCCGTCGAATCCGTGCCGCAGATCGTCGCCGCCACCCCCGGGCAGCCCACCACCCCGGCATTGGCAGAAGCCCAACATCCGTTCCCAGCCGCTGTCAGTCAGGGTTTAGCTGCGCCTCCGCTAGTGGACAACTCCAGCCCTGCCGGAGAAAAGCACACGCAGGTCTCCGCCATCCTCAACTACGGCACCAACCAGCCGGACTCCACCGCCGTCTCGGCACCACCGGCTCCCGTCCGTACGAGTGCTAGTGCTTCGTCTGCTACGCCGCCACCGTCCCCACCCGGAGCGCACGATATCTTCCACTCCATCGGCCACTTCTTCCATAAGCTTTTCCACCCGGGGAGCTAATCCCCAATCTCTAACCCCCTAATCCCTGCTCTTCGCTACAATCAAAGGATTGGGCTGCATTCCATCGCCCGCAAAATTTCCATCAGAATCAGGAGCTTCACTTGTCGATTCCCGCCACCCAGATGCGCCCCGGCATGGTCATCAAATTCAAAGACGATCTCCACCTCGTCTTCTCCGTCGAGCACCGCACGCCCGGCAATCTCCGCGCCTTCATCCAGGCCAAGCTCAAGAACATCCGCACCGGCGCCATGTACACGGAGCGTTTCCGTTCGCCCGACCCCATCGACCGCGTCCACGTCGACTCGATCAAGATGGAATTCCTTTACAACGATGGCGAAGACTACTACTTCATGGATCAGAACACCTACGAGCAAACTGCCCTCAAGCGCGACACGCTTGGCGACGCCGTCGAATACCTCACCTCGAACCTGCTGATCGAAGTCAGCTTCCACGACGGCAAGGCAGTCGGCATCGAGTTACCCACGTCGGTCGAGATGACCGTCGTCCAAACCGAACCCGGCATCAAGTCCGCAACGGCCAGCTCGGTCACCAAGCCCGCGAAGATGGAAACCGGCCTCGTCGTTAACGTCCCTCCCTTCATCAACGAAGGCGAGAAGATCCGCATCGACACCGCCGAAGGCACTTACATGTCCCGCGCGTAGTCATCGCGGGTAAGCAGTCACAAGGGGTGCAGCCATCGGCTGCACCCCTTGTGCTGTCAAGCAGCTAAAACTTGATGTAAACGCCACCGTAAGGTTCTTCAGTCGACACCCACCGCGACGATGAGAGTTGCGATTGACCGTAGTTGGGAGCGCGATAGATCAGGTCGCGTGCACCGATGCGAAAGCCAAGCCGTGAATGCGTCTGCATATCCAGCCCAACATCGACCAGCCCGGTTCCGCGCCACTGGCTGTTGAGGTGTGCCACAGGAATAAAGTCTAGAGCACCACCGCCCACACCGACATACGGTGAAAGCTTACGTAAGTGCGGATGGAATAAGTAAGCCGCAGTCGCTTCGTGCATGTTAGTAGCGATGGACGTAGGCTGATTTCCTGCAACGAAACGTTCATCGAATTTCGTGTACTGATAGTTCACCTCGACGCCGGCCCAGGCAACAGGATGATCGCGCAAGGTAACCAGCACGCCAGGAGAATCAGTTGTGCCTTGGTGCGGTAACGCGCTTCCGTTCGTCGCGAAGTCCTGGCTTGTGATCGACGTTGTGTACTGACCCGTCGCGGCTACACCGACATCCGCCCCATGAAGTTTATAAATCTGCGCTTGGCCGGCAGTTGCCGCGCCTATAAAAGCGAGGGCAAATACTGAAGAAAGGAAACGTGTTTGCTTCATCTTTGGTTCTCCATCAGGTAAGGAGGACGCAAAGGCACATATCCCATCGTAATTTGATTGATCCTTGCACCCAGACGTCCTCGTGTTTGTGATAACAACAGCGAGAATTCCAAGTGCTGTTGGCCCGTATTGCTGCTGTAAAAGATGCGCCCGGACACAGGTTGGTTGCAACTTAGCGGAACAGCCCTCAACGCGCAAAGAAGCGGAGCCGGAGCTTGACACAGTGTGCAGCCTCATAGGAAACCGTGCTCTGCGGTTGCGCCCTGCCCCTGCCTCTGCGACACTTAATTCTCCGATGGTGGTCCACTTTCTCATTCGCGGACGTGTGCAGGGCGTCGGCTTCCGCTGGTTCGTCCACCGCGAAGCCGCCGAGCTTGGCCTCCACGGTTGGGTGCGCAACACCGACAGCGGGGAAGTCGAAGTCGTCGTCTCAGGTGCCCCTGACCTTATCGGCGAACTTCGCACCGAACTTCACAAAGGCTCCCGCGGCAGCCGCGTCGACGCCGTCATCGAAAACGAATTAGCTGAAAGCGAAGCCGCGTCTCTCGGCGCTTTCCAAATTGAAGGAGCTTGGTAAAAACCCGAATGTCACAACCCATCAACTGCGAGCCGCTCAAGCAGCTCATCCGCGCCGTCCCGGACTTCCCCAAACCCGGCATTCTCTTCTACGACATCACTACACTGCTCAAGGACAAGACCGGCTTCGCGCAACTCATCGACGCCTTCGCGGCCTACTACATCGACAAGAAGGTCGACCTCGTCCTCGGCATTGAAGCCCGCGGCTTCATCTTTGGACCCGCGCTCGCCTATCGCCTCAACGCCGGCTTCGTTCCCGTCCGCAAACCCGGCAAGCTGCCTGCTGAAACCGTCAAGATCAAGTACGACCTCGAGTACGGCTCCGACTCGCTCGAAATGCACAAGGACGCCATCCAACCCGGCCAGCGCGTCATCATCGTCGACGACCTGCTCGCCACCGGTGGCACCATGGACGCGACCATCAAGCTCGTCAAGCAGCTCGGCGGCGAAATCGTTGGCCTCACTGTAGCCATCGAACTCGACTTCCTCAAAGGGCGCGCCAAGTTCCCCCAGTACGACGTCTTCAGCCTGTTGCACTACGACGAGTAGCGACGCCTCACGCCAACCCAACCCCTCCAAATAGTTGCGCGAAACACCTTGAGAGAACCCGCGTTTACCTATAGGCAAGGCGGAAACAGAGCCGAGCAGGAGGCAACACCATGAAGCTATCGAACGTATCCGCGAAGCTTACAAGCATTAAGTCCAACGCAGTCAAACTGCTGGCCGTAGCAGCCGTGGCCGGCGCAGCGCTTGCAGCCGCCCCTGAGGCCCAGGCTCAACGCTTCGTAGTCGGCGTTCACGTCGGCGGTCCGCGATACTTCGCTCCCGCTCCTCCTGTGGTTTACGGTCCAGCCTTCTACGGTGGATATGGATATCGCCACGACGACTGGCGCTTTCACCACGATCCCTACCGCCATGGTTGGCGCCGCTAAACGCTAGTGGCGTAACAGCAAGACGTTCCCAGGGCCGCTCGCCATCGAGCGGCCCTGATGTTTTTACTCACCATGCACTATCGCTACAACGCCCTGTAATACTCCCCACCCGCACACCCCAGACAAACCCTCCCTCCATCCCTCTCCACAAACCGGTCAAAGTTCACACCCTCGCCGCACGACGCGCAAACCACCCGCTCGCCCTTGTACCCCGGAAACTCACTCGCCGGCAGCGGCACTCGCACCCATTGCATCGCAAACAGTTCGTCATCCGGCATCTCGCGATACGCCTTCATCTGCTGCGCATTCTTTTCCAAGTCTGGATAAAGCTCCTTCGCCCGCCCCTTCGAGCTCTCCAGCGCAACCACCCCGCAACCCTTTGTACTCATCGCCCTCAAGCTTCGCGTACAGATCCACAAACGTAGCCGCCATCTTCCCAAAGTCCCGTAGCTTCAACGCACGTTTTCCCACGCGACAGCCCGTTACCACTCCAATCGCATCGGTCGCACAACGGTCGATCTCCACAAACGTCACCAGCCTCTTCCGGTCAGGATTCAGCTCGCCATTTTCCAACACCCTTATCCGCGGATCGCCCACACCAAGCTCCCGCATGGCCAGCATCGCCATCCGCACGCCCAGCACCTGTCCGGCGCAGAGATGCCCATGCGCCACCTCCGCCTCATGCAACAACTCATCCAGCCCCATACCCATAACCCAATGCTACGCGCCTTACTCCGCGAAACTTGCTTTTTAAACTTCGCGCACTCTGCGTCAAACTCGTTGCTTTTGCCGTTGCTTTTCCGCATCCGCCAGCATCCAATCTGCCTATGCCCGATAGCGAATTCCCCGCAACACAATGGTGGCAAACCGGCGTCATCTACCAGATCTACCCCCGCAGCTTTCAAGACACCAACGGCGACGGCGTAGGCGACCTTCCCGGCATCACTTCCCGCCTCGACTACCTCGTCTCCCTCGGCATCGACGCCATTTGGATCAGCCCCTTCTACCCCTCGCCCATGGCCGACTTCGGCTACGACGTCTCCGACTACACCAACGTCGACCCCCTCTTCGGCACCCTCGCCGACTTCGACGCTCTCCTCGCCGCGGCCCACAACAGAGGCCTGCGCGTTATCCTCGATTTCGTCCCCAACCACACCTCCGACCAGCACCCCTGGTTCCTCCAATCGAAGTCCTCCCGCGACCAGCGCGCCAACCCCAAGCGCAACTGGTATCTCTGGCACGATGCCGCTCCGGCTGGCGATGATTGGCAGCCGGCAAAAACTCGCTACCCCAACAACTGGATGTCGCAGTTCGGCGGTTCCGCCTGGGAGTGGGATCAACCCACTGAGCAGTTCTACCTGCACTCATTTCTCAAGGAGCAGCCCGACCTCAACTGGCGCAATCCCCAGGTCCGCGCGGCCATCTACATGGCGATGCGCTTCTGGCTCGACCGTGGCGTTGACGGCTTCCGCATGGACGTCCTCTGGCTGCTCATCAAGGACGAGTTCTTCCGCAACAACCCGCCTAATCCACAAGACCTCGCCAGCACGCTCCCGGTCTTCACCGCCGACCAGCCCGAAACCCACAAGATCGTCGCCGAAATGCGTTCCATCCTCGACAGCTACGGCGAGCGCGTTCTCATCGGCGAAATCTACCTTCCGCTCCCCGAACTCGTCCGCTACTACGGCGAACCGGACGCACCCGACCCCAAAATCCCGGTCACGAACCCCAAGACCCCACAACTCCGCGGTGCCAATCTCCCGTTCAACTTCCACCTCATCCAGTCGCAGTGGCACGCTGAGGCCATCGCCAACATCATCCGCACCTATGAGTCGCTTCTCCCCGCTGGCGCCTGGCCCAACTATGTCCTCGGCAACCACGACCAGTCCCGCCTCGCCACGCGCATCGGCCCTCAACAGGCCCGCGCCGCCGCTATGCTGCTCCTCACCCTCCGCGGCACACCCACGCTCTACTACGGTGACGAGCTGGGCATGCAGGACATTCCCATCGCTCCCGACCAGGTTCGCGACCCCGCAGAAAAGAACGAACCCGGCAAAGGAAAGGGCCGCGACCCCGAACGCAGCCCCATGCTCTGGCTCGACACCCCCAATGCCGGCTTTACCTCCGCAGAGGCTACGCCGTGGCTACCACTCCAGCACGATTGGCAAACCGAAAACGCGACCGCCCAATCCACTCGCCCGCGCTCTATCCTCACGCTCTACCGCAAGCTCCTCCAGCTCCGCCGACAGCACGACACACTCCACTCAGGCGGCATCGCTGACGTCGCCGCCGAGGGCAACATCCTCCGCTTTCGCCGCGTCGCCCTGCCCGACGGCCACAGCACGGACTTCCAACTTCTCTTCAACCTGGGCAGTGACATCGCCACCACCCAGTGCGCCCCCGGCACGGTCGTCCTCACTACAATCCTCGACGGCGAAGGCTCCCACGTCGATGGCACCATCACGCTTGAAGCGGGTGAAGGCCTGCTGATAGCCCTCGATTGAAATAGAGTGGTTTAGGATGAACCATCAACGGAGATGAAATGTCGACACCACTTGAGATTGCCGCTGGCGTGACAGTTGAGCTGGTCGTAGCAGCAGTAGCAATCGGAGTGCTATACCGTGTTTGGGGTGGTCTATTCGCTGTCCCGAAGAAGGTCAAAGTCCTCTCCTTTCAGCGTGGTGTTGTTCTGAAAGGTGAAGAAGTCGAGAAAGTTGTAGGCCCGGGCTCATACTGGATCACCCCGAAGCGAACGCTTGTGCTTTGCGACATGCGCCCGAAACCATTTCAGCTCGCTGGACTTGAGCTTTTGAGCGCTGATGGAATGGGCATGCGCATTAGTTTTGGTGTCGAGTATCAAATCACCGATGCTGCCGCATTTGTAACGCAGAGCAGTGATGCATATGCTGCTTTCTACATCGACTTAAGACAGGCGATTCACGTCGCCGTCCGAGAGCAGAGTAGTAAGAGCCTCATGAAAGACGCCGAACCTTTGACTTCTCGAATTCGAGAGAAGGTTTTGGCTCGCTCATCGCATCTGGGCGTCGGACTATCCAAACTGGACGTATGGGAAACGATGACGCTTGGAATCCAACGCGACTCGTCAGGCCTCGATTTCGACACGCAGCCCATTCAATAGCACCCGCTCGTAAAGCCCTTACTTCCGGCTATAAAGCAAATCCTTGATCGCCGCCCGTCTCGCCGCATCGGCCTCGCGCTTGGACGCCAACTCCTCCGCGCTCATCTTCTCGCCTTTGCCGCTGCCCTCGGCGTCCGGCATGCTGCACGTCGGACACCGGTTCGCAAACCCGGGCTTGTCCGGCTTCAGCTCGAACTCTTCTTCACACACCACGCAAACTTTGATTGGGAACGCCATTCGACCTCCATCATACGATGAGAGTTTCCCATCAACCTGTCAGACTGCTACTATTCCTGCCATGCAACGCCGCGATCTAATTAAACTCTCGCCCCTCGCCCTCGCTTCCACGATCGGTTATGTAGCCTCGGCCGAGCCGCACCACCCCAGCGCCGGTGCGGCCATCGCGCCCGCCATATTCAACGTCCGCACCTACGGCGCCACCGGTGACGGCAAAACCGTCGACACTCCCGCTATCAATAAGGCCATCCAGGCGGTCTACGACGCAGGCGGCGGCACGCTCATCTTCCCAGCCGGCACCTACATCTGCTTCAGCATCCACCTTCTCTCAAACGTAGACATCTACCTCTCTCAGGGCTGCACCATCCTCGCCGCCGATTCGCCCCGCCCGGGCGAAACCACCGGCTACAACGGTGGCACCTACGACGCAGCCGAGCCCAACGACCCCTGGATCCCCTACCAGGACTACGGCCATAACCACTGGCATAACTCGCTCTTCGTTGGCGAAAACATTAGCAACTTCTCGATCATTGGTTCCGGCCTGATCCACGGCAAAGGCCTGTCGCACGGCTCGCGCGTCACTGAAGCTCGCGGCAACTACACGCCCTATCAGGCAGAACAGCCCGGCGTCGGCAACAAGGCCATCGCTCTCAAGAACTGCCACAACGTCCTCCTCCGCGACTTCTCCATCCTCAAGGGCGGCCACTTCGCGCTGCTCGCCACCGGCGTCGACAACCTCACCCTCGACAACCTTCGCATCGACACCGACCGTGACGGCTTCGACATCGACTGCTGCCGCAACGTCCGCGTCTCCAATTGCACCGTCAACTCCCCTTGGGACGACGCCATCTGCCCCAAGAGCTCCTACGCCCTCGGCTACGCCCGCTCCACCGACAACGTCACCATCGCCAACTGCTTCGTCACCGGCACTTACATCCTTGGCACCGTCATCGACGGAACATGGAAGAAGTGGCCTGAAGGCAATCACGCCCGCAATGGCCGCATCAAGTGCGGCACCGAATCCAACGGCGGCTTCCGCAACATCACCATCACCAACTGCGTCATCGAAGGCTGCAAGGGCATCTCGCTTGAAACCTCCGACGGCGCTCTGCTTGAAGACATCGCCATCTCCAACATCACCATGCGCGACATCGTCGACGCGCCGCTCTTCCTCCGCCTCAACCGCCGCAACCGTAACCCCAAGGAAACTCTCCGCCCCGGCACGCTCCGTCGCATCGTGATGTCAAACATCGTCTCGCACGACTCCTACGCTTCAACGGCTTCGATCTTCTCCGGCATCCCCGAAAACATCATCGAAGACGTCAAGCTCTCCAACTGCTACTTCGGTCACAAGGGACTGCCCACAGACGCGCTCACCGGCTGGGGCGACACCTCCAAGCCCATGCCCGACTGGAAAAACCTGCAGGTCCCCGAGATAGAAGACGCCTACCCCGAGCTTCTCCGCTTCGGCCCCACCCCTTCGAACGGCTTCTTCATCCGCCATCTCAAAAACCTCGAGATGTCGCACGTAGAAGTAGCGCCCAGCCACGCCGATCCCCGCCCAGCCTTCCATCTCGAAGACGTCCACCGCGCCGACTTCTTCGCCATCACGGCCCCACCCCAACCCAACTTTTCACTACACAACGTCACCGATCTACGCATACTCTGGTCTCGCGCCGCGAAAGACACTACACTAGCCAACGCGACGGACCAGACCCTCTAGGTGTTCCTTCGCGAACTTCGCGTTAAACTTTGCGCACTTTGCGTCAAAGCTTTTGCCTCTGCGGTAGCCACCTATTGCTGACAACAAATCTCAACCGCAATTCACTCTTCTGCATCTCATGGCTCTAACGCAACAAATCTCAGCGCCAGGCAGAGTCATCCCATGACCTACCGCATCGCCCGCGGCGGCCAAATCTTCGGCCCTTACTCCCTCATCGAAGTCCAGCGCTACCTCGCCTCCGGCCAGATCGTCCCCACCGATCTTGCCCAGAGTGAATCCATGCAGGAATGGCTGCCCATAGAGCAGCTCTTCCCAGCCGCGCCCACGCCTGCCATCACACACCCCGGTGGCCTGCCCAGACTTTTCCCCGATCCCCCCGACCTTCCCTGGTGGGTCGCCCTCATCATCGGCATCTTCACGCTGGGATTCTTCTTCCAGATCTGGGACATCGTCGAAGCCGCCTGGATGCGCCGCGTGGATCGTTCCAGCATTGCGCTGTATTTATTTCTGGCTGAAGGCCTCGTCTACCTGCTCAAGCTTCCGCAAACGTTCCATACGATCGCCTACAACACGGGCTACGGCCCGCAGGTGGAACCCGGACATCCATTCCCGCTTACGCTGCTCGGCTTCATCCTGCTCCTGTCCTCGCGCTTCGTCTTCCGCAACGAACTTCTCCGCCACTTCAACGGCTCGGAGCCCATCGGCCTGCGCCTCAACTGGTTCCTCACGCTAATCTTCGGCGGCCTCTACTTCCAGTACCACTTCAACCGCATCAACGAGCTCAAACGCACCTTGCTCATCAGCGTTCCAAATCTCTAAACACGCATCACTTTTAGGATTGTCATCCTGAGCATCGCGAAGGATCTGCTCTTCGCTGGCAGCAGCAATACATCTCAACATTCCACACACACGACAAAGCCCCGGATCTGGTCCGGGGCTTTGCTTTGCAAGTACGCTAAACTTACACTTCTGTCGGAGCAGGCGTCTCGCCAGCCTTCGCCGGCGCACCCGGCTTGGTGATGTCGATGCCGCCCTTGAAGAACGCGCCATCCTCAATCGAAATCCTCGCCGCCACCACATCGCCGGTCAACGAGCCTTCGCTGCGAATGTCCACACGGTCGGAAGCCTGGATATTGCCGCGCACCTTGCCCAGCACAACCACTTCACGGGCAGAGATGTTCGCGGCCACCTGGCCATTACGGCCGACGGTCACACGGTTGCCGGGAAGGTTGATCGCGCCCTCCACTTTACCGTCGATATACAATGACTCCGAGCCCGACAACTCGCCCTTAACTACAAGGCTCTTGCCAATGGTCGCCTGGTCGCCGCTAGGAGCCCCACTGACCCCTGCGCTTGCAGGACGTGCTGCTTCGAAGGTCGATCCGCTGCTCACTGGCGACGCTGGCCGAGCTGGCTCCGGGGTTGAAGGCGTGCTGCCAGGCTGATTCGGTTTCCACATAGATTCTAGATTTCCTTTCCTCGTTCCAGAGGGCAATGTCGCAGGTCGTGCGCGTTACGCCATCTGATGCAGAATTGCGTACCACAAAGCGCTTCCCGTGCTTCGTTCACGATACTACTTTGTCAACAGTGCCACCCTGTGGAGTTCTCCACCATTTTCTTCACAGACGCCCCTTTGCAGTTACCCCCAGTGGCGAAAATTTCTGAATGTATTTCGCAATTTCTTGCTCAATCTTCGCTCGCTTCACCGTCCTCCACCAGCGAACTCAACCCCACGACATCGAACGTCATCGCTTCACCGCCCGTCGCTTGTATCGTCGCCCGCATCGGCGTTCTCTGCCACTTCGACACAGCACACACTGGATGCGCCGCATTCGCCTGAGGCCACGTCCCAATCACCTTCTGCACCACCGCCTTATGTGCGCCCAGCTCCGCAACAACGGCAACCAGCCCACCATTTCTTACCGTCGTCGCGATACCGCAATAAGCTGCATAGTCACGAAACCAAACAACCTCGGAGACTTCCGGATCAAACGCCGGCAGGTGCAGCGCCGTAATATGGCCCGTCACGCGGTCGACCATCAGCCACGGCCCCGGTTGCCACGTCCACTTAGGCGCCTCCGCCGGCAGGGAATCGTCAATCCGCAGCGCCCGCCGGACCACGAATGTTCGGTCGGTAACATCGTGGACGTCGCCTACCGTCCACTCCTTCTGCACGCCATCCACCGACAGCGCTCTCACCCGCAGAGTCGCCTCTTCTTCGCTTTTATTCGCCGCATTGGCCTCCGGCGGCGTGTAAGGCACATGTTTTGAAGGCCCCAGCGTCACGGAATGGACCTTGGGCAAAGCCCGCAGCGGCGGACACAAAAAGACCATAAGCAGGGGCACAAAAGCCGAACGAAAGGGCTGCATGGCCGCAATTTATCAGAAATACATGCAGGATGGCGGAAATATGGGAGACTTGCGAATGAGCTGGCGAAACGTGGGTACCACGGCTATAGGGACCGTTGTGGTTGCTGCTTGGATTTATTGGCAGTATCGCCTTGCACGTTGGCGGGCCGATCGAAAAGATCAGAGCGCCGACATACAAAACGCTTTTTGATGGCAAAAAGTAATGTTTGCTGAAATTCAGAAGGAAATGAGGATTCGCTCTCGACTTTCCTTCCCAAATTGCTCGCTTTCCGATAAACTCGAACATGGTGCGTGTCCCTTCCGCCGTCTCCGTTTGGCCTTTTGGGCCACCAGAGACTACCAGAAGCCCACGAAACAGCAAGCAGGGAAGCCACAGATTTCCAATCTGCGGTATGAGATCGGGCCGTCAAAAGCCCAATCGAAGGAGAGCGTTTGTCGAAGGAAGATGCAATTGAAGTCATGGCGGTGGTTGTCGAAACACTGCCCAATGCGCTGTTCAAGGTTGAACTGGAGAACAAGCATCAGGTTCTCGCCCACGTCTCGGGCCGCATGCGCAAGAACTTCATCCGCATTCTCCCCGGCGATCGCGTAGCCATCGAACTCAGCCCCTACGACCTGAACCGCGGCCGCATCGTCTACCGCTACAAGTAGATACTGCGGCAGGCCGCTTTCGAATCGTCACAAAGTGTTGTGGTGGCTAGAACCGGTAGGGCATGGCTTCAGCCATGCCAATCAAGCATCACCCCAACGGGGCTTTAGCCCCTGAGGAACAAGAAGGGATTCACATGAAGGTCCGTGCTTCAGTAAAACCGATCTGCGACAAGTGCAAGGTCATCCATCGCAAGGGTGTCGTCCGCGTCATCTGCGAAAATGCCAAGCACAAGCAGCGTCAGGGCTAGACGGTCTGAGTAGTAGCTTTTCCTGTCTACTCTCTACTGTCTACACTCTGCTTTCACGGCCCCACCGGGCTAGTTCGCCGAAGTCAAGGCGTGCGTTGAACCCGGAGGAGACAAGAGCCCTCAGCAAATGAGTCAGCCCAGGTCAGCCGTACAACGATAACCCAGCTCTTAGCCAAGCTAAGCTAGCCCAACCGAAAGGCACTCAAATGGCCCGTATCGCCGGCGTCGACCTGCCAGGAAACAAACAGGTTCGCATCGCCCTTACCTACATCTACGGCATCGGTGACCCCCGCGCCCTCAAAATTCTTGAGGCTGCCGGCATCGACCCGTTCGTCAAGATGGGAACCCTCGACGAGGACCAGCTCAACGCCATCCGTCAGGTCATCGAAAAGCAGGGCGGCATTGAAGGCGATCTCCGCAAGGAAATCTCCCTCAACATCAAGCGCCTCATTGAAATCCAGTCCTACCGTGGTCTCCGCCACCGCCGTTCGCTTCCTGTCCGCGGCCAGCGCACTCACACCAACGCTCGTACCCGCAAAGGCCCCCGTAAGGGCACCGTTGCCGGTAAGAAGAAAGCGACCAAGTAAGCCATGGCTAAGTCTCAGAATAAAGGCACCGGCGCAAAGGTCGGCAAGAACAAGAAGTTCAAGAAGCGCGAGCGGAAGAATGTTCCGTACGGTCTGGTTTTCATCCAGGCGTCGTTCAACAACACCATCGTCACCATCACCGATCAGACCGGCAACACGCTTTCGTGGAAGTCCTCCGGCTCGCTCGGCTTCCGCGGCTCCCGCAAGGGAACCCCGTTTGCCGCGCAGCAGGCCGCGACCAACGCAGCGTCTGCCGCTCGCGACCACGGTGTCCGCTCGGTTGACGTTCGCGTCGCTGGTCCGGGTTCCGGCCGTGAAAGCGCCATCCGCGCTCTCGCTGCCGCCGGCATCGATGTGCGCAGCATCCGCGACGTTACGCCGATGCCGCACAACGGCTGCCGTCCGCCCAAGCGCCGCCGCGTATAAGTCAGTGAGTAGAGAGTAAGTAGTGAGGAGTAGACCGCTTTTCTACTCCTTACTCACTACTCCTTACTCCTTTGTCAATGGACCGGGATGAAGCCTTGCCAGGCGTAAACCGGTCGTCACTCGCAACATCAATTTAGGAGAAATACAATGGCACGTTACACAGGACCCGTCTGCCGCCTTTGCCGCCGCGACGGAACAAAGCTCTTCCTCAAGGGACCGAAGTGTTTTTCGGACAAATGCCCCGTAGAAAAGCGCAACTTCCCCCCAGGCCAGCACGGCCAGTCCAAGAAGCAGAAGAAGGTTGTCGGCTACGGTCTCCAGCTTCGTGAGAAGCAGAAGGCCAAGCGCATCTACTTCACGCTTGAGACCCAGTTCCGCGCCTACTACGAGAAGGCTGCCAACAAAACCGGCGTCACCGGCGAACTGCTGCTCCAGCAGCTCGAGACCCGTCTCGACAATGTCTGCTACCGCCTCGGTTTCGCGCTCTCGCGCCGCCAGGCTCGCCAGGTTGTTCGTCACGGACACGTTCAGGTCAACGGCCGCAAGGTCAACATCCCGTCCTTCCAGTGCAAGGTTGGCGATGAGATCGCGATCCGCGAGGGTTCCAAGAAGCTTGTCCTCCTCGAGGCTTCGCAGAATTTCCTCTCCGGCCAGAACCGCGTGAACTGGATCGATGCCAACGTCGAAGGCCTCTCGGGCAAGATCATCTCGCTGCCCAAGCGCGAAGACGTCAACCTGCCCGTCAACGAGCAGCTCATCGTCGAACTTTACTCGAAGTAACGACTAGGGATTAGGGCACAGGGATTAGGGAGGCAGATTCTGCCCACCCAGTCCTAATCCCTAATCCCTGATCCCTAACCCCTGCTTCACCCATCAGCCCCGCAAAATGCTTCGCGGGCGCGATGAAGAAAGGAACACCCATGCTTTGGAGAGGTTTTCAAAAGCCCAAGCGTCTCGCCGTCGATCAGGAAACACTGACTCCCACCTTTGGCAAGTTTTCCGCGCAGCCCTTTGAGCGCGGCTTCGGTACCACCATCGGCAACGCCCTTCGCCGTACGCTGCTTTCATCCATCGAAGGCGCAGCCGTTACCGCCGTCAAGATTGAAGGCGTATTGCACGAGTTCCAGTCCATCGCCGGCGTTGTCGAAGACGCGACCGACATCATCCTGAACCTCAAGCAGATCCCCTTCAAGCTCAACGGCGAAGGCCCCAAGGCCCTCTACCTCCGCGCTGATACCGCGGGCGTCGTCCTCTCGGGTTCCATCGAAGCAGACTCCGACGTCGAGATCCTCGATCCCAACGTTTACATCTGCACTATCTCCGAAGGCGGCCGTATCGACATGGAAATGCGCCTCAAGCGCGGCCGTGGCTACGTCTCTGCCGACAAGAACTTCGACAGCGATCTCGGCATCGGCTTCATCCCCGTTGATTCCGTCCACTCGCCCGTCCGCAAGGTCAACTACCTCGTGGAAGCCGCTCGTCTCGGTCAGATCACCGACTACGACAAGCTCACGCTCGAGATCTGGACCAACGGCACCATCCTTCCGGCGGATGCACTTGGCTTGTCAGCCAAGTTGCTCAAGGACCACATGACCATCTTCATCAACTTTGAAGAGGAAATGGAAGCCGGCGGACACGACGGCCTCGACGGTCCCGCCATCCGCAACGAGAACCTCAACCGCTCGGTCGAAGAGCTTGAGCTTTCTGTGCGCAGCTACAACTGCCTCAAGAACGCCAACATCGCGACCATCGGCGAGCTGATTCAGAAGACTGAAGCCGAGATGCTCAAGACCAAGAACTTCGGCCGCAAGAGCCTCAATGAGATCAAGGAAATCCTTGCTCAGATGGGTCTCTCGCTCGGCATGAAGATCGACGAGTCCGGCAACCCGGTCCCGGGACCCACCTCCGTTCTCCCCGCCGCAACGCTCGCCGCTTCGTACGGCAGCTTCGACGACGAAGACGAGGACGACGACGAAGACCTCGACCTCGACGAGCCCGAAAACTTCTAAGCGTTCTCCGGAACCCTTAGAAGTTGTCATCCTGAGCGCAGCGAAGGATCTGCTTTCCTTCGCTGCGCCTCAGAGCTTAAAGTACACGCACCACCAATCTAGCAATCCGGTCGACAGCAAAAGCTGGACCGAAGGAGATATACCATGCGTCATCGCAAGGGCGGGTTTAAACTCGGCCGCAACACATCCCATCGTCGTGCACTTCTGCGCAACCTCGTCACCTCCATCATCCTGAACGATCGCGTTCACACCACCATCACCAAGGCCAAGGCCACCCGGCCCATCGTCGAGAAGATGATCACCCTCGGCAAGAATGGCAGCGTTCACGCTCGCCGCCAGGCGCTCGCGTACCTCATGGGACCCGAATCCGTGGACCGTCTCTTCGCGATCGTCGCTCCCCGCTACGCCACGCGCCCCGGCGGCTACAGCCGCATCGTCCGCACCGGCGTCCGCAAAGGCGACGCCTCCGAGATGGCTTTCATCGAGCTCCTCGGCTCCGAGAACGAGCTCTCCGAAAAGGCAGCCAAGCGTGAAGAGAGCCGCGCCAAGCGCCGCGAAGAGCTGCAGAAACAGCTCGAAGAGCGCCAGCCCGGCGAAGACACCAACCCCGACGCCAGCGCAGCCTAATCAACCGCAGTCGCAGCACAAAGCAAAAGCGCGCCAACCCGGCGCGCTTTTGCTTTGTGCTGCGACTGCGGTTGCTAAAGAACTAGCTCGGGCTGGAAACCACCCGCTTGTAATACTCCTTGTATGAAACAAACCGATCCCGCCCAGCCTTCTTCGCCGCATAAAGAGCCTCGTCTGCCAGGCTCACCAGCCGTTGATCACTCAACATCGCCCTATCCAGGCTCGCGGCCCCAATGCTGGTCGTCAGCGGCTCATCTTCCCACCTCGCGGCCCGCACCATCTCCAAAATGCGTTCGGCGAGCTGCTCTGCCTGCGCGTCATCGGTTTCCGGAAGCAGCAGAACGAACTCCTCGCCACCATATCGCGCAGCCAGATCTCCTTCCCTGGTAGCCTCTTCCAAAAGCCGTGCAAACTGCCGCAACGCCGCATCTCCTTGTTGATGCCCAAAGAGATCGTTGCGTCGCTTGAACCCATCCAGGTCCAGCATCATTACCGAAAGTGTCCGCTTTTTCCGCTTGGCCTGCGCAAACTCCACTGCTAGCCGCTCGTCGAAAATCCTTCGGTTAGCCAAACCGGTCAGGCTATCGGTCGCCGCCAACTCACTCAGCCTTACATTCGCGGTTTCAATCTCCATTCGCTGACGCCGCAACTCCGCCTCGCTCCGCAGCTGCTCGGTCACATTCACCCAGAAGCCGCCCACCATCGTGCTTCCATCCGCGCCTGCGCACGGAAATTTATACGAACACCACTTCGATACCTCACCGTTCTTATCGACCCACTCTTCCTGCGCAATCCGCAACGAACCCGACCGAATCGCGTCCAAGTCGTGCGCACGAAACCTCGCCGCATCCCGCTCGTCATAAATCTCGTAATCCGTCTTGCCCAGCCACTGTTCTCGTGTAATCCCGAACGTCTCCGCTGTCATCCGGTTGTAGAAAATAATCCGCCCGTCCGCATCTTTCAGGAACGCGATAAAAGGCGCGCTATCCATAAACGTCAAAAAGCGTTCCTCGCTGGCCGCCAGTTTGGCCCGCGCTTCTTCCGCAGCCGCCAGGGCACGTTCCATTTGCAGCCGATGCAGGCGCAACTCCATACGAGCATTTACCTGTCGCCCCAGCACTTTCAAAGCGGTGACCTGCGTCGCCGTCAGCGTCCTCGGTACTCGATCCAGCACACACAGCGTCCCCAGCGCGAACCCATCGGGACTGGAAATCGGCATTCCCGCATAAAACCGAAAATGATTCTCTCCGGTCACCAGAGGATTCTCCGCAAACCGCGGATCATTTGTTGCGTCCTCCACCAGCATCAACTCCGGCTGCTGGATCGCATGCGCGCAGAATGCGACCTCCCGTGGAGTCTCTTTCAAAGCCAGCCCGATCGCCGCCTTGAACCATTGCCGTCTGTCATCCAGCAGCGTCACCAGGCTTATCGGAACCTCGCAGATAGCCGCAGCCGTTTCCACCAGCTCGTCGAACTCCGGTTCCGGCGCGGTATCCAGCAATTCCATTCGGTTCAGAGCGGAAAGCCGCTCTGTCTCCCGTGCCTCGATTGTCGTGGTCATTGCAAGCATTAAAGCATCCTCAAGGCATTTCGAAGGACAGCATCGTATCAAGGATCGTCATTTTTCACAGCATGAAAATCAACGGATCTTCCTTAAACGAATACGATCTCCGTCGCCTTTCGGATCTAGTGGCGCAGAACATTCCCGAAACCCGGCACTGCGGTAAACTACGGCACATAGTCTCCGTGAAAGAGCGTTCCTTTCCGCCACCATCTGCCTAAAATGCCAATTGTCGAACTTCAGAACATTCGCAAAGTCTATGACACCAAGGTCGCCGTCGAGGGGCTTACGCTGTCCATTGAGCCCGGCACTATGTTCGGCCTTCTCGGCCCCAACGGATCGGGCAAGACCAGCTCCATCCGCATGATGATCGGCATGACGGTCCCCGATTCAGGAACAGTCCGCCTCTTCGACAAGCCCTTCGCCCGCACCTCACTCCACAAAGTCGGCTACCTGCCGGAAGAGCGCGGCCTATACAAGAAGATGAAGGTCCTCGACCAGCTCATCTTCCTCGGCCAGCTCCATGGCCTCGACGAGGCAACCGCCCGCAAGCGCTCCCTCGCCTGGTGCGAACGCATGGAGATCACCGAAGCCATCGCCAAAAAGACCGAAGAGCTCTCCAAGGGCATGCAGCAGAAGATCCAGTTCATCGCCGCTCTCCTCCACGAGCCCGACCTCATCATCATGGACGAGCCCTTCAGCGGCCTCGATCCCGTCAACGCCACGCTGCTCATGGACACACTCGTTTCACTCCGGGCGAAGGCAAAGCCATCCTCTTCAGCACCCACCGCATGGACCAGGTCGAAAAGCTCTGCGACTCCATCGCCCTTATCTCCCGCGGCAAGCTGCTGCTTTCCGGCTCCATGCGCGCCATCAAATCCGAGTACCCCCGCAACCGGCTACAAGTTTCCTTTACCGGCGACGACACCTTCCTCCGGCACGGTGGCATCGCCGAGTTCAAAAACTACTCCGGCATCGCCGAAATCAAGCTCCACTCCGAAGGCGAAGCCCAGCAGATTCTCGCCGAAGCCATCGCCAACGGAACCCACATCAACCGCTTCGAAGTCATGGAACCCACACTCGAAGAAATCTTCATCGAAAACGTCCGCGCCAGTTTCGGCGACGAAGAAGCAGGAGGCCGCGTCGATGCATAACATCTGGCTCATCGCCAAGCGCGAGTACACCGAGCGCATCCGCACCAAGGGCTTCATCATTGCCACCGTGCTCATCCCTACGCTTATGGGCGGCGGCATCTTCGCCGCGACCTCGCTCGCAAGCCATAGCAAGACCGGCTCTCACATCGCCATTGTTGCGTCTCAGCCGCAACCCGCAACCGACCTTCAACACGAACTCCAGACCGGCAAAGACACCACCATGACGGTCGACATTATGCCTCCATCGCCCGGCATCAACAAGACTCTCGACAAGCAGATGGACGACAAGAAGCTCGATGGCTACCTCGTCATCCATCAGGATGTGCAGCCCGCGACCTACGACTTCACCCCGCGCTCCTCGGCCGACATCTCCACCTCCAGCGCCGTCAAAGACGGTCTACAGAGCGTCCTGCAGCGTGAGTACCTCGTCCAGCATGGCGCGTCCGCTTCCGAGATCGACACCTTTTCACAGCCCGTAAAGCTCAACATCGTCGGCAAGGGCGGCAAGACCGACGCCAAGACCTCGTTCATCGTCGCCTACATCCTCTTCTTCCTCATGTACATGGTCGTCCTCATGTACGGCATGAACGTCGCCCGCTCCATCATCGAAGAAAAGACTTCTCGCATCTTCGAAGTTTTGCTCGCCACCATCAAGCCGCAGGAACTCCTCGCCGGCAAGATCCTTGGCGTCGGCGCTGTCGGCCTCACGCAGGTTGGCGTCTGGATGATTGCAGCCGCAGCCCTCGCCGCGCAGGCCGGCGCCATGAGCGGCGTCTCCATCAGCGCCACACAGGCCATCTTCTTCATCATCTACTTCGCTCTCGGCTACGCGCTCTACTCCAGCGTCGCCGCTGCTCTCGGTGCCATGACCAACTCCGAGCAGGAGCTGCAGCAGCTCAACATGTTCCTCATGATGCCGCTCTTCTTCTGCATGCTCATGATCGGCCCGCTCGTCGCCAATCCCAGCTCCACACTCTCCCGTATCGTCTCGCAGATACCTTTCTGTGCTCCGCTGCTGATGAACTTCCGCATCTCGCTCTCCATGCCGGAACCCTGGGAAATCGCCCTGTCGATCGCACTGATCCTGGTCACGATCTACATCGTGCTTTCGATCTCTTCGCGCATCTACCGTGTCGGCATCCTCATGTACGGCAAGAAGCCCAACCTTCCCGAAATCCTCCGTTGGCTTAAGTACAGCTAACTGGCCAGCTACACTCAACACGTGGCCTTCACCCGCAAACAGCGTATCCTCCTCGCGATCGTCCCTCCGCTCGCCGCCGCACTCATCCGCGCCCTCGGCTCCACATGGCGTTACCGAGACGTCAACGCCCCGGCTACCACCACCGGCATCGACATCCCCGGCCCAACGATCTTCTCTTTCTGGCACTGCGCCCTCCTTGCCAGTGCCCACCGCTTCCGCCACAAAGGCATCGCCATCCTCATCTCGCAGTCCTTCGACGGCGAATTGATCGCCCGCACGGTCACTCGCCTCGGCTTCCTCGCCGTCCGAGGCTCCAGCACCCGCGGCGGCACCGCCGCCCTCCGCGGCATGACCCAGGCCTACGCCGCCAGCCGCATCTGCGCCTTCACTGCCGACGGCCCCAAGGGCCCTTCGCGCATCGCCAAATCCGGCCCCATCCAACTGGCCCTCATCACCGACGCTCCCTGGCTAGGCGCTTTCCACGCCCACCCCGTCTCCGCCTGGCACCTCAACTCCTGGGACCGCTTCATGATCCCCAAACCCTTTACCACTATCACCTTCACCTGGCCCCCCCACACCCCCCTCAACCTCACCGACCTCCAACACTCCCTCGACGAAGCCGTAGCCATGTCCACCCGCACTTAGCTTTTACTGTCTACCCTCTACTGTCCACTGTCTGCCTTTATGCTCGTCTCCGACTTCCATTACGACCTCCCCGAAGACTTAATCGCCCAAACCCCACCCGCCATCCGCGGCGCCAGCCGCATGCTCACCCTCTCCCGCCAAACCGGCGCCTACGAAGACCACACCTTCCGGGAACTCCCACAGCTCCTCCAACCCGGCGACCTCCTCATCCTCAACGACTCCCGCGTCCTCCCCGCGCGCCTCTACGCCACCCGCGCCGGCCTCACCACGCAGCACAACAGCCCATCCCCCACCGGCCACATCGAAGTCCTCCTCACCCAGCGCCTCGCCTCAGACCACAACGACTGGACCGCGCTCGTCAAACCCGCCAAAAAAGTCCAACCCGGCGAGACCCTCCACTTCCACGCCCCCACCACAAATCTGTCATCTCGACCGAAGCGCAGCGCAGTGGAGAAACCTGCAGTTCTTGGTGTGCCGGGTGCCCCCGATCTCTCGCACTTGGAGATCGGGGAAGCAGTTGCACCACTCCTAACGGCAGAGATCCTCTCGGCCGGGGACTTCGGCGAGCGCACCCTCCGCTTCGCCTCCACGCCCGACTTCCACGCCATCCTCGATCGCATCGGCCATCTCCCACTTCCGCCCTACATCCACCGCCCCAAAACCGAACCCAATACCATCGAAGACCGTGAACGCTACCAAACAGTCTTCTCCATTCCCTTCGCTCGGGAGCACCCCACTACTCCTTTCTCCTTACCCTCTACTCCTTCTGCCGCAGGCAGTTCCGCCGCTCCCACTGCCGGCCTTCACTTCACCCCCGAAATCCTCGAAGCCCTCACCAAGCGAGGCATCGAAGTAGCCACCCTCACCCTCCACGTAGGCCTGGGCACCTTCCAGCCCATCCGCGTCGACCGCACCGAAGACATCCGCCTCCACGCCGAGCCCTACACGCTCTCGGAGCCCACCGCCAAAGCCATCAACCGAGCCATCCACGAAGGCCGTCGCATCATCGCCGTGGGCACCACCACCACCCGCACGCTCGAGCACATCGCCCGTCTGCCGGAATACGCGGCGAACCCTATAGCCGCCCACTCCGGCACCACCAGCCTCTTCCTATCCCCCGGTCTCAACGACCAATTCAAAATCGTCCAGGGACTCCTCACCAACTTCCACCTGCCGAGTTCTACCCTCCTCATGCTCGTCAGCGCGTTCGCGGGCAGGGAAGCCACCCTGGCCGCCTACGCCCACGCCGTAGCCGCCCGCTACCGCTTCTTCAGCTACGGCGACTGCATGCTCATCACCTAACCGTCTTCCTTTGCGAAACTTGCCTTTAAAAACTTTGCGTCCTTTGCGTGAGCGCTTTTGCCTTTCGCTCACACAACGTAGCATCTCAATTCAGAGACCATCATGCCGACGAACACCTCCAAGCCGCCCATCTACCTCCTCGACTCCATGGCCTTCATCTATCGCGCCTATCACGCCATGGCCCGCATGCGCCCCATGACCACGCGCACCGGCGTTCCTACCGCGGCCACCTACGTCTTCGTCAACATGATCAACAAGCTACGCAAAGACTTCGCGCCCGAGTACCTAGCTGCCGTCTACGACGTAGGCGCCCCCGTCCATCGCAACGAGCAGGCCAAAGCGATGAAAGACGTCCAGAAGTTCAACATCAAGACCCAGGAGTTCGACACCGTCGTCTACGCCGGCTACAAAGCCAATCGCGCCGAAACCCCGCCCGACCTCATCCAGCAGCAACCCTACATCCGCCGCGCCCTAGAAGCCTTCCGCATCCCCATCCTCTACTACGAAGGCTACGAAGCCGACGACGTCATCGGCACACTCTCCTGCCAACTCTCCGCTCTCGGCCACCACGTCTACGTCGTCTCACCCGACAAGGACATGATGCAGCTCGTCAACGAGCACGTCTCCATCCTCAACCCGACCAAAGACAACCTCGTCCTCAACCCCGCCAAGGTAGAAGAAGTTCTCGGCGTACCGCCCTCACGCGTCATCGACGTCATGGCCCTCCGCGGCGACTCCATCGACAACATCCCCGGCGCCCCCGGCATCGGCGACAAGGGTTCGGTCGAGCTCATTCAGACCTTCGGCACCGTAGAGGGCGCCCTCGACCACGCCGCCGAAGTCAAAAAGAAAACCTATCGCGAATCCCTCCAGAACAACCGCGACAACATCCTGCTCTCGAAGGAACTCGTCACCATCCACACAAGCGTCCCCATCGAGTTCTCTCTCTCGGACATGCGCACCCAGCCGGTAGACAACGCCGCCTGCCGCGCCCTCTTCACCGAGCTCGAGTTCACCACCCTCCTCAAAGACCTCGCCCCCGACGTCGCCGCCACCCCCACCACCTACACCATCAACGCCACCGCTGCCGACCTCGCCGAGTTGTTGCAACAAGCGGGTGCCCCCGATCTCTCGCCTTTGGAGATCGGGGTTCCCACTGCTTCCCGAGGCCTAGCCATAGCCCTCGCCGCAACAACTCAAGCCATCTCCGAAGAAATCGCCGCCGACCCCGCCGACCCCAACATAGACCCCGAACCAGAGCCCGAAGCCCCCACCACCATGTCTCTCTTCGGCAATCCGGAATCCGAAACCTCTACTGTCTATCCTCTACTGTCTACTGTCTCGCCCTCCGACCCTGCCTGCCTCCTCGGCCTCGCCGTCACCCCCAACCACGCTATCGGCATCGGCTTAGATACCCTCGGCCTCCGCGAAGCCCTCGAAGATCCTACCCTCCCCAAGCAGGTTCACGACCTAAAAGCCGTCCTCCGCGCCCTCGAGCCCCACAACGTCACCCTCCGCGGCCCTATTACGGACGTCATGCTGCAAAGCTACCTCCTCAATCCCACCCACGCCTCGCACACCCTCATCGACATCGCCGCCCGCAGCACGTCCATCGCGCTCACCCACCAACCCACCAAAGAAAACCCCATTGACCCCAAGCGCCTCCCCGAAGCCGCCGCCGCGATCGCCCGCCTCGCCACCACCTTCACCCAGCAACTCCTGGAAACCCACACCGCCCCCATCATCCCCAAGGATGATCCGAGCCTCGGTGGCGCCATCACCCCCGAAATGCTCTTCGCCGACAAGCTTCCCATCCCCCACGAATCCGTCATCCTGAGCGAAGCGCGTAGCGCGAAGTCGAAGGACCTGCCACCCTCTCAACGTGACGCAGAAGCCAAAAACCATTCAACCGCCGAACCTGCCTCTTCTACTCCTTACTCCTTAGCCTCCACTCCTTCCCTCAACGAGCAAAGCTCGCTCCCCGACGTCTACACCGCACTCGACCTCCCATTAGTCCCCGTCCTCCTCCGCATGGAGCAATCCGGCGTCCGCGTAGACTCCAACCTCCTCCGTGAACAATCCTCCCGCCTTGCCGTCCAGATCGACGACCTCGCCGAAAAAATCTATGCTGCCTCCGGCCATCGCTTCAACATCAACTCCCCCAAGCAGCTGGGCGACGTCCTCTTCAACAAGATGAATCTCCCTCAGCCCATTAAGTACGGCAAGGGCAAAACCATCTCCACCGCCATCGACATCCTTGAGGGCCTCGCCACCGAACACGAAGTCCCCGCGCTCGTCATCGAGCACCGCCAGCTCCAGAAGCTCAAAGGCACCTACCTCGACGCGCTCCCCCAACTAGCCGATACCCAAGGTCGCATCCACACCACCTTCAACCAGGTCGGCACAGCCACGGGCCGACTCAGCTCCACCAACCCCAACCTCCAGAACATCCCTATCCGTACGGCAGTAGGTCGCGAAATCCGCGCCGCCTTCATCGCCGCTCCGGGCAACAAGCTCATGTCCGCAGACTACTCGCAGATCGAGCTCCGCCTCATGGCCCACTTTTCGCAGGACCCACTCCTCCTCGACGCTTACCGCACCGGCAAAGACATCCACACACTAACCGCCGCCGAAGTCTTCGAAGTCGACCCGGCCACTATGTCCAAAGAAGTCCGCGCCCGCGCCAAGGCTGTCAACTTCGGCATCGTCTACGGCATCAGCCCCTTCGGCCTCGCCGCACAACTAGGCATCGATCAAAAAATCGCCAAAGCCTACATCGAAAAATACTTCGATCGCTATAAGGGTGTTGCTGCATTCATCGAGTCCACCCTCGATCAAGTCCGTCGCGACCAATATGTGAAAACCGCTTTCGGTCGCATCCGCCCCATCCCCGACATCCAGTCCCGCAACCCCAACCAGCGCGGCTTCGCCGAACGCACCGCAGTCAACACGCCACTGCAAGGCACCGCCGCCGACCTCATCAAAATAGCCATGCTCCGCATCGACGCCGCCATGCAATCGCGCAACTTCAAATCCCTCATGACCCTCCAGGTCCACGACGAACTCCTCTTCGATATAGTTCCCGAAGAAGCAGAAGAGATGCAACAGCTAGTCAAAACCGAAATGGAATCCGCCGCCACCTTCTCCATCCCCATCGTCGCCGACGTCGGCCTCGGCGATAACTGGCGCGATATTAAGTAACTTTCTTACAACTTGTTCATCTCGCCAGCGCTATTTGAGAAGCTGAGGGAGAACTTTGCCCTGCCGGTAACTCATTCGAAAGGGTACTTCAAGACGCTTTGGCAGGTTGAACGCATTACCAAAAGTTGTATTGCCCGGGGTTCTTCCTTCCCGTATCCTTTTCATACAAACTCCCGTTTTCTTGTTATATCCATCACCGGCGATGGCATTTCTATCTACTGAGGTTTCATGAAGTTTTCTGAGCTCGAGTTGTTTTGTGCTGTCGAAAAGGAAGAATTTGTTCCTTACTTCCAGCCATTGGTGGACCTTCGCAGTGGCAAGGTAGACGGCTTCGAAATTCTCGCTCGCTGGATGCATCCGGAGCACGGACTGGTCATGCCCGGCGACTTCATTCAGAGCCTCGAGACCCGCGGCATGATGAACGGCCTCACCGTATCTCTCCTGAAGAAGGCATTCGCCGCAACAAATCTGCTGCCGGATACCGTCGGCCTTTCCGTAAATATCTCGCCATTGCAGCTCATCGACCCAACCTTGCCCGACATGCTCTATGGCCTCGCGCATGAAGCCTCCTTCGATCTGCGCAGGCTCACCGTGGAAATTACCGAGAGCGCCCTCTTCAACGATCTTGAACTCGCGAACAAGATCGCCAACGAGCTCAAACTCCTCGGCATGCGTCTCTCGCTCGATGACTTCGGCACCGGATACTCCAGCCTTCTTCATCTCCAGGCCGTGCCCTTCGATGAAATCAAAGTCGACGCCAGCTTTGTCCGCTCTATGAGCACCAACCGGCAGAGCCGGAAGATCGCAGCATCCGTCGTTGGCCTTGGAGAAAGCCTTGGCCTCCGCGTCGTAGGCGAAGGCGTAGAAGAGCTGATCCAGGCGGAAATGCTGATCTGGCAGGGCTGCGACCTCGGCCAGGGCTGGCTCTTTGGACGGCCCATGCCTGCCGACTATCTGCCCTCCTTCATGGAACAGCAGCGTCCCGCTGTTTCCACTGAACTCATTTCGGAACCGCCTATTGCCGTCCGCAGCATTGCTCGGTCGCTGGAAGCGCACCCCGCTGAACGCCTGCCCCAGCTCCGCGCCATCTACGACGGTGTCCCCGTCGGCCTCGCCTTCCTGGATCGTCAACTCCGTTTCGTCAACGTCAACCAGCGTCTCGCGGAGATGAACGGCCTTGCCGTGGAAGCGCATCTGGGACGCAAACTCTCCGAAGTGCTCCCGGAAACCTATGTGGTCGTCGAATCCTTTCTCAAGCGGGCCTTGGCCGGTGAAGCCATCCAGGGCGTTATCATCAAGCGGCCACCGGCTAAGCCCGGAGCGCCACCGATCGACATTCTCGCTTCGTACAGCCCTGCTCAGGATGAGGCCGGTGAAGTCATTGGCGTCTCTGTCGCAATCGTGGACATCTCCATCACCCTCCCGTTTATGCGCTCGGCAAGGCAGTCCTCCACTGGGACTCAGGCAAGAAGGCTGTTTCCCACTCTCCCTTGGACAATCGACACACAGGACGTTCTAAACCGTGCTTCGACCGCCTTTCAAAAGCTTTCCAACGCCTATCGTACGTAGCGCGGCAAACCGGTCTTACCGGTATTCTCGACCCCAAAAGGCCTCGAGAAGCGTATGAGCGAATCCATGCAAAATCCGCATGGTTCTTTCGTCCTGTCAAACCCGGACAATTGGGTCATTGCCGGGGAGTCTGTGCGGGCATAGGGTTAGCCTCACGGTGAACTCCCCACCCAGGGCCTTTCGATGGCATTTGCTAAGAACGAGATACGTCACGCAATTGAAAACCGCGAGTTCGTCCCTTACTTCCAGCCCCTCGTAGATCTTCGCTCCGGAACGCTGGAGGGCTTTGAAATTCTGGCCCGTTGGCATCATCCTAAGCGTGGCCTCGTGCCGCCCCTGGAGTTCATTCCGCTCATCGAGCGACACGGCCTCATGAACGAATTCATGAGCTGCATCCTCACGCAGGCCTTCACCGCAGCGCAAACAATCCCCACCACCATCGGCTTCTCAGCGAACGTCTCCCCATTGCAGCTTCACGACCGCACCCTCCCCGCACTTTTCACGCGTCTCGCAAAAGACGCCGAGTTCGACCTCCGCCGTCTCACTGTAGAAGTCACCGAAAGCGCCCTTCTCGACGACCTCTCACTCGCCGGTGCCGTCGCCGCCGACCTTAAGTCCCTCGGCGTGCGTCTCTCGCTCGACGACTTCGGCACTGGCTACTCCAGCCTCCTGCATCTTCAAGCTCTCCCGTTCGACGAACTCAAAATCGACATGAGCTTCGTCCGCTCCATGGTTGAGTCCCGCGACAGCCGAAAGATCACCGCCGCCGTCATCAATCTCGGTCAAAGTCTCGGTCTCCGCACCGTCGGCGAGGGCATCGAAAACACCCGTCAGGCCGCACTCCTTACATGGCAGGGCTGTCACATCGGCCAGGGATGGCTCTACTCCAAGGCGGTCCCCGCCGCTGACCTGCCGGAACTCCTCGCGCAACAATTTCCCGGCGCCACCGGTCTTTCCGAAGCTCCTGCCTCCAGCGCTATCGGCCTCGAAGCCAATCCCGTCGATCGACTCTCCCAGCTGAGAGCCATCTACAACGGCGCTCCCGTCGGCCTCTGCTTCCTTGACCACGAGCTGCGCCACGTCAACATCAATCAGCAACTAGCCGATTTCAATGGCCTTCCCATCGAAGCCCACCTGGGGCGCACCGTCGCCGAACTCTTCCCCGAAACATTCCTCAACGCTGAACCATACCTCCGCCGCGCTCTGGCTGGAGAAGCAACCCTCGCCGTTGAAATGACCCACGCAGGAGCCATCGAAGGCAGCCCGGCCCTCACCCTGCTTACCTCCTATCAGCCGGCCCGCGACGAAGCAGACGAAGTTGTCGGCATCTCCATTTCACTTGTCGATATCACCGCCATCAAGCAAAGCGAAATTGCCCTCCGTAATACCGCCGAGCATTACAAAAACACCGTCGACCTCAGCCCCAACATCCCCTGGGTGGCCGACGCGACCGGCAAAGTCCTCAGCATCAGCTCGCGTTGGCAAACCATCACCGGTCTCACCCTGGAACAGTCATCCGGCGATGGCTGGCTCAGCACCGTAGACCCGCGCGACGTCGAGAAGGCCCGCATCCACTGGAGTGAAGCCATCCGCACCGGACAGTGTATGGACATGGAGTTTCGGATCTTTGGCGCCGACAAGGTCTGGCACTGGATGCGTACACGCTCCACACCGTACCGCGATGCCGCGGCAAACATCACCCGTTGGTACGGCAGCATCGAGTTCATCGACGACCAAAAGCAGATCCTTCAGACCTTGAAGGAAAGCGAGTCAATGATCCGTTCCGTCTTCGACACCGCTCCAGCCGGCCTCGTCCAGTTGGACCACGCCGGAATCGTGACCAACGCCAACCCCCGTGCCCAACAGATCCTGGGTTGCCTCATCCCACAAGGTTCCGTCTGGAGCGCCTTCCCTTGGAAGCTCTTCAACCGCGCAGGCATCCTCGTTCCCGTCGCCGATCTGCCGTTGTCTCGCGCCATACGGCTTGGCGAAAGCTCTACTGCCGTGGAGTTGAAGGTTCGTCTTCCCGATCAGTCCAATCTCTGGATCAGCGCCACGGCCGCTCCGGTCTTCTCGGAGCAGGGAAAGATCGTTGGCGGCATCCTCGCTATGATGGATCTTGACGTTTCCCGTCACGGACAGGGCGGAGGCCCGAAAAACCCTTTAGCTCCCTCGCGTGCCATCGCGAAGGTCCACATCCTGCCCCCGCCGGCTCAACGCTTCGGTTGATCGCCATCCCAGGCCCGCACATCCTCCCAGGACAACTCGCAAGATATAGTCATTCCTAGCCGCACCGCACAAACATCTCAGGGACACCCGCGCCTACCGGAAGTCGTCGGCGCGCCCACTCGCTGAGCAATCGAAGAAACCAAGGGCATCTTTCTTCATGACGACCGATCAGCCGTCCGCCAACTCACTCAAGCCGGTAAAAATTCTCTCCGAAACCGGCGCTCCTCCCATGGCAGTCTCCAACGTCGGCCTCCATTACGTCGAAGCCGGCCAGGCGAAAAGCATCTCCGTCCCCACCATGCGTCCCGTCTACTTCGACAAAATCGTCGTCTCTACGGTCTTCGAAACCCTGCCCGCCTTCGAAGCCGCATCGGCCCCCAGCAACTCGCTCCGCAACATCGCGCGCAACGCCGTCTTCACAGCCAGAAACTTTCGCGCCTCTTCGGCCAAGCCCGTCACCTTCTCCACCCCCATACTCGACATGCGCGCCATCGAGCCGTACAACATCGCGCATCTCCTCACCGACATCATCCCCTACTACTTGCTTGCCAAAGCAGCCGTCGGTTCCGACATCACCCTCCTGCTCTCGCGCCAGCTCAAAGGCACCTTTGCTGATCTCCTCTCCGCCTTCAACATCGTTCCCGTCGCCGAAACCCGTCGTGTCACCGGCGAGATCCTCAAACTCCGCGGAACTCGCGGCCTCTCCGTCTTCGACCTGCCCGAAACCTTCGACTGCCGCGGCATCAACTTCGCGCCCCACATCTACGACGCATTCAACTTCCCCTCCACCCTCAACTTCGACAAAATCTTCCTAGCGCGCCGCTCTCCGCGCAACCTGGGCAATCAGGCGGAAGTCGAAGCTCTCGCTGCCGGCTACGACTACAAAACCATCTACCCGGAGGATTACACCATCGCCGAGCAGCTGGGCATAGGCGCGCACGCCAAGCACGTCATCGCCGTCCACGGTGCCGCCATCAGTCTCCTGTTGATGAACAAAAAAGTCGACTCCGTCATCGAACTCTTCCCACCCAACGTCCATCACGAGCTCTTTCCCGCATCTCTGGGCGAAAAAGTCGCCCGTTACGAGCAAATCATACCCAGCTTTGATCCTCGGGTAGCCCACAACGGCTGGCAAGCCATCCTGCCCTTCAAAAGCCAAAACTTCTCAGTGGACGTCACTGTATTAGCCCGTTTGCTTTCTGAAATGCACTAGATCATTTTTACGGTGGGTGTAGCGGGCGTCTCGACTTCAGTAGACGTTTTCCTCAATGAAAACGCCACTACACGCGGCTCTCGGTATGCCCGGTAACAGGGAAAATGGTCTAACCGTCGACTCAAGCTTGGCCCACGGCAACCCGCCGTCCCAGCACGCGCTTCAGAGCCGCAAAGCACATCGCGTCCAGCTTTTGCGGAATGCTCTCCTCCAGCATCGTCAAAATAACTTCCTGCCGCATCGCGCCGCGATAAGGACGAGGCTCCTCCAGCGCCGTATAGCAGTCCGCTACCACCAGAACTCGCGATTCCATTGAAATCTCCTCCGCGCTTAACCCATCCGGATACCCTGTTCCATCCAGCTTTTCGTGGTGCTCCCCAGCCACCGCCGCCAGCTCGCGGAACGAAGAAACCCGCTCGAGGATCGAGCGCGTCAACCCCGGATGCTTCGCCACCACCCCCCACTCTTCTTGACTCAGGGCCCCGGCCTTATCCAGAATCGTATTCGGTACAGACAGCTTTCCCAGGTCATGCAGCAGCGCCGCTCGCCTCACCAGCTGTACCCGCTCCGGTTCCATGCCCATCTCCCGTGCAATCTCTACCGCTATCGCTGCCACCCGTTTCGAGTGCTCATACGTAAACGGCGACTTCGCGTCCACTACTCCCGCAAAGGCTTCGCACACGCGGTCCATTCCTGCCGCACCAAGCTGCAGATGCAGCCCCGGGTCGAGCGCCAGCACCGCAGCACGCGTCCGTTCCGCGCCGTCTTCCCGCCTTGCGTCGATCCATAGTGTCCCGGTCTTGCTCAGCATCTCCGCCATTCGCACAATCTCCGGATCGAACCACCGTCCACTCCGCTTGCGCAGAACGGATAGCGACACTTGGGTTCCATCCTCGGCAAACACATCCAGGTTCTGCGCCACCAAACAGATCCTGGCCGGCAGTGGAATCTGATCTCCCTTCAAGCCCTCCGGATAGCCTTTGCCGTCCCAGTGTTCGTCCAGAAGACGCACGGTCTCCACCGCGACTGCGCCCAGCTCCAGCGTTCTTACGATGTCGGCTCCCCGCTCACACCGCAGCTCGATCATCTGCCGGTTGTTCTTGTGCTGCGTCAGCCCGATTTTCGCAAACCGCGCCACGCGTCGCACGAGACTCTTTTCTGGCAACACGGTCGCCCACAATCGCTTCACCACCCGCATCTCTGCGCGGTGCGGCCTGGTCCAGTCGGCGAGCTTTGCAATCGCCTTCGCTGCCCGGTCGTCCCCACCCACAATCTGCGTCATACGCGCCGCGTTATTGGAGCAGCCAATGTCCTTCAGCAGCAGCGCATAATAAAGGCTCGCCTGGGTCTCTTTCTCCACACTCAGTGCCTTAGCCAGCCTCATCCCCAGCAAACAGCTCCGCAGCGCATGCCCCGGATCGGCGCCTTCCGTCAGATCCAACGCAAACGTCATCGCCGAAATCACTTCAGAGAGCGAGACGTCTCCATCGACGGACGTAGGACTGCTCCCGAAACTGGTGGAGGTGTGTGGCATATCTTGCAAAGGTAGCGTTGTAACGACCATAGTCGTACGTCTACCGCCGGTCAATACAACCTTGAGCACCACAACAAGTACCGGCCCCTTAAGGAAAACGCGACAGCATGGGATTGTGCTTTACCCCAAGGGGCGTCAAGGCTGCTCTACGCACCCAACTCCGCCCGAATCGCCCCCGCGATCGCCTGCGCATGTCGCGTCATGGCCTCTTCGCTTTCCGCTTCGATCATCACCCGCGCGAGCGCCTCGGTCCCGGAGTACCGAATCACCACCCGTCCGGAATCTTTCAACTCTTCTTCCGCCGCCGCAATCAATGCCATCACCACGGGCAGGGAATCAAGCGGCTTTTTCTCCCGCACCTTCACATTCAGAATCACCTGCGGATAGTTCTTCAAATCCGCGATCAATTCACCCAGTGTCTTGCCGCTGCGATGCACGACATCAAGCACCAGCAGCGCCGTCAGCAACCCATCGCCGGTCGTAGCCTTAGCCGGAAACAAAATATGCCCTGACTGCTCCCCACCCAAACTGGCACCGGACTTGTTCATCTCCTCCAGCACATACTTGTCACCCACCGGCGCTCGTAGCATCCTGATCCCGCTCCGCTTGAACGCCGCCTCCAGCCCCATGTTCGACATCGTCGTAGCCACCACCAGGTCCCCAGCCAGCTCACCCCTCGCCTGCAGATCCCGCGCACAAGCCAGCATTACCGCATCGCCGTTCACCACATTCCCATGCTCATCGGCAAATAGCGCCCGGTCCGCATCGCCATCGAACGTAAACCCCATCGAAGCCCCCAGCTTCTTCACCTCACCGGCCACCACCTCCGGATGCAACGCCCCACATCCCTCATTGATGTTCCGACCGTTAGGCGAAGCATGAGTCACCTCTACCGTCCCTTGCAAAGCTTCAAACACCTGCACAGCCACGCTGCTTGCGGCGCCATTCGCACAATCGATCACGACCGTCCGGTTATCCAGCGACACCCCCGGCACAGCCTCCAGCAAAAACCTCACATACTCCGCCCGAAAAGCCTCATTCACCTCCGGCATGTCCTCATCGTTGCCGTTGCTCTTGTCTTTCTTTCTGTCATCCTCGAAGGGGATCTGCTTCTCCCGCGCCAGCACCCTCCCAATCTCTTCCTCAATCCCCAACTCCACCGCATCCGGCAGCTTGAACCCATCACCCCCAAACACCTTGATCCCGTTATCTCTCCACGGATTATGAGAAGCAGAAATCACCACCCCCGCACTGAATCCATGCTTCCGCGCCAGAAACGCAATCGCCGGGGTCGTAATCACGCCCGCACTCTCCACAACAGCTCCACCCTCACGCAGCCCCGCCGCCAGCACCGCGGCGATCCACGGCCCACTCTCCCGCGTGTCCATCCCCATCACCACGCGCACGGGCTTACCCGCCGCCTTCAGTGTCGTCGCCAACGCCACACCTACCGCCCAAACCGTCCGCCGGTCCAACGGAGCCTCGCCCGCCACGGCCCGTATACCATCCGTCCCAAACAACTTACGCATCAATCTCTCTCTTCCAAACGCAGATTCATCCTTTCAGATGCTATTCGAGATCACGCCGCCACGCCTCCGTTCAACTTCGCGTCAAGCCGGGTGCCCCCGATCTCTAGCACTTGGAGATCGGGGTTTCCAGAACCGTCAGCGGAACCCACTACTTCTTGGGCGTCCACCTAACCCCTAATCCCCAACCCCTAACCCCTAACCCCTGCTGTGCAACCCCACCCCCCAACCCCCGTCTAACCGAGCATGCGACTCCTGCACGCCTTTGCACTCTCCGTCACGCTAGCTACGGCCATCACCGCACAAACTCCCGATGCACCCAAAAACCCCGGAAACACCCTTTCCGTGGACGCCAATCTCGTCGTCCTCCCCGTCATCGTCCGCGACAAAAAGGGCGCGCTCCTCAACAACCTCACCAAGTCCGACTTCGACCTCCAGATCAACAAGAAGCCTCAAACCATCCGCTACTTCGACCACGACACCGACGTCCCTCTCACCCTCGGTCTCCTCGTCGACGTCAGCCGCTCCCAGTCCTCCGTCCTTGACGCCGAGCGCTCCGCCAGCACCAGCTTCCTCGACACCATGCTCGCTCCCGGCACTGCCAACCGTCAGCCCGACAAAGCCTTCGTCGTCCAGTTTGCCGCCTCCGTCGAACTCCTGCAGGACGTCACCGACTCTCGCCCCAAGCTCGCCCAGGCCCTCAAGCAGCTCAATACCGCCAGCCCCAACTTCCAGCCCACCCCGCAAAACGAAAACGACCAGACCCAGCGCGACCGCGACGACCCCTCCGCCCATGGTGGCACCACCCTCTACGACTCCGTCTTCCTCTCCGCGGACGAAATCACCGCCAAGCACCCCGGCCGCCGCGCCCTCATCCTCCTCACCGATGGGGTCGACCGCAACAGCAAGGAATCCATCACCAGCTCCCTGGAAGCCGCCCAACGCGCCGACACCATCATCTACGCCATCTACTACAAGGGCGACGACCGCGATAACCGCAACAACTACCCAAACCAGAACAATCGCCGCAGCGGCGGCTATCCGGGCGGTGGAGGCTATCCCGGAGGCGGCGGCTACCCAGGCGGCGGTGGATACCCCGGTGGAGGCGGTTATCCGGGCGGTGGTGGCAACGGCGGCGGCCAGGGAAATCCCACCAGCAACCACCCCACCGGCGCTGACCACAAGCCCTACGTCGATGGCAAGAAAGTCCTCGAACGCATGTGCGGAGAAACCGGCGGACGCGTCTTCGAAGTCACCAAACACGAACCCATCGACCAGATCTACACCCAGATTGCCGAAGAGCTCCACTCCCAATACCGCTTAGGCTTCACCCCCACCGACGAAGCTGCCAAAGATGGATACCACGAGATCGACCTCGACCTGACCGGCGCCCGCGCCAAGGACAAGTCCATCATCCTCCAAACCCGCGACGGCTACTACACCGGCAAGTAGGCACTTGCTTTTCTTTCTGTCATCCTCGCAGGGGATCTGCTTTTAGTAGCCGCACAAAACCGGGTGCCCCCGATCTCTCGCACTTGGAGATCGGGGATGCGACCAATAAGGTGTGTTTTCGTCTCATGACCGGAAGCCATCGCGTTGAAAGCGCCAAAGGCTCGTTCTATACCTACTTGGGGCGTAGCCCCAAGTAGCGGCGTACCAAAGCAGTCGAGGGCTGAAGGCCCGACCTATACCATCGCCACCGAATCACCAACCGGCATCACCAACTCCGACGTCGGATGCGATCCACGATGATGCGGGACCAACCGCTTTCCATCCCAATCCAACGTGAAGTAAGCAATCACAAAAATGACAAGCAGCGTTGCCATGGCAAGCGTGACAACCAGCCCAAAGTTCGGCTTATTCGGCGGTAACTGTTCGAGACTCATACTTCCCTTGGATGCTCAACGCGCCAAATAAGTCGACTTGCGACATAAATGGGACGTAGCAATCGTAAGTTCGGCCTCACATCCACCCATGCACCTTCATCCAGTTCTCCAGCAACACCGGAAACACCGCCAACTCCGGAAACTTCGGCTGATCGACTCCCATATGCGTCCCATGCGGTCCCTGCTCAAACACATGCAGCTCCGCATGAACCCCCGCCCGCTGCAGCGCGTCATAAAACGCCGTCGCATTTAACGAGTTCACCTTCTCATCGAACTCCGTCGCGTAGATAAAACTCGGCGAAGTCTCCTTCGTCACATGCTTCACTGGCGAAATCGCATCGATCAACTCCTGTGAAGCATTTGGTCCCGTGATCGACTCCATCCCAAACGTCCCCGGAATGTTCTTATCGATCGTCAGCCGCGCATAGTTCAAAATCGCAAAGTCCGGTTGCCCGCTCAGACCATCGATCGCATCAGGCGTTGCTGTTGTCCCGCCCCTCATCTTCGAAAGAGGGAACTCGCTCGTGTGAGGATCGGCCGTCGCCAGATACCCCGCTAAATGTCCTCCCGCCGAAAATCCCCAAACCCCAATCGCATCCGGCCGCAACTTCCACGCCGTGGCATGGCTGCGCACAAACCGCACCGCCCGCAGCCCATCCATCATCGCCGCCGGATACAAATACCGCGGGCTCAGCCGGTACACCAGCACATACGCACTCACGCCATGCTGATTCAGCCACCGCGCCTCGGCCGCACCCTCCTGCTCCATCACCAGGTGGTTGTATCCACCTCCCGGCAGCACCACCACCGCCGTATGCGGCCCATCTCCAGCCGCCGGATAGCAATACAGCTTCGGCACATCGTCATAGGTCGTTCCTACAGCTCCCGGCGCTCCACCCGGCCAAAGCACTTCCACCGAAGCCGCATCCTTCGGCGCCTTCGTTCCTGCTGCCGAAATCGGCTCCTGCGCCATCACCACCCCACCGGCCAACGCCAGCACTACGCCAAAACGCCAAGCAAAGCTCATAAAATCCCTCGCACGAAGCATATCCGTTTTCCTCCACCGCTTGACACCCCCGATACAATAGAAGCAGTTGGAAAGCTTCGCCGACGCTTGGAAAACCGACGCAGTCGAAACCTCCAACCCCAAAGCTAAGTCCTTATTCTTGCGGTTTTTGCACGGTTTTCGGGGGGGGTGGTCGCGAATCCTTTTGCCTCCAGCATCGCTTTAGCGGATGATGAATCGAATCCTTTACGAGGCCACTAATATGAAGCCGTTCGCCGCAGCCCGCAAAACCTTTGCCGCCATCCTACTAGGAACACTGCTCACCGCCGGTGCCATCGCCCAGGGCCCCACCCCCAAACACATCTACCCCGAAATCTCCGCCGCCCAGCACGATCTAGACGCCGCCATCGCCCTGGCCCACCGCCAGCATAAGCGCGTCCTCGTCGACTTCGGGGGCGACTGGTGCGGCGACTGCCAGGTCCTCGACATCTACGCCCACCAGGCCCCCAACGACCAGCTCCTCGCCAAATACTTCGTCAAGGTCAACATCAACATCGGCCACATCGACACCAACTTCGACATCGCCAAGCGCTGCGGCGTCGATCTCCACGGCGTCCCCGCACTCGCCGTCCTCGACAACCAGGGCCACGTCATCTTCGCCCAGCACAACGAGTTCTCCGACATGCGCAATATGAACTCTTCCGACCTAACCGACTTCCTTAACAAGTGGAAGCAGTAACCTGCACATGAGGGCCAGCGCGACCACGGCTGTCCGCCACGCGACATCGGTCGCGCGCCGCTCCTACGGCGCCAGCCGTGCCACCGCGCAAAACACCCTCCACTACTGCATCATCCTTCGCCGTTCGCTCAGTTCTGCCTTCGAGCACGACATCCTCACCGTTGGGCAAGCCACTGCCTATTCGGCCATGGTTGCGCTTTTTCCTGCGCTCATCGTCGCCGCAGCCGTGGTCGGCTTCCTTCCGGACACGCTTCCGTTCCGCCTCCAGGCCGCGACCTTCTTCGACCGTGTCCTCCCGCCCAACGTCAGCCCGCTTCTTGAAGCCTACTTTGCTATCAGCCATCACAATCCGCAGACCGCCCGCGCACTGTTCGGCTCCATCATCGTCAGCATCACCGGCGCCGCCAGCGTCATGGCCACGCTCATGGAGGGTTTTCGTCGCGCGCACGACCTCCCGCTTCGTAAGGGCGCTTTCTGGCCCCGGCGCGCCCGTGCGTTGGCGCTGGTGCCGTTGTCGCTCGTTCCCATGACGCTTGCCAGCATATTGGTGGTCTTCGGTCACCTCATGACTGTCTGGCTGGCCAACGCCGTCGCACCCGAACTCCGTACCTCGGTCTACATCATCGCCCTTATCCTGCGCTGGTCGATGGCCTTGGCCGGCTCGGTCGGCATCATCGCCGTCATCTACCACCTTGGCACCGACCTCAGCACCCACATGCGCCAGCACATGGAGCCTTGGCTGGCCCTACGCATGGACTGGTCCTGGCGCGCGAGCCTCCCCGGCGCCATGGTCGCCACCGTCCTCTGGTTCGTCACTACGCTGGCTTTTGGCTTCTACGTTACTCGCTTTGCCAACTATTCCCAGGTCTACGGGTCCCTCGGCGCGGCCATCGCCCTTATGTTCTGGCTCTACATCATCGCCCTCAGCGTGCTGGTCGGCTCGGAGTTCAATGCGCAACTGAATATCGACCGCCGAAACACCGAAAAACCCTCCTCCGGTACGGATCTACACCCCATACTCTGATCAGACAGGTAGAATCTCTGATTAACTGCTCTTGTCGATATAGACAGTAAAGTTACCTGGCGCTGCAGGCTCAAAAAGGCCTCGGGGTTCTGAAGGATATGTGCAAATGAACGTCAAGAATGGCGGTTGGGGACCTGTCTCCTCCGCAAGCATGCGCCGCGCCAAGATCGTTGCCACCCTGGGCCCTGCCTCAAGCGACGAAGAGACTTTCCGCCAGCTCGTCCGCGCGGGCCTGGACGTAGCACGCCTCAACTTCTCGCACGGATCGCACGAGCAGAAGAGCGAGCTCATCGCCATGGTGCGCAAGATCGCCAAGGAAGAAGACAAGCCCATCTGCATCCTCGCCGACCTGCAGGGTCCCAAGATCCGCACCGGGACCCTCGTCGATCACAAGCCCGTTCTCCTTAAGGCCGGCGATACGCTCACCATCACGCCTGAAACGATCGAGGGCACCGCAGCCCGCGTCAGCACTGTCTTCACCACGCTCGCCGAAAACCTCAAGCCGGGCGATCAGGTCCTGCTCTCCGACGGTCTCATCGAGCTTCGCGTCATCGAGCTCAAGGGCGCGGATGTCGTCACCGAAATCATCAACGGCGGCATGCTCGGCGAAAAGAAGGGAATCAACCTCCCCGGCGTAGCCATCAAGGTTCCTGCACTCACGCCCAAGGACGAAGAAGACCTCGAGTTCGCTCTCAAAGCAGGAGCCGACACCATCGCTGTCTCGTTCGTGCAGACAGCCGACGATGTCCGTTACGTCAAGAGCCGCATCGCCGCTCTCGGCTACGACGCCTGGGTCATCGCCAAGCTCGAAAAGCCGCAGGCCATCGACCACCTCGACTCCATCCTCGAAGCCTCCGACGCGATCATGGTCGCCCGCGGCGATCTTGGTGTTGAAGTCCCGCCCGAAAAAGTCCCGGCCATCCAGAAGCACATCATTCGCCGTGCCAACGAGTACCTGAAGCCCGTCATCACAGCGACGCAGATGCTTGAGTCGATGATCGAAAACCCGCGCCCTACGCGCGCTGAAGCTTCGGACGTCGCGAACGCCATCTACGACGGCACGGACGCCGTCATGCTCTCGGCCGAAAGTGCGGCCGGCAAGTACCCGGTCGAGTCCATCGCGATGATGGCCAAGATTATCCTCGAAAGCGAAGCGCAGATGTCGCTCGAGCCGCACTTCGCCCCCACGCGCACCCGCAAGTCGCTCACCGTTCCTGAAACCATCTGCGAGTGTATGGCGCACTCCGCGCAGGACCTCGATCTCGCAGCGATCGCCATCTTCACCGAAAGCGGCAACACAGCTCGGCTTCTCTCCAAGTATCGCCCCGAAGCTCCCATCTTCGCGCTCAGTCCTTTCGAGCATGTCGTACACCGCGCGATGCTTCTCTGGGGTACCTACCCCATCCAGTGCGCGCGTTTCAACGGCACGGACACGCTCGTCAACACTGCTGAAGACATTCTCGAATCCCGCGGGTACGTGAAGAAGCGCCAGGTCGTAGGTATCGTCGCCGGCACGGTCACCAAGACAGGCGCAACCAACTTCATGCGCCTGCATCTTGTAGGGGATCGCTAGTTAGGGACTAAGCCGCTTTTTTATAAGGCGGATAAAGTGGGGTTACCTTCACGCGCTTCCGCTTCCGTGCATGCCAAAGGTCATACTGCGCCTGCAGCGCAAGCCAGAGCTCCGCGTCCTGATTCGGAAACGCTTCTGACAGCTTCACCGCTACGGATGCGGAAATTCCCATGCGTCCATTCAAGATCATGGAAAGGTTCGCTCGCGTCATTCCTAAATGTTTGGCGAGGGCATTGACAGTGAGTTTCTCCCCCATACATTCACGAACGAGCAAGCCGGGATGCGGTGGATTGAACATCGACATAATGCAACTCCTTAGTGATAATCCTGATAGTCAACGACTTCGGCGTTCTCGCCATCGAACCGGAAAGTTAATCGCCAGTTGCCATTCACTTTTACCGACCAGTGACCTTCGAGGGCACCTTCAATGGGTGCAATCCCCAGCCCTCAACATTCATACTTGAGATGTGTTTGATCTGATCGAGCAGACCGAGCTGAATCTGCAGCTTTGTCGTGTGCATGGGCTGTATCCCAGCCTTGGAACCAGTCCTAAAGAACTTTTCAAGACCTTTGTGCCGGAAAGACCGAATCATCTCAACGGGTTCTCACGAGTGAAATCGTATCAGATGGTGATACGTCCTGTCATCGAAGAAGCAACCGCGAATTTCACATTCCCGTTCTGACTACAATCGTCTTATGGGGAAGATCCATGTCTTATCCGACCAGGTAGCCAACCAGATCGCCGCAGGCGAAGTGGTGGAGCGCCCTGCATCGGTCGTCAAGGAACTCCTCGAGAACTCCCTCGACGCCGGCGCCACACGCATCCGCATTGAAATCGAGGCCGGCGGCCGAAAGCTGATCCGCATCGTCGATAACGGCCACGGCATGGGGCGCGACGATGCGTTGCTTGCCTTCGAGCGCCACGCTACCTCCAAGCTTCGCAGCTCGGACGACCTTCTCTCCATCGCTACACTAGGCTTCCGTGGTGAAGCCTTACCCTCCATCGCGTCCGTCGCTCGCCTCTCGATTGATACCCGGTACGTCGACGACGAGGTTGGCACCAGCATCGAGATCGCCGGCGGCAATATGCTCCGCGTTGAAGATAACGGCCTTCCTCCCGGCACCACCATTGCTGTCCGCGACTTGTTCTTCAACACCCCAGCACGTCGCAAATTTCTGCGCAGCGAATCCACTGAGTTGGGCCACGTCGCCGCGCTCGTCACGCACTACGCGCTTGCGCATCCGCAGAAGCACTTCGAACTGCATTCGTCCACGCAGGCGTTGCTGATCGCACCCTCGGTACTCAATGCCGGCGAGCGTCTCTTCCAGATTTTCGGCCGCGAGACCTTTGAAAGCCTCATTCCCGTCGCTGCCGAGCTTGACTTCGCGCACGCCGGCATCCCTGAGCCTCCGCCGTGGAAGCGCGGAGCCGATTACGAAAAGCCCGAAGCCGGCTTCATTCGCCTCTCTGGTTTCGTCTCCAAGCCTGAACTGCAAAAGCTCAACCGCAACTCCATCTACGTTTTCGTCAACGGCCGCCTCATCCGCGACCGGCTCATCCTGCACGCCTTCACCGAGGCCTATCGCAACATCATCCCACCCACGTCGTTCCCGGTCGTTCTTCTCTTCCTCGAAATGCCCCCGCAGGAAGTCGACGTCAACGTTCACCCCGCCAAGACCGAAGTCCGTTTCCGCCAGGGCAGCTTTATCCACGACTTCGTGCGCGACTCTGTCCGCACGGCCCTGATGAACGCCCGCCCTGCCGCGAGTTTCTACCAGGCGCTCACCAACTCGGCCAATGCCAGCTCGTCGCTTATGGTCGACGTGAGCCCACTCCCCGGCATCCCGCAACCCGTCTTCGATCCGCTCACCCTCATCTCGCAGTCCGAAGGCCTCATCGATCCCACCGATGTCGCCGCCTTCGACCTCACGGCTCCGACAGTCCCCGAATCTCCCGGCCGCTTCACCTTCGACGGCCCCTCGATTTCCGTCGGCTATGACGAAGCCGCCACCGAGCTCGTTTCTCGCGAAGAAGACCAGCCTACCCTCAACTCCCTCGCCACACTCAAGCCCCTCGGCCAGCTCCGCGACTCCTTCATCCTCGCCACGAATGAAGAAGGCCTCTGGATCGTCGACCAGCACGTCGCCCACGAGCGTGTCCTCTTCGAAAAGATCCTGCGCGAGCGCAATGTGGAGGCCGTTCAGCGTCAGCGTCTCCTGATGCCGGTGCTCGTGGAACTCCTCCCGCAGCAGATGGTCAGCTTCGCCGCCATCGCCGAAGAGCTCGAACGCAACGGCTTCGAAGCCGAACCGTTTGGCCCCCGCACTCTGGCCGTAAAAGCCACTCCCGTGGGCTTGGAAGGCCGCGAGCTGGAGTTCGTACTGGACGAGCTTCTTGGCGCTACCGAAAAGTCCGCGCAGGTTGAGAACGAGGAAACCCGCCGCACCCGGATTGCCGCTTCCATCGCCTGCCACGCCGCCATCAAGGTCAATATGCCCCTGGAACCCGCAAAAATCGATTGGCTATTGCGAGAACTCGGAAAAACAGAGCATCCGACCTCCTGTCCGCACGGCAGACCCATCGCTTTGCGGTATTCTTTAAAAGACATTCAGCGGGCGTTCCAACGCATCTAGTTTTCCGCTCCATGTTCAGGAATTGTCACCCTTAGCAACGCGAAGGACCTGCTTTCCACCATTCGCCGCAACTAGCCGGCCCCCACAATCGCGAACATCAAACATTCGCATCAACGCCTCAAACAACATTGAGGCCCCAAGCCGTGCGCGGTTGTCTCGCCACTGCCGAAAGAGGTTCATCGTGAGTAACGCAACAGATTTCTCCACCGAGCAGCTAGCCGCTGCCCGCTCTACCGCCTGGCATCAAGCCGGCACCCCGCTTCTCGCGCTCGATGCCCTCCGTGACTTCGTCACCGCTTCCGGCATCGTCCTCTTCGCGCCTCGCCCGCTGCAGCTTCCCGCGCCCGCTCCTTCGCTTGTGGAAGCCATGATCGGCTCCTCCAGCGCCGGCCCTACCGACGGCCAGATTGCCACCACGCGCTCGATTGTCGCGCGGCTCGTTGCGGAAGGCAATGCGCTGCCGCTCAACCTTCTCGGCATGCCGGGCGACCTGCCTGACTTCGTCGTCTCCGCGCAGGTCTTCAGCTTTATCTACACGCTCCGCGGCGACAAGGCATGGAAGCTCCCGCCAACCTCGGTCACGCCGCTCAGCCTGCGCATCTTCGAAGTACTCACTGAGAAAGGCGCACTCTCCGCCGCTGAAATCGCGACTGAACTCGGCCGCGAGCTCACCGAGTCCGCCGTGCAGCGCTCGCTCGCCGAGCTCTGGTCGAACCTCCGCGTCCTCCCGCTGCTCGATCAAGGCAACGGCCCCACGCTATGGGAGCTCACCAGCCGCCGCTTCACCAAGGCCATCAAGGCGGGCATCAACGCAGGCCAGCCCACTGCACTTTCCGCGCTGATTTCGCTCTATCTGGCGCAGGCGCTGCTCGCAAGCGAAGACGAAGTTGAAACCTACCTCTCGCCGTTGGCCGCCCGCTCGCGCATCCGCGAGGTCTCGCACGCCCTCACCGGTTCGCGCCAGCTTGAAACCATCGTGCTCGAAGGCAAGTCGCTGATGGTCATCCCCGGCACGCTTCCCGAGTTCCCGGAGATCGAAAAGCCCGAGCCCACCGAAGAAGAGCTTGCCGCCGCAGCCACCATCGCCGCTGCCAGCCTCGAAGGCGAAGGCCGGATAAAGAAGTTCAGCAGCTCGTCCGAGCGCCGCTCCATCGGCGATTTCAAGGGCAAGCCCGCCCGCACCTTCGGCACCCGGCCGGCCGGCGGCAGCCGTCCCACTCCGCGCTTCGGCGCGAAACCTGCGTTCGGAGCAAAGCCTGATGGCGAACGCCGCCCGTTCAGCCGCGACAGCAAGCCCACCTTCACCAAGCCCTGGGAAGAGAATCGCAAGCCCCGCGCCGAAGGCGAAGAAGGCGCAGCCGCCAAGCGTCCGTATACGCCTCGTGCGGCGAATGCCGGTTCCAGCTTTGCCCGCAAGCCCTACACGCCGCGGGACAACGCGGCTGGTGGATCGTCGTTCCCTAAGCGCCCGTACACGCCACGCGCGGAAGGCGGCGAAGAAGCCCCCAAGCGCCCGTACACGCCTCGCGCAGCCAACGCCGGCAGCACCTTTGCCAAGAAGCCGTGGACGCCTCGCGAATCCGGCGCCACCACTGGCAGCTATCCCAAGCGGCCTTATATGCCGCGCGATAACGCTGCGGGCAGTGACCGTCCAGCGCGCCCGTCCTTTGGAGCCAAGCGCACCTTTGGCGATAAGCCCGCATTCGGTTCCAAGCCGTCGTTTGGAGCAAAGCGTTCCTTTGGCGATAAATCACCCTACGCCGCCAAGCGCCCGTTCACGCCGCGTGAAGACGCCGGCGGCGATCGTCCCGCTCCTGACTCCTTCACCAAGTTCCGCAAGTTCGACGCGCCCAAGCGCCCCTTCACTCCACGTGAAGGCGGACGTCCGGACAAGCCGGCTTACGGTGGAAGCAACAGCAAGCCCCGCGCGCCAAAACCGCCTCGCGAAGACTTCCGTTCCGCCGAGCCAACCGGCGCTCCCAAGCGCCCGTTCCCGCGCAAGGAAGGCGATCTCGCTGACCGCCCCGAGCGTCCCTGGCCCGCCAAGACCGGCCGCTCCGATGGCCGTCCCGGCGGCCCGGGCAGCAAACCCCGCGCCCCCCGCAAGGACTTCGCCGACCGTCCGTCTTTCAGTGACCGTCCGGCACGCCCGTCTTTCGGATCCAAGCCATTCGCAGGCAAGTCGTTTGGAGCCAAGAACGGCGAAGGCCGCTCGTTCGCCTCGAAGCCCGGCGGCTTCTCCAAACGCCCGGCGGCTTCAGGTGATAAGGTTTCCTTCGGCAGTAAGCCCGCTCCCCGGCGTGGAACGCCCGGCGTCAAGCCATCGTTTCCCCGCAAGCCCCGGCCCGAGCACACTGAGGAATAAGCATGACCGCAAGCACCACCCCTTCGCGACAGCATCCCGTCATCGCGATTGACGGCCCCGCAGGCGCAGGCAAAAGCACCCTGGCTGCGCACCTTGCGCGGCGGTTCGGCTTTCTCAACCTTGAGACCGGCGCCATGTACCGCGCGCTCGCCCTCAAGGCCATCGATAACGACCTCGGCTTCGACGAGGAATCCGTCCTCGTCGAACTGGCGTCCAACACCCGCATCGCGCTTGAGCCGCAACGCGAAGGGAACCGTGTGCTGCTCGATGGCGTCGATGTCTCTCGCCGCGTTCGTGAACCGGACGTTACCGCCGCCGCCTCGAAGGTCTCCATCCATCCGCGGCTGCGCGCGTGGATGGTGGAGCAGCAGCGCCTCCTCGGCGCTGCTGGAGGTGTCGTCATGGAAGGCCGTGACATCGGCACCGTTGTTTTTCCTGACGCCGAGGTGAAAATCTTCCTCGACGCTGCACCCGAAGTCCGCGGCAATCGCCGTTACCGCCAAACCACCCCGAACGAGTCGCCAGACTCCAAGGTTACCGAGCAGGCTCTCATTGAGGAACTAAAGGAGCGCGACGCGCGCGACCGTAACCGGACGGAGTCACCTTTGCGCCCCGCGGAAGACGCTGTAATCCTCGATTCCACCTCCATGACCCTCGATGAAGTGCTTCAGGCAGCCGAATCCATCGTCCGGGAACACGTTTCCGACGCCCAATTGCACTAATCTCGGTGCAAAACTTGCATCCGGCAAATTTTTATGAAGAAAATTTGCCAATCGTGCTAACATTTCCCCATCGTTTGAAACAATTTGGTACACAGCAGGGTTTACACCCTCGCTGAGGCACCATTTGATTTACGCGCCAAGCCAATGACAAGGATTCAAGACACATGGAACAGGGAACAGTGAAGTGGTTTAACGATGCCAAGGGTTTCGGCTTCATCAGCCGTCAGAACGGTGAGGATGTATTCGTACATTACTCCGCCATCAATTCCAACGGTTTCAAGAGCCTCCAAGAAGGCCAGGCGGTCCAGTTCAATGTAGTCAAGGGACCAAAGGGCTGGCAGGCGTCGGACGTACAACCTCTCTAAGCAACGACTGGTGGGCTTAGCTACACGAGGTTAGGCAACAGCAACCTTGCGGAAAGGGCGGCTTAGGCTGCCCTTTTCCTATAGGGCGAGCTGCTTCGCGAACGTTGCGCTTTTACTTGGCGCACTTCGCGTCAGGGCTTTTGTTTGTCAGGTTCCGGGGCGGTCTCGGGCACGGGCTTCCCATCATCCCCCACTTGCTGCCCGCCACCCACAATGGTCGCGGAGGCACGGAACTTTCTGTAGTCGGAAGTCACCAGCTTTACCCGCCCATTGAACCCCGCAAACAGCAGCACCCTGATCTTCCCCCGGCCCGCGAACTCTTCCGGCAACCATGCTTCGCCGTTCACCTTCGTCATCGTCGCGCTGAAGCTTGAGTCTTTCTTTACGTCCGCAATGAGACCTCCGCCGATCTTGAAGTCGTTGAGGAAGTGTCCCTGCACCTGCACCAGGGCGCGATCCTGCTCATCGATCCATACTGTCCCTACAAGATCGCGAAACATCGTCTCGAACCGGTTCTTTGTCTTCGCATTCGGATCGCCCGCGTAGTCGGCCACAATCGTTGGCCGGTCGTTCAACATCACACGCCGTGGATTGCTGAACGTTCCCAGTTGCAGGATGCGCGAAACGGTCAGCTCATCATGACCGTCCGTATCGGTGGACTTGCCGTTGCTTTCTGCCTTGGCGCGTCGTTCTTTGTCTTTAGCAACGTCCTTGTCGATTTTGTCGCTTTCCTTCTTCGCTTCTTCAAGCGACAGTGGCTTGCCATCGCGCGCCACTACGCGGTCCACGCGCACGCCATCAATCGTTACGCTCTCAGAGTCGGTAACGGTGGTCTTCTTGACCTCGCCCTTGCCATCCAACTCCTGTTGCTCCACATGCACATGGTAGGTGTAGTCGCGCTGCATCTTCTCAGCAGCATCCTGGTTCTTCTCCACCTCCAGCAGCAACGGTCCTATCGCGGGTAGCGGCTTGTCCGCAGCAACAGCAGGCGCGGCATCCTGCGTCTGCGCAGCAACGGAGCCGACCATCATCACAAGAACTAGAGCAAACCGAACCATCATGCTTGACTATACGTTTCACCCGAAGCGAACGTTCCTCACTCAGCTTGTTGATGCCTCATCCCTGACGCTAATCCCTGCTTTCGTAGCATCATAGAAGCGTGGGACAAACAGGACACGTCGACTCAACGGACCTCGCACCGGAACGGCCTCCGGTAGAGGACCCCATGCGCGAAGGCGTGAGCGCCTTCGCACCGTTGCGGCTACCGCTCTTTCGCGATCGGTGGGTCGCGTCCACGGTTTCGAGCGTCGGGACCTGGATGCAAGACACTGCGGGCACATGGTTGATGACGGTGCTCACAACCTCTCCGTTGCTGATCGCTCTCATGCAAACGGCAGCAAGCTTGCCGGTGCTCTTCCTTGGGTTGCTTGCTGGTGCAACGGCTGACATCTATGAGCGGCGACGGCTGCTTATTTTCTGGCAGTGTTGGATGCTCGGCTCAGTTGCTGTCCTCGCCGTGCTCACCTTTATGGGCGTTGTCTCGCCTGTGACGCTGCTGTTGCTCACATTTATGTTGAACATCGGCTCGGCGATGAATAATCCTGCGTGGCAGGCCATCGTTCCTGAGCTCGTCCCGCGCGAGGATATTCCTGCGGCTGTTACGCTCAATGCCGCTAGCAACAACATCGCTCGCGCTGTCGGTCCCGCGCTCGGCGGCTTGATGATCGCAGCCTTCATGCGGGCAGACACAGGTGCAGGCTGGGTCTTCGCACTGAACTCCGCGTCGTTCGCGGGAGTCATCTACATTCTGTGGCGCTGGAAGCGCACACCGATCTACAAGAGTGCGCTCCCAGCTGAACGCATCGCAGGCTCGGTTCGCTCTGGCCTGCGCTATCTGCGTTACTCCCCGTCGCTGCAAGGTCCGCTCATTCGCGCTTTCACGTTCACGTTCTTTGTGAGCTCGGTGTGGTCGTTGCTGGCCCTTGTTGCCAAACGAGACATGCACGGCCAAGGCGCGATGGGGTACGGCATCCTAAACGGTTCGCTGGGTGTAGGCGCAGTGATCGGCGCGACCACACTCGCAAAAATCCGCAGGCGGATCGATGCCGATAAGCTTTTATTCCTCACTGGTCTCTACTACGTCGCGACGATGTTTATGCTCGCGTTCGTACACATTCCCGCAGTTGCCATCCTCACGCTCGTCGGGGCGGGCTTCTGTTGGACATCCACGATGTCGACACTCAACGTTTCAGTGCAGCTCTCTGTGCCAGGCTGGGTTTACGCCCGCGCGCTTGGTGCCTACCTGATGACGTTCCAGGGAGGCATGGCGCTGGGCAGCGTCACTTGGGGCGTCATCGCCGAACACAGCTCCACCAAGACAGCCCTCATCTGCGCTGGAGCCGGCCTCGCGGCGTCCATTCCCTTCACCTCACGCATCCACATCCTCAAAGGCGCGCTGCCTGATCTCACGCCTTACAAGTGGAAGCGTCCCGTGCCCGCACTTGCCGCAATGCCTGATCCCGACGATGGTCCGGTGCGCATATCCATTGACTATCGCGTTCCAATCGAGAGCTATGCCGAGTTCACTCACGTTGTGCATCGACTCGAGGAAGTGCGTCTCCGCGGAGGCGCTGTGCGCTGGGGCATCTATCGTGACGCGGCAGATCCCGAACATCTGAACGAAACCTTCGTGATGGAAAGTTGGTTAGATTACCTGCGTTCGCGCGAACGGATGACGGCAGACGATCAGGCTATCCGCGAAAGCGTTTGGGCCTTGCATAGGGGCGATGGTCCTCCACAGATTTCGCACCAGATATGGGCGCGCGAGGTGCCAGCTTCGCAGGAAGCCGAGCACCACGCTGCTATTGACTAAAAAGCTTGGCTGTTAGGAACCGTGTCCGAGCGCGAGGTCGATGAGAGTCTTCTCTTCCATCTCATGCGCCTTCGCCGAACCGGTCGCGGGACTTGCGCTGGCTGTGCGTTTCACGCTCAGCAGCGGGCGATCACCAGCAAGGCGCTTGAGCAGCGGCATGATGTAGGAGAAAGCACCCATGTTTGCTGGCTCTTCCTGCACCCAGACGATCTCACCCGCGTTCGGATGCTGGTCGAGTGCAGCCTGCAACTCAGCTTCAGGGAATGGATACAGCTGATCCACGAAGATGATGCCAACGCTCATGTCGTTGCGCTTGGCGCGCTCGACACGCAGGTTATGACCGATCTTTCCGGTGCAGACGAGAAGTCTTCGAGGGTTCTGTACCGTGTTGTCGGGCAGAACATTCTGGAAGTGATCGAGACCGAGGTCGGCCACGCTCGACATCGCATCCGGATGACGCAGCATCGACTTCGGCGTGAAGACGATCAGCGGCTTGCGCCACTTGCGCATCGCTTGGCGACGCAGCAGGTGAAAGTACTGCGCTGCGGTGGAAGGCTGCGTGATCTGGATATTGTCCTGTGCGGCGAGTTGCAGGTAGCGCTCGATGCGCGCGCTGGAGTGTTCTGGACCTTGTCCTTCATAGCCATGAGGAAGCAGCATGACGAGGCCTGAGAGCAAGCCCCACTTGGCTTCGCCGGCTGCGAGGAACTGGTCGATGATGATCTGCGCGCCATTGGCGAAGTCGCCGAACTGCGCTTCCCATAGAACGAGCGCTTCGGGGTAGTCGCGCGAGAAGCCGTACTCGAAGCCAAGGCAAGCGGCTTCGGAGAGCAGGGAGTTGTAGACCTGCCAGCGGCCTTGCTCGGGTGCGATATTGCCGAGAGGTGAGTAGCGGACTTCGGTTTCAATATCGATTAGGACCGAGTGACGTTGGTTGAATGTGCCGCGCTGTGAGTCCTGTCCACTGAGACGAACGGGCGTTCCTGATTTGAGAAGCTCTGCGTAGGCGAGCAGTTCGGCCATGCCGTAGTCGATGGGTTTGCGTCCATTGCCCATATCGACGCGTTGCTCTAGGAGCTTTGCGACCTTGGGGTGGATGTGGAAGCCTTCGGGTGCGGTTGTCAGGGCTTTGGTGAGCGAGGCGATTTCAGTTGCATCGAGACCCGTGATTGGATTGTCAGAAGCGAGCAGATGACCGCCGAAGTACGGTTCCCAATAGTCCGGAAGCGAATGCATCTTGGGCTTGTGCTCGGCGTGCGTGGCGAGCTTCTGCTCTTCGAGGAACTCGTTCTGGATTGCGGTGATTTCGGCCGTAGCGTCGACACCGAGCTTCGCAGCGTAGAGCTTGTAGAGCGGAGGATGGTCCTTGATTTTGGCATAGCGACGAGGCTGCGTGACGGTTGGATCGTCGACTTCGCTGTGTCCGTGACGGCGATAGCCGATGATGTCGACGACAACATCGGAGTGAAACTTGTGGCGATAGTTCGCGGCGATAACGGCAGTGCGAACGACGGCTTCAGGATCTTCGGCATTGACGTGGAAGATCGGAATTGGCAGGCGCTTGGCGAGATCGGACGAGAAGCGCGAGGAGTTCGACTCTTCAGGGTTCGCAGTGAAGCCGAGAAGGTTGTTGGTGATGACCTGGATCGTTCCGCCAACGTTGTAGCCGTGCAGCGAAGCGAGGTTGAGGGTTTCAGCGGAGACGCCTTGACCGGCGAACGCTGCATCGCCGTGAATGACCATGGGAAGGACTTCGCTCTTGCCGTTTTTGCCGATGCGTTCCTGATAGGCGCGGGCACGGCCGATGATGACTGGGTTTACCGCTTCAAGGTGCGAAGGATTGGAAGCGAGATGCAGATGAACGCTCTTGCCGTTGGCGGTAATGACGTCGCCGGTGGCGCCCATGTGGTACTTCACGTCGCCGCCGCCCATGGTGCTGCGGGGGTCGACGTCTTCGAACTTGGTGAAGATCTCGTGCGAGCCGCGGCCGACGGTATTGACCATGACGTTGAGACGGCCGCGATGGGCCATGGCGAAGAGGCCGCGCTTAACGCCGTTGTCGGCTGCTGTGGTGAAGAGCTGGTCTAAGAAGGGAACGAGGACTGTGAGGCCTTCAAGGGAGAAGCGCTTGGTGCCGAGATAGCGCTGCTGGATGACCTGCTCGAAGATGTCGGCGCGGATGAGGCCGGTGAGGATACGGGCTTTTGTTGCGTCGCTTGCAGTGAAATCCTGCTCGAGCTGCTCCTGAATCCAGGCACGCTTGTCGGGCGAGGGGATGTGCATGAACTCCGCACCGATGGAGCCGCAGTAATATTTGCGCGCCTCTTCGGAGTCGGCGCCGTCAGGCGCCGGTGTAGGGAAGGGTTCGGGTGGAAGGTACTGGCCGAGTGGGTCTAACGAGGATTGCAGATAGCCCCAGCGGCGGAAGATATCGAACGTGGCTTCGCGGGAGCTGGTGGGTTCGGCCTGCGGAGTGGGCTTGGTCGGCTTCGGTTGAGTGGGTGTCTTCGTCGGCATCGCACATCTATGTTAAGCCTTGCGATATAGGACTGGCTTTTATGGTGCGATATTCGGGTAGAAATTGAGTGATACCCCTCCTCCTATGTAGTAGGTATCTTGGGGGCGAAGCGCTATGGAATGTGCGGCTCCATGATGGTGGTGGCCTGTAAAATATTCATTCCATAGTGGTTAGTTGCGATTTTTTCTTGTTTTCCTGAAAGGACAGTGACCTTGGGAAGTGAAAGCCTTGACGTGAAGTTCACAAAGTAAACGGCACGAAGTCCTTATGACTGCGGGCTTTGTCCGGACCATGAGCGGCACTCTTGTTTGACGTTGCTGGAGATTTGCGATGCGTGCAACTTAAGTTGTCCATCTGTTATGCGAACAGCGGGACGCACCGGACGACGTACAAGCCGCTCGACCAGATTGAGCGGATGCTGGATGCCATTGTGAGCAATGAGATTGAGCCCGATGTGGTGCAGATCTCGGGCGGTGAGCCGACGATTCATCCGCAGTTCTTTGAGGTGCTGGATGCGGCGAAGAAGAGGCCGATCAAACACCTGATGGTGAATACGAACGGGATTCGCATTGCTACCGAGGAGGGATTTGCCGAGCGGCTAGCGACGTATATGCCGGAGTTTGAACTGTATCTGCAGTTCGATTCGCTGCGACGCGATCCGCTGATGCAGCTGCGCGGAGCAGACCCCCGGCATGTTCGGGAGAAGGCGTTGGAGAAGTTGAACCGGTTGAATGTTTCAACGTTCTATCGTGACGATTTGGAGAAGGAGAGGCTGGAGCCGTTGCGGGAGAAAGTGATGGCGGCGATGTAAGGGTTATTGCAGACGAACGGTGGGGTCTGGGGCCGGGGTGATTTCGTAGGGGAGGAAGATGCTAAAGACTGTGCCGCTGCCCTGACGGCTGCGCATAAGGATGCGGCCGTGGTGGCGCTGGATGATTTCGGCGCTGATCCAGAGGCCGAGACCGGTGCCCTGGATGCCTTTGGTGGTGAAAAAGGCTTCGAAGATCTGGGACTGGGTTTCGGGGGCGATGCCGAGGCCGGTATCGGCGATGGTGAGCACGAGGCCATGGAGGCCGGTGCGCCAGTCGGTTGCTTCGCGGCTGCGGACGAGAAGACGGCCACCCTGGGGCATGGCGTCTATCGCGTTGCCGACGAAGTTGTTGAGGACCTGGCGGATTTCGCCTTCGAAGCAGACGATTGGATGCTGGGCGCGCCTGCGTTGTTCAACGGTGATGTTTGAATTTCTGAGACGGCCTTCGTAGATGCTGAGGACGGTGGAGAACAGCTCTTCGCAGCTGACGGCCTGGGGTTTGGTGGCCTGCTTGTGGAAGCGGAGGGTCTGGTTGGCGATGATGGAGACGCGGCGCAGTTCCTGGTCGGCCAGGTCGAGGAAGGTCTGGACTTCGGGAAGGATGGCGTGTTGGCGCGCGATATAGACGAGGTTCATTACGGACTCAAGCGGGTTGTTGATCTCGTGGGCGATGGAGCTGGCGAGGCGGCCGACGGCGGCCAGTTTTTCGCTCTGGATGAGGGCGGTTTCGGCCCGCTTCTGATGCGTAGTTTCAACGGTGGCGCTGGCGATGGCCCTCACGGCGCCGTCCTCAGCGAAGATGGGCGAGTAATTAATGTTCCAGTAGCGGTATTCGTCGCGGCGTCGGTCAAGCGTGCCTTCGAGCGTGTGGTTCAAGATGGGTTCGCCGGCGGCGGCGCGGCGGATGAGGGCGTGGGCAGCGGGAACGCCGCCGGCGAGCTCGTCGTAAGTTTTGCCGATGGCTTCGGAGGAAGGCAGGCGGAAGATCTCGGCCTGGCGGTCGTTGATGCGGAGCAGGCGAAGGGTTTTGGCGTCGTAGAGTGCCATGCCGATGGGTGAGCCGAGGTAAATGGTTTCCACTTCACGGCGCTGGCGGTCGATTTCGGCGAACTGCTCGCGGAGTTGATCTTCGGCCTGACGATTTTCATGGACGTCGCTCGCGACGCCAAGCCATTGCTGAATGTTGCCTTCCTCATCGCGGATGGGCAGGGCGCGGAGGTGCCACCAGCGCGAGGCTTGGTCGGAAGCACGGATGAGGCGAGCGTCGATCTCGTAGTCTTTGCCGGTAGTGATGCTGTGGGTCCAGGCCTTCGCGACGCGCTCGCGGTCGGCGCGGTCGACGCAGCGGATATATTCGTCGCCGACTTTGGGGGCGACGTCGTGGCCGATGTATTCAAGGAAGCGATGGTTAACATAGCGGACGTGGCCGTCGGGGCCGGCGGTCCAGAGAGATTGCGGGTTGAGCTCGGTCAGGATGCGATAGCGCTCTTCGCTGGCGCGGAGGGCGTCTTCCTTGAGCTTTTGTTCGGTAACGTCGCGGAAGAAGGCGATCATGCCGTCGGGTGAGGGGCGGACGATGATGTGGAGCCAGATGTTGAGGGGTTCTGGATAGAAAGCCTCGAAGCTGCTCGGGATGCGCTGATCCATGGCGCGATGGTAGGACTCGACGTAGGGAGAGCCTTCGTAGACGGCGAGCGGGAAGCTGTCCCAGACGTTCTTGCCGAGGAGGTCACCGCTGGGCGCGAGGATCTCTTTCGCGCGGTAGTTCATGTAGGTAATGCACCAGTTGCGGTCGAAGATGGTGACGCCGTCCGTGGTGGCGTTTAAGACCTGTGCGAGTTGTTCGGAGAGCGCGCGGCTGTTGCTATCGGCCTGTTGCTCGGCGGTGACGTCTCTGTAGTGAAGGATGAGATGGTCGTCTATGGGGATAAGGCGGATGCTGTACCAGATGTCGAATGGAGCGAAGTAGTAGGGATCGAGAACGCGGCCTACGCCGGTTGCCATGGCATCGCGGTAAGCGGCTTCGACTGAGGTGCCGAGGGTTTCGGGGTAGTGTTCCCAGTGTGTTCCCTCGCCGATGTACTCGGGCTCCACGCGGCTGATTTTACGAGCGTTGGCGTTGGCATAGATGATTCGCCATTGCTTATCCATGACGAGGATGCCTTCGGGCAGACCGTCGAGGACAAGCGAAAGCAGCGAGCCGGGGAGTACCCCGGAAAGGGCTTCCGCTGATGGAGATGTCAGAGAGTGCGCCATGATGCGATTCTCAGCGTACTACTAAATGCGGGATTTATGAGTACGATGGCAGGCGCAGTGAGTGTCTGGTTTTAGTCCTGGATCTTGCTGAGGCGCTCGTTGGTGGCTTCGATGGCTGCGGCTTCTTTGGGCGTGATGGTCTTGAGGAGTTCGAGAAGCTTGGCGGGCTCGAAGGAGTCGAGGTAGAAGTTGGCGCCGGGGCAGTGAGGCGAGCCGGGGGTGTTGATGACGATGAGCGGAAGCTCGGGATCGATGGCGTGGAGCTCTTCGACGAGGCGCTCGCAAGGGGTGTCCTTGATGCCGGCGTCGATGACGACGCCGTTGATCAGGGGGAAGCGTTTGACGGACTGAACGGCTTCTTCGCCGCTGTATGCGGTGATGACGTTGAGCTTGGCGGTCTCAATGACGAGCTTGCGCGTGGAGATGCTGCCGGAGTATTCGCGGTCGACAACGAGGAAACAGGGCCGGGTCATGTATCGATTATAAGAGCTTTTGTGAAGGTTTTGTTGTGTGCGATATGCGACATAGTGGGGCCAGCGGTGGGCTGGAAGTGTTAGTCTGCGGGTCATGTCAGAACGCGATCACCACAAGCCGCACAGCAATCATTCTCAGGGGCAGCAAGCTCATTCTCAGAACCAGCAAGCTCAGCATACGAGTCATCAGCAGGATCAGCATGGGGATCATCAGCAGGGTGTATCGCACTTCGGTGGGCATTCGAGCAATGGGCACTTCGATCTGGCGGGAGCAGCGCTGGATGAGATGCATGAGGCAGGGTTCAAACCGGAGTTTGGCGCGGGTGTGGCGGAGCAGACGGCGGCGATTGTGGAGAAGCTATCGGTGTTGAGGCCGATTGAGGGTGTGGAGGATCTGCGGGCGCTGGGGTGGTCGTCGATCGACAACGACACGTCGCGGGACCTGGACCAGATTGAAGTGGCGGAGCGGGTGGATGGCGGGATTCTGGTGCGTGTGGCGATTGGCGATGTGGCGGCGGCGGTCGAGCAGGGTTCGCCGATTGATAAGCATGCGCAGGAGCAGACGCAGACGATTTATACGGCTGTGAAGAATTTCCCGATGCTGCCGCTGGAGCTTTCGACGGGTGTGACGTCGTTGAATGAGAGCGGTGACCGGCTAGCGGTGATGATGAGCTTTACCGTTGGACCGGATGGCGAGATGGGGAATGAGAAGGTAACGCGGGCGATGGTGCGGAATCGTGGGCAGCTGGCGTACTCGCGCGTGGGGCCGTGGCTGGAGAAGACGGCGGCGGGGGTGGTGGATGACGATGCGATGTCGCTGCGGAGTGATAGTGCGCGGGAGCATGAGGCGGATGCGAGTCTTAGTGGAGGAACCGCACCCGGGTTGGCGGCGAACTGGCTGGTGGAGCAGTTGAAGCTGCAGGATGAAGCGGCGTTGGCGCTGCATGCGGCCCGGGTGAAGAAGGGAGCGCTGGAGTTTCATAAGTCGGAGGCTGATCCGGTTGTTGTGGATGGCAGGGTGATCGACGTGCAGGAGGCGATCCAGAACCGGGCGATGAATTTGATTGAGGATTTGATGGTTGCGGCCAATGGTGTGATGGCACGGGCGCTGCGCAAGGGTGGGCGAAGCGGGTTGCAGCGCGTGGTGGTGGTGCCGAAGCGGTGGGACAGGATTGTGTCGCTGGCGAAGGACCGTGGGTACGATCTGCCGGAGGTTCCTGACTCCGCGGCGTTAAATGATGTGCTGACGCAGATCAGGGCGAAGGATCCGGATCATTATCCTGATGTGGCTGTTTCGGTGATCAAGCTGATGGGGCCGGGTGAGTACCTGTTGATGAAGCCGGATGATGATCCCACTGGTCACTTCGGATTGGCGGCGAGGGACTATACGCATTCGACGGCGCCGAACAGGCGTTTTCCGGATGTGGTGACCCAGCGTGTGTTGCACGCGATGATGACTGGGGCGCCTGCGCCTTATAGCGATGCGGAGCTGGCGGCGATTGCGATTCATTGCAACGACGCCGACAAGAAGCTGCGCAAGATCGAGCGCGATATGCAGAAGCGCGTGGCGGCGGTGGCGATGTCGTCGAGGATCGGCGAGGTGTTTCCGGGAGTGGTTACCGGCGCGAGCGACAAGGGAGTTTACGTGCGCGTGATCCGGCCGCCGTTTGAAGGCCGCGTGGTGCAGGGAAGCGATGGGCTGGATGTTGGCGACAAGGTCAACGTGAAGCTAATCCATACCGATCCGGCGCGGGCATTCATTGACTTTGCTTACGTTGGGACGCGAAGTCTGCAGCGGCCCGGCCCTGCTGCACACTGATGCGGATTACTGGGCGGCGAGGGTGAACTTGACGCGGGTGTAGCTGGCGGAGAGCGTGGGGATTTCCGCTTGCATGAGCGTGCCGTCGGCGTCGGTGTAGAGGTCGCCCATGCCTTTGTAGAACTGCAGCTGATAGTGCTTGAGGGTGACGGGCTTGCCGTCGAGTGTGCCGTTGGCGTCGGGGGCTGGGGCGGGCTTGAGGGCGACGTAGATGAAGCTGGTGAGGGTGCGGCCGTTGCCGGGGATGACGAGGGCGTACTTGCCGTCTTCGTGTGGGTGCGCAAGGGCGGCGGTGAGGAAGACCTGGATGGCGCTGGGGTCGTAGTCGGGGGCGACGAGGTAGTCGGGCAAGGGCATGGTGAGCGACTTGCTTTGGGTTGAGCCGCCCTGGGCTTCGCCGATGGTGATGGTGGTGCGGGCCTTATCGGGCTGGAAGGACAGGATGGTCTGGGTGGCCATGTTCTGGATGTAGCCGGAGAGGAAGCGACCGTTAGGATCGGCTTTGTAGTCGAAGGTGTATTGGCCTTCGGTGATCTGGTTGCCGGTGTTGTCGGCGCCGGTGGTGGTGTTGAGGCTCATGGTGGAGGCGAGGCGGTACTCAAAGCGCGCTTTGCCGTGGAAGCTGCCGTCCTTGGCTTTCTCGATGGTGTAAGAGGCTTTGCCTACCTGTTTGCCGGCGCGGGTGAGGATGAAGCTGTTGGCGTCGGCGGCGAGCGCGGTGGCCGCGGTGCAGGTGAGGACGAGTGAAAGGGCGACGGAACGCAGGTTCATCGTTGGGATCTCCGGGACGGATGGTGAGCTTAACGATAGCCATCATACGGGAAAACGACAAAGCTGTATGACAGGTTGTATGCTCGTTGCGCGAGGTGATGTGTGGGTTTGAAATTGGCGGTTTTGGCGGTTGCGGTGATGGCGAGTGGAGTGGCCGGGGCGCAGGGCGATCCGGCGCGGGCGTTCGATGCGGCGACGGCGGCGGTGCGGAAGCCGGGGACGGTGGTGAGGATTGATCTGATTGGGGACTCGACGCAGACCGACAATGCGGGGTATGGGCGTGGGTTTTGCGCAAACTTTACGGCGCAGGTGGACTGCGTGAACATGGCCAAGGGCGGGGCGAGCACGCGGACGTTTCGCGAACAGGGTTTGTGGGATCGCGCGCTGGCGACGAAGCCGGATTACATGGTGATCCAGTTCGGGCATAACGACCTGGTGACCAAAGACCATGCCGACAGGCAGGTGGCGTTGCCGGATTATGTGGCGAACCTGAAGCGGTTCATTATGGAGGCTCGTGCGGCGGGGATTACGCCGGTGCTTTGCACGCCGTTGACGCGGCGGTACTTTGAGGCCGATGGCAAGATTCACTCGGACCTGGGTGAGTACAGCGAGGCAATGCGTGGCGTGGCGAAGGAGATGAAGGCTCCGCTGATTGAGCTGCAAGATGAAAGTATCGCGTATCTGGACAAGATGGGTGAGGCCGCGGGCAACAAGCTGGCGATTACGAAGAAGGACAACGACGGCAAGACAATCTTCGATAAGACGCATCTGGATTGGGCGGGGAGCTATGTGTTTGGGCGCATGGTGGCTGTGGATCTGGGGCGTGCTGTGCCTGCGCTGGAGAAGTATGTGCTGCCGGAGGCGGCGAAGCTTCCGCCGGAGGGTGTAAAGGCGATGAAGATCATCGAGGGTGGGCCGGTGACGATTGTGTTGATTGGTGATTCGACCACGGCACTGCAGGGTGGATGGGGTCCGGGATTCTGCGCGGACTTGACGAAGAATGTGACCTGTATCGATGAGGCGCTGAATGGGCGGAGCTCGAAGAGCTTTATCGATGAAGGTGCATGGAAGAAGTCGCTGGCGGATAAGGGCGACTATTACCTGATGCAGTTTGGGCATAACGATCAGAAACCGAATCCGGATCGTCATACCGATCCGGAGACGACGTATGCGGACAACCTGCGGAAGTTTATACGGGAGTCGCGGGCGATTGGAGCGGTCCCGGTGGTGCTGAGTCCGCTGGCGCGGAGGACGTTCAAGGATGGCAAGCCTTCGAACCCCGACCTGCAGCTTTATGCCAATGCAGCGAGGCGGGTGGCGGCGGAAGAAAACGTAACATTCATCGATTTGCTCGCGCTTTCTATGCAGGTGCTGAGCAAAATGACGCAGGAGCAAGCGGATGAGTTCGACGCCGTGGGCCATGCGGATGCGAAGGCGGAAAACGCGGGCAAGGCCGCGCCGGCGCTGGACCGGACGCATCTGGATGACAAGGGCAAGGCAGTGTTTGGGCGGATTGTGGCCGACAACCTGGTGCGGACGCAGGTGGAGCTGGGGCCGGATGTTGTGGGTCTGCCCGCTGGGGCGACTGCTGCCCTGCCGACGCAGGCAGCGCCCACGGATGGGCACTGATCGGGCATAAAAGCCGATAAACGCTGCGAGTAGAAGCGCCGACAAATTTATTGCATCTCGATCGTGGTTCGCTGCAAGACAATCGGATTACCCTTGGATCAAGGAGACGCGATGCAGTCGGTGGTTCAAAATTGCGTAACTTGTCCTGTGCGCGGGCCGCACTGCTTTTGCAACCTCAGTCCGGTGACGGTGCAGGAGCTTCAGACGATTGGGAGTCGTGTACGGCTTGGGGTGGGTGAGACGGTGCTGCAGGAAGATTCGATGGCGGACCGGGTGTATGTGGTGTGTCGGGGAAAGGTCAAGCTGACGGCTTCGTCGGCCGACGGCAAGCTGTTGATTGTGCGGATTGCCGGGCCGGGGGATGTGCTAGGGCTGACTTCGCTGCTGAACAACGTGCGGCACAAGGTGACGGCGGAGACGCTGGAGATCTGCGATCTGAAGGCCATTGGGCGAGCGGACTTTCTGGCGTTTATGGAGAGCTCTCGCGACGTGGGGCGGAGTGCGGCGGTCTCTATTGCATGGGAGTATGAAGGTGTGTTGCTCACGGCGCGGCGGCTGGCGACTTCCAGCTCCGCGGCGGGCAAGCTGGCGACGGCGCTGCTCGACTGGGGACGCATGGATGCAGCGAACGGGGAGTCGATGGCGTTTCGGATGCCGCTGACACATGAGGAGTTGGGGAGTATGACGGGGCTTTCGCGCGAGACTGTGACGCGGTTACTAGGGAAGTTTCGACGCGAGCGTCTGGTAGAACTGGATGGTGGGCGCATGGTGCTTCCTGCTCCGGCAAAGATGGAATCGCTTTACTGCTGAACTCGTTGAACTTTTTGAACTTGCGCAAGAAACGATTCAGGCTGCGCGGGGAAGTGTGTTGTGACCATTGCCAGCGCGGCGATGACGATGAGGGGCGGACAATCGACGCGGGTGCCGTAACCGTTGCATCGCTCCTTGCAATTGCACTTTTCGTTGGGTTGATAAGGTATGGGAGTTTGATTGGGCAGCTGCATAGTGCCTCCATACATACGATGAACCGGAGTGTAGGTTTTGTCTGTGACGCGGGTCACACGCAAGGTGTGTTTCCGGCAGGGTAACGCGAAAGCCCGGCGGATGCCGGGCTTTGCTTATTTCTGCTTCTGTCAGTAGTGCGGTTATGGTTGTTGCTCGTTCCAGGCGGTGCCTGTGACGGGTTGGCCGTTGAAGTTGCCGGTAGCGGTGGCTACGCCTTCGTAGGTGTCGGCTATGCCGAAGGGGAAGGGAAAGTCCTGGCCGGGGACCAAAGAGGTGATGGTTAAGGTTGCGTCGAAGCTGGGGATATAAAGGTTGAACTCGAGAAAGAAGGTGACCTTGGTGGTTGGGTTTTCCCAGGTGGGGCCGATGGGGGTGAGGGCGCAGTCTTTTTCGTAGTAGAGGGTTCCATCGGGGAACTGGATGGTGGCGCCACTGGTGGCGGGTACGTTGAGCGTGGGTGGATGATCTGTGGGGAAGACTACGGAGTTGGAGATGTGGACACCGTTATCGAGCTGCATATCTTGAAGGAACCACTTGACGGGATCTTTTGAGCTGCCGAAGGCGCCATATTCGTGGTCCATCCAGGTAACGCCGGTGACGGGTATAACTTCCCCGGCGATGGTGACTGTGCCGGAGGCCTGGAGGCGAGTGAGCGAGTAATAAAAATTGTTGGTTTTGATGGTGGGGTTCGGCGTGTTGGGAGCAACTCCGGAGCCCCAGACGATGAAGGGAGGGCCTTGCTGCGAGAGTGTGAGATCGAAGGAGACGATCTTGCCGGAGGCGACGTCGAAGAGCGCGGCTTTGACGACCATGTTGCGAGTTGGGTCGGCCTGCGGGGCGTTCATGGTGATCCAGCCGGAGAAGGCGGTGGGATCGTAGGCGGAGTTGCCGAGCCGGACGTAGAAGTCCTTCGAGGGGTCGTACTGGGCCCAATCGGAGGCGGGCATCTGGATAGCTGTCTGCTGATAGTGAGCGTTGTTGGCGACGTCCGTGAGCATGATCTGGCTGAAGCCGAAGGGGACGAAGCCAAAGATGAAGCCGAAGTTGGCAGCGTTGATTTCGAAGCCGAAGGTACGGTCACCGGCCTTGAGAGTGCCGGTGTGCCACCACCATTCGGTCGGTGCTTCGGGGTGCGCGAAGTAGTCGGCGGGAAAGTGGAGCGCGGATGCGGAAGGCGGGACGGGAATAGGCGGGGTGGTGGTTTGATGTTTCATGGAGGGTCTCCTCAGCAGGTGAGATCGTGGGCCCGGATTGCGTATGGCGAGCATCATACGCCAGCTGCGTGACAAGGGTCGGAGTCGCGCAATGTCGGCTAGGCGTCATCCGAATTGAGGATGTGGCCGCGGAGTTTGATGAGACGGAACCGGTTGCTGTTACAGCGACGGAAGGAGGTTAGCGCTAGAGCAACACCGCGCATCCTAGACCTCTGTACGACGCACGCAATCGCGAAGTTGGAGTCGGGCTATGTCGGAGAAGTTAGCTGTTGTAACGGGTGCATCAAGTGGGATTGGCTATTGGTTGGCGAAGGATTTAGCAGGGCGCGGATATGACCTGGTGGTTTGCTCTGCGGGTGATCGACTAGGGAAAGCTGTAGGGGATTTCAAGAGCAGCGGCGTGGAAGTCTATAAAGTGCAGGCGGATCTGGCCTCGCTTAAGGGCGTGGATTCTTTGTGGAAGGCCGTGCTGGAGTTGGGCAGGCCGGTGGATGTGGCCTGCATCAATGCGGGCGTCGGTGTGGGTGGATTGTTCGCAGAGACTGATCTTGCCGAAGAGCTGAACATGGTGAACCTGAACTGCACGGGGACCGTTCATCTCGCCAAGTATGTGGTGAAACACATGGTGGAGTTGAATGCAGGGAAGATTCTGTTCACGGCATCGATTGCAGGTGAGATGGTGGCGCCCCGTGAGGCAGTGTATGCCGCGACGAAAGCGTTTGTGCTTTCGTTTGCCCACAGTCTGCGATATGAGCTTCGGGACAGCGGTGTAAGCGTGACTGCGTTGCAGCCAGGGCCAACGGACACGGACTTCTTCCATCGCGCGGGGATGGATGACACCAAAGTCGGTAGAGAAGGCAAAAAGGAAAGCGAGCCGAAGGATGTGGCGAAGCAAGGTGTCGATGCGCTGATGGCAGGCGATGACCATGTGTACTCGGCTTCGTTGACGACCAAGATGGAGGGCATGTTGGCCAATGTTGTGCCTGGCACGGTGAAGGGCGCGATGCACGAGAAGATGGCGAAGCCTTTAGAGACAGAGAACAGTTAACGGACAACCAACAGAAATTGAACGATTGCGATGGAGGAATTATGTGTGCTGCTTTAAATGAGAAACCGGGTGCTGATGTGTTGCCGAAGGTAAGTGGAGCTTCGGTGTTGCTGGATGGACGGTATCGTCCTCCGCCTGAAGATAAGGATGGAAAGCGCTGGGTGCGCACGACTGCTCTGGTGCAAGCCGAGCCGGAAGTGCTGTATGGGATGTGGCACGACGTTGAATCTATACCCCTGTGGCAGGAGTTAATCACCAGCGTGGTGAAAACCGGGCCGGCAACGTCTCACTGGGTCATGCAGGATGGCGATAAGACCATTGAGTGGGACGCGGAAGTGTTGGACGATGAACCGGGCAGGAGGATCGCATGGCACTCCACGGGCGGCGAAATTGACGAGGCAGGCGAAGTTATCTTTGAAGAGGCTCCGGGCGGTCGCGGAACGATGGTTGTCGTCTTGCAGGAGTTTAAGATCGGTGCGCTTGCAAGTGCCTGGGAGACCCTGACCGGGCGCAACCCGAAGCAGGCCGTTGTTGAGAACTTACGGCACTTCAAGGCGCTGGCTGAAACGGGAGAGATTCCCCGCTCGCAGTCGTCTCCCCATGGCAATCGCGGCGTGATTGGTGGGATGAAGCGCTCCATGTTCGGAGAGAAAATCCCAACACCTCCCGGCGTTTCGTAACGCTCAGCCGCCATGAAAGTCTGCGCACATTGCGGAGGCGAAATGTCTCCGATGTCGATCAACTATCGAAGAAAACGAATGCCGCAAAGCGGTGAAATGGAGTTCGCGATGAAAGCAGTTTGTTGGATGGGAACGGGCAAAGTTGAGACATTGACGGTAGCTGATCCGGAGTTGTTGAATCCGCGGGACGCGATCATCAAGATTACAAGGACAGCTATCTGTGGTTCGGACCTGCATCTGTATGACGGATTCATCCCCACCATGGAATCTGGTGACGTGATGGGTCACGAGTTTATGGGGATTGTGGAAGAAGTCGGTTCTGGTGTGAAGAACCTCAAGCGCGGGGACCGGGTCGTGGTGCCCTTTACCATTGCCTGCGGAAGCTGCTTGTTCTGCAAGAAAAAGTATTGGTCGGCGTGCGATAACTCCAATCCAAACGCGCACCTGATGGAGAAGGCGTATGGTTACTCGGGGTCCGGGTTGTTCGGATTTTCCCACATGATGGGAGGATACGCCGGAGGACAGGCACAGTATGTACGTGTTCCCTTTGCCGATGTTGGGCCGCTCAAGATCGAAAGCGACCTACCGGATGAGAAGGTCTTGTTTCTTTCTGATATCTTTCCGACCGGATATATGGCCGCTGAAAATGCACAGATTGAACCCGGTGATACGGTTGCAGTCTGGGGATGCGGGCCGGTAGGCCAATTCGCTATTGCCAGCGCATTTCTGCTGGGCGCGGCGCGAGTGATTGCGATTGATCGGCTGCCGGAGCGGTTGGAGATGGCGCGTTCGATCGGCGCGATTACAGTGGACTACTCGGAAGAGGATGTCAGCGTCCTTACGGCCCTGAAGGATTTGACCGGTGGAATTGGGCCAGATGCATGCATTGATGCAGTCGGACTCGAGGCACACTCTACCGAGATACAGGGTATCTATGATGTGGTGAAGACCGCGCTCATGTTGGAAACCGACAGGCCGGCCGTGCTTCGTCAGGCGATTCAGGCTGTCCGCAAGGGTGGAACACTGTCCATCCCTGGCGTCTATGGCGGTGTGCTGGACAAAGTTCCCTTTGGCGCGGCGTTTGGCAAGGGCATCACGATGAAGATGGGTCAGACGAACATGCACAACTACATGAAGCCCCTTTTGGCGCGGATTGAAAAAGGGCAGATCGATCCGAGCTACATCATCTCGCACCGGATCACACTGGACGAAGCGCCGGCAATGTACAAGGTATGGCGCGACAAGAAGGAGAAGGTGACCAAGATCGTCATCGATCCCTGGGCGTAAGGGCTTTATGAAATATTTTGAGTGTTCCTGCGACTAAGTCGGAAGCAGGCGCGTCTCACTAGCGTTGGTTAGGTTCGCGAAGCGATTGCAGCTATCTATAGGCGTGGGTTCGGATCGAACGAGGTCGCTATGTGCTGGGCGCGCTGCTTCCGCTTTGTGGCTTTTCTTTCCTTTTCTGCCATCTCCTCGATAACAATATATGGCGCGCAGGCGCCGAACGGGATCTCGCAAAGTTCTCCGTCGGTGCCTGAGGTCGTTTCAACGACCGGGCCTGCGCCGGCGGCGCTGTTCAAACCGACGCCGGAGAATACCTATCCGCAGATTGTGCGACTGAACTATGTCGGGGGTGATGTCCGCATTTCGCGGCGAGCTGTGGATGAGAAGACGACGGACGCTGATTGGGAGAAGGCGGTGACGGGGACGCCGTTGGAGACGGGCTACAGTTTGGTGACAGGTGCTGGCGGGCGCACGGAGATTGAGTTCGAAGATGCTTCAACTGCGTATGTGGGCGAGAACTCCGTGGTGGTGTGCAACAACCTGGTAACGACGGATGGCGTGCCGATGACGGACCTCGGCTTGATGAGCGGCGTGATGACGCTGCATGTGAAGACGATGTTCCCGGAACAGACGTTCATGGTGGAGACGCCGACGAATGGTGTGGTGTTGAAGTATCCGATGAAGTCCTATGTGAGGATCAACAGCTATCTGGATGCGATGACGATCACGACGTTGGGAAGCACGGGCGCCAGGATGTATGTCGGGAGCAAGACTGTATTGACGGACAAGGCGCAGAGTATGACGTATCGCGCGGGACGCTGGGTGCATGGCGATGGCGGTGTGGGAAGCTTTGCGGATTGGGACAAGTGGGTGAGCGATCGCGTGACTGCACGCAAGGCCGTGATGGAGACTGCGGAGAAAGATGCAGGGCTGGTGGCGCCGATTCCCGGGCTGGTGGAGATGAGCGAGGCGGGGACGTTCTTTCCGTGCGAGGGCTATGGAACTTGCTGGCAGCCTACAGCTGTATGGGGTGGTGGGCAGGTTGCTGGTGCGGTCAGAGTTGCGGGGTTAGCCGGAGGCAAACGGTTGGTGGCGGAGGATGAGGACTACTTTCCGTGCTCGCCGGACATCTACCGGTCCTGGTATGAGAAAGACCTGGTGACGCACAAGAAGAAGCTGCTTTATACGGAGGAGTTGAATGGTGGACCGGAGTATTTGTGGGGTGTTTGCCATACGGGGAGCTGGGTTCACTATCGCGGCCGCTATGCGTGGGTGCGCGGCGAGAAGCGGCACCATCATTGCCCGGTGCATTGGGTGAAGGATGGTAAGAGGACGGGGTATGTGCCGTTGCATCCTCATGATGCGCCGGGAAAGACGCCTGTGGCGATGAAGCATGCGGTTTGGGTGAGTGGCACGAAGCCGGGGGAGCGTGCGGCCGAGGCTCCGGGGAAGGATTTGAAACTGCTGGCGGCGGCGCCGAAGGAATTTCGGACGGAGGCGGGGTCGAAGCTGGAGCGTGCGGAGACGCCGCGCGTGGAGGCTCGATCGCTGGGGCAGTCGGCGCTGCTGGCGAGGGGTGGCGTGGCGACGGCAACGATACCGGGGAGCGCGATTACGTTCGATCACAAGTCGCAGAGCTTTATGCTGGCGCGGACCTACACGATGGGCGGCAAGATGCAGACCGTGTCCGAGCCGATTGTGGGGCGTGTTGGTGGGATTGGCGGCGTGCGGGCGGATGCCGGACGCGGGATCGCTGGGATCGCGGGGGGCGGGGCGGCGATTGCTCGCGGGTCGTATGCGGGCGGGCGGGATGGTGGTGGTGCTTCGCGGGCTCGCGGGTCTTACTCGGGCGATAATGGCGGAGGTGCTTCGCGCGAGTCTGTTGGAGGTGGGGGTAGCTACTTAGGCGGGGGTGGCGGATCTCGTGGAGGATCGTCCGGGGGTGGCGGTGGATTTTCAGGCACCGGCGGCGGGTCTCATGGTGGTGGGTCTTCCGGCGGTGGAGGTGGCGTGAGCTCTGGTGGTGGAGGAGTTAGTGCAGGTGGCGGAGGTGCGCACAAGTAGTATTCGCAAATTTCCTACTGAGATTTGGGCTGGAGCATAGGCCTGTGAAGAGGGCGTCTCGTGTTTTGAGACGCCCCTTTGGTTTATGCGATGGCCGAGGCGACCAAGGCTTTCGCTTCGGTCTGAATCTGCTTGAGATGGTCGGGGCCTTTGAAGGATTCGGCGTAGATTTTGTAGACGTCTTCGGTGCCGGAGGGGCGAGCAGCGAACCAGCCGTTTTCGGTGGTGACCTTAAGGCCGCCGATGGAGGCTTTGTTGCCGGGAGCTTCCGTGAGGATGGCGGTGATGGGTTCGCCGGCTAGTTCTTTGGCGGAGACCTGTGACGCGCTGAGCTTGCCGAGTTTGGCTTTCTCTTCCTTGGTGGCTGCGGCGTCGATGCGCTGGTAGACGGGGTCGCCGTACTTGGCGGTGAGCTCGTGGTAGAGCTGGCCGGGGTCCTTGCCGGTGCGGGCGGTCATTTCGGCGGAGAGCAGGCCTAGAATGAGGCCGTCTTTATCGGTGGTCCAGACGGTGCCGTCGCGGCGGAGGAAGGTGGCACCGGCGGACTCTTCGCCTACGAAGCCGAGTTGGCCGCCGATGAGGCCGTCGACGAACCACTTGAAGCCTACGGGGACTTCGAGCATAGGGCGGCCGAGGCCGGCCGCTACGCGGTCGATGATGCTGGAGCTGACGAGTGTTTTGCCGATGCCGACTGCGGCCGACCACTGTGGGCGATGCGTAAAGAGGTATTGAATGCAAACCGCCAGGTAGTGGTTAGGATTGAGCAACCCGGCGGACTTGCAGACGATGCCGTGGCGGTCGTGGTCGGTGTCGCAGGCCCAGGCTACGTCGAAGGTGTCTTTATTTTCAATCATGGACGCCATGGCGAAAGGCGAGCTGCAGTCCATGCGGATGCGCGAGTCCCAGTCGAGGGTCATGAAGCGGAAGGTGGGGTCGACGTAGGGATTAAGAACATCGAGCGGGAGTTTGTATTGCTCGGCGATGCGCGGCCAGTAGGCTACGCCGGCGCCGCCGAGTGGGTCGACGGCGAGTTTGAGGGCGGTGCCGCTGAGGGCTTCGAAGTCGATGACGTTGGCGAGGTCGTTGACATAGGTGGTGATGTAGTCGTGCTTGTGCGTCGTTTCTGCCGCTAAAGCTCTGGCATAAGTGATGCGTTTGACGCCTTGCAGCTTGGCGGCGATGAGCTCGTTGGCGCGGTTTTCGATCCACTTCGTGGCGGAGGTGTCGGCTGGACCGCCGTTGGGTGGGTTGTACTTGAAGCCGCCGTCCTCGGGTGGGTTGTGGCTGGGGGTGATGACGATGCCGTCGGCGGGCTCTTTTGCGCCGGAGCCGTTGTATTCAAGAATGGCGTGCGAGAGGACCGGTGTGGGCGTGTAGCCGTGGTCCTGGTCAATCATCACCGTCACACCATTCGCTGCGAGGACTTCGAGGGCGGTGGCGAAGGCAGGTTCGGAGAGCGCGTGTGTGTCCTTCGCAAGGAAAATCGGGCCGGTGGTGCTCTGGGTCGCGCGGAACTCGACGATGGCCTGCGTGATGGCGAGGATGTGCGCGTAGTTGAAGCTGGTCGTGAGCGAGGAACCGCGATGGCCGGATGTTCCGAAGCTGACGCGCTGCGCAGGGTTTTCGGGATCGGGGTGGTTGGCGTAGAAGGCGGTGACCAGGGTTGGTAGGTTCACGAGCTTGTCGGGCGAAGAGAGGTGGCCAGGGGTGTTGAGGAGTGCGTCAGGGGGCATGGAAGAAAGCATACGGGTTGGATGCGGAAAGCAAAAGCCTCGAACGCAAAGGTCGCTAGGAACAACGCCAAGGGCGCGAAGGTTATACCGGGCGACGGAGGCGGTAGAAGGCGTAGCCGAGGATGTTGATGAGGGCGGTGACGCCGAGGATTTTGATGGCGAAGGGGATGGGGGCGTCTGTGCCGTCGAAAGGGTAGGCGTTGAGCAGGAAGGTGAAAAGGACGACGAGGAAGCCGAGGGCGCTGAGGAGGGTGACCCATAGCGGAACTCGGTTGATGAATAGTTTGGTCCCCAGGATGGGGATGGCGAACATGGCGAGGTAGGCGATGACGTAGAGCTCGCTCCCGGCGTTATTCAAAATGTTGAAGGTCTCGGCGGCGTGTTTGCCGGCGCTGGCGAGAACGATGAAGCCGGCGATGAGTAGAGAGCTGACCAGGATAGAGTTGGCGGGAGTTTTATAGCGGGGATGCAGTCGGGAGAACCAGGTAGGAATGAGGTGGTCCCAGCCGGCGGTCATAGGGAGTCGGGTGACTCCGGTGAAGATGTAACTGGCTGCGCCGAAGATGCGGATCTGGAGCAGAAGGATGACGAAACGTGCGGCGAAGGTGCCGAGGACGTTGCTGCCAAAGGCGAGGCGGAGTGTCTGCGGGATGGGAGCGACGTAGTTGATGGTCGAGCCGGAAAGTTCGTGGAAGGCGAGCACCGACGCGGTGCCGAGAATGAACATGACGATGATGATCGGGCTGGCGATGACGATGGAAAGGCCGATGTTGCGGCTGGGTGCTTTGGCTTCGCCGGCCATGATGGCGATGTACTCCAGGCCGGAGGCGGCAAAGAGCGTTTGGGCGATGAGCGCAAGGGAGGTGGGGTCGGTCTTCGGGAGGTGCAGCTCAAAGGGTGTGTAGTGGATGGGCAGGTGGTGGGCGTAGGCCCAGAAGGGCGCGAGGATGAGGAGCGCGAAGGCCGTCATCATGGAGGCGCCGGAGATGTTGTGGATCCACTTGCCGAGAGCGAGGCCGCGGAAGGCGGTAAGGGCGAGCGCGGTGAGCAGGATGGCAAGCGTGGGCAGTACGACGTAGTGGTTGTCGGGAACCCACGCGGCGGAGGGGCCGACCATGAAGGCGAACTCCGAGGGTAGCTGGCAGAGCAGGAAGGCGATGACGACGAGGCCATAGGCCCAGATGTTCCAGGCGGTGAGGAAGCCGATGGTGTCGCCGAACGCGTTGCGGGCCCAGACGTAGAGACCGCCTTCGAGCGGCATGGCCCGGTTGAGGACGAAGACCACGACCGCCATGGGCAGATAGAAGGTAGCGAAGGCGAAGAGCCAGACAAGCGTTTGTGCGTGGCCGAGGCCGGCCGCAAGGCCTACCCAGGAGCTGCCGACGACGGTGAGGAATTGCGAGAGAACGAGATCTCGCAGCGTGAGCTGGCGGGAGAGGTGATGGTCATCTGTGCTGGGCGGGTCGGAGCGGGCGGCCATTTTGTGGATGGTCTCACAGAATGGCCGCCCTTGTTGCTATTGGGGTCCGTGGTACTCCTCGACGGGGTCGGCGGAACGCATCCAGGCAGAGTAGATGAGGTCGCGAAGCTCGATGGCGCCGGCGGCGAGGCGCTCGTCGGTGAACGCTTTGCCATCGGGAGTTCCGGCGTCCTTGAAACCTCCAGCTTTTTCGAGCTGGTAGGTCTTTTCGACCAGCGTGCTGGTGTGGTGGAGGTAGGTGAAGTACTGCACCCACTCGTCGTTGATGTCCACGGGTTTGGTGGCGGCCACCAGGGGTGCGACATCAGACGGTTTCACGTTGGCGCTGACGTTGATGCTTTCGAACAGCGAGTGTATGCGGTGCTCAGTCGTGTAGCTATTTGGATTGGGGCCGGTCCAGCCGTTGTACTGGATGGTGATGTGGAGCGGCTGCGAGCCGTCGCCGACGTAATGGCCAAGCCAGCCGGCGTCGAAGAGGATCGCGTCTTCAACGGGCGCGGTGTCCTGGTTGGCGGCGACGAGTTTGCGGTAGTCGCGGAGGTCGCTCTTGAGGCGCTGCCAGACTTCTTCGACCTGCCAGGGTTGGAAGCCAACGGTTTCGAAGCTTTTGATTTCGGGATGTTGTGGGAGGGCGGCGGCCATCGCTCGGATAAAATCATAACGCTCGCGCGGGAACTTGTATCCGGCCACACAATCCTTGGAGCCTTCGGTGCAGGGCGTGGCGCCGTAAATGGCCCAGTCGTAGTCGAGAAAGTGATCAGGTGACTGCGTGTCGGAGAGTTCTTTCTCGCCGCGGCCCTTCCAGCGGTCAGGCTCGGGACCGAGGTACTCGATAGTGTCGAGCGCATTGCCGTTGCGGAGGAACGCCGGGACGTCTGCCGGCAGATACTGCACCGCGAGGCGGTTGATCATCATGTGTCCGTCGCGGCCCCAGCCCCACGCGGGGGTGGACGCGAGGATGGTGAGGAGAGCGAGAGCGGCGGCGGTGCGGGGAAGCGAAAGCTTATGCATGGGGAAAGTATAGCGAGGGTTCGGGATAGACTTGGCGCATGGAACTGACGATAACGCCGATTGGCCGCGTGGAGAGTGCGATCGATTCTCCTGTGGATGATGTTTGGGCCGGAACGCGATCGCGGATTGTCCTGGATGCGGAGCGATTTACAGCGGAATCGTTGGCGGGACTGGTGGAGTTTTCACATGTGGAGGTGCTGTTTGCGTTTCATCTGGCCGATGACGCGAAGACTACGGTGACGGCACGGCATCCGCGAGGAAATACAGCCTGGCCGAAGGTTGGGATTTTTGCGCAGCGCGGAAAAGACCGGCCCAATCACATTGGGTCGACGATCTGCCGGATTCTTGGATTAGAGGGGATCACGGTGGAGGTTGCCGAACTCGACGCTGTCGACGGTACGCCGGTGCTGGACTTAAAGCCGCACATGGCTGAATTCGCGGCGCGTGGCGAGGTGAGGCAACCAGAGTGGTCGCGGGAGTTGATGCGGGAGTACTTTGTGACGACGCGGTGAAGCGCGCGGTCAGTTTGAAATCGGTTGGTGTCTCAATGACTGTTCAAGAATGGAAACCGTGCGTTGCACTGAAGCCGTTTGTGGAGCGTTTCGCTCAGCGCGATGCGAGGTTAGGTGAGGCACAGAGCTATCACGCGCTCCCCGCGCGTAGCGATTGTTTTCTGGAGTTCTACTTCGCTGATCGTTACCGGGTTGTGAATGCGGGAACGGGCGCGGTTCACAGGGCGCCGCGGTGCGTCCTGGTTGGGCCACATTCGAAGCGGCGGGAAGATCTGATTCTTTCGGGCCATCTGGAAAATTTCACGATCCGCTTTTCGGCGATCGGCTTTCGCGCGCTGTTTGGCATTCCCGCGCGGATGTTACGCGACAGTGCGCAGAGTGCGGAACTGGTGTTGGGACGTTCGGTTGTGGAGTTGCAGGAGCAGCTTGCAGGTTTATGTGCTGTGGATCGTGTTGCACTAGCGGAGGCTTTCCTGGTGGAAAGGCTATTGTGCAGCGGAGTAGCGGGTGATGGTGGTGTGGCGGCTAGGCTTGCGTTGGCGGCGAAGAAGAGCCATGGCGCTGTCAACGTGGCTGCGCTTGCCGCGAAGTACGAGCTCAGCACACGGCAGGTCGAGCGCATGTTTCAGGAGCATGTTGGGCTGGCGCCCAAAGTGTTCGGCAGGCTGGCGAGGGTCGGCCGAGCGGTGAAGATGGGTGATACGGGTGAGGTGGGCGACTGGGCCGAGATCGCCTTGGCCGCGGGGTACTTCGATCAGTCGCACATGGTGCGGGAGTTTCACGATCTGATTGGGGATACTCCGGTGGGATTTGCCTCGCTACGGAAGCGTGCTTCGGCGACGGTGATTACGAAAGACGAGGATGTCGCATTTGTCCTATCTGGGGTGGAACTGCCGCTTGTAGTTTGAGGGTCATGAAGACACTTCGATTTCTCATTTTCGCGATGTGTGTTGCCGGGAGTATGGCGACAGCGCAGGACAAGGAGACAAGGATGCTAACGGTAGAGGATAAGCAGGAGATTGCGGCGACTATCGACCGCTTTATTGAGGGGTGGGCGAAGCGTGACATGGCGGAGTTCGGTTCGACGCTGACCGCTGACTGCGATTGGGTGAATATCGTTGGAATGCATTGGCATGGTAAGGCGCAAGTAGTGATGGCGCATAAGCGGCTGCTCGAGACGCGCTACAAGGGCGTGAATATTCACGATCTGGGGCATGAGGAGGCGGAGATCGCTCCAGGTGTAGCGCTGGTGATCTGGAAGTCTCTCGTCGATGACTTTACGACGCCGCAAGGCGAGCGCGTGACGGCGATGAAGACGATGGGGACCGTCGTGATGGTGAAGGAGCAGGGGAAGTGGCTGATTCGGTCGGGGCAGAACTCGACGATCGATGCGGCAGCTGCTGCGCATGATCCGGGGAAGAATTAGAACGCGCGCGAGTAGACGACCAACGGATAGGCTGTGTTCAATAGCCCGCCCGCCACGTCGTGATTGCGTGGCGAGGACGGGCATTCAGGCTATTTGGTGAGGGTTCCGAGCGTTGATTTCTTCAGCTTCAGGATCATGCCGGCATTGCGGTCGGCTACTTCACTCACGTGATACTCCGCGGAGGAGCCGATGACCTGGGCTACTTCGGAGGGTGTGAGCTTGTAATCGGTGGCGAGCCAGTCAGCCATGTTGCCGGTAGCGCTCCTGAAGGCTTCGTTGAGGTCGCCTTCGAGGCCCATGGAGATGATGGCTTCGTCAGTTTCTAAGCGCGGGTCGCCTATGTGTTTGTTGGGGATAACGTCGACGGTGACTTCGACGTCCATGGAGGTTTCCAGGGCGTTGCCGTTGAGCTCGCCATCGCCTTGTGCGGCGTGGCCGTCGCCGAAGTAGAGCAATGCACCCGGGTTGGTGACGGGCAGATAGATGGTGGCGCCTTCGGCGACTTGGTTGAAGTCCATGTTGCCGCCGTAAAAGCCCGAGTCGCCTGTGCCGGGCGGCGCCATCGCGAGTGGTGTGGCTGTAGCCATGCAACCGAGCATGGGATGCAATGGGATGGCGAAGGTCTTGACATGGTCGCCGGAGTTGATGGGAGAGGCTGTTCCGGCGACGAGGTCGATATGCCAGCGGACGGTTTTGCCGAGGTCTTTGGATTTGGCGGCAAGGTCGGGGCCGAGGCCACGGGGAACAATGCCATCGTCGGAGGCGGCCCAATCACGGTTGAGTTTCAGGTGGACGATGTGGACGACGAGCGTGTCGCCGGGGTTGGCGCCCTTGATGTAGAAGGGGCCCGTCTCCGGGTTGCCTCCGGAGACGCGCTGGATCGAGTGCTCGTCGGAACCGCCTGCGTCAACCGTGGTCGTATGGATCGTGTCGCCGGGGTTGACGGTCAGGACGGGCTTGTTGAACGGGCTGAACTGCCGATAGAAGACGGTCGGTGTGAAGTCGTGGCGCTGAGGCGTGGGGTGCTCGAGCGGTGGGATGAGCGTGGCCGTCATGGGGAAGACGAGAGGATGCGCGGGATCGGTGATGTCGATTTCGGTGCATGTCCCGTGAAGCGTGCCGTCTTCAAGCTTGCCGGTGAAGGCGTCGGTATTGCCTTCGGTGTCTTTGGAGGTGAAGGTGACTGCGCTGCCGGAGATTGTGCCGGTGAGCTTGTCGCCCGTGAACTCGCCGGTGAGCTCTTTGCCCTTCTGGTCCAAGCTCAGCGAGAGATAGCGCGGACTGCCGAAGATTTCGGCCGTGACTTGCCAGCGGCCCGTAAGGGTGGGCGCCGGGGTTGGAGTTTGCGCGGAGACGGTGAGCGCTGCGGCGAAGAGGCAGAGAGGAAGCTTCATTGTTTGCTCCGGTGACTGAAATTAGACACATGCAGGACCAGGTGGTTATGTCGACGAAACTTTTCGTAGATTTTAGTACGGAATGGAAGAAGCGGTGGTTCCGTGGATTCGAGTCTGCGTGGCATGAAGGCGTGGATCCTTTGCCTGCGGCTTGAGGACGACGGCGAAAAACAGGCAACGGCAGCTACATAAGCAGATCATTTGCGAGGATGACAGAAAGAAAAGCAAGGGCAACGGCAAAGGCAGAGCCGAAAGCTGATCCTTCGCTTCGCTCAAAGATGACAAGTTGAAATAGCGAATTAGACGAGAACCGGCGTTTCGGCTAGCACGGGGCTGTTGAAGACTCGGCGGTAGCGGGCGATTTGTTCGGCGGGACCGGTGGCTTTGCGGGGGTTGTCGGAGAGCTTGACCGTTGGGATGCCGTCGGCGCTGGTGAGTTTGCAGACGAGCGAGATGGGCTCGAACGTATCTTCGCCGCGGGGATGGCAGTCGCGGAAGTCGTTGGTGAGCAGCGTGCCCCAGCCGGCGGAGAAACGGATGCGTCCGTTGAAGTACTGGTGCAGGCGGGTGATGTCGTCCACGTCGAGACCGTCGGAGGCGATGAGGCGTTTTTTGCGGGGGTCTTCGCCGCGCTGGAGCAGCCAGGCGATGTACTCGTCGCCGGCTTCGAAGGGGTCCTTGGAGTCGACGCGCTCGCCGGTCCACTTGGCGGTCCAGTCGGGTGCGCCTTGCAGGAACTGGCTGGTGCCGAAGGTATCGGGAAGCATGATGAGCAGCTCTCCGCCATAGCTCTGCTGCCATAGCTTCAGGACGTCGTACTGAGATTGGCGCAGGTCTTCGTCGGAGCCGCGCGAGGCCATGGCGGCCATGGCCATGGGAAGCTCGTGCGCGTTGGTGCCGATGGCTTCGAGGTTGTGTTTGTATGCGAGAGCGGTATTTGAGGTGCCGGACATGCGCGAGGCCTGACTGGGGAGATTCAGCGCGGAGGCAAGGGCTTCGACGGCGTACTCCTGCCAGAGGAAGCTGTGGCGACGGCGGGTGCCGAAGTCCGAAAGGCGAAGGTCAGGGACGTGGCGGAGTAGTTCGATCTTGTCCCAGAGGCGCGTCTTGGCCCGGGCGTAGAGGACGTCGAGCTCGAGCTCGGTGAGATCGGCGAGTGCGGCGCGGGTCTTCATCTCGCTCACAATGGCGAGGGAGTAGACCTCCCACATCGTTACTTCGGACCAAAGGCCGGAGAAGCGGATGACGAGCTGGCCGTCGTGTTCGGAGATTTCGTAGTCGGAGAGCTGGAAGGAGTTTTCAAGCCACTCGAGGAACGCCGGCTGGAAGATCTGCTTGACGCCGTAGAACGTGTTGCCGGCCAGCCAGACGAGCTCCGAACGGAGAAAGCGCAGGCCACGCACATGCTCCATCTGCTCGCGGAGGGCGGCGGCGGAGATACGTTCCGCAAGACGCACGCGGATGGTGCGGTTGTGGATCTCGCTGGTGACGGGTGTGGCGGGAAAGTTCTTCCAGATGAACTGGAGCATGAGGAGCTTGTAGAAGTCGGTGTCGAGCAGCGAGCGCACGATGGGGTCGAGCTTCCAGTTATGGTTGTGCGCGCGCTCGGCGAAGTTGACGTTCATCGGTGTCTCCCGGACAGGGTAAGGGTATCAAGAGCGAAAAGCCCTGTCGCAAGTTCGCGAAGTTGGGCAAAGTTTCGAAAAGAAAATATGTAAAGGAAGCTTGACATGTAAAGGAAGCTTGTCGTAAAGTTTGCTTGACATAGTGACAAGGAGACTTGACATGCTTTTCGAGGTAAAAGGTGCTGCGATGCGGTGGTATAGGAAGAGCATGGCCCTGGTGATGACGGGGTACGTGCTCGTGGTGTTCGGCACTGCGGTGTTTGTGCGTCACCACAGGCCAGCAGGGGTGGAGCTCTACACGGTGGCTGCGCTGCCTTCGCTAGTGCTGGTGGCGATGTTCGCCGTAATTGGGATGTATCTGAAGCGGGAGAAGGACGAGTTTCAGCGGGACCAGGTGGTGCGGAGCGCGCTTTGGGGTATCGCTGCGACGCTGGCGATGACTTCGTTTGTTGGGTTTTTGCGGAGCTACGGGTGGACGGGAAACCTGCCGCCGCTGTCGGAGTTCGTGGTGTTTTTCTTTGTGATGGCTGGGGCGAAGACGGTCTACCGGTTGAAGAATCGGCCTGAGCCAGAGGATGCGTTGATTGCGGAACGTTAGACAAATTTTGGGGAAGAAGGGGTGAAGCAATGTTGAGTCCTGCGGCACGGAAGTACAAGAAGACGAGTTTGAGCGTGATGGCGAGTTACTTTGTGCTGTTTCCGCTGGCGGATTACCTTGCGCTGCGGACGCACCCGGCGGGTGTTTCGCTCTGGCTGCTTGCGGCGATGCCGCTGTTGCCGATCGCCGTGGTGCTGGTGTTGCTGGGCCGATATCTGCGCGACGAGAAGGATGGGTACAAGCGCGACCTTGCGGTGCGTTGCTTGCTTTGGGGAACGGCGGGCGCGGTGATGGTGAATTTGTTTTCGGGCTTTCTGAGGATCTTTGGGTGGAAGAGGCAGTTGTTCCCGTTCACCGAGTTCTTTGTGTTCGCGCTGATGATGCTGGCGGCGAAGCTGTCGTATCGCGTGGCTAATAGGGTGCCTGCGGATGAATAACCGACTGAAGGTGTTGCGGGCTGAAAAGGGATGGTCGCAGCAGGAATTGGCGGACAAGCTCGAGGTTTCGCGGCAGAGCATCAATGCGATTGAGACGGGCAAGTATGACCCTTCGCTGCCTCTTGCGTTTCGGTTGGCACGGATGTTCGGCAAGCGGATCGAGGAGATGTTTGACGAAGAATGACGCGTGGCGCGTGACAGGTTCGATGGTCGATGTTTGGCACTGATGTTGGTGGATGGTTGAGCCGTCGTAAGAGATGGCTTTGGAGAGTCTATGTGTGTTCGCAGAGAACCGGCGCCGTTGTGGCAAAGACTGAATGCTGTTTCGTTGCTGTTGTCGTTTTCGGCGCTTGAGTTTTTCCAGCGTGGCATTTGGCGGCATGTGTTCACGCTGACTAGTTTGCCGATGCTCGCGGTTGTCGTATGGCTGATGTTCGTTGAACGCAGGCGTGCGGGTTGAAGTTTCATTCAAAGGTTGCAGCTCAAGAAGGAGTGTTGTCATGAAGGTTATTCGTTTGCTCGTTACGTTGTTCTTTTTGCTGGCTGGGATTGCGCTGTTGGTGGCGCCCTTGCGTGCGGCCGGGTTTGCGCCGACACGTTTTACGGTGACGGATGAAGGCACGGTCGGCAAGCCGGATGTCGTACTGATTCCGGGGCTGTCCAGTGGACGCGCTGTTTGGGACGCGGAGGCGAAGCTATTGGGCCCAGCCTACCGGCTGCACCTGGTGCAAGTCGACGGGTTCGCAGGCTCGCCCGCGGGGCCGAATGCAAGCGGACCTGTGATCGCGCCGATCGTGGAGGAACTGCATGGGTATATCGCCGCCGCCGGGATGCATCCGGTGGTGATTGGACACTCGCTGGGCGGTCTGCTGGCGCTGATGCTGGCGGACAAGTATCCGGCAGACGTGCGCAAGATGGTGATTGTAGATACGCTGCCGTATTACGCGGTGATCTTCAGCCCGGATGCGACAGTGGACGTAGTGAAGCCACAGGCAGAGGCCATGAAGGCCCAGTTACTGGGCATGCCTGCGGATCAGTTCGCGGTGATGGCGCCAATGATGGCGGCGCAGCTGGTGAAGAATTCCGAAGGACAGAAGAAGGTCGCAGCGTCTTCCATCGCAACGGATCGTGCCGTGATGGTCAACGCGATGGCCGAAGATCTGGAGACTGATATGCGTCCTGAGGTGGCCCACATCAAGACGCCGACGCTGATGCTGTTCGCGGTGGATACAAGTGCGGCACAGCCTGACCCCACCAAGTACGAGGCAATGGTGCGTAACGGCTATCAACCAATGCCCAATGTGACACTGGTGAAGGTGGATGGGTCGCGGCACTTCATCATGTATGACCAGCCTGAGAAGTTCGATGCAGCAGTGGAGGGGTTTCTAAAGTAAAGCGCTTGTCTTGAAGCGAAGACATCCTTGAATGCGGTAGATTGGTGGTCGAAGGAAAGATATCTCCCTATGATCCGATTCAACCGTAGATACTTCGGCAAGCTCGCGGCGATGTTGGCCGCGGGCTCTGCCTTGCCCGTGGAAGAGATAATGGCCGAGCCCGCGAAGGCTGTAGCGGTTGGGTCGGATAGAAGCTTCCCGGCGGCGTTCTTATGGGGATCTGCGACGGCTTCGTATCAGGTGGAAGGCGCGGTGAAGGAAGATGGTCGCGGCGTATCGATCTGGGATACGTTTTCGCATACGCCTGGCAAGACAGCGAACGGAGATACGGGCGACGTAGCTGACGATAGCTATCACCGCTTTCCGGAAGATATTGCATTGATGAAGCAGCTTGGGTTGAAGGCTTGCCGGTTTTCGATTGCGTGGCCGCGGATTTTTCCGGACGGGACGGGCAAGCCGAATCAGAAGGGCATCGACCACTACCGGATTTTCTGCGAGGCGCTGCTGAATGCCGGTGTTACGCCGTTCTGCACGCTGTATCACTGGGACCTGCCGCAGGCGCTGGAAGATAAGGGTGGATGGCAGAACAAGGAGACGTCGAAGGCCTTCGCCGAGTATGCCGGATACACGGCGGGCAAGCTTGGCGATGTGATCAAGAACTGGATGACGATGAATGAGATGGCTTCGTTCATCGATCTTGGGTATGGCAGTGGCATTCACGCGCCCGGGTTGAAGCTCAGTAAACAGAAGCTGGCACAGGCCAAGCATCATGCGGTGTTGGGGCATGGGCTGGCGGTGCAGGCCATTCGTGCGAACGCAGGCAAGGGCGCGCGCGTAGGCTGTGCGGAGAATGTACGAACCACTATCCCGGCGTACAACGCGCCGGAACACATCGCTGCTGCGAAGAAGGCTTTCGTGGAAGAGAACGCGCCGTACCTGACGGTGATGCACACAGGCAAGTACACGGACGGGTATTTGCAGAAGCTTGGGGCGGATGAACCGGTATTTACGTTGGAAGAATTGAAGGCGATTGCATCGCCGACGGATTTTCAGGGGATCAATTGCTATACGGCGGAGCCGGTGCGGGCAGCGGACAATGCTCAGGCATATGCAATCATGCCGCGGCCAACGTCGTATCCGCATATGGCGAGCTCTTGGTTGACGATCGGCCCCGAAGCGCTCTACTGGGTGCCAAAGATCGCGGCAGAGACGCTGGGGATTAAGGAGATTTACATCACGGAGAACGGGTGTTCGTCGGACGATGTGGTGGCCGCTGATGGGCAGGTGTATGACACCGATCGCGTGATGTATCTGAACGCGTACTTAACGCAGCTACAGCGGAGCGTGAGTGAAGGCGCGCCGGTTAAGGGGTACTTCCTTTGGAGCCTGCTGGATAACTATGAGTGGGCCGACGGTTACGGCAAGCGGTTCGGAATTACGTATGTGGACTTCACGACGCAGAAGCGAACGCCAAAGCTGAGCTCGAAGTTTTATGCGAACTTGATTACGCGGTGTGGGTTGTAGGGTCGATTTGAGTGCGGCGGAAACCCCGATCTCCGGAGGCGAAACATCAGGGCACCGATTGTGCGATTTTGCGGGGCCGGGGACAATAAAGACTTGGGCGTGGATTTGAACCTGAAATTCACAGAATTGCCGCGTCCTGACTGGCGATACGCGATAAACTCGTAGACGATATGTCTACGAAAAAAGAACTCCTCAAAACTCCTATCCAGCACATCGACATCAAGCAGCACAATGTTGTGGCGCTGGTCGATGCCATGAGTTCCATGGCCTATAGCTCGCGCGACCTGGCTCGTGCCGCGAACATTTACGAGATGATGCTGCGCGATACCGACTGCGGCGTGATTCTCTGCCTCGCGGGATCGCTGATCTCGGCCGGCTTGCAGAAGGTCATCGTCGACCTCGTGCGCAACAACATGGTCGATGCCATTGTTTCAACCGGCGCAAATATCGTCGACCAGGACTTCTTTGAAGCGCTCGGTTTCAAGCACTACATCGCGGGCGATGAGTACAAGTACGGCGCAGGCGATGCGAACTTACGCGAGCTGATGATCGACCGCATTTACGACACGTTCATCGACGAAGAAGAGCTTCGCATCTGCGACGAGACGACCGAGAAGATCACCAACTCGCTTGAAACGCGGCCTTACTCTTCGCGTGAGTTCATCGCGGAGATGGGCAAGTACCTGAGCGAGAATGGGCGCACGCCTGCGAAGGGCAATCCGGACTCGATCGTGCTTGCGTGCTATGAGAAGAACGTGCCGATCTTCTGCCCGGCGTTCTCGGACTGCTCGGCTGGCTTTGGGCTTGTTGCCCATCAGCATGCGCGGCGCGGCAAGGCTGTGGTTTCGATCGACTCCGCGAAGGACTTTTATGAGCTGACACAACTGAAGATCGCCAACCCGACGACTGGCCTTCTGATGATCGGTGGCGGCGTGCCGAAGAACTTCGCGCAGGACATCGTTGTAGCGGCGGACATTCTTGGCGTCGAGGCTTCGATGCACAAGTATGCGATCCAGATCACCGTGGCTGACTCGCGCGATGGTGCGCTGTCTGGCTCGACGTTGAAGGAAGCCAGCTCGTGGGGCAAGGTCGATCTGACCTATGAGCAGATGGTGTTTTCGGAAGCCACGATTGCGTTCCCGCTGATTGCCGGCTATGCGTTCCATAAGGATGCGTATAAGGCTCGCAAAGAGAAGAAGTTTTCGCAGGTGCTGTTGGAGCCGGTGAACGCGTAAGAGCAGTGAATCGTTCGCAGTGAAACGTGAATAAAGCGGCGAGACCTCATGGTCTCGCCGCTTTGTTTTGCGGACTGAAGATCGTGCAACTGCTTGAGAAAGCAGATCCTCCGCTTCGCTCAGGATGACAATCCAGAGGGAATACGCGTTAGCTGAGCAGCTTGCGGGTGTTGAGTTCACGGAGGATTTGTTCGATGGACCAGTCGAGGGATTCGGTGCCGGTGACGACCATGCTCGCGCGGTGCTGTGAGGGCACGACGTAAAGGTCGGCCATGGGGCGGGCGGTGGCTTCGAACTGGGCACGGACGGACTCCTCGGTGCGACCGCGTTCGCGCATATCGCGGTAGATGCGGCGCTTGAGGCAGATCTCATTGGGAGCGTCGACGTAGACCGAGAAATCGAAGAGCGGGTGGAGCTCGGCATAGTGCAATGCGAGGATGCCTTCGACGAGAACGAACTTGTTGGGACTGACGGGATCGAAGGCGTTGGGTACGCGGGAATGCGTGGAGAAGTCGTAGATGGGGCGCCGAATGGTGTGGCCCTGGGCTAGGGCGCGGACGTGCTCGATGATGAGCTCGGATTCAAGCGAGTCGGGGTGGTCGAAGTTGCGCTTGTCGCGCATGTCGAGGGGGAACTGCGAGAGGTCGCGGTAATAAAGGTCGAGCGGGAAAAGTGTGGCATCGAGCTGGCGGGCAAGTTCCTGCGCGAGGGTCGTTTTTCCGGAGCCGGAACAGCCGGCGATGCCGATGAGGATCGGCTTGCTGGGGAGGGTTAGCTGTTCGGCAACGGGCACGAGGATAGTGTACGGCTTACGTGCGACGGCTGGAAAAGCCGATGGCCCGCAAGGATGACAGAAAGAAAGACAACGGGAAAAGCTTTGACGCAAAGTGCGCGAAGTGAAAGACAAGTTTCGCGACGGTGCTAGGAGAGAGTTGCGGCTACCTGGGGGATGAGGGCTTTGACGAGGCTGGTGAACTGGGCTTCGGAGCGCTTACCCATCTCCATGACTTCTTCGTGGTTGATGGGCTGGTCCATGACGCCGGCGGCCATGTTGGTTACGAGTGAAAGGCCGAGGACTTCAATTCCCATGTGGCGAGCGACGATGACTTCGTGGACGGTGCTCATGCCGACGAGGTCGGCGCCAAGCGTGCGGAAGGCGCGGATTTCGGCTGGCGTCTCGTAACTGGGGCCGAGGACGGCGAGGTAGACGCCTTCGGGAAGAGGGATGTCCTGCGCGGCGGCTTCGACGCGGGCGATCTTGCGCAGGCGATAGGAATAGGCCGAGGACATATCGAAGAAGCGCTGGCCGCCGGTAGGCGTGACGGCAAATTTTGGTTCGTTGGGGCCAAGCGCGGCGTTGGTGCCAGTGAGGTTGATGTGGTCGGTGATGCAGACCAGGCCACCCTGGCCGTAGTTGCGATTGATGCCTCCGGCGGCGTTGGTGACGATGAGGCCGGTGCATCCGAGCAGCGCGAGCACGCGCGTGGGAAAGACGACCTCGTTCATGCCATAGCCTTCATAGGCGTGGATCCGTCCCTGCATCACTGCTACCTGCACACCCGCGATGGTGCCGAGCACGAGCTTGCCGGAGTGGCCCTGGACGGTGGAGAGAGGCCAGCCGGGGATGTCGGCGTAGGGGATTGTGGTGGGATTTTCGACGTGTGCAGCGAAGTTGCCGAGGCCCGATCCGAGGATGATGCCAAGCGTGGGTCTGGCGGGGTGAAGCTGCCGGATGGCTTCTGCTGCGGCTAGTGCGCGGGGGTATTGGTCGGGCATGATCATGATCGTCCTGGACGAGTAGAAAAGATGGAGGCCGCATCGCGCGAACCGTGGAGAATGCCGACGATCACGATAGGTGACCGATTGCCATAGTAGCCGATGAGATAGCTCTTCATGGGCCAAAACTTAAGATCCGGGTCCGGCGTCAGATCGTCGCGGGTGTGGCCTGCTGAAGGCCATTGGGCCAGGAAGAGGAACGTTTGTTCGAGTTCGTCGGCCAATCGGTTCGCTGCTCGGGTATTGTCGAGGGCGATGTGGGCTAGAGCCTGTTCAAGGTCAAGAAGAGCGTCTTCGGAAAGGCTGAACGGTAGCGTCATCTATCGTTGCTTCCCCGCCGCGGCTTTGCGAATGCGCTTCATTGCCGTTTCTCCATCGACGACTCTACCAGCGGCGACATCTTCTAATCCTTTGGCAATCTTGGCACGAGCATACTCTTTCCAGTTTTCTTCTTCCTGAAAGGTACGCAGGCTGGCGCGGACGACTTCGGAAGCCGAGCTGTAACGGCCGGTGGCGACGGTGTCATCGACAAATTTCTCGAGTTCGGGGGTGAGTGAGACGTTCATGGGTGAGCCTCCTTGCAACACGATAACAAATAATGTCAAAGATTGATATTCGCGAATTTTCCGATCATTCGTGCATCCTTCGGTGGCTGAGACTAATCTTTTGGAGCGAACAGGAGAAGAAGATGAAGCTTACGGGGAACACGATTTTCATTACAGGCGGCGGTTCGGGTATTGGGCGTGGATTGGCTGAGGCGCTGCATGGGTTGGGAAATAAGGTCATTATTTCCGGGCGACGCAAGATGGTGCTGGAAGAGGTGACGAAGGCGAACGCGGGCATGGAGTCTATCGAGCTGAACATTGAAGACCCGGCGAGCATTGCGGCTGCCGCGAAGAAGTTGGTGGCGGAGCATCCGACGTTGAATGTGCTGATCAACAATGCCGGCATCATGGTGCCCGACGGCGTGGCGGGCGTGGTGGACGATGCTGTCGTGACGTCGATTGTGACGACGAATATTCTGGGGCCGATCCGTATGACGTCGGCGCTGATCGAGCATTTGAAGAAGCAGCCCCTCGCATATGTGGTGTACACGACTTCGGGTCTTGCGTTCACGCCGTTGGCACTGACGGCGACGTACTCGGCGACTAAAGCTGCGATGCACTCGTTTGCTCTATCGCAACGGTTTCTGCTGAAGGGCACGAGCGTGAAGGTGTTGGAGATCGCTCCGCCGTACGTACAGACGGAGTTGATGGGCGCGCAGATGGCTGTTGATCCCCGGGCAATGCCGCTGAAGGACTTTATCGCAGAGACCATTGCAGCGCTCGGTACGGACGCGGATGAGGTGCTGGTGGAACGGGTTGGGATGCTTCGCAACAATCCCGGACCGAACGAGCACGAGTTCGTGAACAAGTTCAACGATATGATGGCAGGACACTAACCGGGAGGGTCACATGGCGCAGACGAAAACAACGGGTAGCGCCGTGTGGCCCGAACTGAAGTGGACCGAGTGGAGCGAGACGGCCGACACGCTGCATATGTGGACGCAGATTGTTGGCAAAACCCGGCTGGAGCTCAGCGCCTTGCAGGCGCATTGGTGGAACGTTCCGCTGTATGTAAGTGCGCGCGGGTTGAGTACGGCGGCGATGCCATATGGCGACGAGATGCTCGAGGTGGAGTTCGACTTCGTCAGCCATCTTCTGCGGTTTCGCTTGAGCAACGGAGCAGAGCACGCGACGCCCCTGCGGAGCCGATCGGTTGCGGATTTCTACGCGGAGTATCGACAGAGCTTGCGGTCTCTCGGCGTCGAGGTTGAGATCTGGCCGGTACCGGTAGAGCTAAAGACGCCGATTGCCTTTGCGGAAGACAACGCCCACTGCACCTACGACCGCGACGCGGCGCACCGCTTCTGGCGAGTGCTAACGCGAGCCGATCAGGTATTTCAAAAATTCTCGGCTGGGTTCATCGGCAAAGTGAGTCCAGTGCACTTCTTCTGGGGAAGCTTCGACCTGGCTGTAACGCGCTTTTCCGGCCGCAAGGCGCCGGAGCGGCCCGAGTTCGATCGCATCATGCGCGAGGCTTACTCGCATGAGGTGATCAGCGCGGGATTCTGGCCGGGGAACGGCGGCTTTGGCGAGGCCGCGTTCTACTGCTACGCGGCACCCGTGCCGGAGGGTCTAGCGACAGCAAGGATTCGCCCGGCCGCTGCGACCTACAACGCGGAGCTAGGTGAGTTTCTGCTGAAGTACGACGACTTGCTTGCGGAAGCCGATCCAGATGCGGCGTTGATCGAGTTTCTAGAAAGCACGTATGATGCGGCGGCCGGTCTGGCGAAGTGGGATCGCGCAGCGCTGGAGCGTCCAACTCAAAGCTGATTTCTGATCGGAACGCGCCTTACTTAATCAGCATACTCACAATGCTGGCGGACATCAGGTTCGCCATGGTTCCTGCCAGCATGGCGCGCAAACCCAGCTGCGCGAGGTCATTGCGGCGGTTGGGAACGAGCGCCCCGATTCCGCCGATCTGCATCCCGATGCTGCCGACATTGGCAAAGCCGCACAGGGCAAACGTGGCGATCGAGAACGTGCGCGGGTCGAGTGTGGCTTTCAGCTTGCCGAGTTCGTTGAAGGCCAGGAACTCGTTGATGATGGTGCGGGTTCCAAGCAGGTTGCCGATCACGCGGGCCTCATGCCACGGAATGCCGATCAGCCACGCCACGGGCGCACCGACTACGCCAAGGACGTTGTTCAGCGAGTGCGGGAATGGGATGTGGCCGTGCGCCCAGGTGAAGTTCGAAATGCTGAGCATGATGGCATTGAACAGACCGACGAGGGCGACAAATGCGAGCAGCATGATGGCGACGTTGAAGGCCAGCTGGCCGCCGTCGATGGTGCCGCGGGCAATGGCGCCGATGAAATTTTCGTTTTTGTGCTCCTCGCTGGGCGGCATGGTCACGATGCCCATGGTGGCGGGGACTTCGGTTTCGGGCACGAGCATTTTGGCGACGAGAATGGTCCCCGGAGCTGTCATAATGACAGCGGAGAGAAGGTCTTTCGCATTGATTCCAAACAAGATATAGGCCGCCATAATGCCGCCCGAGACGTGCGCCATGCCGGACGTCATGATGGTCATCAGCTCGGACCGAGTGGCACCGGCCAGGAATGGGCGAATGGTTAGCGGGGCTTCGGTCTGGCCCATGAAGATGCTGGCGGCCACGTTCGTGCTCTCCGCACCGGAGGTACCCATGGTGAACTGCATGATCCAGGCGACTACCTTGATGATCTGTTGCATCAGCCCGATGTGGTACAGAATGGCGAAGAATGCGGAGACGAAGATGATGGTCGGCAGAACGGCAAAAGCGAACACGCTCAATGGGTTAGACGGGATGCCGAGGTAGCCGAAGACCAGACCGGAGCCGTCGGCTGAGTGGCCGAGCAGCCCGGTAATGACGCCGGAGATGGACTGGAGAATTCTCTGGCCTTCGTCCCACTTGATCACGCCGAAGGCGAAGATTACCTGCAGGCCAAGGCCCCAGGCAACGGTTTTCCAGCGAATGGCGCGGCGATTGGTGGAAAGACCGTAGGCGATGCCTAGAAAAACGAGGAGTCCGAGAAGACCGGTGAAACGTGCCAAGGGCGTGCGCTCCGGGGAGAAGGATGAGGGGAGTGTAACGGGTACGCGCGGGAATCGCCAGAAGAATGCACGGGATTCGGGTGGCAAAAACTGGGCCGAACGAGGTTAGACGAGGCTGCAAGGATTTCGTATGCCGCTTCCGGTTGGGGATGGTACACTAAAAGTGGTCGTGGAACTTCGATCTGGTCTACTTGCTTGTTCTGGCTGTACTGCTCTACTCGCAAACAAATCGGAATTGCGTTCAGCGGTACATTGCATTTACTAAGGAACAACAAATGGAACAGGGAACAGTGAAATGGTTTAACGATGCCAAGGGTTTCGGCTTTTTGAGCCGCGCCAATGGCGACGACGTGTTTGTACACCACACCGCCATCCAGTCGAACGGCTTCCGTTCGCTTCAGGAAGGCCAGAGCGTTCAGTTCAATGTCGTCAAGGGCCCCAAGGGCTGGCAGGCAGAGAACGTTCAGGTTGTATAACTGATTTTTAGCAACAAGCTAGGGGTGGTTCGTTACGAGCCGCCCCTTTGCCGTTCAGTCTGAACCCCGGCGAGCGTTACCCCCTGACGGTTAACCGGGCTGGCCTTTGTATCGCTTACGGCCTCTCGTTCGAGCACCGCCTTTTCAGATCATCAAAATCAAAGATTCGTTGGAGCAGACATGGCAAACATCGTCGAAAACAAGTATTACCTGAAGACCGTCCATGATGAGATCGACTTGTACGACCGCAAGCTGGCTCACCTTCTGAACTTTGAGACGTTCCCGACCGAAGCCGACCGTGCTGCTGCGACCCGCAAACTGACGCTAAAGCGCGACGCGCTGGCAATTACAGCCAAGCGGCTGGCGGGAGAAGGAATTGAGTTCAACCAGAATGACCTTCCCCGCTCGTTCCGTCCGAAGGACGCGCCCCTAGTGGTGGATGTAGAAGAAGCGAAAGAAGTTGCGGCGAAGAGTGCGGAGCCTCTTGCGGCGGCTGGAGCCAATCGCAGTGTTCGCCGACAGGGTTCACCCTATGCGGGAACTTCGCTGGACTGGCAGTCGAGCGTGCAGCACTACATGCAGAAGAAAGCTAAAGCGTAAGGATTTAGAATCGCATTTCGCTTTAAAGCACCTCATTTTGCCGCAGGCGACTGCGACAAATGGGGTGCTTTTCTTCGGGTAGCAAGTTCAGTCGTGGCTGAAGGTCGCGCCGGAGAGTTCAACGCTGACGACCTCTCCACCGTCAGCCAAAGCGCCCTCGAGACGCAGAAGCTGCGGCGCCGGTGATTCCGAGACCCAGATGTAAAGATCGCCCGGCTGCTTGCCGATAATGGGCGCGACGACACCGACAACACCGCCCAGTTCGAGGTGGATGCGGAGGATGGTGGCGGTATAGGTCATGCCAACGTCGGTAAACTTCTCGGTCCTATCCGGCGTGATGTTGAGCTTGATCAGCCGCGGCTTATCGCCCTGCGGCGCGACGAAACTGAGCTTGAGCCCTGGCGTAGTCGCCGGTATGTTGACCATCAGCGGCGCGAGCATGCCGTTACAGACGTCGGCGGGAAGATCGACGTGTTTCGTTTGGCTTTGCACCTTGCCATCTTTGTCGGCGGTGCGGATGGTGACCTGGCCGCCGGCTTCGACCGTCATATCAAGCGCGGTCTTGAAAAATGGTCCCTTCTGGATGTGGTGGTCGCTGATGAGGTGAAAAGTCCCATTCTGCTTATAGACGGCGGTTTCTTCGTCAAGCGAGCCGTCTTTGAAGTGCAGCGCCAGATCGCTGGTGACGCGCGTGCAGTGAGCGGTTTGGATGAGGTCGCCGTGACCGATGACCTCGCCGCTCTCCGAGCGGATGACGAGAAAGCCGTGCTCGGTACCCTGCGATTGGCGAACGCGGATGGGTTCGGCGTGGAGTGCAGCGGAGACGGTGAAGGCCAGTGTGGCGAGAGCGAGCTTGCGGATCATGCAGGATAAGATGCAAATTTTCGGAAAGGATTACTTTGCGAGGAGAAGCGTGTGATCCCGTTGGTGCAAGGGATCGTCACTTGCGCTTGAGCGCTTCCAACTCATCCAGTGTTCGCGGCCAGTCTTTGCCGAGCAGTCGTGAGAGGCTGCGGTCGGCAAGGATTTTGCCGCCCGTCTGGCAGGCGGGGCAGTAGTTGGTTTCGTTGTCGGCGTAGCGGATTCGCTGGATCTGTGTTCCGCATGCGGGGCATGGCTGGTTGTAGCGGCCGTGTACGGCCATGTCCGGACGGAAGGCGGTCACCTTTTCCGGGAAGGGCGCGGACGCTTCGACGTTGAAGCGGTCGATCCACGTCTGCAGTGTTTCGCGCGTGGCTATATAGAGACGCCGCCACTCGTCCGCCGTCAGCTTGTGCGTTTGCAGAATCGGCGAAAGCTTGGCGGCATGGAGGATCTCATCCGAGTACGCGTTGCCGATGCCGGAGAGGATGCGCGGGTCCGTGAGCGCGCGCTTAAGGGTGCGGTTCTCCTGCTTCAGAGTCGTTTGGAATTCGGATTCCGTGAGCGCGAAGATGTCGAGGCCACCGGGGTCGAGTTCGGTGAGCGCCTGCTCTCCTTGGACGGCGTGCAGCGAGGCGCGGCGCTTTGTGCCGGCTTCGGTGAGAACGAGCGAGCCGTTGGGGAAGTCGAACGCGGCAAGGTTATTGCGTCCGCCGAGCTTGGCACCGACTGGCCGCCAATGCAGGCGACCAGCGATCATCAGGTGCAGGACGAGAAACAAGTCGTCATCGAAGCAGAAAACGATGCGCTTGCCGATACGACGTAGCGCGCGAACGGATTTGCCTTCGAACCGGGAAAGCGGAGGGTCGAAAGTGCGAAGCAGCAGCGGGCTGGCGATGCGCACTTGCTCGAGCGGCTGGCCGATGATGCGCGGCGTGAGCGCGGTGAGATAGGCGGTGATGTCAGGCAGTTCGGGCATTGCAGGCCCAATTTTAGATGCGTCCGGCGCCGCGAAGTCGAGCAATCTCCTCATCAGTGAAGATGCGCGAACGAATGTGGAAGCGTAAGACTTCGGGACCTTCGAGCGAAAACATGCCCACCACGTCCCGGCACCACATCGAGCGTGAGTTGCGTGTGCTTCCAATACTCGAACTGCGGGCGAGAGATGTAGAACGGAGTGTCTTCGACTGTCCCGAGCAGCACGTCCTGATCGCCGACGAGGACGTCGTTGCGCGGAAAGCACATCGGTGATGAGCCATCGCAGCAACCGCCGCTCTGATGGAACATTAGCGGCCCGTGCTGCGTGATGAGCTTATGAATGAGTACAGCAGCCGCCGGCGTATGCAGCACTTGAGCAGGCACGTCGGCGGTTGTTGTGTCGGTTTGTAAGAGGTACTTCATGAGCTAGAAGAACCCCAGTTTGTCCGGGCTGTAGCTGACGAGCATGTTCTTCGTCTGCTGGTAGTGGTCGAGCATCATCTTGTGATTCTCTCGCCCGATGCCCGACTGCTTGTAACCCCCGAAAGCCGCATGTGCCGGATACAGGTGATAGCAGTTCGTCCACACGCGACCGGCCTCGATGTTCCTCCCGAAGTGATAGGCGCGGTTCAGATCTCGCGTCCATATCCCGGCGCCCAGGCCATACAGCGTGTCGTTTGCAATCGAAAGCGCTTCGTCATCATCCTTGAACTTCGCAACTGAAACGACCGGGCCGAAGATCTCTTCCTGGAAAATGCGCATCTTGTTATGGCCTTCAAAGACGGTAGGCTCCACGTAGTAGCCGCCGTTGAGCGGCGCGGCGAGGTTCGCACGATGGCCTCCGGTCAACACTTTCGCACCCTCTTGCTTGCCTATATCGATGTAGCTGAGGATTTTTTCGAGTTGCTCGCTGGAGGCCTGTGCGCCGATCATGGTGGACTTATCAAGCGGATTGCCCTGCTTGATAGCTTCCACGCGCTTAATGGCTCGCTCCATGAAGTCGTCGTAGATAGACGCATGCACCAGCGCGCGCGACGGGCACGTACAAACCTCACCCTGGTTGAGGGCGAACATCGCAAAGCCTTCGAGCGCCTTGTCGAAGAACGCGTCGTCTTCGCGCATCACGTCTTCAAAGAAGATGTTCGGCGATTTGCCACCAAGTTCGAGCGTTACGGGTATGAGATTCTGCGAAGCGTACTGCATGATCAACCTGCCGGTGGTGGTTTCTCCGGTAAAAGCGATCTTGCGGATGCGTGGGTTGGAAGCCAGAGGCTTGCCGGCCTCCAGGCCGAAGCCATTGACGATGTTCAACACGCCCGGCGGCAGGATGTCTTCGATCAAGCCCATGAGGATGAGGATTGAAAGCGGTGTTTGCTCCGCAGGTTTGATCACGACGCAGTTGCCTGCAGCGAGTGCCGGAGCGAGCTTCCATGCAGCCATCAGGATCGGGAAGTTCCACGGTATGATCTGGCCGACGACGCCGAGCGGCTCGTGGAAGTGGTAGGCAACGGTGGTCGCATCGATCTGCGAGACGCCGCCTTCCTGCGCGCGAATGCAGCCGGCGAAGTAGCGGAAGTGATCGACGGTGAGGGGCATGTCGGCGGCCATGGTTTCGCGGATGGGCTTGCCGTTGTCCCAGGTTTCAACCGTGGCGAGCAACTCAAGGTTGTCCTGAATGCGCTGCGCGATGCGCTCCAGCAGATTGGCACGCTCGGCGGGGCTGGTACGTCCCCAGGCGGACTTCGCAGCATGCGCTGCGTCCAGCGCGAGCTCCACATCGGCTGCGTTCGAGCGCGCTATGCGGCAGAGCACTTCGCCGGTGACCGGCGTGATGTTGTCGAAGTAGAGCCCGGACTGCGGCGCAATCCACCGGCCTCCGATGTAGTTGTCGTACTGCTTGCGCAGATGGATGGGCGGTGCGGCGGTAGCGGGACTGAAGGTAGGGGAGGTGGCCATGGTCGTGCTCCTTCGCGTGATGTGTGGGAGCGCAAACAGGTAAACGCCGGGAAGCGAGTTCGCGCAGCGCGGGGAATCATACGCCCATGGAGGGTGGTTGGTCAGTCGAAGTCGTCGCGGTTGATGTTGTCTTTGCCGTGATGGCGTACCAGAGACGGCGCACGGCGAGGATCAAACTTCCTATCGCCACGCCGAAGATAGTATCTTGCGTTCGGCTATAGGAAGGCTCCGACATACCGAAGTAGCCAAAAGCTACAGCAATCGCCAACAGAAAAAGGGCGCAGAAGAACTGCACCCAGCGTCCGAAATGATCGTCCTCATCCCACATTGGAAGAGTTTAGTTAAAGCCCCGCCGCGTACGGTTGTGCGCGATATTCTCTTCGCGTTCCTGCTCGCGCTGCTTCATCTTCTCGGCATAGTTGGCGGCATCGTCATTCCGCTTCCGCTTTTCGCCGGCGGTGAACGTGCGAGCCTCCGACCGCGAAATCTTCTTGTGCGCGGTCATGCCTTCGAGCAGGAACTCGGCGGCGGACACCGCCACTTCCGTCTTCGTACGCGAGTTGATCTTCAGCGGCGAAAGCTTCTCGAACAATCCCTGAATCTGCTGCAGCGCAGTGAAGATCTCACGCGAAGATTGCTTGTCATTCAGCTCTACCGACCCGCCCAGATTAAACCACTGCTCAATCTGCTGCGTGTTGGTGTCAGCAAAGTAGCTGTCGTAGATGTTTGAAACCGAGGTGCGAATGAGCTCACGGATCACGGTATCTGAACCCTTCATCTCGCCTTCATACTCGAGCTCGATCTTGCCGGTAATGCCCGGCAGCGCAGCAAATATATCAGCAACCCGCGGCACGACGAGCGACTCTCCATGAATCAACGCGCGGCGTTCGGCATTCGAAAGCACTAACTCCATTGTGGAGATGGGAAGCCGCTGCGACACACCCGAGCGCTTATCGACCTTCTTGTCTTCGCGGGCGATGAAGGCGATCTGCTCGACGATCTGGCGAATGTAGTGTGGAATCTCGATGCTGTTAATAGCCGTGTTCGAAGGCTCATACGAGCGCGCCGTCCACGCTTCCTGCTCGGTGATGCTGATGGCCTCGTCGAGCGACTCAGGATAGTGCGTGCGGATCTCCGAACCGATGCGGTCCTTGAGTGGCGTTACGATCTTGCCGCGTGCGGTGTAGTCCTCCGGGTTGGCGCTGAACACAATCGCCACATCGAGCTCCAGCCGCACAGGGTAGCCCTTAATCTGGACATCGCCTTCCTGCATGATGTTGAACAGCGCCACCTGAATCTTGCCGGCGAGGTCAGGCACTTCATTGATGGCGAAGATGCCACGGTTGGCGCGCGGAAGAAGACCGTAGTGCATCGTCAGCTCCGAACCAAGCTCATGGCCTGACCGCGCCGCCTTGATCGGGTCCACATCGCCGATAAGGTCGGCTACGGTGACATCGGGCGTTGCCAGCTTCTCCACGTAACGCTCTTCGCGGCCCATCCACGCGATGGGCGTGTCATCGCCGAGCGAGGCAATGAGGTCTTTGGAGAACTTTGACAAAGGCGCATAGGGATTGTCGCGGAGCTCAGAGCCAGCCACGTACGGGCAGGCAATATCGAGCAACGTAGTGAGAGCGCGCAGGATGCGGCTCTTGGCCTGACCGCGCAGTCCGAGCAGGATAAAGTTGTGTCGCGAAAGCACCGCATTGACTACCTGTGGAATGACCGTGTCGTCATACCCGACGATGCCGGGGAACAGGCTCTCACCAGCGAGCTTGCCGCTAGGAGCGATCTCGCGCAGACGGGCAATCAGGTTGTCGCGCAGCTCATCCTTTACGCTGCGATTCACGCGTGCAGGGGTGAATTCAGAGGAGCGGAGTTGACCCAGGGTCTTCGGCAGTGCGGCGGTAACGGCGGTTTGTGGCATAGGTAGAAGTATAGATGTTGTCCGCAGCGGAAGGTCGCACGCTCGCGGGTGGCAATCGCCATTGGATGTTTGGAAAATCTGTATATCGCAACTTATTTCCGTCGCATCAAGGCGAAACGGCGAGTAAGTATGACGCCGTTACTCGATAGCGCCGTTCGCTGGGGGAGGCGGTGGCGTCTCGTCAACAACTTTGTACGCTTCCGGTATTTGAAGGAGGTCTGCCACCGGTTCACCACGCTGGATATGGGTGACAGCAACCAGCTGTTCGCCCGTGCGAGGGTCGTCGTGGCGAATGATGAGGTAGAGGGACAGCTCGGGCGAGAACCAATAATCGTCAGTAATGGTGATGGTCTGGCCGGTGCCGCTTTCCGCCGCCGGGATCACCTGCGCTTTTCGTATGCCGGTCAGCGTGACACCGTCAAACGTCTGGTCGCCGAGTGGCGTTTCTGTATATCGGGGATCTTTGCGCTGCTGCCCCGGAGGAAGCTGTGAGGCTGGCGTGCGCAGAGGCGCAGGCAACATATATTGCCGCGCAATTCGCATTGCGGTGTTCGTAAAGACGTTCATCCGGGTATTGGGATCGTAGATATGCGCGGAAAGCAGCCGCGGCATGCCCTGGAAACCTTGCGGCACGAGCATCCGCCGCTCGTTGCGGATACGGCCGGAAGAAGAGCGGGCGATCGTGTTCTCTGTTTTGACGACATGCTCCGTGCCGTCCGGAAGCTTGTTGTGGGAGACGATTTCGACGGTTGCCGTAAAGGGAGCACCCGGTACAGGCGTAACCCAGACGCCGTCGATATGCATCTGGGGTCCACGATAGTCGTGGGGCATCGGTCTGTTTGGAGATTGTGCGAAAACAACCGGCGCCAGCGCGCCGAACAGGACTGTGGCAATCCGAAGCATCGTTAAATCACCTCGAAAACAGCATAACCCGGATTTATTTGGTAACGCTCATTAAATTAGATCGTCGAGCATAGCCTGCATCTCGCTGGCTGCATGCGCGTTACGCGTTCGCTCGGCGGCGAGCAATCCAGCCTCCAGCCGCGCCCGTGCCTCATCCGTCCGCCCAGCCTTCAGCAACTCCTGCGCCGACATCTGATACGCCGGCACATAATCCGGCGTCGTGGCGATAATCCGGTCAAACTCCGCCAACGCCTCGCTCTGGCGGTTTTCGGCGGCATAAGCCATTGCCAACCCATAGCGCGCAAAGGCGTCGCCGGGGTTCTGCGTCAGGATTTCGGTGAGCATCGTAATCTTGTCCATGAGGTAAGGATACGGGATGAGGCTGCGACTTCTTGCTGGGTGCGTCATCGGCTGTCTGATCACTGACGCGGCGGTCGCGCAGGACAAAGGTTTTACGCCGCGTACGGATGTAGCGGAAATTCCGTCGTATGAGCTGGTATCGATTCACCCTCACAAGGAAGCTGCGACGAACGCCGGTATGGGTATCAATAACACTTCCGATGGGTGGCGAGCCACGGGTCAGTCCCTGAAAAGTCTGATCGGCGAGGCCTACGGCTTTCAGTTCGGGCAATTGAGCGATCGGCAGTTCGAAGACCTGCCGGAGTGGGGCAAGTCGAAGCTTTTTGATATCACGGCGAAAGTGGATGCCGATGATGTGGAGCAGCTGAAGGCGATTGACAAGGCCGACACGATGGTGGCGACGGTCCACGAACTGGCTACGCGGACGCCTTCTGCGCGGATGGTGATGCTGCAGCGGTTGCTGGAAGAGCGGTTCAAGCTGAAAGTCCATTATGTCCAGCGTGTGATGCCGCTGTATGAAGTGACTGTGGCGAAGGGGGGCGTGAAGATGAAGACCGCACACCCGAAGAACCCTGAAGAGGGAAATATGATGCTGGATCCCAACCACATGACAGGAGACAACGTGCCGATTTCGTTCATCTCCGCGATCCTGGCGCTGAAGGTAGAAAAGCCGGTGGAGGACAAGACTGGGGCGAGCGGAAGCTACGACTTTGAGGTGCATTGGTCGCGGCTGGGCGAGGTGGATGCGACGGATACCGGGAGTGAGGACGCAAACGCGCCTTCGTTTTTTACAGCGGTAGAGGAGCAGATGGGTTTGAAGTTGAAGGCAAGCAAGGGGCCAGTCTGGGTGATTGTGGTGGACCATGCGGAGTTGCCGGACGAAAACTGAGTTTCCCGGGGCGGAGGACATTCTGCGGGGATTTGACGGGCAATTTAGAATAAAGAGATGAACGAAAGAGCCATCAGCCGGACCGTGGCCGAGTCCCAGGCGGAACGCAGCGAGATCGTTTTCCCGAATGACGTCAATCCCCTGGGCGATCTGTTCGGTGGCCGCCTGATGCAGTTCATCGACCTCGTTGGCGCCGTAGCCAGCGTGCGCCACTCGCGCGCCATCACGGTCACCGCCAGCATGGATCACCTGGACTTCGTCGCACCCGTAAAGGTCGGCGAGTTGTTGATTCTAAAGGCCAGCGTGAACCGAGCCTTCAAGACCTCCATGGAGGTCGGCGTGAAGGCGATGGTAGAAGATGTGCTCGGCAACGGCGAGATGCGCCACGTAGCCTCTGCGTATCTAACGTACGTGGCACTGGACCGCTCCGGCCACAAGATTGAAGTGCCGCTCGTGGTGCCCGAAACCGAGCACCAGAAGCGGCGGTATGAGGATGCAGTGGCGCGGCGCGAAATGCGCTCCGGCGAAACGCTGCGCAAAAAGGAAATTAGAGCAACGATAGGCAGCGTCTGGAATCTCTAGCGCGCCTCGAAAGACTGTGAGGATCGAAATGGCAAGTCATGGACAGGGAGCACCGCAGGGGCCACAGCCGCTGCCGGGTATTGAGCATGTAATCGCAGTTGGTTCCGGCAAGGGAGGCGTCGGCAAAACCACCGTCAGCGTCAACCTCGCGGTAAGCCTCGCGAAGCTGGGTTATCGCGTCGGCCTGATCGACGCCGACATCTATGGCCCGAACGTGCCGACCATGCTAGGCTCAACCCGCCAGCCGAACATCGTCAACGAAAACCAGATGGAGCCCGTGCTGGCTCACGGCGTAAAGTTCATCTCTATCGGCCTCATCTCTCCCGGGGACAAGCCCATGGTGATGCGCGGCCCGATGCTCCACCAGATCATCCGCCAGTTCCTGCAGCAGGTACAGTGGGGCGAGTTGGATTTCCTCGTCGTCGATCTGCCCCCTGGAACGGGCGACGTCGTCATCTCGTTGGTCCAAACAGTACCGCTAACCGGCGCAGTCGTCGTCTCCACGGGCTCAAGCGTCGCGCTGCAGGATGCACGCAAGGCGCTCGAAATGTTCCACCAGGTCAACGTCGAGGTGCTCGGTCTTGTCGAAAACATGAGCCAAATGACGCTTCCCGACGGCACCGTAATCGATGTCTTCGGCGCCGGCGGCACAGCCATGACCGCCAAGCAGTTCAATCTCCCGTTCCTCGGCTCGGTCGATCTCGACCCCCGCGTCCGCGAAGGCGGCGACCGCGGCATGCCCGCAGCGCTTGGCAGCGAAGAATCCCCGAGGGCACAGGAATTCAAGGCCATCGCCACAAAGGTCGCAGAGCGCGCCAAGGAAATTGCATCGAAGAGTGAACAGGTTTTAGAAATTAGCTAACAACGAACGGAAAGACTGCAAGCAATGATGTACCAGATGACAACCCGGCAGCGGCAAATCCTGACCGCCATCGTTGAGAGCTACATCTCAACGGGCGAGCCGGTGAGCTCTGGCACCATCGCGCGCATGCAGACGCTCGGCGGTGCCATGAGCTCGGCAACAATCCGCAACGAAATGGCCGACCTCGCCGACGGCGGCATGCTGGAGCAGCCGCATACCTCCGCCGGCCGTATACCCTCGGCAGAAGCCTTCCGCATGTACGTCGCGCAGCTGCACGGCGGCGCAGCAGCACGGCTGCCTGGATTATCACGCGCTGAAGTGCAGTCGCAGATCGATACCAGCTTTGCTGGAGTCGCGGGAGCGCAGGCTTTACTCGCGCGCACATCGCACGTTCTGGCGACGCTCTCCAGCGGCGTCGGCCTTGCTGTCGGCGCAATCGCCAATGCAGACCTTCTAGAGCATGTTCACTTCAGCCGTCTGGCCGCTAAGCGCATTCTTGCCGTGCTGGTTACGCGCAGCGGCATGGTGCGCGACCGCGTGCTCGCCATCGATCGCGATCTCTCCATGCTGGAGCTCGAAACAGCCGCCAACTTCCTCAACGAGCACTATCGCGGCTGGAACATCGAGCGTGTGCGCGCTGAGCTTGCCCGCCGCATTGAAGCCGAGCGCGACGACTATCAGCGGATGATGTCCGCGCAGGAGCTTTGGGCCGGCACTGTCCCAGAATCCGGCCACGCGGAGCAGTCAGTCTACGTCGAAGGCGTTGCCAACCTCGTAGGCCTGCCGGAAGACCGCGCTCGCCTGCGCGAGATGCTTTCCGCGCTCGAAGCCAAACAGCGCCTCGTCGAGCTACTGAACGCCTACATCGACACCAAGCAGGAGTCGGTACGCGTGGTGTTCGATCTCGAAGAGCAGGCGCCGGAGATGGCCGGCCTCGTTCTCATCGCCGCACCCGCGCGCGTCGGCGGAGAAAGCGTTGGCACAGTCGGCGTCATTGGTCCCAAGCGTATGCACTATGAGAATGCGATGAGCGCAGTCAGTTACGTCGCGCAAGTATTCGATCGCATGAGTAGCGACGAAGCGGACGGCATGTTTGGTCCGCCGCGATGATCCAACAACAAGATTTGAGGGCCACATGAGTGGCGTTCGAGAGGCATTCGCTCGATGGCGAGCGGGTGGGCAACAGGAGGAGACTGAGATGAGTACACACGATGTTCAGGATGAAGTATTGAGCGCCGATCAGGGCGCACAGGTGGACGTAGAAGCCGGAACCGAGGCTTCGAACCAGAACGCCGATGCGGCGGAACTGGAACAACTGCGCGGCGAACGCGACCAGTTGAAGGACCGCCTTGCACGTCTGCAAGCCGAGTTCGACAATGCCCGCAAGCGTGACGCGAAGGAGCGCCAGGATGCGCGCGACTACGCCACACAGAGTGCGGTTGAGCCGTTCCTTAGTGTGATGGATAACTTCCAGCTCGCGCTAAAGGCTGATGGCTCCGCCGAACAGCTTCGCTCCGGCGTCGAGTTGATCCTCAAGCAAATGGAGGAAGCGCTGCGCGGGCTACAGGTGCAGGCAGTGGAGACGGTGGGCACGCAGTTCGATCCAAGAATCCACGAGGCGCTCGGCAGCATCGAAACCGTAGAGTTCCCGGACCATCAGGTCTTGGAAGAGATTCGGCGCGGCTACAAGCTGCGTGAAAAACTGCTTCGCCCGGCCCTTGTACGCATCGCGGAAAACCCGGCCCAGGTAAGCGAATAGCAGCCAACAGACAATAAAGAAATCAGAGACCAAGCGCGCAACGCAAGCGCGACAGACGAAGAGTGAGTGATGGCGACAGACACAATGAAGATGGATTATTACGAGGTCCTGAAGGTAGAGCGCACCGCGACCGATGGCGAGTTGAAGACCGCCTATCGCAAGCTGGCCATGGAGTTCCACCCAGACCGCAACCCGAACAATCCTGATGCTGAGGAGAAGTTTAAGCAGTGCAGCGAGGCCTACCAGGTTCTCAGCGACCCGGACAAGCGCGCCGCCTATGACCGTTACGGCCATGCCGGGGTTAATGGCGCGGGCAATCCGTTCCAGGGCGGCGGTAGTCCCTTCCAGCAGGGCGATCTTGGTGACATCTTTGGCGACCTGTTCGGCGAGATGTTCAACATGGGCGGTAGCGGTGGACGCCGCGCCTCACGTCAGCAACGCGGCCGCGACCTCAAGTTCGATATGAAGCTCGAGTTCGAGGAGGCCGTCTTCGGTGTCGAGCGTGAGATCTCCATCCGTCGCGCGGAAGTCTGCGACGATTGCTCCGGCACGGGCTCTGAAGGCGGCAAGCAGCCGGAGACCTGTCAGCAGTGTGGCGGCCGCGGACAGATTCGTTCGCAACAGGGCTTTTTTTCTGTCGCACGCACATGCCCGGTTTGCAGCGGAACCGGCAGCGTGGTTCGTAACCCGTGCAAGACCTGCCGCGGCGATGCGCGCATCACCCGCGAGCACAAGATCCTGGTCAAGGTCCCCGCAGGCGTCGAGTCCGACACGCGCATTCGTTACAGCGGCGAAGGCGACGCCGGACGCTTCGGTGGACCGGCGGGTGACTTCTACGTAGTCCTCGATGTCAAAGCCCACAAGTTCTTCGAGCGCGATGGCGACGATCTGCACTGCGTCATCCCTGTAAGCTTCCCGCAGGCGGCGCTCGGCACGGAGCTTGAAGTCGAAACCCTCGACGGCACCGAAACGTTGAAAATCCCTGAAGGCACACAGAGCGGCAAGGAGTTCAAGCTCAAAAATAAGGGTGTGCCTCATCTGAACTCGCATGGCAAGGGCGACCTTATCGTCGAAGTGCGCGTACAGACGCCGAGCAAGATGAACAAGCAGCAGAAAGAGCTACTGAAGCAGCTTGCCGAAACGATGACGGTCGAAAACATACCGTCCTCGCGTGGCCTATTTGGCAAGGTGAAGGACATCTTCAGCTAAGGCAGAGTGTAGAGGATAGACAGTGGAGCGTAGAGAAGCGGCAGCCACAGGGCTGCCGTTTTCGCTTTTGCTTTTCTTTCTGCCATACTCGTAGGGGATCTGCCATTTCTGGCTGCGCTCAGATGTTCAGCATCTCTGATGCGTCTTCTAAAGTAGCGCGGAACAAATCGCCAAGGCTGCGATCGCCGCGGTTTCCGCGCGAAGAATCCGCGGGCCTAGCGTCACATGCTTCCAGCCACTATCCGTAAAGAGCTGCATCTCATCTGCCGTCCATCCACCTTCAGGCCCAATGGCCAACGTCAGGCTCTCGCGGCTCGATTTCTCAATCGCCGCGCTGATGGTGTTCTCCTGCTCGGTTTCCGCGAGCAGCAGTTTCGTCGATGCGGCAACAAGCTGCAGTGCATCCTTCAGCGACTGTGGATCGTCGATCACAGGAACATCCGTTCGCCGCGATTGCTTGGAAGACTCCAACGCAATTCGTCTCCAACGTTCGACTCGCTTCGCAGCAGCTAGCGCAAGATGCTTCTCAGTGCGCCGCGCAAGAACAGGCGTGATGCGCCCGGCTCCAAGTTCGGTCGCTTTCTCGATGCCCCACTCCAGATGATCGAACTTGAACACTGCAAGTAGCAGATGCACCGGCAGCGCCGCATCAGCTTCAAGCTCTTCGTGCAACGTGAACACGACCTCGCGCTCGCTGACTGAGACAATTTCAGCCCGGTGCAAAAACCCGTCCGAAACTACATCAAAAATTTGTCCTGGCTGTGCGCGAAGCACGCGCGCGAGGTGCGAAGCCTGGTCGCCGGTGAGCGACGCGGTGGTGTCGGTGAAGGTGTCGGCAATGAAACGGCGGCGCGTCATAAGACTAAGGATACTTGCTTCGAGCGTCGCTGCGCGAATCCATGCGATCTTGTGGATGTCTACAAAAACCGCATGAACATTGGTTGTTAAACACCTCAGGGAACGCTCCGTATCGCGTTCCCTGAGTGTGTTGCCTTAGTTTGTTGCTTTGCCTGGTTGCGTTTGCCTGCGCTCCCAATCGATGTTGCTTCAGTGAAGCTCATCGAGCGCCGCAATCACGCGTGTGATGCGACTAACGAAGGTATAGATTTTGTGACGACCAGAGTCAAGAAAAAAGTGATGTCCAGAAGACGATTTAATTCACCCGCCTCGCATCGCAATGACACGTTGCACTGCTCGAGGTGCGAAAGCGATCAACTCGAACTTCGATCCTTACGATGCTGCACTTCGCAAAGCGTCAGCTCGCGGACGTATACTTCGACGTTCGATGGTGTAGCAATCGAGCATAGAGTGCATGGGTACCAGTATGGAGAGTTATCATGCGGGATGTTGTGATCGTAAGCGCAGTACGCACGCCGGTTGGAAAGTTCCAAGGCACATTGTCGGAGCTATCCGCTGTTGAGCTTGGAGCATTCGCCGTGCGCGCTGCTATAGAACGAGCAGGCGTCGACAGCGCCGACGTCGATGAATGCATCATGGGCTGTGTCCTGCCAGCGGGCCTCGGTCAAAACCCCGCGCGTCAAGCAGCGTTGCGCGGTGGTCTTGCGGATGGCGTAAGCGCACTCACCATCAACATGGTATGTGGTTCCGGCTTGAAAGCAGTCGCACTCGCGGCGCAGGCCATCGCACATGGAGAAGCTGAGATCATCGTCGCCGGCGGCATGGAGTCGATGTCGAACGCGCCCTATCTTCTTCCCGGTGGCCGCAAAGGCTATCGCATGGGCGATGGCGCCGTGGTGGACTCCATGGTGCGCGATGGCCTTTGGTGCGCCTGTGAAGACTTCCACATGGGCATGACCGGCGAGCTCGTCGCGGAGAAGCACGCAATCACGCGCGAGCAGCAGGACGCCTACGCGCTACAGTCCCACCGCAAGGCTGCGGCAGCATGGCGCGAAGGAAGGTTCGCCGCGGAAGTTGTCCCGGTCGAAGTGAAGTCGAAGAAGGGAAGCGTTATGGTCACGCGCGACGAAAACGTTCGCGAGGACGCTTCGCTCGAAGCGCTTGCAGCCCTGAAGCCGGCCTTCAAAAAAGATGGTACGGTGACAGCCGGCAATGCTCCGGGAGTAAACGACGCAGCCGCGGCGCTGGTCGTGATGTCGGCAGCGAAAGCCAAAGAGCTCGGCCTGCATCCAATGGCGACCATCAAAGCGCAGGCCACCAGCGGCGTCGCGCCGAAGTGGGTGATGCTCGCTCCAGTTTCTGGTGTAACAAAGGTGCTGAAGCGCGCGGGCTGGTCAATCAACGAGGTCGACCTCTTCGAGTTGAACGAAGCCTTCAGCGTGCAGGCGCTCGGTGTGATGAAGGAACTCGGCCTCGACGCCACACGGGTGAACGTGAACGGCGGCGCTGTTGCGATCGGGCATCCCATCGGGGCCAGCGGCGCACGCGTCCTCGTCACACTGCTGCACGAGATGCAACGCCGTAACGCGAAGAAGGGCGTGGCCGCGCTCTGCCTCGGCGGCGGCAACTCAGTGGCGCTGGCAGTGGAGCGTAGTGCATCCTAGTCACGATGGCCGACAACACCCAGCGATTTACTGGCAAGGCAGAAGCATACGAGCGCTTCCGGGAACGCTATCCCGCGGTTGAGGTACTCACGCGCCTGAAAGACTGGTCCGGCTTGCGTCCGGAGTGGACCATCGCAGACGTCGGCGCAGGCACCGGCATGCTCGCCGAAGTCTTCCTCGAACACGGCAACACCGTCATTGCCATCGAGCCCAACGAAGAGATGCGCCTTGCCTGTCAGCGAATGAAATCTCGCTGGCCGCGGCTTGACGTAACCGAAGCAACTGCGGAAGCTACCGGCCTCGCCGACACCTCGGTTGAGATGGTCGCTGCCGGACGCGCCTTCCACTGGTTCGACACTCAGCCCGCCCTCGCGGAGTTTCGCCGCATCCTCAAGCCCGGTGGCTGGGTCGCGCTCGTCTCAGCCGGAAGAACAGACGCCGATACCGACCAGGCTCGCGACTTCGAACGCCTGCTGGTCGAGCGGGGCAACGATCTCTCTTACGCTCGCGCCACCTATCGGGTACACGACAAGCTGGACGATCTGTTCGTCAATCTGCACCAGGCGGAAATCCTCGGCGAGCAGCGGCTCGATTGGGAGACGCTTCAGGGCTTCACACAGTCGCTTTCCATCGTTCCGCGTCCAGGCTCTCCGAAGTTCGAAGCCTTCGAATCCGGTTTGCACGCGCACTTCGAGCGATTTGCCCAACAAGGCGTTCTCATCGTCCAAACCACCTGCTGGATCTCCGCCGGCCGCTTGAGTTAAGCGCTCATCGCGCACTAGCGCCACCGCTCCGCTAAACTAAAGAGCGATGGCTTTTTCACTTTTTGGCAAGCGCGACAAGGAACCGAACGCGCCCGACGCCCAACCCCAAACCGAATCCCGTGGCCTCTTCGACCGGATGAAGAAGGCGGTCGCGCGCACCCGCGAGACCCTCTCCGAATCCATTAGCTCCGTCGTCGCTCTCACACGCGAAGTCGATGATGCCTCACTCGACGACCTCGAGCTCGTCCTCCTCGCCTCCGACATCGGCTCAGTGACGACCATCGAAGTCATCACCCACCTCCGCGAGCGCGCCCTCCGCCAGGGCATCAGCGACGGCGCCGAGCTCAAGTCGCTGCTCAAGATCGAGCTCCGCCGCATCCTCGACCGCGTCGCCAAACCCATCGCACACCCAGCCACCGGCCCGGAAGTCATCATGATGGTCGGCGTCAACGGCACCGGCAAGACCACAACCACCGGCAAACTCGCCGCACTCTTTACCACGCAAGGCCGCAGCGTTCTCCTATGCGCCGCCGACACCTTCCGCGCCGCGGCCATCGAGCAGCTCGAGGTCTGGGCGAACCGCTCCGGCGTCGCGCTCATCAAGACCAAGCAAGGCGGCGATCCCTCCGCCGCTCTTTACGACGCAGCCGCTGCAGCCAAAGCGCGCTCCACCGACATCCTCATCGTCGACACCGCAGGACGCCTCCACACCAAGGGCGACCTGATGAAGGAACTCGACAAGATGCGTCGCACCGCCGAAAAGCTTATCCCCGGCGCTCCACACCAGACGCTTCTCGTCATGGACGCCACCACCGGCCAGAACGGCCTCCAACAAGCACGCCTCTTCACCGAGGCCGCCCACGTCACCGGTATCGTGCTCACCAAGCTCGACGGCACCGCCAAAGGCGGAATCGTCATCGCGATCGCGCAGGAGCTCGGCCTGCCCGTGCTCTACGCGGGCGTCGGCGAAAAGATGGAAGACATCCTCCCGTTCGATCCCGCCAGCTTCGTCGATTCGCTGCTCGATTAGGAGCTTGTTGAAAGACCAAGCTTTTGAAGGGGCACGGCTTCAGCCGTGCCGTAAGGCTTGCATTTGTATCTCGGCTTTAGCCGCTGAGGTAAGTCTTCGGGCTTGACTCCACTTTCAACGCACTCCCGGCGGATCACCTCTTGGAGTGCATGCCCACCCATAGGGAACTGGCCCACAACGGCCACGCAAGCAGCTATTCTGAGACTGCATGTGTCTCTTGCCGTCCGACGAACCTCTCTTATCGCGTGCGCTAGATCTCGCCGTCCAGGCCGTCGGTCTCGCTTCGCCCAATCCCACCGTCGGCTGCGTCATCGCCCGCGGAGAAACCATACTCGGCGAAGGCGCTCATCACTACGATCAGCTTGACCACGCCGAAATCGTCGCGCTCAAACAGGCCGCGGCTCGCGGAGAAGTAGTCCAGGGCGCAACCGCTTACGTCACTCTCGAACCGTGTTCGCACCACGGCCGAACCGGCCCCTGCGCGGACGCACTCGCCGCCGCAGGCATCGCCCGCTGCGTCATCGCAACGGTCGACCCCAATCCGCTCGTAAGCGGCAAAGGCATCGCAAAGCTCCGCGCCGGCGGTGTTGAAGTCCTCATTGCTGATCCTGCGTCCACGCTCGCACAGCAAGTCCGCCGCCTCAACGACGCTTTCGCCTTCTCCATCCAGCACGGCCGCCCATTCGTTACCCTCAAAGCCGCGCTCTCGGTCGATGGCATGCTCGCCCCCGCGCCCGCCTCGCGCACAGCCACCGCGCCACACTGGCTTACCGGAGAAGCCGCCCGCGCCGACGTCCAGCAGCTTCGCCACACCGCTGACGCCATCGTCACAGGCATTGGCACCATCCTCGCAGATGATCCCTCCCTTACCGACCGCACCGGCCTTGCCCGCCGCCGCCCTCTACTACGCGTAGTCCTCGACAGCGAGCTCCGCACCCCGCTCGACGCAAAACTCGTCGCCTCTGCGGCGCAGGACGTACTGATCTTCTGCGCCGCTCACGCTTCTCCAGAGCATGAAGTCGCACTCCGCGATCGAGACGTCGAGGTCCACCGTCTAGATCGCCTCGACGCAAGCGCAGTCCTCGCAGCGTTGAACACGCACAACCTCCGCAGCGTCCTTCTCGAAGCCGGCTCTGCCCTCAATGGCAGTTTCCTCCGCGCAAACCTCGTCGACAAGCTGGTCCTCTACTACTCCGAGTCTGAGCTAGGCATAGACGCCATCCCTTTCGCGCAAGGCATCGCCTCGCCATACGTCCTACAGCAACAGTTGAAGTCCACACAGCGCACCACCTTCCCCCACGGCTCCACGGAAGACATTCGCATCACCGGCTACCTCCACGACCCCTGGACTAACATCTAGCCCTCCCTCCGCTGTACCCTAGAAGTATGTTTACTGGTCTCATCGAATCCGTCGGCACCGTACTTTCCTGCAATCCACATAAGGGCACGCTCCAACTCACCGTTGCAGCACCGACACTTGCCGGCCGTTGGAAGGTGGGCGACAGTATCTCTGTCAACGGCGTATGCCTCACCGCCATCGACGTAAACGATGCGGACGAGCCACATCCGGGCCGCTTCTGTGCCGACCTCGCCGGTGAGACCATAGAGCGCACCACGCTCGCGCATCTGCAACCAGGCTCGCTCGTCAACCTCGAGCTGCCAACACCCTCCGGCGCACCCATGGGCGGCCACGTCGTGCAGGGCCATGTAGATGCCACCGGCAAACTGATTTCGCTGGTCCCGCTCGTCGCCGACATCGAACACACCGACTGGCGCATGACCATCGAAGTGCCCGAGTCTATGCTGCCCAACATCATCTCGCAAGGCTCCATCACCATCGACGGCATCAGCCTGACCGTCGCCAAGGTCGATGGCAACCGGATTGAAATCGCAATTATCCCGCACACCTACAAAGCGACCAACCTCCACAGTTTGATGGTCGGCTCGCCCGTGAACCTCGAAGCCGATGCGCTCTCAAAGTATGCCGCCAAACAGAGAGCGTACGAAGCACAGCAGCCAGTCCCCGCCGCTGACTCCAGCAGCGAGGGTTGGCTCACAACTCAGTACCTCATGGCCAACGGCTACTAACGCAACCGCAACCATTTATTTGTTGTCATTCCCGAAGGGAATCTGCGTTTCCTTCGGCATCTGCACCAAAACAAAAGGCGCGACCATAACGGTCGCGCCTTTTGTCCGAACCAATAAACCTTACAGCGAAGACATATTGTGCAGGAACTCCTGATTGTTGCGCGTCTTGCCAAGCTTGTCGCTCAGCAACTCCATCGCTTCAACCGGACTCAGCGGATTCAGCACCTTGCGCAGAATCCACGTACGCTGTAGATCGTCCTTCGGGATCAAAAGCTCTTCCTTACGCGTACCCGAGCGCTGGATGTCGATCGCCGGGAACACGCGCTTATCAACCAGCTTGCGGTCGAGAATCACTTCCATGTTGCCGGTGCCCTTGAACTCTTCAAAGATCACTTCGTCCATGCGCGAGCCTGTATCGATCAGGGCCGATGCAATGATCGTCAGCGATCCACCCTCTTCAATGTTGCGGGCCGCACCGAAGAAGCGCTTCGGACGCTGCAGCGCATTCGAATCCACGCCGCCCGAGAGCACTTTGCCGCTCGGCGGAACGATCGTGTTGTACGCACGCGCCAGACGTGTAATCGAATCCAGCAGGATCACCACATCGCGCTTATGTTCGACCAGGCGCTTGGCCTTCTCGATCACCATTTCCGCAACTTGTACGTGGCGTGCCGCCGGCTCGTCAAAGGTAGAGGAGATGACCTCACCCTTCACCGAACGCTGCATGTCGGTTACTTCTTCCGGACGCTCGTCGATCAGCAAAACGATCAACACGATCTCCGGATGATTTGCCGTAATCGAGTTCGCAATCGCCTGCATCAGCACTGTCTTTCCGGTGCGGGGCGGGGCAACGATCAGCCCACGCTGGCCCTTGCCGATAGGACAAAGCAGGTCCATCACGCGGCCGGCGATGCCTTCGCGAACCGTCTCCATCTTGATCCGCTCCTGCGGATACAGCGGCGTCAGGTTGTCGAACAAAATCTTGTTGCGCGTCTCTTCGGGGCTCTCAAAGTTGATCGCCTCGATCTTTACCAGCGCGAAGTACTTCTCACCCTCATGCGGCGAGCGCACGTTGCCGCTGATCGTGTCGCCGGTCTTCAGATCGAACTTTCGGATTTGGCTCGGCGAAACATAGATGTCGTCCGGGCCGGGCAGATAGTTGTAGTCCGGCGAGCGCAGGAAGCCGTAACCGTCGGGGAGGATTTCAAGCACTCCCTCGGCAAAAATGTGGCCTTCTTTTTCGCTCTGTGCCTGGAGAATTTTGAAGATGAGGTCCTGCTTGCGCAGACCGCTGGTGCCGGGGATTTCGAGCCCGCGAGCCAGCTTGCCGAGTTCGGCAATGCTCTTCTCTTTTAACTCGGAGATAGTCATGAATTCTTGAACTTGTTCTGTCATGTTTTTGAGGTTTTCGTATTGCGGAAGGGGGTTGGAGGGATTGATTGAGGAAGTTCGGAAGCTTGCAACCACGGACGATGCGAGAGCACGGACGGCGTTGCAGCGAGAGGAGAAGTGACGTACCGGGATGGGATAAAAATCTGGAAGAACTACGGCTTACTGAGGTGATGCGGGGGCTTGCCGAAAGAATACCAAAACTTTATGCACAGGTCGATACACTGACCCGGTGCCGCGCCAACTAGGCCGCGCGGCGTTCTGCAACCGGTGTGCTGATCAGCTCAGCTTCGGTCGTTACATCCATCGGAACGGTGTCCTTGAAACGGTCGAGCACTTCATTGGTGGTGTCCTGCAGCCGCGTGTTCGGCTTGTGCAGCTTGCGAGTCGCCTTCGAGGCCAGCTGACAAAGCTTATAGCGATTGTTCACGTGTGTGAGTGCTCCAAAAATGAGATCTGAGCGCATAGTGGTGTCTCCCTTGATTTTCCAGGCGCAAGCGTTTCCCTACCGCTCCGCACCTCTGATCGATTCATTCGATCGAATGTTTTGAAAGATTCGCTTGAGTAGAAATGCTAGCGAACTACTTCCGATTAGACGCGGCCGGGACTTTCCGGTTGCATCCTTAAGACTGGTTCGCGCAAGGCGAAACCTTAACCTGCAAACATCTCTGTCACGACGACGGATCTGGTCTGAGGGGTGAATCTTCCGCGAAGGATGAGAACGCTGCGGAATTGGTTCTAGGTTGGCGGCAAACGCCGCAAGTCAGGGCCCAAACCCAAGTACCAACCAAAAGTCAGAATTGGGGTATAGCAGAACCATATCGCTTGCAGGTGCTCAGGTCAATCCTTTTTTTAGAACCCTGTTGACCTCATATACCAAAAACGGGATTACGTTCGCTAATCGAAAGTATTGCAACAGTTAGGCCCAGTAGCTCCGATCCAGCGTACGGTACTGGATCGCTTCCGCAATATGTTTTACCGCAATTTCCTGGGCGGCGTCGAGGTCGGCAATCGTCCGCGCGACCTTCAGAATCCGGTCATGCGCTCGCGCACTCAGCCCCTGCTGCTGCATCGCTCGTTCCAGCAACCGCTCCGCCTCGCTGGCCAACTCGCAATGCACTCGAATCTGCTGCGTCGTCATCTGCGCATTCGCAAACACGGCTCGTCCATTCGGCTTCGCACCCGCCTTCGCCCGAACGGCCGCCTGCTGAAACCGCACATGTTGTCGTTCCCGGGCAGCCAGCACCCGCGCCCGAATCTCCGCCGAACCTTCCGCCGCCGTTCCACTCCGCAGCTCCTTATACTGCACCGCCGGAACCTCAATGTGGATGTCGATCCTGTCCAGCAGCGGCCCACTCACCTTCGACACATACCGCTGGATCATCGGCGGCGTACACATACAATCCCGGCTCTTGTCGTTGAAGTACCCACACGGGCATGGATTCATTGCCGCCGCCAACATAAACCGGGCAGGGAAGCTCAAGCTCATCGCCGCCCTCGAGATCGTCACAGTGCCATCCTCCAGCGGCTGCCGCAGCACCTCCAGCACATTCCGTGGAAACTCCGGGAGCTCATCCAGAAACAGCAACCCATTGTGAGCAAGGCTCACCTCACCGGGCCGTGGAATCATCCCTCCGCCAATCAGCCCCGCATCGGAAATCGTATGGTGGGGCGACCGGAACGGCCGATGCGTCACCAGGCCTTCATCCTTGTTCAGCACCCCAGCTACCGAGTGAATTTTCGTCGTCTCCAGCGCCTCTTCAAACCGCAGCGGAGTCAGAATCGAAGGCAGCCGCTTCGCCAGCATCGTCTTGCCCGAACCCGGCGGCCCGATCATCAAAATGTTGTGCCCACCGGCAGCCGCCACTTCCAGCGCCCGCTTCGCCACATGCTGTCCACGCACATCTCGAAAATCCGCTTGATACTCCTGCGCCTCACCCAGCAGCGCCTGCGTGTCCACCACCAGCGGCGCCGCAAACAAACTCCCCGTAGCCGCGGAGTTCAAGAGCTCCCGCACCTCCAGCAAACTCGTCACCGGAAACACATTCACGCCCTGCACCACCGCAGCCTCACGAGCATTGGCCGCCGGAATCACCAGGTTCTTGATCCCCGCCGTCCGCGCCGCAACCGCAATCGGCAGCATCCCTTGCACAGCCCGCAACGACCCATCGAGCCCCAGCTCACCCACCAGCACAAAGTCGCTTATGTCCTTGATCGCCAACCCGCCGTAAGCACCGAGAATCCCAACAGCAATCGGCAGGTCGAACCCCGACCCTTCCTTCTTGATATCCGCTGGAGCAAGGTTGATGGTGATCCGCGTAGGCGGCAGATCAAACCCTGAGTTCTTGATCGCCGACCGCACCCGGTCCCGGCTCTCGCGCACAGCAGCGTCGGGCAGCCCAACGGTGCTGAACTGCTCCTCCTGCGTCTTCACGCCGAGGAAGTCCACTTCAACATCGATAATGTGCGCGTCGATCCCATACACCGCCGCACTTCGCGCCTTGAAAAGCATGTCCCTGCCTGATGTAGCCAATGAGGCCGTAAATTCCTGCCAGTCTAGCATCCTCGCAGCCGCTAATGCTTTTGACGTTGCTCTTGCTTCTCTTTCTGTCATCCTCGCAGGGGATCTGCTTCTCTACTTGCCGTTGCCTGTTTTTCGTCGTCATCCTCGAGCCGAAGGCGAAGGAACCCCGCATTGTCTGCCGTTCGCACCTACAATCACTCACAGACGGCAACGCATGAACACCAGTCTCTTCGAACTCTTCAAAATCGGCATCGGCCCATCGAGCTCCCACACCGTCGGCCCCATGCGCGCGGCCCTCCGCTTCGTCCGCGAGCTCTCCCCCGCGCTGCTTGCCCAGACCCACGCCATCACCGTCGATCTCTACGGCTCGCTCGCCCTCACCGGCATAGGCCACGCCACCGACCGCGCTATCCTCCTCGGCCTACTCGGCGAATCCCCCGACACCGTCGACCTCACGCAAATCGAATCGCAGCTCACCACCATCCGCACCGACCACCGCCTCAACCTCATGGGCCAGCACGACGTCGCCTTCACGGAAGCCGACAACCTCCTCTTCCACCGCAACCAGATGTACCCCGACATCAACCACCCCACCCACCCCAACGGCATGCGCTTCACCGTCTTCGACGCGGCCGGCAACACGCTCGCCTCCGACATCTTCTACTCCATCGGAGGCGGCTTTATCCTTTCCGCCCACGAGTTCGCCAACACCGGCGACGCCAAAAAGCGCGACGTCCCCTACGCCTTCTCCAACTCAGCCGAGCTACTCCAACTAGCCGACGACAACCAGCTCACCATCGCCGAGCTCGTTATGGCCAACGAGATCGCCCTCCTCGCCGATCCCACCATCGTCCGCCGCATCGACCGCATCCATCGCTTTCGTTCGCCACAAGATGGGGTGCCCCCGATCTCTCGCACTTGGAGATCGGGGAATGCCACCAATGAACCAGAAGGTCAACCCCTCACCCCCGAACAACAGATCAACGCCGCCATCCTCACCCTCTGGCAAACCATGTCGGACTGCATCGACCGCGGCATCGCCACCGAAGGCACGCTCCCCGGCGGCCTCAACGTCCGCCGCCGCGCTCCCGGCCTTGCCCGTCGCCTGGAACGCATGGACTCCGAAGGCCGCTTCCGCGATCCACTCGCCCCCATGGACTCGGTCACGCTCGTCGCCATGGCCGTCAACGAAGAGAACGCCGCCGGCGGCCGCGTCGTCACCGCACCCACCAACGGCGCCGCAGGCGTCATTCCCGCTATCGCCTATTTCTACCTCCACCACGCCAGCCACGGCCTCAGCGAAGCCGAAAAACAAGCCGGCCTCCTCCGCTACTTCCTTACCTCCGCTGCTATCGGCATCCTCTACAAAGAGAACGCCAGCATCTCCGGCGCGGAAGTCGGCTGCCAAGGCGAAGTCGGCGTCGCCTGCAGCATGGCCGCCGGCGGCCTTGTCGCCGCACTCAACGGCAACAACGCCGCCATCGAGCACGCCGCCGAAATCGGCATGGAGCACAACCTCGGCATGACCTGCGACCCCATCGGCGGCCTCGTCCAGATCCCCTGCATCGAACGCAACGGCATGGGCGCCGTCAAAGCCGTCAACGCCGCCCGCCTGGCCATGAACGACCCTGGCACCCACAAAATCTCCCTCGACCAGATCATCGAAACCATGTACCGCACCGGCATGGACATGCAATCTCGCTACAAAGAAACAAGCCTAGCGGGCCTCGCCCTCAACATCATCGAATGCTGAGCGGAGAATGGAGAATTAGGAGTAGAGATTAAGGAGTAGAAAAAGCAAAGGCCACTTTTCGCTAAGGATGTCTTTCTCTACTCCTTACTCCTTACCCTCTATCCCTTGCCCCTACGGATCCCGATACTCCCGCTTCTTCAGCTCCCGCGCCGCTTGCTCATGCCCCTGCTCGGCCGCCTTGCGAATCCACAACCGCGCCTGCGGATAATCCACCGCCACTCCCAGCCCAATCCCATACAGATGCCCCAACTGAAACTGCGCCTCCGCATTCCCCTGGTCCGCCGCCTTCCGATACCACCCCGCCGCCTTCGCATAATCCAGCGGGACGCCCTGCCCTGAGTAATACAGATCCCCCAGCTTCTGCTGCGCCTCGGCCCACCCCTGCGTCGCCGCATACCGATACCAGTTCGCCGCCGCAGCATCGTCACGCTCGGTTCCTTCACCTTTGCGAAACATCAACCCCAGATGGAACTGCGCCCACGCAAGATCGCTCTCCGCAGCCCTGCGACACCACGCAAAAGCCTCCGCATAATCCTGCACCGCATAGTATCGAAAGCTAAGATTCGCCTGCGCATACGCATGCCCCTGCTCGGCAGCCTTGCGTTCCCACCGCGCCGCCTCTGCCTCATCGCGCTCCAAGCCCTCACCCGCGTCATACATCGTACTCAGCAGATACTGCGCCTCGGCATGACCAAGCTCCGCGGCATTGCGAAAAGCCTCCGCAGCCTCCGCATAAGCCTTCCGGTTATAGTGCGCCACGCCCTGCTTATAGAGCTCCGCCGCCGGCACATTCGCCGCATCCTTGCGCCCACGCGCAAACAATCCCGTCCGCGGCCCCACAACCACCAGCCCGCTCGCGCGCGGCACATGCTGCAATCCTGATTTGGAAGCCTTATCGTCCATGCGCCCTGATCTGCCGGTCGATCAGCTCAAACCGCCGCTGCGCCTCCGCCACCTGTTCCTTAAGATTCGTCTCAAGCTCCGTCAATAGATCCCGGTGCTCCCGCTTCGCAGCCTCAGCATCCTGCATCAACTGTGCCACTTCGCTCCCAAGCAGCATGCTCTGCTCGGCCTCAAGATTCGAAATGTCCCGCCGCGCATGCTGTATCTGCCGCGAAATCCGCTGCAACTCCGCCGCTGCACCCTCACCTTGGATCGACGCGTTAATCTCATGGTGGTCATCCAGCATCCGCTGCAACAACTCCGCATCGCCGCGCGTATACGCCTCATTCGCCCGCGCCATCAGCAGCGTAAAGTGCGCCAGCTCTGCCTCATCCCGCGCAAAGTCCGGATGAATCCTCTTCGCCACATCGCGAAACAGGGCCTTCAGCGTTGGTGGTGGATCAAACTCCTCAGCCTCCCGCGCCGCTCCGTAAGCCGCCTCATGCGTCTCATCCGCCCGTTGCCGAGTCTCCTCAGCCCGCGCTCGCGCCGCATCCGAGTCATACAGATCAACCTCGCGTTCCGCAATCCGCGCTTCCATCTCATCCAGCTCCGCATACAGCACGCCCACCTGTCGCAGATACCGCCCCTCAAACGTCTTCACCTGCGCCCGCAACTGCGCCAGCTCGCTTTCACGTTCCGCCAGCGCCGTACGCACAGCCGCCAGCTCTTCCCGCTTGTCGTGCAGGGCAACGTGTTCCGGGCTCTGTTGGAGGACGATCTCGGCTGGCATGGTACTCCCAGTTTATCGCTTCGCCCCGGCTCTTACCTCACAAGCCCAGACAACTACGGCGCCTGCGTCGGCAGTTGAATCCGCACTTCCGTACCCTTACCCATCTCGCTCGTCACACTCAGCGTCCCATGGTTGCGCTCCACAATCTCCTTCGAGATGTAAAGCCCCAACCCATTCCCCAGATCACCCTTCGTGCTGAAGAACGGCTGGAACAACTGTCTCAGCGTCTCTTCGCTCATGCCGTGGCCTTCGTCGCGAACGAAGATCTCCATCTTGCGGCCGTCAGTGCCTGGCGCAAGCTGCGCGCCCATGTAAATGCGCCCATTCATCGGCAGTGCCTGGATCGAGTTCGCAATCAAGTTCGAAATCACCTGGCTGATCTGGTTCACCGCCCCATAGAACGGCACATCAGCATGGCCCTGCTGCACAACAGTAATGTTCTGATTGCGAATCTTGCCCGCATACAGCTGCAGCACATCCTGAAACAGGGCCGCCGCATTGCCCGACTCCGCTGCTCCAATCTTCTCTTTAGACCACCGCAGTGTTTGCTTGGTAATCGCCGAGATCCGCTGCACTTCGCTGTTGGCCAGCGCAAGATAACGGCGCGCATCGGGATCATCGCTCGTATGGCTGCCGACGAGGTACAACAGGTTCATCAGCGCCTCCAGCGGATTATTGATCTCATGCGCGATCACGCTAGTCATGCGGCCCGTAAGCGCAAGCTTCTCGGTAATGCGCAATGCGGTCTCGCGCTCGCGACGATCGGTCAGGTCGGTCGCCGTTCCTACCCAGCCGGCCAGCGTGTTATCGCCCTTTAGGTAGGGAATCATCCGTAGCAGGTTCCAACGTTCGTGCTGTTCCGCCGTTGCTCCAAGCCGCAGCTCGCACTCGAAAGGCTTTCCTTCAGCAACGGAGGCTTGCCACGTCTCAAAGCAACGCTGACGGTCTTCCTCCACAATCGCCGGCTGATCGTGCCACAGTCCCTCTGCGGCCAATCCCTGGTCGACCCACTTCTGATTCACATAAGTCAGCCGTCCTTCATTGTCCGCGGTCCATACTGCGTTCGGCAGCGTGTGTGTCATCTGTAAAAACCGCGCTTCGTTGAGCTGTAGCGCTTCTTCCACTCGCTTGAGGTTGATCGTCGTCAACGCCGCGCGGAACTCTGTCGCGGAGTCGATCTCCATCTCACCCCACGGATCCGACTGTTCGCGCACTGACTCTTTCCATAGCTCGAAGGAAGTTCGCGGCGTAAGCTGCTGCTGCGGCGCGGCGTCTGCCGCCTTCGGCTGGCCGGCCCACTTCACCGTGCTCACCGCCTCCGGACGAAACCACATCAGGTAACTGTGCCGCACAGAGGAAACACAAATGGCGAGCAGACCGCTCGCACTGGCTGCGAAAGCAGCAGCAGCGGGAAGCTGTTCCGCAAGGCTGCGGGTATGGAACATCTCGCACTCAGGCTGCGCGTCCAGCCACGTCGTGATCTGGCAAACTTCCTCCGCACTTGGCGTCAAGCCGGCCATATACGTCTTGCCATCGATGGCCAGCGCAACACCCTGCGCATCGGTGATCTGCAGGATGTTCTCCATCGAGCCGGCCAGCGTCTCCACGAAGTCTTTCTCCCCGGCCATCCGTGTCAGCACCCGGCGTTGCACCGCATGGAACTGCACCGCCTTCTTCAGATGTGCGGACGCGCGAAAGTTCATGATCTGCGTGCATACCAACTTTGCTAGTAGATCGCACGCGCTGCGCACCAGATAAGGTGCCAACCGTGGCGTCGCATGGTGCGCACTCACCAAGCCCCAAAGCTTCCCGTCGATGACCAGCGAAATCGACATCGAAGAAAGTGTGCCCATGTTCCGCATGTACTCCACATGGATCGGCGACACACTGCGCAGAATTGACATCGAAAGATCGAGGTCTTGCATCGGCCGCTTGGCAAGCCCCTGCAGTGGCGAAGGTATATAACCCGCATCGGGAATGATCCGCACCGTGTTCAGGATGTAAAGCTCACGCGCCTGCGCCGGAATGTCGGACGCTGGAAACCGCAGATCCAGATAGCTGGGCAGCACACCATCGTTTACTTCAGAAAGCACCGTCCCATGCCCGGCCTCATCAAAGCGGTACAGCAGGATGCGGTCGAAACCGGTAAGGTTTTTGATCTGCTCCACCAGCGCGTCGCACAGGCTAATTTCATCACGCAACCCGGAAAGCTTGCTCACAAAATTGGTGAACACCTGATTAGCAAGATCCGGGTTCACCAGCCGGTCCAGACGTTCGAACTCCAACACCCGCTCGTTCCCAAGCCTGTGTGTCACCACGGAATAGAACCCACCGCGCAACGTAAATGACCCAAGATAGGTCTGAACACCCGCAGGCTCGTTTCCTGCATAAAGAGTTTTGATGGCGCCAAGGATTTCGCGGTCCAGGATCGTGTCGATAGGCGTTCCAAGGATGAGCTTCAAGGGAACTTCAAGAAACTCTTCCGCATTCTGGCTTGCTGCGGCGACACTCTCGCCTGTGGAGTCCAACAACAGCAGGAAGCCGTGCCGCTGGATGCTTCCCGGAACGCGGATCGGCTCGTCTTCGCAGTTATCAATCGTTGCGCGTACACGGTCTGCTGCAGAGGGGCCCGAGTTGCTCTGAGACATGCTGCTCGTCTCCTGACGTGCCGATGCTGAAGTGAAGTCGATGTAGTGCCACCAGTCTACGTGACAAAGATGGCCATGCGTACTGCGGCGCACATTGCCCTGTCATCCCGAGTTTGGATGCAAGCGCGCAACGCCGCGTTGGGAGACGTTGGTCGCAGACCCCTTAAAGCACGTTCAGAAAATTGATGAGATCGAGTTTTTGCGTCGCATTCAGATTCTGTCTTAAGCTCCAAGGGAGCGAAAGTGCTCAACCTGATAAAGGGTTTGTTGAGTTACTCCGTCCGTCCGGGCCGCGACATCAAACTCTGTATCGCATCCCGCGGCGACTTATCTTCATGCAGGATCGCCGCCATCTGTTCGGTGATGGGCATCTCCACGCCATACCTTGCTGCTAGTCCTAACGCTGCTGTGGTCGAGCGCACACCCTCCGCCACCTTGCCGTTCAAACCCTGCAGGATTTCCGCCAGCTTGCGCCCTTTGCCCAGCTCGATCCCCACAGCGCGGTTGCGCGAAAGCCCTCCCGTACACGTCAGCACCAGGTCGCCCACGCCGGAAAGTCCCGACAGCGTGTCGCGCCGTCCTCCGCAAGCCACAGACAGCCGCGTGATCTCTGCAATGCCGCGCGTGATCAGCGCCGCGGCAGAGTTCGAACCCAGCTCCAGCCCCATCACCACGCCCGCCGCCAACGCAATCACGTTCTTCAACGCCCCGCCCAACTCCGTGCCGATGATGTCGTCGTTGCGATAGACGCGCAAGTTAGGCGAAGTAAAGTCGTCCTGCAGCTTCAGCGCAATCGGCTGAAATTCGTCGTGTCCCGTGGTGGCGATCACCAGCGCAGTCGGCATACCCGCAGCGACCTCCTGCGCAAACGACGGCCCCGAAAGCACACCAATAGGATTCTCCGGCGCATGCTCGCAAATGATCTGCGACATCCGCAGAAACGTCTTTTCTTCAATCCCCTTGGAGGCCGAAAGCAACACCTGCTTCGGGTTGATCGCATGCGCCAGCTCAGCCATCAGCGGCCGCAGGTGTTGCGAAGGAACCACCGAGAGAATAATCGCCGCACCATCGATCGCGCGCACAGGATCGGCGGTGATGAGCACGTCGGCCGGCAGGATGAATCCGGGCAGATAGCGTAGATTCTCGCCGCTGTCGCTCAACTCTTCGGCGTGTGCGGCGGAGTGCGACCACAGCGTAAGATCGTGCCCGCCACGGCGAGCGAGCGATACTGCAAGGGCAGTGCCCCAGGCACCGGCTCCGAGAATGGTAATTCGGCTCATGCGTTGGTCCCTTGGGGGTCGATGGATTTGGACTTCGTACCGCTGCCGAACTTGCTTTCCGTACCACACTTCAATCGCACAATGTTCTTGTAATGCTTGAGGATCACTAAAAGCGAAATGAAGCAGACGCATCCCGTAATGATCGCGGTATGGCCGGGTACAAAAAGCAGAAAGAACACCGGCAGCGTCAGCGCTCCCAAAATCGAGGCCAGCGAAACGTACTTTGTAAAAATCAAAATAACAATAAAAACAGCAAGCGCCGAAAGCGCCGCCGGCCATGAAAGCGCCAGATACACGCCAAGCGCGGTCGCCACGCCCTTGCCACCCTTGAACCCCAGCCAAACCGGAAACATGTGTCCCAGAATCGCAAACAAGGCCGCCAGCGTTGCCATCTCCATGTTGCCTGGCAGAAAGTATCTCGCGATCAGCACCGCCGCAACGCCCTTCAACGCATCGAGCGCCAGCGTCGCAATCCCCAGACCCTTTGCCCCGGAGCGCGCCACATTGGTCGCGCCAATGTTCCCCGAGCCCGTCGCCCGTATGTCCTGGTGCAAAAACAGCCGCACCAGAATATAGCCGAACGGGATCGACCCGAGCAGATACGCAATCGCGAGAATAATAGCTGGATGGGACATCTCTGAGGCTGAGTGTACCAAGCTGACGTGTGGGTTACTGTAAACGCCGTCGCAGCAACTCAAACGCATGCTGCGTAGACCACAGCCGTACCCGCTCCCGATCGCCCGGAATCTGCACCTGCTTCACCTGCGTATCCTCGCCATCAGCCAGCCCTACATACACCAACCCCACCGGCTTACCTGCGTCCGCCCCACCCATCAGCGTCGGCCCCGCAATACCCGTAATGCTCAAGCCCAGCGAGGTCCCTGTAGCCGCACGAACGCCCTCCGCCAGCGCTCGTGCGACTTCCTCCGAAACCGCTCCATGCTTCTCAATCAGCTCCGCCGGCACCTGCGTCAATGCCGTCTTCACGCCGTTGGTATAAACCACCACACCGCCATAAAAGCTGCGGCTTGAGTTCGGCACCCGCGTCAGCCTCTCCGACAGCAACCCACCCGTGCAACTCTCCGCCACGGAAAGCGTCTGGTTATGCAATCCCAGCATCAGGATCACGATCTCCTCAAGCGACTCCCCGTGCGACGAGAAAATATCGTCGCCCATCTCCTGCTCCACCAGCTCCGTCACCGCATCCACCCGCTCCTGCGCCTCTTCCACCGTCGGCTTCGTGCAGATGAAATGCAGTTGAATTTCTCCCGACCCCGCCAGGATCGTCGTCTCAACATCCGGGAACTGCTGATAAATCGGCGCCGTCCGCGCATCCACCTGCGACTCCGGAATCAGCGCCATCCGCAGCAACCGCTTCGCAATCGCCCGCGGAGGCAGCGTCTCCGCCAACCGAGGCTTCACCGCCTCATCGAACAACGGCTTCAACTCCTTCGGTGGTCCCGGCAGAAGCACCACAATCTTCCGGTGAGCTTGTCCTGTAGCGTCTGGCACCGTCGTATCCACCATCTGTCCAGGCGCACTCCCATTCGGATTGGGCAACAGCGTAGCCCCGTCAAGCAGCTCCGCCTGCTTGGCATTATTCGAGGGCATCGCCATCCGCCGCGCCACAAACCGCTGCTGCAGCGCCAGCAGCGTCGTCGGATCGGTATGCAACTCCAACCCCAGCGCCTCCGCCGTACACTCCCGCGTAAGGTCATCCTCGGTGGGTCCCAGCCCACCCGAGCAAATCAAAATATCCGCGCGCCCCAGCGCAATCCGGATCGCATCCACCAGATGCTGCCGATTATCCCCAACAATCGTCTTGAACGCCACCGACACACCCAGGTCATTGAGCCCCTGCGTCAGATAAAGCGAATTAGTGTCCTGACGATGCGGCGTAAGCATCTCGGACCCGATAGCGATAATTTCAGCGATCATTGTTCTAGCTGAATGATAGATGCAGCTTTACGCGCTTGGGTGCGAATCCTTGCGAGACAAGACCGGATCAGATGACGTGCGTTTTGCTTTACCGGATTAGCAGCGGGCTTCAGCCCGCTGGATAGTGCAATTCGGGAAGAGGCTTTAGCCTCGGGCTCTTGTATGCTGGCCGCATGAAACTTGCTCCGCAGGAACTGAGAACCTACCTGCTTACCGCCGTCACCGCGCAACGCCGCCGCTTGTTCCAGGTAACCTCAACGGCCGAGCTGTTCCTGACAGTCTTGCAGGAAAATCGAGCCAAAGGCCGCTTCGAACTGCACGCCTTCGTCATCATGCCCGATCACGTCCACCTCCTGCTTACACCCGCTCCTGATGTCTCTCTTGAGAAGGTCGCCCAGTTCATAAAAGGAGGCTTTTCGTTCCGCCTGAAAAGCAAAATGGACGTTTGGGAACGCGGCTACGACAATCGAAGAGTCGTTGATCGGGCTCAGTTCGATTCGTTCCTGCGGTACGTCGAAGACAATCCAGTCAGAGCACGCATCGTTGCAACCGTCGCCGAATATCCCTATAGCTCCTACGGTCGAAATAAATTGATCGACCGCAGGCCTTCGTGGCTTGCCGCGCCTCAGGAGCTTGCTGTGCCTCAGGAGCTTGCCGCGCCGCAGGAGCTTACCGCGCCGTCGAAGCTTGCCGTACTGCCGGATTAGAGGGGGCCTTCAGGCCCCTGTCTCAGTTCGCAAGAAACAAGGCTTTAGCCTTGGGCTTTCTGAGCCGATGACTGCGTTTCGCACCGCACCCCTAAACCAACAACCGCCCCTGAATCCCCAGATCAATATGAAAGATCGTGTTATTTGTAGCCAGCGCCGCGCACCCATCCTCTAAAAAGCACAACCCTACCAGATCATTCCCACTCACAATCAGCTCCGCCTTCCGCTCAGCATCTATCCGGATAATCCCCCGCTCCCCATGCAGGCTCGCCGCCACATACAGGTTGTCATCCGCATCCAGCGCCATCCCCTGCGGCCGCCCCAGCCCGCGAAAAAATACCGTCGTACTCCCATCCGGATCGATCGCATAGATGCTCTGGTTCGAGCTCGTCGTCGGGGCCGTCACCAGCAGCGTTCCATCATCCCGAAACGCCAGGTGATACGCCGCCACCGAAGGCTCCAGCGTCGCAAACACAAACACCTCGCCCGAAGCCTTCGACCCCGACGGCCCCACCTTAAAGATCGTCCCTGAACGATCTCCCACAAACAAATTCCCAGCCTTATCGAAAGCCAACCCCGTGGCAATCCCCATGCCTTCGGCAAACGTACTGATCGCCCCCTGCGGCGAAATCCGGTACACCGTTCCCTCCGACCGCGAGCTGGCATACAAATATCCCTCCGCATCGAACGCCAGCGCCGAAACATTCAGCAGGTCGCGTACAAACGGCCGAATCTGCAAATCCCGGTCGATCCGAAATATACTCACCGGCACCCGCTCGCCACGCGGCCCACTCACCATCGCGAACAGGTTATTGTCCTTATCCACCGCCGGGTTTGAAACCAGGTGCAGCTCCTCGGCCATCGGCACACCCACATTGGCATGCAGAATATTCGAAGCCATCCCATCGCGATGCAGCACCAGGTCGCTCGAAATCGCTCCATTCGGCACCTTCACCAGCGCCCGCGTCTCCCGAGAAACATCCAGCGAAGCCTCCGTCTCCCCAAAGGTCGCATGCGGCAGATGCGGGTCCTGGCTCTCCAGCGTGTGCTTCAGCAGGTGCGTTCCGGTCAGCTCCAGCGTGCCGCCCGGTATGGCAGCGCGTGGGTGCAGCGAAATAAGGTGCGGGGCGTCAGGCGGAGTAAACAGCTGCATCCCTCAAGCCTAGCGCAGATCAGAATCCCCCGCTTTCCATCGACGGGTGCTGAAACTCGCGCTCTTGCCTTTCCGGATTAGCGTGGATTTTGCCCCACGCTGAACTCGCGCTCTTGCTTTTTGGGATTAGCGTGGATTTGTAGCCCGCGAACAAACCCGAAACTCCAGCTTTTCCGGATTAGCGTGGGGCTTTAGCCCCACGAAGAAACCTCACCAGGAAGCTGGGCTTTAGCCCCAGGCCTTTCCCCACTATCCGAGCCCACGAGCCTCAGCCCAGCCCCGGCACGAACCTGCAAAGCAAAAACCCCACCACCACCGCAAAAGCACCGGCGGCAATGTCGTCCAGCATGATCCCCGTACCTTCCGGCAGCGCTTCCAACTTCCGGATCGGCCACGGCTTGAAGATGTCGAACCCCCGAAACAGCACCAGCGCCACCACCGCATGCTTCCAATCCGCCGGCATCAGCACCAGCGCAATCAGCTGCCCGGCGACTTCATCAATCACCACAAACCCCGGATCCTTCCGCCCAGACTCCCGCGCCACAATCGTCGACGCCCGTATTCCGATCACGGTCACCAACAGCGCGACAAGTAAAGTCGCCAGCGAAAGCAGCCTCGGTACTGGCTCAAACGCATGCGCGGCGGAATACCAAAGCAGCAATCCGACGATCGATCCATAGGTTCCAGGCCCAGGTTTCAGATACCCGGCACCAAAAAATGTACCCACCCACCACGCCCATTTCGTCTTGTTTTCAACGGCTTGCATAGGAAGATTCTACTGGGCCGAAGTATCCTCAAACGGCGAACCTCAATAGACAATTAATTTGCACATTTATCGCGCAATCTTGCTTGACGAGTGCATCTTTACCGGCTTAGAGTACGTCTGTTTTGGGGGCAAGCAAATGCCTGCAAAAGTAAGGGCCAGATTTGAGCCCGAATGTTGTAACAGAGGGAATATGAACAAGCTAACACGTTTCGCAACACCACTGATCGCAGTGGCGATGATGACCAGCGTACCCATGATGTCGCTGGCCCAAAGCAACACCCAGACACAGAACAGCACCCAGGATTGGAACACTCCTCCTGCCGGTACGGAGCAGGCACAAGCCGGCTACCGCGACGGTATCGAGGCCGCCAAGCTGGACAAGACGGCAAACCGCAAGCTCGACGCAAAGTCCAGCTACCTGTACCAGCACCCCAAGGTGAAGAAGGGACCGGAACGCGATGCGTACCTGTCGAACTTCGAGGCCGGCTACAACGCCGCCCTGCAGCACAGCGCGACTTCCTAAGTCGTTGCTCACAAAACACGCAAAGGGCCCCAGCCGGGGCCCTTTTGCTTTGCACCTTACGAGTAGCGGTACGTCGTCAATACCAGCCGACAACGACCGAGGACATCCAACCACCCTTTGAACTTGTCATCCACCTTTAGGGCTTGTCATCCTGAGCATCGCGAAGGATCTGCTGTTCGCGGCCGGCGCCACAAATCCCTAAGGAGCCCACCTCCGACTGAGGGCGGAAAGCCAAGGGCCAAAGGCCCGACGACATCACAGCCTAGGGCGTATCGACATATAGACTTTCCAGATCGCATTTGATTTGTTGATCTGTATGTATGGGCGTGAGTCGATATGAGTTGAGTGATGCGCAGTGGTCTCGGATCGAGGGTTTGGTTCCGGGGCGTGCGGATACGGTGGGCCGAACGGCGGCCGACAATCGTGTTTTTATCAACGGTGTGCTGTGGGTGCTTCGTTCCGGAGCCCGCTGGCACGATCTTCCGGAGCGTTACGGCAAGTACAAGAGCGTGCACAAGCGGTTCAGTCGCTGGGCTCAGAGCGGGGTATGGGAGAAGGTCTTCCACGATCTGGTGGCGGATCGCAAGAATCTGTATCTGATGATCGATTCGACGATCGTGCGGGCTCACCAGCAGGCGGCCACGGGCCGCAAAAAGGGGGCTCCGACAAGGCTCTGGGGCGCTCCCGAGGAGGTCTGACGAGCAAGGTCCATCTGTTGGCCAACGAACTCGGTCTGCCGGTCGACTTCACGGTCACCGGTGGCCAGGTCAACGACTGCACCCAGGCCGTCGGTCTGCTGGGAGAGCGCAAGGCTGAGTGGGTGATGGCCGATAAAGGCTATGACAGCAAGGCGATCCGCGCCCACATCGCAGCGATGGGCGCCGAGGCCGTCGTACCCTCGCTGTCCAGCCGCAAGCACCAACACCCCCACGACAAAGAGCTCTACCGAAAGCGCAACTGCATCGAGAGATGCTTCTCCAAGCTCAAACACCTCCGCCGCTTCGCCACACGCTACGAAAAACTCAAACAAAACTTCAAAGCCATCGTCGCCATCGCCTGCGCTTGGATACACCTCAAGCTATATGTCGATACGGCCTAGGCCGAAGGCCTAGGTTCAAAAGTCCCGAACGACCGAGGGCTGAAGGCCCGACATATAGCCGCTCAATTCTTCCACTTCGTCTCATCCGTAGGGTGCCGCTGCTGCTGCGCATGCTCCAGATCCTCCAGCAAATCCGGATCAAGAATCGGCGACGAAATCTTGTAATCCCCCGAAGCCCACTTACCCAGATCAATCGTGCGGCAACGATCCGAACAAAATGGCATATTCGGGTCATCCAGCGGAACAGCCTTCTTACAAATAGGACACTTCAAAATTTTGGTAGTCATAGGAATCAGGCGTGGCTCAAAAAACTCTTTAATGCTTTTTGGACGACTGCATTCAGAGGCAGATCGTTTTCCTCTGCGAAGCGTGCCGCCTGTTGATGTAGATCGGGACCGACGCGCACATTGAAACTTCCCTTGTAAGGTGCGTTAGGTTTCACGCCGTCTTTCTCGCAGTCGGCGAGGTATTCGTCAACTGCCGCGTGGAAGTTTTTTTCTAGAGTGCGGACGCTCGATCCTTCATAAAGAACGAAGTCGCGGATGCCAAGAAGGCGACCGTGCAGCAGCTTGTCCTCGGCACTGTAGAGTACCGAGCCGCTGTAACCGCGATAGTTCAGAGTTTGTGTCATGTCAGATGCTTCTCCGTGACAAGAAATTCGATGATGGCGCGGACTTGATACTCCTTCAGGATGCCGCTCGGGTGGGGTTCATGCATGTTGAACCTTGCACCGGAGACGCGGTGCTTGAACTTACGACGTGAGCCACTGCCTTTTTCGGTGGAATAGCCTAGAGAAGTCATCAGGCTTACCAGATCGGTCCAGCGGAAATCACTAGGCTTTTCAGCTAGACGACGTAAGAGTTTTTCTTGCTTAGACATGCACTTTCCCCGCGTATATCTCAAGAGCCGTGGTCCGGCTGCACGGGTGTAACTAAAAACAGTTACAGAATGCCATAAAAGGAAAATTTATTCAACAATCCGCGCCACCACATCGTAGTCATGACTCTCGGTAATCTCCGCTCGATAAAACGTCCCCGGCACCAGCACCTCATGCGGCCCAAAGTCGTTGATCAGCACCTTGCCATCGATCTCCGGCGCCTGGTCCAGCGACCGTCCCTGCCAAAGCAGCTCCGTCTCTTCGCTCTCACCTTCGACGAGAATATCCAGCTCACGCCCAACCCACGCCTTGCGTGCCTTCGTGCTGATCTTGTTCTGCAGTCGCATCAGCTTCCGCCGCCGAGCCTCAATCGTCCGCTTCGGCACCTTCTGGTCCAGCTCAAACGCGCCCGCGCCTTCTTCATCCGAGTAGCTGAACACGCCCAGCCAATCGATCTTCGCCGCCTGGATAAACGCGCAAAGCTCCTCAAAGTCCGCTTCCGTCTCACCCGGAAACCCGACGATGAACGAAGTCCGCAACACCAGCCCCGGCACAATCGACCGCGCCTTCTCAATAATCTGCAGGAACCGGTCCGCCGACCCACCACGCTTCATCCGCCGCAACACATTCGCGCTCGCATGCTGCAGCGGCACATCCAGATACTTCGCCACCGTCTCATGCTTTGCAATCGACTCCAGCAGCCGCGTCGTCACCTTGTTCGGATACGCATACAGAAACCGCAGCCACTTCAGCCCTTCGAGCGGCGCCAGCGCATCCAGCAAGTCAGCCAACTCCGGACGCTTGCCCGTCACGGCATCCTTCGGCAGGTCCTCGCCATAGCAGGTCGTATCCTGCCCAATTAGCGTAATCTCGCGCACACCCTGCGCAATCAGCGACTTTGCTTCCGCCACAATGCTAACCAGCGACCGCGACCGAAACTTCCCGCGCAGCTGCGGAATAATGCAGAAGCTGCACGGATGATCACACCCCTCAGCAATCTTGATATAAGCCGAAGCCCGCGGCGTCGTCAGTATCCGCGGCGTCTCATCCGAGTACAAATAGCTCGGCAGGGCAGCCGTAGCACCATCCCACGCCTCACGCGAAAAACGCCCCGCAGCCTCACGAGCATCACCCTCAGGCCGCGACCCCGTCTCATGCTCAATCTGCGAAGAGTGAGAATCTGGCCGCGAGTGTTGATTCACGCTCGAAGCATGCCGCTCAATCTGCGCCGTCGTCAAAATCGCAAACGGCGAATCCTGCGCAGTCACCACCGGCCGGCCCAGCCCCGCCGCTTCCAGAATCGCCTCAAGCTCTCCGGTGCCGACAACCGCGTCGACCTCCGGAATATTCTTCATAATCTCGTCGCGATACCGCTCCACCAGACACCCAGCCACGATCAGCCGCTGTGCCTTTCCGCCATGCCCAATCTTGTGCTGCACCATTTCCAGGATCGTATCCACCGACTCCTGCTTGGCCGAGTCAATAAACGAGCACGTATTCACCACCAGGATCTCAGCATCCTCGGCCTTAGGAGTCAGCTGCGCCCCGCCGCGATGCAGCAATCCCATCATCACCTCGGAATCAACGAGGTTCTTGGGGCAGCCAAGCGAGACAAAACCAACCGTAGGCCGGTGGGGTTCCTTAAGAAGAGTCTCGGAGGCTGTGGCGTCGAGGGTAGGGGACAAGCTCACAGACCTCTATTTTAGCAGGTTTTGGTACAGCATTTCGATTGAGCATCCCATACGCATACGGACTCGCAAACCCCTTTAGACTTGTCATCCTGAGCGAAGTCGAAGGATCTGCTGTTTGCTTGTGCCACCGTGAACTTTCGCGGAGGGCACAGCATTAAAGACCAGCCGCCCGAGTCATGAATGCCATCACTCGCCGCCACGAGGCCGCACGCCAAGCTTTCGCCCCAAAGCCTTCAGAGCAGGCAACGCGGGATAAACACGCCCTTCCTCAACGTCCCTCAAGCCTTCGTTCACCGCAGCCACAAAATCGCGTTCCGCTTCAAGCTCATCCAGCCTTTGTGCCATCGCCTGGTAAGCCCCAGCATCCTGCACCACCACCGACGCACTCCCATTCACCGTGAGCACCATCGGCGCTTTTGTCTTCCGCAGCCGCGCAACGTGGGTCTTCGCATGACGCTGAAAATCCGTTACGGAGTGAATGTCTTTGAGATCGATCGCAACCGTCTTTGCCATGAGCAGATTATAAACACGAAATTATCTGCTTACAGCGAAATCTCGATAACTGTATGCCATTGGTTCAGCCACTCTCAGAACACCTGCGGCAACCCCTCATACCGCGCCGGCGGCAGGCACTCAAACCCCGGCCGGCTGAACAGATACCCCTGAAACAGCCATATCCCTTCGCTCGCCAGCCATTGAAACTCCTCGTTGGTCTCCACACCCTCCGCTACCAGGTCGATTCCCAGGTCCTTACAAACCTGTATCAGCGCCCGAACGATCACCTGCCGCGGTCCGCGGCTTGGTATGTCCTTGATCAGCTCTTTGTCCAGCTTGATCTGGTCCGGCTGAAAGTCGGCCAGAAGATTGAGTCCCGAGTATCCCGCCCCGAAGTCGTCGACGGAAAGTTTGAAGCCCATGCCTCTATACAGACTGACGATTCTCGCAAACCGCGCACGGTCCTCAATAATCGTTCCCTCCGCAAACTCCAGCACAATGCAATCCAAAGGCAGGTTGGCGCGGTCCGCGGCCTCCACTGTCGAGCGGATCGACTCCTCCGGAGTTGTCGCGCCGTTGGGAATGATATTCAGATTGAGATTGCGGCCCAGGCCCAGTTTGTGTGCCATCGCTATCGCCGTAACGCGGCATAGCTGATCGAAGCGAGGGAGATCGGCCGAGGAAACCTGCTCGAAGATGCTGCCCGCCGTTTCGTTCTGCGGCCCACGTACGAGGGATTCAAAGGCCACAACATTGTGCGCCCTCGTATCGACAATCGGCTGAAAGGCGAAGCTGATCGCAGGCAGCACCGCTTCCGCTAAGTTGACCTTATGTCTTGAGTGCAACTTCGGCGTCGTCATATCGCGTGGGCTTGGCTTCGATCGGCCACGGTAGGCCCCCAGCGCCCTTCACAGAAAGCAAGCAGTAGCTTCTTCGACCGGCCCTCCGGCAAGTCCCTGAGTGATGCGCTGCCGCTTTGCGGATCGCTCAGCGCCAGTATCTGATCCAGCTTGTCGCCGGAGAGATTGATCAGGCTCATCGACCAGTCGGAAAAACTGCGCCTGGAGATCGTTTCGAAGATGATCTGGGTCACTTCTCTGTGGCGTTTGTCCGCAACGATCGAAGCATACACATCCTCAACGGCTGCGAATTCGCCTTCAAGCACCTGAAAGAACCGCCCCGACATGTACAACAGCACTCCGGTAATGTTCAGCCGTTTGTTCTTCTCGCGAGCGGCCGCCGTAAGTTCCGCCAACTCACCGGGGAGAAAGCTGTGGCTTGCGGTGCTGACATAAATGCAATGCACGAGCGACGTCATTGTGCAGCCCTCATGGGCCATGCGTCTCTGCTCTGTGACTGGGATCACGGCGCGCAACGTAGGCTGATCGTTTTAAATCTCTATTCGGACCGGATCTACTGCCTCAATCGTATGCCGTACCAAGAGAACGTGCGACGCCACACAAAACAAAGAAATTCGCCCATCTCCGAAAAGGTTGCCCGGCAGCAAGAATAAACGCACCTTCACCTACCACGTATCAAACCCATCAATTGATCAGCTTCGTCAGGGGCTTCAACGCCGTAACCGGCGTCGTCTCCACCTTCGGTGCCGCATGGCTGATCACCACCACTCCATTGGTCTCAAAGTGCGTCACCCGGTGATCGCTCGCATGTCCCATCATCACGGCCTTGCGCAGCATCGCCATATGCCGCCGCGACTCATTCGCAAAATGCCGTCCCACAGCCTGGTCATAATCCACCACCAGGTTGTAACTCGCCTCGCACTTCGGACAGTAAATCGGATCCTCCAGCGTACGATGAAACGTCGCAGGCGGAAGCGCCGCGATAGGGTCAGTCCCGGAACGAATGGCAGCAATAATCAAAGACATATTTGTGTGAGACGAAGCTTCCCGCTCTTAGTGTTCAGCTACAACCCAAGAAGCTACTCCAGGCGCTGTTGCCGTTCCGTTTCTTTCTGTCATCCTCGCAAGGGATCTGCTTCTTCGAGTGTCTACAACGAAACCCAGTTCCTACCAAATATGCACCCGCATCTCCGGCTTCAGATACAGTGTCTGCCCCTCCTTCACCGCAAACGCCGGATACCACGCATCCAGATTCCGCACCGTATCCGCGCGATACTCACTCGGCGAGTGCGGATCGGTCAACACCTGCTGTCGCAACGCAGCCTCGCGGCTCTTACCCGCTTCCGACTGCGCATACCCCAAGAAGAACTGCTGCTCGCCGCTCATGCCATTCACCTCAGGCGCCGGCTTGCCCTTCAGCGACGCAACCCACGCATCGTGCGCCGCCGTAAGCCCCGCCAGATCGGCAATGTTTTCGCCTAGCGTCTGATGCCCATTCAAATGAAGGTCCGGAAACGGCGCATACGCGTCATACTGCTTCGCCAGCGCCTCAATCGACGCGTCAAAATGCGCGCGATCCGCATCCGTCCACCAGTTCCTCACCTTGCCTTGCGAATCAAACGACGCACCTTCCGAGTCGAACGTATGCGAAATCTCGTGCCCGATGATGGTCCCAATCGCCCCATAGTTCACCGCATCCGGTGCCTTCGCATCGAAGAACGGCTGCCCAAAAATTCCCGCCGGAAAGTTCAGCCCGTTATCCAGCGGCAGGTTCACCGCATTCACCGTCTGCGGAGTCATGCACCACTCCTTGCGATCGACCGGCTTCCCAATCCTCTCCAGGTTGTAGCGATACTCAAACGCCTCATACCGCCGGATATTCCCAAACAAATCATCCGGCTTGATCTCCAGCCCTGCATAGCTCCGCCATTGGTCCGCATAGCCAATCCCCACCTGCAGCGTCCCCAGCTTCTTCAGCGCTTCCGCCTTCGTCGCGGGAGCCATCCACGTCACCGCCTCCAGCCGCGCATGGAACGCCACCAACAGGTTGTGAACCATCACCTCAACCTTCGCCTTGTCGCCAGCAGGGAAGTACGCTTGCGCATACAGCTGCCCTACCGCGTCGCCCAGCACACTGTTCACCACCGAAAGCCCACGCTGGTCCCGCGGCCGCTGCTCCGTGGCACCCGTCAGCGTCTTGCCGTAGAAGTTGAAATACTCATCCTCAAATGACTTCGGCAGCGCCCCGATCTGCAGCCTGCGAAACGGCCCCGCATACGACTCGATCGTGTGAAACACCAAAAAGCTCTTCCAGTCCTCCATCGCCGCCGACCCCACCAGCGCCGCCTCCGCGGTCACCGCCGTCGGCTGCCACACAATAAAACTCGCCTGCCCACTCAGCTGCGCTGCCTTGAAGTAAGCCGCCCAATCCAACCCCGGGGCCTTCTTCGCAAAGTCACCCATCTGCCAGACATTATCCGCCTTGCTGATGTCCTCGCTCTCGGCCAGCGAAATCTGTTTCTCCGCAATCGCCGTCTCCAGCCGCATCACACCCGCCGCCCGCGCGTCCGCGTCCGCATACCCCGCCAGCCGAAACATCGCAGCAATATGTGCGAGATACGCCTCGCGCACCGCCTTCATCTTCGCGTTGTCCGTCAGGTAGTAGTCCCGCGAAGGCAGCTCCAACCCACCCTCCAGCAGGTACACCGCATAGTGGTCCGGATCGTTGAACCCCGGCGCCACCCACACCCCAAACAAATTCGCCGTATGGAAGTTCGTGTTGTTCAGCGCATCCACATCCGCCCGCAGCGTCCCACCCAACGCAGCCGCCAGCTCCTCGCGCGTCTTCACGCCATCAAGCGCCGCCAGCAGCGGCTTCAGCGGCGTCAACCCCGCCGCCTCAATCATCCCCGCATTCTCATACGACGCATACAGGTCAGCAATCTTCCGCTTCTCTGTCCCCTCCGCCGCACCGGACTTCGCGGCCTCTTCGATAATGGCCGCCACGCGCTTGTTCACCACATCCGCCAGCGTCGAAAAGCTCGAGTACCCCGTCCTGTCCGCCGGAATCTCCGTCCGCGCCAGATATGCCCCATTGGCATACCGGTACCAGTCATTCCCCGGCACCGCCGTCTTGTCCATATGGTCCGGCTGAACGCCATGCACATCACCCTGGGCCGAAGCCACCGAAACCGCAAAACCAAGCGCAACCGCCGCAAAAAATTTCATCCGACGATTCTAGCCCACCCAACTCTTAGGCAACTCGGAAGTGTAACCGCCACGCCTTTGCTTTTCTTTCTGTCATCCTCGCAGGGGATCTGCTGTTTGCCCGTCCGCTTCAACTCTGGGTGGGAGCGCAAACGGCTCGCCACGCCACCCTACGGCAGCTTCGCCGCCTCTGCCTCCGCATCCCATCCATCCGCCCCCGCCAGAAATCTCTTCGGTTCAAACGCCGCGGCTTCCTTTGCCGTCAGCTGGTGCGACCACCCCACCCGCTCCTTCGGCCGCCATCCCGGCCCCGAGTTGTCAAACTCCGCATAGAAAGCCTTCGGCGTCTCATCCTCTTTCCCCCACGCCGACCACCCCGCCGCATTCAAGTCCTCCGGCAGCTCCGTATGCATCACCACCACCCGCGAGTACAACCGCCATGGCCGCCCCAACCCAAACCCAGCAGCCTGCGTCTTGCCCGGCGCCGCCGCCACCGGATCATGCGTAATCTTCGAGTTCGTAATCACATACCCCGTCGTCTGCGTCTCCGCCGTCCGCGACTGCGCCGTGATCTGCCCATTCCGAATCTCGCTGATCACATCGTGGTCGAACACCGCCGTAGCATTCCCAAAAATGAAATCCACCCCACCGGCTACAAAGCTGTCCACGTAATACTCCCGCCCATAGTCCGCAAACAGCGTGTCCTGGTCGCCCAGGAACCGGCAGTGCTTGAACACCGCCCGATCCGACCGCACCGCCGCCGCCACAGCCTGCCCCGTCGGCCCTGCCTCATTGGCGAACGTCACATTGTCCGCCTCAAAGTTCTCGCCATTGATCTCCGCGGTCTCAGTAAAGAACGTCCCTCCCGCCTCCTTCGCATTCTGGCTTGCGGTAATCACCACCTCATCAGGAGTCTTCCCCAAACCCAGCAGCGTCACCCGCGGCCGGTTCTGTGTCACATTGATCCGCTCGTGATACACCCCCGGCACGATCGAAATATAGATCCGCCCATGCGGCGCCTCCGGAGCATGATCCAACGCTTGCTGAATCGTCACATAGTCCGTCGTACTGGCGACCGACCCACCCCCATGCGGATCAACCTTCACATGAACATCCTGAGCAGGTAGGGAAGCGGCAAAAAGGGGAGCACCAAGCAAAGTCATCAAAAGCATCGAACGCATGCCCGCTAGCCTACGCCCTGTCAGACCGCTCAGGCAACATGCAAGTCAGCATCACAATCCGCAACGTAACGAAACTCTCCGGGTGGCCCATTCATGCGCGCTTTTGCTCATGAGTGGGGAACACCAGAAGCCTACCCAGCGAGCCTTTGTCGTTGCTCGTTTCTCGCCGTCATCCTAGACCCTGAGCGAAGCGAAGGGGAAGGTCCCCGCATCGTCCTCGACGAGGGCACAATCACTCCCTCGCATACCCGCATAGCGAAACTTGCCTTTAAACTTCGCGCACTTTGCGTCAAGCTTTCGCCTCCCCAAACCACCGAAAGACTATCCTCAACACAATGTCCGAAACCCTTGCCGACGACTACACCCGCCGCCACGCCGCCGCCGCCGCCGCCCTAGCCCACGCCAACCACCGCCGCGCCCAATGGGCCAACATCATCCTCGCCATCGCCGCCATCGGCCTCGGCTTCTTCTGGCAGGTCATCCACCACAATCAATCCTTCTACCCCGTCACCGCCTCCATCGCCGCCGCCATCGTCGCCGCCCTCTTCAAAGGCCGCGCCACCCACGCCGCTACCGTCGCCGACCGCCGCCACGACTTCTACACCCGCGCCCTCGGCCGCATCACCGGCGAGCAGCCCCAAACCGGCCGCACCGGCGAGTCCTTCTCCCAACCCAACCACCTCTACGAGCGCGACCTCAACATCCTTGGCCCCGACTCCCTCTTCGGCCTCCTCGCCACCACCCGCACCGGCCTCGGCCAGCGAGCATTAGCCGCCTTCTTGCTCCATCCGGTGCCGGCACCCACAGCCCGCGCCCGCCAGCAAGCCGTCCAGGAACTCGCTCCCCTCACCGACCTCCGCGAGCGCATCGGCCTCCTCGGCCGCTTCGGCTTTGAGGACCTCCCCGCCGACAGCTTCGAAACCTGGCTCGACACCCCCAGCAGCCACTTCCCCCGCTGGCCCCGCACCGTCCTCACCGCCCTCAGTGCCACCTGGTTCCTCCTCCTCATCGCCGGCCTCGCGCTCCACTGGAATTCAACCCTCCTACTCCGCAACATCACCATGCTCCTCGGCCTCCAGATCCTCCTCTGCGGTACACTCCGCACCCGCGTCCTCGCCGAACTCGACGCCGTCAAGGGTCTCGCCCCTGAAACCGCCATCCTCCGCGACGGCGTCCGCATTCTCCGCCAATCGGCCTTCACCTCGCCGTGCCTCCTCGAACTCCAGCGAGAAATTGCAGGCGAAGACCGCGCCCTTGCCGTTCTCGAGCGTTACCTTAACCTCGCCGAGCAGCGCCTGAAGACGATTCCCTTCGTCCTCTGCCTTCTTCTCAGCGGAGGCACCCACATCGCCCTTGGCCTCAACAACTGGAAACGCCAACACGCCACCGCCATGCGCCAATGGCTCAACGCCTGGGCCGAGTTCGAAGCCCTGTCCGCCATCGCCACCTACGCCGCCGAGCACGAAGAAAACACCTATCCCGAAATCCTCGACTCCCCCACGTTCACCCCCACCCCCGCAGAACTGTCATCTCGACCGGAGCGCAGCGCAGTGGAGAGACCTGCAGTTCCAATCCCTGCAGCTCCAACCCCCACCGCCCTCTTCACCGCCGAAGCCCTCACCCATCCCCTCCTCCCCAGGAACACCGCCGTCCCCAACGACATCACCCTCAACGCCAACCCCCAATTCCTTCTCATCTCCGGCTCCAACATGGCCGGCAAATCCACCCTCCTGCGCGCCATCGGCGCCAACGCCGTCCTCGCCCTCGCCGGAGCCCCTGTCGCGGCAAAGTCCCTGCAGATGGTCGCCCTCCACCTCGGCGCCTCCATCGTCGTCGGAGACTCCCTCGCCGAAGGCAAATCCAAGTTCCTCGCTGAAGTAGAACGCCTCAAATCCTTAGTCGAACAAGCCCGCGCCCACCCCGCGCAAACCCTCTTCCTCATCGACGAAGTCCTCTCCGGAACCAACTCCCTCGACCGCAAAGCCGCCGCCGAATCCGTCCTCCGTTCCCTCACCGCGGCAGGCGCCATCGGCGCCATTTCCACCCACGACCTCACCCTGGCCACACTAGCCGAAATCCCCGAACTCCACGGCCAAAACGTCCATATGGCCAGCCCCGACGAAAACGACCCTCTCGGCTTCGACTATATCCTGAAGCCCGGCATGAACCAAACCACCAACGCCATGGCCATCGTAAGAATGCTGGGCCTCGCCTAAAGCAGTTGCAGTTGCCCTTGCCTTTCTTTCTGTCATCCCCGCAGGGGATCTGCTTCCCGTACCCGCACACAATTCGGGTGCCCCATCTTCGCCGCGTACTTTGCGGCTAAGGTGGGCCGGGTGCCCCGATCTCTCGCCCTCGGAAATCGGGGTTCGCAGGCCAATCCCTCCAAACCCCATAGCTGACCGGACCGATAGTCACCGCCCCCAATCCGGGTGCCCCATCTTCGCCGCTCACTTTGCGGCTAAGGTGGGCCGGGCCCCGATCTCTCGCCTTTGGAGATCGGGGTTCGCAGGCCAATCCCTCCAAACCCCAGCGCTGACCGGACCGATAGTCTCCGCCCCGAATCCGGGTGCCCCATCTTCGCCGCGCACTTTGCGGCTAAGGTGGGCCGGGCGCTCCTAATCCCTAACCCCTGCCCCTAAAACTCCCACCTTAGCAACGTAGTCCCAATCGTGTACCCACCCCCAAAGCTAGCCAGAAGAATCAATCCACCCTTCTTCAACCGCCCCTGCTCCAACGCGGTATGCATCGCCAGCGGAATCGTCGCCGCGGTCGTATTCCCATACTCGCCAATGTTGATCACGATCTTCTCTTCCGGCATGCCCAGCTTCTCCGCCGTCGAAAGAATGATCCTCTGGTTCGCCTGGTGCGGGATAAACAAATCGATATCCGCCGGCGTCAGCCCATTGCGCGTCAACAGCGCTTCACTCAACTCCGACATCTTCCGCACCGCCACCTTGAACACCGCTCCACCCTCCTGGTGTACAAAGTGTTCCTTGTTCGCCACGGTCTCCGCCGTCGATGGATGCAGACTCCCACCACCCGGCATATACAGCGAACTCGCCCCGGATCCATCGATCTCATGCACAAAGTCCACAAGCCCGACTTCACCTTCGGCACAAGGCTCTAGCAACACCGCACCCGCTCCATCGCCAAACAGAATGCAAGTCGCACGATCTGTGTAATCAATGATTGAGCTCATCACATCCGCCCCGATTACCAACACCTTCTTGTGCGCTCCACTTTCAATCAACTTCGCGCCCATCTGCAGCGCATAAATAAATCCCGAGCAAGCCGCCGAAAGATCGAAACCCCAAGCCCCCGTCGCTCCAATTTTCTCCTGCACCAGGCAAGCCGTTGCGGGAAAGAACATATCCGGCGTCACAGTCGCCACAATGATCGCGTCCAGATCGCTTGCCGCAACACCAGCCTTCGCCAGACAATCCCGCGCCGCTTCCGCGGCCAGGTCGCTCGTTGCGACACCCTTGTCCACAATATGCCGCTGCCGAATCCCTGTGCGTTCGGTAATCCATTGGTCGTTGGTCGCGACCATCTTTTCAAGGTCCGCATTCGTCAGAAGGCGGGGTGGAACATAAGCTCCAACGGCTGAAATTTTCGCGCGAACACTGTTGCGGGGTTTCAACTCAAGACTCAAACTGCGGACCTCCAACTGGGAAAGGACAACAGAGGGTATCTTATCGCGCGCCAGCCAATTTTAGGTTTCAAGCGCGGTTTTCGCCCGCACCATAGCCCGAGCCATGGGCGGACACCGAACCGGGTGCCCCCGATCTCTCGCTTTTGGAGAATCGGGGTTTGCAGTCGCAAAATTTACGAGGGAATTATTTCAGAAGGGAGGTTTACTGTACCGGGTTACCCTACTGCGCCCGCATGGGCCCGTTACCGTTGCTTCCTTCCGGACCTGGCGGGGTTGGCGGGTATGCGTCGCGTAGGACCCGGCACAGATCACAGTTTAGCAGGAGACGCAGACCGAAGCGAGTCCGCGGAGATTCAAGCTCTAGTGGATCGAATGAACTTGTTCGATCATGGCGCTTATCACCGGTATCGTGAGGATCACGGCGACAACTGCCCATGCCATCGGGTTGGCGAAGTTGAGAGTGAGTCCCCACGCCCATCTCCTTCGTACCCAGAGACGCGGCTGCTCTGGGTTGTAATAAAAAAACAACAGCTTCCAATGTCTAGGATTCTGGTCTTTGAACATGATGGCTCCTCACGAACCTCCGGAATAATTCTACGCCGCGGCGCTCCGCTTCCGCCCAACCCGTTGCTTCAATCGCTTCCCCGTCTCCATCTCTAGCTCTCGCGAAGTCTTGATCAACCGCCAGATTGCGATCCCCGCAAACACCAGCATGAACGTCCACAGCCCGATTAAAATCCTCGTTCCCCACTGCGCTGAAAACCGCGACCACAACCCCACCACCGCGCGCCCGTAATGCACCCCCAGCCACGCCGCAATCGCGTGCCGCACAAGCCGGCTGATCGTAAAGGCCGTCATAAATTTCTTCCGCGACATCTGCACCGCACCCGCAGCCAGCACAAACGGAGAAAGCGGAGCCGGCGGCGGCAACAGCGCGGGCAGAGCCACGGCCAAAATCGCATGCGACTCCATCCAAACCGTCACTCGCTTCAGAATCGGCTTCGGAACATTCTTCTCCAGGAACTTCATGCCGCCGGCCTGCCCCACGGCATGCGAAAACAATCCCCCCGCAGCCGAGCCAGCCGTAGCGATAAGCACCAGCAGGATCACATTGGCCTTGTTCGCCGCATAGACGATGATCATGATGTCCGTAACACCCGGAATCGGCAGCGGAATAAACGAGCTATCGACCGACGAAATTACAAACAACCCCACCAACCCCAGGTGGAACAAAAAATGCAGCGCCTTATGACTCGCCGCTAGTGCGAAGAGAGCGAGGGCGGGATTTAAATTCGGCAGCATACTCTTGGGTCTGACGCGAGGATACAGGTCGAAGACTCGCCCGGCCAGCCAAGGCCCAAACATGTCAAGCTTGCTGGACAAAATGTAAAGGTTGCTTGACACCACAAAATGCGTTAAACCGCCATAGCGCACCACAAACATCCATAAAACATCACCTCAAAAAGTTCAGTTTTCCGAGCTCCGGCAACACCCCAATACCTGCCGCCAAACCCCGAAACACCTCAATCGCTTCCACGCATTCCGGATCCAGCGTGTAGTGAATGTTTTCAGTAAGATACGTACGAATCGTAGCCGCCGAAACCTCCAAACGCGGCGTCCACTCCCGCACCAGTTCATCAATACGCGTCAGCCCATTGGCACGGCTTGCACTGAGATCCGCAATCAACTGCGAAGCCGTAAATCCCTCAGAATCAATCGCTTGCGGACGCACTGCCCACACCGCCGCAACCCAAGGCAATCCAGTAAGCTCCCGCCAAACCGTCGCCAGATCCAGCCACAATAACCCGGGATGCGCGGCCTCAATCGCCGCCCGATGCTCCCGCGCCAGTAACGCCGGATCGCCGATCAGCAGCGCAGCATCCGCTAGCGAGAGCATAGGAATTGGGTCTGCCAAACGCTCAACAAAGGCCGGTTTGGTTTGATGAAAGTGCTCAAAAAGTATGTGCGCATACGCCTGCGAACTGCGTGAAGCAGCGTCCGCAGCCACCGTGCGCACAGCCTTTAAAGCCGCGTCATTGCTGAGGTTTTGAGGGTTTTTGACCAGCAGCAGAATGCTCCGAACCTCACGCAGTGAGGCAATCGTGCATCCCGGAACGATTGCCAGTTCGGGCGTCAGCGAAGCAATCGGAATCAGCCCAAGATCCGCTGTCCCATTTAGCAACTCTGCGGCGCAGTTGGCGGGTGTTGTGTAGTGGACGTCATAATGCGGCCGTAGCTGCGAGGCCGTTGGTTCATGCTCGAAGTTGTAGAGGAGTGGGGCAGGATTTAGGAACGAGATGGCGGCTACGCGAAGAGGCACAACCTTATTGTAGTCAGCGTGATTTGATAGCATGCAAATCACAACGCTGCAGAGAGGGTTCGCGTACATGGATGAGATAAAGGCAGAGGCGCGTCTGGGGTGGTTGGCGCTGGCGTTGACGCCGCGGATGGGGCCGACGCGGATTGCGCGGGCGGTGCAGCGGTTGGGTGGGGCGGAACGTATGTTTTCGGCGTCGCTCACAGAGCTTGAAAGTGTTGGAATGCCCGCGGAGTCCGCGCAGTTCTGCTTTGACGGACGTGCCCGTACAGCTGCCGTTGAAGAAGCGGGGCGTACGGCGGAGATGGGCGCTGTCTTCCTCACCCCCGACGATGAAGCCTATCCTGGCCGCTTGATGGAGATCTACGATCCGCCGCCCGTGTTATGGGTTCGAGGCGATGCGAGTGTGTTGAATCGCGCAGGGATTGCGGTTGTTGGAACGCGGCAGCCTTCGCCTTATGGCGCAGGAATGGCCGAGATCATTAGTCGTGACTTGGCGCGGCGAGGCATGCTGATCATGAGTGGCATGGCGCGGGGTGTGGATACATGCGCGCATAAGGGAGCGCTCGACGCGGGCGGGACAACGGTTGCGGTTTGGGGGACGGGCATCGATGTGATCTATCCGAAGGAAAATAAGAAGCTTGCCGAGCAGATTGTGGCGCAGGGCGGGGCAGTGGTGAGTGAGTTTCCGCTGGGGACGTTCCCAGCGCCGCAGAACTTTCCGATCCGGAACCGTACGCTGAGCGGGATGAGCGTCGGTGTGCTGGTGGTGGAAGCGGCGGAGTACTCCGGCACGCGGATCACGGCGAGATGTGCGCTGGAGCAGGGGCGCGATGTGTATGCGGTCCCCGGAAATGCAACCAATAAAAACGCCTGGGGGCCGAATACGCTGATCAAACAGGGAGCAAAATTGACCGCAACCTGGGAGGATGTGTGGGAGGATTTGCCCTCGCAGGTGCGGCTGGAAGTGGAAGAGCGGAGCGGGGCGAATGAATCGTTTTCCACCGAGAGCGCATCCTTATTCCCGACGCAGGGCTCTGGATCGGCTGCTGAACCAAGCCAGACGATGGGGCAGCATGAGCGGACAGTTCTTGCCGAGTTGAGGCAGGATGAGGCGCTGCAACTCGATGATTTGATCGAGAGACTGGAGCCGAAGATGGTTTCGGGTGAGATATTTACGGCGCTGTTTGAGCTGGAGCTTGCGGGCCGCGTGAAGCAGATGCCGGGGAAGAATTACGTGCGGTCTTTTTAGAATTCTGTGGCTCGCCGGTGAAGCAGATCCTTCGCGCTGCTCAGGATGACAAGTCCAAAAGGCGTGCGCAAAGTTCAGCCCCGCGCGTCCAATGGAACATGCCCTTATGGGGTTGCGTAGGGGTTGAAGCTGAGGGGCGGTTTGACTTGGCCTTGGCAAAACGTGTTAGTTTGCAATGGAATTGGAAACGGGACGAGCCTTCGGGCGTTTGTCCCAGGATAGGTGTACGGAATGGCAAGGAATCTGGTGATCGTAGAATCGCCCGCGAAGGCGAAGACGATCGGAAAATATTTGGGCAGCGACTACACGGTGGAGGCCTCGATTGGCCACATCATGGACCTGCCGAAGAACGATATCGGCGTGGAGTTGGTGCATCGGACGTTTGAGCCGACGCTCATCGTCTCGCCGGGCAAGGAGAAGATCGTCGACCGGCTGAAGAAGTTGGCGGCGAAGGCGGACGCTGTGTTTCTGGCGCCCGATCCTGACCGCGAAGGCGAAGCGATTGCCGCGCATTTGAAGATGCAGCTGCTGCCTGCGGTGCGTAAGGGAGTGCCGGTTCGCCGCGTAACCTTTAATGAGATTACAAAGAAGGCCGTGAAGGCTGCGTTCGACCATACGCGCGATGTGGATGAAGATCTGGTGGATGCGCAGCAGACGCGGCGCGTGCTGGACCGGCTGGTGGGGTATCAGATTTCTCCGCTGCTGTGGGACAAGGTGCGGCGTGGGTTGAGCGCGGGACGTGTGCAGACCGTTGCGCTGCGGTTGATTGTGGAACGCGAACGAGAGATCAATGCGTTCAAGCCGGTGGAGTACTGGAATATTGATGCGGTGCTGGCGCCGGGTAAGGGTGGGCAGGAGTTTACGGCTCGCATGGTCGGCGTGAAGGGGCAGTCGATCCGCGTGGCCAACGGTGTCGATACGGATGGCAAGGAGTTATTTCTTTCGAATGCGCTGCCCGATAAGGAAGCGGTCGATGAGGTGATGTCGCAGCTGGAGAAGGCGACTTGGCGTGTGCGCTCGATTGAGAAGAAGGAGCGCAAGCAGAACCCGAAGGCACCGTTTACGACCAGCCAGTTGCAGCAGCAGGCGGCTGGGCGGCTGGGCTTTAATGTGCGGCGCACGATGGGTGTGGCGCAGCGTTTGTATGAAGGTATTGAGATTGGTAGCGAAGGCACTGTGGGTTTGATCACCTACATGCGTACCGACTCGACGCGCATGAGCCCGGATGCGGTGAAAGAAGTTCGCGAATGGGTGAAGAAGAAGTTTGGCGATAAGTATCTGCCGGCGAACGAGAACGTCTACAAGAGCAAGAAGGATGCGCAGGATGCGCATGAAGCGATTCGCCCGACGAACATTGGGTTTGTGCCCGATGAGGTGCGGAAGTATCTGAGCGATGAGCAGTACCGGCTCTACAAGCTGATTTGGGAACGCGCGGTGACGAGCCAGATGGTTCCGGCGGTGTTCGACCAGACGACGGTTGATATTGAAGCGAAGGCAGATGTCAGTTATGACTTCCGCACTACGGGAAGCATTCTTAAGTTCGATGGGTTTTTGCGCTTCGAGGAAGAAGGCAAGAAGGCCAAGGCGGCGCGCGATGCGAAGGCCGCTGCCGAAGAGAAGAAGCTGGCGGCGGCGAGTGCGGATGGTGATGCCGAGGCTGAATCTGCGAAGGATGCGACGAGTGAGGATGGCTCGGCGGAGCGCAGGTTGCCGGAGTTAAAGGATTGGCAGGCGCTGGAGTGCAACAAGCTCGATCCGCAGCAGAAGTTTACGCAGCCGCCTCCGCGGTTCAACGAAGCGAGTTTGGTGAAGACGCTTGAAGAAAAGGGCATTGGCAGGCCTTCGACGTATGCTTCGATCATCAACACGATTCAAGAGCGCGACTATGTGAAGAAGATGGCGCAGAAGCTGGTTCCGACCGAGATTGGCATGGTCGTGACGGAGCTGCTGGTGAAGAACTTCCCGTACATCTTCGAGACCGGATATACGGCGCAGCTTGAGGGTGAGTTGGATTCCGTCGAAGCCGGAACGGAGAAGTGGACCGACCTGCTGAATGGGTTCTATGGGCACTTTGAGAAAGAGCTCAAGGTGGCCGAGACCGAGATGGAAGACATCAAGCGGATGGAACAGGAGACCGACGAGATCTGCGACAAGTGTGGCGCTGCGCTGACGCTGAAGTGGGGTAAGTTTGGAAGCTTCTACTCTTGCTCGAACTTTACGAAGCTGAAGCCGATTACGGTGGCTCTTGGGCCGCTAAAGAAAGACCCGAAGGCCGCGACGAAGAAGGTTCTGGCGACGTTCCACTTCCCGATGCATGTGAAGGCGATGAACGACGAGATGCCGGAGTTCAACGAAGAGGTCACGGATAAGGCGGCCTTGATGGAGTCGCTGAACCGTGCGGCCGTGAAGGCCAAGGCTGAGGGGCTGAAGCTGGTCGTGGAGCCGGATACGTGCGACTTTACGAAGGAGAACTTTGCGGCCAAGCCGGACTTGAACTCGGCGGCCGAAGCGGATGCGGAGCAGGAAGAAGAGTTCTGCGACAACTGCGGGCGCACGATGGTGCTGCGCAATGGGCCGTGGGGGCCGTTTATGGCTTGCCCGGGGTATAACGACGATCCGCCGTGCAAGACGATTCGCAAGCTGACGCAGAAGGTGCAGACGAAGCCTCCCGTGCAGCTTGAGGAGCCCTGCCCGAAGTGCGGCAAGCCGTTGCTGCAGCGGGATGGGCAGTATGGCGAGTTCATAGCGTGCTCGGGCTACCCGAAATGCAAGTATGTGAAGCAGGAGCTGCTGGACGTGCCTTGCCCGAAGTGCGGCGGAGAAGTGGCCGTCCGGAAGAACAAGCGCGGGGACACATTCTACGGATGCACGCGGTATCCGAAGTGCGACTTTACGAGCAACCAGAAGCTGGTGAACGAGACTTGCCCGAAGTGCGACTCGGCGTATTTGGTCGAGGTGTCGAATGCCGAGGGAACATTCCTGGTGTGTCCGAACAACCGCGAGAAGATGCCGAAGAAGCGGGTGAAGAAGGGCGCGGAGGAAGAGGTTTCGACGGCTCCGGAGTGTTCGTTTGAGAAGCTGATTGGGCCGCCGAAGGTGAAGGAAGAGATAGCGGAGCGGACCAAGCCTGATCCGGAAAAGATACGGCCGTTGGTGGAGGCGATGGCGTAGGGTTTGCCTTGGACTTCTGTGGAACCCCGATCTCCAAGTGCGAGAGATCGGGGGCACCCGCTTCGTTGAAGCGGGTAAGTAACCAGTGATGTTTATGTTTTGGTAACTATGGGGTTTTGTAGAACCTTGGCTGTGACTTTCCATTTCTAGTAGATTCGTGCTATAAAGGTAGAGGGTACGCGGCAAAAACCGCGGCACAGGAGCACTCGGCCAGGTTCGGCGAGATGGGCTGCCTGCTGTATCTGACTGAAATGATTGGAGCAGAAATGGCAAAGGCAATTTGGAACGGACAGACTCTAGCGGAGAGCGAAAAGATTGAGACTGTTGAGGGAAACATCTATTTCCCCGAAGAAACCGTCAATCGCTCGTTTCTGAAACCGAGCTCGACGAGCTCAAGCTGCCCCTGGAAGGGTATGGCGCGGTACTACACCGTGCTGGTTGACGGGCAGGAAAATCCTGACGCGGCCTGGTACTACCCCGACCCGAAGCCTGCTGCCAAGACTGTGAAGCACCACGTTGCGTTCTGGCGTGGGGTGGAGATTGTGACCACGTAAATCGTGTGGATTGGTTGTGAAAATCGCCTCCTTCGGGAGGCGATTTTTTGTCGGGCTAAAGCCCACCGCTAATCCACAAAGCGCTGTTTATGGTTTGGTGGGTTCAGGTGGATCTTCACTATTGATGGTGGAGGTGACGTGGGTCTTTTCGAAGTCGAGGTTGTGGGCGTCGATGATGATTTCGCGGTTGAAGAAGAAGAGGATGTGCATCTTGAACTCGGTGCCGAAGGTGATGGGAAACCAGACGCCGTCGGGTTGTGGGGCGTAGGTGACGCTGAAGCCGAGGCCGGGCAGGCTGGTGCCGAGGAGCGTGCGGACGGCGAAGGGGATGTTGCGGGCCATGGCGGTGCGGACGAGGACCGGCTGGTAGGTGGCGGTGTCGATGTAGGCGTCGCCCTTCCAGCCGAAGTCGGAGTTGTCTGATGTGTCTCTCGGGTGGAAGGTGAGGTGGAAGGTGTCGTGGCCGTTCAGGGGAGCGTGGCCGAGGAGTTGGAAGACGTAGCCGGCCTGGGACTTTGAGGTGAGCGGGAAGAGCCGGGCGTCGATGCCGTCCTTCGACTTGTCGTTGGTGAGGTTGTGGCGCATGTGCTCGACGATGTCACGATCGGTTTCGTCGTCATCGGCGTTGATGGTGACGTCGTCTGAATCAGGGCTGGGGTGGCCGGTTTCGGCGGTGGTGGGGAGGTGGGTGTAGGTGATGTATTGGCCCTTGTGGAGGAGGCGGCCGTCGAGCTTGAGGAGCTGCTGGTCAGAGCCGGTGGGGGTGGGGGTGATGCGGGTGTCAGTGGTTTCTTCGCAGCGGACGGTGTGGCCCTTGAGGGAGCGGACGTGGGCGTGCTGGATGTAGACGTAGTGGAGGCGGGCGGCTTCGGTGGCGTCCTGATTGGCGGCTACGCGGGACATGATGTCCTGAGCGGTGGGTTGCTGGGCCGCTAAAGGGAGCGCGAGGAGGATCAGGGCTTGCGAGAGCTTGGGCGGCATGGGTGTTGTACGGGTGTGGGGATGGGAATGTTCCGGGGAATGCTTACCAGGGCCTAGGAGAGGGGTCGTTTGCTACCGCAAACGATACCCCACGCTCCACCCCAGCGAGCAAAAGCGCTCGCTGGGGACCCCGGGCTTTGGCAAAAGGCGCCAAAGGATGGGCCACCCGGGGTTGTGCAACTTCTAAGGAAAGCAGATCCTTCGCGTTGCTCAGGATGACAACTTATTTAAGTTGGTTAGTGGGAGTGGGCGCGGATTTCGTCCTGGCGCATGGGCATGGCGTCGATGGTGTCGCGGAGGTTGGCGATGGTTAAGGGTTTGGTGTCGCGGAGTTTTTCGCCGCCGTCCTTGCCGACGAGGATGACGGTGAAGTCGGTGGGGGCGATTTTGAAGCGGCGGCGGGCTTCGGTGGCTTCTTCAGCGCTCAGGGAGGCGTCGGTGGGCGAGAGGCTTTCGTAAGGGACGGCGATGATGACAAGGTCGCGGCCTGCGAGCTGGGCGGCGTTCTGGGTGAGGCTGCGGATCTGGATTTCGAGCTGTGGGTCGTCGGGCTTGGGAGCGAAGATGAGCAGGGGGCGTGAGGTGTGGCGAAGTTCGTAGAGCGAGACGATGCCGTTGGGCTGTGCTTCAGCGCGGGGAACGAGCGTGGCGGCAGCGAACGGGATCGCGAGCGAGGCAATCGCTAGGAGATTGTGCATGCCCGTTGGATGCGCGAAAAGGGTTTATTGTTTCGTGCCGGACCACTCGAGGTAGGAGTGGAAGTCGTCGGAGCCGGGAGGAGCGAATTGGAATTTGCCGCTCATGACAGCCGTTGTGCCTGTGCCTTCAAGGTGATAGGTGAGCCGGAATTTGGGCGCGGAGGCCGGGCCTTGCGAGAGGAAAATGGCGGTGTGGGGGTCGGGCAAGGAGACGGTGTAGTAGATGACGTGGCCTTCGTTGTCGAGATAGAAGGCGAACAGCGAGGCGTGGTGGATGCTGCCGAGACCGTTGGGGTCGGTGAAGATTGTGAGGCGGTCGTGGTGGCTGCAGTCGAAGGACTGCGGGCCTTTGCAGGTATCAACGGAGGAGGAGCGCTCTATGGCGTGGCCGGCAAGGTCGGTGCGGAAGGTGTAGGTTCCGTTGGAGGCCGCTCCGGCGGTGCCGGAAGGAGTGTCGGTTTTCGCCGACCAGGTGCCGAGGAGGAAGTTGAGCGAGGCGAGCGGATTGGCCGGTGCAGGCGATTGGGCGCTTGCGGCGAGGGCGGGCACGAGTAGGAGGGTGACGAGAAGGCGGCGCATTTCGGGAGAATACACCGTTTGCTGTGGACGAGGATTGGATTAAGCCGGTTTGGCGTCGACGAAGAGGAAGTCGCCGGGGAAGGTGGGTTTGAAACCGTGAGTGCGGGCGAGCGTGGCGAGTTGCGCGTAGTGACGAATGCTGTGCATGAGCAGGTGGATGAGTATGGCGCGGCGGGAGGCGCGGAGGCGGCCAGCGCTGATGGTCTGGAACTCGATTTCATGGAACCAGTCGTAGGTGGGGTCGGCGAGGAGGGGATGGATGAGCTCGAGGGCGCGGGTGTGGGTCGCGAAGATGGCTTCGGGTGAGTCGAAGGGGACATCGACGTAGTCGGATTCAGGTTGAGAGGCGAGGCGCTGGGCGTAGCGGAGTTCGACGGCGACGATGTGCTGGAAGAGTTGGGCGACGGTGGTTGCGCGGCCAATGTCGGAGGAGACGTCCATGAGGCCGGGGTTAGCAATGAGGAAGTCGAACCAGTGCTGGGCGCTTTTGTTGTTCCAGAGGATGAGAGATTCGGCGGGGATTTCTAGCGGCATGCTTCTATTTTGGGCGCGCTTGAGGTTGCGTCGCAAGGGTTAGAGATCGGGCGAGAGCATCTGGTAGCGGATGTAGAGATGTGCGGGGCGGGTGAGCCAGTCGATGGCGATGGACTGGCCGGTGCCGTGCCAGTTGATGGTGCAGCCGGTGGGCTTGTTGGCGAAGGTGGCGGGGTCGGCGTCGCACTCGGAGGTGGTAGAGACGGGAGCGGCGTAGATATCGGTGAGGGCGCGGGTGAGGCGGTCGGAGGCGAAGGCGAGAAGAGCGTCGTCGGTGCGGAACTCGTTGTAGTTCTGACGCATGGCGGGGATATCGAGGGTGAGGGTGATGTCCATGAGACCGCCGGCGTCGGTGAAGCGGAACTCGGTGTGCAGCGGGAGGGTGTGGCGGAGGCCGGGGACGAAGAGCTGGTAGTCGCTGGTGGATTCGAGCGCGCCTTCCTGGCTGGTTTCGACGGCGATGCCCTGCGTGGTGAGGGCGTTGTGGACGTCGTCGCGGGATTGGCCAAAGCGGAGGTTCTTCCAGGTGGACTGTGCGGCGGCGGTTGCGGCGAGGGTGATGGCTAAGAGGAGGGTTAGGGCTTTCACGGGTGGCCTTTGCGAGTTGAAGTGGCGACGTCAATGAGACGAGGGTGTGGGTGTTAGGTTATCGCGTTGAGTCTACGGGGTATGCTGGACGGATGAATTTGAACTGGTTGGTAGTGGGGATTGGGGATATCACGCAGAAGGCGGTGATCCCGGCGATTGAGGCGGACGAGCGTAGCGTGCTGTATGGCGTGGTGACGCGGGATTTGACGAAGGCCGCGGCGTACCCCGGAGTGAAGGCGTGGGAGACGCTGGATGAGGCGTTGCTGGATGAGGCGATTGATGCGGTGTATGTGGGGTCGCCGGTGTTTCTGCATGCGCCGCAGGCCATTGCGGCGATGCGGGCGGGGAAGCATGTGCTTTGCGAGAAGCCGGTGGCGTTGAATTATGCGGAGGCTTCGGAGATGGTGTCGGAGGCGGAGCGCGCGGGTGTGCTATTTGGGGTGAGCTACTATCGTCGCGGGTATCCGAAGCTGCAGCGGGCGAAGGAGTTGATTGACGCGGGAGCGATTGGCAAGCCGCTGTATGTGGAGGCGATTTATCACGGGTGGTTGGAGAGTGAGGAGCGGGGGTGGTTGCGCGATCCGAAGTTTGCGGGGGGTGGGCCGTTGTATGACGTGGGGTCGCACAGGATTGATGCTTGCAATTATTTGTTTGGAAAGCCGGAGCGGGCGGTGGGGATGCGGTCGAATGCGTTGCATGCGCTGAAGGTGGAGGACTCGGCCACGGTGTTGATTGGGTATGCGGGTGGGGTGCATGCGGTGGTGGATGCGCGGTGGAACTCGCGTGTGGCGCGGGATGAGTTTCGTGTGGTGGGGACGGATGGGGAGATGGTGTTGACGCCGTTGAATGGAGATGCGGTTCGATGGCCGGGTGGGGAGGAGAGTTTGCCTACCGCGGAGTTGCGGCATTTGCCGGCGATTGCGAATTTTGTGGCGGCGGTGCGGGATGGGGAGGGGTTGATGTGTCCTGGGAGTGAGGCTGTTTGGACGGACTGGGTGACGGAGCAGGTGATGCAGGGGTGACGTGGCGCGCCGGGCGAAGAACGGGAGGAAGCAGGTTCTTCGCTGCGCTCAGAATGACAACAAGAAAAGCAAAAGCAAAAGCAAAAGCAAAGACAAAAACAAAGACAAAAGCCGAACCTGCTTCAAGCAGGTTCGGCTTTCTACCTTTTTAGCTTGGGGTTATGCCTTGACTACGGCGCCGTCGACGATCTTGACGGGGTCGAGGAAGGGCATGGAGGCGCGGAGTTCTGAGCCTACCTTTTCGATAGGGTGGGTGCGCTCGGCTTCACGGTACTTTGCGAATCCGTGGCGGCCGGTGTTGTTTTCGTTGATGAACTTGGCGGCGAAGGAGCCGTCTTGGATGTTGGTGAGGAGCTGCTTCATGGCCTTCTTGGTGTCGGGGTGACGATGGCTGCCTGGGCCTCATAGCCGCCCCACTCGGCGGTGTCGGAGATGGAGTAGTTCATGTACTCCATGCCGCCGCGGTAGAGGAGATCGACGATGAGCTTGAGCTCGTGGAGAACCTCGAAGTAGGCGAGCTCGGGTTGGTAGCCTGCCTCGGTGAGGACTTCAAAGCCGCACTTGACGAGCGCCGCCGCACCGCCGCAGAGGACAGCCTGCTCGCCGAAGAGATCGGTTTCGGTTTCTTCGGTGAAGGTGGTTTCGAGCACGCCAGCGCGGGTGCAGCCGATGGCCTTGGCGTAGGAAAGCGCAAGAGCGAGCGCGGTGCCGGAGGCATCCTGTTCGACGGCTACGAGCGCCGGGACGCCGCCTCCTTCGGTGAAGACTTCACGGACGCGGTGTCCGGGAGACTTGGGAGCGACGAGCGAGATATCGACAGTCGCCGGGGGCGTGATGGTGCGGAAGCGGATGTTGAAGCCGTGCGCGAACATGAGCGTAACGTTGGGCTTCATGTTGGGGGCGATGTCTTCGTGGTAGACCTTTGCGGCGGTCTGGTCGGGCGTGAGGTTCATGATGACGTCGGCCCATGCGGAGACTTCGGCGACGGTGCCGACGACGAGGCCGGCGAACTCTGCCTTTTTGGCGTTCGCCGAGCCGGCGCGGAGGCCGACGCGGACGTCTACGCCGGAGTCCTTGAGGTTGAGAGCGTGGGCGTGGCCCTGGGAGCCGTAGCCGATGATGGCGACTTTTTTCGCCTGGATAAGGGAGAGGTCTGCGTCTGCGTCGTGGTACGTCTTTGCCATTGGGTTTCTTCTTTCCTTCAAGTGTCTTACTTAGTTTAGCGAATAAGGTTGGCGATGCGGTCAGGTCTGCTGGTAGAGACGGTAGCGCTCGGTGGTGATGGAAGGATAGGGCAGCAGGCGAATGGGCTCGCTGCCGGTGGAGATGCGCCACTCGGGGGAGTTGGGTGAAAGGCGCTCGGCGGCTAGAAGCTGCTGCCGGGACAAGTTGGTGGATTGCGGCTGGAGAGCGAAGAGCACGACAGGTCCAGCGGCGAGGGCGACGAGATTGGGGTGCTGCTCGTCGAGAGGGATGAGGCGTAGAGGGGTGTCGAGAGAGAGCTCGATGCGGTCGCCGCTTTGCCAGGTGCGGTCTAGCGTGGCCCATGTGCCGGACAGTGTGGAGGTGTTTGCTGGGCGACCGTTAATGGTGATGCGTGGAGCGGTGGCCCAGGCGGGGATGCGGAGCTGAAGGGTGAAGCGCTCGGAGCGGTCGGATTTCAGATGAAGCGCGATATCGCCGTTGAGGGGATATGCGGTTTGTTGGGTGAGCGAGACGTTGGCTGTGCCCTGACGCCAGGTGATGCGGGAGGGGTGGTAGAGGTTGACGGCGAGGCCGCGCGGCGAGCGCAGGTAGGTGCTGATGCCGTAGTCGGCGGTGAGCTGCGGGAAGGTGCCGGAGCAGCAGGGCCACTTCTGTTCGTAGTCGGATTTTTGGGCGTCGTTGTTGTAGTCGGCGTAGTAGAAGCTGACGCCGCTGGGTTGGATGGGGCGCGCGCCGAGGATGGTGTTGTAGAGGACGGTTTCCATGCTGTCGCCGTAGAGGCTATCGCCGGTGACTGTGAGGAGTGAGCGGGCGATCTTGAAGTGGCCGTAGGCGCCGCAGGGTGTCTCGAAGCTGTTGTGGGTGTGTTCCAGTGATTTGGCGAGGTCGTCGGAGGCGGGATTTTGGAAGCCTTCGTTCGGCCCCCAGCCGCCGGTGGCGAAGCTTTGCTGCTGGACGAAGCGGAAGCCGTTGCGCGCGGCGGCCAGGTGTGTGGTGCTGCCGTCAACGAGGTACGCCTGCATGGCGGAGTTGAGGGCGTTGACGTGGGAGTACGCGTGCTGGCCGGGAAGGACGTTTTTGTTTTCGGAGAGCGGCGTGAAGTAGGTGTCGTTTTGCAGGAAGCGCTGGGCTAGTGTGCGGTAGCGTGCGCCTGCGCCGCGGGTGTAGGCGAGGTAGAAGTTTTCGGGAAGGGTGTAGGGCTCGTCCCAGGTGAAGGCTTCGTTGGGATGCGGGCGGTCGCGCATTTCGGCGCGTGTAAGAGCGTGGTCGGGAAGGTAGGGAAGGACGGCGTCGGTGGCGTGGTTGAGGACATCGAGTGCGATGGGGTCGGCGGCGAACTGGTGCGCGTCGATGAGGCCGCAGGTGGTCTTGTCGGAGGTGTAGCAGGGCAGGCAGTAGTTGGCGTAGAACTTGGGCGAGATGGTGGCTGCGTAGCCACGGACGAGCGTGTGGACCTTCTGCTGTGTGGCCTTGTCGCCGGTGACGGCGTAGGCGCGGGCGAGGCCGGAGAGGTATTGTCCGAAGCTGTGTCCGGGGATGTAGCCGGTCATGTTCTTTGGAGGATCGAAGTCGGGCGAGGGCGAGTACCAGCCTCCCATGTCTTCGCCGGGTGCGGGCTGGCCGGTGAGTTGGCGGAAGGGCTTGAGGAGGCGGTCGTTTTCGAGCGCGAGGAAGAGGGCGTGGTTCTGGTTGAACTGCGTGAGGAGTGGGCTGGGGAGGAGCTGGACTTGGGAGTAGGCGAGGGTGGTGAAGGGTGTTGATGGAGGTTGGAGCGCGCGCAGCAAGGGTGTCGCCACGGTGAAGTGCGTGGCGGCGAGAGCCGTGGTGCTTCGAAGCAGCGTGCGTCGGGTGAGGTGTGTCATGGTGTGGTGTCGTGGTGTGTTGAGGAAAGCTGACTAAGGGGCTAAAGTCCTCTTCCTTTGGCTTGATTTAGGGCACGGCTGAAGCCGTGCCCCTTCAAAACGTTGTCTAAATGTTGTCGTCGAACTCGTTGGGGATCATTTCGTCTTCGGGGAGTGCATCCGGGTCCTGTGCGGAGTGCTGCACGGACGGCGAGGGTTTGTTCGTGGCTGTTCCTAAGGCTTTGAGGACGCGGCTGGTGTGATGGCCGCGGCGCATGGCCATGCGGCCGGTGCGGGAGACTTCGAGGATTTCGTAGTTGGACTCGCGCAGGACCTGGATGAGGCCTTCGATCTTGGAGGCAGAGCCGGTCATTTCGAGCATGATGGATTCGGGTGCGAGGTCGACGACGCGGGCGCGGAAGACCTGGGCGAGTTCGAAGATCTGCGAGCGCGAGTGCAAGCCATGCGGTGCGTTGGGGCCGGCGCCTACCTTGATGAGGCAGAGCTCGCGGACGACGGCTTCGGAACGGTTGACTTCGTCGACGTCAACGGTGGTTTCTAGTTTGTAGAGCGAGGCGCGGATGCGGTGTGCGGCGTTCTCGGGAGCCTCGCAGACAATGGTCATGCGCGAGGTGTCGGGGCGCTCGGATTCGCCTACGGTGAGCGAGACGATGTTGATGCTGAGGCGGCGGAAGAGGGAGGCGACGCGGGTGAGGACGCCGGGTTTGTCTTGAACGAGAGCGACGAAGGTGTGGAGCATGAGACCTCAGACAGTAAAGAGTAGACAGTAAAGAGTAGAGAAGGCGTTATGGTTGGACTTCCGCGATGAGTGATGTGAATGGCGGCAGTGTGATGCTGGTTGTGGTGGTGAGGGTGTTGAGGGAGGCGTCGTCGGCCAGCAGGGTTTTGATGTGGGTGCTGCTGATGCCGGCGGGGCTTAGGTCGAGGTGGATGGTCTGGGGCTGGGCCGTCATGTTGACGGAGACGATGAGTGGGCGCGAGGTGCTGGGTGCGGTGCGGACGTAGCTGAGGACACTGGGATTGGTGGGGTCTAACATGACGATGCCACCATCGTGCATGGTCGGACTGTTGCGGCGGATGGCGATGAGGGTCTGGTTCCAGTGGAGCAGGGAGCTGGGATCGGCGGATTCGGTTGCGACGTTGACGGTCTTGTCGTCGTCGCCGATGGGCAGCCACGTATTGGGGTTGGTGCTGAAGCCGGCTTGTGGGCCGGGGTTCCATTGCATGGGAGTGCGTTCGCCGTCGCGGCCTTTTTCTTTGGGCCAGCCGGTGATGCCGATGGGGTCGCGGACGTCTTCGACTCGCGTAGGGGTGTGGGTGGTCATGCCGATCTCGGCGCCGTAGTAGGTGAGGGCATCGGAGCGCGAGGTGTAGAGAATGGTGGCGATGATGCGCGCGATGAGGGCGTTATGCACGCCGTCACCGAAGCGATCCCAGGAGCGAGCGTTGTCGTGGTTGTCGAAGACGAGCAGCGGTGTGCCGGGTAGCTCGGTCTGCATCTCGGTGAGGGTGTGGCGGAAGTGCTGGAGGTTGAGCGAGACGTTGGGCTGGTCGGTCTGGCCGCCGCCTTCCTGGTGGAAGCCGACGAGGGTGTCCATGGGGAGCTGGAGTTCGGGATGTTCGGGCGTGCCGTACCACTGCTTTAGCTCGGCGGTGTTCTGGGTGTAGATTTCACCGATGAGGACGCGCTGGCCGGGAAAGCCTGTGGGCGCGTAGCTATCGACCATGGAGCGCATGCGGCGGAGGACGTCGTGGACTTCCGGCAGGCCGCTGGTGAGGGTGTGGTTGGACTCAGGGAAGCCGCTGGCGTCCAGCTTGCCGGTGAGGGGCTCATCCTTGAGGGTGGGGTCTTCAAAGAGCGTTGTGATGGCGTCGAGGCGGAAGCCGGCTACACCGCGGTCGAGCCAGAAGCGCATGGAGTCAAACATGGCTTTCTCGACGGAGGGGTTGCGCCAGTTGAGGTCGGGCTGCTGTTTGTAGAAGAAGTGATAGTAGAACTGCTGGCGCGACTCGACCCATTCCCATGCGGAGCCCTGGAAGAGCGAGGACCAGTTGTTGGGTGGGACGACCCAGCCGTTGGGGCCTTTATGCGCGTTGAGGGCGTGGCCGTTGGTGGGGTCGGGCTTGCCGTCGTTCCAGATATACCAGTCGGCCTTGGGATTGGTGCGGGAGCTGGCGGACTCCGTGAACCAGGTGTGCTTGTCGGAGGTGTGATTGGCGACCATGTCGAGCATGACGCGGATGTGGTGTTGCTTGGCGGCGGCGACGAGGCGGTCGAAGTCGGCGAGTGTGCCATATTGGGGATCGACGGCTTCATAGTTGGCGATGTCGTAGCCGAAGTCGACCTGTGGTGAGGGATAGTGCGGAGCGATCCAGATGGCGTCGACGCCGAGAGACTCTAGGTAGTCGAGGCGCTGGGTGATGCCGTTGAGGTCGCCGACGCCGTCTCCGTTGGAGTCCTGAAAGCTGCGTGGGTAGATCTCGTAGACGACGGCGTGCTTCCACCAGGTAGTGTCGGTGGTGGGTGTGGCCGCGGCTTTGAGTTCCGCGGGCGTCTGGGCGTGGAAGGTCGCGCAGGTGAACGTGAGACTCGCTGCGAGGATGAGGCTGGTTAGGGATGTGAAGCGCATGGTTGACCTTTACTTCGCGGGTGGAGTGTAGGGCTTGTCGGGGTCCCAGAGGGTGGTTTCGTGGTTCTCGTCGTGGAGCAGGGTGCCGGCGGTGCGATCGCGATTGGTGAAGCCGCCGAAGGTGAACTCGCCGGCGGCATGGTAGCTTGCGCCGCAGGGAAGTTTGCCGGTGGTGTACTTCTCGCTGGCGCACTTGGGGCCGCGGTAGACGTGGAACCAGACGATGGGGTCGCGGGCGTCGACGACTTTCTGCGGGATGTGGAGCTTGTCGAAGCTGTGCGTGGCGGCGGCGTCGCGGAGTTGCCAGAGGATGGCGGTGATCTGGGCGTCGGTTGCGTTTGGGTTTGTGACGAGGGTGATGGTGGTGTTGGATTGGTGGAAGAGGGTGAAGGGGGGTGGAGGGACGGGGGCGGTGGATGCGGGCGCAGTTGTACGCGTGGCGGTTGTGGTTGAAGGGTTTCCAGGCGCGGGCAATGTTGTCGATGTTGGCCCATTGATCGGTTTGTCGACCGTGGGAGGAGCCTGGTTGCAGCCGATTGCGCCGCCACACGCGGCGACGGCAGCAAAGACAAACAGCAGATCCTTCGCTTTGCTCAGGATGACAACTCTGAGGGAGCGATCAGTGACGACGTTTCGGTTGCCCATGGCTACTCATCCTCTGCGGTTTCGAGCAGGGGGTCGTGGACGGGGCGGCGGACCATTTCGTGCAACGCGGCCCCCGGCGTGATCATGGGATAGACACCGTCTTCCTTTTCGACCTGGAAGTTGATCAGGAAGGCCTTGCCGCTGGTGCGGGCTTTGGTCGCGGCGGGTATGACGTCGGCGCGCTTGCTGACGTTGGCGCCGGCGATGCCGTGGGCGGCGGCGAGCATGACGAAGTCCGGCGAGAGGATGGGCGAGGCTGAGTAGTTCTTGTCGTAGAACGTCTCCTGCCACTGGCGCACCATGCCGAGGAAGCCGTTGTTGATGACGGCGATGTTGATGGCGTAGCCCTCCTGGACAATGGTCGAGAGTTCGGAGGCGGTCATCTGGAAGCCGCCATCGCCGGCGACGACCCATACATCCTTCTCAGGGCATGCTGCTTTTGCGCCAATGGCTGCGGGTAAGGCGAAACCCATGGTGCCGAGGCCGCCGGAGGTGACGAGTGAGCGTGGGGCTTCGTGCTTGAAGTATTGGGCTTCCCACATCTGGTGCTGGCCTACGTCGGTGACGATGATGGTGTCGTCCAGGCGGCCTGCAGCCTTGGCTTCCCGCCAGATGTCATTGATGACGTGCGCGGCGTAGAGGTGCCCGTTGTCGGGGAGGTTGATGATGTCGCGGACAGACGCGGTGCCTTTGCTGGCGTTGATCTCATCGAGCCAAGGTGCGTGGATTTTAGAGAGTGGATAGATGTTGGTGGAGAGCAGCGGCAGCAACAGGCGCAGCACTTCTTTGAGGTCGCCGATCAGCGCGACGTCGGCCTTGACGTTCTTGTTGATCTCGCTGGGGTCGATTTCGATGTGGATCTTCTTGGCGTTGGGCGCGTAGCTGGCGAGGTTGCCGGTGACGCGGTCGTCAAAGCGCATGCCGAAGGCGAGCAAGAGGTCAGCGTTCTGGATGGCTTCGTTGACCCAGGACTCGCCGTGCATGCCCATCATGCCGAGCTGTAGCGGGTGCGCGGCGGGGATGGCGCCGAGGCCGAGCAGCGTGGAGGCGATGGGAATCTGCTGCGACTCGGCGAACTCGAGGACCTCGCGCACGGCGCCGGATTCAACGATGCCGTGGCCGGCGAGAATGATGGGCTTCTTCGAGGCCTTGATGAGCTCGATGGCCTGCTGGATGGAGGAGCTTTCGGCCTTGAGCATGGGGTGCGGGCGGTAGGCTTTGGGCTTGGCGGCATCGAAGTCGTAGATAGCCGTGGCCTGCTGGGCATCCTTGGTGATGTCGACGAGCACGGGGCCGGGGCGGCCGCTGCGTGCGATCTGGAAGGCTTCGCGGACGGTTGGGGCGATGTCTTCCGCGCGCGTGACGAGGAAGTTGTGCTTGGTGATAGGCAGCGTGATGCCGGTGATGTCGACTTCCTGGAAGGCGTCGGAGCCGAGGACCTTGGAGGACACCTGTCCGGTGATGGCGACCATCGGGATGCTGTCGAGCATGGCCGTGGCGAGGCCGGTGACGAGGTTGGTCGCGCCGGGGCCGGAGGTCGCCATGCAGACGCCGACCTTGCCCGAGGCGCGGGCGTAGCCATCGGCCATGTGCGAGGCGCCTTGCTCGTGGCGCACGAGGACGTGGTGGATCGAGGGGAACTTGCGCAGGGCGTCGTAGATGGGCAGGATGGCGCCGCCGGGGTAGCCGAAGACAGTGGTGGTGCCTTCGCCGGCGAGGGAAGCCCAGAGGATTTCGGCTCCGGTGAGGGTGGGGTGTTGGTTGTTGTTAGGCATTGCTGGCCTCCAATGATGCGGTGAAATTATGAGTCGCACGGTGCGGAACATGAGGACCGAGGGTCCGGTGACATACCAGCCTAGGCCGCAGGCCTAGGTTCGCTTCAGGCGAGTGGGATAAGGGCTGACGGCCCGACATATAATTTTGGGCATGCCGCAGACGTTGAGCTTCAATCTGGTGCATGTCATTTTCAGTACGAAAGATCGTCGGGCGTTGATACGAGACGACCTTTCCGAAGCCTTGCACGCCTATCTGGCGGGTGCAGCGCGGAAGTTGGATTGCGAGTGTTTCCGCGCAGGTGGCGTTGCAGACCATGTTCATCTGGCGTTGCGCTTGCCCCCTACGAAGGTTGCGGCGAAGGTTGTTTCGGAGATTAAGAGCGGTTCGTCTGCATGGATGAAGCAGCAGGGCGTGAAGGACTTTGCCTGGCAGCGTGGATATGGCTTGTTCTCCCTGAGTCCGGCGGATATTGGGGCGTTGGTTCAGTACATCGAGACACAGAGGGCGCACCACAGCAAGCGGGGTTTTGAGGACGAGATGCGCGCGTTTTATGCGAAGTATCATGTGGAGTTCGATGAGCGTTACGTTTGGGATTAGTGGTGCGTTTATGTGTCGGGCCTTCAGCCCTTGGTTCTTGGTTGGCCTCTTACCTAGGCCTTCGGCCTAGGCTGGTATGTTGTCGGGCCTTTGGCCCTCAGTTCATAGCCTCAAGGTATTGCGCCTACGTGCCAACCTAATCCTAGGCAAAGCGTGACTAGCAGGAAGCAACCGAGGAAAACCCACGGGAACTCTTTGCGTTGCCGTGCACGAACGTCCGCCGGAAGACTCGCAAAGTAGGCTCTTGTTGGAAGTCGCCAGCCAGATGCAAAGAAGTACAGAACGCACGTCAAGATTGCCGCTCCTGCTAGAGCGAACCCAACCGCTACAAAGATGAGCGACACGTTTTGCATACCTATGCGGTTACGGCTCCCAGACTGGCGCTGCTTACGCTGTTGGCGTATTTGAAGAAGACTCCGCGTTTGTAGCGGGGTTCTGGGGCTTTGAAGGTGGCGAGGCGCTTGGTGATCTCTTCTTCGGGGACGTTGAGGGTTAGTTTGCGGTTGGGGATGTCGAAGGTGATGGTGTCGCCTTCGTGGACGGCGGCGATGGGGCCGCCGAGTTGGGCTTCGGGTGCTACGTGGCCGGCCATGAGACCGCGGGTGGCGCCGGAGAAGCGGCCGTCGGTAAGCAGGGCAACGGTTTCGCTGAGCTCGGGAATGCCCTTGATGGCGGCGGTGACGGCGAGCATTTCGCGCATGCCGGGGCCACCGCGGGGGCCTTCGTAGCGAATGACGAGGACATCGTTGGGGTTGATCTTGCCTTCGTTGATGGCGGCGAAGCAGAGGTCTTCGCTGTCGAAGACGCGGGCGGGGCCGGTGTGGTGAATGCGCTCGTGGCCGGCGACCTTGATCACGCAGCCTTCGGGAGCGAGATTGCCCTTGAGGATGACGAGGCCGCCGGTGGGCTTGAGCGGAGCGGACCACGGAAGGATGACATCCTGGCCTTTGGTTTCGTCTGCGGTCGAGGCTTCTTCGCGGAGCGTCTTGCCGGTCACGGTCGGTGTGTTGCCGTGCAGCAGGCCTTTCTCAACGAGGCGCTGTGCGAGAAGGCGGCTGCCGCCGGCGTCCTGATAGTCCTTGGCGACGCGCTTTCCGCCGGGCTGGAGGTCGCAGATGAAAGGCGTCTTCTCGCTGATGCTGTCGAAGTCTTCCATCGTGAGCGGGATGTTGAGTTCATGCGCGATGGCGATGAGGTGCAGCACGGCGTTGGTGCTGCCGCCGGAGGCGCAGACTGCGGAGATCGCGTCTTCGATGGACTCGCGTGTAAGGATCTGCGAGGGCTTGAGGCCGGCGCGGGTGAGGTCCATGACGAGCTTGCCGGCTTCCTTGCTGGCGTGGTGTTTTTCCTGGCTCATAGCAGGGACGCCGGTGAGCTGGATGGGCGAGATGCCGAGGAACTCACCGGCCATGGCCATGGTGTTGGCGGTGAACTGGCCGCCGCAGGCGCCGGGGCCGGGGCAGGCTGTGGCTTCGGCTTCTTCGAGTTGGGCGTCGGTGATCTTGCCGGCGGCGTGCGCGCCGATGGCTTCGAAGACCTGCAGGATGGTGATGTCGACCGTTTTGGACGAGGTGGGATCGATGGTTTTGCCGTCGGCGGCGACGTGCATGTGGCCGGGCGCTATGGAACCGCCGTAGAGCATGAGGCCGGGGATGTCGAGGCGGGCGAGAGCCATGACGGCGCCGGGTAGATTTTTATCGCAGCCGGCGATGACGACGAGGCCGTCGAAGGAGTTGCCTCGGGCGACGAGTTCGATGGAGTCGGCGATGACTTCGCGCGAGATGAGTGAGGCTTTCATGCCTTCAGTGCCCATGGTGATGCCGTCGGAGATGGTGACGGTGTTGAACTCCATGGGTGTGCCGCCGGCGGCGCGGATGCCTTCCTTGACGGCTGCGGCGACGTCGCGCAGATGGAAGTTGCAGGGGCCGATCTCGGTCCAGGTGTTGGCGATGCCGATGATGGGCTTGTGCAGGTCTTCTTTGCTGAAGCCAACGCCGCGGAGATAGGAGCGGGCGGCGGCGCGAGATGGGCCTTCGGTGAGGGCGATGCTGTTTGTTTTGCCGGGAGTGTTGCTCATGCGAAATCTTTCCTTTGCAGCGGTGCGGATGGGTTGCCGTTTAGTGGTGGATGACCGAGCGGTTGTTGGGAGCGATGGGCTGCGGTGCGGTGAGCAGGCTGAAGTCGTTGATGAGCGCGCCCATTGTTTCGTCGAGGTTCTTGTCGCGGTTTTCTGGAAGACGGCGTAGTTGGTGCGCTCAGTGAGCGACCAGAGAATGATGCGGGTCTTTGGGTCTTCGAGGACGACGCGGAACTGGCGCGGTGTGGGTTGGCCGCTGTTGACGGAGGCTCCGAAACCGATTTCGTAATGGAGCTCGAGGACGAGGTCGGCGTCCTTGGGATCGAGCACGAGCTCAAAGTTTTTGAGGCCCTGGATGCCGGCATAGAAGACGTTGTAGGCGCGGAGGCAATCGGCGTTCTCCTGATCGCCTGCGTTGCCGATGAAGATCTTGTGCGCGGAGGTGAGTTGTGCCGGTAAAGGAGCAGTGGGCGGCGCAAGCGTTTGGGCATGGGTGGTCGCGGCGAAGGTGAGCGCCATGAGAAGCGATTTTGTTTTGCTGAACATCGTGATCACTTCGTTCCCTTCCTGCGTGAGCGTTGTGCCGCTTTCCATTTCAATTCCGGGTGGAGATGAATCTCTTTGCCGCCATCGACCCATCCAGCACGCCAACTAGGATGTAGCCAGCTCAAGCTGAGAAGCATTCGCGATGTTGATAGACGACGTACTCGCGCTTCAAAGCCCTTCTCGTATATCTCGTATTTGAGTACTGCGAAGCTCTGAGATTGGGTCATGTGCTCATTCTTAAGGTGACAAAACTAAGCGGCGACCTTCGACTTCGGCGCCAGCCAGAACTCGTCGTTGTGTTTTGCTTCGAACTTGTCCAAGTCTTTTTCGTGGAGCAGCGTGAGACCGATGTCGTCGAGGCCGTTGAGCAGGCAGTGCTTGCGGAACGGGTCGATTTCGAAAGTGGCGTGGAAACCCTGTTCGTCGGTGACGGTCTGGGCTTCGAGGTTGATGGTGATGAGGTGTTTGGGGTTGGCGGTGGAACGCTGGATGAGGGTTTCGACTTCGGCTTCGGTGAGGCGCGCGAGGATGATGCCGTTCTTGCCGGCGTTCGAGAAGAAGATGTCGGCGAAGCTGGGCGCGATGACCGCGAGGAAGCCGTACTGGTTGATCGCCCATGCCGCGTGCTCGCGGGAGCTGCCGCAGCCGAAGTTCTTTTCGGCGATGAGGATCTGCGAGCCTTTGTAAGCCGGGTTGTTCAGGACGAAGTCCTTGCGCGGCTCGACGTGGTCGGGTGTTTCGAGGTTGTAGCGCCAGTCGTAGAAGAGGAAGTCTTCGTAGCCGGTGCGCTCGATGCGCTTGAGGAACTGCTTCGGGATGATCTGGTCCGTGTCGATGTTGGGCAGCGGCAGAGGGACGGCGGTGGAGGTGATGATGTTGATCGGGATCATGACGGCCTCGGTGAATCGTGAGTAGTGAGTAAGGCAAATGCTTTGACGCGAAGTTCGCGAAGTGAAAGTGCAAGTTTCGCTAAGTGGTTATGACTTGCTGTTGAACTTCCAGGTGCGTACGTCGGTAAGGTGGCCAGTGATGGCGGCGGCTGCGGCCATGGCGGGTGAGAGTAAGTGGGTGCGGCCGCCGCGGCCCTGGCGGCCTTCGAAGTTGCGGTTGCTGGTCGAAGCGCAGCGTTCGCCGGGTTGAAGGATGTCCGGGTTCATGCCGAGGCACATCGAGCAGCCGGGTTCGCGCCACTCGAAGCCCGCGGACTTGAAGACTTCGTCGAGGCCTTCGTCTTCGGCCTGGTGCTTCACGGCCTGTGAGCCGGGCACGACCATCGCGCGAACCGTGGTAGCGACCTTGTAGCCGTTGACGATCTTCGCGGCGGCGCGGAGGTCTTCAATGCGGCCGTTGGTGCAGGAGCCGAGAAAGACGGCGTCGACCTTGATGTCTTCGATCGGCGTGCCGGGCTTGAGGTCCATGTACTCGTAGGCGCGGGTGTAGGACTTGTGGTCTGCTTCGTCGAGATCGGGCGTGATGGCGGGGACGGTTGCGTCGATGGTGGTGACCATGCCGGGCGAGGTGCCCCAAGTGACGGTGGGCGAGAGCGTGGCGGCGTCGATGTGGAGTTCGCGGTCGAAGGTTGCGCCTTCGTCGGTGGCGAGCGCGCGCCATTGTTCGACGGCGAGGTTCCAGGCGGCTTCGTCGACTTCCGCATTGTGCGGGCCCACCTTAGGCGACGATGAGGCCGTCGCCGAAGATGGGGCACCCGCTTGGGTGCCGGGGGAGAAGCGGCGGCCCTTGAGGTAGGCGAAGGTCGTGTCGTCGGGGGCGATCATGCCGGCGCGGGCACCGGCTTCGATGCTCATGTTGCAGATGGTCATGCGGCCTTCCATGCTGAGAGCGCGGATGGCCGAGCCGGCGTACTCGACGGCGTAGCCGGTGGCGCCAGCCGTGCCGATCTTGCCGATGATGTTGAGGATGATGTCCTTCGCGGTGACGCCGGCGGGCAGCTCGCCTTCCACGTTGATGCGGAAGGTCTTGGGCTTGTCCTGCGGCAATGTTTGCGTAGCCATGACGTGCTCGACTTCGCTGGTGCCGATGCCGAAGGCGAGTGCGCCGAACGCACCGTGGGTGCTGGTGTGCGAGTCGCCGCAGACGATGGTCATGCCGGGCTTGGTGGCGCCGAGTTCAGGGCCGATCATGTGGACGATGCCTTGCTCGGCGGCTTCGGTGTCGAAGAACTCGATGCCGAAGTCGGCGCAGTTCTTGCGCAACGCGTTGATTTGCGCGGAGGCGATCTTGTCGAGGATGACGAGACGGTCCTGCACGCTGGTGGTGGGCACGTTGTGGTCGACCGTGGCGATGTGGCGGTCGGGGCGGCGCAGCTTGCGGCCCGTGAGACGCAGGCCTTCAAAAGCTTGCGGGCTGGTGACTTCGTGGACCAGTTGGAGATCGATGTAGAGGATCGTTGGCTCACCGGCGGGCTCGACGACGACGTGAGCGTCCCAAACTTTTTCGAACATCGTGCGGGGCTTCAGTGTTTGCGTCATGGCTTATCTCACTTCTTAGCTGCTGGTGTTGGGGTGCTCTTGCTAGGTGTTGCGCCGAGGCTGGTTGGATCTACTTTGTGTGGTGTGCCGTCCGGGTCGATGATGAGGGCGGTCTGGATGTGTTGCGGGGCAATGGCGTTCCAGTCGGAAATGGCCGCGACCAGCGACGGCGGAATATGGTCGGGGTCGAGCGCGCGGCTGGCGAAGAGCCAGAGGTTGAAGCTCGCGTCAGGATCGGCTGCGGGCCTGCCTTCGGTTGTCCACTCGGTAGCGGCGAAGACGACTGTGGGATGTTGTGGTGCGGTGTCGATCCAGAGCAGGCCCTGGTCTTCACACATGCTGGCTACGCAGCCGCCGAGCGTGACGTAGCGGTTGTCGATGCCGTGGACTGCGTTGTTGCTGGTGGTGAAGTAAAGGCGCGCGACGTCCGGAAGCGGGAGCTTGCCGTCGCGCCAGAAGGCCTGCGGGGCGGTGAGGTTGTCACGCAGCATGATGCGGAAGTTGGGGTCCTGGATTAATGCGCTCTCGTTGCCGTCGGGGGCGGGCGTGGTGTATTGCCACAGCCACTGGAAGTCGGTGGACTTGGTGACGAGATGCTTGCCGTGGAACTGGATGGGCGGGGGTGGTGGGGCGATGAGATTGTCAGGGTTGGAGACCTGCGCGTGCGCCGGCGTCGTAATGAGGGTGAAGGTGAGAGCGGCGAGTTGGAGTGTCTTGCGCATGGTTGGGAGTGGTGCAACTGCTAAAGAACAGCAGATCCTTCGCGTTGCTCAGGATGACAAGTCATAAAGGTGGATGACGAGTCATACGGGTTGTTAGACAGCGTGCATCGATTCGTGGCGGTCCAGCGTTTCGGTAAGGGCCTGGTGGACTAGCTTGCCCATTTGGGTTGTGGTGACGTTGGCTGCGGTGTTGCCGCGGGCGATGTCGGAGGTGCGGTGGCCGTCGGCGAGGACCTTGGCTACGGCGGCTTCGACGGCTTGCGCTTCGCGCTCGAGGCCGCCGGAGTGGCGCAGCACCATAGCAGCGGTAAGGATCGCGCCGAGGGGGTTGGCCTTGCCTTGGCCGGCGATGTCGGGTGCGGAGCCGTGGACGGGCTCGTAGAGGTTGACCTTGCCGCCGATGGTGGCTGAAGGCAGCATGCCGAGCGAGCCGGAGATGACGCCGGACTCGTCGGAGAGGATGTCGCCGAAGAGGTTTTCAGTGAGTACGACGTCGAAGTCGCGCGGGCGGTTCATGAGATGGATGGCCATGGAGTCGACGAGTTGGTGCTCGACGGTGACGTCGGGGAACTCTTTGGCGATTTCGTCGACGGTGGCGCGCCAGAGCTGCGAGACTTCGAGCACGTTGGCCTTATCGACCTGCGTGAGCTTCCTGCGGCGCTTCTGAGCGAGCTGGAAGGCGATGCGAGCCACGCGGACGACTTCGTCGCGGGTGTAGCGCATGGTGTTGATGGCTTCGCCGGTCTCCTTGTTCCACCAGCGCGGGCCGCCGAAGTAGAGGCCGCCGAGCAGCTCGCGGACGAAGAGGATGTCGACGTCCTTGGTGACCTCGGGGCGCAGTGGGGAGTTCTCTGCGAGTGCGGCGAAGGCGAGGCAGGGTCGCAGGTTGGCAAAGCCGCCGAGGTGCTGGCGGATCTGCAGCAGGCCGGACTCGGGGCGCTTGTCGGGCGTGAGGTGATTGAACTTGTTGTCGCCGACCGCGCCGAGGAGGACGGCGTCGGAGGCGAGACAGATATCGATGGTCTTCTGCGGGATGGGTGTACCTTCGGCGGTGATGGCGACGCCGCCGAGGAGGGCTTCGGTGAAGGTGAAGTCGTGGCCGCCGAACTCGGCGACTGCTTTGAGGATGCTGACGGCTTCGTGGGTGACTTCGGGACCGATGCCGTCGCCGGCGAGGATGGTGATGTAGAGATTCATGCGTGTCCAGTAAAGAGTGAGTAGTGGTTCGTGAAGCGTGAATAAAAGCAAAAGCATTTGACGCAAAGTCCGCAAAGTGAAAAGCAAGTTTCGCGAAGTAGTGCGGGAGCGCTACGCGGTGACTGGCTGTAGCAGCCCCACGATGTCCTGGTCGTAGATCAGCTTTTTGCGGTCGGCTAGCTCGGTGAAGCGCCCGTAGACGCTGTTGAGTTCTTCTTTGGAAAGCTTGTGGCCGAGTTCGTTGAGGCGGTGCTCCAACGCACGGCGACCAGAGTGCTTGCCGAGGACGATGTGCTGGCCTGCATAGCCCACTGAAGCCGGCGTGAGGATTTCGTAAGTAAGCGGGTTTGCGAGTACGCCGTGCTGATGGATGCCGGAGGCGTGCGCGAAGGCGTTCGCGCCGACGATGGCTTTATTCGGCGCGGCGCCGAAGCTGATGCACTGCGTGAGCATCTGGCTGGCGCTGAAGAGCTCGGTCATGACGATGTCGTTGGTGTAGGGCAGTTTGTCTTTGCGCACCATGAGGATGGCGGCGATCTCTTCGAGAGCGGCGTTGCCGGCGCGCTCGCCGATGCCGTTGATGGAGCACTCGACCTGGCGGACGCCGGCTTCGATGGCAGAGATACTGTTGGCGACGGCGAGGCCGAGGTCGTCGTGGCAGTGCGCCGAGAGCACGATGTCCTTTGCTCCGGGCACGCGTTCGAGCACCATACGGAACATCGCGGCGTAGTCCTGCGGGAGGCAGTAGCCAACGGTGTCGGGCAGGTTGAGCGTGGTGGCGCCGGCCTGGATGGCGACTTCGCAGACCTTGAGGAGGAAGTCGGGATCGGTGCGGGTGGCGTCTTCGGGCGAGAACTCGACGTCGTCGGTGAAGGTGCGGGCGAAGGCGACCATGTCGGCGATCTGGTCGATGGCCTGCTCGCGCGTGATCTTGAGTTTGGCGGCCATGTGCAGATCGCTGGTGGAAAGAAAGGTATGGATGCGGGATTTTTCGGCAGGCTCGATGGCCTTGGCTGCGGTTTCGATGTCTTCGCGCTTGGCGCGGGCCAGTGCGGTGATGCGCGGGCCTTTGACTTCCCTGGCGATGGCGCGAACGGATTCAAAGTCGCCAGTGGAGGCGATAGGGAAGCCGGCTTCGAGGATGTCGACGCCGAGCGCGGCGATCTTGTGCGCCATGCGCAGCTTTTCCGCGTGGTGCATCGTGCAGCCGGGGGATTGCTCGCCGTCGCGAAGCGTGGTGTCGAAGAAGACGATGTGATTCGAGTTTGCCATGCTGATAGACCCTTCCGTCTCGACATTTAGCATAACGCGGACTTATGCTTGGGGCTAGAGGTATGCGAATTTCTTATGTGCGTATAGGGATACTGAGAGCGTGCTGGTGCGTATAAGAACTTTAAAGCAAAGTGCGCGAAGGAAGAGCGAACGAGTTCGCAAAGGAAGACGATGGACCTTTTTCAATTGGAGACATTTCTGGCCGTGGCCGAGGAGCGCAGCTTTTCGCGGGCGGCCGCGCGGCTGCATCGCACGCAGCCGGCGGTGAGCCAGGTGATCGCGAAGCTGGAGTCGGAGCTGGGCGAGACGCTGCTGGAGCGGTCTTCGCGTGACGGCACGCTGACGGACGCAGGCGAGGTGTTGCGCGAGTATGCCCAGAAGATGTTGAATCTGCGGGCCGATGCCGGTGCTGCGCTGGTAGATCTGCGGTCACTGCACACGGGCAAACTGAACCTGGCGGCCAATGAGTACACCTGCCTTTATCTGCTGCCGGTGCTCGATGCATTTCGGCGGGAGATGCCGGGGGTGAAGATTGCGGTGCAGCGGTCGCTGGCTAGCCGGATTGCGGATGAGGTGCTGTCGCACTCGGTGGAGATGGGGGTGGTGAGCTTCCGTCCGGACGATCCGCAGGTGCGGTCGATTGTGGTGTATCGCGATGAGCTGGTGTGTATTGTGAGCCCAGAGCATGCGCTGGCGACGGCGGGGAAGGCTTCGATTACGCGCCTGGGTAAGGAAACGTTTATTGCGCACAACGTGCCTTCGCCGCTTCGGCAGAAGGTGATTTCGGCGTTCAAACGGCATAAGACGCCGCTGAATATGGACGTCGAGCTGCCGTCGCTTGACGCCATCAAGCGATTTGTTCAGCGCGGCAATGGAGTGGCTCTGGTGCCACGGTTAACCGTGGAAGACGAACTGGAGGCAGGCACGCTGGTTGCTGTGGATGTGCCGGAGTTACTGATGGAGCGAAAGCTGCGGCTGGTATCGCGGCGGCATGCGACGTTGAGTCACGCGGCGCGGGCTTTTCTGCGGGTGGTGGAAGAACATGCCGCCAAGCATGGCGACCCGTTCTGCTTTATGACGGAAGGGAAAGGCCGCGACCGCGAGAGTGTGTGATGGACCCAGATCGCGGTGCGATAGAAAGATATGTCCGTTGCAGGTGAACTTTTTTCTGCAGATGGCGTCTCTATCTGGTAGCAGTGAGGACGTGTGTCATAGCCAATTGTTGCGAGATGAAAGTGAGCCTTTCGTTATGTCGAAAATCAACGAGATGAAGAGGGTGCGCAGTGCGGGCCTTCTATTGTGCGGCGCCGTGCTGGCGATTGCTCCGGCCATGGCACTGCAGTGCGCTCCACCGGCGCCGCCGCAGGGCGATGCGCAGGGTCCGCCTCCGGGCGGCCGGGGTGGACGCGGCGGGATGAATCCGGAACGGCGTCTGGAGATGATGCAGAAGGAGCTAAACTTGACGGCGGATCAGACGACCGCGATCAAGGCTGTTTTCGAAGACGAGCGTACGAAGATGGAAGCCGCGCGATCTGCGGACTCCTCGCTTTCGCCGGAAGATCGTCGGGCGAAAATGATGGCGATGCGGCAGGAGGAAAATACGAAGATTGAAGCCGTGCTGACTCCTGACCAGAAGACTAAGTACGAAGCGATGATGGCCAGGCAGCGGGAACGGATGGAAAATCGCCAGGGTGGCGGTCCACCTCCTCCCCCTCCGCAGTAACTTCGACTGCTTGCTTTTAAAGAGGACCTCTGCGGAGGTCCTCTTTATTTGGGTTAAATACGGCTTCCCGGGGCGCACGGGCGAGAAACGCGAGCGCGGCAACGCGGCAGCGGGTTCCAGCGGGTACAATTAGACATTAGCTCGCCGCGTGTTCAGGCCGTTCTCCGCGAAGACAAATGCGGAGTTATCGAGTCTATAAAGTGCAGCGTGATTGTGAAGGGATTTTTGCAAGCATGAAGAAGATGATGTTGCTCGGCGCGCTGTTTGTCTTTGCCGCCGCTGTTGGAAATGCCCAGGAAAGCCGGCAGGATTTCAGCGTCAGCGGAGCCGGGGTATTTGGTCCGCAAGTACACGGACTTGGCGTACAAGAGAACACGCTGAGCGCTTTGGGTTTTCTGGCGAGCTATCGCTATTCCGTCACACCACGCAGTGGGCTGGAAATCAATTACGGCTACCTGCAGAACTCTGAGAAGTACACGCCGCCGGGCCGCGGCACGGTGTATGTACATACCCGCCAGGAAGAGATTACGGGCGCGTACGTATACTCGCGGAACTATCACAACTTCAATCCCTTTGTAGAGATTGGTGTGGGCGGCATGATCTTTACGCCGATTCGCGATTACGCCACCAACCAGCTCGATACCAAGCAGAACACCAATATCGGTGGTCTGGCGGGCGGCGGTCTGGCCTATGAAATCAGCCCGAGCTTCGACATTCGTGCCGAGTATCGCGGGTTCCTGGTAAAGACTCCGGATTTTGGCCGTGCCGATTACAAGACCAACCGCTATGAGTGGCTTTCGCTGCCGGTGATCGGAATTGCGTACCACTTCTAAATAGCTGTTGAAGACAACAGAAGGGCCCGGCTGGGTTAGCCGGGCCTTTGTTTTTCGGGAGTCGCTCTTTCGGGGGATTCACGCTCAGCGTGCGGAGAGGTTGCCGGAGGAAAAGTGGTAGGCGACGCCAATGGTGAGCATCTGCGGTGTCAAGCCGTTGGGCTTAAAACTGTACCAACTCTGATACTCGTAATCCGCACGCACATTCACTTTGGGTAGAACGGCGTAATCGAGCCCACCGCCGACGGCGTACATGTTGTAGGCGAGATTCGCTTCGTTCTGCGGATAGTTGAAGACACCGCGGCCTACCATGAGTTTGGCGTAGGGACCCAGACGTCCATAGTGGCGAATGTAGCGAACGCCGACCTCATACGTGCGCTCGTACACCTTAGAAGGGGAATCGCTGACCTGGTGAAAGTCCACTTCGACGCCGAGATTGTGGAAGAAGTCGAAGTCGCCGTATAAGGCAAAGCCATTGATACGGCTGGAGACATAATCGGAGTTGGCGGAGGCATACCCTCCGCCAAGCTGTAAATCCCCGGCGCGGCTAATGGTCGAGTTGCCCTGAGCGAAAGCAGTGCAAGTTAAAGTGAACATCGACACGAGGGCAAAAACGAGTTTCTTCAACGGTGCATCTCCATCTACAGGGGAACTAGCAGATCAGACTGCTAGTTTTGTGGAGGAGTTGCTCCAGCTGTAGGGGGCGGGGTTGCCGTGCCTGTCGCCGGGGCTGCGGTTCCAGGGTCAGCGGGTGGGGGAGCAGCTGTCCCTGCATCGGGTGGCGTGCCGCCTGCCGGGGCAACCGGGGTGGCAGTCAGCGGTGCAGCCTGCACTGGAGCGGCGGCTGCCGGCGGCGGTGCAGGTGGCTGATAATAGGCCAGCTTCAGATAGATCGGCGTGACTTCGAAGGGAATCTTGTCACGCGAGCTGAGAAGAGGCTCGACGGTCGTCTTCATCTGGACGACCTTATCGGTCCACGGATCGAAGCGGAGGAACTGCGACAGCGGCATGGCACCCTGCTGCGCGAGATCCTTGTTATCAAGCTTCGGTCCTTTGGCGACGATAGCCTGCATCCAGAACGTGCCATCACTCTTCAGGAGGCTGTCTCCGATCTGCGGAGCCGTAAGAGCCTTCAGGCCGGACTGGCGTGCCTTGAGCTGTTGTAGATAAAGCGAGAAGAATGGCTGGCTGAACTCGAGGTCCTTTACGGACAGGAGCTCCATCGCTTTCTTGGCTGCCTCGACATTGTCGGCATCCGTATGGTGCATCGGCAGCTTGACGAAGGCAGAAGCGCTGGGGAACAGCAGGCGATCGCTGAAAGCGTATTTGGTGTCGATGCGGTGGCCGAGGATGATGTGAGCGACCTGGAAGGCGAGTAACGCGTCGAGGTTGCCCTGGAGCTGCATGCCGTCCGCGGTCGGAATCGCGGCGGTATCGATCAGGCTCTTGGAGAGCAGGATCGTATTGCCGACAGCGAGGGACTCGAGCGGCTCTGTGAGCAGCGTGCGCACCTTGATGGGACGCGTGGTGGGCACGTTGTTGTAAGCCAGGATGTTGTTCGCGAGCGTAGCGAGAATGTCGTCAAAGTCACTGGGTGCATCGATCAGGCCGGCGGTATAGAGGCGGTCGATGACGTTGTCCTCTGCCTCCTGGATCCACTCGCGCTGTGCGCCGAGCGGGCTTACGTCCGTCGCGTCGGCTGCGGTGGCATTGTCTGCACCGACGACTTCAACGCTGGTCTGGTCGGCGTCGGGTGGGGGAATCTTCAGAGAGTAGCCCCAGATGTGGTTGATGGCCTTCATCTTCAAGACGTGCTCTGGGCTCTTGGGGTCGGTTTCCTCGATGTAGCTAGAGGTCGGCAGCCAAAGGCCTTCCTGGATGTTGGTACGCCAGGATTCAAAGTGGAAGTATTCACGGATGTCGGCTTGCTCGCCGGCTAGATCTCCGGAGTAGCGGACGATGTTGCCGCCGTTGCGTTCAATCCAGATACGGCCGATAAAGCGGCCCGGCTTGGGCTTCGTGGGTTCTACGTCAAATACGACGGTCGGAACAGTACCGAGAAAGTCGTTGCGGACATACGCGAAGGTATAGTTCTGGCGATTGAAGCCGTCGCTGTTGGGCCCGTCGGTGTCGATAACGATCATGCGGACGAAGCCGGAGTCGTTGTACTGTAGGTGCAGACTCTTGGAAAGGCCAGTGACGTAGTCGAAGGAGTGCTTGAACTTGCTCATGAACCCGGCCTTGCCGCCGCTGGTGTCATCGCGCTTTTCGCTGGAGTAACCGGTTTGTCCGATCACCTTGCCCCAGTCCACGCGGGCAAGGAAGTGGTCGTCCGACAGCGGGGTTTCGAACATGACGGGATCCGGCTTCATGTTCTGGATGTAGGTTTCCACGAGTGGAACGCGGGTCTTGATCTCTTTAATGACAACAGCCTCGCGCACGATGGCCTTATCGATCAGGGCATTCTGGGCAGCGGTGGGCTTGCGGGTGATGGAAGAGTCGTCGACGATTTTCTTCTTTCCAAAGGGGAAAGCCATTGCCGGTATAGCCGACGAGGCCAGAAGGGTGAGGGTCAGGGCGGCTGTTAGATTCTTCCGGAGGTTCATATGGTTTTTGATGCTCCTTAGCTGTTACGGCTACCCGAAACGGGGCTGCCCCTTGAATTGAACCAGGATCACGATGGGTAAATCCTGGTGCGGGACCCCGTATGGTCAACGATACAGCTTACTGGGTGATTGGACGCAAGAGTTACAGGCTTCGGCTACGTTATTAGCTGTTGCTCACAAAACGCACAATGATCTTTGTTGGGAAATCGACAGGCTGGCCGTTGGAATCGAGGGCCGGTTTGAAACGGAGTCCTTGAGCTACAGTGATTGCCGATTCGTTAAGTCCGTGGCCGAGGCCGGGACCAACCACACCGATGGCCTGAACCGTGCCATTGGCATGCAATACGATGCTGACGGTTATTTCTCCCGCAAGATGCAACGACATGGCCTCGGGCGTGTACTGGGCCTTGGGCTGGTAGGTGATCACAGGGGGCTTGGCCAGCGTCGCAGTGCGGATCACTTGCGGCGTTACTGCGGCGACCTGGGCTACCTGCACCTGCACCTGCCGGGGACCGTTGGTGCCTTTCCCTGTACCACCGGGGACTCCGGTAGCGATACCCTTGATCGGAGCAACTGCGACAGCCCTACCGTGAATATCCGTGCCTGCCGGAGATCCATTGCCGAGATTCGCGGATAGCGCACGCGGACCGCTGCCGGTGTTGGAAGCGCTCATGTTATGCATGCCGCCGGCGAGATTTACGGGAGTTACTGCCGCCGGACCGTTGAGGGCCTTGATTTCAGGATTACCCAGCCGGACAGGGGAGGGATGAGCATCGTTATTGGCAATTGAGGCCGCCTTGGCGGGTGCCGACAGGTTGACGACCTTCGGTGCCGGAGGCGGATTCACCTTCAGAGGCGCTGGCGTATTCAGGACGACCGGCTTGGGGACGGGAACCGGTAAAGGCTTGATATCAGGGGCTTTCTCGGGAACAACTATCGGCTTGATCTTAGGCTGCTCTAGCACGACCTTGGGAACCGGGAGTGGCTTGGGCGGTGGTGGAAGTGGCTTCGGAATCGGCTTAGGCTCAGGCGGTTTGGGCTGGAGGGTGAGCGCGATCAGCTTTTTCTGCATTTCGGGGCTGGTCTTAACGACCGCACCGATAATGACCATGAGCAAAATGATGACGATATTGATGGTGATCGACGTGACCGCCGCACCTTTGCTGCTTTTTCCAGTTTCGAGCACACCGAAGTGACTGAAACGAGTGTCCTTCGGGGGATTTGGATCGTTGCTGATAAGCGGCTTCGCCATAATTGAGTCAGTCCTCAGAGTTTCAATCTGTATAGGGTGCTTTGACGCCTAGGCCTAGCGTTCGGGGTTACGAAGAAGATTACCAGAGTTCCTGCGGAAATCTAAGCAGTTCGATACCCCTAACGCTGAAACTTAATGCAACTTTTGCGCAAGAAAGCGAAATGAAGCGGCGAAACTTGGCCCCCGAATCGGGGGCCGCAGCGGGGCTTTGGTGAATACCTTCTTGGTTCGATGCAAAGAATGTGTCATGCAGCTGACAAATCGATATAAATCTATCGCGCGTGAATTCCGGAGGCGCCGCGCTGTGAGAGGTTAGCATTGCCCTTGGCTGGCCACATGCCGCGCGCGAGGAGACGACTCCGCCGCTGCATCGAACGGAAAGCCGGTAAAACTAGGAGTCGCCCATGATGCACACCATCATCCAAAGCATGTTTCACATGCAGTTGCCGTTGCTGGAAAAGATACTCCGGCCGGTGGTCGTCTATCTCTGCCTGATCGTGTTCCTGCGGCTCTTTGGCAAGCGGGAACTGGCACAGCTAAACCCGTTTGACCTGGTGGTATTGCTGAGCCTGTCCAATACGGTGCAAAACGCGATCATTGGCGACGACAACTCGGTCAGCGGTGGAATCATCGGAGCGTTCGCTCTGCTGGCCATCAACTGGCTCCTGATGCGCGTCCTTTACAAGGCGCCAAAGGTGACGGCGGCGCTACAGGGGTCGGCGACCACGCTGGTGAAGGACGGTAAGGTGCTGGAGGATGCGCTGAAGCAAGAGACACTGACGCACGAAGAGCTGATCTCCGTGCTGAACAAGAACGGGTTCAATGATCCTTCGGACGTTGCCGAGTGCGTGTTGGAGCCGAATGGGACGTTCTTCGTAAAGGGTATGACACCGACCGCCGAAACGGTACACAGTGGGGAGTTGATGCGCGCCGTGGAGCGGTTGACTGCGGAAGTTGCGGCCATGCGTGTCGAGTTGAGCCGGCAGGGTATTGATGGCGGAGCTTAAGTGGACCGGTCCGCGGCTTTGGCCTGCGCTTTGAGCAGACGTTCGGGCGGGTCCGGTAGCTGGGCGTCGCGCACGGCGGCACGGTAACCACCAAGGAAGATCGAATACATGACCGCCAGGGCGCAGCCGACACCGAAAACGAAACCGAGGAAGAACCCGATCGTTGCGCCAAGAGGAATGCTCACAGTTCCGATGATGTCACGCTTGGGGCAATCCGGTTTCTCTAAAGCTGGTCGGATGGTTGCGGATCTGCCAGTTACCGCGCGAAACAGCAATCAACGGCGGAAAAATTAGGGCGATCAGTACCAGTGACGCGCTGGGGGAGTGGGTTGATGTTTTCCTTAACGACTCGCTGCTGAACGCGCATCAGAGCACCGCCCAGGCAGGCGGGTTGCCGGTTCTTGTTGCGATAACGTACCTTTTGCTTTGCACGCTTCTTATAGAAGGAAGAGCCACTGCGTGCCAGGAGCAAGAGTTCATTCATGCCAGTTGAAAACCAGCCTCACCAGGAATCGCCCCAGAAGACCGCTGTTTCGACCTCCAACCCGAGCGAAAACTTCGAGTCGCTGATGCGGGAAGATCGTGTGTTTCCGCCTCCGGCGGAGTTCGCCGCCAAGGCGCGTATCGGCAGCCTGGCCGAGTATGAGCGCATGTACGAGCGCAGCATCGCGGAGCCGGAAGCTTTCTGGGCCGAGGCTGCACTGGAGCTGGAGTGGTTCGCTCCCTGGAAGGATGTGCTCGTCGGAACGGGCGCTCATGCGAAGTGGTTTGTTGACGGCAAGCTGAATCTGTCGCACAACTGCGTGGATCGGCACGCGCTGGGGGCTCGCAAAGATAAGGTTGCGCTGCTGTGGGAAGGCGAGCCGGGTGAGGTGCGCAAGCTAACCTTCGGCGAACTGCATATTGAGGTGCAGAAGTTTGCCAATGTGCTGAAGTCGCTCAGCGTGAAGAAAGGCGATCGCGTCGCGTTGTACATGGGCATGGCTCCGGAGCTTGCGATTGCGTTGTTGGCCTGCGCGCGTATCGGCGCGGTGCATTCGGTCATTTTTGGTGGCTTTGCGGCGCATGCGATCTCTGACCGCGTGAACGACTCGGATTGCCAGGTGGTGGTCACGCAGGACATCAGCTACCGCCGTGGTGCCGAAGTGAAGCTGAAAGCCATCCTCGATGAGGCGATGGAGAAGTGCCCCGGCGTGCGCAAGGTTGTTGTGTTCCAGCGTGAGCCGAAGAAGCAGGTGCCGATGAAGGAGGGCCGCGACCTGTGGTGGCACGAGGCGATGGCTGCTGTAAAAAACGAATGCGCGGCGGAGTGGATGGATGCAGAAGACCCACTCTACATCCTCTATACAAGCGGGACGACCGGCAAACCGAAGGGCCTCGTCCACACCACCGGTGGATACTCGGTGCAGACGTATCTCACGAGCAAGTACATCTTCGACCTGCAGGAGCATGACGTGTATTGGTGTACGGCCGACATCGGCTGGGTCACCGGGCACAGTTACGTGGTTTACGGCCCACTGCAAAACGGCGCGACCGTGATGATGTATGAAGGCGCGCCCAACTGGCCCGAAGGTGACCGCTTCTGGACCATTGTGGACAAGCACAAGATTACGGTCTTCTACACAGCGCCGACGGCCATCCGAGCGTTCATCAAATGGGGCACCGAGTGCGTCCGCAAGCATGACCTCAGCAGCCTGCGTCTGCTTGGAACCGTAGGCGAGCCGATCAATCCTGAAGCGTGGATGTGGTATCACCGCGAGATCGGCAAGGAGCGCTGCCCGATTGTGGACACATGGTGGCAGACCGAAACGGGTGCCATCCTGATCGCTCCGATCCCAGGCGCCGTGCCCACCAAGCCAGGCTCTGCGACGCGACCTTTCTTCGGCGTGGTGCCGGAAGTCGTGACGAAAGAAGGTGAACCTGTGCCTGCGGGACAGGGCGGCTTACTCGTCATCAAGAAGCCGTGGCCTTCGATCGCACGCACCATATGGGGGGATGCGAAGCGGTACGAGGAGGCGTACTTCTCTGAGATTCCGGGAATCTACTTCACCGGCGATGGAGCGCGCCGCGATGCCGATGGTTACTTCTGGCTGATGGGTCGCGTGGATGATGTGATCAACGTCAGCGGTCACCGGCTGGGAACGATGGAAATCGAATCGGCTCTGGTTGCACACTCCAAGGTAGCGGAGGCTGCGGTAGTTGGGCGTCCCGATGAGATGAAGGGCCAAGCAATCTCCGCGTTCGTTTCGCTTGAGGAGGGCCACGAACCGACTGAAGAGCTGAAGCAGGAGCTGCGGCAGTGGGTTGCAAAAGAGATTGGCGCGCTGGCGCGCCCGGACGATCTAAGGTTCACACCTACGCTGCCGAAGACACGGTCTGGCAAAATCATGCGGCGTCTGCTGCGAGAGCTTGCAACCACCGGCACCGTGACCGGCGATACCACGACGCTTGAAGACTTTGGTGTACTGGCCAAGCTGCGAGAGAACGACGAGTAGCTAGAGTCGTCTTGTCCGAGGATGAGATGATCGGATATGGCCGATGCAGTCGATGGGAGCGTAGACGTTCCAAAAGAGAGAACCAAAACAACGACCCCGCTATTCGGGCGCTGGGCATACGGTTCGCTCATCGTGCTCGGAGCGTTCTTTGTTCTCGGTCTCGTGATCGCGTGGCGCACCAGTTACGTCATGTCGAACGTGCCCACGCTACAGCAGAAGGGCAAACCTGCGTCGGCGCGTGAAAAGACGTTGGTGGACGAAACTCCATGGACTACCGCGCAAGCGCTTGCCGGCATGGCCGTCACCCAGGAGGAACTGGCCTATGCGCGCGAGGCTGAACGGCTGGCGGACCACGACGTCGACCAGGCATTTGCAGCGGCGCTACGCACAGCTTCTCTAAAGCAGAAGGCCCTGACGGGCAACGCGCTCGCAGCACAGCAGCATGTGACAGAGCTGGAGGCGACGGTAGCCTCGGATCAGAACCAGGTGAAAGATCTCACGCCGAAGGGCGGCGACGATCTTGACATCGCGCAGGCGCAGCTTACCCTCGATCAAGACGAGCTAACCGATGCACGAGCCGATCTTGCCCGCGCTTCCGGCGATCAGCGCGGCGAGATTCAGCAAGAGCTGACAGCCCGCCAGGCCGACATGAAGAAGTTTGATTCTTCACAAGGCGCAGGCGAGTCTGCCGTGGTTGCCGTGCAGCGATATCGCACGCTAGCGGGACTCATCGGCGCTTGGCAACGGCAGCGCGAACGCCATGATTTGCTGGAAGATGCCAAGGCGGCCTCAGATGCTGATGCAAAAACATTCAGCGCGGCGCATGACAGGCTCGAAGCCTCTGCCATGACGCAGGGTGCTGCTACAGGCGATGTGGCTGCGACCAAAGTCGCCGGTCTCAAGCGGCTGAGCCTTGAGCGGCAATTGATGAGCATTTATGACGACCGCGTCGACACCGAGCAACGGCTGGGCTCTGTCTACGACAAGTGGGCTGCACAGGTCGTGTTGCAGCACAGCATCGTCGCGCATTTGATCCTGGTGCAGGCCCTATGGATCGCCGTCATCGTCATGCTGGCAATTCTTGCCAACGCTTTGGTTCGCCGATTCGCGGAGCGCGAATCGCTCGACCGCCGTAGAACACGCACTTTGAGCAGGATTACGCGGCTGGTGATCCAAGTGCTCGCCCTGATTAGCATTCTGCTGGTAACCTTCGGGCCTCCGGGCCAGATATCAACCGTCATTGGTCTTACAACCGCAGGACTTACCGTTGCGCTGCAGGACTTCATCCTTGCCTTTGTCGGCTGGTTCATTCTGATGGGCCGCAGTGGCCTTGGCGTCGGCGATGTCGTTGAGATCGACGGGGTAGCGGGCGAGGTTGTCGATATCGGGCTGTTTCGCACCACGTTGCTCGAAACCGGCAACTGGACCGCGAAAGGTCATCCGACGGGCCGTCGCGTAGCCTTCAACAATAAGTACGCCATCAGCGGAAAGTTCTTCAACTTCTCTACCACCGGCCAATGGATGTGGGACGAGCTGACCGTCACCATTCCCGAAGATGAAGAAACCTATGCAACGATTGAACGCGTGCATGCAACGGTTGTCTCCGCTACAAAGAGCGACTCAGAGCAGGCGGAGAAAGAGTGGCAACAGGCCTCGAACGCTCATGGTCTGGCGCACTTCACGGCGGAGCCCGCTGTGAATCTGCGGCCATCGTCGAGCGGCGTCGACCTCGTCGTGCGCTATGTCACCCGTGCGAGCAGCCGTTTTGAACAGCGCAACAAGCTGTATCAATGCGTGCTCGATACCATCCACGCCCCGAAGAAGCCTGTCGAGGAAAAAGCCTAACTCTTGTTGGCAGCGATAAGCGCCAGTCCATGCGCTACAGAAGTGAACGCCTCACCGCTGCTCACGCGTTCCTCGCCGAAGCGGCTGGTAAAGAGGCGTCGCACAGCGGGCACCAGCGATGTTCCGCCAGTCAGAAAGACATGCCCGACCTCAGCCCGCGATGTATTGGTCTTCTCCAGCAACTCATCAAGGCTCGATGACATCCTGTCGAGTTCGGGAGCGATCCATCCTTCGAAGTCCACACGCGAAACAGCCTCGTGCAGCGAAACCGGATCGGCTTCGAGCACAAAGTTCGCGGACTCCTGTGCGGTGAGGTCGATTTTCAGTTTTTGCACCGCCTGATGCAGCCGGTAGCCAAGATCATGTTCCACGACCGACGCCAGAGCAGCAATCTTCTCCGGCTCAAGTGCGCGCTTCTGCGTGGTCCGCAGCAGCTCAACAACCGCGTGTGTGCGCAGGAACGAAAGCGTGTGCCAGCGTTCGAGATTTGCATAGACCCACGCCGGCAAAGCGGGAAGAAGCTTGTTGAGCCCCTGCGCCATGGACTCTGAGCCGAGAGCCGGCGCGATCAAGCGTCGCACAATGCGTGCGTCAAAGGCATCGCCGGCAAGACCTACGCCGGTGCTGCCGAGCACGGTGCGTTGAGGCTGGTCGTTGCCTGACGGAGTCACACGCAGCAGCGAAAAGTCCGTAGTGCCCCCGCCGAAATCGCCGATCAGCAAAAGCTGCTCACGATCGAGCTCAGACGTATACGCATAAGCAGCCGCAACGGGCTCCATCGCGAACGTTACCGACTGAAACCCCGCCTGCAGCAAGGACTGCCTCAATCGTTCGAGAGCGAAGTCATTGTCATCCTCAGTATCGGCGCCGACAAAGGTCACCGGACGTCCGATGACTGCGGTCGTGACATCGAACCCGAGGAAACTGCTGGCCTGCGCGCGTAGATCGCTAAGGATCTTCGCGACAAGGTCTTCGAAGCGGTACTTCCTGTTAAAGATCTCGGTGCCCGTAAGGGTGCGTGCAGAAAGATGGCTCTTCAGCGATTGGATAAATCGCCGCCGCACATCCGTATCGAGGCTGTCACTAGCAAGGTAGTGCTCAATGGCCGACGGGCCCGTCCAGATCGACACAGGACGCCGCGCCACCGAGGCCTGTTGCTGGGCGTAGAGCACCGATCGCGATGATGTGAGTGGACCAGTGGCTGAAGCAAAGGGGATAAGTCCAACGGAACCATCCGCCCGTGCAAACGCGATGGAGCTGTTGGTGGTCCCAAAATCTATACCGATGGCGTTGCTGAAAAGTTCCGACACCTAGCTATGGTACGCAAGCATCATGTGTGTAAGTTAGCTGAGGTGGCTTGCTGGTCGCGTAGGTAGCGTGAAGTGGAACGTTGCGCCTTCGCCCAGCGTGCTGGTAGCCCATATATGGCCGCCATGCTGCGTCACGATGCTTCGGCAGATCGCCAGGCCAAGACCCGTGCCGCCCATGACGCGGGAGTCCGACGCATCGACTTGCTTAAAACGTTCAAAAATCTGCTGCAGCTTGTCAGGGGGGATGCCGCGGCCGTGGTCCTGCACTTCGATGATCGCCTCGTCGTCGGAGACGTAGTTGGCGCTGAGCTTGATCTCGCTCGGGATCGTAGAAGCTTGCGGCGAGAACTTGATTGCGTTGGCGATCAGGTTGGTTAACGTCTGCAGAATGCGGTCAGGATCGGCCCACACGTTCACATTGTTGCTTTCAATGGTGAAGCGGATATTGGCCTTGGCCGCGGAGTTTTGCAGCAGCGACGTGCAGCGGTGCAGCATCTCATCCACCGAGCACATTACGGAGTGTAGCTCGGCCTTGCCGGAGCCGATGCGCTCGAGGTCGAGGATGTCGTTCACCAGCCGTACCAGGCGATCGGTGTTGCCGATGGCGATGTCCATCATCTGGCGCATCTTGTCTGGACGTGAATTCAACGCTCCACCGCCCACCAGGCCGAGCGCTGCGCGAAGCGATGTCAATGGCGTGCGCAGCTCATGCGAAACCGTTGAGATGAATTCATCCTTCATGCGATCAAGCGCGTTGCGTTCGGAGATATCGGTGAACGCAACGACCACGCCGACCGCGCGTCCGCGCTGAGGAATTTCGATGTCGCCGACCTTCTTTAGTTCGGTAGAAGACAACTTGGCTTCGATCATCTCTTGTTCGGGGAACGCGATGCGATGCGAACCTGAAAGATGGTGCGTGACGGTTGCAGCGCCTTCTGTGCTGCTTGAAGATGCAGAAGCGTCCGTCGCAGCGGCTTCGATCTGCGGCCGTGCAACATACTCCACCGGGAAACTTGTGCCATCCTTGCGCCAGAAAACTTCGTTGGAAACGCGGACGGTGGTCAGGTCCGAAAGACTCGTCTGGATGGGAGACTCCGAGTGCGGGTATGAGCTTCCATCCGGATACGAGTGGTGAATGAGCTCGTGCATCTGCTTGCCAAGGATTTCATCGGGGCGGTAGCCAAGCATCTGTGCAGCCGCGGGATTCACAACGGTAATGCGGCCTTCGAGATCGATACCGAAGATGCCGTCGCCCACGGACTCAAGCACGGAGTTCGACTGCCGAATGAGCGTACGGAGCTGCTCTTCCGCACGAATCTGATCGGTCACATCGATGCCGAACGCCAGCACATAACGCGGCTTGCCGGCCGGCTCGACAAGACGATTGCGGTAGGCGAAGACGCGCTCCTCACCGGTGGTCGCATGGCGCAGATGCAGAAAGCCCTGCGCCTCACCAGTAGTCAGCAGATCGTTGAGATACGGTTTGATGAACTGCTGGCGCTCCGGAAATACGAACTCCAACAGCGGGTGGTTCACCACCTGGTCCACCGTGTAGCCGATGCCACGCGCCGCATATTCGTTGATGGAAAGGATCATGCCGTCAAGGTCATGCGTGCAAACCATGCCCAGTGAGCCTTCGATCAACTGACGATAGCGCGATTCGCTTTCGCGAATCTGTGTTTCCGCCACGCGCTGCACGGTGACGTCGATGCCGGTGGCGATGATGAACGCAACCTGCCCTTGTGAATCGACCAGCGCCGTAGCCGACCATGAGATGCGGCGCGAAGTTCCGTCGGAAGCCAGCCAGTAATTTTCGTAGGTCGTAGGGAAATCGCCGGAACGAATACGCTCGAAGCTGTCGATGTAGTCGGCAACGTCTTGCTCAGGAATGAGCCGTTCCCACGCATACTTGCCAACCAACTCGGCGGAGCTATAGCCGGAGATGATTTCGCAGGCGCGGTTGAACCGAACGATGCGTCCGGCGGTGTCGAACACGGTGACGAGAGCGCCGACCGTATCGAGCACAGCCGATACGAAGTTGCGCTCCACCGTTAACGCCGTTTCCACGCGGCGTTGCGCACGAGCGGAGCGGTCTTGCTCACGGACGCGCAGCGAAAGCTCAAGCCGCGTAGTAACAGCGTGGCTCAATGTTTCGAGCGACTCTACTTGTCCTGGCGTGAGCTTGCGGGCGGCGGTGTCGAGCACAAGGATGCAACCGATGGGTGTGCCGTCTGCGATGTAGATTGGTGCGCCGGCGTAGAAGCGGTAGCGGCGGTCGCCGACCGGGATGCCGCCGGGGGCGAATTCGGGGTCGCGGCGGGCATCTGGAATCTGGTAGATACCATCACCGCTAACGGTGGTTTCGCAGGGCAAGCTGTTGCGTGGAGCGGAGGTGATGTCGAGACCGTAGCGGCCGGGGAACGTGACATTGTCTTCGCCGAGTAGCGTTATCGCCGCGATCGGGGCATTGCAGAGCTGCGCCGCCAGACGAGCGATGTCGTCGAGGGCGTGGTCATGCGGCATATCGGCAAGTTCATACTGCTCGAAGGCCTGCAAGCGTGGAAGCTCGTTCAATGGAGAAATCTCTGTCACTGCAACTTGAGGATAAAGAGGTACTTAGAGGATTAGATGTCCCACTTTCGCGCTACCGGGCGGACGAAAGTTACCTAAAAGTGTTACCCCTGTGGGTCAATTTTTAGGGTGTCGGGAGGCGGCAGCAGTCTCCGGCAGCGGGAGTCGCGTCAGCACTGGCGTCCAGGGCCACTTTCCAGGCCCCGTTCACTTTTTTCCAGAAGGTAATGTAACGGCCGGAAAGGGTTACCGGCTGTCCATTTTGGTCCTTGGACTGCGCATCATAATGTCCCCAGGTGAAGCCGGTGTCGCCGGATGGCCCCATCTGGGCGCCTTCGGGGTACCAGGAAAGCTGATAAGTTTTTGGGTCCCACACGGCTTCGGCGGCTATGGCGGTGCGTCCGAGCACGGCCGACTTGCCATTGTTGAGGGTCACGGCGTCGTCCGCGAACCATGAGGCGAAGGCCTTGCCGCCGCCCTTGGCAACAGAGTCGGAGAACTCGGCTTCGAGCTTGATCAGCTCCAGAACGCCGGGTGAAAGCGTAGGTGAGGAAAGCGGGCTGATGGTTGGCTTCGTGCTGAGCGGGCCGCTATAGGTGGCAGATGGCTGGGGGCCTTGGGCGCGGAGGACGGCTGAGAGGCAAAGGGCAATCGCGACGCGTTGGGCCGGGGAACGGAACATGAGGGAATTGTACTGGGCTGCGACCGCGACTGGCAGGGCCGCGGTACAGGCCTGATATCCTTCGCTGAATATGGCAAAGGGATTGACGGTACGGGATGCCACCGATGCGGGCGCCGCGGTAGCGGTGGTGCTCGTGGGGGTTGCGCTGCAGTTGTGGTTCGGCATGCACAATGCGTCGGTAGCCATACGCTGGGTGGGCATTTTGCTGTTGGCTGTCTACGCGTGGCGCAAGCGGAGCCTGACACCCTGGTTCTTCGTTGCCATGGTTGCCGGCTCGGAGCTCGGTTTCGACGCTCCCTCTTTCGCCGTCCAGCTTCATGTATTCCCGGATATCTTCCTTCGGCTCATCAAAACCATTGTCGCACCGCTCGTGCTGTCGATGCTGATCGTCGGCATTGCCGGCCAGGGCGACCTCAAGGGCGTCGGCCGCATGGGCATCAAGGCGCTGGTCTACTTTGAAGTCGCAACTACCTTCGCGCTGGCTATCGGTCTGGTCGCCATCGATATCTCCAAGGCAGGTGTCGGTCTTGCGATTACCGCCGCCGCCGATGGCCCTGCTCCGCCGCCCACCCATTGGGATGACTTCCTGCTCCACGTCTTCCCGGAGAACATCGCCAAGAGCATTGCCGAAGACCAGATCCTGCAGGTAGTCGTCTTCGCCGTTTTCTTCGGCTGCGCGCTCGCGATGATGAGCGAAGCGAAACGCGCGCCCGTGCTGCGGCTCTGCGAAAGTATCAGCGAAGCCATGCTGCGCTTCACCAACATCGTGATGTACTTCGCCCCGCTGGCGGTAGGTGCCGCGATGGCCTACACGATCGGTCATATGGGCCTGGGAGTACTCGTCAACCTGGGTAAGCTTTTGCTCACTCTCTACGTTGCGCTCATAGCCTTTGCGTTGCTCGTCATGTTCCCGGCTGCGCTGCTCTTCCGTGTGCCCATCAGGCGCTTCCTGCTCGCGGTCGCCGAGCCAGCCACCATCGCCTTCGCCACTGGCGCCAGTGAGGCCGCGCTGCCCAGCGCTCTGGAGCAGATGGAAAAGCTCGGTGTCCCGCGCCGCGTTGTGTCCTTCGTCATCCCTGCCGGCTACAGCTTCAACCTCGATGGCTCCACGCTCTACCTTGCCGTTGCCAGCATGTTTGTCGCGCAGGCCGGCGGCATCCATATGAGCATCCCCCAGCAGCTCATTATGATGGGTACGCTAATCATCACCAGCAAAGGCGTTGCGGGTGTTCCAAAATCTGTAATGGTCGTGCTGCTGGCGACAGCCTCGACGTTCCATCTCCCCGTCGAGCCCATCATGGTTCTGCTTGCGTCTGATGCCCTGCTGGACATGGCTCGTACCGTCATCAATGTCTCCGGCAACTGCCTCGCCAGTGTCATCGTCGCCAAGTGGGAGGGTGTGTTCGAAAGCGAACGGCCCAGTCCGGCTGTTTTGGATGCGGCCGGGTAGACACCCCCCTCCCCCCGCATTTTTGCTGCAAAGTCCGGAGAACATTGTAGTTAGCGGTGGACTTCGGCCCGTACGCCATGCCGTTTCGGGGATCGTGAGTCGACTTCCTTAGACAATGGCGTCTCCTTCAAGGATATCGAATTGGGAAGGGTAAATGTGCAAACTTTCTCGGTGTGAAATCGCCAATGTTTACGGGGCATTTCGACGTTTTGGCGAGCGCCGGGGGCTTGACAGGATTCTTGGGTTTCAAGAACGGGTGTTTAGAAGCTGTAGCGTAAACCAGCTTCAATGCGTCGACCGTTATCGGCGGCATAGGGGACGCCGAAGAGCGGGGAGTTGAAGACTCCGCCTACGCTGGTGACGTTGGTGTGGTTCAGGACGTTCGCGGCGCGGAGGTTTACCGATACCGTTTGCTGGTGTTCGGCTTTCGGGTTGCGGGTTAGTTTGAAGGTGCGCTGGAGGTTGGTGTCGAGGTAGACCGTCCAGGGCATGATGCCCTTGTTGCGGGGGAAGATTCCGGTGCCGCCGGAGGCTGTGAGCAGACCCCAGGGGGTCTGGGTGGCACCCGGGGTGCCGGGCGTGGCGTATTGCGGGCGGTCGTTGAAGTCGCCGTCGCCGTTGTTGTCCTGGCCAGTGGTGATGTTGTAGTCCGCACGGCCGGAGCCGTTGAAGTTGGCGCTGAGTTGCAGCTTTTCAGGCAGCGTGAGCGTGGCGTTGCCGAAGACGTTCCAGAGGCCGTTGCCGGCGCGGCGAGCGTATTCGCCGGTGTTTGAGCCGGTGGTCTGGGGAGTGGAGAATGGGTTGTCGTCGGTGTCGTCGATGATATCGACGCGAACCGCGCCCATGAAGAACTGGAAGCGCTTGAGCGAGTGCTGATCGAGACCCATGAAGAGGACATTGCCGTAGCCGCGGCCGGAGTCCTGCCACTGGAGGATATTGAGGTTCGCGCCGAAGGGACGCGGGCCGTTGGGCTGGCCATTGGTGGGCGAGTTGATGTTTTCGGTGCGCGTGTAATGCCACATCTGCGCGATGTAGTAGTCGGCGGAGAGCGTCCAGTTTTTGGCGATGGTGTGGCTGAAGCCGAAATTTTCGATGTTGTAGAAGAGGTTCGGCAGGTGGGGCTGGATGGTGCGCACAGACTGAATGGGCGTGGCGCCGATGAAGGGGTTGCAGCCGTTCGGATTGAAGACACCGGGGCAAGCGGGGCTGTAGAGAAGGCTGGTGACGCGCTGTACGCCGTCCATCTGAAGGATCTGGCTGTAATTGTGGGCACTGAAGCGGCCGGCGAACATGCCGGCGTGGGCGTGGAGGGTCCAGGTGGCTTTCTTGTCCGGAGACCAGGAGACGCCGAAGCGTGGCGTGAAGTTGTTATGCACCATTGGCTTGTTCTGGGTGTAGTAGCGCAGACCCCAGGCCATGTGAACGTTAGAGCGCACCTTCCAGTCGTCCTGGAAGAAGATGGCTTCGCGGTATTGGGTCATGTTGATGGTGGGGTTGCCGGCGGAGTTGGAGAATTCGGTGGGTGAGCCCCCGGCCCAGCCGTTGAGGGCGCGCTGGTACTGCTGGACGCCGGTGATGGTTTCGGTCTGAGCGGTTGGGTTGTTATTGGCGTCAAGGACCGGGGCAGTGCCGCCGGCGAAGAGCCAGGTGCCGTTGAAGTTGTTGGGCAGCCGCATGCGCTCACGGAGGTATTCGAACTGGTTGCCGAACTTGATGAGGTGTTTGGAGAGGTTAAGGATGGCGTCGTCGTCGTATTCGGCGTCGATTTCGTGGTCTCGCTGGGTGCCGTTGGTGCTGCCGCCGGAGGTGAAGGCGCCGGCGACCTGGATCTGTGGAGCGGAGGAGTTAGGAGCCTGGTCCACGCCGTCAAACTGGATGCCGAGGAGTGCCTCATGCATGAGTCTGGGGGAGATAGTGGTGACTTCGGTGAGGTGCAGGTTGTGGTCGTATTTCTCAGCGTCGTAGGCGGCCTCAGCGAGCGTGATGCCGCCCGCGCCGACGTTCTCCTGATGATTATGCCAGGCGCTGAAGCTGGTGATGAATGTGTTTTTCTCCCCAAGCTGCCACTCGACTTTCGCCATGCCGACCCAGAGGCGCTGCGGCGCGGGGATGTTCTGGAGGATGGGAGTCTGGTCGCCGGCGGCGTCGATGCCGATGGCGTCAATGACGGCGTAGTTGTTGATGGAGCGGTGCTCGAGATTGAGGCTGAAGTCGACACCCTTCTTGCGTAGAGGGCCGGTGAGAGAGAAGCCGTACCGCTGTTTGCCCAGTGCGGCCTTGCTGGTGGAGAAGGGATCGCGCGCGTTCATCCAGGGACTGCCATTGGTGGCAAACAGAGAGCCGTGGAAGGTGGGTTGGCCGGGCTTGGTGTAGACCTGGATCTCGCCACCGCCGAAGGGAGGCTGGCGATACTCGGAGGAGAAGAGGTCGGGGTTGACCTTGATGTAAGCGATGGAGTCTTTGGGCGGGAGGCTGCTGCTGTCGCCGCCCGCGAAGCCGTCGACTCGGATGGTGGCACCGGAGGGACTGCCGCCGGCGGTTGCGGCCATTTGCTGGAGTTCGCGGAGAAGGTCGTCGGGGTCGTCGGCGAGGGATTGGAGGCGGTTGCCGGAGATGGTCTGGCTTGGGCCACTTGCGGTGGGGTCAGAGGGGACGGTGCTGTCGGCGTCGACATCTAGTTGGGTTTCGACAGCTTCGAGTTTCAGCACTACCGCTAGTGGCTCGGTGTGCGGCGATTTGAAAGAGATTGCTTGCGTGGCAAAGCCTTGTGCGACTGCGGAGAGATGATGCGTGCCTTCGGCGACGCAGGCAATGCGGAAGCGGCCGTCGGAGGTGCTGGACGCGACGATGACGCCATCGAGCGAAAGATTCGCGCCGGGAATGAGCGCCTGCGTGGCGTCGCGTACGGTTCCTTCGAGCGGCGAACCATGGCATGGAGTCTGCGCGGAAGCATGCGGGAGCGCGAGCGCCGCAATGATAGCGGCGGCGCCAAGAAACTTGATCATGAAATCCTCGTCGTGCGGGGATGCGTTGTTGGAGCGGGTCCGTGAGTGGATTGGATCCGTGAGTCTCTACGTGTGTCTTACGCAGAAAAACGTGCCGGAGTTCCGTGCAACTTGATAGAGGGCATTATGCTTTTCTCGTCTCATAGCCACGCAACGAACTTTATACGAATAAATTCGTACTTTCAACGAAGTTTTTCGTACTTCGCTTCGGAACCGCAGAATACTGAGGCTCGCATGTGTCTCGTATCCCTTATGGGGAGGGGATACGAGACACATGCGTGGAGGACAAGAAGTTACTGGTAGCAGGGGGTGTCGGCAGGAGCGCCATTTGTGCTGATGGGTTGGGTATTGGTCGGCCTGCCGGGTTGCGGCTGTTGAGACGCGGTAGACGGGGTTGTGCAAGGCACGCTGACGGCCGGTATGCTAGGGAGTGTGGGCGCGGCCACGGCTGCCGGTCGTTGAGGGCTGTAGGGCGGCAACATGTCGATCGACCGGAGCCAGATGTCCGCGATGCGCGTCCAGTGCTCTTCCGGCTTGCCCGGAGGGTGAATGCCGAAGCCGTGACCGCCCGTGGCGAACATATGCAGTTCAGCTGGAACCTTCGCCGCGGCCAGCGCCTGATAGTAGATAGGCGCGTTGAAGCCGTAGGATTTATCGTCTTCTGCCTGAATCAGGAATGTGGGAGGCGTGAATTCGTTGGGTGCATAGACCGGATCGAGGATCTTGTTGTCGGGCGGGGTGGCGAGATAGGCCGGATAGGCGACGATTGCGAAGTTTGGCCGGGCGTCAGTGATTCCTGTCAGCTTGATGCCCCCGGAGGCTTCGCCGGCGAGACCGGGAATGTCGTGCGCGGCCGGGGTGGATTCGATGTGATGATCGTCGGGGTGCGTGCTGAGCAACACGGCGAGATTGCCACCGGCAGAAAAGCCGACGACGCCGATGTGGTTGGGGTCGATGTGCCAATCACCGGCGTGCTCGCGAGCCAGGCGCATGGCTTGCTGCGCATCTTCAAGATCGGCAAAGTCGGCAGGATAATGGCCGGCTTCACCTGTCGGCTGCGGGACGCGGTATTTGACGAGCAGGCAGGTGATGCCGACGGACGTGAGCCAGTCGCAGGTATCTGTGCCTTCACCGGTCCAGGCGAGGCGGGCGTAGCCCCCACCAGGGAAGACGAGCGCGGCGGTTCGGGTGTTTTTGTCGGCGGGCGGTTGGTAGACCGTCATGGTGGGGACGGTGACGTTGGTAAGGCGCGCGGTGCGGTGGCCGTTAATGAGGCCGTCTGTGTCTTTGGTGACGTCTTTTTCGGGCTCGGTGGTTTGGGCTGGTTCGGGCGTGCCGTGCGGCCAAAGCGGGATGACGGTTTGTTGAGCATGGGCGGCTATTGCCGCGAGCGTGAGGGCGAGGAGGGCGAGTTGGGCGTTCCTGAACGTTCTCATGGGCAACATAGTAAGCCGTGTGATGCGACTCTGGCCGAAAAGGGCAAGATTGCCGACCTTATGCTGATTCTTTCGCCAATTCGTCCAGTGATGACATTCGAAACAAAGACAGAGAGGTAACGGAATGGTTCGCCGGGTGGCGGCCCAATGACCTTTTGTGGTCGTCTGGCGAATGTAGCTCTAAAGATGTAGAGAATTTATTTGCAAGCGGGCAACCCGTACCGTACCGGAAATTTGATTCACAAAGTGAGCTGTATTGCTCAGAACTTGAAGATAGTCGTTAGTAAAACTTGGAACTCAACGTCTTCGGTCCCTCCTCGTAACTGCGTGCGAACGCAAACCTGGATATCGAACGTCGTGTCGCACGGGTTCGATATGAGGTATCAAATGCGCATTTGCAGGCTTGGAATTACAGCGTCCTTGGCGGTTTTCTTACTGATCTTTGTGGGTGGGTGTGGGAAAGAGACGGTGAATACCGTTGCTCCGGCTGTTGTTTCCACGGTACCTGCCGCAGGCGCGACCGGTGTTCCGATCAGCCAGGTTGTCTCGGCGACGTTCAGCGAGGCCATGAACCCGGCCACTATTACTACATCTACATTTCTGCTCACAGGCCCTGGCACTACTGCCGTTACGGGCACCGTGGCGTACACCGCGACGGGATCGATCGCTACCTTTACGCCCGCGGCCGCACTTGCTTACAACACGGTCTATACGGCAACGATCACGAACGCCGTAGCCAATACGGTAGGCGTGCAGACGGCAGCAAGTTATACATGGAGCTTTACGACCGCGACGCAACCTACGGTGATTGCGACCGTTCCGGCAAATGGTGCAACCGGCGTGCTGGCCAACCAGGTTCTCACGGCTACGTTCAGCAAAGCGATGAATCCGGCGACGATTACCGCCACCACTTTCCTTTTGAAGGCCGGTGCAACGGCTGTGGCTGGAACCGTTGCGTATAACGCGACGGGATCGGTGGCTTCCTTCACCCCTAGCGTTCCGCTGACGTACAACGTGGTTTACACGGCAACGATCACCACCGGCGCGACCGATTCAACCGGCGATCCGCTGGCGGTGAACTATATCTGGAGCTTTACGACCGCGGTGCAGCCCGTGGTTCTTTCTACAGTCCCCGCAAATGGCGCGACGGGTGTGCCGCTCAATCAGGTGCTGAGTGCGACGTTCAGCCAGGCTATGAATTGTGCGACGCTCGCCTCGCCGGCCACCAACTTTGTTCTTACGGGTCCCGGTGCGACAGCGGTGGCGGGTTCGGTTGCTTGCACGGGCGCAGTAGCCACATTTACTCCGGCAGCCGCTCTTACCGTCAACACGCTGTATACGGCCACGATTACCACTGGAGCCCAGAGTCTGGGAGGCGCTCCTTTGGCTGCCAACTATGTGTGGATCTTTAGAACGGTCCCTGCGACCATCCCGCCGACGGTCATCGCTACGGTTCCTGCCAATCTGGCGGTGGGTGTGCCTATCAATCAGGCTCTCAGCGCCACGTTTAGCGTGGCTATGACGGCCTCTACGATCAACGCGACGACATTCACGCTTACTGGGCCGGGTACGACGCCCGTGACAGGAACCGTCGCCTATGTCGCCGCAGGATCCACTGCGACGTTCACCCCGACAGCGAATCTCGCGATCAACACTTTGTATACGGCAACGATCACCACGGGGGCGCAGAGCCTCGGTGGCGTCGCCCTGGCTAGTAATTATGTCTGGACCTTCACCACTGGCACAACTGTCGCTGTACCTCCGACAGTTGTTTCGACCATCCCTGTGAACGCAGCCACGAATGTGCCCGCCAATCAAGCGATTAGCGCTACGTTCAGTGTGCCGATGAACCCTGCCACGATCAACTCGACAACCTTTATGTTGACGGGACCGGGTACCACTCCTGTTGCCGGTCTGGTTGCTTACGCAGCGATTGGAAATACGCTGACGTTCACGCCGACAGCGAATCTAGCGATCAACACGCTGTATACGGCTACGATCACCACTGGGGCTCAGAACCTGGCGGGCACTGGACTGGCCAGCAACTATGTTTGGACCTTCACTACCGGCGCGTTCGTTGTCGTTGCGCCGCAAATCGTTTCGACACTACCCGCAAACGCTGCACTGAACGTCCCTCTCACGCAGGCGGTAAGCGCAACTTTCACCAAGGCAATGAATCCGCTGACCATCACGAATGCGACCTTCCAGCTTACGCAGGGCGGAAATACGGTGGCGGGTACGCTTTCGTATAACGCGGTAACGTTCACAGCCACGCTCACGCCCCTGGTTGCGCTTCTCCCGAGCACCAGTTACGTCGCGACGGTAACTTCCGGAGCAACCGACCTTGCGGGAGATCCTCTGGGTACCATGGGTGCGCCGGATCCATGGACCTTCACCACTGCGGCAACGCTTGTACCGCCCCCAATCGTGCTTGGGCCCATCATTTCGAACTTTGGAACGTTCGGAGGCAATGCCGGAATCACCAACCAGGGACTGCTATCGGCGGTCAACAACGGAGCGATCGGCACCACAGCTGCTTCCACGTTGATCACTGGCTTTCACGATGACAGTGTTGTGACTCTTACCGGTGTAGCGGCATGCACCTATACGGAGACTCCTTTGTCCGCGGCACTTGTAGGACCCGTAGCGGCGACACCCGGATCGGGGCTCATCGCGATCTTTACAGCGCCCGGCGCCAGTCAACCTACGACAGCATGCCCAAATGAGGGAACCGCCACTACTTTCGCCACCGCAACGCAGGCCGCATTGCAAGCTCTTGCAGCGTACAACACACTTCAGGGACTTGCTGGTGGCATCACGCTTGCGAGCAACGAGTTGGGCGGCCGCACGTTGTTTCCTGGAACGTACAAGTCGGCAACGTTCTATCAAATCACTGGAAGTCCGCTGACTCTCGATGCCCAGGGCGATGCCAATGCGTACTTTATCTTCCAGATCGGATCGTCTCTGACGGTAGGCACGCCGACACAGTCTCAAAGCGTGATCTTGCTCAACGGAGCACAAGCGAGCCACGTCTTCTGGGCAGTTGGCAACCTTCCTGGTGCGGTTATCAATTACGGTGGCGGCGGAACGATGGTGGGAACCATCATTTCCTCGCCCGGGATCACGGTTTCGAGTCCTGGAGTTGCCGCGGTAACGACGATCAACGGCAGAGTTATTGCTTTGAATGCGTCGGTCACGATGGTCAACACCATCATCAACGTCCAGTAAGCTGCACCGCGGCCATTCTCAAATGAGGGTGACCGCGGCCGATGCAACGTAGGGCGTTCGAGGCTGAGCGCGATGCAAGAGAGATTCAGGGGAGAATGATGATGAGATTATTTGCGGGAATGTTCGCCACGCTGGCCATTGCTTCAGCCGTTGCACCGATGTTATTGCTTCCGAAAGCAGTGGGCGCACAGACGGTTGCGACGGTGCCTGCGCCGCGAAGACATCACAAGACGCCGAAGGTCGAACTATTCTTGGGCTACTCGCGTTTTGGCACTTTCAGCAACAATACCGTTGCGGGCAATCGCATGGTGGGACTTAACGGCGGTAGCGCTTCGATTGCATTCAATTTCAATCGCTATCTCGGGTTAGTGGGCGACTTTGGTTTTTATGACAACAGCCAGTTGCAGCTGACCGGCAACGGCATCAATCAGCCAATCGTCGAGAAGGCCACGGGAAACGCATACACCTATCTCTTCGGTCCGCGGCTCTCCTATCGCAATGAAACCCGGTTCACGCCGTTCGTGCAGGTGCTGGCAGGAGGCGTCCATGCGTCGCCGGCGACTGTGACCAATTGCGTTGGCGGAGCGTGTACGCTGCTTCCTGTGCAGAACTCTTTTGCCCTGACCGGCGGCGGCGGATTGGATATTCGCCTGACGCATCGGGTGTCGATCCGCGCCGTGCAGGCGGAGTACATGCTCACCAGATTCTCCGGTGTCGTGAATGATGTTTCTACAGGAGTGAGTGCAAGCCAGAACGATCTGCGGCTTTCTTCGGGCTTGCTGTTTGGGTTCGGCGGCGGGTGGTCACGGCTTCCGGTGGCCCTTTCGTGCAGCGTCCAGCCAGACACAGTATTCGCAGGCGATCCTGTGACGGCAACGGCGACTGCGACAAATCTGAATCCGAAACGGAAGGTTTTCTATAGCTGGACGACCAGCGGGAGTGGCGCTGCAATAGACGGTGCGGATGCGACTGCAACCGTAAAAACGATCGGCCTGGCGCCTGGCACCTATACGGTTTCCGGGCATGTGTCTCAGGGCAACCGCGTAGGCGAAGAAGCCGGATGCACAGCCGGATTTACGGTGCAGCCGTTCGCTCCACCGACGATTGCCTGCTCCGCGAGCCCTTCAAGCGTGATGCCGGGCGATAGTGCGACCATCACAGCGCAGGCGAGCAGTCCGCAAAACCGGCCGCTGAGCTACTCCTACACCGCAAGCGCAGGAACGATTGCTGGAACGAGCTCGACTGCCAGCCTGAGTACCAGCGGCGTTGCCCCGGGGAGCATTACGGTGACCTGCAACGCCGTCGACGATCTGGGCAAGTCGGCTTCCGCGACGACTACCGTGAGCATCCATGCGCCGGTAGTTGTGGCTACCGTGCCACAGACGAGCACGCTTTGCGCAATTTCATTCGAACGCGACCACAAGCGTCCGGTGCGTGTGGATAACGAGGCAAAAGCCTGTCTGGACGATATCGCCCTTCAGATGCAACGCGAGTCAGCCGGGAAGCTGGTTATCGTGGGCAATTATGGAGACGGCGAGAAGCCCAAAATGGCTGCGGAACGGGCCATCAACGAGAGCCGCTATCTGACGAAGGAAAAAGGTGTCGATGCGGGGCGGATAGAGCCGCGCGTCGGCACCGCGACCGGACGTACGGCAACGAACACCTTCGTTCCGGCCGGGGCGACGTTCGACGAAAGCAACAGCACGGCCGTTTCTCAGCCCCGAGAAGCGGATTCGGCGAAACAACGCTGGCGCCGGCTCCCCCCGGCGCCAGCGTCTGTTTTGTCAGGACGAACACACAATGCGGGCGGGGGTGTCCGTGTAGGCTGGGGGTTGATACACTGAAGATTCGGCCCGGTTGCGAACCTGCAGGATGCGCGGGCGCGTCTAAGGGTCCAAGAGTCTAACGAGTGTTCCATGAGTGAGTATTTAAGCAGGATCAAATCGCCGGCGGATGTGAAGAAGCTGGGGATGGTGGAGTTAGAGCGGCTGGCGGAGGAGATTCGCGAGCGGCTGATCCTCGGTGTTGCCAAGACAGGCGGCCATATCGGGCCGAATCTTGGGGTCGTCGAGCTAACGATCGCCATGCACTATGTGTTCGATACGCCGCGGGACAGCTTCGTGTTTGACGTCAGCCACCAGAGCTACGTCCATAAGCTGTTAACCGGGCGCGAGCAACAGTTCGAGACCATCCGCCAGCCCGGCGGGCTGAACGGCTTTATGCTGCGCACGGAAAGCTCGCACGATTCCTTTGGCGCAGGCCACGCCGGGACGGCCCTGAGTGCGGCGCTGGGCATGGCCGTGGCGCGGGACATGAGCGGCGGCGACGAGCATATCGTCGCGCTGGCCGGCGATGCAGCCTTTACCAACGGCATCAGCTTTGAGGCGCTCAATAATATTGCCGCGTCCACCAAGCGCATGATTATCGTGCTGAACGACAACGAGTGGTCGATCGACAAGAACGTCGGCGCCATTGCGGAGTACTTCCACAAGATTGCGACCAACCCGACGTATGTGAACCTCCACGATCGCGCTGCAGGCCTGCTGGAGAAGTTCGGCGGCCGCGCCGCCGTACACATCGCCAAGAAGGCCGAAGAAGCGGCCAAGGGCATCGTCGGTCGCGGCATGATCTTCGAAGAGTTTGGCCTGAACTACTACGGCCCGGTAGACGGACATAACCTGCCGATGCTGATCGAAACCTTCAAGTTCCTCAAAAACCAGAATCGTCCGGTGGTGCTGCACGCGCTCACGCAGAAGGGCAAGGGCTTCCAACCCGCGCTCGAACAGCAGAAGAAGTTCCACGGCCTCGGGGCATACGATCCGCAGACCGGTGCTACCAAGCCCGCGGCGCAGAAGACCTACTCCGAAGTGTTCGCCGAAAGCTTGACGAAGCTAGCGACGATGAACGACAAGGTCGTTGCAATTACGGCCGCAATGCCCAACGGCACGGCGCTCGATCTCTTCCGCCCGCACCATCCCACGCGGTATTTCGACGTCGGCATTGCGGAAGAGCACGCGGTACTGTTCGCGGCAGGCATGGCGACCAAAGGCTATAAGCCGTTCTGCGCCATTTACTCCACATTCCTGCAGCGGGCGTTCGACCAGATCGTGCATGACGTTGCGTTGCAGAACCTGCCCGTCGTGTTCTGCATGGATCGCGGCGGCCTCAGCGGCGACGATGGCCCAACGCATCACGGCCTCTTCGACATCAGCTACCTTCGCGGCGTGCCCAACATCATCCACATGGACCCCAAGGATGAGGACGAGCTGCAGGACATGATGTACACGGCTATGCTGCACGATGGGCCAAGTGCCATCCGCTATCCTCGTGGCACAGGCCCCGGCACCGCGGTGAAGAACAAGCCCGTGGCGATTGAAATCGGTAAGGCCGAGGTGATCAAGGATGGCCGCGAAATTGCCATCCTCGGCCTGGGCAACATGGTTGCTGAAGCCGAGCGGCTCGCTAAAATGCTCGAAGAAGAAGGGCACAGCGTCGCGGTGATTAATCCTCGTTTTGCGAAGCCCGTGGATGCTGCTTGTGTAAAGACCTACGGTAGGCGCTGCGATCTCGTCATCACGATGGAAGACCACGTCCTGGCCGGCGGATTCGGTTCGGCGGTGCTGGAAAGCCTGAACGAGCAAGAGATCGACGTGCCGGTCGTGCGGCTTGGATGGCCGGATCACTTCATCGAACACGGCAAACCGGAAGCCCTGCGCGAGAAGTATGGCCTGACGGCTGAGGCGGCATTGGAGCGTGTGCGGCCGCACTTGAAGAAGGCTGTGGCTGTCTAGCAGCTGATTTAAAATAGGAAACAGGGGTCCGCAGCGATGCGGGCCTTTTCATTGCGTGCGGCCGGTCATCAGTGACAGTAAATGCGCCGTGCGCGCCTGCCGGTACCGGAACGTATAAGCCAGTCCGTACTTGACCACTAGCAGATTGGCCAACCCACTCAGTGGGCCCACCGGTAGCTCATACTCCACATGGTCGCGCAGCGTCGTGCCGAACAGCAAAGGGTTCGTGGGCGAGGCCGCAGCGGTCACGGTATGGCAGTGCCGCCAGTATTTGAAAGGCCCCCGAAGCTGGACATCGCAAAAGCCCTCATTCCAACGGAAATCTTCAATCTCAGCTTCCCAAGGCACGCGGAACGGCGCCATCGGGAACGGCCGAATGCCAATCGTCAGCCGTGTGCCATCTCCCGCGGACATCCCCGGGTAACGCGGCGCTTCAGCCGGACGCGGCGGTGGAGGGGCAAAAACAGCCTCTTCAATCCGGGCAGCCTGCCAGCGGGGCATCAGCCGCGGAAGGTTTTCAGGGTTCGCAAAGAAGGCGAAAACCAACTCCGGAGGGTAGGGAAGCCACTGCGTTGTTTCAAAGCTAAAGTGCATAGGGATTTGAGCGTGGACGAAGATCGCACGGAAATTTCGATATAGGACTGACTTTGTCCGAGTTCTAAGCTAAGCTAATTCTTATATCGGACTGAATGAGTCTTGATTCATTGTAGCGGATTTGCCCGACCGTGCCTTTTCAGCGCGCCAGGGCTCGATTTGAAAGATGACGATTTCGTCATGTGAACCATGAAAGAAGGCAAGGCACGTGGATAACAAAGAAAAGCAGCAAGCAGCAGCGGGTCGCACGGGCGCAGTTCGAGCGGGAGCGGGAAAGAAATGGATGTATGCCGCAGCAACCGCGGCGTATCTCGCCGGCGGAAGCGGATGGGCGATGGCACAGGAACTCGTCGCCGCCGCTCCGAAGGATGCGGCTCCTGCGCAGATGCCGGTGCGGCGGTTCAAGATCGTGGAAGGCCCGCTGGATCAGGCGCTCGACGCGTATCGCGCCCAGAGCGGCCTGGCGGTGAAGCTGGAGATTCCGGCAGAGCAGCTAGCGGGGTTCAAGGCAACTGCCGTGACCGGCTTCTACTCCAACGATGCCGCGCTGCGCCAGATGCTTCTGGGCACCGGGCTGAGCTTCCGTTTCGATGGAGCAGATGAGGTTTCGGTTGGCGTGAAGGCTTCGGAGTCGGTGGAGGTGAGCGCTGCCACGAGCGACAACGTCGCGATGGGCAAGTTCACCGAGCCCCTAATCGATACGGCGCAGAGCATCACCATTGTGCCGCAGTTTGTCCTCAAGGATGAGCAGAACCGAACGCTCATGGACGCCGTGCGGAATGTCCCGGGCATCAGCCTCGCTGCTGGCGAGAGCGGCGCCCAGGGCGACAGTTTCACCATTCGCGGCTTTACGGCGCGGAACGACATCTATCTTGACGGCATTCGCGACTTCGGCAGCTACTATCGCGACAGCTTCGACTTCGAGCAGGTGGACGTGCTCGAAGGTCCGGCGGGCGTGCAGTTTGGCCGGGGCTCGACTGGCGGCGTCATCAATCAGGAAAGCAAGATGCCTGCAACGGACAAGTTCACGAACGTGCAGACACAGTTCGGTACGGACCTTACGCGCCGCATCTCGGCGGACATCAACGAGCCTCTGCCTGACCTCGCGAACGGCTCCGCGTTTCGCTTGAACGCCGTGGCCAACGAGGGCGGTGTAGCGGGTAGGCCCTATGCGGAGAACCGCCGCTTCGGCATTGCGCCTTCGATCAGCTTTGGCCTGAACTCGCCGAATCGGCTCACCATCAGCTACTTCCACTTCACCGAAAGCGACACACCCGATTACGGTCTGCCGTGGTTCTTCAACCAGCTTGCACCCGGTGTTAATCGTCATTCGTACTTTGGCTTTCCCGATGCGAACTATCTGAAGACGAACGACGATATTCTTACGCTGAAGGCAAACCACGCGTTCTCGAACGATGTCGATCTGCACACGATCGCGCGCTGGGCCAACTATCCGCGCGACGTGCAGATTACCGAGCCGCAGATTTGTGGCAATGCCGGCTATAGCGTGCCGCGAGGTGGATGGGTCGCGCCCGCGGGTACAAGCGGTGTTGTGGCGACGCTGCCGGCGAGTGCCTTGAATACTGGGATCGTATGTCCGTATACCCCGGGTGTGACATCTCCTTCCGCGATGACGGTGAACCGTAACCAGATCCAGATCAAGAGTGTGGAAGGCGATCTGTGGGAACAGACGGAGGTGACAGCGCGGTTCAAGGTGCTCGGCGTTCGCAATGACTTTACCGGAGGCGTCGAAGGCGGACAGGAAGTGTCGAACCCGATCAAGTACAGCTATACGGAAAACAAGATCAACTCCGTGACACCGACGAACCTGGTGACGCCGAACCCGAACGACGTGTTTTCCGGCACGGGATATATCGCTTCGATTACACATACGAAATCGGAAAGCATGGGTCTGTACTTTGTCGACACGATGAAGCTTGGCAAGCTTTTTGAAGCCAGTGGTGGCATTCGCTGGGATTACTTCGATACACGCTTCAACCTCTATGCCCCGGCGACGAGCGTCGTTGGCGCTTCACTGACGGCGGCGATTGCACCAATTTCGCAGACAGTGCATCAACCGAGCTATCGCGCGGCTTTGGTGTACAAGCCGACTTCGCATGGAAGCGTCTATTTCGACTGGGGAACGAGCTTCAATCCTTCCGCGGAGACGCTTAGCCTCAGCGTGTCCTCAAGCGTGTTGCCGCCGGAGGAGAATGAGTCTTTCGAAGCCGGGGCGAAGTACAGCTTCCTGAACGAGAAGCTGCGGGTTGAGGGGGCGTGGTTTCAGACGACGCAGGACAATGCACGCGAAACCGATCCAACGAACTCGAACAACATTGTGGAGTCGGGCGATCAGCGCGTGAAGGGCGTACAGGCCAGTGCCGTTGGTCAGCTAGGCGGTGGCACGGACTTTATCTTCGGCTATGCGTATCTCGATAGTGCTGTAATTGCCTCGAAGCTGTTCCCGACGTCGATCGGATTCCAGCTCGCTAACGTGCCGCGGCAAACGTTCAATGGCTTTCTCACGCACAAGCTTCCGTTCCGCATGAGTGCGGGCTTTGGCGGCAACTATGTCGGCAGCCGCACGGCCAGCTCCACCGTACCTTACGTGCCTACAAGCTACGGTCCGGCAACAGCGTTCGCCACTGCGGCGCTCTCGCCATGCGGTGCGGTCACTTGCTACCAGGTGACCAGCGTTGCGATGAAGCAGGTGCCAGGTTACTGGGTGTTCAATGCGATGATCAAGCGTCCCATCACGGACCGCATTGAGTTGCAAGCCAACGTCTACAACCTGCTGAACCGTTTCTATATCGACCAGCCGCACCCTTCGCACCTTATCCCGGGCGCGGGAGTTAGCGCTCTGGTTGGAGCGAGCTGGCGGTTCTAACGGCAGAGTGTGGAGCGTAGAGAAGGCGCGGCAGAGGATGTATGTCCTCTGCTGCGCTGCATAACGAACGGTAAAGGAATACGAAGGTAAGACTATGTTGATCACGATTGAGAATGTACTGACCGCCGAGCAGGTTGCTGTCGCGAGACAGAAGCTTGCCCTGGCTGAGTGGGTTGATGGCCGCGTGACCGCCGGCTATCAGGCGCAGGAAGTGAAGCGCAATGCGCAGATCCCCGAAGGCTCGGCCGTCGCCAAGGAACTAGGCGACATGATCCTCGCAGGTCTCGCACGGTCTCCGCGATTCATGTCGGCTGCCCTGCCGCTGCGTGTCTTTCCGCCTTTGTTTAACAGCTACGCCGGTGGACAGACGTTCGGAACGCATGTGGATACGGCTATTCGCCAACTCGTTACCACGGGCCAGCGTATCCGCACCGATCTCAGCGCTACGCTTTTCCTCACTCCACCGGGAGACTATGACGGCGGCGAGCTCATCGTCGAAGACAGCTACGGAGAGAAGAGCGTAAAGCTCGCTGCCGGTGATATGGTGCTGTATCCGGCCACAAGCCTGCATCGCGTGGAACCGGTCACGCGCGGCAACCGGGTCAGTAGTTTCTTCTGGATGCAAAGCATGATCCGCCAGGATGGACAACGCACGCTGCTGTTTGAGCTCGACGAATCGATCCAGCGCCTTGCAAGAGCTGAACAAGCGCAGGATGCAGAGATCAAGAAGACCAGCGTGCAACTCACCGGGGTTTATCACAACCTTCTGCGGCAGTGGGCAGAGATGTAGAGTAGACGGCAGATGCAAAGACGATGGCGACCCTGTTGGGTCGCCATCGTTCGTTACTGTCCACTCACTACTTTCTACTGTCTGCTCTTAGCTAGGCATCAACACAGTGTCGATCACATGGATCACACCGTTGGATTGGAAGACGTCTGCTGTGGTGATGTATGCAGAGCCGCCCTTTTCATCGGTGATCTTAATCTTGCCCATATCCATTGTGAAGGTCAGCATGCCGCCTTCAACAGTCTTCGCGGAGTATGTGCCGCCGCCCTTTTTGATCCACTTCTTCAAATCCTTGGAAGAGATCTTGCCGGGGACAACGTGGTAGGTAAGGATCTTGACGAGTGTGGCCTTGTTTTCAGGCTTCACAAGCGTATCGACGGTTCCTGCGGGGAGCTTGGCGAATGCATCATCGGTCGGTGCGAAGACGGTGAAGGGTCCAGGGCTGTTGAGGGTGTCGACGAGACCAGCGGCCTTGACGGCAGCAACAAGCGTCTTGTGGATGGGCGAGTTCACCGCGTTCGCGACGATGGTCTTGTCGGGGTACATCGGAGCGCCACCGACATCGGGGTCCTTCATCTGTGCGGATGCGGCCATGGACGTAACAGCGAGCATTGCGCCGGCCATCAGAGTAAGCATTGTCTTCTTCATTGTGTTTTCCCTTTCGAAGTTACTTCGGAAACCTTTGTTCTCGCCCTTGCGTTCTCGAGCGCACACTGTACTTACGCCATATGCCCTCGAGTGGATTGGGTACGTCCAAGTAGATTCCGAATAAATTACATATGCCGGATCTTGGCGGCATGGCATTTGCCGCACGGCAATATCGCATCTGAACTGTTACACCATCAAGGTGTGGGCTTATTGTCGTGCCTATCGATTGTGGTTCAGCTAAGTGAGACTGTGTTGACAAAGCTGTAACCGGCTCGTCAACTGAGACTGTGGATGCGATGGATGCCAAACATTAATTCATCTTCGGGCGTGGTGGAGGTTCCGAGCGGCAACGCCGTGACGTCCACGCAGCACGACCGGAATCACCACGAGGAGCCTTCGCGCGGCCTGCTGGTGGTCGGTCTGTTCAAGATGAGCAAGGCCATCTTCTTCGGAGGGTTGGCCGCCGGCGCGTTGCATCTTGTCCACCAAAACTTCGGCGAGTTAGTGATGCGCGCCATCAACGACGTGCCGCATATGGATCCCGAAGGACGGCTCGCTTCCTTAATTATGGATAAAGCCGATATGGTTGGCGCCCATCAACTGCGGCAGGCGGGGATGCTTTCTTTCGGATACGCTTGCGTCTGCGTGGTGGAAGGCACAGGCCTGCTTCTGCATAAAGTCTGGGCGGAGTATTTCACCATCGTTCTTACAGCAGGAGCGCTGCCTTGGGAGATCTTTGAGCTGACCCGGGAGTTCTCGTGGTTTAAGGTGGGATTGATGTTCCTCAATGTCCTGGTGCTGCTGTACTTGGTGTGGCTGGTTCGGCGGATGCGGATTCGGGAGAATCAGGAAGCTATAAGCGCATCAGCGTAGGCAACAAAGAGACACTTTCGCTTTTTGTTCGCATATCGCATTCGGCTCAGGCCTGCAAGTGCGTCCTTGGGCACGAATCCAAAACGTTAACACTAGATGTTGGGGGTATAGGAGGCGGATACCCAAGGGGCTGGATTTTCCACATTTCGCGTGGAAAACGTGGGCCGAATTCCTAATTTAGTGCTTTACACCCTGAGCGATACACGACATTCTAAGTGGGACGAAGTGGTCAAAAGTGGTCCGAAATGGCTTCCAGAGATCAACTCGTCACTTCCACAGTGTACTCGGGCCAGCTTTTCCAAGTACCGGGGCGAGGTATCGCCTGAGGTTCAGTAATGTTTCGCGGGAATCACCCAACGCGCGTCGACGAGAAGGGCCGGCTGAAAATGCCCGCCGACTTCAAGGCAGAGCTGCAGGGCGGACCCGATCAAAAGCAGTTGTTCTACATCACGAGCAAGGACGGAAAGCGCGCCGAGATCTGGCCGCTGAAGGCATGGGAAGAAGTCGAAGCCAAGCTGGCCAAGATTCCGAACATGAACCCGGCCAAGCAGAAGTTTCTGGACGTGACGAGCTACTACGGCCAGATGGCAGAGATGGACAACCAGGGACGACTCCTTATACCGCAGTTACTGCGGGAGTCGGCAAAGGTTGGTGGTAAAGAAGCGGCTGATGTTGTGGTCTTCGGGAAGCAGGATTACCTGGAAGTCGCGAACCGCGAAATGTTTGAGGCAGAGCTGAAGGCCGCTCCGCTGAGTATGGACGACCAGGCCGCTTTGGCTGGGCTCGGGCTGTAAAGAGTTAATCCCCTAGTGGGAATCCCTTAGTGGGACGCATGGATGGGCGGACACGATGGAAAGACCGCAACAGCATGTGCCGGTTCTTTTGGAAGAGACATTGGAGTACCTGAATGTGCGGCTTGGCGGCGTCATCGTAGACGCAACGCTGGGCCTCGGAGGCCACTCTGCAGCCATCGCGCGCAAGTTGGGCGGTAAGGGCAAGCTCATCTGCTTCGACCGCGACGCGCAGGCCATGGAGCTCGCGAAAGCAAGACTTGCAACGCTTGCCGAGGAGCTGGGTTCGGAGATGCCGGAAGTGCGGTATGTACCGCGAGCATTTTCCGAGATTGGCGAAGAGATCGCACCAGCCAGCCTGGATGGCCTGCTCGCCGATTTCGGCGTAAGCAGCCTGCAGCTGGACGAAGCACAAAGAGGGTTTAGTTTTCGGGCCGATGGGCCGCTGGACATGCGGATGGATCCGCGCAGCGAGCTGACGGCCCAACAAGTGGTAAATCAGGCCGACGAAGAAGACCTCGCGAACTTGATTTACGAATTCGGAGAGGAAAGGAGGTCGCGGAGAATCGCCAGAGCCTTGGTACGGGCGCGGCCGATAGAAACAACAGCAGAACTTGCTCGCGTGATATCGGCCGTCGCCCCATCCATGAAAGGCGACAAGATTCATCCCGCAACACGCACCTTTCAGGCCTTGCGAATTCGAGTGAACGATGAGTTGGGAGAGATTCAATCGCTGCTGAAAAGCGCGGAGTCTCTGATGAAGCCGAGAGGGCGAGTGGTGTTGATCAGTTTTCACTCGCTCGAAGACCGGCTGGTAAAAGACGCCTTCAAAGAGGCGCAGAAATCAGGCTCCTTCGAAGTCATGACGAAGAAGCCGGTTGTGGCCAGCGAGCAGGAGTCGCTCCGCAATCCACGCAGCCGCAGCGCAAAGATGCGAGCGGCGGAAAAAGTTTAGTAAGTAACGAGTATTCGGGCCGGGGTTGTCCTGCCGTGCTTTCAGGCGAAAGACAACCCGTACGACAAAGTCCCCTCCCCCATCAGCAACCCCGGCCCGGGTTGCACGTTGGACGAAGGGCAAAGTTTAGCAAGAAAGCAGCAAAGGCAGTGGAGGTCGAACATGGCAACGATGGCAATGGCAGGGCAGGAGATGGAGCGGATGCACACACGGCGGCCGGAAGCGGCTCGCTCGATGAGTGTGTCGGAGCGCAACCGTACTCTGTTTGAGCAGCAGCAGTCGCGCCGTCGTGGTCCTACGCCGGAGATGTTCTTCACCAAACACATCGACAACAGCCGCATCGTAAAAGAAGACGACCCCGAACGCCGCCGCGAGATGCGGAGCTTCACCATCGCCATGAGTTTCTTCTTCCTGCTCACGATGGTTTATGTCTGGCAGCACTTTTCGGCCATTGAAGTCGGATACAGTGTCGAACACCAGAAGACGGAGGTTGAAACGCTGCGCGAAGTCAACCGCCAGCTCCGCCTCTCGGAAGCCCAACTCTCAGATCCCGGTCGCATCGATCGCATCGCCAAGCAGCTTGGTCTTGATGAGCCGGCGCCCGGACAGGTCGTTCGTCCCGATGGCTCCGCCAGCGATGCTCCTGTGCTGGCGCAGGCGCGCGTCCCTGCTATGACAGTGAACTAAAAGCAGCAAACCGCCAACACCTCGGACGAGAAGCAACAACCGCAAGGAAAGCCGCAAAGATTCGACTCAGTTGACCCCAAGGAATCCAGAGATGAAGCAGTCGCCACGTAAGGCTCTGACCGCACCCATTCGTCGGGTGCGGTTTGTCTACGTGGCTTTTGCCTTTTGCCTGTGGGTGGTGGCCATCAGCTTCCGCCTCGGCTGGCTGCAAATCGTTCGTCATCATGAGTTCGTAGAGCGCGCCGCTCGGCAGCAATCGCGCACCTTTGAAGTAGCTCCACGCCGCGGCGTCTTGTATGACCGCAATCTCCGCGAGCTCGCCATGACCGTTCTCGTCGACAGCATCTACGCCGTACCCAGCGAGGTTGGTGAAAACCGTGCCAGTGACGCCGCGCTGCTAGCAAAGGTAGTCCACACCGACCCGCTCGATCGCTTCACCACTGAGCAGCAGATTTTAGCTCGCCTCGACGCCTCCAAGAACTTCGCCTGGGTTGCCCGCAAGCTCGATCCCGAAACGTCCAAGCGCGTCACCGAACTCAACCTCAAGGGCATCTATATCCAGAAAGAGTTCAAGCGCTTCTATCCGAATGGCGATCTCGCGGCACACGTGCTGGGTTACGTCGGTACGGATGACGACGGACTCGGCGGCCTGGAGCGGGAGTTCGACGACGAACTCCACGGCACGCCCGGCCATATGCTCACCGCCGTAGACGCCAAGCGCCATGTCCTCAGCTCGGATGAGAACAACCCGATGCCTGGCGAAAATCTGGTGCTTTCGATCGACGCCAACATCCAGTACATGGCCGAGCGCGCACTCGATGCCCAGGTAGCAAAAACGAAGGCGCTGCATGGCACGGTGGTCGTGCAGGACCCGCACACGGGACAGATCCTTGCGTTGGCCGTGAGCCCGAGGTTCAACCCGAACGACTCGCGGCACCTGGATGCGGACTCACTGACCAACCTGGCGGTGAGCGATGTGTATGAGCCCGGGTCGACGTTCAAGCTGGTGACCTACTCGGCGGCGCTGGATGGTGCGGGTGTTGAGCCGACCGATATGGTGGATTGCCAGGGCGGATCGATGACCATGTACGGGCGAACACTGCATGACGATAAATCCGATCATTATGGCGTGATCACCGTGCAGCAGGCGCTCGAGCACTCGAGCGATGTGGGTGCGGCAAAAATGGGCCTGAAGCTTGGCCCGGAAAAGTTCTACAACTACATCAAGGCATTTGGCTTCGGGGAGCGCTCCGGCATCGAACTGCCGAGCGAGACACGTGGGTTGTTGCAAAAGCCGCACAAGTGGGGCTCTACGAGTATTCTTTCGATTTCCATCGGCCAGGAAATTGGTGTAACGCCGGTGCAGTTGGTAGCGATGGTTTCGACGATTGCCAACGGTGGCGTTTATATGCCTCCCCACGTGCTGCTGCAATCGACCGATGAGATCAAAGGCGATCCGCGCCTGCAGCCGGCAGCATTTCACCCGAGCTTCCAGCTTCCGACGACACTGCCGGATGGGTCGCATCGTGTGATCAAGGAACTTACTGCAGCGAAGATGCGGGCCATGATGCAGGGCATCGTTGTGGAAGGAACCGGCAAGCTCGCGGCGCTGAACGGATATAGCTCGGCCGGTAAGACGGGGACCGCGGAGAAGATCGATCCGGCGACAAGAACGTATTCGCACACGAAGCTCGTGGCAAGCTTTGCCGGGTTTGCTCCAGTGAGCGCCCCGGCGATATCGATTGCCGTGGTCATCGATACGCCGACCGCTGGCGGTGAAACCTCACACTACGGCGGAGCGGCGAGCGCGCCGGTGTTTGCGGAGGTGGCGCAGGAAGTCCTTGAGTATCTCGGCGTGCCACACGATAAACCGCTTAAGACCCAGCAACAGATGAAGCTGGCGCAGAACGAAGCAGCCCATGAGGATGTTCCCGACGAATCGCCGGAGGACATGACCGCGATGTTCGACGCAGTGAACAGCCTGCCCGCCGACGATCCTCTCCGCCAACCCGCCAATGCTGCCGCAATGCAGCAAAACCAGGTAGCCGACGCAGCCACCGAAGCCGCCGCCCAGCAACGTGCCGCCGCGCAAAGCCGCGCATCCGCCAACGCATCACTACCGGAAAAAGTCTTAGCTGCTTTCCACGCTAACGGCGGAACAACCTCCGTCATCGCCGTTCCGCAGGCGGACACGAGCCGCCCACTCCAAACACCGAAGATCCAGCCGCAGGTGCAGTCGCGAGCGAACGGCGCTGTCGTGGTCGATCCCGGCAAGCGCGTCGCCGTCCCTGTCCTTGTCGGGGATGGCCTCCGCGCCGCTCTCGAGAGCGCCGAAGGAAGCGGTCTCCGCCTTGAACCTTTAGGCAGCGGCCTTGCTCGCGAACAGGTCCCCGCCGCCGGAACCATGGTTCCCATAGGCACCGAAGTTGTGGTGCGTTTCTCGCGCTGACGGTACTCTCCGTAACAAAACTAATTAACCGCAGGAGCCTAGAATCAACCATATGGAATGGGGCGAAGCCATATCCGCGGTGCATGTGCTTGAGTCCTCAGGGCGCCGCGACATCCCTGTCCGCGGCGTCCAATACGATTCCCGCCGTGTCACCGCCGGCGACATCTTCGTCGCCATGCGCGGCGAAACCAGCGACGGCAACAGGTTCATCGCCGCCGCCATCGCCAAGGGCGCCGCTGCCATCCTCACCGACTCCGCCGAAACCTTCGACGAGCTCAAGCGCAAGCAACCGGAACTCGCGCTTGCTCATGTCAGTCACGGCCGCCGGACACTCGCCGAGATCAGCTCCGCCATCTACGGCAAGCCCGAGCAGTTGCTCAAGCTCACCGCTGTAACTGGCACTAACGGCAAAACTACGACCGCCTTCCTCGTCGAGCAGATGCTCCGCAGCGCAGGCCGCAAGTGCGTGCTGCTCGGCACCATCGAAACTCACATCGGCGACGAAGTCCGTGCCAGCGAACACACCACCCCCGAAAGCCGCGACATCCTCGCCGTCTTCGCCGATGGCGTCCGCGCTGGCTGCACCGAAGCTGTAATGGAGATGAGCTCCCACGCCCTCGATCAGGAGCGCGTCTGGGGCATGCAGGTCGATGTAGCCATCTTCACCAATCTCACGCAGGACCATCTCGACTATCACGTCACAATGGAGCGCTACGCCGCAGCCAAAGCGCGCCTCTTCGAAGGCGTAGGCGGTCCCGCACCACGCATAGCCATCATCAATCTTGATGATGAGTACGGCGGTGTTATGGAAGAGGCTGCCAAGACTTCCGGCAGCACGGTGTGGACTTACGGCTACGTGCAGGTCCATGGGTGGGTGCCGGAATTCCGTGCTGAAAACATTGCCATAGGTTCCCGGGAAACGAGTTTTGAGTATGTAACTCCTCTGGGTACCCGCGAAGTTTCATCGTCACTCTTGGGGATGATCAACGTGTCGAATCTGCTCGCTGCCATGACGGCTGGGCTTGCACGCGGTATAACCCTCGATGACGTAGTGATATACGCGAAAACTCTGAAGCCGGTGCCAGGGCGCTTTGAAACTATCCCCAACGAACTAGGTATCACCGTTGTTGTGGATTATGCCCACACTGACGATGCATTGGCTAATCTGATCGCCATTGCAAGAGACCTCGTCGGGCCCCACGGCGGCCAGGTCATCACCCTTTTCGGCTGCGGCGGTGATCGCGACAAAACCAAGCGCCCAAAGATGGGCCGCGCCGCCGGCGGTGCCAGCGATCTCGTCGTCATCACCAGCGACAACCCGCGCAGTGAAGAGCCTATGCAGATCATCGACGAAGTCATGCTCGGCGTCCGCGAAACCGATGTCACCTTCATCGTCGAAGAAGACCGCCGCGCCGCCATCGAAATCGCTATCCGCTCCGCAAAGCCCGGAGATATCGTTCTCCTCGCCGGCAAGGGCCACGAGAAAATTCAAATCTTCGCGGACGGTGCCGTTCCGTTCGATGACGTGGAAGAAGCAGCCAGAGTGCTGCGCGATCTAAGAAGTGGGGCTACGGAATGAAGCTGACGTTGGGCCATATCGCAGACTGGATTCACGCTGAAGGAACATTCGACACCACCGCACGCGCATTCGGGTACTCCATCGATTCACGCACCCTCGCCGCTGGCGACCTCTTCTTCGCCGTGACGGGCGAGCGTGTCAATGGACACAACTACGTCGAAGCCGCACTCGCCAATGGCGCTGTGGCCGCGGTTGTCAGCATGCGTTGGCTCACGCCACAAAATGTGGATGAGACCAAACTTCTTCGCGTTCCCGACGAAGACCAGGATTGTGTCCTCCACGCCATGCAGGCGCTCGCCAACCACGTCCGCAAGGTCTGGCTCGTCAAGGTTGTCGGCGTCACAGGTTCAGCAGGCAAGACCACAACTAAGGAATGCATCGCGCAGGTCCTCAGCGCGAAGTACGACGTCCTCAAAACCGAAGGCAACTTCAACAATCAGTTCGGCCTCCCTTTACAACTCCTCAAGCTCGAGCCCGAACATGCTTACGCTGTACTGGAAATGGGCATGAACCACGCCGGCGAACTCCGCGCTCTCGCCAAAATCGCTGAGCCCGACTGGGGCGTCGTCTCCAACGTCGCTCCCGTCCACCTCGAGCACTTCGCCGACGGCATCGAAGGCATCGCCCGCGCCAAGTACGAGCTCATCGAATCCCTCCCCAGCGACGGCCTCGCCTTCCTCAACGCCGACGACGACCGCGTCGCCAAATTTGGCCGTGGCCTCGAGCACCGCGCCATCATGTATGGCATCCGTGGCGACGCCGCCGTCCGCGCCACCAGCATCGAAGAAGCCGGCCTCGATGGCGTCCGCTTCATCGCAGAAGCCTACGGCGAAACCTGCCCCGTCCATCTCCGCCTCATGGGCCGCCATAACGTCCTCAACGCGCTCGCCGCTATCGCCGTGGGCCGAAAGGCAGACATCCCACTCCAAGATTGCTGCGCCGCTCTCGAACAACTTCACCCCACCGAAAAACGCGGCGAAGTCAGCGAGCTGCGCGGCGCCACGCTCATCAACGACTGCTACAACTCCAATCCCCGCGCCCTCGAATCCATGGTCGAAGCTCTCCGCAAAACTACGGCAACCCGCCGCATCGTCGTCGCGGGCGAGATGCTCGAACTCGGCCCAGAAGGTCCAGCGCTCCACCGTTCCTGTGGCGAAGCCATGACCGGCATCGACCTCGTCCTCGGCGTCCGTGGCCTGGCTTTACACCTCGTCGAGGGCGCCCAGTTCAAAGGCATCGCCGCAGAGTTCGTCGAAACCCCCGAAGCCGCCGGCGAATGGCTCAACGCCAACCTCAAGGAAGGTGATGTGGTCCTGCTCAAAGCCTCTCGCGGCGTCAAGCTCGAAACCGCGCTCAAGTTCCTCACTGGCTCCTAAGTGCAGAAACAGATTCCCTCCGCCAATGACAAAGGGAAAAACAGAAACGCAAGGGTAAGATTAGCCGTGAAGCGGGGCTTTATTCCGGTTCGATGAACGATGCGAGGCGAGTCCGTTGCTTTATTGGCTGCTCTACCAAAAACTTTTTCCGTACTTCCGGTTCTTCCGAATCTTCCGGTACGTCACGTTCCGCTGCGCCTTCGCCAGCCTCACCGCGCTGTTGATCGGCCTGCTCATTGGGCCGTTTGTTATCGACCGCCTCCGCCGCTTCCAGATCGGCCAGTACATTCGCGAAGAAGGCCCGCAGAGCCACCAGAAAAAAGGCGGAACGCCCACCATGGGCGGCGTCCTCATCTGCATCTCCATCCTCGTTCCCACGCTGCTTTGGAGCGACCTCTCCAACCCCTTCGTCTGGCTCGTTATGTTCTCCACCCTCGCCTTCGGCGCCATCGGCTTCGCGGACGACTACATCAAGGTCGTACAGAAGCGGAACCTCGGTCTAACATCGCGCCAGAAGCTGTTCTTCCAGTTCATCGTCAGCGCCGCCATCGCCATCGCCCTTCTGGTTCTTCGTGGCGAAGGCGCCTACTCCACACGCCTGATGGTGCCATTCGTTAAAGGCTTCCGACCCAACCTCATCATCGACAGCCTGCTCTCCACGCACTACTTCGCCTGGCTGGCCTTCGTCCCCTTCGTCCTTTTCGTGATGCTCGTCATCACCTTCTCCTCCAACGCCGTCAACCTCACCGACGGCCTCGACGGCCTCGCCATCGGCTGCACCATCATCGCCGCTGGCGCGCTCACTGTCCTCACCTACGTCAGCGGCCACGCCGTCTTCTCGGACTACCTCGAGCTCCAGCGGATGCCCATGGTCTCGGAGCTCGTCATCTTCTGCGGCGCCATGGTCGGAGCCTCCATCGGCTTCCTCTGGTACAACGCACACCCGGCGGAAATCTTCATGGGCGACGTCGGCTCCTTGGCCCTCGGCGGCGCCATCGCCACGGTCGCGGTCGTCATCAAGCAGGAACTCCTGCTGCCTTTCATCGGTGGCGTCTTCATCATGGAAGCGGTCAGCGTCATGCTGCAGGTTGGCAGCTACAAGCTCCGCAACGGCAAACGCATCTTCAAAATGGCCCCACTCCACCATCACTTCGAACTCATGGGCTGGTCCGAATCCAAAGTCATCACCCGCTTCTGGATCATGGCCTTGGTATTTGCCTTGTTCGCGCTGACGACGTTGAAGCTCAGGTGAGACTCAGGGTTTCTGAATGAGGCGAATTACGGCTGAGCGAATCGACAAAAGGACCTCAGGCTTCACTGTTCTAACAGTGGACACAATCAACGACTCATGGGCTGTGAACAATTTACCCGGACGTGCATAGCTTTCCCGCTGCAGATATCCGTTCGAGAAAGCCGCGCCGGAAAGAACTATAGCGTTTGCATCGCTGAACGGATTGCTGGTGATCTGGCACACAATCCAGTCCGCTCGTCCCGCAACAGCAGGACGAAGCTTGTCGCCACTTAGATCGGAGAATGGAAACCGAAGCAGAACTACTTGACCGGCTGTAAGTAAGCCCACGCTTCATCCTCTTCCGGTCTGAGCCAGTCTTCCAGAGACTTCTCCGACATCAACGCCGGATAAAGTTCTTCGTTCTCGGCCCATGTCAGGATCGCGCGCCCCTGCGGAAGTTTCATCTCAGGATCGACAGGGTGAATGGCATCCGATTCATCGATTTTGACTTCGATTGTGTGCGTCATCGTTCAAGCACTCCCGCTGCTACAGTTGTGATGATATCAGTGGTACTGCGATCATTTTGAACCGACCGCTGACGATGGAGCAAGGCATTGATGGAACTTAAAAACAAACGCGTCCTCGTAGTAGGCCTCGGCAAAAGCGGCCTCGCCGCCGCGCGCTTCCTCAAGAAGCGCTTCGCCCGCGTCACCGTCTCCGACGCCCGCCCCGCAACCCTCATCGCCGAGCTCCCCATGCTCCTCGACGAAGGCTTCATGGTCGAAGCCGGCTCCCACGGCCTGCTCACCTTCCGCCGCCAGGACCTCATCGTCGTCAGCCCCGGCGTCCCCATGTCCACGCCGGAGCTCGTACAGGTTCGCGCCCTTGGCCTGCACATCATTGGCGAGCTAGAACTCGGCGCCGAGTTCCTCGCAGGCCAGGCCATCGGCATCACCGGCTCTAACGGCAAAACCACCACCACCACGCTCATCGGCGAAATCCTCGCCGCCTCCGGCCGCCCCACGCTCGTCGGTGGAAACATCGGCCGCCCCGTCACCGACCTCGCCGAAGAAAGCACTCCCGACACCTGGAGCGTCCTCGAAGTCTCCAGCTTTCAGCTCGAAACCGTCGAGACCTTCAAGCCCCGCATCGCACTCGTGCTCAACATCACCCCCGACCACCTCGATCGCCACGGCAGCTTCGAAGCCTACGCCGCCGCCAAAGCCCGCATCACCGAGTTCCAAACTCCCGACGACTTCCTCGTCCTCAACGCCGAAGACGTCAAGACACAAATGGTCGCCGCTAAAACCAAGGCGCAAATCTATTGGTTCAGCGCCAAACGCCAAATCAAACAAGGTGCCTTCGCCCACGGCGAATCCATCTTCTTCATAGCCAAAGAAGGCGCCAAGCCCGAACCCATCATGCCCGTCGCGGAGATCCCGCTAGCCGGCGCGCACAATGTCGAAAACGTCCTCGCTGCTATCACCGCCGCAAAGCTCGCGGGCGTCGACACGGCCACTATCCGCACCGCCGTAGCCGCCTTCAAAGCAGTCGAGCACCGCCTCGAATTCGTCCGCGAGCTCGACGGCGTCCGCTACTACAACGATTCCAAGGCCACCAACGTCGACGCCACCGTCAAAGCCGTCGAAGCCTTCGAAGGCAACATCTGGCTCATCCTCGGCGGCAAAGACAAAGATTCGGATTATGCCACGATGTCCACTCTTCTGCGAGAAAGAGTGAAGACGGTACTCACCATTGGTTCAGCCGCAGAAAAAATTGAGCATCAACTCGCCGGGGTCGTGAAGATAGAAAGAGCGGAGACAGTCGAACGCGCGATCGCTCTGGTGCATGAAGCCGCCAGTCCCGGCGACATCGTCCTTCTGGCCCCCGCATGTGCAAGCTTCGACCAGTTCGACAACTATGAGCATCGCGGCCGCGTGTTCAAGCAGCTGGTCACGGCGCTGTAAAGACGGGCAGGCGGAACAAATGGCAAAACGGGTCGGTGTTGATAAATGGCTTTTCGGAACAGTACTTCTCCTCGTGCTGTTCGGTCTCGTGTCCGTATTCTCCGCGTCAGCCGTACTCGCCAAGGCCACACGTGGAACGCCCTACGCCTACGTTAGCAACCAGGCCATCTACGTCCTGCTCGGCCTCGTCGCGCTCTTCATCCTCATGCGCGTGGACTACCGCAAGTACAACAACCCCAAGCTCATATTCCCGCTCATGGGCGTCACCGGCCTCTTACTGCTAGGCGTCTTCGCGATGAGCGGCATGAACGGCGCACATCGTTGGATACGCGTCCCTGGCGTCACGCTGCAGCCGTCTGAGCTCGCCAAGCCCGTTATCATCCTCTTCCTCGCCTGGTTCCTCCAGACTCGCATCCACGCCATCGATGACCTCAAGGAAACCATTCTCCCCGCCGTCCTTCCGCCGCTAGTCTTCATCCTCCTCATCCTCAAAGAGCCCGACCTCGGAACCGCCTTGGTCTGCGCCGCCGTCCTTCTGCTCATGCTCTACCTTGCGGGCATGCAGATGAAATGGATTGCCGTAGCCCTTGGCTGCGCCGCTCCGGTCATGTACTACATGCTGTTTCACGTAGCCTGGCGCGCGGCCCGCATGAAAGTCTTCCTCAATCCCGAAGCTGATCCCAAGGGCGCGGGCTTCCACATCCTGCAATCGCTCATCGCCGTCAGCACTGGCGGCATCCGCGGACTCGGCCTCATGGAAGGCCGCCAGAAACTCTTCTATCTCCCCGAACCGCACACCGACTTTATCTTCGCCAATATCTGCGAAGAGCTAGGCCTCATCGGCGCGCTCTGCGTCGTCGCGGCCTTCTGCGTGCTTGGCTACCGTGGCCTCCGCGCCGCCTTCCTATCCACCGATCCTTTCGCGCGCTTCCTTGCCTTCGGCCTCACCACCGCGATCCTCGTACAAGCCTTTTTCAACATGAGTGTTGTCCTCGCACTACTGCCGACCAAAGGCATCCCGCTGCCGTTCATCTCTTCGGGAGGCACCAGCGTCTTCGTCACGCTAGCCAGCATGGGTGTCCTGCTCAACGTAACGCGAGAGATCGATTAAGGTGCAGGGAACAGCAGGCGCGTTACGCGTCGTCATCGCCGGCGGCGGCACCGGCGGACACGTCGTTCCCGCCCTTGCCATCGGCCGCGAAATCCGAGACAAGCACGCCGCAGAAGTCCGCTACATCGGTACGGCGCGCGGCATCGAATCCAAACTCATCCCCGAAGCCGGCTTCCATCTCGACCTCGTCCGCTCCGGCCAGCTCAAAAACGTCTCGCTCCTCACACGCCTCCACACCGCGCTCGACGTTCCCCGCGGTATCCTGCACTGCATCCACCTCATGCGCGCGTTCAAGCCGCAGGTCGTCGTCGGCGTAGGCGGCTACGCCAGCGGTCCGGCCATGCTCGCCGCAGTCCTCCTCCGCATCCCCACGGTCGTCTACGAACCCAACGCTGTCCCTGGCATGACCAACCGCTACCTCGGCAAGTGGGTCAGCGCCGCAGCGGTCAACTTCGCGCAAACCACCAAATACTTCCGCAACGCCGAAGTCACCGGCGTTCCCGTCCGCGAGGAAATCTTCAATCTCCCTCCCAAATCCGCGGACGCACCGTTGCGCCTTCTCGTCACCGCCGGCAGCAACGGTGCCCTTGTTTTCAACGAGATTATGCCCCTCATCATCGCGCGCCTTCTCGATGCCGTCCCCGGCCTCACCGTCGTCCACCAGGCCGGCGTCCGCCGTCTCGACCAAACCCGTGCCGAGTTCGCTGCATCCGGTGCTGACCCAACCCGCTGGTCCGTCGAAGCCTTCCTCACCGATATGCCCCAGCAGTACGCCGCCGCCGATCTCGTCCTCGCGCGCTCCGGCAGTACCGTCGCCGAGCTTTGTGCCGCCGGCAAGCCCTCACTCCTCGTCCCCTTCGCCGCGGCAGCCGACGACCACCAGCGGAAGAACGCTGAGATCCTCGCCCAGGCTGGCGCAGCCGTCATGCTCCTCCAACGCGACGTCACGCCCGACACCCTCTTCAGCGCCCTCCGCGACCTCCTCGTCGATCCCTTCCGCCGCGCCTCCATGTCCACCGCCGCCCGCGCGCTCGCTAAACCTGGAGCCCTTCAAAAAATCGCCGCCATCATCCTCCGCGAAGCAAAGCTCTAAGCAGTACAAGCCGCAAAACAAAAGGGCCGAGGATTCCTCCTCAGCCCTTTAGACTTTCTCCGCAGCAGACTCGCCGTTTAGCGATGTCCGCCACCACCACCGGCATGTCCACCACCACCACCGCCGCCGTGGAAGCCACCTCCACCGCCGCCATGATAACCACCACCACCGGCAGGGGCGCCACCGCCGTGATAGCCGCCACCAGCAGGTGCGCTGGTATGGCCAGCCGGCGCACTATAGCCTCCGCGGTTACCACCATAATTAGCTGCACCCGCACGAGACTCGCCGCCAAAGCCGCCACGAGCTGTACCGCCCGCTACGCCTCCGCGATATCCGCCATTGGCGCCTACGCCGCGACCGGCAAACTGCGCTGGCGGATGAGCATTGAAGCTCGCACCACCCGGCCGTCCATTAAAGCCTGCATAAGCACGGTTATAGGAAGCACCCCGGAAACCATTGCCGAAGTTGCCATACGCGCGGTTATAGAAGAAGCGTCCGCCATTCCAGTAGCCGCCATAAAATCCGGTACCGAAGTAGCCAAAGCCGTAATTGATGCCGCCATAGTAGCCGATCGACCGACCCCATAGGCCGGCATGCCAGAAGTAGCCGCCACCACCCCATCCCCACCATCCCGGTGTCCAAAGCGCGCCCACATAAGGCGGGTAAACCCATGCGCCATCTACCCAGTAGTAGCCGTCAGGACCATAAGCCCAATACCCAGGCGTCCAGATATACCCGTCGCCCGGGATCACAGGCTGTTCATAAACAGGAATCGGCGGAGGCGCAATGCCAACCGATACAAAAACTCCCGCGTACGCGGGCTTGGTCGGCGCAGCGAGCAGCAGGGCCGCGGCTACCGCGGTGCCTGCGAGAAGAGCGCGAAGTTTACGCGTGATGTTCATACATAACCCCCATCCGGAAGCCTTCGGCCCTGTATTTGCCACAGGTTACGAGGTGTGCCGGAGAGTTTCCCGGTACTGGGCTTCGTGCCTTGTCCCGGTTCTCAGTTGGTTAGACACAGAAAGTGTCCATTTTGTTGCGGTTTCTACGCTTTCAGCGTCGCAAGGTAGGACGTGTCTTGTCCGAGTGGGGTTTCGACCGCAGATTTGCCTAGCTCCGCAAAAAGAGCCCCTCTCAACACTCATCCAGCACTAAAGCGCAGGGGCGGGCGACGCAGGCGCTGGAGTTGCGTCCGGTGCGGGCCTCGGCAACTGCTCACGATGCGAGTCATCCGGAGCAGGATCGCTCGTCGTCTCCTCGTCCCCGATATTAAACACCGGCGTCCCTTTGGGCAGCTTCATCCGTCCATCCGCCAGGTAAGCCACCACCACCCCGCCCGTCACTTCCGGGGCGAGGATCGTCAGCGGCAGCACATATTTCTTGCTCTTGATCAGCGACTCGGCCACCCCATCATCAGGATGGGACCGCCCGACCGTCCCCGGCACCTGCTTGATGATGAACGCCGAAGGATTCAACTCCGGATGTTTCTTCCCATACGCCACCCACGACCGCGCATCCTGCTTCGGCGTCGTTATGCCCGCGTCGGCGATAAAGTTCCGGTGTACCGCGTGCGGGTCATACGTGTTCAGCACCATCTTCGAAAAATCCGCGCAGTTGTGGAACAGCAAATTAAAGTGCCCGACATTTTTCTTGTCGTTGAAGATCGCAATCAGCCGCGCATCCTGGTCAGTAGTGGTATCGATCTCGAACCCATGAATGCTGCGGTCAAACGACGACCCTACCAGTTGCGTCCACTCACCCTTCGGAGCGCCACCCGTCTTCGGGTCATCTGGAGCCAACTCTTCGAGATGCTTCTTGCGATACGCATCGCGAATCTCCGCTACCTGCTCCTTGGTCACCGAGGTCGGAATTTCCTCCGGCGTATCCACGGCATAGAGATAGGGAACCAGCGGAATCGCCACCCAGTCCAGCCCATCCACCTTGTGATACCGGCTGATCACCACGCCATACTCACCCTCATGGCAAGCCCGCAGCTGCACGGGAGTCTCCGCGCAAACATGGTTCAGATAAATAGCCGCATGACCGGTGGGGTTCACGGCGCCAAACGTGCCGTAAGGCTCCTCCATCAACAGCGCAACGGAGGCATGAGCCACAGTGGCAAAGCAAAGGGAGGCGAGCTTAAATTTCACAAACGTGCGGGCTTGCATGATTCTTTGGATGCTAGCAGGACACACGTCCCTGCGACCGAAATTGTGGCCGCCAGGCCAGACAGTAGATTAGACCGGGAGGACAGGGCGGCGGCACCTCAACGCCTTTGCCCTACCTGTCTACTGTCTACTCTCTACTGTCTCGCCCCGCCCATCTGAGAGACAATAGACCCCATGACTCTGCCTGAGCACGCCATGTTTGCCCCTACCCAACGCGTCCACTTCATTGGGATTGGCGGCATCGGCATGAGCGGCATCGCCGAAATTCTCCTCACCATGGGCTACCCCGTCTCGGGCTCCGACCTTCGCTCCTCGCCCACCACCGAGCGCCTCGAAAAACTAGGCGCGACCATCTATACCGGCCACGCCGCCGCCAACGCTGCTGCCTCAGACGTCGTCGTCACCAGTTCAGCCGTCGCCAAAGATAACCCCGAAGTCCTCGAAGCCCGAGCCCGCAAGATCCCCGTCATCCAGCGCGCGGAGATGCTCGCCGAACTCATGCGCCTCAAGTACGGCATCGCCATTGCCGGCATGCACGGCAAAACCACCACCACCAGCATGGTCGCGGCCGTCCTTGCCGGCGGCGGCTTGGATCCCACAGTAGTCGTCGGTGGCCGCGTCGACGCCCTGGGTTCGAACGCCCGCCTCGGCAACAGCCAATACCTCGTCGCTGAAGCCGACGAGAGCGACCGCTCCTTCCTGCATCTCTCGCCCATCCTCGCCGTCGTCACCAACCTCGACCGCGAACACATGGACACTTACGTCGACATGGCCGACGTCGAGCGCGTCTTCGTAGAGTTCATGCTCCGCATCCCGTTCTACGGAGCCATCACCGCCTGCATCGATAACCCGCTCCTTCGCGCCATCCTCCCGCGCGCGGCCCGCAAGGTCTACACCTACGGCGAGTCAGCCGACGCCGACTTCCGCCTCCGCGTTCTTCCTACCGGACCCGACGGTATAGCCACATTCGAAGTCAATGCCCGCGGCTTGCTCCTCGGCCCCTTCAAACTCCACAAACCCGGCCGCCACAACCTCCTCAACGCCACCGCAGCCATCGCTATTGGTGTCCAACTTGGCATCCCTCCCGAAAAGATCGCCGCCGGCCTCGCCACCTTCCGCGGCGTCGACCGCCGCTTCCAGATCAAGGGCCTCGAGCGCGGCGTCACGGTCGTCGACGACTACGGCCACCACCCCACCGAAATCAAAGCCACGCTGCAGGCCGCCCGCGAATGCGGCTACGCCCGCGTCCTCGTCCTCTTCCAACCCCACCGCTACACCCGCACCCGCGACCTCATGGACGACTTCGCCACCGCCTTCGGCGACGCCGACTCCGTCCAGGTCCTCGACATCTACGCCGCCAGCGAACCGCCCATCGAAGGCATCACCGGCGAAGCCGTCGCCACCCGCATCCGCGAAGCCAGCGGCAAGCTCGTAGCCTACGCCCCCTCCGTGGACGAAGCCGTAGCCCGCCTCGTCGCCGACGCCCGCCCCGGCGACGTCATCATGACCATGGGCGCCGGCAACGTCTCCGCCGCAGGCGCAATGTTGCTGGAAAAGCTCGCCGCGAAAGCATAGGATTTATTTATGGCGATGACGGAAGCGGTGTCGGCTGGTATCGGCGGTATTCAGCGAGTAGCTGTAGAAGAGCTAGGCTCTCATTTGGCAACTCTGGAAGCTGAGTTGAGCGACGGGAAAGCTATCGAGCTAGTTCGTGGTGACAAGGTTGTTGCTGAGTTACGTGCGAAGGCGGCCCCTGTAGCAATGGAAGCGGAAAAAGCGGCCTTACCCAATTTTATGGCGCGTATGAAAGCAAATTGGGGCGACAAAGTTTTTCCTTCAGGTACTGGAACGAGAATGATTCGTGAAGACCGGGACGGTCGTGGGTAGTTATCTCGACACAAGCTTCCTCCTGAGCTCTACTTAGTAGAGCTCGATTCGGTCAATGTCGTTGCGTGGATGCGAGGGAATATCGGTGGTGTTTTTCTTTCCAGTTTTAGTGACATCGAAACAGTCACCGTGCTCTCGAAGCAATCCTCAGTAAGTGTCGGAGCAAGCGCCATCAGCGATTATCGTGACGACTTAGCGAACGGAGTTTTTCAAAAGCTTGAAATCGACGAGCAAGTATTCGCCAAAGCTGAAGAGTTGGCTGTCGCTCATGCTCGGCAATTCCAACTCCGTTCGCTCGATATCGTTCATCTCGCGACGGCACTGCGCCATGGAATAACAGCATTCGGAACCTTCGATAAACGACTCGGAACGGCAGCCGAGGCTCTCGGGCTGAACGTCTTCCGCGTTTAGTTCCTCTCCCGATACCCCCTCAACTAGCGCCCACCCCCTCCACCTCCCGCCTTTATAGTGGAAGAGGCGATTCTTCCGCGGCCTTGCTCGGGCTCGTGGATATGGCTGTGTTTGGCAAGCGTAAAGCTGGGGCAGGTTCTGCGGTGCTCGACGCGCCCGAGGAAACCCACGTCCAGCCGGAATGGACGGCTCCTGAGCCCGCCCCGGCAGGCATGCTCCAGCGCGGCCGTCTCGACGATGCCGACGGCGGCTACTGGCCCGAAGGCAAAGAAGTCGAAGAAGTCTACCGTCCCCGCCGCGAGCAGATGCGCTACAAGCTCCGTCTCGGCGTCCCCAAAACCATCGCCGGACGCATCCTCGTAGGCACAGCCGCACTCCTCATCGTTGGTGCCGTCCTCGGTGCCGTCCTCGGCGTCCGCGCCATGCTCCTGCACGACCCCCGCTTCACCATCGCCACATCGTCCGAAATCCAGATCGCCGGCAATCAGCACCTTACACGCGCGCAGGTCCTGGGCGTCTTCGGCTCCGACCTCGAACGCAACATCTTCAAGGTCCCCCTCGCCGAACGCCGCGCCGATCTCGAACGCCTCCCCTGGGTCCAGCACGCCACCGTCATGCGCTTGCTGCCCAACACCATCCGCGTCGCCGTCACCGAGCGCACACCCGTCGCCTTCGTCCGGCAGGGAACGCAAATCGGCCTCGTCGACGCCGACGGCGTCCTCCTCGACATGCCGCAGGACGTAGCCGGCGACCCCCGGTACTCGTTCCCCGTCCTCACCGGGCTCGCCGAGTCCGATCCCCTCACCGTCCGCGCCGCCCGCATGGAGGTCTACCGCAAGTTCATGGCCGAGCTCGACTCCAACGGCACGAAGAACTCACAATCCATCTCCGAAGTCGACGTCTCCAACCCCGAAGACGTCAAAGCCCTCATCGCCTCTGGCAGCACCGACATCCTCGTCCACTTCGGTGACGAGAACTTCCTTACTCGCTACAAGCTTTTCGAGCAGAACCTCCCGCAGTGGAAAACCCAATACCCCAAGCTCGCCAGCGTAGACACTCGCTACGAAAACCAGGTCGTCCTCGAAATGCAGACAGGAACACCCGTCCCCGTCAGCGGCGGCGACGCAACCTCACCATCCTCAACGGACACGCCCGCTTCCGCAGCAGCCACGCCACCCGCCAAGCCTCCCACGACCGCAAAGAAACCCGCATCCAAACCGGCGAAGGGAACCATGTCGAAGCAAAAGATTGACGCAATGCTCGCTGCGGCACGCAAGGGCAAAGCATCGAATGGGGTGAAGCCGTGAGTGCTGCCGTAAAGAGGGGTGCCAAGTGAACCCGCGTAACGAAAATCTGATCACCGTCCTCGACGCCGGCAGCTCCAAGAGCTGCGTCCTCGTCGCCGAGCTCACAGACGGCGTCCTCCGCTACCGCGGCCACGGTGTCGAAGCCTCCAAGGGCATGCGCCGCGGCATGATCTCCGAGCTCGGCCCAGCCGCCGAAGCTATCAACCAGGCTGCCCTCACCGCCGAGCGCATCACCAAGGCTCCCATCGAGTCCGCTGTCGTCGGCGTTGGCGGCCCGCACATTCGCGGCATGAACTCCCAGGGCGGCATCAGCATGGGATCCCGCATGAAAGAGATCACCCGCGAAGACGTCCGCTCCGCCATCGACCGCGCCCGCTCCATCGGACTTGCGCCCGACCGCGAAGTCCTTCACCTGCTTCCACAACAATTTCTCCTCGACGACCAGTCCGGCATCCACGACCCCGTCGGCATGGTCGGCAACCGGCTTGAGGTCAACCTGCATCTCTCCACCTGCTCCGGCAGCGCCGTGCAGAGCGTCGTCACCTGCGCCAACCGCGCCGGGCTTGAAGTCACCGACACCATCTTCGAAGGCATCGCCTCCGCCGAAGCCGTCCTCTCCGCCGACGAGCGCGAACTCGGCGTCTGCCTCGCCGACATCGGCGCCAGCTCTACTGAACTTGTCGTCTTCTTCGAAGGCTCCGTCGCTCATACCGCGGTCCTCCCTATCGGCGGCGATCACTTTACCAATGATCTGGCCGTCGGCCTTCATGTCAGCGTCGAAGAAGCCGAGCAGCTCAAGCGCCAGTATGGCAACTGCGTCGTCACCAGCGTTCCGCAGCTCAACGAAATTGAAGTCGGCGGCGATCTCGCCACCGGCGGCAGCGCATCGCGCATGGTTCGCCAGCGCTTCCTCGCGGAAGTCCTCGAACCCCGCGCCCGCGAGCTCCTCACCATGCTCCGCGATAATCTTCGCTCCGGCGGCGTTCTCGAAGCCATGGGCGCCGGCTGCGTCTTCACCGGCGGCGGAGCCAACCTGCTCGGCCTGCTCGATAACGCCGAGAGCCTCCTCCGCGTCCCCGCTCGCATCGGCTACCCCGTCCCACTCAGCCGCATGCCCTCCGAACTCGCCAAGCCCGAGTTCGCCGCAGCCATCGGGATGCTACTCTACACCCACCGCACGCAGGTGCGGAAAGCCAGCGAAGAACAGGGTCTACGCCAGAAGTTGAAGTCCATCTTTGCAGGAAGCTTCTAGAGCACGTTTCGAATGTGGCGCTTGGACCAGTCCGTGCATCATAACCAGCTGTAGCCCGAATCCGATCGGAGGAAACTGGAAAATGGCAGAAGCGAAAAAAGCGCCGGCGAAAGCAACCAAGACGGTAGCGAAGAAGGCAGCAACGAAAACACCGGCGAAATCGGCGGCCAAGAAGGCTCCGGCGAAAGCCGCTAAAAAGGCCGCCCCCACATACGAAGAGATCTCAGCACTAGCGCACCATTACTGGCAGCAGCGCGGCGGCCATCACGGTTCCGACGCCCAGGATTGGCTCCGCGCCGAAAAAGAACTGAAGGGATAGCGCGCAAGTTGTGCAGTCCCGGGCGCGAAAATCGCGGCCCGGGACGCCCTTCTGCACTTCGCTAGGTAGAATAGGAAGCATGTCTTTTCGTAAGGTTCTCTTTTGTGGCGTGGCAGTGGTTTTTGGTTTGGCCGGTACAGCACGCGCTCAGCTTGGTTTGTATGGAATGTATACGGGAACGGAGATGTCCGGCGTGCAGTGTTTGAGCACCGCCCCTTGCTCCAGCCCGAATGGGGATGTCAGGCCGTGGGGCGGTTTCGGCGGCGTTTACTATGACTTTCGCAACATCGGCCCGGTACGCATCGGCGTTGACTTCCGCGCGGGCGGCCTGCACTCCAACCGCTCCGCTTCAAGCTCCGCTGGTGGAAGCAACGTCGTAGGTTCGCAGACGTTCCTCGGCGGCCTTCGCGGATCCATCAAGACTCCCATCTCCTGGCTCAGTCCTTACGCACAGATCTCCGCTGGCTACACTCGGAGTGACGTCACCGAGCCCGCCGTCTCAACGCTAGCGACGGCGGCAAACCCAACTCCCGCGCGTCGCTACGACGGTTTCATCCAGTACGAAGGTTTCGTCGGTGCCGATATTCACGTCTTCCCGTTCCTTGACGTTCGCCCCATTGAACTCGGTATCGGCAACATGAACCGCGTCGGTTCTGGCGGACAAGGCTCGACCTCTGTCGGCCTTATGTCCATCGGTGCCGGTGTCGTCCTCCGCATCGGCCATTAGCGTTTTGTGGCTAATGGTTCGCTGAACGGAATTGTCATCTCGACCGAAGCGGAGAGACCTGCAAGTTGCTGCAAGCTGCAGGTGATTTATGTTTCTATCGTGGTTTGACGTGCCACCGCACTTTCGAGCATCCAACTAGGTTCGGGTCGCGCCCTTTCAGGGTTTTCCTCGACGCTTCAGTTGCAAACGTCGTGCAAAATCTAGAGAGGCGTTCTACAAACGCCTGAGGAGAACCCATGTCACCAGCTCCGGACGATGCTCTGCGCATCCACTACCACGACGAAACGCAGCGTAGCGCGCGAATCAAGGTAATCGGGGTTGGCGGTGGTGGCAACAACGCTGTCAATCGCATGATCGAAGCCCACGTTGAAGGCGTCGAGTTTATCGCCGCCAACACCGACGCCCAGGCCCTCGAAATCTCCAAAGCCCCCGTGAAACTCCAGCTTGGCGTAAAGCTCACTAGCGGCCTCGGCGCAGGTTCCAACCCGGACATCGGTCGCCGCGCCGCTCTCGAAGACTCCGACAAGATCATTGAAGCCCTCGAAGGCGCGGACATGGTCTTCGTCACCGCCGGCCTCGGCGGCGGCACCGGTACCGGCGCTGCTCCGGTCATCGCCTCGCTCGCCAGCGAAATGGGCGCACTCACCGTCGCCGTCGTCACGCGCCCTTTCGCCTTTGAAGGCAAGCGCCGCACCATGCAGGCCGAGCGCGGCATGCAGGAGCTGCTCGAGTCCGTCGACACCCTCATCGTCATCCCCAACGAGAAGCTCCTCGCCGTCGCCAAAGACGCTGGCTTCTTCGAGTCCTTCCGCATCGCCGACGACGTCCTCCGCCAGGGCGTACAGGGTATCTCCGACATCATCACCATCCCCGGCGTCATCAACCGCGACTTCGCCGACGTCAAGACCACCATGGCCGGCATGGGCTACTCCGTCATGGGCACCGCCGTCCGCAGCGGCCCCGATCGCGCCAAGGAAGCCGCTATGGCCGCCATGGCCTCGCCGCTGCTTGAGTCCGGCGCTATCGACGGAGCACGCGGCATCCTTATCAATGTCACAGGTTCCAGCAGTCTCAAGCTCAACGAGGTCATCGAAGCCTCCACCCTCATCCAGAACGCTGCTCACGAAGACGCGAACATCATCTTCGGTGCCGTCCTCGACGAGCGCATGGGCGAAGAAGTCAAGATCACCGTCATCGCCACCGGCTTCCGCGACCAGCAGCCCGAGCGCCGTGAGCGCATGCTCGCCGATGGCACCCTGCTCACCTCACGCCACGATCTCTCTCCCGTCCGCCAGGAAGCCCCGCCACCACGCATCGAGCACCGCCCGCTGCCCGCGCGCTTCGCCAGCGAAACTCCTCAAATTCAGCAAATCCCGGTAACTCCGTCCGTTCCGCGCGTAGCCGCTCCACCGGCGCCTGTCATTCCTCCTATCGTGCGGGAATCCCGTGAGCCCCGTGAACCAGTCGATTACCACGAAGAGTCCGACTCCGACATCCAGGAACTCCGCGAACAGAACTTCCGCGAGCGATTTCCCGGTTTCAACCAGGATGACGCCCACATGAAACCCTCCGAGCCAACCGCCTCGCAACGCATCCAGGCCTATACCGATGGCGGCCGCGGCCTCTCGTCGGAAGAGCCCGCCACGAGTGGCTACTACGACGACGAAGACCCCGAAGACACCTCGCCCGCTGCCACGCACTCCATCTCCGAGCGAGCCGCCGCACTCGAGCGCGCTCTGGCTGAGGTTGGCGGCGAGCCCGTCATCGAGCGCCATCACGCCGCAGGCGCCTACATCCCCGAAGCTCCCTCCGGCCCCAAGCCCGAACTCGTTCCCGTGCCGGCTTCGGTCTTCGACGACGACTTCTTCCGCAAGCCCAAC
>CBDDDO010000028.1:0-8823 GCA_965226655.1 Granulicella sp. | reverse complement strand
AAGAGCAGATGGAAGCGGCTGCCGCGATCGCAGGGGGCGATCGGGAAGGGCGGTTTTTCGGGCGCTGCTACTGTATGGGGTCACGGGGTTCGGGCAAGACGGCAGTCTATTTCGCGGCGATGCGGCGCGCGCTCGACGCGGGGCAAGAGCTGTCTGCTGCTGGTGCCGGAGATTGGCTTGACGCCGGCGATGGCGGGGCAGTTGGTGTCGGCCTTCGCGGGCGAGGTGGCGCTGTTGCACTCCGGTTTGACGCCTGATGAGCGCGCGGAACAGTGGCACCGCATTCGCCGGGGTGAGGCGCGGGTGGTCGTGGGGACGCGTAGTGCGGTCTTTGCGCCGGTGCGGAGTCTGGGGCTGGTGATCGTCGATGAAGAGCACGACGGCAGCTACAAGCAGGAGGAATCGCGCCGCGCTACCACGGGCGCGACGTTGCCGTAATGCGCGCGAAGCTCGAATCGGCAGTCGTGGTGCTCGGCTCGGCGACCCCTTCGCTCGAAAGCTGGTCGAACGCCGAAAAGGGGCGCTACGAGCTGATTCAGATGGCACGAGCGCGTGGCCGGACGCGCGCTGCCGAAGGTCGAAATGGTTGATATGCGGGCGGAGTTCCGCGAAGTTGGCAAGGAGGAGATCTTCTCGCGGCGGCTGGTCGAGGAGACGCGCGCAGCACTGGATCGCGGCGAGCAGGTCTTGTTGCTGCTGAATCGGCGCGGCTATTCGTTTGTCGTGATCTGCCGGAGCTGCGGCGAGAAGGTGGAATGTGAAAACTGCGCGATCGCGATGACGTACCACAAGGGCGCAGGCTCGGCGGACGAGAGCTCCGACGGTCTGGCCGAGCCGGGAACGCGGCTGGAGTGTCATTACTGCGGCTTCCGGCGTGTTGTGCCGAAGACCTGTCCGAAGTGCGCCAGCGAGCATCTTTACTTTCTCGGGGCGGGGTCGCAGCAAGGCGAAGAAAAGCTGCAGGAGCTGTTTCCCGACGCGCGGATCGGCAGGATGGATCGCGACACGGTGCGCGGACGCTTCGATATGGAGCGGCTTCTCGCGCGCCTTCATGCGGGCGAGATCAACCTGCTCGTAGGAACGCAGATGATGGCCAAGGGGCACGATATTCATGGCGTCACGCTGGTCGGCGTTGTGGGCGCGGATCATGCTTTGGGCCTGCCGGATTTTCGCGCAGCCGAGCGGGTGTTTCAGTTGCTGACGCAGGTTTCAGGCCGAGCCGGACGCGGCGATCTGGCCGGCAAGGTGTTGGTCCAGACGTACCACCCGGAGCACTACGCGGTGAAGTTTGCCGCGCAGCACGACTACACCGGGTTTGTGGCGAAGGAAATATCGTTTCGCCGTTCGCGTGCACTACCCGCCGTTCAGCGTGCTCGCGAATGTCCTGGTGCAGAGCGACAAGATGGAAGAAGCGGCGGGTTGGGCGGCGCAGTTGGGACGATTCTTCGAGCGGGAAAAGATTCCAGGGGTCAAGGTGCTTGGCCCAGCCGCAGCTCCGATCGTGAAGCTGAAGAGAATCTACCGGTTTCACCTGATCCTCAAAGCGCAGCAGCGCAAGGTGCTGAACGCAGCACTGCATCGGATGCTCGCGTTTGCCGAGGCAAACGGCGTTCCGCGTCGCAGTCTGGTGGCCGATGTGGACGCCGTAAGCTTGATGTGAGGGACGGATGCCAGGCGTTTGATGCCGGATGTTAGACCAGACCCCTTCTAGCATCTGACGTCTGGCATCGGGCAACTACAAGTGAAGATGCCACCGGATGGGCAAAATCTTGACGATATGCAGCAGCGAGTAGCCCTTGAACGGCTCATAGGTTCCCGCCAGGAGGAAGATCGCCAGGCAAATGGGGACGAGCGCCCACTGCCAGCGTTTCACGGGTTCGTCGTCCGGGACAAGGGGGTGGCGCATCCCCGGCATCAGCAGGATGATGCCCCCATAGAACCCACCCCGACCAGTAGAAAAATCCGAGGATGAAAAGCGCGGCGACAACGACCTTGGACGAGAACTTGTGCGCCGTGGGCGAGACGGCGTAGAGGATATGTCCGCCGTCGAGCTGGCCGGCCGGGATCAGGTTGAGCGCGGTGATCAGGATGCCCATCCAGCTCGCGGTCAGGATGGGGTGCGGAATGAGCAGGAAAATCGAGTGTGCCGGGTTGTGCAGGTCGCCACGCAAGGCGCTGAGCAACTGGTGCAGACCGCTGACGATGAGCGGCGCCTGGACCCGCGGGACGATATCGACCGGCGAGTAGCGGCTGAGCGCCAGGCCCAGGGTGATGGTGGCGAGTGCGACGACGAAGCCGGCGATCGGGCCCATCGCTCCAATGACGATCAGGGCAGAGCGTGAGCGCACGCGAGATTTGAGGCGAATGACGGCGCCAAAGCTGCCGGAAAGCGACGGGGCCGGCAGCAGGTACGGCAGCGTCGCGTTGACGCCGAAGGAGCGGCAGGCGAAGTAGTGGCCGAACTCGTGCGCGAGCAGAATCCCGATCAGCGTCAGCGAAAATGGAAGTCCGGTGTAGAAGAGGCCCAGGTGCAGAAACACCCAGCCCGAAGGGCAGCACGTCGGCGTCCGAGGCGAGCGGAGGCCGGCCCAGCGTGAAGTTGTACATGTAACGCATCCCGACGGAGGTGGTCGACAGGATGGTGATTGCGAGGAGGAGAATCGGGAGTCCCAGCCTTGGTCTTTGCTGCTGACGCGCGGTAATCGGGGGGGCCGGGTCAGCGATAAGGGTGGGGGATGTCATGGCAGCGGTTGGTTTTCCTGGGCAAGACGTGCGGCCGGGGGCGGGACAAAATAAGAAATGCGTCCTGGGATGACGAAAGGTGCACAGAGGTGTCGTGGGAGCAGAACGCTGCCAGAAATCCTCGGAAAAGAAAACAGAGTAACGAGATGCAGCAACCACGTTGGCGCGCTGGGGCCTACCTATTCAAGGACATGCAGGTCTTTTTCCAGGTTTGAAGCGAATGGCTTTACCGGGGGCGATCGTGACCTCGGCACCGGTGCGCGGATTGCGTCCGACTCCGGTTTTGCGCGGTTTTACTGTGAAAACGCCGAAGCCGCGGAGTTCGATGCGGTCGCCTTCGGCAAGCGACTGCTTCATGGACTCGAAGATTGCGTCCACGGCCGCTTCGGCCTTGGTCCGTACGAGCCCCGTCCGTTCGACGACGCGCTGGATAAGATCTTGTTTGATCAAAGGTGTACCTTTCAATGCGTAATACTGGGTTGTCCGACTGGGTGAATGAGGTGTTCTCTCGCGCAGCCCAGGTAAGGCGATGGTAGAAACCGGGGGGGTGAATGTCAATCAGATTGCCGCTAACGTTAGCGATACCCTTCGGTTAGGATGAGAATGTGCAACGGTACGGCGCATGAGGGAGAGTCAAAAGAATGTCGATTAAAAGCGACCGTTGGATACGCGAGCAGGCCGTGGAACATGGAATGATCTCGCCGTTCAGCGAAAAACAGGTGAAGGACGGATGTATTTCGTACGGGCTTTCGTCCTACGGGTACGATCTGCGGGTCTCGGATGAATTCAAAATCTTCACGAACGTGAACAGCGCGATCATCGATCCCAAGGCGTTCGACGAGCGGTCGTTTGTTTCGGTGCAGGCGGATACGATTATTGTTCCGCCAAACTCGTTTGCGCTGGCGCGATCCATCGAATACTTCAAAATCCCGCGGGATGTGCTCACCATCTGCGTGGGCAAATCCACCTACGCGCGCTGCGGAATCATCGTGAACGTCACGCCCTTCGAGCTGGAGTGGGAGGGATATGTGACACTTGAAATCTCGAACACCACTCCGTTGCCGGCGCGCATCTACGCCAACGAAGGGCTTTGCCAGATTCTGTTCTTCCAGTCCGACGAGGTCTGCGAGGTCAGTTACGCGGATCGCAAGGGCAAGTACCAGAACCAACAGGGAATCGTACTTCCGAAGCTGTAGGCGCACGAGCTTTTTCAGAGAATTTCCGCTTGAGTGAGTAAGACACGGGGGGCGAATGAATGAGGCAGATCAGGGGAAGACCCTGCCTCGGCTTGGCTTGGTGGCGACCGATGAGGTGCGCATCGCGGGATTGCGCGCGGTGCTGACCGATGATTTTGGCCCGCGAACTGGTGTTGCTTTCGCAACCAAAGGCGCTGGAAACGAGCGGCCTCGAGCTTGTATTGGTCGTTTCTTCCGCGACGGACCATCTGCTGGAGTTAACTGGCGAGCTTCCGCAGCATGCGCCCGAAGATTCGGCTCCTGGTGATCGGCGGGGAGAACGAGCCGGGATTCATCGAAAGGGCGATTGCCGCCGGCGCGCGCGGCGTGCTCAGCTTTACAGCCTCCGCGGACGAGGTTCGCATGGCGGTGGAGGTGGTGAGCGATGGCTCAGTCTGGGCTCCGCGCAAGATTCTGTCGCGGCTGTTGGACAGGGCAACCGATGTACCGCCGCCCGCAGCGGCCGAGGTGCACCTGACGCGGCGCGAGATGGAGGTGCTGGACCTTCTGCTGCTCGGGCTCTCGAACCGCGAGATTGCGCACGCGCTGGATGTGGAGCAGGCGACGGTGAAGGCGCACCTCGGACGGCTGATGCGCAAGGCCGGCGTGACCAACCGGACTGCGCTCGGTGTCCATGCCATGGAGGCGAAGTGGGTCTAGCGATCGTGGCATAAGACCAGCGGGCGGTTCTTTATAGAAAAGAGCACTTAGGTCTATAGCCATCCGTACCGTTGCGAGAATCGGTCGGGGGGCTGAGAGTGGGGATGCAACATACCTGGGAGAGGGACTGCAACACAGGGTCGAACTATCCTGCAAGTCAAGGCTTACTTTGATTTGCATGGTGGATTCGGGCTTGATTGTTTGCAGTCCCGATTTTTTTGATCGCATCGTCATGTCCGTTCTTTGGTGGAGTGGCAACCTATGTAGTCAGCAGTCCATCTCATGGACTGTTTGCAATAGCTAAGACTTTTGTGGTTGTGGCAACATCTGGAGGATTTGAATGAAGCAACTTGTTACGGTTTTGACGGCTGCGGTGATGACGGTGGGTATGACGCAGGCGTCGTTTGCGGCTGCCGATAGGGCGAAGCTTGATGATCGCCTCAACAGTGCGCGTGAAACGATCGACGAGATTATGCATACGCCCGACAAGGGCATTCCGCAGAGCATTCTCGCTGGCGCCGCATGCGTCGTAGTGGTACCTCACTACAAGAAGGGTGCCTTCATCGTCGGCGCCGAGTACGGACAGGGTGTGGCAACGTGCCGCACCGGTCATGGCTGGAGCGCTCCGGTCTTCGTTCAGTTGACGGGCGGCAGCTTCGGCTGGCAGATCGGCGGTAACTCCACCGACCTGGTGCTGGTTGCCATGAACCATGACGGCCTCGAGCACATGTTGCACAACAAGTTCAAGCTGGGCGCTGATGCCGCGGCTTCCGCCGGCCCGGTTGGACGCGACGCGGCGGCCGGCACCGACTGGAAGCTGAATTCGGAGTTCCTCACCTACTCGCGGCAGAAGGGCCTGTTCGCTGGCCTGGACCTGACGGGTACCGTGCTTTCGCAAAACGAGGATGACACCCGCACGATGTACGGCGCGAATGTGCCGTTCCCGGAAGTTCTCAAGGGTGGCGTTCCGACTCCGCCTGACGCGCGTCCGTTCGTCCATACCGTGGCCCATTGGTTCGTCGCTTCCAAAGACAACCAGTAAACTGCTTTAGTTCTGGGTTTAGCGACGGGGCGGCCTTCGGGTCGCCCCGTTTTCCTTTTGCCCACGGCTTCTTTACGCGTGCTCCGGTTAGACTGAAGGCTTGGAGACCACGGCAAGAGATCGGCTGGAGTTTGCCGCGGTGTGGCTTCTGGTCCGTGGTTTGGGGATTCTGCCGCGCAGCGCGGCTCGCGCAATCGGAGCCTTGGTGGGCGCTTTGGCCTACACACTTTTCGGACGTTTGCGGCGGGTTGGACTTCAGAACCTGACACTCGCCTATCCCTCATGGACGGCTGCGCAACGCGAAGCAACGTTGAAAAAGGTCTACCGGAACCTGGGCTATCAACTGGCGGAGTTTTGCCTGATGGGCCGATACACCGCCGACCAGGCCACAAAATTCATCGAGTACGACGGTCTGGAGCACTACCTGGCCGCACGCGCCCGGGGTAAGGGCGTACTCGTCGTGACGGGGCACCTGGGCGCGTGGGAGCTTTCGAGCTTTTACCACTCGCTGGTCGGATATCCGATGGGGCTCGTCATTCGGAGGCTCGACAACCCGCTCGTCGACGAGTTCGTCAACCGGATTCGCTGTCTGCATGGCAACCGGGTGATTCACAAGGATGATTTTGCGCGAGGGCTGATCGCCTCCATGCGCGCGGGTGAGACGGTCGGCATCCTGATGGATACCAACATGACTCCGCCCCCAGGGGATTTTCGTGCCGTACTTTGGCGTCGACGCCTGCACGGGCGCCGGTCTTGCCCGGATTGCCCTGAAGACGGACGCGGCGGTCTTGGCCGGATTCTTGCTTTGGGATGACGCGCGCCGGAAGTATGTTCTGCGTTTCGGCGAGTGTATGGAACTTGTGCGCACCGGCGAAGCCGAGAGCGATACGCGCGAGAATACCGCCGCGTTCACCAGGGCGATCGAAGATGCGGTGCGGCGCAATCCGGAGCAAGTGGCTCTGGATGCATCGACGATGGAAGACCCGGCCGGCCGGCGAGCAGGGGGTGTATTGATGGGTGTGATTTCGGTACAAAAAAGTAAGCTTGCGGCTCTGCTCGGAGTGCCGTGGCGTGGAGAGGACGTAGCCGTGGATCGCGTGAGCCGCATTGAGGATGCCGGAGCGGATTCGCTCGTGTTTGCCGCGGATGAAAAGGCCCTGGGGGACGCGTTGGCGTCGAATGCAGCGATCGTTTTGGCAAAGACCGACGCCGATGAGCGGGTTCTCGTGGTGAAAGAACCGCGCACCGCGTTTGCCCTAGTGTATGAGCGATGGTTCGACCGCCGTGGCCTTGCCGGGGCGCATCCGACGGCTGTCATCGATCCGGCGGCGCGGGTGGGGGAAGACTGTGAAGTAGGCGCTTACGCACAGATAGGCGACGGAGTTCAGCTCGGTAACGGCTGCGTCATCGGCCCGCGGGTGGTGATCTTGCCGGGCACGACGCTCGGTGCGCGGGTGCGCGTGCAGGCGGGGTGCGGTTCTCGGTTCAGACGGTTTCGGTTATGTGCGCACCGCGAAAGGCTACGTCGGCTTTCCTCAAATCGGTTCGCTGGTCGTCGAGGACGACGTTGAGATCGGCGCGAACACCACCATCGACCGGGGTGCCCTCGGCGAGACGAGGATTGGCCGCGGCACAAAAATCGACAACTTGGTCCACATCGGGCACAACTGCCGCATTGGTGAGGATGTCATCATCGCCGCGCAGGTCGGCATCGCCGGCTCAACCGAGGTGGGGGACGGTGCGATTCTTGCCGGTCAGGTGGGCTTGGCGGAGAAGGTTGTGATCGGTCCCGGCGTGATCGTCGGCGCGCAGGGTGGGGTACCGACGAGTAAAAAGCTCTCCGGCCCCGGCGCGGTATTTTGGGGCACGCCGGCTCGGCCAATCAAGGACTATTTGAAGGATCTCGCCGTCTTGGCGCGAATTCGCAGAAAAGACTGAGCCCCGGCTGGCTGGCCCGGGCTCAGTCTCAACACCGCCGCTACTGGAATAAGCCGTTGAGCCCGTTCGGGAAGAAGCCACCCGTACTGACGCTTCCGGTCGTCGTCGCGCCGCCGGCGGTGACGATGTTGAGAACCTCGCTCGTGCTCCGCGAGACCCCCAGGATGTAGTTCGGCACGGCATCGACGATGTTGGTCCGAGGAACCGCGGTTCCGTTGGCGAGCGACACCGTCACTGCGCCGTCGGATACACCGTAGTCGTCCGGAGTAGGATCGAGTTCCGTGGCTCCGTTGGCGTTGGTCGCTGTCTGAGGAATCGCCAGCGCCAGCGTGCTGCGCAACGCCGAGATCTTCTGCGTATAGCCGAGCAGACCGAGCGATCCCGTTGGATCCAGGCCAAGAATCGTGGTGCGGATCAAGCCCGCGTGATACGCCTCGACCGCGTGGATGCCAACGGCTGCCGACAGGATGGTCTTACCCGTGGTGGTGGTCGAGATGAGCGGTGCCGCGCCGTGATACGCCGTCACGCCCACGTCTTCGAAGATATACGAGCCGATAAGGAAATCGGCATCCGCGGCGAACGGATTGAAGTTCCCGTGATGCCGGCGTCATTGGCCACCGTGGTAAATAGGGAAGTGCTCAGGTTGATCGCAGGCTGAGCGACCCCATACGATCCGAGCACGGATTGAAGGAACAGCACATGCTTGCCTTCTTCAATCGCAACTTCGGTAGCGTAGGCGGCCACCTGCGGGTAAGCAAAGGGGACTGGCGTCGTGGTGCCCGCGTTGACAGTTCCCGCGGTTCCCGTACCCGTGATCGGAATGCCTCCACTGGGCGCGCCCGCCGCAATCGCGGCAGCATTGGGCGAGCTGATGAGACAGCCGAACGCGGCGAGATAGTAAAAATTCGATTCGAGGTATTCGAGATTCAGCGCAAAGTTCAGGATGTCGTTATCCGTGAAGGACGTTGGCGTGGTGGCCGCCTTTGCGGACTTGGGGAGCGCAACGGCAGCGAGAGCAGCCGCTCCGCCGAGAAGCATCGCGCGTCTGCTGGCGATAAGTTCGTCGATCTGTTTCGTCTCTTGGGATGCCATGGGATTTTCCTTTTAGCCTGATGTCGTTGGTTCGAGATTCCAGAGAATTCGTGCTGCGAGTTAGCTCTGGGTGACGGAGATAGCGCCGTTCAGGCCGTTGGGGAAGAATCCTCC
>CBDDDO010000027.1:0-12338 GCA_965226655.1 Granulicella sp. | reverse complement strand
TGATTACGGCTGGGTGTATGCGCACGAGGAGGCGCGCAAAGCCGTGGAGAAAGAACTGCCCTGGATGGAATCCGTCGTGCTCGACTCGGCGACCGAGGACCAGTTGGATTCCTACATCGACCGCCTTGTGGCCGAGGGGGTGAAGGTCATTTTCACGGTCTCCACCGGCTACATGGATGGCACCATCGCGGGCGGCGGAACGTTAGCCAAATATCATTTTCGCCAACTGCGACGGCTTCAAAGCGCGCGCCCAACGTGGCCACCTACATGGCCGAGTATTATCAGCTCTATTTTCTCAGCGGATTGATCGCAGGCGCGCTGACGAAGACCAACAAGATCGGGCTCCCGTCGTCCTTCCCCGAGCCGGAAGCCAAGCGCATGATCAACGCGTTCGCGATCGGTGCCCGCGAGGTCAACCCCAAGGCCACGGTCATGGTGCGCTGGATCAACGAATGGTTCAATCCGCCGGCGATCAAGGAGGCGGCGGAGGCACTCGTCTCCGAAGGCGCGGACGTGTTCGAGGGTGGCGATGATTCACCGACCGTGGTTCAGGTGGCAGCCAAGCACGGGTTGCCCGGCTTTTCACAGACGACGCCCATAGTACCAGTTCGCGCCGAACAACGTGGTGTCGGGCCAGTTGCTGCACTTCGCGCCGATCTACAAGGACCTTCCTGACCAAGGTCCACAACGGCACGTACACCCCGCGCAACCTGAAGAATGTCGACTACTGGTGGCTACTCAATAACGACGGCGGCCTGGAAGAGGCCGCCAAGCCGGGGATGCCGATCAACCCGGTGTACATCGACCAGCTCAAGGCAGCGCAGATCGACCATCCGCAGTTCGGGAAGATTTCCGTCTACGATCTGGTGATGAAGCGGATCGCGCAGATGAGCCAGCCGCAACCCGTGTTTGATCCCTTCCAGGGTCCGATCAAGGACCGCAAGGGCGTCCTGCGCGTCGCTGCGCGGCACGCATCCCGACCAGGATGCGCTCTGGACGATGGAATGGGCCGCGCCAGGGATCGATGCCACCTGGCCGAAGGAGCCGTGACGGCACACGGAGACGTTGTGCCGCGACAAGCCGCGGTGATGTCGGAGGTGAAATTTGGCGTGGCCGCCGCAAACCCGGCGTTCATTGCCAGTCGGCTGGGGTTGCCGGCTTGATGCGGCACCGACAACCCTTGTGCCGGTCGGTCCACGGCTTTTCTACCACACCACCGGATGTGACGCACCCGTGGTGACGTTGATCGAACCCGTTGGGAATTTCCGCTGTCGGGCGCGACGAGCACCCAGTGCCAGGGTGTACACGTCAGCGTGGCGAACACCATGCGCTTCGGCAGACCGGGGCCGCTCATCCACAGCTTGCGCGTCTCGGCAGGATGGAACCATTCCATCTTGTCCGCTTCGGCGTAGAGTTCGTCCAGATCCGCTGTCACCTCCTGCGCGGTGCGCGCGGTCATCAGCCCGCCGATCTCGAAGCGAACCGTCTTGACGAGCTTTCCGTCGTGGACCAGAGCCCAGCCGCCCTCGTTGTCTGCCACGGCGTTGACGGCCTGCGCCATCGCCTCGTCGCTGCTACCCAGCACCCAGATGTTGTGGTGATCGTGCGCCACCGAACACGCCAGGGCGGAGTTCGCCGTCTTCGGACCGACGTTCTGCCAAAACATCTTCGCCACGCCCGCGTTGCCGTGGTAGCGGTCCACGATCGCGAACTTCGTCACGCCGCCGGCGCGCTCGACGCGGCCGTCACTGGCCACGGGAAGCTCGGCGGTCAGGAAAATCCGGCTCGAAGAAATACGGTTCCAGGATCGCGGCCGTGACGGTGGTTTTCCCGGCGGGCGCGTCAATCCGGAAATCCGCCGCCTCGATCGCGCGGCCGATGTTCATTGTTTTCGTCGCCCAATCAGGCCAATCAATTTTCGGAATGGCGGGAAGGTAATTTTCTCCCTCCGCGACCTTTTTTCCGTCGGCGTAAACTTCCTTGATCTTCACCGCCGCCGGATCGGACAGCAGCACGACATCGGCATAGCGTCCCGGTGCGAGTGAGCCGACCAGATGCTCCAGGTGCCAGTGGCGTGCGGGATAATAGCTCGCCATGGCGTAAGCCGCTTCCACGGGCGTACCGGCCTCGATGGCGCAACGCACGTTGTAGTCCATGCCGCCGTTCTTGAGCGTCTCGCCAGCGTCGCGGTCGTCGGTTGTCAGGGACAGATTCGACCAATCCTTAATGCCTTGCTCGAGGAAGTACGGGATCGCGTCCTTGATGGCGTCGCGGATGGGCCGCAACATGAGGAAAATGCCGCGGCTGACCTTATCCCAGGCTTCTTTCGCGTCATACGCCTCGTGGTCGCTGGACAAACCGGCGGCGGCAAACGCATTGATGCTGTCCAGGTCGCGCAGGCCCGCGCCGTGGCCCTCCACGACGCCGCGCGCCTCCCACGTCGCCTGCATCGCAAGCCAGAGCCGCTCGTAGCCGGGGTTGGTTGGGTCCCAGACCGCCGTCCAGTCCATCACCTCGTCCAGGCCGGGCACGCGCAGGTCGGCGGCGAAGTCGTCCTTCATCTCCTGGTATCCATGGTAGCCGCCCGTCTGCTCGAAGGCGGTCGGCGGCGTGGCCGACCCGGGAGCGGGAAAGATTTTCAGCGGATTGCCGAAACGCCGCGCCATCAGCCAGAACTCGACGTTGTGCCGGCCGTCCACATTGGAAAACTCGTGCGACGCCTCCACTGTCCATGTGTTGCCATCGGGCAGGACGAGCGCCGCCTCGTACTCGGGCGTCAGGTGCGTGCTCTCAATGTGCTTGTGCGACTCGCCGAAACCCGGCACGGCGCTCAGGTCCGTGCAGCGGCACGATTTCCGCCGCCTCGCCCTTCCACTCGCCGGACGGTCCCGTCCAGGCGATGCGCTCGCCGCTGATGACGATGTCCCAGTTGTCCAGCCATTGCAGGGTGAAAACGTTGAGGAGCCGGACGCCTTGCAGCAGGCGGTCAGCGGGGCGTTTGGCCAGCGCGACTAACGTAAGATGCTGCCGGGTTCTGGTATCCTCGCTGAAGCTCGCGTGAGAGTAAGATGTTTCCGCCATGTCAGTTCCCTTGTTTGGCCTCCGCTGGGGTATGCTGCAACTGATCTTCCAGAGCGTGCCAGCGGCGATAAAGTTCCGCCTGAATTTTCGGGGCATCCGTCTTGCGCATCTGTCCGCGCTCGTCCAGCAGTTCGCCACCCACGTACACCCGGTCCAGGTTGGACACGTTGCAAGCCATGACCACGCTGGCATAAGGCTCCAGCACGGGTGCGGTGTCCATGTTGGCGGGATCGACCACCACGAAGTCGCCTTCCTTGCCAACCTCCAGACTTCCCACCCGGTCCGCGATGCCCAAAACCTCCGCGCTGCCCATCGTGTGCAGCCGCAGCACATCGATGGGCATCATCACGTTGGCGCTCTCATACTTGGCGCGGATCACGTAAAGTCCCATCCGCATGTTTTCAAAGGGACATGCAATGTCGGCGCTCGCTTCGCCGTCCACACCCATGCCGACCTTAACGCCCATCGACAAATACTTCGGAATATCCGCGACGCCCGAACCGAGCCGTCCGTTGGAAAGCGGGTTCCACACCATGCCGCTCCCGGCCCGCGCGACGGCGCGCAACACGGCCTCATCGGTGTGGATGAAGTGTCCGAAGAACAATTTTGGCCCCAGCATTCCCGCGTCCTCGAACCAGGCGAATCGCGCGCGTTGGGCTTCCTTGTTCACCGGCAGTTCGAGGAAATGCGTCTGATTATCGAGCCCGAACTCGCCCATCATGCGCCCGGCAAACGCCACATCCGCGCGCGAGGTGGCGAAACCCGCCAGCGACACTTTTAGAAAGGTCGGCTGCGTGCCCTGGCTGCTGGTGAATTTCAGGAATTCCTGCAAATCCTGGCGTTTTTGCTCCTCGGTCATCGGTGGCTGACCGATCGGCAGTCGCGGAAAGGAATAGCTGTGGATGAACCGGATGCCCGAATCCAGCTTGGCCCGGAACTGCTCGGCGTTGAAATCGCCTCCTGCCCGGTTGTACGCGAAATCGTACACCGTCGTGATGCCATGCCGCAGGTGGTCGAGCGAGCCATGCAACGTGTAGTAATAAAAATCCTCGGGCGGTGTGTGGCTGACCGTGCGGTCGTACAGCGCGTTTACCCAGACATCCACATGCTGGTCGGGAGCGAGGCCGCGGATGGCGCTCTGCCAGACGTGGCTGTGCGCGGAGATAAAACCCGGCAGGACGATCTTCCCCTGCGCGTCGTACACCTCCGTGGCCGGGTAATCCTCCGGCGGGGCGCCGGTGCCGACGCGCGCGATCCGTCCATCCGCACCGACGAGCATAAACCCGGAAAAAGGTTTTTCCTCACCCGGCTTCATCGTCAGCAATAGCGCATTTTTTACCAGCACCCTGCCCGCCGCAGGCGGCGGCGTCTGGGCGCGGAGCGACGCCAGCGGCAGGCAGAGGCCGGCCCACAGACTGAGGACAACGGTGGACGAATACATGGAGGCGATGATAAAGCTCCCCTGTCTCCTAGCGGGCCGGGGAATGACCGGCAGGCGCGGCGAGACTCTCATAAATCATCTTCGTGACGGCCTCGGGGCCTACCCGGTCGCTGGCCCAGTCGGCGTCGAACTCCCGCGACGGATTGGCCGCGGTGATCTCCGCGAGGGTTTTGCCCTCCGCGATCATGCTCTTTACCCGGTCGCGGAGCGTCGCCAGCATGTCGCGGTAGAATTGCAGTTCCCTCTTCGTGGCCACGGGACCATGGCCGGGGATGACCTTGGTATCGTCGTTGATCATGCCGAGCACCCGGTCGATGATCGGAAAGTAACCCTCTATCGTACCGCGTGCATGCACGTCGATAATTGGATAAAGACCGTTGATATAGATGTCGCCCATGTGAACGACGTTCGACTTGGGGAAATAAACCACGGTGTCAGTGTCGGTGTGGGCAACGCCTTCGTTGAAAAGCAGCACGTCCTCCCCATTGCAGTGCAGCGTCATCGAACGGTCATACGTAATGAGCGGCATCGCCTGCGGCGGAGCCGGTGGGGGCGCGCCGCCGAAGAAGGACACGGGCGGGTGGCTCAGCCGGTCGCGGACGTGATCCTGGCCGATGATGACCGTGCCGTCCCTGGCGAAATCCGCGTTACCGCCGCTGTGGTCCATATGGAAGTGCGTGTCGATAAGGAAGCGCACCGGCCCGGGCTGGAGCTGGGCGATGGCTGCCTTGATCTTGTCGCTCATCTGCGTGAACTCGCAGTCCACCAGCACGATCCCGTCTGGCCCGGTCGAGACGCACATATTCGCCCCGGAACCGTGCAGATAGTAGAGGTGGTCGGCCAGTCGGGTCTGCTCCATCTGGACGCTCGGCCAGTCCATGGAAAAACCCGAGGCAACCTTCCAACCGGCCGTCGCCGGGAACACGCCGCCGAGGAAGAAAACACCCAGAAGGCCGACGGCTTTCATCGGTCGCTCTTCAAGCCACCGCCGCCGTGTAGTGCTGGTTCCGCGGCCGAGCCAGGCCCAGGCGCTCGCGCAGGGTGCCACCCTCGTACACGGTGCGGAAAGCGCCCCGGTCCTGCAACTCGGGCACGACGAGGTTCACAAAATCCTCCACGCCATCGGGAATGAAATGCGGCATGAGGTTAAATCCGTCCGCGCCGTTCTCGTTCACCCACTTCACCATCTCATCGGCGATCTGGCCGGGGGAACCGATGAGCGCGAGATGTCCGATGCCTGCCGAGACGTAGTCGATGGCTTCCCGGACAGTCAACCGGCGGCCGTCGCGACTGAGGAAGATGCGAAACCGCTTGGCCGCCTGCGCGATCTCCAGCGTGTCGGGGATCGGTTCGTCGAGAGCCACGCCGGAGAGGTCGATGCCGGGCAGCAGATGCGTGAGGATCGAACGGCCCTCCTTTTCGGTGAGGCAATCCTGCACCGCCCGGAACTTCTCGCGCGCATCTTTCTCCGTTTTTCCTACGACGGCAACCAGACCCGGCAGAATCTTGAGCTGGTCGGCTGTGCGACCGTGCTTGGCCATGCGGCCCTTGACCTCGGCGTAGAAGCGTTGCGCCTCGCTCAGCGAGATCGCCTTCCCGTACATCACGTCCGCCTTGCGCGCCGCGAACTCCCAACCGGCCTCTGACGCACCCGCCTGACAGATGAGAGGGTAACCCTGCGGCGGGCGGGTCAGGTTGAGGGGGCCGCGCACCTTGAAGTATTTGCCGCGGTGGTCGATGTGATGCACCATGGCGTCGTCGAAGTAGACGTTCGTTACGCGGTCGCAGACGATGGCCTCGTCCTCCCAACTGTCCCAGAGCGTCTGGACAACCTCCAGGAATTCCTCGGCCCGCTCGTAGCGGACGACGTTGCTGTATTGTTCGTCCAAGCCGAAATTGTACGCCTCGGCATCGATGGTCGAGGTGATGACGTTCCAGCCCGCGCGCCCGTTGCTGAGATGGTCGATGGACGCGAACTTGCGGGCGATGTGGTAGGGTTCGTTGTAGCTGGTTGAAGCCGTGGCGACGAGACCGATGTGCCGGGTGACGGCAGCCAGCGCGCTCAGCAGGGTGAAAGCCTCGAAATGGACCGCGCCGCTCAGGCCTTTCATGGCGCTGAGGCCGACCCGGTCTTCCCGGATGCCGTAGCTGTCCGCCAGGAACAGGATATCGAACAAGCCGCGTTCCGCCGTCTGCGCAATGTGCTTGTAAAGCTCGAAGTCCAACCGGTCCCCTCCACGCCCATTGCCGTAACGCCATGCGTAGGCGGCGCCGCCCGGCAGCAATGCGAGAGCCATCTTTTTTTGATTCGAAGCCATTTGATTCCCTTTTATTACTTCATGGTTGCATTACTGGTTCACGGAAGGGTCGCCTCCAGTGTGCCGCCAAAGAGAAATGGCGCGCCGTTGCTCAGGAAGTCGTGCGGAAATCCCATCGGAATGGCGCTCGCCTCGTTCAACTCCCCCACGGATGCCTGATCCAGTTCGATCGCCAGCGCACCAAGGTTATCCTGCAACTGTTCGACCGTTCGCGCGCCGAGCAGCGGAATCGTCGGTTGCGCACGGCACATCAGCCACGCCAGGGCGATCTGCGCGGTCGTGCAGCCGTATTGTCCGACCATTTTTTCCACGGTCTCGACGATCCGCGCGCTTTGCTCGGAGAACCGGCCGAAGTGTTCGTTTGTCGCCGCGCGTTGCGATTCTTCGGCGGCCTGGGGCTGCTTGAATTTGCCGGTGAGCACGCCTCCGCCCAATGCGCCCCAGGCCAGGACGTCGAGACCGAGGGCAGCGGCCATGGGCAGAAGTTCCCGTTCGGGCGTCCGTTGGATGAGGCTGTATTCGATTTGCAGGCCGACGAATGCCGTCCAGCCGCGCAATTCCGCGAGCACGTTAGCCTGCGCCACCCGCCAGGCCGGTGCGTCCGAAATGCCGATGTAGAGTACCTTGCCCGCGCGCACGAGATCGTCGAGGGTCCGCATGAGTTCCTCCGGGGGCGTGAGCCAATCCCAGAAATGAACCCAATAAAGGTCGATGTAGTCGGTCTGTAGCCGCCGCAGGCTGTTCTCCACCGCGCGGACCGCGTTCTTGCGGTGACTGCCGGAGGCGTTCGGATCTCCCTCCCGCATCGAAATGGTGTACTTCGTGGCAAGTACAAAATGATCGCGGTCGGAGTGGATAAACTCCCCCACATAACTTTCGCTGAGACCCCGGCCGTAAACGTTGGCCGTGTCGAAAAAATTGCCCCCGGCGTGAACGTAGGCGTCGAAAAGCGAACGGCTCTTTTCCTTATCCACGCCAAAGGGCCTACCCCTAAATGGGTATTCTCCGAAGGTCATCGCCCCCATACACAACTCCGATACACGAAGTCCTGACCTGCCCAGCAATCGATATCTCATCCCTTTATTCCCTGCTGCGAGGTGCGCGGCTCCTACCGCTTGCCCGCCTACCCCTCTGCCGTCTTTTTCCGTGGGGTCGCCGACCGCTCCGTCATGCCGACATTGGCACCGCCCGGTAAACCTGTTTTTTAGGAGGTCATCCGCTTCCGGTCAAAAGCTTTTTTGCAGTAAATGGGATGCAGGTGTGTATCCCTTGGCTAAGGGTCAGGTGAGAAGAATGGCCCACTCTGCCGCCGGTAGATCATGCCCCAATGTAGTGTAATATAATTTTTGTGCGAGCCGGAAATTTGTCATCGACAAGATCGACTGACGTACCATAATCCGCCGAAATAAAAAGTCCTGGCACGGGGGTTGTCAGGCATCTAGGCCTCATTCCTGGATTTAGAAGGGCGGTTAAGGGCAGCAAAGCATGAATACTCGATTCTGTCGGGCAGCATTCGTATTAGCAGTTCTCATGGGTGGCGCTTCTTTGGCGCGAGCGCAAAGCGGCAACCCGGCACCCGTGTCGAACGCGCCAGGCGGGCCGCCAGCCGGCTCGAACTCGCCGAACACGCAGACGGGCGCGGAACAAGGCAGCGGCCAATCGCAGGCGCAGGAGGTCATCGTGGAGGGTGTGCCGATTGAAGACAGCGTGCTGCCGACCTCGCGGCCCGTGTCGTCCATCTTCGGCACGGACATGAATATCCTGGACACCCCGCGCAATGCCACGGTTTTCAACGCCAACGAATTGCGCGAGAGGGACATTCAAAGCATCGAACAGATCAGCCGCATCGTTCCGTCGGCCTACTCGCCCTCGCGGTGGGGCACGGCTTCGGTGCCGGAATTCCGCGGCGACCAGGGCGAGGTGTACATCAACGGGATCCGCACCGCGTTCAACGAAAACGGTATCCCTGTGAATTTCAATCCCGTGGAGGCGCTCGACGCCGTGCCCGGCCCCGCGACCGTGGTTTTCGGCCCTGGGCCCGAAGTGGGCGGTTACGTCAACCTCGTCACCAAGGCTCCGTATTTCGATAAGTTCCAGGGCTCCCTGCAGGACTCCGTCGGCACTTTCGACAAGTATAACTGGAACCTGGATTTCGGCGGCCCGATTATCAAGAACGAGCTGGCTTACCGCGTGAGCTACACCGGGCAGGAAGCGGGCGACTATTACCAGAATATCCGGCACGACTACCAGAGCGTGTTCGCGGCGCTGACGTGGATGCCCAACTCGAAGCTGAAGGTCGATGTCGACGGCTCGTTCTACGAGATCACGTCCGCGGAAGTGGCAGGCATCAACCGGCCCACGCAGGCATTGATCGACAACGGTACGTACACCACGGGCACCGTCACCAGTGATTTCGGTTTCCCGAGCACCACGCCCGGTTTCGAGGCCGTGGTGACGCCGACCGGCTTCAAGCAGATCAACCTGAACCGCGTCATCACCGCGCCGGGTGACGGCGAATACGGACGCAACTGGTTCCTGCAATCGGCGGCGACGTATCAATTCAGCGACACGTTCAGCGTGACCAACCGGGAGTACTTCGAGAGCATGGAGCGCAAGAAGCACTCGGACTATTATTATCTGGAATGGGTTCCCGATCAGTATGTTTATGAAAACCGCACGGAGTTCAACTGGCATTTCGACGTACCCATCGGGTCGGGTTCACCCGGCCACGGCGCGGCCAAGGATGCCAAGGACGTGAAGGACGCCAAGGCGATCGTTGGCGAAACGACGGCACCAGTGATCGGTAACGACGTGACCTTTGGTCTCGACTATCGCTACGAGAAGGTCCGTGCATACATCGAATTTGAGAACGAATATTACAACGATTACGATCTGACCCTCCCGTCGAGCACCTACAACGTGCCGAAGGCAGACCTGTTCGGCGTGCTGCCGCTGACCGTGCAAGGCAGGCAGGAATACGCCGACACCGGCGGTTACTATCCCGCCACGGGTTTGCCGCAAAACGACAACACGGTGGATTCGGATGCGCACACCACCGGCCTTTTCTTCCAGGACAACATCAAGTTCACGCCCTGGTTTAGCGCCATTGTTGGCGGCCGTGGGGACCTCATTTACATCGACTCCAGCGACCCGCTACCCCCGCCCGGGTACACGGCCGATCACGATACGATGCTGTCGGGTCTCGGCTCGGCGGAAGGCAGCCTGAACTTCAAACCGATCAAGCAGGACACGCTGTACTTCAGTTACAGCTACGTGGAAGTCGCGGAGGGTTCGTACGCGGATGGCGGCTACGGACTCGACGGCAACGGCAAGCTCATCCCGGCGGAAACGCACAAAAAGAGCCAGCTTTATGAGCTGGGCGACAAGATCAGCCTCTTCAAAGATAGCCTCTTTGTCTCTCTGGCCGGATTCTACCAGAAACGCACGACGCCCTCGCTAACGAATCAGTCGGTGGAAATCCGCGCGCACGGCGTGGAGGCCGCAGCCGATTACCAGCCGAACAAGAACTTCAGCGCCGGCGTGTCCGGCGGTTGGATCAATGCGTTTTACCATAACCTGCCCGGCGACATCGGGTTTGTTGCCACGCCAAACGTACTCGACACGTTTTCCCCGCCATACGGCACGGGGGTCGGCAGTCCGAGCTTCGGGACGTTTCCGACCGGAAATTACCGCGTGCCCGATCTGCCGAATTGGACGATCAACGCTTATGCGCGGTACGCGCTCGATTGCGGTCTCGGGATAAGCGGCGGCGTGGTCGCCACCGGGCCGCAGCATCTCGACGTGCTCGGCAATACGCGCATTCATCCGCAGTACACCCTGGATGCATCGGTGTTCTACACTTGGAAACGATTCGAGGTGCGTTGCGACTTCTACAACATCACCAATCAGGTTAACTGGAGCGGCATCGATCCCGCCTACGGCCAGGACCTGGTGGTGCGCGAGTTACCTTTCCATGTCTTGGGTACGGTCAAGGTGAAGTTCTAAAATCCGTTTCGGACGAGAAGCTAAGGAATGACCGGCCGCTCGCTTTCCTGTCCAGATCGCCGCGTCAGGATGCAGTCGATGGCGCCGCGTGTGGCCGGAAACGAGCTGGAATGGATTTCTGTGCCGGGGTCAGGGCGGCTGAAAGTCGCGGCTGAAACGACAGCGGCCTGGTAAACTCCAAATCGAAGTTCGCCGCGATGTTGGCGATGATCAGCGGCACCTGCAATCGTGCCAGCGGCATCCCGATGCACATGTGCGCGCCGCCGCCGAACGCCGCGTGGGCTTTGGCCGGGTAGTTCGTCTCGCCCAGGAACCGCTCGGGCCGGAATTCGAATGGCTGATCGTAGATTTCTGACATGAAATGCGTCAGGCAAAGAACGTGTGTGACGGGCGTGCCTTTCTTGACGCGGATGTTCTGAAACTCAAAATCCTCGACGGGCAACAACACGTTGATCGGCGTTGGAGGACGCATCCGCTCGATCTCCATCACCGTCGCCTTGATCTTCGGCCACTGCTTCATGGCGGTAAACCGGTCCGGCGGAACGGCGGCGATTTCCTCGCGGATTTGCGCCAGCCAGTCAGGACGAAAGGAGAGATACATCAAGGTCCAGAGCGCGAGGTTGGCCGTGGAGTTGAGGCCGCCGGTGAGCAGGAGATAAAGATCACCGATGAGTTCGTCGCGGTCCGGTGTTTCGCCATCGGGCACGGAGCGTAGCGCGACGGAAAACGTATCGCGGTCGTCATCGCGCAGGGGTTTTGCCAGGCGTTCGTCCACCAGTCGGCCCAGGTATTCGATCACCTTGCGCTTGGCGCGCAGATATTTCGGCCGGTTGAAAAACAGCCGCCGCGCCGGGCCGAAGAGGCCGCCGAGCAAGAGGTCTTTCTCGACCAGTATAATGTCGCCCAGTTGTTCCTCGTCGAGGTCGATGCCCAGGAGCACCTGGCTCGTCATATTGAGCAGCAGGCGGTGGCAGGTCAGGCGCAGTTCCACTTTCTCGCCCTTCAGGCGTTCGAGGCGTTCGCGCACAACGCGGCTCATCGCGGGCGCGTTGCCCATGAGCAGATCAGGCCGGAACGCCGGGTTGAGCCGCCGGCGTTTGCGGCGATGCGGATCGCCATCGAGCGGGGTAAGGTATTTGTCGCCGAATTCCTCGCGGAAACTGGCGCGCATGTCGTGGTAACTCCAGAGCGCGCTGTTGCTCCAGACGAATTCGTTGGCGTCCAGCCCGCCGATCACCAGGGATTCCGAACCGAGATAACTCGTTCGGTAAATCGGGCCATGTTGGCGGTAGGCAGCGAGATGATAATCGATGGGATCGCGGATGACACCCATCGTCGGCCCAATAATAGGTAACCCGGGCGCATAGAGCGGAAAGTCGGCGGGGGTTTTCGGGACGGGTTGCGAGGCGGGAGCTTTGAGGGTCGTCGGCATGGTTTATGAGAAATCGGTTGAGCCAGGTTCATTTGCCGCGCGGGCTCAGCGTGAACGGCAG
>CBDDDO010000026.1:0-8799 GCA_965226655.1 Granulicella sp. | reverse complement strand
GCACTTCAAAATGCTGCACAAGACGACCAACACCGCATCCGCATGATCCCCACCGACCCCGAGACCGGACCGGTGGACCGCAAGGACATCGTCAAGGGCTACGAGATCGAGAAGGACAAGTACGTCGTCATCACCCAGGACGAGATCGACGCCGTGCGCCTGGACAGCACCCGCACCATCGAGATCGACCGCTTTGTCGATGACGACGACATCGACCGTCTCTACTGGAACGACCCCTACTTCCTCGTCCCGACGGCAAGGTGGCGGCGGAGGCCTATTCGGTGATCCGTGAGGCGATGGCGAGCGCGGGCAAGATCGCCCTCGGCAAGCTCGTGCTGCACCAGCGCGAGCGGCTGTTGGCGATCGAGCCGCGGGACCGGGGGCTGGTTGCCTGGTCGCTTCGCACGCGGGACGAGGTGCGCGACGCGAAGGACTTTTTCGGCGATATCCCCGCGGCCAAGCCCGATAAGTCCATGGTGGAGATCGCCGCCAAGATCATCGACCAGCAGCAAGGCCCTTTCGACCCAGCCGGTTCAAGGATCGCTACGAGGACGCCCTTAAGGCCCTGATCCGCTCCAAGGAAAGGGCGCCAAGCGGGTGGTGCAGGTGGACGAGCCAGAAGACACCAACGTGGTAGACCTGATGGATGCGCTGCGGAAGAGTTTGGGCAAGAGCGGCGGGAAGGCGGCCGCCAAGAAATCTTCGCCATCCTCACGCGCGAAGAAGCGAGCCTGAGGGCTTCTCTTGATCCGCTCATCCCCGCGGACGCAGGGACCTAGGCTTGAACGGTCGCACTTCGCTGGACAGACCTGGGTCCCCGCGTCCGCGGGGGGTATAAGTGATCGGCGAAACGGAGCACAAAAGCTACCTGTAAACCTACCCAAAGGGTTATTTCCTCCGGCCCCGGTTATCGTAGCTGCGCCAAGAGCTGATGCTGGCTTAGGGCCGGAAAGGCGACATTCGCGGCATTGCTAACCTAACCGATTTGGACGGAGGTTGGGGAGGCTGGCAAACCGCAGATACTGAAGAACTCGTCAGAGAAAGTCGTGTGGATGGTACCATTGCGTTCAACGCAAGCCGAAGGTACATAACGCGACGCCGCACTCGCTGATCGCCTTCACGAGAGGTTCGGCGGGCAGAGCGGAAGCAATAGGACCGGCTGGTAACTTACCAGACGAGGCATCAACTTCGCGTAAATGAGCAACTGCCCTAAACCGCTATAGATGTCTGCTGCTGCAGATCCAGTCTTAATCTCAAAAAGCAAACGCAAATTCTCTCGGACTACTTCTGCATCCACTTCGTAACGCCCCGCTGGGCGCGGTTTTGAGACGATAAAATCCTTGGCTCGGAGAAATTTCGCCAGCGATGTCCATACTTCGCCTTGCCACTTGCGGACTACAGTCGCGTCGCGTGCCGCCTTGGCTCCAACGAAGTACGTGCCGCCGCTCTCATCTGCCGCAGTCAGCTCAGCGCTGATAGCGAGATCAGCGGGCGATCCGCCCCCCTCGCCCTTGCTGCGCGCGATTACGCATGCATCGACGAACCGCGCCGTATTCAACCTTATCTCCTCGTTGGAGACGTCGAGCGCAGTCACGACATACCAGTCGCGTTTGATTTTTGTGCTGCCATTGGCAATGTTGGCTGGAGTTAATCCAGTCAGCCGCTTGAATTCGGCGAACAGTACCGGCTGCTCTTCCCGTGTTGGCGGATTTAAGCGTCCCTGGCGAAGCAGGTGCGGGCGGCCGTCTGCACCAAGCGCGATCGCGGAGGCAACGTTGGCATCGCCCGGTGCATCGGCTTCGTTTATCTGGACGGCCCATCGTTTGCCGGTGGGATCGACTCCCAAAGCCCGTCCGGGCACCTAGGATCGAGGTCTTTTGATTGGCCTGATTGCGAAAGACGAAGCGGTCACCAGTCTGGACCCACAAGTCACCCTCTCGCCTGGCACCATCCAGGAGAGCGGCACGCCACTGATCAAACCAGCGGCGGACCATTGCCGCGTCGTCGCTGATAGTAAGCGACTGCGCATGCGCCAGCAGGCCAAACTCCGCTACGAAGGCCGCAGGCAATTTAAAGGCGTAACCCTGCATCGGCCGCACGGGGCGTGCCGATAGCTCAAACGGGAAATAAAGAGCCTGCCTGCCGTACTGGCGCTGTAGCGTGGCGACAAGGGCCTCTAGCTGCATCTTACGGGCGCGTAGCGCCTCCAGTGTGAGCGGCTGTGCCAGGGAGCGGTGGTCGCGGAGCGGCACTCTATAGCCGGGTAGCTCGACCGGCGCTGCGCCGCGTTCACGCGCATAGGTCCCACGTGCCGCCCATACGATGGGATGGTCGAATGCTTCCCCATCGACGAGAGAGACGCTGGTGATCGCGTTTGCGTTGCCATCATAGTGGAACACGAGATCGCCAGGCCGAGCATCGCGGAAGAGTGTGTAGCGCCAGTTCGGCTTCCCGGCGGAATCCATCCGCGGCGCCCTCAGGTCAGCGCCGATATCGCTTCGGTCGGTCGCCTCTAACCAGTAACGTTCCCGGGGATTACCGTCCCACCATTTTGCCACACGCGCCCTCCGATCTTGGGGCTCAAACTCGCAACATCTAAAGGGATCCGCAACGGCGGAGGTCGAAGGCTCTCTATCAAAAATGCAGCTCTGACAGAGTGTCTCGGATTTGACTTAGGGCCGCTTGAGCGCCGGCGGAGAAGCACACCGCCGTTTACGGCCGCCGCCGCCGCCGCAAAGCCCTCTATGACAGGCATAGACAACGCATCACTGAGATAGATGACTTCCTTCCCAAACCCCACCGTTCCAGCGCTGTAGTTGAGGGAGTATAGAATCGGATCAAAACCCGAATATATATCAAGAACAGGAGCGACAGCATCGTACGACACTACCCAACGGCCATCTCGGTGACGGCTGACGGCCTGCATGACAGCTACGTGGTCACTATGAACATAGGCATTTCTGTAGAGCTTGCTACCCTTCACATAGGTAAGGGGGATCCAGATATGTGATCGCACTATCATCCGACAGCGACTTTTCAAGAAACTCAAGAGCATCTAGCTGGCTGATGGCAATACTTGAACGAAATGGGGCCAAAGAACGCAGCGCAGATGATTGCTTTTCCCGGTCAAACCGCGCGTCAAGCGTCCACTTTCCATCCTGTGAATACCCCCCAACTGGGCCGGCACCTTCAATGATTCCAGAACGGTTAGTTCTGTTTAGGTAGAACGTAGCAAATCCGAGGGGCAAGAGTATCGCCCATGTCCTTGGCACGCCCAAATCTCACGCTGTCGATACCACTCTTCGATGCTCAGTGTCGCTGTCTCAGCAAGACGGCACATCTCTTTATTGTGGTTGAGCGTGCTATCCCAGAACGCCCAGATAGCTTCATCTAAATCGTTCAGTGAGATGCGGCTCACCAAGCCTGTCGAAAGCAGTCTCAGAGCCAAGCCCGCTCCTCCCGCGTATGGTTCGCAGTAGTGCGCATCCGATATGGCGTTGTGCTGGAGAAGTCGCGAGAAGAAACCAAATAGCTTGGCCTTTCCGCCTGGATATCGCAGCGGAGAAGAAAGCATCAGACGTTCCGTTTCACAAACGCATCGACGGCGTCTCGAACCATCATCAATCTTGTATGGTTCGGAACCACCGTAGCGTGGCTACTGAGGTTTACATAAGCTAGATGGGATTTCTTGAACTCTTGGAGCACCTTCACATCATCGATAGTCAACTTACCATTCCCAATGACGAGATTGAGCGCACCCTCCAAGTCAAGTAACTTTCTCTGACCGTTGAGAGCCTTCTCCTCAACGATCAGCTTCAGAATAACTTCGATGATACTGCGCAAAAGAGCAGAACCGGCAGCCGGATAGGTCTTCGTATTGAGGCTTTTCGCCTCCTTCATCAACTGGCTTAGTGTCAGGTCGTTGCGTTTGACGGGATAAGCGAACAGCGCATTGGGCTTGAGGCCACTGGCGCTTGTGCTACCGCCTTGCCCTCCGCTGACACCACCGGAGCCATCCCCCGCTAGGGTAGTACCATACGACGCCCCGCTACCCGCAGCGCCCGCGCCATCAGTCTGGCCGCCAGCACCACCGCCTCCGGCGGCGCCATTCCCGCTACCGTCACCGCTTCCATTCGGTCCCTGTTCAGCAGGTTGCCCGCCTCCCGATGCCTCCGGCCCGATGTAGTCAGCAAACACCTCACCGTAGGAGGCGACGGCACTCGGCCCACCATCGTCCACAACGGTGCGCACGACGAGATGTTTCAGCTTTGCCTTGCCGTTAGCCGCAGTGAACTTGACCTCAAGGTTCACCTTATCAAGCTCAACGCCGACCAACTGCTTATGTCCAGTCGACTGCAGAAAGCGTACCGGCGGGTTGAACTCAATTGAAGGCTTCAGCAGCACATCCTTTTCGGCGTCGGTCCAATCCAACTTCAACGTCTCTAGATAGAGCATGTACTCCAACAAGAGATCGCGAATGGCACTTTGGGTGCGGCCGAAGATGGTCGAGAGCTGACTAATGCTCTTTCCACTCTTCCAGTCGTCGTATACCGCCTTGCGGCTCCCGAGATAACCCCAGCGCGACTTGTCGCCACGACCGAAATGGGCTCTCGCCATGATGGCCATGAGCGCGTCGCGGTTTGGCGCGATGGCAACATCCACACTTACAAGTTCGTCGCGAACAGCCTGGGAAACCAAGGGCACTGCGCCGGTGTAGTCCGTCGGAGCAGTAGCTTGACCAGAGAGAAGCTTGTACGTGGCAATTCGGGTATTGCCCTCAACCACGATGTAGCTCTTTCCATCTTTCACGACATACGGTCGCTCGGCTCCGGGGTTGCGCCCTTCTGCGGCTATCGTCTTAATGAAAGCTGCTAAGCCCTCATGTTCGAAGAGGTAATCGAGGATTTCCGCCTCGGACTTCAGCTTATTTTGCGTGACAATCCGTGGATTGCGATCGTCCAGGCGGATCAAAGACAGTGAAACGCGCTCGTACTTGAACTTCTCGTACATTTGCCCCCGACCTTTTTCGGCCGCTTGGCCCCCCGCCGCAACAATGCACAGCCTATACGGGTGAACAAGACCCTTTCGACCTTCACTCAGCGTACGGTCGGTAAGTGATCCACCTAAGGCGTAGCATACCCGCGTTCAACCGCCGGGCACTCGCTCGGCGACCTAAAAAAATCAGCGGCTTTGCGCGAGCGCCCCTAACTCTATTTTCTTCTTTGCTCCCTGCACCCGCATTCGTACCGGATTGGGAGAAAAAAGGCCACTGGGCATCAAGCCCCACCCCACAAACGACAATTTCCGTGATGCCTCAGGCGGGCCGTCACGATAAACACCCTAGCGACACGTTACATCTGCCGATTTATGGCAGAGTTTTTTGTGGACGCGGGCAGGTGTGCTTGTCGCCTGTTTGTAGTGGCCTATGAGCAGAGTCGCCTCGGCACGGCGCCAACAAGTCCCGCCAACAGGTAAAGAAGCGGACCTTGCGAACGGAAGCGATGAGCCCTCTACGGCTATCTCTGCTTTTTGCGCAACTCTTGCAGGCGCGCTCCCAGCGTCGCACCAAGCTTTCCAGACCCGATAGCCTTCCGCAGATTCGAAATGTCGATGCGGGCCAGCTGAGCTAGCTCTGCCCACGAGTGTTCTTCAGCGAACGCTTTGGCCCAAGCGACCGACTCCGCCTGCTCTTCGTCTACGCGCTGCCTCTCTTCCTTGAGGGTGACCGCAGCACGGTAGAGCTTAGCCAGCGTCTTCAACGGCACGGTGGGATCGCCCACGCCGGCACGCTCGATCATCGCATGGCCAACCTTGGCTTTCGCTTTGAGTTTCAGCACCGGCGTGGCGGCGATCAGTGCGACCATTTCTTCGCGCGAGGCGTCGGGCAGGCCGAACACCTGCACGTCATCTTCCTCATCGCCGAGCGCCTCTCGCTCCTCGAATGCGTCCGCCTCTTTGCCGATATAGAAGACCCGATCCACCAAAACATGGCGCCGCCTCGTAGGCGTGATGTCGTGCTCGCCCCCGTCTAGGAACTTGCTCTCAGGTGATCGATGGTAGCGGAAGAGCACTTCAGCGTAGGTGCGGAGATGCGTCGTCGGCACGGCGGCACCCATGTCGCGATCAAAGATCGCATCGGCCGGGACTTCCTCAAGGTCGCGATAATAGGGAGAGGCGGGCTTAGGCGGGGCCTTGCGTGAATTCAACGACACAAGCTCGGCCATCGCCATTTCCACGGGTGTCTTTGGGTGGAACCAGAGCATGAAATTGAATGGTTTGATCTGCTCCGCGTAAACCGGGCGCCCTTTGTTGTAGTGACGAAATCCTCCGAGCAGCGCGGGGGTGGAGACGGTGTGCTGGCTAGCGGCGATGGCGTTGAGCCCGTGCAAACTCTTCCAGTCTACATGACGCGGATGGTCATTGAGGGCTGAGCGGATGATGGCTTTCCACACATCCTCCTGCCACTCCGCAACACCGCTTTCTCGCGGCTCCGCGTCCGAGCCGTCATCTGGTGGCGGCGACCGATAAGGCGGCGACAGGTGCCCGAGCCCATGCGCCGACGCCTTGCGAATGACGATGTCGTCACCTCGCATATTTAACAGGACGTATCTCTTTGCTGAGATCGCGAAGCAAAACAACGGCTCGTCCAGGGGCTTGTCACCTGCCCCCTTCGTGTCCGCATAATTCTGCTCCTCCACCTCCAAGATCGAGCCGCCGCCCTCATAGGGGTTTAGGGGCGTGAACCACTCACAGACGCCGTCGACGCGACGATAGAATTCGCTGTCGTCCAGGGCGTCCGGCTTGGCGAAGGCCATGCTGTCGGTGTCACAGAACACCCAATCCAGGCCACGGTCTCGCGCCAGTCGTTCCGTTATCGCCAGCATCAATCGCGCGGCGCCGGGGATGAGCACGCCAAGTAGCGGATGGAAGAATGCTCCCGCTTTCTCAACCTTCTGAACTTCGGTTTTGAACGCCTCGCCGGCGCCATGGATGGTGGTGGGGATCGGGGCGTCCGTATCTTCCGGGTTCAGTTCGATAAAGATGCCGTAAGCGGTGGCGTTGGCGAGGATTTTCAGGCCGAGCTGTTCAGCGTCGAGGCGGTCTTGCACATCCTTCGGCTGCCCCTTGGCCTTCGCATCGCGGAGGGTATTTTTGACCTTACGCCTTTCGTTGATGACCCGCCGATAGAAGTCCTCCTCGGTCGGGTTCACCTCATGCCTCCCACTAGCGAGCGTCACAGCTGCTAGACCGTCTTGCTGAGCGCTAGGCGCAAAACGAACCGCCGAGACCACCTCGGGCGGTTTGCCGGTTAGCAAGGTGGAGGCGATGCAGTCCGCCAGGGTGAACCATAGGGTTCGATTGGCGGAGAGGTAGTTCAGACCGATGGTCTGCGTCGGCCCCTCGCCATAGCGCGCCCGCGCCGGGAAGATGTCGGCGTCCGGCTTCACCTCCACGATCACCGTGAGGCCGCGCCAGAACTCCGGCGCCTGAAGTTGGTCCAGGGTGAGGCCGCCCAGGAGCGCGTGCACCTCCTCCGTAACATCTGCCGTCACAAACCCCTTGGCCGTGACGAAGGACCAAAGGTCCATCAACGAGCAGACGGTCGGGTACATGCTGGCGAAGTCGCAATAGCGCGTCTGCACAATGCTCCGCCGGATATGCACCTCCGCCCGGCCGCCATAGTAGGCGCTCATGATCTTACCGATGAGATCGGGCGGGGCGTCGGGCTGCACCTCGCGCCAGGGCTTTATCTGCATCTTGTCGAGGTACGCCTTGCCAAGGCTGGCCTCGGAGTAGATGCGCGTCGGCGCGGTTGGGAGGCCGAGGTCCCGATACCGTTGCATCAAGGTTTCGTAGCAGAGCCATGTGGTCTGCACGTCCTGCACCGCGTAGGCGATGAACTCCCCGTCGATGTCGCGACTGAAGTCCTCAAACTTGGCCTTGCGCTCTACGCCGAGATGCACGGCGAGCCGGTCCAGACTCAATGACTGGCCGGTGAGCGCGCCGCCGAGGGTCTTCAAGTCGAGGAAAAAACCGCGCTTGTGGCCACCGCCGTCACCGCCCTCTTCGTCGGCGGCGAAATTCATGAAAGCGGAGCGGCGGGAGACGTGCTTGACCCGGACGTTCGGTCTCCCCTTCGCCACCGTGAAGGTGAAGCCGCCAGCCATGGAACGGTCCACGAAATCTGGGCCGCCAGCTTTGCCCGGCTTCCTCACAATACGTGCGGGGCCGGCCTTTTCCGCGATGCGGGAGAGGTCGAAGGGGAGATTGAAGCCGACGATGGTTCCGTCAGCGCCATGGCCGACTTTGTAAAACACATCTTCCAAAAAGGAGCGGAGCGTTCTGAGGGCCTGACCCGCCGGGCGGTCCATCTGCAGGGCTGTCAGTTCTCCGCCTTCGATGGTCTCGGGTTCGTAGAACAGACCCGCTTCAATAAGAGCGCCGCCCTTGCGGACCTGATAGGACCCGAAGCGGAGCTTCTGTTCTACGTCCGCCGTGGTCTCGCAGTCGAACACTAGCACCCAGCCGGAGGCCGCATTGTCCACACCACCGCGAGGGCGGACGGAGTATTATCGGGCGCATAGGCGCGGACGTAGATGGAGCGGGGTTCCGGCGCTGGAACCCCGCTCGCCTCCAAGTCAGATACCGTCGAAGCTGAACTCGTCACCGTAGCCCTGTTTGGCGAGGTTGATCAGGAACTCCCCGAACAGGCGGAGCTTGTCGCGTAGCAACTCGAAATAGCTGGCCATGGATAGCAGCCAACGCCCGATCACCTCAAAGACGTTATGAGGGTTATTG
>CBDDDO010000025.1:0-17744 GCA_965226655.1 Granulicella sp. | reverse complement strand
ACCCGTTCCATTGGGGAGCGTCGGCCGGCGGGGCCGCCTCGCGGAGTCGATGATCAGGATGCACCGCTTCATGGTGTCGGGCTTGAAGCTCTCGGGCCTGAGATAGTTCCCAACGCCGAAGACCTCGATGGCCGGGTTCAAATTATTCGGATTGATTGATTCATTCTGATTCGGTTGCGGGATATCCAGGTTGAGCGTCTTGATGATGTCTAGCGACGGCTGGTCGAACTTGACGATGGTCTGAAAATGGTCGTCGGACGCCTTGAAAAGACCGAGGTGATAGTCCTTCATCGAGAGGGTCCAGCTCTGCCCGAAGACGTCGTGCAGGGCCTGGCGCGTCGGATTCAGGGCGGCGCTCGAATCCTTGGGGGATCATCAGCACGATGGCCACCGACTGCGGGGGGGAAGACCGTTTGTCCCGCTCGGTCAGTTGCCTGACGTCCACCTTCAATTGGGCCGTGCTGTCCGAGATCTCACCGAGCGTCCTGCCCAACTCGGCGTTCAGGTTTGTCACGATCTGATTGGGGACGTTGGTCACCTGAACCTCGAGCCCCTTCAACGCGTCGGGCAGTTCTGTCAACGCCTTGCGCTGGTCCTTGCTAATGGGTGGATTCTCCTGGACCGTCTTGATCGAGTCCTTGGTCTGCTCGGCCAGCTTCACGAGGGCCGCGAGCGTCTTCGTTGCCTCGTCGAGCTGCCCGAAGCCCTTTTCGAGCTTCTCGATCCGATCGACTAACCGGGGCTGGTGACCTGTGTCGATGTTATCGGAATTCCCCGGGGGGGACACGGTGGTCAACAAACTGGGCGGCTCGGTCGCGAGCCCTTCGCGGATCGCCTTGAGTTCCTTCAAGACGTCCTCATTTCGGCCGGGGGGCGCGATGAGCCTGGATCAGCAAGTCGGCCAGGACGACGACCAGAATCAGAAGGACGGCGCTCAAGGCGACGCCCAGCCATCGCTCCCAACCGGGCGAGACAGCCACATCGCTCCAAACCTCGGGCATCACCGGGGACTTTGCCGGCAGGGCCGGATTCGCGACGATATTCGGAATCTCCGACATGACAGGTCCCCCTTTCAAGGAACGTTCGGTCCGGGGAATCGGTCGCAACGCCGGTCGTCGACCGATTCGATCCGATCCAATTTGGCGGGGAGCGGGGTCTCCGAGGGCTGAACTTTATCGAGCCCCCTCAGACTCGGAGGACGGCCCTGGGCGATGATCCGGTTCAGCGTCCGCAACGGCTCGTCGCGGTTGACCGCGGGATTCTCAATGGGCAGGAAGCCGGTATCGCGGGTTCTTCAACCGAGGGAAGAGTCGATGGAGGTCGCGATCGCCCGATTCCGCGTCGGGGCTCGCCCAGAGCAGCCTCAGCTCGGGCCCCTCGAAGGGCTCGACCTTCTCCCCGATCCCGACGTTCGACTCGATAAACCGGGGCGGGTCGGCGTTCTGCCAGAGCACGACGACGAGGAACGGGGCCGACCTGGGATCGGGGAGCAATCGCTTGATCGACCCGTCCTTGAGCGCGCGGACGACGGCGTTGCGCTGGTTGATGATCGGGACGTTGACGAACCGTGGGGCGCGGGCGAAGAGGTCCGGGTGCCATCGGTAGAGCCGGCCATCGCCGGCGAGCAGGAAGGGGCGATGGCCGATCAGGCCGGGGGGCTTCCTGTCGCCGAGGACCCGAGCGGCGTCGGCGGTGTGGCCGATCGCCTCGTGGTGGAGATCCTCCGTGTTCAGGACGATCACCATCGCCTTGCCCGGCATCGGCTGGTCGTCGACGATCTCGAAGGTGACGGCCTTGGGCTCGAGGCCGAGCGAGCCGGCGTCGGCCGGCTCGACATGGACTTCCAGGTTCGTCGAGGTCCCGACGGGGCTGAAGTCGAGGATCGGGATGCGGATGGACTCGGTCTTACCCGGCCCGATGGTCACCTCGAGCGGGCCGGTCGGCTTTCGATAATCCTGGTCGGGCTGGGCCCGGCCCCCGAGGGTATAGCGGAGCCGGACGGGCTCCGGCTGGGGCGGGTTGACCTCGAGATCCACGACCGCCAACCCTCCCGAAGTCCGCTGGATCGTGGGGGATTGGGCCACCGCCTTGAGGGTGGGGCTGATCCCTCGAAACTGGATCCGGACGTATTCCCGACCGTTGACCTTGACCGACTCGTCGGCGATCAGGCTGACGATCAGCTCGTGAGTGGCCCGGGGAACGGCCCCCTCCAGGCGTCGGGCGATCTTGAAGCGGACTTCCTCCTGGCCGACCGCGAAGGTCAGCCGGTCTTTCCTCGGCAGGTCGGCCACGTCGTATTCGGAGCTGGTGGCCGTGCCCGACCACTCCAGGCGAATCGAGACCGGTTTGGTGGGCGCCGGGGAAATCCGCGCGGTCACCTGGATGGTCCGGCGACCGGGGCCGAACTCCTCGGCTTCCGGGTCGATCGAGACCCGAGGGATGACCTCCGGCTTGGGCTTGATCGGTTCGGCCGGCTTGGTCTTGTCGACCGTTTCGAGCGGTCGTGGCCCGGTTGGCGAGGCCCGGACGTGGTACGTCGCGGTCAGGCCAAGGAGCACCAGCATCCAGGCGACCCAGGCGACCCAGTATTTAAGCTCGTTCACGGCCGACCTCCCTCGGTCCTGTCGAGTCGTCCTATTTCCACTGGTCTTCGGGGTTGCTCGGCGATTCCGGGGCGCCCGAGGGCTGACGCTTGCCGGAGCCCGACTGGCCGGAGGGGCCCCAGAAATCGTCGTCGTCCTCGTCCTCGTCCGCGGCGGCCGCGGTCAGCTCCGATGTCGAGGGATCGTCCGGGACCTGGCTCCAGAGCTGGTCGAAGGGGCTGGGATCGGTGTCGGGCGGCGCAGGCGTCGCCGTCGAGGTCGAGCGGAGGTCGAGGCGGCTCATCCTCCAGGGGATCGAGGTCGGGCGGCCTGGTGCCGGGCATCCGGATGGCCTTGGCCCGACCTTCGGCGTAGGCGGACCAGCGGGCCAGGAGCTGGCGGGACTCCTGCCTCGAGATCAGGGCCATCGCCAGCACCGCGCCCATCTCGGGGATCGCGACCAGGAGGCCGGCGAAGTTGTCGCGCCACGGGACGAGGTTCGATTCGCGATGGAGCTCGAACGACCCCCAGAGCGCCGCCAGCAACGGCAGGACGAACGCCAGGCCGGCGGCCCAGGCCCACCGCCTCGATAATTGATCTTCGAGGTCCAGGCGGGTCGGCCCGGATCGCGTCGGTCAGGTCATCGCCGGCCCATTTGCGACGGAGGCCGGGTCATGGCCCGCGCCAGCGCCAGGTCGTACCAGCGAGCGACCCTGGAGGACGCCCCCACGTCGGCCTCGGCCAGCTCGGATCGCGCGGCGCGGAGCGAGCGGACCAGGCCGACCAGGACGCTCATCGCGAAGATGGTCAGGCCGTGCAAGGGGATCAGCGACGGCCGCAAGAGCAGCCCGACCGCGCCCGATGGCCGGGCCAAGGCCCCCATCGACCAGCCCAGCACCATCGCCATCGTCGACAACCCGAGGCCGACCCAGCAACTCGTCCACGGCGGCTTCGGGAGCACCTCGGAAACTCGCGTCGTCATCGGGCTGTCCTCAAAAACCAGATCGGGCCGGAAGGTGTTCGGAGCGGTTCGAATGGATACGTTCATTCCTCGAGCTCGATCTCGGCCGCGAACCGGTAGTCGTTTCCCCTTGCGAAGCCCGGGTCGGATCACCGCGCGGACGGACTTGCGCTCGGTCCGGCCCGCGTTGAGGACGATCACCCACTGATACGGGTGTTCGTCGCGATTCGCGGGGTAGAACGCTTCGAGCTGGAAGCGGCTCCGGAGCAGCCGGTTAAGGACGTCCTCCATCGCGCGGAACTTGGGGTGGTCGCGGAGGCCCGCCTTGCCCAGGTCCCAGAATTCCTTGAAGAAGTCCCGAGCCCGGGATTCCAGGGTCCGATTGAGCTCGGCGGCGGGCCAATGATCGAGCTGCGCCAGCAGCGGCCGGGGACAGCGCCTCGGGTCCCTCGATGAGCAAGGCTCGGAGCCGGTCGTAACCCTCGGGGCGATAGCCGCTGGAGCGGAAGATCCTCGGTTCCCGGTCGGTCGGCGGCCGACCCGAGGGGTCGTTCCAGGCCAGGCCCAGGCGCTCCAGCTGGACCGTCCCGGCGGCGACGCTCTCGTGGAACCGAGCAGGGACGGTGAGGTCATCCTTAGCCTCGAGCCCATGCTGGAAGCTCCAACGCTGGGGGAGCACGGCCAGCCCCTTGGCCTGGCACCAGTCCCGGATTAGCTTGAGCATATTATCAATCACATCAGGCCGAAGGATCTCGGGATGCTCGGCCAGACTTTCCAAAGCGTCGAGGATCGGCGAAACCAGACCGACCGGATCGGTGATCGCCTGGATCTTCAGGTGGTCGTCGCAGGTCTTGACCATGAAGTCCCAGGCCTGATCCTTCGTCTCCGGCTTGAACGCGCGATTCCGTTGGATCGTCTCTTCGATGGAGCGAGCAGCGACCAAGGCCGGGGCTTGCTCGTTCGGTCCCAGGCTGTAGACCCCCTCGGCCAGCTCGGGCGAGGAGACCGGGCGAGCGGTGCCCCGTCTCAGCTTGCGAGGAGGTTCGGTATCGTTGAATTCCCACTTGACCAGTGTGGCCAACCCTGTGGGGAGGTCCGGCGGCCACCACAATCCCTCGTCGTCAGAGATCGGGATCGGGGTGATCCAACCCTGGGCGCGAAGCGTCTCGAACCATCGGGCCTCGGCCGAGTCCTTGGACAAGCGTCGGGCCTCGAGCGCCCAGCCGGCGAACCAGTCCCGCCCCTCGGGCGTGGCCATCGCATCCTCGAAGGCCCGGCGATGGGCCTCGATCACCCGGTCCCGCTTCTCGTCGTCGACGACCCAGGGGAGCAATCTGGCCTCAGTGAACCAGGCGTGGAGCGGCCTCTTCGAATCGGTCGGCTCGAATCGGGGCTCGGGCAGATTGAGCCACGCGGCGAGTTCGGCGAGGCGGCCGTCCCCCAGGCTCACGACCAGGTCGGCGGGAAAGTGCTGGTCGTCGCCCGGCCAGGAGAAAACCCTGGCGTCGAGGACCCTCCGAGGCTCCCTGGGGTCCTTCTTCCATTCCAGGTCGACCGGCTGGGTCGGGCGCTCGTGGAGGATGGGAAGTTCCAGGCCGTCCGGGTCAGGCGGGGGCCAGGGCGTTTCACCCATCGACTCGAACGCCTGGAGCATCGATCGGCCGAGTTCCCGGAGTCCCTTGGCGAGCGGGTCGTCATCGCCGGTCGTCGCTCGCCGGTGGACCATCTCGAAGAGGCTATAACCCGGGCGAGTCTCGACGGGACCGGCCCTGCCCAGTTCGTCGACCGTCTGATGATAGACCTCCCAGCCGTTCCATGCTTCGACGGCTTGCAGGCGGGGCAACGAGGTCGCGGCACTCCTCCAGGGCGAGGGCCAGCGGATTGGCCGACTCAGGGGCGACGGTCGGGACGGTCGGGGCGGCCGGGGCCTCGAGGATCGCGGCCTCGGCCAGCCGAGGCGACATCGCGAGGGACGTGGAACCGTTGCGGTCGGGCGGTGGCTGGGTCCGATCCGTCGCGATCAGCCCCGGCAAGGACGAGTCGAGGGCGCGGAGGGCGTTCTCAAACAGTTGCCCAGGATGCCGGGTCGTTGCGGGCCGCGGCGCTGAGCCGATCGAGCAGTTCCATCGAGGGCGAGACTTCCGGGAACTTTCGGACTCCTGGGCGAACCACGGTCTCGCGACCGTTTTGATCAGTCAGAATCAGGCCGGTGGCGACCGTCCGGGGGAGCAAGCCCGCCGTCGGGACCGGCCGATCGGCCATCGCTCCGGGATGAGACCCGTCGCGGTCGAGCGTGGCGACCCAGCCGGTCCGCTGGAACAGGTCGTTAATTCGGCCGCGCCAGGCGTCGTCCCAGGTCTCGCCAGCGTCGGCCTCCTCGAGCACGGCGAGGGGCCAGGATCAGCCGCCCGGGAAGCGAATCAGCGACCAGTGGATGAGGGTCCTCGCCTCCGAGCAAGGCCGAGACCGTGGCCTCGGCGGGGCTCAGTCTAGCCTCGAGGTCCTCAAGTCGGGCCGGGTCCGAGATCCATCCGGCGAGGAGCCAAGGGGGCCATTTGTCGATCCTGGCGAGCTGGTCGCGGAGGTTGCGGGTCGCCGGCAGGGCGAGGCCGTCGACGGCCGAGGAGCCCGATTGCTGCTCCTCATTGAAGGCCGCGACGCAGTAATCCAGGAGCTTACGGACCGGGACCAGGACGCGATCTTCGGCCGGCCCCCAGCGGATCAGCCTGGCGAGGAGCCCGCCGGTTCGTCGCTTGTCGATTCGCTGGACGCCGATCGCGCAAGCCTTGCTGAGCTCACGGACTAGCTCGGCCCGGGACCGGGCCGCGTCGCGGTCGACGACCGCCTTGCACCAGGCTTGCCAGTCGGCCAGGGCGACGGCCTGGCGGAGCCAGGTCCGGGCGATCCAGGACGGTGGCCGGGCCGTCGGCAATCCCCGGGCGTATCGCTCGCGGCGGTCAGTCCAGTAATCGGCCGGCGGCACTTTCTGGCCCCGAGCGTCGAGATCCTTTCTGAGATCCTTGAGGACGGACCCGGCGTCGGGCAGCCACTCGTTCTCCAGGAAGTGGGAAGTCGGCCAGGTGCGGTCGACCGAGGGCCTGGGGATCTTCGAATCGCCCAGCTCCCGGCACGACAGGCTGAGAAGCAAGCCGATCTCGAGCTGGTGGATTCCCTCCTGGAGCCATCGGGGTTCGTTCTTCATCGTGAGCCCCTGGAGGCCGGCCCGACGCGGGCTCGGCTCGTGTCCTGGATCGGATCTCGCGAGTCGGATCGGATCAAATTAGGATCAGGCTGGGAACAACTTGCCGATTTGCACGGGTGCCACGTGGTTCGGGACTCCGAACCCGTGTGGTGCGATGGGTCGCCCAGGGCACGGGTTCGGAGTACCGAACCGCGTGGCACACAAGACTCGTAAATTCAGGATCTTATTCCTGACCTGATCCTTAGATCAAATTTTGCCGCTTTGCTCGGGCGCGCGATAGAGCGCCGTGGGCAGGCTGGCGCCTTCGACCACCTCGCGCGTCCCCTCGTCGCGCATCACGAAGTTCCGCCACCTGGCGTCGAACCAGACCGAGATCGACGGCCCCTGGATCGGCTTCTTGAAGCGGAATTTGAGGAAGGGCTCGGGGCGTTCATCCTCGCCCGGCCATCGGCGGAAGAGCTGGAGGACGTGGCGGTCGTTCTTCTCGCGGGTGTCCTCGAAGTCGGGGACGGTGATCGACGGCGGGGGGTCGGGCAGGGCGTCGTAGGGCGTGTGCTCGGCGAAGAGGACGCGATGGCCGGTGTTGTCCCGGCCGCCCTTGCGGAGGTCGGGCACGGTGATGTCGTAGGGTAGGCGGTCGACCCGCCGGCTGTCGAAGTCGAGGTCGAGGTACTGGAACTCGCCCCGGCCGATCTGAGTGGCCAGCGCGGCGCCCTTAGCCACGGCGTTCTTCAGGTCGTCGCGGGCCGCGATCGGTCGGGTCCGGTGGTCGATGAAGCGGACGGCCAGCCGCTTGCGGACCTGCTCGCCGACGAGCGGGTAGAGCGAGGCGTTGCCGATGATGTAGACCGAATGGACCTCGCCGCCGGGCAGTTCGCCGGTCGCCGCTTTCTTGTGGACCATCAGGTTGGCGTTGTCGATGCTCCGGTTCAGCGCCTCGCGGATCTGGACGTCGACCTCTTCGCGGCCGACGGTGATCGCCTCGATGTGGCCGCGGATTTCCTCCTCGTCGACGTTGTGGAGTCCGGCCAGCCAGCCCCGGATGGCGATGAGATCCTCGCCGGCCACCTCGAAGGCCCGGGTCGAAGGCTCCAGGCTGAGCTGGCGCTTGACGCGCTCGGCCCACCCCCAGAGCTGCATGGTCAGGGCCTTGCGGGCCTTGATGTCGTCGACCTCATCGGCGTCGGGGGCGAACCGGGGTCGGGACCGCCTGGTCGATCTCCGCCTCGCGATCCCGGAGGAACTCGCGAAGGGCGGAGGGGTCCTCGGGGTAGCGGAAGTCGCGGGCCTGGCGGAGCCGGGTGGCCAGCTTGGCTTTGAGGACCCGGAAGACCGCCAGGGTCATGTCATCGCCGCCGAAGGCGCGATGGCCGGTCCGGCCGATGACCTGGATCGAGAGCCGATAGCCCCGCTCGCCCTTGGTGGCGCGGATCTCGGCGCGGGCATGGACCAGGGCGATGTCGGTGGTCCCGCCGCCGTAATCACAGACCAGGAGGTTCAGGCCCTCGGGGTAGAGGCTCTGGAAGACGTCCAGGCCGCCGGGGCGCTGGATGTGATCGATGGCGATCAGGTAGAAGGCGCCGGCCGAGGCCTCGTCGAGGATCTGGCGGGGAAGGTCGGCCCATTCCTTGTCGTTGTAGGCGCGGGAGACCGCGCCGACGGACCGCCGCCAGGCCTGGCGGACGCACCGCTCCAGCCGTTCGGCCTCCCAGTGCGAGTAGGTCGTCGGGCAGGTCACCACGACATTGCGGGGGACCTGCTTCTTCAGCTCGTGGAAGATCCGGAACAGTCGGCAGAGGAAGAGCTCGGCCGGGAGATCCTTGCGGATCGGGTAATGTCGGCCGCCGATCTGGACGTCGAGCTTCTTGTTGATCTCGACGTCGACCAAGATCCGCTTGGGGCCGAGGACCAGGCCCTCGGAGACAACATCGGTCGTGCCGAGTGGTCGCCTGGCCTTGCCGCCGATGAGCCATTGGACCCACTCCATCTGGTCCTCGGATTCGGGGGCCTTGTAGTTCTCGAAGAGGACCGCCGAGTCGATGGCCCGGGTCGCCGCGGCGCCGGAGCCCCCTTCCAGGCTGATGACCTCGACGACACCGGCGTCGTCGATGCAGGCCATCGTGCTGCCGGAGGTGCCGAAGTCGATCGCGGCGAAGCCGCCGTACTTCTTCATCGGCCCGGCGTCGGGCAGGGGTGATCCGGACCATACCGTCGATCGGCCGGCCCCGGCCCTCGGCCGGGGCCGAGGGCACCGCGACGTACTGGATCGTCCGGGAGAGCAACCGCCCCTGCTGCCTGGCGGCGTCGGCGTCCCGGCAGAAGTTGGCCGCGTCGGTCAAGATCGTGATCTTCAGCCGGACGTTGTCCTCGGGACCCAGCTCGGCGACCCGGAGCCGGCTGCCGCCGGCGGCGATCGGGCCGGGCACGCTCTCGCGGTCGAGCCGGTAGGTCTTGAGCAGCGCGACGGCCGAGGGCAAGTCATCGCGGAACCGCTCGGCGGGGGCGGAGGGAACCACCTTCTCGACGACCACGTCGAGGTCGTCCCACGAGGCCGGCCAGTGCAGCAGGAGCATGATCCGGCCCCGAGGGAGACCCTCGGCCGACCGGAAGCCGTCGACGGCCTTGAACCGCTCTCCGACGTTCTTGAATGTTTTATCGATATTCACGTCCATCGCGGTCGGTCCTCACGATCTGGCCAGGTCGCCCAGCAAGGCGTCGTAGACGGCGGCGTCGGCATGGTCGTTGTCCCCGCGCGGTGCCGCCGATGGTGGAGAGTTCGGCCTCGATCGACTCCAGGAACACCCGGATCATCTCGCCGACCAGGTGGATCGCCCGATGGATGACCAGATAGATCTTCCGGTCCATGATGTCGCGGTATTGATGGTCGTTGATCGGGGGGCGGGTCGTTGCCTTCCGGGAACGGTGGCGAGGCGTCGAAGGGTTGGAGGATCGCGGCGAACCAGCTGAGGTCGTCGAACCAGGCGTCCCGCCGGGCCTCCCAGGCCTGGTAGGGCCCCTCTCGGAGCCGAGGAGCCGGACCGGGCCAATCTGGCGATTGGTCTCGGCCAGTTCCTGGGAGACCTGACGGAAGATGCCCGGCAGGGCCTCGCCTCGGCCGAAGGTCATCGCCTCCTTCTTGAGGACCTTGACGACGTCCTGGTGCTCGGCCCGGAGCCGCTCGGGTCGGATCGTCAGGCCCGGCGGGCAGAGGATCTCCGAGAAGGTCTGCCGGAGCCGCTCGATCAGCTCGATCCCCGGCTTTTCCAGGAGCGAGCGGTCGGGATCGTGGCCGATCCGCTGAACGATCATCTGGAGCCTCATCCGCCACCCGCTGATCTTGAGGACGATCTGGTCGTCCCCCCGCGAGGTCTCGCGGGCGCCGGCGATCACGCGGGTCAGCGCCTTGCGGACCGCGGCGAGCTCCTCGCGGACATCGTCGCGGACCTCGCGCTCGACCTCCTGCGCCAGGACCCGGCCGATGACCTCGCGGATCCGGACGATCCCACCGTCCTCCATGACCTTGGTGAAGGCGTCGTTGAGCTCGGCGTGGGCGCGGAAGGCGGCCGGCGGCGCGGGTTGCCCGTCCGGGCCGTCCTCGAGGTTGAGCAGCTCGCGCTTCTGCTGCGACGTCGCGGCTCGGGGCTCGCCATCGGGGCCGAGCAGCTTCTTGTGATAGGAGTTGGCGACCAGGAGCACCTGCGAGAGCGGGACGTGGTTGTCCTCCATCGTCTTGCGGATGTTGTCGAAGATGTTCGAGGATCGCCCCTGGCCGTAATGCTCGCTGGCCAGGGTGTCGAACTTGGTGATCACCATCCAGACCCGGCCGGTGAGCCGTCGGTACTGGTTGCGGAGCATGTGGAGCAGCTCGTAGGCCTCGCGAGCGGCGACCTGCTCGGCGCTCTGGAAAATCAGGGCGCCGGAGAGCTCGGGGAGGAAGGTCTTGGTCAAGAGGTCGTCGGCGCCGAGCCGGGCGCCGAGGCCGGGCAGGTCGATCAGCTCGATCCGCTCGTCGATGGCCCCGCGCTCGTAGGCGATTTCGACCTCACTGAGCAGCAGGTAGGGGCGAGGCTCGCCGTCCTCGGGGTGGTTGGTGTACTCGGCCCTCCTGTCGAAATCGCCGGGCTCGACCCTCGACGGCAGGCGGACGTAGTGGTCGCCGTACTTGGCGTAGCTCCGGAGCAGTCGGGCGAAGTAGCGACGGTCCTCGTCCTTGAGCTCGTCACGCTGCTCCACCACCTCGCCTCGGAGCCCCAGCAGCTTCTCGAGGTCGGCGAGAACCTCGGGGTTGCTCATCGACTCCGGGTTGTAGCCGAGGTAGACGCAGAGCAGGTCGCGGCGCCTGGCGAACTGCTCGGGGGTCATGTAGCGGAGCGTGCAGATGTGCTTGACGCCGGGGTTGGCCGCAGCCTGCGCCTCGGTCTTGATGTAGAGCCGGGTGGCGGTGCTGGTCGCGGGGGCGCCGGCGCCGCCGGTGGCCGGCTCCTCGCCTTGTTGGGCCGGAGGACCCGGTTGAGGGTCGTCGACTTGCCGACCTGCGATCGCCCGAGGAACCCGACGAGATACCGTTCGCGCTCCATGAGCGTCCTGAGCCGCGCCTGGCGGGCCACCAGGCTGACCAGATCCCCGAAGTCGGCCAGGTGCGGCAAGTCGCGGTGCACGCGCTCGGTCACCGACCAGATCCGGTCGAATTCGTCGATCAGGTCGGGCGTCATCAGCCGGCACTTGCCGCGATCCAGCGACATGGTGGTCCCCCTGGAAACATTAACGAGCGTGGAAGCGGTCGAGGTCGGACCCCGAGCGGATCGAGAGGTCGATGGTCGATCGTCGATGGTCGATCGTCGATGGTCGATCGTCGATGGGCCGCGGGCGAGGCCGGCGGGAACCTCGCCCATCGCCCATCGCCCATCGACCATCGACCATCGACCATCCGCCGGACCGGCTCGGGCCGGCTCAGGGCGCGCCAATTGGCACGCTCAGGATGCGGATCGGCCAGTCTCGGACTTCCTCGGCGATGACCAGGATCTGCGGCGGGTTGTCGCCCGCCCCTCGCGATCGATATTCGGGGTCGGGCACGCGGTTGACGACCGGCTTGTGATCTTCTTCGCCGACCCAGACCAGGAGCCGCCAGACCCGGTTATCGTTGTTGCTCAGCTCTCGCCAACGGTCGAGGTCGCGGAGCTGGAACTTGCGTTCGAAGTCGCTGCCGGACTTGGCCTGAGGGATCTCGAACCATCGGGGGGTCATCCCGGGCTCGATCCGGGCCGAGGTGTCGTTGCCCGGCGACGGTTCGTGATCGCCGTATTGAAGAACGTATACGTGTCGAGCTGGTTGTATTGCCGGGCCAGGTCGCGGGCCCTCTCCTCGGTCAGCGGGAAGAGCATGTAGGTGCTGTCGGTCTTCCGCCGGGAGAGCCGGTTGACCCCGAAGGTCACTGTGCTCTGGGTCATCGTCACGGTCCCGCGGTCGGGCTCGAGCTTCATGTCGGCCAGGACATATTGCCGGAGCGGTAGCTCTCGGAGCCCATGGACCGGGTTGACCCGCTGCTCGGAGGAGAGGTGGTCGAAGAGGGGCTTGCGGTCGGTGATCTCGAATCCCTTGATCTGGATGATCCAGTACGAGTCCTCGCGGTCGAGGTTGACGGTGAATTCCGGAGGTCTTTCTGGTCCGCGTCGGTCCTGATGACGCTGTACGACGTCGGGACGACCGCGTCGGGCAGGTCGAGCTTGACTTCATAGGTCCCGATCGACGATTGCTCGATCTTGGCGTGGGGATCGTCGGCGGAATGCTCGGGATCGATGACGATCGGCGGGATCGGTTTGTTCGTCCTTGTGTCCACGAGCTGGACCGTCAGTTTCTTGAGGGAATAGGTCCCGCCGAGTTCAAGGTCCCACTTCCCTTTTTCCCTCGCGGACCCTGGGCCGGAAGCTGGGGACGCCCTTGGTCGAGGAATCCGGGGTGAGGAGCCCCCAGATGAGGATGTCCTCGAGGATCTTGTATTCCCGCTTGGAGACCTTCTTGGCCAGGACGGCATCGTCGGCGAGCCGGGCGCTCCGGTCGCCGGTCTTCGCCTGGAGGACCTGATTGGCCGAAGAGAGGATCTGCTGCTCGATCTCGTTCTTCGTCTTGTTATTGTCCGCGTTGGCGACGATCACCAGCTCGGGCTGGGTTGGCGGGCCCTCCGAGGACGGCAAGCCCCTGGGATCGCTCGACTGCGCCGATGCCGGCGCCTCGGCCAGGATCATCAGGCCCCAGGCCATCGCGATGGCCCAGGACGTCTTGCTCCCGATTGCTGCCGATTTCATGGATTGAGGCTCCCGATCCTCGTGTGATGCGGAAACGATGGGGAAAACGCCCCTGCACTCTTTTACGGGACATGGCTGAGATTATCGCGGCGGGCGGAACGCTTTCAGGCTGTTCTTCCGCTGGAGGAACGATCGGGGATAATCGTCCGGGGCGGGTCGTCGACCGTGCTTCATCTCGAAGACCTCGTCGTACCGGCGGGTGTCGTCCTTGAGCCGGAGACTCAGGGCCTTCATGTCGAAGCCCGGCCGGTGGTACTTGCCGAAGAAGACCTTGCTATCGGCCTCGAGGTCGTCGAGCGTCTCCTGCTCGAACTGGTCGCGGAGGCCCTTCTCGCCGCCCCGGAGCTCGGCCTCGGCCTGGACCAGCTCGCGGATCGCGGCGATCTGCTCGTCTCGGGCGCGACGGTCGCGGGACTCGGTGTACTTGAGCACCGCGGGATGCGGCGGCGGGTCGAAGAATCCCCGGATCTGCGAGATCAGCGGGACCCGATCGGGATTGCGGACGGCCAGGAACCCGACCCCCGACCCGACCGCCAGGATCGCGACGGACGCCAGGAGCCGGCGACCGATCCGCCCTCGTCGACGCCTGCCGTCGATCCCCTGCCGGTTCCGTTCGACGAAATGCTGGCTGGGCTGGGATTCGGCCCTGGGGTCCTTCAACTGGTCGAGGAGATCCCCGGCCGAGGTGTACTTGCCGCTCAGGGATTCGCCGAGGACCGGCCAGATGGCGGCCTTGGTGAACATCGTCGCGGTCGGCGGAGGCTTCTGCTGCGGCCCGGCCGCGATCTTCGCATTCGATTACAAGACCGGCACGCAGGTCGGAACGATTACGTCCGGCTTCCCGGCCAGCTATCCGGCGACCGGACTCGCCGTCGCACCCGCGCGGTGAGTACGCCCGTTCGGCGGATCGGAGGTCCCGTTATGACGTTTCGCTCAGGCTTCGTTCTTCTCGCCGCGACCGGTGCGCTTTCGTTCATTCCGGCGTTCGCTTACGCCGCGGGCGGACCGGGGACGGCGTACCCCGTCCTCGACGTCTCGCACCCGAGCGGTTTGGTCGACCTCGGCGAGGCGCCCGCGGACGCGCCCGTCAGCTTTGCGGCGTCGCTCGCATACCGGAACGAAGCGGAGCTCGAGCAACTGGCCGCGTTGCAAAGCGATCCGGGCTCCCCGCTGTATGGCGAGTATTTAACGAACGAACAATTCAATGCGAGTTTCGCCCCGGACCGAGCCGCGTATCTGCGCGTCGTCGGTATGCTCGCTAACGCCGGCTTTACGGTGACGAAAACGTACGCCAACCGCAGCGTGATCGACGCGGGCGGGACGGTTGCGGTCGCCGAGCGTTTTTTCGGAACGCAACTCCACCTCGCCCGGCAGGGCGGCTACGGCGTTCGACTCGCGGCGGTCACGCCAGGCCGCATGCCGGCGGAATTCCGCGGGCTCGTTACCGCGATAACAGGCCTGCAGACGCTGGTGCTCCTCAAGCCCGCGTTCGCAACAGCCGGGGCTCGCGGCAACGTGCCTCTAGGTCCGGCGAAAGCGCCACCGCTGTACGGCCCCGTTAGCACGATTACGGGCCTATCCGGTTTCGGGCCGCTCGCGTTCTCCAACGCCTACGACCTTCCGGCAACACACGACGCGAGCGGGCCGCCGCTCGACGGTCGCGGCCGCGTCTCTGGCGTCGTAATCGATGCGGATTATCTCGATACCGATCTCACGGCGTTCCTCAGCTACTTTCACGTGAAGCGCACGGGGCCCCCGACCGCGCGCATGCGCGTCGACGGCGGGCCGCCGACCGGCGATCGATCGCCGGATTCGGTCGAGACGACGCTCGACGTCGCAACGATCGTTTCGAACGCACCGGGCACCGCGCTCGTGGTGTACGAATTCCCCGGCTTCTCGAACCTCCGCTACATTACCGACGCCTATAATGCCGTCGTCGACGACGATCTCGTCGACACGGCGAATTCGAGTTTCGGCGGTTGCGAGGACGCAATCCGGGGTGCGGCGCGAGCTTGGAACGAACTCGCGCTTCAAGGTGCGGTCAAGGGAATCACCTTTCACGCGTCGTCCGGCGACGGCGGAGACGACCCGTGCGGGACGGGCGGACTCGACGTGATCGCGCCGGCGTCGGGTCCGCACTTCGCCGCAATCGGCGGCACGTCGCTTAGCGTAAACGCGCAGGGAGGCTACGTTTCCGAGACCGTGTGGAATAGCGTCGGCGCGGCTGCGGGAGGAGGGGTGTCCGACGTCTTTGCCATCCCAAGTTACCAGGTCAATATTCCTCACGCGGTCGCGACGGGCCGCAACCTTCCCGACGTGTCCTTCGACGCCGACCCTCTTACCGGCACCGCGTTCTATTACGGCGGCACGTGGAACAACCAGTACAATCCGCTCGGCGGAACGTCGCTTTCGTCGCCGATCTTCGGGGCTGCGGTAACGCAATACGACGAGGTTCTCGGCCGTCGAAGCGGCCTCGCCGCGGTCGCCCTCTACCGCTTTTGGAAGACCAACGGTTATCGAGGTCCGAACGGGCCGGAGTTTTTCCGCGACGTCAAGTCGGGTTGCAACGGCATCGGGGGCGGCGGTTTCTGCGCGACCCCCGGCTTCGATCAGGCCTCGGGCATCGGTTCGGTCGACTGGTACAACGTCCTTCGACAGGCGCCGGATGACAAAGATTTGGTAGCACCCTGAGCCTGTCGAAATTGTCACGCTGAGCCTGTCGAAGGGCGAAGGGGGCGAAGGAGATGGCTCACGGGTCGGGCGAACTTCGAGTGTCGGCCGGAAGGTTCGTCGCTTGCGCCCGTGGTCTAATGGATAAGGCACGAGTCTTCTAAACTCGAAGATGGGGGTTCGATTCCCTCCGGGCGCGATGTTGATGCCGCGGTGGTGACTGTAGCTCAGTTGGTTAGAGCGCTGGACTGTGACTCCGGAGGCCGCGGGTTCGAGCCCCGTCAGTCACCCATAAAGCCTTCGAATGAAAGGTTTTTTTACGTGCGAGCGATTGCGCTTGCCCTCGTGCGTCGGACGGCACCGCCGCCTTTGGGCTTCCCGCATATGCGGCCTGCGTTGCTCGTCGTAGCGACCAAGACGTTTCGCGGAATACCGCTCACCGGCAAATGTGACCGGCGTCTCTGTGCGGGCTTTCTGCCGTAAAGCAGGCACAGCGGCCGCCGATAACAAGCAGAGACCCCTTGCCGCTTACGAGAGCCCGCTTTCATCCGACGCCTCCTTCACATTTTCCCGATGATCCGGCTCGACCGCTTGGCGAGTGCGCGCGTGGCGCTGCTCTTCGTCGCGTTCATCGTTCCGCTTTGCGGGGCCGCCGGTATCCTGATCGCGCAACAGACCGGCCGGATCGCTCTGACCGAACGCGAGCGGGTCGGGACGCTTCTCACTACGCGGACGATCGCCGTCGTGAGGAGCCTGCGAAACGTACGCGATCGCATGGTCTTCGATCGCGATCCCGCACCGTCGGAGCGCCATGCTGCCGCGCAAGCGCTCGCCCTCCTGGAGGTTTCCGCTGACCAGAGTAGCCGGATTCCCGGACTCGCCGAACGCGTGCAGCGTCTTGTCGCGGAGTGGCGCGAGGTCCCCGCCGGCTCGGGTGGCGGGGCTGCAGTTTCGAAAGCCCTCGCCACGGCGTCCTCCATCTTCGCTATCTTGAACCGGGGTTCGGCGCTCGACGCGGACCCGGACGCGGCAATTGCGATGCTTTTCGACGCTTACGGGGTGGCGCTGCCGGCCGTCTCCGAACGAGTGGACCGGGCGGCGCTGACGCTCGTCGGTTCCGGCGGCAGCCAATCCTCGCGCGGCGCGGACCGCTTCGGCGCGGCGGTCCTAGCGGGTCAGGCCGGTTCCGCCTACGATACGGCGCGAAGCGACCTCACCGATGCGGCGAAAGCGGGATTCGAGTCACCGGCGCTCGATGAACGTATCGCCGCGATCGGTCCGCATCTCGCAAGCCTGATCCGAATCTCGCGTAGCGCACGGTTCGACCGCACCGATCTCGCCGCGACGATGGCCTCGGTCCGCGGTTCCGAAAGCGCTATCGCCGCCAGCACCGCCGATGCGGATGCCGACCTCGATGCGATCCTGCATTCGCTCTTGGCGGCGCGTGCGGCGGACGAGCGGTTCTCGTTGCTCCTGATGCGTGCGGAGGCCGCGCTCGCGCTCATCGTCGGCGCGTGGATCGCGCTGCTCTTGGCCCGAACGATTCGGGATCGCGACCGCCGTGAAATCGAGCGGGCGAGGAGTGAAGCCGGCCGCCTTTTGGCCGAACTCGACCTGCAGCGAGCGCACGAGGAGCTAGCCCTAACCGAAGCACAATTTCGCGCGGCGTTCGACCGGTCGTCGATCGGGGTCGCAATTCTCGCAAGCGATGGGACCATCATGCACCGCAATCGCGCTCTCGCGGACGTTCTCGAGACGCTCGACGAACGCCAGATCGGCGCGGGGCATCCCGACTTCACGCGCTTACTGGCCGGTGAAATCGAGTCGTTCGCGGCCGAGGTCGAATCGCGGTCCGACGACGGGGCGCTCGCCTGGGAAGTGACGTTGTCGCTCGTTCGCGACGACGGCGGGGCGCCGCGCTTCGCGATCTCGATGGTCAAGGACGTTACCGAACGCAAACGTACCGACGACCGGTTGCGTTACGACGCATCGCACGACGCGCTCTCCGGCCTGCCCAATCGTTCGTT
>CBDDDO010000024.1:0-23251 GCA_965226655.1 Granulicella sp. | reverse complement strand
TGCCATCGGCGGACCTTCTGGGACAGGCGAACGTGTGGTTGCAGGCCCTGGCAGGGATCGTGCAGAAAAGCGGGGCGAATGTAACGGTGAAATGAGAAACGGCAAATAACGAATCACGAAATCTCGAATAACGAAACAAATTCAAAGAGCAACGTTCTTGCATCGTCGCAGGTCAATCGAGCGAGCGGAGCTTTGATCGCGAACGGGTTATCCGCAGCCGATTTGCGTTTTCGCGGATCGTCGCTGGTTATGGTCCGAGAAAACGCGGGCGGCTTCGATCCCGATTCTGCTTGACCGGCAGCACTTTTTTATCCGACTCGACATCAACGCCGCTGTTGCATACTCTCAAAGCAACGTGACAGCTACCGCCACAACGCTTCCGCCACCGCCTTCTGCTTCTTCGGTGCTTGCACCGGCAAAAGAAAGTGAATTTAACCGCATCGGATTGAATTACCGATTGCCAATGCCGCGGCCCAAGGTGCGGGGATTGGTAATTGATGCGCACACGCATCTGTTTGCGGTTCGCCATGCCGAGGGATGGTTCAAATGTGCGGATCATTACGGCATCGATCAATTCATCACGATGGCTCCGCTGGAAGAAGCGGTGGGGCTGCAGCGCACCTGGGGACATCGACTGAAATTTATCGCGATCCCCAGCTGGACCGATGCCGGGCCGAACTGGGCGGATAACTGGCTGCTGCGCATGGAAAGTTTTTTCAACATGGGCAGCCGGATTGTGAAATTCCATTCCGCGCCGGGCACGATGGCCATGCGCGGTGTGCCATTGGATGATCCCAAGATGCGGCGGATCATGGACGAAGCGGTCGCGCGCGGCATGATCCTGATGTCGCACGTGGGCGATCCGGATACCTGGTACAACGGAAAATATGCATCGGATCCCGCGAAGTACGGGAATCGTGAAGCCCATTACAAAATGTGGGAAAACTGCCTGGCCGCTTACAAGCATCATCCCTGGCTGGGTGCGCATTTTGGTGGTAATCCCGAGGATCTGGTGCGGTTGCAGTATCTGCTGGATACGTATCCGAATCTGTACATGGACATGAGTGCAACGCGATGGATCGTCCGGGAGATTTCTTCCCGGCGCGAAGCGGCGCGGGAATTTGTCATTAAGAATCAGGACCGGTTGCTGTGGGGATCGGATCAAGTGAGCGGCAATGACCGCGGGTTTGATTTTCTGGCCAGCCGATGGTGGGTGCATCGCAAATTATGGGAGACCGCGTACAACGGCCCGAGCCCGATTTTGATCCGGATCTGCCGGCGGATCAGCAGGTGACCATTCACGGACTGGCGCTGCCGGATGAAGTGTTGCAGAAAGTGTATCACGACAACACGATCAAGTTGCTGGCGCGCGTGGGTGTGACTTTTGAGTGATTGTCCGAATTTGATCAGGGTCGCTGAACCGACTCTGCCGGTGCTGGAGAACAAAGATGCTGAAACTCGCTGGTTTTGCTGATGAAATTTCGCCTGATCTTTCGTTGCAGATTGAAGTCTTCAAGAAGCTGGGGATCACGCATTTCGAATTGCGCGGCGTGGCGGGAAAAAATGTGCTGGACTTTGACCGCGGTGTTGAATCTGGAGATCAAAGCCCGGCTGTCTGACAATGGGCTTGCAGTGGCGTGCATCGGTTCACCGATCGGGAAAGTGAAGATTGATGAGCCGTTTGAACCGCACATGGACCGATTCAAAATCGCGGTGGACGCCGCCCGTTTTTTTGGCGCGCCGCTGATCCGCATTTTCAGTACTATCCACCCGACGGTGGTGACATCAACAAATATCGCGATGAAGTGATCCACCGATTTCATAAAAAAGTGGAGTATCTTTCCGGTGCAAATCTAATCGTGGTTCATGAAAACGAACGGCACATTTTTGGCGAGGGTGGAAAAAACTGCCTGGACCTGATGAAGAGCATCGATTCACCTTTGCTGCGATCGGCGTTTGATTTTGCGAATTTCGTTCAGGCCGGCGAAGACCCGTTAAATAACTGGCCGCTGTTGAAGGAGTACACCGCGCACATCCACATCAAGGATGCGAAAAAAGATGGCAGCGTGGTTCCCGCCGGTGAAGGGGCCGGGCAATTGGCAGTGATTTTGAAAGATGCGGTCGCAGCCGGTTACAGCGGATTTTTAAGCCTGGAACCGCACTGGCTGCCCACGGGCAATTCAGCGGTTCAGCGGGCCCGATCTGTTTGAAACTGCCGCTGTTGCGCTCCGCAAACTGTGCAGAGAAAATCAGATTCCGCTGGCATGACATGGACGCGGCGCCAACAACTCCCGACGAAATGAACCCGCACGCGGCTTTCGTGGCGATGCCGGGTACGTCGTTCATTGAACCGTATCGCATCACACCAAAACCAGCCGCCAATGATCTGGCCGGCTGGGTTGCACTGCTGACCAACTCCGGTGTGCAGGCCGACCGGATTGCCAGCCCGGATCTGGTCGCTCAACTGGCGCAGCTTGAGGGGAAGAAAATCGACCGGCACGGTCATCTGCTCGGTGCTGGATACCGATCCAAGCGTGCCATTTAATGCAACCGTAGCAGAAACATTCACTACCGAGATGGCGGTCGGGATCAATCTGCTGGGGCAGTTGACCAGCGCGAAGCGCATCTGGGTGACGGCCGATCCAGATAAACCGTCGGACTGGTTCGGCACCGTTGAGGAGCATGTCAATCGTCCGGGATTGCGTCTGCTCCCGCTGCGCGGTGATTATCCGCAGACCGATCCCGCGTTGATGATGTACACGCTGCTGCAGCGCCGGTTACCACCGGGCAAATTGCCCACTGAAAAAGGGGCCATGCTGGTCGATGCCGCCGCCGCCGTTGCCATCGGCAAGTGCGTGTTGTTTGAACCCCCATCCCGGCACACACCGTTGGCCGTGCGCGACCACTTTCAGCAGAAGACGCATTTCCTGATTGCCCCGGTGGGAATTCGGCTGGCCGAGGTTTGCGATTTTCTCGACATTCATCATCCCGAAGCGCTGTTTCGCGCCGGCGATTTTTTGCGCGATCAATGGATGACTTCCGACACGCATCTGGGCCACGGCGAACTGGTTATCCATCCCACTGCGATTCAGACCGATGCCAACCCGGATCCCTGCATCCATTGCGGCTGGTGCCTGGAAGCGTGTCCCACGCGCATCCATCCCGCGGGATTGCTGGATGCGTCGCAGCAAAACGATCGGCGAGCCGGCAAAAAATTCGGCATGGATTCCTGTATCGAATGCGGCATTTGCTCGTATGTCTGTCCCACGCGGTTGCCCCTGCTGGCGGCGATTCGAAGTTTGAAGCTTAAGTCGTGAGCGCAAGCGTACTCGCCGTCTGGTCACGAATGGAAAGAACCCTCGTTGACGGTCACATCACGAAGCGATTTTATCCAGGATCAAGTCAAACTGGTTTGACCCCGCTCTGAAAAGTGGAACATTTTGGAACATTATGGAACATTGGATTCAGAATGATCGGCCGTGCCGCTACACCTCTGACTGAAACCGATGCGTTGGAACTGAGACCCGCGCGCCGTCGGCCGCGAGGTTCGGTCATTGGGCATACTGGTTTTAATGTTGTCCGATATCACACGACGCACGTGTTTGGCGCGCTGTTTCCACTGCTTGCCGGTGCGCTGGCGTTCGGGTGGCGGGCGATTGTATCGGTGTTGATTGTGGTATTGACCACCCTGATCGCGGGCCTGATCTGGCGGCAGATCGGGGCGCGCGGGCATCCGCTGCGGCCCGGCGCAATTGCTTTGGCTCGGGGTCATCATGGCACTGATGCTGCCGGCCAATCTGCTGCACAAATCGGCCGCAGGTTCGCCCTGGCCCATCCTGCCGGCGGCAGCGTTGATGATCGTGATTCTGTGCTGGGGATTGGGTGGGATTGGCAGCGGACGATTTCATCCGGCGGTGATCGTCTATCTGCTGCTGGCATTGTTTTATGATGCGCAGTTGTCACCCCAAACCATTCTGCAGCATCAGCGAATGCTGACCGGTGATGTTTTGGCGGCCCCGCGCGAAATCGAACCGCGGGCGACGCAGTTTTTATGGAGAAAGCGGCCATTTCTTCCAGGCCAGGATGCGATTCACATGATCCCGACCGCGCAATCGCTGCTGAATTTCACCCATCCGCAAAACGGAATGTTTACCCGGCAGGTGACGCTGCAGACGCTGCTGCGCGATCGCGTTCCACCGATGGAGGATCTGGTGCTGGGAGCCAACCCCGGCGGCATCGGGGTGACCAGCGCGATAGCCGTCATCATTGGCGGATTGTTTTTGCTCTATCGCGGGCTGATCGATTTTCGCATCCCGCTATTGATCACACTTGCGGCCTGGCTTGCGCTGCTGGTGCTTCCGATTCAGGATCAGTCGAAGTGGCACTGGTTTCCTGGTCATTTACCAGGTGCCGATTGGGGGATAGGTGTGACGCTCGCAAACTACGAAGTGCTGGGATCGCCGCTGCTGTTCACCGCGTTTTTTCTGGCCGGTTCACCCACGGTTCGCCCACTGAGCCGGAAAGGGCGGGCGGTGTACGCGGTAACGATTGGCCTGCTGGCCGCGGTTTTTCAGATGTATCTGTCGGTTTCGCTGGGCAGCTATCTCGCGCTGACCCTCGCGGGTTTGATGACACCGGTGCTGGATCGGTGGTTGATTTCTAGGCCACTCGTTTAGTCCTGAGCGCAGGCGTAATCGCCGAAGTCGAAGGATCAGGTCGGGGCGTGGTTGAACTTTGAAAAACAGGAGAATCTCGGAGGGAAATTCCTATTCTCTGGCGTTCACAATCCAATTGACGGTTCAAATACGCATGGACCAGATCCTTCGACTTCGGTGAATACACCTTCGCTCAGGATTGAGGTTAACAACAGATCCAGACACTCACATTTCCTGCCGGGCAGTGAAACTCGGCGTCGCCGTTCGCATCGGTCGTCACCGGTTCGGGCCAATGGCCGGTCAGGTCGCGGAAGGTTTTGCGAATCAGGCCGGTCTGCATTTTTTTGGAACCGGAATCGCCCGTGCTCATCACCACGGCAAGCACATCGGGATGTCCTTCCTCGCCGGTCCATAGCCAGCCGATGCATTGCGGATGATCCAAGTAATCCCGCAACTCACCGAAGCAATGTTTCTGCCGGGCAACGATGAAATCATCGATGATTTTGCGATGGGAGGTCAGCGGATGATTGCCCTGGCAATCGCCGGGGCTGCCGAAGTAATCCCCGTAAAACAGGCAGGGGTACCCATGATTCCGCAGTAGAATCAGCGCGTACGCCAGCGGTTTGAACCAGTCATCCACCCAGGATTCCAGGGACTGGCCCGGCTGGCTGTCGTGATTGTCCACGAACGTTACTGCCAGCAGCGGATTGTCTTTGACCAGCGTGTCATCGAAGATTTTGGACAGATCGAAAATCGCGTCCCTGCTTTGAGGCTGCATGCAGTTTGTAATGCAGCGGCACATCAAACAGCCGCATGGTGCCTTTGGTGGTGTCGATGTATTTTCGCAGGTCGTCCATGCTGCCGGACCAGTATTCACCGACGGCAAAAATCTCACGATCCTTGAAATGCTCGCGGAGTTCCTTGAACCAGTACACATAAAAGCTGTACGGCATATGCTTGACCGCATCGAGCCGGAAGCCGTTTACATTGGTGGTGTCGATAAACCACTTTCCCCAGGCCAATTCTTCAGCGCGCACGTCGGGATGGTATTGGTCCACATCCGCGCCCATCAGGTAATCAAAATTACCATGCTCGGAGGCGACTTCGCCGGAAAAGTTTTTGTCTTTACGCCGGAAGATACCGATCTTTTTGGTTCCATCATCAAATCCAAAGGCCACAAAATGCTGGGCATTCCATTTGAAGGATGAATACTTTTCCCCCCGGCCGGGGAAGTTTGTACTTTGAAAAAGGCTTAATTTTGTGCGGTTCGCTGATGACGATGTTGCGATTGTCGTTAGAGATTTCCACGACTTCCACTTCTTCGGTTTCGTCGCCGCCCATGCGGTGATCGAGCACCACATCGGCGTATGCATCCATGCCGGCATCCTGCACGGCTTTAATGGCGGCGATGAATTCATCCTTCGTGCCATACTTGGTGGCGACGGTTCCCTTCTGATCGAACTCACCCAAATCAAACAGATCGTAAGGTGCGTAACCTGTATCGTTTTTACCGCCCATGCCCTTGTAAGCAGGCGGCATCCAGACGGCGGTAGTGCCCAGGTTTTTGATTTCAATCGCCCGGGAGGCCAATTCCCTCCAAAGCGATCCATCGGTTTTACAGTTCCATTCGAAATACTGGAACATCACACCTTTTTTGTTTTCTTCGGCCATGGAGGGAAAATACTGAGTTCACTTAGTTTCTGGCAACGGGCAAACTGTAGAGGGGGAGACACCGTTAGAACTGTTCGTTCGCGAAGCCCGCGAGATTGGCCACAAATGGCTTGCCATTGCTTCAGGCACATATGTGCATCGCCCCGATAGTTCAAATCCCATCGCCCCGATTTGATTATCGGACATCTTTATCGGTCCTAGCTTCGAAGAGTGCTCCGAATTCCGCTGCGGCAACGGCCGACGCTTAATCGGCACCTTCGCACGCACTTATTTTCAAACTCAAATCGCATTATCGGTTGCGACTGCGACTGATCGCGACATTCGGAACCGTCCCGCCCCATCGCTCGCGAATCGCTGCGTCCTTGCCAGCGCGGCGTCTGCCGCTGTTCATGGCTTGCCCGAGGGAGGGCCGATAGAATATTTATGGGAGTGCTGACAAAGTCATACGACGGTAACCGCCTGAATGACCAATTGCATCAAGGATGCCATTGGCGGACCGACCCGGAAGTTGCTTGCGCGGTGCGCGTGTCCGTGCTCACTACAAAGTACAAGGGAATGGAGGCGATCATCGACGCTTCCGACCTGCCGCTGCTGCAGGGGAAGCGCTTGAATTGGTCGCCGGGAAAGGTTGGCAGAGAAATCAGCGGCGGATCGCTGGTCTTTGTGATCAATGGAACGCCAAAAGTGCTCGCACGTGTCATTTTAAACGTGGTCGATTCGGACCGCCAGGTGAGTCACGTTAATGGCAATCGTCTCGATTGCCGGCGTGAGAACTTAGTCGTGGTCACGCGTTCAGAAGTCGCGCGAGCGCGTCAACCATCACCAGTCAGTTTAGCTCAGCTGGCACCCTATCCTGATCCTAACCGCCCCGGTGTGTGGCGCGTGCCGCTGAAGAGTTACAAGACCAGTCGCGAGGTGCTGATTGACGACGCAGATCTGCCGATCGTGCGGGGCCGAAACTGGAACTGGTCTACGAGGAGTGAGGACGGCAGGACGACGGGCGTCGTGGTGCTGGCGACAACCGGAAAGCAATTGCCGCTGCACCGAATGATTCTGGGCGTAGTGGATCGGAGAACACGCGTAAGCTTCGTTAACGGCGACGCATTGGATTGCCGGCGCGGCAATCTTGCCATCCGCACCTTGGCTGAGACGGCGCGGCATTCTCGAAAGAAGTCAACGCAATCCAGGAAGGTGTGCACCTCCCTGTTCAAGGGCATCTGCCGCGACGGACCACGCGGCAAGTGGCTCGCACAGATCCGCAAGGGTCGGGTTTATCTATATGTTGGAAGGTTCGATAGCGAGATCGAAGCGGCCCAGGCATATGACGCGGCTGCGCGCTCCCTCTTCGGCACGCATGGCCGTCTGAACTTCCCCGATCAACCCTCGACCCCTCAGGCTCTGTCCGACGCACGATCTGCGATGGACACCGCCTCGGATCAGGAACGCGCCCGGCGCCAGCACCAGCGTGAAATGGAGAAGGTCCTGCGACGAGCCGCCGCCGAACCGGCATGCATCAACCAGATTGGGTGCGAAGAAACAACCGCAATATCCAGCGAGACCGCGCGACGGCTATTCGATGTGACGCCCTCGGTCTGGATGCGCTGGCAAAGCTTCTGTTGGATCCCCACCGGCGCGATCATCGATGGTATGCCAATGCATCCTCTGGTTGAGATTGAGCGGCTGCTGCTGAGATGCGGCATCGTCGCGTTGCCCTATCCTGATCCGCTTCGCCCGAACGTATATCGTGTGCCACTGAGTGGCGCGACCGCGCAAGGCCGCGAGGCTTTGATTGACGCAGATGCCGTGCCGCTGGTTCGTACTACGCGTTGGCGCTTTGCCGAAACCGATAGCGGCCGTGGCGGCGAAGTGCAGACGATGATTCCCAGCGAGAACATCCGGCTGCACTATGTCGTACTGGGTATCACCCGCGACACGCAATTGCACATCGGGCATCGAAACGATGACCCGCTTGACTGTCGGCGGGCAAATCTCGTGATACGAACTCCAAGCGATACGAGCGCGAATCATCGCAAGCAGGCAACATTCTGTGGGCGGCCGTGTACGTCGCAGTTCAAGGGCGTTTTTAAAGAAAAGCGCAGTGGACATTGGGTGGCGACGATAAAAAAAGACCGTGTCCAACGAAGGCTCGGGACCTTCCGCGATGAAGTTGCGGCCGCCCAGGTATACGACGAAGCCGCCCGCGAACTGTTTGGTGAGCACGCACGGCTCAACTTCCCGCGTGGCGTCGATGTATGGCTGGAGCGCCTCGCCGCGTGAGTGATCGCCAGACTTAGCGGAGCTGTATCTGTCGGCGGTCATACGCGCCCAAAGCACCGCGTGTCAAACGGCTCTGCTAACAGCCGACGCATCCTCATCGGTCGCAGGAGCGAGAAGCGTCCGCAATTCCGCCGCCGCAAGGGCGAAAAGTTGTAACGGTGGTGTGCAAGGAGAAGCTGTGTCTGAGATGAGAGTAGGCCTCTCGCAGCCGGATTACAGGATCTGGCTGCAAACCGGCTCGAGCTGCGACGGTTAAGAGCCGTGGTGGTGAACGTCGAGTTCAAAAGGCGCGGCAATGACCGCGTCAGGTATGGTCCACGAAGGCGAACGCAAGTGAACCGCTGATGAAGGGTCGAAAAGAACTTTCAGATGGTGTCAAAACCGGGGCAGCACCAAGGCCCTGGGAGCAGTGTCGGCGATGACCTGTTTACGACCGACATGACATCCGGCCTTAAGGCGGCGCGAGCGTGGATCTGGCTCAGGCACGGAACCTTGGAACCTGTCGTCTCGATGCAAAGGGAAAGGCACAAGCGGAGAACCCGTAAGGCCGACAGTACCGAAGCGAGGCACAGGGGCGGAATGACCCGTAGTAGCGACGATCGGCCGTAACAGGCCGGGACGACCGGTGGGTGCCCTTGCAAAGGCGTCGCCCGGTGGCGCGAAGGGGTCGTGTCATTCAGTTCTTGTTCAACGAGTCAACCGCGAAAGCGGGAGGAACTTATGACCGAGGGCAAACCATTTTGTATCTCCAAGTGGGCGGTCCTGAGTGCGTGGGCGCGAGTCCGCGACAACAAAGGGGCCGCTGGCGTGGATGGTGTGTCGATCGAGGCATTCGAGCGGAAGTTGCAAGACAACCTCTATCAAATCTGGAATCGCACGTCATCGGGATCGTACATGCCGCCGCCGGTACGAAGGGTGTTGATCCCCAAGGCCGACGGCAAACAGCGACCGCTGGGTATCCCGACCGTGGGGGACCGGGTGGCGCAGATGGTAGTAAAGATGGAACTGGAGCCGAAGGTGGAACATCTGTTTCATCCCGACAGCTATGGTTACAGGCCAAAGAAATCGGCGCTGGACGCGGTCGGCACCTGCCGACAGCGGTGCTGGCGTTATGACTGGATCGTGGATCTGGACATCAAGGGGTTCTTCGACAACATCGATCACTCTTTGATGATGCACGCAGTCCGAAAACATACGGATTGCCCGTGGATGCTGCTGTACATCGAGCGTTGGCTCAAAGCGCCTGCTGAGGCCGAGGATGGAACACCGATTGCCAGAGACCGGGGCACACCGCAAGGCGGTGTGATCTCGCCGTTGCTGGCGAACATCTTCCTGCATCACGTTTTCGATACGTGGATAAGCCGGGAACACCCCGGCTGCCCGTTCGAGCGATATGCGGATGATGTGGTGATCCATTGCCGAAGCCAAGAACAGGCGCTGGCGGTCAAAGCATCGGTGGAAGCACGCCTGCGGCAATGCAAGTTGGAAGCGCATCCTGAGAAGACACGCATCGTGTACTGCCGGGACAGCAGCCGACGAAAGGAACACGAACATATCCAGTTCGATTTTCTGGGCTACAGCTTTCGACCCCGCGAAGCCAAAAGTCGACGGGGCAAACTGTTCACCAGCTTCCTACCGGCGATTAGCACGAAGGCGAAGCAAGCCATCGTTGCCGAAATCCGGGATTGGCGCATCCATCGGATGGGCCATCTGGAACTGGGGAACCTGTCACGGATGTTCAATCCGAAGATCCGCGGCTGGGTCAACTACTATGGCAGGTACTATCCCACAGCGTTGTGGCGAACCTTCCAAGGATTAAACCGAAGGCTGGTTCGCTGGGCACGGAACAAATACAAGCGATATCGAACCAGCGAGCGGCAGGCTACCCACTGTCTGCGAGAAACCGCACGGCAAAGGAGCGGTCTGTTTGCTCACTGGCAAATCAAAATCGTGCCGTAAGGCAATGGGATGATAGGAGCCGGATGAGTCGAGAGGCTCACGTCCGGTTCTGGGAGAGCGCGGGGGCGAAATTCCCCCGCGCCACTCACCTCTTGTCACCCCGACTGTCATTATCGGACGCCGTTCTCGGTCCACTCGCCGATGACTGCCTGCAATTCTGCCGCTGCCGACGCGAAAAGCTCAACGGGTGTCTTCCACCCCGAGGTTGCACAGGCGGCAGCCCGTGACGCGCGGAAAACATCGACATCGCAAAGCCGATGTCGGTGGCACGCGGCCCGGTGCTGCCTGTCATGGATTGAGATGATTCCAACTCAATTCAGGACTTGGAGAGCAGGACGTGCGTAGCCCGCGGGGTTGGCGTGTGCTCGATCACTTTGAAACCCATGTTGGCCAGATCAATGCCCGACAGTAAATTCTCGCCGCGCCCGAGAACAACAGGCGAAACTGCCAGGTGAATCTCGTCGATGGCGTCGATTTCGAGATACTGTCGAATCGTCGAAACGCCGCCGCCGATCTTGACATCCTTCTCGCCTGCCGCCGCGCTTGCCTGCCGGAGAGCCGAATCGATGCCGTCAGTCACGAAATAGAACGTCGTTCCGCCCTGCATCGTGATCGGCGCGCGGGCGTGATGTGTAAGGACAAACGTCGGCGCGTGGTACGGCGGGTTTTCGCCCCACCACCCTTTCCATTCTTCGTCCGTCCACGGCCCGCGCACTGGTCCGAACATGTTGCGGCCGAGAATAAATGCTCCGAAGTTGCTCATCGATCGCGTCGCATAGTCATTATCGACCCCCGTCTCCCCTCCATCTTTACCGACCATGCCGCAGAAAAACTTGGTTGGGAAGAACCACTGGAAGAGCTCAGGGCCGCGCTGCCCGAGCGGGTCTTTGAGACCTTGGTGCGGCCCTGCACCGAAGCCATCGACGGATATCGAGAAACCTGCGACACGGATCTTGGACATGATCAACTCCTCTGAGAAGTAGGGACGGGTAAAAGTCACGCATCAGCGTCTTAGAATAGCCTTCAAATCACCATCTATAGGAGATGAGGCGTGTTGGTGTTTATTTTCCAAATATGATCTTTTAATTCAATCACGCACGTCAGGCGATTTTGCAACCAGCGCAGAGTTAAACCCTCAGCCGATTTGGCTGTGAATTTCACCGTCGCAAAAACAACCGCTAAATTTAAAGCGCTATTTATCTGTACATTTTCTGTATCTACGACAACTCGCTCGTCACCCAATGACATAAACCATTCTTCGGTAACCTTAATAACGGAAAGCGGAAACGTCGGGATCTGAAAACTGGAATCTATGACAGATTGTAATGCGTGATAGATTCGGCGGTGTGGCGAACCGGAATTTTCAATGACCATGCTCAAAATCCAAGTCAATAAGCAATGACCAAGACCAATCTACAACGCGGATTTCGCAATGCGGCCCCGATGTATATTGGCCATTGGGCCCTGTGATTTCATTGAGTCCCGGCTTCTGATCATTCGGATTTTTTCTGATCGTGACAATCCACCGGTTGCGGCCGAGATTCATTCCTGTTTGTTGATCGACCGCAAACCGCGTAAAATCCCTGACGGTCCCCTGACGTTTGACTTTTTGGAAACACATGCAGATTCGTAACTTTTCGATCATCGCCCATATTGACCACGGCAAAAGCACGCTCAGCGATCGGTTGCTGATGCGGGCCGGCGCTATCACCGAACGGGAATTTCAAAACCAGATTCTCGACGACATGGATCTGGAGCGCGAACGCGGCATCACGATCAAGGCGTCGGCGGTCACGGTTTTTCACGAACATAAAATTGCCGATGGCCCCAATGGTCCAGTGATGGAAAAGTTCATGCTGAACTTCATCGACACGCCCGGGCATGTCGATTTCCATTACGAAGTGCAAAAGGCGCTGCAGGCCTGCGAAGGGGCGATCCTTGTCGTGGATTCCACGCAGGGTGTGCAGGCCCAGACGGTTGCCAATGCTTACGCGGCCGTTGAAGTGGGACTGGAGATTATTCCGGTCATCAACAAGATCGATCTGCCGAGTGCGGACCCGACCCGGGTTGCGGAGGAAATCGAACAGGTGCTGGGTTTCCGCGCGGAGGAAGCGATTCTGGTTTCGGCCAAAACCGGGCAAGGTGTTGATGAGCTGATCACCGCGCTGTGCGACAAGCTGCCCGCGCCGCAGGGCAATCCGGATGCGCCGCTGCGCGCTCTTATCTTTGACAGCATCTACGACGATTACCGCGGTGTGATCACCTATGTCCGCGTGATTGATGGGTCCATCACCAAGGGGCAGAAAATCCGCTTCATGGGCACTGATAAAGTTTACCAAGTGACCGACCTCGGCAAGCTGATGCCGCGACCCAAGCCGGTGGATCGCATCGGCACCAGCGAGGTGGGTTACATTGTTGCAGCCATCAAGGATCTGCATGATGTCCGCATCGGTGATACTGTGACGGATGCGGCCAACCCGGCCCAGGCCCAACTGCCCGGTTACAAGCCGATCCAGCAGATGGTTTACTGCGATTTCTATCCCAGTGGTTCGACCCAGTACGATGAGCTTCGCGATGCGATGGATCGGCTGAGCCTTAATGATTCCAGCTTCAGCTTTGAGCCTGAAAGCAATGATGCACTGGGCTTTGGTTTCCGCTGCGGGTTCCTCGGCCTGCTGCACATGGAAATCATTCAGGAACGCCTTGAGCGCGAGTTCAAAATCCAGATGATTCAGACCGCGCCGACGGTGACCTACGAAATCAAAAAAACCGATGGAACGGTTTTAAAATCGATTCACCGAGTGAGTTACCCAACCCCACGCAGACCGAAGAAATCCGCGAGCCGTTCATCATGATGAATCTCATTTTGCCCGCCGACGGCGTGGGCGCGATGATGAAGCTCTGCGAAGACCGCCGGGGCACCTACAAAAAAACCGAGTACATCGGCGCCACGCGCGTGATGCTGCAATACGAGCTTCCGCTGGCGGAAGTGATCTACGATTTTTACGACCGCCTGAAAAGCGCCACCAAAGGGTACGGCACGATGGATTTCGACTTCCTCGAATTCCGCAAAGGGGATCTGGTCAAGCTCGACATCCTGGTGAATGCCGATCGAGTTGATGCGCTCAGCGTGATCGTTCACCGAGAACAAGCCGAAGCCCGCGGCCGAAAGCTGCTGACCCGGCTCAAGGAAGAAATCGACAAGCACATGTTCGAGATCCCCCTCCAAGCCGCCATCGGTGGAAAGATCATCGCCCGAGAGAAACCATCAAGAGCATGGGCAAAAACGTGACGGCCAAGTGCTACGGCGGCGACGTATCTCGAAAACGCAAACTGCTGGAGAAACAAAAGGAAGGCAAAAAGCGCATGAAGCGCGTCGGCAGCGTGGATATCCCGCAGGAAGCGTTCATGGCGATTTTGGAGAGTGGGGATTGATAGTGCAAAGCCGGCGATGGCATCGCCGGAAATTTTCTGTGGGTCAATTGAAACCCCAATGAAACATAGCAAGACCAAATGCTCCCGATCAATAACTGGCGTGATAAATCACGCACTACACCGATGGAAAGCGGCGATCAAAAATGTCGCAGCTGACTGAAGATGAATATCTCCGCACGTGAAGAGGCAGCGGAAATAAAGCATGAGTTCTGGAGCGGAACGATCATCGACATGGCTGGCTCGACAGCCGAGCATTCTGCAATCTCGACGAATCTAACGACCGAGCTTTCGATTCGTCTGAAAGTAAAGTCGTGCAAGGCCTACAACAGTGTTTTGCGGGTACGCATTGATGATATTGGACACTATTGCTACCCGGATGCAACTGTGGCCTGCGGGCCGCTGGAATACGCGCAGCCCAATCGCCGCACGACGATTACCAATCCGACGGTGATAATCGAAGTGGCATCACCGTTCACCGAAACCCGGGACGCTGGTGAAAAATTCGATGACTACCGACAGATCCTTTCCCTCCAGGAATACGTTCTGGTCTCACAGGATCGCGCCCGCGTACAAAGCTTTTATCGGCAAAGCGACGGCGTCTGGGCATTCGGGCCGTCTTATGTTGCCATGAACCAGGCGGTTAAATTCCGTTCGCTTGGTTGTGAGATTCCGCTGAATGAAATCTACTTGGGCGTGGAGTTTCCTTCTGCGCCGGTCAGAGCGCCGGAGGCGTTTAAGTAGTTTTTGCTACAGCCGATTTGAGATCACTCCGCATGCGCCAATCAACGGCAACGTTCGATGAGTTGCTTCATTTTTTCAGACTTATTAATAGCAGCCTGCGGAAATTGAAGATCCCGCTTTGGCTCGTATTGTCCTTCCAGCAAGGAAGGCATGCGTGTTTGGCTTACCCAAATCCATTTCCAATTTTTTCCAAAGCAGGCGGTTCTTTACGCTGTGGTTTGGAATTGGTATTCCGCCGTTTTTGATTGGAACGGTGGTGGTCGCTTTCGGGCACAATTTGCTGTTTGGCGTGATCACGCTGGTCGTCACCATTGCCTGGCTGATTGAAACCTTCGTCACCACCTGCCGGCGATGTCCGTATTACGGAAGCGCACGATGCGGCATTCCCAGCCTGGTAACACCTTTGATCTTTAAGAAACAATCGCCGCTAAGCATCAGCGTTGGCCGCGTTCGACTGCATTACTACGCGGACCTGTGCATGATCTTTTTTGTCAACATTGTCTACTGGCAGATGCCGGCCGTATTTCCGGTCGTGCTGTGCTGTTCACTGATTGGATGGCTCGTGGTCTTCCGGCCTAAGAGATTTCACGGACTTTTATTTCGGTTAGCCCCCGCAGGCGGTGGCCCCTCGCGTTCACGGGCGCGCGGAGATCAAAAGCTGGTTCAATTGGGGGTCAAGAGTCGAGCGAAAAGGACTGCATAGCTGCAACTCTCTTTCGCCAGGACGCTTCTACTCTTGTGCCGCACGCCCGTGAAAACCGTGGGCGGCGATTAAACAGGTCTCGATTGTTCAGCGCGACTTCACAATTACCCATCCCCGAAAACGCCCGCTGCGTGGGCTGCGGGTATTCACTTTTTCAACTCACGATTGATCGCTGCCCTGAATGCGGAAGGAAATATGACCTTGATGATCCCCGCACGATGGGTCTGCGAAGATCCATGCCGCCGAAATGGCTCATCCGAAGAATCGATCGACCCACCTCGCGGTTTACCGCGGCGCTCCCGCTTATTGCAACTCTGCTGATTCTCTAACGGCACCCGTTTCCCCACTATCTACGCTGCTGAAACGCTGCTCGGTATCGTGCTGTGGGTTGCTTTTCTCATTGGGCATTTGCCCGCGGCATTCATCCGTTATTTTTGGCTCAAGAAAAATATCATCAAACCATCCACGGATCGCCGTCGACAATCGTTGGTGCTTCGAACGATCGTTGGCCTGAGTGTTTCCATCACTCTGCTCTACATTCCCTTGCCTGCATTTCTATTTTTCTGGATCTACCGATCCGACTTCGACAAGCTGGCAAATCAATCGCTTTCGATGCCTTATTTCGCCAGCAGTATTTTCGATGCCCGTGTGGGTCCGTATTTGATCCAGAGGGCGGACAGATGCCCGCACGGGATCGAGTTCGACATTGACTTGCCCTATTGGCAACAGCCGAATTACCCTTCAGGGCGACAGCAGGCCACATTCGTTATGAAAAATGAACCGGGTAAATGCCGAAATCACGCGGAACTGGATTGGCATTTGGCCGGTGACTGGTACACCGGTAAGCCTGAATAAAGATCAAACCTGATTGGATTCCGCCAGAAACCTTGCCTGCCGGGTCGGGAGCTTTTTGTTGCGGGTGGTGCGCGTGTCGGCGACGGCAACGTAGGGGGCGAGAAATCCGGGGCGATCGCTGCGGCCGCCGCGTTGGTAGTCTTGCCAGAGGGTCTCGGCAGCGATTGTCACTTCCACGCCGCGCTGCGTGGTTAGGAATTCAAGCATTAACTCCATCAACCGATGCAATGAGATTGCGTGACTTTTGCCGGCCTTGGTGAAAAGCCAATCACCTGATCGCGAAAAACCATTTGAAGGGTGATTCGTTGCCGAACAGAAGCGGCGTGGTCAGCACAAAATTGCCGCTGTTGGCGATCAGGTCCCAGTATCGGCTGAATCGCCGAAGGCGTTGTATGGTGGGGAAGTCGATCAGTTTTGTCTGCAGGATTTCGTACGGTGGGCTTGGGCTATAGACCATGGCCCATTCGCTGTCGTGGCGGACGATGGGTGTGCCGCGCAGGCGTTTGAGCATGCCGATCTGAATTTCCTGCGGTTTCATTGCCACCAGTTGATCGAACCCCGCGGCGAAGCTGATCACGTCTTCACCGGGCAGACCGATGATCAGATCGGCATGGACGTGAACACCGGTGTGGTGGCGAAGAAACTTCAGATTATCGGCAAGTTTCACGTAATCCTGGCGACGGCTGATCAACCGGGCAACGTCGTTATTAAAGGTTTGGATTCCCACTTCAAACTGCAAAACGCCTGCTGGGAATCTGGCGATCAGGTCGCGCAGCGCATCGGGCAGACGATCGGGAATCATCTCAAAATGCAGGAACAAACCCGGCCGAAGCCGCTCGAGAAAAAATAGCAAAATCGATTTGCTGATGTTCAGATTCAAGATTGAAAGTGCGATCGACAAATTTGAATTGATTCAACCCGCGCGAAAGCAACCCATCCAGATGGCCGAAACAAACCCCGCCAACTCCACATTCCGCACCGGCACATCCAGCGACGACAAACAGAATTCACATTTGAACGGACACCCGCGCGAAGCCTCTACATACACCACCCGCTGCTTCAGAGTCTTCATCGGTATAAAAATCATAAGGCAATTGAACAAAGCCCACGGCCAGCATTGCCGTGGGTTGTGTGGCGACGATGATTCGGGCAAAAATGCGGCAGCTCCGCCGCGATCACTTTCATGCAGCGGTCGCCGGCCATTCCCGAGAGTATCGATTCGCACAGCGAAGCAAACGCCAGATCCGCCTCACCGGTCACCACATAATCCGCCAGTCGGCAGATCTCCTGCTGCTCGGTTTCATAAGCTGACCTCAGGCCCGCCGAGCACCACGATCACATCGGGCCGCACACGCGTTCAACTCCGCCACCAACTGCGTGGCGATCGGTCACATTCCAGATGTAAACACCGATGCCGACGATCCTCGGATTCTCGGCAATAAAATGGTTTCCAGCGCGTCAATCGGGCCGATGGCTGATCTCAAATTCCAGCATTTTGCCGCCCGTGGCTGAAGCGGTCCGTTAAGATTCGCCATCAGATAGCGAAGCCCAAACGCCGCATGGGCGTAGCGGGCGTTGAAAGTTGTGAGAACGATGTCGGGCACGGCGGACGATTGTACCAAGGATTCATTTTTTAGCGGCGTGCCCGTGAATCAACCGCCGGGCATCCATCTCAGGGTACCGGCGTTGGCGATGGGAATCGCTTGGATTGGGGGCTCCATTGCAATGACCAGAGCTGCGGGCAACGGTACGGTTGCTGCATGCCCGTCCAGGAAAACCAGGTTGATGGCTTTGCCATGCCGGCCATGGCGACCCGGCACATCATGGATTGATCGGTTCCCGATGCCGGTACCGAGGTATCGTATTGCGCTCCTGTATTTCACCTTTGCTGCTGGGAGGAGCATCGACCAGTTTTAGAGCGCCGATTTGGAAGTCCATCGGCCATGTATCGTGCCAGGTACCATCGGAAAATGCCGGGGTGTTAGACGCCTGGAACGGGTACTTTGAATTGACGAAATAGTTGGACCAGTTGCTGTCGTAGGTATTGATACCGCTCCAATGCACGGGGCCTGGAACACCGCCTACGACGGCGGAATCCGTGATATCGAAGATCCAACCATTGATGGAGTAGCTGGCCGACAGGTAATACATATCGCTGTACGTTCCCGGCCCCCAGGGAATTGTGTTGCCACCCCACGACCCGCCTGTGCCCGAAGGCAGCGCATTTGCAAGCGGTGCCTGCGGACAAAACCATACCTTGGCGTGTATTTGGCGGTGACCGAAACCTGTTGTCCAAAGCTGGTCGGGGTTGGGAAAAACGAGGCGTTGCCTGGATCGGTGGGATCTTTAAAGCCCGGGCTGATGTACCTTGCGATGCAGACCATCCAGTAGGCCATTGGATGCATCCTCGGGAGGGTTCAAGTTGTGGTTATCGCCCTGATAGAGGACCAGTCCCAATCCCAATTGATGCAGGTTTGAAAGGCACTGGGCTGTAACGGCCTGCTGCCGGGCTTTGCTTAATGCGGGTAGCATAATGGATATCAATAGCGCGATAATTCCAATCACAACCAGTAATTCAACAAGGGTAAAAGCGCGAAGGGATTGACGGAACAACCGATTTGAAAGGCTATTCATATTTTCCTCCAGCCAGGGAGCCGCAAGATGTGATACTTACTTTTGGAGATCATAGTGCGTTCGCCGTTTATTGCAATTGCAAAAGTCTTTCACTAGGCGTCGGTCTATTACATTTTAGTTAGGCCAATTTGTAGAGTTGATTTTGGTGGAGATTGGCCGCCGGTCCCGCCGGCATGTAGCCGCCTGTTGATCGATCTTATCTTCAGCAAAAAGAGCAATTTAAAGACCGTTCTGAATACCGTTTTTGGAGTATGTGCGATGTGGCGACCGTTCTGGTCAGCATTGGATATATTTCTATTACATTTTGATTGGGCACGGTTTATTCTGTTACATCCATCACAAATTGCTTTGCTGAATTCCGGCCGAGCGGTTGAACATCGCGTTACCTTTTCAGAGGAAGAGATTAAAACGCTCCCCGACACCGTTTTTTCCGCTTAACGATCGCCGGGTCGAATCGGAATCGCAAGTTCAGGCGGTACATTGGATTCACCTATGCAACTGCTGCTTGATTCCATAGACGACCCGCGGCTGAAGCCGTATCGCAATCTGAAGGACCGGGAACTTGCGCGGCTTGGGGGTAGATTTATCGCTGAAAGCGATCTGATTGTTCGCCGGCTGGTGGCAGTTCTTACGAAGTGGAATCGGTGTTGGTGGCGGCTCGAAAGGCGGCCGCCTTAGCGGAAGTCGTTCCATCGCATGTGCCGGTTTATGTTTTGCCGGAGGATCAACTTGATGCAGTGATCGGATATCCATTTCATACCGGTGTGCTGGCGGTGGGGGTGCGCAAACCTTCGCGGGCATTGCTGATGTTGTTCCAAAATCGGGGGGAAAATCAACGCTGGTGGTTCTGCCGGAGATAACCAATTCTGAGAATATGGGATCGCTGATCCGCATCAGCAGTGCGTTTGGTGCAGATGCAATCATTCTTGGGCCCCGGTGTTGCGATCCGTTTTATCGGATGAGCATTCGTGTTTCGATGGGGACGGTTTTCTCGGTGCCGATTGTGCGGTCGGAGGATTTGCTCGGGGATTTGGCCAGCCTGCAGAGGGAACACGCATTCGAACTGACGGCGACCGTTCTCGATCAGGATGCCGACCCATTGGATCAAGCCAATCGCAAAGATCGGCTCGCGATCTTATTTGGCAATGAAGCCAACGGTCTTTCGGTTGAAGTGGTTACCGCGTGCGATCGGCGGGTGACTTTGCCGATGAAGCGGGGCACCGATTCGTTGAATGTCGCAATTGCCGCGGGGATCTTTTTATATCACTTCACTCGCGAGTAGACTCATCGCCCCGATGGCCAGCCCGATTCACCTGCTTCGCTGTTCCGCACGCTCTGCTGGGCGGTCTATCTTGGATGTTCGTGGACCTGGTGCATCGGCATGTTTTTGCCGGTGATTCTTGTCAGCGAGTTTGGTATCGGCGCTTGGTTTGTGTTGCGATTCCGAATGTGATTGGCGCGGCCGCGATGGGTTGGACTTTGGCCCGGCCCGGGCAGCAGTGAAAAAATGGTGGCCGAGCATCGCACCGCATGCGTGGCGTTTTCGGCGGTCACGCTCGCGTTTCATCTGTTCTTTTTGTACTGGATGACCTCCAAAGATTTGATGCCGATCGCATTTGCGATTGCTGCGGTTGCAGCGGGGTTTGGTTTGGGATTTCTGGCTCGTCGAAAGACCGGGCTGGATTTTGTACTGGCCTGGCTGGTGCTGCTGGTTTCGCTGGCGGTGTTTGGCCGGGGGCTGGCGCATCCGGTGTTTGGTGTCGCCAATCCAATCGAGATCAGCCACTTCACCGGCGCGATGTTGGGATTGGCACCGGTTTGTATTTTTGGGTTTCTGCTTTGTCCGTATCTGGATGTGACATTTCACCGTGCCCGGCAGGAGACGGCACCGGGACCGGGCAAGGCTGCATTTGGTGTGGGATTTGGCGTCATATTTCTACTGATGATTGTGTTGACGCTGATGTACGCGGGGGATTTTGCGCTGGATCGCGGTCCGGAGATCAGTTTGGATCGTTTGGTTACTCAGCCCTGGTTTCGTGGGTGATGCTGCACATTGCCGCTCAGGCGGGGTTTACGTTTTCAGCCCATGTTCGGGCATTACCCAGAGCTACCGCAAACGATTCGATTATCTGGATCATCGCGGCGGTGCTGGTGGGACTGGCGATTTTGCACTTCGGCAACAGACGTGGTTCAGCTTTCCCGGCTTAACCGTGCAGATGCTGACCGGCGACCTGGTTTACCGTCTGTTCATGAGCTTTTACGGTTTGATCTTCCCCGCGTATGTCTGGATCTGCATGGTACCGATCCGCGAGTTCGCGCCGGGCGTGTCGCGCCGGTCGATGATAACTTTGGCATAGCCGTGCTTATGGCTGCGCCACTGTATTGGATTGGATTCGTGAATGAGAGAATGTTCTGGCTGATCCCCGCGGTTTTGATCGTGTTGATCTCAAGGTTAGTCGTTCAACTGCCGGTCAAATCGCAACCGCGGAATTAAGAGCTCTTGGAGCTGTTTGTTTTTCCTCCGCCGATGGAGATTAAACAGGATGGGGCTATTTATTTCGCCGGGGCGACCGGCAGTGAGTGAATGTCGCCACCGTCGACCCTGCTTTACACCCGATTGCCCGCGTCTTATTATTTCCCGCGTGAGTCAAAGTCCTGCCAGTCCATTACCGGTCGTGCTGGAGAACCCAGCCAACAGCGATACCCTGATTACGCAATCCACCGTTTTGATCGTGGATGACAACGCGCAAAACGTGGAATTGCTGCAGGCGTTTCTGGAAGCGTTACCGGTGAAACTGGTGACGGCTGTGGATGGAATCGACGCCCTGGAAAAAGTCGCTGCTCATAATCCGGATTTGATTCTGCTCGATGTGATGATGCCGCGAATGAGCGGCTTTCAGGTTTGTCAAAAGCTTAAAAAGCGATCCCAAGACCAAAGGACATCCAGATCCTGATGGTCACCGCGCTCCACGAACTCGGCGACATCGAACGTGCCAGCGAATGCGGCACCGACGACTTCGTCAGCAAACCCGTCAACAAAGTAGAACTGCAAACCCGCGTAAAAAGCCTGCTTCGGGTGCGACATCTCAAGAGCGAGTTGGAGCGGGCGTTGACGTATTTGAACGAGATCGAGCAGGATGACACGCCGTCGCTATAGACCAGGTAAATCGTGTTGGTTAAATCGGCACTCAACCAAATTTTTTAGCGGCGTGCCTGAAGTAGCCGCGTTGTCACGGAATGACGCAACATTGCAGTTCGCAGCACGGCCCTTCGGGCACGCCGCTAAAAAATACCGCACGATGCGCGATTCCGTTACGCCGCCAAAAACGAAGATTCATATGAATTTTAAACTCGCAATGCTTGCCCTGTTTTTCGTTTGTCGTGTCCACCGCCCTCGTCCAAAGCCGACGACGCCACCACCCAGCCGGCTGACGACCTCCGGTGAGATTGATGCAGAGCAAGTCGCAGATGGTCGGCTACGGAGCCGAGATCTACCGCCTGGTGAACGATAAAATCGGAGATCGTCTCCGTGCTCCGCAACGGCATGACCGTCATCGTCAAACGTGTCCCCTCCCCAGCCGTCGCCGTGCGTGGGCTGGTCGGCACCGGCGGTGTCTACGAAGGGAAATGGCTCGGGGGTGGCCTCAGCCATCTGCTGGAACATCTCGTTGCCGGCGGCAGCAGTGAGCGCCGCACCGAAGCCGAAAACCGCAATCTGCTTCAGCAAATCGGTAACAATTCAAACGCCTACACCACCGAAGACCGTACCGCGTTTTTTCGTCAATACCACGCCCGAGCATATGGATCAGGCAGTTGATCTGGTCACCGGCTGGATGACCGGCGCGAAAATCACCCCGGCCGGAATATCGCCGCGAATATGAAGTCGTGCAGCGCGAACTGGAAATGGGTAAAGGGCGAGCCCGATCGGCAGTTTTACTATATGGCCGCCTCCAATCGCTACCACGTCAGCCCCGCCCGTGTGCCGGTGATTGGGTACCAGGAAGTCATCCAGGGTTTATCGCGCGATGATGTTTTTAATTACTACAAGCTGGCGTACGAGCCGGGCAACATGATTTTCACGGTGGTGGGGATATCGATCCCGAGGTGATGCTGCAAACCGTGCGGAGTATGTTTCGGATTTCAAACCGTCGCGCGTGTTCAGCCACGATATCGCCGCCGAGCCGGCGGTGCTGGGCCCGCGCACGCTGGTGGCGACTTTCCCCAAGCTGGGTCAGGCCCGGCTCGAACTCGGGTTTGAAGGGGTGAAACTGACCAGCGAAGACATGTACCCGCTGGATCTGCTGGCATGATTCTCGGTGGA
>CBDDDO010000023.1:0-7581 GCA_965226655.1 Granulicella sp. | reverse complement strand
CCTGCCGATCCAGCAGACCCTGATCCTCCTGATCCTGACGCATTTTTAGTAAATGCAAGCTTAGGCCTTGTATAATGGTATTGTTTTTTTGATCCATTGTCTGACCAGTTATCTTCGTGAAGTATTTTGTTTTGTTGTTTACTTAACAAATTAGGTTCATTAGTGTCTATTTAACTTTGCCTTCTCGATGGCAAATCTACTTAAATAGAAGTAATTGATCTCAGCTAGTCAATAGATCCTCTACTATCAGTCTGGTATTTAATTTTCCTTTGAGGAACCAAATAATTTGTTTCCATACTAGCTACTTTATTCTTTAAGAATTTAGAATTTGAGTCTCTTTTCTTTAAGCTATTTTAAGCTCTCTCTTCCTAAATCATCTAAAATCGCTTTTATTCAGTTGAACCTATTGACTCTCTAGATGACTGTTAATCAAATGTTTTCAATAGAACTCTGCCAGTTAGTGACTCTCCGTCATTGTTCAGATTGAATACTTTATTGCATTTCATTAACTTTGATAAGTCAAATCCTTATATTTTATGGGACGCTTCAAGTGAAAGATCATTTTTATTCTTTATTCTTGTGTAAGAAGCTGGGTGTTTTAAAGGAGACGACATTGATTCTACGAACAGTCCTTCTTTTTTTCTTTGCTAGCTGATAATTTTAAGCGCTTTCTATCCTTGTTTTTTATTTTTGGGCTTTATATTCTTATCTTTACTAAGAATGAAATGATTATCTTTTAATAATTTTGCTAATGAATGACTGAGCTTTTATTTCAAGGATTTTTTCTGTTTGAATATCCGGTATGTTCTCCTAAAGAAATAAAAGGCTTCTCTTATTTTATCATATAGAATAAATCCTGCATTGATCAGGAATGTAAAAATAATTATACCAATAATTAACCACCCAGCCGCGACTTTCATTGAATCATCTGTGATTAGGTCTGTTAATACAGGCAGTGATATAGTGGAAATATATAAATTAATTTCATTGAAGTATTCAAACCGATTATACACTGTAGTTGTAAAAGGCTTAAAATATATAAGGTAACCAAAAAATATGACATTCCAAAATAAAAACATCTATATTTGAATCACTGGATAATTATAAAGAAAGATTGTCGAAAGCACAAAACAAAATCTTCTTAATGCAAACATAACAAAGTAAAAAAGAGCGGAGTATTAATTGAGTTTGATATTATGAGTTATTTCACCAAGTCTCAGCTTATAAGGGAATTTTTCATTTGGACTATGGTTTTTAATAAGAACATATGTAATAATAAAAGGACAGCACACCATCATTAAAAGAAAGAAGTAAGCATACATTTGAGCTATGTAATCTCCAATCGATTAAGGGTTGAAGTACATTATTGATAAAGTTGAGTTGAGGGTTAATTGAATATAACATTCCATTAAGTATCGAGCTGAAAATTAAAAGAAAAGTGCATGATTAATATATTGATAAATTATCTAAAAGATTTTAATTCTAATGAAATAACAGCAGATCATAATGATAAGAAAAGCAGGAAATAATTCAACAGGAGCAATATCTGAATCTTCTTAATATATAAAGTTAGCATAATTGTAATTCATTGTGTAAAAGTTAGGATATTGATTTAATGGAATTTAAGGAAAGGGATTGTATTAGTAAATTATTTGATGTAATTTGTAAATGCTGAAGATATCGATATTAAAAAGGGTAGTAAGGGATTGAAGAAAGTATGCTAAATTGGCTGGAATGGCTACATTGATTAATGGCATATTCACTATTAACTGCAAAGCATTAATGCATGCAAATAATGCTGACATTGGCATTGCTAACACAACTCTTAGTGCAATACTTCCGTATGTTAAAGACTAAACAATAAGTACAAATGGCTTAATTATGCTTTGCATTATCTTTTCAGTTTCTAAGTAGAAATCAATTCGAATTCAATATATTACCTGAGTTTTAGAATTAAGATGGCAGCATCCCAGTAATTGTATACAAGTGCTTAATTGTATCTCCATAGAATGAGCAAAAAGCTGTCTCATCAACAAACTGAATACTCAGAGTATCTTTAACCTATATGAATAGTTAAGAAAATACATTTAATTACAAAACTCATAGAGATTTCTCCTGGATCCTAAAATATTACAGAAATATTCATTTAGGATTTAACAACGCCAACTATTTACCAAAATTCGATTTTCTCTGTATCATTGTCTATTACACTTAACAGCATTAAACTTTTATTTGAAGAAGTTGAATTTAAAGTGCTGGAAGGCATTAATGATTCCGAAAAGTTAACTGTCACTAATCCGGTCTAAGATATTGTTATAATCTATGCTGTCATGTAATTTAAGCTGTTAAAACTTGAAACATTTTCAGATTTACCAGAGGTGTTTATAGAAATTCCACTTGTAGAATTAGAAGTATTCGAAGTGTTCAATGAACTGTTTACTGTTTTATTAGAAATGTTGTTTGATATGTTTGGAGGTTTTATAGAGTTGTTGTAATTTGGAGAATAAGAACTAGAAGAAGAAGAAGAAGTTGTGCTAGGTTTAGAACTTGAGCTAGATTAACTCTAACTTAAACTCATTGATGAACTGCTCTAGGATAATGATTAACTTTAGGAACTACTCAATGTAATTGAACTCGAACTTGAACTTTAACTTGAACTTGTCAATGAAATACTGCTACTAGAAACACTTTAACTGCTACTCATACTACTTGATTAGCTCGGTGAAGATGATGAAGATGTAGGCAAGCTAGAAGAGGATGTCGATGCAGATTAGGACGAAGGCGAAGATGAAGATGAAGATTAGGATGAGGATTATGACGAGGATGTTGACGCAGATTAAGACGAGGTCGAGGAAGATAGTGAAGAAGAGGAGGAAACGGGGTTGCTGCTGCTGGACTGTAACGATGACGAAGAACAAGATAGACTGGATGAAGAAGCGGAAGATGAGTAGCTTCCTGACATGGAGGAGCTGGTGCTGGTGCTACTGCTGCTGCTGCTGGATTGAGAACTAAAGGAGGAAGAAGAAGAGCTGGTAGAGGAGGAGCTTGAAGGGCTGCTAGAGGTCGACGAGCTACTAGAGCTAGGGCTAGTTGAGGAGGAAGAAGAAGAGCTGGTAGAGGAGGAGCTTGAAGGGCTGCTAGAGGTCGACGAGCTACTAGAGCTAGGGCTAGTTGAGGAGGAAGAAGAAGAGCTGGTAGAGGAGGAGCTTGAAGGGCTGCTAGAGGTCGACGAGCTACTAGAGCTAGGGCTAGTTGAGGAGGAAGAAGAAGAGCTGGTAGAGGAGGAGCTTGAAGGGCTGCTAGAGGTCGACGAGCTACTAGAGCTAGGGCTAGTTGAGGAGGAAGAAGAGCTGGTAGAGGAGGAGCTTGAAGGGCTGCTAGAGGTCGACGAGCTACTAGAGCTAGGGCTAGTTGAGGAGAAGAAGAAGAGCTGGTAGAGGAGGAGCTTGAAGGGCTGCTAGAGGTCGACGAGCTACTAGAGCTAGGGCTAGTTGAGGAGGAAGAAGAAGAGCTGGTAGAGGAGGAGCTTGAAGGGCTGCTAGAGGTCGACGAGCTACTAGAGCTAGGGCTAGTTGAGGAGGAAGAAGAAGAGCTGGTAGAGGAGGAGCTTGAAGGGCTGCTAGAGGTCGACGAGCTACTAGAGCTAGGGCTAGTTGAGGAGGAAGAAGAAGAGCTGGTAGAGGAGGAGCTTGAAGGGCTGCTAGAGGTCGACGAGCTACTAGAGCTAGGGCTAGTTGAGGAGGAAGAAGAAGAGCTGGTAGAGGAGGAGCTTGAAGGGCTGCTAGAGGTCGACGAGCTACTAGAGCTAGGGCTAGTTGAGGAGGAAGAAGAAGAGCTGGTAGAGGAGGAGCTTGAAGGGCTGCTAGAGGTCGACGAGCTACTAGAGCTAGGGCTAGTTGAGGAGGAAGAAGAAGAGCTGGTAGAGGAGGAGCTTGAAGGGCTGCTAGAGGTCGACGAGCTACTAGAGCTAGGGCTAGTTGAGGAGGAAGAAGAAGAGCTGGTAGAGGAGGAGCTTGAAGGGCTGCTAGAGGTCGACGAGCTACTAGAGCTAGGGCTAGTTGAGGAGGAAGAAGAAGAGCTGGTAGAGGAGGAGCTTGAAGGGCTGCTAGAGGTCGACGAGCTACTAGAGCTAGGGCTAGTTGAGGAGGAAGAAGAAGAGCTGGTAGAGGAGGAGCTTGAAGGGCTGCTAGAGGTCGACGAGCTACTAGAGCTAGGGCTAGTTGAGGAGGAAGAAGAAGAGCTGGTAGAGGAGGAGCTTGAAGGGCTGCTAGAGGTCGACGAGCTACTAGAGCTAGGGCTAGTTGAGGAGGAAGAAGAAGAGCTGGTAGAGGAGGAGCTTGAAGGGCTGCTAGAGGTCGACGAGCTACTAGAGCTAGGGCTAGTTGAGGAGGAAGAAGAAGAGCTGGTAGAGGAGGAGCTTGAAGGGCTGCTAGAGGTCGACGAGCTACTAGAGCTAGGGCTAGTTGAGGAGGAAGAAGAAGAGCTGGTAGAGGAGGAGCTTGAAGGGCTGCTAGAGGTCGACGAGCTACTAGAGCTAGGGCTAGTTGAGGAGGAAGAAGAAGAGCTGGTAGAGGAGGAGCTTGAAGGGCTGCTAGAGGTCGACGAGCTACTAGAGCTAGGGCTAGTTGAGGAGGAAGAAGAAGAGCTGGTAGAGGAGGAGCTTGAAGGGCTGCTAGAGGTCGACGAGCTACTAGAGCTAGGGCTAGTTGAGGAGGAAGAAGAAGAGCTGGTAGAGGAGGAGCTTGAAGGGCTGCTAGAGGTCGACGAGCTACTAGAGCTAGGGCTAGTTGAGGAGGAAGAAGAAGAGCTGGTAGAGGAGGAGCTTGAAGGGCTGCTAGAGGTCGACGAGCTACTAGAGCTAGGGCTAGTTGAGGAGGAAGAAGAAGAGCTGGTAGAGGAGGAGCTTGAAGGGCTGCTAGAGGTCGACGAGCTACTAGAGCTAGGGCTAGTTGAGGAGGAAGAAGAAGAGCTGGTAGAGGAGGAGCTTGAAGGGCTGCTAGAGGTCGACGAGCTACTAGAGCTAGGGCTAGTTGAGGAGGAAGAAGAAGAGCTGGTAGAGGAGGAGCTTGAAGGGCTGCTAGAGGTCGACGAGCTACTAGAGCTAGGGCTAGTTGAGGAGGAAGAAGAAGAGCTGGTAGAGGAGGAGCTTGAAGGGCTGCTAGAGGTCGACGAGCTACTAGAGCTAGGGCTAGTTGAGGAGGAAGAAGAAGAGCTGGTAGAGGAGGAGCTTGAAGGGCTGCTAGAGGTCGACGAGCTACTAGAGCTAGGGCTAGTTGAGGAGGAAGAAGAAGAGCTGGTAGAGGAGGAGCTTGAAGGGCTGCTAGAGGTCGACGAGCTACTAGAGCTAGGGCTAGTTGAGGAGGAAGAAGAAGAGCTGGTAGAGGAGGAGCTTGAAGGGCTGCTAGAGGTACGACGAGCTACTAGAGCTAGGGCTAGTTGAGGAGGAAGAAGAAGAGCTGGTAGAGGAGGAGCTTGAAGGGCTGCTAGAGGTCGACGAGCTACTAGAGCTAGGGCTAGTTGAGGAGGAAGAAGAAGAGCTGTAGAGGAGGAGCTTGAAGGGGCTGCTAGAGGTCGACGAGCTACTAGAGCTAGGGCTAGTTGAGGAGGAAGAAGAAGAGCTGGTAGAGGAGGAGCTTGAAGGGCTGCTAGAGGTCGACGAGCTACTAGAGCTAGGGCTAGAAGGAAGAAGAAGAGCTGGTAGAGGAGGAGCTTGAAGGCTGCTAGAGGTACGAGCTACTAGAAGACGATGGGCTGCTAGATAACGATGAAGAACTACTAGTTGCTGAAGAGGAAGAAGTGGTACTCGATGAAGAACTGCTACTAGATGGTGCCACATAGGGCAATGGTAGTATCAGGATCTCAAAGGTGAATGTGGCACTCTAGTTATTAGATAAGAGTCCCTTCACATTAATATTGTACGTCCCTTGTGTGCTGTTGTTTGAAGTATATATTGAAAAGGTATTCCCCGATAGAGTTATAAAACTTGGCAAACTCGATCCATTGGTCAACAATGCCGAGTATGTAAAGACAGCATCTGAGCATGCTATACTGTATGTAAAGCTTGAGAAAGTCTTAGTTAAGGTTGTTTAGGCTACAGTATAGGTCACAGTACTCAAACTAGAAGCGGTTATTGTACCTGGGGTAGGAAAATTATAGTAATCATTTGGCAAAGGCTAAATAGTTCCCACCACTGAATTATCGTTGAGGTTGGTAATTTATTTATATTTAAAAGTTGTTTGACTAGCCCCATTCTAAGTAGCCAAGTTTCCACTTTCGATTAGTCCTACTGAAAATGAAGTCTACTGAGTGACTGTTTGTGTTGCAGTTGATTTGATAGCTTTATCGGTATTTACTTCATGATTAACAAATCCTACCTCTACAATATAATTAGTGGTGGTAACTGAAGTGGTATATCCAGCATATACTACATCTCCATTCGAAATTCCTGTAAATACAGCACTTTATGTAAAGAGGGTATTTGCGTTGTTACTAAGCTGAACTAGTGTGAATGGCATAGATGTCGCTCCTGACAAAGTGACAGACCCTATATAGTCAACTGAATTTGAATCATGAACAATGGTATAACCTGTGGTAGTTGTCATTGAAACTCCTAAGCAAGTAAGTTTTGTTCCTGATGCTGTCCAATACCAAGAATTTGTGGCAACATTTCCCAACAATATTATTTGATTGAAAACCACAAATGCTACATCATTTTGAGTAGTTCCTAAGTTTGATGCACATATAAATTAAGCAGATGAAAGCAGGCCTGACCCTTAGGCTATCCCATCTATTGCTATACTTGATGAAGCACCTGTGGGACTATTTATAGAGATCTAGAAGTTTTAGGAAGTAGAAGATGCCGAGAGACTTAGAAATAGCATTTCAGAATTGGCATTCGCACCAACAAACATCGTAGATCCTACAAGCAGCATGGAGTTACCAATAATAGGAATTGAAGTAGAACCGAACATCATATAATAAATGGGAGTTATGGGTGCTGTAGCGAATGCAGCAAAGCATATTAGATACATACGCTGTGCGAAATTAGTAACTAAGTAAACGTTGTTGCTAGAATCCATTTATACTGCAATAGGCACACGAGTACTTTATATTACATTCCCAGTCGTTGTGTACTCGTAAAGAGACTACACCAACTAGCCAGTGGTGGATGAGTAGATCAAAACAGAAAAATAAGGATTCAATGACAATGCAACTATATAAGAGTTAGAAGCTGAATAAGCGCATTATGCAATCACTAATGGATTAACACTAATATCACCTGTTGGATTTGTCTAAATTGCCCAGTTCAATGCTCCCGTTGTTATAGAATAAGTGGCCAAGATTGGCGTAGTAGCGTCACTCACAATATCACTCGAAGTAGAGGAACCACCAACCACAACAACTTCACTAGAGGAGTCATAATCAATACAATTAAATTGAGTATTGCCCTGCATTCCACCCAAAATTTAAGGTAAAGGATCAATGAGAGTAGGTTTTAAACAAGTTAAACTATGAGAAAGTTGTATACTAAAAAGTAATATGATGAGTATGATCATTTTATAAATGGGTTCTCTTCGACAG
>CBDDDO010000022.1:0-6776 GCA_965226655.1 Granulicella sp. | reverse complement strand
GGACGAAGGTGATGGGTGAGTTCTGCAGCGCGCTGCGGACGCGGGTGGTGGGTTGGGTCGTGGCGGGGGGTAATTGTGGGGTTGAATGTGGTGCTGGTTTGGCAGATTGTGGCAGGGTGAGAAGGCAGAGTGTAGCGGATAGAAAAGGCGTGTTGGGTGCTGTCAGTTTGCGGCGCAATGGTCAAGGCGGCGTCGGAGAACAGATAACAGCAGATCCCCTTGCGAGGATAAAGGAAAGAAAAACAAGTGCAAAAGAAAAAGGCTCGCATACTGCGAATGCAGATGCGAGCCTTTTCTGCTTTGAAGCGGGTTAGCGGTGGGGTTCCTCGTGTGCAGCGGGCGCCGAACGGGGTGCGGGAGCGGCGCGAGGGGCTGGAGCCGGGCGAGGTGCGGGAGCTGCCGCGCGGGGAGCCGGTGCAGGACGAGCTTCCGGAGCCGGACGAGCCACGGGAGCAGCGCGTTCAACGGGCGCGGGGCGAGCTTCCGGGGCCGCACGTTGTGGTTCGGCTGCACGCTGCTGTTGCTGGGGAGCAACACGCTGCTGCTCAACAGGGCGCTGTTTGCTGTTGTGGGGCCCGTGCGTTGGGGTTCCACGGCACGCTGCTGTTGCTGTGGGGCTGCGCGCTGCGGCTCCACGGCGCGTTGCTGTTGCTGAGGAGCGACGGCGCGGTTGGGGTTCGACACCACGTTGCTGCTGCGGAGTCACCGCGCGGTTGGGTTTCCGCACCACGCTGTTGCTGGGGTTCAGCGCCGCGCTGCGGCTCCGCTGCGCGGTTAGGTTCTACACTGCGCTGTTGGGGAGTTACACCGGGGCGGTTTTCAGGGGCGGCGGTGCGCTGCTGCTGAACCTGGACGTTGTGCTGCTGGATGGCGACGCTGCGTTGCTGCTCCTGGCGGGACAGCGGCAGGAGCTTCCGCGATATGCGGAGCGGCCGGCGGGAACGCCTGTGGGGCGGGCGAAGGCAGCTTGTGCGGGGCGGCCGTGGTTGTTGTTGTAGAACTGCGCGCGGTTTTGTGAGGCTTCTGTGCGGACCTGCGTCTGTGCGGCGATGGGGCCTACGTGGTTTTCGTGCATTGCCACCATTTCAGCAGGGGCGCGGAGCGACGCGGATGCCGCCCTGTCCGCCGTTGTAGCTGACGCGGTTTTCAATGCCGCGGCCGTAAGTGTGGCCGTTGAAGACCACCGGGCGCTCATAGACGTTGGTGCGGAAGTTCACGTTGGTGACCGCACGGTTGTAGTAGAAAGTCGTTGCCGTGCCAGTATCCGCCGAAGTAGCCTGTTCCGACGTAGCCAAAGCCATAGTCAACACCGCCATAGAAGCCGATGTGAAGGCCCCAGTAGCCGTGGTGAAAGCCGTAGCGGCCGCCGTAGAAGCCCCAGTAGGGAGGGGTCCAGAGAGCGCCGTAATAGGGCGGCGGGCACCAGACGCCGGGAGCCCAGTAGTAGCCTTGGTCGCCATTAAGCCCAGTAGCCGGGAGTCCAAATGTAGTTTGGGTCGGGAGCGGGGCGGCTGGTCGTAGTCGGGCAGTGGCGGCGTTGGGCCCTGCTGAGCATACTCGGCGACGTCCTGGCTGTTGTAAGCGTCGTTGGATTGGTCGGGATATTGGCCGCCGGAGAGTTGTCGGCGTATCCCTGCTGCGGCGCGCCCTGCTCGATGGGAGGCGGGTGGCTGCTGGCCGGTCGTTATAGCTTTCGCCCTGCTGCTTGGGGCTGATAGGAGGCAGATTGGCCGAGGACCTGCGTGGGCTGTTCGCCGGAGACGGGAGCGAGGTTGCCGTCGGCTGCATCGGGAGCGGCGGCTGCGTTGGTGATGGGCGCCGCGGAGTTACTCTTGCAGGCGGTGAGGCCGAAAGCCAGTGCGGGTGGCCAGACCGGCGGCGCCTAAGGGGCGAAGCCAAAGTTTTGTGTTGCTGGACGGTTTCATCGATCAAACTCCTGGAGTCCCCCTATATCGTGCAGGGGTAGTCGTAACTGGTTGAGATGCATGGTTGGGGTCAGGTGGCATGAACAATTTTTTGACCCGGTAGTGACATGAGGTTGAACCCTGGGCTGGCGGAAAGTCGCGAGAGGCGTAGAATTCTGGGTATGCCGAGTCGCGCTCATCTTAAGCGCTTTCGCCGTGGACGCCACGACCGCGGGTTGGTTGCTGTAAGCAGCACCGCTCTCTGCTACCCTCAACATGTTTTTTGTCACTGGCCGCCGCTGATTTTCGCGGAGGATTTTGTGGCCCAAGATGCCGGAGCTTCTGCGTTTTCGAGCGCGTTCGCTTCCGGTGATTGAAGGAGAACGTTTTATGGCAAACACTTCGCATCCCAATAGCTTTAAGGCCGCGGCTACGCTGACGTCCGGCTCGCAGACGGTGAACTACTTTTCGTTGAAGGCGCTGGAGGGCGAGGGCGTCAAGCTTTCGCGGCTGCCGTTTTCGCTGCGGATTCTGTTGGAAAACCTGCTGCGCTGGTGAGGACGGCAAGACCGTTACGCCCGAGGACATCAAATTCCTGGCGTCGTGGGATTCCAAGGCGGAGCCTTCGACCGAGATTGCGTACATGCCGGCGCGGGTGCTGATGCAGGACTTTACCGGCGTGCCCGCGATTGTGGATCTCGCGGCCATGCGCGATGCGATGCGAGCGCTGGGTGGCGATCCGGAGAAGATCAATCCGCTGCAGCCGGCGGAGTTGGTGATCGACCATAGCGTGCAGGTGGATGAGTATGGGACCGCCAATGCGTATGACCTGAATGCGGCGCTGGAGTTTACGCGCAACCGTGAGCGGTATGCGTTTTTGAAGTGGGGGCAGACGGCGTTCGATAACTTCTCGGCTGTGCCGCCGGGGATGGGAATCTGCCATCAGGTGAACCTGGAGTACCTGGCTCGTGTGGTGTTTACGAAGACCGAGGCTGACGGCAGCGTGATTGCGTATCCGGACACACTGGTGGGCACGGACTCGCATACGACGATGGTGAATGGCCTTGGCGTGCTGGGATGGGGCGTCGGGGGCATTGAGGCGGAGGCTGCGATGCTGGGCCAGCCGGTATCCATGCTGGTGCCGCAGGTGGTGGGCTTCCGGCTGACGGGCAAGTTGAAGGAAGGCACGACGGCGACGGACCTGGTGCTGGACCGTGACCGAGATGCTGCGCAAGCTTGGCGTTGTGGGCAAATTTGTGGAGTTCTATGGCTCGGGCATCAGCGAGTTGCCGCTGGCCGATCGGCGCGACGATTGCGAATATGGCTCCGGAGTATGGCGCGACGTGTGGCATCTTCCCGGTGGATGCGGAGACGTTGCGGTATCTGAAGCTGACGGGGCGGAGCGACGAGCACATCGCGTTGACCGAGGCTTACGTCAAAGCGCAGGGGTTGTTCCATACGCCGGATGCGCCGGAAGCGGAGTACTCGGCTACGCTGTCGCTGGATCTGGCGACGGTTGAGCCGAGCGTGGCTGGCCCGAAGCGGCCGCAGGACCGCGTGCTGCTCTCGCAGACGCCCGCGAGCTTTGCGCAGCAGCTTCCCGCGCTGCAGGGGCCGAATGTCAAACAAGGCTGTGGTGCGGCAGATGGTGCGCTGGGAGGGTGAAGGCGGACACGCTTCGGCCTATGGCGATCTGACGGCTTCGTTGGGCGCTCCGGCGCCGGAGGTTCCGGAGACGGTTGCCGTGCTGACGACCACGCATGATGAGCCGGCGAAGGCCGGTGGGTCGGTCGCGGTGCAGGAAACCGCACACTCGGTGCAGGCGCGGTTTGGCGTCGACCCGGGATAAGTATCTCGTGGATGGATCGATTGTGATTGCGGCGATTACGAGCTGCACGAATACGAGCAATCCGTACGTAATGATGGGCGGCCGGGCTGCTGGCGAAGAAGGCTGTTGAGAAGGGTCTGCGGACGCCGCCGTGGGTGAAAACGTCACTCGCGCCGGGATCGCGCGTGGTGACGGATTACTACACGCGGGCGGGCTTGCTGGAGTATCTGGATGCGCTGCGGTTCCAGGTGGTGGGCTATGGATGCACGACGTGCATTGGCAACTCGGGGCCGCTGCCTACGGATGTGTCGAAGGCGATCGGAAGAGCATGGCTTGGTAGCGGTGAGGCGTGTTGAGCGGCAACCGGAACTTTGAAGGGCGTATCTCGCCGGAGGTTCGGGCGAATTATCTGATGTCACCTCCGCTGGTGGTGGCGTACGCGCTGGCCGGGCACATCGCGCACGACTTCGATAACGACGCGCTGGGTGAGGACAAGACGGGCAAGGCGATTTACCTGAAGGACATCTGGCCTTCGCAGCAGGAAGTGAACGATGCGGTTTCTGCGTGCATTGACGCCGATATGTTCCGCAAGCAGTATTCGACGGTGAGCGACGGTGATGCGAACTGGGCAGAACCTGAAGTTCCCGAGCGGCGATACGTATGGATGGGAAGCGGACTCGGACGTACATCCGCAAAGGCACCGTACTTCGATGGCATGCCGGCGCAGCCGAAGGCTGTGGAAGACATCCACGATGCGCGCGTGCTGGCGGTGCTGGGTGATTCGGTGACGACGGATCACATTTCTCCGGCGGGATCGATCAAGCTGAATGGGCCGGCGGGCAAGTACCTCACCGACCATGGCGTGAAGCCCAGCGACTTCAACAGCTATGGGTCGCGGTCGCGGGAATCATGAGGTGATGGTGCGCGGCACGTTTGCCAATGTGCGGTTGCGCAACAAGCTGGCTCCGGGCACGGAGGGTGGCGTAACGCGGTTGCTGCCGGAGGGGCTGGGGATGTCGATTTATGACGCGTCGGCGGTCTATGCGGAGCGTGGTACGCCGCTGGCGATTCTGGCGGGCAAGGAGTATGGATCAGGCTCGTCGCGTGACTGGGCGGCGAAGGGGCCGAAGCTGCTGGGCATTCGTTTTGTGATCGCGGAGAGCTATGAGCGCATCCATCGCTCGAACCTGGTGGGCATGGGGATTCTTCCGCTGCAGTTTGAAGCGGGACAGAATGTCGAGTCGCTGGGATTGACGGGCGAGGAGACATTCTCGCTCGGCGCGGCGAAGGGCGACCTGAAGGCGATGCTCGACGGCAAGTTTGCCGGCGGGAAGAAGCTGAAGGTGATTGCGACGAGCGCTGATGGAAGCAAGAAGGAGTTTGTTGCGGACGTGAGAATCGATACGCCGCAGGAGATTCTGTACTACCAGCATGGCGGGATTCTGCAGTATGTGTTGCGGTCACTGGCGGTCTAGAGGCGCTAATGCCCAAGCGGCAGTTATTTGACAAATAGCTGCCGCACTTCTATATATAAAGAGAAGATTCACTATCCTATAAATAAAGCGAGACTACATTATGGCTTCAACATCAACTTTTTCCCTACCTTCCGAACCCACGATCAACGATATCGAACAGACCGTTGCCAATGGGCTCGAAGCATTGCGTAACGCTCCGCTGAACGAGCAGATCACAGCCGCGTTGAAGTTTTTGACCCCTCATGGCTATCGTCCCATCGCTCAACTTGAAGAAGACGGACGTAAAAAGCGCAGTACTGCGGCAGCGTCGAATTGGAATCCAGAAACCGGCGAGATCGTTATTTATTTTGAACGGACGAAACCGGAACTTTCCCGTTTCCGGAGAACTGGCAAAAGTGCCGGATGACGCTTCTTATGTTCCTAGATATACGGAAGAGAAAATTCGTACGATGCCTGTATCCAGGCAGCGCGAACTGATTGAATCCAAGGATTCGGATTTTGCAGAATCTTGCGAATCTATCTACGCTGACAAACCCCAAATTCAGCAGTGCTGCGAAGCATTGGCAGAGGCCGAAAAGGCCGGTAAAGCTTTCATTGCGCTCAAATGGTTTCGCGATGTCCATTTGGCTGGCCGCGATCATCCGTGGGCCGTCACTCCAGGCTTAAGACAAGCCGTCTTGGCGAAAGCCATTGAAGAGGGTGCGATCTTGACCAGTCAGATTCCCAACCCCAAAGCACCTCAGCATCCCACGACGACGATCAAGCTGAATCGGGAATCGTCCTACGCGCAATCTGTTGCTCCTCGCTATCAGCCGATCCGTGCCCGGGGGCGGCGCGTCTGCATCGGAGATCGTGCTGCGTGACCGCGGGAGGTTTTAGATTCTCCACTTCATCGATACAAGTTCTCTCACGAAGCTTTTTATTCAAGAGCAGGGCAGCGACAAAATGATTCGATTTGCCAACGCCGAAGATGACCGCAATAAGGTCGTCTCAGCGTTGACGCAAGTCGAAGCTCGTTCAGCGATATGCAGGCTCCGACAAGAAAAGAAGCTGACTTCTGATCAAGTCGCGTCCGCACTCACTTCTCTGAACAATGATATGAAGCGTGTTATCGAGCAGCCGATACTTCCGCCGGTTCTCGAAGCAGCGAACGCAATGGTTGAGCGCCATTATCTGCGCGCACTGGACGCGGTGCAACTCGGTTGCGCCGTTGTTTCACGTGATCTTTTGCTCGCGCCCGATATGCGCTTCATAGCTTCTGATAAAGCCCTTATCGAAGCGGGCGCAGAAAGAAGGGTTTGTGATCTGGAATCCTTGCGACTAGGAGTGTTACTTCTCACAAGTTTAGAGCGAGCTCTTCGGGGCTCGCTGTTTTGTTTTGTGGTGAAGGGTTACGCCCTGGCGCGCCTGTTTCTTCTCTCGAAGAAGCCGCTGATCACGGCGGCGACCGCTGGGACGCCCAGCAGATAGCGGATCGGGAAAAAAATGGATGCAGATGGCGGAGGCGACCATGATGATGGTCAGCGTGTAGAGCCGCAGGCGAAGATTGCTCAACTCCAGGGATTTGGG
>CBDDDO010000021.1:0-153904 GCA_965226655.1 Granulicella sp. | reverse complement strand
TGGTTGTCCTAATCGCCTTCGCTTTCGCTGGTTCTTTTTACCTGCACAAGTTGTCCTTCGATCCCGCTACGTTTCTCTCCGGCACAGGCCTCGCCGGATCAGCTTCGCACTCTCTCGACACCCGCGTCGGAGACGGTCTCGATACGTTCCACGCCTTTTTGGACGCCCCTTTGATCGGACGCAGCGTCGGTGGCGTCGCCGTCTATCGCGCCCATCGCGAAGGCGTCAAGGTTACCACCATGGCGGAGGTTCGCGGCTTCTGGGGCTTCCCGGTCATCTTCGATGTCCTTCTCGCCAGCGGTGCTATCGGGGTCATTCCTTTCCTCGTCTTTCTTTACACCACCAGCTTCGGCGCGATGCGGATGGCGACACGATACTGGCCGGAGGAACGTGCCAAGTGGCTACGCGCCATGGGTCGCGCTATGATCTTCGAGTGGCTTCTATTGGCAGCGGACCAAAATCTATTCCGCATTTATCTTTGGTTTCACTTCACAATGGTTCTTTTGGTGGCCTATCACCTGGAGTTTGCTCCCGCTCCGCAACCGGTACCGGAAGCTCCACAACTGTCGTATCTCCCTACGTTCGAGGCTTCGCCGCTTTATGACGCAACCCCTTAAGGATTCCACTTCAGCAGCATCCATCCTGGTTACCGGGGGATGCGGCTTCATCGGCTCCAACTTTGTTCTGGACTGGCTCGAAAACGTAGGCATTCCGGTTGTCAATCTCGATAGCCTCACCTACGCCGGCAACCCGGAAAACCTAGCCTCCATCAGCGGCGATCCACGCTATACGTTCGTCCACGGTGATCTCAACGACTCCGAGCTGCTTGCCACCATCTTCCGCGAGCACCGGCCTCGCGCGGTCGTCCACTTCGCCGCCGAAAGCCACGTCGACCGCTCCATCCTCGGCCCGGATGCGTTCCTTCGCGCCAACATCGACGGCACATTCCGCCTTCTGCAGCAGGCCCGCGCCTTCCATCAATCGCTCGAAGGTTTCGACCGCGAACATTTCCGCTTCCTCCACGTCTCCACCGATGAGGTTTACGGAACGCTCTCGCCCACCGACCCGCCTTTCTCGGAGACCACCGCCTACGCGCCCAACAGCCCTTACGCCGCTTCCAAGGCCGCGTCGGACATGCTCGTCCGCGCCTGGCACCACACCTACGGTCTGCCCACGCTCATCACCAACTGCTCCAACAACTACGGCCCACTACAGTTCCCGGAAAAGCTCATCCCGCTCACCATCTCGAACGCCCTGGCCGGCAAGCCGTTGCCTGTCTACGGCGACGGCCAGCAGGTTCGCGACTGGCTCTACGTCCGCGACCACTGCAGTGCCATCCGCGCCGTACTCTCGCTCGGCCGCCTCGGCGAAACCTACAATATCGGTGGCAACAACCAGCGCGCTAACCTCGACGTCGTGAACACGCTCTGCGCGCTGCTCGACGAGCTCAAGCCGGGAGCGCAGCCCTACGCCGGCCAAATCACCTTCGTCAAAGACCGCCCCGGCCACGACCGTCGCTACGCCATCGACGCCCGCAAGATCCAGTCCGAGCTCAACTGGTTCCCTGCCGAAACCTTCGAAACCGGCCTCCGCAGCACCGTTCAGTGGTATCTCGATAACGCACCCTGGGTAGAATCCGTAACCAGCGGCGCGTATCAGAACTGGGTGCAGCAGAACTACGCCGGCCGCGGCAAAGCTTCCAAATCGGAGGCCTCCGCATGAAGGGCATCATCCTCGCCGGCGGTTCCGGCACACGCCTCTATCCCGTAACACAGTCCATCAGCAAGCAACTGCTCCCGGTTTACGACAAGCCGATGATCTACTACCCGCTTTCAGCGCTTCTGCTGGCGGGCATCCGCGACATCCTCATTATCTCCACCCCGCAGGACACACCACGCTTCGAAGCCCTCCTCGGCAGCGGTGAAAAGTGGGGCATCCACCTCCAGTACGCCGTCCAGCCCTCGCCGGACGGCTTGGCTCAGGCGTTCCTCATCGGCAAAGAGTTCCTTGCGGGTGAAGGCTGCTGCCTCGTGCTCGGCGACAACCTCTTCTACGGCCACGAGTTCGCCCACATGCTCCGCAACGCCGCCGAGCAAACCAGCGGAGCCAGTGTCTTCGCCTACGCAGTTACCGACCCCGAGCGCTACGGTGTCGTCGAGTTCGACGAAAACCGCAAGGTCATCTCGCTCGAAGAAAAACCCACCAAGCCGAAGTCTCGCTACGCCGTTACCGGCATCTATTTCTACGATGCACAGGTGGTCAGCGTCGCCGAGGGCCTCAAGCCCTCCGTCCGTGGCGAGCTCGAAATCACCGACGTCAACAGCTGGTATCTCGAACGCGGCCAGCTCCATACCGAGATCATGGGCCGCGGCATGGCCTGGCTAGATACAGGCACGCACGACTCCCTGCTAGACGCTTCCAACTTCATCCAGACCATCGAGCAACGCCAAGGCCTCAAGGTCGCCTGCCCCGAAGAGATCGCCTACCGCCTCGGCTACATCACCGCCGAACAGCTCCAGGCACTCGCCGCGCAGCTCGGCAAGAGCAGCTACGCTACCTACCTCCACCGCATCCTCTCGGAGAAGGTGTACTAAATGCCCTCGGCCGTGGCCACAAAACCAGGTGCCCCCGATCTCTCGCTTTTGGAGATCGGGGTTTCCACCGAATCCCAGGTTTCCGGCAGGTTGGATCGCACCCTCGCCCTCGACCACATCGGCCTCATCGTCCCCGTCCTCGGCACCGGCCGCGACTTCCTCGCAACTGCCCTCGGCATCACCCGCTGGACCCCCATCACCGACGACCCCACACTGCAAGTCTCCGTACAGTTCGGTTCCGACCCCGGCCACCAGCTCACCTACGAACTCATCGCTCCGTTCGGCGAGCAGTCACCCATCGCCAACGCGCTCCGCACCGGCAAGCACATCCTCAACCATCTCGCCTACCTGACGCCCAACCTCGAAATGTCCGGCGAGCATCTCCGCAACACAGGCTGCTATCCCACGGGCGATCCACTCCCTGCACTCGCCTACCAGGGGCGCCTCGTCCAGTTCTGGATATCGCCTCTCCGTTTCGTCATCGAGCTGATCGAAAAGCCCGGCCACATCCATCCCTTCGCCGACCCCGAATCCAGCGAAGCAGGCAAGTAGCCCATGTCGCGCCTTCTCATCGTCAAACTAGGTGCCATCGGCGACGTCGTCATGGCCATCCCCGCCGCCCACGCTATGCACCAGGCCGGCTACGAGATCCATTGGGTCTGCGGTACTGCCGTCGCTCCCATCCTGGCTCTCTATCCGTGGATCAACGCAATCCCCGTCGACGAAAAGCAGCTCCTGCACAGCAGCAAGCTGCAGTCCTTCCGTACACTGCTGTCGCTCTGGCGCCAACTGCCCAGCGGTCCGTTCGATACCTGCGCCACGCTCTACTACGACACACGCTACAAGCTCCTCACGCTTCCCATCCGCGCCCGTCGCAGGGTACTGCTTTCCCGGCTCGACCGTGCCACCATGCTGCTCCCCGGCCGCCACCACACCGACGAGTACGCCCGCATTCTCTCTGCCCGTCCGGACGGCGAAACTCCAACCCAACTCAGTCCTGTCCCGGCAAGCTCGCTACCCGCAAGCCCGCTGCCGCCCACCGCAAAGCACCGCATCGTCCTCGTCCCCGCCGGCGCCCGCAACCTCATGCGCGACGACGCGCTCCGCCGCTGGCCCATTGAAAACTATGTCGCGCTCGCCGCCGCGCTCCTGCAGGCCGGCCACGAAGTCATCCTCGCCGGCGGTCCGGATGACGCCTGGGCCACACCATCTTTCGCCCACTTGCCCGTAGTCGATGTCATCGGCAAGTACTCGCTTCTCGAAACCCTCGCCCTGCTCAACTCCGCCGCCGTCACCGTCACGCACGATACCGGCCCGCTCCACCTCGCCGGCATCACATCCACGGCGATCGTCGCCATATTCGGCCCTACCGACCCGCGCGGCCGCCTCCCACAGCGCGCCAACACGGTCGCCCTCTGGGGCGGCGAAGGCTTCGCCTGCCGTCCCTGCTATGACGGCTACAACTACGCCCCCTGCCAGAACAACGGCTGTATGCAACAGATCACCCCCGCCATGGTTTTAGGCGAAATCCAGACCCTACTCACCGCCCAAAGCACCAACCATTCCCATCTACCCCGCGTCCGCACGCCCAAACACACACCCTTTGCGAACCTTGTACTTTAAACTTCGCGCCCTTTGCGTTCCCGTACTCCTATCCCAGCCATGAGTATTTCCGCTCCAAAGAAAGCCCTCTTCCTCGACCGCGACGGCGTAGTCAACCACGAAGTCGGCTACCTCTCCCGCGCCGAGGACGTCCGCTGGATGGAGGGCGTCGTTCCTCTCTGCCTCACGGCGCAATCCCTCGGTTACAAGCTCGTCGTCGTCACCAATCAATCCGGGATAGGCCGCGGCCTCTACTCCGAGCACGACTTCCAGACATTGATGTCCTTCATGCGCTCCGAACTCCTGCGCGACAACATTACCCTCGACGCCGTCTACCACTGCCCCTATCACCCCCGCGAAGGCATCGGCGAGTACAAGCGCGAGCACGAAGACCGCAAACCCGGTCCTGGCATGCTCCTCCGCGCCGCCCGCGATCTCTCGCTCGACCTCACCCAATCCATCCTTGTAGGCGACCGCTGCTCCGACATCGCCGCCGCCAACGCCGCCGGCCTTCAGCAAGCATTCCTGCTTGCCGGCACGGAAGATCAGCCCTGCTCAGGCTCCTATGAACCAGTCCAATCTCTATCCAATGTCGAGTATTGGCTCCGCAGACAATCTCATCCCTAATCCTGCCGTTACGGCAGTTCCGCCTCGGCAAACAGCGCGCCCTTCGCGTCCTTGCCCGAAACCGAAGGTTCCAGCCCACCCAGCTTTTCCAGCGGCCATTCAATTCCCAAAGTGGGATCGTCCCAGCGAATACACCGCTCCCCCGCCGGATAATACCCCCGCGTTGTTTTATAAAGGACTTCCGCCGTCTCCGATAACACGACGAACCCATGCGCAAACCCTTCCGGGATCCACAGCAGCTCCAGCTCTCCAGCGTCGTTCCGCGGTCGCAGGTCGAACCCGGCCCACTTCCCGAAGTCCGGCGAATCCCGCCTCAAATCCACGGCAACGTCCCATATATGCCCGGAAAGCACCCGGACCAGCTTCCCCTGCGGCTTGCCCAACTGATAATGCAGCCCTCGAAGCACGCCTTTGGTCGAAAACGACTGGTTGTCCTGCGCAAACGTCTCCGGCAACCCCGCCTTGCGGAAAACTTCCGCGTTGAAAACCTCGGTAAACCACCCGCGGTCATCCCCATGGCGTTTTGGTTCTAAAAGTTTAACATGTCGCAACCTTGTATCGTAAAGCTTCATACCAACAGCATAATCGAACGTCTTACAAACGCGGAAACTCAACATAAAGAAGAAGTTCTATATGAAAGAGACTATTTTCAAAATCACGGGTTATGGAAGTCATCGGTAATGCATCAAACGGATATCAGAAGTCGGGCTCATCTCCTAAGAGCTATCGGAAGGATAGTGGCGCTAGGTCCTATTGAGCTTTCTAGTCGCGCGTCAGAGTAGTTACAAAACTTGTTGCGGAGCGTATTTGGACTGTATGTATTTTTGCTCGTGCATGGGATCGCGGTCAGGTTTCGGCATCACAAAAATGGTCATCGCCCCGATTTTCAAGGATAACGCTACGGAGATAAGCACCTATATGCAGGAAATGCACTCTCAGCAATCGGATGCGGTCACAATTAGCGGCCAGATACACTCGATCCCTGACGCTGTTGGTTTGGTAGGAGAATATGCACGTCTTCAGCGAGGCCCACGTCGTCTCTTTCGCTATCGGGTCATTAAACGGGGACTGGATCTTTTCCTCGTGATTCTCTTTTCCCCTGTCCTTTTGCTCACCATGGCCCTCATTGCTGCGGCCATTCGTCTCGATTCTCCCGGACCCATCTTTTTTTCTCACCGGCGCATCTGCCGTCACGGCTCGTTTTTTTCCATCTGGAAGTTCCGCACCATGTGTACAAACTCCCAGCAGGTTCTTGAGGAGTATCTAAACGAACACCCGGATGCTCGCATCGAGTGGCGCAAAACTCACAAACTCAAGAACGACCCCCGTGTCACGCCCATCGGCAATTTTCTGCGCCGCACTTCGCTGGACGAACTTCCCCAGCTCTGGAACGTCTTTACAGGCAGCATGAGCCTTGTGGGTCCTCGTCCGATCGTGGCTACTGAAGTCGAAAAATATGGTCCCTACTTCGCCGATTACTGCCTTGTTAAACCTGGAGTCACGGGTCTTTGGCAAATCTCCGGTCGCAGCAGAACCACCTATACCGAGCGTGTCCAATTGGATCGGCAATATGCCCACAACTGGTCTCTCCTTGAAGACATACGCATCCTTTCGAAGACTCTTCCTTCGGTGGTCAACCAGGATGGCGCTTACTAAACATGCATTACGGCTTCTGTAAAACCGTGTAGCCTGGAGTGCATTCCCAGCCGATTCATCGCCACAGCGCCCCTGTGACGCAGTACGACCCATCCCTACAGCTAGAATTAAACTATGCAGCGCGGTAGACCCGAAAATAATCTGCTGGATTACTGGATAGGCGCGCCGATGCTCAACTTTCTGGCGACCTTTCGGCACCATCGCCGCGTCCCGTCAAAGTTCGACCGCATCGGCGTCATGTGCTCTCCCGCGCTCGGAGACACGCTACTTTTCTCCGGTCCCCTTCAGGATCTCCGTGCAGCGCAGCCTGCCGCTCACATCGTTCACATCTGCATGAAGCAGAACCTTGCCGCCGCTGAGATTATCCCCGGCGCAGACGAACGCTTAGTCATTAGCCTGACCTCGCCGTTCGATACCATCGAAAAGATCCGCGCTCAGGATCTCGACATTTTGCTCGACTTTTCCAGTTGGCAGCGCCTCACGGCTTTTTACACCATGCTGTCGAATGCCATTTACACCGTTGGTTTCCGGACCCCGGGCGAGCATCGCGATCGCGGCTATGACAAACTCGTCGACCACACCCGCGACCGTCACGAACTTGAAAACTTCCGCGCACTGCTTCACGGCAGCGGTCTTTTCCCGGATCTGGGACTGTCCCATGAGCCCGCTTTAGTCCTTCCATCTAGGGGCACTGAGCCCCTTCCGGAAGAGCCGGACATCGTCCTCTTCCATCCCTGGGCCTCCGGGCAACGCTCCTGGCTCCGAGAGTGGGCTGAACCCAACTGGATCGCCCTTGCCAATCGCCTCGCCGGTCCTAAAACCCTCTTCGTCATCACTGGTGCGCCTTCTGATCTGCCTCGCACCGAACCCTTCGTCGCTCTGATGCGTTCGGCTGGCCTTCGCTGCTCCCCGTTCATCAGCCCGGACGGATTTATCTCCCTCACGCGCCTCATCCGCCGCGCCCGTCTGGTCGTCAGCGTCAATACCGGAGTCATGCACTTGGCCGCCATAGCCGGCGCTCCGACCGTCTCGCTCAACGGCCCAACAGCCGAGCACCGCTGGGGAGCCCGCGGCCCCCACGTCGCCAATGTCCAGCCTGCCGACGGCTCCGGAGGATACCTCCATCTCGGCTTCGAGTTCGACGGTCAGCCAGAAGACATCATCAATCGCATCACCGTCGATCAGGTAGCAGCAGCCTGTGCGGCCTTGGAAACTCCCGTACTTGCGCACATTCCTGAGGCCGTACGCTGATGCAGAACATGCGGGACTTCCTCCGTGGCAACCTCGGCCGCAGCCTGCGCGATATGTCTGAGCTCGACCGCCTTTCCGCCGCCTGGCCCGTAGCCTGCGGTTCCACGCTAGCCGCCCGCGCCGAAGTCACCGAGCTCACCTCCGAGCGCGTTCTCAACCTCACCGTCGCCAGCCAGGAGTGGATGCCGCCGTTCCTGCAAATGCGCACCGCGCTCCAGAACGATCTCGTCCGTATCGCCTCCGTTCGCCTCACCGGGATACACTTTGAGGTAAAGGGAACGAAGAAAATATGGAACAAACAACCTCCGGCGTCGACCTCAAAGAAGTCCGCCACGTAGCCGACTTAGCCAACCTGGAACTCACGCCAGAAGAGCTCCCACGCATGGCGCGCGATCTCAACGCCATCCTCGGCCACATCACCGAGCTCAACGAGCTCGACACCCACGACATCCCGCCAATGGCGCAGGTCTCCGAAGCCCTCGGCCTCGAACCGGCAACCTCCGGCCAGACGCTCCGTCCGGACACCGTTGCCCCCTCGGTTGACCGCAAGCTCGTCATGGCCGAGGCCCCCGAAACCGACGGCCGCTTCTTCAAAGTCCCCAAGGTCATCGAGCGCTAACCAAACATGCCGGGTGGCCCATTCATCGCGCGGCTTTTCGCGTGATGAGTGGGGAACACCAAAGCCCGTGCCACCACGAACCCGTGCTACAACGAACAGGATCAGCAAGAATGCCAGCACCAACCCTCAACCTCGAAACCCTCACCATCACCGAAGTCCGCTCCGCGGTGCTCTCCGGCTCGGTCACCGCGTCCTCGCTGGCCGTCCAGCACTACGACCGCATCGCCGCCGTCGATCCCCAGATCAACAGCTTCCTCGCCCTCACCCGCGACCGCGGCATCCTCCAGGCCGCCAAGGTCGATGAAGCGGTGAAGTCCGGCGACACCAGCACCCTCGGCCCGCTCGCCGGCGTGCCCATCGGCATCAAGGACGTCCTCGTCTTGCAGGGCACTCCAACCACCGCCGGCTCGCTCATCCTCAGGGGCTATCACCCGCCTTACGACGCCACCGCCGTCGCCAGGCTCGAGGCCGCCGGCGCCATCCTGCTCGGCAAACTCAACTGCGACGAGTTTGCCATGGGCAGCTCCAACGAAAACTCCGCGTACGGTCCCGTCCACAACCCCCGCGCGCTCGACCGCGTCCCAGGCGGCTCATCGGGGGGCTCCGCAGCCTCGGTAGCCGCAGGCCTCTGCGTCGCCTCGCTCGGCACAGACACCGGCGGCTCCATCCGCCAGCCCGCAGCCTTCTGCGGCGTCGTAGGCGTCCTGCCCACCTACGGCCGCGTCTCCCGCTACGGCCTCATCGCCTTTGCGTCTTCGCTCGACCGCGTCGGGCCCTTCGCGCGCTCCGTAGCTGACGCCGCTACGATACTCGAAGTCCTTGCCGGTCCCGACCCGCTCGACGCCACAGCCTCCGCACAGCCGGTCGCCAGCTACGCCGCCGATGCCGCCAAGCCCGTCGCCGGCCTCAAGATCGGCGTACCCGAAGAGTACTTCGGCGATGGCCTCAACCCCGAAATCCGCGCCGCTATCGAGAAGTCGCTCGACGGGCTCCAAGCGCAGGGCTGCACCATCCACAAAGTCTCGCTGCCCCATACCAAATACGCCGTACCAACCTACTACGTCATATGCACAGCGGAAGCCAGCAGCAATCTCTCCCGCATGGACGGCGTCCGCTTCGGCCTGCGCTCGGACGACTCGAGCACCCTCAGCAAGATGTACCGCGAGTCGCGCGACGAAGGCTTCGGCCCCGAGGTCAAGCGCCGCATCCTGCTAGGCACCTACGTCCTCTCCGCCGGCTACTACGACGCCTACTACCGCAAAGCCCAGCAGGTCCGCACGCTGCTCACGCGCGACTTCCTCACCGCCTTCACAGAAGTCGACGCCATCGTCTGCCCGGTAACCCCCACGCCTCCGTGGAAGCTTGGCGAAAAGACCGATGACCCTCTCCAGATGTACCTCGAAGACATCTACTCAGTCGCCGCTTCGCTCGCCGGCATCTGCGGCATCAGCGTCCCCTGCGGCACCACATCCGACGGCTTGCCCATCGGCGTCCAAATCCTCGCCAAGCACTTCGACGAGTCCACCATGTTCCGCGTAGGCTCCGCCATCGAATCCGCCCAACAATCCTAAGCAGCCTGCAGCGATGAGGACACTCGCAACGTCCTCATCGCCACGCCTTACTCCGCGCCCTCTGCGTGAGCGCTTTTCTCCGGTGCCAACACTAAATCCGTTCCCGCAAAAACTCACCACCCACACCTATGTCAACAGCGCTCACAAGGAACGCTTCTTTGTGAGAGCGTTAACTATGCGGTTGTCCCTGTTCCTCCTGTTCGTCACAAGTCTGCTCCAGGCTTCTGCCCAAACTCCAGCACCACCCACCACCGTGCAGCAATCCGTTACCGTCACCGCCGACCGTGGCCTCGCCAACATCAACGACTCCGCCACCAGCACTGCTGTCCTGACCGAGCAGCAACTCCAGCAATCGCCAGGCCTCGCACTCGACGACTCACTCCACCAGATTGCCGGCTTCCAGCTCTTCCGCCGCACCAGTTCATGGACAGCAAACCCGACCTCCGCCGGAGTCTCCCTTCGAGGCCTGGGCAGCACAGCCGCCAGCCGCACGCTCGTCATCAGCGACCAGGTCCCACTCAGCGACCCTTTTGGCGCCTGGGTCCACTGGAACGAAACGCCAACGCTAGCCATCGACCATGTTCAGCTTCTACGCGGAGGCGGCGCCGACCTCTACGGTTCCTCAGCCATCGGCGGTGTCGTCGACGTCATTCCCCTTATACCTACGAAGCTCACCTTCGCCGCCGACACCTTCGGGGCCACCGAAAACACTGGTGCCGGCAATGCGCTCTTCACTACCGCCTCGCGCCATCTCGCAACACTTTCCGCCCTCAGCATCCTCTCCACTGGCGGCTACGTGCCCACGGCACCCTACGCACGAGGCACTGTTGATACTGTCTCGAACGTCAGGAATCAAGCTGCCCGCACCGAATTTCACCTACCCCTCACTCCGACGCTCACGACGTTCCTGCGTGGCAATCTCCTCAACGAAGCCCGCGCCAACGGCACGCCCGACCAGACCAACGCCACCCGCCTCTGGCGCTACATCGGCGGCGCGGACTCCACCAACTCCTTCGCCATCTTAGGTTTGCGTGTCTATGGTTCCCGCGAGTCCTACCGCCAAAGCTTCTCCTCGGTCGCTGCCAACCGCAACACCGAAACGCTCACCAAACTGCAGCACGTTCCTACGGACGAGCTTGGTTTTGCCTTGCAGGCCTCACGAGCCTTATCGCACGCAATCACCACTGCGCTCGGGCTCGATCTTCGCGATATCCGCGCCACGGACGATGAAACTGCAACGCCAACCCTCGTCACAACAAGCACTTCCGCTCATCAGCGTGAAATCGGCGGGTACGCGGATGCCATCTGGCAGCCGCACGCTTGGTCGTTTTCGGGTTCTATTCGCGTTGATAGCTTCCATACGTTCGCCGCGCAGAAGACCGTTTCTAACGCCGTCACGATTACGCCGCAACCCAACATCACCGAGCTTGTCGCAAGTCCGCATCTTGGTGTCGTTCGCTATCTCCCTCATGGATTTGCACTTACGGGAACAGCTTTCCGTGCGTTTCGTGGCCCTACGATGAATGAGCTCTATCGTACGGGACAGGTTGGTTCGCAGACGACGCTCGCCAACAATGCGTTGCTCGCTGAACGCGCCACAGGTTTTGAGACCGGTCTTGAGCTTGCTACGCGCATTGCGCATGTGCGAGCTACTTACTTCTGGACAGAGGTCAATCGGCCCATAACGACAGTGCTTGTGACTGAAACTACTACGACGCAAACGTTGCAGCGGCAGAACTTAGGGCAGCTACGTTCTGATGGCGTCATGCTGGAAGCGCAGTCTACGCGGTGGCATTCGGTGGATGCTACGTTCAGCTATCAGCTTGCATTTGCAACAGTTACGCGGTTTAACTCGGGTTCGCCGCTACAGACGAGCCTTGTTGGGAACTGGTTGCCGGAGGTTCCGCGGGAGTCTTTTACGTCAGCGGTGAACTATACGGCGGCGCGGGTTGCGGCGTTTCACCTGATTGCGAGCTATCAGGGGCGCGAGTTTGATGATTCGGCTAACCAGTATATTTTGCATGGATATGCGCGATTCGATGTGGGTGCGGAGCGGCGTTTGAGAGGACGTTTCTCGGTGTTTGGAGGGGCGCAGAATGTGCTGAATCGGACGATTGAGGTGGGGAAAACGCCTACGCCTACGCTGGCTCCGCCGAGGCTTGTGCAGGGTGGTTTGCAGTATCGATTTTCGCGCTGAGAGGCGATTTCACCATGAAATTTGGGTGCGTTTTTGTGGAGGTTTGTGATGGCTTTGTGGTGAAAACTTCACTTTAAAATCGGCCTATTTTTAGTCGCTCCACGACTAATCGACCTCTCCCGGCGTCGATGACTTTCGCCTCGCCGGCGAGGAGCTTCCACTCCTCGAGCGAGAGCGCCCGTCGGAAGGACACGACCCCGTCGTGGGCGATGGTCTCGTTCATGGGGAGAAGCCTGCTCATCCATGTGAAGATCTGTGCGGCGCGCTCGCTGCGGCGAAGGTCGCTTATGGCCCAGGCGGCACGGGCGGTGGTTTCGTTCCATTGAATAAGTCGCGAGATGTCGTCATTCGAAAGATGATGGGCTAGCAGGGAACTGACTACGACGTCTGCAGGTCGCTCTAATGGTGTTGCGAAGACATCGCCCGTGAGCCAGGTGATGGTGCCGGCAGAGACGTGCTCGAAGCGGTCGCACTCGCGGGCGAGGCGGGCGGCGTAGGGATTGAGGTCGATGCCTGTTAGGCGCAGGGGGACGCTGCGCTTGGCGGCCCAGCGGTGGATCTCGCGGAGGCCGTCACCGTGTCCGCAGCCTATGTCTACGATGTGCAGTGGTTCGTGGTTGACGCCGGTGTGCTCGACCACTTTCGCTAGAAACTCCAAGATTGGCCGATGCCCGCGTGTCCAGCGGTTCAATCGACCTAAGCTCAATGCGGCAGCGCGATAGACCTCATACGTGCATGGCTCATCCATCCGCTCTCGCAGGGCAAACTCCCGGCGAGAAAAGTCGGGTGCGGCAGTTACTCCAGGCATGCTTTCCTGCGGCCACGGAGGTGAGGGCGCGCCTGTCTCTAACGGTACTTCTGCGTCTAACTCATCAGTCATTGCATCTCAACTTGTAACACCTGCGTACTTCTTGTGAGTCCGCTGCTGGAGACGATCCCAACTCGCATGAAGCAAGCTCGTAACCGAATCATTGTCGCACTCGCCCTTGCCGTCACCGCAACGACTTGTCTCTGTGCGCAGAGTTCGTGCAAGTATCTCCGCCACGTCGCGATCCCTGCTACCTCCATCGGACTTGCTACTACTGGCGCTGTTGTTACCTCGGCGTCGCACCGTCATGAAGACGGCGTCGGATTCTGCAAGGTGCTTGGGCGCATTCACCCTGTTGACCCTGCGGCTGACGATATTCGCTTTGAGTTGAATCTTCCTGACAACTGGAACTCGAAGGCGCTGCAGATTGGCGGAGGGACGTTTGACGGCTATCTGGCTGCGGCCAATGGGCGAGGACGCACGGCTGTCGGCGTCAAGGCGGCGAAGCCGCCGCTGGCGCAGGGTTATGCTACCTTCGGCTCCGACGCGGGCCACCATACAAGCTACTTTCCGCTGCCCGATGCGATCAACGCGGTGAACGCGAAGTTTGCGCGCAACGCCGAGATGGAACGTAACTTCGCGGGCGACGCGCTGAAGAAGGTCCACGATGCGGTGGTCTTTCTGCTGATGCAGCGCTATGGACATGCCGCGAACCGCATGTACTTCATTGGCGGATCGACCGGGGGCCGCGAGGCCTTGAAGGTCGCGCAGCGTTTTCCCAACGACTATGATGGCGTGCTTGCGGCTTATGCGGCGTGGGACCAGGTTGAGCTGGACTTGCAGTTCATACGTACAGCGCAGGCGCTTTATGCGCATGGCGGCTATCTTGGTTACGGCAAGACGAAGCTGGTACAGCACGCCGTATTGAAGGCGTGCGATGCGCAGGACGGTCTGCGCGATGGGATCGTCTCCGATCCTGAGAGCTGCCATGTTGACCCGGCGACGCTTCGGTGTCCGGATGGACAGGCGCACCATGGCTGTCTTTCGGACGCGCAGCTTCATACGCTTGTGACCTTCGCGACGCCGCAGCGCACGATCACGCCTGTCTCCGACGGGGTGGACTCGATTCCGGGCTATAACGCGCTTTCGGGAGCCGATCTTACGACGGCGATGGGTATTCTGCCGTTCCCGCTGCATAACCCGATTTTTCTTTTTAATTCTTTCGGGTATGTGATTGGGTCGGATGTGCTGCGGAACTTTCTGACGGTGGGGCCGCACTATGATGCACGCAACTTCGACACGACTACAGGGCTGCCGAAGTCTGCTGAAACCTCGTATGCGCCTGGCGGTGCGGGCGTTTGGCATGCGGAAGTGATGAAGGCTGCGCTTGAGATCGATGCGACGAATGCGAATCTTGCGCCGTTCGTGGCGCACGGCGGCAAGCTGATCCTGGTGCATGGGACGACGGACAACATCATTCCTACGAACTCTTCGGTGGATTACTATCGGCGGTTGCAGTCAACGATGGGAGTGGAGAGGACGGCTTCGTTTGCGCGGCTGTATATCATCCCGGGACTGGGGCATGGGTTTGGGAAGTTCGATGCGGGGTTCGATACGGTGGGGACGCTGGATGCGTGGGTGGATCGCGGGGTCGCTCCGCGGGACCTGGTGGTGACCGATAACCATTCGGGGAGGACGCGGCCTTTGTGCGAGTGGCCGGCTTATCCGCGATATGAGGCGGGTGATCCGAAGGTGGCGGCCAGTTTTCGATGTATGCGGCCTTAGGCTGCGGATGGGTTCGTGCGGGTTTGTTGGAGAGCGGGAACGCAGAGGGCGCGAAGGTAACGCAGAGGGCGCGGAGGGGATGGGGCTCATCGGATTTTGTTGCTGCGATGAGGAATGGGCCGTCCAGCTTACGAAAGGGGGCTGCTAGTCGCGGATACAATCGGAAAAGGAGCTTATCACTATGAAATCGTTTGGCTATGCCGCCCAGAGCAAGACCTCGCCTCTTACACCCTTCGACTTCGAACGCCGGGAGCCGAATGCGGACGATGTGGTTGTTTCCATTGAATACTCGGGTATCTGTCACTCGGATATTCACCAGGCCCGTGATGAGTGGGGTGGGAGCATTTACCCGATGGTTCCGGGCCATGAGATCGTCGGGAAGGTTACGGCGGTTGGATCGAACGTGAGCAAGTTCAAGGTGGGCGACCCGGCGGGTGTGGGCGTGATTGTGGACTCGTGCCGGGTGTGCGAGAACTGCAAGGCGGACGCGCAGCAGTATTGCTTGAAGGGCGCGGTGGAGACGTATAACAAGGTGGACTATATGGGGGCGCCGACGTATGGCGGATACTCGAACAATATTGTGTGCCACCAGGCGTATGTGCATACGATCAGTCCGAAGCTGGATCCTGCGGGAGTGGCGCCGCTGCTGTGTGCGGGGATTACGACGTACTCGCCGCTGCGGCACTGGAAGGTTGGGCCAGGGCAGAAGGTTGGCATTATTGGGCTGGGCGGGCTGGGACATATGGGCCTGAAGTTTGCCCATAGCTTCGGCGCCCATGTGGTGCAGTTTACGACCTCCGAAAGCAAGATTGAGGATGCGAAGAAGCTGGGCGCGGATGAGGTTGTGATCTCGAAGGATGCGGCGGCGATGGCGAAACATGCGGCGAGTTTTGACTTCATTCTGGATTGCATTTCGGCGCCGCATGACATCAATGCGTATCTTGGGCTGCTGCGGCTGAATGGGACTCTGTGCCTTGTGGGACTGCCGGAGACGCCGCTTTCGGTGGCTCCGTTTTCGGTGGTGGCGTTTCGGCGGTCGCTGGCGGGTTCGGGCATTGGGGGCATGCAGGAGACGCAGGAGATGCTGGACTACTGCGCGGAGAAGAACATTGTCGCGGATATCGAGCTGACCAGCTATGACAAGCTGGCGGAGGCGTATGAGCGCGTGATCAAGGGTGATGTGAAGTATCGGTTTGTGCTGGATAACAAGACGCTGAAGCAGTAGGGGTCGGTGGGGAAGGGCGGTGCGACTGTGGTTTGGTCGCGCCGCCCTTTTTTGTTTTGCGGAGGAAGAGCAACGGCAAGAACGGGAGGAAGCGGGTTCCTCCCCTTCGGCTACGCTCAGGGTCGGAATGGAAAGCGAAGAGGGCTAAAGCAAAAGCAACAGCTTGCCGGTGTTAGCGGTTGGTGTTCCCCACTCATCGCGCGAAAGGATGCGCGATGAATGGGCCACCCGAGAGCAGGGGTGGGTACAGGACAGCAGATCCCCTGCGAGGATGACAGAAAGAAAAACAACGGCAACTATTGATGCTTGTGGTGGCTAGAGGAACTGGACGTACATGGGGGTGTTGGCTTCGACGGTTTTGGGCTGTTCTGCGATGTGGCCTGTGGTGGGGTCGTGGGCGAAGATGGTGATGGTGGAGGAGCCCTGGTTGGAGCAGAGGAGCCACTTGCGGGTGGGATCGAAGTTGATGATGCGGGGGACGGTGCCGCCGCACTTGAGGCGTTGCTGCTCGGTGAGCAGGCCGGTGGAGGGGTTGACGGCGTAGACGGAGAGGGAGTTTTCGCCGCGGGTGCAGGTGTAGACGAAGCGGCCATCATCGCTGACGACGACTTCGCAGCCGGTGTTGCCGGTGAGGGCTGAGCCCATCGTCAGGGTGGAGATGGTGCTGTCGGGGCGGAGGGTCATGGTGGCTTTGTGGGCGTGCGCTGACCAGTCGTAGAGGTCGATGGTGCAGTCGAGCTCGTGGACGCAGTAGACCCATTTGCCGTTGGGGTGGAAGGCGACGTGGCGCGGGCCGGAGCCGGCGCGGGCGCGGACGCGTGTGGGCGTGCCGAGGATCTGGCTGGAGGTGCGCGAGGGGGTGATGGGGAAGACTTCGATGGCGTCTTCGCCGAGGTTGCAGGCGAGGACGAAGTCGTTGTTGGGAGAGATGGTGGTGCAGTGCATGTGCGGGGCGTCCTGGCGGTCGGGGACGGGGCCGAGGGAACCGCAGGCGGGGTTGTTGCGGCAGTCGAAGTTGGTGGTGGCTTCGCGGAGCGAGCCATCGGGGTTGAGGCCGAAGGCGGCGACAGTGCCGCCGGGGTAGTTGGCGACGAAGGCGCTTTGGCCGGTGCGGTCGACGGAGACGTAGCAGGGGCCGTCGCCCTGGGAGCTGACGGTGTTGATGAGGGTGAGGGTGGCGTGGGTGGGGTCGACGCGGTAGGCCTGGACGCCGGCGGTTTTGCCGGTGCCTTCGATGACGGTGTACAGCACCGGGAGCCTGGGGTGCATGGCGAAGAAGTCTGGACGGGGAGCGGCTGCGGCGAGTTCGACCTTGCCGAGTTCGCCGGTGGTGGCGTTCCAAGGGGCGCGGTAGATGCCTTCGCCTTTGTCGGTGCCGAGGAAGACCCAGTGGGGGGTGGTGGGCTGGGCGAGGCTGCGGAGGGCGAAGGGGAGGGTTGCGGAGGCTGCGAGGAAGTGGCGGCGGGTCGTGTTCATCGTGAGCCAGTGTACGGGATGAGGGGCGGAACTGGCTTTGTGGTTGAGGAACGGATATACGGGCGGGAGCGGTCGCGCTTCGCGCGATGCCCACCTTAGCGACGATGAAGCCGTCGCTAAGATGGGGCACCCGGATTGTGGCGCTGGGGGACTAGATTTCGCTGGCTACGGTGTTGGGTTCGCCGGGGTTGACGAAGTCGAGCTCGGAGGGATGGGCGTCCTGGTTGATGACCGGGAGGCTGGGGAGGAAGTCGGTGCGGCCGGCTTCTTTGACGACGGCCTGGGCCTGGTCGAGGACTTCCTCGACGGTCATGGTGTACATCTCGCGGCCGTTGTCGTAGCCGGATTCGATGGCCTGCTTGAGGTAGCGGCCGGCGATCTGGGCGGCGAGGTAGTCGGTGATGACTTTGCCGGTGCGCTTTTTCTGCTCGACCCAGGCCATGTTGGGCATGGCGATCCAGAGCGGGCGGCCGTTGACGGCGAAGCGGATGTCGGTGGCGTCGGCGTGGCGCGTGGCGATGGCGACGACGGTGCCTTTCCAGACGCAGTGCTGGACTTCACCGGTCCAACGATCTTTAGCTATGAAGTCTTCATACATGGCTCTCTCAGGCTAACTCAGTGGGCGGCATCCGTCCAAGCTGCGTCCGTCCAGGCTCTATCCGTCCAGGCCAGGGCGTCGACGCCGGGAGCGAGGTGGATGGTTGGGCCGAGCGTCCATTGCTCGGGGTGGGCGGAGCGTACGTCGAGAACCTCGACGGCACCATTGGCGGCGCAGCTCATGTAGGCGCGACCGTCGTGGACGAGGAAGGAGATGACTTCGGCGGAGGTGGGGATGGTGCGGACGACGGTCCAGGTGTGGAGGTCGATGATGTTGAGGACGCCGGGGCCTTCTTTGAGGGCGTGGTCTTTGAGGGCTCCGACGAGGAGATAGCGGCCGTCGGGGGTGGGCTGGGTGACGTAGGGGGTGCCTTCGGTGGCGATCCAGCGGCTGAGGGCGTTGGTTTGGGCGTCGATGACGGCGACGCGGGGGTTGTCCCAGTCAGAAGTGAAGACCCAGCGGTTGTCGTTGGAGACGGCGACGCGCTGGACGGTTTTGGTGAGGGGGATGACTTTGAGGAGCTTGCGGGTTTTGAGGTCGAGGACGCTCATGGAGCCCGAGCCGACGTTGGCGGTGTAGGCGTGGCGGCCGTCGGGGGAGATGCCGAAGACGTGGGACTGGGGGGCGCCGGTGGGGATTTGGCCGATGACTTTGTCGGTCTTGGGATTGATGATGTCGATGGCGTTATCGAGCTCGGCGGAGACGTAGAGGAGGCCGTCGGGGCCGAAGAGCGGCTTGTGGGGGCGGACGGGGTGGCCGAGGTCGATGCTTTTGATGACTTTGGCTTGTTTGAGGTCGATGACATCGATGAACTGGCCGTTGGTACCGGGTTTGCCGACGCCGACGTTGCTGTAGATGGGGACGTAGGCGAGGCGACCGTCCTTGCTGAGGACGATTTCGTGTCCGTTGACGCCGACGTTGATGGCTGTAAGGAGTTTGCCGTTGGTGGGGTCTACGAGGTCGACGGCGTGCTGCTTTTGGTTCACGACGATCAGGGTGCCGTTGGGGCTTTGTGCAGGGAGCGCTGCAGCGGCGCAAAACGTCAATGAGAGCAAGAAGAGGCGCATCGAATAATCTCCAGGTACGTCCAACCGTGAGAACGAAAGCAAACGACAACCTACACTGCTCGATCGATGAAGCACAAGCGGCGGTGTTTTCCCGGGCGGCCGGGCCATTTACCCTAGATCGAAGGAGACCGATTCTTGCGCCGACTTACAAGCCTGCTTACCGTCCTTTTTTGCACCATCCCTTCGCTCCACGCTCAGGAAAAGCCGCCAGCCGATGCCAAGCCTGCGCCTGATGTGCTTGTTTTTACGAATGGCGACCAGCTTACGGGGTCGCTGGTGAGCGCTGCGGGCGGGAATGTCGTGTTCAAGTCCGATATGGCGGGGCAGGTGACGGTGGGTTTCGACAAGATCAAGGAGCTGCGGTCGGGGACGAAGGCGGCGCAGTTTGCGCTGCTGAAGAAGGGTGTGAAGGTCACGAAGGGAACGCCTGCGCCGGAGGGCACGGTTTCAGTGGATGGGGGCAATGTGCTGGTGGCGACGGACAAGCCGGCGGCGAATGCGGATTCTTCGTCTGCGCCTGCAACTGTCGCGGCCAAGGATGTGGACTTGCTGGTGCCGAAGGCGGAGTTCGATAAGCAGGTGCGCGGGCGGGAGAAGTTCTTCTCCGACTGGAATGGGACGGTGACGGGCGGAGCGACGCTGGCGCGGTCGACGACCTCGTCGACGACACTGACCGCGGGCATTTCGCTGGTGCGGGCGACGCCGACTGTGGCCTGGCTGCCGCCGAAGGACAAGACGACCTTGGATGTCATTGAAACCTATGGCAAGAACACCTCGCCAACGGACATTCCGGCGATTCCGGGTACACCGAACCCTGAAGTGGTCACGCTGAGCAGCATCTTCCATGCGGATGCGGAGCGCGATGAGTACTTCAAGCCGAAGTTCTATGCGCTGGCGGATACGTCTTTTGACCACAACTATGCGCAGGGTTTGTCGCTGCAGCAGGTGTATGGCGCAGGCTTTGGCTGGACGGTGAAGAAGGACGCGAAGCAGGAACTGGACCTGAAGATGGACCTGCATTATGAGACGCAGCGGTACCTGGCCGGCGAGATCAATGGCGCCGTGGTGACGCCGCAGCCGAGCACGCACCTGATCGGATCGACGGTGTTTGAGTCGTACCGGCGGATACTGCCACGCAAGATGGTGTTTACGGAGGTCTTCAATGCGCTGCCTGCGTTCAACGATGCGAATGCGTACTCGGCGAATGGCACGGTGGGGCTGGCGATTCCGGTATTCAAGAGGCTAAGCGCTTCTATTTCGACGACGGACAATTTTTTGAACGATCCAGCGCTGGGGTACAACAAGAACTCCTACCAGTTCGTTACAGGTGTTGCCTATAGCTTGCGGTAGGGTTGGGGTGGTAACGCCAGAAAAGACGAAAGTTTTGGTAGCCTATGCCGTTGGTGTTCCCCACTCATCGCGCGAAGAGATGCGCGATGAGTGGGCCACCCGAAGGGGGTGGGGGATTCGAGCAAAGGCCGCCTGAAAGGCGGTTTCAGCCCTTCGGAGATGTTCTAATGGAGAGATGCGGGATTAGCGCTCGCGAAAGCTTTTGCAGGGAGTTTGAAATCGATGTGTGATGTGCGCAAGTCTGTTGTACGGTTGGTGGCAATGGGTATCACGGCGGTTGTTCTGGCCGGCAGTTTAACAACGGCAGGAGCCCAGAAAAAGCAGGTGCGTCATGCCCGTCGCGAAACCAATGCCAGCCGTCAGGCGCGCATCGCCCGCACGATCGATGAAACCTATGCGCATCGCTGGGAGATCTTCGGCGGCGGCGGCTATGAGCGCTTTCGTCCGGGCGAGTACCTGAAGAAGAACAACGAGATCAGCTGGGCTGCCGATGCGACGTATTTCCTTTCGCCGAAGCTGGGCGTCGTCGCCTCTGCACAGGGTTCATTTGGCTATGCCAAGACGTACTCCAACTCCACGTTTACGACGTACGTTCCTAAGGCCCAGATCAACGAGTACTATTTTATGGCCGGCCCGAGCTATCGGTTCTACGCCAAGGAGAAGATGGCGGTGAGCGTGCAGGCCAAGGCGGGCGCGGGGTGGGGTATCTTCGGTGGCGGCTCCAAGGGCATTCCGCCAGAGGATCTCGGGATATGGCCTGAGGAAGTGCGTACCGCGTTCTCGGTTGGTATTAGCGGGGATTACAACCTGTATCCGAACCTGGCGCTGCGGGTGACGCCGGAGTATGTTGGCACGACGTTCGGCGGTAAGATTCAGAACAATATTGGGTTCAATGCGGGCATCGTGTATCGGTTTGGAAAGCGGTAGTTCAGGAACAGACAGTAGACAGTAGTGAGTAGACAGTAAGGTGCGGTCTTGCCTGTCTACTCACTACTGTCTGTTTTAAATCTTGATCGACCAGCCAAGTTGCTCCAGCTCATACTCGATCGAAGCTAAAGCCAGTTCCAGAGCACTCCGCCGGTGCGGGCTTGAGGTGCGCTCCGAGAGCACCCGCTCCCTCGACATTTCCAGCGCCTGGATACGCCGTTTCTTTTCCGCGTCGGCAGCTTTCATAGCCGGATCGTTGTCGGTGTTCGCCGCCTTAGGCGCCGCCGCCTCAGCCTGCTGCTCTTCCACGCTCTTCGACTCCCAGCCCTTGGACATACGACCATCTTACGCCGTTGGACCGCTCCGGGACTAGCCTACGTCCGACGAATCGATGCTTTGCCTGTCTAGCCACTACTGTCTACTGTTTGGTCTTGCCCGCTCTTGTGATCACGAATGGGTTGGTCTGGGCGACGCAGGTCATCAGGACAGATTGAATTTGTACGTAGGCCGGTCGCGTGGCGGCCCACACGATGGCGTCGGCTACGTCTTCCGGCAATAGCGGTTGGATATTTTCGTAGGTTTTAGCGGCCCGTGTTTCATCGCCACGAAACCGAACCTTGCTGAAATCGGTTTCGACCATGCCGGGATCGATTGACGTGACACGGATGTTGGTTCCATTGAGGTCGATGCGCAGCCCGTCGCTCACAAACCGCTCCGCTGCCTTGGTGGCACAGTAGACGCCACCGTTTGCGTACGCCATGTGGCCGGCGATGGAGCCGAGATTGATGACATGGCCCTGGTTGCGGGCGACCATGCGTGGGACGACGGCGCGGGTAACGTAGAGCAGACCTTTGATGTTGGTGTCGATCATCTCTTCCCAGTCGTCGATGTCGTCCTCGTAGAGCTTGACGAGGCCGCGGCTGAGACCGGCGTTGTTGACGAGGATGTCTATCTCGCTCCAGGCAGCAGGAAGGGTGTTGATTGTGCCCTGGACTTCGTCGCGATCGCTGACGTCGAGCTCAAAGCTGAAGACTTCCGCGGCGCCGGCCTTGAGGAGCTCGGGCTCCAGGGCTTTTAGCTTGTCCACGCGACGAGCGCAGATGAGGACACGAGCGCCGAGTTTGGCAAACTCCATTGCTGTGGCGGCGCCGATACCGCTGCTTGCACCTGTGACGAATACTACTTTTTCCTTCAACGAAATGCCCACCGTGCCTCCACGTAGTTTCTGTATTTTGCCTGTTTCGAGGGGAGAAAACAAAGGCCGCGACTTGGGTCGCGGCCTTTGAGTCGTTCAGCTATGCAGTTGCTTACTGTTGTGGCTGGCTGGTTTGCACACCGATGGCGTCACCCGAGACAACCAGGTTGACGCGACGGTTCTGTGCGCGGCCTGCGGCGGTACTGTTATCGGCAACCGGATCAGCCTTGCCGTAGCCCTGAGCCGTTACATTGGCTGCAGGAACGCCGTTGGAGACGAGGAAGTCGTGGACGGCGTTGGCGCGGTTTTCGCTAAGCTTCTGGTTGTACTCATCGCCGCCGACTGAGTCCGTGTAGCCTTCAACCTGGACCTTGAGGCCAGGATAGAGCTGCAGGATAGTGGCAACCTTTGCGAGCGAAACCTGTGTGCCGGGCTTGAGGGTGAATTTGCCGGTATCAAAGAGGACATCGCTCATGTTCACGATAAGACCGCGTGCGCTTTCGCTGGTGGCGAGAACGGAATTGAGCTGGGCACGGAGCTTCTCACGAGTGGCAGCAGCATCGGCTTCGCTCTTCTGAGCGTTGTGGTTAGCTTCGGCCGCAGCGGCGCGAGCGTTGGCGGCTTCTGCTTCGGCGCGAGCGCGGGCAGCATCGGCTTGTGCCTTGGCAGCGGCTGCGGCGTCAGCCTGAGCCTGTGCGTTGGCGGCATCGAGCTGCGATTGAGCAGCCTGTTGCTGCGCCGCATTCTTCGCGTCTTTGTCGGCCTGCTCACGTTCGGCAGCTTCTTTGCGCAGGGTCACGAGGCGGGCGTCTTCCGCGCGCTGTGTGGCTTCACGCGCGTAGGTGAACTCCATCTTCACGTCGCGGTGCTTGTTGTCCTGCATTGCATCGGCATTGGTGAGGTCGGTTTCGACTTCCTTCATGATGTCCGGAGCGTATTTGTCGGCGCCTGCTTCACGCGCAATGCGAGCGGCATTGTGGGCTTCGAAGAGGGCCAGCGGGGTGTGCTCGCGATCAGTGATGGGGTGCGGGTCAGACTTTGCGCCCTCGGTGTTGGCGTAGAGGCCCTTGGGTAGCAGCGAGTAGTGGATGTTCACTGTCTGTAGGACGCCCTGTGTTTTGTCGTTGAAGACATTCTGGAGGACGATGACGTCGCTGGGTTCAGAGACGGAGTAGTAGGGTTCGGCGGTTACGATGAGACCGAAGGATTGGAAGCCGACCGAGACGTCGAGGTTAGCCTTGTTACCGGAGAGTTCGAGTTCGCCGAGGTTCTGGGGACGGCCATCCGCTGAGATCGCCCAGAGGACGTAGGTGAGATATTCGGGGCCGAAGCCGTTTGCGGGCGTGAGGCCTTCGAAACGCGCGGAGACTTTGGTCTTGCCTGTAACGGATTCAACCTTGGCATCGCCCTTGGCGTTGGGCATGAGGTTGGTGCCGGCGAAACCGATGTGGGTTGCGCCGCTGCGGTTGAGATAGTTCACGGCGTCCAGGCTGCGCTCGACGACCTTTACGTGATAGACGTAAATATCGCCTTTTTGATCTTCAGCGACGACGTTCGCGCTTCTTGCTCCCGGTGCGACTGCTGTTGGGTTGGGCTCCTGAGCGACGGATGTCAGGCAAGCTCCTACAAAAGCTGCCGCGATGGGCAGCGTTGCAAATCTCTTCCACGTACCTTGCATTGAATTTCTCCTCATTGCTGTTCGCCACCAGATAGCCTGATGGACGCTACATAAGGCTCGGATGCCTTGGGCGGAGCAATGGGTGTCCGAAATAAAAGTGTATGTGGGGCAACCAATGTGGCGACGCACAGGCATCCTGCGAACCCCGATCTCCAAATGCTAGAGATCGGGGGCACCCGAATTGTTCGGCTACTGGCCGAGGATGGCGACGCCACCGACTTCCATGCTGTGGGCGATGCGGGCCTTCCATTCTTCGGGGCCGGTGATGTGGACACTGGTGCCGGCTGCGTCGACGGCGACGGTGACGGGCATGTCGACGACGTCGAACTCGTAGATGGCTTCCATTCCGAGGTCTCCGAAGGCGATGAGTGTGGAGTGCTTGATGGCCTTGGAGACGAGGTAGGCGGCGCCGCCGATGGCCATGAGGTAGACAGCTTCGTTGTCGCGGATGGCGTCGATGGCGGCGACGCCGCGCTCGGCTTTACCGACCATGCCGAGGAGGCCGGTCTGCTCGAGCATCTGGCGGGTGAACTTGTCCATGCGGGTGGCGGTGGTGGGGCCGGCGGGGCCGACGGCTTCATCGCGGACGGCGTCGACGGGGCCGACGTAGTAGATGAAGCGGTTGGTGAAGTCGACGGGGAGTTTTTCGCCGCGGTTGAGCATGTCGGTCATGCGCTTGTGGGCGGCGTCGCGGCCGGTGAGGAGCTTGCCGTTGAGGAGCAGGACTTCGCCGGGCTTCCAGGTTTTGACCTCGGCGTGGGTGACGGTGTCCAGGTTCACGCGCCTGGCGCCGCTGCCGCTGGGGTCGTAGGTGAGTTTGGGCCAGCTGGCGAGGGAGGGCGGATCGAGGAGCACGGCGCCGGTGCCGTCCAGAACGAAGTGGGCGTGGCGGGTGGCGGCGCAGTTGGGAATCATGGCTACGGGAAGGTTGGCGGCGTGGGTGGGGAAGTCGAGGATTTTGACGTCGAGGACGGTGGTGAGGCCTCCGAGGCCCTGGGCGCCGATGCCGAGGGCGTTGACCTTGTCGTAGATTTCGACACGGAGCTTTTCGATGTTGGTAGCGGGGCCGCGGGCCTTCAGCTCCTGCATGTCGATGGGGTCCATGAGGGCTTGCTTGGCGAGGAGCATGGCTTTTTCGGCTGTTCCGCCGATGCCGATGCCCAACATGCCTGGCGGACACCAGCCGGCACCCATGGTGGGGACGGTTTTGATGATCCAGTCGACGATGGAGTCTGACGGGTTGAGCATGACGAACTTGGATTTGGCTTCGCTGCCGCCGCCTTTGGCAGCTACGGTGACGTCGCAAGTGTTGCCTTCGACGAGGGAGACCTCGACGACGCAGGGAGTGTTGTCGACGGTGTTCTTGCGGGCGAAGGCGGGGTCGGCGAGGATGGAGCCGCGGAGCTTGTTGTCGGGGTCGAGCCAGGCGCGGCGGACGCCTTCGTCGCAGATTTTTTGCAGGGACATGGTGGCGGGGGCGTCGCCGTGGACGAGGTGGCACTCGAGGCCGAGCTTGATGAAGATGGTGACGATGCCGGTGTCCTGGCAGATGGGACGATGGCCTTCTGCGCACATGCGGGAGTTGACGAGGATCTGCTTCATCGCGTCTTTGGCGGCGGGGGACTGCTCGAGTTCGTAGGCGCGGGCGAGGTTTTCGATGTAGTCGACGGGATGGAAGTAGCTGATGTACTGGAGCGCGCCGCGTACGCTCTCGATGAGGTCGTCCTGCTGGATGTTTGTCATAGAAGCACCGGCTTCTAGGATAAATCGAGGACCGCGAATAGCTGGGCGATATCCAATTCGGCAGGTGTGCCAGAAAGGCGAACGATGCCTTCCTGGTGCTTCGTAGAGCTTTGACCGCGCAGGATGTGGAGGGTGCGTGTTTGAGGGTCGACGATCCAAACCTCAGGGACGCCCATGCGGAGATAGTCCTGGCACTTTACTTCCACACGGCTAAAGCGATCTTCCGGCGAGAGCACTTCAATGCAGAGCACTGGCGGGGTGCGGACGATCTGCTCTCTTGGCAAAGACGCGGATACGACGCAAACATCAGGAATGCGATATCGCGTGGCGCTTGTTTGTACGCGTACCTCAGTAGCCACGCGGATGTTCCAGGCCTTTGCGTTTTGGCGGAAAATACTGTCGATTGCCCCCTGCAGATCGCCATGATCCCACTCACCCACGCTTCGTTCCTCCAGTATGCCGTCCACATAATCGGCATCGGGCTCATAGGTGTTTCGCAGATATTCTTCCACCGTAAGGTGGGGAAGGCTCACTGCCGCGGCTGCTGCCATTGCACACCTCCTGCGAGTTCAAGCGTACACTGCGTCGTGCCTGAATTCCAGCCATCCTATAATCCGAGTAACAAAGTGAGGGAGTGGTGGCTGAACCGATTGTCGACATTACGGGGCTGCGGAAAGTGTATGCGGGTAAGCATACGGTGACGGCGGTGGATGGGATCGACCTGCAGGTGCAGGCTGGTCTGATTTATGGGTTGCTGGGCCGAACGGTGCGGGGAAGACTACGACCATTTCGATTGCGACGACGCGGGCGATGCCGACGTTCTGGGTCGGTGCGGATTGCGGGCGTGGATGTGGTGGCGCATGCGGCGATTGCGCGGCGGAGCATCGGGGTGGTGCCGCAGTACAACACGCTGGATCGGTCGTGCACCGTGGAAGAGAATATCCAGTTTCATTGCCTGTACTTTGGGATGTCGCGGGCTGAGTCACGGGCTCGGACGGCGCAGCTGCTGGAGCAGTTCCGGCTGACGGACCGTGCGAAGGCGTATCCGCAGGCGCTGAGCGGAGGGCTTGCGCAGCGGGTGCAGATCGCGCGGGCGATTGCGCATCATCCGAAGGTGCTGTTTCTGGATGAGCCGAGTGCGGGGCTTGATCCGCAGAGCCGGATTGCGATGTGGGAGGCGGTCGGGGCGCTGCGGAGTGAGGGCATTACGGTGGTGCTGACGACGCACTATATGGAAGAGGCGGATGAGCTTTGCGACCGGTTGGCGATCATCGATCACGGGAAGATTCTGGTGGAAGATACGCGGCGGCGCTTAAGGCTTCGATAGGTGGGGAAAAGATTTACGACCTGCGGATGCGGGAAGTGGAGCGGAGTGCGGCGCTGGAAGCGAAGTTGAGTGCGATGCCGGGGATCACCGGCGTGGAGCCGATTGAGGGTGGGTTGCGGGTGCTGGCGAAGGCGCAGGATGGGCTGCTGGCGAGTGTGGTGGTGTCGGCGAGTGAGTTTGGATTGCGGGATGTGACGACGGCTGAGCCGAGTCTAGAGACGGTGTTTATACGGCTTACGGGCCGGGATTTGCGGGAGTAACGTATGTCGACTGCTGTTGCGAATCCGGGTACTTCGGGCTCCACGACCACTGCGGGGAAGAGTCTTGTGTATGTTCGCGCGTTTGCGGGGCTGTTGCTGCGCGATCTTTATGTGCTGCGGCGGGAGATCATGCCTTCGATTGTGCGGATCGTGATGAACCCGCTGCTTTTCTTGTTTGTGTTCACGTACGTGATGCCGCATATGACGGGCGGCGCGGCGGCGATGAATCCGACGGCGCGGATGGCGGCTGCGGGTGGAGGGTTTGGGACGGTGCTGCTGCCGGGGCTGATGGCTGTGGCGATTATGTTTTCGGGATTGCGGCGGTCGCGCTGCCGCTGGCGCAGGAGTTCGGGATTACGCGGGAGATCGACGATCGTGTGATGTGTCCTCTGCCGATTGCGGCGGTTGCGGCGGAGAAGGTGGTGTTCTCCGCGATGCAGGGGTTTATCTCGGCGGCGATTGTGTTCCCGCTGGCTTACTTTATCCCGACGCCGCGCGTGGTGGTGCATGTGACGAGCTGGTTGTTTTTGTTTGTGGTGCTGACGCTGTCGAGCCTGCTGGCGGGGGCGTTGGGGTTGACGATTGGGACTTCGGTGCAGCCGAAGCAGATTGGGTTGATCTTCAGCGTGGTGGTGATTCCGATTACGTTCCTGGGGTGTGTGTACTATCCGTGGGCGGCGTTGGGCCGGATTCCGTGGCTGCAGTATGGGGTGCTGGTGAATCCGATTGTGTATATCAGCGAGGCGCTGCGGTCGGCGTTGACGCCGACGACGGGACATATGGGGAATGGGTATATTTTGGCAGGGTTGACGTTTTATCTGGCGCTGCTGATGTGGATTGGGATGAAGGGGTTTCGGCGGCGGGTGGTGGGGTAGGGGGAAGCATACCTGAGGGGCTAAAGCCCTCTTCTTATTTTGCGATTATGAGACCCGGGGCTGAAGCCCCTTTCGTGCTGGTGGTGGCGAAAGACAGGCTGAAGCCCCTTTCGTGCTGGTGGGGGCGAAAGACGGGCCGAAGCCCCTTTCTTGCTGCTACTAGCAAAGAACGGGCGCTGCTTGTTCCGTTCCAGATGACAGTGTGCAGCGTGGGTAGGTTATTCGGCGGCTATGGTGTGTTCGGGGGCTGTTAGGCGGGTGGTGGGGGCGCCTTTTAGCTTGGTGGCGAGGTCGGCGGCGATGACGGCGCCGTGGAAGCGGCCGTTTTCGATGAAGACTTCGTTGGTCCGTTCGCCGGCGACGACCACGCCGGCGACGTAGAGGCCGGGGACGTTGGACTCGAGGGTGTCGGGATTGTAGATGGGGCAGCGGGCGTTGTTGGGGTCGAGGACGACGCCCATGGAGGCGATGAAGGCGAAGTCGGGCTGGTAGCCGGTGAGGGCGAAGACGAACTGGTTGGGGACGACCAAGGGGCCCGCAAGGGTTTCGAGGGTTACGGCGTCCTCGGTGATGAGGCTAATCGTGGTGTTGAAGTGGGCGGCGATCTCGCCGTTCTTGATGCGGTTTTCGATGTCCGGCTTGATCCAGTACTTGATGTGGCGATGGAGCTCCGCGCCGCGATGGACAAGGGTGACGCGGGCGCCGTGGCGGTAGAGATCGAGCGCGGCGATGGCGGCGGAGTTTTTGCCGCCGATGACGAGGACGTCCTGCGCGAAGTAGGGGTGGGGCTCGTTGTAGTAGTGCTGGACCTTAGGTAGGGCTTCGCCAGGGATGTTGAGCTTGTTGGGGATGTCGTAGTAGCCGGTGGAGACGATGAGCTTGCGGGCGCGGTGTTCGATTTTGCGGTCGAAGCGGTCGGTGGTGTGGACGCGGAAGTCGCCGTCCGAACCCGAGACGGAGGTGACGAGCTCGTACTGGCGGACGTCGAGGTGGTAGTGCTGGGCGACTTTGCGGTAGTACTCGAGGGCCTCGGAGCGGGTGGGCTTCTGGTTGGGAGAACTGAAGGGCATGTTGCCGATTTCGAGCAGCTCGGGGGTGGTGAAGAACGTCATGTTGGCGGGGTAGTGGAAGAGGGAGTTGGTGAGGCATCCCTTATCGACGAGGACGACATTGAGGCCGAGGTTCTGGGCGTCGATGGCGCAGGCGAGGCCGGTGGGGCCGGCGCCGATGACGAGGACGTCGTGGAGAACTTCATTCATAGACACATTGTATGGATGCGCCAGCGAACCCGCCGATTCGCTTTGCCGAGCTAGACTTCGATATCAACTAGCTTGTGGCTGATGGCGAAGAGGGCTAGCTCGAGGCGGGTGCTGACGCCGGTCTTGTCGAAGATGTTGGAGAGGTGACGCTTTACGGTTTCTTCCGAGATAGAGAACTGCTTGGCGATGTCCTTGTTGGAGCAGCCTTCGACGATGCAGGTGACGACTTCGAGCTCGCGGGGGGTAAGGCCGTAGGTTTTCTTTTCGGGGACGGCGGCGGCCTTCTGCATGAGCTCGTGGAGCGCGGTGAGGAGGTTGGCTACGCGGCGGCCGCCGATCCAGTAGTCGCCGGAGAGGACCGAGCGGAGGCTTTCGCCGAGGTCAGAGGCGACAGAGTCCTTCAGGACGATGCCGCGGGCGCCGATTTGCAGCGCTTCGATGACCTGCTGGGTGGAGATGGTGCTGGTGAGCAGGATGATTTTGACGCGCGGCGACTTGGTCATGATCGCGCGCATGGCTTCGAGCCCCGGCAGGCGGGGCATCTGGAGGTCGAGCAGGAGGATGTCCGGTTCGAGCTCGAGGGTTTGTGTGATGGCGTGATCGCCGTCCTCGGCCTCGCCGACGACCTCGAAACCCGGCTCGGTCATCAGCATGTTCTTTACGCCGAACCGCACTACCGGATGATCGTCGGCTACGACGATGCGTATGGAGGCGTCCAGCGGGCGAATTGCCGTTTTGGGACTTGCTGCTGGCTTCTTTGCTTCAATCGGCATCTCTACGGCACCCCGTTCAAGCTTTTTCTACGTTGTCACTGAATCGTGCGTCAAGCATACCCTGCAACCGGGCACAGGCGGCATCAAAATCCGCAAAGGGGGGATTGCCCTTCTCGGAACCCTGTGTGGTGCCTGCTTCCACGTCTGTTGCCAGCCGGCTCAACTCAGTGGCTCCTACCATGCCGCAACCACCTTTGATGGCGTGCGCCTCCGCGCGGGTGGCCGCATCGTCATCGTTTTCCAGGCTGGCACGCATCAAGCCGACGCGGCGCAGCACGTCGTCAATGGTAATCCTGTAGAGTTCCTTCAACTGGGCCGCAGGAAGCATGGCGGCCATCCGGCCGAAAATTTCGTCATCGAGCACGGAGGTTTGAGTGGTTACCGTTGTGTCCGCGCTAGAGGCTTCTGCGGTGGCTTGTCCTTTTGCCATTTCAATGGCCTCAACAAAGTCCTCGACCGCAAACGGCTTTTGTAGAAATGCGCTGAAAAGCCCGACGTGTTCCTTTTTGAGCTTGCTTCCACTCATCGCGATGAGCAAGGTGTCCCATGCCCTCGCGTGGTTTAGCCGCTCGACAAGTTCCGTCCCGTGGAGGCCGGGCATGTGCAGGTCGGCGAGGATTATGTCTGTCGCATCGCCGTTTGCTAGTAGTTGCAGGGCTTCTTCGCCGGACTCTGCGGTTTGCACCTGATAGCCTTCGATCTCGAGGAGCGCCGTCAGGAGTTCGCGCATGATCGCGTCATCGTCCACGACCAGTACTTTGCGATACGTTATTCCTGTGGCGTGCATAAGCTGGCACTAGGGTAGCGGAAACGGACGACTTCCGTCTGGTTCTTTGCGGCCGACCTTCAGGGGATCATGTTTTCCAGCCGAAAAGCCTCCGCGAGAGATAAAGTATCTTCCATGGCCGACCGCGAGCCCGCCGAGGCAGCTTCGACTCCACCGGACCCCGCAGCGCTCCTTGAGCGCATCGAGCGGCTGGAGGCGCTCGTTGCGGCGCTTACCGCGGAGCGGCGAGGTTCTGTCTTTAATGAAAATCGGGGAGCCTTGGGTCAGGAGGCTGGGGCGCGGGCTGTGGGGGAGGCACTCGTGCCTGTCTCTGCACCGCTAATGTCCAACGTGGTGCCAGTGCGCCGCCAATCGCTCGAGACTCAGTTTGGCACGCGCGTGCTGAGTAAAGTGGCTGTCGTTCTGCTATTGATCGGGGCTGCGTGGTTCCTAAAATGGGCTTTTGATAACCGCTGGATCGGACCCGCCGGACGGGTCATCGCGGGACTGGTTGCGGGTGCGGGTGTGGTCGTCTGGTCCGAGCGCTTTCGCCGCCAGTCGTTGACTGGCTTCAGTTACGCGCTGAAGGCTGTTGGCTCGGGCGTTCTTTATCTCAGCCTCTGGGCGGCGTTTCAGGTGTATCACCTTATCCCTGCGACGGTGGGTTTGCTGGCGATGACGGCTGTCACTGCGACAATTGCTTTTTTGGCGTACTCGCAGGACGCAGAGCTGCTCGCCGGCTTTGCTTTGCTGGGTGGCTATCTGACGCCGGTGCTGCTTAGCACCGGTGGCGACCATGAGGTTTTCCTCTTCAGTTATCTCTTTCTCTTCGCTGTTGCCGTGTTCGCGCTGCTCATCGCGAAGCCATGGTCGCGATTATTGCTGGGAGCTTTTCCGGCCACGGCAATTTACTTCATCGCCTGGTACAGCCAGCATTTTGCTGCGGTGGATGCCGACCTCACGCTCTTCTTTGTGTTTCTTCTCTGGCTTCCGTTTGCGGCTGTTCCACTTGTGGCGCGTGAGCCTGAAGGTCCCATCGCGGGCGTGCTTACTCCGCTGGCTGCCGCTGTCTTCGTCGCGCTTTCTGTCTATTCGGTGTTTGTCGATACGGGCAGGGCCGCGCTTGAGCCCTGGGCGGCGGTTCTGTTGGCCGCCATCTATTTAGGTCTCACGCGCGTTCGCCGCACCGGCGTGGCGTCGGCTGTGCATCTTTCGCTGGCGGTCGTCTTTCTGACGGTTGCGATTCCGCTCAAGGCAACGGGTCGCGCCATCACTGCTGGATGGCTTGCTGAGGCTGTCGCGCTGCTTTGGGTCGCCGGGTTGCCGCGCGTCGATGCACGAGCCCGGCAGGCCCTGCGTTGGCTTGCTTGTGGCTCGCTGCTGCTGGGCGTTATTGGCGCTGTCCTTGCGCCATGGTGGAGCGGTCTCGCGCTTCAGCCATTCTTCAACCGCAATTTTGGCGTCGCCATGGGAGCTGTTCTTGCACTTTCGGTTGCCATCTATCTTTGCGCAGGGCCGGTAGAATCTGTTGAATCTCCTGAAATCAACCGGAACATCGCAATGGTCTCTTTCATCGCGTTGAACCTTGTCCTTCTTATTGCTATGTATCGCGAACTTTCACTCTACTTCCATACCAGTGTTGCGCCGAGCTCTTACGGCGCGGCGACCGAGCAGTCAGACTTCGCCTTCTCCGGCTGGATGATGTTGCAGGGTGTGGCGTTAATGGTGGCGGGCTTCTGGCGCCGTGTCACGCTGCCGCGCTGGCTTGGGCTTACGCTCCTTGTTGCGACTGTTTTGAAGGCCTTCGCTTATGACATGCGAAATCTGGGTACTGGCTACCGCGTGATCAGCTACCTTGGACTTGGCGTCATTCTTATGGCCGTGAGCTTTGCGTATCAGAAAGACTGGCTGAGCGTGAAAGAGACGGACGACCTTACAAGGCACTCTCAGGGTGTCACTCGATGAAGGTTGCCCTCGCGCTGGCCTCCGCGCTGCTTTTCCAAGTCGCCAACGTTTCCTCCAACGATCCCACCCCGGAGCCCCGGCACTTCCGCTATCAGCGGGGGCTTACGCTTCCAGCCGCTGCCAGTGGCCAGGCCTGTGCCATTCTGGATGCCGCTGTATTCGCGCATGCCGCTTCGGAGTCTCTCAACGATCTTCGTCTCTATGCTGGTCCTCACGAGACGCCGTTCAACTTCTCCATTAGCGGCACGCAGGGCGCGGAAGACGATGCCGCGCCTGTGCGCAACCTAGGCCTCTCGCATGGCGATATTACGTTTGACCTGGTGATGCCGGCGCGGCCGTATAGCGCGATCCTGCTTGATCTAGGCGCTCAGGACTTCCTCGGCACTGCTCATGTGAAGGCGGACAACACCGAGGCCACGGATCTCGGCACATTCGCTATCTTCGATCTGACGTCGCAGCATCTATCGCGGTCGATGATGCTTCCGTTGCAGGAATCTACGTTTCCCAGGCTCCATATCGTGCTGCATCTGACTGCTGCGCCCAACGTCACGCCGCATACGCTCAACCCGGCGATTGTTCGCGGAGCTATGGTTCCACCCAGCCGTGAAGCGCAGACGCTTTATACGACGGTTGCGTCGAGCAGCTCCATCACGCATCGCGGCCGCCAGACCGTGGCGTCCCTGCACGTTCCGGCGCATGTTCCTATCGAACGCGTCTCTTTCGCACTGCCCGCCGGCTTTGTGAAGAACTTCTTCCGCAGCGCAACGATCACGGCTACACCGGACAACAACCGCGATGCCGCTGCAGTCGAGTCGTTGACTGGCAACGTTTCGCACGTCCATCTTCCCCAGAACCCAGCTACGGGCGAGCCCGCGATCGATACCGCGCAACAGAGTATCGATGCTGTTCTGGGCGCCAATCTACGGACTGGAGCGATGGTCAAAATCGCTATCGACAACGGGGACGATCCACCGTTGCCTATTACCTCCGTGCAGTTACAAATGCGTCAGCGCAACATCTGCTTCGAAGCTTCTTCTCCAGGCTACATGCTTATGTACAACGATCCCGCCCTGCGTGCGCCTGTCTACGACTATGCCCATCTTTTCATGCCGTCCACCAAACCCGTTATTGCGATTCTCGGCCCTGAGCAAGTCAATCCGGACTTTCAGGCCCGTCGCGATAGCCGCCCTTACAGTGAACGCCATCCCGAGCTTCTCTGGATCGCGCTGCTTGGAGTGATTGTGGTTCTCGCGAGTATCGCCCTGCGCAGTTCGCGTACTCAAAGGCTCTAGTTGGGGCGCAACCAATTTCACGCAGGCTGGCTCACTACTGCGCAGGTTATGAGTCTCTGCATTGAGGATCGAAGAAGAATGTACCGCGTCCTTCGGCACATAGCCGCCATCTCCTTTGCACCCGCGTCAATGCTGCTCGCGCAAGTTGGTGCGCAGTTTCACGACCACACGCCTAATCCTACGACCATTACGGTCCCAGCTGGTTCGATCCCCCACCAACAGCCGGCCCTGGCCAGACGCAGACCATCGCAGGCAAGCGTGCTCTTGCAGCGAAGCAGTTTCTTGAGGCTAAAAAAATCTTTGCCGCGGAGGTGAAGATGCAGCCTGAAAATATCGAGGCGCAGCTTGGCCTTGGCGATGCGGAGCTGGGTTTGCAGGAATATGAGACTGCAGAACTTCAGTATCGCAAGGTGGTCGCGATCCAGCCTGAGCTTTGGCAGGCGCATAAGAATCTTGTGATTGTTGAAGCCGCACTGGGCCGATGGGAAGAGTTTGATCGTGAGCGGACCCTGCTTCGCATGGCACGGCAGCGCAACGCACCGGGGATCTCTTCGCGCGAGAGCGATGTTATTGATGGCTTCAGTGTCCATGGCCAGCGCTGGATCGTGCGCGAGTATTTTGAACCTGTGGGCCGATCGCAGACTCGTTATAACTTCGAGCACTTCTCGCAGGCCGGTCGCGCTGAAGAGTACATCTCTCTGGAGTCTGAGAACGCTGCGAAGTCCGTTACGCCCGGCGGCGCCGTAGCCATTGGAGACCAAGCAAAACAGTTTCAGCCCGGTGGAAGCTTTGCACTCAACTGGTATACCGGCAAAGCTCATGGCACTTTAAAAAGCTTCGGCGCGCACGAGCCCGAGTATGAGCAGGTGCGCGCCGCAGTCATGCAGTGGTTAAGGCAGCCGAAGTAGGTTAGCGGTTCGCTGCGTCGAGCTCCGCAAAGTAGCTGGGCGATTTCAGGATCTCGCGGGGCTTGGAGCCGTCTGCAGGGCCGACGAGGCCATCGCGCTCCATCATGTCGATCAGGTGAGCTGCGCGACCGTAGCCGATGCGAAGGCGGCGTTGCAGCAGGGACGTGCTGGCCTTGCCGAACTCGAACACCAACCTCACGGCGTCGTCGAACATGGCATCGTTGTCGTCGCCGTCGTTTGCGCTTCCGCCTTCGGCGTTGCCCTTCTCATCCTTGGGGCCTTCGAGGAAGCCTTCGGCGTACTCCGCGGTGCCTTGTGCTTTCCAAAACTCGACGACGGCCGCGGTTTCTTTTTCGGTGACGAAGGGTGCGTGCACGCGTTGCAGGCGTGATGTGCCGGGCGGCAGGAAGAGCATGTCGCCGCGGCCCAGAAGGCTTTCCGCGCCGTTGGAGTCGATGATGGTGCGAGAGTCGACCTTCGTGGCGAGGCGGAAGCTCATGCGGGTGGGCACGTTGGCCTTGATGAGGCCGGTGATGACGTCCACGCTCGGTCGTTGTGTGGCGAGCACGAGATGTATGCCGACAGCGCGCGCCATCTGTGCGAGGCGCGTGATGGCTTCTTCCACGTTGGCGCGGTCGAGCATCATGAGGTCGGCGAGCTCGTCGATGATGATCATGATGTAGGGCAACGGCTCCTGGTTCACGTCTTCGAACAAGTATTCGCTGCCGTTTTCAAAGAGCTTGTTGAACTGGTCGATGTTGCGGACGTGGTTGGCGGCGAGTAGCTTGAGTCGGCGTTCCATTTCTTTCACCGCGTTGCGGAGCGCGTTGGCGGCGAGCTTTGCTTCAGTGATGATGGGCGTGAAGAGATGCGGGATGCCTTCATACATGCCGAGCTCGACACGTTTGGGGTCTACGAGGATCATGCGAACTTGTTCGGGCGTGGACTTGAAGAGCACGCTCATGATCATGGCGTTGATGGCGACTGACTTACCGGAGCCCGTAGAGCCGGCGATCAAGACGTGCGGCATGCTGGCGAGATCGCCGGTGACGATGCGTCCGCTGATGTCTTTGCCGAGCGCGATGGGGAGTTTGCTCTTCGAGGTCGCGAAGCTCTCGCACTCGACCACATCGCGGAGCCAGATGGTCTCGCGTTCGTGGTTCGGGACCTGAATGCCGACGGTCGATTTGCCGGGCATGCGCTCGATGAGGATGGATTCGGCGGCCATGGCGAGGCAAAGATCTTCGGCGAGACCGGTGACTCGGGAGTACTTTACGCCGGCATCGGGGCGGAACTCGAATGTCGTGACTACGGGGCCGGGATTGATCTGCTCGACGCTGCCGTCGACGCCAAACTCGGCGCACTTTTCGACGAGCACCTTGGCTTCGGCGCGCAAGGCTTCTTCGCGAACCTGCACATGCTCTTCGCTGCGATAGAGGAGCGAGCTTGGGGGGAGCTTGTAGCCGCGTATGGACTTGGTCGTCATGGCGACGGCACGAAGATCGGCGTCGGCACGCTTGCCGAATGCGATGTTCTGCGCGGCGATGTCCATCGTGGGCGAAGGCATCGGCGGGAGCGGTGCAGGCACAGGCCGCGCTGCCAGGGGACGCGGTGCGGGCATGCGCGCAGGCGGTGCTTCCGGAATGTCTACGTGGTTCGACACATCACGGCGAGGCAGCAAAGGTGGCGGCGCGTTGCGATCTGGGGCATCTAGCCAACCATCGTCTTCGACCACATCGTTCGCTAAAGCTGCGGCCTCAAAGGGTAACTCTGCTGCACGCAACGGCACGGCCGCTGCGGCCAGTTGCGCGGCGAACGGAGCTGCTGCTGCGGCGGCGGCGCTCAATGGCGTTACCGGTGTCTCCGTGACGAGTGTCCGTGGCATGGTCTGCCACATTGAAGGCGCCTCGCTGCCGAACTCTGCACGCTCGCGGTCCTGCCCGCTCTCGGAGAAGTCCTCGACCTCAGTCTTGCGCCGCCGACCGAACCATCCAAACAGGCCGGAGAGGAGGGAGTTGCTTGGCATCTCCGCCACGCGAGCCTTCGCGGCTGCTTTCTCACGCTTGGTTTCGTAGGCGCTGATCTCTGCCTGAGCTGCCTTGTTCTTTTTGCGCTCCTGCCGCGTCTCCCACCAGGCTCGCGTGTCGCGGACGAAGGCAAAGTGCGAAAGAAACCACTCGCGCGCGGTCGAGAGCATGAAGGTTGTGGTCAGGTAGAGGGAAAGCGCGACCATGAGCGAGCAAAGGATGACGGCGCCCGGCAGGTTCACGAGGCGGATCATTCCATCGCCCAGAACACGGCCTTCGACCCCTTCGATACGCACTGCGTGCCGCCACAGCAGATGGCCGGGCAGTAGGGAGATCGCGGCCGGTGCGAACACCAGCCAAAGGCCCAGGCCGACGGATTTTGCCATCCATGAGCCAACGGCCTTCGACCGCATCCAGGAAACGCCCAGCCGGATGAGCACCAGTGGAACGAAGATTACCGCAACTCCCAGGACCTGGAGCAGCAGGTCAGAGGCGTAGGCGCCGGCCAACCCTGTCCAGTTATGGGCCGGCCGCGAGCCGACGAGGGCGCCGGCGGTATTGAATGAGGGATCGCTCGGTGTGTATGAGACGAGAGAGAGAAGCAGGAGGCCGGCTGCGACCAGCACCACCAGGCCGAGCATTTCGTTCAAGCGTCGGCTGCGTGTGGGCGAGTAAACAAGTCTTTGTGGCTTCATGGGCATATGGGGTACGCGCACAGTCGTATTCGCCCGCCGCACCTGTAAATGGGCAGCGAGCCAACCACAACCGGGAACCTCCAGAGCACTTCCATTGTTCCATAGGCGGCCACCGAGCGCCCATGCCGCGGGGGTGGAACCAAGCCAGTCACCCGCCGGGGGAATTCCGGCATTTCGGGGGCCGGAAAACGATTCCGTCATCTCCTGCATCTAGCTAAGAGAACGAATCGCGTGCTTCCGTTCCGGAAACGCGAAAAGGTATGCGGTGGGGGAGTGGGATTTTCGCGATTTCTCTCGCTTGCTGCCGGCGAAGGAGAATCGCGCACAGCCGGCAGACCCCATGCGCATCCAGACTTTAGGAGAGATAAAACTATGGCTAATACACTAGACGGATCGACCAAGAACAAGGAAATGGAAACAGTTCTGCTGGACGTCATCAAGTCGCTGCAGGATGGACAAAAGGGTTTTGCCGAGATCGGTGAGCACCTGAAGGACGACACCCTCAAGCGCTACCTCCTGGCCGAAAGCCTCAAGCGGGCCAACTTCCGCGCTGAACTCGAAAACGAACTTCATCGTGCTGGCATGGCGGATATATCCGAGTCCGGCTCAACGGCTGGCGCATTCCACCGCGCCTGGGGCGAGTTGAAAGCTAAACTCGGTGGCGGCGACCACACGTTGCTTGAAACAGCCGAGCAGGGCGAAGATGAAGCCAAGAAAGCTTACAAAGATGCTTTGGAGCATGATCTCCCGCTCCCGATCCGTCAGCTCCTCACCGAGCAGCAGGCCCATGTGATGAACTCGCACAATTACGTTCGCGATCACCGCGACGCTCTTGCCAAGTAGTTCATTTCGTTACAAAGTTGCAGATCGAAGGCAGTCGGAGCAAAAAGCCGGCTGCCTTTTCTGCTTAAGCGTCACTCTTTGAGCTTGTCATCTTCCGAGGAGTATCTATGCGCATCGGCCGCTTTGTCATGGGTGCTCTCTACATCACCGCGGGCGCTTTGCATTTCGTGATCACGCTGACGTATGTCGGCATCATGCCGGACTATCTGCCAGCGCATCGCGAGTTGGTGCTGATCTCGGGCGTGGCGGAGATTGCTGGTGGCATCGGTGTGATGGTTCCGCAGACGAAACGAGCCGCGGCCTGGGGGTTGGTGCTGCTGCTCGTCTGTGTGATGCCGGCGAATATCTGGATGGCGCAGCATCCTGAGAGGTATCCGAATATTCCGCTGTGGGCTATCTGGTTGCGGCTGCCGTTGCAGTTGCCGTTGCTCTGGTGGGCTGGGCAATATACGCGTCACGAACAGAATTCGTAGTAACATCTGTACATGGAGGGATAGCCATGGCAATCACCACGATCTCCAGTCGCGAGTTCAATCAGAAGGTCGGCTACGCCAAGACATCTGCCAGGAAAGGTCCGGTCTTCATTACCGACCGCGGCCAAACCACGCATGTTCTGCTGAACATCGACGACTACCGCAAAGTGACCGCTGATGGCCCGACGCTGGGCGAGCTTATCGGCAACTCCGCGGCGGCGGAGATCGAGTTGGAAATCGAGCCTCGTTTGAACTACGAGCCTCGTCCCGTGGAATTCGACTGATGTACCTTCTGGATACGAATGTGATCTCTGAGATGCGAAAGTCTGCGACGGGTAGGGCAGATCCGGCTGTGCAGAGTTGGACTGACCGCACCAACATTCGATTGCTCTATCTTTCGACGATCACGATTCTAGAACTCGAGAAAGGCGTGCTGCGCCGATCTCGAAAGGATCCGGTGCAGGGGGCCGTACTGCACGCATGGCTGCACCAACAAGTGATTCCGGCTTTCCATGACCGCACATTCGCTATCGATACAGCGACCGCACTCCGTTGCGCAACGCTCCATGTGCCTGCGACTGCTGCTTATTATGACTCGCTGATCGCCGCCACAGCCTTGGTGCATAACATGACCGTCGTCACTCGCAACACCGCCGATTTTACCTCTACCGGCGTCTCTGTCCTGAACCCCTGGCAGGCTTGAATTTACAGGTGCCGCGGACCGAAGTGCAGGAACGCCACAAACCCACTCGCCGCCAGACAATAAATTCCAAACAGATACCACCGTCCATGCTCGAGCCACGAGCTCAGCCACTTAAGCCCGGCGAGCCCGGCGAAGAAGGCAAAGACCATGCCCAGCAGCGCGGCCACGAGTCCGGCATGGAGATCGATCGGCGTGCCTGCGGCCGCTGCTTCATGCGAAGCCTTGAGCAAGCGCAGCGCCTCACGGCCAACGACTGCGGGTGTGAGGATGACGGCGAGAGCGAAGGAGAATCTCTCGGCCCGCTCGCGATTGGCTCCTACGAGCAGGCCGGCGGAGATGGTGGAACCAGAACGCGAGAAGCCGCGGAAGGGAAGGCTGAGGCCCTGCACGCCGCCGATCCATCCGGCCTGCGAGAACGTTACGTTGTCGCCTGAGCGGGTTACCGATTTGTCATACGCGTTGGCCGTGACCTTCTCTTCGCTGCGCTCTTTCATGCCTGCCCACAGGATCAGAAGGCCAACGGCGAACAGCGCGTAGGCTACGAGATCGAGGCGGCCGAAGAGGTCTTCGATCTGGGCTTTTGGAGCGCCGGGGAAGGCGAGCTTTGCGATCAGCTTCTGTAGCGGATAGCCGATGACGGCGGTCAGCAGCGTGGCCCAGACGGCGCGGATCGCGAAACGCTTGAAGGCGTCGCCGGTGGCGAAGTACGAGCGCTTCCACTGGTTCCAGAAGTAGACGATGACGGCGAACATGGTGCCGGTGTGCAGCATGACCAGGACCAGCGTCATCTCCGGTGAGGATGGGTCGAGGCCCATCAGCTTTTCGGCAACGACGACGTGGGCCGAGCTCGAAACCGGCAGCAACTCAGCGAGTCCCTGGACGATTGCCAGGATCAAAACCTTCAGTAAAGACATGCAACGATTCTAACCGCACTGGATTTCCGCAGGCTCAACAGTGAATCTTCATCGAAGCGCAATCTTGCGACGTAGCCGCCAGACTATGCATCCCATTGGGGATGAAAACGATCACCCTTGAAGAGCACTTTGTTACCGCCGATTTTCTAAAAGCCACGCATGCCGATGGCGACAACACGCCACCGGCGCTTCGGGCTGTGCGTGAGCGACTGCTCGACCTTGGCCCTCTGCGGCTTGCGGCCATGGACGAAGCCTCTATTGAGCTGCAGATCATCTCACTTGCAGCGATCGGAGTGGACGCTCTCGCACCCGCTGAACAGACCGCAGTGCTGCGCACTGTGAACGATGAAGCCGCCGCTGCCGTCAGTGCCAACCCCGCGCGGCTTGCTGCTTTCTGTACGCCGGGCTTGAAAGAGCCTGCTAATGCCGTCAAGGAGATCGACCGCTGCATTACGCAACTTGGCTTCAAAGGCGTCTATGTGAATGGCACGACGGATGGCAAGTTTCTCGATGCGCCGGAGTTCTTTCCCGTGCTGGAAGCTGCCGCTGCGCTCAAGGTTCCGGTGTATGTACACCCGGCTCCGCCGCCCGCTTCCATTAAGTCTGCCTACTTCGGCGGTCTCGCGCCCGAAGTAGCGATGCCGCTTTCGATTGCCGGCTGGGGATGGCATGCGGAAACTGCGCTCCATACGCTGCGGCTGATTGTGTCCGGCGTACTTGATCGGCTGCCTACGCTACGGATCATCATTGGCCACATGGGCGAAGGGATTCCGTATGCGCTGGCCCGTTCGAACGGCATCCTTTCGGCTGCGCGGAAGTCGGCTCCGCGAACGGTCACGGAAACCTTTCTTGAGCACGTCCACGTTACGACCAGCGGGTACTTTACCAAGCCGCCGTTCGATTGCTGCCGCGAGGTCATCGGCCTCAACAACATGATGTACTCGGTCGACTATCCGTTCAGTCCGAATACGAAAGGCAAGGACTTCCTCGCGGGACTTGGTCTTTCGGAGGCCGATCTTACGCAACTGACACAGACCAACGCGGAGCGAGTTCTTAATCTCTGAGGTGTGGTTCGCTAATCACGGTCGTTGCCGTATACGGGGATGCCTTGCCGCACGCGGAAAGCGATTGCCTGTGCGCGAGCGGCGTAGTCTGACTTCGGATAGTCATGCGTTAGTTCGTCGGCAATCGACTGGCATCGCTTCGCCGCTTCGTCCGAGCGTTTTTTTTGGTCGTCGACCTGATACATCGTTACGAGCGCGCCCTGGCGGTATGCGGCGTCGTACAAGGCCTCAGCTGATTTTGGCCCATCGCGGTAACGGTCCGCATACTTCAGATAAAGGTCTGCTTCCATCTCCGGACACTTCGGGAGGCCCTGCCAGTCGCCGCATAGCTTTGCGTCCAGCAGATCGAACGCAGCCTTCGCTTCTTGGGGCGTGCCCGGATACATCTTCATGACGCGACGGAGTTCGCCGTCGTAGAGATGAGGGCGCAGGAAGGCGTCCTGCTCCTTCGCGCTTGGCAGGGTGGAGATGTCGATTTTATCCAGTTGCCAGCGGATGTCTGCCGAGCGAAACGCAGCTTCAGCGGCCAGCGGGGAGTTGGGAAAATAATCGCCCACGCGGCGGTAGAGCAGGTGAGCTGCGCTGGCGGCATCCTTGGGTGGATGCGGCTGCGAAGCTGTCGCTTCAAACTCGGCTGCGGCGCCGAAGATCAGCGCGTCGCCGTTTGGGGTTGTCGGACCGACGATGCCTTTGTCGCGGATCCATCCGGTGCTGGGATCGGGACTGTCGGCTGGGTCTTCGAACTCGGGTTTGGAGTCGGGGTCGGCGTCTTCCTTCGTGTCGGTGTTGGCGAACACGTTCACCCACGGACCGTTATGCGCGAGCACGACGAGCTCGTGGCCAGGTGAGACGGTGATGATCGGCGGCGAGGTGGCGTCGGCGGTGACATAGACATCGGCGACGTGCAGTACGGTTGCTCGTGCGGCGCGGTCGTATCCGCTGCGATCGTCATCCCTGCCCGGCTTTGCCGGCTTCTGCGCAAGCAATGCGGCTGAAAGAAATGTAAAACCGAGAATTGCCGGACGAAGTCGCATGATTCCCTATTAGACGCGACCTGCTGCGCCTTCGGCTACCAGTTCGGCTTTGAGCGCTGGATCGAGGTTGCCGCCGGAGAGAATCGCGACGATCTTTTCCGCTCGGGGAAGTTCGTCGGCATGGAATAGCGCCGCCGCGAGGGTTACTGCGCCGGAGGGTTCGGCGACTAGGTTTGTAGCTTCAAGAATCACACGGAGGGCCTTGCGAATTTCGTCCTCGGTAACGGTCACGATGCCGTCGACGAAGCGCAGGATGTGTTGAAAGTTTCGCTCGCCCAATGCCTGTGTGCGCAGCCCGTCGGCGAGCGTGCGGGTGGTTTTTGCAGCCGGCCACTCTACCAGGACTTTGCTATAGAACGACTCCTTCGCGTCCGCCGAAAGCTCGGGTTCGCATCCCCAAACCTGCGGGGCAATGCGGCTTTCGGCTTCGCACAGCAGCTTCACGCCGGTTGCGACGCCGGAAAGCAGGCCGCCGCCTGAAACCGGCGAGAGGACCAGACCGACATCCGGGAGCTGCTCCATGATCTCCACACCGCAGGTCGCCTGACCGGCGATGATGGCTTCGTCGTCGTACGGAGGGACCATCGTGTAGCCGAACTTCGCTTCGAGCTCTTCGGCTTTCAGCTTGCGCTCGGTGCTGGCGGGCCCTACATCGACGATCTCCGCGCCGAGGGCGAGTGTGGCTTCGCGCTTGATGCGGGGTGCGTTGTCGGGCATCACGATGACGGCTTTGCTACCGAGAGCGCGTGCGGCGTAGGCGACTCCCTGAGCGTGGTTGCCGGAGGAGTAGGTGATTACTCCAAGCTTCAACTGCTCGGGTGTGAGCTGCGCGATCTTGTTGTACGCACCGCGAAGCTTGAAGCTGCCGATGGGTTGGGCGGATTCGTCTTTCAGCCAAATCTCAAAGGGTAGTTCGCTCCTGTCCAAACGTACCAATGGTGTTCTTTCAGCAACTCCGTCAATCCGCTTCTGCGCCGCTCCTATATCCGCCAACGAAATCAATTCAGTCATAGCTTTCTCTGTCCTCTACATTTTGCTTCACTGTTTCTCTGCCGCCCTTAGTACCAGCGCAAAAAAATGCACCAGCCTCCAACGGTCCAACGCACCCGGCGCGGCGCCATCCATATCCAGGTGCGAAATCACCGGCGAAATGAGCGCGTACTGCAACGTCTCACTTGGCAGCTCGGACTCCATCCACATTGTCTCGGCTGAGGGAATGATGTTGTCTCCCTCGCCATGTAGCAGGTAGACCGGCGTCGTGAGGCCCTTCAGATGTCCATGAGGGCTGACGCCTGCCATACCCGCGACGTGCTCGGACTCGCTCCGCGCCAACATGTCCCGCGTCTTCGCGGAGGTCGTATCCATCAGCTGCTTCGCTTCGGCCAGTTGCGTGGGATTCAGCGCGGCCATCGCTGCTCTTTCACCTGCTGCGTCCTCATATAAGTGCGCGCGCAACACCGCCCGCAGCGCGGCTAGATCGCTCTTCGGCGCAAAGTCTTCGAGGTTTTCGTACTCCAGCACCAGAGCTCCATACTCATGCGGAGGTAATGTCTCTTCACCGCCATTGGGTCGCGCATCCTCGCCGGTGCGGTAGTACTCCGCGACGCGTGACATCTCATCCTGCGAGCCCACCGCGACGACAAACTTGATGGCGGGGCGATACACCGGATCGCTTGCCGCCATGAGCGAAAGGCCGCCCGAAAAGCTGAGTCCCATCACGCCTACAGGACGTCCGCCATTCTGCCTGGAAAGCCACGCGGCAGAGTCGCCAATGGTGGCAATCGAGTTCGCGCCTACGTGGTAGTCCTTTATGTCCGGCAACTCCGGTGTGAGCACGCGCAGCCCGCAGGAAGCCATTGCAGAAGCAAAGGCAATGAGCCGCGGCTCATCCATGCCCAGGTGATGCACGCCATGTAGCACGACCAGTGCGGGCGCCTGCGGATGTCCGGCGGGCGTATACATCCTTGCGCGTATGGGGCCTTGGGTGGTGTTCAGCGTTAGACCCTGTGTGGTGATCGGTTCAGAAACAATCTTCTGCAGCACAGCTGGTACAGGCTGATTTGCCACCAGATCCAAAACCGCAACTGCCTGCAGATGGCACTTTACAAACGGACCGCACAAAGCCGCCAAGCCGACCAGGACCGCCGCATAAATCGCCACCGCAATACGACTCGAAATCCCCGCCGCTTCATGCCGCTGCCGAATGCCCGCCGCAACCCGCGCAATGCCACGCCCTGTATGTTTGTTGGTCATGCGAGCTCGATCTAGTGACGCACCAGCAGCACAATCACCAGCACTAGCAGCACAAGGTTCATCAGCAGCACCGCCGCCAGCAGCTTGGTATTTACCAGCACGCGCCGATGCAGCCGCGCCACGCGCCCTTCGGCAGACTCCGCCGCGAGCTTTGCTGCTTCCGCTGACGCCTTCGTCAATGCCAGCGTTTCGCTCTGTTCATTGAGCTGCCGATAAAGCCCCGCATGCGCCGCCGTCACCTGTCCCAGGTCGCCGCGCAACCCTTCGGCCATCGCTTCCATGGCCTTGCGATTGGCGTCGTCGCCCGAAGCCTTGTCCTGCAGAAAACGGTTCGCCGCCGGCACGAGCCGCACGATATGAGGAGCAAGTTCGAGCAATGCCTTAGGCCACATGGAACGATTGTAGCTGGACGCTTCGCCGCGAGCTCCTTAGGGAGCCACAACCAGCTGCTTCTTGCTGCGATGCTGCAACACAAGCGCCACGATCGTACAGAGAAGAATGGCGGTAACAAGCCCCTGCGACCAAACGCAGTAGATACACCACTTCTCGAGCACATACGCTTCCATGTAGCTGAGAAACGCGGCGAACGCAAAGCCGATCTCCGCCGCTTGCAGCGTCCACCAAAGCTTATTTCCGAGAGCGAGTCCTGCGATCAGCGCGTAGCCGATGATGCCGAAGAGAGCTACGGGAACATGCACATGCTTGCCGGTCTCATCGAAGCTGGTCGGGGGAAACGACGCGAAGCGCGAGTGGTTGACCGCGCCGCAGTCCCACGTCTCGGTCACTGCGCAGGGCGGGGCAGCACTCGGGTCCTGGTAATGGATGCGAAGGGCAAGGGAAGAGTCGATGATTCCGGCAATCGCCAGCAGAGCAATCAGAAAACGCATGTTAGAACGATTTTACTTCCCACGAGCGATCTAGGCGGCGCGAGAGCCGCCACGTTCCGGCGCGAGATGAAGCTGCTTCAACTGGCTCACGCGAACGCACTTCAGAAGAATCGCACGTCGGTGCCTTACACCGGAGTTGTCTGGATCCTGCAGGGAAGGGTTCTCCATGACTGCGACGCTCACAGGAGGTGTCGGTTTTGCGGCCACTTGCGGCTCTGCTACCCGCTCTTCATGATGCCGCCGGTCGCCCTTTCGCCGCTCCACGCGTTGTTCCACTGCTTGCACAACCGCTTGCTCGACCCGGGGCACTTCCTGCGGCTGAACCGGCTTTTCCGCCCGCCGCTGCCTGATGATCCGTTTCGGCTTCGCTTTCGCCTCCAGCCGCGCGCGGTCCCCATTGGCCGCCGCCAGGCAGGGCGAAAGCAGAAAGGCAAGGAACAGAACGGCGATCAGAAAGCTATGCATAGGCAGTTATCTCGATCATATCTTCTATCAACTGTTTCTGATGTTGGTAATGACCATAGCACGCCCTCCGCCATCCGTAGGGAGAAGCTTGCTAGATTCCCTCCTGCCGGTGGCGAGACAGGCGGTTGCAGTTACATGAATTCCCCATCCGCCCGCTTAGTGCCATCATAAGAAGGTCGCTCACACGAGCCGCAGGAGTTTCGCAAGCATGGACGCACTACATCTCTGGAACGGTCCCGCCACCGCCGAAGCAGCCAAGGAATGGACCGAGCAACACCTCGGCGCATCGCGCAAAAAGATCGCCACCCTCCTCGCTCTTACCGAGCCCCACACCGTTGCCAACACACTCACGCTCTTCGATCAGGCGCAGTGGCATCTGCGCATGGCCGGCTCGCAAACGGGTGTGATGTTTATGGTGCATCCGGCTTCCAGCGTTCGCGATGCCGTGCAGGAGCTCTCGCAGCTTGTTTCGGCAGAGGGTGTGTCCCTTTCGCTCAATCAGGACGTCTACAAGGCTCTGGCCGCGATTGATGCAACCGCAGAGGACGACGCCACCCAGTACTATCTGGAGCGCACGCTGCTCGGTTACCGGCTCGCGGGCGTGGACCGCGATCAGGCCACGCGGGACAAGGTGCGTGCCCTCGCCGAGCGCATGACCGAGCTCTCCATGACCTTCTCGCGCACCGTGCAGGACGATGTCCGCAAGATCGCTGTCGAGGATGCCTCACAGCTCGATGGCCTTCCTGCTGACTACATCGCACGCCATCAGCCTGCGCCGGATGGAAAAATCACCCTCACGACCGATCCGCCGGACATGTCGCCGATCATGAGCTACGCGATTTCGTCGCAGCTCCGCCGCAAGATGTACCTGGCTTACAACGACCGCGGCTACCCGGCAAACAAGCAAGTTTTGCTAGATCTCCTTGCGCTCCGCCAGGAGATGGCTGAGCTGCTCGGCTTCCGCAGCTGGGCGGATCTCGCTACCGTAGACCAGATGATGGGTTCCGCTGCGAATATGCGCAAATTCCTTGGCGAGGTTGAGGTTGCGGCCCGTGAAACTGCACACCACGAGTTCACCGAGCTTGCGGCCTTTGTGCGCGAACGCGATCCCGAAGCCCTGCCGCTGTCGCTTTCCGACGCTCGATTCTGGGAAGAGCAGTTCCGCCGCGCGCGGTACGATTTTGACTCGCAGTCCGTCCGCCCGTACTTCCCGTACACGCCCGTTGAAGCTGGGATTCTCGCTACCGCGGGCAAGCTCTTCCGTGTGCGCTTCGACCGCGCTCTCGACGCTCCCGTGTGGGATCCAGCTGTCAAGGCCTTCCATGTCATCGACGATGACGAAGCTTCCGCAAAGAAGGGCGAAACTGTCGGCCGGATCTACCTCGACATGCACCCGCGCGAAGGCAAGAGCAAGTGGTTCTCCGAGTGCTCGCTGGTTGGCGGGGTCCTCGGCCACTCGCTTCCTGAGGCTTCGCTTGTCTGCAACTTCCCGGAGCCTACCGACGCCGACCCCGGCCTGATGCAGTACTCGGACGTCGTGACCTATTTCCACGAGTTCGGCCACCTGATGCATGAGGTCCTTGGCGGACGCCAGCGCTGGTCCGGCCAATCCGGCATCGCCACCGAAGGCGACTTCGTCGAAGTCCCTTCGCAGATGCTGGAAGAGTTTTTCGAAGACCCCGACCTGATTCGCACGTTCGCAAAGCACTATGAGACCGGCGAGCCGATTCCGTACGAGACTGTTGCGCGTATGACCCGCGCTTCCGCGCACGGGCGTGCGCTTTCCACGCTGACGCAGGTGATGTACGCGACGTACTCCATGGAGACTCATGACCGCGCTGCTGCCGAGCTCGATTTAGACACCCTGCTGCGTGAAGGCTACGACCGCTTTTCGCTCTACGAGTTTGTGGATGGCAACCGCATGTATGCGGCGTTTACGCACCTTGTGGGCTACACCTCGAACTACTACACCTATCTGTACGACAAGGTGATGGCGCTGGAGTTCTTTGAGGAGTTCCGGAAGACCGCGACTAATCCCGCAAACCCCTTCGACGCCGCCACGGCCATGCGATACCGGCGTCAGGTGCTCGAGCCCGGCGGTTCCAAGCCTGCACGCCAGCTCGTGCAGGACTTTCTGGGCCGGGAAGTCAGTATGCAGGCCTTACGTGGCTGGATCCAGAAAGCTGCCGCCTAACCATTCTGGCAGGCGTACGGTTATCATTTCGAGACGGCTTCCGCCATGGAGTGTCTTCGTGCGTCCTGCCCTTCCAGTTCTTTTTCTTACGCCTTTCCTCGCCCTGACTGCGGTTGCCCAAACCCCCACGAAGCCCGTCGACCCATTGCACGCCTGGGTAGGCCTCAAGGACGGCAGTTCGCTTGAAAACTGGGATCAGTGGCATATTGCTGAGGAGCGCCGCCTCGTCGCGCAGCTGCTTGCCGTGAAGGGTCCGCGTACGGTCGAAAACACGCTTCTGCCCTTCGACCGCGCGGAGATGAACCTTACCCTCGCCGGCAACCAGACGCAGATCATGTTTGCCGTCAACGCCAATAAGGACATCCGCGACAAAGCGCAGGCGCTGGCGCAGGTAGTTGCCGCTGAGGGAGCTGTCGTCGCGCTCAATCAGGATATTTACCACGCTCTTGCTGCGGTCGACATTACAAAGGCCGATGCTGCCACGAAGCACTATATGGAGCGGAACCTTCTCGAATATCGCCTCGGCGGCGTGGATAAGGACCAGCCCACGCGCGACAAGGTGAAACAGCTCCAGGATCGCATCACCGAGATATCGCTCAAGTTTGCCCGCAACGTGCAGGACGATGTGCGCAAGATTCCGGTCACCGATAAGTCTGAGCTCGACGGTCTTCCTGTTGATTACATCGCAAAACACAAACCCGCGGCCGACGGTATCATCACCCTCACCACCGACTCGCCTGACATGACGCCGGTCGTCACCTACGCGAAGAACCCTAAGCTCCGCCAGGCGATGTTCCTTGCCTATGCGAACCGCGCCTACCCGGCGAACGTTGCGGTGCTCAAGGATCTCCTCGAAGCGCGCCAACAGCTTGCCACTACGCTGGGCTTCGCCACCTGGGCCGATCTTGCCACGGCGGACCAGATGATGGGCTCCGCGCCGAAGATGAAGGACTTCCTCGACGAGGTGGACGTGGCCTCTCGCGATCGTGCGAAGAAGGAGTTCGGTCTTCTGCAGGATTTTGTCCGCAGCAAGAACCCCAATGCGCTGCCGATGACGATTGCCGACTCCCAGTACTGGAACGAGCAGTATCGCCGCTCCGCCTATGCGTTTGACTCCCAAAGCGTTCGGCCCTACTTCGCTTATGCGACGGTCGAAGCCGGAATCCTCAGGACCGCCTCGCGCCTCTTCCACGTCGAGTTCCGCCCCTCCGACGCGCCTGTGTGGGACCCCTCTGTGCATGCTTACGACGTGTACGACGCTGGCCAGAAAGCCGGCCGCATTTACCTCGACATGCACCCCCGCGAAGGCAAGGACAAGTGGTTCTCAGAGAGCGGCCTGATTCCTGGCATGAAAGGCGAGCAACTGCCAGAGGCTACGCTGGTCTGCAACTTCCCTGGAGGCTCGGCAGAAGATCCCGGCCTCATGCAGTTCAGCGACGTCGGCACATTCTTCCACGAATTCGGCCACATGATGCATGAGGTTCTCGGTGGCAAGCAGCGCTGGGCTGGCCAGAGCGGCATCACCACGGAAGGCGACTTTGTCGAAGCGCCTTCGCAGATGCTCGAAGAGATGTTCCACGACCCCACGATTCTGCAAAGCTTTGCCAAGGATTACAAGACCGGTGAAGTGATGCCGCTCGAGATGATCGCGCGCATGAACCGCGCGAGCTACTTCGGCCGTGCCAGCTGGGTACAGCAGCAGCTGCTCTACTCCACCTACGCGCTCCAGGTGCATAACGAGCCTCCGGCGCAGGTGGACTTCGACGCTCTGCTGAAGCAGGACTTTGCCCGCTTCAACCCTTACCAGTTCCTGCCGGATGACCACTTCTATGCGGCGTTCACGCACCTTACGGGTTATTCGTCGAACTATTACACCTACGTGCTCGATAAGGTAATTGCCGTGGACTTTTTCTCGGCGTTCGACCCCAAAAATCTGCTAGATGGGCCGGCGGCGTTGCGCTATCGCCACACTGTGCTGGAGCCTGGCAGCTCTAAGCCAGCGGAGCAACTGGTGCAGGACTTCCTCGGCCACCCGGAAAGCGTGGACGCGCTGAAGACATGGATGGACAAGGAGTTTGAGCCGATTCCGGGAGGAGCGAAAAAGTAAGTCCCGCCTTAGCGTGACTTCTTTTTCGCCACTGGCTTGGCAGGGGCTTTCTTTGCCGGAGCAGCCTTCTTGGCAGCTTTCGGTGCGGGCTTTGCAGGAACCGGCGCCGCCTTTACCGGTGCAGGTTTTACAGCGGCCTTTACAGGCAGTTTCGCAGCGGCCTTCGGCGCAGGGACGGGCTTCGCGGCAGGTTCCGGATCAGCTTTGACAGGAGCCGGTGCGACAGGCTCAGGCTTTGCCGCAACCGGCGCAATCTCTCCGTTGGCTTCCGCGGTCTGCTTCAGCGAATGCAGCACAACCCGGAGCATTTCTTCTTCCGGAGCAGGCTTGCCGGTCCAGATTTCGAACTGCCTTGCGCCCTGCTGGACAAACATTTCAACGCCTGAGATGGCTGTTAGGCCCTTCGCGCGAGCCATCTTCAACAGCGGTGTCTCAATGGGGTTGTAGACCAGGTCGAACACGATCCGCGCGGTAAGGTCTTCGAGCCCGAGCATCGGTGCGGCCTTGATGCCGGTCATGCCGATGGGGGTCGCGTTGATGATGACATCGAAGCCGGTCTTTGCTACTGCTTCACGCTTAATGGTCTTCGCGCCTGATTGCTTCGCCAACTTCTGCGCCGTTTCAGGAGTGCGGTTCAGTATCCAAACCTCTGCGCCTTTGTCGCGACAACCAAACACGGCAGCGCGTGCAGCACCGCCTGCACCCAGAACGAGCACCTTGGCGCCCTTCAGGGTGAGTCGGCGTTCTAGTGGGCCCACGATGCCTGCGACGTCCGTGTTGAAGCCGTAGAACTTGCCATCCTGCGCGCGCAGCACGGTGTTTACAGCGCCAATCTTGGCGGAAAGTGGGTCTGTGCGCTCGAGCAGCGGAATGATGTCTTCCTTGAGTGGCATGGTCACGCTGAGGCCCTGAATCGGAATCTCGCGGGCCAACTTGAACAGGTCGTCTGCCTTGCTCGTCTGGAGCGCCAGGTAAACTGCGTTCACCGTCTCGCGGCGGAAGGCGGTGTTCATCATCAGCGGCGAAAGGGAAGAGCGAATTGGGTTCCCGGCCACGCCGTAGACCTTCGTCGCAGCGTCAACCTGATCCACGCGGTAGGTTTCGATGAGGGTGCGTGCGGCAATCTGGCCAGGGGCGGTTTCTTCACCCACGTTCGCGGCTGCAAACGTAAACGCAGATCCGGCTCGCAGACCGAGTACGCGAGAGATGATTCCGGCTTCGCCCATGCAGATACCGACGATGCTTGCATTGGAACGATCTTCCATGCGCTCCATAAACTTCATAAGCGTGAGATTGTCGGAAAGGGACTTCGCCGTTGGAACGACCTTGATGAAGTCCGCATTGAAAGGTTCGATGCGCTTATAAATGCCGTCAAGATCCTTCGTGGCATGGAAGTCATGATGACTGATGATGATAGCGGCGCCCGCTTCGCGCAGTTTGCCCATCGTGTCCTTCGGCAGCTTTTCGATGGACTCCAGTTCGATGTCGACGATCTGAAAGCCTGCTTCCGCGGCCTTTAAGAGAACGTCGAGGGCTGCGGCACCCGAACCGTTGAACCGTCCACCGTTTTCCTTGCAGCGGCAGGTGGCGACGACTGTCGCCGCGCCATTTTCGGCCAAAAAGGCTTTGAACTGCGGCAGCGCGGCGGCTGGCTTGGTCAGGTAGTCGAGCCGAAATTCAAGAAAAGTGGTCTCTTTTAGGACCGCAGAGGCCTTTTCAATCATTTCTTCGGGCGTGCTGCCAGTTAGCGCAACACAAATTTTTCCGATTCGAGAGCGGAGGAGGTGAGAGGCGATTTGAGTAGCTGTTGTCATGCAGGCAATCGGGGTATCGTAACGCCGAAACCCATGAAATGCAAGAGGTTCCGTATAATTGGGCGAAAGTCCAATGAAAATGCAAATGCACGCTTCAGTGGCTTTCAGGTCTCGCCATTAGACTATGGAAAGCGCGAAAAGGTGCCTAAGGCTTTGATTCAAAGAAAGTTTAAGAAAAGTACAAATTTATTTTCAACCAAGGACAACTCTTTTCTGCAGACTTGCGTCTACATGTTCAACTGAGAGGCAATTCCTAGCTGTCCCACCAAAGTTATAATCCACTCCTGTCCGCTGTTTGGGCACCCATCTACGATTCCTCAGTTGATTCCCCTCCTCTATGCCTCTCCAGGGCCCGCCGGAAAGCGGGCCCAGATCCTTTAAGGCGGTATCCGATATCTCGACCTCGGTAGAATAGTTCTATGAAAGATTGGTTGGAGAGCCCTGAGGCGATTGGCGCTGTGGACGCCATCCTGGCCGGGGTGGGACTGGAACATGGCAAGCGTACGACCCGGACCGGAAGCTGGAAAGACGGCTATCGGATCAAGCAGCAAAAAAGCTCCCTAAGCAAGGGTATTAACGGTTCAAAGAGGGTTGCTGGGGTTGTTCGCATGCCTGCGTGGGACCGTTGGCCTTGGTTACAGGCTGGATTCAGCACGCGGCAGGGCGGTGGATCTACGGCCTATGGCGACGGAGAGCAGAATCTTGGTTGGACGGACGACGATGACCCGAAGACTGTGGCTGAGAATCGGACACGGTTTGTGCGGGCTGTCAGCGGCAAGAATCCTGGTGAGTTGGTTACCATTCGTCAGTTCCATAGCGGGATGATCCGGGCGATCGATGAAGAGCATGGCGCGCTGAGCACCAAGGAAGGCAAGGCTGTTCTGCGTGGCGATGGACTCATGACGGACCTCAGTGGCCTGCTACTGGGCGTGCAGACTGCGGATTGTGTGCCGGTACTCCTGGCGGATACACGGACGCATGCGGTGGCAGCGTTCCACGCCGGTTGGCGCGGGACGCTGGCGAGGATCGTCGAGCGTGGCGTGGGGACGATGCGGCTGCGTTATGGCTCGCGCCAGAAAGACCTGGTTGCGGCGATTGGGCCAGCGATCGGCGCTTGCTGCTTTGCAGTTGGCGAAGAAGTGCGGTTTGAGTTCGAGAGCCAGTTTGCTTACGCGCCGACGCTGTTCTCCGAAGTCTACGACTCCGATCCGATTCGGGAGAAGTATCCGCTGCTGTTCCTGACCGCGCGCGCTCCAGGGCACTCGAACATCGGGCCGCAGATTCACCTGGATCTGATCGAGGCGAATCGACAGCAGCTTCTGGACGCTGGACTGGCGAACTCGAAGATCAGTGTGGTGTCTGAATGCACGGCTTGCACGCGGTTGAAGAGTGGGGTGCGGAAGTACTTCTCGCATCGGGCGGAACACGGCTATACGGGACGGATGCTGAGCGTGATCGGGACGAAGGGCTGAGGTAGGACTACTTCTTGCATAGCTCTTCGAACAGCGTGTCGCGATTGGCGAGGGCGTAGCTATCGATGGCGCCAAGCCCTTGCATGTAGAGGAACAGCGCGCCAAGCGCGAATGCCAGCAAGATGGGCAACAGCAGCCAAAGGGCGTTCAGATAGATGGCCAGCAGCAGGAAACCCGCGCCAATGGCCGCTGAGGCAAGCAGAACTCCGATGCTGATGAGTCCACTCAATGGTGAAGCCTGCTTGGAGGCGGTGCGACCGAGGTCGATCTTCTTGGGCGCCATGATCGAACGTCGATTGCCTAACGTTGTGGAGAACATGAGGGTGGCTGCGGCCCAGAGGAATGCGGCGGCGATGACCGTCGGGCTTGGTGGAAGAGCGACGTAGCTGATGATGGCGAAAACGGCGGCGATCTCGATGAAGGCGAGGGCGAAGTTGACGATGTTCTTGGCGAGGAAGACGTCGCGCAAGCGTATGGGAGCCATGAAGTAGAACTGCGCGCCTGCGCCTTCGAGTCCGAACGAGTTATAGGAAAGCGGAGCGATGCCCATGAGTGTATACGCAAGCGCTGCGGGGAAGACCCAGCTGGCGTTGCTGCGCGTGGCGAGCTTGCCGGCGAAGATGAAGACGAAGGCGACGGGCGCGATCATGCCGTAGAAGAGGCCCGTGTTTCGCCGGACCTGCAGGAATTCCTTGCCGATGACCGCAGCGATCGTAGAGGGAAGTGCGAAGCCGCGTTGTGGTGAGATTTGAGGGGCAAGTGTTGCGTGGCGCGTGACGGCTTTCGGTTTGGTTGAGACGGCGTTGGCTGCATCGCTGAGGTTTTCACCGCGGAACTCGATGCTCATGCGCCACGCGAAAATAGCGAAGAACAACAGAGCGAAGAAGCTGCATGCTGCTGCGAAGCCGAGAAATGCGAACAGATGGCCTTGATTGGCGCGCACCAATGAGGTGGCGATGAGACCGGGAGGCAAGACTCCGATGATGGGTTGCGCGCGGTGATAGAAGGTGACTGCGCTGCCGATTCGTGCCATCGCGTTGGTCGAGTGCTTGTGGTGTCCGTATGCGGGATTGAAGGTGAAGTTGAGCCACTGGATGCCGATGGAGAAGGCGAAGATGCAACCGGTGAAGACTTCGCGGGCGCGTCGGGTGGAGAGCCAGCGGTCTACCCAGGCGAAGACCATGCGGGAAAAGAGCGCGTTGGTCAGAGCGAAGACGATCGCGCTTGCGAAGGCGTAGAACCAGAGCGAGGGAATCGCCAATATGATGCCAACGGCTGCTGCGAAGGAAAGCATCGCGCCGAGGATGTTGGCTGGTGAGAGAAGGCCGAAGAAGAGGCGGATGGCGATGTAGGTTCTCGAGCGCATCGGGAAGCGGATGAGCTGCGTGGGATCGAAGACGGTTCCGGGCTGGCCGATCTGGATGTTGGTGAGCTGGCAGAGGGCGAAGATGCCCCAAAGGACGAGATCGAAGCGGTTGAGACGGCCGGTGTTCGCGACTAGAAAGCCCATGGAACCGGCGAAGAACATCAGACCGAAAGCGACGCCCGCGAAAAGTAGATACATCAGGATCTGGCCGATGAGTTCGCCTGCTCCGCCTTTGCGTTTGAATTGATTGACCGTGATGCGCCAGCGAAGGCGAGCGATCGCGATGAACTGCGCGCGGGTTTGCGCGGAGGTCCAGCGAGTGGGAGCGAGGTCTAGCCCAGCCATGTGAGCTCCTGCTCGGGATTGGAGACGCCGGATTCGCCGCCGACGATGTTAAGGAACATTTGCTCGAGAGTGAGTTTGACGTTGGGGTCGATATCGATTCCAGGTGTGAGTCGAGCCTGTACGCCTGTGCGGAGCTCGTCGAGGGAGCCGTTGGCGACGATGTGGCCCTTGTGGATGATGGCGATGTGAGAGCAGAGGCGCTCGACGATTTCAAGGACGTGCGAGGTCAGAAAGATGGTTGCGCCGCGGGCGATCATGCCCTGGAGCATGTTTTTGAGGGTTCCGGCGGCGATGGCGTCAACGCCTTCGAAGGGTTCGTCGAGGAAGAGAACTTTTGGGCCGTGGATGACGGCTGCGGCCAGCGCGAGCTTCTTGCCCATGCCGTGGGAGTAATCGGCGATGAGTTTTTTCTGCTCGTTGGCGAGACCCATGAACTCGAGGAGCTCGGTGGCGCGTTGGGTGGTGGTGGGCTTGTCGAGGCCGTACATGCGGCCGACGAAGTGGAGATACTCGGAGGCAGTAAGCTTGCCGAAGAGAGCCATGCCTTCGGGGACGACGCCGATGTGGCGCTTGACCTCGACGGGGTTAGCGATGAGGTCTTCGCCGAGGATCCGGATGCTTCCGCCGGACGGTTCGAGCAGGCCGGTGAGCATCTTGATGGTGGTGGACTTGCCGGCGCCGTTGGGGCCGAGAAAGCCGAAGAACTGGCCCGCTTCGACGTTTAGGTCGATGCGATCGACTGCTGTGAACCCATTAAAGCTGCGGCTGAGAGCGCTTGCGGCTATCGCGGTCGGCATGATGTCTGAGTGTACCCGACAGGCGTTGCCCGCTTCCGCGAATTACATGGCTGGGGGGTGGTGGGGGTCGATCGGGGTGTGGGGGCTGGTCTGAGCGGACTCGCCGGGGTTCACCAGGTCGCGGAGCTCTTTGCTGGGTTTGAAGTAGGGAACGCGTTTGGCTGGGACGGAGACGGAGGCGCCGGTCTTGGGGTTGCGGCCGGTGCGGGGCTTGCGCTGGCGGGTGCGGAAGCTTCCGAAGCCGCGGACTTCCACCTTGTCGTCGGCCTTGAGGGCGGCGATGACGGAGTCGAAAAGAGTATCGACGATGACCTCGCCGTCACGGCGGGTGAGGTCTCCAAGGGAGGTAACGTGATCGACGAGTTCGGCTTTCGTCATGCTTTTTAGGCTCCGTTTTCCTAGAGTGCCAGTGAACCCAACCGGGTGCGGTTAGGGAGTGCTGCCAGCGGTTCCAGTTTATGCCATTTTCGCGGCGTGTCTGCCATGGGTTGAAACAGCAGTTACCTGGGTTTCCCCACTGTCCCCAAGGGTCGAACTGAGGTTCATAGAAGTAGACGTCGCAGGAGCTCAAATAGTTGGGCGAAAACCGCTAACAGTTGCTAGAAAAGAAGATGCGAGACGCTGGAGAAAGATTCAAGGGTAAAACAACAAGGTCTGTGCGCTGGTACGAGGCTTTGGAGCAACTGTTCAGAGATAGGGTTTGAGGATAATTCCGTAGGTGAAAACCCGTCGGCGATCAGAATGGCGTCCGGCTCGTGGAATAAATTCCAGCTGTCAGGGAACAATTAGTGGGTAGGCTTCGGTGAAGAAAGAAGGGGTGAGGAGAGGTGCGGCAAAGTTTTGAGTCAAAATGGTGCTGTTTGAACGTCCAATGAATGGCGTATCATTGGGCTCGGTTTTGTGTGTTCCTGCCTACCGATCTGGGGTACATCGATGGAGTTGGGCGGATTGGAAAGGTTTGAAGAAGGTATGGCGCATCCTGCACTGAGCATTGTGATTCCGGCGTACAACGAATGCGCTCGCATTGAAGGCACGCTTGAGCGCGTGATGAGCTGTGTCCGGGAACGGGGATGGGAGGCCGAAGTGCTGGTGGTCGATGATGGGTCGACTGACGAGACTGTGGCCGTGGTGCAGCGCTGGATGGAGACGCATGACCGGTTGCACCTGGTGAAGAATGCAGGGAACCGCGGCAAGGGCTACTCGGTACGGAATGGTTTGCTACAGGCGGCTGGCGATGTGGTGATGTTTACCGATGCCGACCTTTCGGCGCCGATGGAAGAAGCCGAGCGACTGGTGGCGGCGATTGAAGAAGGTGCGGATGTGGCGATCGGGTCGCGGTGGCTGGATAAGCAAAAGCAGACGGTGCATCAGCCGCTGTACCGGCGGTTTTTTGGGCGGTGTTTCAACAAAGTGACCAAGGTAGTGATCGGGTTGCCGTTCCAGGACACGCAGTGCGGGTTTAAGGCTTTTCGGCGGGAGGCGGCGCAGACGATCTTCCGGCTACAGACGATTGAGCGTTGGGGTTTTGACCCGGAGATTTTGTTTATCGCGCGGAAGTTGAAGTACAAGATCGTGGAAGTACCGGTGACGTGGGGGCATGATGAGCGCAGCCGGATGAGCTATCTGAAGGATGGGATGAAGATGCTCGAAGAGATGGCGCAGATCCGAGCAAACTCGCTACGTGGGCGGTATGACGAGGCGATCGCGGCGATGAAGGATACTAGCAAGATGGTGACACCGCAGGTGGAGCGGGCGGAGCACGTCGAAGCGCGTTAGTGGAGTGGTGTTACCTGGCGCTTACCAAAGAGTGCAAAGGTAATCTTGCATCCGGCTGAAGTCCAGCTATACTTTTCCACAAGTTACCTGTTTTCTTTTTGTATTTTTGCGCGGCCTTAGCCATGCGGGAGTTCCTGCGTGTATTCGGTTGCGGCTTCTCTGTCTGTCAAATTTCTCGGGCCATTGATCAAAATTCGATTTGAGGAATGACCTATGAGCAAGGCTATTCGTGTGACGTTAGTGATCGTGGCTGTGATGTGCGTGCCGGCGCTGATCTATCCGGAGTTGGGGATGACGACCTCACCGGTGAGTCCGCTGGCCGTGATGTTTATCTGTGGGCTGGGGGCGGTGGTATGGCCTTCGTCGAAGCCGAGACGGACTAGTCGCGAGCGGTAACGGCTGGTGGTGGCTGCTTCGGGCGGCATTTTGAGAAAACCTTGACCCGAGTTTGGGTCAATTTCTTGTCCGCATTATTACCGTGGTACATTGGTACAATGAGAGATGAGAAGAGAGAGGTTGAGGTTGAACGCGTGCAGACGGGCGTTCGGATGGAGAAGCGGCTGGTGAAGGTGCTGAAGGCTGTGGCGGAGCTGAAGGACATGACGCTGGGAGATCTGCTGGAGGGAATCGTGCTGCATGCGTTTGAAGGAAAGGCGGCGTTTTCGGCCGGAACGCTTAAGGAGATCGAGCAATTCCGGGATATTTATGGCTTGAAGTTGAGAGCTGGTGACAGCCATCGGTTGAAGGAGAAGGAATGAGAGTGACGGTGTTGGTGATGTTGTCGGTGGCAGTTTCTATGGGAGGTGGAATGGGCGTTAGCCAGGGTAAGGCGAGTTCGGTAGAGGCCGCTCCGGTGAGGGTCAGCAACCGGTTTGAGTTTGCTGTGGAGGCTTCAATGGAGCGGGCGGCGCCACTGTTTGGGCCGGAGGGAGAACGGTGTTGGGCTGGTGAGCGGTGGGACCCGCAGTTTGTGTATCCGCAGCCCGCGAAGGACCAGCAAGGGGTAGTGTTTACGGTGCTTCATGGAGGGCAGAAGAGTGTTTGGGTGAATACGGTGTTTGACCTGGCGAGCGGGCGGATGCAGTATGTGGCGCTGGTGCCGGAGGCGATTGTGTCGACGATCGATGTGCGGTTGAGCGCAGCGGGAGCGAAGGCGACCCGGGTGGAGGTGAATTATGCGCGGACGGCGCTGAATGCGGGCCTGAATGAGCATGTAACGGCGCTGGGGGCGCAGGATCGTGAGAGTGGGCCGGAGTGGGCGAAGGCAATTGCAGAGTGTTTGGCGAAGCAGGATGCGGGGGACCTGAGACGCGATTGACCGGTGAAGGGTGAGGATCGTGCGAGAATGGCGATGCTGCATTTTCATGGGTGAGGTGTCACGGGGTTGTTGCGCTCTTTATTTATCGCTTTGTCGAAGAACAAGGCCTTCCGCGCTTTTGGGGAGCGGTCGGCGATGGGGCGGCGCGTTTCGCGGCGGTTTGTGGCGGGGATGTCGGTGGAGGAAGCAATTGCCGTAGCGGCCCGGCTGAACGGCGAGGGGATTGAGGTTTCGCTGGATTCGCTGGGTGAGAGCGTGATGCAGGTATCGCAGGCGGAAGAGAGTGCGGCGATCTATCACCGACTGCTGGATGAGATTGCGGCGCGGAAGCTGCGGGCCAATGTAAGTGTGAAATTGACGCAGATGGGAATGGACATCGGCGGCCTCGGCGCCGGACCGGCGCTGGCGGAACGCATTGTGGGCGAGATGGTGGAGCATGCGGCGAGCATTGGGAGCTTTGTGCGGATCGACATGGAGGGCTCGGAGTACACCGAAGCCACAATTGCGATGACCGAGAGGCTGCATAAGACGTGGCCGGGAGCTGTCGGTACGGTTTTGCAGGCGTATCTATATAGAACAGCCGAGGATGTGGAGCGGCTGGTGGAGCAGGGAATCCGGATCAGGCTTTGCAAGGGCGCTTATAAGGAAGGCGCGGATATTGCGTTTCCGGCAAAGGCCGATGTGGATGCGAACTACGTAAAGCTGATGCGGCGGCTGGTGACCAGCGGGGTGTTCTGCGGGATAGCCACGCATGATGAGGCGATCGTGGAACAGATGCAGCGGTTTGTTACTGAGACAGGCGTGGCTAAGGCCGCGTTCGAGTTTCAGATGTTGTATGGGGTGAGGCGTGACCTGCAGCGGCTGCTGGTGGCCGAGGGGTTTGGGGTGCGGGTATATGTGCCGTTCGGGACGGAGTGGTATCCCTACTTTATGCGCAGGCTGGCGGAACGGCCAGCGAATGTGCTGTTTTTGGCGAAGAACTTTTTTAAGAACTAGTTATGCTATGGGACCGGGGTCGCTTCGGCGTCGTAAGGCGGGGGTAGCAGCGGCTCAACAGCATGAGGCTGTTGAGGCTGGCGCGCTGGGCATCCGTGAGGTGATTGAAGCGCTCGGAGTTCAAGACAGCTTGGCGCTGCGGGGGGGAGAGTTCGCGTAGACCGCGGAAGGTGCGGTCTACGTAGCGGCGCTGATCGGGTGGTAGGTCGAGGAGCTGCTTAAGGGCGGCGCGGACCTGCTGACGCTGCGGTGGGGTAAGGTGCTCCATCCATTCGTTGTGTTCAAGCAGTCGCTGACGCTTTTCAGGCGGCATCGCGTTAAGCTCGGCTAACCGCTCGAGCAGGCGCTGTTGCGTTTGAGGGGGATAGAGGTTGAAGCCGGGTTCCGCCTGGAGGGCTTTCTGCTGCTGCTCGGGGTGAGATTGCTGTGACGGCTCATCCACTCCGGAAGATGCTCGTCAGCGGGCCTGTTGTTGGGAGCAGGTTTGTTGGCGTTCGGACGGGAACGCGTTGGCTGTTGCTGTTGTGTCTGGAGATGAGGTGCGAAGATGCTTCTAGGCGGCGGGGGAGCACTCTGGCGGATCTGTCCACTAACAGGAGTGGACGCGGTGAGGAACAGGCACAGCACGAGGCCTGCGATGGTTGCCGTTGTCCGAGTTGAGAAGTTGCGACACATTGGAGAAGTTGACGTTGGTACAACGTGGCCCGTTCCGGTCGTTTGAACACCAACTAGAGAACGATAGGTGCGGACTTGCCTGACAAACTGCGTGTATTTGAGCAGATAACAGGACTTTGCATGGGTGTTGAGTCGTTCCCCATCATACAGAAAGCCGCCAGGGAAGGCGGCTTAAAACTGATAGGACGGTGGTTGTTATAGAAGGCAATCTAGTCTCCTTATGAAGTGGGAGGCGTGTCTTCATCCGCGGAGCCCGATGTATCCAGTAACTGGTTCATCTGCTGCTCTTCCTGGGCATTGTTGTCCAGCACCTTCAAATCGTTGATCGTTGCTGACGCCGCGGTGTTTGCCGAGTTGTGCTGCAGGTTATGAAGCTGCAGGAAGGTGCCGCTGCCGCCGATCAGAAGGACGAGGGCGAGGGCGCAGGCTACGGCCGGCTGAAAGGAGCGACCGGTGCTGAAGAGCAGGAAGGAACGCATGCGTTCCCAGAGGTTTTCGGGTTCGGCAGCTACGGCTTCGCGTAGACGGGCGTGCAGTCGAGTATCAAAAAAAGGCGAAGGCTCGGGCGCGGTGTACTCATCGAGCAGCGCGAAAGTGGAGCGCAGTTCGTTGAGTTCGGTGCGGCAGCCGGGACAGGTGACCAGGTGCTGCTCGAGCTCAGGGTGTGACGCGGTATAGGCGTCGTCCAGAAGCAGGTCAGCAAGGTGCGATCGGCAGGACTTGCAATCAGTATCGAGTTTCATTGCGGTGTTCATTTTATTTTCCCCCCTTTCGGGTGGTGGTTCCAATCTTCTAGGCCGTCGACTTCACTCTATCGTTCGACGACGGATATTGTCGTTTAGTTCCATTTGTCTAAACAAAGTCCTTAAGTTTCTCGCGCAGAGTTTGGTAGGCGCGGAAGAGAAGCGATTTCGTGGCGGATTCGGAGAGTTTGAGGACCTCGCCTATCTGCTTGTAGTCCATGCCTTCGTACTTGTGCATCAAGACGGCGCTCTGTTGCCGTTCGGGGAGGGCCAGCACGTGTTGGCGAATAGCGTTCATGCGCTCACGGCGAAGGATATTGGCTTCGGCGGAGGGGGTGGAGTCGGCGACATCCGGGGTGGTGCCGGTTTCGGAGTCGGTTTCGTCGAGGTAGATGGTGGAGGCGGAGCGTTCATGGCGTGTGTCACGAGCGTGGTTGACGCCGAGGTTGGTGGCGATGCGATAGAGCCAGGTGCTGAAGCGGGCCTCCGCGCGGTATGTTTCTCGCGAACGGTAGATGCGGAGGAAGACTTCCTGGGCGAGCTCTTCGGCTACCGCCTGATTATGCACCATGCGGAACATGAAGTGAATGATCGGCTTGCGGTATTTGGCAAGCAGGATATCGAAGGCGGCCATATTACCGGAGCGGAGCTCGAGCATGACCTCGGCGTCGGTGAGTTCGGAAAAATCTCCGCGCGCGATGGCGGCGGCACGGGAGCGAAGCTGTTCAGGGGTGAGTGGTTCCGAGCCTACAGGCCGCGTTATGGCGTCGATGGGCAGGTTTGGAGCCGCCTCGGGTGCAGTGCCAATCAATCCGGGATGGAAGGCCATGGTTCCCATATCTTCAGAAACCCCATCTTCGTCGTCAGGTTGCGCGGCGTCATCGAAATCCTCGGGATTTTTGAGGGTCGATGGAGGATTGCAAAGGGTCGTCGGCCCATGACTCGGCTGAGTCCTCGATGGGAGGCTCGTCGGGCGCCCCGGTGGGCGGCTTTACCGGTGCTTGAGGGCGCTTCATTCGAGGCTAATTGTACCTTTCGGGCTTCGTAGTTGGACGTCTGGTGGGGGCCAGCGGTTGGTGGGCGGAGGGCGCTGCGTGATATCCTTATCATCTGCACAGCCCTGTGTTCGAGCGTGGACTCGATCCGTGGGAATGGGCTCATAACTCAGCGGTAGAGTGCCACCTTCACACGGTGGAAGTCGTAGGTTCGAATCCTGCTGGGCCCACCATAAAATCAATAGCTTACAGAGATACCGAAGAAAGCTGGCAATATCGCCAACTTAGCGGCTTCCTGGTCATGCAGTTTCATTGGCTTTGCCGGCAATGCGGCTTTTAATTGCGATTCGCACTGTGGAAGTCGTAGGGTTGAATCCCTAATGGGCTCATCACTAAATCAACGCTTATAGTATTTGTTTTGCAAATGCCCATTTAACCTGCAAACCCTTGTCGCTGAATGTAAGATCGTGAATCGCGATGTGCGTCGGTCTGCGATGGTGTTGCCAGAATTGGATTAAGCCCATCGATATCTTGAAGACGCTTCAGTTCGCTGTTAGCTTCTGAAGAAGGGCGTGTTGGTAACGGCTCATGCGGAGCTTTTGGCCTCCCTCGAGAACTACGAGGTGATAGCCGTGGGTCCATGGATGCACTTCCCGGATTCGCCTGATATTGACGATGGTGGAGCGGTGAATCCGTATAAAGTTGCGCGGGTCGAGTTTCTTTTCGAGCGCCGATAATGTGCTGCGAACGTCAAACTGCTGCTGGCCCACGTGTAGCAAGGCGTTGTTTTTGTCGGCCTTGAACCACTCAATGGTATTGATGTCGATCAAGATGATACGACCGCGGCTATTGACGGCGATGCGATCGAGGTATTCGGTTTGCTTGCCGATGCGCTCGAGCGCCTCTTTGAGTTGGGTCACAATATTGGCGGGCTCGGGAGATGCGAGACGCTGTTTCGCACGAGCAACGGCGCGAGCGATATTCTCGTTGCCGAAGGGTTTCAACATGTAATCGATGGCGCCAAGCTCAAACGCGTCCAGAGCATACTGCTGATGCGCAGTAATGAAGACGGTCACAGGCATGTTCTTTGCGCCTATCTCTGAGATCACGTTCAAGCCGTTCATCTCGGGCATGTGCATGTCGAGGAACACGAGCTCAGGCGCCTGGGTACGGATGGCATCGACTGCGGAGCGGCCATCGGAGCACTCGCCGAGGATGAAAATCTCAGGGTCATCCCGTAAGGCGCGAACGATGCTTCTGCGAACCAGGGGTTCGTCGTCAACAATGAGCGTTGAAATTGGCATGGCGTTCTCCAGGAGTTAATGTGATGTTTCCACCTCGGTACGCCGGATGGGAAGCAGTATCCGCGCGACAACACCGCGCGGATGCAGGCTCTCCAGCGATAGCTTGGATGCCTCTTGATATAAGGCCTCCAAGCGGGACTCAGTGTTTGATAGACCAATGCCGTAACGCAGAGTAGGTCCATTGGCGGACGGAAGTGTCCCGGTCTGGTTGGTTACCTGAAGGCTGAGTTGATCGCCGACGAAGGCGCCTCGTATCTCGACGATATCTCCGCCGGCGTGCTTAGCGATGCCATGCTGGATGGCGTTCTCTACGAGAGGTTGGAGGATGAGATGGGGCACGATGCACTCCATGGCCAGAGAGTCGACGATGACTTCGGTCTTTAGGCGGTCGCCAAAGCGAACGCGCTCGATGCCAAGTTGCCACTCCATGAACTGAAGCTCACGGCGGAGAGTGATTTCGTGAGGATTATTCTCTTCGAGGAAGACGCGAAGGAGTTTGCTGAGCCGAAGAAGCATGTCATGAGCGACGGTGGGCTCGTCTTCGATCAGCGTACCGATGGCGTGCAGTGTATTGAAGAGGAAGTGGGGATTGAGTTGTAGGCGCAACATCTTCAAGCGCGTGCTGGCCAGCTGTGCTTCGAGCATGGATGTCTGGAGTTGCTTTTCGCGGGCGTCGTGGTAGTAGTACCAAGCTTGGATGAGCGTGGTCAGAATCCAGTAGCCGAAGATGTTGTATGCGATGTAATTGCGACCCTGTAGCAAACCGATCTCAATCCAATAGGCAATGGTTCCAGAAGCAGCATGTTCAAGGGCCAGCCTCTTCGCTGCTTCGTAGTGTGCAGCACCGAGGGACACAAGCAGATTGATCAGGCAGGCCTGTAACAAGGTGACGATCAGACCTAGTAACAATCCACAAAAGAGCTGTAGTGCGAGACCGCGAACTTTTTTCCCTGGCTGAATGCGATAACGCACCGCGATATATATGAGGATTGGGGAAAGAAAGGCGCGAGAATACCAGACCGTCGCCATGTACCGGAGCAGTGCAGGACCATCAACAGCTTTGGTGACGCCCGGCGGGAGCTGTCTTGCTTCCGACAGAGACTTGAGATCAAAGCCGGCAAAGTGCTGGAAGATATACAACTGCGTTGAGTTGGTGAGGAACACTACAGTGCATACGGCGAAGCAGCAAAGCACGATCGGGCGAATCTGAGAAAGGGTCGATTGCGGAAGCTGGGGCGTTGCCGTCTTCATAGACAGACTCCATTCCGAACAAGGCAGCAAGGCTGTATCAAGGACCGTTGCGGTTCTAGAACGATTCAAAGCTCTGCGAGAACGATTCGTCCCAAGGCTCTATGCAAGCGGCTACGACTGATGGATATTCAAATCATAACAAACCAACCGACGCTGCAAAAGGTCGCCGAGTTTTAGCTTGGTTGCAGAAGTATAGCTCCCCGAAGTGCGTTTCTATCATCGCGTTCCCAAACCGCAGGGCTGCCCGTCGCATTTGACCGGCGCAGGAGCAATGCTCTTATTACCGCTTGACTGCGCCTCCCGGGCTTCAGAGCGGGTATCGTCAACAAGCTCATTTTCAAGTTCGACCCCTTATCCGCAAGCTCGGTTCTCGACGTGCCTCAACTTCTAATCCGTTTCTCGCTGCTTGTGCTTCGTACTGCATGAAGGAGATCTCCATGATGAAGCTCGTCTCAGTTCGTTTTGCTGTGCTTGCTGTGGTCTCGTTGCTGACGCTTCTACCGCGCCAATCCTCCGGCCAGAGCAAACCCTCTGACCGGAGGGCTTTTATCTGGCCAGACCGCCCTACGACGGATGATCCGCGGCGCATACCGGTGAAGCCGGGACGCACAGGACCGCCGGGCGGCATTGTGCTGAAGGGTGGCCGGTTGTTCGATTCAGTGAAGCTCGAAGCCTATCCGGCAACTGTGGTGATCGATGGCAACCACATTACCGCCGTGCTTCCGCCTGATGCCACAAACTGGCCTGCGGATGCGAAGGTGATCGACGTTACAGGCGAAACAGTGATGCCCGGATTGATCGATATGCATACGCATCTGACGTACGCGAACGGGACTACACCGGAAGATGAAAACCTGAGCGAAGGCGCGGGAACACTGCGAGCAGAACGAAATCTTCGCTTCGGTATCGAGAGCGGATTTACATCAGTGCGGAGCATGAGCGATTTGCTCAACACTTCCTACATCCTGAGCGAATGGATGCAACGGGACCTTTCGCCGGGGCCAAGGCTGTTTGCAGCGGGTCACATTATTACAGGCACGGGCGGACATGCAGCAGATCGCCCCATCAACTACATGCATACGCCGGAGTACACCGTGCAGGTGGATGGTCCGGACGCCTGGCGCAAGGCTGTGCGACAGACCTTTAAGAATGGCGCGAGCTTCATCAAGATTGCCAGCATGTTCGATCCCGACGAAGTGAAGGCCGCCGTGGAAGAAGCGCATGCGCTGGGACTGAAAGTGACCTGCGACTGTGAGACGTTTTATATCAAGTGGGCCGTGGAGGCAGGCGTGGACATGATTGAGCATCCATTACCTCGGACCGATGAGACGATCCGCGAGATGGCTGAGCATCACACCGAATCCGACCCGACACTTTCGACCTATGAAACGATTTTGGACAGGCCCGGAACTGATCAGAGCTTCGGCACGACGCGTGCAGGCGGCTACTACGGCACAGCTTCGCGACGTTTTACCGTTGGCCGCCAGCAGGACTTCGACTACTTCAAAAAGATGAAGGCAGCGGGCATCAAGATGGGTGTGGGAACGGATACGGACCTGTCTTCGTTCGAGCCATATCTCTCAGAGCTGAAATGGTTCGTAAAGGGCGGTTACACAATTTCCGGAGCGCTGGTTGCCGGAACGCGCACCAACGCGGAGATGCTCGACATGGCCGACAAGCTTGGGACGATCGAGGTGGGTAAACTCGCCGACATTATTGTAGTGAACGGCAAACCGGACCAGGACCTGAACGATCTACGGCACATGGACAAGGTCATCAAGGACGGAATCCTGATGGTGGACCACGGACAGGTGCAGCTACCACGACATATCGACGCCCCCCTGCCGAAGCCTTCGCCGCCGGATGATGTGCATTAGCCGCTGGCCACTCAGGAAGATCGATAACGCAAGGATGTTCGAGGGAGACGCATGATGGTCCGAAAAATAGCCGTTACACTCGCATTTGCTTCTCTGACAGGGATGCTTGCTTTTGGGCAAAGCAAACCTTCCGATCGCAGGGCTTTTATCTGGCCTGACATGCCGACGACCGATGACCCTCGCCGCGTCCCTGCTCCTCCTGGGCGGACGGGGCCAGCGGGTGGCATCGTGCTGAAGGGCGGATCGGTGTTTGATTCGGTGAAGACGGTGGCCTATCCAGCGACTGTGGTGATTGATGGCAACCACATTACGGCAGTGCTGCCGCCTGACTCCACCAACTGGCCCGCGGATGCAAAGGTCATCGATGTAACGGGAGAGACTGTGCTTCCCGGACTGATTGATTTGCACGTTCATCTGACCTATCCAGACAAGACAACGATGGTCGATGAGCAGGCGAGCGAAGGCAATGGCGTTCTGCGGGGTCTGGACCATCTCAACAATCTGATCGAGCACGGCATTACTTCCGTACGCGATATGAATGGTGTTTTGAACTCCACTTACTTGCTGAGCGAGTGGATGGCTGCCGATCGTATGCCGGGGCCGCGGGTGTTTGCGACCGGGCACATCATCACGGGCACCGGAGGGCATGCGGCAGATAGGCCGATCACCCCGATCCACAGTTCAGCTTATGCAATGGAGGCAGATGGGCCGGTGGAGTGGCGCAGAGCAGTCAGGCAGAACTTCAAGGACGGTGCGAGCTGGATCAAGATTGCGAGCTTGTTCGATCCGGAAGAGGTAAAGGCCGCTGTAGTGGAAGCGCATGCGTTGGGACTTAAGGTAGCCTGCGACTGCGAGACGTTCTATATCAAGTGGGCCGTAGAGGCGGGTGTCGATATGATCGAGCATCCCTTGCCACGTACCGATGAGACGATTCGCGAAATGGCAGAGCACCACACCGAAGCGGACCCGACACTGGCTGTTTACCAGACGATGCTGGATACGACTGGTGGCTACTACGGTACAGCCTCGCGGCGTTTTACGATCGGACCACAGCAGGACTTCGATGTGTTCAAGAAGATGAAGGCCGCGGGGATCAAGATGGGCATAGGTACGGACACGATCGGTGAGGCTTTCCATTATGTGCCGAACACCTATATCTCCGAACTGAAGTGGTTTGTGAAGGGCGGTTACACGCCGGCCGAAGCGCTGATCACGGCGACAAAGACGAATGCGGAGCTGCTGGATATGGGCGACAAGCTGGGGACCATTGAGTCTGGAAAGCTGGCCGACATTCTTATTGTTCAGGGCAAGCCGGAGATAGATGCGGAAGATCTGAAGAAGGTCGACAAAGTGATCAAAGACGGATATCTGATGGTCGATCACGGACGGGTGCAGATCATTCGGCATGTCGACACCCCATTGCCTAAGCCGTCGCCTCCGGACTACGTGCACTAGAGGACGTCATTCTGCTATCAGCATGATGCTATCAAGCGTCATAAACCCAACTTGGCCAAAATACGGCAGGGAAACCTGCAAGGGAAAGAGTCGATAATGCGTTTGATGAATTGGATGAGTTGCGGCACGTTGGGTTTGTTTCTTCTTTCATTGGCGGCCGCACAGGAAGTGCGTCCTATCACGACGCCGAAAGAGGCCCTGGGTTTCTCTCTTGGAGATGATTACCGCGTGGCGAACTACACCCAGCTGGAGACGTATTGGAAGAAGATGGCGACTGAATCCGACCGGATGAAGTTGGTTGATATTGGGCTGACTTCCGAAGGGCGGCATCAGTGGATGGCCATCATCACCTCGCCGGAGAACCTGAAGAAGCTGGACTATTACCGCGATATCTCAAGCAAGCTGGCACACGCCGAGGGATTGACCGATGAGCAAGCGCACGCGCTGGCAAAAGAAGGCAAGGCGGTCGTATGGATCGACGGCGGTTTGCATGCGAGTGAGACGGTGGGATCGCAGCAGATCATGGAAGAAGTCTACGAGCTAAACAGCCAGACGGATGAGGAGACGATGCGTTTCTTGAACGACGACATCACTCTTTGTGTTCTCGACAACCCTGATGGCCAAGAGCTGGTGGCCAACTGGTACATGCGTGAACCGGTGCCTGAGAAACGTGTGGCAAACGTGTATGCGTTTGGCGTCCCGCGGTTGTGGCATAAGTATGCGGGACATGACGATAACCGTGACTTCTTCATGTCGAATCTGATGGAGACGACCAACATTAATCGTGTTTTATTTCGCGAGTGGTATCCGCAGATCATGTACAACCATCATCAGACGGGGCCAGTGGGAACAGTTATCTTCATGCCTCCATTTCGCGATCCGTTCAACTATCACTATGACCCGCTGATTCCGCTGGAGATTGAGTCCCTCGGAAGCGCGATGCATAGCCGGTTGGTGGCAGAGGGCAAGCCGGGATCGACGATGCGCAGCGGGGCAACCTACTCCACTTGGTACAACGGTGGTTTGCGGACAGTGACCTACTTCCACAACATGATCGGTATTCTTACGGAGATCATCGGAAGTCCTACTCCGATGCAACTGCCGCTGGTGGCCTCCAAGCAGCTGCCGACAGGCGATTTACCGGACCCGGTTGCACCCCAACTCTGGCATTACAAGCAATCCATCGAATATGAAATGACCAATAACCGCGCGGTGTTGGACTATGCTTCGAGAAATCGGGAGACGTTGTTGTTCAACACGTATCGCATGGGAAAGAACTCGATTGACCGTGGCAATACCGATAGCTGGACGGTGACGCCGAAGCGCATTACAGCGCTTGATGCTGCGGCAGCGGCGGTACCTAAAGAGAAGCCGAGTGAGGGCGGACCGGAGAGTGTTGGACTACCTGCCGCACCGACGATACCTTCCAACCTCTATGCCAAGGTGCTGCATGATCCCGCCTACCGTGATCCTCGCGGATACATTTTGCCCTCCGATCAACCTGATTTTCCGACGGCGACGAAGTTCGTCAATACATTGCTGAAAAATGGCGTGGATGTGATGCAGGCAATGACGGCATTTAACGTTGCCGGCAAGCACTATCCTGCGGGATCCTACGTGGTGAAGTCGTCACAAGCGTACCGGCCGCAAGTGCTGGACATGTTCGAGCCGCAGGACCATCCTAACGATTTCAAGTTTCCGGGCGGCCCGCCGGTTCCACCCTATGACGTAACCGGCTACACGCTGGCAATGCAGATGGGCGTGACGTACGACCGCGTCCTGGAGGGGTTCGATGGCCCGTTCAAAAAGATTACGAGCGATCTGGCATCACCCTTGCCAGGAGTTGTGGATGGCCCGGCGAAGCCTTCTGGTTATTTGATCAGCCACCAGTACAACGATGCGTACACGCTGACAAATCGTTTGCTGAAGGCAAAGTGCGAAGTGGATTGGCTGACAGCCGAGAAGGCTCCTGACGCGCACGTTGGCGGTACAGGGGCTCTTTGGATACCGTACTCACCTGCGGCACGGGATTTGATTATTGCTGCTGCAAAAATGCTGGGCATCAGCGCATACGGGCAGAAAGCTGTGCCCATGGGAAAGATGATCCAATTACATCCGGTGAGAATCGGGCTGTTCGATCAGTATGGAGGCCTGATGCCTTCAGGCTGGACGCGATGGCTGTTGGAACAGTATGAGTTTCCGTATGAGCTTGTGTTCCCGCAAGGATTGGATGCGGGCGAGCTGAAGAAGAAGTTTGACGTACTGATCTTTACGGATGGAGCGATACGTGCGGCCGCGTTTGAACCCAGCCGTGGACATTTTGATAACCAGCCCACGCCCGAAAGCATTCCAGCGGAGTTTCGACCGTGGCTAGGGAACATCACGCGCGAGAAAACACTTCCGCAGCTCCGCACATTCATGGAGCAGGGCGGTGCGGTGCTGACGATTGGCAGCTCGACATCGTTGTCGCAGTTGCTCTCATTGCCGATGGAAAATGGGCTGACAGAAATAGGCACGAGCGGCAAGCAGATACCGTTGCCCCATGAAAAGTTCTACGTACCAGGTTCGTTACTTCGCGCGCAGATCGATAATACCAATCCACTCGCTTACGGAATGCCATCGAGCGTGGACGTGTTCTTCGATAACAGCCCAAGCTTCCGGTTGTTGCCAAACGCTGCGTTACAGGGCGTGAGTGCCGTGGGTTGGTATCACGGGCCTAAGGTGCTGGAGAGCGGATGGGCTTGGGGACAGGAGTATTTGTCGGAGACAGTCGCTGTGGCTTCTGCGAAGGTCGGCAAGGGGCGGCTATTTCTGTTCGGGCCCGAGATCGCGTTCCGGGGTCAGCCTCATGCCACGTTCAAGCTCCTATTCAATGGAATTCTGTACGGGCCAACGGCCGCGAACTGAGCCACAGTTTCTGTTTGAACCGAGACGGAAGCGCCAAACGTGAAGTCTCTTGTTCGTTCCATTGTCGCCAACGCAGGCATCGAAACGCTGCAAAAAGGACGCAACGCCGTGGAGCGCGCCTGTGGCTCTGCCGTTGATGGTTCATCCTAAAGCGGCCTGATTTGAAAGGAATTGGTTAAGGGGGAAGGCTATGAAGAAGTGCGCTATTGTGTTGTTGAGTGTCCTTTCTATGACGCCACGTATATTTGCTGCCGGTAGCTCTTTTGATGGAGCCTGGAAACTGAATTCTTCCTTGTCGACCTGGAGCAACGGTGAGCTGCCGCCGAATATGAGTCTTACGATTCGACTCAACGTCAATGGCGATGAGCTGACGTATAAATCGGTAAACGACACGAATAAAGAAAAGCCTGTTGGGTCGAGCTACACGGTAAAGCTCGATGGCAGGCCTTATCCGTTTCCCGGATCGACACGGTATAACCAGGTTGCCGTTCGGAAGATTGCTTCTGATGAACTGGAGATACTTGAGCTGAAAGACGGCGATGTAATTGTGGGAGCGATCTGGTTATTTTCTGCAGATGGAAAGCATATGAAGCGTTGGGGAGTTGGCAAAGCGCCAGACGGAAAGTCAAAGGCCTACGTCGAATATTTCGAGAAGGAATAGATCCATTGGGATGCTATGTCAGTTGGCCCATCCGAGCCGATAGCGACTCGGATGGTTGGTATTTGAAACTAATTAGTAAAAGCTGACGTTATCGATCTCAAGCCAAGTCTTTGTCCCGGCATCGCGATGATCGACAATTTCGATTTCGGTCAGGTCTGTTCCGTTCCATATCACTTGTTTATCTTCGCCTTTTAGGGCTGCAACGTGGTGGAGAGATGCGAAAGGAACTTCGACAGTCTTCCACGAGTTCGTTCCCTTTATGTCGGCAGTCCAGGTTCCGGCGAGGCCGTTATAGGCCAGCTGATAATCACCGTCGCCCCGAAGTTCAAGCTTGAGGCCGTGATAGTTTCGAAGATCTACGGGTGTAATGGAGCCGCGGGTGAGTGGGATGACAACGCTGGCTGTTGCGCTGTCCTTGATAGCTAACTTAGCTGTCATAAGGAGCGCGTGGCCACTGTCTTCGCGCGGAACGATCTGAATCACCTCGGTGCTTCGGTCGAGACCGCGATCAGGGTTGGTAACAACAAGAGTATCGAGATTGGAACGCCCATCAGGCCGTTCGAAGTCATCGATGAGCGCACTCACTTTGATGGCAGGCATGGGGACGTCTGCGTTCGGCGGAGGTGCGCCAGGGCCGAAGACAAGCCGGCCATCGACGAAAACTCGTTCGGTTTTTTCAACGTCGCTAATCTTTTCCCAAGGTTTGCCTTGGATCAGTACAAGGTCAGCGCGTTTGCCGACTTCTATGGAACCTCGGTCTTCGAACTCACCCATTGCACGAGCGCTATTTGCGGTGCCCGCCAACAGCGCGGCGGTTGGCGTGAGGCCGGCCTGGACCAGCAACTCCATTTCGCGAAGAGGAGCTTTGCCGTGCAAGGTAGCGGGCATACCGGCGTCGGTCCCTAAAGCAATCGGTACGCCCGCGTCGTAGAGGCGCTTGGTATTCTGCAGGGCGTAGGTCCATTTCTTCATCGACTGCGCATAGCGAGGGTCGGACGTGGGAATGGAATGCCCACCCTTGTTCGGCTCGTAGACGGCGAGTGTGGGCGCGAAGAAACTTCCGCCCTGCTTGATGGCTGCGATGGTTGCGTCGTCAATATCGCGATCCTGCAGCGCATGTGCGATGACATCGACGTGAGCTTCTCCGGCCTCTGCACCTTTTGTGACAGTTACTGTGTGTGTCAGCACTGGAAGGTGAAACTTGTGTGCCTCATCGACCATGGCGGCGATGGTGTCCTCATTCATGCTGGTCATGTCTGGGGCTGTGCCGTAACGCCAGCCGTCGGTCATGACTTCGCCAAGGCAATCGGGCTTATAGGGGACAATCGCATCGACTCCGGCTCGGGCAGATGCTGGAGTGCTGACCCACTTCGTTGTTTCTGTGTCTGCCCAATCAGCACCGTGCCCACCGGGCGTGCTCAGGCGGCCGCAGAGATTGACATGCGGAGCGTTCAGTGTGGAGAGCCAGGCACGTCGAGCCTCAAAAGACTCAGGCGAGGCGTTAAAATCGTTTGATGTGGTCACGCCCGCGGCGAGATAGGCATTAGCGATTGCGGGTGTATTGCGAGGCTGCCCACCAGGTGTCCAGTGCGTATGGAGATCGAAGAAGCCGGGCAGCAGTGCTTCACCGGTCGCGTCTATTACGCGGTAGCCCTTTGGCACGGCAAGATGTGTACCGATCGCCGTGATGCGGCCTTTGTCAATGAGGACGGTTTCGACCGAAGGCATCGCTCCGGTTGCGTTGAAAACGGTGGCGTCCACGATAGCTAACCCAGGCTCGCTATTTGAGGGAAGCGCAGCGTTAACCAAGGGAGTCAATGCGCAGCTCGAGAAAAGTAGGAGCGCTGCTGTTGCGGTGAATCTAGAGCGCGAGAAGTTCATGCGAGTCCTTGTGTGTGTTGGCGTCCAGGGTTGAAATGCAGCCACTCCGATGTGGTTGCCGCAAATGCAAGCTGCATGAGTGTAATGTTGACGCGTCCTCGGAAGACCGCTCAGGATGGCCACGCTTCATGTATCGAGGAAACTGTGATTCTTTGTCTGCGCAGATGATAACAACTTCAACGCGTCATTTCCTACGATTCAGCAGTGCGTGACGACGATTCATCCCAGCTCTCTCGCTTGATGCGAAAGCCCACTCCGTTGATCTGAAATAGAACATAGAAAAACGACAAGCAACAGAGCGTGATGTAAGCGCATAGCAGGATTGAACTCTTGTGAACATGCCGGGCGCTATTAAGCAGAGCGCTTGACGGCATACGTAGGATGGTCTAAATTCGTCAAATGCACCGCACCTCCGAAAGCTGTTCGTGCCTCTGTTGTTGCTCCTACAGATAACTCTTAACTCTGTTGAGAAGCACACCCCTGCGAACGCCCGCTGTTTCCCCAGCAGTAATAGCTTCGGAACTCTCTTCCGCATCTTTAAAGCACATGTATCAAGAAGAACCGTGATTCTTTGTTTGTGCTGTTGACCCAACGTCAACACGCGATTTCCTACGATTCAACGCCGCGTGACAACGATTCATCCCAACGAGCTTGTTGACTGGATAAATTAACGTCATAGTCTCAATCATCAAGCGGCAATTTTCTATACGGTTCGATTCGCTCCATTGAGTCTGTGAGGGTCGACCGAGAGTACACACCTATAGGGTGCATGCGGGACGCGTGCATCTATCGCCGAACCGTCGGCAGTGCCGGACATAGCGTACACAGCATTTTGCGCAAACACATCGAACGCCAACTCCAGCCGGAGAAGCGTTCTCACCGCACCACTACAACTTTGGGAGGTACGATGCTCAAGAAGATATTGAGGTTATTTGCACTATTTGCCCTCACGCTCTCACCTGCTTTGGCACAACAGACTGCGATCGTCGGTGAAGTCACTGACAGTTCTGGCGCCGCAATTCCTGGCGCAAAGGTGACCGCCACACGCGTGGGAGGCGGATCGACGTACAACACGGTAACCAACGCCACCGGAGAGTTCCAGATACCGTCCGTGACGGCGGCTGATTATACCGTTCATGTCGATTTCAATGGTTTCGCCCCTGCAGAGCAACGTCTCACTCTTCTTTTTGGCCAGACAGCCTCACTGACTTTGAAGCTTCAGCCGGCTTCAACTACTACCTCTGTTGAGGTCTTATCCGCGCAGTCTGCCGTCATTGACACGGTCAGTTCCCAGGTCGCGGGCAATATTGATACGAAGGAAACGGAGGGTCTGCCTCTGAATGGACGCAACTGGGAGCAGCTTGCCGAGCTGGTTCCTGGAGTTACGGTGAACTCGATCACCGTTGTTCCTCTGGGGACTGATAATTATGGCGGTTATCAGATCAACCTGGATGGGCAGCAGGTGACGCAGGACGCGGGCAGCTCGGCCTCCGGCGATCCGCTGATCAGCAAGGAAGCAATCGATCAGTTTCAGCTCATCACGAACCGGTTCGATGCGACGCTGGGACGCTCCGACCAAGTTGAGATCAACGCTGCAACAAAATCGGGCACCGACCTTTTGCATGGCTCGGCGTTCGGCTATTTCCGTAATAGCGGCGCAGGCTCGGCGGCCGATCCGATTGCCCATCAGGTGTTGCCCTTTGCCGATCAGCAGTTCGGCGGCACACTAGGCGGTCCCATTCTCAAAGGCCGCATGTTCTACTTCGGATCGTATGAGGGTGAAAGAAATCCCACCACGCTTGTCTCCAATCCTTATGGGTTCGCTTCCGTCTATCCGGGTGGTGTCTACACGCATCCGGACACCGTCAAAGACGAAGAATACTTGGTGCGCGTCGACCAGCAGATGCACAACGGCGATCATCTGTTCCTGCGCGGGAATGCTGATACAACAACCAATCCCTACACAGGAATTTCGGGAACCACCGTTCCTTCCCAGCTCTATGCTGCCGACCGCAATAATTACGAGGCGCTCCTCAAGTACACCCACTCGCAGGGCCCTAACTTCGTCAACTCGGCATCCTTCGGCTGGTACCACTATGGCTTCACGTACGAGCCGTACTACCCAGAGATGGCTATCGTCTTCCCGAGCGTTAGTATTGGTTCGCCCTCCTCCTATCCTGAGCGATGGGACCAGGAGAATCAGTCCTACCATGACGACATTTTCTGGCTGCACAAGAAGCACAGCTTCAAAATTGGTGGTGAGTATATCAACGAGCTCATCCACGGAGAATTCGATAAGTACGAGTATGGCGTCGCTTCGATGAGCACGAACCTTACGACCGGCACCGCCGCTGGAAGTTTTTCGACGGTCTTTCCTAACTTATTCGATCCCACCACATGGAACTACTCGGTGCTCAATCCCCTGGTCACCACGTACACCCAGGCCTTCGGCAACGAGCACATGCATATTCCGCGCAAAACCCTGGCCTTCTGGATTCAGGATGATTGGAAGCTGCACAGCCGCCTCACCATCAACCTTGGTCTCCGTTATGACAACGACCTCGGTATCTTCAATATGCATGTGAAATTGGCCAGTGGCATCCCCACGGCAGACAAGGATGACAACCATGACTTTGGTCCCCGCGTGGGCTTCGCATGGGATCCGTTTGGAAAGGGCAAGACCGTCATTCGTGGTGGCTCAGGTGTCTTCTTCGCGCTCATCTCCTCGAACATGATCGTCGATGCGTCGGTCTTCAACGGTCAGACCTCGGTGCAGCCATCCGTAGCAAAGACGGCCAAGGTTACCGTCAACTTACAGGACCCTTTCGGCACAACGACGCCTGCGCAGATCATCGCCAATCCATTGAACTACCTTCAGTCGGGTCAACTCATGGCGCCGGACGTTGCAACGCCCTGGGCACTCCAGTCGTCTATCGGCATACAGCAGGCGCTGCCATTGCATATGGCGCTCACTGCCGACTATGTGCATGACAAAGTAAACCATGATTGGACTATCAACGATGCCAATCTGTACTTCAACCCGGCAAACGGGTACCCGCAGAACCCGTCAACGTACATCGGCCCGAACGGTTACGGCCGTCCCAACACCCTTTACACTGCCATCCCAACCTTTCAGACGCGGGCAGATGTCGGTTCAGTCCTGGATGCTCTACAGGTGGGATTGAGGCTCCTGGGGACTCAGGGACTGACGGGCGGTCTGGCATACACGCTCGCCAGGCAGAAGGACAATAGCCCGACACCCTTCTCCTACCCCAATAATCCATTCGACTTCAAAGACGAGTGGTCCACTACAGCCTCGGACCAGAAGCACACTCTCCAGGTCAGCGGCATCTACAACTGGCGTTACGGCTTGCATGGCGGCATTATGTATCACTATGGATCAGGCGCGCATTTTGCCGTCACGGCGGGCGGCAGTCCTTTGGGCCTTGGCTCGTACGTGTCGAACAGGGCGTTTTGCGGCGTGACGGCAACCAGCTCGTTCTGCCCCACCACGAGAACGGTTACTTACAACAATCCAATCTATAACCAGCTCGACCCCGTTTCCGGATTCGACATCACCACAAGGAACCAATTCGTTGGCAAGGATGTCCAGAAGGTCGATCTAAACTTGGCTAAGGACTTCAAGTTCCACGAAAGGTACAAACTCACCTTTCAGGTAGAAGCATTCAACGTCCTCAACCACTCGAACTACGGGTCCTACAACACCTCCATAACCACATCCGCGTATGGAACGCCGGCGTCGGTCTCCGGCGATCTCGACTACTACGCGCGTATGTTTCAGTTCTCTAGCCGCTTCGCCTTCTAAAACAACGCCGGCGTCAACCAATCGCGTTGACGCCGGCCGATTGGCTTCGGGAGATTTTGGGATGGGCAACGCAAGTTACGACAGCACGGTGGAGACCCTGAAGCGCCTTGCTCGGCGTAACCGGACGATCCACCGTGAAACCGAACTCAATGCAACTCACTGCAATCACGCCCTGGAGGGGCAAACCCAATGAAAACGCTGCCTTACGCAAAATTACTAACTCTGCTGCTACTGGTCAGGTTGTGCGCGTTGGATGCAATGGCATGCACTACCGCAATGGTTTCGCGCTCTGCCACCAACGATGGCACGCCACTCCTCTGGAAGAATCGGGATACAGGCGACCAGTCCAACAAGGTCATATACGTCAACGCCATGCCATATACCTACCTCGCAATCGTGAACCACGACGATTCTTCGGAGCGCTTGGCCTGGGGTGGTGTCAACTCAGCCGGATTCGCCATCGAGGACTCCGACGCCTACAACCTCGACCTCGTCGCCAAGGCCGAGCGTCCGAACAGCGAAAACCAGGTGGCCACTTTTATGGCTGACGCCCTGCGCACCTGCGCAACCGTGGACGATTTTGAAGCCCTCGTCAAGAAGAGCATGGGCCCAACATTCAACGGCACCTCCAATTACGGCGTGATCGACGCGCACGGGGGAGTAGCCAGCTTCGAAGTCAGCCTCAAAAACTACAAGCGTTACGATGCCAAAGATACAGACGCCAAGTATGTTTTGAAGACGAACTTCTCATGGATCGGACCCGATGCCACGGGACACGGGTATACCCGTTTTGATCGTGAGACCACTCTCTTCAATAAAGCCAACGGCAATATCAGCAATAAGTTCGTGCTCGAGGGCCCTGCCAGAGATCTGGGAAGTAATTTATTGCATAATCCATCGCCCGAAGACTGGAAAACTTTCCCCGCCGATACGCCTTACTGGGTCCAGGCTGATTTCACCATTGATCGAGATACTACCGCCTCGACAATACTCATTCGCGGCGTACATGCGGGAGAAGACCCACTACACAGCACACTATGGATCATTCTGGGTGAGCCGCTATGCTCTATCGCGGTGCCTCTTTGGGTGGCAGCCGGCCAAACGCCGGCCGAGGTACGGGAAGGCGCAGACGCTCCGATCGCACGCGAAGCTCTACGCCTGAAGCATATCCTCAGGCCTCTTAAGGGCGTGGACAATTTCGAATTTGTTGACGTCACCAAGCTGGATAATGCATCCGGAACGGGTTGGCTTCCGGGGAATCTGAAGGTCGAACAGGAAATTCTCGATGCAACGCAGAAATTCCTCGCAGGAAATCCGTCTCCTGCGGAGATGGCGGTGTTCGAAAAGAAAATGGCAGCCATAGCGCTCGCCAGGCTTCAGGAGGTTCATTCGCCTGCAGGTGGACCCATGGCCACGGGTAGGTGAGCCTCTCAAAAGGCGGCGAAGAAGTCGATGCTGACTATCACCGCCCTTTGGGTAAGGTCCTAACTGGGTCCTTGCCCAAAGGGCGGTCTCTTTGTTTCCAGTCTGAAGCGGTATTTCGGCATATAAGTGAGGTACTCTGATTTGCTTCGGATATAGCGAGTTGCGGAGGGCACCCCGCTGCAAATAACACTCGACAACCTGACTATTCTGCCGATGATTGATCGAGACCACCCGGCCACCAATTCCAGTGGCCCGCAAGACGAAGCAGTGCCGGCCCGATGATGATGCGAACAATGGTCGCGTCAATCAAAACAGCGACAGCCAAAGTGAACCCAATCATCTTGACGACCAGGAAGCCCCCAAAGGTGAACGCCGCAAAGACGACGATCATAATTGCGGCGGCGCTTGTAATCAGGCCTGCGGTGCGCGCCATACCCTCCGGGATAGCCTCCAATTCACTCAGGCCACTCCGTCTAGCTTCAAGTACGCGCGCCACGAGAAACACCTCATAGTCCATGCTCAATCCAAAGACGATGGCAAACGTTACGATCGGTACCAGTGGAAAAATGCTGCCTGTTCCGTTTGGCACCCCAAGCAACCTGCTGCCATAACCGTCCTGAAAGACCAGAACCAATGCCCCGAACGACGCGGCAACCGAAAAAAGATTAAGCGCGATGGCCTTGATTGCGACAAAGATCGATCGGAAGCCGCAGAGAAGCGCAAGAAACGTCCCACCGACGACCAGACTCATCACAAACGGGAAGCGATCTCGGACGATTGTTTCGTAATCCGCGTTCAGAGCCGGGATTCCGCCTACAAGGAGCGTTGCTCCAGACACACCCGTTAGCGCAGGGGCTCCAGTCTTACGAAGCTCCCGCACCCAGTCCACCTGATCGCGCAGCGACACGGAACCTTTAGGCAGCACTTGAATCAATGCAGCTCGCCCATCGCTGCTCAGAAGCGTTCGGCGCGTCTCGCGCGAGAGCTCTGGCAGGGCCGACCGGTTGCTTTCAGCAATGGTCGTAATCGAAATGACACGGTCACTGCGTGGATCGCTAGCAAGACGCTTGGTGAACGCATCCACTGCATTCCAGCCTGTGTCGGTCTGCGCGATGGAGTCCTTAGGCAGCTCCACGATGATCCGCAACGACTCGACAATGCCGCCTCGGTCCATGTGTTCCAAGGCATGGAGTCCTTGCACCGATTCTGCGGACTGCGGCAGCCAGTCGCCCTGCGGAACGCTGGTGTCGAGGTGCCGGCACTGGAGCGCAAGCAGCAACAGCGGTGTGCCTGCCAGCACAAGCGCCGTCCAGGGACGTGCAACGATGACCTTTCCCCATTGCCGCCAGCGAATACCTGTATGTTCAGCTCGATGTGCATCGAGCTTCGGAGCAAAGGGCAATCGCCCAAGATCGATCCTCCGGCCGAGGAGCGCCAGTACCGTGGGAACGATCGTGTTGGTGAGCAGTACGCTCAACCCTGCAACAAGAAACCCGGCGATACCGATGGAGCGGATTTCACTGATAGGCACCGTCAGGAGGGCCAGAAATCCAATGCCGACGGTGGATGCTGAAATAAGGAGCGTACGCCCTGCCTGACGCGCCGCGATGACCGACGCCTCGGCAGCGCTGAGTCCGGTGGAGATGGCTTCCCGGAAGCGGCTGACCATGAGCAGACCATAGTCGATGCCTAACCCGAGCCCGAGCATGGTCGCCAGATTCTGGACCAGAATCGAGAGATGCCATCGATGGGCCAGAAATCCCGTGATCGCAAGGGTAGTTGCGATGGCAAGCTGGCCGACGGCCAGCGGAATGAGAGCGGCAACGAGGCTGCCGAACGCCACCAGCAAGAGTGCGAGGGTTGCGGGGATGACGAGGCTTTCGCCACGACGCACATCATCGGCACTGGCTTTGCGGATGTCGAAGTTCAGTGGGATCTCGCCGGTAAGCTCCAGTTTGACGGCGGGGTAGCGCCCTTTCAGCTGACCTTCCATCGATGTCGCGAGTTGATGAAGCCCAGGAACAAGCGACTCCACCGGAACATCGGCCGAAGCCAAGCCGATGAGAATGTAGGTTCCGCCTCCACGGCCAAGGAAGACGGGATCGCGGAGGTCAAGATAGGAGACGACGCCAGACACACCGTTCTGACCTTTCAATCCGGCAACGATCGTCTCTAGCGCCTGCGCGCCTTCATCGGAGTTTGCGGGGGGAAGGCCCTCGACGACGAGGACTACCTGGTCCACGAACGGCGATCGAAAACGATTCGTCAACTCATCGCGAACAGTTTCCGCCTGGCTGCCTTCCACGCGGGTCGCGGTCTCGAGCGAGCGTTCCGCATGGAAGGAAAACGGCAGCAGCGCTAGAGCCGCTGCGAGGACAATCCCAGCCACCAGAAACCGGCGAAAAAGCATAGCACTCATCTTTTCATAGATGCAGATGGTTCCGCTGCTTATCGTGAATAAGACGAACCGCCGTGCGAGAGCGCGTCTTCAAAAGAATGGAACTCGGACGCGGGTGTGCCATTCCGCATCCTACAGGCGAGTATTACACTCGTGGAGAGTTGCCGGGTTACCACTTACTCTCTGTCGTATTTAGGAGACGCCATTCGTACCTTTCTATTGCTCGCATTGTTTGCTGCCCTCCCGGCCGCAGGGTCCGATCCCCGCATGGGGTCGTGGACTCTGGTCTCCGCGCAATCCAGCATGGAACCGGCCAATCGGCTCTCCATCACGCCCGTGCAAAACGGAACGCACGTCGTCATGTCCGGTGAAACGCATCTCGATTTCACGGCGAACACGAACGGACATCAGGCGCCGGCGCCAGGCAATCTCGGGTTCAACCAGATCGAGCTGCACCGGATTGATAAGCACCAGGCCGAGGTACGGGAGATGAAAGACGGCGCTCTCGTAGCTACGGTTCGCGAGATGCTCTCAAAGGACGGAACTGAGTTGACGAGTTCGACCTCCTCTACCGGCCATCCGTCACAGATTACGGTCTGGACTCGAACCGGCGGCGCGAAGGACCCAAAAGACCCGTTTGCGGGCGATTGGACCCAAGACCTCAGCAAAACCCGCTTGCGGCAAGGCGCGCCGATCAAGATCGAGGGGGATGGTACCGGTGGCGTGCGCTTCATGGGTGACTATAGCTATACCGCGCGCTTTGACGGAAAGCCGTATGACGTAAAGAACTCGCGCAACGACACCGTAACGCTCGCACTCGTCGATTCGCGCACGGTGGATGCGACGTTCCGGCGCGACAGCCAAGTCACGCAAAAAGACCGTTGGCAGGTTTCCGCCGACGGACAGCAAATGACTTGCTCCTCGACTGCATCCTTAGAAACCGGTCAGCATGTGACCGAGAAGCTCGTGTTCAAGAAGCAGTGACGGAAAGTGCATTGGAATCAACGAGTGTCCTGCTCGTCGGTTCCTCATTCTCCTCGCGAACCGTGACCGAGATGATGCCCTTGCGGTTCATGAATTTGAGAATGCCGTTTACCGTGTCTTCGAGCGATGGGTCGGGCCTGCCCCATGCTGAAGCATCCCGCGCCGCCTGGTACGTCGAGCTGTCATAGCGCTTGAACTCCATCGACGAGATGTTATCGACGGAACCCACCAGAAAATCCAGCAGCGGGAAGAGAAGGTCTTCCTTGCGACAACGGCGAATAAGCTCGGGAACGAAGTCGGGCAGGAGAAATGCTTCAAACTGTCGCCCGGTCGATTCCGTGATCAGACGCGTGATGTCAGTCATGTTCGAATAATCGTCCCGCACCACATGGAACGTCTGATTTGCCGTGCCCGGGCTGGTGGAGATTGCAACGATGTTATTCGCCACAATGTCAGCGGGTACAAAGCTGACTTGGTTCAGCGTGTCCACGCCGATGCCATGATTCACCATGAAGGCCACCAGCCGTACCGCGATATCGAAGTTGTTGCCACCGCCATCGACGGAAGGGCTGACGAGGGCCGGCCGGAAGACCCGCACGGAAAGTCCGCGGCGCTGCGCATCGAAGACCACCCGCTCCGCGACCCATTTCGTCTGGCTGTAACCGAAGTCGAGCAGCTCCATATTCGCGTTCGAATCGGTCTCATACAGGACCGATTTCACGGCCCAACCGAAGATGAACGTTGTCGAAACGTAGTTGAACTCCTTCGCCCGGCCTTCAAAGGCGAGCCGTAGAATTTCGTTCGTCCCGAGCACGTTGGCATCGCGCATCATGTCGTAGTTGAACAGATAGTTCACGGTTGCACCGTTATGGAAGACTGTGTCGATCTCAGTGGTGAGGAACTCCCACGTCTCCTGCATGAGACCGAGACCTTTCTGTCCCAGGTCGCCGCAAACGGGGACGATGCGAGCCTCGAACATCTCCATCAGATATTCTGGAACCACTCCCATGGAATGCATCGCAGCTCTCAGTCGCTGCTTGCCTTGAGTTTCGTCGGAGGCGCGCACAAGCACATGGATGGTCGCCTCTGTCTGCTCCAGCAGACTCTTCATCAGGAACGGCCCAATGAAGCCGGTCCCGCCCGTGAGCAATATCTGGCCCGGTGAAGGTATCTTCGGTACGGGCGCAGGTACAGGCGGTTCGAAGAGCAGTTTGGTATCTTCCCGCATCATCTGCATCTCCAGCGCGTTCTGCTCTTCGCGGAACGCCGCGAGGAACGTGCGCAGATGCAGCAGGGCCTCTTCCGGAGCACTCTCCAACTGATCGGCGAGACCGAACAGTTCCGCAACGCTGACACGCTGCACCAGCCCAATGTCGACTTGCCTTGCGAGCATGTCGGCGCCCTTATCTTTGAGCAGTTCCTTCAACTCGTGCATGAACCCTACGAGATCTAGGGAATCGAGTCCTGCTTCAACGAGGTTGTACGCTTCCTGTCCCGTCAGGTTGTAGCGCGCTTTCAGTTCCGCAAAAGGCGAATGCATGTCGGCGCAGGACTGCGCTGCATCGACATCACCGTCTCGAGAGAAGTCCGAAAGGACCGTAAACTCACCTGCCATCCACATCTGCTTGGTCTTATGGCGCATGATCTTGCCCGAACTGGTTCTGGGTACGGCACGCGGTGCGATGAGCAGGACCGTCGCCACTTCCACGTTCAGATAGTTCCGGACTGCAGTGGCTATCTTTCTGGCGTCGGGCAATACCTTCGGGTTCTTCACTTCTGCGACAATTGCCAATGCCGGTTCGTTGTCATCATGGATTTGGAAGGCGGCAACGCAATTGTGGCGGATAAGACTAGACGACTTCTCTACGACACTCTCGATGTCGTGCGGGTAATAGTTCTGACCCCGAAGAATGATCATGTCCTTAATGCGGCCGCAGACGTAGAGTTCTCCTTCATGCAGGAACCCGAGGTCGCCGGTCCGCAAATAACCGTCGTCATACGGTCGATCGTCCACAAGCCGCGCCCGGAACTGCTTCAACGTCAGCTCCGGATTGTTCCAATACCCCTGGCACTTGCCGTTGCCCGCAAGCCATATCTCACCGACACGTCCTGGATCGAGTGCAAAATGACCTTCCGGATCGACAATCTTAAGGTCTAGACCGGCGAGCGGCACGCCGCAACTGACAATCTGCTTCGCCATGTCGATCTCGGAGACCTCAGTGGTCATACGCGCCTTGCCGAGCGTGAGCGCACGCTTGTTGACGGAGACAATGTTCCGGCCGTGGAGTGTGACGGCAAGTGTATTCTCCGCCAAACCATAGGCGACGTAGAAGCTCTCCGCCTTGAGCCCGTAGGGTTCGAAAGCCTCAAGAAATCGCGTGTAGGTATCCGGCTTCACAGGTTCCGCTGCACACATGAGTACCAGTAGCGAGCTCAGATCGCAGGCTTCCAAGGTCTCCTTGGGAAGCCTGCCGGTGCGCAGGCAGTAGTCGTAGGCGAAGTTGGGAGCAGCGGTGGAGGTCGCGCGGTACTTCGAGATCGTCTCGAACCACAATACTGGCCGCTGGATAAAGTCCGTGGGAGAAAAGCCATACGTTGTGCCGCCCCGCAGTGCGGGATATAGATAGCACCCGATCAAGCCCATGTCGTGATATTGCGGCAGCCAGGAAACCACAATGGGCGCATCGTTCTCAATTACCAGCGAACAGGTGTCCAGTATATTTTCGTGCGATACGACGACGCCCTTCGGCTCCATCGTCGAACCCGATGTGTACTGCAGGAAGAGGATTTCCGAAGGAGAAATTGGTTGGAGGCCGCCAGTCGTCTCCACAAATTCTTCGGTCGCGATCCAGGGCAGACCGGAGATGTAATCGACGTCAACACCGGACGTCGAGACGCCGTTTCTTGCGAGATTCGTTTTAAGAGAGGCGTGATAGTCACGACTCGTCAGGACACCGGTAGCCTGGCAATCCCTTGCGATATGCACCATCTTGTACAGCGCGCTTTGGAAGCCCCGCGAACTGGGTGGATACACCGGCACGGGGATCAATCCTGCTCGCACGCAACCGAAAAAGGCGCAGATCATCTCTAGGCCCGGAGGGTAGGCGAGCAACAACCTGTCGCCAGCAGCGAAACGGCCGCCGGTCAGCAAGTGTTCTGCAATAGCATCCGCACGGAGAAGAAATGAAGCGTAGGTGTAGCTTTCGATCGGATCGCCGTCCATGTCGAGGTACGAATACAGAAGCTTGTCGGGGTGCTCATCTGCAAAAATTTGAAGTTGCCCCAAAATCGACGGTCTAGTCAATCAGCGATCCTCCGGAGAGTGTAAAACGGGTTCGAAAGCGACGTATGAAAGAGTGGTGAGCTGGAACAGATGGAGTTGCCCGGTATTTAGACGAGAAAAGCTAAGCCGAATGTGACCATACATGCATTACATTTTCGACATCTACGCCATGGTTCCCTAACGACAACCAAGGCTGTCCCGCTGAAAGAGCATTGGAGCAATGCTGAATCCTGCCAACCACTCGCGGCACAAGCAGAAGAGCCATGCTAATGCATTCGGTAATTCACCCTATCGTAGCAAAGAGTGAGTCCCAAGCTGCGCATCAGCTCACGGATGGTGCGCCGTTCGTTCTACAATCGCTGAACGGGCGGTGGACAAGTCCAATATAGTCGGGCAAGGGAGGTGCAGTGATGTTTGCAGCGGAAGCAACGATTCCTGAGGCCCTGGACGCGGCTGATCTTGTGCCGCCGGAGAATTTCGCGTCGACGATTGAACCCGGGAGCGCCGCTACCTTCCCAAAGGTTCTCCGCCGGCGACTCGAAACGTTTTTCGCGGACGCTGATCTTTCTCCCAAAGCGGACCCCATGATGTGGGGAAAGATCGCCATCGGGATGGCTGTGCTGGCGGGTAGCTGGACCGCTCTCTATTTGCTCCATCCCGCGGCGTGGGCCTTCATGGCTCTTTACGTCCTGGGCGGTCTCGCACAAACATTTCTCTTGCTGAATATTGCCCATGACAGCAACCATAACGCCATATCGTCACGTCCGGCGATTAACAAGAGCCTGAATTACGTCTTTGATCTCTGCGGGATCAGCTCGTACATGTGGCGTATTCTGCATCACCGGGGTCACCACTCCTGTATCAATCTGCATGGCGAGGATGATGCGATTGAGGGACGCGGCCTGTTTCGTTTTACGCCGCACGATCCTCGTAAACCTTTGCACCGGTTTCAGCACATCTACGCCCTGTTTTTATATGCCATGTTCTCGCTTGAGTACGTCTTTGTAAGAGACTTCCAGAGCTTTTTCTTTCCAGGTCACGCCTATTTAACGCGGACCAAACATCCTCTCCGCGAATATGTCATCCTGTTTGCGGGAAAAGCCTTCTACCTCACATACATGCTGGTTCTACCGATTATGGTGATGAAAGAGTCTCCACTGTTGGTTCTTGCGGCTTTCTTCATCGTTCACCTCATCGTAGGTCTAAGCGTCGTGCTTGTTTTTCAAACCACGCACGTCATCGAGGATACGTACTTCCCTTTACACCGCAGTGAATTTGAAAACGGCGTGTACCACGTCTTCGCCACCACCGCCGACTATGCGACGGAGAACCCTGTCGTCGGCTGGCTTGTGGGCGGACTCAATCATCACGTTGTGCATCATCTTTGCCCGTATGTGTGCCACACCCACTATGCTCCGCTGACCCGTATTGTGAAGCAGACTGCCGAGGAGTTTGGCGTGCCGTATCGGCAGCACGCTACCATGACGAAGGCGATCTGGCATCATCTCCAGCTGCTGAAGCAGCTAGGAAACGAAGGCTGATGCAGCATTTCTTCCCGGCCTTAACGAATCCGCGGTCGCTCCAAGCGACCGCAACGAAAATACCCAAGACTCAAGAAACCGATCCGAAAGGCTGGGCATGACCTCGTCCACCCCTATTCCCGCCGTTTCACGCTGGCGCTCCTTCGCGGATTCTCGCGCAATGGCTAGTAATCCCGTGCAGGTTCTGACGAAATATAGCGAAGCGATTGGTGATACCTTCCGCTTCTACCTGGGAGGCCTCAAGGAGGCGATCGTCACCACCGACCCATCTGTCATTCAGCATGTCTTGAAGACGAATGCGGAGAACTATCGCAAGTCTGAGATACAGGTGAAACGGATGGGCCACTTCCTTGGCAAGGGCCTTCTCACCACCGAAGGGGAAGCCTGGAAGACGCAACGCCGCTTGATCCAAAAAGGCTTTGATCGCAGACAACTCGATGCACTTTCGATCATCATGCAGGATTCTCTGGCTGAGTCGCTGAGGGATTTTGACAAACAGATTCGCAACGGCCCGGTCGATATCTACCCGCAGTTGATGAGGATTACTTTTGCTATGGTCGCCCGGTCGCTGTTTGGTGCGCGGCTGAAGGATGAGGATATCGACCACGTTAGCCATACGATCTGTACTGTTCAGGAATTCATCGTTCGGCAGACGCTTCAGCCCTATCTAAACCCCTGGTTCTCTGTTTCCGGCGAACTCCGCAAGCACGAAGACATGCGCAGCAGCGCAGATGCTGTGTTAATGGACTACATCAAAAAACGTCGTAACGAGGCGCCTGGTCACGACCTTCTGCAAACGTTGATGGATGCGCGTTACACGGATGGCGAGGGTATGAGCGACGAGCTCATTCTCAGCGAGAGTATGCAGATGCTGGTAGCTGGCCATGAAACATCGTCCAATGCGCTTTCATGGCTGCTTTATCTCCTGAGCTCACGGCCGGATTGCCTGGAACAGGTGCGTCAGGAGATGTATGACGCTTTGGGCGACGCGCCGCTAGGTCACGCCGACCTGCCTAAATTCGTATTCACAACGCAGGTCATACAGGAGGCGCTACGGCTGTATCCCCCCTTCTGGATGGTTGATCGCGAGGCCATTGCAGACGACCGTGTCGGCGACGTTGTTATCCCTGCCGGATCTATGGTCATCGTGCATGTGTATGGTGCGCACCATGCGGCAAAGCATTGGCCTGATCCTGAGACGTTCGATACGGATCGCTTCGTCAAGGGCAACGAGAAGCTGCGTGTCCCGTTTACATATTTGCCGTTCGGGGGTGGACCGCGAGTGTGTATCGGCAACCACTACGCGATGCTGCAGATCCTTATGATCCTGAGCGATTTGCTGCGAAGATATGATTTCCAAACCGTGCCCGGTCAAACAATCGAAGCCAGGCCAATGGTCATTCTTCGGCCAAAGCATGGTATTCGCATGACCTTCACTCGCATGGTGTCCCCCCTGGGTGTTTTGGTGTAAAAACCGGAGGGGATTGGGGTTAGGGGTGGGGTTGGGGTTTCTGCTATGGCCTGAAGGGGTGGGGAGGATGGTCTGTTCCCTGGTTTCGGCTGAGGCTTCGGCTTCCGCCCTGGCTGCGTTTTCGGCCCGGCCGCGGCGGAGGATGGAGTCGATGTATCGTTCGCCGGGGCCTTTGGGTTCCTGGTCGGGGTTGAAGGGTGTTTCGGGGGCGAGGGGGCCTAGCTCGGGGGCTTCGGGGTCGAGGATGATTTCGTCGACGGTGGGCATGGGCTTCTTCTTTGGGTCTTCTTTGGGCAGGTTGCTGCTGGCGATCTGGAGAGCGTAGAGCAGGAGGCCGGCGCGCCGGGGGTCGAGGTCGTTTGTGCCCAATCGCTGGATGATCATGCCGAGGGTGTGCTGGATGGAGGCCCGATCTTCGGGGAAGGGCATGTCGAAGGTGCCGCGCTTGGACTTTCGGCGCTGGGTTTCCCGTTTTGGGACGGCCTGGCGGGTGGTGTGGTGGTAGTAGCAAAATTTTTCTCCGCGAAGTGCCGGGCACTGGCAGCGGTGGCCGCTGGTTTTGATGTGGCGGCACTGGAAGCGGGGGTCTTGGTCGTCTATGATGTAGCTGGATCGGAAAATGGCTGGGTTCATGGCGTCGCCCCTCCACCGGGCGATTTGCTGGGTTTTTCGGGGCTTCCGGTCCTGAGGCTGGGCTCACGACGGCGGAAGTCCGGGGTTAAACACGAAAGCCCGGCGGGTGCCGGGCTGATAGAAGTTGCTCTCATTTAATTGTAGCGTGCGTGTCAATACCCCCAATCTCCAGACAATTATACCTTTGACACAGATAATGGAATCTGCAAAGATAACTTTGCCGTGACAGGGTAGTTGTGATTGAATGTTGGGACGCGGAGGGCGGGAGACTCGAACTCCATTCCGCCAAGAATCCGGGGATATAAAGCCCCGTCCTAGCACCCGCTAGTCGCCCTCCGCCAAACATCTCAAAATTGAGATGGCATGAAAAGAGTATCACGAACTTCTCATTTTTGAGATACTATGGCTGAACCGTTGTGGAAGTTCGACGGATATGCAACCGCTAACGGCAGGACCGTTGTGCGCGACTGGTTTCTTGGCGACTTGACTGATGACGAACGTGATTCTATTCGTGACCGAATACGGTATCTTCGAATTCTCCCAAAGGTCTCGTGGATGGAACCGCACTTCAAAAACTTTGGTAAGGATTTTGGAGAGATACGCGATAATTCCGAACGCGGTGCCATTCGCATCTACGGCCAATTCACAAGCACCGATCGTTTTCTCATGTTGGCGGGATGTATTAAGAAAAAGAACAAAGACAGAGACGGCCTGGAGAAAGCCAACCTTCGCTTGAAGGAATTCAACAAGAAGAACGGGAGCGCAATTGAGTTCGACATCGAAGAAGAACCTAGTAAGCCGAATCAGGCGAAACAAGGAAACGCGATCGAAGCTGGTAGCGAGGAATTTGGCGCAGGAGATTGCGTTTCAAATTAGCGCAACGATGAACGCTCGTAACATGACTAAGACCCAGCTCGCCGAACTATCAAAGATGGGTGCGAACAATCTTTCTCGCATCATGTCGCCAGATTACGGTAAGCAAACACTCAGTTCTCTGCGGAGAATCGCGGAGGCGTTAGACGTTGCTTTAGTCGTGAGAATGGTTCCTTTTAGTCATTACCTCGATTGGCTCAGCGGCACCAAGCGCGTTGAAGAGGGATTGAATTCAGCCGCAATGGCGGTGCCAAGTTTTGAAGATGAGGAAAGACTTGGAGTTTTTGACGCTAAATCCCCAAGCAATTTCTTTCCCGTCTATTCAAGGGAAGTTCCAGCTACTACCACCGTGACCATTCCTGGAGCTGCTGGAGTTCGTGGTGGTACGCCGATGACTATGATCCCCTTCCGCAATTCAATTGACCACATTAATGATTTCAGAGAAGAAAAGAGAGCTTAAAATGGCGCAAACAACGAAGTGGCGCGAGGCAGAAATCCCTAGCCTCTATAGCAATTTGATGGCGTTTAGCATGACGCCGAATGATATCAGTCTGTTGTTTGGGGAGATTGAATCAGCTACCCCGACCGAGATTACGGGTAAACCACTTATGAAAGTCGTGCTCTCCCCTGAGCAGGCACATAATCTCGCTAAATTTCTAACACTCGCGGTCGAGCGGTACGTGCAGGATAATGGAGTACTTCGCAAGGCCGCGAATGTGGATGAAGCCGCAATCAAGAAGGTACTGGATACGCAAAAGATCGTTTCCGAATGAAAGTAGACAAGATCCAATTCGACGACCTGCTGCACAAGATGATGCAGGCCCTTCCAGAGCCACGCAAAGCTATACAGCGGGAGGGAAAGATAGGGAAGATTGTTCCTTCCCTTAGAACACCTCTTCCGGCTCAGGATTCGCCGTTAAAACCGCGTAAGGCATAGCCTCCGCGCCGAGCATGTTCGCCAACGTCACGGAGAAGCGGTCGGCTGCTTTACGTGCGTTGAAGCGATACTCAAACTCCGTCAGATAGCGGTGTAGGTGCTTTATCGAAACACGGTGAAAGCTCCCTATAAGACCACGCTTCAAGAGTGAGAAGCTGTTTTCTACCGTGTTCGTGTGGACGCGAGTACCGGGAACAACCCATTGGATGCTGTGATTGACGGCGGCGTGTTTCTCGCGGTGATCTTCGTTAATCGAGAAGTCGTAAACCGTCGCAGCATCCGTATAAATCGCTTCCACATCAGCCACATGCTTATCAATGATGGGGTTGATGGTAGCTTGCTTGCCGTTCGGAATGTGAAAGTAGCGTACGCGACCGGGTTTGCTGGGAGTGCTACGTTCGCGCACGGCCATCACGATTTCTTTCGGTGCCTTTGGTTCCTTGGCACGCTTGAAAAGACGCTTTGCAGTGCCGCCGATGTAGGTTTCGTCAATCTCCGCCACGCCGGACATTGGCATCGGGTCGGAAATTAACCATCGCCTTACGGATGCGGTGCGCTATATACCAAGCCGTCTTGTAAGAGCCGATTCCTAGATGCTCTTGGAGCTGCTTTGCACTGATGCCCTTCTTCGCGTCCACGATAATCGCCATAGCCATAAACCACTTAGTCAAAGGCAGGTGAGAGTCATTGAAGATCGTGCCGTTGGTAGCGGAGAACTGAGATTTGCAGGTCTTCTCTAGGCACTGGTAGATGCGGGTGCGCTTATTCTTGGAAACCGTCTTGCGGGTGATCTTAGAGATGCGGTCGTTGCCGCAGATGGGGCAGCGGATACCATCCGGCCAGCGCATCGTCTCCAGATAGGCCAAGCAATCGTCATCGGTTTTGAAGGTTTGAGTTACGTCTATCAGGTTCATTTGGCTGGCCTTACTTGTCTACTTCTCAAGTGTGCCAAAGATTGTTTTCTGTGTCAAGAGTATAATTTTCGATCTCCAAGTGCGAGAGATCGGGGCACCCGCAGATAGCAGCTAGCTGAACGTTTGGCGAGGAGCAGTGGTTAGGGATGTAGCGGAATGTCGAGCGAGCCGAGATTTCCTGTTGATGCGTCGCGCACGACGAAACGTACGCGTGTTGCGGAAGATGGAATGGATAGTGCGACCTTTGCACCCACGCGCGTTCCGTTTGTGTTGTCCGACTGCTTCAAGCGTTCCGTGAATTCCTTGGCTACCTGCGCTACCACTTTGTCTTTAGCGTTGAAGGCCAGGCCGACGACGCTGAATTCGGAGATGCGATTTCCGTCGTCCTGCGTCTTCCACTGCACGTCGTTGGCTTCCACCTGCACGTTGTAGCCTTCGGCGATGGGCTGTGCGGAGACGTGCAGGCCGGTATAGACCATGCGTGAGGTGGCCGAGCTCATCAGGTCGAACTTGAATTCGCGGGTCTGTGTTTTCGGCTTGTCCGGTGTTACCGGCGCTTCGGTTACGCCGGCCGGATAGTAGCCGGTGCGTGTGATGGCGCGCAGATTTGGATCGCGCATGACAACACTGATCTGGCGGAACTCCTGTGGGCTGTTCGACGCGGAGGAGGGAACGTAGGTCAGCGTGTAGTAGTCGTCCGCTTCGGCTGCGTCGTGCGCAATGAGGCGGTCGAGATCGTTGCGTCCATGCACGACCGTGCCGCCTGTGGTCTCCGCCAGGTTGTCGAACGAGGCATCCTGGTTCAGATCCATGAGCAGCGTTCCCTGGCCGACCTGCGCTTCGGCATCGAGGTCTTCTACCTGGTTGCTTGCGTCGACGCCTACGGGGTCCAGCGTGGAAAGCGAAATCCGCGAGTTCATCATGCGCTGCGTTACGAGCTTGAGGGCGTCGGCGATGGTCTGGGCGTCGCTGTCGCTGGCCTGGGTGAGGTCGAAGGCCTGGTCGAACCCACTGCCGACCCAGATGACGTTCTTGTGTCCGGGAAGGCCGCGCAGGCTGCTTGCTACCTGCGCCAGTGCGCCGAGCGTCTTTGCGAAGCCTTGCTGCGCGCGCATCGTGCCGCCATTGAGCTGGTTGGTTAGCGCGATGAGATCGACGTCTGTCTGGTGGCTCTTGAGGCTGGCCAAGAGGTCATCGCGGTTCTGCGTGAAGTCGTGCAGCACGGCGAGGCGGCTGTTGCCGACGCCGAGGAAGAGCGTGGGTACGGGCAGCCTGGCGGGTTGGCCTTCGAGGAAGTGGCGTAATGCGTCGCGGGCGCGGGCCGTATCGGCGAATGGTGTGTTCAGCTCGTCGATGACGAGCACGTTCACCGGAATGTTGCCCATCTTTTCAAGGTCGGCGGTGCTGTTTACCGGCGGAGCGTTGGCGGGTGCTGCATGTGCTTCGGGGCCTTCGAAGTTGCGGATGGTTTGCGGCGTTTTGCCCTCCAGAACTTCGAACTGCGTGTGGTCGAGTCCCAGCACGAAGTGTCCTTTGCGGTCGACGACGCGCACGTCCAGCACGACGAGCCGGCTCGTGACGACGATCGTTCCTGCGCTCGATTGCTGCGCGAGCGTGCGCGGCGATTCGAGCGTGAGGAACGCGAAGGGGAGGGAACAACGAACCAACCAGCGTGCGACGAACGGTTTCAGCATATAGGCCCTGTGGAATGGGATCGGTGCGCAGCGGTCAACGTCTGCGCAGTCCTACTCACCCCTAGTTGGACGGCGACTGCGTGCCTGGGGACGCGGTGGGTGATGGCCTACCTTGTGCGAGTCGATAGGCGATAGGGATGTCACTTAGGGAGAGCCAGTGTGCCCTCCATTGTGAGGGACGTGCTGATGGCATTTGATCCGGGACCCGGCTGTGAGCCGCCGACCGAGATGCTGTAAGTGCCGGGGACGTCGGTGCGGCTGCCGTCCGGCGCTACGAGGCTCAACTGGCGGGCATCGAGCTGGAAGCTGACCGGCTGGGTTTCTCCGGGCTTGAGCGTGATGTGGTGGAAGCCTTCGAGCTCGATCTGCGGGCGCATGGGGCCGGATGGTGGCGTTAGGTAGAGCTCGGCGACTTCGTCTCCGGCGAGGCGGCCGGTGTTGGTGACGTCGGCGGTTACGGTTAGCTGGTTGCCGGCTTTCACCTTGTCGGTAGAAAGACGTAAGTGGCTATAGCGGAAGCTCGTGTAGCTGAGGCCGAAGCCGAAGCCGTAGAGGACCGGACCGCGGTGGTAGCGGTAGGTGCGGTCGGCCATTGTGTAGTCCTCGAACGGCGGCAGGTCACTGTCGGCGCGGTAGAACGTCATCGGCAGACGCCCCGAGGGGTTGCTGTCGCCGGCCAGGGTTGCCGCGAGCGCGGTGCCGCCCGACTCGCCGGGATACCAGGCTTCGATGACGGCGCCTGCATGTGCGGCCGCATCGCCAAGAGCAATACTGCTGCCGGATGTGACTACCAGCACCAGCGGTTTGCCGGTTGCGGCCAGCTTGTCGACCAAGGCCTGTTGGACGGCGGGCAGCGCGATCGTGGTGCGATCGCCGCGGTCGAAGCCTGTGGCTTTTACGGGGTTCTCCTCGCCTTCGAGGGTGGGCGAGAGACCGATGCAGGCGATCACGACGTCGGCCCAGTACGCCGCTGCTACCGCCGCTGCGTACTGGGCGTCTGCTGGTGGCTCCCAGTCGAACGCTACGAGGCCGTTGTCGCCGGTGTGCTTGTACTCTATGCGGAGCTCGCGTGGCTTGGTGTCGTTGAACGTGATCTTTGTGACGTTGCGGCCGTCCGCGATGGGCTTGCCGTCCAGCGTGACCTTGGCGCTCTGGCCGCGCGCGCGGAAGCGGAACGCATATTCGCCGGGTGCGGGTGGAATAAACTGTCCGGTCCAACGGACAGAGAACGCACCGGCATGGAGCACACCTTCAGGGATGCCGTTCGGTGTCGTGTGGCCCCAGTCGAAGTCGAGCGTGGAGTCGACGCGCGTGACGGCCGGCTTGCCCGCGAAGGTTACGTTGTCAAAGTACTCGGCCTTGAGCCCCGGCTTGCCGTCACTCTGCAGTGCGGTATCGGGTACAGGCGCGGGGCCGCCTGTTGTGAACACAGAACCTTGTGCGTAGTCGATCTTCGCCTCGTGGAAGCGGGCGCGAATGCCCGCAAGCAGCGTCACCGGCTCGGGTGGAACGCCGTTGTAGTTGCCTTCGAGCACGCTCAGCGTATCCGCCGTCGGTCCGATCACCGCAATGCGCTTCACGTTGGCCGCGAGTGGAAGCACACCGCTGTTTTTTAGCAGCACCATCGACTCTTCGGCGGTTTTTACGGCGAGCGCACGATTCTCTGGCGTGTTGTTCGCTGTTGCAGGAATCTGACGGAACGGCACGTTCGCTACGGGATCGAACATGCCTAGCTGGAAGCGGGCGATGAAGAGTCGCGTTACTGCCTGGTCGAGTGCGGCTTCAGGAATGATTCCTTGATGGATTGCCGCTGTAAGGTCTTTGTACGCTCCGCCGCAATCAAGATCGGTGCCGGCGGCTAGGGCCAGCGCGGAGGCGTGGGCTTTGTCGGGTGCAGTGTGGTGTCCCGTGGTGATGTCGTTGATGGCGTCGCAGTCCGAGACGACAAAGCCGTGGAAGCCCCAGGCGTCGCGCAGGTGGTCTTTGAGCAGGAGAGGACTTGCGCAGGCGGGCAGGCCGTCGATGGCGTTGTAGGCGCACATGATGGAGTCGGCCTTGCCGTCGATGATGGCACCGCGGAAGGCAGGGAGATACGTGTCTTCGAGGTCGTGCGGGGAAACATCGACGTTGAACTGATGCCGCAACGGCTCGGGTCCGCTATGTACAGCGAAGTGCTTCGGTGTTGCGACGACTTTGAAGTAGTGTGGATCAGTTCCCTGGAGGCCGCGGATAAAGGCGACGCCGATGGTCTTGGTCAGGTATGGGTCTTCGCCGTAGGTTTCGAGACCACGTCCCCAGCGTGGATCGCGGAGGATGTTGATGTTCGGCGACCAGAAGGTTAGGCCGGTGTAGCCGCGATGGTCATTGTGGGCCAGGGCGTCGTTGCTCTTGGCACGCGCCTCGGTTGAGATTACATCGGCTACGTCGTGGATCAGTGGGGTGTCCCAGGTGGCGGCCAGGCCGGTGGACTCGGGAAAGACTGTTGCGACGCCGTTGCGCGCGACGCCGTGCAGCGCCTCGTTCCACCAGTTGTACTCGGGCACGCCTAGCCGTGGGATCGCGACGGCGTGGTTCAGTGTCTGAGAGACTTTTTCGTCGAGCGTCATGTGCGCGACGATGTCTTTCGCGCGCGCTTCGGGAGTTGCACTGGGGTCTTGAAAGAGGCACGGCGATGCGGTGCTGCAGGGGTCCTGCGCTGCGGAAGAAAGGGTCAGAGCGAGAATGCCGGTGGAGACGGCAAGGGATACTCGACGAAGCGACATGGAAAGCCTCACATAAAGGAGACGCAGCCCGCGACACAAAGGGCGCGGGCCGCGAGGTTAGGAACGCTACACGAACAGCTTAGAACAGGAAGCGCACGCCTAGCTGGACCCTGCGCATATTCTGGGTGGTTTGAAGTTGGAAGAAGTTGGGGTCGGTTAGATTTTTCGACATATTGATTGTCGATAGATCGGTCCGCGGCGTGAGGAAATTTACATTGTTGAGCGCATTAAAGCCTTCAACGCGGAACTGCAGACGCGTTTTGTGAGGCATGGCGAACTCTTTGAACACGGACAGGTTTGTGGAGGACGTAAAGGGAAGACGCAGAGAATTCCGCTGCTCTGAGCCGTTGAAGGCGCTCAGCGACGGATAGAGGCTGATTGCTTGGGTCAGCGAGATGGCTTTGAATGACGCGGGGTTGATGTACTCGTGCGCTTTCTGGGCATGAGTTGTGGCCGCCCGGTTGTAGGGATCGCCAATAAGGTTGGGACGATCGTTAGAAATGCCGTCATAGTTCTCGTCCGTATCGCTGTAGATGTAGAACGGGGTGCCTGACTGGATGTAGGTCAGATCGTTGACGCGCCAACCGCTCAATAGGCCTCGCCCAAGCCAGCCGAACCGATGAGTGCTGGGTAGCCCAAACAGTCCAGAGAGGACGAAGCGATGGCGGATGTCCAGATTCGATGGGCCGTAGCCGGAGCGGGTAATGAGTGCATAGGACGGAGTGGAGTTGTCGAGCGCCTTCGACCAGACATAGCTCGCATTCAAATTAATCTGACGGCCCAGACGCCCGCGCAACGTCACTTGAAGGCTGTTGTAGTTGGTATTTAAGTTGTTACGGAGGTCGCTAATCGTCGTGTAATAGAAGCCGGTTGGACTGCCCGTTCCGGAGTATCCATAGGGCTCATAGGGGCGACGAGTAATTGCAGCAGGGACGGGCTGTGGCGAAGACGTCTGAGCGGCGGCCTCAAGTTGCTGAAGCGTCGGTAGAGCGGCCGTGTTCTCGTCTACCGCGCGCAGTTGTTTGATGAACCCACTGCCGACGTAGCTGACACGCAGCGCGTAGGTCTTTGTAAACTGCTGCTCCACGGAGAGGTTGTACTCTTCCGCATAGGGCGTGCTGCCGCCATTGCTCGGTGTCGCGTATACGACCGCGCCGGGCACATAGATGGGGTTGGCGGTGTTTACGACATAGGGAAACGGCGACTTGTGTGTGGGATTTTGTTGGAAATTTGACGCCGTCCAGGGGTTCACATAGCTTGAGATCAAATTGTCATTGTCCGCGGCGTCAAGGCTTTTGTTGAGACCGTACGGCATCTGATACCGGTCTTCGTCGTACACCACCTGCTGGTAGAAGAAGAGGCCGTAGCCACCGCGCAGGCTGGTGCGCCCGTCACCGTACACATCCCACGCGAAGCCCACGCGCGGGGCGAAGTCGGTATAGGGAGTATTCGCGATGCCTGGAGCTACGCCCTTATCGCCCTCGTACAAAATGCCCAGAGGCGCGGTCGGGAACGTTGTTGACTGCTGACCCGCGTGAAACGTGCCACTGGTTCCATCGCCATGGAACGGAGGATACACCTCCCAGCGCAATCCCAGGTTTAATGTGAGCCGTGACAAGACGTGCCAATTGTCCTGTACAAAGAGTGCCGGATCAAAGTCGCGGCGATGGAAGTTCTGTGGCGTCGTCTGCTGGAAGATGTTGGCTTGCCCGCTCAGGAAATCAACATAACGATCATAGGCGCCTGAAAGATTATTTTGATTGATGGTGAAGTTGCCGCCGTCGTAATAGGAGTTGTACTCCGAGTACTTGTCCCACACATAGGAAGCGCCGACTTTGATCGAGTGCAAGCCTTTGACAATCGTGGCGACATCCACGACACCAAACGTCTGCTGGTTCACGTCATTGGGGCCGTAGTTGCTGGGGCCGATATTGATCCAGCCGGTACCAAGGGTAAAGCGAGCGAGAGAATCGTTGTATGCTGGGCCACCGAGCGGGTATTGACCGCCCAGATTCGTCTCGAGATGATTTGGATATTGATTGGTAATGACCGATCGATTGCTCGAATAATACGCGCGAAGGGAGTTTACGGCGTTATTGGAGACGATCCAGTTGTCCGCGATAATTCCATTCAGGGTGTTGTTGTCGATGATGACGCTCGAGTAAGCGAACGCCTGGTTCGAACCACCATTGGTCGGGTCGAACCCCTGTCCTCGAGAATCGAAAAACGTAGCTGAAATCGTATGGCGAGCCAGCCCACTGTAATCAATGCGACCCAGTCCCTGATTGACGAGATTATTGGCGGGCGCTTGCGAGGTTGGTTCATGGCGGTTTCCCGCACTATCGAGAGTCGAATTCGGAATGAAAGCCATGACGGCCTTGGCGAGCGGATCGATTTTTGTGGGGCAAATCACCAGGGTGTTGCCGTTACAGCTCAATCCCTCTACACCTGCGATTTGCTTGGCTAATGTCGCGGCAGTTCCGTCAGAAGAAATGAGCACATTCGGATCGTTCGTGAAGTCACCCGAAGCTTCTGCCGCTGTAGGCGTTCCCCATTGCGAACCGAAGATGTAAGCGGGTGTGTGCAGTTGAACATGCGCGTAATCCAGGAAGAAATATGTCTTATGCAGTTTGGGGATGGGCCCACCGATAGTCCCGCCAAACTGGTGCTGATGCAGGCTGTTGATGAAGCCTGGGTCCGTGAAGGAGAAGTACGGACGGGCGTTGAACATGCTGTTCTGAAGAAATTCGTAGGCATCACCGTGATAGGCGTCCGATCCGGACTTAGTGATCAGGTTGACCACGGCGCCCGGGGAGCGGCCGAATTCGGCGTCGAAGTTTGAGGTCAGGATGCGGAACTCCTGCAAGGCGTCAATGTCGGGCGATTTGTTGCCGCCGCCGTTGCGCAGAATGTTGTTCTGCGCGCCGTCCAAGTAGAAGCTTGAGGTGGTCGTGGGAAAGCCATTGACGGAAAAGTTGGCGCCGTCGCGGCTTCCGATCAGGATGTCCCCAGCGTAGCTGCTGACGCCCGTGACGCTTTGCAACAACTCGTATGGATCGCGGTTGAAGGTGGGCAACTCTTCGATGCGCTGTTCGTCGATGGTTTCACCGATCTGCGATTCGCGGGTATCGACCATGGTTGTACCGGCCTGCACCTCAACGTTTTCGTTCACCCCACCGGCGGTGAGGTTAAAACTCACGTTCACGTTGGAGTTCGCGTCGACCGTAACGCCGGTCTGCGTCTCGGTTTTAAAGTTGGGCAGTGTGGCCGAGACTTCATAGTCGGACGGATTTACCGCGGTGAACTGGTAGTCGCCGTGCGAGTCCGACTTGCTTGTTTGCTGCACGCCTGTTTTCACATCCGTGATGGTCACGACGGCATTCGGCAGCTTGGCACCGCTCGGATCCGTCAAACTGCCGTAGATCGTGCCGACTGTGGACTGGGCGTGTGCCGCCGCCGCCAGCAGGGCGAACAGGCTGGCGCGAAGAAGTAGTGTTGGAAACCTCATGGACCTCTCCTCAGACAGAGCGGGTTCGGGCGCAACCGGACCTGAGCCTTCGCGACTGCGAGGCAGGGAACCAGGAGAAAACCGCTCAATCAATAGCAATCGACTGGGAATCCTTATAAACCTTTGAAGAGGACTCGCGCAACCGTTTTCATAAAGAAAAAACGCAAACTATTGCAATCGTTTGTTATTCTCTTCTTGCTTGACAAACCCCCGTCCTATGCGTGATCGTGTAGGCGCCGTACCAATCAGAAGCGAGACGTATTGAGGACTGGAAAATGCCGGTTCGCATCGTCGCATCTTCCGAGACCATATTTCACGAAACGGGTCGCATCTTCATGCACATTGGTATCTGCCGCACCTCGATTGCCGTTTGTCTCGCCGCAGCCGCGCTCACCGCAGCCTCGGCTGCTCAGGCGCCGAGCTTTCTGCCCACCGTCGTTACCTTCGCAGGGAACGGAACGGCAGGGAGCACGGGAAACAACGGGCCGGCCACGGTCGCCGAACTCAACACGCTGTCCGGCACGACGATCGACCCGGCCGGAAACATTTACATCTGCGACACCAACAACAACGTGATCCGCAAAGTCGACGCGCGCACGGGCATCATTACCACCATTGCGGGCACTGGCGTGGCGGGCTACACCCAGGACGGGGTGGCCGCCAATACTTCCGAGTTGAATAAGCCAGCAGCCGTTCGCTACTACCAGGGCGGCCTCTGGATCGCCGACGCCAGCAATAACCGCATCCGCCGCGTTGACCTGACGACGGGCATCATCACCACGCCGATTGGCGGCGGAACGGGGACGGTCAAAGATAACCCCCAATCTGCCGCCGGGAACACGCTCAAAATCTACCCGAGTGACATGGGCTTCGACTCACTCGGCAACCTGTACTGGTCGGAAGGCAACAGCGCCAGCCGCGTGAACGTGTACAACATAGCGACCGGCATGGCGTCAATCTTCGCCGGTACCGGCGGAACCGCCAATGGGACGGGCACCAACTACAGCGGTCCATGCAAGAACGGCACGGTTTCGCTCACCGGGCCAGAGTGCACCATCATGAACGGGCCGTTTGGCATCGTGGTCGATGCGCAGAACAATGTTTACGTCGATGAGACCGCGACCGGCGTCATTCGCAAGATTACGGTCAATGGACCGAACGCACCGTACGAGACGACCTATGCGGGCATTGGTAACGGAACGGGCGCGGCGATTTGCGCGGCTGCGACGGATTCGGTCGGTGATGGCTGCCCAGCCACCACCGCTTCCAGCACCGTTACCACAGGCGTGACCGGCGCCAAGTTCGCTTCCGGTTCCGGCACCACCCTGGGACATATGTCCATTGATGGCAACGGTACGATCTATCTTGCCGATGGAACCAACGGCCGTGTTCGCATGATTCCGGTGAACCCCAGCAATCCCGATATCGGCGGCGTTGTCACGACCGTTGGGGGCACAGGGGTGGAATCCGTTTCTGCGAGCGGCGGCTATCCGCTGAACACCACGATCGACAATCCGTACGACGCGCAGATCCTGCCGAACGGCGATCTGATGATCTCCGAGCGCGGCAGCAACAGCGTGCGTCTGTATCATCTCCCGGGAATAACCGCGCAGGTGGCAGTCGGCGGAACACCGGTGACGCAGACCGTGAACGTGCCGACGCAGGCGGGCACCGGCACCTTTACGCTGCCAAACGCCACGGACTTTACCGTCGGCGCACCAACCTGTGCCCCAGGAGTCAACGTTACGGGCACGGTTTGCACGGCGACGGTGAGTTTTGTGCCGACACTTGCCGGGCTACGCAAGAATGGTCTTGAGTTCACGGACGCGAAAGGCGCCGTGGTCGCGGGCTTGTCTGGCGTGGGTCTCGGGCCGGTAGCCAGCCTGCTTCCAGGACTCGCCGGAACGGCTGCTGGGACAGGCACTGCCGGCGCCACTGGTGATGGAGGTGCGGCCACCGCAGCGACCTTCCAGACGCCTGGCGCGGTCGCGACCGATAGCTTGGGCAACGTTTATGTCGCGGATGCAACTGCGAATGAGGTTCGCAAGTTCGCCCCGAATGGGACCATCACGCGTGTGGCCGGAACGGGAACTGCCGGCAGCGGAGGCGATGGCGCTGCAGCCACTGCTGCCACGCTTAGTGGGCCTTCTGGCGTTGCCGTGGATGCCGCGGGGAACGTCTACGTCGCTGATACGGGTAACAACAAGATTCGCATGGTGAGCGCGGTAAGTGGGAACATTAGCACCGTTGCCGGCACGGGTACTGCCGGTTACACGGGCGACCAGGGCGCCCCGACGGCTGCCACGCTCAACGGGCCAACGCAACTTGCCTGGTCGCCGCTCGGCATGTTGTATGTGGCCGATACCGGCAATAACGTCATTCGCTCCATTGCCCTCAACGAGCAGCTCATTACCACGGTTGCGGGAAATGGCACGGCGAACTTCGACGGCGATGGAGGGCCGGGCCAGGCCGCTAAACTTTCGAAACCGCAGGGCGTTGCTCTCGACGGCAATGGCAATTTGTACATTGCCGATACCGGCAATAATCGCATCCGCGAGCTCTCGCAGGGCATTATTACGACACTTGCGGGGCAGACCGGCAGCAGTTTCAACGGGGATGGGGCTGCCGCAACCGCGACTCTTGGCGCGCCCGCCGGCGTCGCGGTTGATACCGCCGGAAATGTGTATGTGGCTGACACGATGAACCAGCGCATTCGTGTGATCTCTTCCGGCCAGATCACCACGATCATGGGCACGGGCACGGCCGCCGCCACCGGCGATGGCGGAACGTCGAACCTGGCCACGGTGAGCAGCCCACAAGCCCTTGCGCTCGATCCCATCGGCAACGTCTATGTGGCCGATACGGGGAACCACAAGGTGCGCTCCATTGCCGTCGGCGGCAACACGCTCGTCTTCAAAACGCAGAACCCTACTGAAAAATCTCCTGCACAGACGGTTACGGTCTACAACAGTGGCAACCAGAGCCTTTCGATCAGCAGCGTTACGATCCCTGCATCCGGCTATCTTGAGCAGGCCAGCCCCAGCGGCGGAGTCGATTGCACCTCTGCGCCGCTTACGCTCACGCCCGGCACAAGCTGCAATCTCAATACGGTGTTCAACCCGCCAGCGCTGGGGAACTATAACGGTGCGATTACGATCGCCGACAACAGCGAAAGCGTAGCCGCGGCGAAGCAGACCATCCAGCTACAGGCCGTGAGTGCTCTCGTGTATACGGCGACCCTGACGCTTCCGTCTGTTACAACAGCCGGCGCGGCGCTGACGGGTTCGTTGACCATTGCAAACCCGGTTACCGTCTACAACCGCACCATGACCTTCACAAGCACCGATCCTCAGGCGGTGCTTCCTCCGAACCATACATTTACGCTCGCTGACAACGCGGCACTTACCCTGTCGGTGACGTTCAAGACCGCCGGCCCGCAATGCCTCACCGCGACCGACACAATCGATCCAACGGTGACCTCGACTGCCTGCACGAACGTGTCAGCGGCTGCAGCGTCGAAGATCGCCGTGTACACCGGCAATAATCAGACGGCGAACGTCGGCACCGCCTACACGCAGCGTCTTGTTGCGCTGGTTACGGACGCCTATGGCAACCCTGTAGGCAATCAGCCCGTGGCTTTCACGATTAACTCGAACGGCGCTGCTACCGGAAGCTTTACTAACGGAACGGTAACTTACTCCACGACTGCTGACAACACGGGATACGCGACGGCGCAAGTCATCACTTCAGGCCCCACGATAGGCACGTTTACGGTCACAGCAGCGCTCACCGGAACATCTTCGACTGCGAACTTCAACCTGACGATCGTCATTGTGGGAACTTTTACGATCATTCCGGCATCCGCGCAGGTTGGCCCAATTCCACCGGGGACCAGTAATCTGGATCCGCTGACAATCGTCGGCGCCGGGGGATTTACCGCGCCCATCATTTTCACCTGCACAGCGCCGGCGGGAATCACCTGCGCGGTGGGTCCGAGTCCGTTCTTGATCGCAAACCAGTCGAATTCGCCGCCTTCCTTGAACTTCACCAGCCAGGGATCGTTGCTCGGCAGTGTGTCCGGATTCAGTTCGCCATGGAGCGCGCTGGTGGCTCTGATTGTCGGCGGTCTGCTGCTTCGTCGCCGGCGTAAGCTGGGGGCGATCGTCGTAGCTGTCTTGGCCTTTGCTGCGATACATGCGCTTTCCGGCTGCGGACAGTACTACGCTCCAATCACGCCAAACGGAACGTACACGGTGACCGTTACCGGGACTGCGCAGACCGCCAGCGCGTCCACAACCGTCACGTACACCATCCAGAAGTAGCGACTGGAGTGTGACAGGTATGCGTGTGGCGGGACTCTAGTTCAGATCAAGAATGGCGTTGAAAGCGCGCCTTATGGGCAACCTGGACCTGACGGTGGGGTGTAGGAAATATTGTGCTCCGCGAAGACGGCGAAGGCCGGTTTCGGCTTGCCGTCGCTGTCAAACATCGAGAAGTAGTTTCCGGATTTCGTATAGGGCTGTGTCCAATAGATGCGGGTGACGCGATTGCTTATGCTTGCCGTGAGATTCAGCAAATAGGAGGCGGCGCATGCCTGCAACACCGGATCGGGATTGGACTGCGGATTTTGACCCGCCGCGACCTCTGTGTCCCATACGATGGTCTTGTTCCAACCGTCAGCAGACAGTGCTGTCATAAGAGCGCGAATCGTGCATCTTTGCGGGTCCGTGCAATGACGTCCTGCATGGATGTAATTGTTGATATCATCCCACCCGTGATACGCGAAGACTTCCGGACGAAATGCTGCGGAGAAGCCGTAGCTGGTCGCGTCAGTGGTGATCCAGTGTTTGTATTGGTCCATGTAGCTTGCGGTACTGCACAGTGGCGCAGCATCAGCAGGGCAGTTCTGGACGTAGGTTTCCCACTGCTGTCCGTTTGATCCAAAGTCGCCGGCTGCCACTGTGCATCCGGTAGAGGGAAGGCAGTGCTTGCGAAGGGCAAGATAATAATCGGCTGCCAGCTTTGCGGGGATTTGCTCCTTGAGGCCATCACCGCTCCCGCTTCCATTCTGGGGTTCATTCCAGGCGGTGAAGTCCATCGCACCCTTCCACCCTGTGTAGGTCCAGTCGACCTTTAGAAACGCAGCAACGGCATTCTCGAAGTCGATCGGGCTTGGATACGTATGGATGGAATGCGTGGTGACGTTATCGATGTACTTGAATGTAAGCAACGCGCGATCGCAATGGCCTTGTGCATGGGCTAGCCAATCTTCAAGCCAGGATCGTGAGCCTTCCTTGTTGAGCGGCCCAGCCCCCACAGGTTGCTCGGCAATGTCCCACGAGAGATAGGCGTGGCAGTATCGACTATCTGCCGGATACATGGAACCGCGAGAACGATAATACGTGCTCTGGGCTGCGTAGAAGCGGTCCATATAGGGAAATTGGACATCCGGTCCGTTGAAGCCAATGGTGATCGCACTAGGGAGAGAATTCTCTGCAGGCGTGGCGGGTAGCAGGCTGGGGAGGGGAAGCATTAGCGCCAGGAAAACGGATAACAGGGTTTTTCGCACTGGATTACCTCTGGATTCGTTCAGGTAGTCAGAATACATTGCCAACGACGTGTAATCCGCGTACATCAGAGTAGGGGCTCCGAAAACTTGAGTGCAAAGTAGGCTGGCGAATTGAATGAGCTGACCTGCGGCCGACCGGAGAGATTCTCAGCAGTGATAAAAATGATGCCAATCGTATTGGCCGTGCCTATGCGGCGTAACGACAACGTTCTTGTTGTATTGACACGCATGTTCGGAAGGAATTGACGGAAATGTCCTTGTTTCTTTTGAGAGCCCAAAGGCTGGATCATCTTCGCGCATGGGGCAAACAATGTTGCACGCTCACAAGCCACAAGAGGTCTTTACACACCTCTCTCTTTCGCCTTGGTACTGCTTTGTTCATGACGGCTACGGTTGCGTCCTTCGTATCCCCCAGTTTCGCTCAGGCCGTACATATTCAGACGGATCGTGGAACGACGACAGTGTTAGTCGAACCCTATGCGCCTAATATCGTGCGCGTAAGCCTGAGTTCGATTAAGGAGGATGCGATCGCCGCACCCGGTTACGGTATCGTCGCGCAGCCACTAGCCTCTGGATGGTCTATGGCCTCCGGAGAGAAGGGGGACATATTGAAATCCACTGCGTTGACCGTGACGGTGGCGCCGCAGCCAAAGAGACCTGGGCCGCAGGCGGAGACTGCCAAGTTCTTTTCCGGCTCGACGGGCTCCGTGAGCCTTTCGATCACTACGGCGGACGGCAAACCTTTGTTGAGTATGAACGGCTGGCAGATGGCCGTTCCAAATTATAAAGATGGCACTCACAACATCGAGCATGATCGCCGTCCCACGGATGAGCCCTTCTTTACCGTTGGCGCGAGCTTTGCAGCCGCAGACGATGAGCATGATTACGGGCTGGGCCAAAACCAGCAGGGCTTTCTGGATCGGCGCGGCCATGTCATCGAATGTGCGCACGATTACGATGCGCCTTCCGGCCAAAGTGTATGCGTGCCCTTTCTGGTGACAAACAAGGGCTATGGGCTGATCTGGGATAACCCGTCAAAGACGACCATTTCACTCGGTTTCAACAACCAGAACACCTTTAAGAGTCAGGTAGGCCAGCGAGTCAGCTTCTTCGTGATTGCCGGAGACTACGACGCTATCTATCGCGGCTACAGGCTGCTGACCGGTGACGTGCCCATGCTTCCGAAGAGTGCCTATGGATATCTTCAATCCAAGCAACGCTATCAGACGCAGGCTGAGCTGATGAGCGTGGCAAAGGGCTACCGTGACCGCAAGCTGCCGATCGACGATCTCGTGGTTGACTGGTTTACCTATACGAAGATGGGACAGATGGACATGGACCCCGTGGCCTGGCCCGATCCGGTCGGAATGCTGAAGCAACTACATGCGATGAACTATCACGTAATGATCAGCGTGTGGCCGCGTTTCACGCCGGGCAGTCGCTATTACGACACGCTCCAGAAGAATGGATGGTTTGAACATCTTGCCGACGGCACACCCACCAATGGACTGCCTTATGACAAGGCCGGGTCTGATATCGATACGACGAATCCAGACGCGGCGAAGTGGTATTGGAACATCGTCAAGCGGAACTATGTTGACAAGGGGTTCGATGCCTTCTGGGCCGACGAGACGGAACCAGACCTGCCACCGAACGGCTCCTACTTCAAGATCGGTCCCGGCACTCAGTTCTTCAACGTGTACCCGCTATTTCATACGGCTGCTTTCTACAAGGGCATGCGAGCCGATATGACCCAACGTGCGCTGATATTGGCTCGCGACAGTTATCTCGGTGCGCAGCATAACGGAACGATCTTTTGGTCCTCCGACATCAGCCCCAACTGGGACACCTTGAAGCGGCAGGTGCCGACGGGCATCAACTTCACTGCGTCCGGCATGCCCTATTGGTCAACCGATATCGGCGGGTGGCAGGGTCTTCCGTATACGCATACACCGGCGCATCCCCCGCTTTTAGATCCAAGTGACGCGCGCGGTAACGTTGGACATTATGACGATTATCCTGAGCTCTATACTCGGTGGTTCGAGTACGGCGCCTTTCAGCCTAACTTTCGATCGCACGGTACGCGGTCGCACAATGAAGTATGGAGCTATGGCAAACAAGCCGAACCAATCCTGGAAAAGTACTTAAGATTGCGCTATCAGCTTATGCCGTATATCTACTCCCTGGGTTGGCAGGCACACGAAACCGGCGCTCCATTTATGCGTGGTTTGTTCCTCGATTTCCCAAACGACCCAAACGTGTCTGACATCGGAGACGAGTATATGTTCGGCCCCGCGCTGCTTGTGGCACCAGTGACCGAGCAAGGCGCAACCACTCGTTCTGTCTATTTACCGGCAGGTTCCGATTGGTATAACTTTTGGACGAACGAAAGAATCCACGGCGGGCAGCGCATTACAACGCCGTCCCCCATCGAAACGATCCCTCTTTTTGTCCGCGCGGGTTCCATCCTTCCCCTGGGTGCGCCGATTGAGAGCACCAATGAGGTGCAGCCCATCGAGAAGATCCGCATTTATCCCGGAGCGAGCACGCACTTCATGCTCTATTCAGACGACGGGACCACATATGCCTATGAGCAAGGGAAGCATGACATCACGGAGCTCAATTGGGATGAAGCTGCCCAGAAGCTTTCGCACACAGGCGCCTCAGCATGGAGCGTTCCGGATTCGACCGTGGTGGAAGTCGTTCAGCCGCGTGCAGCACAATCGAAATAGGGAACGGCAGCTTTAGAGTCGTCGCGCAGGCTCAAGTTGAAATGCTAGAATTCCGCCGTGGATTGGTATGTCTAAAACGGCGCTGGCGGATGAACCTGCAGTCGCACTGAGCGACGAAAAAATTCGTGAGCAGCTAGAACTGGTCATCCAGGATCCGGTTTTTCGCTCCAGCAAGAGGTCGGTCGAATTCCTTCGTTATGTCGTCGAACAGACCCTACTGGGGTTCGCCGACCAGATTAAGGAAAGAACGATCGGCATCGAAGTCTTCGGTCGCGCGCCTTCCTACGACACCAACATGGATCACGTCGTGCGGACAGCTGCCATCGAGCTCCGCAAAAGACTCGCGATCTATTACGGCGAAGAGCAGCATCGTTCTGAGCTGCGCATGAGCCTGGTTCCGGGCTCGTACATTCCCCACTTCACGCTCGCTCCGCATCCCACCTCAGCCGTGACGGAAACCGACCCTCCCATCGCCGGCGCGACGCTTCCAACGCTGGTCGATGCCGCGCCCCTCCATCCGGAATCCCCCGATATCGCGCCAGTAGCCGCTTCTCGTAGAAGCGTCTCTCGTCTCGTCATTGCTGCCACCGTCCTGCTGGCGCTTCTTCTCGCCGGCTTTTTTCTGTATCCCAGGTTTCACCGCCTGACCGCGCAGGACCTCTTTTGGCAGCCCGTACTCGATACCCCCGGCCCCGTTCTTCTGGCCGTCGGCTACACGGCTAACGGCCCTCCAACCCCGAACGCCATGGCGCCGGAGCAAACGCCGCTGCCCACCCTGCACGCCTCCTCGACCCCGACTGTGCCCTTCGGCGACACGGTTACGATCGCGCGCGTCGTTGGAATCCTCGAAGGTCACGGCCGCAAGGTGACGATTCGCCGTGAGAACTCGAGCTCGTTTTCCGATCTGCGCGAAGGCCCCGTTGTTCTGATCGGAGCCTTTAACAACGAGTGGAGTCTTCGGCTGACTCACCAGCTCCGCTACACGCTTTCACTCGATGCGGACAAGCACCTCATTTACATTAAGGACGCCCGGAATCCCACCTTGCGCAACTGGAGCTGGGCGACCAACCTGCCTGTGGCCCACAACTCCGGTCCGGGCGGTCCGGTCATGCAGGACTATGCGCTGATCTCCCGAATCTGGAACTCGGATACGGGCCACGTCGTCGTCGTGATCGGCGGCCTCTACACCTATGGCACCGAGGCCGCAGGGGAGTTCCTGGATGACCCCCAGCTCATGCAGGGTATCGCGAAGCAGCTTCCCCAGGATGACTCCCACAAAAACATCCAAATCGTGCTGGGAACGTCAGTAACCGACGACACTCCCGGCCCTCCGAAGGTCTTGGCGGTCTCAGTCGAGTAAGGATCCCTTCGCTCCTTCACTTTTGCAAATCTCTGAAAATAAGCCATTTCGTCAAAACCTGACGGTCAGGAACCGTACCTGTCTATCTTGATCTATTGCAGGTACGTAGAAACCCATCGTTCCTAAAGAGCCACCCGCGCGCGTCGCCAATCGTTGGCCGCGATGTGGGAGCGAAACGATCTCAAGGGAGTCGTCGAGTGAAAATGATTCGCAAGTTTGCCGTGCAGATACTGCTCTGTACCATCGGTTTCTGCATCACCCCCGCCCTGTTGGCCCAGGGCCTGGGAACCATCTCCGGAACGGTGGTTGATTCCTCTGGAGCCGCCGTCCCCACCGCCACAGTCGTGCTGACCCAGTCCAAGACCGGCGAGACCGTTTTCGTAAAGACGCAGCTGGACGGCCTCTTCGTCTTCCCGTCGCTGGCACCCGCCGGATACCGCATCGATATTGCCGCGCCCGGCTTTGAGAAGTACCAGCAGTCCGGTCTCATCCTCCAGGCCGACCAGAGCCTGACGGTGAACCCGGTGCTCAAGGTAGGATCCGACTCTGTTACGGTGAACGTCGAAGCTAACGCGGTTCAGGCGAACACCAGCACCGGCGCGCTCTCCCAGGTCATCGCCGAGCAGCAGGTGAACGACCTGCCGCTCAACGGCAGAAACGCCGCCGCACTCACCACCCTCGTAGCCGGCGTCGTGACCGCCCCAAACGCAGGCGCCGACCAGGGCAATACCAAAACCTTTCCCGAGGCTGTGACCATCACAGCGAACGGAACCCGCGTCGGCCAGACCAACTACCTGCTCGATGGCGGCAATAATGTCGACGAGTACACGAACGTGAACGCCCCGTTCCCCATGCCGGACGCCGTGCAGGAGTTCAGCGTCCAAACCAGCAACTACAACGCTGAGTACGGCCAGAACGCCGGCGGCGTGGTCAACATTATCACCAAGAGTGGCGGCAACCGGTTCCACGGCGATCTGTTCGAGTACGTCCGGAACCGTGTCTTCAACGCGGCCAACGCCTTCGCTTACGTCAACGGCCGAAAGACAGTCGACCCCCTCAAGCGCAACCAGTTCGGCGGTACTGTTGGCGGCCCGGTCAAAATCCCCCATCTTCTCAGTGGCAACCACTCCTTCTTCTTCGTTGGCTACCAAAAGACGATCGCCCACACAGCTTCCACGAGTTCGACCGCGGCTATTATTCCCACAACCGCGCAGCTTGCCGGCAACTTCAACTTCACCACCAGCGCCACTCCGGGCACTGCAGCCTTCAACGCGGCCTGTATCGCCAACCCAGCGCTCGCCACCACCGCGCAAGCCGCGAACCAGTGCTATCCCTACGTTTCGAACGGCGGCACATCCTACACCTCTACGATTCCCACCAACACGTACAACTCCGCTTCGCTCGCCCTGCTGAACTACTTGCCAAGCGGCGGAACAACCGGCAGCTTTAGCTTTGTGCAGCCGAGCTTCACCAATCTTGGCGAAGTCACTGCCCGCTTCGATCAGGACCTCGGATCAAAAGACCGGCTCACCGCGCGCTACTTCTCTGACGAATATCATCTGGACGGCGTCCTCAATCTCAAGAACCTGCTCACCTACTCCGACCAGGCAAACATCAACTACTACAACGCGCTGGTCTCGGAAACCCACACGTTCACCGACCACCTCTTGAACGACTTCACCCTGAGCTATCAGCTAGAAGACTCTAACCGTGGGCCCGAGCCCGGCTCGATAGACGTCGCCGATCTCGGCGTGAACATCTGGCAGCCCGCCTTCAAACAGATCAACCAGATCGCCGTCAGCAGCTTCTTCACCATCGGCGGCAATCCGCAGGCCGACTTCGCCCGCGCCAATTACACGCTCGGCGATAACCTGCATCTGCAAAAGGGCAACCACAATCTAACCTTCGGCTTCCACGGCGAACTTTCGAAGATTGACGTGAACAATCTGTTCCAGCAACCCGGCTTGTTCACCTTCAATGCGAACGTGACCAACAATGCGATCGCCAGCTTCCTGATCGGCTATGTGCAGAGCTTCAGTCAGGCATCCGGCCAGTTTCTCGATCTTCGCGGACACTTCTTCGGCTTCTACGGTCAGGATAGCTGGAAGCTTTCCAAGCGCCTCACCCTGAACTACGGCGTTCGCTATGAACCTTTCATCCCCTGGCACGAAGTCAACGGCCGCATGGGCAGCTTCTTCCCGGCACTCTATGCCGCCGGCACGCGCTCCACGCTGTATCCAAACGCACCCGCAGGGCTGCTGTTTGCAGGCGATCCCGGATTCAATCCCAATGGCGTACCCAGCATCTACGACCACTTCATGCCGCGCGTCGGCTTTGCGCTGGACGTCTTCGGCAATGGCAAGACCAGTCTTCGCGGTGGCGGTGGCACTTTCTTCGATAGCCGCATGTCCAGCGTGTTCTACAACATTTACTCGAACACGTCCCCGTTCATCACCAACTTCAGCATCGCTTCCGTAGAAGGCGCGACCACCGCCGGCAGTACGGTCATCAACTTCCTCAATCCTTACAGCAGCTCGGGTAACGCGAATCCATTCCCGGCTCCGCAACCGCCGCCGAACACGGCGCCGATCCCCGCACAGGGATTCCTCACCTACGATCCCTTCCGCAGCTTCCAAACGCCCATTACGTACTCCTACAACCTCACGCTGGAGCAGCAGGTCACCAACAATCTCCTCACACGCGTCGCCTATGTCGGTTCGCACAGCAGCCATCAGTGGACGCCCGTGGAGATCAATCCGGTTCTGAACGCCGATGCGCTCCCGACCACCGACCCTAACTACAACCGGCGTCTGTACAACAAGGTGGGTTGCACAAGCTGCTACACACAGCCCATTACGGAAGCCAACATGGGTGGCAACGGAAGCTATAACTCCCTGCAGTTATCTGCCGAGCAGCGCATGCGCTCCGGCCTCACGCTGCTGGCAAACTATACCTGGTCCAAGGCGATGGACAACACACCTTATAACCAATCGGCCACGGCCATCGCTTCCGGCAACTCCTACGTGCTGCCCATCTATGAGCCCAACTTCAAGCGCCTGGACATCGGGCCGTCGGACTTCAACCACACCAACGTCACTTCTATTTCCTATGTCTATGCGGAGCGCAAGGTACTGCAGCATAGCCCGGAGGCGTTGCGCTACCTCGCCAACGGATGGGAGACCTCGGGCCTGTTTCAGTTCCGTTCGGGCGATCCGCTGACGATCGCCTCGAACTCGAACAACGCATCTGGTTCAGGCCAACTCCGCGACCGCGCCGTGCTTGTAGGCAATCCTTACGGGGGTAATGCCTGTGGAACGGTGACACCCTGCCGCAACTACCTGAACCCCGCAAGCTTCCAGAACAATGCGGCCGGCACCTATGGATCGATTGTGAAGGGCTCCTTTCTCGGTCCTCACTATGTCGATTGGGACGTTAGCCTGGCACGCACATTTCCTATGGGCGAGAAGATCGGCCTGCAGCTCCGCGCAGAGTACTTCAACATCTTCAACCACGCCAACCTCGGAGATCCCGGAACGACCAACAGCTCCTCCATTGGCCGCATCACCGGAACCACACCGCAGAACATATCGACTGCAAACGATCCTCGCATCGCGCAGTTCTCTGCAAAACTGCTCTTTTAGCAGAGCCAAAAGACACACGGGCGCAAGGAACCTCTTGTGCCCGCTGTACTCTTCTGTCTTTCCAGATTCTTCCGAGGAAACGGATGCTGACTCGTCGCAAGGTAGTCGTCCAGGGGTTCAAGGCAGCATCGACAATGCTGTCTACACGGTTGTACGCACCGCTCCTAGTTGCGCAAGGGCAAACGGGCACATCTGCACATCCTGCCACCGACGAGATGACCGTTGACAGCGCTCCGCAGCCGCAGCACTTTCCTCCGCCGGACTATGGTGCATTGCCCGCGGAGCTTCCACCGGAGACCAAAGCCCTCCGCGGAAGCAACTCCCTCAAGCAATACGCGCGGCGTCATGGACTGCTGGCCGGCGCCGCCGTCGTTGCACGCGGCCTTGAAGCTGACCCAGCATTACAGCAGCTCGTCGCTGAGCAGTATGACCTCCTTGTCCCGGAAGGAGAGCTGAAGTGGCGTGCGCTCAGGCCATCCCAGGACCGCTTCGACTTCACACAGAGCGACGCCTTACTGGCCTTTGCGGACAAACACCATATGCAGCTGCGAGGCCATACCCTCGTCTGGCACAACTCCGTTCCCGATTGGCTGCAGCAAAACGCAGAGAGCCTCGACGTGCGGCAACACTTCATCGACCACATCACTACGGTCTGCACGCACTACGCCGGCAAGCTTCAGTCATGGGACGTCGTCAATGAAGCCGTCCTTCCCAAGGATGGCAAACCCGGTGGCCTTCGCAACTCCTTCTGGTACGAGCACGTCGGGCCTGACTACATTGAGCTTGCTTATCGAACGGCCCGCGCCGCCGATCCTCATGGGCTCCTCACCTACAACGACTACGGCGTGGAATACGACAACGCGGAACATGCCGAGCACCGGACCGTCATCCTCAATTTGTTGCGAGACCTCAAGTCCCGCAACGTGCCGCTCGACGCGGTAGGCATCCAGTCTCACATCAAAGCAGGATCGCCTGACGCCATCGGCAAAGGCCTCGTCGACTTCATGCAGAGCATCCAGCAAATGGGACTACAGATCTTTCTCACCGAACTGGATGTCAACGAAGACGATATCGTTGCAAACGATGTCACCACGCGCGATGTTGCTATCGCCAAAACCTACTCTGACTTTCTGCGCGTCGCACTCGCTAATCCTGCCGTCAAGGTCATGCTCACCTGGGGTATCAGCGACCGTAGAACGTGGCTCAATGATGGTCCTACACACCATCGCAAACAGCCAAACCGACCGCAGCGCTCTCTTCCGTTCGATGAACAATATCGTCCTGCAAAAGCCTACTTCGCCATACGCGACAGTCTGGATCAGCGTTCTTTTCCGCCCGCTCATAGCTTCAACAGCCGGGACTCAAACGACAAAATCATCGAAAAGGTTGGCTAGATTGCTTTCTAAAATCCTGCATCTTCGGGCATTCTTTGTTTCATTCGCATGCAGCAACAGCAGCTCGTCGCGCAATCGTTCGCTGGCAACTATTTTTCTGTGCGCAGTGCTGGTTTTTTCGAAAAGCCTATCCGGACAAAGGCCGCTGGGCCCTGAACCCTATCTCGATCCTGCGCTCCCTTTCGCACAACGTGTGGATGATCTCGTACAGCGAATGACTCTCGAGGAAAAAGTCTCACAGATGCAAAACGCGGCTCCCGCGATTCCGCGGCTACACATTGCTGAGTACGATTGGTGGAACGAGGGCCTGCATGGCGTTGCGCGCTCCGGCTATGCCACCGTCTTTCCGCAAGCCATAGGGCTGGCCGCCACCTGGGACACGGATCTCATCCAGCGGGTGGCCGATACCATCTCCACCGAAGCCCGCGCGAAGTACAACGAGGCTCTGCGAACAGGCAATCATTCCATCTACTACGGCCTCACGTTCTGGTCGCCAAACATCAACATCGACCGCGACCCGCGCTGGGGCCGCGGACAGGAGACGTACGGAGAAGATCCCTTTCTCACCGGACAGATTGGAGCCGCCTTCGTTCGCGGCCTGCAAGGTCCGGATCCCAACACCTTCAAGGTGATCGCAACCGCAAAGCATTTCGCGGTCCACAGCGGTCCCGAGTCAGAGCGCCATAGCTTTGACGCGGTGATCTCCGCACACGATCTCGAAGACACTTATCTTCCCGCATTTCGTAAGCTCGTCGTCGATGCCCACGTCGATAGCGTGATGTGCGCCTACAACTCCATTGATGGTGCTCCGGCCTGCGCCAACACAATGCTTCTCCAACAGAAGCTTAAACAGGACTGGCACTTCAACGGCTACATCGTCTCCGACTGCGCCGCAATTACCGACGTTGCCGTAGGACACAAGTACGCTCCGGACATGGCCCACGCCGCCGCGCAGTCCGTACTGGCCGGCACAGACCTGAGCTGTGGCAAGGAGTATGCCGCACTCACCGCTGCCGTCAAGCAAGGCCTCATCAAAGAGGCCGCTATCGATGCCGCCGTCAAGCGCCTGTTCCTTGCACGCTTCCAGCTCGGCATGTTCAACCCCGCTGCCAGTGATCCTTATGCAAGCATTCCGTTTTCCAGCAACGACTCCGCCGCCAACAAAGCTCTCGCCCTTCAAACCGCCAGAGACTCCATAGTGCTCCTCAAGAACAACGGCATCCTTCCCCTCTCCAAATCGATCCACTCCATCGCAGTCGTCGGCCCCAACGCCATGGCGCTTGCCGGCCTTGAAGGAAATTACAACGCAATCGCCTCACATCCCGTAACACCACTCACCGCTCTCCAAAAGCGCTTCCCCGGTCTAGTTCACTACGCTCAGGGCGCGTCCTATGTAGATGGCGCTCCCGTCCCCGTCCCACCTTCGGCCTTCACCACAAAGACCAACGGCACAGGCGAACCCGGTCTAACAGCCGAATACTTCCGTGACACGAACGTCAATGCGGCACCCATCGCTCGCCGCATCGATCCAAACATAGACTTCGATTGGAATGGAGCCTCGCCGGTGCCTGGAGCGCCCGCCGAAGCCTTTTCCATCCGCTGGTCCGGCTCCATCACATCGCCTGTCCCCGGCACGCTTCCGTTCAGCTTCCTCCTGGCCCACTGCAGCACATGCGACGACGCAGAATCGATCGGCGTGTGGTTCGACGGCCGCCAGGTTTACGACTTTCATCACGCTCCCACTCACGGACGTCACGCTCCCACGCCTGACTTCGCCCTTACCTTCCCCGACACAAAGGCCCACGCTCTTCGCATCGAGTACACGCACAAAAGCCCTCGCTTCGGCGCAGGCCTCACCTTCAACTGGACGCCACCAGCGGGCGCGCTCATTCGGCAAGCCGTAGATGCCGCCAGGCAATCCGACGTAACGATAGCCTTCCTCGGTCTCAGCCCCAATCTCGAAGGCGAAGAGATGCCCATTCATCTACAGGGCTTCGATGGCGGCGACCGGACCTCCATCGACCTTCCTGATGCGCAGCAGCAACTCGTCACAGCACTCGCAGCCACAGGCAAGCCTCTGATCATCGTTCTCATGAACGGTTCAGCCCTCGCACTTCACGACGCGAACAACAAAGCCGCTGCGATTCTCGAAGCTTGGTACCCGGGCCAGGACGGCGGCACAGCCATCGCCGATACTCTATCCGGAGAAAATAATCCATCCGGCCGCCTTCCCGTTACGTTCTACGCCGAAACCAGCCAACTCGCTCCCTTCGGCGACTACTCCATGAAGAACCGCACCTATCGCTACTTCGCCGGCACGCCTCTCTATTCGTTCGGGTACGGCCTCAGCTACACCCGTTTCCAATACACGTCCGGAAAGCTTTCTACACCGCAGCTACAGGCAGGCCAGCCTCTTGAAGTCAGTGTGGAATTGAAGAACATAGGAAGTCTCGCAGGCAAGGAGACAGTCGAGCTCTACCTGATTCCGCTGGATCAGCAAGCAGCTCCGCTGCGCATGCTCGTCGGCTTCAAAAAAGTCACACTCGCCGCTGGCGAACAAACAACCGTTCAGGCCACCATCGATCCTCGCCAGCTAAGCCTCGTCGATGAGCACGGCCAGCGCAGTGTACAACCCGGAAAGTATGAGCTGTACATAGGCGGCGGCCAGCCCATCGCGAATCAGGGAATCTCGCTTCCTTTTGAGATCGCAGGTCCCGCTGCCGACCTTCCGCGATAGGAAACGAAAGGATCCGCTCTACTTTGTGCCAATGACCAGTCAACTACCTTACGTGAGGACCGTATCTCTCGTCTGCGGAATATGCAGCGGGTTTCCGTCCTGAATGGCTTGGGGCAGCAACCTTGCAGGAACATCCTGGTAACTGACTGGACGCAGAAACCGATCGATAGCACCTGCTCCGACCGAGGTCGTCCGACTGTCGGAGGTCGCCGGGTAAGGGCCTCCGTGGACCATCGCCCAACCGACCTCAACTCCCGTAGGAAAGCCGTTGAAGACAATACGCCCCACTTTCTTTTCGAGAGTCGGCAGAAGACCCCGCGCCAGCGAGTCGTCCGGCTCGGAGGCAAAGAGCGACGCCGTAAGCTGTCCTTCCATCTGTGCGGCCACATCGAGCATCTGTGCCTGATCGCGGCAACGCACGATCACAGAAGAGGGACCAAAGACTTCTGTGGCGAGCTCAGGATTTTTCAAAACATCTGCTGCATCCATCGCGAACAAGGCCGGGGAAGCCTGGCAAGATGTCCCCGTCGGCGGCTTCATCACAAGAGATGTAACCGGCTGCGCTTCGCTAAGTTTTGCGATGCCCGCATGATAAGCGGTATGGATTCCCGAGGTAAGCATGGTGGCGGCAGGACGCGACGAGACTTCTTCTGTCGCAGCTTCGATAAATTGCTGAAGAGCTTCACCCTCCAGCGCAACAACCATGCCGGGATTCGTACAGAACTGCCCAACGCCGAGCGTCATGGAGTCGACAAAGCTTTTCGCAATGGAAGTGGCCTTCTCCGCAAGAGCTGACGGCAACAGAAACACAGGATTGATACTGCTCATCTCGGCATAGACCGGTATGGGTTCCGGCCTGGCTGCGGCTACCTTCATCAGACTTAACCCACCGCTGCGCGAGCCCGTAAAGCCGACAGCCTGGATCGCAGGATGTGTCACCAGCATTTGGCCGATCTCTATACCTTTGCCAACGATGAGAGAGAACACACCCTCGTGAAACCCAGCATCGGCAACGGCCTTTTGGATCACTCGACCCACCAGCTCTGACGTCCCAAGATGTGCGGGATGCGCCTTGACCACGATCGGACAGCCCGCAGCTAGAGCCGATGCAGTGTCACCACCCGCGACCGAAAAAGCCAAAGGGAAGTTGCTCGCACCAAAGATCGCGACTGGCCCCAGAGGAATGCGACGCAGCCGCAGATCGACGCGCGGCAGCGGCTTGCGCTCGGGCATCGCGGTGTCGATCGTCGCATCAATCCAACGGCCGTCTTCCACAATGTTGGCGAACATCTCAAGCTGACCGATGGTGCGGCCACGTTCCCCGGTGAGCCTAGCTTTGGGCAGACCGCTTTCTTCGTGAGCACGGTCGATGAGCACATCACCAAGAGCCAACAATCCCGCGCCAATGCTGCGAAGAAACGCCGCGCGCGCCACTAGGGACGATTCGCGAAAGGAATCGAACGCATCGGCGGCGAGACGACACGCACGGTCCACCTCGCCTTCGCCGCCGCCGCCGAATGTTGGCTCCAACGCCTCGCCGCTCGAGGGATTCAAGGCTTGCAGTGTGTCCTGCGTGCCAAAGACTTCAGTCAGACCGATAAGCATGGCCCCGGTGATCTTCATGGTGGTACTCCTTGCGTCGTTGTATGACTCTGAAGAGTCTACGCGATGGGGCACACCAAACGTATCGGCACTATCTTCTACTGGCAAAGGCTTTACAACCAACCCTTCGTTCGTGCCAGTCGGGCGGCTTCTATCCTGTTATGCGCTCCCATTTTGGAGATCGCTTCAGAAAGATAATTCCGCACCGTCCCTTCGCTAAGCCGCAACCCGCGCGCTACCTCGGCTGTGCTTTCGCCCTCGCCGGCGCGGCGCAGAATCTCACGTTCGCGATCGCTCAAAGGATCGGCTTCTGCTCCCCATGCTTCTGCAGCCAGGTCCGAATCAACCACTCGCAGCCCACGCGAGATCCGACGCACAGCATCCGCCAGTTCTGTGGATGGTCGGTCCTTCAGCAGATATCCGTGAGCTCCGGCCTCCAGGGCACGCCGCAAATATCCGGGCCGCGCAAACGTCGTAAGCATCAGTACCCGCGTCTCGGGATAAAGCTCGCGCACCTTTACGGCAAGCTCCAACCCGGTAAGCCGCGGCATCTCGATATCCGTCACCAGCACATCAGGTCGATGCTTTCCTACCACTCGAAAGGCCTCTTCGCCATCGCTGGCCGAGGCCACCACCTCAATGTCCGGTTCTATCCCAAGCAGCACCGAAAGCGCTCCACGCACCATACCCTGATCTTCGGCCAACACCACGCGCACTCGCTTCACTCCGCTTTCACCGCTCATGCGCGCACACCGCCGGCAGCAGGCGCAGCCCTTAGCTCTTCAGCAACATCCATGTCAGCGAGAAAGGCCGTTGCGCGCTTCAAGGGCAACTCCACAGAAATCTTCGTTCCACCCAGCGACGACCGCTCACGAGCCAGCGTGCCTCCGGCTCCTGCCACGCGTTCCCGCATACCGCGCAGTCCATTGCCTTCAGCAGCCATGTCGCCCGATCCATTATCTTCGATCGTCAAGCGCACGCAGCTTCGATCGCCCTCTACCTCAAGCCTGCACGCCGTCGCCGCGGCATGTCGAATCACATTGGTGGTCGCTTCGCGCAGCACCATGCAAAGCACATTGGCCTCTGCTGCCGGAAGCGCAATGGGTTCAAGGTTCGTCGTCAACTGCACACCAACGCTCGCCAAGGTGCGGCGTGCCTGCAATACTTCCGCCTGCAAACCCTCGGCGCGATATCCAGCAACCGCATCGCGCACCTCTGCCAACGCCTTGCGCGCTGTAGCCTCAACCTCTGCAATCTCGCGATGCGCCAGCTCCGGGTCAATCTTGAAAAGGCGATTCGCCATGTCACTCTTCAACACGATCACCGTCAGCGTATGGCCCAGCAGATCGTGCAGATCACGGGCAATGCGTTCCCGCTCCGCCACCTGCGCCAGATGCTCAATCTCTCCATTAGCCTGCGCCAGTTGGTTGCTGGCCAGCACATGCCGCGCATACGCAAAGTTACTTAACCCGATCGCAACCATGTAGAAGATCACGTTTTCAGCGATGTGCATACGCCCATGGCATAGCTGCGTCTCCAGCAAAACACCCACAGCCTGCGCCAGTGCAATCAACAGAAACGCTTGGAAGGCCTTCGATGCCTTGGGATGTTGCAGAATAAATACGCTCATCACTACGGGATAAACAAACTCTCCCGCCACGGCATTGTTGAAGGGAAAATACAGGTAGCCCAGCACAAACATTGCCCCAAGCCACCACCGCTGTTGGCCGCCGTCAGGGTCCGTAAAGCGGATATAGGTCAGCAGGAAGGCCGCATAAAACAGAAGGAGGTAGATCAACCTGATGTGCGCATGGTCTTCGAAGCTATCGGTAAACCAGAACGCCGTATAAAGCAGCGGCGCCCAGCGGAAGATCCAGTAATGGCCGTAGCTTCCTATGCCCGTCCTTAGAAAGACAGGCTCGGAGACGTCTTTCTCGAGTACCTTTTGCTCCGTCATCGCTTCGCCTGACTGCATATGCACTCCATCATCCAGCTTTCGGAGCAGGAAAGGAAGCCCAGTGATCATGCGCTAAGCATGACACTTGTCACAATGACACCTGTCACCTCACTTGGTTGACTCACGGCACTAACAACGCAGCCCGCGCCGCATCACCATAGATCCTGTCAGCTGCTCATGTTCGAGCGCTCAACAGGAGCCACGATGCTATTCCGCCGAGTCCTTTATCTTGCGAGTCTTTCTTTATCCTGCGTCGCAGCGCTTGCGCAAACTGCCTGCCGCGAGGATACGGCTACCCTCTCCGGCGAGGTGCTCGACATCACAGGCGCCGCTATCCTCGATGCCACCGTCACGCTCTCCCCCGGACACACCGTCGCCCACACCGATCGCACCGGCCGCTTCCTCACAGAGTGCCTCCACGACGGCGCCTACACCGCCACCATCGAATCGCCCAGCTTCGACGCCGCTACGCGCACCATCAAGCTCGATGCCGAATCCCACCCTTTCACCATCCGCCTCAAGCCCCACACCGTGCAGACCGAAGTAGACGCCGTCGTGCCGGAGACAGGAGTCTCCAGCGAAGAAATCGCCGGTTCGCGCACACTCGAAAAAAGCGACATCGCACAACTCGCCGACGACCCAGATGAATTCAGCCGCCAACTGCAGGTTCTCGCCGCCAGCGCCGGTGGCGCACCCGGTGCAGCCATCGTTACTGTCGATGGCTTCCAGAACGGGGGCCGTATCCCGCCCAAATCTTCCATTGCCTTCATCCGCATCAACCCCGATCTCTTCGCAGCCGAGTACGCCCGCCCTCCCTATCGCGGTGGCCGCGTAGAAATCTACACCAAGCCCGGCCAATCCAGCCTGCACGGCGCACTCTTCACCACGCAGAGCGCCGAGTTCATGAACGCCAAAGACCCGTTCTCACCCAGCCGTGCCGCCATCGGTAAGCAGCGCTATGGCTTTGAGCTCAACGGGCCCATCCGCAAAGATCGCAGCGACTTCTCCATCAGCCTTGAACATCGCCAGATCGATCAGTTCGCTGTAGTCGATGCCGTCACACTCAACAGCGGCCTCGAAACCCCCATCACCGCCAACATCGCAACACCACAATCCTTGTGGGAAGCCAGCGCTCGCTTCAGCCAACAGCTAGGCCCAAAGAACAACCTCATCGTCAGCTACGACGGCGCCGTCAACGGCCTCACCAACCAGGGCACTGGCGGCACAGTCCTCGCTGAAGCCGGTTACAACAGCACGCAGTCGGAGCACACCGTCCGCCTCACCGATCTCGACACCATCTCCGCCACGCTCGTCCATGAAACCCGCCTCGGCTACACCTGGCGCAACCGCACAGACACCCCCAACTCCACTGCTCCCTCACTGCAGGTCGCCGGCTCCTTCACCGGCGGCGGCGTCACCACAGGCTTGCTCCGTTCCCGCGAAGGCGACCTCGAACTAGACGACGACATCCTCTACAGCCGCGGCAAGCACACGTTGAAAGCGGGCATCGAGCTCCTCGACACCAACCTCAACGACTCCCTGCCCTCCGGCTTCAACGGAACCTACATCTTCGGCGGCGGCTCTGCGCCCGAGCTCGACGCCAACAACCAGCCAGTCCTCGTCAACGGGACTCCTGTCCTCGAAACCATCAGCGGCATTGAGCAGTACCGCCGCGCGCAACTCAACCTCGCCGGTGGCACACCCACGCAGTTCGATATTTCCACCGGAACGCCCAATGTCTCGCTCAATCAGTTACAGGTAGTCCTCTACGCGCAGGACCAGTGGAAGTACAAATCGCGCCTGCAGTTCTCGCTCGGCGTCCGCTGGGCCATGCAGAACACACCCGTAACTATCGGCAATGCCGCTCCGCGCGTCGGCATCTCCTGGGCTCCTGACCGCAAACAAAAGACCGTCTTCCATGCACGCAGCGGCCTGTTCTTCGGCGTTGTCGATCCGCAAACAGTGCTCACCGACCGCCAGCTCAACGGCACCACACAGAGCCAGCTCCAGATCGATAACCCCACCTACGGCAACCCCTTCACCACTGGTACCGCAACTCTCACTACGCTGCGCGCGCCGCTTCCATCACTGTCACAAACGCCATCACTGCAGTCCCATCTTGGCGTCGAGCACGACTTCCCTCGCCACTGGCACGCGCAGGCCAACCTCTATCTCGTACACGCCTGGGATAGCCTCCGCACCCGCAATGTCAACGCTCCTCTCAATGGTCTCGCCAATGGCCCGCGCCCCATCGAGCCCAACGTCAACCTCCTGCAGTTCCAGCAAACCGGAAAGCTCGGCGGCAACGTCCTCTTCCTCGGCCTCGACCAGCACAGCCTCAAGCATCTGCAGATCTTCGCCGGCTACGTCCGTATGGATCTCCGCGGCAACGCGGACTCCGACACCACGGCTCCACAAAGCACCTACTCCGACGCCGGCGAAATCGCCCGTCCCTCCTGGCTCGCCACGCACCAGATCATTGCCTTCTCCAACTATGTTTTTCCCTATGCCATCAACCTTTCCACGCAGTTCAACGCCGCTTCCGGTAATCCGTACAACGTCACCACAGGTTTCGACAACAACAACGATGGAAACTTCAACGATCGTCCTTTCCTCAGCACTGCGACCAATCCCGCCGCGTACAACACACGCTTCGGCGCTCTCGCTCCCACCGGCACAGGCCCAACCATCGGCCGCAACGCCGGTACTCTGCCCTGGAATGTTCATCTCGACGCGAACCTCAGCCGCAGTTTCGCACTGCCGCATGCACAGGGCAGGGAAGCACAAACTCTCGCCGTCAACCTCCGCTCCACCAACCTCATCAACCACACCAACGTAACCTCCGTAGGCAACGTACTCGGCTCGCCCCTCTTCGGCCAAGCCTACCAAGCCGATAACGGCCGCCGCATCGAAGCCGGCCTCCGCTGGAGCTTCTAACCTCCCCATGAATTGTCATCTCGACCGGAGCGTAGCGCAGTGGAGTGACCTGCAACTCGTTCGCACGACCTCAAACTCAAACCGCAAGGAGAACACCTTGAAACGCTTCGCCGCCGCACTCATCACTTTCGCCACCCTCACCCTCTCCGCACAAACTCCCACCATCACCCCACCCGTCCTCCCGCTCATCGCCCATTACACGTACTGGCCCGTCCAGTTCGTACAGTTCGTCGGCGACGAACTCCCCTACTCCATGATCGAGCTAGACGTCGATAGCACCAGCAGCAAGCACCCACTGCTCTACGTCACCCTCACCGACCGCGCCACCGGCAAGCGCATCCACTACAGCGACAACGACGCCCTCATCGCCTCAGCCACAGCCCAAGGCGACGAGGCCCACAAAACCGCTATCGCTTATGAAGGTGCAGATGCCGAAGCAGTAGGCGCCGTCACCACCGTCCGCTTCACCATGGCGAACGAAAAACCCCTCCAATGGCGCTTCGTCCAGGGCTCCGACATCTCCGAGCAAGGCAGCGGCCTCAATCCCTTTCCCACCTCAAAGATCCCCATCTTCGCCTACCGGGAACTAGGCTCTCTTGCAGGCGAAGGCACCGCCCTGCAGATCGGAGACACAGTCAGTACCGCCGCTGTCTGGACCGAATACAGCCACCCACCCTACTTCGTCCCCTATCGCGGCGCCGAAACCCAAAGCGCCCACTTACTCCTCTTCACCCCAGGCCACGAAAGCTGGAAGATCATCTCATCTCCCACTGCTCTCATAGCAGGCGCAAGCTGGGAACTCGACGAAGAGCACGGCAATCATCGTTCTATCCACATCGACAAGGTTGCTGGTCCGAACATCATCGTCACGGCTACAGATAGCTCTCAGCCCAGCGTCCACTGCACGCTAGACGCCACCCGTGATGGAGACACATGGAAGATCAACCAGGTCCGCTTCTCACCGGTTCACGATGGCGAGAAACATGGCCTCACCCTGCAGTTCGCCACACCTCTCTCTGCCTCCGCTGACACCACCCAGCTCACGCTCCTAGCTGGCAAGAAGAAGTCCATCGCCACCGGAACCATCGTCGCCGCCGGCGATCCCTCCGCACGAACCCTAACCCTCAGCTTCAGCAACCCCGCCTGGCTAGTCGGAAAGACGATTAACGAACAGGAGTCGGTCGCAGATCAGAACGTCGTCCTGACAGCCCACCCATAATGTCAAGTTTGCTGGACATCAACTTCACCACAAAAACACCAAAAGTCACCACAAACCTCCACAAATTCTCACTTAGGGAACTTGCGGAGAGCTCGGGGATGTTCCACTTGGAACATCCCCGGAATCATCAACATACCTCGTTCTTCGCAATCACCTGCTTATAAAAGTCTGCACTCAGCTTCGGTGTTCTTTTCTGCGTGGCGAAGTCGACATACATGATCCCAAATCGCTTCCCATAACCATCGGCCCACTCAAAGTTATCCATAAGGCTCCAAAGAAAGTATCCCTTGACGGGTACGCCGTCTGCTACAGCACGCTGTAGTTGCGTGAGATAGTTTCGCAAAAACATAACGCGGTCAGTGTCATAGACATGCCCATCCGGCGCAATGGTGTCTGAGGAAGATGCTCCGTTCTCCGTGATGTAGATAGCCTTCACATTCCAAAGCTCCGAAATCAGCCGCGTAGCCCAATAGAGACCTTCCGGCCCAACATAAAGCCATGGGCTGAACATGTGTGGATACGATTCCGGTGGAGGAACGATAGCGTAGCCTGCTTCGGACGCGTCTGCGCGTACAAACGTTGGCTGGTATACGTTTACACCGACGAAGTCCATGGGGGTTGCGATGATCTTCATGTCTTCCGGCGTGAACTTTGGTGCATCGGCGCCCAGTCGCTTCAGGTAGAGGTCGGTGTAGTGGCCTTGAAGGATGGCGGTTAGATACATTGCGTTCTCTTCTCGCATAGCCTTGCGGGCCGCGGCTATGTGTTCCGGAGACTCCACGACGGGCGTTGTTGCACTGACTACTTCCGCCAGTCCGACGCTTGTGCCGGGTTTTGCTTCGGAACGGATCGCTCGCACGGCCATTCCATGGCCGAGAATGACGTGGTGTGTGAGCTGTGCGATGCGCCTGGCATCCAGCTTGAGACCAGGTGCATGTACCCCAAGCAGATTGCCTTGTTCCACGAACGTTCGCATCTCGTTCATCGTCATGAAGTGCTTTACTTTGTCAGACAGCTTGCCGGCGGTGTAGCCCGCATAGTGCGCGAATGCTTCGGCGGTGTCGCGGTTTTCCCAGCCGCCTTTGTCTTGGAGGGTCTGTGGAAGATCCCAGTGATATAGCGTGCAGAAGGGTTCGATGCCTGCTTCGAGGAGTGCATCGGCAAGACGGTGATAGAAGTCGATGCCTTGCGGATTGGGAGCGCCGGTGCCGGAGGGGAAGATTCTTGTCCACGAAACAGAAAAGCGGAATGCCTTGACTCCCAGTTCCTTCATGAGCTGGATGTCACTTTTATAGCGGTGATAGAAATCGTCGGAGACGTCTCCCGTGTCTCCGTTGTAGGTCTTGCCGGCGGTGTGTGAGAACGTATCCCAGATGGATGTGCCGCGGCCACCTTCGTGTACTGCTCCTTCTACTTGGTAGGACGCCGTCGCCGTACCCCAGAGGAAATTGGAGGGAAACTTGCGGTCCGACGCTTTGCCTATAGACGCTACTGTGGTCTGCGCTGCGTGACCCACTTCTGGTAGAGCGATCGCGGCGGAAGCTCCGCCGATGAGGCGAGCCAATGTTCGTCTCGAAATACTGGACATGAGATATCTGCTTTCCTGGGGTCTAGTGCCCTTTGTGATGGGTTGACTCATGAAAAAAGAAGGCCCGCTAACTGTTTGCCCTAAGGCATTGTGAGTCAGCGGGCCTGGAGGTAAATGGATTAGAACTGCGCCTTGAGTGCGAACTGATACTGGCGCGGGTTGTAGTTGGGATCGGTGTTCTGAACACTGCCGAAGGAAGAGTTGCCAAGCTGCACGCTGCCACTGCCGTCGTTGATGAAGTAGCTGGGCGTATTGCTGATGTTGAAGGCTTCGGCACGGAGCTGTATGCCGACTCGTTCCGTGATGGGAAAGTCTTTGAACAAAGACAAATCGACGTGACGGAAGTGGGGACCAAACAACGCATCGCGCTGTGTGGTGCCGATCGCTCCAACAGGTTGAGGAGCGAAAGCTGCGGTGTTGAAGTATTTGGACATTGTCTTGCTGCTGAGATGAGGGTTGCCGATGATATTCGGACGATCCGGGCCACCGTTGTTTTGCGGTGTGGCGCGGTTGCTGAACGCATCCTGGTAGGTGGTGCCACCGATGGTCTGGGTGGTGACGTCGTTGCCGCCGCCGCCATTCACGATGTCGAACGGCTTACCGCTCTGCCATACGGCAATGGTGTTGACCTGGTATCCGGCAAGAACTTCCTTCTTGAACCCGTGGAACTCCTTGCCGTAGGGGATAGCGTAGTTGAGCGAAAGAGCGAAGCGGTTTTGAATATCGTTTTCCGCTACGCCGTATTCGATCTGCCGGATACGAGTCGGATCGGCATTGCCCCAGCTACGTCCGCCACCCTCGGCAGAGAAGCCGGTAATGTCAGACAGGCCTTTGCCCCAGGTGTAGTTGCCGTCGAACGCGAGTCCCTTGGTAAAGCGGCGTTGGAACGAGGTTTGTAGCGCGTGATAGTTGGAAACACCTTCGCTTTGCAGCCAGCCAACGCCGGCCAGCAAAGGCAGCAGCGTGCTCGTTGGCCTTGCTCCGCCAGCAGGGTTTGCATCCGGGTTGAACGGCTTCGGCTGGTTGATATCGTTGATGGTTTCAGGCAGGTGCTGGCCGATGTTGCCGACATACCCAACCGTGAGCACATTAGCGCCGAACTGCTGCTCTATCTGGAGGTTGAACTGCTGAATGAGAGCACTCTTGAAGTTCGGCGACTCAGCTGTGAACGACAAGGAGGGAACAGCAGCAAGATTGCTTACGTTCGGAGCGGACGGAAGCGGCAAGCCTGCGTCGAACGTAGCGGGAGCGGTGGGTGCGACTGGACCGCCGCAAGCGCCGTTCTGGCCGCTCGGCAGGACGCCGCCGTTCACGCTTTGCTCAATCGTGACTGCCAACGCAGACTGGCAGTTCGGGCTGAAAACCGAGATGAACGGAACATTCTTCAGATCGGCATTGGAGGTGTAGTTGCCGGGGAAGAAGCTGAGTCCATAGCCACCACGCACGACTGTACCGGGTAGCACGGATGCCGAGAAACCAACACGCGGAGCAAAGTTGGAGTAATCCGTTTTGATTCCAGCATGCCCGTCAACACCGTTTACGTTGGCGATTTTGAGAGCGCCGGTAACGTTGGACGCTGTGGAGCTTAGACCCTGAAAGTAGTCGAAGTTGGAGATGCGCGAATGGGCTTCGGTGAATGGCGTAAAGATGTCGTAGCGAACGCCGTATAGGAGGGTCAACTTGGAGGTTGCCTTCCAGCTGTCCTGAATGAAGAAACTGGGCTCGTATGTGCGATAGTCGGGCGGGCTCAGGTCGTAGTTGCGGCTGTCCGCACTGAACGCGCCAACAAGGCTCGACGCGAGATTGTTGTCCTGCGTCTGCTTGTTGTTGTTGGCGACGGTGTCTGTGCTTAGACCGAAGGTGTATTGACCGGCTGCGAATGAGCTCTGCACATTCCGTGCCTGGCGGCGAATGTAGCTGACGCCACCCTTGAGGCTGTGGTTTCCCTTGGTGTAGCTGACGTTAGCGAGGTACTGGAAGGTATTGTCGATGTCCTGCAGCGGAACATAGGCGCCATCACCGATGTCCGAGAAGGGCCCGAACTGAATCGGCGTGAGGAACGAGGAATAAGAGTTGAAGTTCATGTTTCCGCCAAATCCGAGTGTCGTGTCCGGATTCTTGCCGTAGTTGAGCGGCGCGGAGAAGTTGTTGATGCGCGTAAATGCGGCACGAAGATCAATCAGCAGGTTTGGGGTAAAGATATGCGTCAACCCAAATCCATACTGTTGGGCTGAATCGGTTGCGGGACCGTCGAAGTCATACCGACCTCCGCTAATCTGCAAACCGTTGACTGTGCCCAAACCGGGAGGCGTGAAAGTGTTGTACTTGTTGTAGTCGTAGCGGGCAAAGAAAAGGTTCTTGTCGGTGAACCGATGGTCCACGCGCACATCGAAGCTGTTGCCGGACTGCGTCTTGCTGGGGCTGATGATGTAGTTGTTCGTAAGCTGACCAACTGCTCCAGCATTGGGTGCAGGAAACAGCTTCAGGTAAGCCAGGGCGATCGGATCGACAGCATGTCCCTGCGTGCCTCTGCCGTTATTGATCAGCAGAAGCGGAGAGCCGCCGTTGAGCGAGTTAATGTCGTTATATTCGTCGATCGTTGGAACGGTTTTGGTATAGGTCAGTCCGGAGACGGTGCGCAGACCTTCATAATCGCCAAAGACGAACGTGCGGTCTTTGATGATGGGGCCGCCGAACGATCCGCCAAACTGGTTCTGGCGAAGTTCGGGCTTGCGGCCGGTTGTTTGTAGCACATTGCGGGCATCGAAGATGTCGTTGCGGAAGAACTCATACGCGGTGCCGTGGAACTGGTTGGTTCCTTCGCGGGTGATGATGCTTACGACGCCGCCGGCGGTGCGGCCTGCTTCCGCGGAGTAGCTGTTGGTCTGGACGGTGATTTCCTGGATGCCTTCCACGACCAGCTTGACGCCGGCGGTACCGATGATGCGTTCGTTGTCGTCGATGCCATCGATTGTGGTGTTATTCAGGGTGTCATCCTGGCCGTTGACTGAAAAGCTGCTGCTGGGACGCCGGTCGTCGGGACGGCCACCGCTGGTGAGGCCGTTGCCTGGGCCTTCGTTGGCGCCAGGGACCAGTTGCACGAGTTGGACGTAGTTACGGCCGTTTAGCGGCAGATCCTGTACTGCTCGTGCTGTTACGGTCGAGCTTACGGTTGCGTTGTCCGCCTGGAGTAGAGGCGTGCTGGCGTTCACTTCGATCGTGGTTGTCTCCGCACCTAGCTGAAGGTGTATGTCAGCGCGAGCGCGGTCGCCGGCTTCTACCGCGAGATCTTTGGTCAAGGAAGCCTGGAAGCCGGGGGCTTTTACCGTGATCGAGTAGTGTCCGACCGGAAGCAGAGTAAAGGTGTACTCGCCGGAGCCGTTGGACTGTCCAGTTCTTTTCTCATTGGTGCCGAGATTATTGATGATGACCGTGGCATTGGGGACGACAGCTCCTGTTGCGTCGGTGACAGTGCCGACGATGTCAGCGGTTGTTAGTTGTGCGTTTGCCACACAGGCTGATGCAAGTAGAAGAGCGATGACGACGACCAGCCGTCCTGCCTCCCGAAGCGTGGCTTTCCACTGGCCAGTGTATGTTGTTTCGGGTCGTGCCGATTGAATCCTATGATCGATCATGTTTAGGTGTCCTATAAAGTGCTCGAAAAGTGCCGATGGTGGCCGGAAGCGCAGGTGCATCTGGCTACTTCCGGAAATTGGTTTTTAGTTCGGGGCGAATCATAGGTAGACTTTCGTAACCCGTATAGGGTCCTTCGGGTATCTCACCGTAAGGTAAAGAGCCTTTACCTTGTCAAATCAATCACTTGGGAGATAGGTAAAGAGCTGTTGTATCGCTTGCCAAGCGCGTTCGAAGTGGCCTATGCTGTGCAACGGCATTGTGGAGAGGCTTTTGATGTATCCAACTGTTGATGAAGTCCTGCTGTGGACGCCCACAACCGAAGAAGAGAAGGAAATGGTTCGAGAGCAGATGCGACGTCTGCTTGAAACCAACCATTTCAAAAACAGCCGGCGCTACCCAGCCCTGTTCCGCTTTATCGTGGAAGAGGCGCTTGAGGGTCGTGGCGAGCTTTTGAAAGAACGGCTGCTGGGCGTCCATGTTTTTGACCGACCGCCCGATTACGACACGGCCTCCGATCCTATTGTCCGGGTCACGATCGCGGAGATCCGCAAGCGAATCGCGCAGTACTATCACGAGCAAGCGCACGAGAGCGAGATGCGCATTGAGCTGCTCCCGGGGCATTATGCTCCCGAGTTCCGGCCACGGCGGCCTCTCCAGGAGAGACGCGTAGCGTTGGCGCCAACTGTGCCAGCCCCGGAGATTCCTGAAGCCGTTGTGAAGCCTGACAAAGAGGGCCGTGCCAAAGCTCATGTTGAAGTCGCGTCCCGCAAGCGAATCTGGCTACTGGTTGCCGCTTCCATGCTTGTCCTGGCGGCGGCGGTGTACTACTGGCGATGGAGTCATCCTTCTGCCGTGGACGAGTTCTGGGCGCCGATTGTGAAGGCGCATGAGCCTATCACGTTTTGTCTGCCGAACGGCGCGGGCAAGAATGCCGGCATGTCGGCTATTGTGCCGGACACGACGGCGACCAACGATGTGATCGCATCGGGACAGGTGACTCGACCGCCGACGTTTCTGGACCATGAGTCCCTGGGTGAGAATGTGGTGTTTTCCGATGCTCTCGCCGCCGTCCGCATCTCGAATCTAATGGCGATCAACAGCCGGGATTCAAGATTCCGTTTGAATATTTCCACGACGTTGAATGACCTGCGGCAGGGCCCTGCGGTGCTGATTGGCGGAATGGACAATCAGTGGACAATGCGGGCCATTGCTCCCTTGCGGTTTCATTTTTCCGGTGACGATAGCCAGGAAACCTTTTGGATTGCAGACACGAAGAATCCTCAAAACGAAGACTGGATGCTGGCGCTCAAGACCCACTATGCCAAGGTGACACGGGATTATGCCATCATCGCTCGCATTCATGATGAGACTACAGGGGAGCCCGAAGTCATTGTGGCCGGGATTGGCATGAGCGGCACGGCTGCTGCGGGGGAGTTTCTTGTGGATCCGGATCAACTGACGCAGCTTCGTTCGAAGGTTGGACGAGGGTTTCGCGATCACGATTTTGAAGCTGTTTTGAGTACGGACGTTGTCGATGGTATGGCCGGCTCGCCGAAAATTTTGGCTGTTGCCGTTTGGTAAGGGGGAAATCTGCTGCGCCATCGTTGTCTGAAACTATTCGATATACTTCCACGACCGGCTAAGGTTTAATTTCGATAGAGGGCGGCCGGTGAGCTTCGATGAAATCAGGAAGCGTCTGCGTGGGCAGACGGCGATCATTACGGGGGCCAGTTCGGGCGTAGGCCGCGCTACCGCACTTGCGTTCGTTGCAGAGGGCATGCGGGTGGTTTTGACGGCCCGCCGCGAAGGTCTTTTAGAGGTACTGGAGCGGGAGATTGTTGATCTAGGCGGAGAGGCTGCTATTTTTGCCGGCGATGCGGGTGATGACGCTACTGCGATCGCTGTGCGTGATCTTGCGTTGAAGCGTTTTGGTTCCATCGATGTCCTGGTTAACAATGCTGGACAGGGAAACTATAAAAAGTTGGTCGATACATCGGTTGCAGAGTACGACGAACTGATGAACAGCAACATGCGGAGTTCGTTCGTGTTCTCGCGGATGGTTGTTCCGCGGATGATCGAGCAGCGTTCGGGGAGCATCGTTTTTGTTTCGTCCGTGGCTGGACTGGCAGGCGCCGCGAATGAGGCGGTCTACTCGGCGTCGAAGTTTGCGCAGGTTGGCTTTGCGCAGTCGCTAGCTGAGGAGCTGCGAGGGTGGGGCATCAAGGTTTGCGCGGTTTGTCCGGGCGGGGTAAAGACAGAGTTTGCCGTTGGCCGTGGCCGTACGGCAGAAGGTGTGGCAAGCTCTCCAATGATGAATCCCGGCGACGTTGCCGATGCAATCGTCTTTGCCTGCCTACAACCGCCCAGTGCGCGTGTGGTGCAGCTTACCGTGCGGCACATGGGCGAGCCTTATGCTTGAAAGCCGGTGAGGCAACATAGTTGATGGCCTGAAAGACAGAGAAAGTGCTACGCGCCTGGGGTGTTCTGGAGCGCGAACCGCGAGGTAGAATAAGGCGTTCAGAGAACACGGCAGGAGGCGGAGTGTCCACAAGTACCCAGGAAGCAGCTCCGCTGGATGCCGGTTCCGCCGAATGCGTGGAATTGCTGGAACGGGTGGTGAATAGCCGTGAGTTGAAGCGCGCCCTGCGGCTGCGGGAACTGCTTGATTACATTGGGAAGCAATCGCAGAGCTCACCGCATCACACAATCCGCGAACAGGAGATCGGGGCTGCCGTGTTTGGGCGGCCGGAAGATTACGATACAAGCCTCGACAATATTGTCCGCGTCAATGTTTCCGAGTTGCGGAAGCGGCTGGCACATTTCTTTCAGGACGAAGGCGCTGCGGAACCGATCATCATTGAGATTCCTCGCGGCGGCTATCTTCCCGTATTCCTGGCGCGGGCTGTTGAGCGGGAGGAGAGCCGGGTAGAAGTTGCGCCGTTGCCGCCTCCAGTGTCGTTACGCGAGATAGATACTGCGGGCATAGCTTCGATGGCTGGACCGGGCAACGCGGTTGCGGTGCCTTCGTCTCCGAGGAAACATCGGGCTGCTCTGCTGGTGGTGCTCGTCTCGGGGTTGCTTGCGTGTGGCCTACTTATTTGGGAAAACCACCGGCTAGCGGTTCAGCTACAGCCGTGGAAGATGGATACGTTGGTCGCGTCGTTCTGGTCCAACTTTTTCACCTCTGGAGATGAGGTGGACATCGTTACCGCCGATACGTCGTTTGCGATGGCGGAAGATATTCTCGGTCAAACGATCTCGTTGAACGATTATCTGGACTATAAGTACAAGGACCTTTCGGAGCAGGCAAGTCTTTCGCCAGATAAGAAGCACGACCTGAAGGTGATTCTGGGCCGTAACAATGGCAGCATCGGCGACTTTCAAGCAGCTAAGCTCTTTATGGACCTCGATGCGCATTCCCCAGCCTTGAAGCTGGCCTCTGCGCGGTCCTATACGCCGGAGAGCATCAAGGCGAACAATGTCATTCTTATTGGCGGGCGACAATCGAATCCCTGGGTCGATCTGTACAAAGACCGGATGAATTTCTTCATGGAGTATGAGCCGGGTATCGAGCGGTCGTATGTGATCAACCGAAGTCCGCAGCCGGGCGAGAAGCCGTTGTATGAAGTGTTGCAGGACAGGAACCGCAGCTATAGCGTGGTCGCGTTTATGCCTAATATCAACGACAAGAGCTATGTCCTGATCCTGTCGGGAACGGACTCGCAGGCGACGCATGCCGCTGCGGTGTTCGTCACTTCACCCGAAGGCCTGGCGCAGATTCGGCAGAAGATGCCGACCGGGCGGTTTCCTTACTTTGAACTTGTCCTGTCTTCGTCTCGCCTCTCCGGGACGACGCTGCACACGGAGATTGTGGCTTCCCGGCTGCACGAACGCTGAAGTTCGCACAGTTTGTGCGGATTTAGCTGTTCTTTACGCGGCTTCACTGTAAGACGTTTGTGTAAGAAACAATTCACTTACTTGCGAAGATCTCTCCATACCCGCAGAATAGGGCAGTTTATGGCGCAATCTCCGCGACTCGTCCTTCTGCTTCTTTGCCTCCACACCCTGCTCGTCACAAACACGCCTGGACAGACTGGCAAGCCCGCTGTGGCGCCCGTCGACCTGGTGAATGTGATGATTGGGACCGCTGCGGAAGGCCAAACCTTTCCGGCAACTGGGGTTCCGTTTGCCATGACCCAATGGACTCCTGAGACCCGGTCCGGTGAGGCGAAGTGTGTGGCGCCGTATTATGCCAGCGACACGCGGATGGAAGGCTTTCGTGGGAGCCACTTCCTGAGCGGATCGTGTGCGCAGGACTATGGCAGCTTTACCTTGATGCCGTTGGTTTCTCCACAGGCGCTGGATGCGGCCGGTCGGTCTTCCGCTTTTTCGCACGCGAGCGAGAAGGCTTCGCCGTATCGCTATGCTGTCGATCTAACAGACAGTGGAATTCATGCAGAGATTACCGGATCGGAACGTTCGGGGGTGATGCTGTTCCGCTTTCCTTCGGGAACGGCGACTGGATGGCTGGATGTTGCGAACAATGTTCGGCTGGGCTCTGGAACGGTGCATATTGACCCTGTGCGGCAAGAAATTACCGGCGAAAACCCGGTCTATCGCATTTATGCGGGGTCGGGTCAGCCGGCGGGGTTCTCCGGCTATGTAGTGATCCAGTTCGACCGCCCGTTCACGGTGGGTGGAACCTGGAGCGATAAGCAGGCTTCCGAGGGGGCAATGGATCAGGCGTCTTCCGGAAAGCCGATTGGGGCGTATGTGTCGTTTCCGCTGAGGGCAGACGAGACGGTGCGCGTCCGGATCGGCACCTCGTTTACCAGTGTTGACGAAGCGCGGCGCAACCTGGCGTCGGAGATGCCCGATTTCAACTTTGAAGCGGCTGTGCAGCGCGCCCGTGCATCGTGGGTTAAGGCGCTTTCCTCAGTCCAGGTTGGCGGCGGCTCTCCTGATCGGCGAGTCTTCTACTCTGCGCTTTACCATTCGCTGCTGCTGCCGCGCATTGATAGTGACCGGAGCGGCACGTATCCACGGTTTGCCTCGGGAATGATCGCCGATGGACCGCGCGTTGAGATTGCGAAAGGCTTTACCTACTACGACGACTATTCCGTCTGGGATACCTTTCGGGCTATCCATCCGCTGTTTACGCTGATTGATCCGGATCGCGACCGCGATATGGTTAAGTCGTTGATTGCAAAGGGAGAAGAAGGAGGATTTCTGCCCATTTTCCCGGCGTGGAACAGCTATACGTCCGAGATGACCGGCGATCATGTGGGAGCGATCATCACCGACGCTTATGTGAAAGGAATTCGCGGCTTTGATGTAGAAGAAGGTTTGCGCCTCATGAAAAAGAATGCGACCGAGCTTCCAGCGTCTACGGAGCTGTATCGCGGCGGTCAAGGGCGCCGTGCGCTGGACTCGTATCTTAAATATGGATACATCCCGTTGGAGGACCATGTTCCGAATGCGTTTCATGCCAACGAACAGGTTTCCCGAACGCTCGACTACGCTTTCGACGATTTTGAGGTTAGCACTCTCTCGGGGGCGCTGGGACATCAGCAGGATGCGGAGGCGTTTGCCAAGCGTGCCCAGAACTATCGCAACGTGATCGATCCCGCGGTGGGGTTCGCCCGCGGCCGCCATGCGGACGGCTCCTGGGATTCGCCCTTCGACCCGATTGCGAAAGTTAACTATATTACTGAGTCGGTTCCGTACGTTTACACCTTCTTTGCTCCGCAGGATGTGCCGGGACTGATCGATCTGCTTGGGGGCAAACAGCGATTCGTCGCCAAACTGGATGGTCTCTTCAGCAGCGGTTTCTACGACCAGGGAAATGAGCCCAGCCATCAGGTCGCTTACCTTTACGACGACGCCGGCGCGCCGGCCAGAACGCAGGAGAGGGTCCACACCATCATGACGACCCTTTACCACGATGGGATCGACGGTTTGCCGGGTAATGATGACGCCGGTCAGATGTCTGCCTGGTATGTGCTATCGGCCTTGGGTTTCTACCCGGTGACCCCGGGCATTCCTCGGTACTCTATCGGGACGCCACGTTTCAATGATGTTACTTTGCGGCTGCCGGCGGGACACACGCTGCATATCCATGCCGCCGGAGCGGAGCAGGGAAGGTTTTACGTGAAGTCCGTACGACTGAATGGAGTACGGATTGACCGGCCGTGGCTGCTGCACTCTGAGATCCTGGCTGGAGGCACGTTGGATTTTGAAATGAGCCACTTACCTTAGCCTGCCAGCCGATCAGACTCTCCGTTTGCTGTAAAGAGATTGAGCCGAGTGGACTTCTTACTTCGCTTCTCACCTGCCTCTCACCGTAAATTGACTTGCCGATCGTAGCAATGGATAGGCACGATGACCACCTCTTGTAGAAGAACGTTTCGCATGTTCTGTAGCAGGAAATAAGGCGCTAGATCGCCAGGTGATGGAGCGGATGCTGCTGAAATCCGCCCACCCGAGAGGAGCAAGATGAACGTTTTTGTGGAGATGCCGAACGAAGAAGTGTCGATAGGGGTGAGCAAGAGGAGGAGCCGTGTGCTCTGCTTCTGTACCCTGCTGGTTCTCACCCTGGTTCTGGCGATGACGCCCAGGACTTTCGGCCAGGGCATCACGGGTTCCATTACCGGCAACGTGACAGATGCCACTGGAGCTGCGATCCCAGGCGCGACCGTCACGATCACCCAGACCGAGACGAATGCTGTACACACGGTCACCACTTCTGACGTAGGCTCCTTCACGGTGACACAGTTGCCTCCCGGTCACTACAGCGTTAAGGTCGACAAAGCCGCCTTCAAGAGCTACAAACAGGACAACCTGACGTTGGAGATCGACCAGACCGCACAGATCAACGCGTCGATGGAAGTGGGCTCACAGGGTGAGACTGTGACCGTGACCGGCGCTCCACCGGTGCTTCAAACGGAAGACTCCTCGGTGGGCCTGGTGGTGGACAGCCAGGCGATCCAGAACACACCGCTGAACGGTCGCCTGAGCATTATTGGTTTGATCGCGCTTGCTCCGGGGGTACAGGGTTCGGGCGCTCAGGACCAGTTAGCCACGCGCGGCGTCACTGCGGCAGTCGGAACCGGCGGCCGCAACGCTTATGGAAGTCTTGGATCAACGCTGGATGGCGTCACCAACCAGGAAGTGACCTTGCAGCGTGGCGAGGGCGAAGTTCCCTCGATCGATGCGATCTCGCAGTTCAAGGTTTTGAGCACGGGCGCGCCGGCGGAGTTCAACCAGCCGGCACAGATCATCGTTGTGAGCGCCAGCGGCGGCAACAAGCTGCATGGTGAGGTCCTTGAATACAACCGCTCCAAGGGAACGTCTGCGAAGAGCTACTTCAGCGGAGCGCAGGCTCGCCCTCCCTATGAGAGAAACGAATATGGCGGGAATCTCTCCGGCCCGATCTTTATTCCAAAGGTGTATGACGGACGCGACCGCAGCTTCTTCTTCGCCGCGTTTGAGGGCTTCCGCCTTACGCAGTCTTATGCGCTGAGCTCGCAGCAACCTACGCTTCTGGAGCGCCAAGGCAACTTCAGCGAAAACTGCCACGGCACTGTCAACCATCCTGGAACGACAACACCGTATGCGGGCAACATCATCACCGACCCGCTGAGCGCGGTCGATCAGCAGTTGCTGACGATCCTTTACCCCAAGCCGACACAAGCCGGCTGCGGAACGAACACTTTCGAAGAAGTGCAGGAACTGAGCCAGTCGACGCGCTTCTCGCTGCGCCTCGATCACAAGATCAACGACAAGAACCAGATCCGCTTCACTTGGCTGCGCGCTTTCTATGGGCCCAACGCTACCCAGGGTGCAGACAGCCTGCAGGGCGGCAATGCGCAGGACGGCGAGCACAACAGCAACTTCATCCTCGGCTATACGCATACGTTTTCGCCAACGCTGCTGATTGACACCTATGCGTCTTATTTCCATTTGCCGATTTACCGCACACCGCAGAACTACAAGACGGACTTCGCTTCGATTATTCCGGGCCTTGGAACGGAACTGATCGAAGGCGCACCGCAGATCAGCATCACCAACGTCACGGCAGTCTCTGAGTCCGGCTCCAAGGATCTCGAGCAGGTTGCGCAGATCAACACTGCAGTCACCAAGGTGTTTGCCAAGCACACGGTCAAAGTTGGCTTCTCGTATCTGTACGACAACCACTGGAACGATGCTGCCCAGACGCCCGCCCGCGGCTCCTACAGCTTCACAGGCACCTACACCGGCAGCGCGCTGGCGGACTTTCTACTGGGCGATCCGGCATCTACGCAGAAAGCCACACCCAACAACTACATCACGCGCAACATCTCGGCGCAGTATGGGATCTTCGTCCAGGATGACTGGAAGCCGACGCCGAAGTTAACGATCAATGCGGGCCTGCGCTACGACCTGCAGTGGTTCCGTCCCAGCCCCTACAACACCAATTCGCTGTATGTGCCTTCGCTGAAGGAGGTCGTGGTGTTCGCCAATGCTTATCCTTCGAACGTCATTCCGAGCCTGCAGTCTGCGGTGCCCACAGTACTGGCCGGGTCCGTTGGCCTGCCCACGAACATCTTTGGCTATCTCGGGCAGGACAAGAACAACGTTGCTCCGCGTCTTGGTTTTGCGTATGAGGCGTTGCACCACACTGTCATCCGCGGCGCTTTCGGGATCTACTTCAACCTGTTGCCTGCATCGTACGTAGGCACCGGAGCATTCAACAACCTGCCCTTTACTGGAGCGCAGACCTTTACCAACGCGACCGGATCTCCGGCCTTCACCATGGCCAATCCGTTCTCGGCTACGGGCGCTTTCAGCTCCAATCCCTCGGTCTATGCTCAGGCTAAGACCACGACGCCTTACACGGAAGAGTACAACCTGACGGTCGAGCATCAGTTTGCCGATCAGATCGACCTTCGCATCGGCTATGTAGGACAACACAACCTGAAGCAGAACAATTACGGTGGACCAGGCAACTACAACCCCAACCTCAACCTGCCTGCGCAGCCGGTGCTGACGACCGCAACCGTGCAGAGCACGTATAACGTACAGCCGTTCTCAGCGATCAACTATCTAATGGCACCCATCTTCCATACCAATGAGAACTCGCTGCAGGTTGGTTTGCACAAGCAGTACAGCCATGGCCTGACGATCGGTGCGGAATACCAATGGACGCGCGTGCTTGGAACGGAGAACCTGGAGAATCCTTCGGGCTCGACCCCGAACGACTCTTATGGGCCGATTGCAGGGCTGACACCGCAAGTGCTGACACTTAACTACTCCTACCTTCTTCCCTTCGGAAGAGGGAAGGCGTTGCTTTCGAATGCCGGTGATGTGGTCGACAAGCTCGTGAGCGGATGGCAGTTTTCCGGGATCACGGACATCCAGAGTGGCCAGCCGTTCTCGGTTACGTATACTGCTCCTGGCAGCTATACGGACCCGGTCACGAAGCTGAAGTATGTTGGACTCGTCAGCGGGCGCGCCAGCGTTGTTCCGGGCCAGCCACTCTATCCTTCGGTACAGTCGAAGAAGGAATGGTTCAATCCGGCGGCGTTCGCCGCGCCTACCAATGCGGCTGGCATCCAAGGCGCGGCCTACGGCAACTCCGGCTACGACATGCTCCGCGGACCAAAGTTTCAGGATTGGGACATGAGCCTGCAGAAGAACACAACCTTCCATGGGCGTTACAACGTGCAGCTTCGCGCGGACTCGTTCAACGTCTTCAACCACCCTAACTTCAATACACCCAACGCGGCGATCAGCAATACATCCACTGTCGGGACGATCTCGTCGATCTCTGGTACGCCCGCTTATGAGCAGCGCACAGTTGAGTTTGCCGCGAAGTTCTCTTTCTAACCGATTCGTGACTGCGGCGGAGTCTGCGTCTTGTGCGCAGACTCCGCTGTGGAAACTTATGGTTATCGGTGTTCCCATTGGCACACTTCATTCGGCTGGAGACGGTTGTGAATAAACTCAGCCAAGCATCGGACTCTACGGATGTTTCAGTTCCGACTCAACAGCGGCTGCTCTCGCTTGATGTACTGCGCGGCCTGACGGTAGCGCTGATGATCCTGGTGAACAACGCAGGGGACGGCAAGGCTTCTTACGCGCAGCTTCGGCACTCCGTTTGGAACGGGTGCACGGTTACCGACGTTGTGTTCCCTATGTTCCTCTTTATTGTCGGTGCGTCGATTGCACTGGCGTTCCGGCGACGTCTCTCGCAGAATGTTTCGCGCAGTGTCATTCTCGTTCAGGTGTTGAAGCGTTCGGTACTGATCTTCTTTATCGGGCTCGTGCTGAACGCGCTGCCCTTCTTTCAGCTTGGCGACCTGCGCTACTATGGCGTATTGCAGCGCATCGCGATTTGCTATGCGCTGGGAAGCCTTGTGTACCTCTATAGCGGAATCAGAGGAAGCGCGGTAGCGATTGTTATCGCTATCGTAGGGTATTGGTTTCTCATGCTCCATGTGAGAGTCCCTGGATATGGAATGCCCGGTGTCGATGTAGCTGTGCTCAATCCTTCGGGTAACTTAGCAGCATGGCTCGATCGCGCACTGGTGCCGACGGCCCATCTTTATCGGCATACTGTTTACGATCCTGAAGGTCTGCTGAGTACGATCCCTGCTGTTGCGACAACGCTTTTCGGAGTTTTAGCGGGCTCACTGCTGCAAACTCCTCGCGCAGCATGGGAGAAGACAACTGCGTTGCTGCTAGGCGGCGCTGGACTTTTGAGCGCGGGGCTTGTGTGGTCTCACTGGTTCCCACTTAATAAGAGAGTTTGGACAAGTTCCTACGCACTCTTTACCGCGGGCATCTCAATGCTTGTTCTAGCTTTGCTGTTTTGGTTCATCGACGGTCCACTGCGCGTTCGTCGCGGTCTTACGCCTTGGTTGGTGCTCGGTACGAATGCCCTTACCGCCTATATCTTTTCGGAAGTTCTGGCGATCGCACTGTCTGCTATCACCCTCTCCCGCGGAGAAAGCCTTCAACAGTTTCTTTATGGCATGCTGCCGCAGTCATTTGGATCGCCGTCGTTCGTGTCGGTAGGTTACTCGCTGCTATTCGTTATTGTTTGCTCGTTGCCTGTGCTTTATCTTTATCGCCACAAAATTTTCATCAAGCTTTAGTTTGAAGTCAAAGGTTTCATCATGATGTCAGCTATGAAATGCAACGTCCGTGTCGCTTCTTTATTCCTGCTGGTAAGCACAGCCGTCTGTGCCGCTCCATTGGAACCAACAAAACACCTTGGTCCCGGCCCGCTTCCTGTCGCAGACCGTGCGCTCTTTGAGGAGTCGATGAGCTTGTTTGACGCAAGCTACGATGCAAAGGCACATCTTGTGCTGCATCCGAACGACGGCCACGCGGGCATTGTGGGGCGCTATATGGTGCGGGAGTCCAGTTGGTATGCGCTTGGGCTGCTGGTTCGCGACCGTGCCGGCGACCGGCCTGCGGATGAGCAACGTGCAGTTGAGATTCTGACGGCGGTGCTCGATGAGCAGTATCTCGATCCGCAGAAGAAATGGTACGGCACGTTCAAACGAACTCCGGAAGAGCCAATGCCGGCGGACAAAGAAGTGGCCTTCAGGGGCTACGATCCGAACTGGCGTCACTTCATCGGGACGACTCTGGAGATGATCCTGATTGAGTATCCGCAGCGAATTCCAGCTCCGCTCAAAGAGCGTATGTATCGTGCCATCGATGCGGCGGTGAGCGGAGAAATGCACGATGGGCGCCTCGTTCCTTCCTATAGCAACATCGCTCTCATGTATGGGGCGCTCTGGAACTTTGCTGCTACACATGACCGGAACGTCGATTGGCTGACGCAGTCTTCCGCGTGGACTGATGAGGTCTATCGCCTCTTCAAGCAGCAGGGCACCTTCAACGAGTTCAACGCGCCAACCTACTACGGTGTCGATCTCTACGGCCTCGCACTGTGGCGCGAATACGGATCGACGAAGCACATGCGTGAGATCGCACAGGCCATGGAAGCAGGGTTGTGGACCGACATAGCGAACTTCTATCAACCCGATTTGCGCAACATCACTGGACCGTATGATCGGGCGTATGGCATGGATATGTCCAGCTACGTAACGCCGACCGGGGTTTGGATGCGCACGATTCTTGATGCTTCCAAGGCGCCCTTACCGGAGCATCCGACGCTCACAACCTTCCAGGTTGCGGATATCTGGTTTGCACCGCATGTCACGCTTCTCGGGACCGAGATTCCGGACGCCGCGCGCGCCAAGCTGCACAATTTTGAGGGGCCACATCTGATCGACCGAACTATCGATTCACAGCGCACTGCGACAGTCTGGGTGGGTGAGGATGCAATCTGGGGCGGAGAGTTCACGAGCCGAACCAAAGATACAGGGAACAAGACGCAGTTCCATCCAGTGGATGCGCAATGGCGGATGCCCTCAGGCCAGATTGGCTGGTTGAAATTGACGCACTCGGCCAATATCGACGCGGTTGCCGATCGTGGCGGTGTGACGATTGCCACTGATGGAGATGTGTCGTTTCGCATCTACTCAGGGCAGGGCAATTCGATGATTACGAAGGCTGCGTGGACAGTTCCTGGGTTCGACGTTTCGATTGAAACTGACGCAAAAGGCTTTTCCATGGCGCCCGCACATGATTGTGACGGCTGTTTGGACGTGACCTATACGGCGGTTCGATCGCTTCGCCTGAACATGCATGCCGTGTCGACTGCAAAGTAGTGCGGCTCTGTGCTCAGGCTAATCTGAGCACAGAGTCTAAGCAGAGCCGAAGCTTAGTTCATACGGCTTGCCTGGTAGTAGCTTGACCGTCATGCCGCTGTCCGGCTGCGACGTGAAATTTTTAACTGACGCATATCACGCCGTGAGACCCTGGCGTTTTCATAAGCCACCGGCGCTTCCGTCAAGACCTAGCCGACCTTCGGAGCTTCGACGTCTCCTCCCCTCATGCGCTCCGGGGAAAACCCAAATGTTCCCCAGGAAGTAGTTTGCCGCCGAACAGCAAATGATCGCGATGGCGTTGGAGGCAAGTAAAGGCAGGCGCAGTTCGCGGAAAAGCAGTCGCATCAATATGACGTTTACCAGCATCGAAACCAAGCCGTTGAAAAGATGAAATCGAACGAATTGGCGTAGCCAACTGGATTCGCTGCTTCGGTTGTTCCAGGTGTAATTTACATGCCAGACAAAGTTATGCAGCAGCGTAATTTCGATTGCCGCAACTGATGCGAACAGGTAGTGGCCTCTGAAACAGCGGTTTAACCATGGGAGTACCGCAAGCTGCACTCCCATACCTAACGCTCCCACTAGGTTGAACTTACTCCATCGAAGAAACCCGTTCATGAGAGAGGCTCCTCACGATAAAGCTGAGCAGTATGGCGCGCCGTCAGCAGAATCGCCATCGCAACCATGCAAGTCGCTGCTATCGTTCCTCCAAGATCAAACAACAGCAACTTATGGCTTAAGACCGTTGAGTATGGACTACGCAACAACGCCAGGTTTCCGGCGATCAACAAAAGACGGATCTCAGTGGGACCAAAGATGCCCTGTGAAAGTTGGAAGCGGGATAACGTGTAGGTGGCCAGATAGCTCTCGCCCGATAAGAGCAGGAACGCGATTAGCATAGCTAGCGCAATCTGCCAGTGAACGAAGCCGGAGAATCCAAGTCCACACATCAACGCGACTGCGCCGAAGATATCCACCATGTGGTCGACGTAGAATCCATAACGCGGACGCTGCTGGCAGCGAACACGAGCCAGCGTGCCGTCCATGCTGTCCCCAAACCAGTTGAGCCCAAGGCAAAGAATCACCAATAGCAGCGCGTAGCGGTTGTAGCGGGATAAGGCATACGCAACTCCTGCCCCGATCTGCGCTGTGAAGCCGAGCAGCGTGAGTTGATCGGAGCTTACCCATCGGGGCATGCGCCGTGCCATGCTTTGCAATATTCGCTTTTCAAGCGAGGCCGTCAATGCATCATTCACTCGGAGGGCCGTTGCAAACACTGCTTCATCATTTGCGGGAACTGCAGTTGTCTTCATCTTCGTATCCTTTCGATATGTCGCTATGCGGCATGATTTACCGCGTCTGCTTCTGTACTGCGTTGCATGCGGAGCGCAATGTGAACTCCAGCGACTCGCGCGGAATGCTCTCCACATAAGGCCCGATCATCCAGACAAGTCCCCGTGGTATCGAGCGCGTCAGAGAGACGGCCTCGATTTGTAGATACAGGCCACCATCTCGCTCCTCATAACTCCAGTAGGTGTTCAGTCTCCAGAGAAAGCCATGTTCTTCTTCTGGACTCAACACTCGTTCGTATTTGGTTTTGGCCGAATCTATCTCATCGATCCGCGTGCTTCTCGAGATGCTGTAGCCATGGCTGGCGTCCAGTTGTCCGAACGTGACGTCGTAGCTCGTGTCCATCACCACCGTGATGACATGCTTCTGTCGTACGCGCATCCACGCCTGAATGCGGTTCCCGTCTTCGTTTACAACTTTTGCCTCGAGCACCTCGGGAGCGAAGTGTCGCGGGTAAGAACTGAAGTCGCGCATCAAGCATTCGAAGTCCGACGCCGTTGCCCCAGGAGCAAATGCCGTGCCGCGCCAGTGATGCAAGAGCGCTCCGGAAAGGGTGACGGTGTTTGCAGGAGTCAGTTGTTCGAGGATCAGCTCGCCTCTTCGCAGGCGATCCCTCCCGATATCGGCTGGAACAAGGAAGGCACTGGAGGACTGATGCTGTTTTTCGATCCGGCGCTCCACTGCCTTGCTATAAGCGTTGAACGTAGCGATAGCAGCGGGTGCAGGTTGTCCTTTCAGCACGCGCGGCGCCTGCAGGAACAACAGCAGGCCGCAGAGTAGGGAAAGCTTTCGAGAGGGTAAGAAGTAGCGTCGCGTCATGTGCTGCATCCTGACTTGTCCTAGCCAGATAAGCAATGCGTGGGGCCTCATGCGCAAGACATTACGCCTCACGGAATAACTCTCTCTAAATGAGCCATTTGGAAGCAGATATCGAAAGCGCAATCGTCCTTAATGCTGCACGACATCCGGTACACTGGACGCCAGACATGACTGATCCTCAGCCAGCCCGGCGTTATCGCTTTGGAGTTTTTGAAGCCGACTCCGCGACAGGAGAGCTGCGGCGCAAGGGAATGCGAGTCAAGCTGCATTCGCAGCCTTTTCAGGTGCTATTTCTTTTACTGGAGCGCCCAGGCGAGATGCTCACGCGCGAAGAGATATGTCGCGAGCTTTGGCCTAAAGGCACGTTCGTCGACTACGAACATGGCGTGAATTCAGCGGTCAATCGCCTGCGCGAAGCTCTTGGCGATAAGGCAAGCAATCCGAAGTTTGTTGAAACGCTGGCACGCCGAGGCTATCGATTCCTGGCTCCGGTAGAGCGAATCTCCCTTGACCCAGCAGAGCAAACCGTCCTGGATGCGACAGCTTCTGACTCGCTCATCGCTGCCATTCCGAACGATCCACCAGCAGTCCCGGCGCAGGAAACGACCGGACTTCTCGATAGGCTGTTAGCTTCCCCAGAGGACCTGCCAAAGAGTTCGCACACGACAGCGCATACGCTCTTCCTTCTGCTGCAGCTCATGTATCTGAGTTTTTACATCGGTGCATTAGCCAACCTGCCAGAGATTAACGAACTTCTCTCTCCCTTGCGGTTCGCAGCTCACACCTTCACGGTGCTGATCCTCACGGCCGCACTCATGATTCCCGTGCGTGTCTTTCTTCTATGTGCCGTACTGTTCCGCGCCCCTCGGCTGGGAGAGACATTTGGCAGGCTGTGGTGGTTCCTGCTTCCGCTGGATGCGCTATGGTCTCTCTCGCCGTTCCTGCTGCTGCATCACATCAATTACGGCTTGGCACTCGCCTGCACAACGATTCTGATCTACTCGCCGTTTGCACAACGCTCGCTCATCCTCATGGGTGCTGGACGGCGGCTTCCTTCAACGTAGATAGAAGGAAGCCGCCGCGGATAAGCCTTACTGCCAGCCGCCGCCGAGCGCGCTGTATAGCTGGACCAGCGTGAGCGCTTCACCCTGCTGCGCGCTGACAAGGTTTAGCTGCGCCGCATACAGATTGGAATCGTTCGTCAGCACCTCAAGATAGGCCGCAGCGCCGCCTTGATACCGCATGCGCGCCAACCGGCTTGCGTCCTGCGCCGCCGCCACCAGCTTCTCCTGCTCCACACGATACGCATGCTGTTTGTTCAGCGCGACCAGCGCGTTCGAAACGTCGCGAAAGGCTCCGGCGATGGCCTTCTGATAACTCAGAACCATCTCCTGCTCGGTGTCCTTAGAGAGTTCAAGTTGTCCACGCAGCTTGCCACCTTCGAAGATAGGCTGCGCCAGCTGCCCAAGACCGTAGATTGTCTGCGAGTTGGCGCCGAATATTGTAGGGAAGCTATTGCCACCGATGCCGGCAGAAGCACTGATCGAAAGCTGCGGAAAGAACTGTGCGCGTGCCACGCCAATATTCGCGTTGGCAGACTTCAGCGTTGCTTCGGCCTGTTGAATGTCAGGACGACGTTCCAGCAACTGCGAGGGAAGTCCCGGAGGCAGGTCTTGTGGAGGAGGCGTCAACGTCTCCGCCGCTTTCCTCGCGATCGGTCCGGGATTTTCGCCGAGCAGCAAATGGATTGCGTTCTCTTGCTGTTGTATCTGCTGTTCCAACTGCGGGATTTCAGAAGACGCAGTGTAGAGTAACTGCTCCGCTTGGCGGACGTCGGAAAGTGGGGCACCGCCGCCGGTCTCGAGCGTGGTCGTCAGGTTTACCGAATCCTGCCGCACCTTCAGGGTCTGCTTCGTAAGAGCGAGCTGGTTGTCCAGCGCGCGAAGCTGCAGATAAGCCGTGGCAACCTGCTGCACCAACGTAAGCCGCACCGCACGTTGCGCCCATGTCTGCGCCAAGAGCGTATCTCGTGCTGCCTCGGTTTGCTTCCGATAGAGGCCCCAGAAGTCGGGGTTCCATGCAGCCGAAAGACTGAAGGCACCTTCCACAAGAGGGCTGATGGTGGATGTGCTGGTGTTCAGGGATGGAATATCCGCGCCCAGGCCGGTGCCACCTACGCTCAGTGTCGGGAACTGCTGTGCGCGAGTGATGCGCACCTGGTCTTGCTGCTCGAGGATATGCTGCGCTGCGATGCGAACGTCGTAGTTGTTCGCGAGCGCCTTGCGGATCAGATCCTGCAACTCAGGCTCTTGAAACACCTGCGACCACTGTTGATCGCCCAGCGAATTCTTCGCATCGCTCGTGATGGCCGCGTCATCCGCGCCTCGGAAGGCTGGCGGCGCGGGGTAGTTCGGTCTCGTATACTTTGGGCCGACATTGCATCCGGCCAGAAATATCGTGAGTGCTATGGCCGCAGTAGTACTGCATTGGTTCTTAAGGTTTCTCATGCGTGACCTCCCTGGGTCGGGGTCGTTGGTCCGCCTCCGGCGGCCTTGCCGGCGGCGACAGGATCGAAGTCTGCCTTGGAGTCCATCGTTGTCCCCTTGCCGCCTCTGCTGAAGCGATGCGAGAGATACTCAACGACCGAGAAGGTGACAGGGATAAAGATGAGACCGATAGCGGTCGAGAGCAACATGCCGCCGATGACAACCGTGCCCAAAATGCGTCGCGAAGCAGCGCCAGCGCCGGTTGCCGTCCATAGCGGTAGGCAACCGAAGATGAACGCGAGCGCGGTCATCACGATTGGCCTGAAGCGTAGTCGTGCAGCATGCAGGGCAGCTTCCGAGATGCTTTGTCCCGCTTCGTAGTTTGATTTGGCAAACTCGACGATCAGGATGGCGTTCTTTGCCGAAAGGCCGATGAGCATGACCATGCCGATCGTAGCGAAGATGTCGTTCTCCAGCAATCGGGCATGCAGCGCGAGGTATCCGCCGAGGATCGCAACCGGCGTGCTGAGCAGTACGCTGAATGGCAGTGTCCAACTCTCATAAAGAGCGGCCAGAATCAGGAAGACGAAAAGCAGCGAGAGCGCGAAGACTGCCCAGGTTGGAACACCCTTTTGGGCCACGTCTTCCTGGTACGACATACCGTTGTACTCGTATCCCGCGCCGGGCGGCATCACCTTTTTGAAGGTGTCTTCCAACGCCGTGCGTACCTGCCCCGAACTGTATCCGGGTTTGGCGATGATGTTGATCTGCGCCGCGTTGAACTCGTTGAAGCGGTAGACGTACTCCGGACCCGTGATTTGTTTTACGTTGACCAGCGAGCTCAAAGGGACTTGTCCGCCGTTCGCGCTGCGAACGTAGAACTGGTCGATGTTCTTGATGTCCGTTCTGGATGATCCTTCGGCTTCAACGTAGGTCTGCCATTGACGGCCGAACCGGTTGAAGTAGTTCACGAGGTATCCACCCATGAAGGTGGACATCGTTGCGTAGACATCCGATAACTGCACCTGCTGTTGCAGCACCTTCTCCTGGTCTACGTTGACGAAGAGCTGCGGCACTGCGGGTGAGTATGAGGGAATCGCGGCGGCGATTTCAGGGAGCTTACTCGCGGCACCGAGGAAGGTTCCAAGATCGCGAGTAAGGGTCATCGGATCATCGGAGCCCGAGCGATCTTCTACGACCATGGTGACACCGCCAGAGGTTCCGATACCTGGGATCGAGGGCGGTGGGAAAGCAAACGCGATGCCGTCCGGATTGCCGGCTAGTTGTTTCTGTAAGTTGCCGGTGATGTAGTCGAGCTGTTCTTCCTTGCTCTTGCGTGTCTCCCAAGGTTGAAGAGTCACGAAGAAGAAGCCCTGATTCGTACTCTGGACCTGAGTCAACAACGAGAAGTCCGTTACGGCGATTACTCCTCTTACCCCTGGTGTCTTGAGCAATGCCGCGGTCACCTTCTGCTGCGCCGCGTCTGTACGTTGTGCGGAGGCGCCGTCCGGCAGTTGCAGCGCGAGGAACATGTAGCCCTGATCTTCCGTCGGCAGGAAGCCGCCGGGCAGGCTGCTGCCAAGGAACACCGCGAAGACGCCGATCACCGCGATTGCTGCCATCGCAAGGTAGGACTTGTGAATGAGCACATCGGATGTGTGGACGAAGCTGTCCGTCGTGCGGCCGAAGAACTTATTGAAGAGGCCGAAGCCTTTGCCGATAAGCCCTTTCTTTGAGCCTTCCGACTTGGGCTTGAGCAGAAGCGAAGCCAAAGCAGGCGACAGCGTTAGCGCGTTGAATGCGGAGATCAATACGGAGATCGCGATTGTGACGGCGAACTGTTGGTACAGCCGACCGGTGATGCCCGGAATGAACGCGGTTGGGATGAAGACGGCAGCAAGAATAAGCGCGATGGCAACAACGGGGCCACCGACCTCTTCCATGGCTTTTTCTGTTGCGGCCTTCGGCTCCATGCCTTCTTCAATGTGGTGTTCCACGGCTTCGACCACGATGATGGCATCGTCTACGACGAGGCCGATCGCGAGCACAAGACCGAACAGCGAAAGCGTATTGATCGAAAATCCAAGAGCAGGGAAGATGATGAACGTTCCGATAAGGGATACCGGAACGGCCAGCAAAGGAATCAGCGTTGCGCGCCATCCTTGCAGGAAGATGAACACGACGATAACGACGAGAGCGAGCGCTTCCAGCAGCGTGATCACAATTTCGTGAATACCTGAGCTGACGGCCTTTGTCGTGTCGAGCGGGACATCATAAGAGATACCCTTCGGGAACGTTTTCGCGAGCTCCGCCATGCGCGCGTTCACCAGCTTTGCGGTCTGCACGGCGTTCGATCCCGGAAGTTGGTATACAGCCATGACACCCGACGGGTTCTGGTTGTAACGGCCGGAGATGGCATATGCCTGGTCTCCAAGCTCAATGCGTGCAACATCGCTCAGGTGCAGAATCGACCCGTCAGCATTGGCGCGAAGAATGATGTTGCCGAACTCTTCGGGTTTCACAAGACGTCCCTGCGTGCGGACCGTATAGGTGAACTGCTGGCCCTTGGGAATCGGCTCCGCACCAATCTGACCCGCCGGGTTTACATTGTTTTGCGTCTGGATAGCCTGGATAACTTCAGGTGCTGTGACGCCGAGCTTGGCAAGCTTATTCGGATCTACCCAGATGCGCAGCGCATACTGCCCGCCGAAGATCTGCACGCGGGATACACCTTTGACGCGGGTGATCTGGTCCTGCAGGTTGATGATCGCGTAGTTGGTCAAAAAGTCCTGGCTCAACTTATTACCAGGCGAGTTGATCGCGATCAGCATCAGCGGCGACGTTAGCGCCTTCTGCACCGTCAAGCCGGCAGTGGTCACCTGTGCTGGAAGCTGCGATTGTGCCTGATCGACGCGAAGCTGCGAAAGCACTTGGTCGGTGTCCGGGCTCGTCTTCACATCGAAGTCGACAAAGAGCTGGACCACGCCGTTGTTTGCGCTGACGGAGTCCATGTAGATCATGTTGTCGACGCCGTTCATCTGTTGCTCGATCGGCGTGGCAACGGCCTGGCTTAATGTCTTCGCGTCCGCACCTGGGTAGGTGGCCGTCACAAGAACTTCGGTAGGGACGATGTCAGGAAACTGCGATGTTGCCAGTGTCAGCATCGACACCGTACCGAGAATGACAGTCAGGATCGCAATAACGATCGCAACGATAGGTCTGCGAATGAAAAATTTCGACATCAGTTGCTCCCTATGGAGGTCACCGACTGGGCGGTTGCCCCAACAGCTGGGCCGGGATTCGGGTTCACGGGCGCGCCATCATGAAGCTTCAGAAGGTTGTCGGTAATGATTGACTCACCTGGCGAAACGCCGCCTTCCACCAGCCAGTTTGTGCCAACCTGTGGACCGAGCTGGACTGTCGTCAGATGCGCTTTGCCATCGGCACCGGCAACATACACCTGCGTCAACCCTTGCAGTTCCTGTACGGCAACCTGCGGAAGCAGCAACGCATTTTGACGCACTTGCGTATCTCCTTTTATGCGGCCGAACTGGCCAGGACGAAGGATATTGCCGGGATTCGGAAACAACGCTGCGATACGGATTGCACCGGTTTGAGCATTTACCTGGCGATCGACAAACGCGATATGTCCCTTCTTCGGATAGATCTCTCCATTGCCAAGCTCAAGCGTGAGTGGAATGCTCGATGCATTGCTCAACAACGTGCCTTTACCCGCACGCGCCTTGGCTGTGAGGCCAAGATACTCGGAGTCGGAGATCGAGAAATAAGCGCGAATCGGATCAAGTTGAGAAACAGACGTAAGTACAGACTGCGGACTGACAAGGTTGCCCACCTGCGTGGTCGCCTGGCCGGCAACGCCGCTAACTAGCGACCGCACCTGTGTGAATCCAAGATTGAGTTTTGCAGTAGCTAGCGAAGCCTCAGCGGACTTCACGTTCGCTTCCGCCTGCGCCTGCTGGGCCTTATCGGTATCGAGCTGACTCGTCGCAATGGCATGCGCTTCAGCCAAGGGAGTGTCGCGGTTCACATTGGTCACCGTTAGCCCATAAGCGGCCTTTGACTGCTCCAATTGTCCCTGCGCCTGGTCCACCAGTGCCTGAAAAGGCCGGGGGTCAATTTGGAACAAGACCTGGCCCTTGGAAACCGTGGAACCTTCGCGATAGTTCTGTTGGATCAGATAGCCGGAAACCTGCGGCTGAATTTGGGCATTCACATTGCCATCCAGTGTGCCCACCCACTCGTTTGCGATCGGCACATCCGCGGGCTCAAGCTTCACCACGGTCACCGGCATCGGCGGTGGTGGGCCGGCCGGAGGTGCGGCCTTCTGTTCACATCCCGAAAGCGCCAGGACAGCCGCTGTAAGTAGCCCTACCCCGATGACGCCGCCCCGGCGGAATGCTGCGGTAGTTTGTTCCGCGTTAGCTGTTGTCTTGGTCGTCATTAATGCCTCTCTGAATTCGTTCATATTCAAAACCCTGCATGGACGAAAAATGTACATGAGTGTATCTTTCGAGTTAGAGATGCCACCGCGATGATGGTCGATTCAAAGATTTCGCACAAAATGCCGACGGCGATGACTGCTTCAAGCCGTCAGGCGAGAAGTGCGAAACAACCTCTGGCAAATTTAAAGCAAAAGCGCGCTTTATTGACCAGACAGGAGCTTGTCGCATCGGCTCGTGAAATTTTTGCGCGAGAGGGTTTCCAACACGCGCGTATTGAAGACATTGCCGCAAAAGCAGGCAAGACGCGTGGTGCTTTCTATGCAAACTTCAAAGATAAAGAAGATGTCTTCTTTGAAATCTTCGAGGAAGAGCTCGACCGCGATATAGCCGCGCTTCGCCCAATCTTACAGGCTGTTTCCACCCTTGACGAGCGCCTTCACGTCCTCGCTCAGTATCTCTGCAAGCTGGGCAAAGAGCGCCAGCGAACGCTGCTGAATCTGGAATTCAAAATGTACGCCATTCGCCACCCCAACCGGCGCAAGCGATTGGCTGATCTCCATGCTGTTATGCGTTTGCGCTGTTCCCTGCCTGAAATCGATGAGCTCCTGCCCGAGTATCACCAGCAGAATGCCACGCAGAAGCGCACCGAGTCCCTCGCCGTGGGTGCCATCATGGACGGCCTGGCGCTCAATCAACTCTTCGATCCCGGCGCCCTCGCCGATACCGACGTCACCGGCTATCTGGCCGCGTG
>CBDDDO010000020.1:0-505758 GCA_965226655.1 Granulicella sp. | reverse complement strand
GCGTACGGCAAGCAAAGCTCCCAGCGCCATCATGTCATTACTTGCGAAAATTGCAGTAGGGCGAGGAATAAGCCGGAGTAAAATGAGGGCCTTGGCATGTCCGCCTTGCTTATCGAACGTCGTTTCTTGCATGTATTCAGGCGACATCTGAATCTTCGCTTGCTTCAGCGCGCGCTTAAAGCCTTCAAGGCGATCTTTCGCGTTGGTCAGGTGCAATGGTCCAGTGATGATTCCCAACCTGGTGTGTCCTAATTGAAGCAGATGCCGTGTTGCGTTATAAGATCCTGCCTCGTGGTTAGCGGTCACACTGTCACCACTCCAATTTATGGGAAGACGATCAACGCACACCACGCCGGCTCCTGATCTCCGGTATGACTCTGCTTGCGCTGTAAGGTCGCTGAAGTTCGACGGGATGACGATTAGGCCGGCCGGGAGGTACGTCCTCAATTCGTTGAGTTGAATGATCTCTTTGGAGTGGTCGTTGTCTGAATTGCACAGAATCAGACGATATCCATTGGAGAACGCCACATCTTCCGCACCGCGGACGACGGCAGGGAAGAACGGGTTTAAAATATCGGGAATAATCATCCCGATCATGTTTGTTGTTTCGCGACGCAGACCACGCGCGAGCTGGCTTGGTTGATATCCAACCGCTTGCACGGCTTCGAGTACCCGCGCACGCTTGCTTTCACTCACCTTCGCTGAGTTGTTTAGAACGTTTGAGACCGTTCCCAAGGAAACGCCTGCCATTCTGGCGATTTCCTGAATATTAGCCAATGGCGCATTTTCCTTTCGGTCAGAGAGTTCAACCGCGAAACTCCGCGATCTAAAAAGCACAAACTTTATCAACTTTTTGAAATATTTCAGTGCTTCTCGAGGCCAATCCTACGGAATAAGCCCTTGTCTTGAAGGGCACAAATCCGCCGCAATTAGGATACCGCGCAGCGTACCGCGAAAAAATATCTTGACAAAGACGATGAGTCCGCACTACGTTGTTGCCTGAAATTTTGAAAGGTTTCAAAATGTTTTCAAAATAGCATCATCTGCGGTCAAAAGAAAATACGCTGCAGTAAGGAGCATGCAACATGAACGTCCTTCGCCACTGCCTCTCGTCCTCGAAAGTCCTCGGAATCTTTCTCGTTGTTTTGTTCGCCGCTTGCTTGGGCAACTTCGCAAATGCCCAGGCGACGAATGCCCAGATGTCTGGCAAGGTGGTTGACTCATCCGGAGCCGCAATTCCCAATGCAACGGTCGAAGTGATCAATACAGGAACCGGTGTGAACCGCACCGCTTCCACCTCCGCCACCGGCGAGTATGTCATTCCTTCTCTACCGAGCGGAACGTACAGTCTGAAAAGTGTTGTGACCGGCTTCAAAACTTATGCTCAATCCGGGATCGTTCTGGAGGACGGACAGAATGCTCGCGTGGATGTCGTCCTACAAATCGGAAGTACGACTGAAACAATTCAGGTTTCGGCGAATGGAACGCAAGTAGATACCAGCTCGGCAAGTATCCGCACCGAGGTGGATGCTACGCAGATTGCAGAGCTGCCGCTCAACACGCGCGATTCGCTGCAACTCATCACCCTCGTGCCCGGCGTAGGAGATGCCACTCTGCCTCCCGCAGTTGTCAATCAGCGCAGCGGACCGACCTTCAGCGTGAACGGAAGCCGCATCAATGGCAGTGAAGTATCGCTTGACGGCGCTATTCTCGTAACCGCTCTCTACAACCGTCCAGCAAACCTTCCCAATCCTGATTCGATTGGAGAATTCTCGCTTCTGACGAACAGTTATGGCGCAGAGTTCGGACACGCTTCTGGAGGAGCTTTCGTCGCGATCAGTAAGTCAGGCGTCAATACGTTCCACGGGTCAGCCTGGGAGTTTCTCCGCAACGACGCGCTGAATGCAAGGAACTGGTTCACGCTTCCGACTCAACGCAATCCCATCTTGAAGCAGAACCAGTTCGGTGTCGCAGGAGGCGGTCCGATCTTGAAAGATAGGGCGTTCTTCTATGCGACGTACGAAGGGCTACGCATTCACACGGTTACTCTTGAGAATCTCGCTACTATAACGCCTGCCCAACGCACCGGAGACTTTAGCTCCACGACAGCGCAACTCTACGACCCGTATAAGTCGACCTGCAGCAATCCAACTGCTGGTGCCGCGAGTGGCAATAACCCGGGCACCGGTACCCTTCCCTGTAATTACACTGCTGCCAATGGATATGCGGGGAGGAACCAAATCCCGATGAGCGAGTGGGATACCGTGTCGGTGGCCTTCATGCAGACATACATACCGATACCGACTCTACAGCCCAGCGGGATCTATGCGTACACGGCCCAGGTGCCAAATCCTACCAGTGGCAACCAATACACGATTAGGGGTGACTACCGCGTAACCAAGCACGATCAGGCTTATGTCCGTTTCTTCCACATGACGGACACGGCTGTGACTGGTCCCCCGTATGCCAGCCTTCTTTCCTCTCAGTATTACGAAAACTTTTCAGAAACCAACGCGGGCACCACTGTCAGGGATACGCACACGTTCACGCCAAATTTGATCGCAGATTTCGGATACTCGGACACGAATCTCACGACGAACGGTACGCCCGAAGGGGTGATTGTTACGGCGGCACAAATGGGCGCGAAATACTCTACCGGGGGCTACAACGTGTCGCCTGACGTGACCGTATCTGGCGTTACAAGCTTTGGTTCCGCAAACCCCTGGTATGAGAATTCAGCCTTGAAGCAGGCTGATGCAAAGCTTACATGGGTGAAGGGGAAACACCTGTTCCAGTTTGGCGCTACCGCTCTTCGGGAAGCGGAGGAGATCAACTGGATCAACACGAACTCTTCCGGCAACCCAACCTTTAGCGGCCAGGAGACCGGACTCAACTGGGCGGATTATCTGATCGGCAAGCCGATTAGCTTTGGACAGTACACTCCCTACTATGGCAATGAACATTCAGTGGAGTTAGGAAGCTATGCTCAGGACACTTATAAGGTCTCGTCGCGCCTGACTTTGAATCTGGGGGTGCGGTATGACGCGATTTTCCCTTGGCGTGAGATTCACCATGACTCTGCCTCCGTTGTCCTGACCGATCCCACTTTTCAGTCCACTCGATTCCCAACGGCGCCTCCGGGTCTCTCGTTTCCAGGAGATAAGGGAATTCCGCAGGGAACGATCTTCATGGATAAATCCGACTTTGCACCACGCCTTGGATTTTCCTACGATGTCTTCGGCGATGGAAAAACTGCGGTTCGCGGTGGATATGGAATCTTCTATAATCCGCCGGGAGCCATCACGCTAGCGAATGAAATTGAAGCTCCACCCTTCGAGCCGGAACTGGTGTTTACTCCCAATACCTTCACCGATCCCTACGGGGGGACTGGGTATACAGATCCATTCCCATATCCTTATCTCAATCCCGGAGCGAATCCATACTTCGTGTATCCAGCACAGTATTACGCACCCGATCCGCATCTCAAGAACGCGTTCACGCAGCAGTACAACTTCAATATCCAACATGACTTTCCGAAAGACCTAATGATGCAGGTCGGCTATGTCGGCAGCCATGGAAACCGGCTATGGGACGGGAATCAGGCTAATGCCGCTCCCTATTCCGCCGGCGGCACCGCGGCGAACGCACAGTTGCGGCGTCCTTTCCTGCCACAATATTACGGCGGTATCACGCGGATCGCTGATATTGGATTCTCTAACTACAACTCGCTGCAGGTCACCGGACGCAAGCGCCTTTCCTCCGGTTTCACCATGCAGCTTGCCTACACCTATTCAAAATCACTTGATGCTGGTTCCACCGCCGACGCGGATGGCGGTACGGAGCAAGACCCCGCCAATCCTATTGGCCCTGAATATGCCCGGTCTGATTTCAATCAGAAGCACCTCTTCCGTCTGAATGGGGTTTGGAACCTTCCGAAGTTCGATAATCTCGGCTTCGCCAAATACGGCCTGGGCGCATGGGAGATTTCAGGAATCGTGAACTACAGCAGCGGATATCCATTCTCCGTAACAACCGGCTCGGCTGCGCCCTGGCTCGGAGCAGGGCGAGACATCGGAAACCTGCGCTTGAACGTTGTTCCGGGGACCAGCCCTTGTGCCGGATGCGGAAATAAGGACTCGTGGGCGACAACAGGTTACTTCAACAAGGCGGCCTACACTTCGCCTCTAACTGTGCTTGGAACCTTCGGGAACAGCGGACGCAATAGCCTTATCGGGCCTTCGTATTTTGATACAGACATGAGTCTTGCGAAGAACTTTCCTTTCTTGCATCGCGCAGAGTCGAAAGTACAATTTCGCGCTGACTTCTTCAATCTGTTCAATAACGTAAACTTCAACGCCCCAAATACCTCACTCTCGTCGTCGCAGTTTACCCGGGTCACCTCTTCCCAAAATGCCAGGCAGATTCAGCTCGCACTGCGATTGAGCTTCTAGTCGTAAAAAGAGGTAAGTTTGTACCTTGCTTGAGAATGTTTCAGAGTGTCGATGATCACCTCATCGATACTCTGAGGCCTTCAAGTTCACGGCAGGGGACAAATCACACTCTCGCTAAAACCACTTCGCACCACCTGTCTTATTGGGAAGGAAGCAATGTATGTATCAGCCTGAAACTTACGGCCTGGCACTCTTGTTCATGATCGTCAGCATGTTGTGCTGGGGATCTTGGGCGAATTCGATGAAGCTCTGCCCCGGATACAGATTTCAATTGCTCTATTGGGACTACGTGATCGGCCTCATCATCGGTGCTGTGCTGTGGGGCGTTACGCTCGGCAGTGCAGGGAATGTCGGCCTGAAGTTCTTCGCAGATATTGCTCACACCAGTTCTCACGCCATTCTGCTTGCCATGATCGGCGGCGCGATCTTCAATGTGGCAAACCTGCTTTTGGTTGCTGCCATTGATATCGCCGGTCTCGCCGTCGCGTTCCCGGTTGGCATTGGTCTTGCCCTCATCGTCGGCGCGATCAGCACTTATGTCATCTCGCCAAAAGGCAATCCGCTCCTGCTATTCGGTGGTATCGCTCTTGTCACAGGCGCCATCGTCTTCGATGCCATCGCCTATCGCCTGCGTGAAACCGAACACGCTGCCATGAGCAAACGCGGCATCATCATCAGCCTTATCTCGGGGCTGCTCATGGGATCGTTCTATCCTTTCGTCTCGAAGTCGATGACAATCGAAGGCGCTCCCGGCCCCTACGCAGCGCTGTTCTTCTTCGCTATCGGCGTCGCCATTTGCGCCATTCCAGTCAACTACTTCTTCATGCGTTTTCCGCTTGATGGCCGCGAACCCGCCGCGATGGGCAGTTACTTCAAGGCAAAGGGAAACTGGCACTTCTGGGGCGCTGTTGGTGGCGGCATCTGGGGTACTGGAGCCATGGCGAACTTCGTCGCCTCACAAGCTCATATCGTCGGACCAACTGTTTCGTACTCCATTGGCCAGGGTGCCACGATGATTTCAGCGTGCTGGGGTGTTTTCGTTTGGCATGAATTCAGCGCGGCTCCAGCGCGTGCCAAAACCATTCTGACGTGGATGTTCATCTTCTTTGTTTGCGGCCTTACCGCGGTCGCTTGCGCTCCTATCTTTTGATGCACCCTTGACTGTTCTGAGGAGAAACCGCAGTGTCCGCGCAAAAGCCCATCATCGTTGTCGGTAGCATTAATACGGACCTCGTCGCGACGACGAAAAAAATGCCGCTCGCCGGTGAAACGCTCATCGCCACCGGCTTTCAGACTCATCCCGGTGGTAAAGGCGCGAACCAGGCCGTTGGTGTTGCCCGTCTCGGATATCCTGTGCGGCTAATCGGTCGCTTGGGTTCCGATGCATTTGGTAAGGAACTACGCACCTACCTTCAGCATGCAGGAGTTGATATCACCGGCGTTGCCACAAGCGACGGCGTTTCCGGCGTAGCCGTCATTACTGTCGCAGAGAGCGGCGAAAACAGCATCCTCGTAGCCCCCGGCGCCAACGCTCAGGTCACACCGGAAGATCTCGACGCCAACGGTTCAGTCTTGCGAAGCGCAGGCATGGTTCTAGTGCAGTTGGAAATTCCCCTCGAAACCGTCGAGCACCTGGCACGCATCTGTGCGAGAGAGAACGTGCCACTCGTTCTCGATCCTGCTCCGGCAGCAGAACTTCCTTCAAGCATCTTCAAAGACATCGCATGGTTCACGCCGAACCAAACAGAAACAGCGTTCTATCTCGGCAAAAAATCCGAGCATGCATCATCTGCCGAGACAGCGCGGCAGCTTCTTTCCAAAGGATGCCAGGGTGTTGTGTTGAAGATGGGGGCTGAGGGATCGTATGTGTGCTCGAGGAGTGGTGTGGACGATCAGATCCCAGCTTTCGCCGTCAAAGCAATTGATACAACAGCCGCTGGCGACGCGTTCAACGCCGGGTTTGCTACGGGGCTCATGCTCGGAAAGTCACCTCTTGATAGCACCGCATTCGCAACGGCTGTGGCGGCGATTTCCGTGACACGTTCCGGCGCACAGCCTTCTATGCCCAGCATGTCCGAAGTTGAGAAATTTGTGAAAAGCAGATAGCGCGACCTAACCAACGAACTCGCCGAACGGTAGCGGCACCTTCACTGCCGGCATGGCCCAAAAAGAACAGAGCTGCACGAAAGGAACACGCAATGAAACACTCATTCCGAACGATGGCTTGTACCGCAGGGCTATCACTCCTCACCGCTCTCACCCCACCAGCGAACGCGCAAGGCCTGGGCCTTCGGGTTCCGCCAGGGCAACTTCTTCCAACACCGCCCTGCCTTGATTTCGGCCCAATCTTTCGCCCGGGTCGTGAAGCCTGCACCCCAAACACACACCGTGACTGGCTTGCCGACATGCGGGCCTGGCGCACAGAGCGCCGTATCCGCATTGGGTACGATGGATCGCGTTACACTATCCCCCAACTCCAGTGGGCGCAGCACAGTTTCATCCAGCCGCAGATGATGGTGCATGATCGCTACTTCTACGATCCCGTCGCCAACAAGTATACCGTCGACCGCTACCTTGACGATCTCGAAAAGCGTTATGGCGGTATCGACGCCGTACTTATCTGGCCGGTCTATCCCAACGTTGGCATCGATGATCGCAACCAGCACGACATCACCCGCTCCATGCCCGGCGGTATCGAGGGTCTCAAGCAAATGGTCGCCGACTTCCACAAGCGCGGTGTGAAGGTTCTGTTCCCCATGATGATGTGGGATGAAGGCACCAATGATCCCGGCAAAGATTGGCCCACAGCCATCGCTGAGTTCATGAAAGAGATCGACGCCGACGGCATCAACGGTGACACGCAAGACGGTGTCCCCATGGCGTTCTCTCTCGCAGCTGAAAAAGTCGGCCACCCGCTTGCCTTCGAACCCGAGAACGGTCCCGCCGACGAAGGCCTCGCATGGAATGTCCTGACATGGGGCCAGTACGCTCCCTACGTCTTCACTCCCGCCGTCGACCGCTATCGCTGGCTTGACCCGCGTCACCAGGTGAACATCCAGGGCCGCTGGGATCGTGACAAGACCAACGCGCTCCAATACGCCTTCTTCAACGGCGAGGGTTGGGAAAGCTGGGAAAACGTCTGGGGCATCTGGAACGGCATCACTCCGCGTGATGGCGAAGCCACGCGCCGCGTTGCCACCATCGAACGTGCCGTCGCTCCCTTCTTTGCTAGCGAAGGTTGGGAGCCTCTCTATCCCACACTGCGTTACGGTATCTTCGCCAGCCGCTGGCCGCTCGCTGACCAAAACGTCTGGACCATCGTCAACCGCGGTGAGTACAACATCGACGGTGATCAAATGACCGTTGCCTACAAGCAGGGCATGCACTACTTCGACCTTTATCACGGCACCGAAATCAAGCCGATCATCAAAGGCGACATGGCAACGCTCTCGTTCTCGGTTGAAGCTCACGGCTTCGGTTCTGTCTACGCAACCAGTGTCGGCCCCGATCCAAAGATGAAAGAGCTCATGGCCAAGATGAAAACCATGACCTCCAAGCCCCTCGCCGACTACTCTAGCGAGTGGAAGGCGCTTCCGCAGCACATCGTTGAGATCGCACCAACCACAGCCACATCTTCTGCTCCAGAAAACATGGTACGTGTTGAAGGCGGCCAGTATCTTTTCAAAGTGCAGGGGATTGAAATTGAAGGCTCCAACGACATGGGCACCGACGTTCAATACCCCTGGGAAGACAGTGCTCGTCGCTTCCACGAACACACCGTGGACATCAAGCCGTTCTTCATGGACAAGTACAACGTCACCAACGCCGACTTCAAAAAGTTTCTTGACGCTACACACTACAAGCCCAAGGACAGTCTTAACTTCCTCAAGGACTGGAAGGAAGGCACCTATCCCGATGGATGGGCAAACAAGCCTGTGACTTGGGTTTCAATCCAGGATGCTCGCGAGTACGCTAAGTGGGCAGGCAAGCGTCTTCCGCATGAATGGGAATGGCAGTATGCCGCACAGGGTAACGACGGCCGCGCCTATCCCTGGGGTAATTGCGATTGGCTTGGTGCATCCCGTGGCGGAGGCAACTGCCCTGCAGATCCTTCCACCCTCGCACCCACACCCGACAAGGGCCGCACGATGCTCGCCGCCAGTGATGTCGCCGCGCATCCTGCGGGGGCAAGCCCCTTCGGCGTAATGGATATGGTTGGCAACGTGTGGCAGTGGACCGATGAATATGTGGACGACCACACGGTAGGCGGCATCGTTCGTGGAGGCAGCCATTATCAGCCACAGGGCTCTATCTGGTACTTTCCGGAAGCATTCAAAAATGACCAGCACGGCAAGCTGCTCTTAATGGCCCCCAGCTACGACAGATCTGGTGCCTTGGGTTTCCGCTGTGTGAAAGACGCGAAATAAACAATCTCCCAACGGAGGCAAAAAAGCGATGGAGCAGGTACGTCTGCTCCATCGCTTTCGTATTCACAGCATTTTTATAGGTCAAAGAAATGAATCGGTCTCATCTACTTCGCTGCGAGGAATACCCAGGCATATATGGAGCGGTTGATGGTTTGCCTATCCAAGGTCGTTTCCTCTTTTTGCGTTGACGTCATCACAGTCGTGTGCTTCACCACGGGTGTGAACTATCCTTCTCTTCTTAATTTCTATAAGTTACCTGAGAATACTTCACTGTCACGCCAGACGCGCACCCGAAATGGCGACCTCGCACCTTTCGATTCCGAAGACCTGACCTCTAAAGGGGGATGTCGCCTAATCTGCTTGATGGCAACTGGGGCTTAGTACGAGACCTGCAGGTTGAGAGAGACCCGAAACATCACGTTTCCGGGTCTCGCGGGTTTACTGGTAGGAGCCTTCGGCTTCTTTACCGTTTTCAGTTTTAGGGTTCGCGAGTCAAGGTAAGGTTTGGCAGATCATCGTGTTCGGCTTCTTTGTTTGAGACATATGAGTGAAATCGATATCGTCTGGACTTTGGTGAGGTGATCCAGAAGACCGAGGAAGTGCATGGCTAATCGGAATAAGAATCCTTATTTCGCATGCACGGAACGGTGTGGGGAAGACTTTGGGAAATGAGTGCACCCCCTTTATTTACAATGCGAATCCCCGGAGACACCAATTTTCAGATACATAGCGAAAGAAGGCGTGTGCCCGATCACCCCCACGAGGATTAGCTGCTGATGCGGCGGTCCAGGCAGCGAAGTCAAGATCTCCGGTCGCACGCCTGTGACCTGCTCCACATCGGAAGCAAACGCATCGGCAGCCATCCGCACGGTCTCTGGGTTGCCCGGCGGTTTCATGTGCAGTGACTGCCTTATCCAGCTAGAGCAGCAGAGATTGCGCAGAGCAGCGGACTGTGAATAGCATCAGAGCTATCGCTATACGACGTTGAATGTACCCATGCCGAAGAGTCGACGGTAAGTCGAGTAATCGGAAGGTCTCTGGTGACCGATGAGGGACCGCTTGACCGTAGGTCGATTCCCAGCAGCAGCCATGGCGTAAGGGTCGCAGCAGAGAGTTTCACAAAGCTGCAGTGGGCGCGTTCCATCCTTTTGCCTGGAGCGCGATCGTACGATCCTGGGGTCGATTTCAGGGCGCTTGAGAAAACATTTGCTGACAATGTAAAAAGTACTTGATTGTTTCTGCGGAGAGTGGATATATTTCCCACGCGTAAGGTTTATCAAAAGAACGGCCCTGAAGCGCTTGCAAAGAAGAGGCATTCCCCACAGGTCAGATGGGAAGCAATGGAGTTTTACGAGTATACGTTTTCTCGAGTTAGTGGCCGCGGTCATGCGGTGTGTAAACAAGGAGCCAGGGGATCATGCTGATCAATGTCGTCAGAACTCGTCGCATTCTGTTACCAACCATCTTCGCCGTCGTTGCGCTGCTCGGGCTTTCCGGCTGCGACAATGGCCCCTCGGGCACGACGGTCGCGCCGACGTCGGTGGCTTTGAGCAGCACCGCAACCTCGGTGAATCAGGGCGGCTCGGTCACTCTGACCGCCTCGCTGGGGTCGAGCGCCAGCAGTTCGGCTGCCATTGGCGTGATCACTTTCTATGACGGCAACACCGCTTTGCAGGCGACCAGCATTACCGGCAGCACGACCGTTTCGACCACGCAAACCCTCACGGCCGGCGTCCACAACATTACTGCTGCCTATGCGGGGGATGATGCTCACGGCGCCAGCACTTCGAACGCGATCGCCATCACGGTCTACGTGGGAACCACCACCACGCTCGCTGCCTCACCTACCCTGGCGCTCACGGCTGCACCGATTACGCTTACCGCTACCGTCGCAGCCGGGCTGCTAGTGCCAACAGGCTCGGTCATCTTTTACTCAGGCGCCACGGCTCTGGGGACAGCGAACCTCTCGGCCGTCAACGGCGCAGAGGTGGCTACCCTGGTAACGACCGCGCTCACAACGACAAGCGGCCTTACCACGTATTCCATCACCGCCTTCTATGTGGCCAGCACCTACTTTCTTGCCTCTACATCCAGCGCGGTATCCGTGGTCATCCATCCCATCCCGATCGTCACCAGCACTACGCTATCGCTGAGCGGCTCGGGGACCATTGCCTCCGGCACGACGGAGATGCTCACTGCCAACGTTACCGCGGTGTCCTCCGGCGCAGCGTCGCCCAGCGGCACCGTCACCTTCTATGACACGAACACCACGGTTACGCCCAATACGGTGACCACACTGGGCTCGGCAGCGGTCACCGCCAGCAGCTCAACGACCGCCTCCACCAGCATCACGACCAAGCAATATAACGTGGGCAGCGCCAACTCCATCACCGCGGTCTACTCGGGCGATGCGCTCTACGCCACCTCGACCTCTCCGGCTGCTTCGCTCACGGTAAACCCCCCTTCCGGAAATACCTATACCAACCCGCTTACTTTAACCGATACCGTGAACAATACGGGGGCTGTCTATAACTGTCCCGACCCGGCCATCATCAAGTCGCAGGCATCCGGCGCGGACACCTGGTATGCCTATTGCACGGGCGATGCGTTCAACAATAGCGACACGGTCACGTCCGGCGGCGCTCTGCGTGCGCACCTGATCTCCGTTTTCAGTTCGAGCGACCTGGTCCACTGGAGCTACGTGCGTGACGCCTTCGCCACACTACCGGTATGGGCGGCCAGTGGAACGGAGCTTTACGAGCCTGCGATCAAGCAGATCGGTACGCAGTATCTGCTTTATTTCCGCGCGATCACCAATACGGCCAACACGGCCAACACCACCAGTACCGGCTACGCAATTGGCGTGGGCACGGCGAACTCGCCGGCGGGCCCATTCACCTACAGCAGCGCTACGCCTCTGGTGGCCGATTACCAGGCCTGCGGCAACACTTGCAATGCAACGACGCAGGCACCCGAAGTTGTTTCCGACGGGACCAACTACTGGCTTTCCTATGGCGGCACCTACGGCGGCCTTTACATCCAGCAGCTGAGCTCGACTGGCACGGCGACTACAGGTGCGGCCACCCCGATCGCGATCGATAACTATTATACGAATCCGTACATCCTCAATTACAACGGTTATTACTATCTCTTCGCCACGCCTGCCGGCAATTGCTGCAGCGGGGTGTACTCCACTTATAGTGTGCGCGTGGGACGATCAACCTCCGTCACCGGGCCATATCTGGACGCCGAAGGGAACGATATGCTCGCCGCCTCGCCCAGCAACGGGCAGACCCAGGGTGACCCCGGCGGCGACACCGTGTTGGTCAACACCGGTAATACCATCTACGGCCCTGGCAGCAATACGGTCTTCGCGGACGAGAGCGGCCAGAATTACATCCTGTATTCCGGCGTCTCCGGGACGAGGCCTTGCCTGACCAGCGGCACCACCTACGGCGGCGGCTGCTACACGGCACGTCAACTCATGATGGACCCGCTCGACTGGGTGAACGGTTGGCCAGTCGTCCGCGGCGGGACAGGTGACTCCGACCAGCCGCAGCCCGTGCCCGCCTCTCAACCAAATACAAGCAATGGCTACGTTACGCCGGTGTACAGCAAGGACGCGCCGGGAACGATGATGGCTGCCTACTCCCAGGACTTGACCGGGGCAACCAGTTTCAACAGCGAATTTACCTTTATCCACCAGAACCCGAACACAAGCTGCCAATCCGACGGCAGTGGAGTCGGCAGCACCTTTGCATACGGCCCTCTCACCGGATACATCCCCGGCTTCAGCACCACAGGGTATACGCTATGCTCCAACTTCGCTGCTTCGGATAGCAGTTATCCGGGCGATACCATGGCGCAGCTGCCCATCCTCGCGGAGACCGAGCCCGCCGGTAATTACATGATCGAGATCAAGTTCCACTCGTTGGTATCACCCACAGCATGCTGCACTGCCAACTACTCAAGCCAGGGGCTGTTGGTTTACAACAGTGACACTACTTACCTGCGGCTGGATCAGTTTGCCGACTTCGACACAAGGCAGATCGAGTTCCTCGACCAGCTTACCGCAAATATATCCGCGAACAGCTTCATTACCTTCTACGCGCCCGTAGGAACGCCCAACGGGTCAACTTACACCTACTTGCGATTGTCCAAGCGCATTACTAACGCCACAACCGGTGCTGCGACGTACACCAGCTATAGCAGTATGGATGGCGTGAACTATGTTCGCGGCCCCGCATGGGACGTGAGTTACGGTACAACGGGAACGAAGGTCGGCATCTTCTCCGGCAATACCGGCTTTGGAGCGATTTTCAGCTATATCCATGTGTCGACCCTGACACCATAGAAGGTGATAGAGCATTACGGCCTCGAAAGCAAAATGGATCCAGGTATTCCGCTCACATCTACGGTCGAATACCTGAATCCTTGGCTTGGGCCGGCGGCCAAGTATCCATTACTATTCTCAGGTCGCTTCCATCACATGTATTCTGGTTTATAACTTGTCGTCCTCCTCAAGCCAACGAACGAAGAAGCCGTCCACCAGCAAGCGGAAGAAAGTTTCCGCCGTGCGCGTCCCTGCCGGCTCCGAAGAGAAGATCGATATCCGTGTGGTGGCGGCCCGTGCCGGCGTGTCCATCGCCACGGTGTCGCGGGCGATCAATCATGTGCCCACGGTCGATCCGGCGCTAGCTGAGCGCGTGTGGCAGGTGGTAAGCGAGCTCAACTATTTCCCCAATACGCAGGCGCGCGCATTAGTCTCAGGCCGGAGCCGGCTGCTGGGTTTGATCGTCTCCGAAATCACAAACCCGTTCTTCCCTGAGCTCATCCAAGAGTTTGAGCAGGTGGCCGTGGAGCGCGGCTACGAGATACTGATCGCGAGCACTAACTATGAGCGCAAGACGATGGAGAGCTGTGCACGTCGCATGCTGGAGCGAAAGGTGGACGGTGTCGCGGTAATGACCTTTGGCATCGAAGATTTTCTCTTCGATCGTTTTGCCGCGGACAACATTCCGGTTGTATTTATAGACGCGGCGCCTTTGCGCCCGCTCAGCGGCTTCCTCTCGGTGGACTACCGTGCGGGCATCTATGAGGCGGTACAGCATCTGGCGGTGCTCGGCCATCGCAAGATCGGCTTCATTGCGGGTCCGCTGAGATTGCGTTCCGCCGCGGCGCGCAAGGCAGCTTTTGTCGAATGTATGCGCAGTATCGGCTTGACGACCAATCAGGAATGGCTGGTGGAGGGTGACCATACCCTGGAAGGCGGCCGCGACGCCATGCAGAAAATGCTGGCACTGCCCAATCGTCCGACCGCAGTTCTATGTTCCAACGATATGACGGCAATCGGCGTGCAGCATGCGCTTTTTGAAGCCGACATGAAGGTTCCGGATGACCTGTCGATCATTGGCTTCGATGACATTCATCTGGCCGAATATACGATTCCGCCGCTTACCACCATTCGCATGAGTTGTAAGGATCTCGCGCTTCGTGCGGTCAACCTGCTCACGGAACAGCTACAGCCCTACCCTGGTAAGTCCAATGCGCCGCATCCCAAGATCGACACAAAGCTGGTTGTGCGGCAGACCACCGGATTGCCTCGCGGGGCACTGCAAGATTTGGTAGGAGCTACCAAGAGAAAGCCTAGAGGCTAGCCTTCCTCCCTGATCACAGTCCGACCAGAAACCGTGATTCTTCGACGGTACGTCTGGTTGACGATGGGTTCCGTATGTCTTGGTCTACGGGGTTGTCCCGATCAATGGCCAGTTATTCGGCCAGGTAAGCTGGTTCACGAAGAGGTAGTCCAGCCCATTCTGATTGTTGGAGAGAGCATGGAAGGTGATCAAGTCGCCGTTCGCGGCATCGGTGTAGACAAATTCGCCGCCGGGTGCAGTGAACTCGCCGCTGGAAGATAGAATCACGGTGCCGCCTGCGTTGAGCATCGACGTACCGCTCTCGTCGACAAATGGCCCGTTCGGGCTGGTTCCACGACCTACGGCGATCTCGTAAGTGTCCGTCGTATAGGGAGTATTGCAGCAGGAACCCAGGGATACAAAGAGGTAGTAGAAGCCGTTCTTCTGCACCAGCGACGCGCCCTCGATCGGGTTCCCGGTCACGCCGGGCTGCGACGCCAGTTGGTAGTTGGTCGTGTTGGTGGTTAGAAGTGTTCCCGTCGCCGGATTGATCTCGCGCTGGTAGATGCCGCCATAGAAGCTGCCGTAAGTAAGCCAAACGTGTTGCACAGTCGTGCCCGTGCCATAGTCGACGAGAATATTCGGATCGATCGCGTTATACGCGCTGTGGGAGGTCGACTGCAGGATCGGGCCGCCTGAATCAGTCCACGGGCCGGCCATGGTGGGTGCGGTCGCAAGTCCAATCGACGACGTATTGGTTCCAAAGGTCGAGGCCGTGTAATAAACGTGATATACACCATTGAAGTAGCTCACGTCCGGCGCCCACAGCGTGGTGATGCCGGGATAGAGCGTCGTAATCCAGCTCGGAATCGAGCTGAAGACCTGTCCGCAGCGCGTCCAGTTGATCTGGTCGGAAGAGCACAGGATAGGCAGATCGCCCACCTGTCCGTTGGCAGTACCCGGATCGGTATCGAGCACATAATACATATTTCCCGAGCGGATGATCGTCGGGTCGTGTACGAGACTCACTGCGCCATTCAGTTGGTAGACAGCGAGAGGATTCGTACTGGGCGTCGAGGCAGGGAAGCTATTGGTGGTGCCATTGCTGCAGCTGCTTAGGCCCGCGGTCATTGCGGCAAGAGTGAGCGTGGCCAGAGCAGCGGTCTTCTTCCATTTGTTTTTGCGAATCTGCATGTTCATCTGCTGCTCCCTGAAGATGTGGTTAGTGCTCGGCCCAGTGCTCCCTGGTCATCGCCCTCCAGCGCAGCCTGGGGCCACCCGTCTTTCCATGCAATGGTGGAGATGTGAAGCTCCGGATGACCGTCCCCTGCGCTGTAGGCGTGGAAGACGATGTAGTCGGTGCCGTCGTGGCGTAACAACGACTCACCGCCGGGGCCAAGCCATTTGCCATTAGCGCTCAGTACTGGCGAGCCTCCGCCTTGGAGCATTGGTTTGCCATCGCGGTCGACATAGGGACCGGTGACACTCTTTGATCTGCCGACCATCGTGTGATACGTGCTCTTCGTGCCGCGGCAGCATAGATCGAAGGAGACGAAGAGGTAGTAAAAGTCTCCGTGGTGAAAAACGAATGGAGCTTCGACGGCTTCTGCGTCCGGGGGAAGATCCGGATTGCGCGGCTGCCGGAGTGAGCCTGGGTAGCGCGAGGCCAACGGATAGGTCTTGGTGTCTGTCTTCGAGAGCAGACCTGTTGCGCGGTCGAGGTGGCGCATCATGATCCCCTTCCAGAAGCTTCCGAAAGCGAGCCACGCCTCCCCTTTCGCGTCGATGACGAGGTTCGGGTCAATGGCGTTGAAATCGTCCGTGGATAAGGACTGAAGCACCAATCCGCGATCCAGCCACTTGTATTTGGGGCTCGTGGCGTCAAGGGTTTCGTTGGTTGCGAGCGCTATGCCGGATGTGTTTTTTCCGAAGGCGGAGAAGGCGTAATAGAGGTGGTAAAGGCCGTCAAAATAGCTGATGTCAGGCGCCCATAGCTCGCTGGTTTTAGGGCTGAGCTGTTGGATCCAGTCTGGGATCTTGGGGAAGACTGCGCCGCAACGCTTCCATGCGTGCAGATCGGTCGAGCAGCGGATTTGGAACTGCGGGAGTTGTGCTGTCGCCGGGCGAGTCACGCCACCCTCGCCAGGAGCGGGGGGTGGGACGGGACCATCCGGATGCACAGCACCGGTGGCGAAGACATAGTAGGTGCCGTGGTCGAAAGCGATCGACGGGTCGTGCGTGCCGTGGTATTCGCCGGTGAGAGACAGCGCCTGCGGTGCGCCGGCTGGGGTTGATTGTGGGAACGCAATGGCGCCGCCAGCGACGCTCAGTAGCAACACGGCGGCTTCACTGATCCGGATTTGAAGTCGTTGGTGCATTAGTAGACTACCTTCAGCAGTAGTTGCATGCTGCGTGGCGCGTCGTTCAGGCCGGTGACCTGGCCAAAGTTGAGGTCGAAGACGCCGGAGTCTGGCTTGGCAAAGACGTGGCGGTTGAAGACGTTGAAGGCTTCCAGACGGAGATCCACGCTGATCAGACCATGGATGGGAATGTGTTTGTTGATGTTGGCATCTTCGTTGAAGTAGGCAGGCGTGCGGACTTCCGCCGAGGTCCGTGGCATATCGCCGAAGAGATAGGCACCCGCTCCACGATGCGCCGCGTCGTTGACGTCGGTGAAGGCCTGGCCGCTGAAAAACGAGGTAGGGTTGGTGCATGTGGTGGAGACGGCGGCCGGACAGATAGTTGGGTTGGAAACGTAAGCAAACGGGTTGTAATGCCCGCTGGTGGCAGCAGACGTCAGGATTGGGTTGCCGACGTGGCGATCAAAGCGGATGCCGCCGTCGAAGTAAGGAATACCCTGCGCGCCGAAGAAGCTGATGGGTTGGCCGCTCAGATAACGGTCGATACCACCGATGCGGAAGCCGCCGATCAGCGTATTGACGAAGTTGTTGGTGTGTCCGAGGAAGGCTTTGCCTTTGCCGATCGGTAGATCGTAAAGATAGCTGGCCACGAAGTTACTGGGAACGTCGGCGATGCTTAGTGCGCGCTCTGCCCTCAAGTTATCGGGATTCTGCGTTCCGCACTGGCATTGGTCAAGCTGCTGGTACGGCTGAATGGAGTCGGCGTCAGTGAAGGTCTTGGACCATGTGTAGGAAATCAGCAGATTAAAGCCGTTCCGGAACTTGCGGTCCAGCTTTACTTCCATGGCGTTGTAGGTGGACTGACCAAGATCCTGCAGATAGCTGTCGTTATTCAGGAAGCCGTACTGCGGGAAGGGAAGCAGAGCCTGTCCGACAAGACCATTAGTGAGCTGGTAGAAATTTGTGTAAGGCACACGAACACCCGAGTTTGCTCCGGCAGTGGATTGCAGCGAAGCATAAAGAGTGTTCCCCAGTGCAAAGTAGGCAGGGTCAATTTCGTTGTACCACTGGACGAGCGAACGCAACCGCGCCCCGCGCTCGCCCAGATAGCCCAACGTCAGGATAAGGTCGGGAGCCACTTCGGTCTGCGTTTCGAGCACCCAGTTCTGCACCATGGCTGGCTTGCCGTCGCCCTTGCGGATGTAGTCGGCGACATCGGAACCGCCTACCAGCAGCGAGGGCGTAATCGTCGGCGTCAAAGCAACTGCTGGTGGACCGTTGTCCAAGAGACTGTTTTGTACAAAGCCATCCGTGTTCGGAGCTGTCGAGCTATTGGTGAAACCTGCGCTCGACCCCTGTCCGTAGTCAGCGTAAATCAACGGTCCATACATAATGGTGTACGAGCCGCGGACTACAAAGCTTTCATGCAACCAGCCAGGTGCATAAGAGAAGCCCACACGCGGCTCGAAGTCTTTGAAGTACGTCTCGGCAAACTGCTCGTGACGATTGCCGTCGCGGCCTGCCCCAACGCCACCGAATTTGTAGGCACCCAGGATGCCATTGGCTGCCGGGTTGGGAATCGTCGGATCGAAGGTCGAGATGTCGCCATCGGCTTCATAACGCGGTGGATCAACGCTATAACGGAAGCCCGCGTTTACGGTCAGGTTGCGTAGTGCCTTCCAGTCGTCCTGAACATAGCCTGCGTAGTAGTGTTGCATCCAGCGCGGATAGTGGAGCTGCACGGTGCGGCTGGTGCCGGAGGTAACACCGAGAACGAAGCTTGCGAGGCTGTTGCCGCTATCTGCTTCGGCTGTCCCGTTGTTATAAGCCGAAGTCTGCGCGCGCGCGAAGTTGAACGTACCGGCGGCTGGGCCATTGTTCTCGTAGCTGAACTGCTGCCAGCGATACGTTGCGCCGAAGCGCAGGCTATGGCGGCCTTTTTGCCAGGACACGGTATCGTCACCCAGAATACCGGTGTCGATGTTGTCGTCGAAGTTTAAACTGCCAAGCGCGGAAATATTTTCGCCAATGTTGAAGAGCGGGAAATTGGTGCCGGCCTCTGGAATACCTGTAGTAAAGGGAAGCTGCGCGTCGTAGTTTACTCCAAGAAGCGAAGCCGGCGAGCTGTTGTAGCTATTTATACGATTGCTACCGACCGTGAGCTGGTTAATTAGGTTTGGTTTGATCGTGTAGTCCCAGCCGACGCGGAAGATCTTGGAGTAGAAGTTCTGCAGCTGCGATCCTGGGTTGACCGCGCCGGGCAGTGTGGCCTGGCCTGAGTAAAAGTTTTCACGGAACATGCCGAAGCCGAAGAGGTGGTGCTTGGCTCCAATGTTCTGGTCGAGGCGCACCGAGGTTGCCGTTTGGCTCACATGCACTGGAGCCGTGAAGCTGTAGTTCCCGGTGCCTGGGCCGACATAGTTCGGCAGGGGAATCTGCGCCAACACTTTTTGCGCCACGGCGCTGCGGCCCAGCGGGACCTGATTGTTAGGGAAGGCCGTGCGGCACTCTGTCCCATTAACCGTCCTGGTTGTGAGCGGATCGTAGATTGCACCGGAGTACACAGGGCCACCGGTACATGGATTGGTGAGGCCAGCAATCGGCGTGGAAGTCAACGTGGAGGAGAAGTCGCCGACAGTGCCATAGGTTCCCGTGCAGGTTGCTGTGTTTCCGAGGCCGCGTTGGGCGCAGGTGGGGACGGTGGAAATTGTGTTTGCGGTCGCCGTACTTGCCGGTTGGTCAAAGCTGAAGAAGAAGAACGTTTTGTCCCTGCCGTTGTAGAAATGTGGGATCCGAAGGGGTCCGCCCAACGTGACGCCATAGTCCTGATAGCGGTCACCCGGGCGGCGGAATGGGTTTGGGTAAACACTCGGGTCTTTGTCCTGGGTAACACCGTTCAAGTAGGCGTCGCCCTTGGTGAGGTAGTTGTTGGCATCGAAGATGGTATTGCGGAAGAAGTCGAAGACTGTGCCGTGGTAGTCGTTGGTGCCAGACTTGGTTTTATAACTGGCGATACCACCTGTCGTACGCCCGAAGTATGCGGGAAGAGCCAGCGTTTCCACGCGGAATTCTCCGATCGCATCGACAGAAGGGGTCATCTGGTCGAAGAATCCAGTGCCATTTTCGCTGCGCTGCGTGCTGAGACCGTCGATCAGGTTGTCGCTGCCGAAGGTTTGGCCGCCGCCGATCTTGGTGTACTCCGTTCCGCCGTTGGTGCCGGGGCCTACGGCGCCGGGGGTCAGGAAAGTCAGCGTGGTGAGCGAGCGGAGCGCAGTGCCGGTCGCGATAGGCAGATCGTCGACCTGCTGCTGCGAGATGGACGTGCCAACGTCTGAACTCTGGGTGTCGAGCGACGGGCCGTTGGCTTCGACGGTGACGGTCATTTCGGACTCGCCGGGCTGAAGGACGAAGTCATGGCCGGTGCGGTTGGAGACGAAGACCGAGATGCCGGTGACCTGCTCCTGCTTGAAGCTGGGGGCGATTACGACGACGGTGTAGGTGCCCGGGAGTAGCGAGGGCAGGGTGTAGATGCCGGAGGAGTTGGCGGCGGTGTTGTAGATAGTACCTGTCTGTGCTTCCATGGCGGTGACTTTAGCATTCGGGATGACGGCGCCGCTGGAGTCCGAGATAGTACCGGACATGGACCCAGAGTTGATTTGTGCCAGCGCAGGAGCAGCAGCCAGCGTCAGCAAAGCCAGGATGCTTCCAAATTTCTTTATGACGAGCCGTGCTGCCGTCGATTGCAATACATTCATCGATGTTCTCCTGCGCTGCGGTTCAGTAAACCTTTACCAGAATGGCAATCTTGATACTTGGGAGGCTGCGACGAGCACGAGCAGCTTTGGCCCGGTGTTGCGGGTAAACATTTACTAGCTGAAGGCCGTGCCTGTTCGTTTCCGCGTCAACTCATAACTCTCAAGCCGGATTTTTATACCGAGGGCGAAGCAGAGGTGTCAAGCTAGATTTTGCATCGGGTGCTCCGGCTCCATAGGTCTATCGTCTGCGCGATACTAAATCCTCTGTTTCCTCCACCATTGGCGACCGATACCAAAGGCTTGGCGCCGCAACGTTATCTTCCTGGACAAAGGTGATTGTCCATGTGGGCTGTTGCCGTAAAAGTGTCTCGCCAGAAAAGTCCGCCTCTTTTCCCATAGGAGAGTGAAGTCCACTGTTGGGCACGGCGAAGTTCCACGGTTTATGGGTTTACCGCCCAGATCGTCGAAAGAGACATTAGATCCGGGCTGCTTCCCAGTCTTGCTGTTTCCGGACCAGCCCTTGGGCTGATGGTGAATCGCGTTCAGCTTGACAGAGGTTTTGTCACGACGTTAATGTCTGTATCGCGGTAAACGTTTACGCAAACTCATTCTGGAAGGACCCCTTTGGCCATCGTTGCAGGCGTCGACTTCGGCACACTCAGCGTTCGCGTGACATTGCTGGCTTACCCACTGGCATTCCTATTTCGGTTGGCGTATTTGACGCGCACTGGAATGCGATCGGCGCGGGCTGTCGCTAGGGAGACGTGGTCAGCTTCGTCGACACCTTTACATGCATCATTGCCATGGCGCGCGAGACAGAGCGTACTGCGCCGCGTTGCAGCGAGAGCCCGTACAGAAATCAATCTGGAGATCACAAACGCATGACACCCTTGAAGACTTTGGAGGTCTGGTTCGTTACCGGCAGCCAGCACCTCTATGGACCGGAAACCCTGGCGCACGTGGCGAGGAACTCGCAACTCATGGCTTCCTCACTCAACGCGTTGCCCGTGCAGATCGTCTGGAAGCCTGCCCTGACCACACCGGAGGAGATCCGTGCGCTGTGCCGGGAAGCCAACAATACGCCGGCGTGCATTGGTCTCATCCTATGGATGCACACCTTTTCACCCGCGAAGATGTGGATCGGGGGTTTGCAGTCGCTGGGAAAGCCTTTTGTGCATCTGCACACACAGTTCAATCGCGATCTTCCCTGGTCATCCATCGACATGGACTTCATGAACCTGAACCAATCGGCGCATGGTGACCGTGAGTTCGGCTTCATCACGGCGCGTCTCAAGCTGCGGCGTAAAGTGGTAGTCGGATTTTGGCAGGATGCAGAGACGATTAGCGAGCTTGCAGCGTGGACGCGCGCGGCCGCCGGATGGCACGAGTCCCAGAACCTGAAGGTCGCGCGTTTTGGCGACAATATGCGCGAAGTTGCCGTTACCGAAGGCAACAAGGTCGCGGCGGAAGCGCAGCTAGGCTACAGTGTAAATGGTTTTGGCGTAGGCGATCTTGCCGCACGCATGCAGCAGGTGAGCCTCGCTGAGGTCGAAGCGTTGGTCGAGGAGTATCGCGAAGCCTACTTGATCGCCAAACAGCATGACCGTATCGACTCTTTGCTCGTTGCTGCCAGGATTGAGATCGGACTGCGGGACTTTCTTGAAGAAGGTGGTTTTGGTGCCTTTACGGACACCTTCCAGGATCTTCATGGCATTGGACAGCTACCGGGCATCGCCGTGCAGCGGCTGATGGCTCAAGGCTATGGTTTCGCGGGCGAGGGTGATTGGAAGACAGCAGCGCTGGTTCGCACCATGAAGGTGATGGCGCAGGGATTACCGGGCGGCACGAGCTTTATGGAGGACTACACGTACGATTTCGGTGGAACACCGAAGGTGCTCGGATCTCACATGCTGGAGATCTGCCCGTCCATCGCTTTGGACAAGCCTTCCCTCGAGGTGCATCCTCTGGGTATCGGCGGCAAGGCCGATCCGGTGCGACTTGTCTTCACTGCGCCTAATGGGCCGGCGGTGGTTGCGTCGATGGTGGAAATGAGCGCGGGCTTCCGGCTGATCGTGAATGAGGTCGATGTGATAGAGCCAGACCAGTCGCTGCCGAGGCTGCCCGTGGCGCGGGCGATATGGGTACCAAAGCCCAGCCTGAAGATCGCCGCAGCTGCCTGGATCTATGCAGGCGGTGCACATCACACCGCCTACAGCCAGGCTTTGAACACCGAGATGCTGGAAGACTTTGCAGAGATTGCCGGCGTGGAGTTGATCGTGATCGACGCTGACACAAAGCTGCGCGAGCTTCGGGCAGTGCTTCGCGGATAACGCTATGGAAGGGGACTATCGATGCTGTTGGTGTTTTAAGCTCACCTTCACACGGTGGAAGTCGTCGGCTAGAATCCTGTTGAAGGATCCGCTCTTTCAAGATAGTTCCTTGACGCGACCGGCAGAACTTGAGCGGGCTTGTCGCCACGCACCTTTGGCTAAAGTGCCGAGCCTTGATGAATAACTGTCTTTTTGTGAGTGCTACTCCAAGAGGACCTCAATGTAAACATAGAGGTAAAACGGCCCCGGGAAAATATCCACAGATTTGTTCGAAAAATTTACTATCTCGACCGTCTAGAGATCAACGACTTATGGCCGAGGCCGGGATCTTTGAGGGAAACTGCCAGGACTGGACGGGATCGCGTTACGAGTGTAACGCCCACTGCGACAGAGCGTGCTGCTGCGCTTTACGAGTCGTATCGGATCGCCATTTATCGATTTTTTGGTGGGGCAGGGATTGGATATTGGCACCACGCAAGAGCTAATACAGGATGTCTTTGTGAGGCTTTTCGTTGCGCTCGAACGTGGCACCGTGATCCTTTCCGAACAGTCCTGGCTATATCGAGTCGCTTCGAACTTGGCTGTGGACTACTGGCGGAGTGAAGAACCGCCTATGTGGGTGCAACTGGATTCGATTCCGCTACTCGCCGAGAGCCTCCGTTCTGTCAGAACCACGCCGAAGCGGCTCTTGCTCGTAGTGAGAAGCTAGCGAAATCGAGCACTGACACCACATCAGGTCTGGCCCGTCGTCTCAGGACTAGAGAATTGTAATTCAGCCCTTATTTGGTCGCATTCAGTTTCGAAGCGAAACAAAGATATTTAAACACATGCGCCTTTGGGTCTTGCAGGGAGAGCTAATCTTTCATGAAGGGCAAGAGGTCCACCAGTTGGCCGCGGGCGACTACCTCCAACTTGAAGGAGCCAACGACTGCGCCTTTGAAAACCCATCTCGTTCCAAAGTTGTCGCCATCTTGTCGCTTCCATTGGTTGAGCGGAAAGTGATATGAGGGTGCGTCCGCAGTAATCTCGGCTTCCATGAAACCGATGACGCCGCGGTAACATGTGGCGCGACTTGGATGACATCCCATGGCTTCCGGTATTTTCGGATTTCAAAATTCATCTTAGTTCAATAAGAAAACATTCGTTTCTGTGTGAAAATAACGAATGTCGGGCGTACGTGAAGTTTTGTGGGCTGGAAAGAGCTGAGTTTTAGAGCCTTCCTGCATGGAAACGCACATCCGTCACGCTGAAAGTAGCTAATCTCAAGTGCTCTGACTGCACTTGTTGATTGCTTTATTCGCCACAGCCATCGAAGGGAAGACGCCACTATGCCTCGTTTCGCCTCCAGCCTGAATTTGAGATTTTTTGCCAACCTCGTATTTCTGATCATGGTTTGCTCTTTGATTTTGCAAGGACGAAGTGCCTTCGCGCAGACCATTACGGGTGCTATCCGCGGCACGGTTGTCGACCCGACCGGCGCGGCCATCCCGAACGCGCAGGTTGTGGCTACGAACACGGCCACGGGGGTGGTGACCAAGACCGTCAGCGACAAGAGTGGACTTTACAATTTTCAGTTTCTGCAGATCGGCACCTACACGGTGTCGGCACAGGCAGGCGGCTTTGGCGAGACTGCGATACCGCCGTTCCAATTGGAAGTCGACCAGGTCGCCAACGTGACCATGAAGTTGCAGGTGAGCGGGGCGAATACCTCGGTCAACGTGGAAACATCCGTTACTCCGATCCTCAACACGGAGAATGCGACGCTAGGTCTGACCCTCTCGGCGGGAATGATTGCAAATATTCCATTGAACGGTCCCAACTTCTCCACCCTGACACAGTTTCTTCCGGGTTCGGTTTCGCCGCAGCCGACTGGCTTCCAGGGCGCGTACTCGATCTCGCGCGACACCGGCGCCGGCGACATGCCTTCGTTCAACGGAAACCGGCAGCAGACCAACAACTATCTGCTGGATGGCGCGGACATCAACGAGAGCTTCAGCGACGACATCGGGTACAACCCGTCGCCGGAAGCTCTTGAACAGATCAAGGTCATCACCGGCAACGCGGACGCCGAATATGGCAACGTCACTGGCGGTGAAGTCCTACTCACAACTAAGAGCGGAACGAACAAATTCCACGGCAGCCTTTTCGACGTCCTGCAGAACAGCAATCTGAACGCCAACGCGTGGGCAAACGACTTTGCGGGCGCCGCGAAGTCCAACTATACGCAGCAGGTATTTGGCGCTACCTTTGGCGGTCCCATCCTCAAGAACCGCCTGTTTTTCTTCGGGGACTATGAGGGCGTGCGTTATCACACGGGCGGACCTGGCACGGCGAGCGTTGCTCCGCTGGCTTTCCGTCAAGGCAACTTCAACTCGCTGCTTACAGTAAAAAACATTCAGCTGTACGATTCGCAGCATGGCTTCGCTCCGTTCGCGGGCGACCAGAATCTACCCATCAACAATCCAGTCGCGATCTACCTCTTCGCGCATCCCGAAGCCTATCCGCTTCCGAACCAGACGCCGACAGACAACATCGCACAGAACAATTACCTGGGCTATTCGAAGTCCTTTATTAATAACAACCAGGGCGACGTGCGCGTCGATTTCACCCTCGACCCCAAAGACACCATCATGGGCCGCTTCTCGAAGGGCGATGCTTACGCAGCGACCACGCACCCGGTCCTTGCGATTAGCTTTCCCTCCGCGGCGGACTATCCTATGTGGGGCGGCGTTGTGAACTGGACGCATGTCTTTTCGCCTGCGGTGGTGAATGAGTTGCGTGCGAGCTTCACACGGCTGATCTTAGGCAGCAGCAACATCACGGACTCGACAGGATTGTTCGGCACCCATGGCAATGCAACGGTGGGTATCCCGGGTGGGCAGGCATATACAGGATTCAGCGAGCAGATCATGAGCAGCGGCACTATTGGCAGCTTCGGCACGCTGGCTGGCATCTACGGCAAAGCCGATAACAACTTCCTATACGCGGATAACTTCACCTGGCAGCGCGGTCGGCAGGTCATCAAGTTTGGCGCCGAGTTCCTGCGCTATCAGCAGAACAACTTCGATCCAGGCAACGACGGTACGCTGGGCGAAATGAGCTATGGTGGCCTTTTCACCAGCGATCCTGCTGCCACAGCCACCACCTCTGCAGCCGGCTATCCCTTTGCCGACTTTGTCCTCAACTACGTCACCAGTGAAGCTATCGGCGGTGTTCGCGGCTACACCGGACAGCGTCAGTGGCGCGATGCCTATTTTGTTCAGGACGACTGGAAGCTGCCTAATAATGTGACGCTGAACCTCGGTCTTCGCTACGAGTATGACCAGCCAATCTATGAAGTGAACAACAAGATGACCAACGTCAACCTGAGCAATCCATCGCTCGGCAAGGCTGGCCTGGAATACGCGGGACAAATGGGCAACAGCCGCGCCCTGTATAACCCGACGTACACCAACTTCATGCCGCGCGTCGGATTCGCCTGGCAGCCGAAGACGAAGATGGTGCTGCGCGGTGGCTACGGCACCACGAGCGCGTTCGAAGGTACAGGCTCAAGCCTGCGGCTTACGGAGAACGCTCCATGGGAGTACAACTTCTCCGCTACGGCAACGACGCCCACAAAGACGGCCGCTGGAAGCCCTCTTAACGTAACTAACGGCTTTTCCACGGGCGCCGGCAATCTGCTGCTGGCTTCAACCGCGTATTTCGCGTGGCAACAAGACCTACACCCTGCGGTGTCACAGCAGTTCAGCCTCACGTCGGAGTATGAACTAAACAACGTCACCTCGTTGCAAGTGGGTTACATTGGCGAAACCGGCCAGCATCTCATTGTCGCCATCAACGGCAATCAGTTGCCCGCCGCATGCACCGGCACCTGCTCCAATGCGCCTTTCTATAACCTCGTTGGGCAAAGCGGCTCTGTGAAGATCACCGGTTCCTCGGCCATGAGCAACTATAACGGTCTGCAGGCCATCTTCCGTCATCGCGAGAGCCACGGCCTGGAGTTCACCGTCAATTACACCTATGCCAAAGCTTTGACAAACAGCCCCGGCTTCTACGGCGTTCCGGGCATCGACGCCTCCACCACTTACTGGCAGAACCCCGCGAATCCCAGCGCAGATTACGCCCCGGCCGGTTTTGACATCCGACATAACATCACTGCGAATGGTTACTACCAACTTCCTTACGGTCGCGGAAGAAAGTTCGGCGGCAACTCCAACATACTGATGGACGAGATTCTCGGCGGATGGAAGCTGGCCGGCAACGGTACGTTCTACACCGGCTTCCCGATTACGATGACCGCGGCCAACGCCGCAAATCAGAACGCGCAGGTCGCCCGCGCTGATCGCTATGGGCGCATCCATGTTGTGAACCGGAGCACGCAGCACTGGTTCGGCACGGATGCGTCTGCTGTGCCTTGCACGGGTGCATACAACGGCGCCTGCGCTTATGGCGCGGAGTTGCCGAACACGCTCGGCACGGCAGCCAATGCTACAGAGCGTGGACCGGACTATCGTGAATTTGACTTCTCCCTCTTCAAGACATTCGCCATCACGCGAGAAGGTCAGGGAATCGACTTCCGAGCTGATGCCTTCAACGCCTTCAACATCGCCAGCTATGCTGATCCGACTGCCCTTGTCACAAGCACCGCCTTCGGACAGATCACAGCAACGCGCTCTCCGCAGCGGCAGATTCAGCTGTCGGCGAAGTACCACTTCTAGAAAATGTGATGAAACAGTCCCGTACGCCGATGTGTCGGCTGCGGGATTGTTTCGTCGCTTTGTTATCCGTTTTTTCGAAGGAGTGATCTTGGTTTCTCCACGCTCTATGCTTGCGAATGTGGTTTTTACTTTTGTGCCGCTACTCTTGAGTATGTCTGGGGAGCGCAGAAAACAAGCCCGCGTCCAACCGTACTCATGATTTCCGTCGACGGGATGCGGCCGGATGCGATCACGCGAGCAGACGCCCATGGACTAAAAGTTCCAGTATTGCGAAACTTTATGGAACACGGCATGTTTGCGGAAGGCTGGTCGGTGTTGTTCCCACTGTCACTTTCGCGAGTCGTACGACGTTGGTGACAGGTGTATGGCCGAGTGTGCACGGTATTTATAACCACACTCTTTTTGACCCCGAGAACAAAACAAACGAGTCGTGGTGCTGCTCACCCCGGATTCACTGTTGGGGGCAGTCTGGATGAACCGGTTGTGAAGACAGCTCTTGGTGGCAACCACGGGTACTTGCCGGATCATCCTGAGTTGCGGTTCTCCTTCTTTGCGATAGGACAAGGTATCCCGGAACATTGCGATGTGGTGGTCATCGATATGAGACAAATTGCCCAACCGTTGCGCTATGGATGAAGACTCCACTGCAAGATACAAAGCAGCCCGTCAGCGGATGCCGGTAATTCTGGTACTTGCGCGTCAGATCGAGCTGGCGAGTTAGAACTTGTAACGAAGCGCCAGCTGAATCACACGTTCTGTCTGCGCATAGCCATAGTCGTTCGCAGAGGTAACTTTACCCGCAAGGCTATACGCGTTGGCGTACACGTAAGGGTCGTCGAACTGAGTGTGGTTGAAGACATTGAAGAACTCCGCGCGAAACTCCAAGACGTTCGTTTTGAGCATAGTGAAGTTCTTGATGAGAACGGCATTCGATAAATTGGTGCCACTGCCGGTGATGCTGCCCTTGCCTGCGTTGCCGAGCTGTCCAGGGGCGGGGTTGGTAACTCTGCTTATGTCGTACCAGTGGTTGATCGATCTCTGGCCGCGTGGCAAGTTCGGATTTCCGGTAACGATGGCACGGGATCCCGTATAGGTTGTGCCATACTCTGACGGCGTTAGGCGGGCTCCACCGGCGAACGTGGAGTCTATACCTATGGACCAACCCCCGGCAATTTCGCCCAGCGTAGACGTGCTGTGCTTGAAGAAGGGAAGTGCATAAATCGCGCTCATTACGAACTCCTGCGGACGCCCTGCTGCAGCCCATCCGTAATTTTGATGAAGGTTGAGTGTTTGCGGCGTGTAGTCATTGCCTGGGCTTGCGCTCGACCCTACCGAACTCTGATCGATGTCGGTCATATTCTTGTCCCATGTGTAATTTGCCAATACTTCCAGACCATGTGTGAGGGATTGTTGGACGCGGACCTGCAGGCCGTTGTAATTGCCTGCACCATTCGAGTCGAAGTAGTTGACTGTGCTGAACGCAGGGTACGGGTAATTCAATGTGAACGTAGGTGGTTGTGGGGGGAACGGGTTTGTCTGGTTGTAGTTGAGTTCGCTGGTTAGGCGCTGAGTCGAAGAACCGCGATAGGCGATTTCAACCAGCGTGTTCTTGGTGAACATCTGCTGCAACGTCAGGTTCCAGGAACTAGAGTAGGTGTCGCGGAAGTGTGGGTTGATGCCTACGACCGTTGCCGTATTTACAGCCGGCGTTGCACCGGCCAGAGGATTCTGCACGGTGAATGCCGGCTGTGGCGCAGCGGGATTTGCCGGTCGTACCGACAGAGTGTAGGTCGTTCCAAACGGATTTTGGAAACCGAGATTCCGAAACGAGTTGATCACTTCGGGGGAGTAGAACATGCCATAGCCTCCGCGCAGCGATGCTTGCCATCTGGCCGGCAATCTCAAGCCGAAACCCACGCGCGGCGAGAAGTCAGCGTAGTACGGGTACACCAGACTGCGTGGCAGCGAGGTCGTGCCTGCCACAACCTGCTTGCCGGCTGCCAGATCAAAGGTAGCAATCTGATTGTTTTTATCAGCGGGCTTCCCGAAGTACTCCCAGCGCATGCCAAGGTTGATAGAAAAGTTCTGCGAAACTCTCCAATCGTCCTGGAAGTAAGCGCCGAGGAAGGTGTAGCGAAAATCTTCGACGTAAGGTGACGTGTTGAGCGAGTAGGCCGATGGATATCCGAACAGGAGATCGGCGATGGCATTCGCCGACGTCGTGGTGACTGTGGGATTTTGGGCTGTGAATTCGCCGTTGAACGTGTAGCCACCATTGGCAGTTGAGTACTGATCGGAGCGGAGCGTCTTGATGTTGACGGACGCGCCAGTATTGAAGGTGTGCTGCCCTTTTTCGATCGTCAGATTGTCAACGAATTGCAGGGAGGTGGTTTGCCAGTTGTACACAGCCTGGGCGGCTGTGTAGCCGACAGTGTTAAGGCCTGTGAGGGCGATCGACGGCGCTCCCCACGCGTAGGCCGGCGGAGTGAAACCGGTAATTCCAAGCTGTGAAACCCAATCCTGCACGTTTGCGGATTGCGACCCTTTGCTGCGCTCGAAGCGGACGTACCCGGCCGTGGTTTCATTCACGATATGGGGTGTTGGGATGAAGGTGTTTCCGAGCGCAAGTTGCAAGTTCCAGTCATGGGTAAGGCCGTTGTATCCGGTGAAAGCAGCGTCAGCTGGTGCGATAGTTAGGGGGCTATTTAGGGTGAAGCGGCCGAAGACATTGTCACGCGGAACAATCTGATGGTCGATGCGCCCGCTGATCAGATTGTTGTTGAACATCTGCGAGGGCGCGCCTGCATAATTGATGGTTCCAGTCATTCCCGGCGTCGGTGCAGGATAAAGATTCAATAATGCCTGCCCCACAGGATTGGGGTTGGTGATTTTGTCACCCACCAATGGCACCTTGGTGATGGGATCAACGATCGTGACACCGGTCATACTGAAATCACCACCGCGCTCTGCAGCCGTGGGGATAGCGGCCGTTGCCGGGATGGCGGTGTGCTGGCGGATGCCCTCATAGCTAAAAAACCAGAATGTTTTATCGCGTCCGTTGTAAATCCACGGAAGAATGACTGGGCCGCCCGCCGTGCCACCGAACTGGTTGCGGTGCAGGATCGAAGGTGTCGTAGCAAAGTAATTCCTTGCGTCGAGGTCGGTGTTCCGTACAAATTCAAACAGCGATCCGTGCCAGATATTGACGCCGCGTTTGGTAGCGATGTTGATAATGGCGCCGGAATTGCCACCGAACTGAGCCGGATAATTCGAGCTCTGCAGGTTGAACTCCTGAACATCGTCGACCGAAGGAAGGGCGAGTGGGTAATTGTTCAACTCCATGCCGCTAATCTCGATGCCATCTACTAGCACGACGTTTGCGTCGTCGCGCTGACCGCCAACGACAAAGCCCGGACCGTAGTTTGCCTGACGCTCCGTAGCTGTGCCTTTGGCGCTGGTTGTGATGCCTGCTGCAAAGGCTGTGAGCTGCATAACGTTTCGACCGTTGAGCGGCAAGGTTTCGACGCGATTCTGGTTGATGACGGATGACAGGCTTGAATCCGTGATCTGCAATTGGGTCGCGGTCGTGCCAACCTCGACGGTCTCGGATGCGGAGGCCGGCTTCATCACGATCTCCAGACTCTTGGTCTGCGCTACTTCGAGTACAACGTTTGTGACGAGCTCCTTCGCAAAACCAGAATTCTCAATCTTCACGCTGTAGGTACCGTTAGGCAACGCATTAAAGTCGAACGACCCAGTGGAAGTCGTCCTCTGAATGCGACTCAGGTTCGTGCCCGTTTCGGTCAAGGTGACCTGTGCCCCGGCAACATGGGCCTGGGTCACATCTGTCACGGTTCCAGAGATTGTTCCGGTGGCGGTCTGTGCCAACAACGGAGTTGTGGAGAGAAGAAGTGCAGCGAGAATCGCGTGAATTCGCATGTTGCCTCCAATAGAAAAATTCCGATTACCAAACTATGGTTCTTGAATACTTCAGAAGCTCAACGACGGATGGTGCTCAGAAACTACTTGGAATTGCCAGTTTTTCCTGAAATTCCGGTTCCAGTGCAATGCGGTAGTAGATCGTGTGTAGAGCGCTGATCTCGCCGATCCAAATAGGGGAGTAGAAAATAGCTATATTGCGTCAAGCGTCTCATGTCAATAGCAGCATAAACGTTTCTCTTATGAAACTAACGATGGACCCCTATAATCGCTGCACGCGGGGATCGATATCCGAGACTATGAAGATCTTGCTCGGCGCTCCACCCACCAGGATGACGTGCCTCTACGTTGCTGCAATGACGCATCGCCGAACGACGAGCTCGACGAACGGCAGACACAGAGGCCGCAGAACTTCCTGTACCATATCGCTGGGTGCTGCCGTCTTCTGTAGTCTGTAATGATGACGCAAACAATGCGTGTTGCGGAGTCCCTATCTCTTGCCGCTACGCGAGATGGAACAGGGTGGCGCTGCTGCGCGGGACGACCAAACCAGTGGAAGAAGGTGTGATCGTCGCTTCTTGAGCGTCGAGCGCACGGCCTCTCAGTGTTACTTGCGCGTGTGCCTTAGCCAGCGTTATCTGGATGTCTCGCGACGCGTCTTTATTGATGACGGCGAGGATCATTTTCCCACTGGATAATGTTGCCGCATATGCCGTCGCATTGACGGAACCAGGATCGAATTCCAGTGGAACCATGGTGGCCCCCGCAAAGGCTCCCGCAAATCGCATACCGTAGCTGACGGGTTCGGCGATGTACTGGCCATTGCGAAATGAGATGGGCGTGTAGGGCGGGGCAGGGTGAGTGCTTTCCGGCAATGTACCACCTACAAATGTGGCAAAGAGACGACTGTCACCCCCATGAAGGTTGATACCCGCGCATCCGAGAGAAGCATGCAGAAGCATGTAGTCGGCCGACCAGAGTGCGGCAGCAAATACGTCGGAAACACCGGGCTTGCCACTGTTCCAGCAGCTGTTCCCTTCGGTCATGCGCCAGGTTGTTTGAAGCTTGGCAGCAGCGTCGCGAACTACGCCCGCGTCTTTCATCACGTCTGCGTTGGCGTTGAGCATATGCGGAATATCCATCAAGGGATTGGATGGTGGACCGTCAACGTAGTAGTGGTAGGTGAGCGTGACTACGTTACGCCGTATTGCATCTTGCTCCAGGGCATTGGTGACATAGCTGAACCATTCCGGCTTGGCGGCCAGATCGGGCATTCCGAGGCGTACGTTGGGCACACGTGCAATGATTGCTTCCGCAAAGGTGCGCCATTCTTTGTAATAGGACTCCGGATCCCACGTCTTGGGATCGCGACGAAAGGTCATCCCATAGCGATCAGCTTCGTTCCCAATCTGAATACAGTCGAGACGAGGACCGAGGATTGTTGTCGCTGCGCCAGCTTCTTCGGCGGCAACGGCAGGCACGTTGGTTCCGAGGTTGATGCCATAGATGCAGTTCCAGTTCGTGGCATCGAGGAAGCCACGAAGACGCTGTAGACCATCAGGCGTGACAGCAAAAGGAATGTCGGGATGCTTCACACTGCCGAAGGGGTGAGCCGGCTGGCGTTCGGGCATCGGCGCATCGGATGAGGGTTTCCAGTAACCGGCATCCGATGTGTTGCCGCCGAGACGAAGCATTCCTTGAGGGGCGAGAGCGCGAAACTGCTGAATGAGTTCTTGATTCTGTGCACAGAAAAAATCAGGTGCTGTAATCTGCTGCATTTCGTAGGAAAGACCGACGAAGGTGTGTGGGACCTTAGGGCCACGCTTCTCAGGATGCAAGGTGAGCCTTGCGTTCTGGGGCGCAACTTGCGCAAACGTTTTCAAATCTGCAACGGCGGCGGCGGCGGCAGCAATAAAATGGCGACGATTGAGACGGTCCATGCGTGGAGCGTATGTATTTTTATGGAAATATGCAAGCGACCTCACGAAGACCGTTTGTTTCATATGAGAGACAAGCAGTTTTCCCTTGACATTGGCCGAAAATCACCTATACATGACACATGCGATTTTGAAAGCGGTGAAGAGCGGTGGCGAACGCGATGTCACTCACTCTGCTCCGAGGGTTCGTCCCAGTCTTCATCGCATAAGACTTCAGTCTGGCCGGGGGAATATGAAGACACTATCTGAGCGGTTTGCATTGGGTTCGGTTCTGCAGGATCGCCGGCGCCTACATCTCCTGGTTACGCCCGTAGTTCTAGTTTTCGTACTCTTTTGCCAGCGTGCCTACGGCCAGGCAGAAACCGGATCGATTCAAGGCACGATCACCGATTCGTCGAAAGCTGTGCTACCCAAAACCGCCGTTCATGTAGTCAATCTGGCCACTGGAGTCGTCAGCGATTCCGTCGCGAACAATGTTGGCTTCTATTCCGTCGAGGGTCTCTTCCCCGGCAACTACACGGTCAGCTTCACAGCACCTGGTTTCCAGCGACTGGAGCAGCACCTTACGTTGCTGGCCGAACAATCGTTCAAGCTCAGCCCTTCCCTCGTCGTGGGTAGCTCTTCGGAGACCGTGAGCGTCGAGGGAAACGCGATTCAGTTGGCGAATTACAACAATGGTACGATCAGCTCCGATCTGGATGAGACCCGCATGAGCCAGCTTCCCGAGAATGGCCGTAGCGTGACGAATCTCTTTTCTCAGGTAACTCCGGACGCCATGTCAAATGGTGGCCGCCCGGAATTGAACGGTGCTCTCTGGCGCGCGACAACGCTCGTTCAGGATGGTTCCATCAACAACGATCTGAACTATGGCGGCACACTGATTCCGCAGCCGGACCTCGACTCGATCAAGGAAGTCAACGTCGTCACGAACGGCGGCGACGCCAGGTATTCCGCACCTGCCACGGCGGTCGTTACAACGAAGTCGGGTACCAATCAGTTGCATGGTTCCTTCTTCGAGACTGCTGTAAACAATTACTTCGGCATCGCTCGTCAGCGTCAGAATTTGCCGACGTTCAAGCAGGCGAAATATATCCGCAACGAGTTTGGCGCCTCCGCCGGCGGTCCTATCTTCATTCCGTGGCTCGACCACGGCAAAATGTACAACGGCAAAGACAAGTCCTTCTTCTTCTTCGCTTATGAGCGATACTCACTGCGCTCCGGGAACTACCAGGTCGGGGTGGTGCCGACGATGGCCGAACGGAGCGGAGATTTCAGTGGAGCGGTGAATTCAAACGACACTCTGTTGACCATCTACGACCCGGCAACGACCGCAAAAAGTGCAAGCTGCGCCGGCACGCCAACCAATCCGTACTGTCGCACTCAGTTTGACTACAACGGCGTCGGGAACACGATCAATCCGAGCCGCATTAGCCCATTTGCCAAAGCTTTGTACACTATCATGCCTCAGCCGACGAACTCCGCTAACCCGATCGCGGGCAACGACAACATTACTTTCGCGGCCCCGAACAGTACTACCACGCCGACTATCACGACTCGGCTGGACCACACATTCGATGCCAACAACAACATCTACCTGCGTTATACGCACATCAGCTACGACGTTGTGAGCACTCCCGTAACAGGCGTTGCGCCTACGGTTGCAGGCACTGCTGCGGATGGGACACCGATCCCTGCAGGAGTGTCCAACCTTACTGGGACGCGCCAGCCCGTCAATACGGCGGCTATCGGGTATACCCATGTCTTCTCGCCCACGTTGGTCTCGGAGACGGTCCTTGGGGGAACATGGGAGTCTGAGTTTTATAACGAGCCTCCCACCGGCGAACTCACGAACTACGAGCAGGCCATGGGGCTGCCAAATAACTTCGGGCTGTTGGGCATGCCGATCATGGAAGGAGCTTCAACCTATAACCTGGCTTATACGCAGAACAACTGGGGCGGTGGCGAGGTTCTCCTCAACGTCAATGAAGATCTGACGAAAACGATAGGAAAGCATGGGTTGGCGTTCGGCGGGCGCTATGGGTATTCACAGGCCGATGTATTGCCAGACCGCACCAGTGATTACGTAGCCTTCGATACGCAGGCTACCGGTCTCTACAACTCGAGCGTGGCGTGTTGTACCGCGGTGACAAATACAGGCCTTGGCGATGCCGATGTCTTTTTAGGTGCAGCCGACGCCTACAGCGTCAACCTCGAACCTGGCAACGAGCACTGGCGGATTCAGAGTGACGCTCTTTATCTGCAAGACGAGTGGCGCGTCAGTAACAAGCTGACGCTCGATCTCGGCTTGCGTTGGGAAGGTGATCCAGCGCCGAAGGAACTGCAAGGCCTTATCAACGGCTTCGATCTGAAGAACAAAGCCATCGTGATGCGCAACACGCCGCAACAAGTGATTGCCATGGGCAGGACCACTCCCGGCATCATCACCAACCTGGAGAATCTGGGCGTTGTCTTTGAAACGCCTTCAGAGGCAGGTTTTCCGAGCTCTATCACCCGCGGCAGCTGGGACGTCTTCGCTCCGCGCGTGGGCCTTGCGTATTCACCTTTCGGTTCGGGCCGCGGCACCGTTCTGCGCGGCAGTTTCGGGCGCTACGCATTCCAGGCGCAACTCCGTCCTTTGTACTCGGGTGGCAAGAGCAACGCTCCCTATGCTGAGAACTATGCCCATAGCTATATCAGCAACCAGCAGTCACCGGACGGTCAGTCCAACTACGAGCTGCGTTCCCCCCAAACTGTGATCGCGGGGCAGAATAGCTCTGGCGTAGTCAACACGGCCTCGTCAACCGCCATCAATCCCGGTGTTACACAGGTCGTTCAGGCCCCCAACGACCCGCCCAACTCCATGTACCAGCTGAACACTACGGTGGAGCAACCCCTGCCGCTCAACTCGGTGCTGCGAGTGAGCTATATCTTCAACCACGCAGACAATCTCGATCAGATCTATGAGCCGAACTTTCCGGTGTCTTCCTATGTTTACGAGACGAAGACAGGTCTGACGGCGCCAACAGGCTACTCGGCCCTATATCCGTACGATAGCCATACCTACGGCATCATCGAGTACTTCGAGCCGACGGGCTGGTCGAATTACAACGAACTACAGTTTAACTATCAGCGTCTCTTCCACAAAGGGTACGGATTTCAGGTGGCGTACGTATGGCGCAAGTCCTTGCGCGTCGGCGAAAACGGCGTGAGTGACACTATCGACTACACCACGCAGGACTATGTACCCTCGGCGGTTCCCGGCGACGGCAGCCAGCAGGCAGCCAACCGTGCTCAGAACTATGGAGTGTGGTCCGCTGTCTCTCCGCAGCAAATCAACTGGAACGGTGTCGTCGATCTTCCCATTGGCCGCGACAGGAAATTCGGTCGCCATATGAATCGCGTCGTGGACGAATTCATTGGAGGCTATCAGGTCGCATTCAATGGCTCAGCAGCTCCGAGTTGGTTCGCCCCGTCTTCTGCTAACTGGGGTGGAGACAATGCTGTGGGTACAGGCTCGCTAGGCAAAATCCAGAAGTACGGGCACAAGTACAAGGTGACAAGCTGCAGCGGCACTGCCGGTTCCACGCCGACCTGCAATAACGGTTATCTCTATTACAACGCCTTTATTTCTCCTGTGCTCACCAACAATCCCTGCCATAGTGGCGTCAACTTTGTCTCCGGTGTTCCAGGAAACTACCAGGCATATCAGACTCCAATCAACGTGGATCCCGGCGCAACTTCATGCAGCGCTAACGGAACTTTCTCGTCCAGCAACCCCGACTACTTGAACAACAACGTGAAGGTACTACTAGCCAACGGAAGTCAGGGCGATATAGCTTATTCACCGGGCCCCAGCACAAACCCGTTCTCAAAGACATTTCTTGTAGGCCCCTGGAACACAACGACGGACATCTCCATTTTCAAGGTCTTCCCAATACATGAGAGGATGTTCTTCCGCATCAACGTAGACGCTTTCAATGCGTTCAATGTTCAGGGACAGAACAACCCCGGTGCGAACGGCATTCAACTCTACACTACATCACATAACGCAGCACGCCAGGTACAGTTGACCGCGCGTCTCACCTTCTGAGTTACGCGAAAGAACGCCAATCGTGCGCGCTTGTAGCGGGTGGCCAGCGGCATACCTATTGAGGTTTAGCTACTTACTCTCTATCGCCTGGGCGAAAGCACGGGATAGCTCCGTCGTTCCCTTTATCAGCGAACGGACTACGGGGGCGTCCTTCTTCGGATGGAAGCGCGACGCAGGGCCGGAGATGCTCATGGCGGCGATCGCATGTCCGCGGGCATGAAGAATCGGCGCTCCAATGCAGACGGCGAGCATCGATCCCTCGCCACGATCGAACGCGAAACCCGCATTCTGTACGCGTTTGAGTTCGGACAGAAATTCCTTTTGATCCGAGATAGTGTGCTCTGTAACGCGCTCCAGTTTGTGACTGTTGAGCAAATTGAGTACTGCATCCTGCGGGCTGAAGGCCAGGATGGCCTTACCCAAGGCGCTTGCATGAGCCGGAACAGAAGCTCCACGACTCTCTTGTAAGCGGAGTGCAAACTCGCTAGGAACGACTTCAAGGTAGGTGACTTTATCGACATGCAGCAAACCGAGATTTACGGTCTCACCATATTGATCGCGCAATTCCTGCATTAGTGGAAGAGCGAGGCGACGAAGCTCTTCGGTCATCGCCTCGTCCGAAACAAGACTGCTGAGACTTGGACTGATGCGGTAATTGCGCTGCAGGTCTCGCGTTACATAACCGATGGAGACCAGGGTGCTGAGAATGCGGAAGACCGTGGATTTTGGGATCCCCGTAGACTGTGTTACTTCGCGCAAGCCGAGCGATTTCGAGCGCGAGAGCTCTTCGAGGATACGGAACGTGCTGCGGACGACGGGCACGGAGTACTTTTCGGAGTTCTCCATGTCGGCGGTAGGACGGAGAGGTTTGATAACGGACGATTTCTTCGCAGGACTCACAGACGGTAGCATCGCATCTTCTCGTGTTGGGTTCAATGGAAAAACGAATCAGGCGGTGGAGATAAGTTGATTGGCCGAGATTCCATTGCGATAAACGGAGTGAATCCCAATAGGCGCTTGTGCAGGTGCCTCGTAGGTAGCCGGGCTGTCAATGTTATCGGCGCGAAAGAGTACAAGATCGGCGAAGTAGCCCGGCGCTAGAAGCCCGCGGTCCTTAAGGGAATAACGTTGGGCAGGCTTTGCCGTGATCTTATGGACCGCTTCGGGCAGGGATAACCAGCCTTTTTCGCGAGTGTAGGTGCCAAGAAGCAAGGGAAATGTGCCATGCAGACGCGGATGTGGTCGGCCTTTGACGTAAAAGCCATCACTGATGATTGTTGCAAAGGGGTGAGTCAACGAGGAGCGCAGGTTTTCAGCACTCTGATTAAAGCAGAGCATGTTCGCATCGCCATTCTCTTCCTCCAGCAACTCGAGTGTGATGTCAACGGGTTCTTTGCGTCGTTCTTCGGCAATCTGCTCCAGCGTCTTCCCAATAGCGCTGAAATTGGCTGCGGAACCTACGGATGATATGTAAATATCTGACCAGCGCCAGGGAATGATACGGGCCAGTTCATCGCGGATGTCACGGCGCTGTGCAGGATTCCGCAGGCGCGACAACAGCGCCGAAATTCCACCATCCAATGCCGACTGTGGCAGAAGCTGTGTCAGCACGCTTGACCCAGCAACATAGGGATAGCAATCGAACTCAACGTCCACTCCGTTGGAGTGCGCTTTCTCCATAGCGGCGATTGCTCTTGGTTGCAAATGCCAGTTGTTAGCACCAACGGCCTGAAGGTGTGAAATCTGAAGGCGGCCACCGCTGTGACGTGCGAGGTCGAGTTGCTCCTCGATGGCGTCCACCAGTTCTCCAAAATAAGAACGAATGTGACTTGTGTAGATCTTGCCTTTCGCGGCGGAAACACTGCAGAGCCGCCTTAGTTCTTCTTGTGGTGCGGAGGAACCAGGAGCGTACATCAAGCCTGTAGAGAAGCCGACTGCTCCAGCATCAAGCGCCTCTGTAAGCAGGCTTTCCATTGAGGCGACTTCGGCTTCGCTGAGAGATCCTTGTTTATTACCTGCGACCGCAATGCGTAAGGAACCATGACCGACAAGCGAGGCAACATTCGCGATCCGACTCTTTGCAATGTCGCGCAGGTAGGCTTCAGTGGATGGCCACGACCATGAATCGTTGCCGCAGAAAATTCCGTTGGCGAAAGAGCGAAGCTCCTCAGGGCGCTCTGCCGGCGGATAGGCGGAAAAGCCGCAGTTCCCGACGACCTCAGTAGTGACGCCCTGGCGAAGTTTCTCGGTACGGCCTTCGATAACCTGTAGGTCGGAATGAGTGTGCGAGTCAATGAAGCCAGGTGTGAGCGTCAGGTCCTGGCAATCGATGACGGTGGCGTCAGCATCTTCTATGCTCGGAGCGACCGCCACAATGCGCGCATTCCTGGTGAGCAAATCTCCTTCGAACGCTGAAGCTCCGCTGCCGTCGATGATCGTCGCGTTTCGAAAAAGAAATCCAGGCAAAGTGTCTCCGCTCGTTTCCTCAATGGACGTAGTATATCCCTAATGAATTGAAGGAGGCTGCAATGGGCGGGATGAAGAAAATCGAAGTAGAGGACGCACCTGCACCAAAGGGAGCGTACTCACAGATAGTACGGGCCGGCGATTTTCTTTACGTATCGGGCCAGGGACCCATTGATCCTGATACCCAGGAGTTCGTTTTTAGCGATATCAAGGGCGAGACTAGGTTGACTCTTGAGAATGTGGAGCGCGTGCTCAAGGGATGCGGAGCAAACCGAAAAAATATCGTGAAATGTGGCGTGTTTATTGCCAAAGCCGAAGACTTTGCCGCGATGAACGAGGTGTACGCTCAGTTCTTTTCAGGCAGCACGCCGGCCCGCACCACGGTCGCATCTCCGCTGGTTGAACCAGGAATGAAAGTAGAGATCGATTGCGTGGCATATTTTCCTGAGAAGTAATCACGCAAGAACGCGTTGCAGGGCTTCGAGTGTTGCGTCAACGTCTGCTGCTGTGTGTGCCGTAGACAGATACCAGCGTCCATCTGGCAGCGGAAGGATCCCTTCGTCCAGAAGAGCCAGAACGAAGTCGGAGTATTTCTGCTTATCGGCCGTGAGCAGGTCGCGGTAGTTCTTCGGCTGCGCATCGGTGAATGCGATGTGGAATACGCTACCGACCCCTGCAGAGCAGACGGCATGTCCTGCTCTGCGTAAAAGTGTATGAATGCCGTCGCGGAGTCGGTTGCCATTTTGCATAAGAGTGGCATAAGGAGCAGCGTCACTACTTGAAAGGTAAATCAGAGCGGCTCGTGCTGCTGCTAGAGCGAGCGGATTGCCGTTTAGTGTGCCCGCGTGGACGACTTGGCCGTTTTCGATCATCTTCATGTATTGCTCGGTGCCCGCGAGAACGCTAAGCGGTGTACCAGCGCCGACCGCCTTGGCGTACGTCGCAAGATCAGGAGTGACGCCGTAGTATCCCTGTGCGCCTGAGAGGCTAAGACGGAAGCCGGTAATCACTTCGTCAAAGATCAAAAGACTTCCATGCTGCTGGGTCGTGGAGCGAAGAAATTCGAGGAAGCCGGGGTCTGGCGCGATACAGCCGTTGTTACACATCAGTGGCTCACAGATAAGCGCGGAAATTTCGCCGTGGTTCTCATCGAAAGCGCGAATGACACTTTCCCGATCGTTCCACTGAGCAATGACCGTATTGGATGCCGGCAACTGCCCTTGTCCTTCTGAAACCGGGTCATGCGGATTAGAAAGGAGCTGTTCAGGTTGCGGATGATAGCTCTGCAAGACACTGTCGTCCCAGCCGTGATAGTGTCCTTCGAATTTGACGAACTTGCGGCGCCCAGTGGCCGCACGCGCAAGGCGCAGTGCGACCTGCACAATTTCGGTGCCGCTGTTGGCAAAGCAGACACGATCTGCGCATGGGATTATTCGCGTCAGCATCTCGGCGACTTCAGCTTCGAGTTCGTGTTGCGCACCGAAGGTCAGACCGCGGGCAACTGTCGCCTGGATCGACTCGACAACTTCGGCTGGTGCATTGCCAAGTATGTTCGGACCCCATCCCAGTGTGTAATCCAGATAGGTGTTGCCATCGATGTCGACAAGCTTTGAGCCATTCCCATGATCGAAGAACAAGGGATATGGTCGCGCAGACCGGCGCAGACCGCTGGAGACACCACCCGCTAAAAATTGAGCGGATTGCTTCCAAAGCCGAAGTGAGCTCTCCGTTTTTCGTCGTACACTTTGCTCTCGCTGTTCCGGAGAAAAGGCGGGTTGCTGCACAGTTGGCTGGCTCAAGGGCGGTTCCTTATAAGTTTTGTATTGAACCCGATGTGTTTCAATTGGTTCATTGATTCTATACTTGCAATACCGTGCTCCGAAGTTAAAACGTACTTTTCGCCGTGCGAAGTTGAGGTTCTACCCGAACTTCATTGTCGCGGTCGCTCTATACAACGAAGGAGTTGCAATGAATGAATCGGCCGCCCCAGCAAAATTGAAGCGCGTGCTGGGGCTTTGGGACTTGGTGTTCTACGGCATCGTCTTGATCCAGCCGATTGCGGCTGTTGGACTATTTGGCATCGCGCAGCAGAATTCAGGTGGCCACATGGTCGCCACAATCCTGATCGCGATGTGCGCGATGATGGTGACGGCCATAAGTTACGGCCGTATGGCGTCTATATACCCTTCGGCCGGATCGGCGTACACGTTTGTCTCCCTGGGGCTGAATGTTCATCTGGGCTTTTTGGCCGGCTGGGCGATGGTGCTGGACTATCTTATTCTGCCAATTGTCAGCGTTGTCTATGCTGCACTGACATTGGTAAGACTGGTGCCCCACGTGCCGTTTGCGGTTTGGATATTGGTCTTGATATCTGCGACGACGTGGCTAAACCTGCGGGGGATGCGCGCCACGGCCAAGTCGAACATCATCTTGCTGGCGGGCATGTCTGTCGTCATTGCGCTGTTCTTCTGGTTTTCGACGCGCTTTGTCCTGTTGCATGGAGGAATGTCGGCACTGTTCAGCATGCAGCCCATCTATAACCCAGCGACGTTCCATCTGGGGACTGTCTTAACGGCCACGTCGTTTGCCGCTCTCACGTATATAGGCTTCGATGGCGTGACCACGTTAGCAGAGGATGTCGAGAACCCAAGGCGGAATGTGTTGATCGCGACGGTTCTAACCTGTGCTATCACAGGTGTCTTCAGTTCGCTGCAAATATATATTGCTGCTCGCGTTTGGCCCACCTATAATGACTATCCCAATGTGGAAACGGCGTTTCTGGATGTATGTGGACGGGCTGGAGGGCGGTACCTCTTCGAAGCCATGGCCATTACGTTATTCGTCGCGTGTGTGGGAAGCACTTTGACAGCCCAGGTTGGAGCGGCACGGCTACTTTACGGAATGGGCCGTGACGGCGTACTTCCAAGATCTCTCTTCGGGAAGCTGAACGAAAAGACAAATGCGCCCGCATTTAATATTTTGTTTGTCGGCGTTCTCACCGTTGCAGGTGCCTTTGCATTGAGCTACGAACATGCGGCTGAGGTGCTAAACTTTGGTGCATTTCTTGCCTTCATGGGCGTGAATCTCGCGGTGGTGCGGACGTTCTTCTTTGAGCGCGACAGACAAGGCTGGTTCGCGAACCTCATGGTTCCTATTCTTGGATTTGTATTTTGTGGAGCGATTTGGTGGAGTCTGCCGCATCTTGCGAAATTGATCGGGTTTATCTGGATTGTCGCTGGCCTAGCCTATCTAGCGATTTTGACGCGTGGTTTTCGTCGCGCGCCCGCGCAACTCGACTTTGCTGAATGAGAGGCAAGAGATGAAAGATGTATCGACACCCGTCGCTGTCATCGGACTAGGATTGATGGGTCGCAGCATTGCCGCTTGCCTATTAGCGGCCGGGCACCACGTGGCCGGCGTGACGAACGATTTACATGCCAGCGCATCGGTGCCGGAACGCTTAGCAGAACTGCTCGAGGAGATGAAGGCTGAAGGACTTCTACAGCGTACAGTAGCTGAAGCTCTCGCAAAATTTACGCTTACGGACACGCTGGCAACCATGCCGGATGCCGATATTGTTTTTGAATCGGTAACGGAAGATCTTGAATTGAAGCGTACGTTGCTGCGCGACGCGGAAGCGATCGTTGGTGAAAGTTGTGTGCTGGCTTCTAACACTTCGGCACTTCCGGTCTCACTCCTGCAGGAGGGGCTCAGGCATCCGGAGCGCGTGATAGGAATTCATTGGGATGAGCCGGCGCATGTGACGCGGTTTATGGAAATCATCCCTGGTCCTGCGACTTCACCAGCACTGCTTGAAAAGGTAGCCGCACTCGCTCCGCGCTGGGGCAAAGAACCCTCAGTGTTACGCAAAGAAATCCGAGGATTCATCACGAACCGGATCTCTTACGCGATGTTTCGCGAAGCCTGCTTCCTAGTGGATTCAGGCGTTTGCACGGTGGAAGATGTCGATCGCTCGCTGCGGAACGATGTTGGCTGGTGGATATCGTTCGTCGGGCCTTTCCGCTATATGGATTTGATGGGTGTCGAAGCCTACGCGCGTGTCATGGAAGATCTACTCCCAGAGTTGTCGACAGTTGGGGAAGTCCCCAAATTGATCCGCGAGGTCGTTGAAAGTGGTGGAAAGGGCATATCGAACGGCCGTGGCTTTTACCAATACTCGCCGGAAGAGGCCAAGGCCTGGGAAGCAAAATTCCTCGAATTTAACTACCGCATTCGTCGACTCACGGCTGAATACGCCGATATCTTAAAGAACGGCTAAAAGCTTCCCGCGGTGATTTTGCGAAGAGTCGGCAGTTTGTCGCCGGTCTTGAAAGTTTTCCGCAAGATCTCAAAGTTCGTTTGTGCTCTGAGCCAATATCGATACTCCGCATCCCAGCGACCCAGTGCTGTGCCTAGCCGGTAGTCGTTGTATTGTTGGTGCCAGGCGGCCTCGTAGGTCTTGCGTGTTTCAGAAAAACCATCCATCAGATCCATACAGCGGCTATGCGTTTCGTTGGAGATGCCTTGCGAGAGGACGTTGAGCAACTCTTCTTTTGTCGGCCTTTCTGGAAGTGATTTCCATGTTGTATCGATTTCGTTGGCGTAAAGAAATTTCAAGCCTGCGAGATCGATCATCTGGGCGCCAGCAATGAAGCTGGTAAGCCCTTCGGTATGTGGCTCGCTCTGTTGTATCTCATAGAGGTTTGTCAACGCATCTTCCGCGTGCAGACGTGCCTGACGAAGATCGTCCGCGTGCTGCTCCGTTTGCTGAAGAGAATCTGCTCGGAAGGGATCACGCCACAGCTCCACCATGGTCTCAGGGCCAAGAGTGTGTTGTAGCGCGGTTTCTGCAAGAGCAAGCTGAGCCATGGCATGTGCCATCGCAATTGAAACCGAAGGTGAGTACTGTAGCGACGAATATTCGTCGAAAAACGAAGCTGGCTGCATTGGCTGACTCTGCCATGCGGCGGCAGTGCCGTATGCGACGCCCGGCCAGGACATTTCCATCAGCGCCTGGCCGTCGTCTGTCCAGAGTGTATTCAGCAAACCGACAGAGTGAGACCGTTTGCCGGCGATAAGAAACGTATCAATATTCGCGAAGGATGTGGCAAAGTCCGGCGCGATCTGGTCCCAACTTGTTATACCGCTGGTGGCGATGTGCGGAACTCCTTGGTTGGCGAGGGGCTTCAACCAATGATCATATTGCGCGTCGTCGAATGGTTCGTACCACCACGGGAGGGCAATAAGTCCCTTCGGAAGCTGGGGTATGATGCCAGGAAACTTTACCATGATGTCGGCATAGGCCATCACGGTCTTACCGCGCGTCTGAAACAGGCTTGTGACCGTATCCAACTGGCTGATAAATAGCTGGACCGCCGTCGTGTTCGCGCCACCCTCAGCAGATACCTTCTGTAAACTCCATGTCTCATCGAAGCCGATGTCGACAAACGGACTTGGGAAAAGCGCTGAGAGCTGTGTTGCCCAGTCCTGCAGCACTGCTTTGACCGCTGGATTCCTTGGATCGAACTGTGTGCCGTGGGGGAAATCGGCCAGGCCGGAATATCTCTCAATGCGAAAAAGATCATGTAGATGCGCGTACATCTCCACTGCGGGGACGACGTCAATGTGTCGCTGTCGAGCGTAGGCAATGACGTCGCAGATTTCCTGTTGCGTAAAGCGGGCATTTGGATTGAGCAGCGGATATCCCTTCAGCGCAATACTGCCTTCGGAATAAAAGAAGTATTGATTACCTTTGAAACGGGCGATGAGGTCAAGTTGTTTCTTTACCTCGTTCAGATGCAGCATCGGGCCTTCTGACCCAGCATCCATCAGCGTGCCGCGATAAGCAAGCGCGGGCCAGTCTTTAACCGATGCTAGCGGCAGCCTCACGCTGTTGTCTCCGTGGTCGGCCATTTGCAGTAGTGTCTGAACACCATAAAAGATGGCGGCTGAGGAGTTCCCGCTAATTGAGACGCCCGTATTGGTAATGCTTAGGGAGTAAGCCTCACGTGAATTGGGACCGGCGGTTTCGCCTGGGACAGGCAAGGGCCCTTCGTCGCCCGGATGTTTGACCAGCACGGGCATCCCGCCCCCGCTGCAAATCCTCTGTTTCACGTAAAGGCCATCGAACAACGTCCGCATGGCAAAGGCATCGTCCGTGTCTGTGAGACTCGTCCTCAGGCAAAGATGTGCCGCATCGATTGATCCATCGCCGAAAGAGATCTCCTGCGGTGCTGGAAGAACTGTACGACGCGTCGTCTGACCATATGAAAGCCCCGAAAGACTTAGCATCGCGGTGAGCAAAAGAGCAGCGGTGGACGACGGGATCAGCATCATAGTAAACCGGTTTCATTCCAAATGAAAAATACAAGTATCGCTATTGACATCATAGTGCGGGGAGAAGGATGATGAAAGCACTCGTTCCGGCGCTCTCCCTGGTCGTTTCTCTGGGGCTGCGTTTCTGCACCAATGGTGATAATGATAAGCAAAATCTTGGGGGGAATGATGAAAGTGGTTGCGCTTCTGGTACTTAGTTGCCTGGCAGGCGTTGCAACGGGACAAAGTCTGCGGCTTGGGGTCGCAGAGACCGACATTACGCCACCGACCGGATCTGCCATGGCCGGCTACTACAATAACCGGGAAGCGACGGGAGTTCATGATCCCATTCACGCAAAGGCCATGGTGCTCTCGGACGGTACTGAAACCATCGCGATGGTCGCGTGCGACGTTGTCGGGCTGCCAAACGAAGTTACGGACAAGGCCCGAGCGATCGCCTCTCAAAAGACTGGTTTCGCTATCGACCACATCATGGTGACGGCGACTCACTCCCATACCTCCGGTGTCATCCTCACCAATCCGACTCGATATAACCTTCCACCGAAGGTTATGGCTATGGCAAAGCAATATGCCGATTCGTTGCCAGCGAAGATTGCCGCGGCTATCGAGTTGGCAAAGAAGCAATTGCGCCCCGTAGTCATGATGGCGGGGGTGGGCGAAGAAGACACGCTAGGTTTCAGTCGACGCTATTTTATGAGGGACGGAAGTGTCGGCTGGAATCCAGGGAAGCTGAATCCTGATATCGTTCGTCCTGCGGGTCCCGTAGATCGCGGTGTTCCAGTTCTATATTTTGAAGAGCCAAAAGACGAGAAGCCAATCGCCGCGTACGTTAATTTCGGCTTGCACCAAGATACGACTGGAGGGCTGAAATTTTCTGCGGATTACGCCTACACGCTTGAGCGCGTGATGAAGTTTGCGAAAGGCGACGACTTCTTCACACTGTTCACGATTGGAGCTGCTGGGAATGTGAACCATTTCGATGTATCCCGTAAAGATCCGCAGCAAGGATATGAAGAAGCTGCACGCATTGGTGCTGTCCTTGCCGGTGAAGTTCTGAAGGTGATTCAAGCGGCAAAGCCCGTGGTTGATATAAAAATTCGTGTAAGCGATGAGATGGTGCCGATCGCGGTGCCAACCTATACAGAAGCCGAGCTTGCCGAGGCGATAAAAACGCAGGCTACTCAGGGAACAGCATCACCGGCGCCATTTCTTGACCTCGTGAAGTCCGCGCGCATCCTTGAGTTGAATGCTCGACATGGTAAGCCCATCGATGCCGAGGTACAGATCATGACGATCGGCGACACGGTGGCTATTGCTGCCTTTCCCGGAGAGATGTTCGCAGCCTTCGGCATCCAGCTCAAGGAAGACTCGCCCTTTCCGGTTACGGTTATGGCAGAGCTGGCCAATGGTGAGTTCGGTTATATCCCAAACCGCGTTGCCTTCGAAGAAGGCAACTACGAGCCAATAACGGCACGCCTGTCAAAAGGAAGCGGCGAACTGCTGATGGATTCTGCACAGCGTCAATTGCTGAAGCTTGCACGCAGGACAGCCAATGCGCAATGAAATTGGCATGAACATCCATGAGGTGTCCACTCCCGCGGTCGTGGTTGACCTCGATGTGGTCGAACGAAATCTCACGCGCATGTCGTCGTATTGTCACAGCCATCAACTCGGCCTTCGCCCTCATACCAAGACCCACAAGTCGATCGAAGCCGCAATGATTCAGCTGCAACTTGGCGCGATTGGATTAACAGTGGCCAAAGTGGGCGAGGCGGAAGTAATGAGAGCAAGCGGGACAAAGGAAATTCTCGTCGCGCATCCCATCGTAGGCAGAGCAAAAATAGAGCGGTTGGCGGCCTTGGCTAAAGAGTTGCGAATCATCATTGCCGTCGACTCGCTACGTGCAGCGGAAGAACTTGCCCGCGTTGCGTGCAAGGAGGGCGTCACTTTCGACGTGCTGGTCGAATTCGATTCCGGTTCGCAACGATGCGGTGTTGCTGCCGGTAAAGAAGCGAAGACTCTAGGCGAACAGATCGGAAAGTTGGAAGGGACCCGGCTATCCGGCCTGTTTACGTACTTCGGAAACGTATGGGGTGATGAGGCAGAGCGCGCTGCCGAGCTGAACAAAGCGCGCGCAGATGTTGCGATGACCTTAGAGGCTTATCGTGCGGCAGGGCTCTCGACGGAGATTGTTTCGGTTGGTTCCACTCCGGCAGCGAGGATGTCGCACACCGTCGAAGGCATCACTGAAATTCGTCCCGGTACATACATTTACAACGACCTTAATACCTACTATCAAGGCCTGTGCTCGTTGGATGATTGTGCGGTACGCGTCGTGACAACCGTCGTTTCAACAGCTGTTCCGGGACATGCTATCGTCGATGCCGGTTCGAAGACACTTTCTTCAGATTTGTGCAGCGCTGGCCCGAAGAGCGGTTACGGTCTCCTTGTTGAGCGAGAAGGTACTTTGAAAAAGCTCAACGAGGAGCACGGGTATTTGCAAGCAAACAGCTTGAAGGGTGTCGATGTTGGTCAGGTTTTCAGTCTGATCCCGAATCACGTATGTACCTGCATCAACATGCACGATGAAGTGCTTACTGCGCGAAAGGGTGTCATCACGGGAAGCTGGCGCGTCGCAGCAAGGGGTAAGGTGTGTTGATGCGGAAAGCCCTTGTGTTCACCATTGGATTGTTTTGCGTGTGCGCGGGAATGCGAGCGCAAAGTCATCCTTGGTGGCAACAGGAAACAGCAATGACGGAAGACGGTCGTCTTACTTTGCTGGCAAAGTCATGGTGGCCCCGGGCAATGGCTCTCAAGGAAGGGGAGCATTTCCAGCTGGATTTAAGCGGAGATGGCCGTCCTGACACCGCGGTTTGGCGGCAGGATGGGGACATCATCGAGGCGATCGACGACACGGACCATGCCAGTGAAATCAAGAACCACGTCAACACAACCTATGTCGTCAGCTTTGGTGGGACAGGTATTGTCGACCGCATGGTCTCGTACATCGACTCAGGGCATCGCGGTAAAGCCAACGAGGTCGAGTTGCGCTACTTTCATGATGGATATTTGCGGTATGCATGGTTCGCGGAAAGTTTCGGGGCCGACGCGGCAACGATCTTCGCATTGAAGCATTGGCAGTATGCGGGCAATGATCACGGCAGTGAATTCAGGGGCAACTCGCAGATTTATATCAATAAATATGACCCTGTGAGCCGGGCATGGCTGCCGCTTTCTGAATGTCCGTTTTCCTTTTGGGATCTCGATGGCGATGGACGAACGGATGTCACACTCCGGGTGAGCGCGGCGCCGCGTGGCTCTGTGCATGGGCCCGACACAGATTACGCAAACAATTACGACTACATGTGGGCGAAAGAGGCAACTCCTCTGAAGAACATGGGCATTCTAAATATGCGACTCAGCTTCAATATCGATGGCGCTAGTCGTCAAGACCCTCAGGATAAGCCGCATTCAACTTTCAGTTTTACGATGACTGGCGATCAGCCGTACAGCTACGCCGGGATGCGCGATTTCAACGCATCACGTCGTCCACCACAAGTAACGGTGCATATGCCATGGACGCAGAAGTGGACTGGTGGGCTGACCTATGCTGCAACCTCCACCGGCTTCACCTGGGACGAAGCTCGCAGCAATTTCCGGTGGGAAGGTCAATTTTGGATCTATGAACGGGAGTATTTGTCCAACACTGGAAGCCCAACGCAGCGTTGGAACATGCGCCGGGAGTTTACGGGCAAAGAGCAGCGTCAGCGGGAATTATATTTTTCTGGCGCAGATAAGAGGTTCCATCTAAAAGGTGCGCAAGAAGGCTGGCTCGAAGCCGGTCATGTTGTGTCGGACAGTAAAGACCTAGAATTTCGCTGGTGGGATTCGAAAGGAGACGGTTATCTCGATACCGTTGAGGTCTTCCGAGGAAACGCACTGGAACCGTCACGCATAGCCCACTTTCGTCCGCAAGCTGAGGTGGTCCGGCTGGATCCATTCTCGATGGCGATCAAGTACCAGGATGTCCTTGCGAAGGTAATCCAGGACGATGAATCTGTTATAGGTGCGATGCAGGCGATAATTTCAGACAGCACCGCCAGCAAATTCCATGAAGCATTCCAGTCTGCGGATTCTGTCGAACGGAAGCGCTACTGCCTCGATGTAGAGCGTGAATTGTTGTATTTAGACGTCCGGGAGTTGTTGGAGAAAGCCCAGGCGCAAAGCCCGTATGCGACGGCCAATGTAGATGCAAAGCAGTTCCGCAACCCTGCGCCCGGTAATGCAAAAACCGGTTATACCTTAGGCGATTCTCTGGACTATTGGGAAAGTGTTCGTTTGTTGCACGCCATGGATGACGCTTATGCCAACGGGGAATTCAACAAGGTCTTGGCATATCTAGGTCGTATCGACCATGAAGGAAAGGTGCGAACCGATGCGCGTTAAATCGATATGGATGACTCTCTTGGTCTGCTTATCGTCGCAGGCAATTACGCAAGAAAAAACTGCATCACAATTTGAACATCTTGGCGCGTATACAGCGCTTGGAGGTTTGATGGCCTCGACCGTTGCTCCGGGGCCTGTGAAAAATTCAGAGCGTCTCTATGCAAGCTATCTCTATGCAGACAACACGCTGGATGTTATCGCAATAGATCCCAAGGACGGGACGTCAGAAGTTTTTCATAATGTTGTCCCCGGGGAATACGGGGCCCGAAATATTGCGGTAGGGCCGGATGGGGATGTCTACCTCGGCTCGTTGCCCCACGCTCACTTTCTCAAAGTCGATCGTAAGGCACATACTATGGTGGATCTCGGGCGTCCCAGTGGGAAAGAAGAGTACATCTGGGATGTGGCCTTTGGGCAGGATCAGCGTCTTTATGGAGTGACCTATCCCGGTTGCAGGCTGGTTCGTTATGATCCGGCCACGCGAAAGATGGAAGACCTTGGCCGGATGGATCCGACCGAAAAGTACGGGCGATGGATCGTCGGTGGTCATGACCGCTATATGTACATAGGGCTCGGCACAGCGAAGGCCAACATCGTCGTTTTTGACACAAAGACCGGGGATATGCGCGAAATCCTGCCTAAGGAGTTCCAAATCGTCGGCATCGCCAAACCGTACATCGGTGTAGACGGTAAAGCCTATGCCACACTGGAAGATCATTTGTTCGCGCTTGACGGCTTCACAATTAAAGAGATTCCGGTTGCACAGAAAGTAGAGGTTGCCAATCCGAATGTGCTGCAGAATGGCGATACGCTGGCGCTTTCTGAGGGTGGGGGGACACTTTCGGTGAAAAGCGCGCAGGGTGCGCCAGAGAGGCAGATGAAGGTTTCCTATCAGGGAGAAAATCTGCAGATTTTTCGAGTAGGTTTCGGCCCAGATGGGGAGCTGTATGGCAGTTCAATCCTGCCGATTCACTTCCTACATTTTGATTTGAAGAAGAAGCAGATAGAGCATGTCGGTGACCTCGGTGGTGGGGAGATTTATTCCTTCATTTCCCACGACGGGAAGCTACTAATGGGTGCTTACTCGGGGAAGTCACCTTTGATGACGTATATCCCCGGTAAAGAGTTCAAGCCGGATTCCGACGGAAACCCGCAGTTGGTGGATTACGTGGGCTCGGAGCATGCATGGAGACCACAGGCGATGATGCAGGGCCCCGATGGTGCGGTCTATGTAGGGGCTACTGCCGGTTATGGAAAGCTTGAAGGCCCCCTGCTCCGATGGACGGGAGTTCCAGGCTCTGTGCAGCTTTTCGGCGACTTGGTGAAGAACCAGAGCATCGTTTCGCTGACGGCTACGAAGGATATTGTTGTCGGTGGCACGACAACTACCGGCGGTGGCGGTAGCCATCCAACTGAGTCCGAAGCTCATGTGTTTGGTTGGAATCCAGCTACAAAGACAAAAACATTCGACGTGGTTCCTGTGGCGAAGGCGAGCTTCATTACGGATCTCGCTGTTGGCAAGTCAGGAAATATTTTTGGATTTGCCATTAGTGGTAGCGAGCATACGCTGTTTGCGCTCGACCCTCACGACGGCCACGTTCTCTCGACTAAGGCGACCGGTTTCCACAACATGGTTTACAACGGCATCGGAAACACACAGACCGGACAATTGGTAGGCCTCGAGGAAAACGGCATTTTCACAATCGATGAGAATACAAACTCCGCGAAGGTACTGACATCGAGTCCTATGAAAATTACCGGCGGCTTTGAACTGCGGGATAACGCTATCTACTTCATTTCAAATTCAGATTTATATCGGTACTGGCTGGAGTCCCCGCATGCGCGCTAAAGGATGGGTGCTCATCCTGCTCGCGTCTTCCATGCAGGCGCAGGAGCAACATGTGTGGGAGTTCCCAAACTTTTCCGACAGACTGCAGATTGTCTTGACAAACCCACATGAATCCGAATTTGAGGGTGTCGCCGTGCTGTCTATTCCGGAACTCAAAAAAATTGATCCGGCATTCCCTGGAACCCTTCTTCTCGCCGCGGAGGATGCTACCCCTGACCGTCAAACGGAAACGCAGATTGATGCGCAGCGCAACGAGTTCGCGATGGACGTTCATTTACACGGGCACGAATCGAAGACCTACTCCGTGTATTACTCCTCAACCTTGAAAGATCAGCTTTCACTTCCTGCTCACGTCCACGCCAGTCATAACTATGGCTATAACCATGCCACGGCTTCGATTGAATCCGAAATCATAGGCTACCGCACGTATGGGGGTGCCTTCCTGGATGTCCAGGCGCATGCAAAGGGGGAACGCGGCTTGTTCAACATGATGCTTGGATATTCAAGCATCACGCATCCTCCAGCAGAAGGCCAGGATGTCATTCACCTGGGGGACACGCTTGGACTTGGGGGAATCTTCCTGCGCTCTGGAAATGATATCTATCGTCCTCCCGTGAGCACAGCGGACTATACGCATCGGCCGGCAAAAGGCGAAGAGCCTCAATATCAAGTTATTGCAGAAGGACCGATCCGCGCCATCATCGAAGAGTCTTTGCCTGTATGGTCTATCGGCGATGATCGCGTTTCGCTGCACGTGGAGTACGAAATGGATTCGGGCCAGGAAGTCGTCCACTGTCACTGGCGGATTACGCCAATCAAAATCTCACGGCAATATGAAGTCGGCGCTGGAATCCGAGATCTGGATGCCGAAGCCAATGTTGAAGCGGATCATCTGGTAACAACGAGCGGCACGCAGCCTGACTCGAACGGACGAATCGCATTGGGGATTCGGTGGAATAACGAAGCACAGCGGGCTGGCCGCTTGAAAACACAGGAGGCCGATAATGAAGCAATTTTGTTTCATAGAGAACTTACCGCAGGCCATCCGGCGGAAGGCGCCTATACCGTTGCGGCTGGTTGGCAGGGAAGTGGATGGAATGAACCGGCGAAACATGTCGCGGACGTTCTTCGCTCGCAATCCGAGAGTGTATCGGTGAATGTAGTTCGTCATGAATCCAATCCGAACCCAAAAAATTTGGATAGGGAGCCCAAATGATTGTTGACGGCCACGTACACATTGGTAAATCCACGCGCCTGCAGATTAATGTCGACGGCGCGATGCTGCTGCGCGCCGCGGATGAGCTCGGCATCGAGAAACTATGCTGTACGGACCTGACGGCACTGTTTTATGACATGCATGAAGGTAATCGGCTGCTCTATGAGGAAATGAAAAGATATCCCGATCGCATCCTCGGTTATGCAAGCCTGCACTCCACGCGTTTTGGAAAAGAAGGTCTGGATGAGATACGCCGCTGCAAATACGACTATGGCATGCATGGGCTGAAAATCTACTCGACACCGGAAATGAGCATTGCAGAGCCGGCGATGCTCCCGATCATGGAGACGTGCGCAGAACTGAAAATGCCCATTCTGGCGCATACGACACCTGCGGAATGTGAGTACTTGATGTCTCGTGTCCCGGAGGTCAACTTCATCATGGCTCATGCCGGCGGGCAGCCATATGCACATGGAGATTGGAACCGCGCCGTCATGGTCGCACAAAAATTTCCAAACCTCTACCTCGATACGGCATGCTCCACAGTGGACAGCAGCTTCGTCGCGACATGCATTCGAGAGGTAGGGGCCAATCGGATCATCTTCGGGACGGACATTCCTTTGCTGGACCCATGGCCGCAGCTCGCGAAAGCGAAAGCGGTCGATGTCACTGCCAACGAGAGAGCTTTATATATGGGAGGCAATATCTTGCGTCTGATGGGAGTTGCCGGATGATTCTGGATGCAAATGCTTTCATTGGAAAGTGGCCTTACTGGCCGGTCACAGTCAGTACTCCTGGCGATGTGATTGCGGAACTGCAATCCATAAAGATGGATTGCGGAGCCGTTTGTTCCACTCGTTCAGTCTTTGTGAATTGGGAAGACGGCAACGTAGAAGTAGAGGCCGCTGCCAAAGAAAGCTTTGGTGGCCTTATTCCTTTTGCTTGCCTTGGAACGAAGGAACTAAGCCATGAATTTCATGAAGCAGAGTATGACTTCGACGGATATGCAAAGCGTGGTTTTCGCGGCATTCGACTCTATCCCCAACATCACAGCTATCATTTGCTGTTCTCAAAATTTGTTGATGTAATTTTGGAGGACTCTGCATCGCGCGGATGGCCTGTGCTTTTACCGCTACGCATCATCATGAACTGGGGCGTGCCCTCGATTACCCCAGAGGCGATCCACGGAATTGTGACACGCCATCCTAAGGTGAACTGGATACTGGCTGGAATCAACTATCTTTTCGAGCTACAGATGGCGACATCCCTGATGCTGCGCCATGAGAACGTCGCGCTGGAAACCTCCTGCGTGATGGGTTACGTCGCGGTGGAGAAGACTGTGCAACAGTGCGGTCACGAACAGGTCCTGTTCGGCAGCGGCGCACCCTTGCAGCAGGCTGCTGCGAGCCTCGCAAAGATTACCCACGCAAAAATCTCGGACTCCGCAAAGGAAGCGCTGCTGGGAAAGAATTTCGAACGAATGTTAGGAGTACAAGTGCGATGAGAATTCTTCGATTTAGGACGGAATCCGGAAGGATACACACGGGTGTTCGCGAAGGAGAAGCGGTCCGGGACCTTGGCGTTGTCGATCCTTTGCTGGTGCGAGCAGAAGACCTGGCGACTGCATCTACAGTCTTGCGCTATGACCAATTGGCAATCGAAGTCCCTTTGCAGCAAGTCTCAAAAATCATGGCGCTAGCAGGAAACTATCGTAAGCATGCGGATGAAGCCGGACTTGCCGTTCCAACAAAAGGTATTGTGACTCCGCAGATCTTCTGGAAACCATCCACGACGCTGCTTCGACATAAAGGCTCGGTCGTTTTGAGGAAGAAGAATGTTTTCTTCGACTGGGAAGCCGAGCTCGCCGTGATTATCGGTAAGACCGCACGCGACATTGCGGAGACTGAAGCCATGGAGTATGTCTTTGGTTACTCCATCGTTAACGATCTCTCAGAAAGAGAATACAACTCAGAGATTGAAGGAAGAGAAAAAAGAGGCTTTGATGTGTTCTTCGATTGGCTCATGGGCAAATGGTTTGACGGCTCCGCTCCATTGGGTCCTGAGATTGTCACGGCAGACGAAATTTCCGATCCGAATAATCTCAACATCCGCCTCGTGCTCAATGGTGAGGTGATGCAGGACTCGAATACGAAGCACATGATTTTCAAAATTCCCGAAACGATCGCCGCTATTTCTGCCGTCATGACGCTGGAACCCGGCGACGTTATCGCAATGGGTACACCAGAGGGCGTCGGCTTCGCGAGAGGGAGAGCGCTTAAACCTGGCGACCACATGCGAGCGGAGATCGAGGACCTTGGTCATCTCGATACCTATGTCGGAGAACAACAGTGAGAACGATCGGCATTGGCTTGATTGGGGCCGGCTTTATGGGCCGAACTAGCGCGGAGACCGTAACGCGCTATTTGAAATTGTCCAAGTTAGTCTCCATAACCGGCGGCAGCCGTGCGGCTGCATTAGCCGCTGAATACGGTGTTGACGTTGATCCAGACATTGAGTCCATGCTGAGTCGTAAGGACATCGACGCCGTTATGATCAGCACTCCTCATTCCGCACATGTTTCCGAGGCTGTTGCTGCAGCCAACGCAGGGAAACACATCCTGCTGGATAAGCCCATGGCCACTACAGTGGAAGATTGTGATCGGATTATCGCTGCCGCCCAGGCGACGAACGTGAAAGTCATGATCATGTTTGGTCAACGCTTTCGCGACTGCAATATCGAAGCGAAACGGCTTGTTTCCGAAGGTGCAATCGGCAAGGTGAAAATGATTCAGGAACAGTTGCTGGCCAGCGGTGGGCTCACGTCACTGCCGAAATGGCAATCGCTTCATGAAAATGTGGGCATCTTCGTTGGACACGCAGTGCATAATATCGATCGCACCCGCTGGATTACTGGTGCGGAGGTCGCATCCGTCAGTGCACAAGTGCAGCGCGATCCGGTGAGCGGCAACGAGGTTTCCACCATGGCGCTACTGTCAATGTCCAACGGAACGATGGCAACAATATGGGCTTCGTGGGACATCGCGGATCCATCGTTTCCTCGAAGCGCATCATCGGCATGGATCGCCGGGGAAACGGGCAACCTGGATCTTGATGCCTATGGAGAGTTGCGCTTGGGTAAAGACAAGTCGTGGAGCTTGGTCGCGACGCAAGCCAAGATCGATTGGGCTGGACAGGGTGCGCTTTCGCCTGTACGGATGGAAGCTTATCGTCGTCAGCACCAGGAGTTCGTCGACGCCATTCTCGAGAATCGAGAGCCCGCTGTTACAGCTCAAGATGGCCGTGCAGCAGTAGAAGTTGCGGTAGCAGCATATCTTTCCGCGGCGGAGCAGAGAGTAATTCAACTAAGAACAAGGGGGCAGCGATGAGCAGCGAGAAGCTCGCCATTCACGGCGGTGTGAAGACCATCACGGAAAAACTTCCGTCCTTTCTTTCCACCGAAGGACGTACCTTTGGAAAAGAAGAAGAGTCACTTCTGCTGGAAGCGCTTCACAGCGGATGCCTTAGCCGTAATGGCGGCCGCATGGTCAAAGGACTTGAGAAAGACTTTGCCGAAGCGCTCAGTCTCAAGCATGCGGTCGCCTGTTCAAGTGGAACAGCGTGCGTGCATCTGGCTGTGGCAGCGCTTGATCTGGAACCCGGTGATGAAGTCATCGTGCCACCGATCACAGACATAGGTTCAATTCTTCCGATTCTTTGGCAAAACGCCATCCCGGTATTTGCTGATGTCGACCCAATCACCATGCTGATCGATCCAGCCTCGGTGAGAGACAGCATCACGCCCCGCACCAAGGCGGTCATCGCCGTTCATCTCGCTGGTGCCGTCTGTGCGATGGATGAGTTGCTGGCTATCTGTAAAGAGTACAAGTTAGTGCTGATAGAAGATTGCTCGCAAGCATATTGGGCGGAATACAAAGGTAAGCTAGTCGGATGCATGGGCGACATGGGCTGCCTTCAGCCTTCAACAGAGCAAGCACATTACGTGTGGCGAGGGCGGGTTGATGGTGACATCAAATGACGCATATGCGGAACGCGCTCTATTGTTTTCAGATAAAGCGTGGCCGCGTGATAGCGGAAAGCTCGGCGCATTTCGGTTCCTCTTTCTTTCGCAAAACTATCGCATGAGCGAACTCAATGGCGCGGTCGCTTGGGGTCAACTACCAAAGGTAAAGAATTCTGTAGAACGTCGTAGAAAAAGTGCCACATCCTTTTCGGAAAAAATTGCAGGCCTGCAGGGTGTCCACGCTCCTTACGTAGCAGCTAAAACGAAGCACGCATTCTGGCTTTATATGTTGCGCATTGAGAAAGAGTCAGGCACAACGGCGCAGGAGTTCGGAAAAGCGCTCCTTGCCGAGGGTGTCGGTGCTTGGGTGCGATACATCGTCGATCCTTTATATCTCTCTCCTGTTATTGCAGATCATCAAACATACGGAACCAGCGGATATCCATTTAGCCAGTTCTCTTCGCAAGAGTTCGTTCGTGGTCTCTGTCCCAATTCAGAAAAAGCACTCGACAGCGTAATTGCAATTCAATGGAACGAGAACTACACCGAAGAGCACGTCGAAATGCTGGCCGCGGCCATCAAGAAAGTCGCAGCATATTTCAGCGGAAAGAGCGCGAATGGCAATTAGGAAGGTCACGGAGCTGGAGCAGGTAGGCCCGGTTCGCTTTGCAAAGGTTGATGCCATCCGTGTATCTGTCCCGATGCACGAGCCATTCCGTATCAGTTCTGGTGAAGTCACGTCGAAAGAGGCCATCTTGCTGCACACAACAGACGGGGAATGCTTCGGCTGGGGAGAGTCTTCCGCCATGGCTGGTGCTTTCTACTCATCCGACACGCCGGACAGCTGTCAGCAGCAACTCATCCGTTTGCTGCCTGGGCTTATTGGGAGTTCGTTTGCCACAATGGCCGAGCTAGAAGCCTACTTGCTGGGCCAAGCGTTGTCACCGTTCGTGCGCGTAGCGGTAGAAAACGCAGCTTGGGAAATGCTTGCACGCGCCAGAGGAATATCTCTGCGTGAACTTTTCGGCCTGACTGAAAAGGACGCGCCGACAGGTCTTGCTGTGGGTCTCTATACAACGTTGGAAGAACTAAAGTCCGCACTGGAACGCTACAATCCGCTGGCGTACAAGCGGCTGAAAATTAAAATCAAACGAGGGCAAGACGTAGAACTGGTTCGAGCGGTTCGTCAGTGGTACGGCGACATTGCATTGTTCGTCGATGCAAACGCTGATTACAGCGAAGCGGACATCCCAATATTTCAAGAGCTTGATCGCTACGGTCTCATGATGTTCGAGCAGCCGTTCGCGAAAACGGATGTCGCAACTTCTGCGAAACTCCAGACAATGGTGAAGACTCCAATTTGTTTTGATGAAGGCATTGAAACAGAGCAGGATGTACTTCGTGGAGCGAAGCTTGATGCCGTTCGCATCGTCAATATCAAACTTCAGAGAGTCGGCGGCTTTCTGGAAGCATTCCGAATCATCGAAGCTTGTGTTGCATGCGAACTTCCGTTCTGGATGGGCACAATGCCAGAACTTGGTATAGGCAGTGCGCAGGCTTTGGTGCTGACGTCGCACCCGGCATGCAGGTTTCCCACAGATGTGGAGCCGAGCAGCAGATGGTACGTCGGGGATGTGTTGAAGCCCGAGCTGGACATGAAAGATGCGTTGCTGAAAATTCCCCATGTTCCGGGGCTCGGCTTTGAAGTAGATGAAGCATTGGTAGAGCGGTTTGTGACTGACCGATGGAGCTTCTAAATAATGCAGAGCCGAATTTATCTCAGCACCGCGGATTATGTAGTCATTCTTGGCTACTGCGTACTCGTGGTGTGGATCGGCCTTTGGTTTCGTAAACGGTTATCCAGCGTTTCTGATTACTTCGCTGGAGGGCACCAACTGCCATGGTGGCTGGCCGGCATTTCGCATTACATGTCGAGCTTCAGCGCATTTTCTTTTATCGCTTATACACAGATCGCTTACCTGTACGGCTTCACGGCTGTCACATTGTTCTGGGCTAGTGTGCCGGCGTGCATCGCGGGTGGTTTGATTTTCGCCTAACGCTGGCGTCGAGCCCGAGTTGTTACACCCGTAGAATTTCTTCGCCAGCGGTACGACGCGCGCGTGCAGCAACTCTGCGCATGGGCCGGTATTCCGGTAAAGATCTTTGACGACGCATTGAAGATATTTGCAACCGGTGTATTCCTCTCCGTGACGTGTGGCTTTCGGCTGTCATGGTCCGTCATCGTCTGCGGCGCGCTGATGGTGGGTTATTCCTTTTTCGGTGGGTTGTGGGCGCTGGTCGTTACCGATTATGTTCAGTTCCTGATGAAGTCTCTTGCCATCGTCTTACTGATCCCGTTGGCGTTTCATGCGGCTGGGGGATTTCGCTTGGGTCTTAGTGGTCTTCCCCCAGGATTTCTTTTACCCGTAAACAAACCCTACGGATGGACCTACATCATCGGGTTTACCCTGCTCATGATGCTGAGCTATAACGCCAGCTGGTCGCTCGCGCAAAAATATTATTCTGTTACAGATGAAAAAGCTGCGGCTAAGGCGGCATATCTATCAGCCGGTCTAAATTTTTTTGGTGCACCGCTGATGATCTTTCCGGGAATTCTGGCAAGGCACTTTCTTCCCGGATTAGAAACAAGCGGACATTCTGCAGACACCTATGTGTTGATTCTGGCAAAACTCCTACCCGAAGGCATGATTGGCATCATCCTCGCTGCTATGCTTTCTGCCACGATGGCTGCTGTCAGTGCGGACTTCAACGCGATTGCAAGTGTTCTGACTCAGGACATATATCGCCCAATACTGGACAAGGAAGCTTCGGAGGAAAAGCTTCTCTACGTAGGCCGCTTCTTTACGGTCGCTCTAGGGACGATAACGACATTGCTTTGCCTGTGGATCGTATTTTCACAGCAACAGGCTTTGTTCAACCTGATGGTGACCGTGTTTGGAGTCTTTCTTGCACCGACGTTAATGCCTATTCTTGCGGCGCTCGTCACCAAGAAGGTCACAACGGCGGGTGCTTTGTGTGGCTTCACGCTCGGCCTTAGCAGTTCGGTCGTTTTGCTCACGCTGAAAATGCGTTTGCCGGCTTTGACACATCTTCCAGGAGGTAGCTTTCAGTTTGAGGGCCTATCCTTGCTACTCAATCTTGGATTTACGCTGCTGGGGTTGGTACTTGGAAGCATATTGGGTAAACGCGAAGCGGATGAAGCTAAACGGGCCGAAGAATTTCACGCGAGACTTCTTCTCCCGGTATCTGCACCAGAATCAGGGATGCTGGAACCGGATACGATGGGTCTGATTCTTCCAATATCTACTTTTTTTGTCGCAGTTCTGGTTGGGGTTGCAGGAGCGATCAGTGATTCCTCTTTTGCTCATATTGTGGATGGAGGCACTGCGATCATTTTCGCGGCTTTATCGTGTGTTCTTTTTTATGTACAGCGAAAAAGGCACAAGTTTCTATGAAAACACGGTGTGGGGCATTCCCAAGCTTCTCCAGAAATAGATGCGATGGCATAGACAAACATCCTCCTGCTTTTAAAGATATGGATTGGGAGTTTGTATGGAGAGATTCAAACTCGGTCAAAACCGACCGAGTGCCTCACTTGGTCTGCGCCCCTGGAGAATTTGACCAAGTTTTGGCAGCATCGAATGCTGGTTTCGTCATCGAAAAATTTCGCATAGGCGTTCGAGGCAAACCTGTGGGGAATCGCGATTTTACTGACAGTCTTGGACGCATCCATTCTCGTGAGTACGGTCGTGTGATCTGTAAAACATTCTTCGGCGTGATCTGGGCTCGCATCTTACTGCTGTTGCTGTATCACATCCTGGATAAGAGTTTGGTATGGAGCCTGCTACGTGTTGTCGGCGATTCGTTGCGGCACTCCGCTTCCTCGGCACTCCCGTCAGGATTGATGGGGATGAAGGGGAGATAACGATGTTGGACAGGTTAGCCACGTCGCGTCAAGCGAATGTCGAAACGATAGGCATGCGGTTTCGATACCGCGATCTTCACAAAGTCCGGATGGTTGGGATTGATAAGAAAGTTCGACTCTTCGGACACTAAAACACTTGGAACGCGAAGAACCGCCGAGCGTCCGGACGATACCCACCGGTCCCCTATCGCTTGCACAGCTTGGGGTACTGGGTCGGCCTTCCAATTCCTGGGCAGCGAAGATCTATCCAAAACTGTCACGAGAGAGTCGTCGAAGTGCGCTTCAAGGAAAATGTACTGCACCAGCAAGGCTGGAGTATCAAGATGCACAAGAACTTCAAGTACAGCTAGCGCCTGAGACTGTGCCACATAAACCATAGGGACACCCGGGCTGTTCCACCGCCCACCGTAGAGGCGTGCTCCCTCACCGCTGAATGCTGTCTTGGCACCCTTCTTCTGCGTGATCCTCCACGCTTTCATTAGGAAAAGACACCATGCTCGACACGCCCAATGAGGTTTTCAACCTCGCGAGCGCCCGGCTCCGTCTTGGAGTATCGCAGAGGCGTCTCGCCTCCGAGAGCTTTCTTCCCCGTCGTGAGCCACTGGACAGCCGAAGCGATATCCCCGTCAAAAAGCTTGACCGCCTTCTCGAACACGGTAGAAACCCGCAACAGCCGTTCGGATTCTTCGGGCGCAAGTCTTCCCGCTGTTCGGCGCCTCGCCAAAGTTCGTTCCGGAATCCCCAGGATAGACACCACCAAGGCTGCCTCAACCCCGGAGCTTCTTTGGAACGTTTCCAAAGAAGCCAAGGGAAACCCGGCCTCAATCTGTTCGATCAGCTCCGAAGTCCCGCCCTCACGAATTCCCAGACTTGCACCCCGACCGTTGAACCGAACCTGCCGGACAAGCGGCGTTTGTTGGATGGTGCGGATTGCTTTCGCTCTTGCCAGAATAGCCATACCAAAAGACTACTCCCATCCCCGCCACAATGGCAATAGAACTATGCCATTATGGCAGGCGGTTCTCTCCAGCTTATCGAAATCGTTGCATGGCTGATAGTTACAGAGCGGCTTGCGGCTGTAAAAGCTCGGTAAGACGAAACTTAAGCTCTGCTACCGGGTCAGACGTTTTTGCATTGAAGGTTAGATCGGCGCCCATGACTTTGGCGTGCGCCACCTTAGCATCGTTGATATCAACGGCGGCGTCTGACAGGCCCATAGTCTTCGCCTACTGAATCGCAACATGGCCGAGGAAACCACCGCAGCCCGAGATGGCGATCCACTCTCCCGGTTTAGCTTCGGCCATCTTGATGACCTTGTAGGTGGTGATACCAGCGCAAATGAGCGGGACGCCCTCCATGGAGGAAATCCCATCTTGAATAGAGCTAATCGACAACACTTGCCTTACCCTAGCAAAGGGACTAATTATTACTTACGAATTATTTCGTTTACGGAAGGGTCGCAGATGTGTGCCGAGACGTATAAGAGGGCTAGCCTAATCCGGCTCCATATAACAGCTTGGAAGATCGCAATTTTTTGTTTGATTGCTGTTGCTGCGTCTGGATATGGGTTTCCCATCGGGAGCGGCGTAACAGTGCCGCTAACGATGTTCACGCGTGTCCATCCGGCCATGGGGACGGACTTTACCCTCTACATCTACTGCCACTCGGCTTCGGACGCGGACACGATGGCCGAGGCCGTTTTCGATGAAGTAGACCGAATTGACCAGTTGCTCTCCAATTATCGGGACTCCAGTGAGCTGTCCCGAATCAACAGGAATGCGGCTACAGAGCCGGTAACCACCGATCCCGAGATGCTAAGTTTTCTGGAGCAATCGGCTCATTGGAGCAGCGTCAGTCATGGCGGCTTCGATATCACCGTTGGTCGGCTGATGAAAGCCTGGGGGTTTTACAAACACACCGGGCGTATCCCTCCAGCCGAAGAGTTAGAGCAGCTACGCGCTGCAACCGGCTGGGAGAAGGTAGCGCTCGATAAACAGGAGCGTACCGTCCGCTTCAAAGCGCCCGGGGTAGAACTTGATCCAGGTGGGATCGGGAAAGGCTTTGCTGTGGATGCAGTCGTCCGCCTGCTAAAGTCCCAGCACATACGGTCAGCGATGATCTCCGCGGGAGGCAGCACCATCTACGCGCTTGGCGCCCCGCCGGGATTGGCCGGATGGCGCATCGCCGTTCCAGGCCCGTTGCCTTTGCAGAGCATACTCTCAGAGGTGACGCTGCGGGATATGTCGCTTTCCAGCGCCGATTGTAGCCAGAAGAACTTTACGATTGACGGTCACCTCTACTGCCACATCATGGACCCGCGAACCATGCAGCCGGTGGAAGGGCGTGTTCAGGTGACGATTCTGTCCCCATCAGCCACCGCCAGTGACGCGCTATCGAATGTGCTTTTCGTGGAAAAACCGCAGGAAAGTGCCAGGATTTTGGCGGCGTACGCGCCGGATTCCCCCGCCCTGGTTGTGTTCGGTGGAACGGACAACGACACCCGACGTCATTGCATGAAGTTTCGCTGGAATTGGCCCGTCAGTTCCAGCCACTGTGACGTTAGCCGGTTGTAGATAGCCGAAACACTTCCTCGATTATTTAAATGTTAAAGTTGCTTGACAGCTTCCGTGTTATTACCTATTGTTACGTATATACACGATTAGGCTTTCTCTTTGAGCACTTAGCGACAGGCGTCGCCGCACAAAGTCTCATCGGCCTTGTGTAGCGGTACAAGCAAAATAGTTCAAAGATTCTAAAACGCGTCTCTCAATATCTTGTTATTTTTCAATAGTTTATAGCGATTGATCATTACGTGGAACGATCGCAATTCTGACTACCAACGCACAGTTTCATCTTCGCAAAATTCCGGGAGCCAGAGGAAAACTCGCGAAGCGAAAAGTTCAAATTAGCCTTACAAACAAAAGACCAAACCTTGACAGCTTCACTTGCAGCATTTAGCTTCGTCCGAATTACAGAAATTTTGATCCTATTTCGGGTTATCTGAGCTGAATTGAATTCCGCTTTTGCGCTTTTATGTGACGTTTTGTCGCGGCGATGAGCTCAGGAGCCCCACGATGTTGTAAACAGCCCTATTTAGGGATCGCTGTCGCTTACCAGGTGTCGAACTTTGTATCTACAGAACGTATCGCGAAGGGATGGATTTATGCATAGGAAATTGATGTCGATGTGGCTTTGCTGTCTCGCGCTCCTCCTGGTTGCGGCATCGGCGGGCGTGCGAATCGAAGCGCAAACGATTACCGGTTCGATCCGCGGAACTGTAACCGATCCCAGCGGCGCTGTTGTTCCAGGTGCGAAGGTAACTGCAGTCAACGTCGCGACAGGCGTCGCTTCGACTACGGTCAGCAACAAAAGTGGTCTCTACAACTTTCAATTTCTCGTGATCGGCCAATACAAGATCATGGCGACTGCTCCTGGCTTCGACACGCAGCAGATGGGTCCCTTCGACCTTCAGATCGACCAAATCGCGTCGATCGACGCGAAACTGAACGTTGGTCGCTCTTCCGTTACAGTGGACGTCGACACCGCTGCCTCCTTGCTGGAGACTCAGAGCTCCACCGTCAGCACTTCTATCAGTTCAGAGACCTTAGAGAATATGCCTCTTAATGGTCTGAACGTCCAGATCGCGACCCTGTTCGTGCCGGGTGCGGTTAATCCGAACGCCTCCGCCATGGCCGGCGTGCAAGGGACGGAACGCGACGCGTTGACGACTCATGGAGCGGAAGCCGCAGACGCTGTTCCGTCCTTCAATGGAAACCGCCAGCAGGCGAACAGCTACATCCTCGATGGCGTTGATATCAACGAGACCCTCCAGAATGCCGTCGGATATAATCCGTCGCCGTTCTCCATTCAGGAAGTCCACGTCATCACGGGAAATGCAGATGCCGAATTCGGAAACGTAAATGGTGGTGAAATTGTGATGGTCACCAAGGGGGGAACCAATAAGTTCCATGGCAGCGTCTTTGAATACCACCAGAACAGCGGCTTGACCGCGAACAGCTGGTCAAACAAGAACAACGCAACCCCCACGCCACGTTCGCACTACAACCAAAATCAGTATGGCGGTGCAGTCGGCGGTCCCATCATTAAAGATAAGCTCTTCTTCTTTGCGAACTTCATCGGCCTCAACCGCCAGGATGACGGCCTTACATCGGAAAGTGTACCTACGTTGGCCGAGCGCGGACTAGCGCCCGGAGATAAGCCTGGAATTGCAGATCTTTCAGGTGTTCTCAGCGTCGAAGGTTTCCAGATCTACAACATGTCCAACGGAACAGCGGCCCAGACTCCGTACGTCAATAATCAAATTCCGATTACAAACCCTGTCGCGCAGTACATCTTTACGGCATCACAAACGCATCCCCAGTTGCTCCCACTGCCGAACCGCACTCCGGCGGCCGGGACGCTAACGTCGGGAAATTATCTTGGAGAAGCTGCAACGGGCACAAGGAACAGCCAGGGTGACATTCGTATTGACTACACCATGAACAACAACAACACGTTCATGGGTAAGTTCAGCCACGGCGAAGCGTACGACAAGCAAACGGCTGTCCCGATGCAGGTGCTGTTCCCGGTCGCAAACGATTATCCGTTCACGAATTATTCATTCGCTTACACCCACGTCTTCGCTCCGACGCTCGTCAATAACTTCCGTGCTGGCTTTACTCGTATCGTTCTGAATCAAAACTCGTTCAGCGATCCCTCGGGTTTGTTTGGTCTCCATGGTGACCAAACTGTCGGCATCCCATTGCAGAACCAGGCCATCGCAGGGTTTACCTATATGAACTTCGCCAACGATGGTACGGACCTGAGTAACTGGGGTACGCCGTACTACACTGGCGTTTATAACCTCGACAATAACTTCGATTACAACGACACCCTCACCTGGGTCCATGGAAACCACATCATGAAATTCGGCGCCGATTTTGTCCGCTATCAGCAGGACTTCTTCGCGCCGAGCAATAATGGCGGTCAGCTAGGAAATTTCACTTTCGATGGATCATACACAGATTATGGTTTCTCTGACTTCCTGACAGATCAATCGATCGGCAACCAGATTGCCGGCTCGGCGGGCATCTTCGGGCAGCGCCAGTGGCGCGATGCAGTGTTCGTTCAGGATGACTGGAAGATCAAGCCAAACCTAACATTCAACATCGGTGTTCGTTACGAGTACGACCAGCCGATCTACGAAGTCAACAACAAGATGGTCAACGTTAATCTTGCGCTGGCAAAGTTTGCCCCGGCGGGAACGCCTATCGACAACATGCTCGAGTACGCCGGTGCTTACAACCCCGCCACAGGAACGCTGAACAGCCGCGCCCTGTACAACGCATATTACTTCGGTGTGATGCCCCGTCTCGGGTTTGCCTGGTCACTGAATCCACGCTTGGTTATACGCGGTGGATACGGCATGAGCGATGAAATGGAGTCAACCGGTACAGGACTGCGGATGACGCAGAACCCGCCCTACCAACCGTCATTCGTTGCAAACGCTGCGCCACCGTCGGCAACAGCCGGTGGCACGCCGCTCCAGGTGACAAACGGCTTCCAGGTTGCACCGGGAAACAACACCAACACGAACGGATCGAGCTATCGCGCCTGGGATCCTGATATCCAGCCTGCAATGATCTCGCAATTCAATCTAACGACCCAATATCTCATCACCAGATCGACGTCTCTGCAGGCCGGATACGTCGGCCAGATTGGCAAGCATCTCGCTGTACCAATTGCGATCAACCAATACACCGAAGATGTGCCGGCTACCTGCGATGCAGCTTGCTATCAGGCGATTGTGCCGTTCAATACGCTTGTAGGTCAGGGTGGAGTCGTTATCGAGACGTCATCCCGGGCAATCTCGAACTATAACGCACTGCAAGCGACTCTTAAACGCGAGCAGGCGAAGGGTTTGACATTCCTTCTCAATTACACCCTGGGCAAGTCGCTCACGAACAATCCCGGCTACTTCAACGTGGATGGCTCTGGCTATGGAGATTCCTTCTGGCAGAACATCAATGATCCGAATGGCGACTATGGCCCTTCGAACTTCGATGCTCGCCATAGCGTTACCGGTACAGCGGTATATCAACTGCCCTTCGGTCACAATAAAGAGTTCGGTGGTAACTGGAACCGTCTGACAGACGAAATCCTCGGTGGCTGGCTGGTTTCCGGGAATCTCCAAATAAACAGCGGTCTTCCGTTGGCCATCGTTGCAAGCCCTCACTGCGGTGACAACTGTCCCGAAATCCAGACGGACTATGTTGCTCACGCGAATCAGTATCGTCCTCTGAAGATCGTTCATCGCGGACGGACCTCGACCGGTGCGTTCAACTGGTTCGGCACAGACCCGTCGGTGCTGCCGTGCACAGGGAAAGGTGTGGATAGCGGAACGTGTGCCTATGGTCGGATTCTGGACTTCGGCAATGCCCGTCCTGGTACGCAACGTGGACCCGGTTTCCAGAATTACGACTTGGCTCTCGAGAAGGGATTCAGGACCGTTGGAACCGAAAGCCTCAAACTGCGCGTGGATGGATTCAATGCTTTCAATATCTCGAGCTATGCCAACCCAACCACCAACGTTCAATCAGGTACTAGCTTCGGCGTGATCGGCGGTACGCGATCGGCACCGAGAACGCTTCAGTTGTCTGCAATCTACACGTTCTAACAAGGCACTCAAAAACGAACGGGCTACCTATACAGGTAGCCCGTTTGTTTTTAAAAAAACTACTTGATAGGTGATTCACCATAAGATGGGAAACGTAATTGGCTCGTATTAGCTGAGGAGATCCAGTTCGAGCTGGTCACCCTGTTTGAGTTCCAGGCGCTCCGTGAACTGAATAACTGGTTTCGTATCGCCCTTGCCCTAACTCGCCGCTACATCGCTCGAACCGACTCGCGCTGTCACATGTAACGATGACGCCGCGAGCTCAAGCGATTTGCAGGATAGATGTCCTGCGAGTATTTGGAGAGAGAAGTGCAGCTTTTGCTGGCCTGTTTTGCGCAGTGAGAACGCTCCCCATCCTGTCGCCCAGAAGCATTGGAACGAAGCTCCCTGATATTGTGGCGTTCCGGCGACGTGAGCAAGACCAGCGTCGTACTGAATCCACAAGGACGACGACGCTTGAACCCGCCGCCATGGCACGCACGTAAAGATGTCCCGCCTCACACTCGTCCCAAGGATTTCGCTTCGCGCCGTCAGAGTGGCTGCGAGCGTTAGCGCTTTGCTGTTTCGGGAAGACCTTTCATCGCAACACGAGCAAGGTGGTGAGACATGAAAGAGTCGGGCAGCAGCAGGGCATTTGTGAACGATTGCCGTGCCCCCGCGTACTGGTGAGCTTCAATCTGCAGCATACCTATCGCATACCACCGCTGACTGCTGAAGTCGTTGATCTCCGTAAGGTGATCTGGGGCAGGTATAGCCGCGTTAATCCTCGCTTCCGTCTGCTCAACGCTACTCATCTTTAGAGATTTTTCTGCCATGGCAATCCATGGCAGGTTCGCCGGATTCTGACTTGCCGAAGCCGCCTTCTTCAGGAAGGCTGTCGATTGCTCGCTAAGTCCGCAACTCTGTTCGATCCCGGCCATTCGGAAGAGCGCCTGTGCCGAGTGCGAGGAATATTTCGCGGCAAGCTCGGTTGCCAGAAATTGTCCGGCCTCTGCGCAACTGTGATTCTTCGAATCAAACTCCGCCTGCATCAGCTTTACTTCAAAGAGAACCTGGTCCGAACCAATGCCGCCTTCCTCGCTGGGAAAGAAGCGATCCTTGAAAAGGGCCAATGCGGCATCGAACTGACCTGCCTCCGCCCGTGTGACGGCGAGTTGATAGACGAGGTCCGCCGGCATTTTAGATTGCGCACTGTCGGCCATCGGATAGCGCGAAAGCATTGCCGCGCGTTCCGCTGCTGAAATTCCCGCCAAACTCGCGGCCTGATCCAGACCCACATACACATCCGCATTTTCTGGGTCATTGAGTGTTCCATCTACAAACGACTCGCGTGCCTGTGCAGTCTCATGCTTCAGCAGCAGGTATGCCTTACCAAGATCAGCATCGACGACGGGCATATGCGGGGAGAGACGCTTCGCTTCTTTCCAGTGACCAATGCCGGCGTCATAGAGTCCTTCGGAATAAAGCAAAGTTCCGAAAAGATATTGTGCGGTTGCATCCTCTTTATTTGCTGCCAGCGCAGCGCTTAAGACCAAGGCATCGGTCTCCGTGGAAGGAAACACGAGGGCGGTCGACAGAGCGGATGCTTTGTTCCAGTTCTGCGGGTTATCGGAGCCTAGCTTCGATTTGCAGTATGCAGAGTAGTAAAGCACCAAGGGATGTTGCTGCGGGAGCACGGAACCCGGTTCGCTTTGATCTTCCGGAACCGGCAAATAATGTACGTCGAGCACGGCGACGGCCTTTTTATACAGACCCAACTGCATATACTCCGCAGCGACGCGCAGCACGCGATAAGGGTCGGCTGCAAGATGATGCAAGTCTGGCTTGCCGAGCTCTTCTCTGAGGAAGTCACTCGTTGGAAAAACGGCCAGCACTTGTCGTGCCGAGATATTGGCCTCTACGGTATGTCCAATCGCACGGGTTACCGCCTCATATTCTTCTTGCGCCAGTTCATTATCAGGCGCCGCGGTCACAGCAGCCTTGAAGAAGACTAACGCGGTTTGAAAGTTGCCAGCCTGAGCCTTCATTTCTCCTAGCTTGATGGCCGCAGGAGCGCGCATGAGTGCCTGCCGATACGCAATATCGTACGAAGTCTCCGCCTCACGCAAGTTCCCTAACCCTTGTTCGGCGATGCCCAGATAATAAGCCACGATCGAGTTCGGCGTGTCGCGTTTCTGGGCTGACTCCAATAACGGCACAGCTTCGTGATATCGCTGCAAGGAAGCTGCCAGGCGCCCTTCCGCAACTAAGAGGGAAAGGGCTTCAGGATACTTCTGCAACGCTGACTGATATGTGGTCATCGCCTGAATGACCTGTCCGTTGACTTCCTGGTCAGTTCCTAGCTGCAGCCAGTCATCTTCAGTTCGTTTGTCGGGACCAGGCATGGCATAGGGCGTCTGTGGTCCAACACTGATCGAGCTTTCGGGATCCCAGTCGTACTGGCCATCTGTTTGTGTCAGCAAGGTGTGTCCGTTACGGTCCTTCAGCGAGAAGGTTGGCTTGATCGCAGTGTTCTTGAGTTCAACTGTCTTTGACCATGTCTTCGCGGGATCCAGATCCGCGGCTCCGTTCCAAAGCACCTCCCCGCCTTGGGCGACCGACAACTGCGCTTGTCGCACAGGCGTGTTTACATCCAGCGTGACGGACACCTGCGACTTTTTGGTTTCGAGCTTGACGACCCCAGTCTTATTGGCTCGTGAAATGCCGCCAGTCCCACGAACGGGCATCCAGTATTCACTGAATTTAATCGTCTGTCCTGGGTCGAGAAACGCATAGGTCTCTTGATTTCGAAACAGACCGGCCTGCACTTCCACATAGGCACTGTGATTATCGGAGAGCGCTTCTCGCCACGCCATGCCATCGGCATCTGATCCCCACGACCAGATTTTTTTCGCGGGGATATCGCGGTACTCCGAAAACTGCGCGACCCCGGCGTTTGTCTTCGGGTTCCACACTCCCATGAATGTCTCGTGACTACCGTGCGAGAAGTACGACACAGGTCCATCGGTATGGTTTTTAACAAAGCTCAGATCCTTGCCACCTGCTGTAAGAATGGGCCACCGATAGACATCCGTGAAGCCGTGCGACGCCACGAATCGCATGGGGTATTCGATTCGGGAGTCATCCCAAACCTGAACGCCCGCGTTATCCCACCAGTAATAACGATGGCGAACGTCGCTGCGGTTGTAGAGCGTTACGCGCTCTTCCAGCAAAGAAGACTTTGGCTTGAGCACAAGCTCAACCTGCCACTGCATCCCGTAGGGACGATCAATATTGCGGATCGTGACGGATGCGCTTCCGTCTTTGTCCGTTTGGTAGGCGAAGTCGACAGGAGAAAGCGACACCCAATTATGCGAAACAGGGAAGTTGTACTCCACCCCAAAGGCCGCCCACGCGCCCCGATGCCCGATCTCGGCTTTCTTGATGGAGGGGTTCGCATAAAACATGGGCTGGCCGTTTATCTTATCCACGCAGGTATAGATATGACCGCCAAGATCGGGGAGAATCGTACACTTCAGGTATTCATTTTCCAACACGACAGCGCGCCACGTATGATCGGTCTTTGTCCCGGTGAGGCTGGTTCTCAGGGTATACGGATAGTTAAACTCTGTTGTCGCGTAGACATCGAAGGGAGGATTAGGATCAGGTTTGCCCTCGTTGTAGGTAGGTAGTGTCAGGGTACCGAGCGATGCTGTCGCCTGAGCGGAGAGCTTTTTGGTAGATGCCTGAAGCATCCCGCCTAACAGCAAGAGGCAACACGATGCTCTGCTCAAGATAAGCGTGGGCGACGGCCAATTGGATGCAGTTGCCTGGCAGTTCAAACGACCCTCTGTAGAATATTCTGTAATGTATTATTTCGGGCTGTTTCTTTTCATTACTCTCTGCCAGTAGTATCACTTTGTCAATTGATATCGGCAAATTGCAGCATTACGTGGGAGTATAGTGCGATCGAAATCAGCTTTCTCTTTACAGCACTGCCCCCGTTCGACAGGAACAAAACCAGATCTACACCGGTTTCAATTACGTTATGCTTCCTTATCAGCAAGAAACGCTTGTTTTTGCTCTTTGTTGCGACGGAGAAATTTACTGTAGAAGCCAGCGATTCCCTTTTCAAAAGGTAGTTCCGCCGTTTTCTCAGGTTTTTGACGGGCCAACTTGCGTTGCTATTCTATTTGCAAATGATGTAGAAAGATGCTCTACTTTGATAGCGTATTCTTTCGTTTTCATCCCTAAAGGCTTTTGCAATGAATCCACTATCCACGCTGTTAACGCTTCCTGATGCAAAAAAGCGCGAGGCGGGACTTCTCTACACCCCCGCCGAGATCGCCCAGCAACCGGTAACGTGGCAGGCCACGTACAGACTTTTCGAAGCGCTAAGGCCAGAGCTGAAGTCGTTCCTGGCTCAGGCTTATGACGAGCGCTGGCCCATCTGTCTCATCGGGGCCGGCACGTCAGATTATGTCGGGCATTCCGTGGCAAACCTCCTTCGTCGTGGCTGGACCTCAGAAGTCTCCGTGGTCGCAAGCACCGATATGCTTACCAACCGGGAAGATTTGATTTTCCCCGACCGCAATTATCTCTGGATACACTTCTCGCGCTCGGGTGAAAGCCCGGAAGGCGCGGCCGTCTTGGAGCAAGCGCTCGAAAGCTGTCCAAAAGTAAAACATGTTGTTGTCAGTTGTAATGAACATGGGCGCATGGTGCAGTTAGCGCAGCAGAGTGAAAACGCGCTCGCTGTTCTGTTGGACGATAAGGTCAATGATCGCAGCCTCGCGATGACAAGCTCCTTCACGAACATGGTGATTTTCGGGCAAGCGCTTTCCTCTCTTTGGGTTCCAGACAACTTCGAAAAGAAGCTGGAGGCGATGACGCGTGCAGCGGAGTTTCTTCTGGAAGAAGGCTCAACGCTCGCGCACGCTCTCTCAAAGACGGTTCTGCACGGAGGCTACGAGAAAGCCTGTTTTGTGGGAGCCGGCAGTCTCGGTGCGGCTGCGCGTGAGTCCGCATTGAAGCTGCTGGAACTCACCAGCGGTCAGATTCAGACGATGTACGAGACCACACTGGGACTTAGACATGGCCCTATGTCGTCGTTGAATATGGAGACGTTGTTCACTGCATTTCTTTCAAGTGGTGAGAGCCGTCGTCGCTATGATGTGGACTTGTTGAATGAAATTCGAGCCAAGCGCGTGGTCCGCACGATCGTTGCGATCGGTGGAACCGATAACGCCTGCGACTACAGCTTGAATTGCGCCGCGTTTTCGGATATCCCAGATGCGTACCGTCCTGCTGTCGATGTCATCTTCGGTCAACTGTTGGGGCTTTTCTTCTCGATGGAAATAGGCATGAAGCCCGATTCGCCCAGCCCCAATGGCTTAATCAGCAGGGTCGTGGAGAAGTTCGCCATCTACGCATAAGCTTCTGGGATGGTCATCCGGGCCCACGTTTGGAAGCATTCAAGGCTAAAGATTGAGGCTTTATGAGGCTAGCGTCGCTCGTTGCATCTTCCTTCTTGTCGCTGTCTTCGGTTCTTTGTGCCGGTGCTCTCGCTCAGAACACTCACTGGATGCCCGACGTGACCGAGAAGCAAACGTACACGCTGCATCGTGTGACCAGTAAAGAATCGACTGGCGGTAACGCGGACTATCGGACCGTGAATCCGGGAGAGACTGTGACGCTGTTGGATGCAGATGGGCCGGGCATGATCTCCCACATGTGGTTTACGATCTCCGATCCGGAGTCTTTCCATCTTAAGCGAATCGTACTGCGGATCTACTGGGACGGCGAAAGCACGCCGAGTGTAGAAACTCCCATCGGGGATTTCTTCGGGTTGGGAACCGGCGACTACTACAGTTGGCAATCGGAGATGCTTTCGGTCGGAAGCATCAAGGCGCTTAATAGCTTCTTCCCCATGCCCTACCAGAAGCATGCGCGCATCACTATTACCGATGAAGGCAAGCAAGCGATATCGAGCCTCTACTACAACATCGAGTACCGTACAGACTCTCACCCGCTGCCTCCGCATACGCTTTACTTTCACGCGCAATACCGGCAGGCGCAACCAAACCATGGATGGACTGGTGAATGGTATGGCAACGCAGATCCCCTCGTAGTGTACAAACGCAACCCTGATGGTGCAGACAATTACACTTGGTTCGAGGCGCAGGGGGAAGGTCAGTTCGTAGGCGTCACGATGTCGGTCCTCCAAAACCAGGATGGCTGGTGGGGAGAAGGAAACGACATGTTCTACGTGGATGGCGCGGCACTCAGTGCCATCGCAGGAACGGGTTCGGAAGACTACTTCCTGGGAGCGTGGGATTTCGGCGGAAAGGCGTACTCCTACCAACTCTATGGTGCGCCGGTTGTAGGAAAAGAGGAAGCCGGCAGTCGCAGCAGTGTCTACCGTTTTCATTTGGACTCTCCTATTCCTTTCAACAAAAGCATGAAGGCGACGATCGAACACGGGCACGCGAATCATCGCTCGGACAACTTCTACTCCGTGGCGTACTGGTATCAAACCGAGCCGCATATGCCTTTCCCACCGTTACCGCCGGTTGACCAAAGAGTTCCAGCGCTACAACCCGTCAGTGGTCCCGGAAATATCGGTCCGGTCGGCGGCGTATCAACAACGAATCGCTAAGTAACAGACACGCGGATTCGAGTGTTCTCTTGCAAAGAGAGAAGCCCCAACCACTAGGCGGGGCTCCTTCGTTCGCGACTTTGTAAAAACTAAGTTCTCGTTAAGGCTTCACAGTCAGCATCACAACACCGTGAGAAGCGACATGCGCCGTATACGAGTCCTTGACCCGACCCACATTCCTGGCTTGCCACAGGTCGCGCACCTCCGCATTTACTGAGGCCGGATACCCAAGGTCCGTCCAGTGGACAGTAATATCTCTTGCCGCGGTTCCACGATTCAGTAGCACCACAGCACGATAACCTCCGCTGATCTCACGAGACCAGACTTCCAAATCGCCATCCTTACGGATACGGCGTCCGGCTTTTCCTAGAACATCTTGATCCACGGCGATGACTTCCTTGTTCATCAGGATCGCCTTCGTATCGTCAGACATATGCGCAAGATCATTGCCGGCCATCAGCGGTGAGGCCATCATCGCCCACATGCTGAAGTGCGTGCGATATTCTGTGGGAGTCATGCCGCCGTTGCCAACCTGTAGCATGTCCGGATCATTCCAGTGGCCGGGCCCGGCAAAGGAATAAAGGTCGGCGTTCATGTCGACAATATCGATCATGCCGAAACGGTAGTCGTCCTTACCCTGAAATTTATCGGCAATATCACCGGTGGTGCGCCACAGATTGCCACCGACGCTTTTGCCCCAAAGGTACGGATTCGTCGTTCCCCATTCACAGATGCTGAACACGATCGGCCGGCCTGACGCGACCAGCGCATCATGCATCGTTTCGTAAGAAGCCTCCGCGTTCTGCTTGCCTGTCGAGCACCAATCCTCTTTTAAGTAATCAACGCCCCATGCAGCGTACTGCAGCGCGTCCTGGAACTCATGGCCACGACTGCCCGGTCTGCCAGCGCACGTTTTAATTCCGGCGTCGGAGTAGATGCCAAACTTCAGTCCGCGTGAGTGGACATAATCAGCGAGAGTTTTGATCCCCGCTGGAAAAAGCTTCGGATCTGGCCGGATGTTGCCGGCAGCATCACGCTCGCCCTGCCAACAATCGTCGATGACGATGTACTGATATCCAGCATCCTTCATGCCGGACGCGACCATTTGATCGGCGGCTGACCGGATAAGCGCTTCATCGACATGGCATGCAAATTTGTTCCATGTGTTCCAGCCCATAGGCGGTGTCATGGCAAGCGAAGGCGTTTGTGCGTGACCTGCGCCGACTAAGAATAAGCAAGCTAGGAAAAAACTGCCAGGAAGGGAACGTAGAAGGCTGCGCATGATGGAACAATCTCCAAAGGATTGTGTGGGATCAGAGCTCTGCAAGAACGATGATAAAGATAACATATAGAAACAACTGTTTGGTTTCGATCGCTACAGCAGCGCGCATTCCCGTTGATAGAGGCTCCATAGATCCCCGCGCTTTCGATAAAGCGCTCAATGGACCCACCAGTTTGCTACACTTCTCGCAATACGAATCGGCCAGCACAACTGCGTTATCTTTCCTCACAATGGGAGGTGTGGCGCTGCGAATCAGGGTGCCGATTAGAGACTGATGATGATGAAGAAAAAAGCGAAAGCGCCCATGTTGATCGAGGAGCGCCGGCAACACATCCTTTCCTTGATCCAGAGCCAGGGTCGCGTGCTCGTCGATGAGCTGTCGAGCAATCTCGATCTTTCCAAAATCACGATTCGGAAAGACCTCGACTATCTCGAAGCGAAGGAACTGTTGATCAGGACCCACGGCGGAGCCCTGCCGGCCCACGCTGGGGCTTTGTCCGATCCAACGATCCAGGAAAAAGAAGAGCTTTACCACGATGAGAAGGTGAAGATTGCAAAGGCCGCTGCGGCGATGGTTTCCGAAGGCCAGTGCATCATCCTCGATTCAGGAACAACCACTACGGAGATCGCTCGTTCCCTCTCTTCTCTCCGACATCTCACGGTAATTACCAATGCTTTAAATATCGCCGCGGACCTGGCCAGGAGCGACTTCGAAATCATTATGATTGGCGGTACATTGCGCAAAAATTCCCTGTCGGTCGTTGGTCCTCTTGCGGACGACGTCCTCCGGGAGATGCATGCGGACATCGTGTTTCTCGGTGTTGACGGCTTCGACCTGAAGATCGGCCTTACGACCCCGAACGTCCTTGAGGCGCGAGTCAACCGCGCCATGGTCATGGCTGCGGAAAAAGTCGTAGTGGTGTGTGACTCCAGCAAGTTCAACCGGAGAAGTCTCTCTCTGATCGTGGCCGCTTCCGAGATCGATCACATCGTCACTGACAGTCAGCTTCCCGAAAGAGACGCGCGCGCGATTCGTGAAGCGGGCATCGAACTCACAATTGTGTAACTTCACTACAAAAGTAAGAATGCGAAAGACAAAGCACTCCTAGTTGAAGTAAAGTGCATGCATTAACGCATTTGACTCGCGCAGGAGAAGCGGATGACTGGGGAGCGGAAGACGAAGGTCAGGTTTCTGCTGGCATTCTGGCTATTCGTGTTGAGCGCCGTTGCGTTTCTTGACCGCACCAATATTTCTATCGCAGGACTACAAATCAGCCAGGAATACGGCCTTGGGAACCAGAGGCTCGGCTGGATATTCTCTTCATTTCTAATCGGGTACGCGGGATTCCAGGTTCCGGCCGGCATTCTGGCCGCGCGATTTGGACCGAGGAAGGTGTTGACGTTTGGTGTGCTGTGGTGGGGCTGCGCCACGGCCCTGACAGCGTTGTTGCCGTCTTCTATCCCCCATGCTTTGGCCCTCCTTATGGGGATACGCTTTGCCCTCGGGGCGGGTGAGGCGGTTATCTATCCCGCCGCGAATCAGTTCGTTGCGCGCTGGTTCCCGCAGCAGGAGCGGGGATTTGTGAACGGACTCATCTTCGCCGGCGTGGGCGCGGGGAGCGGGCTTACGCCGCCACTGCTGTCATGGATCATTACAACCCACGGATGGCGGGCCGCGTTTTGGTTCAGCGCGGTGGTTGGATTTGGGGCGGGCGGCGTTTGGTGGTGGATTGCGCGTGATACCCCGGAACGGCACCCGCGTGTCTCGAAACGAGAGATCGAGGGCATACGGGAGGGAGTGACGCAAACGTTGCAAATAAAAGGGATGGAGGCCGGTCAGGGCATCTCCTGGCGGGCGATTTTTGCTCGGAGAGACCTCCTCGCCCTGATGGTGAGCTATTTCAGTTTTGGCTACGTCGCCTGGGTCTTTTTCAGCTGGTTTTTCCTTTATATGGCGCAAGTTAGAGGCTTTAATTTGAAATCGAGTGCGCGATATGCGATGTTGCCGTTCCTCTGTATGACCGTTTTCTGCCTGCTTGGGGGATATCTGTCTGACAGGCTGACTAAGCTGTATGGGTTGAGGGTGGGGAGGTGCTATTTGGCGGCGGTTGCGCTTGTATTGACTGCCGGCTTCTTAGTCCTTGGTTCTCAAGTATATAGCCCTCAGCTTGCGGGACTGATTTTGGCGGGTGGGGCGGGGGCGCTTTATTTGGCGCAGAGTTCTTTCTGGTCGGTCTCAGCGGACATTGCGGGGAAAGATTCGGGGGTGTTTTCGTCGCTGGTGAATATGGGAGGGCAGGTGGGTGGGGCCTTGACGGCGTCGCTAACTCCTTTGATTGCAGCGCATTTTGGGTGGACGACGTCGTTCGGTGTAGCTGCGGCGCTGGCGGTGATCGGGGCGGTTTGCTGGCTTGCGGTGCATCCGGAACGGCCGCTTCTGGGTTGAAAAACGGGCGATTTTTGGGTGCGTTTTTATGGTGAGTTTGTGGTGACTTGTGGTGAATTTGTGGATCGCAAATTTGGTGTTTTGCAGGGAAGAGTAGACAGTATTACGGCGTCGATTGTTTCTTTTTGTTTCTTTTTAGATGTCCGAGAGGTTACTATGAGTCTCATCAGCCAAGAGCGGGGATATCCACGTTATGAACCATGCCGGGAAACGTCAGCAGCTCTGGAGGTGGGTTCTTGTGGGCCTCGCAACCGTTGCTGTGGGTGGGGTGGGGATGGCGGTGTATGCCGATACACCATTGACGCAGGCTGATTACGAGAAGAATCCTGAGCGGATGGTTGAGGCGTTTCGGCATGTGGAAGCGGCTTCGGTTTCGGATGCGGAAGAACAGTTGCTGCACGAGAAGCACTACATGTCGCACCGGATGCAGGCGATCTTTCCGACGAAGTTTGCGGGCACGGCCCTGACGGTGCTGCTGAAGAAGGAAGAGAACAAAGATCCCGCGGCGCTCACCGGGATGCTTACGGCGATCGATACGGGTGGGCCGGGTTCGGTGTATGTGATGAAGGTGGAGGATGGGCAGGACATTGCCGGGATGGGCGGGCTAATGGGAACGGCGATGTTTTCGCGGGGGTTTGCAGGCGCGGTGGTCGACGGCGGCGTGCGCGACCTGCCGCAGCTGAAGCGGATCGGATTTCCGGTGTATGCGACGGGCGTGGTGCCGTCCACGTCGGTTTCGCATTACAGATTTGGCGGGGTGAATGTGCCCCTCGATGTGGACGGGACGCGCGTGGAGGCCAACGACATCATCGTCGCAGACCAGGACGGCGTGGTGGTGGTGCCGCGGGCGCATGCGGCGGAGGTGTTGATCTTGGCGCAAAGCCTGGATAACAGCGAACACAGTATGTATCCGTACATTGAGAAGTTTCATTCGATCGTCGATGCCGTAAAGCACTTCGGACGGATTTAGGAGTTTGTTGAAACGGAAAGGGATCGAGACGATGGAAAAGCAGACGCGCAGGAGTCTTTTGAAGAGTGCCGCTACGGCGGCGGTTGCGGTGACCGGAGGGGCGGCGCTGATGCCGGAAGCGAAGGCGCAGAGTGGCATCCTTTGGGAGAAGAAGGCGATTCATCATCCTCCTGTTCCGGCGGCGGCCGCGCAGCCTGCCGCACCAGCGGCTCCTGCAGCGCCGAAGGCTTCGCCGCTGTTCAACAGCATTGTTCAGTTTGGGAACCTCATCTTCCTTGCGGGCATTGGAGCTCACTTTGCGGGGACGATTGAGGAGCACACCAAGCATGTGCTGGATGAGATAGAGCAGAACCTGATTCTTGCGGGATCGTCGATGGCAAAGGTGTTGAAGGTGACTGTTTACCTGAGCGACCTTGCGAACTACACGAAGATGAACTCCGTGTATGCGGGACGATGGGGCGATGTGCCGCCGGTACGGACGACGGTGGCTGTGGCTGGGTTGCCGGGTGATTCGCTGGTTGAGATTGACTGTATTGCTTCGGTTTGAGGGTACTGTCCGTGGGTAGTTTGACCACCGGGGCTAAAGCCCAATCCTTTCGGCTTTTTGGTGGCAGGGATGAGAGGGTGCTGAAAAAGAGGTTTATGCAACATGAAGTGAAGGCCCAAGGCTAAAGCCCTATTGATTTATAAGACTTATTCGTGGGGCTGAAGCCCCACGCTAATCCGGTAAAGCCAAGCCGGAGTTTTCCAGCAAGCTCTGAAGCATTGACCTACCGTTCGTGGGTCTGACACAAACCGTAGAGTTTCTACTTCGTTCCGCACTTCAATGATGAAGGAAGGTTCCATGTCTCTGTTTCGCAATGCGCGCTGGTCCAGACGTGAGGTTCTCAAGCAGACGGGTCTTCTTTCTGCCTCTGCGGCTATGAGTCCAATCGCAGCCTCCGCGGCATCGGTGATGCCGGGTGGAAGTGCGAGCAGGATGCTGGTTGCTACAGGCACGGCTGCGGACAATCTGTACACGCGGATTGGTGTGCGGCCGATTTTGAATGCGCGTGGGACGTACACGATCATCTCGGGCTCGGAGTCGCTTCCGGAAGTGAAGCAGGCGATGTTTGAGGCCTCAAACTACTACGTGAATATGGATGAGCTGATGGCGGCCGTGGGAGCAGAGATTGCGCAGCACATGGGCGCCCCGATGGCGATTGTGACGAATGGATGCGAGGCGGCGATTGCGTTGGCGACGGTGGCGTGCATCTGCGGGACCGATCCGGAGCTGGCGCAGTCGATGCCTTATGTGAAGACGCGCAGTCAGGTGATCATTCCGAAGTACTCGCGCAATCCGTATGACTTTGGGGTGCGGATGTGCGGGCCGGACATCGTGGAAGTGGAGACCGACGAGGAGCTGCGGTCGAAGATCAATGAGCGCACGGCGATGATCTACATCTACTCCGGGCCGAGGGCTTTCAAGGAGCCGCTTTCGATTAAGACAATCTGTGAGATTGCGAAGGCGAAAGGCGTTCCGGTGTTCGTGGATGCTGCGGCGGAAGAGCCGGTGGTGCCGAACATCCATCTGGCAGCGGGGGCGACGTTTGTAGGGTACTCGGGTGGCAAGTGCATGCGCGGGCCGCAGGCCGCGGGCGTGCTTTTGGGGCCCAAGGATTTATGCGCGGCGGCGTTCTGGAATGCGGCTCCGCACCATAACTGGGGAAGGGCGCTGAAGGTGGGCAAGGAAGAAGCGATGGGCATGCTTGCCGCGGTGCGCGAGTGGTACAAGCGCGACCACGAGGCGGAACAGAAGCAGTGGCTTGCGTGGAACCGCTTTATTGCGGATGCGTTGAAGGGAATTCCGTCGCTGGCGACGGAGATTCATATGCCGACGGAGGACCTTTCGAACCGCGCGCCGACGATGACGATTCGATGGGATGCGTCTGTCGTTGGTATTACCGGAACGGAGTTGGTGGAGATGCTGGATAAGGGGACGCCGCGGATTCTGGTGGGCGGTGGGGATGGGCATCGGCCGGATGCGATGAGCTCTTCGATTGAGATTATGCCGTACATGATGCAGCCGGGCGACTATAAGGTGGTGGCGGATGTTCTGAGCAAGCACCTGAGACATCCGGGGCACTTTGAGAATCCGCCGGTGTATGCGGGTGCGATGGCGAACCTGGCTGGTACGTGGCATGTGTCGATTGCGTATGTGCGCGGCGTGGGGCTGCAAGAGTTTGTGTTGAAGCAGGAAGGCGATACGGTGACGGGTGAGCAGAAGGGCGAGATCTTTAGCGTGGCGATGCATGGGAAGGTGGAGGCAGACCATGTGACGCTGAAGAGCATGATGCGGCCGGGAGGGTATTACCTGCCGTATACGTTTACGGGCGTTGTTGTGGGGAATCGTTTCTCGGGAGATGTGGCGATGGGTGAGTATGGGAGTGGGACGTTTACGGCTACCAAAGGGTAGGGCGGCTGGCGTTGTGAGTCTAGGTTCGCAGACGGAATCAACCTATAGAAGTATTGCCACTATAAACAAACAGCAGATCCTTCGCGTGCTCAGGATGACAAGTATATCGTAAATAAATATAAATAAGCAATTTAGCATTTTGATATCATCTGTACAAAGCCTGCACAGATACGCAGGTTCAACAAGATGCAGAAAAAACCTGCACAGAATCTGCACAGAACGCATCGAAACCGACAGAGGCGAATATGGCATTCGTCATAGACAAATCGGAACTCAAGCCGGGCTTAGTCCTCTTCCGGCGCGGCGATGTAGACCACCGGATGTGGTATTGCCGGATGAAGATTCCCAAGGCCGACCGCTACAAGACTATTTCCCTCAAGACCACCGACATCGAGGTGGCGCGGGAACGCGCCTTCGATCAGGACGCAGATATCCGGTTCCGCCTAAAGCACGATGTCCCGGTCTTCAATCATCCCTTCCGCGAGGTCGGAAGAGAGTACCTGCTGACGCAGGAAGCACGAGCGAATCGCGGAGAGATCAGCGCGGCGCGGCCTAAGAAGATCCGCGCCATCATTGAAGGAGCCTTGGACAAATACGTAGGCTCCACCCAGGTTCATCTGATCGGGGATGAGTCGTGGGGCGGCTATCCGGCATGGCGACGAGAAAATGGCGCGGGACGCAATCGTCGCAACGGCGTCCGCGAGGTCAGCGAAGAGATGGCCCAAGCCTTCGCCGACAAGGAGGCCGAGCGCCGCACCAAGACTCAACACTCCCTTGGCATCCGAGTGTTGAAGCCGATTGAAGTCAAACCGTCCGAGGAGCGGACGGTTCCCTTCATCAGTGATTCCACCATCCGTTTTGAGATGTCCATCTTCGGTGCGGTGATGAACTATGCGATCAAGAAACGCTACGTCCCTGCCAGCCAGCGTTTCGATGAACGCCCCAAACTCAAGTCTATGCGCCGGGATGAGTTTACCTTGGAGGAGTACCGCAAGCTCCATACGGTCGGAAGGAAATGGATTGCGGAGGCTGACAAGCCTGCCAGCGTCTGGTATCGCACAGTCACCTACAACATGATTCTCATTGCCTGCAATACAGGCATGAGGCCGTCCGAGATGAAGAACCTGCGCTGGCGTGACATCATGGCTGCAAAGGATCGCGAAGGTCGCGAAATCGTCGTTCTGTTCGTGCAGGGCAAGGGCAAGTCACGCAAGCTGGTCGCTCCGAAGAGCGTCGGGGATTATCTGGAGCGCATTCGCACGATCTCCAAAGCTACCGAACAAGAGGACAGAGTCTTTAGCAACATCGTGGGCAAGCCCGCGAAGACTCTCTACATCTCCCTCATTGCCGATCTTCTCGACAAGGCGAATTTGCGCGAAGGCACGCAGGGCGTGCCTCGCTCCACCTATTGCTTCCGTCATACCTACGCCACGTTGCGTTTGCAGGAAGGTGTTGATGTGTACTTCCTCGCGGAGCAAATGGGAACGTCTGTCCACATGATTGAGACCCACTATGGGCATGTGAACACCATCAAGCATGCCGACAGGGTGTTGCAGGGCATGACAGGATGGGAAGTCCCACATACGGACGACGCCCAGGCCAGGGCGTCGAAGGCAGCAGAATCCCACGATAAGTCCAAACGAGGTCAGCGCAACAAGCCGCGCTGACCCTATTACCCCCGAAGCCGTCTTTAGCCGGAGCCGCTGGCGGAGGCTGGCGCAGGGATTCCGATATCGAGTGAATACGTTTGGTACGAGTTCTGGTTTGCCGCAGCCCCGCCGGGGCGTTCTTAGCGGCAAATCTCGCTGCACGAGCCGCCGCTGGCGGCTGTTCTTCGTGCAGTCTAGTTCTTGCAGCGGAAGCGATTTCGACCTTAGTCGTGTGCCTTTATGACCGTCCCCATAGAGTTCGGGTGGCCTCCAGCCTCGATGCCAGTTCCTTGGAGGTTCGCTTCAAAAGCGAAGAACACCGGCAGAAGTTCAGCGGGATAGACATCGTCAGAGCCGTTCCGCAACTCGTCCCAATAGGGACGCTCGCTATCGGGCAGGCAAGGAAGGACACAATCGAAAAGCTCCTCGTTCGTAGGACCCGTGTATTTACCCATTAGCTGCGATCCGGAGATTGAGGCCAAGTCAATTTCGACTGCCATGCGCGCCACCTCGCGCAGGGTCTTCGGTGACGCGAGTATGGCCGCCAGTAACGTCGATTGCTCGAACGAAAAGCTGGCGGTAGCGGATGGTCGAAGACCACGGTCATTTCCGTCCCGCTGGGATTGAACTGGTTAAGGCCGTAGGCATGAACTCGACCGTCAGCCAATGACTGTTTTCCGGTGCCGACCATACAAGCGTTGTAGGCACTCTTCCCGGTTCCAGCGTGGTGATTCGAAAGTCCTGCACGGAGTGGTCACCCTCCGCACGAATCTCGCTGAAGAACGGATAATGCTCAATATCCCAGCCCTGCGAATCGACGGGCTTCAAATCCCCGAGCTGGTAGGCAGGGTTTGCAGGAGCATCCTTTGGGATACGAAGCTGCCCGAAAATTTCATAGATCTCACCGTTTCGGACAACATTCGAAACCGTAATCCTCCAATGGTCATAGACGCCACTTTGCGGAGGTAGCTCTGTCGCTGGAGGTGAGATACGCTTCGATGTTTGGTAACGAAAACCAAGATCACCCTCACGGTAGGTGGAGGCCATGCGAACGTCTACCGCCTGTCCCGGTTCTGCATGCGTGTGATAGATAGCCGTGGCAACCGCGATTTGATCTGGCGTTTGATACCGTGCCGCTGGCTTCACGAAGTAGGTCAGCGTGGAGACATACGTTACGGCGTGATCGCGATGATTGGTAAGCCGCAGAATCACTCCCTCGGTGGTTTGTCGGTGCCCGCCCGTGGCGCGCTTCTCAAAATCACGCGCGGAACACTCGGAATCTTTTGCATAGACAGGACCGGAAGGAGTGGGCGCTTGGACTGTCTTGCAGTCCTGCAATAAGTAGATTTGCTTTTCCTTCGTTGAAGGCGCGTTGGCGAGGAACGAGGAAAGCGGCAACGATACTGTAGGCCCGAGTCCCACCGGAGACTCCGGCGCCTTGACTCCTACCCCGATGGAGAATCTTGCGCTCTCCGCTCCCGTTTGATTGGGATCGACCGCGACGTGCTGACGCCACGTGTAGAGACCTTCAGAAGGCGAGTACGCGTATCCCAAGTCCTTGTCAAAATCCGGATCTTCCGTTCCACCGGAACCGGACGACTCCCGCCCAGGGGAAATCGCCAGGCCTCCTACGGCGGACTGCCCGTCCAGCGTGAGCCTCGAAGTTCCAGAGAAGTTGGTCAATGCCGGAATCAGCGCAGCAGTAACGGTTAACTGGTTGTCTTTCATGCGCTGTGCCAGTAAAAGAGGACCAACTGCCTTAGCTTCGGGATCGCGGAAAATGTCGTACCTATCGATTGAAGGAATCAGGTTGAGATGATTGCTTCCGATATCGACAAAGAGCGAAAGGTGAAAAGCAGGCGAATGCGTAGCGTTCAGGAGTGATCGAACGGCCGCCCAATACGAGATGTGGTCGAGCCTGAGGGTGATACGCGCTGACCGTACCCAATCTAACGCTGCTGGATCGACACCACCATCGAAGGAGCGCGCGCTGACCGTGACCGAGGCATGAGCCTGCTCGCCAAACTGGCGCAGGACATCAGTAAGTAGCGCATCCTGCGCGTTGATCGTGATGGACGATGCGCTCGCATAGCGAAGCTCGGTACACCGTTCCAGCAATGCGGCGAGGGATGTATAGACCGGATGGGATTGACGTTCGGCGGGCTGGACGCGTCCAAAGCCGCCGCCACGAACGTAGTCCTGTTCGATTGGCGTCGATTTGGGTAGCGGAGAAGGCAGTTTCTTCGACTCTTCGAGGAAAGCATCCCGTAGCTGTGGCTCTATCTCTGGGCAAAGCTTCAAGAGGGCATATTCCGCGCTTTCGGCAATGCTTGGATCGGCGTTCCCGAGCTGGTCGATGAGATGACGTACACGCGACGTTGGAGTCCGGCGATCTGTGTTCGGGGGAACAGTGTAGATTGTGACCGATTTCGTCTGACGTATGGGCTGCGCGCTTGCTGACACCCAAAGCAGCAGCGTCACGATTATCAGCAGCCCCTTTCGTCTCTCGGCGTCCAGTAATCCAGAGTGACATTTGTCTTCCCGCATGACTGTTTGGCACATTGACACGTCCTCCGAACTGAATGATTGGCCTTTCCGTTTTAGACACCAGCGAACCCAAATTGTTTCACGAGGGAGAAGTTTCACTCCTCCCTGTCTTCAGCCGCCGCGCGTCTTCCGCCACCCTCCTCTGCGGGCCGTTCCCGCCGCAACGCCCACCCTGTAATTTCGTGCGCCGGTGGCGCACTAATTCGGAAACCAGACCTCTCTAGTGGGCTCTGCCCCCGCCTTCGCCGGGCGGCATTCGACATGTACATGCCGCGTTTCAACGCGGACGTGCAAAAGCCAACCACCAAGGAGAAGACACCATGAGTAGCGTATCGGCAAGCTCTTCGCTGCCTTCCTGCGTCGTGCCGATGAAGGAACGCTCTCCCGCATTCTGGTCGAACTGACCATCGTCCTCGCCGCGTCTCGCTCCAACGCGCCGAGTGTTCTCCGTGAAGCCGCCACCGTCTACAAGGTGGACACCGACGCCATCACGCAGAAGGTCAAAGCGGAGTTTGCGGCCAAGGCCAAAGCAAAGAAGGAGCCTAAGACCGTCAAACCAGCGACAACCATCAAGAAAGCTGCTTAAACTGAAAGTATCGGAGAGCCGCGAACCTGCGGCCTCTCCGCCTTTTCTTTACGCGCTCATCGCGCGGCAGGGAGACACCCGTTCGGTTTCTCCCTGCACCCATTTCCGCCTGCTGCCGGCCCCCGCTCGCCGGCTGCGCGCCCGGAGTCCAGTTCCTCCTCCGGGACCTTCCCCTATCAATTTGAGTATGCGGCAAAGGGCGCATAATGCTATGAGATGCGCTCTCTCTTGATCGTCGCGTTTCTGCTGCTTCAGCCCACAAACGCTGTACGACACAAAGATGCGTTTATGCTGCTCAAGCAACGATGGGCCAATGACGTGCGCACCAAGAATTTGGACAACATCCTTAATCTCTACACCGAAGATGCCTCGTTAATTGAGCTGGATCATTCCGTTATCACCGGGCTAGAAAACATCCGCCGATATTACGGGACGGCTTTTGCAACCTACGACTCGGATCTGCACTATGGCAGAGGAGGATGGGGCCTCTCCGCTCAAACTGCTACGGAAAGTGGGGAGTACACGGAACATCGACGGACGCTCGCCACCGGAATGGTAATGGATGTTTGCGGTCGATACGTTTTTGATTACAGAGAACAGCCAGACGGAACCTGCCGCCTTTCAAAGCAAGACTGGTCCACGGTCACGAAATGCTCCGCTTTCAAGCTGTAGACGTAGATTTAATTCTCGAAGAAGCAACGCTATCACTTCACCATGGAGTGCCCGATCTTTTGTGCCGTTGGATGAGTTAGTGTAACGCAGCTATTTCTGAGTTCAAGTAGCCGCCGTCGGGGGTGTGGAGAAGTGGGAAGCGCGTAGCGGTTTCCACTTCTCCACACCCCGTGTTGGATGTCAGCCATGCTTCCGGTGCCGGTGACCTGTAGCCCAGCGAGGAGTGTGGCCGGATCGTGTTGTAGTGGACGCGCCAGCGTTCGGCCAGCACGCGCAGTTCTTTCATCGAGTAGAAGATCTCACCGTTCAGGAACTCGTCCCTGAGCTTGGAGTTGAAGCTCTCGCAGTAGCCGTTCTCCCACGGCGAACCGGGTTCGATGTACAGCGTCTTTGCTCCTGTTTTGGCCAGCCATTTCCTTAGGTCTTTCGCGACGAACTCCGGCCCATAGCACCACACGAAGCACCTGGAAGGTAGGGTTTGAGGAAGGCAGGAAGTCGGGTCGAGGGAGCGTAGCGACCGAGATCCGACTTCCTGGGCCATGGCCGGCCACAGGTCTCCTAAGCTGAACGTATGCCTACTTTCACTTCAGGAGAGAACCAGCCATGTCCCTTGTCCAGCCTACTCAACCGTCCGCCGTTCTGGTAGCGATCGATATCGCCAAGCTCCGTCACGATGTGCTGATCGAGGCTCCAGGATGGAAGAGCCGCAAGCGCCTGATCTTGCCCAACACCGCGACCGAGTTCCGTCTGTTTGCCGACTTTCTTCATGGCCTGAAGCATCCGGTACGTGTCGTCTTCGAAGCCACTGGGAACTACCACCGACCGTTGGCACATTTTCTGCAGGCCGAGGGTTTCCATCTCGAGTTGATCGCGTCCTTAGCCGTTGCTCGTACGCGCGAAGCGATGCATAACTCCTGGGACAAGAACGATCCGAAGGATGCCCAGGTTCTACTTCATCTGCTTAAGACCGGCGTGACCCAGCACTACCATGATCCGCTCAAGAACCAGATCCATGACTTCCAGGAGCTGTCGCTGACCTATGCACAGATCTCGCTGGAGAAGACACGGACGCAGCATCGGCTCTTGACCCATTACCTTCCGCTCTACTTTCCAGAGATCGAACGGTACTATCATGCGTCGCGCTCTGAGTGGCTCCTTGCTTTCCTTCAAGTCTTCCCCACACCGGCTCTGATCGCGCGGCTCTCGATGGAAGATTTCGTTCAGCAGGCGTGGGCCGTTGTTGGACGGAAGGTCAGTAAACAGCGGCTACTGGAGGACATCTACCACACGGCTCAGACCTCCATCGGTATCCCCGTGGCCGAAGACTCAGAAGCGGTGGCCATGTTCCGAGTCGTGCTCGGCGAGATGATCCGCCTCTGCCAACTGCGCGATCAACTGGAAGAGCGAGCCGCGCATCACCTCCAGGATAACGCCGACTTCCGGCGTCTCCAACAGCTGCCCGGCGTCGGTCCCATCCTGGCGCTGACCATCCTCGCCGAAGCCGGCGACCTGCGCCGCTTCAACCATCATCGTCAGTTCCTCAAGTTCTGTGGCCTCGATCTCTCAACCCAGCAGTCAGGCCAGTTCCGCGGCACCACCAAGCTGTCCAAGTACGGCAACGCACGGCTGCGCTGCGCCTTCTGGATGGCTGCCACCGTGGCCGTTCGTCTGCGTGAGAACAGCTTCCGAGACAAGTTCGAACGATATCTCCGGCGTGATCCCGCCAGTGCCGACCGCAAGCGTATGGCGTATGTCGCCGTCGCCGCCAAGATGGCTCGTGTGGCCCATGGGATCATCAAGACCGGAACCGACTTCCGCTGCTTCTATGAAGCAGCGGCACCAAGTGGAAGAGCCGCTTCACCTGGGCCGTCGAGGCCGTGAGGACCTCGTAGATAATGATCCGGCCTTCCACTTGGTTGAGATTTCATTTTGAGTACAGTGGAGACTGCGCACCCCGGCAGATCTCGTGTCGCTATGGTCGAACGCTCAGCCCTTGCTCGTGGAAGCCACTTGGAGGTACAGTCGTCGTCAAGCACATCCCGTACGGGATGCCGAGGGACCTTCTCTTCTCTTCAGCTTTTCCTTCCCGTGTTAGTACGTTGTCCGAGCGAAGGTGTTCCGGCACTCCCTTCATCACCATCACATCGGCCAGTGCTGAGATGACCCTGGCACTTGACCAGCGGCGTTCCGCCCGCACCAGCAAGCTCTCGCGCGTGTGTTCGTCGATCAGGTTGAGAAGCCGTACACTGCGGCCATCATGCGTCCGCGCACTGACGAAGTCGTAGCTCCATACATGGTTACGCCGCTCCGGCCTGAGCCGCACGCACGATCCATCGTTGAGCCACAACCTGCCCCGTGGCTTCTGCTTCTGTGGAACCTTTAGCCCCTCGCGACGCCAGATACGCTCCACGCGATCCTTGCCTACCCGCCAGCCGGCCCGCTTCAGCAACGCCGTGATCCGGCGATACCCATAACGGCCGTACTGGCTGGCAAGCTGAACGATCGCCTGCGTGAGTGCATCTTCGTCTTCCCGCCGGATCGCACGGTAGCGCTGCGTGCCGCGAGGCTGGTTGGACAGCCGGCATGCCCTGCGCTCCGTCATCCCATGCTTCTGCTGTGCATGGTCTGATGCGATCCGTCGTCGCTCAGGGCTTAGAAGTTTCCCGAGGCGAAGTCCTTCAACACAAGGTTGTCCAGGCTCAGATTCGCAACCAGACGCTTCAGCTTCGAGTTCTCCTGCTCCAACTCTTTCAGCCGCTTCGCCTGATCCACTTGTAGCCCGCCGTACTCCTTGCGCCAGCGAAAGTACGTCTGCTCCACAATCCCGGCTTCCTTGCACGCCAGAGCCGTCGTCTTCCCGTTTGCTACGGCTACTTCGATTTGCCTGAGCAGGTTCACCACCTGCTCAGGCTGGTACTTCTTGCCTCGTCCCATATGCTCTCCTTGTTCAGTGTCTCTCTTATCCACTGGCACATTTCAAGCCGGGCACTCCACGCTGCATCGGTCGTACATTTTGAACCGCTCGCCGGTTGCTGGCGAGCAGAGTGTCTATGAGATTCGGAATGATAAGGACCATGCTTACAGCGTTGTGGCGTTTATCCCAAATCTTAGTGATCACCGCTATACGTTGATCGTCGCAGGTACGGACTCGCAGGGGACGCGTGCAGCGGGAGAGTTCATTACCTCACCGGCTGGCATCGCGGCGATACGGCAGAGGCTTCCGGCCGAAAAGTTCCCGTACTTTGAGGTGCTGTTGGCTTCGTCGCGGGTTGCGGGGACGACCCTGAATACGTCGATCCAGGCCTTCCGTGGGCATGAGCGCTGAGCGGGGCCTTTGAAATTGGGCTGAACCCGAGTTTCTTACAACTCCGGATTTTTTCTAACAAGTTAGAAGATATGTAAATCCACAAACTGCTCACTTGTGCGGGACATTCTGTAAACGCAGAATGGGCAGCTATGTTAAGCCGCATCTTTTTTGTCGCGCTGCTGCTGTCGACCACCTCCTACGCTTTGCAGAGGGGGAACAACGCGGCGCTGGTGGATGACGTCAACGTGATGATCGGGACTTCTGCGGACGGTCAGACGTTCCCTGCGACGGGTGTTCCGTTCGGCATGACGCAGTGGACGCCGCAGACGCGGTCGGGCGAAGGAAAGTGTGTCGCGCCGTATTACGTGGCGGACACTCGCATCCAGGGATTCCGGGGAAGCCACTTTCTTTCGGGATCTTGCGCCCAGGACTACGGCAGCTTTACGCTGATGCCCCTGAACGACAGTAGCAAGCTGGGTGATGCGGCGTGGGCGTCGGCTTTTTCGCGGTCGACCGAGCAGGCCCGTCCTTATCTTTACCGTGTCGATCTGGCTGATAGTGGAATCCATGCTGCGATCACTGGGTCAGAGCGCTCGGGGATGATGCAGTTCCGGTTTGCACCGGGGAAGAAGACGGGCTGGGTGGCCGTCGAAAATAATCTGCGGCTGGGTAACGGGACGATCCAGATCGACCCGGTGCGGCAGGAGATAACGGGGCAGAATCCGGTTTACCGCATCTACGCGGGGGCGGGGCAGCCGGCGGGGTTCTCAGGATATGTTGTCGTGCAGTTTGATCGCCCGTTCCACGTCGGCGGGACCTGGTCCGGTACAGTACGAAACGATGGAGGCTTGCGGCAGGATTCGTCGGCGGGAACTCCGGGTGCCTTTGTTTCATTTGATTTAGGCCGGGAAAGCGCGGTTAGGGTGCGAATCGGCACATCGTTTACTAGCGTCGACGAGGCCCGCCGGAACCTGCAGGCCGAGATGCCCGACTGGGACTTCGATGCTGCTGTTGCTCGTGCGCGCTCGGCGTGGGAGACGGCGCTGTCCGAGGTGCTGATCGGTGGCAGCTCGCCTGATCGGACGGTGTTTTATACGGCGCTGTACCACTCGAAGCTGCTGCCGAGGATCTACTCCGACCGCAGCGGAACCTACCCTGAGTTTGCAGGCGGAGGAGCCACTGAAACCGCCAAAGGCTTTGTGTACTACGACGACTACTCCATCTGGGACACGTTTCGTGCGGTGCATCCGCTGATGACGATTCTGGAGCCGGAGCGCGATCGCGATATGGTGCAGTCGCTGGTTGCCAAGGGCGAGCAGGGGGGATTTCTGCCCATCTTTCCCGCATGGAACAGCTACACCACGGAGATGACCGGCGACTATGCGGGGGCCATTATCGCTGACGCCTACGTGAAGGGAATCCGGGGCTTCGACGCCGAGGCAGCGTTCCGGCTGATGCGGAAGAATGCGACCGAATCGCCTGCGAGCATGGAGCTTTACAAAAATGGCCGCGGGCGGCGAGCTCTGGATTCGTACCTGAAGTACGGCTACATCCCGCTGGAAGACCATGTGCCGTATGCGTTCCATAAGGACGAGCAGGTCTCCCGGACGCTGGACTACGCCTATAACGATTATGAAGTCAGTGTGTTCGCTGCGGCGTTGGGGCATAAGCAGGATGCGGAGCTCTTTGCCAAGCGTGCGCAAAACTGGCGCAACGTGATTGATCCGACAGTGGGTTTTGCGCGCGGACGCCACGCCGACGGAACGTGGGCAACGCCGTTCGACGCCGAAAAGCCGGCGAGCTACATCACGGAGTCGACGCCGTATGTCGATACCTTCTTTGTGCTACAGGACATCCCCGGACTGATCGAGACGCTGCACGGGCCGGAGGCGTTTGTGAAGAAGCTGGACGGCCTGTTCGCCAGCGGCACCTACGACCAGGGCAATGAGCCGAGCCACCACATCGCCTATCTGTATGACGATGCCGGAGCGCCCGGCAAGACACAGTTCCATGTGCATGACATCATGACGCGGCTCTACCTGAACACGACCGGAGGGTTGATCGGGAACGATGACGCCGGGCAGATGTCGGCCTGGTACGTGATGTCGGCTCTGGGGTTCTACCCGGTCACTCCGGGAACGCCGAGGTACGCGATTGGGACTCCACACTTTGACGAGATGACGATCCACGCGGGCAACGGGAAGAATCTTCACATTGTGGCGCATGGAGCTGAGGCAGGCAAGTTCTATGTACGGTCGGTACGACTAAATGGCAAGTTGCTGGACAGGATGTATCTCCTTCACTCCGAGGTAGTGGGTGGAGGAGTGTTGGTGTTTGAAATGAGCGACCATGCAACGTCGCCCTAACGGAGTTCTTACGTAAGAACGACAAGAGTCTTACCGTAAATTCACTTGCCGACAGTTACAGCAGCTAGGCAGGATGGTCGCAGTTGATTGGGAGCACTTCTCAGGGTATCGGGCCTGAGAACAAAGAGATATCCCGGAACAGAAAGATTGGAATCGATGAACATACTAGGAGGCAAGATGAAGGCATTGTCGACACGGAAGATACTGGGGCGAATATTAGTCCTTTGTTGTGTGCTGGGAGTGGCGTTTACGGCTGGGAAGGCGCAGACGGTAGATAGTCAACAAATCTCCGGCACTGTGGCGGACGCTACTGGAGCGGTTGTACCGAATGCTGAGGTTACGGTTACGAACGGCGCCACCGGTTTGGCCAAGAAGGTAACGTCGGATGCCAGCGGTAACTACATCGTTCTCGACATTCCAATAGGTTCGTACAGCGTGAAGGCGACAGCGAAGGGCTTCAAGGCAGCCCTGGTGCAGGGTGTTACGGTCGATGTCGGCGGTAAACCGAGCATCCCGCTGACCCTTCAGATAGGTGAGCAGGATCAAATAGTCACTGTCGAGGCGGACAGCGTTCTGATCCACACCACGAGCTCGGAGGTGGGGTCTGTCGTGACAAGCGAACAGGCGACCCAGATTCAGCTTAACGGGCGCAATTATGTGCAACTCATTGCTCTATCACCAGGTGTATCGACGACGGTAGCGAGTGCTTTCTCAGGACTCTTTGGTAGCTATGGTGTTGCAGGTAATGGTCAGTCAGTGGACGGAATGCGGCCGGACAACTCGAACTTTTTCCTCGACGGCGTTGATAACAAGGACAACGGCGGCTCAGGAAATAACTTTGTGAACATCTCTCCAGACGCGCTTGAAGAGTTCCGCACGGCAGGCTCGGCCTATGATGCGAGCTATGGCGGTGATGCCGGCGCAACCGTTAGCGTGGCAATCAAGAATGGAACCCGCGACTTCCATGGGATGGCGTACGAATTCATCCGGAACAAGGACCTCCAGGCGTATCCCTTCGTGGCCATCGGCGGCACACCAACAAAGTTGCCCTTCGTCTATAACGATTTTGGCTGGACGCTGGGCGGACCGCTCTATATCCCAGGGCACTTCAATACCGGCAAAGACAAGCTGTTCTTCTTTGCCGGCCAAGAGTTCAAGCGGCTACGGCAGCAGATCCAGACCGTAACCACGGTGCCGACTGACGCCGAGAAGACTGGCAACCTGACTGCACTACCGGGTGGCTCAGTACTCCCGCCATGCACTGGGACAGTAACGACAGGCTGCGCGACGGCTACAGGCCTCGCGCTCGCCCAGCTCTTTCCCCATGCCAACGGTGGCAGCACCTCGAGCCCCACTTTCTCGTTTCCTGCACAGAACTACTTCAACAGCTCCGAATATCTGGTGAAGATTGACTACAACATGAACGAGAAGAACCAGATCTCTGGCCACTTCGTGCATGACTACTACACAACGCCGGGAACGCCTACGCAGGCGATCATCTTCAACCGCGAGGTTCCTGGCTTCACTTCCTCGATCCAATGGACGCACACCTTCAACGCAAAGACAGCGAACACGCTTACAGGCTCCTATTCCGGCAACCGGGTGACGGAGAACACGGGCATCGGCCCCAACCCTTCCTTCAATAATCTGACCAGCATCACACGTGCTGGAAACAACCTGAACTATGCAACCCTTTACAACGCGTCGCCGGACATCCCGACTTTGTCGGTCAGTGGATATACGACCGTCACGGCGACCGCGCTGAACTTCAATAACTATGAGCGCGTCTACGCCGCGAAGGACGACTTCTCGCGTGTGCTTGGACACCACTCGATCAAGGTTGGTCTTTATGCGTGGCGTAACCGTAAAAACCAGAACTCGATCCCGGCGATCAATGGAACCTTCGGCTTCACCGGAGGAACGCAGGACGTAGCGCTGACCAACCTTCTGGAAGGCAACTTCGCAACCTACCAGGAAGCCAGCGCCATCCAGCAGACGTGGACCCGTTTCGGTCAGATTGAAGGCTATGTGCAGGACGACTGGACGCTGAGCCGTCGGCTCGTTCTGAACCTCGGCCTTCGTTACCAATATATGGAGCCGATCTACAGCGCGCTCTACAACGGATCGGCCTTCTACCCGAGCTACTACAGCGCGGGCCATGCGGCGACGGTGAACAACTCCGGCATCATCACCAGCAACCCTTACCCATACAACGGTCTGGTGTTGGGCGGCAATGGCTTCCCGCCGCAGGCGCAGAGCCGTGTCGCGCTGGCCAGCAACCCGGCCGTGCAGGCGCTGTTCCACAACCTGCCAGCCGGTCTTGTGGACACGTATTTCAACACCCCTGCGCCGCGTGTCGGCTTTTCCTATGATTTGACAGGAAAGCAGCGCACGGTCATCCATGGCGGCTTCGGTCTATCGTATGAGCGTATCGAGGGCAACGCCTACATCAATTCGGTTGCACAACTGCCTTTTGTCTCGGTGTCGAATCTTCTCTCCGGGAACGCCAACACTATCGCCAGTTCCGCTCCAGCGGCCTCTAATCCGACGACGATCGGCTACTCGCGCACCCGCAACCTGGAACCGCCTCGCATCAAGAACTGGAGCTTGGGCATTCAGCAGCGTATCTCTTCGGACACCATGGCAGAGATCAACTACGTTGGTTCCAACTCTGCGAACCTGACCTACTATCAGAACATCAATCAGGAGGCAGCAGGTACCGTGCAGGCTAATCCCGGCGTCTCGGCGAATGCGCTGCGTCCCTACCTCGGCTACGCGGACATCATCCAAAGCGCGAATGGTGGTATCAGCAACTACAACTCACTGCAGGCGCGCATCCTGAAGCAGATGCGGCATGGCGGCACGATCAGTGTGTCCTATACCTGGTCGAAGGACTTGACCGACGCCTACTACTACAACTACAACCCGCAGGACAGCACCAACATTCGTGCCGACTACGGCCCTGCCAACTACAACACACCGCAGATCCTTGTTGTCAGCTACGTGTACCCGCTTCCTTTCTGGCAGACGGGTAATGATTGGTACAAGCGTGCGTTCGGCAGGTTCCAGGTCTCGGGAATCACACGCTTCTCGTCGGGACTGCCGATCAATGTAGTCCAGCCGTCGAACACGGACGTCTCGGGCGACGGCGTGACTTCGGTCTCGGAACGTCCCAACAAGATAGGCAACTACTTTGCAGGGGCTCACACCGAGAAGCAGTGGATCAACCCAGCGGCATTTGCTGTCCCTGCGGCTGGCACCTTCGGAAACTTCGAGGCGTTCGGTGTCCCCGGTCCTCGGTACGACAACTGGGATGTGTCGCTGCAGAAGACATTCCCGATCTATGGGCCAGTTGCCTTAGACTTCCGCGCTGAACTCTTCAACGTGGCAAACCATCCCTCCGCGTTTGGCGTCAACAATACGCTAGGCAGTACGAACCTGGGCGCCTACATCCAAGGTTCAAGCAACTTTGGTCAGACTTCGTCCTTTACAGACCCAAGGACGGCGGAGTTTGCTCTAAAGCTGCACTTCTAACTTGAGAGGCGGGCGGTCTTGCCTTGACCGCCCGCTCTCTGTTCTGCAAAATTTCGTTTGTCGTTTGACACATCAACCATTTCTGATCCGATCTACGCGGCCGAAGGATACACTCTCTTGAATCGACCAGCAGCAATTCTTTTGTGCGGCGCCATCTGCGGTTTGGTTTCCACTGCTGCGGCACAGGCTCCAGCAAGCGACTCACCCATCCGCGTGGAGGTGAACGCCTCTGCGCCCGGCAAGCCTTTGATCCACTACTGGAGCAAGGTTGTGGGTGCGGGCCGAGCCAATGAGGCCCTGCGCGCGACGTGGCAGGATGAGCTGCATACCGTTGCCGAGTATGACGGCTTCCAGTACGTTCGCTTTCACGGCATATTCCATGACGATATGTTCGTCTACCGTGAAGAGCCGGACGGTACACCGGTCTATAACTTCCAGTACGTCGACGATGTCTTCGACCGTATGCTGGCGCAGGGCGTGCGGCCGTTTGTTGAGCTAGGGTTTGTTCCCGATGAGTTGGCCACGCAGAAGAACACCGACTTCTGGTGGAAGGCCAACGGCGGCCCGCCTACGGACAACAAGAAGTGGGCCGAGTTGGTGCGGCACCTGCTCGTACATTGCGTCGAACGCTATGGCCGAGAAGAGATGCGGCAATGGTACTTCGAGGTGTGGAACGAGCCGAACCTCCGTTACTTCTTCAAGACCGGAACCCAAGCCCAGTACTTCGAGCTATACCGTGTGACGGCGGAGACCGTGAAGTCGGTCGATCCGGCCTTCCGCGTGGGCGGACCGGCGACCAGCAACTTTCACCTGGTACCAAACCCAGACGAAGACGATAAGACGCAGCGGCATGAAGCGTCCAAAAGCGACGGCGGCAACTGGCAGCCGATATGGGTCGAAGACTTCCTGAAGTTCTGTGCAGCGAACCATCTGCCACTTGACTTCATCTCCACCCATCCATACCCGACGGACTTTCCCATCGATGCCAGCGGAAGCACTGTTTCGCAGCTACGCCGCAGCATTGATTCGACGAAACAGGACCTGACCACGCTGCGAAAGATGGTCAATGCGAGTGCCTATCCCCATGCGGAGATTCAGCTTACCGAGTGGAGCTCGAGTCCGTCTCCGCTAGACCACTCGCATGACTCGCTGGCGGCTGCGGCCTTCATCGCCAAGACCAACCTTGAGTCCGTAGGGTTGGTCGATTCGCTCTCCTACTGGGTCTTCACTGATGTCTTCGAGGAAGAGCGCAAGATCGATTCGGTCTTCCACGGCGGTTTTGGACTCATCAACTACCAGCAGATCGTCAAGCCCGCGTTCCATGCCTACCGGTTCATGAACCGCCTGGGTGATGAAGAGTTGAGCGCAGTGAAGGGCGTGATGGTGACGCGGAATAGTAAGACCAGCATGGTGACGGCGCTGGCCTATAACTATCCGACGGAAGTACCCGAGGCGCTGCCGAAGACGTCCAGCGTTGCGGATGCGGACAAAATCGTCGCCACTGGATCAGCGCGGCCTTTGAGTATCACGATCAATGGCCTGCCGCCGCTGGCTCTCTTCTCTGTCGAGACGCTCGACGCCACCCATGGAAATGCGGTAGCGGTATGGGAGCAGATGGGTAGTCCCGAGCCGCCGAACCGCGCCGAGACCAGGGAGCTTCGTGAGGCTGCATGGGCTACGAAACGCGAGACGGTTCGAGCCGATCAGTCTGGCAGGCTAGTGTTATCTCGGCCACTGGATGCGTGGAGCTTGGTGTTGTTAGACCAACTCTCGCTTCCTGTACCAACGGTTGCGCCCACAACGGGACAGGAGCTTCAGCCCGTCCGTTGAGCGTTGAACGGATGGCAACGAAGTTGAACCAGCAGGGGCCTGGACGGATGTCCCACCCGAATGCGCAGCACCTCCAAAGGTGTTGCGCATTTGGCGCTTTGCCGTAGGGAGAGGGTAGCTATGCCCCTGAAACCTCGACTCGTATCGCTTGACGTGATGCGTGGGCTCACCGTTGCGGTGATGATTCTGGTCAATAACGCCGGGGATGCCGCTGTTTCCTATCCGCAACTGCGCCACTCCGTCTGGAACGGCTGCACGCTGACCGATGTTGTGTTTCCGCTGTTTCTGTTTATCGTGGGCTCGTCGATTGCGCTGTCGTTCTCGGCTCGTCGGCAATACGGGTCTACGAAATCTTCCATCGTGCTGCAGATGCTGCGGCTGGAGTGCCCGGCTTGAAATGTGCCAGTGGATAAGAGACAACTGGACAAGGAGAGCATATGGGACGAGGCAAGAAGTACCAGCCTGAGCAGGTGGTGAACCTGTTGCGGCAGATCGAAGTGGCGGTAGCGAACGGCAAGACGACAGCTGTGGCGTGTAAGGAAGCCGGGATCGTGGAGCAGACGTACTTCCGCTGGCGTAAGGAGTACGGCGGGCTGCAAGTGGACCAGGCGAAGCGGCTGAAAGAGTTGGAGCAGGAGAACTCCAAGTTGAAGCGTCTGGTTGCGAACCTGAGCCTGGATAACCTTGTGTTGAAGGACTTCGCCTCGGGAAACTTCTAAGCCCTGAGCGACGACGGATCGCATCAGACCATGCACAGCAGAAGCATGGGATGACGGAGCGCAGGGCATGCCGGCTGTCCAACCAGCCTCGCGGCACGCAGCGCTACCGTGCGATCCGGCGTGAAGACGAAGATGCACTCACGCAGGCGATCATCTTGCTTGCCGGCCAGTACGGTCGTTATGGGTATCGCCGGATCACGGCGCTGCTCAAGCGAGCCGGCTGGCGGGTGGGCAAGGATCGCGTGGAGCGTATCTGGCGTCGCGAGGGGCTGAAGGTACCACAGAAGCAGAAGCCACGAGGACGCCTGTGGCTCAACGATGGCTCGTGCGTGCGGCTCAGGCCAGAGCGACGGAACCATGTGTGGAGCTATGACTTCGTCAGTGCACGGACGCATGATGGGCGCAGTGTGCGCCTGCTCAACCTGATAGACGAACACACTCGCGAGTGCCTGCTGGTGCGGGCGGAACGCCGCTGGTCCAGCGCCAGGGTCATCTCTGCGCTGGCTGACGTAATGGTGCTGAAGGGGGTGCCGGAACACCTTCGCTCGGACAACGTACTAACACGGGAAGGAAAAGCTGAAGAGAAGAGAAGGTCCCTCGGCATCCCGTACGGGATGTGCTTGACGACGACTGTACCTCCAAGTGGCTTCCACGAGCAAGGGCTGAGCGTTCGACCATAGCGACACGAGATCTGCCGGGGTGCGCAGTCTCCACTGTACTCAAAATGAAATCTCAACCAAGTGGAAGGCCGGATCATTATCTACGAGGTCCTCACGGCCTCGACGGCCCAGGTGAAGCGGCTCTTCCACTTGGTGCCGCTGCTTCATAGAAGCAGCGGAAGTCGGTTCCGGTCTTGATGATCCCATGGGCCACACGAGCCATCTTGGCGGCGACGGCGACATACGCCATACGCTTGCGGTCGGCACTGGCGGGATCACGCCGGAGATATCGTTCGAACTTGTCTCGGAAGCTGTTCTCACGCAGACGAACGGCCACGGTGGCAGCCATCCAGAAGGCGCAGCGCAGCCGTGCGTTGCCGTACTTGGACAGCTTGGTGGTGCCGCGGAACTGGCCTGACTGCTGGGTTGAGAGATCGAGGCCACAGAACTTGAGGAACTGACGATGATGGTTGAAGCGGCGCAGGTCGCCGGCTTCGGCGAGGATGGTCAGCGCCAGGATGGGACCGACGCCGGGCAGCTGTTGGAGACGCCGGAAGTCGGCGTTATCCTGGAGGTGATGCGCGGCTCGCTCTTCCAGTTGATCGCGCAGTTGGCAGAGGCGGATCATCTCGCCGAGCACGACTCGGAACATGGCCACCGCTTCTGAGTCTTCGGCCACGGGGATACCGATGGAGGTCTGAGCCGTGTGGTAGATGTCCTCCAGTAGCCGCTGTTTACTGACCTTCCGTCCAACAACGGCCCACGCCTGCTGAACGAAATCTTCCATCGAGAGCCGCGCGATCAGAGCCGGTGTGGGGAAGACTTGAAGGAAAGCAAGGAGCCACTCAGAGCGCGACGCATGATAGTACCGTTCGATCTCTGGAAAGTAGAGCGGAAGGTAATGGGTCAAGAGCCGATGCTGCGTCCGTGTCTTCTCCAGCGAGATCTGTGCATAGGTCAGCGACAGCTCCTGGAAGTCATGGATCTGGTTCTTGAGCGGATCATGGTAGTGCTGGGTCACGCCGGTCTTAAGCAGATGAAGTAGAACCTGGGCATCCTTCGGATCGTTCTTGTCCCAGGAGTTATGCATCGCTTCGCGCGTACGAGCAACGGCTAAGGACGCGATCAACTCGAGATGGAAACCCTCGGCCTGCAGAAAATGTGCCAACGGTCGGTGGTAGTTCCCAGTGGCTTCGAAGACGACACGTACCGGATGCTTCAGGCCATGAAGAAAGTCGGCAAACAGACGGAACTCGGTCGCGGTGTTGGGCAAGATCAGGCGCTTGCGGCTCTTCCATCCTGGAGCCTCGATCAGCACATCGTGACGGAGCTTGGCGATATCGATCGCTACCAGAACGGCGGACGGTTGAGTAGGCTGGACAAGGGACATGGCTGGTTCTCTCCTGAAGTGAAAGTAGGCATACGTTCAGCTTAGGAGACCTGTGGCCGGCCATGGCCCAGGAAGTCGGATCTCGGTCGCTACGCTCCCTCGACCCGACTTCCTGCCTTCCTCAAACCCTACCTTCCAGGTGCTTCGTGTGGTGCTATGGGCCGGAGTTCGTCGCCAAAGACCTACGGAAATGGCTGGCCAAAACAGGACCAAAGACGTTGTACATCGAACCCGGTTCGCCGTGGGAGAACGGCTACTGCGAAAGCTTCAACTCCAAGCTGAGGGACGAGTTCCTCAACGGTGAGATCTTCTACTCGATGAAAGAACTGCGCGTGCTGGCCGAACGCTGGCGCGTCCACTACAACACCGTCAGACCACACTCCTCGCTGGGCTACAGACCACCAGCACCCGAGGCATGGCTGACAAACAACGTGGGGTGTGGAGAAGTGGAAACCGCTACGCGCTTCCCACTTCTCCACACCCCCGACGGCGACTACTTGAACTCAGAAGTAGTTGCGCTACACTAACTCATCCAACGGCACAAAAGATCGGGCACTCCACCTCCGAACTTGTCTTCGACAGAATGATGCTCCCAGATACTGGGATGAAATAACCCATGTTCCCTGAACGCGCCTGGATTACCTTCTCCAAGTTCCCTCCATTATACGGAGAGGAAATGCTTCGATGCTGTCCCGTCCACCTCCCACCTGAGGAGCAGAACGCGCCGCGATAGCTTTGTCATCATTTCGTGAGCACACTGATCGGAATGCACTGCTCCGATTCCTGTTTGGTTTCCGCATCGCCTTGCAGAACCCACTACGCACCACTCTAATGAGCAGCACGAGCAAGCATCGATTGGTTGAGTCGATTTCGCAACGGACAGAGGTTGCGAGTTCTGCCCGGTAATTGGGGCTAATCAACATACGTGCCTAACTAATTATCTCCAGGTTCCTCAGGCCTTCGTGGGTCGGTTTCGTTGCCAGGCCCAAACAAGGGAAAAGATCAGTTCTGCCTTGCAGTATGCGAAGGTGCTAATATTGTCATATGCCTGATTCGCTGCGTCGCTTCAAAGCCGATATCTTCCAAGCGCTCGCACATCCAACCCGCATTGCCATCCTTGAGTTCCTGAGTTCGGGAGAGATGTCGGCCGGCATGCTCATCGAGCATCTCGGTCTTGAGCAAACGAATGTCTCGCAGCACCTGGCGGTGTTGCGCACCAAGCAGATCGTGTCGACAAGGAGGGTCAGCAGCCAAGTCTTCTATTCGATTCGGGACCCCACGATAAGTGAAGTGTTGAAGCTGATGCGCACATATTTCCAAGTTCATCTCAAAGAGACTCTGGGGATGTTGGAAGAGATCGAGAACACGGCGGAAACAGTTCGCTAAACAGCTACGGGCCGCGACACTACTTTGTTCTTTGAAACGAGATCATCTACATGCTCAATCCCTTGCCTCTCCCACTGTTCTCTTCTGACAGCACGGAAGAACGATTGAGAGTGTCAGTCCTCAAAGAACTGGATCTGCTGGATACACCGCGCGAGGAAGCGTTTGATGAACTTGTCGAACTGGCTGCCGAGATATGTCAGGCACCGATCGGTTTGATGTCCCTGCTTGATTTTGATCGCCAATGGTTCAAGGCCTCGGTGGGTCTCGACGTACAGGAAACGCCAATCGACGGTTCTTTCTGCAAGTGGGCAATTCGTCAAAACGAGTTGTTTGTCGTGGAAGACACTATGACGGACAGCCGCTTTCAATCTAACCCGTTCGTAGCGGGAGAACCGAACATCCGGTTCTATGCAGGTATGCCGCTCCGACTGGGCGACCAAATCAACATTGGAACACTCTGCGTGGTTGATCGAGTCCCGCGAAGACTGGGTGGTGTTCAATTGAGGGCGTTGACCATTCTCGCGCGACAGATTCAGACGCAGATTGAAATACGGAGCGAACGGAAAAAGTTGCGGTCCGCGCTTGAAGCGAATGAAGCTTTGGTAGTGAACTTAGAAGCCCGAAACAAAGAGCTTTCCGAAGCAAACGAGCGGCTCGAGCAGCTTGCCCTCACGGACCCTCTGACCGGGCTGCTCAATCGTCGTGAGTTTGAACGTGCACTCGACGATGAGTGGCGTCGCTCCACAAGATCAGACAAGCCCTTGAGCGTCCTCATGATCGACACCGACTGCTTCAAAGATTACAACGATGTCTATGGGCACCTGAAGGGCGATGCCTGTCTGAAACGGATTGCTCATACCCTTTCGGCTGTTCCGCAACGTCCCGGCGATGTCGTTGCGAGGTTCGGAGGAGAGGAATTCGTGGTTCTGCTGCCAGAGACGGATCGCCACGGGGCCGAATTGGTCGCAGAGCGCATTTGCTCCGCAGTAAAGGAACTCAGCATGGAACACCGCGGAAGCCCCCATTCCGTGGTGACAGTCTCGGTCGGTTGCGCAACGCTTCATCCGAAGGACGAACTACATTCCGCGATGCTGACCCACGCAGCCGATCTCGCTCTTTATGAGGCCAAACGCGCCGGCCGAAACTGCGTCCGAACCGTATTGCATCCTGATGCGCTTCCGCATAGAGCGGAAGGCTGAAATATAGCGCTGATCCATCTCGCTTCTGATTTCACGCAAAATGCCTCGGTGAAAGGGAGAGCTCGTGGAGTGCCCGGCTTGAAATGTGCCAGTGGATAAGAGACAACTGGACAAGGAGAGCATATGGGACGAGGCAAGAAGTACCAGCCTGAGCAGGTGGTGAACCTGTTGCGGCAGATCGAAGTGGCGGTAGCGAACGGCAAGACGACAGCTGTGGCGTGTAAGGAAGCCGGGATCGTGGAGCAGACGTACTTCCGCTGGCGTAAGGAGTACGGCGGGCTGCAAGTGGACCAGGCGAAGCGGCTGAAAGAGTTGGAGCAGGAGAACTCCAAGTTGAAGCGTCTGGTTGCGAACCTGAGCCTGGATAACCTTGTGTTGAAGGACTTCGCCTCGGGAAACTTCTAAGCCCTGAGCGACGACGGATCGCATCAGACCATGCACAGCAGAAGCATGGGATGACGGAGCGCAGGGCATGCCGGCTGTCCAACCAGCCTCGCGGCACGCAGCGCTACCGTGCGATCCGGCGTGAAGACGAAGATGCACTCACGCAGGCGATCATCTTGCTTGCCGGCCAGTACGGTCGTTATGGGTATCGCCGGATCACGGCGCTGCTCAAGCGAGCCGGCTGGCGGGTGGGCAAGGATCGCGTGGAGCGTATCTGGCGTCGCGAGGGGCTGAAGGTACCACAGAAGCAGAAGCCACGAGGACGCCTGTGGCTCAACGATGGCTCGTGCGTGCGGCTCAGGCCAGAGCGACGGAACCATGTGTGGAGCTATGACTTCGTCAGTGCACGGACGCATGATGGGCGCAGTGTGCGCCTGCTCAACCTGATAGACGAACACACTCGCGAGTGCCTGCTGGTGCGGGCGGAACGCCGCTGGTCCAGCGCCAGGGTCATCTCTGCGCTGGCTGACGTAATGGTGCTGAAGGGGGTGCCGGAACACCTTCGCTCGGACAACGTACTAACACGGGAAGGAAAAGCTGAAGAGAAGAGAAGGTCCCTCGGCATCCCGTACGGGATGTGCTTGACGACGACTGTACCTCCAAGTGGCTTCCACGAGCAAGGGCTGAGCGTTCGACCATAGCGACACGAGATCTGCCGGGGTGCGCAGTCTCCACTGTACTCAAAATGAAATCTCAACCAAGTGGAAGGCCGGATCATTATCTACGAGGTCCTCACGGCCTCGACGGCCCAGGTGAAGCGGCTCTTCCACTTGGTGCCGCTGCTTCATAGAAGCAGCGGAAGTCGGTTCCGGTCTTGATGATCCCATGGGCCACACGAGCCATCTTGGCGGCGACGGCGACATACGCCATACGCTTGCGGTCGGCACTGGCGGGATCACGCCGGAGATATCGTTCGAACTTGTCTCGGAAGCTGTTCTCACGCAGACGAACGGCCACGGTGGCAGCCATCCAGAAGGCGCAGCGCAGCCGTGCGTTGCCGTACTTGGACAGCTTGGTGGTGCCGCGGAACTGGCCTGACTGCTGGGTTGAGAGATCGAGGCCACAGAACTTGAGGAACTGACGATGATGGTTGAAGCGGCGCAGGTCGCCGGCTTCGGCGAGGATGGTCAGCGCCAGGATGGGACCGACGCCGGGCAGCTGTTGGAGACGCCGGAAGTCGGCGTTATCCTGGAGGTGATGCGCGGCTCGCTCTTCCAGTTGATCGCGCAGTTGGCAGAGGCGGATCATCTCGCCGAGCACGACTCGGAACATGGCCACCGCTTCTGAGTCTTCGGCCACGGGGATACCGATGGAGGTCTGAGCCGTGTGGTAGATGTCCTCCAGTAGCCGCTGTTTACTGACCTTCCGTCCAACAACGGCCCACGCCTGCTGAACGAAATCTTCCATCGAGAGCCGCGCGATCAGAGCCGGTGTGGGGAAGACTTGAAGGAAAGCAAGGAGCCACTCAGAGCGCGACGCATGATAGTACCGTTCGATCTCTGGAAAGTAGAGCGGAAGGTAATGGGTCAAGAGCCGATGCTGCGTCCGTGTCTTCTCCAGCGAGATCTGTGCATAGGTCAGCGACAGCTCCTGGAAGTCATGGATCTGGTTCTTGAGCGGATCATGGTAGTGCTGGGTCACGCCGGTCTTAAGCAGATGAAGTAGAACCTGGGCATCCTTCGGATCGTTCTTGTCCCAGGAGTTATGCATCGCTTCGCGCGTACGAGCAACGGCTAAGGACGCGATCAACTCGAGATGGAAACCCTCGGCCTGCAGAAAATGTGCCAACGGTCGGTGGTAGTTCCCAGTGGCTTCGAAGACGACACGTACCGGATGCTTCAGGCCATGAAGAAAGTCGGCAAACAGACGGAACTCGGTCGCGGTGTTGGGCAAGATCAGGCGCTTGCGGCTCTTCCATCCTGGAGCCTCGATCAGCACATCGTGACGGAGCTTGGCGATATCGATCGCTACCAGAACGGCGGACGGTTGAGTAGGCTGGACAAGGGACATGGCTGGTTCTCTCCTGAAGTGAAAGTAGGCATACGTTCAGCTTAGGAGACCTGTGGCCGGCCATGGCCCAGGAAGTCGGATCTCGGTCGCTACGCTCCCTCGACCCGACTTCCTGCCTTCCTCAAACCCTACCTTCCAGGTGCTTCGTGTGGTGCTATGGGCCAGAGTTCGTAGCCCGGGGCCTGCGCCAGTGGCTTGCGGCGACGGGCACCAAGACGCTGTACATCGAACCGGGTTCGCCGTGGGAGAACGGCTACTGCGAGAGCTTCAACTCGAAGCTGCGCGACGAGTTCCTCAACGGCGAGATCTTCTACTCGATGAAGGAGATCAGAGTACTGGCAGAGCGTTGGCGCGTTCACTACAACACAGTCAGGCCTCACTCGTCGCTGGGTTATCGACCCCCGGCACCGGAGGCCTGGATCACAACCACCCTGGGGTATGGAGAAGTGGAAAGCAAAGTACGCTTCCCACTTCCCCACACCCCCGACGGCGGCTATCTGAACACAGAGATAGCTGCGCTACACTAACAATCTCGCTGGTACAAAAGATCGGGCAGAGCACCGCGATGTTAGACTTTGGCGGTCTTCAAAGCGGTCAATGAGAGCAGCCAGACTATGCTCCGCGTAACGCGGGGAAACAACGGCAGGCCCCTCCTGCACGCCTTCGTAGGGACGATAGATATATCGCCGTTGTTGACTGGTAGGCACTACTGCATCCTGGAGTGCATTGAACGACCATCGCAATTGAGGCTCTATAGAAGGCCCCATGACAGAGAGCAAGTCCAAAGCTCGATTACGTTGAACTTGCGACGCGTCATCAAGCTGCGTGACGAGGGTTTGGATCGTTCCTGATGGCGGCGCCATCAGTGGAAGCTTCGCAGAAAACAGGATTCGGCGATTCTCCCCTGGCTGCGCGTGTGCATCTGCAGCCGAAAGCAAAGTCATCGCTGCAAGGCAAAAAACTGCGCAGATTCGACGGTAGACTTGGTGCGTCAACTGACCTCCAGATGACTGGCTTTCAAAGGGCTAGTGACTATTGACACCCGATCCGCGGTACAGTTGCTGCATCGCCTTCATTTGGCTGTGCCTCGGCAGGACTTTGATTCATGAAGCCGTTTCAGGTCGTAGCTTTTCAACGGCGAATGCACCGTATTGAAAAGCTACGCTAAAGATGAAATACCATGGGAAGCCACGTCGTCCAGAATCTTCTGTGCCGTATCTAGAGAAGCCTCCGTCTTCCGCGTTCATTGCGGCCATGATGGAGATGCTGAAAGACTCATCGGGAACCACGGTCAAACCGTCCATTCGATACGGACGATCTTGGCGGCTTGCGGAAGGAAATATCAGCAGCGATTCGCCCTCTAAAGTGAGGGTGAGGTGCGCGGCCAACGCTATCGCTAAAACCTCTCCTAAATCCCATTTGGAAGGCCTCCAATCAGCACACCGAAATGGTATGAATTGTGGTGCTGAAAGTGATGTGCCGGCACACTGACTTCAGGAGCGAGCGGCGATGCCTGAGAAGTTCTCATGCCCGAATGCAAGCGCCTGATGCAGAGCGAACGCATCGGCGTGGTTGGGAGCGGTTGCTTTTCCGTGTCCGCGCTTCCCGTTGTCTGCGATGTGATCGCCGCTTTCTTTGGTTCCAGCGTTGAGCGAGATTGAGGCGTCCTGCTGAGGGACTGAGACGACGTAATTCGTGGACCCGTTCCATTCCACCTGACTCTGGCGCGGAGTCCGTAGCACTGGTAAACGCGTGTACGCTGCTACGCAGCGGGAGAACTATTGACACGTCACCCCCAAAATAGGATGCTGCCGGTAAACCGGCTTGAAATCTCCGTTGGGCGACGTTAACGCACTTTGAATCAGCAGTTTGGTAATGCGTGTATCCGGCGTGGCGACAATGCGTTTACGTGCGTAAACGCGCAGAGCGCCTTACAGCGCCCAATGTGTAAACGCGCTGATAGACAAGGGCTTCCATCATTCGGGCGCTTGACGGGCAAAATCGCAAGGTGCAAGCTATTTTCGAGGCGGGTTTCCCTATGAGCACTCCCCGCATCCCGGCTCCGTTGCAGTCTCCAGCCTCACCAACCAGTGAAGCGCGTCCGGTTCTCCGTGCCAAAACCATTGCAACCAGAGTCACGCCGGAAGAGTTGACGGAGGTAGAAACCGCCGCCGAAGGCGCAGGGAAAACCGTGGCTGAGTGGTTGCGCGAACTGGCCCTGAAAGCCGCGCGGCAACGTCCGGCAGACCCTACCGAGTTGGTACTGGCCGAGGTGTCGGCACTGCGCTACATGCTCCTGAATCTCTTTCACGCGACGGCCCAGGCCAACGCCGAGGGCAAGCATCTGCTGCCCGATTCTGTGCTCAAAATTCGTGACCAGGCCAACACCCGAAAGCTGGCCGACGCGCGCAAATTGCTCGCGGAGTTTCTGTCCCAGGAGGGACCAGACGGGGGCAAGCAGTGAGCGGCCCCATGCGTTTTCCGAGCCGGACGGGACGGCTGTTCTGGTTCCTTTTCTGGCTTGTGGTTGGCCCGCTTGTCCTCATCTTCCCGGCTTCGGCTTGGCTCGCGTGGACGCTTGCACCGCTCCAAAAGGTCTACCTTCCGACCTATGCCGCCAGCTCCGCAGGGGCGGGGATGCCGCACAGTGAGATGACGATTCGTTGGGTGATGAAGACCGCGCCCAAGCGAAAGCCGATACCAGCTTCCGCCGAGGATGTAGTCTCAGGCACAGACCCGAAGCTGCCCGTCACACTTTCGCCCAAAGCCATCGCGGAGGGCTGGCGTGGAGTGGCCTATAGCGCCCCGGAGAAAGTGCCCGCAGACGATCTTGCCAAAGGATTACGCGATTACGTTTATGACGGCGTGAGCGTGTGGTGGTTGTTTGGCAGACCGATGCTCAACAGCCTTGCCGTGTTGATGCTGCTCTATGTTTTCCGGCTTTGGATGAAGCAAGGTTTTGCGCGGAGACGAGAGCAGGAAGAACGCCACGGACGCCGGACCAAAGGCCCGGAGCTGGCATCGTCCTTACGGTGGCATAGAGCAAAGACGGACGGCATCCGTTTCCGTCTGCGCTTCGAGAATCGCCTTTTGCAGTGGTTGCCCTTTGGACCAAGCTACCGCATCCCGAAGCGTCTTGAAGCCAGCCACATTTTGATGATGGGCGACACCGGTGCGGGCAAGTCGAACGCCATCCGGCAGCTTCTTCGTCAAGTGCGGGAGCGCGGCGAGAGCGCCATCGTCTATGACCCGGCGATGGATTTTGTAAGCGAATTTTATTCGCCCGCGCGTGGCGATTTGATCCTCAATCCCCTGGACCAGCGTTGCCCGTATTGGAGTCTTGGCAACGAGATCGACCGCGACGAAACAGCGGCGACCATCGCCGCCGCGTTCCTGCCGGAGAAGGAATACGAGAAAGAGTTTTTCACCGATGGGCCGCGCCGGATACTGGCCCACTTGCTCAAGCGGCAGCCGCAGCCCAGGGACATCCTGAGCATGATGGCGAACCCGTCGCGGATCGAGTTTGCCGTGAAAGGTACGCCGCTTGCCGCGTTGCTCGATGCGGGAGCGCCAGCACAGCGGGCGGGTGTTCTGGCGAGCTTGAATATGGTGGCCGACAGCTTGGAATTGTTGCCGGATTGGGAGCATACGAGGCCGACCTTTGCGACGGCGGAGTGGTACACCGCGCGTAAGCGTTGGGTGTTTCTCACGTCCACACCGGCCTATCGCGCAAAGATTTTGCCGCTTCATTCCGTGTGGCTCGATTTATTCATTCTTCGCATGATGGGTTATTGCGAAGACCACGCGGCAAAGCCGGTATGGTTTGTGCTGGACGAGCTGGCGAGCCTTAACAAGCTCCCGCAACTCCATACCGCCGTCACGGAAATCGCAAGTACGGCAATCCCGTTGTGGTGGGCTTTCAGGGTCGCAGCCAGCTTGAAAAACGCTACGGAAAAGATGCCGAGGCCATGCTTTCGCAGCCCGCGACCAAGCTGTTTTTCAAGACCACCGAGCCACGCGCCGCCAAGTGGATTTCCGATGCCATCGGGGAAATTGAAGTGGAGCGGCTGAAGGAGTCGCGCAGCATGAAGCTGTTAGGGAGCAGGAAATCGTATGCGATGGAGATTGCCACCAAGCCGCTTGTCATGGCTTCGGAAATCTCCGGCCTGGAACCGTTGCACGGCTTCATCAAGCAGGAGAACCGCGTTGTGCCGGTTTACTTTCAGTTCGCAAGGAAGCATGGCAGACAACCGGAGTTCATCGAACGCAAGTTGCCGGAGATTGCGCCCAGATCGTCGCCGCCGCCGACGGTAGCTCGCACGGAGCAACCCAAATCATCGGCAGCGGTGCAGGCCACGCTCCCACTTTTCGATGCGCCCGCTGACATGCCTGCCGACAAACCTAAAGAGGCGTTTGTGTGGGATGAGTCAAAAGGGATTGAGTAGGACGACGGCCTTTTCTTAGTCGTAGCCACGTCAGCAGCGCGAGTGGAGTCATCAAAAAAACTGACACGAGAACACAGCTTACGAGAATATCTTCCGTGTGCCACAGTTTTCCGGCTCCGTCGAAGACGACGGGAGGGGCCATTGGTTGCCGCAGTATGAGCAGATTGCCCAGAGCGCAGATGATGTAAAGCAGAATCGGCAGCCCCCAAAACACTTGCGAGGTTGGTTGCGATGAGATTGTTTTCGTTCTGCAATAGAGCGCGAAGGCTAGGTAATAAAGAAAAGCTGTCAGGAACCATCCGACAAAATTGCTAAGCGGAACGCCGAAGTAGGCTCCGCCGCTATGCCATATCCATATTCGATCCAGCGTGGACCAGTCGGGGTCCATCGCAACGTCCCAGGCAAGCATGATGAGGCTGGCAAGCAGCGGCGCGGAAGCTAACCGGGTTCCCCGGATGGGCAGATTGCGGTAGCCGAGGATGAGAACGGCCAGAATCCAAGAGACGTAGCCAATACCCAAGTAGGCAAGGGCAAGCAGGATTGGAATATCAAAGAGCTTTGGTCCCATTGCAGCGGTGAAATGATAGTGACCAAAAGGGAATCCTGTAACTAGGCTGGCACTTTCGGCAATGCAGCCAATCCCCAAACAATATGCTGTGAAGGTTGCAATTCCTTTGGTTCCATAAAGAATGCGGCCATGCACTAGAGCAAAGACGGCAGGAGGGATTACATGCAAAAGCATGATCCAAATTGCCGGTAATCTGTTTGCGTATAGCTGAGAAATTCGCCCGACGGTATAAAGAAATATCGTGAGCCAGAGGAGCGTAATTTCAAATCGGTTAGGACGTGCAGGCGGCACCATATACGAAGTTTATGGTGTGAAAGAGAACTAGAATAGGGTTTGTTGAGGTAGCATTCCGTGCTGACCATTTCCAAGCCGCTGTCAGCCTCGCAGGTACGGACGTACCATGAGCGGGAGTTTGCGTCGGAGCGGCAGAACTATTGGAGCCGCGATCAGCAGGGACATAGCGAGTGGCAAGGCAAGCTGGCCGAGCGATGGGGCTTGGAGGGTGCGGTTGGCAATGAGCACTTTGCGCGTCTGACCGAAGGCCAGCATCCGCACACGGAAGCGCAGCTTGTTCGCCATCAGGTCTCCAAAACTTATGAAGGAAAATTCGGCAAAGAAGTGACGAGCGTAGAGCATCGCGCCGGTTGGGATGCTACGTTCTCCGCGCCGAAGTCGGTTTCTCTCACTGCCCTTGTCGGCGGCGATGAGCGCGTGCGAGAGGCGCATCGGGAGAGTGTGCGTGTTGCCTTGGCCGAATTGGAGAAGTACACGCAGGCCCGCATCGGCAACGTCCATGCGCCGGAGACGACAGGCAAATTTGTGGCCGCGACCTTTGAGCACGATACCGCGCGGCCTGTAGATGGTTACGCCGCGCCGCAGCTCCACACCCATGCTGTGATCTTCAACGTCACCGAACGCGACAACGGACAAGCCCGCGCCTTGCAGCCGCAGGAGCTATTCGCGTCGCAGCGCGTCGCTACCAGTTTGTACCGTTCCGAGCTGGCGATGCGGTTACAGGGGTTGGGCTACGAGCTGGAGCGCGGCAAGCATGGGCAGCCTGAGATCAAGGGGTATACGAAAGAGTATCTGGAGGCCAGCAGCCCACGCCGCGAACAGATCAAAGATCATCTCCGCGAGATGGGGATAGACGGGGCGGGAGCCGCGCAGGTTGCCGCGCACCGGACGCGGGACAGCAAAGAGCTGCTATCGCCGGGAGAGGTATTAGAGAGGCATCGGAATTTAGCCGCGCAATATGGACATCAGGCCGACCGGGTTGTGGCCGAAGCGCGTGAACGTGGACAGCGCCACGTTCACGAACCCGTGCTGAATCGGAGCACAGTGGCCGCGCAACAGGCCGTCACTTATGCCCGCGACCATCTCTTCGAGCGTTCCGCCGTGCTGGACCGCCGCGAACTTCTGGAAGCCGCGCTCAATCGCGGCATGGGGGAAACGACGTATGCCCATGTCCGGCAGGAGTTCGAGCAGCGGGCCGCGCGAGGCGAGTTCCGCACCGTCGATCATGGCGGTAGAGGACAGCAGTACACGACTGCCGCGATGCTTCGCATGGAACGCGACATCGTTACGCGGATGCAGGAAGGCAATCAGCGCGGGATGAGTGACCCGATGCTCGTTTCTCCGCAGATTCGGATTGCGACCGAGGACCGCCACCCGGAGCTGAATGCCTCGCAGCGCCAAGTTGTTGACCAACTGTTTCTCTCCCGCGAAAAGATAGTGGGGTTGGATGGAGTCGCGGGCGCGGGGAAGACAACGACGCTGGCCGTTATCCGTGAAGGCGCGGAGGCACAAGGGTACACGGTCGAAGGCTTCGCGCCCACGTCTCGCGCGGCGCAAAAGCTGGCCGATGCAGGCATGGAAACATCCACGCTGCAAAAACATCTTGCACGCGGCCAGCAGCCGGATACCGGAGACCGCCGCCTGTATGTGCTCGATGAATCTTCGCTTGCGTCCACCAAGCAGATGCACGAATTTGTGAATCGCCTGCATCCCAATGATCGCGTCTTGCTCGTAGGAGATCGACGGCAGCATGAGGCCGTCGAGGCCGGGCGTCCGTTCGCGCAGCTTCAGGACGCGGGCATGAAAACAGTGAAGCTCGAAGAGATCGTCCGCCAGAAGAACCCGGAGCTGAAACAGGTGGTCGAGCAGCTTGCGCGGGGCGAGGTGCGCGAGGCCGTGCAAGGCTTGGAGCGGCAGGGTCGCGTCCATGAGATTGTAGGCCGCGAGGAACGCATCACTGCAATAGCGAAGGAATACGCGAAGTCGCCGGAGGGTACGCTGGTTGTCTCGCCCGACAACCGCTCCCGCGTGGAGATCAACGAGCGTATCCGTGCAGAGATGCAGGAGCGCGGCTCAGTCAGTAAAGACGAGCATCGCATAGCGGCGCTTGTACCGCGCCAAGACCTCACCGGGCCGGAGCGGACATGGGCCGCGCGGTACGAGTTCAACGATGTAGTGCGATATGCCCGCGCGTCGAAAGAAACGGGCATGGAGCGCGGCGAATACGCGCGAGTCAAGAGCGTTGATGCAGAGAAAAACCTGTTGACCGTGGTGCGGGCCGATGGCTCCGAGCTGACCTACGATCCTAGACGGCAGCAGGGCGTCTCCGTATATCGAGAGGAACCGCGCAACTTCGCCGTGGGCGACCGCATCCAGTTCACCGCGCCAGCCAATGATTTGAAGGTTGCCAACCGTGAATTAGGAACGGTCGCAGCCATCGAGGACGGACAGATGCGCTTGAAGATGGACGGAGGCCGCGACGTGCAGCTTGATCCGCGCGAGCATCCGCATCTCGATCACGGCTATGCGGTGACGAGCCATTCCAGCCAGGGGCAGACTGCCGAGCGGGTATTGATTCACGTCGATACTGAGCTGGCCGCGAAAGACCTGCTCAACAGCCGCATGGCTTACGTTGCTGTCTCGCGTGGCGCAGAGGACGCGCAGCTTTTCACCAATGACCGCGAGAAGTTGCCGCAAGCATTAGGACATGATGTGTCCCACGAGAGCGCCCACATGCCAGCGATAAAGCCGGAGCAATCCATCAAGCCACCGCAGCCGGAAATCGCGCCGGTCATCGAACACGGCATGGGCTTAGGACACAGCCTCTAAGCTATGAATCGTGCCTGTAGAATGGTGTCTCGCGTTCAAGAAATGCACAGAAATCGAGCCCCATTTAGATGGCTAGTGCAACAGGTTGTAGAAGCTGAGGATTGGAGAAGACCTCCAGTGGTGTCCTGAAGGCTAGCACGGCTCGTGGCCGATTGTTAAGAAGTTCCTCCACTCTGAGCACTTCGTCATCGGAGATAGTGGTGAAGTCGGTGGACTTTGGGAAGTATTCGCGGACAAGTCCGTTGGTGTGCTCGTTGAGCCCGCGCTCCCACGCATGATAGGGCTTGGCGAAGAAGGTATCTGCATCCAGTGCGGCACCGAAGGCTTTGTGCCGCGCGAACTCAGCTCCGTTGTCCATGGTCAGCGTAAGAACCTTGTCGATGTCTTTGGAGAGACGTGCTTCGATGACGTTTGCCACAACATCGGATTTTGCCTCCTGAACAAGAGCGAGACGAACGAACTTCGATCCACGCTCGACCATGCTGACCAGAGCGCCTTTGCGCTGGCTGCCGACGATGGTATCGAGTTCCCAGTCGCCAACACGCGACTTCTCTTCCACGATGGCAGGCCGCTGACCGATGTCCACGCGCCCGGAGACAGGTGCCTTTCTGCGCGTGAAGTCGAACCGTGAGCCGAAGCGGCGATACCGACGACCGCCACGACGAAGATGCCGATAGAGATTGCCACCATCGATCTTGTTGCGCCAGACGTGCCAGTAGATGCGTTCATAGCTGACAGGAGCAAGCAACGTCTGTCGATGCTTGAGCCATCCTCCGATTTGCTCCGGACTCCAGCCCAGCCGCAGCTTCTCTTCGATGAAGGCGACCATCGCAGGCGTCATCTTCGACGGACGCCGACGCCGTTCTCGTTGACGCTTCTCCGCGCAGGCCTGCGCCTGGTGGTAGTAATACTTGCCTTCGACCTTGTTCCGCCGTCGCTCGCGCCAGACGGTAGAACGGTCAACCTTCAGCTCGCGAGCGATCTCCGCGTCCGAGACGCCCCGCTTCGTGAGAACTTGAATCTGTATCCGGTCATCGATACCCAGGTGTCGGTATGCCGCCAAAATGCACCTCCAGTGGCTTAAGCCACTGGAGGTGCATTTACCCCAATTCCTTGTGCTTTTTAGAACCTTGTTGCACTATCAACTTGAACAGGCGCGAGAAAATGCCTGCACAGTTCCTACACAGCCAAAAACGCGCTATTTATCTCTAAATAAATCAGCAGATTCTAAAAATCTACTCACTCGCTCAGGATGACAAATTTGTGGTGTCAGTTCAAGCGCACTGAACTAGAGGGCGCGCATGGTGATGCTTGTGATGTTGCTTTTGCAAAGGATATGCTGAGGGGTCAGCCGAGTGGGGTCGAGGCTTGCTATGCCGCTTGCGCCTGCGAGGTAGAGTCTGCTCTGGTGCGAGATCAGTTGTTGGGGATCGCCGATACCGGAGAGGCTGATGCTTGCGAATTGATGTATGCGGAGAGACGCCTGATCTATCTGAAAGACAAAGAGTGTTGATTCCTGTTTGGCTGTGGATGCGGCTGCGTACAGCTTGTCGTCTGATGGGCTGAAGCAGAGAGGGCCGGCAGTTGCGGCATCCAGTGAGAGGTGTTGCAGGGATGCGCCGAGGCGATGAGATTTCTCGTCGATAGCGATGACGTGCAGTGTGGGTTGCAGGCGGCTTGCTGCTATGAGCATGCGCCCGGATGGATGCAGGGTGATGTGTTGTGGGCCGCTGCCGGGAGGGAGTGAGGTGCGGTTGATGATTGTGGGAGTTTCAGCGCGGAGATCGAACTGGTTGATGCGGTCGGTGCCGAAGTCACAGGCGTAGGCGATGGGGCTGGTGGGGTGGAAGATAGCGGCGTGGGGTTGTGCGGACGATTGCAGTGGGTGCGGGCCGCAGCCTGTTTGCTTGAGGGCGTGCGGGGTGGGAAGGATGGTTCCATCGGATGCGAGCGAGAAGAGGTTGTAGGCGCCGCCGCCGGTTGCGGAGACGAGGAGCGTGCGGCCGTCCGGAGAGATGGAGATGTGCTGAGGGCTTGTGGCGGAGAGTGTGAGGGGGGTGCGGTTGATTGGAAGCAGTGTGCCGGTGCGGTGATCGATGGACCATGCGGAGATGCTGGCGCGTGGGAGGTTGAGGTATTGCTGCGTGTCGTGTGCGATGTAGAGGATGTCGTGTGTGGGGTGCAGCACGAGAGAGCGAGGGGCTTCGCAGGATATTGGCTCGGTGAGTGGGAGCCAGTTGGCGTCGCGCACGTGGAAGAGCTGGATTTGATTTGTAGAGGCAACGCAGGCGAAGGATGCGGGGTTTGTGGTTGCGGGCTGGTTGGTGGACTCAGCGGTAAGCAAGCGGGGCGAGACGGCAGCCGCTGCGGTGAGGCCGGCGGTTGAGAGGAAGGTGCGGCGGTTCCAGGGTGTTGTCGATTTCATGCGTGGGCACTCGTGGGGCGGACGCTCATGGAGCTGTGAAAGATGTTGTTGGGGTCATACTGCTGCTTGACCTGCTGGAGTTGTGGATAGAGGCCGGCTGCGCCGTAGAAGAGTTGCGGCCAGTGGGTGTAGCGGAGCATGTCGGCGTCGGCGTAATTCATGTAGCAGCCTTCGTAGCGTTCGCCGAAGGGTGTGCCCTGGTATTCGGGTGGGACGTGCGGGCCGGTGTACATGGCGGTGTAGAAGTCGTCCATGAACTTGAGGCGGGCGGCGTCTTCTGAGGCTTCGGCCCAGTAGCACTGCCATTGGAGCTTCATGATAGAAGAGCGTTGGGCGATGGCGGTGTCGTGGATGCGATCGGGGTTGTTGGTGGCGCCGCCGTAGCCGTCGATTGCGAGGACGAAGCCGTGGGCGTCGATGTCGGGCGAGTTGAGGAATTTGTAGAGGGTGTGGCACTCGGCCTGGACGAAGGGCTTCTTCATATAGGTGGATTTGTACTTGGCGCGAACCACGCCGCCGGAGTCGCTGCCGGCGAGTGTGGCTTCGAGCCAGGGGCGAAGCTTGACGCCGTAGCGCTCGGCTCTTGATGTTCCCGATTTGCCTGATTTGCCGGCATCGTGTGGGGGCATGAGTTCCGCGAAGCGATCGTAGAAGTCGTAGAGCACCGAGAGGTCGGAGGCGTTGCCATTGGCGTCGCAGTATTGCGCGGCGATGTTGATGTTGCCGGCGCCGTGCTTGCTGGGGCCGAGGGTGAGGACGACGGAGAGACCCCAGGTTTCAGGGGCGCGACCGGGGCCGTTCCAGTAGTCGCCGTAGAGGGCGAGGAGCCTGCTGAACTTTTCTTCGGTCAAGGAAGACCAGGGGAAGGAGACAGAGGCTTCGGCGACTTGCCGGGGCGAGGTGGGTAGCGTATCGAAGTAGAAGTTGGTGATGATGCCGAAGTTTCCACCGCCAGCACCGCGGCAGGCGCGGAAGAGCTCGGGGTCGTGGGCTTTGTCGATACGGCGTTCGATGACCTTGCCGTGGGGGTCGATGGTGAGGATGTCGATGGCAGTGATCCAGTCGACGGTTAGGCCGTGCTGGCGAGCGAGCAGGCCGTAGCCGCCGCCGGAGATATGTCCGCCGGCGCCGACCATGTAGCAGGTGCCGGCGGGGAGTGTGACGTTGTAACGCTTGTAGAGGGTTTGGTAGACCTCGCCGAGGCGTGCGCCGGAGGCGATGCGGAAGGGTTTGCCGGATGGGGCGGCATCGACGCGGTTGTGGAGAGAGAGGTCGATGATGGCGCCGTTGGGGTTGTTGGCGACGAAGTCTTCGTAGCAGTGTCCACCGCTGCGGATGGTGGGACGGATGCCGGAGGCGACGATGCGCTGGAGAGCGGTGGAGACTTCGGCCTCGTCGCTGCAGAGAATGATGCGGCCGGCGGCTTCGGCATCGGTGGCAGGGAAGCGGATGTTGTTGCCGCGCTTGAGCGTGTCGAAGCGGGGGTCTTTGCGATCGACGGTGACGGGGACGGCCTGCATCGGGGGCTCCATGGAGATTATGTGGTGAAGACGAGGCACTGTGGGCTGTCGATAGGGTACGTGTTGCGTGGGACGGAGAGGCGGCCGGTGGCGGCGTCGCGAGCGAGGATGACGATGGTGTTGGAGTCCTGACAGGCGATGAGGAGGAAAGCTGCGGTGGGGGAAAGCGCGATGTGGCGTGCGGTTTTGCCGCCGTGGGGAGCAAGCTGCGCTAGGGTGAGTGCGCCGGTGTGGGGATTGATGTTGAAGACGGCGATGGATTCGTTGCCGCGGTTGCCGACATAGAGGAAATTGCCGTCGGGTGAGGTGAGGATTTCGGAGGCGGTGGAGTGGCCGACGGGGTAGTCGGCGGGGAGTGTGGAGACGAAGGTGCCTGTGGTGGTGAGGGTGCCGTGGTGGTTGTCCCAGAGGAGGTGGTCGACGGTGGAGTCGAGCTCGTTGGCGTTGTAGACCCAGCGGCCGTTGGGATGGAAGGCGAGATGGCGAGGGCCGGATTGGAAGCGGGCCTGCCAGAAGGGTTGTGGCCCAGGCGTGAGCGAGCCGGTGAGCGGGTCGGCGCGGTAGATGTAGATGCGGTCGGAGCCGAGGTCGTTGACGAGGAGCCAGCGGCTGTCGTGAGATGAGGTGGCTTGGTGGGCGTGGGGTTGCTGGTGCTCGGGTTTGGCGTCGATGGGGGCGTACTGGAAGTGCGAGACGGGCGCGGAGAGCTCGCCGGAGGGGGCGATGGTGTAGGAGGTGAGGCTGCCGCTGCCGTAGTTGGTTGCGAAGGCGGCGCGACCGTTGGGGCTGACCGCGATGTGCGCGGGTCCATTGCCCTGAGTGCTTTGCGCGTTCATGCGGGTGAGTTGGCCGGTGTGGGGCGCGATGGTGAAGGCGACGGCCTGGCCTGCGGCGACTTCGCTGGTGGCGTAGAGGTGGCGGGAGTGCTTACCGAGGGCGAGGAAGGTGGGGCTTTGCATTTCGGCAGCGAGGGTGATGGGGCCTAAGGCGCCGTCTGGGTTCCAGTTGGCGAGGTAGATGCCTTTGCTGGTGATGGTTTTTCCAGTGCCGGTGCCGATGAAGAGCTTGTGGTTCGTGGGGCTTGCCCAGAGAGTGCGGGGAACGAGGGCGGCGGCGGGGAGCGAGCGGAGAAGGGAGCGTCTTGTGAGCATGGCATGGGTGCTGGGCTATGGGTTCGGTGTGCTTTGGAGTGTGAGGACCTGGAAGGGTTGGAGGTCGAAGATGTGGGGTTGGTGGGCTGTGAGCTCTATGGAAGGTTTGTTGACGTCGGCGGCCCAGGGGCTGTGCATGAAGTAGTGCGGCTTCGCGTTGGGTGGAAGCTCGAAGGCGGTTTGGATGTCGATGGAGATGTGTTGGGGGTGCGAGGTGGGATTGCGGAGAACGAGGATTCCGGCGTTGGCGTTCCAGGAGGCCCAGCCGTAGGGCTCGCCTTTGGCGGGATCGCCGCCGATCCAATGGGTGTCGCGCAGGATGGAGGCGTTGCGGCGGGACCAGTTGGCGGATTCGGCGAGGGTGTCCCAGTCGGAGGGGGTGAGGAGCGAGGGGGTGATGTACATCTCCTGGAGTTCGGTTCCGCTGCCGAAGTAGGAGTGGACTTCGGCGGTGAAGTCGTGGCCGGGGTCGTCGGATAGATGCTCAGCCTGGGCGGCGTAGAGGATGCCGTGAAGCATGAGGGAGTTGAGAGGAAAGAGTGGGCCGCCCTGCACGATGTTCCGGTAGGTTTGTGCGTCGCGGTAGGTGATCCACTTTTGGCGCCAGGTGCCTTCGCCGGTGAAGTCATGGTCGTCGCCGGAGCGCCAGATGGAGTCGGCGTAGCGCAGCCAGAAGGGTGAGGGTTTGGTGCCGGTGGTGAGGTTGATGAAGACCTGATTGTTTTGCTGGCGGATGCGTTCGATGAGATGGATGGCGGCGGAGAAGTCGCTGTCGAAGAGGCTTCCGGGGAAGACCTGGCCAGCGTTGCCGGTGCCGTCGAATTTGAACTGGTTGACGCCGTCACGCTTGACGAAGTTGAGGCAGGTTTGCTCGAACTTTGCGTAGTAACGCGGACCGGAGAGAGCGAAGCCGCCGTCGACGATTTCGTATCCCTGGCTTTTGCCGAAGGCGATGCGCTCTTGCTTTTCCTTTTGGTAGCCGCCCCAGGGCGACATCCAGACTCCGATGCCGAAGCCGTATTTTGCGGCGGCAGTGCGGACGGGGGCGAGGCCGTTGGGGAAGCCTCTGTTGATGGCCCAGAGCGAGCTGGTGTTGTCCCAGCCGTCATCCATGAGGAAGGAATCCATGTGGACGTTGCGCTTGCGGACGAGCTCTTCGCCGAAGGCGTGGATGCGATTCAGAACGGCGGCCTGATCGAAGCGCTCGCCGTAGCCGATGTCGTACCAGGTGTTGTAGTGGAGGAAGGTGCGGTAGGGATGGGCGCGCTCCTGCTCGATGTAAGCGAGGAAGTCGCGGCGCATTTGGCCGGGGCGTGTGGCGCCGATGACGGAGGTGTAACTGATGGATTTGCCGGCGGCGAGCGGAAGTGTGCGTTTGAGGCCGGCGATGACTTCGCCGTTGACGGTGGTGCTGTAGGAAAGCGGGTGCTCGAAGCCGAGGAAGAAGTTTCCGAGGACGATGGGTGAACCGGGCACGGACCCAACCACATGCGCGGAAGCGTCGTGAAAGCGGAAGAGCTGGACGTCGGTGAGGGCGAGCGGTTGAGCCGGAGCTTCGATGGTGATTTCCTGGCGGAGGTAGGGTTGCGGGCCGCGCGAGACCATGCACCAATGGACGTGGATTGCGGTTTCTTTGTCGACAAGGTTGGCGCAGAGCTGGCGGCCGGGTTCGTGTACGGCCTGGCGGGAAGCGGATGGGTTTACGGGGACGGTGGAGGACGCAAGGCTGCCTTGGACGTCCATGTTGGAAGAACGGAGTTCGCGGCCGCCTTCAAGGACGAGAACGAAGGCTTCTCTGGGGCGGATGGAAACGTGGAGAACTGTGTCTTCGACGGAATCAATGGAGAGTTTGCCGTCCTGAAGCTTTATGGTGGCGGTAATGCCTTGGTTTCCGACGAGTTTGACGTTGGAGGACTGCGGTGACGCAGTGCGGCTGGCGGCGAGGCAGGTCGCCAAAGCTGCCAGCCGGAGTGTCAGAAGCCGTCTCATAGGTATCCCGGTTAATTCATTAGGAGTGGAAATAGAAATAAAACGATATAAAACAATGCATTGTTTATAGCATGCGAACCTAAGATAGGGATTGAGTTCGGTTCGATCGAAGTGGCCCGAGGGATGTACGAGGAGCAGACATGCAGATTTTACGCGGGAAAAATCCGCTCGATGGGACGGCGATCGAGGTGATCTTTGAAGACGGTGTGATCACGGATGTGCGGAATACGGAGCATGAGGAACAAGGCTGGATCTCGCCGGGTCTTATCGACCTGCAGGTGAACGGGTATGGCGGGGAAGATGTAAATGCGGAGGATGTGAGCGCGGAGACCGTGCTGCGGCTTACCGAGAAGATGCTCGCTACGGGAACGACCACCTTTTTGCCGACTGTGATTACCTCGTCTGAGGCGAAGATTGCGAAGGCTCTGAGGGCGGTTGCTGAAGCGAGACGGCGGAGTAGCGTGGTCGCGAATGCAATTCCTTGTGTGCATGTAGAAGGCCCGCACATCAGCCCCTTGGAGGGTTATCGCGGTGCGCATCCGCTGGATCATGTGAGGAAGCCGAGTCTTGAAGAGTTTGCGCGGTGGCAGGAAGTTTCAGGTGGGCTGGTGGGATTGATTACGCTTTCGCCTCACTCGCTAGAGGCTGCGGAGTACATTGCGGCGGTAAGCGGGCAAGGTGTTGTGGTGGCGTTGGGGCACACGAATGCTTCGAGCGAGGAGATACGGAAGGCCGTGGATGCAGGGGCGAGGCTTTCGACACATCTGGGCAACGGTACAACCTCTATGCTGCCTCGGCACACGAATGTAGTGTGGACGCAGCTTGCGGAAGATCGTTTGTCGGCGACGTTTATCGCCGATGGCCAGCATGTTCCCGCCGATGCGTTGAAGGTGATGGTGCGGGCGAAGGGGGTGGAACGGTCGATCCTTGTTTCCGATGCGGTATCTGTTGCGGGGAATCCGCCTGGGGTTTATGAGACGGCGGTTGGCGGGCGCGTTGAGCTTCATGAGAGTGGGAGGCTGAGCCTGGCGGGTACAGAGTATCTGGCTGGTGCGGTGTTGCCGCTAAAGGATGGCGTGGCGCGCGTATGCGCGATGGCGGGTGTCACTCTGGCGCAGGCTTTGGCGATGGCGACGGTGAATCCCGGGAGGTTTGTGGGAGGGCGCGGTGTGCTGGAAGTGGGTGCGCGGGCTGACCTCATCCGATTCACGAGCGATGAGAATACCCCGGCGATGAAGCTGAAGACCGTGATCGTCGGTGGCACGGTTTGGGATGGTGCAAGCCGCTGTCTGTAGATGAGTGCTGAAGGTGGCTATTTCATAAACATTTCCTGGCCTGGCAGTTGGCCTCCGGGGCTGAAACCCTCTCTCTTTTGACTTTTTGAGGGCAGGGCTGAAGCCCTGCCCTACCGTTCGTGGTTCTACAAATCACCCTCTCGAGGTCAGGTGAGCTGCTTTCGTTGTGGATGCTCAAAGTATTCTTCGATCTCTTCCAGTGTGCGTCCCTTTGTTTCGGGGAGGAAGAAGGTTGCTGTGATGAAGTAGATGACGGTGCAGAGCGTCCAGAAGAGAAACATCGCGTAGTAGCCGTATGTGCCGACGACCGTAAGGAAGACGGCGGCGATGGATGTGGAGACACCCTGGTTGATGAAGAGCGCAATCCCCATGCCGGTTGAGCGGATGCGTGTGGGCATGAGCTCTGAGAGCATGAGCCAAACGACCACTCCGGGTCCAAGAGAGAAGAAGGACACGAAGAGGCCGAGGCAGAGCGTAATGAGCCAGCCTGTATTTTCGGACGCGACGGGACCGTAGAAGGCGCGGCGTATGGTGAGCGGAGCGTTGGCATCGGTGCGGTCAGGTGCGACGGTCAGCGTGGCGTCGCGGTCGGTGTTGAGTGCGGTTGCGACTTTGTCGCCGTGTCCATAGGAATAGAGCAGGGTGAGGGCCATGCTGCGGCCTGGAATGCCGGGGCCGAGTGAGGCGGTGTTGATCGGGAGGTGCAGGGTGTTGCCGCGGATTGCGGTCTGCACGGTCTTTTGCACGTCGACACGCTGGGCCTCGAAGGTGTGGAAGAGGAAAGCGCAACCTATGAGCGAAACCATAAGGCCACCGGTGCCGATGCGGAGAAGGAAGCGGCGGCCTTTGCGGTCAACCAACAGGATTGCGACTATGGTCACGAGGCAGTGAACGATTTCGACGATGAAGTTGCCCTGAGTGGCGTGGACAGAGTTCATGCCGGCTTGTTTGAGAATGACGACGAGGAAGCCGAGGATAGAGTTAATGCCGGTGGCCTGGTTGCAGGCGAGAACGATGCAGGCGAGGACGAAGGGGAGGATGTATTTGCGCTGCAGGAGGGAGTCGCTGGAGGCGGTCAGCTTTTTCTGATTGTGCTCGTGGGCGATGGACTCCATCTCGCGCATTTGCAATTCGGCTTCGGCGGGAGCGAGAAGTCGATGCAGCGATGTGGAGGCCTCGGCGATTCTGCCTTTGCGAAAGAGCCAGCGGGGCGTTTCTACAAGGAAGAGTGTGCCGAGGAAGAAGATGATGCCGGGGTAGATGGTGGTGAGGAACATGCCGCGCCAGGCGTGGTTTTCCGCGGCGCGGATGAGGATCGGGTTGCCGGCAGCTGCGGCGATGGCGGCCTCAGCTGCACGGGTATAAAGCAGTCCGGTGAAAGAGGCGATCACGACGCCTACGGTGAGCATGAACTGGAAGACGGCGGTGCCGCGACCGCGGTTGTGGGCACTGAGGCACTCGGCGAGGTAGAGCGGGATGACGACGGCGATGACGCCTCCGCTCATGCCCTGAAGGAGACGCCCGAGAAGCAATGTGGCGAAGCCCTGCGAGGCGACGATGAGCGCGACGCTGGCGAGAAACATGAGGCCGCTGACGATCATGATCTTTCTTCGTCCTACCCAGTCGGCGAGCAGGCCCGCGATGAGCGAGGAGACCATGCTGCCGCCGAGGACCGCGGCGACGATTGCAGAGGTTTGTGCGAGGGTGAGGTCTACGGTTTTGCTGAGGTAGAGAAGAGCGGCGGCGATGACACCGATGTCGATGCCGTACAAGAGACCGCCGAAGCCCGCTATGACGATGAGGAACTTGCCGTAGGTTGCGGGTGTGAACTTGTACGTCGGCATGAAGGGTCTCCGCGAATGATGGGCTTACAGACAACTCGTGCAGGGTGTGGCGGGACAGGAAGTGTTTTCTTCGCGATCCGTACTCACACCGATTTGAAAATGATAACTAGACAATACGAATCGAAATGCGAGAGGTCAATTGCGTGTATGGGAGTGATGATAGGCGATTTGTGCTCCGTAGCGCTTGAGAAGTGCATTTTTCGAATACGAGTGGGCAAATGGCATGCTGTGTTATCTTTCGGTAGGCATTGTTTTGTTTCTATTTATAGTTGTGGGGCGATGAGAGTGATAGCTTCGCTGCCCTATGGAAAGGACTCGGGCGATGGTGAGACGGCGGCTGTGGTTGCGGTCTTTCGCAGGGGGCGCGCTTTCCATCATGGCGCTGTATGCGGCGTCGCCGGTCCGCGCTGCGGAGCGCACCGTGACGGTGGAGTACAGGGTGTTTCCGGGGCTTGCGGAGATGGACGGCAACTGGGCGGCGTTGCTGGCGGCTTCGGACGGCAAGGTGTATGTCGGGCTGGCTTGCCATGGATGTGATGGGCACCTTGTGTACTTCGATCCGAAGGCTGACCGGATGGTGGATGTGGGTGACCTTAATAAGTTGACAGGGCAGGATGGCGTGAATGTAGCGCCGCAGTCGAAGATCCATGCGAAGTTCGGCGAAGGCAAGGATGGGCGCATCTACTTTGCGACGCATGCAGGGTTTTGGTTCGACTATGCGCGGTATGCGACGCCGGAAGGGTATCCGGGGTCGCACTACATGGCGTTCAATCCGCGCACCGGAACGGTGCAGGATTTCGGGATCGGGCCAAGGTATGAGGGCATGAACACGGGCGCGTATGACCCGAAATACAATCGCATTTATGGGCTGACGCATCCGCGTGGGCACTTTGTTTACTACGATGTCGCGACGGGCGCGAAGGTAGACAAGGGGCGGATGAATAACTGGGAGTCCATTTGCAGGACACTTGGCATCGATGACGATGGAAATGTTTATGGCAGCTTTGGCGCGGGACGGATCTATAAGTACTCGCCGGTGACGGACAGCATTACGGAGCTGAAGGAACGTGTGCCTGTCCGTCCGAAGGGTGTATCGCTGGGACGGGACTATGGGAAGTCTGAGACGGCATGGCGTGTGGTGGTGTGGGACCACACGAACAAGCTGTTTTATGGGGTGGATGAGAGTGAGAGCGCTTTGTTCTCGTTTGATCCGGCCGCGCCTGCCGAGACTGCGGTGAAACGGTTGGGGCAGATGGCGATTCCGGAGCTGGCGGATAAACGCTATGTGCCGTATGCGTCATTGAGCCTGACGATGGGTCTTGATCGCAAGCTGTGCTATGTGGCGGCAGAGAAGGAGTTTGACTACGGCGGTAGCGGAGAGGCCGGCAAGGCAACGCACCTGGTGACGTACGATCTGCGAACGGGTAAGACCGAAGACCTGGGCGAGATGCACCTGCCAGACGGACGGCCTGTGCTGGGGACCAATGCTGCGAGCACTGCACCCGACGGGACGATTTATTTTGTGGGTGCGGTAGGGGTAAAGGGCATTAAGGGTTCTGAAGGCGAAAGCGCGGGCATGCTTGGCGACACGCCTTATCGGTTGGCGCTATTTGTGTATCGCCCGAAGGCGGCGAACTGATGAAGAGAGTCTGCACGCTTCTTGTATTGGCGACTGGTGTGAGTGTGGCGGCTTCGGCGCAACGCGATGCGGCGTATGACCGCGTTGTCGTGCCGCAAACAAGGATCGATGCTCGTGACCTGGGATATAGCCCGGACGATGTTATTCCTGACGGTGAGGCGGGGATTACTTCGCTGGCCTTGGCACCGAACGGGGATGTGTTCGGAGCAACGAGTGGAGCGCGGTCGCATCTTTTTGTCATCAATCCGCAGCATGGATATGTTGTTCCGATCGGTGTCATTCCCGATGCGAAGGCTGTGACGCAGGCGTTGGTGATATCGGCGGAGGGAGCTGTGTTTCTCGGGGTTTCGCCCAGCGGGCATCTGCTGGAGTATGTGCCGAAAGGGTTGGACGATCTGCAGATTGAGATTGGGAAGCCGTTGTCTGTTGTGGATCATGGGGTAGCGGTTGCGGGCGAAAGCATTTCGGCGCTGGCGATCGATCGTAAGAGAGACATGATCTATGGGTTAACGAAGCCGAATGCTCACTTCTTCAAGTACTCGATTGAGGAGAAGAAATTCAGCGACCTGGGAGTTGTCGCCAAGAATATTCCGTGGGGAGAGAAGCGAGAGCGCGAGAAAATGATGTCTCGTATGCTGGTGGTTGATGACGGCGGGAATGTGTTCCTGTCCGGCGAGGATGGCGTGCTGTATCGATTTAATCGAGATACTGGGACGCTGGAGAAGCTGCCGATCCACGCTCCGGCGGTGCCTGGGCGGGAGCCTTATACGGAAGTCGATGCTTTCATGCTCGATGCATCGGGGATGATCTATGGCGGGACTTCGGATGGGTATTTGTTCCGGCTCGATCCGCAGAAGCTTTCAATCATGAACCTGGGTAAGCCGTTGAACCAGTATCACGTTGCTGGGCTGGCGACTGGTGAGGATGGGAAGATCTATGGTGTGGGAGGCGATGTATCCGAGATGGCGCGGATGTTCTCTTATGATCCGGCTACGGGCGCCTATGAGGTTCTGGGATTTGTCGATGTGAACCGGCGGCCTTATTACACATGGCAAGCATATGAGGTTGGGGCGGTGATCGCCGATCAGCGTGGGACCATCTACATTGGCGAAAATGAACGCATTTCAAGGCTCTATCTTTTTTATCCCTGATGTTTAGGTGTCTCATGCGATGAAGAAAGAATGTTCAATCTCAACGATAGGAATTCAATGCAGATGACAGATGTAGAGCCGAAAAAATTCAAAGCTGGAACACTGAAGTTTGAGGTTTACGAAAGCCGGCAGGCCGCTGGTGAAGCTGCTGCGCGTGCTGTGGCGGAGGCGATGCACGCTGTACTGCCGGCGCAGGGCGATCTCGGCGTGATTTTTGCGACCGGGGCTTCGCAGTTGAGCATGCTTCGTTCGCTGGTTGAACGGAGAGATGTGCCTTGGGGACGGATTGTCGGGTTCCATATGGATGAGTATGCGGGACTTCCGGCGGATCACTTTGCGTCGTTTCGACACTATATGCGGATGGAGTTGACGTCGCGTGTGGCGATCAAGGCGTTTCATGAGGTAGATGGCAGCAACCCAGATACCGAGCAGGCGTGTGCTCAGTATGCAGCTGCATTGAAAGTCGGCAATCCGCAGATTTGTCTGCTGGGAATTGGGGAGAACGGACACCTGGCGTTTAACGACCCGTTCCTTTGCGACTTCCACGATCCGCTGGATGTGCGATTGGTGATGCTGGATAACGCATGCCGTGAACAGCAGGTGGCAGAGGGTTGGTTTCCCACTTTCGATGCGGTGCCGAAGCAAGCGATCACGTTGACGATCCCGGCGCTCGTGCGCGTGCCGAAGCTGATTGCATCTGTGCCGGGGATTCGGAAGGCGAAGATCGTTCGGCGAGTCATTGAAGACGAAATTTCAAATGCTTGCCCGGCGACGCTGCTGAAGACTCATCCTGACGCTACGGTGTATTTGGATGACGAATCGTCTTCCGAACTCGGGGATTTGCTGGCGAAGTTCATTTAGGCGGGTACACGCCAAGAGAATGAGGACTTGCTGATGCGGTTGAATCGCAGACACTTTATTGGTGGGATGGTTGCCGCCGCGACTGCCCCGCGCTTTGCAGTCGGCGAAGCGCCGGATACGCCGTGGCCTTCGTCAGCGCAAGGGCGTTGGATGGGCAAAGGGTTGATCGATGCGGGTGGCAATCATGAGCCGTACATCTTCATCGTACGACGTGGCGGACAACGGTTAGATGCGAAACAGACCTGTGATTACCAGCAGAGCGAGGAACTGATACGGCAACTGCATGAGCAGGGCGTTGAGGTCTTTCATACGCATCTTTACAAGGGCTTTGGCATGGAAGCCGAGCGCGAAGGGATGGAGCAGACACGCAAGGCTGCGGAGGTTGCGCATCGGCTGGGGATGAAGGTCGATACCTACATCCAGTGGAATACGATGATGTACGAGGCGTTCTTTGCGGAGGAGCCGAAGGCTCAACATTGGATTCAGCGTGATGTTGCGGGGCTGCCTATCTTGCTGGCGTATGGGTATCAGCAGTCGTATCGCTACCGGCCGTGTTTTGCGAACCAAGAATACCTGGATTATCTGAAGAAGATTGTGCGGTACGCCGTCGTCGAGGTGAAGACGGATTTCATTCACTTCGATAACTTTGATCTAAACGCGGAACCCGACTCGTGCCATTGCCCGGCTTGCGTTGCCGGGTTTCGGAATCGCCTGAAGTCAAAGTATAGTGTGGCGCAGTTAAAAGAGCGTTTCGGTTTCTCGAGCGTGGACTATATTAATCCGCCGCAGTGGAATGCGGATAACCCGCCGGCGAAGATGCAGATCATTTATGATCCCGCGCTGCAGGAGTGGGTCGACTTTCGATGTCAGGTGATGTCGGACGCGTTGAAGCAGATGTATGACCTGGTCCATTCGTTGAATGTTGATGTTGCGCTTGAGATCAATCCGGGCGGCATCACGGGGCGCAATTCTACATGGACGGGCGGGGCGGATCACCAGCGGCTTTTGAAGTACACACGGTCGTTCTGGAGTGAGGAAGGCAATGAGCCCGGTCTCCATCCGGATGGGCGGCTCATCACGCGAGCGCGCAGCTATAAGCTAGCGCGGGCTTATAACAATGTGCTGATTACGTATGTGGAGAACGATCCGCTCGCGCTTGGCGAGTCGTTGATGTTCAATCAAACGATTGGGTATCTGGGATCGGCGCCATTGTCGGCGGTGACGAGAGAGTATCTTGATTTTTACCTGAACAACCGGGATTGCTATGAAGACGCGGAGGATCATAGCAACGTTGCGGTGTATCGCTCGTACGCTTCGCTGACGTATAACAACGCGGATGTGCAGCTATGCACCGTACTGGCCGAGCAGGCATTGATCCAGGCTTCGGTGCCATTTGATTTGGTATTCGATGACGGTCTAGGCGATCTCTCAAAGTACAAGGTACTGGTGCTTCCGAATACGGAGTGCTTGTCCGAAGCACAGATACAGATATTGCGTGCGTTTGTCAGCGGCGGTGGATCGCTAGTGGTGATTGGTCAAACCGGACTCTATGATGAGTGGCGGCGCGTGCGCGTTAAACCGGGATTGGACGGCTTAGTGGACCACCAGGTTACGGCGGATGGCTATCAGGAAAGCGTCGCGGCAACGGCGGACACTGTGGGCACATTGAGCAGGAAGCACATTGGTCGCGGACGGGCGGCGTATCTTCCTTCACTGGAGTTCGACGGCCCGCTCCCGGCGGTTCGGCCGAACTTTGCCATCCTGAATGAGTACTGGAAACTTCCGAAGAATTGGAACGAGTTCATCGATCTGGTTCGCTGGGGAGCGGAGGAAAGAATTCCGCTGGTCGTTGAAGGTTCGGCTGGGACCGTTGCGAACTGCACTGTGCAAGCCTCTAAGCGGAGAATGATGGTCCACCTGCTCAACTACAACGCGGCCAAAGTTGCGATGGTGCGCGATACATCGATACGTGTGCTGTTGCCGAACGGCGAAAAGGCGATGAAAGCGACGTTGCGCGTACCGGGGGTATCCGAGGAAAGTGAACTTCCCGTGAAGAACGAGGATGGTTTTGCTTTGATCAGCCTTACGGAACTGCGGCATTATGCGTTGATCACGGTGAATTGGTAGCTGCGATGTCGTCGGAATCTTCAAGAAAAGCGCGTCTTTCCTGCCATTTCAGGATGGCGAAAGCGCGGCAAATACGTGTCTCCGGGGAGCGGTGTCGAACTTGTGCGTCCGGACGGCAGCGGCTACAGTTGATCCATATGCCCGTGGCAAAACTCAAGCGACCTAAGATTGCGAAGTCGAGTGCGATGTCTTCGACATTGCGCTGCTTCAAAGTCCTTGAGCTGCTGGCGGAAGAGCCGTTCGAGCTTTCGGTATCGGACATTGCAGAGGTGCTTTCGATGCCGCGGGCGTCGGCACACCGGCTTTGTTCAACTTTGCTCGAGGGCGGTTTCGTAGAGCATGTTGCTTCGAACAAATGCTATCGGCTGACGCCGAAATCCTTGCGCGTCGGTTCGGGGTATCTACGGCACTCCGCGGTTTATCGCGCAGCGTTTTTTCCGATGCAAGAGCTAGTGAAAGAGATCCCGGGGACGGCACAGCTTGGCGTTTACTCCGAAGGCCAAGTGCTGTTTATTCATTCGGTCGGATATCCGGGCTCGACACACGCGTTTGCCGATGTCGGGTTACGCCGTCCACTGCATGCGACTGCTTCAGGCAAGCTGTTTTTGGCGGATATGCCGTTGCAGCAGGTGGAGAAGCTGATGTCGCACGGTGTGCAGCGCTATACAGAACGTACTACGGTATCTTTTGCGCGGATGAAAGAGGAGCTTCGCCGGGTTTCGGACCAAGGGTTCGCGTTGAATGATGAGGAACTGCTGCCGGGGTATCTCGTGATTGCGGCACCCGTGCTTGACGCGAGTGGGAAGATTGTTGCGGCTATCAGCGTGACGCTTCCGGTAGACCACAGCCATCCGAACACCGAGGCCCCGCATGCAGCGTTGTTATGCGCCACAGCGAGGAAGACGTCGCTGATGCTTGGCTATAACCCACTGACCACGGCGCGTACCGTGCATGCCTCGAAGCGGTGATTCACTGCATTCAAGGGGTTTAGGGTAAACAGTTGCCCTGTGGTCTTGACGTCTCGCACCAGGGACGTTTCGCTGCGATTGCACCGAGGCGTAAGGGACGGGCGCGGGTGTCCCAAGAATGTCAAAAAAATTCACATTTTCGAAATAATTAGATTGACGATGCTGTTCTTGATGTGGATACTTCATCCACAAGATGGATTAATTATCCACAATACGGACATAATGAATATGACTGCACCCGCTCTTGACGGTCGATTGGTTCTGTTCCATCTTGTTCACGTTTCTCCCGAAGCTCCTCTTTGAGAGGGGAAGTCTTCCTTGCAGCTGAAGTTGTTGGTGAGCGTTCCTATTGGAGGCAATATGCAGAAGTTCGCGTACCGATCGCAAGAGATCAAGGTTCGAACGAAGTGCGCTTCGTCAAACGGGATTGTAGCTTTTTGTTCCGGCCACCTCCGTCAGATCACGGGGCTGGTGACAAGAGCGCTTCTTCTCGTAGCAATATTCTTTCCGATGGATAAGGCTCTGGCCCAGAACACGGTGGGAACGATGGTCGGGTCAGTCCTGACGGCTGACGGCTCTGCGTTGCCGGGTGCTACGGTGACAGTGATCAATGAGGGCACGCATGCTTCACAAACTGTCACCTCGGATTCACATGGCGAATACGCTGCTGCAGCGTTGAATCCTGGAACCTATACGGTGAGTGCGACGGCGCCTGGATTTAGTACGTTCAAGACAACAGGCATCGTCGTGCAGTCGCAACAGACAGTTCGCACGGACATACCTTTGAAGATTGGCGCAGTGGGAGACCAGATCGTGGTGACGGGAGGAGCACCGGTGATCGAGGCTGAAATGCCGTCGATCTCCACAACTGTGACTTCCGACGAAATCAATAACACCTCGTCCAACCTGCTTGGCACGAAAGATTCTACGGGAGATAGTGGCCTTGAGGAGTACATCGCGCTGCTGCCTACGGGGCACGAAGGAAGCGGATCGCAGTGGTCGATGGCGGGCTCTACCGCCGGTGAAGCATATTACAACGTGGACGGCATCAGTTCTAACTCAACCCTCTACGGCAATGCGGATGGACCGGCGTTTCCTTCGTACGACATCATCCAGGAAGTGAAGTATGACGCGGTCGATAACAAGGCTGAAATGGGTCAACTGCTGAATGTGACTGTGATTACGAAGAGCGGAACGGATCATGTACATGGCAGTATCTTCGAGCACTTCGGCAATCAGGATCTGCAGGCGCAGAGTTACTTCTCGTCCACGAATCCGCCGTATACCGATAACGACTTTGGCGGCGGTATTGGCGGGCCGATTGTGCGGGGCAAGTATTACTACGAAGCTGCCTATGAGGGCTTGCGCAACAATCAGCCGCTGGCTATCAGTCCCAACGTACCGACCGCTGCATTTCGTACGGGTAATTTTTCACAGCTATTAACCCAAGCAACGCCGATTGTTCTGAAAAATCCCTATGTTCCGGGAACTACGTTCGCGGGTGATCAAATCATTCCCGGCAGCGCGCCGCTTGAAACACCGCAGAGCCTTGCGGCGCAAGCGTGGCAGAACATGTTCTATCCGCAGCCCAATTACGGCGCTCCGACATTGACGACTACGAACTTCCGTCAAACCGTTCCTCAGAGCATCTACAGCAACCGTTTCGATCTTCGCTTCGATGCGAACCTCACGCCAAAAAATAGTGCATTCGTGCGGTTTACCTATAACCGCGCTTCGCCCGAAATCCTGGATAGCGGATATCCGCCGGCGGAGACTGGCTATCGCATTCAGATAAGAAAGACCTTCTCCGGTGTAATATCCGACACATGGATCGTCACCCCGAGCGTGGTCAACGTCTTCAAAATTGGAGCCGAGTGGTCGAACAATCACTTCCACCCGCTGCTGACAGGACAAGCCATTGTGAACCAGCTTGGTATCCAAGGATTTCCTGTTGCGCCAGCCGGCGCAACAGGCTTCCCGGCGGTCAGCACCAGCGGAGTGACCACAGTGGGACAGGTGGGGCCTGCCAATGGAACGGAGCAGAATAACCAAGTCATCGATCAGCTGACGTATCAGCACGGCAGACACACGGTGAAGGGTGGCATCGAATTCAGACCGCAAGAAGGCACCCAGCCCTACTATTCCAGCTTCGGGACGTTTACGTTCAACGGCGCTTATACAGGATATGCCTATGCGGATTTTCTGCTCGGTCTTCCGCAGGCGACCACCTATACCTTCGACCGTCCGACGGAGTATGCACGGCAGTATTTCCTTAGCGGCTTCCTTCAGGACGACTGGCGTGCGCGGCCTAACCTGATGCTCTCGTTTGGTCTGCGATACGACTTCGATAGCGAACCAGTGGACAAGTACAACACCGTCTCAACGTTTGATCCCGCGACCGGGTCGATCGTTGTGCCAAGCGGCGTGAACTATCAGCCGTACCTCATTCCCGGCTTTCCAACGCAGATACCGATTGTCTCCGGAGGGGGATTCCCTAGAGGCCTGAGGGACGCCTTCAAGGCTGGGCTCATTCCGCGCTTTGGCTTCGCGCTGAATGTTAATCCGAAGACTGTGATTCGCGGTGGCTATGGTATTTATAACGACGATTTGACGGTAGACCTTTTCAATGACCTGTACCAGGCACCGTTTGGTGGAACGATTTCGTTCACGAACAGCATTAGTGCCGCAGGCACGCCGGCCATCAGCTTCACCAACCCCATTAATTCGGCGGTGCAATCGAGTCTTCTTGGGGCCATCACGATAACGGGGATCGATAAAGATGCCCGCAATCCGTATGTCCAACAGTGGAACCTGACTATCGAACGTGATCTAGGGTTCAACACCGGGATTCGCGTTTCCTATATTGGCTCGGAGACCCTCGATCTTCTCTATGGAAGAAATCTCAACCAGGTTCAAGCAAGTGCTACGGTTCCGTTCGCCCAAGCGAACACAGCGTATCCGGCGTTCAAAACAGTCAAGCAGGAGTCCAATGGCGGAGTGCAGAACTATAACGCTCTGACAGTCGAAGGGACGCGTCACATGACTCACGGCTTGTTGTATGAAGCGGCTGTTACCGTGGCGAAGAACCTCACCGATGATCCCAGCACAAGCGATGCTGAAAATGGTGTCGTTGCGGAAGACACCTATAACTTTTTCCGCCAGTACGGGAACGAACAGTACACACCACGCATTCAGTTCGTATCCAACCTTTTGTGGGATCTGCCGTTCGGTGTTGGCCACACATTCTTAGGTAAAGACAATATTGCCTCGAAGATCCTTGGCGGATGGCAACTGAGTGCGGCCTATCTCGCGAATACGGGCAACTATCTCACGCCGACGTTTGCGGGTGTGGATCCGACTCACATCAATGCATTTGGCGGCAGTGTGAGCAAGGGTGCCGTCTCTCCGAAAGCTGTAGGAAACCAGAGCATCAACAACTGGTTCAATCCAGCTGGGTATGCGGTTCCCGCAGCAGGGCAGTTTGGGAATGCAGGGTATGGAGTTTTAAAGGGGCCCGATTCTCAAGTACTAAACGCCGCACTCTTCAAGAGCTTTCCCCTTGTTCACAAAACGTCGATTGAGTTCTCGGGCAGCTTTTCGAACGTGTTGAACCACCCGAACTTCGGCAATCCCGACACAACGATCACCGATTCAAGCGCGGGAAAGATTACCAGCGTTCAGGGATACATGTTTGGGCCGAGAGTAGGGTTGGTGAGTGTCCGTCTGAAGTTCTAGATTATGAGCGGGCAGCTTGCTTGTGAGGCTGCCTGCTGTTTATCTACCGAACCAATACCGTAAGCAACGAGATTGACGCCGCATGATGCGGGCAAGATTTCTAAGAACAGATGTTGCATGACGCACGAAAAGGGAACAATGAGTAGAACAATAGCTGCCGGAATTGCTGAGCTGCTTGCGAGAGGTGGGGTCATACCGGCACACCCATTGGCACTGACCGCCGAAAGACGGCTTAGCGAAAAACATCAGAGAGCGCTAACGCGTTATTACATTGCCGCAGGCGCAAATGGTATCGCTGTGGGAGTGCATACGACTCAGTTCGCCATTCGCGATCCAAAGGTGGGGCTCTTCGAGCCGGTCCTTGCACTGGCGGCGGAAGAGATGGATAAGGCTGATCGTGTCAGAACCGACCCTCTGCTCCGGATCGGCGGAATTTCGGGAAAGACCGCCCAGGCTGTCAGAGAGGCAGAGCTTCTGTCTCGTCTTGGGTATCATGCTGGGCTGTTGAGCCTTGCAGCGCTGCCGGACGAAGACGATGATGCGCTGGTGGATCACTGCAGAAGCGTGGCTGAGGTATTTCCGATTGTCGGATTTTATCTGCAGCCTTTAGTTGGAGGTCGCGTGCTTTCCTCGCAGTTCTGGCAAAAATTCTTGGAGATTGAGAATGTCGTTGCGATTAAGGTTGCGCCCTTTAATCGCTATCAAACCCTGGACGTTATGCGGGCAGTTTGCGAATCGGGAAGGATGATACCCGTTTACACGGGCAACGACGACAACATCGTTTTGGATCTGCTAACCCCCTATTCGTTTCGTGTGAACGGCAAAAAAGCGGAGCTTCGTATGAAAGGAGGGCTGCTGGGGCATTGGGCGGTATGGACAAAGCGCGCGGTAGATTTACTGAACGACTGCCAAGAAATAGGGAGAGACAACTTTGTTTCGCAGGATCTTCTGAAGAGAAGTGTTGAAGTGACGGACGCAAACGCGGCGTTCTTCGACGCGGCAAATGGCTTTGCCGGTTGCATTGCTGGATTGCATGAGGTGTTGCGTCGGCAAGGATTGCTGGAAGGAATATGGTGCCTTGACCCACAGGAAGGTTTGAGTAAAGGGCAGATGAAGGAGATCGACCGTGTCTATGCGGCGTATCCTCATCTCAATGATGATGGTTTCGTACAGCAAGGTCTGGATGAGTGGCTCAGACCGTGAGTGCTTATCGATTGGGTTTGTAGTTGGAGAACGTGTTTGTGGCGCATAAATGGACTTCGATAGATCGACGTAGTTTTTTGCAGCTCGCGAGCGTGGCTTATGCCGTCAGCGCGGTAGAACCCACATTTGGGCAGACGTCGAAGAGTGTTGAGGTTCGTAAGAATCTTCCGATCAGTCTCGGCAAGGTGGCATGGGTGGGCGAGAACGACACAATCGATACGGTCGTTCAAAGTGTGGCTGATCTTGGGCTGTATGTGTGCCAGATAGGATTCGAGCGTTCTTCGCTAGAGGTGGTGAAACCCTTGTTGGAGGCGTGTGCGAAGTATGGCGTACACGTAACGTCGGTCAGTGAGCATAACCCTGGCAAGAGGGTGTTCAACTTTTATGAAGGGCCGCTGACGATCGGTATTATTCCGGCCGCAACGCGCGAGGTTCGGATACGGGCTTTGAAGGTGTCGGCGGATATTGCGGCTGCGGCGGGGGTTCCTGCGATCCATACGCACTGCGGTTTCATTCCTGAAGATCCGAATGATCCTATCTATCCGCAAGCCGTTGCTGCGGTAAAGCAACTTGCGACGTACTGCAAAGAGCGTGGCCTCTCTCTGCTATGCGAGACGGGGCAGGAGACACCGATCACACTGCTCCGGCTTATCGATGACGTGAACACGGGCAATGTCTTTGTGAACCTCGATGTAGCGAACCTGATTCTTTATGGTAAGGGAAATCCTGTCGATGCGATGGATGTGATTGGCCCACTGGTGCGAGGCATTCATGCAAAAGATGGGAACTTTCCCAAGAATCCAAAGGATCTGGGGTTGGAGACGCCGATTGGCGAAGGGAAAGTAGATTTTCCTCGGTTCTTTGAACAACTTAGAAAAGTGAACTACCGCGGGTCCATGATGATCGAGCGCGAAGTTGGTAATGAGGAAGAAAGAAAACGTGACGTACTGAAGTCGAAAATCTTTCTTCAAAAAATGATTGTTCAAGCTTACGGATAAACCTCGTAATATTTGCGCTGATATTGTTGGTTATAAAATGCCCGGATCTACAGGAGTTTTGATGCCGTTCACGAATCGCAATCGATCGCTCGACGCCAAGCCGAGGTTTTTTTACGGTTGGTGGATTGTAGCTGCAGCATTCCTGAACCTGTTCTGTAGTACGGGTGTTATCTATTATGGGTTTCCAGTTTTTTATCCGTCGCTTGTCAGTTCGCTTGGTTTCACCCGCGCGCAGGTGACGCAGGGTTTTCTTCTCGGCTTCATTGTTGTTGGACTGCCGTTTGGGTATCTCGCCGGTATCTTGATCGATAAGATCGGAGCTCGCCGCGTCATCTTGTATGGGGTTGCCTTCATCAGCGTTCCGCTGTTCTTGATGGGTTTCATGACAAAGCTTTGGCAGTATGACACGCTTTGCCTCTTCGAAGTGTTGGGATACGTTTTCGCGGGGCCGATAGCCAATCAAGTATTGATCGCGCAATGGTTTCGTTTACGCCGTGGACGAGCGATGGGGTTGGCTTATCTTGGGTTGGGCCTTGGCGGAGTGATCTCTCCACCGCTTGCGAATTTTCTTATTCGGGTGCTTGGCTGGCGTCATGCTTTGGAAGCAGCCGGTGTTTTGATTTTGCTGGTGCTATTGCCGATTGGGCTTGGCGTGACGCGTTCCGCTCCTACGGATATGGGATTGTTGCCTGACGGAGATTTGCCGGGATCGAGTGGAAATATTGCGCAAGTGACGGAGCCGTCGATGCATGTCCTAGCCGCGGTGAAGACGATGAACTTCTGGCTCATTCTCGTTGGTTCTGCATTGGTTATCGGCGCCATCAATACTGTGATTCAGCACTTCATTCTTTTTCTTCAGGATCACGGATATTCGAGAACTGTCGCAGCCCATTTTCTTTCAGGATTGCTTGCCGCCAGCCTTGCGGGGCGCGTTCTTGTCGGTTATATCGTCGATCGCGTTTCCAAGAAAAATGCGATGGCTTTCTTCTATCTGATCATCGGCAGCGCTATTCCTCTGCTGTTTCTTGCGGGTCGTCCTGTTGCGGCGTGGAGCTTCGCTGTTGTGTTTGGGTTCGCGATGGGAGCCGATTACATGTTGATACCGCTTGTTACCGCGGAGTGCTTTGGGGTGGCCTCGCTTGGGAAGCTGTTGGCTTTGATCATCATGGGTTACTCCGTGGGCCAGTGGGTAGCTCCATGGGTTGCAGGGCGGCTGTTTGACACGTATCAGAATTACGATGCGGCCTGGAAGTTGATGGCTGCAAGTGGGGTTTTGGGAGCCATCGCGATCTATGCCGTGGCTGTTCCGAAGAAGCGTCCGTCAGAAGCACGAGACGCGAGAATAACTCCGCAAGTAATCAATACCTAGCAAAACAATAAAAGGGAATAGACGCGGGACGGATCGCATGATGAAGTTGAATAAGATAAGGGACGTTGGTGAGTTAGATGATCTTCTGAGTTTGCCTTCGTTGCAATTGGTCGAAGCGATGGGGCAACTTGAAGGAGACATCGTTGTTCTCGGCGTGGGTGGCAAGATGGGGCCAACGCTGGCTCGCATGGCGAAGCGGGCCTCGGATATGGCTGGTATTTCAAGGCGTGTGATCGGGGTTTCGCGATTTTCTTCCTCGGCGCTGCCGGCGCAATTGAACGCGTGGGGCATTGAGACGCATGCCTGCGATCTGCTCGACCGAACGGCTTATGCAGACCTGCCCGATGCTGCGAACGTTGTGTTCATGGCAGGCATGAAGTTTGGTTCAACGGGGCAAGAAGCGAAAACTTGGGCTATGAATACGTTCCTTCCAGGACTTGTTTGTGAAAGATATCGCGGAAGCCGCATCGCGGCGTTTTCGACCGGAAATATCTATGGGCTATCTTCCATTAATCTTGGCGGATCCCTTGAGGCTGACGATCCAAGTCCGCTTGGCGACTATGCGATGAGCTGTCTTGGGCGGGAGAGAATTTTTGAATACTTCAGCCGCATGTATGAGATCCCGGTGTCGATTATCCGTCTCAATTATGCTACGGAGCTGCGCTATGGAGTTTTGCTGGATATTGCGGGACAGGTGTTTGCCGGTACACCGGTTTCTTTGCATATGGGGCATTTGAATACTATTTGGCAGGGGGATGCGTCGGCGATGAGTCTGTTGTCGCTGCTGCATGCGTCCCACCCGCCGTTTATTTTGAACGTGGCCGGCCCTGAGCTTGTGAGTGTGCGGCGAGTGGCCACGGACTTCGCAAATCGGTTTGGGAAGCCTGTGTCGTTTGACGGAACGGAATCGGGCGACGCGATTCTTAGCAATGCGCAGAAGGCGTTTGAGTATTTTGGTTATCCCAGTGTTGGCGTCAACCAGATGATTGGATGGATTGCCGATTGGGTGCAACGTGGTGGCGAGAAGCTTGGGAAACCGACTCACTTTGAGGTCCGTAGCGGCAACTTCTAAAGCGATGCAATGCCCTGAAAGAGGCAACAGGACGTGTGTCCGTTGTCGAGATGAGAGGACACGATGAATCGTAGAGACATACTTCAAGGGCTTTCCATGAGCCTGCTTTCGACCGGGCTGCTTTCCAGGTCTCCGTTGCTGGCACAGACTGCTGATCCATCCTCCAAGCCGGTCAGCGCTAATGATCACATCAATATTGGTGTGATTGGCCCCGGCAGTCGTGGGAAGGAGTTGATCCGGCAGTTATTACATGTGCCTGGTGTGAACATCGCTGCGGTGTGCGACGTATATGAGCCAAGGTTTGCCGAGGTGAACCAATTGGTCGGAAAGTCCGTGCCGGCTTACAAGGATTATCGCGAGATGTTGAGCCGCAAGGATCTGGATGCGGTCTTCATCGCGACGCCACCGGTGTTTCATGCAGAGTACGCCGTTGCGGCGATGAACCGTGGGCTCCCTGTCTATGGCGAGAAGACCCTGGGTTTCACTGTTGAAGATTGCAACAAGGTGATTGCGGCCGTCCGGCAGACGAAGCAGATTTTTCAAATCGGCCATCAACTGCGGTATGAGCCTTGGGCGCAGAAGACGATTCAGCGCATTGCCCAGGGTGACATCGGCACTCCGACGCACGTATATGCGTACTGGCACAGGACTGACAACTGGCGGCGTTCGGTCCCCGATCCAAAGCTGGAGCACCTGTTCAACTGGCGGCTTTATAAGGAGACGTCGGGTGGTTTGCTGGAGGAACTAGGGTCGCACTCTATCGACATGGCGAACTGGATCTTCGGGAGCCAGCCGGAGACGATAGTTGGTTCCACAAGTATCGTGCAGTATCACGATGGCAGGACAGTTGGAGACAATGTGCAGGCGGTGCTTGGTTATTCCGGCGGTAGGCGCATGTTTTTCAGCGCCATTACCGACAATGCGATGATTGGCGATTCGGTGTGGGTCTATGGAACGGAAGGCAGCGTCGAGTTGACGCTCGAAGATGCGACGTTCTATAGCCCGACGAGCAAGAAGATTACGGAAGCGTCGCATACGGCTGCTGTCGATCGCGGGGTGAAGACGGGCGCTTCCTTCCAGACAAATTGGGAGATGCCGTATCGCGGCCTTGGGGATCGCGTGCGTCTTGACGCTGCGGCGGAAGACCCAACGCTGACGGCTTGCCGCGACTTCATTCAGTGCGTGCGCGAGAAGCGACAGCCGCTAGCCAGCGTTGAGGTTGGTTATGCTTCGGCGATTCCCTGTGCCATCGGGAAGGAAGCGCTCGAGTCGGGCAGGACGATGAGTCTTCCTGCGTTGCCGAGTGCGTGATGCGTGACATTGGAAACTCAATTTCGAAATCAACAAGGAGCTGTATGAAATCGACGGGCAGATTAGTATGTTTCATTCTCCTTTTAGTGTTCGCATTGGACGGCCATGTTTATGCTGCGGAGCCACCAAGAATCATTCATAAGGACGGACGTTTTGCGTTGTTGGTCGATGGTAAGCCTTTCCTGATGCTTGGTGGGCAGATGAATAACTCGAGCGGGTGGCCGAGTGCGTTTCCTGACGTCTGGGCAGCGGTGGCGCGGATGCATGTCAATACACTGGCGGCGCCGGCGTACTGGGAGCAGATCGAGCCAACGCCGGGCACATTTGATTTCGCGAACGTCGATCAACTCATCCGCGAGGCCAGGGAGCATCACGTCCATTTGTTGATCCTGTGGTTTGGAGCCTCAAAGAATGGTCAGATGCACTATGCGCCGGAGTGGGTGAAGATGAACACGCAGAAGTATCCGCGACTGACGAACTCTCGCGGGCAGTTGCTGGATATTCTCGACGACAATGCGCCGTCCAATCTGGCGGCCGACAAGCTGGCATTCTCAACACTGATGCGGCATCTGAAAAAAATTGACGGCGAAGACCACACCATTCTGATGGTGCAGGTCGAGAACGAGGCGGGACCTTACTATGCAGACCGCGACTATACCGAGCGAGGAAACAATCTGTTTGGGCAGCCGGTACCGAGTGAACTGGTGGCGGTGTTCCATAAGCAACCGGGGAACTGGCATGAGGTGTTTGGGACGACCGACAATGAGACGTTCGCGACGTGGTCGGAGGCGCGGTATATCAATGCGCTTGCGGAGGCGGGCAAAGCCGAGTTCAATATTCCGATGTACATCAATATTGCGGCGGTCAATACGCCTAATCGAGACAGCGTGAACAGGGCGCTGGATATATGGAAGACTGCGGCTCCCTCGATCGATCTTGTTGGTGCGGATTTGTATGACGATTTCTCTCCGCTGTACCAGGAGATGCTGCAGTCCTACGCACGCGCGGATAATCCACTCTGGATATGCGAAACGGGAACGAGCGACAGCTACGCGAAGTACTTTTTCTATGCGTTGGGGCGTGGCGCGATCGGGTTTTCTCCGTTCGGCATTGATCATTCTGGCTGGCACGTTACACCGGAAGATGAGCCGAAGGGACACGCTGAGAATTATGCGTTAGTTGGACCGATGCAGCGTGAGTTAGCGAGACTAAGTTTTGAAGGCAGTCTGAAGACGGCTGTGGAAGAGCCTAACGCAGAGCGGCAGGAAGTGGACTTTGGTGATTGGCAGGCGACAGTCTCTTTCGGTTATCCGCAGGCTGACCGACAGAGACCGCCAGGAACGCCTGACCATCATGGGCGAGTGCTCATTGCCCGACTTGGGCCGGACGAGTTTCTCGTGACCGGCGTCGATGTACGAGTCATCTTCCATCAGCCGGGTCGGCCTGTGCCTCAGGAGTACCACATCAACAACATTCTTCGGGCGGAACAAGGCGTTTACATGGATGGGGCGTGGAAGCCACAGCGCATATGGAACGGCGATGAGACACAACGCGGGCTGAATTTTCAGCACGACGGCAATGTCATCCATGTGAAGGTCTATCGCTGGGACTGAGCTCTTTCTGTACGACTCCCGGAAGTGGGACACCGGACTTTAGCAACGCATGTATATCCGCACACCACAAGGTCTTTTGCCGGGGTGGTGCGGGTACTTGCTTTGTCGAGCGCGGTTGTCGCAGTGGGCGTAGTCACTTACCATGCCGCATCCCAGTCCATCAAAATGACTTCAAATATGCCTTGTGACCGCTGACTCGCCGGCGCCACATACTGTTCGAGGTGGATCATGAGTCATCGAGTGTTCGAACGGCGATTGCGTATCGCTTAACGAAGACAAAAGAAATTATTTCCTATTCTGAAAGATTTCGCTTGCTTTCGTTTGTGGAGCGGGTTACAAATACATCCGATCCAGTAAGTGCAATATTTTGCGCATCACCTAAACTGCCTGTTCTGAATGCTTTGGCATTCGGGGATCGCAGCTCGAAGTCTAAAAGGCGACGACGATAGTCAGTGTCGATCGCCCCAAGATAGTGCGGAAAACCCAGGTTAAAAACTCAATAAGAAACAATAGATTGGCTTGCGAAAGGCATAGACCGATGATGGGAAGCCTGCGTTCTAAACTCGTCCTGAAGGTTGTTTCTTCGTTTTTTGCGGTGTTCACCACAGTGGCTTTTTTCACCGTAGGCGTTTCGCCTGCCGCCGGACAGGCATGTCCGAGTCAAAACTGGACAAGCTCTACCCCTAACATATGGGCCGCCGACGGCAGCATCAAGGTCATGCTGAACAACAACGCGACCACGAACCAGCCTGTCATTCCGACGTATTTGTATGACGGTAACTTCAACCCGTGGGGATTTGAACAGCACCCGCAGACAATCGCGGAGTTGAACGACGTGTGGTCGTGTCCGTCGGGCACGCCGGTGATTGCGGTGGCGGGAGCCGGCCGGGAGACAGTGTCGTTTCAGCTATTCATCAGCGCGAGCACGAGCTCGGCGGTCAATGCCGTGTCGGTGGCGGTGAGCCCATTAACCGGCGCCGGAACGCTGACATCGGACAACACGGGGACGTCGAATGTCACCCGATACCTCGAGGGCTACGTCCCCTATAGTGGTTTGAATCCGAACGCGCCTACGCAAGTACAGGCCAATGGGCAGATGCCTGACCCGCTGATTCCTTTTTACGATCCGTACGATTCGGGGAGCCCGGCCGTGGGGACGCCGTTCAATGTGCAAGCCGGCACGACGCAGGGCGTGTGGGTCAATATCTCAATCCCAGCCAGTCAAGCGGCGGGAGCCTATAGCGGAACCGTCACGATCAGTGGAAGCGGCATCACAACAACGGCAATTCCGCTCAAAATGACGGTATGGAACGGCAACTTGCCGGCTTTTGATGCTGGTGCAACCAACTCCACCTATGCCGACATGCTGAAGTCATGGCTGCCGTTTTACCGTGGCAACTTCGACAGCGGGGAAGGTATGACCTGCGGGGGACCTGGATGCGCGACGGAACTGGCGCTATATGAAAAATACCAGGTGATGGGCCACAATTACGACATGGACGTGCAGATCGATGGGGATTCTCCTTCGATCGGGACATGTTACCCCAGCACGGGTTGCACCAGTTTTACGACTGACGGCACCACGAGCTCGATTGACTGGACTGCGTACGATGCCTACGAAGGACCCGCACTGACGCCGGGCGGTCTGTTCGCTGATGGGACCGCGATGCGAGTCTTCGACTCGCCACTGTCAACGCAGGGTTCCGGAGGCTGGCCGGGCGGCACAGGTAGATATGGCTACTCCTGGTACGACAATGAGTCAGATGGATATTCCGGCAGCTTGCTGCCCAGTGGATTGGCTCAGCTGTACGGTAATTTGGCGACGCAGACTTCTCAACACTTTTCGGCGAACCATGCCAGCAAGGGATGGGCGATACCCGAGCTGATCGCCTACGACTATGACGAGACCGACAACGCCGGCAAGGGACAAGTCGGATATGATCCACAGATTTATCAGAATATCTCTCTCTTCAACGCGGCCATCAACAACTCGAACACTGCTTTGTCGTCGACGTGGGCGGCCTCCACTGCTCCGATTCATACATTCCTGACAGATATGCCGGCGTGCCCGGAATCGGGCGACTACACCTGGTACCCAGACTCGGCGTGTGCCGATCACATCAATCTTTCCTATCCCGGGGGCACGAGTGCCACTCCCGGCTACAGCAATTCCTGGGACGTCGTGTGGTCGCCCAATCCAGTAATTTTCATGCCCGGGCGCCCCGGTCCGGCGTTCCACTCCGATGTAAACCCCACGCTGATTGATGGCACAGGATATAAGTACACCCTCGACTTCACGGATGGCGTTCCTGCGCTTTCAACCGCTCCTGTGCCAATCGAGCGCTGGTTCTATCAGGGAGGTGATCCGGCTGCCCTTGGCGATGCTCTGAGCAACACCGGCGTAGGCTGGCGAGCGAATTACTGGATCGCCTACAAGTATGGACTCGATGAGACGATCGCAAGTGTGGGTGCTCCGAGTCCCGCGGCTCCCGCTCCGGGCGGTGTTTGGGATTGGGTAGGCAATTTCTGGGGCGGCTATAACGGCGCCTCATCTCCCAGCAACTGCAGCGCCAGCGCTCCGTCGCCGTTCGTCAGCGCAGCCACCAACGGTGATGGTGTGCTCTTCTATCCGGGTAATGAAATCGGATGCTACTACACGGCGAATCCCGTGGGTGAAGCGGTCCTAACGGCCTCGCCGGCAGTGAACACGAGTTGCTCCTCGAACGGCTATAGCATCTGCAACGGGATCAGCGGCCCCGTGGCATCCATGCGCCTGGAAACAGTGCGTCGTGGCTATGAAGATTACGAGTACATGTATCTCCTCGGCAAGCAAAGTGGTCGTTCGGCGCCTTTGGCCATCATCAATGCCATGGGCGGCGCGGGCATCACGCAAGGCGGCCAGGGAACCACGTCCTGGAATGCTCTGGATTGGGAGAACGTCACTGGCGGCTGGTACGAGATGGGCGTCGAGCCAGAGTCGTCCGCCTACAGCGGCTATTGCACTGACAGCACACCCGGAATTGGGGGTCTGCCGAACGGATTGCCGAACGGCCCCACAGGTGCCGGCTCGACGGGATCGAACTTCGGCTATGGCCCTTGCCCGGGTGAATGGACGAACAATCCATATCGCTATGAGCAAGCCAGGTTCCAGATGGCGCAACAACTCGGCTTTGCTCCTGCGAGCACAACGCCGTCCATCACCAGCATCAGTCCAACCAGCGGCACCAATTCGGGTGGCACGTCGGTTACCATCACCGGAACGAACTTCACCGGCACGGACGCAGTTGAGTTTGGCGGCGTCGCGGCCACCAGCTACACAGTCAACTCTGCGACCAGCATCACGGCTGTGTCTCCTGCCGGAACAGGCACAGTTGACGTGCAGGTCTTCAGCCCGAATGGAGTCAGCCAGTACAGCAGTGCTGATCTCTTCACCTATGTTTCCCCAGTTACCGTTACAGGCCTAAGTCCAAACCAGGGTGTAGCCGCTGGTGGGACCTCAGTCGCTATCACCGGCACTTACTTCTCAGCGGGTGCAACCGTCATGTTCGGGAGCACATCGGCAACGAGTGTTGTTGTCAACTCCTCAACAAGCATTACCGCGGTTGCCCCTGCTGGAACGGGTATCATCAACGTTACCGTGACCACGTATCAGGGAACAAGTGCAACGAACAGTTCTGATCTCTACACCTACGAGCAGCCACCGTGGGTTGGCGGCGTCAGCCCTGCAAGTGGGACGGTCACCGGTGGAACATCGGTAACACTCACCGGCACCGGCTTCGTCAGCGGAATGACGGTCAAATTCGGCAGCACTGCCGGAACGAGTGTTGTTGTCAGCTCATCCACGAGTGCAACGGTGACGTCACCGTCGAACTCATCGCCCAGTGGTGGTGTTGTCGACATCACCGTCACAACCACGAACGGTACGAGCGTCATCAACGGTAACGATCAGTTCACCTATACCTCGCCTGTGACCATCACCGGCCTCAACGTGCATACGGGTCCACCAGCCGGCGGAACGAGCGTGGTCATCACCGGCACAGATTTCACAGGCGCATCCTCGGTGAAGTTCGGATCTGACACCGCCAGCTTCACTGTGAATTCGGCTACGCAGATCACTGCAACGTCGCCGGCAGGTGGTGGAACGGTTGACATCACCGTGACCAATGGAAGCTATGCGAGCGCACCAGCTTCAGCTGATCAATTTTCTTACACCTCGGTTGTCGCCAACGGCGTGTTTGCCACGCTGCCAACAACCGCTGTAGGTTCCAGCTCGGCGGCCACGGCCGTCTCCGTCACCCTCGCGTCGTCAACAGCAATCAGCAGCGTCACAGTTCCGACGGCACAGAACGGTGTGCAGGAATTTACCGTCGGCACCGTAACGGGATGCACGGTCGGTGGTGGCACCTTGAACGCGTCGGGAACTGTCTGCCATATCCCGATCACCTTCAAGCCGCAATATCCCGGTATACGGTCGGCATCGCTGATGCTCAACAACAACAATGATGTCATTGGCATCGCTGGTCTGACTGGCATTGGTCAGGGACCGGAAGTGGCTGTGTCGCCTGGGTCGCTGTATATGGCTATCGGCGGCGGCCCCAGCGCTGTGACATCCACGCCGGAATCGGTGACCAATGCGGCTCTCGCCGTATCAAACAATGGGTCTGGCCTTGCTCTGGACGGTGAGGGCAATCTCTACATCGCCGACAACCAGAACTGCCTAGCCTATAAGGAGAACCCGCAGACCAACCAGATCGTAGTTGTGGCTGGTAATTACCTCAACCCAGGCGGACATGGCCCATCTCCGACGACAACCCCATCGCCGGCGCTCGGCTCCGGCACCTGTCCGCAAGGTATCGCGGTCGACGGCGCTGGAAATATCTATCTGATTGATCAAAACATCAATGATGGCAGCAATCCCAACACGGTTGAAATGGTCTCCGCTACTACAGGAGAGATTGCAATCGTGGCCGGCGGCGGTACCGTCGTTCCGACAACAACGCCAGAGTCCGCACTGAGCGCCAAGCTGAACGCGGTCAATAGCCTCGCAACCGACACAGCCGGGAATGTTTACATTGCCGACTTCTACAATAACCAGGTTGAAAAGCTCACGCCGGCAGGACAGATTGTTGTCATAGCAGGAAGCGGAAGCAATTCCGTTACGACTACTGCGCAATCTGCCACCAGCGTCGCGCTTCAGGGTCCGACGGGCATGATCTTCGATCCGTCCGGCAATCTCTACATATCTGACCAAAACATTAGCCAGGTCGATAAAGTCAATACATCAGGCCAGATCACGCTCGTGGCCGGTGGCGGCAGCAATGCGCCAAGCACCACGGAGCAGTCTGCTCTCACTGTCAGCCTTAACAATCCGGCAGAACTTGCTATCGATGGCGCCGGCGATCTTTACATCGGCGACTTCTCCAACCAATGGGTAGAACAGATGAACACGGCCGGTCAACTGAAGATCGTTGCCGGCGGTGGAGGAACCGTACCCACGGCAACGCCTGAGTATTCGACCAATGCGCAGCTTGGACTTATCGAAGGCATCGCCGTCGACGGGGCCGGCAACCTCTATATTGCTGACGGTCGGAACATCGGCAACGGTGACAATATGATCGAAAAGGTCACCGCAACCGGCGCTACGCTGAGCTATCCGTACACCAACGTGGGTTCGACCAGCGTGGCGCAGCCGTTCACTCTGACCAACATCGGCAACACAACATTCACGCTTTCGAGTGTGACCGCGCCGACTGACTACCCACGGGAGACTGGCGGCACCTGCGCCACCGGCACTGTGACTCTGACAACTGGGACCAACTGCAGCATTAACTTCGCATTCCAGCCGACAACCGGTGGAGTGCTGAGTGAATCTGCCACCCTCACCGACAACAATCTGAACGGCAGCAGCGTTCACCAGTCGCTCAACTTCACCGGAACCGGTATTGGTGGAACGACGGTCGCAACGCCGACGTTCAGCCCGGCTGCGGGAGCGTACGTGGCATCGCAGACGGTGACGATTAGCTCATCCACTTCCGGTGCGACGCTCTATTACACCACCAACGGAACAACGCCAACCACAAGTTCCACGCTTTACTCCAGCCCCATCACCGTTTCTGCAAGTGAGACAGTGGAGGCGCTCGCCGTGAAGACGGGCGATACGAACAGTGCCATTGGCTCGGCTGCCTACATCATCAACGCAACAGTAGCCACGCCAACATTCACCCCTGCGGCAGGAAGCTATGGTCCTGCGCAGACGGTGACGATCAGCACAACGACGTCGGGTGCAACGATCTACTACACGACCAACGGAACGACACCAACGACGGGGTCCACGGTCTACTCCGCTCCGATCACCGTCTCCGCAAGCGAAACGGTAAAGGCACTTGCTGTGGAGAGTGGCTATAACAACAGCGCGGTTGGATCTGCCGCGTATGTCATCAACGGAACCGTGGCTACCCCGACGTTCAGTCCGGCAGCGGGCAGCTACGGTCCAGCGCAGACGGTGACGATTGCTTCGGCAACGTCCGGCACGACCATCTACTACACCACTAACGGAACCACACCAACCACAGGTTCCACGGTGTATTCCGCCCCTATCACGGTTGCCGTAAGCGAGACGGTAAAAGCCCTGGCTGTAAAGTCCGGATACACGAACAGTGCTATCGGATCCGCGGTTTACGTCATTAACGGCACGGTAGCGACACCAACGTTCAGCCCAGTGGCCGGAACGTACGCAACATCGCAGACGGTGACGATCAGCTCGGCAACCTCGGGTACGACGATCTACTACACCACCAACGGAACCACACCGACAACCAGCTCCACGCTGTACTCGGCTCCTATCACCGTTTCGGTAAGCGAAACAGTGAAAGCACTGGCCGTGAAGGCGGGATATACGAACAGCGCAATCGGGTCAGCGGCGTATGTCATCAATGGAACCGTGGCTACCCCTACGTTCAGCCCTGCGGCAGGCAGCTATGGACCGGCGCAGACGGTGACGATCACTTCGTCAACGTCTGGTACGACGATCTACTACACCACCAACGGGACCACACCAACCACCGGTTCCACGGTGTACTCTTCGCCTATCACCGTTTCCGTCAGCGAGACAGTGAAGGCACTCGCGGTGAAGACGGGATACTCAAACAGTGCAATCGGGTCGGCGGCCTATGTCATCAACGGAACCGTAACCACTCCAACGTTCAGTCCCGCGGCGGGGACGTACTCGTCCACGCAAACGGTGACGATCAGCTCGGCAACCTCGGGCTCAACGATCTACTACACCACCAACGGCACGACACCCACAACCAGCTCCACGCTGTACTCCGCTCCCATCACGGTTGCGGTCACCGAAACGGTAAAGGCACTGGCCGTGAAGACGGGATATACCAACAGCGCAATCGGCTCGGCGGCGTATACCATCGCCAGCGGAAGCGTCAGCTATCCCGTAACCGATACGTTTAGTGGAAGCGGCGGCCTGTCTTCCAAATGGACCAACCTGTCGGCCGCGGCGCAGACCGGTCTCTCATTCCCGCCAGTTCCGCTGGAGCAGTCCAGCGATACAGCAATCCCCACTCCTCCCTCGGGCACAGCGAATTCCTGGGGATGGGAAATTTACACAGGAGCGCCTTTCACGGTCGATCAGTACTCGCAAGTGAAATTCGTGAATCACTCTACAGCAGGAGGCGGCACGGGTCCGTGCGTTCGCATGAGTGATGGGGGAGACGCCTTGTGTTACGTTGCGGATGACGGAGCTATCGTCACCTTCAGCAATGGTGTCTGGTATCTAACTACCCTGTCCACATGTCCTATACCCGCAAGCGGGGACATCATTCAGCTTTCCGCCGTCGGTTCGACCATCACTTGTTCGGATATCACGACGGGAACGAGTGCCAATGTCACCGACACAGACTACTCGGTGGGCAATGGAAATCCGGGCATCATGGTCGACCAGAGAAACTCGTCGGTCTACGCCCTGAGTTCGTTCCAGGCCGATTGCGTTCCAAGCTGCGTCAGCAGCGGCGCTACAGCTGCAGCTCCCACCTTTAGCCCGGCGAGCGGGACCTACACCGGGACGCACACCGTAACGCTCACCACTACAACCTCCGGAGCAACGATCTACTACACCACCAATGGATCGACACCGACAACCTCGTCCACCATTTACACGGGTCCCTTCAGTGTCAGCTACACAGGAACTGTGGGTGCAGTCTCCGCTGCCTCGGGCTACACAACGAGCCCGGTAGCTTACGGAAGCTACATCATTCACTAACGTAGGTGAATGCCGGTTTCGGCCGGCATTCTTCAAACGTTTGTTGCGATCCAAAAGAGGAGTCAATCCGGGAGTGCGTCAACATGCCAATCAGGACGGCGTTGTGATGTGGACATATTGTCGCCACAGTGCTCGCGAAGAAACTGTCGCCTGAGCGTTTCATCTCGGAAAGCTTCAGTGCCCCCCGCGCGCAGTGTAGAGAGCGCGCCAGTGATGTTTCCAAGTGCCGCTGCGTGTCTGGGACTTTCACGCTTTACGTAAGAACTGAGAAAACCTGCATTGAAGCTGTCACCGGCGCCGATTGTGTCGATAGGTTCGACCAACAGTGGAGCCACCCATTCTCTATGTTGTCCCTCCTGTACCACAGCTCCACGCTTACCGCATTTCACCACAATCAACGGAACTCGTTTCGACAGAATATCCAAAGCGGCTTCTAAGGTATCCGTTTTTGCGATCTTTATGATTTCTTCTTCGTTTGGCAGCAGTACGTCGATCCTATCGAGCAATGGGTCCAAAACGCCTTCCCATTGGCCTGAAGGATCATCATTGGTGTCCAAGGAGAGGGTTAAGCCAGCCGCGCTCAACCTGTCGAATAGTTCAGGTAAGCCGGCATGCATTCCGGTTTGAAGAAACAGCGAGGACAGATGAAAGTGACGCGAGTCCTCAAGGTAACTGAGGTTGAGTCGTTCCACCGTCAATTCCGTCATCACTCCCGGGTGCGTAAGGATGTGACGACGGTTTCCGTGGGGCAACAAGACGGTCACGCCAGTTGTAGCACCCTTTATCTGGCGAACCTGCGACAGGTCCGCCCCGCTCTCGGTGAGTCTTGCAAGAGCGATCCGTCCCATTTCGTCTTCGCCTACGTCGGAAACAAATCCTGCGCGAACACCAAGCGTGGCCAGGTTATGAGCAAGAATCGACGAAGACCCTCCCAAGGTCATCTTGAAGTCGGTTCCCAGCAACTCGCGTTCGACCGGCATATGTTCTGGAAGACCATAAAGAATCAGATCCAGATTCGTTTCTCCGGCCAAAGTAATGTCGAATCGCTTCTTTGATCGGCCTACGCGGCCTTCAGCCAAGCTCATAAATCCTCCCTGTTTTCAGTATGACATCGGAGAGCGATGTTATTATTTCTTTTAGTTTCGATTACTTCTTTTTGGATATTTTCAAGTGGCAATTGCCCAAGAATTGTCCATCTCTTGTCGGAACTGAAGGGGCGAGAACTATGGCGGAAGAAGTGAATCAAGACAAGTTTATTGCGATGGTTTCAGCGAAGGCGAAGGTAACTTTGCCCCTCAGCGAGTTCCAGCCTATCTCCATGTTGCAGACGCCTCGACATTATGTCGAAACGCCAAGGTTTCCTGTGATCGATTACCACAATCATCTGGATGCGCAGGATCCCACCCAAGTTCTCTGCACCATGGACGCGTGTGGTATCGAACACATCGTAAACATCACGATGAAGGTTGGGGACGATGCTATCGAGATGATTGAGCGCTATCGGGCTGCAGATAAGAAGCGATTCTCCACGATTGGTTGGATGGACTGGGCTGGCGTGGAAGACTCCAACTTCGACCGCTTTATCGCGACCAGTCTTGATCGTCTGCAGCGCCTCTTTGATCATGGTATTGTCGGCTTTAAGATCTGGAAAGACCTCGGGCTTTCCGTCAGGGACGCAAGCGGTGAGCTTCTGCGTGTCGATGATGAGCGGCTGGCACCTATCTTCGACAAAGCCGGCGAGCTTGGCCTTCCTGTAATGTTGCACATAGGCGATCCCGAAGCGTTTTTCCTTCCCATTGATGCCGCCAATGAGCGCTACGAAGAGCTTGCAGCTCACCCGGATTGGAGCTTTTACGGATCTAAATTTAGCAAAGACGAACTTCTTCAGCAGCGCGATCGTTTGTTTCATCGTCATCTGGGCACGATGTTTGTAGGGGCGCATATTGCCGAGAATAGCGAAGATTTGCAGCGAGTTTCCAGGATGCTCGAAGCCAACCCGAACGTGATGGTCGATATAAGCGCGCGAGCATCCGAACTTGGCCGTCAGCCCTATAGTGCGCGAAAATTCTTCCTGCGATTCGCGGACCGTATTCTTTTCGGTGCCGATCTCGTTCCTGACGTCGAGATGTATCGGCTTTACTACCGCTTTCTTGAGACGGACGACGAGTACTTCGAGTATCCAACGCACGCATCAGGACAGGGGAGATGGAACATCTATGGCTTGCAATTGCCTGAAGATGTCTTGAAAAAGGTTTACCGTGATAACGCTCTGGGCCTCTTGCCGAATCTTCAGTAGGAACAACTTCTTGCCGAGTGCGAAGGCGTAGAGGCCGGGACGTTGCAGAATAGCTGAGATCGGAAGCGCGCTGCCGTGTTTGGCCTGCTAAGCGAAGTCGGCGGCAAGATTGACCTGAGTCTGGGTGGAGACTCGACGCGTGCGGTTGTAGGGAAAGAGGGCCAGACGATAAGCCAAGCAAGACCCATGGAGCCAGTGGTGAGAAAGGCGGCCTGCCATCCAAAGCGGACGGTGACGAAGGCTACGAGTGTAGGCGCGATGAAGAAGCTGACATTGGTGCCGGAGTTGAAGAGACCGGTGGCAAGCGAGCGCTCGTCGGAGGGGAACCATTCGGTCGTGGCCTTGATAGCTGCAAGGAAGTTTCCGGCATCTACCAGTCTGTGAGGGTGCCATCGAGTTTGCGCGCGATGGGCAGGTAGGCGCGTTGATAAGGATGCTTCGCGGCCAGGGCTTCGTCAATGTCGACGCCGAGACCGGGCGCTTCGCCGGGATGCATGTAGCCAGCGTTAAATGTGTAGTGATGAGGGAAGACTTCGTCGGTGAGAGCGGTGTGATGCATGTGCTCCTGGATGCCGAAGTTGTGGATAGCGAGGCCGAGGTGGAGCGCGGCGGCCATGGTGACAGGCGAGAGATCGGTGGCTCCGTGATAGCCCGTGCGGACCTGGTAAAGGGCAGCGAAATCTGCGGTTTTCTTCGCGTGGGTGATGCCGCCACCATGGACAATGGTCATGCGGATGTAGTCGATCCACTGATGGCGAATGAGGTCGTGGGTGTCCCAGATGGAGTTGAAGACTTCGCCGGTGGCGATCGGGGTGGTGGTGTGCCTGCGGATGAGTTCGAAGGACTCCTGGAGCTCGGCGGGACAAGGATCTTCCATCCAGAAGAGATGATAGGGTTCGAGAGATTTGCCGAGCCGCGCAGCCTCGATAGGGGTGAGACGGTGGTGGACGTCGTGGAGGAGATGGAGATCGGGACCGAGTTCGACGCGGAGCTTTTCGAAGAGACTCGGGACGAAGTTGAGATACCGCTCGGTCGACCAGAGGCTTTCAGAGGGAAGCCCGCGCTCGGCTGGTTCGTATGGCTTGCCGGTTTTGGGTACGCCATAACTTGAGGCAACACCTGGGACGCCGGATTGCGCACGGACGGCGACATAGCCTTCGGCGACGTGTTTCTGGACGGAGTCGAGGGTCTCAGCGATATCGCGCCCATTGGCGTGGGTATAGACGAGGACGCCGTCGCGGCTGCGGCCACCGAGGAGATTGTAGACAGGGGTATGGAGCGCCTTGCCCTTGATGTCCCAGAGCGCGACGTCAACGGCGGCGATGGCAGTCATGGTGACAGGGCCGCGACGCCAGTAGGCTCCCCGATAGAGATATTGCCAGATATCCTCGATCTGAAACGGATCACGCCCGATGAGACAGGGCAAGACGTGTTCTTCGAGGTACGCGGCGACAGCGAGTTCGCGGCCATTCAGGGTGGCGTCGCCGAGACCGTACAGGCCTTCGTCCGTCTCGATCTTGAGAGTGACGAAGTTGCGATCGGGCGAAGTGATGATGAGTCGTGCTGAGGTGATCTTCATGTGGCAGGCCATTCGAGCTGGAGTTGAGTTACGGATAAGAGAATCGATGCTAGAGCTGCCAGCAAATAGGTTGTCATTGGGGCGTGATGAGGCTGTTGGGGCCGATCTCGAGATAGTCTACGGGAGCCAGTTCGGGACGAAGCGGAGGGCGTTTTGGGCCGCCAGGGACAAGAGCGGCGGAATCCTGGGGCTGGTTCGGGGTATTGGTTTCGATGGAGAGGTCCGGGACGCCGCGAAGTTCCAGCTTGTCTCCGGCAGTCAGTGCAAGATTATGCGCCGTGTAGCGCGTGCTGGTCTGACCATCCATTACAGACCGCACAAGTGCTGGCGGAAGGATGTTGTCAGCAGCCCAAGCGGCTACTTCTTTGCCGTTGACGAGCAGCGTGTAGCGTGAAACGCCGGTGCGGAGATCGAAGTACTGGATTGCGATATCGTAGCGGCCAGCCGGTTTATTGAAGGTGGTGGTGAGAGTGCAGCCCGTGGCGATTTTGCAGACAACGGCTTTGCCGCCGGAGGCTGTCTCCCAGGGATTGATGTCGACGACCTCATAGCCATTGGCGGTCATGGCTTCGGCTTCGATGCGGTTGAGATCGTGGTCGACGCGTCCTTTGGCGTCGTCGATGCCGGAGATGCGGTGGAACCAGCTATCGATGGCATCGCGCCAGACGATGGCGTGTCCGGCTTGGTAGGTGAACAGATCCAGCACCTGTGTATAGCGTTCGGGATCGATCTTCGCCTGGAGAGCGGTCCAACGAGGGACGTATTCGGCTGTGGCGAGACCACCAGCGTAATGCGTGTCATAGATGCTCTGAATGAGAGTCTCGCCGGAACGAAGCTTGTAGTAGTACGGGACGTGATGAAAGAAGAGCAGAAGATCGTCGGGAGTTGTGGCGAGGGATTCGTACTGCCGCGCGAGTTCAGGTGGGTATTGGCTTGCGTAGCCGGTTCCGGTGGCGACCGTTCGGTCCATGCCGATGCCGTTTTTGTCTCCACGGAACCACTGGCCCCAGCCGTTGCGCTCGGCGCTTTCGATGCCCGGACCGAAGTGCGGGCCGAGGATGTCGGTCAGGGTGCCCATACCATTGGGCCCGGTGTAGTTCTCATAGATATGCCATGAGTTTGCCTGCAGATCATCGATGGTCGAAATGACCTGCGGGTCATGTCCCCAGGTGAGCCGGGTCCAGGTATCGATGATTTCCTCCAACTTCGCAGCGGGATTCCAGGCGAGTCGGCCAAAGCCATAGAGGTTCGCCATGGCCATGGGATGATGCAGCCAGTTAGGCTCCATGCCTACGTTGGTGACGCTGATGAACCCGCCCGGGCGGGCATGGCCGTCGGGCAACGGAAAGGTTTTGCCGGTGACGATGTCGCTGACCGGAGTGGTTCGGCCATCGGCGCGTAGGTCTGTGTCTAGCACGACCTTCCACATGGCCGGGAGCCAGACCATGTGACGCTGCTGGCCGGTGTACTCCTGCGAGGTTTGGAGTTCGATGGCCATATTGGTGTGGGGCAAAGCGGCGAAGAGGGGACTGACCGGCTCGCGCGTCTGGAAGTCGATAGGCCCCTCCTTGATCTGGATGATGACGTTGGGTTCGAAGCTGCCGTCATAGCGTACAAAGTTGTCGACGCCGGCACGGGCGCGGTCGGCCTTCGGGTCATTCCAGTCGAGATGATTGTTGTAGACGAAGCCACGATAGAGGACGACGCCGTGATGTGGCGCGAGCGCGCGCGCGAGGACGTTGGCGGCGTCGGCGGGCGATCGGCCATACTGCGATGGACCTTTGCGACCCTCGGAATCCGCCTTGACGGTAAAGCCGCCGAAATCTGGGATGAGGCTGTAGATCTCATCTACCTTGCTCTTCCACCATCCGATCACAGTTGGATCGAGCGGATCGAATGTTGTGAGATTCCCGACCGTCTGGGGACTGGTGAGATCGACCGAAAGCGAAAGGTGGATGCCCCAGGGGCGAAAGACCTCCGCGACACGGGCAAACTCATGGAGATGTTCGGTTGACAGCGTCTGCAGGTTGGCGTTGACGTTGTTGATGTTGCACCCGTTGAGGCCGACGGAGGCGAGCAGGCGCGCGTACTCTCCTGCGCGCGTCAGGTCCTGGCGGATGTGGCCGCCATCAAAGAAGATGGACGGGCCCGCGAAGCCTCGTTCGATGCTGCCGTCGAAGTTGTCCCACTCGTCGGTCCAGCGGATGGGAGCCGAAGGGGACTGGAGATCGTCAGCGGGGATAGGCTGCTCCGCGCCGACTTCCTCGAGCAGGTGGAAGACTGCGTAAAGTTCGGCTTGCGGTGTGCCGCCAATTATAAGCAAGTGAGTGTGGCCGCTATCCTTGAAGAGTTGAATGCGGTATTCTTCGCCAGCCACCTTGTGGCCGGGCTGATTGATACCGCCAAATCGTGCGAGTGTCGCTACCGAGCTAACGATGATGGCGTTCTGCTTCTCATGGTTTGAAAGTCGGTCGCGGGCGGTGAGAACGAAAGGGCGACCGAGCATCGAGGATAGGCCCTGTTGTAGTTCGTGCGCGGCTGCCTTGTCACTGGGTGTTTCGCCTAACAGGATGATGTGCGACGGCAGATTGCTATAGTGTTGCGGGGCTGAGATGCGAGCGTAGCGCAGCCAAGCCTGATGGCCATCTTCACCGTGTGCCGGCGCATTGAGTGGGACCAACAGGCTGAAGAGCGCACATGCGGTTCGCCACCGCATCAGAGGGAAAAATCCTTTAGACGCGTGATATCGATCACGGCAGAGATCTGCTTCCACACGCGATCACTCCGGGTCTCGTTCTACTGATTACCTGCGGGCACATGATGATGGCTTCACCGTGTAAAGAAGGTTTGAGCACGACCAACTCTGAGCAGCGACGTAGAGCCTTGGTGCGACGGAATGAGAAGGAAAGCTAAGGCTTAACACGTAGGACTCATTGGTTGGATGTGGATGTTTGCAACCCGCAATTGCAGATTTATTAGTCGACGCGAACTTTATAGTTCCATCGACAGCTTTGTCAAACAAAACTCGCGTGTTTATCAACTTGAGATTTACTGATTGACGCCACTTGCAAGGTAGCCACATCGACAGGCAGGATTTGTCCGGTAGTGTAGGAGCAACTCTCCGATGCGAGATAGATGGTTGCGCCGACGAGTTCTTCTGGATTGCCAAAGCGATGCATTGGAGTGCGGATGGTTAGCTCGGTCCCGCGCGGGGAATCGAGGAGGGCACGGTTAAGGTCGGTTGGGAAGATGCCGGGTGCGATGGCGTTGACGCAGATGCCGTACGGCGCCCACTCGATGGCGAGCGAACGGGTGAGTGCGCCCACTGCGGCCTTGCTGGCTCCGTAGGCCGCGACTCCATGGAAGGCGACGAATGTAGCCAGCGATGCAATGTTGATAATGCGCCCGTAGCGCGCGGTCATCATGGAGCGACCAAAGATCTGGCAGGCGAGGAGAACTCCATTAAGATTCACTTTCATGATGCGGTTCCATTCCTCATCGGTCCACTCCAGGGCGGGCAGCTTACGCGTGATACCGGCGCAGTTGACCAGGATATCGACCCGGCCGAACTCTGCAATGACCTGATCGTGGAGTCGCTGGAGAGAATGAGAATCGGTCACATCGGAAGGAATCATCAAAGTCCGGCGCCCGCGGGATGTGATCTCCCTTGCGACCTCTTCAACAGCATCGCTGGAGCGGGAGGTTGCAATGACGTCGGCGCCGGCTGATGCCAGACCCAGCGCAAGAGTGCGTCCGATTCCAGTGGTACCACCAATCACGACGGCCACTCTCCCGCCACGTTGATCGAATCGATTCTTGAGCTCACCCTCAAATTCTACATTTGTTTGCGATCCGATGGAATGTTATTCGATGTATTGCAGAACCTCTCTTGAGCACGTTTTGATTAGCGAAAAGCGATATCCCGAATTTGTTCTACGGCGGAACTTGGGGGCAGCTTTTTGTGACTATAGTTCGCGACCGAGCTAAATATGCGCCATCCGCGGCGCGACATTACCGGTGCGTCGAAACTGTGTTGCGGCGCTTGGATGGCTTCTTCGCGGATACTCCGCGGGCCATTCTTCTAGAGCCGGAGTGGCGCTGCAGCACGAGTGCCGCGGCACCGCGGAGACGTGCCAGTTCGACGTCGCTTGTCACTGCGAGACGTGGTGGTTTTCCGGCCAGGATGGAGTTTGCCAGTTCGTCTGCGACGATTGGGCCGAAGCGGTCCCACAGGGAAGTGAGCCCACCATTGATATGGATGACCTCGGGTGCGAGCGCGGTGATGATGGTGAGCAGGCCGTGGGCGAGAAAGGTGGCTTGGCGGGTGAGCGCCCCAATCGCTGAAGCATCGCCGTCAGCGGCCAGGTTGAGCAGCTCGATGATGTCTGGCCGCTGTGCTTTGGGCTTCAGATCGCAGTAGAAATTGATCGCGGCGCGGGAGGAAGCGAACATCTCCCAGCAGCCTTTGCGACCGCAACCGCAAAGGGGACCGTTGCGGTCGATGCACATGTGCCCGAACTCTCCGGCGAGACCGCTCGTGCCGGTGACCAACTGGCCATTGGCGAGAATGGCGGTGCCGATGCCTTCCGTGATGGTGACGAGAACGGCATTGCGGACGCCATCCATATTGCCGAACCATAGCTCCGAGAGGAGGCAGGTGTTGGCAGCGTTATCCATCTCGACCTGCAAAGGAATTCTTGCCTCGATAGCGCTTTTGATGTCGAAGTCGCGCCATGCAAGGTTGGGTGCGAAGATAAGATGTTGCGAATCCGGATCGACGCGCCCGGGCAGGCTGAGTCCGATGCCTTCGAACGAGCGATCGGGGAATTCCTGGATCATCCGCTGCATCGACGTGATGATCTTCTCGATGCCGCGAACCGGGTCTTTGTACACGGGCACTGTCTCGCGGGTTAGAAAATGTCCGTTGAGATCGACAACCGCGACGATAGACTGCGCAGGGCGGATGTCAGCCACGACGATGACCATGTCGGCATTGAGCGAAAGCATGGTGGGACGTCGGCCCCTTGGACGCAACGCCGCGCCGCCTTCTACGATCCACTGCTCCTCTATTAGCTGCTCGACGATGGAGGAAGCCGTGCTTGGCTGCAGTCCGGAGATGCGTGAGAGATCGGCGCGAGATACCGGCTGTCTGGTGCGGATGATTTCCAGCACCACGTCGCGGTTGATATCGCGTGCGATTTCGCTGGAAGCCAGTTGGGCATAGGCGAGATCGACCCGCTGTATACCCTTCGCGCGTCGACGGCTGGTCGCCACAGGTTGTGCCATATAGGAATTATCAGACGGCGAAGGTTGGTTCTGCTTCCCCTACGCGAAGTTTCCGGGCTTGGTCCATGATAAAGCAAGACGAAGCCCGGAAGACCCGGTTACGTTTTCGGCAGTCTAGAAGTTGATGCGTCCGCTGAACTGCAGGGAGCGGGAACCTGCAGTCGGCGAATAACTTGGGCCGAAGCTCGTTATATAGCCAAAGGTGCCGCCACCTACGGTTGCATTGGGGTTGGTGTTGAGTATCGCGTGATTCAGCAGGTTGAACGCTTCTACCCGCACCTGAAACTCGCTCTCGTGATAAATATGGAAGCCGCGGAAGACGCTGGCGTTGACCTGCGACACGCCGGGCCCGCGGAACTGGTTGCGATGCGTGTTGCCGAAGTGTGGGACATAGATGGGGTTCGTCGTAGTTCCCACGTTTTCCACGGGGTTGGCGAAGGAGGTTGGATCAAACCATGGCTGCCCTCCTGAGACCGGGCTTCCAGTGCTGCGAGCGTGGCCGCCAAGCTGGTGATAGGGAGCGACGAGATCCGCGTACAGCGTGTTACCCGGTGAGTTGAAGCCGGTCGTGCTGGACGGGGTGACAGAGAACGGGCCGCCGGAGATATGGCTGATCTGTCCATTCAACTGGAAGCCCCCAAGGATTGCTCCTGCGATACCGTGCGTAACGAAGCTTTGGCCGGCACCAAAAGGCAAATGATAGATCGTCCAGAATTGCAGGTTATTGGTGCGATCGTAGCTGGCGGTTGCGCGGTTCATGCGGAAGTAAGCCGGATACGAAAAGGCTGTGCCGTTCGATCCCGTTCCCGCGCCGTTATCGTCGAAATCAATCGCGTGGGACCACGTATAGATGAGTCCGAACTGCGCGACGCGACCGGCGTTGCGTGTAAGCTGCGCCTGCAATCCGTTGTAGGTGGCACTGAAGAGCGGCAGATTCATGGTGATGCCGCCGGTGTTGTAGCACAAGTATTGTCCGACCGATGCGGCGTTGCAGCCCGCATTGATGTTGACCAATTCGTTGGCAGCAAAATTGCAGGTTCCGGTCAGGCCGGTCGACGGGTTGTAGGTTCCTTGCGCCGTGCAATTGGTCGAGCTTGTGGGCAGCGGCGCTGCGTTGAGTGTATATCCCGCCTGCTGGCGCACTTGATGGGTGCCGACGTAACCGATGTTCATCACGAACTTCGCGCCCAGGTCTTGCTGCACAAAGAGGTTCCAGCTCTCGATGTAGCCGCGGCGGAAGTTTTTAGGAATGGTGTTCGTCGACCCCGACACGGGGAGCGAGACGAAGCCCGTGGAAGTGGTTCGGCGCGACGGGATTAGGAATACCGACTGCAAGAGTGAGCGCCTGTCCGTTCACGGGGTTGATAGCGATAGAGTTGGCCGCAGCACCGCTGAAAGATGGCGCCTGATCGATGGGGAAGGAGTCCCGCAGGTAGCGCATGCTGTCTGCATCGGTTGAGATGCCGGCGCCGGAACGAATGACAAGGCGCTCCGTAACACGGTAGGCAATGCCAAGGCGCGGTACGAACTCCGTGGAGGGCACGCTGACCCCAGTGTTCTCCGGATTATTGTTCACTCCGCCGATCTCAACGTTCGCCGTTTGCGGCAGGGAGGGATCGAGCCGAGAGATGCCGGTGTGGTCGCGGTAGGCCACTGGGTAGTACTCATAGCGGACGCCATAGTTGAGATTCAGCTTCGGGGTCAGAGCCCACTGGTCCTGCGCATAACCGGAGAGGTTGGTCCAGCGCAGTGTATTCGGATTCTCAAGCTGATAAGGGTGGGCGACGGCGGCGTTTGTGCCGTTATTAGGCAGTCCCAGCAGGAAGTCCGCCAGAGAGTTGTAGCCATTCGCCGAGGAGCTGTTCGTGGTCAAACCACCCGCGAAACCAAAGCCTCCGTGCGGAGTGTTGATGCTGGCACCGCTCGTGGGTTGGAAGTGGTTCAGGTCGAAGTGATAGTAGCTGAAGCCAAACTTGGTCGCATGCTTGCCTACTGTCCAGCTAACGTTGACGTCCGCGGTGAACTGGTTATCGCGGAACAGGAACGGGTTGGCGGCCTGGGCATTGCCCAGTGTGGAAAATGTGGTGCTGCTGTAATTATTGTTGCTGAACTCGAACAAGGGCTGGCCGACGTACTCCGGGCCTACGCCATTGGTCCCTGGAATCCCTAGCGTATTCAGGCCAAAGTCTCCGTCGGCGATATCGATCGTTGATTGCGCTCCGCTATTCTGACGAGTGTATCCGGCATCGGCGTCGATCACGAGGGTTGGCGTGATGACGTGGCTCATGCCCAGGCCTACGTTCTGTACACGGCCATGCGCGGCGCCGGGCTGGCCGCCGTCTAAGGTTGCACCGCCGGCCGCGCCGAGACCCTGCGGGTCGGTTACCTGGAAGGGCTCCACACTGTAGCGACCGAACACCGTGGTCTTTTCACTCGGAACGTAGGTGATCTTGGCGTCATTCGTATTGCGGTTATAACTCAGCGTGCCGACCCCGTTATAGTCATTTGCCAACTGGTTGGCGTAGTTGGGGTTCGTGATCTGGCTTGATATTGGTTGGAGCAGCGCAAGCATCTTCATCGCAGCGGAGCTCTGACGCGAAACCGGTATGGCATTGGTTCCGTACTCCGAGCTGAAGGTCGGTCGGAAACCGACGTTCAGATAGCCGTTGGTTGAGTTGGGTCCCGTCTGGACGACGCCTCCCGGTTGCGGATCGTAGAGCGTCGTTCCGGATGCTGAGAAGTCTCCGCCAAGCATTGCCGTGGTGGGAACGGTTTCGGTAGCCGTGATGAGCTGACGACGTGTCGTGCGCTCGAAGTCGTCGAAGAAGAATAACTTCCGTCGGCCGGTCAGAAAGTGCGGGATGAAGACTGGGCCACCGATGGACCCACCGAACTGGTGAAAAACGTTCTTGGGGACCGAGCCGGTCGGGTTGGTCGCGGAGATCAGCGAAGCTTGCGTCGCGGTATATCCTCGCGCATTGAGCCCACCGTCCTGGTAGTACTCCCATGCGCTACCGTGAAAATCATGCTGTCCGCCCTTGATCGTGACGTTGATCGCAGCGCCGCCGGCCATGCCTTGCTCGGCATTGAAGGAGTTAGTGACGATGTTAACCGACTGAATCGCATCGGCGGGTGGAACGTAGGCTACTAGGTAAGAGAGCCAGCCGTAGATGTTGACAGCGCCGTCGATGCGAGTAGTCACGCCAGTATCCGTAAGCCCGTTGACGTTGGCCGACTCAGCGCGCGACGGATTCGATGCGGTCGAATTCTGCTCGCCGACGGCAGCGAAGCCCGGGATGAGCGTGTACAGCGCCTGGAAGCTGCGTCCCTGCGAGGAGGTAAGGGGAAGCTCCGAGATTTCCGATTGCGAGATTTCGTGGTTTACGTCGGCGGTCTCGGTTTGCAGTTGCGCGGCGGCGGTGGTGACCTGAATCTCCTGCGAGACCGCTCCGACATGGAGCGCGATATCGACGCGCGCTTCGCGGTTTACCTCAATCGGAATGTCCTTCTCGATAAACTTCGAGAAGCTGCCCACTGGCTCAATGCTGACTGTGTACTGTGCTGGCAGGAGGTTGACGAAGAGATAGTTGCCGTGGGAGTCGGCGGTCACGGAGCGAACTGCACCCGTACCCTGGCTCGTGAGCATTACGACGGCTCCAGGGATGACGGCACCCGTCGCATCCTGAACTGTGCCGGTAAGGGTGCCGTAGAGAACCTGGGAGTGCAGGGACGCCACCGCGTAGATAGTGAAACAGATCGTCAACAGTAGACTGCGAATGTTTCCTTGTCTCACGTTCCGTGACTTGCGAATAATGCCTTCCATTGTGAAGCTCCTCCTGATGGGTGCAACAGCGCATTGAAACCGGTGAATCCGGCACAGTATTCAGAAACTAGATTTTCTATGCGTCGCGAACTTTATGTGGGTGAGCGAGCGGCTGTCAAGTGGAATTTAGCTAGAAGACGCAATTCTCAAATTAATTTTGTGCGTTATTACCTAAGAATCCGTTTGCCGCTCGATAGTCTGCGCCCCTATACTGAGTCGCCAGATGCGTCGGCTTAAATTGGCGATACAAAACAATTCGGGATGGCAAGTATCAAACGAGAGGCTTTGCTTTCATGGATCGTTTCGATAGACGTTTTTTTCTAAGGCAAGCCGGGCTTGCTGGAGCCGCGCTCGGAATGCAATCACTTTCTCCTTTTGTGACGTGGCGCAGGAGATCGCACACGATTCGAACAGGTCATCAAGGCGCAGATGCAGGCCAAAACACATAACTCTGAGCGCGTAGCGACTGCTCAACAAAGGCGGAAAGTCATGCAGGATCGTCGGAGTTTTCTCAAGACAGCCCTTGGGACTGCTGCAGCAGGCGGGTTTCCCGCTATCGTTCCTTCCAGCGTCTTCGGCCAGAAGGCACCCTCGAATCGCATCAACATCGGCGCCATCGGGGTGGGCCGCATTTCGCGTGTGCATGATATGCCGGGTGTCATGCAGTTTACAGGCGTACAGGGGCGTGACAACCGCATTATCGCGGTCTGCGATCTGTATGCACCGCGCGTCCAGCAGGGAATCGAGTTCGTTGATGGCGAGTACAGCAAGCGACTGGGCAAGCCATACACCGGGACGCGTGGTTACAGCGATTACCGTGAGTTGCTGGCGAATCCAGAGATTGATGCGGTCATCATTTCCACGCCTGATCACCAGCATGCCCGCCTTGCCTGCGCGGCAGTTGCCGCTCGGAAGGACGTGTATCTGCAGAAGCCTGCATCGCTGACTATCGCGGAAGGGCGCACAATGGTGAACCACGTCAATGCTTCAAAACAGATTCTCCAGATCGGATCGCAGCAGCGCTCCTGGAAACAGTTTGCGCGTGCCTGCGAACTTGTTCGCAACGGGCGCATCGGCGAGGTGCAGCGGATTGAGATCGGCCTGCCCGGAGATCCGGCGGGCGGCGACCCTACTCCAATGCCCATTCCTGCCGGTTTCGAGTATGACCCCTGGCTCGGCTCGACGCCTGAGGTCTACTACACGCTCGACCGTACGATGCCGACCTCTGGCTTCGACCGTCCGGGCTGGCTGCGCATGGAGCAGTTCGGAGCCGGGATGATTACTGGATGGGGCGCGCACCATGTGGATACAGCACACTGGGGGATGAATACGGAGCATACGGGCCCGATCGAGATATGGGGGTCCGCCGAGTTTCCGACGCATGGACTTTGGGATGTCCACGGCGCATTTAAAACCTACGGCCGTTACGCTAATGGGGTCCAGATGACGATCTCCGGTGATTTCCCCAACGGTATCAAGTGGTATGGCACGAAGGGCTGGATTTTTGTTTGCCGCGACTCCGGAACAACGCCCACCGCCTCGTTGGCGGAGAAGGTCAAGATCGAGCCGCTTGTGGCTTCCGATCCCAAGATTCTGACTAGCGCCATCGGCCCAGACGAAATCCACCTCTACACTTCCGACGACCAGCATGGCAACTGGCTGGACTGCATTCACAGCCGCCAGGCACCGACCGCACCGGCTGAGATTGGCCATCGAGCCTGCTCCACATGCCTTCTTCACCACATTGCGATGAAGACCAAACGCCATCTTCATTGGGATCCGAAGTCGGAGCGCTTCAATCATGACGATGCAGCCAATGCCATGCTTTCGCGCCCACAACGGGTCGCCTACGCAATCGATGGCGCATAGTGAGGTCCTTCTAAGTCTCCAAACCTCGCACTTGCCTGGTCCTCAATACTAACTAATGGAGGCAACCATGGGTGCCGGGATGCAATAGTGACAACTGGGCGGCAACAACTTCAAGGTGTGGCCGTCCTCAGGGGAGGATTTTATGACGGTTCCGGGGCGTTACATCGATAGAGAACTAGAGCAAGTGAGCATCGGCGCCGCGAAGAAATGCGAGGAAAAATGAGTGATTCGGTATTTCAGGCAATTTGAGACGGTGAATTACGAAGGTCAAAAGTGAAGAAACGTTTGCGTACCGTTTGTATCATGCCTATCGAGTGGTGATGGGCAAGCCGCTCAAAGATTTTTTCGGTTTGCTGTGGCATACTGCCACTCGCTCGCGACGACAGGTAGCGATTCATTCCCAGAAAGAGGAAAGCTTCTTCGAGGATGAACTTAGTCCTTCACTAGCACTCAATTAACCGTCCAGGATTGATGTCTATACAGCTCCGAAAACCACGAGACTGCACGTTGGATGCTCTAATCTTGGAGGCAATTTGTGCATCTTGATTGTCGGCTCGTTTCGCTTCGGCATCGATGAGGATACTTTGAACTCGCAAATCTCACCTTTCGAGAGCTTTATGCTGCCGTACCATCTTTCAGGTGTAGAGGGAGAATATACGTGGAAACCTTTAGCCGATTAGCCGAAGCATTACACCGTGAGAGCGTGGGCTCCGGCGCGTTATGCCTGAAAGTTCGACGCCGATGCGTCACGGGCATGCGCTGGATCGTGACGGTTCTTTGCATTTTACCGAAGCCATCTTCAGCAGAGAGTCCGGAAAGATGGATTACAACTTGGGGATCGTCTCAGTTGCGAGCGGACGTTGCCGCCGATCTTCCTAAGCAGTCATTCGACGGTGCGACGCTAAGAGAGACCGTACGAATCTCTATTGGCGGATCGAAGCTCAGATTGCGTCTTTCCAACGCGTTCGGTGATGGTCCCCTTGTCCTCCGATCTGTATTTGTTGCTTCCTCGGGCACGGGCAAGGATGGAGCGATTGATGCCCACTCGCAGGTTCAAATACGATTCAATGGGAGTACCACTACGGTGATTCCTGCTGGGGCCGAGTACCTATCCGACGCCGTCCCGGTGCAAGTCCCCCCGCTATCCGATTTGACGGTCACCATGCTAATTGAACGGGCACCGAATTCGATAACCACTCATGCTGCAGCGCGTGCAACTTCTTTCCTGGTCTCCGGAAATCACGTCCTAGAGGGGAAGTTTTCTTCACCCGAATCCTTCACTCATTGGTATTTTCTGGCTGGCGTGGAGGTGCAGAGCATTTCGAATGTTGCCTCGGTCATTGCTTTTGGGGATTCAATTACGGATGGCCATGGTGCAGCGACGGACGCCAATGAGAGATGGCCAGACGTGCTCGCCACTAGACTTTCACAGGCGCATGTAGGAGTGGTCAATCGCGGTATCGGCGGAAACCGCGTTCTGCAGGACGGATTGGGACCCAACGCGCTGGCACGTTTCGATCGGGACGTGCTCGCCACGTCCGGAGGACGGTATGTCATCGTTCTTGAGGGGATCAATGATCTAGGGGGCTTGGATCGCACAGAAACTCACGCCTCTGAAACCCATGAGGCACTGGTGAAAGCGCTTGAGGGTGCGTTCGTCCAAATTGTGGCGCGCGCACATTCCCGGGGACTTACTGTCTTCGGAGGGACTCTAACGCCTTACGTCGGCTCCGATTATTATCATCCCTCCAGCCAATCGGAAGCGGACCGCAACGCCCTCAACCAGTGGATCAGGACCTCGGGTGTATTCGACGCCGTCATCGATTTTGACAAGACAATGCGCGACCCCGCCCACCCTGATCGGCTCGATCCGGAGGTTGACTCCGGCGATCACTTGCATCCGAACTCGGTCGGCTACAAGCGGATGGGTGAATTGATTCCGCTGAGCTTCTTTGAATCGGGAGGGTGACAGTGAGGACTTTCGTCGTGCAATGGCTTATTTCGGTTCGCAAGGCCCTCAACCCTTTGAAGCAAAATGACCTTATGTTAGACAATGATGCCTCTGCTGCTTGCTGTGGTTCTAATCTTGACCAACTGAAGTACCCGGCGCCGATCGACGTGTTGATCCTTGTCCCATACTTCGTCGCGGGTCTCTCTCCGGTTTCGGATCCGTTTATATGGGACAAATATAGACCAGAGCCGGACAAAACTAACCAAACAAAAAAGATTTTATGGATTCATTAAATATTAGAGAGAGAGACGTCATCGTGACCGGAGAGATGTCCGGCATCGATAACTAATCCGTATGAACGGTAGGGCTTTTCATTGAAACTGTCTGACCACATTGGAGATTAAAGTATGCGTCTCACTCGTATCTTTTTTTTACCCGGCTTACTGTTCGCAACATCATTCCTCGGAGCCCATGCACAAGTTCCTGATTACCTGAACCCCAATCTATCGCCCCAGACACGAGCCAACGACTTGGTGTCCCATCTCACGCTAGAGGAAAAAGTGAGTCAGATGGGAAGCGCTGCGTCCGCAATTCCAAGACTCAACGTTCCCGCGTACAACTACTGGAATGAAGCGCTCCACGGAGTTGCTCGAGCAGGCTACGCGACTATGTTTCCACAGGCCATTGGCATGTCTGCGACATGGGATGCGCCGCTGCTGGAAAGAATCGGCGATGTGATCTCCACCGAGGCGCGGGCCAAAAATAACGAAGCTCTGCGTCACAATATTCACGGCATCTATACGGGTCTGACGTTTTGGTCGCCAAACATCAATATTTTCCGGGACCCTCGTTGGGGCCGGGGACAGGAAACTTATGGAGAAGACCCTTATCTAACTGCGACACTAGGCGTTCGTTTCATTGAAGGATTGCAGGGCAGCGATCCCAAGTATTTCAAGGTAATCGGCACGCCAAAGCACTTCGCCGTCCACTCTGGGCCAGAGAGCACACGCCATCAGGCCAACATCGACCCTTCTCCGCATGATCTTTGGGACACCTACCTGCCGCAGTTCCGCGCCGCCATAGTGGACGCCAAGGCCGATTCCATCATGTGCGCTTATAACGCTGTGAACGGGCAACCGGCTTGTGGCAGCAAGTTCCTGTTGGTCGATGTGCTTCGGAATAGTTGGAAATTCAATGGTTTCGTCACCTCCGACTGCGGAGCGGTCGATGACTTCTTCAAGCCCAACACACACATGACGGAACAGGACGCCGAGCACGCCGATCGCGACGCGCTGCTGGCCGGTACCGATACTAACTGCGGTGCAACTTACGAGCGTTTGGGCAATGCGGTCAAGCTCGGACTGCTGCAGGAAAAGGATATCGATCGGAGTCTTGAGCGCCTGTTCGGAGCGCGGATTCGGTTAGGTCAATTCGATCCGCCGCAAGACGTCCCTTACACCAACATCCCATACAGCGCTGTTCATTCCCCCGAGAACGCGGCCACATCGCGAAAGGCAGCCGAAGAATCCATCGTTCTTCTGAAGAACGATGGCGTCCTGCCATTACCCGCGGGACGCTATAGGAAGATCGCCGTTGTAGGACCGAATGCGGCCATGCTGGCCTCGCTTGAGGGAAACTACAACGGTACACCGCATGATCCGGTTCTCCCCATCGATGCGCTCCGTGCGGCATTGCCGGGGGCTGAAGTTGCCTATGCTCAGGGCGCGCCATTTGTCGATGGGTTTCCCATCCCTGTTTCACGATCCATGCTGCACCCAGGACCGGGTTCGGCTGAAGAGGGATTGAAGGCCGAATACTTCCAGCGGCCGTCACTCGAAGGAAAGCCAGCCAAGTCCATCATCGACCCTCAGATCAACTTCGACTGGGCTGGAGTTAACCCACTCTCCGGCACTTCAGTGAGCGGCTTCGCCGTGCGCTGGAGCGGAACTTTGACGGTGCCTAAATCTGGCTCCTACCAGTTCACGCTGCGCGGCGGCCCCTGTGCCGGTTGCGCTACGCAACAGAGCTTCAGGGTTCTCATCGATGGAAAGGAAGCCGCTGCCACCCCGCCCCCACCGAATGGAGCAACCGATGTTTCTACCCGGATCAATGGAACCACGGGCCTTCCGGAAGAGGTCGTTCAACAAGGCCCAATTCACTTCACCGTTCAGTTCGATGCGGCGCAGTCCCACCAGATTGAGATCGAATTCATTCGCAAGAGAGCCGATCAGGGTTCGGGTCTAACTCTGGAGTGGACGCCGCCCAAAGACTCTCTGCTTGCCTCGGCCATACAGGTTGCAAGAACGAGCGATCTGATTATCGTGATGCTCGGTCTTTCCCCAAGTCTCGAAGGCGAAGAAATGCCCATCGCCCTCAAAGGCTTCGCTGGCGGTGACCGTACCGACATCGACCTCCCCCAGTCCCAGCAGGATCTGCTGATTGCGCTGGCAGCCACAGGCAAGCCGCTTGTCGTTGTGTTGCTGAATGGTTCTGCCATTGCCGTGAACTTCGCCGACCGGAAGGCAAATGCGATCCTTGAGGCATGGTATCCCGGCGAGTTCGGAGGAGAGGTCATCGCAGAGACCCTGACTGGGAAGAATAATCCCTCAGGTCGGCTGCCTGTAACTTTTTACAAAGGGTCAAGCGATCTTCCGGCATTTGAAGACTATTCGATGAAGAGTCGGACTTATCGTTACTTTGGCGGAGTACCACTTTATGCGTTTGGATATGGACTCAGTTACACCAAGTTCAGCTACGGCCACCTTCAGCTTTCAACCAAGAGACTCAGGGCCGGAGAGCGACTGACAGCAACGGTTGCGATTACCAACTCGGGTAAACTCGCCGGCGACGAAGTCGCGGAAGCGTACTTGCTGCCCCCAGCCAGTGGCAACGGGGGACTGTCACCCAGGGTCCAGTTGGTTGGTTACCAACGCATTCATCTCCGAGCGGGCGAATCGAAGAAGGTGACCTTTGAACTCGAACCGCGTTGGATATCGGAAGTAGATGCTCAAGGTAACCGCAGCGTACAAAGCGGTAGCTACAAGTTGGCGATTGGTGGCGGGCAACCGAACGATCCGAAGTCACAGTTGCCCGCTGTGATGACAGCATTTGAAATCATCGGTTCCAAGACGCTGTCTCGATAGCTTACTTGAGAAGCTAATTTTATGAAGATTTACCCGCAACCGTTGCTTGGGGTCCACTGGTTGGAAATCGGCGGTAGGACGATGCGGCTCGACGCGTTTTACGCCATGCTGGAAACGTTGGACAATTGGCTTGGTTTCCACGCAGGGACCGCGCCGGAGGTCGTCTAAGGTGGCGGCGCGCTGGCTATATTTGCAGGCGCGGTCCAAAGGGGATCCGTTCCTTCAACCTTCAAGAAGGTACCTGAGCCGGGTAACCGTGTCGATCATGAATCGGAATGGCTTTGCCAATCGATTCCGAGAGGTAACGAGGAAACATTTGTATTCGATCATCTTGTGCCAGGACGCTACTCGCTCACCGTCAAGGACCAAGGATTTGCACTCTTACTTCCAAAGAAATCCTCGGATACGCCGGAAAGGTTACGAAACAACCTGTCGCTTTGAAGCTGGAGGCAACGGAACAGACGGTTATCGTCGATACGCCTTGGCCCGGGGCGCCGCCGGTCCGAATGGGGGGCATGGCATGTTCATGGTGGATGGCAAAAATTCCGCGTTCAATTCACTCAATCCCGTGCGCAACAGAAATATCCAGCTATCCCAGAACGCCGACCCCACTATGACCGTACAGGGAGCCTTCACCGGAGACGGAATAACCAAGGCGTGGTCCGGGATAATCAAGACCCCTATGAGCTGCGGGATTATGTGACTGCGGTTCGAGGAAAACACACACTGAACGGTTAGGTCAACTACTTAGAGTCTCCGACCGTCTACAAACCAGTCCGCTTAGGCTAGCAGATTGCATAGGTCCGTCGGAGGCATGCGCCTCACGAAGTCAGGCCCTTCCCGGCCGCAACACGGCATCGGATACAGATCCTGAGCAACCTACGTCGCGTCGTGGCGAGTGATGGTTCCAAATTGGCGTTGATGTCTCGAGAATGGTTTCGGTTTGGTCAATGTTTGATCGTCGAGCACAGCGGTGCGTTCTGTAGGGATAACATAAGAGAATGAACGAAGGTCGTTGGGTTTTATTGATTGCGGGCGAAGTTGGGCAAACCGATTCTGTTTCTGATCGCGCAATGGAGCGTCTTGTCGGGGCTATACGTGAAGAAGGTTATGAAGTGGTCCGTACGTCCACCCCGGAAGATGGCCTCTCTCTTGTCACATCCGATCCCTCTTATTCTTCTATCCTCCTTGATTGGGATCTCGAAGGAGATGAGAAATTCGACGAGCGTGCTGCCCTTGAAGTCATGCGCGCCGTCCGCCACCGCAACAAACGGGTCCCCATTTTCCTTATTGCCGATCGTACCCTTGTCTCCGAGCTCCCCCTCGAAGTTGTCAAACAGGTTCACGAGTACATCCACCTTTTCGGTGATACCCCCGCTTTCATTGCAAACCGTGTCGATTTCGCTGTCGAGCGCTATCACGAGCAACTCCTGCCTCCTTACTTCCGCGAGCTCAAGAAATATACCAACCAGGGTGCTTACTCCTGGGACGCCCCTGGGCATATGGGTGGCGTTGCTTATCTCAAGCATCCCGTTGGTCAAGAGTTCCATCGCTTTTTTGGCGAAAACCTTCTCCGTTCCGATCTCGGTATCTCAACCGCGCCTCTTGGTTCATGGCTTGACCACATCGGCCCTCCGGGTGATTCCGAGCGGAACGCCGCTCGCATCTTCGGCGCGGACTGGACCTTCTACGTGCTCGGAGGCTCCTCCAGTTCCAATCAGATCGTAGGACACGGCGTCATCGCCCAGGACGACATTGTCCTCGCCGACGCCAACTGTCACAAATCCATCTGCCATTCTCTTACTGTCACGGGAGCGCGCCCCGTTTACTTCAAGCCGACCCGTAACGGATATGGCATGATTGGCCTTGTCCCACTCAAACGCTTCTCACCCGAGAACGTCACAGAACTCATCGCCAAGAGCCCTTTCGCCGCGGACGCTCGCTCCCAGCAACCTACCTACGCCGTTGTTACCAACTCCACCTATGATGGGCTTTGCTATAACGTCGATAGAGTCGTCGAAGAGCTTGCCAAGTCTGTCCCACGCGTTCACTTCGATGAGGCCTGGTACGCTTACGCTAAGTTCCATCCCCTTTACAAGAACCGATTCGCGATGGGCGTTCCAGACGACATGCCGAGCCGGCCCGCCATCTTCTCGGTCCAGTCGACCCACAAAATGCTCGCTGCCTTCTCCATGGGCTCCATGGTCCACATCAAGCTTTCCGATCGCGCTCCCCTTGACTTCGGCCAGTTTAACGAAGCCTTTATGATGCACGGAACGACATCCCCTTTCTATCCACTCATTGCCTCGCTTGACGTTGCGGCTGCCATGATGGATGAGCCTGCCGGGCCAACTCTAATGGACGAGACCATCCAAGACGCTATCAGTTTCCGCCAGGCGATGAGCTCTATCGCTCATCGTCTACGCGCCGAGGCAGTTAACGGAGAGGGCTGGTTCTTCCGGATCTACCAACCCGAGATGGTCACCGATCCTGCCACCGGAGATCGCATCCTCTTCGAAGAGGCTGAGGATGAGTTGCTGATGTACACACCCTCCTGCTGGACTCTCAAGCCTGGAGAGGACTGGCACGGCTACCAGGACGAAGACATTGCCGATGAGTACTGCATGCTTGACCCGGCCAAGGTCACCATACTCACGCCGGGCGTCAACGCTCAGGGGCAGATGGGCGATAGTGGCATTCCAGGCGCCATCCTTACAGAGTTCCTTGACTCGCGGCGCGTCGAGATTGCCCGTGTCGGCGACTATACTGTCCTAGTCCTCTTCTCCGTTGGCACGTCCAAGGGCAAGTGGGGTGCATTGCTTGAAAACCTGTTCGAATTCAAGAGGCTCTATGACACGGAGGCCCCTCTCGAAGAAGCCCTGCCGGAGCTGGTTCATAAGTACCCGGCTCGCTACCGCGACGTCACGCTCAAAGAGCTCTCCGACGAGATGCATGCGGCCATGATCGATCTTAACCTGGCTGGTCTCGTCAACGACGCCTGCGACGAAGATTTCGATCCCGTTCTTACCCCGGCCCAGACCTACCAAAAGCTTGTTCGCGGCGAAACAGAACGCCTTCGATTCGTCGAAATGGCTGGGCGCATCGCGGCCGTCATGCTCGTGCCTTATCCTCCGGGCATTCCTATGTCCATGCCGGGGGAACGCCTCGGCAACTCCCAGAGTCCCGTCATCCGCCTCATCCTCGCTATGGAAGAGTGGGGCAGACGTTTCCCTGGCTTTGAGCGTGAAGTCCACGGCATCGAAGTCGACGAACACGGCTATTACTGGATGCGCGCCGTCGTCGAAGAACATAAAGTCGATCCCAGAACACGCAACGGCAAGAACGAGTCACCGCCGATACAACCGCAAACAATTAACCGGCCAAATGATCGGCCCGTTCGGCACTCCACCGAATGAAAAAGCCTAAGTGCATGAAGAAGCTCTCCCAAGACACGGAGAAGTGTGATTGAAGCGTCGCCTAGATGGACGGATGTCTTTCTTCGACTCGGATGCCTAGAGAAGCCGGTCCAAGAGAAACTTCTAGAGAACCTCAATCGCCTTTCTGGCGCGTTTACAGGGCTCCGCCGGTTCACCATCCGCCGTCGTTTACAGGTTAGACCCGGAATGGAATCCGTCTGGCGTCGCTAATCCTGGATGGTCAGCAGCCTTGCGGTATTATGCACGCGAAACAGTTCATTTTTAGATGGAATTGATTTCGAGAGCTATACTGACGATCTTGGACGATCCCTTTTCCAATTTGTGCATACCGGCGTTTTCATCGATCCTGTGATGATAGAAGGCGGCGATTGCGTGACCTGGCGTATCGAATAGTGTGGAACTTGAATTCCCTTGGATCATCGCAAAAGACGTGATGCGTTCGGCTATACTGCGTTTATGGGAGCCTATTGGGAGTCCTAAAATGTCTGAGAACCCCGTCGCGCATGAGTAACCCATTAATCAGCATCTGTATCCCTACCTATCGACGCCCCGAACTTCTCTCGGAGGCCTTGAATTCCTGTTTTGACCAGACCTACTCCGAATTCGAGATCGTGATCGGCGACGACTCGCCGGATGACGCCACTGAACGGTTGGTAGCCAGCTATCAGAACGATCACCCTGGAAAGATTCGCTATTGCCATCATGCGCCCTCTCTCGGGCAGAACGACAATGTGAATGATCTGTTTGCGCGAGCACAAGGCGCTCGACTGGTCTTACTACATGATGATGATCTTCTTCTTCCCAGTGCTCTAACACAACTCGTCGGGTGCTGGAATATTCTCCCAACTCTTGATGCCGCTTTCGGAAAGCAGTACTTGATCGAACATGACGGACGTCCTGTGGCTCAGGAGAGAACCGAGAGCCTGAACTCTGGTTATCATCGCGTAGCGGCAAATGCCGGCCGTCAAGAAATTCCGATCGTGGCTGGTCTGCTGAGAATGTTCCCTAATGACGGATACATGGTAACAACGGAACTCGCCCGACAGGTTGGCTACCGTTCTAAGCAAGATGTTGGTGATTGCTGCGACACGGACTTCGGCCTGCGTTTATGTGAGGCGGCTACCGATATCTGGTTTCTCGATGAATTCACGGCCAAATATCGCATATCGAATGAGTCCATTAGCAAGCACTCGATCGTTGCCCCCCAAACCTATAACATGCTTGTTAGACTCCAGGTGCCCACTGCAGCGGAGGCATTGCTTGCCGAAGCGCGGCTCGAAATTGCACCTAGCGCCGTTTCGGGATTTGCTCGACGTGGTGAGACGAATCAAGCCCTACGTCTCTTCCTTTCCAAGGACTATCCTTTCCGTAAGCGACTCAGTGGACGTGGACTTTATCATCTGCTTCTAATCGCTCGATCCCTATTCAGCAGGGCTAGTGGTGTAGTTTGAAAGGATAGCGACCGCATCCATTGCGAATCTTATCTAGCGCATTGAAACACGGTGAATGCACAAACCTGGATTATGTGGCCGAAGAAGCGGCCCATCTTGTGGCTGCTCGCAGATATCCATAAACGAGCGTCGGCTTCTCTGTGATGACAATTATGAACGTGATGCTCAAAACTCTCGGCAGCGTGTCACCTTCTGCTGTGAGGTTATGCCGTTTGTACTTTTGAGGATGAGCACGATGATCTGCTCGTCAGGCAAACCCGCTCTTCGCCGTTTAATGAGACTGTGATGCAGACTCCCGGAAGGACACGAATGCCACAAAAAACAGAGATCAACAGTTTCACGGGACTTAGGGGCATAGCCGCGGTTTATGTCGTGATCTTTCACTATTCTATTGGTTTCAAAAACTCGAATCCGATTACGACGTTTCTGTCTCATGGTTATCTAGCGGTAGACCTTTTCTTTGTTCTGAGCGGCTTCGTGATGGCCCTTAACTACAGCTATATGTTCCGTTCGGGTATTTCCCTTGCCTCATACTTTACTTTTCTTGGTAGACGAATCGCCCGCGTTTATCCGCTTTATTTTGTGGCAACACTTTGCGGATTCTTTCTTGTCATAATAGGCTGGGGCGAAAAGCTTTCTAGGTCGCCTTGGATAAATCTTCTCTCAAATGTTTTTATGTTTCAGGCGTGGGGTTTCGGTGGCAGCCTTGATGGACCGGGATGGTCTATCAGCACGGAATGGGCAGCGTACTTGCTTTTTCCGATACTGCTTCTGCCAACCATGTTCTGTAAATCAGTGGTGGCCAATATTTCTTTGGCTGTTTGTGTCGCATGCGTTGCTCTTCTTTGCATTCTCCCTCCAGCAATAACCGGCAATACCGCTCCAATGGCTCCCCTTCACCTGTACCGTTATCACCATGGTTTTCCGGTGTATCGTTGCCTCTCGGAGTTCTCAATAGGGATGTTGGCTTTTCGCTTTTCTTCATCTTCTATTGGAAAAAATTTTGGGAAGAAAGCTTGGCCGATTTTTGTTCTCTGTGGTGTCTGTGTTCTGCTGCTAACTATTCCTCGTTCCGATTTTGTGTTCGTGTTGACCCTACCTCTATTGTTAGTCGCTTTGTCAACCGGTGAGCATGTGCCGCAGAAGATTCTATCTTCTGCGCCATTCATGTTGGCTGGAGCCCTCTCTTATAGTATTTATCTGATTCATGATCTTTTGGGAGGTGTTTTACGTTGGGTTAATGGTCAAGTAACCGCTCGCGGTCTAAATCATGCTCAGACCTATTCTGCTAGTGTGGGCATTATCTTGACATTTGGATTGGCATGGATGGCATATAAACTGATCGAAACGCCGGGCAGAACATGGCTCCGGAAAGTTTTCGAAGGAAATTCGCGGCATAAAATTGAGAAAGTTCCAAGTATCGAGATTGGAATGCCGTGACCCGACCAGGATGAGCAATTTAACCTTCCACTCACCTTTGGCATTCACTCAGATTGCCATTTCAACCGAGTACGATTAAAGCAGATGATTGCCTCTGTAACATTATCGCGTCTCGATAGCTGTTCGTGTTTCCCAGCGTGAAATCGACTATACGAATGCGCGAATGTACCGGCGTACTTATATCGAAAGATAAACGACATCAGGTCAAAATAAACTATTGCCGGCGATGCCTAACGAAAAAATCGAGTCCATAGGGCATATGAATAGGCAGCAAATCGGAGTTTAATGCTTTATTCGTTTATATGGGAACGGCGTCGGTAACGATGTATAAGGCGGTCATACTCCTTATTTCAGCATCGTGAATCCCCAGGGCTCCAATCCTTAGAAACCATGGGTCAATATTGCCTTTTTCAAGGCAATATTATGCCTAACGTTGCCACAATAACTTAAAGAGGCTTGTAACGAGTGAGGCAAAGAATGCCGTCTTCGGGGGAGATGGTGATCCGGCAAGGCTCGTAGGATTCGACACGAACAGTGGCATTTTCGTGGATCTCGACTTGTGCGATGAGACGTTCGCGTTTTTCGCTGGAGTAGATGGTGCAGCGCCAGGAGTCGCCATGGTCGTTCCAAACCAGGCCTAGTTTGCTGTTGTCGTGATGGCGTTGCTCGATGAGGTCGCTGCTGCGGAGATTGCAGGCTAAACGTCCTAGAACTGCGGGATCGGTCATGCGTTGGTCTACGATTTCTGTTAGTTCAAGAGATGTCATGGGGCTTCTCCGTTGTGGCGGGAAGTCTACCAAAGTCATTATGACACAGGGAAGTTCTATGTCGCGTCAGTGGATCAAGAGGCTGGGGACGCAGCCGAATAGGATGACTGAGATAGCCAGAAGAACGATGATCAGCTGAGTGAAGGGTGGGGTTCTGAGGGGTGTGTCATCGTCGGGGTTGGTGACGTAGGCGCGCTTGAGGACTTGGAGGTAGTAGTAGAGGGAGACGGCGCTGCCGGCGATGGCGAGGATGACCAGCCAGACGAGGCCGGGGGTGGAGACTACGGCGACGAACAAGAAGAATTTTCCGAAGAATCCGGCGAGGGGTGGAATTCCGGCGAGCGAAAGCATGAAGACGAAGAGGCAAGCCGAGAGGATGGGGGCCCGGCGGCTGAGGCCGTTGAAGCTGGAGAGATCGTCGCTGCCGGTTTGCTGCTCTACAACGCAGACAATGGCGAAGGCGCCAATGGTTGTGAGTGCGTAGGTGGTGACGTAATAGAGGAGCGCGGAGAGGCTCTGTGGGCTGTGCGCAACGATGGCCAGGAGCATGTAGCCGGTGTGCGCGATGGCGGAGTATGCCAGCAGTCGGCGGACGCTGGTCTGGCGGATCGCTACGAGATTGCCGAGGATCATGGAGGCGGCGGCGATGACGGCGAGTACGGGCGTCCATCCGGTGGCAAAGTGCAGCCCGGAAGCGAAGGGATGACAGGCGGCTGTGCCGGAAGCGCCGTTGAGAGCGATCGCCATGAATTCAAAGAAGATAAAGAAACTGGCGACCTTGGAGCTGGAGGCGATGAAGGTTGCGGCTGGAATCGGCGCCGCCTGGTATACGTCGGGCGCCCAGAAGTGGAACGGGACGGCAGCTACTTTGAATCCGAAGCCGACGAGGGTGGTGACCAGGGCGATGATGGCGAGTGGATTGAGCGGGGCGGCCTGTATTGCGGCGGATATCTGCGTGAAGCTGGTGGAGTTTGCGAGGCCGTAGAAGAGGCTGAAGCCGAAGAGGAGAAAGGCGGCGGACATGGCGCCGAAGAGGAAGTATTTGAGCGCGGCTTCCGAAGAACGCGGGCTGTGCTTGTTGAAGGCGGTGAGGATGTAGAGCGAGAGGCTGAGGAGTTCGAGCGAAAGGAAAAGAACGAGAAGGTCCTGGGTTGCCACGAGGAACATCATGCCGATGGTGGCGAAGAGGATGAGCGTAACGAACTCGCCGACGTGATCGGTAAAGGTAGAGTCGGTGGAGAGCAGGAGAGTAAGGATGCTCAGGGCGAGAAGGATGATCTGGACGGTGTTGATGAGCGGAGTGGAGAGGAAGACTCCACTGAGGAGGATGGCTTGTTGCGGGGCGTAGACGAGGTGGAAGATGGCAGCGGCGCAGCCGAAGGTTGCGATGAGAGAGGCTGCGGTGAAGCGGGTTTTTGTTGTGCTGTTGCGAAGGATGAGGAGATCGATGGCGAGGACGATCACGGAGGTGATGACGATGATGACTTCGGGAAGCGCGAGATGGAGGAGGTGGGTGTAGGTCATTGCCAGCTCCCTCTGCGGATGCCGTCAAAGAGCGGCGAATTGAGAGCCGGGACGATGAGCTTCAGGAGGATTTGCGGATAGATCCCGATGGTGACGCTGGTGGCGATGAGAAGGATGGCGCCAAGGCGTTCGGGTAGAGTGATGGGAGGGAGTGCCTCTGAAGTGTGGAGGCCGTTTGCTTCGTGGTGTACGACGGCACTTGTATGAGTGGGTTCTGCGAAGAAGGCTTTTTGCATCGCGCGCCAGACGTAGACGATGCCGATGAGGATGCCGAGGCCGACGCAGAGGGCGAGGATGGGGAAGGCGCGCCAGGCGCCGATGAGAATCATCAGCTCCGCTACGAAGCCGCTGAAACCGGGAAGGCCCATGCTGGCCATGCCGGCGATGACAAAGGTGACAGCCGCGAAGGGAATGGCCTTGTTGAGGTTCATGGGGCCGAGGGTCTTGAGATCTCGGGTGTGGGTGCGGTCGTAGACCATGCGGCCGACGGTAGCGAAGAGCAGGCCGGCGAGGATGCCATGCGAAACCATCTGGATGATCGCGCCGGAGAGACCGATCTGGTTGAGCGTCATGAGGCCGAGCAGGATGAAGCCCATGTGGCTGACACTGGAGTAGCCGATGACGAACTTGAAGTCTTTTTGCACGAGGGCGACGGATGCGCCGTAGACGATGCCGATGATGGCAAGGATGGCGAAGACATCGCGCCAGGAGCCGAAGCCGAGGATGTGGAAGCCCCAGGGCGACAGGCCGAGCGGAAAGAGGGTCATGGCAACGCGGAGGCAGCCGTACGCGCCCAGCTTCATGACGACGCCGGCGAGGAGCATGGAGGCGGCCGTGGGGGCGGCGACATGGCCTGTGGGCGCCCATGTGTGGAACGGCCAGAGACCGGCGAGGATGGCGAAGCCGATGAAGACCAGAGGGAAGGCCATCAGCTGGAAGTGCTGTGAGAAGTGGGCCTGTGCGAGGCCGGTGAGCGACATGGTGTGCAGGCCGGAGGCGACGTAGGCGGCGATGAGGCCGACGAGGACCATGGCGGAGCCGACGAAGGAGTAGAGGGCAAGCTTCATCGCGCCGTACTCCTTACGGGTGGAGCCCCAAATGGCGATGAGGAAGTACTTGGGGATGATGACGATTTCGTAGAAGACGAAGAGGAGGAAGAGATCGTAGCTGAGGAAGACTCCGTAGACGGAGCCGATGAGGAGGAGATAGAAGGCGAAGAACTCTTTGGTGCGGTGCTGGATGTTCCAGGAGAAAAGGATGCCGGCGATGGCTACGATGCCGGTGAGCAGAACAAGGCAGAGGCTGATGCCGTCGGCGGCGAGGTGGTACTCGATGCCGACGGAGGGAATCCATGGGATACGAGTGACGGTGAGGAGCTCGCCGGTACGGTGATGGAGGAAGGCGGCGAGGGCGACGGCGAAACCGGCGATGGCCGCGAGCAGCGCGAGCAGGCGCGCGGCGGCGGCGTTGTTTTTCGGCAGCAGCAACAGGAGGAGAGCGGCCAGAAACGAGATGTAGATCGTCCACGCGAGCATTGGTTAGCGGTCAGAACTTAAGTTGATTCACGAGCTGCATTGATGTGGTGTTGAAGAGTGCGATGAGAATTTGCGGGTAAAGGCCGAAGACGAACAGCAGAGCAATAGCGGGCGCGAGTGCGAGACGTTCGCCGGTGGTTAGGTCGGGGAATGCGGTCCACTTTTCGTGGAGTGGACCGGAGAAAACTTTTTGCAAGATGCCGAGGATGAAGATCGCGGTGATCATGAGACCGATTGCGGAAAGCGATGTGGCCCAGGTGACGAGAGGGAAAGAACCTTTGAAGATGAGGAACTCGCCGATGAAGCCGTTGAGACCGGGGAGACCGAGCGAGGAGAAGAGTGCGATGCCCATGAGTCCGGTGAAGACGGGAGCGACTTTGCGGAGGCCACCGAAGTCATGAAGATTGCGCAGGCCGCCGCTGCGCTTTTCAAGCAGCGCGATGAACCAGAAAATGGTGGCGGCGGTGAGGCCGTGATTGAAGCTCTGGAGCATGGCGCCATTGATGGCGGCGTATTTTTCGGGGGTGAGGGAGGTATCGCCACCGATGAACTTTGCCGCCGCGAAGATTGCCAGCAGGCAGTAGCCGAGGTGGTTGATGGAGGAGTAAGCGAAGATGCGCTTGAGGTCCGTTTGGGCGAGCGCGGAGTACGCGGAGAGGACGATGGTGGCGACGGCCAGCCAAAGCAAAGGCGTGAGGATCGTTTGCATCTGCGGCCAGAAGATGGGGAGCAGGACGCGGAGTAAGCCGTAGATGCCCATCTTCGACATGGCGCCGGTGAGGATGGCGGTGGTGCCGCTGGGAGCTTCCGAGTATGCGGCCGGCAGCCAAGTGTGAAATGGAATGAGCGGAACTTTTACAGCGAAGCCGAGGAAGACTCCGGCGAAGATTAGAAGCGCGAGGTGGTGGGTGAGGAAGCGGTGCGTGCTGAATGTGGAGACGACGGCTGGCATGAGCTGATTGGCTTGCGTGAGATGGGCGAGCTCAATGAAGTCAAAGCTATGCGTAGCGATGAAGAGGACGATGAAACTGAGCAACATGGCGATGCTGCCGACCATGGTGTAGACGAGGAACTGCGTGGCGGCAGCGGTGCGGCGCGGACCTCCCCAGAGCTTGATGAGGAAGAAGGCGGGGATGATGCTAAGTTCCCAGAAGGTGAACCAGTGAATGAAGTTGAGTGCGGTGAATGCGCCAAAGAGGCAGGACTGAAGAAGGAGAACGAGCGCGAAGTAGAGTGCGGCGCGATCTTCAATATGCCATGAGGCGGCGACGCCGATGGGAACGACGATGGCGGAGAGCAGGAGCATGAGGAGGCCGAGGCCATCGATGGCGAGGCGGTACTCGATATTGAGAGCTGGAATCCAGGCGTGGCGTTCTTGAAATTGCAGCGCGGCGGAGGTGCGGTCGAAGTGAAGTGTGAGGGTGATAGTGAGTGCAAGAGCAGCCATGCTGAAGGCGAGGGCGAGAATGCGCGCGAGTTTGGGGTTGCGTCCGGTGAGCGCTACGAGAACGGCGCCGATGACCGGGAGCGCGGTGAGGATGGAGAGGAAGGGCATTATGCTTTAGCCCTCCAGAGTAGAAGCGCGGCAGCGAGGGCGAATGCAAGACCTACATAGCGGAGATAGCTTTGGATGCGGCCGCGTTGGAGCAAGGCGAGCACTCTTGCGCTGAGCGAGACAGTGGTGCAGCCGGCATTGAAGCCGCCGTTGACGAAGTATGTGTCGACGAAGTTGTCCGTATAAGCGAGGCCGAGGACGAGATAGGAGATGGCCTGCACGATGGTGTTGAAGAACCAGCGGTTGAGCTTGTCGGCGATGTGCGAGAAGAGTGTGTTGAGGGGGACGATAGTGTGGGCGTAGAGCGTGTCGATATAGAAGGCGCGATGGAGGAAGGAGAATGTGTGTGGCTCGACCTGCTGCAATGCGTCGGGCTGCTCGGCGTGAGTGATCTTGCGACCGTAGATCGTCCAGCCGAAGGCGAGGCCGATGAAGACCAGTGCGGACGACGAGAGCATGACGGGAACGATACCGTTGCCGCTGAAGGCGTGGATGTTGAGAGCGGCGTGCTTGTCCTGGAGAAAGTCCTGGAACCATGGCCATGAGGGCGCACCGATCGAGCCAAGAAGCATGGTGCACGCCGCGAGGATGATCAGCGGTACGGTCATGACGTAGGGGCTCTCGTGCGGTGGGCCGTCGTGGTGTGCGGCGGCGGAGTCATAGTCGTCATGCAGGAAGGAGTGCGTAGGGAGTGGCCTGCGTGAGGCGGCGGCGAAGACGTAGCAGATCTGCCGCGTCATGTAAAAGGCGGTGAGGAGCGCGCCGATGGCTCCCATGTAAAACGGCGTGTGCGACAGCGGCCAGTCGTAAGCGGCGTGAAGGATTTCGTCCTTGCTCCAGAAGCCGGAGAAGAAGAGCGGAAAGCCGCAAAGTGCGAGCATGCCGACGGCATAGGTGGCAAAGGTGAGCGGCATGAAGCGGCGCAGGCCGCCCATGTGGCGGATGTCCTGCTCACCATTGGAGCCGTGGATGACGGAGCCTGCTCCGAGGAAGAGCAGCGCCTTGAAGAAGGCGTGCGTGATGAGATGGAACATGCCGACGGGAACGCCGCCGACGCCAAGGCCCATCATCATGTAGCCAAGCTGCGAGATGGTGGAGTAGGCGAGGATGCGTTTGATATCGAACTGCGCGACAGCGATGAGCGCGCCGAAGAGAGCGGTGAAAGCACCGATCCAGGTGACGACCTGCAATGCGACGGAAGGTGTGAGGACGTTGGCGACCTGCGCACTCATCAGCGGATAGACGCGCGCGATGAGGAAGACTCCGGCGGCGACCATGGTGGCGGCGTGGATGAGGGCGCTGACCGGTGTGGGGCCTTCCATGGCGTCGGGCAGCCAGACATGAAGCGGGAACTGGCCGGACTTTCCGGCTGCGCCACAGAAGATGAGGATGCCGATGCCGGTGGATACGGTGAAGCCGAGGATAGTGGTGTGCGTGACGAGCGCGTTGAGCGCGGAAGGCTCGAGGCAGCCCGCGCCGTTGTCGTAGAAGAGGAGTGTGCCGGTCTGGTGGTAGAGCCAGGCGATGCCGAGGAAGAGGCCGATATCGCCGATGCGTGTGACGAGGAAGGCTTTCTTTGCGGCAGCTGCGGCGGCGGGGTTCGCGTACCAGAAGCCGATGAGGAGGTAGGAGGTAAGACCGACGATCTCCCAGCACATGAAGAGGAGCAGGAGGCTGTTGGAGATGATGACGCCGAGCATAGCTCCGGCGAAGAGCGCGAGGAAGCAGAAGAAGCGCGTGAAGTTTTCGTCGTGCTCCATGTAGCCGATGCTGTAGATGAAGATGAGCAGGCCGACGAAGGTGACCATCAGAAGCATGACGACGGTGAGCGGACTGAGGAGCCAGCCGATGCGCACCCAGTCACCGCCGAACTGAAACCAGTTGAGGTTGAAGGCCTCTTTGATGTTGTCGCCGTGGCTGATGGAGAGCGTGTGGGTGAAGGCGATGAGGGAAAGCAGGAATGCAACGGCCATATATCCGATGGCGAGTGAGGCAGCGAGTTTGCGGTGAGGCTGCTTCGCGATGGCAATGATGCCGGCTGCGAAGATCGGCAGCGCGGGGATCAGCCAAAGGTTGGGAAGAATCCAGGTCATTGCTTCTAGGTGTTCAGCCCTTCATGGTGTTGAGGTGGTTGAGGTCGATGTTCCTGTGGTGACGATAGACGGCGAGAATGATGCCGAGGCCAACGGCGGCTTCTGCGGCGGCGATGCTGATGGAGAAGATGGTGAAGAGAATCCCTGTGAGAGCTTCCGGGTGCGGCCCGTAGCGCCAGAAGGCGATGAAGTTGAGGTTGCCGGCGTTCAGCATGAGTTCGATGCCGATGAGGACGAGGATGGCATTGCGGCGGGTGAGCGCGCCGGCGAGACCGATGGAGAAGAGCAGCGAGGAGAGCAGGAGATAGCCGGCGAGTGGGTTCATTTGCTGCTCCTGTTCTGCGGCATGGCGATGATGACGGCGCCGATGAGTGCGGCGGTGAGGAGCAGGCCCATGATTTCGAGTGGGAGAGCGAAGCTGTGCATAAGCGCGTCGCCGATTTGATTGGTGGAGACGGAGGGTTGCGGGGATGTCGGTGTGGCGATGTTGCTGTGGATGATAGCCCAGGCGAGGACGGCGAAGGTGGCGAGGGCGGTGATGCAACCGATGATCCAGAAGGACGAGAGCGCGGGTTGTGAGTGAGGGCCGGCGCTGCGCGTCATCATGATGGCGAAGACGGCGAGGATGGCGACGGCGCCGACGTAGACGAGGATCTGCGTGAAGCCGACGAACTGCGCGCCGAGAGAAAGATAGAGCAGGGCGAGGCCGACGAATCCCAGCGTGAGTGCAAGGACGCAGTGGATGAGATTGCGCAGACACATCGCCGCAGAGGCTCCGGTGATGGTGAGTGCGGCGAGGATGATGAAGATGGCGTGCATATTGGTCGGCGAAGTTTACTCTGCGAAGCGGTAGGTGCGGATCTGGAACTGTTTGCGTTGCTTGAGGTTGAGGCTTAGGAGCAAGCAGGGGATTGCGAGCAGGGCGATGCAGACGAGCCAGCGCAGGATGTTGTGAGGCATCAGGTGCCAGACGGCGGCGTCGAAGATGTTGAGGAGGGTCATGGGCAGCATGAACTTCCAGGCGAAGGCCATGAGCTGGTCCATGCGGAGGCGGGGGAACGTGCCGCGGACCCAGATGAAGGCTGCGATGAAGGAGAGCAGCTTGAGCAAGAACCAGAGGTATGACGGAATCCACGTGAGGATCGATAAGGGTGCGGACCAGCCGCCGAGGAAGAGCGTGATGGCGACGCCGGAGGTGGCGAACATGCCGAGGTATTCGCCGAGGAAGAAGAGCGCAAACTTGAAGCCGGAGTATTCGATGTAGTAGCCGGCGATAATTTCAGACTCGCCTTCGGGGAGATCGAAGGGGGAGCGGTTGGACTCGGCGGTGGCGGCGATCATGAAAAGGATGAAGCCGCAGAACCCCCAGGGCGTGAAGACGTACCAGTGGGGCAGGATGCCGATGTAGCGCGCTTGCGCATCGACGATGGCGACGGTGGAGAGCGTGCCCGTGGCCATGATGACGACGATGGTTGAGAGCACGAGCGGGATTTCGTAGCTAATCATCTGAGCTACGGCGCGCATGGCCCCGAGGAGCGAGTATTTGCTGCGGCTGGACCATCCAGCCATGAAGACGGCGAGTTCGACCATGGAGCCGATGGCGAAAAAGAAGAGAACGCCCGCGCTGAGGTTCGCGATGACCATGTTGCGGCCGATGGGAAGGACTGCGTAGGCGAGGAATGCGGCGAGGACCAAGAGTAGCGGCGCGAGGAAGTGGACCACCTGGTCAGCTGTGCGGGGGATGACATCTTCTTTCGTGAGCGATTTGATGCCGTCTGCGATGGGCTGCGAGAAACCGAAAGGGCCGACGCGGTTGGGGCCGTAGCGGTTCTGCATGCGTCCAAGGCCTTTGCGCTCGAGGACGGTGGTGATGGCGAAAAGTAGAGGGAAGACGATGAGGACGGGAACTACAGAAAGGATGGCGGAAGCGATGGGCTGGAAGGGCGCAGGGACGTGGCCCATGATCGCTGCCTTCAAGAGAACGAATATTTGATCGATTGTTTGACTGAGGGGCAGGCGCGTCATTTCTCCGGTGCGCCTCCGGTTGCTGATGGCGCCGGTGGTGCTGATGGGGCAGGGGGCCTTGGCGCGGCAGCCTTGGCGCGTGCGGCGTCGAGCACGGCGTCGACACCGGCTGCTTCGGTGGGATGGATGTGGTGGTAGTACTCATTGGACTTGGCGAGGCGTTCTTTGGTCCAGAGAAGATCGCTGAAGCGACCGGTGGCACTGGCTTCAAAGTCATTGTCCATCTTGATGGCGTCGAAGGGGCAGACTTCGACGCAGATCTGGCAGCTCATGCAGACGGAGACATCGATGTTGAAGCGGGTGGGATAGAACTGGGGCTTGCCGACGGCGTCAGGCTTTTTGTCGGTGCTCTTCTCGATGAAGATGCACTTGGGCGGGCACTCTTTTTCGCAGATGAGGCAGGAGACGCAGCGGAGACCGGCCTGCGGATCAGTGCCATCGTAGACGAGGAAAGGAAAGTTGCGAGAGGCTTCGATGCGCGGCGCGCGCTCTTCGGGGTACTGAATAGTGGTAAGACGATCTTTATCGACATAGCTGCCGAAAAAGTTTCGGGCTGTCTCTGTTAGTCCTTTTAGGAGGCCATTACCGAGCATCTATCCGTTTTCCCCGCGGAAAAATAGTGCAATATTGCGCGATCTAACTCTACTCCAAATGAGTGTGTCCAGCGTGCATTTTAGCGGTCTACCTCTCCCATGACGATATCGATGCTGCCGAGAATAATGACAACGTCGGCTACGTTACGGCCAAGGCACATGTCTTCGAGGACGGTGAGGTTGATGAGGCTGGGTGGGCGAACACGGTAACGGTAGGGGTTGGATGTGCCGTCGCTGATGAGGTAAAAGCCCAGCTCACCCTTGGGGGCCTCGATGCGGCCGTAGGCTTCGCCGGGCTTAGGGCGAAAGTTGCGGACCTTTGTCTTGGGGTCAGTGATCGGGCCTTCGGGAAGATCGCGCATGGCCTGCTCAAGAATTTTGATCGACTCGCGCATCTCCAGCACGCGGATCATGTAGCGATCGTAAACATCACCATGATCGCCCAGCGGTATGCGAAAGCTGAAGCGATCGTAGATGCCGTACTTGTCCACCTTACGAAGGTCGTAGTTCACGCCACTGGCCCGGAGAACGGGGCCGGTGATGCCGGCGTTGATCGCCAGTTCTTTAGAAAGCACGCCGACACCCTGCGTGCGGGCCATGATAATTTCATTGCCCACCAAAAGACGTTCGTACTCGTCGAGGAAACGGGGAAAGGCCGCGACGACTTTCCTCGCCTCTTCCAGCCAACCTGCCGGAAGATCGACGCGACAGCCGCCAAAGCGCATGTAATTACACATCATGCGCGCGCCGGTGAGGGCCTCAAAGAGATCGAGAATTTTTTCGCGCTCGCGGAAGGCATACATGAGCGGCGTGCCGCTGGCGCCCATGTCTTGCATGAGAAAGCCGATCAGCGAGGCGTGGTTCTGCAGCCGGGTGAGTTCGGCCGTGATGACGCGAAGGTATTGTGCGCGCTCTGGGACCTGAACGCCAGCGAGGGTTTCGACGGCTAGTGCGTAAGCCCAATTATTAGTCAGCGAGCAGAAGTAGTCTAGGCGGTCGGTGTAAGGCATGGAGCCGAGGTAGGTTTCATCTTCTGCGATTTTTTCGTGATTGCGATGAAGGTAGCCAAAGATCGGCTTGAGCTTGACTACAGTTTCACCGTCGAGGACGACATCCATGCGGAAGACGCCATGCGTGGACGGGTGCTGCGGCCCCATGGAGACCTCAAGCAGCTGCGAATCGCCATCGGCGGATGGTGTAAGGTGCGCGGCGGAAGGGAACTCGGCAAGGGCGCTCATGCCGCACCTCCGTGGTGCTGCATAGTTTTGTGCAGCACCTTGTCGTGCGCAGTGGGCTCGTACTCATAGTCGTCCGGCTCGACGTAATCACGACGCATGGGAAAGTCAGTAAACTCGTCCCACATAAGAACGCGGCGAAGATCGGGATGGCCGTCGAAAATGACCCCAAAGAGATCGAAGACCTCGCGCTCCTGAAAGTCAACGCTGCGCCAGACCGAGATCAGTGAAGGCAGATGGACACGAGTTGCGCGATCCTGGGTACGCATGCGCAGAATGACCGGACCGTGTTTCAGCGCCATGGAGTAGAGGTGATAGACGACTTCGAGATGTCCCGTGGACGGCGCTTCAGGACTTTCGGCGTTTTCTTCTATGGCATCGCCGGTTTCTTTCGCTTTACCTAGTGCGGCGGCGGGCCAGTCGATGCCCGTAACATTGCTGCAGTAGTCGAAGCGAAGGTGCGGTGCATCGCGAAGAAATGTGGCGATGGCGAGCGCATGCTCCGCGTCGATGAGCAAGGAGTGCTGCGCGGAAGGGCTGGGGTTGGGTATGATCTCCAGGCGGCAGCCCGTGACATTCACTTCGATTTCGGATTTAAGCGGTTCCAGAGTCATCGTTATCAGCCAGGGAGATGTTGACGAGTGGCGGATGCCATACGTCAGGATTTTTCGGAGGTTCCAAATCATGCTTTCCGAATTTGGGAATCAAGAACTCACTTGGCTCCGCGGCGTTGAGATGGCGAGGTCGGTTGTCACCAGTCAATTGTTGACCGTCGATTTTCTTTTGCAGCTCGATGAAACCTTCGAGGAGAGCTTCCGGACGCGGCGGGCAACCGGGAATGTAGATGTCGACGGGGATATAGCGATCGATCCCCTTGAGAACGTTGTATCCCTGCTTGAACGGGCCACCGGAGATAGCGCAGGCGCCCATGGAGATGACGTACTTGGGCTCGGGCATCTGGTTGTAGAGCCGAACAATTTGGGGGGCCATCTTCTTGGTGACGGTGCCGGCGACAATCATCAGGTCAGCTTGGCGTGGCGAGGGACGGAAGACTTCCGCGCCAAAGCGGGCCAAGTCGTAGCGTGCCATGGTGGTGGCAATCATCTCGATGGCGCAGCAGGCAAGGCCGAAGTTAAGCGGCCAGAGCGAACTCCTGCGGCCCCAGTTGTAGAGCTCCTGCATGCTGGTGGCGATGACGCCCTGGCGACCTAGCTCGTGTTTGAGTGCTTCATCCATCGACGGCCTTCGAGAGTTCGATCTTACGACCAGGTAAGGACATTCTTTTGCCAAGCCCAGGCAAGACCTTCGATCAATAGCAAAAGGAAAGTGAGCATAGACAAGCACTCGCCCATGCCGAAGTGTGTGAAGGCTGTCGCGAAGGGCAACAGGAAAACGACTTCGACATCGAAGACAAGAAAAATGATGGCATAAAGGTAATAGCCCGGGTTGAACTGGACCCACGCATCACTCTTGGCTTCAAGGCCGCACTCGTAGACAGCGTTTTTAGAGGCACCCGGCTTGGCGGGCGAAAACTTCTTGGCCCAGAGCCACGCCAGCGCAAGCGGGGCAGTCGCGAAGCCGAGCGCTCCAAGAAGCAGAACAAGAATCGGCAGGTAAGAATCGTTTGCCATGTCTTCCAGATCACGGTAGCAGATTTGGGCAACAGCCGCACGGCGCTTATGGAGGTTGCCACTCATCTTTGCTGACTGATATGCTTCGCGCCTGATTTGGAGACGAATTTTCGCCAAGGTGAAGCGATATGCAGACGAGCTATAACGGAATCCCTGTTCCAACGAATGGCAAGCCAATTGAATACAAGGATGGCGTGTACACCGTACCCGACCACCCGATTATTCCATTCATTGAAGGCGATGGGACGGGACGGGATATCTGGCGGGCATCCCAGCGGGTGTTCGATGCGGCGGTGGAGAAAGCGTATGGCGGCAAGCGGTCGGTGGCGTGGTTTGAGGTCCTGGCGGGTGAAAAAGCGTACCGCAAAACACAGGATTGGCTGCCGGAAGAAACAGTAAAGGCAACGGTGGACTTTCGCGTATCCATTAAAGGGCCGCTGACGACTCCTGTGGGCGGCGGCATACGCTCGCTCAACGTGGCGCTGCGGCAACTTATGGATTTGTACCAGTGCATTCGTCCGGTGAAGTATTACGCTGGCGTACCGAGCCCGGTGAAACACCCGGAACTGGTCGACATCGTCATCTTCCGCGAAAACACAGAAGACATCTACGCGGGTATCGAGTTCCGCGAAGGAACGCCGGAGGCGGCGAAGTTTATCTCGTTTGTGAATGACGAGATGTTGAAAGGCGGTAAGAAGAAGATTCGGCTGGATTCTGGCGTCGGCGTAAAGCCGATTTCGATCACCGGCTCAAAGCGGCTGGTGCGCGCAGCCATCAAGTTTGCGCTAAAAGAAGGGCGCAAGACGGTGACGCTGGTGCATAAAGGCAACATTCAGAAGTTCACCGAAGGGGCCTTTCGCGAGTGGGGATATGAGGTAACCACCGAAGAGTTTCGCGAACATACCGTGACTGAGCGCGAAAGCTGGATTCTCGGGAACGTGGAAGCCAACCCCAAGATTACGCCGGAGGAGAATGCCGCGCTGATCGAGCCAGGAATTGAGTTTGCAGCCAAGGAGTTCGGCGAGTCCGTTGTGGCAGAAGTTAAGCAGGTGATCGCGAGCATTGGCGAATCCCATGGCAACGGGAAGTGGAAGAAGTTGATTCTAGTGAACGACCGCATTGCCGACTCGATCTTTCAGCAGATCATCATTCGGCCAAGCGACTATAGCGTGCTAGCGACGACGAACCTGAATGGTGACTATATTTCGGACGCAGCGGCGGCGCAGGTCGGTGGGTTAGGGATTGCACCGGGAGGAAACATCGGCGACGGATTTGCGGTCTTTGAGGCAACACACGGCACGGCGCCGAAGTACGCGGATAAGGATGTGATCAATCCGGGATCGGTAATTTTGTCGGGAGTCATGCTGTTCGATTTTCTGGGGTGGAAGGAAGCGGCGCGGTTAATCGAGTCGTCGATGGAAAAGACGATTCAGCAGAAGTTTGTGACATACGACTTCGAGCGCCAGATGCAGGGCGCGACCAAGGCGAAGACCAGCGAGTTTGCGACGAGGATGATTGAAAATATGTAGGCATGAGTCATCTTGTAGTGCCATCGCAATCCTTTAGTTGGATCAATCCGAAAGAGAGGTGTACTCTCGGCTCGCGTCGCCATGGAAGCGGGTTATGCTAGCGCAGCTTCGCCGTTCGCAGAAAATCAAAACTCCCACCCGCATCGATTTTCACATCCGTGAGCCGCGTGGAATGCACGACTTCGTTGTTCGGATACCACAACGGGATCGACGGCAGGTCCGTTGCGAGAATCTGCTGCACCTGCACATAATCACGGCGACGTGCTTCTTGGTCGGTTTCGGCATTCGCGGCTTTCAACAGTGCATCGACGCGTGGGTTGGAGTAGCGGCCGCGGTTGGCGCCCTTGGGCGGGAAGGCGGCGGTCGCGGTTGTGTAGCGGAAGATATCGGGGTCTTCGTTCGCTCCGATCCAGCGCAACATGTACATCTGGAATGCGCCCTTGGTGATGTCGGAGTAAAAGGTGGCGAACTCCGCGGAGCGCACCTGTAACTCGATGCCCGCAGCCCGTAGCTCTTGTTGGATGACCTGTGCTTCGAGCCGCGTAGTCTCGTCAGTCGACGTCTTCAGAGTGAAGCGAAGTCGGACACCGTTCCTGTCCGGCTTGAGTCCGGCGGCGTCAAGCAAGCGGATGGATCGAGCTACATCATGCGGATACTGCGGAAGCTCCGCATCGGTCGCACGAGCCCATTGACCGCGAGGCAGCAGGGAATCAGCAAGAATCGCCTGACCGCGCCACATCGCCTCAATTAGCGCCGGACGGTCGATGGCGCAGGCGATAGCTTGCCGCACTCGCGGGTCGCGCAGTGCTGGATCATTGACGTTGAAGTTGGCGTAGTCGACACGCGCGCCAGGACCCGACTCGATCTTGAGATTCGGCTGACCTTGCAGGGCATGCACCATGTCGAGCGTGATGACATTGCTTTCGACATCGGCGGATCCCTTCTTGATTTCGAGCGCCGTAGTCAGGTTGTCGGGCACCACCTCAAAGCGCACACGCGGGATTGAAGGCGCGCCGTTCCAGTAGTCGGGGTTGCGCTCCACGACCACATCCTTATCCTGCACCTGGTCGACGAAACGGAAAGGCCCTGTGCCGACGGGGTGCAGCCCTTCATCGCGGCCTGCTCCTTTTTCCACCACACCGAACAGGCCGTCGCTAAGGTTGAAGAGCAGGCTGGAATCGGGCTCTTTCATATGCACGGTGACCGTCATGGGATCGGTAACCAGAACGCGATCGACATGGTTGAAAGCGCCACCCTTTGCGGTAATGAGCGTGCCATCGGTCATACTGCGGATGGAAAAGGCCACATCATCCGCGGTGAGGGGTTTTCCATCATGAAACCGAACACCACTACGGATGTGAAAGACCCATGTAAGCGGATCAGGCCGGTCCCAGCTGGTCGCAAGCCACGGCTGCAAGTTAAGGTTGTCGTCCTTGTGAACCAGCGCATCGTAGATCAAGCCGCCGACGCGCTCCGACTGCGAGTCCGTTCCCTGGCGCAGATCGAGATTGTTGGGCGAGCTTTCAATGATGAAGCGTAGCGTATCAGGCTCGACCGCGGACGAGTGACAGGACGTCAGCGGAAGCAGGCAGAGCGTGAGGCAGCAGAGGACGAGGCGCTTCATACGCGCGTCACCTTGCCGAGCACCACGGGACGTGTGGCTCCCGTTGCAGATGGAATGTTGCCCGGCATGCCGTGCCATGTGAGCCAGCCGAGGAGCGCAAAGGCCGCGGCTTCCTTGGCTTCGACTGCGAGGCCTGCGTTTTCGGTCGTCGCGACGTTTACACCGAGCGCCATGAAGCCTGTAGTGAGTGATCGCATGAGCGTAACATTATGCGCGCCGCCGCCGGCAACGAAGACTTCCGTGGCGCGGGCCAGTGGCGCGCTCTGCCCAAAGTGTGGCCAGCAGAAACGGCGATAAGCGTCGAGAATACTTTCAGACGTGAAGGCAGTTGCTGTGGCGATGACGTCCCGTTTGCTGGCCCCGTCTCGTGCGCAGGTCTTCAGAAAGTGTGTGACGAACTCCGCGCCAAACTCCTCGCGTCCGCAGGACTTCGGCGGTGATTCAGAAAAGTAGCGCGCTTGCAAAAGCTTTGGCACGACATCGGCGAGCATCCTTCCGCGCGCGGCTTCTATGCCATTTTTGTCGAGTTTGCGTCCGTAAAGCTGTTGCATGCAGGCGTCGATCACCATATTGGCCGGACCTGTGTCGAAAGCGAGAACGTCGGTCGCGCCACAGTTCGCAGGCAACGCAGTCACGTTGGCGATGCCGCCAAGGTTGAGCAGCAGTCGGTTCTTCGTAGTGTGCCGAAAGAGGCAGTAATCCAGCATCGGCACAAGCGGCGCGCCTTGTCCACTGGCGGCCATATCTGCGGGGCGAAAGTCGCTGACGACGGGCAGTCGTAGGCGCTCTGCAATCAGAGAAGGCTCGCCGATCTGCCATGTGCAACGTATCGGTTTGCCGAGGTACTTCGAAGGCTCGCCCTGATGGTAGATGGTCTGCCCGTGGCAAGCGATGAGTTGAGGCTTCAGCTTGAGTTCGCGTGCCGTCGCATCGACGCACTCCGCATAGACTTCGCCGAGCCGCCACGACAGCCGCGCCAGCTCTGCGGTGCTGATCGACGGCGCATCCATGGAAGCAAGAACTGCCTTACGCAGCTTCGCATCATAAGGAAATGAGCGGTGTCCAAGCACCTTCAAGCGCGGTGAGCCATTGGATGTAGCGGCGGGAGACACTCGACAGATGGCAACATCGACACCGTCGGCGGATGTGCCACTCATCACGCCGGCCACAACCATCGCCTTTGCGGGCAAGCTCTTCATGCGCCGCCCTTCAATTCGCGTTGCAACTCGGCAAGCAATTGCAGCGCTTCGCGCGGCGTTAATCCATCGATGTCGATAGCTTCTACACGGTCGACGATGCGCTGCGAAAGCGGCATGAACATCGTCATCTGCAACGAAGGTTCGCGCTCCGCGGCGGGCACGGCTTCACGCACCTGTTGCGACTCGGCACGCTCGTGCAGCTTCAGCACTTGTCTCGCACGTTCAATCACGGCAGAGGGAAGTCCCGCCAACCGCGCGACCTCAATCCCGTAGCTCTTATTCGCCGCACCCGCTTCCACGGTATGCAGAAAGACGATACCGCTTGCACCTTCGCGCACCGTAACGCGGACATTCTTCAGCCGCGCAAGACGGTCCGCCAGCAGCGTGAGCTCGTGATAGTGCGTCGCGAACAGCGTCCGTGCACCGATAGCGTTGTGCAGATGCTCAACCGCAGCCCATGCCAGCGAAAGGCCGTCATACGTTGCGGTTCCACGTCCCATTTCGTCAAGCAGCACAAGCGAGCGCGGCGTTGCAGTGTTCAGAATCGCGGCGGTCTCGGTCATCTCAACCATGAACGTGGACCGACCACGCGCCACATTATCGCTTGCACCGATACGCGTATAGATACGGTCCACAAGGCCAAGCGTCATGCGCTCAGCGGGCACAAAGCATCCGCTCTGCGCCATAACGACCAACAACGCAGCCTGACGCAGGTAGGTGCTCTTACCACCCATATTGGGCCCAGTGATAAGCAGCAGAGAAGGGCCATCGCCATTGTTCTCCGCCGCGCAAAGATGGATGGAATTCGGAATGAAACGCCCACCCCCGCTCTCCTCCAGTCGTCGCTCAACGACAGGATGCCGCGCCGCAACGAACTCCAGCAGGCCGCCAGCGTTGACCTCCGGCCGAACCCACCCGCGGTTGGCGGCCAGATGCGCAAAGCAGGCAAGCAGATCGATCTCTGCAACGCGCCGCGAGGTTTCGCGCACCCGCCCGGCATTGGTAAGCAACTGACGTCGAAGCTCGCTGAAGATGCTGCGCTCGATCTCCCCAGAGCGCTCCTGCGCCGTAAGAATTTTTGTTTCGAGCTCCTTCAGTTCCGGCGTAGTGAAGCGTTCCGCGTTCACCAGCGTCTGCTTGCGCTCATAGTCCGCAGGCACAGACTTCGCGTTTGCCTTGGTCACTTCCAAGTAGTAGCCGAAGACAGAGTTGAACCGCACCTTCAGAGAGCCGATGCCGGTGCGCGCTCGTTCGCGTTCCTCAATAGCAGCGATATGCTGCCGTCCGGTGGTCGAGAGGCTGCGCAGTTCATCAAGCTCAGCATCAACACCCGCGCGAATCGCTCCACCATCGCTGAGCGAGACGGGGGGCTCCTCCACCAGCGTCCGCGCGATGATCTCCTGCAGATCCGCCAACGTATCCAGCGCCTTCGCAAGATAAGCCCAGCGCCCATTGGGCGCACTCCCGGCAAACTCCTTCACGCTTGCCAGCAGCCCGGGCAGGCGCGATAGCGTCACACCCAGTGCGACGACTTCCCGCGGTCCGGCGGAGTCCAGCGCAACGCGCCCAAGCAGCCGCTCGAGATCCAGCACACCATCCATCGCTCGCCGCAAACCTTCGCGCCGGCGAATATCATGAGCCGCCTCGCCCACAGCATCCAGCCGCGCGTTGATCTCTTCAAGCGACTGCATAGGCCGCAATAGCTGTGCCCGCAACATCCTCTTGCCCATGGGGGTGCAACAGGCATCCAGCGTATAGAAAAGCGTCGTCGACGCGCCCTCACTGGAAAACAGCGGATCAACCAACTCCAGGTTGCGCACGCTGACAGCATCAAGCTCAAGACAGTCCCGCTTCTCATAGAAGCGCAGCGTATCCAGATGCTCGAGCGCGCCCTGCTTGGTCGCACGCAGGTAATGCACGATGGCGCCAGCAGAAACCGCTGCGGCAGTATGACCGCCAAGCCCCATGCCATCCAGCGAATGCACACGCAGCTGCTGCCGCAGCAGTGGCAGCGCATACTCTTCCGTGAAAGCCCATTCTTCAATCTCCGTGCGAGCACCGCCGATGTCTACCGAGCCAGCCTCTTCTTTTGATTCCGCATCACCAGCCTCACGCAGCGAACCTTGCCGCGCACTCTGCGTAGTCTTCGCTCCAAAGCCTCCCGCTCCGCGCGCGAAGATCAACTCCGCCGGACGCAACCGCGCCAACTCATCGAGCGCCAGCGTCCACGCAGCAGTTCCGTTGAACTCTGTAGCAAGAAACTCGCCGGTCGAAAGATCAATCGCCGACAAGCCAACCGAACCAGCCGCGCCAATTCCCGCCACACTCGCCAGCCACTGGCTATCGCTCGAAGCCAAAGCTGGATCAAGTGCCGTCCCAGGCGTGAGCACGCGGGTAACTTCCCGTCGGACGATGGTCTTAGTAGTCTTGGGATCTTCCATCTGCTCGCACAGGGCCACGCGGTAGCCCTTGCGTAACAGCCGCTGAATGTAATTACCGGCCGAGTGATACGGCACACCGCACATGGGCTGCTGCTTGAGTTTGTCCCGGGCGGTAAGGGTTAGCTGCAACTCGCGCGCCGCGACAATCGCATCCTCATAGAAAAGCTCATAGAAATCCCCAATGCGGCAGAACATCAGGCAATCCGGATGCGCAGCCTTCGCAGCAAAATATTGCCGCATCACAGGCGTCTGGCCGGAGACATCCGCAGACGCCAGCACCGACCGCGAGCGCGCCTCGGCGGCTGCTTCGTCCTGGTTCGTGATGGTGTTGGGCTCGGTCACTACGCGGAGCTTCAGGATATCGCAGAGCTGCCTGCGAATGAGGGAGCGTTATACTGGAACTTCGCGCTTTTCTAGCCGCGAAACCGATTATTATGTCTCTTCTCTGGCTCCGAGTCGCGGTGGTTCTGTACGGCATAGCCGCACTCGCTGTTCTGCCAGCGGCGCTCTATAACCGTCCACGCTGGCGCCACGTAGCCCTGCCCGCGGCCCTCGCCGGAGTCTTCTTCCACTTCGTCTCCATCACTGAAACCCTCTACGCCGCCCACCGCGCTCTGCCGGTCGATACGCACGAGACACTCTCGATGCTCGGCCTTCTGCTGGCTGCAGCGTTTCTACTGCTGGCCGTGAAGTACAAAACCGTCAGCTTCGGCATTTTCCTTCTCCCCGTGGTTGTGCTGATGACCATCGTGCCGGCATTCCGCCCAGGACACGAAACGATCGCATACCCCTTCATCCGAACAGGCTGGCTTCTGTTGCACATAGCCCTACTGCTGGCCGCCTATGCGGCCCTGTTCCTTTCGCTGGTCGCAAGCCTGCTTTACCTCATCCAGGAGCGCCGTCTCAAGCAGAAGCGAACCACCCCAAAACGCAGCTGGCTGCCTCCGCTTGAAACCACCGACCAGATCGCACTCAAAGCACTCCTCTTCGGCTTACCTTGCATGACCGCCGGCCTGCTGATCGGCTCAGTCGTCGCCCTGCAGACCATCGGCCCCGCATTTTTTGCCGACCCCAAGGTCCTCCTCTCGCTCGCCATGTGGATCGCCTACATGCTGATGATCTTCATCCGCCAGCACAGCGGTCTTCGCGGCCGCCGCGCAGTTTATCTTTCCAGCTTCGTCTTCCTCGTCGTGCTCGCCGTCTGGTCGGCAAACGCGTTGTCGGCGGTGCACAGGTTCCGAGCCCCATGAGCCAGATCAAACAGTCCGGCTCCTTGCTGCTGCTCGGCGTCAACCACACGACCGCCCCTATCGACGTGCGCGAACGCCTCGCCATCCCCATCTCTCGTCTCGCCGACGCTACCCGCACGCTGGCGCACCAGCCCGGCGTCCGCGAAGCCATGATTCTCTCCACCTGCAATCGCGTGGAATTGCTCACTGTCCAGGACGAATCGCAGCCCGTAGCCACAACGCCGCTCGGCCTGCTGAACTTCCTGCACGACTACCTAAGCCTCCCAGCCGCAGAAGTCCGCCCACACGTCTACGAGTTCCGCGAGCGCGAAGCCATCCGCCACCTCTTCCGCGTCGCCAGTTCACTCGATTCCATGGTCGTCGGCGAACCCCAGATCCTCGGCCAGGTAAAGGAGTCATGGAACGTGGCTCGTGAAGTTGGCGCAGTTAGTTCTATGCTCGATCCCTTGCTGCAGCGCGCTTTCTCCGTCGCCAAACGAGTGCGTACCGAAACCCACATCGGCAGCTCGTCGGTCTCAATCGCCTCGGTCGCAGCCGAACTCGCACGCAAAATCTTCGGCTCACTCGCAGGCAAAACCGTACTCATCGTTGGCGCGGGCAAGATGTCCGATCTCGCTGCACGACACCTCATCCAGCAAGGCGCAACGACGCTCCTGGTGTCGAACCGCACCGAAGTCCGCGCAGAAAAGATCGCAGACTCCCTGCGCACGCCGGCGATCACAACCGGCGTAATCCCGTTCGAGCAGCTGCATGAGCAATCACACCGCGCCGACATCGTGATCACAAGCACCGGCGCCGGTCAGGTCTTTACGCCGGACCACGCACGCGCTCTCCTCCATCGCCGCCGCAACCGGCCCGTCTTCTTCATCGACATCGCCGTCCCCCGCGACGTCGCGCCCGAGATCAACAAGCTCGAAGGCTGCTTCGTCTACGACATGGACGACCTCCAACAGGTCGCCGTACAGAACCAAGCCGTCCGCAGCAGGGAAGCCGAGGCAGCGGAGACCATCGTTACCAAGGAAGTCGCCCGCTATACAGATCGTTTGTCGCAGGCTCCTGCCATCGCTGCTATCAAGGAACTCCAGCTCTCGGCCGAAGCAACGCGCCAGCAAGAACTCGCCCGCACGGCTGCCCGCCTTGCTGCACATCCCCTCACGTCCGAACAACAGTCGGCCATCGAAGCTCTCACAAAATCACTCACCGCCAAACTCCTGCACTCGCAGCTAACGGCCCTGCGATCTGAGATTGTGCCCAACGACGATCACGAGTCCTAGCCCATCCGCGCCGCCGCGTGGATGTCCTGCATCTCCACAATCTTCTTCGGATACCCACGCCGGCCTATCGCAATCATCGCCTTCCCGAGCTCTTCGGTACTCGTCACAAACTTCGGTGCCAGCCTCGTCATCAGCGGATAAGCCCACGACAGCGCCGTATAGATCCCGTTGTACCAGCCAATCTTCGAACGCACCCCATGCATCGGCTGGATGTATCCCGGCCGAACGCAATAAACCTCAGGGAAGGGCATCGCCATCAGCGTATTTTCGAGCGAGCCCTTCACCCGTGCCCACGCCTGCCGCCCGTTCGCGTTAGTCCCCATGCCGGAGACGTACTCGAACGTCTTCAGCGAGCCAACCCGCAACAGCATCTCTGCGATCGCAACGGTCAGGTCATACGTGGTGCGGCGATACTCAGTTTCCTTCATTCCCACAGCGGAAACTCCAAGGCAGAACAGGCAAGTATCGAAGCCGGCGAATCTTTCTTCCACACCGCTCCAGTCGAAGAAGTCCCCATGCACCAGCTCAACAACCTTTGAGGAAGTGACGCCCGTCGGCTTGCGCACAACCAGCAAAACACGCTCGACCCCAGCGTCCGCGATGCACTCACGAAGAACGCCCTGTCCCACCATCCCCGTCCCGCCAAACAGAATCACGTTCATTCCTGCATCCTACCCGACATCTCAAAAACGACTGTCTGCATCTCAGATTTTGGTCGCCAGACCGCACGCACAATTCCAGCCTGCCCAGGAGTTTTCCCTTGAAGACTTTGTCTGCCACCCTCCGCAGTGTCCTCGTCCTCCTTGCGCTTGGTATCGCTGCCTCCCCCTCCATGCACGCCCAGCTCCCTGTCAACGACGTTGCCTGGAAAGACCGCTGCGAGCTTCTTGCAGCCTCCGCGAACTCCATCCAGAGTGCAACGCCTCCGGCAGCCTTAGTTTCTCTCACGCACGGCGTCCCCGCGCACGGCTTCTTTGTTCTGGCTGTCGATCGCGCCCAGGCCGGCCAGCACTTTGTCGCCTGCACCATGTACTTCCTCGCCGCCCTCGCCGACCGCGCAGGCAACGGCGGTATGCGCGATCCCTTGATGGCCGCCAACTACGCAACCATCGGCGGCTCGGAAGACAAACTGGCACACGGGCATCATCTGAACATGCATGAGCACGTAATACGCGTGAAAATGAAGGTGGAAGAGATGACCGGCAAGCCATTGTCACTCACACCGCCGGAAACGTCAGCGGTACTGGACGCCTCGACAACAATGCCCGTTTCATTGACTCGTTAAACTGCCTGCGGTTTCGGCTTGCGCGTCAGCAGCAAGAGCATCCCGATCACTACCAGCATCGAGATCATGCCCGCAATCCCAAGGATGCGCATGATAGACACCGAGTACCGTCCCACCACGGGGTTATAACTGCAGCAGTACAGGATTAGCATGTCCACCGGGTTGCTGATCTTCTTCTCGGAGGCATCGAGCAGCGCCATGCGCAGGTCGCGCGCCGGATAGTCGATGCCCGAGAGATACTTCGACATCCGGCCGTCGGGCGTCGAGAACATAATCACGCTCGAGTGCGCAAACTGGTCCATCTTGCCGTCCGGCCCAGGGACGCGCACATAATGAAAACCCGCCGCCCCGGAGATTGCCGCGATCGCAGCCGCATCACCCATCAAAAAATGCACAGCTCCACTAGCTTCTGCATTGCCCGCAAAACCGGCTTCCTGCAGGAACTGCTGCTTCTGGCTCACGGCGTCCGCTGGTTTGTCGGTCGGGTCAATGCTGAACACAAGCACGTCATAGTCCTTGCCCGGCACAAGCGTCGTCTGCTTCAATCCCGTAGCCAGCCCATGCAGCACCTGCGGGCAAAGCATCGCACATTTGTAATAGACCAAGGCCATCACAACGGGCTTCCCATCGAACCAGCTTTGCACCGCGCCTGTCCGTCCGGTCTCGTCCGTAAATGTGGCCGCCATCGGCAACATCTGCCCGAGCCGCTGTTCAATGCCCGCATGTGCCAGATAATCCGGCTTCTGCTGCGCCGCCAGCCCGATGGGCTTCTCCGCCGAGTAACCCTGGGCCCGTGCGCCGGTAACAAATGTGAAAAGAACCGTAGCCGCAAACAGCTTTTGAAACCATTGCATGCAAAAATCTCCCACGGACACCGTTCGAGGTCTATCTAAAAAAAGCGTCCGTCTCCTATCGTAGTCCTCCGTCACTAGAAACGTGGAAAACCCCCGCCATTGCTGTGCTAAAGTATTTTCAGAGATGGGATGGCACGTCCTTTACCCCATCGGGCCAGCTTCAGCCTTGTACACAAAGACCCCTGCAACATGTACCCAAATGTCACTGCATCCTGCACCTTCGTGGGATACCGGGCACCCCCTGCCACGGTAACAATGACATCAGTACGAAAGTTCCGGGCCCGCTCTTTTGCACCTCGATAAGATCCGTCCTGACCTGATAACAAGCCTGACGTACCTTCAACTCTGGAGCCTGCAAATGACTCGTTCAGCACTCGTCCGCAGCACCGCTTGCGTTTTCGCCCTCCTTCTTGGCGCTTCCACCGCCCTCCACGCCCAGCTTCCGCAGAACAACGACGTCTGGAAGACTCGCTGTAACCTGCTTGCTGCTTCGGCCAACTCCATTCAGAACGGCAATCCGCCGTCTGTCCTCGTTGCAGCTACGCGCGGCGTCTCCAGCCACCCGTACTACGTGCTCGCAGTCGACCGCTCGCAGGCTGACCAGCACTACGTTGCCTGCACGCTCTTCTACATGGCGGCCATCTCGGCACGCGCAGGAAACGGCGGCAAAGCTGACCCCTCCGCGGCCGATGACTACGCGATCCTCGCCGGCGCAGAAGTAAAGGACGCCCACGGCGAAAGCCTTACGATGTCCGAGCGCTTCAAGCGGCTTGAGATCAAGGCCTCCGCAATCACCGGCAAGTCGCTCACCTCGACCCCTGCGGAAACCACCGCGGTCATCGACGCTTCGACAACCATGCCGCTCTCGCTCACGCCTCCGGTCTTCACCTCCAAGCGGTAACATCCGCAATCGAAGACAGCGCCCCGGGGATCTTCGCCGGGGCGCTTTTTCGCGTGCGAGTCATTTATCCTGTTGCATAGCATGACGCACCCTATCCGTATCGGCTCCCGCGGTTCTCAACTCGCACTCTGGCAGGCAAACCACATCGCCGCACAGCTTCGGGAACGCGGCCACGCGGTCGAAATCGAAGTCATCCGCACCATCGGCGACCGAATGCAGGATCCTGCCTTCCTTGCTCCCGCCACGTTTCCCGACGGCTCGCCGCTCGACGCCAAGGGCATCTTCATCAAGGAAATCGAAGACGCTCTCGCCGTGGGTCGCATCGACCTCGCCGTCCACTCGCTCAAAGACCTCCCCACCGAGCTCGACGCCCGCTTCACCCTCGCCGCCATCCCGCCACGCGCCGACGCCCGCGACGCCTTCGTCTGCGAAGATCACTGGGGCCTCCACATGCTCCCCATGGGCTCCCGCATCGGCACCACCAGCCCCCGCCGCAAGGCCATGCTCCTCGCCCTGCGCCCCGACCTCGAGTTCGTCGAGATGCGCGGCAACATCGACACCCGCCTCCGCAAGTGGTCCGAGGGCCAGGCCGACGCCCTCGTCCTCGCCGCCGCCGGCCTCGACCGCATCGGTCGCACCGAAAACGTCCACCAGCGCTTCTCCATCGACGAGTTAACCCCCGCTCCCGGCCAGGGCGCGCTCGCCCTCGAAACCCGCTCCAACCACCTCAACGACCACGACGCCGCCATCTTCCAGGCTATCCGCGCCCTCAACTGCGCCGAAACCGAGTTCGCCACCCAATGCGAGCGCGCCGTCCTCTCCGCGCTCGGCGGTGGTTGTCAACTCCCACTCGGAGCCTTCTGCCACGCCGCCGACGACCACTGGCACCTCCACGCCATGGTCGCCGCCCCCGACGGAGACACCGTCGCCCACGTAGTCCACCGCGCCCCCCAAGGCATAGTCCCCTGCGAAGTCGGCGCCGCCGTCGCCGAAGAACTCATCCTCCGCGGCGCCCGCGAACTTCTAAACGGCACTTACGAACTCCAGCCATAACAAACTGGAGAGGGCAAGCCAAAGCGTCTTGAGCAGCCCCGAAGCATTTCGCCAGTGCCGGCAAGAAAGGGGCTTCAGCCCCGAAGGTACCCCGAGGCTTCAGCCTCGGGTCTCATAGACCAACAGAAGATTAGGGGCTTTAGCCCTCAGGTATGCTTTCCTTCATGCCGCCCTCTGAGCAACAAGGCCACACATACGCTATCTCTGTCTCAACCTTCCTCCAACATCCTCACTTCGGCAAAATGGTTCACGCCGACCTCTTCCTGCAAATACTCTGGCGTTACAGAGATCAAAGAAAATTCCTACTGCATGGTTTCGCGATCATGACGGACCACGTCCATCTCCTCATAACTCCGACCGACACATCTCTCGCAAAATGCGTGCAACTCATCAAGGGTGGCTACTCCTTCGCCGCACGCACGCAGACACAAGAAGAAATCTGGCATTCGGGCTATCACGAACACCGCGTCCGCGATCTGGCCGACATCGTCAATCAACTTCACTACATAGCCAACAACCCGGCGGCCGCTAGCGTCTCACGCGACTATCGTTACGTCCACACTCACCCACAACACGCCTCGTCTCTCGACCCATGCCCGATACGTTTACAACAAGGCAGCGGTCTCTGAGTTTCGCGGCAGCCACTCAAAACAATTTAGTTCAAACGACGCGCATTTTCGCAAATCTTCACAAACAATCCACAGCCCAGTCTTGACTCTGTCCTAGCTTAGACATAATCTAATCTCCAATGACAGCGGAAGCAATTCGCCAGAGACTCGAAGATAGCGGCCTCCGCTGCACCTCGCAGCGCTACAGCGTCATGTCGTTCCTCATGTCGCATCACGAACACCCCACCGCAGCCGAAATCTACGAAGCCGTCAACCGCGTTGACCCTCGCCTCTCCCGCGCCTCCACTTACAACAATCTCCGCGACCTCGTAGAAGCCGGCCTCGTCCGCCAGGTCGCCGCCGAAGGCCGCGCCGCCCGCTACGACGCCAAGGACCAGCAGCATCACCACTTCATCTGCGACCGCTGCGGTACCGTCGAAGACATCGACTTCTACACCGTCCCCGCTCCCGCTTCCGGCTCGCTCGGCAAGCGCGTCATCCGCGACTGCGAACTCATCGTCCGCGGCCTCTGCGCCACCTGCGCCCCACGAAAACGCAACTGAATTTTTACCTGTCTACTGTCTACCCTCTACTGTCTGCATCCCAAGGAGCAAGAAAATGTCCGATCAAGCAAAATGCCCCGTCACCGGCGTCCCCGGCGACCGTCCCGCCCCCGGCACCACCGAAACCGAGACTGAATCCCCCAAGCACGGCGCCGTCACCATCAACTCCCGCAAGGTCACTCGCAACGAGCACTGGTGGCCCGACCATCTCGACCTCGCCATCCTCTCCCAGAACAACTCACTGGTCGACCCGCTCGACCCCGACTTCGACTACGCGAAGGAATTCGCAACCCTCGACCTCGACGCTGTCATCGCCGACCTCCACACCCTCATGACCGACTCGCAGTCCTGGTGGCCCGCCGACTACGGCCACTACGGTCCCTTCTTCATCCGCATGGCCTGGCACTCGGCCGGCACCTACCGCACCTACGACGGCCGCGGCGGCGCGGGCATGGGCACGCAGCGCTTCGCCCCCCTCAACTCCTGGCCCGACAACGTCTCGCTCGACAAGGCTCGCCGCCTGCTCTGGCCCATCAAGCAGAAGTACGGCAAAAAGATCTCCTGGGCCGATCTCATGATCCTCACCGGCAACGTCGCGCTCGACTCCATGGGCTTCAAGACCTTCGGCTTCGCCGGCGGCCGCGCCGACGTCTGGGTTCCGCAGGAAGACATCTTCTGGGGCACCGAACACACCTGGCTCGGCAGCGACCGCTACCAGGGCGACCGCGAGCTCGATAAGCCTCTCGCCGCCGTCCAGATGGGCCTCATCTACGTCAACCCCGAAGGCCCCGACGGCAAGCCCGACCCCCTTGCTTCCGCGCGCGACATCCGCGAAACCTTCGGCCGCATGGCCATGGACGACGCCGAAACCTTCGCCCTCATCGCCGGCGGCCACACCTTCGGCAAGGGCCACGGCGCGCACGACCCCGGCCCCAACGTCGGCCCAGAACCTGAAGGCGCACCCATCGAGCAGCAGGGCTTTGGCTGGAAGAACTCCAAGGGCAAGGGCCACTCGGAAGACACCATCTCCTCCGGCCTCGAAGGCGCCTGGACCACCAACCCCATCAAGTGGGACAGCGAATACCTCGACAACCTCTACAACTTCGATTGGGCTTTGAAGAAGGGTCCCGGCGGCGGATGGCAGTGGTACGCCGTCGCCGAAGGCGAAACCATTCCCGACGCGCACGTCGCCGGCAAGAAGCACCTGCCCATGATGTTCACCTCCGATCTCGCCCTCAAGTTCGACCCCGCCTACGAGAAGATCGGCAAGTACTTCCAGGCCCACCCCGACCGCTTCGCCGACGCCTTCGCTCGCGCCTGGTTCAAGCTCACCCACCGCGACATGGGCCCACGCCCGCGCTACCTCGGCAAGCTCGTTCCCGCCGAAGTACTCATCTGGCAGGACCCCGTCCCCGCAGCCGACGGTTACACCCTCGCGGACGCCGACGTCGACGCCCTCAAGGCCAAGCTCCTCGCCTCCGGCCTCACCACCTCGCAACTCGTCTCCACGGCCTGGGCGGCAGCAGCCTCCTTCCGTGGTTCCGACAAGCGCGGCGGAGCCAACGGCGCCCGCATCCGCCTCGAGCCGCAGAAGAACTGGGAAGTCAACCAACCCCAGGTCCTCGCCAAGGTCCTCACCACACTCGAAGGCATCAAGTCAGACTTTGAGTCCACCGGCAAAAAAGTCTCCTTGGCCGACCTCATCGTCCTCGGCGGCACCGCTGCCGTCGAAGACGCCGCCAAGAAGGCCGGCCACGACGTGAAGGTCCCCTTCAGCCCGGGCAGAACAGATGCAACACAAGCCCAGACCGACATCCAGTCCTTCGAGCCCCTCGAACAAACCGCCGACGGCTTCCGCAACTACCTCCGTCTCGGCCACACCAAGCGCGCCGAAGAGCTCTTCATCGACCGCGCCCAGCTCCTCACCCTTACCGCACCGGAGATGACCGTCCTCGTCGGCGGCCTGCGCGTCCTCGGCGCCAATTATCGCAACGCCAAGGAAGGTGTCTTCACCGACAAGCCCGGCACCCTCACCAACGACTTCTTCGTCAACCTCCTTGACATGTCCACCGAATGGAAAGCCTCGACCACCGTCGACGGCCTCTTCGAAGGCATCTCGCGCGAGACCGGCGAAGTCAAATACACCGCCACCCGCATCGACCTGATCTTCGGCTCCAACTCCCAGCTCCGCGCCCTCGCAGAGGTCTACGCAGCATCGGACGCCAAAGAAAAGTTCGTAAAAGCCTTCATCGCCGCCTGGACCAAGGTGATGAACCTCGACCGTTTCGACCTAAAGAAAAGCTAGCGAAAGCTGGAAAAGAGCAGGGAAGAGCACAACACCTCAACCACCAGGGGCTGCCGAAAGGCAGCCTTTGTGCTTTCCGGCAGTCAATCAATCTCTACAGAGAGTTGATCAAAGCATCGATCAGAGATTGCCCAACATAGAACCCATTCTGGCGAAGGCGGATGACATCATCCGAAAAGTTCAGAATCCCGGCGCGGTGCGCATCTCGCAGAATGCCCAGCGTCCCAATCGTTCGTAAGCCGCGCCTGGTAGCTTCGTCCCTTCCGTCCGCTTCATCGATAAGCAGCCAGTCGGCGCGCAGTTGCTCTGCAAGCGCGATCGCCTCAGCTTCGCCAAGGTCAAGTTTGGCTAGAAGAACCGTAGGCGTCGTAGAGGGTGAGAGCAGTTCAACCCATGCAGGAGGATTGAGCGCCCATGCCCGAACGGTCGCAGGTGCTTTGGAGCGCAGCAACTCGTCATGCACAGCATGAGGAACCAGAATGCGTGAGTATATGGTTTCAACAATGGAAATACGGTCAATCAGAATCAGGTAATTCAGCGGCGAGGTATCGGCAACGACGATCATGCGGCATTGGAAGAAGGCAGAGCGCGCTGTGCTGCAAGCTCGTCCGAGCTTTCAATATCCTGCCGCAAATGTTCTTCGGTGTAGCGCAGAGGCACATCATGCGCCGCCAGCAAAGCATGCACCTCCATGCGCGTCTCCAGCCCTAGCATCCGGCGCACTTCAGCTTCTGAGAGCAATCCTGTGCGATACGCTTCCACGGCAAGCGATTCAAGCGCGGCACAGGCAGGCTCCTTGCCGGCAGCAGCAAACTGCTGGGCAAGCATGTCCGGAATGTCGAAAACCACCTGCATGGAGGAAGAATACCAGTTCCCGGTAACCGTTACGGTTGCCATTTCGCAACGCCGCTTGGGAGATCATTCCCCAAACGCCGCCCTGGAGGGTCATTCCGCAGCGCCTTCTTGAATTTCCATTCCGCAGCGCAGCGAAGGAATCTGCTTCTGTCGTTGCCGTTGTTTTCTTTCTGTCATCGTCGAAGGGGATCTGTTTTCATCATCGGCTCGACCCCAACCTTGACATGCTGAGCTAAAGCTCGCGCCTTTGCGAACTGCAGTCGAAGGACCTGCCACTAACCCGCACGATCATAACCGCCCCAGTTCAACCATAGAAGCGAGCACAGTCAAGAAGTGCTGCCGAAAGGCAGCCTTGTGCGTTAGGATTAGTTCTCTCCGATAATCCTATGCCACCTATCAAACAACCGCGCCGAAGGCGCTACCACTCTGCCGAAGAACCGGGCCCTGTGAGCCGCTTTTGCTCACAGGGTGGTAACGCCGGAGTGAAGCCGCAGGCGCAACGACCAAATTGCTTTCCTCAAACCCACCCCAAATCCCCGAGGAGCTAAGCCGCCACAGCGCTCGACTCTCTGCGCCACCGATACTCCAGAAAAGTCGCCAAATCAAGCCCATCATCCAGCCGCGGCCAGTAAACAGCCGTCGCCGGCTGTAGCACAACCAGGTCCTCAGCCTGTTCTTCGGTCGCCTGCTGCAACTCTCCAAGCTCTTCGCGTGGAACAAGCAGCCGACGCCCATCCGTCAGCTTCAATTCGAGATACTGTCCGTCCTTGTGATACTTCGCAAACGCGATGTAAGGTCCATCCGGCGCATTCTTGGCCGCTTCCATGGCGGCGTCAACCATCACTTCGAGCTCTTCGTCGCTAATTTTTGGAGCCATGCGTTTTCTCCCAAAGTTCATGCAGTTCTTCTGCATAATCAGCCGCGGTTCTAAGAACTTTTCGAACGTCGCTCCGCTTTGCATGATCGGGTGTAACAACATTCGTGCGGTTCGACTTGATGGCACGACCGTCCGGCAACAAATCGATAATGACCGTTATTCCCGCATACCGTCCATGCACGTGCGGCGGTAGATGATCATGCGAAAACGAAATAAACCAAACGCCGTCGAAAGTCTTCGAACCCACATTTTTACTCTACACCCGCCATCACTCTGCCCTGAGCTTGTCGAACGGGCCAAATTGCCTTCCTTTAACCAGGCACCAACGACCTGGAGCACCCGCATCATCCCAGCCTTACGCTCGCACCAGGCATCTCGAATGCGCTTCTCCATCAACCCCGCGCGAATTCGACTCCCCGCAACCGGCCACCCACCCTTCCGCAACGTCAACAAAACCACGACCAGCAACACCGCAATCGCGCCAAACACGAACAAGCTTCCTTCCGGCCCTACCAACCCACCCGACAAAATCGTCTTTCCCTCCGGATGCGATCCCATCCAGTGAAACGCAACGTTGTGCCCACTGTCCGCCACGCCGAACACAAACGACTGCGCCCAGTCCCACGACGCATGCGCCCCAATCGCCCACCACAGCGATCCCGTCCGCCAAAGCGACACGCAAAACACAAACGCGATCACCCCGGCAGCAATCAAGCCGATCCGACTCTCATACGTGTTGCCGCTATGCCCCGCGCCAAACGAATATGAAAACCACACAGCCGCAACCCAGAACCCGATAGCGTTCGCATACGGCGCAGCGCGAGTAAAGCGCAGCGGTCCCGCTATGCCGCGAGCGATGGTGAACTGTACAAATCCACGCGACGACGACTCCTCGAACAAACCCACCAGCAGAAACGCACCCATCCACTCCAGCCCGAATCGCACCCCGCCGCCGCCCGAAAGAAGCACTCCATCGAACACCAGCAAATGCATCCGCCAAAGCACGAACACCAGCAGCGACAGTGCCACCGCGCCCCAGAACATCCCTCCAAGAAACTGCCGTCCCGCTCCCGGCGTCCGGCCAATCCCATAAGCCTCAATCGGTCGGCCTTCAATCCGCGACATCAAAATCGTCGCAATCGCGATCACGACAAACGGAATCCCGTTCGTAATCAGAATCTGGTAGGGATACCGCGCGATGTGCCGCAACTCATCCGGGTTCGCCCGATGCAGGTGTTTGAATACCGCAAGAGTCGCTGACTGCATCAGCGCAACAAAAGCAATAAAGACAAGCAAAGACCAACCCGCCCGAAGGCCATCCGCACCGAAGAAAACGCGCCGCACAAACGACACACGCACAGGTGCATCACCGGAACGCTCCGTCGCTATATCCATAGGGTCACCCATAATCACCGGATCGATAGGTTCGTCAGGTCAATTTCCCAAAAGTATAAATCGCTCGGTGTCCCATCCATGCGCTCGCTTTGGCGCATCAGTGGCCGATCCAAACTCAACGGAAGTCCCCACGCCTTCGCACCATCGCTCCTGCCCGCATCATCCAATCCGCAAGAGGCCGCAAACCCATGCCGGACACCCCAGACTTCCAGCGCTTCAAGCCGCACGAGATCGCGCAGTCCTTCCCAGAAACCTCACCCACGCTCCTGCTCGACACCTATCTCACCAATGAACCCGCCGCCAGCGCGCGCGTCTTCCGCGTCTACCGCGAAACTCCGCCGCACTATCACGCCGGCTCGGACGAGTACCTCTACGTCCTCTCCGGCAAAGGAACCTTCTGGACCGTCGACGCCTCCACCGAAGCCGAGTTCGCCCCCGGCGATCTCCTCTTCTTCAAGCGCACCATCATCCACGCCATGCCCCGCATCCTCGAAGGCCCGGTCGTCTTCCTCTCGGTCGACACTCCCCGCCGCGACCCCAAGGACATCATCTTCATCAACCCCGAAGACGCCACCCCCGAAACCTTCATCCAGCCCAAATAGCTCTATCACCCCGCAAAGAACCGAACCACCTTCGTCTCCACACCCATCCGCTTCATCGCATCCGAAAACACCGTAAAGTGCGGCATCGTCAGGTGCAAATCGAACGCCGCGCGATCGTCATACACCTCATACAGCGCCACGCTCGTTGGCGCGTCCTCGCTCGTCAACACATCGAACTGTCTGCACCCCGCCTCATCCGTCGTTGAGCGCACACTATCGTACCGACAGACCTCAAGAAACTCCGCCTTGTGCTCTTCCGACACCTCAAACTCCGCAATCACCACAAACGCCTGCGACATCCTGTAACCCTCTTATGCTTTCTCTTACTGAACCGGTGCAATCACTTTAATTCCGAAGGCATCACCTTCCAAATCTCATAGAGCCCCTTTCACGGTCGTCCTCAGTCCCTATCCCTAAATGTAAAGTTTGCTGGACATCTTCCGCACCACAAACTCACCACAACTGACCATAAACCCACCACAAAACGCACACACCAAAAAGGCCAATTCAGGTAGAATCGGCCAATCCGGAAGGGAATCCACAGCCTATGACTCGTCTACTTGCCTCGACACTTCTTTTCGCCGCTGCTGTCGCCACCGACCCCATCGCCACCGGAACATGGGCCATTACAGGCGATGTGCAGGGTTATCCCGTCACCGAAAGCTGCGTCCTCACCCAGACTGACGCCACCCTGGCTGGCACCTGCACCGATTCCGGCAAGGTCGCCCGCGCCACCACCGGCACCGTCGCCGACAAAACCATCACCATCGTCCACCCCAGCGAGTACAACGGCGACCCCCTTACCCTCACCTTCAAGGGCACGCTCGACGATTCCGGCACGCTCAAGGGCACCATCGACGTGTATCCGCTGGAGTATCAAGGGACGTTCTCCGCCGCGAAAGCCGTCACCAAACCCTAGAGAATTCTCAACAGACCACAAACAAAGGCTGCCTTCATGCAGCCTTTGTTTGATTTACGACACGATTCGTTCCGAGGGAGCTTTCTCTCGAAGCGGACGTAAAATACTCATCCGGTCAAAAACTATCGCCAGAAATGCAGGCTAAAAACCCGGCTTCAAAAAAAAGTTGCGGGTCTACAACCAAAATCAAGGATTCTTCGCTCCAATCCAGACAGGGAGCCGCTGCGTTTTCCGCTCTGGGCCTAGTAATAGCTTCCCATCCGAAAACGAAAATCAGGAGCATCACCATGAACCTCTGGCTAGCCGCGAGCGTAAGCCTTTCCCTTGCGCTGTTCCCGTGCGTGTTCATGTGTTTCCGCAGCTCGCCGGAGCACCGGCTGGTCGGAATCCAAATGACAAGTCTTTTGTTGACCATACTCTTTGTCGCAATCACCCTGGCTTGCGGGTATCCACTCCTCCTTGATGTTGCGATTGCTTTGGCGCTCTGCGCGTATGCTGGTGGTCTGTTTTATGCGCGTTCCATGCAAAGGCACCCATGACGCGCCATAATTTCTTCGAAGCTTTTCTCCTAGCCGGCGTCGTTGCTTGCTGTTGGATCGGCGTGGTGGGTATGCTGCGTAAGCGCGTTCCCATGCAGGCGCTGGATTATCTCTCGCTACCCGCTTGCAGCGGCTCCATACTGCTGGTTGCCGCTGTCTTCATGCACACAGGTTCCAGCTCTGCCGCATGGAAGACTGTAGCCATCTGCCTTGTACTGCTGGCGATCAACTCCATCGTCACGCACGCCACCGCACGGGCGCTGCGCAGCAGGGAAAGAGGCTATTGGAAGTTGTTGCCCAACGATGGAGCAGAGTTTGTCCCGGCCGGTTCCCACGGTTCAAACCCCCATTACGATCAGGTTGTGCCCGCAGGTCCGAAGAAAGCCTAAACGCCCGACGTCGCAGCGAGCTCCAGGATCTGCTTTCTCGCTGCGCTGTCCCGTCTTTTTGCCTTGGACTCAATGATCCTTTCGACCACCTCATCCATCGGCATCGGACGACCGAAGAGATACCCCTGCGCTTCATCGCAGTGCCGCCGCGTCAGAAACGCCGCCTGGTCTTCGGTCTCCACACCCTCGGCAACCACCTTCATCCGAAGCCCGTGTGCCATCGCGATCACGGTACGCACGATCGAGGTCGCGTTCGAATCATGGGGACACTTCGCGATAAAGCTGCGATCAATCTTCAGGCGATCCACCTCATACTCCAGGATGTACTTAAAGCTTGAAAAACCTGTACCAAAGTCGTCGATCGCAATCCGTACACCGAGCTCCCGTAACCTGCCCAGCGCCAGCGAGGTTTCTGTCGAGCTGATCATCAAGGTGTATTCGGTGATCTCAAGTTCCAGGTCTTCTGCCGCCAATCCTGACTCGTGTAGCGCGCTCTCGACCATCTCCGCCAGGTTGCTCTGCAGGAACTGCCGAGGAGAAAGGTTGATGGCCACGGTAAACCTGTGTCCTACGCGTTCCTGCATCTGACGTGTTTCCTGGCAGGCGCGCCGAAGCACCCACTGCCCGATCGGCAGAATCAACCCACAATCTTCGGCCGCCGGAATGAAGTCAGCTGGCGACACCAGCCCGCGCCCCGGATGGTTCCACCGCAGCAGCGCCTCGATGCCGACAATTTCACCTGTCTTGCAGTTCACCTGGGGCTGGTAGACGACAAACATTTCATCCTTCTCAAGCGCATGCCGCAGGTCCGTCTCGAGCTCCAGCCGGTCCGCGTTGGCTTCCAGCATTGTGTTCGAAAACACCTGGTAGGAGTTCCGTCCACTATCTTTGGCCGCATACATCGCGGCGTCAGCGTTGCGCAGGAGCGAAACCGGATCTGCGCCCCAGTCCGGGTATACGCAAACTCCCACGCTTGCGGTCACACTAAGCTCGCGCCCTGCCACCTGGATCGGAAGCTGTATTTTTTCTAGGATGCGGTTCACACAGCGCAGCGTATCCACGCGCGTACCGGAGTTCGGCATCAAGACCACAAACTCGTCACCGCCCACACGCGCCACGGTGTCCGTTTTACGCACTGCGGAAAGCAACCGCTCGGAGATCGTGACCAGCAGTTCATCGCCGGCCTGGTGGCCCAGCGAATCGTTGATGCGCTTGAAGTGATCGACATCGACCATCACAATCGAAATCTGCTGGTCCAGCGCCTTCGCCCGCTCGATCGCTTCGCCCATCCGCTGGCTCAACATCATCCGGTTCGGCAGCTTGGTGAGCGCATCATGGTGCGCCAGGAACGAGATGGAGTCGCTCAGTCTCTTGCGTTCGGAGATATCGAACGCCACAGCAAGATAACCCGTGATCTCATTTTCCGCGCCACGCAGTACCGTCAGCGCGAGATGCACAGCAATCCGGCTGCCGTCCTTGCAGATGTAGGTCCACTCGCTCTCGTTGCTCTTGCGCTGACGCAACGTTGCGGTCAGCGTCTCGAACCCTGCAATGACGGGTGTGCCCATTTCTTCACTCATCGCAAACGACCGCGCACTCAGCTCCGCGTTGTCATGCAGAATCACGATTGAGTGCTTGCCCGTCAACTCGTGCCGACGATACTTCGTTAGCTGCTCCGCGGCGCTGTTCATGGCCGTGACAATGCCCGTCGCACCAATGGCAATGATGCTGAACGGCGCATCTTCAATCAGCGACTGCGAAAAACGGTTCAGTTCTTCAATGCGCTTCTGCCGTTCGCGCTCTGCGGAAAGATCGTGCAGCATGATGGCAATGCCGCCGTGGATCTTTACAGCCTTCATTGTGCACCACATGCCGGTGCCATCGGGGCCGATGTCCTTGATCTCGCCCATATAAGGCACGTCCGTTACCGTCACATGGCGCAGCAGGTCAAGAATTCCGTTGGTACGAATCTGCGGCAGAACATCGGTAAGGTGCTTGCCCACGAGGTCTTCATTCCTGCGCTGCAACAGCTTCTCTGCATGGGAGTTCACAAACGTAAAACGGAAGTCGACGATCCTGTGCAGCGCATTGTGAACACCTTCCATCAGGCAGAAGCTTTCGCCTGTGTTTTCCGCCAGCGTCACGAACTTGTCATGCTCCACGCTCGCCGTGAGACCAAAGTTGGCGATCTTCCGGATGAAGGGAATCAGCAACGCGATGCTACAGGCGATCAGCACCGAAATCACAGCGCTGGTGAGTGCATATCTCGATTCGCCCCCGGGCAGATAGCTGCGGACCTGGGTTACATCGATGAGCCGCTTCGCACAGACCGTGACCACGATCAAACCAAGAACGTAACCCGTCGTCCCGAACGAAATCTGGTGCCGCAGCTTCCACGCCGCTCGTGCCAGCACGAAGCAGGCAAACAGACATGCCGCCATGGCGATCAGGTCGGAGGCCGTCTTGATGACCCGCAGCGAAATGACCGGAGCCACCGTCGGCGCGGCTGCTGCGCCTTCCACCATCACCCAGCGGGAGTGCGCCTCATAGCCCAAAAACAGTGCACACAGCATAGTCGCCAAGCCGACCACGACCGCTCTGTGCTTCTGCAGGGAACCGCCCAAATGCATCGTCTTACATCTCCAGGGGGTGCTTCTACAAGACCCAAATAGTAGGCAAATTAGCCCATGTAGACCGTAACACCATTTGGTTACTAAAAGATTGGTGATTTAGGTAACCTTTGGGTGGTTACTCATAATTCTTTTGTTGTAGATACAAGATTTCTTCCACCCGCGAACTTGGTAACCAATCCCATCGCACCCCGTCATATGGGTGTCATCTTCGACACCTATATTGAGTGTGCATGCCAAGAGTTGCGTACCGTGTCCTTGTTTTTATGATTGCAGGCTCGGCATACGCCCAGCAACCCGCGCTGGCGCCGCTCACGCTGGCAACAGGCGTCCCGCTCCATGTGCGAGTAACCCGCACCGCGAAGCTGCACACCGGATCGCCCGTCGAGGGCGTACTCACGGAACCCATCTACGCGCATGACCGCCTCGTGCTTCCGGCCGGAACGGTCGTCCACGGCACGGTCTCCAACTATACCCCGATTGAGCATCAGGTCCGCCTCCAGGCTTGGCTCAACGGCGACGTAACCCCGCTGCACGATCCCGTAGTGGACTTTGACACGCTGCACCTGGCGGCTACCGGCGCCGATGTATCCCTGCAGTCACGCGCCCTCATCCGCAACCTGCAGATCGTTCGCTTCTCCGGCAAAACGAAGAAGCCCTCGCTCTACCAACAGGGCAAAACAGCCGTGAAGCAGCGCATCGCGGAGACACGCGATATGGTCTTCGGCCCGAACAAGAAAGACCGCGCGCTGCGTCTGCTCTACAGTCAGTTGCCCTACCATCCGCAACGCATCTGGGTCGGCACGCAGTTCATCGCCGATCTCGAATCGCCCGTATCCCTCAGCCTTCCGGTCGAGCCGCCCATCCTGCCAGCCGACAATCCCTCGCTGAACGGCATCAAGGTCAACGCGCGGCTCGACAGCACCATTGACTCACTCGGCGCACGCAAAGGCGACCAGGTGACGGCCACCGTGACGCAGCCGGTGTTCGACAGCGACCACCATCTTCTGCTGGCCGAAGGCGCCGAGCTTGAAGGCTCCGTCATGCAGACCAAAGCGGCGCGCAGCTTCGGCCGCAACGGCCAGCTTCGCTTCGCCTTCAAAGGCGTAAAGGTCGGTGACGCGCAACCCGAGCGCAAAGTCTTCGGCACACTCACCGCCGCCGAAGGCGCTGCCGGCCAGAACCTTACCGTAGATGCAGAAGGCAACGTGCAGGCCAATCCCGATGGAAACCGCTTTGTCGCGCCTTTGTTACTCGCCGTCACAGCCGTAGCGGCCCGCGGCGACCACGACCACCGCGACGGTGACGGCGGCGTTGGTCACACCACCGTCGGTTCCAACGGCTTTGGCTTAGTCGCGCGAGTCATCGCTCTCACCGCAAGCAACGCCAACGTCGCAACCGGTTTCGGCGCCTACGCGTTCGCCAAGTCGATCTACTTTCGCTTCCTCGTTCGAGGCCACGAAGTCACGTTCCTTAAGGACACGCAGGTGGAAGTCCAGCTTTCCACCCGAGATTGACCCTCACTCGCCGTAAGGCACCCAGATATTCTTCACCTGCGTCGCATGGCGAAGGAAATAACGGCCCTCAGCCTGCGCCGGATCGAACCAGTCGATCTGCCGTCCCTCGTTCGTCCAAACCTGCTTCAGGTTTCCAATGGATGCAAGCTTCACCATCGCTGCCGCAGTTTCATCGCGGAAACTCCACACCGCGTCGACGTCGTCATGCTCGGCCAACGTCTTGCCCAGCTCGCTCGCCTTGCCCGCAACGATGTTCACTACGCCGCCCGGCAGGTCGCTCGTGTCGAGTACCTGGTACAGCTCGCTCATCAGCGTCGCGCAATGTTCGCTCGGCACCGCGATCACGGTATTGCCCATCGCAATCGCCGGCAGCACCAGCGAAAGGAAGCCCAGCAGCGGCGCATCATCCGGACACAGAATCCCCACCGTCCCGATGGCTTCCTTCATAGCCAACGTGACCATGCGCATCGGCGGATTGTGGATCGAGCCCTCAAACTTATCGGCCCACGCGGCATACGCAAAGATCCGCTCCACGCCATAGTCCAGCTCAATCGCCGCCTGCTCTGGCCCCACAAACGCCGCCAGCTTGGCCACGATCTCCGACCGTCGCTGCACCAGGTTCTCCGCCATAAAGTAGAGAATCTGCGCCCGCCCATGCGCCGCCGTCTTCGCCCACTTGCCGGCAACGTTCCGCGCAGCTTCTACAGCATTGCGAATGTCCTTGCGCGAACCCACAGGTGCTTCGCCGACCATCGTGCCATCGGCGCCATACACGGGATAGCTATACCCCGAGTCCGGCCGCGCCTGCTTGCCGCCGATGTACTGCTTCACCGTGCGATCGATCCCGAAACCGTTGCCGCCCGCATAGAGAATGTTCGGCTCATCATCGACCATGTCGGAGTCGGCTACATACAGCGCCGCCCGCCCATCCACCTCCGTAACTATGGGTGCCCCGTCTTCGGCAACGGCTTTCTCGTTGCCTAAGGCGGTAGTTACAGGTTCAGGCAGCGCCACCACCGGCTTCGCCTTCAACTCATCATGCAGCCACGCGGGTTCAAGGTATTCATACATCCCTTCCTTACCGCCCTCGCGCCCGTAGCCTGATTCGCGATACCCACCGAACCCGCAAGCCGCGTCGAACAGGTTCGTTGCATTCACCCAGACCACACCGGCCTTCACCTGCGCAGCCACATCGAGCGCCACATTGATGTTCTCGCTCCACACACAAGCAGCAAGCCCGTAGGTCGTGTTATTCGCAAGCTCCACAGCTTCAAACCGGTGTGCGGAACGTCATGGCCACCAGCACCGGCCCAAAGATCTCCTCCTGCGCTACGGTGCTCGCGGGCGAAACACCTGTCAGCAAAGTCGGCTTCAGAAACAATCCTTTCTCGGGCATCGTCACATCGGGCTGCCAGCACGTCGCACCTTCCGCGACGCCTGTCTGGATCAGGCTCTTGATCCGGTCATACTGCACCTGATCCACAATCGCTCCGATATCAATCGCCTTATCCAGCGGCGACCCCACACGCAGCGTCTCCATGCGCGCACGAATCTTGTCGTACAGCTTCTCGGCCACGCGCTCCTGTACCAGCAACCGCGACCCCGCACAGCAAACCTGCCCCTGGTTGAACCAGATGCCATCCACCAAACCCTCGACGGCCGAGTCCAGATCCGCATCGTCGAACACAATAAACGGCGACTTCCCACCGAGTTCGAGCGAGAGTTTCTTGGTCGACTTAGCCGTAGCCTTGCGAATGATCCTTCCAACCTCGGTCGAGCCCGTAAACGCAATCTTGTCGATGCCCTCATGCGCCACAATCGCCGCACCGGTCGCGCCATCTCCGTGGATCACGTTCAACACACCCGGCGGTAGACCGATCTCATCGGCGATCTCGGCCAGCGCAATCGCACTTAGCGGCGTAAACTCCGCCGGCTTGATCACCACGGTATTGCCCGCAGCCAGCGCCGGAGCCACCTTCCATGCAAACATCAGCAGCGGAAAGTTCCACGGAATAATCTGCCCCACAACACCTACGCCCACATAGCCGGGAAACTCTTCGTCCAGCAGCTGCGCCCATCCGGCATGGTGATAGAAGTGGCGCGCCACCAGCGGAATATCAATGTCCCGCGACTCGCGTATGCTCTTGCCGTTATCCAATGTCTCCAGCACAGCCAGCTTGCGCGAGTGCTTCAACACCTGCCGCGCCAGGGCATACAAATACCGCGCCCGTTGATGTCCCGTAAGCGCCTGCCATCCGGGCAAGGCAGCGCGCGCCGCTTTCACGGCAGCGTCGACTACAGAAGCATCCGCGCTCGCGACCTTCGCCAGCACCTCACCCGTAGCGGGGTTTTTCGTCTCAAAGGCATTCTTGCCCGCACCGGTCTGGTTTCCACCAACCCACGCCCCGTTGATGTAATGCCCAAAGCTCCGCTGATGCGCGTCGAGCCACTTCGTCACTTCGCCCGCATCTTCCGGCGCCGGTCCATATTCCATGCTGTGAAACTTCTCCACGATGCTGCTTGCCATAATTCCTACTCCTCACCAAAATCTCGTCGTTGCCTTACAGAGCTAAACCCGAAAGTAGGTTTAGGGATTGCAATGTCTCCAACTCCCAAGTGCGCAATTGTTCCCTAGCCTTCAACTCATCTTCACGGGCCAGTTTCTCAATGTACGTAGCTCTCTCTGCGATCGTTCGTTGCCACTCTACAGTTAGATCAATTCGTCTCAGCAACTCTGCGATGGATCGAAGCGAATCGCTCGTTTGTCCGAGTAGCAATTTGCCGAAAGCCGCTGCAATTGCATGATTCGGGTTGCCAGCAGCATTCCTTGAAAGTACACTCACACATCGTTTCAAGTCGGAATGCTCTGCTAACCAAGGCTTGGCTTGCTGATCGAAGGCACCTCGTAATTCGATCAAAATCGAATTTGATTGATTGTCCCAACCTTCGCTGTGGCCGCAGCGAAGACGATCACCCATCGTAAAAGCTATGTGGTCAATCGGGACATAGAGCGGCATAGCAAATACCCAGACAAAAAAGCGATCTTTATTGAAGCCCGATCCTTCAAAACACAGGCCGCGAAGGAAATGCTTGAGAGGTCTTTGATAAACGATTGACCCAGCGGGAACGAATTCGCCGCTTTCTGTTGCGACATGTCGGCCTAAACGCTCAAACTGCTTCTTCGTCACGCTAGCCAATCCTCACGCAATCGGATGCCGACTAACCGCTGAATACCTACCCGTCACATGATGCTCCAACTGCCGCTCGATATCCGCCAGCATCGAACTAGCCCCATATCTGAATAACGATGGCTCCAGCCACGGCCTGCCCAGCTCATCCTTCATCAGCGCCATCCAATCGAGCGCCTGCTTCGCAGTCTTGATACCGCCGGCTGGCTTATACCCAACCGACATCCCCGTCCGCTCTGCATACTCCCGAATCGCCCGCACCATCACCAGCGAAACCGGCAGCGTTGCATTCACAGCTTCCTTGCCGGTCGAAGTCTTGATAAAGTCCGATCCCGCCATCATCGCAACCCAGCTGGCCCGCGCCACATTCCGCAGCGTCAGCAAATCACCCGTGCCCAAAATGGCCTTCATATGGGAAGCCCCGCAAGCTTCCTTGAAGGCCGCGACCTCGTCATACAGAGCATTCCAGTCGCCGTTGAACACATGCGCGCGCGTGATCACAATATCGATCTCGCTCGCTCCCGCCTCAACCGACCGCCGAATCTCGTTCACGCGCTCCGCCAGCGGCGAAAGCCCGGCTGGGAAGCCCGTCGACACCGCAGCTACCGGAATCCCCGACCCCCGCAGCGCCTTCACAGCCGTCTCCACAAACGCGTGATACACGCACACCGCGCCGGTCGTTAAATGAAGCTCCTCAATCCCCAGCGCCTTCACCAGGTGGTCCTGCAACGGACGCCGCGCCTTCGCACAAAGCCGCTTCACGCGCTCAGCCGAGTCATCGCCCGACAGTGTCGTCAAATCCATGCAGGCAATCGCACGCAGCAGCCAAGCCGCCTGCCAGTCCTTCTTCACGCTCCGCCGCGTGCCAATCGTCGCCGCTCGCCGCTCCACCGCGGACGTATTCACCTGAATCTCTTCCACCCAATCCAGGTTCAGCGGCATCCGCGTATTCGGCACCAGCTCGCGGCCATGCAGCGTCACCGGCAGTGCGGGCGAGGGCGCAGTTGCTGCCAGCTCGTCGATCTTCAAGGCCATAAAGTCCTCCAACTCCCCAAACAATCCGGCCTGCCACAGTCCCGGCAGGCCGCAATCTTTCCGAACTAAAAGTCTATACCTGCCCGTTCGCCGTTGCACCCGTCCTTGCCCCTGCCACCATCCTCCTCACTTTCACTGAGGCGCCAGCTTGGTTTCAGACCTCCCATTTCGCCCCACTATACTGAGAAGGCTTTTCAAGAAAAGGACGAAACGTTTGCCCGCTCAAGAAATCATGAGTCCCGGTCTGTCCATGGCTGCTCCCGACGAGGGATACCCCATCATGGTCTTGCTGGTCGACGATCAGCTCATCATCGGCGAGGTCATCCGCCGGATGGTCGCCACGCAGAGCAACATGGACTTCCATTTCTGCTCCTCCGCGGAGAACGCCCTGACTCTCGCAAGAGAGGTCAAGCCGACCGTCATCCTGCAGGATTTGGTCATGCCCGGCATCGACGGCCTCGATCTCGTACGGCAGTACCGCGCTCATCCCGAAACCAGCGGCATCCCGATCATCGTGCTCTCCTCGAAAGAAGAGCCCCTGACCAAGCGCGAAGCCTTCCGCGCCGGCGTGAGCGACTACCTCGTCAAGCTTCCGGACGAGATCGAATTGATCGCGCGCATCCAGTACCACTCCAGGGCATACCTCAACCTGGTCCAGCGTGACGAAGCCTACCGCGCTCTTCGCGAAAGCCAGCGGCAGTTGCTCGAGATGAACTTCGAACTGGAGCGGCTCACGAACCTCGACGGACTCACAGGTCTAAGCAACCGCCGTTACTTCGACCGCTACGTCGACGTCGAATGGACCCGCGCCACCGCAACCGGGAGATTGCTATCTCTGCTAATGGTGGACGTCGACGCCTTCAAACACTTCAACGACACCAGCGGTCACCTGGTCGGCGACGCGATTCTGAAAAAGGTCGCAGAAGTCATCCAGCGTCTCTACCGCCCCTCGCTGGACTGCGCCGCCCGTTTCGGTGGTGACGAGTTCGCCATCGTCCTACCCGGCCTTACCCCCGCCGACCACAAGGCATTGGGCGAGCAGCTCCGCCAGGAGATCGAAGACCTCCATCTGGAGCATCAACACCCGGACGGCATTAGTCACTTCCTGACAATCAGCATAGGCGGTGCGTCCCTGATCCCAGACCCAGACGAGTCTCCTTACGACCTGATCGACGCCGCAGACCGTGCCCTTTACGAAGCCAAAGACACCGGCCGCAACAGGATAGTCATGAAGCAGCGCATCGCAGGCGAATGGATCACGCTGGAGTAGCAGCAGGGTCCACAGCAGCCAAAGCCTAGCCGTTAGTCTGAGCAAACCATTTTGCCCATGCCCAAACCCCGCATCCTCATTACGCGCTCCCCCCATCAGGCCTCCGAGCTGGCCGACGCCCTGCGCGCCCTCGGCGCCGACCCCATCCTCATCCCCACCATCGAACTAACCACCCCCACCACCTTCGCCCCGCTCGATGAAGCCCTCACTCACCTCGACCACTTCCACTGGCTCCTCTTCACCAGCGCCAACGCCGTGGAAGCCTTCCACCGCCGTCTGTTCTCAAAGGAAGGGCCCAGCGCAACTGAAGGGACCAGCGCAGCAGAAGGGACCAGTACAGCAGCAGGCACCAGCGCAGCACAAGGGACCAGTACAGCAGCAGGCACCAGCGCAGCAGCAGGGACCAGCACAAATCAGGTACCCCAAGGCTTTAGCCTTGGGTTTCATAGGTCGGGCAAAGAAGGGGGCTTTAGCCCCTGAGGTATGCTTTCCTTCGCCCGGCCCAAAGATCGCATCCATAGGCCCCGCTACCACCCGAGCCCTCTCCGCCATCGGCCTCACTGCCAACCTCGTTCCCCCCGCAAGCCATCTCCGAATCCCTGGCCACGGCCCTGCTCCCCCACAACCCTCCAGCCCGACGGCACCCCAACACCGCTTCCTCCTGATCCGCGCCGAAGCCGCCCGCGACCACCTTACCGAAACCCTCCGCGCCGCCGGAGCCGAAGTCACCATCCGCCCCCGCTTACCCGCACCATCATCCCGGAATTGTCCATCGACGCCATCCAAATCCTCTTCGCTGACCCCAAAAACCACCCAGCAGCCATCACCTTCACCAGCTCTTCCACAGCCGAGAACACTCTTCGCCCTGTTGAAATCGGCAAAACCTCACCCTCCCCCACCCGAAATTCTGCGCGCCTCCATCGGCCCCATGCACCAGCCAAACCCTTACAAATCTTGGATATACCCCACAAATTGAAGCACAGCAAGCCACCGTCGCTTCGCTCGCCGACGCGCTTGGGAAAAGTCTAGGACTGAAAATCCAACCCCACCCCTAAGTCCTTATTCTTGCGGTTTTTGCACGAAAACAGGAGGGGGGAGGGTCAGTGCGACGACCAAGTCTTATCCGCGGAGTTGCACAGCTTTTCCAACGAGCAATCCACACACCGCGGCTTCCGCGCAATGCAAACCTGCCGCCCATGATGAATCAGCTCATGCGAAAACTGAATCCACCGGTCCTGCGGAATCACCTTCTGCAAATCCATCTCCACCTTCACCGGATCGTCGTTGGTGGTCAACTCCAGCCGCTTCGACAGTCGCAGCACATGCGTATCCACCACCACACCCGACGTGAATCCCAAACCAACTCCCCAGCACCACATTCGCTGTCTTCCGCGCCACCCCCGGCAGCTGGATCATCTCCTCCACCGTTTGCGGCACCTTGCCGCCGAACCTCTCCACCAATACCCGTGCCGCCCCCTGAATATTCCGCGCCTTCGCCCGATAAAACCCCGTCGTCTTAATCAGCCGCTCGACTTCCGCCGTCGGAGCTTCCGCCAAGGCTTTCGGAGTCGGATACATCGCAAACAGCTCTGGAGTCGCCTTGTTCACGCCTACATCTGTGGTCCTGCGCGGAAAGGATCGTAGCGATTGTCAGCTCAAACGCATTGCGGTGCGTGAGTGCGCAGACGACATTCGGATAGGTCTTCCGCAGGGCGTCGAGAAATGGCTTTCACGCGCTCCGGCGCCAATGGTTTCGCGGTCTTGCCGCGCTTTACCTTGGGGGCGACTGGCTCACTCTTCGCAATCGCTCGAGCTTTCGCCGCCGGAACACCATCAATTGCGGCTTTCCGTACGGTGGGCTTGAGTTTCTGCGGCGGAGTCAACGCCTTTGGTTTCTTCGTTGCCATCGCTAACCCAGTCGATCCAGCGCTTCGGCCGGTTTCAGACGGACGCAGGTGAAGATGGGGAAGTCCTTCAGCGTGTAGAGGCTTATCTCGGTATCGCGCAGGGCTTCGACCAGGTGCAGGAAGTCTTCAGGGAAGTTCGTTTCGAACGCCACCACAAACTCCTGGTCGTCGATGCCGAACGAGTAGGTTGTATTGATCTTTACCCGCGGATACAGCAGCCCGATGCGGATATGCGCTCCTTCATCAGACGGTGGCGCTCCTCAGCAGGCAGACGATACCAGGGCCGCGTCTTCCAGAACGGGTAGATGAAGATGTACTTCTGGCCGCCGGGGCGAACTGCGCCGCGGCTTTCGCCTTCGCTCTCGTCGTCGCGGTCGATCTGGTACTGGGAGCGGCGCGTCATGGCTAGGAAGTTATGCGGGGTGGTCAAGTAGCCCCCGAGCGGTGTGGCCAGCAATTCGCTGCGCATCTTATTTAGCTCATCGACGGCGTAGTTGATCGACCAAACGCACATATCGACATCGCCGCGTGTGCCTGTGGTCGAGTAGGTGATCGAGACGAACTCACCGGGCTTGTTCCAGCGGTCTAGCACGTCGGCAAACGCCTGCTTATGAGCGGCCTTTTCCTCGGCAGGCAAACGCCGCCATTCCGGCATCACCTTGTAGAAGGTGAAGCAGACGACTTGCTGCTTCACGGCGGGCTTGGAAGGGTCATGCGTGCCGTACGAACTGGTTGGTTGACCCGTTGGAGAGGGAGCCATTGCCGTTTCTGCTGCTGGTGCTATCGCTATGTCTGCCATTTCGGACGTTTCTCCTACCATCGAATGCTAGCAAATTCGCGGCAATGACTCACCCGATATACTGAAACGGAATGACCAAACTCATATCTATTCTTCTCGGGCTGAGTCTCGGCGGACGATACGCCGTTGTGCTGCTGCTCATGGCTGTCCAGTCCGCGTGCATTCCGATTCCGTCCGAGGTCATCATGCCTTTTGCCGGGTACGCGCTGGCGCATAGCTGGCTGAATCTGGTCGTTCTGGCGACACTTGCCTCGCTGGCGTCGAATATCGGGTCGATTCCGGCCTACTGGGTCGGCGCGCGCGGGGGACGACCCATGGTGGAGCGCTACGGGAGCTATTTGCTGCTCAGCCGCCGGGATCTTGCGCTCGTGGACCGCTTTTTCAACCGGTACGGTTCGATCACCGTGCTCCTCGGCCGTATGCTTCCCATCGTTCGCACCTTCATCGCGTTCCCGGCTGGTGTGGCGAAGATGAACCAGGTTCGCTTCCACGTTTATACGTTTCTCGGCTCATGGCCGTGGTGCTTTGCGCTGGCGTATGTTGGCATGCGGCTGGGCGCTTCCTGGGATACCAACCCAAAGTTTAAAGAGGTGTTCGCTCGCTTCCACCTGGGTGTTGAGGTGGTTATCGTGGCACTGTTTGTCCTGTACGTGGTGTCCCACTGGAAGAACCGCATTCGCACGGACGAGGCGGCGATCGGCTAGCTTGTTTCTGCGTCCCGTATGTCGGAGGCGTGGGAGCGGGCGGTATCCGGGCTCGACCTTGTCTGTTACAGGAAGATTTCAACAGATAAAAACTACTTTATGCGGTAACGTAAGCCGCGCGAGGATTGCCTCGCCTGTTGTGCTACGAGATACTGACCACGCCGCTACAAGGAAGTATTTCCCCGCGAACGGACATTGCGTACGGAAGGTCAGACCAAGTACATGCCAACACCCGGAGCCGCCAGCCCCCAAGCGGCCGATATTACCCCTGCAAAAGGAAAACTAGGCATCATGATCCCTGGAATGGGAGCGGTCGCGACCACTCTCATCGCCGGTGTAGAAGCGGTGCGCCGCGGCTTCGCCAAGCCGATCGGGTCGATGACCCAGATGGGCACCATCCGCCTCGGCAAGCGCACCGAGGACCGCACACCCCTGATCAAAGATTGGGCCCCAATTGCCGACCTGAACGATATCGTTTTCACCGGATGGGACATCTTTGGAGGCAACCTGTATGAAGCTGCCAAGACCGCTGCTGTGCTCGACCGCGATCAATTGGAGAGCATGCGCCCGTTCCTCGAATCAATCGAGCCTATGCCCGCCGTGTTCGATCAGCGTTGGGTGAAGCGTCTCAGTCCGAAGTTTCAGAAGGTCGGCAAGAACAAGTGCGATCTCGCGAACCAGATTCGCAACGACATTGCGGAGTTCAAGTCCAGGACCGATCGCCAGGTGATGATCTGGTGTGGTTCGACTGAAATCTACATCGAACCGAAGCCGGTTCACATGTCTCTCGAAGCTTTTGAAAAGGGTCTCGTGGAAGACGATCCGGACATCGCTCCATCGATGCTGTACGCCTGGGCCTGCCTGAAGGAAGGCATTCCCTTCGCCAACGGTGCGCCCAATCTCACGGTCGATATTCCTGCGTTGCAGGAGCTTTCGAAGAAGATGAACGCGCCGATTTGCGGGAAGGACTTCAAGACCGGCCAGACCTTCATCAAGACGGTGCTCGCGCCCGCTTTCAAGGACGCGGCAGCTTGGCGTTGCGGGTTGGTATTCCACCAATATTCTCGGCAACCGCGACGGCGAAGTGCTGGACGATCCGGACAACTTCAAGACCAAGGAAGTGTCGAAGCTGGGTGTGCTGGAGCATATCTTCCAGCCGGAGAAGAACCCTGAGCTATACGGCGATATCTTCCACAAGGTGCGGATCAACTATTATCCGCCGCGTGGCGACAACAAGGAGGGCTGGGACAACATCGACATCTTCGGTTGGCTCGGCTACCCGATGCAGATCAAGGTCGATTTCCTTTGCCGCGACTCCATCCTTGCTGCGCCGCTGGCGCTCGATCTCTGTCTCTACATGGATCTTGCAGCGCGCACGCCTGCACTGCGCGGCCTCGGTATCCAGGAGTGGTTGAGCTTCTACTTCAAGGATCCCGACACGGCGCCGGGTGTTTATCCAGAGCACGATCTGTTTATCCAGTCGATGAAGCTCAAGAACACGCTGCGGCACATTATGGGCGAGGACTTGATTACGCATCTCGGCCTGGAATACTACGGCGACTAGAATCACCACACTAATAAGAAGGGCCCCGCGTACATTCTCGCGGGGCCTTCGCTTTTGTGCTGGCTTCACTATGCAGGAATCACGGCCAGAATCTCCGGCCACAATGCCTTTACACCGTTCTCGGTCTTCGAAGACACGGTCAAAATCTGTTCGATGCCGTGCGCTTTCTTCAACGCTGCCAGCGATTTGGTTAACTGGTTCCCACCCAATTTGTCGGACTTCGTCCCTACAACTAGGTAGGGCCGTTGCATCTGCTGCAGCGCCTGGATCAGCATGGTGTCGCTTTCCTGCGGGGGATGTTCGTGTCTACGAGGCAGATGCACAGCGCCAGCTGCTCGCGCTCGTTGATGTAGGGCTCGATAAACTTCGGCCATTCGGCCGAGATCGACTTCGAAATCTTTGCGTAGCCGTATCCGGGAAGGTCGGCAAAGATGAGCGAAGGAACGGTTGTGTGCTTCTGGGGTGTGCCTTCGTAGAGGGCAAAGAAGTTGATCGCCCGCGTTCGTCCTGGCGTTGACGATACCTTCGCTTCCTTCGAGCCCAGCAGCTTGTTGATCAGCGACGACTTTCCGACGTTCGACCGGCCGAGGAAGGCAATCTCCGGCGCATCTGCCGTGCGTGAAACATCGGGGAAGTGTTCGGGACTCATCGCGGACAAAAGGAACTTCGGTACAAGACGCATGAGTCCGAGCTTATCGCTTTCGGCACGATTCCGGGGAGATCAAATGCATTCCGGGGTGCGACACACTAAAATAGAAAGCTTGGAGAAAAGATTCGATGACGGAAGCACCAACCCAAACTGCGGCCACAATGTTCGACCACAACATGCTCCGCGAAATCCATGAGCAACCTGCCGCCATTGAGCGCACTCTGGCCCATTACGTGGATGGCAGTAGCTTCCGGGAAGGAGCTTTTGGCTCCTCTGCGGACATTTTCCGCGGCCATAAGGACATTGTCATCGCCGCTAGCGGCTCCAGCCGCCACGCCGGCTTGGCGGCTGAAATCATGCTCGAAGATGCTGCCGGGCTGTCAGTCGATGTGGAGTACGCCAGCGAGTACATCTGCCGTACCACGAACACGAAGCGCGATCCTGCTGTCCTGGTCGTCTCGCAGTCCGGTGAGACCGGCGATACGCTCGCTGCGCTGCGTGAAGCTATTTTGCGCGGCCATCCCACGCTTGCCGTTACGAATGTCCAGAACTCCTCGATGATGCAGGAGGCCGCGGTTGCGCTTCCTACGCTCGCCGGCATTGAACGTGCGATTCCCGCGACCAAGAGCTTCACCACGCAGCTCGTTGTGCTGCGTCTGCTCAGCCTGTACGCGGCCCAATCGCGAAACGTTCTAGGCCGCGAAGAACTCGCCAAACAACTGGCTGGGCTGGCTGCTCTGCCTGCGCTCGTTGCCCGGCAGCTTGATGCCTGGCAACAGCGACTCAGCGACATCGCCGATATCTATTACGATGCCAAGACGTTCTTGTTCCTCGGCCGTGGGATTCATTACTCGATAGCCCGCGAAGGCGCGCTGAAACTTAAGGAATCGTCTTACATCCACGCCGAAGGCTACCCTACCGGCGAGCTCAAGCATGGGCCGAACGCGCTGGTGTCGGACGAAGTTCCGCTGGTGATCCTCGCCACAGCTGACCACGGGGATACGGAGTCCGTGCTGCGCTATGAGAAGACGATTTCGTTGATTACGGATATGCGCACGCAGGGAGCGAAGATCATTGCGCTTGCGAACACCGGCGACGAGACTGTTCGCGCGCTGGCGTCTCATATGATTGAGGTCGACGAGACCGATGAATACCTTCTGCCTATTTGCGAGGTTGTTCCGCTGCAGCTTTTCGCCTACTTCATGGCGCTGCGTAACGGTGTCGATGTCGATCGTCCCCGCAATCTCGTGAAGTCGGTCGTGCGCGAGTAGGCTTGCACGCCACCGCTTGTAGGATTTCCCCAAAATGGGTGTTACTGTACGGCCAGAGTTTTTTATAATTGCTTCGAATCCGCATATCGCGCCGATCGACCATCTGTGGCGCTCGCTGAGGAGGGTTCCTGGCTCGAGTTGTTCCAACACTGTTGCGCGTCGCCCCATTGCTAGCCTCGGCTGTCCTGCTCTTAGCCAGCGGCAGCGCAAGGGCTCAACAGCAAGCACTGCTGCTTCCGTCGGCCGTCGCCTATGATGCGAGGGGTGATCTTTTCTTCGTCGATACGAACCGAAACCAAGTTTTTGAAGTTTCCCTTGCCGGTGTTTTGACAACGGTTGCGGGAACCGGTGTGCAAGGCTTTGCCGGCGATGGTGGCGCGGCAACTGATGCAGCATTGAACATCCCGCAGGGAATCGCTGTCGGCGAGGACGGCACTGTTTATATTGCCGATACGGGCAATCAGCGCATACGTGCCATCAGGTCGGGTCAGATCAACACCTATGCGGGGACTGGTCTTGCTGGATTCTCGGGTGACAATGGGCCGGCTAGTGCGGCGATGTTGAGGCAGCCAACCGCGTTGGCAATCGACGGGCAAGGAAACCTGTTGCTTTGCGATACAGCGAACCATCGCATCCGCCGTATTTCCGCCGGTGAGGTGATCGCGACCGTCGCGGGGACGGGCGTACAGGGCTTCAGCGGCGATGGTTCCGCAGCGACCAATGCGGAACTCGATTCTCCAGCCGGGATCGCGGTTGCGCCGAACGGCCGCATCTTCGTTTCCGATTCGCACAATCATCGTCTTCGCGTCATCGCCACGGACAATACGATCGAGACGTTTGCCGGAACGGGCAGCATGGGTTACTCGGGTGATGGCGGAGCTGCTACCGCCGCATCCCTTGCGCTTCCGCGCAGCATAAGCCTAGATGCGGCGGGAGACGTGATCTTTGCCGATTCGAATAACCAGCGAATTCGCAGTATCAACGCGCAGGGCATTATCAGCACTATCGCCGGCAGCGGTGTCCAGGGGTTTGCGGCTGACGGCACTTCCTCCACGGTCGGTGCGCTCAATACGCCTCGCGGCGTCGCTATTTCGAGCTTCGGTGATCCTGTATTTGCAGACAGCCCAAACCGGCTTGTTCGTGAGGTGGCCGCCAATGGTGACATCTACACCATCGCCGTCGCACCGGTTTCGCGCTCCACCACCGTGGCGTTGACCGCATCGCCTTCGATGGTCTACGGCAACGCTTCTGCCTTGGTTGCGGTGTCTGGCAGCGCGGCAACTCCGCAGGGAACGGCAACAGTTCAGAACGGTTCGGCGACCATCGCGAACGCCACGCTTTCGGGTGGCGCGGCCACGTTTGCGGGACTTGCACTCCCTGCCGGAGCGTACCTCCTGACGGCGAGTTATAGCGGCGACGGACTGAATCCAGCGGCGACGAGCCCGGCAGCCGCGGTTACGGTTTCTCCGGCGCCGGTGACTGCGACCGCGAACGCTGCAACGATCTCTTATGGCCAGCCGATTCCCGCGCTCACCGGCGTGAGTACGGGCATTCTGCCGCAGGATGCTTCATCGGTCAGCATTGCCTTCACCACAACTGCAGCGGTTCTTGACCCGGTTGGTTTTTATCCGATTACGGCGGCGATGACTGGAGCGGCAAGCTCCAACTACAGCCTTACGGTGAGTCCAAGCTCGGGTTCGCTGAATATCGTTCCGGCGCAGAGCACGCTGACGCTCCAGCCGCTCAATCAGACGTTCTACCAAGGCCAGTCTGTTCTGCTTACGGCCAGTCTCGGTTCGGTAACGACGGGGTTCCGACCGGCGAGGTCGATTTCGCTGATGGAGGGACAGTTGTTGCTAAGGAGACGGCGGTCAACGGCATAGCAAGCGGAAGTTATGTTCCATCGTCGCAAGGCGGCCATACCCTTACAGCAAGCTACGCCGGCGATAAGAATTTTCTTGGCAGCACATCCAGCGGTGTCACAACGACGGTCGCCGCCGTTCCTGACTTCACGATTTCACCTGTGACCGCCAGCCAAACGGTGCTCGGCGGATTGGTCGCAAGCTATCCGATCGCTGTCGCATCCCTGGGGAACCCGTTTACCGGCAGCGTGACCTTCAGCGCAGCGGGACTGCCTTCGGGTGTGACTGCAAGCTTTTCGCCGACAGCGGTTGTTCCCGGGTCAAGCGGTGCTACCGTGACCCTGAGTCTTCAGACGATCGTTCTTGCGCGCCTTCATAGGCCGCGCCTCGTCGATGGTCGCTATGGTTTGTTCCTGTGCTTTTGCTTGCCGTTCTTCGCCATCAGAAGGAGGAGAAGAAGCCCGGGTGGGGGACTTTGGATGTTTTTGCTAGGGTTCGCACTGCTAAGCCTTGTTGGGTGCGGGGAGCGCAAGATCGCAACGGGCGTCACCCATAGTCAATCTTCGACGGGTGACGATCACTGCAACGTCCACGAAACATTGCCGGCTCTCTTGTCGTTCACGCGACAACCGTTTCCCTCACTGTTGAGTGATACCACGCACCATGAAGCAGCGAGTTGTCCTTTGCGAGCAGCTTTCGACCACGCTTGGTGCATCTATGCAAGAGCACCGATATTACTGCGAACGTTGAACGCGGAAAATTTCGGCAGCCCGCGAAGAATTAAGGATGCTGCATGGACCGTACACTTTTGCCTGGAAAACCCTTATCCTCTGGGCGCTACTGCAAGTTCTCAGGGAACGAATTTTGCTATTTATTCGGAACAGGCCACCGGGGTGAAGGTTTGCTTTTTCGATGAATCCGGTAAGCAGGTCGATTGCGTGTCTTTGAAGGAGCGCACGGCGTTTGTCTGGCACGGACTGATCCGCGATATCAAGCCTGGGCAGCATTACGGCTATCGTGTGGATGGACCATGGGAGCCTGAAAAGGGTCTGAGGTTCAACGCCTCGAAGTTGCTCGTTGACCCTTACGCGAAGGCGATTAGCGGCAAGCCCGATCCCAAGGCACCGATTTATCCCTATGATGTGATGTCCGGCGATGACTTGAAGAAGTCGGATGAAGACGATGCTGCGGGTGTCCCGAAGAGCGTTGTTATCGACTGCAAGTTCGATTGGGGCAACGACTGTGCACCACAGACTCCTATTGCCGATTCGATCATCTATGAAGTGCATGTAAAAGGGTTCTCCAAGAGAAATCCCGATGTGCCTGAGAAGCTGCGTGGAACCTATGCGGGCATGGCGCATGACGCGAGCATCAATTATCTGAAGAAGTTGGGTGTGACGGCCGTTGAGTTGCTGCCGGTGCATCATTTCATCGACGAAGGACATCTGCTCGATCGAGATCTTCATGATTACTGGGGATACAACACGCTTGGCTACTTTGCGCCGATGGCGCGCTATAGCTCCTGTGGTGACGGCGGCGGGCAGGTAGCCGAGTTCAAGCAGATGGTGAAACGACTGCATGAAGAGGGCATCGAAGTCATTCTCGATGTCGTCTATAACCACACCTGCGAAGGCAACGAGAAGGGTCCTGTGCTGTCATTGAAGGGCGCCGACAACACCACGTACTACCGTACGGTGGCTGATAATCCGCGCCACTACATGGATTACACCGGTACCGGCAATACGCTGAACATCTACAACCCTCAGGTGTTGAAGCTGCTGATGGATAGCCTGCGCTACTGGGTTACCGAGATGCATGTCGATGGCTTCCGGTTCGATCTGGCATCGACGCTTGCGCGCGAGCTGCACGATGTCAATAAGCTCGGTGCGTTCTTTGATACGATTCACCAAGATCCTACGCTGGCTGACATCAAACTCATCGCCGAGCCTTGGGATGTTGGTGAAGGTGGCTATCAGGTCGGCAACTTCCCTGTGTTATGGGCTGAGTGGAATGGCAAGTACCGCGATACGATGCGGCGCTTCTGGAAGGGCGATAGTGGATTGCTTTCGGACTTCGCCTATCGCCTCACAGGATCGAGCGATCTCTACCAGGGGGACGGCAGAACACCTGCAGCTTCGGTGAACTTTATTACTGCGCATGACGGCTTCACGCTGTGCGATCTCGTGAGCTACAACGAGAAGCATAACGAGGCAAACGGCGATAACAACACAGATGGCGCCGACAACAACGATAGCTGGAACATGGGCGCTGAAGGTCCGACCGAAGACGAGAACATCAACAACCTGCGTGAGCGGCAGATGAGAAACTTCCTCGCAACGATGATGTTGAGCCAGGGTGTTCCTATGATTGCCGGGGGCGATGAGTTTGCGCGTTCGCAGATGGGCAACAACAACTGCTACTGCCAGGACAATGAGCTGACCTGGTATGACTGGAAGCTCGATGGACACCGCCAACGTCTGCTCGAGTTCACCTCGAAGTTGATCCAGTTCCGCAAAGACCATCCAAACCTTCACCGTCGCAAGTTCTTCCAAGGTGACCGCACGATTCGTGGATCGGTGGTGCGAGACATTGCCTGGTACGGAACTGATGGCAACGAGCTTTCCGATGAAGTCTGGGGCCAGAGTGGCGCGAAGTCCGTCTGCGTGATGTTCAATGGCAAGACGCTCGACATGATGGATGAAGAAGGCGAGAAGGTTATTGACGATAGTTTTTTGATCGTCGTGAACGCTTCGGACAACGGCGTGGAATACGCGCTGCCCGAGCCACCGAACAAGACGCCCTGGCGGCAAGTGTTAGACACCGAAAACCTCGATGATCCATTCCTCGAGTCGGCAGTCGATGGAAGTGCGATTGTTGGCGGTCGCTCCATTCGGGTGTATAGCGACGGCGCTGCGAAGCCAGAAGCTTCGACAAGGAAACGTCCGGCGAGAACGCTATAAGATCACGAGCTGTTCATTCCGGTTTTTCGCAAACACGCGGAGACAGTCATATTAACTGGCTCCGCGTGTTTTTGCAGCGCAAGCGATCCCAGCATACGCCGATTAGCTAATGGGGCCGAGTTCTTCGTAGTCTGCAATCTGTTTCAGCGTGAAGGCGTGCATGTTTTCGCCGGACTGCCACATTTTGTACCAGTCCACGAGCCAATGCAGCGTTGTTTCGAGCCGCAGGCGCGGATGCCAGGCGAGTTCGGCGCGGGCGCGGCTGGCGTCTAGCTTGAGGTAGCCGGCTTCGTGGACGCCGGGGTCGGCGTCGAGGGTCCAGCTTGCGTTGTCGCCCCAGAATTGGACCATCTTTTCTACGATCCAGCCGACTTCCTGCGCGTCGTCGTCCGAGGGGCCGAAGTTGAAGGCAGTGGCATAGCGAGCGGGGTCGTCGGAGAGAAGATGCTCGGCAAGGGCGATGTAGCCGGCGAGCGGCTCCAGGACGTGCTGCCAGGGGCGTATCGAGTGAGGACGGCGAATGAGGACGTCTTCGCCAGCGAGGAAGCCGCGGACGAGGTCGGGGATGAGGCGGTCAAGCGACCAGTCGCCTCCGCCGATGACGTTGCCTGCGCGGCCTGTGGAGATGGCGCACTTGTGCTCGGCGATTTTGGCAGGCGAGAAGTAGCTGGAGCGATAGGCGGCGGAAACAATCTCGGCGCAGGCTTTAGAGCTTGAGTACGGGTCGTAGCCGCCGAGAGGATCAGTCTCGCGATAGCCCCAGAGCCATTCCTTGTTCTCGTAGCATTTGTCGGTCGTTACCGAAACAACGGCGCGAACGGACGGAGTGCGACGGATGGCATCGAGCACGCGCGCGGTGCCGATGACGTTGGTTTCGTAGGTGCCGATGGGGTCTTCGTAACTATAACGCACGAGGGGCTGCGCGGCCATGTGGAAGACGACTTCAGGAGCGAAGTCCTTCAGTGCGGGTTCGAGTTTCGACGCGTCGCGAATGTCGCCGCGAATGTCTTCAATGACGCTGCCAACTTTGGCCTCGGTGAAGAGATTAGGTTCGGTGCAGGGATCGAGCGCGTAGCCGCGAACGATGGCACCTCTGGACGCAAGCCAAAGAGCAAGCCAACCGCCTTTGAAGCCGGTGTGGCCGGTGAGGAAGACTCGCTTGCCTTTCCATAAGTTGGGGCGGGCTACCAGCTCTTCCATGGGGCCTTTCCTTTGCTCCAGAGGTCTTCGAGGTGCTGCTTGTCGCGGAGCGTATCCATCGCCTGCCAGAAGCCGTGATGGAAGAAGGCATGCACCTGGCCTTCGGTGACGAGCTTTTCAATGGGCTCGCGCTCGAACATCTGCGCATCGTCCGTGACGGCGTCGATAGCCTTGGGTGAGAGGACGAAGAAGCCGCCGTTGATCCAACCGCCTTCATCCTGCGGTTTTTCCTGGAAGGAGTAGATCTGCGTGTCCTTGAGACCGAGAGCGCCGAAGCGGGCTACGGGCTGCACGCTGGTGAGCGTGACGAGCTTACCGTGCTTCTTGTGGAATTCAATGGAGGCGGGGATGTCGACATCGGCGACGCCATCGCCGTAGGTCATGCAGAATATATCTTCCCCTTCGAGATACTTCTTGACGCGGTGAAGGCGTCCACCGGTGCCTGTACCATCGCCTGTGTCGACAAGGGTGACGCGCCAAGGTTCGGTGTCGGTGTTATGCACGATCATCTTGTTCTCCTTCATGTCGAAGGTGACGTCGGAGGTATGCATAAAGTAGTTGGCGAAGAACTCCTTGATGACATAACCCTTATAACCGCAGCAGATGATGAAGTCGTTGATGCCATGTTGCGAGTAGATTTTGAGGATGTGCCAGAGGATGGGACGGCCGCCGATTTCAACCATGGGCTTGGGGCGTAATGAGGTTTCTTCCGAGATGCGAGTGCCGAGGCCGCCGGCGAGGATAACCGCTTTCATGCGTTAGTGTCCTTTTGATCAGATGCTTCGTGCCGTACGTTCATGATACCGCGCGTTTGATATCCTAGAGTCATATATGAGTGAGCGATCCGAGCAACTACGTCAACAAATTCTCCAGCTTACGGCAGAGTTCCATGCCGAAGCATTCGCCAAGAAAGACTTCGTTGCGGGCAGTTCGGTCGTCCCGGTATCCGGCAAAGTCATAGATGCAGCCGATATGAGTGCTGTTGTAGATTCCGCGTTAGATGGCTGGTTTACTACCGGTCGATGGGCCAAGGACTTCGAGAAGAAACTTGCGCGGTTTGTGGGCGTGAGGTCAGCTTCGCTAGTGAACTCAGGCTCGTCGGCGAACCTTGTTGCGCTGAGTGCGTTGACATCGCCAAAGCTCGGCGATCGTCAGTTGAAGCCCGGCGATGAAGTGATCACGGTTGCCGCGGGCTTTCCTACAACGGTGAACCCTATCTTCCAGAACCAGCTTGTTCCGGTGTTTCTCGATGTCACGTTGCCGACCTATGAGATCGATGTGACGAAGCTGGAAGAGGCGCGCAGCGAGAAGACCAAGGCTGTGATGATTGCGCACACGCTGGGCAATGTGTTCGATCTGGATGCCGTGGTGGCATTCTGCAAGAAGTACAACCTGTGGCTGATTGAAGACTGCTGCGATGCGTTGGGATCAACGTATAAGGGGCAAAAGGTTGGTACATTCGGCGACATTGCGACCCTGAGTTTTTATCCCGCACATCACATTACGATGGGCGAAGGCGGTGCCGTGATGACCGATAAGCCCGCGCTTCAGGTCCTGATCGACAGCTTTCGTGACTGGGGCCGTGACTGTTGGTGCGAGCCGGGTGTGGATAACACCTGCGGCAAGCGGTTCGACTGGCAACTGGGAACGCTGCCTTGCGGATATGACCACAAGTACACGTACTCGCATGTGGGCTACAACCTGAAGGCGACCGACATGCAGGCTGCGCTGGGTGTAAGCCAATTGGATAAGGCGGAGCACTTTATCGCGCGGCGCAAGGAGAACTTTGCGTATCTGAAGAATGCGCTGAAGCCACTCGAAGAGTTTCTGATGCTGCCACAAGCGACTGAAGGAAGCGATCCGAGCTGGTTCGGGTTTCCGATCGGCGTGAAGGAGTCTGCGCCGTTTACACGCGATCAACTGACGAAGGCGCTGGAAGCGGGCAAGATCGGCACGCGGAATATCTTTGCGGGTAATTTGACGCGGCAGCCAGCGTATGAAGGCCTGGAGTATCGGGTGATCGGCGATCTGACGAATACGGATTTTGTGATGAACAACGTGTTCTGGATCGGGACGTTTCCTGGGCTGACTGAGCCGATGCTGGACTACATTGCCAGCACCGCCACGGCGTTTGTAGAGAAAGCCAACGCCGGTCTGGTCGTGGTTTAGGAGCAGGTTTAAGAGCGCGGGCCTTTGGGTCCGCGCTTTTGTTGTTTGCGGGTGGGCTGTAAGGGTTTTCCTTAAAGCAATTACCTGTGCTGTGGAGCGGATACATCGTGCAGAGCCGTTTTCCTTGAGAGAAAACGGCGTTGATTCCGAAGCCTCCCTATACATCTACAGGTAATTCCTTAGCGGTGCCAGGCGGCGGTGCGGCGGAGGGCTTCGGCTAGCGGGATGGTTACGGTCAGGTTGAGTTCGGATTTGGCGCGGGTAATGTCGGGGACGTAGCTGTTGAGGGGGGCTTTGGGGTTAGGGGTACCGTCGATCTGGATGCTGCTTCCAGCGGCAAGCAGATCCTTCGCTGCGCTCAGGATGACAACTTCTCTTACCAAGTGTGCAGCTTCGGCGATGGTCATGCCCTCGTCTGAGCCTACGTTGTAGGCGCGGTTGGGTTGGGCCTGGGTGAGGAGCATCCAGAGCCAAGTTGCGAGGTCGGCCATGTAGAGCCAGGAGCGGCGTGGTGTGCCGTCGCCTTTGATGTGGATGGGCTGGTTGTTAAGAGCCGCGCCGATAAAGTTGCCGATGGCGAAATGCTGGTCGAGCGGGAGGTGGGGGCCGACGAAGGCAAAGCATCTTGCGATGACTGGTTGTAGCGGCGTATTGGCGGAGTAGGCGATGCAGAGGTGTTCAGCCATACGCTTGGCTTCGTCGTAGGAGCTTTGGAGAAGGAGCGGATCGGGTGCTCCGAGATAGGTCTCGGGTGTGTGGAGGAGGGTAGTGGAACGACCGTAGACGGCACCGGTTGAGGTGTAGAGGAGACGTGTGGCGCCGGTTGCGAGGGCGAATTTCAGGACGCGCCGGGTGCCTTCGAGGATAGATTCAGCTAGTTCATAGGCGGGGCGGCCGGTTTGGCTACCGCCGGAGTCGGTGGCGGCGTGGAGGATGTGCGTGTGGTGTTCGGCGGGGAAAGGGAAGGTGCGGATGTCGCCTTCGAGCAACGTGATGGCCTGATTTGTGGCGATGTGCGGCGACTTTGTGGTGAAGGCTTGGGCACTGCGGGTGAGAACAGTGGCGCGGGCGTTGAGCGAGAGCTCGGTGTTGGCGTGGAGGAAAGATTCGAGGAGCCAGTGACCGAAGAACCCGGTGCCCCCGGTGATGAAGAGGTTCGCATTCCGCAAGTTGGAGAAGGAAGCTTGCGCGTGGGTGAGGATGTGGGCGAGATCTTCGGCGGCTAGGGGCTTCGTGGGCATGCTTTTCTAGTATGCCCCCTTGGGTTTGGGGATCGAAGTGAAAAGCTTTATGCGGCGGTGCGGGGAAGATTGGCGTGCCCGGGCTACTTGCAGTCCTGGAGCAGGTCGCCGGGTTTGGTTGGGTTGTTGTACGCGAGTGCAGGGTAGGGATCTTCTTCGGGAGTGGTGTAGGTGCCGGTGAGCATTTGCTGGCCATAGTGAGTGATGAGGTCGACCGCGATGCGGTTCGAGAGACGCTGGGCGAGGACGTGCGTGTTGGGTTCGCCGGCGGGGGATTTTGGGGTGCCGCGGTCAGCATTGGGGAAACCGAGGATGGAGTTGGAGATGATGCTGACTTCGATAAAGGGCACATGATAGAGCGTGGCCACGAGGTTGGAGTACCAGTCGCCGTCTTCGTCGATTTCGTGGAAGACGTTCATGGTTTGCTTGGTGTAGGCGAGGTTATCGGACCAGATGGTCGAGGTTCCCTGGATACCGTAAAAAAAGACCTGCGGATGGTGGGCGGGGTCGATGGGGCTTAGGTAGGAAGGCGTTTCGGTGTGGGCGGCTACGCGGGTGGCGGAGCAAGCGAGGAAGCTGAGGAGTTTGGGGTCGGCGTAAAGGGCGCCGTAATGGCGCATGCTTTTCTGGATGCTGTTGAAGCTGCCGGGTTCGACGACGCCGGCACGGTTAAGGAAGTAGTTGCCGTGGTCGACGTTTTTGGCGCCGAGGACGATGTCGCCGATGCTCATCTGGTCGGGTGGAAGATGGCCACCTGAGGTTCCGGCGTAGATGAAGGCCTTGATATTGAAGTGCTGGAGCATGGCCTGTGCACCGAGGGAGCGGACGAGCGGGCCGTCGGTGGGGGCAATGTAGTAGACGACGGGGACGCCGGAGACGGTGCCGGCGCGGAAGGTGAAGGGGCCGTCGGTTTCGTCGTGCGTGGGTTTGAAGGCGTCGAGCAGGATGGCGTAGTCTGGCGGGCCTACGGGAATGAGGAGGCCAAGGCGCGGTGTTGGATCAGGAGCCTGGGCGAAGGCAGCAAACGGCAATAGGGAGGCAAGGGCAAGCGCGAGGGCTCGCGGGAGGGATTGTTTGCTGGGAGTCATGGGGTGAGGATATCAAAACGGCTTGCGCAGGTTGGATGCGCGGGCTCGGAGCGGAGCATCACACTTGGAGGAGATGGCGATGGCAAAGTCTGCGAAGGTTGATGACGCTGTGGTTCTGCAGGTGGAGGGGCATGATGTGCGGGTGAGCAGTCCGGGGAAGCCTTACTTCACGAAGCAGGTGCAGCTTTCGAAGCTGGACATTGTGCAGTACTTTTTGAGCGCGGCGCCGGGGGCTTTGCGTGGGATTGTGGGCCGGCCGATTGTGCTGAAGCGGTTTGTGAATGGAGCGGAGGCGGAGCCGTTTTATCAGAAGCGTGCGCCGAGCGATTTGCCGGCGTGGATGCGGACCGTGACGCTGAGCTTTCCGAGTGGAAGGACGGCGGAAGAAGTGGTCGTGGACGAGGCTGCGGGGTTGGCGTGGGTGGTGAATTTGGGGTGCATGGAGTTGCATCCGCATCCAGTGACGGCGGAGGACCTGGACCATCCGAATGAGTTGCGCGTGGACCTTGATCCCGGCCCGGGTGTGGGGTGGGAGGATGTGCGTGCGGTGGCGATGGAGGCGAAGGCGGTGCTTGAAGAGCACGGGCTGACGGCGTGGGCGAAGACTTCGGGATCACGTGGGATGCATGTGAATGCGCGGATTGCGCAGCAGTGGGATTTTACGGAGGTGCGGCGGGCGGCGCTGGCGCTAGCGCGAGAGGTGGAGCGTCGTGTGCCGGCGTTGGCGAGCAGCAAGTGGTGGAAGGAAGAGCGGCATGGGGTGTTTCTGGATTACAACCAGAATGCGAAGGATAGGACTACGGCTTCGGCGTATTCAGTGCGGCCAGTGCCGGATGCTCGCGTGAGTGCTCCGCTGAAGTGGGATGAGGTGATGACGTGCGATCCCGGGGACTTTACGGTGCTGACGATGCCAAAGCGGTTTGCGGCGATCGGTGATCCTCATGCGGGGATGGATGCGGCTGTGGGATCTCTTGAGGGACTGCTGGAGTTGGCGGCGCGGGATGAAGCGAGTGGGCTGGGGGATGCGCCGTGGCCGCCGCACTTCGCGAAGGCGGAGGGTGAGGGAAAGAGGGTTGCGCCATCTAAAGCCAAAGGGACAGGGCCGAAAGCGTTTGGGGATCAAATGGGTGAGGGGTTTGGGGAGAAGCGGTTTCGGAAGAGGGTTGCGGGGACGGACACCCTTGAGAAGCAGATCCTTCGCGATGCTCAGGATGACAAATCTTCAGAAGTGAAACCGAAACATAAAGGCCGGGTATCGAAAGATCCGCTTGTGGTTGTGGCGCAGTCGCGGGATAAGGCCGCCGCGGAGGCCGGGTTGGAGCGGTGGAAGGGGTCGCATCCGGAGGCTGCGGCGTTGCTGGCGGTGGATGATGTGCTGGTGGACCGGATGCGGGGAGCTTCGTATGTGTGGTATCGGATACGGGTGAACCTGCGGCATGTGCCGGAGGCGATGAGGCCGACGCAGGGGTTGCCTGACCCGGATGATGATCCTGCGCGGGAGTGGAAAGAAAGTCCGATCGAAAAGGAATAAGCTACGAGGCGTTAATGCCTGCCCATACGAAAATCACGAATATCGCGATGGTTAGGGCAGGAACCACAAACCAGACTTTGTGTCCCCTCACGCCTGCAAGGGTTCCGAGGAGCGCTGCGAAGAATATGCAAAGGAACATGCCGAGTTCGAAGCGCGAGCAGGCGAAGGTTCCGACGAAGAAGACAACGCTTGCGATGCCGAGTTTCGTCCCTATATTCATTAGCGATTCGTGGGAAAGATTTTGTTGAGCTCTTCGGGTGGTACGACTTCGAGCTGGGCGTAGGTGCAGTCTTTCGGGGTTTTGTCGGTGCGCCAGCGGCGGAAGTGGGCGAGGTGGCGGAAGCGGTCGCCCTGCATGTGTTCGTAGGAGACTTCAACGACCAGTTCGGGGCGTAGAGCTTCCCAGGAGAGGTCTTTGCTGCCGGTCCAGCGGGACTTGGCGCCGGGCATGCGGGAGCCGGTGATTTCGGCGGCCCAGCTGGCCCATGGGTGATCGGTGAGCGAGGTGACGCGGAAAGGCTCGAGAAAGGTGGCTAGCTCTTTGCGCTTGGCTGCGGTGAAGCTGGAGCATGTGCCGACGTTCTGGAGGGTGCCGTGGGTGTCGTAGAGGCCGAGGAGCAGGGAGCCAACGAGGGTGTTGGGGCCGTCTTTGTGCCAGCGGAAGCCGGCGACGACGCAGTCACAGTCGCGCTCGTGCTTGATCTTGAGCATGGACGGCTTGTCGGGCGTGTAGGGGCCTGTGAGGGGTTTGGCCATCACCCCATCGAGGCCGGCGCCTTCGAAGCGAGAGAACCAGTCTGCGGCGGTGGCGTGGTCTTCAGTGGCGGGGGTTAGGTGGAGGGGTGGCTTGGCGTGGGCGAGGATTTTTTCGAGGGCTGCGCGACGGGCGGTGAAGGGCTCGTCGCGGAGATCGTGATCGCCTTCGGCCAGTAGGTCGAAGAAGACGATGGAGGCTGGAGTTTGCTCGGAGAGGAGCTTGATGCGGGAGGCGGCGGGGTGGACGCGAAGCTGGAGGGCGTCGAAGTCGAGACCATGCGGCGAGACGATGACGATTTCGCCGTCGAGGACGCAGCGGGTGGGGAGTTGCGCGAGGAGTGGGGCGCGGAGCTCTGGAAAGTAGCGGTCGAGGGGCTTGCCGTCGCGGGACTGGAGGAGGAGCTCGTCGTGGTCGCGGAAGAGGATGCAGCGGAAGCCGTCCCACTTGGGCTCGAAGGAGAAGCCGGCGCCGGTGGGGATGGCGTCGACGCGCTTGGCGAGCATGGGGAGGATCGGAGGCTCGATAGAGAACGGCATCTGGAGTTGGATGCTAGAGGCTGTTGAGTAGCTCTACGAAAGCTTCGTGGTTTTTCTGGGTGGCGATAGTGAGGGCGGTTTCGCCTTTGAGGTTCATCGCTGCAATGTCGGCGCCTTTTTCGATGAGGAGTTGGCCGATTTCGACGTTTCCTTCGACGGCAGCGAGCATGAGAAGGGACCAGCCTTTGTGGTTGGCGGCATTGGCGGGAAGGCCGGTGTCGAGTGCGGCGCGGAGGCCAGGTTCGTCGCCGCGCTTGATGAGGTTTTGTGCGCCTCTGTAGTTCAATGTGTCGCTCCGAGGCGGTGTGCCGCTGGTGTTTATCTTACGCGAGGCGATCTGGGCCGGGAACAGCTGCTGGTCATGGACGCTCAGAGGTACTGGTGCGGGAAATGGGGCTGGAAATGACCCCGCTAAAACGCCGTGATGACAATGTGTTCATATGCGCGGTACAGGGCTCTGTGGTGCTGATCGCAAGCGCGCGAATGCACTAGGATTGCGTCATGCAGTTGCTGCTGGTTGAAGACGAGATCGAGATACAAGGCTTCCTGAAGCGTTCGCTGGCTGAGGCGGGGTACCAGGTGGATGCTGCGGCGGATGCGCGGACGGCGGAACGGCTCGCGAGCGAGGGCAAGTATGACGTGCTGATCATCGACCTGGGACTGCCGGATATGGATGGGTTTGCGCTGATTCTGCGGCTGAGGCAGCTGGGTGTGACGGCGCCTGTGCTGATCCTTTCGGCGAGGCGATCGGTGGACGATCGTGTGCGGGGGTTGGAGCAGGGCGGGGATGATTACCTGACCAAACCGTTCGCGTTGGCGGAGTTGCTGGCGCGGCTGCGGAACCTGATGAAGCGGAATGTGACGGGCAGCGAGGTCACGCGGCTTCGGGTGATGGACCTTGAGTTGGACTTGTTGCGTCGGGAGGCTTCGCGTAGCGGCGAGATGTTGCAGTTGACGCCGCAGGAGTTCACGCTGCTGGAGTATCTTTGCCGTAACCCAGGGCGGGTGGTGACGCGGTCGATGATTCTGGATAAAGTTTGGGGTATGCGCATCCAGCCGGACACGAATGTGGTGGATGTACATATCTACAGGCTTCGTGGGAAGGTGGATACGAGCGGGAAACCGCCGCTGATCCGCACCCTGAGGGGAGTGGGTTATGTCCTCAAAGATCGCTAAGACAGGTCAGCCGAGATCGCACAGTGCGGCGTGGAGGATTTCGCTCTGGGGAACGCTGGCGTTTGCGTGCGGGACGCTGGTGGTTTTTCTGGTGTTGAACAATTTTGTGGCGCACGACATACAGCGGCGCACGGACGCCTGGCTGACAGGCGAAGTGGAGACGCTGGGAGACGTGGCGCAGCGCACACCGAAGGGCCGGCTGTATGGTCGCGTAGTCGGTGAGGTTGCGGAGCTTGCGAGCCGAGAGGTCCCGGACAAGCAGCGGTCGACCACGGGTTCTAACGAGTCGGTCTTCTTTATGCAGACGGCGGCGGATGGTGCGCCGACGCTTTGGGTGGGGACCGGGGACGGACATACGGCGCTGAATGCGATCCGCGGGCAGAAGACGGCGGCGGATACACCGTTCGATCTGCCGGTGCAGGGATACCGGATACCGTTTCGAGTGGTTTCGGTGCCGCTCGATGGTGGAAGCCATATTTATCTTGGCGTGTCTGAGCGAGACGAGATCCATGTGTTGCGGAAGCTACGGTTACGGTTTCTGTCGTTGTGGCTCTTGAATGTGGCGCTGGGTTTTGCGATTGTGTTTTACATCACGCGGCGGATGCTGACGGATGTGCGCGAGATTACGCAGGCGGCTTCGAGGATCGGCGAATCGGATTTGAGCGAGCGTGTGCCGACGAGCGGGCGCAACGATGAGGTTGGTCAGCTGGCACTGACGCTGAACCACATGCTGGACCGGATCGAGCGGTCGATACAACAGCTGCATACGATTACGAACTCGCTGGCGCACGATTTGCGAAGTCCGCTGACGGCGATACGGGCGAAGCTGGAGATGTCGTTGACGGCGGGTGCGCGTGGAGTAGAGGCGGATGCGATTGTGTCGGCGATCGATGAAGTGGACCGGCTGACGGAGATCCTGACCAAGTCGCTGGATGTCGCCGAGGCGCAGGTGGATGCGCTGAGGCTGACGCGGACGGCGATCGACCTGGATGAGCTTTTGCGCGTGATGATGGAGCTGTATGAGCCGAGCATGAGCGAGAAGGGGCTGCGGGTGCAGCTACGCAGTGCGGGTGCGGTCGAGGTATTTGCGGATGCCTCGCTGTTGCACCGCATGGTGGCGAATCTCTTCGACAATGAGTTGAAGCATCTGCCGGCTTCCTGCACGGTGACGATTACATTGAGCACGGCAGAAGATTTTGCGGTGATGGTGTTGGAGGATGATGGGCCGGGGTTTGCTTCGGAGATCAGCGCCACAATGTTCCAGGCGAGGGTGAAGGGGGAAGATTCGCCGGGGCATGGGCTGGGACTGGCATTTGTGGAGGCCGTAGTGGGGGCGCACAGCGGCGAGGTGCTCGCGGTGAATCGCGAAGAGGGTGGAGCGCGGTTGGTGATCAAGCTGCCGCTGGTTGCGGTGCAGACTCCGGCCTTGGTGGGTGCGGCGGCGTAGGACTGGGCTTAGTGGTCTTTGTAGAGCCAGTTGAGGTATTCGGGCAGAGAGTGGAACTGGTCTACGTGGTCGGGGGCGGAGTTGCCGGCGAAGCCGACCACGAGCAGGCCTTTGTCCTTGGTTTCGCTGAGCATCTGGGTCTTCATTGGGCCCCATCGGACGACCGCGTGCGGCGTGAGGTTCCATTGGCGGAGGAGCTCGTCGGCGGTTTCGGTGGTGCTGGCGTAGCTGCCCGGGAAGATCTCTGAGTGGGTGATGATGAGGCGCTTGTTGCCGGCGATGGCTTCGCGGCCGAAGGCGAGCCAAGGAGCGAGGTTTTCGGTGACGAGTTGCGGGTTGAGGCGGTCGGGCGTGTCGGTGGTGTAGCCGGCGTGGACGCCGTCGATGCAGAGGACGCGGTGGACGCGGGCGGCGGAGGTGGGGTCGGTGAGGATCTGGCGGAGGGCTCCACAACCGGCAGACCAGCCGGCGATAGCGATGTCTGTGAAAGTGAGGTGGCTGGCGGACTCGGCTGCGGCGATGAGCGCGGGGAATCGAGTGGGGTCGGTGAAGAGTTTGACGTAGGTCCCGGAGCCCGCGCCGGCCTGGACGGTGATGACGGCGAGGTCGTGTTGCTTGCTGGCGGCGAGTTGTGGGAGCCAGTCGCCGCCGTGGAAGAAGAAGAGGAGTTTGGCGGTGTGTTTGTGCTGGAGCTTCTCGGGGACGAAGAGGGTGCCGAGTTCGAGTGGGGTGCGGGTACCGGTGGGTTCAGTCTTGGTGAGACGCGGGTGGGGGCGCGTGTGCTCGACCATGGGGGAAGGGTTTTGTGGTTGCTGGGCGGGGAGGGTAGTGATGAAGAGCAGAGCGGCGGAGAGGCTAGCTATGCGCATGTAGTTAGGATTTGTCACCCGATGTCTTCGAATCATCGTTCATCCAACTGCGATCCATCCAGCTTGTATCGCCACCACTTAATTCAGCAGCTTGCTTGATGCGATTTTCCACGTAGGGATCTTCAGGAACTTCAGCCCCGAGATTCTTAAGTCCAATCAAAATCTGTTTTGCTGCTGTAGCATCGAGCCCTGGAAGTGCCCATTGGCGACGTCCTTTTGCAAGAAAGCAAATTCCATCAATCGCTGATCTTCCTGCAACAAAAATTTTCGCGAATCGAATATCTGAACATTCGGAAAGGGGATATGCGTATGTGCGCCAGCGACGATTCTGAAAGTCAAACCAAGACGTGCGTGAAATCACAATCTCATTGCGATCACAATGAAATGTTTCGTCAGATGGCGAAGAACCACGCTCACCGCGAAACACAACCCACGACATGAATAAGTTTCCCACTGCTAGTAAGGAGAGCGGGAATGCCGATGATCCTGTTGTGATGTCAGTCCACATGCTTGGCCGATTATGTTTGCCAGGCATGAAAAGTAAGAAGCAGTTGAATAAAACAATCATGCCAAGGCTTGAGAGAACAGCGACAAGCTTCCCATGCGGCCTTGTCGTAGACGGTGTGAGTCGCACATCGACTGCGTCCGGCGTAACCGATACCGAAAAATCCTTGTGCGCCATAGAGGATCATTCTGCCAGATGCTGAGGCTTCCTGCCGAAGTCTTCGCCGAAGTAGAAGCGCTCTACGACCATGCAGTAGATATGTTCGAGGGCGAGGTGGGATTCCTGGATGTTCATCGTGGTGTCGGATGGGATGATGACGTTGATATCGGCCAGTTCGGCCATGGTGCCGCCCTTGTTGCCGGTGTAGGCGATGGTGTGGATGCCCATCTTCTTGGCGAGCTTGAGGGCTTTGACGCAGTTTTTACTGTTGCCGGAAGTGGAGATGGCCATGAGGACGTCGCCTTCTATGCCGAGGGCTTCGACTTGGCGCTCGAAGACGTTGTCGTAGCTGTAGTCGTTGCCGATGGCGGTGAGGATGCTGGTGTCGGTGGTGAGGGCGACGGCGCGGAGTGCGGGGCGGTCTACGGTGAGGCGGGAGACGAATTCGGCGACGAGGTGCTGCGAGTCGGCGGCGGATCCTCCATTGCCGCAGACCATGAGCTTCTTGCCGGACTTCATGGCAGAGGCGGTGATGCGGCCGGCTTCGACGACGGCCTTGTGGATGGACTCGTCGTTGAGGACCTTGGTCATGGTTTCGATGGACTGGGCGAGTTGGCGGACTATGAGATCTTGCATGGTGCGGGCTCCGGGGGAGTGAGTGGTGGGGAGTGAATGGTGAATAAGGCAAAGCCTTGACGCGAAGTGCGCGAAGTTTAAGTGCGAAGTTCGCGACGTAGGCTAAGTGATGATGACTTCTTCTACCGCTAGTGTCAGTGGGTTGGGTTTGGCTTTGCCGAAGCCGGTTTCGAAGTTGATGCGTTCCAGTTCGACCGCGTAGGGGCGGTGCTGGAGCTGAGTGTAGATGGCCCCGACGTACTCGCCCATGATGCCGAGGAAGACCAGCATGATGGATTGCAGGAAGAACACGCCGATGATCATGGGAGCGACGCCGACGGAGAACGTCGACCAGAAGATGAGCTTGGCGAGGAAGTAGAAGAAGGCGAAAAAGAAGCTGAGGACGCCACCGGCGAAGCCTGCGAAGGTGGCAAAACGCAGCGGGACCTTGCTGTGGTTGATGATGCCCAGCATGCCGATGTCGTAGAGGGTGTACCAGTTGTTCTTGGTGATACCGAACTTGCGGGCGGGCTGGTCGTAGAGAAGCTTTACGGTGGGCAGGCCGATTTCGGCGATCATGCCGCGGAAGTAGGGATAGGGATCGTCGAAGGATTTGACGAGGTCGACGACCTTGCGGTCGTAGAGACCGAAGCCGGTGTAGTTCTGGATGGTCTCGATCGACGAGAGGCGTTCGGCAAGCTTGTAGTACTGTTTGCGGGCCCAGAACATCATGGAGTTTTCTTCGCTGGTGCGCTTGATGCCGAGGACGCAGTACGCACCCTTTTCCCACTCGCGGATCATGTCCGCGATCATGGGCGGCGGGTCCTGGAGATCGGCGACGATGCCGAGCATCGCGTCGCCGCGGGCCGCGAACAGAGCGTGGATGGGCGAGCGAATGTGGCCAAAGTTGCGGGAGTTGACGATGATCTTTACGTTCGCGTCTTCGGAGGCGATCATCTTGAGGATGGCGACGGTATTGTCTTTGGAGGAGTTGTCGATGAAGATGTGCTCGTACTCATAAGGGAGCGTGAGCATGACCTCACGGACCTGATTGTAGAGATTGAGGACGTTGGCTTCTTCGTTGTAGCAGGGCGTGATGATCGAAATGGTCTTCTGGCTCACTACGACGTACTCCTTGTGTATGACAAGCCTAGCTGACTGCCATGCGTAGATGTTTGGATGCAAAGACTTGCGAGCGCGGCGGTCAGGCGGCGGCCTTTGTTTTGAAGGTGACCTTCTTGTGGCCAACGAAGCTGAAGATGGTGGTAAAACCCTGCACGAGTGCGCCTGCGAGGTAGCCTGCGGCGGCTTTGCCGGAGGAAAGCTTGTGCAGCGCGGCCAGCGGGGCTCCACTGAGGTGGCTGGCGATGTGCGCCAGCGTGAGGTGGAGCTGCGGGCCATGCGTGTGGATAGTTGCTTGCAGGAGCTTGGTGACTCCGGAGAGTGCGAGCAGGCCAGGCAGCATGCCGACGCCGTAGACGCCGAAGCATTTAAACCACTCGATGAGGTAGTTACCGCGGGTCTGAAAGACGAAGAACTTGTAGCCGAAGTAGGCGACTGTGATGTTGAACGGCGTGGAGATGAGCGACGCCGCTATGACGGTCAGGTAGAGGTATCGTTGCGGGACGAGGTGTGTCAGCAGGAAAAGCGTGAGGGCGAAGGTGCAGTAGCCGAAGACCGTGTTGAAGACGCCGATGGCGAGGTAGCGAACGAACTGGCCACCGGGCATGCGATTTACGAGGCGTTGCAGGCGATGTTTTGGGAGGAACGGGTCTTGCGGGATAGGGACGACGGGCGTGTCGGCGAGATGGTGTTCGGGCTGGATGATATGGCTCATGCGGTGTCGGTGGCTTCTTTCCAATCTTGGATGCCAGTTTTGAGCGGGCGCATGGTGGTGTGGGGCAGTGTCGCGGTCAGCTTGTCGATACGCAGGCCGCCGAGGAGTGGGCGGGCTGCTTTCTGATTGAGTTCGGGAGTTGTGAGGGGCTGGACCTGTGCGGTGGGAAGCGAGAGGATTTCGCAAGCCTGGAGGGAAAAGTCGTAGCGCGAGAGGAATTCGGGGCCGGCGAGATGGAAGATGCCAGTGTGGCCGCCCTGGACAAGCGCGATGGAGGCAGCCGCTAGGTCTTCATTGTAGACGGGGGTCGCGAGTTGGTCGGTGGGGACGCGCATGGTGTTGCCGGCGTTGATGACGCGGCGGAGAGTGTAAAGGAAGTTTTTGCCTTGTGGGTCGGGACCGTAGACAGTTGTGGTGCGGAGGACGAGTGCGTCGGGATGGGCGTCGAGGATGGCGCGCTCACCATCGAGCTTGGTCTTGCCATAGATGGAAAGGGCGTGCGGCTCGTCAGTTTCGGAGTAGGGGCCGGATGCGCCGTCGAAGACGTAGTCGGTGGAGTAGAAAGCGAAGGGGATGTTCTTTGCGGCGCGGGCTAGGGCCAGTGGGCCAAGATGGTTGGCGGCGGCGGCCCAGGCCTGGTCGGATTCGCAGCGTTCGACGTCGGTGGCGCCAGCGGCGCAGTAGATGGCGGTGATGTTGTGCTGCTCGATGAGACCGTCGAGAAGCGAGGGGTTGGCGGCGATCTCTTCGAGGTCAAGGTGCAGCCAGGCTGGCGAGAGCTGGCGACGGGCTGCGGGGAGTGCCTGGTCGCCGAGCTGCGCGATGAGAGCGTTGCCTAGCTGGCCGGATGCGCCGACGACGAGGGAAACTTCCGCTTTAGAGGACATTGCAGCCTCCGTCGATGATCAGATTTTGGCCTGTCATGGAGCTAGATGCGTCGGAGCAGAGGAAGAGGACAGCGCCCTGGTACTCGTCCTTGTGGGTCATGCGGGCCAGCGAATGCAGGTTGACGCCGCCGGGGGAGATGGCGTTGCAGCGGATGTTGTGGGCTGTCCAGTAGGTGGAGAGATAGCGCGTGAGGCCGATGAGTGCCGTTTTGACGACCGAAGAAGTGACGGGCTGCTCGTGCTCGGGGACACCTTCCTTGCCGTCGAGGGGCTGGTCCGATGCTACGTTGAGGATGACGCCGGAGTTGCGCTTGACCATTTCCACGCCGAAGACGCGCGAGCAGAGGAAAGCGCCGGTGAGGCCGCTAGCGATGTCGTCGTTCCAGACCTGGAGAGGGAAGTCTTCGAGGCGTGACCAAGCCTGAGACGTGGCCTCGACTTCGGGGTTTTTGGCAGCGTTGTTGATGAGGATGTCGATGTGGCCGAACTTTGTCATGATAACGTCTCGAGCTTCCTGTAGAGACTTTTCGTTGGTGATATCGGCGGAGATGCCGAGGCACTCTGGACCGTGGGCGAGTTGGAGCTGCTCGGCGCGCATGGCGGGGTTAGCGGCAGCGAGGTCAAGCAGCACGACGTTGGCCCCGGCGGCGGCGAGGATGGCTCCGTGATGGTAGCCGAGACGATCGGCTCCTCCATTGACAATGGCGACGCGGCCCGCGAGGTCGAAGAGAGTGTGGGCGCGGTTCGGGGTGGCTATGCTCATGGCTGCTTTAGTATCGCAGGTGGTGGCTCTGGTTGAATCACCGAGTAGAGGAAGTGTAGCTGAAAGGCCGAGATTGAGGAGATGGTGATGTTGGCTGCGTCGCCGCTTCGTTGGAATCGGTGAGGCTTACCAGTAACGTTTCACGAACTCTAGTTGGCCCTTGATGAAGTTGACCTCGTCGTTGTCGGCGCCGCGGGCTCCCTGGAGCGTTACGCCGCCCTTGTAGTCGATCTTTTTGATGGAGGCGAAGACGTCGTCGTAGTTCACAGAGCCGGGACCGGTGACAGGAACTTCCACGCCGTCTTCAGGTTTCTTGTAGCAGTCGCTGATGTGGATTGAGCCGATACGGTCGCCGTAAGCCGAGAACTCTTCGCGGGCGATGTAGCCGAGGCTCGAGCTATTACCCGAGTCCCAAGTGACCTTGAGCATGGGGTGCAGAATGCGGCCGAGGAAGTCGGCGAACTCGGAGGGGCCAAAGTCGGCTTTGAGGTGGAACTCAATACCTTGCTTTTCGGCAACGGTCAGGGCTCGCTTCAGGATTGCGATGACGGTCTGCTTTTCGTACTCACCCTTGATTTTTGAGTTGTCAACGAATGGGAGAACGATCCGTGTTGCGCCGATGCGTCTGGCGATCGGGAGGAGGTCATGAAGATGCTTTTCGCGGCGGTCGCGTTCCGCGGGCGAGCAACGAATGAGCGGGACGTCCATGAACCAATTGCCACAGAGGGCGGGTGTGGCGATGTTGTGCTCGGCTTTTAGTGCGTCGAACTCGGCGAGGCCCTCGGGGGTGAAGATGGGGTTGGCGATGCGGCCGGTGGCGGTGTCTTTGCGTTCGCCGTAGGCGTCGTGTATCCACTCGATGTAATCAAGGCCGGCTGCGCGGGCACGGGCGAACTCTTTCCGCCAGGCTTTGCGGGGAAAGGACTGAAAGCGACCATCCTCGGGTGGGACGAGGCGCCCTTGTATGATCCCGTAGGTGTGGAGCATAGAACTCCGTTGGATCGGTGCCGCTGCATCGCTGCGCAAGGAATGTGGCGAGTGGACTATGGGGTTATAGATTTGCGGGGTTTTGGAGCCGCTGCACGTTCCGATGGCGACATCACCCGGTTCGAAGGAACGGCGTAGACAACGGACTGGAAACCGTCTCCATCATAGGAGCGCAGAAAGAGCTGATATCCGGGGTTGAGGGAGCGAATGAGGAGCGGGATGCGCCAGATGTCGCTTTGCGTGTGATACACGCAAATAGCGAGGATAGGGTGATCGCGCTGAATGATGTTGCTTCCGCCGCGGAGAGCGTCGAATTCAGCACCTTCGATGTCCATCTTGATGAAAGTGATGGGCGTTTCGGCAAAGAGATCGTCGAGGGGGATGCACGGGACGTCGACCGCTACTGAGGCCTCATCGTTTCCCGATTTTGAGGTGAGAGCTCCGGTCATGACGAATTGAAGCGTGCAGCGCTCGGCGCCGACGGCGCACTCATGGATGTGAACTTTGGCCTGAGTTTCGGGGTCGAGGGTGGCTAGATAGTCAACCATCTTTTCCAGGGAAACGGTATCTGCTTCGATAGCGTGGATGGCCTTGAAATCCGAGCCGACGAGAGAACGGGTCATCCGGATGGTGTCGCCGTCGAAGGCGCCACAATCGACGATGGACTCTTCGGAGATGAGCTTGAAGATGTCAGAGGGAAAGTAGGTATTGAGCGGCGCGGGAAAGGGTAGGTGTGAGGGATCACCCTTGGCGCGCCAGAGGATGTTGGCGCGATAGGCGGCAAGGGACTCGTCGTCGGCCCAGAGGGTTTCGGTTTCGAGAATGCTGTCGCGGTGCTGGTATAGGCGGTGGGCGGGCTCGTTGAGCAGAAGCAGATCCATGAAGCGATCCCCAAACCGCCAGAAGATGGGAGCATACGAAGAGATGGAGGTGCATCCAAGCACCGTCAGCTTGTCGCGAGTGTCGCGGAACCAGTGAAAGTCGTTCCAGATGGTGACGAAGAAAACGGCATTGTCTCCAAACTGGGAGGCGGCTTCGGAAGGGGATAAGACCGGCAGGCCGGAGATTTCGGTCCCCCAACGCTGTGGGTTGCTGTCAACGATGGCCAGCGGCGAGGTCCCGATTTCACGCAGTAACGTAACAGCTTTGCGGCCTAGCGTACCTGCGCCATAGATGACGCAGCGATTGTTGCGAGCCTTCAGCAGATCGTCCAGTGCTGAAGCTTCACGCTGCCTGACCGACTCGACGGATTCCGTGAGTACTTCTTCTAGCGGGCCGATCTTGTCCAAAGTCATTGAGTTCATGCAGACCTTTCCATACAGAGGTTGGCGCTCCAAGAGCTCGTTATTCGGGCAGAGGTTTGACGATCATATTGGCGAGGAACTCTTCGCGTGGCAAGAAAGGGAACATGTCTTCGAGCGGTTTGGAGACGAAGGTGCCATCTTCGCGTTGATAGGACTGTAGACGTGGGGCGCGAACTTCGTCGGGGATAACGCGGACGTCGATCAAGACGGGGCCTTCCATGGCAAGGATCTTGCGGACCTCTTCTCGAAGGTTGGTCTGGTCGTGGATGATGACGGCAGGGATGTTGTAGGAGTTCGCGATTTTGCTCAGGTCGGGAACGGTAAGGCCTGTTGCGGCGCCAGCGCCGATCTGTTCTGCGCCGAAGTAAGCCTTCTGCGAGGCGCGGATGGAGGCGTAACCGTCGTTGTTGAGGATGAAGAACTTGACGTTGAGCTTGAGTCGGCTGGCTGTTTCAAGTTCCTGAATGTTGAATTGGAAACCGCCGTCACCGTCAACTAGGATGGTCTGCTGGCCGCCGGAGCCGATGCAGACCGCGAGCGACATGGGAAGGCCGTAACCCATGGAACCGAGGCCCGCAGTATGAAAGATTCGCTGACCGGAGCGGGTGGGGCAGGCGAGGAGGAAGATCTCGATGCCGGAACCGGAAGAGCCGGAGACGAGCTTGTCTTCCTGCTTGGATTCGGTGCCGATGACCTCGGCGAGATTGAAGATGGAGACCAATCCTTCCGGCTTGCGGTGCTCGTCGGTGACGACGTTGTAACGGATCTTCCAATCGGCAGCGCGCTGGTTCCAGTCGGCCCAACGGGAGTGGTCGAGTTGGACGGCTCTAAGCTGCTCCAGTAGCTCGTCGAGAAAAGCGCGGCAGTCGGAGACGACAGGCTGCTGGAGGTGCGGGTAGAGCTTGCCGAGCTCGGCGGGATCAATATCTACAGCGATCTTATGGGCTTCACGGGCGAGGTTTTGCGGCGCATAGCCGGTGATTGCCATGTCCAGACGTGCCCCCAGGACAAGAAGAAAATCGCTGTTCTGGAGGGCGAAGTTGGCTCCTCGGGCGGCTACGTTGCCAGGACGGCCGACGAAGGTGGGGACATCTGATGGAACCAGATCGGCAGCGCACCAGGTGGCCACGGTCGGAATATCCAGCAAGAGCCGGAGCTCGGTGAACTGCTTTTCTGCGCGTGCGAGGCGGGTTCCATTGCCTACGAAGAGCAGAGGGCGAGTGGATTTCTGCAGCTCAGAGACAACACGGGCTACTTCGTCCTTGAGGTTGGCGTTGGCCATCGCGGCTTCGTGATCGGAGGCATCGAAGCTGCGAAGCGTTGAGGGGTCGGGAATAGGAGCAGCCTGAACATCAAGCGGGACATCGATCCATACGGGCCCGGGGCGGCCGTTCATAGCCAGCCAGTAGGCCTTTTCGAGCTCGTAACGGATATCGAGTGGCTCCAGTACGACGACGGCATATTTGGTGATGGGCTTGACGATCGAGACGATGTCGACTTCCTGTACCCCGAGCTGGCGCATGCCGAGAGGTTTGCCTGTGACCTGATCGAACATACGGTCGGGGCGCTTGACTTGTCCGGAGAGGAAGACGGTGGGCGTGGAGTCAAGCCAGGCGCCTGCGACGCCGGTGACCGCATTGGTTCCGCCGGGACCGGTCGTCACGAGAGCTACTCCGAGTCCGTTGACTGCTTTCGCGTAGCTTTCGGCGCACATCGCGGTGGCCTGCTCGTGTGAGTTGCAGATGGGCGTAATGCGCTTTTCCTGGGCTAAAGAAGCGTTGAGATGCATGGCGCCCCCGCCAGTAACGAGAAAAACATGCTTAACGCCTTTATCGGCAAAAAATTGGAAGATGTAATCAGAAAGCTTCATGTCCGTCCTTGATCGTAAACGGTTCGAGTGAGATAGGTCTGCGGGAAACGCGAACAGCGAACGGTTGCTGTTCGGAATTACGTGTATTTCGAGAGAAATTTCTGCTCGGTGATTTATTCGGGTGGGCGCATTTGGAAGACATCGCGTCCACGGAGGTTGCGAGCGGCGAGAATGGCATCGGCGAAGCTGCGGACAGCGCCGTGGCCACCTGGAGCGCCGGAAACGAAGCCATGTTCGGTGACGTGCGTGATGACCTCGGTAACGGCGTTAGCGGGGCAGGCGCACAGGCCGGCGATTTCCATGGCGAAGAGGTCGTTCACGTCGTCTCCGAAAAAGCAGGTGCGATGCAGCGGAATGTGGAATTGCGCGGTGAAGTCGCGGAGCGCTGTGGCCTTGTCGCGAGTGCCCTTGGCGACAAACGGGATGTGCATCTTCTTTGCGTAGAGGTCGACCAGCGGGGACGGCTCGCCGGAGATGAGCGCCATCTTGATGCCAAGGCGGCGCAGAAGCGAGACCCCCATGATGTCGGTGAAGGAGAAGGTCTTGGATTCTTCGCCAATGGGCGACCATGTGAGGGTGCCGTCGGTGAGGACGCCATCGACATCAAAGGCGATGGCTTCGAGGGTGGTGAGGGATGTGGGATCGAAAGGCATAGGTGAAGTGACGAGTGGCAAATGATAAGTGATTAAGCTTGGAAAAGCGAAGGCCCGATCGTTTCGATCGGGCCTTCGTTGGCTGAGAGTTTCGACTAGACGGCTGCACCAACGCGGCGGAGCTTCTTCATGACGGGGACTTCTTCTTCGTAGACGCGCTTGACGCCATCGCCGAGAGATTGTTCGACCAAGCGAATGTCACGAACCAGGCGGCTAATGCCGTTTGGCTCAAGCGAAGCGGACTGATCGGAACCCCACATAGCACGATCCATGGTGATGTGACGCTCAACGCAGCAGGCGCCGAGAACAGCAGCGGCGACGGTGGTCGGAATGCCCGTTTCATGGCCGGAGTACCCGACAGGGACGCCATAGCGTTCGATCATCGTAGGAATGGCACGGAGGTTGAGCTGCTCGTACTTGGCCGGATAGGTCGAGGTCGTGTGCATCAGGATGAGGTTTTCCTTGCCAAGGACTTCGACGGCGTGGTCGATCTCAGCATAGGTGCTCATCCCGGTGGACGCGATGACCGGCTTGCCGGTTCTGCGGATGTGCTGGAGGAGGTTGTCATCGGTAAGAGAGGCGGATGCGACCTTGTACACCGGAGTGTCGTACTGTTCCATAAAGTCGACGGAGATTTCGTCCCATGGTGAGACAAACCAGTCGATTTTGACCGAGCGACAGAAGTTGGCGATTTCGTCATACTCTTCCTGTCCGAACTCCAGACCGTGCTTGAGGTCGCCGTTGGTATCGCCCCAGGGATTGGGCCGGGGGGTGGCGAGCTCCTTTCCGGTGTAAACGATCTCGACAGTGCGCTTCTGGAACTTGACCGCATCGCAACCGGCGGCGACGGCGACCGATATAAGACGCTTTGCGAGGTCGATGTCGCCGTTGTGATTAATGCCGATTTCCGCGATAACGTAGCAGGGGTGACCTGTACCAAGTAGTTTATTTCCGACTTTTACGGTGCTCATTCATGCTCCAGATAAGACAGGTTAGGCCGGGTCAGCGCCTACGTCAGATATAACAATTAAGCTGATCATGACAGCAAACTAGGTGACCCGTATCAGTTGAGATTCGGATAGAGGGAAAAGGGTTGGGCGGTCGGCTCTGCATAACTGCTCCGATAGCTGCACTCCGCTGATAGCAAGAATTAGGCTTGGTGAAGGCGGGGCGGGTTAGTGCGGTCGAGGCAGGCGGCGGAGGATTGGCCGAATGTTAATTTATGGGTGGGGATGTTGTAAATTACTCGCAACTGGTTCATACATGCGGCTTTCCGTATTTCGGTGAGCTCCGGAAGCAAAGAAGCGCGGTTGCCGCGTCATCGGCAATGCCATTTCGGTGGGTTGCCGCCCGTTCTTTCACGCGTCGCTTCACGAAAGGTGGTCCTTTTCATGGGCTTGATTTCACGGAATTTTGTTCGCTGTCGGGTAGCGCCGATGATGGCGCTTTTTAGTTTGCTGGGCGCAGGCGCCGCAATGGCTCAGACAACGGTGACGCCCGAGCGGATGGCAGCGCTTGAGAAAGCCGTCGCCGACAATGCCGCCGCCACGACGGCGGCGCAGAGCGCGGGGGACAACGCATGGATGCTGACCAGCGCCGCGCTCGTGCTGATGATGAGCGGACCCGGTCTCGCACTTTTTTACGGCGGGCTAGTGCGGAAGAAGAACATCCTCGGAACGATGATGCAGACGTTCGCGATGATGGCCGTGATTACGGTGTTGTGGGCGTTTGTGACGTACTCGCTGGCGTTTGGGACCGGCAACGCGTTTATCGGCGGGTTGCACAATGTGTTTCTGCGTGGGGTCGGCGTAACGCCGATTACTGCCTATGCCCCGACGATTCCGGGCCAGACGTTCATGGTGTACCAGTTGATGTTTGCCATCATCACACCAGCGCTGATTACGGGAGCATTTGCGGAGCGGATGAAGTTCTCGGCAATGCTGGTGTTCATGGTGCTGTGGGCGTTTATCGTATACAGCCCGATGGCGCATATGGTTTGGGGTGTCGGCGGCTTCCTGAATGCGGCAGGTGGCCGTTTTCCCTGTCTGGATTTCGCGGGCGGCACGGTCGTTCATGTGACCTCCGGTGTGAGCGCGCTCGTGACCGCGCTGTACCTGGGCAAGCGCCTCGGATATCCCGAAAAGCAGGTCATGCCGCATTCGGTGGTGCTGAGCTTTATTGGCGCGTGCCTGTTGTGGGTGGGATGGTTTGGGTTCAACGCCGGATCGGCATTGGGAGCCAGTGGGCTGGCGACTTCGGCATTTGTGGCAACGCATTTTGGTGCGGCTGCGGCTGCAATCGGATGGGCAGCGGCAGAGTGGATTCGCAACGGCAAGCCGTCGGTGTTGGGCGGGATTTCGGGCGCGGTTGCGGGCCTGGTGGCCATTACCCCGGCTTCGGGCTTCGTTACACCGATGAGTGCGCTATGGATCGGGCTGATCGCCGGCATTTTCTGCTTCTTCATGGTCGTGACGGTGAAGCATATGTTCGGTTACGACGATTCTCTGGATGCCTTCGGCGTGCATGGCGCGGGAGGCACCCTGGGAGCCATTTTGACGGGTTTATTCGCCAATTCTGTCATCAATCCGATATTCGGCGCGGGCAAGGCAACGGGTTTTTTCGAGGGGAATCATGGACAGGTAGTGAACCAGCTTGTCGGTGTTGCCCTTGCGTGGTCACTTTCTATTGTTGGAACGCTGCTAATTCTTTTTGTTGTTGATAAGCTGATGGGTCTTCGCGTGAGTGAAGCGGACGAACGCGAAGGTCTGGACATCTCACAGCATGGCGAAGAAGGCTATGACTGGAATGAAGCATAACGACAGGAACCCGGAGAACCGGGCAAGAGGACAGAGTGATGCAGAAGATTGAAGCAGTGATCCAGCCCTCGAAGCTGGATGCGGTAAAGGATGCGCTGGTCGAACTGGGAGTGCTCGGAATTACGATCTTTGAAGTGCGCGGTCATGGCCGGCAAAAGGGGCATACGGAGTTCTATCGTGGCCGTGAATATGCCGTTGATTTGCTGCCGAAGATCAAGCTGGAAATTGTTGTGACCGAAGATATGGCCGAGAAAGCGATCCAGGCCATCATTGGCGCCGCGCGGACGGGACGTATTGGAGATGGCAAGATTTTCGTGTCGAAGATCGATGAAGCGATCCGGATACGTAACGACGAGCGTGGAGAGATTGCGCTGTAGCTGGTAGTTTGAAATCTCCGGGCGTTGTAAATCCGAACCGAACGGCTTTGGGGGTAAGGACGACGAACGGGATGACGATACGCGAAGACTATGAGCGGCGAATGGGAGCGATCCGTCGCGACTTTGACGCCGGCGGCGATGGTGCGGCCACGATTGCCGCTCGGTCGGCGCTGGTGGACGATTTGGTAGGCAGGCTGTGGGCCATCGAGGTGGCCGCTGACACGGTGCTTGCAAAGGGCATGGTAGTGATTGCCGTGGGCGGCTATGGCCGCGCTCAACTCTTTCCTTATTCGGACATCGATCTGCTCTTTTGCGCGGAGAAAGGTGAAAGCGACCACGCGAAAGACGCGATTCGGCGTGTGTCGCAGGCGCTGTGGGATTGCGGGATGCGTGTCTCTCCGATGACGCGAAAGGTTGCGGAGTGCGAGCGTTTTTCAACGGACAACGCGGAGTTTGGGTTATCGCTGCTGGACCGGCGGATGATTGCTGGCGATGCCGCGGTGTTTGCGAAGCTTGATGAGAAGGTTCGTGGAAAGATGATGGTCAAAGACGCAAAGGCGCTGCGTGGGGAAATTGCTTCGCTGACGAAAGAGCGGCACGCGAAGTACGGCGACACGCTGTTTCATCTGGAGCCGAACATCAAGGATTGCCCGGGTGGGCTGCGGGATGCGAACGTCTGTGGTTGGTTGCGGATGTTGAAGGGCAACTCTCCCAATGATGGCGAGGAGTTTGAGGAAGCGATGGGCTTTCTCGCGGCGACGCGCTGCTTCCTGCACTACCGGCACGAACGGGACGACAATGCGCTGGACTGGAGAGCACAGGATGCGGCGGCGGAGCTTTCGGTCGGTTTAGGATGGGGTCGCAAGGTTGGCGGGGTCGATCCGGCCTACTGGATGAGGGTCTACTTCCGTCACGCGCGCGTTGTGGAACGGAGTCTGCTCCGCGAGTTTGAGAACAACGACATCGTGCTGGCGCCCGTGGAGCTGCGGCGTATGAAGCTTGCGGCAACGGCAGGCTTCCGGATCAAGGATGGGCGGCTGGTGTTGGATGCAGCAGCCGGAGTCGATCCTGCAGCCGAGCCTGACACGGTTCTGGCTCTATTTGCCGCGATGGCGAAGACCGGCACGCGGCTGGACGCGGAGAGCGAAGAGAGAATTGGCGCGTCGATTCCAAGACTTTCGGCGAATCTGGAAGAAGGGCCGGGGCTCTGGCGCAAGTTGAATGCGATTCTTACAGGCGAGCGAGCCGGCGTAGCCTTGCGGGCGATGCATGCGCTGGGATTGCTGGAGTTGATCCTGCCGGAGTTCCACGGCATCGATGCGTTGGTGATTCGGGACGCTTATCACCGGTACACAGTAGACGAGCACACGTTTGTGGTGATCGATACGCTGCATGGGCTGGAAGCTGATCCAGGTAAGGATGCACCGGATTGGCGCGTGAAGTTCGGATCGATGCTGCGTGAGCTCCAGAACCCGGGGCTGCTGTATCTTGCCGCCTTGCTACATGACACGGGCAAGGGACGTGCAGGGGACCATCATGCCGTGGAGAGCGCGCGAATGGCGAAGGGCGTGCTCGCACGGCTGGAGATGGATGTCTATGACGCGTCGGTGGTGCTCAGGCTGATTGAGACCCATCTGGAAATGTCGGCTGCGCTGCGGCGGGATATCTTCGACGCGGACACGGTGCGTGGGTTCGCGGGACGCGTGCAGACGCATGAGCTGCTCAGGATGCTGACATTGTTCACCTACGCGGACATTCAGGCGGTGCATCCGGACGCGTTGACACCGTGGAAGGCCGAGAATCTCTGGCGGCTTTCGATGAACGCGGCCAATCAGCTAGATCGCAATGTGGACGAAGAACGTGTCCACACGGGCGGCAAAGATGAGCGTATCGTTCGCGTGCTGGCGTTGCTGCCGGGAGCGCAGGCTGAAGCGGAGCGGTTTCTAGAAGGCTTCCCGGAGCGGTATCTGAAGACGCGGCCGCCGGAAGCGATTCGGCAGCACTTTGAGATGACGACGAAGTTTGACGAGGAGCCGTTCCAGATTGTGTTTCAGCACGGGGCGACCATGAGCGAGATCACGCTGGTGACGCGGGACCGTCCGCGGCTGTTTGCCGGCATGGCGGCGGCGTTGGCGGCATGGGGCATGAACGTCGTAACGGCGGACGCCTATGCGAATGCGGCCGGTGTAGTCGTGGACAGTTTCCGGTTTACGGACACATTTCGGACGCTCGAATTGAACGTAAGCGAGCGGGAGCGGTTTGTGGCAAGCGTGCGGGACCTAGTAGCTGGGAAGACCTCCGTCGAAAAGATGTTGAGCGGGCGCAGGCGTGCCAAGCGCAAAGCGCCGCGGGTTACCGTGACGACGAAGATCGATTTCGACGAAACGGCCTCGAGACACAGCACGCTGATGCAGGTGGTCGCGCAGGATGTTCCCGGGCTGCTCCGCGCGATGAGTGTGACGTTGAGCGCGCTTGGGCATAATGTCGAAGTGGCACTGGTAGACACTGAGGGCGAGACGGCCATTGACGTCTTTTACCTGACGCATGGCGGACACCAGTTGAGCAAGACCCAGGAAGCCGAACTGAGCGGCGCGTTGCTCGAGGCGATTGCCGAGAATGCTCAGTAAAGCTGCCTGAGATGGAGAGGACGGTTTCATTGGTTGGGAAGAGATGTGCGGCGCTGGCAGTTTTGGCAGGAACGGCTTTAGCCGGAGCGCAAGGCAGGGCGAAAGCGGTGCATCCGCCGAAGCAGGCGATGAATTGCAGTCGAGTGGAGTTTGAAGGGGATGTTAAGGCGGGCGAGGGGTTCGAGAAGGTCTTTGCTCCGGGGTTGAAGTTTTATTTGGAGCCATTACGCTCCGGATGGATCGTGCGAGTGCTGGCGACCGACGAGCCCCGAGGGCTTCATGACTACGCGGAGTTGGCCACGCCACCGTACCGCTCGGTTAGCCCGTTACTACTCAGTACTGACTGGAGCTTCCGGGCGCAGGATGCGGTGGCCTGGAATCCGCGGCGGTTCCACTATGCGGCTAACCGGGAGACATTTCGAAAACTAGCGGTACTCTATGACAAGGTGATGGCCGGTGACGCGGTGGCTTCTGTCAGGGCGGTCGAACTGGTGTCCACGCAGCCGGAGGGGTTCTTACAGATTCTGGATACAAAGCTGGTTCCCGGGCTGGCGGACCAGGCGCAGATGGCAGCAGCGGTAGCCTCGCATCTGGCGGAGACGCCCCACACTGTGGATCAGTCGGCTACGCCTTCGCCGCTGGGACGGGTCGAAGAGATACGCTTTCGCGTAAATCTGGAGCTTTTGGCAGGTGTACCAGGAAATAAAGGGCTGAATATCGAAAAAATCTTCTGTTCTGCCCAACCGGCAGCGTTTCCGGTGCATCCCACGAAGTGAACAAGAAAGAGTTAGCGGAGCCGAAACCTGATTTTCTTCGGTATTCGTTAGTGCTGGGACAAGGGTCGTATACTTACGTTTATGAGCACTAATTCAAACGAAACGACGACCAACGGGCGGCCTACAGGGACGCCTCAGCAGAACGACCGTTATATTTTCGGAACGCTGGACAGTTTTGGCAAGAATCGCGAGAAGGTTTCCGAAGTAAGTTGGGGCGCAGATCAACCGGAAGGTGTTGTTCTGGCTTCAATGGATGCAGCCATCAACTGGGTCCGCAAGAATTCAGTATGGCCCATGACATTTGGGTTGGCCTGCTGCGCGATCGAGATGATGTCGATGGGCGGGTCGCGGTACGATATCGCTCGGTTTGGAGCGGAGGTTTTTCGTCCGTCTCCACGGCAGAGCGATCTGATGATCATTGCCGGCCGGGTTTCGCAGAAAATGGCGCCCGTGATTCGCCGGTTGTACGAGCAAATGCCGGAGCCGAAGTGGGTGATTTCCATGGGAGCATGTGCGACCTCCGGTGGTGTTTTCAATAACTATGCCTTGCTGCAGGGCGTGAACCAGGTGATTCCGGTGGATGTATACGTTCCGGGTTGCCCGCCACGGCCGGAGCAGTTGCTGTATGCCATTACGCTGCTGCAGGAGAAGATTCAGGGCAGCCGTGGAACGGTGAAGCAAACGTTGAATTTGGCTTAAAGGAAGAGATCACTTTTGTTACAGAAGGGGAGTAGAAGTAACTAGCAGGGTTCCCGGGATTGGATTAAAGGTTGTTCTTCGGCTTCGCCGGCTTGATATTGCTAATGCGGAGCATCGAAGAAGTGGATTGCATATATTTGGTTTACCGTACTGATTTTTCTGCACTTAAGAGACATCTGCGGTACACTTTTGGGGAATTCAACATTGACAACGAACCGTAGTTAGACGTCGAGTTCGCAGCGTTTTCAGAGTTTTAGTTTTTTCAGGTTTTATAAGTGGAGGATTTTCGAATGTCTTATCGCCCGTTTCGCAGTATCGGCCGGTTTTTGCTGGCTGCATGTGCGGTCAGTTTTGGAGTTGCGAGCCTAAGCGCGCAAACAGCGCCTGCGGCTGGCACAGCTGCCCCCAGCGGGCCCAACCCGTCCCGCGTGGATGTGTTCATGGGCTACTCGTACTTTGGCGCTCATGGCCAGGTCAAGCCCGCGGGTCTTCCGTTCTCGTCGGTCGACGAGGGAGCGATTCTCAGCGGCGCATACTATTTTAATAAGTATGCCGGCTTCGAGATCAATGGCATGTTCAACCCGAATGGCCAGAACGACGGCCTATATGCGGGTTATGCCGGTCCGACTTTCCGCGCTCCCATGCAGAACTTCACACTTTTCGCCCATGGGTTGGTGGGCGGTGTCCGGATCGGTGGACCGAACAGTGATGTTCCCGCAACGTTCGAGCACGAGCCCTACACCTGGGGCGCTGGCTTGGTTGCCGGCGGCGGTATGGATTATGATCTGCCGTGGTTCCATCACATGTTCGGTCTGCGCGTATTTGAAGCTGACTACCGGTACACGCATGTGGACTATGGCCCGGCAACGACCATCCCCACCGGCGGTGTTCTCGGCGGACGTGCAAACCTGGGCGCAGCTGAGTTGAGCTCGGGCATCCTGATGCACTTTGGCCACATCATTCCTCCTCCTCCTGTTACCTACGCCTGCGCTGTGACGGCTCCCACCGGCACTATCTACCCGGGCGATGTGGTGACGATCACCGGCACCCCTGGAATGCTGGATCCGAAGAAGACTGTGACCTATAGCTGGACCTCGGATAGCGGGCCAGTTTCAGGTACGTCGAGCGTTGCCAGTGTCGATACGAAGACGCTTGCTGCCGGCACCTACACTGTCAAAGGCCACGTTTCGGAAGGCATGAAGCCTGGTCAGTTTGCTGATTGCTCGGCGCAGTTCACCGTAACGGCCTTCGAGCCGCCCACAGTTGGTTGCTCGGCGAACCCGTCGACGGTCAATGTCGGCGATCCTTCGACGATCACCGCTGCTGGTGTCAGCCCGCAGAACCGTCCTCTGACATACAGCTATAGCGCCACGGCTGGTTCGATCAGCGGCAACACTTCCACGGCTACTCTCTCGACGAGCGGCGTTGCTCCGGGCACAATCACTGTGACCTGCAACACTGTCGACGACAAGGGCCAGTCGGCTTCGCAGCAGACGACAGTGACGGTTTCCGCCCCTGTGGTTGCGGCGGCACCGATTGTCACGAAGCAGCTCTGCGAGATTACCTTCGACCGCGACAAGCACCGCCCGACGCGTGTGGACAATGAAGCCAAGGCTTGCCTTGACGACATCGCCCTTAGCGCACAGCGCGATCCGCAGGCGAAGCTGGCCATCACCGGCAACTCCGAGCCTGTCAAGGAGTTCCATCACAAGCATCACGAGGACTTGGCAACGAAGTTTGCTGCTGAGCGAGCTGTCAACACGAAGGCTTACCTCGTAACCGAAAAGGGTGTCGATGCTTCTCGCATCGAAGTCTTCACTGGCTCGACCGGCACGAACACCGCCGATACGACCATCATCCCGACCGGTGCAACGCTGGATACCACTGGCCTAACGCCTGTAGACGAGACCGCTGTCAAGGCGATCCCGCGTAATGGTCACGCCGAACACCACCACAAGAAGTAGTCATCACGAACCGATGGCCGACTGGGTCTCCCAGTCGGCCATCTTATTTTAAGAAGTAAGCAAACTGGAGTCGGCATAGTCGCCTGGAAATGAAGCCTCCCCCAAAGGACGTACCTTTCGTGGGGCGGATAACGGTGGCTGAAGACAATGCAATGCTCCAGGCCGCATCATAAGACGATACCCTTATTGATAGGAGCGAGTGGACAATAGAAATGAAACGGTGGATGTTGCGGTGCCTCGGTATATCGATGTTATGGGTAGGTGCGGTTTCCGCAGTTTCACACGCCATGTCGTGGTTTCCCATGGGCCCTTTTGGAGGCGACGCGCGTTCGTTCGCCGCCGATCCGGCTGATTCGGAACATTTGTATCTGGGAACGGAGACTGGCTGGCTGTATGAGTCGCGCAATGGCGGCGATAGCTGGAGTCGGGTTTCGCAGATCGGCAAGCGAGACGATCTCGTTCTGAAGAATATTTTGATCGATCCCCGAAACCCCAAGCACATTATCGTGGGCGTTTTTAAGTTCGATAAGCCGGATGGCGGCATTTTCATCAGCGATGACAGCGGCAAGACCTGGTATGAACAGGCGCAGACGAGTGGGCAGTCGGTGCGTTCCATGGCCCGCTCGCTTTCCGATCCAGATGAGATCGTCGCGGGTACGCTGACCGGGATCTATCGCAGCACGGACAATGGCGTTCACTGGTCGCTGATCAGTCCGGCGGGAAGTTCTGAGATTCATGAAGTGGAATCACTGGCGATCGACCCGGTAAACCCACAGATTATCTATGCGGGGACGTGGCACCTGCCATGGAAGACGGTGGATGGTGGACTGCACTGGGACACAATCAAAAAGGGCATCATTGATGATTCGGACGTGTTTTCGATCATTGTTGATCCCTTGAAGCCGAAGGTGGTCTACGCCAGTGCCTGCTCGGGCATTTATAAGAGTACCGATGCGGCTTTTCAGTTCAAGAAGATTACGGGTATCCCTTCGAGCGCGCGCCGCACGCGGAAACTGTTGCAGGATCCCAACAACCCGGGAACAGTATACGCGGGAACCACCGAGGGTTTGTATAAGACCATCGATGGCGGGGAAAGTTTTGTCCCGATGACCGGACCGAATGTCATCGTGAACGACGTATATGTCGATCCAAAAGATTCGAACCATGTATTGCTGGCGACAGACCGCGGAGGAGTGTTGAGCAGCCACGATGGCGGGGTGGCCTTCGAGCCTTCCAACACCGGGTTTACGTCACGCCAAGTCTCAGCGTATGCGGCCGACTCGCACAGTCTGGCAACGATCTATGTTGGGGTCGTGAACGATAAGGCCACTGGGGGTGTATTTCAGAGTGTGGATGGCGGGTTGAGTTGGCAACAGCGGAGTGAAGGACTGGGCGGACGCGACATCTTCAGCCTGATCTCGACACCGGCGGGTACGTTGCTCGCGGGAACCGCGCATGGCATCTTCCGCTTGGGCGATGCGGGGTGGACGGATTCGAGCGCGATCATTGCGCCGTATTTGCCCAAGGCTGCGGCTGCAAGGGTGGTTGCGAAATCGAGGGTTCCGGTACGAAGTGCAGCGAAGGCGGTTCCGGTGGCACAAGCAGCGCCGTTGAACACGTCGACAAACCTGGATTCAATTGTCTACGCGCTGGTCGGCGATGGTGACCTGATCTATACCGGGACGTCCCGCGGGTTGCTGCGGTCGGCCGACGATGGGAACTCGTGGATGCCGGTGAACACTTTGAAGATGCCGGAGACTCACTTTGTGGCGACGCACGACTCAATGGTGATGGCCGCGGGTTTACGGCGGATTTCGCTTTCGATGGATGGCGGCATGAAATGGGACGCTGTCGCACTGCCGGATGACCTGACGCAGATTTCCTCGATTGCGATCGATGAGCTAAAGAACCTTTGGGTGGGCGGGACCGAAGGGGTTTACTACTCGACCGATTATGGGTTGACGTGGAAGACCCTGCACAACCTGTATGTGACCCAGGTCAGCAGCATCTATTTCGACGCGTCGTCGCACCAAGTGCTGGTGACCTCGGCGAGTCAGAAGTTTGCGTTTGGAGTGCATTTACCGGATTACAAGGTGAGCGCCTGGGATACGAACTGGAACCTGCGGTTTGTGCGTCCGGTGGGCGACCATTTAATCGGCGCGACGATGTTTGATGGCATGGTATTGCAGCCGCGCATGGTAGCTACGGAGATGGCGAAGTAGTGCTGGTGCGGCGGGCAAGGTCTAGAATATAGGGATGGCTTCCGAGACGGTCAACGCGCGCCCCCGACACTCTTTCCAGACGGATGATCCGGCTCTTGAGCCCATTGCGGAGAAGGTGCAGCGCGGTGAGCGGCTGAACTTCGACGATGGTGTCGCTCTATATCGGAGCGGCGATATCCTCGCTGTCGGTTGGATGGCGAACCTGGTGCGGGAGCGGATGCATGGAGACGTGGCATACTTCAACGTCAACCGGCATATCAATCCAACCAACGTGTGCGTGGCCTCGTGCAGGCTGTGCGCGTTTGGGCGCAAGAAGGGCGCGGCCGATACCTACACGATGGCTCTGGAAGAAGCGTGGGAGACTGCGGGCCAAGGACTGACGGAAGCGGTCACGGAGTTTCATATCGTGGGTGGGCTGCATCCCGATCTACCGTTTGAGTACTTTATGGACCTTGTGAGTGGGCTGAAGGAACGCTATCCGCAGGTACATATCAAGGCCTTCACGATGGTTGAGATCGCTTTCCTTGCCAAGCGAGGAAAGATGTCGATTGAAGAAGCGCTGGTGAAAATGAAAGCGGCCGGGGTGGACTCCTGTCCCGGTGGTGGAGCGGAGATCTTTGCCGACCGTGTGCGGCATATCATCTGCGACCACAAGATCGATGGCGGCGAGTGGCTGGAGACGGCCCGGCTGACGCATAAGGCCGGCTTGCGGTCGAATGCGACGATGCTCTATGGCCACATCGAGAACGATGAAGACCGTGTGGACCACATGCTTCGTTTGCGCGAGGTGCAGGACGAGACGGGTGGGTTCCAGACGTTTATTCCGCTGAGTTTTCATCCGGAGAATACGGCGCTGGGCCATCTGCCGAAGTCGACCGGGATGTTGGATATCAAGCAGATTGCAGTGGGGCGTTTGCTGCTGGATAACTTTGCGCACATCAAGAGCTACTGGCAGATGGTGACACCGAAGATGGCGCAGATTTCGCTGCGATTCGGGGCGGATGATATCGACGGTACGGTGATCGAGGAGAAGATTTATCACGATGCCGGAGCGAAGACGCCACAGGGCTTGCGGCGGCAGGATCTGGTACGGCTGATTACTGAGGCTGGGCGCGTTCCGTTTGAACGGGATACGCTGTACCGGGCTGTAACTCGGGGAGAGAACAGCTTTACGGTGGCGGTTTAAGAGTCCCCGTTCCGGGGAGTTTCGTGAGCGAAAACATATTTCAGTTTCGGGAGTATCGCGAAGGCGATCTGGAGGCGATATTCCGGCTGGATGAGGTGTGCTTTGAAGCGCCGTTTCGGTTTAGCCGGGCGGCGATGCGGCGATTTGCGGAGAGCAAGCGGGCGCGGGTTGTGCTTGCTGAGGTTGTGGGGGAGTTGGCGGGGTTCTGCATAGTGCATGTAGAGCGGGGTGTTGTGGGGTACGTGGTGACGTTGGATGTGGCTCCGGTATGGCGGAGGCAGGGGTTGGCGGGAATGTTGATGGAGCGCGGTGAGGCGGCAGCGCGTGGGGCCGGGTGTGAGGTGATGGTATTGCATGTGTTTCCGGGGAACGAGGGTGCAGTGCGGTTCTATGAGCGTACGGGTTATGAGCTGGCGGGACGGGATGAGGGGTTCTACGGAGAGGGTATGGATGCGCTGGTGTGCCGGAAGGCGCTCCGATACGCACCAAAGTCAGGCTGAAAGGGCAGAAGTGCGGAACTTCTTGAGGAACAGATCGAGTGTCCCGCCCTGGACGACGATGGAGAAGACAACGACGATGTAGGTGGTGGCGAGAATCCAGCCTCGGCCGTTGGCTTCGGGTACGGAAAGTGCGAGGGCAATGGAAAGGCCGCCGCGGAGTCCGCCCCAGATGAGGGTCAGCAGAGAGGTCTCGTGGCCGCGCTGCACAACACGCACGGCGAAGAGAATGAGCGTGACGACGGCTGCGCGTATGACGGTGACGCCGATGATAGCGAGGGTGCCGGAGGCGAAGGTGGAACGGCTGAAAGGGATGACGAGGACTTCGAGGCCGAGGAGCACGAAGAGAATGGCGTTCTGAACTTCGTCGACGACCTTCCAGAAACGATTGAGCGAGTCGTGCGAAATATTGATATGCGCGTGAGAGAGATTGAAGTGGCGAAGGGCGAGGCCCGCAGCGACGGCCTCCAGCGGACCGGAGACATAGAGAGCACCGGCGAGGGCGTAGCCTCCGAGCGCGAGCGCGAGGGTGAGGAGGATTTCGATCTGGTAGGCATCGACGCGGCCCATGAGTTGGGAAGTGGCCCAGGCGAGGGCGATGCCGAGAAGCAGCCCACCGCAGGATTTGAGCAGCAGCATGGTGGCGACATGGCCGAGGGTGGGAGCTGCGCCTTGTGAGGCGTCCAGAACGGCGAGAAAAAGGACGGCGCCTACACCGTCGTTGAAGAGGGATTCGCCGGCGAGTTGAGCTTGAATGTTCTTCGGGACGCCGACCCGGTGGAGCATTTCAAGGACAGCAATGGGGTCGGTAGGGGAAATGAGCGCACCGAAGAACAGGCAGTCTAGCCAAGGGACAGGCATACCAAGCATGGGCAGCAGCCAGTGCATGAGCAATGCAAGCCCGGCAGTGGAGAACAGCGTACCGAGCACGGAGAGCAGACCGACGGTGAGCTTTTCGCGATAAAGGTACTCGAGCTCAAGCAGGAATGCTCCGGCAAAGAGCAGCAGGCCAAGCAGGCCGTGCAGGATCAGATTTTCAAACTGGAGCTGCTGCACAACCATGACGGCACCAGCGTGCATGCCGGGGATCCAATGGCTGAGAAAGATGAGACCGATGGAGGCTATGACAGTGAGAAGCATGGTGCCGATGGTGATCGGCAACCGAAACACGCGAACACTCAACCATCCGAACAAGGCTGCGCCTGTGACGATCAAACTAACGATGGAGAGAGTAGACATGCTCTTACAGTCTACCGACCGAAGCGCCCTGGTCGCCGTTGACGTCGAATGAGCAGAAGAAGCGGTGCGTCCGTTCCTAAACGGGGCGCCGGGTGAGGCCAAGCCAGCGTTGCGTGGACGGCAGGTGTTTTAAGACGAAGTGCTCGGTGAGGTAAACGAGAATCATAGAACCGCCGAGGAACGGAAAGTAGAGACCGAGCGCGATGACCAGGCTGGCAAGCGCGCCAGAGAAACGAACCTGTTGTATGGCGGGTGGCGCACCGAGAACGGCTTCGGGTTTGCGCTTCCACCACATCAGAAGGCCGCTGAGGCTGAGTGTGACGAGGCCTATGACGGTGAAGAGACTGACGAGCTGATTCGCGAAACCGAAAAGCTGGCCTTCGTGGGCGGCGATGCCGGTGCCGATGACGCGGTCGAGCCAGGGCTTGGAGTGGAAGTCCGTTCGGCTGAGGATGGCGCCGGTTTTGCCGTCAAGGACAAGATCGACGCGCAGGGGGCGGTCGCGGGTATCGGATTTTGCCGTCCAGTTGCCGCCGGCGCGCATGGGCGGAGAGACGAGTACCGGGTTGGGCAGGTGGAGAGGCGCAACGGCGGCGACCATAGTATCGATGGCCACGAAGGCGCTGGGGCCGGTGAGGGTGGTGGCGTGACGACCGAAGCCGAGGTGCTGGGCGTGTTCGGAGGCACTCATGTTGGGCATGCCTTCCATGTGGTGGGCAGCTGGCATGCCGGGCATGTCGTGCATGGTGGGCATGCCGCTCATGTCAGTTGCGGCCGCGCTGCGGCGGCTGCGCGCGGCAAGTTCATCGGCGCTGCTGGTAGTCCAGTTCTGCTGAACGGCGTGTCCGGCGCTCAGGTGGCGGATGGCTTTGAGGTAGGCGCCCCAGGACTTGGCCCAGGGAAGTCCCGTGAAGAGCAGGAAGAGAACGAAGAAGGAGACGTAGATGCCGGTGACGGCGTGGATGTCTTTCCAGAAGGTGCGGCCGCCGGAGCGGAAGCGTGGGTAAAGAACGCCGGCAAGTCCGCTCGCCTTGCGCGGCCACCAGAGGAAAAGGCCGGTGAGGACCATGACGACGGCCCAGGAGGCTGCGAGTTCGACGATCCAGGAACCGTACTTGCCGATGAGCAGTTCGCCGTGGAGGCGCGACATGAAGACGTCGACGCGGTGGTCTTCGTTGTCGATGTGGAGAACGGCCAGGGTCTGCGGATGGATGTAGACGCGGAACTGCGCGGCGCCTTTGTCGACGAGGACTTCGGAGGCGGAGGTTGGGGTATACGGTAGCTGGAAAGAGTCCAGCGTAGTACCCGGAACGGCGCCAAGCGCGGCCTGCACTTGCATGTTGACGTTGGCGGCGTGCGTGATGGTGAGGTGGTCGTAGGGGCGGTCGAGCCAGCGCTGGATCTGCGGGTGGAAGAGGAAGATGGTGCCGGTGACGGAGAGCCAGAGGACGAACGGGATGCAGAAAAGCCCGGCATAGAAGTGCCAACGCCAGACGGTGCGGTGATCCAATCCTGTGGCAGTGATTTGCGGAGCCATGGATGATGTAGACATGGGCTGTCTCCTGTAGGTGTAGCGAGCCGACCCGAAGGCCGACCCGCTGTTTGAGGTTAGAAAATGAGTTTGGCCGCAAACTCGATACTGCGCGGGTCTGCGGAGTTGGTTGGTTTGCCGAAGGTGGAGGGCACTGCGCAGGTCGTGTTTCCCGGAGTGGGGGTGAGCGATGGATAGCTGCAAGTGCTGCCCAGGCTGCCGGAGGGGAAAAGATCGTTGCGAGTGTTGACGAGGTTGAAGGCCTGGGCGAGCCCCTGCAGCTTGAACCGTTCGCCAAGGTTGAAGGTGCGCGAGAGCCGCGTGTTGATGGTGAAACTCGGGAAGCCGAGGCCGGCGTTGCGGCTGATCATGGTGCCGGGCGCTGCGGTTGCGCAGAGTGAGGCGACGACAAGGCAGGGACGCTCGGTGGTGGTCTGGATGCCGGTGACTCCGTTGGTGATGTTGAAGGGGAAGCCGGAGTAGTAAGTGAGGGTGCCACCGAGCTCGAAGCCGTGGGTCAGCTTACCGGCCAGTGTCCCGGCGTGCTCGCGCGAGGCGTGCAGCGTTCCGTCGACGACGACTCGGTGCTTCTGGTTATCGTCGGAGATGCTCCGGTCTTCGCCGGGATCGTAGTTGTTGACGGGACCGGAGAAGAACGCGTAGCTGACGTCGTCGAGGGCTTTCGACCAGGTGTAAGAGAGCCGGAAGCTTCCGTACCGGACAGGGCGCAGGTTATAGGAGACGGTAAGCGCGTCGAAGTAGGAGTCAGCCCCGGGGTAATACTGCTTGTTGTTGCCGATGGCCTGGTTGGGCCGGCAGAGGTCGATGGGGTCGCCGTTGCCGTTCGGCCCGCCGCTCGCCGAGGTGCAGGTTGGGGTGTTGAGGTTGACGTCGATGAGGATGTCCTCGCCGCGGATGTGCTGGTAGGCAATGGCGAGATTGCTGGTGGGGCTAAGCTGCTGATCGACCTCGAGGCTGTTCTGGATCGCGCGGGCGTTCTTCATGTTGGGATCCATGGTGCTGAGGCTGAGCCGAAGAGTGCTCGGCAGGGTGAGCGCCGTGTAACCCGTGACGATGTTTGGAAAGACTGGTGCGTTGGTCTGACCGTAGCTGAGCGAGAGTGAGGCGAGCGTGTTGGCCGTGATGGCGGTTCCGTTGCCGTCGGACTCGAGCGCGTTGGAGAGCGCGCGCAGCGGGACACGATCATAGAAAAGACCGAAGCTGCCACGGACGACGGTGCCCCCCTTACTGAAGGGGGAGTAGGCAAAGCCGAGCCGGGGCGAGACATTTTTGGTATCGGTGTTGATGGCCTTCAACCATTGCAGGTCGTAGCGGACGCCGGCGTTGATGGTGAGCTTCCGGCTCGCCTTCCACTCGTCCTGGGCGTACATGCCGAAGTTGGGGTTTTTCTGGGGGACGACGAAGTTGCCGAAGGTCTGAGCGTAGGTGGCGTAGATGCCTTTCTGAAAGTTGGCGAGCGAGGAGAAGGAGTAGCTGCCCCGGTTGGACATGGGAAAGGTGATGGTGAGGTCGTTGAATAGGAAGTCAGCACCGACGCGGACCGAGTGCGGTCCGATCTGATGGGAGAGGTTGTCGACGACCTCGTAGAGGCGATCGTAGCGTCCAATGGGCGAGCCGGAGGCGGTACCGAAGGTGGCCGCATTGGTGATGCTGACTGCGGGGCCGACCTGGTCCACCACGGGCGCTTGTAGGTTGCTGTTAGTGAACTGACCGCGGGTTTCGTTCACCGTCTTTGAGTTGATCGTGTAGATGTTGCTCACGGCGACCGTCTGGTCGAGGTCGTTGAGGTTGGCGCCGCCGCTGGTGTAGGTCAAACCGCCGGCGTTGCGAGAGTTGATGCTGGAGACGTGATAGAGGCTGTAGCGTGCGGACAGCTGGTCTTTGTTGCTCACCTTATGATCGACTTTAAAGAAGAAGTTGTCGTAGCGGACAGGGTTGGGATAGACCGTGATGTTGGAGGTACTGATGTTGAGTAGCTGACCTGGATATTTGTCGGCGACGAGTACGGCGTTGATGGCCGCTGCGTTAGCCGCAGTGACGGTCAGGAAGTTGGCCTGGTTGAGCTGGCGGTACTCGTAGTTGCTGAAAAAGAATGTGCGATCCCTGCGCAGAGGACCTCCCAGCGAGACGCCGGACTGACTCTGCGTGTACGGCAACAGGAGCCCGCTATAGGCGTTCTTTGCGTTGAGGTTCTTGTCGCGGAGATAGGAGTACACGTCGCCGTGCAGTTTGTTGCCGCCGGATTTGGAGACGTAGTTGAAGTAGCCGGACATAGCGCGACCGTACTCCGCCTGACCGCCGTTGGTGACCACCTGCATCTCCTGCACGACGTCGAGGCCGAAGTCGGTTTGGACGAGGCCAGCGGCATCGTCGTTTGCGGAGAGGCCGTCGACGATGAAGGAGTTGGAGAAGTTGTGCTGCGAGCCGACGGAGAGCCCCTGGCCGGGAACGGCGGACGTTTCAGCGAAAAGCTGGTTGGCGGCGGTGTTGGTGGGCGAGACGCCGGGGACAAGCAGGGCCAGGTCGAGGAAGTTACGACCGTTGAAGGGCAGGTTTTCGACCTCGTTCTGTGAAATGGTGCCGGCGACTTGGCTGCGATCGGCTTCGAGGACGGGGGCGACGGCATCGACGGTGACGGATTGCGCGGTGCCGGGGGCGAGGGTGATGGGGAGGTCGAAGGCGGCGCCGATGGTGAGGATGAGGGAGCGCTTTTGGTCGGAGAAGCCGGGGCTATGGATGGTGACTTGATACTGGCCGACATGGAGGTACGGAAAGCGGAAGCGACCGGCAGCGTCGGTGGAGAGGGTAGTGGAGAGCCCGGTGGAGGCGGCGGTTGCGGTGACGGTGGCGTTGCGGACGATGGCGCCGGTGGGATCGGTGACGCGGCCGGCGAGGGAAGCGTTGTTGATGGTTTCCTGCGCAGTGAGGCAGGGACCAACGATCAAGACGAGCAGAAGTGCAGCAAACGAACGTAGCACGGTTGTCCTCCTAGTGGACGGCACGACGCATGACGGAGCATGGCCCTGCGATGGTGTTCAGTGGGGTTGGAACGGAGTGCTAGGAGAGACGAACGGAAGGAGGGCCGCGCTTGTGGCGGGAACGCTCGCGCGAGAGGCGGCGCTGGGTTTCAGCACGCTGGGAAGCGGTGAAGATGCTGCGTTGGAGGAGAGTTGCGGGGGCTGGTGGGACGAGTGTGGCGGAACTGGTTGCCGACGCCGTGGCGGAGGGCCGTGGGAAGCTGGGGCAGGTGGCGCTGACGGCCGGTGCGCCTTTGCTGGCGGCCAGCATGGCACAGTGGTGCGCGCCATTGCGGCGGCAGCATGCGGGAAGATGCGGGCTGCCGGAGTCCTGTGCCAAGGCCAGCGCCGACGCTGCGACCGGAAGGCCGAAGGTGGCAAGCAGGAAAATGGCAAGGACGCGACGCATTGGGATGAGTGTAGCAGGACGACCGCGGAGGGGGTTACCTGCTATCCTCGGGGCCATGAGTGAAGCGCGCAGGCGGGGTGCGAGTTCGATTCCGGGAGCAACAGTGGCGTTGGTGCTACTGACGGCCATGAACTTTGTGAATTACCTGGACCGGTACATTCTGCCGGCGGTGCAGGAGCAGGTAAAGGGCGAGTTTCACCTGACGGACAACCAGATTGGGTCGCTGACGCTGTGGTTTTTTGTGGCGTATGTGCTGTCTTCGCCGCTTACGGGGTGGCTCGGCGACAGGTTTCCACGCAAGCCGATGATTGTTGCGGCGGCGCTAGGCATTGCCGCCATGAATTTCTTCACGGCGAGCGTGCATAGTTACATGTCGCTGAACTATCGTCATGCGGCGCTTGGCGTGGTGGAGGCAAGCTTTGGGGTGTTTGCGCCGGCGCTGCTGGCGGACTTCTATGCCGAGGATCAGCGCAATCGTGTGCTGACGATCTTCAACGTAGCTATACCGGTGGGAGCGGCGCTGGGTGTAGTGTTGGGCGGCGTGATTGGGCACTCGTTTGGATGGCGCATGAGTTTTATCGCCAGCGCTGTCCCAGGGCTGGCGATTGGGCTGCTGATCCTGTTCATGATGAAAGAACCTCAACGTGGCGGGTCGACAGAGGAGAAGGCCAAAGTAGACAAGGGCGGCGTGATTTCGCTGGCTACCAATGGCGCTTATCTTTGCGCAATCCTGGGGTATGCCGCGGTGACATTTTCGCTGGGTGGGATTTCGTGGTGGATGGTGTCGTTTCTGCAGCGGATGAATGGGATGCCGCAGGATACAGCGTCGACGGTGATGGGCGGCATCATTGTGGTATGCGGCCTGGGCGGCACGGTGACCGGTGGTGTGTGGGCGCAGCGTTGGTCGAGGAAGACGCCGAAGGCGCTCTACTATGTTCCGGCGATCAGTGCGGCGTTGACGGTAGCGCCGGCGCTGCTGACGTTCTTCGGGCCGAAGAGTTTGACGCTGCCTTCGCTGGGCATTGCTGTGTTTTTCATCTTCCTGGGGACAGGGCCGGTAAATGCGGCGACGCTGAATGCGGTTCCGGCGAACTTGCGGGCAGCGGCTATGGCGGGGCAACTGTTTACGATCCATGTGCTGGGCGATGCCTTTTCGCCGAAGCTGATCGGGATTGTGAGCGACCACTCAAATTTACGTCTGGGCCTGGGATGCACGCTGGTGACGATGGTGGTTGCGGCGGTGATCTTCTTCATGGGTGCGAAGTACGCGCCGAAGCTTGCGCATAGCGTCGAGGGTCCTGTGGCGGCATGATCAGCGATGGCTGGCGTCTTGGGGTTGAGTGTTTCGCATGGGCGATTGCGTCGGCGTGGTGCATACGGGTCTCTGACCTTAGCAGGAACCTGGGGAAGCTGCCGGATTTGTCGCAGCCGGAGTGGAATTTAACGCCGGAGGGAACGCCGCGGTTGGTGGTGGTGGTGCCGGCGCGGGACGAAGAAAAGAACATTGCCGCGACACTGGACGCGCTGTTGGTTGCCGACTACAAGAACCTGCTGATCGTGGCAGTCGATGATCGGTCGACGGATAAGACCGGCGCGATCATAGATGAGTACGCGTCGTTGTATGCGGACCGGCTCAAGGCGATCCATGTGACGGAGCTTGCGGATGGATGGCTGGGGAAGACGTTTGCCATGCAGACGGCGATGGAAGAGACGGAGTCGGAGTATCTTTTGTTTACCGATGCGGATGTTCTGTTTTCGCCATCGATTTTGCGACGAGCGTTGGCGTATGCGGAGATGACCGGAGCGGCGCATCTCGTGGTGATGCCGACCATGGAGGTGCGGAGCCGCGGCGAAGGGATTGTGCTGGGGTTCTTCCAGGTGTTGGGGATGTGGGCGGCGCGTCCGTGGCGGGTTCCGGACCCGAAGGCGAAGCGGGATGCTATTGGAGTGGGCGCGTTCAACCTGGTGCGGCGGCAGGCGCTGCTATCGATTGGAGGGTTGGAACCGCAACGACTGGTGGTGCTTGAAGATATTACGCTGGGCCGGCGATTCAAGGCGGCGGGGTTGCCGCAGCGGGTGGCGTTCGCTCCATGGCTGGTCCTGGTGCATTGGGCCAGCGGAGCGCGCGGTTTGATGCGGGTCATGACCAAGAACATTTTTTCGGGGGTGAACTTTCAGCCAATCCTGATGCTTGGCGCCTGCCTTTGGATCACGGTGTTCTGCCTCGTGCCGTTGGTGGGGTTTGCCTGGTGGCCGACGGTGATTCCGGCGGCGCTGGTGCTGTGCGCGATCTCGGTGGCTTACCGAAAGATGGGCGCGTTGAGCCGCATCGATGCGCGGTATGGGTGGTTCTATCCGCTGGGAGCGCTAGCGTTTATGTATGCGATGCTGCGGTCGATGGTGGTGGTGGGTTCGCAGGGAGGGGTGCGATGGAGGGGAACGCACTATCCGCTGCGGGAACTTCGGCAACACAACAGCCCGACACGGTGGGAACGGGCGGCTGAGGTTGCGCGGAAGCTGAAGGGTTAGAACGCGGCTGCGAGGAAAAAAAGGCAACTGCCAAAGCAGTTGCCCAGGCCCGAACTAAACTTCGACGAGCTGGTGGCCGTAGCGCTTCTGCACGTAGTTGTCGAGGATGACCTGAAACTCTTCGACGATTTGGTCGCCCTTGAGCGTGGTGAAGAATTCGCCGTCGACGTAGACAGGAGCCTTGGGCTCTTCAAAGGTGCCGGGAAGCGAGATGCCGATGTTGGCGTGCTTGCTTTCGCCGGGCCCGTTGACGATGCATCCCATGACGGCGAGCTTGAGCTCTTCGACGCCGGGATATACCTTTTTCCACTCGGGCATGGATTCGACGAGGTAGTTCTGGATGCGCTCGGCGAGCTCCTGGAAGTAGGTACTGGTGGTACGTCCGCAGCCGGGGCAGGAAGTGACTTGCGGCATGAAGCTGCGGATGGAGAGGGATTGCAGAATCTGCTGGGCGCAGCGGACCTCTTCGCTGCGGTCGCCGCCGGGGGTCGGAGTCAGTGAAACGCGGATGGTGTCGCCGATGCCCGCGAGAAGCAGCGGCGACAGGCCGGCCGTGGAGGCGACAACGCCCTTCATGCCCATGCCGGCTTCGGTAAGGCCGAGGTGCAGGGCGTGGTCGGTGCGGCGGGCGAGCTCAGTGTAGACGTCGATGAGGTCTCTGACTCCCGAAACCTTTGCAGACAAGATGATCTGGTCGCGGCGCAGGCCGTATCGTTCGGCCGCAGCGGCGTTGTCGAGCGCCGAGACGACCATGGCTTCCATCATGACGTCGCGGGCGTCGAGTGGATTGGGAAGTTTCGAGTTGTCATTCATCATCTTGGTCAGTAGGGCCTGGTCGAGCGAACCCCAGTTGACGCCGATACGGACCGGCTTCTGATGCTTGACCGCAACTTCGACCATGGTGCGGAAGTTGTCGTCGTCTTTTCTGCCAATCGAACAATTACCAGGGTTGATGCGGTACTTGGCGAGGGCTTCGGCGCAGTCAGGGTACTTGGTCAGCAGCTGGTGGCCGTTGTAGTGGAAGTCGCCGACGATGGGCGTGGTCCACCCCTTTTTGCGAATGCCTTCAACGATATAGGGCACGGCTTTGGCGGCGGCGTCGTTGTTGACGGTGATGCGGACGAGCTCGGAGCCGGCGCGCGCGAGGGCGGCGATCTGCTGGATGGAGCTTTCGATGTCGGCGGTGTCGGTGTTGGTCATCGATTGCACAACGACGGGTGCGCCGGAGCCGACGCGGATGCCTCCGACGTTGACTGTGACTGCGTTTCTGCGGTGAATAGCGGGCATAAGACTGTAACTAGTTTATCATTTCGCCGCCTGTTCGATGTCCACCGCCCGCGATGGGATTCAGCTGAGTGTTCGCTCGCAGGGATGGTATAAAACTTGTGAACCCTGAACATTTTGTTGTGTCACCAAGGCCCTTTTGCAGACCTCAGCCGGGAGTTTCTTTCCCGGATCGCTGTATGTATCTCACTACCCGCACTTGCCAGATGGAGCCAAGACCTATGAGCCTTACTCGACGGATGTTTGTTCAGCGTATTGCCCAGTTGGGCGGATACTCCGCTGCTTACTCAACGATGCAGGTGCTGGGTTTGCTTCCGGCCGTAGGGCAGTCGACGCTGCCGAAGCTGGCGGGAGATTTTGGCAAAGGGAAGAAGGTAGTGATCCTGGGTGGCGGGATTGCCGGGCTGGTCGCGGCGTATGAGCTCCGCAAGGCAGGGTTTTCATGCACGGTGCTGGAGGCGCGGCATCGTCCGGGTGGTCGTAGCTGGTCGGTGCGGTCCGGGAGCACGGTGGAATTTACCGATGGGACGGTGCAGCATTGCGACTGGCAGGATGGCGGGTATCTGAACGCTGGCCCTGCGCGCATTCCTTCGCACCACACACATCTGCTGGATTACTGCCAGGAGCTGGGTGTGCCGCTTGAGGTTGAGGTGAATGTGTCGCGATCTGCTCTGATGCAGGCACCGACGCTGAACGGCGGCAAGGCAGTCGAACAGCGGCAAGTAGTACATGACACGCGCGGGTATCTCGCTGAACTGCTTTCGAAAGCGGTAAGCGCGCATGCGCTGGATGCCGAGCTCAGCACGGACGACCAGGCAAAGATGCTGGAGTTCCTGAGCGGCTTTGGGGACTTGAACGGCGGCAAGTATGAGGGCACGACACGTGCAGGGTTTGTGACGCCGCGCGGCGCCGGCCCGGCGAAGCAGGAACTGCACCGGCCGCTGAAGCTGAGTGAGCTGCTGGCCGCGGACTTCTCGAAAGGTGAGTTCTACGAGGAGGCCATCGACTGGCAGGCGACGATGTTCCAGCCGATCGGCGGCATGGACAGAATTCCTTACGGATTCGCGAAGTCGCTGGGAGAGATGGTGAAGTATGACTCACCGGTGACCGAGATTACGACCGGCGAGAAGTCCGTGACGGTGGCCTATACGAAGGCCGGAACCCCGCAGACCTTAACCGCGGATTTTTGCATCTGCACCATGCCGATCTCGGTGCTGGCAAAAACGAAGAACAACTTCAGTGCGCAGACGCAGGCGGCTTTTACCGGCATGCCCATGACGGCGCTCTACAAGGTCGCGTGGGAGGCACCACGATTCTGGGAGAAAGAGTACCGGATCTACGGCGGGATCTCTTTCCTGAAGAACACGGTCGATCTCGTCTGGTATCCCACCGACAAGATGTTTTCAAAGACAGGTGTGATCGTGGCTGGCTTCAATTCGGAACGTGACGACGTGACCGGCAAGCCCACCGCGTTTGGCGCGCTGCCGACGACGGCGGCGAAGCTGGAGGCTTCCAAGGCCGCGGTGGAGTTGTTGCATCCGGGGCATTCGGCGTCGCTGACGAACCCGATCTATATCAACTGGACGAAGATTCCGTACTCGCTGGGCTGCTATGCAAACAATCACCTGGCCTCGAGCGATGCAGCGTATGCGCAGTTAGAAAAGCCGCAGGGACGAACGCTCTTTGCCGGGGACTATCTTTCGCACCTGGTCGGGTGGCAGGAAGGCGCGGCGCTTTCCGCGCACCACGCCATCGAGCGGATTGCCCTACAAATCAAAAGCTAGGGCTTGCCGTTGGTGGAGATGAGAATGAGCGTCACGGTCCCCGTGGTGCTGCGCTTATGCGGCGTGCTGCGCGGAATGAGAAGCATGTCGCCCTTTTTGAGCGTGTAGGTGGTACTGCCTTCGGAATCGGGGGCCAGCCACTCGGCGGGCTTGGTGTTGCGGCCTCCTTTGGGTGTGCCGCCAACCTGGTAGAGCGTTTCGCCGTCGATGATCTGGACGAGGTGGTCGCGGCCTTCGTGCCACTCAAACTCCTTGGCACTCTTGGCGTTTTCGGTGGTCATGACGACTGTGACAGGGATTTCCTTGTTCTCGACAAGGGTCTTGTTGCCGGGCACGGCTTCGAGAGCCTTGGCGTCCTCTTCAAGGGACTTCGCGGTGAAGAGCTGGAAGGGCACTGGAACGACAGGCGTTTGGGCAGCTGCAAGAAGGGTGTTGGTGAGGGACAGCGTGGCAGCGGCAGCGAGGGGAGCTGTGCGGAGGAACGTGCGGCGGGATGGATCATTGACCATGGAGGAAGTGAATCACAAGCAAGATGCGGCTGCCAACTGTTACGAGAATTTCGGGCCTGTTCTAGGCTGGCACCGAGCCGGCAAGCAGGATCTCTCCAATGAGAGATAGGGTTGAGTGATGTGTGCGGCAAATGGAAATCGGGTCAGGCATGAGGAGCATGCCTGACCCGAGGGGTTAGTTTAGAAAACGATACGGCCTGAGAACTGGAACTTGCGATTTCCGCTATAGCTGCTCAGGTGGCCGAAGGACGGTGAAATGCTCGCCGGTATTGGTGTTCCTGGAATCTGCAATAACTTGGTGGTTGTGTTGGTGTAAGCAGCAGCAACCGTCTGGGTTTGTGCAAGGGAGAATGTGACCTTGTTGGTTACATCAAAGCAATCTGCGCGGAAAGTAAACTTTACTCGATCACGCGTGATGTTGAAGGTGCGCTGGAGCGCCATATCCAGGTTGTAGTGGCTGGGACTCCAGAGATTAAGAGAGCTGCGCGGACCATCGCCAATCTTTGTGATCGGTGTTCCTGCCGTCTTACCTGCAGGGGCCGCTGGAAGGGGTATTTGGCCCACCGTCTGGAAGGCAGTAGTGTCGAGGAAGGCCGTTTGGGTGTAATTGGCGTAGGTTACACCAGGTCCGCCAAAGCCACCGTTTTCGCGAATGGAGCCCGTGCGTCCCGGAATAACGTCGGGCATGCAGGTTCCCGAGGAAGGGGTAGTGCATCCCGAGCCAGTGACGAGGATTGGGGTGCCGGATGAGTAGGTGAAGATTCCGGCCAGTTGCCATCCGCCGGCTACGTTACGAACAGCCCAATTGTCGCCACCGATTTTATTCCTACCGAAAGGCGATTTCGCCAAGCCGTAGATGTTGAGGTTTTCCGGTGTGTCCGTGGCAACGAGATCGCGGTCTGCACGATTGTTGCCGGGCATAGCAACTCCGTTGGAAGAGACGGAAGCCGGTACAGCGAAGGCGCTGCGGGTTGTGCCGTCGTCGCCGATATTGCGCGAGAAGGTGTAGTTGACAGTGAAGTTCACACCCTTGTATTCGCGTTCCGCCAGCGTGAGTTGAAAGGCGTTGTAGCTGAGGTTCGCGATGTTATCCCACTCCGGGCTGGGTGGGCTGGAGTATTGCGGGAAGGGCCGCAACATGCGCGAGATCGTCGCAGTGCTGTTGGCGCCATTTGCTGGCTGTACGTAGGAAGGATAAGGCACAGTGACGCTGGAAGAAGCACTGGTGGCTATGGCGACATTGGCGGGGTTGGCTGAGGTATTGAGCACGGGGGTAACTCCGTCGGTGCCTACGACGGAGCCAAGGGCAGCGACGTAAGCCGGATCGAGTTGTCCAGACCAGAAGCCCGGGACACCCGCGCCCGCGACGAAGTGAGATTGACTGCCGGAGTAGCCGGCCGTGACGGTCATGTTCTTAGTGAGCACCTTCTGCATCGCAAAGTTATAGAAGACAAACTCCGGAGCACGGCCGGAAAGATAAGGGTCCGCATATGCGGGCGCGCCACCCGCTGTAACGTAAGCACCCGCTGAGTTTGTGTAATCACCGATGCCTGTAACCAAGTTGGCGGTGCTGGGACCAGTGGGAGCGGGGATGCTATAGCCCGGGCCACCGAAGTTTGTATTTGCGACACCAGCTGTAGTGAACGCGGCGCTATTGTTGAGGTAGTAGGACGGTCCAGCCGTAACCCCCGTGCTGACCGCGGCGGGAAGAACGATGCTGGAGCCGAAGCCGCTCTGGCCTGTTCCTGTGGAATCGCCCGCGCGACCGCCTACACCGCCGGCGCGAGAGTAGGCAACCGCGAAGCCTGCGCGAATGACGGTCTTATCGTCGACGGACCACTCAGCGCCAACGCGTGGACCCCAGTTCTTCCAGTATGTCTGCACCGGCGTGCGGCACTGGCAGCTAAGGGCCGAGCCGCGGTTGCCAGCGTATTGCAGTTCACCCCCAGTACCGGTTAGAGGATTGGTGATGTTTGGGTTGAAGAAGGCGAACCGGTCTTCGGCCTCATGGTACGGCGGAAGATAGTCCCAGCGAAGTCCCAGGTTGATCGTAAGGTTCGGACGGACTTTCCAGTCATCCTGGAAGTATGGTGAAACGGGGTGAAAGCGGCCGGCCGTTTCCGTAAACAATGGCACCGAAGTGGCGCCGCTGTTCACAGCGCCGAGCAGGAAGCTGGCGTAGGAGTATCCCGTAGACGTGCTGCTGAGAGTCGCACCAGTGTATTGGGCCGTCGAGATACCGGCAAAAGCCTGTGTATAAATGCCCGAGGGGCTGCTCTGTGACGTGGTGTTGTCCTGCAGCCACTGCATCTGGATGCCGAAGGTCATGTTGTGCTGACCTTTACTCCACTGAAAGTTATCGACAAGGCTGTAAGCGTTGGGCACAACGTTGTGGGTCGCATCCGAGGCGCCATCTTCAGTCCATTGAGTCTGTGCGGTGGAAAACGCTGTGGTTGTCCCGAAGGTCGTGCCGGGGAAGTTGCCGGAGGCCTGACCGGCCGGCAGGCCCGTGATGCCAAAGTCGGACGCACGGTATGGGGAAAGATTGTCCGTTGGCGCGAACACAGGCTGGGGGAAACGAGTGAAGCCGTATTTGAACTGGTTCACCTTGTTGGAGCCGAAAGTATAGGAGTGCTCGAAGATGAGCATGGTGGGCGAAATGATGGAACTGTCGCCATTGGTATAGGGCAGAGGAAGTACCGCTCCATAACCGACCGACTGGCGGACGCCGTGAGAGTAGACGAACGAGTAACGCTGCTTGGAGCTCCAGTCGTAGTCGATCTTGAAGACAAATTCGTGGTTGTCATAACCCGAGGTGCCGCCTTCGATGTAGTTGTTGACCAGGCCAGGAAGGTTAGGAAGCGGCAGATACTGTTGCTCTGCCAGCGAGATCAGCGAAAGATAGTTCGTGGGTATGATGTTGTTTGTAGCCACACCGTTCTTCAAACCCTGAAACGGCTGGCGTGAGCAAGAAGAAGAGCTGGCGCAGGCGTTGGTGAGTGGGTTATAGATCAGTGCGGGATTTGCAGTGGTGGTGCCCGTTAGACCGGTGCCGACGCAGTTTGTCGCGGTGGATGGGCAGTTGAGCTCCGTGAAATCGCCGGCGCGCATCAGCGCTGTAGGAACAGTAAACGTAGTGGGGTTCACACCGGTCCGGCCATGGAACTTGTCGTAATTGAAGAAGAAGAAACCTTTATGGCGGGTGAAGGGAATCGGCCCTCCGACGGAAGCGGATAGCTCATTCTGATGTTCGACGGGCTTTCCTGCCGGAACCTGTGTGGCTACGCCGTTGACGACACCGTATTTCGTTTGCTGATTTCCGGCAAAACCCCAGGTATCGAAGATCGTATTGCGGATCAGGTCGACAACCTGTCCGTGATACTGATTTCCACCCGACTTGATCGTGAAACCGATAGCGCCGGCGCCCTGGTACTCGGCGGATGGGCCGCTGGAGATGATTTGTAGCTGATCGACGGCCTCGACCGGTACGCCGTTGCTGACAACACGGTTATCACCCTGCTGGTTGGCAGTTGTTGTAGGGATACCGTCGATATAAACCTCAGCGAGGTAGTTTCCGGTACCGGAGAAAATAGGTGCACGCGCGCCGGCTTGCGCGCCTACGGCAAGCGTGGCAAACGCGGTGGGATCGCGCTGCTGGTTGTTCATTACCAGGGGCAGCGATTCGTAGGTTTCGTTAGTAATGACTGCTTGTACGGACGCACTCGTGGTCTGGAGTTGTGGAGGCGCTTCTGTCACGGTAATGTCTACCGTGGCATTGCCGACGCTCAACTTGGCGTTGAAGCCGGTCACAATTAATCCGTTGACCTCGATGTTCTCCTGTTTCAGCGTTTGGAAACCGGGTGCCTTCACCGTGACCGTGTAAACGCCGGGAATGAGAGGCGTGATGCTGTACAGGCCGGCCGCGGAACTGACGCGAGTCGTTTCTACCCCGCTTGCTTGATCCCGCGCCGTAACGGTCGCTTTAGGGATTACGGCGCCCGTCGAGTCGAGGACTGTGCCTTCCAGGGCTCCTTGTCCACCGGTCTGCGCTGACGCACCGTATCCGCTCAACAAGGCAATCGCTAGAGCTGAACAGAGTGAAACGCTGGCGAGACACTGTGCCGCCGTCTTGAATCTCTGCCAGCTGTTTCCCCGGCTACTTATAGCTTTGTGACGCATACTGCCTCCAAAAGTTTTTCTGCCGCCCAATCCCGGTCCTGACGCTGAAGTGCCGTCGCCGGCCGATTATCCGGGCGCAGACCATTTAGCCAGTCGCAAGGTTGGAATGTCAATGGAAAAATAATTTGCATATTGATTTTTGCCCAGTCGATGTGTTGCGCCAATGCCACCCATACGGTCGGTTTGCGAGCACCGACGGTGGCTCCTGCCACACCGACGCGTGGCGGAGCCGCAGAGGATGCGCGACGAGCCTCAGCTTTTCCAGCTGTAAGGGCCTGGAGACGGAAGGGAGATAAGCGCAACGAGGCGTAAAAGCCGCACCACTGCAGTGCATACTCTTGATGCTTCAGAAGCTGCCGAGCGTTACTTGAACGATGTTCCCGGGCGATTTGAAGTTCAAACCCGCATCTGTTTCATCGCCGTTCCACAAACGTCGCGACTGCCAGGCAGTGCCGTTATAACTGCCCTCCTGCACGCGCAGAAATTCGGTTTGTCCCTTGCCTCCGGGCGGCGTGCGGCGAAAGTTCACCCGGGCGTCGATTCCTGCAACAAGAAACTCATCCGGCCCCAGTTGCGCTACCAAGACACGGCCCATATGAAGAGACGCCGTTGGCGAAAGGCCGGACGTATCGGCGCTTTCTGTATACGAGGGAGGAAAGCTCACCTGAGCGCTCCATTGCCCAAACGTCAGTTCCACCTGCGAGAGACCTGGCTCTTCCACTGCCGTTTGAACAACGCCGGCGAACTGCAGTTTTGCCAGCTCCGATGCCATCGGTTCGAGCAGAGCGTAGTTGTCAGCCAAGCCCATTTGCTCATAGTCCGGCTTGCCGTCCCGTTCCGGCATAAAGCTATCCAGTCCAAACGGCGAGAAGCCAATGGCGCCCGCCCCAATGGCCAGGAACAGGTTTCGCGCATTTCCCTGGCTTCCGGGGAACGTGCCAAAGCCATGCGTTTCGGGTACGAACAGAGGATTGTCCGGCCGTCGAAACTGCTCCATCACACTGCGATATCGCTCCGTGTTGGGCACATAAATATCGGGCGCCAGGATATCGATCGCCGGTGCGGCCGCCTTCCATACGCTCAACATGTTCCATGTCGGCCCGCCGCTTGGATAGTCCACCCCGGGAACCGTGAGGATCGGGAAGCCACGCGGGCTTTTCAACCAGTTGTTGACGTACATGGGCAGGGGAAATTCAAGCTTGCCTGCCTTCGCGATCTCTTGAACATAGCTCGCCAGGCTCCATGCCTGGAAGTACTCCGCAGCATCATCGCCGAATACCTGCGCCCAGCTTCCCGCCGGCTTGCCAAGTGCCGTGGTCAGTTCAGCCGGAACCATCGCTCGAAATTGTTGCTCTGCCGCTGGGGAGAAATCGCGAACACTACCCAGGCTGCCGGCTTCATTTTCCACTTGCACCAAAATCACGGTGTGCTGCTCGCGATCGATCTCCTTCAGGTGATGCATCAGATGCACGAAAGCCTTGCGGTCCGCATCCATATTCGACGCGGAGTTAGCACTCAGCACGTCGATCGGCTTGCCGTCCTGCGTCATCACGCGCGGAAAGCGGACGGTGTCGCGCTTCACCCAGTCAGGTACGTAGTGCATCTTGCCGTTCTTCCATGTCCCGAACCACAAGAACACGAGACGCACTCCATGGGCGCGAGCTCCCTGGACGGCCTTGTCCACAACCGTATCGTCGAAGACCCCCTCATGGGGTTCCATCTGTTCCCAGTAAACGGGCACCTCAAGCGTGTTCACATGCATGGCGGCAGCTTTAGGCCACAGCGCATCCAGCCTCTCGGGCCAACCGCTGGAGTTGCCCACCTGGGCTCCGAGCAAAAAGTACGGCTTGCCGTCGACCATCAGGGTGTAGCGGTCGCCGGTATGTTCCAGGCGAGGCATTTCCGCAGCCAGTGCCCCACGACAGAGCATTGCCGATGCAGTCAGAATAAGTAATTTGCGCGCAACAGAAAGCATGTCGAGTCGTCCTGCGCAACACCCTATCTCAGCCGACACGAAGTTGTCACTTCAAAGGAGAAATAATTTCTTAGAGTGCATTATCATGGATCACGCTCTGCCAATGGTCGTTCGGATCGTCTCGCAGTGAAATGGGTCACAATCCGCTGGCAGAAATCCTCAAATAAACAGGTGGAGATATCGTGTTGGCGAAACAGTGGCATTTATCTGCAAGCAGGCTGGCGAGTTTCACCATGCTCTTCAAGCAAAGGCGCCTGGTCGCTACACTCTCTTGTTTCGTCGCAACTCCGCTGCTTTGGTCGCAGACTTCTCAACGGCCATGGCAGGTGCTGAGCCTCCCCACCGTCGAGCAGGTCCAAGCCACCTGGGCAGACCCACCGCCGGAGTATGGGCCTGAGCCCTACTACGGTCTTGGCGGACCGGTCACACTGGATGTCGTCCGCCACGATCTCGACACCATGCGCTCGCTTGGCTTCCACGCGGTCACCGTTCAGGACGGCTACGGCGGCAAAGATCCCTATCTTTCGCCGGAGTACTTCCATTTCTTTCGCCAGTTCGTTCTCGAGGCAAAGAGCCGGAACATGCGCGTCTGGATCGTGGACGACGCCGGATATCCCAGCGGCTTCGCCGGTGGAAAGTTCAGCGCGGAGCGTCCGGAGCTGCGTATGCAGGCCTTGGTCGCCACGAGCAAAATTCCGTTGGCAGGCGGAGCCACCTTTGATCAAGCCATCGGCCCGAACACTGTTGCCGTCACGGCCATTCGCGCATCGGACGGCGAATCCATACAGATCCCTATCGACAACGGCCGTGTGCATTGGACCGCTCCATCCGGCTCATGGACCGTGTATGTGGTGGAGCATGCATTTCGAACCTCGCCGACACGCTCGGATACCAATCCAACCCACGCGAAAGATACCTCCCAATCGTTGGAGGACTACATGAACCCTGCGGCAACGGCGCAATATCTCACCTACACGCACGAAGGGTATAAGAAGTCAGTCGGCGACGAGTTTGGCAAAACAATCCTTGGCTTCCGCGGCGACGAGCCGGACTACTCCATCAACGGGCTGCCCTGGACGCCCGGTTTCTTGGACCGTTTCAAGGCGGTCAAAGGCTATGATATTTCGCCCTTTCTCGCGACGTTTCTACAGGGCCGCGAGGCTGTATGGACGCCGCGCCAGCTCCGCGCCCGCGCGGATTACTACGACGTCTTTTCCATCATGTTTCGCGATGGCTTCTTCAAGCCGCAGGGCGACTGGTGCGCGGCCAATGGGCTTGAGTATCAGGTCCACCTGAACCACGAAGAAATGCAGCTTCAACTCGCGCACAGCGAAGGAGACTTCTTCCGCGATATGCGCTACGTGCAGGTTCCCGGAATCGATACAATCTGGCACCAGATATGGACAGACACGGTATCGGACTTCCCGCGCTTCGCTTCCTCCGCGGCCCACGTCTACGGACATCCGCGTGCCTTTACGGAAAGTTTCGCAGCGTACCGTCCTACGCCCGACATTACCACCGCGCGCTACATCCTGAACGAGCAGTTCGTCCGCGGCATCAATCTCGTCGAGACGATGTACTTTCCCGCCACCAGCTCGCCTCGCTCCGGTGGACCGGCCCCCTTCATGCGCGATCCCGGCTTTACCTCATTGATGCACTACACAAGCCGTCTGAGCTATCTCATGAGCATGGGACATCCGGCGGCCGACGTCGCCTTGCTGCTGCCCGCTGAATCCCTCTGGATGGGCGACGCCAAGGCAGACGACACATTCGTCTCAACAGAACGCCTACTCTCGGAGCACCAAATCGACTTCGACATCGTTGACGAGGATGCTATCGGCTCACTCCTCACACTTGAGCCCGGTGCTTTTATCAGCCGCAGCGGCAATGCGTATCGAACCGTGCTTGTACCCCACGCCAATCTACTGCCATCTGCTGTCGTCGAACGCCTGCATCATTTCGCAGCCGGCGGCGGACATGTCGTCTTTCTCGATGCAACACCTGCATTCGTCGGAGGAGAGAACAACCTCGATGCCCGCAGCGTTACTCCGGCGGATTTCAAGTGGGCCGAGGTCCTCCACGTAGACCTCGCTCCCACGCCCACACCGCCTGCGCAGCCACCTGCAGCTCCACCTGGACCGCTCGTCGTCGCTCCTGCATTGCTCGATGCGCTGCGCCATGAGGTGCCCATCAGCGCTCTATCTCTCGAACACTCCGATACCGCCTTGCGATTCACGCACAGGACGTTGAAGAACGCGACAGTCTTTCTGCTCTTCAACGAATCGAGCAAGCCCTTAGACAACCAACTCACCCTCCGCAGCCCAGGAACGGTAGTTGAAATGTGGGATTCGGAATCTGGAACCATCGCACCCGTGAAGAGCGCTCGTCCCACAGGCCACGACGAAATGACACTTCCATTAACTCTCGCTCCCCACGCTTCAGAAGTATTTGTATTGCAGTGAATGGGAGCGCGAACAAAGAAAAGAACGGGAGCGCGAACAAAGAAAAGGTGCCTTCGCTAGATTTTGGAGTTTCCGGATGAATCGATAGGGGGTTTATGGTGGCCCGGGCAGGAGTCCAACCTGCGACCTTCGCGTTAGGAGTGCGCTGCTCTATGCAACTGAGCTACCGGGCCACTCCCAGTAGTGTATCGCGGCCAATCGAAATCAGAATCAGCCGTTGCCGCAGCCGTGGCTGTAGACGATCGGTTTCTGCCACTCTTCCATGGTGGCAAACGCGATGCAGGTAGACCCGCTCGCGGTGTTCACGCGCCACGTCAGGTTCCCCTGACGATACCATTGGAATTTTCCCGTTCCGCCAAAGGCCAGGCCATTAGGAGCATTGGGCGCAATCGTATCGCTCACAGGAAGCGAAGCGGGTGCGGGGGTGACCGGTGCAGCAGGGTAGCTCTGCGCAATGGGAGTCTTTTGCGTCGCTGGAGGCTGGTTGCTGGTGGTGGTGCCGCCAGCCGGATCTCCGTTGATCGTCCCGGGCGCGTCGCTCCGGGAAGGTGTCGGAGCCACTGTGGCAACCGGGCGGCCATCGAGATCGGTATTGCCGGAGTCGGAGCCCTTGGAAGAATCGGTGTACGTAACATCGCCGCTACCCATGGCGTTCCGGGCATTGCGGTTATAGAGCATCCAGCCCCCGAACACAGCGATCACAGCGATAACGATCAGAACTCTCTTCAACATCGATCTCTCCTCGACCGAACGGGTTGAGGTAGCTGCCCTATCAAACCCTTCACTAGGATGACCTGTGCAGCGACCCACGGCAATGCAAAGGGGCCAGGGCGTATATAACTAGATTCCACATTGGTGAGTTTTACCGAGTATACAAGATGTAATGCACCCACGGGAATTAGCTTTCAGCGCGCGAGAGTTATCATTTGGTGTGCCGAAATATTCCATCGTCGTTCCGTTCCATAACGAAGAAGAGAACGTCACCAAGCTTTATGACCGCGTAAAAGAGGTCATGGAGCAGGTTGGCTCCAGCTTCGAAATGGTGTTCGTCGACGATGGCTCGCGCGACCGAACCTACCGTCTTCTGGAAGAAATTGCCGCCGTCGATTCTCGCGTGCTTCTCGTAAAACTCCGCCGCAACTTCGGCCAGACATCAGCATTGGCCGCCGGATTCGATCACTCCTCCAGCGAGTACATCCTCGCCATGGACGGCGACCTGCAACACGATCCCGCCGAAATCCCAGCTTTCCTCGCGAAGCTCGAAGAAGGCTACGACGTCGTCAGCGGATGGCGTGAGCATCGCGCGGACAACATGATGCTGCGCCGCATTCCTTCGCGTGTGGCCAACTGGATGATGGCGAGGCTCTCCGGCGTCGACATTCACGACTTCGGAACCACGTTCAAGGCCTACCGCCGCGAGGTCATCCACAACATCCCGCTCTACGGCGAAATGCACCGCTTCATCCCCGCCCTCGCCAGCTGGTATGGCGCCAGCATCTGCGAAATCCCAATCTCGAACCCGGCCCGCGAATCCGGCCAGAGCCACTACGGTCTCTCCCGCACCTTCCGCGTCTTCTTCGATCTCCTGACGATCCGCTTCCTCCTCAAGTACATGACGCGCCCGCTGCATTTCTTCGGCGGCATCGGTTCGCTCGGCGTGCTCTCAGGAGGAGCCATCGCAACATGGCTGCTCATCCATAAACTGCTCTCGGGGCATGACGTCGCAGACGAACACGCTCCCTGGTTCATCATCGCGGCCGTGCTGCTGCTGGCCGGCATCCAACTCATCGGCGTCGGTCTTCTCGGCGAGTTGCAAGTGCGTCACTTCTTCGCGCAATCTCAGCGCACACCGTACGCGGTAGATCGCATCGTGCGGATGAAGCCGTCAGAGGAAAGTCTGCTCCACTAACATCATCGAGGTACAGCAATCCATGCAGGCAATTCAAATCAGCAAAACCGGCGGACCCGAAGTCTTGGAGTTCGTCGATCTTCCGCGCCCGGAGCCCAAGCCCGGCGAAGTGCTCGTAAAAATCGAAGCCGCCGGTGTCAACTTTATCGACACCTATCTGCGCGAAGGCCGCTACCCAGCCCCTTTGCCGTTCATCCCCGGACAAGAAGCCGCAGGCATTGTTGCCGCAGTAGGAGAAGGTGTCGAAGCCTTCGGCATCGGTGACCGCGTAGCCTGGGCTGGCACCCGCGGCGCCTACGCGCAGTTCGCCTGCGTCCCCACCACCAGCCTCATCAAAATTCCCGAAGGCATCACCGCCGATGACGCCGCCGCCGTCATGCTGCAAGGCATCACCGCCCACTACCTCGCGTACGATACCTACGCGATCAAGCCCGGCGACACCGTCTTGATCCACGCCGGCGCCGGCGGAGTCGGTCTCCTCCTTACGCAGATCGCGAAGGCGCTCGGCGCTCGCGTCATCACAACCGTCTCCACCGAACCCAAAGCAGAGCTCTCCCGCGGCGCGGGCGCCGACCATGTGATTCTTTACACCCAGCAAAACTTCGCCGACGAAGTAAAGCGCATCACCGCAGGCGACCTCCTGCCCGTCGTCTACGACTCAGTCGGCAAAACCACCTTCGAAGACTCGCTCAAGTGCCTCCGCCCGCGCGGCCTCATGGCACTCTACGGAGCCTCCAGCGGCGCCGTCCCTCCGTTCGATCTCATCCGCCTCTCCACGATGGGTTCGCTGTACGTCACGCGCCCCACCATGAAGGACTACATCCTCACCCGCGCGGAACTTGAACGTCGCACCTCGGACCTCTTCAACTGGATCGCCCGCGGCAAGCTCAACGTCCGCATCGGACACCGCTATCCGCTGGCTGAAGCCCCCCAGGCTCACCGCGACCTCGAAGGTCGTAAGACGACAGGCAAGGTTCTTCTGATTCCTTGAACACATTTGTCTTGTCCGTTATGTGCTTTTTTGACCGTTTCTGTATGATGGATGACATAGTAAGTCGAGACGATCCGCGACGATGCTCCCAGCCGGTCAGCGCCCGGCAGCTAGTCCAATTGTGAATACGCTCTCTGAACCACCAAACGTCGTACGACAGAAGGTTGGATTCGATCAGCGTTCACTTGGTAAACCCCAGCGATAATTCGTTTGGCACGGCCGTCATTACGCCGCGCTGGTTGTTTGTACTGGCTGCAGCCACTCCCGCTATAGCCGGCGACCCCATCCTCGTCGATGAATGCATCGAGGCCATCGACCCCGAAAGCATTCATCCCGGCGACATCGTCGGCATCAGCGTCCATACCGGCAACGCCCTCCGCGGATACGAAGTCGGCAACCTCGCCCGCGACCGCGGCGCGACGGTCATCTACGGCGGCATCCACGCCACCTTGTTCCCTGAGGAAGTCTTCGAGCGCGGCGCAGCCCACTCCGTCGTCAAAGGCGATGGCGACATCGCCTGGGGCATGGCCGTGCAGGATTCCATGGCCGGCAAACTCGAGCCCCTCTACGACGGCGGCCGCATCGGCGGCAGCGAATTCCTCGCAGCCCGCTGGGACCTCATGGACCCCGCCAAATACATGTGGGCCTCCGTGCAGACCATCCGCGGCTGCCCTAAGCACTGCTCCTTCTGCAGCGTCTGGCGCACCGATGGCCAACAGCCCCGCCAACGCCGCTTCCAAAGCGTCATCGACGAAATCGTTAACCTCCGTCGCATCGGCTTCCGCTTCATCGCCCTCGCCGACGACAACTTCTATCCCGTCACCCTCACCGATCTCCGCCTCGCTCGCGAGCAGAACAACCAGGCCAAAGTCGACGAACTCATGGCCGTCCGCACCGAACGCTTCCAGCTCATGGCCGAGCTCGCCAAGCTGCCCAAAGACATGGTCTTCTTCACACAGATCACCATGGAAGCCGGCGAAGATGGCGAGTACCTCGACGCCATGAAGAAGGCCAACATCAAGGGCGCATTGGTCGGTGTCGAAGCCGTCACCCCCGAAGGCCTCAAGGCCGTCTTCAAAGACTTCAACTACTCCGGCGACGCCCTTGCCCGCCAGCTCCAAACATTTAAGAAGCACGGCGTACACGTCCTCGGCTCCTTTATCTTCGGCCTCCCAACGGACAAGCCGGCAACCTTTGACGCCACCGTAGAAATGGCCCTCAAAGCCGGCGTCACCTTCGCACAGTTTGTCATGATGACCCCGTTCCCCGGCACCGTCGACTTCGGCCGCTGGGAAAAAGAGCAAGCCAAAAATCCCACCATGGTCGGCGACATCCCGATCACCCGCTACTGGCTCATCCCCATCGCCGTCCGCCCCAAGATGTTTACCCCGCATCCTTCCATGAGCTCCGGAGAGATCAGCGAGCGCACGCAAAAAGTCTGGGACCGCTTCTACAACTGGAGCGCCGTATGGGAGCGCTCCGCCTGCACACCCACCCTCAAAGCCCGCGTCGCGTTCATGTTCCTTTCCAAGCTCTACCGCCAGATGTATGCCGGCACTGGCATATCCACCGACAGCGCCCGCAAGAAGAAGGCCAAGACCTGGGCACGATGGATGGCCCGCCAATGCAAGCGCCTCTTCGAGGCCAAACCTATGCCCGACCTCGCCTATCCAGAATGGGCGTCACCCGCTCCAATCGCACTGACGCCAGCCTTCGCAGGCTTGCCTCTCATCGAAGCAAGTCCCTTCAACGTGCTTCCCAAGCTCTAGGTAAACCTGACGGATTGCCGTTGCCTTTCTTTCTGTCATCCCCGCAGGGGATCTGCTGTTGCCTTTACACCCTTCGATAAGGCCTGACCGTTCGTGTGGCCCATTCATGCGCGCACTTTGCGCATGAGTAGGGAACACCAACCGTCCGCCCACCCTGCCACTATCTTTTGACTCACCCCCCACCCACCGCTCACACTAAAAGCTAGTGACGAAACATACGCAAACCTTGTCCCACAATGTCCAAACAGCAACGATGCGTTCCTGCCTGACCTTGCTTCTCCTCACCACCGCCGCTCACGCTGTCGTCATTCGGGGCCACGCCACCGACGCCCTCGGCAAGCCCGTCCCCAACGCTCGCATTCAGCTCATCGAAGCCGGCAAGGTCGAAGCCTTCGCCTACGCCGGTCCCGACGGCGCCTTCGAAATCCGCGACGCCCACGCCGGCCGCTTCACGCTCCTCGGCTCAGCCGGAGGCTACCTCCCGGCCATCGGCCACGACTTCTACGGCGGCACGACCGACGTCCTCGAACAGGACGTCGTGCTCGCAGGCAACACCGTCCGTCAGGATGTTTCTGTCACTGCGACCGGCATCCCCACACCACTCCCGCAACTCACAGCACCGGTCAACGTCATCCCGGGCGATCTGTTCTCCTTAGACGTCGGCGTCTCTGACGAGATGCGCCAGACCCCCGGCGCTTTCATCGTCCAAACAGGCCAGACCGGCGGCGTTACCAGCCTCTTTCTCCGCGGCGGCAACTCAACCGCAAACCTCGTCTTGATCGACGGCATCCCAGCCGACGATGTGGGCGGCGTATTCGACTTCGGCACGGTCAGCTCCACCGCCGTCGGCAAAATGGAACTCTATCGCGGCCCCAACTCCGCCATGTACGGCACAGACGCCGGCGCGAGTGTCATCACCCTCGAAACACCCCGCGGCACAACGCTCAAGCCTGTCCTCGATTACTCCGGCGACGCCGGAAACCTGCACACCTGGCGCAATGAAGCAGCCATTGGCGGCACGCTGAGCCGTCTCGATTACTACGGCGTCCTCTCCCGCTTCGATACCTCAAACGCCCTTCAGAACGACCGCTATCACTCGTTCACCTCGGCCATCAATCTCGGATACAACATCAACGGCAACACGCAGCTTCGTTTCACCATTCGCAATGCGGACTCCGTAGGAGGTGTTCCCGGCGCGTACGACTTCGCGCATGTCTCCGAAAGCAACAGGCAGGGCGATCAGGACCTCTACTCGGGACTAACGGTTGAGAACCGCTACAAAGGGAACTGGCACAACCTGCTGCGCTACGGCATCGCACGAAAGCGCGAACAGGAGACCGAATACCAGACCAACGGTATCTTCCTAGCCAACGACCCCGGTGCCTTCGGTCCCGGAGACGTCGGCAACCAACTGACAATCCACGGCGCGAACGGATACTCAGCAACCGGCCAGTCGCAGCTCTACACCGGCAACAACTACGATCAGGACAGCAACCGCGACCAGCTCTATTACCAGACCGACTACAACTTCTCGCCGCATTTCATAGGCCTCTTTGGCTTCCGCTACGACAACGAGCGCGGTTCCTTCAATGACTATGATCCCTCGCAGTTCTATGTTGCTCATGAAATCACCAGGCGCACCAACTTCGAATACAACCTGCAGTTTCAAGGTGAGTTCTGGAACCGTTTGTTCTACTCCGCAGGTGGCGCGTTAGAAAAAAACCACTTGTACGGCATCGCCGGGACGCCCAAGATCGGCCTCGGCTACGTCCCGGTTAGGCCCTCAGGCAAGATCTTCCACGGCACACGCATCCGCGTTAATGCCGCTACCGGCGTGCAGGAACCCACGCTCGCCATCGAAGAAGAAAGCCTCTACACACAGCTTCTTGCTGCCGGTGACACCGCCGAAATCGCGCGATATCACATCACGCCACAAGGAGCCCAGCGCTCGCGCACGTATGACATCGGAGTCGACCAGAACGTCTTCGGCGAAAAACTCACGCTCAAAGCTGGCTACTTTCACAACGTATTCGACCGCCAGCTCGAAGGCGTGGACAGCGCAGCCCTGTTGCAATACTTTGGTCTCAATCTGCCCTCCATCTACGATGGCTACCTCAACTCACTGGCCTTCGGCGCCCAGGGCGAGGAGACCGAACTGCTCTCGCATCCAACGCCCAGCTTTCTCGTGCGCGGCGGATACACGCACCTTGATACGAAGGTCATCCAATCCTTCGCATCCGATGCAGTAGCTGCAAACCAGGGCTTCCCTACAACCAACCCCAATCTCCCCGGCATCGCCATCGGCGCCGAAAGCCCCTTGGTTGGCGCAAGGCCGTTCCGCCGCTCGCCGAACACGGGCTACTTCGATATGCAGTACATCCACCGCAAAATCTCGCTTGCCCTCAAAGGCTCCATGGCCAGCCGCAGCGATGACTCAACCTTCCTCGATTTCTCGGACCTCAACGGCGGCAACACTCTCCTTCTACCGAATCGCGACCTCGACTTCGGCTATGTGAAGCTCGACCTCGGCGGAACCTACGCCTGGAAGCACGGCCTCACCCTTTTCGCCCAGTTCGACAACCTCCTCAACAACCAGCACATCGGCCCCATCGGCTACCCCGGTCTGCGCTTAACCTTCCGCACCGGCCTCAAGCTCCGCATCGGCGGCGACTAGGTCAGGGTGATGACCTGGTTGCGGCCGCTTTCCTTGGCCAGGTAAAGGGCCCGATCCGCGCGGACGAACATGGCCTCGAGGCCATCCTCGCGGCCTCGGAGGGTGGCGATGCCAAGGCTGACGGTTACCCCTATGTTGGCCTCGTCGATGTTGAGGACCAGTTGCTCGACGTTCCGGCGGACGCGTTCAGCAACGATCTGGGCGTCGTCCATGCAGGTGCCAGGGAGGAGCGCCACGAACTCTTCTCCGCCCCAGCGTCCGAGCGTGTCGATGTCGCGGATGGAATCCTGCATGATTTGGACGACGGCCAAGAGCACCTCGTCGCCGCCGCGGTGGCCGTAACGGTCGTTGATGCGCTTGAAGTGGTCAAGATCCATCATGATGAGGGAGAACGGGGTGCCGTTGCCGAGGCTGCGGTCGAACTCGCGCTCGCACAACTCGCGGAAGACGCGTCGATTGTAGATGCGGGTGAGGGAGTCGGTGCTGGCCATCATCTCGAGTTCGTGGCTGAGTTCCGCGGTGGTCATCCACAAGAATCCGAAGGCGATTCCCATGGCAATGCAGACGTAGACCGTGTCCAGGAGCGTCTGCAAGATGCTGTCCGGGCCGGACCGGTGATTGCTTCGGATGAACCAGAGAGTCGCAATGCGGGAGAGGTTGGCGGCCAGCAGCACGCTCAGGATCGTGGCCATGAACCAGGAGGGAAGACGAGCCCCGCGACGGGCTCCGCGGACGAGCAGGAGGATCGTCCAGCCGAGCTGGAGGCAGAGGGCCACGCAGAAGACTGCCATTCGGATTCTGGCATGGTGCTGGACGAAGGTGAACCAATAGCAGGCCGTGAACTGGATCGATACAAGCGTCAGGCCCAGCTTCGGCCACAGGGAGGAGGCGCGGCGCAGGTCAAGAATGGCGACGTGCAGGAACACGAAGGCCATCAGAACCAGCAGATCCGAAAGGACGATGCTGACAAAGCGGGGAAGGTGGTCGAAAAGAGCGAGCAGGAGCGCTCCCATGCAGCCCGACGCGAACGTTCCTCCAAGCCAGTCGAGGCCCTTAAAGCGTGGATTGCTGAGCCGCACCACCAGCAGGCCGCCGCTGACGCAGGCCATCAGCAGCGCTCCCACCACAAAAATCGACCTTACATCGAGTTGTGCCATCTACGCAGCCATTGCTCCATGCACGCTGAGGCGAACACGCCTCGATTTTTCTTGTATTTGGGCTAAAACCTTCCTCATAGTAAGGCACGCAAGGCCATCAATTCCTACAAAGGGAGCCTTATGCACTGCAGACGACAGAAGGCCATTCGACGGCATCAAAAGAATGACGACGCACGTGCGTCCCATTCTTTAACCCGGTTGCACGCATGGCGCAGTCCAATTCGGGTTGTCTGCTACTGAGTTTGTAGCCTTGGTGGAGATGCTTTTCCTGCACTTCACCAACCAGCCACTTCGCCGGGTCGCTGGACTCCAGCATTCAAAGCCCCGCAACCACGCATGCTCCGGCGCCGTCTAAAGATGTGGAATGAAGAAGGGAAACAATATGTCTGTCACACGACGCGCACTTTTTGCAACCACACTGGCTTCGATCGCTATGGGCTGCGTTCTTCCAGTCCTCGCACAGGAGCTCGTCCCCGAAGGGCCGGTGACGACCACCGCCCTCATCAACGTCCAATCCAAGACCGAAGAGCCGTTGAACCCCGCAATGCTCACGCTGCAGCTCAACGGCAAGTCCATGCCGATCACTAGCGTAAAGCCTATCGGAGCACACAATGCGCAGCTCGCGATTCTGATCGACGACGGCCTCCGCTCAAGCTTCGGAAATCAGTTGTCGGATCTTGTCACCTTCATCAACAGTCTGCCGCCAGGCATGCAGGTTTTCGTCGGTTACATGCGCAACGGAGAAGTTTATTCGCCCACGAAAGACGAAGGATTTTCGACCAACCACGCGGCCATTGCTGAGACACTGCGGATGCCTATCTCTTCCGGCGGTGTCAGCGCCAGCCCGTACTTCTGTCTTTCGGAGTTTGTGAAGCACTGGCCCTCAAACCAGCCCGGGCCCCGCTTTGTGCTCATGCTGACCAATGGCGTGGATCCCTATAACGGCAGCACCTCGCCGCTAAATCAGGACAGTCCCTACGTCCAGACCGCGCAGGAAGATGCTCAACGCGCCGGCGTTGCCGTCTATGCCATCGCTTATGCCGATGCTGGTTACCGCGGCGTTCGCGGTGCCGCGATGAGCGGCCAGAACTACCTCAGCCAGGTAGCGCAGTCCACCGGTGGCGAATCGCTCTGGCAGGGAATCGGCAACCCCGTCTCGCTGCAACCCTTTCTCAAGGAGTTCAGCAAGGACATCTCCGAGAGCTACACCATCACCTTCATGGCTGACGCCGCTCGCGAGAAGAATGACACCCTGGCCAGGTTCAAGCTCAAGACAAGCCAGTCCGGCGTCAAGATTCATGCACCGGACGGCGTTCACCCTGGCGTCGATCTCCAGTAACGGGATGTCAAGTTTGCTGGACACCAAGAAACGTTAAAACGCCCACAAGTCACCACAAACTCACCACAAAAAAGCACCACAATTTCGACTAAATGCACCATTCTATATGCAGAAATGAAAAGGCCCCCGGAAACCCGGGGGCCTTTCATTGCTTGTTGAGGCTTAGTACATGCCGTCCATACCGCCGCCGCCATGGCTATGTCCGCCACCCGCAGCTTCTTTCTTTTCAGGGATTTCCGCGATGATCGCTTCAGTCGTGAGAAGAAGTCCGGAGATAGAAGCCGCATTCTGCAGCGCAGTACGCGTAACCTTGGTCGGATCGATCACACCAGCCTTCACCAGGTCCTCATAAACCCCACTTCCAGCGTTGTAGCCGAAGTTAGAGTCTTTAGATTCATGGATTTTGCCGATGACGACCGAGCCTTCTTCGCCAGCGTTCGAGACGATGGTGCGGAGAGGCTCTTCGATAGCGCGGCGGATGATCGATGCGCCGATCTTCTCGTCACCTTCGAGCGTCTTGATGAGCGCGTCCACCGCGGGGATCGTGCGGATAAGAGCAACACCGCCGCCCGGGACAATGCCTTCTTCAACGGCAGCGCGGGTTGCGTGCATCGCGTCTTCGACGCGCGCCTTCTTTTCCTTCATCTCGGTTTCGGTAGCAGCACCGACCTTGATGACGGCAACGCCGCCAACCAGCTTGGCAAGGCGCTCCTGCAGCTTCTCGCGGTCGTAGTCGGAGGTGGTCTTCTCAACCTGAGCGCGGATTTCCTTGACGCGACCGGCGATCTTCTCATCTTCGCCGCCGCCATCGACGATGGTGGTGTTGTCCTTGTCTATGGTGACGCGCTTGGCGGTGCCGAGGTCTTCGATCTTGACGCCCTCAAGCTTGATGCCGAGGTCTTCCGTGATCGCCTTGCCGCCGGTGAGAACAGCGATGTCCTCGAGCATGGCCTTGCGGCGGTCGCCGAAGCCAGGAGCCTTGACGGCAGCGACGTTCAGCGTGCCACGCAGCTTGTTGACTACGAGGGTTGCGAGGGCCTCGCCGTCTACGTCTTCAGCGATGATGACGAGGGGCTTGGCGGTGCGAGCGATCTGCTCGAGCAAGGGGAGCAGGTCCTTCATCGTGGAGATCTTCTTCTCATAGATGAGGATGTAGGGGTTCTCGAGGGCTGCTTCCATGCGCTCTGCATCGGTGACGAAGTAGGGCGAGAGATAGCCGCGATCGAACTGCATGCCTTCGACGACGTCGAGCTGCGTTTCCATGGTGCGCGACTCTTCCACGGTGATGACGCCGTCCTTGCCGACCTTCTTCATCGCGGCTGCGATGATGGAGCCGATCTGCTCGTCGGAGTTGGCCGAGATGGTGCCGACCTGAGCGATCATGTCGCCAGTGACGGGCTTGGAGAACTCAGCGAGAGCCCCGCCGACAACTGCACCGTTCTCGTCGCGCTTGCCGATGATGGCCTCAACGGCCTTGTCGATGCCGCGCTTCAGAGCAGCCGGGTTGGCGCCGGCGGCAACCGTCTTGACGCCTTCGCGGAAGATGGCCTGGGCGAGGACAGTGGCGGTGGTGGTACCGTCACCGGCGATGTCGGAGGTCTTGGAGGCGACTTCCTTGACGAGCTGTGCGCCTACGTTTTCGATCGGGTCCGAGAGCTCGATCTCCTTGGCGACAGTGACGCCGTCCTTGGTGATGGTGGGGGAACCGAACTTCTTCTCGATGACGACATTGCGGCCCTTGGGACCGAGTGTCACCTTAACCGCGTTGGCGAGCGTGTTGACACCACGCAGAATCGCTTGACGGGAATCTTCACCGTGCAGAATTAGCTTTGCCATTAGTGCTCTCCTCGGGGGCTAAAGCCCCCGGATTATAAAAAGATTTCTTTGTGGCCCGGCTGAAGCCGTGCCCTTCCGGATTGTGCGGAGGCCTTTGCGGCGTAGCCGCGTCTTGCCGTCCGCGAAGGACTACTTCTTGAGGATGCCGAGGACTTCTTCTTCGCGCATGATGAGGAACTCTTCGCCGTCGAGCTTGATCTCGGTGCCGGAGTACTTGCCGAAGAGGACCGTGTCGCCAGCTTTGACGTCGAGCGGGAAGACCTTGCCTTCGTCGTTGGACTTGCCTTTGCCGACGGAGACGACTTCGCCGGACTGGGGCTTTTCTTTGGCGGAATCGGGGATGATGATGCCGCCGCGGATGCTCTCGCCCTCTTCGATACGCTTGACGAGGATGCGGTCATGCAACGGTGTGAACGTAGTGGATGCCATGTTCTTTGAGTTCTCCTTAGTGCTGATCGAGAGGCTTTGGCACTCTCAACTGCCGACTGCTAATGTATGCCAACCGGCGTAAGGAGTCAACGTCTAGTTGTGAAATATGAGTGAATTACGCGCAGATATGGAGTGATGGTCGTGGGTCGATTGGTGGCTGACCCCACCTCCCCGTCAAAAGTGCGCAAAAACCGCAAGAATAAAGAGTTAGCGTCGGACTTGAAAATTTCGATTGGCACTTTCTTAGCGGCTATTGCGGTCAAGCCAAAGGTGGCGGTAACGCGCTAAAATTGCGGACATGACCTCCGTTTCTTCCAGCCTTCGGGCCCGTGGTTTTCTTGGCGTCGGGCTGACTTGTCTTTTGTCGTTTTCCGTTCTTTCTGCTCAGCAGCAAGCGCATGGGCGCAAATACACGCCTCCACCGGCGACCGCGCACATTGTTGTTTCCGTGCAGAAGGCCTTCAATGGACACGCCATGGAGAACGCTGCTGTGATCTTCCATGCGACCAAGGACGGAAAAGATACCGGGAACATGGAAGTGAAGACGAATGGGCAGGGCGATGCGACGATGGACTTTATCGAAGCGGGAAGCCATGTGACGGTGCAGGTTTTTGCGAATGGCTACTCGACGTTCGCCGATGAGTTCGATGTGACCGATGCGGACAAGCTAATTACGGTGAAGCTGAAGCGGCCACAGGCGCAAGTTTCGCAGTTCCAAGACAATGACGGGAAAGCGGCTACCGTGCAACCGGGTGTTCAGGAACGGGCGAAGCCTGCGCTGGGCCCGACGAATGCTCCACCGACGATGCAGACGGACACGGCACCCGCGGCGCAGTCGGGAATTACGCCGAAGTGATGAGCCTGGAAAAGCCTTTGGCGGGGAAATGCACGCTGGTAACTGGCGGTGCGAAGCGGATCGGTCGCGGGTTGGCGTTGGCGCTAGCTGAGGCCGGTGCGGACGTCACGATTACGTATCGGGGATCAGAGTTTGAAGCAGAGCAGACGGTTGCCGACCTCAAGGCGGCAGGTGTAGAAGCATACGCGTTGGCCTGCGATGTTCGCGACGAGACGAGCGTGAAGGCGGCTGTTGCCGAAGCCGAAAAGCGCATGCATGGGCTCGATATCCTGGTGAATAATGCGGGCGCGTTTGAGACTGTGGCGCTCGAGAATATCTCCGTCGCTGAGTGGGATGCGATGTATGAGACCAATACGCGTGGGCCGTTTCTCGTAGCCAAGGCGGCCCATGGGATTTTGAAGGCTCGGCGGGGACGGATTGTGAACATCGGGTCGCTGGGTGGTATTCATCCGTGGGCGACGCATGCGCACTACTGCACGTCGAAGGCGGCACTGCATATGCTTTCACACACGATGGCGAAGGCGTGGGCACCGGATATCAGTGTGAACTGCGTCGCACCGGGGATGATCGTGTGGGGTGAAGTGAGCGCGGCTTACGAACACTTTGCGGAGAAGACGCCGATGCAGCGCAATGGGCGGGTAGAGGATGTCGCAGCGGCTGTGTTGTTCTTTGCGACGGCGCCGCACTTTATTACGGGGCAGTTGATGGCGGTGGATGGTGGGCTGGGGCTGTAACGGCAGAGTGTAGAGGATAGAGAAGGCGGCTTCTCGTCGGGTATGGGTCACTACCGATACTGTATGGTCCGCCGCGTGACTGCAAGGGTTAGTTTGGTCGAGAAGACAAGTCTGCGGCAATGTATTCGGCCTTTGTTGGAGTCATGTGCTCCTGGCCAGGATGAGTTCCGCTGCGTCTCTGTCCTAACAAGCCGAACGGTCGTAGAAGACCATTATCGGAAACAGGTTTCAGAGACGCCGTTTTGACTGTTCTTTCGTCCTTACTGTTCCTGTGCAGACCTTGGTGGAAAAGTTGTTGTAGTCGTAGAGCGGGAAAGTGGGAGCGCGTAGCGCTTCCAAGCCGCAGGCGTCTTTTCCGCTCTATCTCATGCCGCGGCCAAGTTCACTCCAGACCGATAGTCTTCTCCGGTGGAGAGCACGGCCCATGCAATACGGGCGAGCTTGTTGGCCATGGCCACGACCAGTACGTTGCGCGGCGCTCGCGCTTCAAGCGCGTTCATCCATCCTCCGATCGCGAAACGATCCCGTTTTATGCGCATGGCGGCGGCGCGGGCGCCATGGATCAGGATCTTACGTAGGTAGATGTTCCCGCGCTTGCTGATGCCCAGCAGCTTGGTCTTGCCTCCAGTCGAATACTGACGTGGGACGAGCCCGAGCCATGCCGCGAAGTCTCGGCCCTTACGGAACGCTGCGCCGTTGCCAATGGCGGCTACGATAGCCGTCGCCACGATGGGGCCGATGCCTGGAATCTGACGGATACGGCAGCAACCCGCGTCGGTGCTCGCGATCTGTTCGAGCCTATCGGTCAGCTCGTCGATCTGCTGTTCGACGGTCTTCCACTCATCCCACAGCAAGCCGATCAGGTTACGCATCATCGGCGTCAGCACGTTGTCCGCGTTCTCTAGAACATCGGCCATCGCGGCCTTGAGCTTGGCAGGCTTCTGCGCGAACACCATGCCTCGCTCCAACAGAAATGCTAGGATCTGGTTGATGACCGCTGTGCGCCGTGCAACAAGCCGATCACGAATCCGGTGCATCGCCTGCAGGTCGAGCTGGTCATCCGTCTTGATCGGGACGAAGCGCATGTTCTTGCGTTCGACCGCCTCAGCGATAGCTTCCGCATCAACAAAGTCGTTCTTGTTGGACTTCACAAACGGCTTCACGAACTGCGCCGCGATCAGCCTGACGTCATGACCCTGCTGCCTCAACGCTCGACCGAGAAAATGTGCTCCAGAACAGGCTTCCAAACCGATCAACGACGTCTGCATGTTCGCCGTGAACGCTAGTAGCTGCTTCTGCGTGAACTTCTTCTTAACCAGGACCTTGCCCGATGCTCCCAGTGCAACACGGTGAAATGTCGTCTTGCCCAGGTCGATGCCTACCGAACGAATCTACATGTCGATGATCCTCCTCTGAAACCGCTGATACTATCCTCCGCCTCAGCGGAGGGTTACAGCGGCGGACCATCTCATTAGCCGACTTCCCAGGATCAATCGGCGACAAGGCTTTCGTCATTGCGGATATGGAATCCTGGATCGCGAGCCATGACAGCATTCAGACATGCAACGGCGATCGTCTCAGCGGGATTGATCTGGATCTTCTTCGGCAGAATGGGCGCAAGAACTCGCAGGAGTTGCAGTGCAATGTGTTCCATGAGGCGTGGCTCCTCGCGTTGACCGCCGATCAGGCTCGGCCGAACGATGGTCAGTGATCTGAAACCCACCAGCCCGATGTCCCTCTCGGCTTCGCCTTTGATTCTGGAGTAGAACATCGCAGAGTTGGTGGCCGCAGTGCTCGCTGAAACGAGGACAAACGTTTCCACTCCATGCTGATGCGCGTCTCGCGCAAACTTCAACGGCAGCGCGTAGTCGACTTCGCGAAAGGCTTCTTTCGAACCTGCTTTTTTGATCGTCGTTCCCAGACAGCAGACGACCCCGTCGATTCCTTGATTGATCCCTTCAGAGAGCCACGCCTCTAGGCGATCGGAAACAGGATTTGTGAGCTTTGAATGGGGTTCCAATAGACGGCGGGTTGGTGCGATCACACGGGTGACGGCGGGATTCGCGAGAGCCTGCTCCAGAACATTTCTCCCCACAAGCCCCGTGGCCCCCAGCAACAATATGTTCATCGACGAGCTCCTTCTACTTGACCATCGCCTTCACCAACAGACGCCGCCACGCTGCATCGGGCAAGAACCGGTTTAACCAGAAGAGCGGGCCAGGTTTGGCGAGATAGCGCAACTGGTTTGACGCATCATTCGCGGCACGGTAAATAACCCTCGCAACGTCTACCGGACTCGCTGCCCTAGCATTACTTTTTGTGAAGACGCCAAGAAATTTATTCATGCTTGCCCGATAAGGTTCGCTGGTCGTTACCTGCATGCTGCCTTTTCCGAACTCGGTAAGAATGCTGCCGGGTTCGATGAGCTTCACGCGAATATGGAACGGTTCTAGCTCGTAGCGCATCGACTCGCTCAAGCCTTCCACCGCAAACTTCGTTGCGACGTAAGAAGAAGCATAAGGCAGCGCCAGACGGCCCACGATGGAAGATATGTTCAGGATCATGCCTTCGCCAGCGGTGCGCATCGCCGGGATGACTTGCTGCGTGACTTCGATCAAGCCGAAGAAGTTCGTCGCAAACTGATGTTGAATCTGTCCGCTGTCGCTCGCTTCGATCGGGCCGAACAAAGCGTAACCCGCGTTGTTCAGCAGGACATCGATCTTCCGGTAGCGGGCGAGCGTCTCGTCAACGGCGCGAGCGATAGAGCCGGCATCCGTGACGTCCAGTGCGAACACACTGATCTGCGGATGCTGAAGTGCGGCATCGGCCTTGAGCGGATCGCGCATCGTCGCAACTACATTCCAGCCCTTTTCTGCAAAGTAGAGCGCGCTGGCACGCCCGATACCGCTCGACGCACCTGTAATCAGTATTGTCTTTGTCATTATTCCTCTTCTCTTTGCGGATTCATACTGGAGCTGGACCAAAGTCCGCGCAAATATCTCCACGGGTATAGATATACCGAGTAGTATTTGAGTTGCAAATAGTTTTTGTGCGGTATGCTTGAAATGTGGCGAAAGTGGTCAGGCAGAGATTAACCCGGCAGGAGAGCCGGCGCGAAACCAGGACGAGGCTTCTGGATTCCGCAGCGCAATTATTTTCGAAAGGCGGCTATGAAGGCGCGTCCGTCGATCTTATAGCGGAGAGCGCGGGCTACTCCAAAGGAGCGTTTTACTCCAATTTTGAAAGCAAGGAAGCGATCTTCCTTGAGCTTCTCGATATACACAAGCGGCGAGAAATTGAAGCGTTGGCACAGCTGCTTACGCGGGACGTTTCTGGGTCGGAGCTAGTCTCGCTCATCCGAAACACTCAGAACGAAGGCGACTCGGATTTCGACTTCGGACTTCTCTCGGCTGAGTTTCAGTTGCAGGCCTGCCGGGACAAGACGTTCGCCAAGACCTATGGCAAGCTGCACCGCACCCACATCGAGACGATGGCCGGACTCGTGGCCAAACTGTTCGTAAGGCTGGAACGTACTCCGCCATCTGACCCCAAGAACCTTGCCGAGATCATCATGGGCCTGACGACCGGGCTGTCCTTACAGAGGACAAGCATGCAAGGATCACTGCGAAGAGGATTGGTCACCGAGGCGATCCTGCTGGTTCTTCGCCTTGACCTTATCGAAGGCGATCAGTAACGAGAAACGCCGTTTGCGGAAGGTTGGACGATATCCCGCGATATCACGAGTCCCGGGGCTGCCCGCAGCCTGGCTTTGCCGCAATGCTTATGAATTGAACTCCGGCATTCGCTCTGCCGCCGGTACAAACCCGCCCTCTACGAGAATTAGATCGAAGTTAGCTGCCCCTTCGCGACGTTTCTTTACCTCCTGATAGGCAGGGCTGGTGTACCAGCGTCGAGCCTCCTCCATCGAGGAAAACTCAAACAGTACTACTCCTAGGACTCCCCCATCCCCTTCAAGAATTTCGAACGGTGCATAGGCCACGAGCGGCTTGGCGTTAACGTCCTTAAAGGCTGGCGCAACATTGGCCCAGTAATCCTCAAGGCGCTTGCGTTCGGTGATGTTTCTGCACAATGAAATGAGATATGCGGGCATGACTTGCTCCTTCTGGCTGGGCTAGTATCGGCACCGCGCCTGTCCCACGAGAATATCGCGGAGAGTATGCCTCGGACATTTGGCCGATGTAGAACATTCGTCCCATAAACGCCCTTATCGACACTTGAGAAATCATTGACGAGAAGCCGTGCCGAGACTCCTCATCGTGATGCCCCATGCTGCCATCTGGAATGCCTGCATCCAAGCCTGTAGGTAGTCAGACCAGAAAAGGATGCAGCCCTCCATGTGGAAGAAGGATCCTCTCGCCAAAGTCGCGGACGTTTTCGTAGAAACCCTTATCAAAGCAGGCGTTAGACGCGTCTATGGCGTAGCCGGCGACTCCCTCAATGGCTTCACCGATGCCATACGTTCCCACGATGGCATCGACTGGCAGATGGTCCGGCATGAAGAAGTGGCCGCCTTCGCCGCAGGCGGCGAGTCCCAGATCAGCGGCCAGCTTACGGTGTGCGCGGGAAGCTGTGGGCCTGGGAATCTCCACCTGATCAACGGACTGCACGACTGTCACCGCAGCCGTGTTCCGGTTCTTGCTATCGCCGCACAAATCCCCAGCGCTGAAATCGGGACGAACTACTTTCAGGAGACCCGGCCAGAACAGGTCTTTCTCACCTGCTCGGACTTCTGCGAAGTGATCTCCACGCCCGAGCAGGTTCCGCGGGTCCTGGCGATCGCCATGCGCACGGCCATCGCAAAACGCTGCGTTGCCGTCGTCGTGATCCCAGGAGACATATTCACGAAGTCCGCGACCTCTCCTGCCATCGACCTCGGCATCAACGGACCGGCCGCCTCCATTCTTCCACCCACCGCTGCTCTCGCAAGCGCAGCCGAGCTTCTCAACTCCACCAAGAAGATCACGATCCTCGCCGGGGCCGGATGTGCGGAAGCTCGTGCTGAAGTCCTCGCGGTGGCCGAAGTACTCCAGGCGCCCGTGATCACCGCTCTGCGCGGAAAAGAGTACATCGAGTACGACAACCCGTACTTCGTCGGACTCAACGGGTTGATTGGCATGCCATCTGCCTATCGCGCTATGCAAGACTGCGACACTCTGCTGATGCTTGGCACCGATTTCCCCTACTCGCAGTTCTATCCCGAAGGCATCCACGTCATTCAGATCGACATTCGCGGGGAGCAGCTGGGTCGCCGCACGAAGATTGACGTTGGTCTCATCGGCGACGTGAAGCATACCCTGCGAGCCCTTACGCCGCTTCTCACGAAGCATAAGAGCAGCCACTTGAAGGACTCGGTGAAACACTTCCAGAAGGTTCGCAAGGAACTCGACGATCGCGCCGTCGGCGAGCCGGGCAAATCTCCGATTCACCCGCAGTACTTGACCACATGCATCAGTGACCTCGCCGCGGACGATGCAGTTTTCCTTTGCGATGTTGGAACGCCCACCACGTGGTCCGCCCGCTACCTCAAGATGAACGGCAAGCGTCGCCTTATCGGCAGCTTCAACCACGGCACCATGGCCAACGCGATGCCGCAGTCCATCGGTGCCCAATCTGCCGAGCGGTCCCGCCAGGTTGTGACTCTCTCGGGAGATGGCGGTATCTCCATGCTTCTTGGCGATCTGCTCACTTTGCGACAACTCGATCTACCTGTGAAGGTCATCGTCTTCAACAATGGGGCACTCGGGTTCGTGGAGCAAGAGATGAAAGCGGCCGGTGTCGAAACCTACGGCACTGAGTTCAAGCCACAAAACTTCGCCGCCATTGCATCAGGCGTGGGCATTCGCGCATGGCGGGTCGAAACTCCCGAGCAGGTGATCCCCGCTCTCCAAGAGGCTTTCGCGCACCCTGGAGCGGCTGTCGTCGACGTCGTCGTCGCGCGGCAGGAACTCTCACTTCCCCCGACCATCACCCTCGCCCAGGCCGCCGGCTTCAATCTCTACATGCTGAAGGCGATGCTGCATGGCGACGGCCACGAAGTTCTCGATATGGCCAAGACTAACCTTTGGAGATGAGCCAATCAAACGGCCTCAATCTACGAGGCTGTTAGGCAACTTGCAATCCTGGCGAACTGGAGCGAAGCCACGCAGAGGATAAAAGATTGCGTGGCGGGTTGGTCTTCGTACCCGCCGTTGCCCGTATTGGCAACAGCAGTCCTTCGACTTCGCTCAGGATGACAAATCTAAAGGGTGATGCAGCTCTTGAAGACGATGGGTTTTTCTATGCTCAATCCTCTACGTTCTACACTCTGCTTTTGAAGATGCGTTTCCACCAGGAGGGATTGGTGTCGTCATAGAGGTTGAGGAGCGGGAATTGCTCGGGTAGGGGGTCTCCAGCGAAGGCGGCAGCGGGGTTGGTGGTGCAGAGCAGGCGGGCGTAGTCGGCTCCGTATTTGCGGGCGACGAAGTCGTGGGCTGCGCGCATGACAGGTGGACGTGAGGTGAGGTTGTGGGCGTCGGTGGCGAGGAAGTTGACCCAGCGGTTGGCGAGGAGTTGGTGGGCCATGCGCTCGGCTTCTTTGCCCATGGTGCCGAGGACCGAGCCAGTCGTGACTTGAATGAGCAGGCCGTTGCGCATCCAGTTGGTGAGGATACGGGGCTCGCGCTGGAGGGTTGGGTTGCGCTCCGGGTGGGTGAGGATGGGGATCATGTTGTCGAGTTGGAACTCGTAGAGGATTTCGCCCATGCCGTGAGGGATGCCGAAGTCAGGAAGTTCGACGAGGAGGTAATTCTTCTGGTTGATGGTGTAACGGGTGGGGTTGGCGTGGGCGTCCTTAATGTTGTCGAAGCTGAGATGGAAGTCGCAGCCGGAGCCAAGGGTAAGGGGGATGGATTCGGCGGCCAGCGCGGATCGGAGTTCGGCGATGCGCTCGGCGTTGACGGCGGGGTCGAAGGTCCAGTGCAAGCTGGCGTGGGGTGTGCAGACGACGTGGGTGATGCCGTCGTTTGCGGCCATGCGCGCCATGGCGACGGAGGTGTCGAGGTCGGGAGAGCCGTCGTCGAGGGAGGGGAGAAGGTGGTGGTGCAGATCGACCATGGGTAAGGATAAGGGTATCACCGGGGTAAGGAGCTGAGGGTAAAGAGGCAGAGTGAAGAGGATAGAGTGTAGAGGATAGAGAAAGCTTGTTTGGCTTGATCTCTTCGATCTGAGGACTTGCCTATATAGGTATAGGCGAGGATAGATCTTTCGGATTCACTTGGGATGACAAAAGACGAGTGGATGGATGGGGTAGGGATCAAGATGACAGATTCGTCATGCGGTTCTGTGGAAATTGTGGAATTGCACAGGGGATATTGCCGATACTCGCGCGACCGATGCAGCGCGGACGTGCGGGGCTGCATCGAAGCGTAAATACTGTGATTTGCACAAGATGATGCGCAACGTATGATGGATGGAGTCGAAGTGCGCTCCGCACGATGTGTGCGTCACGGCAGGATTACGGAAGAAGGAACAAGGACCTTTTCATGCCACAGAAAACAAGTACCAGCCCGAAGCCTCGCGTGCTCGTCGCCGATGACGAACAGGTGATTGCCAATACCCTGGCCATTATTCTCAACCAGGCGGGCTTTGAAGCGCGTGCCGTATACAGCGGAGAGAAAGCGATCGAGGCGCTCGATACGTTTCATCCGGACATGCTGATTTCGGACGTGATCATGACCGGGATGACCGGCATTGAAGCGGCGATCCAGACACGGAATAAGCTGCCTAACTGCAAGATTCTGTTGTTCTCCGGCCAGGCCGCGACGGCTGACCTGCTGGAGCGGGCGCGGTCGCAGGGGCATGAGTTTGAAATTCTGGCCAAGCCGGTGCATCCGACGGATTTGTTGGCAAAGCTGCGGGGGTAGAGGCGGTTGTTCGTTCTCAGTTCTTAGTTATCAGGAAAGGTGAGGCCGCCTTTCCCGATGGCTGTTTAAGGATTTTCCCTTTTGGCCTTCGGCTCGGAGGTTTCGAGGCTATGTCTGTGAGGCGGCTCTCTACTCGATGGTGATTTTGCGGATGGTGACTGGCTTCAGCGGCTTGTTGTGGGCATCGCGGGGGACGCGGGCGATGGCTTCGACGATGGGGATGGAAGCGTCGTCGCACTGGCCGAAGATAGTGTAGTTGCCGTCCAGGCGGTGGACGGCGTGCTCGGTGACGAAGAACTCGCTCTGGTTGGTGTTGGGGCCGGCGTTGGCGTAGGCGAGACGGCCGGGGCGGTCGAAGGTGAGGCCGGGGACGGATTCAACGCCGAAGACGAAGCCGAGATCGCCGTCGCCGCCGGGATCATTGGGCAGGTCGGCGTTCTGAATCATGAAGTCGGGGATGACACGGCCGAAGCTGAGGCCGTCGTAGAAGCGGCGATTGTGCTGGAGGGTCTGTGTGCCGGGAAGATGCCAATCCTTGGTGCCGTTGGTGAGGCCGATGAAGTTGGCCGTGCCGATGGGAGCCTCTTTGGTAAAGAGCTTGCAGGTGAGGGTCCCCAGGGTGGTGTCGATGGTCGCGGTGGGGCCTGTGGGTTGGGGCGCGGGGATGGGATCGACGGGCATGGGCGAAGGCTGCGGTGTGACTGATGCTGCGGGCACGTTGGCGGCGATGGGCGGTGTGGGTTCGCCGGGCTGCACGACGCTGATGTGGTTGATAGCGATGGGGGCGGCGGGGTGGTTGTCGGTGCTGAGGAGAGCGTGCGAGAGCGCGGTGATGGTTGGAAGGGAAGCGTCGTCGCACTGGCCGAAGACGGTGCCGATGTTTTCGTGCTCGAAGTCGGAGTGGGCGAAGATGTAAAAGACGGAACTGCTGGTCAGGGGCTGCTCGGTCTTGTCATCGGGGTTGGCGGGTGGGTTTTTGCGCATGACGAGCAGACCGGTGTGGCTAAAGTCGATGGCGGATTTTTCGGCGGGGAATGGAGGGCCGGCAAGGCCGATGCCTCCACCGAAGCGTGCGCCAGTGGTGATGCCGTTGGAGACGCCGCCGAACTCGAGGCCGTCGTAAAAGGGCTGGCCGTGGACGGGCTTGCCGAAGGCGTCGGGCCAGTCCTTCGTTCCGTTGGCGAGGGCGATGAAGTTGGCTGCCGTGGCGGGGGTCTGCTCGGTGAAGAGCTTGCAGCTGATGCGGCCGAGTGTGGTGTCGATGAGGACAGTGGGGCCGCTGGGTAGGGGGTCGGGCTTGGCGGTGGATGTTGGGTGGCGCGGGCGGGTTTGTCCGGAGGCGGGGAGCAGAGTTATTGCCAAGAAAAGGATAGGAAGCCGCATGGGTCTAGGTTCTCACAGGCGTAGGCGGGAACGGTCGCGTTTTGTGCGCCCGCCTCTCAGAATCGAGATACGGAGAACTGAGATCGACGGCGTTGATGGCGATGCCGATAACGGAAGCGCCGGCACGCGCGAGAAGGTCGCGGGCGCGGCGAACGGTTTGTTTGTCGGAACGGCCATGCCGCACGATCATAACGACAGCATCGGCGTTGCCAGCGAGAACAAGGCCATCGGTAACCGAGAGGAGGGGCGGAGAATCGATGACGATGTGGGAGTAGATTCCGCGGCATTGTTCCAGCAGATCCGACATCGTCTGCGAACCGAGCATCTCGGTGGGGAACGGAGGAATGGGGCCGCTGGTGAGAATTTCAAGGTTTGGGAGCTCGGGCAGCTTCTGAACGGCTTGCTCAAGAGTTGCGGTCCCGATAAGTATGGAGGTTAGGCCGATTTTGCCGTTGAGACCAAGGCGATGATGTACTGTCGGGCGGCGGAGGTCGCCGTCAATCATGAGCACGCGAACGTCATCCTGAGCCAGGACGCAGGCGAGATTGGTGCAGATGGTGGTCTTACCTTCGGAAGGCACAGCGCTGGTGACCAGGATGATCTTAGGCAGACTGCCGGCGGACGATAGCAGCAGGGAGATCCAGAGAGTGCGCAACGCTTCAGCAAACTGCGATTGAGGACTGGAAAGCGCACTCACGTTGCGCTGCCCAATACTAAGGGTAGAAGCCGGAACGTCTGTCCTATGGGAACGTGGAATCAAGGCAAGGGATGGCAAACCTGTGATTGCTTCTATTTCCGCTACGCTGCACAGACCGTTATCCAGGCCCTCGAGAACCAAGACAAGCACGACGCCGAAGAGGAGCGCGATCAACGTATTGATGATGACAAGCGACGATCCGGTTTTGACGGTTGGACCGGGCGGCGGCATGGCGTGATCGACTATGTCGATTTCCGTGCCTTCCGGTCCAGCCTGATACTGATTGGAAGAGCGGCTGCGTATTTCTACGCGGCCATGAGAGGAATAAAGACTGGGTTGAGTGGTGTTCTTATAAAGGCCGTAAAAGATGCCCAGAATACCCAGAACAATGATAAGGAACTTCCGTTTTGAAAGGTCTTCAGCGCGTCGGACAAAGTCATATATGCGCCGGCTACCGATCCCGTCGGCGCGCCCGTAAGATAACCGCCTGGCTCGGCGAGCTTTTTCCGCGAAAAGGGAGGAGCCATCACTCTTACTCTACTCGCACGAGGTTATGTTGCTTTTACGTTTCGGTGGGCATTGTTGTTTGCCTAGTTTGCGGTGCAGTTGGCCTTACAATGGGGCAAAAGCGTATTTATTGACTTAAGGCGTAAAGGAAAGTGTCCTTATGAGTGGTGTTGTTCCTATAGCGGTTGTGGGGTCGGGGTATGTGGGGCTGGTGGCGGCTATCTGCTTTGCGGAGATGGGCCACGAGGTTTATTGCGTCGATAACGACGAGCGGAAGGTGGCCGCGTTGCAGGGCGGCGACACGCTGATCCACGAAAACTATCTTCCTGCGCTGCTGGGCAAGTACCGCAATACGCGGGTGAAGTTTACGACGGATCTGGCGGAGGCGACGCAGGCCTGCGATGCGATTTTCATCGCTGTGGGCACGCCGCAATCGGACACCGGGGATGCTGATTTGTCGTATGTGGAAGCGGTGGCGAGCGAGATCGCGCGTCATATTACGAGCTATAAGGTCATTGTGGAAAAGAGCACCGTTCCGGTCTACACGAATGAATGGATTCGGCGAGTGATCGAGCGCAATGGCGTGAACCGGGAGATGTTCGATGTGGTGTCGAACCCGGAGTTTCTGCGCGAAGGAACGGCTGTAGCGGACTTCCTGCATCCGGACAGGATCGTCGTAGGCGCCGACAGCGAGCGCGCCGCTGCGTTGCTGACGGCCATTTATGCGCCGCTGACCGAGGGCGAGTACTACAAGAAGGCTGAGGCGATAGCGGGCGTCTGTTCGGACAAGGCGCGACCGCCGCTGTTGCTGACCTCGACCAAGAGCGCGGAGATTATCAAGCATGCCTCGAACGCGTTCCTGGCGTTGAAGATTTCATTTATCAACGCGGTTTCGAATCTGTGTGAAGCGGCCGACGCGAATGTCGAGCAGGTGGCGAAGGGGATTGGGCTGGACTCGCGCATCGGACCGAAGTTCCTTCGACCGGGCATCGGGTACGGCGGATCATGCTTTCCCAAGGACGTGGCTGCGTTCCGCTCGGTGGCCGAGCAGATGGGCGTGGACTTCAACCTGCTGAGCGAGGTTGAGAAGATCAACGTCGGGCAAAAGAAGCGGTTTTTGAGCAAGGTTCGGGCAGCGTTGTGGACGCTGCGCGGCAAGAAGCTTGCCGTGCTGGGCCTGGCGTTCAAGGGTGAGACTGACGATATACGCGAGTCGCCGGCGATCGACCTGGTGGAGATGCTGCTGGCGGAAGGCTGCTCGATCGTGGCCTACGATCCGGCGGCGATGAAGCGTGCGGCCGAAGAGCTGCCGCCCTCGTCGCAGCTGCGCTATGCGGAGAGCGTGGACCAAGCAACGAAGGATGCCGACGCGTTGCTGATCCTGACCGACTGGGCCGAGTTCGCGGAGCTCGACCTGCTGAAGCTGCATGCCAGCCTGCGCTACCCCATCGTCGTCGATGGGCGCAATCTTTACGATCCGAAGCTGATGCAGCAGCACGGCTTCACCTATATGAGCGTAGGACGGCCGGCAGCAACCCCCGTGAGGGAATCCATTACCGTGTCTGCCTAATCTACTTACATTTTGGGTTCAAAGCGTGCTCCAAATTGTCGCGAGCAAGGGGATCAGGCAGCCGCTATCGTGATACTAAAGTCGTAGAACGGCGCCATCATCCATGTGGAAACCATAAATTCAAGCGAATTGCTTAGCGGTGAAGGGAACTGTTTATCGCAAGAGTGGCTAAAAGCCAAATGTTATGAGTATGTTGGCATACTAAGCTTGCTAACAGAAATCCGAGTCTTTCGTAGTTCCCGCAAGAACTTCAATGAGTTACAATTCTCCCATCTATGTAATTTCTCGGAGGTTGCTCGTGATAAAGCTCTCTGCTTCGCCGCAGCCATCTTGTCCTAGTCAACTCTCTTTCTTTTTCTCCCATCGTGGGCGGAGGTCGTTTCTGTCGCGATGCGTAACTCAATTTGTAAGAGCTTCGGATGCCCGACCCATCTCGGGTACCACGAAGTCTATCGAAGGCGTTCCCGATGGCCGTAAGCTTTGATATCTGGTTCGTTCTTGCGCGATGCGGACAAGTTTCCGCTTCGTCCGAAAGAGCGTCAACGTCGATGATCATCTACAACCGGTAACGTGACCAATCTCTCGAATAAAGATTAAAGTAGCTCTAAATCGAACCTGTTCATATTCCGCAAACCCGTCGCACTAAAGCGTTTGATATCCTCCAGTAGCGATGGAAAGTAAAAGCGGTCCAGGAGTGCCACAGTCAGACTAAGGGGTTCGCCTGACCAGCGTGGATTCTGCTTCTCATCTCTTGAATCGAAGGAGTCAGATTGAAAATCGGCATCCGTTTTACCCAACTTCTCTTTTTGCTGCTTGCACCCCTTTCAGCAGCTTACGCTCAGGACAGCGAGACGATGATCAGACCCTTGCAACTCTCTGTTTTTGGCGGGGGTGGGGGCACGTTCCTCGGCGCTAATAATATAAAGCAGACGGGGACCGGGCGAAACCTTGATATCACGGCAGGGGCCAGTCTAGGCTTTGGAAATTTGACGTATCACGGGTTTATACCAGCCATAGAAATACGTGGTTCGTATCCGTTCTATGACGGTCACTACTTTTCTGAAGAGAACTTTCTCGGGGGCCTTAAGGTAGAAAGGCCACATCGCTCTCTGCATCCTTATATTGATGTTCTGTATGGTCGAGGTCAGCTTACCTATGCAGGAAAAGGCCAACTCAACCCCGCTGGGACAATCCTCTATCAGAAGAGTAATTCCGCTGTTTTGGCGGCCGGTATAGGCTTTGATTACGATGTTCTTACCAGCTTCGCGTTCAAGGCGGACCTTCAGTTGGAGCACTATAGTAATGTTCCCGTAGCGACCTCAGGAACCGCTAATTCTTCAGCCCTCATTATCGGCGTCGTTTACCGCTTTGGATATAGTAACCGCACAGCTTACTAGAGTGAGCTGCTGGTAAGAAACCGAATTGCACCAGATGTAGCTCCTCTAATGGCGTGGCCGAATTTGATTTGGCATCGAGAAATGATTTATGTCACACCGCCGAGAGCGACTTTGGTGGTTCCTCGACTTGGAAACACTTGTTTGAGTGAAGACTATACAGTTTCCCTAAGGCAGAGACGCCAAATAGGGTATTGATACAGTGATTGTTCGTGATCGTATTCTACGGTTGAGGTTATGAGTTTGTTCTTCTTCATCCGCCCCCGTCGTGGGACATTTTTTGTGCCGACCCAACCTCAATCCGGCTTAATTACCGCATCGCCTGGATTCAGCCATGAATGAATCTGACAAGAAGAGCTTCGGGTCACGGCAGGCATTCCTTCTGATCGTGCTTTCCGGGGTGCTTTATTTCGTGCAGTCGTACTTTACACTGCTCAGCCTCGATGAAATTTATGTCTTGCAAACAGACAGCGTACATAGGCTATCTGAACTGGTCCAAATTCAACTTCACTATCCCGTCTCACTCGACCCGTTCTTTTATCATCTCTTGGTCCATTATTGCTGCGTGATCTTTGGAGGGAATGCGTTTGCAGTCCGCTTACCATCACTGGTAGGTTTCATGACGCTCCAGTTTTGTCTGTATATTGCAGTGCGACGGATCGCGGGTGAACGAGCGGGTTTGATTGCCATTGCCATTCCCGCCCTGACGAGTACTGTCTATTATGCCATTGACGCCCGTCCCTATGGTCTGATGCTAGGACTGGTCGGGGTTCTTCTAGTTAGTTGGCAGAGCGCTATAACTGCATCAGCTATTACTGGCCCTCTCCGGAATAGTCGAAGAGCGGCGTTGTGTGGCATCGCTTTGACGCTCGGACTTCTTCTAAATACACACTATTATGCTGTGCTTATTCTTGTGCCGCTGTATGGCGCAGAGTTGTTCCGCTCAATCAAGCGCCGTACTGTCGATGTCCCCGTAGCTATTTCCATTCTACTTGGCACGGCAAGCGGTGCTTTTGTATTGCCATTTACTCGCGCAGCCCGCGAATTCCAGGCAAATTACTATAACGGGGGTAACGTATCTCTCGGATTTATCCCGCAAGCGTATATTGCGATGCTGCACGCTTTTCCAGCAACAAAATTATCCCCAATTCTGCATATTGCAAGTCGACTACCTTGGGGTTGCCTATGGATTGGCTGCATTTACTTGATTATTCGAGGATTTTTTCGCAATTCGACTCTCGGCAACCCTGCCCAGTATGTCTATCTTTTTCTCTGCTTGCTGGCATTTCTTCCAGTATTCGGCTATGTGCTAGCCAAATTTGTTACTCATTCAGTCGAGGCCCGCTTTGTTTCTCCTGCCGTTGTCTCTTTCGCAATTATCTTCGCTATCTCCTTTGGGAAGTTGGAGCGCGGACAGAGATTAGATATGGTTGTTCCTTGGCTTCTCGCTCTCGTCATGATGTTGCAATCTCTGGCGATAGTTGACAGGGAATACCATTATGCGACTCCAAGGCTAGCCTCACTTCGAGTGTCACCTTCAGTTCGCCAAGCCATGTTGCAAACCCCTTCCAAGCGACTTTACTTTAATAACCTCGGTCGATTCGAAATGGCAAGTTATTATGAACCAGATCAGGATTTGCGTGCGAACATGACTCTCGTCTATTCGCGAGATTTGGAACTCGCGAACTACCATGAAGATACTAACTCGCGTTCGTCTATTCATTTGAAGCAGTTCGCGAACGTCGATGTCGTCTCTTACGAGGAGTTTCTCCATTCTCCGGGGCCGTATGTGGTTATTAGTGATCACATACAGGATGGCGGACCTTTAGCTGATCCAGCATGGTCATTTCGTAGTGTACGTGTCGAACCCGTCGGGCTTGCGTTTATGGGCGAAGCGTTCTTAGTTAGCTCTTCCCTCACGGCAGGTCATTAGGGAATCGCTGCACAATAACTGTTCCAGGTCCAATTCGTTTCGCTCCTCACACCGATAAAGCCAAAAGGAAAACATGACCGACAAAACTAACCAAGCTAAGCCTCCGATGGAGGAGTCGGAACCGCTAAAGCTTGCATTCTTCGATCTTAACTCGAATCCAGAGGATGTAAGCGTTTGGTCAGGCATAACTGCAGCCATGATTCAAGGTCTTCGGAACGCCGGCCAGCAGGTCGTGACGACTGTTCCAGTGCTACCGTACCTTCGGAAGATTGTGGCCAGCGCGTGTTGGCATTACTACGACAAGGTTCGCAAGCTACACTATGTTGCCGATCGCCATATGTTTGTCACTCGCTCTTTGTCTATGTTCGGCAACTGGATGGGACGAAAAGTCTTCCTCGATGCAGATGCGATCATAACTACATCGACAACTTCTACCGGGTTTCTTGAAACCGATAAGCCTATATTTTTAATCCATGATGCTACCTGGGGCCAGGTACTAGAGCTCTATCCATACTTCCATCCGTCTAAACAGGTACCCCATATTGTTCGGGACGGATTTGAGATGGAGAAGCAAACCTTGATTTCCGCTATCGCCCCTGCCATGCAGTAGATCAATACGATCAATCGGCTCGATGAAATCTTCTCAAAAAGACACAACCACAAGAGCGATCCGATGGCAAAAAAAACACCGTATCGGAATAAGAGGAATTGATAACGAGCATCGGAGGCGATTCGAAGCAGGCGCTCCCCTAAGGTTATTCTTCGAATATGCTCAACTGAAGCCGTCCATTCGTAAAGGGAGATGGAAGCGCTGAATATGCCTAAGACAATCATGGCGCGCCCGAGGTATCTGTAAACCCCTAACACCAATAGTAAAAAGATGATGGTGTAAAAGCTTACCTCGATCGGCAGTGTCCAATATGGTCCGTCCACCCAATTTTGTGTCCAAGGGATTAGAAGAAGAGTGTGGATGTACGAATTGGCTAAATTGTGTGGGCGATTAGGGCCCAACCAAAACTGTTCAGTCAAAAGGGTGAGCGTTGCACATATCCAAATTGTAGGATAGAGCCTCATAAATCTGCTCTTCAGAAAATTAGAGGCCGAGTTGTGCTTTGCTGAATATGCAATAACAAATCCAGAGAGAACGAAGAATATCTCTACACCGATCCAACCAAACCACGAGAATGATGCCATCCAGTGATAGCTGACATCATGTGCTCCCTCCGCTGCGGATGCCCAGGTCCACATGTAAAAGCCGTAATGAAACAGCATGACTAACAATGCTGCCACGCAACGGATGAGATCTAGTCCCAAAATCTGCGGAGTACGTTCCCGCTTTCTGAAAATAGGGGTACTTCCCAAAGCTTTGGGCATATCCAAATTATAGTCGGACGTCAGATACTAAGAGGCGTGTTGGGAACTCTTTCGGCCTTCCCTTCATTGCGATCTGATAATTTCGTCCGCCATGTTGTCCTTCCGATTTGGAACTCTACGTTCAGACTTGGTTTATTTTAGATATCCTCATCGAATTCTTTGAGCGAAGACACGGGTTGAATCCGTCGGCTTTAGCAACTCCGCCAACCGGAAACTCCATGGAATTGGGACGTTTCTCTGGACTGGTGTGCCGTAAAATACTGGCATGGATGCGCGCCGCATTGTTGTTATCACACGCTGGGCCGTGTCGTCGGTCGCTCTTTTCTGCATAGTCTTCCTTTACAAGCATTGGTTTCACGTCAATCCCACCACGGTTGCGCTGACCTTGCTGCTGCTCATCCTGCTGCTGGCTGCCTCCTGGGGTTTGCGGTATGCCATTGCGGTGTCCGTCGCGGCAACGGCCTGTTACAACTTCTTCTTTCTGCCGCCCATAGGCACGTTTGTTATCTCCGATCCTCAAAACTGGCTGGCCCTATTTGCGTTCCTCGCCACATCCGTCATCGCAAGCCGGCTTTCGGACAGGGCTCGGACCCAGGCTGGCGAAGCAAAGCTGCGGCAGAATGAGCTGGAAGTCTTGTTTCGTTTGAGCCGGGAGTTACTTCAGACCGACAGCTCTGCAACCTTACTGAGTTCGTTGCCCTTGGCCGTAGCGAGTGTCACCGAAGCGAGGCTGGCCATTGTCTATCTGCTTGATGGAGACCGTCTCTATCGCGCGGGTGCGAACGAGATCTTTCAGGTAGAGATTCCGCATCTCCGACAACTGTCTCTCGCCATGACGGTGGTGCATGAGGACGGTGATGAAATCCAGGTGCCGCTGCGTAGCGGTGTCCGTCCGCGCGGCCTGCTGCTGCTGCGGGGAACCACGCTTTCGCGCAAGACAGGTGAAGCGATCGGCGGCCTGATCTCGCTGGCGATGGACCGTGCGCAGGCACTTGAGAATGTGGCCAGAGGCGAAGCGGCAAAGGAAAGCGAGCGGCTTCGGACCTTGATGATTGACTCCGTGACTCATGAGTTGCGAACGCCGCTGACTTCGATCAAGGGTGCGGCCACCGCGCTGCTGGAAGGAAGCGTTGGCCCGGAAGGTAGCCGTGAGCTGATCACCATCATCGATGAGGAAAGCGACCGCCTGAACAGGCTCGTTTCCGAAGCGGTGGAAATGGCGCAGCTAGATGCGCAGAAGGTGCAAATGCACTTCGGACCGGTGAATGTTCTTAGGCTCGTGGATAGTGCGCTCGAAGCGTGTGCTGCGGTCGGTCAGAGTCATCCTATCAAGCTTCACGTCCCGGCGGATCTCGAAGTGATCGCAGACGGCGACTTCCTCAAGAAAGTGGTTTGCAATTTACTGGAGAACGCGGCGAAGTACTCGGAGATCGGGTCGCCAATTACAGTCTCGGCAGTTTTAGATGGGGAGCATGTGGCCGTGAGTGTGGCGGACCGCGGGATAGGGATCGATCCTTCAGAGCAGGCACTGGTTTTTGAGCGTTTCTACCGGGCGAGGTCGCAGAGCGAGGGTACCACGGGCACCGGAATGGGCTTGGCGATCAGCCGATCGATTACGGAGGCGCATGGAGGAGAGATTACCGTTACCAGCCAGCCAGGGCATGGATCCGTTTTTACATTTACTGTGCCGGCGGCGGCAACCATGAGGGCGTTGGCATAACGTCCGGCATCATCATGCGTCGCATGAAATGTGGCTTAGAATACAGGCCATGCGCGTTCTTCTCTCTCGCTCTTGTGTTGGATTGATGTCGTTTGTGTTGTCGGTCGGCTCTGCCATGGGGCAGGCCTCGGCAACGTCTTCGCCCTTGGCTGACCGTGTGAAGGCGATTGCGGCGCAACATCATGGAGATGTCGCGCTCTTCGCTGAAAATCTAAAGACGCATGAAACCGTCGCGCTCGCACCCGATACTCCCGTGCAGACAGCCTCGGTGATCAAGCTGGCGATTCTTTATGAGGCGCTCGAACAGGTGCGTGAAGGCAAGGCGCATTTTGAGGACAAGATCACGCTCACCAAAGACGATCAGGTGCCAGGCTCGGGTGTGCTGCTGATGTTTGACGCTCCTCTCACGCTGACCTTGAAAGATGTGCTCACGATGATGATCGTCATGAGCGACAACAGCGGTGCCAACCTGGCGATGGATCATGTGGGTATTGCCAACGTCAACCGGCGCCTCGCCATGCTGGGTTTGAAGGACACCTACCTGTACAAGAAGGTTTTTCGTCCCGCTCCGGCCGGCGTCAACATGCCGGCCGATCAGAAGAAGTTTGGCCTTGGTAAGACAACTGCGCGGGAGATGGCGGAGTTGATGACAAAGATCGCGACATGCGACGTCGCCGAGCCGGGAGCACCTGCGCGGGATGATGATGCAGCCCTGTGCGGCGTGGCGCTGAAGATGTTGCACTGGCAGTTCTACCGAAGCGCGGCGGATCGCTATTTGGACGGGATGCCCGGGGCCACGGGAGATTCGATTGCCAACAAGACAGGCTCGCTCGAAGCCGTGCGCAATGACATTGCCGCCATCTCGACAAAGAATGGCATGGTCGTGCTCGCGTGCTTTACGTTCAACAATAAAGACCACTCCTGGGGCGCCGAGCAGGAAGGGGAACTGACGATTGCCAAAATCGCACGCGAGGTTGTAACAACCTGGAGCCCCGATGGTTTGACCGGCTGGCCCGCGCTTTTGAAGGCCGCCGAGTCACCGGCTGCTAGCCACTAAAACGTCTCGGGCGGCTACGACTCCGCCTGATACCAGCGATAGCCGTGCTTTTGTTCCTGGTCCGCCTCCTTCAAGCGATCGACGACCTGCTTTCGCCGCAGGTTCCCAACGCCTGCAGTGATGAGATCGATCAGCGCGATCGGCGCGACATAGCTTGCTGCAAAAGAAAGGCTGTTGATGGGAACAATGACGAGCTCATTCGAAAAACGAGCCAGTGGCGAAAGTACCGAGTCAGTAATGCCAATGCAGTACGCATTGTTTTCTCTCGCCTTCTGTATGCCTTCGATCGTCATACGAAGTCCGCGGCGAAAGCTGATGCCGATCACAACATCCTCTTCGCCGCAGGAGCGTACAAGATGGGATGCCCGACCCGGCGTGACAGCCGCGATCACCGGAAGGCCTGCGATGGTCAGGTGATACTCCATGTACTCCACCAATGCCGAGGCCATATCGCCGCCGATCAGCAGAACGCGTTTGGCTTCATGAATCCGAATCGCGATATTCAGCACCTGGTGAAGGTCGATGCGGTCCGTGATGAACTCAAGGTTCTCCTGGATCTGTTTCCGCGAACCCTTAAGGTACTTAGGCGTCTGGATCGAACTTCCGGCAGCCTGCATACTGTCGAGAATGGTTGAGCTTGTAACGGAAAGATCGTGAAGGTAGTGCTGGAAGTTCTTGTAGCTGTCGAACCCGAGGCTCTGGACGATGCGAACAATCGTTGCCGGGGCAGTTCCAAGGCGCGTCGCCATGTCCCGCACGTTGAGGAGCACGAACTCTCGGGGGCTTTCCAGCACCGGCCGGATGATCTGCTGCCGTTTTTCGCTTAAATCGCTAAGCCGAAGTCCCGACCCTGGATGCATTGTCAAGGGATTCTTCGGTTCTTTCTTGTCTCGCATAGACACACGTTCCTCGAAGAGATATAGCCCAAAGTGGCGAATCAGCTAATGCGACAGGATTCGCAAATGAATGAAATTCTGCCTTACTTTTTTGACCGATGCACTCAACGGTACATGATTTATGAAACAACCGTATCTTTCGAGCTATGAAATCCAATAGCAGATTTTGACGATCGGATACTGAAATTGTCTATCCGGATGAGCGATAGAGCTCGATTTTGCAGCGCAATCGGGCATTCGGATATCAGAATCGACTTGACACCTGATTACAGCTGGAATAACGTCGCATTAACACTGAACATTCTGTACCGAGTGAAACACTTGGTTCATTTTTCGGCTCTCTTGGAGAGCCCCTAAATCTCAATCGGGTCGTTGGAGGAAATTCCTTGCGTAAAGTCATGTGTTTCGCCCGTTATATAGGGTTTCGAGTAGCAGTACTGGCCATTTTGGTGACGTGTGGCGTTATTGCTGCGAAGGCGCAGACGGTGACCGGCTCCATTCGTGGCACGATTCTGGACCAGAGTGGCGCTGTTGTTACTGGCGCAACTGTCTCGGCCCACGAAGTGAATACTGGCGTTGTCAGCACGACCACGACAGACAAGAGCGGCACGTATAACTTTCAGTCGCTGCGCATCGGCACATACATCGTTTCCGCCAGCAAGTCCGGCTTCAGCATCACCAAGAATCGTCCCTTCTCTTTGGAAATCGATCAGATTGCGAAGATTGACATGAAGCTACAGGTCGGCGAAGTGACGGCGACAGTAGATGTCGCTGCTGACTCCGGCTCCCTTCTCCAGACAGAAGATGCATCCCTGGGAACCACCATCACCTCGAACACGCTCGAGAGCATGCCTCTCCCCGGCCAGAACTTCTCTGCTGCAACGGTGTTCGTTCCCGGCGCGGTACTCCCTACCTACAGTTCGTTGGGCACTACACAGGGCACGGAGCGTGACACGTCCTTTGCCTCCTCGACGCAGCCGTCATTCAACGGCAACCGTATGCAGACCAACAACTACATCTTCGACGGTACAGACATCAACGAACCCCTGCAGAACACCATTGCGTACAACCCCGCGCCGGAAGCCATCGGCCAGATGCGCATCATCACTGGCAACGCCGATGCCGAATACGGCAACGTGAACGGCGGCGAAATCATCGCCGTCACCAAAGCCGGAACCAACAAGTTCCACGGCAGCGTTTATGAGTTCTATGAGAACCAGAATTGGCAAGCCAACTCCTGGGCCAACAAGTACCTTAATCCCATCGTCCCCAAGGCCAACTTTCACCAGAGCCAGTTCGGCGCTACTTTCGGTGGCCCCGTATATAAGAACAAGCTGTTCTTCTTCGCGGACTTTGAAGGCTTCCGTAACACGACGGCTTCTGCAAATACCGTCATCTCGGTGCCTACTCCCAGAATGCGCACGGGCGACTTCTCCGAGTTTCTTGGCACACCCGACGCCTACGGCCACGTCATTGGTACGGGTACAGGCGGCATCGGTGCGAACGCGTACATTCAACTCTACAACACCACGGCTGGCACCGGAACTGTTGTTCCTTATGCTGGCAATATACTTCCGGTAACCAATCCGGTCGCCCAATATGCGTTCGCTCACCCGGAGTTCTATCCGCTACCGAACCGCCCCAGTTCTAACGTCAACTCGCCGAGTACCAATAACTACGGTGGCTACAACAAGAGCGCCTATGTGAATAACCAAGGCGATATCCGTGTGGACTATGTGGCCTCACAGAAGGACAACCTCTGGGCTCGCTTCACCCATGGCGGCTCCTACGATCTTCCAATCGTGTCCGTTCTCAGCTTCGAATTTCCAGGTGGCGACGACTATCCGTTCTGGAACGGCGTTCTCAATGAAGTACATACTTTTACCCCGAACCTGCAAAACGAAATCCGCGGTGGTTACTCGCGTATCGCCAACCTCTCGGGCATTCCGTTTGATTCCACCGGCCAATTCCCCACAGGCAGTGACACGAAGGTAGGCTATCCTTTTGCCAGCCCATTTCCTGGTTTCACGCTCACCAATATCTCCAGCGCCGAAAAGAACATTGGCACCAAGGGTGTGGTGCAGAACTACATCGATAACGTCTTCGACTACGGCGATGTGGTGACCTGGCTTCACGGCAAGCACATCATCAAGGGTGGCGTGCAGATTTTGCGCTATCAGGAAAACTTTTACTATGGTGGCAATATGGGGACCATGGGCGAGTTCGCCTACAACGGTGAGTTCACAAGGAATACGACTGCGCCCAAGCCCACAGGTATTACCGCCTCTGGCTACAACAATGGCTACGGCTTTGCAGACTTTGTCATCGACGCTTCCGAACTCCAGGCCGTCAACGGTGTGGCAGGACGCGCGGGTCAACGCCAGTACCGTATGGCCTTCTTTGGGGAAGACCAGTGGAAAGTCACGCCTAACCTAACCCTGAATCTCGGCCTGCGCTATGGCTACGACCAGCCGCTCTATGAAGTCAACAACAAGGAAGTCAATGTCGACTACAAGAACCCGCAGAACTGCCCCGCCTGCCTGCTCGTTGCCGGCAAGAATGGTGCCAGCAATGCGCTGTACAACGCTTTCCACGAGCAGTTCATGCCTCGCCTTTCGTTTGCCTATCAGATGAACCCGCAAATGGTCATCCGTGGCGGCTACGCGATCACGGACGATTTTGAAGGCATGGGCGCTGCGCAGCGTCTCACAGCGAACCCACCATACATTCCGGCATACTCCTACTCCAGCATCGCACCTTCGACGACAAGCGGTGGAACACCTATCGCTGTCCACACGGGGTTCACGGTTGGCGTGACTTCGGGTGGTCTCGCAAGCTCGTACAACGCTTGGGATCAGAACATCAAGCCCGAGTTGATTCAGCAATACAACCTGACCCTGCAGACGGCCATGGGAACTCACTTCACATGGCAGATGGGTTACGTCGGAAACGTTGCACAGCATCTCGTTGTTCCGGAACCGATCAACCAGCAGACGACACCAGGTTCGGCCAACACGGCCACGGCACCGTTCAAGGGCCTCGTCGGCGTGGGCGGACAGGTCTACCTGACCTCGGCGGAAGGCTACTCGAACTATAACGCCATGCAGATCCAACTGCGCGAGCGTCAGTGGCACGGCCTGGAAGCTACCTTCAACTACACCTTCTCCAAGAACATGACCAACAATCCCGGCTACTTCGGGATTGGTGGCGTCGACGGTCCCGGTGTCTATCCTCAAAACGTCTACGATCCACACGCCGATTACGGTGTATCAGGTTTCGATACCCGCAACGGAGCGAACTTTGTCGGCACGTATGCGATCCCGTTCGGCCATGGTCGTGACTACGGTTCTCACGTCAACCGCTTCGTCGATTGGGCCATCGGTGGCTGGAAGGTATCTGCGGACGCCGTTATGTACTCCGGCTTCCCCATTACCATCGGCAGCACCAACAACTCGCAATCGAACAATGGCGGCGGTGCACGTGCCAACCAGTACCGGCAGCTACGGGTTGTGAACCGCTCGCTGGCACACTGGTTCGGTACCGATCCAAGCGCCACCCCCTGCGGTACCACTGACAACGGGGTTTGCGCGTACGGTGCCGAACCCATTGCTTCATTCGGAACGGCGCACGTAGGCACGGAGCGGGCACCTGGATATCGCGTGATCGATACCTCGGCGTTCAAGCAGTTCCGCACCTACAAGGAGCAGTTCATCCAGTTCCGTGCGGATGCGTTCAACGTGGGCAATATCGCTTCCTACTCGGCTCCAGGGTCAACGGCGACTACGCCCGCGACCTTTGGCCAAATTACCTCAACCCTATCCCCGGCTCGTCAGATTCAATTGTCACTCAAGTACGAGTTCTAACTTCCAGTGCATCTTGACTACGGCGTCCGCTTCGGCGGGCGCCGTATTTATCTAGATTGACGTCTAGGTAGTCTGTAGCTACTTCGACAAGGTAACCTTCGGACTTGCAACCGCTATCTTGGAGCGAGTGGCTTTCACCATCGTTAGACCTGTGTCGTAGTCGAGTTCGCGGGGGAGATAGCCGTCGTTCTCTCGCTGGCGGGTCATGCCATCGTTGGCCCACATCTCAGGGAACTCGGGCCGCCACGCCCTTCGACCCCAGTAGTAGCCGCGGAAGGGATCGCGTGAGGTGTTCATCCAGTCGAGCAGCTTATCGTGGAGATGGTTGCGAATCTCCGCGTGCATAGCTGAGTCGATGAGGTTGTTGAGCTCGCCCGGATCCGACTGCAAATCGTAGAACTCGTCAGTAGTCATGATGTGGATGGAAAGCTTGTATCGTCCGTCGAAAGCGCAACGAATCGGTTGGAAGGCACCGAAGCCATCATGGTCGACTTCGTAACGCCCCCACTCTATGAAGACTTCGCTGCGTGTTGCTGCATTGGGATCGCTGAAGGCCGGGAGCACGCTGCCGCCCTCGAGAGTCTTGGGAACCTCGAAGCCCCAGAACTCCATTAGGGTTCCGGCGAGGTCGATGTGAGAAACAAGATTGTGGTTTACCGTGCCGGCTGGTGTGTGTCCAGGCCAGCGCACAATAAATGGGACGCGTGTAATCTCGTCGTACATCGCGGGACCCTTGTCGTGGAGACGATGCGACTCCAAGAATACTCCGTGGTCTGCAGTGTAGATAACAAGTGCATTGGGCGAACTCTTCTGGACCTGATCCAGCAACCGTCCAATCTCCGCATCGATAAAGGTGTGAGAACCGAAGAAATGTTTAGCCATGACTGGCTTGGGCTTGCCGTGCAGCCGCGCTCCAGCCCATACAACTTGTTCCTGTGGCTTGTCTGTTAGAGGATCGTTCACATTCGGATCGGAAGGGAAGACGAAGTTCTCATACATATCCGAGTACTTCTGCGGGCAGAGGCTCGGGTCGTGCGGCTCGTCGTAGCAAACGCAAAGCAGAAAGTCTTCATGTTGATTTTCGGCAACATACTTAATAGCGCGATCGGTGACCCGATGTCCGAAGCACATCTCAGCTGGCCATTCTTGTGTATCGGTCGTTTTGGAGTTGCGCGAGCGGACGCGGTCTTCAGGAGATAGTTCCATGAGGTAGTCGCGCATGTCATACCACGCGTCTGCATCCCAACCGCTAGGCGCGTGACCCGTGCCGAAGTAGTCGAACCCGTCGAGGTGCCACTTGCCGACGAGAGCAGTACGGATGGAGCGATCGTGAAGACGCTGTCCGATGGTGTGTACTGTATCGCCGAGCGGCATGCTGTTTCCCCACACTCCATTCGTATGGGGATAGTTGCCGGTCCATAGAGAGGAACGGGCAGGCGCGCAGACGGGCTGGCAGTTGTAGGCGCGTTCGAAGCGCATGCCATCCGCAGCAAGACGATCGAGGTTGGGGGTCTTCAGGCCGGTCTCGCGATAGCAGTGGAGCATATCGCGCCTGACGGATTCACCCAGGATGATGATGACCTGTCGAGGTTGATGAGATTCCGCCGTTGTTGGCATTGCGGAGAGTGCGCCAGCAGCTCCTGCGGATTTGAGGAAGGATCTGCGATTCATATCTGTCCTAACGAGACTGCAATAAGGAGACATTTTCACGAGCACGGAACGTTTGATAGCGAGACCAACCGTGGTCACACGGATGACTGGGGGTGGGTCTTAGCTCCGAGCGCTACGCAGCGGAAGCCGATGTTGGAGGTTGAGCTGTCCGGTGTGTTGGAGGTGCGGGCGGCTACGCGGTAACGGTTGCAATAGGACTTGTGGCAAAGGAACGAGCCGCCTTTCATCACGCGGGCAGTCCCGGTGGGTGGGCCTTGCGGATTGTTGGGGTTGGCGGTGCGGTGGAATTCGGTATCGAACCAGTCGGAGCACCACTCCCAGGTGTTTCCGGTGATGGAGTAGACGCCGTAGCCATTGGGTGGGTAGGCTTCGACGGGCGAGGTGCCGACGTAGCCGTCCTCGGCGGTGTTGGTCTTGGGAAAGACACCTTGCCAGATGTTGCAGCGGTGCTGGCCTTCAGGGCGGAGTTTGTCTCCCCAGGGGTAGAGCTTCTGCTTGAGTCCGCCGCGGGCAGCGTATTCCCACTCGGCTTCGGTGGGGAGGCGTTTATGGGCCCAGGCGGCGAAGGCGGAGGCGTCCTGCCAGGATACGTGGACGACGGGGTGGTTTCCGCGACCGTCCAGGTTGGAGCCCGGACCTTCGGGCTCGCTCCAGCGGGCGCCAAGGACTTTGCACCACCAGGGTGCGGATGCGACGGTGTCTTCGACGAGGGTGTTGTACTTGGCGGGTGGAATCAGTGCCCAGAAGACGAAGGACCAGCCGAAGATTTCGGCTTCGGTGCGATAGCCTGTGGCTTCGATGAAGCGCTGGAAGCGGTGGTTGGTGACCGGATCGCGGTCGATCGCGAAGGGAGAGAGGGTAATGGAGCGAACTGGGCCTTCGCCGTCCGCGGGGAAGCCTTCGGGTGTGTCGGTTCCCATAAGGAATGCGCCTCCGGGCAGGGAGATCATGGTCACGTCTGCTTCGCTTTTGGGATCGACGCTGGTTGCGAATGCGGAAGGCGCTGATGTTTGTGCGGCACGCGTTGCGGTGGGCGTGCAGCATGACTTAGGGGTGGCGATGGCCGTTGTCGGTTGGTCGAGTGCCATGGGAAGTGTTTCTGCTTGCGTTGTCATGGTACCTACGTGGAGGTGCATGTTTCCAGAACCTGGTTGCCGCGTGATGGATTCTTGGCAAGTGGGAGCGATTCGATATAGGCTTCGAAGCGATACGATCCTGAGAACGCGATGGTTACCGTGCTTGGGCGTTTCTGGGCTTTGGAGATTGGATGAATATTCGGGATGTAGCTAAGAAGGCCAAGGTTTCGACGGCCACGGTTTCGCGAGTGATGAGTGGCGTCAACGTCGTGAAGCCTGACACTGCGGAACGGGTGCGGAAGGCCATACAGGCGCTGAGCTATGTACCGAATCTGAGCGCGAGGACGCTCAGCAAAGGACGCAGCCATCTGTTCGGTGTGGTGATCTCAGACATTACCAATCCATTCTTTCCGGACCTGATCTATACGTTCAACGAACTTGCGGAGCAGCATAAGTATCGCGCGGTTTTTGCCAACACGAACTACAGTTCGGCGCGAATGGAGCTTTGTATTCACAGTCTGCTGGAGCAGAAGGTGGAAGGCATTGCCATTATGACGTCGGAGATGAGTCCGAACTCGATCCTGATGATCGCGGAGCGCGGCATCCCGATGGTGTTTCTGAATGAGCCTGGACCGAAGAAAAACCTGACGAATATTGTGGTCGATTACAAGTCCGGAATGGAGCAGGCGATCGACCATATCGTGGGATTGGGGCATAAGCGAATTGCGTTTATCGGTGGACCGCAGGATCTGCGATCGGCTGTGTTGCGGCAGAGCATTTTTTTGAAGGCGATGAAGGAGAAAGGCATCAAGCTGGACAAGAACCGCTTGACTTCGGGGAACCATCGCGTGGATGGAGGCTATGCTGCCATGCAGCAGCTGCTGGAGCAAAACCCCAGGCCGACGGCGGTGATGACGTCCAACGACCTGACGGCAATTGGGGCGATTTCGGCGATCTATGAGGCTGGGTTGCAGGTGCCGCGAGATATCTCGGTGGTAGGTTTTGACGATATCGAGATGAGCAGTGCGTATAACCCGGCGCTGACTACGGTACGGTTGTCGCGTGCGGATATTGCCACGAGGGCGTTCTTTGCGCTCTATTATGCGAGCAATAGGGTGACCGGGACGGCGGCGAAGCGGAAGGTGAAGGAGGCGGCGGATAAGATGGTGCCGACTCAGCTGATTTTGCGGAAGTCTACGGCGGCGCCTGCTGGCTGACCCTCACTACGTGGTGGGTTATCTTCGGCTAAGTGGTTTAGAATGTGGGGGTTTTCGATGCGATTCATAGGATAGAGAATGTTGGTGGAGAAATATCCTGCGTTGACAAGGGTTTTGTGCGTTTGCAGAGAGTTGGGGGCTTGACAGGATTTTGGGGCAGCGTGGGATATCGTCTTCAGTGGTTCCTAGGTTTTGAGTTTGGGATTTGTGAGTGGGGAGTCATTCTTGCTTACTAATTCATTAGTCACCCGTCTCTAGGGTGAGGGAACTTTTGAATGCCTCCGAAGCGCTCTATTACCTTGACTGAAGCCGAACTGAGACTAATGCGCGTTCTGTGGGAACGCGGGGAGTGTGCTGTTTCGGAGGTGGTAGCCGCGATTGCGGATGCTACGCCGTTGGCCTATACGTCTGTGCTGACGACGATCCGGGTGCTGGAGAAGAAAGGCTACCTGACCCACCGGCAGGAGGGGCGGGCATTTTTGTATAGTCCGCTGGTGGCGCGGGATGAGGCGAGCCGGTCGGAAGTGAAGCATGTGCTGCAGCGGTTCTTTGGGGACTCGCGGGAGCGGCTGTTGCTTTCGCTGTTGGGAGACGACGAGATTACGGCCGAAGAGCTGCAGCGGATACGGCAGGCGATCGTTGAAGCGGCGGATGATGTGCCGGTTCGGGCGCAGGGGGAGCGATAGAGATGTCGATGCTTCCGGTTGTGTTGGCCCATGTGAGTTCTTCAGCTGCGGGATGGCTGGTCTCCGCGGTGTGGGAAGGTGCGGTATTGGCGGGGTTTGTGGCGTTGTGTCTGTGGTTGCTGCCGGGGGTAAGCGCGGCGGTGCGGTCAGTGATTTGGACGGTAGTGTTTCTGTTGCTGGTGGTGTTGCCGTTTGCGCATTTCGAGCACGTTGGCGGGGCTGCGGTGGAAGGTGCGACGCTGCATGCTGGGATGGGCTGGGCGTGGGTGGTCTCAGGACTATGGGCGGCTTTGAGTTTACTGCGGGCGGTGCAGCTGGCTCGGAGTGCGCTGCATTTGCGGGGAATTTCTCACAGAGCTTTGGTGATTGCGGAGGCGGATGAACTTGCTAAGGTGAGCACTGCTCGTGAGGGGATCGCAGGTCGGCGCGGAGTTGAGATTTTTGTTTCGCCGGAAGTGGGGGTGCCGAGCGTGGTTGGGTTCTTTGCTCCGCGAATACTTTTGCCTTATGGATTGCTGGCGAAAGTTTCGGTGGTGGATCTGCGGCAGATTCTGCTGCATGAGATGGAGCACCTGCGGCGCGGGGATGATTGGACCAATTTGCTGCAAAAGGTGGGGCTGGTGGTGTTTCCGCTGCATCCAGTCCTGACACTGGTGGAACGCAGGCTTTGCGTGGAGCGGGAGCTGGCTTGCGACGACGGCGTGATGCGGGCGACGGGTGCACGAAAGGCGTATGCGACCTGTCTGGCGAACCTGGCGGAGCAGTCGCTGGTTCGGCGGGGAGTGACATTGGCGCTTGGAGCGTGGGAGCGGCAGAGTGAGTTAGGTCGGAGGGTGCGGCGGATTCTGCACGGGCCTGAGGGCGAGATGGGGCGCGCGGCGATGGTGGCTTCCCTGGGTGTGCTGGCGGTTGGCGTAGTGGCCGGGATGGCTGCCATGGTGCGGACGCCGGAGCTGGTGAGTTTTAAGAGTTCGCCGAAGAGCGTGACTATGGGAGCCGTGACCTACCAGTCGCCGATGGGCCGGCCTGTGATGCAGGGAGCGCATGAGGTGCTGGCGAAGGCTGTGATGCCGCCTGCGCGGGTACGTGCGGTTTCAAGCGTTAAGCCCGTTGCGAGTGTTCCAAAGGTCAGCCGGATTCCGAATGCGGAGACGACGCGCATGATACGGCGAGCGCAGCCGATGGAAACGCTGATCGGATGGGAGCAGGAGGGCGCGCCTACGCCCCGGCTGCTGAAGTTTGCAGGAGATTCGCAGTTTACTTATGCCGCCATTCCTGTACAGGATGGCTGGCTAATCGTTCAACTCTAACCGCTGTACATCCTGAGGAGGATGCTTTATGTCTTCAATAACTAAACAATTAGTTGATACATTCAAAAGATCTGCCGCGCCCGCATCAATTGCTGCTACGGTGGCCCTGGGCGTGGTGCTGTTTGTGAACCATAACGGGGTCCATGCGTCGTCGGTGACGGCTTCGCCTCTGGACGACCATAGCGTAGCGGCACTGACGTCGCTAGACAATGCGATGGAGTCGGTTGCGGCAAGGGTGACGCCGGCGGTTGTGAATATCGCGGTGACGTCGAAGGGAAATGAAGAAGAGGCAGACGATCAGGGGCCAGGGCAACAAGGCATTCAGGGTCTGCCGCCGGGCTTTGCGCAGTTCTTCGGGGGCGGCGGGATGCAGATGCCGCAGCAACCGCAGATCCAGCATGGGATCGGGAGCGGCGTGATCATCTCTCCGGATGGCTACATATTGACCAACGATCATGTGGTGGATGGCGCGACGCAGATCAAGGTGACGCTGCATGACCGCCGGATTCTGACGGGCAAGGTTGTCGGCGTGGATAAGCTGACGGACCTCGCGGTGGTGAAGGTGAATGCTACCGATCTGCCGGCGATTTCTTGGGGTGATTCGGGCAAGCTGGAGCCGGGCCAAACAGTGCTGGCGTTCGGAAGCCCGTTTGGGTACTTCCAGTTCTCGGTGACGCGGGGCATTGTGAGCGCGGTGAATCGGCCGAACCCTTATTCGGACGATGCGCGGAAGCCGGGTGGGTATATCCAGACGGACGCGGCGATCAATCCGGGTAATTCCGGCGGCCCGCTAGTGAATGCGCATGGTGAGTTGGTGGGCATCAACACGTTCATCATCTCGAACAGCGGGTCGTTTGCAGGTGCGGGGTTTGCGATTCCTTCGCAGATGGCGCACATGATTTCTACGGAGTTGATCGAGAATGGCAAGGTGCAACATGGGTATCTCGGCATCAGCATGAACGATGTGACGCCGGAGAATGCTCACTTCTTCAATCTGCAGGACGCGACGGGCGCGATTGTGGCGCAGGTGACCTCGGGTTCGCCGGCTGCGAATGCAGGCTTGCAGCAAGGGGATGTGATCGACGCACTGAACGGTCAGAAGATCCTGAACGGAAGCGCGTTGCAGGTCGCCGTGAGCGAAGATCGCCCGGGGACGAAGATTGCTTTGGGCGTGATGCGCAACGGCAAGCCGATGACGCTAAACCTGACGGTGGGCGAGTTCCACAGCAAGGGTGACCTGGAGACGGCGGACAGCGACGGCGGACCGCAGCATGGGAAGCTGGGGCTGGCGGTTGCCGACCTGACGGCCGACGCGCGACAGCAGATCCATGCTCCGGACCAGGTGAAGGGTGTGCTGGTGCAGAGTGTTCGTCCGGAGAGCCCGGCGGATGATGCAGGGCTACAGCCGGGAGATGTGATCCTGGAGGTGGACCGCAAGCCTGCTACCTCGGCCAGTGCGTTTGCGAGTGCGGTGCATAGCAGCCCGGACGGGAAGGACCTGCTGCTGCTGGTGTGGTCGAAGGGAAATGCCAGCTACCGGACGGTACATCCCGCCGACCAGAACGGGTAGTTGGTTGTAAAACGAAGGGCCGCCGCGCCTGGCGCGGCGGCCCTTTTTATTTGCGCGATCCTATTTGAGGCGTTCGTTGAGCAGGTGGTCGGAGATGCGGATAGCGTTGGCGATGATGGTGAGCGAAGGATTGACGGCGCTGGCGGAGGCAAAGCACGAGGCGTCTACGACATAGAGGTTGTCGAGGTCGTGGGCTTTGCAGTGGGCGTCGAGGACGCTGGTAGCTGGGTCGTTGCCCATGCGGCAGGTGCCGTTCTGGTGGCCGACGCCTTCGAGCGGGATGCGCTTTTTGAAGTAGGCGTGGAGCGGGATGTGAGTGGAGGCGTGGCCGGCACGCTTGAGAACGTCGACCCAGCGGTCTTTGAGGCGATCGAAGGATTCGACGTTGTTGGGGGTGTAGGAGAGCTGAATGCGGTGCGGGGCGGCGGTGGTGACGGGGTCGGACTGGTTGGTGCGGCCGGTGTCGCCGGAGGGGTGAGGACCGATGGTGCTGGGCTGGAGGGCATCGACGGAGCTGGGCGTGGTGTTGTGGAGCGTGACGCGGTTGTTGGGGTCGGGTAGGTCTTCAGTAGTGAGCCACCACGGGACGGCGTGCTGCTTCATGGTTTCGAGGACAAAGCCGGGGGTGAGGGGAGGGGCGTCGCCTTTCATCATCTCGAAGTGGAAGCTGCCGACGGGCTGGACCTGGCCGAGAGGGTAGGGGTAGGCGGGATCGGTGTCCTGCAGGTAGAAGTCGTTGGTGCCCCAGGTTTTGGTGTAGGAGTCGTCGTTGGTTTGGGTCGAGAGAGCGAGGAGCGCGTCGGCCTGGTGGTACATGAAGTTGCGGCCAACCTGGTCGGAGCTGTTGGCGAGGCCGGTGGGATGTTTGTCGTTGGCTGAGGCCAGCAGGATGACGGCGGAGTTGACCGCGCCTGCGCAGACGGCAAAGATGCCCGCGGTATATGTGGCGGTTTGCGTGGAGGCCGCGGGTGCGGTGGTGACCGAGGGTGCAGGCTCAGAGCCGTAGGGTTTACCAGAGCCGGAGTGGAGGACTTCGACGGCGGTGATTGCTGTACCCGCGGCGTTGGTCACGAGGCGCAGGACGCGGGAGTTGGTCATCAGCGTGACGTTGGGGAGGTGCATGATCTGGCGGATGCAGTTGATGTCGGCGTCGGACTTGGCGTGGACGAGGCAGGGGTAGCCGTCGCAGGTGTCGCAACGGATGCATTTGGAGGCGAGAGGGTCGGCCTCGTTGCGCTTGAGACCGAGAGGAATGGGGAAGGTGTGGACGCCGAGCTTGCGGACGTCATCCTCGATGGCCTGCATGCGTGGTTCGTTGGAGAAGGCAGGGTACGGATACTTTTTCGAATGAAAGGGCTCGGTGGGGTCGAAGGAGGAGCCGTAACCACCGGCGACGGATGGGGCTGTGCCGAGATCGCCGTGGACGTGAAAGAGTTCTTCAGCCTGGGTGTAATACGGTTCGAGGTCGCTGTAAGAGATGGGCCAGGCGGGCGAGAGGCCGCCCTTGTGGTGGATGATGCCGAAGTCTTCGGCGCGCATACGGAACATGGCGGCACCGTAGACCTTGGTTTGTCCACCTACGAAGTAGGATTGCTGCGGATGGAGGTCTTTGCCGTCCTTGTCTTGCCAGGTTTCACGGGTGTGGTAACGGTTGTCGAGGAAGACCGCGGAAGTGTCCCAGTTGAGCTTTTCCTGCGGCATGAAGGGACCGCGCTCAAGGATCAGGATGTTCTTGCCGGCTTGTGCGAGATGCAGGGCGAGTGTTCCGCCGCCTGCGCCGGTGCCGATGATGATGGCGTCGTATGGAGTGGGCATGTGGGTAGGATGCAGAACGGTCAGGCTTCGGTGGGCGCGTTAGCGTGATGTTGATGGTGGGGGAAGTGGCAGAGGAACGGGCAGGGGTATGTTGGGTCCGGATGGAGCTTGGCGCAGAGGATGCGGTCTTCGCCGTAGCCGCGCAAGTAAAGCTCGGCGGAGAGCATCATGCCGAGGATGGGGGCTAGGAAGTAGAGCCAGAGGGCGGTGAAAACCTGGGCGAAGACAGCGGAGCCGACGGTGCGGGCGGGATTGATGCTGAAGCCGGAGACCGGGGCGAAGAAGAGGATGTAGAACATGATGAGGATGCCGACGCAGTAGCTGGTGTAGGGAGCGATGCGTGGACGGTTGGACGTCCAGAGGACGACGCCCATGAGGAGCGCGGCCATGAAGAGCTCGGCGAAGAAGGCGGCGGTGGTGCCGTAGATGCCGGGGACGGTGATGGCGTAGTCGACGAAGGGGTCGGCTAGCTGGTGGCCAAGGAGGAGAGCGGAGACGGCTACGCCGAAGATGCCTCCGAGGAACTGGAAGCCGATGTAGAAGAAAGCGTCGCGGGATTGGATCTTCTTGAGTCGGAAGTAGGTGAGAGTTATGGACGGGTTGAAGTGCGCGCCGGAACGCTTGCCCATCGGGGAGTGGATGATGCCAACCGCGGTAAGACCCATGGCGATGCCCATGAGGAGGCGGCGGAGGATAGGGCTGGGGATGAGGTGGAGTGCGGGGTAATTGGGATGGAAGAGGATGACCGTGAAGACGCAGGCCGAGAGCATGAACATGGCGAGTTCGAGGGCTTCGAACACATACAGCGACCATTTGAGGGCGGTGGACGGCGGTCGCGTTTTGGGGTGACGTGGCATGCCGTGGTCCTCAGAAGGTTGGCGGGAGGCTAGTGGGCGCCTTTGGTGAGGCTGTAGAGAAGGATGACCAGGACTAGGGCGCTGATGCCGGTGTAAAGCTGGTCTTTCTGGCGGATGAAGCCGACGATGCAGAAGACGACGCGGGCGATGGGCGTGGCGATCAGGATGATCAGGCCGAGTTGGACGAGGCCTCGGGCGTTGAGGTGGAAAGCGGAAGTGGTGATGCCCTTGATGGAGCGGAGCGAGGCATCGACGGCGTGAAAGTGGGAGTAGTCGGGGATGGTGAGGAGAGGGTGGCGGAGAAGCATGAGGCCCCCAGCGAGGACGACGACGGCTGCTATGGTGACGCCGAACTTGAGCATTTTGGCGATGGTGCAGTCGAGCTCTTTGTCGGTCGGCTTTGTCATTAGATCCTCCCCGAGAAGCCGCTATAGATCATTTCGCAGCCGAGGATGACGATAACCAAGCCGAAGATGATTTTTAGCGTGTGAGTCTGCACTTTGACGAGGATGCGGGTGCCAATCAGAGCGCCGGCGAGGACGCCGAGCATGACCGGCATGGCGATCATGGGATCGATGTAGCCGCGGGCGAGGTAGATGCCTGCGCTTGCGGCTGCGGTGACGCCGATCATAAAGTTACTGGTGGTGGTGGAGACTTTGAACGGGAGCTTCATGGCCTGGTCCATGGCGAGGACTTTGACTGCTCCGGAACCAATGCCGAGAAGGCCGGAGAGTGTCCCCGCACCGAACATGATGCCAAAACCGAGGGGGACGCGCTCGGCTGTATAACGCTTTTCGCCCTGTGGCGTGGGGTAGCAACCGTGCAGGCGGAGCGTGGTGGCTAGTGGATTCGGCGTGGTTTTGGGGAGCTCTTCGTACTTGCCGCGGAAGGAAGCCGCCGCAGAGAAGAGGAGGACGACGCCGAAGACGATGGCGATCCAGTGGCTGGAAATACGGGCGGTGAGGTAAGCGCCGAGGAGTGCGCCGAGAGTGGTAGCTACTTCAAGGAACATGCCGACGCGAATGTTCGAGAGGCCTTCGCGAACGTAGGCAACGGCAGCACCGGAAGAGGTTGCGATGACGGAGACGAGGGATGCGCCAATGGCGTAGCGGATATCGACTTTGAAGAGCAGCGTGAGAACAGGGACGATGACCACGCCTCCGCCAAGGCCGGTGAGGGCGCCGAGCAGACCTGCGAGGATCGACGTCCCAAAAAGCAGGGATGTGAAGGCGAGGATGCTCATTGGGGCCGGTTCCGGGGCACATGTGTATCGTACCCGAGATGCGGCGTGGATTGGATGCAGCCCGTTTTGGAGCGTTTAGCGGCCGTAAGGTGTGTCGATGGAAACGTTGGGGCTTGGTGGGAGCGTCCAGGTGGTGTAGGGGTCGGGATGCGCGGGGTCGAAGAGTGGGATGGGCAGACGGAGATAGGGTTCGAGAGGAAGATGCTGGTCGCGGATGCTTTGGATGATGATGCGGGCGAGCTCATAAGCGCCGTAGGAGTTGAAGTGGGTGTTATCTTTCAGCTCTTCAGGCTGGTTGGGGAAGGTATTCGCGGGGTAGTGGACAAAAGCGTGGAGGGTGCCTGCGTCGCCGAGAGTTTCAAAGAGAATTTTGCTGGAGGCGTTGAGGTCGATGAGGGCAAGATGCTGGTCTTTGGCGACTTCGCGGAGGGCGGCGGGGTAGTCGCCCAGCGTTTGGACGATTTTGCCGTCGGCGTCGAAGTTGCGGCGGTTCATGGGGGTGACGAGGATGGGCGTGGCGCCGTGGGCACGGGCCTGTGCGATGTAGTCGAGAAGGATGGTCTTGAAGTCGGTTTCGGCGGGGACGTAGCCGGCGCCGGGCTTCTGATCGTTGTGACCGAACTGAACCATGAGATAGTCGCCGGGACGAATGGTGGACATGACCTTGGCGAGGCGGCGCTCACCGACGAAGCTCTTGATGGTTTCGCCGGACTCCGCTTCATTGGCGATGGAAATGCGATCGTTGAAGAAGAGAGGGATCATCTGGCCCCAGGCCGCCCAGGGTTCTTTGTCTTGGTCGACGACGGTGGAGTCTCCGGCGAGGTAGACGGTGGGGACGTTGGTGGGTTCGATGGAGATGGAACGGACGCTGGGGTGGTCGCCGTTGAATTCGAGGGTGAGCTTCTCGTCCCAGTCGAGGGCGCCAATTTCGCGTGGTTTGAGTCGGACTTCGAGAGGTTTGTCAGAGCTTGGGGTTCCCTTTGAGACGATGGTTGCGGTGCGGACGTTGACGTTGAAGGAGATGGTGAAGGATTTGCCCGCGGGGATGGACTTTTGATCGAGGAAGAGGCGGCGAGACTCGGCACGTACGGTGGCGATGGAGGCTTGCGGGCCACCGAGGACGAGGGTGACGCGGTAGTTGCCATCAGGAACGGCTATGGAGAAGAAGAACGGCTGTGCGCTGCTGCATGCGTTGCCGGCAAAGGTCGTGGGGACAGTGTTGAGATCGAAGCCGAAAGCCTGTGCGCCGGGGGCAGGCGTTTTGTAGAGAGATGCAGCGGTGAGCTGATGCTGCGCGGCGTCCGACTTTATGGCGGCGCATTGGAAGCTCCAGAATTGCGCGCGGGCGGAGGCGCAGAGGGCGAGGCCGAGCAGTGCAAGGGTGATGCGGAATGCGTAGCGAGGGGCGTTCATCGGCGAGGGAGTCTCCTTCTCAAACAGACGGGACGATACTACACACTCGCTCTATGGTTTGGAAACTATTTTCCTATTGACACACGTAGACTCAGGTACGTAGAGTTCGCACGAAGATGAATGCTTAAGATGGGGTTCGTATATGGCAACGGGCGGTCGCACTTTCGGGATACCTGCGGGATGCCCGATTCTCACATCGATGGTTTTGGCTGGGATGCTAGTTGCGCCGGCGGTTGCGTTTTCGCAACAGAGCGTGACGGTTGGCGGCGAGAAGATTGCCGCTGTACAACAGCTCTTTGCGGCTCCGCCTGATGATGCGCGGGTGATGATGCGATGGTGGTGGTTTGGGCCGGCAGTGACCAAGCCCGAAATCGCGCGCGAAATTCTGGCGATGAAGGCCGGCGGTATCGGTGGCTTCGAGATTCAGCCCGTGTACCCGCTGGCGCTCGACGATGCGAAGAAGGGTTTTCGGAATATTCCCTATCTGTCTGCCGATTTTCTGGATGCCGTGAGCTTTGCGTCGAAGACGGCGAACGACAACGGCATGCGCATTGACATGACGCTGGCAAGCGGCTGGCCCTATGGCGGCAAGCATGTGCCGGTGGATGAGGCTTCGGCGCGGCTGAAAGTTGTGGCTGTGGATGTCGCCGGTGGCGTGAGCTCGGTTGCTTGTCCTTCGATTGGCAACGGCGAGAGCTTGCTCGCTGTGTATGCCGGTGAGGGAACGGCGAAGCAGTATGAGGCTGGGAAGCTGAAGCGTGTTGCTGCTGAATCCGGATGTGAGCGATTGAACATGGAAGCGACGACGCGGCCGCGGGTAGACGTGTTTTACATCGCGGGCCGGACCGGTCAACAGGTAAAGCGGGCGGCGGTCGATGCGGAAGGCTTTGTCCTCGATCACTTGAGCGAGCGGGCTGTGGCGGATCATTTGAAGACGGTTGGCGAGCCGCTGATGAAGGCCTTTGGGGACAAGCCGCCGTATGCGGTGTTTAGTGACAGCCTTGAGGTGTATGGCGCGAACTGGACGGACGATCTGCCGGCGGAGTTCAAGAAGCGGCGCGGATACGACGTGCTGGAGCATCTGCCGCAGCTCACGCATGGCACCGACGAAGCGAGCGCCGAGGTGCGGCATGACTGGGGCCTCACGCTGACCGAGTTGGTCAACGAGCGCTACCTTACGCCGGTCGATGCGTGGGCGAAGGCGCACGGCACGCGGTTCCGTTCACAGACGTATGGTGATCCTCCGGTCTCGATGTCGAGCAATAGTTTGGTGACTTTGCCTGAAGGCGAAGGCCCGCAGTGGAACAGGTTCTCGTTCACAAGGTGGGCAACTTCGGCGAGCCATCTCTATGGGCGGCCGGTTACATCGGCTGAGACATGGACGTGGCTGCATTCGCCGCCCTTCAGCGCGACGCCGCTGGACATGAAGGCCGAAGCAGACCGTTTCTTTCTTGAAGGCGTGAACCAGTTGATTGGGCATGGATGGCCTTATACGCCGCCGGGTGTTGCGGAGCCGGGATGGAACTTCTACGCAGCCGCGGTGTTCAACGACCACAATCCGTGGTGGATTGTGATGCCGGATGTGACGAAGTATCTGCAGCGTGTGAGCTATTTGCTACGGCAGGGTAAGCCGGCCAATGATGTTGCGGTACTGCTGCCGGAGGATGATGCGTATACGACATTCGATACGAGTAAGGTCAGTCTTTCCGCGGAAATGCCGAAGTACATTACACCGGAGCTGACGCAGCAGATTCTTGGTGCCGGCCATAACTTCGATTATGTGGATGCGGTTTCGATTGAGAAGTTGGGGATTCCTTATCCGGTGCTGGTGATGCCGCATGTGGAGCGGCTTTCGCCGGAAACATTGAAGGCGATTGCGGCTTATGTGGAGCACGGAGGTAAGGTGATTGCGGTTGGATCGACCCCTGATCGCGCGCCGGGGTTTGAAGATGCGGCGCGGGTGAGTGATGTTGTGAAGAGCACATCGAAAAAGCTATTTGATGGCGCGAGTGCGCGGATGGTATCGGGTGACGACGAAGTTGGTGCGGCATTGCGTGCTGTGCTGAAGCCGGATTTTTCTTCTTCGGCCGCGGACCTGGGATTTATCCATCGAAAACTTGAAGATGGCGATGTGTACTTCCTGGCGAATACGGGTAATCAAGAGATCGCGACGGCCGTGAACTTCAGTGCATCGCGGAAGTATGTGTCGGTTTGGGATCCGCAGACGGGAGCAGCTCGGGCATTGCAGGCTGCGCCAGCGAGTGTGAAGCTCGCACCCTATGAATCGGAAATCGTTGTGTTCAGCGATGAGCCGCTAGGGAAGGTGATGGATGAGGACCATGGAAGCGCGAAGATGATCGCGGACCTTACCCAAGGTTGGACAGTGCAGTTTCCGGCCGAGGGTAAACAGGCGGGATTTGAGGAGAAGGGGGACGCATCACACTCTTGGGCAGATGATGAGCGGACACGATATTTTTCCGGTGTCGCTACTTATGTGAAGACCGTGCGCGTAACGGCGGTGCAGCTTGCCGGCGTAGTTACGCTTGATTTTGGCGAAGGGACAACGGTTGCGGTGAATCCAGATGTAAAGAGCGGGATGCGGGCGCTGTTGGTTGGGCCGATTCGCGATGCCGCCGTGGTGCTGGTGAATGGCAAACGGGTTGGCTCGCTGTGGCATCCTCCTTATGCGTTGGACATCACTGCGGCGCTGCATGAGGGAGAGAACCGAATTGAGATTGAGGTCGCGAATACGGCGGTCAATATGCTGGCCGGGCGGGCACCGGTGGACTATCACCTGCTGAATGCTCGCTATGGGGAAAGATTTACGCCAATGAATGCGGAAGACATTAAAGTGCTGCCATCCGGAATAGTGGGAACGGTTCATCTTATGGACACAAAGTAGCGTCGAAGGTGATGATGACGATTTCCGCCTTATTCTTGATGGCCGGAGTAGCTGCGGCGCAGGGCAAGACCTTCAGCGTGGCGCTGAAGGGTACCAGGGCGATGGCGTAACAGCGGATACGGCGGCGATCAGCGGTTCGATGTGACAGGATTGCCGCAGGTTGCTGCGAAGTAAAAGATCAAGACGAGGAAGTGTTGAGATGATAAAACGCGCGGTTGCTTGTGTAGCGATGGCCTTTGCCGTGAGCGTGATTGGTGCGCAGAAGTATCCGCTACCCACGGCTGAACAGCAGAAGGGCATCGATAAGGACACGTCGCGACATTTTGGCGATGCACCGGCGGATGCAGGACCGTTGGCGACTGACCTGTCGCCGGCCATGAAGTTGGTAGACATCGACAAGGCGACGCGAAAGGTAGCTGACTGGCAGCTGGCGAAGGCGCAGCCTTACTTCGACCAGATTTGGACGGAGAGTGTGTTGTATAGCGGGTTCATGGCGGCTTCGGAGTCGACGGGTGACCCGAAGTATCGCGATGCCATGATGGCAATGGGAAAGAAGTTCAACTGGACGCTGCGGAACAAGTTTCCGAATGCGGATGATCAGAGTATTGCGCAGACATACCTGGAGCTATATCTGCATGGGGGCAAGGGCGCGGATGTTGGCATGATCCAGCCAACACGGGATGAGCTGGATTCGGTGATCGGGTTTGCGACGCTGAAGCCGGGTGATCCGAGGATTCCGTGGTGGTGGTGCGATGCGTTGTTCATGGCGCCCCCGGTTTGGGCGAGGATGTATGCCGCGACGGGCGACCATAAGTACATCGACTATCTGAATGCTCAGTGGCAGGCTACTTCAAAGCTTCTCTATGACCAAGACGAGCATCTTTATGCGCGCGATGCGAGTTATATTCCGAAGCGTGCGGCGAATGGGAAGAAAATCTTCTGGTCACGCGGCGAAGGGTGGGTGATGGGCGGGATCGTGCGGACGCTGCAGTATCTTCCTAAGGATGATCCGCAGCGTGAGTTCTACGTGCAGCAATTGCAGGAGATGTCAAAGCGTGTCGCTCCGCTACAGGATAAGGATGGATTGTGGCATGCGAGCCTGCTCGATCCGGAAGACTTTCCGCTGCCTGAGGTTTCAGGCTCGGCCTTGTTTGTGTACAGCATGGCGTGGGGCGTGAACGAGGGTGTGCTAGACCGCAAGACCTATGGGCCCGTAGTGGAAAAAGGATGGGCTGGGTTGTTGAAGCATGTGTATGCCGATGGTCGGTTGGGATGCATCCAGCAGACGGGTGCTGAACCGACGCCTTACCTTCCGACTTCGAACTTCAACTATGGCGTGGGTGGCTTCCTGCTTGCCGCGAGTGAGGTGAGGCACATGGCCGGAGGGCCGGCTACAACGCTGCAAGCGGCGGTGAGTACGGACCCGACAAATGTGTCGAATTTGCACCTGCCGGTTCCGGCGAATCCGAAGCTGCCGACGCTATTTCTAGTGGGTGATTCGACCGTGCGCAATGGGCATGGTGATGGAGCCAATAACCAGATGGGCTGGGGTGAACCGATCGTCAGCTACTTCGATACGAGCAAGGTCAATGTGGTGAATCGAGCGATCGGTGGGCGGAGTTCAAGAACGTACATCACCGAAGGTCATTGGGCGGACACGCTGAAGCTGATGAAGCCTGGCGATGTCGTGCTGATTCAGTTTGGGCATAACGACAGCGGCGTTCCGGATGAGCCGACACGGGCGCGTGCGTCGTTGCCCGGGATTGGCCCCGAGACGATGGAGATTGAGAACCCCATCCTGAAGAAGCATGAAACCGTGCATACTTTTGGCTGGTACATGACACAGTATGTGGAGGACGCGCGCGCCAACGGCGCAACGCCGATACTGTGCTCGCTGGTTCCGCGCAAGACGTGGAAGGACGGCAAGATCGTTCGTGGTGCTGCAAGCTATGGTGGATGGACGCGAGAGGTGGCTGCGAAGGAGCATGTGGGTTTCATCGATCTGAACGAGATCACGGCACGCAAGTATGACGCGCTGGGTGAAGCTGCCGTGGAACCGCTGTTTGGCGATCCTCATACGCATACCACACTGGCAGGCGCTGTGATCAATGCGGAGAGTGTCGTCCAGGGGTTGAAGGCACTTCCGGACGATCCCGTGGCGAAGGACTTTTCCGCGGCAGGGAAGGCGTTGAAGCCCGCAGCTGCAGAGTAATCCTTGCCGCGCGCTCAGGGTTGTGTGGGCTTGGCGATCTCGACTCCGAAGACGTAAGTGGGGCCGAACATGTTGGAGCGGAAGATGATCATCTTCTGATCGGGCGTGAAGCTTACGTTGGGCTCGAGTGTGTAGTTGTGCTTGGACATATTGACCAGCTTTTCCGCCTGGAAGACGCGCGGCTGGATCATCGTCTTATCGTTGATGCCGTCGGTCTGGCGCGGCATCTGTGGGCGGAAGAGATAGATCCACTCGCCGTTGGGAGCCTTGGCGACCTGTCCTGGGTCACCGCCGTCGCCGGCGAACATGGTCTTGTCTTTGCTCACGTTGAAGTGGATAGACCATTCGTTGCGGTCCATGTGATACCAGTCGCGCTCGCCGTCGTTGAGATTGAGCGACGCCAGCCAGAAGTCTTCACCCTTGGGTGTTTGCAGGTCGTAGTAGACGGTGTCGCCGTCCCATCCCCAGAACTCATGGCCGGCAATTTCCATGAACATGGTGCGCTTGTGCATGAGCTGGTTGTGCGTGCCGTCGGTGTGGATGGTCCAGATGCGATCGACCTTCTGCCATGGACCTTCGTGGCAGTACATGAGGACTTCGGGATTGGCGGGCGAGAAGAGTAGGTGGTTGATCCAGTCGGTGCTGTGAAGCAGGGGAGTGATCTTGCCATCGTTCAGGTTGAGGGTATAAAGCACAAGAGGGATGCGGGCTGCGAGGCGCCGCTCCATCATTTCGCCTTTGTTCGCGGGCTGTTCGAGTGGGCTGCCCTGCGGGCTGACTGTCTTCGCTTGAGAGTTGTACTGCTTTTCGGGAGCGTCGGTTTCGTCGTAGGTGCCGGCTGCTAGAGTTTCGTCGGCGTTGACCGTATCGATGTTGCCGTGAGGGGGAATTTTGCCGATCATGCGGGTGTCGCCGGTATCGACGTTAGTGACGTAGAGCTGTTGCTCTTCGGGCTTGATATAGAAGACGCTGGGCGTCTTGTGCCCTACGACGATGGTACGCACGCGGCCTTTGACGACGGAGCGCGTTTCCAAGGACTTGAGGTTGAGAACGGAGATGCCTTCGGGAGTGGTATAGATCATCTCTGTGCCGTCAGGCGTATAAGCGTTGACGTTGAAGTAGAAGCTGGCCGAGCCGGGCTCGTTGGTGAGGCGCACGACGCGATGGCCGGTGTCCTTGTCGATCCAGGACTTGGGTGGATCTTTGATCTCCGCCGCGGTAGGCATGTGATCGGGTGTGCGTGTGTCTTTTGGGGTTGGGTAACCCTGTGCCACGGCGGCGTACGAAAGGCAAGACATGAGAAACGAAGAGCAGAGGATGGTAGATTTCAAAGGGCCTCCTGTTGTCATCCTTGGCGGACTTTCTCTAGACGCTGAACCAGAGGCATGAAGTTTCATGCCTCCGGCAGAATGACAAGCGTGTAACGCTTTTAGAAAGACACTCGACCGGAGAACTGGAAGTCTCGGCTATCGGACGAGGCAGTTGACAATGTTCCGAACGTTGCTGCGTTGATGTTCTGGCCGATGCTGGTTGCAGTACCGCCGCCGCCACCACCGAAGGTTACCGAGTTCAGCAGGTTCTGACAGTCCACTCCAAAGATGAACTTCACCTTCTCCGTAATGTCGAAGGAGCGGCGCAGCCCGCTGGTGACCCGGAAGTTATTCGGACCTCTGAGACCGAATGCTCCTCCGCGCGGTGCATCACCGATCATGTAGCTCCCCGAATTACAGAAGGGACCCGTGCTGCTGCCACAAGCGACACTACCGACGCCTTGTCCTGGAGTGGTGCTGGAGGTGTAGCCGTTGATGTAGGACAAGGTGCCGAGAGTCAGAGCGGTTACGCCCTGGCCCCACTTGCCGTTTTGGCGGATGTTCTTGCCGGTAAAGCCAGGGTTGAGGTCAGGCATACAGGTACCCTGGTTTGGAAGCGACGTAGCCGTGCAAGCGGAGGAAGTAATGAACAAGGGAAGGCCGGACGAGTAGGTTGAGATGCCTGACAGTTCCCACCCGCCGGCGAGGGCGCGAACCATGAAGTTGTGTGCCCCGATGCCACCCTTGCCGAACGGAAGTTTGTAGACTCCGTAGGCGGCGAGGTTTTGTGGGATATCCAGCACGGCGACTGAGCGGTCGATGCGGTTGGCCTTACGAGCGACTCCATCAAGGATTGCGTTGGCGGGGATCGCATAGCCGGTGCGTTGGGTGCCGGTATCGTCAAGCTCCTTGTCGTAGGTGTAGTTGAGGTTGAAGGTAAGGCCGTGCGTTGGACGGATCGCGAGCGAAACTTCCAGCGCGTTGTAGGACGCATTTGCCGAGTAGGCACCAAAGGGATCGGACGTCGCGGAGTACTGGGGCATCCAGCGAAGGCCCTGGGCGATGGTGGCAATCGTCGATCCTGCCGTGGTGGCAGCGGCAAGAGCAAAACCTGGATACGGTGTATTGCAGCAGCCCGGGATGATTGCCTGTGCGGCTGCGACGTTTGCCGCTGTCGCCGGCTTGGTGAGCAATGCACCTAGCTGGAGATAGACAGGGTTTATTTCGCCCGACTGCAGCCCACGAATATTGCTGGCGCCGGAGACGAAATGGCTGAGGCTTCCCGCATAGTTGACAGTGGCCGTAATGTTCTGGGTGAGCGAACGCTGGAAGCCGAAGTTGAAGAAATAGAAGGTCGGCGTACGGTCTCCATAGTACGGGTCTGCGTAACTTATACCGACGGTAGATTTTACAAAGGCTCCCGAGGAATTGACGTAGTTGCCAATGAGGCCGGTAGTGAACTGACTGGTTGCCGAGGGAGCTGGAATGGTGGGAAGCGTAGCTGTTGGTCCGCCGAAGTTGGTGTTGGAAAGCCCCAGGGCCTGGTAGCCCGCGCTGTTGTTGAGGTAGAACGCAGGACCGGCGCTGGGGCCTGCAGCGTTCGCAGGATAGCTGACTGGATCGTTGAAACCGGTTTGTCCCGTGGCCGTTGCGCCTGCACCGCCGGTGCCTCCGCCATGCGAGTAGAGGATTGCTGCCCCGGCGCGAATGACGGTCTTGGAGTTGAGTGAGTAAGCAACCCCTAGACGAGGACCATAGTTCTTCCAGTAGGTGTTCACCGGCGACCGGCAACCACAACTCACGACCGGACCACCATAGTTGCCGGCGAACTGAAAGGAGCCAGCATTCCCTGTGTAAGGATTTGTCAGATTGGGATTGAGGAAAGACCAGCGATCGAGTGCTTCACGGAAGCTCGGAATGTAATCCCAGCGCAGGCCAAGGTTGAGAGTCAGTTTCGACGTGACCTTGAAGTCGTCCTGGAAGTAGGGCGAGATCGGGTGGTAGCGGTCGCCGATATCAGAGAATGGCTGTAGCGTGACAGAGGAGCTGCTGACTGCTCCCAGCATGTAACTGGCATACGAGAAACCGCTGGTCGCGGTTACGTACGACGTCCCGCTAAGTTGTGCTGTCTCGTTGTTACTCCAGGCGTACGTGATGGGTGAAGAGTAGCTGTTGTTAGAGCTGACATTCTCCATCAGGTCCTGGAGCTGAACGCCGAAGGTCATGGCGTGCCTGCCATGGGTCCATTCCAGGTTGTCGATGATGACATAGGTATGGGTTACGGTCTTGGAGGTAATGTCTGGTTGGCTCCAGTTGGTGGGTTGGTTGGTTCCGGCGAAGCTTGAACCAGGGAACTCATCCGAACCCTGACCGGCGGGTACACCGGTGATGCCAATAGCAGCAGACTCATACTGGGTAATGCCTTCGGTGCTGTTCTGCGTCGGAGGGCCGCCAAAGTATTGATACCCCACTTTGAACTGGTTCACGATGTTGGAGCTGATGGTGAAGGTATGTTCGAGGTCGATAAAGTCGCCGACCACGGTGGACATCGTCGCGGCGAGATAGGGCACCGGCAGATTGGCGCTGCCCGAGGTGTAAGGCACCGCGTGGCGGCGGCCATTCGTTACCGCAACAGAGAGCCGCTGCCGGGGCGAGATGTCGTAGTCAAACCTCGTTCCATAGATGTAGTTCTTATATCCCGTTGGAATGCCGCCGATGTAGTTGTTGGTAATATTGGTGTTGATCGGCGCCGGCAGAAATTTCTGCATGTAGAGCGCGATTGGCGAAAGTTGGTTGGTGGGAATGATGTTGCCCGGAATTGCCGTGCGAGTGCATGTGGTTGGGGTGGGGCACTTGAGCGTGGTTGGATCGTAGAGTTGGTAGTTGGGGGCGCTCGTTGAACCGCAGCCTCCGTTTGCCGGTGTCAGCAGTTCGCAGAAGTTGCCCGTACGCATCAGGGCTGTCGGAACGGTGTCGAAACCGTAGGTGGGCGCGGACTGCGCATGAACCTTATCAAGGGTGAACTGGAAGAAGAGTTTGTCACGGCCGTCGAAGAAGTGGGGAATCCTTACCGGGCCGCCAAAGCTGATCGAGAGTTCGTTTTGGTGATCGGCAGGCTTGGAGATGTGTCCGTAGGAGTTTGGCGTTGCATTTTGAAAGCCCTTAACGCCGGCCGCGTTGGTGATCGTCGCCCACGGAGCAGAGAAGCCCCACGTGTCGAAGACCGTGTTGCGAATGAAATCCGCCACGGTGCCGTGATACTTGTTGGTTCCTGACTTGAGGTTGTAGTTTTCAAGGCCAGCGCCTTGGTACTCGGCGGAGTAGCCGCTGGTGACGACCTGGATTTCGCTGATGGCTTCAAGCGGGATGACGTTGAAAACGGGGCGATTATCACCCTGCTGGCTGATGGTGGAGAGCGGAATACCATCGACGTAGAGTTCGCCTACGCGTGTTTCGGTGCCACCGATGACCGAGGAGCGGCTGCCGGTCTGGGCTCCGGGAAGTAGGTTGGAGAACTGTGTGATGTCGCGCTGCTGATTTCCTGAGACGAGAAGCGGAAGCTCGATGTACTCGGAGGCGGCGATGGTGCCACCCAGGGTGGCATTGGTGGTTTCCAGGCTTGGCGGAGCTTCTGAGACCGTGATCTGCTCGGTCGATGAGCCGACCTTGAGCGCGATGTTGAGGCCGGAGACGTGGAGGGCGTCGATTGCAATGTTTTCCTGCTTATAGCCCTGGAATCCGGGAGCCTTTACCTCAATCGTGTAAGTGCCCGGGATGAGAGGCGTGATGTCATAAAGGCCGCTGGAAGAGACGGGCCGTACGGTTGACACGCCTGTGGCGACGTTGGTAGCAGTTACAGTCGCGCTCGAAACTACGGCGCCAGTTTGATCTGTAATCGTTCCTTCGATGGCACCTTCGCCGCCGGTCTGTGCAAAGACAGCGGTGTAAGTCAAAAGAAAAACGGCAATCGAGGCGGTCATCCATCGTAGAGCGCGAGCCTTCAAGGGCGTCGCTTGATTTGAGGCGGCGCGGTAGATCGGATCGGGGAGCAATTGTGCGTTCATGCAGTCCTCCTGCCAGATGCGTTTAAATTTGGGAGTTTAGTCGACGACGAACCATACGAGGGCGAAAGCATGTGTGTCAATAGAAAAATTATTTCCGTGAGCGCTGAAGTGTTGAGTGTGATCGCGAGGGAGTGAGAAAGTAATTGTCCTTTATGAAATAATTCCTCAGTTGACAATCGCTAATCAATAGCTCTATCTTGCTGTTCTTCACGGGAATAAGGGGGTCAAGCCAGTGCAAAGGTATGCTCAGGTGACGCGGCTTGTGCCGGAACAAGAGGCTGAATACGTTCGGTATCACGAAGAAGTCTGGCCGGATGTGCTGAGGATCATCGCCGAATGCGAGATCACGAACTACAGCATCTTCCTTTCGAACGGGTTCCTGTTTTCATACTTCGAGTACAACGGAAGCGACTACGAGGCCGATATGCGCAAAATGGCTGCGAGCCCGGAGATGCAGCGCTGGTGGAAGATCATGAATCCGACGTTGGCGGCCGTGGATGCGTCGAAACCCGATGAACTGTGGTCGCCGATGCGCGAGGTTTTCCACTTCGAGGGTGGGGAGTCGCAGGCTTCGCTTGAGGTCGTCGCAAAGGCCAATAGCTAATGGTTGTTGGTGGGCGTTGGTGAGGTATAGAATCCTCGCGAGTGATAATCCTATGATCTTGAAGACTTCCGGCTTTCTTCGTTTGCACGTTCTATTGTTCGTCTGCTCATGGTCTGCGCTCTCGTCCGCGCAGAAGGCTTCAGCTCCAACGGCGCAGCTCAACATCGACACGGGGAAGATCGTCAGCCCGGTTAGCCCGATGCTCTACGGCCTGATGACGGAGGAGATCAACCACTCGTACGACGGCGGCCTGTATGCGGAGCTGGTGCGGAACCCGACGATGCGCAACATCTGGTCGGGCGTGGAAGGTTGGCAGCTAGTCCGCAACGGCAACGCCGATGCGGAGATGACCCAGGACAAGGAAACTGGGCCGAGCACCGCCTTGCCGACAAGTCTAAAGCTTGCGATCAAGAGCGCATCCGCGACGGACGAGGCGGGGGTGAGCAACTCCGGGTACTGGGGAATCGGGGTGCATGCGCGGACAACCTATAAAGGATCTTTTTACGCGAAGGCAGGAGATGCCAGCTTTGGGCCGCTGACAGTGAGGTTAATTAGCGACGATACCAACGCGGTGTTGGCGCAGGCTGTGATTTCTGCGATCGGGACGTCGTGGTCGAAGCACGAGTATTCGCTGACGACTGGTGAGATCGCTGCTTCGTCGAGGAATCACCTGCAGATTACGGCAACACACGCTGGCGATCTCTGGTTGCAACTGGTGTCGCTGTTTCCTCCGACGTATAACAACCGTCCCGAAGGCCTGCGGCCCGATCTGATGGAGCGCATGGCCGCGATGCACCCGCACTTTCTGCGCTTGCCGGGAGGAAATTATCTGGAAGGCGACACGTTGGCGGATTGGTACGACTGGAAGAAGACGATCGGTCCGCGTGTGGACCGGCCCGGACATCAGGCGCCATGGACTTACTGGTCGACCGATGGCATGGGCTTTCTCGAGTTTCTGGAGTGGTGTGAGGACCTGCATGTAGAGCCAGTGCTGGCGGTCTATGCGGGTTATTCGCTCAAGGGCCAGCATGTGGAGCCGGGCCACGACCTGGAGCCTTATGTTCAGGCGGCTGTGGATGAAGTCGAGTACGTGACAGGCGACACTTCCACGAAGTGGGGCGCCGAGCGGGCGAAGGATGGCCATCCGGCGCCGTTCCCGCTGCACTATATCGAGATTGGGAATGAAGACTGGTTCGACAAATCGCACACCTATGACGCGCGCTTTGCGCAGATTGCAGAGGCGCTGCGCAAGCAGTATCCGCAGTACAAGTTGATCGCAACCGCTCCGGTGAAGGAAACGAAGGCGGCCGCTCAGCCTGATTTGATCGACGATCACTACTACAAACTGCCTGCCGCGATGTTCGACCTGGTGCATCACTATGACGATGCGCCGCGCACAGGGCCGAAGGTGTTTGTGGGGGAGTGGGCGACGAGGTCGGGCTCGCCGACGCCGAACTTTGGTGATGCCCTGGGCGATGCCGCGTGGATGACGTCGATGGAGCGGAACAGCGACCTGATCGAGATTGCGAGCTACGCTCCGCTGCTGACCAATGTGAATCCGGGCGGAATGCAATGGTCCACCGACCTAATTGGATATGACGCACTGAGCAGCTATGGCTCGCCGAGCTATTATGCGCAGTGCCTGTTTGCAGCGCACATCGGAAATGGGACGCCACACTCGACGATCTCGGGAGCAGGGGCGCGCTTTTTCTACTCGGCTACCGTGTCTTCGGGCGATCATGTGCTGCATTTGAAGCTGGTGAATGCTTCCAACGTCGATCAGTCGATCGCCGTTTCGTTCGCGGGTCTTGCAGCGGGCAAGCATGTGGCGCAGATCAACACACTACATGCGGCCAGCTTTGAGGCGACGAACTCGATTACGTCGCCGGAAGCGATCCTGCCGGTTGCTTCAAGTTCTGCCTTCAAGGACGCCGAGTTCCATGAAGTGGTTGGAAAGTTCACGATTCAGGTGATCGATATTCCTTTGAAGTAGGCTGTGCTGGCCAGGGCTTAGGCCAAGTTGATGCCTTCCTTTGTTTCGCGCCCAAAGACGATTTAGTCTTGAGGGACAAACGCACAACCTGCCGCGAACAAAGGAAGGATCTTCTGCATGTCGATTGCCGCACGTAGATATAGCTGTGTTATTTCCGCCGGATTTGCGATGGGCCTGATCGCTTTTGCGAGTGTGACCAGTCGGGCACAGTCCGTGGCCCCAACCGCAGCGGAGGTGCGAGCTTCGAAGGCGTTTGACGCGGCTAAGAAGCTGGGAACGCCGGACCTGTACGCGTTCCTGAAGCCAATGCCCAAGGGCGCGGAACTGCATTACCACCTGGGAGGTGGGATCTATGCCGAGAGCACGCTGGATGAGGCTGTGAGGCAGGGTATTTGCATTGACCCTGTAGCGGCAAGGTTCGCGCCGCGCCATGAAGGCCCGGAATGTGCTGCTGGAACTATTCCAGCTTCGGAAGCAGTCAAGGACCAGAAGCTTTATGACCGGCTCATTGATGCCTTCTCCATGCGCAGTTTTGTGCCGATGAACGGTTACGACGGCCACGATCAATTTTTCTCCGGCTTTCGTGCGAATGGGCCGACGGGGTTTATGGGCGAGTGGCTGGCAGAGGTCGCGACTCGTGCGGCGGATCAAAACGAGATGTATCTCGAGATCATGACGGGGCCTTCGTTTCGCAACTCTCTGGCGCTGAGCGCGAAGATCAAGTGGCCGGCGGACGCGGATACTTCCGTCACGCGCGAGGAGCTGTCTGCCTTGCGCAACCAGTTGATTGCCGCCGGACTCTTCAATGAAATGGATGCCGGGCGCAAAGAAATGGATGACGCTGAAAGGGTGCAACGCAACGTCGAGAAATGTACGGATGCACCAGCATCGGCATCTTCTCCGTGCAGTATCAAGATGCATTACATCTTCACAATCATTCGTTCAGGTGCGCCTGCGCAGGTGTTTGCGCAGGCGTTGCTAGGGTTTCAACTAAACAGTGTCGATCCGCGCTTTGTGGGCATCAATATTGCCGCGCCGGAAGATGGGCGCGTCTCCATGCACGACTACCATATGCACATGCAAATGTTGGACTATCTACACTCGCTCTATCCCAAAGTGAATCTATCGCTGCATGCCGGCGAGCTCGCGCCGGGAATGGTGCCGCCGGAGGGGCTGCGGTTTCATATCCGCGAGGCGATTGAGTTGGGGCATGCGCAGCGCATCGGCCACGGTGTCGATGTGTTGTACGAAGATGATGCTGCCGGGCTGCTGAAGGAGATGGCGGCGAAACATATTTCGGTGGAGATCAACCTGACGTCGAACGATGTCATCCTTGGGGTGAAGGGCGCGGATCATCCGTTGTCGGGCTACATCGCGGCGCATGTGCCTGTGTCGCTTTCGACCGATGATGAAGGGAACTCACGGATCGACCTGACGCATGAGTATGTAAAGGCTGCCGAAGAGCAGCATATCGACTACCTGGAACTGAAGAAGATGGCGCGGACCTCATTTGAGCACTCGTTCCTGTATGGTGAAAGCCTGTGGGTGGCGCCGGATGATTTTGAACGGCGCAAACCGGTTTGTGCGGTAGCTATTACGGCGACGAGCAAGCCGACAGCCGCTTGTGCGGCCCTTCTAAAGGGCAGTGAGAAAGCGGCGGCGCAGTGGGAACTGGAACGGCGCTATGCGGCGTTTGAGGCCTCTTTGCCTTGAATCGGGCCTTTGCGGCCGCTGGCGCAGGCCGGAACGGATATCCTGCAGAGAGCGCGTTTTCGTTCTTCGCGCGGGAGAGACCAGAGACGTGAAGATTGTTGTTGTGTCGCCCCATCGTGATGATGCGGCCTTTGCCCTGACGCTCGCGGTGGACGCGTGGATTGCAGCCGGCCATAAGGTCAGCGTGGTGAATTGTTTTTCGCGCAGCGAGTACGCGCCATACTCGGATGCTGATTCTGTCCATGCTAACGACCGCATGTCGTTTGTGACCGCCTTGCGCGGGCGCGAGGACGAGTCGTGGCGCAGGCAGTATGGGACGGCCGTGACGCTGGTAGACCTGAATATGAAGGACGCGCCGTTGCGTCTGCATATAGGGCCTGATGAAGTGCGCGGGCTGAGCGTGAACATCAACGACAAGGCGCTCGTGAAGATTCAGAAGGCCGTGGAACGGATCGGGCCGGCTGCGGTGGTATTGCCGCTGGGTCTGGGCGGGCATATCGATCACCTGACGGCGCGGCAGTCGATGATTGCAGCGGCGGCCGGGGCCATGGCGTGCGCTTTTTACGAGGATATTCCGTTTGCGCCGCTGGCTGAGCCGATCGAGGAGTTTGTCGGTGGTATGGCGCGTGAGTTTTCGCTGCACCTCAAGCCTGTCCTGGTTGGGCAGGCGAATGATGAAGCGGCCGCGGTTACGCGGCGGCGGCGAGCGGCGTTTTGTTACGATTCGCAGATAGACGACGCCGAAGTGGAAACGGTCGCGCAATTTTGTAAGGTATATGGAGGCCGGGAACGGCTTTGGGCGAACCAGGCGTGGCTCGATTTGAGCCCATAGCTGGATGTTTAAGGATGGCCCTCGCTGTAGGCTGGAAGAAATTTTCGGAGTGGGAATCGACGACGTGAGAATCGGCATTGACCTTGGTGGGACGAAGATAGAAGGCATTGCGCTCGATGCTGCGGGAACGGAACTGCAACGGTTTCGCATAGCAACGCCGCGCGGCGACTACGACGGCACGGTCGCGGCAATCCGCGGCGTGGTGCAGGAACTGGAAGAGAAAACCGGCGAGACCGGAAGCGTTGGCGTCGGCATACCGGGGACGGTCGTTGCATCGACGGGCCTGGTAAAGAACGCGAACTCGACCTGGCTGAATGGACGACCGTTTGAACACGATTTGAGCGCAGCTCTGGCGCGAGAAGTACGTTGTGCCAACGATGCCAACTGCTTTGCGATCAGCGAGGCTACGGATGGCGCGGCTACGGGTGCTGGAGTGGTCTTCGGCGTAATCGTCGGAACAGGGTGCGGCGGCGGAGTCGCAATCAACGGGCATGTCCATGCCGGTCGCAACGGTATCGGCGGCGAGTGGGGTCACATGCCGCTGCCATGGGCCTCGGAGGATGAGTTTCCCGGACCGCAGTGCTATTGCGGGAAGCGTGGGTGCCTGGAGAAGTGGATTTCAGGGACAGGCTTCGAGCTGGACTTCGCCACGCACACCGGACGCGAGCTGCGGGGCAAGGAAATTGTCGCGCTGGCCGCTACCGGCGATGTTGAGGCTGGGGCCGCCCTGGAACGTCTGTACGACCGCATGGCGCGGGGTCTCGCGGTGATGGTCGACGTGCTGGACCCGGACGTGATTGTCGTCGGCGGCGGCCTTTCGAACCTCGAGGGCCTGTATCCGGCGGTTTCACGGCTTCTGCGCGACTACCCGTTTGGCGGCGGTGTGGACACGCCGATTGTGCGCGCCATGCATGGAGACTCCAGCGGCGTCCGCGGAGCGGCGTGGCTGTGGCCACAGGATGCCAGCTAGGGGATCAGGGCTTCGGCTTCGATCTCGACGCGCCACTTCGGATTGAGCAGAGCAGCGACGACCATAGTGGCCGCCGGCCGGATGGCGCCGAAGACTTCACCGTGCGCGCGACCGACTTCTTCCCAGTCCTCGGCGCGAGCAAGGAACATGCGGGTGCGGTAGACATGCTCGAAAGTAGCGCCGGCCTGGTTTAGTGCGGTTTCGATCAGCTTAAGAACGGTGCGGGTCTGCTCGGCGGGTGACAGATCATCGGCTCCGACCGGGCCAGTGCCCGAGACGTGGACGACGTTGCCGATGCGCACTGCACGTGAGAAGCCAATGATAGGTTCGTAGGGGCTGGTTCCGGGGATGTTCTGGCGTTCCATGCTGCCAGTTTAGCCGATCGTCGCCAAGCGCTTATCGGGCATAAGCACTTCTATTTGGACAACGGAAACGGATGGGCGGAAAGTAGGGATGGAGAAACTTCCATGCCGCTGGCCGCTACCGTTTCGAACCTTCCCGTGACAGGAAAGAAGCGTCGGTTTCTTCCGGCGCTCGATAGCAAGGCTATTTTTCTCATTGGTCTGATGTTGTCTGCAAGCGGTTTCATTTCACCGCCGTTTGCCCTGGTGGGTGGCATCGTTTTCGGCCTGGCGGTGGACCATCCCTTCAAGGTAGAGAGCAGTTCCCTGGCGAAGCTGCTGCTGCAAGCTTCCGTGGTTGGCTTGGGTTTCGGGCTAAACCTGACGGAAGTGATCCATGTAGGCCGCTCGGGGTTCGTCTATACCGCGATCAGCATTACCTCGGCGATGGTGCTGGGGACGTTGCTGGGCAAGCTGCTGCATGTCGGCGGCAAGGCTTCCTATCTGATTACGGCCGGAACGGCGATCTGCGGAGGCAGCGCGATTGCCGCGATTTCACCGGTGCTCAACGCCAATGAGGAAGAGATCAGCGTGTCGATGGGCACGGTGTTTTTCCTTAACTCGGTGGCGTTACTGCTGTTCCCGCCCGTCGGACATGCGCTTCATCTGACCCAGAACCAGTTCGGGCTATGGGCTGCGCTGGCCATTCACGATACAAGCTCCGTAGTTGGGGCCTCAGCGGCGTATGGCGCGCAGGCGCTGGCGATTGGCACCACCGTAAAGCTGGCGCGCGCCTTGTGGATCGTTCCAGTCTCGATCCTGACGGCGGTCTTCATGGCGCGGATGGCTTCGCGCTCCGGCACCGCGTGCGGCAAGAGCAAGACGAAGCTGCCATGGTTCATCGCGCTGTTCTGCGCGGCTTCGGCGATGAGCACGTATTTGCCGCGATTCCATGGGGGCTATGAGGCCTTGGCGCACCTGGGCAAGCTCGGGCTGACCGCAACGCTGTTCCTGATCGGCACAGGACTTTCCAAGAAGACGCTGAAGCAGGTAGGCATGCGGCCGCTGGTGCAGGGTGTAGCACTATGGATTGTCGTCGGCACAGCTTCGCTAGCGGCGATCTACTTCCACGTTATTGGGATTTAGTGGGGTGTCCTGTGGCGCGGGGGACGAGGGCTTCGGCGCGCTCCAGGATGAAGCGATGGAAAGCGCCGGCCACGCTTGCCGGCTCAGGCCCCGTGAGCGTCGCCACAGAGAACATGCGCGCCAGCTTCAGGCCCCGGACGCGCGCAATCCGCAACGTGCCCAGCGCCAGCTGGTTACGTACGGCCCAGCGCGAGACAAAGCCGACGCCAAGGCCGGCTTCGACGGCGCTCAGCAGGCCCTCGGTGGAGTCGAAGGTCATGTGAATGTTCAGGTCGCGGAGCGGCAGCCCTGCCTGCTCGATCGCGTGCTCGACGATGCGGCGTGAGCCGGAACCGAGCTCGCGGGTGACGAGCGGAACCTCGTGGAGCTGCGAGAGCTGCACCTCTTCGTCGGCCCAGTCGTGGTCTACAGGAACAACGCAAACCATGTGGTCTTCCATGAAAGGCTCGACGTGGACATCGCGCCGAAGCGCGGGACCCTCGATCAGGGCGATCTGCGCACGGTGGTCGCTGAGGGCTTCCAGCACGGTTTGTGTGTTGCCGCCCAGGACGGAGATTTCCACCTTAGGATTTTCCGCAAGGAAGGCGGCGATAAGGCGCGGCAGCAAATATTGGCCGATCGTCTGCGAGGCGGCGATGGTGAGGGTACCGGCGTTGCTATTCGTAGTGGCGGCGACGGCCTGGCGCGCTTCCTGGGCTAACTCGGCCAGGCGGTCAGCGAAGGGACGCAGCGCGGCCCCGGCGGGTGTAAGCGAAAGCTTTCCATTGGCGCGGTCGAAAAGCGCCGCGCCGAGTTCAGCTTCGAGAGCTTTTACCTGCTGGGTGATAGCAGGTTGGGTGAGCAGGAGTTCTTCGGCGGCGATCCGGAAGTTCAAGTGGCGGGCGGCCGTTCGGAAGACCTTGAGACGAAAATTTTCCATCAACGACAGCGTACACAGGTTCGAGGACCGGTGGGATATGATCGGCTGAACCTGACCTGATTTTGGCTGCGGTTGGAGGGCTTGGACGATGTGCTTTTCTGCTACAGCGAACTTTGTGGGAAGTGGAGTTCTGGGCGCGGTTGGCGGGGTGACGTTGACCAAGGTGAAGCACCGGCGGGAGCTGCTGTTTGCCTCACTGCCGACGCTGTTTGCGATCCACCAGTTCACCGAAGGTTTCGTTTGGCTGGGGCTGGATGGGATCTTGTCCAAACAGGTGGCGCACAATATGGGCGCTGCGTTCGTGCTGTACGCCCAGGGTCTGCTTCCGTTCCTGATGCCGCTCGGCGTGATGCTGTTTGAGCGCACGCGAGCGCGACGTCGAGCCATGATGCCGTTTGTAATCCTCGGCGGTTTGCTGATGCTCTACATGCTCTGGGGCCTGACGGCGTATCCGCTGCAGGTGTGGGTGCAGGGAAACAGCATTGTCTATGTGAACTACGCGACGAATAGGACGTGGGTCGCGGTGCTGTACATCATCGCCACATGCGGGTCGCTGTTTTTCTCCAAGGTGCCGATGATGGTAGTGTTCGGGGCCGCGAACCTCGGGATTCTGCTGGTGGTGACGGCGGTGAGGCGGTATGCCTGCACATCGCTGTGGTGCGCCTATGCAGCGGTGGCGAGCGTGATCATCCTGGCGTACTTCTGGCGGAGCTCGGCAGACAGACCATTCAAGTATCTGAACGCGTAAGAGCGGAACCAGCCGGATGGAATGTTAGCGAGCATGGCCGGAGGACTCTCGTCTCAAGGTCACACCGTTTTGCACAGCTTTTGGTTCATATTCTGCCAATTTCGCTTGACCATTCTTAGGACAAGCGTTTATCTTCCTCCCGCGTCTATAAAAGCGCTTTACCGGTCAGCGGGGAAACCCTGCGAACACGACCGGTACGCACACGCCACGGCCCTAATGTGCCTGGCTCGTGCCGGCCTGAAAAAACGGACGGCAAAAACCGAACTCGCAAAACGGCGGTCATTGTCCTCGCGTGAAGGACAAGCCGAAGCCACGATTGAGCAGAAACGTAACCCTTGGAGACCTTGATGACTACGACTTCGAACAGGTACAGGCAGCCTGCCGTACAAAATCCTTATGCACCCATAGCACCCGCAAATGGAACGCTCCGCGTGATCGCCGGTCGCCTGGCGGTCTGGTGTCTTACAGGCATGCTTCTGGTTGCATTCCTGCTGGGCGGCTCGGCAAAAGCGCAGCAGATCACCGGTGCGATTGCCGGCACCGTGAAAGATGACCAGGGAGCGCTGGTCGCCAATGCTTCCGTCAAAGCCACGAACACCGAAACCGGCTTTGTGCGCACCACAGTCGCTGGCAGCGACGGTACCTACACCATTCAATATCTGCCCGTAGGCAACTACACCGTGACCATCGAAGCCCCGGGCTTCAAGAAGTTTGTGCAGCAAAACATCGTCGTCGCCGTCGACCAGACGCAGTCTCTCCCCGTTGCGCTCTCTGTCGGCGCCGTCACGGAGACGGTCACCGTCACCACGGCGCCGCCTCTGATCAATATCTCCACCGAAACGGTCGGCCGCACCATCTCGCCGGACGAAATCAACAACCTGCCTCTCGTAAACCGCAACGCGTATACCGAACTATCGCTGACGCCTGGCGTTCAGTCCAACAGCGCCAGCAGCTCGGGTGCCAGCTCGCCGAACTTCGTCATCGGCGTTCCCTCCACGCAGGTGATCATCAATGGCGGCCTGGACGGCGGCGTTCCCATGGTCAGCTTCTATCTGGACGGCGGCTTCAACATGACCGGCCTCCGCAACTACGGCAACGCTCTGCCGAACCCTGACGCGCTCGAAGAGTTCCGCGTCGAAACCAGCAACTTCCAGGCCCAGTATGGCCGTATGTCCGGCGGTGTCGTTACGGCAGTCACAAAGTCCGGAACGAACCAGTTCCACGGCTCCGTCTTCGAATTCATTCGTAACAATGCGCTGAACGCTTATTCCTGGGTTCCCACTGGTGCGCAAAACCCCTCCACCAAGATCGATCTTCCGTTCCATCGCAACCAGTTCGGCGTCGTCGTTGGCGGCCCCATCAAGCGGGACAAGGCATTTTTCCTGTTCAGCTACGCCGGCCTGCGCCAGACGCAAGGCCAGCTGCTCACGGGTGGCATCGTTCCCACAGCGCTCGAGCGTCTGGGCGATTTCACGCTGTCACCGGTCATCCCGAACAACCCGGCAACAGGACTGCCATGGACCGGAACCAACACCTCCACCAATTGCCTCACGCCGAAAGCCGGTTGCATCCCGATCGCCGCCGGAACGACGCCGGGTGTCGATCCCACGGCAGCGAACATCGACACCAAGCTCATTCCCTTGCCCAACACCAACGTGACGACCGGCGGTAAGACCTACCTCGAGGGCTACACGGGCGCTTACACCACCCCCACCACTGATGACGAGTATCTGGGCAAGTACGACCAGCAGATCGGCCAGAACGATCATCTCTTCGGCAGCTATTTCACGATCAAGACGGTAAGCGGCGCGTACGGCGGTGGCAACATTCCGTACATGACCAACCAGTCCGCGGCACGGCAGCAAGACTTGAACATCAGTGATGTCCATACCATCAGTGGAACCAGGGCCAATCAAATTTGGTTGACGATCACGCGCGTTGCCGGCGGTCGCGTCAACCTTCCTGCGACGGACCTGAGCTCCTTCGGTTCGAACTTTACGATCCAGGGGCCGAAGGCGTATCCGCAACTTGCCGTTTCGTCGGGCTTCAGCGCTGGCGGTTCGCTTGCCGGCCCGGTCAGCAACACGAACTTCTATGGCCTGCGCGACGTATTCACGCTGGAACTCGGTCATCACAACATCAACATCGGCGGCGAGTTCTCGCTGGAAAAAGACGCGGTGCAGGGAAATCTCTACAACTTCGGCGTCTTCAACTTCCAGACCTCCGGCCCAACCTCTACCAAGAACTCTGCGATGGCGGATTGGGTTGCCGGTCTCGTCGCTTCGATGGAGCAGGACACGCCGTATCACACGCTCACCAGCTACTTCTTCGGCGCCGGGTTCATCCAGGACGCGTGGAAGCTTACGCCACGGCTCACCGCGAATCTCGGCCTGCGCTATGACATTGAACAGGCTCCGGTGGAGTCACAGAACCTGACCGCAGCCTTCGTGCCCGGACAGCAGTCCACCAAGATTCCCTCGGCGCCCCTCGGCGTTCTCTTCCCAGGGGATGCTGGAATCCCGCGCGGTGTTGCGGCAACCTCGTACGATCATGTCTCGCCGCGCGTCGGTCTTGCCTATGATCCGTTCGGCAATGGAAAGACCGCGGTTCGTGCCGGAGCCGGCATGTTCTTCGGCAGTGTCTCGGGCAACGAATGGAATCAGCCCGGTAACGCGCAGCCTTATGCCGTCCGCCAGACCTTCCAGTCGATTACTTCACTCACCAACGTGTATGGCAACGCGGCATCGTTCCCCACTGGCGATCCCTTCCCCTATACATTCAACGCCGCCTCGCCGCGCTTTCTCCCTGCCGCAGCTGTGGAAGCCATTACCCCGGGCTACAAATGGCCCGTGTCGTATCAGTTGAACGCAGCCATCGAGCAGCAGATGCCCTGGGGCATCAGCCTGCAGACGGCATACGTCGGTAACTTCGTCCGTCATGTGCCGGATGGCATCGACGCCAACAACCCTGTCTATGCGCCCGGAGCTTCTTCGTCCCAGACCAGCATCACGGCCCGCCGTCCCTATAACGACAATGGAGCATTGGGCCAGGTGATTCTGATCACGTCAGGGCAAACGGCGAACTACAACTCGCTGCAGGTCTCCGCGCACAAGGCGCTCACCAACCACCTTCTGCTGAATGGCTTCTACGTGTGGTCTCATTCGATCTGGAGTGCGAATTCAAGCGCCATCGGAATCGCGACGGCGCAGAACTTCAGCGCCTTGAATGAAGAGCGTGGTCCTTCCGACAACGATCGCCGCAATATGTCGTCGATTTCCGGCGTCTACAAGATCGACTACTACAACGGCGAAAAGCGTTGGGCGAAGAACCTTGCAAATGGCTGGAAGGTCTCGACCATCGCCTACTTCAACAGCGGTACGCCGTTCAATGTCACTACGGGCTCGGACAAGAACCTCGACGGCTATAACAACGACCGTCCGGATCTTGCACCGGGTATCAGCAAAAGCTCGCTCATCCTCGGTGGTCATCGCAACCGCTTTGTCGAGGCAAATACGGGCTGGTTCAATACAGCGGTCAACGGTACGGCGGCATTCATACCCAATGGTCCGGGTGTTGCTGGTGGCATTGGGCCGGGTGGCGCGGATGGCAATACTCCGCGAGACTATCTGGTTGGTCCCGGCTACCGCGACATCGATATGGCTGTGGAGCGCGACTTCGCATTGCCGCACGGCACGGGGTTCGAATTCCGCGCCGAAGCAACCAATGCGTTCAACATGGTCAGCCTCAGCAACCCGACGGGGACACTCTCCTCGGCAACCTTCAGCCATATCACGGGTGCAAGCCAGATGCGTGTCTTCCAGTTCGGCGGACGCATCACCTTCTAAACCAAGCCGCAGCAACACGAAAGGCCCGCACTCTGCGGGCCTTTCGTCGTTGATGAATGATCTTAGCCGGGGAAAGCCGCCGAGAGGTTACAGACCCTTCTGCACCAGAAACAGGATCAGGTCCTTCACGCGGTTGGAGTAACCCCACTCGTTGTCGTACCAGCTGATAATCTTGCCGGTGTTGCCGACGACCTTGGTCAGCTTGCTGTCGAAGATGCTGGACAGGGGATTGCCACGGAAGTCCATGGAAACGAGCTCTTCCTCGGTATAGCCCAGGATCCCCTTCAGCGGGCCTTCAGCGGCGGCCTTGATGGCTGCGTTGATGCTGTCGACCGTGATGGGTTTGGTGGCAACGAAGGTGAGGTCGACGACCGAAACCGTGGGGGTTGGGACGCGGATCGAGAAGCCGTCCAGCTTGCCGGCCATCTCCGGGATGACAAGTTTGAGAGCCTTGGCGGCGCCGGTGCTCGTGGGGATCATGCTGAGCCCGGCAGCGCGTGCGCGGCGCAGGTCTTTGTGGGGAGCGTCGAGCACGACCTGGTCGTTGGTGTAGCTGTGGATCGTGTTCATCAGGCCGCTCTCGATGCCGAAGGTTTCATGCAGCACCTTGACAACGGGCGCGAGGCAGTTCGTGGTGCAGCTCGCGTTCGAGATGATGTTGTGCTTTTCGGCAACGTACTTGTCGTCGTTCACGCCGAGCACGATGGTGATGTCTTCGTTCGACGCCGGGGCAGAGATGATCACCTTCTTGACCGTCGAGCCCAGATGAGCCTTGGCCTTTTCGGCGTCGGTGAAGAAACCGGTGGATTCGACAACGATCTTAGCGCCGACCGAAGCCCAGTCGAGCTTCGAGGGGTCGCGCTCGGCGAAGACCTTGATCTTCTTGCCGTCGACAATGACGGAGTCTTCGGTGGCCGAGATTTCATTCTTCAGGTTGCCGAGGATCGAATCGTACTTGAGGAGATGCGCCAGGGTAGCGGGGGTCGTGAGGTCGTTGACGGCGACGAATTCGATGTCAGGATTTCCTAGAGCTGTGCGGAAAACATTGCGTCCAATGCGGCCGAAGCCGTTGATGCCTACCTTAACTGCCATGTTCGTTTATTCCCTCTCAATAGACTGAGGCTACCAAAGCCCGGCGGGGGTAGCAAACGCCAGTTTGGAGCGCGGATGGAACCTTGCGAGATGCACAACTTTTGCAGCACAGGGGTACGTGTGGTACAAAGCAGACTGTGCGGGACTGGTTGCGCGAGACACTCATGAGAAGACGTTCCAAACGTGGGCCGAATGAATCGGAGTCCACGGGCAAGATTGGGCAGGAACTACCTGCGAACCAACAGGCGCCTCTGCGTCCGTCGTATCCGGAGCCGATAGCGAAGGCTCCCATAACCGATCCGGAGCCCGAACTGGCTCCGGTTTCACCACCGTCTGTGGACTCCACAGAAACACCACAAGACACCACAAACGGTCCACAAATTGTTCACGAAATTCAGCCGGAGTCTTTGGCCACTCCACCGGCCGGTCCAGAGGCTGTTCCGGCCAAATCGCCAAGGGGTTATGTTGTTCTAACCATTGGACTTCCTGGCTCCGGCAAGACCACCTGGTACAAGCGCCGCGGGGTCACGCCGCTCTCCAGTGACATGCTCCGAACGATCCTGTTCGACGACATCACCGACCAGCGCTATCAAGGCCTCGTTTTCAGCACGCTGCGCAGCTTGTTGCGCGCTCGCCTGATCGCGAAAATGCCCTGGAATTATGTAGATGCGACCAATCTAAGCCCTCACGAGCGCCGCCAGTGGATCAAGATGGCGAAGAGCTTCGGCTATGAAGTCCAAGCCGTGTTCTTCGATGTCCCCCTGGCCGTCTGCATGGAGCGTAACTCCAAGCGGGAGAGGCAAGTAACGGACGAAGTGATGCAGAAAATGGCTGAAAGACTGCGTCCGCCGGTGTTCAAAGAAGGCTTCGACAAAATCACAGTCGTACGCGTAAAGGGTGCCGCGCCAGCTACCGGTGCCGCAGAGACTGCGCCTGAGGCTGCTGTCGAGGGGTAAGTTCAAGAGAATACGGAGCTTTGATGGCCGCCAGGGATGTGGAGTTCGCGCATGTGAGCTTCGATCTTCCTGACGGCCGTCGGCTTTTAAGCGACGTTTCACTCAAAGTGAAAGCCGGGACGACGACGGCCCTGCTGGGGCGCAGTGGGTCAGGCAAGACGACACTGCTGCGGACAGTGAACGCCTTGGTAAGGGCGACGAGTGGGCGAGTGCTGGTGGGGGGTGTTGATGTCGCTGGGAGTGACGTGATCACGCTACGGCGGGGGATTGGGTATGTGATTCAGGAGACTGGGCTGTTCCCGCATATGAGCGTGGAGCGGAATGTGGGGATGTCGCTGGAATTGGCGGGGCGGCCTTTGGCGGAGCGAAAGGCTAAGGCGGCTGAGATGTTGGCGTTGGTGGGCCTGGACGCCGGTCTGGCGGGGCGTTATCCGTGGCAGCTGAGTGGAGGGCAGCGGCAGCGTGTGGGGCTTGCCAGGGCGCTGGCAGGTGATCCGGGAGTGTTGCTGATGGATGAGCCGTTTGGAGCGCTCGATCCGCTGACGCGGGCGGAGATGCAGACAATGCTGCGGGAACTGCTCCATCGCGTGGGAAAGACGACATTGATCGTCACCCATGACTTGGAGGAAGCGCTGTATCTTGCTGACCATGTGGTACTTGTCGAGGCTGGTGTGATTGTGGCGGATCTGGCGGCCGTTGAGGTGCGATCGTCAGAGAATGAGGCGATGCGGAAGTATGTTGCCGCGACGCACCGTGAGGTGACCGCGTGAAGCAGTTCTTCGAGCGGTATGGAGCCCAGATTGCGCGGCTGACCTTTGAGCATGTTTGGCTTACGGGGAGCGCGATGCTGTTTGCCGCTGCGATTGGGCTACCGCTGGGAGTATTTTTGACGCGCCGGCCAAGGTTCGCGAGGCCCGTGCTGGGTGTGGCAAATGTGTTACAGACGATTCCTAGTTTGGCCTTGTTTGGGCTACTGTTGCCAGTTCCTTTTTTGGGGAATCGGGCGGCTAGGCTCGCGATTGTGGCGTTGACGGGATATGCGTTGCTGCCGATTTTACGAAACACGTATGCAGGAATTCTGGCGGTTGATCCGGCTTTGATCGATGTGTCGAATGCGCTTGGAATGAGTGGGATGCAGCGACTTTTGAAGGTAGAGCTACCGATGTCGGCGAGTGTGATTCTTGCCGGTTTGCGGACAGCTACGGTGACTTGTGTGGGCGTGGCTACTATAGCGGCGGCGATTGGGGCTGGTGGTTTGGGGGAGTTGATTTTCCGGGGCGTGGCAAGTGTGGATAACGGGCTGGTGCTGGCGGGGGCGATTCCGGCGGCGTTGCTGGCGCTTTGCGCGGATGGGGTGCTCGGATTTGCGGAAAAACGGCTGGCGGTGCGGCGGTGAAATTGTGGCGGGTTGTGGTGGCTTCATGGTTGCTTTTGTGGACCGCAGCCTGTGCGCCGCCGCGGTCCTCACATGTGGTGATTGGGGCGAAGGATTTTACGGAGCAAGTGGTGTTGGGGGAGTTGCTGGCGCAGGAGATTGAGGCTTCGGGGGGTGGGACTGTGGAACGGCGGTTCTGGTTGGCGGGGAGTTATTTGTGTCAGCAGGCGCTGGTTTCCGGGAGGATCGATGGGTATGTGGAGTACACGGGGACGGCCCTGACGGCGATTCTGAAGCAGCCACTGGATCGGGACGCTGCGCGGGTGGATGCTACGGTGAGCCGGTTGTATGAGCAGAAGTATGGAGTCCGGGTGGGTCCGGGGTTGGGGTTTGAGGATACGTTTGCGATGGTGGTTCGGGGGGATGACGCGCGTCGGTTGGGCTTGAAGACGGTTTCAGATGTTGTGGGAAGGTCGGAGATTGCGCGGCTGGGCGTGGGTTATGAGTTTGCGGAGAGGCCGGATGGGTTGCGGGGGCTGACAGCGGCTTATGGGCTGCGGTTTTCGGGTGAGCCCCGAACGATGGAGTTGGGGTTGCTGTATCGGGCGCTGGCGGGGCGGCAGGTGGATATAGTGGCGGGGAACTCCACTGATGGGGCGATCAAGGCGCTGGACTTTGTAGCGCTCGAGGATGACAAGCACTACTTTCCGCCGTATGAGGCTGTGCCACTGGTGCGGGAGGATGCGTTGAAGCGGTGGCCGCAGATTGGGGTTGCGATGGAAAGGCTGGCCGGGAAGGTGACGGCGGATGAGATGCGGGGGATGAACCTGGCGGTAGAGGCGCAGCATCGGGATGTGGGGGATGTAGTGCGGGAGTTTCGAAGAAGCAAAGGGCTCTGAGGCAGAGTGTAGAGAAGGCGGGTGGTGATGGTTGAGCCGTGGATGCGGGGGACGTTGACGGAGGTTGAGCCGGTGCGGCGGGCGGTGGTGCATGCGCTGGAGATGGCGGAGGAGGATGTTGCGTGGTGGTGTGAAGGTTTGAGTGAGGAGGAGATGTTTGCGTGCCCGTTTGGGCTGCCGCCGGTGGCGTTCCAATTGCGGCATATTGCGCGGTCGCTCGATCGGCTGTTGACGTATGCGGAGGCGAGGCAGCTTGATGAGGGGCAGCTGGCTGAGTTGCGGACGGAGATGCAGGGTGGGACGGCGGATGAGGTTATGGGGCAGTTTCGAGTGGGACTGAAGCGGGCGATGGGGCGGGTGCTGGCTGTCGATCCGAGGTCATTCGCGGAGGTGCGGGGCGTGGGGCGGAAGATGCTGCCGACGACGGTGGCGGGATTGTTGATCCACTGTGCGGAGCATACGCAACGGCATGTGGGGCAGATGGTGACCACGGTGAAAGTAGTGAAAAGTAGGCAATAGGGAGTACGGCAATAGGGAGTAAAGTGTTTGGCGAGGGAAATTTTGATGCGTGGTGTGGTGAAGGTTTTGGGAGTGGTGTTGGCGGGATGCTTTAGCGTGTGTGTGGCAGGCGCGCAGAGTGCAGCTTATTTTTCGAATTGGCCGGACGGCACGGCTCCGCAGGATGTGGGCAAGAAGCTGGCAGAGCACTTTGTGGTGAGTCCGCACCAATATTTGGGATCGGCGGACAGCACGCTGCATTATTCGGAGGTGGCGAGTTGGTATGGGGCGCTGACAATTGCGAAGCTGACGCATGATGATGCGTTGCGTGGCGAGCTGGTGAAGCGGTTTGAGCCGTTGATGCCGGGTGGAGCGGAGGCGAAGTTGATTCCGCGACGGCACCATGTGGATGACTCGATTTTTGGCGTGGTTCCGATGGAAATCGGGATGCAGACGCATGACGATAAGTACACGAAGTATGGGGTGAGCTGGGCGGACAGGCAGTGGGAGTCGCCACGACCGGATGGGCTTTCGGGCGAGACGCGGTTTTGGATCGACGATATGTACATGCTGACGATGCTGCAGCTAGAGGCGTATCGCGCGACGGGCGACAAGAAGTATCTGGACCGGGATGCGAAGGAGATGGTGGCTTACCTGGACCAGTTGCAGCAGCCGAACGGGTTGTTCTTTCATGCTCCGGATGTGAAGTATTACTGGGGGCGTGGGGATGGCTGGGTTGCGGCGGGGATGGCGGAGGTCCTAAGCGAACTGCCGGCGGACCATCCCCAACGGGCGCGTATTTTGAAGGGCTACAAGCTGATGATGGCGGGGTTGCTGAAGTATCAGGGTAAGGATGGGATGTGGCGGGAGCTGATCGACCACGATGAGGCATGGCCGGAGAGCTCGAGTTCCGCGATGTTTACGTTCGCGATGATCACGGGCGTGAAGCATGGCTGGCTCGATGGTCCGACGTATGGACCTGCGGCGCGGAAGGCCTGGATTGCGGTTGTCGGATACGTGGACCAGAACGAGAATGTGACGCAGGTGTGCGAGGGAACCGGAAAGAAGGACGATCTGCCGTATTACCTGGCGCGCAAGCGGATCACGGGAGATTTCCATGGGCAGGCTCCCGTGATGTGGGCAGCGGGGGCGTTATTGAGGCCGTAAGTCTTGAATGCGGCATCTGCGATTATTTGCTTTGCAGGGGTTTGGAGATAGACTCCAGGCTTTTGCCGGCGGCTTCGACTCCGATAAAGTGTTCGCAAATGGCGGCGCCGATCATCAGGATGGCTCCGAGGGCGTAGCCGGCGGCTACTGCGGGGCGTGAGTTGGTTTTGATGAGGAAGCCGAAGAGCAGAGGAGCGCCTACACCGCCCAGCAGGGTGCCGAGAGCGTAGAAGATGGCGATGGCGAAGGCGCGGATTTCGAGCGGAAAGATTTCGCTTACGGTGAGGTAGGCAGCGCTCGCGGCCGAACTCGCGATGAAGAAGATGCAAGTGAAGCAGATGCCGAGGCCGCGGGCGGCGAGAGTGCCGTGTGCGAAGGGAAAGACTGTGCCGAGGAGCAACAGGCCTGCACCAGCGTAGGTCGCGGTGATCATAGGCTTGCGGCCGATCTTGTCGTAGAGCTTGCCGAGTGTGAGCGGGCCGAGGAAGCTGGCGACGGCGAATGGGAGCAGATGAATGGGGAGTTCGCGGTCGGAGACGTGAAAGAACTTTTTAACGACCAGGCCGTAGGTGAAGAAGACGGCGTTGAAGAAGAAGGCCTGCGAGGCCATGAGGACGAGGCCAAGGATGGAGCGGTTTAGGTTTTCGCCGGCCATGTTCTTGAAGATTTCGCCGAGCGGGGTGTGGTCGCGGACGGTGATTTTGAGCGGCGGGTCGGTGGGCTTGGGGAGTTTGTCTGGCTGGCCATGACTGGCGCGGTTTTCGATGTCGGATACAATCTTTCCGGCTTGGTCTTCTTTGCCACGAAGCATGAGCCAGCGGGGACTTTCGGGAACGAAGAGGCGGAGGATGAGAACGATGAAGCCAAGCGAGCCTCCGATGCCGAAGGCGTAGCGCCAGCCTGTGGCTTGGGGGAGATGGCCGGCGAGGAGCCACATGGCGGCGAGGGAGCCAATAGTGGCGCCGAGCCAGAAGGTGCCGTTGACGATCAGATCGACGGTGCCGCGCATCTTGCCGGGAATGAGTTCGTCTACGGCAGAGTTGATGGCGGCGTATTCGCCACCGATGCCGACGCCGGTGAAGAAGCGGAAGAGCGAGAAGCTGAGCAGGTTCCAGGAGAAGGCGCTCGCGATGGTGGCGATGGAGTACGTAGCGAGGGTTACGAGGAAGAGCTTGCGACGGCCGAGCCGGTCGGTGAGGTAACCGAAGAGAAGCGCGCCAAGAACCGCTCCGGCGAGGTAGGTGGTGGCCGCGGCGGTGACTTGCGGGTCAGTGAGGCGTAGGCCGGAGCTGGATTCGAGGATGCCGGAGAGGGAGCCGACGAGGGTAACCTCTAGGCCGTCAAGCAGCCAGGAGGTGCCGAGGGCGGTGATGATCCGGGTGTGCCAGCCGGACCAAGGGAGGCGGTCGAGGCGGGCGGGGATGTCGGTTTGGATTTCGTTGGGCATAGTAATCGAGGGACTAGTGCGGTGTGGATTAAGAGTCTTCTTTGGGGATGACGCTGATGCGTCCGTTGCGTTCGAGGATGGCGTAATCGATGTCTTCGACTTTGTTGGCTCCGGCAGAGCGGCCCGCGGCTTCGAGGTCTTCCTGGCGGAGCTTCATTCCAGTGACGATTTCGGGCTGCCATTCGCCATGTTTGATGATGACGAGCGGTGTGCCATCGATGATGGCGCCGAGCGTGGGCGACTTGGATTTGCCCCAGGCGATGCTGCGGTGGATGAGGGCGACGGCGATGACGGCGCAGGTGCAGTTCGTGACGGAACGGTCGTTGCCTACGGTGGAAAGAATGATGATGCCGCCCATGAGGAAGACGATGACGAACTCGAAGAGGGTCATCTGCGATCCGGCGCGTCGCTTGAGGACGCGGACGATGAGCAACAAGATAAAGTAACCGGCAATGGCATGGAGGATGGTAGGCATAAAGACAGGATCAGGGCTCGGGGATTAGGTTTTATGGGACTACGAAGATGCTGGCTGCAATGGGCTGGCCGCCGATGACCTGAACGGTGAAGTGGTGGAGGCCGGGGAAGGAGGGTTCAAGCGCGATCTGAGCCGTGGCGGGGAGCTGGGTGGCGTCGAAGGTGTACGTGATGCCGCCATTGCCGAGCGCGGACACGGCGGGCTGGGGAGAGATGCGTTGGGCACCGAGCGGCTTTACGATTGTGTCCGAAACGTAGAGCTGAATGTGACCGGAGTGGATCGCGTTTGGACCGAAGTGGAAGGTCATGATGGAGGGCGTACTCGCTCGCGCAATTCGTTCGTAGTCGAGTGAGAGGGTTTGGGCGGAGTCTGACTGGTGGGCCTTGGAGAGCCAGCCACGACCAAAGAGTCCGAGGACGTCTGCGATGAGAATGACCAGAAAGAAAAGCCAGATGGCGCGCTCGAACTTCCACCACTTGCGCTGGAAGTCGAGGTTTTCGCCGACGGCGACCTTGCTGTCGACCTTGGGGACGGAGTCTTCTATGTGGCTGGTGAAGGGTTGGGCAGACATGCTATTTTTCTTCCTCTTCGTCGTCTTCGACGGGGATGATGGTGATCTCGCCGAAGGCTTCGAGGATGGCGGTGTCGATTTTGTCGAGTGAGGGAAGGCCCTGTTCGCGGGCCATGTCCATGACATCGTCGTCCTGGATGCGCATGCGGGACATAGTATCTGTGCGCCAGGCTTTGTTTTCTAGGAGGATGAGCGGCGTGCCGTCGAGAACCTGGGCGAAGGCGCTGGAGCGGAAGCGTAGCCAGGCTAGTAGGTAGTGGCAAAGTGCGACTGTCAGGATTTGGGTGACGGCGTTGGTGAGCGAGGCTTCATTGCCGACCATGCCTGTGAGCGTGAGGCCACCAAGATAGAAGATGAGGACGAACTCGAAGGGTGTGAGCTGCTTGCCGGGACGGCGGCCGACGATGCGAACCATCAGGACAAGGAACAGGTATCCAAAAGCTGCTCGAAGAATGATGAAAAAGGCCATGGCGTTGCACTGCTCCGGAGGATGATGGCGTTCGGGGTCGTGCGGCGCTTGTGACGCTCAAGGGGTGAGAGTGGATCGGGGGTGGGAAGGTTGCCGGGCCTTTGGTTGTGTGTGGGAGCGGACTAAACGCGCTTCGAGAGAAAGATCGTATCGCACGCAAATTTTTGTTGTGAAAGGAGCTTTGCGCTACTAACATGGCGCTCACAGTTACCGACATGTTGAGCAGGAGGCCGGGATGGGCAAGAATATCGTCATCTGTTGCGATGGAACAGGAAACCAGTATGGAGACAGCAACACAAACGTCGTAAAACTGTACCGGACGTTGTTGCTGGACGACAGCAGTATGCAGGTGGCGTACTACCATCCGGGTGTGGGGACGCAGGGATCGCCCAGCGCGCATGGCAAGATTTCGGAGACGTTTTCCAAGTGGATGGGTCTTGGGTTTGGCGCCGGGCTTTTGGGCTATGTGGGCGACGCCTACCGCTTTTTGATGAACACCTATGAAGATGGCGACCGGGTTTATTTGTTCGGGTTCAGCCGCGGCGCTTATACGGTGCGGGCCATCTCCGGGATGGTGCATATGTTTGGATTGCTGCGGGCCGGCAATGATGGGCTGATTCCTTACATCATCAAGATGTTTGCACGACGCACGCGAAAAGCCGCGGGCATGGAAGATCACTTTGGCGTTGCAAGTGGGTTCAAGCAGACGTATAGCCGGACGATCGAGATCCACATGGTGGGGGTATGGGACACGGTGAGTTCGGTGGGGTTGATCTGGGACCCACTAAAGCTTCCGTATACGGCAACGAACCCGATTATGAAGAACGGGCGTCACGCGGTTTCTATCGATGAGCGGCGGTGTTTCTTCCGGAATAATCTTTGGGGTCCTGTGCAGCCGGGGCAGACGATCAAACAGATATGGTTTCCTGGGGTCCACTCGGATGTAGGCGGTTCTTATTTGCCGAGCGAGAGTGGACTTTCGCAGGGAGCTTTGCAGTGGATGCTGTGTGAGGCTGTGTCGCTCGGGTTGCTGGTCGATCCGGTGCGGGCTGACAGAGAGTTGGCTCGTCTGCCGCCTGTTCTACCGGTAAAAGAGCCCCCGATTGCTCCAACGGTGGTGCCTTCGGCTGGATGTCTCCACAAGTCGCTGCATGGATTTGGGTGGTGGTTTATGGAGTTTATTCCGCGGCGGACGTACGATGCTACGACGAAGACCAAGTCGTGGGTGATTCCAAGGGGGCGCAGGCGCAGCATTCCTGCGGGGTCGATGTTCCACCAGAGTTTGTGGGAGAAGCTACAGCCCGGCGTCGATCCAAACTATAAGCCGACCAATCTTCCGGAGGGGTGGGAAGATTGCCTTGTGGCTGCTGAAGCCTGCGCGTTTCCGCCGCTGCCTCTGGGGTATAGAGGCGGGTCAGCGGACGGTGAAGGCCAGGGCTAGTGGCCCATGGCTTCGGGGTCTACTTTTACGCGCTTGGTAGGGAGGCGCATGATGAACGGCAATGGCATCAGGCAGGCGATGGCCATGGCTAGCAGGGCAAAGGCGTTTTTGTAGGCCAGCATGCTGGATTGACGGAGCATCTGCTGGTAGGCTTCGCCGACGGCGATCTGGTTGGCCGCTGAGGCGCTGAGTCCGTGGCTGCGGGCTATGCCGCTGACGGTCGAAATGTAGTTGCGGTACCCATAGTTGAGGTTGCCGGTGTGGGCGGCCAGTTGTGTCTGGTGGGTCTGGGCTGTTTGGGTGAGAAACGTGGTGAGAAGGGCCGTGCCGGCGGAGCCTCCAAGGTTACGGGCAAAGTTGGAGAGGCTGGAGATCTGATTGGACTTTGAGGGTGGAACGCCGACGTAGTTGAGGGTGCTAATGGGGATGAAGACTAGGGGAAGGCCAATGACCTGAAGGGCTCTCCAAAGAGTTATAGTGCCGAAGGCGGAGTCCAACGAGAGGCGCGTGAGGTTGTAGAGGCCGGCGGCGACGGCGGCGTAGCCGATGCAGACGAGCCAGCGGGGGTCGAATTTGGAGACCATGCGGCCGGCGACCATCATCATGGCCATGAGAACGAAGCCGCCGGGCGAGAGCACCATGCCGGCGCGCTCGGCAGTGTATCCGAGCAGGACCTGGAGGTACTGGGGGATGAGAACCGTCGAGCCGAAGAGGACCATGCCGAGGATGAGCTGGAGGAAGACGGCAGTGCCGAAGTTGCGGTTCTTGAGAAGCTTGAGGTCGACGATGGGGTCGGGGTGGTTCCACTCCCAGAAGACAAAGATGAAGAGCAGGACGGCGGCGAGGCAGGCGAAGGTGGTGATCATCGGCGAGCCGAACCAGTCTTTTTCCTGACCCTTGTCGAGGAAGAACTCGAGGCAGCCTACGCCGGAGGCGACGAGGGCGAGGCCGGTGAAGTCGACCTTGGATTTGGCGGCTTCGATGCGGCGCTGCTTCTGGATGGGTGGGTCTTCGACGACGCGGTTGGACAGCCAGAGCGAGAAGAGGCCGATGGGGATGTTGATGAAGAAGATCCAGTGCCAGTTGAAGTTGTCGGTGATCCAGCCTCCGAGCGTAGGGCCGATGGCGGGGGCGACGACGACGGCCATGCCGTAGACGGCGAAGGCCTGGCCGCGTTTTTCGATGGAGAAGGTGTCGGCGAGGATGGCCTGCTCGGACGGGGCGAGGCCGCCGCCGCCGGCGCCTTGCAGGATGCGGGCGATGATGAGGGTGCCGAGCGTGGGGGCGATGCCGCAGAGGAACGAGCAGACGGTGAACATGGCGACGCAGGTCATGTAGAAACGCTTGCGTCCGAAGCGGTTGGAGAGCCAGCCGGAGATGGGGAGGACGATGGCCGAGGAGACGAGATAGCTGGTGAGGACCCAGGTGGCTTCATCCTGCGTGGCGCCGAGCGAGCCGGCGATGTGCGGGAGGGCGACGTTGGCGATGGAGGTGTCGAGGACTTCCATGAACGTGGCGAGCGTGACCGTGAGTGCGATGACCCAGGGGTTAAATTTCGGTTTCCATGTTTCGTCGTAGGCCATATCAGGTAGCTGATATAGGATATCAGGAAGCTGATATGAAGCGTAGTGTGAAAAAGGCGAAGGTTGGCAGGCCGAGACTAGAGCGGATCGGCTTGATCAAGGCTGTGTTGCAGGGTTACAGGATCAAGCTGGATGAGGAGCTTCATCCGTTCGGGATTACGACGTCGCAGCTTAGGATGCTGTGGGCGGTGGAGGCGAATCCGGAGGCGAGCGGGGCGGAGGTGGCGCGGTCTTGCTCGGTGACTCCCCAGACCGGGCAAGCTACGCTGGCGGCGATGGAGGCGAACGGGTGGATTCGGCGGAGAGCTCGCGAGGATGGCGGTCGGGTTTTACTCTCCGAGGTAACGGCCAGTGGGCGGAAGGTTTTGGCCAGGGGAAAAATGCTGGCCGAGGAGTTGAATCAGAAGATGTGGGAGGGGACTTCGGAAAAGGAGTTGGCGGGGCTCGATGCTGTGTTGGCCTCGGTGGTGGGGAAGCTGGAACGATAAAGTGGATTGCTGGGGTGGTGGTTGTGTTATTCGGGGCAAACAGGAGTGGATTTGTTGTCCGGAGTTATGCAGGCGCGGTCATAGTAACGAACGCCGGAGTTTTCCTGGTACTCAAGGATGGTGCGATGGCCGTTGGCGGATGGGGCGGAGACAAGGGTTTTGCGAGGGGAATCGTCGGCTTTGGGGCCTGAGGTGAGAGCTTCTCTGAGGATGCGTCCCTTGAGCGAGCCGATAGAGGGCATGTCGATGCCTAGAATGGAAGCGATGGTGGGGGCGATATCGATGTTGCCAACAGCGGTGGTATCGACGAAGCCGTGTTTGAAGTCGGGGCCGATGGCGGCCATGTTGTTCCAGGTGCTGTCGCGGCCAAAGCCGCCATGCATTCCCTGGCCTTCCTGAAGGGAGGTGTCGGAGATCTGGATGGCGGTTTGGAGATCGCCGGGGATGCGGTTGAAGACCTTATAGGTGACGACGATGGCGGGGGTCGGCAACTTTGTTGCGCCTTTGAGGGCGATGGCGGAGAGCGGAAGGGCTCCAGGGCAGTCGGTGGGTGACGGGCAGAAGGCGTCGTCGACGAAGATGCCGCCGACGTAGTCGAGACCGGTGAGGGTGTCGAGGGTTTCGCGGACGATTTTGGGGTCGTGGGAAGGGATATATAGGAGATCGGAGCCGCCGTTAGAGGCGACGATCAGGCGGGCATCGGAACCGTCGAGCTTGCTGATGCGATCGCCGAGGAGGCCGCTGCCGGAGAGCGGGTGGTGGGACTTTTCGCCGGTGAGGGTGACTTCGGCGTAGACGGAATCGCCGGTAGTGGCGCGGATGGAGGGATCGAAGAGGCGAGTGTGCGACCAAAGGGCGAGATCGATGGCGAGGAAGCCGGTAGGGAGGGTCTGGGCAGGTTCAGGCTTTTCGGACCCGAGGGCGTCGTAAGCGAGAGTTGAGGACGGCTCAGCGGTCTGGGTGTTTTCGCGGTCGAGTTCGCGGCGGCTGATCGTGGCGAACCCGTGGTCAGAGGTGACGAAGACATCGGTGTTGGCCTTGATCGTGGGGTGTTGCTCGAGCCAGTTGAGTAGCTGCTTAAGATTATGGTCGGCGTTGCGAAGGGCTTGGCGGGAGGTGTCGCCGTTGATGCCGGGGGTAAGGGTTTGGAGGCTATCGCCCTGGTTGTGCTGGGTGCCGTCGGGGTCTCGCGACCAGAAGAGCAGAACGAAGGGTTTGTTGGCTTCGGCGAAGTGCGGCAGAAGGATGTCGGTGGTGACGTCAGCGAACCATTGCTGCTGGGTGACATTTGCGCGACGGGTGCCGGGGACGACGGCATCGCCGGAGAAGCCGTTGCTACCTTGTGACGTGTCCGCGTAGCCGTTGGTGCGAGTGGGGGCGTCCATGGGGAGGTCGGCCTTGGCGAAGGCGCCGTAAAGCTCGATGGGGAGTGGGATTCCATTGGGACGGCCCGTGGCGTCGTCGATGATGATTGTGCCAGATGGCTTCATCAGGCCAGTTTCGTCGCGTCCGATGGCGTCGGCCTGTTGAATGCCGACGGGGCCGATCTTGCCGATGGAGGCGACGTTGAATCCGGCGGCGCGGGCGGCGGAGAGCAGGGTTTGCTCGCCGAGATAGTTGCCGGTGTAGAAGCTGTTGAGGTCCGCGAGGACGTCGTCGGCTTCGAGGAATGGTGTGATGGAGCCGGTGGCAGTGGGCGTATTGAGCTGGGTGACGAGGTAGCCGGGGTAGATGACGTTGGAGAAGTCGCCGGTATCGCCGAGCGCGTGGCCGGTGGCGATGACCGAAGCGTTGGCCGTGGTGAAGGTGGGAAAGACGGAGTGGCTGTTACGGAAGTCGACGCCCTTGGCGCGGAGCATGGCGAAGGTGGGCATGTCTTCGGGTGTGATGGAGCCGCGGCGGAGGCCGTCCGGGACGAAGATGATGACGTTGCGATGCGGCGTCTGTGCAGGAGGCGCAGCTTGTTGTGCGGTGGCAAAGGTTGCGGTCGCAAGAAAGAGAGCACAAAGGCGCGGCACGAATGCAGAGGAAGGCATTCCATATTATGCCGCGCAATTGTTGACGGGGTGAGAATGCTTCGGCGGGAATCGAGTTTAGAGCTTGGCGGGGACTTCCCAGCGATTAAAGACGAAGGCTTCGAGGGGTTTGCGCTCGCGGGGAGCCAGTTCCATTTTCTTGAGGTGCTCGGGCAGCATTTCGGAATCTCCGAGGTAGCCGATGGCCCAGACGGCGCCGGTTTCGTAGTCTTCGGGGAGATCGAAGTAGGCGCGGGCTTTGTCCTTGTCGTAGCCTGCCATGCCGTGGGTGTGGAGACCGAGAGCGATGGCCTGGAGACACATGTTGGCGGAAGCGGCGCCGGTGTCGTGGAGGTGCCAGCCGTTGGGGCTGCCGTTTTTGGCGAAGGTCTTTTTGGCTACGGAAAGGACGAGTATAGGGGCGGAGTTGGCCCAGGATTGGTTGAATTCTACGAGGGAGTCGAGGATTTTGGCGTAGGTGTCGTCGCCCTTGTGGCCGATGAGGAAGCGCCAGGGTTGCTCGTTGCTGGAGGACGCGGCCCAGGCTGCGGCGGTGAAGATTTTGGTGAGGTCTTCGGAGGAGACTCTTTTGTCGCTGAAGGCGCGTGGGGACCAGCGGCGGAGGATGAGCTCGTTGACGCCGGTCTCGGTAGGGCCGTGCTTGAGGAATTCGAGGTCTGTGGGCATTTGTGCTCCTGTTGTTTGTTTGCAATGGTTCGATGCGTGATTGGCAGGTTGGGTTTGGCATCTAACCGGCCAACTGAAAGTTGGCGAGGGACACGCGCGCGATGATCAATGATCTTTGGTACAAGAATGCGGTGATTTACTGCCTTTCCGTGGGGACCTACCTGGATTCAAACGGCGATGGGGTGGGTGATTTCCAGGGCGTGATGCGGCGGTTGGATTATCTGCAGGGGATGGGTGTGACGGCGATCTGGTTGATGCCGTTTCAGCCTTCGCCGGGCAAGGACGATGGGTATGACGTGGCCGATTATTACGGGGTCGATCCGCGGTATGGGACGCTGGGGGATTTTGTCGAATTTACGCATGGGTGTGCGCAGCGGGGGATGCGGGTGCTGATCGACCTTGTGGTGAACCATACATCGGACCAACATGCATGGTTCAAGGAGGCTCGGAAGGACCCGGAGTCGAAGTATCGGGACTGGTATGTGTGGTCGAAGAAGAAGCCGAAGAATGCGGCGTCCGGGATCGTGTTTCCGGGGGTGCAGAAGTCGACGTGGGACTGGGATGAGGCGGCGAAGGCGTATTACTTCCATCGGTTTTATGAGTTTCAGCCGGACCTGAATACGTCGAACCCCGAGGTGCAGGCGGAGATTCTGAAGATTATGGGGTTCTGGCTGCAGCTAGGGGTGTCGGGGTTTCGGATGGATGCGGTGCCGTTTGTGATCGCAACTAAGGGTGCGGACGTCGCAAAGCCGAAGGAGCAGTACGACATGCTGCGGGGGTTCAGCCAGTTTCTGACGTGGCGCGAGGGTGAGGCGATCGTGCTGGCGGAAGCCAATGTGCTGCCCGGCACGGATATGAGCTACTTCGGTGACGCGGGTGAGCGGTTGCAGATGATGTTCAACTTCCAGGTAAATCAGCACCTGTTTTATGCCATGGCGAGTGGGGACGCGCGGCCTCTGGTGCAGGCGATGAAAGCAACCAAGCCTCGGCCAGAGACGGCGCAGTGGGGGCAGTTTCTGCGAAATCATGACGAGCTCGATCTGGGGCGTTTGACGGAGACGCAACGGCAGAGGGTCTTTACGGCGTTTGGGCCGGAGAAGGGCATGCAGTTGTATGGGCGGGGGATCCGGCGGAGGCTGGCGCCGATGCTGCAGGGCGACCGTCGGAGGATGGAAATGGCGTACAGCCTGATGCTGACGTTGCCGGGGACGCCGGTGATTCGGTATGGCGATGAGATTGGGATGGGCGATGATTTATCGCTGCCGGAGAGGAACTGCGCGCGAACGCCGATGCAGTGGTCGAAAGAGCCGCAGGCGGGGTTTACGAAGAGCAAGAAGGCTGTGCTGCCGGTGATCAGCGAGGGACCGTATGGGTTTGAGCATGTGAATGTGGCGGACCAGCGGACCGATCCGCAGTCTTTTTTGAACTGGATGGAGCGGATGATCCGGATGCGGAAGGAGACGCCGGAGATCGGGTGGGGGGATTTCGAGTTTGTGTCGACGGGCAGGAACGATGTGCTGTCTATGTGGTATGAGTGGCGAAACAATGCGGTGCTTTTCGTACACAACCTGAGCGGGGAGCCGCGCGAGGTGAATATGGCAGTGTCCGGCGTGGGGGAGAACGCGGATGAAGGGTGTGTGCTGGTGAGTTTGCTGTCGGAGGAGCGGAGCGAGCCGAATGCGAAGGGAAAGCATGCGGTGATGCTCGAGCCGTATGGATACCGGTGGTATCGGGTGTGTGGGTTGGATTATTTGTTGAAGCGGAGTGAGGCGTGAGGTTCGCCCGATGAAACCGTGCCTGGTTGAAGCTAGCCGACCAGGTGACCCATTTTTTCGTGCTTGGTTTGGAGGTAACGCTCGAAGGTCGGCTCGCTGGGGATGGCGGCTGAGAGGCGCTCGGTGACGCGGATGCCGGCGGATTCGAGCGAGGCTACTTTGTCCGGGTTGTTGGTGATGAGGCGGACGGCCGGGATCTGGAGGTATTTGAGGATTTCGGCGGGGAGCTCAAAGTGGCGATAGTCGGCTTCATAGCCTAGCTGCTCGTTGGCTTCGACGGTGTCTGCGCCTTTGTCCTGGAGTTCATAGGCACGGAGTTTCGCCATGAGGCCGATGCCTCGGCCTTCCTGCTGCTCGTAGAGGAGAATGCCGGCGCCTTCGTCGGCGATGCGGGCCAGGGCTAGGTGGAGCTGGTCGTGGCAGTCGCAACGAAGGGAGTGGAAGACGTCGCCCGTGAGGCACTGGGAGTGGATGCGGACGATCGGCGGAGTGGAGCGGAGGTCAGCCGGGTCGCCCATGACAAGGGCGACGGCGGATTCGACCTTTTTGCGGGTTGGATCGCCAGGGACGGTGAGGCCTTCGAAGCCGAGGATGCGGAAGTGGCCCCAGCGGGTGGGGAAATCGGCATCGGCGACTTTGGTGACGCTGGCGAAGGACATAACAGCATTATAGATTCGCGGGGGCGAGGATGGATTCATACCTGGCCCGGAAGAGGAAGGATGCTTTTGCGGGCGGGTAGGGCGGGTTCGCGGTAGCGCGGCCAAAACGGGTGCAACCGCGTAGAGTAGAGGCGTGCATTCTACTGATCCGAAGCTGATCTGGATAACGCTGCTGGTGGAGTTGGGTGTGGCGGCGGCTGTGGCTAGTTCGTTGGCGCGTTCGAGCCACTTTAAGCGGCTATTGCTGATGCGGGACCGGTCGCGCGGAAGTACGTTGCGGCTGATTGCGTGGATCTGCGTGCCGCTGATGCTGGGTGTTTGGATCCGGGTGAGGGTGCCGAATTTTCTGGCGGCGGATCTGTCGTTTGAAGCGGTTTCCGTGATGGGACTGCTGCTGGGGCCGGCATGGGCCATGGTCGGCGCTGTGGCGATGGCGCTGCCGGCTGTGAAGCATGGCGAGTACCTCGCGCTGCCGGTGAATCTGCTGATCGCGGCCATCTTTGGAGCGTTTGGACGGTTTGCAGAGGAAGAGGACGTCTGGTCGTTTTCGCCGCTGATCGATTTGAGCATTTACCGATGGGTGAGGCGGACGGTGAAGCATCCGCACCTGGACCGGCAGATTTTCCTGCTGGTGCTGCTGATGGCGGCGCAGTTCGGGACGAGTGTGCTGTCTCATTTCTATCCGCGGCGGTACTTTGAGCTTTATTCAAAGGATTGGCTGGTGGAGCTGGCGATCTGCGCGTGTGCGCCGGTGGTGGTGGGGATTCCATTGAAGATCTGGAATGCGGTGCGGATTGAGCAGAAGCTGGAGGAGCAGGGAAGGCTTCTACTGGAGGCGAGGCTGGATGCGTTGCAGCGACAGATCAATCCTCACTTTTTGTTCAATACGCTGAACTCGATTGCGTCGCTGGTGCGGAGTAAGCCGGAGTTGGCGCGGGAGATGATTGTGAAGCTCGCGAATATTCTGCGGATGCTGCTGCGAGAGCGTGAGGCGTTTGTGCCGCTGGGTGAGGAGCTTACGTTTACGGATGACTATCTGGATATCGAGGTGGTTCGGTTTGGAGACAAGCTGCGGGTGGTGAAGGAGATTGCGGAGGACACGCTGGAGGTGGCTGTGCCTAGCATGCTTCTCCAGCCGTTGATTGAGAACAGCATCAAGCATGGGTTGGAGCCACGGATTTCCGGCGGGACGGTGACACTGCGAAGCCGGTTGGAGCGGGGACGGCTGGTGATTGAGATTGAGGATGATGGAGTTGGCGTGGAGCCAGGTGGAGCGGTGGCCGGGCCGGTGAGCGGCCTGGAGCGAGAGGGGTCGGGTATTGGGATGAGAAACGTGCGAGAGCGAATGCAGGTGCTTTATGGCGAGAGCGCGCAGGTGGAGATGGTGAGCAGGCCAGGGCGGGGGACGAAGGTTCGGCTGGTGATGCCGGCGGATGGGTTTGAGGGGCGCGAGCGCGTGCCGGAGTTGTTGCGGTAGGGGCCGGTGGCTCTTTCGGGAGTTCACACAGGGGCTTTGTTAGAATCGATGCGGTGGAGTTATAGTCAATGACCGAGTTGATAGAGGACGATTGGCGGAGCTTCGGGACAAACGATTGCCGTGGATAAGCGGCCAGCGTTGCAGGACAGATTGCAGCACCGGATTGCACGAGGCGGCCGGGCTCGGACGAGTGAAAAGAGATTGAGGAAAATGATGACTGAGATTGTTTCGATTCATGCGCGGGAGATTCTTGATAGCCGCGGTAACCCGACTGTTGAAGCGGATGTGGTGTTGCAGGATGGCGTGCGTGGGCGTGCGGCGGTGCCGAGTGGAGCATCGACCGGTGAGCATGAGGCTGTGGAGCTTCGTGACGGGGATAAGGAACACTATCTCGGTAAGGGTGTGCTGGGTGCTGTAGAGAATGTGGAGAGCATCATCGCGCCTGAGCTGCAGGGGATGGATGCGAGCAATCAGCGGCTGATCGATGCGACGATGCTGGCGCTGGATGGAACGGAGAACAAGAGCCGGCTGGGTGCGAATGCGATTCTGGCGGTGAGCATGGCCTGTGCGCGGGCGAGTGCGGATGCGTTGGGTATTCCGCTGTATCGCTATCTTGGCGGTGTGAATGCGTGCATTCTGCCGACGCCGATGATGAACATTTTGAACGGCGGCGCGCATGCCGATAACAACGTGGACTTCCAGGAGTTCATGGTGATGCCGGTGGGCGCGGAGACGTTTAGCGATGCGCTGCGTTGGGGTACCGAGGTGTTCCATACGCTGAAGGGCGTGCTGAAGAAGAAGGGTTATAACACCGCTGTCGGCGATGAGGGTGGGTTTGCGCCTTCGCTGAAGTCGAATGTGGAAGCGCTGGAAGTGATTTTGGAAGCGATTGAGCTTGCGGGTTTTACGGCGGGCGATGATATTGCGATTGCGCTTGATCCGGCTTCGAGCGAGTTTTATGTGAAGGAGACGGGCAAGTACGTCTTCAAGAAGAGCGACAAGAGCGAGAAGACCAGCGAGCAGATGGCGGCTTACTGGGAGAGCTGGGTGCGGCAGTATCCGATTATTTCGATTGAGGATGGACTGGCTGAGGATGACTGGACCGGCTGGAAGATTCTGACGGAGAAGATTGGCCGGCATGTGCAGCTTGTAGGCGACGATCTCTTTGTGACGAATACAAAGCGGTTGCAGCGCGGGATTACGGATGGCGTGGGGAACTCGATTCTGGTGAAGGTCAACCAGATCGGAACGATCTCCGAGACGCTGGAGGCGATTGAGCTGGCGCGGCGGAGTGGTTATACGTCGATCATCTCGCACCGGTCGGGTGAGACGGAAGATACGTTCATCGCGGATCTTGCCGTGGGCACGGGCGCGGGGCAGATCAAGACAGGTTCGGCTTCGCGTACGGATCGGATTGCGAAGTACAACCAGCTGCTGCGGATTGAGGAAGAGCTTGGCAGACGGCGGAGTTTCTTGGGCGTGCTAGCGTGAACTGTGGGTAATTCCTAGAAAGTACGCTTGACGTATTGCGTATAGAGAACGTAAATTGGCGGTATGATCGTCGGATTTCGAGACGGGCGTACCGCCGATTTTGCTGCCGGAAAGCGTATTAAGGCATTTGCCGGTTTTGAGCGTGCGGCGCGGTTGAAACTTGATCGTCCTTGAAGCGGCTGTATCGCTGGTAGACCTATCGGCGCTGCCTGGGAATCGGTTTTGAAGCGTTGAAGGGCGACCGCAAAGGGCAGTTCAGCATTCGCATCAACGATCAGTGGCGCATCTGCTTTACTTGGGATAAAGGTGAAGCTGGTCCTGCGAATGTCGAAATTGTCGATTACCACTAGGAGCTTCGTATGACGATAGCTATACATCCCGGAGAACATCTACAGGAAGAGCTTGAGTGCTTGCCGATGAGTGCGGCGGAGTTGGCGCGGCAGATTCAAGTGCCGAGCAATCGTATTAGTCAAATTCTTAAGGGCGAGCGAGATATCAGCGCAGACACTGCAATGCGACTGGGTCATTTCTTCGGAACATCTGCACAGTTTTGGCTGAATCTGCAATCAACGTACGACTTGCGGATTGCTGAGATGCAACATGGGAAAGCGATCAAGGCGCTGCCAACCTTGAAGGCGGCAAAAGCGGCTTAGGTTGCCGTGGGGAGTTTGGGAGTTATGCGTAAGAACGGACCGGTCATCCTGACCATTCTTGATGGCTGGGGCCATCGTGTTGAGACTGCGGGCAATGCGATTGCGTTGGCGCGAAAGCCGAACTATGACAAGCTCCTGCGGGAGTATCCGCATACGCTGATTCGCGCGAGCGAGCAGTTTGTCGGGCTGCCAGGCGGGCAGATGGGTAATTCCGAAGTTGGGCATTTGAACCTTGGTGCGGGCCGGGTGGTGCGAATGGACATCACGCGCATCGATGAAGCGATTGCCAGTGGGGAATTTTTCAAGGACCCTACGTTGGTAAAGGCCATGCGCCATGCAGCCGAAGGGCAGCATGCCCTGCATTTGATTGGACTGGTGAGCGATGGTGGGGTCCATTCGCAGCAGCGGCATCTCTGGGCGTTGCTGAAGATGGCGGCGATGTACAAGCTGGAGCGGGTGTTCGTGCATGCGTTTATGGATGGGCGCGATACGATGCCGACCTCGGGGCTTGGGTATCTGGAGGAGCTGCAGCAAAAGTTTGTGGAGACTGGCGTGGGCAAACTCGCGAGTGTGAGCGGGCGGTACTTTGCGATGGATCGCGATCTGCGCTGGGAGAAGGAACTGAAGGCGTTTCGCGCGATGGTGATGGGCGATGCCGAGGGTGGAAAGTATGTCGATGCGCTAGCCCGGGTGAAGGAGAGCTATAGCAACGGCATCACGGATGAGTTTATTGAGCCGTTCGTTTGTGTTGATGGGAGTGGTGAGCCGGTGGGGCGGATTGAGGATCGCGATGCGGTGATCTGCTTCAATTATCGCGCGGATCGCGTGCGGCAGATTACGCGTGTGCTGGCTCGAAATAGCGGGTTGGCGAAGGATGGTGGTGCTTCGCTGCCGAAGAGCGCGGAGTTGGATGAGGAGATTCCGCGGAACACGGTGCCAAGTGATCTGCTGTATGTGACGATGACGCAGTATGATCCGAAGTTTGCGCTGCCGATGGTGATTCCGCCAGAGAGCATGGATAATCTGCTGGCGAATGTGATGGGCGTGCATTCGTTGCGCAACCTGCGTGTGGCTGAGACGGAGAAGTATGCCCATGTGACGTACTTCTTCAATGGCGGGATTGAGAAGCCGTTTGCGGGCGAAGAGCGGGAGCTGGTGCAGTCGCAGAAGGTGAAGACGTACGATCTCGCGCCGGAGATGTCGGCTGCAAATGGGATTGCGGATGTGGTGTGCCGCGTCGATCACGGACACGGCGTTCGACATCATCATTGTGAACTTTGCGAACGCGGATATGGTCGGGCATTCGGGCAAGATTGAGCCGACCGTGAAGGCGGTGGAGGTGCGTGGATGCGCAGCCTCGGGACGGATCTATGCAGGCGGTGAAGCAGCATCGGCGCGTCGTGGATTATTACGGCCGACCATGGGAATGCGGAGATGCTGATCGACCCGGTGAGCGGTGGGCCGCATACGGCGCATACGACGAACCCGGTGCCGTTCATGTGCTGGTGACGGACCAGGGGCGGAAGATCGGCGTTAGCGTGAGGGTGGGTCGCTAAGGGATATCTCGCCGACGATCCTGGGATTGATGCGGGATTGGAGCTGCCGGCGCAGATGACGGGTGGGGATTTGCGGGTGGTGTTGGGGTAGCTACGACGCGGACCAACGATATTCAAGCCAATTTTTGTCGAATGCTTCGTCGAGATAGGCTTTGGCGGAATCCCAACTCACCCCTGGCTTGAAATCTAAAGCAAAAAGCTTGCCATTTGCATTTTCGTAGGTCGCACCACGCCTATTGAGTTCAGCGAGGATATCGTCTTTATGTGTTGTTCCGTCATCGAGGATGATGATCTGCATTGTCTTATGACCGCTGCGGCGCTCGACGGAAACGTACACTGGCTTTTTATCCGACGATGGGCGCGATTGCTTTCACTACATCTAAAAAGTTGATGTTTCTACTGTGCCATGGCGAGTTCTGCACCTCGTAAAGGTCGTCGCTCAGTGGCTTTGCCCACAGTCCTTCGCCGAATACGCCTAGATCGCCTTCTGGGATATCCACAACGATTTTTACCAACTCACTTTCATCAGTCATCAAAGTTCTCTACGTCCTTCGAGGGCGCGGGTCATGGTGACTTCGTCGGCGTACTCGATGTCGGAGCCGGCGGGGACGCCGGTGGCTATGCGGGTGATGCGGAGGGTGGGGTGGGTTTTGCGGATGTCGTCGAGGAGGAAGCGGGCGGTGGCTTCGCCTTCGACCGTGGGGCTGGTGGCGATGATGAGCTCTTCGCAATCATTCAGACGGGGCCAGAGGTTGTGGAGGCGGAGCTGGTCGGGGCCGACGCCGTTAACCGGTGAGAGCGTGCCGTGGAGGACGTGGTAGACGCCGTTGTAGGTGCGGGTCTTCTCGATGGCGTTGATGTTGGTGGGCTCTTCGAGGATGCAGAGGAGGTGCTGGTTGCGCGAGGGGCTGGAGCAGTAGGCGCAGGGGTCGACGTCGGTGATGTTGTTGCAGATGCTGCAGAGTTTGAGGTGTTGCTTGAGGGTGAGGATGGCCTGCGAGAGCGCGGCGGCGTCGTGGTCCGAGGCGCGCAGGATGTGGAAGGCGTAGCGCTGCGCGGATTTGGTGCCGACGCCGGGAAGCTTGCGGAGCTCGTCGATGAGACGGGCCATGGGTTCTGCGAAGCGGCTCATAAGGCAGACAGTAGACAGTAGAGGGTAGACAGGAAAGGCGTATTAGAGGCCGGGGAGGTTGAGGCCGCCCAGGAGGCTGGAGGCGGAGGCTTGGGAGGCGGCGTCGGCTTTGCGGCTGGCTTCGTTGACGGCGGCGAGGATGAGGTCTTCGAGGAGCGTGATGTCGGAGGCGGCGGAGCTGGCGGCTGAGGGGTCGATGGTGATTTTTTTCACGACCTTCTTGCCGTTCATGCGGACCGTGACGGCGCCGCCGCCTGAGGTGGCTTCGACTGTGACGTCGGCCAGCTTGGCGTCCATCTGGTCTTTCATAGTTTGGGCTTGGGAGAGGAGTTCGCCCATTTTGCTGAAGTCCATTGCGGGGCCTTTCGGGAATCGTGCAGCGATGTTGGAAAACTTTAACGCAGAGGGCGCGGAGAAAAGCGCGGAGTTCGCGAAGGGTGAGAGTTATTAGTCTTTGCCGCGGAGGTCGATGACTTTGCTGATTTCGGCGTTGAAGAGCTGTTGAGCTTGCTGGACGATTGGGTGTTTGGCGGCTAAGTCGGCGGCGCTGCCGACTGTGGCGGGGCGGTTGGATTTCTTTGCCGGTGCGGCGGATGGAGTGCCGGGCAGGAGCTTTACTTTGAGGGCGCCGGCATTGTTCTGGCGGAGCGTGGCCTTGAGGATGCGATCGGCTTCCGCGTTGATGATGATCGGAAGCATGTTGATGGAGACCTGAGTCTGGATCTCGAGGACGTCACCGTTGAGGGCGAAGATGGCGTCTTCGATTTGCTCAGAGGAGGACTGCTGGCCCTTGGTGGCGGCTAGTGCGGTGACGATGGCTTGCTGGAGGGCGGGGATGTCGTAGGCGCCAGTGACGGCTGCTGGAGTGGGTGGTAGAGGTGCTTCGGCTGCGGCGATCTCGGGTGGGTCGACTGGCTCGAAGTGGATGATTGGGATGGGGGTCGGGGTCGGTGGGACGAGATGCGGGCGGCCCTGAGGTGCAAGCTCTGGTTGGGCTTCGGCGAGGGCTAGAGAGCCTTCGGTCGTGGGCACCGCAGAGGGTGACTGCGTGGCGGTTGCGGTTGGTGTTTTGCGGGTGCGGTCGGACTCGAAAGGGGATGGTGCTGGCGGTGCGGCAGGTTTTACCGCGGCCATTGGAGAAGGCACCCCAACCTTCGCGGAAGACGCGAAGGTTGGGCCACCCACTGTGGAGGCGCTCGAGGTTGAGGTTGGCTTAGAGATGGCTGAGGCGGGCGCGTTGGCGGCCTTGGGTGCGGGCGTGCCTAGCTGGCTTAGGAGGTCTTCGATGGGGATGAGCCGCTGGACGTGGACTAGCTTCAGGAGGCCGAGTTCTAGGTGGAAGCGCTGTTCCTGGCGGTAGCCCAGCTCGTCGAAGGTGCGGAGCATGATGGAGAGGAAGCGGGAGAGTTCTTCTTCGGTGAAGAGGGCGGCGCTGCGAGCTACGCGGGCGCGCTCTTCGGGGAGATCTGGAGGAGGTCGGCGGAGATGCCGGTGGCGTCGGTTTCGGGGGTAAGGTTGGTGATCTTGGCGACGATGGTGTTGCGGAGGTAGCGGACGAACTGGCGGGCGAGCTGCGGGGCGCCGTTGCCGGCGTCGAGTAGGCGGTTGACGATGGCGAGGACGTCAGCGGAGGAGTTGGCGTGGATGGCCTCGAGGAGCTGCTCGTAGATGACGTTCGAGACCGTGCCCATGAGGTCGCGGACCTGGGTGACTTCAAGGACTGGGCGGCCGTCGACTAGAGGTGCGCTGGCGATGGCCTGGTCCATGATGGAGAGCGCGTCGCGCATGGAGCCGTCGCCGGCTTCGGCGAGGACCGAAAGTGTGGCGTCGTCGATGGTGATGTTTTCTTTGATGGAGATCATGCGCAGCTGCGCGATGATGTCGTCGAGCTTTACGGCGTGAAAGCTGAAGTGCTGGCAGCGCGAGCGGATGGTTTGGGGGATGTCCTCGGGCTGGGTGGTGGCGAACATGAAGATGGCCCACTCGGGCGGCTCTTCGAGCGTTTTGAGCAGAGCGTTCCAGGCGGCGTCGGTGATCTGGTGCGCCTCGTCGAGGATGATGATTTTGTACTTGGACTTGTTGGTGGGTCGGGTCTGGATTTTGCTGGTGAGGAGGCGTGCGTCGTCGATGCCGCGGTTGGTGGCGGCGTCGATCTCTTCGACGTCGAAGCTGTGGGCTTCTTCGAAGATGCTGGACTCCTGGCGCGAGGCGGAGGAGATTTCGCGGCAGTTAACACAGACCTGGCAGGGCTCTTCGGTGGGGCGGACTTCTGACCCGACGGTAGAGGTGCAGTTGAGGGCGGCTGCGAGGATGCGAGCGATGGTGGTTTTGCCGATGCCGCGGTGGCCGGAGAAGATGTAGCCGTGGGCGATGCGGTTCTGGGCGAGCGCGTTGAGAAGGGTGCGGGTGACGTGGTCCTGTCCGACGACGTCGGAGAAGCGCTGGGGGCGATACTTGCGGGCTAAGACTTGGTAGGCCATCTGCGAGGTTGATTGTATCGGTTGTGGGTGTGAGGAAATGCGGGGAGCGGAAGAAGCGAAGGCTCCGGGCGAGGTGTGGTGCGCCCTGGCTAATTCGAATTATTTGTTGATGAGAGCAACAACTCAGCTAATCGAAGAGCCATCAGAGGGATTATGAAGAAATTTTCGATTGGCCTGATCGCCCTGATGTTTGTTGCGTCGCTAGTCCCGGTGGCGCATGCGCAGGTGGTTGTTGAAGTCGGACACCGCCACCATCACCATCACTATCGGCATTGCTACTGGCGGCATCATCACAGGAATTGTTACTGGCGCTAGTGCGGAAGATATTTCGCCGATGGGCAACCCTCGGCGTTTTGCGCAATTTGTCCATGGGACGGCGTTGTGAGTAACAACCCTGACATAGGAACAGGCGTCGTATGTTGTATGAAAAAGTTTGCGCTTAGCTTACTCGTCCTGTTGTTCCTTGCACCGCTGGTACCTGCGGCGAATGCACAAGTGGTCGTCCAGGTCGGACACCGTCATCACTACCGGCATTACCACCATTATCGCCACCATTACCGCCACTAGATTGCGGTATCAGAGTGAGCATAAGCCCAGGTCGAGGAAGTATCTCGGACTTGGGCTTTATTGCGTAAGGGTTGGCTTCTGTTGCTTTGCAGCTTTTTGGCGTGCAAAAGCGCGCGCACCGGCGTTTTAGTTCCAAGTCGGAGAACATGGTACCCGCGGCATTGCGGGGCACCGCAGTAGCAATCGCAGGTATCGGCCAGGTCGGAGTCGTAGAGGTTGTACTCGTAGAGAAGTTCTTCGCCGGCGGCGATGTCGCGGCTGGCAATGACGAAGACGCGACCGCTGATATCTTCTGATTCGCAGTTGGGTGCGCAGGAGTGGTTGAGGAACATGCCGGTGCCGAAGCCGTCGATGACCTCGTCGCCATCGCCCACGCCGAAGAGGTAGGTGACGATGCGCTCGGCGTAGCGGATGTCGGCGAGACCCTTGGCGAGGTGCGGGCCATCGTACTCGAGGATGCGCTGGCCTTTGCGGACGGGGTCGAGCGTGATGCAGCCGGCGGCATGGATGGAGGACGACTGGACGAGCAGGCGTGGCGGGGTGCGTCGGTTGGAGGGCTGTTTAGAGCGGGGTAGCATGGGGTGGAGTATAGCAAGGGGAACGGTTGTGGGAAGGTCTTTATCGACAAGGTGGGTTTGGCGTCTAATGGAGAGTATGCGAGGACGTAGAGTTGCATCTTGGGTGATAGTGGTGGTGGGAGCGCTCGGGGCGCAGGCGGCTGTGCGGGCGCAGAGCTCTCAGCCGGACTGCAGGACTTATCCGACTGGAGGGGTGGTGGATCCGAAGTGCATGCAAACGCCGACGACGGCTCCAGCCTCGGCCACTACTTCGGCGCCTCAACCCTCGACGGCGCAGAAGTTTCCGTTCCCTGGCGAAGACGCCGTTCCCGATATGCCGGCGGATGGGGCGAGTCCTCCCGTGCCTGCGCCACAGCCGGCCACGGGTGCTCCTGCCGCGCCAACTCCGCAGAACGGAGCAGGAACGGCCACGCCGACGGATGCGAGCGGGTTCCACGATGCGGGAAGCTCGGGGAGTTCGAGCTCTAGTTCTTCGAGTTCGAGCAGTTCAAGTTCAGATGGGGATGATGCGGGGAGTGGGGATACGGCCACGCCTCCGGGAGATGCGGCTCCGGCTCCAAAGCGCGGACGCAAAAAAGCTACCGCCGGTGGCGAGGCAGACTCCGGATGAGCGCGAGACCGAAGATATTTCGGTCGCGAAGTTTTATATGAACGACAGTAACTGGCGGGCGGCGTACTTGCGCGGCAAGGATGCTGAGTCGATCACGGATGGCGACTGGGAAGCGCATCTGACGGTGGCGGATGCAGCCCGCAAGTTGGGCAAGCTGGATGAGGCGCAGAAGGAGTACAAACGGACTCTGGAGCTTGATCCGCTGCCTAAGGGGCGCAAAGCAGCCGAGACGGCGCTGAAAGAGATGGGCGGAACGGGTGGGGATTCGCTGCTTCCTTAGTGGTTGTAGGGCCGCTTGAGAAAGTCGGGAAGGCCTGTTGGCAAGGGTTTGAGCTGACGCTTTGCGGGTGCCTTTTTCGCGGAAGCTTTAATGGTACTTGGCTTTGGTTCCTGCTCTGGCGTCGCTTTGATCGGAGGGTCTTCGTCGAGGTCTTCCGCGACGGCCAGGTATTTGCGCATGTAGCGTAGCGGTTCTTCGGCGAGCGCCATTTCGCGCAGGTGGTAACGCCAGGCGTCGCGGCGGCCGGAGCGGCGGGTGAAGGATTTGCGCGTGACGGTTGCAGTTCCACCGTCGGGGGTCACTCGTTCGAAGGTCTGTGCAGGGACCTGAAAGGTAATATCGGCTCCGGCTTTCCAGAAAGTGCTGGCGAACTCGTGCGAGAAGAGCAAGGCGTAATAACGGCGCTGGGCGTCCAAGAGCGCAAAGGCAGCGTCAGCGCTGATCCAGGGGACGCCGAGGCGGGTGGTATACCAACGGCGGAACTCGAAGCCGTTGGTGCGGGCCTGGCCGACGAGAATTTTGAGGAGGTCTAGGCGGGTCATAACGACAGAGTGTAGAGGATAGAGGATAGAGGGTAGAGGATAGAGTGTAGAGCTTAGAGAAAGCTACTCGTAATCTGTGTCGTGGCGGATGCGGTCGCGAAGTGCGTCTGGGGTGGTATCCGGGGATTGTATCGGCGCTGCGGGGTGCAGGCGGTTATGGCGGCGGTGCCAGTAGACGATCAGGAGTGCAACGCCGAGGGTGCCGAGGATAAGCGTGGCGTAGGGTACTATCCAAGCGACGTCGTCGAAACCGCCGCGGATGGGAGCTGCGAGGACGATGGGGCCGTATTTGGCGATGAAGGTCTGGAGGATGGCTGCTTCGGAGGTGCCGGCGGCGAGTTGCGCGCGGAGATCGTTGATCATAGGCCCGGAGACAGGGCAGCCGACGTGGTTGCACTCCATAAGGATTTGGCCGCAGCCGCACTGGCAGACGAGCTTGTGGCCGATTTTGTCGAGGCGGGTGGTGGAGTTGTCGTCGGCTCCGAGCATGGTGAAGGCCAAGGCGACTACGAACAAAATCGAGAAGAGGCGCCTAAGCATGGGGTGTCTCAGGGATGATGATTCTTGCCGTGAGGACTGTAGGTCTCTCCACCGCACCGCGTTCCGGCCGAGATGACAGAGTAGTCGTATCTTCGTTACGGCGGGTGGGTTTGAGCGGTGGAACCAGGGCTATGAAAGTGCCGAAGACGATGATGCCGACGCCGATCCAGATCCAGTTGACGAGCGGATTGAGGAAGACCTTGATGATAGGACGGTCGGTTTCAGGATTGCGGCCTTCGAAGACGACGTAGATGTCGCGGGCCAGCGTGGAGTGGATGGCAACAATGGTCGAAGGCTGCTGGCTGGCGATGTAGAAACGCTTCTCGGGTGCCATCTGCGTGATCTTTTTGCCGTTGTGAAAGACGTCTAGCAGGGCATAGTCGGTGTCGTAGTTGGGGTTTGATTCCTGGGAGTAACTCTGGCAGACAAGTTTGTAGCCGTTGAGCTGGATGGAGTCACCGAAGCCCATTTCAAGCTCTTTGGACTGATTAAACGCCGAACCTGCAAGACCGATGAAAAGGACGATTACGCCAAAGTGGATGAGATAGCCGCCATAGCGGCGGGTGTTGCGGCGGACGAGAAGGATCGCGGAGGAGAAGAGATTTTTATGGGTTTGATTGCGGACGACGCCGGCACCGCGTAGGAACTCGGAGGTGATGGAGGTGATAACGCCGGCTGAGAGCGAAAAGCAGACCAAGGCGTAGATCTTCCCGGTAGCATCGTCGTCTTTCCAGGGTCGTACGCCGAAGGCTATGAGGGCGATTGCGGTGGCGACGACCGCGATGCACGGAAGGATGAAGTTGCGACGGATGGCGCGTAGCGACGTGGAACGCCAGGGCAGCAGGGGGCCTATGCCGGTGAGGAAGATGAGGGCGAGCCCGACAGGGACGGCGACGCGGTTGAAGAATGGCGGTCCCATCGTGACCTTCGAGCCTTGCACGTACTCGCTCAGGACAGGAAACAGCGTTCCCCAGAGGACGGTGAAGCAGGCAGTCAGGAGGATGAGATTGTTGAAGAGGAAACTGGATTCGCGGGAGACGAGGGATTCGAGCTGGTTTTCGGCCTTGAGGTGGTCGCGCTGGTAGAGGAACGTGAAGAGGCAGACCGCGAGCGTGATGACGAGGAAAGTGGTGAACCAGCTCCCGATGGAACTTTGTGCGAATGCGTGGACGGAGCTGACGACGCCGGAGCGGGTGAGCAGCGTGCCGAGGATCGAGAGCATGAAGGTGGAGAAGATGAGCCAGACATTCCAGCCCTTCATCATGCCGCGCTTCTCCTGCATCATGACCGAGTGCAGGAAAGCTGTGCCGGTGAGCCAGGGGAGGAAGCTGGCGTTCTCGACGGGGTCCCATCCCCAGTAGCCGCCCCAGCCGAGGACGGCGTAGGCCCAGTGCATGCCGAGGCAGATGCCGCAGGTGAGGAACAGCCAGGTGACCATGGTCCAGCGGCGGGTGATGTGTATCCACTTTTCGCCGGGGTAGCGCATCATCAGCGCGCCGAGTGCGAAGGCGAAGGGAACAGAGAAGCCGACGTAGCCGAGGTAGAGCATCGGCGGGTGGATGACCATCTCCGGGTATTGGAGGAGCGGGTTCAGACCGAAACCGTCAGCGGGGGCTACACCGCCGGGGATGATGGCAAAGGGTGGAGCGGCGAAGACCAACAGCAGCAGAAAGAAAACCTGGATGGCCGACAGGATGGTCGAAGCGTACGCGCTCAAGGTGATGTCGACCTTGTGGCGAAGGCGGAGGACGAAGCCGTAGGCCGCTAGCAACCATGCCCAGAGGAGGAGTGAGCCTTCCTGACCGGACCAGAGGGCGGAGAACTTGTAGGCGCTGGGAAGCGCGCGGTTGGTGTGGTGCAGGATGTAGTCAACGGAGTAGTCATTGGTGAAGGCCGCGTAGACCAGCGCGAAGGCGGCGCAGCACATGCAGACGAAGCTGGCGAGGCCGGCGCGTCGCGAGGTTTCGCGGAGGTGCTCGGCGGAGATGGCTAGTTGGCGGCCATGAGAGATGGCCCAGAGAGAGAACGCTCCCGCCAGAAGGCAGTAGGGCGCAGAGAGCCAGGGCCAGAAGTAGAGAAGCACTGCCGAAGACCGGCATGGGGTGTGACATTCGCGAGCACGTCCTTCGCTTGTTATTCTCTCAAACTTTCAGGGATTGGCAGGCGAGTACCGTACAGGGAGTTTATTGGACCTCTGAGCCGTTGACGAGTCGGTGAACGCTGGCGAGGAGATTGTCCGGAAGCAGTGGTTTGAGGCGGAAGTTGATGTTCAGGCCGGTATAGGCTTCTTCCGCATCGGCGAGGCCGCTAATGACCAGAGACCGGGACCTGGGGTGCGAAGGTGCGGACTTCGGTAACGAATTCGGAGCCATTCATACCCGGCATGATGTGGTCCGTGATGATGAGGTCGATAGGGGCGGGAAACTCATTGCTGCGGAACTGCTCAAGGGCTCGTTCCGGGTTAAGTACAGCGATGACGAAGTATCCGGCTCTCTTTAGGATCGTCTGGCGGGTTGCGGCTTGGACAGCGTTGTCGTCAATGAGGAGAATTGTTGCAGGCATGCGGTCCTTGTCGTTCTCTTGGGGTCGGTAATATCTTCAATGAGCAGGGGAATACACGGACCCTGATTTTGTCGTAACAATTTTCGATGCGAGGGCCACAACAAAGGCTGCCTGGTTTATCGCAGCGGTGTGGCGAGTTCTTGTCTAAGGGACTAATTGCATTGTTCACAATGGCATAGAGCCATCGTGACGTCCGTTATGGAGGACGGTGGCAATGGTCTTCCACACGGGACCGGTCTGACAAGCTGCGATAATGGAGCTATGAAGCGCCGGGTTATCAGGCAGTATGAGTTTATTCGTAAGATCGGCTCGGGCGGCAGTGGCGTTGTGTTTTTGGCTAACGACACCTTGCTGCAGCGGCCGGTGGTTCTGAAACTGTTGAAACGGGGATCGCAGACCCCGGAGCAGGTACGGGCGACTCAATTGCGCGAAGCGCGGCTGGCCAGCGCGATCGATCATCCTAATGTTTGCGCCATTTACGAGGTCGGCGAGGCCGACGACGAAGCCTATATCGTGATGCAGTACATTCCCGGCAAGAGCTTGGACAAGGTGATCGCCGAAGGGCCTGCGAATGCGCAGCTTGTCCTTTCGAGTGGCATGCAGATTTCTGACGGACTGGCGGCGGCGCACAATCTCGGAATCTTCCACCGCGACCTGAAGCCGGCCAACGTCATGCTGACCGACGGCGGTCTAATCAAGATTCTGGATTTTGGGCTGGCTCGTCAGCTAAAGCGGGAGAACCGAGAGTTTGTCGACTTCGATCCCGAGCGGCCTGAGATCATTCCGGCGGCGCCTGGGGAAACATATACGGCCCGGGGCGGGACCATCGCTTACATGGCTCCGGAGCAGTTTGTGACCGGACAGTCGAGTGTGCAGAGCGATCTTTTTGCACTAGGTTTGATCCTTTACGAGATGGTGAGCGGGCGGCATCCGTTTCACCGGCCGGATGCGCAGGAGCTGCAGAGCATACGGGCCATCCAGTTTGCGGAGCCTCCGCCGCTGCGGGAGATTGTGCCAGACATTTCGATGGAGCTGGAGAGCGTGATTTTGCGCTGCCTAGCCAAGCAGCCCTCGGAGCGGTATGCGTCGGCTGCGGATGTGCGCGAAGGGCTGAAAACGATTGTGAAGTCAATGAACCTCGACACGGACATGATGCCGGGCGAGGGTGCGATCAACATGCCGGCGCAGCAACGTCTGGACATGGAAACGCCCGAAGAAGAAAAACGGACGACCGGAATTCTGTCCATGCTGGCAGAGCGTTTTCGCGACAGCACAGTCAGTACGGAGAGCAAGGGCACCAGCATCGTAGTGCTGCCGTTTGTGAACCTGGGGACGACGGATGCGACGCCGTTTTATGGGTATGCGCTGGCCGATGCGCTGGCGGCGCGGCTGGCAAAAGTGCCGCAACTGGTGGTGCGGCCATCGAGCGCACTGATGAATGTGTCTACGCAGCAGCTCGACCCGCTGAGCGTGGGACGCAAGTTGTTGGTCAACTTTGTGCTGGCAGGCAATTTTCTGCGTTGGGAGAGCGGATTCGATCTGAACTGGCAGCTGCTCGACGTCGCAGGACAGAGTGTGCGGACTGGCGGGGCGATCCGAGTGGCGTCGTTTGATTTGATCGCCGTGCAGACAGAGATTTGCGACGAAGTGTTTGGCGAATTGCATGGGTTTGGTGATCTGCAAGGTGGTCAGGGGGAGCAACCGCGGAAGGACTCACTGGGGTTTGATGTTTCAGAGGAGTATCTACAGGCGCGGGCGCTTCTGAGCTCGTTCATGTCGCGCACCGGCAGCCGCGATGAACTGGACCACGCACGGGAGTTGTTTGAGGGCGTGGTGAAGAGGGATTCGACGTATGCTCCAGGGTGGTCCGGGCTGGGGATTACCCATTTGCAGTACGCGCGGATGGGGCTCGGCGGACAGATGCATGTGCTGGAGGCGCGGCGCGCCTTCGACCAAGCGCTGGAGCTCGATCCAGGGTCGGTGGAAGCGAATCTGTATCGCGTGTATATGCTGCTTTCGCGTGGTGAAAAAGAGAGCGCGAGGCATGGCATTGAGCATCTGCTGCAGCAGGCTGGAAACGATTGGAACGTGCATCTTGTCGCGGGGCAGACGCTGCGTATCGATGGGATGTACGAAGAAGCCCTGGAGCAGTTTAATACTTCACTGCGGTTGAACCCTTCGAATGCAGCTGTGGTTTATAACCACCGGGCGCGTGTGTATCAGTACCAGAACCAGTTGGAGCTGGCGGCGGACGAGATTGAAAAGGGATTGACGCTGGAGCCCAGGCAGCCGCTATTGCGGATCTCGCGGGGGTATCAGCAGATGCGGCAGGGGCAGCTGGAAAAAGCTGTCGATACGTTAGAGAGCGTGATTCGCGACGATGCTTCGTTGCGGATCGTCTTTCCGACGATTGCGATGTGCTACGTCCAGCTCGGGGACAGAAAGAAGGCTTCGGAGTTCATCCTGGAAGAGACGCTGACCGCGGCTGAGGCCGACAGCGAAATGGCGTACAGGTTGGCGACGTACTTTGCGGTGGAAGGAGATGAGTCCGAGGCGCTGCACTGGCTGCGAAGAGCGATCTACCTGGGCAATGAGAATTATCCGTGGTTCAGCAAGAATCCAGCGTGGCGGGGAATGGCTGAGAATAATGATTTTCAGCGGGCGCTGGAGGATTTGAAGAAGAGCTACCGAAAAAACCAGAAGAACTGGAAGAGGCTGCTGTCTCAGGTGATGGGATAAAGCAGAGTGTAGAGGGCAGAAAAAGCAAAAGCCCTCTCGATGGAGGGCCTTTGCTTTTCTGGCGGGAGGCTAGTTGTTCGTGGTGTCGAAGAGCAGCGGTCGGTTGAGGCTGAAAATGATTGGTGTGCCGGGTGGGAGGGTTTGGGTGGTGGCCTGATTCGCCCAGACTGTGCCGCCGATTCCGGCACCTATACCTGCGCCTACCACTGCGCCAACTCCGCCTCCCAGGACTGCGCCGGCGATTGCGCCTGTTCCTGTGGTGACGCCAACGGCTGCGACTGTGCCCGGGGTGGGGTCGTTGCTGACGATGGTACCTTCCTGTGAAACGCGCGCCTTGTGGTCGAGCGTGAGATCCACGACCTGCCCGACAATATTGTAGGTGATGCCGCTGGGCAGTGTGATCGAGGTGGGTTCCAGATGGATGCCGGCTGCTTTGCCGATGTGGTGGCCGGTATAGAGATCGGTAACGCGCCCGGTAAGGACTGAGCCGGCAGGTATGACGATGCGCCCCTGGCGCTCGATTGGAGCTGAGAGCAGGGCCTGGAACTGGCCGTTACGCTCAGTGCCGCGGGTGGATATCTCGTTGTTTAGCCTCACCCGGACCAAAGTGCCTTCGGGGAGCTCGTTAGCCGAGGAGGTGTCGGTGACGATGCCGCTGTTATCGTCGTTTGGATCGATGAGATGCGAGGTTTGTGGAGCGGCCTGCGCCGTTTGAACCGGCTCATAGGCTGGCACTTCATGCTCACGGAGCACTGGTGTGGGCGCTTGCTGCATAGGCACAGCAGGAGATGGTTTGGCGATGGGCGCCTGTGGGGTGGCGATGGTGATGTTGTCGTCCAGAGCCTCGGGGTGCGAAGTGCCGTAGGTCTGCGCCGCAAGCGTAGCGGCAGCCAGGATGAAGGCGGCGGTCGTTGCGGTAACGAAACTGGTTTTCATGGCACGTCCTCCCATGAGGCGCGGAAGCGCTCCAACCTCTAAGATAGGACGGCCCAGACGGGGATCGGATAGTTCCTGCGGCGGGGCATCCGGCGGGTTAATAGCTCTGCTCAGGGGAGGATGCGCCCGCTACGACCTTTTCGTAATACGCCTCGTACTGGGGGATGATGCGGGAGGCGCAGAACTTGTCCTGTGCTGTTTTGCGGGCAGCAGCTGACATGGTTTCGAGGCGTTCGGGGTCAGTGAGCAGGGACAGGGCGCCGGCAGCCATGCCATCGATGTCACCCACTTCATAGAGCAGGCCGTTAACCTGGTGCTCGATGAGTTCCGGAACGCCGCCGACGCGGGTGGCGATGGCGGGGACGCGGCAGGCCATGGCTTCGAGCGCGGCGAGACCGAAGGACTCCATTTCGCTGGGCATGATCATGAGGTCGGCCAGAGAGAGGAGTTCGTTGACGTTCTCCTGCTTGCCAAGGAAGTCGATGCGGTCGGTGAGGCCGTATTTCATGGCGAGGAACTCGGCGGCGGAGCGCTCCGGGCCGTCGCCGATAAGGAGCAGGCGCGACGGGACAATCGAGGCGATGCGGGCGAAGACTTCTACGACATCCGTGACGCGTTTGACTGGGCGGAAATTGGAGAGGTGGACGATGATTCTTTCGTCAGACCTGGCGAAGCGGGGGCGTTGTTTGGCTACGAGGTCGGGGTCGCGGACGTAGAAGTCGCAGTTGACGAAGTTGCGGATGACCTCGATGTCGCGAGTGATGTTGAAGGCCTGGAAGGTGCGGTCGCGGAGATAGCTGGATATGGCGGTAACGCCGTCTGACTGGTTGATGCCAAACTCGGTGATGGGGAGGTAGCTGCGATCAAGACCGACGAGCGTGATGTCGGTGCCGTGAAGCGTGGTGATGAAGGGAAGATGTTTGCCGCGGGCGGCGAGCATTTGGCGGGCTAGCAGGGCACTGACGCTATGTGGGATGGCGTAGTGGACATGGAGGAGATCGAGTGAATGGAACTCGGCGACTTCGGCCATGCGGGTAGCGAGCGCGAGGTCGTAGGGCGGGTATTCGAATAGTGGATAGTTCGAGACCGGAACTTCGTGATAACGGATGTTGGCTTCGCGGCCGGTGAGCCGGAACGGCTGCGAGTAGGTGATGAAGTGAATTTCGTGGCCACGGGCGGCGAGTTCGATGCCCAGCTCGGTGGCGACCACTCCAGAGCCGCCGTAGGTGGGATAGCAGGTGATGCCGATCTTCATCTATTGCCTTTGCTTTCGTACCGTTAGGTGCCGCTTCGAGCGAACAGCAGATCCTTGATTGCGCTCAGGATGACAGTTCACAAAAGAATGACAGGTCAAAATTAAAACGAGATGACAGGTAAAAGTATCAGCACAGCAGATTTTCGTGGCCTGTGGCTGGATCGTGTTGGCCTAGTTGACGCAGCACACCTATACGGCCGAGGCTGCCATAGTGGATGAGTTTTAAAAGTTTTGGATGCATGGAATCGCTGCCGAGCGCCCCGAACAGCGCGTTGCGTTCGATCTCTCGGGTTACGCGGAGACGGGTGGTCACGGCGTCGAGATCACGGTCGTTGTAGCCGGGGTGGCACACCAGTTCCCAAAGACCTTCGGGCATGGCGGCGAGGACGGCGTCCAGTATGGGGCGATCGAGACGACCGGTGGCCGAGATGCCGATGGTACCGTTCGTGGTGAGAATGTTGTGGTCGCGAATCTGGGGCAGGGCTTCGAATCGTTTGCGTAAGAGCCGGACAAGGCGGACCTGGAAGCGACGGAGGGGATCGCTGGCTCCGAGTGCGAGCGACCAGGGTTCTTCAAAGGGGTTGCGAATGGCACCGACACCAGTGCGCTCGCAGGCGTAGAGCAGAGGGCGGGCGACGCGAGGGAGGATGTGAGTATGTTTGTGGGTGTCGATATGAGTGACGTCGATACCGGAGCGCTGGAGTTGTTGGATTTGGGCAAGGGCTTCGATGGCAACTTCGTCTTCGCTAACCTTGCCGAGCAGGACGGCAATGAGGAAGTCGATGAGCGAGGGACGAAAGTTTTTGCCGTCGGCACCCAAGAGCGTTGGGATGCGTTGGGGGTGGGAAAGCGGCATTCCGTCGGTAAGGACGATATGGCAGCCGACGCCGAGCGTGGGGTTGGCGAGGGCGATGGAGACGGCGTCGTCGAAGGCGGGACCGTTGGCCATGAGAGTCGCGGAGGTGACGGCGCCCACCTGATGTAATTCGAGGATCGCGCGGTTGATGCCGCGGGTGAGGCCGAAGTCGTCTGCGTTGATGATGAGGCGAGGGGCCATATGGGACAACGATAGCTGATGTGAGGCTGGAAGGCACTGCGGGAGACGTCGCGATAGGATGCTTGTGTGAGGATGTGATGAAGCTTTGGATGGCGAGTGTGGTGGCCTTTGCGGGAGTGATATCCGTATCAGCTGAAGCAGTACCGGCTATCGATCTGGGCAAGCGCGTATGCGCTGTGCAGGAATATGGTGCGAAGGGCGATGGTACGACGCTGGATACAGGGGCGATTCAGAAGGCGATTGATGCCTGCTCAGGTGAGAATGGCGGCATCGTGAAGCTAGCAGGTGCGACGAAATTCATCAGTGCGCCGCTGGTCTTGAAGAGTCATGTGACGCTGGAGATTTCCGAGGGGACGACGCTTGAGGCAAGCACGAATCACGACGATTTCCCCGAGATCGAGCAGTTCCACGACAAAGGTCGTCAGAGCCTACTAAGCGCACTGAATGCGGAAGACATTACGATCCGCGGGGGCGGCGTCATCGATGGTCGCGGTGAGAGTTGGTGGCCGCATCGCGGGGCGGGAGAGACGCGGCCGCGATTGGTTGTTTTCGACCACTGCAAGCACGTGCTGATGGAAAATGTGACGGTGCAGAACTCGCCGATGTGGCAGATTGTGCCGTACTACTCCGAGGATGTGACGTTCCGAAACATGAAGGTGCTGGCACCGCTGCCCGAAGGGCATAATACGGATGGCATCGATCCATTCAGCTCAAAGCATGTGGTGATCGACCATGTGATCATCGATACCGGCGACGACAACGTCGCGATCAAGAGCGGACAGCCCAGATCGGCTGGACCCGACGATCCGACAACGGATGTCACGATCACCGATTGCACGTTTTTGAAAGGACACGGGCTTTCGGTGGGTAGCGAGGTAGCCGGTGGTGTGACACACCTGCGGGCCGAGCGCATCGCGTTCAAGGGAACGACGCAGGGGATTCGTATTAAAAGCGGAAGGGACCGCGGAAACGACATCGGCGACTTTCTCTACAAAGACATCACGATGGAGAATGTCGGGATTGCGATCCAGATTACGGATTACTACGGTGGTGGCGCGACGAAAGAGGGTGCAGCGGCCGTTTCGATGGCGCCCGTGACGCGCCTGACGCCACACATGCACGACATTACGATTGAAAATGTGAAGGTGACTGGCGCGAAGGTCGCAATGGATATTGAGGGCCTGCCAGAGGCGCCGATTATGGGGTTGCGCCTGAAGAATACGCAGATCGAAGCGGCAAAGGGTGCAAAGATCTTCTACGCCGATGTTACGGCGGAGCATGTTGTCGTGATACCGCAGACGGGCGTACCCATTATCGTTGGCGCGGGTGTTACCGGAAACTTGAAGTAAGGAAAAGTTCGCGATGAAAAGAAAATGGTGGGCAGAGAGGGACTCGAACCCCCGACATCCTGCTTGTAAGGCAGGCGCTCTAACCAACTGAGCTATCCGCCCACTCCGGCGAACCTATCCAGTGTAGGTCACGCCGGGCAGATGTTCCAAATCTTCGCCTAAACCTTGGGCGCCCAGCCCTTCTCGTATTCGCGTCGTGTCATCTTCTCTGCTTCGGGATCACCGATGATGTGGCCGTTCGAGGGGTCAAGTTTGAGAGTGCGATTGGTTTCCCAGGCGTAGTTGGCCAGTTGCAGCATGGTTACGGCAACGTAGCCTTGCTCAATGGGCGAGTGCAGCTTTTCCCCGGTTTGGATGGCGGCGATGAAGTTGGCAAAATGTGCGTCGGTCATGTTGTCTGCGCCGACGGTGTCAGCCGAGGAGGTTTTTTCCTTGTTGACCTTGAACTCGTCCGTCTTCTTGCCTTTTTCGTCGTAGACCTCGTAACCGTCGCGGTCGAGGATGACCGTGCCTTTCGTTCCACGAATCTCAGAGCCGCGGTCGCGACCGTAGCGACCCATAGGATTGCAGCAGAGACCTTCCCAGGTGATCATCTTGTCGGGATACTTCCAGTTGACTTCAAGCGTGTCGTAATACTGCCAATCGTCTGTGAAGGCGTAACGACCGCCCGTAGCTGAGACGCTGATGGGGAACGATGCATCGAGCGCCCAGCGGCAGACATCGACTTCATGAGTGCCATTGTTCAGCGTCTCGCCTGTACCCCAGCGCTTGAACCAGTGCCAGTTATAGGGTTGGTAGTTATCGTGATACGGTGTCCGCGGTGCAGGGCCCTGCCAGAGATCCCAATCCAGCGTTGCCGGGACAGGGGCAGGCTTGCCAATGCCGATGGTGCCGCGATGGTTGGCGTACCAGGCGTTGCCCAGATAAGCACGGCCGATGAGACCATCGTGGATCTGCTGCACGATCTTGATGCTGTGGGGTGAGGAGCGTTGCTGGTTTCCCATCTGCACGAGTTTCTTGTACTTGTCGCGCGCGGCGACGAGCATTTCACCTTCATTTGGGTTGTAACTGCATGGCTTCTCCACGTAGACGTGCTTGCCGGCTTCGACGCCGAGCATCGCCATGGGTGCGTGCCAGTGATCGGGTGTAGCGATGGAAATGGCGTCGACGTCTTTGGAGGCGAGGACTTTGCGAAAGTCCTGCTCGGTAGCGGGAGCGTACCCAAGTTCTTTTTGGACGGCGCCGGCGTATTTCGCCAGAATTCTGGTTTCGACATCGGCGACGTGCGTTATGCGCGAGGTCTTCTGGTTTGCCTTGAGGGCCGAAAGGTGAGCGTAGCCGCGGCTGTTGAGGCCGATGACTGCGAAATTGACACGGTCGTTTGCTCCGGCGATCTGTGAATAGCTTTTGGCAGTTGTCCCGAGAGCTACAGCTGCGGTTCCGGCGGCAAGCGTTCCATTGAATTCGCGTCGTGAGATCACAATAAACTCCTGAAGTTGTGGATCGGCAGGGAACGGCTGAAGGCACTTCCAAGCGCCTTCAAAGGACAATATCCAGCGACCCTACGGTACAACAGCCGGCTAAAGGATGCAAAGTCTGGCAGAAAGAAAGATGGATTGTTCAAGCGGTTTTCGCAAGGCGGTTAGCGTAGAGCGCAAGGGAACGGTTTTGTGACAGAATGCTTTTGGCGGCCAAAATGATCCCGCTTGGAGGAAGGTATGGCGTTCACTCGACGGGAATTTGTTGCGGGTATGACAGCGTTGGCAGCGGCCACGAAGATGCGGGCGCAGGCGGTCGGGACTTGTCCCTTTCACCTTTCGGTGATCAACGATGAGATTTCGCCGGACTTCGATCACGCCTGCCACGTCGCATCCCACGATTTTGGCCTGGGGTATATCGAGATTCGAACCCTGTGGGGGACTAACCTGGCATCGCTAAACAACGATCAGATCAACGACGCGCTGAAAATTCTTGCGAAGTACAACCTGAAGGTGACGGACCTGGCGAGTCCTCTATTCAAGGCCGATTTGCCCGGCGCACCGAAGTCCAAAGAGAGCGCGCCGCGGGATCAATTCAAAGCCGACTTTACCTACAAGGAGCAGGACGAGTTGCTGGAAAAACTCATCGTTCTATCGAAGACATTTGGAACCGATCGCATACGCTGCTTCGATTTCTGGCGGTTGGAGGACCAGAAGCCGTTCCGTGCGGAGATCAATCGCAAGCTGATCGAAGCGGCCGAGAAATGCGCGAAGCACGATCTGATCCTGTTGCTTGAGAACGAAATGGCATGCAATACAGGTTCTGGTAAGGAAGCGCTAGAGACGCTGAACGCCATACCGAACAAGAACTTTATGCTGAACTGGGATCCGGGAAACTCCGGCTCGTTCGAAGCTGATGTGCCGTTCCCGGATGACTATGAGAGACTGCCAAAACATCGCATTGGCCACGTTCATTGCAAGAACGTGAAGCGGACGCCAGGGGAGAAGAAGGCCTTTGAGTGGGAGCCGGTGGATGTTGGTGTAGTCGACTGGGTTGGACAATTCAAAGCTTTGAAGCGTGATGGATATCACCATGCCGTAAGTCTGGAGACTCACTGGCACAGTGGTCCGGGCAAGACACCTGCCGAAATTTCCGAATCCTCGACCCGCATCAGCATGAAGGGCTTGAAGGATTGCCTCGCGAAGGCCGGGATTAGCTGCTAGGAGTGGGTCAGGCTTACCGCATAGAGGTACCACGCGGCATGCGGTAGCCATTTTTCGGTCCAGCGGCAGTCTTCGTCCTTGCCAGTAACGGCAAAGCCCTCGTTGAACGCGATGGCGTCTTCATCGGCCGGACTTCTATTACTTCATTACCTGGCTTGTCGATTTCGAGTACTTCGCCACACACTTCAACTCGGTTGGTCAGGCGTGCTGCGGTCAGTCTTGTTTACGGTTCTTATTCTTGCGATTGCGGGAGTTCTGACCAAACTAAAAGTCCGGTTGCAGCTTTAAGGCAACGAGAGAAGCGTGAAAGGCGTTTCGTCCATGTTCGCTACATAGACTTTGTGTGTGCCGGTATCGACTGCGATGGCATAAGGATGTGATCCTGCAGGGATCGTTTTCAACACTCGAAGCTCGTGAAGATTGATAACGCTGACCGTGCTTTCGCGCGTATCTGCCACATACAGCAGCCCTTTCTCGGTATCCACAGCAAGCGCTTGTGGATGTCCCAATATCTTTATAGTTGCTAACACATTTGCGGTCCGCTCATTGATGATCGACACAGATCCCTCCTCGTAGTTGGCGACACAAACCTGACCGATGCTCTTGTCTTCCACCAGCGCGTCCGGCATGGAGTGGGTGTGAATCTCATGGATGGACTGTGTGTTTAGATCAATCGCCGCCACGGTAGAATCCTGCACATGAGTGACGTACAGGGTATCGCCTGTCTTGATAACGCTCCACAAATGCAAGGCACCGGCGGGAAGCTTTTTGATGGCGTTCGTCTTCGTATCGATCACCGTGAGTTTGTCGCTTTCATAGCCCAAGAGGTAGACCCGCGCTCCTTCAGAGTCGACGAGGATCGTATCGGCTGATCCTGCTTGGATGTTGCTGGCGAGGTTCGTCCTGCCGTCGATGACATTGAGTTTGTTGCTGAATGTGTTCGACACGTAAACCTTGTCGTTGGTCTCATCGACGGCTATGGCATAGGGCCGCGCGGCGGTTGGTATGGTTGCGATTACCTTATCGGTGATTCCGTCGATCACCGAGACCGATTCGCTGCCTGCGTTTGCCACGTATGCCATTCGGGTCCGGTTGTTGACGGCGATGGAAATAGGACCGGCACCGGTCTTTACAACTTTGATCCCGCCAGCCGGCAGAATAATCGAAACAGAGTTGTTTACGGTGTTGACCGCGTACACTTTGCCAGTACTGCGGGCGTATACGATACCTGACGAATTGATCAATCCGGATGAGGCGGCAAGAGCCTGCGCTTCCATATGCGTGACTACGCAGGCCATGAGGACAATGCTCGTCAGGACCAAGCGATTCCGTCTGTGAGGATGTGTGATCTGGTAGAGCGCGTGATAGCCAACTGAAAATTTCATTTCGAAGCGCCCCCGCGCAGATTTCTAAAAATTAGAAGACACTATGGACAAACGGTTGTCTAAACTATATAGCCATGATGCAAGCGCTATTTTTTGGGTCAGGAACACACCGGACGCCCGGGTCAAGCAGTCGCCGTGTCGTCCTTGTTCTTTTCGTTTTACTCGCAACAGGTGCGCGAGGGCAGCAGCGGCCAACGGAGTTTAGGGTTCTGGCGATTGCCGAGCCGGGTGGAATTCATAAGCCGTTCGTCGACGCTGCGAAGACTTGGCTCCAAAGGGAAGGCGAAACGGATCATTTCTCTGTTGATTACATAGAAGACACAAAGTCAATTGATGCCGCGTTCCTGGCTCACTATCAACTCTTCATCCAGCTGAATTATCCGCCTTATAACTGGACGCCGACCGCCGCCGCGGCTTTTACCGAAGCGATCGAGAAAGGAACCATAGGATGGGTCGGCTTTCATCACGCCACCCTTTTGGGCGAGTTCGATGGGTTCCCGATTTGGCCGTGGTTTTCGCAGTTTATGGGCGGGATTCGATTTACGAAGTACATTCCTACGTTCGCTACAGGTGTGGTGGATGTTGAATCGCCAAGCCATCCCGCGATGAAGAATCTTCCGAAATCATTCGTCATCGAAAATGAAGAGTGGTACACATGGGACCATTCACCGCGCCCGAATGTGCATGTTCTAGCAAGCGTGGATGAGTCGACCTACATACCGAAAACAGATATCAAGATGGGTGACCATCCTGTCGTGTGGTCCAACGAGCATGTTAAAGCACGCAATATCTACATTTTTATGGGCCACCATCCGGAGCTGTTCGAGAACTCCGCGTTCACGACTCTGTTTCACAACTCCATAGTATGGGCGGCAGGGAAATGAAACGCTTCTTGGTGGCTTTGATGTTCGCTTCAATTGGCGTTGCTGTTTGCGGACAACAGCAACCGGGCTCTTTTCGAGTGCTTGCCTTCTATTCGGAGACGGTTGAACACGATCATGTAGATTTTGCGCATCAGGCAATACAGTTTTTTACTGCAGCAGCAAAGCGCGACGACTTTGAGTTTGCTTCAACAACTCAATGGAATGAATTAAACCCGGGAAATCTTGCGCATTACCAGCTCGTTGTGTGGCTCGATGATTTGCCTCATACGCAGATGCAGCGTACCGCTTTTGAGCAGTACATGAGTCATGGGGGAGGGTGGTTGGGGTTTCATATTGCTGCTTATAACGACCTCGATACCCACTGGCCTTGGTTTAATGAGTTTCTAGGTGGAGGAGTTTTCTATGGAAACAATTGGCCGCCATTGCCGGCTACTCTGATCGTTGATGATGCCGGTCATCCTGTCACGAAAGGCCTTCCGGCAACGTTCTTGTCGCCCGCTAATGAGTGGTATACATGGAAGCCTTCGCCGAGATTAAACAAAGAGGTCAAGGTGCTTCTTACACTTTCGCCCACTAACTATCCACTCGGGTTCAAGGACGTGATTACGGGTGGGGATCTTCCTGTGGTTTGGGCAAATACGCGGTATCGCATGCTCTACATGAATATGGGCCATGGCGACAGGATATTCAGCAGTGATGTACAGAATCGCCTGTTCGAAAATGCAATCTTGTGGGCCGGAGGAGCTCACTCTGACGCTAAGGCGAAACAGTAAACGTGGCATGTTCTGTAGCTGCGGACGAATCACCAACCCAGAGATCGAACGTCCCTGGATCGAGCTCCGTTTCCCGCGTTGCGGGACTCCAAAACTTAAGGTCGTCGGCGTGGAGTGTGATCGTAACGGAGCGCCGCTCGCCGGCTTTGACGTGAACACGTTCGAAACCCTTTAGTTCGCGGGCGGGGCGAGACGCGCTGCCGGCCCGCTGATGCGTGTACAGTTCAACCGTCTGATCACCATCCACATTGCTTTTATTTTGCAAGGCGACTGTGGCCTCAATCACGCCGGCAGGATGGAGAATGGCTGACGACAGCTTGAGGTCGCGGATCGAGATAGAAGCGTAGCTAAGGCCATATCCAAAGGGATAAAGCGGAGCGCTGGATTCGTCCCAATACATGGCATCACGGTCGGCCGGGATCTGGCTCAACGTGTGAGCATAATAAAGCGGCTCCTGGCCGGCGCTTCGTGGCCAGCTTACCGGCAGCTTTCCGCCTGGGGTTGCGTCACCAAAAAGAAGATCAGCGACAGCGTTGCCACCCTCTGTACCGGGATACCACGCTTCAAGAATGCCTGGGATATGTTGCGAAGCCCAGGTAATATCGAGCGGCCGCCCATTGATCAAGACAAGCACGATCGGTTTGCCTGTAGCCTCAGCAGCTTCGAGAAGCTGCTCCTGCTCGCCTGGCAGGTTCAGTGTGGCGCGCGAAGCCCGTTCGCCGCTCATGCTTTGAAGTTCTCCGAGCACGAGCACGGTGAGGTCTGATGATTTCACCAAATCGATGGCTTCTTTGAAAGCCCTCTCGCGCTGGTCGGTGGTCACAAGCGTCGGCGCAGGACTGGCAAACTGTGGATCGAAGATGGAAGCATTGCCGCGTTCAATCTCAACCCCTTTTGCGTAACGAACTTCCATGATGGAGCCGACCTTGGCGCGAATTCCACTAAGAACCGTTATGGTGTCATCATACTTGCCGGCAAGACTCCATGATCCCATCGTGTCCGGCTTTGAATCGGCGAGGGGGCCGATCACCGCTAAGGTATGCATCGATTTTTTAAGCGGAAGGATATTCGATTCATCGCGAAGCAGTACAGCACTTCTCTGCGCGGCGATCCTGGCCGCATGGCGTTGGTCAGCGGAGACAAGCTCCTTCGCAGCCAGACCGGGCGTGGCATAAGGATTCGTGAAGAGGCCAAGTTTATACTTCGCTTCAAGGATCGAGCGAACGGCTTCATTGATCGTCTGTTGCGCCACTGAACCGTTCTTTACGTCTGCGGCAAGAAAGTCTCGATAGAGCGATGAGGTCATCTCCATATCCACGCCGGCGTTTGTCGCGCGCGCTGCCGCGTCCGCTGGAGTGGAAGCGAACCCATGTGTAACGAGATTCGGAACCGTTTCCCAGTCACTAACTACGAAACCCCGGAACCCCCAGTCGTTGCGCAAGACGTCGCGAAGCAGGTAGCGATTGCCGCTGGCGGGAACGCCATTGAGATCCATGTAGGCCGCCATGAAGGTAGCCGCGCCCGCAACCTCGGCCGCGTGGAACGGAGGAAAATATACGTTCCATAGTTGTTCGTCAGAAATATCAGATTGGTCGTAGTCGCGGCCGCCGGCGGCTGCTCCATAGCCTGCAAAGTGCTTCACACAAGCGAGAATACGGTCTGGCGCACCGATCGTGCCCTGGAATCCGCGCACTTGTGCTTCGGCCATACGTGATCCAAGAAAAGGATCTTCGCCGGAGCCTTCCATAATGCGGCCCCAGCGAGCATCTCGGGCGATGTCGACCATGGGCGCAAACGCCCAACGCACGCCGACGGAACTCGCTTCGCGGGCGGCCATGTATTGAGCGTGCTCGACCAGTGACGGATCCCAGGAAGAGGCCATTGCAAGAGGAACAGGATAGATGGTGCGAAAGCCATGAACCACATCGAAGCCAAAGAGCAACGGGATGTGCAAACGCGTTTCATCGACGGCGATGTGCTGGAGACGGTTGATCTCCGTAGGGTCTGTGACAAAAAGAAAGGAGCCCGCCTGTTCTTTTCGGATACGTTCTTCGTGCGATACCGTGTGCGGTTCTTGATACGCGACTTGCGACATCTGACCAATTTTTTCGTCGAGCGTCATCTTCCCCAGAAGATCGTCGACGAAGTGATGCATGTTTGCGTCATTGGGAGAGAGATCCTTCGGTTGTTGCGAGACAAGACTGGACGACATCAAGCCCAGAAGAAGCCAGAGCGCTGTGGTCTTGCGAAGGGGCAAATGAATCAGACGAAACAACATTAAAACTCCTCAAGCACAGATAGCTGGGGAGAAATGACTTTGCCGGTGTCGGCGTTTGCCTGTTCTCGTTTCAACGAATGGATCAACAATTTATAGTAGACAAACGATTGTCTAAATGTCTAATACAATCTAGTGCGTCCCTGAAGTTTGATGTCGTTTGGTGCGGGTGTAGCCGATCTCCGAGCCGAGCGTGACAATATCCGACCAGCTAGGCCCGATAACCGTGATTGTTCCAGCCTTATTGGTTTGTGCGGTGATCTTGGAGGTTCCGTTTTTGGAGGGAACCAGTAACGAAACGAATCTGGCGTCCTCTGCCTTGCGGCGAACAATGACAAAGGGAACCTTGATGGTTGGATGCGGTCCTGGGGCGACTCCCTGAAATACTTCGGTGGAAGTTCCTCCCAATACCGTTAGGGACATAGTTGTTCCATCATTATCAAAACGGGTTTCGAGGTTTCGAGCTGTTTCGCCCCGCTGTACCTGCTCCAAGTGCGAATATCCGTTTACCTTCGGAAAGCTCTCGTAGGGCGATGTCTGCAGCTGCATCGTCTGCTTGCCGAAGTTGTGGTAATTTACGTCGAAGATATGGGACTGGCCATCTTTGGCATGCGCCCGGTCTACCTGAAGCATGTACTCGTCAGTTACTAGAATGCTTCGTTCAAGGTCGGCAGATGGATATACCGGGCCGGCATCGGCTGTTACGGCCACATAGCCGTTGCCTTCTTTCCATGCAACCAGCTTGCCAGTAGCTTGTGCCTGACGTTGTTCATCAACGGTGGGAGCATTATGGGCGACTGACATCTGGTCCCACTCCTGGTGCAGGGCCATGCCATAGAGTTGTGTTCCGGGGTCGACGCCCTGAATGCGTCCCTCTGCGAAAACGATCTCGCCGAGCTTGTCATAATGCCCATGACCGCCGCCATGCGGGCCGAACTTCATGATGACGTTCAGATCGCTGTGCGGGGCCCTAAGCATCGCATAGCCCGCGTCGGGGAAGACAGCGCTTTTGAGGGAGGCCGACTCCGCGGAGGGCAGAGGGTCTGCGCCGAAGAGGAGAGCCTCGGGGCTGGAGCGCGGAGTGTGTGCCAGCACAGCCAGAAGCAACGGGTTGTGCGTGTTCTCGAAAGCTAATTCGTAAAGAGGAGCGTTCGGATACAACGGAACTTCATGTGAGTCGTTGAATGCCGGCAGTTCGCCGTTCGGCAGTACAACGCCCAACGGCGAAAGGTACATGCTTGCCAGCGCGGGCTCCTGCTTCCAAAGGTCAATGCCGTATCGCTTTGCCATCTCTGCCATGTAGGTGAGCGGACGCATCGCGTAAAACTGATAGCCCCATGAACCTTCCAGCCAAAACCCTTCGTGTACATAGTTCTTCATCTGATAGCGGAAACCCAGCGGCCCATCGATCGCTTCATCGATAAGAGCCTTATTCCCTAGCTCGAAGCCGACAGCGGCCTGGGCTCCATTGATCCAGCTCTGAATGTTGAGCGTAGGCTCTTTGTGGCCCCGCACGACAGTAGCTGCACTAGGAAGCAGCAGGTCTTGTTCGATATGCTGGCGGTCTGACGCTGTCAAAGCCCCGGATCCTCGCACGAGGTCATAGGCGAAAGTCATATCGATAAGCCAGATGGATTCGTTTAGCGTTTGCGAGTAAATGCGAGCCCCCCAATTGCTTTGCTCTCCATGATTATCAATGAGAGGGTAGGCCTTGTATTTGTCCGCATAGAGCTTCAGTATCTCCGCCGCGTGCTGGGCGTAAATCGGCTTTCCGGTCATTTGGTAGGCGATTCCCAGAATCTTGGCATCATGGCTCAGCATGTCGTGCATGAAGTGATAGTGAACATCGCTGATGGGCCAGTCTTCGTAGTCTTTTACAGTGTCCGGGCAGATGTTGTGATTGGGTGGGTGGAACTGCAACTCGGTTCCCGTGTCCGGGCAAACATACCAGTGAGCCCATTGCGCGCCTTTGGCCGGCGCCTCGACTTTTGTGAGTCCATATTTCTTGAGGTAGTCCTGGGGATACCCATCCGCTTCTTTCACGATTGCGACCAACTCATCTCGAGCCCAGGGTTGGCGCTCCGCGATTGCTTTGCGGGCTTGAAAATCTTGAACGGTGAGCAACAGATGTGGATCTAGTGACGCCGTTGTGTTTTTCGTGCTCTGCGCGGCGACCATCGCGCTGCACAAAAGCACCGCCACGATCATCGATCGAATGTCTCTACCCGATCTCACGTTATTTTTCATTCCACCTGGCCGATCGTTAGAGTTGTGATGAAGTTACTTGGTTAGGTTGTATGTCTTTCGTTTTGAATGAGACGACGTTTTCCATCGTCAATTCGGCGGTAGGCCTCCAAGGTAATAGACGCTCAGGCTAGGTGCAGACCGAATCATCCTAGTCAATTCGGTATTGGGAAATCGTCTTACATACGGCGGCGCCCAACCGATCTGGTCTCCCGTGATGACTCGCGGAACTTCCTGCTTCACTCCCGTAGCCTTTTCAAACAAGGAAGGATCTTTAAGCCCGTTCACCGAAGTTGTGACAAGGCGATGCAGCGCTCCGTTTGCGTGGGTATAGAGATCGAGTCCATTTGCCTCGCCGAACTCTGCCAGCAGGACAAGCGGCGCAAGCGCGTAGAGATGGTAGTGCAATGCCTTACTTCCTCTCGCCATTTCAAGTGGCAATGTTCCATCCGGGCGTATTTGATTTACTCCGTTGTCATACGTTGCCATGCCCCAATCGAAGTCGGGTTGATTGTTGGCAGCTACTCCGATCGCGGCAAGCTCGACACCGGCCCAGTACAAATGATTGTTTCCGTTAGCTCCGTGCGCTAATGTGTGAGAGTCATAAAAGCTTTTAGTTTCCACACCCACACTGTCGAGCCAATTTGCGATCAGGGTTGACTGAGGCGCACTGATCTCAACGTTGGCGCGAACCTTGAGATAGGCGATGGCTACAGCTCCGACGACCCACCCTTGCACGTAGTAGGCCTGACTGGAGGACATCTTGCCACTGAGCGACTTGTCCTGCGCCAGAACGATGATCCGATTTGCAGCGCATTGAGCTGCTTCACGTGAGCCAGTGGTACGAAAGTCATCCGCCGCTTTGACGATCGCCACGCCAACCGCTTTCACAGGATCAGCGGACTTGCGATAAGCTTCTTGTCGCACCGGATCGATGATGGAGTGTGTTGGATCGTCGAGCTGATAGAAGCCGTCAGTGACGAGATCGGGTGACAGGTGCAGCAGGGAAGGGCAGGGATACGGCGTGTCCTTTTGAACAATGGGCTTTCCGTCCCATGGGGATAGGAGTGGTTTCAAGGGCGCAGCAAGAATCGCAGGAGCCGCAACGGCGCAGACAATCAAAAGCCTCGCCAACCGGATGTTACGTCGACAGGTTACGTCCAAGATGCATGATACTGGCTTTTTCATTCTTGCTTTCGAATTAGATGGCTTTGTCTGAAAAGGCCACCCCTCGCGGGTGGCCTTTTCAGTGACGGTTGAGGTTGCGTTAGAAGACAAAGCGCGAAGATAACTGCAGTCTCCGGGGAGATTGTGTGCCCGTTATCTTTCCGAAGCCGGTCGATCCGATAAATGAAGCCACCGTGGGTGCCTGCGTAGTTTCAGAAACTGATAAAGAGCCGCTCGGAGCAGTAAAGTTGGTTTTGTTGATGACGTTGAAGGCATCGACACGGAACTGGAAGGCCAGGCGCTTATAAAGCTTGAAGTCCTTTGCTACCGAAGCATCGAAGTCGACCTCCCCGGGTTGCCGATTCGAGTCACGACCAACATTGCCGAAACCCGTGGCGACAATCCTCGTTCTTACGCTGTTGATCGTGTTATACACGGGGCCGGAGGCCGTCAGCGGGAAGTTCGGATCGGTAACAGGGGAATCGTAGTATTGCAACGCCGTCCCGTTGATGTACGGATGGGCCAACTTGATCAGCTGCGGATTGCCGTTGGGACGCTGTTGTGAAACGTTGGAAATCTCGTTGCTCTGCGTAATGTTTACAGGCAAGCCCGTATGTCCAACGAAGACCGGCGAGATATGAAAGCCACGCAACCACCAGGGACCGGCAGTCGTGTAGACGACTCCAATGTTGAGAGTGTGTTTAGCATCGATATTGCTGACGGTGAAGTCCTTTTCACGGTCGGGACCATCGGCGGTGTATTGCGCGTTGGCCGTTCCGTTCGGAGCCGAGAAGTTATAGATGGTGCTGCCGTCATCCTCACTCTTGGCAAAGGTGTAGTTGGATAGAATGGCCAGCCGTGTATTGAACTGACGACGAACGGTCACTTGTAAGGCGTTGTAGTCAGAGTTCCCAACGTTGTCGACAACGCTAAAGCTGCCGAGCGTTGGGAAGGGCTTCGCCTGCTGTGACGCCGTAGTATTATTCGCAAGAGTAACCGCGTCAACCGAAGAAAGAGGAACAATGTTCGCTGGAACAATGTAAGCAAGGTGGAGCGCATGATTGCCGACGTAATTCACTTCCATAGTTAGAGCGAGAGGCAGCTGACGCTGGAAGCCGACGTTCCATTGCTGGACCAGCGACATAGGGTTCATGTCGTTGAAAGAGACACCGCTGGGGGTATAGGGATTGGCGGCTGTGTGTCCCGCGATGGATGCCGCAGGATTCGCGAGGTTTGCTGGTGCGGCGAGCGGCAAGCCCTGCGACAGCGTAAAGGGCTGGGCGATAGCGGTGCCCAGGTTGCTGTAGCTGATGGTGTTGTCGTAGCCCGGATAAGCAAGCTGGCCACCGAGGTTTTGGAAGATCGTTCCGTAGAAGGTTCCGAATGCAGCGCGAATTACAGTCTTGTTGTTGACGCTGTAGGCGAGGCCGATACGAGGCGAAACGTCCTTCGTCGGTTCGGTTACGTTCAGGGACCGCGATACTCCGTTCACGCCAGCCTGCAGAAAGTTACCAGTTGACGGATCGAAGCGGCTGTAGATGTTATTCGCAATGATCAGTGGGGACTCAAACTCATAACGGATACCGAGGTTCAAGGTCAGCTTCGCCGATACTCTCCAGTCATCTTGGAAGAAGACACCGAGGTTGTAGTTGCGACGGCCTGTCTCAGGCATCGCTTGCTCATAACTCGCTGTCTTAATCTGTCCCAACAGAAAATCCGCTATACCCGTGTTGGCATTACCTGAAGCGCCATGGTTGGTGATTGAGCCATCGAATGCGATGGTGCCTTCCGGGCTGGCGGCAGGATTGTAAGAGTTGAACTGGTTCTTGCGGAGGGAAGCGCCAAACTTGAAGGTGTGAGGGCCCACAATTTTGGTCACTGTTCCAAAAGGGGTGAAAGTGTTCGTAATGTTGACTTGATTGGTGTTGGTGTCCGCGCCGATGTTGCTGATGCCGGGATTAGTGAGTTCAGGAGTCTGGTCGAGCGGCAGGGAAGCGATTCCGAGCGAGGTGGTTGCGTTGAAGCCCACGCCAGGAGGGTTACGCAGAACCACGTTACGGAAGAAGCCCATGTTTAAATCCGTGACCAGTGTGTCGGACCACGTACGCGTGTAGTCGACTGAAGGCAGCCAAGCATTATTGCATGTGCAATCCCATGTAGTGTTGAGTTGCTTGTTGTATGTGATGGGATTTGGTGTTTGAGTTGTGTAACGGTACACGTTGAAGCTAAGTCTATCTTTCTTGGTGAGCAATTCATCGACACGAGCAACAAACTTAATCGTCGTATTCGAGTTGTTCTGTTGCGAAGTCCAATTGCCCGTATAACGATTGTTGGTCACGTCATAGGAACCGATCGTGTTCGGCAGCGGGAGCAACGCGAGAATTTTTTGGGCGGCCGGATCCAACGACGCTGTCGGGATAATGCCGGTACCGTTTACGGGATCCGTAGTGGCGCCAAAGGGAGCGGTACCTGTTCCGCCTGGCATATAAATCGGCTGCTTCTGATGGCAGGTCGTCTTGCCGTTGATGGTTTGGCAAGCAGCGGCGTCCACTTCCTCTGCGTTTGAGAGGTTACCGGTGCGTTGCGCCGCAGTCGGAACCGTGTCGCTAAGGTTCGAAGTAGAAGGAGCGAACGTGCGATCGTAGTTAACGAAGAAGAAAGTCTTGTCGTGACCGTTGTAGAGTTTAGGAATCCGAATAGGTCCGCCCAACGAACCGCCCTCCTGGAAGAAGCGATCGCGTGCGCGAGGGGTAACCTGTCCGGTCGTTGAGTTGATCGTGAGCTTATTGAAGTAGCTGTTCGCATCGAACGCTTCGTTGCGAGCGAGGAAGTAAAGATTCCCGTGATAGGTGTTAGTGCCGGAGATCGTATTCACTGAGACCACGGCGCCTGAGGTGCGGCCATACTCCGCAGGTGCGTTGGTGGTCAATACGCGGAACGAGTCGATGCCATCGGGCGAAGGAAGCGTCGCCGGCGTTCCTGTAGAAGCGACGATGGTCGAAACGCCGTTCAAGAGAACTTCAGTGTTCAGCGTACGGCTGCCATTGATCGAGAGCTGTGAGGTTGACGGAGAATCTGCCGCACCGCCGTGTGCGACGCCCGGAATAAAGGCCAGTAGATTTTCCGTGGCACGCCCGGAAATCGGAAGATTCTGCACTTCGCTTGGTGCGATAAGGGTGGAAACGTCAGATGTGCTGCGATCGAGTTCCTCACCCTTGGACTCGACGGTGACTGTTTCACTTGCGACACCGAGTTGCATCGTCACGTTCACCGAGGCGACCTGCGCGACGGTGGCGACGAGATCATCAATAATCGACTCCTTTAGCCCAGGTGCCGATACGGTGACCTTGTAGGTGCCTGGGATGACCTGGGGAGCTACGAATGTGCCGGCGGAGTCGGTTTTTCCGTTGAACACTGTAACTCCAGTGTCTTTGTTTACAACCTTGACCTGGGCGTTGGGCACAAGTGCTCCAGTCGGGTCGACGACCGAACCGCGGATGGTCGCATTGGTGTTTTGCGCGTAGGCCGAGCCTGTGCCGGAAATGGAACCGGGTAGCAGGGTCAGAGCGGCCAGCGCCAAGATCGACGCAGCGAATGGAATCCGTACGATGCCATTTGTTTTGTGCAGATATCTCCGCACGAATGGATGAACGTTCACGAGTAAGCCTCCGAAAAATACATGGTGCATCTAGGCATGCACAAACCTATGTTTGTCGATCATCGTGAGACGGGGTCTAGTTGGCCCGAGACGCACGCGATCCGGTGTTTATTGCAAGACAAGCGTTTGTTTACGCAATTTTTAGTGCGGCCTCATAAGAAAACAGTCGGATGAACCTTGTCAACTTAAATCCGAAAATGGGCATAAAACACCTATTCATCCGCTTGAAATAGCCATTCCAAGGAAAAGTTAACCAGCGGGATTAAATATGTGTCGCGACAAAACTCGATCAGATTTGCAAGTTATGCATAGACTCACTTATCTGGCCCGGCCTGCGAAATTTCCCGGTGGCGCGCGTTTGGCGATGCGCGAACAGCTCATTTGCTTTACCGCGGCGCGGGCTGAGGGGGGCTACCTCGGTGAATGCTGCGTCTGTCGCAGCACGGTCGCGTAGTCTCTGTGAGCGTTCAAGTTGGTAGGATCCAGTTGAACAGCTCTCTGCAGATGGAAAGCTGCTTGCTTCCAGTCTCCTTCTCCCGCAAGCAGTCGGCCCAAGTTGGACTGCGTCGCCGAATCATACGGATTGACGGCCAGGGCAGCGCGAAACGACGCCTCCGCACCATGCAGATCGCCGGATTGAGCAAGAACAGACCCTAGCGAGTTCTGTGCATCGGCGAAGTCGGATTTCAGTTCGACCGTCTTCCGAAAATCGGCCGTCGCCTTGTCGAGGCTTCCTGTCCTCGCCTCAATTGAAGCCAGCTCGTACCAAAGCAGCGCGTTGGCGGGCTCATGGTCGATAGCGCTATGCAGAACCTCGAGCGCTTCTTCGGTCTCTCCGGCGTTGCCAAGCGCGACGCCAAGCCGCCGCCGCGCCCGTGACGAGAGCGGATCCACGACGAGTGCTTGCCGGTAAGCGGCAATCCCCCCCGTTAGATCGCCGGTATGGCGCATCGCATCTCCAAGCTCAATGGAGAAATTTGGCTGACCAGGAGACTGTGTCCGAATCAGGTCGGAGAGCTTAGGAATTCCATCTTGCAGATTACTGCTGTCGATCACCTGAGCCGCAGCATCATACAGCGCGTCATTTGGGTCCTCGGCCTGATGGTCGAGTAGATAACGATTCACCGGGCCGTGATATTGGGTCGCCGGTGTGTCGGAAACCTCCTGACGCGGCGCCAGCAGCTCTTTCGTCGGCGGAGCCAGCCGCTGAATCAGATGATCCGTCATCACAGCATCCACCACATCTTCCGTTCTGCGCTTGGGCATGTGGCAGGAGACGCAGTCGTTCGAGGCAGTGTGCTGATGCAGTGCAATCTTCTGAGGCAGGTTGGCCACATGGCACTTCATGCAGATATTGGCGTAATACGTTGCAGACTCCGGACCCTTGTGGAGATCATGAGGATTGTGGCAGGTCTCGCAGGTGAGCGCGCCCTGGCTCTGGAGATAGCACTGCGACTGCCGCAGCCGGTAGGGTGCATTGACGATCTCAAAGTTATCTGTGCGACCGTGCTCGGGATCGCGGCTGAAGTAAGCGTTGAAGCCGGCAAGCGGCTGATCAGGTCGATACCCGAAAGGCTCCTGATCGTAGTGCCGGATCCGATCGGGCAGCAGGTGGCTTGTAGTTTCAAGATGGCACTGCTCGCAGACCTCCATCTGGCGGTCGTTGCTCAGGTGTGACGGGTTGAGCACAAGCGAACGAATTTGTTCAAGGGAAGTCCCTGGCGTTTGGGCGGCCTTGACATGCTCCGCCGCTGGGCCATGGCATCGCTGGCAGTCGATGCCTTCCGGCAGGCTGGTGTAAACAGCGTTGGCAGAAAGATCCCGGTGAGCGGTTGCGGGGATTTCCGGATAGCCGTTGTGGCAGAACATGCATTCATAGGCAATGGGTCGGCGAGTCATCGGCTTCGCATTGTCGAAGCCCGGGTTCATACCCCAATGACCTCCGTTCTCGGCGTACCAAGCCAATGGTAGCTCGATGAGCGTTCCGTCCTGTTCGCGGTGCAGATAAGTCCGAACATGGTTGCCCGAACCCATCACATAGTCAATGGGCAACTCCTCCACGTTATCCGGCGTGCCGTCGAATCCCACCTGCCAGCGGTGCTGGAAGAACTTTCCTTCGTGCTCGGTCAGATCGTAGTAGGTGCCTGAAGCTGCGTGGTAAAACTGGCGTTCCTTGGCGATGCTGTCGACTGTGTCGTTTGCAGTCGGTGTGTAGAAAGCGTGCGCCATCCCTGTGCGAGCGTAACCTGCAGCTTCGCTCGAGTGGCACTGCATGCACGACGCAGGGTCGGCGTATTGCTGAGCGAGGTTAGCCTTCGGACTCGTATGCTCACGCAGCAGCCAAAAAGCAACGCAACCGGCCGTGACCAGGAGTAGTGCTGCGGCTAGGGATCGCCCGATCTTCACTAAAGGAAACCTGTCCGGTGGAATTTGGCTCGGTAGTGCCCGATACCGAAGCCCATCCTAACGAATGCGAAGCGGTTGTGCCACAGTGCAAGACGAAGCGTTTGGCCCGGGTATCTTTCACGGATGTCGTCGATGACCATTTCGTGGTCCCTCTGTGGACACTGGATGGATATCTTCTGATAAACTCAATCTTGTTGTTTTGGGCAGAGTCGTCTCCCTCGAGCTGGAAGACAAACTTACGCGCTGCAACAACTAGAAGCGAGCGAACTGCTTTGGCCTATGGGCGTTCCTTCTATGTGACGAAACATCCAAATTGTTGAAAAACAATTTTGGGGACGTAGCTCAGTTGGTTAGAGCGCTGCCTTCTAACCGGCTACCTTTGGAATCACTAAGTTAGCTCCTTGGTGTCCACGATGGTGTCCACGCTTTGATAGAGTTGTCTCCAGAGGAGGACTCTTTGGATGCCCACCGTCAAACCACTCGGCGCTCTTCTCAACGCTCCCGACTACGCGGACCGCGTCAACCTCATCAAGAAGATCAAAACCGCGAAAGGATGGCGCTTTGCTCCCGTCGTTCCTGAAGCCAATGGACGCCTCAAAGACCGCGTCCGAATCGACGGCCAGACCGAAGTACATCCCGAGGGTGCCTACTACATCGAGTGGCGTGTCGGCGGTCGAAATGGCCGCCGCTATCGCACCGCTGTAGCGAGGGATGAGGCCATTGACCAGGCCCGCCGAAAGGCCATCGAACTCCGTGCCATCCGCGACGGCTTGATCGCCGGTCCCCCACCGGAGCCGGAGGCTGTGCCGAAGACTACGATTGGCGACGCCATCGACGCCTATCTTCGGTACGTGAAGATGCAGCGCAAGCCGCGCACCTATCTCACCTATCGCTACACGCTCGACACCCTCCTCCGTGCCGCATACAAGAAGAAGTACGTCGAGGACGCGACCCGCGACGACGTGCTCGACTTTATGACCTACTGCTATGAGCTGAAGCTCGGTGCGCGTACCGTCTACGACAAGGTCGTGACCGTACTGCAGCTCTTCAAGAAGCATGGGCGCACCGGCCTCATGGAAAAGGGCGATTGGCCGAAATACGTTGACGCCATACGACCGATCTATGAGCCCGAGGAACTGACAGCGATGTTCAAGGTCACGACCGAAGACGAGGCGGACATGCTCAAATTCATCCTCGGCTCCGGCTTCCGCGACCAGGAGATCCGTTACGTCGAATATCTCGATCTCGACTTCCGTCATCATGTCGTGCGGGTGACGGCCAAATCGAAGTGGGGCTTCACGCCGAAGAACTGGGAGGAGCGCACCGTGCCGTTGCCCGAAGGCTTGATGGAACGCCTACGCAAAAGGAAAGAGCGGAAGCAAGCAAGGCCGCACGATCTCGTCTTCGGCAATACGAAGGGTCGCCCTGACAGCGAGATGGATACGGTTGTTAAGCGTGTGGCGGAACGTGCGGGCCTCAACTGTGGTCAGTGCGTGACTGAGCACAACAACAAGTGCGCCGAGGGGCCGTACTGCATGAACTTTTTTCTGCACAAGTTCCGGCACACCTTCGCCACTGGCCATCTTCGCAGCGGCGTGGATATCCGCACCGTGCAGGTCTGGCTCGGACACCGCGATATCAAGTCCACAATGGTCTACCTCAAGGGCATTCAATCGAAAGATGCCTTTGCGCGGATCAACGCCGGTGAACTCGCGGGTTTTGTGGGGTGACACATGTCATCCACTCCTGAATCGATGCTCACTTTGATGGAGGTGTAGTAATCTCCGTGTTAAGTCCAAGTTTTCCCATGATGGTTCGGATAGGAAAGTTAATTCCAAAGGCGAGCTTATAATTCGTTTTCTTCTGTCCTGACGCAATGTCGCTGGTGACGATCATAGTTCCTACGTAGAGGGCAGTCGTGTTAAATCCATAGCCGATCCCCACCATTGCGTTGTGAAGCGGCTTTGACGCAAATGAAATACCGCCCACCAGATATGGATAGGGATTTAGTTTGCTACCCTGAAGGTCAACAGGTGCCACGTAGAAGTCGCCCAGAAGAATCAGATTTCGTTCATTCAAGTTGGCCGGAACCGGCGTCACACCGTTCACGGGCTGAACCTGCTGGAGTTGCGTATAGCTCGTGATTGGAACCCCAATGCTGATATCCCAATGATAGAAGCCTTCATCGTCAAACTGCACCGCAGCTTTGTCCAATGAAGCTGTTTTTGTTGAAGTTGGATTAATAAGTCCGCCGGTTATGGCAACGCCCGCAGGCGTATTGATAGAAAGTTGTCCCCAAGTCCAAAAATTAGGATTAGCGACCGCTGCGGGAGCGGCGGCTGCGGGAACAAGCTGCTTGAACATGCTGATCCCAAGTTCGAGATCTTGAACATTTGCGGGATCACGGTGTGCGACGGTGTACTGATAGTTCAGTGCGAACGCCGGTGCCGCGCCGCTGAACTGCGAAATATCAGAGTTGAGATGGATGACGACGATGTACGGCTTCTTGTCGCCATAGATGCGAAGGGCCGTTCCCGACGCTTGTACAAAGCTGTTTTGACTTGCATTAAATATGTACCAATTGGAATTCAAGATCGCTCCGAGACCCGAAAAACCATCAATGCTATTGCCACCGGAGGGATTGAAGGAGACGATATTGACGATAAATGTGGACTTGTTTATATCGCATGAAGAGTCGGCAGAATGAATAGTAGGCAGGAACTGCGAGAGCAATGAGCGTGCTGCCGTCTGCGACTTGAGTACGCCTCCCTGTACGATTGCGCTTTGCGCAGCAGTCAGAGAAGTGAAGCCAGCACCGCTAAAGTCGACGGTTGATGGAGCTGGAGTTGTGTCGGCGAGAGCCATCGAAGGTGCTAACAACGTCGCGGATAGAAGGAGATATAGGAGAAGATGTCGCACGGTAGGAGCAACCTCGTTATTAGAGTTTGACGGATAAGAGTTATGCAGAGCAATTAGCAAAGATGAATTAGCGGTGATCCGCGGGCGATGTAAGACGTAAGTCGAAATCTTTGTTCTTCATGATGCTTTTCCATGCTGGTGACAGTTGAGTGTCTCCTTGGATTGCATCTACCCAAGCAGTTGCTGTCCCGATGTTATTGGTGTTGTACGCAACCCATGCATAGCCCTTTGAGGCACCGATACCGGCGGGGCCTCCCCAGTCCGGCCCCCACGAGTTCTTAATGATCCATGCTCCAGCCGTTCCAACAGTGTCATCCCAGCCGATGATGGTTATGCCGTGGTTCACACCATCGAATACCTGGGAGTGTTCGTCAAAGGCCCCTTCTCCGCCGTAATACTGGAATGTCTGATCGGCATATATCCCTGTCGACACCGGTCCGTGGTCGCAGATGGCTTGTTTAATCAATGCAGTTGAAGGAACTTCAGATTGGGATGAGCCTACAAACGACCAATTCGAAGCTTTATATTTCGGAGTCAAGGTGTTCGGACAAGAAAGGCTTGCGTTCCCGGTCCATGGGTCTTGAGATTCATCGACGCCTCCGGAGTTAATGAGTTGCTCGAAGACCGGCATCCACCAACCCCCGCTACAGTCACCCTTCCCAACACAGTTGAGTTCGTATTGCTCAGAAGTGTCTACCAGTAGCGAATTTTGAATTGCATAACTGCCCTCATACGCTGCCATAGCAGTAAAATCCCAACAGGAACCGCAAGTTTGTGTGCGGACATCAGTGACCTTTCCAGAGCTTCGCCAATCAAAATGCGTTGCTGTTGCAGAGCAAGAATTCGGAGCAGCTCCGGGCGCTTTTTGTACTGACGAACTGTTACGGGTAACCTCGGAACTAAGCAGTTTTGATCGAGCTTTGACCTTGTTGAAAAAGTCGGCAGGTAAGTTTCGAGGAATTGAGGAGCCTGCTAGAACAGCAAGCGGAACATCGACTGCGGCTGTATACCGAATGCTGAAAGTGGCTCCGGACTCAGCAACCTTCGTGCGAAGGGCTGCAAGCTGTGCTCGAACCGTGGGCGAAGCCTGCGCTTCGCGAGCGCTGTAGTCGGATACTTGGGGATTCAGAGCTTGTGCTACTTGCGCTCGAGTTGGACGTGCCGCCGACGCAGGCGTTCGGCTTGACGGCGCAGTCTGGGAAATGAGTGGGCAGACGAGGACGCCCCAAGAGCACGCAAAAAAAACACACACAGCCGATTTGGCCCGCATAAGCTTCCTCCATCGTGAACTCAGTAAATACGAGGGGCCCGGTGAATCGAATCAGAGTTGTGGCTGTTTTGCTGGAGTATACACACGCAGGTGGGCGTATAGTCAAGGCAGTGGAGCATAATGTCGCGTTTTATCTTCATTTCGCTCGTGACGCTCGCAACGTTGCCAGTTGCTCTCCGTGGATCGGCTCAAAGTCCTTCAGTTTTGGCAGTCAACGAATCGCATAACCATAGTGTTGTCCGTGCAAAAGTCGGAGATGCCATTTCTCTCAACTTGCGTGCGCAATTTGGTACCGGGTATTCATGGGTGCCAGACGAGCAGACGAAGTCTCAGCAGGTTTTGCGGTCTAGTGTCGGCGCTGGGGCAAACGGAACACTAAGGACTCAGCCGGGTGGTACAGAGATGCAGGCATTCCGGTTCTCTGCCATGAAGGAAGGTTCCGTAACCCTGCACTATGCTTATGTCCAGCCTTGGATCCATAACGCAAAGCCGAGCAAAGAGTTCTCCGTGCAGATCATCGTGTCGTCAGCTAGGAACAAGTGAATACAGAAGGTGCTTGTATCGTGCCACAACGCAACTCACTCCAATAGGTTTGGAATGAGTTGTCTTCGTTTTTCGATGATCGAAGCGCTTAGCTTCCAGGTCTCGCCGTCCAACCGGATTATCAACTCGCTCCAAACAATCTCGAATGCTCTTAGAGCTTGCCTTTCGCTGAAGGTGATACCGGCAGGCAAGAGTGGCTCAACGTCTTCGGTGAGGCTCCGATCCAGTTTTTGCAGCATCCGCTCCTCGGCTGCTGCCCGGTGAATCGTGTTGCCTTCCAGTTGTAGGTAGTGGTCGAAGCACTGGAGCAATTTGTGTCGGTCGAGCTGGAGTTGTGTCAGACCTTCGTTCAAGTCGAAGAGGTCGCGGTTCTTTCGTCTCTGAAGCAGCGCTCGCAGTTTGGTCGCGAATAACTCCTCCGGCTCATAGGAGACGATCTCCGTTTGACCCTGATACCAGCGGCTTTCCACCGCGAAGGGATAATGCTTGAGTCCAAGGAAACACTCGTGTTCGCGCGTGTTGATCTCGACTTTCAGCTTAAGTTGCCGGCTTGGGTCGGTTTCGGGCGCAAAGCGGAAGGTGAGGTGAATGGAGTGCCCGGCCTGTTCCCGTCTACATGGGCCGAGCCACGATAATGCCTCGCGCACGGCGTCAATGATTGGTCCGTTGGGTTCTGCCTTCAACTGGACGAGATCAATGTCTTCCGAGTAACGGAGCGGCCTTGCGAAGAGCAGCTTGTGGAGTGCTGTGCCCCCACGGAATGCGATTTTGTCTTTTAGTGCTGGGGCGTTGAACAGGTCACAGAGAGCACGCGAGATGATGAGGTCTTGTTCGACCTGTCGAGAATCCGGCCACGGGGCCGTCGCGCTCCATTCCTGGAGGAATGCAATGGGGATCAAGAGTCCACCTCTACGGGCTCAGCAATGGTGAGCCGCCATTTTGAATTGATTTCGATGGGAGCAGAAGCGCCCAGGATTGGTTTGAGGGACGGGTCGAGCGGTTTCGAGGACTTCGCCTTTCGCGCGAACTTCTCCAAAGGCTTCGAGATCCGTTCGTGTCCGGTGACGTCCAGAAGGTAGCCCAACCGCCGAACGGCCGAGTTCTCATAGAACGCGGCGACCTGAGCCAGCTTCCGGGCATCGACTTTCGCCGCGATGTCTTTTACCACCTGAGCGACGCTGGCAATGCCGGCGGCCTTATGGAAGTATCGAACGCTATCCAAAAGAGTAATCTCGACCCCGGCCACTCTGGCGTAGCCGTCTGAAGAGCGGATTTGGTCGAGCCAAGCAGGTTGGTTCACTTTCTCGAAAGTGCCGGGAGCCTGATAGATGAACTGGAGACGATGCCGCCCGATCTGGAGAGGACGGAGTTGGCGTGGAACGATGACTTGGAAGACCATTGCCGCCTGATGGGAGGAGCCGTGGAACCCGGCAGCACGCAGCAGTGAGATTCTGTAGTCGATTTGTTCATGCTGCATCAGCGGGCCGATCCAGCGTACAGGGTCAGGCGCTCCGACCACCTGGTCCTCCGGACGCAGGATGAGATAGAACTCGTGGCGCAGGTTCACCAGCTTGTGCTTTTTCACCAGCCGATGCGCAGCGGATGCGAATGCGGATTGCGATGAACCCAAGTCGCTGCGTGCCTCTTCACTGGAGAACGAGGAGCGACCCATCGCCAACTGCTGATCGAGATAGGCTTCGAGTGATGCCATGCCCCAATCATATACAAAAATTAGCGATAAAAACACGTTTTTGCATATAACTGGGGTGATTGGTGGCAAGTTACGCAACGCTAGATGCCTCGCCAAATATGGGCTTTGCACGGCTAGGCCCCTTCCTGCCTGCTTGCGGGGTAGGCCCGTACTTTAGTCGCAGCCAATTCGCCACTTCCTGCGGATCGAAACGCACCGCGCCGCCGACTCGAAAACTGGGGAGCTGGCCCCGCGCTGCCATGCGATAGATGTGTTTGTCATCGACACCCAACAGTTCTGTAAGATCGGAAACCTTCATAGCCCCGCGTCGTGCTTCCAGTTCTTGTATCAAGTTCAGGCTCACGTTCGACTCCTCCTGTGTAGCCATCTGACGGGCTCTATTAGAGCTTTAGCCAATCGAAGCCGAGGAGTCCAATGCCAAATGTGGAGGATTCCATGCTTCCGGCGCATGGAACAAATCCGACCCGGATTTCCACAATGGCGAATCGGTTGCCTGGAGACTTGCGGCACGTACCGAATCAGGCAACCCTCTTTATTTGCAATGCAACTTACGAAACAAGCATCAGCTGACCGCGCACGCTACGGCCCGCCGAGTATAGCCAAAAAGGTTGGTGCAACCATGTACGAGGGCCCCGAATTCCGTCATCTCATCCATTTCATCGCTGTGGCCGAAGAGTGCAATATCGGCAAGGCAGCCAAGAAACTTCGCACAGCACAATCAAACATTTCTCGAAGCCTCGATCAGCTCGAAGAGGGCATGAACCAGACGCTCTTCTTACGCGGTCGGCACGGCTCGGGACTTACGCCAGCAGGCCGAAAGTTTCTTCCGTACGCTAAGGAGATGGTCGAGCTGCGGACTCGGTCAGTAAGGGCAACCTCGAACCCGCATTCCGGTATCGATCTGCCTCTTCGATTCGGGTATTCCCCGTTCATCAATCATGATCTTGTAAGCGCAGCCCTGACGGGCTTTTGCGAACTTGTGCCCGAGGGAAAGATAGAACCAACGAGCGAGTGTTCAGGCGGGCTTATGCAATCGATTCTTCAGGGTGATTTAGAGGCAGCATTGGTGAGTCTGCCGATCCCGCAGGATGGTCTCTTCGTTCGGAAGATATGCTCCGAGAATGTCCTGATCTGTATGCGCTCTGATGATCCGCTCGCCGCACTGGAAATGCTTCCGCCGGAGTCCATCGAAGACCGTCTCCGCATTATCTTTGCCAGGGTTCATCATCCGTTCTTCTATGACAAGTTCGTAAAGAGGCTGTCGAAAGCGGGGATTCGATTGAACCCTTCGGCATTCGTATCGGCTCCTTCTGAGATGCAGTTCCTCGTGGAAAACCGCAAAGGACTTGGACTTGTGAGGGAAAGTACACCGCTGCCGGAACATCTTGTGACTCGCAAGATCGCGGGCCTCCCCATCAAAATCACAACTGCGTTCGTGTGCCGGGAGGAGCAGCAGCGTCCGGTTCTTCCTCTGCTTGCTTACAACCTGTCGCAACGGTGTGAGGAACCTATGCAATCAGTGGCAACCAAAAAGCCCAGCGTTAGGGAGGTTGATGCGGAGCATCATTCCGGACGAAGTGCGGCATGATTTGATCCATGCGCGCGGCGCATGAAATCCTCCACATTTGGCATTGGACGTTGATCGTTTGGGACTCTAAGGTCAGGGCATATCACGACTGAAACACAGTCGTTGGAGGATGCCGATGATCGATAGAAGCCACGCAGTATCTCGCCCTAGCCCACACTCAAGACGCGTTTAATGGGTGCGTTCATTGCCTACCTTCATCAGGCCGAGGGCATCCGTCACTTCTTTGTACTTGCCCCAAACCTGACGATCTACAACAAACTCATCTCCGACTTCACACCGGGTTCGCCAAAGTATGTCTTCCAAGGGCTGTCTGATTTCGTCATCCAGCCCCCAGAGATCATCACGGGCGACAACTACGAAAGCGGGCGTGGTGTTCGTTCGGAACGTCTGAGCCAACCCGCTATACCCGGCCTCAAAGACCCAGACGCGCCTGTACACATCAACATCTTCAACATCAGCAAGATCAACTCTGAGGTTCGTGGCGGCGCGGAGCCACGCATCAAGCGGCTACAGGAGTACATCGGGGAAAGCTATTTTGAGTACCTCTCGGAGTTGGATGACCTGGTTCTGTTGATGGATGAGTCGCACCGCTATCGCGGCAAAGCCGGAATGCGGGCGATCAACGAACTCAAACCGATCCTGGGGCTTGAGCTGACTGCCACACCGCGCACCGAGACAGCCGGTGGTGCGGACTTCAAGAACGTCATCTACAGCTACCCCCTGTCCTCAGCGCTTCGGGATGGATTCGTAAAAGAGCCAGCCGTAGCGACCCGCGAGAACTTCCGTGCAGAAAACTACGACGATGCCGGCCTTGAGAAGTTGAAGCTGGAGGACGGCGTTCGTATCCACGAACACACCAAGGTCCAGCTCGACATCTACGCCCGCGAAAACCTGAAACCGCTGGTTAAGCCTTTCATGCTCGTTGTAGCGAAGGACACCACGCACGCGAACGATCTTCAGCGTCGGATCGAGGCGGAAGACTTTTTCGGAGGTCGCTATAGGGGCAGGGTCATCACCGTTCACTCCAATCAAACAGGAGATGAAAAGGACGAGACGGTGCAGCAGCTCCTCTCAGTTGAAGATCCCGCAAACCCGACCGAGATTGTTATCCACGTCAATATGCTCAAGGAAGGCTGGGACGTGACGAATCTGTACACCATCGTCCCGCTCCGCACGGCCAACTCACGAACGCTGGTCGAACAGTCCATTGGGCGCGGTTTGCGTCTCCCCTATGGGAAACGAACTGGCGTCCCTGATGTAGATCGTCTGACCATTGTTTCGCACGAACGATTCCAGGAGATCGTAGACCACGCCAACGATCCCGACTCGATCATCCGCACGGGCATCGTTATTGGGCGCGACATTCCCGACGCCCCGACGAAGGCCGTGACAATCGAGCCAGTCTTTATGACCCAGTTGGGCTTGGGGATCGCACCTGCCGCTTCCACGCATGGCGCTTCGCTGCAATCGACTCCGATAATCAGCGAGCCGGAACGAAAGACCGCCGAAGTGACCATGCAGGTAATCCGGCAGCAATTCGAGAGGCTCGCGCGTTCTGGAGACCTCGAAACGCAGGATGTGCGGCAACGCATCACGGCACGGGTAACGGAACTCATGCAGCCGGTCCAGGGTGAGCTTCCGTCCATCCTGCAGCCAGTGGACGTTGCCTCGGTGGTGCAGCGCGTTACAAGCGCAATCGCCGAACGAACGATCGACATCCCGAAGATCATTGTTACGCCGAAGGGCGAAGTGACTGTCGGCTACCAAGACTTCGACCTCGACTGTGCCAGCTTCCGCCAGCCCCCGGCAGAGAAGGATTTGCTGGTCCAGCACTTGATGAGCAATCAACGCTTCAAGATCGTCAGCGGCGATGGCGTCGTGTTGGAAAAGAACCTTGAGGACTACATCGTTCGCGGCCTAATCGACAAAGACGATATCAACTACGACGAGCACGCCGAGCTTCTCTACAAATTAGCGGGGCAGATGGTGCGGCATCTCCAGTCGTACCTCCAAACGTCGGAAGACGTGTTGAATGTTCTCCAGTTCTACCAGACGCAGCTTGTGACGTTGATCCACGCCCAGATGAATCAACACTACGTCGAGAAGGCGACGGAGTATGAGGTTACAGTCTCGAAAGGCTTCCAGACTCTCACGAGCAGCATGGCGGCTATGCAAACCGACCAGGCTATTCTCCCCTTCCGTGCTCCAGTGGAGGAGAAGTTGCTCATCCGTGGAATGGTGTTCGGTGGGTTTGCAAAATGCCTGTACCCCGCGCAGAAGTTCGATTCAGACCCGGAGCGGCGCTTCGCCGTCATGCTCGAAGACGAGCCGTCCGTGCTGAAGTGGCTCAAGCCACCGAAGGAGACTCTGCGGATTTACTACTACCAAGAGGAGGCCTATCAGCCCGACTTCGTCGTTGAGACAGAGACAGCTCGATACCTTTGCGAACCGAAGCGAGCGAGTGAAATGACCGACGATGTGGTGCTCCTCAAGGCAAAAGCGGCGACCCTTTGGTGTCAACATGCCAGCGCTGTCAGCGACAAACCCTGGCGGTACGTCTTGATTCCTCATGATGAAATCAGACAAAGCACTACGTTTATGAACGTAGTACAAAGATTTTCACTCTTGTAGGGGGATACGGTTGGCTTTGCTCTGTGCGAACAATACCTCTCGTACAGAAAATCATCTTGTGCGGACTTCACTTTGCAGGCCAATCCGCTCGGCGACCTCTTGGTAGACGGGAATACGGAGACCTTCCGCCGTTTCCAATGTCACTGCAAGTGCATACGGAATCCGGTCGTCAAGCCTCCCAGCGTCGGCACGGCAGTTTACTTTCAGTTTGATCGTTGCGCCGTCTACATAGGCAACGGCAGCATCGCCCTCAAAGATTTCGTGCTGTAGAGTTCCACGTTGCACTGTCTGCCAGTCGGCGCATACTCGGTCTGCATTCAGCGCACTTTCCGGCTTGCTTACCCATAATCCCGCACGTCGGTAGTCCCGATGAAGTGGATTGATCGGTGTCAACCAAGCCAGGGTGATAACGAGTCTTCTCAGGCCCACAATGCCCGAAAGGCTTGGGGGCAGGGGAAGTTCGTAAAGATGTCCTTCGCCGTCACCTATCTGTGAAGCCGAAATGACGGTAACACGGTTCTCTTCACATTCAAGTACACGGTCTAAACGAACGGCCCCATATCCCATATACCGTGAGATATGGTCGCGATAGTCTTGACCCAGCTGTAAGCTCTGCCGGAAGGCGCCGGCAGCATCGGTCCATGCGCTTCCATGTACCAGCAGTGCTTTCGTCAATACCGTAGATTGTTCGGCTGTCCAATCTGTCTGTAGGCCATCGAGCATCGTGAGAATCAGATCGCACGAACGTGTACCGAGGGCGGTCGCGTTACTTGTACCGCACACAAAACGGCTGGCTCTTAGCTCCCCGCCTTGCCCTGGAGAAGCGACTAACTGCCCCGGTCCCGTCCGTGGCGTGGATGCCAGCTCCAGGATGCCGTTCGGTGCTGCAAAGTTTCGTGACAGGCGATAAAGCTGCAATCCTCCCTCTATCAGCACATCTGGCTTGACACCACGTTTGAAACCAAGACCGACCCGGTTGAGCGGGCTGGGATAGCCTGCTTCGGGATAGGGGTCAATGAGACCCGTTGGCATGGCCGCGTCCGAATCATCGCCGTGAAGACTCCCGATCGTAAGCGCGTTGACCGCTTCTGATGGAGACAGAATGCGGCGAAGATGAGCCGTAGAGTGAATGGAACGGGTGACAGCGGACGACAGTGCGGGTGCCGCTAGCTGGGCCATATCGGCACGAGGCACATCTAATTCGATAGAAGAGTTATCGTTCCCGGTGCTGACAAGAAAGAGAACGCGGTACTTCCACGAAAGCCAGTCGATCATCCGTGCAAAGGGGCTTATCGGTCCATCCAACGGCCTGCTTGGATCGCCGATAGACAGGTTTATCACTCGAATGCTTGGGGCTACCGCTGGCAGCGCACCTTCTCCTTCATACAGGCGTTTTACCGCGGAGTGGAGGAGGTCAACGGTGAGCTGGTTAGACGGAATGGCTTCGCTACGAGGCACACGAAAGTCTCGTGGGTCTGGCCGCATAATCGGACGGACGTAAAGCGGTCTGGCAAGAGTGCCTTCAGTGGACGAGAGATCGCCGCGAACGATCAGAGACGCCATTGCAGTTCCGTGGACGCGTTCCGCCGCCTGATAGTCCTGTTCCCAGCCCTGCGGATCATCAACGATCAAACGTCCAACAAGCAGTGCGTGGTTCGCAAGAGGCAATCCGTCAAGCAAGCCAATGCGTGGGGCTCCCACCGCTGCCGCCTCGTTGGCCGGAATATCGCCGGCAAAGGGAATGGGTAACGAGTCCGGAGGGGTGCTGATCGACTGGCCCGCCGGACGGAAGAACATGATTTCATCCAACTGTAGAAGCCGAATCGCCTGATTCTCAAGAATCTGCGTGGCCGAGGCGCTTGGCAGTGAACCGATGACACCGTGGTAGCCGATTTCGGGATGTGTTGCCGCTTGCGCGACTTCGCCTCCGGCGTCTAATACAGCCTGCTGTACTTCGAGAATGGCGCGCTGACGTGCTTCTTCACTGCCGCGAAACCAGAGTTCTGCCTCAAACGAAACCGTCTCTCGCCCGTTCTCAATCTCAAATCGCCAGTTTTCAAGCAGACCGGTATCCCGCAACCGATCCTGCGCTCCCCACAGACGTAGAGTCCTAAGCCGACTGAAGAGATCGCGCCATTTGTTGAATCCGCGAAGGAAAGGTTGATCGGGATTGGCCTGATATGCAGCCCATAGCCGCAACAGTTCGTCCAGCGCGGCCCTGTTCGCCATCACCAGGAAGAGTCGGCCTCCTACGGGTTCGTCTCTTCGATCAGGCCGGTAAAAGTCCGCGTCCGCAACGATCTCCTCGTCGACTTCCGCGAGCCATTCCATTCCACCGATGCGGCGAACTGCATTGATGAAATCGGAGATCGTTCCTACCGTCTCCAGAACTATGACCTTTTCAGGCTCGGCCCCTTCGACATCGGCTTGCAGCGCACCATTACGCTCAGCGAACGCTTGTTCGAGCCGCTGAAGTTGTGGCCCGATCCGTTCGCCCTGTCGTCTCGCGCTGGGCAGATGAACTGCGGCTGGACCGCCGCCCTTCTTTGCTCGCGCCGCCGTTACGTGTGTTGGAAAAATCAGAATCGGTAGCGTGGCCATTGCGCCCGGCACTCCTCTTTGGATGGTTCAAAGTCCAGAGCTTCATTTGCTCCTTGAAAACTCGATCTGGATCTTTGCTTCCATCCAGCACACATCTCCGCAAGACATCTTGTGCCAGGTCTTGTAGTTCAGAGTAGCTTGCCCCTTCAAGTTGGGAAAACGAGCGCTTTACTTTAGACACATCGAATTGCGGAAAGCGCAAGGATAGCAGATCAAACCACTGTGCAATCTGGGACTGATCCGGCAAAGGTAAGTTGGTCCGAATCTGAAATCGTCTCCATACGGCCCGATCCAATAACTCAGGATGGTTCGTTGCCGCAATTAAGATGACGTAACTCGGCAAGCGGTCAACCTCCAGCAGTAGGGAGTTGAGAACGCGCTTTATCTCGCCGGACTCTTGACGGTCCTCCCGCTCTTTCCCTAACGCATCGAACTCATCGAAAAACAAAACACATTGGCGGAGTCGAGCGTATTGAAACAGCTCCTGTAGCCGCTTTGCGGTCTCTCCGAGGTAACTATTGACGACCTTCTCGTATCGGACGACAAAGAATGGAACGCAAAGCGAAGTTGCAATCGCCTCTGCCAGCGAAGTCTTGCCGTTTCCGGGGGGGCCCGTCAGAAGCATTCGGCTTCTTGGTTCCAGATTGTACGAACGAAGCAAATCGGCCCGCTGTTGCTCTTCAATCAACTGCGACACAATCACCTGAACCGTCGTGGGTAAAACCAAATCTGATAGCGCCACATCCGGCTGTTGCTCCAATAGCAACTCGGCACTTGGACTCTTAAACATCACCTGGACAGTCGCTTCACGGGGCTTTTTGTGTTGCAACGTCGCTTGAGCAAGAGAATCGGCCAGAACGTGATGGCTTTTTGAGCGTTCTTCGGCGATGACAGCCTCTACGGTCTTCGTGAAGAGCTCTTGTTCTCCATTGAGCCCCGCTTTTACCAGATTGAGTAGCAAATCCGACCGCGCCACGACCGTCGCCTCCATTTTGAGTCTAGCAGTCCCAACTCCATCTCCAAAAAGTCTATTCGCAAACTCGACGCGGACGACCAAAGGATCTTTGACGAGAAGAGACATGCCACCTGTTTATAAACACTTACGTCACTTTTAGAGGGCGGATGTCTCCGCCCCCGCTCCAGACGCTTTACCGTCTTCCGCTTCCCACCTCAGCGGCCTGTTCCTGCCGCAACGCGACCCTGAAAGTCAGGTGCGCTACGCGCACCAATAAGGAAACCAAACCTCGCTGAGGGCGCTGCCCTAGCGCGGCGACAAGGGGCGTCCCCAATCTTCCGCGCTTCGCTTGTGCAGACCGGCCTTCGGCCGCCTCCGCTTCGCTCCGGTGGGGAGACCCCTCCCCTTGCGCCTTGCCGCCCCGCCTTCGCCAGGAGGCGTTCGGCATGTAGGTACATGCCACGCATGGCATGAAAAGCAACGGCAACCGCCAAGGAGGAAACACCCATGAACAACGTAGCCATCACAACTACCGTCACCCCGTCCACCCCTTTCACCCAGAACCTTAAAAAGCAGCAGCAACGACAGACGGCGAAAGAGATCATAGCCGAGAACGTCAAGTGCCTTATCGAGCAGCTAGAGGCCGGACACTCCGATGCGCTCACCGCTTATCTCGACGCGATGAGCCGTTTCCGGTCGTATTCCTTCGGCAATGTTTTGGAGATTGCGAGACAGAAAGCAGTGACATAGTGCTATACCTCGCTGGCGTCAATAAACATAGGGGTTTGGGCGTTGCTGGCGACGCGCGATGGAGAACGGCGGCCAGTATGGATGAGGCGGACGGCTCTATGGACGGCTGGAAGGGTGAGGTGAGCACGTTCGATCATCCAGGGTGCGAACTTGACGACCTGTTTTGCCGGCAAGGTCTTTTGCTCGATCAGTTGGCGAACCGACGCGTCACTGATCCCGAGCGTTTCGGCTGCTTGTTGCATCGTGATCCAGAGGCGCTGCTCGGGCGGCGGACATGCCGGAAAACCCTTGGTGTGTCGAACGTGCTGGACACGCTTCTCCGTCCATGTGTTGGCGTGACCTGTCCGATAACCCAGTCGGTTCAGGATAGACACGATGGCGCGATCGTCGCAGACAAGAGCGAGGTCACGAATCAAGTCCGTTACTTGCTCGGAGTTGACGTTGTTGTGGTCGCCGGTCCTGTTCTTGCGCACTGTCAGTTGGGTATGAGAGCCGCCGGCCCAGTGCAGCTTGAGGTGAACGGCGGGAGGCTCATCGGTAGTGTCGGCGACGACTTCCTCCAGCACGGTTCTGAGGATGCGCTTCTTCAACGCCATCGGCGAGTCGGGATGATCCCACAGACGTTCGAGATCGTCGCCGAGTGCAAGTAGCTGGGCGCGCTGTTCCGGCGTGAGCTGCGGTGCCGATGCGGTGGCTTCTTCGAGGCGTCGCTCCAGATCGGCGCCATGTGTCAGCGCGTTGTTCCATCGCTTCTCCAACTCGGCGGCGACGAGGCGGTTCTCCGGCTCCGTCGCCTGGTACTGCCGTTCGATGCGGCTGGCTTCATAGCGCGCCTTCTGGAGCGCGAGTTCGAGTGAGCGCCGTTTCTCATCGGTGCGGGTCTGAGTCTGGTCGAGGGCATCGAGCGCGGCCTGCACACCGAGAGGACGCAGGGCTTCGAGCACCTCGGCTGCGATCTCCCGGTCGACCCGCCAGCCAGCGAAGGTGATGCAACTGCGCTTCAACTTGTGGGCACGGTCTCCGCTGCACCAGTAGCGCGGCAGCGGCCCGTCCCGCTTGCTGGGTGTGTAGAAGACCTGGAGGGCGCGGCCGCAACGTGCGCATCGCAGCAGTCCCGCCAGCAGCGCGGAGCCGTTACGAGCCGCGCCGTTCGGTCCTCCCATGCGAGCGTTCCAACCTGCGTTGGAGCGGATCTGTTCCTGGTTACGCATGAACTCTTCCCACGTTATATACCCTTCGTGGTGATCCGGGATGACGACTTCCCACTGATCCTGGGGGCGGGCGTGACCGCGTGTCTTCCGTGCTCGGCCATCGACGATGGAGGTGCGTGTGTGCTTCCTGCCCCAGACGAAGACGCCAGCGTAGGCCGGGTTCTTGAGGAGGCCGCAGAGGCTGGAGTAGATCGGTTCGATCCACACCGTCTTGCGGTTGCCGGACTCGCGCGAGAGGACGGGAAGCGGGAGTTTTTCGTCGCGATACCAGAGCAGCACCTGACGCACGCTGCCCAGTTCATGGAACTTGCGAAAGATGCCAGCGATGGCCTCCTGCACCTGACGGTCAGGGGTCTTCTCGATGCCTTCCTCTTCGGTGCGGACGTAGCCGACAGGCACCTGCGTCATCACGATGCCGCGCCGCACCTTCTGTCGATGTGCCTCCATCGCGCGCTGACGAAGCAGGCTGATCTCGAACTCGCTCATAGTGCCCTTGAGGCCGAGCAGGAGTCGGTCGTTGAGCAGGCTTGGATCGTAGACGCCGTCGTGGTCGATGACCAGTGTCCCGGCCATCGCGCAGAGATCGATCAGATGATGCCAGTCGCGGTTGTTGCGAGCCAGACGCGAGGCCTCCAGAGCGAAGACGGCACCGACCCTGCCGGAACAAACGGCCTCCAGCAATCTGCCAAAGCCGGGACGCTCGACCGAGCCCGTTCCAGTGCGGCCCTGGTCTTCATCGATCACGACGACACGTTGAAAGCCAAGCGTCTGCGCCCGCTCGCGAAGGTCGTACTGGCGGCGCTGCCCTTCCAGGCGCGTCCGGACTTGTTGCATGGAGGACTGCCGCACATAGACGCAGGCCTCCCGATCAATGTGAATGGCTTGAATCTTCTCGCTCATCGCTCTCCTGTTCTACGTGGCTTGCGCCGCTCACTGCTGCGAGCAGCATCTGGCTGAGTAACTCGCGGCAGCGCGCCTGCGCTGCCTGAGGAAGCTGTTGTGGGTTGGGCTTGTCCCAGGGAAGATATCCCTGACGCGGTGGGCTCACAGAATGCACCTCCTGGCGAAGATGCTTCTGAAGGTAGCGGCCTAGGAGGATCGGCGTCGCCTGGCTGCGCGTCGATCAAAGATCGAAGTGCAACCAGAGCGGAGAGCGCAATCAGGGGACGTTCGGCCACCGACATCCCACGGCAGTGTTCCTCATCGAGCATCCACGCGGGAATAACGAGCTGATCGCCGCTGGGAAGAAGCAACTGAAGCTGGTCACGAGGCTGGCCGGAAAACGAAACGCGCCGAACCAGCGTGACCGCTTGGCCAAACTGAGGATGATGAGGATAGTGAATCGTTAGAGAAACATGGGTAGTGTGTGAGTGCTTCGCAACGCCCGACAGCCACGAAAGTTGCCGGGATGTACGCATGGAACCAGCTTGGACGCCGCGTGAAGAAGGGAGAGAAGGGCAAACGGGCTGTGCGGCCTCGTCTTTCCTGCATCGGTGTTCGCATCGCCGCTTGAGCGTGATCACGAACGCTTTTGGGGGTGGAATGTTTAGCCTTTGTCGTTTTCCGAGTCGGTAGGTCTGCGACCGATGTCGGAGAGTAGCCTTCCCGCTTCAACGGCTTCAATCAGAGCGACCTCTTTGTGTTCGATCAGATGGACGATACCGGAGATGTACATGCGTTCCATTCCGATCTTCTTGGCGATCTCCGCGACGCTATAGCTACGTTCCCGGAGACTGCGGACCTCGCGGAGGATGTCCCGGTTCGATGGAGGCCTTCTGGCGATGTTCTCGATGAGGCTCATGAGGAACTGGTCCTCGCGGGATGCCTCGGCGATGATCGCCGGTATGGATGTTTCGCCGAGCGCCAGAAATGCCTCGATCCTACCTTGGCCGCAGACAAGATCGAACCGCTTCCCGTCGGCACCCAGCTCGGAACGGCGTACCACCGTAATCGGTTTCTTGAGACCGACTTCCCGTATGTTGGCGACGATCATTAGCCATCGCCCGCGGCTTCGCGGCCTCGGGTTCGCAATGTTGATCTCCGCAATCGGAATACGCTCAATAGTCTGCTCTTTCATACGTCTCCTTCCACCCGCACGCGCTGTGCCATTTCCATAAAGAAGTTGAGGTTGTTAAAGCGATAGACATCCAAGATCAATCCGTTTTCAGATCGGAGATTCAAACGTTGGGCGAGGACATCGACGCGGGGCAGAAGGTAGTAGTCCAGGATTTCTTCGTTTCCTGGCTGTAGGCGGGCCGCAATGATGATGTCTGGCCGCAGGCTTTCATCGAATCGAAGACGCCAGCGATGATTTCCCGCCGAGGTCTCATGGCATCGAGCAAGAATCAGCGATGCCGTGTATTCAGAATTGATGGTGAGCAGATCGTTGGTCGTATTGACGCTGACGGTTGCGCCCAGCCCTAGTAGCTCGTCAAGAATCGACGCGATGAGATCAGCGTGTTTTCTTCGCAGTCTGCGGTTGATTTCGACATATGCAAAGTCCCTCTCAGGAGTCCACCCAATGAGTTCATAAGCTCGTGCCAAACTTCCGAAGCGGGAGGAATAGCAGCCGCTGGAAGGCATATCGTCGGTTTCATTGATGAGAACGCCAGAGAGCCTTCCTTGAATCCGCAATAGCTCTTTCAATCGTTCCAAGAGCTCTTCGTCCGAGAGATGGCGGTGCCTCGATTCGATGATTGTTCTGGCCCGTTCAAACAGATCGACCGTGATAATGGAGTCGAAGGCTCCATCCCGCCATATCCACATCTGTGTCGGGTTCCTGACCCGCTTATGCTTCAGCTTGAAAGATCGTCGGTTGTAGATGTTCGCGCCGATGTATTTGGGATTGGTCAGAACCTGATGAACGGTTGACCGAGTCCACGGACGCCCATGCTCACCCAAGATGCCCAGCCCGTTCAGCGTCTCCATGATTTCGCGTTCTGTTTTCCCATGGGCGACGAACAGGTCGTAAATCTCACGGACAGTCTCAACCTCCTCTTCTGGCCCAGGCACCAGAATGACCCGGTCGGTCTGTAGGCTTTTCCGTTCACCTCGTCCAAGCAGACCTTTCGGATTCCTGTTCTGGTCGATCAACTGCCGCCGCAGACCGTATCCCGCTGGCCCTCCTTGACGGAACCCCAGCTCGATCAGGCGGCATTGACCGGAGAACACCTTGACCGACAGCTCCCGGCTGTATTCGGCTGCCATCGAACGCTTAAGTGTCTTGAGTACCGACGACGACATGCTGCCGTCATTCTCGAATTGCTCCGCGCAATAGTGAACGCGGATGCCTGCCCTCTTAAGCACGTATTCGTAATATGCGCTTTCATCTACATCCTGAAAGCGTCCCCATCGGCTGACATCGTAGACAAGCAGATCGGAGAAATCCGTCTGCTTCTTTTCTACGTCTTCCATCAACCGATTCAGACCCTCGCGACCGGCGATGTTCAAACCGCTCCGCCCATGGTCCGAATAGACCTTGCTAATCTCCATCTGGTGCGAGGCCGCGTACTGGTGGATCACATCGAGCTGATTTTCGGGCGAATACTGCTGATGCTCCGTAGACATGCGCACGTAGTGCGCTGCCCTGGAGGGACGGGGTGGATTCGTGGGTGCAGTAGACTTCGTCTCCATTCGTATGCGGCCAGCTATTGCAGAATTGAACCCACCATGACGATTCGTGATCTTTAGCCCTTAACAAGGACTCCATATGAGTAGTGGCGAAATAATCTTCGTTTCGCGACAATGCAAAAGAATTTTGACAGGGGAATGAAGTCCGCCCGCGATCAGGCTAGTGGCTCGTCCTTATCGTTCCGCCCTCGACAGTAATTGCCATGTGAGCGGTTCCTCGACTCGGGCAACAACCGTAATGGGTACCTGTCATGAGGTGAGAAAAGTGTGTCCAGTGACATGAGGTGTGGACACCAAACCGCCATCTTCTGCTAAACTTGAATTCGTTGCTGATTGATTCTCTTGGTGTCCACCTTGGTGTCCACATGGTGTCCACGGAGACCCCAAAATTGAGTCCACAGCAGCGAAACGGTAGAAGAGAGCGAAAATAGCGAAAGCTGCGAAACGCTTGATTCTACGTGACATATAACCAAGTTGTTGAAAAACAATCTGGGGACGTAGCTCAGTTGGTCAGAGCGCTGCCCTGTCACGGCAGAGGTCGCGGGTTCGAGCCCCGTCGTCCCCGCCATAAACCAAAGAAAATGAATGGTTTATGGCACAGTGACAAAAGAAATTGAAGCCCGCGAGGGTGCCGAAGGGTGCTGAATGATTTCAGCGCCCTTTTTGCTGCCCGGTAGTAAAGGCGTTCCCTGTCGCGAGGGTGCTGGCGAGGGTGCTGAATTTTGGCCTTTTCCGGCCTCCAACACCATCTCCATGACTTTATTGTTGGCGTCGCGTTTGTTCGCGGAGATCGCTCGCGTGTACACGTCGAGCGTGATCCGGGAGTTGGCGTGACGAAGGAGTTCCTGCGCCGTCTTGAGGTCAACTCCTGCCGCTCTCAGGTTGGTTGCCAGAGAGTGACGGAAGCTGTGCCAGCCGATCACCTTGTCCGTGATTCCCGCTCGAACGAGAGCCGGACGGATGACCTTCTTGAGCACCATGTCGGGCGTGATGGGCTTTTTGCCCTCCAGCCGAACCGACGGAAAGAGGAAGTCCCCGTCGCTGTTGTACGGCGAGACTCGTCTCCATTCGTCAAGGTACTCAATCACCGATGCGTGAAGCGGAACCGGCTTGCGGCTGGCTTCGGTCTTTGTGTCTCCGAAGTGATTGCGGACGCAAGAGCGGACGACATTGATCTGAACCAGGAACGGATCAATGTTCCCCCATGTCAGCGCAACCAGTTCCGACCTTCTCAGCCCCGTACTTCCGGCCAGCATGACCATCGTTTTTTCACGAAGGGGTAGCTGTTCGACTAAGGCTGCGAACTCACCTGGAGACAGGACATCCGGCTCCCGCAAACGTTTCGCGGACGCTCGGACTTTGGTGATGGGGTTCCGGTTGATCCACTCATGCCGGATGGCATGGTTGTACAAGGCCGACATGATGTTGCGGATTTTGCTCTTGGTTGCAGGGGCGTACTCAAGAGAATGCAACCACTCCTCGACTTCCACGGTCCGTACGTCTGAAAGATGCTTGGCTCCCCATTGGGGGCCAACGTGACGAGCCAAATAGATCGTTGTCGCCTCAATGGTGGCGTATGCCTTCTTGTCTGCAGTCAGCTCGTGTTTGAGGTAATGGGCTATGAGATCCGATACCGTTTCCGGCACCCTGACCCCTGTGTTGATGTTGGCGCGAAAAGAAGCCACGGCTTTTTCCGCATCCCGTTTCTGGGGCATCTCTGCCACAGTGCCGAGAGTGCGTTTCTTGTAGGTGCGCTTCCCGCTGGACTCGTCGTACCAGCGAAACACCCACACATCTGGGCCGCTTTTGCGCTTCAGCTTCAAGATACTTCCTTGTTGGAAACGGCTCATGCAGTTCTCCTTGCATGAGCGTTGATGGCTGTATCCATTGTATTAGCGACGGGCTTCTTGAGGGGTGTTCCGCGCTCTGCAAGCCAAGAAATCAGCTCAGTTTCAATGAACCGCCAGAGCCTCCGTTTCCCCTCGCCCAGAGGGTGTGCGGGCACCTGCCCAAGCCGCGCCCAACGCACAAGAGTTCGGCTATCCATACGGAGAACATCTGCCGCTTCATCGGCGTTCAGGAAGTGTTTACCGTTCTTGTACGCAGGGTCTAGCGCAGCACTTCCGCTCGCGTTAACCTCATTTGAGTTGAGAGCCTTTGGCTCCTCCGATAGCCTTCCTGAGTTGAGCTGCGCGTCGGTCATTGAGAAACCTCTGGGGTGAGAATCCGTTCTCGTATCCTCAAACTTCTCCCCCAGCACTCTTGACTGTCCAATGAAAATCTGGCCGATGACTATTCCACGAAGGAATACATCGCCATTCGTGCCACTGAGATTTTCTGCGGTTTCGCAAATACGAGTCTTGCGTTTAGACCTACACTTCAACAGGCAACCTCACCACGGATCACCTTGCATCGAATAAGAGTTGTGTTTTTGGAAGGAAACATTGGTTTCTTCAGTGAGGGGCCATGGCTGACATCGACACAAAATGGTTACGCGCTGCGGTTGTCCTGGCAGACGAATTGAACTTCTGCCGAGCGGCACAGAAGCTCCACATCGGACAGTCCACGCTAACGAAGCAGATCATGGCACTGGAACACGCCGTGGGTCATCCGCTGTTCAATAGAGATAGCCGACGGGTTACGTTGACTCCAGCCGGAGAGAAGTTTGTCCCGGAAGCTCGACTCGCCTTGTTGCATACGGAAAGAGCAATCCAACTTGCTCGTGAGGCAAATCGAGACTGCGAGATAACCCTGCATATTGGCAAGTCGCCGTACACCGACCCTTATCTCTTGAGCAATCTGCTTTCGTTCCGGCTTCCGCTCTTCCCAAACCTCAAGATCAAGTTGTGTAGCAAGCTGGCAGCCGACCTCTCGCACGACCTGCTGAACGGAACTCTCGATATGGCGTTCCTTACGGGGATGCCGGAGACACCGCGTATCAGCTCTGCAACCGTCTCCAATCAGCCCTTCTTCGTCGCGATGCTGGAAGACGACAATCTCGCGCTAAACCCGGAAGTGAATCACAACCAACTCGCGGAGGTGTCTTGCATACTGTTCGAGCGGCATGTCCATCCGATGCTCTACGACGCCTTATGCAAGGCCGCGAAGCCGGCGACGAAGCCAGGAACCTCGATTCATCATGTAATGACTGCCGAAGATGCGTCTCAATTCGTTTTGAGAGGGCTTGGCGTAGCCGTCTTGACTCAGGCTGGAGCGTGGAGAATTGCTCGCAATGGCATCACGATAAGGCCACTTTGTGTTGACGGGCTTAGACTGGAGACACGCCTCGCTTGCAGGTCGGATAGTCAAGGCCGGGTTGTCAGCGAATTTCTACGAGGCTTTGTGCGTCGCCTTAAGGAACGCACAAATGCCAAGCAGCTTCGTTTAGGGCTTGTCCATTAGCTCTTGTTCTTGTGGCAAAATCAGGATGCGGAGCGGTCCGATGTGCGAACACACCTTGCACTCGATTACCCCTGTGATGTTCACGTCTTCGTTGACTTCATCTGGACGGAAACGTGTTTCACACTTCTCGCAGACATGAACGGCTTCTAATTTTTTAGCTGCTTGAGTTTGGTGATTCTCCATATGGTTCGACCTCATTCATACCGTATTGCGCCACTTGTTCCTCAGAACCCAAGAAAACCATAGTGCTGCCTTCATACGACCGAAACAAACCGGTCGCATGAAGGTCGTTGGGAGTATGGGGATGGTGGCAATGTTGTCAGACTGAGTCTGCGATCTCGCAGATGCTTCCGGTGCCAGCCGCTAAAACTCCAACCGTATGGCAAACTGCATAGAGCGGGGGCCTCCCTCTTGGTAAATAGAAGCGGCACCGTTCAATGCGTTGGATAGCGTGTTTGTTGCTTGACCCATGAGTGTGTTGTTACACGTAGCTCCCGCAGTGCTGGTTCCGCATGCGACATTCAGGGTCCCAAAGTTGGGATGATTTAGAACATTGAATGCTTCGGCACGGAATTGCAGATGCAACTGGTTGTACAGCGGGAAAACGCGTTGGATTGCTAAGTCTTCTGAGTTCTCACCGAAGCCCCGGAGGAAATTGCGTGGAGCCGTACCCACTCCATTCTGAGCTACGGTAGGCACGCTAAATACAGTCGGATCAAACTGCCTACCGCCTGGGATTCCCGCCTTATGGACGTAGGCATTTGCACCGTTGTAGTTGAGGCGGTTAGGAAAATAATCTCCAGTCGCCGAGTCCAAGGTACTTGGTCCCTCGATCAGCACAGGAAAGCCGGAGCGGGTTACGAAAAAGAGCGCAACAGCCCAATCGGAGATGACGGCACGCTCCCAAAGGCGCGAATAGTGGGTGGGAAGTTTATAGACTGTGGCGGCAGTGAAGTTGTTACGCACGTCGTGACTGGAGTTACCCCTCTGTACGGGCAGCAATGCGAAGTCGGTACTATTGGAATCGATGGCATGCGACCAGGTATATGAGGCGAGCAGTTGCAGACCATGAAAAGCCTGTCGCTTGAATTGGGCCTGTAGTGCGTTATAGTTCGATCCCGGACCGTTCTCGAACTGGACAATGGTGCCAAAGAGAGGATTGAGAGTACCAATGTTGTATTGCTTCCAGTTGATCAAATCGCGCCCATATGTCCCCACATAGCCGAGACTAAAGCTCTGATGACTACCAAACGCCTGCTCCATGCTTGCGTTCCACTGAATCGTCGAAGGCGGATGCACATTGGGAGCAACGATGTAGTTGAGTGAATAAGGTGCTGTGGGGACAGGGATTGGGGCAAGAATGGTGCTAAGCGGCACGGGGAAGGGCTGCGGCTTCTTGTAGGTCGTACCAAGAAAGCCTTCGTAGTCTGCACCAGAACTGAAGCCGGAGCCGATTGTGTTGTATAGGGCAACGGTATCGTAGAAGAGGCCCCCACCTGCACGGAGAATAGTCTCATGCCCCGCTTGCTTATGCAGCAGTAGCGCCATGCCGACACGAGGTTGAAAATCCGTGTAGACAGTCTTATACAACGGCGCTCCCAGTTGGGACAACGCCAGCGACGATGGAGTGTTGATATCCCCCGTGTAAGTGTACTGTTGTGCCCCCGATATGGATGGCGGAGGATTCAAATCCCAACGTAGCCCTAGAGAGAGCGTAAGCCGGGAAGGATTCGCCATTCATCTTGGAAGAACAGCCCTAGATTCTTGGCGGTTGGGTCCTGTCGCTGGTCGTTGAAGGTTTCCACGGTCTGTGGGGAATTTCCTAGAATCTGTGTTGCCGAATTGAAGATGTAAAACACACCGGGGCTGCGGGATAGCTTTCCATCGCCCAAATAACTCGTGGTCTGGCGATAATCCGCTCCTGTCTTGAAAGAGTGTCGCCCATGAATCCAGCTAAGCGCGTCAACTGCATTCGGCTGAAATTGCAATGCGCCGATATCGAACGAATAAAATCTTCCCTGAGTTCCGTGAGTCGTATCCTCCGTAATGAAGATGCTCTCTCCGCCGACGGCAGGAAGACCTTGAAGTGTGTTCAGATTGTTAGGCTGCGCGCCTCCCTCTGCAGTGGAAGCATAATGGCGAACTTGTGACGCGGGTGAATACTGCAGACGCAGTTCGTTGGTGAGCGAGCCATGTATGATGCCATCGACACCAAGCAAGAACACCCTTGTCCTGAAGGTAGCCGTGGATATGTTCAAACCATTCGTAATGTGGGATATCTGCGTGCTGGGTGAGTCGCTGTACCGCGCGAAGATGTGGGCCCAGGGAGTCGCTTGAACATCCACACGACCAGTAAGCGAATTTGAGACGCTGGGATAGGAACCGCTGAAGAGGTAAGGAGAAAGCCCATCGCCATAGTCGATGCACTGCGGATTCTGCGCCGTCGAGCAGTTCGGCAAGGGAAAGGCATTCAAGGCTGGCTGTTCGACAGCAGGCGCATTCAGGCGAACGTTCTTCGCTAGTGGATTGGAGTAGGTTGCGGTGTTGAAGGTTCCGTTCGACGGAACATAAATGATGGTCGCCGGTGTGGGCAGTGAGAGGCGAAGTCCTTCATACGCGAAGAAGAAAAATGCGCGATCCTTGCCAGAGAATAACTTTGGCAAGCTTAGGGGGCCGCCGATAAATCCCCCAAAGTCGTTCTGTCTTTCAGCAAGGCGTGGGATCACAGGGGTGGTGTAGGTGTTGAACCAGTTGTTGGCGTCGAAGACTGTATTTCGTAGGTACTCAAAGAGTCCGCCGTGATACGCATTGGTCCCGGACCTGGAGAGGAAGCTGATCTGTGCTCCGGGCTGGCGACCATACTCCGCGGAGTATGTCGACGTTGCGATACGAAACTCCTGGAGAGCATCGACCGGAAGAATGGCCTGAGTGGTGCCAAGGGCCGTGCCGTTGGCCGACATGCCGCTTGTGCTGGAACTGCTCACCACGTCAGCTCCATTGTTGGCGCTGACACCGTCAACCGTGTAGTAGTTTGAATTGGAACGCTGGCCATTGACGCTGAACTGGCCTGGGTCATTGCCCTGTGGACTTGAAGTTACGACACCCGGAGCCAGCAAGATGAGAGGTTGAAAGCTTCGTCCATTAAGAGGGATGTCATTCACGAATGCACGATCAACCACCGTACCAACGGTAGCGTTCGTCGTGTTCAGGGTTGCGCCTCCGGCATCCACCTGAACGGTCTCGTTGGATTGAGCAACGGGTAGCTTAATCTCAAGCTGGCGCTTGTCCCCGACGTACAAGGTGATGTCTTTGACTTCAACATCGGCGAACCCAGTGTGTTGAGCGTGCAACCGGTATCTTCCAGGCGCTAGACCTGCAACGCTGAACAGGCCCGATGCGTTGGTAGATGAAGCGAAACTAACGCCTGTTTCCACGTTTGTCACTACGAGGGAGGTGTGCGGCAGCACAGCGCCGGAGACATCCTCCACGACTCCAGCCAGAGTTGCGTCTCCGCTCTGGCCGAGAGCGGGCATGCAGATAGTCAGCATCAGGGTGATGGCTAACGCCAGCAGACCGCTGATGAAATTGGTGTTCCGGGGATGTGTTGCGCTTGTGTGTTCCATTTTGTGTGTCCTATGGTCTCTGAGTCAATATGGCGGTTTGATGAACGAATGGCGTGTCATTCTCAAGAGATGCCTATGGCCGCTGACCGACCTTCTGCTGCTTGAGGGCGAGCGCCACGGGCGTGATGGTTGGCGCGGCCACGCCGACGATCTCGACGATCGTGGTGCTGCCACTGGCACCGGTCAGATTGTTCGCGACCCACACGTTGCCCGAGCTGTCGACGGCCAGGCTGCGCGGGTTCTGCATCAGGCTCGCCTGGCTGGCCGAGCCTGCTCCCAAGCCCGTACTGCCGGAGAGCAGCGTGCAGGTCGGGCTGAACTCCACCACCCAACCGGGGTTCTTCAGATTGGAGATCCAGATGTTGCCGGCGCCATCGACCGCGAGGAACCGCCCTGCGGTGAGCGTCGTCGAGCTGCTACAGGTCTCCTTCTCGGTGCCGGAGCTGGTGACGTTGACGAGCTTCGTCGCGGTGTCGACCCAGGCATTGTTGCTGCCGTCAATGGCGACGCTGTATAGCGCTCCGTTGAGCGGACTCTTCGTAATGGTCGTCGTCATGCCCGCAGAACTCGACCCTCCGAGAGGGCTGACCGTGTACGACACGCCCCCCGTCGACGAGTCACCTACTGCCCATATATTGCCGCTCGTATCGACCGCTGGCGGAAACGGCGTAGCGGTGGTGGTGCTGGTGCCTGCCGCCGGGAATGTTACCGAGCTGGCACCGCTTGCCAGTACACCCACCTGCTGCAAAGCCTGTGATGAGAAGTACACGTTGTTGGAAGCGTCGACTGCAATACCGTAGGGCTGATCTAATGCAGTACCGCTTGTTGTTCCGGTTTGGACCGAGCCGGTGACACCGCTCGATGTGATGCTGAAGAGCAGGTTGCTGTTCGCCGGCCCCACGGTTACATTGGTGGACGTAAGTCCGGTCACCGTCCCGTCGTTGCTGATCCATGCAGTGTCGTTCAAGTCCACCGCAATTCCGCGAGGATAGGTGAAGGTTGGTGACGATGCTAGATAACCCGCTGTCGGCGAGAGGAGCGTACCGTTGTTGCTCAGCTCGGCAACGAAGTTGCCGCCGCTGCTGGGATTTGACGGAGTTGTCGAGGATGGAGTGAACGGATTATTGATAACCCAGACATCGCCTTTGGAATCGATAGAGAGCGCGAAGGGAATGTTGAGCGAAGCGCCGCCAGCATTCGATCCGTTATATGCGATCTCTGCCGTCAAGTCGTTTGGCGCAGTCGCGAGCCCGACGAATACCGCAGCAGCCGGCCCTAGATTGAAGATTGCAGCAACATTATTGGCGGGATTTTGTGCAACGTACAACATTGCCTGGATCGTATCGGCAGGTGGCGTCGAGCCAGAGGGTGTGACTGCTGGAAACAATCTGCCGGAAGCAGTGCATCCGGTTCCGTCTGAGTTCACGCAACTGGCAAGTGTATTCGCCATGCTATTGATGAGTCCGGACGGAATGACAGATCCAAGCGGAGCCGAAGGCCCGGGTGAGGTCCCTGTCGAGTAGTTGACCAGGTTGTTGACCGTTGCGAAGGCATTGGTAAGGCCAGTGATGTTGGTGCTAGAAGGACTGATCGATTCAGCGCCCGCAGTTCCAAAGGTTGCGGTCATAAAAGGAGCAAGTGCATACACCGCCGCCACCGTCGTGACTTCATTAATAATGATGTGGGTAGAGCTGTTGATATTGCCGCATGGGCCAAGCGCCGCCATAAGAGCGAGGGAATTATTGGCTGTCGCAGCTAATGGATTTCCGCCAGTTGCGACGATATACACCAGGTCATTTGCGCTTTGGCACGCGGCAAGGTCATAGTCGCCAGTGATATTGAAGTTGCCATTAGCGTCAGTCTTTACCGTCGTCGTCAGCAATGAAGTCGCGCCCGCGCCGTACCCGCTGGTACCGGCAGCGTAAAGATTGATCGTAGATCCAGAAACGGGCTGTTGACCCCCGTGTACAGACCCCTGGATTTGACCGATGCTGACGGGGCTGGAGGCTGGCTGCAAAGATGCGACTCCGCAACCCGTGAGACTCGCCGCGAGCAATGACAGGCAAAACCACGCCATCTTTAGCACGTTCGTATGAAACTGTGGCGACGACGAATACGTTGATTTCTTCATCATGGAATCCTTTATGTAAGAGCGATCAGTAACAGTTGGTCAGTACAGTCATCGTGGAAATTCGGAAATCTGCTTGAGCGTTCATGGCACTTGCTGTTTAGCGGTGCTATCTTGGCTCACTAAATTTTTAGAGTTGGCCTTGTTGAGATTGGGAACTGAGACTGCATTTTGTTGTGGCGTTGTGAAGTGCTGCTCAGCACGAATTAACTTGCCAAGCTCCTCATATTGATCAGAGGCAAGATAATCGACGCCGAGAGAAATAGCGGCCCTCCAGCGATCCTCAGCCGCAGATTGTGAAGAGAAGTTGTATTGATGAAACCAGCCAAACTTTGCCTGCTCGGCTACCGTAGCTCCATCCAAGGTGTAGAAGCGTATCCAAAGTCCTTGATCGTGGGCGTGAACAACGAGATCGCGCAGCCTCGAAACACGTTCCGGTGACCACTGTGCAGCCTTGCTCTGGCCTTCGGGTTCGACCACTGTCCACGGGTTGTTCCACCAACGACGGTAATTCGAGGCTGGCTCCACTTCGATGACGCTGGCAGAAGCACTAGGATTCCGCATATCGGTGTGCACCGCGCCAAAGGTCAGGAGCTGTTCACCGGGCTTGAGTCGGTCGTAAAACACCGCTTGTTGCCGATCAGATGGCCCGTTGAGCACAAGAATCGGGCCTACGGTCATCAACGCGACACTGTCACCTGTCGTCTTCGTCGCCTTTGTGAGCCAGGACTGATGACGTTCCAGGATGGCCCAAACGGCCTGCAATAGCTCAGGCTCCTCACTCTTGAAGTCCAGGTTCAATGTGATGATCGGCCAGTTTGAGTGGTCGGTCGATTGGAGAGCTTTCTCAACCGCTGGCCTTACATGCTCAAAAAAGTATGTCTCAAAGTCCGGTTCATCACCGGTGAGCTGGCCGCCTTTAGTAAGAATGGTATGCTGCGCTCCATGCCCGACAACCACCCGCCCCGGCTCGGTATTTGTCGCCGGATACCAATTTAGATCTTGCTCAATGGCGATTGGAAAACGCGCGGCCAGAGCTCGCTCTATGCGATCTGCCCAGCGGCCATCATAGGGATAGCAGTTATGAGCATCATTGATCGTCCGTATCCCCGGTGCATAAGAGGTTTGTCCCTCTGATCGAGAACAGAGAATGAGGACTACCATGGCGGTGGTGGCCATTGTCGATGAGAAGCGATGTTTCGTCCTTCTGTGCATGGAGCCATCACAGCAACAGCCCCAGCGAGGAACAAGGGAGCCAAAGGTGAGGAAATGCGCTGGCGTGCAAGATTAACAGGGGAGGAACACTTCTCACGCACACGTCGCTATTCAAACGAAAGGACTTACGGCTTGTCCCCAAGGCTGCGGAGACCGATCAGGGCTTTATGAAGATCTGGTAAATCGACATGGCTTTGGACACGGAGGGTCTATCCTAAACAAGTGAACTAATATGCCTACGGTTGAAATGGACGCAACGCTGCCTTCCACCAAAGAGGCAAACGCATTGCCAAAACCCAATTCAGTCTTGGAAGAGGTGGATCGGATATGCAAGAGCGCAGAGTTTGCCCGCTCGAAGCGCATGATCGCACTTTTGCGTTTTCTCGTGGACGCTTACTTTGCGGATGAGTTGGAACGGCTCAGTGAGCGCAGCATTGGGCAAGCCATCTTCGCGCGAACCGACGACTGGGACCCATCCACCGACACGATTGTTCGATCCGAGGTTCGACGCCTGCGGGCAAAGTTACAGGTTTATTACGAGGGCGTAGGCAGTTCCGACCCGGTCAGAATTATTGTGCCGAAGGGTGCGTACATTCCGCAATTTGAGGCTGTCGCACGCCCCGAAGTCGCAGTCCCATTTCCGATGTCTGCTCAGGCTGAGCCGTCTCGTTGGAGATCGAGGCCACTCATCCTCGTTTCTGCGGTCGCAATCGTAACGTTAACGGCCCTTGTTCTTTGGCTGGTCATGGCCAGAACAAGACCGCAGCAAGAGGTTTTATACAAGACCGTACCCTTCACGTCGGATCTCGGGCAAGAGTTTAGCCCTGCCGTCTCGCCTGACGGTAGATGGATTGCGTATGCGGCCCACCAGTCCGGAGGCGAAACACGCATCTATATTAAAGATATCGATGGGAAAGGGCTGCATGCCGTTACACCTTCAGGCAAGATCAGCCTGTTTCCAGCGTGGTCTCCCAACGGTCAAAGTCTCGCTTATCTCCAGGTAGAAGCGCAACAGGTCTTCGTTCGCATTCACCGCGTTGCCGATCTTTCGAATGACAATGACCGCACCATAACCGCAATCACTCGCGAGACAGGGCGATGGTCAGATCAACCGAGTCCTTTGCTTGGAAATCCCGGCCCCATCTGGATGCCAGATGGACACCGAATACTCTTGTCGGACTGTGCGCGGCCACATTGCGGCCTGTTCATAGTCAACGATCAGGGTGCCCGCACTTGGCTGACCTCGGCTCCGAGCGACGGCCGCGACTTCTATCCGCGGTTGTCCCCAGATGGTTCGACCGTGGCGTTTGTCCGTTATTACAGTCACGGGAGTTCCGACATCTATACGATGCCAGCACGCGGCGGCGAAGCAGTTCGGATTACACACGACCAACGAGCTATCCAAGGAATCGCATGGGATCCTGACGGCAGGACGCTGGTTGCCAGTTGGAATCGCGACGGAGCATTCGCTCTGTGGCGTATCCGTCTGGGTGGCGAAATGACGAAGCTTCATATTGACGCAGGTGCTCCGGCGGAGCCGAGCGTCTCGCCCACTGGAGCCATTGCCTATGTAGAATCGACGGAAAACTGGAATATCTGGCGGGCTCCACTTGCCCCAGACGGGATGGGAAAGCCCGCGTTGCTGCTCTCTTCGTCTGGCCGAAACTACGACGCGCGCTATTCGCCAGACGGCAAGGAGATCGCTTTCGTGTCGGATCGTTCCGGCAATATGCAACTTTGGACGGCGAATGCCGACGGGTCGGATTTGAAGCAACGAACCAACATCGCCGGCACTTGGATGGGTGGAGTTAGTTGGTCGCCGGATGGAGCAACTATCGCCTTCGACGCGAGGCCAGAGGGATATTCCTCTATTTACCTAATCGACCTAGCCTCAAACACCATGCGGCGGTTGGACAACAATCGCTTTGAGGAGCGCATGCCATCGTTTTCGCATGACGGACGATCACTGTACTTCAACTCGACGCGAGATGGAGGGGTAGATATATGGCGCTACGAGTTCAAAACGGGCGCTCTCGAAAAATTTCAGATCCCGAATGCATTTGCTGCGGCTGAACTCAACAACTCTGGAATTCTACTGCTAGGAAGTCGGCACGGAGAAATCTGGACGTTGGCCTCACCGAAAGCGCAGCCTGTGCGATGGGCTGGTGTTACAGCCAACCCCGACTTGAGTTGGTTCCCGGGGACATCGGGGCTGTTCTTCACCCAGGCCGAACCTAGCGGTGAATTTGAGCTTTGTCGAGCGACCACAGCTGCGACGCAGTGCCTTGGTAGTTTTCAAGGTTCGCTTGCGCTGAACGCTCCTGACATAGCATTGTCGCCGGACGAGCGCTCAATACTCTTCGTCAAACAGGATAGCTCCACCGGCGACATCAAGCTGGCGTCACCCAGTAGCATTCGATAATCCTTGTTGGATACCTTCCTCTTAGTTCAGATTGCCTTGGTTTGTACGCTCGTCCAGGGCCGTCGGGTGGGCAGAACATAGCGCTCTCGCATCTGAGAGAGCGACCTTCAGGGTGGGAAAGACGGGCAAACGGAATCGCAGCCCAACTGTCTGCAAGGAGGTCGAGATACCATCGGTCTATCAAGGATGTTATGAAGACACTGAATGTTGAACTTGCAAGAGAAGCTAAGGCGATTGTCGCCCTCGCGTTCCGCAACGGACCAATCGAAGATGTTCACGCCGGCAAGGTCTGCCCGGTATGCAGCGGCTCACCCGACTACTCGCGGATTACGGAAGACGAGATGAAGGCGATGATGAAGACGGCGGTGAACGCGGTCTATAAGCTGCTCTGGAATCGGGATCACGATTCAGAGGCTTATCAACAGTCGATTGAGTACGGTGTACGCTTTACGTCCCGTTGGGACGACCCGGAATAAGCGCGGAGCCTGTCCCTTGTGGACAGGCTCCGCGCCGAAATTATGCAACGCGCTTTTGCGCTGGTTTGGCTGCGGCTTGGGGCTTCTTTTCTACCTTCGCTTTCTCCTTAGCAGCGAACTCCTGCTTTACCTTGAGGGCGATGGCATCGGTGTCCACCTTGTACGCTTGGGCTGCGGCACGCAGAATCTTGCCTCCGTCGGCTTGCTTGCTGGCCGAAAGCAGGATGACAACTTCAACAATCAACTTGCCGATTGCGCCTTCGTCGGCCTTGCGAAGTAAGGCGGTTAGCAGCTTGGCTGCGGATTCGCCCTCCTTAGCTCGTATGCCCTGATTTCGTGCGACCATCTCGACCCGCTTCTCGTCGAGCAAAGGGAGCATCTGCTCGGCAATGAAGAGAAGGTCGCGCTTCATCAAACGGACAGGCACGGCGGCGACGATGGTTTGCAGGACACGCAAGCCGGTTGCGTTCGCCAGTGCCTCTTCGCGGCGGCGTTTGTCCTGTTCCGCTTTGAAGCTGGCATCCGCCTTTGACGTTTGCTTCTTGGGGTGATGGACGGGGCAATCGGGTTGGGTGCAAACCTTCCGCACTTCTCCCTTACCCAACCCATCCGCAATGATGGCCTCAGTGGTGTACTTGCATGTCTTGAACTCCGGCCACTTCGCCTTCTCCGGGGTGTCGGGTTTCTCCGGCCTGATCTCGACATACTTGCTGCGGTAGACGATCTTGCTGCCTTCCTGCTGCTGGCCGTAGGCAGTGCTGATCTGAACTAGCTCCGGCTTCGCGGCGACCTGCTTCTGGAGATGCGCTTCTACCTTGGCCGAATGGCAATTCGGATCGGTACACGCATCAGAAGTGCTGTCGGTCACATCGGCGAAGAGTAGCTTGTTGTGTCCGGTGCGCTTGGGGCAATCGACACAGCTTCCGGCGGAGGGAACGAGTTGAGCATCGCGCTTGTTGAACGGTGCCTGTTTCAAGAGCAAGAGGACGTTATGCTCTATCCAATGCTGGAGATGACGAACTGGAAGCAGGATGCGCTTGTTTTTTGCCGCTGTCCCCGCCCCACTCTTCACGGAAGCAGTTGGGCAATGCCTGTTCCTGCTGTGCGGGCTGGAGCTTGGCGAGTAGCAGGGCATGTCCTACGCCGATCTCTTCGGCATAGAACGCTTCTACCACTGGCGCGACAAGTTCCGTGAGCCGGACGCGGGATGCGACAAAGGACGGTGTCTTGCCTATCTTCGCGGCCAGTTGCTCGATGGTGTACTTTGGCTCCTCCAGCATGAGCAAAGCGCGTAGGCCGTTCGCCTCCTCCATCGGGTGAACGTCGGCGCGAATCAGGTTCTCTACCAGTGCCATTTCGAGGGCTTCGACATCGGTAAGGTTGACGATGCGGACGGGGACGGTTGTGGCTTCGGCCATCTGCGCGGCACGATAACGCCTCGCTCCGGCAACGATCTCGAAGCTCTGCTCCGTGACGGGACGAACCAACAAAGGTGAGAGAACGCCCTGGGCACGGATGGAGTCTGCAAGCTCTTTGAGAGCGGCTTCCTGAAATACTCTGCGAGGGTTGAAGGCGGGCTCGGTGAGTACGGCGATTGGAAGGTTGCGGTATTCGGTAGCGGTTTGGGTATTCATGGCTTCTCTCCTTGAGCGGTTGCACTGCATTTGTGGTTGTGGAGCGGACGCGCTTTCCCATCCGCTCCGGGACGGGAGTGGTTAGGCGCGTGGTGTCTGCTGCTCGAAGGCTTCTGCGAAGCCCTGCAATCGCAGATTGTTGTCCCACACCTTGGCGAATCTTTCGTGCTGCTGGTGCAAGCTGACGAGGTAAACGTACTGGTCGCGGACAATGGTGCGGCTCCACTGCTCGATTCCGAGATAGTCCTGGCGATAGTAGAAGGGGTTAAGGTGCGCCCCTCCTGCCAGCCCAAACTCGAAACACATCTCCGGGTCGCGCATGGCATCGCCGTTCTGTTCGCCGTAGTGACAGACAGAGATTGCAGGTAGACCGCATGGCCCTGATTCATCGGTAGCCTCGATCACCAACGCCATATAGGGCGGGTTTGCACCTCCATCCGACTTGAATCGTGTCGGGTATGGCGCAAACCTACGGGTGTTGAGCGGATCAAGTCCAATGACTTTTGGGCAGAGGACTATTCCGTCATGGAATACATAAGAGGGATATTGCTTGGATTTAGGAGTGTTTACTCAAGATCGTAACGGTGCAGGACCTCTGGTTCGCCCACCCCGGATCGTATAACTGCCGCTTCGGCGGTGGGCTTAACGGAGAGGGTGAACGAAAAGCTCGTACCATCTGTCAAGTCGATCAAGAGTTCGGTTCCGTCTCCGGTGTCCTTATAGATACGCAGAGCTTGGATAGTCTTTCCCGATACCTGGGGACACTCAATATAGTCGTCCGTCATGATTGCTGACCTCGCGCGTAGCGGAATGGCCGTTCAAAATGCAATATCTGCAAGGGCCGCGCCCGGAATCTGGGCGATCTGCAACTGGTCAAGCTCAGCGGAAACCACCGCAGGTTTCTACAAATAAAAGACAAGGTAATCATCCTGAAGTTGCAGAGGCAGTGCAAGCGATTTGTTGTCGAAGGCTGCATGTTGGCAGTTTCTGTCGTCTTTCAGTTGCGCCTTGAAACCCGGCCCTCACGCCAATCAATGAATATCACACTCATCGTGTGTAGACTCATAGTGGTCACGATCCAAGTATGGGAGAGTGACTTCTCCCTCCGTAAAAGCTCGATTTGGCTCCTCATTGCGAAAGCTCCGCGACGAGCGCGGATACTCGCAAGAGGAATTGGCCGAACGAGCCGGTCTGCATCGGAACTACGTCGGCGGGGTGGAACGAGGCGAGCGGAACGTCGCCCTAGAGAACATCATCAAGTTGGCTCGTGCGCTGTCCGTATCTCCAAGGGAACTCTTCATAAACTTCCCCTAGCGACGTGCCGGTCGTGTTCCGAAATCCGTTTCAACTACCCAAGAGCGAGACGCAACCGGAGGCGTCGCCCGATGCGACGGTCGTGAGAGCAGTTCGTGCGCGGCCAGCCAGTCGAATCGGCGGCACACCATCCACAAAACGCGCATGGCAGATGCGATCCAATCCTGCTCCGACCAAGGGGGTTGCCGCTCGAAGCGTGGAACGAAGCGCGACGGCGTGGGTTCTGCCTGCATGAAGAATCAAATTCCGCTGGCGATAGAGCCTTGCCAAGGAATCCTGGATGTGGTCTTTGATGGTCGTGAGAGTTTCTTGCGGTGCCGATAGAACTTCCTTCATCCTCATAATGGCTGCTCGGTCGGACCATTCTGCCGGTGTTGGGCATGTGTCATCAAGGATGCACTGAGCGACGAAAGCCGCCTTTTCACGATTCTCCGGGATCGCCTTAATGCTCTCCGAAAAGGCCTTATCCTGATCCCCAAGGACATAGGCCAGGTAGGTGAGTTCGGCGCGCGGAAAGGAGCAGGCCACGATGGTTGCAAGTCGTTCTGCTGGATCAGCTCGCTTGTTCTTGGGCTCTCCGAGCAAAGACTCTATGGCGGCCCATCCCCCTGCGATTGCCGTGGTTGTAGCGCCGCTTTGGAGCGGAGCAAGCAATTCAATCGCGGGGTCGATATAGGGGTCTGCTTCGGTTTCAAGCCAGATACGATTTTCCCTGTGCATCGCGCCGATCTTGATCCCGCGTATCAGTCGCTCAATCGAGAAGATCTTGCTCTGTCCTTGAACCCATGCCACTCCGCAGTTCTGAACCTGCTTTCTGAGGCTGAGGAGCACCCTGGCCGCGAATAGCTCCACGCGCTCGGCTGCAAGCTGCACTGCCGATTCTGGATCGAGTGCGTTTATTTTCAGCAAAAGCCCTCCTTGCTGATGCAAAGATGGCGGCATTGACAACGCGTTTTCTTTGACCCATTCGCTTACCCGAGCAGCATCAAGCCAACTTGCCGGTGGCAGGAGGCCGCGCGGCGGTTTCAACTCCGATGGGAAGGGAATCAGTACTGTAAATTCGGTTTCCGGCTTTGTAGACAAAGCTGCGGCCTCGGCCACCAAACCGGAGAAGGGTATATCAGAGGGCTTTCGGATACGGAGTCGATACGTCCACCAACGATGCAGGAAGTTGGAGTTGAAACCTTGATCCAGGAGATGTGCGGCTATTGCCCGTGAACCGCGCTCGGCTGGCGGGGGCGAGTCCGAAGCTATGGCTTGCGCCCATCGCTCCAGATATAGGGGCGTAGCGCGATTGAGCAATTCCTCGATTTGCTCGTATTCCATTCCTTTATACGAAATCTCATCCCGTGGCTCCCCATTCAAAGTCAGTGCGCTAGTGAGGGCAGTGCGTTCGGTTGGACTGCCGATTCCTGGGTCATCCTTCAACAGCCTCAACGCTGTCGTCACGGCACCACGTATCGACTTTTCTGAAAGGTGGCCGAGATTCTGTGCCTCGCTAGCCTCCAAGACCTCTCGCAATGCCAAGATCGTGCCGGCGTTCCAAAGTGTCCGGTGCCAGGGAGTTCGGCTGCTGAAATAATCCAGCAGGCGGGCCGCCATCAGGTTTTCATCGGGATTGACAGTCGAGATCATTGAGACTATTGTATGAGCAGGGTTGAGAAGCCCGACACATATACGGGGCACGTCCTCCTCTGGAGCACAAGCCCCTTTCCCTTCTGAAAAGCCCCTGACTCAGGGGCTTTTCTATGTTTGATGTTAGTTCTATCGAACATGGTGATCGGCCTTTTCGGGGGGGGGCAACCTCTGCCGTTACGAGGCAGAGGCAGTTTAAAGCGGAATTGTTTGCGCCTTCGCTCTTAGCGTTCAGCACCCTCTGAGCACCCTCGACGGGAAAATGCAGAAAGTGGCGAGTTGCATGGTTTTGAGGCAAAACCTCTGCTGCTACAAGGCAGAGGTGAAAAGCGATTCTCAGACGAAATGCCGTGGCGCGGCAGAGGTCTGAGCGCGATTTTGACGCTGAATCCTCAAATTGCGAGGGTGTCGGTGAGGGTGCTGAAATTTGAAATCGGTGTGTTTCCCAGTGTTTTTGAGTGCCTTTGGGTGCCTTGATTAGCCATCAACGCCCATGAAATCAATAGGTTGTGCTACATTTGAATAACTGTCACGGCAGAGGTCGCGGGTTCGAGCCCCGTCGTCCCCGCCACTAAATCCTAGAAAGATAGTGATTTAGTGGCTTTCCTACACTGACAATTCAAGATTCTGTGGTGCAGAACGGTGCAACTCCGTATTTGTGTGTCACTCAAGTCGTTAAGGCCTTGATCGGTGAAAATAGCAGAATGCTGACGCGCGCAGACCGAGAGTGGGTGGAAGCTCGTGCGTTGACTGCAGGATTTGACATCGCCGGCATCGCTGATGTTCCCGATGCCGCGGCCGCGGATGCCGCCGAAATTGATCGCAGATATACCGAATGGGTTAAGGCCGGTCGCGCCGGTGAAATGGAATATTTGAAGCGGCAAGATGCTGCCGGAGAGTTGCTCCGCGGCGATCTTCGCCGCGCTATACCGTGGGCGCAGTCTGTCATCGTATGTGCATTCAACTACAACGCGGATGCGCCCCGGTCTATTGATCCCGCCCCGTCCACCGCCGGCTGGATTGCGCGCTATGCATGGAGCGGGCGCGGTGACGGCGAGGGTGGTAGCGATTACCACGATGTACTTTTGCCGAAGCTGCAGTCGATAGAGCGAGACTTGAAGGAACGCTTCGGCGAGAGCTGCGAGACGCGCTCCTATGTGGATACCGGACCGATTGTTGAGCGCGGGTACGCAGAACGTGCAGGAGTCGGTTGGATCGGAAAAAATACGTGCGTGCTGAACCAACAGCAGGGATCGTGGCTGCTGCTGGGGGTCATCGTGACCTCATTGGCATTGGAGCAGGACGCGTGGACTGTGCCTGCGGCGGATCGGTGCGGCTCCTGCACGCGATGTATCGACGCCTGCCCGACCGATGCACTTATCGCGCCACGTCAGATGGATGCCTCGCGCTGCATTGCCTACCTGACGATCGAAAAGAAGGGAAGCATTGCTGAGGACTTGCGCGAAGACATGGGCCGACAGGTGTTCGGTTGCGATATATGCCAAGATGTTTGCCCTTGGAACCGGCGGGCGCCGGTCGGAAAGTCGAGCGCTTTGCCCGCTCGCGAACAGCTTGTCAATCCAGCGCTTTCATGGCTCGCAGGCATGGACGGTTCGACATTCAATCGTTGGTTCCGTCGATCGCCATTGGAACGCACTCGGCGCAAACGGATTCGGCGCAACGTAGCGATTGCCATGGGTAATAGTGGTGAACCGGAGTTTCTGCCTACGCTGAAACAGTGGGCATCGGAAGACGATGCCGTGCTGGCTGAGGCCGCAGGCTGGTCGATTGACCGTCTTGAAAACAAGACGAAGTAGACTGAATACATGTCTGGCGAAAAGGAAGTTCCCAACGTGACCCCAAGCGCAAGTGATCACCTTGTGATCGGGGCGCGAAGCCTAGTTGTCCCCGATGCCGGCGCAGAGGCGATCGCGCCGAGCCTCGCTGCGCGGCACTCGGTTCCTGTTGAAGAGAGCGCGACGTGGGATCAGGTGAAGGCCCTCGGTGTGTATATGACTCGCACCGAAGTACATACGTATGCGTTTAGTGTGGCTGCACAGGTGATTCTCTCCTTGTTTCCATTCATTGTGCTCTTGCTTACGCTTTCGCAAAAGGTGTTTCACTCGGCGAAGATGGCCGATGTTGTCGGCGAGATGATGACGAACTTCCTGCCGAACAACCAGGAGTTTGTGATGCGCAACATGCGGGCGCTGGCCTACTCGCATGCGCAGGTGAGAATTTTCTCAGTGGTCATGCTGCTGGTAACAACCACTGGCGTATTTTTGCCCCTGGAAGTTGCCCTGAACAGTGTGTGGGGCGTGACGAAGAATCGATCGTATCTACAAAATCAGATCGTGTCGATAGGTCTTGCGGCAGGGGTTGGTGTTCTTGCGATGGCGTCGGTTGCGCTGACGTCGGGGCAACGCACGGTGATGGCGTGGGTCTTCTTCGGCCACACGGACAACCGCTTCTTCAATTTCATCGGGAGCAGCTTCCTGCAGATCTGTGCCTTGCTCTCCAGTATTTGCTTGTTCTTTCTCATCTATTGGGGACTACCGAATCGTAAAGTGCCCGTGAGTGCTGTGCTGCCAACTGCGATTGTGATGGGTATTCTTTGGACGGTTGCGAAGTATCTTTACATCCTCGCGTTGCCGCACCTGGACTTTCACTCCGTCTACGGAGCATTTGACGTATCTGTCAGCCTGATCATGTGGGCATTTTTGTCGGGGTTGTTGCTGCTTGCTGGAGCGTATGTCTCCGCGACGAGGCAGGCTTTGCGCGAGACGCGGATTGCTGAACTCGCAGCGGACGATAAAGTTATTTCGCGGTGAAGGCCTTCACAACAATGTCGTTTGGATGGCTTCCGGCAGGAAGCATGGTGAAGAGCGATGGGCTCCCACCGCTCTGATTTTTGATCACGGCGACATCGCCTGATCCTGAATCGACGACGAGCAGCAAATGCTCATCCTTGCCGTTGCAGACGCAGAACGTAAGCGCATCCGGGTGACTTCCATCATGGACAGCTGTTATCAGGCGGCCGTCGTTGATGCTGTAAAGACTGGCCGATTCTGCTCCGAAGTTGGTGACCCAAAGGCTCGAGTCATCGCGGCTGATGATGGCGCTCGAAGGATTGGTGCCGATCACGTAAGTTCCGCTGACTTCATTCGTCCAGGTGGAAATCTCGGAGATGCTGTCGGAATCGAAGTTTGTTGAAAATACTTCACCACCATCGGGCTTAAGCGCCAGATGTATGGGCGTCTTGCCAACATCGAGCATCGCCAGCATCTGATCGTGCTGTAGCGAGGCATCCTGCTCGCCTCGCCAGGAGTTCGGCGCAGCACCCAGCCAGATATCCATGACCTGATGTCCGCCTGAGCACGCGATGAAGGCTTTGGAACCGGAGGTAGGTTCGGAAAGGGAGTTCGCCGCGATAGCGATGTCCGTAGCTCCGGGGCAGCCGGAGAACGACTCACGGAACTGCAGCGGCTGCTTGTCGGAGTCCGTAATGGTGTAGACCGAAACACTGCCGGCGATGCGATTGCTGACAACTAGCGACTTTCCGTCGGGAGAGACCCGCGCAATTCCAGGACCTTCGCCCGTGGCTGCGACGGCGATTTCGCGGCGCTTGTCGAGGTCAAGGATGCTGACGGTGTTCGAGGCTGAGTTGGGCACGTAAGCGCGCTTGCCGTCGGGAGAAACCTCAATAAAGTACGGCTTGTGATGGACGCCGATAGTCGCGGATACGCGGTTGGTCGTCGCATCGATCACGCTAACGGAGTCACTGCCGCTATTGACGGCATAAACCTCGTTGCGCAGCGGATTTGCGGCGAGACCAGTCGGTTCATGGCCGACCTGCAAGACACGATCCTGGCGCAGATAGACGAGGTCCAGAACCGCAACGGTGTCAGACGCCCCTGCAGTGACGTAGGCGAACTCGCGATAGGACGCCGGATAGGTCGGAAACGCGTTCCGATGGCATCCAACCGCAACCAGCAACAGCGCTGAAGCGCCGGTGGCGAGAGTTTTTCGGAGGCAGGGAGGTTTGAGCATTGTTGTGAAGTTTAGGGGTCTGCCGTGTTGTCTGCAACGTCCCTGGAATTATTTTGCGGATTTGAGCGAAACCCTTTGGAAAAGACCGGGTTAGAGAAAACGACGCGGTAGCCACTGAGCTACCGGGCGAACATGATTCCTCGGATCAACGGAGTTAGGCGAAAGCCTGGCTCCGTTTTTTTTGGCTAACCGGGTCAACGGGATTTGCGCCACTGGATTGCGAGCCAGAGGGCGTAGCCGAACTGCAGGATAAAGACCGCAAGATAGGCGTAAACAAGGTGGCGTTGCGAGAGCGTATGGAAGGGAATCATCATGCGCCCTCCAGGCCGGTTGGCTCTTCGGTTTCTAGGAAGGCGACGGCGTAAGCTGCGGCCTGGCGTTGGCGGCGGCGTTCAACCGCGTATCGAACACCGAGCAGGAAGGCTCCCCAGAGGGCCCAGGCGGCCATATTCCAGAGGACGGCCGGAAGCATGCTGGGGTCGATGCCGGAGTCGGCGTCGCCGCCGAAGACTGGTGCAGGATGCTGGGTACGATACCAGCGAATGGACATGAAGCAGATGGGGACGTCGATGGCTGCGAAGATGCCGAGCACGGAGGAAAGAACGGCTGTCTGTCCTGGCTGGGAGAAGCTGCGTAGCAGGAGGTAGCTGACGTAGAGCAACCAGAGGAGAAGATAGGTGGTCATGCGCGCATCCCAGGCCCACCAGATTCCCCAGGCAGCGCGACCCCAGATGCTGCCGGTGGCGAGGCCGATGCTGGCGTAGAGCACGGTCATCTCGGCCGAAGCCAGCGCGAAAGCGTCCGCCGCAGCGGCACGGTCTGCATCGCGGCTGCGCCAGTAGAGATAGGCGAACGAGGCCAGACAGTTGAAATACGGGAAGACGAAGCTAATGATCGCGTGCGGCAGATGGTAGAAAAACACCCGGTAGAGATTGCCCATCGTGGCTTCGGTGGGAGCGGTCATGGCTTTTTCGAAACCGATGACGAGAATGATCACCGTGAAGGCAAGGTACGCGAGTGCCCACCTTGGCATTGGGCCGTTCGTTTTGCGAAGAGTTGTCACCGGGTTCAATTTTACCGTCTTGTGAGGAGGGCAGTGGAAGGCAGTGCGCTAATCGGCAGAGCAAATGGTCTTTCCTAATCCGCATTCAAGATGGTTTCGAACAGGAAAAGGCAGGCGATAGTGAAGACGACAACATAGGTCACCAGCACCTTGATCCACAGCGTCGGTTCGCGCTCGCCGGTAAGGACGTTTGTGGTGGCCTGGATCATCGCCAGAAGGGCAGGCATCGAGACCGGCAGCAGCACTAATGGCAGCAAGGTTTCGCGGTTGCGAGTGCGCAGGCCGAGCGCGGCGAAGAAGGTGCCGTTGACCACCAGCGCCCAGGTCCCCAGCGGCAGGATGAGCAGCAGCTTCCAGGTTTCTCCCAGCGGATGCAGGTTGTAGAAAATGACGAAGACCGGCGTGAGCACAAGCTCCACGGCAGTGACGAAGAGGAAATTTGCCACGGCTTTGCCGACGAACAGGGCGGAAGGCGGTGCAGCGGCCAGGCGATGCGCATCCAGTACGCTGTTGTGGAGCTCGCGCGACCATGATTGGTTGAGAGCTGTCATGGCGGCGAACAGCAGGCCGACCCAGATGAGGCCGCCGGAGATCTGCCGGGCGAGCGTGGGGTACGAGCCGGGATCGAAGGCCATGGCCAGCACGACCACCACCAGCAGCGAGAAGAACAGCATGCCATTGATGGAGTCCTTGGCGCGCCATTCCAGCCGGAGGTCCTTGCGAAGGTGCGCAAGGAAGTAGCGTGCGTAGCTCATACTGTCATCGTAGCGGTTTTTCCCATCCTACCCCTCCCCCCGTCAAAATCGTGCAAAGTCCGCAGCAGATTGGACTTAGCGGTGGACTTCGACTTGCGGGGCTCACGCGGAACGGCCCGGCTGGTGGCCGGGCCGTTCCTATGCGTCTACACCTTCAGTATATCGCGGGTGTCAAGGGAGTCACTTCTTAGGTGCGGCAGAGGGTGGCAGCATGCCGTTGAGGCGGAGGTAGCTGGCCATCTGCGAGTAGTGGTCTTCGAGGTCGTCGGTGAGCTCGATGAGAGCGCGGGCGCGGGGGACTCGGGCGCCGCGGAAGTAGGTAATGGGGTCGCCGAGCTTGTCGTCGTGGAGGTTGGCCATGACGGTATCGCAAAAGGCGAAAGAGGCTTTGACGGCGGCTACGAGCTCGGGCTTGGTAGCTGTGTCGGCTACCTTGACCGTGGCGGGGGAGGGCTGGTCGGAGAGCAGGCCACAGACGCCACCGTTGGCGGCGGCGACATGGGAGATGATCTTGGCGAAGGTCCACTGGTCCGGAGTGGGATGGTAGCTGTACTTGTCGGCCGGCATCTGCTCGGCGGCGGCAATCATGTACTTGGACTGGCGGTCGTATATTTGGTTGGCAGACCAAACGACGGGGTTCGCGACTGCGGCAGGAGGCAGCGCGGCTGGGGCTGCGCTTGGGGTCTGTGCGGTGAGCGCGGGGGCTGCGGCGATGGCGGAAAACAGGAGAACGGCGAGTGCTTTCATTGGGTGCGTCCTTGGTTTCTTGAGTTGTGGCTGGATTTGAGGAGCAGTTATGGACTCTGAAGCAACCATAGGTTTCGTAGAGGGAAGTGTCAACGAAACCTCTAGTCCAAATTCGGGCACATTGGCCGCGATCCGAGCGCTTGCTTATACTGGTCTTGTTCGGGACGCATCTGCCTTTTGCAGAGCGGCACTGGAGAGACGATGAGTTTGACTGGTATGCGCGACGAGTTTCGTCGCATGGACGTGACAAAGGTCACGGCCCAGAGTCTGCTGGCGCAGAAGCAACATGGCGCCGCGATTACAGCCCTTACAGCGTACGACTATCCCACGGCCCGTCTTGTTGACGAGGCCGGTATCGACGTGTTGCTTGTGGGCGACTCGCTGGGCATGGCCGTGCTCGGTTATGACGACACGCTCAGCGTGACGATGGACGACATGCTGCACCATGCCCGTGCCGTGCGGCGTGCCGTGCGGCGGGCGATGCTGGTGGTGGATATGCCTTATGGCAGCTACCAGCTGTCTGTGGAAGAGACCGTGCGGAATGCACTGCGGTTTGTGAAAGAAGCCGGAGCGGAAGCGGTGAAGCTTGAGGGCGGGGCTTCTCAGGCGCATCGCGTGCGGGCGATCACAGACGCAGAAATTCCGGTAGTGGGGCACATCGGGTTGACGCCGCAGTCGGTGCATAAAATGGGCGGGTATCGGGTGCAGGGGCGGTCGGAGGCTGCGGCGCAGCAGCTTTGCGACGACGCGCTCGCGCTGGAGCAAGCAGGTGCGGTCGCGATTGTGCTTGAGGGGATTCCGCGGGAGCTCGCGGCAAAGATTACGGACGCGCTCAGAGTCCCGACAATCGGCATTGGGGCGGGCCCCGATTGCGATGGACAGATTTTGGTGTTCCACGATCTGTTTGCGCTGTCGTTCCGGCAGCCGGCGAAGTTTGTGCGGAACTTCGGTGATGCCGGAAAGTTCATTCGTGAAGGGCTGGAAGAATATCGCACGGTCGTGGAGGCGAGGAGTTTTCCGCACGACACGGAGAGTTACCATCTGCCGCGCGGAGTCTCGCTGATGTTGTCGGGCGATGAGTGATGGAGATCCTGCGAACGATTGATGAGGTGCGCCGCGCTTGCAAGGAGCTGAGGCGCGGTGACCGTACCCTGGGTCTGGTGCCTACAATGGGCGCGCTGCATGAGGGACATTTATCCCTGGTGCGGGCAGCAAAAGTGAGTTGCGGCGCGGTCGTCGTGACGATCTTTGTGAACCCGACGCAGTTTGCGCCGAACGAAGACTTTGCGGCGTATCCGAGGACGTTTGAGGCCGACTGCGTGATGCTGGAGCGCGAGGGAGTAGACGTTTTGTTTGCGCCGTTGCCGGAAGAGATGTATCCGGTGGGCGCCGAGACGTTTGTGGATGTGCCGGATGTTGGCGGGCGGCTGGATGGAGCATCGCGGCCTGGACACTTTCGCGGCGTGGCGACGGTGGTGGCGAAGCTGTTCAACATCTTTCGGCCAGAGCGTGCGTTCTTTGGGCAGAAGGATGCTGCGCAGGTGGCCGTGCTGCGGACGATGGTGCGCGATTTGAACTTCGATGTGGAGATGGTGGTTTGCTCTACGGTGCGCGAGGTGGATGGGCTGGCCATGAGCTCTAGGAATCGTTATCTGAGCGACAAAGAGCGTAATTGCGCGTTGGCACTTGTGCATTCTTTGCGGAGGATCGAAATGGCCGCCGCCAAGGGCGAATGCGATGTAGCGAAGTTGCAGGACGCCTTGCGAGATGAGCTGGAAACCGCGGACTCGATACGGTTGGACTATGCGGAGATTGTAGATCTCCGGACTCTTGAGCCGGTGAGCGACGTGACGGACGGCGCTCTGGTCGCAGTGGCTGCGTGGGTGGGAAAGACGCGGCTGATCGACAATGTTGTGATCCATACGGAGAGTGCGCGATGAGGATTCTGCTGGGTGTGACCGGAGGCATTGCGGCCTATAAGTCGGCGGAGTTGACGCGGGAGTTACAGCGTCGCGGCGCGGAGGTGCAGGTGGTGATGACGGCGGGGGCCGAGAAGTTTGTCACTCCGCTGACGTTCGCGGCGCTGAGTGGACGGCAGGTGTTGACGTCGTTGTGGGAGCCGGTGGTGGATGAGGCTGCGAGCGTTGACGCCGAGAAGTTCGATATGGAACATATTCGTGTGACGCAGGAGATTGACGCAGTGGTAATTGCCCCGGCGACGGCGAACACGATTGCGAAGCTGGCGCATGGGATGGCGAATGATCTACTTTCGACGATCTGTCTGGTGACGACGGCGCCCTTGTTGATTGCTCCGGCGATGAATGTGAACATGTGGCGCCATGCGGCGACGCAGGCGAATGTGGCAACGCTGCGTGGAAGGGGTGTTCGGGTAATCGAGCCCGGGGCGGGGTATCTGGCTTGCGGGATGGTAGGTGAAGGTCGGCTGGCTGAGGTTGTTGAGATTGCGGATGCGGCTTTTTGGGCGGTCAAGGAAGCTGACCGAAAACGGGATGATCTGGCTGGTGAGGTGTTTCTGATCACAGCTGGAGGGACGCGGGAGCCGATCGATCCCGTGCGGTTTCTTGGGAACCGGTCAAGTGGAAAGATGGGCGTGGCGCTAGCGCAGGCGGCCTTGGCTCGGGGGGCGAAGGTGGTGTTGGTGACGACGGCCGGTGTGGATGCCACGTTGCGGTGCGAGCAAATGATGGTGGGGACAGCGGCGGAGATGCAGCGTGCGGTGATGAAGCGTCTCCCTGAAGCCACCGTGGTGGTGATGGCGGCAGCGGTTGCAGATTATCGCGTGAAGGAGGTCGCCTTACAGAAGTTGAAGAAGCAGGATTCGATGGTTCTGGAACTGGAGCGGAATGAGGACATTCTGCGGCAGGTTGTCGCGGAGCAGATGCCGGGGACGGTGGTGATCGGGTTTGCGGCGGAAACCGAGCGGGTGCTCGAAGAGGGAAGGCGGAAGCTGCGGGAGAAGGGTGTGGATGCCATCGTGGCGAACGATGTTTCCCGCGCCGATAGTGGGTTTGAGGTGGATCGCAATGCGGGGACGCTGCTGATGCGGGATGCCGAGGTGGATCTGCCTACGTCCTCCAAGCGGGAGATGGTGGAGCGGATACTGGACCACGTAGGTGCGATGCGGGCGGTGCCGGTGGGCTTGGGGTTTTGAACAGGTTGCGATGCGCTGAGCGGTATGGTACAAACGATGTATTCCATCCGCGCAAGCGGGTCGAATTTCATGCAGAGTGGTTGAGGGACGAGCCCTTTGACGCCACGACAACCGGACAGCTACTTGGTACCGGTGTCAACTCTCTCCTGGAGACAGGGAACATGAGGTTCGGTTGGTGCCATAGCTTCCCGTTAAGCCTGTGGTCCACGATTCTCTGCATCCCCCCTTCAGACAATTGAGAGTAAGCGTCGCGAGCAGGACCCCTTGGCCCTTGGAGTCGAGTGATGGGATCTACCGTGTACGAGCTGCGCTGTAATGAGTGTGGCAAGAGCTTTGGCAACCGGCCGCTTTCGGCTTGCGATGAGTGTTTGGCGCCGCTGGAAGTGCAGTACGACCTGGAGTCGGTGCGCGGACGGTTTACGCGCGAGACGGTGGCCGCGGGGCCGATGAACATCTGGCGGTACAAAGAGCTGCTGCCCATCCCTGAAGGATTTTTGCCGGATCTGCCGGTAGGCTTTACGCCGCTGTTGCGCGCGAAGAACCTTGGTAAAAAGGTGGGCGCTGACAATCTCTATATCAAGAACGATGCGGTGTGCTTCCCGACCCTGAGCTTCAAGGACCGCGTGGTGAGCGTGGCGCTGGCCAATGCGCAGGCGTTCGGGTTCAAAACGGTGGGCTGCTCCTCGACAGGCAATCTGGCGAACAGCGTGGCTGCGCAGTCGGCGCGGCTGGGCCTGCGGGCCTGCATCCTGGTGCCTAGCGATTTGGAAGCGGCAAAGATTTTGAACACGCTCGTTTATGGCGCGCGGCTGGTGCGGATCGATGGCAACTATGACCATGTGAACCGCCTCTGTACGCTGATCGCGGATGAGTACAACTGGGGCTTCGTGAATGTGAACCTGCGGCCTTACTATGCTGAGGGTTCGAAGACGATTGGCTATGAGATTGCCGAACAGATGGGGTGGAAGCTACCCGACAATGTCGTTGTGCCGATGGCCGGCGGCAGCATGATTCGCAAGATCCGCAAGGCGTTCCGCGAGCTCGTGGCGCTTGGGCTGGTGGAGCACAAGGATGTGCGGTTCTTTGGAGCGCAGGCCACGGGATGCTCGCCGATTTCGCACTCGGTGAAGCAGGGATGGGATTACATTGAGCCGCAGCGCCCGAACACGATTGCGCGTTCGCTGGCGATCGGAAACCCGGCGGATGGACCGCTGGCCTCGAAGATGATTCAGGAGACGGGCGGCTGGGCCGAGGATGTTTCGGATGTTGAGATTGTTTCGGGCATCCAGGAGCTGGCAGAGTGCGAGGGCGTATTTACGGAGACAGCCGGCGGTGTGACGACGGCTGTGACGGCGCGGCTGTACTCGCAGGGGCGCATCTCGCGCGATCAGATTACGGTGTCGATCATCTCGGGCAACGGCTTGAAGACGACCGATGCCCTCGAAGGGCAGTATCCGGCAGAGCGTGCTGTGAAGCCGAAGCTGGCAGCGTTTGATGAATACATTCGAGAGGTCGATGCATCTCTTGTGAGTGAGTTGGAGTTGGCAGGAGGAGTACGGTGAGCGTGAAGATTGTGTTGCCGACGGCGTTGGCTCGGCATACGGATGGGCAGAAGGCGTTTGATTCGGATGCGAAGGATTTGCCCGCGTTAATCGCGGAGTTCGATACGAAGTTTCCGGCGCTTTCGCAGAACGTGAAGGACGAGAACGGCAAGTTGCGGCGGTTCATCAATGTGTATGTGAACGACGAAGACATCCGGTTTCTCGGCGGCGATGCGCATCAGTTTGAGGATGGCGATGAAGTAATGCTGATCCCTTCGATTGCCGGTGGACATTGCGGGCAGCGGCGTTGGTTGACGCTGCCGTATGACGAGTCGATTTTGTGAGATTTAAGCAGGGAAGGGGCAGCGAGAGGTTTCTCGCTGCCCCTTTTGTTTTGCGCTGAAGCGCTAGAGTTTGTAAGCGCCGAGACGGCGGCACGCTTCTTCGAGCTCCGTATCTTTCTTCGCGTAGCAGAAACGAAGCAGGTGGTCGCCGCGGTTGGTGCCATCGGCGTTGAGGCCGAAGAAGGCTGAGCCAGCGACGGCGGCGATGCCGGTGTCGGCGAGCAGGCGGCGGGCTTTCTGTTTGGCATCGGAGCCGGGGATGCGGGTAGCGTCGGCGAGGATGTAGTAGGCGCCATTGGGGACGGATGGTGTGAGGCCCGCGCGGGTGAGTGCGGCGCAGACTAGGTTGCGCTTGGCCTGGTACTCGGCGGCCATGTCCGTATAGAAGCTCGGTGGGAGTTGCAGGAGGCCAGTGGCGGCGCCGTGCTGGAGCGGTGCGGGTGCGCAAATGTAAGTGAGGTCGTGGAAGTTGCCGATGGCGGGCAGCCACTTGCTGCTGCCGGCAAGGTAGCCGAGACGCCAGCCGGTGACCGAGAAAGTTTTGGAGAAGCCGGAGATGGTGACGGTGCGGTCTTTCATGCCGGGAAGCGCGGCGATGGAGAGATGCTCGGCGCCTTCGTAGAGGAAGTACTCGTACATCTCGTCGGTGAAGACGAAGAGGTCGTGCTCGATGGCGAAGTCGGCCAGAAGTTCGAGCTCGGCCAAGGTGAAGACTTTGCCGGAAGGGTTCGCGGGGCTGTTGAGGATGATGGCGCGGGTCTTGGGTGTGACGGCGGCGCGAAGGGCCCCGACATCCAGCGCGTAGTCCGCGCCGACCAGCGGCACGGTGACGGGCTTGAGGCGCTGCGAGCGCAGCGTCAGAATATGGTAGCCATAGAAGGGCTCGAAGATGAGGCATTCGTCGCCGGGATTGAGCAGCGCCTGCAGCGTGCAGTACATGGCGCCGGTCGCGCCGGAGGTGACGAGGATTTCTTGCTCGGGGTCGACTGTGAGCTTATTGAAGGTGGCAAACTTGTGCGCGAGCGCTTCACGCAGTCTGGTGATGCCTTCGAGACGTGTGTAGATGTTGAAGCCGTTGCGGATGGCTTCGATGGCAGATTCGACGACCGGGTGGGGCGGGTCTGTGTCGCAGACTCCCTGCGCCATGTTAATTCCGTTGACGGCGGAGCAGGCGACATTCATCGCGCGAATCTCCGATTGAACGAAGGTAGGCGCGAGATCGCTGAGGTGGAGGTCCGTGAGGTTTGTCGTCGCTGGCGTCATAAGAGAAGGCGTGTTCCGCGGGAAAATCGCGAAACTACGCCTTTATCTTACCGAATGCGCCGGGAATTGACGGAACTAAACGATCTGCAGCAGCCAGAGAATGACGACAATGAGCAGGATGGTGCCGAGAACACCACTGCCGCGATAGCCCCAGTCGCGCGAGTAGGGAAAGATGGGGAAAGACCCAAACAGCAGAAGGACGAGAATGATGACGACAATGAGTTCCAAGTGGAGCCTCCAGAAATTGCGTTTCAGGCCGTTCGATGCGGGCGGCGCGCCGGATGTTATCTGACTTCATTGGATGAGAATATTTTTCGATGACAAGCAACGCAGCTACAGTACATAAGGCTCTCATGGGACGTAACACGCGTGTTTAGCGCGATTTCAGGTTTAGGGGTGCATGGATGTTTCTTATTTTGGCAATTGTTCTTTTCCTTTTGTGGATCGGCGGCTTTGTAATGTTCAAGAGCGCCGGACTATTGATTCATTTGCTGGTGATCTTCGCGGTGATATCGTTGGTGCTGCACTTGATTACAGGACGACGCGCCTGAACGGAGGGTACAAATGTTTCTCTATCTGGCAATAGTGTTAGCGATTCTTTGGGTTCTCAGCTTCGTCGTTGTCCATGTCGCGCCCATCCTGATCAAGATCCTTTTGATCCTGGCGGTGGTTTCGCTGATCATTCACTTGATCCAGGGCCGGCGACCCACAGTGCCATAACGTGGTGAACGCATAGCAAGGTGAACGCATAGCAATAGGCCGAGGCATATTGTCTCGGCCTATTGCTGTTTGTGAATTGCGTTACTGGCGCGCGACGTTTGCGTTGACGTCCGCACCTGTCTGCGGCACGGGCATCGAACCGACGAGAGCTTCGGGAGTCTCTTCGGCGAGACGTGGAAGCTTCCCGGCCAACGCGATCTCTAGGACTTCGTCCATCTGCTCCACCCAGTTGAGCTTCATCGTGGTTTTGATGAGTTCGGGCAGATCGGCCAGGTCTTTCTTATTTTCAGCAGGCAGGATGGCTTCGAAGATGCCTGCGCGGTGGGCTGCGAGGAGCTTTTCCTTGAGGCCGCCGATCGGCAGTACCTTGCCGCGGAGGGTGATTTCTCCAGTCATGCAGATGTCGCGACGTACGGGGATTTTGGTGAGCGCGCTGGCGAGTGCGGTGGCCATCGTGATGCCGGCGGATGGACCATCCTTGGGGATGGCGCCCTCCGGAACGTGGATATGGATATCGATGTTCCGGTAGAAGTCCTTGGGCAAACCAAGGTGCTGCGACCGCGAACGAATCCATGTGAGAGCGGCCTGCGCCGATTCCTGCATCACATCGCCAAGCTGGCCGGTGGGTGTCATCTTGCCCTTGCCATCGAGTACCTGAACTTCGGTCTGCAGAATGCTGCCGCCCATCTCCGTCCAGGCAAGGCCGGTGACTAGACCGACTTCGGACTTCTCCTGCACCTGCGAGTCGCGATATTTGGCGACTCCAAGGAGAGTTACGAGGGTTTCTGCGGTGATGGCCTCCGTGTGCTTGGAGTCGCCGACAACCTTGCGCGCGACCTTGCGGCAAACGTTGCCGATCTCGCGTTCGAGGTTGCGAACGCCGGCCTCGCGGGTATAGCTGCGGATGATCTCACGGAGAGCATCGTCTGTGAAAGAGATTTGCTCGCCGTTGAGGCCCGTTGCCTCGAGTTGCTTCTTCACCAGATATTGCTTGGCGATCTCGAGCTTTTCAACCTCAGTGTAGCCGGTAAGGCGGAGGATCTCCATACGGTCCTGCAGCGGGCCCGGGATCGTGTGGAGGACATTCGCCGTCGCGACGAAGAGAACCTGCGAGAGATCGTATTCGACGTCAAGGTAGTGATCCTGGAACGTGTTGTTCTGTTCGGGATCGAGAACTTCGAGCAAGGCACTGGCGGGGTCACCGCGGAAATCCGACGCCATCTTGTCGATCTCGTCGAGCATGATGACGGGGTTCTTCGTTCCGGCCTTCTTCATCGACTGGATGATCTGGCCCGGCAGTGCGCCGATGTACGTACGGCGATGTCCGCGGATCTCGGCTTCATCACGCACACCGCCCAGCGACATGCGGACGAACTTGCGGCCCGTCGCCTTCGCGATGGACATGCCGAGTGAAGTCTTACCGACGCCCGGAGGTCCAACAAAGCAGAGGATCGAACCCTTGGGGTTCTTGACGAGCTGGCGCACGGCGAGGAACTCGAGAATGCGATCCTTGATCTTTTCAAGGCCGTAATGGTCTTCGTTGAGAACGGTCTCGGCAGTCTCGATCGAGCGGATTTCCTTGGACTTCTTTTTCCAAGGCACGGCGAGCAGCCAGTCGAGGTAATTGCGGCTGACGGTAGACTCGGCGGACATCGGAGGCATGGCTTCGAGCTTTTTGAGCTCGAGCATCGCCTTCTCTTTCACCTCGGGAGTCATGCCGGCTTCTTCGATCTTTTTCTTCAGCTCATCGAACTCGGACTTCTCGCCGCGGCCCAGCTCCTTCTGGATGGCCTTGATCTTCTCGTTGAGGTAGTACTCTTTCTGCGCACGCTCCATCTGGCGCTTGACGCGTGACTGGATGGTGCGGTCCATGTTGAGTTTCTCGATGGCGATGTCGAGTGTGTCGGCGATGCGCGAGAGACGAATCTCTGGGTCGAAGACTTCGAGAACCTGCTGCTTTTCTTCGATGGAGAGCTGCAGGTTGGCAGCGATCACGTCGGCCAGCTTGGCGGGCTCATCGGTGCGAAGCGCGGCGGCGGTTTCGTGGTTGAGTGACTGCTGCAACTTGTTGTACTGCTCAAAGAGCTGATGCACGCGCGTGATGAGTTGCTCGGTTGCGGTTGTGGACGGCAGCTCGGCCTTGGAGGTGCGAACCGTTGCGACGAAGAAACCATCGTCATCGTTAACCTCGGAAGCGCGGGCGCGCTCGACGCCTTCGACGAGCACCTTGATGTTGCCGTCGGGCATGCGGACGGACTGGACGATGTTGCCGATCACGCCGACGGTGTAGATGTCGTCGGCTGTGGGCTCGTCGACCGAAGCGTCATGCTGCGTCGCCAGGAAGATGCGGCGGTCACCGTTGAGGGCTTCTTCGAGCGCGCGGACGGAGGATTCGCGTCCGACGACGAAGGGCGCCATCATGTGGGGGAAGATGACCATCTCGCGGATGGGCATCATGGGAAGCTTGCGCTGAGCGCCGGTAAGGAGATCGCGTTCGTCGTTAGTCATAGGCCTCCCGATTAGACGCAGCACGCGAAAGAACGATGCGATGCAACGGCTTGGAAGAAATTGTACGCGCTTCGGAGGCGGGGAATTGCACACGGATTACCAAGGTTTTTATCGTGTGAACGTGAGCACTGGAATGCAAACAAGAACGGACAGCTAAAAAGCTGTCCGTCAGGTTGTTGCTGAAGGTTTGTTAACCGGCTTTTTCAAGCATGACCGGCAGCGTGATGTCGCGGGACTTGACCATCTCTTCGGTGATCGTGAGTTCCTTGATTTTCTTGTTGCCGGGCACATGGTACATGAGGTCGAGCATCAGCTCTTCGAGGATCATGCGCAGGCCACGCGCGCCGACCTTGCGGTTTAGGGCTTCGCGGGCGATCTCACGCGCAGCACCATCGGTCCAGGTCACCTTGACGCCTTCGTAGTCGAACAACTTGGCGTACTGCTTCAGGATCGCGTTACGAGGCTTGGTGAGGATTTCGATCAGAGCAGCTTCGTCTAGCTCATCGAGCACTCCCATGACCGGCAGCCGACCGACAAACTCGGGAATGAGACCGTACTTGAGCAAGTCCTGAGGCTCGGCCTGGCGAAGAAGCTCAGCATCGCGCTGCGCACGGATGGGCGTGACTTCTTCCGGCTTGACCGTACCCTGCGTCTTGAAGCCGAGTGCTTTCTTGCCAATGCGGCGTCCGATGACTTTTTCAAGGCCGACGAAAGCGCCGCCGCAGATGAACAGGATGTTCGTCGTGTCGACGATGGTGAACTCCTGGTGCGGGTGCTTGCGTCCACCTTGCGGGGGAACGTTGGCGATGGTGCCTTCGAGCAGCTTGAGCAGCGCTTGCTGCACGCCTTCGCCGGAGACATCGCGCGTGATGGAGGGATTCTCGTCCTTCCGGCCAATCTTGTCGATCTCGTCGATGTAGATGATGCCGGACTGTGCGCGGGCAACGTCGCCATCAGCAGCCTGCAGGAGCTTGAGGATGATGTTCTCAACGTCTTCGCCGACGTAGCCGGCTTCGGTCAGGGTCGTGGCATCGACAATGGCGAACGGCACGTCGAGCATCTTGGCGAGCGTCTGCGCGAGCAGTGTTTTGCCGGAGCCGGTGGGGCCGACGAGGAGGATGTTGGACTTCGCGAGTTCGACGTCGTTGCCGCGGGTACGGTTCATTTGCACGCGCTTGTAGTGGTTGTAGACGGCGACCGCGAGCTTCTTCTTGGTGACATCTTGGCCGATCACGTAGTCGTCGAGGAAGGCTTTCACTTCAGCGGGCTTGGGCAGGTGCGCGGGCTGTGCACCGGGCTGCGCGTCACTCTTGTCGTCTTCGAGGATGGAGTTGCAAACGGCGACGCACTCATCGCAGATGTAAGCGCGTGGGTAGTCGGAGGGCGAGGAGATCAGCTTGGCGACAGCGTCTTGCGACTTGTGGCAGAACGAGCAGCGAAGCGATTCTTCGGAGCCCCGAGAGGTTTTCATAGACAGGTGAAACTCCTTTGTACCGGGCCTCACGGGGAGCGGCGGCCGGCACGAACAAGTAAAAGTTTACACCTCTGTCGACCTTACGGGTGTCCGAACAAGGGACAGGGATGAAGAAGTGGATACCGGGTGACGAGGGAGGTTCCGGGCTCGAGAGAAGATCTTTGAGCGCAAAGGCCGCGAAGGGAGCAGAGGTTCGCAAAGGAAAACACCCCATCCTTGTGAGGATGGGGTGTTGCCTTCAAGGCTTTGTTTAAGTTGTGCGTGGGCGATCGATGATGTCATCGATGATGCCATACTCTTTAGCCTGCGGTGCGGTCATGATGAAGTCACGTTCCACGTCGCGCTCGATGCGGTCGAGCGGCTGGCCGGTGGACTGGCTCATGAGCTTGTTCGTCAGTTCACGAATGCGAAGGATCTCGCGTGCGTGGATGTCGATGTCCGTCGCCTGTCCGCCGAGGCCGCCCATGGATGGCTGGTGGATCAGGATGCGCGAGTTGGGAAGCGTGAAGCGCTTGCCCTTCTTGCCGGCCATCAGCAGGAACGCGCCCATCGAAGCCGCCTGTCCAATGCAGAACGTCACCACGTCGTTCTTGATGTACTGCATGGTGTCGTAGATGGCAAGGCCTGCGGAGATGCTGCCGCCGGGGGAGTTGATGTAGAGCTGGATGTCCTTCTCCGGGTCTTCACCGGAGAGGAAGAGCATTTGCGCAATGATCAGGTTGGCGATGTTGTCGTCGATCGGCGTACCGAGGAAGATGATGTTGTCGCGCAGCAGACGGCTGTAAATATCGTAGGAGCGTTCGCCCCGGCTCGTCTGCTCGAGCACCATTGGTATAAGTCCCATAGCTCTCTCTTTCTTCTTGCCTAATCAGGATATAGGCGGGTGTAGGTTAGGTGGGCTGTGGAAGACTGGACGGAAGTTGCAAAGTTACCCCACTCATGCGCAGGGAGCGCGCATGAATGGAGTAACCCGGATTGTGGTTATGAGGCGAGTTTTTCGAAGAGGGCGTTGCCGGTCTTCTCGCGTATCATCTGCTCGCGGATGCGAAGCAGGGAGCCGTCGTCGGTAAGGCGCTTGCGGAGGGTATCGAGCGGCTCCCGGGACTGGATGGAGAGCATCATCAGCTCGCGCTCCATCTCTTCGTCGCTTACAGTGATGTTCTCGCGTGCGGCTACCTGATCGAGCACCAAGGACACCTTGACTTCGTTCACAGCCTGTTCGCGTTGCGCTTCACGCAGACGGCCGAAGTCGAGCTGGCGCATGGCGTCCGAGCTCATGCCCTGCTGGGCGAGCGCGCGAAGGCCACGCTCGAGGCGAGCGTCGATCTGCTGCTGCACAAACGTTTCGGGAACAGGGAAGGTGAACTTCGCGATCAGCTCGTCGAGCATCTTGTCGCGGGCTTCAGCATTGAGAGTGTCGGACTTGCGGGTCGCGAGACGCTCGCGAAGTTTGGTTTCGAAGTCGGCCCAATCGGTGTACGGTCCAAGCTGCTTGGCGAACTCTTCGTCGCGTTCGGGGTAGGTCTTACGCTTGATGGCCTTAACCTTGACGTCGTACGCAACGGTCTTGCCGGCAAGGCGTGCGTCGCCGAACTCAGCGGGATAGCTTGCTTCAAACGCAAGTTCTTGGCCTACCTTGGCGCCGCGTAGAGCTTCATTGAAAGCCGCGAGCGTGTTCTTGCCGCCGACTTCGATGAGCACGTCTTCGCCGGTGATGGGCTGCGCTTCAGCCTTGGTCTCGAGGCCTTCTTCGCCGACGGTCTGCGCGAGGTCCTGGATCTGGCCCTTGAACTCGATCTCGGCCCAGTCATGGTCGACGAGCGGCCGGTCTTCTTCGACCGGCTCTACGGTTGCGTGGTGATCGAGCACGTTGGAGAGCTCGTTCTGGTACTCGTCTTCTTCGACCGAAGCGTCCGGACGAGCGACCGTGACGGTGTCGTAGCCGTCGATGTTGATTGTCGGCAGGACTTCGAAGGTGGCCTTGAACTTTAGCGGCGCGCCATCGGCAAGCAGCAACTCAGAAACCTGAGGCTGCGAAACCGGCGTGATGTTTTGCTCGATCAGCGCGGCGCGGAACTTTTCATTAACCAGCGCTTCCAGCACTTCTTCGCGAACTTCGCGGGCGAAGCGGGACTTAATCATCGCCGGCGGCACCTTGCCGGCGCGGAAGCCGGGGATGCGGGCGATCTTGGCGTAGCGGCGCGTCACCTTGTCGTATGCCTTGGAAACCTCTTCGGCCGGCGCTTCGACTTCGATCGAGCGCGTGAGCTCGGGGTTCAGCGTGGGTGCGGCGTGGTGATGATGCTCGTGACCGGAGTGGTCGTGACCTTCATGATCTTGGCCTTCGTGGTCATGATCGTGCGTCTCGGCCAGGGCAAGGGTATCTTCGTTGGTGGTTTCGGGTGTGTCTTGAACGGTGTTTGTGGGGGTCAAAGTCTTGATGCCTTCCGGAGATCCTGGCGTTGGAAATTTTCTAAAGAAACGCGCATGGGATGTGTCACGCTGGTGCGCGACGGGTTTTGTATCGGCTGGGCGTAACTGGCGCCAGCCGACACAGATCATTGTCAAGGATACGAGGGTGTGGCGGCAGGGTCAAACGGGTTCCGTTCGAGGCGGGATTCGGGGGATCTGGCACGGGCTTCCTGTGGAAGCTTTGCAGATTCCGCTATGATCAGCGAGCGTGAAACTCTCTCCGAAAGCTCCCGAGGCCGATGGGCCCCCAGCCTTGCCTTTGAAGGGCAATCTGCACATTTTTCAAGGGTTGCATGAAAGAATTGTGAGCTGCGTTCAATGTTCGCGACTCAGGGACTATTGCCACGTCATCGGCGAAGTCCGGCGCAAGGCCTATCGCGAAGATGTGTATTGGGCCAAGCCTGTTCCGGGGTTTGGGGATCCGAAGGCGAGGATTCTGGTGCTAGGCCTGGCGCCCGGAGCGCACGGAGCGAACCGGACCGGAAGGCCGTTCACCGGGGATGGTTCGGGTGACTTTATGTATCCCGTACTGTACGAACTCGGCCTGGCGAGTAAGCCCAAGGCCGTAGGCCGGGACGACGGCCTAAAACTGAAAAACCTGTGGATCGGGTCGGTGGTGCGTTGCGCTCCGCCGGGGGATAAGCCGAAATCGGAAGAAATTCGGAACTGTTCGGCGCACCTGACCGCCGAGGTTGCCGCATTGAAAAAGGTGAAAGTGGTCGTTTGCCTGGGGAAGATCGCCTGGGATGGGTATCTGGCGCACCTGCTGCTGGAGGGCGTGATTGAACGGAGATCGGCCTACAGCTTCGGACACGGGGCTGAATATGTGCTTCCGAATGGAATTGTTTTGCTTGGGAGCTATCATCCGTCTTTGCGAAATACGAATACGGGCAGGCTGAACCGCGTAATGTTCGCGCGAGTCTTCGTGAAAGCGCTGGAGTTGGCGGGGCTTGGCTGAGAGCTAAAAGTCTGTAGCGCGACCAACCTGTCGGCGAAGGTCGGAATCCAAGGGTTTGAAGTTATTTTACGGAGGTGTCCATGCGTCACAAGGAATTTTGGATCGCACTTGGAGTGGGAGCATTGGCTGGCGGCATCGCTGCCTTGCTGTACGCCCCGGCAACTGGCGCACAAACGCGGAAGAAGTTGAAGCGGAGCATTGACGATGCAGGCGAAGCCCTTGAAGATGCAGGGGATTACCTGAAGGATCAGGCCGAGAGACTGAGCAAGGAAGCTCAGAAGCTCATCGACCGCAGCAAGGACCAGTTTGAGGATGCTGTCGATGTGGCCAGCGGCTATGTGAAGACGGCAACCAAGGCTGCGAAGGCAGTGCAGAAGCTGGTTTAGTACAAATTCGATCTTGGAGAGAAAAGAAGGCCCGCGGCTATGCTGCGGGCCTCTTTTTGTGGCCGACTGGACTTATGGTTCCGGCGGCCCTACGGTGACTACGAAGTACTCGCAAGGGACATCGCCAGCGTTGGCGACATAGTGGAGATCTCCAGCACAGCAGATGCCGACGTCTCCGGCGACCATGCGGCGAGTCACCCCATTGGTGGTCAGTTCGCAGACCCCTTCGCGGACGAGCCAGATTTCGTTATGCAGATGGTGCCCGACGGCCTCGTGAGGTGTGCCGGGTTCTTGACGGGTTTCATGCATTTCAATCTGGATGTTGCCGGCCTTGAGCATTCCCGCAAGGTAGCGATGGCCCTCACGTCCGCCGGAGCCGGTGGCCGGACCAGGAGGATAAACGCCGGAGGTGATCTCCGGGAGCGGAGCCTTTGCCCTGGCTGGAGCAGCCGGCTGCTGAGCCAAGCTGGTTTCAGGCAGGAGGCCGGTGGTGGCAAGCAAAGCGGGTAAAAATGCAGCGAATTCACGACGATCCATCGGTGGAAGAACCTCCTGTAAAACAATACGCCCCGGCGGTTGGACCGGGGCGTATGGATGCAACGCGATTGCGAGTTAGACGGTAGTCATTGCCATGCCCGCGGCCTTTTCTTCAGTACCATCGGCCGAAACCGGGCGGTAGTGCAGCGTGTTGTTGTCGAGATACACCTCGAGGAACGCAGGCCGCTCGGCGATCTGTCCGGCGATGAGCGCCTCCGAGAGCGGGTCTTCAATGTAGCGCTGGAGGGCGCGACGCAGAGGACGAGCTCCATAGGTGCGATCGGCGACGGTCTTGTCGAGGATCCAGCGCTTGGCGTCGTCCTGCACGGACAAGGTGATGGCCTTGTGTACGAGGTTGACGTTGAGCTGCTGAACGAGCAGTTCGAGGATCTGCATGAGGTCCGCATCCGAGAGCGCCGTGAAGACGATGACTTCGTCCAGACGGTTGAGGAATTCGGGGTTGAACGTCCGTTTGACCTCGGACATCACCATCTCCTGCATCTTCTCGAGCACGATTTCGTCCTTCGAAGATTGGAAGCCGAGGCCCTCACGCTTCATGAGGTGCTTGGCGCCAATATTCGACGTCATGACAATGATCGTGTTCTTGAAGTCGACCGTGTTGCCGAGGCCGTCGGTAAGCTGGCCGTCTTCAAACACCTGCAGGAGCAGGTTGAAAACGTCCGGATGCGCCTTTTCGACTTCGTCGAGCAGGACAACCGAGTACGGCGAACGCTTGACGCGCTCGGTAAGCTGGCCGCCCTCCTCGTAGCCGACGTAGCCCGGAGGCGAGCCGATGAGCTTGGAGACAGAGTGCTTCTCCATGAACTCCGACATATCGAATCGGATGAGTGACTTCTCAGAACCGAAGAGGAACTGCGCCAGGGTGCGCGCGACTTCGGTTTTGCCGACGCCCGTGGGGCCGAGGAAGAGGAACGAGCCAATCGGGCGGGCAGGATTTTTCAAGCCTGCTCTAGACCGGCGGATCGCGCGGGCAAGGGCACTGATCGCCCGGTCCTGCGAGATGACGCGCTTGTGCAGCTCTTCTTCCACGCGGAGCAGCTTCTGGGTTTCTTCTTCCTTGATCGAGGTGATCGGAACGCCGGTCCAACGGGAGACAACGTCTTCGATGTCTTCGCGGGTGACGATGCCCGAGCTCGACTCGTCGAGGTGGTACTTGTCGCGCAGCGCGCGAAGGTTCTCGCGTTCTTTGCGTTCCTCGTCGGAGTAGAAGCGCGCCTTCTCGAACTCGTGGTTCGCGATGGCGTTTTCCATGCGATGCACGATGAACTTGATGCGCTTCTGGACCTCGGTCAGCTCTTCGGGAAGCGTGGTCTGGCGCAGCTTCACGCGCGCGCCGGCTTCGTCGATGAGGTCAATAGCCTTGTCCGGAAGGAAACGATCCGGAATGTAGCGGTTGGAGTGCGAGACCGAGAAGGTGATCGCGTCGTCGGTGTAGCTGACAGCGTGGAACTTCTCGTACTTCTCGCGGATGCCCATGATGATCTTGATCGCGTCTTCTTCGTTCGGTGGCGGTACCTTCACGGCCTGGAACCGGCGTTCGAGCGAGCGATCCTTCTCGATGGACTTGCGATACTCCGCCGGCGTGGTGGCTCCGATGCACTGGATTTCGCCACGGCTGAGCGCGGGCTTGAGGATGTTTGCGGCGTCGAGCGAACCTTCCGCAGATCCAGCGCCGACGAGCGTATGCAGCTCATCGATGAAGACAATGCAGTTCTGGTTCTCCATCAGCTCTTTCATGATGGTCTTCAGGCGCTCTTCAAACTGGCCGCGATACTTGGTGCCTGCGACGATCAGCGAGAGGTCGAGCGAGAGCACGCGCTTGTCGGCGAGGAAAGAGGGAACCTCTCCGTCGGCGATCTTCTGCGCAAGGCCTTCGACAATGGCCGTCTTGCCGACGCCTGGTTCGCCAATAAGCACCGGATTGTTCTTGGTGCGGCGGCAGAGGATCTGGATGACGCGCTCAACTTCAAAGTCGCGGCCGACGAGCGGATCAAGCTGCTGGTCGGAAGCAGCCTGCGTAAGGTCGCGAGAGAACTCGGCGAGCAGCGACTGCTCCTGCTGGCCTCCGCGACCCTGCTTGCCGGTGCTTGCCGCCGCGGCGGGCTTTTCCTGCGTGGTACGCTGCAGCTCTTCGCGAATCGTCGGCAAACGCAGACCGCGCTCGGTCAGGATCTCCGCGGCAAAGCATTTTTCTTCGCGCAGCAGGCCGAGGAGCAGATGCTCCGTCCCAATGTGTTTGTGGCTGAGCCGCTCCGCTTCTTCCGCCGCATACGCGAGCACGCGCTTGCACTCGTTGGAAAGCGGAAGGTCGACCGAAGTCGAAACCTTTTCGCGCACCGTGGTGTGCTGCTCAATCTGTTTGCGGATGGATTCCACTGAGGCGTGCGAGCGCAGAAAGCGGTTGGTGAGTGCTTTATCTTCGCGCAGCAGGCCCAGCAAGAGATGTTCGGTTTCGATATAAGGCGAACCGAACTGGCTCGCCTCGTAGCGCGCGAAAAAGATCACGCGCCGCGCTTTCTCCGTGTAGCGTTCGAACATACTCCCCCTTCGAACCGTCGCCCCGCGCATGGAGCCGAACTAACTTGAATCCCAACAAAGGGCGCGGTTTGCGAATGACGATTACTGTGGCCACCGCCGCGCTGGTCTGCGACGGAGAGGACTGGTTGCCAGTTGACTCCCAGTGAGTTAGTTCCAGTGTATCCGTGTCGGCGCTAAAAACGAAACCGAAGCGAAGACACTTGCACCATATATTGGACAGTCCTGTGGGAAAAAGGACTCAAATGGGGGACACATCGTGGTCAGGCCGGGACGAGTTGCCCATCCCGCAGCCGCAGCACACGGTCGCAGCGGCTGGCGAACTCGAGATTGTGCGTCACCAGAACGCTCGCCAGGGCGTGCTCGCGGTGGAGCTGCTGCAGGAGCGTAAAGACGTGCTCGGCGGTGACGGTGTCGAGATCGCCGGTGGGCTCGTCGGCAAGCAGAAGCTTGGGCCGCGTAATGAGCGCGCGGGCAATGGAGAGCCGCTGCTGCTCGCCGCCGGAGAGCTCTCCGGAGCGATGGTGCCCGCGATCACCCAACTCCACGCGATCCAGCCATTTCGCCGCTTCGGCAAGCGCCTGCTTATGATTCATGCCACGGGCCAGCAGGGGCATCGCCACGTTTTCAAGCGCGGTGAACTCAGGCAGCAGGTAATGAAATTGCCAGACATAGCCGATGTCCCGGTTCCGATAGTCGCCGGCCCGCGCAGCATTCAAACCAGTCACATGAACATCGCCACACCACACATCGCCCGAGGTAGGTTTATCCAGCGCGGCCAGCAGATGTAGCAAAGAACTCTTGCCCGCGCCGCTCTGGCCGACGATGGCGACCATCTCGCCGGCAGTGACTTCGAGCGAGAGATCGCGGAAGAGTTGCAGGCCTGGCGCGCCGGGAGCCAGCGGAGCGTAGGTCTTTTCGAGAGACTGGGCGCGGAGGATGAGCATCAGTCTTCGGAGACCTTCCCACCGTCGTCAGTTACGGCCGAAATCGTATTGGACTCCTCCACAGGTTCGTGCTTCGGCGGATCCCACTCCATCGCAAATGCGATCCCAAGCCGGTTCCAGGCGTTGATCTGCGCGATGGCAAACGTGAGGTCGGCAAGATCTTTGCCGTCAAAGAACTCGTTCACGGCGGCATACTCGGCGTCGGAGGCGTGCGTGGACTGGACGTTCGTAATCGCATCGGTCCAGGCCAGTGCGGCGCGCTCGCGGAGCGTGAAGGCGTCGGAGTCCTGCCAGTGTGCAACCGCATCGATCCTCGATTGCGGCTCATGGTGATGCTTCAACTCCGCCGTGTGCATACCGATGCAAAATCCACAGCCGTTCAGGATCGACGATCGCAGGTAGACGAACCCAAGCAGGCTCGGCTCAAGGGCCGTGCCGGTGTGGATGTAATGTCCAAGCGCGGCGAGCGAGGCGTACGCTTTGGGAGCAAGCTTGTCGTAGGGGAGACGGGGTATCATGCTGTCCTCTAAATGATGGTAGCTGGTCTGGATGTTGGCAGCGATCGCGGCTGTTTATCGAGATACATGCGATGGTCGGCGAGGCGAAGAAGATGGGACGCAATTTCTTCAGGCGTTCCCGGGTTCACGTCTCCGGGAAATAGTGCGGCGCCGATCGCCACACGGATCTTGATGCCGGTGACATCCGCGAGTGTAATTTCTCGCGAAAGGGCGAAGTGGATCGCGTCAATCAGCGGTTCAACCGTGTTCGGCGAGACGATGACGAACTCATCGCCACCCAGGCGGGCAAGCGTTTCGCCCGTGCTGACGAGCGGTTGAAGTCTCCGTGCGACGACCTGAAGCAGAAGATCGCCGGCATGATGGCCATACGTGTCGTTGACGGCCTTGAAGCCATTCAGATCGAGGATGAGGAGATTGGCTCGGCCGTTTGCAATGGCATCTTGAAGTTGCTGCTCCATGAGCCGGCGGTTGGCCAGTCCCGTAAGTTCGTCGTGATGCGCGAGATGTTCGTTCTCGCGGACTTTATCTTCCAGCAGGACGATGAGCATGCCAAGGGTCACGAAGAACTTCTGCATGGTCCAGACGATCTCTGCCATAGGACCGAGGACCGGCATGTGAAAGACCCACGGATGGAGGAAGAACGACAACGACCATATGGAAAGCGAACCCACGATGATGAGTCGGCCGAGCGTTCCGCGGCGAAGCCGGAGCCAGAGATGCAACGCCGCGGAGGCATACACCGCGCCCAACCCCCAGTATGCGGCTGCCCTGTAATTGCCGAACACAGCGAAGATTGCGATGGCGACCCACATCAGTGATTGCGCCGCGGGGACGCTCCATTTGCTGCGGAGGTCGGCAGCAACGCCGATGCAGATCGCAGAGGCGATGATGGCGCAGGCGATGTAGGGCTCAGGCCGCAGAATATCCAGGCCGTAGAGCGCTTCAAGCATAAGCAGCGGAAGGGCATTCCATAACGGCAGAAATGTCCGATGGAAACCGCGTGGCAGCGGACGGCCCGTATAAAGCATGAAGACGATGCCGGCGAGCATGTCGCAGCAGAGCCGGAAGACATGCGGCGCTTCGTACCAGTGGCCCTGGAGCGTTGCCAGAAAGTACCCTGACATCTGACCGGCAAGAACGAAGCTCAATCCAATCAGCCAGCTGCCAATAGCAATGCGTGGTTGACTTCGCTGCAGCGCAAGGAGGATCAGGATGAGAATGATCATCGCTGCCACGTAAGGCAGGTTTTGCAGTTCGACGGTCACGCGTTCGTTTCCATCAGGGGGCCCTTATTCGTAGCGTAATGCTTCGGCGGGCAGGATGGCCGCAGCCGAGCTTGAAGGATATAACGTCGCCATTAAGGAAACACCAAGTGACACGGCTGCGACGATCAGGGCGTCGGTAAAGCGCGGTGCAAACGGCAGGTAGTCGATCGAGTACACGCTGGCATCGAGGTGAATAAACCGGAAGTGCGAGCCCGCAACGCTGGCCGCATAACCCGCAATCAATCCAAGCACGGTGCCGATCGAGGAGATGAGCAGACCTTGGCAGAGGAAAATCCGCCTTATCTGCTCGGCGCGAACGCCAAAGCTCATCATCACGGCGATGTCGCGGGTCTTCTCCATCACCATCATGGTCAGCGCAATCAGGATGTTCAGCGCGGCGACGATCACGATCAGTGCAAGCACGATGAAGGTGACCACCTGCTCCAGTTTCAGCGCGCGGAAGAGTTCGCGGTTCTGCTCCATCCAGTTCGTCGCCTGGAAGCCAGGGCCGGCAGCCTGCGCGAGCGCATCGCCGACCTTCTGCGCCTTGTAGAGATCGTCGATGCGGAAGCTGAGTACGCTGATCACATCGGGCTCTGAGAAGAGACGCTGCGCATCGGCCAACCGCATGAAGGCATAACTGGAGTCGTACTGATAGAAACCGGAGGCGAAGATGCCGACAACGCGAAAACGCTGATAGCGGGGGACCAGGCCGAGCGGTGTGAGCTCGCCTTGTGGGCTCGTGACAAGCAATGTGTCGCCAACGGTCGCGCCGAGCGTAGTGGCAAGCTCGTTGCCGATAACGATTGGCGGCGTCATGCCTGTTGCCAGCGTCGTGGTCGGTGCAAGCTCATCCGCCGAGCCCTGGTCGATCGACTGTAGTAGGTCGCCCACCTTGCGCTCGTCAGCAGGAATGATGCCTTTGATCAGCGCGCCCCCGGATCGCGCCCCACGGGAGATCAGCACCTGCCCGTAAAGGCCGGGGGACTGGGCCACAACATGCGGCACGCTCGCAAGCCGCGTCATCAACTCAGGCCAGTTCGTCATACCGTCGCCGGCCGTGCGCATCAGCAGCACATGCGCTGTCGAGCCGACCAGCCTCTCCTGCAGGTCGCGGCGCATGCCGTTCGTAATCGCCAGCGCGATGATCAGCGAAGCCACGCCCGCGGCGACACCAATCACGGAGATTGCCGTGATCAGGCCAACAACCGCCTGCCGTCTTCGGGCGCGGAGATAACGGGCGGCGATGAAGAGTTCAAAGCGCATAGCGGCAGACAGTAGTGAGTAGACACTAAACAGCAGATAGAAAAAAGGAAAGCGAGTTCACCCATTAACTGTCTACTCACTAATGTCCACTGTCTAAATTAGTTTGCTAGCACCGCGCGATAACGAACCTTATTGTTCTTGACCCGCTTTACAGCCTCGTTCGCGTCCTTCATCTTGAAGCTTTCCGTGATGGCTTTCACGTTGTGGCGCGCGGCCACGTCGAGCATCTCGTACAGATCGCGCGGGCTGCCCGTTGGCGAGCCTGCGACGGCCTTTTGGCCGGCCAACAGGCTGAAAGCGGAGATGGAAAGTGGCGAGGTCGGCACACCGAGGACCACTAGCGTTCCCTTCGGCCGTAGAGCATTAACGAAGCTCTGGAAGTCCTGGTCGGCGGAGACCGTGGAGAGAATCAGGTCGTAGCTTCCGGCAACTTTCTTGAGCGAACCGGTATCGAGCGTGTTCACGAAGTGGTGCGCGCCCAACGTGCGGGCTTCGGCTTCCTTGTCCTTGGAAGTCGAAAACGCTGTGACCTCGCAACCAAAGGCGCGGGCGAACTGAATCCCTATATGTCCAAGACCCCCAATGCCGATCACACCAACGCGCGAAGAGGGGCGCGCCAAATGATTGCGAAGCGGACTGTAGACCGTGACGCCGCCGCAGAGAAGCGGCGCAACGTTTTCGCTTTCAAGAACTTCGGGGATGGGGATGGCGAATCTGGAGTTCACGCGGATGGCGTCCGCATAGCCGCCGTTGCGACCAACACAGGTAGGCTGTGCCTTGGCGCAGAGATGTTCATCACCCTGTCGGCACCACTCGCAGACGCCGCAGGAGTCAGACTGCCAGCCGACGCCAACGCGCTCGCCCGGTTTGCGGTCGTTTACCAGCGAACCAACAGCCGTGACGGTGCCGACGATCTCGTGACCGGGAATGAAGGGGTATTTGCTGATGCCCCAATCGTTGTCGATCAGGTGGACGTCAGAATGGCAGACGCCGCAATGAGAGATCTTGATCTCCACATCATTGGGTGCAAGTTCACCAATCTTGTACTTAAAGGACAACAGTTGAGCACCGGCCGCGTGGGCGGCCAATCCTTGGATCTCTGCCATGAAACTTAAATCCCTCATACCGCGTCGCCGTGCTGACGCCGCTTTCCATATTCGAGATTACAACACCCCTCTCAGGAAAATTTTGTTTCGTGTGGAAGCATGGCCCTGGTTTATGGGATAATCAACAGGCGCCTCTGGTCGGGAGGACCCCCCACCGGTCCATTTCCCTTGATAGGAGGCGCCATTTGAAAGCAATGGGCCCGCTGGCACCCCCCAGCGGCCCATTGTGTTTAATGCGCAAGTTGCCGTCGGACGTATGCTGTCAACGGGGAACTTGAATCCGCGTCTAAAGTTACGGGTATCTTGACGCCAGCATGAAACGCAACAAAGAAATGGGGCAATCGAGGTGGCAATCTACTTCTTCAACAGATCGGAACAACTCATTTCCCGGCTCGCAATCGGTTTGCTGATGCTCTTTGCGACGACTTCGGGAGCAAGGGCGCAACAGACCCCCGCACCCACAGCCCAGCAGACGCCGGCAACAAGTCCCGACGATAGTGGCCCAGTTTCCAACGATGGCGCCATCGTGCTCGGCAAAAAGAAGGAAGAAGCGGCCCCGCCACCGGCCCCTGCCGAAGAGAAAACGAAGAACCCGAACGGCGAAATTTACTCGCTGCGCGTCGATGTACCGATCGTTAACCTCGATGTGAATGTCCTGCTGGACCGAACGCATGACTTCGTCCCGGGGTTGAAAGCACAGAACTTCCTGGTGGTGGAAGATGGGGTAGAACAAGAAGTTCAGAGCGTACGAGTGACCAAAACGCCGATCACAGCGGTAATGCTGCTGGAATTCGCGGCCAATAATTGGTACTTCATTCAGGACATGCAAAATGCTTCTGCCAGTTTTTTCAGGACGATGCAGCCGGACGACTATATCGCGGTCGAAACCTACGACATGCGCAGCCATATCCTGACGGATTTCACCAACAACAAAGACACCATTGCACAGGCGTTGAACAGTCTAATGATGCCGACGTTTAGTGAAACCAACGAGTTCGATGCGCTGTATGAGACGCTCGATCGACTGACGCGAGTCGATGGGCGGAAGTATATCTTGTTGATTTCAGATGGTCGAGACACTATGTCGAGGATCACGCTCGACCAGATGCTGGCGAAGATCAAAGCGACGCCGAATGTGACTATTTTTACAATCAGCACAGGTGGGTTTGCGAGGGAGATGTCCGATGCTCGTGGTGGTTTTGGGCCCCGGCACATGGACTATTTGCAGGCGGACAACCAGATGCAGACGTTCGCAAGAATGACTGGAGGTTTAAGTTATAAGCCCATCTTTCAAGGGGAGTTACCCGATATTTTCTCGCAAATAAATGAATCCATCCGGAACCAGTATGTGTTGACCTATAAGCCGACGAATCCCAAGAACGACGGGACTTACCGAAAGGTAAAGGTCTACCTTGTGGACAACGAAGGCAAACCATTGAAAATGCAGGATGAAAAAGGCAAGCCGCAGAAGTATTCGGTTATCGCCAGAGATGGATACCGTGCGAAGCTGCCTGTGGATTAGGCGGCGAAGCGGTCGAAGTCGTCGCGTCCATGAATTGGTGCAAGTACAAGCAATAAAAGACCTTCGATGAGGATGGCGCCTTCGACCTTTACCGAAAGACTGTGCAGGCGGTCGAAGTGGATGTGGGCTGGGGTGTCAGTGGGGGATGCCGCTACGTCGCCACCCAGAGAGGCACGGTCGGCTTCCATTCGGGGGAGAATCGAGTATTGCGAATAGAGCGTAAGTCCAAGCATTGCAATAATTAAGGCGAGTTCCGCGGCGCGGGCGGGATGGGTGTCGCCCTGAGTTGCTAGCAGGCCTAGCGTGATGAAGAAATAGATCATGCCGGCTACTAATCCTAAGTGGTGCAATGAGATAAGCGTGCCGCGAACGACCGTGCCGGCGCTGTGGGGGTCGGGGAGGGTGGAGAAGGCTACTTTGGCTACAAAGCCGAAGAAAATCAGGCTGCCAACCCAGGTGGAGATGGCGATCAAGCGAAGAATACGTAAGACGGTTGTCATTTATTTTCAGGAGGTTACAGTGGTTTTGCGGTTGAGGGCGCGGCGCAGCACGGTCTCGATGGCGGCCTTCTGTTCGGCGTATTCGGACTCGGAGATGCGGTTCTGCAAGCGGTCTGTCTCGAGGGCGAAAAGCTCCTCTTTGAGGGTCTGGAGGAGCAAAATGTGGTGATTTTCGTGTTCGGATTTATGGAGAGTTTGTGGTGATTTGTACAAATCTGTGGTGTTTTCAACGACCACATTTGATGGCTTTTTGAGCAGGACGCCGGCGGCGACAGCGAGTAGGACGGCGAGGCCGCCAAGGATCCAATATTTGTACTTCGCCCAGGGATCGCGGGTGCCTTCGGGGTCGAGCGGGTTCTGGAGACCGCGGCCGGGCATGGTGTTCTGGGTTTCAGGAACAGGCTGGCCGGAGTCTGAAGCGGGTTGCTGCGGTGCCTGGTTGCCTGCGGCGTCGGGGGAGTTGGTGTCGCGTGGGAGCTGGCCGGAGCCGGAGAGCGTGAAGCCCATGGGGGCATCGGGTGAGACGTTGCGGGCAACGAAGGTCTGGGCGTTTACCTCGTCGTTGACGGCGCTGTAGGGTGCGCCGGATACGGGGGTGAAGGTCATGCTCTTGGGCAGCATGATGGCTACGGTGTCGGTGGTGCTGCTTTCGTGGGGGGCGAAGGTGAACTTGCCGTTGTAGGGCAGGTGGTAGCTGATTTGGAAGCGGGTTTCGCCAGGGCGGATGGGAAACAAGAAGGTGTAGTGGTTGTGTTCGGGCAGCGGTACGGGCGCGGCCTGGACGGGCATGCCGCCGGGGGCGAGTGCGGCAGAGCCGCCGATGACGGCACCTTCGGGAAGGGTGAATTCGAACGGAACGTTCGAGAACTGGGTCATGGGCGGGGTGGAGTCATTCTTGACGAAGAGATTTTCGACGACCTGCAGGCCAGTGCCGGAGGCGTCTGACTGGATGCGCATGACGTCGGCTTCTTCGGCAACGCCTTTGACCTTAGCGGCGGCGTTGTACACGTCGAGGTCGACTACGGTACTGCCGGGTGTGGCGGGCTGGAAGTAGTTGGCCTTGTCGTGGGTGACGCGGATGAGGTGGATGCCTTCATCGGCGACGTCGATGGAATAGCGGCCATGGGCGTCGGTGGTGGTGTGATTGGCTTCCTGCATGCCCTGGGCGAGCCGGATGAGGGTGACGGTGTCGCCGGCGGACGGCTTATTGGTGGTCTTGTTGGTGACCGTACCAGTGATGGTGGACGCGGCGAAGGCGCCCGTTGCGGCGATGAATGCGAGGAAGGCGAGGGAACGGAGAGCGTTTCGAAAGACGGGCACAGCTAAGGATAAAGCAGCGGGAGGCGAATAGGGACTGGGGAGCAGGAAAAGCGGATTTGGGATGGGTGGTTGTTCTGCGTTCTGAAGAGAACAAGTACATGGATCATCTCAAAAACGTCCTGCGGATGCGGATCGGATCAAACTCGCGTAGTTGCTCCCCGGTAAAGCCCGTGCAATCAGGGTTTCTAGGAAGCAGTAAACTTCCGTCACTCTCTAAGCCGTTCCGCCCATCGTGACAGCACGATGGGCGATCTCCGGCATTTCCTGTCCACGTTGGAACATGTTTAGGGAGGATGAGCCAACGAAGGCCTCAAACTGCTGGGCTGTTACAGCGGGGCTGTATAAAAAGCCCTGGTACATGTGGCAACCATCTGCTTCCAGAAAGGCGCGTTGTGCCTCGGTCTCCACACCTTCGGCGATCACTGAGAGACCAAGATTGCTCCCCAGCATGATGATCGTGCGAGCGATAGACGCGTCCTTCGGGTGGGTGAGTACATTGTTCACGAAACTCCGGTCGATCTTCAGTTGGTCCAGAGGAAGGTACTGCAGGTGCGACAGAGAAGAATAACCCGTTCCGAAGTCGTCGAGTGAGAAGCTGACACCGTCCGACTTGAGATCTGTCATGAGGGCGATCACGTCACTTACCTTCTCCATCGTGGAGCTTTCGGTGACTTCCAATTTGAGTCTTCGCGGGTTAGCCCCCGATGTTCGTAGTATCTCTCGGACGAGATTGGTGAACTGCGGATCGAGAAGCTGGCGCACGCTGACGTTGACAGCCACCGATAGCGTTTCCATCAACGGATTGCTGGACCATGCTGCAATCTGCAGGCAGGCAGTCTCCAGCACCCAACGCCCCAATTCGACGATCAGTCCAGCTTCTTCCGCTAGAGGGATGAATTGATCGGGCGGGACTCTGCCCCGCACAGGATGAAACCAGCGAAGCAACGCTTCCGTGCCGATAACGACTGCGTTGCTGTCGATCTGGGGCTGGTAATGCAATTGGAACTCGCCATTTTGTAGAGCCCGGCCAAGATCCAACCGAAGCGCCGCACGGTTATCAATCTCCGTTTGCATACTGGGCTCAAAGAAACACAGGCCGTTTCGTCCTCTGGCCTTTGCGCGGTACATCGCAAGATCGGCACGCTTGAGTAGTTGATCCACCGTATCGGATCCTGCCGAGAAGAGTGTGACACCGATGCTGGCCTTGGATTCACTCTCATAACTGCCGAGGGCAAACGGCAGGCGAAACGCCTCAAGGATCTTGTCTCCTGCAATCTTTCCTGCGACGGCAGCCGTCGATGCGTCTTCGCATGGTTGCGCTAGCATAACAACGAACTCATCTCCGCCAGGTCGAGCTACTAAATCAAGCGGGCCGAGGGAGTCGGTGAGGCGCCGGGAGACCTGTTGCAGCAACGCGTCTCCCACGTCGTGTCCCATCGTGTCATTCAGAGTTTTGAAGTCATCCAGATCGATATACAACAGCACGCCCACGTTGTGTTGCCTGAAGGGATCTGCGAGCACCTTGGTCAGCCGGTCCCGCAAGAGTTGGCGATTGGGGAGTCCTGTTATGACATCGTAGAAAGCTAAGGATTCGATTCTGGCTTGATCGGCTTTCCGGGCCGTAATATCCGTGTTGATAGCGAGGATGGACTGTGACGTTCCGTCTTCCGCCGCAACCAGGGTTAAACGGCTTTCCACGATAAGCTCGCTTCCATCGCGGCGGAATTGAGATATCTCGCCAAACCATTCTCCATCTCGCCGTATTGCGTTCAATCGAGCCTTTACATCAGCGGGCCGGTATCGGAATATATCCGCGTCACTCCGTCCTATGACCTCCTCCGAGGTCCATCCGTAGAGTCGTTCCGCGCCCTTATTCCAATAGACGATTCGCTTGTTGAGATCCGTGACATGAATGGCGTCCTGTGCTTTGTCGAGAAGTTCCGCCTGTTTGCGCAGATTGTTGTTGGCCTCGTTGAGCTTCAGGCGGGAAAGCATGGAGTGGGTGATGTTGCGAAAGTAGATTGACACGCCGTCCGATTGAGGAAAGCAACGCACGTCATACCAAAGGCCGCTCCCTTCGCTCAGTACTTCGAAGAATGAAGCGAAGGGCCTGGTGGAAGCAGCTTCTAGTTCAGCAAGCACCATGTCGGACAAAAAGCCAGGAACCGCATCGGCAAGGGTCCGATTCAAAACGGTTCTCCGCTCCACGGCTAACTCAGCGCAGGCGGCATCATTCATATAAATAAGGCGGGCGTTTAGATCCAGAGAGATGAAACAGTCAGAAATACTTTCAAGGATGCTGGCTTCAACCTGAAGCGATCCAACACGCTCGCGTTCCATAAGATATTTCTCTCCGTAGCGCGTGACGAGATCGACCGTCGATGCGTAGCAGCAATAACTGAGGCAATAGACACCCAGGAGAAACTGTTCCTCGCGTTTGAGGACCACCAGCCATCTCGGCAGAAGACAAGTTATGAGGGCTAATGGGGCAAATAGAAGTATCCGGCCTAGCAGCTGCCCAACTGCGGGTTTATTTACCAGTTTATTGAATACGAGAAGAGGGAAAAACCAAAGTAGATAGACGAAGACGTTAAGATGCTCTCCCCGCCCACATATGGCGATAACCATGCCCACGCAGAGGTTCACTGAGAAAGCTCCGGTTGCGACGGTGGCAATTGTCTGGGGCGAGACACGGGGAAAGACGAACAGTATCACGAGGGATACGAATGAGAATAAGAAAGAGCAAACTACAAGGACTGCTTCACTCCCGGCAACTATATCCTGCGAGATGCCGAGAATTCCAACTCCTGCCCCAGATAGAGCAAGCATTAGCGCTATCAGGAGCGCACGGCGAGCAAGCGCGACTGTAGCATGATCCATGGCATCTTCGTCGAGCATACGAGTTGCCTCCTGGACGAATATTTCTCGGTCGCGTGCTAAGAGCACGTAAGCGAATTCTTAAACATCTATATCTCTATCAGGCTCATCGGTCCCCAATGCATATGTGCTAACTCCGACGTGACCCGGAGAGGCATGTTTGATCGCATGAAAAGTAATATTATGCAATCATATCTCAATCGGAGCTTAGTGTATGCTGGCCGACCAATGATGCATCCGCTTATTGTCTGCAACTTTAGAGGGATGTGGCCAGCGCGAGGATTCTCTATCGAGCTTGCGCCAAGTGGGAAATCGACTCATTAAGCCAAGGAAGTTTAGCGGAAGGATTGACGACGTTCGATGCAATCTATGCGACAACATAGGCGAGAAGCGGACTTCTCTGTATATTCGTTACGAGAAACGGTGGCGTTCCATTGATAGGTAAGCAAGTAACGCAGACCAAGGCGAACACAGGTATCGTCGGGTTCGATGAGATCACCGGTGGCGGATTACCTCGGGGACGGACCACACTGCTCACAGGTGGTCCAGGTTCCGGCAAAACGATATTTGCCATCCAGTTCCTCTTACATGGCGCTCAAGCGTGCAGAGAACCTGGGATTTTTGTTGCTTTTGAAGAAGCGCCCAAGCGCATTGTGAAGAATTTCGCAGCCTTTGGCTGGAAGCTAGCGGACGTACTGGACAAGAAGTTATTTTTCGTAGATGCCCAGCCGATGCCGGATTTGGTGCAGTCGGGCAACTTCGATCTGAGCGGAATGCTGGCGGGCCTTCAGGCCAAAATCAAAGAGACGAAGGCACGCCGCATTGTGTTCGACGCGTTGGACGTTTTGTTGGCACTGCTTCCCGATCCCGCGACGAGAAGACTAGAGATGCACCGGCTGAATCAGTGGCTATTGGAGCACGAGATGACTGCGTTGGTGACTGCCAAAGCTGGCCCGGAGGATGGGAGTTCTTCTGGTGAGCAGTTGCACACCTTCATGCAATTCATGGTGGACTGTTCGGTGATACTGAACCATCGCGTGGATTTTGGGGTATCGCAACGCAACATCCGGGTTCAGAAATATCGTGGATCCAGCTTTATTGAGGATGAATCGCCGTTCGTGATCGGTAGAGGCGGGTTTGATGTTGCCCTTTCGCGCATGCTGGGGCACGCAGAGGCCAATGTGACTGCGGAGCGAGTATCCAGTGGCGTGAAACGAATGGATACGATGCTGGGCGGGGGGTATTATCGCGGGGCAAGCGTGCTGATCACGGGTTTTCCGGGAACCGCCAAAACAACGTTGAGCGGCGCGTTCGCAGAGGCCGCATGTGCGCGCGGCGAACGCACGATGTTCGTTAGTTTTGATTCCGATGGTTCCGAAGTGATTCGCAACCTTACTTCGGTGGGGATCCGATTGGCTCGCTTTATTAAAAATGGGACACTGAGTATGGTTTCGGCTCGCAACATCACCGGCAGTGCGGAAACGTTGCTTGTACGAATGAAGACTCTGGCGAAGGAACACAAAGCCCGTTGTGTGGTGATCGATCCCGTGTCTACGTTCTCAAAGGCCGGCAATGAATTAACGGCGCACGCTGTTGCTGAACGATTGATCGACTGGTCGAAGGCAGAAGGAATTACGCTGGTTTGCACCAGCCTGCTCGATGAGACGTCGAGCCAGGCAAATGGGGGAACGTCCTTGCAAATATCAACCCTGGCCGACACATGGATCCACTTGAATTATCTGGTGCAGGCAGGCGAACGCAATCGGGGAATGTCTATCATCAAGTCTCGCGGGACTTCACATTCGAATCAGGTTCGGGAGATGATCCTCAGTAACAGCGGCATAACTCTGGCTGATATCTACACAGCAGGCGGAGAGGTCTTGATGGGTACGATGCGTTGGCAAAAAGAGAGCGCAGAGCGCCTCGCGAAAGAGGTTGCTGAAGTAGAAGGCAAGCTGAAGCGAGTCAGCCTGGAAGCCGAGGAGGCCGTTCTCGAGGTGCGGGCGAAATCGCTACAAACGGAGCTCGTTGCGAAACAGGTGGAGAAGGCTCTGTTGCTAAGCACAACGGATAGTCAAGAGCGGGAGTCGGCAGTTAGGAAGATCCGGATGAGCGAACTGCGCGGGGCCGACGCGCCTAAGGTGCGACGAAAAGTGAAAACAACGTGAGCGTCATGCATAAGTTCCGGTTATATGTTGCTGGAGATACGCAGAACTCTGCCCAGGCTTTCGCTAATCTCACTGCGATGTGTCGCATGCATCTGCCAGATCAGTACGAGATCGAGCTGGTGGATGTGTTCCGCGAGCCTAAGCGCGCGTTGGAAGATCACATCCTTATGACGCCGACTCTCGTCAGGCTTGAACCGTCACCAAGCGGAAGGATCATCGGGAACCTGAGCCAGACGCAGTTCGTGCTACAGGCATTGGGACTGGGTTAACGTCCGTTCAGGGTCTTCAGTCCAAGACGGCGATGGCCTATTGTTCCGAGGTATTGAGAGCACTGCTAGCGGCTTACGGCGTCGAAGGGAAGGAACATGCTGAAGACCGTTCCGCTGGGGCCTTCTTTCTGGCTGCTGCGGAAGCGCAACGTACCTTGATGCCGGGCAACAATCTCGCTGCTGACCCAAAGCCCCAGGCCAGTTCCACTGATGCCCTTGGTTGTATAAAAGGGCTCGAACACTCGACTCACTGCCGAAGAAAGTATGCCGCTGCCCGTATCCGCAACGGTGATCACGAGTCCGGGTTTTCCTGTCGTCCAATCTGTGCCGATGCGATCGCGGAGCAGGAGACGGCCACCACCCAGTGGCTGCATGGCATCCACCGCATTGCCGACCAGATTGCTGAGGACCTGCCGGATCTCTCCTTCAAAACATCGCACCGGATTAGCCCGACCATGTGGCCGTTGCCTTGTATCAGGCGGTTCGGTTCTCTTGTTCTGTTCGGATGACCTGATTGTTCAATTGCCATGGGGGAGAATGGAACAACACAAACAGCTTAATCAAATTAGGCAAAGCCGCAAAGCGAAATTGGATGCGCAGAGAGTGTCGGGAGTGATCCGGCTGGAGCCGATAGCGAAACCGCGAGGCAGATTTGTCTTCATAAGCCGGGTTAAGGACTGAGATTGCGGATGGGGGGTGGGTTTCCGATGTCCTTTATGGTGTGGGTCTAGTGATGCTGGGAGAAGATAGTGACAACTCCTTTCACGGAGCTTGTCGGGAGATTTCGGGATGATCGTGATAGAGCCAAGAAAGTCGTTTGAACCGCAATCGCCCGATGCTGCTGGAGTCGTTAGCTGGGTTCACTTTGGCGATCTGTATATGACGAAGGCTGGTGGGCAGACTCACCTTGATCTGGCAGGGATCGTTGATGAAGTGAACAGGGCGTTCGCCGATTCGGTGAGCTTTGTCTTTCTTCCGGGAGATGTGGCGGACGACGGCAGTCGTGCTGCCTATGCGGTGGTGCGTGGAGAGCTCGACCGGTTGAAGGTCCCGTGGTGCGCCATCGTCGGCGACCACGATGTGCATGAGAAAAGGTTCGCGAACTTTATGGAGGCGATGTCCGAGCGGACACACTATGCGTTCTCCGTGGGCAAGGTGCGCTTCGTGGCTATGAATGCATTTGATGTGGCCGATCCTGGATCGTTTGTGGTGAGCGACGAACAGTTGGCCTGGGTGAAACGGGAACTACAGACGGCCGTCGATCTGGGACAGGCCAAGGTGTTGTTGCTGCATTGCTATCCGAGTGATTTGAAGATTGGCGGTGGCGAGTTGATGGAAGTGATTCGCAACTTCGATGTGCGGCTGATCGACATGGGCCACACGCACTACAACGAGGTGGCGAATGATGGCCGGACGTTGTATACGGCGACGCGATCGACGGGACAGATTGAAGAAGGGCCAATGGGCTATTCGGTTACCAATATCGACGGAGATGTGGTGAGCTGGCGGTTTGTCGAGTTGGGTAAACTTCCGTTTGCCATGATTACCTCGCCTGGGGATGAGCGAATGATCACGCGGACAAGTGACAGCATCCATGGAGACTTTACGGTGCGTGCGAAGTATTGGGGTGAGTACGAGGCCGTGAAGGTGTTCGCCCGGCTGGATGGGCGATACGTTCCGCTGAAGCAGGTGAAGCATAGCCGTGTATGGGAGGCGAAGATGTTTGCCCCTGACGAAGGCGTGTATTCGCTGCTGGTTTCGTTTGAGGATAATCGCGGGAGGGTCGCGACCGATGAGATTCGTGTCGTGATTGGAGAGCGTTGGGAGCAGGAGCGCGCGGAACGCGATCAGGACAATGCGCTTGAGCCGTGGCCGGATCATGGACTGCTGGGAACACAGCTTGGTCCTAACAAGAATGGAAAGAAGTGGTGATGCTGCCAGCGGGAGTTGCGCACGTCGTTCTGCCTCTGATTGTTGCAGTAAGCATCTTGTTGATGCTCACACGGCCGCGCGGGATCGCCGAGGTGTGGTGGATTTCGGGTGGGGCGGTATTGCTGGTGGCGTTGCGACTGATACCGTTGCGGCTCGCAGGGAGTGCGGTTGCGAAGGGAAGCGATGTTTATCTTTTCCTGACCGGCATGATGTTGTTAAGTGAGCTTGCGCGGGAGCAGGGCGTCTTCGACTGGATGGCTTCAATCGCTGTGCGGGGTGCGAAGGGAAGCTGCTCGCGGCTGTTTCTGCTGGTGTATGGCGTGGGGACGCTGGTGACGATTTTCATGTCGAATGACGCGACGGCTGTTGTGTTGACGCCGGCGATTCTGACGGCTGTGCGTAAGGCAAAGGTTTCACCGCTGCCTTATCTGTTTGTATGCGCGCTGATCGCGAATGCTGCAAGCTTTGTGCTGCCGATTTCGAATCCGGCGAACCTGGTGGTGTTCCATACGGGGATGCCTCCGCTCGGGCGATGGCTTGCGGACTTCGGAGTGCCTTCAGTGCTTTCGATCGTTGTCACGTTTGTGGTGATGCGGATAGTGTTTCGCGAAGAGCTTTGCAAGGGTATAGCGTGCGAGGTGGAGGAGGCTCCGCTAAACGGGAACGGCAAGTTGGTGCTGGCTGGGTTGGCGCTGATGATTGCGGTGCTGTTGACGGCGTCGGCGATGAAGAAGGACCTTGGGCTGCCGACTTGCCTGGCTGCGTTGACGATTACGGCGGTGGTTTCGATCAAGGCGAAGAGTAATCCGGTGTCGCTGGCACGAGAGATCAGCTGGGGGACGCTGTTGCTGGTCGCAGGGCTGTTTGTGATGGTCGACGCCGTGGAGAGTCAGGGGGCTTTGAAGCTCACACAGCAATGGCTTGCGTGGGCCACCAGCCTTGGGCAGAACGTTGGCGCGCTTGTGGTTGGATTTGTGGTGGGAGTGGCGAACAATGTCGTCAACAATCTGCCGCTGGGGCTGATTGCGGGCGGTACGATTCAGGCGGCGCATACGAAAGGGTTGATCGCGAATGCTGTGCTGATCGGTGTGGACCTGGGTCCCAATCTTTCTGTGACGGGGTCATTGGCGACGATTCTCTGGCTGCTGGCCATTCGTAAAGATTCCGGTGGTAATTCGGACGGCGAGAGGTTGGATGTGAGCTTCTGGAAGTTCCTGAAGGTTGGTGCGATTGCTATGCCAACGGCGTTGCTTGCGGCGCTTGGTGGGGCGATGCTGATGCGGATGTTTGCGGGCTAGGATGACACGTTCACCACTTGAGCTGGATATCGTCTTCGAACACAAGACCGGTTGGGCCGCTGTCGTCGAGCGTGGCGAGCCGGATGGCTACTGCGGCACCTTCTTCGGGGGAGCGCTTGCCGGTGAAGGCGTTAAAGTCTGTGGCGACGTGGCCGGGTGCTGCACCGTTGACCTTGATGGAGGTATCCGCAAGGCTGCGGGCGTAGTGGGCTGTGAGGGCGTTGAGGGCTGTCTTTGAGCTGGAGTAGGCCATGTTAGGACGACCGACCCATGCGCCTTCTTCACCGATGGAGCCGCGCTTGCTGGTGACGTTGACAATGCGCCCGGCGGCGGAACGCAGCAGTAGCGGTAGGAAGGCGTTGGTGACTGTGACTACGGCGAAGACGTTGGTTTCATAGATGGCGCGGAGGTTGTCGGCGGATTCGTCCGCGGGTGCGCGGAAGCGGGAGCCAGGGGCGGAGCTGATGCCGGCGTTGTTGATGAGTGCATCAAGGCGGCCTGCTTCGGATTCGATAGTTTGGGCTGCGGCGCGGACGGAGGTAGCGTCGGTTACGTCGAGCTGGATGAAACGGACGTCGCCGTCGGGGGCGAGTTCCGCAGCAGCGGCTGTTCCGCGTTCGGCATTGCGAGCTGCGAGATAGACGAGAAAGCCTTCGCGAGCGAGACCTTGAGCGATGGCTTTGCCGATACCTTTGTTGGCTCCGGTAACGAGTGCGATTTTCCGATCATTGGTTGTCATGTCAACCAATGTAAAGCTATTTAGGTTGTCGTGTCAACCTCGTGCTGATAGGCTGGTTGCAATGCAGCCCAAGCCGCTATCTCCGCAGGAACTTCGTGTGTGGCACGCCTTCAAAATGATGGGCGAAGAGGTGATCACGCGCGTGGGGCGGGATCTCGCGGCTTCGGCGGGGCTTTCGGGGCCGGAGTTCGGTGTGTTGTCGCGGCTAGCTAGTATAGGTAAAGGCGAGATGCGACAGCAGGACCTGGCGCGATCGATGGGGTGGGACAAGAGCCGATTGTCGCACCAGTTGACGCGGATGCAGGAGAGGGAACTGGTTGAGCGGTGCGAGGCTGAGAAGAGGGCGATTCTGGTTGTGCTGACGAAGCAAGGCCGGGAGAAGCTCGAGGCCGCGACGCCGGTGCATGCGGAGTCTGTGCGGCGGAACCTGCTGGCGCGTCTTAGCGCGGAGCAGATCGCGACGGTGGTGCGGGTGAGCAATATCCTCGTCGAGGACGAGTGGCCCGAAAGCCTGTAACGGCGACTCACTTTCGAAATTCTTTTGAAAAGTCCTTGACAGTGAGCTAGTGTTGTAGTCATATACAACACTAGCAGGGGGCAGTCAGGACATGGTGCGAGAGTTCAATGAAAGTCAGCCGATTTATCGACAGCTTCGGGACCGGGTGGTCGCGATGATGCTGGATGGTGGGCTGAAGGAGGGCGATCCGTTGCCTTCGGTGCGGCAGGTGGCGGCGGAGTTAACGGTGAATCCGTTGACGGTGCTGAAGGGCTACCAGGAGCTTGTGGACGAGGAACTGATCGAGAAGCGAAGGGGGCTGGGCATGTTTGTGAAGGCCGGAGCGAGCAAGTTGCTGTTGAAGGCGGAGCGGGAGAAGTTTCTTAACGAAGAGTGGCCGCGGGTATACGCAATGGTGCAGCGGCTGGGGCTTTCGGCCGAAGAGCTGTTGCGGGTTGGCGCGAAGGCTGCGAAGAAGGGAGCGCTCGAGCTATGACATGCATTGAGGCACACGGACTGCGGAAGGTTTATGGGAAGTCGGTGGCGCTGGATGGCATCGACCTGCGGGTGGAAGAGGGCCGCATACTCGGGCTGATTGGGCCGAATGGCGCGGGCAAGAGCACGGCGCTGAACGCGATGCTGGGGCTGACGCCGTATCAGGGTGAGTTGAAGGTGCTGGGACTTGATCCCTGGACGCAGCGCGACGAGCTGATGCTGGATGTTTGCTTTGTGGCTGACGTTGCGGTGTTGCCGCGATGGATGAAGGTGTCGCAGGCGCTGGATTATGTGGCGGGTGTGCATCCGCGGTTTGACCGGGCGAAGGCCGAAGGCTTTTTGGCGCGGACGACGATCAAGCGCACCAGCAAGGTCAAGGAGCTGTCGAAGGGTATGGTGGCGCAGCTACACCTGGCGCTGGTGATGGCGATCGATGCAAGGCTACTGGTGCTTGATGAGCCGACGCTGGGTTTGGACATCCTGTATCGCAAGCAGTTTTACGACACGCTGCTGAATGAGTACTTCGATGGCGACCGGACGATTGTGATTACGACGCACCAGGTGGATGAGATTCAGGATGTGCTGACGGACCTGATGTTTGTGAACCATGGACGGATTGTGTTGAGCAGCAGCATGGATGCGATCGAGTCTCGCTATACGGAACTGATGGTGAAGCCGGAGAATCTGGCGGCGGCGAGGGAGTTTCGTCCTATGAAAGAGCGGCAGGTGTTTGGGCGAACCGTGATGCTGTTCGATGGCGTGAGCCGTGAGCGGCTGGTGGAGTTGGGCGACGTACGGACACCGAGCATTGCAGATTTGTTCGTTGCGGTAATGGGTGACACACAAGGAGTGGCGCGATGATGCCTTCGGCTGAGAATGCGGGTTCTGAGATTGTAGTGATAAAGCCAGCGAGAGTGTCGGTTGGCGTGCCGGTGTGGCGGACGATGCTGTGGTCGGTGCGGCGGGAGATTTGGGAGAACCGGTCGATTTATATCGCGCCGGCTTTGGTTGCGTTGGTTGTGTTGCTGTCGGTCGTCTACAGCCTTGCCCGTCATCCGCAGGTACTTTTACTGCTGGCAGGGATGGATCCGGAGTCGCGGCCGAACATGATGTCTATACCGTTCAGCGCGGCGGCGGCATTTGTGATGATGACCTCGGCGCTGGTGGCGGTGTTCTATTGCCTGGATGCGCTGTATGGCGAGCGGAAGGACCGCAGCATCCTGTTCTGGAAGTCGCTGCCGGTTTCGGACACGACGACGGTGCTGGCGAAGACAGCCATCCCGATGGTGGTGCTGCCGGCGGTGACCTTTGTGGTGATCGTAGCGACGCACCTGCTGATGATGGTGATCGGCAGCCTGCTGATGGCGGCGCATGGCGTAAGCGCGGGGATGTTGTGGCGGGAGCTTCCGCTGGTGAAGATCGACGTGATCATGCTGTATGGGGTGATTGTGTCCGCGCTTTGGTATGCGCCGATCTATGGATGGCTGCTGGTGGTTTCGAGCTGGGCCAAGCGGGCGACGCTCCTGTGGGCGGTGCTGCCGCTGTTCGGGATTTGCATCATCGAGAAGCTGGCGCTGGGGGTCGGATTACGTCTTCCAGATGCTGAAGTACCGGATGAACGGTTTCTTTGTGCCGGCGTTTGGCATTGGGCCGCACCAGTCGGGGGATGCGCACCAGATGCACTCGACCATCAGGCTGGCGCAGTTGACGCCGGGGACATTTCTGGCGACGCCGGGACTTTGGATTGGGCTAGTCGTGGCTGTGTTGTTCCTCGCAGCGGTGGTGCAGATGCGTCGGTACCGGGAACCGATCTAAGAGCAGGGATTAGGGATTGGCGGTTAGCGCTAGAGCTGCGTTCGTAAAGGAGGCTGTGATGAGTACTGCTGTGGCTATGCCGGTGGTCAGGTTCAGGTCTTATGCGGATACGGCGCTGAGGTTTGCCGTGCGGCTGTGGTTTGGGCTGGTCGTGTTTGGGCAGTTGATGCTGGCCTTTGAGGTGGCATCGTTCTATACCACACGCGGCGGCGCGTGGGCAGTGGAACTCATTTAACAAGTTCATGCAGCATGGCTATGTGCCGGGACAGCCGATTGGTAATGGCGTGGTGGCGGTGCATCTGGCTGGGGTGGTGTTGCTGATCGTGAGCGGAGCGTTTACAAGCTGGTGCCGGCAGGTGCTTAGGCCGGTACCGAAGGTGCATCGGTGGAATGGGCGCGTGTACATCGTAGCGGCGCTGGGGATGAGTGGCGCGGGGGTTTCCATGCTGCTGCGGCGCGGGGACTACCGGAGGGCCGTTTGAGTATGCGGCGCTGTTTGTGAATGCTTTGCTGATCTGGGGCGTTTGCTGGGCTGGCGTTGCGGTATGCGCTGAAGCTGGATTTTGTTCGGCACAGGCAGTGGGCGTTGCGGCTCTACGTGGTGTCGCTGGGTGTTTTCTTTCTGCGCGTGGCTGTGCCGATGTGGGTGGCATTGCTGGGGCCGATAGGGATGGACTTTACGACCTTTACCGGGCCGGCGCTCGCGTTCTGGGCTTATGGGTGTTACCTGGTGCCGCTGGCGATGATGGAGCTTTACCTGAGGGACGCAGGCGAAGCCGGGTTCGGGGCGGCGGTGGGCGATGGCTGGCGGGGTGTTCGTGATGACGCTGTTGATGGGCGTGGGTACGGCCGCGGCCGCTGCAGGGACGTGGGTGCCGACGATCGAGAGAACGTAACAGCAGGCCGGCTGCCGATTTCTGAGGTGATGAACGCTAAGATCGCGGCAAAGGGAATCGATGCGGCGGTGGCGCAGTATCGGGGAGCTAAAGGCGACCGCGCCGGGAAGCTATAACTTTGCTGAAGGTGAGTTGAATGACCTGGGGTATAGGTATATCCGGACGAAGAAACTATGAGGTGGCGATCCAGGTGCTGGCGTTGAACGTGGAGGCTTATCCGCAGTCGTCGAATACCTGGGACAGTTTGGGAGAGGCCTTACGCGGATGATGGGAACAAGGCATTGGCGCTGGCGAACTATAGGAAGTCGGTGGAGCTGAATCCGAAGAGTGCGAATGGGAAGAGGGCGATTGCGGAGCTTAGCCGGTAGGGAAGCAGGCGCTACTCCGGTTTGCCTACGGTTGTGGTCTTTGTAGGCTTTTTGCACGGTGTAGAAGGCCTGCTTTTTCTTGCCGTCTTCGGCGATGAGGCCTTTGCGGTTGTAGCCGTCCTGGAGTTTGGGGATGTTGCGGGTGGGAGAGCGGAAGTCTGTGAGCACCCAGGGGTGTCGTCGCCGCGGAGCTGGGGGATTTTGGCGAGCATGGTGAACTGGTGCTGGAGAACGTAGACCTGCTGCTCTTCCGTCCAGCGCTGGTCGGTGGCGCCGTGGTT
>CBDDDO010000019.1:0-678062 GCA_965226655.1 Granulicella sp. | reverse complement strand
CCTCTGCGGCGAACTCTTCGCCCGTCGGCCACGCCCGCGCCGGAGACCCCGTCGCCATCGCCGCCTACCTCGGCAACTCCACCCGCTTCGACCGCGCCCCTCTTAAACCTTCGCCCGCACCTACGCCGACAAAACCGAGCACGACTGGGCCCTCCTCAAAGTCTCCTTGAAGAAGGCCTAGCGGCTGGCACCATTTCTTAGGATTGTCGTCCACCTTTAGAACTTGTCGTCCTGAGCAACGCGAAGGATCTGCTGTCTGCCCGGAGCACACACACCGCATAGGTGGTGGCCCATTCATGATGGCTTTATCGTCATGAGTGGGGACCACCAGATACCAATCAGCCACAAAAAAAGGCGCACCGAGAATTCATCCCCTCGCTGCGCCTTCTCTACTCCTTACTACTTACCCTCTACCCACTTCCCTTACCGATTCAGATCATGAATCGTCTCACCAGCTGCCTGCGCGACCTTACCGGCCGCGTTCTTCAGCGACCCGGCAATCTGCTGACCGGCGCCCTCATCCTGCAGATCAGGATCGCCCGTCACGCGGCCGACGCCTTCCTTCAACTTACCCACAAACTTTCCACCCGCTCCACGCACACGAGCCTTCGACCCCCACTGCGACGTACCACGCGCTGCATCTTCAATCGAGTCGTTGCCGGTTGCATACTGAGGGCCAGGTGTCTTGGCGATCACATACGCTACAACGCCAAGGCCGAGTGCTGCGATAAACCACGGTAGATTCTTCATCGGTGTTTCTCCTGCGCAATTCAGATGCACTTCAGCGCCAAAACGTCCAGATGCCTACAATCAAACCAATGAGCACGAAATTCGACGTAGTCGTTCTAGGCGCAGGCGCCGCCGGCCTTATGGCCTCCATCGAGGCCGGCAAACGAGGCCGCCGCGTCCTCCTTCTCGACCACGCCGACCGCACCGGCAAAAAAATCCTCATCTCGGGCGGCGGGCGCTGCAACTTCACCAACCTCGGCACCAAGGCCGAAAACTTCCTCGGCGCGAACCCGCACTTCGCCAAATCCGCCCTCGCCCGCTACACCCCCAAAGACTTCATCGCCCTCGTCGAAAAGCACAACATCCAGTACCACGAGAAAACCCTCGGCCAGCTCTTCTGCGATGGCTCCGCCCAGCAGATCGTCTCCATGCTCGAAAAAGAAGCCCGCGAAGCCCACGTCGATACGCGCTGCGGCGTCAAAGTCGTCGCCGTTCGTAACTGGACAGAAACAGCCGAGGCCGCTGGTCGCTTCCATCTAGAAACCTCCGCTGGCGACTTCATCACCACATCCCTCATCATCGCCACCGGCGGTCTCTCCATCCCCAAAATGGGCGCCACCGGCATTGGCTACGACATCGCCAAACAGTTCGGCCACGACCTCATCGATCCCCGCCCCGCCCTCGTCCCGCTGGTCTTCAGCGCCGCCGACCGCGACGCCTGGTGCGACCTCTCCGGCGTCTCCGCCGAAGTCATCGGCACCGCCGTCCTCAAAGCCAAAAAGCCCATCCCCAAATTCCGCGAAAAGCTTCTCGTCACCCACCGCGGCCTCAGCGGTCCGGCGGTTCTCCAAGTCTCGTCCTTCTGGAAGCCGGGCACCGAAGTCCGCTTCGATCTCGCCCCTGGCTTCGAAGTCTTCCAATCCCTGCTAGCCAAAAGCTCCGACCGCGACTGGAACTCCGCCTTCGCCGCCCTCCGCGCCGTGCTTCCCACGCGCTTCGCCGAGCGCTGGATCCGCATCCGCGCCAACACCACCCCCGGCGACTGGACCAACGCCGGCATCGCCCGCCTCGAACAGGAACTCCACGCCTGGACCTTCAACCCAGCTGGCTCCGAAGGCTTCGAGAAAGCCGAAGTCACCGCCGGCGGCGTCAACACCGACATCCTCGACGCCCGCACCCTCGAAAGCAAATCCACCCCCGGTCTCTACTTCATCGGCGAAGTCGTCGACGTCACCGGCTGGCTCGGCGGCTACAACTTCCAATGGGCCTGGGCCAGCGCCACTGCGGCGGGCGCCACCGCCTAGAGAGCTACACCGATTCCACCACCGCAGAATTTGTCATCCTGAGCAACGCGAAGGATCTGCTTTCTTTCGACCACCCCGAGAGCCCGGGTGGCCCATTCATCGCGCAGCCCTTAGCGCGATGAGTGGGGAACACCAATCTTCAACTACCAGCCTTTGCTGTCGCCTGTTTCTCGTCGTCATCCTCGAGCCTGAGCGAAGCCGAAGGAAAGCACCCCGCATTTTCCCGCGGAAACTGTTCTACTCCCTATTCCCTACTTCCTACTCCCTGCTTCACTGCACCACCAACACCAACGGCACACTCCTCGCCAACCCCGCCGACGTCCCCGTAACAATCAAGTTATAGGTCCCACCAGGCGTCGGATACGACAAACCCCCAGCACCTCCACCTGTCCCACCACTGGTAGACGGAATCTGCCGCTCACTCCCACACCCACTTATCACCACCAGCAGACACAGCACCACCAATCCCGAAGCGAACCGCCAACGCCGCCGCATCAGCAAGACCGGCAACCCCAACACCAGCACCACCCCACTCACCCTCCACGGCGCAACCCCACGCGGCTCAACACGAGCCAACACCCCCGTCTGCACCGTCACCGTAACACTCGTGTTCCCACCCAACACCGGCGTCGTAGGCGCAACCGTGCATGTACTATTCGTCGGCTGACCTGTACAGGTAAACGCCACGCTCCCCGTAACACCGGCCACCGAACTCAACAGCAGCGGATACGTCGCACTCGCCCCACTCGAAAGCGTAGCCGTCGTGCTCCCCGCCGAAGCCAACGAAAAATCAATCCCCAACCCACTCAACGAAACCGTCTGCATAGCCGTCGAAGCATTGTCCGTAAGCGTCAATGTCCCGCTCAACGGCCCCGCGGCCGTTGGAGCAAATGCCACCTGCAACGTGCATGCAGCCGCCACGGCCAGCGTCGAGCCACAACTGTTCGCCGCAATCTTGAAGTTTGGTGACACCACCACACTCGCCAGCGTCAACACCGATCCGCCTTTGTTCGTCAGCGTCACAGCCTGCACCGCAGAGTTCAACCCATTCCCCGTAGCCGCAAACGTCAGCGACGTCGGACTCAACGAAACCCCAGCCCCCGCAACCCCCACACCATTGATCGCCACCGTCTGCAACCGCACCGCATCCGTAAACGTCAGCGTAGCCGTCCTAGCCCCCACAGCCGTCGGTACAAACGCCACACCCAGCGCACACGTCGCATGCCCTGCCAACGACGTCCCACACCCATTCACCACCGTAAAATCGCCAGGGCTCATCGACGCATTCACCAAGGTCAGCGGCACATCCCCCGCATTCGCAATCGTCACCTGCTGCGCCGCACTCGCCGTCCCCACCATCTGCGGCGCAAACGTCAGCGACCCCGGCGTCAGCGTATCCGTCGCTGGAGCCTCACCCACTCCCGTAAGCGTAGCCGTCTGCATCCCCACAACCCCACCCGACGTATCCCCAATCGCAAACGTCCCCGTCCGCGTTCCGCTCGCCGTCGGCGTGAACGTAATTGAAACCGTGCATCCCGTCTGCGATCCAAGCGTCGCCCCGCACGTATTCGCCGAGATCGCAAAATCCCCCGTCACCACCGGCGTCTGCAGCGTGGCCGCACTCCCACCTGTATTTGAAATCGTTAGGCTCTGCGCCGTCGCAGTCTGGTTCACCACCGTCCCCGCAAACGTCATCGACACCGGCATTAACACAATGTTCCCCGCAGCCGTAGCCGTCCCACTCAACGAAACGGTCGCCTGCCCACCCGGCACATTCGCATAGATCTTTAGCAGCCCGGTACGCGCGCCCGTCACTGTCGGAGCAAACACCACACTCACCGTACAAGTAGCATTCACCGCAATCGTTTTACCCGCACACGTATCGGCCTCGGTAAAATCCCCCGTAATCGCCGGCGTCCCAAACACCACGGGAGCGCTCCCGCTGCTCGTCACAGTAATCACCTGTGCCACAGACTGCGTAGCCATTTGCTGCGCCCCAAACGTCAACGAACTCGCCGACAACGTCACCGCAGGCTTCAACGGCGAAGCCGCCGTCAGCAGCGGCGTCTGCCAGATCCCACGCCCATACGTCGAAGCCCTTAGCATCCCCACGCGCCCATCGCCCGTCGCCATCGCACTCGCCGCAGCCAACCCCATCACCGGTGCATTCGGCAGCGCCGTTCCCAACACACTCCAGCAGCTCGAAGCCGCGCACGTAGAAATCGTCGACGTCACATAAACACCCGTGTCCATCGCCACGTACACCGTGTTCGCATCGTTCGGATCCACCAGCACCGCACTCGCCGGCGCATTCGGCAAATTTGCCGTAACATTCATCCAGTGCGCCCCAAAGTCCGCCGACCGGTACACATGCGGCGCGCCCCCCGCCTGGGACCCGAACCCCATAATCGTCACATACACGGTCCCACCCGTCGCATCATGCGGATCAACCACCACCGACGACACATCGAACCCATCCGGATTGAACACCCCCGCATCCGCCACATCGTTCGTCACCGGGCTCAGTGCCAGGTTCGCCCAGCTTGACGCACTGAAAGCCACATTCGCCGTCTTCGTCCCGAAAACCGCACCTGCAAAACCCGCACCTCCATCGAGCGCTCCAGCCATCCCCGCATACACCACCTCCGACCCCGCCAGCGCGCCACTTGAAGCCGTACCCACCGGCCCACCCGCGCCCACCGACCGCACCAGCGGATTCGCCGCCGTACACACACTCGGCTGCGTCCCATCAAACGCCCCACTCAACGCATTCGCGCTCGACCACCCCACACCCGACGCCGCCCCACGCCAAACCCTGCAAGTCCCCACCAGCACATTCGTCGTCGCCCCAGGATCAAGCATCGTCGGCGCATCCAGCAGCGCAGCGTCATAGCTCACCTGCGCCTCACCCACAGTCGCCGGCGGGACAAAGTTCGCCGCCGTGCAACTTCCACCTTGCGCACACTGCTTCAGATTCACACCCGCCCCAATCGCCAGCATCCAGTTCATCGGCGTACTCGCATCGATCGCCGGAAACCCACCTTCTCCCGCCGACATCTGCCCCCACGCGCCCACAGTCGCCGCACTCGTAGTCGCCGCCGACCCATTCTCCCCCAGCCCCACCAGCAACGTACTCGCATCCGTCGGATCCTGCGCGAACCCCACCACCTCCGCCAGTGATCCGATAGCCCCAATCCCTCCATTCAAATTGTCGAAGTGCTCATCGTCCGTCGCATCACATACCGACCCCGTCTCCGCCACACCATCGGTCGACCGCCACAGCCCGCCATCATTGCCCACAAACACCAGCGGACCACCGCTCGCTTCACTCAACCCCACCACCGCATGCTGCGCCGCGGCCACCTTCGCCGGCGCATAGCATCCGTTCAAAGCATTGGTCGTATTCCTTAGCGAGCAGCTCGACCCGCCCGCCGCAATCGCACACCGATAAAGATCCACCGTCCCTACATACAACAGCGTCCCATTCGCCGCGACACCCGCCGTAGCAGGCACCGCCGCCAGCGTCAGGTCATAAGCCCCCTGCGCAATCACCGCACTCCCGCTGCCAACCTCCAGCGCCCCATTGTCGATGCGACTCGCAAACATCGGCGCCGCCGTCGCACACCCACTCGACCCGGCCCCACACAAGTCCTGCCACAACCCCTGATCGTTGTTACTCGCATCCACCGTCAACGCATACAGATCGCCCGTAGCTGCCTGCACCGCCAGCGCCCCACGAAAGATCGGACAAGTCGCCGCGCCCACGCCATTCAACCCCACGGGACAGTTCGCCGTAGTCAGCCCCACTCCCGGCTGCGCCGCCAGCCGCGTCCACGTCTGCCCATCGGTCGACCCGTAATACCCATGCGCTTTTACCGCCGCCACAAACATCGCCCGCTGCGCATCCCACACCACCGAAGTCACCGCATTCCCCACCTGCCCACTCGTCGTCGGCTGCGGTACCTGCACCGGCGTAGCGCCGTCATAGATCGAAGCCATCTGCCACGTCGCACCCGCATCGGTCGAAACATAAAGCCCCGGCACCGACTCCGCGTTCGCGGCATCCACGAACGCCGCCTCACCCGCATTCGAAAACGCCGCAACTACCAGCGACGGCGTCGCCGAACTGAACGCCAACCCCGCAACAGCCATCCCCGCGAACGAGTGGTTCCCATTCGCCCCATCATGCGATCCCTGCACCAGCGTCCACGTCAGGCCGCCATCGGTCGACCGCAAAATCCCTTCGCCATAATAAGAATCCATCGCATCATTGGGATCGCCCGTCCCCGCCAGCATCACCGGATTCACACTTGGCTGCACCGCCAGCGCCCCAATCGAAAGCGAAGGAATCACCACCGAACCCGAATTCGCATGGAACACCGGCAGTGTATCCGTCAGCGCCGTAAACGTAACGCCACCCAACGCTCCTGCCGCATTCACCGACTTCCAAACCCCACCACCCGTAGTCCCCGCATACAGCGTGTTCCCTGTTGCATCGTTCGGATCAAGCGCCAGCGCCGTAATCCTCCCACTCAACGCCCCATACGTGGCCGAGACCACTGACGCCGGCCCCACCGGCTCCCAGCTAGCCGTCAGCGACCCCGCCTCCGGCTGCAACCCATCAGCCTTTGACGTAAAGCCCCGCGACATCCCCAAATGCTGCGCCCGAGCCCGCTGCAACGCCGCAGCAGCACTCCCACGCGTCCCTACCCGCTGCGCCAGAAAATCTCTAATCCTGTTTGCCCGACGAGCCGCATCCGGTTCCTGCGCGTGCAAGCAAATCGAACCCACCCAACCCACCAGCACCCATACCACCGCCCCACGCAACCGGCGTCGAAGGGGTGCAGCGGCACAGCCTCGGAATGTAGAGCTCGCGAAACAACTCAGCGGCAAGCGCATACCCTTGTATTACTTTCCCTTCGCCTTCAACGCCGAAGCATTAGCCCTCGAAACAAGAGCAAGACACAGGCCGAAATCAAACGGCCCAGGGAAAGGTTTTTCTTATAGCCCACAACAGGAAAGTAGCAGACTCTCATGCAGTGGCTTTGGAAGGAGTGTAGCAAGACCCCTGCAAAATTCCATAACCATCCCATTTCGGAACTGCGTAAAATAAGGAAGAAGGCAGACAGACCATGGATAAGACCATTCGCTGGAACGTCGATCCCGAAGAGCAACAAGCCGAAACATACCGGTACTGGCAAAGCGTATCCATCGCCGAACGTCTATGCGCCACAGCGCAACTCAGCCTCGACGCCTATGGTCTAAAGGCAGATGTTGAAGCTTCTAAGGGTGAGCGCGCAGAAAGCTAGCTAACACCGCACCACATTTCCCGCCACAATCCCCCGCGTCGCATTCCGCGTATCCACAAACAACTTGCTCGCCGCCACCAGCGCCACCACGTCATACGCGCCATGGTCCGTCACCAACACCACACCATCAAACTCCCCAATCTTTTCCAGCGGAGTCGACGCCGTCTCTAGCTTGTACCTCCGCCCACGCCCCACCGTCGGAAAGAACGGATCGTTGTAAGCCACAGCCGCCCCGGCCTTCTCCAACAAATCAAACAAAGTCAGTGCCGGCGACTCCCTCAGATCATCGACATCCCGCTTATACGCCAAACCCAAAATCAAAACCTTCGCCCCATTTAATTCCTTGCCCTCACGCAACAGCGCCCGCTCCACCGTCCGCAGCACAAACTCCGGCATCGCCTCATTCACCTGGCCCGCGAGCTCAATAAATCGCGTCGGCTGATCGAACTGCCTCGCCCGCCAGCTCAAATAAAACGGATCCACCGGAATGCAATGCCCACCGATCCCCGGTCCCGGATAAAACGCCTGGAACCCAAACGGCTTCGTCGCCGCCGCATCGATCACTTCCCAGATATCGATCCCCATCGCCAGGCACAACTGCTTCAGCTCATTCACCAACGCAATATTCACGCCGCGATAGATGTTCTCCAGCAGCTTCGTCATCTCCGCCGCCGCCGGCGAGCTCACCGTCACCGTCCGATCGAAGATCGTCCCATACAACGCCACAGCCGCAGCCGTTGCACTCACCCCCACCCCACCAATCACCTTCGGAATCGCCCGCCGCGCCACCGTCACATTTCCCGGATCTTCCCGCTCCGGCGAAAACGCCACCAGCAACCCCTCCATCCCATCGCCACCATCGCGCAACACCTTCACCGGCCCCAGCCGCTCCAGCATCGGCGCCACAATCTCATCCGTAGTCCCCGGCCAAGTCGTACTCTCCAGCACAATCAACTGCCCCGCCCGTGTATGCGGAGCCAGCGCCTCCAACGTCCCCGTCACAAAACTCATATCCGGCGTATGGTCCGTATGCAGCGGCGTAGGCACGCAAATCAACACCGCATCGCACTCCTTGATCTCCGCAAAATCCGTAGTCGCCCGAAACCCCACCGCCCGCGCCACCGCAATCTCCTCCGCCGCAATCCGATGGATATACGACTCCCCCCGATTCAGCGCCTCCACCTTAGCCGCATCGATATCAAACCCCGTTACCCGAATGCGTTCCTCCGCAAACAGCAACGCCAGCGGCAACCCCACATACCCCAAACCAATCACCGCGACATGAACCTCACGCCGCTCCACCAACCCTATCCACTCCCGAACTCTCCGAACCTCACTCAACCCAACACCCTCACGTACCCTACTCCCTATTCCCTACTGCCTATTCCCTGCCTTACCCACTCCACCGTTCGCCTCAATCCCTCCTCAAACCCCACCACCACCTCATACCCAAACGCCTCACGCGCCGCGCTCACATCCGCCAGCGACATATCGATGTCCCCCGGCCGCCGCTCCACCACCATCGGCTCCCCTCCATACCCCGTCAACCCGGCCAACACCTCATACAGTCGCTTCAGCGAGTACCGCTCCCCACAAGCCACATTGAACACCCGTCCCCGCACCCGCTCCGCATCCGCACCCAACGCCAACAGATTCGCGCTCACCGCATTCGCAATATACGTAAAGTCCCGCGACTGCTCGCCATCGCCCTGCATCAACGGCTGTTCCCTGGCAAGCATTTGCCGCGCCCACTTCGCCACCACACCCGAGTAAGGCGAGTCCACCGCCTGCCGCGGCCCAAAGATATTGAAGTACCGCAGACACACCGTCTCCATCCCATACACCCGCGCATAGCTCTGCATATAGAGCTCCCCCGCCAGCTTCTGCACCGGATACGGCGCAATCGGCTCGGGCTTCATCGTCTCCACCCTCGGAAACCCCGGCTGGTTCCCATACGCCGAGCTCGAAGCCGCATACAACACCCGCTTCACCTCCGCCGCCCGCGCACCCTCCAGCAAGTTGAACGTCCCTTCGAGATTCGCATTATGCGAAGGCCGCGGCTCCTTCACACTCCGCGGCACACTCGGCAACGCCCCTTCATGCAATATCCCATCAACCCCCACACATACCCGCGCCACAGCCTCCGCATCGGCCAGATCACCCTCAACAAAATCCACCCCCCGCGGCACATTCTCCATCTTCCCCGTCGAAAGATTATCGAACCCTCGCACCGCATCCCCACGCTCCAACAGCGCCTCCGCCAGATGCGATCCAATAAACCCAGCAACCCCGGTAATCAGATAAGTAGCCAAGCAAGCAGTTTATCGCCTCGCCAAGGATGCCGGGTGCCCCATCTTCGCCGCGCACTTTGCGGCTAAGGTGGGAAAGCAGCCAAGCCGCTGCAGGCATTAGCCTCTACCGCCTCGACTTCGGCACACGCCCCAACCGCCGATCCCCCCGCAACACCAGCTCGCACGCCCGCAGCGCCTCACCCTCGAAGTCCGCGCCATCACTCGGAATCAGCAACCAGTGACCGATCTTGCCGCCCAACGTCTGAATAAGCCGAAGCGACGGCAACTCCCGCTGCAAACCTGCGTCAGCCGGATCCACACCCTCCGCAAGAACAAGCCACACACCATTGTCCTGCGGAGTCTTCAAACTATCCCGAAGCATCAGGAACAGCCGGTTCCCCACATACACCGCAAACCCGGAAAACATCGGACGCACTTCAGGACTCAGCGAATTCCAGCGCTTCCAGCACAAACAAGTGCGGGACTTTTCGCTTCGGCTTGGAAGCAGACGGCATCTCGACAAGCATGCTCCATGGCGGCATGGCTGGCAATCCCCATGCCCAAATCACCCTCACGCCATCCGCTGAACCCACTGGCTCCGCCACGCCGGCGCCTCAAAGGGATCGGCGAAGTACTGCGTCTCATGCACGACCTTACCGTCGCGGAACTCCATAATACTCACCGTGTACGCCGGTTTTCCCTGGTAGGTGATGGTGTACTCCGTAATCCAGAGATCACCACTCCCAACAATCCGCCTCACATTAAAGCCAGACGGCTTACCCGGATGATGACTCCGCAACGCCTGCAAGTTCTTCCGCCCCAGAATGCGCTCGCCTGACTGCGGATAATCGCAGATCGCATCGTCAGCGTAAATAGCATGCTCCGCGTCTGCATCGCCGTCCGCCGACGCCTTCCAGTGCGCCTCAAGCGCTTCGCATATTGGATTCTCTCGCATAACTCGCTCCTTGTTGCACCTAATTTTGCCCCTCCGCCAAAGGGGACTGAGCTTTAGCTTATCCGCTGCAATCTTGCAAAAGAAGGGACACCGCCGGGTGCCCATTCATCGCGCGGCACCCGGGTCCCCGGCGAGCGCCTTTGCTAGCTGGGGTGGAGCACGTCACGCGATGAGTGGAAAAGCAACCACCCCACGGGCTGTTGCTATTGTCTCTGTTTTTCTTTCTGTCATCCTCGCAGGGGATCTGCTTTTGCACCTGTAGGAAGGTGAGGGGCCAGTTGCCTTCACCCCCCTTGAACAAGCAACACAGGAAGAGGCTTCAGCCCCAGTGGGAAACTGTCCTGCCGAGGCTTACTTCTTCAGCATCCTCTGCCAGCACCGCGGCAATTGCATCGTTCTCAGAAAGTAGCTGAACTTCCGGTCCGCCCTGATGAGGCGGCGACATGGGCACTTCCCATAAGACGACTTTTCGTTACTAATGCGTAGAAAGCAGCTAAACACAGTTGGTGCAGTTATTCTTAATGCAGAGACGGATTCACGAAAATGTCGGAAGCCGGATGCCTGCGTTGGATGAAATCGTCCAGTGGAACGACCTTCAATCCGTACAGAGAAAATCTGACGATAGCTCGCAGGTGAACGTGAATAACCATGCATATTTTCGAGATATTACCTTTATTTTGCCCGTTCAATTTAGGGAGTTGAATAGACTCTCTCCAGTCATATGCATAGCGGTCAAGCCCCGGTTGTGTGCAGTGAACGTAGGACGACGCGTCTGTATAGGCGATGGCCCTGTCTTTGTCTCTCGTCTTCTCATCTGAGTCCGGTACATCGGTGGGATGAGGTAGTTTCGAATACGTCTTCACGAAACCCCTCACGCCAGACCAGGGTTGCGTGACCAATTTGGGGTCGTCAGGAATATTATTCTCAGCTTTATAGCGTTCAATCTCGGTACGCTGAGCATCTGTCAACGAGTCGCTTTTATTTAAGAGGTCTGCCCAAAAACCTTTCGCGTTGACTCCAAAACGTATGAAATCCATAGAACGCTCCTGAAGCGACTCCGGTTCACGCGTGATGTAACGCAAATAGATGGAGAGCTCGAACAAGCTTCGACACAAAGCGAAAGCTTCGTCTAAGAAACCGTTCTGAACTAAGACGATCACCGCGCGACACAGCGAGAACGCTTTCGCAATAGCTTCCCCTGCGACAACATCAAAGGTGTAGTGATCCAAGCGACGAGTAAAAATGCTCAAATCATTAATGTTTTGCTGCAGAGAGTCTACGAGGGCAATCGTCGCCTCGAAGGAGAAAGAAGGGTCGTCTTCTACCTTTTTGTACATCTGTCGAAGATACGGCGTGCCGCAACCTTATGCAGCGTTGACTTTCTTTTTACTGGGCAAATGCCATCTCTACCGCGTAGCAGTTGGTTGCCGAAGACCCACGTGATAAACAAAGTGATTTGAAGAATAGCTCCTGATAAACGCGTCTCACGCCAGTTGAGCATGGCTGGTCTTCTCCACGCAGCGTCCCAGACGGTTAACTTGCGCCTGTGCGACTTACGAATCCGATTAGCCGAGGGAGGCTGTGCTCTGCGACATGCCTAGTGCAGTCCCGGTCCGATGCGGAACAGGAAGAGTAGAAAGACTGTCCCTGCGACGGCACCCCACACAGCGCTCCATTGAACGTATTGAGCCGGGGCAGAGATTCGGAGTGAGGTGTAGCGCGACATGGGAGGTAGGCCGAACATACCCGATCCAGCCCCAAAGGAAGATGCCAGAACCGAACCAAGCAGTCCCACCGTGCGATCTAAGCCAGGGGATGCCACTGCTAGTCCGCTCAATCCGTGTCCTATGATCCGATTCATGACAAACGTGCAGCAAGCGAAAACGCCGACACTTGCATAAGGGATCCAGACAAGCCGAAAGAGACGGTTCATTTCGCCATCAGAACCAGTGAATCTCATCAGCTCGTATGCGGCTGCCCGCATGGAAAGAAAGTAGACCGTTGAACCAAGCAGAATGATCACGCTTCGCCATACAAGGGGATTGTGAAGAGGAGCCACAAGCTCAGCGGCGTCACCCGCATTGAGGATGCCGGAAAAGGCGACGTAGCCGGAGGAGATGAACAAACTCAAGGTCATGCACAACCAAAGGAAGTAGCGCAGTCTGGCGGCGTTTGGCGATACCCGGTGCAGTGCCAACCAGGCCAGCAAGCCAAAACCAAATTGCACACCCGGACCCGCCGCCTTGATTCCAAGTCGAGGCGAAGCAGGAAAGTGACAGATTTCCAACCAGGGTGTTAGCAGGGTATTGTGTCCCCCTGCTGCGAGGCAGTAGCCGCCATGACCGAGGCCTTCGTGCGCCATCATCGAAGCAGCAAAGGCAAGAGTTCCCAACGCCGCGAGCATCGCAACACTGTCACGTGGAGCAGCAGATGTCATGTTTGCTCACCATCTGACCAGCGCATCAGTTGACGTTAATCTCCTACACGTTAGCACAGCCGAATCTCACGCCTTGTGTCAATCCTGCTAAACGCCGTTCACGCCAACTAGGAAGCCGGGCGGACTCAAACGGCGTCTGAGGCCGTCAACTTCCGCCTGTCCGACTTCACAGGCTTTACGAAGCTGCCGGTTTTCCTCCACACCCGGACTCCCCTTTCCTCGTCGTGCAGGAGTACCGTGCAATCCAAATACACTGATTGGGCAATCAAGCAGAGTCAAGGCTGCAGCCCTCAACGTTTGAGGGTTAGGGTTCACCTATGAAGACTTGGTCGCGGAGAAAGATCGTCGCTGGAGTGGCCGTTCTACTGATTCTTGCCGGCGTGTCGCCCCTTGCTTACCTGCGATGGTGGGAAAGCGCCCACAATTTAGAGCCGCTGGCTTTTCCCCTTCCCTTAAGACGAGGGGTCTACACATCACCTTATTTCCAAACGGATTTAGACGAAGACTATCAAGTCGACCTTTACTTTCTTCCTTCCGACGGCAGTCCACTCGATCTTGACTGGATGATTATCGATCAGAGTGGAAAACGCATTATCGGCGACAGCTATAAGGAAGAGCAACGGATAGGCAATACTGTGGTGCTTGACCGCAATTACCGATCCACGCGTGGATTACCACAGAGAATCGTGGTGAGCATTCATCAAGACATCCAGCCCGTAAATGCTACGACGACGTTGCATATCGAATTACCGGAGGAGATCCTGGATTCAGACTATGCGATGTATGCAGCCGAGCTTTGGGCAGCCGCTCTAGCAGGAGGAGGCTCGATCCTGTTGCTTGTTGTTGCGTTCAAGCGTTCTGTAAAGGAGCGGTCCCATTGAGTATCGGTTGACTGACCTGCGGATCAGTTCTCGAATTGTTGGCCCATCCCCTTCGCATATCGGCAACCCTCACTGCTCAAATGAAAGCAGATCGCCTTCGTGAAGCGCACCCTTCAAGGCTTCCGCCGCAAATGCTCTGTCGTTTAACTGCGGGATTAGGGCACATTGCGATCGCCACATCTCGCGTAAGCCTAAGAGCGTTTCTCGGTACCAATCCGGACCAGCCGGAAACGCCGCTGTATGCGCAAACTCCGTCCCCGCATGCGCCGCTAAAAACAACGATGTCGCCTGCAACAACCGCGGACGCTCCCTGCACCGCCGCAACATCTCCACCACCACTCGCTCCGCCGTCTCCGCCAGCGTCTCGCGCCCCAGCGCCTTAGCCTCCACCGCCTTGTCCGTCACGCCACCTTCAAGCACATGCAACAGCGCCGCCCTCATCAGCACGTCCTCATCAGCAAACCGCCGGCACACCGTAGCCGGCGCCACCTTCGCCGCCTCTGCCACGCGAGGCAACGTACAGGCCTCAAGCCCGTGCGCTTCCAGCGTCCGTACAGTCGCCTGCAACAACGCCTCCAGCGTCTTTCGGCTCCGCACCTGCTGCGGCGCCTTCGCCTCCACAACGGATTCGACCGCTCCTCACCATCACGAAAGGAGTGTAAGTCCAAAAACCCACTCCCTATTCCCTATTGCCTATTGCCTGCCTTATCCCTCCCCCAAACCGGGTAGTACCCCCTGCGTCCTTCGTCCGCCCCTACGAGCCAACGAGGAATATTACTAACCGGATACCTGCGCGATTCTTGCTGTGTAGAAGAAATCAGCAACACCGGAGATCAGACATGCACACCTTCCTCGTAGCTTCCGTCTTTATGCTCATGGTTCTATCGCCGTGCCTCGTCGCTCTCCGCTCGACCGCCACCGCCGAAGATCAGTCTAAGTAAAGTTCCCCGCGCGATCTCCCCATCGCGCCCGGCAACGCAAAAGGACGGCCAATGGCCGCCTTTTCTCGTTTAAACCCATCATCACCCTCAGTAGCTATGCCCCAATATCGGATGCGCCTCATAAGGCTCCTCCAGCCGCTGGATCTCCTCCGCCTCCAGCGTCACCGTCAGCGCTCCCAGCGCATCCTCTAGCTGATAAGGCTTGCTCGCCCCGATGATCGGCGCACTCACCCCGGCCTTCGCCAGAATCCACGCCAGCGCCACCTGAGCCGGTTTCACACGCTTCTGCTCGGCCAACTCCACCACGCGGTCCACAATGTCAAAGTCCGACTCGCGATAGTAGAGGTTGTGCGCAAAATCATCGGTCTTCGCGCGAACCGTCTCACTCTTGCCGTCCCCGCGTTTCCGCGTCCCGGTCAAAAACCCACGCGCCAGCGGCGACCACGGAATGCACCCCACCTTTTGGTCCAGACACAAAGGAATCATCTCCCGCTCTTCCTCGCGATACACCAGGTTGTAGTGGTTCTGCATCGTCACGAACTGCGCCAGCCCATTCTGTTTCTGAAAATTCAGCATCTTCAAAAACTGCCACGCATACATGCTGCTCCCGCCGATATACAGCGCCTTACCGGCCTTCACAACATCATGCAACGCCTCACACGTCTCTTCAATCGGCGTGTTCTTATCAAAGCGGTGGATCTGGTAAAGATCCACATAATCCACGCCCAGCCGCTTCAACGAAGCATCGATCCCCGCCATGATGTGCTTCCGCGAAAGCCCACGATCATTCATCCCCTCGCTCATCGGGTTGAACACCTTCGTCGCAATCACCAGCTCTTCCCTCCGCGGCTGGAACTCCTTCAGCAGCTTGCCGGTCACCACTTCACTCTCGCCGATCGAATAAATATCTGCCGTATCGAAGAAGTTGATCCCGGCCTCAACCGCGCGTTTCACCAGCGGCCGCGCCTCGTCTTCCTCCAGCATCCACTCGCGCCACTTCTTCGACCCATAGGTCATCATGCCCAGGCAAAGCGCGGAAACCTTGACACCCGTGCTTCCAAGATTGCGATACGTCATACCGGTTTCACTCATGCGCCATTGGACGCACGATCCGACCCCGAGGTTCCACAAACTCCACAGGCAAACATCCCCCGTCCGACCCGCATCAGAACCAGACTAAAACCGTCGTGTGCGCCACGGACTGCTTTGCATTTCGTCGGCCCATATTCATTCAGGCGCGCGCGACGGTTTTCACTCCCACTCCATCAGTTTTGCTCTGGCTCCAGCGTCGTCTCGCACGCCGCACTTTCGTTGCCCTTTGCATCGACAGCCGCCACCCCATACCGGTACCGTGTCCCACTCATCGCCGCCGACAACACATCGTGATACCCCGGCAGCTTCACCGGCACGCTGTTCAGCCGCTGACGCACACCCACCGGCGCTCCCTTCGCATCCAGCGCCTGCCGATACACGTTGTACCCACCCAGCCCTGCATCATCCACCGGCTGCCATATCAAATCCACCGCAAACCCCTGCGACGGGTCCCCATTCGACACTGCAAAAGCAGCCGCACTCAAATCCGTCGGCACCGGCGGCGGATACACATCATGCAGCGTAAACATCACAGCCGCCGACACCACACTCCGCATCTCGATCGCGCGGCCCCCTAGCTGCACCACCCGCCTCCGCTCCGCGTTATACCGATACGGCTCCTCCGCCGCGGCCGTGGCATCGAGCACCATCCCCGCCGGAGCCTTCACATCCCCAACCGGCGACCCCACACCCAGCCAAACCACATTCGCCTCATCTTCCGCCTCGATCTTCTTTGCCGTAGGCAGCTTCGCCTTCCCACGCGCCGCGGCCTTCCCTCCACCCTCGCCCAAAGCCTTCACCATCCCCGGCTTCGGAGCCAACTCTTCGCGCCTCAGCGCAACCTCACTCCCATCCGCCCCCACCACCTGCCACGACAACACAATCCCCAGCCGCGACCCCTCCGCCACCAAACCCTCAACCGCCGCCGGTGCAGCCCCCGCCGCCGTGTAAGCCGCGTCTCCATACCCCGCCGTCTTCCCCACGGGATTCAGCAACTCCACCTTGTACGCCAGCAGATGCGCCCCGCCCACGGTCAGCGCCTCCGGAAGCTCATCCCGCAGCTCCGCCACGGTCGCCTTGCCCGCAGTCATCCGCGCAAAACTCTCCCCCGTCAGCGACGCCACCGGCAAACAAGCCCCCCCATCCACCGCCCGGCACACATTCGCCTTCACCGCATCAGCCTTATACGGCAGCTTGTCCGTATTCCGCTGCGAAACCGTAAACCGCAGGTCGACACCCCCACCACGCCGCATCGCCGACAGGTCCGTCACCGGCGTCGGCAAATTCAGCGTCGGAGACCGCGGCAGCCCCGGGCTCGCACACCCAGCCAACACCAAACACACCATCCCAACACCAAAACCACGCCACAGCCAACCCATGCTCAAAGCCTAGCACCACCACCGAACCGGGTGCCCCCGATCTCTCGCACTTGGAGATCGGGGTGTCCAGCACTCAATTCCCAGGACACCCGCCCAAGCCCCAAGACATCTTTTGCCCACACTTCAACATCTGTTTATACCGTGACACAAGAAACATCCAGCACTCACACAGCGGTTGCCGCCAAGCCGGTACCGCGCGCCGCAGCCACTCCGGAACCCTCCGCCCCCCACACGCCCGAAACCCTAAAAGACACCAACGACCCCACCGCCATCACAGCCGAAGCCGCCGAGTCCCTCCTCGAAGCCAAGCGCCTCGGCGAGCGCATCAAGTTCCTCCGCCTCCGCAAACACATGGGCTTGGTCGAGCTCGGCAAATACACCGGCCTCTCCGCCAGCTTCCTCTCCCAGCTCGAAACCGGCCGTGTCGTGCCCACCCTCCGCAACCTCGCGCGCATCGCCATGGTCTTCTCCCGAGACCTCAGCTACTTCTTCGAACCCGACGAACCCGAGCTCTTCCGCATCGTCCGCGCCGCCGACCGCCAGCGCCTCCCCCAAACCGGCACCGACGACCCCAACTACTTCTTCGAGTCCCTCGGCCAGGTCCCCGGCTTCGACACCGGCTCCGCCAGCCAGCGCATCGTCCCCTACATCGCCGAGTTCCTCCCGCGCCCCACCACCAATGGCAATGGCACTCGCACCCCCCGCGCCCACCAGCACGCCGGCGCCGAGTTCCTCTACATGCTCTCCGGCCGCCTCAAACTCACCCACGACGGCCAGGAAGACCTCTTCGAAACCGGCGACGCCGTCTACTTCCACTCCAGCGCCACCCACAGCTACGAAAGCGTCTCCGAAGAAACCTGCACCGCCCTCATCCTAACCATGCCCGAACCCGCCCGCGGCACCCACACCGGCGCGAGAGTCTTAAACCAACTCCCCAAACCCACCCCCAAAAAGCCCTAGCCGGCAGACCGCACCACCAAACCCCACCCCCAACTCAATACCCCCAAAACTTGTCATCCTGAGCAACGCGAAGGATCTGCTGTTCGCCAATCGCGCCGCAACCCTTAGGGTGGCCCATTCATCGCGCAGCACTTGGCGCGATGAGTGGGGAATACCAACCGTACCCCTACCCCCCTGCCTCTGCCGTTGCCCTACCGGATTAGCAGGGGCCTTCAGGCCCCTGAAAAAACCACAAGTAGAAAGGGGCTTCAGCCCGGGCTTTGCCCTTGCCGTTCCTTCTGTCATCCTCGCAGGCCGGGGTCCCCGGCGAGCGCTTTTGCTCGTTGGGGTGGAGCGGATCTGCTTCTAGAACAGCACCAAAGCCGACGCTCCACCCAACCCACAAGCTCCACAAATCCCGTTAACCACCACACCCCCTCCCCCGTTATTCCGGTGGAGACACCCATGACCCCCCACCCCCAAGAACAAAACACCCCAACCTGGGCCAACGCCATCATGCTGCTCCTCTGGCTCATCGCCGCAGCCGTAGCCTTCCTTCCCTTCGCCCTCGACACATCCCCCTGGAACGCCATCACCCTCCACGTCCCCGGCAACCAAGGCAACTGGTGGCACTTCCTCGCCGGCGCCCCGTTCTTCCTCGCCTTCCCGATGATCTGGCTCCGCCTCCGCGCCATCTTCGCAGCGCAACTATCGACACCCCTCGAAAGACGCCTCATCGACATAGCATCCACCCTCTCCATCCTCGGCACCATCCTGGTCGAGCTACCCTTCCTCGTCCATCTCGCCGGCACCAGCGCCTGGCAACGCCTCGCCGTCCTGAGCCTCGGCTTCGGCGTCATGCTCGCCAGCAGCGTCACCCTCTACCTCCGCCGCCGACACATCCCACCCACCCGCTCCATCCTCATCGCCCTCAACACCGCCTACCTCGCCAACGCCGCCCTCTGCCTTGTCGTCTACAGCGCCGCCCCCGGACCTTTACACACACGATCTGGCTGGCTCATAACCAGCATCCTCATCTGGCCCATCACCCTCGACCTCATCACCCTCTTCCTCCAGACATCCCAGTAGCCAACGGACGCGGTGCCACCAACCGGAGCAACGACACCAAAAGACGCGACCACGAACGAACCCCGATGCCCCATTCATGCGCCGGATGCCAGGCACCGGGTGCCCCATTCATGCGCTTCTTTCTAGCGCATGAGTGGGAAACCACAACCGCCCAACCCAGAAGCTTTTGCCGTTGCCGTTGCCCTTGCTTTTGCTTTTGCTTTTGCCGTTGCCGTTGCTTTTCTTTCTGTCATCCTCGAAGGGGATCTGCTTCACCAACCACCCCAAAACCCCACGCCAGACCCCAACCCGGTAGGGCATGGCTTCAGCCATGCCAACAAACCCGCGTCGCAGACGCCACCACTCTGCCGAAGAACCGGGCCCCGGCTAAGCGCTTTTGCTTAGCTGGGTGGTAACGCCGGAGTGAAGCCGCAGGCGCAGTCCTGAGCGAAGCCGAACGGACCAAATTGCCTTCCTTCAAACCCGCACAAACGTCGTGACCACCCCCGAAGCGCCGTTGCCGTTGCGTTTCTGTCATCCTCCAAGGCCGGGGTCCCCTGCGAGCGCTCTTGCTCGCAGGGGTGGAGCGGGTCTGCTTCACCAACCCACCCAAAAACCCACGGCAGAACACGACCTCGAAGACGCATAGCTTCAGCCATGCCAACAAACCCCGCGTCGCAGACGCTACCTCTCTGCCGAAGGGCCGGAGTGAAGCCGCAGGCGCAACGACCAAATTGCCTTCCTTCGCCCCACAACGAATGCGCGCGGTATCCTGGCTCGGACACCATACGATGCCACACTCTCGTCTACAAAGCCATACAGCTTAGTAGAGCTGTCCGATTCGCGTTAGCCTGGAACAGCTCAGTATCTTCATGGAGAATGAAGGCAAACCCATGGCGGACGAAGAAAAACTCGGCAAGCCTTGGCGGCCCGACGAACTCGACGCGATACTGGCGGATTACTTCGCCATGCTTGCAGACGATCTCGCGGGCCAGCCATATGTAAAGTCGCATCACAGCTCTGCCCTCATGGCCCAGATTGGCCGGACACACCGCTCAGTGGAGTTCAAGCACCAAAACATCTCCGCCGTGCTGGAAGAACTGGGCATGCCGTGGATTCCCGGCTATAAGCCGAAGAAGAACTATCAGAACGCCATCTTCGATGCGATTGATCGCTACCTGACGCAACATCCCGCGATGCTCGCACCCCCGCTAAAGACCCAAGAAGCTTCTGCCATAGAATCTGCTGTCTTTGTAGAAGCGCCAGCACGCACTGGCTTAGACACGAAGATCCCAAATCGTCTCGAGCGCCTTATCCGAAAGTTCGATCCCGTGGAACGAGACCATCGCAACCGTACGCTTGGAAAGGCTGGAGAAGAGTTTGTCGTCCAGATCGAGCGAGCGAGGCTCTCGAGTATGGATCGCGACGACCTCGCTCGTAAAATTCGCTGGGTCGCGGCAGAAGACGGAGACGGCGCAGGCTACGACGTTCTTTCGTTCGAGCCCACCGGCCACGAAATCCTTATTGAGGTAAAAACAACTAACGGCGTCGCAAGGACGCCCTTTTATCTCAGCCGCAACGAATGCGACTTAGCCCAAGAAAGGCCAACTGACTGGCGTATCTATCGAGTACATTTATTCGCAAAAACTCCTCGCATTTTCACCATTGGCCCACCCCTCAAAACAAGCCTAAATCTTCTCCCGGAAACATGGCGGGCTTCTTTCTAAAATGGCTTCCCTGAAGGAAGAAGGCTAAAGAAACACCGAGAAAGGTTCCCCACGCCGCAAATAGAATCTGGAGGCTCCGCTCATTCGACAGCCTTAGCTGTGGGATGGGCAATCCCCAAAGCAGCTTTAGAAGCCAGCGGTATTTTCGCGGATTTGAATTGCCTTCCCGAATACTCAGTTTCCTCCGCGTAACATCGACCGGCGCGTCGAAAGCACTTTAAGAGGCTCAGATTTTCGCGATCACAGTAATGCGCCAAGTCAACTAAGAGATCCGAAAGATTCTGTTCGCCAACTCGGCGAGGTCGCCGCGATCATCTGTTTCACCAAAGTCTCGTGCGAAGTAAAGCAAGGCTCTTCCGGCAGCAGATGCCCTCTTATCATTCATCTCTTCGGGATCGAGTGGCAGCACACGGATCATAACTACTCCTCAATGTTCTAATCTAGAACATTTTTAGAAGCTAAGACAACTAGGCTCCATGTGTGGCCGCGAGCGTAATTAAAAAGAACATCGTTGGACTGCGAGTGGCTTCAGCCCGAGCATCGCACCAGCCTACGCTCACTCAGGATGCCCTCTCTGGACGTTTGGCAAAAGTTGGTCTATCGCTCGACCGCGCTGCTATTGCCAAGATCGAGACAGGGCGACGCTATGTACTCGATTACGAACTCAAGGCGCTGGCAAAGATTCTCGGCGTACGCACCGATTGGCTGCTAGGTGACCGCAAGTGATGGACTCCACATCACTACTGCGTACAGCGACCCGACGAGCGAAATCGGACGTGGCGAACAAGCTAATCAGCATGTTCCTTCATGAGCTTAGCCGAAGCGCTTCTAAGCACTGGCCCACAAAAGTCGAGAGTGAAACGTATGGAGCTCTCGTTCGAGAAGCCTTTGAGAATCGATGCCCATATTGCCGCATTGACTTACGTACTACAACACCTGTCGTGGAGCATCTCGACGGTATGAATCGCTACCGCGTAGGTCTCCACGTCGCAGGCAATGTCCTCATCGCCTGCCGAAAATGCAATAGCGAGAAGCGCCGAGATGATTCGCTTCTTCAGTTGCTTCTCGCTGATTCTGGCTGGGAGTCATTTCTATCTCACGATGGGAATTGTGGAGCGCAGTGCAAGACTTGTGCTTACTGGAAGAACGTTTGGCCTGTCGACCGCGAGCGATTCTCGCAACTGAGTGAAAATCTTGAACGTATCCGTGCATTCCGTTCAAGGTTTCCGGAATTTGAAACAATGCGCCTCAGCATCTCTCTGGCGCTGCCCGCCTTAGTAACGAAACTCTATACTGACTGCCAGGACTTCGCGGAAGCCGAAATCCGAAAGTTACTCATACTATTCGCTGATTCATCTCGTTGATGAATACGGAAGTCCAACCGCGAGCGTCAAAAGAATTCAGATCTTCGTTCCGAACATCCCATTTAGGACGGTTGTACCGGAGCGTCTTGCAAGCATGGCCGTCCCACTCAACAAGTCCCGCATGCTCATAGCCAGCCATTTCAAAGCCCAGAGCTTGCCCGCCCGCACCCGCGCACAACTCCAAAACTGACAACTTTCCCATTACCTTTTTATAATCCGATTGTCTGTGCAATGCGCGAACAAAAAACGAATACTCCTGCCTGCGGTATCAAAATGGAACAACACAGCAAACTCCGAAGCTTCCGCTCTCCTCGACTAACTACCGCTCTACAGTGATGCCATCCTCGACTGAACATCATTCCGGAAAACCGACATCTGTTCCGAACTTCCAGCCGCTCCTCTACGAACCCGACTGATAGCCGCTCTAATTTCGATTGCTCACACTAGCGACAAAAGTAACCCTATCCGATTACTCTTGTGGTAGACCACAGACATCCACAAATTCGCCAAACTCACCACAAACATCCATAAATTTGCACACGTTTTGACCCCAAAAACGCCGCTCAGCCCAGGAATAGTTTCTCCACATCCAGCCAGTTTTCCACCCGCCGAAACCCCGTCACAAACGCGTTCGCGGGCGAGCCGAACAGGATACCCTCGCCCCGGAAAAGCCTGAGCTGCCTGGGGTTATCGTCAATCAGATAGTCCGCCCGAAGGATGCTCTTGTCCCCGCAGAACACCACATGCGAGCTTGGAATGAATGGAAAGTTCCGTTTCAGCCACTCAAACTTCGCATTGAAGCTCGTAGGCACCTCCATCGCCGCCGACGCGATGAAGATATCGTATTGATTCTGAAGCCTTTCCAACACTCTCTGCGACTCCGGCATCACATCGAGTACGGCAAAGAAGTCCTCCGACCGCATGTAATCTTCCAGCCGTTTTTGCCTCTCCTGAGGCACATAATCCCAGATCCATCGACCGTGTAAGTCGTTGATAGTAATGGCCTCTGCGAACTCCTGGTTGTACCGCAGCAGATGCTCCCCCAAAGCATCGGCGATCACCTCATCCATATCCACAGCGATGATTTTCCGGCCCGTATTGCTGTTTTGTGGATGCAGCGACGTCATTTTTGCTGCCCCATAAGTCTAGCCTTTTCAAGCCTTTCGCCCGCGGCAAAGCTTCCCGGCGAGTCGCGCCGCGGATCCCAATACAACATCCTTCCACAGGTTTCACACGTAAAAATCACAGCATCATGCTCCCGCCCGGTCAAATCATTCCACCGCTGCGGACGCACTAACATCTGGCAAGCAGAGCACTTATGGTCCAATGCCTCCGAAACCCCGGTTCCCTTCGCCTTCGAAATCCGGTCATAATTCGACAGCACAGCCTCACCCGTCTCCGACTCCACAATCAAAGCCCGCAGCGCTTTCCGCTCCGTCTCAATCCCCGCAATGGCTGCTGTGTTCTCCTTTGTTATGTTGGCATTACGGGCTCGCTCCGCCTCCAGGGTCGCCGTCGTCTTCTCTAACAAAACCGTAAACTGGGCCTTCTCCGCCTCATGTTTTTCACTGCGCTCCATCGACGCAAGCTCTTCATCCTCAAGCTTTTCGATAGTCCCTTCCGCAAACTTGATCTCATGCTCGAGCGCTGTAATCTGCGCCGCAGAGGTCGCGGATTCCATTTGTTTTCTTAGTCTTGCAATCTTTCCATGCCGATCCGTCACATCCGATTGCTGCGACCGGCGCAGCACTTCTTCCTTCTGCAACGACGTCTTCGCCGCTGCCAAAGCCACTTCAGCCTTCGCACGAGCCGTTTGCGCAGCCGCAACGCGCAACGGAGCGTCCGTCAACTCTTGTCGCAGCCGCTTCAGTTCTAAGTCCTGTGACTGGAGCACGATCAGATGTTCTAAGTCCTGGTTCATACGCAGAGTGTAGAGGATAGTAGAGCGTTTCGGCTGATATCGGCAAGCCGGTGAGAAAATGGGATATGACACTAAAACTGCCGGACGGGCCGTTCAAGGCTTATTTGTTTGACTGCGATGGAACGATTGCGGACTCAATGCCGCTGCATTATGTGGCCTGGAACAGGATTCTGAGCGAGTACAACTGCGAGTTTCCCGAGGACAAGTTCTATGCCTGGGGAGGGATGCCGATCAAGGACATCCTTGAAACGCTTAATAAAGAGCAGGGTTTGGACATGCCGGTAGCCGATATTATGCACCGGAAGGAAGCCATTTACTTTGAGCTGATCCATGAGCTGGAGGCTGTGCCGGAGGTGCTGGAGCACATTCTGGAGACGCATGGGAAGATTCCGTTTGCTGTGGTTTCGGGCAGTGCGCGGGACTCGGTGACGGCTTCGCTGAAGGCGCTGGGGATTTTGGATCGGTTCGATACGCTGGTCTGCGCGGGCGATTACACGAAGGGAAAGCCTGATCCGGAGCCGTTTTTGATGGCGGCGGAACGGTTGGGCGTGGCGCCGGAGGATTGCCTGGTGTTTGAGGATACGGAGATGGGGATTCAGTCGGCGACGGCGGCCGGGATGGCTTCGGTGAAGATTCTGCAGCCGTGGGAGAGAAGCAGACAGTAAACAGTAGAGGGTAGACAGGTAAGAAAGGCGCTTGTCTTTGTGAATCTCGTACTTCTTTGGGGAATCTGACACTCATACAAATATGGCAGCCGCAACCGCAGTCGAATTAGCCCCCACTACAACTGTCGCCGCACCCCTGGTGTGGCGGCCGCGCATCAATCCTTGGATTGTTGCGATGACGGTCACGCTTGCCACGTTTATGGAGGTGCTCGACAGCTCCATTGCAAACGTGGCGCTGCCGCATATTGCCGGTGGGCTGGGTGCGACGCAGGATGAAGCGACATGGGTGCTGACGGCTTACCTGGTGGCCAACGCCATCATTCTGCCGGCCGGTGCGTATATGACCGGGTTCATCGGGCGCAAGAAGTTTTACATGATCTGCGTGGCGCTGTTCGGGATCTCTTCGGCGATGTGCGGGTTTGCGCCTACGCTGCCACTGCTCGTTTTCTTTCGCATTCTGCAGGGTATTGGTGGCGGTGGGCTGGCGCCTAGTGAGCAGGCGATCCTGGCCGATACGTTTCCGCCGGAGAAGCGTGGGCAGGCGTTTGCGATGTATGGGCTCGCGGTGGTGTGTGCGCCGGCGATTGGGCCTACCCTGGGTGGTTATATTACCGACAACTTCGATTGGCGCTGGATCTTCTTCCTGAACGTGCCGATCTGCTTGTTGAGTTTGTTCCTGACTTCGAGGATCGTGGAAGATCCGCCGTGGGTGGAGAAGCAGGTGAAGGAGTCGCAGAAGGGCGGCATCAAGCTGGACCTGCTGGGCTTTGGGCTGCTGGGGCTGACGTTCGGATCGCTGGAGTTCATTCTCGATAAGGGCCAGGAAGACGACTGGTTCAGCTCGCATTTGATTCTGTTCTTTACCGTGACGATGGTCGTTGCGTTCGTCGTGATGATCTGGTGGGAGCTGAAGCAGTTGCGCGATGGGCATCGACCGATCCTGAACCTGACGCTGTTTACGCGGCGTCAGTTTGCGATCAGCTTCTGCCTGATGTTTGTGCTGGGCTTCTCGCTGTATGGGACGACGATTCTGATTCCGCAGTTTGTGCAAACACTGATGGGCTATACGGCGGAGCTGGCGGGAAAAGTCCTGTCTCCGGCGGGCTTTATGATGATGGCGATGATGCCGGTAGTGGGTTTTCTTTCGGGCAAGGTCGATCCGCGGAAGCTCATTGCGTATGGGTTCTGCATGCTGACGGCGTCGCTGGTTTATATGACGAACCTGAATCTGGACCTAAGCTATGGGCAACTTGTGATCATGCGCATGTTCCAGGCTTCGGGTCTGGCGTTCCTGTTCATCCCGATCAATACGATTGCGTATGTAGGCGTGAAGCAGAGCGAGAGCAACGATGTATCGGGGCTGACCAACCTTGCGCGTAACATTGGCGGCTCCTGCGGAACGGCGTTTATGGCGACCATGCTGACGCGGCGCACGGCGGCGCATGAGAGCACGATGACGCGGAACCTGCAGAGCGGCAATCCCGGTTTCAACTCGCAGGTGGCTGCTCTGGCGCACTCGTTCAAGGCGGGTAATGGCGCGGGTATTAAGGGTGGACCCATGGGTGGAGCATCGCAAGGAGCGATCCATGCGGGACAGGCTTACATCTATAACCAGCTACACCGGCAGGCGGCAGTGCTTTCGTACGTGGACATCATCCGCGACCTGAGCGTTTTCTGCGCATGCATGATTCCGTTGCTGTTCTTTATTCCGCGGCCACCGAAGCATGTGCAGGCGGGGCATTAGAGGCAAACAGTAGACAGTAGTGAATAGACAGTAAAGATAGGCGGCGGGCTTAGGTTCGTCGCCTTTCTGTTTGCTCCTGCCATCAGTTTCAGACTCACCACAGGAAGAAAAGCCCCCTGCTGTGGTGTGGATTGCGGTTGTACAGCGCCGTTTTCGTTGAGAGAAACGGCGCTGCACCCGAGAGCCGCTAAATACTCACGGAGTATTTGCGTCAGTTGCGGCTGCAGAGAAAACGATTATTGATTCCGTTGTAAGCGAGCGATCCATTGGTCTGTCTGGGCGTGTCGTTGACGGGGCAGGCGTAGATCGATAAGTTCCCCGCGGCGATGATTTGATCGTGGGCTGCATAGGTGTTGTCCACTTCTCCGGGATCGATGGCCACGCCGCCGTGGACTTGCGGGCTCGCGTAGAAGTACACCTGGGCGCGGATGGAGCAGTTGTTTTGGAGGAACAAGTGATCGCCGGTGATGGGATCATTCTTGTAGAAATACACGACGCAATTGTCGAGGTCGGGATCGAAAGGTCCACCTATGCCTGAGCCGCCTGTACCTGGGCTGCTGGCGCCTGGGGAGGCTGAGCTGCTGCCGGTGGGCCCGTTTGCGGCGAAGAGGCTGGGGTCGATGGGTTGGCCGGGGGAGCAGGGAACGCCTTCGGAGGTGTCGCTGGATGTGCGGCGCATGAGGCCGGGGACGAAGCCGGATGGAGGGCAGGTTTCGACGGGGACGCGGGTGGACTGCTGGGCCTGCATCTGCTGGTACTGCGCGAGAGGGACGCAGGGTTGGGATGGGCTGAGATAGACGCAGGTGGGGGGCGGCGCGGTGCCGGTGGACCTGTCAGCTATGTTCGTCCCTGGCTGTGTGGCGGGGAGAGCGACAGTCTTACCAGGCTGACCCTGTGAAATCTGGTAGGTATACCCTGTCTGTGTATTCTGGGCGCGAGTTGTGACGGTGGATTTCGCCGGCGTCTGGAGTGGAGCGCCGGGTGAGGGAGCGAGGGGCTGGATTGTCGCGGTGCTGCCGCTGACAGCACCCAGCGTCTGCATCTCAGCCGTCGTTGCGTTGGTAGCGGCCCGCAGTTGTCCAGCGGCATTGTGGCTGAGATCCGCTACCTTGGCATCTTGCATGGCTTGTTGCATATTTGTTACACCCTGGACGACGTTGAGCACGCTCAGAAGGCCGTTGCCAGAGTCGGGCGGTGGCGGGTGTAGCTTGGCTTCCTGCTGCTCTTGCACGATACGTTGCGCGGCGTTAATTTCGTCCATTTTGGATCGGGTTTTTTCGTCTTGGTTGTTTCGCTCGACCCAGGCGACTGCCTCCTCTTTGGATAGAGGGTGATAGTGGGACGCGACACTTAGCTGGGTGGCCGGATCGGATAGGCCGGCGGCTTGTTCCAGGATGGCCATGGTTCCGGGAAAGTCCTTGAAGAGAAGATCGAGGAAAGCACGCGAAGGGGTCGGCCGGTCCTTATGGAAAAAATCTTCCCCCCATTCGAAACCAGGGCCGTTTTTACCTAGTTTCGGAAAGTGGACCTGGCTTAGCGGGTTCGAGATCGGTGCCAGGTTCGGGGCGAGAGACTTGTGTGCGAACGGATTTCTATCGGCACCACATTTCGAAATTTGGTAAGGATAGAAGGTAGTCTCTGTCGCCGTGATAAGGAGATCGCCATCGATACATGGGCCGAAGAGAATGGTGCCATTGGTCTGACTTCTAATTAACGCCATGAGCGCTGGCCCTGTCGGCACGAGCACGAGATGAAAGTGAAGGCTGGCGTATCCATTCGGATCTCCTCGGATATCAAAGGTGACGTCGCCGTTTCTGTTCCGCAGTATGCCCCCTAAAACTGGAGTGCCGTTATCTGCCACGGGCAGTGGTGTGGGTTGGCTGACTGCCGCAGGCTCGCTAAGGACCTGGAGTTCAAGGGCAGTGGCTCCGTATTGCTTCAGGGCGATGAGCGCATCGATGGAGGTATCCCACCGTCCCGCACCCTCTCGAATCTTGTTGACCACCGCAGTCTCCGGCAGTCCCGCCTGAATCATCTTCACGATGTCAGCGTTTGCTGCCGGAGTAGGACCCTGGGCCCAAATTAAAGTAGACGTACCCAAAATCAAGGCAGCAACACAGAACCACAAACAAGCCCGCACTTGCACTATCATGATCTCCCCAGGGGTTCGGAATGGTTATGAAGGTAGCAGGTTGAGTGCGGTTTTCCGTTGAAAAATGGGGTCGTCGGCAAGAAAACTACCATATGGGATATACGTACGACCGGGATATGTGCGCGCGCTTACAGAAGGGGAAATCCCCTTTGGAGTTTGCTGTGATGGTGGGTGGCGGTTGTTGTTTCCTGCCCATCGCGAGGGACAGACAGTAGAGTGTAGACAGGGAGTGGCGGAATCCATGAGTGAAGCGGAAGTTCCTTTGCAGAAGATCAAGGATTCGATGCGGGCCACATGGATGGCCGGCGACTTTGGGGTTGTGGCGAAGACAATTTCGCGCGGCGCTGAGGAGTTTGTGGCGCGGTTGGCGTTGCCGGTGGGGGCGCGTGTGCTCGATGTGGCGACAGGGTCGGGAAATGTGGCGATTCCGCTGGCGCGTGGTGGCGCTGTAGTGACGGGCGTGGACATTGCGCCGAACCTGCTGGCGCAGGCGCGTGAGCGTGCCGCGGCTGAAGGACTGGCTGTGCCGTTCGATGAAGGCGATGCGGAGCAGCTGCCTTATGCCGATGGCGCTTTCGATGCTGTAGTGACGATGTTCGGCGCGATGTTTGCTCCGCGGCCGGAGGTGGTGGCGGCGGAGATGGCGCGGGTGCTGAAGCCGGGTGGGTTGCTGGCGATGGCGAATTGGAATCCGGCTAGCTTTACGGGGAAGATGTTCCGGGTGGGCAGCAAGCATGTGCCGCCGGCGCATGGGTTGATGCCACCTTCGATGTGGGGCGATGAGGCTACGGTGATTGCGCGGTTGTCACCGCACTTCGCGGAGATCAAGATGGAGTTGATTCCGATTGACTTCGATATGCCGATGAGCCCGGCGGGGTCGGTGGAGTTCTTCAAGAAATACTTTGGGCCGACGCAGGTGGCGTTCAGTCGGCTGGATGCAGCGGGTGGTGCGGCGATGGAAGCGGAGCTGGTGGCGCTTTGGACGGAGTTCAATGTCGCGGATGATCCGGCGGAACATACGCTGGTGCGGAATGAGTATCTGCAGGTGACCGGCGTTCGAAGGTAGCTTCGAACGCCGGCCGGTGGACAACGGCGGGGCTGCCGAGCGGACTGGTTGCCAGCTTGAACGAGCAGCAGATCCGCTCCACCCCTGTGAGCAAAAGCGCTCGCAGGGGACCCGGCCTGTGAGGATGACAGAAAGAAAAGCAACAGCAAATGCCTGCGGGATGGAGGGTTGGTGTTCCCCACTCGGAGAGGGTGCCGCTTCAGAGGAAAGCAGATCCTTCACGTTGCTCAGGATGACAAATTCGTGGTGTGAACTTCAGACTTTGTGGGGTGACCTTCAGAATTTGTAGATGAGGTCGCCGCCAAGGAAGAGTTATAAAGCTCCTTCGCCACGGGACGGGTGGCTTCGAAGCTATCTGCTTTAAGCAGAGCCCGCACAGTGGCAACTCTTAAGGTTAGGAGCTTCGGAGTTAAATATCCGTAAGGGAAACCTCAAGAGATAGCCAAAAGTTGCTGTAATTTGGAGTGCGTTGGCGGTGGCGTGGCCGAGGGATCAGACTTGCCAAGACTTTCGGTAAGATCGTTAGTATCTCTTGCGAAAAATGGAGCGGTCGATGCGTCGTGCCTCGGTGCTTTCCTTGGGCTTTGGTTGTTGTTTTCTTTCTTTCTTGGCGGCCGATGACTGGGCAGACGATTGAGCCGCAGACAATGGTGGGTGCGCCGCTGTATCTACGCGGTCAGTGGGCAGGCGACAAGCTGGAGTTCGATGCTGAGGGCCAGGGTTGTTGGCGAGGCGAAGGCAGGGCCGCTGACTCTGAGTGGGATCGACGTGCAGGGTGTCGACGTGGACAACAAGCGGCTGTTGATACATGGGCGGCGGGTGGCGTTGGTTGCGGATAGCGAAGGCCGTTTACAGCGGCAGGTGATTGTGAGCCGGACGCACATCTTTGGATCGATGCGACGTGGCGATGCGAAGAACTTCAAAGCGACGGAAGACATGACGATCGCCGTACGCGGCGATGGATCCGGAAGCTATGAGGGAGCCTTGAAGACGATCTTTGCGGATGGATTTGCGGACTTGTCCAAGTCGGTGCCGAAGTATTGGAGGTGCTATGCCGATGGGTACTTTGCGAAGAGTCTTAGTCCGGATGAGGCGAAGAATACGGTAGAGGCTTGCGTGAAAGCGCGCAGTCTTGCACCGGATTCGGAGAATGCGATGCGGGACGACTTTGTTCCGCCGAGGGTGCTTGAACGAATGCCGCCTCCTTTTACGTGGAGGCTGCGAGCTTGGCGTAAGCGGTGTGAGTAGGTTCACTTACGGTGAGCAAGCACGGCATTGCGGTGGGGTTTCAGGTGGTGCAGGCGGTGGGTGCGGGGCTGGATGAAGCGACGCTGACTGCGGTGTCGCAGTATCACTTCGAACCGGCGACGAGCGGTGGTGTGGCCGTGAATGCGGATACGGATTTCAGCATGAACTTCAGGCAGAGTGAGGATGCTGGCGTGAGGGCTGCTACACCATCTGTTGCGTGAGGTCGAGAGCGTTGCTGGTGGCGTGGCCTAGTGCGGTGTTGTCGAAGACGATCCAGGTTTCTTGGTGATGCGGGGTGTGTCAGCTTTGAGTTGCGCGGCGAAGTCTTTGAGGAAGGCGTCTGTGTAGTCAGAGTAATAGGTGCGGGTGAGCCGTGGAGGCGGAAGTAGCGGAGCGGCTGCCAGCCTCCGGGCTTGGCTGCAAGGGTGGAACCTTTGGGTGGGTCGGCGGCTACGCGGGAGATTTCGAAGTCGCGCAGGAGGCGGTCGACGGCGGGCGTGAACCAGGTGGCGTGGCGGGGTTCGAGGACGGCTTGTGAGGTGTGGAGTTCGCGGAAGGTGGTGAGGAACTCGTGGGCTATGCCTTCGTCGAAGGCGAGCTTGGGTGGGAGTTGGATGAGGAGCGGGCCGAGCTTTTCGCCGAGGCCGTTGACCTGGTCGAGGAAGGTTTGCAGCAGGGCACCGGTGTTGATGAGCTTGGCTTGATGTGTGATGGTCTTGGGAATCTTGACGGCGAACTTGAAGTGCGGTGGAGTCGTGGCGGCCCAGCGTTGCCAGGTTTTGAGCATGTGCGGGCGGTGGAAGCTGGAGTTGATTTCGACACAGTTGAGACGTTGGGTGTAGCGGATGAGGTGTGAGCCTTCTTCCGGGAAGTGGTGAGCGTGTTGTTTGGGGAGCGTCCAGGCGGCGGTGCCGATGCGGATTGGGTTCATAGAGGCAGAGTGTAGAGGATAGAGTGTAGAGCGTAGAGGGAGCAATGATGACGAGACGATGGTTGGTGGCTTGTTGTGCGATGTTGCTGGGGCTTGCGGCGATGCCTGTGGCTGGGCAGACCAACGGGGAGATGGTGGTAACTCTGGTGGGGACGGGTGGGCCGGAGATTACGGCGGAGCGTGGGGGGATTTCCACGCTGGTGGAGGCCGATGGGCAGAAGCTGCTGTTCGATGTGGGTTGGGGAGCGCTGGATGGGCTGTATAAGTCGCGGGTGTTGCCGCAAAGCGTGACGCATGTGTTCCTGACGCATCTGCATAGCGATCATATTGCGGGGTTGCCGGATCTCTGGATGACGCCCTGGTTCCTGCTGGGGCGGATGGCGAAGCTTGAGGTTTGGGGGCCGGTGGGGACGCAGGCGATGGTCGACGGCATGCGGCAAATGTATGCGCATGATCTGGAGCATCGTGCGAATGCAAAGTTCAAGCGGGAGGACCTGGACATTGTTGTGCATGAGATTCGAGCGGGTGTGGTGTATGCGCAGGGTGGCGTGACGGTGACGGCGGTTGGGGTGGAACATGCGGATGGGAATCCGGCGTTTGGATATCTGGTGCAGGCGGGTAAGCGGGCAGTGTTTCTTACGGGGGATTGCACGTATGGGCCGGCGTTGGTGAGCGCGGCGAAGGGTGCGGATGTGGTGGTGTCGAATGTGGTGGCAGGGACGCCGGAGTTGGAGGGGTCGGCGCAATGGAAGCCGGTTATGGCGAAGCTGATGTTGCCGGAGCAGGCGGCGCGATTGTTTGAGGAGACGAAGCCGCGGCTGGCGGTGTACTCGCACTTTGTGAAGAAGGGTTTGCCCGGTGCGGCGGGGGATGCGGTGATCGTGAAGCGGACGCGGGATGCGGGGTATAAGGGGTCGCTGCTGATGGGGGAGGACCATATGCGGATTGTGGTGGGGAAGACGGTCGAGGTAAAGCGTGTGGTTGGGGCGCTGCCGGAGTTCGATGGGCCGGAAGCGCGGTTCTGAGTTGTCAGTTTGAGATGGTGGGATGCGTCTATGAGGGCATAGAGGGCGTCTCACTAAGGGTGAAGCGTTTACGGATGCGTCGTGCCATCGTCGTGCTGGGCTTTGCTGTGGCCGGTGTGACGGCGTGTGCGCAGGGGGCTCATCCTTCGTTTGAGATTTTGCGTAAGCGCATGGATGTGGATGTGGATGGTGCGCCGACGGCGTATGGGCCGAAGGATAAGGTGACGCTGGACTATCTGAAGAATGCGCACTATCGGGGCAGGCCGTGGGCGCCGATTGTGGGGTATTTGACGGACGATGACCATCCGAAGATTCCGGTGGTGCAGGGGCCGCATGATCCCGCGCCGGGGTATTACATTTCGCAGACGGCTTATACGGATAAGGCGCGCACCGATGAGCGGGATGTGCTGCGGTATGTGGACGCCTCGAAGATCAATTATGTGGTGTTGGGCAACGAGGCGAAGAAACGCGGGGCTCGGCTGGGAGATTTTGTGGCGGTGTACTCGACACGGACGAAGCGTGCGGCATTTGCCATTGTGGCGGATGATGGGAATCCGAGTGGGGATGAAGGATCGCTGCATTTGTTGCAGGAGCTGGGGTATCCGTTTCGCGATGGCAAGGGGGATTCGGTGGAGCAGAGCGGAGAGATTGTGGTGCGGTTTTATCCGGGGTCGAACCCGGAACAGTTATTCTTTCGGACGCAGAAGTCTTTGAATGAAGCTGCGGTGAAGATTGGGTTGAGCTGCTCCTTCTCCGGCGCTAAGGCATCCAAGTAGTGAAGATGTAGGACAGCAACCCTTAACAGATTTGCAGGAGAAACACTATGGAATATCGCAGCCTTGGACGATCGGGACTGAAGGTTCCGGAGCTGTGCTTTGGAACGGGAACGTTTGGCGCAGGCAATGAGTTTTTTAAAGCGTGGGGCGAGACCTCGCAGGATGAAGCGAAGAAGCTGATCGACATCTGTATGGAAGCGGGGTGCAACTTCTTCGACACCGCCGATGTGTACTCGGATGGCGCGAGCGAGACGATGCTGGGTGGGGCGATTTCGCACCTGAAGCGTAAGGATGTGTTGATCTCTACGAAGGCAACGTTTCGGCAGGGAGTGCTGACGGGGCCGAACCAGGTTGGGTCTTCGCGGTATCACCTGTTGAATGCGCTGGATGCCTCGCTGAAGCGGCTGAAGACGGACTACATCGACGTGTATCACCTGCATGCGTTTGACGCGACGACGCCGGTGGAAGAGACGCTGGATACGTTGAACACGATGGTGCGAGCGGGCAAGGTGCGTTACATTGCATGCTCTAATTTTTCAGGCTGGCATTTGATGAAGTCGCTGAGCGTGAGCGAGAGTTATGGATGGGCGAAGTATGTGGGGCACCAGGTGTATTACTCGCTGGTGGGGCGCGACTATGAGTGGGAGCTGATGCCGCTGGCGCTGGACCAGGGCGTGGGGGCGCTGGTCTGGTCGCCGCTGGGATGGGGACGTCTGACGGGCAAGATTCGGCGTGGGCAGCCGTTGCCGGAAGGCAGCCGGTTGCAGAACAAGAGCGTGGTGGACAACGGCCCGCTGCCGGAGGATGAATATGTGTACAAGGTCGTCGATGCGATCGATGAAGTGGCGAAGGAGACGGGCAAGAGCGTGCCGCAGATTGCGCTGAACTGGCTGCTGCGCAGGCCGACGGTATCGACGCTGGTGATTGGTGCTCGCGATGAGAAGCAGCTGCGGGCCAACCTGGATGCGACAGGATGGAAGTTGACGCCGGAGCAGATTGCGAAGCTCGATGCAGCGAGCGATCCAAAGCTGGCGTATCCGTACTGGCATCAGCGGCAGTTTGAAGAGAGAAATCCGAAGCCGGTATAAGGTAGAGGATAGAGCGTAGAGAAGGCCTCTGCCGCGAATTCCGCGGCAGGGGCCTTTGCTTTCTCTACACTCTATCCTCTACGCTCTACACTCTTCTTTTTGCTTGCACTGCTGCTCAGGTTGGTAGAGAGTCTTGTTGAGGTGCTGATGCACAGCGAGACGGGCGCGGACGGGCAGTTGCAACTTGTGGAGAAGCATCCGCGTGCGATTCGATGGATGCATTGGGTGAACTTCCCCGTGTTGTCGGTGATGATCTGGAGTGGGTTGCTGATTTATTGGGGCGATTCGACTCCGCCGTATCAGCATGCGCACCAGGTGTATCGCATTGGAATTGGACACTGGACGCTGGTGAGGCTGTTTCCGGATTGGTTCTGGAAGTTGCTGAATGCGCCGTATCAGATCACTACGGGACTAGGATGGCACTTCCTGTTCATGTGGATCTTTGCGGTGAATGGGATAGCTTATGCAATTTATCTTGCGGTGTCCGGTGAGTGGCGTGTGCTTTGGCCGCAGCGCAAGAGTTTTGTGGATGCGATGTGGGTAACGCTGTATGACCTGCATGTGCCTGCGGCGCGGCGCAAGGGGATGCCCGCGCAGGGGAAGTACAACGGGGCGCAGCGGATTGCGTACTCGGCGATTGTGCTGATGGGTGCGGGTTCGCTGCTGACTGGGCTGGCGATTTATAAGCCGACGCAGGCGCATTGGTTGACCTCACTGCTGGGTGGTTACGAGATGGCGCGGTGGCTGCACTTCTGGCTGACGATGAGCTTCTGCGGGTTCTTCCTGGTGCATGTGGGACAGGTGGTGCTGGCGGGGTGGAATAATTTTCGGTCGATGGTGAGCGGGTACGAGATACAGAAGCGAACTGACACTGTGCAACCGGTGGATGCGGAGAGTGGGGAGCCTACGGGTGCGGTGGGCGAGGCTGGGTGACGGTGCTGTCATGGTGGAGTCTTAGACTTGAAGGAAGGAGGATGCGATGAGCGAGGAAGTGGTGCGGGGTTTCTGGATGCGTGAAACTGCGGGTGGAGCTGCTGAGAGTTACAGCACGAGCGCGACAGTGAAAGCGGCGTTGAGCAAAGTGCCGGAAGTGACGCTGGGTTTCTGGGTGATCAAGATCCTCGCTACGACGCTGGGTGAGACGGGCGGCGATATGTTGTCGATGTCGCTGAACCTGGGCTATGCGTTGAGCACGGTGATTTTGTTTGTGCCGTTCCTTGTGCTGGTAGTGGCGCAGGTGAAAGCGAAGCGATTTCATGCGTTTCTTTACTGGGGAGTGATCGTCGGAACGACGCTTGCCGGGACCACGATGGCGGATTTTGCGGATCGGTCGCTGGGGATTGGGTATCCCGGGGGAACGTCAATCCTGTTTGCACTGGTGGTGGCTTCGCTGGTGGTGTGGAGAATTTCTGTAGGGACGGTTTCGGTGAACAACATTACGACGCCGAAGGCTGAGATTTTTTACTGGGTGACGATTTTGTTTTCGAATACGCTGGGAACGGCTCTGGGCGATTGGACTTCGGAAGGCACCGGTTTTGCAGGCGGCGTTGGGTTGTTCTTCGCGCTGCTGGCGGTGATTGCGCTGCTGTACTTCTTTACGAAGATCAGCCGGACGGTGTTGTTCTGGAGTGCGTTTATTCTTACTCGTCCGCTCGGAGCTTCCCTGGGCGACCTGCTGACGAAGGCGCGTGCGGATGGCGGGCTGAACCTGAGCCGATATGTGGCGACGGGTGTGATTGCAGTGCTTATGATTGTTTGCATTCTGGTCTTTCCGCAGAAGGCTAAGGAACAGACAGTAGACAGTAGAGTGTAGACAGTAGAGAAGGCGCCGCAATGAACGAACTGGATGGGGACGAAGTCGGGAAGATCGTTGCGAGTGGCGATGCCGAGACGGTGAAGCGCGAAAGTGCGCGACGGACGCGGCGAAGCTTCCTGGTGGGTGGCGCCGTGGCCGCGGCCGGTTATGGCGTGTCGCAGTGGATTGCCGATAGCAGGCCTGTAGGGCGGCTGCAAAGCGGGTTGCGTGATGTGACGAATGCGAATGCCGCGATTGCGCGGGCGGTGTTCGATGAGCGTGGGTTGGCGCCGACGTTTCCGGTGAGCCACGCGAAGCCGCTGCGGTTGAATGGGACGGTGGGGCTCGAACAAACGCTGGTGCCGGAAAGCTGGCGGCTTCAATTGGTGGGGATTCGTGATGCCGCGGGCTCGCCGCTGTATGTGAAGGACGTTACGGCGTGGGAGTACAAGTATGCGGGCGATACGCCGCAGACCGCGCAGGCGACCGATGTAAAGAGCGCGCCCGGCAATGGTGCTGTGAGCAAGACTGGAGCGACGGCGCAGGCGCCTGTGAAGGCTTCTGCGCTGAACCCAGCCGGAGCGGTGGATAGCGATGCGGGAGCGGCGCTGGCGGCGCACATTGAAGCGATGGTGAAGCAGCAGACAGGCAAGCGCAACATCGGCGACGATGAGGCCGGGCCTTCTGCCAGCTCTCTGAATATCGGCACGCCGGGGTTGCTGCTGACCATGGCCGACCTGATGAAGCTGCCGAAGGTGGAGTTTGTTACGGAGTTCAAGTGCATTGAAGGGTGGAGCTCGATTACGCATTGGGGTGGAGTGCGGCTGCGGGATTTGATCGAGATGTATCCGCCGGAGAAGGTGAATGGGCGCGACCCTCGTTATGTGTACATGGAGACGCCGGATGGGAATTATTACGGCGGCTATGACATGGCGGCGGCGCGGCATCCGCAGAGCTTGCTGGTGACCGAGATGGGTGGTGAGCCGCTGGGGCAGGAGCATGGCGCTCCACTGCGGCTGCATATGCCGATCAAGTATGGCTACAAGCAGTTGAAGCGTGTGGGGTTGATTGCGTACATGGACACGAAGCCCGATGATTACTGGACGAAGCTGGGCTACGACTGGTACGCGGGGCTTTGAGGCAGAGTGTAGAGGATAGAGAAGGCGCGGAGTGTTGGGAGTTCGTGAGCTTGGTTCGCGTGCGTTGTGCAACTGCCGGCGCACAGCAGATCCTTCGCGATGCTCAGGATGACAAGCTTTAAGGGTGCGGAGTTCTAGAGAAGCCAAGTTCTTAGGGCAACAAAATTTGTGCAGGCGGCCCGTAAGCCGAATTTTGTTTTAGACGATCATTCCTCTAGGCCATGGCTTACGCCATGGCTCAAGCAACCTACCCGCAGGTTCCGGTCCGTCGCTTGCGCGGCGCATGATGCTCTTCAACCTTGCCGCAGCGGGCCGCTGCGTGATCTCGTCCGAAGAGGAACGGCGATCTCCCTGCCTATTTGGTCTTGCTCCGTGTGGGGTTTACCGTGCCACGACTGTTACCAGCCGCGCGGTGGGCTCTTACCCCACCCTTTCACCCTTACCGCAGGCCGCGTGCATGGGTTTTGCTCCTTGCGGAACAAGCCCAACAGCCTGAGGCGGTTTGCTTTCTGTTGCACTGGCCGTACTTACGCCTTGAAGCGTAAGCCCCGGACGTTATCCGGCACACTGCCCTGCGGAGTTCGGACTTTCCTCCCCCTCCGGACGGCAAGCCGCCGGAGGCAGCGATCATCCGGCCGCCTGCACAAGTACAAGAGTACAAGGAGTAGGGAGTAAGGAGTAGAAAAACGCGCAGTGGAACCGGCGGCGGCGCAATTGCGTAGAAGATTTCGGATAGGTTTGGCTGCTGCGCGGTAGACTTGAGATCGGTCCCATCATGGAGTTTAAAGAAGGATTTCGGATAGCGCTGCAGTCGCTTTGGGCGAACAAGCTGCGCACGGTGCTGACGCTGCTGGGCGTGGTCATCGGCGTGGCTTCGGTGATCGCTGTGGTCACGCTGGTCAACGGCGCGAATGTGTACGTCGCGACGAAGATCAATAAGCAAGGCGCGGACGTGTTTACGATCTCGCAGCAACCGGCGTTTACCAGCAGCTACCAGGAGTATCTGAAGTACCAGAAGCGCAAGGTAATTACGCTGGAGCAGTACCACGCGGTGCAGTCGCAGTGCTCGGCTTGTGTGCAGGTGGGGGCGTTCCAGAGCACGACCGGAAAGATCGTTTATGGGGCGCAGTCGAGCACGGACACGCAGATTCGCGGCTATACAGCGCTGATGCCGGAGATGCAGAACCTGGACATCGTGGAAGGGCGCAGCCTGACGCAGGCGGATGAAGATCACGCCGCGCGCGTTGCCATTGTGGGCTCGGACATTGAAGAGAATCTGCTGAAGGGCGAAGACCCGATCGGCAAGGAGATTCGCGCCGATGGCGTGCCGTATACGATTATTGGGCTGGGCGAAAAGCAAGGCAAGACGCTGGGGCAGAGCCAGGACAACTGGGTTGCGGTGCCGCTGACGGCGTATCAAAAGACGTATGGCACGGCCAAGACGGTGACGATTTACTCCAAGGCTGGCACGGGCGCCATTGCGATGGAAACTGCCAGCGACCAGGCGCGTGTGATTATGCGCGAGATGCGGCATGACCGGCCTGGCGAAGATGACAGCTTTACGCTGGAGACCAGCAGCACGCTGGCCGGCCTGCTAGGCCAGATCACAGGCATGATTGGGGCGGTGGCGATCGGGATTGCGGCGATTACGCTGGTCGTGGGCGGCGTGGTGATCATGAACATCATGCTGGTCAGCGTGACCGAGCGCACCCGCGAGATTGGTGTGCGCAAGGCCCTGGGCGCCAAGCGCGGCGATCTGCTGCTGCAGTTCCTGATGGAGTCGAGCACGATGGCGTTGATCGGCGGGGCCATTGGTGTTGTGCTGGGCGTTGTGCTGGCAAAGGGCGTGGCCATTATCGCCGGGTTTCCCGCTGCGGTCGCGATATGGAGCGTGTTTGCGGGGTTGTTTGTGGCGGTTGCCGTGGGCGTCTTCTTCGGTGTATATCCGGCAAGAAAAGCTGCCGATTTGGATCCCATTGTGGCGTTGAGATCGGAGTTTTAGACAGTAGACAGTAGAGAGTAGACAGATAGAACGAGATTTCGGAAGGGATGTTGAGCAATGGAATCCCCCAGCAGGAAAGCGCTCTATCGAGATTCGATTGCTTGGCAAAAGTCGATGGAGCTTACGGCAATGATTTATAGGCTGACACAAAATTTTCCGACCGAAGAACGGTTTGGACTAACTAATCAACTACGTCGTGCTGCTGTTTCCGTGCCAAGCAATATTGCCGAAGGAAAGGGTCGCGCTAGTGTTGGCGAACTTATCCAATTTGTAGGAGTTGCCAGAGGATCTACGCTTGAAATACAGACTCAGCTGGAAATTGCCGTGATGCTGGGTTTTGGCGATCAAGGCGAGATCGATGATGCGCAGTGTCTGGCTTCGGAGGTGCTCCGAATCCTCAACGCTTCTATGACGACCATGAAGGCAAGACTTTCCGCTAAGAAACAGAGGTAAACCATGACAAGCTTTATCTGTCTACGCTCTACTGTCTACTGTCTGAGGCTCCATGCGAGCTACTGATCAACGTGAATCCGTAAAGATGGCGCTCGATACCCTGCGCGGCAATAAGCTGCGGTCGGGGCTGACGATCCTGGGCATTGTGATTGGCGTAATGAGCGTGATCACGATTTCATCGGTGATCAACGGACTGAACTCGTCGGTCTCGAACATGGTGGCGCAGTTCGGCACCAATGTGCTTTGGGTGTTCCGGTTTCCGGTGATCGGCGTAAGGCCGACTTCGGAGATGCTGGCGCGCAAGCAGATGACCTATGACGATATGACCGCGCTGGGACAGTTGCCGCATGTGGTTGCGGCGTCGGCTTCGCTGCAATATACGAACTATCAGTTCAATGCCGGGTCAACGGTAGCGAAGTTTGGACAGCGCAAGGCGGACAACGTTTCGCTCGAAGGCGATACGCCATCAAATGCTGTGGTCTATGACAAGGTCATCTCGTCCGGACGCTTCTTCACCCAGGATGACCAGGACCGTGCCGCCGATGTAACGGTGCTGGGCTATGACACCGAGCATGATCTGTTCGACAACGTCGATCCGATCGGCAAAGAGGTCGTCATTGCCGGACGAACGTTCACGGTGATCGGCGTATTTGAGAAGCAGAAGACGGCGTTCGGCGGCGGCAAGAACCCCAGCGACAGCTATGCGTACTTTCCGCTGGCGACCTTTCACAAGCTGCACCCGGAGATTCTCGATTACTGGATCAGCGCGAAGTTCGACGACCAGAAGAATAAGGAACTGGTGACGGACGAGATTCGCGAAGTGCTGCGGCGGCGGCGCAAGGTGCGGAACGAGCTTCCGGATAACTTCGCGATTTTCAGCTCCGACTCGATCACGAAGCTGTGGAACCAGATCACGGGCAGCCTGTTTCTGCTGATGTTTGGCCTGAGCGCGCTTGGCCTGATGGTAGGCGGCGTGGGCGTGATGAACGTGATGCTGGTGAGCGTGACGGAGCGGACGCGGGAGATCGGCGTGCGCAAAGCGATCGGCGCGACGAAAAATACAATTCTGCTGCAGTTCACCGTGGAAGCGATTGTGCTGTGCGCCGTGGGTGGCGTGATTGGCATTGCGCTGGGGTCGATCATTGCGCTGGGGCTGACGTTTATCATCTCCAGCCAGGTGAGTTTGATCTGGATCGCGGTGGCGTTCCTTTGCTCGTGTGGGATCGGGCTGGTATTTGGGATATATCCGGCTTGGAAAGCGGCCAATCTGAATCCGATTGAAGCGCTGCGATACGAGTGAGGAAGGAGTAGAGAGTAAGGAGTAGAAAAAGCTTCAGCAGATACCTTCTACTCCTTACTCCTTGCTCTCTACTCCTTGCTTCTCGCTACACTGGAGAGATGGATTCGCTTGCTCTCGCCGTACAGTTTGTCGTAGCGCTGCTGACCTTGAGCGGCATTGTGTATGGAATGATGGCGCTGGCGGGTGCGCGGGCGTTTGAGCGTGATGCTAAGAAACGTATGGTTAGCGGGTTTGCGCCGGCAGTTTCGATACTGAAGCCGGTGAAGGGTGTCGATCCGCGGATGTATGCGGGCTTTGTGAGCCATTGCCGGCAGCAGTATGCCGGCGAGATCGAGCTGCTGTTTGGGGTGCGGTCGCTGGAGGATGCGGCGGTGGCCGATGTCGCGCGGCTACGGGTGGAGCATCCGGACATAAGCATACGGCTGGTGGAGTGTCCGCTGGTGCTGGGCGCGAACGGCAAGGTTTCGAGCCTGGCGCAGATGCTGCCGCAGGCGCGGTTTGAGCATGTGGTAGTAAACGACAGCGACATCGTTGTGTCGCCGATGTACCTGACAAAGGTGATGGAGCCGTTTGCGGATGAAGCGATCGGGCTGGTGACGGTGCCTTATATTGGCCTTGCGGCGAAGTCGCTTTGGTCCAAGCTGGAGGCGCTGGGCATCTCGACGGATTTTATGGCGGGGGTATTCACGGCGCGCAAGCTCGAGAACGGCATACGGTTCGGATTGGGGTCGACGCTGGCTACGACGAAGGCTGCGCTGGCGAAGATTGGTGGGTTTGAGGCACTGGTGGACCAACTAGCCGATGACTATGAGCTGGGTGCGAGGCTTGCGGCTGTCGGCTATCGCGTGGAGTTGGTGCATGAGGTTGTGGCGACGACTGTGCCGGCGTATACGCTGCGTGGGTTCTGCGAGCATCAACTGCGGTGGTCACGTTCGACGAGAGATTCGCGGCGGTTGGGATATGTCGGGCTTGGTGTGACGTATGTTCTGCCGTGGGCGCTGGCTTGCGTATTGGCTAGCGGCGGCGCGCTGTGGAGCTTTTCGCTGCTGAGCCTGGCGCTGCTGGTGCGTGTGAGCGTGGCGTTGGCGGTAGGCGTGGGGATTCTGCGCGATGGGCAGGTGTTGCGCGATATATGGCTGCTGCCGCTGCGGGATTGCTTCGGCCTGTTCTTCTGGGCGTGGAGCTATGCTTCCGATGTGGTGGTGTGGCGCGGCGAGAGGTTTCGGCTTAAGCGGGGGATGTTGGAGAGACAGACAGTAGACAGTAGAGGGTAGACAGTGGGAAAGGCGGTGCATGCGATATGGCGCGGGGACCGGAGGCGGCGATACCGGAGATGGTGGAGGCGGCGTTTGGGGTTGAGGGAGACGATGTGTGTGGGGAACTTGTGCGGCGGCTTCGGGAAAAGGATAAGGCCGTGGTGGAGCGTGCGGCTAGGACGCTGAAGAAGATTTCGGAAGCGAATGCAGGCAGATTATTCCAGTGGCGTAAGGAGCTGATCGAAGAAGCGTTTCGCGCGGCGGATGTTCGGGTGCAGTGGAATACGACGATCGTGCTGGGGCGGCTGCCGTTGAAGGGCCGCGACAAGGCGGTGGTGGTGGATTTGATGTTCGAGCGTCTGCGGGACAAGAGTGGGTTGAACCGGACGATGGCGTTGCAGGCGTTGATGGATTTGTCAGAGCAGGATGCGAAGCTGCGTGTGCGGGTGATGCCTATTGTGCGGGAGTTTCTGGAGAATGGGACGCCGGCGATGAAGGCGCGGGCGCGGCGGCTGCTAGTGAAGAGTCGCAACTCCTGCTAGCACAGACTCGCCTCGAATCTGATCGACATTGATCTCCGGGGACAGAACAAGCGAGAGAAAGTATTGCTGCGTTCTCAGTTCATTTCTCATTAGCGGTGAGGATTGAATTTTGCTTTCGAAAGCTGGATCGGATGGAAGAACGTTCTCTGCAATTTGCACTTTAGCGTCCATAAGATCTCTTGCGGCGGAGACAATCCAGAAGACTTCTTCCGGCTCTTTTGAGCTTAGGAATTTGGCGAAGTGGGTGACCATGATTGCGGCGCTCTGTCCGTAGTCTGCGGCCGGCGATCCGTATTCATCAGAATCAGGTATGGCGTTGCGGCAACGCACCACCAACTCGTCATCGCAGACGACTTCGGCACTTGAAGCCGCCCATCCGAGATCGATGACCTCTCTCAATGTCGAGATGTCACCCCGGCCATCCTGCTCTACAAACCGTATGTAATCGTAAAAATGCCGCTCGCAGCAAGCGGCCGCGAAAACAATTTGATTACGAATGGATAGCTTACCGAGTTTTTGTTCCAAGCTATCGAGGAAGTCCTGAAATTCACTCCTCATCGCATCCTCCTAACCCTGGAGATCGTCATCCCGCCGTGGTTCGTTGGGCCCGCGAAGATGTTCTTCCACATCACCCAGCTTGTCGGTGAGGAAGTGGATCTTGCGGCTGAGGGCCTGGATTTCGGCTTCGGCGCGGCGGTTGACTTCGAAATCGAGCTCGGAGCGAAGGCGGTCCTTGTGGTCCTGCCGGTTCTGGCTCATCATGATGACCGGCGCTTGAATCGCTGCGAGCATCGAGAGGAACAGGTTGAGCAGGATGTAGGGGTAGGGGTCCCAGGATTTGTTGTGCATCAGGTTGCTGATGATCGTGTACGAGACCAGCGTGACGCCGAACATAATGATGAAGCTCCACGAGCCGCCAAAGCTGGCGACCTTGTCGGCGACGCGCTCGCCGAAGGTTTCCTGCTCGTCGATCAACTCATTGGCGTTGCGCATGGACCGGCCACGGATGACACCCTGCGCGGTGTGGATATCGCGCGCCAGCACGGTCATCATGTCGAGGCCGGCTTGCGGCTTCTTTTCGAGCAGCACGGAGATGTCGTTGCGGTCGACTTCGAGGCAGGTGGTGGCTTCGGTGGCCATGGCGCTGGTCTGATGGTCGACGCCTTCGAGCATGGACGCGAAGCCGAAGAAATCGCCGTGCTTCGGCTCGGAGAAGACGACCTCCTGGCCGTCCTCGTCGAGGAGCGTGACCTCGACGGCGCCGGACATCATGACGAAGGCACGCAGGCCGGGTTCACCGGCCTTATAGATGCGCTGCTTGGCGGCGAAGTCGCGCAGCTCGACCTGCTGCGAAAGGACGTTGAGTTCTTCATCGTCGAGCAGCGAGAAGAGGGGGACGTGGCGGAGTTCGTTGGCGTTACAGGGCATAAGGCAGAGTGTAGAGCGTAGAGGATAGAGTGTAGAGAAAGATTACCTGTTTGGCTGGTTGCTGACGATCTCTTTGCCACCGGATTTTACGAGAATGTAAACAGGACCGGGAAGTGTAGGCAGCTGGTTGGGCTGGTCGGTGAGGGATTGCCAGAGGAAGATGCGTTGGGAGCGGCGCCATTTTGCGGCGAGGGATTCTCTGGTTTCGAAGATGTTTGGGCTATCCGGGAAGAAACTGCCATACCAGAGGTTGGAGCTGCGGCCGTCGAGGATGTGTATGTCGTTCCGCTTGAGGTAGAAGCCGAGCGTGGAGCCGGATTCGTACTCGCCGTGGATGGCGAGGAGGTCCTGCGGGTGGACCTGCGGGGCGATGGCCTCAGCCAGCTGCGCGGAGCTGAGAACCGGGGCGAACGTCTGCAGGCCGAGGTGAGCCGCTAGCAGAAAGCCGAAGGCTCCGGCGGCGAGGGTAAGGTTGGCGACATGGGATTTGCCTTTGCTGCGGAGGATGAGAGCGACGAGTGGGCCGAGGAACAGGCTGGCGGCTGCGAGGACGAGCGGCAGGCGGAAGAGCGTGAGCGCCGGGCCGGTGAGGTCGAGGAAGTGGCCCATGGAAAGGGCGTAGTCGCTGGGGTTCTGGGTGAGCAGGCTGGCGAGATCCGTGGCGGGCGGAACGCCGTGGGTGCGCAGCAGAAAGAAGGCGGCTGCTCCTGCAAAGGCAGCGCCAGCCAACACAACGACGGCATTGCAGCGTAAATCCGCACGGCGATGGCGGTCGGCTTCTTCCGTGCCTGGAGCGCGGTAGGCGAGCCAGGCGCCGATCAAGATGGCCACGGCCGGAAACGCGGGCAGGACGTAATACTCCTGCCGGGTGGAAAAGGCGAAGAAGAGCAGCGCAAACGCGGCCCATACCACCAGCAGTAGCGCGCCGCGGCGTTTGAGCGGGAGATCGTGGCGGCGCAGCTGGCTGCGCCACTTGGGCTCGCGCAGCGGAGTCGCCCAGGAGACGGCCTTGAAGACGAAGGCCGACCACGGCATCATCCAGATGAAGCAGAGACCCCAGTAGAGCCAGAGTGGGGCGGTGTCGTAGTCGTGCGGGATGCGCAGGTTGAGGTAGCGCAGCAGGTGCTCGTTCATGAAGTAGAACCAGAACCAGCCGCGGATGTTGCCGTCTGTCGGCAGAGGGACCTGCCAATGACCGAGAGAAATGGGAAATGTGTAGTTCGTGAGGAAACGGAACGGCGCGGGATGGCCCTGCGTGGGGTTCGCGAGGCCGGCGAGGATGTGCCAAGGGGCGGCGATGAGCAGGAAGGCTTCGAGTATCGCCCACGGGTGAAGCTCGCGCAGGCGTTCGACCGAGCGCCGGAAGCCACGCGTAAGCAGCAGGTAAATAGCAACGATTGCCACAGGGAAGACGACGCCGATCAGGCCCTTGGTGAGGACGTTGAGCGCGCAGGCGGCAGCGAAGCCTCCGCAGTAGAGCCGTAGGTGCGCAGGATGTGCGCGGTGCTGGTTGGTGCCTCCGAGCTCTTCCGTGCGCCAGAAACAGTAGAGCGCTGCAGTGAGCCAGAGGCAGACCATGGCATCCGGGATGAGGATGCGCGTGAAGAGGAAGATGCCGAAGCCGGAGAGCAGGATGATTGCCGCGTAGAGGCCTGCGCGCGTGCTGCCGAAGAGGCGGCGGGCGAAGGCCTCAAGCAGCAGCGCGAGCGCGAGGATGGTGAGCGCCAGCGGGATTCGCGCGACGGCGGCGAGTGTGCGCGGGGACGTCGCGCCGAGAAGCATCGCGAGCTTCATGCTCAGGGCCATCGACCAGTACATCAGCGGCGCTTTTTCTAGATACCGGATGCCATCGGCGTAGAGCGTGACGTAGTCGTGGCGCAGGAGCATCTCGCGCGCGACTTCGGTGTGGACCGAGTCCGCGTCGTCGAGCAAAGGGGGCGTAAAAAGCGTGAAGGACGCATAGAACGCGAGCCACAGCAGCAGGATGCTGAGCAGGCTGGAGCGCGGACGAGATGGGACGGCGGTAGTCACGTGGGCAAGAGTATAGAGCGTAGAGGATAGAGTGTAGAGAAGACCGGATAAACTGTGCTTGATGAGTATGATGCGTCCAATGCGTGCGGGGCAGGAGCTGGTGCAGTTTGGCGCGCCGAAAGATGGCCCACCGGCGGAGATGATCTTCGGAGACTGGTACCCGGCGCTGCGCGCGGACAGCCTCAAACGCGGCGAAACGGCCGTGACGATGCTGCTCGGAATCCCGATGCTGCTCGGCCGCAAGAGCGATGGCGCGCTGTTTGCCATGCGGGACTTGTGTCCGCACCGGGGGATTCCGCTTTCTGCCGGGTGGTTCGACGGCGAGACCGTGCAGTGCAAGTATCACGGCTGGCGGTTTGAGCCCTGCAGTGGGCGATGCGAGGAGATTCCTTCGTTGACCTCTCATGACCATCTGGAGCCGACGAAGATTTTTGCGAACTCGTTTCCGGTAGCCGAGCGGGATGGGTATGCGTGGGTGTATGTGCCGGAGGCCGGCGCCGGGCGTGTGACCGATCTGGCCGCGCTTCCGCCTGTGCCGGAGTTGCCGAAGTTCGGCAAGCGGTTTCGATCGGCGCATCTAGTGGCTGGTCTGCCGTGCAATGTCGACCACGGGATCATCGGGCTGATGGACCCAGCGCACGGGCCATTTGTGCATCGCGCGTGGTGGTGGCGGAGTGCGGCGAGCATCCATGAGAAAACGAAGATGTTTGAGCCATTGGAAGACCGCGAGCATCACGGAAGAAATGCCGGATTCCGCATGAGTGCCCATGCGCCTTCGTCCAACAGCGCGCCGTACCGTCTTCTCGGCAAGCCGGTAACGACCATCGACTTTACGTTGCCGAACAGGCGGTATGAGACGATTCGCGCGGTGAATGCAAAGGGCAAAGAGAGTTGGTTCGCTTCGCTGACGACGGTGACGCCTGTGACGGCTTCAACCTGCCGGATCGATGTGATTGCAGCGTGGGACATCTTTTACCACGTCCCCTTCGTGACGCCTATAGCCAAGTATTTTGGCGCAAAGTTTGTGCAGCAGGACCAGCAGACGATGATCGAGCAGGCGCGTGGTCTCCGGTCGAACCCCGGGCTCATGCTGATCGACGATGCGGACAAGCCCGCGAAGTGGTACTTCGCGCTGAAGCAGCGGCGACTGACCGGGGTGGGGGAGCATCCGCTGGATGGGCCGGTGGAGCTGCACTGGCGCAGCTAGGAGCAAGAGCTCCTGCTATACCTTCGTTGTTTCGTCGCGGAACGCTTCGAGCCGGCTCCGGTAACCGTCGAGATGGCGGTCGCGCAGCTCGGTGTAGAGCGCAACGGTGGGGTGATCATCGCCGAGTTCGTGCGTGGCGACGTCAGCCAGCGCGAGCCAATCGTGCCAATGGCCGCCGGCTTCCTGCAGGGATTGATACCGCTTCGCGGCGCGTTTCGCCTGTACGAATGTGGGTGCGAGCTCTAGCTGGTAGCGGGCGAGCTTGGCGGCCTTGCGGATGCCGTGAAGGTGCTCGTCGGATGGAGTGCGCATCAGCACGGCGTGCGTGTTGCGGAAGTCCTTGTCGGCGAGCGCGAGCAGATCGGTGGGCGACAGCTTGAGCGATTCAGCGGGCTTCAGCGCATTGAGCAAAGCCTCTAGCCGGCGGGAGATCTTCTGCTGGCGCTTGTTCAGAAGCTTGAGCAGTTTGCGAGTAGCGCGCTTGCGAAGCTTTGCGGTGACTTGATGAAGATCGTCGCGGTCCTTGCGGGACTGAATGCTGTCATCTGGAAGGTGATCGTCGATGAGTTTCTGCTGGACGTCGAGATCGCGTACGCGGCCGGCGGCGCGACGAAGTTTGCTGAGCTGGCGAAGCGTCTTTGCTGCCTTATTGCGGAACGGTGGGAGGCCCTTGAGCCGGTTGAGAAGATCGAGGTGGGCTTCGATGCGGCGGCTTTCGGTGCGCAGCCTGTGGACGGCGTGCGGGGTGGGTTCGCCGAGGCAGACCGTGATGGCCGCTTCGAGCGCAGTCGCGTGTTCGCGGAGCGAGGAGATCGGATGAATGACGGAAGGGCTTGGGGTCGGCTTCGGCATCAGAGTTCGCTTTCGAACAAGGCTACACCGCGCTTGCGGCTTGTTCCTTGAGACGGACGCGGAGGATGGACCACCCGTCGCTTGGAAGATACCCCTAAATTCAACGCGCAGCAACATTCGAGGGTTAGTGTGGCTGCATGAGCGCTATGCGACTTAGCTTCGTGGTCCCTGCCTATAACGAAGAGGCGTATCTGCCGGCTTGCCTGGAATCGATCCTGGCGCAAACACAAAACATGGCAGATGTGGAGATCATCGTCGTGAACAATGCGAGCAGCGACCGAACACGCGAAGTGGCGCTGCGCTATGCCGGCGTTACCGTGGTCGATGAGGTACGTAAGGGACTGACGTTTGCAAGACAGGCTGGATTCGCGGCCAGCAGCGGCGAGCTGATTGCCCACGTCGATTCGGATTCGCGGCTGACGCCGGGATGGGTGGAGAAAGTGCTTGCAACGTTTGAGCACGAGCCCACGCTGGCTGCGCTCTCTGGGCCGGTGGTCTACTACGACTTGACGCCGAAGCAACGAGTCGCGGTGCAGGTATTCTATGGAATCGCATGGCTGAGCTATGTGCTGAACCGCTATGTGCTGCGGGTGGGTTCGATGGTGCAGGGTGGGAACTTTGTGACCAACCGCTGGGCGCTCGATGCGATCGGCGGCTTCGATACAGCGATCTCGTTCTATGGCGAGGACACCGACATCGCACGGCGTTTGAATGCCGTGGGCGAAGTGCGATTTACCTTTGGGCTGAAGATGTTTTCCTCCGCGCGGCGGCTGAAGAAGGAAGGCATGCTGACCATGGCGGGAAGATACGCGATCAACTACTTCTGGACGACGTTCTTCAAGCGGCCGTTTTCGAACGAGTATGTGGATGTGCGCGAAGCAGCCGTTCAGGATTAGCCAACCTACAAATACCATGGGATATTGATGACCATGATGCGCTGATTGCCTCGCACAAGAAGTAGCAGTTTGAGTAGCTGCGCGCGCTGGTTATGCAGCGGGGCCTGCCACCAGTGCTTTACAACCAACTCGGGCACGAGCACGGCGATCTGGCGGTCAGGGTGGTCATGCTCCACCTGCAGAATGTGGTCCACCAGGGGCATCAGGACAAAGCGATAGGGCGAGGGTAGAAAAATGAGCTCAGGGACAGCGCGTCCACTTTGCGCGATGGGTGCAACAACATTGCGCTGCCACATCGCATCGACTTCGTTACGGCATTCTTCCGCATCGACATGGACTGCTTCGACCTGGTCGCTCAGCTTCATGGCGAAGCGAAGTCCTTTTTCGGTGATGCGCGACCAGCGATCGAGTGGCACGATGACCAGCGGTTCTGAAAGATTCTCCACTCGGATGGGGCTATCAATTGCGATGGCCTTGTCGACGCCGGCATAGTGGCGCTTGATTGCGAGCATGAGGAAGATCAGCGCCGGAATGAGAAGGGCGACGATCCACGCTCCCGCTGCAAACTTCGCGACCAACACGACCACCAGCGTGATGCCGGTTGCAACAGCGCCCAAGCCGTTGATAAGCATGCGATAGAACGAATCTCTGCCGCCCTGCTTCTTCCAATGAACGACCATGCCCGCCTGCGAGAGCGTGAACGCGAGGAAAGCCCCGATGGCAAAGAGTGGGATGAGACGATCGGTGATGCCGCCGAATACGATAAGCAGCGCGGCCGTAAAGCCCACCAGCGCTACGATGCCGTGCGAGTAGAGGAGCCGCCGTCCGCGGATCTTGAAGACGTGCGGCAGATAGTCCTGCATGGCGATGGCGCGTGTGAGTCGGGGGAAGTCGGCGTAAGAGGTGTTCGCGGAAAGAGCGAGTACGGCGAGAATGGAGGCGCTGCCAACGTAATAGAACCAGCCGCGTCCCATCACGGCGGAGATGAGTTGCGAAAGGATGCTCTGATAGCCGGCGCTGGTGGGGTCGGTAGCGCCGATATTGTAGGCGCGGCACAGCAGGGCAATGCCGCCGAGGAAGACCATCAGGAGCACGATGATGATCGTCAGCGTGCGCTTCGCGTTCCGCTGCGTGGGCTCGCGGAAAGCACCCACGCCGTTCGACACAGCTTCGACGCCGGTCATGGCGGTGCATCCACTGGAGAAGACCTTGGCAAGCAGCCAGAGTGACAGCATCGACGTAGCAACGGGAAGGTGTGGCGGGGCGATGATTGGTGTGGGGTGGCCGTGAGACGCAATGGCACGAAAGGCCCCGACGCCGATAACCAAGAGAAGCGTCCCGATGAACATGTACGTGGGAATCAGGAACGCAACACCCGTATCCTTGGTGCCGCGCATGTTGATGAGCGTGAGGATGGCGAGGATCAGCAGGCAGAAAGCAAGCGTGTGGGGCAGCAGCGAGGGAAAGGCTGATGTGAGCGCTTCCACGCCTGCCGATATACCCACTGCTGCGTTCAGGATGTAGTCGATCATAAGTGCCGCGGCCGCAAACAAGCCGGGCACCTCGCCGAGATTTTCGCTGGCGACGGTATAGCTGCCGCCGCCGTTCGGGTAGGCGTCGATCGTCTGGCAGTACGAGAAGTACACGATGGCGAGCAGCCCAAGGATGGCGAAACTGATGGGAACGATATGCGCGATGCCTGCTACGCCGACCGGAATCAGCAGCGTGAGCGCTGCCTCGGGGCCGTACGCTGCAGAGCTGAGTGCGTCCAGGCCGAAGACTGGAATGCCGGAGATGGGTCCTATGTGCTCTCCGCGTTCTTCGGATGTTGCGAGGGGCTTGCCGGCTACGAAGTGAAAAAGAGACATGTCCTCTCCGGCGCGCACCGCAACTGCAATGCCGCCTAAGAAAGGCTAGTCTCAATGGCATAAGTAAGCTGTAAAACTGCGCTACCGCCAGAGAAGAAGAATCGCAGTCGCCCTTGGGATGAGGTTGAGAGCTGTCGCCCTCAGCATCGGTAAGAGCGGCTCCGACTTTGGAACACGGTCGGCTGGCTGCGTGCGGTGAGGATCGATCATACCCATTCAAGCTCCTGTTCCAGTTCGTTGACGCCGGGGAAGGCGAGGCTGAGGGGAGCGGAGACGCCGCGAAGGCCTCCGAGGCGGACCAGCTGAATTGTTGCGGCCACTGCCGCGGGCGGCTTGCCATGAACCCAGAGCTGCGAGAGCTGGCGCATTTCGCCATGCTGGTCCGGGTGATAGACACGGTCGTCCCAGCGCTGCCATCCGGGCATGAACTGCGGGAAGTCCGTTACCGCGTTCAGCGTGGAGCGCAGGATGCGCTGCTCCCAGCGCTGGCGATACTGATCCATAAAGTGGATGTGCGAGCGGCGGTCGATGCGAATCTCTTCCACGAACTCCGTAAAGTTGGCCGCTGAAGTGAGGTTGATGTTGGCGTTCGGTTCTAGGCCGTGACGGTCTCCGCCGGAAATGAGCAAGTGACCTGTCTCGCGGGCTAACTTGCCGACAGCGCGATTTTCCTGCGCGTGGCGAAGGCCGTTGAGCTCGAGCGCATGGATGCAGCTTCGAGCTTCCGTGAGGAAGCGACGAAGCTCGGCAAGATGCAGCGACTCGCCAACCTTGTGCAGATCCCAGATGGGGTGATTGAGGATGATGAGCACCTGAGGCTGCTCGTGCAGCTCTCGTAGCAACATAATGAGCTGACTGTCGCGGTCGGTGCTGCGAGGTGAAGCGGTAAAGGCGGTAAAGCGGCGCATCCACTCGACGCCATCGCCGGAGGGAAGGTTGTGGATGCCAAGATGAAACTCGGTCTGGCCGTAGGGTGCGGACCACTCGACCGACATGGGAATGTGGCGCGACGAAGGTACAGCACGCAGTAGGAGGGTGCCTTCGATGGTGTCGTGATCGGTGATGGAAACCAGCGGATAGAGGCCGAGACGCCGGATCTGCTTGGATTCGAGCTCGTAAGCCATGCGAGGCTGCAGCGGCGGACGCCAGTTGGCGCGATGGAAATCGAGCTTCAGGTTGTAACGCTTGAGGCAGAGTCTCTCATAATGCCGTTGCAACAGGCCGACGCCGGGAAAGTTCGTGCTCATGGCCTGGATGAAGCTGAGCGTTTCTTCCGAGAGGCTAGTATGGCTGTGCAGCGAGACGCCGGTGGAGTAAGTAACCGCGGAAAGCGGCTCCCGCCAGTTGGACGTGATCTGTGATGTCGGCTGCATCGCAAGCTCCTTGGGCGGGAACGTTGTCCTTCCTGCCTGAGACCAGAGTGAGCGCTGCGTGCAATTGCACCGTTATTGCAACAACAATGGTTTGTGAAAATAGCTGGGGTTCCTACGAAGGCACCCGGGCCAAAGAAAACCCCATTCCCTGCCGATTAGCAAAGAATGGGGCTTTGATACGTTGCCGATGCGGAAAGCCTAGCGACGTCCGCCGCCACCACCGTGGAATCCGCCGCCGCCACCACCGTGGAAGCCGCCGCCACCGTGGAATCCGCCGCCATGGAAGCCGCCGCCGCCATAACCACCGCGGAAGCCACCGCCATAACCATAGCCACCACGATAGAAGCCGCCGCCGTAATAACCAAAGCCGAGGCCATAACCAAATGGACCATAGCCCCAGAAGGGATAACCATAGGCAAAGTACGGATAACCACCGTAGAAGCCATCGCCATAAGGGCCATAGCCGTAGGGAGCATAGCCATAGCCGGGCTCCGAGTTACCGGCATAAGCGCTCTGTGGAATAGCAAGCAGGTCCACGCTCGCCTGGTATTCGTCAAAGCTCGTGGAGCGGATGTTATTTCCAACAAAGCTGACCTGGTGATTTTCCTTCACCTTGATCGGCTTCTCCTTGGGAGAGGCTGCGGGGAACGCGTCCGCTTCACCATGCATCACGCGCACCGTGTTAGTCGACGCGTTGAAGGTGTAGAGACCGTCCTTGAGCAGCTGCGTCTGTCCCCCGGGAAGATCGACAAGAATCAAGCCCTTTGTGACAGGGTGATAGACATCGACGTTAGCGATACCGCGATCGACACGGATCTCCGTGCGCGATTCGTCCGAAAACACGGTATGCACCGAAGCGTTACGTTGATAGCGCAGCAGGACGCCTTGCTCCGGCTGCGCGTTGATCACTGACGCTGCCCGGTTGTTGTTGTTCTGGATGGCCGCACTGTTGTCCGGCGCATCGTTGATATAGGGTGTGCTGCGTTCAATCGGAGCAGCCTGAGATTGAGTGTCGCTGTTGTTTCCTGAGCCGGCTACGTACGCGTTCTGCGCTACTAACACTGCGGGAACCGCGGACAGAGTCGCCAGGGCAATGGTAAGAATCGTTGACCTTGGCATGTTCAAAACCTCTACTTGTTTAGACGCACTTTTGGAAGCAGAGTTCCGTTTACCGCCGTCCCCCTGTGCGGTATACGAAGCATCGATGGAGACCCTATCGATGCAGCGCCGTGCAATACAAAGCAACGCCCCGAGGCCATGCGATCGACTTCAGTCGCAGGAAACTCGGGGCGCTTTACTCTTACCTAGCAGCCAGTACTATCGGTGTCCGCCACCACCGCCGCCGTGGAAACCTCCACCACCGCCGCCATGGAAACCTCCACCGTAGCCGCCGCCAATGGGGTGAACACCGCCGCCGTAGCCGTAACCACCGCGTCCGCCGTAGTAACCGCCGCGATAGCCACCGTAGTAGCCGCCAAAGCCGAAGCCAATCCCGATGCCATAACCATAGGGGTAGCCATAGCCGTACGGATATCCATAGGCATAGTAGGGGTAATAGGGATAAGGCGCGGGTGCATAAGCGACCGGCGGCGGAGCATATGCGCCGTCAGGATAGCCACCCTGAGCGTTGGGATCACCGTTGCCCTGGTAGTTCGCCTGGGGAGGCGGCGCCTGCTGACCATTGTTGTACCCCTGCTGATTGCCCGGGTCTTGTTGGTACGCGGGTTGGCTGCTGTAGTTCCGCTCAACAGGAGCGGCTTGCGACTGCGTGTACGTTTGGGAATCGGGGCCCGCAGGGTACGCGCTTTGCGCCGATGCAACGGCGGCGGTCGCGGACAGAGTGGCCAGGGCTAACAGGAAGGCGGTGGACCGTGGCATCACAGAAACCTCTGTCCTTATAGATGCGATTTTGAAGAAATAGTCGCGGTAGAGTGGCCGCGACCGTAGGCCGGCCGTGTTTTGGCTGGTGGTGCTGTTTTGGATACTCTCGCCGCGCAAAAAAGGGCCGAGTGACCGAGCTACTTCCGCTTGTGGCGGAAGATGTCCACGGTGATGACCTCGGTAAGCGCGAGAATCACGAAGACAATGAACGCCACAACCAGGATGGCGAGAAAGGCCTTCGAGAACAGCAGAAAGAAAGCCGCCACGAAGGCTCGCAGGATCGCGACAAGGATTGCGAGCAGTATGTGGACGATCGTCGCCAAGGCAAACTTTCAGAACTTGTCTTCGAGATTCGATGCTCAATTGGCACGCCGCGAATCCTGAATCTTTATGATTCGACAAGAGAAAGAACGGTCCCGCGCAATGCGCAGCGGCCGAGTTGGTCTGAGCGGTCGCGATCAACAAAACGTCTTCAACAGCACATTGTTACTCGAAAAGTCTCAGGTTTTATCAGGGGAATTTGTTGGCATCTTTGCCCAATATTTCCTTACACAACCGCTTGTACGACCTCTCTTGAAGAGTTTGCAGGTTAAATATCGTGATGCGATGAATATTAATGTGTTCAACCCCTTGACATAGCCTGTCTGACAGGCGCACTGTTAGCCCCGAAATTTTTCCAATAGAAGATTGTGCCGGGATGATGTTCGACGGAGTTCGCGCGTCAACGGTTCCACTTCAAAAGAGGCTAACGATGAGTCCTATTCTGAGGCATGCGCGTCGGTTTGCAGGCTGCCTGCAAACTCTTTCCGTTTTGTTGTTTACCGTTCTGGCTCTGAGTGTCAGCGCCCAGGTAGCCGGCACAGGGAACATCCAGGGATCGATTACCGATCCCAGTGGTGCGATCATCCCCAACGCAACAATCACCGTGGTGCAGAACTCCACACAGACCGTACACAAGGCCACCAGCGACTCCAGTGGGCAATACAGCCTGCCCAACCTGGAGATTGGTTCGTACACCGTGAAGGTAGTGGCGCCGGGCTTTCAAACCTTCATTGAGAAGGACGCAGTGCTTGAAGTCGGCAGCAGTATCGCCATCAATGTGAAGCTCACAGTTGGAAAGGCAACGGAAGAGATTACCGTTACGGCCGAGGGACTTGCCCTGCAAACGGAGGACGCTTCGTTCAAGCAGACCATTGACCAGAACGCAGTGACCGAAATGCCCCTGAACGGTAGACAGATGACCGCGCTGATCACCACTTCCGGTGGCGCGGCACCTGCACCCGCAGGCGACTTTACCGGTAGTAAGTACTCCTACCAGACGATCTCTGTTTCCATCGCAGGCGGCAACGGCAATACGACCATGTGGCGGCTCGACGGCGGCGACAACAACGACTATATGGGCAACGGAAACCTGCCGTTCCCTTTCCCCGATGCGGTGGCGCAGTTCAGCGTCGAGTCCTCAGCCCTGGGAGCGCAGAACGGCATGCACAGCGGCGGCCTCGTGAACGTAGTAACGCGCTCGGGAACGAATACATTCCACGGTGGGGGCTTCGAGTTCATCCGTAATAACTTCATCGATGCCACCAACTTCTTCACAACCTGCACTCCGGTTGCGCCGGCCACCACCTGCTCCGCCAAGGACACGCTGCACCAGAACCAGTACGGCGGTACTATCGGAGGCCCGGTCATCCTGCCCAAACTCTATAACGGCAGGGACAAGCTGTTCTTCTTCTTCGGCTACCAGTGGCTGAAGAACGACCAGTCGACAGCGCCGACCGCTTACCATGTGCCAACGGCGGCCAATCTTGCGGGCGACTTCTCCGTTACCGACGGAGCAACCTGTGAGTCGAACGGCAAGTTCCTGCAACTGTACGATCCACTCACGGGAGCGTTGATTCCCGGCGACAAATACGCCGTTACGCCGACTTGGAATGCGCAAGCCTTGGCCCTGCAAAAGTATCTGCCCGCCATTGTCCCCTCGGTCGACCCAAATAACTGCGGCAACGTCAACGTAATCGTCCCTTCGAAAATCTTCGACAAGCAGCTGGTTACGCGCGTGGACTACACGATCAACCAAAAGAATCATCTGTACGGCAGGTACCTGCTCGACGGCTATCAGGCTCCAAGCTTCTTCTCGGCAACAGACATCCTGTTGGCGACACCCGCACCGGGCAACTACGAGCGCGTGCAGACAGGAACGATTGGGGAAGACTACGCGATCAGTTCCAGTACGGTGAACTCCGCCCACGTGACCGTGACAAGACGCGTGGACGTTCGATCGTCGGCACCGGGCATCAACGCCTGCACGATCGGGGTCAACATCTTCTGCGCGGTACCTACGGGTCTGCAAACAACAATCACCGGCAAGTTCAGCACCTACTGCGGGACCTGCGCGCCGGGCCACTATAACGACAACTCACTTTCGTTCGCCGACGATGTGACCATGGTTCGCGGCAAGCACCAACTGGTGTTCGGCGGTGAGTATGTGCGCAACCAGCTGAACATTGTTGGCGCGTATGAGTCCAACGGCACATTTACATTCTCGGGCATCTACAGCGGATCAGCCACTGGAACAGCATCCGCGGGCGATGGCGACCTGGATTTTCTAGAAGGAGCGATGAGCGCCTTCCAGCAGAGCAAGCAGCAGCAGAATGCGTTACGTGGACCGATTCCAAGCCTCTATGTGCAAGACACGTATCACGCCAGCAAAAAGCTGACCATGGTGGCCGGCATACGGTGGTCGCCGGAGTACATGCCGGTCGACTACTTCAATCGCGGATCGATCTTCAACATGGCGGCATTTCTTGCGGGTACCATCAGCACGGTCTATCCAACGGCTCCGGCAGGCTCTCTTTTCTATGGTGATGCCGGAGTGTCCCGGCAGTTCACAAAGAACTCGGCCGGGCAATTCTCTCCCAATGCCGGCTTCTCGTTCGATCCAGTTGGCAACGGTAAGACCGTGATCCGCGGTGGCACAGAACTGATCTACGACGAGGTGAACTTCTTTACCGCACAGCGCGTCAACCAGAATCCCCCATTTGCGACGGCAGTAAGCCCTGCTACTTCGGCCCAGTTGAGCTTTACCAACCCCTGGACAGTAAACGGAGTCAACACCAACCCATTCCCGCAACCGGTTGTGCCTACCAAGGCCCAGGCGGTGTTCCCTGCTCAGGGACAGTTTATCGTTCTGCCGCCACACTTCCACCCGTCCTACACAATCCAATACACAGCAAGCATCCAGCACGAGTTTGGAAAGGGCTGGGAGATGCAACTGGACTATATCGGCAATGGAACACGGCATGCTCCGATTGGCTATCCCTACGACAATGCTGTCTTCATCCCGGGAGTTTGGGGTGCGGGCGGGACCGGTTGCACAGGGATTGTGACCACCGGGCCGGCTGCGGTAAAACCGGGAGCCGCGGGGACAAACTGCTCTACGACAGCCAATCAGAACTCGCGCTTCGCTCTTACGATCGCGAATCCAGCGCAGGGCAACCAGTACGCGGGTGGCGGCGGCGGCTCGGTTGAGGTTGGCGATTATGGCACAGCCAACTACAACGGGTTGATCACCACCGTGCAGCACCGCTTGTCCACCACGTTCAGCTTGTTGGCGAACTGGACCTGGTCGAAGTGCTTGAACGAAGCGGATGGCGCAGGTGATTTGGCCGGCAGCAGCGTTTCGGTCCCCAACACCCCGAGACTGGACTACGCTCCGTGTGGGGCCGACTATCGCCACATTGAGAATGTGGTGATTATTGCCAAGAGCAAGTTCGGACTTCCCCGCGTCGCGTCGCTGCTGCTCAACAACTGGGAGGTTGCGCCCAAGGTACAGATCTTGAGCGGAGCGCCGTTCAACGTGACTGCCGGCGTCGATAACTCGCTAACGGACAACAACAGCCTGGATCGTCCTAACCTGGTGCCCGGAGTTCCGGTGTATCAACGTGTGGCGTTCCGGAGCAAGGTAGTCAGCGAAGCAAACCGCGAGTATCTGAATCCAGCGGCGTTTTCCCAGGTAACGGCGAACTGCCCGGGATATCCGAGTGCTGTGTCAGCCGCAACGTGTCCGCAACTGGGAACGCAAGGCAATATTGGCCGGAACGCTTTCCGCGGAATTCCGGCCTATAACGTGGATGCGCAGGTATCGCGCATCTTCCCGATTCACGAACGGCTCAACCTCGACCTTCGCCTGGAGTCGTTCAATGTGCTAAACCATCCGAACTTCAGCAACCCGGCGGCTGTCCTGAACACCATCAGCACATTTGGCCAAGTAAGCGGAAGCAGCGCGGCCCGCGTTTTTCAGGGGAGCGTGAAACTGACGTTCTAGCCACGAGGTTGGCGAATAAGACTCCGCCAACAAAGGAAGAACTGCAGCCCTTGGGGTGCGAGCTTCGGCTCGCACCCTGATTTTTTGGCCGGGCGTAATGCGCTGCATGGTTTTTAGATGTCCAATGAATAGCCTGCCAATACCAAAGCCCATCCCTCGCGAAGTGCGAAGGATGGGCTCCTGGACTGTGATGCGCTTAGAAATCGAGCCGAAGCCCTAGTTGACCGGTGCGGTTGCCGGCGTTCTCTGCCGTGGTCGCGGTAGTGAGTTGGCCGAAGGTTTGTGTGTTATCCAATTGTGTAGCCGGTGGAGCGAAGTTGGTGTGGTTTAGCACGTTGGTGAAGGTCGATTCGAAGCGCAGACGAACAGCTTCCGTGATCGGGAAGACCTTCGCTAGGCCGAGAGAAACCGCCGCCGTTCCCGGCCCTTGCAGAATGCCGACACCCGCGTTGCCGAAGCGTCCCGCATTGGCCGGCGGATAAGCGAACGCCGCGGGGTTGAAGTAGCTGCTGCGCGACTGGCCTTTGTAGAAGCCCGTAGAGACAACATCAGGACGAGCCGTGGCGCCACGGTTCACAACGTTGGTATTCGACTGATCAAGACTGGGGCTGATGCTCGGCGTTAGCCACGGGCCGGTTTCAAGCAGCGTGATCGTGTTGATGTCCCAATTGCCGATCACGTTGCTAAGCAGGCGGTTGTGGTTGACGAACGCGCGGCCCGCGCCAAAGGGAAGTTGATACACACCCGTGAGCAGCACACGGTGACGGCGAGTTCCTTCCTGATTGCCGTAGTCGTTGTTGATGTGGAAGCGGTCAGCGATGGGGATGCCGTAGTTGACCTCGCCTGCAAAGCCACTGGGCGTATCACCTTGGTTGTCGGCCTGGTTCTTCGCCAACGTGTAGTTAGCGTCGTAATAAAGGCCATGAATCATGCGATGCGTGGCCTCGAGTTCGAGCGCACTGTAGTTGGCCTTGCCGGCGTTGAACGTGCTGTAGAGTGTCGTCCAATTCTGGTACGGCGCGCGTGTATCGACATACGTCCCAGCAGTAGCTCCAGTATCGTACGGCGTTGTGCTCGCAGGAATCTGATTGAGGTCTTCGGTGACGCTGAGGCGATACGTATGCATTCCAACGTAGCTGGCACGCAGTGAGTTGTTTGCGCTCAACTGACGTTCCACCGTAAGCGACCACTGGTTCGACTGCGGATCAGGATAGTGCGGATCGACACCCTGATCAAGACCGCCTCCACCATAAACAACACCAACAGATGCAGGCGCTGTGTTTGGGAATTTGATCAACGGTGCAGTCTGCGTGCCGGAGTTTGCGTAGACGTGCAGATTCGATGTTGGGTTACCGCTGTTGTTGAACGACAGCGGACCGAGGTTGGTCATCGTATAGATACCGAAACCACCGCGAACAACAGTCTTCGTATCGTTGAACGGGCGATAGGCGAAGGCAATACGCGGCTGGAAGTCGCCCTTGTAGGTCTGACGAAGCCCTTCGGGCAAGCCATCCTGCGATGCCGTGATGTACTTCGTGCAAGGACCACCTTGGTTCAGGCTGCACGCATTGAACGATTGCTGGAACGCAAGGTTCGACGAGACGATGTTCTGCTGCGTGAGGTACGCCGCGAGGTTATCGGGAACAATGATGGAGTTGTTGTTCTGGTCGAAGTTAGCGAGGTTGCCGCCGTCTTCACTAAACGAAGGCAGCACCTGCCAGCGGAGACCATAGCTCAACGTAAGCCGCGAGTTGAGCTGGAACTCATCCTGCGCGAAGAAGCTGTACTGCGTGGCAGTACCACCGACGTCGGGGCTGGAGACAGCAAAGTAAAGCGTAGTCGGCTCACCGACGAGGAAGTCGCCAAACGAGTTGCCGGTAAACGTCGGCTGGAAGTTGAAGTCGCCAAAGTCATCGGAGCCGTACTCAGGCGCAAAGCTTTCGAGATCGAAGTAACGCACATGGCGAACATCGATGCCGGCCTTAAGCGTGTGCTTGCCCAGGGTGTACGTCACGTTGTCGGAGATCTGCGTCGTACGCGACTGCGTGATGCCCGCCTTATCGCGACCAATTGCCGTGAAGCCGGTGCCGGCGTTGAAGTTGAACGTAGGGAACGCATGCGTCAGTGGATGCTGGCTGATATCGACGCCGGTTAGATCAAGTTGCGAGAGAGCAGTCGAACCCTGGATCGGGAAGTTAACGCTCGTGGTCACGTTGGTGAAACCATAGCGCGCTTCATTGAGCAGACGCGGCGTAATGGTGAACGTATCGGACACAAGCAAGCTGCGGTTGTGGATGCTATCGACATCATCCGGCAGAAACGGATTGGCATAGCTGGAGCTGATGTTCTTGCGACTGAAGCGCGCATACAGCGAGTTGCGAGAACCGATGATTTGATCAACACGGAGATCGACACCATCCGTGTGCGAAGGCGTCGGCTGGAAGTTTTCATAGTTGTAGCTCGATTGCCCTGAGACATTCGGCTTCGGCAAATAGGCGAGCAACGCAGTAGCTGTAGGGCTGATCTGGGACGTGGGGATGATAGGGCCCCCGATATCTGTAAGGTTGCCGCTGCGATCGAGCAAGGACGGAACGAGGAACTGTTGCAGTGTGGCCGTGGCGCGGCGATTGCCTTCGTAGTCGAGGAAGAAGAAGGTTTTGTCGCGACCGTTATAGACATGCGGCACCGTCACCGGTCCGGAGAGCGAGCCCCCGAATGTATTGAAGTGCTTGGGAGCTTTGCCGGAAAAGCCATAGGGGTCGGCGTCGAGAACGTCGTTCTGGAAGTATTCGAAGAGGCTGCCATGGATCTTGTTGCCACCGCTGCGTGTGGTGAACGTGACGTCGCCGACCTGGGAGAACTCAGCGGAGTTGTTGAACGCCGTGACCTTGACCGACGCGATGCCTTCCTGCGAAGGATACGCATCCTGGAGCGCGCCGTTTTGGCGAACGTTCGCTGTGGAGATGCCGTCAACGGAAAAGTTGACCATCGACGAACTTGCTCCGCCAAGCGCGATATACCCATTCGAATCCTGCTGCACATTCGCCGAAAGGGCGAGGGAGCCGAGGGGGCTGGTGGTGCTGGCACGGTTGTTGAGCGGCAGCTCGGTGATGAGCGCATTGTTCTTGGAGTCGGAGATGGCAGCGTCTTCGGTGTCGATCTGATCCGGGCCGGCGTTGACTTCTACGGTGGTGTTATCGGTCGAGATGGTGAGGGTGACGTTGACACGGAGATCTTGGCGGGCGTCGAGTGCGATGCCGTTGAGGTTGGTGGTGGAGAAACCTGTGTGCGCGACGGCGATGGTGTATTTGCCGGGTTTTAGGTTTTCGAAGAGGAAGGCGCCGGAGGTGTCCGTTGTGGCGGTGCGGGTGGTGCTTTGGTCGACCGAGCGGAGGGTGGCGGTGGATCCGGGAACGGAGGCTCCAGTGGAGTCTACGGCCGTGCCGCGGATGCTGCCGAAGGTGGATTGGGCGTGCAGTGTGCTGGCGAATAGGAGTGCAAAGAGGACAAGGGCAAGACGTGCTGGGTACTTCATGGTGGGTTCAACCTCGCTTCCGACCGTGAATCAGGCGGACTGATCCAGTAGAGCGGAGCGAAGCGTAAGGAGTCCGTTGAGAAGGCGTAAGGAAGCGGTAGAGAAGTTGGAAGGAAGTTGTAAAACGGGCACACCTACCCCTCCCCCTGTTTTTGGTGTAAAAACCGCAGGAGATTGGACTTAGGGGTGGGGTTGGGGCGTTGGAAATGGTCGACGGAGACGAAGGTTGGGGTGGTTTGGGGGCTTGTTTTGTCAAGCCCCCGGTGGTGCTTTGCGGGGTGGTTTAGGCGGGTTTGTGGAGGGCGGCGCGAATCTTTTCGACGTGGGTTCCGTGGACGCGGATGGCTTCGTGGAGCTGTTCGCCGGTGACGTGGAACTCGTGGGCCCAGTAGGCGATGTCGGATGCCATTTTGGGATTGATCTCTTTGGGGTCGTGGGGGGACTTGATGTGGGGGCCCTTGTGGCGGTCGTAGTCGGGATCGACGACGTGGTTGTCGATGGGCTCGGCGGTGGCGATGATGGGGTTGGCGGGGTCGGGGGTGATGAGGGGTTTTCTGCCGTTCGGTTTGGACATGCGTGCTTTCCTCTTTCGGGTTCTGATAAAGAGATGAGTGCGGGGTGGGTGGGGATGTATTGGTTGTCGGTGTGATCCGTTCGGTTTTGGAGGGGTGAAGGAGAGCGGTCGCGCTTGCGCGCGATACCCACATCTCAAAATCGAGATATGGGGCACCCGGACCCTTGGCGGTCCCGCCGAATTTGCTTGTATCGTGATGCGTTCGCGGCTAGTCTCTCTTTGTCCATTCATCACATGTTGAGGTTCCCGTGAAAGCTGTTGCCTTCTGTCTCGTCTTTGCCCTGGTCTGCGGCACTCCTGCCTTTTCTCAAGCTCCCGCGGTTCCGGTTGGGCAGGATAGTGGAGCGACGAGTGCTCCGGTTGTGGCTGCGCCGAGTGCGCCTCCGGCTCCTAATACGCTGCTGGATGGAACGGCGGTGAAGCTGCGGCTGGCTGAGAATCTTTCATCGGAAAAGAACAAGACGGGCGACCAGGTGCCGTTTGAAGTTGTCGATGAGGTGGTTGTCGATGGCGTGGTTGTTGTGCCGAAGGGAGCGCAGGCGATTGCTACGGTGACGAATGCGTCGCCGAAGAAGAGCATGGGGCGCGGAGGAAAGCTGGATGTGAATGTCGACAGCATGCGCCTGGTGGATGGCGAGAAGGTGCAGCTTCGCGCGGTGCAGGAGAACAAGGGTGGTGGGCACGTTGGCGCGATGACGGGTGCGATGGTGGCGACGTCGATTGTGTTCTTCCCGGCGGCGCCGCTGTTCCTGTTTATCCATGGCAAGCCGGTTGAGATTCCGAAGGGGACCGTGGTCACGGCGTTTGTGGAAGGCGACATGCATCTCGATATGACGAAGATGGTGCCGGCGGGAACGGTTGTTGCTCCTGTGGGGGTTGTGGCGCCGGCCGTTGTGACAGAGGCTAGCGTGGCGGTGGATTCGAGTGTGGCGGGCGCGGATATTGAAGTGGATGGGAACTTTGTGGGCAGCACGCCTTCGACGGTGAGCGTTCTTCCGGGACAGCATAGGTTTGTGGTGAAGAAGAAGGGCTACGCGGATTGGAGCCGCTCGATGATGGTGTCGGGAAATGCGGCGCACTTGAGTGCGGAGCTTGAGGCGAAGCCGTAGGGGTTTGGTTGGTGGAGGAAGGCGATTTGGCACCGCGGCTATGTCTCCGGCAGAACAGTGCGAGGATCTTTCCGACCTATCGCTAATTAGTTCTTGCTTGTTCTTTTGATTGGGGTAGACTTGCCGCACTTATTCAACTGCGTATCGGAGGTCTCCAGATGCCGCTGAGGCGAGTCGCATCTTTTCTCTGTCTTTTCGTAATTTGCTCGGCGCTCACACATGCCGCGCCTAAGGCGCCCCCGGTCTGTAAGGTCACTTTCTCTGTGGCTTACCTAGACCGTCTCAATAACCTCAATGCGGGCATACCGCCGGCCAGCTTGAAGGACATACAGAAGAAGCTGAATGATCTGGGCGACGTCTGCTACACGGCCGGTCCGAAGCCCGATCTAGTCTTTTTCATTCACACCACGCCTGCCACTTATCACGGCACTCATGTCTATACGAACAACTCGACGTCTGCGGCGGCGGTGTCGGACGGTAGTGGTAATGCTGCCGCCGCAGCCGCATCGAGCTCGTCGACTACGGCCGTTCCGTACGATGTCGACTATTCCGTCTTCATTTTGGATATTGAGAGACCGCAAGACGATGGAACTTACAAAATTATTCGGACGCTGGATCAAAAAGGGCTGTTTCACACGATCTACGGTATCGGTTATGGGAAGGGGAAGCATCCGATTCCGAACGTGATTGAAGCTGGGGCGCACTGGCTACATGATGATTATTTAGGAAACAAGCCGAGCGGTAAGTGGTGAGACCCGCGAAAGTGCGGCGCTTCTGAGTTCGGAACTTGAGGCGAAGCCGTAGGAGTTGTGGCTGGTTAAAGAAGGCGATTCAGGCGCTGCGGCTGCGCCTTCGCTTCGGCCTTCGGCAGAGTGGTATCCCACTCATCCCGCAAAAGCGCGTCATGAATGGGGTACCAGTAATCCAGTGATTCGCCCTTTCAGTTTACGGACACGGAAGCTTCAAGACCTTGAAAGGGTCATTAGCAGTCTGCCAGGCGCAAATTGTCCTAAACAAGCCGGTGGTTCGAAAGTGAGTTGTCTCGAAGGCCAACCTCAGGTCCGATTCAATCGCCTCGCATCCCAATCGCTTGTTTTTGTAAAAGTTGAGAACCGATGTGAGTACGTGCGCCATGTCATGTCCTTGCGACACATCCCAAGCGCTATGCTGCTGATTTATATAGTTCCGAACTTCCGTTTCCAGATCACCGGCGGTCTGACCGAAGCCGACGTTCTCGCGGGACGCTAGAAGTGCGGGAATCACCGATGCTTCGTTACAAGCAATTGTCCTCATGTCAATGAATTGGCTATAGGTAAGATTTTTGAACGAGAGACTCCAGCCCTTATCAACGCACATCGCACGAACGTACCCGAGGAACTTGACGGCCTGCGCAATCCGTAACGAGAGATTTGGTAGTGGGACCTGGTCGTGTTCGTTTAAGACCTTATCTAAGGCGGGGGAACGAATCAGCATCCCTTCCAAATCCCTCTCGTCGGTAACTGCCACATTTGCGCCGATTAATGTCTTTCCAAGAATCCTGTCTGAGTCCAAATCTACAATCGCTAGCACCCCCGAAGTTCGTCGTCCCTCGAGAATAGAAAGCGCCTCAAGAACGCTCTCGCGACCGAATACTGGATAGGGCTCGCACTGGTTCCAGTCTATGAAGTTGCTATAAAGGCGAAGATCTTTCTTTCCCTCTAGAAGCAGAGCTGCCTTTCCCTTTTTTACGGTACGACTCAGGCTCACAGCGTTCGCAACGCTCTCTGGGGTCTGTAATCTTATTGAGGCCATGGGGGCCCCTGCAACTCGAGAGTCAGGTCCCAGCGATCATTGATTATTTGAGGTGAGTGCGTAGCAATAAGGACATCGAAGTTGGATAACTTCGTCAACAAGCTTAGCTCGCGAAGAAAATCCTGTTGCCACGCGACGTGAAGAGATATCTCTGGCTCGTCGATCAGCACCATGGCATTCTGATCGATCATAAAAATCAGCTCAGACCAAAGCACTAGCATGTGCTGTTCGCCGCTCGACAAAGTCGTTGGGGATAGTGGCTTGCCGTTGGCTTCGAAAGTAATTCCTTTTTCTCTATCTATCGTTACGGTCTTATATTTAAACCGTTCTGATACTACCTTCTTGAGTAATTCGACCTTCTGAACCACAGCCGCAAATACGCCTAGCTTTTTCTCTACGTCGGCGATATACAAAGGTAAAACTTGTTGAGCAAGTTCCTGAAGAGCAGGTGGAGGATTAAAGCTGGTATCTTCCTTTTCTAACAGACCCGCATCTCTCAATCGTCGGCGTTTTGCATCGAGTTTTGATAGGCGGTCCTGTAAATCCGCAGCGGATAACGACTCCCTCTTTTCTTTGCTCAAATGATCAACAAGGCGCATCGGGAAGGTTTGGTCTAAGGATTGAGATAGTTCTGCGTACTCACCAAGTCGTCTATTGATTTCCTTCGCAATCTGTTCTGAATAAAATGCGACGGCTGGTTCGACGCCGGTAGCGTTGTAAGCCCGCGATTTAGTAGTGCGACTTTGACGAACCAGTCGTTGACTTTCGACAAAGCGAACCTTTACTTGGCTTGTCACTTTTTTAAGCCACTGCGGTGTCTTTTGACGAGACGACCTGAAGGGCAACATGTGCTCGTATCTCGACATCACGTCGCCGAACGAGAGCTCTTCGCCAGATTCCGTATCACGCCAATTCGCTTCACCTATTCTGGTCAGGAATGGGATGATGTCGTCGATCGCCCCGAGAGGAAAATCTGCTTCGCGTGGGTCGAGTGGCTTCAGTCGGGTTTCCTCGATCTGTTTGCCATCTCGTAACAACGCAACGATGAGTTCGGTCTTATCCTTCTTATTGCCTGGCCTTCGGACCGATAGGCTTAGGCCATCCTCGAGATCGACATCGAAAAAATCGAAAGGTACCTGCTCTAGTTCAGAAATACGACCGTTGAATAGGCCATTAAGCATCCTCAGTAGCGTCGTCTTGCCGAAGCCATTCGGTGCGTGGATGATCGTGATCCTGTCATCCATTGCCATCTGGATGGTGTGATCGAATATTCCAAATAACTTCCCAACTCGAACGTTCGTTACACGCATCTCACGTACCTCTGTAAACCTCATGTGCCGCACTGTTGGGGTCGAGCACTACTGTAACAGCGCTCCGTTTTCGGTTGGGGCTTTGGCTTCGTCGGGGGGGATTACCATGGCGGCGGCTACCTTGTCGTCGGTGTCGAGGTCGAGGAGCTTGACGCCCATGGTGGCGCGGCCGGCGGCGCGGACGGACTTGGTGTCGATGCGGATGATCTTGCCGAACTGCGAGATGACCATCATCTCCGTGGTGTCGTCTACGAGGTTGATGGCGGCGACCTTGCCGATCTTGGGGGTGGTCTTCATGTTGATGACGCCCTTGCCGCCGCGGGATTGCAGGCGGTAGCTATCGACGTCGGTCCGCTTGCCGAAGCCGTTGTCCGAGACCGTGAGGATGAGGCAGGGAGTGAGGCCGAGCTTTTCGTCGAGCTTGGCGAGCTTGGCGGCGGCTTCGGGGCTGAGCTCGGGGGCGGCTACGGTGTCGTCGGACTCGGCCAGCTCCAGCGGCTGGGCGGCGGTGGAGTCTGCGGCTTCGTCGAGGACGGCCTCTACCTGCGAGGTGAGGCCGGCTTCGGCGGCGCGGGCGAGGCGCTGCTTGTTGCGGGCTTCCGGTGAGGGAGTGACCGCGGCGCCGATGACGTAGTCGCCCTTTTTGAGCGTGATGCCCTTGTTGCCGAAGGCCGGACGGCCCATGGAGCGGAGGTCCTGCTCGTTGAAGCGGATGGCCATGCCTTCGTGCGTGGCGAGGAAGATGACCTGTTCGCCGTCGGTGATTTTGGCGGTGATGAGCTCGTCGTCCTTGTCGATGCCGATGGCGATGATGCCACGGGCCATGACGTTGGAAAAGTCTTTGAGCGCGGTCTTCTTGACGGTGCCGTTGCGCGTGGCGAAGAGGACGTACTTGGAGTCTTCTTCGAGGTCGCGGACGGGGAGGATGGTGACGACCTTTTCGCCGGGCTGGAGATCGACGAGCGAAGCCATGGCTTTGCCCTTGCCGGCGGCGCCGACGTCGGGGATCTCATAGACCTTGAGCCAGTAGACGCGGCCGCTGTTGGTGAAGCAGAGCAGGTAGGCGTGGGTGCTATCGATGATGAGCTGGGCTACGAAGTCTTCTTCGCGGGTCTTCATGCCGAGGCGGCCCGTGCCGCCGCGGCGCTGCTGGCGGTAGGTGGAGATGGGCGTGCGCTTGAGGTAGCCGGTGTTCGAGACGGTGACAGCGACCTGCTCGTCCTGGATGAGGTCTTCGAGGGTGAGCTCGGTGGACTCGTCGAGGATGGTGGTGCGGCGTGCATCGCCGTACTTGTCGCGGATGTCTTCGAGCTCTTTGCGGATGACGGTGCGGAGCTTGCGCTCGCTTGCGAGAATGCTCTCGTACTCGGCGATGTTGTCGCGGACGACGCGGAGCTCGTTGAGGAGCTCGTCGATGGATAACTGCGTCAGCCTGTAAAGCTGGAGTTCCAGGATGGCGTCGATCTGGCGGTAGCTGAGGATCAGCGTGCCGGCGGAGTTGTTCGCGAGCTGCGCGGAGACCGAGCCGCCGTTGAGGTCGATGTTGTACTTGACGGGGTCGAGCGTGACGCCGGCGAGCTCTGCACCGTTGAGCGTGATCCGCTTGTTGGAGAAGTACTGGAAGAGGTTTTCGCGGGCGGCGGCGCGGCTGGACGACTGCCGGATGATCTTGATGACCGTGTCCAGGTGGTCGAGCGCGATCTGGTAGCCGAGCAGGACGTGTTCGCGCTCGCGGGCCTTGTTGAGGAGGAAGGCGGTGCGGCGGCGGACGACATCGATACGGTGGTCGATGAAGGCGTGGATGGCCTTGTCGAGAGGGAGCTCTTTGGGCTGGCCGTTGTGGACGGCGAGGAAGATCATGCTGAAGGACTCTTGCATGCTCGTGTGCTTGTAGAGCTGGTTGAGGACGATTTCCTGCTGGGCTCCGCGCTTGAGCTCGATGACGATACGCATGCCGTCGCGGTCGGACTCATCGCGGATGTCGGAGATGTCGTCGACGATTTTTTCGGTGACGAGCTCGGCGATGCGCTTGACGAGGTTGGCCTTGTTGACCTGGTAGGGGATCTCGGTGACGATGATGGCCTGGCGGCCGCCGGTGATGTTTTCGGTGAAGCACTTGGCGCGCATCATGAAGCGGCCGCGGCCGGTGGAGTAGGTCTGGCGGAGATTGGTGCGTCCGTAGAGGAAGCCGCCGGTGGGGAAGTCCGGGCCGAGGACGTGCTCGAGGCAGATGTCTAGGTCGAGCTTGGTTTCGGCTTTGTCCTTGGTGAGCAGCGCAATGGTGGCGTTGAGGACTTCGGTGAGGTTGTGCGGCGGGATGTTGGTGGCCATGCCGACGGCGATGCCGGTGCCGCCGTTGACGATGAGGTTGGGGAAGCGCGACGGCAGGACCGTGGGCTCCTGGGTGGACTCGTCGTAGTTGGGGACGAAGTCGACGGTGTCGGAGTCGATGTCGGCGAGGAGTTCGCCGGCGAGGCGCGTCATGCGGGATTCGGTGTAACGCATGGCGGCGGGTGGGTCGCCGTCGACGGAGCCGAAGTTTCCCTGGCCGTCGATGAGGGGGTAGCGCAGCGAGAAGGGCTGGGCGAGGCGGACCATGGTGTCGTAGATAGCGGAGTCGCCGTGGGGGTGGTAGTTGCCCATGACGTGGCCGGTGACCTTGGCGGACTTGGTGTACTTTTTGTTGAACTGGAGGCCCATCTCCTGCATGCCGTAGAGGATGCGGCGATGCACGGGCTTGAGGCCGTCGCGGACGTCGGGCAGGGCGCGGCCGATGATGACCGACATGGAGTAGTCGAGATAGCTGCGGCGCATCTCTTCCTCGATGTTGATCGAGGTCATGATGAGGGCGCCGGGGCCGGTGGGCGCGGTAGGACCGTCACCGCCGCCTGCAGGGGGAGGATTGTTGGAGTTGGCGTCCTGCGAGGAGGGGTTGATGTTGTCGTCTGCGCCGAGGGGAAGCTGGTTCTGATCGTCTGCCATTCAGCCTCCATTATAGCGGTTTTGAGTGCTGAAAATGCGGGGCAGGACGCGCGATGGGTCACTTCGGGTTAGCCTAAGTTGTAGCCTTCGCAGGGCCTTACGTAGCCCTGTTTGGCATCACATTCTTATAACTGTTGAGTAGGTGTCCCAAGGAAGCAAATGAGCGCTGTCGCGCCGATTGCGGCTGTGTGATTGGCGTCAAAGTTCGGGTTGCGGAGAGGATTCCATGCAGGGAACTATCGTCGAGGTTGGGTCGCTGCTGATGATGGTCCTTTTCTTTGGATTGCAGCAACGCAGCCGTCCGCAGCTGTATTTCCGGTTCTGGTTCGTGGGCTGGATTTTGGTGCTGTCGAGTTTCCTCGTCTGGCAGACGAAGCTGCTGCAGCCGAGCATGGTCCATTTGCAGGATGCAGCTCGGATGGACCTGATGGTGCTGGCATTGCTAGGCTTTGCCATGTCGTTCCGGGCGACGGAGGAGCGGATCAAGCGAACGCTCGCATTGGGCGCACTGATCGCCTTCCCTGCCGCGGTAGGCATCGACCTGCAAATCGTTGGCAGCATTGCCGCGAAGCCGCTGTCCGCCATCCTGATTGTGCTGGTGGTCGCCGGACATGCGGTTGCAGCGCTGACCATCCATACGGAGTTACCGAGGCACTGGCAGTGGCGCCGCGGCCTGACTTTTACCTTGTGCGCGGTGTTTTGCGTCATCATGATCGTCAGCGTTTTGAGGCATGGGGAGCTTTCCCTTGGCGATGCCGTGGAGTCGGAGATTTGCCTGTGCGCGGCTGTGCTTTACGCTGCGCGGCATGGCCGCCGCAGTCTGGCGGGATTTATGGGGACGTTGGGCTTCCTCGGGTGGGGCGTGTTTTACCTGATGCCAGCCGCGCTGATCCATCACCAGATCGCGCTTGGCCATCTGTTCCAGTTCTGGAACACTCCAAAGCGTCTCGTGGGATTCGCCATGATTCTGAACGTCTCTGAAACCGCAGGAGAGGAGAAGACCCGGCTGGCGGAGAAGTACAGAGCGCTGTACGACGATTTTCGGACGATGTATGAAGCCCATCCGCACCCGATGTGGATCTATACGCCGGAGACGGGGTATATTCGTTCGGCGAACCTGGCGGCAGTGCTGGATTATGGCTATGGCGTGGAGGAGTTTCAGCGGATGCATGTTGGAGACCTCGAAGTGCCGAAAGACGCGGAGAGCGAGCGGGTGGATAGCTTGCTCCCTGAGCCCCCCGGAGGCCGGCGCACGCGCTATCGCCGCAAAGACGGAAGCGTGGTGTGGGTGAATGTGGTGGACCACATCGTGCAGTTTCAGGGCATGGACGCTCGGCTGGTGACCGCGCGGGATATCACCGACAGCGTGAAGATCAACCAGGATTTGGCGTGGAAGGCGCAGCATGATGAGCTCACCGGGCTGCCCAATCGACTCTTACTGCAGGACCGCATCGATCAGACACTGGCGCAGTGCAGGCGAATGAGCAAGAAAGCGGCACTGCTGACGATCGATATCGATCACTTTAAGCAGGTCAACGACACGCATGGACATCTGACAGGCGACGCCTGTCTCATTGCGGTCGCTGCACGGCTGAAAAACAAAATCCGGCAGATCGACACGCTGGGGCGCACCGGCGGAGAAGAGTTTACGGGGATTATGGGTGGACTGAGCAGTCCCGCTGACGCGGAGCGTGTGGCGACGACCCTGCTGCGGGTCTTCGATGCGCCGATGCAACTGCCGGAGTGCGAACTGCCGATAACGATCAGCATTGGAGTGGCCTTGTTCCCGGACGACGCGGAGGACGCCGAGACGTTGCGGAGGATGTCCGATGAAGCGCTCTATCACGCCAAGCGTATGGGGCGGAATCGCGTGGCGTTTGCTTTCGAAAGCAACGCGCAGCCTGGATCGTAACCGACAGCGAAATAGTCTCGGTTTCCTGGCCGCGATGCGCCCGTCTTATCGGCTTTGAGGGTTGAGGCGAAACACAAGTTGTAGACCGTTCTGGTTTCTCCAGCCATTTAGGCATGAGAATAAGATGCGTTCTACTCGACTGCCCCAACCGTGCGGGGAAGCGAAATCGCTCGACCGGGGCAGCCTTCGCGCCAACGTCGCAGTTGCACATGTACGGGTGAAGAGTATGTATCTGCCTGTTTCGAAGATCCTGTTATTAGTTCTGCTCGTTGTTTTCTTTGGGGTGCAACAGCGGAGCCGGCCACAGCTCTATTACCGTTTCTGGTTTGTGGGCTGGGTTTGCATCCTGATGAGCTATGCAGTGTGGATGCTCCCGTTCGACCGGCAACATGTGCCGCCCTTCCAGGAAGCGCTCCGTTTCGATCTGCTCTATGTGGGCGCGCTAGCGTTTTTGAAATCGTTCCTGGCCTCGACCAGAAGCACAAGGCGGACGGCATGGAGTGCGTTGTCGATCGCTTTGCCGGCAATCGTGGGGTTCGACCTGCAACAAATGGCGCAGATGCCGAAGTGGCTTCTGCTCCTTGGTATCTTGCTTGGACAGGCAGCGGCGATCCGGGCCGTTCTGACCATGACGCCGCGCGGCTGGACGAGAATACAACCTGCGCTGCTGGGGACATGTGTGGTCTGCGGGTTCGGAATGCTGGTCTACCTGCGCTACACAACCGGAGATGACCTCGGACAACTGGTGCTGGCACAACTGATGCTGTGCAACTCTCTGCTTTCTTTGGGAATGTATCCGATACGCAATGCGGTCGGTTTTCTGGGCATGCTGGGATTCTTTGCGTGGGGAAGCTTTTATGCCGCGACTACGATCTTCCCCGGCGGGGGGACGGTCATGAGAACGCTTTCGGAGTTCTGGGAGTTTCCGAAGTACTTTGTCGGGTTCGCGATGATCCTGCGGATCTTTGACGATACTGCCGAGGAGAGGGCGTGGGAGGCACAGCACGACGAACTGACCGGCTTACCGAATAGGCTGCTTTTGAGGAAGCGCATGGAGCAGACGATGGCCCAGTGTTTGCGCTCCAATAAAATCGCAGCGCTGCTGACCATCGATATCGACCACTTCAAGCGCGTCAACGATACCTACGGACACCCGGTCGGGGACGCTTGTCTAAGGGTGGTTGCCGCCAGACTGAACAGCAAGATTCGGCAGATCGATATCCTGGCACGCACCGGCGGCGAAGAGTTCACAGGGATGATTGGCGGACTAACCAGTAAGGCGGACGCGGAGAGGGTAACTACAACGCTGCTGAAACTCTTCGAGGAGCCGTTGCATTTGCCTGACCTCGACCTGCCGGTGACGGTCAGCATCGGGGTGGCGTTATTTCCGGACGACGCGGAAGACGCCGACACACTGCGGAAGATCTCCGATGAAGCGCTCTATCACGCCAAGCGTACAGGGCGGAATCGCGTGGCGTTTGCGCCAGTGGGTGCAGCAGAGCAGACGGAAATAAGCTAGAGCGAATTAGTAGATGGGGTAAAGAACAAACAACGACAAAGGCAACCGCAGATTCTCTTCGGGAATAACAACAAGAGCAGCACAGTCAGCGCCAATAGCTACTTTGCTTTAGCCTGATAAACTTCCAACCAATCCAGGAAGTCGGGACCGCGCAGCGGTTTGCTGAAGTAGTAGCCTTGGGCAATGTCGCACTTTTTACCGTGCAGGAAGTCGAGCTGATCGCGGGTTTCCACGCCTTCGGCAACGACGGTCATATCCAGATCGCGGCCGAGCTCGATCACCTTTTCGATCATCACGCGGTCGTTCGCGGTGCGCATGTTCTGGATGAGCGACTTGTCGATCTTGATTTCGTTAGCGGGGATGTGGTGGAGCTGCTGCATCATGGAGTAGCCGGTGCCAAAGTCATCGATGGAGAGCCGGACGCCAATGGCGACTGCGATGGAAAGGGTGAATAGAAACGGTGAATAGCTGTGCATGGCCGGCAGTCGCATGGCTTCCATGCCGGTGTAGTGCATGGCGGCGATGCCGAGACCCATTACGAGGCTGGCGGCAGCCGTGCCCGCAACACTGCGTTGCTGGTGGCTTACGGCAAAGAGAGCAGCGGCGGAAGCAAGGATGGCCGCAGCGATGGAGAGAAGAACTGTAGGCCAGTCGTACAGTACCGGAACCGGGAGCAAAAAGGCCTGCATGCCTACGTAGTGCATGCCCCAAATGCCGGCACCCATGGCGAAGGAGCCGCCAGTGAGCCACGCGAGTCTTCGGGTAGCTCGGGCAACATAAAGCTGGCCCGAAAGATCAAGAGCGGCGTAGGCGGAACACACGGCAATCATGATCGACAGGGTAACCAGGCGGTAGTCGTACGTTCCGTGAATGGGTGAAGCTTCGTACATGAGGCGTACCGGAAACTCAGCGTGGTACGAAGTGGCTCGAAACTTGGCAGACTGGATATAACCTGCCGCAGGTTGGTGCGAATAGTAGCACCGACGCTGTACATGCGGGTAAGGTATTTTTCCCTATCTGTAAGTATTGGCTTCGGGCCCTTTGCGAAGCGGGCAGATTACGATCGTAGCCGGGAATCAGGAACGCAGTGGTTTGCTACCGAACGTACTGTGCCTATCTTTCGCGCTTGCAGCATGCGCTTCCCGCTATCGGGGTTCTCGCGGACGGGACTTACAATCATGGATAACGGGTTTGCCGGGGAGTGAGATTTGAAGAATCGCGCCCGGAATGGGTTTGCAGGCCAACGAGGCGCATGGAGATAAGGATGCGGGTGGGCTTCTTTGGCGGCAGCTTCGACCCTCCCCATCGGGGTCATCTTGCTGCGGCGCTTGCCGCGGCGGACCGGTTTGGGTTGGAACGAGTGCTGCTGGCTCCAACGGCTCGGCAGCCACTTAAGCCGGACGGGCCAGTAGCTTCGTTTGCGGACAGGCTGGAGATGGTGCGGTTGCTTTGCGAGGGTAGTGCCGGGCTTGAGGCTTCCGCAGTGGACGCACCCGCAGACGATGGGCAGCCGAACTATACGATCGATACGTTGCGTCGGCTGCAGGGAATGTTTGGAGTTGGAGAGACCATCTTTGTGATTGTGGGGGTAGATGCGTTTCTCGGCCTGCGGCGGTGGCGTTCCTCTGAAGAGCTGCTAGGGGCGGCGGAGTGGATCGTGGTGACGCGACCCGGGTTTTCGCACGAGCGGCTCGCGGAGTTGAAGCTGAACAAGGCGGAGCGGGATCGGGTACATTTGCTTGGCGGTGTAGCCGAGGAAGTCAGTGCGACGCAGATTCGGGAGGCGCTGCGTGAGGGACTCGATTGCGAAGGGCTGCTGCCTGCTGCGGTGCTCACTTATATACGGGAGCGGCACCTGTACGGAGCTTGAAGGGCGCTGAATTCGTGTGATTCGGGTGCGGTTGATGCTCGCCGGCGTAGCGTGTGCGCTAGGATGAAGAGTTGAGAAGGAGTTCTATGGCTAGTGTTCAAGTAAATCAAATGCTCGCCGCAGCCGCGGCTGCGTGCGAGGACAAGAAGGCGGAGGACATTCGCATTCTTGCGCTCGATCCCTCCGAGAGCGGACTCACGGACTACTTTTTGATCTGCAGCGGCAACAGCGACCGGCAGAACGTCGCGATCACCGACGAGATCGAGATCCGCCTGAAGAAGGACTTTGGGATGTATCCCAACTCCGTCGAGGGCCGGCGGCAGGGTGAGTGGGTGTTGATGGATTATGTGGACTTCATCGTGCATGTGTTCTCCACCGAGAAGCGAGCGTTCTACGCGCTGGAGCGGCTGCGGAAGACAGCGACGGTACTGACTATCGACGATCTGAACCGGACGATCAAGGAGCAGCTTGCCGTTGCGAAGGAACGGAGCTCGCGGAAGTCGGTGAAGACGGAGATTGAGAAGAAGATTGGTGTGAAGGCTGTGAAGACTGTGACGGCAAAGAAGGTGGTCGCGAAGAAAAGCGTGAAGAAGGCCGCGAAAAAGACGATTGCCAAGAAGCGCGCCTAGTCTTCTATATGCGTGTGTAGCTTTCTGTAGCTCAGTTGGACACAAGACAAAAGGCCCTCGCTTTCACGAGGGCCTTTTGCTGCCTGGAAGAGGCGGGCTAGAAGTTGAAGTGAACTTGCAGGCGGATCACACGAGGCGACTGGTAATACAAAGGCTTACCATACGCCGCATTGATGGTCTGAGGGCCAGTACCGATGCCGCCATTGCTAAGCAGTGTTTGAACACTGTACGGATGTTCAGCGGCGGCATAGAAGGGCACACCATCGCCAACATAGTATCCGTTCAACGTGGAGTATTGGCTGTTGTTCAGGTATCCCGAACCCGAGTCAATCTGCTCGTTTACTGCAGTAACAGCATGTTCATTGAAGACATTGGTGAAAGTGGCCTCGAAAGTAAGCTTCTTGCCTTCGCTGATCTGATAGCCCTGCTCGAAGTTGAAATCAGATTGCGCGTAAATCGGGTTGCGATACACATGAGGCGTACCAATTGTGATGGCACCGGTAGCAGCGGACTGTGTCACATTTGCCCACACTCCGCGATCAAACACATCCACCGGGAAATCGCCGGAACCGGGGTACCCTACATCCTGAATGAAGGACGTGTTGGGGGAACCCTGATAGAGATAGGAGAACAAGCCAAAGTCACTGGTGAGCCTGTGGAGGTACTTGAGCTGATAGTAACCATATCCCTTCAGCTTGTTGGGGCGGTCGGTTGGCAGCAGGCCGCTCGAGGAGCCTCCGTTGGCGTTGTAAGAGAAGTAAGGCTCGTCAAACGCGCGGCTGTTGTTGGGAGCATTACGTCCACCTGCATCACCGTCTGAAAGATCAGAGCTAGTGAGACCGGTATAGTTTCCGCGGAAGTGGCTGTAGGTATAGGAGAGCATACCTGCCCAGTGGTTGCTAATTGCCTTATTGACGCGAAGTTCCAAGCCATCGTAGCTACGAGCCGCTGGGATGGTTTGGGTCTGCGGATACGCTCCCGTAGAATCGGCGGCGCAGTTAGATGCTCCATCTCCATAAAGGAAGTTGCAGAAACGATCGAAGGTGTCGTTTACGCCATAGCCAGGGTTGACGATGACGAACGTTTCACCGGAGGTTGGATTGTAGATCGAGGAGTCTTCGATAACTCGATCAAGGCGCCTACGATCATAACGTGCCTCAAACGAGACGTTGCGGGCTAGCTGATAATCGACGCCGACCGTCGACTCATGCTGCTGATAGGGCTTCAGATTGGGAGCAACACCTTCTTCCGTCGCCGAACAGGTAGAGCAGGTGGTGGGGAAGCCGCGGTAGTTGATATTTTCGATGAACTTCACACCTGCGGGAGATACGCCCGCAGCCAGACCGGCAAAGTTTGCGGTTGATGCGTCGCTGGAGCCAACACAGTACCGGTTCGCTGAATTGAACGCTGGGGTCACAGAGGTAGCGCTGCCATCGATACCGTAGTAGCAGTTCTGCCAATACTGACCGCCAAAGGAGCTAATGGCCAGATTGAGCTTCATGATGTCGTAGAACTTGCCGTAATCACCGAAGAACTTGAGCTTGCCGTTCCGGAATACATCCCAGGCGGCACCGACGCGGGGAGCAACCTTGTCCTTCCATCCGAAGTTTATCGGGTGGTTGGGAACGCCAGGGCCAGGAGCTGCTTCACCGGGAAGGAACTCTTTTTCATCGCGGATGCCGGCATCAATCGTGACGCCGCGCCCAATAGTCCAAGAGTCCTGCCCGAAGATACCATTGTTGTAGCTTGTGGCCTTGCCGTTGGAGCCGTAGTCAACGATATCAACATAGCCATTGAGACCCTGGCATTCTGCCGGAACTGACTGTTTTAGGCAGTTCGCTGCACCGTCAACGGTTTCTGCAGAGTAACCGCTCGTCCCTTCATAAACTTCGGTCACGGGGTTGTTGTAGTGCTGATTGAGGCTGTTCGAAAGGCGGTTTAGCTGGTAACCAAACTTAAAGTTATGGGTACCGAACGAAGTGCTCTTGTACCAAGCAATGCTCTGATCAACTTGGATCGCTTTATTCGCATTATGCGAGGTAAAGTTCTGATCGATCGCATCGTTGGCATATCCAGCTAGATGGGACGCATCCGGGCCAGTACCGTTTGTCTCATAGACATACGAGTTCCCCGTCGTTGCAAACCCGAAGTCATGGTAATTCTCAAAGTAGTAACCGAAACGGGTCGTCGACACAATGTGTGGGGTGATTGTGATATCGGCACCTGTATTGACAGTAATGTTGGGTGCGTCATAACCCAAATTATGGGCAAAGTCGAATTGAGGAGAGGCTGCGCCTGCTGCGCACGCGATGGAAGAAGTTCCATAGCAGCCGCTGGCGGGATTGTAATAACCCTGCGCCGAATCAAGGTAAGGGAGGTCCTGACCATATTGACGCTGTAGCTGATAGAGCCACGAGCCAAATACGCGAATTTTCTGTGTAACCTGGGCATCGACCCTGGCCGTTGTGTAATAAGTATTGGTGTTTTGACTGAAAGGAACCTCGCCAGTCAAGTTACCGGGAAGCGAAGTTGCTGCCGGACCGTAATTTACCTTCTCCGAAAAACGCTGCAGTTCAGGATTGAATCCGACAAAAAAGAATATTTTATCGCGCAAGGCGGAGCTAAATGGAAGCAGTGGGCCACCCAGGGTGAAGCCGGGGTAAATCAAACCGGTCTTCGGCTTGATCGGCTTATACGCCTGCCAAGGTTGGTCGATAGCACCCCACGATGTCGTGGTTGGCGTGCTAGCGGGATCATAGCGGGAGATTGGATTTTCGGGGTTTGCATCCAAGCCTGTCGACTCGTACTGGATAAATACAGAGCCGTGGTAGCTTGGGCTTCCCTTTTTCATGATGACGTTGACTACACCGCCGAGTGCACCACCGTACTCTGCCTGAATGCCTGAACTTTTGATTTCAACCTGATCGATAAAGTCGAAAGGCACACTCGTATGAGAGTAGCCGCCGATCAGATTTGCGGTTTCCTGACCTTCAACAAGGTAGGAGTTTTCAGAATCCGAACCGCCACCAATGGAGTAGCCATAAGGGCTACCATTCGTTCCACTACCCGGCGATGTACCACCAGTGCCGTTTGTACCAGTGCTACCCATCAGCGGCTCATTGCTTGCGGCGGGAGCGAACTGGATGACCGACTGGAATGACGTACCGTGGGGAACGTATTGCACCACATCTTGCGTGATGTTGGTCTGAGTTGTGACAGAAGTTACATCGATCGCGGGTGCAGCGGAAGTGACGTCGACAACAGTCGACTCCGAACCGACGGCCAAGGTGATATCTACCGAGGGCGCGTGGCCGACTTCAATCACCAGGCCGGAACGCTTGAGGGTACTGAAACCCTTCATGTCAATGACTTCCACATACTCGCCCGGAGGAAGGTTCGAAAAGTGATAGTAGCCTTTGGAGTCCGCAATGGCGGATTTGCTACCTATAAGTGTTGGCGAGGTGACAGTAATTTTGGCGCCAGGGATAACCGCACCCGTAGCATCCTTAACCGTCCCCTGGAGGGCACCGGTCGTCTCCTGTCCAAAGCACATTGCCGATGCGGTTAGCATCACAAGTAACGCCACAAGTTTGCTTATTCTCTTCACGTATCGCTCCTGATCCCCTATGCCCTGTGTTGCGTGGGAGGAAACCTGATGGTTGTTATGCAGTAGCTTAAGCATTTGGCGTGCCAAAGTATCGCGACACGAAAACGAGCAATTTGGGACACTTACGCCCTTCTTTCTTCCATAGAAATGTATGGGGCCGGGAAGTGCCTACCGAATTTGGAATATCGTTGGGTTATCGCAGGGTTATTGGAAGATGAACTTATGAAGATTTTGCTTGCTTCCGTTAGTCCTCGGCGTTCGGCCCTGACTGGGCCGGCTGCTGTCCTGCTGGAGAGTTATATCGAGCGGAGCGGACGGTATTCGGGGGTGGAGCATAGGAGCTTTCCGAGCGAAGAGGCTGTGCTCGGGTTCCTGGAGCAGGCGGCGGGGCGGACCAGGCCGGCGCTCCTGTTGGCGGATAGCCGAGGGAAACAGCTCAGCTCAGAGGAGTTTGCCGGGGAGATTGCGCGGCGGCGCGACAACGGAACCCAGATGCTGCTGCTGGGGATCGGGCCTGCGGATGGCTGGTCGGCCGCAGCCTTGAAAAGGGCCGATCTGACACTGGCGTTCGGGAGGATTACCCTGCCGCATGAGCTCGCCGCCGTGGTCGCCGCCGAACAGATCTACCGTGCGCTGACCATTCTGGCGGGGCATCCGTACCATACCGGGCATTAGGACGTGGTGGGAGCTTTCGTCCGTCGAACCAATCGAACCAATTACGCCAAGGAGACACACTATATATAGAGGTTTGGCTGGCTCTGCCTGTCGGACAGGTTTTGAACCGGACTGTTCCATCCTTACCCTGTTGGGGTAGCATGCTCGGCATGAGCACCCTTTCCCGCCGCGACCTTTGCCAAAGCCTTCCTCTGCTTGCCCTTCTGCCCGCCTTTTCCGCCGAGGCGCAGGTTCCCACCAAAGGACCTTACGTTCCGCAAAACTGCACGGAGCCGCTAATGGAGAAGTGCGCGGCGTTTCCGTATGAGGCGCTGCCGGTTCGCTACTCCGAGGATGGTGCGCCCACGCGCGAGATTCTGGAAGGCCGCATTCCGGGCAGCGAGATCATCGAACTGCACGAGACCACCCTGCTGCCCGGCAAGATGCCGCATCCGGCGCACCGGCATCCCCATGCGGAGCTGCTAATGGTGAAGCAAGGCACAATCGAGTTCCTCTCGGACAATCCTCCGGTGCGCGTGACCGCCGGCGGCGCAGCGTACTGCGCTCCGAACCAGCTGCATGGGTTTCGGAACGCGGGCGATGGCGAGGCGAGCTACTTCGTGTTGAAGATTGGCGCGCAGCCGGTTTGCCAGAAGTAGAGCGCGCTGCGGCGATGGCGTGTCATCCTTAAGACTTGATGGATGACGACGAGCTCAATCCGCTGCATGATATCGACGCGATCGACACAGTAGACACGATTGTCGCGATCTCCACACCTCCCGGACGTGGCGGCATTGGGATTGTGCGGATCGCAGGCCCGTTGAGTTTTGCGATAGCCGCGCAGTTGTTGCGGCTGAACGCGCCTCTGGAGCACGGACGAGCACGGTTTGCCCGCGTGCTTGATCCCGGCGATGCAACGGCGACTATCGACGATGCGGTCGTGACGGCCTTTGTTGGACCGCAATCGTATACCGGCGACGATCTCGTCGAGATCTCCGCGCATGGTTCGCCCGTTGTGCTGGAGGCAATCGTGCTACGGGCGCTGGTATTAGGGGCAAAGCCTGCGGGGCCGGGTGAGTTTACGCAGCGCGCTTTCCTGAGCGGTCGGCTGGACCTGACGCAGGCCGAAGCGGTGCATGACCTGATCGCCGCGCAGACGCTGGACCAGGCGCGGGTGGCGGCGCAGCAGCTGGGCGGAGCGATGTCGCGCAGAGTGGCGGCGCCGAAGGGCTCGCTGCTGCACCTGATTGCGCTGCTCGAAGCGGGCATGGATTTTACTTCCGGTGAGCTGGACGATGTGGACGTCGTCGCGCCCTCGCAGATCGACGCGGAGATTGAAGAGACTGAGGCGCCGCTCGAAGATCTGGCTGCGAGCTTTCGGCGTGGACAGCTCATGCGCTCCGGCGCGGCGCTCGCGCTGGTAGGAAGACCGAATGCGGGCAAGAGCTCCATCTTCAATAAGCTGCTCGACCGTGAGCGTGCGATCGTGACGCCGTTGCCGGGCACGACTCGCGACACGGTGGAGGAGTCGCTCGCGCTGGGCGGCATTCCTGTTCGGCTGATCGATACCGCAGGCCTGCGCATGGAAGGGGACGACGCAGCCGATGAGGCTGAACGGCAGGGCATTGCGCGATCGCTTGAGGCGCTCGCGGATGCAGACCTGGTGCTTTTGGTCCACGATGCGACCACGCCCTGGAGCGAAGAAGAGAGCGCGCTCGCCGCACGGCTTGAGGGCCGACCGCATCTGGTGGTGGAAAACAAGGTCGATCTTGCCGAAGGTGCTTCTTCAAGTGAGCTGCTAACTACCTCGGCGCTTACGGGTGAAGGCATCGACGCGCTTCGTGCGGCGATTCTGCGTGAGTTAAAAGCTGAGGGAGCGCTGGCCGAAGCGGGCGCGCTGAATAACCTGCGGCAACAGCAGGCTGTTCAAGAAACTCTTCTCGCGCTCCGAGCAGCGCGTGAAGCCAATGCTGCGGGGCTGCCGCATGAGGTCATCCTGCTCGACCTGCATACAGCACTGCGCGCGCTCGATTCGCTGACCGGTGCGACCACGCCGGATGACATCCTGGGGATGATCTTCTCGACCTTCTGCATCGGAAAGTAGGATTGCCGCGCACTCAATGGCAAGCCTGTGTGAACTACTACTTTGGAGAAGACTGGAAGCGGCTTCGCATCCGCAACATCAACGCTCCCATGGTGGCTCTTTCGTCGGCATCATGGCTGGGTGTCTTCGGCGACGAGCGAATGCCCCGGTTCGGGCATCTGCACCAGCAGCAGGATTACGGCTTCCATCATGAACATGCGGAACGCCGCTTCCTGCCCGTTCCAGGTTTTGGATTGCCACATCAGGAACCACTCCGCGCCCACAATCTCAAACGCCACCAACCACTGCAGCATGCCGGATGTAAGCGCAGCGGTGCCGACACGCTTGGCGTTCTGAAAATCGGTAGTCGTTGCGTGCCGCGCGCGAAACATCGCAAACGCGCCCCACCAGCTCAGCACGGCGTTCAGCGTCTCCCACGCGATGATGCTCAGGTAGAACACCAGATGCACTTTCGAGCTCGTGATCGCACGGCCCATCCCATGGTTGCCGGGGAAAGTGGTGTCCATGGAGAGCGTGTGCCGCACGAACTCATAGTTCGAACCAAAGTCCGTGATGTTGTTGAACACGATCACCGTGAAGAAGAAGCCGAAGGCCGCCAGCAGGACGATCTTCGACCAGCGGGAAACGATCTGCGTGTGCATCAGGGTCGTGTCTCCTTGAACGTTGCAAAGTAAGCTCGCAGCGCGGCGAGCGTGGACGCATCGTACTGTGGGCTGGCGGCCATCTGCGTATCGGGATTGATCTTCTTTGGCGCGGTCACATAGGCATTGAAGTATCCCGGTGCGTGGACCGCCTTGCCGGCAATATCCTCCCACTGCACGGGCGACTTCGTTCCGCCTTCACCCTCACTGGCATGGCAGCGGAAGCAGTTCTGCCGCGCAATCGTGTAGCCCTCATGCACCGCCGCGTCATGCACATCGTTGCGGGGCACAATCGGCGCATACACTTCGAGTTCGTTCCGGAAGTCCAGCCGCACCACACCCCACGGCACCTGCGGCTCATCCATATGCGCGAGCACATGGAACGCCGGCGTGAAGCTCGGATGCGAAACCATATAAGGCCCCATAGCGGAGCCGTCAGCACCTTTAGGCCACCGCGCCGGGGGCAATCCGTTCACACGCAGTACCAGCACAGGATGATGTGCGCTGAAGTACTCCGCCGGATAGTGCGCGTTGTAGCCGTCATCGCAAACCGCAATCACCATCGCCGCTCCGGTCGCTGCGCCCAGCAGCGCAGGCAGTTTCTCCAAGGCAACGCCCGAGATCGTCAGTGTGCCGACAAAGTTTGTGTCGGTTGAAACCGTGTAAGTTTCCTGCGGCAGTGCAAGCAGATCGGCATAGGTGACAAATCGCGTCTCGCCTTTCTCCACACCCGCGAGATCGCCACCGACTTCGAGATCATCCAGATGCAGGCGCGTCTTGTGCAGCAGCGAGCGTTGCACCGCCTGCACCGGCGCGACACGGCACAAGGATGTCGCCACGCACAGAGCCGCCAGCGCTCCCACTACCCAGCCTTTTCGCGTCATGCGATTCATAGTAGCTGATCGCTCTATATCCGGAGTGCTAAAGTAGCAGCAATCGTGAACACCGCACCCGATCCCTATCTCGTGCTGGAACAGCTTGGCCTGACGCTGCCGGCAGCGCCTGCGCCGGGCGGCAATTACACCTCGGCCAAAACTTCCGGCAACCTCGTCTTCCTCGCAGGCGTGATCTCGCAGACCGCCGAAGGCATCATCACTGGGGTTGTCGGTGCGGACCGCAACATCGAAGAAGGTTACGACGCCGCGCGCAGCTGCGCGCTGCTGCATCTTGCGGTGCTTGAGAAACATCTCGGCTCCCTCACGAAAGTTCGCGGCGTGCTCACCGTGAACGGTTACGTCAATTCCATCCCCGGCTTTGCGGATTCGCCGAGAGTCATCAACGGCGCGTCCGATCTGCTGCTCGCCGTCTTCGGCGAGCCTGGCCGCCATGTGCGCGCTGCCATCGGCGTAAGCGGCTTGCCGCGGCACGCGCTCGTCGAAGTACAGATGACGGTGGAGATCTAATGGCGACACACGCGCTCACCGCCGAGCCCACACACTCCCGCTGGAACGCGGACCTCGCGCCGCGCCTGACCATCGACCCCGGTGACACTGTTCACTTCCAGTGCCAGGACTCCAGCGGCGCGCAGGTACACCCGGCCACGACGGTGGAGGAGTTTCAATTCATCGACCGCGGTCGCATCCACGCGCTCACCGGCCCCGTCGCCATTCACGGCGCTGCACTCGGCGACGTGCTCCAGATCGACGTCCTCGAAGTCATCCACAAAGGCTGGGGTTGGTCGAGCGTCATCCCCGGCCTCGGTTTTCTCAAAGAACGATTTGCGGAACCGTTCCTCTTCCATTGGGAACTCGAAGCCGACGTCACGCGTTCGCTCGCGCCAGCTATCCTTCCGCTGCGCCCCTTCTGCGGCATCATGGGCGTCGCGCCCGCCGAGCATGGTGAGTTTCGCACGCGCCCACCGGGAATCTTCGGCGGCAACATGGATGTCCGCGAGCTGGCGACCGGCGCCACTCTTTATCTCCCCGTGCAACAACCGGGCGCGCTGTTCTCCTGCGGCGATGCCCACGCTGCACAAGGCGATGGCGAAGTCTGCATCAATGGCATCGAGTGCCCCGCCGACGTAACGCTGCGTTTCCAGTTGCATAAGCATCAACCGCTCACCGGCCCGCTCATCGAGTCCGCTCCATCCGACGAGCAAGGCTCAAGCTGGCTCGTCGTCGAGTCATCCACCGACGCCGTCACCGCGGCGAAAAACGCAACCGACCGCATGATCGATCTGCTGATCGCGAAGTGGAGCTTCTCGCCCGTCCACGCCTACCTGCTGTGCAGTGTCGCGATGAAGCTACAGCTGTCTCAAGTGGTCAACGAACCCATGGTCACCGTCTCTGCGGCCATCGCGAAAAGCATCCTGCCGACCCGAACACTTTTCTGACCCCGGTTTCTCTACACTCTCTCCTCTACGCTCTACACTCTGTCTTATGCAGATCAACGACCCCGCTACCGTCGCCGAACTTGCTGCGCTCTATCCGCTGTATGAAGAGGCGCTCGTCACCAATGACGTCGAGACCCTCACGCGCATGTTCTGGTCCTCACCGTACGCCATCCGCCTCGGCGCCGGGGAAAACCTCTACGGCTTCGACGAGATCGAAGCCTTCCGCAAGAGCCGCCCAGCGGTGAACCTCGCACGCCAGCCCATACGGCTCGAGATCGTGACCTTCGGCAAGGACTTCGGCAGCATCACGCTCGAGTTCGAACGTACCACCGCAACGGGCATCGTTCGCGGCCGCCAGAGCCAGGTGTGGGTTCGTCTCGAAGAAGGCTGGCGCATCGTCTCCGCGCACGTTTCCATCCTGCGCTAAGCGGATACCCTTACCTCAAGCTCTTGCACCGTCGCAGCCTCAAACTTCTCCTGCAACTCTTCTGCGGAAGCAAACACCATGCCCGGCACAAACCGCGCCCGCAGCTTGAACGTCAGGCCATCAGCTTCAAACGGATAAGGCGACAACCGAAAGCTTCGCGGCCCCAACCGCTCCACGCGAACCTCACTCGCTTCCGCGCGCGTTTTCTGCGGCCACAGCAACGTCGCTGCCCCATCGAAGTCGACACAGCTCAATAGCGATAAGTTGTCACATCCCTGCAGCAAGCGGAAGTTCTCTACCAACCCTTCCTCTGTGAGCCACTCTGAAGCCAGCACTCCGGAAGCCAGCAACTGCTGCCGCAACCCAATCTGCAAATCCCGCTGCTCGCCAAGAAACGCGTCCAGCAACGGCAACTGGTCCTGCTTGATCGTGCTGCGGTCGGCACGGTCCGTCAGAAGGTTATAGGTGTGCATCGAGATCAGGATCGCCGCGTATGGATCTTCCTGCGAAATCAACTGCACCGCACTGCGCCGCACCGCTAGGTACGCCGGCAAATCAATCTCCTCAAACGCCGAGTAACTCCCCACCAGCTCCACAGAAAACGCCGCAGGCTTGCCGGACTTCATCACCAGGGGCTTCGCATCGCGCACGGCCCATCCGTTGTCATGCGCGTCGATGCCATGCAGCACATGCTTGCGCGGCTCCGGCGAAACGAAAACATCGTTGCCCCACTGCGAGGCAAACTCACCCGCAAGCCGCGCGTGATCCGGATGCGTGACCAGCCACCATCCATCCTTTGTTCCAAGACGAAGCATCTACCGTTTCCTTCCTCCGCTACTCCAGCTGCGACAGTGTCGCCGACTCATGCCAGTTGTGCAGCAACATCCACTCAAAGAACATCGCCAGAAAGAAGAACCCAAACCCCAGCGCCGTAGCTGCCACCACTAAAGAAAATAGATACGCCGTCTGCGTCTGGCTCTGCGCATAAAGAATGGAATACCCCAGCCCGCCATGCCCCACGCTCGTCGAGCCCGCGAACAACTCGCCCACGATAGCCCCGATCGCCGCCACACCACTCGCCACGCGTATGCCCACAAACAGATACGGCAGCGAATGCGGAAAGCGCAGCTTGCGCAACACCTGGAACTGCGAAGCGTTGTGCATCATGAAAAGCTGTACAAGGTTCTCATCAACGCTGATCAACCCCTGCGTCGTGTTCGCGATGATCGAAGGCAGGCAGAAGATAAAGACGATCAGCATCACCGCACTAAATCCAGCGCCCACCCAGATGATGATGAGCGGCGTCACTGCCATGATAGGTACTGTCTGCAGCAGCACCGTATACGGGAACAACAATCGTCGCACCCAGGTGGACCGCGCAAACACCAGAGCGATCAGCACGCCGACAACAATCGCCGCGAGCAATCCTACCGCGGCTTCTTCTGCCGTGATGAGAAATGCCGCGAAGAGATCGGGCAGGCGTTCCGCCGTTGTCATTGCGACCGTCAACGGATTGGGCAGCATATACGGCTGCACGTGGAAGACAAGAATCACCGCCTCCCACAACATCAGCAGCGCGCTGAAGACCAGCACCGAGTTCACCAGCAGCAGGGAGCGCTTCTTCATACGCGATGCGCCTCCCGCAAGAGCCGTGACGTCCGGTTCACCAGCTCGTCATACGCCTCCGAGTCGCGCGTCGCCTGCGTGCGCGGATACGGCAGGTCAACCTCCACTACATGCGCCACGCGGCCCGGTCTTGTATCAAGCGGCGGCGCAAGCACGATCACCTTCGACGCCAGGAAGACAGCCTCCGCCACCGAATGCGTCACAAACAGCACCGTCCAGTCCTGTTCCTCGCGCAGCCGCAGTAACTCTTCATTCATGCGGTCGCGCGTCATCTCATCGAGCGCCGCAAACGGCTCATCCATCAACAAAAGTCGTGGCCGTGTGGCCAGCGCCCTTGCAATCGACGTCCGCATCTTCATCCCACCTGAAAGCTGCCGCGGATAATGCTTCGCCACATGCAATAACCCAACCAGCTCCAACAACTGCGCTGTTCTCGCAACATTCTCCGCACGCGGCTTACCCTCAAGTTCCAGCGCGAGCGCGACATTTTTTTCGACCGTGCGCCACGGCAGCAGCGTCGCATCCTGAAACACAAACGATATCAACTTGCGCGCTGCATCGGGCTTCGCTCCATCGATGGCAATCTCCCCCTTGCTGCATGGGATCAATCCAGCGACCAGCTTGAGCAACGTCGACTTGCCGCAACCCGAAGGACCGATGATCGAAACAAACTCACCACGCTCAATCGCAAGGTCGATACCTTCGAGCACGGGCTTTGTGCTGCCGAGGAACTTTTTACCGACGCCCTGCAGCAGAACCTCAGGCACACTCATGCGTTCTCCTCAATCACCGGCAGCCGCAACGCCGAAGGCCGGGCCGCATCGTGAAACAGCGTGTGCGTCGATCGTCCCCAGTTCCACTGCGTCATCAGGCTCGGCTTTACATTGCTTGAAGGATTGCGGTCGTACAGCGGGAACGCGCACCCCGCAACTTCCAACCGCACTCGCTCTCCCGCCGCAAACACAGTCGACGTTGGCTCCAGCGCGAACTCCCAACACTGCACCTCATCCGCCTTGTAGCCACCACCAAACAGAAACGACGAGCGCGCAATCCCAATGCAGCAAAACTCCGCGCGTCCCGCCGCCGTCACTCGTACCAGCTTCACCGTCACGTCCGCACTGCTCGCAGAGGTAGCCGCATACAGCACAACCCGCGGCGCACCGAACACATGCATCGCCTCTATCAGAGGCTCACCGGTATAAACGAGCAGATTATTGCCAAGCTCCGACCCGGCCTGGTCGAATACCCCACTCATCGACAGCGGGCCGCCCGGCGCCGCCACAGGAACCTCCGGATCGTATACAAACCTATCCGGTGGCTCGTTACCCGCTTCCACATCCAGCAACAGCCCGTCACCCTTGCGCGACTCCGCGCGTCCGGCACTATGCAGATGCAGCACAACCTCCGCATCGCCACTGGTCGTCTCCGCACCGAACCACCGGTTCGCCCCCATGGCAAAGTGCCCCACTCGCGGCTCGGCTGCAAACGTACCTGCATCCTTCATCCAGTGGTCGAACCAGCGCAGCAGAAGTTCATCGGTATCCAGTAGAGCTGCCGGACCCAGCGACGCTTCACCCACCCGATCGCCCCACGGAATATGCAGCCACGGCCCCGCGAGCAGATACTGCCCATCGCGCGCACGCTGCGTCTTCGCCCCCGCACGCAGCAACTCAAACCCACGCACGCTGCCCTCAAGATACGTGTCATACCATCCCGACACATGCAACGCCGGCACGTCGATCAAGTGCGCCCGCGTGCTCACATCCATCCCTTCCCAGTACGCTCCGGGCGCATCATGCGCGAACCAGTCACGCACATACGAAGGCAGCTCCGGGTCCGTAATCGCCGGATGCTCCGCATACGGCAAATGCCCCGCCTGCGCACGAACATTCGCCCACGCCGCCTCCAGCTTTGCACTTGCTTCATGCAGTCCCAACCTCCGCGCATCTTCCTTGAGCATCTGGATGCCCCAGCCGAGCGAAGACGCCAGCCGAAGCGCCCCGTTGTGATAGAACCACCCACGATACAGGTCGCAAGCTGTCATCGCCGGTGCAATACACTCGAGCCCTTCAGGCTGCTCGGCGGCGGCGAGCAATTGCGTCGCCCCCTGGTACGAGAATCCATACATCCCGATGCGTCCATTGCACTCCGGCCTCGTGCGCAGCCACGCGATCGTCTCCGCGCCATCGCGACCTTCATGCCGAAACGGATAGAACGAGCCCTCTGACCCGCCGCGTCCGCGCACATCCTGGATCACAACGTTGTAGCCCTGCCGCGCAAACCACGCCGGATGCGCATACACCACGGTCGACGCAATATCGCGCCCATAAGGCTGCCGCATCAGCAGCGTCGGATGCGGCCCCGTTGCGGCTGGATAGTAGTGATCGGACACGAGCGTCACGCCATCGGACAAGCGAAACGGCACGCCGCGCTCCAGCGTCACGCCACCGCCGCAATCCACCCGCGCATCCGCCACGCAACGCTCCTTTAGTTACGGCTTGTAATGGTTCTCATAGTGGAACATGGCCTCAAGCCCTGCGGCGACCTGCTTCGCCGCCGCATGCAACCAGAGCTCCCCATTCTCCGCCGTAGCCGGCCGCGGATCGCCCAGCACGCCACTCTCCGCAATGTCCCTCGTCAACCACGCAAAGTTCGCCGCGCCATTTTCCGGCTGCAGCACCGCCTTGTCTTCGATCCTCGCAATGTAGTTGTGCGTATAAGCACTCGTGTCCACAAGCTCCGGCGTAGCCGCCAGCAGAAACGCCGTCTCCACCTCACCTGCATGGAAGCCATACTTCCGCTCCTGCGCATCCAGCCCTTCAAACGTCGCGCCCGCCGACCCAAAGATCGTAAACGTCCTCAACCCGAACTCTGCTCGCAGATCTCGCGCCATCACATCCACCAGCGACGAGTTCCCCCCATGCGTGTTGTACAGCGCCATCTTCTTGAACCCCGCGGCCGCCACGCTCGCCCCGATGTCCCGCACCACCGCCATAAACGTCGTTGCTGAAACCGACAGCGTTCCCGGAAATCCAATATGCTCATTGCTCTTGCCATAGCAAACAGGCGGGAGCGCATACACAGGCATATCCGCCGGCAACAAATCCAACGCCCGCCCCAGCACGACGTTATTGATCAACGTATCGGTAGCCAGCGGAAGATGCGGCCCATGCTGCTCAATCGCCGCAGTCGGCAACACCAGCAGCGTGTCAGCCTTCGGCAACGCCTCCACCTGCTTCCAGTTTAGATAAGCAAACTGCCTCGCATCTCTCACCCAAGTCTTCAAGCCGCACCACCCTCGCCTTACCTGTCTACTGTCTGCTTCTCAAAGCTCTTCATCTTCCCCGGATTCATCAACCCCTTCGCATCATTGCGATACTTCGCCAGCAGCTGCACATTGTCCTCGCGATACCGTCCGCCACCTTCCACATGATTCACATGGGGATTCGCCACGCCCACGCCATTCGCGCGGCAGAAGTCGATCATCTCATTCAGCCGCTCCTCCGTCGTAAAGCGCACCACAGGTATTGCTGCCGGAAACACCGTGCCATCCCCGCGCTTCATCCACTCCACATGATGCAGAAAGTCATCGCCAAACTCTGCCTTCAGCAGCGCCATCTGCTCCCGCCCCCGTACCGCGTCGAACCCACACTGCAGATACGTATAAACCGGGTCGGCCTTCATCGCCCAAAGCGTCGTATGGTTCCACGTATAGTCCGAAAGCAACGGCGAGGACCGCAGCCCCGCATAATCCGTCGCATACGTCACAACACCACCAGCCGCAACAGCCGCAGTGACAAGCGCCTCACGCTGCGCCTCCGCAATCATCACAAACACCAACGCCTTGCCCTCACGCACTAGCGTCTTCACCGGCGCAAAGAAAGAGGGAATCGGCCACTCGAACACCGTCACCAACCTCTTCGTCCACGTAGCATCCTTCGCAATCCCCTCGCTGAAATCAAACGCACCCTCAAACGTTGCAAACGTCACCGCAACCTGCGCCCACACAACGGCCGGCGTCAACGCCAGCCACACCTTCGTGATCACGCCATTCGTTCCCCACGAGTGCATGATCTCGTGTACCGCTTCACCTTCATGCAGCACGACGCGCGGCTCTGCTTCCATCGTTACCACTTCCATCGCGCGCACCGTCTGGAAGTCCCGCAAACCGCCGTGCGCAACAGAGCCCACGCCACCAGACCCTCCACCCAGAAAGCCACCCACGCTCGCCTTCGCCACCGTCGACGGATAACACCGCAGCTCCCATCCCACCTCACGCGCCGCACTCTCCAGCGCCCCCAGCTTCACCCCTGGCTCACACACCGCAACGCCATCATCCGTAATCTCCAGCACCCGATCCATCCGCTGCAGATCCAGCACCACGCCTCCCGCCAACGGCACCGCCTGCCCATAGTTCCCCGTACCAGCACCGCGCACGGTCACCGCAACATCACGCGCATAGCAGTAACGCATCACCGCGCAAATCTCTTCCACGCTCACCGGCTGCACCACCACATCCGCCCGCTTGCCATCGAGCAGCGCCCGCAACACCGGCGAGTACCAGTAGAAGTCCCGCGACAATCGCTCCAACACCTGCGGCTGCGTCAACACGCGCGCACCATCGCCCAACACTTCGCACAGATCTTCGGCCAACACACTCATCGCTTCGAGCTCCACGTTTTAAACGCACGCTGCATGTTGGGGTGCTCGAACAACGCCAAACACACCGCCTGCTCTACCGGCCCATCCACCACGCACGTCATATCCGACCGCCCCGCAACCTCCATCGCCGGAATCTGTATCTGCCTGCAAAACCGATTGGCATCGGCAATCGTTGCGCCGTACACCACGCGATCCAACCCCGCCCACAGCGCGCATGCCATGCACATCGGGCAGGGCTCGCACGTCGTATAGAGCGTATAGTCCGCCAGCGAAAATCCTTCCAGCTTCTTGCACGCCAGCCGTATGCAACGCACTTCCGCATGCGAACTTGGATCATGCTCCGGCGCAACCGCATTGTGCGCGCGCATCAACCGCTCGCCGGTCCGCGTATTCACAATGTCCGCGCCAAACGGGACCGGGCTGGCCGTCTCCAGAGTTAGCGCAGTCCACGCCGCAAGCGACCGCATGCGCTCTCCATCGAGCGCGGCCAGCGCAGCAGCATCAAGAACTTCCAATCTCCGTTCGCTTGCGTCCATAGTTGAACCTAGCACGGCAGCTTTCATTTCTATCCCAACTCGCTCGACAACCAACCTACGCAGGCTTCCGCTTCGCCCGCGCCGCCAAAAGCTTCGGATCGCTGAACAATGCCGCGCATCGCTCACGATCCACCGGCCCATCCACGACACAGGCACCCTTCCAGTGTGCCTTCACATCGGCCGAGTAGATCATGATCTGATTTCCAAACTTCGCCGCATCGTCGATCGTCGCGCCATACACCACGCGATCCAGCCCCGCCCACAGGCAACACGCCATGCACATCGGACAAGGCTCGCACGTCGTATACAGCGTGTAGCCCTTCAGCGAAGGCTTCTCCAGCTTCGCGCACGCCAGCCGGATGGTCACAATCTCGCCATGCGCACTCGGATCATGCTGTGCGCCCACTGCATTAAGAGCACGCATCAACTCTTCGCCCGTCGTGGTATCAAAGATCGCCGCCCCATACACCGTCGGGTGCGGCGTATCGAAGCTCAACGCCGTCCAGTCCGCCAACGAACGCATCCGCGCCGCATCCACACCAGTCCCGGCCACAACCGGAGCAGCCATCACCCGCCGCGCCTCGGCCAGCATCGGAGCCGCGGCCACCAGCGACGCCGTCCTCAGAAACTCCCGCCGTGTCCGAGCCGGCGTCACGTCGGCGTCAAAGTCCAAGCCATCCAGTGTCACAGTTTGCCTCCGTAGTTCCGCCAGGTGCTGCATGAAAGGGATGTCGCGAGAATATCAAACCGCAGCAGGGAAGCCGCGAAATGCTACGCTGCACGCATGAGGCTCTCTCGCGCCGCCCAACTCGCCGCCCCGCTCCTTGCCTTCACCCTCCTCCTCGCCGGCTGCCAAAACGCCGCGCCCGCTAACGGACTCATCCCCGTCAAGCTCCAGGCCGACTGGTACCCGCAGCCCGAGCATGGCGGCTTCTATACCGCGCTCAACAAGGGCTACTACAAGGCCGAAGGCCTCGACGTCCAAATCCTCCCCGGTGGCCCTTACGTCACCAGCGAAGGCCTGGTCGCCAGCGGCGCCGTGCAGTTCGGCCTCAACTCTTCGGACCACGTCCTCGAAGCCGTCGCCAACTCCGGCATTCCCATCGTCGCCGTCGGCGCCACCATGCAGCACGACCCGCAAGGCATCCTGCTCCGCGCCTCCTCACCCATCCACACCTGGACCGACCTCAACGGCCACACCCTCGCCGTCAAACCCGGCTCCACCTGGTGGGAATTCATCCGCAGCAAATATCACCTCGACCACGTCAGCGAAGTCCCCGCCACCTACTCGCTCGCCAACTTCCTCCAGGACCCTAACTACATCCAGCAGGGCTTCGCCACCTCCGAACCCTTCTTCGCGCAAAAAGCCGGCGTCCCCACCCGCATGCTGCTCAACCGCGACGCCGGCTACGATCCCTACCGCGTCTTCTACACCTCGCAGGCCTACGCCGCCCAACATCCCGACATCGTCGCGAAGTTCGTCCGAGCCAGCATCCACGGCTGGACCGACTACCTCGCCGACCCCACCGCTACCAACGCCCTCCTGCAAAAATTCAACCCCGCCCTCAACCCCGACGCCATGAACTTCAGCTACCAGGCCCTCAAATCCGGCAACTACATCACCGGCGACGATCCCTCCGGCCCCCAAACCGGCCAATTCAACCCCGCCCGCTGGTCCACCATGTACCAGCAACTTCTCGACCTAAAAGTCATCCAGAAGCCCATCGACCCCACCACCGCCTATACGACCAGGTTCCTCAAGTAAACATCGCTAGCTCGCCTAAGCCAAGCACACAAAGGGCCCGGAGAGAATCTCTCCGGGCCTTGCTGCTGCGTCTCCCTGCTAACAGTGCGTTACTGGACCTGCAGCGAGAGAGCCGCGGTGGTCGTTAGGTTGGGGCTGGCCGCATTCGCGCCCGTGCCGTTGGAGATCAGTGTCACGTTATACGTTCCCGTTGGCGTTGTGACCTTCGAGTAGTCGTTTCCTCCACTGCAACCGTTCACCGCCATCATCCCGCAGAACAGGACCGCCAGCACGAGCAACTGGCGCCCGCGAACCGTCAGTTTCTTACGGCCGATGACGAGCAGACCCGCCATGAGGATTGCCGGCAGCCATATCAGGCCTGCATGTACCGGGCTGGATACGGCTTGCGCGTTGAACGCCGTGATGGTCAGCGAGACGGGCTGCGCTCCGTCTACCCCGCTGAACGTCCACTGCGCGACATCGTTGTACGGGCAGAACGTGTTCGCCGGCAAACCGGAGCAGCTCAGTGAGCCTATACCGGTATAGCCGCCGTACGACGTCGCCGTTACCGTAACCGTCGCCGCACCCTTGGCCGACATCGTAGCGCTCGTCGGGTTCACCGAAATCACGTATCCGGCAATGGTTGTCGTCGTGCTCTGCGACGTGTAGTAGTTGGCGTCACCCGAGTAAACCGCAATGATCGCTGTCTGTGTGGTGGGATAAGCGAGGTTGATTGAAGCTACACCGCTGACAAGCGTCTGCGTCGAAATCAGCGTTGTGGCACTCACGGTGTTCTTGTAGAACGATACGGTTCCAGTAAGCGCGGGCGTCTGTGGCGTCACTACCGGGGCAACCGTCGCCGCGATGTTGATCGTCACACCCGTCCCCGAACCCGAAGCCGTAAGCGCCAGACTCGTAGTTGTGATGCCGATGCCGAGCGTGTCCGTGTTGGAGGTTGAAGCTGCATAGTTCGCGTCACCAGGGTACGATGCCGCGAGCACATGGTAGCCCGGAGCCAGCTTGCCCGACGGGAACCCAGTCGCAATATACGATCCGGTGAGCCCACCTTGGTAAACCAGGGGAGCGCTTCCGAGCGCTTTTGTGTTGTCCGTGAATGTAATGTTCCCAGTAGGTGCCGGAACCGCAGCAGATGGCGCACCCGTAGTGGAGCTGACGTTCGATGGGTTCAGTATCAACTGTCCGCTCAGCGCAACACCCGCACTGTTTCCTGTGGATGCATTACCAGCCACCGACAGTTGCAGAGCGGGCGTGTTTCGGTTGACCGTCACGGTGACCGTATTGGAAGTCGCCGCATCCACAGCCAGAGCTGTATTGCCAGAGTATTCAGCAACCAGCTTATGGACACCAGCCGTCAGTACCGGAGCGAAGGTGGTCGTATACGCTCCCGTGAGGGCGGCCGTGCCAATCTGAAGACTGCCATCATAGAGAACGATTGTGCCGACCTTGGTCCTACCAGTCGCCGTACCCGTCGGCAGAGTCGCCGTGAACGAGAAGGGATTGAGGACCTGACCTACAAGCGGCGTTGTTGTCGTCAGCACTAGTACCTCAGCCGTTCCGCCTACCGTCAGAACGGTGGTGGCCGTCCCCGAGTTGTATAGGCTGTCGCCCGAGTACGTCGCAGTAATGGTGTGCGCTCCGGGGGTCGTGATCAGTGTGGTCGGTACCGACATCACCGCGGAAGCGCCCCCCGTAACAGTCGTCAACGTTCCGGAACCTAACGGAAGGTTGCCGTTCGTCGTATCAACGAACGATACCGTGCCGGTTGGAGCGATGCCGTTATCGACTGCTGCCAGCGTGGCGATCGACGCTCCGAGAATCACGGATGAACCCGCTACGATATCGCTGGCCGTTACAGGCGACAGCGTAATCGTTGGAGTTCCCTTGCCAACCACGAAGGTGATGGTAGACGACGTGTTGGCATTGAAGGTGGAGTCACCACTGTAGGTCGCGGTGGCCGTATAAGTGCCAGGAGAGAGCTCAGGGTAGTTCGGTGTGATGAGATATTGAGGAGTAGCATTGCCGGTAATCAGCGATGCATCCGCAGCATACGTTGTTATACCAATCGTATTACCGTCCTGCGTGCTGTCTGGCTCCAAAGCTTCCGTCAAAGGTGTCAGTGCAGCACCGCCTTGGAGTGCCAGGTTGAACGTGATCGCCCCAGTCGGAACACCAACCTTGCTCGGCGGGTTTGCACCGGACTGGAGGTAGATGCTCGAGCCGTAGGTGAAGTTCGAGGTCGCCGTAAGGGCCGCCCCAGTACTGATGGAGTAGGACACCAGCGGAACGGTTGGCGTTTCCGTTCCTACCGTCACCGTCACCGGGGCCGAGGTGCTGCCGCCGAATGTTCCATCACCGAAGTATTGCGCATACACCTGGTAGGTGCCCGCCGGAAGTCCCTTGAATGCCGCCGACGTATAGGTGCCGTTGGTCAGTGTGACGTAGGTTGAGATGAAGGTTCCGGTTTCCGCGACGATAGCAACCTGTCCGGTCGGATGCGCCGTACCCGAGGCTGGCGCCACGGTTACGCTGAGGTTATAAGCTTGACCGTGCGTGCTGCTTGTCGTCGGAGACAGCGTCATAGTCGTGGTCGTAGCATTGAACGTCACCGTCTTCCACAACGCAGAGAGCTGCGCGATGTCAGGCGAACCTAACCCGATAGCCAGATCGTAGCTCGGGGTCACGTTCCACCCAAGAGAAGCGGTACCCGCCGTGTTAGTAGGTTCAAGGTCTGAGCCGTCAACAATGTCATGGAAGCCGCAGGCCGCAGTAGCCGTTGTCAGGTACGTCGTCGAGTCGCATCCGGCCACAGGTTGCGCGGCGGCCACGCGATAGTAGTAATAGTTCGCGTTGCCCTGGCGGCCGCCATTGGCCTGGTCGATTAAAGCTTGCGCGCTGGCCATTAGAGGAGACGAAACTGAAGTTCCGCCGAATGCCGTAACACTGGCAAGCGTCCCATCCGAGTTGACTTGGCAAGCGCCTTCCGAACACACTGCGGTCGAGTCATATCCGTTCGACGCGTTCGCTGAAATGTCGGGGATGTAGCGATGCGCTGCGCCGGCAACTTTATAGCTCGTGCTCTTGATCGTACCCTCACCCGTGGGAGGCTGCGGATCGGTCGTAGGAACGCCCGGACCCACCTGCCATGAAGGCAGTAGGTAGTAAAAGCTAATACCGCTGCTTCCGGCGTTTGGTCCATAACCCTGTGTTGATGGGGCGAGGCCGTCGCCGAACTGGCTCAGGTTCCAGGGAACCTCCGGAGGATAGGCAAGCGCGTTCTCATAGCCGGTCGTGAGGCTTTGGTCTGGCGACCAGAAATTTACGGTCGGCGCGAGCGACTCCTTGAACTCTGTGCCGCCTACAGAGACGTTGTAGGGAGTTTCGCCCCAACCCGTTACCGAGTAACCATTCGCGGCGGACAAAGTTCCTTCATTGCCGGCGCAGGTGTCAGGACCGCTATCGCCGCTCGAGACGAAAACGGTCTGGCCTTGCGAGGCTGCCTGTTCCCATACGGAGCCAAACAGGGGAATATCTGTGGTGTCGTCCGCTTCGCATAGGCCGTAGCTCATACTGATAACGTCGCCGATGTTGTTGTCAGCCGCATACAGGGCAGCTGTGTTCACCCCGTCACCGAAAAAGGTGATGCCACCGACGATGAAGTCGATATTTGCGTTGTAGGCAAGAGCACCACCCATCTGCAAATCGATGTCCGACTCAACGTCATCTCCCGCTGCCGTCTGGTTGCCGGGATCGTCACCGGCATGAATTACATTGATCGTCGTCGGGGGAAGACCGAAAACGCTACGATAGATCTGCGTATCGGCGATGAGGGTGTCGGTTTCTGCAATGATTCCGACGGTCATGCCTTCACCGTGAATGCCCTGGGCGTACATCGGCTTCGCGTCATAGATCAACTGCAAATCTTGAGCTCCAACGAGCTGCCCATAGTACGGGTCGAGGTAGTTCGGAGTGCCCCCGCCGATGGGTGTCGAAGAAACCGGCTTGCCATGGTCGAAAAGAATCTTGCGGCCTCCGGTGAAGTGTGGGTGAGGATGGATATTATCCATCTTCGCCGGTCCGATGACCACCGAGGTCAACGCGTGGGGAATCGAGACATCGCTATTAGCCGAGATGACCGTCTTTCCATCCACGTTGTAGTTGTGCATCTCCGTGTGGAACGCCTTTTCAATGTCGCCGGAAGCGCCGCTGAACGTAATCACGCGAGCGCCCTTGGCAACAGCGTCCACCGTCAGGCCATTCGATGTCAGCCAGTTCTTGACCTTTTCCATATCGCTTGCTTCTACGCCGAACGCCCCACCGAACGTCTCAGGCGTCATCCACTGATGGTAGTTCTGGTGGCTCTTGTCCTGCTGTTGATCGAGCAGTTGCCGGAGCGCAAACTCCTGCTCATCGCTGCTCTTCAGTACGAGCTTCAGATGTTGGAGAGGCGTGTTCTTCGCCACGCGACCGCCATCCGCCAAATGGTCGACACGCATCGAATGAGTTCCCGGCAATACATCTAATTTCTTCGTATCGACAGCTTCCGTGATGCGCGCCGTTGGGCGAACGCTGATCTGCGGATGGGTGTTGCCGGTTGTGGCAGCAAACGCCGGGGCAATAAGGGCGGCGCAGAGGCTCAAGGTCGTGCTGAGACGCTTCAGAAAGAGGGACACGTAGGACTCCTTGGATTGAGAGCAACAGCCTGCAGCGCGCATACCATGCGGTCGCTTGCAGTCATGAAAACTACAGCGGGACTTCATCGCGGAAGGAAGTGCAGCAGAAGTGCAAGAACGGCCCGTTAGGAACTGTATGGATGGTCGTAAAGTTACGTGCGGGTTTCTACTATGTCAAGGCGTTCATTCAAGAAGCACTAATAAAAAGTTCTTATCGTGAAGATTTTCGCAACAGCACCGCTAACTGAGAATTAAATTAGGAGTGAGAAAATAAAAGAGATGAAACCCCGCATCGCCATCCCGGTCCCCACCTCCACGGACATCCCCTACAACGACCGCTCCTGGCCTGCCTACGCCGCAGCCGTCTCCGCCTCCGGCGGCGAGCCCGTCAAGCTCGACCTCACCGCGACCCCGGCGGAAATCCTCGCCCTCGCCCGCTCCTGCCAGGGCGTCTGCCTTCCCGGCAGCCCCGCGGACGTCGACCCCGCCCGCTACGGCGCCGAGCTCGATCCCGCCACCAGCCCCGCCGATCCGGCCCGCGAGGCAGCCGACAACATCCTCCTCGAAGACGCCGCCGACCACGCCAAGCCCGTCCTCGGCATCTGCTTCGGCGTGCAGTCGCTCAACGTCTGGCGCGGCGGCTCGCTCGTCCAGGACCTCACGCCTGTGCCCGTCAACCACAGCGCCGGCAGCAAGGTCGCCATCGCCCATACAGCGCTGGTGGCGGAAAACACGCTGCTCGCCTCGTTGGTCGAACCCGGCGAAGCCACGGAAGCCGACGGCTTCCTTCGCCTTCCCATCAACACCAGCCACCACCAGTCAGTAGCCGCCCCCGGCGACGGCCTCCGCATCGTCGCCCGCTGCCCTGACGACGGCGTCATCGAAGCCGTCGAAAACGACCCCGAATGGAAGCCTTCAGAAAACCACAAACCCCAGTTCCTCCTCGGCGTCCAGTGGCACCCCGAACGCAGCTTCGACATCAGCGCGACCTCCCGCAACCTCTTCGCCCGCCTTGTCGCTGAGGCCGCCAAAATTATGGTGTCCGCCACAGAACTGGGTGCCCCCGATCCTTCTATTCTGGAGATCGGGGAGGAAGAGCCGGTACTCTCAGCACCCACGAACCAAGTTAGCTGATACCAACCCTGATGCCCCCTCTCACAGCCACCCGCATCGCCGAGCTTCTACAACCCTACCTGAGGGGCGGCAGCATCCCCGGCGAAGACAGTCAACATATTGATATCAATGATCTTACGACTAAGTTAGCGATCTATCTCGACCTCCTCGTCCGCTGGAATGCCCGCACCAACCTCACTTCCATCCGCGAGCCGGAAGCGATGGTCACCCGGCACTTCGGGGAAAGCCTCTTCGCGGCCCGCGCTCTCAGTCCAAGGCTCAAACCGAGCGGGACGCTACTCGACTTTGGCTCCGGCGCCGGCTTCCCAGGCCTTCCCATCCAGCTTTACCGCCCTGATCTCCGTGTCACCTTGGCGGAGTCGCAGGGCAAGAAAGCCTCGTTCCTCCGCGAAGCGATCCGCACCCTTGGCCTCAATACTGAAGTCTGGTCGGCGAGAGTAGAGGCCATGCCGGTCGACACGAAGTTCAACTGCGTCACTCTTCGCGCCGTCGATAACATGGAAGCCGCCCTTCCTGCTGCAACAAACCGCGCATTCTCCCCCGGCTGGGTCGCTATCTTGGCTGGCGCGGAGCCAGCCACCCCGCCTCAAACGGCCATTAATGAACGACCACAAAAGTTGTCGATTCCCGAAAGCGACCGGAGCTACCTTTATCTCTACCCGTTCTAACGACATGTTCCACATGGAACATTTTTCATCAGCCAAACACCCCCTCTCGACCGGAGGCTGCAGGCCGAAGTGAGAGCTTTCCGAAGATAAATAGATGACACAGGAGCCGATGTTCCACGTGGAACATCCCTCCCGCCCCGCGAAGAGTACAATTGTGGATAACAAAGCTTTGCACAATTTAACCTCATTTCGTACACGCGGACTACTTCTCGCGTTTGCTTTTCTGCCCGTCGCCGCCATGGCCCTTCCTGTGCGCGCAAGAGACGTGCTGCGCCATTGCGGCCAGCCCACGGCGGAAAGCATTCGCGTCAGCGAGGTCACGGGAGCCGTGGAACGCAACCTTTGGTACGGCGACACGATCCTGCACTTTGAGGCCATCGAGGGCGACTGGGAGTTCTCCTCCGCATGGAAGGGGCATCTCCCTATCTCAGGCCGCGCGCTGGCCACAAGCATGCCATGTCTCCACAGAGCCATGGCAGCAGCCGCCGCAGTTCCGACAGGTCTCAACTTCGCGAAGCTAGACCGCGAATCACGGCCTGAGGAAATAAGCCGTGGCCTTGGCGTCCCCTTCTTCTGGTTGATCGCAGTTCTTACGGTAGTCCTGCTCTTTGTCGTCCTTGACCCTCTCTTCAGCTCGGAAACCAGGAATGTACCCGCTCCACTTCCCGAAATAGAGCGCGCCTTTCGCCGCCCGACTGTGACCTGGCCTGTGATTGACCGCCGCAGAACACCCCGCCTCACCCCTTCCAAATTGGCTTGAATAGACAAATGTTCCATGTGGAACATTTGTCGTGTCTGGGCTGACACTCGTCCCATCCGCGCATCCAACCACCTATGGGTATCTTCAGAACTTGGGTCCGCTTTACCATTTTTGCGTCCGTCCTGACGCCACTAGCAGCCACTACTGCTTTCGCGCTTCCCGGTGAAGCAACCGCCGTCATCGCTCACTGCGGTCAGCCAACCGCCGACTCTCAAGGGTTCAGCCCAGTCACAGGCCTGTCCCAACGGGACCTTATCTACACCGGAACCATCCTCCACTTTGAACCGATGGAAAGCGGCTGGAGCTTCACCACCGCCTGGAAGGGCCACCTTCCGGTTTCTCGGAAAAAGCTCGAAACTGAGATGCCCTGTTTCCGGGACGCACTCCAAGACGTTGCCTCACATCCTGCACAGATCGCCGATCCGACCATAACCGCCGATAAGACAGTACAGCAGCCAGGGATCCACTTCGGTACAGGATTTCTCTGGTTGATTTTCCTCCTGGCCGTCATCCTCGCAGTCTTCGTGGCGCTGCCATCGACTAGAAGGCGCGTCGGCCGCCGAGTTCCTGTCATGGAGCGCCGGAAACCACAACTTGCCAGCATGCGCTTCCGGCGCAAACGCGCCATCGAAAAACCGGTCGATTTTTAAGGCACATTCCACCACAAACTCACCACAAGCATCCACAGAAACACCGTGAAAAAATTTACGACGCAAACCGTGGCATTTTCAGTTAACTAACTGATTCCAAATAACATAAGGAGAGTGTTCCACGTGGAACATTCTTTTGCCGCCCCACAACACTAACCCATTCTGCTACGCTGATTGTCACCGCAATGGCTGACTTTCTCCCATCTACGCCCCCGACAGAAGCGACTTCCCCTAAGCCTTCCTCTAAGACCATCGCTGTCGTCAACCAGAAGGGCGGTGTGGGTAAAACCACTACAGCCATCAACTTGGCTGCGGCTCTTGCGCTCGACGGCATCCATACGCTTCTCATTGACGTAGACCCTCAGGCCAATACCACCGGCGGGCTGGGCCTGCCGCGCGACGAAGCACGCATTTCGGTCTACGACGTCCTGCTGGGCCACAACACTGCCGCTGAAGCCATTCTGCCTACGGAGATCAAGGACCTCAGCCTGCTGCCCGGCTCCAAGAACATGATTGGCGCGAACCTGGAGCTGGTCACTGCTGAACGCCGCGAGTTCCGGCTCCGCGAGGCCCTTGAGCCTATTCGTAAGGATTATGACTTCATCCTTCTGGACTGCCCGCCTGCGCTTGATCTGCTTACGCTGAACAGCCTGGTAGCCTCCGACGGTCTTCTGGTACCGATGCAGGCGGAGTATTTTGCGCTTGAAGGCATTTCTGAGCTCATGAGCACGCTTGATCGCGTTGCGGCTGCCTTCAACCCGGAGCTGAAGCTCGAAGGTGTGCTGCTTACCATGTTCGACGACCGTACCATCCTGTCGCAGCAGGTGCGCGCGAATTTGCAGGAGTTCTTCTCGGACAAGCTGTTTACTACTGTGATTCCCCGGAACATCCGTCTGGCGGAAGCGCCTAGTCATGGCAAGCCCTGCGTGGTGTATGACCCACGCAGCCGCGGCGCCGAGGCCTACTTCGATCTCGCGCATGAGCTGCTGCAGCGCAACGGACTTCGCACAGCGCTGCGACCCAGGAAGCGGTTGATTGTCGATCCCATCCCGCAGCCGCGCGACATCATCTCCACCCCGGAACCAAAGAAGAAGTCCAGAATCTGGCCCTTCGGCGGCTAATCCACTTTATATACCCCTAACTTCTTTTTCTAGATCGGAATACGCAATGTCGACACCCCCACCCCACGATCCCAAACGCCGCGCCCTCGGCCGCGGGCTGGAATCCCTGCTACCGTCAAAGCCAGCGCCAGCTCCACCGCCGCCAGCTCCTGTGGCTTCGAAGCCTGATGGCAAAGCCTTTGAAATTGACGTCGACCTGATCGACCGCAATCCCTTCCAGACGCGCACGCACTTTGACGAAGCTAAGCTGGCTGAACTTGCCGGCTCCATTGCGGCCTCGGGCGTCATTCAGCCCATCGCCGTACGCCCGCTCAAGGAAGGACGTTACACACTGATCACCGGCGAGCGCCGCTTGCTGGCAAGTAAGAAAGCGGGTCTGAAGACCATTCCTGCGGTGATCCGCGAGGTTTCTGACGTGCAGGCGATGGAGATGACCATCATCGAAAACCTGCAGCGCGCCGACCTAAACCCAATGGAACAGGCGCGGGCATTTCATCGGCTTTCGAGCGACTTCCACATGACGCAGGAGCAGATGGCGATTCGTACCGGCAAGGATCGGTCCTCGGTGAGTAACTTCCTTCGTTTGTTGCGTTTACCAGAAATGCTCCAGGAGAACGTCGAGAAGGGGGACTTGACGTTTGGACATGCCCGCGCGCTGCTTGCGTTGGAAACTCAGGACGCGATTCTGGCCGCCGGAAAGAAAGTTCTGGCGCTTAACTTATCTGTGCGCGCTACTGAGAATTTTGTTCAAGGCATCCTGTCGCCCGAACCTAAAATTAAGCAGATAAACGCAGTTAGCCAAGTTGATCCAAATGTGCGTGAAGCCCAGGACCAGCTGCGGCGCTCGCTCGGTCTGAAGGTCACGATCGAGGACAAGAAGGGTAAGGGCAAGGTGATCATTGAGTACTCCGGGGTGGAGGACTTCGATTCGATTTTGGCGGCTCTGGGACCGCGATAGTGCTATCAGATTTATTTTTTGATATCATGTTTGGTGAGGTTCTCATGGCAGCTGTGACCGTTCGTAATCTTCCGGAAGAAACGCACCGAGCTCTGAAGCTGCGGGCGGCAAACCATGGCGTGAGTACCGAAGCGGAGATTCGCACGATCCTCGAAGAAGTTGTGAGACCTGAAACGCGGCTGAAAGTGGGCACTGCTTTGGCAGAGTTTGGGAAGAAGTTTGGTGGGGTGGAGTTTGACGTGCGACGCGATCCTGCACCGACCGAGGCGGCAGAGTTCGAATGATTTTGTTGGACACCAATGTTGTGTCAGAGCCGATGAAGCCCATGGCAAATCCGCGCGTGCAGGAGTGGCTGGATCGCCAGGCCATTGAGACATTGCATCTGCCGTCTACCGGACTCGCCGAGTTGCTGGTTGGAGCAGAGCTTCTGCCGGACGACAAACGTAAGTTGGAGCTCGGCGAAACGCTGCACGGCTTGCTAAGCAGCCTGTTTGCTTCCCGCATTCTGCCGTTCGATGAGAAAGCAGCGAGGTATTATGCCTGGGCAGTAACAAAGGCAAGGGGAAGGGGCTTTACCGTATCGGTTGGCGATGCGCAGATCGCGGCGATCGCGAGACTTCGAGGCTTTGTCGTAGCGACGCGCGATACAGCACCCTTTCTTGCCATGGGGGTTTCTGTCATCGATCCATGGGAGGAAGAGCCGCGGATCAAAGCTGAATCGATCGCTAAAGCTCTGTCGATGCCGGGCGGTGACGATATTGAATTCGACCCACCAAGATCACAGCACCTTCCTAGAGCAACGAAGTTCAACAAAGATGAAGACTGATCCAAGTATCAAGACTCCCGCCCAAGATTGACGTAAGGAGAACTAGCAAATGGGAGCTACACGCTTCGAATACCGCTTTCGTTTTTTGATCCATGCTGTGATCTACATGCTGGGCTTCTGGTCGCCATGGGTTTACTGGGGCAACGTGTTTGGCTTTACGGATAAATCGACGTGGTTGGTGTTGGCGTCGAGCTTGTGGCGGCTCAAAGGGGTCAACGTTTCCGAGGCCTCTATTGGCGTCCTGATGGTCGCGATGGTGTTTGCGGGGCTCGGTGCGTGGCTCCGGGTTTGGGGAACGGCTTATGTAAGTGCAGGGGTTGTGGCTTCGCGGGATATGCACGGAGCGACGATGCTGGCGGATGGGCCGTATCGCAGGACACGGAACCCGCTATATCTCGGCACGCTGCTGCATACGATTGGGCTTTCTATTTTGATGCCACCTTCGGGTGCGATCTTTGCGGTGGCGTTGCTGTGGGCGTTTCAGGTACGGCTGGCGCTGGCCGAGGAGCCGTTTCTTACGGCGCAGTTTGGGAAGGCGTATCTCGACTATGCAGCGCGCGTGCCGCGGTTCGTGCCGGCGCTTTCGCCGCGTGTTGCTGCTGCGGGAGCAACGCCGCATTGGGGACAGGCTTTGCTTGGAGAGTTGTATTTCGTGGGCGCATTCGTGGTGCTGGCGACGCTGGGATGGAGCTTCAATGCGAATCCGCTGCGGCAGGGGATCTTGATCTCGCTGGGTGTGTGGCTGGTGGTGCGGGCATTTCTGCCGAGTGCGAAGGCGGCGGTTGAGGCGGTTTAGGGCTCTGGGGTCTTGCCAAGGACAAAAGCTTTGACGCAAAGTACGCAAAGTTTAAAGGCAAGTTTCGCAGCGTGCGTCTTGCGTAGAGATGCTGGTGTGGAGCGTTATTCGTTTGTTGACGTCATTCAACCTATAGAAGTATCGCGAGCCCCAACAAACAGCACATTTTTCGCAACGGTTCGGCCTAGCGGAGCACCCAGACACCGTTGCGTTTGAGCTCGTCGTACATGACATCTGGTGCGAGATCGAGTTCATTGATCCAGGCGACCGTCCCGTAAGCGAGACCGACCTGGGCGAACAGCTCAGGATCGGAAAGACTTGCGTAGGGGTTCGGTAGCTTCCTAAAGATGCGCTCCTTCATGTCTACATGACCTGAAGTACCGTCGAAGAAACGTACAAAGAGGCGATAGTTTTCGAGTGCAATCACTTCGGCAACATCGTCAGGATTGCGAGCGATGATGGCAGTATCTAAGGCAAGCCCTGGATCTTCGAAGGGGTACCGTCGTTCCGGCACACGTTCCAGCTCTCCAGCAACTCCGCTTGATGCAGTTGTGCCCATTTGAGAACCATCCTTTCCGTGGCTGGCGGCAGATCGCTCGTCAACACTCCAAGGGGGTCGATCGTGAATCTCCCCGTACGTCCAGCATAGCGCGCATGGAAGTGCGGTGGTGGATGATCATCCCACTACATTTGGATGAGGATGCCATGAAAGAAGCTCAGCGTGGGCATAGTCTGCTCCATCGTATCGCGAAAAAAGAGGCCGGAGCGATGAGCTCCGGCCTCTGGCGTTGAAGGGGAAAGGAATTACTTCTTGGGGGGAGCGATGGTGTCCTTGGCGACCTTGGCGACGCGGAACTTGACGACGGTCTTGGCCTTGATCTTGATGGCTTCGCCGGTCTGGGGGTTGCGGCCAACGCGAGCCTTGCGCTCAGCCTTGACGAGCTTGCCGATGCCGGGGATGGTGAACTCGCCGTTCTTCTTGGTTTCCTTCACGGCGGTCTCCGCGAGGAACTCGAGGAACGCTGCGGTCTGCTTGTTGGTGAGTTCGAGCTTCTCGGCCATCAGGCGGACGAGCTGTGTCTTGGTGATTCCCTTTGCCATGTGTGTAACTCCTTCGATTCAGAAAATAAGTTGAGCATGAGCTTTCGCCCATCTCCCGCGATAACACAACACGCTCCGTTGAGGGGAGATAAATTGCCAGTGTTTATGCGGGTGCGGAGAACCGCGCCGAAGTCAACGTTCAACCTTTGCGAAGTCTTTGTCAACGCCTAAACTTCGTTATTCACAGGTTTTTTCAGGGTTTTTGCGGAAATCTTATGATTTTGGTTCAAAACGGTTGAATTTCGGCCTTTTTGGGCTAGAAGAGAGGTCTGCGAAATGGTGATGTGGCAGAGGAATCAGCGCTGGTTCCCGCGAGAATAGCCTCGTTGAGCGTGTTGACAAGGGGTGTTGCGAGCTTGAAGCGCTTGATGATTTCTTTGCCGAGTGTGGGTTCGAGTGCGGTTTCCGCAGGCAGTGATACATGCACACCCCAGTTCTTGGCGCGCAGTAATTCGTTTGCGGGATGATCGGCGGGGAAGCCTTTGGGCATGCGGGTGAGCGCTTCGGCGTCGATGCCGGTGAAGGGTTGTGAGCCTGCGCGGGTCTTCATGATGGACTTCAACATGGCGCGATACTCTGCATGATGGCCAGCCATCCAGCGGCGGATGGCGAGGAGTTGTTCGCGCTCCGGCATGTAGACGCCGATGGATATGAGGACTTCTTTGGGATGGATGTGGATGTAGAAGCCGCCGCCGGAAGTCTTCTCCATGCCGCGGCGTGACCACCAGGCGGAGACCTGATGTTTGTAAGGCCGCTTGTCGTTGGAGAAGCGTGTGTCGCGGTAGATGCGCATCATGGTCTTGTTCGGAGCGCGGACGTGCTCGGGCGCGAAGGCTTCCATGCCGGCGTTGATCTCTTCGATGAGAGAAAGCATGGGATCTTTGAGTTCCCGCTCGTAGATGTCTTTGCGTGGGGTGAACCACTCGCGGTCGTTGTTCTTGGCGAGGCTGCGGAGAAACTTGAGAGCTTGAGGGGTGAAGTGAGTTGCCATCGGTCTTTGATGCTACTCGAATGGGCTTTGGACTTCGAGCAGGCATGAAGGTGTGGGATCGTGAAAAACTCTAAGGTGATGGAAAACGATTTTGCTCCCGACTTTACGTGCCGCATCTGCGGGCAACAACATCCGCTGCCGCTGGCCTACAGCATCAAGGCGCCGCTGGCTGCCAAGGCCATACCCGAGGACCAACTGGAGTCGCGGCTGGCGCTCAGTCTGGATCAGTGTGTGATCGATAACAGGGAGTTCTTTTTGCGGGGACGCATTCCTATTCCGATACATGGGATGGAGAAGCCTTTTATATGGGGCGTGTGGGTGGAGGTGAGTCCGAAGACGTTTCTGCGTGCGCTGGAGATATGGAATGCGAACGGGCGTGAAGCAGAGCCGGCGTTTGAAGGCTATTTGAATTCAGAGATTACGCCGTATGGCGATACGGTGAACCTGATTGTGGATGTGCGAACGCAGCCGGTGGGCGAGCGGCCGCAGTTCTTTGTGCGGGAAGCGGGGCATCCGCTGGCGGTGGAGCAGAGGGATGGGATCTCGATGGATCGCGTGCAGGAGATTGCGGAAGAGTTGCTGCACCCGTAGGGATGGCGTTGGCGCGCGCTGAAAATTTGGTGCTAACCGGTGGGTGCGGTTGGTTGTCGAAACTCTGCCGGCCATCAACAGGCTGTACGGAGGGTTCGCTATGCGTGGCGTGCTGATCGTAATTTCGCTTTTGCTTACGGGCAGCGTTGCTGCTCAGACTCCGCCGATAACAACCGCGATGCACGCATCGACGACGTACGATTCGGGATGTCCTGTGGGTATGTCTGCGCGGCAGAAAGGTGCTGGGCAGACGCTGTGGACGGTTGCGCTGGAAGATCAGCGCGATACGGCGAATGTTGCCAAGGCAAAGCGCGGCGGTATGGGCGTGGCTGTCGAGCTGAAGGCCGAGAAGGACCATGGGATTCGCGAAGCTACGTTTGAGGTATCGTATGTGCCGCCAGGCGCGCGTGCGCTGCTTGTCGACCGGCCGGGATTGCCCATGGGAGCTGAGTTGAAGAAGAAGACCTTTTCGCTTTCGGCAGGCGATGTGGGGACGTTGAAGCTCGTGGGCGATCTGCTTGTGGGCCGAGCGGCGATGATTGACCTAGTACATCTGGTGAGCCTGAGCTATGCGGATGGTGGGCAGTGGCACGCGCGGAATGCGGGGAGCTGCACGATAGAGCCGAGCCGGATGGTACTGGTCGAAACCGACGCTCGGTAGCTTCTACGGACGAGAAGCTCGCGTTATTGCTGTTGCATTCGTGCGCGCTCCGTCATACTCTTGGCTCCATCCGTGAATGAACGTGACTTCTGCTGCCCGACGGATGGCGGTTTGCGCGAATGATTTCTTTACAGGCTTACTCTGAACTGCTTGCGACGCTGCATGCCGCGCCGCTCGATGATGAGCATTGGCAGCAGTTTCTGATGCAGATTTGCGACTATACCGAGTCGGTGTACGGGATCTTTACGTCGAACGACAGTACGCTGGAGCGGCGGATACTGGCGCACTCAGGCATGCCGCAGTTTGCGGAAGCGCATAGGACGTATAACCAGTCGTACCGGCATCGCGATCCGTTTCGTGAGCGGTTCTTGCGCAGCCCGCGTGTGGGTGTGATTGAGGGTAATGAGCTTTGTCCGCATCGTGAGCTGGTGGAGACGGACCTCTATCGCGAGTTTCTTTGTCCGCTGAAGCTGGCGCATTCGACGTTCATGGTGCTTTCGATGTCGCCGCGGAAGTATGAGCTGATCAGCATGTGGCGCGGGGCGGGACGGCCGCAGCTGGACCATGATGCGAAGGAGCTGCTGCGGCTGGTGATGCCGCATATTCAGACGTCGCTGCAGGTGCGGCAGGTGTTGGGAGCGGCTGAGCGGCGCGCGCAAAATGCGGAGGCGTTGCTGGATTCGAGTGCGACGGCTTCGATCCTGCTGGATGAGCATGGGTATGTGGTGTTCACGAATAAGGCTGCGCAGGCGATGCTGGAAGATGCGGATGGACTGCGGGTGTATGCCGATCAGATTGCTCCGACAGATGCTTCTAGCCGGATGGCGTTGCGGTCGCTGATACTGGCTGCAGCCGCGCCGAACCAGCAGGACCCCGGTGGGGCGATTGCGCTGGAGCGTAAATCGGGCAAGCGGGCGCTGCAGGTGTTGGTGACGCCGTTTCGGCCAACGCAGACGCGGCGATCGACGGCGCGGGTTCTGGTATTGGTGACGGACCCTGAGTTGAAGGTGAACTTTCCGGATGAGATTCTTCGGTCGCTGTATGACTTCACGCCGGCGGAGACGGAGATCGCCAATGGACTGCTGACGGGGTTTTCGCTGGAAGAGATTGCGGTGCTGCGGAAAGTTTCCGTGGCGACGGTGCGGAGCCAGATGAAGAGTGTGTTCGGGAAAACGGATACGCAACGGCAGGCTGATCTGGTGAGGCTGCTGGCGTCGCTGCCGCGGACGGTGCCGGGTGCTGTGACGTTGTCGCATTAGGGAGTTTGGGTGAAGGTGTGCCTCTACGAGCGAACAGCAGATCCTTCACTTCGGCTTCGCTTAAGGGCAAGATGGCAAGTCATGGAAAAACGAACGGCGGAGACTAAAGTCTCCGCCGTTGGCTTGTCGGAAATGTGCGCTCTACTTTGCTGCGTTGGGGTATAGGTCGGGAATGGGTGCGGTCAGCTTCTTATCGAGCTCGGGGTGAGGGAAGGGTTTGCGGGGCATCATCTCTTCGCGCTGGCTGGTGTTCCAGAGGAAGATGGCTTCGACGATGGCGGCCTGTTCGAGGTCGTCCTTGTGGAGACGGTCGTAGGTGTCCATGTCGGAGTGATGGGTACGGGTTTCGTAGTCCATGGGGTCCTGGATGAACTGGAAGCCGGCGAGGCCGACGGCGTCGAAAGACTCGTGGTCGGTGCCGGTGGTGTCGCGGTAGCTGATGGTGGTGACGCCGAGATCTTTGAGTGGAGCGATCCACTGCGCGAAGATGGGGCCGATAGGGAGATTGCCCTGCGTATAGACGCCGCGTACTTTGCCGGTGCCGTTGTCGATGTTGTAGTAGGCGTCGAGCTTCTCCCACTCCTTGGTGGTGGTGAGCGGGCCGTGGTTGTGGCTCATGTAGGCGGGGGTTCCGGGAGGATCAGGATTGGCCGGCGGAGCGAAGGCGCCGAAGTGCTGCTTGACGTAGCCCTCTGAGCCGTACTCGCCTTGTTCTTCGCCGGTCCAGAGGGCGATGCGGATGGTGCGTTTGGGGTGTAGGTCGAGAGCCTTGAGGATGCGCATGGCTTCCATGCCGACGACCGTGCCTGCGCCGTTGTCGGTGGCGCCTGTGCCGGAGATCCAGCTATCGAGATGGCCGCCGACCATGACGACCTCGTCTTTCAGTTTGGGATCGGTGCCGGGGATCTCGGCGACGGTGTTGAAGCCGTGCTCGTGATCGCCGGTAAAGACGGTCTGGATGTTGACTTCGACCTGCACGGGGACGTGGTTCTGCGCCATACGCGCAAGACGGTTGTAGTGCTCGATCATCATGACGGCGTTGGGAATCTTGATGGCGTTCTCAGGCTTCTGCGAGCTGCGGATGAGGTTTGCGCCGTTATCGTCGAAGATAATGCCTGTACCGCCGCCGTCGCTGCCGTCGCGGCTGGGGGTGATGATGGCGGCGACGCCTTCGTCGGTCATCATCTTTACGGCTGCCTGGCGCAACTGGTAGAGGCGAGTGCGGGCGGCCATGCGATCGGCACGGGAGGGCTGGCCGGGAACGACAGGACGGGTGGCCGGCTCTGCCGTTTCCATGTCCTTGAGTTCGGCGTCGGTGTAGCGGTGGAAGAGGGGCTCGGTGATGTCGGGAGTTGGCCGAATGGCGCCGAGAAGAACGATCTTTCCGGCGAGTTTGCCTTTGAGAGCATCGAGTTCGCTGGCGTCGTTCAGCGGGACGTAGACGATGTCGCCGGTGACGGGGCCTTTGGTCGCGGGAGACCATGGGGCGGCCTGCAGCCAGAGGGGTTCGGGGTCGGGCGACACCATGCGGGCCCAAGTGTTGATCTGATACCAGCCCATGCCGAAGTCGCCCCAGTCTTCGAGGTGGGCGTTTTCGAGGCCGATTTTGGTGAGAGTGTCGCGGGTCCAGGCGTTGGCCTTGGCTAGGTTGGGCGAGCCGGTGAGGCGCGGGCCGATGCCTTCATCGAGGGCGCCGGAGAACTCCATGACCTTGCCGTGGGCGAAGCCTTCGTTGCGGATACGGGCGTACATGGTGAGGTCGAGGTTCTCTGTTGCCGGTTGAGGGCCGTAGAACGACGGAACTTTTTTCGACTCCTGCGCGGCCGCTACGGTGAAGCTGGCTGAAAAGGCGACGGCGAGCGTAGCGGCGGTCGTACACCGGCGCAGAAGGGTGTGGGCGGATATTGGCATCCGTGGGTGGCTCCTTGGGGAAAACTCTGGTTGATGGGAAACGGTATGACTAGGCCCGGCGCGACTTGCGAATCATCCGCCGTGACCACTGTACGCCTAGATAACCGAGAGCGACCGCCATGACGGTTGCGCCGACGGGAAATCCGGCATCGCGGTAGGCGAGCTGGTATTGCGGAACGCGGTGGGTTACGGACTGCTGCACCAGCATCGCGACGATGGCGAGGAAGGTGGTGAGGAAGAAGGCGGCCATGCCGGTGGCGACGCCCATGAGCAGCGAGGCGAACCAGCCGAGGTCACCCAGCGGGATACCGAATAAAACACCGTCGCGCCGGGCGCGTTCTACGTCGTTATGAGAAGCCATACTCAGCTAGAATAAGCTAATGGCCGAGACGCTGCAGACCGAAGTGGTACGCGCCCCGCAACTCGTGCGGGCAGCCCAGGTTGCGCGCGAAGCCGAAGTGCGGCAATCGGCCAACGGTGTGCGATTTGCGACCTACGGCGAAACCGGAGTGGCGGCACCGGACCTGGATCGCATGCTCGAGGCTGTTCCGGCGGCGATTGTGGCTGCGCTGAAAGCCAATACCTATTATTTTGTTCCGCTGGCGCTGCGGGAAAATGCCGATACGTTCGAGCAGGCGACTGTCACGAGGCCGGTTGCGACGGTGCCCGAACATGCGATGGTTGCGGGTGCTTATACGGATGAGTTTTCCGATGCGGCTATCTGCCATCGCAATGTGGAGCTGGGCAGCGGCAAGCGCGGTGTGTTCATCTCCACGCGATTGATGGGTGATCGTTTTGCGTTGAGCTTTGAGTTCTTCATCAACGTGGCACACGCGTTTGTCGACCAGGCCGGCGTGCCGGAGGCGTTTGCGGAGCTTGCGTGGCGGCAGGCGCTGGAGAATGTGCGCGGGGAGACGTCGTTGGATGCCTGGGAGTCGCGGAACCTGGCGATGGGGCGTCCTGCGAATGCGGAACCTGAGGTGTTTACGAGCCCTCGGCGGTCGCGGGCGTTGATGTCGGCTTCTTCGTTTGCGGCTGCATCGCGGTCAAGATCGTTTGGTTCGGTTGCTCCCGCGGTGGCTGTGGCGGCTTCTGCGGCTGCGGTGGATGAGAAGGAGCGGGCGCTGTTTGTGGAGTCGGCGTTCTCGGATGCTGTGGCGATCTATTTGCTGTCGCTGGCGCTGGACTTCGATTACAGCGAGCTGCGGGAGCGGGAGTATCCGCTGCTGGCGCCGGCGGCATTGGCTGCTCGGCTGAAGCTGGTGTCGGAGTTGTTTCCGCCGAATGCGGAGTATGAGTTTGCGGTGAAGTACCGGCGGAGAGCGTAAAGGTCGCCGCGTCGACTTACGCTACTTGTTTGAGCGGCCTGTGATGCAGGCGGACCAGTTCCTCGCAACGCAGAGCCGCCATCGCGTAGGTGCGGCCTTCCTCATCGTTGAACTCAACTTCGACTACGGACGGAGAAAGCATTTCGACGACGGTACCGACTTGTCCACGAGCTAGACCATGTTCCGGAACGTCGTGCAACACGGCCACTTCGGAGAGTAGATCCAAAGGCGGCATTAGGTTTTCCTCCCTCTAAAAAATGAAACACGTAACAAATCGCGGTGCGCTCTCATTGCTTCGGATAATCCAAGAGCTTCGAATCTTTGCGGCACTCCCGGCTCGTGTCATCTCAAAATCTATTATGTATCGAATACCGTATTGATCGGAAGTTCCTTGAATCGCGTCTCGATGAGAAGCCGCCTCTAACAATGCTCCGCGGAGTTCTACTGCATCGAAAGCGGTCATTGCCAGCACAGCGAAAAATACACGCGCCTTATGCCGTCCGCGAGGATGACTCGCACTAAGGCAATAATCCCGGAGTTTTGCTAAGTCGACGATAGCGGCTTCGCGGTTAGGTAGCTTCATTCAACTTCCTTGCGAGAGAACCAAGAATTAACGCACCGCTGACATCGCCGCCCTAAACAACAATTCAAAGTCTCCAGCCACAGCCGCATCTTTCGCTGCCGACTCGACAGCCTTCTGCGCCACGGGTCGCGGATAGCCGAGGTTGACCAGCGCACTCAGTACGTCGTCTGCGACTCCGCCCAATGTTGGGGGTGCGCCGCTTTCGGCGACGAAGCCGACCATGTCGTCGAGTTTGTCTTTGAGTTCGAGCACAACGCGTTCGGCGGTCTTCTTGCCGATGCCGGGGATTTTGGTGAGTGTGGCGTGGTCGCCGCCACGAATCGCGCCCACAAGGCGTTCGGAGGAGATGCCGCTCAATACGGTGATTGCCAGCTTGGGGCCGATGCCGGAGATGGTGAGTAGTTTTTCGAAGAGGCGTTTTTCGGCGAGTTCCGCGAAGCCGAAGAGGAGCAGCGCGTCTTCGCGCACATGCGTATGGACGTGCAGCTTTACTTCTTTGCCTTCGGCCGCAAGCTCGGTGAAGGTAGAGACAGAGATCGCCAGCTCGTAGCCGACGCCGTTGCACTCAACGACCACGGCGTTGGGGGATTTACTGAGAAGCTGGCCTCGGATATGCGCGATCACAGCTTGATTGTAGCGAAGGAACTAGATGCGCATTGTGCCTGGATACTTCGCCAGCGTTTTGTCTGAAGTCAGCAGCGTGAGCCCTTCCGTCATCGCCTGCGCGACCAGCATTCGATCAAATGGGTCGCCATGGTGCGGAGGTAGTCCCAGTACAGCCATCGCGTGTTCACTGGTAATAGTGATTTCCTGAAATCCCGTCGTCAGCAATCCACGCCGCAGCGTCACCGGAGGGACAGTGAAGAAGTCTCTGCCGCGACTAAACTTAATCGCGGTTTCCCAGATAGATACTGTACTGAAAAACAGTTCATTGTCACTCTCTTTGAAAATCTCTCTGGCAGTCTTGCTGAGCTTTTCCGGCGCATTGCCTGCCCATAACAAAAGGTGCGTGTCCGCGAGATATCTCATAGGTCTTTGAACTTATCCGGGTTTCCGTAAAACATCTCTTCGATCTCTTCTTTGAAAGGAGTCTTGATATCGTCGGGCACGGTATAACCCAATCCTTTGAGAAATCCAAGACGCCGTTTGGACTTCTTGGCCTCAAGTGGCACAAGCCTCGCCGCCGGTTTCCCCGCCAGCGCAATGATGGTCTCTTCGCCCTGCTGTGCCTTTGCCACGAGCTTCGAAAGCGTCGTCTTCGCCTCGTGCATGTTCACCGTGGTCGCCATGCTTCAAGGTTAGCTAAGGATACTTAGTCTTGTCTAGCCGCGCTCGGAGACGTAGGTGTCGTAGATGACCTTGTGGAGCTGCTCGGTGAGCTTTTCTGCATCCTTCGTGGTCATGCCGATGGTGGAGATTGGTTCGCCAACGATGAGCTTTAACGGCCGAGGGCGAAGAGCGTAAACGTGAATGGGCAGAAGCTCGTAGGTGCCAACGAGGGTGAGTGGGACGAGCGGCACCTGCGCCTTGATGGCGATCCATGCGGCGCCGGCGGCCATGACTTGCAGCTCACCCGTGGCGGCGCGGCCGCCTTCGGGAAAGATGACCATGGGGAGACCGGCCTGGAGCGTCTTGACGCCCTTGCCGAGACTGGTGACGCCTGCGCGCGCGGAGCTTTGGTCGATGGGCACCTGGCCGGAGCGGTTGAGGTACCAACCGATGAAGGGGATCTTCCAGAGCGGGGCTTTGGCGAGGATGCGGAACTGGAACGGGAGCTTGGCGAAGAGAACGGGGGTGTCGTAGTAGCTGAGGTGGTTGCTGGCGTAGACGGCAAGCGGACGCCGCGTGCCACTTTCAGGATGCGCATCGCGCAACGGTTGAAGGCGCTCCAGGTTTTCTACAGCGACCGGGGCAAAGGCTATGCGGAGCAGGGTGCGTGCCCACAAACGGGCTGTCCCATGCTGCTGACGACCGGATTTGTCCCAGAGCCCGCAAACGAGCGAGATGGTGCCGAAGAAAATGGTGGAAAGGCCGACCATGGGCAGAAAGTAGAGATAGTTCGCCCACTTCCAGGCGAAGGAAATAACAGGCCGAGGCGCTTGCTCAGGCGCGACGTGCTCTTCCGGCGCATGCTCTTCAGGTTGAAGGATCTCGTTCGCTGTGGGCATCTTAGCTATGCTACCGTCTCCGCCAGTGCCAATGCACGCAACTCGCCGATAAGGAAGATAGAGCCCGTGGCGACGATGACGCCGTTGGATGGGGTGATGGCTTCGGCCTGCGCGAGTGCGCCGGGGACGTGCGGCGTGGCGTGGGCAGGAACGTCGAGCTTGTGGGCTGCAGCGAGAAGTTCTTCGACGCTGGCGGCGCGGGAGTTCTGGATGGGGGCGAGAATGACGTGGTCTTGGGAGCGTTCCGGGTCGCCGGAAGTGGAGTCGAACAGAGGGAGCAAGACCTGTGCCATTTCGTCGATGGCTTTGTCGGCTAGGCAGGAGAAGATGAGCGTGCGGGGGAGATGCTCGGGTAGCTGCGAGAGAGCGGCGCGGAGTGCCCATGCGCCGGCGGGGTTGTGGGCTACGTCAAGGAGTAAAGGGGCGTGGCCGCGTTGGGAAGGTATCCACTCGAGGCGTCCGGGCCAGTTTGTATTGCGGATGCCGATTTCGATCGCTTCGTTGGGGATTGCGAAGCCGTGGTTGGTGCGGAGCTCGATGGCTGTAGCGATCGCGAGTGCGAGGTTGCGCTGTTGGTGTTGGCCGGCTAACGGCGAATCGATGTGGAGAGCAGCGCCGTCGATGGAGAGTGAGTACTTATTGCGGGGAAGCAGCGAGCCTTCCGCTGAGTTGCTGGCTTCGAGGCGTGTGCCGGGCAGGCAGCGGGCTGCGTCTACGCCGCGAACGTTCTTTGCCATGGCAGCTTCGCCGATGGCGGCGTTGGCTTCGGGATGTTGCGAGAGGGTGACGAGGATACCGTCCTGGCGGAGGATGCCGGCTTTTTCGGCGGCGATGAGGCCGAGCGTGTTGCCGAGATAGTCCATGTGGTCCATGCCGATGTCGGTGATGACGGAGATCAGAGGCTCGAGGGCATTGGTGGCGTCGAGGCGGCCACCGAGGCCGACTTCGACGATGGCGAGCTCGACGTGCTGCTCGGCGAAGTAGCAGAAAGCGACGGCGGTTAAGAGCTCGAAGAAACTGGGGTAGTTGGGTAGCTTATCTTCTGCGACGAGCTTGGTTGCGGCGTTGTCGGCGAGGGTGAAGAGGCGGGCGAAGTCTTCGTTGTTGATGTCGGCGAGGACACCATCGCTGCCTTCGACGGAGAGGCGCATGCGCTCGTTGACGTGCAGCAGGTGCGGTGAGGTGTAGAGGCCTGTGCGCAGGCCGGCGGCTCCGCCGATGCTGGCAAGCGCAGAGGCTGTTGAGCCTTTGCCGTTGGTTCCGGCGATCAGCACGGAGGCGAAGCTCAACTGGGGGTTGTCGAGTTCTGCGAGCAGGACGCGGATGGAGTCGAGGGAGAACTTGCGGGGTGCGCCAGTTTTGGAGCCTTTGCCGGAGGCCAACTCGGGGCCTAGCGCGGCCAGCTTTGTGATCACTTCTTCGTAATTCATTAGATAGATTCCAGTTCCTAAAAACCGCGAAAGAGATGCTGCGCGGGTTTCTCAAATAAAGCGCGGCGGGTGCTGGCTTTTGCGCTACTTCGCCGGTTACGCCGGGTTTGTGTGAAAGAGGTCCCGCCCATGCGCGATGTTGCGATTCTTTTTGTCTTCCTTGCCATTATCATCCTGCCTTGCGTCGCGGCCTACCGGGCACAGCTTCCGTCCGATTAGATCGCAGACCGCGCCACGCAGATTCTTCCGGCGCGACCGCGAAGCTGCAGTCCATCCTTCCTTCCGGCGAGCAGCTTCTGGGTTAGAGCGGGGCCGTCGAGATCCTCCACTACTTCCAACCCAACCAGCTTTAGCTCGGTCTCCAATGCATCCGGCGTAAAGAACAGGCGGAAGGGCTCGCCTGCCTGCGCGACGCGGGAGGAGAGGGATTCGAGCATGAGCCTTTCCACGGGCGAGAGCGCCTCGCTGGGCTGCGAGTAGTCGAAGACGACGGCGCTGCCGGGGGCGAAGCTGCCGAGTAGCTCGGTGGTGTCGCGGAAAGCCTCGAGCGTGAGGTAGGGAACGACACCGAGCCAGGCGGTGACGGTGGGGAGTTTGGGGTCGAAGCCAGCGGCGAGAAGCTGCGAGGCGAGGGTTTGGTGTTCGAAGTCTACGGGAACGTGGACGGCGGTGGGTGGGATGGCGATGCCGGCGGCGGTGAGGCGTTCGAGCTTCCAGGCCTGCGTGGCGGGGTGGTCGACTTCGAAGACGCGAACGTGCGGGTAGGGGTTGCGATAGGCGAAGGTGTCGAGGCCGGCGCCAAGGACGAGGTACTGCTGGGTGTCGCGCTGGGCCACGCCGGCAGCGAGGGTGTCTTCGGCGAGGCGGGCCCGGGCGACCATGAAGGCGCGGAGAGCGGCTGAGAAGGGGCGCTTGTCCGCGGAGGGAGTGCGGTTCAGCTCTTCGCGGAACTCGGCGCCGAGGATTGGCACGGCCAGCGGGTCTTCGAAGACGAGCGGGTGCTTGTCGTGGAGCTGGTGGGCTGCACGGCGAAGAGCGACGCGGAGAGCTGTCTTCGAGGGCAGGGCTTCGTGCATGAGATTGCGCTAAGCCGCATTCTCGGTCTTCGCCGCAGTCATCCAGCCGAGGGCCTGGGCGAGGTAGGACTTGAGGTCTTTGCGGGCTACGATGGCGTCCAGAAAGCCGTGGGCTAGCAGGAACTCCGAGCGCTGGAAGCCTTCGGGAAGCTTCTGGCGGATGGTCTGCTCGATGACGCGGGGGCCGGCGAAGCCGATGAGGGCGCCGGGCTCGGCTATGTTGAGGTCTCCCAACATGGCGAAGCTGGCGGTGACGCCGCCGGTGGTGGGGTCGGTGAGGAGCGAGATGTAGGGGATCTTTTCGTCGTCCATTTTGGCGAGGCCGACGGAGACCTTGGCAAGCTGCATGAGGCTGGCGATGCCTTCCATCATGCGGGCGCCGCCGGAGGCTGAGACGATGATGAGCGGGACGCGCTTTTCGAGGGCGCGGTCGACGGCGCGGGCGATGGTTTCGCCGACGACGGCTCCCATGGAGCCGCCGATAAAGCCGTACTCCATGACGGAAAGCACGACGGGCTGGCCTTCGATGGTGCCGACGGCGTTGATGATGGCATCGTTGAGGCCGGTCTTTTTCTGGGCCTGGGCGAGGCGCTGCTTGTAGGGTTTGAGGTCCGTGAACTGGAGCGGGTCGGTGGACTTCAGTTCGAGGTCGACGAGCTCATAACCGGGATCGAGGAGGTTTTCGATGCGCGAGCGAGCGTCGAACTTGAAGTGACGGCCGCAATTGGGGCAGACCTGCAGGTTGGCTTCCAGATCAGGCTTGAAGAGCACCTTGCCGCACTGCCCGCACTTGGTCCACAGGCCTTCGGTCCGGACCTCGTGGTCGGGCGTGGGTTGGATTTCGTGATTTTCGCGCTTGAACCAACTCATCGGCTTGGGGCTGCTCCTTTTAGGACGGCAGAACGGCCCCATGGCAAAGGGCCTCCGTTATTGTAACGAAGGCCCTGCTGGTTGTGTTTGGCTTGCGCCGAAAGCTGTTTCGCAACAGCGACTTAGCAGGCAGCCCAAGCGGGCGCTCTGCCTAGCAGGGCAGCTGCCGAGTGCTGCGGCGCGCCGGACCACTCCGGGAGGTTGAAGCCGGTGGTGGGGTGCGCAGAGGCGTGGTTCGAGGTCATGTGGTGGTCGCGCAGGGCCTGCATGATCTCCTGACGGCGCTGTTCGCGCTCCTGAGGAGAGGTGCGCGTGAAGTAGACCAGGAAGCCCTGGCCGCAAACGGTGCAACGAACATCACTGGCGGTGTTGGAAGCTTTGCAAAGTACCTGCATGAGATTGTCCTCGAAGAATGAATTTGTCTTTCTAACCGCGGCCCGTTGACTCTGTCGCTATTGACACAGTAGGTCCGGGGGCTGGGATGTACGATGCCTCTTCGGCTCTGAGCCTCTACAACTTCCCGGAGACCTTCCGAGCGAAAGTTACCACATGCCTGGTTACCGCTTGATGAACCTCGGAAGCGCTGGCGATTACCCCCTAAACACCGTTGGAGAGCAATGCACTATCCTTGATAGTTGTGAGTGACATGATCAAGATTCAGCTTCCAGACGGTTCGATTCGCGAAGTGCCCAAGGGGACATCCGCGCTCGATATTGCTAACAGCATCTCCCCACGACTGGCCGCGGCCGTCGTCGTAGCCCGCGTTCGTTCGCTTGAGCCCGCTGCCGCCACGACGAATGAAGCGGCGTTGGAGGCCAGCGAGGAGGCCATGTACTCCAGCCATGCGCCAGGCAGTGATGCAGCGCGCATCGTCGACCTGAATATGCCGCTGACGGAAGACGTCGCACTGGAGCTGTTGAAGGAGAACGATCCTGTCGCGCTGAAAGTGGTGCGGCACTCTGCCGCGCATGTGATGGCGACGGCGATCCTGGAGCTCTTTCCGGAGACCAAACTGGGGCATGGGCCGGCGACGGATAACGGATTTTTCTATGACGTCTACCGCGATGTGCCGTTTACGGAGTTGGACCTTGCGGCGATTGAAGGACGCATGGCTGAGGTGGTGAAGCGCGATGAGCCGTTTGTGCGCGTGGAAGAGTCGCGCGAGCAGGGCTTAGCTGCGTATGAGAAAGCCGGCGAGTTCATGAAGGTTCACTTCATCGAGCGCTTCACGAAGCCTGGCGATGAGATTTCGCTGTACAAGAATGGCGGCTTTACGGACTTCTGCCGTGGGCCGCATGTGCCGAGCACGGGGCGCGTGAAGGCGTTCAAGGTGATGTCGATTGCCGGGGCGTACTGGCTGGGAGATGAGAAGAACCAGCAGCTACAGCGCATCTATGGCACGGCATTCTTCAACGCGAAGGACCTCGATGCGCACTTCAAGCATCTGGAAGAGATCAAGGCGCGCGATCATCGTGTACTGGGCAAGCAGCTGGACCTGTTCTCGATCCAGGAAGTCGCCGGTGCGGGCCTGATCTTCTGGCATCCGAAGGGTGGGTTGATCCGCAAGACGATGGAAGACTGGATGCGCGATGAGTGTGTGCGGCGCGGCTACAACCTCGTCTACACGCCGCACATTATGCGCCGCGAGCTCTGGAAGATCTCGGGCCATGAGGGGTTCTACTCCGAGAATATGTATCCGCCGATGGAGCTGGACGACGCGGAGTATCGGTTGAAGCCGATGAACTGTCCCGGGCATATTTTGATCTACAAGAACTCGCCGAAGAGCTATCGCGATCTGCCGGCGCGCTATGCGGAGCTTGGCAATGTGTATCGCTATGAGCGGTCGGGAACCATGCATGGGCTGCTGCGTGTGCGTGGATTTACGCAGGATGATGCGCACATCTTCTGCACACCGGATCAGGTCGTCAGCGAGATTGAAGCTTGTCTTGATTTTGCGGAAGCGGTGCTGAAGACGTTCGGGTTCAAGGAGTATCGCGTGGAGCTCTCGACGCGTGATCCGAATAAGGCGGGTGAGTTCGTCGGTACGGAAGAAGACTGGGCCAATGCAGAAGGTGCGCTGACTGGTGTTCTCAGCGGGCGGGGCCTTAGCTTCCAGAGCTTCCCTGGCGAGGCCGCGTTCTATGGGCCGAAGATCGATATCAAGCTCGTCGATGTGCTGGGCCGTTTGTGGCAGCTTTCGACGGTGCAGTTCGACTTCAACCTGCCCAAACGTTTCGAGCTCGAGTACATCGGCGAGGACGGCGCGCGGCATCAGCCGGTGATGGTGCATCGTGCGCTGTTCGGTTCGGTGGAGCGGTTCTTCGGTGTGTTGATCGAGCACTACGCGGGTGCGTTCCCGATGTGGCTTGCGCCGGTCCAGGTGGGCCTTGTGCCGATCAGCGAGAAACATCTTGAGTATGCGCATGCGGTGAAGGCACGGCTGGAGGCAGCTGGGCTGCGCGTGGAGCTCGATACGAGCAACAATAAGATGCAGGGCAAGATTCGCGATTTCGGGCTGCAGAAGATCCCGTTCATCCTGATCATGGGTGATAAGGAATCGGTGACTGATTCGGTCAGTGTGCGCGTGCGGGCGAAGGGCGATGTAGGCTCGGTTACGGTTGAGGCGTTTCTGGAGAGGGCGAAGAAGCTGGTTGGCGAACATTCGATGGAGCTCTAGTGCAACTCATTCAACTGGAAACGAAGATCGCAGCGCCCGCAGAGCGCTGCTTTCTTTTGTCTCTCAACATCGACTTGCACAAGCAGAGCACCAAACAAACCAGCGAAGAAGCTATTGCGGGAGTTACAAGTGGCATCATCGGTCCAGGCGAACGAGTCACCTGGCGAGGTCGCCATTTCGGCTTGATGCTGATGCATGAAACGCTGATCTCACAATACGATCGGCCGAATCACTTTCAAGACATTATGTTGCGCGGAATGTTTCGTAGCTTTGAACATGATCACTTCTTTGACGCACTCGAAGATGGCACCACGCGGATGCGAGATGAGTTGAGGTTCGCTGCGCCGTTGGGGCCACTGGGCCGTATTGCGGAGGTTCTTGTCCTGCGTAGCTATCTTTTACGCTTCCTGGCTCAGCGAAATGACCTAATCCGTGCAATTGCAGAAGGTGACCCTAACGTTTGGCAGCCGCTTATCGAAACATAGCGTCCAGCTTATTTGCATCTCATAAGCATGAGCAAACTCGCCGTTCCCGTTTCCGCAAAAGATCATGTTGAAGGTTCAGCCACGGCTCCCGTCACCCTAGTTGAATATGGCGACTTCCAATGCCCGTCTTGCGGCGAAGCTGAGCCTATCGTCAAGAAGCTGCAGAAGCACTTCGGCGACAAGCTGCGGTTTGTGTTTCGCAACTTCCCGCTGGAGATGCATCCCTGGGCCGAGCATGCTGCTGAAGCTGCTGAGTTCGCCGGGGCTCACAATAAGTTCTGGGAGATGCACGATGCGCTGTTCCAGCACCAGTCGAACCTGGCGGACACGGCACTCGTGAAGATAGCCAAAGAGCTTGGCTTACCGGCGGACGAGCTCGGCAAGGCGCTCGCTGACGAAAAGTACGGTGCTAAGGTCAAGGCTGACTTTGATGGCGGTGTAAAGTCCGGTGTCACCGGCACTCCCATGTTTTATCTTAACGGACAGCGTTACGATGACTCCTACGACTACGACACGATCGCGGCCGCCATCGAATCGCTGACATAAAAAACAGAGTGCTGCGTATGACGCTTGCTCCCATAGACACTATCCACGAGTCCGTCACCATTCGCGCGCCTATCGAGCGTTGCTTCAGTCTTTCAACGCGTATTGAACTGGTGCAGCGAACGCTCGGTATGACACCTATCGCGGGTGTTACCTCAGGCCACATTGGCGCGGATAGCCGAGTGACGTGGAGTGGGTGGAAGTTTGGGTTGCCGACGCAACATCACACGCTCATCACCGCGTTCGAGGCGCCTCACGTCGACTCGACGACGAGCAAAGCTGCCTTCTTTCAAGACACACAGGAGCGCGGACGCTTCGCCTTCTTCCAGCACGATCACTCCTTCATAGAAGTGCTCGATGGTGAGGGTACTACACTTCTGCGCGATGAAGTTCGGTTCGCGTTGCCGTTTGGCCCACTGGGGCGTCTTGCAGCAAAGTTCCTGCTCGCGCCGCACATCCGCAAGCTCGCACGGCAGCGTTTTGCCATGATTAAGGATTTGGCTGAAGGTGAAGGCTGGCGCGAGTGGGTGGAAGAGCCCGCACTCGCCCCCGTACTTTAGCTCTTCAGGCTTCGCCGCGCGCTGCCAGGAGCGAGACGAGCATCTCCCACGCTATGCACATGCGATAGAGCCTCAGTCCCGCGCGCGAGTTCAAGGGAGCGACGGAAGGCTCCTTTGTTGTAAGCTGCTTCCGCGGCGGCAAAGGTTTTCTCGTAGATCGCCGTGAGTGCGCCGCTGGGCTCTTCGTCCTGTTCGTCCCAATGCTCCACGGCGCGCTCCACCAGGTGCTCGTACTCGCCATCGATTGCTTCCTGCAGATCGTTGCCGATCTGCGTTTCTCGGCTTCCGGTAGCTAGTGCGGCGAACGCCAAATGCTCGCAGCCGCGCAACAAGTCAGCCGCGTTCTTCGTATCACCGGCTTGCAGGCTGGTGCGCGCCATCTGCGTCAGCGCGTTGATATCCGTCACTACGGCGCCGGGTAGACCGCCCTGCAGGACTTCGAGGCGACCAAGATGTTCATAGGCGCGGCGCAGGTCGTGTCCTGCTTGGTGTTTCGCGCCTTTCTTGGCTGCTTTCTTTACGGATTTCTTCGCGGATTTCTTTACTGCCTTCTTTGCTGCCTTTTTCAATGCCATTTCTTTCCTCAATCTTCTGAGCGAACGCTCTCCTCTATCTGATGCAGCTTCGGTTGGTGGCGAGACCCGGCAGGCGTCCGGTGCATCTCACCCCAGCAGAGGTGCAGTGATGAAGGCAGTGGTTCTCCACGAGTATGGTCCGCCGAAGAATTTAAAGTACGAAGACTTTGAAGATCCAAAGCCGGGTGAGGGCGAAGTGTTGGTCCGAGTGCAGGCTGTGAGCCTCAATCCGGTGGACTGGAAGATGCGCTCCGGGGAGGCGAAGGACCGGTTTCCGGTGGAGTTTCCTGGGATCATCGGGCGCGATGTCGCAGGCATTGTGCGTGAGCTTGGGCCGAAGGTTACCGGCTTCAAGGAAGGTGATCGCGTCTTTGCTCTCGCGCAGCATACCTATGCCGAGCTATGCGTCGTGAAGGCTTCCGAGCTTGCACTGATCCCTGAAGGTTTCGAGCTTACGAGCGCTTCGACCATTCCTTTGGTTTCCGTCACCGGTGACCAGTTAATTCGAGACGCGGCGAAGGCGCAGAAAGACCAGACCATCCTCCTCACCGGCGTGCTTGGCAGCGTGGGGCGCATCGCGCTGTATGCCGCGCTGGAGGTTGGTGCAAAGGTGATCGCGGGCGTGCGGAAGAAGCAGATGGATGAGGCGCTGAAGCTTGGCGCGGTGGCGGCTATCGACCTTTCGGACGATGACGAGATTGCCAAGCTGGGCATCGTCGATGCCGTAGCGGATGTGATCGGTGGAGTGACAGCGACGAAGCTGATCGGCAAGGTTCGGCCTGGCGGATGCTACGGCAGCGTCGTTGGGCCGCCGTCGAACGCGGCGCTGCACCCGACTGTCCAAGTCAACGCGTTCATGGCGCACCCTGACCCGAAGACGTACATCCACTATGGGGAAGCGGTACGCGACGGCAAGCTCGTGTTACCAATCGACCGCATGATGCCGCTGTCGGAAGCAGCGGAGGCGCACTCCGTCGGCGAAAAAGGTGTGCCGGGTAAAATTATTCTGCTTGGTTAGTGTCGGCTAGTAGCGGTTGCGGCCCATCGGGCTGCGACCGCGATTACCGCCACCAGGACCACGGCCACGATCGCGGCCATAGCTTGGCCGTTCCTGCGGAATGGTGTAGCCCTCCGGATACAACACTACAAACCGATGGGGGCCTTCGCCGCTGGAGGCTGTCTGGAGGCCTGAGTCTTTCAGGAACATGTGCAGCATGCGGCGCTCGCGTGAGCTCATGGGCGGATACTTGTAAGGCTCGCCTGTGTCTTCTACGGCGTCGATGCCTTCCTCTGCCAAGTCTTTCAGGTCGGCAGCACGCTCGGCCTTGTAGCCGTTCGCATCGAACGAAACGCGGTCGTGGTCTTCCGGCTCCAGGCGAAGGATCTTCGCCGCGATGTGTTCGAGCGCACGAAGTAACTCTCCGTCGCGATCCAGCAACAGATCAGCGTCGGGGCCTTTGCACTCCACGTAGATGTCGCGGCGCTCAAACCCATCCGGATCAGCAGCGCCCGCGCCCGCCGTAATTCGAAACTTCAACCGGAATCCGCCGCTCGTAGTAAGTAGCTTCATGAGGGAGGCTACCTGCTCTGCCGAACGTGTCAAATCTTCCATCTGGAACACACCTCTAATACGAAGCTTAATCGCCAAACACTTACCTAAGAGCGCACGGAGCGCTGTTAGGAATTTATAAACGAAGGCTTTAAATTTGATCTCATTATAAACAAGACAACCGATTATCTACGTCCCTGGATTGTCTTGCCCGCGGCCGGTTTGCCGATCGTCTTGGCTTTGGCGCGCTTGGCGGCAATCTCGCGCATTTCCTTGCCGAGCGCCGTCCGGTTCATCACCTGCTGTTGCAGGATCAGAATAATGTTGCCGACGTTCCAGTAGAGCGCCAAACCGGAGGCATACTGCCAGGTCATCCAACCGGAGAATGCCGGCATCATAAAGGCCATCATGCGCTGCTGTGCAGGGTCCACGCCGGGTGAGGGCGTGTAGTACTGGGCCAGGAACGAAGTCAGGACCATCATGATCGGCAGGATATGGTACGGGTCGGCCAACGAGAGATCATGTAACCAGAACCAATGGGCGTGGCGCAACTCTACGACACGCGTCATCATGGTGTAGAAGGCAAACAGCAAGGGAAACTGGATCAGCGTCGGGATACAGCCACCGAACATACTGACGCCGTGCTCCTTCTGGAGTGCCATCACTTCGGCGTTCATCTCCGCCATCTTGGGGTCGGTGGGCTTGGGGTTGCCGTACTTGGCCTTGATGGCGTCGGTCTGCGGCTGGATGCGCTGCATCTTCAACATCGAGCGCATGCCCTGAACGCGCAGCGGCAGAATCAGCAGGTTGATGAAGACGGTGAAGAGGATGATCGCCCAGCCCCAGTTGGAGGCAATGTGCTCCTGCACAAAATGCAGACCGACGAAGAGCGCCTTGCCGATCGGACCCCAGAAGCCGAAGTCAAGCACGGGGCCGAGATTGTTGCCGTCGACGGTCTTGATGCTCTTGAGGACCGTGAGCGACTTTGGCCCGACAAACAGGCGGACCTGATTGTTGCCGGAAAGATCGCCTACTTCAGCGCCGATAACGGGAACGATACCGCTGGTCTTGGTCGCAGAGAAGCGGCTGCCGGAACTCTTGGCTTGGTTCTCGACTTCCATCTGGTTGTAGAGTGTGCGGATAGTGGAGTCCGACGGTTGGTCGGGCATGAAGATGGCAGCGAAGTACTGGTCGCTTACGCCGGCGAAATCGAACGGGCCGGCAAGCGTGGAGCCGTTCGACACCTTCTTGGGCTCAATGTGCTCGTCCTTGCCGGTGATGCTGGTATCCAGCACGGTCATGTTGTACGCCGTGAGCGAATCCATATCGCCGAGGCCGCCGGTCCAAGAGAACAGAGCGCGGATCGGAGCACCGTTGCGCAGGACAGTGGCGCTGGCATGGACGACGTAATCCGCGTCGAAGCTGTAGGTCTTGTGAACGGTGATGTTACCGGCGGAGTACTCGTAGCTGAGCGTTGCGGGGGCTTGGAGCTTGCCGGTCGTGGAAGGCACATAGAGGGCTTGCGCAAGGCTCTGGGTGAGGGCCGGGTCGTAGGTGTGCAGCGAAAGTGGATAGCCGAACTTCTTCGAACCCTCGGCGTTCACCATGTCCAGCGGCTTGCCGGCGCTGTCGGTAACGCCCTTTAATATCCACGAGGTCACCGCGCCGCCGCGGTTGGAGAAGGTGATCTTGTAGAGCTCGTTCTCGACAACGGTGGTGGTCTCCACGGCCGCCTGAACCACAGGCACGGAAGAGGTTGCGGCAGCATCGGCAGGCGGCGCCGGGGGCGCGCTCGCGGGAACAGCAGCGGTCTGTATTGTTGCGGGGGTGCTGGTGTCAGGCGTGGTCGCCGGGTGTTTCGCACGCCAATACTGCGTGCCGAGGATGACGCCGAACATGACAACAATCAAGACCAGGAACGAGCGGTTATCCTGGCCGCCGCCACCTTGGTTGGGGTTCTTAAACTCGGGCAAAGGGATTTCCTATTCTTCGCGGCGCTGGACTGCAGTGTTCGGGCCGCTCGTCCCATGATAAATGCGCGGGGACGATTAAGCTGGCAGAAACCAAGCTCTTACGGCACCGGATCCAACCCACCCTTGGCAAGGGGATGACATCGCGCCAGCCGCCGTAGTGCGAGCCAGCCACCACGCAGCCAGCCATAGCGCACCACGGCGACGTAGCCATACTCGCTGCACGATGGAAGGTACTTACACTGCGTCATGGCCAGCGAGTGCATTACGGGCGAAACGACGCCCTTGTAGAGGCGCAACAACGCAGCGGCTACATGCTCGCGCCGCGCTTCTTTGGTCATCGCGCTGGCGCCTCCACAGAGGCTTTCGCCAGAGTACGTTCGCAAGCTGCCTGCACGCTGCGGAAGATCACGCTCACTTCGCGCTCGAGCACGGCGAAGTCGACATCGATCACGCTACGCTTCGGGTGCAGGATCACGTCTACGGGGGCCGTCAGCAGCGGCAGGGCGTGCCGCACCACCTCGCGCAGTCTCCGCTTGATGCGGTTGCGGTCGACGGCCTTGCCGAGCGCCTTGGGCACCGTCAGTCCCACGCGCGGGCCCGCAGTATCGCTCCTGAGAACGGAACCATCCTGTCCCAGGGCCGGGCGCAGCTTGTGGAAGTAGGCGATCTGCTTGCCAAACTGTTTGCGTGATCCCTTATAGACCAGCTGGTAGTCCGCGTGCTTGCGAAGGCGATGGGGCTGCATACAATCTGTCCAAACGCACAATCGCGCTCAGGGACGTATCCATGAGCGCGAACTTATGCCAAAAGTGGTGAAGAGAGATTAGTCGCGGAAACCGGCGGAGACAGCGATCTTGTGACGGCCCTTCGCGCGACGGCGGTTGAGCACAGCGGCTCCGGCCTTGGTGGCCATACGAACGAGAAAGCCGTGAACCTTGGAACGGCGGCGGCGGTTGGGTTGGAACGTGCGCTTGGGCATGATATCTATCCTGTCTGCGAAAACTATAGTGAGAAGTCTGCTGTCTTCAAATCCTACGAGACTGTACTGCGAGGTGAGCCTCTGCGGTTCTATCAGGAATTGCGTGACTTGCTGAAAAACTCGTTTTAGAGCTCTTTTGCTCAGCACAAAGTCGCGTGCGGCAGCTAGATTCCAGTATACCCAAGCTGAGGAAAACCGGCAATGAAATTCCTCCAAGCTCTCAGATCTCAACTCCAGCACGATCCGGTTCTGACACTCGGCTTCAATTCTTCACTAGGTTTGGTGCAACTCAACTTTTCTTTCGCATTTTGCATCTTTCGTGTTGCTAGATGCCCCCTCTTTGCGTGCTACTATCGACTCCGTTCCAGTGATTCGTCATTCGGCTTGCGGGAAGCTTTTCGGGCCCCATCTTTGTTCCACTCGCCTTCACCGTTACGACGTTGAAGCCTTCAAAGCAATCGCTGCAGGGATCATTTCCTCCACAACTTTTACACCGCTGGAGGCAGGACACCTGTTTGCTTTTTTCAGATTGTCACCGCAATGCACAACGCTTGCATGTAACTCAGGATCCTAAGGAAGACGAAAACTAATGTCATTTGTTCCAGTAGCTGCGGCGGTATTGAACCAGTGGGTTCGCATCCTTGGCGCGCTCGAGAAAAAGATCAACCGGCAGAGCTTTGAAACCTGGCTCAAGCCGACCCGATACTCCCACGTCGCCGACCGCACCCTCTTTATCCGCATCCCCTCAGCCGAGTTTCAACACGTAGGCGATCGCTACGCCGATCTCATCTCAGAAGCCATTGATAACCTCGGCCTCGAGATCGACAACGTCGTGTTCCAGGTCCCGCCACCCGATCCGAACGCCGCTCGCCTGCGCGAAGATGGCGGCTTCGGTCCACAGTCGGCTCACTCGCTCAACAATCCCCGCAGCCTGCGACCCGGCACCTTGAATTCGCAGGGCGGCATTGGACCGGAGCAGTCCCGCTTTGATTGGGACTCCGCCGCACAACTCAACCCTCGTTATCAGTTTGATTCCTTTGTCACCGGCTCCGGCAATCAGTTCGCCCACGCCGCGGCGCAAGCGGTTGCAGAGCGGCCGTCGAAGGCCTACAACCCGCTGTTCGTCTACGGCGGCGTCGGCATGGGCAAGACGCATCTGATGCAGGCCATCGGCCACCATGTAAAGCTGCGCCAGCCGCATGCGGCGGTCAGTTATGTCTCGGGTGAGAAGTTCACCAACGAGATGATCAACTCCGTGCGGTACGACAAGATGACGAGCTTCCGCGACAAGTACCGTCACGTAGATGTGCTGCTGATCGACGATATTCAGTTTCTTGCCGGCAAGGAGCGAACGCAGGAAGAGTTCTTCCATACGTTCAATGCGCTGCATGAGTCGATGAAGCAGATTGTGATTGCTTCGGACCGGCCTCCCAAGGAACTGGCGGATTTTGAAGACCGTTTGCGCTCGCGCTTTGAGTGGGGCCTGGTGGTCGACATCCAACCACCTGACCTTGAGACCAAGGTAGCGATCCTGCAGAAGAAGTCCGAGCTGGAACAGACGGTGCTTCCGATGGACGTGGCTTTGTTCATCGCCGGCAACGTGCGGACCAACGTCCGCGAGCTTGAGGGCGCGCTGGTGCGGTTGATCGCTTGGTGCAGTCTGCACGGCGTAGAAATTACCTTGCCAACGGCGCAGCAGTGCCTGAAGCAGTTCATCGACACGCAGGTTCGCAAGATCACGATTGAAGCGATCCAGCGTGCGGTTGCGGAGTCGTTCGGGATGCGCGTCGCGGAGTTGAAGCAGAAGAATAACTCGCGGCAGATCGTGGTACCGCGGCAGATCGCGATGTACTTGGCTAAGCAGATGACCGAGGCTTCGCTGCCTGAGATTGGGCGGCAGTTTGGCGGCAAGCACCATACGACGGTGATGCACTCGATTTCGAAGATCGATGAGCAACGCCGGAACGATAAGGACCTGAACCGTACGGTGAACAAGCTGATGGAGACGCTGGGGTAAGGCTCGGAGCTTCCTGTAACTATGAAGGCCGCCAACAATGAGCCTGTTACGAAACTCTTGAATCTTCCGGGTTGATTTGAGAAGATGCCTTCGCGTGAGCGAGGGCATCTTCGTTATGGGCTACATCCGTGGAGAAGGTCGGGATCAGGGGACGTTGTTTCCAGTTGTGCTGGACGATCTTGTTCCGGTGGCTCATGTGTGCCGTGTGATCGACGCGTTTGTTGATCCTCGCGATCTGCTGAAGCCGTCGTGGCCGACGCGGGCTACTCCAACTCGGAACAGGCGGCCAACTGCGAGCGCAACGGCCTGCTTCCGCATGTGCCGGCCAACCGCTCCATCAACAACCAGGGCGGAGGCGGGCTGTTGGACCGCACGGCCTTCCGCTATCGGCCTGGAAGCGATACCTATCTCTGTCCGGAAGGCAAGGAACTTCGGCGCAAGCAGGTGATGAAGAAGGACAAGGCCATCCTCTACTCCGCGCGCACCGAGGACTGCGGCGGTTGCGTCCTGAAGCCGCGCTGTACACAGGCCGCGCAGCGGATGGTGACACGGCTGATCGACGAGGATGCCCTCAACCGGATGCATGACCGCGCCACGCCGCAAGTGATGAAGCTGCGAAGATCGACAGTAGAACACCCCTTCGCCGCTCTGAAGTACCGCATCTTCGGACATCCACGACTGCTGCTGCGTGGACTCAACGGCGCTCGAACCGAAATCAGCCTCGCATCCATGGCCTACAACCTCGGCCGAATGATCAACATCCTCGGAGCACAGCAACTCGCAACCAAACTACAACTCGCCTAATACCAAAACCATCGCAAAAACAAGAGCGCTCCCAAAAAGAGGGAGCGCTCTTGCCTGGATGCCTAAGAGTTCCGTAACAGCCTCAGTGATGGCGGCCTTTGTGTTGCTCGGTGGTTGTTTTACGGGTGTGTAGCTTTTGCGCTACACTTTGGGGGTACGTTATCGCCTCTGCCGAGCAATACCGAGGACAGGTTGGAACCAACGCTGCGAGAACTACGAAGCTACGAATCGTCTCCTGGAGTTTCTCCCTTTGACGATTGGCTCAATGGACTTCGCGATGCGAAGAGCCAGGTCATCATCGAAACGAGATTGGATCGACTGTCACAAGGAAACTTCGGCCTCTGTAAAGCAGTAGGGGAAGGGGTACTTGAGCTCAAGATTCATTTCGGCCCGGGCTATCGAGTTTATTTCGCCGAAGACGGTCCTCGCATCGTCCTTCTACTCGTCGGTGGAGACAAGGCCACCCAGGAAAAAGACATCAAAGTAGCTAAACGTTACTGGCTCGAGTATCGGGAGACTCGATCATGACTGACAAATCAAGAAGTTATCACATAGGCCTTTACAAGCGGCTACAGGATGACGAGCACGCTCTTATGTACCTACAGACCGCCCTTGAGGACTCTCGCGAAGCGTTCCTTACTGCCTTGCGCAACGTCGCCGACGCGCGGCATTTCAGCAAGGTGGCGCGTGAAAGCGATCTAGATCGCGTGAACCTCTACCGGATGCTTTCAGCGACGGGAAATCCCACGCTGGCCAGCCTGGAAAAGATCCTTCACGCGCTGGGGTTTCGTCTTTCGATCACGTCTGGAAAGACTGCGGCCTAGGTACGTCCGGCCGCGTGCTTTTAGCAGGCTACGGTCCTGATGCCTTCGCTTTCCGGGAGCGATGTCGTAGGCGGGTTGGTAACCGGATAGACTTGCCATTCCCTTATGAGGTCGCCTTCGACGACCACACGCCATGCCGCGGGGATGCTCCACCTATTTTCGGGTAGAAGTCGCTCTGGACCGAAATGGTGCCAACCGCTGTACCTCACGCGACGACGATCATGCCATCTGCGAGCATGTGGTCGCAGGTGATGCGCTAGTCAGGACATATAGTGAAGTAGCCGCGCCAGGAATCCAGTCACGACCTCTTTTGGAGAAATGGTTCCTACTTAATGTGATGTTTCTTTTTTGCTGCGGAAGCACTTTGGAAAGCCGGCGCCGCGACATCCACACTCCCACAAATCGGACCAATGTTTCCACTTTTCCAGCCGTTCGCGCGAAACCTGTGGTTAACGCGGTCCCACAAACTCCGCGTCAATCCAGCTTTCGGACGCACTCCTCACATCCGGTCGAACTCTTTCCAGCAAACCCTCTCCACCGGCTGTGAATAACGGGCAAATCCCAATACCTATTTCTGCAGACCCACCACGTCCTCCTTCTTCCTCGATTCCGAAGGACGAATTCTCTATATTTGGTACACCACCCAAGTTACTGAACTCAAAGCGCTATGTCTTGATATCCACTCTTCCACCCACAACGACTACTACTGCTATTAAATCTCTCTCTTTCACTTAGTTTTGTAGAAGCATTCGCACCCGCAGCAACACCATCACAGTGCGCAGCCCCGTACCTGTACCGCACAAAATATCGCCGATATTCACAGCCCGCCCGCGCCCTAGAATCAACTGAACCTCTGCCCAGAACACAAAGGGCCTAGCGCGCAAGCCAAGGGAGAAACCACCGTGTCCACCGCTACCATCACGCCCGACGTCGCAGCGCCTACCGGCAACCTCGAAATCTCCGTCTCCCGCGCCGAGCTTCTCCGCGAGCTCACCGCCGCACAGTCGGTCGTCGAGCGCAAGACAACGATTCCGATCCTTTCGAACTTTCTGTTTGAGGCGACGGAAGGCAAGTTGACCATCACGGCTACCGACCTCGATCAGTCGCTCAAGACCAGCTGCGTGGCCAAGGTGAAGAAAACCGGCGCCTGCACTATCCCTGCCCGCAAGCTGTTCGATTACATCAAGCTGCTGCCGGAAGGTGACATTTCCATCAAGCTGATGGACAACCACTGGGTGCAAATCCGCGCCGGGCGCTCGAACACCAAGATGGTCGGCATGGCGCGCGCGAACTTCCCCCAGGTGCCCGAGTTCCCCGAGGTCGGCGCTTTCAAGATAAACGCCGCTAGCTTGAAAAATATGATCGCGAAGACCATCTTCGCCATCTCGAACGAAGAGTCGCGCTACACCCTCAACGGTGCCCTGCTGGTGCTCAAGGCTGAGTCCATGGCGATGGTCGCGACCGATGGTCACCGCCTAGCGCACATTGAGAAGCTTGGCGAGAACCTTGAAGGCATCTCCGGCGAGAAGAAGACCCTGATCCCGCGCAAGGCGCTAGCGGAGCTGATGAGCCTGCTCGGCGGTTCGGATTCCGACTTCGTGGAGTTCGCCGATGACGACCAGTCGCTGTTCTTCCGCATCGGCGGACGCGTGCTGACCAGCCGCAAACTTACCGGCCAATTCCCGAATTACGAGGCTGTGCTGCCGCGCGACAATACGAAGTTTGTCATCGTGCGCTCGGAAGATTTGATGGCTTCGATCCAGCGCGTCGCGCAGTTCGCCGACGAGCGTTCGGGCGCCATCAAGATTCGCCTGGAACAAAATGAGCTCAAGCTTTCGGCGCAGTCCACGGACTCTGGCGAGTCGGAAGACATTATCGAGACGCCCTACAACTACGATCCGCTGGTGGTCGGCTTCAACAGCTCGTATCTGGTCGACTTCCTACGCGCCACTGGCGTTACCGGTGAAGTCCGCCTTGAGTTCAAGGACGCGCAATCGGCCGGTCAGATGCGTCCTGAAGATGCCAACGACGACGTCAAGTACCGCTACATCCTCATGCCCATGCGCATCTGAGTCCTGCGCAGACGCGAGACGCGCTTCGCGCTAAAAACAAAAGCAACGGCCCGCTACTTATGCGGGCCGTTGACGTTTGGGGGCGAGATTTTGGTCGCGTGGAACCATCGCTGTTGCAGCGCGTACTATCTCCTGAGCACAAGCCACTAGCCTGAGTTCACGAGGGAGGAACGAATGAACTCCGCTACGCCATTGCGCTCCACCGCCAATCCTATTTTTTACGGCCCTATGGGTCTGCGGGCCGGTTGGGGCATCCTGATCTATCTTGCTGTTGTTCTTTCGGTGATCGTCTCGGCTAACGGGATTCACCGCCATGTTCGAAACCAGCAGAGGCAGGTACAGGCCGAGGCCCATCGCCTGAATGCGCAGGTGCCGCTGCCGCCCCAACCTGCCCCTGTTGACCCCGCCGCCCCGCAATCGATGCGCACACCGATGATCGTTGAATGCGTCGCGCTTACGGTTCTCTTTCTGCTTACATGGATTCTGTCGCGTATCGAACGCCGCAGCTTCGGCGTCTATGGGCTGGGTGGGCGGCATCGCCTCCGCGGTTTCTTCAGCGGGGCTGGGTGGGGTCTTACTGCGATTACGCTGCTCATTGTTGTGCTGGTGCGGTTCCACTTCCTCAGTTTCGACGCGCGCCTACTACACGGCTCGGAAATCCTTTACTGGGGTCTCGTGCAGCTTTTCGGTTTTTTTCTTGTGGGTTTGGCGGAGGAGTACTTCTTCCGTGGCTATCTGCAGTTCACGTTGACCCGCGGCCTTCTTTCGCTTGGGCAACGGCTCTCTCGGAAGCACGCGCGTACTGCCGCTTTCTGGATGGCCGCGGTCATTACCTCCGCATTCTTCGGTTTCGCGCACAGCAACAACGATGGCGAATCCGCCCTTGGCTTGGTGCAGCTCTTCCTTTATGCCCTGGTCTGCGTGTTGGCGCTGTGGCGCATGGGTTCGCTGTGGTGGGGCATCGGCTTCCACATGGCGTGGGATTGGGGGCAGTCGTTCGTGTATGGCGTTCCAGATAGCGGGATGCTGTGGCAAGGGCGTCTGTTCGCTACCCATGCTGCGGGTAGTACGTTTTATTCCGGTGGCACGGTGGGGCCGGAAGGCAGCATCCTGGTGATACCGCTGCTCGTGCTTCCGCTGCTGGTGTTGTCTTTCACGCGCATGTCACCCCAACCGCCGCTGCAACAGGATGTGGCACTCCTGCAAACGGCAAGCCCTGCTTCGGCATCGTAAGAAGGCAGGAGCGTCGCAGCTATGAGCCAACGCAACATACCCCTCGGAATTCTCGCCGGCATCGCTGGAGGCCTGGTCGCCTCCTTCGTCATGAACGAGTTCATCACTGGCCCTGGAAGCAAGCTCTCGAAGGCCCTTGAGACGCCGGACGAGCAGAATCAGATTGCAGCTTTGGGAGATGGCGAGGATGCCACCATGAAGGCCGCGGATCTTATTGCGGCTACGGCAACCAGCGGCCAACACCTCACGCACGAGCAGCGCGCATCGGCTGGTCCGGCAATCCACTACGCTTTCGGCGGTCTCATGGGCGGCCTCTACGGTGGATTAGCCGAAATTTCGTCTGCAACGACTGCCGGTTTTGGCACTACGTTCGGCTCGATTCTCTTCACCGGCGCGGATTTGTTTGCTGTCCCGGTGCTGAAGCTAGCGCCCAGCCCGACGGAAGAACCGACCTCCGCGCTGGCCACGCCGCTGGCCGCGCACCTCGTCTATGGTGCGACCACGGAACTCATTCGCCGCTTCGTGCGCAAGCTGCTCTAACGGCAATCATTTCTTACAGCCGCACTACGATACCCGCGCCAAAGGTCTGCAGCGTATGGCCGGTGTTCGTCGCGCCGCTGCTGGTCAGCTGCCCCGCACCGTACTCCAGCCGAGCGGCGATGTGCGGAAACACGGTAAAGTCGCCGCCGAACTGGAACTGGTACGCGAAGCTGCTTGTCTTGTTGTAGCTGGTTCCATTGTTGGTGCCGGCTACGCCGATTTCCGCCTGCACATACGGGTTGAACGGCAGCACTGGGACGCCGCTGCCATCGAGTCGGAAGCCCACCAAGCCGGCGGCGATCTTGTTGCCGTAGGGCGTAGAGTTGGCGCTGTTCTGGATGATTCCGCGAAAGTCTGTTCCGAACCGCGCAGGCCCCAGCCGCACGAAGTCGTCATAAACGCCGAATGTGCCACCTAACGCGGTCATGCCACCGCTCGCGTCACTCTTGGTGCCACTGCCTGCACCGAGGCCGGAGTAGTGTCCCGCGCTGAACATCGCATAGGGCGAAATCTGTGCCGTCGCTGTGCGTACACCTAAACTCAGCACGCTGCCGATCGACAGCAAAACTACACCCCGCAGGCAGCGATTCCATCTTGAGCAATCCATAGAGTCCCCCATCGCAAGCCTAGTCCGGCCGGGCGCCTTCAAGAAGTGCCAGCCTTGGTACGTTGAGATGCCATGATTGCCACAAAACTTCCCCAGGCGCACCCATCCAGTGAACGCCGTGCGCTGCGCAAAGTCGCGAAACGCTGTTTGGGACGGTGCCACTCTTACAGAACTCGGCTATGCCTATAGCCCTCAGCGGTGAGCGAAGCCAGCAACTCCTCCACCTGCTCGCGCCCGCGCGTCTCCATCGTGATATCGATGGTTGTATCGCCCAGGTTTACACCGTAGTAGGCGCGGTTATAGAGCGTGTCCACGATGTTTGCGCGGTGGCTTGCAATGAGCTTTGTCAGGTCGGTCAGCGCGCCGGGGCGGTCGAGTAAGTGGATGCGCAGGCGGATCAGGCGGCCGTCCTGCACCAGGCCGCGCTCAATGATGCGACTGAGCAGCGTGACGTCTATGTTTCCGCCGCATACGAGCACCGCCGTCTTTACACCCGCGGGCAGCGAGGTCCGTTTTTGCAGGAGCGCCGCGAGAGCCGTAGCACCTGCGCCTTCGGCGAGTGTCTTCTCACGCTCGAGGAGTGTCAGGATCGAGCTGGCAATTTCATCCTCGTCGACGGTGACAATCTCGTCGACATACTTTTCGACAACAGGGAAGGTCTTATCTCCTGCGCGGCGCACGGCAATGCCGTCGGCGATGGTCGTTGCCGGCTCCAGCGTTACAGGATGGCCCGCCTCCATTGCTGCCGACATTGAATTGAGCCGCGAGGTCTGCACGCCGATCACGCGTACGTTTGGATTCGATTCCTTCACAGCGCAGGCGATGCCGCCGATCAAGCCGCCGCCGCCGATGGGCACGACCACGGCTTCTAACCCGTCGATCTGTTCCAGCAGCTCAAGGCCGATGGTTCCCTGCCCTGCCATGACGAGCATGTCGTCGAAGGGATGGATAAACGTCATGCCTTCGGCTTCGCAGAAACGCTTGGCTTCGGCCGCGGCCTCATCGTAGTTGGCGCCATGGAGAACAACTTCCGCGCCAAAGCCGCGCGTTGCGGTGACCTTCACCAGCGGAGTCGTCTGAGGCATCACGATCACCGAACGAATGCCGCGCTGCGTCGCGTGATAGGCCACGCCCTGCGCATGGTTGCCTGCGCTCGCCGCGACTACGCCGCGCTTACCTTCGTCGGCGGTGAGCGTGGCAATCTTGTTCAGGGCGCCGCGCTCCTTGAAGCTGCCCGTCATCTGGAGGTTCTCGAGCTTTAGGAAAACATTCTGGCCGGTAATGCGCGAAAGCATCTCGGAGTGCGTGCAAGGCGAGTAGTAAATCGAGCTCCGGATGCGCTCGCGTGCGGCGAGAACATCTTCCAGCGTAAGTTTGGTGTCCAAAGAAGTCATCGTATCTATCGTATCGCTCTCACACATCGACCGCGTGGTCCACGGACATATCTTCGCCGCGCCAGATCTTCTGGGCAGTCCATGCAGCATCCGGCGCCGACCAAAACCTGTGCTCCGGAGGGAGCCCGAGCGGCAGAAACACCGCGCTGCACAGGTACAAACTGCCGGTGGAGATGTACGTTTCGCCGAGCGATGGCTGATGCCCGCAAAGCCCGATGCGAAGCCACCCATGTTCGTCGAATGTGTTCGTCGCGCCGAGTGTTTTGCGTATTACGGCCGCCAGCGCGGACCGCACCTGCTCGGGTTTGAGGTCCTGCGGGAGTGCATCGCGTAAAGCCGCGTCGGCCAGGTGATGAAACGCTCCGCAACGGTACGTGATGCTGCGGCCTACTACTGGATAGCTGCCATCTGGGGCAATCATGCGCTCCTGAATATGCGCATAGCGCATCGCGCGCGTGGCGACGGCGTTGCGCATTGCCTTCCATGTGGCGTCTTCGTCGCCTATAGCTTGGAGGGTTGCCACGAAGAAAGGCTGGATCACAAACGAGTTGTAGTAGTCCGCGTGATAATGTGGCCCATCGCCATAGGTGCCGTCCCCGACAAACCACTTCATGTGCGAGGTGAAAGCATCGTCCACGCGTGCGCGGTCCCATTGCTCGCCGAGCGCATGCAGCGCGGCTTCTGTCGCCGCAGCAAACAGGAGCCAGTTGCTTCTCGGAGGCTTGAATTGGCGCGTGGTCATGAGTGCTTGCGCTAATCGCTTCTTTGTTACTGGGTCGAGCGACCTGTTGAGCAGAGTTGGTGCGCGGAGGATCGCCAGCGACAAGAAGCCGGCATCCACTACGTTCTGAGAGGCCGCGCCAAAGTCGATGCAATCGGGCGAAGACGGATCGAGCGCCGACATCATCGCTTCGCTTGTCGTCTGCACTAGCTGCTTATGTAATGCCAGCTCGTCCTGTTGCGCTGGCCTGCTATCCAGCCATGGCGCGATCCCGGCGATTGTCCGTCCGAAGGCTTCAAGATGCGTCACCTTGCGGCGGCTGGCTTCTTCGCCGGGCACCGCTTCTACCGGCATCGTGGCTTTTAGCCTGCCTTTGCTCAAGGCGTCGAGCACCGGAGCGGTGACCGTGCGCATGTTGGAGAGCCAGAAGCTTCGATTGGTCGGAGCGCTGCTGAGATCCCTGGCTCCTGCCACGGGCAATGCAGCCGCGAATGCAGCAGCGGTTCCGGACTTCAGCAGATCACGACGATGCATAAAAAAATTCCTCGCGGAGATATTACTTGCTGAAGCTGGTCTCCAGCTTTTCTTTATGCCGCTCCATCGCAAGCTCAATCAGCCTGCCGATCAGCTTCTTGTAGGGCAGACCGCTTGCCTGCCACAGCTTGGGATACATGCTGATGGAGGTGAAACCGGGCATGGTGTTGATTTCATTGAGCACAATCTCCGTGCCCTTGCCGTCGCGCTTAGGGGCCATGAGGAAGTCCACGCGCGCAAGGCCCGCGCAGTCGCAGGCACGAAAGGCGGCAATGGCCATGGAGCGAATCTTCTTCGCGTCGGCTGCGCTCAACTTTGCCGGGATGATGCTTACGCTTTCGTCGGCGCCGTTGAGTTCGTATTTGGCTTCGTAGTCGTAGAACTCTTTCGCGGGAACGATCTCGCCGACTACGCTGGCTTCAGGTGCGTCGTTGCCGAGGATCGCGACTTCCAACTCGCGCGGCTTCACGCCGGGCCCGCCAACGCCCTGCTCGATGACAATCTTGCGATCGAAGCTGGCGGCTAGATTCATTGCGGACGCAAGGTCTGCACGCGACTTCACCTTGCTGATGCCGACGGAACTGCCAAGATTGGCGGGCTTCACGAAAAGCGGATACGCGAGGGACTTTTCGATCTGCCTGATGCACTTCTTCGCGTCGGACTTCCACTCGCTGCGCAGCAGTGTAATGTGCGGCGTTTGCGGTAGTCCGGCGGCGAAGAACATGCGCTTCATCGCGTCCTTGTCCATGCCTGCGGAAGAGCCGAGCACGCCTGAGCCGACGTAAGGGATGTCGGCGAGCTCGAACAGGCCCTGGATGGTGCCGTCTTCGCCGAACGTGCCGTGCAGTACGGGAAAGACGACGTCGAGGCCCGTGCCTGCCGTGGGGTTTGCGGCGGCAACAGCGAGGCTTACGCTGCCGCTCGGCGCTGGTGTACCGGAGATGCCGAGCAGCTTCTGCGCCTGCGCTCCGCCGAGCCATTTGCCCTGCTTGCTGATGCCGAGCTCGACCACGTCGTACTTTTTGCGGTCGATTGCTTCAAGGATGGAGCGTGCCGAGCGCAGCGAGATTTCGTGCTCGCCGCTCTTGCCGCCAAATAAAATGCCTACGCGTAGTTTCTTCTTTGCCATAATTGTCTAAATATCCTGAGGATCTTCGATCAAAATAACGCCGGTCGAAGCGTAGTCTTTGCGGTTGGCAGTCATGACGGGACAATCATGAGCGAGGGCGGTTGCTGCAATCAACGCGTCAGGTAAGCCAATCGTCTTGCCCTTACGGGCTGCACGAAAGACGAGATTACCGGCGCTTTCACCAATCTCGTTGGTGACGGCCCAAACCTCGAGTTCTGCGACCAGCCGGGCGATTTCCGGTTCTTCTGAAACGCGCTTACCCGCATAAAGCTCCGCGACATTGACTGCGGAAGTGACCATTTCGTATTGAGGCATGGACCTGAGGCGAGCGATCCGTTCTTTATTTCCACGAAGGACATCGATGAGGACAGTGGTGTCAAGGAGCAACTTCACGGCTTCGCCTTGAGGGCCTTCTCGATGCGCCGCTGCCGGTCGCTCTTTTGATGGCGCATGTTATGAACGTAGGCGGCGGTCCCGACCTTCGCCAGCTCCGGACGATCTTCATCCTTCCAAGCGGGCGACTTCTCCATGTCTTCGAGGAAGTTGAGTAGACGTTCCCGCTTAACCGCGGCGGTCATCTTTTCCACGACGAAGGCACTGCGGCCACGCTCGCCTGCAAGTTCATCAATCTGGGTTACTAGATCCTTAGGTACAACAATATGCATTCTAAGTGTGTCCATATTGTCACACTCCTTGTGTGCCTAGAGTCTACACATTAAATTTGAAGAATAAAATATCGCCGTCCTTCACCACGTACTCTTTGCCTTCGGAGCGTAGCAGGCCTGCTTCTTTGACAGCCTGCTCGCTACCCAGGCGGAAGAGGTCTTCGCAGGCGTAGCAATCGGCTTTGATGAAGCCACGCTCGAAGTCTGAGTGGATGACGCCGGCGGCGCCCGGGGCTTTGGTGCCGCGCTTGATCGTCCACGCACGGACTTCCTGAACGCCGGAGGTGAAGTAAGTGATGAGGCCGAGAAGTCGGTAGGCCGCGTGGATCAGGCGGTTCAATCCGGGCTCGGAGAGGCCTGCGGCTTCCAGGAACTCGGTGCGCTCGGTGGGCTCCAACTGCGAAATTTCGGCTTCCATGGCGCCGCAGATGCGGACTACTTCGCTGTTTTCTTCGGCAGCCCGCGCCTCGACGAGCTTGGTGAACTCGTTGCCCTCGGCGATGCCCGCTTCGTCTACGTTGGCTACGTAGAGCTGCGGCTTCATCGTGATCAGGAACAGGTCACGCGCGACCAACTTTTCGGCGTCTTCGAGCTCCGCCGTGCGCGCAGGCTTGCCCGCGTTCAGGACGGCCAGCAGCTTCTGGATGGTCGAAAGCTCGGTCTTCTGGGCTGCGGTCGCGGAGTTGCTCTTGGCTGCTTTTTCCGCCTTCGCGAGGCGTTTTTCTACCGTGTCGAGATCGGCGAGCAGCAACTCGGTGTTGATGATGTCGATGTCGTGGATCGGGTTTACGCCGCCTGCAACGTGGATCACTTCTGGGTCGGAGAAGCAGCGCACGACGTGCAGGATGGCGTCCGTCTGGCGGATGTGGCTGAGGAACTGATTGCCGAGGCCTTCCCCCTTGCTCGCACCTTCTACGATGCCGGCGATGTCGACGAACTCCATCGTCGTAGGCACAATCGAGTTCGGCTTCACCATCGTCACAATGCGGTCCATCCGCGTGTCGGGCACTGGCACGATCCCCACATTGGGGTCGATCGTACAAAACGGGTAGTTCGCCGCTTGGGCTTCCGAGGCCGTTAGCGCGTTGAAGATAGTGGACTTGCCGACGTTCGGCAGCCCGACAATTCCGCAGTTCAGAGGCATGATGCTGGTTTCCTTTTCACCTACTATTGGAACACGCGCAGCCAGCCCGTTTCTAACCCCGAACCTTAGAATGATGTTGCAACATCTAATTCCCATGCAGATTGGAATCGACAGTTTCGTAGAAACCACACTCGGCAGCACACAATCACCCAGCGAGCTCGGCCAGCAACGCGTCCATGGACTCCTGGAAGAGATCGAACTCGCGGACCGCGTCGGCCTCGACGCCTACGGCATCGGCGAGCACCACCGCGAAGAGTACATCGCCTCCTCGCCCGCCGTTCTTCTCGCCGCCGCCGCCGCCCGCACGAAAAACATCCGCCTCACCAGCGCCGTCACGGTCCTCAGTTCGGACGACCCTGTGCGCGTCTTCCAAGACTTCGCCACGCTCGACCTCATCTCTAACGGCCGCGCGGAGATTATTGTAGGTCGCGGCTCCTTCATCGAGTCCTACCCGCTCTTCGGTTACGACCTGGAGCACTACGACGAGCTCTTCGCCGAAAAGCTGGACCTCCTGCTCAAGCTGCGCGAAGAAACCCGCGTCACTTGGACCGGCCACCATCGCCCCTCGCTTACCGGCCAGGGCGTCTGGCCGCGCCCCGTGCAGGCGCTGCTGCCTATCCGCCTCGGCGTCGGCGGAACGCCACAATCCTTTGTCCGCGCTGGAACAATCGGGCTTCCGCTGGTGGTCGCTATCATCGGCGGCGAGCCGCACCGCTTCCGTCCGCTGGTTGACCTCTACCGCGAAGCCGGCCGCCGCGCCGGCCACGCTGCGGACAAGCTCACCGTCGGTGTCCACGCCATCGGCTTCGTCGCCGATACCACGCAGGGCGCGGCAGACGATCTCTGGCCCGCTTACTCCACCACCTTCACCCGGATCGGCCGCGAGCGCGGCTGGCCGCCAACAAACCGCGCCGCCTTCGATGCCCAGCGTGGCGAGCTCGGCGCCTTCCTCGTCGGCGACCCCGAAACCGTGGCAAAGAAAATGTGGCACATTAGCGACTCGCTCGGTGGCGTAGAACGCATTAGCCTCATGATGAGCGGCGGCCCACTGCCGCACGCCAAGCTCCTCCACGCCATCGACTTGCTCGGCACTGCAGTTCGCCCGCTCGTGAACCCTAAAGCATCCTCGGAATCTGCCTCAGCCTTGTAGCTGTCCGCCGCACAAGGTACGCTTGGGTTGATCAACCGAGGAGAACTTCATGCAGCGCACGCGAATCGTATTTGGAACCACCGCTTTGGCGGCCCTGCTCGCGCCCGCAATGGCCTTCGCGCAAGCGCACGCCGGAACGCCTCCGACGGCGCCACCGGAAAAGCCCGCTGCCACCGCTGCTCCCACCGGCCCTACGGGTCCAGCGGCTGAGGTCCAGCGCAACTACGCCGCGGTAAAGGCAAACATCCTCAAGTCCGCCGACAAGATGCCCGCCGAGTTCTACACCTACAAGCCCGAGCCGGACATCCGCACCTTCGCCCGCGTCGTCAACCACGTCTCGGAAGCCCAGCTACGTAGCTGCGGCGCAGTCAACGGCACCGCACCAACAGCGCTTGCCAAGGTCCCGCCTGAGACCGCTGACAAAGCCGAAATCGTCGATGCCCTCAAAGCCTCCTTCGCCGAGTGTGACAAAGCCTATGCCTCGCTGACCGACGGCAACATCGCGGAGATGTTCTCCATCGGCACGGTCAAGCGCTCGCGCATCGGCTTCCTTTGGGGCAACGCCTCGCACGACAATGAGCAGTACGCCACGCTCGCGCTCTACCTGCGCCTCAAAGACATCGCCCCACCCAGTAGCGAAAAGTAGCTCCCTTCAAAAACGCGAAGTCCACGGAATCACCGCGGGCTTCTGCCGTTAACCAACTTGTCTGTGGTACGGGTCAACCTTCTTTGTCCGTCTTCCAGACATAGAGAAATTCATCATTGCTGGAAGTTGCAATCGCAAGGTCCCTTTGATTTGCTGCGCGACTCAGCGCCGAACGAATATTCTCCTTCGTGTCCGGCAGCTCTGATAGAGGGATCTTCAAGGCAGACCCCGTACTCAACTGCTCGATGTCGCTGAGTAGCTGCGTGATGATCGCCTTGTGCTTCCCGTCGCGTCCTTTAGGGACGTCTGATTGCAGCACCGATTTAAAACGCATTGCGGCGGGTGGAATCCGTTCACTATCACCCATAAAAAGCTCCAACTACTATCGACGGCTTAACGTGACGAAAACGTTGCCCTAACCCGAAATCTACGATATCAATCCAGATCAGCAATGTCGAAAACTGACTTTATCGCGGGAAAGCCACATTTAAAAGACTTACACCGTATGAAAAAGAGTTAACCCGTATCAAAACCTGACGCCTACCTTCAATCCAGAGGTACGGCCCCATGTCTTTCTTCCTGAACTCCCAAATTATTCCTCTTAGCGAAGTCCCCATCGAATATCCCACCCAGAACCCTGTTGTTCTGGTGGTCGATGACGAGCCGCTGGTCGCCGATACCCTCTCCGTCATCCTGTCACGCGCCGGTTTCACTACGATGACGGCTTACGACGCCCAGACAGCGCTGGAAATGGCCGAACTCACGCCTCCCGCGCTGCTGATCAGCGACGTCGCCATGCCCGACATGAACGGTGTCGAGCTCGCTATCGTGCTGCTTGCAACGCAACCCAGGTGCAAGGTCCTCCTATTCTCGGGCCACGCCACCAATGCGGATCTCGTCCTCGCCCAGGATGCCGGCCACGACTTCCACCTTCTCGCCAAGCCCGTTCATCCCACCGAGATGATCCGCCTCGTCTCTAAGAGTCTGGGCATCCAGCCCCGCAATATACCGCACGTCCACCAAGCAGAGGTCGTTTCCATCCGTCGGTCGGCGTAATTTTTAGCTTCCGTCCGCGACGATAAGCTGGAGACATGAAGCTTTCTGCTCCACGCACCCTGCACTTGCTCCTCTGCGCTCTTCTCTGCGCCTCCTTTTCCACCGCACAAGCCCAGCAAACAGCGCTCCGGCAGCATGGAGCCATCCTCGTGGGCGCCAAGCAGTCCCGCACCCTGGCCATCGTGGATGCCACCACCTATAAAGTCCTCGCTCGTATCCCCATCGGCGAAGACCCGCACGAAGTCGTTGTCTCTCCCAGCGATCGCACCGCCTTCATCTCCCAGCTCGGCGATGGCACCCTGCAATCCATCTCCCGCGTCGACCTCGTCCACGCCAAACCCTTGCCGCCCTTCAACCCCGCCCCGCTACGCGGCGTCCACGGTCTCGCCGTCCATGGCGACCAGCTCTGGGTCACCGCCGTTGGCTCCAAAGCCCTCGGCGAACTCGACGCCGCAACCGGCCATGTGCTCTCCATCCTCGGCACCGGCCAGGACAACACGCACATGCTCTGGATCTCGCGTGACGGCAAAAAGATGCTCGCCGCTAACGCCGGTTCCGGCACGATGACGATCTTCGACCGCACCGAACCCCGGGTGAACACCGGCGCGTCCCAACCCTACAAACCCAACCCCCAGCCCGACTGGCACGCCACGTTGCTTCCGGTAGGCGAAAAAGCGGAAGGCTTCGCCGTTTCCCCCGACGAGCACGAAGCCTGGGTCGGCAACGCAGACGGCACCATCTCCGTCCTCGATCTCACCACCGACAAAGTCTCCGCCACCTTCAACGCCGGAACCCTCGGCGCCAACCGCGTCCGCTTTACCCCGGACGGCGCGCGCGTCATCCTCACCACGCATACCGGCAAGAACCTCGTCGTGCTGGACGCCCACACCCGCAAGGTCCTCAAGCAAATCCCCATCGAAGAACACGGCGCCTCCGGCATCCAGATCTCCCCCGACGGCACCCGCGCCTTCATCGCCTGCCCGCGCGACAACATCGTCGCTGTAGTCGACCTCACCAAGCTAGAACGCATCGCGACCATCGATGTAGGCACCGAACCCGATGGCATCACCTGGTGGGATGGCGGACGCTAAAAATACGCCAGCTTCAACTTCTGCATCAGAAGCAGACACGAGGTGATCCATGAAGTTGAAGCCCAGCAACCTACAGAAGACCGTCGCACTGTTGATCGGAAGCTTCGTCTGCACAGCGACGCTCACCGGCTGCCTCGCCGTAGGTTACTCCAGTGGCGGAGGATGGTTCATCTGGCCCGGCGGCATCGGCCTTTTATTCCTGGTATTGATCATCGCGCTCTTACTTCGTCGCAGATAAGACGAAGGCGCTACGGATAAATACGGTTCAGCGTCCGCGCAAACGGAATCGTCTCGCGCACATGCTCCAGCCCGCAGATCCACGCCACGCAACGCTCAATCCCCATACCAAACCCCGAGTGCGGCACGCTGCCGTACTTCCGCAAATCGAGATACCACTGGAACGCCTCCATCGGCAGACCATGCTGCTCGATGCGGCTCTTTAGCAGGTCATAGCTGTCCACACGCTGTGAGCCTCCGATGATCTCGCCATAGCCTTCGGGCGCGAGTACATCCACACACAGCGCTTTCGTCGGATCCAGCGGATCGGGTTGCATGTAGAACGCCTTCACCTCGGCTGGATAGCGATGCACCATCACCGGCTTCTCAAACTGGTTCGAAATATACGTCTCATCGGGCGAGCCGAAGTCATCGCCATAAACATGCGCGTTCTCGATAAGCCCCTTCGCATGCGCGTCCAGCAGCATCTTGTGGGCATCGTCATAGCTGAGACGAGGAAACTCACCCGGAGCCACAATCGCTTCCAGCTTCGTCACATCCTTGCCCATCACCTTCAGGTCGCCACGATGCGCTTCGAGCACCCGTGTCACGATGTGCGTCAAAAAAATTTCCGCCAACGTCATCAACCCATCGAGTTCCAGATACGTAACCTCCGGCTCGATCATCCAGAACTCTGTCAGGTGCCGCCGCGTCTTCGACTTCTCCGCACGGAAAGTAGGCCCAAAGCTGTACACCTTACCCAGCGCCATCGCCGTCGCTTCGATATACAACTGCCCGCTCTGCGTCAGGTAGGCCTTACCGTCGTCGAAGTAGTCCATCTCGAACAGCTCGCTTGTTCCTTCGCAGGCATTCGGCGTGAGGATCGGCGGATCGGTGCGGAAGAACCCGTTCGTATCGAAGTACTCCGCCGCTGCGCGCATGATCGTCGCACGAACGCGCAGGATCGCCGACTGCCGCGGCGTCCGTATCCACAGATGCCGATGCTCCATGAGGAAATCAACGCCCGCTTCTTTTAGCTGAATCGGATACGGCGTCTCATCCGGGATGCGCTGCGTCACGCTGACATCCTCCACATCCAGCTCAAAGCCACTCGGCGCGCGCGAGTCTGCCCGCACCTTGCCGGTCACTACCACGCTGGACTCTAGGGTCAGGTTCTTCAGCGTCTCAAACAGCTCTTCCGGGACAGCCGCCTTCGGCACAATGCCCTGGATCGTCCCGGTGCCGTCGCGGAAGGTAGGGAACAGCAGCTTGCCCGAAGAGCGCAGGTTATACAGCCAGCCGCGCAGCGTGATGGACTGGCCTTCGTACTGGCCTATGGAAGCAATCGTTGTAAGAGGAGCGGAAAGAGTAGTAGGCATACCGCTATTCAGTTTACGCGCTCTTGTCGCCTCGCCGCTCCGAGGCATCCAGCGCATACAACTTCACTTCAATCTCTTTCGGCCCCCAAGCCGCGCTGTGAGTGTATTGAAATCCAAGACGGTCGAGCAGCTTGCGCGAGTTCTCGTGGTCCGCCCCATGTCCGGCCACAATCACAGACAGGCCCAGCGTCTCGAATCCATAAGCGAGCATCCCGCGCACAGCCTCTTCCCCCAACCGCAAACTCCACACCGACCGCATCAGGTGTACGCCCACCTCTGTGATCCCGGCGTCATACTGCCATGGCCGAAGCCCCGCACACCCCGCAAACTCTCCCGTCTCCCGCAGAAACATCGGCCAGTACTGGATTCCCAACCGCTGCTCGCGTTCACGCTCCGCATCCATCCGCGCATGGGCCTGCTCCGGCGTCATCGCGCCACCGAAGAAATGCGTTACGTCTTCATCGCACCATAGCGTTTCGGCGAGCGTCGCATCCTCTGCGCTCCAACTTCGAAACATCAGTCGAGCTGTCGGTGGCGGAGGCATGCTCTACGCTCCCGCCGCGAGAACATCCCACGCGGCTTTCGCCTTCTCCACAACCTTTCCGGTCTCTTCTCCCAACTCGTGCGCGATCTCCAGCACACCCACCGGCTGCACCTTCAACGCCGCAATCTTCGCGGCCATGAGTTTCCAGTCAATATCGCCATCCCCGGGCCAAAGGTGTTCATCGCGGCTGCCATGGTTGTCATGCAGATGCATCTCCACTAGCTTATCGCCAAACGCCTCAAACGCCTGCTCGATGCCCGACTTCGCCGGCTCATCGCTTGTTTCCGGAATTGCCTGCACTAGGTTCGCGTGCCCTACATCGAGGCAAAAGCCCACGTTCGCAAAATGGCCCACGCGAACAATCTCCACCAGGTTCGCCGGCGTCGCCACTTCGTTATCCAAGTTCTCCAACAGCAGCTTCATCCCCAGCGGCCCCGCAAACGCCTTCAGGTGCTCAATCGCCGTCATCGAATCATCGAGCGATCGCCCATCCCACTTGTCATCTTTCATGCCCAAATGCAGCACACATGTTGTGAATGGCACCTGCTCCGCTGCCTCCAGCGCACGCTTCACCTCATCCTGCGCCTCAATCCGCGCAGCTTTGGAAGCACTGATCAAATCCAACGTTGGCGCGGTATGCCGGCTCCAAGCCGCATCAGAATAGAGTGGCATGTGCATCGTTGCGGTCACGCCATTGGCGCTGCGAAACCAATTCGCAATTTCGCGCACCGCGCTTGCGTCCGTGTAATCGAAGTGGTGCCGCGCCGCAAACACTTCAATGGTGCTAGCGCCTGCAGTCACAAGCGTATCCAGCAGTCCCGGCGAAAGCCGACGTGGAAGAAAAATGTGTGTCGAAATTCCCTGTTGCATCATTCCAAGTTATCGCAACCGGCCGCGCATGTTCTGCACATCTTACGAAGCCTTCACAAACCTGATCGCAGACGCATAAAATCCGAAAGCATCAAGAGGATCACAATGAAGAATTCCCTGAAGTTCCTGGCTACCCTGGCAATCGGTTCAACAGCTTTTGTCGTCACTGCCCAGCAAACCAGTCAACCGATCGCGCCACCGATCACTCCAGCACAACTTCAGCTCCTCAATGACTTCGCCAACCTCCACCGCTACGCCTCCGCCAATGCGACACTATCTTCCATGGAAAAAGGCCGCGTCGTTTTCTTCGGAGACTCCATCACCGACGCCTGGACCGCCAACGGTGGCACATTCTTCCCTGGCAAGCCTTACGTCAATCGTGGCATCAGCGGCCAAACCACCCCGCAAATGCTCGTCCGCTTCCGACAGGATGTTATCGACCTGCACCCCGAAGCTGTAGTCATCCTCGCCGGCACTAATGACATCGCCGGCAACACCGGCCCATCCACGCTCGAGATGATCGAAGACAATCTCACCTCCATGGCCGAGCTCGCACAAGCCAACCACATCCACGTCATCCTCGCCTCGGTCCTTCCTGTAACCGACTACCCGTGGCGCAAAGGCCTCGAACCCGCACCCAAGATCAAGGCACTCAATGACTGGATCGCCACATACTGCGAGCAGAAAAAGTTCACCTACCTCGACTACTACACACCCATGGCCACGCCCGAAGGTGGCATGAAAGACGGCATCAGCAAAGACGGCGTCCACCCCCAACGCCGCCGGCTATGCCATCATGGAACCGCTGGCTGAAGCAGCGATCGCAAAGGCAATGAAGCCCAAGGAGTAAGGAGTGGAGAGTAAGTAGTAGCTTGAATCTTCACTGCTACTTACTCCTTACCCTCTACTCACTTCTTCTCAATACCCCGCAGCCTTCCCAAACAAATACCGCTTGTCATTCGACCCCGAGAGCAATCCCGTCTTCGGATCGACCGCAATCATCGCGCTATCACCCCACTTGCCGGGCGTCTTCTCGTCGAACTCACCCAGTCGCTTCACGCTGTAGCCATCGGCTTTCAAGGGTCGCGATCACATCGACCGGAAACTCCTTCTCAAACTGCAGCGTGTCTGGCATCCACTGATGATGGAAGCGTGGCGCGTCCCGCAGCCGCCTGCACATTGAGCCCGTTGTCCACCATCGAGACGATGTCATTCGCCACGGTCGTAATAATCGTCGGCCCACCCGGCGACCCCAACACATAGCGCAACTTGCCCGGCTTCTTCACCCACAGAAAGCGATGCGGCATCGTGCTTACAATCGTAGGCGTCATCGCGCTCAGGGGACGCTTGCCCGCAGCAATCGCATTCGCCGGCCCCTGGATCAACCCCGAACCCATTCGGCACACCAATCTTGCTCGCAAAGTCATCCATCTCATCATTGAGCACAAACCCCAGTCCATCCACCGTAAACGCCCGAACCGAAGTAAAAATTCAGCGTGGTCGTCACGCTCACCGCATTGCCATCCGCATCCACCACCGAGTAATGGGTCGTCTCCTTCGACTCATGATCAAGCTTCAGACTCGGCGCCTCCGGCATAAACCCTGCCGGCCGCACCAGCGTTGCACTGGGCGATGGCTTTACAGGATCGATCGTTGTTCGCCACGCCGCCGCGTACTTCGGATTCATCATCTGCGCGATCGGCATTGCCGGGTTGAAGTCCGGATCCCCCAGAAAATCCGCACGATCCATAAACGCCCGCCGGAAGGCCTCGGTGATGTAATGTACTTGCCCAGGCGAACGGTCCCCGCCAAACTTCGACAGGTCATAGCCGTCAAGAATATTCAGAATCTCCATCAACACCACGCCACCGGAGCTTGGCGGCGGCGCACTCACCACCTCCAACCCGCGATACTTCCCCACCAGTGGCGCGCGCGTCCTTGCACTGGTACGCCGCCAGATCAGCCGCTGTAATCAGCCCGCCATTGGCCTTCTCAAACGCGGCAATCTCCTGCGCCATCGCGCCGCGGTAAAAGTCATCCGGCTTCTCGGCAATGCGCTCGAGCGTCTTCGCCAGCTCTGGCTGCTGGAACGTATCGCCATCTTTATAGAAATCACCATCGCGCTGGAAGATCCGTTTCGAGGCCGCAAACATCCCCAGCCTGTCGCTGCGCATGTTGCCCGCCAGCGCGCTGTCGACGACGAACCCGTCCCGCGCCAGCTTGATCGCCGGAGCCATCACCTTCTTCAGCCCCAGCTTGCCGAAGTGCTGTTCCGCATACGTCAGCCCCGCCACGCTTCCCGGAACCCCGCTCGCCTTCTGTCCCACCGTGGACATCTTCGGAATCACGTTACCCTTCGCGTCCAGATACATGTCCGCATTCGCCGCCGCGGGCGCTGCCTCGCGATAATCCAGAAAGTGCGGCTTGCCGCCACCCAGCTTCCCGTTCGCCGGACGAATCAACATAAACCCACCACCGCCAATATTCCCCGCAACCGGATACACCACCGCCAGCGCAAACCCCACGGCCACGGCCGCATCCACCGCGTTGCCGCCTTCGCGCAGCACATCCACGCCGGCGTCCGTTGCATAGTGCTGCACGCTCGTCACCATCGCATGCTGCGCGGTGACGGGTATTTCAGCGGTCTGCGCTACTGAAAGTGCAGTAAGGGTAGAGGACAACAAGACAGCGGTGCATTTAAACCGAGCGTTCATCAGGGCTGCTCCAGAAAAGGTATGACTCCATCTTAAGAGCGAACTTTCTTCAATAGATCACTCAGCCTTGACCTTCTCCAACGCCATCACCGCATAGCTCGTCGCTGCATCGCTCATAAACTTCCCCACATCGCTATCCAGATCCCGATGCTTATTGATCGAGCTGGCCGGCCATCTCCCTGTAGCATCCTGATGTCCTTCCAACCACGCCACCCCACGGCCCATCACAGCCTCGTGCTTCCCCGCACCACCGGCCTCCATCGCGAGCACAACCAACCCCGTAGCATACCCATCGCTCTCGGTCGACTGCGGCGTCTTGTCCTTGCGCACCGTCTTATCCATCGTCGACAAACACCACCCGCCATCCGCCCTGCTGCAACCCATGCACCTTCAGCAGCAACGCCTCACGTTCAGTCTTCGGCAACACATCCTTAGCTTTACCCGAAGCCCACATCACATACAGCTGATTCATCACCGGCTGCTCTGCATAATGCGTGTGAAGATATCCCTCCAGCTTCGCCGTCTGCTCCCGCACGTCCGGCTCGTCGGCATAGTGATCCGGCGCATCCTCCACAGCCTTCAAGAACAAAGCCGTCCCTTGATACCTCCGACTCGTCCCCCTCCCACGGTCCCCATATGGAAGTCCTGCCAGATTCCATGCACCTGCCAGCTCGCCCGTCTTCTCCTGCAATGCCCACGCCTCATCGAACGCCTTTCGCGTGATTGGCCGCAAGTGTCCATGACCCAAATCAAAGTAGGTCAGAATAATTGCGTTCTGCATCGCCTTCCGTTGCATGCGACTTCGCCGCGGCGCCCGCACCGCTAATGTCATCTGCATAAAACGGCAGCATCGTCGACCACCCCGCCACGCGCTTCTCCACGCTCGCCAGCATCACCGTCTCGGCCGCCGGCGCGGCACTCTCGCCCAACCGCTTCTCTAACGAAGGACGTACCATCTCATACGGCACCTGCGTGTGGCACGAGATGCACATCGTCCCCTGGTCTTTCTTCGCATGCGGCCACTGCTCCCACCAAACCTCGCGGCTATCCAGATAGCTCGCCGCCGTGGTCTGGCTCCAACCTACAGCTGTCACGAGTCGCCCCACGCACCGGCACTGCCCGCCAACAAGCTAAAGCAGCCATCACGGCCGCCACCGACACTCCAACCCCAAGAGCCTTACGCCTCATTCGGCATCCCCTGAACAGCCGCACCCAACTCTGTCGCGATGTCTAAGGATAGCCCAATCCGGCGATTACGAGCGTAGTTTCCTATAACGGTGCGGGCGTCGCCGCGTCGAAAAGCGAAGCGCTTGGCGGCTTGCTTTTCAGCAGCACTTCCTCCAGCTGTTTCCGCTCATGGATATCGACTACGCTCCCGAACCAGCGTGTAATTTCGCCATCGGTCCCAATACGCGCCGAGCCCCGCGACCGCATCCATCTCCATTGCTGATCCGCATCGCGTATGCGATATTCCATATCGATCGGTGATCCCGTACGCAGAGCAACCTTTATCGCCATGGTCGCGGCACGGAGATCGTCCGGGTGCAAGGCATCCAGCCATGCCAGCTTGCGCAGGCCCTTTACCTCCGACCCGGGGACGCTTCTCCAGCGAGCGTCCAGGTGAAGGTTCAGGCCGTTTCGATCCATGCTCCATGGCACAGCATGACCTGATTCAACATTGTCAGAGGCGTTCTCTCTTGCTATCTCCCCTAGCCGAATATGTTCGGTAATATCCAGCACCGAAAGAGAAATTCCTATCACTTCTTCGGCCTCATCCCAGGCTGGCTGATAGGAAACGAGAATGGTCCTGTCATGGTCCGCCGGCGTCGCACCAGGCCGCAGTATCTCGACCCCGCTGATCGCTTCGCCCTGCAGCGCACGGAGAAGATATGGCTCAAACAGTGGAAACCACTCTGGATACTTTTCCAGAACGGTGCGTCCCAGGTGACTCTCCACGCTGGCGCCGTTCATGTCCGCGAGCCTGCGGTTCAGGCTGACATAGCGCAGCTGTCTATCTAGAAAACATAGGCCCACCGGCACGCCGTCATAGATCGCCTGCAGTTGCGCCAAACGCTGCATCGGCTGTGCTTCCAGGCTTGAAACCGTCACAACTTCGCCGGAGACATCCGGCACATGCAACAGCTCGCGAGGAAACGATGCGACAATCGCCGGCAAATCTTCAGCCGGTGCCGGCCGTCCGTAAAGCCATCCTTGTCCTTGTTCGCAGTCCAGCCGAATCAGCATCTGGACTTGCTTTTCCATCTCGATGCCCTCGGCAATGGATTTCAAGTTAAGGCTCCGCGCCAGACCCACCATGGCCGCTACAATCTTCCTGCTCTCGCGTGCATTCGACATCGCCGAGACAAAACTGCGATCGATCTTCAGCACGTCGAAAGGCAGCGCCTGCAGATGTCGCAGGCTGGAGTACCCGGTTCCGAAATCATCCAGCGCAAGCCTGCAGCCAAGATTCTTCAACTCACGAGCAACAGTCTTTGCACTCTCCAGATTGTGCAGTAGCGCGCTTTCCGTAATCTCAAGTGTCAACCGTGTCAGCGCAAAGCCAAACTCTTCCGCTGCTTCTTGAATCTGTCTCGGAAGAGTGGAGTGACGCAGTTGAATGGGGGAAAGATTGACCGCCAACGTCAAGTGATCCGGCAAGGCAGTTGCCGCCTGAAAGGCGTTTTGCAGCATCCGCTTCGTCAACCACCCGATAAGGCCGTTGGTCTCCGCCAGAAAAATGAAGTTCTCCGGCAGCACAAGGCCCAATTCCGGATGACGCCACCGGGCCAATACTTCAAACCCCGTCAGCTTACCTGTGCGCAGCTCGACAATCGGCTGAAAGGTAGCGGCGAGTTCATCTCTATCGAGGGCCCCTACCACGTCAACCAGCTCAACGAACATAAAGTGAGCCTACTCGATTTCGCTCGCGATGTGTCAGTTTCAAGACATAATCCAAAGTAATTTAACCGTCGCCTCTGACATCAACTGGCGTGAAGGAAATCCGTGGCAGCCCCTACACCCAAAGCACCGGCTGCCGCACCGGAAAGTTCCGTATGATCTCCGGATCGGTCGGGTCCGCATCCAGCGTCTTCCACAGCGCCACATACTCCGGCTTCGCACAAGCCACGCCACAGAACAACAACCCCGGCGACCGCACCGGCCAGCTCTCCCAGTGCTGCACATCATGTGCAAAGGGCCACTTGCTCTTGTCGGCCAGGTAAGGCTCCAGGAACTCCGCCGCCTTGCACATCCCACGTCCATCCGGCAGCGCAAACCGCTCGAACTCCGGCCCGCCTAACGACCAGCAAAGCGCAGCCGCCACATCGAAATTAAAGATCGAATACCCATAAGGCTTCGTCCGCGCTGTCTCCCTGGGAAAGCTCCCATTCGCCGCCATTTGCATCGGCAACTGCACTTTCACCCAGCGATCCTTCACTTCCTTGCGCGTCGCCTCATCTCCCACCAGCCGCGCAAACTCCGCTACCTGCAACCCCCAGCAGATGCCATGATTATTCGTCGCATCGCGCTCCTTCACGCCCGGCTCGCTGGTCTTCATCCACGCCGTGTACTCCCTAAACCACCCCTGCATCCCCGCATAATCTTCAGCACGCATCACATCCCGCACAAACCCAGCCGCCCGCGCCACCTCCACCAAATGCAGCGTGTCGATAATCCCATACGACCGCCCCGTCGGCCCACCATTCCGCACACCCTGCGAGAACTGCAGGCTCGGGTTCATCCGCGTCGCCGGCGTCACAAACCACGCCAGCAGATGCGCCGCTGCCGCCCTCGCATACTCTTTCTTGCCCGTCAGCCGATACCCCGCCACCAGCGCCGGCATGGCGATACTCAGCCGGATCATCGCCTTCCGGTGGTCCTGAAAGTTATCCGGGTTCGACTTCCCATCGACCTCCTTATAAGGTCCATCAGGCTTCGCCGGATTCGGCCAGTAGTAATCCGCCTCCGAAAAGAAATCATGCACCCCACCCGGGCTCCGCGACGACGCGAACGATGTAATCGTCAACGGCTTTTCATGCACCCACTTCTCCGCCAGCCGCAGCACGCGGCCATGATCCTGCGCCGCCACCATGGTGTAGGTCACGTCCTCGGGCACCTTAGCAAACCCAAGTCGCCCCGCACCCACCACCGTCGCACCCAAAACCACAAACTTCCTGCGATCAATCTTCACGACACCCATCCTACCCTCCACAACCGCTTGACTGCTCGCCACCTCCACCGCGACTAATTTATTTGCGTCTGTCATCCCGACTCTATTAATGTGTGTCATCCAGACCCTTAATATTTGTCATCCTGAGCAACGCGAAGGATCTGCTTCTCGCTGGCAGTCGAAGAATGCCAACGGAGACCGTCTTAAGTGCAAGGGAGATTGGGGTTCGCAAGACCTACTTCCCCCCCAGCAGCACCTGCAACCCCACATACGCAATCCAGCTAGGCTGCGAGTTCTCCGCCGTGACCTTCTGGAAGCTTCGCCCCGCCATCAACAGCAGGTTCAGCGTCTTGGCTTTGTTCACCGCCTGCCTCCCGCCCGCCCCCAGCGTCGTCTGCCGCTGCTTCGGCTCGCCTGTAGCGAAGTTCCCCACGCCCTGCCCGACGGCCACGCGATTCGCATCCTGCAGGTCATAAAACTCGAGATAGGCCTCGGTTCTGTCGGAAAACTCATGCCCCACAATCAATCCCCGCCCCCAGCTCTGCGGCACGGCGTGGTTGCCAAAGTTATAGCCCACCTCGCCATCCACGCGGATCGGCCCAAGCCGCGCATTCACCTCCAGCGGAAGATAAAACTGCGGTCCCTGCGACACCAAGCCCCGCGGCACCGCCCGTGTGGGATTGTCCAGGAAAAGCTGTGGATACGTCCCCACGCTGAAGTTCACTACCTGCTCCGGAGCATCCACTGCCCCCGGCGAATCCCCCGCCGCCGCTGCCGGCTCCTTCACATTCCGATGCTGAAACAACCCCAGCAACCCCGTCCCAAATCGCCCCTTCACGGCATCATCCCCCGGATGATGCTCATAGAAACGCCACTTCACCCCCATCAAGCTCTCGCCCAGCCCCCCGATCACCTGCCCCCGCGTCGGCGGCTCTGAAGGATCGAGCGACCCACCCGGCCTCGTCTCCTCAATCGCAATCGGCAACTCATATTTCAGTTGAAGCCTGTCGCCCAGCCCATAATTGATATCGAAATCAGGCACCTGGTACTGGCCCGAAGCCGGATTTCGCTGTCCAATAAAACCAAAGTTGATCTCCCAGTGCTTGTTACCCGGCGTCTCCGGATCATCCGTCCGAAACGGTGGCCCACCCTGCGCCGCGGCCAGCCGCGCCAGCAGCATTAGCCCTACCAGCCCGCCATACCTCACCCTACCCGCCAAACCCGCCATCTCCCCCATCTTAGCGGCCCTTCATGACAGCCCTGACATCAAAACACTCCACGCCCGTGCGCCCGTATGCTGAAGAGCGTGAGCCCACAAACCAACCCCGGCCGCCCACTGCCGCGCCCGCTGCGCCTCTGGCTCTGTGCCATCCTCATCCTCACCGCTATCAGCATCGCCTTCGAGCTCTTCTGCCACTTCGCCCTTCACCTCCAATACCCCTACGATTGGCCCTTCGTCGCCCCCATCTCCCGTTTCAACGACCTCCTCGACTGGCTCCCGCAGTTCCGAACCCTCCATACCCTGGCCTTCTTCAACCAACCCAACCGCGTCCTCTATCCCGCCCCGTTAAGTGTCGTCTACGGCCTCTTCGCCCTCACCCAACCCCATGCACTAGCCGTCTACCTGCTTTTCGCCGCAACCTTGGCGTTTACCGCTCTCGCGCTCCTCGCAAACCGCCTCATCTCTCTCGGGATACGCCCTTCTTCCGTTATCGTCTTCCTCGCCCTTGTCTTTCTAACCTCCTACCCGTTCTGGCTCCTCCTCCACACAGCCAACCTCGAGCTTGTAGTCTGGGGCGCCACTTTGGCCGGCGTATGGGCTCTCAGCACGGGCCGAGAGGGGACCGCCGCCACACTCTTCGGCCTCGCCGCCTCCATGAAGCTCTACCCCATCCTCTATCTGGCCGTCTTCCTCCGCCGCGGCACCTGGCCTCGAATCCTGCAAGGCTTTGCCGTTGCCGCCGCAGCCATACTCGCCTCCCTTTGGGTCGTCTATCCCAATCTCGCCATCTCGTGGCGTCAGATGCAGCTAGGCTCCGCCACCTTCATCGCCCGCGACGGTCTCCACTGGCTCCCTGGCCAGGCTGGCTTCGACCACACCTTTTTCAGCTTCCTCAAGACCATCCTCCCCACCCTAACCCCGGAAACCACCGCCCACCTTCTGTCGGCCTACCTCGCCGTGGCTGCCCTCACTGCCGCCTGGCTCTGGTTCGCCCGCATCCGCAACAAGTCCATGCTCGACCAGATTCTTTTCCTCGCCGTCCTCACCGTCCTACTCCCACCTACCTCTTACGACTACACATTGATCCACCTCTACGCTCCCTGGGGCTTGTTGGTTCTCGCCCTCGCCGCTGGTCGCCTACCCTCCAAATCGGGCTATATCGCCCTCGCATCCTTCGCTATCTTATTCACAGCACAGGGCTACATCATCGCCGACGGCAACCACTTCGCCGCCCAGCTCAAATGCCTCGCCCTCCTTGCCCTGGCCGCTACCACCACTCGACACAGCCTCTTTCAATCCCCCTCTAAATATGAGTGAGTTACTATCACTTTTTTTGCAACCTTTGCGCTATACTTGCGTCTATAGAAATGTGAGCCGGTGCCCTCACCCCTCACAAATTTCAGATTCATTCTTAGAATGAAGGAGATACAAGCAATGACCATGACTCGTCTGGTACCGTTCCGCAGTGGATTGAGCGACGTCGCGATCCTCCAGAACCGGCTCAATTCGATCTTTCAGGACTTTGCTCGGCCCGAGGCTGCCTCGGACTCGCTGGCGATGGGAAACTTCGTCCCGGCAGTCGATGTCTACGAGGACGCACAGAAACTGGTGCTCAAGCTCGAAGTTCCCGGCATCCGCAAGGAAGATCTGGATATTCGCGTCGAAGGCCGCACCCTCACTGTCAAGGGTGAGCGCAAGTTTGAATCCGAAGAGAAGGAGGAGAACTTTGTCCGTGTCGAGCGCCGTTTCGGCAGCTTCACGCGCAGCTTCACCCTGCCGGCCACCGTTTCGACCGACGACATCTCGGCCGTAACCGCCGACGGCGTCCTCTCTCTCACCTTCGCACGCAAGCCCGAAGCCAAGCCAAAGCAAATCGAAGTCAAAGTAGCTGAGGCGTCCCAGCAGCCCAAACAGGTCGAAGCCCAAACGGCAAAGGCCTAACATTTTGCAGGCAAGTACAACACAAGGGCGGGCCTGGAACAGAGGGCCCGCCCTTTTCTTACGCAGTAAACGACAGCATCATCGAAAGCCGCTCACCATCTAATGGCATGACCGGCCACAAGTTTTGAAAGAGTCCAACTATGGCAATCAAATGGGATAAATTCACCGTCAAATCGCAGGAAGCCATTCAGGCTGCCCAGGGCCTCGCCGTTGAAAACGGCAACCCCGAAGTCCTGCCGCTCCACCTCATGGCCGCCCTTCTCGAGGACAAAGAAGGCGTCGTCCTTCCCGTGCTCGAAAAGCTCGGAGTGCCCGTCCAGCAGCTCCTGGCCAACACCAACGCCGCGCTCGACAAGCTCCCCAAAGTCCAGGGAGGCTCCGCCGCCCAGCCCGGCCTCGGCAACGCTCTCAGCAAGGTCCTCGACCAGGCCTTCAAAGAAGCCGACAACTTCAAGGACGACTACGTCTCCACCGAGCACCTCCTGCTCGCCCTCGCTTCCCAAAAGAACGAGCCAGTGCAGCTGGCCCTCACCGCGCTCGGCGCCGACCACGCGGCCATCCTCAAGGCTTTGCAGGCCGTTCGCGGCTCGCAGCGCGTCACCGATCAGAACCCCGAAGGCAAGTTCCAGGCCCTCGCCAAGTACGCCAAGGACCTCACCGAGCAGGCCCGCCGCGGCAAGCTCGATCCCGTCATCGGCCGCGACGAAGAGATCCGCCGCGTCATCCAGGTTCTCTCGCGCCGCACCAAGAACAACCCTGTGCTCATCGGCGAACCCGGCGTCGGCAAAACCGCCATCGTCGAAGGCCTCGCCCGCCGCATCTTCATGGGCGACGTCCCGGAAATCCTCCGCGACAAACGCGTCATCTCCCTCGACCTCGGCTCGATGCTCGCCGGAGCCAAGTTTCGCGGCGAGTTTGAAGACCGCCTCAAAGCCGTCCTCAAAGAAATCGACGAAGCCAACGGCCAGATCATCCTCTTCATCGACGAGCTCCACACCCTCGTCGGCGCGGGCGCTGCCGAAGGCGCCATCGATGCCAGCAACATGCTCAAACCAGCATTAGCTCGCGGCGAACTGCGTGCCATTGGCGCAACCACCCTCAACGAGTACCGCAAGTACATCGAAAAGGACGCCGCGCTCGAACGCCGCTTCCAGATCGTCTACGTTGGCGAGCCCAACGTCGAGGACACCATCGCCATCCTCCGCGGCCTGCGCGAGCGCTACGAAACCCACCACAAGGTCCGCATCAAGGACTCCGCCATCGTCGCCGCGGCCGAGCTCTCGCACCGCTACATCTCCGACCGCTTCCTCCCCGACAAGGCCATCGACCTCGTCGACGAAGCGGCCGCTGCGCTCGCCATCCAGATCGGCAGCGTCCCCGTAGAAATCGACGACCTTGAGCGCCGCGCCATCTCGCTTGAAATCGAACGCAACGCCCTTAAACGGGAAGACGACATCAACTCCAAAGAACGCCTCGTCGAAGTCGAACGCGAGCTCGCCGAAACCCACGAAACCGCTTCCGGCCTCCGCGCCCGCTGGCAGAAAGAGCGCGGCGCCATCGGCGAAATTGCCTCCCTCAAAGAGAAGCTAGAAAAGCTGCGCTTCGACGCCGTAGAAGCCACCCGCAAGGGCGACCTCCAGCGCGCCGCCGAGCTGCAGTACGGCGAAATCCCCAAGCTCGAACGCGAGCTCAACGAACTCACCGCCGAGCAGGACGGCCTCATCGCCGCCGAAAAAGCCGCCGGCCTCACCGCTTCACCCGGATTAGCAGCGGACTTTAGTCCGCTGAATAAAGCCGACAAAAAGAAGGGCTTTAGCCCCGGTCCGGCCCGCCTCCTCAAGGAAGAGGTCGACGAAGAAGACATCGCCCGCATCGTCAGCAAATGGACCGGCATCCCCATCAACAAGATGCTCGAAGGCGAAGTCCAGAAGCTCACCCAGATGGAAACCCGCCTGCGCGAGCGCGTCATCGGCCAGGACGAAGCCCTGTCCGCCGTCGCCAACGCCATCCGCCGCAGCCGCGCTGGCCTCAGCGATCCCAAGCGGCCGATTGGCTCTTTCATCTTTCTAGGCCCGACAGGCGTCGGCAAAACCGAAACCGCTCGTGCCCTCGCCGAGTTCCTCTTCGACGACGAGAACGCCATGGTCCGCATCGACATGTCCGAGTACATGGAAAAGCACGCCGTCGCTCGCCTCATCGGCGCGCCTCCGGGCTACGTCGGCTTCGACGAAGGCGGCCAGCTCACTGAAGCCATCCGCCGCCGCCCCTACGCCGTCGTCCTCTTCGACGAAATCGAAAAGGCCCACCCGGACGTCTTCAACGTGCTCCTGCAGGTACTCGATGACGGCCGTCTGACCGACAGCAAAGGCCGCACTGTCGACTTCAAGAACACCGTCCTCATCATGACCTCCAACACCGGCGCTTCGCAGTTAGCGACGGCCTGGGCCGAGGGTGAAGACGGCTTCGAAGAAGCCAAGGTCCGCGTCATGGACGAGTTGCGCAAGCAGTTCCGTCCCGAGTTCCTGAACCGTGTGGACGACATCGTCGTATTCCACCCGCTCGGCGAGTCGCAACTGACCCACATCGTCGATCTCCGCCTCAAGGACCTCGAAAAGCTCCTGGTGGATCGCAAGATCACCCTCGAGCTCACCGAAGCCGCTCGCGCCGCCATCTTCAAGTCCGGCTACGACCGCGCCTACGGTGCCCGCCCCTTGAAGCGCGCCATCCAGCGCCTCGTCCAGGACCCCCTGGCCATGCAAATCCTCGACGGCCGCATCCTCCACGGCGACAAGGTGAAGATCGACGCCGACAAACAAGGCGTACTCGACTTCGTCGTCGAAAACCGCGCCTCTTAAATCAGTCCCAACTTACCCCTGGGTGGCCCATCCTTTCGCGCACTTTGCGAAAGGGTGGGGTATCGTTTGCGCTAGCAGACGACCGCTCTCTTCATTCTCTCCTCGACTCTCACCACGCAACACCCCTGTCACCAATCCCACCTCAATCCACGTCTCAGCTTCAGTGCGATACCCTAACCCCTGCGCCTGTCCGCCGCGGCATCGCAAAAAGGATCCATGAGCAACAAGCGAGCCATCATCATCGGTGCAGGACCCGCCGGCCTCACCGCCGCCCTCGAATTCCTCCGCAAGACAGACATTACCCCCATCGTCCTCGAAGCTTCCGCCGAAATCGGCGGCATCTCCCGCACCATCCGCTACAAGGGCAACCGTATGGACATCGGCGGCCACCGCTTCTTCTCCAAGTCCGATCGCGTCATGCAGTGGTGGATGGATCTCATGCCCCCCGACCTCGGCGAAGCCGCTCCCACCGGCCTGTCGTCGGATGTAGCCATTAGCTATCAAGGCAAACAGCGCGCCATCAAAGTCCCCGCGCATCTTGAAGAAGAACCACCCCTCCGCGGGCTCGGCCCGCTCAAACACGAAGTCGCCAGCGAAGAAGACCCCGCCGACCCCACCGAAGAATCCGAAACCATCGTCACCGCGCCTCCGCCCGTCGACCCCGATCTCGTCATGCTTGTCCGACCGCGCAAAAGCCGCATCTACTACCTGCGCAAGTTCTTCGACTACCCCATCAAACTCACGGGCAACACCATCACCAACCTCGGCCCCGTCCGCATGGCCAAGATCGGCTACAGCTACATCATGAGCCGCGTCTCTCCCATCAAGGAAGAAAAGTCCCTCGAAGACTTCCTCATCAACCGCTTCGGCCGCGAGCTCTACCTCACCTTCTTCAAGAGCTACACCGAAAAGGTCTGGGGCACGCCCTGCGATCAAATCTCCGCCGAGTGGGGCGCGCAGCGCATCAAGGGTCTCTCACTCACCACCGCCCTCAAACACTTCGTCAAAAAAGCCTTCACCGCCGCACCCAAAGAATCCGCCACAAAGGATGTCGCCCAGAAGGGCACCGACACCTCGCTCATCGAGCGCTTCCTCTACCCCAAGTTCGGCCCCGGCCAGCTCTGGGAGCATGTCGCCGACAAGATCGCCACCACCGGCGGCGAGATTCACATGCAACAAAAAGTAGTATCGCTCGAAGTCATCGGCAACAAAGTCATCTCCGTCGAAACCATCGACGCCACCGGCCAGCAGCACCGCTTCGAAGGCGACTACTTCCTCTCCACCATGCCCATGCGCGAACTCGTGCAGGCCTTACGTATGGACATCCCCGCCAACGTCCGTGAAGTCTCCGAAGGCCTGCAATACCGGGACTTCATCACCGTCGGCATCCTCGCCAACAAGCTCGACGTCACCGAGTCCGACAAAACATTAATCAAGGACACATGGATCTACATTCAGGAACCCGACGTCCTCCTCGGCCGACTGCAGATATTCAACAACTGGTCGCCCTACATGGTCTCCGACCCCACCAAGGTCTGGATCGGCCTGGAGTATTTCTGCTACGACACCGACCCCCTCTGGCACATGCCCGACGACGAACTCAAAACTTTTGCCGCTCGTGAGCTCGAAAAAATCGGTATCCTTCACACCGCCGAAGTCCTCGACGCCCATGTCGTTCGCGTCCCTAAAACCTATCCCGCCTACTTCGGCACCTACAACCGCTTCGACGTGCTCCGCTCCTTCACCGACAGCTTCGAAAACCTTTTTCTCGTCGGCCGCAACGGCATGCACAAGTACAACAACCAGGACCACTCCATGCTCACCGCCATGGCCGTAGTCGACGGCCTAGCCGCCGGCCACGTCAACAAGTCCGCCCTCTGGAGCATCAACACCGAACAGGAGTACCACGAAGAAAAACAGGACCAAACCCACAAGTCCTAAAGCGCCACAAAGTCCACTTTGCGAAACTTCGCGCTTTTCCTTTGCGCCCTTTGTGTTCCCTTACTTCAACAAGCCCGCAACCCCCCGTTGCCTTTCTACTCCTTACTCCTTACTCTCTATTCACTGCCTCTATGAAGAAACTCATCCTCTTCCTCATCCTCGTCTTCATCCTCTTCGTCGCCTACAACCGCCAGCGCCTCTACCTGCGCGACCCATTCGGTAGCGTCACACACAACGACGTCAAGGAAGACGGCACCCAGGTCTTCATCAACTACTCCAACGACGTCCTTCTTGAAAACGACCATCCCCCCGCGTACATCAAGATCATTCAGCACGACAACCACATCGGCATCCCCACCACCCTCAAGTGCGTCCACTTCCTCGTCTGCCTCGCCGACGCCAACCCCGTCACCCTCCTGCTCCCCGAGACCAACGCCACCATCGAATCCATGGACGCCAAAGCCATCACCCTCAAAGAAGGCAAGCAGCAAACCACCATCTCCCTTCGCTAAACCCCGCACGCCGTGGCCCTTGCTTTTCTTTCGCCATCCGCAAAAGCCGGGTGCCCCACCCATTGCGCAGCCTTTGGCGCGATGGGTGGAAAAGCAAATCCTCCAACCTACAAGCCGTTGCCGTTGCCGTTGCTTTTGTCGTTGCTCTTGCCTTTCTTTCTGTCATCCCCGCAGGGGATCTGCTGTTGCTTTTGTCGTTGCTCTTGTTTCTGAGATAAGCCGGGGCTTCAGCCCCGGCATAACAGGCCGCAACAACCGGGCTTTAGCCCCAGGGACATGCTCTCTTCTACCCATCAAGGGCGCCCAACATCTCTCCCACGGTCAACCCCAACACCGGGTGCCGCATCTCCCGCGCAATCTCCGCCAACGGCCCCAGCACAAACGCCCGCTCATGCATCGCCGGATGCGGCAACACCAACTCCACCGTCTCCATCACCACATCTCCCACCAGCAACAAATCCAGATCAATCACCCGCGGCCCTTTATTCGGCACCAAGCTACGATCCCGCCCCATCGCCAACTCAATCCCCAACAACCCCCGCAACAACTCCACCGGCGCCAGCTCCGTCTCCACCAACACAGCCGCATTCAAAAACCGAGGCTGATCCAAATACCCCACCGGCTCCGTGTCATGAAAACTAGAAACGGCCGCCACCACTCCAAGTGACTCCAACCGCTGCACAGCCTCCCGCAGATGAGCCTCACGGTCCCCCAGGTTCGACCCCAACGCCACCGCGGCTAACAAGAAAATCCCCTACGCATGCGAAGGCTGCAACGACCCCAACCCAGCCATCGCACCCGTCTCCGCCACAACCGAAGTCTCTTCATACCGGTGCGCCAGCTCCCACGCCGACCTGTCCCGCAACAGCCGCTGCACCAGCGCTGTATGCATCGCATGGCCAGCACGCTCCGCCACCACGCGTCCCCATATCCGACGCCCCGCCAGCGCCAGATCCCCAATCAAATCCAACACCTTGTGCCGAACAAACTCATCCTCAAACCGCAGCGGCCCATTCTGCACCTGCCCGCCGCCGATGATGATCGCGCACTGGTCCGTCGCCCCGCGAATCAATCCCATATCCCGCAGCATCGGCTCATCCTCGCGAAACCCGAACGTCCTGGCCGGAGCAATCAAGCGCCGATAGTCTCCGGCCTCAAGATCGCCCACAAACGTCTCATGCCCAATCGGGTCCGGAAAGTCGATCGTGTAATCGATCGAGTACCCCTCACCCGGATACACCCCAATAAACTTCGATCCATCTCGCACTTCAACGGCTTTGAGAATCCGCAGATACTCCCGCTTCCGCCGCTGTCGCTTCATGCCCCCACTCAGGATCGCCTCCACATAAGGCCGCGCGCTTCCGTCCAGGATCGGCACCTCAAGGTTATCCACCTCAACAATCACATTGTCGACGCCCAACCCAATCAGCGCCGAAAGCAAATGCTCCGTGGTCGAAATCAAAACGCCCTGACGCATTAGGCTCGTGGCATAAGAAACCTTCGCCACATTCCGTCCCGTAGCCGGAATCTCAAAGTTGTCCAGATCCGTCCGCCGAAACACAATCCCCGACCCCGCCGGCGCCGGCACCAGCCGCAGCGTCACCTCCGCCCCGGAGTGCAGCCCAACCCCGCTAAACCCCAGCGGAGATTGGATCGTCTGTTCGAATTGAGGCTCGGTAGCCAGGGCTTTTACCTTCGGAGAAAACTTGCAAGTGACGCAATAAAGACACAGCCTACATCCGCCCCGGTCTTGCTGCACTGTGGCTTTTTCACCACAGTCACCACACCCAACACCCGCCTCTTCGTGAAACTTGTTCTTAAATTTCGCGCACTTTGCGTCAAAGCTTTTCTCGAACGCGATAGCCTAACTCCATGGATCTCAACACCCTCCAGGCCACAGTCGCAGCCTCCGAACCCCGCCTCCTCACCCGCCTCCGCCAACTCGTAGAAATCGAATCCCCCTCCGACGACAAACCCTCCGTCGACCGCGCCGCCGACCTCGTCTCCACTTGGGCCATCGAACGAGGCGCTACCATCAAACGCCACAAACAAAAACACTTCGGCGACATTCTCGAACTAAAGTTCGGCCCCCCGCGCTCCAAACGCGGACGCATCCTGCTTCTGGGCCACCTGGACACCGTCTGGCCCCTCGGCACCCTCGACAAAATGCCCTTCCGCGCCGCTGCCGGCAAACTCCATGGCCCCGGCATCCTCGACATGAAATCCGGTGTCCTCATGGCTCTCGAAGCCATCGCCGCCCTTGCGGCCACCGGAAACCTCGACCGCCCCATCACCCTCCTCCTCAATTCCGACGAGGAAATCGGCAGCCCCGTCTCCCGCCCTTTCACCGAAAAGATCGCCCAAACCTGCTCCGCCGTCTTCGTCCTCGAACCCGCCCAGGGCCTCGCCTACAAAACCGCCCGCAAAGGCATCGGCAACTACCAGGTCACGGTCGAAGGCATCGCCGCGCACTCCGGCGTCGACTTCGACCGCGGCCACTCCGCCATCCTCGAAATGTCCCGCCTCGTCCAAACCATCTCTGCCTTTACCGCCCGCACCCCCGGCCTCACCGTCAACGTAGGCACCATCCAGGGCGGCACGCAATCCAACGTAGTCGCCGCTCACTGCACCGCCGCGGTAGACGTCCGCATTTTGCGAGCCACGGATGCCGGAAAAATAGACAAGCTCTTCCGCGCCCTCCGCCCCACCGACAAAGCCTGCAAACTCCACCTCACCGGCGGCATCAACCGCCCTCCCATGGAGCGCAAACCGGGCACCGTCGCCCTCTTCAAGCAAGCCCGCAAGCTAGCCGCCCAGCTTGGCTTCACGCTCGACGAAGCCGCAACCGGCGGCGGCTCCGACGGCAACTTCACCGCCGCCCTCGGCATCCCTACTCTCGACGGCATGGGCTCCATAGGCGCCGGCGCCCACGCCACCCACGAACACATCGATCCCACTTACCTCATCCCCCGCACCACCCTCTTAGCCGCCCTGCTAGCCACTATCGACTAACCAACTCCAACCCGGGGTGCCCCATCTTCGCCGCGCACTTTGCGGCTAAGGTGGGCATCGCGCGCAAGCGCGACCGCTCTCCTCATAGGACCACTCTCCACTCCTGACTCACCACTCTCCACTCCTTACCCTCTACTTCTTCCTCCCCGCCTCCATCTAAACTCAAACCAATGCAACCCGTCCTCCTCATCCACGGCGGCGCCTGGGCCATGCCCGACGACGCCATCGCCGCTCACGACACCGGCATCCACGCCGCACTTACCGCCGGCTGGTCCGCCCTCCACCGCGGCGGCACTGCGGTGGACGCCGTAGAAGCCGCCGTCACCGTCATGGAAGACGACGACACCTTCGACGCCGGCCGCGGCTCCTTCCTCACCCGCGATGGCCGTGTCCAACTCGACGCCCTCATGATGTCCGGCGCTGACCTCCGCGCCGGCGGCGTCGCCTGCGTCGAGCGCCTCCGCAACCCCATCCAGGCCGCCCGCCTCGTTCTCGAAAAATCCCCCCACGTCTACTTCGTCGGCACCGGCGCCGAGCGCTTCGCCACCCAGCACGGCATGCGCCTCGTCGACAACACCGAGCTCATCGTCCCCCGCGAGCGCCAACGCCTCATGGACTTCCAAGTAGCCGAAGCCGCCGGCCACAAAGACACCACCTTCTCAGGAACCACCACAACTCCGGGTGCCCCCGATCTCTCGCCTTTGGAGATCGGGGTTGCTGCCCTCGAAGCCGAAGTCAAACGCACCCTCCCCGAAGAGCTCCGCCTCCTAGACCCCACCCTCAACTCCCACGACACAGTCGGCGCCGTCGCCCTCGACCAATACGGCGACCTCGCCGCCGGCACCTCCACCGGTGGCACCCTCAGCAAGGCCCCCGGCCGCGTCGGCGACAGCTCCCTCATCGGCTGCGGCTGCTATGCCGACAACCTCTCCGCCGCCGTCTCCCTCACCGGCTGGGGCGAACCCATCATGAAGCTAGTCCTCGGCAAGTGGGCTGTAGACCGCGTGCAATCCGGTGCAACCCCACAACAAGCCGCCACCGAAGCCATCGACTACCTCTACACCCGTCTCGGCGGCCACGGCGGAATCATTCTCCTCGGCCCCGACGGCTCCATCGGCATAGCGCACAACACCCCCCGCATGTCCTGGGGCCTCGCCACCGCCGAAGGTCTCCAACAAGGCATCACCCGCAACTAGCCCGAACACGAATCGGGGTGTCCCATCTTCGCCGCGCACTTTGCGGCTAAGGTGGGCATCGGGCAAAGCCCGACCGTTCTTCCCAATATCCGCAACAAAATCCATCCCCAATCCACTAGCATCCAATCAAGTCCATGACCCCCGAACTCTTCACCGATCCCGCGGAACTGGCCCAAACCCGCCGCCCGCTCACGCCGGAAGAAGCCGACAAACTCCCCCACCTCCACCGCCTGCTCCTCGGCCACTACGGCCAGCCTAAGCCGCGCGAGCTCTGGGACCCGCTCACGCAGCTCATCTACTCGCTCCTCAGCTCCCGCACCAAAACCCCTACCTCGCACCAGGTCATGCGCGACCTCGAACGCCACTTCAAAAGCAGCGACGGCACACCCGCCGGCCCGGGTAACTGGGAACCCGTCCGCGATGCCTCCGTCGCCGAGATCGAGCGCGCCATCGCCATCGTCACCTTCCCTGAAGTCAAAGCCCCGCAGCTCAAGCAAACCCTGCAAGGCATCACCGAGCGTTACGGCTCACTCACGCTCGACTTCCTCGCCAAGTACCGCACCGAAAAAATCCGTTCCTGGCTTGAACAGTTCCCTGGCGTCGGCTCCAAGACCTCGGGCGCCGTCGTCAACTTCAGCACGCTCCGCCGCCGCGCCCTCTGCGTCGATAGCCACCACCTCCGCGTCGCCCAACGCCTCTGCCTCGTCCCGCGCGCCGACGCAGCCACCACCGAAGAACGCCTCATGCGCCTCGTCCCCGAAACCTGGGACGCCGCCATGCTCGACGAGCATCATTCCCTCGTCAAACTCCACGCCCAAACCCTCTGCACCTTCGCCGACCCCAAATGCGAACCCTGCCCCCTGCTAAAAATCTGCCCCACCGGCCAACGCAACCTCAGCGAACTCAAACTGACCCCATAAACCATCCACGCCACCGGGTGGCCCATTCTTTGTGCTTTATGCAAAGGGTGGGGTATCGTTTGCGGCAGCAAACGACCGCTCTCTTCTGCATCCACAAACGACCGCTCGCATACGCACCAGACCAACAACTCACCCTACCGTTTCACCTCGCTGCAGGCAACAGTCCCCTTCGTATCCAGATTGCAGCTACATCCTTTCCATCCCGGATGCGCCGCCGTACAAGCCTGCCCGGCCAGCGTATCGTCCTTACTCCTGTGATACGCAATCACCAGGTACTCCTGGTTCTCAAGCATGTCCTTTTTCGAATCGGCAATCTCATCGTCGTCCTGGTCCGGTTCATTCAGCGCCTTCGCGTCAAGATCGACCGCCAGCTGCAGTCCCGCCTTCGCTGCCGGCACATGCCCGCACCGCAACGCGGCGCGGCCCATACGTCAGCGCATCCATCTTCGCCCACCGGCTCGCCGCCAACAGCCAGCCCACAAACAACATCGGCAGGCACAATACCCCAATCCCCCGCCACCACCAAAAACTTCCGCATCGCCACTCACTCCACCCGCAGACTTTTTCGGGAAGTATACGTGGTCAAACTCTCATAACCGGAAACGTTCTCCCTCCAGCAAGTGTCAGCAACCGTACAGACCCCATGCCCAAAGGCGCATAGCATTCCCCCACAATGCCCTCCGGAAAAACTCCACCCTTCGCGCACCGTCACAACCCCGATGGCTCCTGGGACGCCATCTGCTCGTTGTGCGTCGCCACCATCGCCCGCGAAAAAATCGAAGCCAACCTCTCCGCCCACGAGCTCACCCACACCTGCGACCCCGTCCGCCTTGCCCTCTTCGCCGCCGAGCGCACCAAAGAGGACCAATAGCTCCCTCGCCCGCGTTACACCTGCAGCCCATCCTTTACCAGCGCACTGGTATCGAACCGCTCCAGCAGGTCCGCCACGCTCTCATAAGCCTCCACGCATCCCGCCTCCAGCAGTTCTTCGCGTGACCATCCACCCGTCGTCACCCCGATCGTCCTCATCCCCGCCAGCCCCGCGGCCTCCGCGTCATACGGCGTATCGCCCAGCGCCATGCACTTGCTCGCAGGCAGCTTCAGCCTTCGCAGCGCTGCCGAAAAAATATCCGGATGCGGCTTCGACTTCTTCGCATCATCCGCCGATGTCTCTTCCTCCACCAGATCTTCAATTCCCGCGATCCGCTTATATGTCGCAAGGTCTTCCTTGTTCGCGGAGCTAGCCAGCGCTGGCCGAATATTTGCTTCCTTCAGTCGTAGCAAAAACTCCCGCACCTGCGGCAGCGGCTTCACGCGAGACATAAAATCCTGCTGAAAAAGGTGCTTCCGAAACGTCTTCATCGGGTCCTCCACATGCGTCCGTTTCCACCACGGCACAAACACGGGAATCAACTCATCCCCTCCTTTGCCAATCTGCCGCCGCAGCTCTTCCAGCTCCAAATGGATCCCCACCGCACCCAGCGCCACCTGCCACGCCTCGGCATGCAGCCAGTTGCTCTCTACCAACGTCCCGTCAATGTCGCACAACAAAGCCTCAACCATGCAGCATAGGATGCAAGCTCTGCCTCTCACCTCTTTCCACCACGCCCCACGTAGATAGCCCACCAAACCCCCACAGAAACGTATGCCTCGTCCAACCGTCCAAGAGCATGGTTCCCCCGCACCACCCGAGGCGCTTACAAATGTTACGGATGCTCCGCACCTCCGCCGCAATAGCTTGTCTCTTCCTCGCGGCCTCAGCCCAAACCACCGCGCCTCCACCCGCCTTCACCATCGCCGACGTCCACCCCAGCCCTCGACGCACCAACCCCTACTTCCGCGGAGGCGCGCTCAAAGACGGCCACTACACTCTCCGCGACGCCACCATGGTCGACCTCATCGCCCGCGCTTACAACGTCGACCCGGTCAACGTGCAGGGCGGACCATCCTGGATCGAGTTCGATCGCTACGATATCTTCGCCAAGGCCCCCGTCGCCACATCGCAGGACGCCGCATCACCCATGCTCCGCGCCCTGCTCGCCGATCGCTTCAAGCTCGCCGTCCACACGGACATCAAGCTCTCCCCGGCGTTCGTCCTCTCCGCCGGCAAGACACCAAAGCTCAAACAGTCCGACGGCTCTGGCCAGGAAGGCTGCGACTACATCCAGCCACCCAAAGACGCTCCACCCGCCGTCACGCGCGACGTAAAGTTCTCCTGCCACAACTTCACCATGCAGGCCTTGGCGGAGTTTCTGCGCTCGGTAGCCTCACCCTACCTCACCCGCCCTGTAGCCGACGCCACCGGCCTGAAGGGCGCATGGGACTTCGATCTCCAATGGACCTACGAGCCTCCTCACGGAGACGGCGCCGGCACAACCATCTTCACCGCCCTCGAAAAACAACTCGGCCTCAAGCTGGAAGCAAAGTCCGCCCCACTTCCGGTTGTCGTCATCGACACCGTCAACGAAAAACCCACACCCAACGTGGCCGATCTCGACAAACTACTGCCCCCGCCGCCACCGGCCGAGTTTGAAGTCGCTGTCGTACGCCCCGCCAACCCCGATGAAAAGCACTTTAACATCGACATCGACGGAAGCACCGTCGCCATCCATTTCGCTACCCTCCAAACCCTCATCGCCTTCGCCTGGGACACCGGCACCGGCAAGATAGAAGGAAAGCCAAGCTGGCTCAACGACGACCACTTCGACATCTCCGGCAAAGCCGCCATCGACTCTCAATCAGCCAACCCCATGGCCCGTCCTGAAATCGATATCGACGACGTCAAGGAGATGCTCCGCTCTCTTCTCGCCGACCGCTTCAAAATGATCAGCCATCTCGAACAACGCCCCGCTCAGGTCTTCGCCCTTACCGCACCCAACCCCAAGATGAAGCAGGCCGATCCAGTCAACCACGCCTCCTGCAAAGAAGGTCCAGGCGCCGATGGCAAAGACCCCCGCCTCGACCACCCCATCCTCTCCCGCCTCATCTCCTGCCAGAACATGACCATGCCGCAGTTCACGCAGGAGCTGCAAACCCTGGTCTCGGGCTACCTCCCCGCTCCCGTCATCGATTCCACCGGCCTTTCCGGCGCCTACGACTTCACCCTTAGCTTCAGCAAATCACGCGACCTTCGCGTCGCCGCAGCGCCAGGCGAGACAGACTCTTCAGACGACCCAGGCGGCGCCATCTCGCTCTTCGACGCGGTCAACAAACAACTGGGCCTCAAACTGGAAAAGAAAGACAAAGTCCCCGTCCCCGTCCTGGCCATCGATCACATCGAACCAAAGCCCCTTGAAAACTAACCCCAAGCGCTCATCTCGTTCAGGCTTTATTCCCTTCGCAAGGAACTATCCCACCCCCCAGCCCGTATCGTTCCCGTGCCCAAACTCATCCTCGCCACCTGCCTCCTCCTCTCATCCATCGCCCCCGCGCAAACCGCTCCTGTCCCTCCGGCCACGCAGCCCGCGATCAACGCCGCCCTCACCGGCGACTGGACCGGCGTTCTCGAGTACCGCGACTACAGCGAACCCGCCACCTCCACCAAGCGCGTGCAACTCCCCACATGGCTCTCCATCCAGCCCCAACCCGACGGCCTCAAGCTCCACTACATCTACGACGACGGTCCCACCAAAACCGTAGAAGACTCCTCCACGCTCATCATCGACGTCGCTGCTGCCACCTACAAAATCACCGACCCCGACCACACCACCACCTACAAGATCGAAGGCCTCGACAAGCTCAAGGACGGCCACGGCCAACTCATCCTCCTCGGCCCCTCCATCGATAACGACAAGCCCGCCGAAGCCCGCATCACCCTCATCCTCCGCCGCAATCTCCTCTCGTGGCTCGAAGAAGTCCGCCCTGCCTCCTCTTCAGAATCCTTCGCCTTCCGTCACCTTTACACCTTCACCCGCGCCCATCCCCCAGCCATCCCACACCCCTGATCGATTCGCTCCAGGTCACTCGCCAATAGTGAACACCACCCGCGGCCTGCCCGCAGCCTTCTCCCAAACCTCGCCTACTTCGCGTAGCGGCACAACCCGCGTCGCAATCCTCAGCCCCGCTGGCCCAACCGCTTCAAACACACTTCGTATCGACTTCACCAACCCCTCACGGCTCACGCTGCCAACCCCACTTCCCATCAGCAGGATCCCCGAAGAACGCAGCGCCGCTCCCGGCAGGGCAATGTCCGCCGCTCCACTCGCTCCGCCCACGTGCACGAACCGTACAGCAGCGTCGCCCACCGTTTTCGCCAGCGCCACAATCACCGTCTTCGCACTCTCACCCCACAGATAATCGATCACCACGTCCACACCAGCAGCGAACACCTCCTTCAACGCATCCTCATACGCTTCCGCTCCCTTCGGATGGAGCACCCCCAGCGTGAACGGAATCACCACATCCGCTCCAAGCCGCTTCACGTCTTCCAGCTCTTCCACGTTGCGGCCCGTCGCAATCACCTTCGCCGCACCCAGATACTTCGCCAGCTGCACAGCGATTCTTCCCGCCGTCCCGGTAGCTCCATTCACCAAGACCGTCTCTCCAGATACAAGTCGCGCCCGCTCCACCAGCGCCGCCCAGGCCGACATCCCGGGGTTCGCAATCGCCGCCGCCGTAACGTCATCGAGCCCATCCGGCAACTCCACGCACCGCCGTTTGGGCACCGGGCAGAACGCCGCCAACGCCCCAAACGGCGCCTCAGGCATGGCGAAGTACACCCGCCGTCCATCCGGCGTCACACCCACGCCATCCGCCCCAGCCACTGCAGGAAACACACCCGCAGCGCTGTAATGCGCGCCTGAAGCACGCGATCGAGTGAAATTGCTCAGCGCCGCCGCCCGCACCGAAATCAACTCTTCGCCGTCCTTCGCAACCGGCATCTCAAAATCTCCATACACAGGCGTCCTGCCCGCGGCGGTAACAATAGCTGCTTTCATAGCCATCCCTCTTTCTTGCGTCCATTCAAAATCGAACCACGCAAAAATCTAACAGCGTTCAATAAATAGATGCAAGCCCTGTATTCTGGACTCATGAAAATCAACCGCGACATGGTCACGCGCGCCGGCCTCAAGCTCCTCAACGAGGAAGGCCTCGAGCAGCTGACCCTCCGCCGCCTCGGGGTCGAGCTCAACGTCCAGGCCGCCACCCTCTACTGGCACTTCAAAAGCAAGGAAGAGCTCCTCGACGAAATGGCCACCACCGTCCTCGCCGAAGGCGTCGCCCATCTCATCCCCACCCGCAAATCGGCCGACTGGCGAATCTGGGCCTCCACCTTCGGCGAAGGCCTCCGCAAAACCCTTCTCGCCTACCGCGACGGCGCCCGCATGGTCGCCGGCACCAGGCTCACGAACACCGTCTACCTCAAAACAACCGAGCGCATCGGCAACCAGATGCTCGCCTCCGGCTTCTCCGTCCGCGCCGCGGTCGTCCTCTTCAGCACCATCTACAACTACACCCTCAGCTTCGTCATGGAAGAGCAGGCCGTCTTCCCCACACGCGGCCAACGCTCCTCTCGCTACTCCATCGAAGAGCGAACCGCCCGCCTCGACCCCGTCGAGTTCCCCTTCCACCGCCAGACCTCAGCCATCCTCTTCGACCGCTACGACCGTCGCTTCCGTGAAGGCCTGGACCTGATCCTCAACGGCGCAGCCCCCGATCCAGCACCCTCACGCAAGCATAAAAAGTAATCGCTCTTACAAGTGGTTCGCAGCCACGGCCCTCTGATGGTGCAGTATTTCTAAAACGCATGGATCAAAACGAGGCCGGCGAAAAGCATCACCGCGCAGGTCACGCCATGAACGGAGAACGCTGTAACCTTTCGCCCGCCCGACACCAGAATGTTGGACATATCGCCAAAAGGGATGAACGCAAAAACAAGAAACACGATGCCGACCGTCCGGTTGTTGGTGGTCAGCATCAGGGTCAGCACAGCCAATCCGGAGGCAATGTCCCGAATCCCTTTGAGACGAAGCCACGCACGAGTATCCGCATCGGCTGCAGGCGGCTTGAGACCGAAACCTCCCAGGATACGTTCCGGAGATACGATGTAGAAACATCCGATCACAATGATCCCAACAGAAACGAGAACGGCCAAAGTAAGTGCAATAGAGTTATACATAAATATTCCCTCCAAAAAATCTAGCAACGCTATAAAAGATGCATCACGATTCCATGGCGATTCACAAATAAACTAGCAATGCTATAATTATTGTGTATGGCAGAAACCCTGGGGAAGAACCGAATCGCAGAACGAAAACTGCGCGACAAGCAAGCTCGCCGGGCCCAAATCGTCACTGCCGCGCGACGCATTGCCGAGGATGAAGGCTGGCCCAACGTCACCGTCCGACGGCTGGCCGACGAAATCTCCTACAGCCAACCTGTTCTCTACGCCCATTTCGAAAGCCGCGAAGGCATTGTCGCCGCGGCTGCTATCGAAGGTTTCCAGGAGCTGGGCCTCACTCTGGAGAAGGTGCGAAAACGGGCCAAACGGGGAAGCGCCATCGCCTCGGTCGCGAACGCCTACTTAGAGTTCGCGGCCTCTTCCCCTGCCCTGTACGAGGCCATGTTTACGCTCAGCCTGACCGTTCCGTTCGGCGAAGCGGCAACCCCTCCAGAACTGCGATTCGCATTTTCCCAATTCCTGGAGTTGTTTCAGGATCAGAGCCCAACGCAGGAAGTTCTTTCCGAGCTGCTCTGGGCCAGCCTGCACGGCATCGCCGAGCTCACAAGAACCAAGCGATTCCCACCCAGCCGTCAGAAAGAGCGCGTGAAGACGCTCGTGCAGCTCTTCAGCCTTCCGAAAGAAGAAACGGCACAGGTGCAGGCATGAACGAAGAGTCGAATGAAGCGCAAATCCTCCGCGCCCGCGACAACTCCAATCGTGCCATTGCGCGACGCAATCTACTTGGCGTCGGAGATTCCCTCGCCGACGACTACGTCGGCATCATCGGCGACGGCACGTTCGTCGCCTCGCGCACCGAGTATCTCAGGCTATTCAAACAAGGCTTCGACCACCCGAAGCAGAGCATGACCTACGTGCGCACGCCCGAGGTAGTCCACGTAGCAGACGACCAAACCCTCGCCGCCGAGCATGGCAGCTGGGTCGCGACGCTCCCTTCCGGTTCCGTCGCACACACCGGCACCTATGCCGCGATGTGGCGGCAAACACCAACGGGCTGGAAAATCAGATCAGAGATCTTCGTCACCCTCCACAGCGAACCGCCCACCCCACCAACTCCATAGGGCCTTACGCAGACACGGTTCACAAAATCGGCCCAAGTCGTATCCGTATTGGACAACCAACCTCCAACAAGTGAATCATCAGAGCTGGCCCTGAGACTCTCGGCCTCGACCCCTGTCCTAAGGATCTCCTGATGTCTGTCGAGCGTTACTCCCGTCGTCGCTTCAACTCTCTCGTCGCCTCGGCCCCTCTGTGGGCGATGGCTTCGAGGTCCTTCGCCGCTCCGTTGCACGAGCTCCTCATTACCAAGGTCGGTGCCGTCGCCGACAACGCCACGATCAACACGAAGGCCATCCAGGCTGCCATCGATCAACTTGCCGCCAAAGGCGGCGGAACAGTGGTGGTCCCCAAAGGGGTTTTCGTCTCCGGTGCCCTCTTCTTCAAACCGAAGGTCCATCTGCGCCTCACCGAAGGTGCAGTCCTCAAATGCTCGACCGACATGTCGAACTTCCCCGCGCAACGCACGCGCATCGAAGGCCACTTCCTGGAGCACTTCACCCCGGCCTTCATCAACGCCAAGGCCTGCGATGGATTCCAGCTTACCGGCGACGGCATCCTCGATGGCGACGGCATGCCCATCTGGGAGGCCTTCTGGAAGGGCCGCGCGGAAAACAAGGGCTTTGCCAACACCGCGCTGCCCCGCGCACGGCTCGCGCTCATCGAAAGCTCAAAGGACGTCCGAATCGAAGGCATCACCTTCAAGGATTCCCAGTTCTGGAACTGCCACCTCTACAACAACGACGGCATTCTCGTCCATAACGTCCACTTCCAGGTGCCCGACGACTACAAGCAGGCCCCCAGCACCGATGGCATCGACATCGACAGCTCCCGCAACGTCACCGTCGATGGCTGCGTCTTCTCCGTCACCGACGACTGCATCGCCTGCAAAGGCTCCAAGGGTCCGCTCGCCCTGCAAGACAAGGACAGTCCGGTCGTCGAGCACATCCGCGTCCGCAACTGCACCTTCAAACGTGGCGGCGGCGTTCTCACCTGCGGCAGCGAGGCCACCATCGTTCGCGACGTCATCGCGGAAGACTGCACCATCACGGGCGGCGTCCGCATCGCAACCCTCAAGCTGCGCCCCGACACTCCCCAGCATTACGAGGACATCACCTTTCGCAACATCACCTCCGAAGGCCCCTCCAGCGGCATCATCCAAATGGCTCCGTGGTCACAATACTTCGACCTCCAGGGAATGCAGCCGCCCCACTCCATCGTCAGGAATCTGAAGTTCATCGACATCAAGGGAACCTACAACTCCTTCGGCACCATCAAGCCCAACCCCGGCCAGACCGCCATCAGCGACGTCCTCCTCAAAGACTTCGACGTCACCCTCAAGAACGACACATTGAATACCGCCGGCGTCACCGACCTCAAGCTTGAAAACGTAGTCGTCAACGGAAAACCCTACTCCCTCTGATCGGCTTCGTGCGGCAGTTATCACCACCACCGCCCAACCCACGAGCCCTTGCTTTTCTTTCTGTCATCCCTGCAGAGGATCTGCTTCTGTCGTTGCCGTTGCCGTTGCCGTTGCCGTTGCTTTTGCCGTTGCCCTTGCTTTTCTTTCTGTCATCCTCGCAGGGGATCTGCTTCTGTCGTTGCCGTTGCCGTTGCCGTTGCCCTTGCTTTTGCCGTTGCCCGTGCTTTTCTTTCTGTCATCCCCGCAGGGGATCTGCTTTTCTCCACCACCTCTGCTATCCTCACGCCCATGCAACGCCGAGAGTTCCACTTCTGGGTCTACATCCTTTCCAGCCGCTCGCGAAACCTCTACGCAGGTATGACCAGCAACCTTCCCGGCCGAACCATCACCCACCGCGAAAGCACCCCCGGCACCCATACAGCCCGTTACCAAATCCACCGCCTGGTTTACTTCGAATACTTCCGTTACGTCCGCAGCGCGATAGCCCGCGAAAAAGCCCTCAAGCGCTACACGCGCGCCCAGAAAATCGAACTCATCGAAAAACAAAATCCCACATGGGAAGACCTGCTTCCGACCCTGCAAGACCAATGGACCAACAGACCAAGCAAGGAGTGACCCACTTCTGCTCTTGCTCTGCTCCTGCCCTTGCTTTCCCTTTGCTCTTGCCGTTGCCCTTGCTTTTCTTTCTGTCATCCCCGCAGGGGATCTGCTTCTGCCGTTGCTGCTGCTGTTGCTCTTGCCTTTGCCTTGGTCGTTGCCCTTGCCTTTCTTTCTGTCATCCTCGCAGGGGATCTGCTTCTGCCGTTGCTGTTGCCTTTGTCGTTGCCCTTGCCTTTCTTTCTGTCATCCCCGCAGGGGATCTGCTTCTACAGTTGCTCCCCAACCGCCCAACCCACAAGCCCTTGCTTTTCTTGTTGTCATTCCCGCAGGGAATCTGCGTTTGTCTTGCCGTTCCCTTTGAAGTCCACCCAACCCGGAAGGGCCCGGTTTCAACCGGGCCACAAAGCCACTAGAAAAAGAAAGGGGCTTCAGCCCCGGGCCTTTCACTCACGCAAGCAGCAAACGAAACTTAGTCATCCTCACACTTCCGGGTGCCCCATTCATCGCGCACGCACTTGGCGCGATGGGTGGGAAACACCAACCGCCCAACCCACTGCCCCTCGCCGTTGCCTGTTCTTCGCCGTGACCCGAACAAGCGGCCCCAATCCTTCATGCCAGCGCCAACGAAGAGATACACTCACACGGTGCCCAGCCGGATGAAATCTACTCTGCTCACAACAGTCCTCGCCGCGGCCAGCGTGTTGGCTCACGCTCAGCCTTCCGTGCCGTACATCGGGTGCCCCGGCGACGGCCAAACGGGCCCCTACGAAGCGGCGAAAGGCTCATCGAAACCGATCAACCTTCCGCCTGCGATAGCGGACCAACTGGCGTGGTACGAGTACAACGGGGACGTCGGACACTTCGGCACCCTCGGCCCGCGGGGCTGGAACTGCTTCGTCACCATCGGGTCCAACGGCTGGACTCTCTATATCGCTCCTGAGCCGCTGGACAGCGCCAAACTCTTGGAACACAGAAACTGGAAAGGCTTCAGCGGTTCGGCCATTCAACTCTCCGGCTCCGACGGCGGCACCTCAGGTCGCTTTGAAGTGGCAAAGGTGGTGGCTCGCGTCTTTCCGGCACATCACGCGTACCGCAGCATCATCGCGGAAGGCTTCGGTCCCGCCTCATACTATCCCTTCGGCCCATTTCCATCCGACCATCTCACCTACAAAAGCAAAGACCTCGTCGAGTTCACCACACCTGCCCACCAAAACGGGCTCGGCACGATGTCCTGGCTCCTGCCGTCCGCCCATCCCATCACCGGGTTCGCCCTGCTCACCATTGGACCTGACGTCGACACGGAACTTCTACACTTGAGCTTCCGGCTTCCGCCCTCGCTTTCCTTCCTCGCTCCGACCCTCATCCAGCAAGCCGAAGCAAATGCCTCAAGCTAACCCCCAGAGACCGGGCCCGCGTTGCATGCTGCCAGTCCAGAGGGCCACATCCCAGACTCATAACCCCAGCTGGCTTTTATCGTTACTAATGTCTCCCAAAGAGCCCAGGTTTCGGGCGTTGGCGACCCTAAGTCTTTTCAGATGGGGACGCAGCGGCTTTTCTGAGGTTGAACGAAAGTCCGAACATTCCAAGGGCTATCGTGAACATGAGTCCGATGAACCATTGAGTGAGCGTGAACAATCGTCCAATCTCACCTCGGATTCCATCGAGGTCGCTATGTGTGCGGTCCTGAAGGGCATCAACCTGCTGTTTCAACATTGGAACCGCAACAGCCTTTTCCGGGGTTGCCATTATCGACGTTTCCAAGGATGACAGTCGAACGTCTAGCTTCGCCTCAGCATCTTTTATCTCGGCAATACTCTGGCGATCAGTGGGGTTAAGTGTAGAAAAAGACGGCGTCTTGCCTGAGTGTTTGACCTGGTTGAGCGACTCCAGGACGGCCTGATTCATCATGCGCAACTCATGTAATTCCAGGTTTGCTCGCTCGATTTGATCTCGCTGTTGAATCGCAGCTTCCGCATTCTGACGTGCCAAGAGTGCTTGATCGTAGGCTTTGTATCTATCCTGGCGAGATGAAATAATAGCTGCGAAAAGCCCGATAATTGTTGCCAGCCCAGAGGTAAACGCAACTAAGCTACCCTGCCGGAACAATAGCGTCCGCCACTTATCGAACCGACTCATCTCTGGAGCTCCTTGATTGATTAGGGGGATGGACCACCTGATAGCGAAACAAGTAGATCACAAGTGCGCATATACCGATCCGCTGGGAATATTGGTAACGACAAAGTCGGCTTCTGGTCAGTGACTGATCGATGGCGGGAAGAGCGCTCGTCGGTTCTAATAGACCCACTTCTGCGGTCGGGCGACTTCTCATCCAAAGTGGATACGATCGTTGGTGCAAGTGCCGGAAGCCACTGAGGCACATGTAACTGGCCGCATTAAACATCAGAGCGAAGAGCTGGCCGTTCATGGCTTCGCGACGGGAAAAAATTTGCTGCCCTTGTAATCTGGATCGGGAACATTGAACTTAGGTAGTGGCTCGCCATCTGCGAAAACACGACCATCCTGTACAGTTAGAGCCTTTATAAGCTCTTTGTCACTGGTGTCCGGGAATAGTGAGATGCTCACCATGTCTTGCTTCAAATTCTCTGGAGGATCGCCCCAATAGAAAATGATTAGGTTGTGAATGTGGAAATATGAATTCGGAGGCTGAAGAAAAATCTTATATTGAAGCTGCATAGTGCCGTCCATAGGTGAGACCGGCAGTAGCATGTAGACCATTGAGTTTTTTGAGCCAGCAGGCGCAGGAACAATGATAGCGTTTGGCTGGACGAACGACGGGAAAGAGAACATGTACGTCTGGTGTGAGCTGAAGACATGCTTTACGAAGGCTTCCGAACTCGAAATTACTTTCTGCTGTTCCGCTAGATCTGTCGTAGCTTTTCCAAGCTGTCCACGCATCGTCTCAAATTCTGGCTGCAAATTGCCGACTGCTTCTAGTTGGGTTTGTGAAGTTGCCACCTCCTGCCGCACCAAGGCCGCTTCCCCTTTAAGCTCTGCCTTGGTGTGCGCGGCGGTCGCTTTCAGGTCAGATGAGAGTTGAGTAGCGTTCGCAGAAGACGCTTGATTAGCGGCGATTGCTTCCCGAGAAGCTTTTTGAATGCCTTGAACTGATTCCGCAGAAGTCACATCGATGCTCTTTCGAGTTGCCTCCGCACTATCAGTAACGGTCTGCTTTGCCGTCGCTATAGTCTTCCGCAGGTCGGAGGCTTGGCACCCTAAAAACACAAGAATTCCAGCGACAACCGCAATCACAACTGCGCCAATTTTGGCGGCCCACCCCCACACCCGTTCGAAAACTCTGATGGAGCTTTCTGTTTCGAGAATATCTCGATCACGAATCGCGCCCTCGATGCTCTCGCTGACCTGTCGCGCGATAAACTCCGCCAAGATCAATGCCGATCCGCAATTTCCGCAAAAACGTTGGGAAGCCGGATTAACATGTTCGCACTGAAAACAACGTTTATCCATGACTACAAACGATAAATGACGACCTGTCTCATAAGTGAAGTGTTCTTTAATCAGATTCGGTTGACATATTCTCCGCCTCGATCCCGGACTCGGGAGTTCGCCGGAGAGCCGGTTCCCTGAACACCAAAATGAGGCGGATATATAAGGTTTTGAGCGGACCTATTCCAGTCTTACGCCCAGCAATAGATGGATGAACAAGGTTAGTAGCGAGAAACGCTCTAAATTCAGCGGCTTAGATTTCGACTCAACATACTTTCATTGAGCACATGATTTCCAATGCACTCGTCGAGTGCGGATTGGTAATGGATAAGTCGTCTCATGGGAAGTGATCCTGTCGAAGGCGCAGCGCTGTAAGCGCTGCCATCGCAACCGCCTTCCTGACACAGCCCATCTATAAAAGACACCCTGATCCCTCAACCAATCCCCACATCCAAGCGCTAAACTAACCCCAGATGCAGACACTCACCGAACTCAACGAAACCTTCGCCATTCCCGGCGCGCTCGTCTTCGAGTCCTGCCACGGCGGCCTCCTCTGCGCCCACATCACCACGCAGGCCTGCACCGGTACGATCTACCTTCACGGCGCACACCTCGCCCACTGGCAGCCCATCGCGGAGTCACCCGTCCTCTTCCTCAGCAAGGAATCCCTCTTCGCCGAAGAAAAAGCCATCCGCGGCGGCGTGCCCGTCATCTTCCCCTGGTTCGGCCCCCGCACCGGCGAACGCACGGACGGCCCCATGCACGGTTTCGCCCGCACCCAGGTCTGGGAGGTCGCCTTCGCCGCCATCTCCGGCGACGACCTGCACCTCACCCTCACGCTCGGCCCCACACCCATCAGCCGCGGCTACGGTTACGACAACTTCCGCGTCGCGTACGAAATCATCTTCGGCCGCGATCTCACCCTGCGCCTCAGCGTCGCCAACCAGGGCGACAAGCCCCTGCACTTTGAAGAAGCCCTCCACACCTACCTCCACGTCAAGAACGCGGAAGACATCTCCATCAGTGGCCTCGTAGGCGCGGAGTTTCTCGACAAGGTAGAAAACTTCAAACGCAAACACCAGCTCGAAGAAGTGCTTCATCTCACCAGCCCCACCGACCGCCTCTACCTCAACACCGAAACCACCATCACCGTCGACGACCCCGGCTTCGAGCGCCAGCTCATCACCTCGAAAAAAGGCTCCAAGAGCACAGTCGTCTGGAACCCCTGGACCGAAGGCGCAGCCAAGCTCGCCGATCTTGGCGACAACGAGTGGGAAGACATGGTCTGCATCGAAACCGTCAACGCCAACGAGAACGCCCTCACCCTCCACCCCGGCGAAGCCCACACGATGGAATCCAAAATCGTTCTCGTCAAGCAAGAGGACGCAACCGCGTGAAGCTGATCCTTGCCTCCGGCTCACCCCGCCGCCGCGAACTCCTCATGCAAGTCGGCTTCACCTTTGAAGTCATCCCCGCGGACATCGACGAAACCCGCCACCCCAACGAAGCCCCCATGGACTACGTCCGCCGCCTCGCGTTAGAAAAAGCTCAAACCATCGCCGCCCTTCACCCGGAAGCCACCATCCTCGGCGCCGACACCACAGTCGTCCTCGCAGGCGAAGTCATGAACAAGCCCGTCGACCCAGCCGACGCCGAACGAATGCTGCGCGCACTCTCAGGCCTTATCCACCAAGTCCACACCGGCCTCTGCGTCATCACACCCGCGGCCACGCACCGGCATGTAGAAACCACCAACGTAGTCTTCCGCGAAATCGCCGATGACGAGCTCGCTCACTACATCGCTTCGGGCCACACAACAGACAAAGCCGGAGCCTACGGCATCCAGGGCTACGCCGCCCGCTGGATCCCAAGAATCGAAGGCGACTACTTCAACGTAGTCGGTCTCCCACTCTCAACCGTGGTGAAATTACTGTCCTAAGAACATGTCAAGTTTGCTGGACACCGTAAAACGCAATTCCATCCATCAACTCACCACAAACCTCCATAAAAACGCGAGGTAAATTTAGCGGGTTGCGGAGGCTAAAACTTTGCGCCGTTCGGTCTCCAGATACGTGTACCGGATGCGATGAATGACCGTGATGGTCGTCATAACTGCAAGAATCCAAAGGGCCGGAGCCATCGCACCCCAGCGGTTGAACAACGCCCCCAGGATCACCAGCACGATCCTCTCGGGCCGTTCCATGAATCCGACCTTGCACGACCCAATCAACGCCTCAGCACGAGCTCTCGTATAGCTCACCATGAGGGAAGCGGTCATCACAAACGCTGCCAGGAACACGTAGAAGTACCGGTCCGCGCGAGCGTAGTAAACCAACAAACCAAAGAAGATAGCTACATCTGAGTACCGATCCAACACCGAATCGAAGAACGCCCCAAACACCGAAACCTGGTTCGTTTGCCGCGCCACGCGCCCGTCGACCATGTCGAACAAACCCGCGCCAATAATGATCAAACCCGCATAAAGAAACATGCGCACGTTGTTATTAGCCCGCGCGTAACCAAAGAAAAAGGCGGCTATCACGTTGATAATAAGGCCGATAAACGTCAGCGTGTTGGGCGAGATTTTAGAGAGCGCAAGGCCGTTGACGATCTTCTGCAGCAACCAGCCGCTGCCTTTGCCGAAAGCACGAGTCCAAGTCATTGATTACGCTGCTGATCCGTGGATTGTTGTGAGCTTCTGAATCTCAAGTTCACGCTTGCCGTTGGGCGTAACGACCGTCGCCGTATCGCCGACTTCCTTGCCGAGCAGCGCTCGGCCAATCGGGGAAGTTGTTGAAATCAGGCCCTTTGTAACGTCCGCTTCTTCGCTCGTGACGAGCTTGTAGGTAATCTCTTCATCCTTCGTCGTATCAAAAACGACGATGGTAGAACCAAAACCCACGCGATCCCGCGGAATGTTATCCAGATTTACCATCGCCAGCTCACCCATGCGTTTTTTGAGCTGTCCAAGGCGCGCGTTCACGAACTCCTGGCGCTGCTTGGCGGAGTGATACTCAGCGTTTTCAGAGAGATCGCCGAGAGCGACAGCCTTTTTGATCTCGGCCGGGAGCTCGACGGTAAGCTCCTGCTCCAGTTGCTTGATCTGCTCTAACAGTGCAGCTTTTATGTCTTCCATGCGCGGGTCTGCTTTTGTGAGATGAATCTCTTGTAAAAGACGATTATACGAGGTCTGGGTCCGGCAGGAGAGCGGGTTTGCCGCCGGAGAGAAAGCTTTCGAGCAGGATGGTGGCGGCAATCTGGTCGATGAGGTCTTTACGATCGATGGTTTTTCCGTGGCTGCGACCGGCGGAGCGTGGGCCGTGGCCGGAGGCGTCGAGGAGTGCGTGGGCTTGTTGGGTGGTGTGGCGTTCGTCCAGCAGGTGATGCGTGAGGGTGGGGTGGGCTTCGCGTAGATCGGCGGCGAAGGCCTGGGCTTTTGCAGCCTGGGGACTGGAAGAGCCATCGGCGTGAAGGGGGTTGCCGACGACCAGGACTTCTATGTTGTGCTGACGGATGAAACGGGCGATGGACTTGAGGTCGGCGCGGGGGGTGGTGCGATGGAGGGTGAAGAGAGGTTGCGCGGTTAGGCCGAGGGGGTCGGTGATGGCGAGGCCTATGCGGCGGTCGCCTATGTCCAGCGCGAGGATGCGGGGAGGGGATTGCACTTGGAGATCAGTGTACGAAAGTTGCGCGCGGCCAGTATTGGGGTTTGGCTGCTACACTTTCTGCGATTGAAGACAAACGATTGTTTTAGGGGTAGCTATGAAGGTATGGGTGGTGCGGTTTGTGGCTGTTGTTGTTCTGGGAGCTTCGAGCTGTGGGGCGCAGGCGTTTCAGCATCCGGGGGTGTTGGTGAGTGGGGCGCAGCTGGAGTTTGTGAAGGCGCAGGTTAAGGCGAAAGTCGAGCCGTTTTATGGCGAGTATCAGAAGGCCATGGCGAGTGAGTATGGAGCGTTGGATTACAAGCTGCAAGGGCCTCCGGCTACGGGTGTGATTGAGTGTGGGTCGTACTCGCGGCCGGACAACGGATGCCATGCGGAGGATGCGGATGCGAGTGCAGCGTATGTGCAGTCCCTGCTTTGGTACATCAGTGGGAACCAACGCTATGCGGACAATGCGATCAGGATTGTGAATGCGTATGGACATCATCTGCTGGCGTATAGCAATTCGAATGCGCCGTTGCAGGCGGCGTGGAGTGGAGAAGTGTGGCCGCGGTCGGCGGAGATTTTGAAGTACAGCCATGCTGGATGGAAGGTGGAGGACCAGGAGGCGTTTACGAAGATGCTGAAGACGGTGATCCTGCCTTATCTGCGTGAGGGTTCGGGGGCGAATGGCAACTGGGAGCTGAGCATGATCGACGCGATGATGGGGATTGCTGTGTTCACCGACGATCGTGATCTATTGAAGCGTGCGGAGGATATGTGGATGGAGCGGGTGCCGACGTACTTCTATAACTCGGCGCTGGATGGAGCGCATCCAAGGCCGATGCCACGGAAGGACAAGAAGGTGAGCTGGTATGGAACGACAGATTTGAATGCAAGCGTGGATGGGATCAGCTCGGAGACATGTCGCGACCTGGGGCATACGAGCTTTTCGATTGCCGCGACGATGGATGCAGCGGAGACGGCGCACATCCAGGGGGATAAGCTGTTTGAGGCGGAAGAGAAGCGGCTGGTGGCGGCGTTGGAGTTCCATGCGCGGTTGCTCTTGATGAAGGAGCCAGTACCGCAGATGGTTTGTGGAGGGTCCTTGCATTATGCGAGCGGAGATACGTTTGTGATTGGGTATAACGAGTATCACAACCGGATGGGCGTGCCGATGCCTGAAACCAAGGAGTGGATTGAGCAGCATGTGGAGACAGATGCGGTGCCGGTGGATGCGCACATGATGGTGTTTGAGCCGTTGACGCATGGGGCGGATGTGGGGAAGTAAGTGGAAGGACATGCGAGGTCTGACATTTTGGTATGGCTTGGGAGTTTTGGAAGCAACCAAGAAAACTGTCCCAGGGGCTGAAGCCCCATTTGTGGCGGGCTTGAATGTCCGGGCTAAAGCCCGGACTTATCTCAGAAGCAACAGCAATAACAAATACGATTGGTCTGACTTCATACAAGGTGTGAAGTTGCGTGATTAGAAATCGGATGGAGCGTCCATGAATCGTCGTAAGCCTTTGGTGCTTGCTGTTGCTGGGTTGTTGTTGGCTATGGCTTTGCAGATGGCGTTGAGTTTGCGGCAGCAGTCGTTTACGTGGGATGAAGGGGACCATCTGTTTGCGGGATACATGTCGCTGAAGAAGGGCGACTTTGCGTTGAATCCGGAGCATCCACCGTTGGCAAAGATGGTGGCGGCTTTGCCGTTGATGCCGCTGCATCTGGTCGTGCCCCCGATGCAAGGGCGGTACTTCAAGGATGAAGCTTACTTTGGTGGGCGTGAGCTGGTGTTTCGCAATGATCCGGCGCATGGCGGCAAGTATGCGGGGGACGTGCTTCTGTTTTATGCGCGGATGTCGATCATGGTGTTTGCGCTGCTGCTGGCTGTGGTGGTGTTCTTTGCGGGATGGGAGATGTTTGGCGTGGGGGCGGGCTTGATTGCGCTGGCGCTTGCGGGGTTTGAGCCGAACCTGCTGACCAATGGTGGATTGGTGACGACCGATGCGGCTGTGAGCTGCCTGTTCTTTGCGACGGTCTATGCGTTCTATCGGTATTGCAAAGGGCCTTCGATGGGAAGGCTTGTGATGGTGGGGGTGGTGACGGGGCTGGCGCTGGCTTCGAAGCACTCGGCGATTCTGTTGCCGCCGGTGTTGGTGGTGTTGGCGGTAGGTGAGTTGGCTGGGCGATGGAAGGCGATGCGGGGCAGTGAGGCGTCATGGCGGAGAGAAGTGTGGCGATTGCTGGGTGCGGTTGTTGCGATGCTGGCGATCGGGGTGTTTGTGTTGTGGGGCTGTTATGGGTTTCGGTATGCGATGCGGCCGAGTGGGCCGATGGAGATTCCAACGCTGCTCTCCACCATGACGACGTTGCCGGCGCTGGATAACAAGGTGATTCTGTTTGCGGTGCGATGGCATCTATTGCCGGAGAGTTATTTGTTTGGTCTGGTGGATGTGCGGCGTGTTGCGGGGTTTCAGCCGACGTATTTTCTTGGGCGCATACGGCAGACGGGAGTTTGGTATTACTTTCCGGTGGTGCTGTTGATCAAGCTGACGTTGCCGTTGCTGTTGCTGGTGGCTACTGCGGCGTGGGCGATGGTGTCAGGACGTGTGCGGCAGAGGCGTGAGGTTTGGTTCCTGGTGGCGCCGCCGGTGATCTTCCTGGGGTTTGCGTTGACGTCGCCGCTGAATGTGGGGCTGCGGCATGTGTTGCCGGTAGTACCGTTCCTGCTGGTGCTGGCGGCGGTGGGTGCGGTGGTGTTGATGCGGCAGCGGCGTGGCTTTGTTTGGGTGGTTGGAGTGTTGCTGGTTTGGAATGCGGTGTCGTGTCTGCGGGCTTATCCGAACTACATGCCTTATAGCAACGAGGCTTGGGGTGGGCCGTCGAAGACGCGGCTTTATTTGACAGACTCTGCCGTGGACTGGGGACAGCAGTTGAAATGGACCAAGGCGTATCTGGATGCGCACAACATCCATGACTGTTACTTCGCTTATTTCGTTGAGCCGTACATTCGGTTTGAGGATTATGGGATTCCGTGCAAGCCGCTGCCGACGTTTGACACGCTTGGAGCGATGGAGATCGATGTGCCGCCGGTGGTCCATGGAACGGTGTTGGTGAGCGACTCGACGCTGGGTGGGTATGAGCTGGGGACGTGGGTCAAGAATCCGTATGACTCGCTGTTTCGGCGGAAGCCGGACGACGTGATCGCGAATGGAGTGGAGGTGTATCACGGGGACTTTGCGCTGCCGCTGGCGCGGTCGATGCTGTATGAAGAGCGGGCGCGGAAGGCGATGAAGACTGATCCGCAGGCGGCGCTGGCGGCGGCGACCGAGGCTGTGGCGATTGCGCCGCAGGGGTTCGATGCGCATCTGGAGCGGGGAAATGCGTTGTCCGCGCTGGGGCGGAAGGGTGAGGCAGTGGAGGAGTATCGGAATGTGAAAGTGATTGCGGAGGGGATGGAGCCGGGGACGAAGGAGACGTGGGAAGCGAAGATGGATGGATTGATTGCTAAGAGCAGGTTTTAGTTTCTAGGTTTCAGGCAGTTGAGAGCAGATGTCCGGATTGAAGCCTATTTCTTTCAAAAGGCATTGTGGAGGTTGCTTCCTATAAGTAAGCCGACTTGCACTAAAACTTGTCGGTACCAACGGAATCGGTTCTTACTCTGCTACACGGGCGGGCACGGATCATGCCTCCTCGCCGATTACTGGGATACGGGTACGCTTGCAACGAAGAGGGCGAAGGCTTCGTCATCGCGAGCGCCTGCGAGAGCTTGTAATTGCCCTGACTGCATGGGGGTTAGTTGATCGGAGTTCATGCAGCCGAATGCTTTGATCTCTTCTGCGAAACGCGCGGGCGCATCGGGTAGGCTGTCGCGACCGTTCATGCGGAACGATGTCGGCGTGAGTGGGCCGAACATCAAACCGCGTCCCAGCTCGGGCCACTGCTCGAGATTCGGTTCTACTCCGGCCGCGCGTGCGAAGAGCAGGGCTGCGGCATGGCAGGGGAGTTCCTGCGGGCCTCCGCGCCGTGCGCGATAGGCTTCTACACCGGCCTGTAGTTCCTCGGCTGATGGCGCCGGTTGCGCACCGCTGAAGGTGTAAGCGATCCAGCGGGCCTGCAGTTCAAGGACCGGAAAGTAGGGACCGACAACACCCAGCATGCCGAGGAAGGCGAGACCGGGCAGCCGCGCCGGGAAGGTGAACTTATACAGATCCAGATGATGCTCGTCCGCGTTCAGCGCGCGGAGAATCTCCGGGCTCAGGAATGGCATGTTCACGTCATACCCTGTCCCAAACACGATGGCGTCGAAGTCTTCGCTGGTTCCGTCGGTGAAGTGGACGGTCTGACCATCGACCGACTCTATCCAGGGCTTCGTCACGATGCGGCCTTCGGCAACCAGGGGAAGGAAGAATTGGCTCTGGCTGATGTTGGCTTCGAAGATGTTTTCCGGAGGTCTGGGAGCGCCGAACTGCTCAGGGTTTCCGGCAGCGGCAAGGATAAAGCCCTTTAGGCCTTCTCCGACGGCGGCCATTGGGAACGACTCTTCCGCGAGTGCGGCAAATCGGGTGAAGGCTACATGGTCGGTGGGCACGCCGGCGATGAGTTTCGGCAGGATATAGCGCTGTTTGCGGTTGGTGACTACGACGCGGCTCGCACCCAGCATGGCGAGATCGCTTGCGATCTCCAGCGCACTGATGCTGCATCCCGCGACCAGTACCCGCGATCCGCGAAACGCTTCCGGACGCTTGTAGGAAAAAGCGTGGCTTACACCTCCGGAGCCGGAGAAGGAGTCGAGACCAAGCACTTCCGGAAATGCAGGTTTGTTGTAACGGCCGGTGGCTACAATGACCTGGTCGAATGTCTCCGTGCCAGCATCCGTGCGGACAAGCCACTTGCCGTCGCCATCCTGAGACAGCTGACGCACAGGCGTTTTGAAGCGGATCAGCGGGATGAGATCGAACTGACGCGCATAGCGTTCAAGGTACTCTCCCATTGCGGTATTGGTTGGGTAGGTCGGCGTGGAGTCATCATGCGGCAGGTCGCTGAAGGACGTCATGATCCGGCTAGTGTTCGTGCGCATCGAAGGCCATACGCCACTATGGTTTGGATCGCCGCTCCACTGTCCGCCAAGTTGTGCGCCTTGCTCGAAAACAACCGGCTCAAGGCCCTCCGACTTGAGATAACGCGCTGCGACGATCCCACCTGGGCCCGCGCCAATCACTGCAACTCGTTGCATTCGGAAAACCCCTGCAGTTTACGATTAGACCTACCGCCTAACTATACGAAGGGACTATCGTTCCTACAAGGCGACTACCGCCATGTAGCAGCGCCATCGCAACTTGAAAAGCTGGGTAAGTCCTGATAGACGCTTTTTTCGGAAGTAAACCGGTCCGTGGGGCTATCTATCGGATCTCGGTGAGTGCTTTGGCTATCATGCACTCACCGGGATCCGCTGATATCAGATGGCCGTCATCCCGCCGTCGACGAACAACTCCACCCCATTCACGAAGCTCGAATCGTCCGAAGCAAGAAATAACGCGACGGTCGCGACTTCCTCAGATTGGCCCATCGTTCCTCGAGGGATGAGGGATTCGAAGTACTGCCTTGCTTCCTTGGTGAGAACTGCTTCCTGCATCGGTGTAGCAATAGCGCCGGGAACCAGCAGGTTCACGCGGATTTTTCTCTGCCTCAGTTCGTTGAGCCAAGTGCGTGCGAAGGAGCGGAGCGCCAACTTGCTCGCCGCGTACACGCCGAAACCAGGGAAACCTTTTGCGGCAGCATTGGACCCGGTCATGAAGATGGATCCACCATCGTTGAACAATGGCAACGCCTTTTGCACCGTGAAGAGGGTGCCGCGCACGTTGAGGTCGAAGGTCTTATCGAAGTGCTGTTCGGTGATCTCCCCCAGGGGGACGGGCTCGCCTATGCCGGCGCTCGCGAACAGGACGTCGATTGTGCCCTTTTCCCGCTTCACGACGTCGAACAGCCGGTCGAGGTCGTCGAGATTGGCCGCGTCCCCCTGGACGCCGGTTACATTCCGGCCGATTACCTTAATGGCCTCGTCGATCTGCTCTTGTTTCCGGCCCGTGATGAAAACGTAGGCACCCTCTTCCACGAAGAGCTTGGCGCTTGCCAATGCCATACCGCTCGACCCACCTGTGATGACTGCAACTTTTCCTTCAAGCTTTCCCATAATGACTTCCTTTCGATAGATGTGTCGCGTTCCGTACAGTAGAGTTTTTTGGCGGTGGCGATTCGGCGTGATTCAAATAGCCGAGAAGCCACCGTCGACCGCAAAATCAAGCCCATTCACGTAACTTGCTTCGTCCGAAGCAAGGAACAGCGCAGCCGCCGCAATCTCCTCAGGACGCCCCATCTTTCCGCGTGGGATCAGGGATTCGAACATCTTCCTCGTTGCCTCGTCCAATCGCTGGGAGTCAGGTGTGTCGACCTGGCCGGGGCTCAGCACGTTTACGCGGATATTTCTGCTCTTCAGTTCGTTGAGCCATGTGCGTGCGAAGGAGCGCAACGCCGCCTTGCTCGCCGCATACACACCGAAGCCGGGAAAACCTTTCACTGAAGCAACCGACCCGATCATGATGATCGATCCGCCGTCCTTGATCAGCGGCAACGCCTTTTGAGCCGTAAACAACGTTCCGCGCACAATCAGGCCGAACTCTTTATCGAAATGCTCTTCGGTGATCTCGCCTAGTAGGGCGGCTTCGCCCTTGCCGGCGCTCGCGAACAGGATGTCAATCTCGCCCTTTTCTCGCTTGACCGTATCGAACAGGCGGTCGAGGTCGTCGAGATTGGCGGCGTCGCCGCGTACGCCGGTCACGTTCCGGCCAATCAGCTTGACGGCCTCATCGAGCGCTTCCTGCCTCCGGCCCGTGATGAAAACATAGGCGCCTTCTTTCACGAACCGCTTCGCGGTCTCTAACGCCAAGCCGCTCGATCCACCCGTGATGACTGCAACTTTCCCTTCAAGCTTTCCCATAATTGCTCCTTTGGTGGATGTCTCGCATCCATTACTGAGGAGTAGAGTTCTTTGGTGGTGGACGAGAACTGCTCAAGAGTCCTAAATTTTTGTCTATTCGTCCAAGAGAAGGAGCTCAGTTGGATCCGATAACGGACATTTTCAAAACGATGCATGTCACTGCTTTCGGTCTGCACAGGCTAGAAGCCACAGCTCCGTGGGGTGTGAAGCAGGAAAATCAGAACAAAGAACAAGTCATGACTTCCGGCAAGAAGACAGCGCCCACAGACTTGGCGCACTTCGCCATGCTGTCGCGCGGCAATTGCTGGTTAAGTGTGGAAGGGATTGCGGAGGCGATTCCCCTCACCGGTGGTGATTGCTTTTTGGTGGCTAAGGGGACTTCGATTGTTCTGCGCGACAGTCCGCGAACACATCCGAAGTGGAGTTTCCGCGAGATTGGGGCCAGGGCCAGCGGCAATGTCGCTCTTTGTGGCGGCGGTGGCGCACCGACGACCATCGTCTGTGGGTCCTTGAGTTTCGATCGCGCCAGCCTGAGGCCGATCACACAGTTATTGCCGAGCTTCATTCTGATGAAGGCCGATCAGGCACGCACGCTTGCTCTTCACAACACAGTGCAGGCGCTGGCGTCAGAAATGGCAGAACAGGCGCCGGGATCAGAAGTCGTTGCGACTCGACTGGCTGAGGTTCTGTTTATCCAGGTACTCCGGGCGCATATTGCGTTGGGACCGGAACGCAACAAAGGATGGCTCCGTGCTGTTTTCGATCCTCAGATAGGCACTGCCCTGCGTGACCTTCACGACAGAGTGAATACGCCGTGGACGGTCGAATCCCTGGCCGAAGCGGCGGGCATGTCTCGCTCTGCCTTTGCAGCGCGTTTTAAAGAGCTACTCGGACAAACACCGCTGGAATATGTCACTGAGTGGCGGATGCAGAAGGCAATGCAGTTGCTCGAACAGCGTGACAAAAAGCTCATCGATGTCGCTCGGTCGGTCGGTTACGAGTCCGACGCTGCGTTCAGTAAGGCGTTCAAGCGAGTTGTCGGGGCCAACCCTGGGGAATACCTCAAACGTGGTTTTGAAGGGCGCAGTCGTGCCGGAATGGCGGAAGATTTTTGAAGCGGAGGATTCTGACACGGTGCCTGCGAAGGTTATCAACGCACAGCGCACCGGTAGGCAGCGAGCAGTTACCGGTGCGCTGTTGGTGACTCAGGCCTGGGTGTAGTCCATGTTGTTGAGGTCGGTGATCAGGTCTGGGCCGGTGGGGATCCAGTTCAGTTTTTTGCGAGTGATGGCGCTGGAGGCTGAGAGGTCCTGGTTGGCGAAGTGGGCGAGCCAGCCGAAGTGGGCTTCGACTTCTTCGGGCTTGATGCTGATGACGGGGACCTTGAGGCCGCGGCCCTGAGCTTCGGCGATGGCCTTCATGGAGACGCCTTCTTCGTCGACTGCGTGGTAGATGGCGCCTGCTTCGGCTTTCTCGAAGGCGAGGCGGTAGAGGCGGGCGGTGTCGGAGACGTGAGCTGCCGAGAAGCGGTTGGTGCCGTCGCCGACGTAGGCCGCGACGCCTTTTTCACGGGCGACGGCGGTGAAGTAGGGGATGAGGCCCTGCTTGTGGGTGTCGTGGATTTGGGCGAGGCGGACTATGGAGGCGTTGACGCCGCGGGCGACGAGTTCTTTGACGACGCCTTCCGCGGCGGCGCGGGGGTTCCAGGTGCTGACGGGGCTTTCTTCGGTGGCGGGCTTGCCGTCTCCGCTGTTGGCGATGGCTGTGCCGGAGGTGACGATGAAGGGGCGATTGGAGCCGAGGAGCACCTCGCCGATGGCGGTGATGGCTGCGCGGTCGTCTTCACAGTTCTTCTGGAACTGCGAGAAGTCGTGGTTGAAGGCGAGGTGGATGACGCCTTCGGAGTCGGCCGCTCCCTTGCGTAGGCTGTCGAGGTCTTCGAGGTTGCCGTGAAGGACCTCGGCGCCGAGATTGCGAAGGGTTTCGGCGCCGGCTTCGGAGCGGGTGAGTCCGAGGACCTGGTGGCCTGACTGGATGAGTTCGGGAACGAGCCTGGAACCGATGAATCCGGGTGCGCCGGTGACGAAGATGCGCATGACGATGTCTCCTTGAGGTAGAGCGAATGGGCGGCTGTTTGCGCCGTCGATGAGTAGATGGGCTTTGAACCTCGGACGATCTATACTGAGAGTCCGTATGATTGGTTCAATCGTCCTGCCAGCCGAGTCCGATGTCGTGAAAAGTTCCGAGCCGCGCATAGTGCAGCCGGGCGGGGCGTCGAGTCCGTCTATGGATCCACTGTCCGAAGTTCTTGCCCTGATGAAGCCACAGCTTTACTTTGCGGGCGGATTTGCGGTGATGGACGAGATCGCCATTTGCTTTCCGAAACACAACGGAATCAAATGCTACGCCGTGCTGGCCGGTGATTGCTGGCTGGTGGTTGAGGATGTGAAGGAGCCGGTGCTGCTGCATGCAGGCGACTGCTTCCTGTTGCCGCGTGGGTTGCCGTTCCAGCTTTCTACCAGCCTTGCGCTGGGGCCGGTTCTTTATACCGAAGCTCTCGCAACGTCGGCGATGAGGAGCGAGGCTCCGGGAGTGACGGAAGGTGCGCGGTATATGGCGGGCGGTCACTTTTCGCTGACGGGCGGCCACGCGGAGATGCTGCTCGGTGCGCTGCCGCCGATCGTGCATATCCGGAGCGAATCAGGGAAGGCTGCTATGCGGTGGTCGCTGGAGCGGATGCGCGAGGAGCTGCGCGACCCGCAGCCGGGTGGGTCGCTGATTGCGCAGCAACTGGCGTACACGATGCTGATCCAGGCGCTGCGGCTGCATCTGGCCGATGCGGCCAGTGCCGGGTCCGGGTGGCTTTCTGCGCTGAGTGACAAACAGATGTGTGTTGCGATTACAAGCATGCATGAGGAGCCGGGGCGCGCGTGGACGCTGTTATCGCTGGCGGAACGCGTGGGTATGTCGCGGTCGGTGTTTGCGCTGCGGTTTCGCGAGACGGTTGGCGCGACACCGATGGAGTATCTGACGCGCTGGCGGATGCTGCTGGCGGCGGAGCGGTTGAAGAACTCGGGTGAGGGTTTGTGCGCTATTGCGCAGGGGCTGGGGTATGAGTCAGAGAGTGCGTTTGGGAAGGCGTTTCGGCGGGTGATGGGGTGCTCGCCACGGCAGTATGGGCGGAAGCCATTGAATCGTTAGTGGTGAAGAGGGAATAAGCGGATTCGGGCTGGGGTTCAGGTTTTAGGTTTCAGGGAAAGCAAGAGCAAAGGCCCGGGGCTAAAGCCCCTCCTCGCGTAGGGTGGTATTCAGTGGGCTGAAGCCCACTGCTAATCCGAGAGACAAAGACAAAGACAAAGACAAAGACAAAAGACAGAGACAGAGACAGAGATGAAATAGCAGGTCCTTCGCTGCGCTCAGGATGACAGAGTTTAGCAAGGGTGTAGAAGGCGGTCGCGCTTTCGCGCGATACCCCACCCTTTGCAAAAGCGCAAAGGATGGGCCACCCGGCCATCAGGTTTTGCCCCATCCGGTTTGGGGCACCCGATTTTGTGGCGTACATCTAGAATGCGAGGAGTGAGGTGAGGGCTTGCGGTTTTTGAAACTGCTGTTGGTGGTGGGGATGGTTTGCGCGGCGGCTTGGTGGTTCTTTGTGCTGATGCCGTTTGGGCCTTCGAGCGAGACGTTTGTGGAGATTGCTCCGGGAACAGGGACGCAGGGGATTGCGAAGGAGCTACAGCAGGCGGGGGTGGTGCGGAGTGCGTTTGCGTTTGAGGCGATGAAGGAGTGGAAGGGTGGGTCGCTGAAGGCCGGGGAGTATCGGTTCGATCATGCGGTGCCGCTGGGTGAAGTGTATGCGCGGCTGCGCAAGGGCGATGTGTATACGAAGACGGTGGTGATTCCGGAGGGGTTCAACATTTTTGACATTGCGCAGGCGGTTGGCGCGGCGGGGTTGGGGTCGAGTGCGGAGTTTCTGGCGGCGGAGCGGTCGAATACGGCGCTGATTTCGAAGTGGAGTCCGACGGCGACTTCGCTGGAGGGGTACCTGTTTCCGGATACGTATAGGTTCAGCAGGCATGCGACGCCGGTGCAGATGCTCAGTGCGATGGTGAAGCGGTTTGGGCAGGAGGCGGCGTTGGTGGGTTTGGGGAATGGCGATGTGGCGCGGACGGTGACGATGGCGTCGCTGGTGGAGAAGGAAGTGGCGTTGCCGGCCGAGCGGCCGGAAGTGGCGAGCGTGTTTGAGAACCGGCTGGCGGCGGGGATGATGCTGCAGACCGATCCGACGGTGATTTATGCGTCGCTGATGAATGGGACATGGACGGGTGTGATTCATCAGAGCGAGTTGCATTCGGACTCGGCGTACAACACGTATACGCATGGGGGCTTGCCGCCGGGGCCGATTTGTAATCCGGGAGTGGCGGCGTTGAAGGCGGCGTTGAAGCCGGCGCAGACGGATTATTTGTACTTTGTAGCGGGAGATGGTGGGGCTACGAATTTTGCTAAGACGCTGGGCGAACATAACGGGAATGTGGCGGCGTATCGGGCGGGGGCGCGGTAGGGTGGGATTTGGTTGAGGTCGGTGAGCTTTGGTGTTCCCCACTCATGCGCAAAGGACGCGCATGAATGGGCCACCCGATGGGTTGTGGTGAGTTTAGGAACATCAGGCGCTTCGCTCTGGATGACAGGGTTTTGCTATTGCTGAGGAGAGCGGTCGCGCTTTGCGCGATACCCCAACCCTTCGCAAAGGCGCGAAGGATGGGCCACCCAGTGTTGGCCAGGATGACGAATTGGCGTAAGTGGGGGTGTTGAGGAAGTTAAGTGAATCGGAATGGTGGGGTGCGGAGTCGATATACTTAAGCGTTGCTTCTCATGAGGAAATTTCGGGCTTTGTCGGTGGTGGTTGTTGGGCTTTCAACCGGGTTGACCGGTTGCATTAAAACCACGCGCCTGGTGACCAAGACGGTGGCGCCGGAGATGTACCGGAGCGCGGGGGTCGAGACGCTGCAGAAGGAAGTCTCGGAACGGGATGGCGCGATCAAGACGCTGCGGGCTTCGGTGGACTTTACGCTGACTACCGGTGGCGGCAGAACCGGGAAAGTTACCGAGTACAGGGCGTTTCATGGGTACATCTATGTGCGGAAGCCGCACGATCTGCGGGTGATTATGCAGGTGCCGGTGCTGGGCTCGCGGGCGCTGGATATGGTGAGCGATGCGAACAACTTCACGTTGGTGCATGCGACTGCCACCAAGGGCGATGTGTGGATGCAGGGAACCAATACGGTGACGACGCCTTCGAAGAATGGGATTGAGAACCTGCGGCCGCCGGTGTTCTTCGACTCGCTTCTGGTGCCGGGTGTTTCTGGGGATGAGTACTCGGCGCTGACGGAATCGACACGCATTTTGCCGGTGGTGGGTAAGAAGAATGAAGATATGGAAGAGCCGGACTATGACCTGGCGGTGATGAAGTCCAAGGATGGCAAGATTCTACAGACCAAGCGTGTGGTGCATATCAATCGCGTCAACATGCTGCCTTATCAGCAGGACATCTACAACGACAATGGACAGATTGTGACGCAGGCCTTGTATGACAACTACAAGGATGTGGGGGGACAGCAGTTTCCGATGCTGATTACGATCAAGCGGCCGCTGGATGAGTATTCGCTGAAGGTGCAGATTCGGGATTTGAAGCTGAATGAGACGCTGGAGGACGATCAGTTCGAGCTGAAGATTCCTGAGGGTGTGGCTGTGCAGAAGATGCAGTAAAGGTAGGGAATAGGGAATAGTTTCAGGTTAGGCCGGCGCGGTGGGCGTGGGCGGCGATTTCCTGGTTAATTTCTAAAGCTAGAGCAAGGGCGGCGCGGGCGGCGGTGGCGTTGACGCGGGGTTGCGTGCGTGTCGTGATGGCGTTGAGGAAGTCTTCGAGTTCGAGGCGGAGGGGTTCGGCGTGGGGGAGATCGAGCTTTTGGAGATTGAGGCCGGCGGAGGGGTGGGTGGAGGCTCCGGGGCTAAAGCCCGATTCTGGTGGATCTGCGGACAGGGGGCTGAAGCCCCCTTCTAATCCGGGTGAAGCAGGTCTCTCCGCTGCGCTGCGCTCCGGTAGAGATGACAGAGTTGCGGAGGAAAGGAGGGCGGCGGCGCGGGGGTCTACGGAGATGGTGAGGAGTTCCTGGCGGGCGAAGTCTAGCGAGAGATACTGGTGGGGCTGGAAGAGGCGGAGCTTGCGGACTTGCTCGGTGGAGACGCGGGAGGCGGTGAAGTTGGCGACGCAGCCGGATTCGAACTCGACGCGGACGTTGGCGATGTCGGCTTTCTTCGAGAGGATGGCGATGCCTACGGCGCGGACTTCGCGGACGGGGGATTGTGTGAGGGAGAGGACGATGTCGAGGTCGTGGATCATGAGGTCGAGGACGACATCGACGTCGAGCGAGCGCGGGGTGAAGATGCTGAGGCGGTGAGCCTCGAAGAACATGGGGTTGTTGAGGCGTGAGGCGACGGCGGTGACGGCGGGGTTGAAGCGCTCGAGGTGGCCTACGGCTACGATGCGGTTGTTTTGAGCGGCCAAGGTGAGGATGGCGTCGGCTTCGGCGAGCGAGGCGGCGATGGGTTTTTCGATGAGGATGTCGAGGTTGGCGTTGAGGAGTTGGGTGGCTACGGCGGCGTGGTGGATGGTGGGGACGCAGATGCTGGCGGCGATGGGGCAGACAGTAGACAGTAGAGAGTAGACAGTCGAGGCGAGGAACTCTTCGACGGTGGGGAAGGTGGGGATGTTGTAGAGGGTGGCGTACTCGTGGCGGCGGGCTTCGTTGGGTTCGACTAAGGCGGCTAGCTGGACGAGGTTGGGGTGAGCGAGTTCGAGCTCGCGATAGACGCGCAGGTGGTTGCGCCCGAAGGCGCCGGCTCCGATAACGGCGACGCGGATTGGAGGCACGGCTACTTCTTGGCTTCTACAGCTTCGCGGCAGCGCGCGTAGAGCTCGAGGAGGCTGGTGACCTGGTCTTCGGACTTGGGCGCGGAGGGGATGCCGAAGCCGGGTGTGGCGGCGCCGGCTGCCTTGCCTACATTGGTGTGGGAGGCGACAAATTTGAGGAGGTCAAGGGCGATGTCTTCGGTGCGGCGGGCGGCGAGATTGGGACTTTGTTCCATCTGTGGAGGATAGCAAAAGGCAGGGATGAGGGGTTAGGGATTAGGGCGTATGGGGATGGCTTTGACGCGAAGTGCGCGAAGTTGAAAACAAGTTTCGCTATCGGATGTGGGCGGTTGCTGTGGGGTGTGCTTCCCGTTTTGGGAATGGTTGGGGTGTTTTGGGACAAGACGCTAGGCGTTGTGGGGTGAGGTGGAGGGGTGAACCCTTGGGATGAACAGAAGTGGTTCGATAGGCGAAGATTAGGCGAAAATATTGAGGTGAGACTTTGGGGGAATGGGTCTAAAACATTGGGGGAATTTGGGTTAGTTCGGATTTGCGAGAGGGTGAGAAAAGTCCTTGACACGTTTTCGGGTCAGGCCTATAAACGGCAACACTTTCACCTGGGTTGAGAGCTGGGCGCGTGGAACGAAGGGCCGTTGGCTCCCGATTTGGGATGAGGAAGAGAGGTCGAGACCGGGACTGTGACCGGCTCTTGAGTGCGACGTCGTACCAACGACAAACAGGTAGCCGCCTGGCCGGGGATCTGAGCCGATAGAGCTTGGAACCGGGTTGGGGGTGGCCTCATAGGACCTTGAGCAAGCCCCTCCGACCGTTGGAAAAAATCTGAGGCTTGCCGGGGGAGAGCTGTGCCTGGAGACGAACGATGAACTACTTTCGCGTTGAGCTGAAGGTTTGCGAAGGGTGCGGGGCGCTTTGGCTTCGTGCCATGGGACAGGGGCGTTATTGCCTTGGATGTGCGGTGCGGTTGTCGGAGTTTCCGGCGCCGCGGATGAGCCGCCGCGGGAAGAAGCGCGGGGCGACTCGAACGGCGGTATGTGTTGGAGGAGGAAGATGATGAAGCAGGGATTCGGGATGAGGGAACAGGGATTCGGTGGGCTTCGGTTGGTGCGGAAGCCTGTGGCGCGGCAGGAAGCTGCGGGTGAAGGGTTGCGCGAGGGGTCGACGGGCCGGGTTGTGACGATGACGCCTGCTTCGGGTCGGGTTGCGGTGATGCCGCGGATCTGGGCGGTGGCGGATGTGGGGACTTCTTTGGCACCCCCGCTGGACCCCAACCTTTCGCAAAGTCCGCGAAGGGATGGGCCACCCGGAGTTGTTGGGGTGCCTGCGGGATCGCCGGCAGCTTCGGTGGATGCGGAGCCGCAGGTGGCGTTCTACCGGAAGTATACGGAGGCGATGCTGCGGCGGTATCTGCGGCTTTCGATGGAGGCCGGACGCGTGCCTTCGCTGATGGGCAGGGAGATGTTCCGAGGGAATGTGACGAGCTACAAGGTGAAGAGCTTTGAGGATGTGGTGATTTTCTGCTACGACGTGGAGAGAAGTCTCAAAGTGCTCGATGGCCGGGAGCGGGAGCTGATCAAGCGGATTGCGTTGCAGGCGTATTCGCACGGGGAGGCGGCTGCGATCCTGGGGCTGAGCCTGCGGAGTTGCATACGGTATTACTACGCTGCGCTGGATAAGTTGACCCATCAGCTACTTGAGCTGAAGTTGCTGAAACCGCTTGAAAGCTGTCAATAGGGGAGCGGACAGGAAATCCTTCTAACCGATTGATTCATAAGGAGATAAAACTTCCGAAAAGTTGGCAGAGTTACCCTGTCCGGGTTGGTATTCTAGAAAGGTAGATCAGAGACGAGAAAGCGGAAGGCTCCTTCGGGGGTCTTCCGCTTTTGTTTGGGGGTGGTTGTGGTGCGGAAGGGTGAGAGAGCGGCGGTGGCGGTCGAACCGGTGGGTGAGGAGCCGGTGGTGGAGGGTCCGAAGAAGAAGCTGAAGACGCCGGCGCAGTGTCGGCGTCATTTTCAGGATCGGATTGCGGAGAGCATTGAGGAGATTGTGGATGGGTTTGTGAAGGAGGCGAAGAAGGGAAGCTGTCCGCATGTGAAGCTGACCAACGAGATGCTCGAGGAGGCGATCGAGGAGAAGGCGGCACGGAAGAAAGGGCCTGGTGAGCGGATGGTGGACGAGTGGCTTCGCGAGGGGAAAGCGAAGCGGGCTCGGGGGGCGGATGGGCAGTTTGTTTGTTGAGGTGTGCGGGCTGGATGGTGAGAGGTTGTTGGAGTGCGGGAACGCAGAGGGCGCGGTGGTTTCGCAGTGGGCGCGGTGGGGTAGTGCAGGTCTTGAAGGTTGCGGCTGTAACGGAAGTGAGGTGGGGACTTGTTGTCGGTGGAGAAGCTGGTGGAACTGGGTGGAGAGCTGGATGCCTGGCCTGAACTCTTTTCGGATGTGGCGGCAAAGCTGTTGTGGGTTCGGGACCGGGAAGGTGGGCTGCGGCGGCTGGTAGCGAATGCGGCGCAGCGGGAGTACGAACGGAAGCGCGGGCGTCGGAACATCGTGCTGAAGGCCCGGCAGATGGGGATGACGACGTGGATTGCGGGGCGGTTCTTTCTGCAGACGATTACGCATCCCGGGACGTTGACGGTGCAGGTGGCGCATACGCAGCAGGCGGCGGAGGCGATCTTTCGCGTGGTGCAGCGGATGTGGGAGAACCTTCCGGCGGATTTCCGGGAGGGGCCGCTGAAGCGGTCGCGGTCGAATGCGGGGCAGATGGTGTTTGGGGAGATCGACAGCGAGTTCCGGGTGTGGAGTGCGGGCGATGAGAATGCGGGTCGCGGGTTGAGTGTTCAGAACCTGCATTGCAGCGAGGTGAGCCGGTGGTCGGGAGATGCGGCGATGACGCTGGCGGGGTTGCGGGCGGCGCTGGCCCCGGAGGGGGAGATGGTGCTGGAGAGCACGCCGAATGGGGCGTATGGAGCGTTCTATGAGGAGTGGGTGCGGGGGGTGGAGGTTGCGTCGGGATTTGGGGATTTGGTGTTCCCCACTCATGACGATGAGACTGTCATGAATGGGCCACCCGGAGTTCATGGGTTAGTGCGGCACTTTTTGCCTTGGTGGATGGAGCCGGCGTATGTGGGGGATGCGGTCGAAGCCGAGTTGTTGCGGGAGGATGAGGCTGCGTTGGTTGAGCGGCATGGGTTGAGTGCCGGGCAGATTGGGTTTCGGCGAGGGTTGGAGCGGAGCTATGGCGGGCTGCGGGTACAGGAGTTCGCCGAGGATGCGGAGACCTGCTTCAAGGCTACGGGGGCTTGTTGCTTTGAGGTGGAAGCGATCGAGGGAAGGCTTGTCGAGGTTGGTGAACCGCTGGAGCAGAGGCGGGGTGGGGCATTGCTGGTGTGGCTGCCGGCGATGATTGGCAAAGAGTATTGCGTGGCTGTCGATACGGCCGGTGGTGGAGAGGACGGGGATTTTGCGGCGGTACAGGTGATCGAGATGCGGACCGGGGTGCAGTGCGCGGAGTTGCAGGAGAGGCTGCGGCCGGCGGAGTTGGCCCGGGTGACGGCGGAACTGGCGAGGGAGTATGCGGGTGCGCTGGTGGCGGTGGAGAGGAACAATCATGGGGCGGCGGTGATTGCGTATCTGCAGGCTTCGGAGGGGTATATGCGGCTGTATCGCCAGGGGGGCGAGGTAGGGTGGTTGACGACTTCGGCGTCGAAGCCGGAGATGGTGGCGCAGATGGGGGTGTTGCTGCGGGAGTCTGCGGAGATTTTCAGGAGTCGAAGGTTGCTGGGGGAGTGCCGGACGTTTGTGGCCGGGGAGCGTGGGAAGGCTGGGGCGGCGAGTGGGGCGCATGATGATTTGGTGATGGCGATGTGCGTGGCGCAAGGGGTGAGGGCGGAGAGAAGCAGAGTGTAGAGGATAGAGCGTAGAGAATGCGGTATGGTGCTGGAGTGAGGGTTTTTAGAGTTGGCAATCACGGCAGTGCAGGGGATTCGACGGATGCGGGGCGGGGCGCAGAGTCAGTTGATGCTCGGCGCGGATGGCAAGCTTTGGGTGGTGAAGTTCAAGAACAATCCGCAGCATTTGCGGGTGTTGGCCAATGAGTTGATCGCGACGAAGATGGCGGAGGCCGTGGGGTTGACGGTGCCGCAGAGCGACGTGGTCGAGGTGAGCGAGTGGCTGGTGCGGAACTCGCCGGAGATGGTGGTGGAGCTGGGCCGTGGGCGGCGCGAGGCTTGCGCGGCGGGGCTGCAGTTTGGGAGCCAGTTTGTGGGTGGGTTGATGCCGGGGCAGGTGGTGGATTATCTGCCGGAAGCGCAGATGGAAGAGGTTCGGAACCTGGCGGAGTTTGCGGGGATGCTGGTCGTCGATAAGTGGACGGGCAACTGCAATGGGCGGCAGGCGGTGTTTGAGAGGAAGCCGCGGGAACGGAAGTATCGGGCGGTGTTTATCGACCAGGGGTACTGCTTCAATGCGGGGGAATGGAACTTTCCGGACCCTCCGCTGCGGGGTGTGTTTGCGCGCAACCATGTGTATGCGAAGGTGACGGGGTGGGAGAGCTTTGAGCCGTGGCTGACGCGGGTGGAGGAGTTTCGGGCGGAGGTGCTGTGGAGGATTGCGGAGCAGGTGCCTCCGGAGTGGTATGGCGGGGATGCGGGGACGATTGAGCGGCTGATGGAAACGATGCTGGAACGGCGGGGCCGGGTGAGGGAGTTGATTGGGTTGTTTCGGGAATCGAATCGGGAGCCTTTCCCACATTGGGGCAAAGTGGGGCGGGTTGTGGTGTCGAAAAGCTTTAAGGTGGAGGCGGATGTGGCAGGAAAGTTTGTGATGTAGTGTTTGGTGGTTCAATTGCAAGCCAGAGTTTTGGTTTGGAGGCGTGGTGATGGGAGTGGCGGCGCAGGGATTGGAGATCGCGTACCTGCGGACGTTTTGGGAGGGGATGCTGGATCCTGCAAAATCGAGCGGGAGACGGTGGGACCTGGACAATACGCTGCTCTGTGGGCTGCGGCTGAATGTGCTGGAGACGTCGCGATTTCTGCATGAGCGGCGGCCTACGCTGGAAGAGTTTGAGGGATGGATCCTGGAGCGGAATGGCGGGACGATCGAAGCGGCTGCGTTGGAGAGATTGCGACGAGCGTTGAACGGCGAAGTGGTTGGACCGGAGGTGAGTCTTGAGGGTGTCGAAGGATTGAGTGTGGACGACCTGGCGCACTGGGAGGAGCATGGGTATGTGGTGTTGCGGGATGCTGTGAGCAAGGAGAACGCGGCGGCCGCGGAGTTGGCGATCTATGCGTACCTTGGGATGGATCGCGAGGATTCGGAGAGCTGGTACAAGCAGACGCTGGGACACAGCATATGGGTTTCGATGCTGCGGCATCCGGCGTTTTGGGCGAATCGGCGATCGGCGCGGATGGTGAAGGCGTTTGCGCAGTTGTGGGGGCGTGAGGACTTGTGGGCGTCGGTAGACCAGGGCGGGTTGAATCCACCGGAGCGCGACGGATGGCCGTTTCCTGGGCCGCGTCTGCATTGGGATACGACGCTGGCGGAGCCGCATCATCTGGATGTGCAGGGGATTTTGTATCTGGCGGATGTGGACGAGGAGCAGGGAGCGTTCAGTTGTGTGCCAGGCTTTCATAAGACGTTGAAGGCGTGGTTGGAGGGTTTGGCGGAGGGTGTCGAGCCGCGTGCGGAGGCTTTGCGGACGTTGACGATGAAGCCAATCGCGGCCAAGCGTGGAGATATGGTGTTGTGGCATGCCTCGCTGCCGCATGGGAGCAGTCCGAACCGTGGGACGCGGCCGAGGATGGCGCAATATATTGCGATGCGTCCGACGCGGTGGGCTTACAACGCGGAGTGGAGGTAGCTTGGCGGAGCGGGTGCAGTGCGAGTTCTCTCTGATTCGGTATGTGCCGGATGTAGTGAAGGGCGAGTTTGCGAATATTGGCGTCGTGCTGCGAGAGGCCGGCGGCGATGGGGCTGTCGTGCGCTTTACGCGGGACTGGGCGCGAGTGCGTTGCATGGATGCCGATGCGGATGTGGCGTTGCTGGAAGCGTTGGAGAGCGAGATTGCGGAGCGGGTTCGTGCGGGGGTTGAGAGGACGGGGAAGACGACGCTGCAGCTGCTGGATGAGTCGCTTTCGAACTCGGTGCAGATGACCGAGATGCGAGGGACGCTGGCGGAGAACATGGCGACGGAGATGGAAGCTCTTATGCGGATGTATGTGGAGCCGCTGAAGGCGCCGGCGGGGCGACGGAAAGTGAGTGGGCGCGCTGCTGTTGTGGGATCGATGCGGGATGCGTTTGAGCGGGCGGGGGTTTGGCGGTTGATGCAGAAGAGGATTGCGGCTTCCCAGTACACGCAGGCGGGTGATCCGCTGAAGATCGATTGCGGGTACCGCAACGGGAAGGTGAGGATGTTCCAGGCGGTGTCGCTGGATGGCGATGGGGAGATGGCGAAGGGGATGGCGTACTCGGCTGCGGGGCTGCGTGAGGGCGTTCTGCGCGTGGAGGGTGCGGAGCTGGAAGTGACGGCGGTGGTGGAGCCGGTGGCTACTGTGAGTGATGAGGAGATGTACCGGTTTGGGGTGCGGGTGATGGAGCGGGAAGGATTGCGGGTGTTGACGACGGCGGATATGGGGAGAGTGGCGGAGACGGCGCGGCGGGAGTTACGGGCGTAAAGTTCGAGGTTTAGGATGAAAGTTGCAGGAGGTTGTTATGTCCGCTAATTCGATTGAGCTGCCGGAAGGTATTTCGGAGCGCCTGGATAAGCTGTCCGAGCAATCGGGCCGCAGCAAGTCTGACTACGTGTTGGAAGCGATTGCGGAATACCTTGGCGATCTTGAAGATTTGCAGATAGTTGAAGAGCGGGTGATGCGCCGTCGCGCGGGGTTGAGCGGAACCTACACGCTTGATGAAGTGGAGCAATCGCTTGGCGTGGCTGATTGAGATTGGCGATGATGCCGCGAAGGATCTTAGGAAATTAGACACACAAGTAGCCCGAAGAATCACGGCTTTTCTGCGGGATCGAATTGCTGTGTTGGACGATCCGAGGAGCATCGGTGAAGCGTTGAAAGGATCGAAGCTCGGTGACTTCTGGAAGTACCGCGTAGGCGACTACAGAGTCATTGCGGACATTCAGGATTCGGTAGTTTGTATCGAAGTCATCCGAGTTGGCAACAGGCGCGACTCTTACAAGAGGATTTGAATCAGAGATCTGACATTTTGTGCCTCGTCGAAACACGACGAGGCTTTTGGTTTAGGGCGTGGCTATAGGCTGCGTCGTTTTTGTTTAAGGAGGCGTGATGGGTTTGGGTGAGGTGGTTCGGCGAGGGTGGTCGAAGGTAATGGGACTGGAGGCCGGGGCGAAGGATGAGGGTGCGCGGAAGACTGCGGTGGCGCCGGTGGGTTGGGGGTCGATCTTTACGCCGGTGACTGCGGGCGGTTTGCGGACGGTGATGCCGAAACCTACGGCGGTGAATCTGCGAAGGTTTGCGGAGACGCCGGTGGCGCGGAGGGCGATCAACTGCATCAAGGATCGGATTGCTTGCCTGGATTGGCAGATTGTGGCGCGAGAGGATGCGGGTGCGGATGGCGAGGGCGATCGGACAAAGCGGGCATTGCAGTTGCGGCGGGCGTTGGAGAGTCCGAATGAGAGCGATAGTTTTCGGACGCTGATCGAAGCTGTGATTGAGGATGTGCTCGTCGGTGGGTTTGGTGCGGTGGAGATGGAGGCGACTGGGGATGAGGCGTTGCCGGTGAGGTTGTATCCGGTGGATGGGGCTTCGATCCAGGTGAATGCGGCCTGGAAGGGCGATGCGAGTGAGCCGCGGTATGCGCAGGTGGCTCCATTTGACGCGGCGTGGCAGGTGGGTAAGGACCGCGTGACGCAGTTGCTGGATGATGAGCTGATGTATGTGCGGTTGAATCCGCGGACGCATACGCCGTTTGGTTTGGGGAAGCTGGAGGTGGCGTTTGAATCGATCTCACAGTTTCTACAGGCGCATCGGTATGCGGGGCGGATGGCTTCGAACACGGTGATGCAGTATGCGCTGTGGATGAATGAGCGGACACCGGAGCAGCATGAGCGGTTGATCCGGTGGTGGCAGGATGAGGTCGAGGGGTCGGGTCGGGTGCCGATTTTGAGCTCGGAGCAGAAGCCGGAGGTGTTGAAGTTTGCGGCGGGGACGGATGCGGATCTGCACCTTCAGTGGCAGACGTTTCTGCTGACGATGATTGCGAACGCGTTCGATCTACCGCCGATGATGTTGGGGATTACGAGTGATGTGAACCGGTCGACTGCGGGTGAGTTGGCGGACGAGGCGTTTCAGAATGCGGTGGTGCCGCTGGCTCGATTGATGGCTGACCACATTACGCGGGATGTGATTGCGAAGCGATTGGGATGGGACGACCTGCGGTTTGTGTGGAATGGGCTCGAGAGCCGGAATGAGCTGGTGGAGGCGCAGATCCAGACGATGATGCTGTCTGCGGGAGTGTTGAGTGTGGCGGAGGTGAGGGCGATGCGAGGGATGGAGGAGCCATAAAGAAGCAGATCCGCTCCACCCCAACGAGCAAAAGCGCTCGTCGGGGCCCGGGCCTTCGAGGATGACAGCAAGAAAAGCAAGAGCTCATTGGAGGTGAAGATGAATGTTGGGGAACGATGCAGGGGAGTTTTGCGTTCGCGGAGTGGCCTTGCTCTGCGGGCGATGGCGGTGGAGTTTCCGGAGGTTGCGGGGCATCCGAACCGGTTGCCGTTTGAGGGGTGTTTGACGTTGGTGGATGTGGCGAGCGACAAGGCGCCGAGTGGAGCGCGGGGGCATCGGGTGGTGTTGACGCGTGAGGCTGCGGAGGCGGCGTTGCCGAGTCTGTTGGGGATGGCTGTCGACTACAAGGCTGGATGGGATGGGCACGATGCGCGGCAGAAGTGCGGGATTATTACGGCGGCGCATCTGGACCCGAAGGGCGAGGGACAGAAGCTGATGGTGAGTGGGTTTCTGTTTGCGCGAGACTATCCGGAGATTGCGCGGGAGTCGAAGGTTGGTGTCATGGCGGGTGCTGATGGGGACATGGGCGAGCTATGAGTTGGCCGATGCGCATGTGGCGGATATGAAGGCGTCCGTGTGGAAGCTGACGCGGGCTACGTTTACCGGGGCGGCGATTTTATTGCGGACTAAGGCGGCTTATCGGGGGACGTCGTTTCGGGTGCGGCATGGTGCGGGTTTGCGGGGAAGGCTTTGACGCAAAGTGCGCCAAGTAAAAAGCAAGTTTCGCGAAGAGGTTGGATTGGAGGAAACACTTTGGAGGAGATGGTCATGGAGGAGTTGGTGGAGAGATTGAGTGCGGCGGCTGGTGCGTTGGAGTTGGCGGTGGCGAAGATGAGTGAGCGGCAGGAGAGTTTGGTGCTGGAGGCGCAGGAGACGGTGGGGCGGATTGTGGCGACTGTGGAGAGTGCGCGCGAGGCGGAGCTGGAGAAGAAGCTGGCGGAGGCTGAGGCGAAGATTGCGGAGTTGTCGGCTGCGGGTGCCGGCGGTGGGCGTAAGACATCGGCTGCGGGTATGGGGCGGATGTTTGGGAAGGATGGGTCGATGGGGGAGGGCCTGGATGCGGGCGTGATCGATGCGGCGTTGACGAGTCTGAGTGTGGAGCAGCGGATTGCGGTGAAGTCGGCGCTGTTGCGGGCGGGGATGGTGGGGTAGACCGTCCGGCTAAATATTGCCACCGCGGCGAATAGCAGATCCTTCGCTGCGCTCAGGATGACAAACCCTAAGGGATCGTGGTGAGGAAGATTTCGAACAGGTGCGGCTAAGGCTGCGCCTTTTTGTTTTTGAGGAAATGAGGAGAGAAGAATGAACGCACAGTTTATGCAGATCAGCGCTACGGCAGACTATATCGGGCCGGGTGCTATTGAAGTTCCTTTGTATCAGACAGAGATCCTGGATCTGGTGCGCCGGCGTGGGGTGTTTGGGCAGCGCATCAAGCAGGTGCCGGCGACGGGGCATCCTTCGCGATACTTTGAAGAGACGGCGATTCCTTCGCCCGCGGCGAGTGCGGGGTTTGTCGATCCGCGCAATATTGTTCCGCCGATTGTTGCGCCGACGCGCGTGGAACGCAGTGTGCCGCTGAAGGCGCTGGTGGCGCAGATCAACTACAACCTGTTCGACATGGAGTTGGGCGCGCAGCAGAAGCAGTTTGAGTATCTGCAGGCGAAGGACCTTGCGGATACGGTCGACGGCGTTCTGCGCACGCACGATGTGGCGCTTTGGAACGGCAGCGATACGAGCCTCAGCTCGCCGACGACGTCGCAGTACTTTGGCGCTGCGGGGCAGATTGTTGCGGGCGGCAATACGACGACGATCGGAACGACGGCTTCGATTGTGGATGGGTTGAAGTCGACGGTGGCGCAGATGCTGGCGAACTCGAGCTTTGGGGTGAGGCCGACGGCGATTTATGCGAATCCGGTTCTGCTGGATCTGATCGATCGCGAGATGAAGGCGGAGTTCAACGTGGTGTTGAACACGAAGGCGATCGAGGGTGGGCTCACGGTGAAGACGCTGAGCACGCAGGCGGGTGATATTCCGCTGATTCCGGAGTGGACGCTTCCGTACACGGGTGTGCCTGGATCGGGCTCGGCGGTGCTGCCGGCTTACATTGTGACCGAGGACCTGATCGAGTATCACTGGCTGGGCGATGCGAATCCGCGGATCTTCAAGCTCGGGATGCCGGGATCTCTGGCTTCGCAGTATGTGGCTGTGAAGTTTGGCGCGGTGGTGGTGAAGGGCGCGGGGTATGCGCATTACCAGGTGCTGGTGGATCGCTAGGGGCAGAGTGTCGAGGATAGAGCGTAGAGGGTAGAGAAGGCGGGTCGGAGTGTGGTGGGTACTCCGGCCCGTTTGCTTTGGTGGTGGCGTGGGTGACGGCGGTCGAACGTTGTTCGATGGCCCACCCTAACGACGATGAAGCCGTCGCGAGGATGGGGCACCCGGATTTTTGGTGATGCGGAGGATAGAGCGATGGGATATTTGTTGCCCGCGGAGTATGCGGAGTTTGGGTTGTCGGCGGAGACGGCGGATGCGTGGGTGACGGCGGCAAGCGCGATGATGGAGGCGTATTGCCGGCGGCCTTCGCTACTGTCGCAAAGTTATACCGAGCGGATGCGAGTGCCGCGGCATGCGCAGACGGTTCGGTTGAGTTATGGGCCGCTGGTGAGTGTGGATGCGGTGAAGGCGCGGTTTGCGAGGGCAAGGGCGGATGACTGGTTGATGCCGGCGCAAGTGGAGTTCTTGGCAGCGTTTGGGATGCCGGGGCGATGGGTGGATGTGGATGTCGCGACGCTGCATATGAGCTTGCCTACGGGTGAGTTTGCTTTCTCGGAGTGTGTGACGGGGAGCTTGATGTCGCTGCGCTATGACGAGGCTGAGGTGACGTATACGGCGGGGCTGGCGGTGGTTCCGGTTGCGGTGAAGGTGGCTTGCGCGCAGGTGGTGAAGAATGCGCAGGCGACGCCGGGGCTGAATGTGAAGTCGAGCAAGATGGATACGCTGCAAACGCAGTACTTCAGCGATTCGCTGATCGATAGCCAGGTGCAGGCGTTGTTGCGGCCTTATGTGGCGGAGAGGCTGGGGTAGCGATGGACAACGATGCGGCGGTGAGAGCGGCGGACGCGTTGCTGTGGGCCAACGGCGGGCGGGGTGTTTTGTTGCGAATGCCGGCGCCGGCCGTGGCAGGAGCGCAGGGCGAAGAGTTGGGATTGGCTGTGCCTACGTTCAACGATGTGGTGCTTTGGCCGGTGGTGTTTCGCAAGGCAGAGAGTACGGCGACGATGGTGGTTTCGGCGAGTGCGGCGCAGGGTGCGGTGGCGTCGTTGGGGTTTGAGTCGGCGGATGTGTTGTTTGAGACGGCGGTGGGTGTGGTGGTGGATGGGGTGGTGTATGGGATCGAGAAGAGCGTGGCTTCGGAAGCGGGCGGTGAGGTGTATGGGTATTGCCTGACGTTGCGGGCTCCGGTGTGGTGAGGTGGTGGGTTGACGGAGAGCGGTCGGGCGTTCGCCCGATGCCCACGTAAGCGACGAAGAAACCGTCGCGTACATGGGGCACCCAGATGAGTGCTGGTTCAGGAGGTGTGTGTGCAGAGTGCGAAGGATACGTTCTATGAGGTGATGCGGGCGCGGGTGGCGTTGGGGAATCCGGCACGGACAATTGTGTTGCGTGGTGTAGTGCGGCCGGGTGTGTTGGTGATCGAGAACGAACTGGTGAGTGCGGTTGCACTGACGGATTGTTTTCGGTTGAGCTGGGGTGCGAGCAAGGTGGATGCGAACGGTGCGATGCCGATGGTGGCGCTGAGTTGCGAGATTGAGTATGAGACTGCGGGTACCGCGGCGGGTGCGGGGATGGATCGCGGGCGGGCGCTCGCTGCTATGGATGGGGAGTTGCTGCAGGCGGTGGGGGCTTCGCCGCAGTGGGCGGTGAAACAGAACTACGCGGGGATAGCGGTTGGGCAGGCGGTGGTCGCGATGAACACGAATGTGTGGTGGGGAGATGTGGTGTTTGGCGCGGTGAAGGTGGAAGGAGAACGGTTGAAGCGGACGGCTACGGTGCAGGTGATGAGCTATCAAGAAGCGGGTGAGCTATGAGTGTGTTGATGGAAGTGATGTCTCCTGTGGTGCGACGGGTGCGGGCTTACTTTGCTCCGGTGGCGCGGGCTCTGGGGACGTATGAGGGGCCGACGATCTTCGATGCGGCGCAGAGTGGTGGGTTTGCGCTGGATGCGCCGCCGGCGCCCTGGGTGGATCTGGGATGGATTGATGGGTTCGAGAGGAAGTGTGGGACGAAGGTGGTGGCATTGCGGTCGGGTGCGCCGGCGACGACGCAGATGCAGGTGAGGACCGAGGTTGAAGCGACGGTTGCATTTGCGTTTGAGAGCTGGGGGAAGGCGCAGATGGCGCTGGCGAGCGGAACGCAGCAGATGAATTTGCTGAAGACGGTTTTGGGGGCTGCGAGTGTAGGGTCGGGTGGAGCGGCGGTTGCGGCGGTGCCGTTGGTTGCGGGGTCAACGGCGAGCGTGTTGCAGGTGGGGGCCGCGGCTGGTGCTTCGTTTGCGGTGGGAGATCTGGTTGCCGTGGATGTGGACTATGCGGCGAGTACGGGCTTTGTTGGGAGTGGGTTGAGTGGAGCTTATGTTCGCAGTGCTTTGACCGATGTCGACTATGTGAGGCGTGTGACGTTTAATGTGGGGCGGATCGCCTCGATTGCTGGTGGGGCGCTGACGTTGGAGGCTCCGCTGCTGGCCGGCGTTCCGAACGCGGCGATGAAGGTGAGTGGGGTGGTTGGGTTTTGCGATCGTGAGGGGTCAAGCTTCTTCCAGGAGTGGTCGGGGTTGTTTGTGGCGGAGGGTCAGCAGGGGGAGCGGGTGGTTTGGTTTTATCCGCGGCTGCAAGCGGCGCAGGGTGTGAGTGAGGATGTTGTGGGGACGTTGGGCGGATTGCAGAAGGAACGGTTGGCGGGGTTGTTTCGGGCGCTGCCGGTGGTGGATCCGGTGGATGGGGAGACGGTGGTTTGTTTTCGGAGTTATGTGAGTGGCTAGGAGTAGAGAGCAAGGAGTAAGGAGTAGAGCGGCGGCGCCTGCGCCTTGTATCTACTTCCCTCGCGACCGGAAAGCAGATCTTTCGCGATGCTCAGGATGACAACTCATACATTGTGGGGGGATTTGTGCGGGTAACGATTGATAACTTAAATGGGTTGGGGGCTGTGGAGTATACAGGGGCCGTTGCTGCTGAGGGTTTGGTGAAGGTGCAGCGGGGGTTGAATGTGCCTTCGCGTTGCGTGTTCGACGTGCTGGTGGGTGTGGGTGGGCTGACGGTGCCTGCTCGCAAGGCTCGAGTGGTTGTGTTAGCAGAGGATGCTGCGAGCACCGTGTTGTTTACGGGGTATGTGGCGACCGAGCCGGTAAGGGTTTATGTGGGTGAAGGGCTGGCGGGTGCGGCGTATCGTGCGCGCGTGACGGCGGTGAGCGATGAGTGGCTGCTGGATAAGCTGGGGTCGGGTGCTGGCGCGACGAATGGGCTGGCTGTTGGGCTTACATCGCAGGCTTTGATGCAGCAGTTGGCGGGGCGGGTGCAGGCGGGGTCGAGTGCGTCGTTGACGGTGGCTGCTGGGACGAGTGGGTTGGGTACGGGCGTGTTTGCAGTGAAGGCTACGGAGCCGTGGAGTGTGAATGCGGGTGCCGCGGCTAGTGCGTCGTATGCGGGATATCGCGCGATGGCGGGAACGGTGACGCTGACGCCGGTAGGTTCGGTGACGCATGCGTTGAGTGAGGCGGATGGGACTTTGTCAATTGCGGAGCTGGCCACGGGTGCGGTGCGGGAGTTGGCGAATGATGTGACGGTGACGGGTGCGGAGGAGCCGGCGGCGTATGTGTCGGAGTGCTTTATGGGCGATGGCACGACGACGGTATTTGCGCTGAGCGAAGCGGCGTTTCGTGGAACGAATCGGACGATGGTGAGCGATAGCTTTACGGCAGCGACGTTCGATGTGACGCAGTGGACGGCGAGCGATCCGGGGAGTCATCTATCGATTACGTCGGCGGGGCTGACGATGAATGGCGGTACGGGTGCGGATGGAGTGACGACGCTGACGGGGCTCGATGCAGTGGAGATGGGTGGCAGCGTTGTTGTGTCGCTGGGTGGGGTTGTGTTGGGTGCGGCGAGTGATGGGATGCTGGCGGGGATGTATGAAGGAGTCACCGAGCTTGCGAACTGCTTTGCGGGGTTTCGTGTGCGACAGAGTGTGAGTGGGACGGGCAGCGTCACGGTGATTGTGCCGGTGGTGAATGGTGCTGAGGTGGGAACGGTGTTTACGCCGGTGGCGGGGCATGCGTATACGCTGCGGTTGCGGCTGCACTGTGTGGAGATGCAGCGGGTGATGCAGCGGTACTACTGCATGGTCGATGGGGTGGTGCAGAACTTCGGCAATCCGAGTGGCGTGAATGCGCCGATGGATGTGGTGTTCGAGCTGGTGGATGAAGGTGCGGCCTCGAACACGCCGGCGACGGTGTTGTATGATTCGGCCGCGGTGACGGGCTCGCTGACGATGACCCCGGCCAGTTGCACGTTTGTGGCGGTGAATGCGGTACAGCTATTTGGGTCGGTGGCGAGTGTGAGTGTGATGCGGCCGGGAACGATGTGGGTGGTGAGTACGCTGCCGAGTGGCGTGGTACAGACGCGGTTGGTGGGATCGGCGGGGCAGGGTGTGGACTGCGAGGCGTCGTATGGGACGTCGGCTGGTGCGGTGGGGAAGGTAACGTTCTTTGCGGGGCGCGTGCCGGTGGCGGGCGAGCGCGTGACGGTGATGTATCGCGGGTCGCAGAGGAGTGTGGCGCGGCTGGAGAATGCGGCGAGCGTGGCGGAAGAAGCTGCGGGTGGTGGGAGCGGGACGTGCCGGTGGTTGGGCAAGGTGGTTGAGCCGGTGGCGCGAAGTAGTGCGGACTGCGAAACGGCGGCCGAGGCGATCCTGGAGTTTGCTACGGCGAGGACCGCGGCTGTGGCGGGGACGTATGTGTGCGTGAACCCGAGCGCTGATATATGGCCAGGGGATGTGCTGAGCGTGACTAGCGAGGGGGTGACGTCATCGTTTTTGGTGCGGAGTGTTGTGGCTGAAGATGGCGGCGCTGTTCCGGAGGTTCGAACCTACAGGATTGCGTTTGCGAATGACTGGGCGACGGAGTGGGCCGATGGGATCGGGCTGAAGCTCAGTGAAGAGATTGCGGTGGATGCTGTGCTGCCGCAAACGGCGTTGAGCTCGCCGGGTGAGGTGCTTGCGAACCTGCAGCAGCTTGCGTTGACGAGCGTGACGGGGACTGCCCTGGGGGTGGATGCCGGAACGGTGCTACCCCCAGGTTGGGGTCTTGAGGTGAGGAGAAAGGACTGGGAGTTTGGGGTTGGGGTCGATGCTTCGGATCTGGTGCTACGGAGTCCGGTGCGGAGCTTTTCGATTCCACGGGCGGCGCAGGTGGAGCGGTATTTTGTACGAATGTATGACGGGAGTTCGCCGCCGGTTTATTCGAGGTTTTCCAGTGCGGTGTTTGTCAATTGGCCGGTCTCTTAAATGCAAAGGCCTTGACGCAAAGTGCGCGAAGTTTAAGAACAAGTTTCGCAAAAGAAGGCGGTGCAATTTGACGGATTTTGAGGGGAAAGTTCTTGAGGAGCTGGCGGTGCTTAAAAGCCAGATGCAATCGCTGATTGGCATCGGCCAGCCGGGGAGGTTGCATGAGTTGGAAGAGCGGGTGGCTTCGCATGAGCGGAGTGTGCAGCGGTTGAAAGGGCTTGCGGGAGCGTTTGGCGGGTTGTTGACGTTGGTGCATTTGGGGATTGCGTGGGTTAGTCGGAAGTAGATTGGGATAGATAACAGGTAACAGCGAGTCGAAGGAGATGAGGATGAGTGTGGTGAGTGTGTTGGAAGGCGTGGGTGGTGATTTGAAGGCGTTCTATTCGAAGCTGGCTTCGGATTTCAAGTTGGCGAAGCAGGCCTGGTTGATCGTGTCGAGCGCGCAGACGCGGGCGGTGTTGCTGGCGGTGGGCGCGGATGCGATCAAGCTGGTGAAGGACTCGGCGGCGGCTGGTGGGGTGAAGGGGTTGTCGCTGACGCTGGATGAGGCGGTGATTGCGGATGTGGAGCAGTTGATTGCCGATGCGAAGGCGGGGGATGTGGTGATTGAGGCTGATCTGAAGGCGCTGGGGATTGGCGTGTAGCTGTGGCACTTAGTACATATGTAGCTATTGAATATGTTTAGGTTCCTAATACGTAACCCCGTTGCGGAAGATGGGAGAGGCCATGGTATGCTTCTCTCACTCCGCTATGGCTACCCCACCTGATGTCTACAGTTCCCCAAAGGTGCTATTTTTCCTCGCGGTAGCCGGGGCTTATGGTGTTATTGAGGCAGTAGGCAGAGGATTCCGACATCTACCTCCGTTGTACCGTAAGCTGACGCTCAGCATGCGTAGTAAAGCTCATGACACGGACTTTTACTACTCGTACCGCGAAAGTGGATACATCGTTTTACCTGGCGGTAACGAATTCATGAATTCGCGACGTGAGCGTGTGGTTGCACTCAAGCGCCTCGAAGAAGTGCCATTTAGATATCACTGGACAGGGCAAGGAACCGTAACGGAAGAGCTTTATCCGGAAGAGTTTAGGATTCATAATCTTCAGGCGGGGACTGGACAAGGCCCCCAGAGACGGATTAGATTCGACCATGCTTTAGAAAAAGGGAAGGAAGCGGAATACACACTTCTGCTAAAATGTAAGAGAACAGGCGGTGCGCCGCATCCTTTCCTGAGTTCAAGTTCCCCTCATCGGGTTGATGAATTGCTTCTCAGGGTTGTTTTCCCAGCTAACCTTTTGCCGGAAAAGGTGTTCTATGTAAGAAGAAATGCCGATGATGTAGAAATACATCGGGAGCCGATCAAAGAGAGGGACCGCTTAACGGGTGAGTTCCGAAAGTTGATCAAATACGCTGAACCGCACGAGTCGCATATGCTCGTCTGGCAGATCAATGAATCAGAAAATAAGTGAGGTCTATATGGACGGCAATGACGAGCAGTAGCGTAAAGCGCAAATAGATATCGAAAGAAAGCCGCGATACTGCGGCTTTTTTCATTTGAGAAGAAAAAGCGAACGGCAGACCCCACAAGGTCTGCCGTTCGCTTTTTGCCCGAAAACTAGCCGATGTCTTCGGACCAGTTTTCGAGGTACTGTTTGAAGTCGGTCATGAACTTGCCGGCGTCGGCTCCGTCGATGATGCGGTGGTCGAAGCCGAGGGTGAAGCGCTGGATCCAGCGGATGGCGATGGAGTCGTTGCCGTCCTTGTCGGTGAGGACCATGGGTTCTTTGTTTAGGCCGCCGATGCCGAGGATGGCAGCCTGCGGTTGAGCGATGATCGGGGTGCCGAACTGCTCGCCGAAGATGCCGGAGTTGGTGAGGGTGAAGGTGCCGCCGGAGACTTCGTCAGGGGCGAGCTTCTTGTTGCGGGCGCGGTCGGCGATGTCGATGATGGCGCGCGTGATGCCGAGGAAGTTCTTCTCTTCGGTCTGCTTGATGACGGGGACGATGAGGCCCCAGTCGAGCGCGACGGCTATGCCGATGTTGATGTTCTTGTTGTAAAGGATCGCTTCGCCCTGGATGGCGGCGTTGACGATGGGGTGCTTGCGCAGCGCCTGGATAGCGGCGCGCGTGATGAAGGGCATGTAGGTGAGCTTGGCGCCGTTGCGCTGCTCGTACTTGTTCTTCTCTTTTTCGCGCAACTTGACGATGCGCGTCATGTCCACCTTGAAGACGGTGTGGACGTGGGGGCTGGTGGCCTTGGACTCGACCATGCGCTTGGCGATGATGCTGCGCATCTTGGTCATCGGGACGAGCTCGCCGGGCTGCGGCTGCGGGGCTACGGGTGCGGAACCCACCTTAGGCGACGATGGGGCCGTCGCCGAAGATGGGGCACCCGGCTTGGTGGCGCCGCCTGCAAGGTGAGCGTTGATGTCTTCCTTGGTGATGCGGCCGGATGCGCCAGTCCCGGGGACGGTGGATAGATCGACGTTGTTCTCGGAGGCGATTTTACGGACCAGTGGCGAGGAGCGCAGGCCTTCGCCGGCGGATGCCGGAGCGGCAGCGGGCTTTGCGGGGGCGGGAGCTTCGGCGGAACCCACCTTAGGCGACGATGGGGCCGTCGCCGAAGATGGGGCACCCGGCTTTGAGGCCGTTCCGCCGATGACGGCGACGATGGTGTTGATGGTGACGGTCGAGCCTTCGGGGACCTTGATTTCGGTCAGGGTGCCGGCTATGGGCGAGGGGATTTCGGCGTCGACTTTGTCGGTCGAGATTTCGAAGAGGGGTTCGTCGCGGGCGACGGTGTCGCCGACCTTCTTGAGCCACTTGGTGATGGTGCCTTCGGTGATGGATTCACCCATCTGCGGCATGGGGATTTCGGTGCCGGGGCCAGTCGAGGCGGGGGCCATGGCTTCGGCCGTGGCGATAGCGTCGATGGTGGCCATGTCAGCTCCGGAGGGGGTGACAGTGTCTTCTTTGACGGGCAAGGTCGAAGCTGGAGCGGCTGCTGCGGGCTTGGCGGCGGCTCCGCCTTCTTCGCTGATGGTGCAGACGAGGGCGCCGACATTGACGGTTGTGCCTTCCTGGACCTTGATTTCGCCGAGAACGCCGGCTACAGGGGAAGGGATTTCTGCGTCGACCTTGTCGGTCGAGATTTCGAAGAGGGGTTCGTCGCGGGCGACGGTGTCGCCGGGCTTTTTGAGCCACTTGGTGAGGGTGCCTTCGGTGATGGATTCGCCCATCTGGGGCATGACTACGTCGGTCGGCATCGGGATCTTTTTCTCCGGAAACAATAGGTGCTGCGCAACATTGGATTATATGCGGCTGAGGTAACGGTCCGCACTGGACGTGCGTTTAGCGGACTGCGGCCATTTCGAAGCGAGGAGTTCATCGAGAGTTTCGACGGCGAGGATCTGGCGGTGGAACACGTGGCCGAACTTTGCGGCTACGGCGTTGGCGGCTTGGGCGAGCGTTGGCGGCGGGTCGAGGGGCGATTCGAGCTCGAGCGAGGTAACGGTGCGGTCGGTGATGCCGCAGGGGACGATCCAATCGAAGTCGCGTAGGTCGGTGGTGACGTTGAGGGCGAAGCCGTGCGAGGTGACCGCCTGCGAGACGTGGATGCCGATGGCGGCTATTTTTTTCTCGCGAATGCTGCCGCCGGCGTAGGTCCAGACGCCGGTGAGCTTGCAGATGCGCTGGGCGGGGACGCCGAAGTCCTTGCAGGTGAGGATGAGGGCTTCTTCCATGAGGCGGACGAAGTCGACCGGGCCGAGGTGGGGACCTTTTTTACCGGGGAGGTCGCCGCGGAGGTCGAAGATGGGATAGCCGACGAGCTGGCCGGGGCCGTGGTAGGTGACGTCGCCGCCGCGGTTGATGTCGTGGACTTCGACGCCGCGGTGGGCGAGGGTTTCGTCGGTGGCGAGGATGTTGGCGCGGGTGGCGTTGCGGCCGAGGGTGAGCACCGGGGGATGTTCGAGGAGCAGGAGTGTGTCGCCGATGAGGTTGGCCTTGCGGGCGGCGACGACTTCGGCCTGGATCGGCGGAGGCCTTCGGCGTAGGAGATGCGGCCGAGTTGGAGGAGGTGGATGTGCATCGAGATAGGTGAACGCAGCCCGGCACGATGGCCGGGCTCGATGTTGCAGTTGTTGCCAGCTAGACGTTGATCGCCATGCCTTCGACTGAGGAGAAGCCGTCGAGAAGACTTTCCGACAACGTTGGGTGGGCGTGGATGGTGAACATCAGCTCTTCGACCGTGGCTTCGAGTTCCATGGCGACGACGCACTCGGCGATGAGCTCGGTGGCGTTGGGGCCGATGATGTGGACGCCGAGGACTTCGCCGTACTTGGCGTCGGAGACGACCTTTACGAAGCCGTCGTGCGAGTCGAGGATGGTCGCCTTGGAGTTGCCGACGAAGGGGAACTTGCCGACCTTGACCTGGTAGCCCTTCTCCTTGGCCTGCGCTTCCGTGAGGCCGACGCTGCCGATCTGCGGGTCGCAGTAGGTGCAGCCGGGGACGCGGTCCTTGCGGACGGGGCGGGCATACTTGCCAGCGAGTTTGGAGGCGACGACCACGCCGGCCATGGCGCCGACATGGGCAAGCTGCGGCAAGCCGGCGACGATGTCACCGATGGCGTAGATGCCGGGCTCAGTGGTTTCCATCCACTCGTTGACAGGGACGAAGGCGCGGTCGAGGGTGATCTTTACCTTGTCGAGTCCGGCGTCATAGGTGCGCGGACCGCGGCCCACGGCGACGAGAACCTTTTCGGCCTCCTTGACCTGCGGCTTGCCGGAGGCGTCGGTGAAGGAGACCTTTACGCCGCCCTTGGTTTTTTCGATCTTCTCGACCTTGCAGCTTACGTTTACGTCGATGCCGCGCTTCTTGTAGGCACGGGTGAGTTCCTTGGAGACTTCTTCGTCTTCGACGGGCACGATCCGTGGGAGGGCTTCGACGATGGTGACTTCTGCGCCGAAGCTCTTGAAGACCGAAGCGAACTCGACGCCAACGGCGCCCGAGCCGATGACGATCAGCGATTTGGGAAACTCGGGCAGCGAGAGGATTTCGATGTTGGTGAGGATGGTGTCGTCGGCCTTGTAGCCGGGGAGCATGCGGGCGTCGGAGCCGGTAGCGAGGACAACTTTTTTTGCCTGCACCTTGGTTGGGGTCTGTAGTTCGGAGGCCTGGCCCTTGCCCTTGTCTTCGGCGGTGACGTCGATGGTGAAGATGCCGTCCTTGGCGCCGCCGGTGAGGCGGCCGTGTCCGCGGATGACGGTGACCTTGTTCTTCTTCATCAGGAAGTCGAGGCCCTTGGTGTGCTTGACGATGATGTCGCCCTTGCGCTTGAGGACGTTCGACCAGTTGAGTTTGGGTGCGCTGACGCCTTCGATGCCGTAGCTTTCAGCGTGCTTGAGGTGGTCCCAGACTTCGGCGGAGAAGAGCATGGCCTTGGTAGGGATGCAGCCCCAGTGGAGGCAGGTGCCGCCGAGCTTGTCGGTTTTTTCGACGAGGGCGACCTTCAGGCCGAGTTGTCCGGCGCGGATGGCGCAGGTGTAGCCGGCGGGGCCGCCGCCGATGATGACGAGATCGTAGATTGTTTCTGCCAAGGGGAGTGGCTCCATTCGTGCGTCTGTACGCGGGTGGAATTGTCGACGCCTTAGTTTACGCCGCGCATGTAACCCAACGGAATTTGATGTGCGAGTACCGAATCGGATTCGGGCCCGCGCAGCTTCAGGAGTGCGCCTAAGGAGGGCGCTTTAGGATGAACAACGGTTTTAGATACAGCGATCGGGGAATGGCCCTGACGAAGAGCTTCGAGGGGCTGCGGTTGACGGCCTACCAGGATATGGCGGGGGTCTGGACTGTCGGTTACGGGCATACGGGCCCGGCGATCCTTGACGGTATGACGATCAACGACGCCGACGCCGACGCGCTCTTGCGGGCGGATCTTGCTGAGGCAGTAGAGTGTGTCAACCGTGCTGTGCGGGTCGAGATCACGCAGAACCAGTTCGATGCGCTGGTAGACTTCTGCTTCAATGCGGGGCGCGGCAACTTCCTGAAGTCCACGCTGCTGCGCAAGGTCAATCGGGGGGACTTTGTGGAGGCGGCCATGCAGTTCGGGTTGTGGGTACATGCAGGGGGAGCGGTCGTGCCGGGGCTGGTGCGGCGGCGGAAAGCTGAAGCGGTGCTGTTCGCACAGCCCATTTCCGCCGAAATGGTAGCCTCATCCTGAAGCCACGGCTGGCTACGGTCATCTGAAAGAATCTCTTTCTTTCAACTCTTTCGACGCCGGGGAGCGGCGTACGGTAAACAAAATAAAGCGTTACCTCGAAACGGCTTGGACGAAAACGGGATAGCCGAATGCGCAAGATTCTGATCGATACTGATACTGCCTCCGACGACGCTGTCGCTCTCATCATGGCGCTGCGTTCGCCGCTAGTGGAGGTGGTTGCGATTACGCTGGTCGCGGGCAATGTTGCGGTGGATCAGGGTGTGAACAATGCGCTTTACACGGCGGAGCTTTGCGGCTCGGACGTACCGGTCTATCGCGGCGCTGAAAAGCCGCTCTTCCGCGAGCTCGAGCCGGCTCACTGGTTCCACGGCATGGATGGCATGGGCGACCACGGATACACGCCCAGTCGACGCAAGGTGGAGGCGACGCACGCGGTTGAGGCCATCGTGGAGGCGGCGATGGCGAATCCCGGGCTTGAGGTGATCACGCTTGGGCCGCTGACCAATCTCGCCCTGGCGCTCGAGCGCGAGCCGAGGATCGTTGCCAACATCAGCCGCTGCGTCGTGATGGGTGGCGCGGCCTGCACGGAGGGTAATGTGACTCCCGCCGCTGAGTTCAACATCTGGGTCGACCCTGAGGCGGCGCGCAAGGTTTTCCTTTCGGGTCTGCCGATCCAGATGGTCGGGTGGGAGCTTTCGCGGCATGCGGCTGTGCTGAATGCTTCGGACATCGCAGAAATTTTGGCGCTGAAGACCCCACTTGCGGAGTTCGCCATCGAGTGCAACAGCTCTGGCGCAGTGGCCTATGAGAAGCAGACTGGAGAGCATGGCATCTCGTTGCCTGATCCGATTGCGATGGCGGTGCTGCTCCATCCCGAGCTAGTGCTGGAGACGAGTGCGCACTTCGTGGAGATTGAAACAAAGAGTGCGTTGACGCTTGGGATGACGATTGTCGACCGGCTGAATGTTTCGAACGACGCCAGGAATGAGAGGGTGTGGAGCGAGGCTCGATCGCGTTCGCAGAAGGTGGAGATTTGCTGGAAGCTGGATGTCCCGAATTGGAAACGAGCCTTGAAAGAGGCGCTTGCATAGTGCTTTATGCGGCGTATTCTTAATCCAACGAGGTGTGCGATGGCAACGCCTGTTCTTATCCCGGTAAGTGAATATCTGAGCACCACCTACCGGCCCGACCGCGATTATGTTGACGGCGAGCTTAAGGAGAGAAATGTGGGCGAGCAGCCGCACGCACATGTACAGAGCATTATTAACGGTATCTTTCGCGAGAACCGTAAGACCTGGGGCGTGCGCCCTCTTCCCGAACAGCGGCTACAAATCACTTCTTCGCGCTATCGTATTCCCGATGTTTGCGTGATCCGTAATACCGACGGCAAAGACCCCATTATCAATTTCACACCGCTGCTGTGTGTTGAGGTGGTTTCATCCGAGGATCGCATGACGGAGTTGCAGCGCCGCGTGGACGACTATGTTTCCATTGGCGTGAAGACTACGTGGGTGATCGATCCATGGAAGCGCGTTGGCTATCACGCGTCGGACAAAGGCTTCGTTCAGCCTGCGGATGGCATCCTTCGCCTTGAAGGAACGCCGATTGAAGTGTCACTTGCCGATGTGTTTGCGGAACTCGACGAGTTCTAGTGGCGCGGCCGGATGACGATGCCGTCAATCTCCGAGACTTCTATCGATTCTTCAGGACATGCCCACTTCTTTAGCCCGCAGTTGTAGCACTCGCGCACTATCCCACCTTTGAATATTCCCCATGGTCCCCATCGATAGAACCGCGCTCCACAACGTGGGCAACGGAATTGTTGCTTCACATAAGCGACAATCACGAATACCGCTAAATAAAATAAAACTGGAAGAAATGTCAGTGCATCGGGGAATCGTATAAATCGGCCTAGCCATTCCTCAAAAGCGAAAGTACCCATTATGAACGGCAAAATCCCTATGCCCATCCATAAGGAACAAGCCGACCAATGTCCGTGAACCTTCCACGCGTCTTCGCAGTTGGGCAGCGGATGACCTTCGCGAACGTTCCAATAGGCCGTTTTCACAAAACCTTCGCCGCATCCTTCGCAAAGTACGTCACGATAAAGTCCGCGCCTGCGCGGCGGATGCTTAGGAGGCTTTCGAGCATGGCGCGTTCGGGTTCCAGCCAGCCGCGCTGGAAGGCTGCGTGCAGCATCGAGTACTCGCCTGAGACCTGGTAGGCGCCCATGGGCAGGTCGAACCGCTGACGTGCTTCGCGGATTACATCGAGGTAGGGCATCGCGGGTTTCATCAGAAGCATGTCGCAGCCTTCGGCGATGTCCTGCTCGATTTCGCGCATGGCTTCGCGCAGGTTTGCGCCGTCCATTTGGTAGGTACGGCGGTCGCCGAACTGTGGGGCGGAGTCGGCGGCTTCGCGGAAGGGGCCGTAGAAGGCTGAGGCAAACTTGCTGGCGTAGCTCATGATTGGCGTGTTCGTCTTGCCGGCGTCGTCGAGCGCCTCGCGCATTGCCGCGATGCGGCCGTCCATCATGTCGCTGGGTGCGACGATGTCCGCGCCAGCTTCGGCGAGCGAAACGGCGGTCTTTGCTAGCAGCGCCACGCTTAAATCGTTCTCTACTTCAAAGCGTTCGCCATCGCGGTTTGCTGGATTGCGAGAGACGATCCCGCAGTGGCCGTGCGAGGTGTACTCGCACAGGCAGACATCGGCGATAGTGACGAGCGATTCCGCTTTGCCGCTGGCCTTGATCGCGCGAAGCGCCCGCTGCGTAATGCCGTCGGCGGCATAGGCGCCTGTGCCGGTCTCATCCTTCTCGTTCGGAATTCCAAATAGCAGTAGCCCGCCAATGCCGAGTGCGGCGCAGGCTTCGGCTTCTTTTACGATCTCGTCCACAGAGAGATTGAACACGCCGGGCATGGAGCTGATCTCGCGGCGCATGCCTTCGCCTTCACACACAAACAGCGGATAGATCAGCGCGCTGGGTTCGAGGTGGGTTTCGCGCACCAGCGAGCGCATTGCGGCGGTAGAGCGCAGACGGCGCAGGCGCGTAGCAGGAAAGTTCATCCTTATATCGTACGTGCCGCGAAGCCGCCAGCGCCATTAGCGCGGCGTGGCAGCGGTAATCGCGGCGTACTCATCACCGCTGGCCGCCGGAGCCAGCAGCCACAGGGTGTAAATGCCCAGCGCCGTACCGAAGATCGGATGGAACAGCGCCAGTATGCTGGTCACGATGGCGATCACGCGTCCCCAGGGCTGTTTGGTCAGCAGCGCGTAGCCTGTCAGCAGGCTCAGCCCGAGGCCTACGATCAGCGACACGACCACGACCGGCCAGATCATCTCGAAGCCGAAGTTGCCCAACGGCGACCAGTTGTTCCAGTCAGCATTGAAGTGACTGCCGAATATGCCATGCAGGAACATCAGGCCCACGAGCTTGCTCGCGGTCCGCTCAAACGCGTAAACAATCCAGAGAATGCCGGCGACCTGCAGATGATGCGACACGCGCGTATAGGGCAGCACGGCGTGATAGCCAGGGTAGACAGGCGAGGGCTGGGGCTGCTGGACGACCGGCGTCCCGCAGTGGGGGCAAAAATGAGCGTCCTGCGCGAAAACGGCGCCGCACGAAGAACAGGTCATAGCGTAAACCTCCGCGAGCCGGAAAGATTCGCGGCTCGCACACAGAAAGAGATACGCAGCAGAATACGCCGGGTTCCATCCAGTGGCTACGGGTGCTCCCTTTGGGCCGGGGCCGTATTCTATAAAGATGCAGCTGCTACTCGCCATCCCCGACGCCCTTACCGAAACCAGCGCCAAAGCGCTGCAGTGGGCGGAACTGCAGCAGCGCCTGGCGCGCGGCGCGCAGTCTACGTTGGGCCGCGAGCGGGTGCTCATGCTCGCGCCCTCGGGCGATCTCGCCTGGATTGAGGAGCAGCAGCAGCGTACCGCGGAGCTGCGGCGGCTTGTGGCCGTAGGTGGAGGCTTCGACTTCCGCGGCATCTTCGACGCGTCGGAGTTGCTGGCCAAGGCGCAGATCGAAGGCTCGGCGCTTGAGCCTGCGGAGCTGCTCTCGGCGCTCACTCATGCGGAGCGGGTTGAGGCCTGGCGTCAGACCGTGCTTGCGCCGCCCTCCGCCGTTCTGGGCAAGTGGCCGGGTATTGAGGAACTCTCCGCCCCACTGCTGTCGCACGATCTTGGCAATCTGCTGCGGTTTCTGCGCGGCAAGATTGAAGCTGATGGCAGCCTGAGTGACGATGCCTCCCCCGAGCTGCGCCGCATTCGTCGCGCGATGGAGCGACAGCATCGTGCGATTGAAGATAGTCTGCGGCGTGCGTTGGCGAAGCTTTCCGAAGGTGGAAGCACGCAGGATGAGCTGATCACCGTGCGCGGCGAGCGCTTTGTCATCCCCGTAAAGGCCGAGTTCAAGCGCAAGGTCGGCGGCGTGGTGCATGGATCGAGCTCCAGCGGACAAACAGTCTTCGTCGAGCCGCTTGAAACCATCGAGCAAAATAACGAGCTCGTGCGCCTGCTCGACGAAGAGCAGGCCGAAATTCACCGCATTCTCGTGGCAATGACGCGCGCGGTCGCGGCGCAGGCGGAAGCCCTGCTGCTTGGCGCAGCAATTCTTGCGGAAGCTGATACGCACCAGGCACTCGCGCGCTTTGCGGAAGAGCTGGAGTGCGTTCGCCCTGTTTTTACGACTGCGAATGTTGCCGCGACAACCGAGTCCAAACTTGATTTTGAACTGGTGGCTGCGCGTCATCCGCTGCTAGAGTTGCGACTGCGAGAGCAGCAAGCGAGCATCGTGCCGCTTACCATTGCGCTGCCCACCTACCCCGAAACCAAGCGGCAGATGATCATCAGCGGGCCCAACACCGGCGGCAAAACAGTCGCGCTCAAAACTGCTGGGCTACTCGCATTGATGGCGCAGGCCGGGATACCTGTTCCTGCTACGCGTGCCCGGCTTCCCCTCTTTACAGCCATTTATGCGGACATCGGAGATGCGCAGTCCATCGAGCAGAACCTCTCTACGTTCTCCTCGCATGTGGTCAACGTCGATCGCATTTCTCGCGAAGCTGGCGATACGTCGCTCGTCTTGCTCGACGAACTAGGCTCCGCGACCGATCCCGAAGAAGGCGCAGCGCTGGCCGTTGCCGTGGCCGAGCACTTTCTGCGCCGCCGCGTCTGGTGCCTCATCACAACGCACCTTACGTCGCTCAAGGTCTACGCGGCCAAGCACCAGGGAGTGCTGAACGCTGCAGTCGGCTTCGACGAAGCGCGTCTCGCGCCCACCTACGAACTGCGCCTCGGCGTTCCTGGCGCGTCAGCCGGGCTTAATATCGCGGCGCGCCTCGGCCTTGCGCCGGACATTGTCGCCAATGCACGTTCGCAGATGAGTTCGCAGACCGCAGATATTGGGCGCTTCCTCGACGAGCTGCACGCGCAGCTTTCAGCGGCCACGTCGGAGCGCGAAGCTCTTGCCGAAGTGCAGAAGAAGCTCGATGCCGAACGGATCAAGCTCGCCACCGAAGGCCGCATCGAGCAGAAGGCCCGCACGCGCGAGCTCGAGGGGAAGCTCGAAACGCTGATCAAGGACTTTGAGCTGCAGCTACGAGATACTGTGAAGGCGATCGACGACAAGACGGTTGCTTCCAAGATTGCGCGCGACTCCGCGCTGCGCATCGCTCGCCTGCGGCGTGAGTTCTCCGAACAGTTTCAGTCCACCGTCGTCGCGCATGCCACCGGCGCGGACAAGAGCGATGGCCCGCTCGTTGCGAACCGCCAGCGCGACCCGCAGGTAGGCGATACCGTCCGGCTGAAGTCGCTCGCGCGCGAGGGCCGCGTGGCCCGTTTGATAGACGCCAAGACGCTTGAAGTGCAGGTTGGCGCGATGAAGATGCGCGTGGCCCGCAGCGATGTTGCGGAAGTCGTTGCCTTCGCCAAAGACATTACGCCTCAAGGCAAAACGCGGCGCGGTGGGGTGACTGTCTCAACCGGAACAGGCGCCGGCGACTCCGACTATTTGACCTCGGAGATCAACGTCATCGGCCGCACTGCCGACGAAGCCGAGAGTGAAGTCGAGCGCTTCGTCGAGCGCGCGTTTCTGGCTGGTCTGCCAACGATCCGCGTGGTCCATGGCGTCGGCATGGGCATCCTGCGCCGCACGCTGCGTGAGTTCCTGAACAAACATCCTCATGTTGCCGGCGTCAGCGAGCCTCCGTACAACGAAGGCGGCCAGGGTGCGACGATTGTTGAGTTGCGTCAATAATCAGCGTGAGGCTGAAGCTGTGGTCATCGCGGGCCGCCGCGCCTCAAAGAAGACACCACAAGCGCTTACGACAATCCGGTTCGGTCCGGCGATTAATACGGAGTCGCCTGGAACCTCGGTCGTCGCGCCGGTAATGTCGGCGTCCTCATGCTGCATGTCCACTTCCAGCACGCTGCCGGAGTGGATCCCGAGCTGCATAAAGTCCGCCGCGCCGTCATCGCCCGAGTTCTCCTTCTTGAACTCAGCGCCGGTCACCATGCGCATCGTGATGCCTTGCAACGGCACCTCGCCTCCGCGCCAGCGCATGGCGGATGCACCGTAGTACAAGCTGGATCCCAGCAGCGGCTGAGCTTGCGTCGCATCCCAGCAAGGGGAGTTATGCGTCGGTAGAACTCGTGTGATCTTCCAGCTACCCGCCAGTTGCGAGGGCAACGACTGTGCCGAAGCCGCCATTTCCGCCATTCCTACGGCGACACCCAACACCAGTCCCACCAGCTTTCCATTCCGCACCTTCGTCTCCATGTTTCGGCAGGAATCAAATCCTATAGCCTGAATTTTAAGGGTTCGGATGCAGTCTGGGAGCAAAAATGTTGGCCCCTATGAAACAGCTACTTCGTTGGGGCCGATGCATCGGGTGACGGAGCTGCATCCGTCGGCCCATTCCAGTAGGACTCCCTGTGCCGCACAATCGCCGACGGGTACTCCGGAATTTTGACCGTAATTCGGTGCAGCCCTGGCGCGGCTACGGCTTGCTTCGTGTCCGGTGGGAAGCGTGGCACGAAGCTCAACATATAGAAGTTGTGTACGTGGTTGGCTAGCGACACCATCCCCTTGTCGAAGCCTTTCTGCGTGGCGAAGTTGATGTACTCACCGCCGCTCATGCTCGCGAACTCCTTGGGAGCGTTCTTGCGCAGTGCCTGAATGCCCATAAACAGCAGACCCATCACGCCACTGCCGCCGCCGTGCTTCAAGTCGTCCATCACTTCATCCCGCCCCGGCGCAAACGCCACGGCATCCACAACCGTGTTCGACCGTCCCAACTCTTTGATCACCGCCTCGGGTTTGGTTTCGCTGCCGTGGTCTCGTGTTTCACTGATCAACAACACTGCTCGCCGACCGGTTGCCTTGTGCGCTTCCAGGAGAGTGTTGGCGTAGTCCACGGCGTCAAAAATGGTGTTCCCGCCGTCGTAGTCGCAGGGTCTCAGCTTGTTCAGCGCCCTGTCGCGGGTTTGCAGGTCGTGGGTAAACCCGGCCAGCAGCTCTTCGCCGGTGCCGAACTGGATGATGGCGACCTCCGCCGGCGCGTCCCCGGTAATAGCCTCAATCATCGTCGGTAGGCCGCGAATCTTATCGAACTCCGCTTCCGCCGACCGCGAGCACTGCACCGCGACGACCAATGAGAGCGGACGGGAGTCGTCGGTTTCGTCCAGTCTCACGCGCTGCGGCACACCGTTGTCTTCCACGAGGAACTGCGAAGCCTGCAGCTCGTACAGCGTGTCCTTGCCGAGCTCCACGGAGGTTGGCACCAGCACCAATTGCGATTGGACCTGGATGGTCGTCGTGGCGGCACCGCCTGTCGGCTGATCCCCTGCGGCAGGCGTCTGCGCACGAACGCTCAGCCCGCCAAATCCCACGACCAAAACACCCAAAAATACGGACCGGACAAAGCTGCGGCTCATAAGTTCAAGTTTAGCGGCTTCCGCTGACCGCCGCTGAATCCCCGTTCGCTGCTAATTCTCGCCGTTCGCTGTATTTGTCAGGACTTGTTTGTAACCCTTCACTACGCTGGATGATGCACGGGCTACTGCTTTTCCTTCCGTCACCGGAAGGCAACGCGAAAACCCGCACAGGACTTCACGGGCCGCGTTTCTAGGCTGGTTTAAGACAATCTTGCTGCGTGTACTTCCGCGGCGAACTCTTCAGGAGAGCAACAAAAATGGCAAAGGCAACTAAGTTCATTGAAAAAGGCGTAGTGCTCGGCGCGAAGGCCGGCTGGAGCGTGTTCAACAAGCTGAACTCCATCAGCCCCAACAAGAGCTTTACCCCAAAGTGGTCGGATAAGCCCCTCCTGAAGTCGTACCAGAAAGAAAAGCCGCCCCTCGGCTGGCCCCGCACGACCGACTCCCTTTGCCCGCGCTGCGTGCCGGAGATCCGCCAGCAGATCGTTGACGGCAAGCTGCCTCACGAGATTCTTTTGAACGAGAAGGTCGGCGAAATCAAGGCGCAGATCATCGAGCGGGACGGCCAGATCCTGATGGTGAAGGATTGCCCCATCCACGGCCACTTTGAAGACGTCATGTCTATCGACACGGCGTTCTTCCGCCATCTTGAAGAAGTTTTTCCCGGCCGCGACATCCGCGCGCACAACGATGAGAAGCTGCACAACCACGGCACGTCCACCGTTACCCACGGCCGCGGTTCGGTCCTCACCATCGATCTCACCAACCGCTGCAACATGATGTGCGATCCCTGCTTCATGGACGCCAACCAGGTCGGCTTCGTCCACGAGCTTACGTGGGACGAGATCAAGACCATGCTCGACAACGCCGTGACCATCAAGCCGAAGCGCCAGATGTCGGTGCAGTTCTCGGGTGGCGAGCCCACGCTATCACCGTACTTCCTCGACGCTGTCGCCTATGCCCGCAAGGTTGGTTACACCTCCGTGCAGGCCGCGACCAACGGTATCGAGTTCGCCAAGTCCAAGGAGTTCTCGAAGGCTGCTGCGGAAGCCGGTTTGCGCTACGCTTATTTGCAGTTCGACGGAATCGGCAATGCGCCAAACTCGCACCGCAAGGTCGGCAACGCATTCGATGTAAAGCTCCAGGCCATCCACAACCTGCATGAGGCCGGCGTAGATATCGTTCCCGTCACCTGCATCATCAACGGCATCAACAATGAGCAGGTTGGCCGCATCATCGAGTTCGCGCTCGACAATCCCAAGAAGATCAACTTCCTTTCGTTCCAGCCTGTTTCGTTCACGGGCCGCGATGAGGATGTCTCCGATGAGCGCCGCATGGCGCAGCGCTACACGCTGTCGCACCTCGCGCACGATGTGAAGAACCAGACCGGCCTCGGCGAGCCCGTCCGCGACTGGTTCCCGATCAGCTTCATGTCGACGTTCTCCGACTGGGCCGATCTCGTCCATGGACCGAACCACGACTGGGGCCAGCTCTCCTGCGGCTGCCACCCGAACTGCGGTATCGGCATGGCGCTGATGATCGATAAGGAAACCAAGGAAGCTGTGCCCGTAACGGCTTTCCTCAACGCTGATCGTCTTGCCAAGGACATCGCACGCGTCAACGACGCTGCCCGCGGCAAGTACCTCACCATGCTCGGCGCCGGTCTCGCGCTCATCCGCAACTACGAGCCGAAGAACGCTCCCACCCACTTCAGCATCTTCTCGCTGCTGACCAAGTTCGACAAATGCTTCGGCGCCACCGGCCGCGACTACGGCAAGGTGACCGGCGACCGCACGATGGACGACATCAAGAAGCGCCGCGCCGACCGTTGGAACTTCCTCTTCATCGCCGGCATGTGGTTCCAGGACCTCTTCAACTACGACTTCCGCCGCACCGAGCAGTGCATCATCCCATACGCCACGCAGGAAGGCGAAATCAGCTTCTGCGCGTACAACACAGGCGTCGGCTGGCGCAACATCATCGAGAAGATGCACATGACGAGTTCGCTCACCAAGTGGTACGAGGAGCATGGTCGTCACGAGATCTTTGCCGGTGGTAAGAAGGTCGGCCTGGAGAAGGAATCGAAGTATGATCTCGTCCTCAACCAGGAGCATGTGGATTCGGCTGCGAACGATACGTTCGATAAGAGCGGCATCGCCAAGAACGCCCGCGAAGAAAAGATTCGCGCCCGCGACGCCAAGCTGAAGCAGGACGCCGAAAACGCCCGCATGGCCAAGCTCTACCGCAAGGAAATCCTGCAGGAGCCTGAGCTTCCTGGTGGGTTCGTTGCAATCGGCGAGATCGGTGGACTGGGCGGCATCAAGCCCGCAGCTCCGGTGGCGTCGAAGGCTGAGGTCGTCAACAACATTGAAGAGACTGTCGCTGGCGACTAGTTCGCTAGTATCAAAATGAGATATGGCCCCGGAAAAGGGGCCATATTTCTTGCAAGCATGCATCTCAAGCTGTAACCTATGGTGAGTCGCCGAAAGGCGAATTTAAGGCGAAAAGGGGGGATGTGGAGATGGCCGTTTCTTTTGAATATGACTTTGAAAGTACCTTTGCGGCAATCACATATCTGGCTGCGCAGCAGATTCCCGAACTGACGAAATACAAATTGTGCAAGCTACTCTTTCTCGCCGATAAGTTCCACCTCGTTCGATTTGGACGTCCAATTACTGGCGACAATTACTGTGCGCTACCCTATGGCCCCATACCATCGCAAACGTTGAATGTGCTGACAGCCTCAATTACCGGAGATGGATTCGGTTCGACCGCGGAACGGGCTAAGAGATTAGGGGAGGCGATAGAGCTGGATTTTCAATATGAGAATCCCCGCTTTAGAACTAAGGGTGCGTTTGATCGGGATCACTTGTCCGACTCGGACATCTTCGCTCTCAACAAGGTCATTGCGCAGTATGGCGAGATGGACTTCGAAAGGCTGAAAGCGATCACTCACGAGATGTTCGCCTACAAAAACGCCTGGGATGAACGACCAGCAGGAAGCAAAAGGGCCGAAATGCCATTTGAAAGCTTCTTTGAGGAAGATGCTGACGCGGCGGCAGGCGCTCGCGAATTGATGATCGAAGATGATCTGATTCGGAGCGCCTCTGCTGCCAGATGATCGCTGATCTGAAGGACTTGAAAACATTCGATGTGATCAAATGCCCTTAGCAGTATCAGGGTGGCTTCGCTGAACCTAAACGCTTTGTCTTTCTTTGTAACGATGTTCTTGGCGGCGTTGAGCATGCCATATGTCTCAAAGCAACTTCCAAAGTGACTCTTTATCAAAACAATGCCAGTCTGATGGCAGGCGTTGTCTACTATCCGCAAGCAACAGTTGATTTTTTCGAACTCGATACTGCGGTTCAGCCTGACAATCTACATCCCATTCCCCATTCCCAACTTAGTGCTCATCTAAAAAATGGTGTTTTGGAGCATCTCGGTTCCATGCCTGCGGATTTTAAGCTGAAGTTAGAAGCTGCTATTCAGGCGTCCAAGACTATGAAGTCCGAACGGAAGCGAAGTGTCTTGGCAAGGTTATAGTTTAGAGAATGTCCAAGGACTAAAATGTTCGCACTACGTCTTGGCGATGTCTGATGGATTGGCTGTTTCAAGGACGCATCGGCGCTTAAGCGATACTGGTGTTTGATGCGAAAGCCTCTCCTAGCGCTGACGGTAGCCGCCTTCGGCATAGGCACCTCCGAGTTCGTCATCGTGGGTTTGCTCCCGCAGCTCTCGCAGCACTTCAACGTCAGCATCCCGAAGGCCGGCGTCCTCGTCTCCGCCTACGCGCTTAGTGTCACGTTCGGCTCGCCATTGGTCGCGCTCGCGCTGGGACACATGGACCGCAAGGGTGCCCTGCTCATCCTGCTGAGCATGTTCATCGGCGGCAACGCCATCTGCGCCCTCGCACCGACATTCGGCCTCTTGCTCGGTGCGCGCATCCTCACCGCCCTTTGCCACGGCGCCTTCTTCGGCATCGCCTCCGTTCTCGCTTCCAACATCGTGCCCAAGGCGGAGCGCGCGCAAGCCATCGCGCTCATGTTCTCCGGCCTCACACTGGCAAACATCCTCGGTGTTCCCGCAGGCACGGCGCTCGGCCTCGCCTTCGGCTGGCGCTTCGCCTTCTGGGCGCTGATCCCCATCGGCGTTATCGCGGCGATCTGCCTGGTCAAGCTCGTACCGTCGCAGGCCGCCCAGCCACAGCATCTCAAGCACGAGTTCAACCAGGTCTTCCGCCTGCCCGTCCAGCTCGTGCTCGCCACCAGCACACTCTCATCGGTCTCGCTCTTCTGCGTTCTCACGTACATCGCTCCTCTGCTGGAATCCGTCACGCACCTCTCACCGCACGCGGTTACGTGGGTTCTGGTCGTCTTCGGTGCGGGCATCACGGTAGGAAACTTAGTCGGTGGCCGCCTCAGCGACTGGAAGCAGATGCCCACCATCCTCGTCGGCTTCACGCTGCTGATCGTGGCCTTCCTCGCCATGCACTTCACGATGGCCAAGGCGATCCCTGCCGTGCTGATGGTCTTCGTTTGGGGCCTGATCCACTTCGGCGCATCGGCGCCTTTACAGCCTCGCATCGTCGATCAGGCCCGCGGAGCCAATCTTGCCTCCACGCTCAACCAGAGCGCCTTCAACTTCGGCAATGCTTTGGGCGCGAGCCTCGGGGGCCTGGTGCTCACACGCGGCTACGGCTATTTGGCGCTGCCGTTCTTCAGCGCGGGCATCGCGGCGCTTGCTGTGATCACTGGCCTCATCGCGCTTGCCGTCCAACGCAGCCGTCCCAACCTGCTTGAAAGCCGCGCTACAGCTTAGCCACGACTTAGTCCTTCAGTGGCCAGCTCTTGCGCTCGATGTGGAACACGTCCCGCGTCGTTGTGTAACCTCCGCCGCCATGCATGCGCCCGATCAGCCGCATCTTGTCCGGGTCGATGTGCAGTTTCGCTACATCCTCAAACGCAGAAGTCCGAACATGCACATACACAATGCGCCCCAGGCAGATCGTACTCGAGCCGCCAAAGTTCATCGTCTCCAACAGCTTGCACTCCATCGCCGCCGGTGAGCCCGCAATCCGCGGCACATCCACCACCGTCGAAGGCAACAGCTCCAATCCGGCCAGCACTGTCTCGTCCAGCCCCTTCGGAGCATTTGTCGCTGTCGTGTTCATCGCCTCCGCCAGCTCTTCGGGCACCATGTTCACCACAAACTCACCCCGCGCCTGAATGTTCGACAACGTATCCTTCTCATCGCGGTCCGGAGCCTTCGAGAAGCTGATCGCTACAATCGGCGGGTCAGACGACACGATATTGAAAAACGAGAATGGCGCCGCGTTCACTGCACCCGCAGCGTCACGCGAAACCACCCACGCAATCGGACGCGGCAGGATAACGGAAGCCAGTAGCTTATAGCTGTCTCCCTGGGAAATAGCAGTAAGGTCGAAGTGTGAAAAGTCGTCGGTCATCGTCTGCCCATTAGAAACCAAATCGGCCCCATGCGATCTCTCCGCATGGGAAATTCGGGTAGAGACCCGCTAATATCGGTTCAACAGTTACGCGATTCCTTTCATATGACAAAGAAGTGACATGACAATGGCTTCATCGTTACTCAATCCGTGATCCCTGTGGTGCATCCTAGAGCTGTACTGGAGAAACACTGTGACGCAGGCCTACATCAATCGTATTGCGACCGCCGTCCCCGACGACGACGTTCATGGCGCCTTTGTCGCCTTCGCTGACAACATGCTGGAAGACCCACGCGTGCAGCCTGTCTTCCGCCGCATGGCCGCGCGCTCGGGCATTCGCCGCCGCTTTTCCGTGCTTTCGCCCAACGCCGCCAACACGGAGTTCACCGTGAATGCGCACGAGTTCTATACGCGTGGCAGCTTTCCGGATACAGCCAAGCGCATGGCCATCTTCGAGCGTTTCGCGCCTCGTCTCGCCCAGCGCACGCTAGACAACCTCCGTCTCAGCGCAGAGGAACTCAAAGGAATCAAGCACGTCATCGTCACCTCCTGCACAGGCCTCTATGCGCCGGGGCTCGACTTCGAGATCGTCGATCATCTTGGTCTCGATACCTCGGTAGAGCGCACCATGATCGGCTTCATGGGCTGCTATGCGGCCATCAACGGCCTCAAGCAGGCGCGGCACATCGTGCGCTCCGAGCCCGATGCCAAAGTCCTTCTGCTCAACCTGGAGCTCTGCACGCTGCACCTGCAGGAAACGCAGGACCTCGAACAGGTTCTGTCGTTCCTCGTCTTCGGCGATGGCTGCGCCGCCAGCCTCATCAGCGCAGAGCCGACTGGCTTCGCGATGGATAGCTTCCGCTCCGTGCTCATCCCTGAAACCCGCGGCCTCATCACCTGGCGCATCCGCGGCGTCGGTTTTGACATGCTGCTCTCCGGCAAAGTCCCTGGCGAAATTGGTAAGGCGCTCGCCGTCTCGGGCGATGATGTCCTCGGCCAGTACAGCAAAGACGAGATCTCCCTCTGGGGTGTTCATCCTGGTGGCAAGTCCGTTCTCGATGCCGTAGAAAAAGGCCTGAGTCTTCCCGAGCATGCCCTCGCAGCTTCACGCCAAACGCTGGAGTGTTACGGCAATATGAGCTCGGCAACCGTGATGTTCGTCCTGGCGCGCCTCATGCAGCAGGCAAAATCCGGAGAACGTGGCTGTGCCATGTCCTTTGGCCCCGGACTTACGGCGGAGACGATGCTCTTCCATGCCGCCTGAGCGCATGAATCTCACCCACCGGGCGCAACCCAGCGAGCTACCCGAGTGGATGGACGAGCCTTGCTCCTACGAAGACTTCCGCGCCTGCTTAGTTGATCTGGGGAAGGTCAACCGCATCACCCTGGCTCATCGACCAACGCTGCAGTGGCTTGATCGGTTGATTGCCGTGACAGGACGAAGCAAGCCCTTGCATATTGTGGACGTCGGTTGCGGGGGTGGCGACATGCTGCGCGCGATTGCGAAGTGGGCAAAGCGTCGTGGCATACAGGTCTCTCTCACGGGTATAGATCTAAACCCCTATGCCGCACGAGCAGCGCAAGAGAACAACTCGGAAGGCATTCAATGGATCACCGGTGATGCGTATTCCTATACGCCTCCTGCAGGCATCGACGTCATCGTGAGCTCGCTCTTCACGCATCATCTATCCGATCGGGAGATCGAACGCTTTATCACTTGGATGGAAAGCACCGCGCGCCGTGGATGGTTCATCAACGATCTTCATCGCATGCAAATCTATATTCAGATTTTCCAGACCCTTTCCAAAACCGCGCGCTGGCACCGTTTCGTTCAGCACGATGGTCCAGTTTCGATTCGTCGGAGCTTCCGTGCCGAGGATTGGCGCAATCTCTGTAAGGCGGCTGGTGTGGGACTCGATGCAGTGCAAATCAGAAAGCGCATTCCCGGCAGGCTCTGCGTCGGCAGGATCAAAACATGAGCGCCTCATGGAAGCAGCAAGACTTTGGTCAGGCGCGCTGAAGGTCGTCGCAAAGCGAACATGGCCCCACGACGTTGGTTCTTTGCCGAATCCTGTTGCCATAACCCGTCGAATAATGGGAATCTACTAGGCACGATTCCCCGTGATGTGTTCCAGGGGACAAACTGGAGACTGACATGGCTACTTCCTCCAAAAGCGTCGCTGCAATCGGCTTGCTTCCTGCTGTCGACCTCTATATTGCGAAGTCTGCTCCATTCGCGCAACCGATCCTGCTCTACTTGCGCGAAATAGTTCATGAAGGCGCCCCGGATGTTGTCGAAGAGATGAAGTGGTCGCGTCCGTTCTTCCTCTACAAGGGCATCATCCTCGGCAATATTTCCGCTTTCAAAGAGCATTGCGCTTTCGGCCTTTGGGGCGCGGAAGTTGCGGAGGTGCTTCGTGCTGACGGCGTCGCGTCGAAAGACGCGATGGGCACGTTTGGACGCATTACCTCGATCGAGGACTTACCTCCTCGCAAGAAGCTGGTCGCTTACGTGAAGCGTGCCGCGGCGATGATCGACGAAGGAACACGGACGAAGTCCTTGGTTCGACAGTCGAAGGTCGCGAAGCCGGCGCTTGAAGTTCCTGAAGCATTTGCTGTCGCTCTCAGAAAGAGTAAGGCAGCGACGAAGCACTTCGATACGATGAGCCCGAGTTGCCGTCGCGAGTATATCGAGTGGATCGCCGATGCCAAGCGCGATGAGACTCGCGATAAGCGGATTGCCACGGCGATGGAGTGGATCGTCGAAGGTAAGTCGCGAAACTGGAAGTATGAAGCAACCGCCAAACGCGCCTAGAGCAATTACCTGTGGGTGTAGAGGGAGGCTTGGATATCAAAGCCGTTTTCTCTCAAGGAAAACGGTTCTGCACCATCTGTCCGCCCCACAGCAACAGGTAATTGCTCTAGTAGACTGACAGACGATGAAGAAGGGCAAGACATCTGAGCCGCTTACGTCTCTCTCAGGGCCCCAGGAAGCAATGACGGGTGCGGACATCGAGATTCCTGTGCATGACTTTCGCACTCGCTTGAGCGAGTGGTACAGGAAGCATGCGCGGGAGCTGCCGTGGCGCGGTGTCAATGATCCTTACGCGACGTGGCTGTCGGAGATCATGCTGCAGCAGACGCGGGTGGCAACGGTCATCGATCGATATGGAGAGTTCCTTCAGCGCTTTCCTTCATTGCAGGATCTAGCACAGGCGCAGGAAGCCGATGTGCTCGCGTTGTGGAGCGGCCTTGGTTACTATCGTCGCGCGCGGATGCTGCACCGTGGAGCCCAGTTTGTCGTGCGCGAGCTGGACGGCAAGCTGCCGCGAACAGCATTGGAGTTGAAGACGCTTCCGGGCGTTGGTGACTACACATCGGCTGCGATCGCTAGCATTGCCTTTGGCGAAAGCGTTGCGGTAGTCGATGGCAACGTGGAACGCGTGCTGCTGCGCATCATGGGTCTCGCCGAAGAGCGCACAAGCGTAGGGAAAGCTCGTGTGTCGCGAGCGGCGCAATCGTTGGTTCCGGCGGCGTTGAGGCGGCGAGGGCGTAGCAATCCTCCGGGCGATCACAACCAGGCGATGATGGAGCTGGGCGCGACGATCTGCCTGCCGAAGTCGCCTTTGTGCCTGCAGTGTCCCGTATTCGCACTGTGCAGAACGCGCGGCGAACACGCGACTCCCGCGCGCGTGAAGCAGCAAAGTCGCATCGTGGCGCATCTGCTGGCGGTGCGTAAGGTTGGGACAATGACGGAAGTGCTGCTGGAACGGCGTTCGTCAGAAGCTTCGCTGATGGCTGGAATGTTGGAGCTTCCACCGCTGCCGCTCGATGCCGTGCAGGGGCGTGAGCCCGTGCTGCGAGTGCGGCATGCGATCACCAATACGAACTACTATGCGCAGATATTCTCCGAAGGCGCTGCTGGAACCGCTCCGCCCAAAGAAAACTATGGGCTTGAAGATGTGGATGTAACGCAAGAGGAGTTGCTGCCTCCAGACATGCCTTTGGAGGAGGAAGAACTCTCCGGTGATGAGGTGTTTGTCGCTGAACCGGGAGAGATAAAACTGGCGGATGCGCAGATAGAGGGATCTTTATTGCAGGAGATTCCGGCGTCGCCGAACGATTTGCATTGGACCCCGACGCGAAGGCTGGGTGAGCTACCGCTGACCGGATTGGCGCGGAAGGTGCTACAGCGGCTCGGCGTGATGTCGGTTCCTACAATAAAGATTGGCTAAGCAAGCGATATACTTCGCTGGATTAAGGTTAAAGACGGAGAGTGTGTGATGCGGAAAATCGTTGCGTTTGCAGGTGCGTTGGTGTTGGTTTCTGGCGGCTTGATGATTCAGGCACAGACTGCTGTTTCGCCGATTGCGAAGGCTGAGGCCTCGATTGAGGCTGCGCGCATTCGCGAACAGGACAAATTCATCTCCGATGACCTGCTTGAAGGCCGATATCCGGGGCTTCGTGGCGGAGAGCTTGCAGCGAAGTATATTGCCACGCAGTTTGCGCTCGAAGGGTTGAAGCCCGCGGGAGACAACGGCACGTTCTACCAACAGGTGAACTTCGTCGGTCTGAAGGTGGAACCGGAGAAGACAAGCTTCGTGCTCGAGCCTGCGAAGGGTCATAAAGAGACGCTGGCGTTCGGCGATGATTATGTGGTGTCAAACCAGACGCTGACGCCAACCACCAGCGTTGACGCGCCGATTGTGTTCGTCGGCTATGGAGCGACCGCGCCGGAGTTCAACTGGGACGATTATGCGGGCGTTGATGTGAAGGGCAAGGTCGTGATGTGCATCGTCGGCGATCCTCCATCGGACGATCCAAAGTTTTTCGCGGGCAAAGCACTTACGTATTACGGTCGCTGGACATACAAGTTCGAGCAGGCAGCGCGAATGGGTGCGGTGGGAATGTTGATTATTCATCGCACCGATCTAGCGAGCTATGGCTGGGATGTGGTGAAGCACTCGAACTCCGGCGAGAAGACCTATTTGCGCGACGATGCGAACGCTCGGCTGAAGATCGCTAGCTGGATTCAGTTGGACGTGGCGCGAAAGCTGTTCGCGGCGAGCGGGCTGGATCTCGCCAAGGAGTTTGAAGCTGCGGGAACTCGCGGGTTCAAGGCGGTTGAGCTTCCGGTGAAGTTGAAGGCCACCGTGACGAGCACGGTGCGGCCGTTCCAGAGCCCGAACGTGGTGGGAATTTTGCCGGGTACGAATGCCGCCGGTAAGGATCAGGCGGTGATGTTTACCGCGCATTATGACCATCTGGGATTTGTACCGGGTATGGCTGGGGACAATGTTTATAACGGTGCTGCTGACAATGGGACCGGTGTCGCAATGCTGCTGGAGCTAGCTCGTGCGTGGGCTGCGTCAGGGTTGAAGCTGCCGCATTCGGTGATTTTTGGTGCGGTTACGGCTGAGGAGCAGGGGCTGCTCGGGTCGGAGTATCTGGGGCAGCATCCGCCGGTGCCGGCTTCGCAGATTGCGCTGGACATCAACTATGACATGCTGCTGCCGGTTGGCGTGCAGCAGGAGATCAACGTCAACGGCGTGCAGCGGACGACGTTCTATCCCGAGGTGCAGGCGACGGCGCAGCGGTTTGGGCTGGCGATCGTGCCTGATCCTCGTCCGGAGGCTGGAAGCTACTATCGGTCGGATCACTTTTCGTTGTCGCGAGTTGGGATTCCGGCGTTCTCCGTCGATTCCGGGACGCTGTATGAAGGCCATGATCGCGCGTGGGGGGAGGCGAAGGAGAAGGACTTCAACGACCATCACTATCACGACTTTTCCGACAACTTCGATCCGACGTGGGACTTCGCCGGCGATGCCAAGCTGGCGCGGTTCGGGATGGACCTCGGGTGGCAGGTGATTCATGCGCCGCATACCGTGGAGTGGCTGCACGGCGATGAGTTCGAAGCGGCTCGCAAGGCTAGCGAGAAGTAGGGACACCCTACCCCCCACCCCCTATGTAGCGGGTATTTTGGGGCTAACTCGTTTGGAATGTGCGTCCCCGGGACGGGGGTGTCTCGTAAATGTATCGTTCTAAACGAGTTAGCCGCAAATATTTCATTCAAAGGTAGTTAGCTGCACGGCCCGGGTAAAGCTTTCACGCAAAGGTCGCGAAGGAAAGCGCGAAGGTTCGCAAAGGGTTTGCGATGTGTTGTTTTGGGAGCTGTTAATAGAATAGCGGGTCGGGAGGGTAAGTATGCCAACTCCTTTGCGGAGAAATCGCTGGTGTTGATGGAGGTTTTGTGGGTTTTGCAGAGTTGTGGGGCTTGACAGGTTTTTGGGGGATTGGGGTGAGAGGTTTGTGATGGCGGGTCAGGTCTGATCGGTGGTGTGGGGTGGAAAGGGAACGGGGTTTTGGCGGAACCAGAGGCCGGACCAGGTTTCGGAGACGAGGATACTGTTGCCGGGGTTGCGGGGGTCGTAGCGGATCTGGATCGGCTGGTCGATGCGATAGCCCCGGACGAGTTCGGGGAGATGAGAGACGTCCTGGGCACAGTTGTAGATGACGCCGGCGAGTCGGTAGCTGTAGAAGAGGACCTCGGGGGTGGGGGAGATGCTGTCTTCGCCGTCGAGGGAGCGGGCGTCGACGAGGTGACCGTCGGTGAGGCGGCCGTTGAGGGTGAGACTCTCGCGGCGGCGGCGCTCGAGCTCCTCCGGGGTGGGCCGGCGAGAGCGGACGAACCAGATGGTGGCGGCTGTGGCGACAAGGACACCGGCGGTGACGCCGCCGACGAGTCGGGGGTTTCGCTGGAGCTCTGCTTCGAGCTGATGCGCCAGATGCTGGAGGTTGGGTTTCACGGCTTGGAAAAAGGATAGCGCAGAGGGGCGGTGGTGCGGCGTCGTGAGCCGTGGATGGCGCATCGATGCGTGAAATTGAAGGCGGGTTTTCGGCTTTGGGATTGCTGGGAGTTCCGCGGCGATAGAATGCTTTGTGCGAACTATGAGAAAGATTGACGGGAACAGGAAGCGCGAAAGCGCGCGGTTGGGGAGCGGGCATCCGCTGGATTTGGGCGAGGGCCGTCGGGTGCGGTCGACGACCGTGCTTTGCGTGAAGCGCGGCGATGCGGTGGTGATGGCGGCCGATGGGCAGGTGACGCTGGGAGCGACGGTGATGAAGCACTCGGCGAAGAAGATTCGGCGGCTTTATAACGAGAAGATCCTGGCTGGGTTTGCGGGTTCGACAGCGGATGCGTTTTCGCTGTTTACGCGGTTTGAGTCCAAGCTGGAGCAGTATGGCGGAAACCTTGGGCGGTCGGCGGTGGAGCTGGCGAAGGATTGGCGGACGGACAAGCTGCTGCGGCAGCTACAGGCGCTGCTGATCGTTGCCGATAACAAGCAGATGTTTCTGCTGAGCGGCGATGGCGATGTGATTGAGCCGGATGCTGTGGCTGATGGGATGATTGCGACGATCGGTAGCGGTGGGAGCTATGCGCTGGCTGCGGCTACGGCGCTGATGGAGAATACGTCGTTTAGCGCTCGTGAGATTGTGGAGCGGAGCATGAAGATCGCGGCGGAGATTTGTATTTACTCGAACCAGAGCATCATGGTGGAAGAGTTGAAGGCGGAGAAGCTTTTGCTTTCGATACACTTAGAGGAAGGCTGATATGAAAAAGATACGATCCATCGAAGTTCCACTTCTCGCGCGCATCTGGCATGAAGACGATGTGTGGAATGTCAGCGCTTTTGATCTGCCTATCGTCGCATACAGCGAAAACATCGAGGACGCGCGCGCGAACTTTGAAGAGGCGGTGAACAGCCACTTTGAGGCGTTGGCGACACTAAACCGCCTGGAGAGCGTAGCAGCTTCTCTCGGGAGTCTTGCGGCGCAACGTGGTTTTTACGAAGAACGCGTCAAGCCACATACTCTCGTGGAGAGTTTTCTTTTTCATCCCATGCAGGACCAGGCGGCATAGCGCTTGAGCAAGTTGCCGACACAGCTTAAGTGGCCGCGATTCAAATGTGTTTTGAAACGCATGGGTTACCTTCCATTTTCTTCGGGAGGAGGATCGGCACGCACTTTCTATAAAGAGGGTGGCGATCCTGATCTCGTAACGTTTCATGAACCGCATGGTAGCGATACTATCCGGCAGGGTACTCTGACCGAATATCTGCGAAAGTTGAAGACTGATCGCCAGACATTCCTGGCGCACCTTGAAGTTTGTTGATTCGTTGTCGTTAGAAAGTAGCGCAGTTATGGCAATTTTTTTACCCGGAACGGCGGAAGACCAGGCGCTTGCGCTGGATGAGATGACCCCGCGCGAGATCGTCGCGGAGCTGGATAAGTATGTAGTGGGGCAGGCGGCGGCGAAGCGGGCAGTAGCGATTGCGCTGCGGAACCGCTCGCGTCGGCAGAAGCTTGCGCCGGATCTTGCGGAAGAGATCATGCCGAAGAACATCCTGATGATCGGGTCGACCGGTGTGGGGAAGACGGAGATTGCGCGGAGGCTGGCGAAGCTGACGAACTCGCCGTTTTTGAAGGTGGAGGCTTCGAAGTTTACCGAGGTTGGGTATGTGGGGCGCGACGTGGAGTCGATGGTGCGGGATCTGGTGGAGATCGGCATCGACATGGTGCGCGAAGAGAAGCTGGAAGAGATTGAGGATCGCGCGGAGCTGGCGGCGGAAGAGAGATTGGTGGAGTTGTTGGTGGCGCAGGGTGGTGGCGGTCCCGATGGTTTGTCAACCCCGATCCCCAAAGGCGAGGGATCGGGGGCACCCGCTGGTGTGGAAGGTTCGAACGAAGTGGCGCTGGAAGTTGTGGCCGCGCATGCGTTGAAGACCGATGGGTATGGGGCGCCGATTGTTTCGGTGAGCGCTGACGAGAAGCCGCCGGTGCTGGTGATTGTGCCGAAGAGCGATGCGGAGAAGGCGCGGGAGAAGGACCGGATTCGGCAACAGCTGCGTGAGGGTAAGCTGGACGATCGCATGGTAGAGATTGAGACGCGCGACCGGATGCAGCCGCAGATTGAGTTTATCGGCAACGGACCGAATGGGCCCGATGATGCGGAAGCGAGCGGCATGAAGGAGATGCTCGCGGGGATGTTTGGGCAGCGGACGCGGAAGAGGCCGATGAAAGTGGCTGACGCGTTCGATTACCTTTCTCAGGAAGAAGAAGGCCGGTTGCTGGATATGGACCAGGTGACGCGGCTGGCGATTGAACGCGTGGAAGATTCGGGGATGGTGTTTCTCGATGAGATCGACAAGATTGCCGGGCGCGAAGGTGGGCATGGGCCGGACATCAGCCGTGAGGGCGTCCAGCGAGATATTCTGCCGATCATCGAAGGAACGACCGTGAGTACGAAGTATGGGATGGTGACGACGGATCACATTTTATTTATTGCTGCGGGCGCGTTCCATGTGTCGAAGCCGAGTGATCTGATTCCGGAGTTACAGGGACGGTTTCCGATTCGCGTGGAGTTGCTGCCGCTGACTGTGGCGGACTTCCTGCGGATTCTGACGGAGCCGCGTGCTTCGTTGGTGAAGCAGGCAGTGGCGCTGCTGGAGACCGAAGGGTTGACGCTGGAGTTTGCTCCGGAGGCGCTGGAGGAGATGGCGACGTTCGCGTTCCAGGTGAATGAGACGACCGAGAACATTGGCGCGCGGCGGCTGCATACCATCATGGAGAAGGTGCTGGACGAGATCAGCTTTGCGGCGCCGGACATGATGAAGGTTGTTGCGGGTGCTTCGCCTGTTACTGCTAGTGATGCAGCGAAGCCGCTGCCGGTGCTGGTGGAGCGGGCGATTGAGCGCGAGGGTGTCGCCGGTGTGGAGCGGGTGCTTCGCGTGGAGCGTGCTTATGTGCAGCAGCAGGTGGCCGACATCGTGAAGAACCAGGACCTGAGCCGGTACATCCTTTAGGCAGACAGTAGACAGTAGGGAGTAGACAGTGGGATTTGAGCTGCTGGCCTGGCGGAAGAAGTATGGGTTTGGCCGGGTAGAGGCTGCTGTGCTGGCTTTGTATGCGTTGGTGCTGGCGGTGGCAATTCCGTTCCATGAGCCGTGGGCGGATGAGGCGCAGGCGTGGGTGCTGGCGCGGGACAGCCCGCTGTGGGAGATCTTTCGGTATCGGCTGCACTATGAAGGGACGCCGGCGCTGTGGCACTTTTTGCTGCGCGCGTTGATTGCGGCGCATGTGCGGTGGGGTGCGGTGGGGTGGGTTTGTGGCTTGATTGCGGTGACGGGTGTCGCGGTGTGGCTGCGGTGGTCGCCGTTTCCTATGATCGTGCGTGTGCTGCTGCCGTTTACGTTCTTCGTGTTATATCAGTATGGCGTGGTGGCGCGGAGCTATGTGCTGTTTCCGCTGCTGCTGTTTGGGTTGTGCGCGGCTTATTGTGCGCGACCGCGGCAGGTGGGTTGGTTTGCAGTGGTAGCGGGGCTGCTGGTGAACCTTTGTCTGCAAGGGGCGATTGTTTCGGGGATGTTTACGGCGCTGTTTGTGTGGGAGATATCTCGGGAACGAGGCAGGAGATGGTGGCATGGATTGGGGTTGGCGGGGGTGGTGCTGGCTGTGGCGTGGGCGCTTGCTGGATATGCGGCGATGCCGGCGCCGGATGAGGGTGTCGTGGTGCGCAATGAGGTATCGGATGGGGCGGTACATCGGTTGCTGGTAAAGGTGATTGGAGAGACACCAAGGCGCGTAGCGATTAGACCAGCGGATGGTATGGTGCTGGGTGAAGCCGGACCGGCTATGGATGCTGGATGGCGGGAGCGGTTGGCGATGAGGTTGCGGCCGCCGGCGAAGAGTAGCGCGCTGGACGCGGCTCCGGTGTCGCACCAGGGGCCTGTGGCTGCTGCTGCGGTGACTTTCGTTGAGTTGATGTCGGAGCTGCTTTGGCCGCTTGCTGATTCCAGTTTGCTCGGGTTGGCGTTGGTTGGGTTGATGTTGTGGTGGGCACGGGCGCACGGAGGGTTGGTTTATTTTGTGCCGGCTGTGGTGCTGTGGGTTGTGGGAGAGTTTTTGTGGACGACCGATCATCATGCGGGGATGTTGTTGCTGACGTTGATTGCTGGGGTTTGGCTCACGGCGCGGCGAGCGGGACTGGCGGGGGTGGAGTCGCGCGAGGGGATGCATTGGCGGAAGGCTTCGTGGGTGGATGGTGGGCTTGTGGTGGTGCTGGTGATCGTGTTGGCGGGGCAGGTGGTTTGGTCGGGGAGTGCGGTGTTGAGGGACCATCGCGGGGCTTATGATCCGGGGCCGGAGTTGGCGCGGTATCTGAAGACGCTTCCGTCAGGAGAGCGGGTGGCTGCGTTTCATTATTGGAGCGTGGCCGCGCAGCCTTACTTTGCGCGGAATCCGTTCTTCAATCTGCCGACGGCTTATTGGCAGTGGAGCTCGAATGTGTTTCCGGATGCGCTGCACGCACAGACTATGGATGCGCGGCCTGATGTGGTGGTTTATACGCAGGAGGAGCCGCTTGCTGACGAGATGCGGAACCAGATTCTGCCGTTGAGTGTGCGGCGGGGTGGTGAGCCGGTGGATCCGGTGCTGGCGGATATCGAGGGGCGTGGGTATCGCGAGGAGCAGAGGTTTTGTGGGGAGAGGTATTCGCGGTTGGGGGCTTCGTTTCGGGTTTGTGATGTGGTGTTCGTGGGGGGTAAGTAGTAAAGGCCCGGGGCTAAAGCCCCTTTTTCTAATGGCGCTTGTTCAGGGGCCTGAAGGCCCCTGCTCCCTCCGTCAAAAGCAAAAGCAGAAGCAAGAGCGAAGGCAAAAGGTAAGAACCAAGAACAAATGCAAAGGCCGCCATTGTTGATGGCGGCCTTTGTGTTGTTGCGAGACTTATGGATTAGACAGTTGTTGGCTTGGGGAGCTCGCTGAGTCGCTTGGCCAGGAGCTTTTCGAGGTCTTCGAGGGCCTTGGAGAAGCCTTCGATGCCTTCCTTCAGCTTGTCGTGAGCCATCTGGTTTTCGGCGTGCATCTTGTCGAAGGTGGGCTTGTCGACCGTGATCTTTTCGAGCTTGCTGTCCTTGGAGAGGCGCGGGTCAAGCTTGCGGATGAGGACGCCCTGGTTGGTCTGGAGCTCTTCAAGGAGCTTGGGAGCGATGGTCAGCAGGTCGCAGCCGGCGAGCTCGATGATCTCGTTGGTATTGCGGAAGCTGGCGCCCATGACGACCGTCTTGTAGCCGAACTTTTTGTAGTAGTGGTAGATCTCGGTGACGGACTTGACGCCGGGATCCTTGGGACCGCTGTAGTCCTTATCTTCGTGGGCCTTGTACCAGTCGAGGATGCGGCCGACGAAGGGCGAGATGAGGGTGACCTTGGCTTCGGCGCAGGCGACGGCCTGGTGGATGCCGAAGAGCAGCGTCATGTTGCAGTGGATGCCTTCCTGCTCGAGGATTTCGGCGGCCTTGATGCCTTCCCAGGTGGATGCGAGCTTGATGAGGACGCGCTCGTTGCCGATGCCGGCTTCGTTGTACTGGTGGATGATGTCGCGGGCGGCGGCTAGGGAGCCTTCGGTGTCGTAGCTCAGGCGGGCATCGACTTCTGTCGAAACACGGCCGGGAACGATTTCGAGGATCTTGCGACCGAAGGCTACAGCGAGGGTCTTGAAGGCGGCGGCGGCGACGTCCTTGTCGTCGGCGTCGGGGTGCTTCTCGCGGGCGTTCTTGAGAACGTCGTCGACGATGGACTGGTACTCGGGCATGCCGGCGGCGGTGGCGATCAGCGAGGGGTTGGTGGTGGCATCAGTGGGCTTGTACTTTTTGATGGCGTTGATGTCGCCTGTGTCAGAGACCACGGTGGTCATCGTTTTGAGCTGATCTAGAAGATTCGACATTTCAGTAGGACTCCTCGGGCGGGAACTTTTGGGCGCATTGGAGCGCGTAGGAGTTCCATTATAAAGCGATTCGCCTATCCGGTTGGATGTTGTCTGGCAGGTTTGGGGTGCGGTGCGTGAGTTATGCAACAAAAATGGGGCGATCGACACTTCGTATTAACAAATACTGCGGTTGATCCAGAGCCGAGCGTAGCTAGTTCGCCGTTTTGAGGACCAGGACTGTCGCGATGGGGTCGAGTGGGTCGGCGGGGAGTTGAATGTCGATGCCGTCGGCGGTTTGCTTGAATTTGAGCGGTTTGTGTGCGGGGTCGGCTAGGAGATAGGCCTGGGTGACAGTGCGCGGGAGCTTGTCGAGATGGAATGTACCGGTGGGCCACTGGAAGATTTCGATATAGACTTTGTCGGCCTTGGTGGTGGATCGCCAGTTCCAGGTGGGGATGAATTTGGGCTTGCCGGCCTTGTCCTTTTCGGTTGTGCTGAGGGCGCCGGGGGGGGTGGTGAAGAGTGTGGCGGAGGTGCCGTAGATGGCTTCGCTGTTGATGTCCATCCACTTGCCGACCGCGCGGAGGCGCTCGACTTCGGGTGGCGGGATGATGCCGTGGGAGTCGGGGCCGATATTGAGGAGATAGTTGCCGCCCTTGCTGGAGATATCGATCAGGTTGCGGAGCAGGGTTTCGGTGGATTTGAAGTTGGTGTCAAAGGACTTGTAGCCCCAGGTGTCGTTCATGGTCATGCAGGACTCCCAGTCTTCGCCGGGGAAGCCGTTGGCGGGGATATATTGCTCGGGGGTTTCGGTGTCGCCTTTGTAGGTGCCGCCGAGGCGGTTGTTCCAGATGAGGTTGGGATGTTGGTTGAGGAGTGTGACGATCTCGGCGGCGCGCTCGGGGGTCATGATTTTGGTGGGGGTGTCGAACCAGACGACGACCGGGAACTCCTTATAGTTGTCGAGGAGCTCTTGAATCTGAGGGATGGCCTTGGTCTTCAGGTAGGTGTCGAAGTCGCCGTCCTGGGCTTTGTCCCAGTGGCCGGTAACGGGGTCGTGGCCGGCGCGGACGATGGCGGCGCCGCCGGGGGCGGTCCAGTCCTGCGCCTGCGAGTAGTAGAAGCCGAGCTTGATGCCCTGCTTGCGGCACTCTTCAGCGAGCTCGCGGAGGGGGTCGCGGTGGAAGGGCGTGGCCTGGACGATGTTGAAGGGGTCGACCTTGCTGTCGAACATGGCGAAGCCATCGTGATGCTTGGCAGTGATGACGATGTACTTCATGCCGGCGGACTTGGCGAGGGCGACGATATCGTGCGCGGAGAAGCCGGTGGGGTTGAAGTCCTTGGCGAAACCCTTGTAGTCGGCGACGGGGATGGAGAGATCGTTCATGATCCACTCGCCGATGTGGGTGGTCTGCTTACCGTGCCAGGTGCCGGCGGGGACGGAGTAAAGGCCCCAGTGGATGAACATGCCGAAGCGTGCGTCGCGCCACCAGGCCATGCGCGCGTCGCGCTGGGCGGGGGTTTCGGTGTCCTGGATGGCTTTGACGGGGTGATTGACGGGTGTGGCGTCGGGCCTGGAGCCTTCGAGCTGGGCGTGGGCGAAGCAGGTGGCGGCGAGAAGTACGAAGGCGGCGGCGTAGCGGGCGAATTTCATGGTGCGTCTCCGGCGAAAGTTTCGGCGGGGGAAACTATATATGAATGGCTTGTTTCATGTACAAAAGCATGTTTTAGCGATATGCGTTTGGCTGCTCTGCGGGCGGATGTATGGGTTTGAGCCTCGGTATCGGCTGTCGCAGTAAAATCCAGCCAATAGACATGAAGCGCCAGGTCCCCAACCACGTTCTCAGTCACGTCCTCATTTTGGGCCTGGTCGGCGGCGTCCTCATCGCCATTCTCCGCTGGTCTGAGTACCAGTTCCTCGTCATCGAACATTCCTTCGAAATCTACGCCGCTCTCGTCGCCATCATCTTTGCCGGCTTCGGCATCTGGCTCGGCATCAAGCTCACCAAGCCTCGCGAAACAATCGTCCTCCGCGAAGTTTTCGTTCCTGCCGAGGCTCCAGCCGCGCCAAGCTCCTTTACCCTCAACCAGCCCCAGCTCGACGCGCTCGGCATTACTCCCCGCGAGCTTGAAATCCTCACCCTCATTGCCCAGGGCCTTAGCAACCGCGAAATCGCCGAGCGACTCTTCGTCAGCGAGAACACCGTTAAAACGCACTGCAGCCGGGCCTTCGACAAGCTGGGCGCCCGCCGCAGGACCCAGGCTGTCCAGCTAGGCAAAGAACTCGGCATCCTGCCCTAAAGCGATCCGGTTGCAACTAGCTGCCATGATTTTCCACCACCCACCTCTAAAATCACCCAAAAGCATGACGACAAACCACGCGGTCGCCCAGCAAAGTGTCTTCTGTGCAACACGAAGGAGAAGATGTGATGAGGCATTTTACGGTTACTGAATCTTGCCTTAAAACGTGCATCGCGCGGGAAGAGACCGCCCCGCGCACGCCAACGCAGCAAGCTGGAGGAAGCACACAATGAACATCCTGTTGTGGGTTCTGCAAATCCTTGCAGCGCTCCTGTACGGATCGTCGGGCGTGATGAAGGTCTTCCTGTTCGACAAGGTAAGCGAGGGCGTCCCGTCTTTTGGTGCGCTGCCTCGGAAAGCCTGGACGGCCCTCGGCATCCTTGAACTCGTCTGCACAATCGGTCTGATTGTCCCAGACGCTCTCCACTGGTACACGGTGCTTACGGTGGTGGCCGCGGGGGTTCTGGCAGTGGAGAGCCTCGTGTTTGTCTGGGTACATGTCAAGTACCGCGAGACCACGACCATCCTCATGAGCGCCGTTTTGGGTCTGGTCATGGCGTTCCTCGTCTATGGCCGATTGGTCCTTAATCCGGTCTGAACCGGCTGGCGTCGTCGCGCATCAGCGTTCGATGGCGACGGCTCCCCCACCCTTTGAAACCTGAGATAGCTTCCGGTGGACCAGGAAGCCGGCGATAAGAAAGTAGACTCCGCCCAGGACCGCGTAGCCTCCGAGATCTTTGATATGCCTCGTTCCATGCAGCGCGCCGATGATGAACGCCACACCTGCCCCAGTGGACTGTATGCCGCTTAAGATCATCGCCCACTGTCCGCCCAATTGTTTTCTGCGAGAAATACCCACTGCAAGTTGCGCGAGTCCGGCAGCGCAGGCCCAGGCGCCGAATGCCACGACTGCCTGCTGAGGAGACTTGAAGACCGTCAGCGATATCCCGATCGCGGCGAGAATTCCCAGAACCGCATTCACGTATTGGGCCGTCGGAGGGCCGGAGACGGAGCGAGTGGATGCTCGCAGGTCATACACCGTGCAGGCCACATCCCACAGCGGGTAAAAGATCAGCAGGCCAGCAGCCAGTTCCGGATGGCTGATTGCGTTCATCAAGACGATCGCAGCCCAGAGGAGCTGGACGACGGTGCGGGTGAAGTAGAGGTTGCGCAAATGTACTTGGAGTGGTTCGTTCGGTACTACGGTTGACATAAAGCCTCCTTACGCTATCTTCTAGTTGGTAGGCCAAGAAGGCGCACGAAGCCCTCCGTGGTCTACGTTGCGGTTAGTGTTTTCGCGGGGAGATACGTTGTAGCGCGTTGGTAGTGGCGGCGTGGAATACATCGGCGCTTCCAAGGGCTCGGGCCGAAAGCATCGCGCCATGGACGAGCGCCATAAACGTCTGCGCCTCGTCTTCCGGTGTCCCTTGGAGCGTCAAACTCCCGCTCCTGACGCCTTCCTCAAGAGTCTTGCGAATCCATCCACTCAACTCCACAAAGTGTTGCTGAACTCCGGCGCGAACTTCCTCGGGAAGGCTCGGCAACTCAGCTGCCAGCAGCGCGGCTACGCAAAACGGTTCTTTGTTATCTCGAATGCAGCCTTCCCAGTGATGGACATAGGCCTGGAGTCTGGTGAAAGGATCCTCCATCTTCTGAGCCAACGTCTCTGCACTCTGGAGAAACCTCTCGCGGTGAGCCTTAAGTACGGCGACAACCAGGTCCGCTTTCGTCGGAAAGTGGTGATGGATACTGGCCTTGCTGATATGGACAGCTTCAGAGATGTCGGCATAACTGAACGCCGAGTATCCGCGATCGGTGATCAGCGTGTGGGCCGTTTGAAGGATGCGATCTGCGGTTTCTCCCTGCATGCGTATGAGACTACTGACTAGTAGGTAGGGATTCAGACTTTTCGTGCCGAGCCCGTTTTGTCGATCCTGAGTCGTTAGCGGTCGCCGGGCATAGCGCCCTCTTCCGCTTTCTGAACGTCCTTGAGGTCGCGCTTACCGGAAAGGATCGCGGACTCACTTCCATAGACCGCGTGGACGCTGGAGTTGTTCCATCGAACGGCTTCCTTTTCCTCTTCGAGCAGGTTCAGGTACTGTCGCAGGTCGACCGGTGTAGCCGCGGCGAAGGAAATTTCATCACAGATCTTTAGGCAAAAGCCTGCTTCCACACCTTTGCGCTTGCGGGAGGCGCGGTCCCAATCTTGCATTTCAGGCTCGATATAGGCGATCCATTTGCTGATTTCCGTATAGTTCTTGATCTCGTCTTCCGGCATGAAGCTGAGAACACCGCTGGCCTTGGCCGCCAGCCAGGACGGGTCGGCAGGGTAGTTGTCGTCATCGCTCGCCGTTGGTTTGGGTTTGGGCGGTGGGGCGGCGAGTGGGGTGTGCTGAGCAAGTGCCGTCTGCACCTGCTCTATGCGCGTGTTGAGCCAGTGCATCTCGGTCACCTGAAGTCGATTGAGTGCGATGGCTCCGCGGAGGTTCGTCTCAGCGTCTGTGCGCATGGATTCGCGCAACACTGCGAGTTCGCGGTGATGGTGCAGCGCTTCCACGCTCTGTTCAAGTCCAATGGCGATCAGCAGTCCAAGGCAGATTGTGCCCATGTGGACCAGGAAGTCCCGCCAGGTATGAATGCCGTGTTCCGGCGGATGCACTTCCACGTAAAGGCCACCTTCGTTACTGATGTTTTGCTGCGACGAGTGCTCCGATTATAGCGACCGGCCGAGATCGGACCGCTTCACCCCTCGCGCAGGCGTGGAGCCGCACGGCGGGTGGTGATGGCGCGCCAGGAGAAGGCAATATCGGGCAGAAGGAGGCAGAGGAAGTCGAGCGCGATGATGGTGACCGAGAACGCTTCGTCGGACATGCCGGAATAGAACTTGAAGGGTCCCAGCACGCGGGTTCCGAGGAACGTCGTGGTCAGAGCATAGGAGCGGATCATCCACTCGCGATGCGTCACATAGTGTCCATTGCGGGCGCAGAGGAAGGCGATGATCGTGGTAGCGAGCCAGAGCACGACCTGCTCCCAATCGACGAGGAGGTTCAGGGCGCCGGCGTCATGCCAATTGAGCGCAATAAGGATGAGCGCGGCAACGCAGACGCTGATGACGTAGACCTTCCCGAACAGGCGATGAAGCTCCGGCTTGCGCTGCCGAAATCTGGTGGAAAAAAGGAGCGGGCCAAGTGCCAGCGCGATGACACCGCAGATCGCATGTGGAATAACAAAGAAACGGTCCGCAAAGAGGCGGGTGCGGTGGGCATTCGGCGCGCGGAAGATCGGGTACTCGTAGAGCACCACCACCCACAGGGTGCAGAAGCCGATAAAAGCCCAGAGGAGTGGCTTGGAGCGGAAACGGATAGGCATGTTTGGGTAAGTGTAGCTTGCTCCAGAGTTCGGAACCGTTGTATCGATTCTCTTGAGCGACCTTTTGATCAAGCTTTTCGCCTGACACGCACCCGGACCGTTTAGCTGAGCAACAACGAGGCCTTCTCTCTAATGTGGATCACGCGGGGTTTGGTTCTGGATCACTCGCGCGACGCCGACATATCAGGAGCAACCCTATCTCTAATCTCTGTCCAGGTATTAGATTGCCGAATCTCAGACTGAGGGCGATAGGGCACATCCTCCAGACGCTTCGGCTCGTTATGATTCATTCATGCGAACAGCCAAGACCGATGACCGGCTCACACTCTTGGCTCTCGGAGTGTTGGCTTTCATAATGGCCGACGTGAGCCACGAAGCAATGGGTCATGGGCTCGCAACTCTTGCCAATAGGGGGCAAGGTAGATTTCATCACCACCTGCTACGTCGATTCCAGTGGCCACTACAGCAAGTGGATTCCGGCAGCGGGCGGCCTTACCAATCTCGCAGTAGGTATAGGCTCTCTCGCGTTCTTGCGCCTGCGGCCTCATGTGTATCCGATGTTGGGGGTACTTCCTGATTCTCGTTGCCGCCTTCAACCTGTTTTTTGTGCCGTTGGCTATCCAGCGTACTCGGGCATAGCTCAGTTCGGGGACTGGGCTGCAGTCATCAACGGTTTGAACCCGCCGTGGATTTGGAGGGTTGTCCTAGTCGCTATCGCTATCGGAGGCTACTACGCGAGCATGCGGTTGCTCATCGATCCGATGGCTCCGTTCGCCGGAGTGGCAGAAGACGAGGCCGCGGTGCTTTTAGCGCAAGCAAGGATTAGCAGGATCACACTCATTCCCTACATCGGGTCGATGGTCGTGGCCTGTGCAGCCGGCTTCACTCAACCCGAAAGGCCCAATGCAAATTCTTACGTCGGGACTTCCCGCAGCCGCAGCAGCGTTTGGACTTACGCAAATGGACAACCTTATCAGTCCGCGGCGCGCACGCACGTCTAGCGGGTCCCCTGAAGCCACTGTCAACGAAGCGGTCCCATGGATTGTCGCTGCCGTCGTCGTTCTGACATTCTTTGTTTTGGTCCTGGGGCGCGGAGTTCGATTCTCATAAACGTGATGTTCGAGAGAAGCGGATCATCCCGGTAAATGGGATGAGCAGGTCCTCCGAAGGAGAAGCAGACTATTCCCATGAATAAGCCAGCGCAGCACCCCATCGCTGAAGTCCCACGCAGACAGGCCAAGGTTGAGATGACGGTCGGCATCGACCTTGGCGACGTCTGGAGCCACTACTGCACCCCTCAACGAAGACGGAGAAGTCGTTGATCGGGGACGCTTCCGAACTACCCCGAAGGCGATCGAGAAGTGGTTCACAGATGTTCCTCCAGCGCGGGTTGCGATGGAGGCCGGAACACACTCGATCTGGATCAGCGAGCAGTTGCAAGAACTAGGTCACGAAGTCATCGTGGCGAACGTTCGCGAGTTGCGGGCGATCTCGCATAGCGACCGGAAGAGCGACCAGGTTGATGCTGAGAAGCTGGCAAGATATGCGCGGCTTGATCCGAACATCTTGCGACCGATCGCGCACCGCACTGTCCAGCAGCAAGAGATCCTCACCCTGATCCGTGCGCGAGCGTTGCTAGTACGACTGCGCACGGCTGCGGTGAACGCCGTTCGTGGTCTGACGAAGGCCTGCGGTTATCGTATGCCTGCCTCCGCCACAACGTGCTTCGCTAAGCGCAGCCTCGCTGTTATGCCGCCTGGACTGGCACAGGCGCTCGGTCCGGTACTCCAACAGATCGCGGAGATGACAGTGGAGATCAAGCAGTACGACCGGCAGATCCAGCAGCTCGGCCAGACCGAGTTTCCGGAGACGCAGGCGCTGCTGAAGGTTCATGGTGTCGGCCATCTCACCGCCTTGACCTTCGTCCTGACCCTGGGTAGCAAGGAACGGTTTGGACGAAGTCGTGATGTCGGTTGCTATCTTGGCCTACGGCCCCGTCGAAGTCAGTCCGGAGACCATGATCCTCAGCTTGGCATCACCCATGCCGGCAAACGCCTATCTCCGAAGTCTGCTGATCGAGTGCTCCAACCATATCCTTCGACCGCACGGACGAGACTCGGCACTGCGACAGTGGGGTCTGCACTTAGCCGCCCGAGGTGGCAAGCAGGCCAAGAGTAAGGCCGTCGTCGCAGTAGCACGCAAGTTGGCCGTGTTGCTTCATCACCTCTGGAGCACCCAAGAAGCGTACGTGCCGTTCTACGAACAAGCGGCCTAAAGATGATCCTGTTTACCCGTTGCGACGACACCGTGTTCCGATGACTGCGTGCGCGTTTTGGTCTTTTCAAGGCCGACCGATAAATGGCAGCATCGACTCTCCTCTCGAACCCCAACCGGCACCGAGCTTGCATCAAGACAGCTCATCCAGAGTGCGAATAGAAACCCGGTGGAGAGCAACGAAGCCAGAACAACAACAAAAGCCCTATGAAGGAAAAAACAAAGAACAAACCCTTGACATCAGTGACCTGCTCATAGAAAACGCGCTTCTGTTGACTGAATGGAAGGCCCCAAATCCTTCACCCCAAAGCATGATTTACTCCGCCGATTGCTAAATCACCCAAAAGCATGACGACAAACCCCACCTAAACCGCGCAAAGTGTCTTCAAGTACCTCTCCCCAGGAGCCTCCCATTGAAGAAGACCATCCTCATCTTCGGGCCTCATCTCCGGCGTTATCTCCTCCGTCCTGATGTTCGGCACCTTCCGCTTCCTCAGCAACCTCAACCACGGCCAAACGGCCCTGGTCATCGGCTACGCCAACATTGTCCTCGGCTTCCTCCTCGTCTACTTCGGCATACGCTCCTACCGGGACAACCTCGCCGGCCGGCGCCATCACCCTTTGGCCGCGGGGTTCGCCATCGGCATCTGCATCACTCTCATCTCTTGCGTCTTCTACGTCGTCGCATGGGAGATCGTCTACTTCAACTTCATGAGCCACTCCATGGACGGCTACTTCGCAGCCATGATCCAGAAGGCCCAATCCGGTCCCGGCACCCCGGAAGCCATCCAGGCCAAAGTCGCCGCCATCCGCCACTCCCAGCAGGCCTATCAGAACCCCTTCATCAACGCCCTTTACACCTTTATCGAGCCCTTCCCTGGTCGGACTCCTCATCACCCTCATCTCCGCCGCCATCCTCCGCAGGAAGCCCCAATCCCAACCCGCTTCGCTTCCGGCGACCGCCTGAAAGCCAGCAAACCCAGAAGCAGCCCTGCTTGGGCTACTTTTTCACGATCAACGATTCGTAGAGTTGGATGGTTTGGGCGGCGATGGCGGTCCAGGAGAAGTGATCTTCTACGCGCTTGCGGCCGGCTTCACCCATGGCCTTGGCTTTGGCCGGGTCGTTGAGGAGGCCGGTGATGTGGGTGGCGAGATCTTTGGAGAACTGCTCGGGATTCTTGGGAAAGGTGGTGATTTCGTCGGCTTCAAAGGGGACGAGGTGGCCGGTCTCTTTGTCGACGACGACTTCCGAGAATGCCGCCGGTAGCTGAGGCGACGACCGGGCGCGCGGCAGGCCATGGCTTCGAGGTTGATGATTGCCGAAGGGCTCGTAGACCGAAGGGCAACAGAAGACGGCGCAGTGAGAGTAAAGCTGGATGGCTTCCTCTTTGGAGACCATCTGCTCGATCCAGACGATATTGTGGCCGGTGCCGGTGGGGTCTCCGGTGGCTTCGGCGTGGCCCGGAGGGTTGTGGATGCCGTCGGACTCGACCGAGACCATGGCCTTCATGCTGCCGGGGGTCTGCTTGCGGACGGCTTCCACTTTGTCGCGCATTTCTCTAGCGATCTCTGGAGTGTCCGGCGCGCCGGCGCAGAGGACGACCTGCGTGCCGGGCGGGAGATGTGGGATGGCTTCGACGAGGTGCGTGACGCCCTTCTGGCGGGTGATGCGGCCGACGAAGAGGACGTAGGGGCGCATGGGGTCGACGCCGTACTTTAGGAGAGCGTCTGTGCGTGGGGTGTACTGGTACTGCTGGAGGTCGATGCCGTTGTAGATGACGTGGATGCGGTTGGCGTCGACGTCAGGATAAGCCTTGAGGATGTCGGCTTTGGTGCCGTTGGAGACGGCGACGATGGCGTCGGCGTCGAGGATGGCGGTGCGCTCCATCCAGGAGCTGAGGGCGTAGCCGGAGCCGAGCTGCTCGGCTTTCCAGGCGCGAAGAGGTTCCAGCGAGTGCGTGGTGAGGACGAAGGGTATGCCGTAGAGCTTCTTGGCGAGAAAGCCCGCCATTGCGACGTACCAGGTGTGGGTGTGGATGATGTCAAGCCTGTCGAGGTTGAGGTTCTCGAGGAGATTGAGGGACAGGGCTTCGAGCGCGCCTTTGAACTTGGCCTGTGTTCCGCCCGAAATGGCGGGCCAGGGCTGCTCGTAGTGGATGTCGAGGTGAAGATGGTGATCGTCGCAGGAATCAGGCTTAACGGGCTCTGCGGGGGGTGTCGCCCCAGGCGTGGACTTCGACTTCGATGAGCTTGGCGAGCTCGCGGGAGAGGTATTCGACGTGGACGCCGGCGCCGCCGTAAACATAGGGTGGGTACTCGCGGGTCATCAGGCCTACACGCATTGTTGGTTGCTCCTGCTTCGTAAGATGCAGCGATAGGATAGCGCGGTGGCGAGGTATGTTGATCCCGTACAGTAATCGCATTGGGAGATTTTGGCGATGCGTTTGTGGCGGCTTGGAGTGATGGTGGTGGGTACAGGTTTGGCAGTGGCACAGGCGCCGGTGCATCGCGCGTCTGCTGACACACAGTTGAAGGCGATCTATAACTCCGAGGATGCGTGGCGGAAGGCGCAGCGTGGGGCCGCGGATGAGGACCATCCGGAGAAGGTTCTGGCGGAGCTGCCGCGGGTGGATGTCGCCACGCAGGAAGCGCAGTTGAAACATTGGCAGGGTATATTGCGGCAGCTGGATGGGGTGAAGGTCGCGGCGCTCTCAAGCGAGGAGCGGGTGAACTTTGAGGTGTTTCGGGCGCAGATTGTGGTGCTGGTGAATGCGCAGAAGTTCCGGGAGTATGAGCGGCCGGCGAACTCGGACTCTACGTTCTGGTCGGATGAAGAAGAGATAACGCGGCAGCCGTTCAAGACTCCGGAGGATTATCGAAATTATGTGCAGCAGTTGAAGGATATTCCGCGTTACTTTGCGGAGAATGTGGACGAGATGCGCGCGGGGCTGGCACGGGGGTTTACACCGCCGAAGGTGACGCTGATGGGCCGCGATGCTTCGCTGACGCCGATGGCCGAGGCGAAGAATGCCGAGAGCACGATCTACTTCAAGCCGTTGGAGAAGATGCCGGCGTCGATTTCTACAGCAGAGCAGAAGAAGCTGCGGGATGAGGCCGCTGCGACGATCATGAACGGGTTGGTGCCGGCGTATGCGTCGCTGCTGAAGTTCTGGCGCGACGAGTATGTGCCGCATGCGCAGGATTCGCTGGCTGCCGAGGCGCTGCCGGATGGCAAGGCGTATTACCAGTCGAAGATTCTCGAGTTCACCACGCTGACGCTGACTCCCGATGAGATTCATGCGATCGGGTTGAAGGAGATGGCAGGCATTCATGCGGAGATGCTGGCGACGATGCAGGCCAGTGGGTTCAAGGGTGATCTGCCGGCGTTCCTGAAGTTTCTGCGCAGCGATCCGCAGTTTTATGCGAAGACTCCGGAAGAGCTCTTGATGCGATCGGCTTGGGTTGCTAAGGAGTTCGATGGTGTGGCGGGACAGTACTTCGGGTATTTGCCGCGGGAACGATTTGGGATCAAGCCGGTGGCGCCGGAAATTGCGCCGTTCTATACATCGGCGCGCGGTGGGCCTGGTGAGTATCTGGTGAATACGTACGATCTGCCTTCACGTGGGTTGTACTCCATGCCGGCGTTGACGCTGCATGAGTCGGCGCCGGGACATGCGTTCCAGATGCCCATTGCGGAGGAAGTGATCAAGGCGCGGAAGCTGCCGAAGTTTCGCAACGTGTATATCTCAGCCTATGGCGAAGGATGGGCGCTGTACTGCGAGCGACTGGGCAGCGAGATGGGGATCTATCACACGCCGTATGAGACGTTCGGGATGTTGAGCTACCAGGCATGGAGGGTGGCAAGACTGGTCGTCGATACGGGCGTGCATGCGCAGGGATGGACGCGTGCGGAGGCACAGCAGTATCTGCGGGATAACACTGCACTGAGCGACCACGAGATTGAGACAGAGGTGGATCGTTATATTTCGTGGCCGGGGCAAGCGTTGAGCTACTATCTGGGCGAGATGGCAATTGAGAAGGCGCGGCATAAGGCTGAGGCAGCGCTGGGGCCGAAGTTCAATGTGCGGGCGTTCCATGATGCGGTGCTGGAGTTGGGAAGCGTGCCGCTACCGGTGTTGGAAGAGCATATCGATGCGTTCATCGCAAAAGGCGGGGTGGGGCCTTATCCGGAGATGGAGCAATAAGAGTGCGAACGCTGCATTGCGTGATCCGTCGATTCTTGCGAGAGTGGATGGGTCGTAAAGGGTGATGGTGCATGAGCAGCGAATGGAGCAGGCGTCGTTTTCTTGGTGGAGCGGCTGTTGCGGCTGCTGTTGGGTTTGGTAACGGTGTGCCTGTGTTCGGGGAAAGCCCTTCACCTTTGCGTGGACGGTTTCTGACGCATGTGTCGGTAGTGCGTGTGAACCAGATTGAGGTGAGACCGGACCGGTCGATTGGGTTAGATGAGGCGGGGGACAATAGCCCGGATAAGATTCGCTCACGACGCGAGGCGTTTGCGCGAGGATGTCCGGATGGCAAGATGACGTGGGCGATCAGTTGGCTCGCGTTGAACGACAACCGTGCGGAGTACAAGGAAGCGCGGCGTCTGCTGGCGGAGTATCACGCGCGCTATGGGGACGAAGTTACGTATATCCCCGGTGGATACTTTGCGCCGATGTTCAACACGCGTGATGAGATCCGGGAGAACATCCATGCAGCGCTGGCGATGATTTCGAAGATGTTGGGCGGAGGGTATCGGCCGCAGTGTCTTGTGGCCGGTTATATGGATGCGGAGAATCAGCGGCTGCTTGCGGCGGATGAGGGCATTCATGTATGCCAGGGACAGATTTGGAGTCAGCATGGGATTGATAATGGCGATGGCGATGGAGGGATCTGTTATCCGTACTATCCGAGCCGCGAGCATTATCTGAAGCCTGCGCAAGGGCCGGCAGACTTTATCGACTGCGTATGTCTCGATGGATGGACTTGCGATTTTCTTACGGCGCGGCGCGAGGGGTTTCAGGGTGGGTTCAACAGCAGGCTGGGCGTGGGGCCGATTGAGTCGGTAGGCAATCTGGGTAAGGTTGCGGGCCGCAAGGAGATGATGGACACGACCGCAGTACACTTCGACGGCGGGCATACGTTCAACAACTTTGGATGGGTGACGGCGATCTGGGAAGTTTCGATTGGCCATGATGAGGACCTAACGTACTGGCTGCAGGCTGTGCGTGATCGATGGCCGGATACGCGGGTGATCACCGAAGGCGCGTTCGGCATGGAGTGGCGTGCGCATACGCCGAACAACGCAGGCCTCAATTACCAGTTCGATGCCAAGGGAACGGGTGCGCCGGGGTCTGAGAAGAACCTTGAGATTGAGTGGTTCATGAACCGCGAGTTTCGGCTGGCGCTGTTGCACGACTGGACTAAGAACAGCGCGCCGGTTGCGATCGACTTCACGCGCTATGACCTGAAGGCGGAAGAGCCGCAGGGCTCGCAGCGCGAGTGGAGCCTGATGAATGTTCTGAATCAGAAAGGGCTGCGGCCGCAGGATAAGCCGACTCCGCTGCAACAGCTGAGTGCTGACGACCAGCGGCGTATCTATAAGCGATACCCTCAGCTGAAACCTCGAACGGTGTAAGGACGCATGGAGAGCATGCATATCTATTGGCGTTGGGTGAGTGGTGTTTGCGTCGCTGCTGCGATGGGGAGCGGTTGTGCGGTTGCGCAGCAAGTGATCGACGACAAGACGGTGGGGGCGAAGACGCAGCGGATTGTGTTGGTGGGCGACTCGACGATGAACCACTCGACCGGATGGGGCAGCGGGTTCTGCGATGACCTGGCCGGTGATGTGGAGTGCATGAATGCGGCGCGGAACGGGCGGAGTTCCAAGAGCTATAGGACGGATGGCTTGTGGGCGCGTGCGCTGGCGTTGAAGCCGAACTATATGCTGATCAGCTTTGGCGCGAACGATACGCCGGGCAAAGGGCCGGAGCGGGAGACCGATCCGAAGACGACCTTCTACGCGAACATGAAGGCCTATGTGCTAGAGGCGAAAGCTGCTGGTGCGACGCCGGTGCTGGTGACTCCGATGGAGAGCCGCAAGTATGACAAGGATGGGAAGCTGGTGCATAGCCTCGATGGCTATGCTGACGCTATACGGAAAGTGGGCGCGGATACGGGCGCGCCGGTGATCGATCTTTACGCGAAGTCGACGGAGTATCTGGATACGTTGACGCAGGCGCAGGCAGATGAGCTGGACCATGTCGATCCGACGATGCCGAAGGTGGTGGACCGGACGCACCTCAACCGGAAGGGGTCGGCGGTGTTTGGTGCGCTGGTGGCGGAGGAGTTGACGACGGCGGTGCCGGGGCTGGCGAAGTCGGTGCGGGTGCAGTAATAGCGGGCGTGGCTCGTGATGGTTTTCTGCTACACGCTCAGAAGAAGATGACACGCGCTCGTAGGAGAGCTGTGCTGGGGCCAATGACGTACTGCATGATTTCGGCTACGCGGCGATAGAAGCAGCCGATGGATGAAATAACAGCCGGGCCGTTGTGTTCAAGATGATCTGGATACACTGGCCCAATGAAGTATTTGAAATTTCTTTTCGCGCTCCTCTTCGTCTGCCTTGTTATCGTCGCCGTGGGTGCTGCTTACAATGCTCTGAGTCTCAGGCACTATCGCAAGCTTGCCGGTGTGCCCGGCAAACTATACAACGTGGATGGGTATGCGATGCACCTGTATTGCACGGGGCAGGGCGCTCCTACGATCCTTCTCGATGCGGGACTTGGGGACGACTTTACTATTTGGGCGAAGGTGCAGTCAGAGCTATCGAAAGTGACGCGTGTGTGCGCGTACGATCGGGCCGGTTTTGGTTGGAGCGAAAGCAGACCGGGAGTGCAGGACGCGAATGCCATCGCGGCGCAGCTGCATCAACTCATTGCGGTAGCCGATGTCCAGCGTCCTTTCATCTTCATGGGTCATTCGATTGCAGGACTTCATCTTCGCTCTTATGCAGTTCACTATCCGAACGATCTCGCGGGATTGGTATTTGTGGATGGAGCCACACCACTCCAGGATGATCGAGTGCCACATGAATTGGTCACCATACAGGATCAGCAGCGCAAAGAGATGCCGTGGCAGAAACTGCTTATGACACTGGGCTGGTACCGTGCAAAAGGGCTTTGCACCGATGTGCCTCCCGGGTTTGAGGCAGACAGCCTTTGGATCAAGGCCGACTCCTGCGTGCCTTCGCAGATGAGCGCGGTGGAAAAGGAACTCGATGCGGAGCGAGCCTCCGGCGAAGAGACCCTGCACGTGGGGCCTTTCGGTTCGCTGCCGATTCTTATCTTCTCTCGCGACCCCACGGTGCTTGCTTCCAACTGGCCGCCGGCCGTGTCGAGAGCGAACGCCGTCGTGTGGAACCAGATGCAGGAGGAAGCGAAAAGTCTCTCGAGCCAAAGCCGTCGCATTATCGCCAAGGGCAGCGACCACTATGTACAGATTGACCGAGCTGACTTGATCAACAAGGAAGTCTCGGCTTTCGTCGAGCAGGTTCGTCAGCATCAGTTCCCAGAGGGCCAAAACCACACGACCGTTGAGAAGTAGGTAGCAGGAAATGTGGAAATAGGATTCGAAGTTGGTATCCTACGTTCACCACGAAGGAGAGATTTTCGATGAGTTCAAAGTTTGCTGCGGGGAAAGTTCCTGCCTATGCTGTATGTCTGCTCGCACTGACAGCTTCGGCGATCGCACAGGATGCGCATGGTACACAGAAAACCACCACGACCACCACCGTAGCGGTTGAGCCGGAGAAGAGTGCCGCGGCGTTGCCGGCGGACTCTACGACTGAGGGAACGGTGACCGTCAGTGGAAAAGTGATTGCGTATCGTGCGGTGGCCGGGTTGATCACGGTGGGTTCGAGCGACAAGCAGGACGCGATGTTTGGGCTGGATGGCAAGATGTTGCCAGATGCCGGCGTCGACCTGCCCGCGAAGCCGGAAGACCAGCCGGCGACTGCACGGATGTTCTATACGGCGTACTTTGCGAAGGACGCCGCGCCAGGTACGCGTCCGATTACGTTTTTGTATAACGGCGGCCCGGGCTCGGCGACGATGTATCTGCATATGGGCAGCTTTGGGCCGAAGCGCATTGTGACCACCGACACGCAGCATATGGCCGGTGGGCCATACAAGCTGGTGTCGAATCAGTACAGCCTGCTTGATGCAAGCGACCTGGTGTTCATCGATGCGCCGGGAACAGGGTTCAGCCGCGTGCTGGGCAAGGATGCAAACAAGGCGTTCTATGGTGTGGACGAAGACGGTGCGGCGTTCGATCGCTTCATTCGCCGGTTCCTGACTAAGTATGATCGCTGGACTTCGCCGAAGTTCTTGTTTGGGGAGAGTTATGGGACGACGCGCGATGCGGTGTTGTCGTTGGATCTCGCGAACAGCGGTGTGGACTTGAACGGCGTTGTCTTCCTGAGCCAGATCCTGAGCTTCGACGATACGGCCGATGGCTCGGATGGCAATCCTGGTACGGAGAATGGTTTCTTTGAGGCGTTGCCGAGTTTTGCGGCGACGGCGTGGTATCACCACAAAGTGCCGAACCAGCCGGCCGAGCTGGCGCCGTTTCTGCATGAGGTTGAGGCTTATGCGATAGGCGAGTATGCGAGTGCGCTGCTGCAGGGTTCGGACCTGGATGCGGCACGCAAGGCGGCCGTGGCGGCGAAGCTGGAGAGCTACACAGGTATTCCAGCGTCGCTGTGGATGAAGGCCAACTTGAGGCTGACGGGTGGGGAGTTCTCAAAGTATCTGCAGAATGATGCGGGGATTACGACTGGGCGGTTGGACTCGCGATACCAGGGACCGGCGCTCGATCCGCTGTCGCGAGATGCAGACTACGATCCGTTCACGCAATCAATCGGGTCGGCTTATCTGGCGGGGATCAATGCGTATGCACGGACAGACCTGAAGTTCGGCCAGAACCTGACATACAAGGACAGCGCACGCGAGCCGGGATGGGACTGGAATATGAAACACAACATTCCGGGTATGGGACCGGCGGAGGCCAGCACCAACGTCATGACTGACCTGGCCATGACTATGAAGGCGAACCCGAAGATGAAGGTGCTCCTGATGGGAGGATATTTCGACTTGGGCACGCTCTATTTTGGGGCGACCTATGAGATGAAGCATCTGCCGATACCCGCCGATCTGGAGAAGAACATCGCGTACAAGTTTTTCCCAACCGGACATATGGTCTATGTGAATGAAGAAGCGCTGCATGGGCTGCATGACCGGACGGCGGAGTTTATTCAAGAGAATTCGGGTGGGCAGTAAGAGCTAGTGAATCGTGATGAAACAAAGGCCGTGCTTATGCTCGGTCTTTGCTTTTGCGCTATGGCTCAGTGAGACCTAAGCGCTGCAGCGCAATGCTGGTGATGTAGGCGGCGTCCTGCTGGGGGGTATTGGGATTCAGGTTGTCGAGACGGCGTTCGTTGCAGCCGCGGATCATATCCAGGATGGCCCAGGCGAGGGCGTCGAAGGGTTGCGCCTTGATCTCACCTGCTTGAACGGCTTCCTCGAAGATGGTTACAAAGCTGTCGTGGCCGGCGCGAAGGGTTTCGTGGGTCTGGCGGCGGTGTTTTTGCTCGCGGCCTACGGTAATGATCAGGCGGTTGAGATTCTTCTGGTCCATCCAAAACTCAAGGCGGGCGGCGACAATGATGGCGAGCTTCTGGCGCAGGCCGTGGGCGGTGGCGCGGCGCTCGGCGATGAGAGCGTGGAGTTCGTGGATGGCTTGGCGGAGGGCGGTGGAGTAAATGTCTTCTTTGGAGCGGAAGTAGAGGTAAAGAGTCCCTTTAGCGATCTTGGCGGCGGCGGCGATGTCGTCGACCGAAGTGTCGGCGAAACCCTTCTTTCCAAAGGCCTTGATGGCGGCGGCGAGAATCTCGCGGCGGCGCAGGTCGGTGAGGGCTTGCTTGCGGGTTGGGGTGGCGACCACGATGTCCACGCTAGCACACGGTTTGGGGTTCGTGCGGATTCCGGGAAAGCCTCGAACGCAAAAGGCGCTAGAGGACACAAAGCAAACGGGACAAAAGCTGAATCCCGTGTCGGCGAACCCTCTCTAATGACTGAGGAGTCATTTTTGTGACCGTTGAGTCAGTCTTAGACCGGGCGGAAGAATCGCTTGAGACAAGTGCGCCGGAGTTTGAGCCTGGACAGCCGCTGGAGCCGCCATCACCGCCGGCTACCCACCGTCAGTTTGAAGCGCCGGCAGCACCCCGGGTGTTCAACCCATGGATCATTGCGCTGGTCGTCACGATGGGCACGTTCATGGAGGTGCTTGACACTTCGATTGCGAACGTGGCGCTGCCGCATATTGCGGGAAGTTTGTCGGCCTCTCAGGATGAGAGCACCTGGGTGCTCACGAGCTATCTTGTGGCTAACGCGATCATTCTGCCCATCAGCGGATGGATTTCGAGCGTGATGGGGCGCAAGAATTTCTACCTTGTTTCGGTGGTGATGTTTACGGTATTTTCGGCCTGCTGCGGGCTGGCGCCGACGCTCGCGATGCTGGTAGTTTTCCGCGTGTTGCAGGGGTTGGCCGGCGGAGGGTTGCAGCCTTCCGTGCAGGCGATTCTTGCCGATGCCTTTCCGGGCGAGAAGCGCGGTATGGCGATGGCGGTGTATACGGTTGCTATTTTGTGCGCGCCGGTGCTGGGGCCGACGCTGGGTGGATGGATTACGGACAACTACTCGTGGCGGTGGATCTTTTACATCAATATCCCAGTGGGCGTGCTGTGCGCGTTCTTTACGCGGATGGTGCTGGTCGATCCTCCGATGTTGACGGCGAAGCGGATGGCGGCGAAGGGCAAAAAGCTGGTCGTCGACGGCATGGGGCTAGGGCTGATTGCGATTGGGCTGGCGGCGATGGAGATTGTGCTCGACCGCGGGCAGGAGCTGGACTGGTTTGGATCGACGTTCATCTCGTGGAGCGCGGCCGTCGCGGTGTTTGCGATTGTGGGCGCGATTGCGTGGGAGCTGCATGTGAAGAATCCCGTGGTGAACCTTCGGCTGCTGAAGGAGCGGAATTTTGCGATTTGCTGTGTGATCGTGCTGGGGATGTACACGGCTCTGTATGCGAGCACGTTCCTGCTGCCGCAGTTCATGCAGGAGTTGATGGGGTACAGCGCGACCGTGGCTGGGCTGGCGGTTTCGCCGGCAGGTCTCGTAACGATGGTTGAGGTGCCGCTGGTGGGTTGGGCTCTGAGCCGAGGGCTCGATGCTCGGCGGATGATCTTTGCGGGGTTGGTGACGATGACGGTGGCGACCTGGTGGCTTTCGTTAGGCAATCTACAGATGGGCGAGGCCAGCCTGGTGTGGCCGCGCGTGCTGCAGGTGATGGGCCTCGGCATGACGACTGTGCCGCTAAGCACGATCATGTTTCGCTTTCTGCCGACCGACCAAAGCAGCAATGCGGCGGGTATCTATGCGTTGGTGCGGAATGAGGGCGGAAGCATTGGGATTGCGCTGTCGTCCACGTTTTTGCAGCGCGCGGCGCAGACGCACCAGACGTATCTGGCAGCGAACCTGACGCAGAGCGATGTGGTGGCGGTGAAGGCCAGCCATGCGCTGGGCGGGGCTATTGGCGGGGCGGCTCCGAACCAGGCGTATGCGGGCATGGCACTGCTGTACGCGCGGGTGCAGGAGCAGGCGCAGCTGCTTGCCTATATGGATCAGTACAGGATGTTTGCATACATGCTGCTTTGTATGCTGCCGGTGGTGTTCTTTCTGAAGCGGCCACCGAAGGTGGTGGGAAAGATTGAGCTGGATGCGCATTAAGGCAGACAGTAGGGAATAGACAGTAGACAGGTAGAGAAAGCAGGGTCGCCATGAGGTTGTGGCGGCCCTTTTGTTTTGGTTGGAGAAATAAATTTGGGTTTTGATGAACGGTTTTCGTGTAGCGACGGTCTTGGTATGTGAAGGGCCAAGATGCTGGGGCGAAAAGCGGTGGTTTCAGAAGTGTCGAACGGTGACGCAGGCTCGCGAGAGGCGGCGTTCGCGCGGATTGTGGAAGAGCATGCGCGGTTTCTGTATCGCGTGGCGCACAGTCTGTTACGGCATCCCCAGGACGCCGAGGACGCGGTGCAGGATGCGCTGCTGAAGCTGTATCGTGGCGAAGCCTGGCGCGGAATGCAGGATGAGCGGGCATTTCTGGCTCGGGTGGTTTGGCGGGCTGCGCTGGATCGGCGGAAGGCGCGGGTGGTTGGTATTGCGGTCGATGGTGCTGAGCTGCGGGTGCAGGATGTCCGGGCCACGCCAGAAGGTGCCGCGGCAGAAACCGACGAGCGCGAACTGCTGCGGGAGTTGATTGAGACGTTGCAGGAGGAGCTGCGCGAGCCGCTGTTGCTTTCGACTATCGAGGAGATGAGCTCGCGGGAAGTTGGGTTGGTGATGGGCATTCCCGAAGGCACCGTGAGGACGCGTTTGATGCGGGCGAGAGCTGAGTTGAAGCGGGCGTTTGAGGAGAGGCAGCGAACAGCGAATAGGAAACAGGTAACAGCATAGGTGCCGTTCGGAGGTTTGTGATGAGCGATGTGTTGACGATGGATGGATTTGGAGAGTTCGAAGGATTGTTGGCTGGGCTGCTGCGGGAGCGCGTGGAGGTGGATGCGCCGCGTGGTTTGGAGCAGCGGTTGCTGTCGCGGCTGGCACAGGAAGAAGCGCAGACTGCGGTAGCGGTGAGCCCGTTTGCGTTCGCGAAGAGTGTGAAGACGCCGCGGCGCTCGTGGTCGACGGGTGGGGCGGTGGTGGCGCATGTCGTTGTGCTCGCGGTGGTGCTGGCTTTGGCGTCCGAGAGGACGGCTCCTTATAAGCAGGTGATGAAGCCAACGGAGACGGTGGAACTGACACCTCCACCTCGGCTGATGCCGCAGCCGAAGGTGGCTGGTGGAGGTGGTGGTCAACCGGATCATGCGCCGGTGACGGCGGGACATCTGCCGAGGTTTTCGACGGAACAATTGCTGCCTCCGAAGGCCCCACCAACGATCGATCCGAGGCTGGTGGTTGAGCCGACGGTGATTGCTCAGGACTTGAAGATGGCGGATAACAAAATGCCGGACCTGGGCTCACCGAGTTCCACACTGAAGGGTTTCTCGATGGGTAATGGAATGGGTGGCGGGATTGGCAGCGGGAACGGCAATGGGATTGGGCCGGGGTCAGATGGGAATGGCGGCGGGGTCGGATTGGCGTTTGGTGCCGGGGTGCTTCCGCCGAAGCTGTTGCTGCAAGTAGAACCTGAGTTCTCCGAGCAAGCACGGAAGGCGAGGTTTTCAGGCAGCGTGGAGGTTGCGCTGGTTGTGGATGAGCAGGGACGGCCGACGCATGTGCGCGTGACGCGCGGCGTAGGTATGGGGCTGGATGAAAAGGCGGTGGAAGCGGTACAGCAGTACAAGTTCAAGCCGGCCATGCAGCACGGAAAACCGGTGAAGGTGGAGGTGTATGTCGACGTGGTGTTTTCGATCCTATGAAGGAGCTTGGCTCCGGCGCGATAGAGTATCGTTACGCGTCTGATCGGCGCGCCGGAGAATGGAATGCGCAGACGTGGGTTGGGGTTCGGAGTTTTGGCAGTTGCGTTGGTTGTGGGCGGCCTGCACCTGGCCGCGCAGCAGGGTATGGCCACGGCGGCTCCAGACAAGTATGCATGGCTGGAGGACGTTTCGAGCGATCGCTCCATGGCGTGGGTGAAGGCTGAAAATGAGCGGTCTGCAAAGGTGTTGGAAGCGGACCCGCGCTACGCGGAGTACCTGAGCGAGGCGACAAAGATTGCCGAAGATCCGCGGCGGCTGGCGACGCCGGATCTCGAAGGCGATGACGTGTACAACTTCTGGCAGGATGCGGAGCATGTGCGCGGCATCCTGCGGAGAACCACGATTGCGGACTACATGACGGCGCAGCCGAAGTGGCATACCGTGCTGGATTACGACGCGCTAGCTGCAAAAGACAACGTGAAGTGGGTGCGGGAAGGCATGGACTGCCTCTATCCCGAGGACATGGACTGCATGGTTAAGCTTTCGGCGGGTGGGGAAGATGCCGAGACCGATCGTGAGTTCGACCTAAAGGCCGGCAAGTTTGTCGAGGGCGGTTTTGTATTGCCGCACAGCAAGCAGGATGTGGCGTGGGTCGATAAGAACACGCTGCTGGTCGGTCGTGACTGGGGCGTAGGCACGATGACGAAGTCCGGCTATCCCTTTGTGGTGAAGGAGTGGAAGCGTGGCACACCGCTGGAGTCCGCCAAAGAAGTATTCCGCGGGCTGGATTCGGACATCAGCGCTGGCGCCTATACCTTGAACGATGCTCAGGGGCATTCGCTTACCGTGTTCTACCGCGGCGTGACAACTTTTGAGAGTGAAGAGTTTATTTCAACGCCCGGCGGGATGAAGCAGTTGGGGATTCCGAAGAAGACCGAAGGCGCGTTTCTGCTGGACGGCCGCGTGATCTTCACGATCAATGAAGACTGGATCCCCACTGGGTTGTCGAAGACATTTAAGCAGGGTTCTCTGGTGGAGGTGAAGCTGGCGGATGTGTTGAAAGACCCGGGGCATCTGAAGCCGCGCGTGGTGTTTGAGCCGACGGCGCAGGAGTTCCTGGCCAAGGTGGCTACAACGAAGACACGGCTGCTCGTGACAACACTGGACCATGTGCAGGGCCGGGCGTATGTGTACACGCCAACAGCTGAAGGATGGACGCGCAAGCCCTTGCCAGTGCCGGAGAACGTGTCCGTCGATCTGGTTTCGACTAACAATCTGGACGAACGGTTTGTGCTTTCGATCACGGGTTTCCTGACGCCTTCGTCGTTGTGGCTGGGTGATGCGGCGAATTCGACGATGACGCTGGCGAAGACGCAGCCGGCACAGTTCGATGCGTCGCGCGATGTGGTGGAGCAGATGGAGGCGACATCGAAGGATGGCACGAAGGTGCCGTACTTTGTGGTGCATCGCAAGGACATGAAGTATGACGGAACGAATGCGACGCTTCTGAATGCGTATGGCGGATTTCAGGTTTCGGAGACGCCGCTGTACTCGGGCAATATCGGAAAGCTGTGGCTGGAACATGGCGGTGTGTTTGTGCTGGCTAACATCCGCGGCGGCGGCGAGTTCGGTCCGGCGTGGCATGAGGCTGGGTTGAAGACACACCGGCAGCGGATTTATGACGACTTTGCGGCAGTCGGTGAAGACCTGATTGTGAGGAAGATTACATCGCCGCAACACCTGGGGATTATGGGTGGATCGAATGGCGGGCTGCTGATGGGCGTTGAGATGACACAGCATCCGGAGATTTGGAAAGCGGTGGTGATCCAGGTGCCGCTGCTGGATATGTTGGGCTATGAGCATATTGCGGCCGGCGCAAGCTGGGTGGGAGAGTATGGCTCGGTGAGCGTTCCTGCCGAACGGACGTTTCTTGCGTCTATCTCTCCGTATGAGCAGTTGAAGCCGGGAGTGAAGTATCCGGAGCCGCTGATCTTTACGACGACGAAGGATGATCGCGTGGGTCCGCAGCATGCGCGGAAGTTTGCGGCGAAGATGGAGGAGTTTGGTGACCCGTTCTTTTATGACGAGATCATTGAAGGCGGCCACGCCGCAGGCGCAGACCTGAAGGAGAAGGCAAAGACCTGGGCGACAACGTATGTGTATCTTTCGCGAAAGCTGATGGATTGAGGTGAAGATGGTGCGTTCGGTAGTGATGCGTTGGGTGGCAGTGGCTGCGGTGATTGTTTCGGTTGCGGGAGCGCAGGCTCCTGCACTGCGGCCAAAGTTCGATGCGTTTGATGTGGCGACGATCAAGCCGGTGGAATCTGACCAGAAGACCGGCCGCTACTTCAAAATGGAGGGCAACAACCGCTTCGTAGGCAAGGACTACACGCTCAAGCTTTTGATTGCTATGGCTTACAGCTTGAATCCCAAGACAATTTCAGGTGGGCCGGATTGGGTGGACTCGCAACACTATGACATCGCTGCGGTTACGCCCGGCGATGTACGGCCCACGCGCGAAGAGCAGATGGCCATGCTGCGCAGCCTTCTTACTGAGCGGTTTAAGCTCGGCTTCCACCGCGAAACGAAGGAGTACTCCATTTACGCGCTGGACGTGGCAAAGGGCGGATCGAAGCTCAAGGCCAGCACCGCACCTCCAGACACGCCGCCTGCAGTGATCAGCACTGTGTACCCGGGCCGCGTCCACCTGCCGGCACGCAACGTCACTATGGGCGACTTTACGGCCATGATGCAGCGTGCGTTGCTGGACCGCCCAGTGGTGGACCGCACGGGGCTTATGGGCAGGTACGACTTCGACCTGGAGTGGGCGCCGGATGAGACGCAGTTCGGCGGCGAGATACCGCCGGCTCCATCTGATGCGCCGGTAGCGCCGCTGTTTGTGGCGATGCAGGAGCAGCTCGGACTTAAGCTGGAAGCCACGCGGGGACCGGTGGCCGCGCTGGTGGTCGATAAGGCGGAGAAGCCGACAGCAAACTGATGGCTTGAGGTGTCGTAAGTGAAATTTGCGTCATCGTCGTCCAAAGAAGTGGTCCAGGAGTAACGTGTAAGGGATACGCGGGCTCGTGGATAATGGGAAATGGGCCGATTTGCCGCCCAGGGAGAAGTTGTAATGCATCTGGATTGGCTGCCGGCGCGCGAAGACTGGGATGGGCTGCTGCGATCGGCGAAGGATCTGCCGGCGGATGCAGCCGCGCAACGGCTGGGTGAGCTGGCCAACTGCCGTATGGACTTCGCGCAGGTTCTTCGGTTGGACCGAACAGCACAACGGATAGTGGCGCAGGTTGGTGGTGAGCTGCCAGGATTTGAGACGGTGCGGCTGGCGGTTCTGGGGTCGGCTTCGACTGGGCATTTGACTGCCGGGATTCGTGTGGCGGGTTTGAGGCGTGGCCTGCAAATACATGTGTTTGAGGCATCTTACGGAACCTACCGGCAGGAGCTCGCAGATGCGCATTCGGCGCTGCATACGTTTGCGCCGCAAGTGCTTTTGTTTGCCTTTGATGCGCGGCATCTTACGGGTGGGCAGGATGCGACGGCTTCCGCTGCGATTGATCTGATGCGCGCCTGCTGGCGGCAGGCGAAGGCGGATTTCTCTTGCCAAGTGTTGCAGCAGACCGTGCTTCCTGTGTTTCCGAACCTGCTGGGCAACAACGAAGAGAGGTTGGTAGATTCGCCATCAGCGTTGGTTGCAGGCATCAACGAACGGCTGCGGCCTGCAGCGGCTGAGGCTGGTGTGGAGCTGCTGGCAATCGACCGCTTTGCTGCCGTCGACGGCATGGCGCAGTGGTATGACGCAGGCATGTGGCACCACTCGAAGAACGAGGTTCACCCCCGTGCTGCGGAAATGTATGGCGAACAGGTAGCGCGGCTGATTGCCGCCGGTCGTGGTAAGTCTCGCAAGTGCCTGGTGCTGGATCTCGACAACACGCTGTGGGGTGGGGTGGTTGGCGATGAAGGGGTGGAAGGAATTGTGCTCGGCCAAGGCAGTGGGCAGGGCGAAGCGTTCCTGGAGTTTCAGCGTTATGCGAAGGGCCTGAGCGAGCGCGGCGTGCTGCTCGCTGTGTGCTCGAAGAATGATGAGCGTAACGCGATGGAGCCGTTCGAACGGCATCCGGAGATGATGCTGCGCGCGGACGATATCTCATGCTTTGTGGCCAATTGGGCCGACAAGGCGGCCAATCTGCGCGCCATTGCCGCTCGATTGAATATCGGACTTGAGGCGCTGGTGTTTGTCGATGACAACCCTGCCGAGCGCGATCTCATTCGACGCGAGCTGCCGATGGTCGCAGTACCGGAGATGCCGGAAGATTCCGCGGATTTTGCCGGGACACTGGCCGCGGCGGGATACTTTGAGGGCCTGCGTGCGACCCAGGAAGACCGCGCCCGCTGCAGTATGTATAAGGCCAATGCGGAGCGGGCGCACCTGCAACAGGCGACGACCGATATCGGCAGCTATCTGGAGTCGCTGCGCATGCGAATGACGGCGGGGCCGATCGACGAGCTGAGCCTTGCGCGTGTGACGCAGCTGATCAACAAGACCAACCAGTTCAACCTGACGACCGTGCGGCTGACCGAAGCGGAAGTTTGCGCAAAGATGCGCGACCCGAGGTTTGTGACCCTGCAGGTGCGGCTGACGGACCGCTTCGGCGATAACGGCGTGATTGCGGTGGTGATGGCTCGTGTAAGTGACGATGAGGCCGTTATCGAAGAGTGGCTGATGAGTTGCCGTGTACTCGGGCGCCGCGTGGAAGAGGCTTGCCTGAACGCACTTGTTGAAGTTTGTTCGGCCGCTGGCGTACGGCGATTGGTGGGCATTTATCGGCCGACAGCAAAGAACGCGATGGTGCGTGGAATGTATGAGTTGCTGGGGTTCAAGCGGGCGTCGGCTACCGACGGTGGGGAAATGCGATGGGGTTTGGAGCTTGATGGGTTTGAGTCGCGGGTGGTGCCGATTGAGGTGGAAGTGGTTCGCGAGGCGCTGGTTTAGAACAACGCTATTTATTGGAAGGACAACTCTAATTCGACGCCGGAATAGTTGACGCGTGGCGCAACCTGACGCCCAGGACCTTCTTCAAAATGGACGAGTCCATACCTCTCCATTGTCTTGAGGGTGCGAGATAAGTTGGATGGAGCACGACCTGACCGTTTAGCCAGTTCCGTCAAAGAGTTTGGCTCGGTTTTCGCGATCAAGGTGAGCAGTTCACGGTTCTTGTCGGAAAGCACCTGCGACATCGTCTCAAGTGATTGGAACCATACCTTCGGCTCGTCCGGCACAGGCGTGTACGTGCCGCGAGCGATTGCCAGTGTGCGGGCTTTGTACTGCTCCAGAGTAGCGATGCCGACTTTTAGGGTGGTCATTGCGTGCTCCTCCGTTGCAGGACAGCTTCCACTTCGGCCCAGAAGTCTTCCAGCAGCGTGACGGCGTCGCTGTACTGATAAAACCTGATGCGCTCGCCAGCGTGTTTGTGGTCGTATTCGATCCGGGTCTGGGCACCGGGTCCTGTACCCTCGCGAATTGGATGCGCATTATCGAAGCCCAACAGCCTTGCCCCTTCGTCGTCGTGCAGGGTCAAGGAGTAGTTGATTCCCTGCGGTCTTTCCAGCGTCGGCGGAACTCTAATGGCAACGAACTTTACCCAGCAGCTGCCATTCGCTTCGACGACGAAGTTTTCGCCGTCGAGCAGCAGTAACATCTCCAGGCCTAAATCTCGGCTGCCCATGTGTACATATCATATCATCGGCTGATAAAACCGCGTCGATAGAATAGAACGGTATGTCTACACGCGTAAAGTCGTTTGCAAAGATCAACCTGGGACTGGTGGTGGGGCCTGTGCGGGTGGATGGGTTCCATGCGCTGACGACCATGTACCAGACCGTCGGGCTGCATGATTTTGTGACCGTCGCGGCGCGTAAGGCGGCGGAGACGCGGATTATGCTGACCGCGGATCATCCCGGGGTTCCGCGGACCTACACCGGGGACGCGGAGAAGAATACGGCGTTCGCGATGGTCGCCGGGGCGCTCGAGCGGATGGGTCTGACCGCTGAGGTGTCGATCCATATTGAGAAGAAACTGCCGGTGCAGGGAGGCATGGGAGCTGGCTCGGCGAACGCCGTCGCGGCGCTCTTGGGGTTGGAGCGCGAGCTGGGTAAGGCTTTGCCGGGTGCGGATCGGCTGAAGCTGGCGGCCGAAGTAGGATCGGATGTGCCACTGTTCTTGATCGGCGGGACCGTTTTAGGGTTGGGGCGGGGCGAAGAGGTGTATCCGCTGCCGGATTTGCCGGCCATGCCTTGCGTGATGGCGATTCCGAATGTCGGAGTGTCGACGAAGCTCGCGTTTCAGGCGCTGGACGCCCAAATGGCGGCGTCCGCGTTGACTTTTCCACATGCAGGCGGTAGACTAAGTGAGTTGAGCCGTGTTCTGGCAGCCGTCTGGAGTAGTGATGGCGCTGAATCTGGCCTCTCCGGTGTCAACCGCAGGACGGTTGACCTGGCCGAGATAACGGGGTTCCCAGCCAACTTGTTGGATGGGGTGTCTAATCCTCTTCTCGCGCTTGTCCGCACCGGGATCGAAAACGACTTCGAAGAAGTTGCGTTTTCACAGCATCCCTCCTTGCGTTCAACCAAGCGTGAATTAGTGGGTAGTGATCCCGGAGCCGCGATGTTTGCGTGCTTATCTGGATCGGGTTCGGCGTTGTTTGGGCTTTATGCCAGCCAAACGGACGCACGCGCTGCTCAACAACGTGTTCTGGAAGCCGGAACGCAGGCGATTCTCACAGAGACCCTGCCAAGATCGGCGTACTGGGATACGATGTTCGCAGAGTAGCTTTGCCGGCTTCGAGAAGCGCGCCGGCAGGTACTGGGCGATCGACTAATGGTAGGTCAACTGCCTTTGACGCAGTTTGTCTAGGTTCGAATCCTAGTCGCCCAGCCAATAGCCGCTCGCCAGGCTTGATAACTCAGCTGGAATGCTGACCTATAAGTCTTCCGAACAAAGGAACCACAAGGGAACTTTTGATTTTTGGCGCTCGGAAACGTCGAGGCGTAAAGGATTGAGCAAGGCCCGCACTTGTCACTCAGCCTAAGGCTGAAGCGCGGGAGTAGCAGGAAGTTTGCAATGCTGCGGAGACGGAACAAGTCCGAGCAGATGTTGATAGGGAACCGAAAGTCTTAGCGGTACGTTATGGTTCGGGAGAAACAGCCCGGGCCGCAAAGCAGTTAGACAAGCAGCAAGAAACAATCAACGGGTCAACCAGCCTCGAGGGTTTCAAACGTGAAAGAAAAAGACACGACTGCGGTTCCTTCCCCAAGTTCTATTCATCGTTCCGACGCAACGCCCCAGGGCGAGCCGGAACAGCCGAAACAAGCTGCCGAAGCGACTACGCCGGCAGCCTCTGGATCGGGAGCTAAGACGCCAGCGGAGAAAAAACGCTCCACGCGGCTTAGTGACGACAAGCGCTTCAAGATCTTCTCCGGCTCGGCGAACCGGCCTTTGACGGAGGAGATCTGCAAGTTTTTAGGTGTGCCTCTCGGCGAAACGCGTTTGCAGCGTTTCTCTGACGGAGAGACCCACTTTCAGCTCCTTGAAAATGTGCGTGGCGCAGATGTGTTTTTAGTCCAGCCCACTTGCTTCCCGGTTGACCAGAACCTGGTCGAGCTGCTGATTATGATGGACGCGCTTCGGCGCGCCTCAGCCGGCAGAATTACCGTGGTGGTTCCGTACTACGGCTATGCGCGGCAGGATCGCAAAGATCGCCCGCGTGTGGCGATTACGTCGAAGCTGGTGGCCGATTTGCTGGTAACTGCCGGTGCCAATCGAGCGTTGTTTGTCGATTTGCACGCGGCCCAGATCCAGGGCTTCTTCAACATCCCGGTGGATCACCTGTTCGCGAGCCCGGTGCTCGTGGGCTACTTCCGCGATTTGAACCTGCCAAACCTCACCGTGGTCAGCCCGGATGCAGGCGGCGTGGAGCGGGCAAGATTTTTTGCAAAGAAATTGGAAGTACCGTTAGCAATTGTCGACAAGCGCAGGACCGATATCAACGTGACCGAAGTGATGAACGTGATCGGCGATGTGAAGGGCAGGACTTGTTTGATCCTGGACGACATTGTGGATACAGCGGGAACGCTGGTAAAGACGGCAGATGCGCTGCTCGCACAGGGAGCGGAAAAAGTGTATGCGTGCGCTTCGCACGCGGTGCTCTCGGGCCCCGCGATCGATCGCATCCGCGATTCAGGCCTGGAGGAGTTGGTGGTAACCAACACCATTCCTCTGACGGAAGCCGCGCTGAAGGTACCAAAGATCAAGGTGCTTTCGATTGCCGGTTTGTTAGGCAGGGCGATCGAAAGCATTCACATGGAAACTTCTGTTTCCACGTTGTTCAACTAGACGAGTTTTGTAATGGCAGAAAGGGAGCGAGGCTCAACCTCGTGCCCGATAAAGGAAAAGTGATTTATGGCAAGCACCACTGTGAGTTCGGTCGTCGCAACGCCCCGCACCGGGACGTTCAACAAGGGTTTTGCGCGCCGCGTGCGCATGCAGGGTTTGATTCCCGCCGTTGTGTATGGCGCGGGCAAGGAATCAGTTGCGGTCACGGTTGACCCCAAGGTCATCACCAAGATTCTTTACTCTGACTCCGGTCACAACACCATCTTCGATCTCGCCATTGAAGGCGCACCGGCGTCCAAGGGCATGATCGTCGAGTGGCAGAACGAGCCCATCAAGGGTCACCTGCTGCACATCGACATCAAGCGGATCGCGATGGACAAGGCAATGCGTGTTTCGGTTCCCGTACAGCTGATCGGAACGCCCGCGGGCGTGAAGATGGGCGGCGGTGTTCTCGGCCAGGTGCTGCATGAGGTCGAAATCGAGTGTCTGCCGGGCGATATCCCGAGCCACATCGACGTTGACGTGGCGGCGCTCGAGGTCAATGGTGCGATCCATATCTCGGACCTGCCGCATTCGGACAAGATCACCTTCCTCGGTGGCGAGCATGATCTCGTCGCTCACGTCACCCTGGCCAAGGAAGAAGCCGTTGCTGAGCCGGTTGCTGGCCCCGCAGAGCCTGAAGTTGCCAAGAAGGGCAAGCAGGATGCTGAAGCTGCTGCTCCGGCGGCTGGCGATAAGAAGAAGTAGTACGCAGTGAGTAGAGGGTAAGGAGTAAGTAGTAGTGAAGACAACACACGCGTTTTTCTCTACTCCTTATTCCTTGCTCCTTACTCACTGGCTCTCCTCTGGAGAGCCCTCGTGAAGCTGATTGTCGGTCTTGGGAATCCTGGTCCGGAGTACGCCTTCACGCCGCACAATGCCGGGTTTCTGGCTGTCGATCGCATCGCTGAAATTTGCGATGTTCAAATAGCCAACCGTCGCGGAAGAGCGCTGACGGGCAAGGCAAAGCTGATGGGACAGGATGTTCTCTTAGCCAAGCCTGAGACCTTTATGAATTTGAGCGGGCTTTCGGTAGCCGCTTTGTTGAACGACCTTGGGCTCGGTATAGAAGACTTGATTGTCCTTTATGACGAGCTGGCTTTTCCCCTCGGCACACTGCGGCTTGCAGAGCGTGGTTCACCGGGCGGGCACAACGGAGTGAAGTCGATCTCCGAAGTGCTCGGAACGCAGGATTGGCTTCGCATCCGCATCGGCGTCGGCAAACCGCCGCTCGAAACCGGACGCGTTATCAAGGCCGGCGGCAAGGAGTATCTGTTGGCTCCCATGCGCAAGCAGGAGTTGATGGTGATGGATGATGTACTCGACCAGGCTGTACGCGCGGTCGAGGCTGTGCTGACAAAAGGCGTCGGCGCGGCAATGAATGAGTTCAACAGGAGGGCAGACAGTAGCGAGTAGACAGTAGACAGGTGAAACGGAACGCATCTCACTCTCTACTCACTACTGTCTACTGTCTGCCCTCCAACAACCTTCCACACCGACTCAAACGATCGAGCGGTGCGGGGCAGAACCCCGCAGAAAGAAACACTATGAATCGCACTTACGAAATCATGTTTATCGTTCGCCCGGATGTTGAAGAAGCCGAGCAGGACAAGCTCATCGAGACGTTTTCGGGCTATGTCACCTCCGGTGGCGGAACGATCAAGTCGACCGAGAAGATGGGTCGCCGTCGCCTCGCGTACACGGTCAAGAAGTTCAACGACGGCTTCTACGTGCTGCTCATCGTTGAAGCGCCTGCCGCTCTCGTGGCTGAGCTTGAGCGCCGCCTTCGCGTCTCCGAGCCTGTCATCAAGTTCCTTACCGTCCGCATGGACGAGGAAGACAAGCGCGTGGCCAAGATCAAGAAGCATCGCGATGCGCATGTAAAGCGCAGCGCCCTGCCGACGCAGAGCGCCGAAGCGTCTGCTCCTGCTGAGGCCCCCGCGGCTGTTGCCGAAGCTCCCGCTGCCGAAGCTACAGCTGAGCCCGTTGCCGCAGCGGTCTAGTTCAAGCTTTCGCCGGTTCTGCTTTGCAGGGCCCGGCCGATAAGGACAAACACTAACGCCGCACATCGCTCCCAGGTTTCTTGCAAAGAGACCAAGTCCAGAGGCCCCAGCGCGGGTCTGGAGCGCGAGTGGCAGAACCGCTGACAGCCAACGCTGGCAGCAGATAAAAGGATAAGCAACATGGCTGACGAGACAGTACCGGCAACACCCGCAGCATCTTCCGAAGGCAGCAGCACACCGAGCACCGGCGGCGGCGCACCCCGCACCGGCGGTTACCAGGGATCGCGCCCTGCCGGCGCACGTCCTCCCCGTCCCGCGGGCGCGGGCGGTGGTCCTGGCGGACGCAAGTTCTTCCGCCGCAAGAAGGTTTGCAAGTTCACCGTGGAGAAGATCGACACGATCAGCTACCGCGACGTGCGCCTGCTTCAGCAGTTCGTTTCCGATCGCGGCAAGATCATCCCGCGCCGCCTTTCGGGCACCAGTGCACCGTTCCAGCGCAAGCTGACACGGGCGATCAAGCAGGCTCGCGCTATCGCGCTTCTGCCCTACGCCGCACGCTTCTAGTGATGAACTGCGCCGAGTGAGGCGCGCCTTGAGGCCTGCGTGGTAAATGCCCGCAGCCGCAAGCAAGCTTGAGCAAGATATTGGAGAAGTGTCATGGAAGTGATTCTCAAGGAAGACGTAAATAAGCTTGGCCACCGCGGCGACGTAGTCAAAGTCGCATCCGGTTACGGCCGCAACTATCTACTGCCCGGCAAGCTGGCTATCGAAGCCACCGTGGCCAACAAAGCTGTCATCGAGCAAATGAAGGCTTCGGCCATCCGCAAGTCGGCCGGTGAGAAGGACGGCGCCGTCGCATTCGGCGAGCAGCTGAACAGCGCTGCCGTTGTGTTCGAGCGCAAGACCTCGGCCACTGGACAGCTCTTCGGTTCCGTCACGTCGCAGGACATCGCAGCTGCTCTCGAAGAGCAGGGCCTCAAGGTCGACCGTCGCAAGATCCACCTCGACGACCCCTTGAAGACCGTCGGTGAGTACCATGTGCCAGTTCGCATTCACCGCGAAGTCACCGCACACGTGCAGGTAACTATCAAGAGTGATGCGCCGGAAGGTGCGGATGCTCCGGTCGAAGATACGGACACCGGATTCGTTTCGCTCTACACGGGCGAGCTGGACGACGGCCGCGACTAATCGTTTTGCTGCAACAACGCCCACACTCTTCGGAGCGTGGGCGTTGTTGTTTGAGTTCGCGTATTTGGCTTATACGGCGGAGTGATGGATCGCTTTCCAGGATGGCGTATCGTTCGCCAGTTTGCTCTGCCACTTCGTCGAGATACGCAGAAACCGGCGGATAGCAAACGTCGTCACAATGACCGCAACGCATCCAACGGCCAGCGACACCGGGATGAACATATACCCTGCCACTTCATGCACTGGCACTGGTGGCGCGGTCGCCTGTATCCCGATGCGGTAGACTCGGTGATCCACCACGAACACGCCGGTGCGACCTGGGAAGAACGGCTTGAGTAGCGCTGCAATGATGAAAGCCGCGCCCGTCAGATACCCCACGAGCCCGCAGAAGAAGACGACCGCTCCAGCAAAGCCCTTGCTCGCAATACGCAACGTGGCACGCAACAGCAGCATGGGCGAAACGCTGTAACGCGCCTCACGGACCAGCGCACCGTCGCGATAGTCGGCGGCCAACTGTTGCGGCGGCCCGAGCCGGGCAATGACCGTAGCAGCAGGCAGACCGTTTAGCTCGATCGAGTCGTGGATGTGCGCGGCGATCTCGCGCAGAATCTCTTCCCGTTCAGCCAGTGTGATCGGCGCAAGGCGGCTGCGGAGGTCGGCGAGGAAATTGCCGATGAGGAGGTGGTCAGGGTTCACTTCAGGCGTCATTGGCTCACCTCTTCAGGTTCAAGTACGGGTTGTAAGAGCTGGGTAAGGCCGCTGGAAAAATCCATCCAGGCGGTGGCCATCAGACGCAGGCGCTCACGGCCGGCATCGGTCAACGAGTAATACTTGCGCGGATGCCCGGCATCGGCTTCGACCCACTCTGAGGTGAGCAGGGCTTCTGTCCGCAGCCGATTCAAAATGGGATAGATCGTGCCTTCAGCAAGCACTAACCGCGATTGGGCTTCAAGGAAGCGAAGGATTTCCAGCCCGTAGAGTCGCCCGCGCCATAGGCTCGCCAGCGCCGCCATTTCGAGCGCGCCTTTGCGCAGCTGCGCCTCCCAACGGTCGGGTTGATCGTCTTCCGCGAGCGCTGTAGATCGTTTTACTGCCATAGCAAGATACCTCGTATAGCAATGTATAGGGCTATACCGAAGTCCTGTCAAGAGGTTTCGAGAAGTTATTCGTACTTCAGCGTGGAAACGGGATCGAGCTTGGCAGCGCGGTTGGCGGGCAGCGTACCAAAAACGATGCCGACAATCATCGAAGTCCCCAGCGCGATGATGGCGCTCCAAGGCAGCCCCATAGGAATCTGGAAGTCGGTGAAGATGCGCACACTGAACGGCAGCGCGAGCCCGAGCAGGGTCCCGATCAATCCTCCACACAACGAGAGGAATACAGCTTCCGTCAGGAACTGCATGCGAATTTCGCGGCTGGTCGCGCCCATGGCTTTGCGGATGCCGATCTCCTTGATACGCGATTGCACATTCGCCAGCATGGAGTTCATGATGCCTACGCCGGAAACAATCAGCGTAATGCCGGAGGCCAGCACAAGAACGATCGTCAGCATGTCTGCGACCTTGCCCATGGTCTGCAGGATGTCGGTCAGCGTCTGCGCCTTGTACACACTGGTGGCGCGGTGACGGCCTTGGATAATTTCGGTGATGTGCTTCGCGGCGGGTTCGACTTCCGCCGTGGTCGCCATGCTGAAGAAGATCTCCTTCAACTGGTCGGTGCCTGTGAAGTAGCGGGCCACTTCATAAGGGACCAGCAGCGTGTGCTCGCTGATCTCCGATTGGCCGTAGGTGTCAATGCTTTCCAGGAAGACGCCGATCACCGTAAACGGAATGCCGTGGACGGTGATCGTGCGGCCGACGGCGGACTGATAGCTGCCGTAGAGCTCGGTCGCCATCGGTCCGACCAGCACAGCCACATGCGCGTGCGTGATAGCGTCCTGATCATCGAAGAAGCGACCGGCCTTGATCTTCAAGTTGCGCACCTGCTTGTACTGCGGGCTTACGCCCAGTAGCATGGCGTCCTTGGTCTGCCCGCTGCCTACCGAGATGTTGTCGTGGAACTCCAACATGGGTGACATGGCGACGATGCCGGGCACTTGGTCATGCACCGCCAGCATGTCTTCTCGAGTCATGTAGTCCGGTGTGCTGACATTGTTTGGCCCCATGACGATGCCGCCGGAGTACTGCATCTCTACCTTGTTCGGCCCCAGCCCGGAGATCGTGTCGATCGCATACTGCTTGCCGGTCAGCCCGACCGTGACCACCAGCACGATCGACGCCGATCCGATCACCATGCCGAGCATCGTCAACAGGAAGCGCGTTTTGCTGGCGCAGAAGCTCTCATAAGCCAGCCGGAGAGTCTCCCGAAAGGCTACGGTGGTGCGTGCGCTTCTTAGTGTGAGGTCGAAGGTGGAGGTTCCGCGCGGACGTTTGCGGCGCTCTACCCGCGGCGCTTCGCTTGCCGGATTCGTAATGGTCGAGGACATAAGCCTGGCCGCCCGCTCCAAATAGTGTCTTTAGTATCGCAGCCCGGTCGTGCTTTGCGAGGCCGCAGGGCCTAGAATGTGATGCAACCGCAGGAATCCAACGCATTGCAAAATAGCTTCACAAGAGCAGATGCAATTGGCGGCCTAATCGCTTCATCAGCATGAGGTCCAGCGCCAAGTGTCCCTGCGAATGCATACCCCGAAGCACATGCCCAGGATGTCGGTTCTAGAATGAAACCAGAGAGTTTGTTCCGATTTTCCATTGAGCTCGACTCCCGCCTCCTGGAAAAACTGGGCGTAGTGCAGCGCGTCTGCCTGGCGGTTGCCTTTGCAATTGCGGCAACGGTGCTTTCTGCCTGGTTCGCTCCTTCGTTGGGCAAATCTCTGCCGGCTGCATGGACCGTGATGAGGGCCAACACGGCATTGCTGGCGCTCTGCTCGGTGTTGAGCCTCATTTGCTCTCAGCCGCGGCGGTCCCAGAGCATGGTAACGGTCGGCAGGCTGATCGCCGTATTTCTTGGGCTGGTGGGGACGGCCACCCTGCTGGAGTATGCGACTGGAGCAAACCTGCGGATCGACGCCCTGCTGCCAATCGATCCTCTGAATGGGCCAGTTGGGCGCATGTCCCCGCAAACAGCGTTTTGCTTTGCGTTGCTTTCGGTAGTGTTGTTTCTCTTGCGTGAGCGTAAGTGGATCGGTTCTGTCGTGGCCGATATCTTCGTCTGCGGGCTCTGCGTCATGGTGCTGGTGATCACGTCCGGCTACTTGTACGGTGCGTTGCGGCTGTTTGGCATCTCCGGCGCTACCCGCACCGCGCCGCAGACAATGATCTGCCTGATCCTGTTGGCATTTGTGACGCTTAGCCGACGGGCTGAATTCGGTATGTTCGCCATCCTGCTGGGTACGGGTATTGGAAGCAAGATTGCCAGGTTTGCGTTTCCAATCGTGCTCGTGCTGCCCTTTGTCCTGGAGGCCGGCCGAGGTCTCTCCGTACGGACCGGGCTGCTCGGCCTCGAGTACGCCACGGCGGTGGAAACAGCGCTCTCGGTGTTGCTGGCGTTTGGATTGATCCTCGGTCTGGCATGGCGGATCGACAGCCTGGAGCGCGATATCCGCGATCTTTCCCTGCGCGACGAGTTGACCAAGCTCTACAACCGGCGAGGATTTTATCTGCTGGCGGAGCAGGCCCTGCGTCTGGCGCAGCGCTCGCGCGCGCCGTTTTCGGTGCTCTTTATCGATCTCGATAACCTCAAACAAATTAACGACACGCTCGGCCATGAGACGGGTTCGGACTTTCTTCGCGAAGTCGCGGAGCTACTGTACAACTTTGTGCGGCGCTCGGACGTTGTGGGTCGGGTCGGTGGCGATGAATTTGTGATAGCCGGACAGTCGAGCGAGACTGCCATGCGCAACGTGGCGCAGCGGCTGGAAGAGGCTATAGAGCTCCGAGATTCGCAGCCCGGGCGCTTGTATCCCTTCAGCTTCAGCCTGGGCCTGGCAACGACGAACGAAGACGTCCCAGAATCGCTCGAAGATCTCCTGCACCGCGCGGATGGCGCGATGTACAGGACCAAGCGCCGTAAGAAGCAGCTCACGGGATAAACGGGTAGCTTACTGCGCTGGTTCTTCGCTGTAACGCAGCAGCAGGCAGGTAATGTTGTCGATCCCGCCAGCGTCTTTCGCGGAGTCGACTAACCGCTGGCAGGAATCTTCGAGGTCGCTAATGTCGATCAGGGCGTCGAACTCCGGCGAATCCAAATAGCGCGTCAGGCCGTCGCTGCATAACAGCACCGCATCGCCGTCGGCTAGGTCGATCGGGAAAAACTCCGGATGCACTTCTTCCGCGGCGCCAATGGCGCGGGTAATGGTGGACGCAAAGCGGGCGAGCTCCGGAGCGTCTGCGTCTTCGGGGCGAATGCTGCCCGCGCGGACGAGCTCGTTGATGTAAGAGTGATCGCTCGTGAGCTGCTGCCAGCCCCCCTGCTGCAGCACATAGGCGCGGCTGTCGCCCACATTGCCGACCAGCAGCGTGTTCCCCGCGATGGCTGCAGCTACGAGCGTGGTGCCCATGTTGTGGTGCTCGTCACCTCGGCCAGCGCGGTAGACGGCAGCGTTGGCGGCGCGGATGGCAGCCGAAAGACGGTCTTCAAACTCGGAGAGCGCGAAAACCTCGGAGTGATCAGCCTGTACCGCAAAGGACTCCATGGCGGTGCTGCAGGCCATGCCGCTGGCGACTTCGCCCGCGGCTGCTCCGCCCATGCCGTCGCAGACGAGATAGAGACCATGCTCGGAGTCGATGCCGAAGGTGTCCTCGTTGTTGGTGCGAACACGCCCAACGTCCGTGAGCGCAGCTACTTGAATCGAGGGCAAGAAAGGACTCCGGTATGTTGCAAATGGCATTGTTGGAAGCTGGTTCATATGGCCCAAATGTAGGACGAGCCGGTTTAGGTATCGGCGCCCGTCAGTAAGATGCGGATGTCTCTTAGATTATTGCCCGAAGGGCCGGTAACGATAGTGTCGCCCAGCGTGGTCAGCAGCGTAGAGGCGTCAAAATGAGCCAGCGCGACTTCTGGATCGAGGTTACTCTCTTGTGCGCGGAGGGTTGTGGTGTCGTCGACGACTGCACCTGCAGCCACACTGTTCCCGTCGATGCCATCTGACCCGGCACTCAGAAAAGTTGTGCCGGCAGGCAACGACAGCGCGGCAAAAAGAGCAAGCTGCTGGTTGCGTCCACCGGCGCCAGAGACAGCCGGAAGCCGAACGGTGACCTCGCCACCCGAAAGCACGCAGGATTTCCTATGCAGGCGGCTAAGTTCAGCGGAGCGTTCCAGCAGATGGGCCGCTGCCCGCTTGTACTCCCAATCGTCGCACTTGTTATCGATCAGTACCGTAAAGCCCATGCGTTCAGCGGCTTCCTTTGCGGTTTCGAGCAGTGCCGCGTTGTCGAGCAAAACGACATGCTGGGCATCCTCAAAAGCCGGGTCGCCGGGTTTGGGCGTTTCTTCAAGCTTAGGAATCACTGCCCGGATTGAAGCTGGCAGCGAAGGCAGGAACTCCTCAATAAGCTCCCGCGTCTGTTCCAGCGTGGTGGAGTCCGGCAGCGTCGGTCCCGATGCCAGGGCGTCGAGCGTCTCGGCAGGCACGTCCGAAATTAGCAGTGTCAGCTTCGTGGCTCCAGGAGCCGCCGTAGCCAGCCGTCCGCCTTTGACCGCGGAGAAATGCTTCCGAACCGCGTTCACCTGGCGAATGGTCGCACCCGAAGCCACAAGCTGCCGGTAGAACTCGACCAGGTCGTCCAACGAAATTGCTGCATCGATCGGATTCTCAAACATCGCCGATGCACCACCGGAGATCAGAAACAGCACCAGTGTCTTCGGATCGGCGCTCCGCAGCAACGCAAGCGCGGCTTTCGCAGCCTCAAGGGAAGCAGCATTCGGAAGCGGATGTCCACCGTCAAAGTAAAGGTCAGATGCAGCGAGCATCTGTGGCGGAAACGGTGCAGAGATCACCGAACGCACGGGCAGTCCCACCGGAAGAATCCGCCGCACCGCCTCAAACAGCGTCGCTCCCGCCTTGCCGATGGAGACAATCTGCACACCGGCAAAGGCTGTCAGATCGTACTCACACGCTCCAGCTCGCAGCACGCTGCCCCGAACGCTTATCAGCCGCGAGCAGGCTGCCTCCACTGTCGTCGCAGCCATGGCTTCGTGGAATATCTGGCGTGCGACCTGGCGGCTGGTTTCGGACATCAGGGGAAGTATTTCATGCGCGCAAACGAAAACCCGGCTCGAGGAAATCTGGGGCCGGATTCGTTGTCTCAAGAAGAAAGACTTAGTCGCTGTTCCGGCCGCCGAAGGTCCATTGCCGCACCGGGCCTACGTCCACATGGACGAACTGGCTCACGGGATAGTAGCCGACGCCGCCCTCGTGGAGGCTCAGTGCCGTGTCCCGTAGCATCGCCGTGCTCACGCCCGGCACGCGGATATCGATTGCCTTGGCCTGCATATGCTGCGAGTTCTTTGCCACGCCGGTAACCGCCGGAGAAGCCGTCCCGCCGCGCGTCCGCAGGAAGTTGTTCGACCATGGCGTGCGGTAGCCGCAAACCACGTCGATCACGCTGTCGTTCTTGCCCAGCTTCGCCATCAGCTGGTGCAATAGGTCAAACTCTTTAGGGTCGTAATGGCTCTGGTCTTCCGTACGATGGTCGCGCAGAAAATGGTTCAGCTTGTCCATCGCGTCCGGCAGGTAGGTATTGCCCACGCGGTAGACCACGTCGATGCTTTCGCCGGTATGCAGATGATGGAGCTTCAGCTCATACTTCTGGCCTGATGGCGTGGCTGCGACAGTCTGGGCCGCTTCCACGGTGGTTCCAGCGGTCTCACGCATACCGCATCCCGGCATCAAGAGGCAGGCGGCGTAAAGTGCCGTGAGGGCAAAGCCGGTCGTGAGAGTGCGCTTCGAAAACAGGGGCCGAGGTGCAGAGGGAAGACGCAGGTTCAAAGGTTCGGATCTCCAGAAAGCGGGATATCGTACTTGGGAGAAATCAACTGGAGGCAAATGCGATTCGCCAATCGTCATTTCTCTTCCTTCATTCTAACGCCGAATGCCATCCGGAGTTGCGAACGATAGTTGTAAGCTATGTCACAGAAGTTCGCGTTCCCGCAAAACCTTCGTTTCTCTCCCCCTGAACCCGATCCTGACGTGAGCGGACTCCGAGAAAGGACCTCGGTATTCAGCGCGGATATGCTCACTCTGTTGTACTCGCGTCGCTTGGAAGGCTTACCGCTCGGACAACTACCGCTGCGAACCCGGGCGAGCGTGAGACGCCTCTTGCATCTCCTTCTATCCAAAACACCCAGGGTGCGAACCTGAATGCGAAGGGTTAGGCATCCGATGCTGTTTCCAGCGTTTCGAAAGTCTTCACTTCATACCTACGTAGAAGCCATCGTCGAGCCGGTGCCTCATAGAGGTAAAAGAGAAGCACGCTGAGTCCTATACAAATGGTTAAAAATAGAACGAAAGATTCGTTCGACATCCTCTCATCGCTGCCCCTGTACCAATGTAAGACGACAATGTGTAGAAGGTACAGACCGAAGCTTGCCTCGCCCAGAATAACGAGCCATCGCAGACTAAGCCACCGGCACATTAAACTTTGGATAAGAAAGCGGCCAAATTAAGGCTGCGAAAATCGGCGCTAACAGGCCGTCATGGACATTGGTGTAAGGCAAAGAAGAATTAAACCTTACGGTAAGAAAGGATGCGATGGCCGCTGCTGCAAGAGAGCCATAAAGAAGTCCGGAGTGTGGTGTCTTTGGCGGCTCGGATAAATCTCCCGGCCGCTGCCAGCGAGCTAACAAGATGCCAAGCGCAAATGTCGAAAAATGAAAAAGTGGATTGAACTTCACTTGATTGACTGTTAGGAATACTGTAAAAAATCGAGTGATGCATTGGCCACCCACATACAAGACAATTGCTGTAATCCAGAGGGTCCGCCCGCTCAGCTTCCACAAGGCCCTACCTAAAAACGGAAAGGCCAGGTAAAAGGCAGTTTCCACGGATAGAGACCAGGAGGGTTCGTTAAGGGCAAATTGCAGCTTCGTGATCCAGGCTTGAATCAACAACAAATTGCCGGCCAGGGTTCCGATTGTTTTCAGCACCGCCGACTTTAAGCCGTACGCTAAGACTCGCTTGTGAAGGAGTATTGGTGTGTCAGCAAGAATCGTCAAAAGAAACAACGGATATATACGAGCAAATCGTGCGACATAAAAGCGTCGCATTTGGAACTCTCCCTGCCGTGGTAAGTAAACGATCGCGAGAATGTAGCCAGATAAAAAAAAGAAAAAGCTTACCGAAGTGAAACCGAGGCTCAGAAAACTAATGCCTAAGGGCGGAAGGCTATCTCTCAAGGGAAATACGTGGAACAGAACGACATAGAACGCGGCGAAAAACCTCAGTGAAGTAAGTGCATGAATGGGGGCTGGACGGTTCAGTGGGGCGGACGTTGCCTCTGGCACGAAGTACCCCTCCGGGAACAAATTCAATCTTGTCGAGAATACAACATGGGGTCGGACAGCTCCATCCATTTGTCGGTGTGCGCCACCCTTCTCAGGACCGTCGGGCCCAAGTGTTTATTAGCGTTGCTGGCAAAGCATTTCCTCAATCAAGCATTACATTTGTAATGCTCGTTTTACACCGGTCTGCGCGTACTCTACTGCTAATGCTGCTCGGAGGAACTGAATGTCGACTGCTGCCCGCCATCCCCCCACGTTCGCCTCCGTCCCCTGGTACATTTGGGCCGGCGCGTTCGCCGTCACCTCGGCGACCATCGGCGGCGCGTGGGACGTCTCTTGGCATCGCTCCATCGGCCGCGACAGCTTCTGGACGCCCGCCCACATGGCCATCTACGCCTGCGGCGTTCTGGCCGGCATCATCGGTCTTTACTTGGTAGCCCGCGCGACCTTTGGCTCAGACGCTGAAGAGCGCGCCAACTCCGTCAGCATCTTCGGCCTGCGCGCTCCGCTCGGCGTCTTCCTCGCCGGCTGGGGCGGTGTGGCGATGCTCACCTCCGCACCCTTCGACAACTGGTGGCACAACGCCTACGGGCTGGACGTCAAGATCGTCAGCCCACCGCACACGCTGCTCATCCTCGGCATCCGCGCGATCGGCGTCGGCATCCTGTTCCTCATCCTCGCCGCCATGAACCGCGCACAGGAAAACGGCGCCACGAACTACAAAGCCCTGCAGTGGTTGTACCTCTACATTGGCGGACTCATGGTCGGCGGTCAAATGTTCTTCCTGCAGGAGTTCACCGAACAATCCAGGCTGCATCGCGCCTCCTGCTACATCGCGCTCGCGATTGCACTGCCCATCATCTTCGCGCTCTTCTCGCAGTCCGCCAACTACCGCTGGGCAGCCACCGTCACAGCTACGGTCTACATGGCCTTCATCATCGGCGAAATCTTGATCCTTCCGCTTTTTCCCGCGCAGCCCAAGCTCGGCCCGGTCTTCTACCCGGTCACGCATTTCGTCCCCGCTGAGTTTCCCAAGCTCATCATTTTCCCGGCCCTGGCGCTCGATCTGCTCTGGACAAGGACTAAAAGCTGGAAGCTATGGCAGATTGCCATCGTCTCCGGCATCGTCTTCACGGCGATCATGGTTGCCGTCGAGTGGCCGTTCGGCAACTTCCTGATGTCGCACGCCAGCCAGAACCGCTTCTTCGGCACGATGTACTTCGACTACAACGCGCGGCCCACTAGCTACGGCTTCCGCCGGCTCTTCTTCCACCCGCAGTACGGCATGGAACTCGCCCGCGGCCTCTTCATCGCCGTCCTTTGCGGCATCGCTTCCACCTGGGTCGGTCTTGCGTTTGGCAAGTGGATGCGTGGGGTGCAACGATGAGGACAGGGCTCAGGGTTCAGCGTCCAGGGTTCAAGGGTCTCGTGCTTGCATTGCTCGTGGTGCTCTGCAGCGCCGCACCCGCATGGGCGCACATCGGCAACAAGGATGTCTTCGAGCAGGTCAACGTCGGCCCCTACACGCTGTTCGTCACCATCCGCACGCCGACCGTGATCCCCGGCGTCGCCATCATCGAAGTCCGCAGCTCCGGCGCGCCCTATTGACTCGCTCACCATCACGCCGCTGCTCCTCACCGGCGAAGCCTCAAAACACCCGCCCACACCGGACGCGATGAAGCGCTCCAAAGACGATCCGCAGTTCTTCACTGGCTCGCTCTGGCTCATGGGCACTGGCTCTTGGCAGGTCCGCTTCGGCATACAGGGTGCGGCAGGCCCTGAGACTACCAGCATTCCCGTTGCCGCAGCCGCCACGGCGCTGCTCCACATGCAGCGCCCCATGGGCATCATGCTCGGCGTGTTGGGATTTGTTCTGGTGCTGGGCATCGTTGGCATCGTCATCGGAGCCGTCCGCGAGTCGCGCCTCCAGCCTGGCCTAACACCGGACGCGAACCGCCGCCAAGAAAGCCCTGGCTGCCGGAGCCTTCGCGCTCGTCCTTGCGGTTGCCGCTGTCTACCTCGGTGGCAAGTGGTGGAACGTAGAAGCCGCAGACTACGCAGCGGAGATGCACAAGAACTCCGAACTCCATCCCACGCTCACCGGCAGCACGTTGAACCTGCATCTCGGCGACCCAGACAAGGAAGCCCCCAACGGCTGGCTCGAGGTCAAGAACAGCGACATGCTGCTCGACCACGGCCACCTCATGCATCTCTACGCCATCCGCGAGCCGGAGATGGACGCCGTCTTCCACCTGCACCCCGAGCCAACCGGCAACAAGGGCCTCTCGCTCACGCTGCCCGCCATGCCCGCCGGCACCTACAAGCTCTACGGCGATGTAGTCTTCCTCAACGGCTTCCCTGAAACTGAAACCGCGACCCTCACCATCCCACCCAACGTCTCCACCGCACCGCTCAGCTCAGAAGACGCCAGCGCCGCGCCCGCACCACTTTCCGCCGGCGAACTCGGCCCCACCTACAAGCTCCCCGACGGCTACACCATGGTCTGGTCGAAGCCCGCATCCATCACCGCGAGTACGCCCTACGCCTTCCAGTTCACCTTGCTCGACCCTACCGGCAAACCGGCCTCAGACATGCAGCCCTACCTCGGCATGGCCGGCCACGCGGCCTTCGTCAAAGCCGACGGCACCACCTTCGCCCACACGCATCCCGAAGGCTCCGCCGCCATGCCCGCCATGATGCTCGCCGACGCCAGCACCATGTCCGCCGGAGGCATCAACGACATGAACGGCATGGCCGGTAACGAACCCATCAAGCCCACCGTAGACTTCCCCTACGGCTTTCCCTCATCCGGCCGCTACCGCATCTTCATCCAGATGAAGCACGGCTCAACCGTGGAAACAGGAGCCTTCGACGCTGAGGTGAAGTAAATGCCGTTGTTTTTCTTTCTGTCATCCTCGAAGGGGATCTGCTTCTTCCGGCCTATCCGGCTGCGACAAATAAATCTCTTCCACCCGCGCCAGCGCATCGATCTCCTCTAGCGGCTTGTCATCGCGTATCCGGATGACCCGCGGAAACCGCAACGCAAACCCACTCGCATGCCGCGTGCTGCGCATGATGTTGTTGAACGCAACCTCCAGAATGCGAATCGGCTCCACCGTCCGAAAGTGTCCATGGTCTTCGAGCGTATGCGCCTTCAGCCATGCGGTCAGCTCGAGAATCTCCGCATCCGTCACACCGGAGTATGCCTTGCCACATTCAACAACTCACCCCGCGGTCCTTGCACGGCAAACGTGTAGTCACTCAGCAGCCCCGCGCGCTTGCCATGTCCATACTCCGCGCCGGTGATCACGACGTCCAGCGTCGCCAGCTCCCGCTTCAGCTTCACCCAGCTCAATCCACGCCGTCCCGGCAGATACACCGAGTCCGCCGCTTTGATCATCACGCCCTCATTGGCCCGCGCCCGCGCATCGGCATACGCCTGGTCAATCGCCTCAGCCGACTCCACCAGCTTCGCCGGTGACAACAGCAGTCGTACAATCGCCGGCTCCGCGTTCTCCGCTGCAACCTTAAACATGCTGAACTGCGACCTGCTCGTGTCTTCCGGTGTAGCGATCGTCGAGACAGCGACCCCCGCCAACGCCGCTGCCAACCTTTCCAGCCGAGTACGACGCTCTCGCAGCGGCAGGTCGAGCAGCAGCATCTCATCCTGGAACAGTAGATCGAACGCCATAAACACCACCGGAATCTGCCGCCGCATCGCATCATCCACCTTCTTGCGACCGATCCGCTGCCCCCAGCGTCGCAAACGGCAGCGCCTTACCCGCACCCAGGTCCCACCCAAGAATTTCGCCATCCAAAATCAGCGGCCCACTCTCCGGCGCGGACACATTCGCAACGCCTCTGCCAGCTCTGGAAAGCTCTGCGTAATGTCCTCGCGGTTGCGCGAGTAGATCGCCACACGCCCCGGCTGTCCAGGATCGCCGCAGTGCAGCTGCGCCCGCATGCCGTCGTACTTGTCTTCCAGATAAGCCTGGACCTGTGAGGCTTCTCCAGGCATCTCGGTCACGTCCACTATCGCCGTAGGCTCAATCGCATCCATCACCGGCAGATCAACGAACTGCTCCGCCACTTCTTCCGGCTCGCCTTTCTTCCGCCGAGCTTTCTTCGCCGCCTTCGGCTTCTCCACCTTCGGCGGCTTCGGCGTAAATCGCTCCACAGCCTCCTCCGGCGTCTCCACCGAGAAGCCAGCATGAACCCTAGAGGGTGAAACAGCCGCATGTGCGCTTCCGCGAGCGTGTTCGTAAAAGCCATCGTCACCGCCCGCGCCAGATCAGCCTCTAGCATCACCGCATGCCGCACCTCCGCTGCCCTCGTACCCGAGGCCACAGCAATCGCCTCTTCAATCAACGACTGCTTCACGCCGATCCGCATGTCGTTCAACATCAGCTTCAGCAGATACTTCGCTTCCATCGCTGTCGCCCGTTGCAGCAAGCCGATCAGCGTGGCCGACCGCGCCGCAGTCGACCGCGCCGTCGCCATCGCGTCAAACGCCACCGAAAGTTCATCGAGCGTCAGCGGTGGCATGCGAGGGTGCGTTCGTATAGAGCACGTCATAAGCCGCAGCACCAAGATCTCCATGCCGCCGGTATGCCGCCGTCAGCGCAGCGTCGGTGCAGTGCGAAACCTCCTTCAGTGCCCGCGTCAGCAGCGCCCCACCCGCATTCAGCTTGCGCGGGTCAGCCTCGGGAAACGGGAGTCCCGCCAGATACAGACAAAACAGCCCTGCATCCTGCAGCGCATGTTCCGCGACAACGCCCCCGCGAACCACCGCGATCGTCCCAATAGCTTCGGCAATAGAGGCGCGTTTTTTCAATCGGCTGGGCTCGGTGGCCAGCTGATCGGCCAAAGCTGCCAGGAGTGCAAACTGCGCCATGCGGGGTATCCTCGTCACAACAGTCATCCACAAGGATGCATCCGGCGAACTCCGGGTCGTTTCTGAAATCGAATTGTATGATGTGCGCTCAAAGAAATAGCAGCTCGCAATCGTTTCGCCAATCCGAACCGCAGCGTCGTTGTGCCAAAACCACAATGCTCCAGCGGCTGCTGATCCCGGCGATGCTGGCGAGCAGCGTACTCGCCGTCGCACAGACGACTGGCGGCGCCTTGTTGGATCGAATCGCAACAGCAAGCGCGGCCTACCGCAAATCGCTGCCCGATTTCGCCTGCGACGAAAGCGTCGTCAGCGCCGCCAAGCAGCGTTTCAAGCACAAGGTCCAAGTGGACTTCACCGCAACCATCCGCGTCGCACGCGCACCGGACGGCGCGCTCAGCGAGGACTGGTCGATGACAAGCTACATGGGCCAACCCACGCCAGGCGGCGGCCATCTTCCGCTGCCGTCGTACGTCGAAGGCGGCTTCGGACGCGGCGTTCCTCTGTTCTTCACTGCGGAAAACCAGCGCTGCTTCGTGTACTCGGCTTCGGCAGATCGCATCACGTTCCAGTCGCGTCCCGGAGTACGCGGCTGCCAGGAGCCGCCCAGCACCCGCGGCTTCGCGCAGATCGATTCATCCGGAGAACTGCTGCACGGCGAAACGCACCGCGCACCCCAGGAAGCCCTGGCGCTCGCAATGACCACCCTGACGTCGGAGGACTACGGACCGGTCGTCCTCGACGGCAAGGAGTTCCGCCTGCCCGTCCACCTCTACGCGGAGGTCAAAGACGGCGACCGCGAGCGCACCTTCACAGCGACCTACTCCAACTGCCGCCTCTTCAAGGTCTCCGCCACCATCCGCCCCGGCGACACCACCCCATAACGCCCCTCGTTCCAAATCGGAAACCGAACCCAAACCATCACCTACCGAATAGCCTCAAGCGGTCTCGCACGATGCGATACTGCCAGAACTTCTGCGGGCTGGCTCGCACAGGGACTAAAGCACTGAGCGCAAGTTTCGCCCTGAAAAGCGAAACGCCTCGGGGCGGCAACCCCGAGGCGATTTCCCGTAGAAGGAGGTGGTGCCTCTGCGATCCGTACGGATTCGCTTTGGTAAGCTCTCGATCTCGATACCAGGAGAAATCCTGTTAGCCCTGATCTCGAAAGCTTTGTGGCTAGCGCTTCTTTCGATGCGCTAGTTGTTACTAACCTGCTCCTCTGCGCGCCAGTCGTAGGGGAGCACTCACTAATTGGACGCCATCTCTGCGTTCTACGTCAATGGAAATCATTCGCACAAAAAGGCCTTTGCGTCGTTTTGGGCCAACGCATCGTCTTCTCGATGGAGGCTGTTTATGAAGAAAATCCTTCTTGCCGTTCTGCTGTTCCTCACTCCTGTTGTCTTTGCGTCGACGAACGAGAATCCCGCCGACTTCACAATCACTGTGAACGTAGTGTCCTCCGGTACGGAATACCAGTTCGACGGAACCTTTGTCAGTCCCTACCAGGTGCTGGAAACCGTGGTCGACGGCCAGCCCATACAGATGACTGGCGGCGGGGGCGGGGTGCTCCTGCCGGGAAAGTACCAGGCAAAACTCTCGACGAAGGTCCATGCCCCCAAAAATGCCAATAGCGCTGACCTCTATCGCTACTATGACTTCCTGCTGCCAGGTGGCGCGGTGCGCACCTACACTGTTTCACGCCTCGGTCCGCCAGTCGCGACGAATCCTTAGTCGTGGTTGTATCCCTCTAATGAGGGATGAAGTTTGTAAGCGCAAATTCGGTGTCCGTATCCCGCGTGGCTGACCGCCACGATTTTGCCTAGCTGCGCCTCCTCCCGTTGCGCGCAGCCGTCGTAGCTTCCCAAACTCCAAGTCTTTGTTTTAGAAGGACCCATATGTTCGATCGTCTTGATCAAATTGAAGAGCGTTATGAAGAGCTGGGCCGCCAGCTCTCGGACCCCAACATCGTCAGCGACCAAGCCAACTATCGCAAGGTCTCCAAGCAGCATCGAGACCTCGAAGACACCGTCGAAAAGTTCCGCGAGTACCGCAAGCTCAAGGACGGCGTCTCGGAAGCCAAGGCCATGCTCGGCGAAAGCGACGCCGACATGCGCTCCATGGCCGAAGAAGAGCTCTCCACCCTCGAGCCCAAACTCGCGCAGGTCGAAGAAGAGCTCAAGGTCCTGCTGCTCCCCAAGGACCCTAACGACGACAAAAACATCATCATCGAACTCCGCGCCGGCACCGGTGGCGACGAGGCCTCGCTCTTTGTCGCCGAAATGTTCCGCATGTACATGAAGTTCGCCGAACAGCATCGTTGGAAGGTCGAGGTCCTTTCGCAAACCGACTCCGACGTAGGCGGCCTCAAGGACATCACTGCCATCTTCGAAGGCGATAAGGTCTACTCGCAGATGAAGTACGAGTCCGGCGTTCACCGCGTCCAGCGCGTCCCGGCCACCGAAACCCAGGGCCGCGTCCACACCTCCGCCATCACGGTAGCCGTGCTTCCCGAAGTCGAAGACGTCGACATCAAGATCGAAAACAAAGATCTCCGCATCGACACCTTCTGCTCGTCCGGCCCGGGCGGACAGTCGGTCAACACGACGTACTCCGCCATCCGCATCACGCATCTGCCCACGAACACCGTCGTCAGTTGCCAGGACGAGAAGTCGCAGATCAAGAACCGCGAGAAGGCCATGCGCGTACTCCGCGCCCGCTTATATGAGGTCGAAGCCGAGCGCGTCCATCAGATCCAGGCCAAGGAGCGCAAGCAGCAGGTAGGCACCGGCGACCGCAGCGAAAAAATTCGCACCTACAACTTCCCGCAGAACCGCCTCACCGACCACCGCATCGGCCTCACCAACCATCAGCTCGCGATGGTGATGGAAGGCCTGCTGCAACCCACCGTAGACGCCCTGATCGCCCACGCCACAGCCGAGCGCCTCAAAGCCGAAGCCATAGCAGCGTAAGAGTAGCGAGTACAAAAAGGCGAGACCATGGTCTCGCCTGTGTTTTCACTGTCTACTGTCTACTCTCTACTGTCTGCCTCATCACTCCATCGTTTCCTTGATATTCTGCGCCACGTCTTCAATCGACGTCTCCTGCGAAAGCTCCCGAACCTCTGGCTGGTTCGCCGCCCGCCCCAGCCCCAGCTGCGTCGCCACATGTCGTTCCAGATCCAGAACCGCCGTAATCTCTTTCTCCGTCAGGATCAGGATCTGCAGCATCAGGTGGTCGCGCTCATCGCTTCGCCGTCCCAGCCGCGACTGCCGTATCAGGATGAAGCTCGCCACCAGGATCGACTCCATCGCCACAATCGTTTGCAGCAGTCCAAACGGACGCGGATCGAAGTGGTGCGTCCCCGGTGCGAGGTTAAAGATGATCCAGAACGTAAAGACGCAAAGGTGCGCCCCCACAAACTTCAGTGAGCCGACAAACTCCGCGATGCCATCCGCAACGCGCTCCGGCTTCGTGCGCTGAGCCAGAAACTCCTGCTCATGCTTGGCGATCAACTCGATATGCGATTGAATATGCGTTTGCGCCATAGTCGTCCCTCAGCAGGCGTTCCCGCCTGATAAGTAGGATGCACCCAAGCCGGGTGCCCCCGATCTCTCGCACTTGGAGATCGGGTTTCCACGGCCGCATAAGGACGCCGCCGCTGCTTTCGCGGAGCAATACGATATCCTCGCCGCATGAGACTCTTCTTCGGCGGAATCACCGTGCTTGCCGCCGCAAGCATGTGCGCAGCCCAGCAGGCACACCCTTTCACTCTGCAACAGATCCTGAGCGCTCCCTACGCGCTCTCACTCACCGCCGCTCCGGTCGGCGGCCAATTTGCCTGGATCGAACACGCCGAAGGCGCACGTAACATCTGGGTCGGCGGCGCAAAGCAGCCCTCGCGCTCCATCACCCACTACACCGAAGACGACGGCCAGGACATCAACGGCCTCACCTGGTCTCCCGACGGCACGGCCATCGCCTACGCGCTCGGGGCGGAAAGCGGAGCCAACGGCAAGCCCGCCAACCCCGCCCACCTCCAGCGCCCCACCGCCGTCGAAGTCTGGGTCCAGCCCCTCGCCGCCGGCGCGTCGTCCATCGACCTCGGCGAAGGCCACGCCCCGCTCTTCACCCACGACGGCCACTCCGTCCTCTTCCTCCGCGCTGGCCAAATCTGGATCGCCGACCTTCCCGCCAATCTCCTCACAGCCAAGCACACCGAAGCCCCTAAACCCCACCAACTCGTCTACGACAACGGCGGCTCCGCCGGCTCACTCACGCTCTCGCACTCCGGCACCCTGCTCGCCTTCATCAGCCACCGCAAGCTCCACTCGCTCCTCGGCATCTACAACCTCACCAACCACACGCTCGACTTCCTCGCTCCCTCCACCGGCAACGACACCGCGCCAGTCTTCTCCTCCGACGACCAATACATAGCCTGGCTCCGCGATTCCTTCACCTTCGTTGGCGAGTTCGATACCAACCGCGTCTCCGCCTATCCATGGTCCATCCAGCTCGCCACCGTAAACCCCGAAACCCCCGCGAGCACCTGGCCTTCCCACACCGTCTTCACCCCCAAACCCAACCTCCCCGGCAGCACACCACCGCGCCTCGCAACCGGCGAGCCGCATCTCTACTTCACCCCCGGCCACAAGCTTGTCTTCTTCTCGGAAGCCGACGGCTACACCCACCTCTACGAACTCGACTGGCAAACCTCCGGTGCACCAAAGCTCCTCACCCCCGGCCACTTCGAAGTCGAAGACGTAACCCAGGGCCCCGACGGTACACTCCTCTGGGCCTCAAACCAGCAAGTCTGCAAGCCAGCCGACCCCACCGCCGGCGTTACCAAATGCGACGCCCTCGATGTAGACCGTCGCCATCTCTGGCGCTCAACCCCCACTGGTCCCGTCGCCCTCACCACCGGCGAAGGCATCGAGACCAAACCGCAGATCGCCCCTGACGGCACCCTCGCCGCGCTCGTCTCCAACACCCACATCCCCATGCACCCGGTCCTGGTCGCCGCCAACGGCACAACCACCGAGCTCCGCCCCAACGCCATCCCCGAAGCTTTTCCTACCGCCGCGCTCGACCCGCTAGGCCCTCACCAAATCCTCTTCCCCGCAGACCCCACCCCCGCCGGCGCCGCCCGCAGCAAAGCCGCACCCTCAGACATCCGCGCCACCCTCCATGGTCAGGTCTTCCTCCCCGCGTACTCACAGGCCGCAGTCCACCCCGCGCTTATCTTCCTCCATGGCGGCCCACGCCGCCAGATGCTTCTCGGCTACCCCGCCATGGAGTACTACTCCAACGCCTTCGCCATGAACCAGTTCCTCGCCTCGCGCGGCTTCCTCGTGCTCTCGGTCAACTACCGCTGCGGCATTGGCTATGGCCTGGAGTTCCGCCAGTGCCTCCACCAGGGCGCCGCCGGTGCAGCCGAGTACAACGACGTCCTCGCCGCCGTTCGCTACCTTCGCACCCGCAAAGACGTCGACCCTAAACGCATTGGCCTCTGGGGAGGAAGCTACGGTGGCAACCTCACCGCCATGGGCCTCGCTCGCAACTCCGACCTCTTCGCCGCTGGCGTCGACTACCACGGCGTCCACGACTGGATCCTCGAAGACAACAACGCCGACTGGCTGGTCGGCTCGAACGCCGAAAAAGACGCCATCGCCATCAAGGCCCACGCTAGCTCACCCATGTCTTCGGTCGATAAGTGGAAGTCTCCCGTCCTCCTCATCCACGGCGACGTCGACCCTACCGTCGCCTACGCGCAAACCCCCGCGCTGGCCGACCTTCTCCGCGCCCGCAACGTTCAAGTAGAAGAGCTCATTCTCCCCGACGAAGTCCACGAGTTCCTGCTCTACAAAGATTGGCTCAAGGCCTACACGGCGGAAGACGAGTTCTTCGAACGCATCCTCAAACCTTAGCCAAACGTTGCTTCACGAAGAGATCGATGGCCCGCGCCGTTCGCACCGGCTCGTCTATCGGTAGAAGATGTCCGCTCTGCGGGATGATTTCCAACCTCGCGCCTGAAATTCTCGCGACCACTTCGCGCCTGTGCTGTTCCACGGAGTCGAGCCGATCCAGTTCGCCCGCGAGTACAAGGGTTGGCACACGGATCTTCGAAACCTCCGAAGAAATATCCTCAAGAATCACGGAGGTGGGCCACGCCATCTTCGCCTCTGGAGTTCCACTCAGGCTATCCTCGACGATCTGTTCCACCGTCTCCGGATCGGGCGTGCGAGCGCTGAGGAAGGCAATTGTCTGGAGCACGGTCTCGCGGCTGTCATAGGCGTGAATTTGTTGCTGCATCTCTTGCTCGGGCAGATGAGTCGGTGTGGGCGTAGCTGGCGCCACAAGAATCAAACCGGCAAGCCCCTGCGGATTGCGCGATGCAACGAGCTGGGCGACCTTCCCGCCCATGGAGTGCCCGATCAAAACATACTTGCGCAGTCCGAGATACTCAACGAGCGCCATGGCCTCGTCCGCCAAGGCAGCGATAGAGTATCCATCTACCGCAGCCCCTGATCCACCCCAGCCGCGCATGTCGTACGTGACGATCCGGTAGGAGGACTTGAGCTCCGCAACCACCCTGTTCCAGGTGCGATGCGTCCCACCCCAATAATGCAGGAAGACGAGAGCAGGATCTCCTGCTCCACCCCCTTCAACATTCAGCAGCACGTTTCCAATAACAACGTTCACCAGGTCTCCTTCGGCAATTCTCTTCACAAACGATGCTGAGACGCGCCAACGAACGCAAGGCCCTACGCCTAACGTTCGCTGGCGCTCTCTATCGGCTACTTCGCGCCGGCAGCAGCGTCTTCGATCACCTTGGCGACTTCCTTCGGGTGCGACAACATCACCACATGGCTTGAGGGAAGCGTCGTCGTCGTGGCCTTCATCTGTTTAGCCATGCTGGCTTCCTGCCCGGGATCAATCATGTGATCGTTGCTGGCAACGATGTACCACGACGGCTTGTTATGCCACGCAGCCTGTGTGGGCTGTGCCGCGAAGATCGACCCATGTGTCTCCGGTTGCACGGCGGTCAGAAGAGCCTGCTCCTCCTTGCTAAGGTCCTGCGCGAAGCCGGTTGCGATTCCATCCGGTGTCAGCAGCAGGAAGCCATCCGCCAGTGGTGCAACTTTCTGCAAACCGATCGGCTGAGGGAAGCCCTTGCTGATGTCCACGATCGACTGTCCGGCATCTGGAGCAAACGCCGCAACATACACCAGGCCGACGACCTTGGGATCATTCCCGGCTTCCGTAATGATGACCCCGCCGTAAGAGTGGCCGACCAGGATCACCGGCCCATCCTGCGCAGCAATCGCGCGCTTGGTCGCGGCAACATCCTCCTGGAACGACGTGAGAGGGTTCGCAACAGAGGTGACCTTGTATCCCTTCGCCTGCAACAGAGGAATCACTTTGGACCAGCTTGATCCATCGGCGAAGGCGCCATGGACGAGGACGATATTTTTTGCCTGCGGTGTTTGGGACATAAGAGCTTCTCCAGTGGTTAGAAGGCTTAGGACAAGGAGCGTTAGAATTCGCTTCCACATAGGGCGCATAGTGTTCTTCTCCAGGAACACGAGTGTGCTCAGAGCAACCATGGTCCTGTGCTCGCGGCGACCGGCGTGTCTAGTTTGTTTTGAGTCACAGACGGCAGGAGATATCTCCGCAAGGCCTGACGGTTGCGCTCATACCGATTCGATGAGGCTGCCCGGAGACGCTGTTACCGGATATTGCTGCGCTATGACGTTTCTTGCTGGTTCCTACAAGCTGCTCCGAAACATCGACGGTGCAGTCCCCACTACCCGGCTGAAGGCCCGTGTGAAATGGCTCGAATGATCGAAGCCGACGCAGATCCCAACCTCAGCTACGCTCAGGGTGCTGCTCTTGAGCAAGGACCTCGCTCGCTCCATGCGGCGGTCAAGCACATACTGCCCAGGCGTCACCCCAAGGCTCTGTTTGAAAGCACGAAGAAAGTGAAAGCAACTCAGCCCTGCGGCCGCCGCCAACTCGGCCAGGGCAATCGACTCGTCCAGATGTTCCTCCACGTAAGACTGAACCGCGCGAATCTGCCTCGGAGCGAGCCGCGTGCCGGCCTTTGACACGACTGCCGTGGCCCGCGCATGCTGGCTCAGCGCCAGAGCGATCGCCGTAGCAATGCACTCCAGGCCGAAGTGGTCTTCAGCACTGGGCTGGCTGCTTTCGTGATCCAGTGCTCGCATTAAGTGTTCAATCTTCGGCGGGCTGGCTGCCAAAGATTGAACGATGCTTGAAGAACTCTTCCCACCTGCGGCCAGCACCAGGTTGTCGAACAGCACCGGATCGAACGCCAGCGCGATTCCTTCCACCGGTCCTTCAAACCGAACCGCATGCCGGCTGCCTTGCGGCATCACCCAAAGCGCGCCGGGACGAACCCACTGCACGCCGCAGAAGTCAGGGCTTTTGACCTCCGCTCGCACAGCCGGTCCGGTGTGCAGATAAAAATTATGCTGCTGAGGTTCGCGCTCCGGAAACTCAGTCGGCCCAATCGCGTGGTGCTCCACATGCAGTCCCCGCGCAGCCAGGCACGGATGTCTTCGTACGACATTCGGCACGATCGGAATGATCTGCGTCCCTTGCAGCACTGAAATGGAGTCGATCACACGTTCTTCCTCTGGCGGCCGGGCGTTTATGACTGCTTTTTAAGATTCTCGAACGCCCAAAAGAACGAAACAACCCTAGAAGGAGGGTTGTTTCCTCGCCGCGTCGACCCTTCCAACGATCTATCCAGCCTGTAGAAGCGCTGCAGGATAGAACGCGTCTATGGGGGCCAAGCGTCCAAGCGGGTAAAATAAACCCTGCATATTTGCCGCGAAGAATCTGGAAGGAATCACCCATGAGCACTGCCGCTACCACCCACGCCGAACAACTCGAAGCCGCCGCCAAGGCCGCCGGCCTCACCCTCACCGCCTCCGAGCCCGGCACTGACTTCGCCGGCGTGGCGACGACGCGCACCATCGTGGCGCTCTCCTCCGACCCCTCCAAGACCCACCTCCTCGAGCTCAGCGAAGGCTTCGACCCCAGCAACCCCAAGTTCGCTCCCGAGCTCAACACCTTCTTCACCGAGCTCGCCCTGCGCCTCCGCAATCCCGACCCCGACTTCTACCTCACGCTCCTCGGGCTTCCGCTCACCTTCGGCAAGTTCGCCTGGCCCTTCCACGGCTCCACCTCCGGCGCGGATACCTCCATCGTCCACGGCGAAGTCCACCTCGCCACCGGCGCAGACGCCGCCCTGCACGCCAAAATCTCAGCCTCACTGACCCGCACCTTTGCCGACGTCGTCTCCGCCCTCGAGCAGCCCTTCGCCGAAGGCTTCATCTTCAACGCCGTTCGCAAAACGCTCGACCAGGGCCAGCTTGAGCTCGTCAAAAGCGGCAACCGCCAGCCCGTCCCCGTCACCACGCGCTACTACTCACTCAAGCAGTCCAAGTTCATCTTCAACGACACCGACGAGCAGAAGCGCAAAGACTTCCTCAAGGGCAAGGTCTACTGGCTTAGCGGCGTCCTCGGCGCCGGCATGCCCATCTGGCTCACCGACCCGCGCGACGCCCAGTACCTCAACACCACCGTCGATGAGCTCAAGAACAACGCCGCCGCCCTCGCTTCCGAAGGCTTCATCACCCTCTCGGAAGGTGGATCCTGGGGCGCCGTCACCGACGCCCTCCGAGCCCAGACCCCAGCCTACGAGGCCGAAGTCCAGGAAGCCCTCACCTTCATCAAGCCCAGCTTCAACGAAGACATGCGCGGCGGCCACACCAACATGTAGCGCGGCGGCATGGAACGGGTTCCATGCCGCCCCTCAACACTGTCATCTCGACCGAAGCGCAGCGAAGTGGAGATACCTGCAGCTCCGTCTGGAGCGGAACAAACTCGGCAGGGAATTAACCCTATCGCCCCAGCTCCCCCACTGTCCGCCAATACCCCTCATCCACCGGCACCCCCAGCCGCATATTCTCTTCCCGCACCCGCAGCGTCCCTTCGCCCGGATACCGCGGCGGGTCACTCGCATCCACTGGCGTCGCGTCATGCACTGAAGCAATCGCCCCAGCCACCATCGCTCGCATCTCTTCAATCGTCCCCAGCGCCTCCGGATCGACCGCCAGAAATATCTGCGACACACCCGTCTCTCTCGCAGGATCGTTGGTGATCTGGTGCGTGGCCTTTCCACCCGACAACATCGCCCCCAGCACATCCAGCGCAAACGATAGCCCCGATCCTTTCCAGTATCCAATTGGCAGCGCGCGGTACGTCGACTCAATCGCACCCGGGTCCGTCGTCAGCTTGCCCTCAGCGTCATACCCGCCCGGCACCGGCAACTGCTGCCCACGCTCGCGATACTTCGTCAGCGTCCCATATGAAAACTGGCTCATCGCCATATCCAGCACAATCGGCTCGGCCCCATTCGGTATAGCGATGATCAGTGGATTGTTTCCCAGCGCCGGCGAAGTCGACCCCCACGGCGGCAGGTTGGGCATCGTGTTGGTCCAACACATCGCGGCAAATCCCGCATCCGCGGCCTGCCATCCATAGCTCCCACCGCGCTGCCAATGCGTCGTGTCCGCCAGCGCCACAGCACCCAGCCCATGCAACGTAGCCAACTCCATCGCCCGAGCCATCGCCGCATAAGCCGCCACATTCCCCGGCCCGCGATGCCCGGTCCAACGTTCCATCGCCCCAAAGCTTCCCACAACCTCCGGCTCATTCGCCGGAAAGATCGACCCATTCGCGATCATGTCCGCAAACCGTGGCAGCCTTGCAATCCCATGTGTCCGCACGCCGTCGCGATCTGTCTCGGCGGTCAGCCGCGCAGAAAGCTTCGCCCGCTCCGGCGCCAACCCCAGCCGCACCAGCGCCTCAAAAATCCCACCCTCAAGTTCCGCAAACGGTATCCGCAACATGCTCCCATTAGACCGCAGCACCGCCGTTCTTGCCTTTGCTTTTGTGGTTGCCCTTCTTTCTGTCATCCTCGCAGGCCGGGGCGCTTTTGCTCGTTGGGGTGGAGCGGATCTGCTTTCCTCAACCACCCCCAACCGCCCGGGTGGCCCATTCATCGCGCAGCACTTCGCGCGATGAGTGGGGAACACCAATGCCTAAACGGCGGGCCCTTGCTTTTGCCATCCTCTCCCGTCCTTAGAGACATCCGTTGGCCCCAACATCCCCGTAACCCTCCCCGAATTAGACTGGATCGCAGACACCCACCGCCCCGGAGGACCACCCTTGCCGAACGCAAACCGCGGACTTCGCTATCTCGTCACAGCCCTCACGCTCACCACCATCGCCGCCACCGCGCAAAGCAAGCCCACCCCGGCCACCGTCCCCGTCGTCATGCTCTCGGACATCCACCTCGACCCCTTCCACGACCCCGCCAAGGTCCCCCAGCTCATCACCGCTCCCGTCGCCGACTGGCACAGCATCCTCAGCTCCGCCAACACCCCCACCATCGCCGCCGACTTCGCCACCCTCCAGCACACCTGCCGCGCCAAAGGCATCGATACCCCCATGCCGCTGCTCACCTCCAGCCTCACGGCGGAACAAAAAGAAATGCCCCACCCCCTCTTCGTCACCGTCTCCGGCGACCTCATGGCCCACCAGTTCGACTGCAAGTTCAAAACCCTCGCCCCTAAATCCAGCGAAGCCGACTACTCCGCCTTCGCCGCCAAAACCGTAGCCTTCGTCGCCCTCGAGCTCAAACACACCTTCCCCGGCACCCCCATCTACTTCGCGCTCGGCAACAACGACTCCGGCTGCAAAGACTACGCCGAAGACACCAACAGCGCCTTCCTCCAGGGAGACGGCCAAATCTTCTCCACCGACGCCCAAAACCCCTCTATATCGCAGCAGTTCTCCCAACTCGGCGACTACAACATCGCCCTTCCTGCCCCGTTCGAACACAAACGCCTCATCGTCCTCCAGGACATCTTCGAATCCAAAAAGTTCACCACCTGCGACGGCACCCCCGACAAAACCGCCGCCTCGAAGCAAATCGATTGGCTCCGCGCGCAGCTCGCCGCCGCCAAAGCCAAAGGCGAGCACGTCTGGGTCATGGCGCACATCCCTCCCGGCATCGACGCCTACAGCACCTTCACCAAGGGCGCCAGCGTCTGCACCACCAGCGAACCCGCCCTCTTCCTCAACAACAGCGCCCTCGGCGACACCCTCGCCGAATACGCCGGCACCATCTCCCTCGGCCTCTTCGGCCACACCCACATGGACGAGATGAAGCTCCTCCACGCCGCCGCCGGCCTCGGCGTCCCCATCAAGCTCGTCCCCTCCATCACGCCGGTCAATGGCAACAACCCCGCCTTCACCGTGGCCAAAGTCGACCCCCACACAGCCACGCTCATCGACTACACCGTCTACTCGGCCAGCAACCAGACCGGCATCAACACCACCTGGAGCAAGGAGTACACCTACTCCTCCACCTACAAACAGCCCGACTTCTCCGCTCCTTCGGTCAACAAGCTCATGGTCGACTTCACCGCCGACAAAGCCGGCACCACCGAAGCCAGCAAGTCCTACCAGACCTTCTACTTTGTCGGCGACGCCGGCATCAGCGCCAACCTCAAAGCCGCCGCCATGCAAATGATCTGGCACGGCTACGCCTGCTCCATGACCGAAATGGACCCCACCACCTTCCGCACCTGCGCCTGCCCCGCCAAACCCTAAATCTCACAACTTGTCATCCTGAGCAACGCGAAGGATCTGCTGTTCGCCTATAGCACCACAACCGCTCACTGACACGTTGTTGCCTTTGCCTTTCTTTCTGTCATCCCCGCAGGGGATCTGCTTTCCTCAACCCACTCCAACCTCCCGGGAACACCAAACGCCGACTCACAAGCCGGGTGCCCCATCTTCGCCGCGCACTTTGCGGCTAAGGTGGGCATCGCGCGTCAGCGCGACCACCTATTTCCCTCACCCCTCAACAGCCCCCACACCCACCCTGCTAGCATTGCAGACTGTGACGGAACCGAACCCAACCACCCCCGGCGCAAAGCTCCGCGCTGCCGTAGCCGCCGAACACCCCCTCCAGATCGTCGGCGCCATCAACGCCTTCCACGCCCGCCTCGCCGAGCGCACCGGCTACCGCGCCCTCTACCTCTCGGGCGGAGGCGTAGCCGCCGGCTCCCTCGGCATCCCCGACCTCGGCATTTCGACGATCGAAGATGTTCTGACTGACGTCCGCCGCATCACCGACGTCACCACCCTCCCCCTCCTCGTCGACGCCGACACCGGCTTCGGCGGCGCCTTCAACCTCGCCCGCAGCATCAAGTCCCTCATCAAGGCCGGTGCCGCCGGCTGCCACATCGAAGACCAGGTCCAGGCCAAGCGCTGCGGTCACCGCCCCAACAAACAGATCGTCCCCACCGAAGAAATGACCGACCGCATCAAGGCCGCAGTCGACGCCCGCACTGACCCCGCGTTCGTCATCATGGCCCGCACCGACGCCCTCGCCTCCGAAGGCCTCAACGCCGCACTCGACCGCGCTGCCGCCTGCATCGAAGCCGGCGCCGACATGATCTTCCCCGAAGCCGTCACCGAGCTCAGCCAATACCAGGAGTTCGCCGCCCGCACCCACGCTCCCATCCTCGCCAACATCACCGAGTTCGGCTCCACGCCCCTCTTCACCCTCGACGAGCTCCGCAGCGCCAACGTCTCCATCGCGCTCTACCCGCTCTCCGCCTTCCGCGCCATGAACGCCGCCGCCCTCAAGGTCTACGAAAGCATCCGCACCGAAGGCACCCAGCGCCACGTCCTCGACACCATGCAAACCCGTGCCGAACTCTACGACTTCCTCAACTACCACTCCTACGAAGAAAAGCTAGACAAACTCTTCGCCAAGAAAACCGACTAAAGATTCGAAATATTAAGAATTGTCATCCTGAGCAAAGCGAAGGATCTGCTGTTCGCCCGCAGCGTCGACAAAACATCCAGGACCAACCAGAACCGGTAGGGCACGGCTTCAGCCGTGCCATCACAGTCCAATAGAAGATGGGGCTTCAGCCCCTGAGGTACATCGAATGACCGACACAGCAACCACCCCCGCCTTCAAACCCAAAAAATCCGTAGCCCTCTCCGGCGTGCCCGCCGGCAACACCGCCCTCTGCACCGTAGGCCGTAACGGCAACGACCTCCACTACCGCGGCTACGACATCCTCGACCTCGCCGCCCACTGCGAGTTCGAAGAAGTCGCCTACCTCCTCCTCTACGGCACGCTCCCCACCGAAGAACAGCTCCTCGCCTACAAGAAAAAACTCAAAACGATGCGTGGCCTCCCACCAGCCGTAAAGATCGCCCTCGAGCAACTCCCCAAAACCGCGCATCCCATGGACGTCCAGCGCGTAGGCGTCAGCGTCCTCGCCACGCTGGACCCCGAGCCCACCAAGCACACGCCCGAAACCGCTCTCCAGATCGCCGACCGCCTCATGGCCTCGCTCGGCTCCATGCTCCTCTACTGGTATCACTTCGCCAACAACGGCCAACGCATTGAAGTCGAAACCGACGACGACAGCATCGGTGGCCACTTCTTGCACTTGCTCCACAGCAAGCCCGCAAGCCAGGAGTGGGTGCAGGCCATGCACGTCTCGCTCATCCTCTACGCCGAGCACGAGTTCAACGCCAGCACCTTCACCGCCCGCGTCATCGCCGGCACAGGCTCAGACATGTACTCCGCCATCGCCGGCGCTATCGGCGCTCTCAAAGGCCCCAAGCACGGTGGCGCCAACGAAGTCGCCCTCGAAATCCAGCAGCGCTACGCCACCCCCGACGAAGCCGAGCAGGACATCCGCAACCGCGTAGCCGCCAAAGAAGTCATCATCGGCTTCGGCCACCCGGTCTACACCATCTCTGATCCCCGCAACGTAGTCATCAAGAAAGTCGCCCACGACCTAAGCGCAACAGCCGGCGACATGCAGATGTACAACGTAGCCGACCGCCTCGAATCCGTCATGATGGACGCCAAAAAAATGTTCCCCAACCTCGACTGGTTCTCCGCCGTCGCTTATCACGTCATGGGCATCCCCACCGCCATGTTCACCCCCATCTTCACCATCGCCCGCACCTCTGGCTGGTCCGCCCACGTCATGGAACAACGCGCCGACGGCAAAATCATCCGCCCCAGCGCCAACTACACGGGTCCAGAAGACGTAAAGTTCATTCCTATCGCGGATCGTGGCTAGATAGCTTCTACGCTTTGTCAACAATTTTGTTTACGTGGAGTAGTATTGTGACTAGCAGCGAGTTGAAACGATGGCTTGCGAACCATGGCGCTCAATTTGGCGAACAGAAGGGCTCTCACCTCAAGGTCTTTCTGAACGGCAGAAACACAGTCATGCCAATGCATCCAAGCAAAGAACTTGCCACCGGTACGGTCAACGCAATCAAGAAGCAGCTAGGCCTCAAATAGCAAGAGGAGGAAACTCTATGCGGTATCCCGCGCGCTTCAGACGGAGCGATGGTCTAATCGTCGTGACGTTTCCAGATATTCCCGAAGCAATCACCCAGGGCGAGGATGCAGCCGATGCTCGCCGCCAGGCACTTGATGCTTTCGAAACCGCACTCGACTTCTACTTTGAGGATGGGAAACACATTCCGCTACCATCACCCGCGAAGCCGAGCCATAAGTTAATCGAGCTCCCCCCAAGCGTGTCCGCGAAAATTCTCTTGCACAATGAGATGGTCCGCCAACGCGTTCGTCCGATCGATCTGGCCAACCGGCTCGGCGTTCCGCGCCAAGAAGTTACCCGAATGCTGGACTGGCGACACAATACCAAGATTGACACCACCGCCAAGGCACTTGCTGCTCTTGGTAAGCGCTTGGAACTCCGAGTCGCCTAGCGGAACTTCTATCCAAGGGTAAGCCAACTGTCCCTTATGACTTGTCATCCTGAGCGCAGCGAAGGATCTGCTGTCCGCCTGCGCCGCCAAACGCTCCTGTAAGCGGGCCGCCTACCGAACCGGCCAAACCCACTTCGGCCGATTAAACAGCGTCTCGCTCTCCAGCACAGTCTCGCCAAAATCCTTCTTCAAATGAAGATGAGTACACAGCGGATCCGCTGAGAGCTGCTCGATCAAACTTCCAGCATGGGAAACAACAATCGTCTGCGTATCCCGCGCAGCTTTGAGAATCAATCTCCCAAGCGCCGGAAGCAAATCCGGATGCAGACTTGTCTACGGTTCGTTCAACACCATTAACTGCGGAGGCCGTGGCGTCAGCAGCGCCGCGATCCAAAGCAAATAACGCAACGTTCCGTCGGAAAGCTCAGCGGCAGACAGAGGACGCAGCAGCCCATGCTGCCTCAGCTTCACTTCAAACCGTCCCTGCTGATCTTCCACCTCGAATCGACTGCCCGGGAATGCATCCTCAAGTGTTGTGGCGAACGCGTCATCCGAGCGTATCTCCACGATGGTCTGCAGCGCAGACGCCAGATTGCCGCCGTCATGGTTCAACACCGGAGAAAACGTGCCAATCTGCGCCGACCTCGCTGGCGCATCGGAATCGGTCCTAAAGCTGTCATAGAAACGCCATCCTCGAATCCCCTCGCGAATGGCAAGCATCTCCGGCGCGCGCTGCGGGTCCGCGATGCTGGTCAGCATGCTATCGGTGTCGGCCAGATGTTGTGTCAGCATCACCGGCTCCTCATCCTTCTCCGTTGCCAGCCACACGAAGTTATTCCGCCGCTCCACCAAAGCGGTTGCCTTGCGATATACCGGCCCATGCCAGATGGCCTCTCGCTTCACCCGCGGGTCTGTTCCAAACATCGTCGGCGGTGGCGGCGGCTGCGGATATCCAAGATCGATGCTGTAGCCATAACTATCTCCACCAAAGCCGAGCTTCAATCCCGCAGGCTTCTTACTCTTCAGCGGTTCCACGGCATAGTTGCCCTGCCTCACACTGCGGGCGATCGTCTCAGGTCCAGCCCAGAACGTGAACGGCAACCCTCCCTCACGCGCCAGCGAAGCCACCACCGCGTTCTGTGCTGTATCACCCAGCAATCGCAGCGACCGGTACAGGCTCGACTTGCCACTGCCATTCGCACCCGTGATCAATGTAAGCTGACCAAGGGGCACAACGAAGTCGCGCAACGATCGATACCCTTCAACGGCCAGCGTGCGAATCATGTTCCTCAGGATACAAGTGCCCTCCGCCATCGTGCTCAACTCTCAACCGTTCTCAGGTAAAAGACTCGATTCCATGTCCGCACACATCAGCAACATCCGCCCACCCTTCGACCAACCCCTCATCGACATCGTCGACTACGTCCTCCACTACGAGATCACCAGCGACCTAGCCTACGAAACCGCCCGCTACTGCCTCATCGACACCCTCGGCTGCGGCCTCCAAGCCCTCGACTTCCCCGCCTGCACCAAGCTTCTCGGCCCGCTCGTCCCCGGCCTCACCATGAGCAACGGCGCCCGCGTCCCCGGCACCAGCTACGAGCTCGACCCCGTACAGGCCGCCTTCAACATCGGCACCATCATCCGCTGGCTCGACTTCAACGACACCTGGCTCGCCGCAGAGTGGGGCCACCCCTCCGACAACCTCGGCGGCATCCTCGCCGTCGCCGATTGGCTGTCACGTAACGGCCAACAACTCACCATGCGCGACGTCCTCACCGCCATGATCAAGGCCCACGAAATCCAGGGCTGCCTCGCGCTCGAGAACTCCTTCAACAAGGTCGGCCTCGACCACGTCATCCTCGTCAAAGTTGCCTCCGCCGCGGTCGTAGGCAAACTCCTCGGCCTCACCCGCGACCAGCTTTTGAATGCAGTATCACTGGCATTCGTCGACGGCCAATCCCTCCGCACCTATCGCCACGCCCCCAATGCCGGCTCGCGCAAGAGCTGGGCCGCAGGCGATGCCACATCCCGCGCCGTCCGCCTCGCGCTCATCGCCCAAACCGGCGAGATGGGCTACCCCTCCGCGCTCACCGCCAAAACCTGGGGCTTCTACGACGTCAGCTTCGGCGGCAAGGAGTTCAAGTTCCAGCGCCCATACGGCAGCTACGTCATGGAAAACGTCCTCTTCAAAATCTCCTTCCCCGCCGAGTTCCACTCGCAGACCGCCGTCGAAGCTGCCGTCCTGCTCTTCGGCGAGCTCGCCAAGCACCACAAGACCGCCGCCGACATCAAGCGCGTCACCATCCGCACCCACGAAGCCTGCATCCGCATCATCGACAAGCAGGGCCCGCTCAACAACGAAGCCGACCGCGACCACTGCATCCAGTACATGGTCGCCGTCCCGCTGCTCAAAGGCACACTCGCCGCCGAAGACTACGAAGACGCCACCGCCAAAGACCCACGCATCGACGAGCTCCGCGCCAAGATCTTCTGCGCGGAAGACGCCCAGTACACCGCCGACTATCACGACCCGGAAAAGCGTTCCATCGCCAATGCCCTCACCATCGAGTTCAACGACGACACCGTCCTCCCCGAACTCGCCGTCGAGTACCCCATCGGCCATCGCCTCCGCCGCCCGGACGGCATACCCCTCCTCGTCCAAAAATTTGAGCGCAACCTCGAGCGCCGCTTCCCGGACAACCAGCGTTACGCCATCCAGGACGTCACCCGCCACGCCGACGTCCTAGACCCTATGCCCGTCAATGAATTCGTAGATTTCTTCGTCGTCGAGGAAGCCTAGTCCCCCTTCAAGCGCCACGCCGACCTCGAAGGGGCACGGCTTCAGCCGTGCCGTAGAACGCTGCAACAACCTGGGGCTTTAGCCCCTGAGGGATCAACAAATGCTCGACTACCAAGCCATGCTCGCCGTAGCCATCGGCGAAGCCCGCGCCGGCCTTCGCGAGGGCGGCATCCCCATCGGCGCCGCCATCTTCCGCAAAGACGGAACCCTCATCTCCGCCGGCCACAACCGCCGCGTCCAGGAGTCCGACCCCTCCATCCACGGCGAAACCGACGCCTTCCGCAAAGCCGGTCGCCAGCGCAGCTACAAAGACCTCATCATGGTCACCACGCTAGCACCCTGCTTCTACTGCTCGGGTCTGGTCCGCCAGTTCGGCTTCGGCACAGTCATCGTCGGCGAGTCCCGCACCTTCACCGGCGGCTGCGAAGAACTCCGCGCCTTAGGCATCGAAGTCCACGACCTTGACTCCCCGGAATGCAAAGCCATGATGGACGACTTCATCACCGCCCGCCCCGACCTCTGGAACGAAGACATCGGCGTGGATTGAACAGCGAACCATCATCGCCATCTTCAGATGGCGTCGCCACACCCCTATAGAGTTGTCATCCTGAGCAACGCGAAGGATCTGCTTTCCTCCAAAGCGCCACCACCGCCCGGGTGGCCCATTCATGCGCGCACTTTGCGCATGAGTGGGGAACACCAAAAGCCCAACCAGCAAGCCTTTGCTCTTGCTTTTCTTTCTGTCATCCTCGCAGGGGATCTGCTTCTCCAACCTCACACCGCTCCCCCCGCGTCAACGCACCAATCCTCTCCGCCTCACCCGGCCACCGCTCCACCAACTCCGCCCTCCCCACCGCCGCATAGTCCACAAACTCAAACCCCGGACTCACCGTACACCCCAGCAGCGCAAATCCCTCCGGCACTAGCAGCCGAGACCCCTGCCAAACCCCACGCTTCACCACCACCTGGGGCCTCTCCCCGGCTTCTAAATCCTTCCCGATCACCACCACCTCACTGCGTCCATCCTCAAACAACTGCAGCATCTCCACGGCTCCACCCATGTAGTGATGAAACATCTCATCGCTCTGCAGCAAATGCATCTCGCTAAACGTATCCGGCTCCAGCAGGTAATAAATCGCCGTCGACGTAAACCGCGGCCCATCATACCGCCCATCCGCAAACACACTCGCCGCAACCGTCTCATCCGCCTCATACGTCCGCACAAACCATCCACCCTCACGCGGATGCGGCTGCAACCCAAGAATCCGTTTCACATCCTCAGCAGTCATGCCCTTATCTTAGCCAAGCTCACACCCCAGACGGCATAATAGGTCTCACGTCTCCGGAGCCGATCGCCATGCCTCTCCACCTCATCACCATCTGTATCGGCTTCCTCATCGCGTTCGGCCTGCAGCAACTTGTGGAGCTCTTCCTGCGTCGCCGCCGCAGCCGCAAACAGCAGCAAGCCGAAGAAAAGTCCGCCGCACTCCCTCCATCGGACAAGCCGCCCTCAGTCGACTAGCGTACGATCACTCAAACCGAACCACTCTATTTATCTTCCAAGACGCAGGAGATTCCAGCGCCCATGCTCGATGTCCACGACCCCGAACACACGCCCCACTCCGTACGCGACTTCTTCATCCACATCGCCACCATCGTCGTCGGACTGTTACTCGCCATCGGCCTCGAGCAGTTGGTCGAGCTCATCCACCACCGGGAAGTCATCACCACCCGCCGCGAACTCGCCATCGAAGACACCAAAAACATCAAGATCTTCCACGACGACGAAGGTTATCTCCTCTCCACCGAGCAGCAGGTCAAAGCCTACCTAGCCGTACTCCAGCACTCGCTTGCCACCAAAACCCCACCACCCACCGTTCTCAACATCGACCCCAACTACGACGACTTCCAGGACGCCGTCTTCAAGGCAGCCGACCGCACCGGCGTCCTCGCCCTCATGCCGCAGGACGAGGTGGCTTCCGTCTCCGACCGCTACCTGAACTTCACCCAGGTCCAGGACCGCATCACCGAGATGTTCTACAAGCTTGACCGCGCCCAGGCCATCTTCCTCGCCGATCCCGATCCCTCTCACCTCACGGTGGAACAGCAGCAGCATCTCTACAGCGAACTCACTGAAGTTCTCGGCGACCTCAACAGCTTCCACGCCAGCTTCAAAGGTCTCGTAATCCTCTACCCACAATACAAGTAGTCACACCGCACCATTTTCTCTACACTCTATCCCCCACCCTCTACACTCTCTCTTATGCTCGACGTCCATCCCCCCGAACACACCCCGCACTCCTGGCGTGACTTCCTCATCCACATCGCCACCATCGTCGTCGGCCTCATCATCGCCGTCGGCATCGAGCAGACGGTCGAGTACATCCATCACCGCCGCGAGGTTGCCGAGACCCGCGAGCGAATTCGCACGGAGCTCACAGACGACCGCGAGACTATCCGCTACAACATAGCGGCCCTCACGAAGGATCAGCAGCAATGGCAGGCCGACAGCGACATGCTGCAGCAGTCCACCGCATCGCCGCAGTCTCTCGCCGATCTCAAGTACACCTGGAAGCTCAACCTCCTGAGCACCGCTGCCTGGCAGACCGCCGGCAAGACAGGAACGCTTTCGCTCCTCCATCCCGAAGAAGCAGACAGGTACACCTACATGTACACGCTCCTCGACCACAACATCGGCAGCGGCGCCACCTACATCCAGCAAGTCGACACCGCCAAAACCATCGCCGCGCGGCTACACCGTCAAGGCTCGGTTTCCCCCGCCGACCAACAGCGACTGCTCACCCTCACCGACGAACTCGCCGGAAGCGCCGCCGAGCAGCTCGAAATGTACACCTTCGTGGACGCCTCCCTGCAGCGCTGGCTAGCCCAACACTAACCGGTCGCCCCATCCCTGACGGCCTCATCGTCATGAGTGGGGAAAACATAAAACATCGACCGCCGCCGGCACTGCCGTTGTCATTGCCCTTTACGCGCGATGGAGGAGCATCCCAACCACGCCCGCCTTTGCGGCATAAGGGGAACTCCGCCGCACCAATTTTTCTCTACACTCTATCCTCTACCCTCTACACTCTGTCTTATGCTCGACGTCCACCCACCCCACGCCCCGACCCACACCTGGAAAGACTTCTTCATCCACATCGCCACCATCGTCGTCGGCCTGCTCATCGCCATCGGCCTCGAACAGACCGTCGAAGCTTTCCACCATCGCCACGAGCGGCATCAACTTCGCGAAGACCTGCGCGCCGAAACCGAGATTCGCACCAAGCGCCTCCTCTTCAACGAGAAGATCAACGCAGCCGATATCGCCTGGTACCGTTCTATCCTGCGTGCCGGTCGCGAAGCCACCGTGGCCAATGGCCTCGTCACCTTCACCATGCCTTCCAGGCCGGCCCGTGTCGGCTATATCATGGAGACCCCGAATGGCGTCTGGCCCGCAGCCAAGGCCTCCGGCGTTGCCACCGTGCTGCCCGCCGCCGAAATCGAGCTCTGGGATGCCATCGACAGCTTCAACGTCTCCACCACAAAGAGCTTCGACGGTCGCGAAGAAGCCCTTAAAGTTGCCTTCGAGTTCTCCGAGCGTAAAGGCGTCGCATTCGCTCCCGGCATAACCCTCCACCTCAGTCCCGAGGACCGCGATGAACTCATGCGCGCCTACGCCCGCCTTGTCGAAGAAACCTGGATGCTCGAACGCGACGACGCTTACTGGCAAGGAGCCTGCGAAGCCATCCTGCACGGCGCAAAATCCCCCGACGATCTTTCCGCCTTCGAGGGTCGCGCTGTAGCCGCCATGCCCAGGTAGCACACCCCGAGTGCCCCATTCATGAAGGCTTCATCGTCATGAGTGGGGAAAACATCGACCGCAACTGCATTTGCTTTTCGGATCTCTCCGGTACTCTATAGCGTCATCTCTTCACGAAGCCCCGAATGCAGGTGACCTCGCCTACCACCTGCGAAACTTGTTCTTAAACTTCGCGGACTTTGCGTCAAAGTTTTATCCCATCCCCAGCGGACTATCTGTTCCCAGCCGCACACAGACTTCGCGACCTTTGCGCAAACCTCTGCGCCCTCTGCGTTAAAGCCTTTGTCGTTGCCTATTCTTCTCCAGCCCCCCATTCACGCTATCCTTGAACACAACCGTTCATCATCCTTGCCACAACAAGAGGGAAGCAGCAGCCTATGCGCAGCCGTCTGGAGAACTACTTTCACTTTGCGGAGCTGAACGCCAACTGGCGCACCGAAGCCCTCGCCGGTCTCACCACCTTCATCACGATGGCGTACATCATCTTCGTGAACCCGGCCATCCTCTCGCAAACCGGCATGCCCCTCGCCGCCGTCACGACGAGCACATGCCTTTGCGCTGCCTTCGGCTCCATCATGATGGGCGCGCTAGCCAACTACCCGCTCGCGCTCGCCCCCGGCATGGGTCTGAACGCCTACTTCACCTACACGGTCGTTAAAGGCATGGGCGTGCCGTGGCAAACCGCCCTCGGCGCAGTCTTCCTCTCCGGCATTATCTTCCTCATTCTCACCTTCGGAGGCATCCGCCAGAAGCTCGTCGGCGCCATCCCTTATCAGCTCCACGCATCGGTAGCCGGAGGCATCGGCCTCTTCATCGCCTTCATCGGCCTCCGCAACTCCGGCATCATCGTCCCCAGCCCCGCCACGACGGTCACGCTCGGCAACATGCACTCGCCCTCTGTGCTGCTCGCCGTCTTCGGCATCATCCTCATCGCCATCCTGCAGGCCTACCGCATCAAGGCGTCGATGCTCATCGGAGTCCTGGTCACACTCGTCGTCGGCATCCTCTTCCATCAGGTCAAGTGGACACCCTCCACCTTCAACCCCATGGCGATTAAGCAGACCGCCTTTCACCTCGACATCCGCGGCGCCCTCAAGATGAACGCCCTCGAGATCATCTTCGTCTTCCTCTTCGTCGACCTCTTCGACAACATCGGCACATTGGTCGCCGTCACCGAACGCGCTGGATTGATAGCCGAAGACCACACTATCCCCCGCCTCGACAAAATCTTCTTCGCCGACGCCACGGCAACAGTCGTCGGCTCACTCGCCGGCACCAGCACCGTCACCAGCTATATCGAAAGCTCCGCCGGCGTAGCAGCAGGAGGACGCACCGGCGTAACAGCCATCGTCACCGGTATCCTCTTCTTCCTCGCCATCTTCGTCGCTCCCATCGTCGGCGCCATCCCCGACTTCGCCACCGCTCCCGCCCTCATCCTCGTAGGCGCGTTGATGGTCGCCGGAGCCGCCCGCATCGACTGGGAAGAACCCCGCATCGCCATCCCCAGCTTCCTCACCCTCATCACCATCCCTCTCACCTACTCCATCGCCACGGGCCTCTCGTTCGGCATCATCAGCTTCGCCGTCCTCGAACTAGCCACCGGCCGTGGTCGCAAACAGCACTGGATGCTCTACCTCCTCGCCCTCCTCTTCCTCTCCCGCTTCATCTACCTCCACGCCGGCTAACAAACCCGAAGCCGCACGGACTGGGTGCCCCCGATCTCTCGCACTTGGAGATCGGGGTCTATCCGTAGACCCGATCACCGGGGTGGCTCATTCATGACGGTCTCATCGTCATGAATGGGGAACACCAACCGCCCAAACCCTTGAATAAAATAAACCGTATCCTGCAAATCACGCAGCTGAAGAACAAGCGTGGACATCAAAATCGCCTTGCCACAAGCTGAGTTCCACCACCCGGCCGAAATAGCAATGCTCAACCGCCTTCGCGACGAAGGCACCGTCCTCGTTCAGCAATACATCGCCGCTCGAACGAGAGAAGGCGTTACGTTTGTCTCTCGGGATGCGGCAAAGATGCTCTTTCCCGAGTATGTCGCTGACCCGACCATCAACAATAAATACTCTGACCGAGCCGCATCGACATTGGCGGAATCCGTGCGTATTCATCTGTTGAGCCGGCCCCCGCGCTTGCCGCGGAATGAAGTGGTGATTGTGACCGGAACGCCGGCTTCAGGCAAAAGCGTCTCGGCATCGGAGATCAGCGGGCCCACAATCGAAATCGTTCATGAAACGATTCTCACGTCTCTGCCCAAAGCGCGCCAGCGCGTTCAGGAAGCGATGGCTGCGGGCCGGCTGCCGCAGATCATCGTGGTGTATACAAACAGTCCCAGAATTCATGTCCGCCGCATGATCGGGCGCGCACTGGCCATCGGCCGTACCGTGCCAATTGCGTATATGGCCGAAACCTATGTAGGCGTTCCGAGGATGGTGGAACACCTTCATCTGGAGTTTGGTCGGGACCTGCAAATAACTCTTATGAATAACTCAGCACGTCCAGTAGACGTGGTGCTCCACCACGACATCCAACAGATGGTCTCCGATATCGGGCGTTATACTGTAGAAAGCTGTTTGAGGGTAATGGAAGATGAGCTTCATCAAATCCATGAAGTCGACCCAATCTCCCCGCAAATCCTTCGCGAAGCAAGGCGTGGACACACTGCTTGAGACCTTGGAACGACCGTCTGTTGTTGTCGCGCCTTCCACCCGCATGGTGGAGACCTCCGATACGGCGAGACCAACCGACCTTGGTCCCCAGTTGCGCGCCAACCTCATCCGTAATGTGAATACACCGCAACAGCGCGTGCCCGGCAAGCGGGCTTACTGGGAAATGTAGTTTTACCTCGCCCCGCAAACAAGCCAACTGCATCGAAACCTATTACAAGCCGCCAGCGTCCTACTAACCGCTGGCTATAAGTTCGAATCACGACAGGAGAAATCAAGATGGATCGCAGCGCATCGGCAGTTTGGCATGGCGGGTTGAAGGACGGTAGGGGCACCATCAGCACGCAGAGCGGTACGCTGCATGAAACCCAGTACAGCTTCAGCACGCGCTTTGAGAACGGCGTCGGCACCAACCCCGAAGAGCTCATCGCCGCCGCCCACGCTGGCTGCTTCACGATGGCGCTCAGCGGTCAGCTCAGCAGTATAGAGCGCTCGCCCGAAACCCTTGAAACCACCGCGGTCGTCACCATGGAAAAAACCGACGACGGTCCCACCATCACCAAGATCCATCTCACCACCCGCGCCAAGGTTGCGAACATCGAAAAGGAAAAGTTCGACGAGCTGGCCAAAAAGGCCAAGGAAGGCTGCCCCATCTCTCGCCTCCTCAAGGCCGCCGAAATCACCCTCGATGCCCAGCTGGTCTAAGAATATCGCTCCACGACAAACAGAAAGCCCCGCCAACCGGCGGGGCTTTCTGTTGAGCCGCAGATGTCAAGTTTGCTGGACACCACACGCTCCATAAACGCACCATAACCATCCACAAACCACCACAAATTTGCACCAGGAAAACTGCCGGTAAACCCCAGCAAAACCCGAAGTATTTCAAGGACTAACTAATGCGCATGCGCGTGATCATGCCCACCCGGGCCATGGTGGTGATGTGAATGCCCATCGATCACATCTGGTTCCGGCGGGCTGCAACAATCGCCAACTGTAGGGCAATCAGTCACTTCCAGCTGAATCGTCGTATGGTGAATCCCAAAATGATCCCGTAACTGATGGTTGATCCGCTCCAACACAGCCTCGCATTCGGTCAACGGCATCTCCACAACCTGCACATGGCTGGCCAGCGCATGCGACTGCGACGTAAGACTCCAAATATGCAGATCATGCACATTCACAACCCCTTCCACCTTCGCCATCGCAGCGCGTATATCGCCTAAATTCAATGCCTTAGGCGTTCCTTCCAGCAGAATATGCAGTGTCTCCTGCACAATTGACCACGAGCTCCAAAGGATCATCGCCGCAATAATCAGCGAAAGCAGAGGATCAATCCAGTACTGGTGCGTGAGCATGATCGCAAAACCACCCACAATCACCGCTGCCGTCGACAGGGTATCGCCCAGCATATGTAAGAAAACACTGCGGATATTTACATCGCCCGAAAACTTCCAGAGCAGCGCCGCAATCAGGCCATTCATCACAACACCGGCCGCCGCAACCTGCATCATCAACTTCGGTTCGACCGTTACTGGATGAGCAAAACGATGAATGGCCGCAAACCCTATCCACAGAGCTAACACCATAAGGCTCAATGCGTTAACGAAACCGGCCAACACCCCAGCACGCTGATATCCGAACGTCCTCTGGTCCGTTGCCGGCCGCGTTTGCAGGTAAACGGCAACAAAACTCAGCGCCAAAGCCAGGAAATCCGAAACATTGTGCCCAGCCTCTGAAATCAGCGCAAGCGAATGAGCGCGGAGGCCGAAGTAGAGTGTTGCGAGGATATAAAGCAGCGTCAGCGCGAGCGAAAACTTGAGGATGCGCTGCATCGAACCGGCCGGCTTGGCGTGGACATGCACACCTCTATTGTATCCGTCCTTAATGGACGTTATCCGGGCGGGTTTACACGACTTTAATCATGCGTCAGTATGTTCATTTCACGCGGTAATTTGATAATCCAAGGCTACTGAACGCCGGGTCTTCGCGCGAGAGAAAACGCTCGAAACTCACAGAAAACAATCAGCTGATAAAGAAAAGTGCATAGAAGAATCAGCAAATATCCTTTGCCCGTCGGGGTTCCTTCAGCTACATTGAGGTATCCGACATTTTCACGGGCCTTGCCCGGAATGAATTTAATGCATGTGCCGCACGTGAGTCGGCACATAGTCCATTTTCAATTGCGAAGGGGAACGGCCAGACCCTTGCAAGCAGTAGATCGATATCAAAGATTGAATGAGGAAGGTATACAGATGAAACAGCTTTTTGGGAGGCACTTCGCACTATCCTGTTGCTTGTTGTTGCTGATGGTGCTGTCGTTCGCGACCGTCGCCAACGCACAGGGCACCTTGGGTTCGATCAACGGAACCGTGCTCGACAGCTCCGGCGCAGCGGTACCCGGTTCGACCGTGACGGTCACCGACGCTGAGATCGGCGTGACGCGCTCGGTTACCTCCTCCTCCAACGGCTACTTCCAGGTCTTCAATCTTCCTGTCGGCATTTATAAGGTAACGGCGACGCATGGCGGCTTTGACACGACTGACGTCAGCGGCATCGGTGTCAAAGAAGCCCAGGCGAGCACGATCAATATCAACTTGAAGGTTGGCAGTGAAACGACTTCGGTCGATGTTGTCGCTAATCCTATGCTGAACGCGACGGATGCGACCAACGGCTACACGCTGGACTCTGCACAGGTCGAGCAGACACCTCTCGCTACAGGAAGCTTCACGCAGCTCGCTGTACTTTCTCCGGGTGTGAACGCTGAACTGCTGAGCGGTCTCGATACCAACGCGGGTCTTGGCAATCAGCCCATCTGGGCCAACGGTCAGCGCGACACGTCGAACACCTTCCAGGTCAACGGTGTCGATTCCAGCAATCTGTTCAACGGCAAGACCTCCAGCAGTTCCACATCGCAGCGTTACAACTTCAACATCGGTGCGGGCTCCACGTCGAGCAACTCTACCGCGGGCGGGGGCACCATCGGCGGCGCGAATCCCACGGGAACCTCGGTCTATGGTTCCAACGGCAACAGCTTGCCTTCACCTGCACCCGAGTTCATTCAGGAACTTCGTGTAAACACATCCATGTACGACGCGCAGCAGGGCGCCACCTCCGGCGCGCAGGTGGACGTCAATACCAAGGACGGTACCAACTCACTGCATGGGCAGTTGTTCGGTTCCTTCGGCGACAATTACGCCAATGCCGATCCCTTCTTCTTCAAGCAGTCTTATCTTCTTGCGCAGCAGGGTGTTGGTTCTTTCCCAGCCCATCTAGCCAATCCCCAGCTTCACCGCTGGACGAGCGGTCTAACCGCCGGCGGTCCCATCGTAAAGGACAAGCTTTTCTACTTCCTGGGCTATGAACACATGTACGCGTCGGATGAGTCGACAGGCCTGTCCCAGATGGATGTCCCTACGGGCCTTACCAACGACCGTTCTTTGGCGGGCTTGGTTTCGGCAGCTTCGAGCGCAGGCTACACCGGGGTTACCTCCGCAAACATCAATCCAATCGTGCAAGGTCTCTTCAATGCCAAACTCCCCAACGGCCAGTACATGATTCCTTCGTCGCAGACGCCGGGGGCGGCGTATGCCTATGGCGTCAACAACGTAACCCTTACCGGCGTTTCGGTAATGGCAGGGGACCTAGCCAATGGCGCACTGGATTACGATCTGAGCAAGAACGACCGGTTGTCGGCCAAGTTCTTTTACCAGAACGATCCTGTAACCAAGCCTTTCAGCGTCTCGCAGACGTTTGGCTTCCCCACCACCCAGGCCAACGGCGCCATTGTGGGCGAAATTGACAATACGATCTCGATCGGTTCGCGTCTGAACTGGGAACAACGCGTCGGTTACGAGCGTTCGCGCTCCTACAGTTACTTCGCCCAGCAAGTCGCGGATCCGGTCTTGGGAGCGACATTTGGCATTGGTAGCGGAGCAACACCGGCCTACAACGGTATCAACCCAAATGTACTCGCTGGACTGTCTGTATCTGAGTTCGCTGAAAATTCATCCGTAGCTTCGGGCCTGAGGGTCGGCGCGGATAGCGCTTTTGCAAATACGGGCTTCTTCCAGAACCGTATCAATCCATCGACGAACGTAATCTTCACTATCGGCAAGCACACCCTCGTCGCCGGTGGTGGCTATAGCTTCACTGAACTGAACCTGAAGAACAACCGCAGCGGTATTCCATTGATGGCTTTCTCCACTCTTCAGAATTTCATGAAGGGAACCGTCAAGAGCTCGACCGGAATTGAAAGCGTCGTCAACGGTCACAACAATGCGGACCGCTATTATCGCTCTAACGAATTAGCCGGCTACCTACAGGACAAGTGGCAGCTCTTGCCGAATCTCAGCATCACGGCCGGTGTCCGGTACGACTACCATGGTGGCCTGACCGAAAAGTACGGCAATATGTTCAACTTTGATCCCAACGCTTATAGCGTTTCGGGAACTACGACCACGGGTTTCTCTGTACAGAACTCCGGTTTTGTCATCGCAGGCAACAATGCGCTGGCAACGCCCGGAACTTCTGACTCGACCCTGACCGGACGGCAGTGGGGCGTTTCGCCTCGTGTCGGCTTCGCGTGGTCCCCGTCGCGTGACAACGGCAAGCTCGTTATCAGTGGCGGCTCCGGCATCTACTATGACCGCGGCGAACTGTTCAGCTACCTGTCGCAGCCCGCAGGCGGTGCAGCTTCCGGTCCCTTCGGCGTCACCGAGTCGGCGCCGCTTGTGACAGACGTTACTGGCGTCAGCCCCACGATGGCAAACCCGTTCGGCACGGCAAGTGTTTCGGCGGCTCCGAATCCTGGTGCAATTACGACAACCTTGCAGAATACTCTAAACGGAATGACGGGGCAGAGTGCTAAGTATGGCCCGAACTGCGGCGGTCGCGACAGCCAGGAAGGCTACACGGATTGCCCGGATACCCTTTACTTCGGTGCCTACAACAAGAACAACGTGCTGCCTTACACCATCAACTTCACTTTGAAGATGGAATGGCAGCCGCGTAACGATATGGCCGTTTCAATCGGTTATGCCGGCAACCGTGGTCGTCATGCCGTTATTCCCATCCCGTTCAACGAGCCGCAGATTGCAACCGCAACCAATCCAGCGATGGTTGGCGGTGCGAATCCGCATCCTAATGGGGAAACCTCCAGCTATGGCTTTGAAGTTCTTAACGCAAACAACTTTCAGGGCTATGACTATGCTCCGATCGCCGGTGAGCCGTGGAATACGGAGAGTGGTGGTAACACCGACTTCCGCTCACCCTACGTCGGCTACAACCCGAACGCAGCGTCGTTCAAAACAGCGGGCAACTCGGCCTACGATGCGCTGCAAACGCATCTCGAAAAGCGCCTCTCGCACCATGTCCAGGCAGGCGTAAGTTATACATGGAGCCATTCACTCGATGAGCAGAGCGATATCGGTCTATTCTTCACCGGTGACGATCCGTCGCACCTGCGCAACTCCTGGGGTTCGTCAGACTTTGACCGTACTCATGTGGCCACCGCTAACTTCCTCGCAGAGCTTCCCAGCACCACGCGTGACCACTCGTTCGCTTCGTACTTCACCAACGGCTGGGCGCTGACAGGTTTGGGTGTGCTACAAAGCGGCGAACCGTACTCGCTCTATGAGTTCTACGGTGCGGCGGGCAGCATCAACTTCGGCGACTATCCGCTGTTGATGAATCCCGTTATCGGCGTCAAGAACCCGGCCCAGGTGAAATCGATGTTGACCGGCAACTCGGGTAAGTTCCGCGGCGCCGGTGGGTCGTACATCCCAACCCTCGACCCCAGCCAGTTGGCAATCAACTATCTGGCGCCCGGAACCAAGGGTATTCCGGTTTCAACTGGCACCGATCCTCAGGATATTTACGAGACGGACTTCGCCCCCGGCAACCAACGCAATATTTTCCGGCAGGCCATGCAAAAGCGGTTGGACATTTCGGTTCGTAAAAACTTCAAGCTCAACGACCGGTTCTCGATTCTGTATGCGTTCAACGTGTTCAACGTGTTCAACACGACGAGCTCGGATGTCCCGCAGGATGAAATCCGCATTCGCCAAAATGATGCATGTTCCAACACCGCTCAGGCCGTCAAAGGAAACAATTGCGTAGAAAACTACGTCAACTATGGCCAAGTAGCTACCAGCAACGCTCCTGGTGACCAGCAGTCTGCTTTGTCCAATCTGGACAGGTTGCCTATCGTCAACGGAACCGGTAAAGGCATTACTCTTCCTACGCAGATCGCGGTAGGCACTGGAACATGTACGACCACGTCAGCAATTCCTGGAACGACAAACTGCCCGAACAACGCAGCAAACTTCGGCTCGGTAACTGGCACCATTGGTGGATCGCGCGCGATCACTATGGGTCTGCACATCACGTACTAACAACCAAGTACAGGCAGCATGAAAAAGCGGGGAGCGCATAGCGCTTCCCGCTTTGCCTTGTCTAGTGCAATAGGTTCCGAGCGATCCGGTGAGTGAAGCTTGATGGTGTCAGGCTTTGCGGAGCGAGGTCCACCAGCCAGCGGCGATCATACATCCCGCCGCCACTGTGGGCACCAGGAGTCCGGTACGGAGGGAGCCGGCGGAGGTGGAGAGGGTTCCGGTGAGGAAGGGGATGGCTGCGGAGCCGAGGCCGGCAAGGACGAAGACGGTGGGGCCGGTGTCGTGTTCGAGGACAAGCGCTAGCAGCAAGGGGTACATAGGGCCGGCGGTGAAGCCGATGGTGAATGCGGCGGTAAGCATGACGGGCGAGGCGTGGAAGAGGATCAGGCTGGCGAGGGCGGCAGCCATCAGGACGATGTTCCAAGTGAGCAGGAAGTGGCGGGCGGCGTTGCTGACGCGGGAGCTGGAGTGGAGCAGTCGGCTGACGAGTAGGCCGGCCCAGAAGCAGGTGGGGGCACCGATGGTGATGCCGAGGGAGTGGTTGCCGCGCTGGGCGTAGGTGGCGAGCCAGCCGCCGGAGGAGCTTTCGACGCCGGTGATGGAGAAGACGAGCAGCAGCAGAGGGAACGGTGCGGCGAGACGCCAGCGGGACCAGCGGGAAGTGGATGGGCTTTGCGTTGGGGGCTGTGTTGGGGCGTCGCGTTCGAAGGCCGCGGTGAGAAGAGCGAAGAGTCCGAAGCTGAGGGCGATGGTGAGCAGAACGTTACGGGCGTGGGTTCCATCGAGCAGACCGTCGTGAAGGATGAGCCAAGGGCCGCAGCAGGCGCCGATGGCCCAGAGGAGGTTCAGGCGGGTCATTTCGGCGGCGCAGTCGGCGACGAAGCGGCGGGCCTGCAGGAGGCTGATGGAGGTCATGGTGATGCCGAGGCCGAGGCCGTAGAGCAAGATGGCCGCGTAGGCGGTATGGCGCGTGGCGAAGGGAAGCCAGGCGGCGCCGAGCGCCGTGCAGGCTGCTCCGCGAACGACGGACCAGCGCAAGGCGCCGCGCGTGAGCAGGGCGCCGCTGGTGCCTCCGATGAAGAAGAGGAAGAGCAGAAGGCCGGCCTGGGAGTCTTGCAGCGACCAGTGGGCGAGCAGCCATGGCATAAGGCCGCCGGGGAGTGCGAGCGAGACGCCCGTGGCGGTGAAGCCTGCGTAGACGAGGGCGCGGTCGCGCAGCGTGAAGGGTGTTGCGGCGGTAGGGGACTGATTCAGAGCAGGCACAGTCGCCATAGTATGCCAGCGCGGGGTGGTGGGCCCTGCGGTGGATAGTATTGCGGAAACCCCGATCTCCAAGTGCGAGAGATCGGGGGCACCTGATTGTGGCGCGTTTTAGAAGCAGATCCCCTTCGAGGATGACAGAAAGAAAGACAAAGACAACGGCGAATGCCTCTGCTATGCGTTCTTATGCTAGCCAGTGCGTGTGCCCGCAGGTTATTTGGTCTCTATGTCGAGGCCGAGATCAAGAGAGCGTACGTTCTGCGTGAGCGCGCCGATGGAGATGATGTCGACGCCGGTGGATGCGATCTCACGAATGCGCGCCAGCGTGATGCCTCCGCTGGCTTCTACCAGCGCGCGGCCGGCGATGTGCTGCACGCCTTGATGAAGCTGCTCTGTTGTGAAGTTGTCGAGCAGGATGGTGTCGACGCCTGCGGCGAGTACGGCGTCGATCTGATCAAGGCGGTCGACTTCGACTTCGATGTGCGTTGTATGCGGCAGCGACGTGCGCATGGCCTTGAGCGCTTCCGTTACATTTGTGCCGCTGTGGGCAGCGAGAATGGCGAGGTGATTGTCTTTGACCATCACTGCGTCTGACAGCGAGAAGCGATGATTGTGGCCGCCACCGCAGCGGACGGCGTATCGCTCGATCAAGCGCAGGCCTGGGGTGGTCTTGCGTGTGTCAACGATGCGGGCCTTTGTGCCTGAGGTTTCTGCGACATAGCCTGCGGTAAGTGTGGCGATGCCGCTCAGGCGCTGCACGAAGTTCAGGGCGACGCGTTCAGCGCGGAGAATGGGTTGCGCGGGCCCGCTGACAGTCGCGAGTATGGACCCTTTGTTGAAACGCTCGCCGTCATGTACGAGACACTCTGTTGTGATGCCCGGGCCCACGAGGTTCATCGCTGCGCGGAAGAAGTCTTCGCCGCACAAGACGCCGTCTTCGCGCGCGGCCAGATGTGCGGTCACGCGGGCAGCGGCTGGGATGAGCGCTTGCGAGGTGAGGTCGCCTGATGGAGAGTCTTCCGTCAGGGCCATCGATACGATGTTGCTGATGGTTTCGGGACTGAGTTTCATCAGCACGGGACATGCACCGCCTGTGCGAAGGTGAGCGAGTGTTGCAGGCCTGCGGAGGTCTCGGGGTAGTCTTCGCGGTAATGCGCGCCGCGTGACTCTCGGCGTTCGAGTGCGGCTGTGACCATGACACGGGCTAGTGAGAGAAGGTTGGCTGTCTCGAGGTCATACACAGAAGAGCCATCGGCTGACCAATGCCGCAGTTGGTTGGCGGCGGCTTCGAGGCCTTCGCCGGAGCGCTCGATTCCGACCATGGTCCACATCAGTGTCTGTAGCGCGAGGCGATCTACCGGCGTGGTGGTGGTCGCAAGGTGTTGTTCGATGGGACGGATCGCGCGATCGTTTTTGGGCAATGCTGCGTGGGTGTTGCTGTCTTCCGATAGCAGCATCGCGGCGCAGCGCCAGGCGAAGACGAGGCTTTCGAGCAGCGAGTTCGAGGCGAGGCGGTTGGCGCCGTGGACGCCGGTGCAGGCGACTTCGCCGACGGCGTAGAGGCCGGGGATGGAGGTGCGGCCAAAGATGTCGGTGCGGATGCCGCCCATGAAGTAGTGTGCGGCGGGCGTTACGGGGATGGGCTGGTGCGCCCAGTCGAGGCCGCGGGCGCGGCAGGCTGCGTCGATGGTAGGGAAGCGGCGGGCGAGGAAGTCTGCGCCGTTCTTGGCGATCAGGCCTGTGGCGTCGAGCATGACGGGCTGGCCGTGCTGCACGGTCATCTGGCGGCTGATGCCGCGGGCTACGACGTCGCGGGGGGCGAGTTCGGCGTCAGGGTGGACGTGCTGCATGAAGCGGCGACCGTTGGCGTCGAGGAGGATGGCGCCGTCGCCGCGGACGGCTTCGGAGATGAGGAAGGTTGCTATTTCCGCATGGGCCGCAGGCGCTGTGGCGAGGGCGGTGGGGTGGAACTGGTAGAACTCGATGTCGGCCAGTTGTGCGCCGGCACGGAGGGCGATAGCGACGCCGTCGCCGGTGGCTACCGAGGGATTGGTGGTGTGGAGGAAGAGCTGGCCTGCGCCGCCGCTGGCGAGGATGACGGCGTCGGCTTGAAGGACGCGGCGGTTGTTTGTCTCGTTGAGGACTTCGAGGCCGGTGACGCGGCGATTGATGTTGTCGTCACTGAGGATGAGGTCGCATGCGAAGGTGTGTTCGAGCACGCGAATGTGTGGTGCGCTACGGACGGCTCGGACGAGTGCGGTTTCGATGGAGAGGCCGGTGGCGTCGCCGCCGGCGTGGAGGACGCGGGGGTGGGAGTGGGCGGCTTCGAGGCCGCGGGCGAGGTCGCCGTCGCGTTGGTCGAATGCGACGCCGAGACGGATGAGGTCGCGGATGCGGGCGGGGCCTTCGGAGCAGAGGACTTCGACGGCGTTGCGGTCGCAGAGGCCGGCACCGGCGCGCAGGGTGTCGGCAATATGCTCGGCGATGCTGTCGTCGGGGAACATCGCTGCAGCGATGCCACCCTGCGCCCAGCGGGTGTTGCTCTCGGAGAGCTCTGCCTTGGTAACGAGCGTGACTTCGTGCTCGCGGCTGATTTCAAGTGCGGCGATGAGGCCAGCGATGCCGCTGCCTACGACGATGATGTGTTTGGGATCGCTCATGCGGCGCTCGGGATGGGGCTGCCAGCCGGCCGAAGACTCAGCATGCGTTCAAGCGCGATACGAGCGGGGATGGCGATCGACTCCGGCACGGTGATGCGGTTGAGGACTTCGCCGCGTTCGAGAGCTTCCAGCACCCAGGCGATGTAGCTGGGGTGGATGCGGTACATGGTGGAGCAGGGGCAGATGATGGAGTCGAGGCAGAAGATGGTGTGGTCGGGGTGGTCGTTGGCGAGGCGGTGGACGAGGTTGATCTCGGTGCCGATGGCAAAGGTGGAACCGGAGGGTGCGGCTTCGATGGCTTTCTTGATGAAGTCTGTAGAGCCGTAGGCGTCGGCTGCGTCGACGACGTCCATGGGGCACTCGGGGTGGACGAGAACCTTCACGCCGGGATGGCGTTCGCGGGCCATCGCGATCTGGTCGACGGTGAAGCGCTTATGCACGGAACAGAAGCCGTGCCACAGGATCACGCGCGACTGCTGTAGTGTGGCCGCGTCCAGGCCGCCAAGCGGTTGTTGTGGGTTCCATAGCGGCATCTGCTTGAGCGGGATGCCCATAGCCTTGGCGGTGTTGCGGCCGAGATGCTGGTCGGGGAAGAAGAGGACGCGCTGGCCGCGTTCGAACGCCCACTTGAGGACTTCAGAGGCGTTGGAGGAGGTGCAGACGATGCCACCGTGTTCGCCACAAAACGCTTTGAGTGCGGCTGATGAGTTCATGTAGGTGACGGGGATGACCGGCGCGCGCCAGGCTGCGTCTGGCTCGGTGCCGAACGCGGCGTTGAGTTCTTCCCAGCAGTCGGCGACGGAGTCGATGTCGGCCATGTCGGCCATGGAGCAGCCGGCGGCGAGGTTGGGAAGGATGACGGCTTGATTGGCTGTCGAAAGCATGTCTGCTGTTTCGGCCATGAAGTGAACACCGCAGAAGACGATGGCTTCGGCTTCGGCGTGAGACTTAGCGACCTGGGCGAGCTGGAAGGAGTCTCCGATGAAGTCGGCGTACTGCACGACTTCATCGCGCTGATAGAAGTGACCGAGGATCAGCAGGCGGTCGCCCATGGTGTGCTTGACGGCGCGGATGCGGAGATCGAGCTCGGCTTTGGTGGCTTGGCGATACTCGCGCGGAAGGAGGCCTTGCGTGGGCGAGTCTGCTGGAAGCACGTCGGCCATGGAAGCGCCGGGGCCGTAGCTGGGTTTGCCCTGATCGAAGAGCCACGGTTCTTCAGCGAGCGCCGAAGAACATACCTGACCTGCTGTACTTTTTCCTGGCTGTTCGCTGATGCGAATCAGCTGGATTGTGTCGTTTACAGATTGCAAAACATGTCTCCTGCTGTCCCGGCGTTCTGCTTTGCCTCCCGCATTGGCGGGTAGACTGAAGAACGCGCGCTCAGGTAGCCGCCTCTATAGGATATCGCCCGTGTGAGAAAGATGCACGAGCCGGCGAGATCTCCGCCATAAAATAGAAGTTTCTGGAGGTTGTTTCGATGCTACTCGCGGCGGTTGTTGCACAGCCGGTTTCCATCAGTCTGCTTGCGGTCTTGTCGCTGGGCTTCTTTCTCGGGATGCGGCATGCGACCGATGCGGACCATGTCGTCGCGGTTTCGACGATTGTGAGCCGCGAGAAACGGATCGGCAGCGCGGCGATGATCGGTGGGTTGTGGGGTCTGGGGCATACGATCACGATCCTGTTCGTTGGCGCCGGCATCATTCTGTTCACACTGGTCATTCCGCCGCGGCTCGGGCTTTCGATGGAGTTCTCCGTTGGATTGATGTTGATCCTTCTGGGTGCTTTGAATCTGCGCGGCTTCAAAAAGCAGATGGACGAGAGCACTGAGTCGAAGACCGGGGCGATGCATCAACATCGCGATGGCGAAGTACCGCACTCACATGGTGCAGCGGACTCTTCGGTCGACTTCATGGATGCGCGCTTCGGCCGCTGGAAGTTCTATCAGCTGGCGAGGCCGCTGGTGGTGGGGCTTGTGCATGGCATGGCTGGTTCGGCTGCTGTTGCCTTGCTGGTGCTGGCTACGCTACACAATACGCATTGGGCGGTGGCGTATCTAGCGATCTTTGGCGTGGGCACCATAGCGGGCATGATGGTGATTACGATTGCGATGGCGTCGGCGTTGCGCTATGCGGGATCGCGTTCGGCATGGATCAACCGGAGGCTGGCCTTTGCGACGGGATTGCTGAGCGTGGCGTTCGGCATGTTCATTGTGTACCAGATGGGATTTGCGCATGGACTGTTCACGCATCATCCGACGTGGACGCCGGAGTAATTTCTGTTTGAGCAGCGCCGGTGGCAAGATATGATGAACGCATCTTGACCTCCATCGCTGACCCAATCAACCAGGTTGAAAGCGCTCCACGGCTATTGCTGTTCGGGCTGCAGCATGTGCTGGTGATGTATGCCGGCACGGTGGCCGTGCCGCTGATCCTTGGCAGCGCACTGCACATGACCCCGGCGCAGATTATCGCGCTGATCAGCGCGGACCTGTTTACCTCCGGGCTTGCAACGATGCTACAGACGCTGGGGTGGTGGAAGTTCGGTGCGCGGCTGCCGTTGATTCAGGGGAGCTCATTTATCTGCGTGCCGCCGATGATCTTGATTGGCAGTAACTACGGCATACCGACGATGTATGGTGCTGTGATCTGTTGCGGGATCTTCACAATGCTGATTGCGCCGGTATTCAGCCGCATGCTGCGATTCTTTCCGCCGGTGGTAATCGGAACGGTGATCACGGTGATTGGCTTGTCGCTGATGCCGGTTGCGGGCGAGTGGTTGGGTGGTGGCGATGCGTCTGCCGCGGACTTCGGGAGCTTTCGCAACCTGGCGCTGGGCTTTGCGACGGTTGTCCTGATTGTGTTGGTGCAACGCTTTGGGCGCGGCATGATTGCGAACCTTAGCGTGCTGCTGGGGTTGATGGCAGGCACTGCAGTTGCTGCGGTGGTGGGAATGACGAGCTTTACGCATGTTGGCGGAACGCCGTGGGTGGCGTTCGCGCATCCGCTGATGTTTGGGATGCCACGCTTCGCGTTGTTGCCGGCGCTGGTGCTGAGTGTGTCGATGCTGGTGGTGATGACGGAGACGACGGGGAACTGTTTGGCGATTGGGGAGATTGCAGGACGGCCCACGACAGCGTCGACATTGACAGCGGCGTTTCGTGCGGATGGACTTTCGACCGTGCTGGGCGGCATCTTCAACAGCTTTCCGTACAACGCCTTTTCGCAGAACACCGGACTGCTTTCGCTTTCGAAGGTGAAGAGCCGGTATGTGGTGGCGGCCGCGGGCGGGTTGCTGGTGGTGCTGGGGCTGTTGCCGAAGATTGCTGCGGTGATCGCGGCGATTCCGCGACCGGTGCTGGGCGGAGCGGCGATTGTGATGTTTGGTATGACGACAATGGCGGGCATTGAAGAACTGACGCGGGTGCGGTATCGCGGGACGAACAATGCGCTGATCGTTGCGGTGTCTCTGAGTGTTGGCACGCTGCCGGTTGCGTCGCCGAGGTTGTTTGCGCATGCACCGGATGCGGCGAAACTGTTTCTGAACAGTGGGATATTTCTTGCGGCCGCAACGGCTGTGCTGTTGAACCTCTTCTTCTCGTCGCAACGGAAAGCGGTGGAAGAGTTGAATGATGGGGAGAGTTGAACGTATGTCCAACGAAGAAGTCAGCGAAAAAGATTTAGCCTTTCTGCGGCAGGCGATTGAGTTGGCGCGCGAGGCGCGGAGCGATGGGCGGCATCCGTTTGGAGCGTTGATCGTGAATGAGCTTGGTGAGACTGTGGCGGCTGCGTTGAACAATGCTGTGAAGCCCGCGGGCGATCCTACGCAGCATGCGGAGACGCTCGCGTGTGCCGATGCGGCGAAACGCTTAAGTGAAGCGGAGCTCGCGAAATGTACGCTCTACACGAGCACGGAGCCCTGTGCGATGTGTGCAGGGGCGATCTATTGGATAGGACTGGGACGGGTGGTGTTCGGCTTGTCGGAGACAGGGTTGATGCGCTACACCGGCAGCCACGAGGAGAATCCGACGCTTGATTTGCCATGCCGCGAGGTGTTTGCGAAGGGGCAGAAGAAGATTGCTGTGAGCGGGCCGCTGCTCGAGGACGAAGCGGGTGTGGTGCATGAGGGGTTCTGGGTATAGATCGCGGTAATGCTCTAGACAAGCGCTTGACCATCTACTCTGCTGAAGGTTAGAACTTCGAATGGGATGGTGAAGTAGATGGGCATGACGCGGCGGCAGTTTGTAACGACGGTGGCAGGCACTGCGGGTGCGTTGGCGATTTGTAAGGCGAAGGCTGCGACGCCGGGCGAAGGCTATGCGGTAGTCGCGAAAGTGGACAGTAAGCGAATTCTCGCCGATGCGCAGAAGTATCTTGCGGAAGACCCGGTGACCGTAACGGCGGCGCACAGTGAGCGCAGCGCCGGTGGGCTGCACGACTTCTCGGAAGGCGATTACTGGTGGCCTGATCCGAAGAATCCTAGCGGGCCGTATATCCGGCGCGATGGGCTTACGAACCCGGATAATTTTGTAAAGCATCGCGATGCGCTGATGCGGTTGAGCGTGATGGCGCCGGCTCTGGCTGCAGCGTGGAGGCTGACGAAGGATAAGCGCTATGCGGCGCACTTTGCGAAGCATCTGCGTGCGTGGTTTGTGGATGATGCCACGAAGATGAATCCGAACCTGAATTACGCGCAGGCTATTTCGGGTGTGAGCCCGGGGCGTGGGATTGGCGTGATTGATACGCTGCAGTTGGTGGAGGTGGTACGTGCGGCGCGGCTGCTGGAAGTGGAGCGCGGCATCAGTGCGGTGGATGCCGATGCGGTGCGGGCCTGGTTTGCGGCTTATGTGAACTGGATGGCGACTTCCAAGAACGGCACCGATGAAGAGTATGAGAAGAACAACCACGGGACGTGTTGGGTGCTGCAGGTGGCGGAGTTTTCGCAGTTTGCGAAGCGTGCGGACCTGACGGCGCTTTGCGTTGATCACTTCAAGAACACGATTGTGCCCGGGCAGATTGCGAAGGATGGCAGCTTGCCGCTGGAACTTGCTCGTACAAAGCCTTACAGCTACAGCCTGTTTGATATGGATGTGTTGAGCGGTATCTGCCAGTCGCTTTCGACGAAAGCCGATGATCTTTGGTCGTTCAAAGGGCCGAATGGTAAGGGTGTCGGCGATGCCGTGGCGTTTCTGTTCCCGTATATCGCGGACAAATCGAAGTGGCCGTATCCGAAGGACGTCGAGTTCTTCGACGATATGCCGTCGCGGCGGCCAAGCCTGCTGTTTGCAGGCGAGGCGTTGGGAACGTCCGCAGTATGTGGAGGTGTGGAAGCGGTTGGATGCGAATGTGACGGTGCAGGAAGTGATTCGCAATCTTCCGATTCGCCAGCCGTTGTTGTGGGTTGATCCTGCGCTGCGAGCTTAGGTGGGTGGTTCGAGTGAATAGTGAATAAGGCAAAGTCGAAATGCGGGGGTCGTTCGCCTTTCGGGCTCGGATGACGGTTAAGTACAAGCAACGGCGGTCGCGCTATGCGCGATGCCCACCTTAGCCGCAAAGTGCGCGGCGAAGATGGGGCACCCGGATTGTGCAACAGCAAACGCAGATTCCCTTCGGGAATGGATGTGTGGCAAGAAATAGAGCGACGAAGGGTTTGCCCTTTATTTCTTCATGGTGGCGAGGCGATCGAGCTCGGAGCCTGCGAGCAGGAAACCGCCTACGCCGTAGACGTAGCTGGAGGATGCTTTGAAGGCGTCAGGCGCGGCGCCGATGGGCTGGATGGAGCCGAGGCGTCCGTCGGCATAGATGTGAGAGACCATGCCGGCCCAGGACTTCTCGACGACCGGCAGATACTTCTTGCGGTCGAGGATGTGCTCGTTGATGCCGTAGGCGATGGCATAGGTGAAGAACGCTGAACCGGAGACTTCAGGCAGCGGGTAAGAGCCTGCGTCGAGCAGGCCGGCGCGCCAGAGGCCGTCGGGACTCTGGATGGCGGCGACGGAGGCGGCCATCTCACGGAGAAGCTGGATGTACTTCGAGCGTGAAGGGTCGTTGGCGGGAAGGACTTGCAGGACTTTTACGAGGCCGCCCATGACCCATCCATTGCCGCGCGACCAGAAGAGCGGGCGACCGTTCTTTTCGGTCTTCTTCAGGTAGCCGTTATCGCGCCAGTATAGGTGCTCGGTGGTGTTGTAAAGGTGGGACGTTGTGATGTCCCACTCTTTGTCCATGTAGGCGTCGTACTTGGGGTCGCCGGTGATGAGAGACATGCGTGCGAGCACAGGCGGGGCCATGTAGAGGGCGTCGCACCACCACCAGAGGTCTTTGGCGGGGTCGTCCGGGCGCACGACGAGGCGGTCGAGGATGGCCTTGGTGTCGGCGATGCGCTCGGGCTTGCGAGCGGAGACGGGGTCCGAGAGGTAGAGCTCGGTGAAAGCTTTGCCGAAGGCCATATCGTCGGCGTGGGGGAAGCGGTTGTCGAGAAGCTTCCAGTCGTTCTGCTGGGCGTAATGAATGACGGCATCGCGATAGGCGGGATCGCCGGTGGTGGCGGAGGCTGCGATAAGGCCGTCGTAGAGCGCGGCGAATGTCCATTGCTCGTTGAACTTGGGTTCAGCGACGCGGAGCTGCCAGTCGGCGACCTTCTTCATGGTGGCCTTGATGTCGGCGTCTTTGAGTTTGGGCGAGAGGTCTTTGGCGAGCGGGCCGGGATCGTCAGGCGCGTCGCCCACACCCTCGCGCTCGACCGAGACCGGGGCAGGTTTGGCTGCGGGCGTCTGCGGTGTGAGCGAAAGGAGCAGCGGTTAGCGGGAACATGAGGAGCAGTGAGAGGAGGGCGGAAGAGGTGCGAGACATCAGGAAAAGCTCCTTCAGAACAATGACGTGCGACTGTGAGACGGACGGCTCTTTATATCACTTGAGAGCAACGTTGCAGAAGGGTAAACGTTTGTCTCGGGAGAATTCTTCAACCGAGTGAATAGAATAAGATCGTTCGGAATACGGCGATTCAGTTTTGCAGGAGATGATGATGGCAACACGCAGGAGCTTTCTTAAGACCGGGGCCGGGGTAGCCGCAGGGGTGATGCTGCGCGGCAGCATGCAGGCGGCTATCGCCACGATGGTGAAGGAGGATGCGGCGTCGGTGCGGCGGCTGTCGGTGGGTTGGGAGTATCTGCAGGGATCGCTGGGTGGGCCGTGGGAGGTTTGGCATAGCGAGGAGACGGCGGTGTGGAGTGCGGTGGCGATGCCGCATAGCTTCAACGCGTATGACGGGTGCGATCCGGATACGCCGTACTATCGCGGCAACGGGTGGTATCGGACGCATGTGGAGATTGCGAATCCATATGCGGGTGGGCGGACGCTGTTGCACTTTGAGGGTGCAGGGCAGACGGCGGCGGTTTATGTGGGTGAGAAGCTGGCGGGCAAGCATGTGGGTGGGTATGACGAGTTTGTGGTGGACATTACGGAGCTTGTGGCTTCACTGCCTGTTGTGGCTGCGACGAAGAAGGGTAAGGCGAAGGAAGCCGCGGGTATTCCGGGCGTTCCAATCTCGGTGCTGTGTGATAACTCGCGGGATCTGGATCGGATCCCAAGCGATTTGAGTGATTTTTCGTTGTATGGAGGGATGTATCGGCATGTGAATTTGGTTTATGTGCCGGCGGTTTCGTTGAGCCAGGTGCATGTGAAGACGGAGATTGCAGCAGCAAGCGGGCCGGCCAAGGTTACGGTGCTGGCGGACGCGTATGCGCCGGTTGAGCCGTCGTACCTATTGACCTGCGAGATCGAAATGATGGACGCCAGCGGCAAGCGCGTCCATCATGCAACGAGTGAACTATCGCCTTCGGATAAGAACAAGCAACTGACGGCGACCACAATCGAGACGCCTCGTTTGTGGAGTCCGAAGTCGCCGCATCTCTACACCTGTAAGGTCACGGTGACTGCGCCGCATGGAGATTCCTATGTGGCGGAAGAAACGTTTGGCATCAAGCATACGGAGTTCATTGAGCATGGGCCGTTCAAGCTCAACGGTGAGCGGTTGCTGTTGAACGGAACGCAGCGGCATGAGGACCATGCGGGCTATGCGAACGCGATGCCTGATGAGTTGATTGAAGAAGAACTGAAGCTGGTGAAGACGATGGGTTGCAACTTCATCCGGCTGGGTCATTATCAGCAGTCGCGGCGAGTGTTGGAGCTTTGCGATCGGTTGGGCATTCTGGTGTGGGAGGAGATTCCGTGGTGTCGCGGAGGCGTGGGTGACGATGCGTTCAAGAACATGTGTCGTGAGAAGCTGCGCAACATGATTGGGCAGCATTTCAATCACGCGAGCGTGCTGTTCTGGGGGTTGGGGAATGAGGACGACTGGCCGACGGAGTATCCGGAGATTAACCGGGATGCGATTCGCGAGTTCATGTCGGAGTTGAACGTGCTGGCGCATGAGCTCGACCCTTCGCGGTACACGTCGTTCCGGCGATGTGATTTTGCGCGCGATATTCCGGATGTGTATTCGCCTTCGATCTGGGCGGGGTGGTACTCGGGGACGTATCCGGAGTATCAGAAGTCGCTGGAGACGCAGCGCGATCGGGTGAAGCATTTGATCCATATTGAGTGGGGTGCGGATAGCCATGCGGGGCGGCACTCGGAGAATCCGGACAAGGTGTTGGCGAAGATTGCTACGGGGCATGGCACGGCGGAGGCTGGGCTAATGTATTTGAACAGCGGCGGCGAGGCGCGGGTGTCGAAGGATGGAGATTGGTCGGAAACCTATGCGTGCAACTTGTTCGACTGGCATTTGAAGGTGCAGCAGACACTGCCCTGGTTTGTTGGCTCGGCGATGTGGGTGTTCAAGGACTTTACGACGCCGCTGCGAGTGGAGAATCCTGTGCCGCGCGTGAACCAGAAGGGCGTGCTGACGCGCGATATGGGGAAGAAGGAAGGCTTCTATGTGTTTCAGTCGTACTGGAGCGAGGAGCCGATGGCGCGGCTGTATGGGCACACATGGCCGGTTCGCTGGGGTGAGGCTGGTGAAGCGAAGATGGTGAAGGTGTACTCGAACTGCGAGACGGCGGAGCTATTTGTGAATGGGGTTTCCGCGGGTGTGAAGAAGCGGGATGCGCAGGATTTTCCTTGTGCGGGTTTGCGGTGGATGACTCCTTTTGTTGTGGGAAAGAATTCGCTGCGGGTGGTGGCGAAGAAGGGTGCTGTGACTCTCCACGATGAGATTGAGTTCTTGTACCAGACGGAGACGTGGGATAAGCCTGCGGAGCTGCGGTTGGTGCAGGTTGGCAATGGCGTGAAGGATGGCAAGCCAACGGTTACTGTGGAAGCGAAGCTGTATGACGCGAAGGGGGTGCTTTGCCTGGATGCGAAGAATTCGGTGCGTTTTTCTGTTGCAGGACGTGGGACGCTGATCGATAACCTGGGGATGCCGCAAGGGTCGCGGGTGGTGCAGCTTTACAACGGGCGGGCGGAGATTAGTTTGTTTGTGGGTGGGGAGAAGAGTTCTGTTGCGGTGGTGTGTGAGGGGATTGCGGGGGCGATTGTTTCGGTGGGGTGATGGGATACCCCCTCCCCCCTATGTAGCGGGTATCTTGGACGTAAGTTGTTTAGAATGTCCGGCCCCGGGGTAGGGGCAATCTCGCAAATTATTTATTCTAAAAGGGTTGCTTGCAAAATATTCTTGCCAAAGGAGTTAGCCGATTTTGGTGTTTGTTGAGAGATGGATATTGATGTCCGCCGTCTTTTGGGAGCGCTGATTTAATTATAGGGATTTGCGTGGGTTGGGGGCTTGACAGGACTTTAGGGCCAAGCAGGGGTCCCTTCGGAAAAGCAAGGGCAAAGGCAAAAACGAAGGGCCGGAGAGATTGTCTCTCCGGCCCTTCGTTGTTAGGTTGAGCTTGGTTAGAAGGTGTAGCGGAAGGAGGCTTGTGCGCGGCGGGCGTTGGTTCCGTCGGGGAAGCCGGAAGACGCACTGCCTGCTCCGAGTCCGGTGGAACCCCCCACGGGCTGTTGCGTTAGCACGCCGGTGTTATAGCCGGGGGTTCCTGCGACTGAGTTCCAGGTGGACTTGTAAGCCAACTGCACGACGCTGGTATAGCGGATGTGGTTCAGCGCGTTGATGGCTTCAAAGCTCAACTGGATGGACTGCCCCTTGGGCAGCGGGAAGGCCTTGGTGAGGCGTCCGTCCAGCTGGACCGTGTGACCGAGCGGCAGGTTGGCCGTAGGCAGGAATGGAACGCGGGTACCGCCCGGGGCTTCGGCGCCGATACCGCTCAACGTCGGAGTGGGGACGTAGAGGCGGGGGTCGGAGCTGCTGACCGTGAGGGTGGAATCCACATACTGCGGGGTGGCGTAGGTGAAGATCGGAGCGAGCAGCCAGCCGTTGAGGGCCTGTGACGCGAAGACCGAGCTATAACCAACCTTCGGCGACTCAAGTACGGCGGTCAAGACGAGGCGATGACGTTGATCTTCGAGCGAGCGGCCCTTTTCGTATGCATAGCCGCTTTGACCGTTGATGGTTGAAGAGCCGTTGAAGTAGGTGTCGCCCTGATCGCTGAAGTAGTAGTTGCTGGTGAACGAACCCTGACCGAGATCGATCGAGTGCGAGTAGGTGTAAGCCAGCGTTGTCTGCAGGATCTTGGAGACGCGTTCGTGGACTTCACCGATGAGACCGTCGTAGTAGAGGCGGCCGGCGTTATCGATCTGGAGGATCTTGCTGTAGGCCGGGTTGTAGGTGGTGTTGCCGTTGGCGGAGTTGAAGTAGACCGGGGTGCTGTAGCTGCCGACGGTCTGGCCGGTGGTGTTGACGATGGCGAAGGTGTCGGTGCCCGTCGGGGGACCGGCGTTGAGATCAGAGCGCTGCAGGAACTTGAGGCCGCGTGAGCCGATGTACGACGCGTCGACGCTGGTGTTCTTGCCAATCTGCTGCTCCACACCGAGCGTCCACTCCTGTACGTAGGGAGTAGCCAGGGTGGGGATCGCGAAGCCGGAGTTGATCGAGCTGGGGCTCAGGATGGAGTTCACCTGTGCGAGCGAGGTGAAGGTGTTGGGGAAGGTTGGAGCCACGGGGAACTGGGTGGCGCTGGTGTTGGAGAGTGTGAAGGACTTACGCACGTTGCCACCAAGCTGCTGGAGGCGAGTGATGGTTGCGCCGGGAAGGCGATTGTAGAAGATGCCGTAGTTGCCGCGGATGACGGTCTTGCCGCCGTTCAGCGTCTGCGCGAAACCGATACGGGGAGCCACGTTGCCCTTGGGCTGATTGATCTTGCCAACCAGAGGATTGGTAACGGCATAGGTAGGCGCAGGCGGCTGCGTGAAGGTGGCGTACTCATACCGGATACCGATATTGAGTGCGAGGGTGGGGGTTGCCTGCCAGAGGTCCTGGGCGAAGAAGTCGTAGTCGCGGATGGTGATGCGCGTCTGCGGATGTCCCACGGCCTGGGCGAAGGTGGAGTAGTGCTTGCCTGCACTGGAGTAGGGCGATGCAGCCGAGACTGGATCGGTCGGGGAAGGCGTGAGGTCGTAGGCGAAGTTGGTGAAGTTGGTGTAGGTGTACGCTCCGGGACCGGAGAAGACGCCGTTCTCGACGCTGCGCAGGTAGGCGAGGTCGATACCGTACTTCAACTGGTGCTTGCCCTTGCTCTGCGAGAAGTTGTCGCTGAGATCAAAGCGCTTTTCCGTGGGCTGGATGTTGGGCAAAGCGTTCTGCGAAACACCCAGAGTGGAGATGCCGGCGACGGTGACCGAGGAGTGAACGTTGTCGCCCGGTGCGAGGTCGGTGGGCAGCCCCTGGAAGCGGCGGTCGGCGCTGAAGCCGAAGCGAACTTCGTTGACCATGGAGTTGTTTACGAGATAGGTGTTGGAGAAGCGCGCATTGCGAACGTGCGTGCCGATGTTGTAGTTGGAGCCGGCAGCACCTGAGCCGTCCGTGGTGGCGGCCGAGCTGACACCGGCGTGGATGGCCGAGTAGTTAACCAGGTTGAAGTTTGCGCTGTAGGTGCTCTTGTCACTGGGACGGTAGTCGAACTTCACGAAGCCAGCGTTCTGATGCAGGCTGCGGGAGACGGTGCTGGGAACCGAAACGCGGTTGATGAAGGTCTGTACTGCGGCGCACTGCGCTGGCGTGGCAACGGCGGTTGGGGCGAGTGCAGTAGGTGCACCGGCTCTAGTGTCTGCCACTGAATTACAAGACCCTACGACGTCTGTAGCTGCGGTCGTTCCAATAATTTCAGGAAGCAACTGGCCGGTGGTCGTGTTGACGTAGGTGCCGTTGCTTTGGAAGCTGCTGACGAGTGGGAAGTTACGGATGGTGCCTTCATAGCTGGAGAAGAAGAAGAGCTTGTCTTTGATGATGGGACCGCCGACCGCGCCGCCATACTGATGGCGATACTCGGGAGGGTTGTAGGCATGGGAGACGCCGTTGGTGGTGAGCTTGGAGAAGAGGTCGATGGCGTTGAGGGTACGGTTGCGGAAGAACCAGAAGGCGGTGCCGTGGAACTGGTTGGTGCCGCTCTTGGTGAGGGTGTTGACGACGCCACCGGCGCTGCGGCCGAACTCAGCGGAGTAACCCATGACTTCCGTGCGGAACTCCTGCACGGCGTCCATGGAGATGTTGGAGAGGAGAGCAGAGCCACCGGCGTTCTGGACGAACCACTGTTGGGTGATGTCGACGCCGTCCTGCAGGAAGGAGTTGCCGGAAGGGACTCCGTGAAAGGAGATTTCACCGCTGACGGCATCGGGAACGACGCCGGGGGTGAGGAGAGCGAACTGGTCAGCGCGGCGTCCGTTGATAGGCAGATTCATGATCTGCTCCTGATTGACGAGGGCCGAGACTTCGGTCTTGGTCAGATCCATGATGGGCGCGGTGGCTTCGGAGACTTCAACCGACTGCGTGCTGGAGATGGAAAGCGTGACCGGTATGGTGACTTCTTCACCGACGTGGACAGTGACGCCTTCAATCTTGGAAACCGTGAAGCCGGAGAAGGTGGCGTGGACGCTGTAACCTGCCGCGGGCGGCAGCGAGGGCGCGGAGAACAGACCGTCGGAGGTGGCCTTGAGATGGCGATCGATGCCGAGGTTGGTGTTGATGACCTCGACGTCAGCATTGGCGATGACGGCGCCGGAGGGATCCTTGACGGAGCCGTTGATGGCGCCGAGACCGGCGAGTGATTGGCCGAGGGCGGCTATCGAACTACAGAGGAAGAGTGCAATCAGGAGCGCGGCCGGCAGAAAGGAAAACCTGTTGCGGCGGGCGTGTGGGCGATAAGTTGATTCAAAGGACATGTGTGTCGAGACCTCTCGCAGTTCGGTTCCATGGATGTAATGCCTGGTACGGACGAAAAAGCATCAGGCGGAAGAATGAAGTAGGGCTTCGCTCAAGGAGATGAAGATCGTTTCCCTGGGTCGAGCAATTTACGCGGCATGCACAGGGTAGAGAAAGGACCGCGCGCTAAAGACACGAATCACGATTCCGCGCGAAGGCAGAAAGGTGGGTTTTGGGAGCCGTTTGAAAGACGCCGAAGTTACTAAATTGTGAATTCAATATCGATTCAAGCACGGTAACTGCAAGCCGTCCAATCGTTTTTATCGAATTCAGGTTTTGCCGCGGCAATCACAGAGACGATAAGAATCGCGGGGCGATGCTTTGACTTCTTGTCAGGGATGTGAAAAGTTCTTATTTACGGGCTTTTTTGCAATTGGAGGTACTCTCTTGGAATTGAGAAACCTCAGTGCATTTATTGCCGTTGCGGAGAAGAAAAGCTTTGTGCAGGCGGCGACGCTGCTCAATCTCTCGCAACCGGCGATCACGGCGCAGATCCAGCGTCTGGAGCAGGACCTCGGGGTAATGCTGTTCGATCGCAACCGGCGGTCTGTGAAGATGACAGCGGCCGGCGAGGCGTTCCTGACCGGAGCGCGGGCGACGCTGGCTACGGCGGACGAAGCGGCCAAGGCCGCGCAGCGGGCGGCGAGCCTGCAGACGGAGCGGTTGCGGTTCGGATTTCCGCCTTCGGCTTCGCGCGAGATCGTGCCGAGCATCATGACGCAGTTTCATAAGCTGTATCCGCATGTGAAGCTGGACCTGTTCTCTTTCCATACGAGCATCATTGTTTCCGAACTGCAGCGTGAGGCGATTGACCTGGGGTTTGTGCGGCTCCCGGTGGAGGCCAAGGGCTTGGACATTGTTCCGGCGCACCAGGAGCCGCTAGTGGTGTGTCTGCCGGTGAACCATCCGCTGTGTAGTTCGCCGCAGGTCGCGATTGCGGACCTGCGACATGAGCGGTTCATTATGTATGGGCGGAAGTGGGCGCCGGGATTCCATGACCGGATTACGAACCGATGCCTGGAGGCCGGGTTCTCGCCGATCGTTTCGAATGAGATTGACGAGATGTATGTGGCGCCGGCGTTGGTGGCTGCGGGTGAGGGGATTGCGATCCTGCCGAAGATGGTGATCTCATCGCCGATACACAATGTGGTGGTGAAAGAGTTGACGCTGCCGGACCTTTGCTCGGAGCTGGGGATTGCGACGCGGACGGTGGACCGTTCGCCGATGATTTGCGAGGCGATCTCGATTTCGAAGGCTGTGTGTAAGAGCTTTTCGATTCACTAGGCGAAGAGAAAAGCTTGACGCAAAGTGCGCGAAGTTTAAACGCAAAGTGCGCGAAGTAAAGCATAGATAGCGGTGGGCTATCAGGACATCGGGAAAAATGATTTGAGTCGGTGGGGATGATGTGCTTGAATCGAGGCATCGATATCATTCGCCTGCTTTGAGGCGCGGTCGTTGCGGCCGTCATGCGCTGCATTCTTGACAAACTCTCTGTGCGACGGAGCAGCCCTGCTGTCTCTGGCTATGCACCTGCTGTTGAACCTTCCCAGGAACCGGACCGGTTTCTTTACCCAGGAATGTTGAAGGAGATTGCTATGAGTGAGCTGAGGGATGTTAGTGGGTTTGTGCAAGGGTTGAGCCGGCGGAGCTTTTTGAAGGCTGGCGCGGCTGCTGGCGCGGTGACGACTCCGGCATTTGCGGCGGTGGAGGTGATGGCGCCGCCTGTGCCGCCGAGCGACATTGACCTGCTGATCCTGGGCTGCGATGTGGTGACGTTCGATGACAAGAACACGGTCATCATGGATGGCGCGATCGCGGTGAAGGGCAATGCGATTGTATGGATCGGCAAGGCGAGTGATGCGGCGGGGATGTTTACCGCAAAGGAGACGCTAAAGGCTTCGGGGCAGATTGCGATGCCTGGGATGACGGACACGCACTATCACACGGCGCAGCAGTTTCTGCGCGGGGTGCATCGGACGACGCATCGCAAGGGGCCCAGCTGGAAGAAGATTTTGATTCCGTTTGAAAGCGGGCTCGATGAGCACGATGTGTACAACAGCGGCATGGTTGGCTACACGTCGATGATCAGCGCCGGGACGACTTGTTTTCTCGAAGCGGGTGGACCGCATCCGGACCAGATGGGTAAGGCCGCGGATGAGGTGGGGATTCGCGGAAGGATTTCGCTGAATACGTGCGATCTGGATGGCGACGGCGGACCGCTGCCGAAGTCGCACATTATGACGACGAGCCAGGCGCTGAAGGAGAATGAAGCACTGGTGAAGCGGTGGCAGGGGAACTCGCGGGTGAAGGCGTGGTTGTCGCTAAGGCAGATTCTGGTGAACACGGAAGAGCTGCGCATCAGCATGTCGAAGCTGGCGGAGGAGCTGGATACGGCGATCCATACGCATCTGTCGGAGGGGACCTATGAGGTCGACTACACGATGGAGAACTACAACATGCGTCCTCCGGAGTACTTCGAGAGCATTGGCATCTTCAACAAGCGGATGCATTGCGCGCACTCGATCTTTCTGACGCTGGACGATGTGGATTGCTATGCGAAGCATGACGCTTCAGTGGCGCACTGTGCGTTCGGCAACTACAACGGCGGCCCGCAGCGGATGCTGGATATGGTGCGGGCGAAGATTCGTGTGGGGCTGGGAACCGACGGGCCGAACTCACGTGGGTCGTTGGATCTGTTCCAGGTGAGCCACTATGCGGTGCTGGGTCAGCAGATTGGCTATGGCACGGCGTGGCATGCGCCGGCGCAGCTTACGTATAGCGACATGCTGCGGCATGCTTGCCGTGGTGGGGCGAATGCGGCGCATTTGGGCGATAAGACGGGAAGTCTTGAGGTTGGGAAGCTCGCTGATGTGGTCCTTGTAGGACATGACGATTATGACCAGTTCACGAGCATGGACCCGACCCTGACGCTGGCGCAGAACTGCGTGGGGCATCATGTGCGGTCGACGATTGTGGATGGCAAGGTTGTGATGAAGGAGCGTGAGTTTTTGACGGTCGACATTGAGAAGATGCGGGCGGATGTGAAACAGCGTTACCCTCGGATGATCGACCGATATGAGAAGGCGATTTTGCTGACCAGTGGCTAAGAAGAGGTGTGGCTTGAGTATGCGTAAGTGGATTGCAGGTTTGTTTGTAGGTGTGGCGCTGTGCGGAACGGGTGCGTTCGCACAGCGCTATGTGATTGCCGACCAGGACGCTTCGGGGCCCGGTGGGTCGGACATGATGTCGCTGCTGGTGTTTTTGCAGTCGCCGGATGTGCATCTGCTGGGGATTACGGTGGTGACGGGCGACTCGTGGCGCGATGAAGAGGTGGCGCACACGCTGCGGCTGGTGGAGACCGTGGGGCGCACGGATGTAAAGGTGTATCCAGGTGCGGCGTTTCCGCTGGAGCATTCGTATGAGTCGATGCAGCTCGAGGCGAAGCTGTACGGCATGCCTTCGTATCTTGGGGCGTACTCTGACTATCGGATGAAGCGGCCGTGGGACTCGTTGCCGGTGATGAAGGAAGGTATGCCGACGACGAAGCCTGCGGAGGAGGATGCGGCGCACTTTATGGTGCGGATGGTGCATAAGTATCCACACCAGGTGACGATCTATGCGGCGGGGCCAATGACGAATGTGGCGTTGGCTTGCAAGCTCGATCCGCATTTTGCGGAGTTGGCGCAGGAGTTGGTGATTATGGGCGGAGGGCTTTCGCCGGTGACGAAGGCCGATGAGTGGGTGAACAATCCGCGGCATGAGTTTAATTTCTGGTTCGATCCAGATGCGGCGAGTATTGCACTCGAAGCGAAGTGGGCGAAGATCACGACGACGACCATTGATGTCTCGCTGAAGACCCATCCAGATCCAGAGGTTCTGGATGGGTTGGCGAAGGCGGATAGCCCGGCGGCGAAGTACATTACGAAGTACTTCAAGCGGCCAGTGACGATTAATTATCTGTGGGATGAGCTCGCGGCCGCGGCGTGGATTGATCCGACGATCATTACGGGGGAGCGGTATGTATATATGGACGTCGATACACAGAAGGGTCCGACCTATGGCGACACGTTGACGTGGGATGAGAAGTACAAGCCCGCGCTACCGTTGAACAAGGTGCACGCGCAGATGGATGTGGATCAACCGAAGCTGGCGAAGTTTTTGGTGGATCTGTTGTCGAAGCCGGCGCCGAAGACTGTGCCTTCTACGGAAGAGTTGACCAAGTGAGAGAGATAAAAGCGGGAACGCAGTGGGCGCGGTGGTTTAACGCGGTGGGCGCGGTGCGGCTGGTTGTGGCGGGGTCGCTGATGGCTGGCGGTGTTTGCAGCAGTGCTGCGCCGCCCGAAGTGAAGAAGGTGATTTACGACCAGGACTTCAATGGGATTATTGGCGGGGATGCCGATCCGCTGGTGATGTTGTTGCAGGCACCGAATGTGCAGTTGCTGGGCGTTACGGTGATTACCGGTGACGGATGGTTGAAGCAGGAGACGGCGGATGCGCTGAAGTTGTTGGAGGACCTGCATCGGACGGATGTGCCGGTGTATATGGGAGCGGAGTTTCCGCTGGTGCAGTCGCCGAAGAACCTGGTGCGGCTGACGCACATGTATGGCGGGTCGCGGACCGATCCTTTTCTGGGTGCTTATGGCGAGTACAGTGAGCCCCCGGATACGCTGGTTGCGCCCGAGGGTGGGTTTGCGAAGACCAAGGCTGCGCCGGAGCCGGCGGCGGAGTTCATCATCGCGCAGGTACACAAATATCCGCATGAGGTGACGCTGTATTGCGGTGGGCCGCTGACGAATGTGGCATTGGCGATCAAGCTCGATCCGGAAGTTGTGGCGCTGACGAAAGAGATCGTGTTCATGGGCACGAGTCCGGAGATGCAGCCGAAGACGGTGAATGTGATGTATGACCCGGAGTCCGCGCAGATTGTGCTGCATGCGGCGTGGCCGAAGCTGACGCTGGTCACGGTGGATGTGGCGGAGAAGCTGCATCGCACCGTCGAGATGGCGGAGGCGATTGCGAAGGGTGGCAATCCAGCTGAGGCGAAGCTGTATGAAGAGCTAGTGATGAAGCCATATCGTGAGAAGAAGCCGCTGCAGTGGTTTCGCATGCCGGATGAGTTGACGGCTGCGTACATCATCGATCCCTCCATTGTGACGGAGATGCGGCGCTATTACGTGGACGTGGATACGATGCAGGGCATGAGCTATGGCTCGTCCATCTATTGGGACGAGGTTCCGAAGGGTTATGGCGGCATTCCGTGGCCGGACAAGCCGGAGCCGAAGCGGCAGAAGCCAATTCCGCCGATGGATGCAAGAGTTGCGGATGTGGTGTGGAACTTCGATGCAGTGAAGCTGCAGGCGATGTTCTTGAAAGCGATGACGACGCCCATGCGAGAAGCAGACAGTAAACAGTAGAGAGTAGACAGGTAGGAAGAAGACTATGGCAGACGAGAAGAAGCAGAATTATCAGAGCAAGGATGTGTGGTCGCGGACTACCAGTGTGCGTGGGTATCCGATTGATGAGTTGCGGTCAGTGTTGCAAAAAAGCATTCGGCGTGGGCGGGTGGAAGAAGCTGCGCTGGCGGCGTATGAGTTCTTTGCTTCCGGGCCGGAGTGTGAAGAGGTGCTTTGGCGGCGGCTTGAGATTATTGCGACGGAAGATGTTGGCCTGGGAATGCCCATGGCGCCCGCAATTATCAACTCGTTGTATGAGCAGGCGGGGCGGATGGTGGATGGTGGGGATCGCTGGATCTACTGTGCGCATGCGGTGCGGCTGCTGGCGACTGCGCCCAAGGACAACATGTCGATGGAGCTTTCCGGGTGGACGAAGGAAGTAGTTGAACGCGGTGAGCGGAAGGTGGAGGTCGAGGATTTTATGGTCGACATCCATACGCGGCGTGGCAGTGAGATGGGCCGCGACGTGGCGCACTGGTGGAATGAGGGTGCGAAGCTGGAGGGCCGGATTCCGGGATATGAGCCGAAGTGGGGCGACTATCTGCGGAAGCTTGCGGGAGCGAAGACGTCTGATGAGTAAGCTGCTTTGCGCGATGCTGTTGCTGGCTGCTTCGGTAGCGGCATCGGCGCAGGGTGCGCGGCGTAAGGTGATTCTCGATCAGGACAGCATCGGGCCGGGTGGGTCGAACATGCTGTCGATGCTGCTGGCGTTGCAGTCGCCGGATGTCGAGGTGCTCGGCATTACGGTGGAGAGCGGCGATGGCTGGCAGGATGAAGATGTGGCGCATGCGCTGCGGATGCTGGAGCTGGTGGGGCGCACGGATGTGCCGGTGTATCGAGGGTCGACCTATCCGCTGGTGAACACGATGGAGTCCATGGAGCGCTGGGAGGGCATGTACGGAAAGATCCCGTACAAAGGCGCGTGGATGAAAGAGTGGCTGGAGAACAGCACGCAGGAGCCGCGGCACTATCACGCGCCCGAGGTGGTGCCTCCGATGGAGGAAGGCGAACCGAAGATCAAGGCCGCGGAAGGAACGGCGGCGGAGTTCCTGGTGCGTGAGGCGCGGAAGTATCCCGGCGAGGTCACGATCATGGCGATGGGTCCGCTGACGAATGTGGCGCTGGCGGTGCGGCTGGATGATGCTTTTGCGGGGAATGTGAAGGACTTGTACTGGATGGGCGCGAGCTTGAATCCGATGCCGCCTAAGCGGGATGAGTATGCGCTGGAGTATTTGTTCAGCCCGCGGATGAACTTCAATGTGCGGTGGGACCCGGAGGCGGCGAAGATCGCGATGCATGCGGGCTTCAAGAAAATTGTGATTGTGCCGACGGATGCGACGACGGAGACGAAGTTTACGCCGGAGATGCTGGAGACGTTGAAGGGATCGTCATCGCTCGCAGCGAAGTATGCGGCTCAGTATCCGAGTGTGGGGATGCCGTTGTGGGATGAGTTGACGGTAGCGGTGTGGCTTGATCCGAAGTTGATTGCGAACTCGGAGAAGATGTCGATGGACTTCAACACGGACTCGGGCTCAGCGGGCTACGGCGAGACGCTGACGTGGAGGCCGGGCAAGGGGCCGGGGTTGGGTGAGCCGGTGGTGGAAGCGATTCGAACCGTTCATGTGGAGGAGTTCGACAAAATATTCTTGGCAGGGTTGATGCGCGAGACACCGCAGCATTGAGGCCTAGCTGAAGCGCAGGCGGACTTGTTTTTCGAGGGCGGTCGCGGCTTCGTAGAGAGCGGTGGAGAGCAACATCGCGATGAGGCTGGCGCCGAGGGCGCGATGCAGGTTGAACTCCTGCATCGTGACCGCGAACAGGTTGCCGAGGCCGCCGGTCTGCATGAGGAACTCTGCGACTACCGTGACGAGGATGCTGTAGGCGGTGCCTACTCGGAGAGCGACGGCTAGCTCCGGAATGGCTGCGGGTAGCGCGAGCAGCGTGAGGCGCTTGAAGCGGCTGGCGTGGAGCGTGGCGAAGAACTCCGCGGAGCGGCGCGGAAGGCGGCGCAGTCCCACGGCCGCGTAAACGAAGCTGGGGAAGAACGTCATGATGCTGACGGTGAGGAGTTCCGTGCGGCGTTGGTAGCCGAAGAGGCGCGCGAGCAGCGGGATGAGGCAGACGATGGGGGTCGCGGTGAGGATGAGTGCGAAGGGCTGCAGCAGGCCGCTGAGGATGGGAGACGTCCAGCAGATGATGGCGAGCGCGAGGCCGGCGATCATGCCAAGTGCGAGGCCGCCGAGCGCGAAGCCGAGTGTCCAGAGCGCGGGGATGAGATAGACGGGCGCGTGGAGGATGAGGTCTTTGGCGACGGAGATGGGCGAGACGACGACGATGCTGTTGTAGTTGGTCGTCATCACCCAGGTTTGCCAGAGGAGGAGCAGCAGTAGCACGGCCCATGATTTTTTGAGGAAACGCAGCGGGTTCATGCGCGCCTCCGTTCTACGCTGCGTTCCAGCATGCCGATGAAGCCGTAGGCGGTGAGCGAGATGGCGGCGACGACGAGCACGGCAGCCCACATCAGAGGAATCTGGAAGTTCTGCATGGTGTTGAGGATGACGATGCCCAGGCCGGTGGGTGCGCCGAACCACTCGCCAACGACTGCGCCGATCATGGCGGTGGTGACGCCGAGCTTGAGGCCGCTGAGCAGCGCGGGGATCGCGGAGGGGTGTATCGAGGTAGCGGAGGCGCTGGAAGCGGGTGGCTCCGGTGGCGGTGAAGAGCTGCGTAAGGCGGCTATCTGCTGAATGCAGGCCGGAGGTTGCGGCGACGTAAATAAGGAAGAAGACGGGTATGGCTGCTAGGAGGATGGGCGTGGCTTGTCGGCCGGCGGTGATGATGAGTACCGGGCCGAGTGCGATGGAGGGGAGCGCGTTGACGACGACGGCGAGACGGTTGAGGCCTGGGCTTAATGCTGGAAGCAGTTGTGCGGTGATGGCGGTGAGGCAGCCGAGTGTTGCGCCGAGCAGGAGGCCAAGGCCGGCGGAGGTGCTGGTCGCGATGGCGGAGCGAAGCAGCAGGGCGCGGCGGAAGTTGATAGTGAAGACGTGGAGGACGTCGGTGAAGGCGGGGAGGGTTTTGCCACCAAGATGTCGCTTGCCTGCTAGTTGCCACAATGCGAGCAGCAGCAGGAAGCCGAGGAGGCGGTAGGCGAGTTGTTGGAGGCGGTTGGGCATGGCGTTGATCGAGAGGGTGCAGCTTTTTGGGAAGAGCAACGGCAAGAACGGGAGGAAGCAGGTTCGTTCGCTGCGCTCAGAATGACAATTCAATTGGGGGGTAATGACAATTTAAAAGATAGAGGTTAATCGGATGGTTCGAGGCTGAGGTGAGGTCGTCGACGAGGTGGTGAAAGGTTTCGAGGCGCATGGTTTCTACGGTGCGTGGGCGTGGGAACGGGACGGTGACTTCGCGCAGGATGCGTCCGGGGCGGCCGCTCATGACGAGAACGCGGTCGGCGAGGAAGATGGCTTCTTCGACAGTGTGTGTGACAAGGATGGTGGTGATGCGCTTCTGCTGCCAGATACGTTGCAGCTCGAGGTTCATGAAGCGGCGGGTGACGGCGTCGAGCGCGCCGAAGGGTTCGTCGAGCAAGAGGAGTTTGGGATCTAGACATAGCGCCCTGGCTATAGACGCGCGTTGGCGCATGCCGCCCGAGAGCTGGCTGGGGCGCGCGGTTTCGAAGCCTTTGAGGCCGACGAGTTCGATGAGGGCGGCGATGTGGGCGCGGTCGGGTGTGCGACCGGCGATTTGGAATGGCAGCTCGAGGTTGGCTTCGACGGTACGCCAGGGCAGTAGGGCGTGTTCTTGAAACGCGATGCCCAATTGTTGTTTGGCTTGTACGTCTTTGGGTGGAAGGCCATCGACAAGGACGGTGCCGGTGGAGGGTTCGTCGAGGCCGGCGACGAGGTGCAGGATGGTGCTTTTGCCACAGCCGGAGGGACCGAGCAGTGCGATGAACTCGCCTTCGGCGATGGTGAGGTCCATGGCGGAGAGCGCCAGCACGCGCTTGTCGCGCTTGAGGCGGAACTCCTTGCTGACGTTGGTGAGCTGGATGGTAGCCATCTACGCGGGGTCTCCCGGATCGCCGATGGCAAGGTCGAAGCGGCTCATGATGGTTTTGTATTGATGGCGGACACGTTCGCGCATGGGTTCGAGATCGAGCGTGAGGAGTTCGCGGTCCTTCATGACGATGCGGCCGTCGATGACGACGGTGCGGACATCGCGGCCTACGGCGCTTTCCGCGAGCGTGATGATGGGATCGTAGTTGGGGAACTGGTCGAGGTCGTCGGTGGCGACGAGGACGATGTCGGCTTTCATGCCGACGGCTAGCTGGCCGATGTGTTGGTCGAGACGTGCGGCGCGGGCGCCGCCGCGGAAGGCCTGCTTGAGCATCTGTTCGTGGGTGACGGGCGGATCGCAGTGGTAGGGTGTTCCGTTGACGGCTTGCTGGCCGAGGACCGCGCCGTGCATCACCTGGAACATGTCGAGCGAGGCGCGGGTGGCTGCGCCATCAGTGCCGAGGCCGACGCGGATGTTGCGGCGCATCATTTCGAGCAGGCGCGGGCGGCCCATGGTGTAGTTGTTCAGCGAGCAGTGGCAAGCGGAGACATCGCGTGCGGCGTAGAGGTCGAGCTCGTTGAGTGAGAACAGCACGGAGTGTGCGCCATGCACATAGGAGTCGAGGCAGCCGGTCTTTTCGAGGTACTCGGCGGAGCGCATGGACCAGTTGCGGATGGCGAAGTCGACTTCGTAGGTGCCTTCGGCTAAGTGTGTGTGGATGGGTGTGTCGAGTGCGTGGGAGAGGTCGCGCATGCCGAGGCGGAGGGGCTCGGTGTTGACCATGAGCTGACGCAGCGAGAGCCATGCGTTGACGCGGGGATGGTCTTTCCAGCGGAGGACGAGCTCTTCGCTACGGCGGAGGGCGTCGGCCGTGTCCATACGCGAGTGCGCGGGGAGATCGTCGGTGGTGTCCATGGTGGACATGGCGATGCGGCCGCGGATGCCAATATCGCCGGCCGCGCGGCCCATTTCGTCGGGGAATGGGCCGCCGGCTTCGAGGAAGCAGGTCGTGCCGCTGCGGATCATCGCGGAGTAGGCAGCGATGCCGCTGGCGTAGACGTCTTCGGGCTCGAGGCCGCTTTCGAACGGGATGAGATAGCGCTGCCACATGGGGCTGCGCAGTTCGCCCTTGCGGCGGATGCTGGGCAGCTTGCCGTGGAGGAACTGCTGCGCGGTGTGGACGTGGCAGTCGATGAAACCGGGCATGGCAATCATGCTGCCGGCGCGGATGGTTTCGGCTGCGTTGAACTTGTCGCGGGCTTCAGCGGCGGTGCCGATCCAGACGATAGTGTCGCCGTCGATAGCGATGGCGCCCTGGCGGACGAGGGTGTCGTGGTCGTCGAAGGTGGCGATGTCGGCGCCGACGATGAGGAGGCTGATGGTTTGTTTCGCTTGGACGTCGTTCATGATGTTTGTGGGGTTCCGGTTGTTGGATTGAGTTCACGCCAAGCTTCTTCCAGCAGGCTGAGGTCGATGGTGTGCGAGGGCGGCGGCAGGTTGGTGCGGCCGGTGATGGCGGCGATGTCGTACATCTTGGCGATGCTCTGCTGACTGAACCAGAAGGGTATGTCGGTGCCGGGTTCTACTTCAAGCTGCACCTGCAGGCGGTTGAGCGTGGTCTGCTGTGGCAGCTCGAGGCCTAAGTCCGCGCCGTACTTTTCTACGGCGAGTCGGGGGGCAAGGTTGAGGTTGGCGAGGTTGGCCACGCGTGCACGGAGCAGCGCCTTGAGGAAGCCGACCAGTTGTTTGCGCTCCCGCTGCAGGAAGCTGCGCTCTACGAAGAGCAGCGATGAAGGGATTTTGTAGCCGAGATCGTAGATGCGGGTGACGAAGAAGTCTTTGTCGCGCTTGAGGCCCATGTTTTCAAGCATCGTGGGCTGGTTGGTGATGTAGCAGAAGTACGCGTCGCCTTCGCCCTGCAACAGGGCCTCGGGTGAGAAGCCTACGGGGACCAGCTTGTAGTCCATGGGTAGGTGGTTGATTTTGAAGGTGGCGATGAGCTCGTTGCGCTCGCTGGGGCCTTGGACGAGGAAGCGGCCGCCGACGAGGTTTGCGGGCTTGTGCATCGGGCGCTTGGGCAGGGTGATGAGGCCGGTGGGCAGGATGGGGAACTGCGCGGCGAGCACGACGAAGTCGTTGCCCTGCATGACGGCGTCGAGGAAGGGGAGCCATTCGGCGTCACCGAAGGTACTTTGCTCGGAGGCGACGACGACTACAGGCTGCGGCGCATTGGGGCCGCCGGGGAGGTAGCTGGCGCGGACGCCTTCCTGCTTCGTGAAGCCCTGATCGAGCGCGATCCAGAGATTGCCGTACTCGACGTCGGGCAGCCAGCCGAGCGACCAGATAACCTCATGACGCACAGCGCGGCGGCAACCGGCGGCTGCGCCGATCGTGGCGAGTGAGGCGAGCTGCGTGAAGCGGCGGCGATTCAAAGTGAAATTACCTTCCGAAGGAGCCGAACAATGAGCCGCTATCGCGTTGCATTCACTTGATGGCGGGGTTGACATAGCCGTGCTGGAGTATCTTCTTCGGATCGACGCGCACATCGAGATAAGAGATCTCCGCATCGAGGTCTTCCCATCCATGGGGAACGCCGGGTGGGATAACGACCACATCTCCTTCGGACACTTTCTGTCGAACGACGTTGCCAACAATCTGCCCGATGCACGATGTCCCGGTTTGGATTTTGTCGGTGTCGCTATCGGGCGCGGATCGGAAACCATGGAGAATCGTACCTCCTGTGACCAGCGTCCCCGTACCTTTGAGGATCACGTACATCTCCGTGACATTGTCATGCCAGATGCCGTCGCCCGGTCCAGTGCCCCCACCAGCCGGTGCAGTTGCTACCCCGCAGTTCACTGACTTCGGAGTGCGGCCGGTCGCCGCGGTAGACTTGCCTCTATTTGCTTCGTGCTTCGCGACGGCAATCCCCAACTGTCCGCTGCCCGCCTCGACCACACGCAACGTTCGATCGATCGCTGTCGTTGGCAGGTTCACGCCCTGGTCGATCTGCGCCTTGGTGATGACGGTGACCTTATCCTGCTGCGCCGGTGCCACGGCAGAGGTAGCGACGAATAACGTACATGCAAAAAGCATTCTGTGCATAGATGCCCCGTTCGATGATGCGCATTTGTGTTGTCGATCTTTTTCTATCATGCAATCGTCCAATACTGGCGCGGTCGGGAAGCTATAGCGAAGTGCGATCAGGTGATCCAATAGAACTATTGGACTTTACAGTTCGGGTGTGCTGAGATGACTGTAGCCTTTCTTAGGTTTCTTACACATTTGTTGTGGTTGCAGGGTCGTCCGCGGGTGGAGCTTCAAAGGACGAATGCTACATAGGCAGTGCTGAACTCTCACATCTGAGGTCCGGGCATGGCAGTAGTGTCACCACGAAGCTTCGCGGCAACGGCTTGCGTCCTCGCATTGGCGATGGTCGCGGTGCTGCCTGCTTCGTTCGCGCAAGATTCGACGGCTACGACGCCTTCCGCGGCGGCGACGTATGTTACGGATGTGAAGCCGATTGCGGATCGCAAGTGCAGTGGTTGCCATGTGAATGGTGGTCACGCGGGCGGGCTCAAGCTCGATTCCTTTGAGTCCTTGATGAAGGGCGGTGAGGATGGGCCGGTGGTTGCACTGGGCGATCCGGCGAAGAGCATGCTCGCGACGGCCATTCATTACAACGACTCCAGCTTGCAGATGCCGCCGAAGGAGAAGCTTTCCGACGCCGACATCCTGGTGATCGATAGCTGGATTCGCAAGAGTTCGGCACCGCTGGAGGCTTCTGTTGCGGAACCATCTTCTGCGTCTGCTCCAACTGTTACGGCAGTAAAGCCTGTGGGTGCGGAGACGGCGGCGCTGGTGGAAGTGGCCGCGGATGCGAAGGTAACGCCGCTGCTGTTGGCTGCGCGTGAAGACTTCTTTGAAACCAGCGTTCGCCCGGTGTTGGTGAACAAGTGCTACTTCTGCCATGCGAGCGCGGCCAAGGGCGGGTTGCGGCTGGACTCTCGCAAGGCGCTGCTGCAGGGTGGCAAGGATGGGCCGGTGGTGGTTATCGGGCATCCGGAGCGAAGCATGTTGACGTCCGCGATTCATTATTCGGACGCGAAGCTGCAGATGCCTCCGCGTGGCGCGCTGAAGCCGGAGCAGGTTGCGGCGATCGATAAGTGGATTGCAGAAGGCCTCGTGTGGCCTAAGGCGGATGAGTCACCTGCGACTACGAAGGTGACCGCGCAACAGAAGGACTTCTGGTCGTTCAAGCCGGCGGTGGCGCAAGCTGTTCCGGTGATCACGGGGCCGCAAGCCAAGTGGGTCGATACAGACATCGACCGCTTTGTGCTGGCGAAATTGGCGGAGAAGAAGCTGACCGTTGGTGGAGATGCCGACAAGCGCACACTGCTGCGTCGCGTGACGTATGATCTTACGGGACTGCCTCCTACGCCTGAAGAGATCAACGCCTTCATCGTGGACAAAAGTCCGCAGGCTTATGAGCATGTAGTGGATAGGCTGCTTTCCTCGAAAGCGTACGGGGAGCGCTGGGGGCGCATGTGGCTTGACGTCGTGCGCTATGCGGATACGACCGGCGGTGGTGGCGACTATCCGGTGCCGCAGCTTTATAAGTACCGCAATTATGTGATCGATTCCTTCAACGAGGACAAGCCCTACGACCGCTTCATCAAGGAACAGATCGCGGGCGACCTGCTACCGGCCTCGACCGAAGAAGAGCATTGGAAGAGCGTGATCGCGACGGGCTATCTGGCGGGTGCTTCGACGAACGATCGCGCGCAGGTGCAGGATGCGGTCGATAATCTCGGCTATGCGTTCCTCGGTACAACCGTCGCGTGTGCGCGCTGCCACGACCACAAGTTCGATCCGATTCCGACATCCGACTACTACGCAATTGCGGGCATCCTGAAAAGTACGCATTTTCCGAACGCGGGCAACGATGGCATTCGCTGGCAGACCGAGTTTTACGTTCGCGATCCGAAACAGCTCGACCGTCAGGACATCAAGGACTTCCAGGCGCAGTTGAAGCCGATCACCGCGGCCATCACAGGCGTGTTGCAGCTGCCCGGAACGTATGACGATCTCATGCCGCAGCTGGAGCGCCGCCGCATGGACCTCTACGCGCGTGCGCCGCAGTTCCCGGAAGATGCGTACGCGGTGAGCGACGCTCCGAAGCCGCTCGAGGCGCAAATACAGGTGCATGGCGATCCAACAAACCTCGGCGACGAGGTTCCGCGCGGCACGCTACAGGTGCTTGGTGGTGGGCCGTTGCCCACGGATGCAAAGGGAAGCGGACGGTTACAGCTTGCCGAATGGATAGCGAGTGCGAACAATCCGCTGACGGCGCGTGTGATTGTGAACCGCCTGTGGCAGGGACACTTTGGCCGTGGCATTGTGCCGACGCCGAACAACTTTGGCACGCGCGGTGTGCCGCCGAGCGACCAGGCGTTGCTGGATTATCTGGCAACGGATCTGGTGGCGAAGAGGTGGTCCATTAAGGCGATGCAGCGCGAGATGGTGCTCTCGCATGTGTACCGGTTGTCGACGGCGAAGATCGCGGCCGATGATGAGATCGATCCGGACAACCTGTATCAGTGGCGGCACAACAGACTTCGCTTAGACGCCGAGGAGATTCGCGACTCGCTGCTGGCGGACTCGCAATTACTTGATCGCACGATGCCGGGTGCGCAGCCGTTTCCGCCGATGTCCGAGTGGAACTGGGAAGAGCAGAATCCGTTTGTGCCGGACGCTGCGAAGTATAACAACGACAAGCGCACTGTATACATGATGGTGCAACGCAGTGTGAAGAATCGCTATATGACGCTGTTCGACGGGCCGGATGCGATTGCCAGCACCGATCAACGGATGAGCAGCCTTACGCCGTTACAGGCGCTCTACTTTATGAACTCGCCTTTCCCGAAGCGCTGCTCGGACCACCTGGCGCAGACGCTCGACGACGGCAAGACGAGCGAAAGCGTGCAGCTCGATCGCGCCTTCATGGATATCTATGGACGGCTTCCGGCGAAGATCGAGCGGGAGCGTTCGCTGCAGTTCATCGAGCAGGTCAAGGCCAAGAATATTGCGAATGGTGACACGCCGGAAGCTGCGCAGCGCAAGGCTGAGTCGCATCTGTATCAAGCTATGTTTTCGAGTAACGAGTTTATGTTCGTCGAGTAGGTTGATTTCCAGCCAAGTAATCGAGAGGTTCTTATGTCCATCAGCAAACCGCAGTCACGCCGCCAGTTCATGCAATCGCTGGCCAGCGCTTCCATCATTCTTCCGGGAATGCTGCACGAGATGATGGCCGAGACCGTTTCGCCTTCAGCGACGAACGACAATCCGCTCGCGCCCCGAGCGCCTATGTTTCCGGCCAAGGCCAAGCGCGTGATCTTCCTCTACATGAGCGGCGGTGTTTCGCACATCGACACGTTCGATCCCAAGCCGAAGCTGCAGGCCAGCCATCGCATGGCCTACAAGGAGGACTTTCTCCATGCCTCACCGTGGAAGTTCAATCGCTATGCCAAGTGCGACACACAGGTGAGTGAGCTCTTCCCGCATGTTGGTGCGATGATGGATGACATCTGCCTCATCAACTCCATGAAGTGCGACATCCCGAACCATACGCAGGCTGTGATGCAGATCCATGGCGGCTCGACTGTCGAAGCGCGGCCGAGCATCGGTGCGTGGACCAGCTATGGTCTGGGCACCGTGAACCAGGAGCTGCCTTCGTACATGGTGCTGGCGCCGGAGATTCCGTATGGCGGCGCAAGCTGCTGGGATTCGAGCTTTCTGCCTGCGTGTCACCAGGGAATTCGCGTGATCCCGGGGCAGGAGGCGATTCCGAACATCACGCCGAAGGCTTCGCTGGAGATCCAGGAGATGGATCTCGGCATGATCAACTTCTTCAATCAGCGCAACCTTGCGAATCACGATGCGGACAAGACGCTCGCGGCGCGCATTAAGACGTTTGAGACTGCGGCCGGCATGCAGAAGGAAGCGCCCGATGCGTTCGACATCACTAAGGAGTCGGACGCGACGCTTGCGCTCTACGGCATCACGCGCGATACGAAGAAGGGCTTTGGTTGGCAGTGCCTGGTGGCGCGCCGGTTGGCGGAGCGCGGCGTGCGGTTCGTGGAGCTGATCGACACGGGCTCAGACAAGTACAACAACTGGGACTCGCATCTGGACATCAAGATGCATGCGACGCAGGCGAAGAAGGTCGACCAACCGATTGCCGGCTTGCTGAAAGATTTGAAGTCGCGCGGCATGTTGGAGGACACGCTGGTGGTGTGGACGACGGAGTTCGGCCGCAAGCCCGGCGACAGCTCGCCCGATGAGGAAGGACGCACCCACTGGTCGAAGGCTTACTCTTCGTGGATGGCCGGCGGCGGTGTTAAGGGTGGCATGGTTTATGGAAAGACGGATGACTTCGGCTACGAGATCGCATCGGACCCGGTCGATATCCACGACTTCCAGGCGACCATCCTCAACCAGATGGGTCTCGACCATAAGAAACTCACGTATCGTCATGCAGGGCGCGACTATCGCCTCACGGACGTTTCCGGGCGCGTCGTCAAGGAACTACTCGCGTAACTCTTAACAGGATTGGATGTTGCTTTGAAGCTATTGTTCGCTCGTGCCGCTCTTTTCGTCATCGCCCTGGCCGTTGTTCCTTCTCTGTACGCACAGGCTCCCAAGCCACTGCTGGTTGCACCCGGTGTTCTTCCGCCGACCAAGACCGGATTGGTCTTCGGCCAGAAGATCGTCTACTACGAAGCCGGCACGGGCCCGACGGTCGTGCTGGTGCATGGCTTCGGCAGCTCGGCAATGTTCGACTTCGGCAACGTCATCATGCCGCTGGCGAAGACGCACCATGTGATCGCGCTCGATCAGATTGGTTGGGGCGCTTCGGACAAACCGTATATCGACTACCGCATCCAGACCTTCGTCGATTTCCTTGGCGAGTTTTTGCGCGTGAAGAATGTTGAGAAGTTCGATCTCGTCGGTGAATCGCTCGGCGGCTGGATCAGTGCGGCGTATACGATCCAGGCACTCGATCCCGCGAACATCGGTAAGTACGCGTTGCCGAAGCCAGCGAAGCTGGTGCTGGAAGACGCGGCTGGCCATAAGGCGATCCACTCCGAAGGGCCGATTCCACTGTCTGCGGCCGTTGCGGACGCCGCAGGCGTCGGCGTCATCCTCTATGACAAGTCGCGGGTGACCCCGGAGTTTGTGCGGCAGAACTTTGCCATCAAGCTGAAGGCCAACGATGGCACGACGCAACGACTACTCCGCGCTAATCCAAAGCTGGAAAGCGAGACGGTAGGCGACAAGCTGGCACGAATCACTATTCCGACGCTGGTCATCTGGGGCGGAAATGATGCGGTTGTTCCGCTGGCGGACGGCAAAGACTATGCCGCAAAGATTCCCAATGCGAAGCTTGTGATTGTGCCCGAATGCGGGCATGTGTCTTCGATGGAAAAACCGAACGATTTTCTGGCTGCGGTTGTTCCGTTCCTGAAATAACGGCTACCATTCGGCAAGTGCTCCACTGTCGGTGCGTAATTGCCTAGATTCGTACGGCACCACCATACGTACTGGGAGTGCAGACGAAAGCGCAACCCTCGCCGGGATCAAATAATTAGCCAAGAGCGCTATTTATTTGAGAGTCCGCGAGGGCATCCGCTATCTATCTTGATGCCACCTTCCGCTGCCACGCTAAAATTGTCGTAGAGCGACATTTTTAGCTATGGTGTCCGTGGCGCAAGCATTTGCAGCGTATTCCGAGGGCCGCGGCGGGTACAGGCTCCGAACCGGACTTGAAGGAAAGTACGATGCTCCATTTTGAGAGTCAAAGATCGGCCGAACTTGAACGTTTCATACCGTTTACCGTAGTTCAAGATGTGCATAAATGGCCTATTCTTGGTGGAGCGAAACTTTTTTGACGTTTCAACCATCCATGTATGCAGTGTGCCGCACAGCGGCATCACTTCGTCTCATCCCCCTCATGCAGATTTGCGGAGCCAAAAAGGATAAGGAATGCCCGAGCAAAGCAGGTTAGGCGCTCGCCAGGATGGTCATGATCTGGGCGCCTCGTTTGAACAATCGAACTCGCCCTCTTTTAGCGGCGATCTAGGGCCTTCCTTCGAAGAGCACAACCGTGGACCGAAGGATAACCCGCGGCGCAAATGGTACTGGATCGGCGGCATCCTGCTGTTGGTGCTGGTGATCTTCCTCGTCCATCAATACAGCGGCGACACGACCGGCACCAAGCCGGCTGCGGGAGCTGATGGAGCCTCGGGCGCCACCGGCGGCAAGGGTGGCGGCGGACGCCGCGGCCAGCAGGGCCCGGCGGCCATTACGGTTGGGCAGTCGACGACCGGCAATATGCCTGTATATGTGCAGGCGCTGGGCACAGTGACCCCGACTTACACCGTGACGCTCTACAGCCAGATCACCGGCCGAGTGCTTTCGGTGCATTACACCGAAGGCCAATTGGTGCATAAAGGCCAGCCGCTGGTCGACATCGACCCGCAGCCCTATGAGGCGACCTTGCAACAGGCGGAAGGCACGCTGAAGCACGACCAGGGTTTGCTGGCCGAAGCGCAGATGGACCTGAAGCGCTACCAGGACGCGGCCGCGAAGAACGCGATCGCGCGGCAACAGCTTGAGGACCAGGAAAAGATCGTCCTCCAGGATGAAGGCAGCGTGCAGGCCGATGAAGGCACGGTCGCGGGCGATAAGGTGCAGTTGGCCTACTGCCATATCGTCGCCCCCATCAGTGGACGCGTCGGTTTGCGGCTGGTCGATCCCGGCAACACGGTGTTTGCCGGCAGCAGCTCCACGCTGGTTGTGATTACGGCGCTCCAGCCCATTACAGTTGTTTTCAATGTTTCAGAAGACGATCTGCCTTCTGTACAGGCGCAGTTGAAGGGCAAGCATGTGTTGAGTGTAGATGCATTCGATCGCTCGGACGACAAGCTGCTGGAAAGCGGAAAGCTGACCTCGCTGGATAACCAGATCGACACGACCACCGGCACGATCAAGTTCCGCGCGACGTTTGCCAACACGGACCTTGGCCTGTTTCCGAACCAGTTTGTGAATGCGCGCCTGCTACTGACGATCTTGCAGAACACCACGCTGATCCCGAACGCGGCGCTACAGCACAACGGCACGGCAGCGTTCGTGTATGTCGTAAAGCCGGACAACACCGTGGCTGTGCAGAGCGTGACAGCCGCAACCAGCGACGATAAATACACGGCCGTAACGGGCCTCGGCCCAGGTCTTTCCCTGGCGACGAGCGGCTTCGACCGTCTGGAACCGGGTGCCAAGGTGCGTCCGTCGACACCCGGGCAAAGGGGAGCCGGTGGTGCCAGCGGAGCTACAGGATCGACCACTACGCCATCCGATTCGCCCAGCAACAGCTCTAAAAAGGGCAAACACGGAAGCGGTGCTCCAGCTCAATGAGTCCTTCACGGCCATTTATTCTTCGTCCGGTTGCGACAGCGCTGCTGATGGTGGCGATCTTCCTCGCGGGCGGCGTTGCGTACTTCCAGCTTCCGGTCTCGGCGTTGCCCGAGGTGGATTACCCGACCATTGAGGTGCAGACGTTCTATCCCGGCGCAAGCCCGGATGTGGTCGCGTCGGCCGTAACGGCGCCGCTGGAGCGGCAGTTCGGTGAGGTAGCCGGCCTGAGCCAGATGACCTCCACCAGCTCCGGTGGGTCGTCGGTCATCGTCATGCAGTTCCAGCTTTCGCTGGATATCGACGTGGCCGAGCAGGAAGTGCAGGCGGCCATCAACGCGGCGCAGAGCTTCCTGCCCGCGGGTTTGCCCTCGCCACCGATCTACAGCAAGTCAAACCCGGCCGATGCACCGGTGCTGACGCTTGCGCTGACCTCGAACCAAATGGCGCTTTCGCAGGTGGAAGACCTTGCGGACACACGCCTTGCGCCGAAGATCTCGCAGATCTCGGGCGTCGGCCTGGTGAGTATCTCCGGTGGACAGAAGCCCGCGGTGCGCATCCAGGCCAATCCGACGGCACTGGCAGCCTACGGCATCAATCTCGAAGATCTTCGCAACGCGCTTGCGGCTAACAGCCTCAACTCGTCGAAGGGCAGCTTCGATGGGCCGTCACAGGACTTCACCATCAACGCGAACGATCAGCTCGTAACTAGCGCGGACTACAAGCAGATCGTGGTGGCGTACCGCAACGGTGCGCCGGTCATGTTGACTGACGTGGCTAAAGTCATCGATGGCGTCGAGAACACGAAGCTTGCGGCGTGGGTGAACTACACGCCGGCGATTATTCTCAACATCCAGCGGCAGCCTGGCGCGAACACTATCCAGGTGGTGAACAGCATTGAGAAGCTGTTGCCGCAACTGGAAGCCAACCTCCCGCTCGCGGTGCATGTACAGACCACGACTGACCGCACCGTAGATATCCGCGCTTCCGTGACAGACGTCAAGTTCGAGCTCTGCCTCGTCATTGTGCTCGTCATCATGGTCATCTTCCTGTTCCTGCGCAGCATTCCGGCGACCATTATCCCGAGCATCGCCGTTCCGCTTTCGCTGGTGGGTACGTTCGGCGCAATGTACCTGCTGGGCTACAGCCTTAACAACCTGACCATGATGGCGCTGACCATCTCTACGGGCTTCGTGGTTGACGACGCCATCGTCATGATCGAAAACATCATGCGCTATATCGAAGAAGGCATGGCTCCGATGGAAGCCGCCCTCGTGGGCGCAGAGCAGATCGGGTTCACGATTCTTTCACTGACGGTTTCGCTCATCGCTGTGCTGATCCCGCTTCTGTTCATGGGGGATATCGCGGGCCGCCTGTTCCGCCAGTTTGCTGTAACTCTGGCTGTGACGATCATCATCTCGGCGTTCGTTTCGCTCACCCTGACGCCGATGATGGCGGCACGCATCCTCAAGTACAAGCCGGAGAACGAGCAGGGCAAGTTCTATCACTACTCTGAAAAAATCTTTACCGACATCATTGCCTTCTACGGCCGGACGCTGCGCTTCGTACTGCGCTACCAGACGATCACGCTGATCGTTGCGCTGGTCACACTGGTATTTACGATCCTGCTTTATATGTGGGTGCCCAAGGGCTTCTTCCCCACGCAAGATACAGGCATCATCCAGGGCATCACCCAGGCGTCGCCTTCTATCTCCTTTACCTCCATGACCGCGAAACAGCAAGAACTCGTGAAAGTGGTTGAAGCTGATCCCGCTGTGGACAGTGTTACTTCCTTCATCGGCGCGGATGGCACCAATACCACGCTGAACAGCGGCCGCATCCAGATCAATCTGAAAGACCTCGACGTCCGAAAGATGTCCGCCACGGATGTGATCGACCGTCTTTGGCCGAAGCTCGAAAAGGTAGAAGGTATCAAGCTTTACATGCAGCCCATCCAGGATTTGACAGTGGATGACCGCGTGAGCCGCACGGAGTATCAGTACACGCTTGAAGACCCGAGCCAGACTGAGCTCGACTCCGTAACCAAGGGCCTGGTGAAGAAGCTGCAGGCGCTGCCGGAGCTGGCGGACGTTGTTACTGATCAGCAGCTGGGCGGCCAGGCCGAGACCATTATGATCGATCGCGCGACGGCTTCGCGCTTTGGCGTGACGCCTTCGGCGATCGACAGCACGTTGTACGACGCCTTTGGACAGCGGCAGATCAATACGATGTACACGCAGCTGAACCAGTACCACGTGATCCTGGAAGCCGATCCCAGCTTCCAGATGAATCCAAGCAAGCTGCATGACATTTATGTGCAGGGCACGTCCAGCGGATCGGGGACGGTAGCGGCCACTGCTTCAGCCACAGCTGGCTCGTCGAGCGGCGCCGGCGCAAGCGCTGGTGGAGCTTCGGCGTCCTCGATGCTCACAGCTTCCTCCACCTCGGGCATTTCAGCATCCGCGTCCTCAACCTCGGCGCTGGCGACCAACAGCGGCGCCACTACGGCAGGAGCATCCACCGTCAACAAGACATCCGCGCTCTCCACTACAGCTACGGCAAGCACAAATCCGCTTTCGACCGCGGCGTCTTCCACCAGCATCTCTTCCAGTGCCAACACCGCAGTCAGCGGGACATCGCGAGCCGGCTCCGGCACTACGGCCGGTGGCGGCACGGGCGGTGGCGGCGGTGGTGGTGGCAGCGGCTCCACCGGAACCGGAGCGACGGCAACCACGCCGAACCCCATTCCGTTGAGCGCCTTCACGCATTTTGAGCAGAGCAGCGAATCACTCTCGATCAACCACCAGGGCCAGTTCCCGGCGGTGACCATTTCCTTCAACCTGGCCGCCGGCAAATCCCTCGGCGAGGCGCTCGAGGCGATTAACAAGGTCGTCGCTAAGGCTGATCTTCCCAACAGTGTGATCGCCAACTACCAAGGCACGGCGGCCGCGTTTGAGGGCTCGCTCTCGAACGAAGGCCTGCTCATCCTGGCGGCTCTGGTCACGGTGTATATCGTGCTCGGCGTGTTGTATGAAAGCTTCGTCCATCCGATCACGATTCTCTCCACGCTGCCTTCTGCCGGCGTTGGCGCGCTGCTGGCGCTGGAGCTGTTCCACCTCGATCTCGATATCGTCGCCATTATCGGCATCATCCTGCTCATCGGTATCGTTAAGAAAAACGGCATTATGATGGTCGACTTTGCGCTCGAAGCCGAGCGTGAGCACGGCAAGAACGCGACCGAGGCCATCTATGAAGCTTCGCTGCTGCGCTTCCGTCCAATTATGATGACCACGATGGCGGCATTGCTCAGCGGCATTCCGCTGGCGTTTGGTACGGGCATCGGTTCGGAGCTGCGCAAGCCGCTCGGCGTATCCATGGTGGGCGGCCTGATCTTCTCGCAGGTGCTCACGCTCTACACAACGCCGGTTATCTATATCTTCTTCGATAACCTGGGCCACCGCTTCTCACGCGGCAAGGGCGGCCCGATCAAGACCTCGGACACCCAGCCGGGCGCCCCGGAGACCCACCACGCATGAACCCCTCACGCGTCTTCATCGAGCGTCCGGTAGCGACCACGCTGCTTACCATTGCAGTCGCGATCGCGGGCATCATCGCGTTCACGGTGCTCCCGGTTTCGCCGTTGCCGCAGGTGGACTTTCCCACGATCACCGTGGGCGCGTCGCTGCCCGGCGCGAGCCCGGACATTATGGCGTCCTCCATCGCGACGCCGCTCGAGCGCCAGTTCGGCCACATCTCCGGCGTTACCGAAATGACCTCGTCGAGCTCGCTCGGCACTACTAGCGTCACGCTGCAATTCGATCTCAGCCGCGACATCAACGGCGCAGCCCGCGATGTGGAAGCGGCCATCAACGCGGCCCGCACCTATCTTCCGCAGAACCTGCCCTCGAACCCCACGTACCGCAAGGTCAACCCGGCTGATTCGCCGATCATGATTCTCGGCCTGCAGTCGGATGTATACGACATCCCGACGCTGTACGACGAAGCGTCCACGGTCATCGAACAGCGTGTGTCGCAGATCACCGGCGTCGGACAGGTCAACGCCGTCGGCGCGTCGCTGCCCGCCGTGCGTGTCGAGCTCAACCCGACGCAGCTTGCCAGCTACGGCATCAGCCTTACGGCGGTGCAGTCGGTCATCGCGGGACAGAACTCGAACCTTGCCAAGGGTCAGCTCGCCGATGGCGATGGCACGGCGGATATCCTTGCCAACGACCAGATCTCCAAGGCCGTCTTTTACAAGCCGCTGATCATCGGCTATCACAACGGCGGTGCTGTGAGGCTCCAGGATGTGGCCGATGTCGTCGACTCGCAACAGACCATCCGGCAGTCAGGCTTCCTCAACGGCAAGCCGTCGGTCAATCTGATCATCTTCCGCCAGCCCGGAGCCAATATCATCCAGACGGTGGATGCGATCAAGGCCGCAATTCCGTCACTGCAGGCAACGGTGCCCAAGGGCCAGCACCTCATCACCGTCATGGACCGCACCCTGACCATCCGTGCCTCCGTGTCGAACATTGAAGGCACACTGGTCATCTCGGTATTCCTGGTCATCATTGTCGTCTTCGTCTTTCTGCGTAATCTGCCTGCCACGCTGGTGCCCGCGGTTGCCGTTCCTGTTTCGCTGATCGGGACCTGCGCAGTGATGTACCTCTGCGGCTTCTCACTGGACAATCTCTCGCTAATGGCGCTCGCCATCGCCAGCGGTTTCGTCGTAGACGATGCGATTGTGGTGATGGAAAACATTTCGCGCCATATGGAAGCGGGCATGGCTCCCATTCCCGCGGCGCTGCTCGGCGCGCAGGAGATCGGGTTCACGGTCTTCTCGATCAGCATTTCGCTCATTGCGGTGTTCATCCCGCTGTTGATGATGGGCGGCATCATCGGCCGCTTGTTCCGCGAGTTCGCCATCACGCTTTCAGCCGCCATTCTTGTGTCGATGGTCATCTCGCTCACCACTACGCCGATGATGTGTTCGCGTGTGCTGCGGTCGGAACACAGCGTCAAGCACGGAGCGGTGTTCAATTGGAGCGAGCGGGTCTTCAACAAGATCCTCGGAGGCTATCGCAAGAGTCTGAATTGGGTGCTTGATCACCCGGCGCTCATCCTGCTGGTCTTTCTCGCCACGCTCGGCCTCAATGTCTTCCTGATCGTGCGCATCCCCACCGGGTTCTTCCCCCAGCAGGATAACGGTGTGATAGGTGGCGGCATGCAGGGCCCGCAGGACAGTTCCTACTACGCCATGCGCACCGCCGTGCAGCAGGCCGTCGCCATCATCAAGTCTGACCCTGCCGTGGACAATGTGATGGCCTTCACCGGCGGTCAGGGCGCCACCAACACAGGCAACGCCTTCGTCTCGCTCAAGCCACTCGATCAACGCACAGGTATGACTTCAACCGATGTGATCAACCGGCTGCGGCCGAAGCTTGCGCGCGTTACAGGCGCTGCTACGTTCCTGAATGCCAGCCAGGACCTCCGCATCGGCGGCCGCGGCTCCAACGCGCAGTATCAGTACACCATCAGCGCAGAGACCACCAAAGACCTGCAGACATACGGGCCGCAGCTACTCTCCTCATTGAAAAAAACGCCCGGCATCCAGGACGCCAATACCGATCAGCAGAACAACGGACTGCAGGCCCTGCTTACCTTCGATCGCCCAACGTCGGCAAGGCTGGGCATTACGCCGCAGCTGCTCGACAGCACCCTTTGCGACGCCTTCTGCCAGGCCGAAGTTTCGACCATCTACACCGAGCTCAACCAGTACTACGTCATCATGGAAGTCGCACCCAAGTACTGGCAGACGCCCGCCGGGTTGAAAGACATTTACGCCATCACAGGCTCCGGCACGGGTGCCATTCCGCTGGACTCGGTGATGCAATACGTTCCTTCCACTTCACCGCTTTCGGTCAACCACACCGGGCTTTTCCCATCGGTTACGGTGAGCTTCAATCTCTCTCCGGGCGTCTCCCTTGGGCAGGCAACGGAGCAGATCGATGGTATTCAACAGAAGCTGAACTTCCCATCGACCATCCACGGCCAGTTTGCCGGAACCGCGCAAGCGTTCAAGCAGTCGCTCAACAGCGAGAAGTACCTGGTCATCACGGCGATCTTTGCGGTCTACATTGTGCTGGGCATTCTGTATGAGAGCCTCATCCATCCGATTACGATCCTCTCCACGCTGCCTTCGGCCAGCATCGGCGCCATGCTGGCGCTGCTGGTCACCAAGACCGAGCTCGATGTTATGTCCATCATCGGCATCATCCTGCTGATCGGCATCGTGAAAAAGAACGCCATCATGATGATCGACTTCGCTCTGAACGCCGAACGCGAACAAGGCCTGAATACGCGCGACTCAATCTTCCAAGCCGCCATGCTGCGTTTCCGCCCGATTATGATGACCACCATGGCGGCGCTGTTTGGCGCGGTTCCGCTGGCGGTTGGCACGGGCATGGGCTCGGAGCTGCGCCGGCCGCTGGGCATCTCCATCATCGGCGGCCTGATCGTCAGCCAGATCCTTACGCTGTACACAACGCCGGTCATTTACTTGTTCATGGACAATCTGCGTCTAAAGCTGCAGGGCGATAAAAATGCAAGGCTGTTTACAGCGACGCCGGCGCACACTGTTACGGCGCACTGAAGCACTTGAGGAAAGCAATTATGCGAGCATCGATCTCCAACTCGACAAACCAACGCGGCCATGCCGCCGGCCGCCCCGCAGGGCTTATGGCTCGCAAAGCCGGCCTTACTGCCTTTGCCGCGAGCCTTGCGCTGCTGGGCGGCTGCCACGTCGGCCCCAAGTACGTCGCGCCCAACATGCCCGCCCCGCCTGCTTTCAAAGAAGCCTCCCCCGACGCCTACAAAGACGCGCCTCCGGGCACCTGGACGCCAGCGCAGCCGCAGGATGCCGTCCTCAAGGGCAAGTGGTGGGAAGCCTTCAATGAGCCTGAGTTGAACGGCCTCGAAGAGCAGCTTGATATCAACAACCAGAATATCGCGCAGTACTTCCAGAACTTCATGGCGGCCCGCGCACAGGTGCGGGAAGCCCGCTCGCAGTACTATCCCACGCTGACCACCGATCCGTCCTACACGAGAACGAAGTCACCGGGAACCCTGCAGAATGCGGGCGTTGCGACCGGCGCCGGCGCCACGAGCGGAAGCGGTACGACAACGACAACCGGCATCTCGACCACCAGCGGTCGCACCTCCACGGTGATCTCGCTGCCGTTTGACGTCTCCTGGGAGCCCGACCTCTGGGGCAAGATCAGCAGCACCGTCCACGAGTTCCAGTACGCCTCCCAGGTCAGCGCCGCGACGCTCGAAAACGAGCGCCTCACCGAGCAGGCCGACCTCGCCGAGTATTACTTTGAACTCCGCGGTCAGGATGCCCTGCAGGACGTGCTGAACAAAACCGTCGAAGCCGATCGCAAACAACTCGAGCTCACCCGCACCCTGGTAGACACCGGCATCGACAGCCCGGAGTCCACCGCGCAGGCCGAAGTCACCCTCGACAACGCGCAGGAAACAGCCACCGGCGTCGCGACGAACCGCGCCATCTACGAGCATGCCATCGCCACGCTCATCGGCAAGCCCGCTTCTGAATTCTCACTTCCCGTAAAGCCCCTCACTACGCCCGTTCCTGCCATCCCCATCGGCATCCCGTCGGAGCTCTTGCAGCGCCGTCCGGACGTCGCCGCTGCGGAGCGCACCATGGCTGAAGCCAACGCCCTCATTGGCGTCGAAAAGGCCGCATACTACCCAACGCTCTCTCTCACCGGCAGCGGTGGCCTTGAGTCTTCTCACATCTCCAGTCTGTTCTCATTGCCCGCGCTCTTCTGGTCTGCGGGCGCGTCCGCTTCTGAAACCATCTTCGACGCCGGCCTGCGCAACGCCACCGTAGCCCAGTACAAGGCGGAGTACAACGCGGACGCCGCCGCCTACAAACAGACCGTGCTCACCGCCTTCCAGCAGGTTGAGGATTACACCGCCACGCTCCGCGTCACGTCCGCGCAAATCTCCCAGCAGGACACCGCTGTGAAAGCCGCCCAGCGTTACGTCGATATCGCGAACACCCGCTACCAGACCGGCCTCGATCCCTACCTCGACGTCATCACCGCAGAAAACACCCTCCTCAGCGACCAGCAGACAGCCGTCACGCTGCGCATCAACGAGATGACTGCAGCCGTTGAGCTCGTGCAAGCTCTCGGCGGCGGTTGGAACGTGAGCCAGCTCCCCGCAGCTGCCACCATTACCAGCAAGGGCGCGCAAAACCAGGTAGCCAACACACCGTAACCTCTAAAGCGTGGACGTTATACCGGGTGCCCCGGGTTCGAATCATCGGACCCGGGTTTTCTTTTCCTCTTCAAACGCCCTCCGATAACCGCCCACGCGACGGCGAAGCCCCATACCGCATCCAACAGCTCAGGTTCGTCCCAGGCACCGGTTCAACCATCCCAGACTCTCTGCGAGAATGACTCGCAGCATTCACCGGCCATTCTCCGCTATCGGAGTCCAACAGAGTCATAGGCGTACTTGAGGCAATTGCATGGAATTTCATATTTCGCGGGCCATTCGCGAAAAACTCGACATCGACGACCTTCTGTTCAGCTACACGGGTAACGTCGTCTTCGCGAACGTCGCAGCCAGCCGCAAACTCGCGCAACAGCTCACCGAGCTCCGCGAGAAAGAAGCCGGCGGCATCGCCGGTGCCGACACCATCGTCAACGCCGGTGCGCTGTTCGCCATGGGCCTCATCGACGAGCTCAACCACGCCCTCGTCGCCCGCTACCGCAAGGAAGTCGACCCCGCCGTTCTCTCCGAAGCCGTGCGCTGGTTCACCGCACAAGCCGACCCGCAAAAGCTCGAAAAGCTCCTCCTTACCTTCACCCAGCAGTTCCCGAACGTAGCCGTCTATCGCGGCCAGCAGACCGCCGCCCAATGGCTCAAGGGAAGCACGGACGATCTCTCTAACCGCGAAGCCGCGCTCGAAGAGTTGATGCTCCTCTGGCTCGCCAACATCAATCCAGCGTTCAAGGCTTTCGGCGAGCTCTTCAACGACTCCGGCCTCAAGCAGCAGACCATCTACACGAACGTCACCTCCGCGCTGCCGGACTACTTCGCTACGCGCCCGCCGTTTTCGCCTGAAATCGGCAACCTCATCGATGCTCTCCGCGCGCCCATGCTCGCGTCGCCAGATTCCCTCACCGGCCAGCTCGACTACATCCGCGAGAAGTGGACGCCCTATCTTGGCGCCGACCTCAAGCGCGTCCTCCTCGCCATCGATACCCTCCGCGAAGAAGACATCGCCATCTGGATGCGCTTCAACCCCGCCGCTCCAGAGTGGTATCGTCACGGCCAGCCCGGTCGCGGCGGCGAAGGCTTCGTCGGCGACGAATACATCGGCTTCGACGAGGAGTATGTCGTCGGACCCGACGGCAAACGCACACGCAAGCTCCGCTACGACAAGGATTACCAAGCCCCACTCAATGAGTACGAAGCCTTCTCCGCCGACCAGGCTTGGATGCCCACCGTCGTGCTCATGGCCAAGTCCACCTACGTGTGGCTCGAACAGCTTTCAAAAAAATACCAGCGCCACATTCACCGCCTTGATCAGATACCCGATGAAGAACTGCGCCTTCTCGCCGAGCGTGGCATCACTGGCCTCTGGCTCATCGGCCTCTGGGAACGCAGCGTGGCGAGCCGCACCATCAAGCGCCTGCGCGGCCACCACGATGCCGTAGCCTCCGCCTACTCGCTCAAGGACTACCAGATCGCTGAAGACCTCGGCGGCAACCAGGCATACGAGCATCTCCGCGATCGCGCCGGAGCCTTCGGACTTCGCCTCGCCAGCGACATGGTGCCCAACCACATGGGCATCGACTCACCCTGGGTCATCGAGCATCCGGACTGGTTCGTGCATCGCTCCGAAAGCCCGTTCCCGGCCTACAGCTTCAACGGCCCCGACCTCTCCACCGATCCCCGCGTCGAAATCAAGATCGACGATCACTATTACGACCAAACCGACGCCGCCGTAGCTTTCCGCCTGCGCACGTACTCCGATAACTCCACGCGCTACATCTACCACGGCAACGACGGCACCACTTTCGCCTGGAACGACACTGCGCAGCTCGACTACTCCAAGGCCTACGTCCGCGAGCACGTTATGCAGGTCATCCTGCACGTCGCGCGCCTGTTCCCCATCATCCGCTTCGACGCCGCCATGGTGCTCGCCAAGCGCCACGTCCAGCGCCTCTGGTTCCCCTTGCCTGGTGCCGGCGGATCGATCCCCTCGCGCGCGGAAAACGCGATGTCGCAGGAAGAGTTCGACGCCCTGATGCCGCATGAGTTCTGGCGCGAAGTCGTCGACCGCGTCGCTGTCGAAGTCCCCGGGACGCTGCTGCTCGCAGAAGCCTTCTGGCTGCTCGAAGGCTACTTCGTCCGCACGCTCGGCATGCATCGCGTCTACAACTCCGCCTTCATGAACATGCTTCGCGACGAAGAGAACGCCAAGTACCGCAGCTACCTCAAGAAGACCATCGAGTTCGACCCCGACATCCTCAAGCGCTACGTCAACTTCATGTCTAACCCCGACGAGCGCACGGCCATCGATCAGTTCGGCTCCGAAGACAAGTACTTCGGTGTAGCTACACTCCTTGCCACGCTCCCCGGCCTTCCCATGTTCGGCCACGGCCAGATCGAAGGCTACACCGAACGTTACGGCATGGAGTTCAAGCAAGCCAAAATGGACGAATGGCCCAACGAGCACCTCGTCGCCCGCCACATGCGCGAGATCGCCCCGCTGCTCAAGAACCGCCACATCTTCGCCGAAAGTACCCACTTCGTTCTCTACGACTTCTGGACCGGCTACGGGACGGTGAACGAAAACGTCTTCGCTTACTCCAATCGCCACGATGGCCAGCGCGCCGTCATCGTCTACAACAATGCCTATGGCTCCGCCGAAGGCACCATCCACACCTCGGTCGGTTCCATGGACAAGGGCAGCGGCGAAATGCGCCAGCGCACCCTTGCCGAAGGCCTGGGCCTCCGATGGGACGCCGCAGCCATCCTCTCCTACCGCGACACCGCCAGCGGCCTCGAGTACCTGCACTGGTCGCACGAGATCTTCGAGAACGGCCTCAACTTCAGCCTGCGAGGCTATCAATACGTTGTGCTGCTCAACTTCCGCGAGCTCCACTCCACGGAAGAATGGCCATGGGACCGCCTCTGCGACGAACTTCACGGCGCCGGCGTCCCCAACCTCGACGAGGCCATCGTCAAGATGCGCCTCCGCCCACTGCACGAAGCGCTTCGCACAGCCCTTAGCGCGACAAACGTCCGCGCCCTTGCGTCCGCTGCGAAGCCAGAGCTCAAAGCAGCAAAGCCCGTGACACCAAAGCTCGAAGCCATAGCCAAGCCAAAAGCGGAAGAAACGGGTGCCCCCGATCTCTCGCACTCGGAGATCAGGGTTCCCAAAATTTCCGAAGACAAACCGGCCCCCGCAACTACCTGGCTCGCAAGCCTCGCCGATGACAGCCTCATCCTCCTCGAAAAAATCCCCTCCAACTTCGCCGGCACACTCTCCACACCCGATGCCCTCAAGCGCTTCTGCAAGAACCTCGAAGCGAACGCCACAGCTACAAGCTCCATTGGCACAGTCGCCGCGACCATCGCGAAGGCCTACCCCGAAGCCTCACGCTATCTCCCCACACCCACCAGCACTACACGCGACGACCTCTGGGCGCCCATCCTTGCCTGGCTTATCCTCCACAGCCTGCCCACCACACACAAAGCCGAGCTCTTCGACAAACTCCAACTCCGCGCCGCGCTCGCCGAAATCTTCACCACCTTCGGCCTCCACGGCGAAGATGCCTGGCGCGCGTCCGCCCGTGTCCGCCTGCTGCTGGCGCAGGAAGACGAGCCCACCAAACTTACCCCCACCACAAAACTCTTCTGGCAGGACCCCGACGTCCGCTGGCTAGCCGGCGTCAACGAATCCGAAGGCAACACTTGGTTCAACAAGGAAGCCTTCGAAGAACTCATCGCTTGGCTCCAACTCCCCACTCTGGTTAAAGCACCAACAAAAACCACGCCAGAAAAATCTGACACCACTCTCGCGGAAATCTTTGCAGCCGCAAAGACCGCAGGCTATAACGTCGAGAAGCTTCTCACGCCCGCGAAAGCCTTGCCTCTATCCAAAGTGGAAGACATACGCGTATAGCAACGCGATACATCCCACCACCACCGCCAGCAAGATACTGTGCTTCAGCGTGAACCGAAACAGCCTCACCTGGTCCGCGGCATTCAACCCTGTCGCGGCCGCGGCAATCGCAATCGTCTGCAGGCTGATCATCTTGCCCATCACCCCGCCTGACGAGTTCGCCGCGGCCATCAGTACCGGATCGAACCCCAGCCGCTGCGCCGTCACCACCTGCAAATTCCCAAACAGCGCGTTCGACGAAGTATCCGACCCGGTCAGGAAAACCCCCATCCACCCCAGCAGCGCACTGAAGAAGGGAAACGCCCGCCCACTCGCCGCAAACGCCAATCCCAACGTCGCCGTCGCCCCGCAGTAGTTCATCAGGAACGCAATCGCCAGCACTAAACTCACGGTAGCCGTCGGCAGCCGAAGCTGCTTCACCACCGCCAGCAGGACGCGTCCAAACTGTGCCGGGCTTATCCGCAGGCAAACCACCGAAAGCAGCGTTGCCACCATGCAGGCCGTCCCCGGCGTCGCCAGGTAGTTGAACGCAAATACCGCATGGTACGGCGAAGCCTTCGCTACAATCGGTGGCACGCGATACACCACATCATGCAGCATCGGCCAGTGCAGGGAAACGGTCGCCCGTTCAAACACCCGCTGCAAGGGCCGCCATCCCGACAAAATCACACAAGCTACTAGCAGACCATACGGCATCCACGCATACAGCACCGTGCCGATGGGATAGCTGGGAATCACAAGCTCCTCCATCGTCAACTCCGGCTGATCGCCGTCCCAAACCCGGGGTGCCCCATCTTCGCCGCGCACTTTGCGGCTAAGGTGGGCATCGCGCGAAAGCGCGACCGCCTTCCTCGTAACCGGCACCGTCCCCATCCCCATCCGCGCAAACCGTTCCATCATCAACGCCGCATGCCCCTCATGCACCACCCGTCCCCGCCGCAACCGCAGTACCGCAATCAATGCTGCAATCGAAGCAATCGCCGCCAGGATATCCGTCAGCTGTGGCCCCACGTAAATCGACACCGCCAGCTGCACGGCTCCAAACATCGACCCCGCCACCAGCAACGGCACCCATATCCCACTCGTCGCCGTCCATCCGCCAATCGCCACAATCAAATACGCCGGAATAATCAGCGCCACCGGCGTACAGATCGCCCCAATCGCCCCGCTCAGCTTCTCCAGCGGCAGGCCCGTAATCCCCGCCAGCGTAATGATTGGAATTCCAATCGACCCAAACGCCACCGGCGCCGTATTCGCGAGCAAACAGATCGCCGAAGCGCTGAACGGCGAAAACCCCAGCCCAATCAGCATGCTCGCCGCAATCGCCACCGGCGTCCCAAACCCCGCCGCGCCCTCCAGAAACGCCCCGAACGCAAACGCGATCAACAACGCCTGCAGCCGCGGGTCCGGCGTCAGCCTCCCAATCGAATTCTTGATAATTTCAAACTGTCCCGTCTCCACCGTCACGCGAAACAGCGCAATCGCCCAGAAAATCAGCCACGTAATCGGAAACAGTCCAAACGCCACGCCAAAACCCGCCGCGCTCATCGCCGTCACCACCGGCATCTTGTACGCCAGCGTCGCCAGTGCGAACGTCACCGCCAGCCCACACATCCCCGCAAACCACGCCGGTTTGCGCAGCACGCCCAGCAGCAACAACAGCGTCAATATGGGGAGCGCCGCCAACAGTACAGAGACGCCAAGCCCATGGCCGAACAGCAGGTAAGTCTGGTACCAGGTCAACGTCGGTCTCCGATGCAGCTTGCGTACTTACAGGAATAGCTGCGATGGTAGGCTATGGGCCTCGCGCCCAGCAACAAGCACCACGGAGTACCAGACACCAATGATGGAACAGATCGTCGCCTTCGGAAAATCGGGCCTCACCCTGCACCTGCCCGACGGCCCCCGCTACGAAGTCCTGCGCGCCCACTCCGCAGACGCTATCCCCAACCCCCGCGCCGCGCTCGACGCAGCGCTCGATGCCCCCATCGGCAGCCCATCGCTCTCCGCGCTAGCCGCCGGTAAAAAAACGGCTGCTATCTCCGTCTGCGACATCACTCGACCCGCCCCCAACCGCCAGACCCTCCCACCCATCCTCGAACGCCTCCACGCCGCCGGCATGAAAGCCGAAGACATCACCCTCTGCATCGCGACCGGCTTGCACCGCGAAGCCACCGGCGCCGAGCTCGATACCATCCTCGGCCCCGAAATCGCCGCCCGCTACCCCATCTTCAACCACGACGCCAAAATCCTTTCCGACCATCGCTACCTCGGCGACACCGAGCGCGGCACCCCCGTCTGGATCGCCAAGCGCTTCCTCGACGCCGACCTTCACATCACCCTCGGCTTCATCGAGCAGCACCTCATGCTTGGCTTCTCCGGCGGCCGCAAGCTCATCGCCCCCGGGCTCGCCGCGCAGGAAACCATCAAGGTCATCCACTCGCCACGCTTCATGCGCGAAGCCCTCGCCGTCGAAGGCTCCATCGACAACAATCCCATCCACGCCGACCTGCTCGAAATCGCCCGCAAGGCCGGCCATCACTTCATGCTTGATGTCACCCTCACCCAGTCCCGCGAAATCTCCGGCATCTTCGCCGGCAACGCCGTAGAAGCCCACGCCGCCGGCGTTGCCTTCATGCGCCGCACCTCCGTCGAGCACGTCCCCCGATACGTCGACGCCGCCATCACCTCCGCCGCTGGCCTTCCCCTCGACCTCACCTTCTACCAGACCGTCAAAGGCGTCACCGCCGTCCAGCACATCGTCAAACCCGGCGGCAAAATCCTCATCCTCTCCGAGTGCTCCGAAGGCGTCGGCTCGCCCGAGTTCTCCGAAAAGGTCGCCAACTACCGCGGCGCGCAAAGCTTCCTCGACGAAATCAAGGACACCCCCGTCGTCCCCGACCAATGGCAGCTTGAAAAGCTTGCCCTCGTCGCCCTCAAGCACCCACTCACCTTCTACGTCCCCGGCATCCGCCCGGAGGAGCTCGGTTCGCTCGGAAAAGACAGCTTTGCCAGCGCCGATAAGGCCATCGACGACCTCCTCACCGGGCTTCCCCCCAACGCCAGCGTCGCCGTCCTGCCCGACGGCCCCTACGCCTGCGCTCGCGTATCAAGCTAACCTCTCACACTGCCTTACCGACCAGACTCCGCGCTGGCGAAGAGTGGTGCAGAGAGATCTGCTGATTCCTTCGCATGATTGACTACTGAAGGCGCTAGCCCGTATCGATAATCGAACGCTATTTCGAGACGCCAGATATCCTCTGCGCCAAAACAGGCTCAAAGGTTGTTTGTTCCGCTTCGATAAGAACCCCTCAGTCTACCTCCTGAAAAAGCGCTCCTCTCCTTCGAAAATCCCTCATAATGCTGCATATTCTCGACTTGAAGGAAACGGCGTTAGCGGCCGATTAAGATATTTGCCTCCCTACTTTTCTGCGTCTCCGCAGGGGTCAGAACTGTGCCCCATTCGGGGTATCTTGCTGGCACAAAAGAGCTATAGGTCGAGGACTCTGTGTGATTTCCCGACACCAAATGGTTACCGTAGTGTCGAAGTTGGAGTTACCCAATGTCTTCGGCCCTTGCATACCGCGTAACAAAACAGACCTGCTTCTCTCTTGGCATATGCGTCTCTGTAAAACGGATGACGCGCCTTTTCTCCCTCCTCACACTCGGCTTTCTGGCTGCAGCCGGAGTTTCCGCCTCAGCGCAGTCGCCGGTGGTCTTCCCTGGCACTGTCGTTAAAGTGGCCTCGGCTTCGGTTCCCGTCACCATCACCATGACGGCTGGCGGAACGTCCGCCGCGCCGCAAGCGCTCACCCAGGGCATCAGCGGGCTGGACTTCGCGCTCGCTTCCGGCGGCACCTGCGCTGCGAGCGCTTCTTATACGGTCGGCCAGACCTGCACGGTCAATGTGGTCTTTACGCCGCTGTATCCCGGCCAGCGTAACGGAGCTGTGGTCATCACCAGCTCCGGTGGGTCCCTGCTCGGAAGCACACTCCTCACCGGGAACGCGACCGGCTCGCTCGCCGTCCTGGTCCCGGGCGAAATGACGACCGTTGCCGGAAACGCCCAGTGGATCTACGCCGGCGACAACGTTCCCGCGTCCACCACTTCCGTCTTCCTCCCCACCGGCGTCGTCACGGACGCTGCCGGCAACATGTATCTCGCGGACTCCAGCAACAACCGCATCCGTCGCGTCGACGGCAAGACCAATATCATCACGACCATCGGCGGTAATGGAACGCCCGGTTTCAGCGGCGACAACGGCCCGGCCACACAAGCTGAGGTCAGCGTCCCCGCCGGTCTCGCCATCGATGGTGCCGGCAATCTCTACTTCGCCGATACCGGCAACGACTGCATCCGTCGCATCGACGCCATCAGCGGCATCATCACCACCGTAGCTGGCACCGGCAATGTGCAGGGCTACTCCGGCGACGGCTTTGCCGCCACCGCCGCCACCGCAAAACTGTCGCTGCCGGAAGGCGTCGCCTTCGACGCCGCCCATAACCTCTACATCGCCGATACCGGCAACAACGTCATTCGCAAAGTCGACGCCACGACCGGCATCATCACCACGATCGCCGGCACCGGCACTCCCGGCTACAACGGCGACAACCGCCCCGCCACCACGGCGTACCTTTACGCTCCATGGTCAGTCGCCATCGGCCCGGACAATAGCATTTACTTCGCCGATCTCACCAACAATCGCGTCCGCAAGATCGATCCCCTCGGCATCATCACCACCATCGCCGGCACCGGTACTCAGGGCTACTCCGGCGATACCGCCGCAGCTACCCAGGCCCAGCTCAACGAGCCCGCCAGCATCATCCTCGACCCCGCCGGCAACTTCTACATCGCCGACTCCGGCAACAACCGTATCCGCAAGGTCTCCGTCACCACCGGCATCATCGCTACGGTCGCGGGTAATGGCGGCGAAAGTTTTGGTGGCGATGGTGGCCCAGCCAACCTCGCAACTCTTTACGGTCCCTACGGGCTGCACATGGACCAGGCCGGCGACCTCTTCGTCACCGATATGTTCCACAACCGCGTCCGCGAGGTCAGCGCTTCCGGCTTGCCTCTCACGTTCGCCACGTTGCGTGTGGGCAAGGTATCGCCGCCGCAGGTCGTCGCCCTTGAAAACGACGGCAACGCCAGTCTCAATATCGCCGCGCCCACCTTCAATCAGTCCGCTCTGGACGCCACAACCACCACCTGCAACACCGGCGCCGCGCTCGCTAAGGCCGCCGACTGCAATCTCGGCGTTGAGTTCGCGCCCACGATGCTTGGCACCCTGGTCACAGGCACGCTGAACGTCAACTCCGACGCCGGCAACGCGCCCACGGTCATCAATCTCTCCGGACAGGTGTTGAGCGTCAACCCCACCACCACCGCGATCATCTCCAGCGTGAACCCGAGCCTCGTAAACGGGCTGGTCGTCTTCACCGCAACCATCTCCGCCGGCGGAGCAACCACCACTGGCACTGTCACCTTCCTTGACGGCACGGCGGTCGTCTGCACTGGCACGGTCAAGGCCAACGTCGCTTCCTGCAGCACGTCCACACTCACTCTCGGTTCGCACAACATCACCGCCTCTTACCCGGGCGACGCCAACGACGCAGCCAGCGTCTCCGGCATTCTTGTCCAGGTCGTCAAACAGGCTTCGACCGTCGCCCTCACCGCCGCGCCAAACCCGGCCGTCGTGACTGCTACCGTCACCTTGTCGGCAACGGCCACCGCCCCCACCGGAACACCGACCGGCACGATCTCCTTCTATGACGGCTCCAGCCTGATCGGCACCTCCAGCCTTACCTCCGGCGTCGCTACCATCACCACCACGCAGCTCACCGCCGCGACCCACAAACTCACCGCGCAGTACAGCGGCGACACCACGAACGCCACTGCCACCTCCAACACGGTCAGCGAAGTCGTCAACCACGCCACCACCGTCACGATGCTCGCCAGCACCAACGCGACGCCCACGGTCGGTAACTCCGTCGCCTTCAACGCCTCGGTATCCAGCACCAACGGTCCCGTACCCACCGGTACGGTCACCTTTACGGACGGCGTCACCAATATTGGCAGTGGAACGCTCGATTCGAACGGCAACACCAACTTCAGCACCGCAACGCTTACTCCCGGCACGCACAAAATCGTAGCCACCTACAACGGCGACTCCAACGATGCCACCAGCGCCTCTACCGCGCTCGTTGAAACCGTCCAGCAGATTGCCACCGTCACCGCGCTCTCCAGCTCCGCCAACCCCGCCAACGCAGGCGCTTCGGTAAAGCTCACTGCCAACGTATCCATGGTTGCAGGCGCAACCGCTGACGGCGTCATCGCCGGCACAGTCGCCTTCAGCAATGGCTCAACCTCTCTCGGTTCCGCGGTCCTCGACGCCACCGGCAACGCCAGCATCTCCTTGAGCACGCTACCTGTCGGCACCGACACCATCGTCGCCGTTTACAGCGGTGTCACCAACTACGCCACCAGCACCTCGAACGCACTGCCTGAAGTGATCAACCAGACCACCACCACAACGACGCTCTCCTCCAGCAACCCGAGCGCGCTAGAAGGCAAATCGATCACCCTTACCGCAAACGTAGCTACACTCACGGGCACGGCGACCGGCACGATCAACTTCCTCGATAACGGCAAGAGCGTCGGCACGGCAGCTCTGAGCGCGCAGGATGTCGCAACGCTCACGCTTTCCACCCTGCCGGTCGGCACGCAGTCCCTCACCGCCGTGTACTCGGGCGATAGCAGCTACACCACCAGCACCTCAACCCCATTGGCGGAAGTCATCTCGCTCGGCACACCGAACGTGGTGCTCGCCGGTCCGGCTTCACCGGTCAATGCCGGTGTCTCCATCACGCTCACAGGCACCATCACCAGTAACGGCATTACGCCTACCGCCGCGCTCACGCTGATGGATGGTTCTACAGTCATTGCCACGCAGAACGCACCCGCGAGCGGTTCCTTCAGCTTCCCGGCTTCGACCCTCTCGGTCGGCACGCACACCCTCACGGTCGCCTACGCGGGCGATGCCAACAACGCCACCGCGACCTCCAACGCCTTCGTCATCGTCGTCCAGCAGGCCGCCACAACCACGTCTCTGGCTAGCAGCATCACCCCCCAGATCGTTGGCCAGAGCGTGACCTTCACGGCTTCCACCAGCAGCGTCGGGCCCAACCTTACGGGTTCCATCACCTTCATGGATAATGGCGCTCCCATTGGCTCCGTCACACTCGGTTCGGGCCAGACAGCCATCTTCACCACGTCCTCGCTCACCTATGGCGCACACACCATCACCGCGGTCTATAGCGGCGATACCAACCACTCCACCTCCACGTCTCCCGCGGTCAGCGAGCAGATCGTGCAGGCCGCAACAGCCGTCCTCGTCTCGAACCTCAACCCCGCTGTTGCAGGTGCGAACGTCACCTTCACCATCAAGCTCTCCGGAGTCGGCAACTTGATCCCCACCGGCACGGTCACCTTCAGTGACGGCGCCACAACCCTCGGCACCGCGGCAGCCGACGCCACCGGCGCGGCCAGCTTCCAGACCACGACCCTTGCCGTCGGCACGCACAACATCTCGGCCAGCTACGCCGGCGACAAGAACTATGCCGCCGCTACTGCAACGCTGATCCAGACCATCCAGAGCGCCACCACGCAGGTCGCTCTCACCTCCAGCCCTAACCCCGCCACCTACGGCACCGCCGTCACGTTGACCGCAACCATCGGCAGCAACGGCATCGCCGCTACCGGCTCGGTCACCTTTATGGATGGCAACACGCCCATCGGCAGCGCTCTGCTCAACGCAAGCGGTGTCGCAACGATCAGCGTCACGACACTCACGCCCGGCACACACTCGCTCATCGCCAACTATGGCGGCGATGGCAAGGCTGCCGCTTCGGTCTCCGCAGCCCTGCCCATGGTCGTCAAGGAAGCCACCATCGTCGCCGAGGCTTCCAACTCGAATCCCGCGCTCACCCTTGCTCCGGTGGTTCTTACCGCCTCAGTCAGCAACGCCGGGATCGGTACGGCGACCGGTAGCATCGTCTTCAAAGACGGCGGCACGCAGCTCGGCACTGCCGCGCTGAACGCCAACGGCGTCGCATCCATCACGGTCCCACAGCTCACCGCAGGCACGCATCAGCTAGTGACGTCCTACTCGGGCGATGGAGATAACTTCTCCGGTGCCTCTACCCCGCTCGTCCAGACGGTAACGCTTCGTCCCACTTCCACCGCTCTCACCGCCACGCTTACCAGCAGCACCAACACCATGCAGGTTACCCTCATCGCTGTTGAGCGTTGGACCGGAACAATCGCTCCCACCGGCACCGTCACCTTCATGGTGGGCGGCGCCACCATCGGAACCGCCGCGGTCGATAACACCGGCGTCGCAACTCTCACGATCATCCTGCAGTCGCAGACGGAAAGCATCGACGCCGTCTACGGCGGCGACGCTTCCTACGCCGCCTCCACATCGCCTTCCGTCTCGGTTACCGGCGGCGCAGCCACACAGTTCTCCCTGCTGCTCACCCCCGCTAACGTCACGGTGGCCAGCGGAGCGCACTCCACTACCACCCTCACTGCCAGCTCGATATCGCAATTTAGCGACACCCTGCAACTCGGCTGCGTCGGCCTGCCCACCGCGGCAAGCTGCACCTTTACCACCACGCAGTTGAAGCTGGCTTCTGGCAACACGACCACGGCCACCATTACGGTCGATACCGGCGACCCCCTCGGCTCTGGCGCCGAGCAGGCCAGCCTTCACGAGAAGCACAGCAACGGAATCGTGCTCGCCTTCCTCCCGATTGGCCTCCTGGCCGGAATCGGTCTCTTCCGCAAACGCCGCGGTTCGCTGCTTGGCATCCTACTGGTAGTCTGTGCCATAACGGGGACTCTGGGAGTTACGGGTTGCGGCGGTCTTCAGGTTCATGGAACACCGGCTGGTACCTATACCTTCAAGGTCACAGCAACGGGTCAGGGAACTGGAGTAACCGAATCGCAGGTCATGACACTTACCGTGACACAGTAAGGAAAAGGTCATGCCTACGACGAAGCACATCACACTATTACGTCTGTGTCTGCTGGCGCTCGCAGCGGCCGTTTCCGGCCGCCTGTATGCCCAGGCAATGCCCACCGCCAGCGGCCCGGGCGGCTATATCTCGGTCGGCGTCGGCGCAGCCGCCTATCACTTCGAATATGGCCAGCGCTACTTGGGTGGCATCACGGCCTGGACCGACGTCAACCCCGTCTGGCGCTACGGCCTTGAGGGCGAAGTCCGCTCACTGCGCTATCACACCGACGAAGACGTCACCGAAACTACCTATCTCGCCGGCCCGCGTGTCGCCATCTTCCCCGGCCCGCTGTGCCCTTACGTCAAGCTCCTGGCCGGCGCAGGGCATTACAACCTGCCCTTCGGTTTCGCCACTGGAACGTTCTTCACCTACGCTCCCGGCGCAGGCGTGGACTACATGCTCAACGACATTATCGCAATCCGCGTGGTGGACTTCGAATACCAGGTCAGCACCAAATTCCAGGCCAGCCCCTCCCAGCCTGAAAGCAACCTCGTAAACTACGGCATCAGCGCCGGCATCAGCATCCGCCTCAACCCACTCATAAAATTTCCCAAGGCCTACCACTACAAAAAGCGCCTTTACGGCCGCGGCCCCATCGAAAACTAACGCACAGCCTAATCCAGCCGCACCAGATACGGCAACGTCGCCGGCTTCGGTTCCCCAATCCACTCGGCAATCTCATTAGCCTGCGTCTTGCTGCGCGTCGGCGGATCGATCCTCACCCAATATCCTGTGGGTCCGGCAAACTCGATCACCTTGGCCGTGCTGTAGCGGCGCAACAGCTTCGCCTTCAGCGCCAGCGCATCATCCTGGCTCTTGAAGCCCCCGGTCTGCACGCACCACTTACCCGCAGGGTCGGCAGTCGTATGCGCAAACGCCTCAATCTTCACCTGCGCCACTCCCATGCGATACACACCGATCGCCTTCGCCGCACCCATGGAAAGATCGAGCACACGCCCCGGCGAGAAAGGCCCACGGTCGGTGATCCGTACCAGTACCTGTTGCCCCGTCGAAAGATTGGTCACGCGCACCGTCGACCCCATCGGCAGCGTGCGATGCGCTGCCGTCATCTCGTTCTGGTCGAACGTCGTCCCATCGGCGGCCGCGCGCTTGTGATAAACCGTTCCATACCAGCTAGCCATGCCCGTTTCGGTATACACGGGCTTGCCTTTGGCCTCATCGAAGAACCCGCGCGGCGCATTTGCCGCTTCCGCACGCAAATCCACCGAAGGCGCTGGAGGCGCGACCGTAGCGGTCGGCGCGTGACGTGTCGTTGAGGAATAGGACCTCGCCGGCAACGGCGGCGGAGCCTGCTGATACGCGACCCTTGCTCTATGATGGCAACCGCTCAACGCCAGTGTGCCTGCCCCGATCGAAGCAAGCATCAGCACACGCACATGTGCGTTCGATGGGCCCGCGCCAAGCTTCATCGCGGCTCCGTCTCGCTGGAAGATTTCGTGTCCGTGCCTGCCGCAGCTTTTTTTTCATCCATATGCTGCGCCAGTTGTTGCAGCCGTTCCGCCGCCGCTCGCAACGCAGAGGAACTGTTGCGTCGAACCTCCGGCACCACCTCGGTGTCGATAAAGTTCACCACACGCTTCAGCTCTTCGCCGAACTCATCGCGCAGCCGCGTGCCCGCTTCAGCTACGCGCTCTTCCCAGGGACGTTTTGATCCATTCTCCGGCATAGCGACACCCTCTTGCATGATTCGCGGCCCTTTTTCACAGGTCAACGATCTTCTATCGCGCAGTGCCTAGCTGGTAACCGCCATTACCATAACCACAACCTCACTTCGCCAACTTTGCCCAGCTTCACGCTCTTTGCCTCAAGGCAGTGTCTTTGCTTGTTCTCAACCAGAAGCACAGGCGCAGCCGAACGCGACAAAAACGCGCATCCACGCAAAGACACACACTATTGAGGGGTCTCACTCTTATCAAGCGGTCGTACACTTATTTGATCAGGCGAACAAAATACAACCACAGACGGCTCAAAAGCGTCTCTTAGCAAGGGCCCCATTACCGGCGGGGCAGGCTTGCATACAGAGTAAGCCGAGCTGGTAGGACAGAGGCTCAATGAATACATCACGTAAGTGCTCTACCCCGATTTTGTTAAAGACTTCCCTATTTTTCGTGGCAATCGCCGCTGCACTGGCTTCTTCTTCCGCGCTCGCTCAGGCTGCCATTGCGGCGCCTTCGGTCTTCACCGCGGAAACCGCGAGCTTCCGCCCAAGCGCCGCGCCCGTTCTCTTCGCGGCCTTGACGCCGGATGCACCCGCCTTCGCGGCCAGCGATAGCAACGCCGAAGCGCTGCCCGATGCACCCAGCCAGGTTCTCCGCTCCTCCAACGTCGGCTTCGACGCGCAAATGCATCCCGCCAGCGCCCACATCGCGCCGCTCTCCTTGAAGTACATTCCCGCCGGTTGGACCGCGCAGCCGCTCACAGCGCACGATAAAGTCGTCCTTGCATTCAAGGACTCGTACTCGCCCTTCAGCTTCCTCGGCATCATCGCCTCTGCTGGCTACTCGCACCTGGTAAACGGTCAGCCCAACTACGGCACTGACAAGGGAGCCTTCGGCCAGCGTCTCGGCGCCACTGCGATCCGCGATACCAGCGAGCAGCTTCTAACGGACGCCGTCTTCTCACCCATGTTGCATGAAGACCCGCGCTACTACGTGGAAGGCCCGCAATACAACTTCTTCCACCGCGTTTTCTACGCCGCCACGCGGCCCATCATCACGCGCACCGACGGCGGCCACACCACCCCCAACGTCGCCCTGCTGCTCGGCTACGGCGCCGCTAGCGCCATTAGCTACAGCTACTACCCAGCCATCAACCAAAACGCGAAGGACACCGTCGCCACATTTGGTGGTGCGTTGGGCGGGGCCGCAATTGGTGATCTGGTCAGCGAGTTTTCCGACGAGTTTCTCGTCAAACTGCATTTGAAAAAAGCGTTGTAAGGCACACGCCGCACACGACACGCAGGCGTCTGCTGTGAGGATGTGAAAGACTTCACCGTAGAGGCGAATTGGTACGATGATCGCAAGCAAGTCCGTCAGTCTTCGCAGAATAAACCATCCGCTGGGCATCGCTTGCCTTCTGACAGCCGCGATCTCTCTCAAAACCCCAGCCCTTTACGCGCAGCTGCAGCCTCTGCCCGACGCTCCCAGCGCCATCCTGGGCTATACGGTGCAAACCCTTTCGCCCGCCACGCAGCAACAGCCGCCATCCAATCTGCCGCCGGATATCGCCGCACCCATACCCGCCGTCACCACGCCTCCGCCTTGCGATAAAAGCCTGCAGCCTGACGAGCGACGCATTCCATGGAGCATCCGCGCGCCTAACGCAAGCGGCCCATGCCGCAGAGAAAACCCGTTGCAGGAGATCATCTCCGCCCGCGACTCTCCGCCGCTCACCCCGCAGCTCAAAGCGTTCCTCGCTATCCGCAACGTGGCCGACCCATTCAACCTGATCACCATCGCCGCCTACTCGGGCATCTATGTTGCCGCCGACTCTCACTCAGCCTACGGCCCAGGCTTCCCCGGCTGGGGAAGACTCGCCGGCTACAGCACGCTCGAAGACATGCAGAGCGAGTTCTTCGGCACCTTCGCCATCCCGTCGCTCGTACATGAAGATCCCCGCTATCATCGCATGCCGCAGGCTTCCATCAAGCGCCGCATCGGCCACGCGCTCATCCATACCGTCTGGACCCAGCACGACGACGGCACCCCCATGATCAACTACGCCACGCTGCTCACCTACCCCATCAGCGCGGAGCTCAGCAATCTCTACGTCCCGGGCCTCTCCACCAATGGCCCCTCCACTGCCAAGCGCATCTTAGCCGGCTACGCCACCGACCCCATCAGCCCGCTCATCGCCGAGTTCCTCCCCGATATCGCGAAGCACATCCACATCCGCGTAGTCTTCGTCCAGGAAATCCTCCAGCAGGTAGCCAACAACAGCCAGAACAAGCAGTAACATCTATTTCGACACTGCCCTTTGTTGTCATTCCGCAGGGAATCTGCGTTTGCTGTTGCTGTTACCTCTCTCACTCACCGCGACAGCCTGGGTGGCCCATTCATGCGCGCTTTTGCGCATGAGTGGGTAGCACCGGTCTCTGACCGCCAGCTTTGATGCAGGCTTCTGCTTTTCATGCCACACAATGCCGTCGCGCCCTCTGCGTTCAAGGCTGTTGTTGTTGTCTTTCTTGCTCGCCAACGCAATCCGTCACAAACAAAAAAGACCCCAGCCAAAGCCGGGGCCTTCTGTCGTACGAAAAGCAACATCCTTAGAACGTTGTGCTAACCGTCAACCGGAACGTCTTACGCGGTTCGCGCAGGATGTAGTCCGCTCCATAGAACTGCACCGCCTGTTGGTAGCTGTACTGCGCCGCAGCCGGCGCCGTCGCGAACGGGAAGAAGCTCTTGAACTCCGCCGGCGATACTGTCAGCTCCTGCGGCAGGTCCTTGTAGAGCCGCAGCGGGTTGTACGCGTAGTACAGGCGGAACGGCGCATTCACGATCGGCAGGATAACCTGCAGCTCGGCGCCATTGGACATACGAGGAACCCAGTTTGTTCCAGGCACCGTCTGCAGATGCAGCGGGAACTGAACCTGCGAGCCGCCCGTGCAGGCGCCGTTCGAAAACGCCGGGCAACCATAGCTCGGCGCATTGAGGATCGACTGTCCCAGCACACTCTCACGCAACTGCGAAGGCTCCGTGTTGGCAGTCAGGCCGAAGTCGGTAAAGAACGCAAACGTCACTTGGTTCACGATCGGGATGCGGTACTCCACGTTCGTCGTCAGCGACGTATCGCCGCCGATCGCCGCAAGCCTGTACACCGGCAGCGGAATCTGCACATTGCCCAGCGAAGCATTCGTCGGGTCACGCGGTACGGTCGAGCCATCCGGGTTCGTCAGGTTGAACATCACGCGCGTCGGGATAAACGTATACGGCGAGCTTGAACGAATGTCGAAGCCGCGCACATCGTTCTCGCCGCCGCCGTAGATACGGTTGAACGGCGGTGCCACTTCGCCGCCAAAGCCCGCAACATTCGTCAGCTGGATACGATACCCCAGCACGTTGTGGCCTTCGCGGTTCACCTTCAAACCCTTCATCGGGAAGAACTGGCGATAGCTGATCGTCGGCGCATAGTACTTCGTATTGCCGCCCACGCCTGCTACCTGGAACGCAATGTTCAGGTCCTTGCCCGAGTGTGGTCCCTGTCCGCGGTCCAGCGTCGAGATGCTGAAGCTCGGCGTCAGCACCGAGGTAATAATGCCGCTCAACTGGCTCTGTCCGGCAATGCCTGAACGGAACGCCAGTGTCTGGAACACGTTCAGCGTGTTCTGGTTGAACGTCGTAATGCCCGAACGCGACAGCGAGTACGAAAGTCCCACACGCGCCACGCCTGAACGCCGGAACAGCTTACGCAGCGGCGTTCCGGTCGAAATCGTCAAACCCTTCGACGACTGGTTGTAGTTGTTCAGCAGCGATTGCTGCGCGTTCGTCAGGTTCGCGCTCTGCCCGTTCGTAATCGCATAGCTCTTCGCCGGATTGAAGTCCGATTTGCGATCGAACACCTGGATACCCAGCGATACCGGCTTGTTCCGTAGATAAGGCTCGTTAAACCCGAAGCTCAACACGCGCGATAGATCGCCGATGTTGGCATTCACGCTCAGCGTTTCGCCAAAGCCCAGGAAGTTGTTCGTCTCGTAGTTCAGTCCGATAAACGATCCAGACTGTCCGCTTACGCCGCCGTTCAGCCCGATCGAGTTCTTGCCCTTCTCGCGCAGCTTCAGCAGTAGGTCCACGGTGCCCTGGTCGGTGTTCTGTCGGCTTTCCACGTCCTGGTCGCTTTTCAGCACTTCAAAGTAGTTCAACTGGTTCAGGCGCAGCAGCGAAAGATCGACCAGCCGGCTGTTATACACCTGGCCTTCTTCGATCATCATTTCGCGCCGGATCACCTTGTCGCGCGTGATCGTATTCCCGCTGAACTCGATGCGCGACACATAGAACTGCTTGCCTTCATCGATATCGATATTCAGCGAAACAGTCTTGTTCACCTTGTCGACCGTCGGTGTCGGCGCGCCCACCATGTTGATGTAGCCGCCTTCGCCGTAGGCCTTGCGCAGGTTTTCCAGTCCCTTGCTGAACAGCGTCGCGTTGAACCAGTCGCCGTCTTTCAGGGCAAACTGCGCACGCAGCGCCTTCAGGTTCGTATAAGCCTTGTTGCCGCTGAAGGTAATGCTGCCCAGCTTGTACCGCTCACCCTCTTCAATCGGAATCAGGATATCCACGCGCTTGCCGCCCGAAGGCCGCAGCGTAAACGGGTTGATGCCGCCCGCGTTGCGCACATTGGTCTGCGGCTCGCCGGTCAGCGCGTTGAAGTAGCCCTTGTTGCGGTACGCCTGGCGCACGCGCTCGGAGTCTTCATCCAGCTTGCTGGCGTCGAACGTGCGTGGTAGCAGGTTCTCCAGGAAGATCGAGTGCGGAATGCCGATCGGCTTCAGGTTCACCATCGCCTCGCGCAGCTCGCGCGCCGGGATGTCCTTATTCCCCGTGAACACGATCTTGCCCACCTTCACGGTCGGGCCTTCCTTGATGTTGAAGGTCAGCGAAACCGCCGCCGGAGGAATCGTCTTCATCTCCGCCTTCACCGTCGCGAACTGGTGCCCATGCTCGCCCAGCATTTCCTGCAACACCACTTCTGCCCGCTTCACACGCGTAGCATCGAACTGGCTCTCGACCGTCAGGCCAACTTTTTCCTTCTTGAACCGGTCAAGCACGTCGGAAACCGAAACCGCGTTCAGCCCCTTGTAGTTGATCTCGCGAATCGTCGGTTTTTCCCGCACGTACACGATGAGCTGCACGCAGTTCGGGTCGTTCACACGTTCAATCGTGATGGTGTCGAAGTAGCCTGTGTTCCAAAGCGAGTTGTAATCGCGCTGCACCACCGATGGATCGTAGGCATCGCCAGGCCGCGAAAACAGTCGCGCCACAATCGATTCCTTCGGAATTCTGCGGTTGCCGATCACCTGCGTCGCGCAAAGTGTCTGGGGCCCGGCATTGGCCGCGCTGAACTGCGGCGTCGCCTGGATCTGGGCCCCCATCCTGGCAGGCAGAAGCACCGCCACGGCCGTCAACCCCAGAGCTAAAAATGGGAGGTGCAAACGGGATAGGTCAAAGTGACGAATGCGAAGGCGGCTCGAGCGCGTGCGCACAGGCTGGGTCGTATAGTTCAGGGAGCTTGCGCTCACTCGCGTTCCGGTAAAAATAACCACACCCTCACTGCTCTTTGAATCTGAACCCCGCGGATATCGAGGGGAACCTTGATTATAGGGGACGCGCACCCCCCTAAGCGAACGCTCCGAAGGGGATTTACCCCTTGCCTCTCGGGTATCCGCATGGTACTCACCGCCAGGCTAACGTTTGCCGGAGTCCTTCGTCAGCCCCTCACCCGGAGCCACATCTGCCGTCTTGAAGCCGCATTTGCTTTTCTTTCTGTCATCCTCGCAGGGGATCTGCTTTTCGCTCACCCTCCCCCAACCCTCGGGGTGGCCCCTTCATGCGCGCCTTTGCGCACGATTGGGACCCTCACTCCCACTTCTTCCCATACGACCCGTAAGACCACCAAATCCTTTGCCTTTGCCTCCGGGAGACCCACCCACTCGCGCCGCACCCGCTTGCATCTGTAAAATCAGGCGTTGTAGCAGGAGGAAAGAACACAATGGCATCGGCAATGGCAGGCATGGAAGCCCTCACGGGCGTTTACGACGGGCTCAAGACCCGCATGGACAAAACAGTCGACGACTTTCGCGCCAATCTCTTGAGCGTCCGCACAGGCCGCGCCTCGGTCCACATGCTCGACAACATCAAGGTCGACTACTACGGCACCGAAACCCAGATCTCGCAGATCGCCCAGGTCACCACCCCCGAGGCCAACCTGATCGTTGTCCAGCCGTGGGAAATCTCCCTCGTCGGTGCCATCGAAAAGGCTATCCGCACCAGTTCTCAGGGCTTCAACCCCATGCACGACGGCAAGATCATCCGCGTGCCCATTCCCCCCATGACCGAAGACCGCCGCAAAGATGCCGTCAAGCAACTGGCCGGCGTCCTTGAAGACCACAAGACCTCCATCCGCAACATCCGCCGCGACGGCAACGATACAGTCAAGAAGGCTGCCAAGGACAAGCTCATCTCCGCCGACGACGAAAAGCGCGCCAACGAAGAAATCCAGCAGCTCACCGACAGCGAAATCAAGCGCGTAGAAGACCTCTTCAAAGCCAAGGAAAAAGAAGTCCTCACCCTCTGATCAGCCGTGATGAGGGATGACCAAAGACCTGCCAACACGGCAGGTCTTTGCTTTTGCTCTTGTTTTTCTTTCTGTCATCCTCGCAGGGGATCTGCTGCTGTCTTCACCCTTGCCGTCCATGGAGCGCAGCGAGCACCCACCAACCCGCCGCTTTCTCTACGCTCTACACTCTGCCGTTCCGGACGCAAGCACCGCATCCCCCACAATCGCCGCCTCCCGCGCCGCCTGCACATCATGCACCCGCAGCACGTGCGCCCCCTGCAACACCGCTGCCACATTCCCCGCAATGGTCGCCGTCAGCCGCGCCTCAGCCACCGGCAACACCTCCGCCTGCAAGCCTCGCACTGCCTCGCCCAGAAATCCTTTGCGAGAAAGCCCCACCAGCAATGGATACTTCAGCTCATGCAACCGCTCAAGCCCGGCCAGCAGCACAAAGTTCTCACCGCCCAGCTTCCCAAACCCAAACCCCGGATCGATCACAATGCTTTGCATCGCCACACCCGCCGCATGGGCAAACACCAACTGCTCGCGCAGCCCACGCATCACCAGCGGGAGAACCTCGGCAGGCTTCAACGCCGGCTGATGCCGCCAGTCCTTCGGATTGCCTCGCGTATGCATCAGCACCAGGCCGCCGCGCGACGAGGCAACAGCCTCAGCCATCGCCTCATCCCACAACAAACCGGAAACATCATTGATAATCTCGGCGCCCGCCATCGCCGCAGCCCGCGCCGTCGAAGCATGGTACGTATCGACCGAGACAATCGCCCCCGGCCGCGCCTTCAATAAGCCCTCAACCACCGGCAGCAGCCGCACCTGCTCCTGTCCCTCCGTCAGCGGCTCTGCCCCGGGCCGCGTAGACTCCGCGCCCAGATCGACAATGTCCGCCCCGCTATCGACAGCCACCACAGCCGCGGCAATGCCGCCTTCAATCCCACCGGAAGCCACTCCGTCCCCGGAAAAGCTGTCCGGCGTCAGGTTGACGATCGCCATAATGCGAGTCCGTTCCCCTAATGAAAGTGTTCGTGTTCGGAGTTGCCATTCAAAGTGCGGACGTCGGACGAAGGCCATGGTAGAGATTGTAGTCACCGCTAACCTGAACAGAAGATGAACGCCGCGATGTCAAGTTTGCTGGACACCACGACCTCCACAAATTCACCACAACTCACCACAAACCTCCCACAAATCCGAACCACAAAAAACGCCCCAAAAATGGGCGTCAAATCGAGATACACTTGCGGAAATGCTAGCCCTTCGCAGCCTCACCCCAGCCCTTGGCCTCGCCGTAGTTCTAGCCGCACCCGCCCAGACACCAACTACCACCGGCCCAAACACCGCGCTGGGCGCGCAAATTGACGCGCTTTTGGCCGATCCCGTCGCCGCCCGCGACCACTGGGGCATCGCCGTCACCACCCTCGACGGCACCCCCATCTACGGCCACAACGAGGGTGAACTTTACCGCCCAGCCTCCAACACCAAGCTCTTCACCACCGCCGCAGCCATGGCCCTGCTTGGCCCCGAGAGCACAGTCGCCACCCTCGTAGAGTTCGCACCTCCCGGCCGGCGCGGCGAGTCCAAAGGAGACCTTCTGATTGAAGGGGCCGGCGATCCCGGTCTTTCCGCGCAGGACTTCCCTTACCAAACCCCTGCTGAGCGCCGCGCGCTGGGCTTGCCCGTTCCCGATCCGAACCCTCCCGATGCGCTCCGTTCGCTTGATGCCTTTGCCGCAGATATCGCCAAGGCGGGCGTGAAAGTAATTGAGGGCAACATTATCGGCGGCGACTCTCTCTGGACATGGGAGCCGTACCCCATTGCCTGGGACATCGGTGACATGCTCACCGGCGACGGCGCTCCCGTCTCCGCCATGACCATCAATGACAACCTGCTCGATATCTCCGTCACACCTGGCGCGAAGATCGACGCCCCCGCGACGCTGAGCGTTCTTCCCGACACAGGCTATTACCAGTACTCCGTCAATGTGAAGACGGTGGCCGCGGGCGCACATTCAAGTTTGCAGATTGACCGCGCTCCGGGTTCCAAGCTCGTCCGCATCTACGGCACGATCGCGATGGGTGCCCCGTACAAGGACGAAATTGCCATTATGGACCCCGCCGAATTCACCGCGCTTGCGCTCAAGCATAAGCTTGAACAATACGGGGTTGAAGTGACCGGTCTTGCACGCGCTGAGCACCGTCTGCCCGTCGATGGCGAAGGCTTTTTCCGGGAGTCGCATCAGCCTGTCGACCTGAAGACAGTGCTCCTCGTAGACCGCGCCCGGCTGTATCCCACGGCATTGACCCACGTTTCGCCGACTCTTGCCGAAGACGTGAAGGAGACGCTGAAGATCTCACAAAACTTGCACGCGGAGCTCATGTTGCGGCGTTTGGGAAACAAGTTCGATGTGAACAATAACACCACCGCGCAAGGCGCACGCGTTGTGCGGCAGTTCCTGATCAATGCCGGCCTCGATGGCGATGACTTTCTTTTCTATGACGGCTCTGGCATGAGCTCGCACAACCTTGTTGCTCCACGCGCTACGGCGAAGCTGTTGGCTTATGCGATGTCGCAGCCGTGGTTTCCTGCGTGGAAAGCAGCACTGCCTGTTGGTGGCTTGGATGGTTCGCTGACTTCGCGCTTTTCGGAGGCGCCGCTGAAGAACCATGTGTTTGCGAAGACGGGAACGCTGGGGGAATCGCGCGCTCTTTCGGGATATCTCGATTGCGCCAGCGGTAAGCAGGTGATCTTTTCGATTATGGTCGATGACCATCTGCCGGGATCAATCGCTGACCGCGTGACTATGGACAAGATTGTGGCGGCGATAGCAGCGAACGATTAGAAGCTTTACCTCGGCGTGTGCTTCTTGATGTACTCGCGCAGCTCAAGGTTGATGTCGAGGGCTTTGGCGACGCCGGAGTCGAGCATGCGCAGCCAATCGCTGGCGGGTTCTTTCAACTCCGCCATGCTTAGCAGATAGCTGGTCTGGACGATAATTTCGAGTGAGTTCGAGAGATCGTGGGCGAGGCGGCGAATCTCGAGGGCCAGGTCTTCCGGGATCTGCTGACCTTGGGGGCTGGGCTGCGACGGGCTCGACAAAGGTTTCACTTAAGTGCTCGCTCTAAAAAGTATGCGCGACGGATCGCAGGGGCCCGGATACTGGTGCTTGAGACGAGTGCGCCCGGGCAAAGGATTCGCCAAGTGTATCCCAGGGATCGGGTTTGACAGCATGTGCCGGCTCTGGAACACTAGAGGTTCACGGGTTGCAAGCGCGTAGCGCGGCTTCGAGTGAGCCGAAATGGCGGAATTGGCAGACGCGCGTGGTTCAGGTCCACGTTCTCGCAAGGGAGTGGAGGTTCGAGTCCTCTTTTCGGCACCAAAAATTTAGAAACGATACGAAGGGCGGGTTCATTCCTGCCCTTTGTTGCGTCTGGAAACAACTTTTCTCAGAGATGCGCGCACCCTGCAAAGGATTCGACCTGCGGATGGCCCGAATGGGGGATAAGGGATGCGTCGTTTGTCCGGTCAAAATTGACCATTGCGGCATGTTGCAGAACACTGCACAGGCGAGATGCTAGTGCAACAGAAGTCATGTTGGAGCAATTGTGACGACCTGAAAGACCTGGAGATTTACCAATGCATAGCGCCATCATCGCCGGAGTATTTCTCATTATGATTCTTTCTCCCTGCATCGTCGCAATGCGCTCGGGCAATGAGAAGAATCTAGACTAAGCAGGACTATCGGGTAAGGCCGGTTCGATTCTGGTAAGGCCAGGCGACCTTCGGGTCGTCTTTTTGTTTTGGTGCAGTGAATCGTGAATAAGGCGTAGAAGTTGTGGGGCCGCATATCGCTTGCTTTCAAGCATAGATTGCGGCTTCGAAGCGTTTGATGGCTTCTTCGTTCCAGGCGTGGGAGCCTTTGCGCCAACCGGTGGCGTCCTCATCGAGAAAGTTGGGGAAGTCGGAGCGGCAGAAGCTCTGTTTGGTGGCGAAGTCGGTAAGGGCCTGGGGGCTGCCGTCGAGGTACAGCACGGCCTGCTGGCCGTCGCGCGACCACTGCACGCTAGCGATGCGCTCGCGGGTGGGTTCTTCAAGCGAGCCGACGTTGTAGATCAGCATCGCGTCGAGGATGCTTTCTTCCTGGGTTTCATAGCTACGGTCGCAGGCGTAGAAGTAGCCCGCCAGGCCTTCATCCTCAAAAACCACCGTCCAGGGGACGGCGGGAGAGTTGGAGGAGAGGAAAGCGCGGCCGGGAACAAACGTTAGAGAGTCCATTGGGACAGGGTATAAGCAATGGGGGTTCGAAGAAAGTGACCCACTAACGAGGCTGGTTGTTCTTATCTGGTTTTACATCCGTCGAAGCCAATTTGAAAGGGACGAGTGGCCATGGGGCGTCTGTGCCGAACTGTATCCGAACTGCCAGGAGCTGGTTGAGAATGACCGCGTCATTTGCGGTAACTGTCCAGAGAAGGATTCTTTCCTTATATTTCATGCATACCATCGCAACGAGTGTCATCCCAACGGACGGTCGTCGAATGCCGTCAACGTCTTTGGAGAACGCCTGAGCCGCAGCAAAGAATATCTGATGGCCTGACAGTTTGTAGTCGACGATCTGTGAGACGGGCGTGAAGCCCTCCATCGAAGCGGGACCAGCCACGAGATTCATTAAGTCTGTCGACGTCTTCTTTGTCAGGTAGCTTGGATGAATCTCCTGCAGAACGATCCCGCCTGTGGGAGGATTCCGGGTGTAGTGTTTGGAGGCAGCATCTTCATAACGAATGAGGGGATCACCAGCGCCGACCGACATAATTGCCGGATAGCAATGGCCCTGGGTGCGCTCAGTGAGTTCCGTAAAACGTGCGATAAGGTTTTGTGGGTCCGAACGGGTCTTCCACTTGAAACTCCGGCGGATAGAGAAGAGTCAATTCGCCGGAAATGATGGAGAAGCGAGCCTGCGGGGCTCCCGGTGGCTCCGCTGTGCTCAAGTGGCGTGCCTCCTCTCTTATCGAGGGGTGCGCCGGTATCCTGAGGGTGAGCTGTTGTCGTGAGGCAGATCGCAACCCCGATGAGGATTTGCAGGGATGCTCGCATATCGCCAGCGTAAATCAGGGCTGACTGATGTCTCCGGATAATTCGGTAGACTCTTTAGAGACGATGCGATTCAAAGGCTTCTATATTGGGCGTGCGCAGCGAGTGGCCGCGCTGCTGCTGCTTGTGCTTTTCGGCGAGTGTTTGTGGTCGATTGCGCACAGGCCGCTGGACGCCAACGACTATCGCTATGCGCGGTGTGGGCGTGAGATGTGGGAAGCGCCTTCGGCCATTGCCGGTTACTACACGACGTGCGGCAACCTGAACGGCGATGGAACGTTCGCCTATCGGCTGGCCGGGTTGCCGCTCACCGTGCAGCGGTTGGCGTTGCTGAGCGTCGACCACTTTCGCAAGCCGGAAAACCGGCTCTATGCCAACGGCGCGTTGAACGGGACGACTTGGGAAGCTCGGCATGAGCTGGCGTGGGTGAAGTATCTGCTGCGGCTGCCGTTTTGCTTCTTCGCGGTGTGGCTGGGCGGAGGGTTGTGGTGGGTTGCTAAGAGATTGTTCGGGCCTGAGGGCGGGGCGCTGGCGCTTTCGCTCTATGTATTCTGTCCGGCGATTGTGAAGTATGCGACGACGCCCAATAACGAGATTCTGGCGCTGTGGGGGCTGTATGGCATGGTCTACACGGCGATGGGTGTGGCGCATGCGCTGCAAGGGCCGCGCAGGAAGTGGCGGCCGAGGATCATTCTGTTGACGGTGTCACTGGGCCTTACGATGTCCGCGCATCTGCTGGCGGGGATGATTGGATTGCTGGCCGGGGCGATATTTTTTTTCTACCTGGCGGAGCGGCGTCGCGCCTATGTGGCTCAGATCATGATCTTCGCGGCATTTGGCGCGCTCGGAATCGTGTTTGCCGGGTTTGGGTTTCGGATTGCGCCGTTTACCTATGTGTTTACGGGCGGTAGCGCGCGGTTCTGGTTCTCGCTGGATGCGGCGATGAACTTTGCGAAGACGCCGGCGAATGCGGGTATCTTGATTGCCTCAGCTGTGGCGCTGGTGGTGTATGCGACGGCAAAACGAAGCCGCTATTTCGGCAATACGGCTCCTCTGCTGATGATGCTGGTGCTGGCGCCGCTGTATACGTCGCAGGTAGTGAGCGCGCCGTGGCTGTGGGCGCTGCCGTTCCTGTTTACGTTTATCGGCGGCGTGTTTGCGGACATGCTGGAGACCAAGCAGCGGAAGCTGTTTCTCCTGCTTTCGGGTGGGGTGGTGGTGACGCAGGCGGCGCTGTGCTGGTTGAGTATGGTCGGACTACCCGGCTGAGTGGGAGCAGGTGCAAGAGATTTTCCTGCATCCTACGTGCATGCTGTTCTACTCTGAGCAGACAGATTCCACCTGAGGCCCTTTCCTTTTATGAAGCTTTCGAAGAACGCTGTTCGCGCCAGTCTGGTTCTGTCGCTGCTCGCTGTGATGATTGTGCCGATGACCGGCTGCAAGGGTGGATGGAGGGCGTTTAAATCGAAGTTCCACCATCGCAAGGCGAAATCCAAGTCGAACACGACGGACTATGCCGACAACGTGGAGCAGGTCGTGAGCTCGCCGAAGCTGACGATTTTGAAGTGGTCAGACTACTCGAACGTACAGCCGCAGGTGCAGCAGTTTTACGACGACCGCAACTACGAGCTCGCGTGGACGCGCGACGGCAAGCCAACCGATCAGGCGACGGCGCTAATTACGATGTTTGAAGGCGCAGCGGCGAAGGGTTTAAAGCCCGAGGATTACGATGCTTCGCGCTGGCCGCAGCGCGTGCAACGGATTGCGACGATCCTGAAGACGCATGACACCTCCGACAATGCGCAGGACGTGATCGCACAGTTCGATGCGGCGATGACGATTTCGGCGATGCGCTTTGTTTCGGACCTGCATGTGGGGCGGGTGAATCCGCAGTCGCTGAACTTCGATATCGATGTGCCGGCGAAGCGCGAGGCATTCGCTCTGCCTGACTTTTTGAACGATCAGCTTGTGGATGCCGATGATGTGCCGACGACAGTTTCGAGCGTTGAGCCCGGGAACCCCATGTATGCGGCCACGGAGAAAGCGTTGGGTGAGTATCTGGATCTTGCCAAGCAGCAGGATGCCGCGCCGCAGCAACCACTGCCTTCGGTGGCGAAGGCCGTAGCTGTTGGCGGGTTCTATCCTGCGCTGCAGCCGCTACAGCAACGGCTGCAGTTTGAGGGGTTGAGTTCTACGGCCATCACTTCGCCGGTGTATGACGAAGGTCTATCGGCTTCTGTGAAGGCGTACCAGGGACGGCATGGACTTACGGATGATGGCAAGCTGACGCAGGCGACGGTTGATTCGCTGAACGTGCGGATGGATGTGAGAGTGCAGCAGCTGAGCGACTCGCTGGAGCGCTGGCGCTGGTTGCCGGATGGGTTCATTCAACCGCGGTTGTTTGTGAACCTGCCGGAGTTTATTGTGCGCGCGTATGAACCGGATCATTCACTGGCGTTCAAGATGAAGGTGGTGGATGGCGAAGCGCAGGGTAACCATGACACGCCGATGTTCGTGCGGACGATGCGGTATGTGGTGTTCCGTCCTTATTGGAACCTGCCGGGGTCGATTGTGAAGCGTGAGATCATGGGCCATTTGAACAAGAGTGGCGTGGGCTATCTCGCGGAGCATGGCTATGAGGCTTACAGGAACGATGGCACGGTGGTGACGAGTGTTTCAGCGGATGATGTGGAGCATCAGCGTGTCAGCATCCGGCAGAAGCCGGGGCCAAAGAACTCGCTGGGGCTGGTGAAGTTTCTATTCCCGAATGAGTATGACGTGTACATGCACTCGACGCCGGAACTGAACCTGTTTGATCTGACGCGGCGCGACCGCTCCCACGGCTGCGTGCGGCTGCAACATGCCGACCAGATGGCGACATGGGTCTTGCAGGGGCAGGGTGACTGGGATGCGGACAAGGTGTCCGAGGCGATGAACAGCGGCGAAGACAACAAAACCATCAATCTGAAGACGACGCTGCCGGTGGTTCTTACTTATATGACGGGGATGGCCGATGAAGACGGGTCGGTGCACTTCTTCGACGATATCTATGGCTATGACAAGGAGCTGGACGCGGCGTTGGCGAAGGGAATGCCGTATAACCAGGCGCCGGTGAAGATCAATCCGAAGCTTACGCCGGGGGAGACGGAGTAGCGCGGGCTTCAGCTTCGTTGCGGAATTAAAAAGACAGCCGTATCGCTTCCTGGGACGATCTCCGTCTTGATGCGTCGGTCGAAGGTGGCAAGTTGTCCCCCGTTGCTCTGCGCCAATGCGATCAGATAGATATCCGTGATTTGTGATGAGCTTTGAAGGAGCCCGGAGTTCACGGACGGATGCGTCAACAAGCTGATTGAGTCAGGCCAGAATACATGACCCGGCAGACTGCATGCTTTCTTTAATAGCTCCGCAACCGCAGCAGGTGATCCGGGAGAGTTGCGATAGCTGGAGTTACCGACGATTCTAAGAATGGCGTTTTCGGTGAGAGGACAGGTCGCCCAGCTTGGGTTATCGAGAGAGGCGAACCAGATGTCCGCAGCGTCATGATCTGGATGAGCAGGATCGATTAGGGCGATAAGCACGTTGACATCGAGCAGGAATGTCATCAGGGCAATTCGTCGCGCAACCTGTTCACGAACTCGAGCGTGACGGGCGTCGGATCGCGCATGGGCAGCAGAGGAAAGCCGCTGCGGCTGCCGGAAGCGGAGAGCGTCATCTTAAGGGGCTTACGTGATAGTGCAGAGAGCACCTTTCCAACCGTTTGGCTTGTCTGCTTCGCTAGCTGCTCGGCGTCAGCGAGAACGTCATCGTCGATATCGATGGTTGTCTGCATGAAAAGCCCTCCGTATCCACTATAAGACAACGCGCAACGTTATTTTAGGAAGGTCAAACGGCGTTTCTGCTGCGGGCTTCGGCACGGTGCTGTTTCATCAGGTCTTCGAGTCGCTGGCCGCGCTTCTGTTGGAAGTTGCGGTTGGTAACGTGGAGATCTTCGATGCGGTCCATGCGGAAGTTGCGGAAGTCGTCGCGGGTTTCGCACCAGGCGGCGAGCGTCCATACGCCGGACCAGAAGGCGAGTGCGAGTGGGCGGACGATGCGCTGCTCGGCGCGGGAGGTATCTTCGCCGAGACGCGTGTAGCCGAACTCGATGACCGTGCAGCTCAGGCAGGCCGCGTGGAGATCGTCGAGCATGTGGCGATGGGCGGGCATCATGTGATAGCCGCCGGGAGCGTAAAGCGCGATCTTGTCGAGGCGCGCGGCGAGTTCGGCTGGGAGAACGGCCTCAATGCGCGCGAGTGCGGAGTTGGCGGCTATGACGGACTGTGCGCCTCCCCACGCCTGCACGAGGCGGGCGCCGAGGACGAGCGCGGTAATTTCTTCAGGCGTGAACATGAGTGGTGGAAGGTCGAACTCGCGGCGCAGCGTGTAGCCGACGCCGGCTTCGCCTTCGATCGGCTGGCCTGCGAGCTGCAGGTCGCGGACATCGCGATAGATCGTTCGCTCGGAAACCTGGAGGCGCTCGGCGAGGGCGTGAGCGGTCTTCAGGCGTCCGGAGCGAAGCATCTGCACGATGCGAAAGAGGCGGTCGGCGCGTCTCATCAGGCTGCGCTCCGCTTAGCGGCTGTGCAGGCCAATGTGGTTGCCTTCGGAGTCGATGAGGCAGGCATAAAAGCCATAACCGCCGGGGATCTGCGTCTTCGGCAACTGCACGGAGCCTTCGATCTTGTGGGCGCGGGCGAGCACGTTGTCGAGTTCGCCATCGACGTTGAGGTAGACCATCGCGCCATTGGTGGCCGGCATGTGGTGCGGGCGATGGATGAGGGCGCCGGCGACGGAGCCTTCGCTGGCAGGGAACATGAAGCACGGCTCTTCGCCCGGGAACTGGGTGAGTTTGCGGTCGAGCACGGTCTCGTAGAAGTCGACGGCGCGGCCGATGTCGGTGGTGGGAACTTCAAACCAGGTGATGGCGTTTCCATTGAACTTGCTCATGGTGTGTCTCCTCGTGCTGCGTTGTAGTAACGACTACAGGATGAAGAGTAGGACACAGCTCCTGACAGCATTGTGTCAGGAGGATGGCAGGAGGGGAAGAATTATTGCTGGTGCGGTTCTATTCATTAAGGATGAAGAGAGCTTGTGGACCACCCAAAACCGCACCCGTGGAGATTCGTCGATCGAAGGTCACAAACTTGGCTTCATGAGCGACCGCCAGGGCGAGTAGGTAACTATCTGTAATTTGCGACGGGTTCGGGAGCGCACTTATCGAAACCCTGTTTCCAGAGATAAGACTAAAGTCGTCTGCCCAAAAGACATGCCCCGGGATCTCTTGTAATTCAGAGAGGTAACGGGCTACGACCGCGAGACCGCCGGGAGAATTTCTATAGCGCGGTAGTGTGAGTATGCGCAGAACGCCATTCTCTGTGATGGGACACGTCGCCCAGGTCTGCGGATGGATCGATGCGAACCATCTACTGGCTCGCTCATGAAAGACATGTGCCGGATCGAGCAGAGCGACAAGAACGTTGACATCGAGGAGGTACATCAGATGCCCAGTTCGTCCTTTAGTTGGTTCACGAATTCGTCGGTGACAGGAGTCGAATCACGCATCGGCAGCAGGGGAACACCGTTGCGTTTCTCAATGATGATTTCGTCATAGGGAAGCGATTGGCGACTCAATGAAGAGATGACTTCGCCAATGGTTTGATGCCGCTTTGCCGCGAGACTCTCGGCCGCAGCCAGCACGTCGTCGTCGATGGTCAGGGTAGTTTGCATCTGAATCCCTCCACTATTCGATGATACAACGTGAGTTAGAGAAGGTCGTTAGTACGCGTCCCCGCCGCCGGAGCTTTCAAAGGCCAGGTTTTCGAAGCGAGTGAAGTCGGCGATGTAGGCGAGGTGGACCGAGCCGGTCGGGCCGTTGCGCTGCTTGGCGATGATGATTTCGGCTTTGCCTTTGAGGTCTTCGTTTTCGCGGTCGTAGTACTCTTCGCGGTGGATGAAGGCGACGACGTCGGCGTCCTGCTCGATGGAGCCGGATTCGCGGAGATCGGAGAGCAGCGGCTTCTTGTCGCCGGTGCGTTGCTCGGAGCCACGCGAAAGCTGAGACAGCGCGATGACGGGTACCTGCATCTCCTTGGCGAGCGCCTTTAGACCGCGCGAAATGGCGCTGACCTCCTGAGTGCGGTTCTCGGACTTACTCCCTGACTTGGGGCCGGTCATGAGCTGCAAGTAGTCGATCACGATGAGGTCGAGGGCGCCTTCCTGCTGGCGCAGGCGGCGGGCTTTTGCGCGCATTTCCGCGAGCGTGATGCCGGGCGTGTCGTCGATGAACATCTTCGAGGTCATCAGGCGGTCGAGAGCGGCGATGAGCTTGCTCTTGTCTTCGCGCGGGATGAAGCCGGTCTGCAGCTTGCGCGAGCCTACGGAGGCTTCGGAGGCCAGCATACGTCGGAGGAGGGACTCTTTCGACATTTCCAGCGAGAAGACGGCGACGACTTTGCCGTCCTTCACCGCGCAGTTTTGTGCGATGTTGATGGCCCAGGCTGTCTTGCCCATGGAAGGACGCGCTGCGACGATGATGAGTTCGGAAGACTGCAGGCCGGAGGTCATCTTGTCGAACTCGATGTAGTGCGTGGCCAGGCCGGTAACCTCGCGGCCCTGCTCGTAGAGTGCGTCGATGGAACCGAAGGAGCCGGCGACGATCTCGCTGATGCCCGAAAAACCGCGCTGAATGGCAGAATCGGCGACTTCGGCGAGGCGTGATTCTATCCCGTTGAGAACGTTGGTGGCGTCTTCGTTCTGGTCGGAGGCCAGCACCATGCCGTCGTTGAAGATGGACATCAACTGGCGCAGCAGGCTTTTGTCCTTGATGATGCGGACGTAGTCCTCGACCTTGGGGTGGCGGGGGATGCCTTCGGAGAGGTAGGCGAGATAGGCGGGTCCGCCGATGGCGTCGAGCTCGCGCTTCTTCTGCAGCGCGTCCATGACGGTGATGTAGTCGATGGCGTGGCCGACGGCGAGCAGGTCGAGCATGACGCGGTAGATGCGCTGGTGCGAGTCCAGCGAGAAGTCGTCGGGATGCAGGCGGGCGGTCGCATCGGTGACGGCCATGCCGTCGAGCAGCATCGCGCCAAGGACGGTGATCTCCGTGTGTACGGAGGAGGGAAGACCGTCGTTCGGACTAGGCATTGCTAAAGCGGCCATAGGGGGCGGACTCTTGGGTTTCTCGGGTGGTTGAACAACTTAGAGGGTATGGAACTGACGCGTGTGCATGTCCGCATGTTTGTGTGGACAAGGTGTCGAAGCTGTTTCGAATGTTTGGGGTTGGGCGGCGACAGAAAGGTCGTTTGCTACCGAAAACGATACCCCACCCTGCGACGATGGGTGTCGTGAGGATGGGGCACTCGGTGCTGCTAGAGTTACGCTTTCGGCTTCCAGTTGGCGTAGACGTTCTGCGCGGCGATGAGGCCGTCGCCGAACTTGGCGCCTAGTGTGGGAATCGACTTTACGACGACCTGTTCGATGGCGCCGATGAGCGCGATTGTGTCCATGTAATCAAAGAAGCCGAGGTGAGCGATGCGGAAGATCTGGCCCTTCATCTCGCCCTGGCCGTTGGTGATGATGGCCGCGAAGGTGGACTTGAGGCCCTTGACGATGACTCCGGAGTCAACGCCTTCCGGCGCGAGCACGGCGGTTGCGGCTGCGCCTGGAGAGTCGGAGAACAGCTTGAAGCCGAGAGCCTTCATGGCTTCGCGGGTCATTGCGGCGATCAGCTCGGCGTTGTCGACGAGCTTGCGGCGGCCTTCGACAAGGTTGCCGGCGGGATTCTCCGGCGTGGCGGCCTGCTGGGCGATCCAGTCCAGCGCGGCGCCGAGAGCGGCGATGAGCGCGACGGCGGGCGTGTAGGCGCTTTCGCCGTTCTTCGCGTTCTTGCGCTCCTTGCGGAGATCGAAGTAGTAGCGCGGGTTGTAGGTGGACTCCATGCGGTCCCAGGCGCGTTGCGAGACGGCGAGGTAGCTGAGGCCGGGAGGAATCATGACGGCTTTTTGCGAGCCGCCGATGAGGACGTCGATGCCGGTGGCGTCCATGTCGAGCTCGGTGGTGCCGAGGCCAGTGATGCCGTCGACGATGAGCAGTGCTTCGGAGTGAGCGTCCTTGAGGAGCTGACCGAGCTTCACCATGTCGTGGCGTGCGCCGGTGGAGGTCTCATTGGCCTGCACAAAGACGGCGCGGGTTTCGATTTTCAGCGCGGCCTTGACCTTGTCGAAGTCGAAGGTCTTACCGTAGGGCTCGGTGATGAGGTCGACTTCGCAGCCGAAGGCCTTGGCGAGTGCTGACCAGCGCTCGCCGAACTTACCGGCGGAGAGCACGAGGACGCGATCGCCTGGCGAGGTGAGGTTGGAGACAGCGGCTTCCATGGCGCCGGAGCCGGAGCTGGAGAGGATGATGACGTCGTTCTTAGTGCCGACGAAGTCCTTGAGCTGGGCGAGGACCTTGGTGTAGAGAGCACGGAACTCAGGCGTGCGATGGTGGATATCGGCCGCGGCCATGGCAAACTGAGCGGCGGGAAGCAGCGGGGTGGGACCTGGCGTGAAGAGGCGTGTCTTACGAATCATATGCGTCTATTTTAGTCCCGTGAGCGGCTAAGCGGCGCGCGATAACCGCTGCTTGATAAGCTGGAAGGTGACGAGATAAGGGGAAAGCATGGCAAAGATTGGTGAAGCGATCAGCAAAGACATTATTGCGGCGATGAAGGCCAAGGAGGCTGACAAGCTGACGACGCTGCGGATGGTGAAATCGGCGTTCCGGTCGAAGGAGATCGATAAGCGCGAGCCGCTGACGGATGCCGAAGAGCAGGGGATCATTACGACGCTGTTGAAGCAGCGGCGAGAGTCGATTGAGTCGTTTACGAAGGGTGGGCGGCCGGAGCTGGCGGCGAAGGAGCAGACGGAGATTGAGCTGATCGACGCCTATATGCCGAAGGCGGCGAGTGAGGAAGATATTCGCGCGACGGTGATGGGGGCGATTGAGAGGATCACGGCCGACAATGGCGGGACGAGGCCCAGGCCGAAGGATATGGGTACGGTGATGAAGCTGGCGCAGGCTCGCGCGCTGGCCGATGGGGCGAGGATTGATGGGAAGGTGCTGAGTGAGCTGGTGAAGGCGGAGCTGGCGAAGGGGTAGTTATGCTGTAACTCTTGTTTCTTTCGTCGCGCGATGCGTTGAGGTTCTGGCGGGCTTCTTGGTGCTTGAACGAGCCTCCAAAGGATTGCCCGTCAGCTCGCCACGGTAATAGGCGCGAGTGTGGGCTGACATCGTGATGACGACGGCACCAATGATGGCGTTCGTCTGCGCATCGAAGAATATGTCTGCTTTTTCCAATTCTCCAACCACGCTGCGGATCTCGATCTGCCTCGATGGGGCGGATGCCTGCAACGAGGAAACGAGGGATGAAAGACCCACGAAGCGCCGTTTCCGCTCCTTCGCAAACTCATTGCGAACGCGGTAGATGGGCTCGAGATCGCCTGCCTGGGCGAGGTGCGAGGAGGACGGGAGTACTCGTGCCTGAGGTGTTTCCAAAAGAGCACGTAAACGACGAATCACCGTGGAATCCTCTTCGGCTGCGAGCCGCGTCAAAAGGTTGGAAGTTTCCTGTCTCATAGGATCACCTCAATTCCGATTCTAATCCCCCGCAAGAGGCGTTCGCCTTCAATATATTCATCAGGCGACCCTTCCCAGCTCCATGTGTCTTGAGCGGAGGGCGCTCCGTCGCGAACCCGAAGGAGGACTCCTCCTGGGCCGTGGATATCCCGAAGTCGCTCCGCAAATTCCCGGTCATCGGTCCATGAGGTGTAGGGACTTTGACGTTCGAGGCCGCCACGGTTGTGATCTTCGGGAGTTACTGAACCATCGAGTTTGCCCGGAATGACGACGCCCATTCTTGCGGCCGCAATCTGGGGATGGTTGGCGTGGACGCCCCGGTAGAGGAAACTCATTTGACGCTACCTGCTCTGCGGTCGAAGGTAGCGATAGATTATCTCAGCCGGAAGCGGATGAAGAAGACTTCCGCTGTCGGTGTGTTGCCGTAGGTAGAACGCAGCGCCTGGGGGCTGCGATAGATCGTGAACTGCCCGCCGGGCGCGGCGAGGAGGTGCTGGCCTAGCTTGATGTCGTGGTTGTAGCCGACGGTGTACGCGGCTACGTGGCCGATGGGATCTTCGGTGAATTTGGGTGGGAGCGAGCTTCCGGGTGTCAGGAGAAGCTCGTTGGAGCGGCCGGCGTTTTCGAGGCGCGTCCAGAGGTAGTTCGTGGAAGCGAAGCGGAGCAGGGCTTCGGCAAGGTAGCTGTTCTCTTTGCTGTTGTCGGCGAGCGAGCGTGTGCGGCCCCAGAGGAAGGTTGTCGAGAGGTCGGTGCGTGGCTCGGGCGCCATGCTCATTGTTGGCATGTTCTGTTTGGCGGGCGGGGGCTTTGTGTCGCTGCCCATGTCCATGCCGGGCATGCTGGACATATCCATGCCGCCCATGGACTGCTTGTTGTCCGTTGTTGGCATGGGCTTTGGCTTGTCGGCTTTGAGCTTTGTAGCGAAGGTGTGGTGGTACATCGCGCTGGCGGTTTGGCGTTGCTGGTCTTCGCCGGGGTAGAGGGCTTCGGGGGAGTGGATGTGGGCGATGGAGTATTGACCGCTGATGTCTCGTGTGGGAGAGAGGGTGAGGCGGGTGGAGACGGAGTCGATGTTGTGTCCATTAGGCGAAGGTTCAAAGGCCCAGCGGTGTTCATCGGGCTCGCCGCCGTGGAAGCCGGAGAGCTCCACGCGCGCCCAGCGATAGGTGAGGCCGCCGGTGACGACGTTGAAGGCGATGTGCGTAGAGTCTTCCTGGTGGTGGCCGAGCGCGGCGATGGGGTCTTCGCTTGCTGACTGGCGATGCGGATACGCAGCGGGGCCAATAGCCGGGTCGCCGACGGGTGCGGCGTAGAGCGAGAACAACGTGTTCTGCGTGAGCGGGAGATCGTAGAGCGCGGCGACTTCCATAAAGAAATCGTGCGGGTGCTGTCCATCGACGATGGGTGCGCCGTAAGCGGTTTCGCCTTGCTGGAAGAGCTCGGGGTAGTTACGGTTGCTGATGGTGCCGGGCTCCAGTGAGAACATGGCGCGGACGGTGAGCTGGCCGCCGTGTGGTCCGAGCTTGCGCTGCGCCATGGGCATGATCCAGTTGGTGGAGAAGAAGGCGTCGCGGTTACGGGGTTTATTGGCCTGCTGTTGGGTATCGGCGGCGAAGGCGTTGCCGTGCAGCATGAGTTGCCAGGCGCCGCGCGTGGTCATGAGCATGGGCACGGGTGTGCTGGCGGGTTCGATGCTGGTGCCGGAGGAGCCGTGCTGCTGCTCGGCTTCGATGAGGGTGTCGGAGGACATCACCATCTGCGCTTGCGCCGTTGTGGCGATCAGAACAATTGCGAGGAGCAGGGCGAGTTTGTTCGGCGTCAACACGTACCTTCTTCGATGCGGCACTGCGCCTTGCAGACGCAATCGAGGCACGCGTGGATGGAGCAGGCGCCGCAGGTGCGGGCGAGTTCGCGTCGTAGCGCGGCCCTTGCGCGGTGGGCACGGACAGCGGCGTTGCCGGGGGTGAGGTGGTGGTTGCGAGCGTAATCGCCAAGCGGTATTTCAGCAAGATCGACTTCCCGCAGGACCTCGGCGTAAGCAGGTCGGAGGTTCGGAAGTACGAGCTTGATGCAGCCGCAGATGAAGGTGCGGGCTGGATTGTCGGCGGTGGAGGGCTCCTCGCCGGTGAACCCCATCTCGTTGGCCCAGCGGTCGATGGCGGAGGTTTCGGAGGTGTGATGGCGGTAGTGGTCGATGACCGCGTGACGTAGCACGCTGTAGAACCAGGCCACCGCTGAGTCTTCTTCACGCAGCGTGCCAGACCGCTCGAGCGCACGCACGAAGGCGGCCTGCAGAATGTCTTCGGCGAGTGAGCGGTCGTTGACGCGGTGCTGCACGAAGGCCAGGAAGCCCGCGCGACGGTCGAGCAGAGTTTGGAGTGTGGCGTTGGACATAAGAGATTGCGAAGCGTGAGCGGTGCACCGCTCCGTTTCGCGGTTGGTTAGCAGCAGGGGCATGTGCAGTCAGGGCAGTTGCATTCCGGGCCGCAGGGGCATGTGCATTTGGTCGTCATGGTGTGTTCCTTTCGCGATCCGCAAATTTGCGGTCATAGGGGAGACGGATGAGTTGCCGAAACATTACACCTGCTGCCCAGGATGCTCCGCTTAGAGCTTTGGGTGCAGCAGGTGGAAACCCGTATGTTGCTGATATGCGTGGGCGAGCGCGACGGCTTTGACGTCCTGGTAGAGCGGCGCGAGGAAGGTGATCGAAACTGGCGTCCCGGTCCGCCGTATCCCGGCCATGGGTCGTCTTCTGTGGGCGCGTAGGCCGGCGCATCGGTTCCGCGCAGACCGTTGGGTACGATGACTGCGGGCTGGCCGCAGAGGTTTGTTGCGGTGAGCTGCGTGCCGCTGCTGGGGGTGACGATGACGTCGAAGGCTTTGAAGGTTTCGTGCATCGCAGCCATGGCGAGTGCGCGAGCGCGTTCGGCCTGGATGTAGTCGACGGCTAGGAGCATGCGACCGGTGCGGAAGCTGTTGGGCCAGTCGAAGGACTTCTGCCCGGTGAGCAGGGCATCGCGGCCGGAGGTGGTGAGCTCGTCGAAGGCGGCAGCGCCTTCCGCGCGGAGGATGGTGGTCAGAGCGGAGAAGTGGAAGTCCGGCAGCTCGACTGGCGTAAGTGTGAGGCCCATGTCACGGAGGTGGTCGAGAGCTTTCGAGGCGAGTGCGGCATCGTAGAGATCGGCGGGAGTCGGTTTTTCACTGGGCTTGGGTGTGTCGAAGGAGGACTTGAGGTAGCCGACGCGGAGCTTGCGGACGTCAAGCGTGAGGTCGGCATGGAACGGGGCGACTTGAACGCTTTGATCGTGGCCGTCGGGGCCATAAATGGCGTTGAGCACGAGGGCGCAGTCTTCGACGGAGCGCGCGATAGGGCCGATCTTGTCCATCGACCATGTGAGCGCCATCGCGCCGGTGCGTGGCACGAGGCCGAAGCTCGGCCGCAAGCCCGTGACGCCGCATCGTGTGCTGGGGCTGGAGATGGAGCCCAGGGTTTCGGTGCCGATGGCAAAGCCGACGCAACCGGCAGATACAGCGGAGGCGCTGCCCGCAGAGCTGCCGGAGCTGCCTTGTTTTGTGTTCCATGGATTGCGTGTGCGCTCGCCGAACCAAAGGTCGCCCTGCGCAAGCGCGCCCATGCTGAGCTTGGCGACCAGCACGGCACCGGCTACGTCGAGGCGCTTGACGACTTCGGCGTCTTCGTCGAAGTGCTGATTCTCAAAGCCTGCCGCGCCCCATGTGGTGGGAAAGCCTTTGACGGCGAGAAGATCCTTTGCGCCCCAGGGAATGCCGTGAAGCGGCCCGCGGTCCTTGCCGGCTGCGAGCTCGCTGTCGGCCGTTGCAGCCTGTGCGAGGGCCCGGTCTTCGGTGAGGGTGATGAGAAAGTGCAGCGTGGGCGCATAGCGCTTGAGGCGCGCGAGGTACATCTTCGTCAGCGCGAGGGAGGTTACTTTGTGCGCTCGCAAAGCTATGCCCAGTTGACGAACTGACGCGAAGGCCCACGACTCCATCGCGAGATCGCCATCTTCACTCATCGCTTTAGCTTGGGTGAAGATTTTCGCGATATCAGGAGCTTTACCGAGAGTCACTGCTTGTGGTGGCGCAGGCAGCGGTGCGGGTGTCCCGGCGGGTACGGGATTGAATACCGCCGTCGGTGCGACGCTATTGGCAAGATGCAAATCGCGCACCCGGAGTGCGTTGTTGCGTTGGCTGAGGACGCCGTCGAGCATCATCTGCTTTTGCTCCGCGGTGAGCTTGATGGCGGCGATGGTGGCTGCGGCGTCGAGCATCTCGGGCGTGATGGCGGGCCAGCCGTGAAGGTCGGGCTTGTCGGTGCTTTGGGCCGCTACTTTTTTCGAAGCAAGTGTAAACAGCGCACCGGGGAAGAGTGTGCCGCCGAGTCCGGCTGCGGTGGAGACGGCGAGGAAGCGTCGCCGCGTGGCATCGGTTATGAGCGAGTTCGCATCAGGCATAGCGAGATTATTGCACTGGGCCTTCTTCTTGGAGCAGCGAACGCTAGCCCTTCACACTCTGTACGATGCCCTTGGCGCGCAGGCCGGCTTCGGCTCTCGAAAAGTAGTCTTCCACAGCGCCCTGGGTTCTGATCCAGTCGATGTAGCGGCCGATGCCTTGCTCGATGGTGGTCTGCGGTTCGTAGCCGATGGTGCGGATGCGGCTAATGTCGGAGATGAGCGAACGAATCTCGCCGGGGCGGAACTCGCCGCGCGCGAGTGGGGCAAGATTGACGCCGAGCTGGGCAGCGATTATGCCGGCGAGGTCGCGCACGCTGGTGGCGCGTCCGCTGCCGGCATTTACGGGCAGGCCATCGAGCTTGTCAGACTCCATCGCCAGCAGGTTGGCGCGGGCGATGTCTTCAACGAAGCAGAGGTCGCGGGTCTGGCCGCCGTCCTCATACATCACCGGTGGCTGGCCGTTGAGCAGCCGCGTGCAGAAGATGGCGATGACGCCCGTGTAGGGGTTGAACAGAGACTGGCGCGGACCGTACGTGCAGGAGTAGCGCAGCGCGACCGTGGGGATGCCGGTCTGCTTGCCCCACAGCAGCACGAGGCGTTCCTGGTCGACCTTAGTGAGCGCGTAGACGGTTTCGCCGCCGCCCGGTGTGGATTCGGGTGTCGGGATGGAGGTAGTGACCTCGTTGCAGATGGGGCAGTGGACGGCGAAGTCGCCTGCGCGCAGCTGCTCGACGGGGCGGATAAGCGGAACCACGTGACCGTGGATAGGGCAGTTTGCGGCGCCTTCGGAGTACACGGCCTGCGAGCTGGCGACGACGACCTTCTTGATGGGCAGGTTGTGGTCGCGGATGATCTCCAGCAACTGTGCGGTGCCGAAGCTGTTGACGAGGACGTACTTGGCCATCTCGGGCATATAGCCGCCGTAGGCTGCTTCGTGGAAGACGACGTCGATGTCGGTGAGGGCGGACTTCATCGTCTCGTAGTCCTGCACGTTGCCCTGGCGGAACTCGGCGGCTGGGTTGACCCATGCGGGCTTGCCAAACTTGTGGGTATTGGGCTCGAGGTTGTCGAGGATGCGGACCGAATATCCTTCGGCGAGCAAGAGGTCCACGATGTGAGAGCCGATGAGGCCAGCGCCTCCGGTGACGAGAGCGCGCTTCTGGTGAGTCATGTTGGTTATGGTACCCAATTGTGTGGATGGTTGACGCACCCTTTTCTACGTTGCCAACAAGTTCTTTTTAGATATCCAGATTCTTTACATCCAGAGCATTCTCTTCGATGAACTTGCGACGGGCTTCGACGTCTTCGCCCATCAGCGTGGTGAAGATCTCTTCGGTGGCGGCGATGTCTTCGAGCTTCACTTGCATCAGCGTGCGGCGGGCCGGATCCATCGTGGTCTCCCACAGTTGCGGTGCGGTCATTTCGCCCAATCCCTTGTAGCGCTGGACTGCGTACTCCTTGCGGCCTTGCTCGATGACGTACTCGAACACCTCGCGCGGCGTCTTCTTCTCGACCGGATCCTGCGAGACCTTGGAGCTGCGTTTCACCACCTTCGCAGCTTCAACCGGAACGGCGCCGACGTCGACTGCGCCTTCGAGCTCGACTTCTTCGGTGTCCTCCAACTCCTGCTCGGCTTGCTCGGCGACGGTCTTGGTGCTCACGGCGGCCTTACCTGCGTACTCGATCAGGAACGGACCGGTAAGCTGTGCACTGGCCTGAGCCTGCTTGTGCAGTAGCTGACGGCCTTCGGCTGAGTTGGCCAGCGTCCAGTCGATCTTGCGCAGCGCACCCTGGGCATCGGTAAACGAAACCGAGTAGGTACGATGCTCTTCATCGAACTCTACGGCGGAGACGCTCTTGAACAAGTGTCCGCGCTCCATCTCCTTGAGCTTGGCGCGCATCTCCTTGACCTTCGTGTCGGACTCGAAGTCTGCGCGGCGGGCCGGCTCCTTGCCTTCGTTGGCAAAGGTTTCTGCGAAGGCGCGGACGACGTCTTCGTCGCGCAGACGCTTGGTGACCTTGTCGAAGTAGCCGAGATAGTCGTTGAGCTGCGCCATGAACTTCGTGAGGTCATTGCCTTCGAGCCGCGCACCGCCCTCGCCGTAGCGAATAACCATGCCGTCGCTCGCGCGCTTGACCATCACGTCCACATACTCGCGCTCATTCTTGATGTACTGCTCGAACTTGCCCTTCTTGATGCGGAACAGCGGCGGCTGCGCAATGTACACATGGCCGCGCAGGATGAGCTCCTGCATGTGGCGGAAGAAGAAGGTCAGCAGCAACGTGCGGATGTGCGAGCCGTCGACGTCAGCATCGGTCATCAGGATCAGCTTGCCGTAGCGCAGCTTGGCGATGTCGAAGTCGTCCTTGCCGATGCCACAGCCGAGTGCGGTGATCATAGCGCGGATTTCTTCGTGGCCCAGCATCTTGTCGTAGCGGGCCTTCTCCACGTTGAGGATCTTACCCTTCAGCGGAAGGATGGCTTGAAACTTACGGTCACGTCCCTGCTTGGCCGTGCCGCCGGCCGATTCACCCTCGACGAGATAGAGTTCGCAAAGCTCAGGACGACGCTCGGAACAGTCGGCGAGTTTGCCTGGCAGGCCGCCGCCATCGAGCGCACCTTTACGGCGCGTAAGGTCACGGGCCTTGCGGGCGGCTTCGCGCGCGCGGGCTGCGTCGATGGCCTTGTTGATGATCTTCTTGGCGACCTGCGGGTTCTGCTCGAGGAACGCGCCGAGGCGCTCGTTGACGAAAGCCTGCACCTGTCCGGCGATATCGGAGTTCAGCTTGCCCTTGGTCTGACCTTCGAACTGCGGCTGCGGCAGCTTAACGCTGACAACAGCGACGAGGCCTTCACGGACGTCATCGCCCGAGAGGTTTTCCTTCACATCTTTGAAGAGGCCGAGCGAAGCGCCGGCGACGTTGATCGTGCGCGTGAGCGCGGTACGGAAGCCGGAGAGATGCGTGCCACCGTCTACCGTGTTGATGTTGTTGGCGAAGGAAAAGACGGTCTCGGAGTACGCGTCGTTGTACTGCAGCGCGATTTCCATCACGAGCTGGCCGATTTCGGCTTCCATGTAGATGGGCTTTTCGTGCAGTACCTGCTTGCCCTTGTTGAGCAGCTTGATGAACTCGGCGATGCCGCCGGAGTACTTGTAGAGCTGGGTCTTGACTTCACCCTTGCCATCCACCTGGCGCTCGTCGGTCAACGAGATCTCGATGCCCTTATTCAGGAACGCGAGCTGGCGGAGCCGGTTGGCGAGCGTGTCGAAGTTGTACTCGGTGACGGTGAAGATGCTCTTGTCGGGTAGGAAGTGGATCTTGGTGCCGCGGCGCTTGCTTGGGCCCATCTTGCGCAGCTCGGAGATCGGGTCGCCCTTGGAGTAATCCATCTCCCACGCATGGCCATCGCGCCAGATCTCGACGTCGAACTCTTCTGAAAGGGCGTTTACGCAGCTTACGCCCACGCCGTGGAGGCCGCCGGAAACTTTGTAGTTCGACGCGTCGAACTTGCCGCCGGCGTGGAGCATCGTGAGTACGACCTGCACGGCGGGAAGGACTTCGCCGGTGGGCAGCGTCTTGTTGTCGACCGGAATGCCGCGGCCGTCGTCGACGACGGTGATGGAGTTGTCGACGTGGATGGTGACGTCGATGCGTGTGGCGTGGCCGGCGAGGGCTTCGTCGACCGAGTTGTCGACGACCTCATAGACGAGGTGATGCAGGCCCTGCTCGCCGGTTGAGCCGATGTACATGGCCGGGCGCAGGCGGACTGCCGCAAGACCTTCCAGGATGGTGATATTTTCGCCGGTGTAGTCACCGCCGGCAGGCACTGCCGGCGTCGGATTCTTTGGATCTGGAACAGGACTTTGGGTCGACAAAAAAACTCCGGCAGGCGGCCATGTCGTGCGAGCTTCTCAGGCCTTAGGAAAGGCCCGGAAACAAAGGGGATTCAGCCGCCTGAAAAGGGTAATTCCCTGGCTCAATTTTACCATGCGCGGACGGTGCGTTCCCGGACCCCCGCAAACGCCCCCAAGCTCCTGCTGGAGGGGTGTTTGCGGGAGCGATTCAGATGATTTAGGCGGAGAAGGCTACGGGCTTTTCGACCACCGGAGGCACCTCATGCTCGGCCAACACTGCTTTGTAAAACAGCCCGCCGAGCGCTCCGCCCACCAGTGGAGCCAGCCAGAACAACCAAAGCTGCTTCACCGCCCAGGTGCCGCCGGTGGCAGCGGCAATCAGCGCCGGCCCAGTGGAGCGCGCAGGGTTGACCGATAGGTTTGTCACAGGGATGCCGATCAAGTGGATCAGCGTCAGGCAGAAGCCGATCGCCAGTGGCGCGAATCCCTTGGCCGCACGCTGGTCGGTCGAGCCCATGATGACGATCAGGAAGAAGAACGTCAGCACGATCTCCGCCGTGAGGCAGGCCACCAGGCTGTAGCCATCCGGTGAGTGCTCGCCGTAGCCGTTCGAAGCAAAGCCACCTGCGAGGAACGACCCCTTGCCCGCGGCAATGGCGTAGAGTACAGCCGCGGCGGCGATGCCGCCCATCACCTGCGAAAGCCAGTAGGGAAGTGCTTCGTCGGCCGGAAATCGCTTGCCCGTGACCAGGCCGAGGGTGACGGCGGGGTTCAAGTGGCAGCCGGAGATGTGGCCGATGGCATAGGCCATGGTCAGCACGGTCAATCCAAAGGCCAGCGCGACGCCGGCAAAGCCGATGCCGAGCGTAGGGAAGCCTGCGGCCAGCACGGCCGCGCCGCAGCCGCCGAAGACCAGCCAGAAAGTTCCGAAGAACTCCGCGATACAACGTTTTGAGAGGGGAACAGGCATGAGGGGTCCAATCACTTTCGAGGTGAGATGGCGACCCTCGCAGGGCCCTGAGTCGCTTCGGTGTAGCTGTTAGGTTGCCAAAAGTGTACGGCAGAAAGAAGAAAGGCGAGAGAATTTTTCTCTCGCCTTTCTTCTTTGCATGGGCTGTCTATGCCGCGATTTTGTCTGTTTTCTTTGCCGCAGGACGGATTGGACGAATTTTGGCCCGCTTGATACGGCTCGCATGCCACAGGTCGTAGTCGTTCTGTACCAGCAACCAGAAGCTGGGAGGCCAGTTGGGGAGTGCTTCGGACAGCTTGATCGCGACCGCGGCCGAAATTCCGGTACGCCCATTCAGGATCATGGACAAATTCGCGCGCGTCATTTTCAGATGCTTCGCCATCTCGGTGACGGTGATGTCGCCCATAAACTCCCGCACAAGTCTGCCGGGGTGGGGCGGGTTGAACATCGTTGTGAGCTTGGCCATTTCAGGAATCTCGGCGAAAAAAATGAGAGGCAGCAACTGTCGATCGCTGCTTGTTGTTGCATTGTCAGGAAAAGAATATCCAAATGTTCGGTTGAGTTGAATATCAATGCGAATACACTACTGATTCGATCTATAAGGGCTCGGTCGGGTGGAGCGTTGCTGCGCAAACAGAGAGCTACCGAATCAACAGGTGATTCTCGATAGTGAACACGAGCAAGGTAGGCAGCCAAGATCGTAGTCTCTTTTGCTAATAATTTCGCAAGGGCTTCCTTCAGGCTGCGTTCGACTGTGCCGTCCTGCTCTCCGAGAAAGGCGATGGCTGGGACTCTGAACTCTTCTGTCGGTCGCATGTAACTCTCACCAGACCTTGCACGTTGGCGTATGCACCATGGGCTGGCCTACCTTGCAGCCGAAGGCCTTCTGGAACTGTGGCATGTTCGATACCACGCCGTTAATGCGTGCGTAGCTCGGTGAGTGCGGGTTGGTCATCGCGCTCATACGCAGGTTCTCGGGCCGCTGCTCTTCGCAGGCCCACTGGGCCATGCCGACGAAGAAACGCTGGTCGGGCGTAAAGCCTTCTACATCGGTCAGCTTCAGACCTTCGGTCTGCTTCTTCCAGGCGATATACGCCAGCAACTCGCCACCCAGATCGGCCACGTCTTCACCGCTGGTCAGCTTAGAGTTGATGTGGATGTCGTCCACGATCACATAGCCTGCGTACTGGTCGCGCACACAGTTGATGCGGGTTTCAAAGCCTTTCGCGTCTTCCGGCATCCACCAGTCGCGCAGATTGCCTTTTGCGTCGAACTGGCGGCCCTCGTCGTCGAACGCATGCGTCAACTCGTGGCCGATGGTGCCGCCCGTGTTGCCGTAGTTGGGTGCGTCGTCTTCCTTCGGGTCGTACAAAGGCGGTTGCAGCACGCCGGCAGGAAAGTTGATGTCGTTCATCTGCGGGTTGAAGTAGGCGTTCACCGTGGGGGGTGTCATGCCCCACTCATTCAGGTCGACGGGCTTGCCCAGTTTGTGCCACTGGCGATCGTTTTCAAACTGGATCGCGCGGGAGACATCGCCGAAGTAATCGTCCGGTTTCACTTCAAGCGCTGTGTAATCACGCCAGCGGTCCGGATAGCCGATCTTGTTGCGGATGGCATGCAGCTTGCGCAGCGCTTCCTGCTTGGTCGCCGGGCTCATCCAGTCGAGACCCTCGATCTCTTGCTGCATCGCCGTTTCAATCTGCTCGGTCATTAGCTGCGTTTTGGCCTTGGTATCAGCGCCAAACGTCCGCTTCACGAACTCCTGTCCCAGCGCTTCGCCAAGGTTGCGATCAACGCCACGCGTGCAGGTCTTCCAGCGGGGTGGCATGGCAGGTGTGCCGCGCAGTGTCTTCGAGAAGAAGTCAAAGTTGGCCTGCGCGAGCGGTTGCGCCAGGTACGGCGCCGCGCCGGTTATCAGGTGAAACCGGAGGTAGGCGCGCAGCGCTTCCATGGGTTCGGTTGTAAGCTCGGCGTTGACGGCCTTCATAAACGCCGGTTGCGAAACATTGAGCTTCGTGACGCCGGGCGCGTCATGCACGGCGAAGTATGCCGTCCAGTCGATCGAAGGCGCAAGCTTCTCAAGATCGGCGATCGGCATCATGTGATACACGTTGTGCGGATCGCGGCGCTCCACGCGGGTAAGCTGCGCTGTAGCAAGGGCCGTTTCGATCTTCAGGATCGCCGCCGCATCGGCCTTGGCGCGCGCCGGGGATTCACCCTCGAAGCCGAGCATCTGCTCGATGTAGGCCTTGTACTGCTCGCGAATCTTGACGCTCTTGTCGTCGGTCTTGGTGTAGTAGTCGCGGTCGGGAAGGCCAAGGCCGCCGGCATCGATGGCAACGATGATGACGGAGGAATCGACTGCGTCCTGGTCCGTGCCGGAGTCCAGGAAAAAGGTGCCGATGTGGTCTTTATCGAACTTGCCCAGCCCGGCAAGCAGCTCAGCGCGGGTCTTGAAGCTCTCGATTGCGGCCAGTCCAGGCTGCAGCGGCTTTATGCCCAGCGCATCGATCGCGTTGGTATTCATGCAGGCGGCAAAGTAGTCGCCCACTTTCTGTTGCACCGGTGCGCGGTTGGTTGCCTTCGCATCCTCTTCCAGAATGCCCCAGAGAAACTGCTGGTTATCGTTCGCCAGCTTGCCATAGACACTCCACGCCGCTTGATCTGCGGGAATCGGATTATGGGCAATCCAGCCGCCGCAGGAGAACTTGTAGAAATCCACGCAGGGGTCTGCCGTGCGGTCCAGACTCGTCACATCGAGCGAGGGCGTGTAAGGCATGGCGGTCAGCGGCTTCGGCGCAGGTTGTTGGGCGAGCGTGACAGCGGAGCAGGTGCCGAGGAACAGCGCGGCGACGGCGATTCGGGACTTCAAAGGCATGGTTTCTCCTATGAGGGTCATCCTACAACGCGCTTCTAGCGTCGCAACCCCGCAAAATCGCATCTATTGCAGCAGTTCCTGCCGTTTGCGTTAAGAGAAAGCTCTTTCCGTTCCGTCCAACACGATATGAGGTGCCTTATTTACCGCCAAACGAAAAAAGAAATGCACTTCTATCCATCGTTGAGTCTCCTTGGACTGGTTCTTTGCGTTTTGGCATGCATGTTGGCCGGCTCCGCTTACGCCCAGAACACGTTTCGAACTCTTTCCGGAACCGTCTCCGATCAACACCATGAACCGCTGGCTGGGGCTGTCGTTGAGGTGCAGAATGTCGCCGACAACACCGTTATCTCCTACATCACGGATAAGGCCGGCCATTTCGAGTTCCGCCGTCTCAATAGTGGCGCCGATTACAACTTCTGGGCGACCTATCGCGCGCACCGCTCCAAGTCCGAGTATCTGAGTAAGTTCAACAGTAAGACCGCGCCGGTGGCTAATCTGGAGATCAAGCTGGAATAGGCGGTTTCAAAATGGGTCGGCTGCAACCGGTTCTGGCAGCTCCGGCTTCGATCGGCGGAAAGGCTTTTCCCCGTGGAGCTTCCTCAGTACCGCCTTTCGCGAAGGTTCCTCCAACCAAAAAAAGGTTACACAGCAAGCGGTGATCAAACAGCCGAGGAACAAGATAAAACTCATCCACGCCTCTGCTTGATTGTGGACAACCCTCTTATTTGCTGCCGCAAAATACGAATACAGCGGCATGTGCAGCAGATACATGGCATAGCTCACTTGACCCAGAAGCACAATCGTCGGCAAAGAAAGCCATCGCCCAATCCAGCCTCCGCCCCTGCTGAGGCCCAGTATGACCGCAGCCGTGGCCGGCAGCAGCAGGCCGTCGTGGAGCACCGCCGGAGGAAGTCGGTAGTCTTGCGACAGCACGCCCAGCCCCGCGGCAAGGCCGAAAAGACAGAGGAACGTGCCACGGCCGAAGCGGCTGGGCAACGTTTTCTCCTGTCCGTAAGAGACGAATATCTTGCAGAGCATGACCCCTGCAAGGAACTCGGGAAGCCTTATGGCAGGATTGAATTTAATCACCAGCGACCACACCGTGTCATAGTCGGCCGCATGCAGAAACCAAGGCGCCTTCCACTCCGCAATCCAGTAAGACACGCCGCACGCGGTCAACCACAGGCCGGCAAGCGTAATCCATTGCAGGCCTCGGCGCTCCACCTTCCAAAGCAGCCTGCCGAGAAACGGAAAACAAAGGTAGAAAAATGCTTCGACACTGAGCGACCAGGCCGGTCCGCCCCAAAACTCGGCATCGTTGGGGATCCACGCTTGCACCAAAAGCAGCACAGCCCCAGCACCTACCGCCAGGGAGCCCGGATGAAGGGGACCGGCCTTCACGGTGCCGGCTACCAGGGAAGGAATAGCCACTACCAGCGCCAGACAGTAAACCGGATAGATTCGCGCAAACCGGGCGGTCCAGAACCGCCATCGTTGACTCGAATCCCACTTACGCCCAAGGTCGTAGTTGTACGCTAGTACAAAACCCGAGAGGAGGAAGAAGATTCCTACCGCCGAGGCTCCCGCTTGAATGACCTCGCGAATCAGAGCAGGAGACCGGCCCACAAGCCCTTTGAAAGCCACATTTGCTACCGTCATATGCAGCGCAATGACCCAGAGAGCGAGGAAAAACCTCACTCCGGTGATCGCTGGTAGTGGCAAACGTTTCGCGGCTGACATTGGAGTCTTGAGAGTTCCCTTGGAAAAGATGATCCTACCGCAGCGTGTTTGATAAAGCAGAGTTTTCGCCAGGATCATCCCGTGCGAACGTCCGCCCTCGCAGGATACCGGGAGCAGGCTCGAAATCGCTATTGTTCTGAATAACTGGTATATAATCAAAAGGTTGTCCAAAGTAGCTCTGTTAGGAACACCATGCCAAAGTTGAAAACACACTCAGGCGCGGCCAAGCGCTTCAAAAAGACCGGCACCGGCAAGTTCAAGCGTGGCCAGTCCAAGATGCGCCATATCCTCACCTCGAAGACGAACAAGACCAAGTCCAAGCTGGGCCGTATTGTTCTGGTTTCGAAGGCGGATACCCCAAAGGTCGCCCGGATGCTCCCCTACGCGTAAAGCGTGGTGGCGGTATCGAATGTTATTCGAATCAAGCCATTCGTCAGAATAAAGGGCCGCAAATGCGTTTAGGCCCCTGGGTTAGACCAACGTCAACCCACTGAGATTCGAAGTTGCAAAGCCAGTGAAGAGGCCACATCGTCGAGCTGCAGTAGTTCTACTTGGACACTGTTCGAGTCCAATAGAGCCCAGATCGCGACCCTTACCTCCAGCGGCTAAACGATGTACGCAAAAGGAGACTGACCCATGCCCCGTGTAAAACGGAGTACAAAGCGCAGCGACCGCCGCAAAAAGATTCTCAAGCGCGCGAGTGGCTACTTCCTCACAAAATCCAAGCTCTACCAGGCTGCTCAAGAAGCAGTCGAGCGCGGCCTCAAGTTCGCTTACATCGGCCGCAAGCAGAAGAAGCGCCAGTTCCGTTCGCTCTGGATTGTGCGTATCAATGCAGCCTGCCGCCCTCTGGGCCTGAGCTACTCGACCTTCATCAACGGCCTCAAGCATGCCGGCAACGGCCTCGATCGCAAGATCCTCGCCGACATCGCTGCCAACGACCCCGCAGGCTTCGCCGCTCTCGCCACCCAGGCGAAGGCCGGTTTGGCCAGCGCGAAGGCCAAGCGCGAGACCGCTAAGGCGTAGTAGTCCTTGTTCCAAAAAAGGAAAGGCGCGACTTCGGTCGCGCTTTTTTCTGTTCCACCAACAGATTCCGCCAATGCCTTGAAGCTATTATCTAGCCATGGAAGGCCAAAGTTTGTCTGATTGCGAGTTTCTCGGATGGGCGTTACTGGATTTGGATGATCCGATTCCAAAACGCGCGCTGCGAATTGCCGAGCAACGTGGAATTCCCGTTGAGGACTTCATTGAAGAGGCGATCGCCGAGAAATTGGCCCGGATGGACGAAGATAGTACATCGACGAAGTGATTGACGCAGGTTGAGCTGAAAGTGATGAACGGTTATCACTAGCATCAAGTGCGATTCGAATAGCATTCTTGATTTGTCGCGGCCCTGTACCTCAAGCGAAGTAAACTTTAGTCCATGAATCCGCCGTCAATTTCATGGCTCCCAGGAATCCGATCGCTCGGAGAAGTTTGGGGCTTCTTCATCGCGATGTTTTTGACATTGGGCGTACTGTGCCTCTTGATGCGCAACATTTTCAAGAAATACACGATTAAGGGCCGCATCTACTTCGTATTGGCAGTAGCTTCGCTGGGGATCATGGGAATAGGAGCTGGTCTTGCGACTGCGCCATCTTCAGCACCACGATTGCAGGACGAGGGGCGAACCGTTTCGACCTACAAACATCATGAAGGCAAGAACGTTTTTTACACAGTCGCAATCGTTGGTGAAGACGGAAAGCAGAACATTTTCAGACTTCCTTTCAGTCCACCGACCAATCCCGGATACGAGCCATATTTGACGCCCGGGCAATTATTGAAATTCACCTATCTTGATGAGCATCCTGCCAATGACTTTCCACGCATCATTTATCTATCGGTTCTCGACGGTCCACATGCTGGCTGGGTGAATTCAGTGAATGCAGATTGGGTGGGTCCCTGGATGCTGATACCCGTCGGTATCACAGGGGCTCTGATTTTCATTGGTTTTGCCACAGTCAACCGACTAGAAGTCCCCGATAAACCGCTTTCCAACTCAGATGACCAACTACATATAACTTAGTCATGATTGAGACCATTCGGTTTTATTTATCATCCAACCTTAAGCTATGAGCAAAGGTGAAGCCACACGCCAATTCATCATCGAGCGCGCCGCCCCCATCTTCAATCAGCGGGGTTATGTCGGCTGCGCGCTTTCGGACATCATGGAAGCCACGGGCCTCAACAAAGGCGGAATCTATCGCCACTTCGAAAGCAAAGAAGAGCTCGCCGCCGAGGCCTTCGACTACGCCTGGCGCACCGTCTCCGCCAAGCGCCGGCGAGGCATGGAAGACATCGCCAATGAAGTCGACCGTCTGAAGCATCACGTTTCGAATTTCACGGAACACTCCAACTTCCCCGGCGGCTGTCCCGTACTGAACACCGCGGTAGACGCGGACGATGGCAATCCTGTGCTGCGAGAACGCGTACGGGCTGCACTGCAGAACTGGCGCGACATGTTGATTGCCACGGTCGAAGAAGGCCGCCGCTCCGGCACGGTCCGCCCCGATATCGACGCCTCCCGCGTGGCCAATCGCATCATCGGCGCGCTCGAAGGCGCCAACCTCCTTGCGCGCATCGAAAAGTCGCGGGCTCCCCTGCACGACACCCTCATCCAACTCGACTCTTACCTCGAAACCGAAGTCCGCGCCGCCTCCCGCCGTCGCACAATGACGCGCAAAGCAAAAAACTAAATCCCAGAGACCTCCTCTTGAATCTGATTGAAACGAGACCAATCGGTCTCAAATCCGAGAGAAGAGGAAAGTCCTTTGGCCGCCGCCGCTATCGCATCTCCACCAGCTCGCACCGCGGCCGTCGCGCCCTCTCGGCCGTTCATCAATCCCTGGGTCGTGGCGCTCACGGTCACCATCGCGACATTCATGGAACTCCTGGACACTTCGATCGCCAACGTCTCGCTGCCATACATCGCCGGCGGCCTCGGACGTTCCTACGACGAAGTCACCTGGATCCTGACCACCTATCTCGTCGCCAACGCCGTTGTTCTACCCATGTCCGCATGGCTGTCACGCGTCTTCGGACGCAAGAACTACTACATGGCCTGCGTCGCACTCTTTACCATCACAAGTTTTTTCTGCGGCATCGCTCCCACTCTTGGCATCATGCTTATGGCGCGCGTGTTTCAGGGCATCGGCGGTGGCGGTCTCGCTCCTGTCGAACAGGCCATCCTCGTCGACACATTCCCACCCGCCAAACGGGCTTCGGCCTTTGCGCTCTATACGGTTGCTATCGTTACGGCTCCCGCCATCGGCCCGGTACTCGGCGGCTGGATCACTGACAACTACAACTGGCGCTGGGTCTTCCTCATTAATATCCCCATTGGCTTCATCTCGCTCTACCTTACCAACAAGTTCGTACACGATCCCGAATCCTTCAACGCAGAACGCAAGACCGTGCGCGACGCACGCGGCAAGCTCAACGTCGACGCTATTGGCATCGCGCTCATCGCCGTTGGCTCAGGCGCGCTGGAAGTCCTTCTCGACCGCGGCCAGATTGACGACTGGTTCGGCTCTTCGCTCATCTGCTGGCTCGCCGTCATCGGCATTACCGCACTGGTTGGCGCCGTCTTCTGGGAGCTCCACACGCCGGACCCCGTCATCGACTTCCGCATGCTCAAGGCGCGCAACTTCGCAATTGCCAACGTCTTCTATTTTGTGTTTGGCTTCGGTCTCTTCAGCACGACGACGATGATTCCGCAGTTGCTGCAGTCGCTCTACGGCTACCGCGCCATCGACGCCGGCCTGGTCCTCGGACCCGGAGCTTTCGTCATCACACTCTTAGCCCCCGTCGGCGCGCAACTCGTCCAGCGAGGCATCGTTCACCCGCGCGTGCTCCTCTTCGGCGCCACGGTCACCATCGGCATCGCCATGATCCACTACAGCCACTTCAACCTGCAGACCGACTACGCCCACTATGCCTGGGCCCGCGCGCTGCAAGGTCTTGGCTACGCGTTCTTCTTCGTGCCACTTTCCGTGCTCAGCTTCTCCGGTCTTCGGCCTGACCAGACCAACCGCGCCAGCTCGCTCACCAACTTCTTCCGCAACTGGGGTGGAAGCTTCGGCGTGGCCTTCATCACCACCATGGCTGAGCGCCGCCAGAACTTTCACCAGGCACGACTGGGCAACAACCTCACCGCTAGCTCGTTCCCTTTGCAGAGCAGCATCCATCAGACTGCGACCTATCTGCAGCATCACGGTTACTCCGCCACCAGCGCCATACAGGCTGCCACGCTCAGTTATTACAACCAGCTCACCGCGCGGACCCGGCTGCTCGGTTTTATGGACTGCTTCCATATTGTCGGCGTTGTCACTCTGATCGCCGCTCCTCTGGTCTGGCTCACACACAACTTCAAAGTCGGCGGCAAAGTTCCCGAAGGCCATTGAAGGCTGCCGGCCACTAAGTCCATCGGCAACGGTCAGTTGGATACCCCACGCCGCCTCGCCACGCGGTATCCTTGACGTAATGGCCACTCCAACAACAACTGAAGAAGCCACAAAGTCCGGGCCAGCATCGTTTGAGTCCTGGGGCCGATATCCGGCCTACAACGCGAAGGTTCTGCCGATGCACTGGCAGGGCGACTTCCCCGCGATGCTCGACGGTGTTCACGGCGGCGCGCTGGCCGTTGGCATGGGCCGCAGCTATGGCGATGTCTGCCTGCTCAAAGACGGCACCCTGCTCCAGACCACCTCGATGAACCGCCTTCTGGCGTTCGACCCCAACAGCGGCGTCCTCACTGCCGAAGCCGGCATCACCCTCGCACAGATTCTCGACTTCGCCGTTCCGCGCGGCTTCTTCCTTCCTGTCTCGCCCGGCACCAAGTACGTCACGCTGGGCGGCGCGATTGCCAACGACATTCATGGCAAGAACCACGAAGCCGCCGGCTCCTTCGGCAACCACGTTCCGCAGTTTGAGCTCGTCCGTTCCAACGGCAACCGCATGCTGTGCTCGCCACGCGAAAACCCCGACTACTACGCAGCCACCATCGGCGGCATGGGTCTCACGGGCGTTATCACCTGGGCGCAGCTCCGGCTCAAGCCCATCGTCAGCCGCAAGATCGACTATGAAGGTATCCAGTTTCACGGCATCGACGAGTTCCTGGCCATCAAAAAGCAATACAGCCACGTCGAGTACACCGTCGCCTGGGTTGACTGCCTCTCCACGGGCAAGAACTTCGCGCGCGGCATCTTCATGCTCGGCGACCACTCCAAGGAACCCGGCGAACTCAAGATTTCGCCCAAGCCCAAACTCGTCTTCCCGATAGAAGCCCCCAGCTTCCTGCTCAACAAGTTCTCCATCGCGGCGTTCAACACGGTCTTCTTTCACAAGCAGATGAAGGCCCACGTAAAAACCGTGCAGGATTACGAGCCATTCTTCTATCCACTGGACGCCGTTCTCAAGTGGAACCGCATGTATGGCAAGAGCGGGCTCGTGCAATTCCAGTTCGCTATTCCGTGGGAGCACGCCAAAGAAGGCACCATCGCCATCCTCAGCGAAATCGCCAAGTCCGGCCTCGCCAGCTTCCTCGCCGTGCTCAAGACCTTCGGCGATGTCCCCTCCTACGGCATGATGAGCTTTCCGCTCTCCGGCTTCATGTTTGCTCTCGACTTCCCCATCAAGGAAGGTGTGACATTCCCGCTAATGCAGCGGCTCGGTGACATGACCCGTGAGTTCGGCGGCCGCCTCTACTCCGCCAAAGACGCCTGCATGACCTCCGACCAGTTCAAGGCCTTCTACCCGCAGTGGGAACGCTTCGCGCGCTACAAGGATCCGGCCATCACCTCCAGCTTCTGGGAACGTGTCACAGGGCAGGAGGGCGACCGATGAGCACGCAGCCCTCCAGCAACGAGCCCATCCTCGCCGTCCGCCGCACCGCGGACAATGAAATGGGCAACATCCTCAACCTGCATCCCAAGCGCATCCTCGTGCTCGGCGCGACCTCCGGCATTGCAGAGGCCTGCATCCGCCTCTGGGCGGAGCGCGGCGAAAACCTCTACCTCGTCGCCCGCAACGCCGACAAGCTCGCAGCCGTGGCAGCCGACGCCCGCACCCGTGGCGCCAACTATGTCGACTTCGCCGTAGCCGATCTCGACAAAACCGCTGGTCACCCCGAGCTACTGGCTCACGCCATTAACTCACTAGCCGGGCTCGATATCGCGTACCTCGCGCTCGGCGTACTGGGGGAGCAACTAAAGGCCGAACGCACGTTCGACGAAGCCGGCCAAATCCTCCATACCAACTACATCGCTCCTGTCAGCCTCCTGACCTGGCTCGCCAACTACTGCGCCCAACGCCACTCCGGCACACTCGCTGTGCTGTCTTCCGTAGCTGGCGACCGTGGCCGCAAGTCCAACTATGTTTATGGCAGCTCGAAGGCCGGTCTATCCGCCTTCCTCGCCGGCCTGCGCAATCGTATCGACCGCGAAGGCGTCACGGTGATGACGATCAAGCCCGGCCCGGTAAAGACCGCGATGACCCAAGGGATGAACCAGAAGGGGATGGCCGATCCCGAGAAGGTCGCCGCCTCCATTATCAAAGCTATCGACAAGAAGCAGGATGTTCTCTACGTTCCGGGCAAATGGCGCATCATCATGGGCGTCATCAAGGTCATCCCTGAGCGCACCTTCAAGAAGCTGAACCTGTAACACTACTGCTGTTGCTGCGCCTGCTGATGCGACCGCTTCATCGGCGGTGGCTGTTCCGGCAGCGCCTGCGCCTTCTCCACCAGAATCGACCAATCCTCCGGCACCGGCAGTTCCTGATCCAGCGAAGGCGTACCCTCGCTCGGCGTCACGCGCACCGCAACCGTAAGCTCGCTTTTGGAGCGCCCACGGAACACTCCATGTGTCGGCGGCACATCCGAGTAGTCGCGCCCGATCGCCGTGCGAATATGCCGGTCGCCCGCGATCAGGTGATTCGTAGAATCAAACCCAACCCAACCCAACTCCGGCAGAAACGCCTCCACCCACGCGTGCGTAGCCGAGCTCTCGGAGCGGTCGCCCATGCCCTCGCCGTGATACAGGTAGCCGCTGACATAACGGCACGGAATCTGCAGCTTCGACCGCACCAGCGCCAGCATGATGTGCGAAAAGTCCTGGCACACGCCGCCCTTGGTCGTCAGCGCAAGATCGATCAGAGAATCGGCCTTGGTAGATTGAGGCTTGTAATCGAAGTAGTTGTAGAGTTGCTCATTGAGCTTATGCAGCACACTTAGCGGATCGTCTTTGCGCCGCACGTCGAGATGCGTTGCCAGGTCCTCCAGCGCGGGCGTTGGCGTGGTGAACTCGCTCGGCAGCAGCATCTCCCAGAAGTCGCCCTCGGCCACCAGCCGGTCCAGCTCCTCCCACGATCCCGCAGGCAGGGAATCGGGAACAACGAGATGGTTCTGCATCTCCACTAGCGACTCGGCCACAATCACCAGCTGCCCATGCTGACCCGGTATATCGAAGTGATGTACATGGTTGGCCAGGTGGTCGCGAAAGCTGAACACACGACATCGCGGGCTCACCGAAAGATGGAACGTCAGGCAACGCTGCATCTGGTCCGAGCGCGGATGCATGCGCGTTTCCATAATGCTTTCTGACACCGCAGTCTTATAAGCGAACTTTGTGAGGTGGCGTATCGAGTAATACATGTGCGCCTCCGATCGGTTGGTCCAGGATGCAAAACGCGGCTCGTACAGCTTGGTAGTCAACGAAGGCCTCTAATTCATGCAACAAAAGCGTGTACTCAACCAGCCAAAGCTGTCTGGATCGAGTAGTCCACATAAAGATGATAGATGGTCTCATGGACCGCCTGGCATTGCTTCTGGATGTTGCGCAGATACGCCACAATATCGCCGTTCAGAATTTCATCCACGCTCGCAAACGCCAGCGATGCGCTCAACCGCCCCGCGATGCGATGCAACTCCTCCGCACGGTTGCCGCCGGAAGCACTCTGGATCGCCAGCAGCGCGCACTGTAGGCTGTCGATCGAAAATCGTACCGAGTGCGGAAACTCCGCATCGAGCAGCAGGAACTCGAGGATGCGCTCCGGCGTAAGGTCCGCCGTATACACCTTGCAGTAAGCCTCGAACGCCGTCGCCGATCGCAGTAAGCCCATCCACTCCAGGTACTCATTCCCCTCAGGCACACGGTCCGGCTGCGCCCAAACATCCTCGTGGTACGCCTCGAGCAGCATCGCCGTCGCCGTCGCGCGCTCCAAATACCGTCCCACCTGGATAAAATGCCAGCCCTCGCCATGGCTCATGGTCGAATCCGTCACGCCCTGGAACTGGTGTACGGCCTCCATCACCTGCTGCAGAAAAGCCGCCGGTGTTTCACTGGAGCCCTGCAACGCCTGCGCATGCATCGCCGTCTGCAGCTCCGACCGCGTCACCTCGAGATACAGCGAGTTCAGCCGGTGCCACTGCTCGGTAGAAATCTGCTCCCGCACATGCCGCGAGTTCTCCCGCGCACGAATGATGCAGGAAAGCACCGAAGACTTGTTCTCGGTATCGAACGTCAGCGTCCGCGCCAGCTCATAGGGATCGCCACTCCACTTGATCCGCCGCGGCTTGCCCAGCGCCTGCAACAACCGCAGCCAGCGATGATCGGAGCTCGTAGAGCTCTCATCGAGCATCAGGTTCAGGTTCACATCGAGCAGGCGCGTCGTATGCTCCGCGCGCTCAAGATAGCGAGACATCCAGTACAGCGAATCGGCAACGCGAGATAGCAATACGGTGTCCCTTTCCGAAAGCAGTCGAACGAGAATATAAGTTTCACTTTACACCGACAGGCGCTCGGCCCCAGTGCATTCAGTTTGGCTTTTTCTTCTGTCGACGAGTATCTGCTACGTCACGTATAAGGTCCCTCATCTGCAATGCAGGAAGGCCGAGTCTTTCAGCCAGCGGTCCGAGCTCCGACGTGGAATATAGAAAGTCTCCGATTCTCGATTTGTCGGACCAAAAACAGAGCCAGCCCATTCTTCGCATCTTCGCCCGGTTCGATCATGAACGGTGCAATCGCAAGAATAACTTCATCGACTTCAGTCTGAAGTTGATGAACTGCTACAGAGGACGCGAATTCAATCTTTTTCATAGATGTAGATGAATGCTTGTTGGAATCGTTACTGACTCAAAACCCACGTATCCTTCGAGCCGCCGCCCTGGCTCGAGTTCACCACCAGCGAACCGCGCTTCAACGCCACGCGCGTAAGCCCTCCGGGCACAATCGTCACCTTATCGCCGTACAGCACATACGGCCGCAGATCCACGTGCCTCGGCTCAAGCTCATCGCCGATCAAACACGGAGCCCGCGAGAAGCTGATCGTCGGCTGCGCAATATAGTTCCGCGGATTCGAATTGATTCTCCCCGCAAAGTCCTCACGCTCTTTCGCGCTCGACTGCGGCCCGATCAACATCCCATACCCACCCGACTCCCCCACAGCCTTCACCACCAGCTTGTCCAGGTTCGCCAGCACATACTTCCGCTCCTTTTCAATCGAGCAAAGGAACGTCTTCACATTGGGCAGGATCTCATCCTCACCCAGGTAGTACTTGATGATGTCCGGCACATACGCATACAGTGCCTTGTCGTCGGCCACACCGGTCCCAAACGCGTTCGCCAGCGTCACATTCCCCGCGCGATAGGCATTGAACAACCCCGCCACACCGAGGATGGAGTCCGCCCGGAACGCCAGCGGATCGATGAAGTCATCATCCACGCGTCGGTAGATCACATCCACGCGTCGCAGCCCACTGGTCGTGCGCATATAGCAGATATTGTCATGCACCACGAGATCGCGGCCCTCCACCAACTCGATACCCATCTGTCGCGCCAGATACGCATGCTCAAAGTAAGCAGAGTTGAACACGCCCGGCGAAAGCAGCACGATATTCGGCTCCGGCCTGCCTTCAGGAGCCAGCGACCGCAGCGTCCCCAGCAGCACCTGTGTGTAGTGCTCAATCGGCCGAACGTTATAGCTGCGGAAGAGCTGCGGAAAGATCCGTTTCATCACGCGCCTGTTGGTCAGCATGTAGCTCACGCCGGAAGGCACGCGCAGGTTGTCTTCCAGCACCGCAAAGTCACCGTTCTCCAGCCGGATTAAATCCGTGCCGCACACCGCGATGTACACATTCCGCGGCACCTGCAGGCCGCTCATCTGCCGTCGAAACTGCGGACAGCTATACACCAGCTCGCGCGGCACAACATTGTCCTTCAGAATCCGGCCTTCGTTATAGATATCTTTTAGGAATAGGTTTAGCGCGGTAATCCGTTGAGTCAGCCCGCGTTCCACCTTCGCCCACTCCGCAGCCGTAATAATGCGCGGCAACAGGTCGTAGGGGAAAATTCTCTCCGTACCTTCATCGCGCCCATAGACCGTGAACGTGATGCCCTGGTTCAGGAAGCTCAGGTCCGCGGCCTGCTTGCGGCGTTGCACTTCTTCCGGCGGAAGCGCGGCAAAGTGTTCCAGCAGCGGCTCGTAATGCTCATGCAGCGCATCGGGGCTGGCGAACATTTCGTCGTACGCATGGTCAAGCTTGTAATTCTTAAGGGCTGCAAGTTCGAGCGGCCCCGCCGTCGCTTCGGTCGAAGTGTTGTCCATGAAAGGCCAGTATAAGCGAATCGGCGCAGAAACCCGCTGTCGCCGCCGCGAAAGCCGTCTGGTTGGCTCGAGATCGCCAGACGGTAGAGAGCCTCAACAAGACGGCTCCCTACATCCGGATTCGCCTGAAACGCGCACGCCCTGACTAGGTGGCGCAAAGCACGTAGTACTCGGTCTGGGATACTTCATTCCCCGCATAGGGAAAATACGCCGCTCCAAAACCATGCCGTATTTTCCCAAGTTGAACGCCACTACCAACGGTGCCCGGATACGACTGCGCTGCGAATAAAGGAGTGCCATCGCCTTCACAGCCAAGCACCAGCGCTCCGTCGGGAATGGCGCCATTGCTCGCTGCCACCCAGTTTCCGGCCCCGAAAAACGGGGTGTAGCCCGCGCTTGCCGGATTGGCGGTCTCGTTTGCGGGGTCAAACATCACCTGGTACTGCTGAATCGGTACTTCCTTGCCGCCATAAGAGATGAGGCAGCCGTTCACGCCCCATCCGTCGGCCCGGGCTTTGCCCAGTTGCAGCCCCGGAAGCTGACCCAGCTACGCGCGATATAAAGGAAGCCGCCATCGTCATCCACTCCATATACGGTGGAGTTATCCGGCACATACTTAGGCCCGGCGTTCACAAAACCGGTGGAAGCATCGCACAGCACGCTGTATGGATTTTGGCCTCCGATCTCGGCTCCGCCATAGCTGATGTTGGCCCCACCCAGGGCCAGGCTCACCTTCCCGGGTTGTGTTCCGTGGTAGTCCACCAGCGCGGCAAACAGTGGTGTCCCGTCCTGCTCCTGGCCGCACTTGATGGCGTGAAATTCAAGCCATTGGTTTCCCGCGTTGTTTTCAGATTTATTGCTGGAAAGCGCATAGTTCAGCCCATCTGCGAAGCGGGGCGGCACAAAACCGTCCTTTTCCTTTTCGCTCGATCCCGGAACATTGATGTCGAGTTCGCCGGTCCATGAGGCTCCGTTCGGCCCGGGCGGGTTATATCCGTTCGGATAGGTCGTCGGATTCATCAACACTTCATACGAGTCAAGAATGATCTCCTGCCCGCCATAGGGAATCGAAGCGCCACCCAAACCGGGCCGCACCTTCCCAAGCTGCAATCCGCGGCCCGGGCTGCTTTGGCGGGCGACATAAAGAGCGTCCCCGTTTGTGTCTCTTCCCGCAGCTTGCGCGCCGGAGGGAACATTCCCACCACTGGCGTTCTTCCATGTCAAACTCATATGCCCTGCTTCCTGGTCATGTGACCAATAAATTTTGGAGGGCCTGGGATGGAGGGAGGTCTGTCACTTGCAGCAAAGGCGATCCTCTCTGGGACGCGCTAAGTTGTTCAGCCCGAAGACTTACAGAGGCCTGATGTGGCAGTGCGGAGAAAATAGCAGCCCCATTTTCTTGTGTCAACCTCAATTTCCATGAAAATTGCGCTCTCCGCGAAGCGGACAGGCCGCTGAGACAATTGCCGGCCCGCCTCCCGCCCACATGATGCGGTAGACTTAGAAAGACGCGCTTTTTGCACCAAATGCCTGCGCCCAGGATCGCCCAGGCTCGAACGCACGTCCCGTGTGTTCCCGCGCGTCCTCAAATCTTCAAGATCCAGACAGGAAAGCCCTCTCAGTGAGTACCCCTACGACCGCCGAAGCCATCCGTAACATCGCCATCATCGCCCACGTTGACCACGGCAAAACCACCCTCGTCGACGCCATGCTCCGCCAGTCCGGCACCTTCCGCTCCAACGAAGCTGTCCAGGACCGCGTCATGGACTCCAACGACCTCGAAAAAGAGCGCGGCATCACCATTTTGGCCAAGAACACGGCCATCCACTACAAAGACTCCAAGATCAACATCGTTGACACCCCGGGCCACGCCGACTTCGGCGGTGAAGTCGAGCGCGCCCTCAAGATGGTCGATGGCGTTGTCCTACTCGTCGATGCGTCGGAAGGTCCGCTGCCGCAGACCCGCTACGTCCTCTCCAAGGCTCTCGAAGCCGGCCTGACGCCCATCGTCGTTGTCAACAAGATCGACCGCCCCGATGCTCGCCCCCAGGAAGTCCTCAACGAAGTCTATGACCTCTTCATCGACCTCGACGCCGACGAGTCCATCCTTGAGTTTCCTGTCATCTACACCAACGGCAAGGCCGGCACCGCCACCATGGACCTCGCTGTCCCGGGCACCGATCTCCAACCCCTCTTCGAACTCATCTTTCAAACCATCCCGGCTGCGCCGGGTACGGCTGACGGCGACCTCCAAGTCCTCGTCACCAACCTCGACTACTCCGACTACCTCGGTCGTCTCGCCATCGGCCGCGTCTTCAACGGCACGCTGAAGACTGGTCAGGAAATCAGCCTCTCCAAGCTCGATGGCAAGCTCGAGACCGTGAAGATCACCAAGCTCTTCACCTTCGACGGCCTCAAGCGAGTGGACACCACGGAAACCACGGTTGGCGACATCATCGCCATCGCCGGTATCCCGGAAATCACCATCGGCGAGAGCTTCTGCGCCCTCGAAAACCCCAAGCCCCTGCCGATCATCAAGATCGATGAGCCCACCATCGCCATCGTCTTCTCGGTCAACAACGGTCCGTTCGCCGGTCGCGAAGGCAAGCTGGTTACCAGCCGTAACATCAAGGAGCGCCTGGAGCGCGAACTGCTCACCAACGTCTCCATCCGCGTGGAAGATACCGGCACCCCCGATAACTTCAAGGTGCTTGGCCGTGGCGAACTCCAACTCTCCGTGCTCATCGAAATGATGCGCCGCGAAGGTTTCGAGCTCATGGTCTCTCGTCCTACGATCGTTACCAAGCGCGTTGACGGCGCACTCATGGAACCGTCGGAAATCCTCACCATCGACGTTCCGGATGAATTCTCGGGCACCGTGATCCAGAAGCTCGGACCCAGAAAAGGTGAGATGACCAAGATGGCGAACCACGGTTCAGGCCGTGTCCGCATGGAGTTCAAGGTCCCGTCGCGCGGCCTCATCGGTCTCCGCAATGAAATGCTCACCGAGACCCGCGGCACCATCGTCATGAACTCCATCGCCGGCGACTACATCCCCTACACCGGCGAAATCCCGCAGCGTCAGTCCGGCGCTCTCATCTCCGACCGCACCGGCGTCACCACGCTGTATGCACTCGATGGCATCCAGGAGCGCGGCGTTCTGTTCCTCGGCGACGGCGTTGAAGTCTACGAAGGCATGTTGATCGGCGAGCACTCGCGCGACAATGATCTCGACGTCAACTGCGTCCGCGAAAAGAAGCTCACCAACATGCGTGCTTCGGGCTCGGACGATGCTGTCCGCCTCGTCCCCTTCAAGGTCCTCACGCTCGAGCAGTCCATCGAGTTCATCGCCGACGACGAACTCGTCGAGGTGACCCCTAAGTCCATCCGCATGCGCAAGAAGATCCTCCAGTCCAACCGCCGCCCGAAGGGCACCCGCGGTGGCAGCACCCTGGAGTAATCACCCTCCACGCACCAAAGCAAAAGCCCTCCTTCACGGAGGGCTTTTTGCTCGTCCACGGAATTTTCATCCTGAGCGAAGCGAAGGATCTGCTTTCCAGCTCCGTCGCACAACGCAGGCGCGCCCATCCTTACACTTCCAGACAGTACTCCTCGAAAACCGGTGTTACATCTAGTGCCAGGCCATCCAGCCTGGACATCAGCAATACCGGAGACCCCCCATGAAACGGATCATCCTTCCCGCCGCCATACTCCTCGCTAGCTTAACGACTGCTGCCCTGGCGCAAAACGCCGCAAGTCCCCGCGACGGTTCCCGCCTCATCCGCCGCATCGAGCATCGCCTTGACATCACCGGCACCCAGCGCGAGCAAGCCAGGGCCATCCTTGCCGCAGAAAAGCCCACCCTCCAGCAGCTGCATGCGACGTTAGCCGCCGAACGCGCAGAAATGATCGCTGCGTCTGCCACCACCTTTGACGAAGCCCGCACCCGCGCCATTGCCCCCAAATACGTCGACGCCAACATGCAGGCCGTTGTCGAGCGCGAAAAACTCCGTACCGAGCTTCTCGCCATCCTCACCTCGGCTCAGCAGCAAAAGGTGCAGGAGCTTCGCACCCGTTTCGCGGCTGGCCTCAACGCCCACCTCGAAACCCTCGGCGACAACCTGTAGCCTAGCGGCAGAAGCATCAGAAGCCTCACAAGCATCGCCGTAAAAACGAAATGCCCACCAACCCTCCAGTCGTGCTCCTCATCGACGATGATCGAGCTCTCGCTGAATCCCTAACCCGCCTGCTCTTGTTGGACGGCTTCCTTCTCGAAGCCGTCCACACAGGCGTGGCCGGCCTGCGCGCTGCGCTCACTGGTCGATATGCGCTGGTGCTGCTCGATGTCACCTTGCCTGATGCCGACGGCCGCCATCTCCTCAGCCAGATCCGCGCCACCTCCGACATCCCTCTGATCATGCTCACCGCTCGCGGTGACGATGCCGACCGCATAGCAGGCCTGGAGTCTGGCGCCGACGACTTCCTCCCCAAGCCCTTCAATCCGCGCGAACTGACCGCCCGCATGCGTGCCGTCCTCAAACGTCAGTCCGCTGTAGCAGCCCCCGCCGGTCTGCTCCACGCGGGCGACCTTACCCTCCGCCCCAGCACGCGCGAAGTCAGCGTCGCCGGAAAGGCCATCGCCCTCACCGGTGCCGAATTCGATCTCCTCGCCTGCCTCGTCCGCCTTACCGGCACCGTCGTCTCCCGCGACACCCTTGCCGAAACCGCCCTTGGTCGTCCCTTAGGAATCTTCGATCGCTCCGTCGATAACCACATGAGCAATCTCCGCCGAAAGCTCGGCGCCTCCTTTGGAGGCAAAGATCGCATCCGCAACGTCCGTGGCTCCGGCTACATGTATCTCGGCGAACTCAAGTCAAGGCAGCAAGCCGAGGAGCCAGTATGAAACCCCGCTCGCTCTATACCAAGATCTTCCTCTGGTTCTGCCTCACCATCGCCGCCTCCACGTTGCTCGTCATCTTTGTCGCCCTCATCACCGGTTCTCAACCCTTCGGCCGCCGCTGGATGGCAGTCACGCAGGACCTCTACGCGCACAGCGCCGTCGACTTTTATTCGACCGGCGGTCAGCCCGAGCTCAACCGATACCTCACCACCATCCGCCGGAGCACGGGCATCGCAGGCCATCTCTTCCGCAATCCCGCTTCAGAGCATGCCACCGACGTCTCCGGCCAACCAGCCCCCGCCCACACACTGCACGTCTTCCGCGAAGCCCTCGCCACCAACGAGTCAGCCGCGCGACTGGGCCGTTACTGGACTGCCGCGAGCGTCATCACTGCGCCCGATCAAACCCGCTACATGTTCGTCATGGAAGCATTCCCCCTGCGCGGCTTTCTCGATGGCACCTTCCTCACTTCCATGGCGCCGCGCCTTGCCGCCGGCCTACTTCTGGTCGCCGGCTTCTGCCTGCTGCTCGCCCGCCACATCACACGCCCCATCCGCGTACTGCAGTTGGCCGCTACGCAAATGGCCGCCGGCAATCTCAGCGCCCGCACGCTGCCCGCACTCGGCTCGCGCACGGACGAACTCGCGGCAATGGCAGCGGCATTCGACAGCATGGCCGCCCGCATCGAAACCCTGCTCCACATGCAGCGCCAGATGCTTGCCGACATCTCCCACGAACTGCGCTCGCCCCTCACCCGCATCTCCGTCTCGTTGGAACTCCTCCGTCGCGGAGAAACAGACGTTCTCGAAACCATGCAGCAGGATCTTGATCGCCTCAATGAAATGATCGGTCAGGTACTCGAACTCACCCGCTTCGATCTGCAAGAGCAACCGCTCGCCCAATACCAGGTCGAACTTGTCTCTCTCCTCGAAGACCTCCTCGATTCAGCCAACCACGAAGGTCGTGCCCGCGGTATCACCGTCACCCTCGCCGCTCCGTCCACCTGCATCGTTCCCGGCGACGAGGCCCTGCTCCGTAGCGCCATTGAAAACATCATCCGAAATGCCCTCCAGCACGCCCCACTGCAATCCACCGTCTCCCTTACACTCACGCGCGGCGCACAAGCCAGCCTCCGTATCGATGATGATGGTTCCGGTGTGCCCGCGGCCGCACTCCCCAATCTCTTCGCTCCGTTCTTCCGCGTCCCACAAAATAGTGGAGTCCATTCTCACGGCACAGGTCTTGGACTCTCCATCTCAGCCCGCATTGTCGAGCGCCACGCTGGAACGGTGACCGCCGTCAACCGCAGCCCGCAAGGCCTCTCCGTAATCCTCACCCTCCCCACCACAAGCTCATAGCATCGCCCGCCAACTGTAACGAAGTGTCGCCACACCTTGTCCTCGCGCCTCTGCGCGCCCACGATAAGCAGGTCGCCTTACGCCGCGAAACGTACTCCGGCTACCTCCTGTGGCAAAGTCTTCGCTTTTGTCACGAAGTGTAAGCCCGAACGACAAGTCTCGAAACCACCGTGTTCGACCCCATAGAAGCGCAATCCGAACACCCAAGGAGCCTCACCATGAAACTCACCCGCATTGCAGTAATCCTCGCCACCGTCTCGCTCACCACACCGATGCTCTTCGCTCAGAAGTCCGTCACTACCCGCCGCGGCGGCACCGCTTCCAGCTCCGTAACCCGCTCCGGCAATACGGCCACCGCCACCGGAACGGCCACGAGCGCACGCGGAAACACGGCTACCGGCACAGCTTCCGCCACCAAGACCCTCAACGGCACCAGCGACTCCGCCACGGTCACCGGTCCCAGGGGCAATACGAGCACCACCTCCGGCACCACCACCAACAACGCCAACGGCACCAAAACAGTATCCGGCACAGCTACCGGTCCACGCGGCGCCACCCGTAGCGGAAGCACGACCGTCACCCCGCGCTAAGGAAACAAGGGCCCTCATATGGAGGGCCCTGTCATTCACTTTCAAGAGGTTCAGGCTACTGCGGCAGCTTCCCGCCGATCGCATCATCAAGCTGCACATTGTTCTTTTCCAGCAGATCACCCAGCGCATGATCGAGCGCCAACCGCGCCTTCATATAATTACTCCGCGCAGCAATCTCGGTCGACCGAGCCTGCGCCAGATACGCCTCGTTCTGCAGCACGTTCAGATCCGTCGATTGCCCAACGGACAACTTGTCCCGCTCGGCATCCAGCAACTGCTGCTGGTAGTCGCGGCTCGCGCTTGCAGCTTGGTACGCCGCTTCCGCCGTCTGTAGCGCCACCACCGAAGTCTCCACATCCTGACGAATCGACGCAGCCAGCTTCTCCGTCCTAGCCTGCACCTGCCGCAGTTGCACCGTATCCCGCGCCGCATCGGACTGTGCCACGCGATTCCGCAGCGGCAGCGTCAACTGCACGCCTGCCTGGTAGATCGTCGAAACATCAAGCCCACCCAACGCAAGATTCTGTGGGTTGGTCGGCAGCCCGGTGCCGGTCGAGCCCAGCTGCTCATAAGGCTGCTCACTCGATCCGCGCGTCTCCACATTCGCATAAACATTCAACTGTGCCAGCGCAGCATTGCGGCTCGCGTTCACGTTGATCTTGCCCGTTTGCACCTGTAGCCCAGCCTGCGCCAAGTCCGGCCGGCGAGCCTCTGCCTGCTGCACCAGCGCCGGAACATCGAGCGCCTCTAGCTGATCCGGGACAACAATGTGATCGGTCGGAACAATCTCCGAGAACTGTGCAGCAAACACCGGCGAAGCCATCCGCAGCAACTGGTTGCGCAGAATAATCTCTTCCTGCTTGTACAGACCCTGCGCTTGAATCAAATCGAAGTGGCTTGAGCTCTCCAGCGCCTTCGCCTGCACCAGGTCGATCGGCGCCAGCGTGCCAAGGTTCACTTGGTCCTGGTCGTCTTCGCGCAGCTTCGTCGCCGCGCGCAGCGCTTCCTGTTTCACCAGCACGTTCTCGCCCAGCGAAACGAGGTCGTAGTACAACCGCGAAGTCCCGTAGATCGTCTCCAGCGCCTGCTGCTCGAATAGCAGCCGCGACTCCTTCTGGTTGATCCTTGCAATCCGCAGGAACCGCAGACTCACATCGCGTCCACGCCCGCGCAGCAGCGGCTGCGTCAGTGTTACCGATGTGCTCGGCGCATAGAACGGATCGAGCCGCGTCTTCTGCCCATACGTTACCTGCGACGCATCATTGACCAGCGCCTCCAACTGCAGGCCGGTAGAGAAGCCCTCGATATAGCCAAGATTCATCTCGGTAAAGTCCACTGGTTGCGCGGTCACCGTCGCCGCTCCCGTATTCGAAGCCGCGCTGGTCAGCGCTTTCGTATCGGACCGCCGCAGGTAACCAGCTTCGCCAACCAACTGCGGATCGAACAGTGGCACGTTCGGTCCGGTCGCATACTGAAACCCCGTCGAAAGCTCTGACAGCGACTGCTGCGTCTGCGTCGTCGAGTTCAGGCTCGTCAAATCCGTTACAGTTGGCGTCGTCGGATTCGTATTGGTCGTCAGTGCATTCAGCAGCGGCGATCCAGGTCCGCCGACACCGTTCGGCGTAAGCTGCACACTGTAGTCGATGCCGCGCACCGATCCACCGCCAGCCGCGCGCACCGTATCGATACGCCCCAGCACAATGTTGTACCGCTCGGTCTCAACGTCCAGATTGTTCTCGAGCGCCAGCGCAATCGCATCCTGCAGCGTCAGGTACAGTTTGCCATCGCGGATCAACGACTGCAGCCGCGTCTCATCGCCCGGAAACAACTGCGGCACGGAAGGCCTGCGGTACGGCCCCAGAAACCCCAGAAACCGTGGCGAAAGCCCCGAAGCATTCTCCCGCTCCGGCAATCGCTTGCTGTCTTCCGCCGCCGCAAGCTGCGGCGCAGGCGCATTCGGTGTCGCGCTCCCACCAGCCAGCGCCGGAACATCCGGCGGCGTAACCTGCGCCGCAGGTCCGGTGGGCACCACAGGTCCTGGAGGAACTGACCGCTCTGTCGGCGCAGGACTCAGTGCCGGCAGGTTCGAGTTCGGTGCCAACGGTGGTGAAGGCGATTGCGCCCGCGCGCTCAGGCACAGCGCGGAGATCAACGCACATTGTGCGGCTGTAAGACGGAAGCTCATTACGGCTTGCTCCCACTTGTGCTGTCGCTGGACTTCTGCTGCTGTCCGCCCGAGCCCTTGTTGTTCTGCTTGGCCTGTTGTCCCTGAAGATTTCGATCAGTGATGCCTTGATCGCCATACTGCGTCGTCCCGCCTGGAGGCGTATTTTGCGGCGGCGGTGCCTGCGGCTTCTGCTGATCGTTCTGCACCGCTTTCGTCTGCACTGGCGCGCCGTCGACCACATCATCGGTAACGTTGGTCACCAGCATGTCGCCTTCATGCAAGCCGTTCAGGATTTCGATGGCCGTACCAAAGTCGCGCCCCAGCACCACGGGCACGATCTTGATCTTGCCTCCAACAACGATCGCCACAACGGAGGTATCGTGCCGGATCGCAACCGCGTCGCCGGAGATCAGCAATGGTACCGTCGCTCCCGGCGCCGGCGGGAAGGTTGCCACGACATACATTCCGGGAATCAGCTTGTGATCCTTGTTGTCGACTTGGATCTCGGTCAGCATCGTGCGTGTGTTCGCGTCGATCTGGTCGGCATTGCGCGTAATCTCGCCGTAGAACGGAACACCCGAATACTCCTGGAACGCCAATTGCGCACGTGTACCCACATGCACGCCAGTTGCATAACCTTCTGGCACCGAAACAAGAATGCGCAACCGCTCCACCTGCGCGACCGCGAACAACGGTCCACCCTGGCCCGGCGACTGCGAAGACGTCGCCGCCGAACTGGTTCCACCGGAACTGCCTGAATTGTTACTCTGGGCAGCCTGGCTGGTTCCACCGCTGGTGGAAGCCTGGCCCTGCGGTGCTGGTCCCGGTTGAGCCCCGGAAGACGCACCAGCCGCTGATATCAGCGCTCCCACATCCACATTGCGCTGCGTAATTACTCCCGCAAACGGCGCACGCACATACTCGTAGCTCTGCAACGAAATCTGGTGCTGCAGGTTCGCTTGATAGGCCTCTACGTTGCGTTGCGCCGCGGCCACATTCGCCAAAGCGGAAGCGTATGTCGCTTCCTCCTGATCGCCCTGCTGGCGCGAGAGCACGCCCTTCACCACGAGCACGCGATAACGCTGCACCGTTACATCCGCCAGTGCCAGTTGCGACTTCTGCTGGTCCAGTTGCCGTTGCGCCTGCAACACCTGCTGCCGTGCCTGCTCCACCTGCGCATCAAGATCGGGTGCATCGATGACGGCAAGCAACTGGTCCTTCTTCACATGGTCGCCGATGTCGACGAGCCGCTTCTTCAGATAGCCATTGGCACGCGCATAGACATACGCCTCGGTCAGCGGGATCGTCGTTCCCGGAACGACGAGCCCAGCCTGGTCCTTCGACCGCTGCACCGTAGTCACTTCGACAACCGGCTTCGCATTACGCTGCTTGTCCGCCCGCTCCTTGATGGCTTCACGGTCGGGACGGCGCATCAGCCAACCTGTAAGTAGCACCAGCACAAACAGCACAGCAAATCCGAGCAGGAACAGATACAGCACCCTGCGGTTCTTCGGCTTGTGTACGTGAATGTGTGACTTCAGCGGCGCTCGCTTGTGGCTTGAGTTCGTCTCCACAAAGGCTTTGCCCATGCGCGCATCGTCCAGCGAGTTCGGATCGGCAAACGAGTTCGCCAGCTTGCGGTCGTCGCTGAAGTGCGGGTCGGCGAACTGGTCGCCAAGTTGCGCCGGGTTCGTCTCCTCCGGCCACGGCAACTGATGCCCGGGCTGGCTTTCCTCGGGCGCGGGCAATCTGCGTTCGTCGTCTCTATCGTTCGGGTTGCGAGTGTCGTCGGCCATTACGCGGGCTGCTCCTGAGGTCCCTGTGAGCCATCATGCTCACCATGTTTGTACAACTCGGGACCAGCTTCCTCTTCAATCTCTTTGGTGTAGTCAATTGGCGGATGCTTCTTCAGCAACGAGTAGATGGTCGGCACCAGGAACAGCGTGCCAACGGTCGCGAACAACAGACCACCAATTACCGCACGTCCCAGTGGAGCATTCTGCTCGCCGCCTTCGCCAAACGCCAGCGCCATGGGCAACATGCCGATGATCATTGCCAGTGCTGTCATCAACACGGGCCGCAAACGCGTATGCCCTGCGTTCAGCGCGGCCTCGCGGCGGTCTTTACCCGCGAGCCGTTCGTCGTTCGCAAACACCACCAACAAAATCGAGTTCGCCGTCGCCACGCCGATGGTCATGATCGCGCCCATAAGCGAAGGCACGTTGAACGTGGTCTGCGTAAGGAATAGCATCCACAAAATCCCGCAGAACGCGCAGGGAATCGCCATCAAGATGATCAGCGGATCAAGCCAGCTCTGGAAGTTCACAGCCATCAAGAGGTACACCAGCATGATGGCGAACACGATGCCAATACCCAGACGAACGAACGAGTCGTTCATCGTCTTCACTTCTCCGCGAAGCTCCAGCGTTGTAGTCTTGGGCAACGTCTTCGACGTGTCGTCCATGATTTTCTGAATCTCACTCGCAACACCGCCTAGATCGCGTTGATCTACATCCGCGTAGACATCGAACACCGGCTGAATGTTGTAGTGGTCCACGATGATTGGCGATTGATCGCGACGGAAGGTCGCTAAATTGCCAAGCAGCTGCGTGGCGTTGCCTTGTGGTGTAGTGATCGGGGTCTGCGCCAGCGTTTGCAGGCTGTTGATGCGATAGTTGGGCGTCTGCGTCACAATCTGGTAGTTCACGCCCGTCGCCGGATTCAGCCACTGGTTCGGCGCCGTCTGTCCGGTGCCCGAAAGCGAAACTAGCATCGACTGCGACACATCCTGCTGCGTCAGCCCGATCTGCCGGGCCTTGCTGCGGTCCACATTCACCTGCATCGTCGGGTAGGTCACCTGCTGATGCACATGCACGTCCACTGCTCCAGGAATAGCAGCGATCTGCTTAGCCAGCTTGGTTGCCAACTCAAAGTTACCTTTACCTCGTCCCGTTACCTGCAGGTCGATCGGTGCGGGCAGGCCGAAGTCCAGGATCTGGTTGGTGATGTTGGCTGGCGTAAAGAAGAACGTCGCGTCTGGGAACTTCGCATGCAGGTCATCGCGCAGAATCCGCGTGTACTTCTGAGTTTCCTTCTTGCCCGGCTTCAGGGAGATCAGGATGTCTCCATCGGAGTTCGAGATCGTCGCCTCGTTGCCGAAGGCCAGGTTAATACCGCTGTTCGGCAGCCCGATGTTGTCGAGGATCAGGGTCACTTCGTCGGCCGGAATGTCCTTGCGAATCTCTGCCTCAACCGACGCGAAGTACTGCTCGGCATCTTCGATACGCATGCCCTGTGGAGGATTGACGTGCAGCTTCATCTGTCCTGAGTCGACGTATGGGAAGAAGTCCTTGCCGATGAAGAACAGCATCGGAAGCGAAATCACCACAAGAACCACGAACAACCCAATCGTGACGCCCGCGTTGTCCAGGCACCAATCCAGCACCCGCTTGTAGTGGTGTTGCATGCGTTCGAACTTGCGATCGAACTTCGAGTGCCAACGCCAGATAAAACTGCGCTTCTCTTCGCGTGCCGCTTCTTCCGGGCTTTGATACAGCTGAATCTCCGCTCCCAGCAGGAAGTGCATCATCGTCGGCACCAGCGTGCGCGAAAGGAAGTAGCTTGCCATCATGGCGAACGCCACGGCCTCGGCCAGCGGCGTAAACAGGTACTTTGCGGCGCCGGTCAGCAACACCACCGGCATAAACACGATGCAAATGGAAAGCGTGGAAACAAACGCCGGAGCCGCCACCTGCTGCGCCGAGTGCAGAATGGCCTGCGTCAACGGCCGTTTCTCGGCCATGTTGCGATGCGTATTTTCAATCTCTACCGTTGCATCGTCTACCAGGATGCCGACCGCCAGCGCCAGACCGCCGAGCGTCATCACGTTGATCGTTTCGCCCATCGCACTCAGGATGATCAGCGAAGTCGCAATCGAAAGCGGAATCGAAATGCAAACGATGAGCGTGGAGCGCCATGAGCCGAGGAAGAGCAGGATCATCAACCCAGTCAGCAGCGCAGCGATCGTTGCTTCCCGCACGACTTCGTTGATGGATGTCTTCACGAAGATCGATTGGTCGAACAGCGGCGTGATCTTCAGATTACCCAGCCCGGCCGTAAGCCGCGGGATCATCGCTTTGGTCTGCGAAACGATATCGAGCGTCGATGTATCGCCGTTCTTCAGGACTGTCAGCAACGCCGAGCGCTTTCCATCCTGGCGAACGATGTTGGTTTGTGTCGCATAGCCCATGTGGACCTGCGCTACATCCTTCACATACACGACCGCACCGTTCGAAGCGCGGATTGGAAGATCGTTTAACGCCGCGAGGTCTGCCGGGCTCGAGTTCGACCGCACGACGAACTCCTTATCGCCCATGCGCGCCGTACCCGCGGGCAGAATAAGGTTCTGCTGGTTCACTGCCGTCGACACGTCCTGCGCTGAAAGATGCCGCGCGAACATCAGGTTCGGGTCCGTATCGACCATCACCTGCTTCACCTTGCCGCCAAAGGGCAAAGGAACGCTGGCGCCCTTCACGTTCGCCAGCCGTGGCCGCACAAACTGCAGACCATCGTCATAGAGATCGGCTTCGCTCAGGCCTTCGCCGCTCAGGGCAAGCTGAACGATTGGCACGGACGAAGCGTCGTACTTGATCACGAACGGAGGAAACGATCCCGGAGGAAGTACGCGCAGGATGGTCTGCACAATGGAGGTCACCTGAGCCAGCGCCAGGTCCACATTCACCTTCGGCTGAAAGTAAACCTTGATGATCGCCACACCCTGGTAGCTTTCGCTTTCGGTGTGCTCCATGTCGTTCACGGTTGTGGTTAGCGCACGTTCGCAAACGGTCACGACGCGGCCTTCCATCTCGGACGGTGTTAAGCCCGTGTAGGTCCAGACGATCGTAACCACGGGAATATCGATGTACGGGAAAATGTCCTTGGGCGTCTCGATCGCCGATCCGATGCCGAGCAGCGCAATCAGCATCGATACAACGACGAAGGTATAAGGGCGGCGTAGCGCCAGCCGGACAATCCACATACAGGCCTCTAGAGGGTGGGTGTTCCCGAATCACTTATGAGACGTTCCACTCGCTCCGGAAGATTCCCGAAACGCAAAGTCTGGTTCGATGACCGGTCAGTCATTCGATGCAAATTTTGGTAGAGCGAATGCTACTGGATACAGTGTCGTGGGGCGATACTTTACGGTTGTAACGGCAAGAGGCCGCCCAAAGGCGGCCTCTTGCCGTTGACATGCACAATCTTTACTTCTTGGCCTTGGCAAAGCGCTTGTTGATCTCATCCCAGTTCACGACGCTCCACCAGGCAGCGAGGTAATCGGGGCGCTTGTTCTGATACTTCAGGTAGTAGGCGTGCTCCCAGACGTCGTTGCCGAGGATGGGGTACAGGCCGTCGGAAATCGGCGAATCTTGGTTCGGCTTGGTCACGATCTCGAGCTTACCGCCCTTGAACACCAGGAAACCCCAGCCGGAGCCGAACTGCTTGGCCGTGGTCTCGTTGAATTTTTTCTTGAAATCTTCAAACGAGCCAAAGTCTGTCGTAATCTGATCGGCTATCTCGCCGGTCGGCTCGCCGCCGCCACCGGGCTTCATGATCTCCCAGAACATGGTGTGGTTCACATGGCCGCCGCCGTTGTTACGAACGACCGGCCGCACATCTTCGGGCACACTCGCGAGGTCGGCCACCAGCTCTTCGGGCGTCTTCTTGCCTAGGTCGGGGTGCTTTTCGACCGCGCCGTTCAGGTTCGTCACGTAGGTCTGGTGGTGTTTATCGTGGTGCAGCTTCATCGTCGCTTCGTCGATGGTCGGCTCGAGAGCGGCATAGTCGTAGGGAAGTGGAGGAAGTTCGAAAGCCACGGGATTGCTCCTTTATGTTCGAGGGGATGGCGAAGCTCCAGCTCCGCGCACTCAGTTGGATGCACGCACCACCCTGAGCGGCTCAGGCGTGGCGCAACATGGTTTACCTTACACCCGGTAGATGATCCTTAGCACCATTTCGACGGCACTTGTGGTCGAATAACCAACATGAGTGCTTTGGACGAAACGTATCAATGGCTGGATGACGACGGTCCGGCCTTCGGCGGCCCCGGTCTTGAACCCCGTTGGACCTCCAGCAAGAAGGACGCAGTCTCCACCGCCTACGCCGCTTCCAGCCGCATCTGGTTCACCGCCTCGCACGGCACGTTGAACGAAATCTACTACCCCACCATCGACCGGCCCCAGACCCGCGACATGGAGTTGCTCTTCACCGATGAAGAGACCTTCTTCCACGAAGAAAAGCGCGACTTCGAGTACGACTTCCACTACATCGACGACGATGCCCTCGCCATTCGCGTCGTGGCCAACGATCTCGGCGGCCGCTATACCGTCACCAAGGAGTTCATCACCGACCCACATCATCCTGTCGTGCTGATGAACGTCAAAATCGAAGGCGACGAAGCTATTCTCTCGCGCCTCAAGTGCTATGCGCTTCTTGCCCCGCATCTCGATGGCGGCGGTGCAGGCAACTCCGCCCGCTCGGTCGATATCGCCGGCCGCCGCTGCGTCCTCGCCTGGAAGAACAACGTCTCGCTGGCCTTCGGTGCCGACTGCGGTTTCACCCGCTCCAGTTGCGGCTACGTCGGCACCTCGGACGGCTTTCAGGACATCTCCGCGCACATGAAGATGACCTGGAACTTCGGCCAGGCGCTCGACGGCAACCTCGCGCTGATGGGCGAAGTTGACATCTCGAAGAACCGTGAGTTCACCATAGCCATTGCGCTCGGTGACGGTCACCACGCTGCCGTCGCCGGCATGATGCAAACCCTCTCCACGCCGTATGAGCTGCACCGCAAGCGCTTCATCGAGCAGTGGCATCGCGCCGCTTCGCCCGAACGCCTTGCCGCAGCCTCCACCGATGGCGGGAAGCTCATGCGCGTTTCGCACAACATCATCCTCACGCATGAGGACAAGACCTACTCCGGCGCCTTCATCGCGTCCGCATCCATCCCCTGGGGCAATGCCAAGTCGGACGACGACCTCGGTGGCTATCACCTCGTCTGGACGCGCGACATGTGCCACTCCGCCGGCGCTCTTCTTGCTTGCGGACGCACCGATACCGCTCGCCGCGCGCTCGTCTATCTCGCCTGCACGCAGCATCCCGATGGCGGCTTCGCGCAAAACTTCTGGATCGATGGAACGCCCTACTGGTCCGGCATTCAGCTTGACGAAGTCGCGTTCCCCATCATCCTCGCCTGGCGTCTCTGGAAGCTGGACGGTCTCGGCAGCTTCGACATTTTCCCGTTCGTGGCGAGCGCCGCGGCCTTCCTCACGCGCTACGCTCCCGTCACGCAGCAGGAACGCTGGGAAGAGAACGCCGGCTACTCGCCCTCAACGCTTGCAGCGGTGATTTCAGCGCTGGTCTGCGCAGCGGACATCTCCCGCGCCTACGGCGCCAGCGAGCTTGGCAGTTTCCTTGAGGATTACGCTGACTGGATCGAAGCCCACCTTGACGAGTGGACCACCACCACCCGCGGCGTCGTCGTCCCGCAGATTCCGTATCACTACATGCGCGTCCGTCCGCCGGCAGAAGGCGAGCCGTTCCATAACGACAACATTCCTCCCGGCATGATCCACATCGCCAACCGCGCGCCGGACGAGAAGTATGACTTCGAAGCCCGCGAAGTCGTCGATGGTGGCTTCCTTGAGCTGGTCCGCTACGGCGTGCGCCGCCACGACGATCCGCTGATCATCGACACGCTGCTGGTTGTTGACGCGGTGCTGCGCATTGAAACTCCGTACGGCCCGTGCTGGCGTCGCTATAACCACGATGGTTACGGCCAGCGTAAGGACGGTGGCCCGTTCATCGGCTATGGACAGGGCCGTGCCTGGCCCATACTCACCGGCGAGCGGGCCCACTACGAGCTCGCGGCGGGCAACGACGTCACATACTTCGTCAGCGCTATGGAACGCTTTAGCTCCTTCGGCGGCATGATGCCCGAACAGGTGTGGGACTACGCCGACATGCCCTCGGAAGGCATGTACTTCGGTCGCTCTGCCGGCTCCGCGCAGCCGCTCGTATGGGCGCATGCGGAGTACATCAAGCTGCTGCGCTCGGTCGCCGATGGCGTCGTCTTCGACCGCATCTCGGTCGTCGCCGACCGCTACGCCGTACCCAAGGACAAGCGCACCTTCACCAGCCGCATGGAAATCTTCCAGGTCGGCCGTCCCATATCCGCGATGGTGCAGGGTGGCACGCTGCGCATCATGGATCAGCAGCACTTCCGCGTCACCTGGACCACTGACAATTGGGCCACAAAAAACGCGCAGGACTCCAAGGTCGTCGGCAGGCCGGGCTCGTTCGTCGATATCCAGACCGCGCACGACTTCACTGGCAGCATCATCTTCACCCTCTTCTGGCCGGATGAAAGCCGCTGGCTGGGCCGAAACTACGAAGTCACGGTGAACGAAGAACCCATTCCTCAGGGAACAGCCGAGACAAAGCCAAAGAGCTAGCAGAGCCGTGATCGCGTTAATTTACCCCATCGGCTTCGGATGAATCACTGACCACAGGACACCGAAGCGGTCGCGCAACTGGCCAAACCGCGTCGCAAAAAACTGCTCGCCGATGGGCCACGTCACCTCGCCGCCATCGGCTAGCGCGGCCCATAGCTTATCGGCGTGTTCGGCCGAGTCCGCCTGCAGATAAAGATAGCTGCTTCGCACCCGCTGAAACTTCTCCAGCGGCACATCATTCCCAATCAACTCCACACCCGCCACGCTCATACGCGCATGCATGATGGCCTGGTCGACGTTGCGCCGCACACCGGGCGGCCCGTCCGCCTGCCGCATCATCACGGTCACTGTGCCGCCAAGATGTTTCTCGTAATAGCGGAACGCCTCTTCGCAATTCCCACCGAAGTTCAACTGCGTATACAGCTTCATCGCAACGTCCTTTCAAACACGCAGTAGTCCATCCATGCGCGCACTCCGCGCATGGGTTGGGGTAACACCAGAGCCTAAGCCTAAGCCGGGGGCGGTCCCGGAACGCCAACCATCCAGCCGACACCGAACTTGTCCGTACACATGCCGAACAGCGGCGACCAGAACGTCTCCGCCAGCGGCATCTGCACGCTGCCGCCTTCGCTAGTGCCTCATAGATGCGCTTCACTTCCGCCTCATCCTCCAGCTGCACCGAAACCTGAAACCCACCAATCGGTGTCGATCTGTCAGCGGGTGTATCGCATCCCATCAGTAAAGCCCCGCCCAGTGGCATGGACATATGCATGATCTTGTCCTTCATGTCCGGCGGTATTGGAGAGCCCGGCGGCGCTTCGCCATAGGTCATCGCAAACTCGCTCTTGGCCTTGAAGGCATTCTGATAAAGCGCAAACGCTTCTTTACAACTTCCCGCGAAAATTCAAGTGCACATTCATCTGCATCGCAAACGCTCCTTGTAACACCGTCATCCAATCTACTTCCTACGTCTCTAGTAGCTCGCCGAGCTTATCCAGGCTCAGGCTCCAGCCTTCCCTCATGCCCTTCAGGTACATCGGAGCTACCTCCGTCTGGCGCATCACATGCACATCCAGCGTCACCAGCGTTCCGCCCTCCACATCTTCCATAAACACCGAGTTCCAGTTCTCAAACATCGCATGGCCTTGCTTGTCGAGCGCTGCAGTGGTGAATTGGAAACGATACGGCGCTTGGATTTCGACGAACGTCCCGCTCATCGGGTGTCCCATTCCATCGGGCGCATGCATTACGGCGTAAATCTCTCCGCAGCCCTGGGCTTCCCACTTCTCCACGGTGGTGGTGAAGTGGCGCGGTCCCCACCACTGAGCAACCATCTCCGGCTTCGTCCACGCTTCGAACACCAACTCCCGCGGCGCTGCGAAGAAGCGCTTCAAATGCAACTCGCTCGGCACTTCATCGGGGTCTTCCACGCGCCCAGGCTGCTCCGTCAGCATAAACTCCGCAAACTTGTCGAACGCCGAGTTCCAGCCGCCGTTGTGTCCATCGCGGGCCTTCTCGCTCAGGAACGGCCCCTGCGTAAACGTCATCACGGTCTTTTTGCCTTTCTCTGCGAAATGCACAATCACGGTCATCTCCTGAATATCTTTGTCCGTCAATCCAATGTCTCCTGCGTCTCTCCAGGCAAAGCTGTAAACCAGCAGCTCCGGTGGTTTGATCTCCTGGACCACGCCGCCCTGGTGCAGCGTCACCCTCTCTTGGACAGCCGGTACAAAGCCCTCCATAGACATCTGCCACTTACCGCCAACCTCTTGCGATGTCGTGAACTCCACCGCCTTAAAGCCCCGCGGACCCATCCAGTGCTTCGCCATCTCCGGATCGGTCCAGGCCTTCCACACCAGCTCACGCGGAGCGTCGAACACCCGCGTAATCTTCAGCTCAAATCCCTTCAAGGGTTCCATTACGGTTGCTGCACTCATCTGCGCCTCTCCTTACCTTGTAAGTTTCGAAACATCGCCTCTGTCTTCAGCCGTCCGCCTCCGCGCACGCAACCGGCCTATCGGAAACAGCGGGGTCGTCCGCGTGGAAAGCAGCCACGCATTGACCAACACCACTGCACCCAGCAAAACGTCGACCAACATCATCCGGCTCATCCTTCGCTGCCGCCACGGGCAAGATGCTTCGCCAACCGCACCAGCAGCTGCCGTCCGCCTTCCACAGACTTGTACGTACGCACGTTCTCGTCGCGCAGTTCACGGCTTTCGAACACATTCTTCAGCGTCAATCGAGTTCCGCCATCTTCATCGGTCCAGGTAATCGTCTTATGCAGCCGCACCGGCGTCGCTCCCTGCTTGCCGCCGACCAGATCCAGCTCGATCCGCTCCATCGGGACTACGTCGGTAAAGGTCATCTCGTTGGGATAGTTCGTTCCATCCGGCCCATGCATCACAAGCCGCCACTTGCCGCCTGGGCGCAGGTCCATCTCCAGCACAGTCGTCGTAAAGCCATCCGGCCCCCACCACTCCACCACCTGCTTCGGATCGGTGAACGCCTCGTAGACCAGCTTCCGCGGCGCCTGAAAGACACGGCTGATCACAACCGTTCGCTCATCCTCTTGCAGCTCCGGCATCGCTTCCAGTAGTTCCTGCATGTCACTTCTCCTTTCGATCTTTCCCGCTCGCCTTAGGCGTCTGCTCCCCATCGGCCGCCCCGTCAGCCTGCAACCGTGCCAGATAGGCCTCTAACCGGTCGAAGCTGTGCTCCCAGAACTGCCGGTACTCCTCAATCCAGTCCGCCGCCGACTTCAGCGCCGCCGGGTTCAACCGCGCCGGCCGGTACTGCGCCTCACGGCCCCTGTCGATCAGCCCAGCCTTCTCCAGCACCTTCAGGTGTTTGGAAATCGCCGGCATGCTCATCGCAAACGGCTCCGCCAGCTCCGTCACCGAGGTCTCACCCTGCGCCAGCCGGGCAAGAATCGCCCGCCGCGTCGGATCGGCCAGGGCCGCAAAGGTCGAATCAAGAGAGCTGCTCTGCATCTATTTCACCTATCGGTTATATAACCGATTGGTGAAATATAGAATTCGCATGGGCTTCTGTCAACCCAAAAACCGCTTTACTCGCAAAGAAAATCGGTCAGCTAACGGCAAACTCGCTAGAGAAGTCCAGATCGTCCCTATCCGATACACTGGAATGACCTTGGAACGGATGTCTGCGCCACGGGTATGGGCGCGCGAGCTTAAATCTTTTAGAGGACAGAATGACCGATCAGCAGAAGCAAGACGAGTTGGACCGGCTATCTATCAACACCCTTCGGCTCCTTGCCGTCGACCAGGTGCAAAAGGCCAACAGCGGCCACCCCGGAGCGCCACTCGGCTGCGCTCCCATCGCCTACCTGCTGTACCACAAGATCATGAAGTACAACCCGACAGACCCGCTCTGGTCGGACCGCGATCGCTTCATCCTCTCAAACGGCCACGCTTCGGCGCTGCTCTATGGCGTACTGCACCTCACCGGCTACAAGCTCCCCATGGAGCAGCTCGAAAGCTTCCGCCAGTGGGGCTCGCACACCCCCGGCCATCCGGAGTACGGCGAAACCCCGGGCGTTGAGGTCACCACCGGCCCCCTCGGCCAGGGCTTTGCTATGGCAGTCGGCATTGCAACCGCCGAAAAGCACCTCGGCGCCATCTACAACGCCGCCGGCGACAACCACGTCGAAGACCCCGCGCACTCCAGCCACACGCCGGTTGACCACTACACCTACGTCCTCTGCGGCGATGGCGACCTGATGGAAGGCATCAGCCACGAAACGGCGTCCCTTGCGGGAACGCTGGGTCTGGGCAAACTCATCGTCCTCTACGACGACAACCTCATCTCCCTCGATGGCGCGACCGAGCTTAGCTACACCGAAGACGTTACCGAGCGCTTCAAGGGCTATCACTGGCAGGTCATCATGGTCGACGACGGCAACGATCTCGTCGCCATCGAAAAGGCCATCCTCGCCGGCAAGGCCGAAACCACTAAGCCCACACTGATCCGCGTCCGCACGGTCATCGGCTACGGCTCGCCCAAGGCCGGCACCAATAAGGTTCACGGTGAGGCGCTCGGCGCAGAAGCCGTCAAGGCCACCAAGAAGAACCTCGGCTTCCCCGAGGACAAGAGCTTCTACGTCCCCGAAGAAGCCGGCAAGAACTGGCTGCAGGCTGTCGAAAAGGGCAAGAAGGCGCAGGCCGAGTGGCAGGAGAAGTTCGAGGCTTACAAGAAAGCCTATCCCGCGCTCGCAGAGCAGTACACCCGTACCTTCGAAGCTAAGATGTCCGCCGACTGGGCAAAGTCGATACCGACCTTCCCTACGGAAAAGCCTGTTGCCACTCGTAACGCTGGCCAGGTTGTTATGAACGCCATCGAGAAGGTTGTGCCCGAGCTCTTCGGCGGCGCGGCCGATCTCACCAGCTCCACCAAGACCATCTTCAAAGACTCACCCAGCTTCCACGTCGACCCCAAGGGCCGCAACGTGTTCTTCGGCGTGCGCGAGTTCGGCATGATGGCCATGGTCAACGGTATGGCCGCTCATGGCGGTCTCATCCCGTATGGCAGCACGTTCTTCACCTTCGTGGACTACTGCCGCTCGGCGCTCCGCATGGCCGCGCTCATGAGCGTTCACTCGATCTTCGTGTTCACGCATGACTCCGTCGGTCTCGGCGAAGATGGCCCCACGCACCAGCCCATCGAGCAACTGATGAGCCTGCGCGTCATCCCGCAGCTCACCGACTTCCGCCCGGCGGATGCGAACGAAACCGCCGCCTGCTGGAAGCTCGCTCTGGAGCGCAAGTCGGCCAGCTTCATGGCTCTCAGCCGCCAGGATCTCCCGGTCCTCGATGCCGCCAAGTACAAGGTGTTCGAAGGCTGCGCGAAAGGGGCTTACGTTCTCGAAGAGGGAACCGACATCATCCTCGTGGCCACCGGCTCCGAAGTCGAGCTGATCATGAAGGCCGCCGCAGAGCTCAAGACCGCCGGCATCATCGCCAAGGTCGTCTCCATGCCCAGCTTCAAGATCTTCGAGGAGCAGGACGAAGCGTACAAGATGTCCATCTTCCCGCACGGCGTGCCTAAGATCTCGGTAGAAGCCGGCGCCACGCTGGGCTGGTACAAGTACATCGGCCGCGACGGCATCGCCATCGGTCTGGATCGCTTCGGCGCCTCCGCACCGGGCCCGATCGCCCTTGAAAAGCTCGGCATCTCGGTCGCCCACTGTGTCGAGGCCGCCAAGTCACTGGTCAAAAAGTAAGCAGTTGGTCTCATAGCATTGTCTTTCGGATTAGCAGGGGCCTTTAGGCCCCTGAATCCGTTAGGCAGAAAAGTGGGGCTTTAGCCCCGGCTCATTTGCATGTGCCGTTACTGTATGGCAAATAAAGTCAATGGAGTCACCACATGAGCGAGATCAAACGCACCCTACTTGAAACCTCACCGGTCGACGGCATGCCCGGCTGGGAAACCCGCCTCTACCTCATCGAGTACCCCGCCGGCGCCGATGGTGGCGGCCACTGGCATCCCGTTGTCGGCATCGGCTACGTCCTCTCCGGCAGCATCGTCTCCGCCTTCGGCGACGACGCACCCGAGACCTTCACGGCTGGTCAAAGCTTTCAGGACCCCGCCAACATCATGCACACCATCTCGCACAACCCGAGCACGACCGAGCCTATGAGTTTCATCATCGCCTACACCGTCAAAACCGGCGAGCCCAACACGGTCTATGCTGAACTCGGCGCATAAGGAGCCTATGACCCAGGATGAAGCCAAAGCATTAGTCGCGAAGCGCGCCGTAGAGTTCGTTGAAGACGGCATGCGCGTAGGCCTCGGCACCGGCTCTACAGCGACCATGTTCATCAAGGCCCTCGGCGCTCACGTCAAGGAAACCGGCCTCAAGATTCGTTGCGTAGCATCGTCTGACGCCAGCGCGAAGCTCGGCAAAGAGCTCGGCCTCGAAGTACTCACTCTCGCCGAACTCCCTGAGCTCGACCTCTACATTGACGGCGCCGATGAGGTCGATCCCAAGCTTAATCTCATCAAGGGCGGCGGCGGCGCCATGCTCCGCGAAAAGATCGTAGCTAGCTCCTCCAGGCGCTTCATCGTCGTCGTCGATCACACCAAGGTCGTCCCGGTCCTCGGCAAGTTCCCTCTACCGCTCGAGGTCATCAAGATGGCCCTACCGCTGGTCCTTTCCGGCCTGCACAAACTCGGCCTGAACCCCAAACAACGCAAGCACCCCGACGGCTCCGACTACCTCACCGACGAGAACAATTTCGTCGTCGACTGTTATTGCACCCAAATCACCGATCCCGCTAAAACCGCGGAGGACGTCCGCAACCTCGTCGGCGTCGTCGAGCACGGTCTTTTCCTCGGCATGACCAACCTCGTCCTCGTCGCGGGCGACAACGGCGTCACCGAGATGACGCGCTAGATTGCTGTCTGCGGTTACACGAACGGCGGATGGAGCCGCGTAACGGTTCTCCTTTGCGGTCGCACAAACGGCAGGGCGCGGCTTCAGCCGTGCCCTGCCGTTTGTGCAATAACGATCGAAGACCATTCTTCCGGCCTCATCTTGCATCAAAAACTCAACGCCAAGCGTCCCATCCCTATGACATCTGCGTCCTCCCCCTCGCAACAAGGCAAAGTTTGGTTCATTACCGGCGCTTCCACCGGCTTCGGCCGCCTGCTCGCCGTGCATCTTCTGGCCCAAGGCGCCAACGTCGTCGCCACGGCCCGCAAGCCTGAGCAACTTACCGATCTCGCCACCAAATACGCCGCTAACGTTCAGGTCCTCGCCCTCGACGTCACCGTCCAGTCCCAGATTGACGCCGCAGTCAAAGACGCCCTAGCCCGCTTCGGCCACGTCGATGTCCTCGTCAACAACGCCGGCTACGGCCTCACCGGAGCCTTTGAAGAGGTCACCGAAGACGAGTACATGCCCATGTTCAACACCAACGTTTTCGGCCTCATCCAGATGACGCAGGCGCTGCTTCCGCACTTCCGCGAACGCCGCTCGGGCAACGTCGTCTTCCTGTCCTCTATCGGTGGCCTCATTGGCCTTCCCGGCTGGGCGTTCTACAACGCCACCAAGTTCGCCGTAGAAGGCCTCGGCGAAGCGCTCGGCCTGGAACTCGCCCCCTTCGGCGTCCATGTCACCATCGTCGAGCCTGGCCCCTTCCGCACCGACTTCCTCGGCCGCTCCGGCGTCGCCGCAAAGAACATCATTCCGGACTATGCCGAAACCGCCGGCAAGACCCGCGAATACTTCAACTCCCAGGCAGGGAAGCAGGCCGGCGATCCACAAAAGGCCATTGAGGCCATCGTCTCCGCCGTCGAAGCCCCGAAGCCGCCCCGCCATCTCCTGCTCGGCAAGCTCGCCCTGGAGCGGTACCAGGCCAAGGTCGCTGCCTTTCAAACGGATATCGACGCATGGGAAGAAACAACTGTTGGGGCCGATTTTCCCGGGTATGCCGCTGTCACACCTTATAAATGATGGGGTTACTGCCGGGTTAACCCCCGGTAAAACTTTCGATCCCCCATCCGCTTGAATTCGGCATTGACAGCGTTGTGGATTACTCTCTAAGAGGCGATATTCGCAACATACGAAGGAGATTCATGGAACTAGGAATCATCGGACTCGGAAAAATGGGCGGCAACATGGCGGAGCGTCTCCGCCTTGCAGGCCACAAAGTCATTGGTTTTGACTTCAACGCCGACGCCGTCAAAAAGCTCACCGACGCAGGCTCAACCGGCGTCAGCTCGCTCGAAGCCCTCTGTAAGGCCTTCACTGGCCGCAAAGCCATCTGGATCATGGTCCCCGCTGGCGACCCCGTCGACCAGACCATCGCGAATCTCAAGCCCTTCATGGACAAGGGCGACATCTACATCGACGGTGGTAACTCCAACTACAAGGACACGCAGCGTCGCCACGACGAGCTCAAGAAGGAAGGCTACGAGTTTGTCGATGTCGGCACCTCCGGCGGCATCTGGGGCATCACCGAGGGTTACTCGATGATGATTGGCGGCGACGAAGAGACCGTGAAGTATCTTTCGCCGATCTTCAAGACGCTCGCTCCTGCGGACGACGAAGGCTGGGGTCGCGTTGGTCCTTCCGGCGCCGGCCACTTCGTCAAGATGGTCCACAACGGTATCGAGTACGGCATCATGCAGGCGTATGCCGAAGGCTTCAGCATCATGAAGGCCAAGACCCCTCTGAACCTCGACCTCGTCCAGATCTCCGAGATCTGGCGCTACGGCTCGGTCGTCCGTTCCTGGCTGCTCGACCTCACCGCCGACGCACTCAAAAAGAACCCCACCCTCGAAGGTCTCGAAGCGTTCGTGCCCGACTCCGGTGAAGGACGCTGGACCGTCTTCGAGGCTATCGACCTCAACGTCTCCGCTCCCGTCATCACAGAGTCCCTCATCCGCCGCCTGCGCTCGCGCGAAGAAAACAACTTCACCGACCGCATGCTGTCCGTGATGCGCAACGAGTTCGGCGGCCACGCCGTCAAGAAGTCCTGAGTCCACGAATAGGGAAGTAGTGAATCGAGAAGTAGTTTTGCGTTTCTTGCGCTTTCTTCTCGATTCACTACTTCACGATTCACGTCAACCGAAGCACAACTGAATCCCGGGCCTTCCACCGCCCATCGAACTATCAGCAGCTTTGAGGAGCACCAATGTCCGACGCAACACCTACAACAACAGACTCCAAGCAGAACGAGCGAGTCCCCGAGCCCTGTATCGTCGTCATCTTCGGCGCATCCGGCGATCTCACCAAGCGCAAGCTGCTTCCCGCGCTCTTTCATCTCAAACAGCAGAACCTGCTCCCCGAGCAGTTCTCGGTCGTCGGCGTCGCCCGCCGCGATCTTTCTGCGACCTTCGCGGCCGACATGCAGGACGGCATCATCAAGGGCGGCGGCGTCGATGCCGGCGACTCCACCCTGAAGCCCTTCATGGACAAGGTCAAGTACTTCGCCACCAACTTCGATGACGACGAAGGCTACGAAAAGCTCAAAGCCTTCCTGGCCGATCTCGACAGCCAGTTCGGCACCAAGGGCAACCGCCTGTTCTATCTCGCGGTCGCGCCGGAGTTCTTCGCCGATATCGCACAGCGTCTCGCCAAGCACGGCATGACCAAAGCCCAGACCGACGGCCACTTCGTCAATGTCATCATCGAAAAACCCTTCGGCACCGATTTGGAAAGCGCCAAAAAGCTCAACACCGAGATCAACAAGGTCCTCAAAGAACGGCAGATCTTCCGCATCGATCACTACCTCGGCAAAGAAACCGTTCAGAACATCCTTGTCTTCCGTTTTGGCAACGGCATCTTTGAGCCCATCTGGAACCGCAACTACATCGACCATGTCGAGATCACGGCTGCCGAGTCCATCGGCATCGAAGGACGCGGCCCGTTCTACGAAGCCGCCGGCGCGCTGCGCGACGTTCTTCAAAACCACGTAATGGAAGTCCTGAGCTTCGTTGCCATGGAACCACCTGACAGCTTCGCGGCCGACGCCGTTCGCGTCGAAAAGCTCAAGGTATGGAAGGCCATCGATCCCATCCCGGTCGAGGACACTGTCCGCGGCCAGTACGCCGCCGGCACCGTCGACGGTCAGGGCGTCATCGGTTACCGCCAGGAAGATCGCGTCAATCCTGAGTCCACGACCGAAACCTACGCCGCCATGAAGCTCTCCATCGAGAACTGGCGCTGGGCCGGTGTTCCGTTCTACATCCGCGCGGGCAAACGCCTCGCCAAGCGCATCACCGAAGTCACGGTCGTCTTCAAGCAGCCGCCGCTACACCTCTTCAAGGGCAACGCGGACGACAGCAAGGTCCAGCCGAACATCCTCAAGATGCGCATCCAGCCCGACGAAGGCATCTCGCTCACCTTCGGCGCCAAAATCCCCGGCCCCACCACCAACGTCAAGCCGGTAGAGATGCACTTCAGCTACGCCGACGCCTTTGGCAAGTCCTCCGCCAACGGCTATGAGCGCCTGCTCCTCGACGCCATGCTGGGCGACGGCACACTCTTCGCCGAGCGTGAAGGCGTCGAAACCACCTGGGCCCTCATGACCCCCATCCTCGAAGCCTGGGCCGCCAACCCGCCTAAGGACTTCCCCAACTACGAAGCCGGAACCTGGGGTCCAGCCTGCGCCGACGAGCTCCTCAAAAAAGACGGCCGCAAGTGGTACAAGCTTTAAAGCAGTGAGTCAGGAGTAGAGAGGGAAGGAGTAGACGACCACCCGCTCTTTCTACTCCTTACTCCTGACCCTCTACTACTTTCCCCACGGAGTTCTGCCGCGCCTATGCCTCGCCCCGTCACCGTCACCTACCAGGTATTCACCACTCCCAAAGAAGTTTCCATGGCCTCCGCGCGCCTCTTCGCTTCGCATGTGGAGCAGGCCGTCGCCAGCCGCGGCGTCGCCCGCATCGCCATCTCCGGCGGTAGCACCCCCAAGGGCATGTTCGAGCTCCTCGCCGACCCCACCAAGCCCTTCGCCGAAACCATCCCGTGGGACAAGCTCCAGCTCTTCTGGGTCGACGAGCGCTGCGTCCCGCCCACGCATCCAGAATCCAACTACCTCATGACCAAGACGGCGCTCCTCGACAAGGTCGGCATCAAGCCCGAAAACGTCTTCCGCATGGAAGGCGAGCTTGATCCCGAAGAAGCCGCCAACCGCTACGAAGCCGCCATCCGTAACTCCCTCAAGCTCGAAGGCGCTGAAAGCCCACACTTCGATCTCGTCCTGCTCGGCATGGGCGACGATGGCCACACCGCCTCGCTCTTCCCGCACACCGCCGCCATCAACGAAATGGGCCGCCTCGTCGTCGCCAACCACGTCCCGCAAAAGGACACCTGGCGCATCTCGCTCACTTGGCCGGTCATTAACGCGTCCGCCGAGGTCGCCTTTGAAATCGTAGGTCTTGGCAAAGCCGGCATCCTCGCCCAGGTCCTCACGGGCCCTCGCGACCCCGAAACACTTCCTTCGCAGCTCATCCGCCCCACCAACGGAAAGCTTCTTTTCCTGCTCGATGAAGCCGCCGCCTCCAAGCTCCCACCCCTCACCGAAATCTTCACCACCCCTAACGGCAGCCGCAAAGTAGGCACTTTAGAAATTTAAGGAGCAAGGAGTAGAGCGTAAGGAGTAGAAACCTTGCCATCTCTACTCCTTACTCCTTACCCTCTACTCATTAGGAACCCCCCATGATATTGGCAGGCGACGTCGGCGGCACAAAAGTCCATCTAGCGCTCTACAACTTCGCCGAGGGCAAGCTTGTTCCCGTCCGCGACCACAAGTATCCGGCCTCGGAGTTCGCTTCGCTTGAAGACGTCGTCAAAGCTTTTCTTCCCGACCCTGAAGAAAAGAAGCAAATTGTCGCCGCCTGCTTCGGCTGCCCCGGCCCCGTCAAAGACGGCCGCCTCAAGCTCACCAACCTTCCCTGGACGCTCGACTCCCGCGACCTTCAGAAGTCGCTTGAAATCGAGCACATCTTCCTCATCAACGACCTTGAAGCCAACGGCTACGGCATCCCCGAGCTCGCACCCGAAAGCATCTTCACGCTTCACGCCGGCGACACCACGGCCATCGGCCACCAGGGCCTCATCGCCGCGGGCACCGGCCTCGGCGAAGCCCTGCTCATCTACGACCACACCACGCGCTCGCACCAGCCCATCCCGTCTGAAGGCGGCCACTGCGACTTCGCCGCCCGCAACGACCGTGAAGTCGCCCTGCTCAACTACCTGCGCCGCACCCTCAACGGTCGCGTCAGCTTCGAGCGCGTCGTCTCCGGCCTCGGCATCAAGAACATCTATGCTTTCCTGCGCGATGTCGAAAAACTCGACGAGCCCGCCTGGCTCAAGGACCGCCTCGCCGCGGAAGACCCCAACGCGGTCATCGGCCAGTGCGCGGAAGACGGTTCCAGCTCCATCTGCTTCGAGACCATGAAGACCTTCGCCGCCGCCTACGGCGCTGAAACCGGCAACATAGCTCTCAAGGTTCTCGCCACCGGCGGCATGTATCTCGGCGGCGGCATCGCCCCCAAGATCCTCAAAACCCTCCAGAACGGTGCCTTCACGCAGGCCTTCCTCGATAAAGGCCGTCTCTCGCCATTGCTTCAATCCATCCCCGTCCGCGTCATCCTCGACGACACCTGCGCCCTGCTCGGCGCCGCCGCCTACGCCGAAGCTCGCGCCGCCGAGCGCTCCGGCCACTCCGAACGCGCCGCCTCCACTCACGCCGCCTGACCGCCTGACCCTCTATCTGAACCGAACCCTGCCCCCCCAAAGGTTCGAGGTCGACATGCCGGAAAGGCGCGGGACGGACCCTCAACTGCCCTGTCATTTCGACCGCAGCAGACGTTTTTTGTCCTGCGAAGTGGAGAAACCTGCATTTTGCGGCCGTGCGGTCAAGCTACATCCCTGGCCGTTCCGGTCAAAATGACAACCACTTCATCAAAATCCCCGGAACATCGCTGGCCACTGAATTGACGGTCCAACGCCGGTTCTCCCTGAATGGCGTTACATCCCCAATAAAACCGATTGTATAAAACCGCCCATATTTGCTATTGCTTTGTTGTAAGACAGCTCAAATTTGTAACTTGACAGGTTTTGTTGGAGAGGCGGATACTTGCGCCGCAATCAAAGGCACCCTTCTATCGTTCTCAAACTAGAGAGGCCTGAGGATTACCAATTTTGAACCACCTTTCGAGGAGTCAGATGAACGTCAAGATTCATTCCAGAAACTGTCTTACCGCTTTTCTCCAGTCTTTCCGGGTCACCGCTCTTATCGTCCTTTTCCTGACCGGCTTTCTTTCCCTGAGCAACACAGCCAGCGCGCAACTCGCCGGCAAGGGTGCCGTCTCTGGCACGATCCTCGATCCCACCGGCGCAGCGGTCCCCGGCGCCACCATCGTCATCACCAATACCGCCAACAACGTCGCCACCACCACTACCAGCACTTCGGCCGGCGACTACAGCGTCTCTACCCTCGACGCCGGTGTTTACACCATCACCGTCACCGCTCCCGGCTTTCAGAAGCTCACCCAGCAGAACGTGCAGGTGAACTCCCTCGAAACCCAGAGCTTCAGCCCCAAGATGACCATTGGAGCAACCGACCAGACCATTACGGTCTCCACGCTGCCTCCGCAGCTTGAAACCACCAACGCCACCCTCGGCGCCACGATGGAAAACGACATGTACTCCGCGCTGCCCATTGAAATGGGTGCCTACGGCCAGCCCGACCAGCGCCGCGCGACCGACTTTGCCTTCCTCATGCCCGGCGTCCAGGGCAACAACACCAGCGGTAACCCCACCACCAACACCGGCATCGTCAACGGCTCCGGCTCCAAGGGCGCTGTGTCTGACGTCTACGTCGACGGCGTAGCCTTCGTCCGCGCCGGCGGCAACGGCGATCCCCGCTACGTTTGGACAGCCATCTCGGTAGACGCCGTCGATCAGTTCCAGGTCCAGACCTCCGGCTACTCGGCCGTTTACGAAGGCCAGGGCATCCAGAACTACACCATCAAACAGGGTGGCTCCAAGTACCATGGCTCCATCTACGAGTTCTTCCGCAATACCGCGCTCGATACGTGGGGATTCTTTGGCCCGGCCACCCTCAACCCTCTCACCGGGAAGCCAACAAAGCCGGTCGAGCATAGCAACGAGTATGGCATCAATCTAAGTGGTCCTCTTCTCCCGTTTGGAAAGTGGAAGGATAAACTCTTCTTCTTCGGTAACTACAACGGTTTCCGTTACACCAGTCAGACCCCGACCCTGATCACGTTCCCGAATCTTGCAGAGCAGGGTGGCGACTTCAGCGGCACCGGCGTCGCTATCTTTGATCCGTCGACGCAAATGGCTTGCACGGCCAACAATGGTGGTTCGCCATGCCGCTACCAATATGGCGTCACGCACCCCGCGGCTGGGTCTACCGCCTACAACGCGACCAACCCCGGCAATGGAACTCAAACCGGGGCTCTCAATATAATTCCATCCTCAGAGTTCTCGTCGGTAGCGCAAAACCTACAGAAATTCATCCCGACCCTCACGAATCAGCAGGTCACCAGCAACTATCTCGCCCAGAACAAGACAGGCTTGGTCAACTGGTCGACAACGGATCGCATCGACTACATCATCGGTCCAAAGGACACCCTGACCATGGTTGCTGCCATCGGTCGTCAGGCCAGTTCGAACCCAGTCGGTCAAACCACTTCGGGTCGCAACGTCGGTCCTATCCCGTATAACTATGGTCAGGCGTATGCGCCAAAGACCGCCGTCGGTGTAATTGAAGAAACCCATAGCTTCACCGACCACCTTGTCAATCAGCTCAAATACGGATACGCCCGCTACAACGGACCGACATTCGACTCCGACGAATTGCCGCAGTACTCAGCCACCGCCGCCGGTTTGTCGGGTCTTCCTTCTGGAGCGGCATCCAACGCATTCCCCATCGTTACATTCGCCGGTACAGATGCTCCCACGCAGTGGGCTGGTACCACGCCCAGCGTAACGCTGGCGGAAAATTACACATTGGTCGACAACGTCCAGTGGGTCAAGGGCAAGCACACATTCACGTTCGGCGGCCAGATCGCATGGATGCTCTACAACGTGGTCAACGCAACAGGTGGATCGACCGACTTCACAATGGCGACCGCTGTCACCGAAACAGCAGGGATCGTGACATCGAAACCAGCCGCGCCCGCATACGCAGCCAGTCCCGGCACAGGTTTGTCCTACGCCAGCTTTCTGGTCGGCCAAATCGATAAAGGAAGCTTCACAAATTATCTACAGCAGGAGTTTGGTGCACGCTTCCGGCCCATTTCGCCCTATGTTCAGGACAATTGGAAAATTACTCCAACCCTGACCGCCGACATCGGACTGCGCTGGGACTACTACCCGTCGGTACGCGAAGTGCATGACGCTGGAAGCTACTTCAACCCGAACCTCGCAAACCCCATTACAGGTGTAAACGGCGCGCTTGCCTTCACTGGACACGGCACCGGCACTTGCAATTGCGACACGCCCGTTCAGAATTGGTACAAGAACTTCGGTCCACGTATCGGCCTCGCCTGGCAGGTTGATCCCAAGACCGTAGTCCGTGCCAGCTACGGCATCATGTTCTCGCACGGTGGTGCGGTCGGCGGCTCCGCCTCCAGCCTCGGCACGCTCGGATTTTCCTCCGCCCCAGCCTTCTCCGTGGGCGGCAACTTGCTGAGCACCATGCCGCTAACGGGAAACAATGGACAGATTCCGGCATACACTATTGCTTCAGGCGTCGCTTCCGGTCCTCAATACGGCACCGGCTACACGACAACTACCGGATATACCAGCACTCCTCAGGGCATCGGATATGATGACCCGTACCTCGGCAGTCGTGCTCCGGAGTTCATCAACTACAACCTCGGCTTTCAACACCAGTGGACCACCGCTTTCACGTCCACTATCTCTTACGTGGGTTCGCAGGGCCACTTCCTTCCAGTCGATAGCGGTAGCCCTCGCGGCTTCTGGTCCGACGGCCTCGATCCAAAGTACCTGGCCCTCGGTAACAGCCTCACCGCTCTGGCGACACCCGCTGCTTGCGCCGCCGCCGCCGCGCCATGCCCCGCGAACTTCACCCCCGGTCAGGCTATCTCTGCGGCTCTCAAGCCATTCCCCTTCCAGACTGTCTCTGACACCTTCGGATACGCCGCTAATGCCAACTACAACGCGTTGCAGGTATCGCTCAACATGCGGCCCCAGCATGGCCTTACCTTCATGGCAAACTACACCTGGTCACGCTCCATCGACGACGGTGGCACGTTCCGCACCGGCTATGCTATTCCAGCTGGGACTATCGCCAACGAACCGAACAAGTCTTGGGCTGCTGACCGTATCGAGCGCACCATCTCAACTACCAATCAGCCGGAACACATCGTCATCACCGGCGTTTGGGAGCTGCCGATCGGTAAGAGCATTTTGAATGGCAACGCAGTGGAGCGCGCGATCCTCGGCGGCTTCAAATTCTCTGAGACCTTACAGGCCTTCTCTGGTTCGCCGCTGGCCATCACATCTTCGGCTTGCCAGACTAACCCCGCGCAGAGCTGCAACGAACCAACCCTGAATCCCGGTTTCATAGGCAGTGCCCGCACGCACGGTAAGTGGGGTCAGGGAATCACGGCGGCGGCTACGGGCGCAATCACTTACGTAACTCCGAGCATCGGTAGCAGCACTCTCGCTCCTTCCGGTCCCTTCATCTCGCCGGTTGCGCCAACATGCGTGAATGGCGTGCTCTTGAACGCAGGGCTTACCACCAACGGTGTATCCTGCACCGGCCCGACTGCTCAGGGCACCGGTCTACTGAACACGGCTTTCGCTCCGGCCTTCACGTTCTCAAACTCTCCACGAACCGCGCCCTACAATCTGTACGGCCCCGGCAACTACGACCTGGATATCGCTCTGGTGCGCAGCTTCCCGCTGCACATCACGGAATCGTCCAGGCTGAACTTCCGCGCTGAAATGTACAACGTCACCAATCACACTTGGTTCGCCGTCAACAGCCTCCAGCTCGGCAACGGCAGCTTCGGTACTGTAGGACCTAACTCCAATGCAACTCGTAAGGCCGTCCAGCTTTCAGGCCGCATCGAGTTCTAAACGTCAACCTACAACCAACCTTAACCAGCGATGCCGCCTTCCGAGGCGGCATCGCTGTTTCTATCCTCATAAACGTCTCTCATCCACCAAGGCCCGTCCTGCCCGTCCGCAGTTGCGGCCACGGTCTTTTCAGGCACAAACTCGGGTCGCCCGACTTGACAAAACCAACCCGCAAAAATGCCGTCACATCACCCGCATCTGCCATCTGAATATACCAACCCCACCCCTAACTCCTTATTCCTGCGGTTTTTACGCAAAATCAGGGGGGGGGGGAGGGGGGTGGCTCCCGAAAGCTACATGATTCGAAACCGCTCCATCATCAGCCTCTGAAATCTAGGCTTCCAAATCAGGTCATAAGCCAGCTCTTTCCCCGGAAACATCGCCAGCGCCGCTGCTCGCGCATCCGCAATCATCTGCGACGCCTCCTCGATCGTCAACGACCCGTCCTGAGCCACAGTCTGCATCACCAGGCTCATCATCATCTGCATCCGCCGGATCAGCTTAGCTTCCTCCACATCGCTTTCCGCCCGCAACGCTCTCACCTCGCCGCCAACCGCCTGTACCAATTCAGCCGACTTCTCCATGGCAACCTCCTCTCTACTCCTTACTCCTAATCCACTACTCCTTACACCCTAATTAGACGCCCCAGAATCCACCGAGATTCCGCCCTCCCTTGTCAGCAGGAACGTCTCCGCCCCCTCGCGATCGGTGCGGAACGTCTTCACCTTCGCCTTCTCCAGGCGCTCCAGCACCTCAAACCGTGGATGCCCAAACGTGTTCCTGCGTCCCACACTGATCACCGCCTCCTGAGGTCGCACCGCCGCCAGAAAGCCTGCCGTCGTCGATGTCACGCTGCCATGATGCCCGACCTTCAGCAGCGTCACCGGCCCCAATCGCCCATCCGCAACCATTGCCGCCTCACTAGGCGCCTCCGCATCACCTTCCAGCAACACGCTGGCCTTCCCAAATCCCAGCCGCATTACCAGAGAGTCGTCGTTCACCGCCGCTCCCGCATTCCCATAGCCCACTTCAGGTGCCAGCACATCCGTCCGCAATCCTCCCCACGCAAACGCATCCCCCGCCCGAAACCACCGCACCCGAACATCCAGCTCCCGAGCCTCCTCCAGCAGCGCCCTTAGCCCAGGAGCATTGCCCGGTTGCACGCTCACCCACAGCTCTCGCGGACGCATATCCCGCAGCACCGCGGGCATTCCTCCCATGTGGTCGCTATGAGCATGCGTCAGCAGCACGGCATCCAGCCGCCGAATCCGCCGCGACCACAGGTAAGGCGCAACCACCTCCTCACCCACATCCCACCGATCCGCACTCGGCGCCCGTCCCACGGGCCCACCCGCATCCACCAGCAGCGTCTTACCCTCCGGCGATACCACCAGCAGCGAATCCCCTTGCCCCACATCCAGCGCCGTAACCTCCAACATCCCACTCCGCACCAACGGCCGCTCCGGCCACAAAACCACCAGCGGCACCCCCGCCAGCACCATCACGCCCCATCCCCGCCACCCCCTCAACCGCACCACCCAGCAACAAAACGCCATCACCGTACAGGCCACGGCAATCGCAGGCCATGCCGGCGCTGGCAAGCGTACATCCGCAATCGAAGCCTGCCCCAGATGCCGCACCACACCGCTCACCGCATGCAGCAGCAAGCCCGCAGCGGCACCGGGCATCATCGCCAACCAGCTGCTCACCAGCGATAGTAGAAATGTCGACACCGCAACCCACATCAGCCCCACAATCATCGGCACGGCCAGCAGATTCACCGGCAGCGCCACTACGGTTGCACGATGAAAGTACACCGCCATCGGCAACACCATGCAAACCTCTGTTACTACGCCAAGCAAAATGGCATCGATTACATACACTACAGCCCGCAACACCCATGCAGGCACGTTGCGAGCCCAAGCGCCCAGTAGTGACGCCAGCAATACCCCAAACATTCGCAGCTGCACTCGCAACTGCGCCACCCGTGGATGCACCGCCGCGTCCACTCGCACAAGCCAAAGCTCATGCAACGCACTGCTAACCGTTCCCATCAACCGCCTCGCAAGCGGTAAAGCGATGCCTGCAATTGCGACGATCACCAGGAACGTCATCTGGAAGCTCGACTCGAACAGCGCCTGCGGGTCGAGCACCAACACGGCCATTGCCGCCGCCCCCAGCGCATTCAGCGGACTCGCCTCCCGAGCCAGCCAGCGCGCCAACAAATACACCGCCGTCATGCCAAGCGCCCGCTGCACCGGCACGCCAAACCCCGTCAGCAGCGCGTAAGCCGTCGTCAACGTAATCGTCACCATCACGGAAGCGCTCTCTGGCGTGCACGCATTTCGCAGCAACCAAAACAACGCCCCCGCGAGCAGCGCAACGTGCAGCCCGGACACGACAAATAAGTGGAACGTTCCAGTCCGCTCAAACCCAACACGGAGCGTCTGCGTCAGCTCGCCGCGATCGCCAAACAGCATTGCGTTCAGCATGGCAGCATCGCGTGTATCCAGTTGAGCTACGCGCGGCAAAGCCTGGTTCGCCCGCGAAGTCACATACGTATTCATCCGTCCCGCGGCCCACGTCTGCGCCGCATACAGCCTGCAATGCCAACCGCCGCTCCCGGCTTCAATGACACGCATCTTTTGCGCCTTTACACCAGCTTGCGCGCCAATTCCTTCGCCCAATAGCTGCGTTGCGTACGACCACGCTCCCGGATCGCGATAGGTGTCGGGCACGCGCAGACGCAACGGCATCTCCACCACATCGCCGCACGCAAACGCTGGCGCACCGCCCTGCACACTCACGCGCACGCCGCCCTGTACCGGACGCATCACTGAAACATCCGGCGTTACCTCCTCAACCGATTGCACCTCAAGATCCACAGACTCCATCGCCGGATCGGCATCTGTCTCCCACGCGCCGGGCTCCATCTTCCAAGCCGGTTGTGAGCCTTCTCCATCGCCGTCCGATGGAGAAGGCTTCAACATGCGCACGCGTACTACGCGTCCACGTACCGTTCGGCTCAAGCCATCTGCATACCGGGTCAGTTGATGTTGCGTCGCAACCGGTGGCTCCATCAACGCGCACCAGCACCCTACTGCTACCCACAACGCCAGTGCCACGGCAACACCGACGCGACGCGCGAACTTCGCGCTCACAATCGCCAGTAACAGTAGCAGGATCGTTGCAGCTACAAGAAAGAAAGTCGCCTGTGCTTCCCGCGCTAGCGTAACGCCTGCCGCAAAGCACAACGCGGCTGCCATCATCGGCACTCTGCGCAGCCGCAGAGGCTCAACAACGGCAGGGTCGTCCATCCAGAACCTGGCAGCACCAACAGCCCGCATAAGAAGCGCCACTCACAAAATTGGATAGGTCTAGTGTGTCATCCCTTGCGCTCGAGCACCACTACTGTCTCCATGTGGAACGTCTGCGGAAACAGGTCCACCAGCTTGAGGCTCGCAATCCGATAACTCCGCTGCAACACCTCGAGATCTCGCGCAAGCGTCGTCGGATCGCACGACACATACACCATCTCCTGTGCTTCCAAGCGCAAAAAGCAGCTCGCAAGCCTCGCATCCAGCACCTGCTCTTGGTGGATCAAGCACCACAAGCGCAGGCCGCTCCCGCTGCACAACTGCCTTTTGCAGAAACTCCAACGTGGAAGCCTCGATTGCGCGATGCTGCGGACCGATCTTTTTCAACGCCGCATGTAGATCGCCGGATGCAATTGGATTCGCTTCCACCGCTGTCACCTGTGCGAAGCTCCTTGCCAAGACGCGCGAAAAGAGTCCGACTCCTGCAAACAAATCCCATGCGACATCGCCACTGTGTCCATAGCACACCAGCTTCACCAGCTCAGGCAGAAGAAAGCGGTTCACTTGAAAGAACCCGCCGCGGCTGATCCAGTAGGTCTCGTCCAGCACGCGGTAGTTCAACCCAGCCGCGCCCACTGCATCGAGGGTTCGCCCCGTGGGCCCCGTTCGCGGATCACTCGCAATCGCTGTTAGTCCAACAATCTCCGCTGCGCTCTGCTGCAACGCAGCGAAGCATCGTTGCAGGCTTCCTTGCTTCGCCTTCGTCCGAGGCGCGCACAACATCGTCACCTGCACCCGCGTCAGGTCGTCGTTGCAAAAAAAACTCCACCTCGCTCGCCGCGTTCATCCAGAACGCAACATCGTCCTGCTGTTTCGTTGCAGCCAGAAGCTTTTCTGCGGTCGTCCATAGAGCAGGCGCAGCGATTGGGCAAGTCGTGATCGGAAGAAACTCGGTGGTCGTGCGTAGGTTATACCCGAAACGAAGCTCGTCGTCGACGCGCTCTACTCTTAGTCGAATGCGATTGCGATAGCCATACCGTTCACCGCTGATAGCCTCAATCTCAATGGGCGTCACCACATCCGCAGCCTGCAGTTGGCCATGCAGAATCTCGCGCTTCACTCGTAGCTGCTCGCGGCCGGACATCATTTGGTACTGGCATCCACCACACGTTCCAAAGTGAGGACAACGCGGTGTTGTTCGTTCGACCGAGGGTTCAACGATGCGCAGCACATCACCGCTCGCAGAAATCTCGACCAACTCGTTTGGCAGTACGAAGGGAAGCGTCACGCCCTGCTCGCTTGTGAGAAACGAGCCGCCATATACTCCTGCTTCAACACGAACCACTTTGCCGTCGCTCATTCATGCCCCATATAGAACAAGCTCAGCCGCGGAAGCCGCTTCATCTCTAACAACCGTTTTTGCAGAAACTGTGTCTGCACCTGCTTGATCTGCACGCCGCTCATGCGCGCGCGGTAGGCCGCGAGCTCGCGGTCGGCTTGCTCTCGCAGCGCGACAAGTTCATCTTCGCCAGCAGCGCTGAACAGTGCTGCAAACAATTTTTCTTCTAGCACTGTCAATGTACGGTCCAACTCATCCAGAGGAATCGGTGCATCTCCGCGCATTGCTGTCGCAAGCTCACGTAGCCGTCGCAGTGTCTCTAAGCGAACAGACTCAGCCGCTGCTTGATCTAAAACAGCAACCTCAACGGCTTTCGCGCCCTCATCGAGAAACCGTGCCACGCGTTCGGCCTCAAAGCCACTAGAAGGCGCGTCGACTGTCTTTACTGGAGCGGTGCCTGTTGCAGCTTCGACCATTTCTTCGGCGGCCTGCATGACAGCCTGCGCGCACCACGCCAGGCTATTCACCTTGCGCATGCGGCTCTTGGCTCGCGCGGCCTTCGCGTCGTATTTATCGAATGCATCGTCGATGCCGCGCAGCACGGCTTCGAGCGGCACACCTGCCTCGCGCCACGTCTCAATCAACGCCCAGTCCAGCGTAGAGAGCAGCAGGATCGATCCACGCCGCCGGCTGAACCGCTCTTCAATCTCCGAAAAATATTCAAAGTAATTCATGACACCCAGCCGCCGACCACGAGCCAGCAAGCCGCCATCAGCTTCTGCTGTTCTCTACTCTCTTCTGTCTATTCTCTATCGTCTGTTTTTCAACGCCTTCTCTGGCGCTCCTGGTTTCGCTCCCAGATCAACCGCAGACCGTTGAGCGTTAGCATCTCGTCCACCTGGTGGATGTACTTGCAACCGCCCGCAATCAACTTCGCGAGACCTCCCGTCGCAATGGTCTTTGTTTCCGGTCCAAGCTCTGCGATGAACCGTTCCAGGATTCCATCCACCAGGCCGATATACCCGTAGTACAGCCCGATCTGGATGTTGTCCGTTGTGCTGGTCCCTATAATTTTTGCAGGCTTCTTGATCTCCACGCGCGTCAGCCTTGCAGCACGCGCAAACAGTGCCTCGGCAGAGATCCCAAGCCCCGGAGCAATAGCCCCACCCAGAAACTCGCCTTTTTTCGAAACCACATCGAACGTCGTCGCCGTGCCCATATCGACCACGATGCATGGACCTCCGAGCAACTCAAAGGCAGCCACGCAGTTCACGACTCGGTCCGCACCCACTTCACTCGGATTGTCCGTCAGCACGGGCAGCCCGGTCTTCACGCCCGGCTCAATGAACAGGGGTTTGATGTGGAAGAACATCTCGCATACGCGCCGCAGCGTCGCATCGAGCGGTGGCACCACGGATGAGATCGCCACTCCATCCACCTGGTCGATCTGCAGCCCGCGCATGGAAAACAGCGTCTGTAGCAACACGCCAAGCTCATCGGGTGTCTGCTTATATGGCGTCGTAATCCGCCAATCAGCAGCCAGTCCGCCTGCCACGCCATCTACCGTAGGACGAAAGAGTCCAATTACGGTATTGGAATTGCCTATATCGAGTGCCAGTAGCATCTTCGCCTTCTTGCCTCGCCTATCGTTTTATTCCATTTCGCGAACGCCGCCCGAAAGCACTGTCCGCAGAACGCCGTCGTCGCCCGCTACGCGTAGAAATCCTCTCGCATCGAGCCCAGCCGTCACGCCAGTATAGCCGCCCTGCTCGGCTACGTGAACACGCTTGCCGCGAATCCACGTCGAAGCCGTCTCCGCACTCACGGGTAGATCGGGGCCATTGCGCGTCCCTGCATAGCCGTCCTCGCTGTAGCGGATAAACAGATCGAGCTTATCCAGCAGTGATACCAGCAGCGACTGTCGCTCGGCCCCGCGCCAGCCTTGCATCTTTAGCGAGGTCGCCGTTGCGGCCAGCTCCGCGGGGAAGCTCTCGTGCCCCACATTAATCCCAATCCCGATCACCGCATAGCGCAGCATCGCCGGCCAGCCGCCAACGGCGGGCGTCACGGCTGTTTCTACCAGGATTCCACCCAACTTCTTGTTCGGTGGTGCTCCTCGAGTCACCAGGTCATTCGGCCAGCGCAGATCCGCCGTAAGCCCGCTCACCTCGCGAATTGCATCCCACGCCGCGATCCCGGCGGTCAACGAAAGCCCAAGATCGGTCGCAGGGAGCTTCGGGGTAAACAGCGCCGTCAGGTAAAGGCCATCGCCTGGTTTCGAATGCCACGTATGGCCGCCGCGTCCACGCCCGGCTGTCTGCTCGTCGGCCACCCAGACCCCGAACTTCGCTCCCGCCCGCGCAGCTTCCTGCGCCAGCGTCATTGTGGAATCTACCGTCTCCAGATGCACCACATGGCCGCCCAATCGTGTGTGCACCAGTGCTTTGTTTACCGCTGCGGAATCTATTGTGTCCAACAAGGGCATAAAGACCATGGTACGTGCATCCAATATCCTGATGCCATCCCTGCTCTCGATCTCGCTGCTTCATCAGTTCGGCATGCTGCTCTTCCTGGCGTTGCCCGTAGCCTGTGCCGCCTGGACCGTCACACACGAAGAAGTTTTCCGCGAGCCCCGCGAGTTCTGCAAGAAGATGAGCCAGGATTGTAAGTCGCTGCCGCAGAGGAAATTCTTCTACCTCTTTACTTGCGAGTACTGCTTCTCGCACTACGTCGCCGCGCTCGCGTTGCTGCTCTTCCACTTCCAGCTTCTCTACGATGGCTGGCGCGGCTATATCGTCGCGTGGTTCGCGCTGGTTTGGATCGCCAACGTGTACATGAGCGTCTTCAATCATCTGCGGTTGGAGATCAAGCACGAGAACGTCACCATTGCTGTCGAGCAACAAGAACTTCCGCAGGAAGCCAAGCCGAAGTAAGCGCTACGCCATCGCATACCGGCGGCAGTGTTCCAGATAGGCAACCTCATGCTCGGCTACCAACTCCACTACACTCTTCCACAACCAGCCGGGCGCATCGAGCGACTTCAAATGATGCTTTCCGAGTTCGGCGGACCAGCTCTTCCGTGTCGCCGCGTCCATCTGTCGTGCATGGGCTTTGCCGACCACAGCGGCGAGAAACCGGGCCGCGCCGACAGCCTCCTCGCGCGTCAGTGTTTCGATCTCCAGCTTTAGATCCTGCGGCATCAGCTCGCGCACCACCACGGGCCGGCGCAGCAGCGTTGCTGCCAGCATCCGCTGCCCGAGGAAGGGCGAAAGTGCCTGTGCTCCGGCAACAACGCGCTCCGCGAAATCGAGCGGCGCTTTTTCTTTCTTGCTCACAGCCTTCTTTGCGGAAGCCGGGGCGGCTGCCTCCACCGCCTCCTTGATGTCTACCAGGCAGAACTGCCGCTGCGGTCCTTTGCCGACGCCCAGCAAGACGGCATAGCGCAGCTTGCCCAGCGAGCTGCAGCCTTTCATCCAGTACGCCGCGTCGATTACTTTGACCTTTGCCTCATCGTCGCGGCCCTTGAGCTTTGTAATCAGCTTGCGTGGCGCCTCTTCCGCAAACAGCGCTTCAATGGCCGTGCGCTCGTCTTCGTTTAGCTTCCAAAATCTCTTGCCCAGCGGGATCGTCGGTTTCACGTCCTCAATGCGCTCTTCCGCCAGATGCTTCCATCTGCGTCGCATGGAGCGCTCCAATACGGTCTGGATGGGCCGCAATTCTTCCACGCCCGCGGCGCCTGCCGCCATTGCCGTGGGTCTTTTCAGCGCTTCCAGATAGCCTTGCAGGAGATGCTCCAGCATGTGCGCGGTCGTTACGCCGGGCAGATCGCTTCCTCGCGCGGCCGTAGCGAGTGAAAGCCCCAGGCGGATCAGATCATGTGCCGGATTGCCCACCACCGTTTGATCGAGGTCGCGAATCTCAATCTCGACCTTGCCCTTAGCGTTGGCTACCGGGCCGAGGTTGCCGGCATGGCAGTCGCCGCAAATCCATACTGCCGGCCCCTGCGGCAGCGAGTCTCCGCGACCCGCCTTCAGCCATTCGTAGAACTTCACAGTGCTTCCGCGAACATAGCGGTGCGCGCTCTCCGCCATCTTCGTGCGCTGTGTCTGCTGGAGTACCTGCGCGCGGTCCGCTGCGGACACGCCGGGCGTGGCGGTGCTCTTCTTTGCGCTCTTCTTTTTTCTCTGAATGTTCACAGCGAAGTGAGACGCCAACAACCGCTACCGTGTTGCTGCCAAAGGCAAAGACCTTACGCTGCGGGCAAAGCTGCCAGTGCAGCTTCAGCTTTTTCCTTCAGCGCACGAGTCTCCGCCGCCTGCTTCTTGAGTCCTTCGACGATGTGCGCCGGAGCCTTCGCCACAAATCCTTCATTGCCTAGCTGGCGTTCAGCGGCTTGCAGGCCCTTGTCGAACTTCACCAGGTCTTTTTCGAGGCGTTCGCGCTCTGCGGCGACGTCGATCTGTCGCTCGTACACCACGGCTACATCGAAGTTAGCGGTAGCCCGCGCGTTGTTGCCGGTCGGCGCTGTCTCCACCAGCTCCACTAAGCTCACGCGAGCCAACTTTGCCAGCATGTCGGCGTTCGCATCGGCCAGCGCGGAGATACGGTTGGAAGCATGCACCTGCACGGGCGCCGCTTCCTTCTCGGGCACGCCCATCTCCTTGCGCAGACCGCGCACGGTCACGATCAGCTCCTGCAGCACGTTCATGGCGTCCACGCTCAGCGCGTCTGCCGCGTAGTCTTCCGCCTGCGGATAACGCGTCAACGCAATCGACTTCGCCGGAGACTTTGTGCCCACCGACGCATACAGCGCATGCCACAGCTCTTCGGTGAGGAACGGCATGAAGGGTGAAAGCAACCGCAAAGCTGCTTCAAACACGCTCACTAGCGCACCTAGCGTTACCGCCGCAACATCGCTTTGTGGCTTGTACGCGCCGGCTTCGTCTGGGAAGAAGTCCATACGCAGCTTCACGAGCTCGAGGTACCAGTCGCAGAACTCGCCCCAGAAAAACTGATACACGGCATTGGCGGCTTCATCGAAGCGATAATCCGTCAGCGCACGTTCCACCTCCGCGGATACCGCACTCAAGCGCGCGAAAATCCAACGTGTCTCCAGCGGTGTGTGTTCCGGGAGATCGATTGAGAACGAATCATGCGACTCCAGCGAGACCTTATAGCCTGCGGCCTGCGCATTCGTTATCTGCATCTGCAGGAAACGCGCCGCGTTCCAAATCTTATTTGCAAACGCGCGATAGCCTTCGGTGCGCGCTTCATTGAACGCGATGTCTGTTCCGGGGCTCGCCTGTGAAGCCAGTGTGAAGCGCACCGCATCAGTCCCATACTTCGTGACAATGCCGATAGGATCGATCACATTGCCTTTGGTCTTCGACATCTTCTGCCGGTCCGCATCGCGCACCAGCGCATGGATATAGACTTCGCGGAAGGGAACTGCGTTCTCCAGCGTGCGCTGAGAGCCATCCGGCATTGGCACATCGAGCATAAAGTGGCAGCCGAGCATGATCATGCGGGCGACCCAGAAGAACAGGATGTCGAAGCCCGTTACCAGCAGCTGCGTCGGATAAAACGCTGCAAGGTCCGGCGTCAATCCATCCGCACCACTCCCCGGCCATCCAAACACGGTGAAGGGAAGCAGACCCGACGAGAACCATGTGTCGAGGACGTCGGTCTCCTGCACCAGGTCCGTACTTTCGCACTTCTCGCACACCAGCACGGTCTCTCGCGACACATTGATCGCCCCACACTTGCCGCAATGCCACGCCGGTATCCGATGCCCCCACCAAAGCTGTCGCGAGATGCACCAGTCATGGATGTTCTTCATCCACTCGTCGTAGGTCTTGCGATAGTTGTCCGGCGTGAACTTGATGTAGCCCTTATCGACTGCCTCAATGGCCTTATCTGCCAGCGGCTGAATCTTCAGGAACCACTGCATCGAAAGCCGCGGCTCGATCACCGCACCTGTGCGCTGCGAAACCGGAAGTGTCAGCGTATGTTCTTTGATTGCCACCAACTGGCCCGTTGCTTCAAGGTCGGCCACAATGCGCTTTCGAGCTTCAAAGCGATCAAGCCCGTCATACGGTGATCCGGGCAGTGCAATCTTCGCCATTACATCCATGATCGAAGGCGAAGGCAGGTTGTGCCGCTGCCCAATCGCAAAGTCATTCGGATCGTGTGCCGGCGTTACCTTGACCGCGCCTGTACCAAACTCCGGGTTCGCCCATTCATCGGCGATCACCGGAATTTCACGGCCCACGAGCGGCAGCACGAGCATCTTGCCAACGAACGCAGCGTACCGCTCATCCGTCGGATTCACCGCAACCGCAACGTCGCCGAGCATCGTCTCCGGCCGCGTCGTTGCAATCACAATGGAACCGCTTCCATCCACCAACTCATACCGCACATGAAACAGCGATCCCACGCGCTCTTCGTTTTCCACTTCCAAATCCGAAACAGCTGTCTGAATCTGCGGGTCCCAGTTCACGATGTAGGCCCCGCGATAGATCAGCCCCTGCTCATATAGCCGAACGAAGCTCTCCTTCACCGCGCGGCTCAACCGCTCGTCCATCGTGAAGTACTCACGCGACCAATCGACGCTCGCACCCAGCCGACGCATCTGCTCGGTGATCGCGCCGCCGTACTGTTCCTTCCATGCCCACACGCGCTCGGTAAAGGCTTCACGCCCCAGCTGCTGCCGCGTGGTCGTACCCTCAGCCGCAAGCTGCCGCTCCACCATCATTTGCGTCGCAATGCCTGCGTGGTCGGTTCCCGGAACCCACACCGCCGTCTCGCCGCGCATGCGATGCCAGCGCGTGAGGATATCCATCTCCGTCTGGTTCAGCATGTGCCCCATGTGCAGGCGCCCCGTTACGTTGGGCGGCGGGAGCAGTTGTACAAACGTCTTCTTCGCAGCAGCGTCGCCCACCGGCGTCGCCACATCGAACAGCTTCTCATCTACCCAGAACTTCGCCCACTTCTCTTCAATCGACGACGGATCGTATGCCTTCGGCAGCTCAACACTCATAAGCCTTAAGGGTAGCAGGGGGAGAGGCAGAGTGTAGAGCGTAGAGGATAGAGTGTAGACAAAAACATGGCCCAGAAAGCCAAAGGGAACAGCCGAAGCTGATCCCTTTGAGCGTTCTCTCTATCCTCTACGCTCTATCCTCTGCTTCTAGAACGGATTCAGCTTATCCACGCCCTTCTTCGGCTGGTGCTTGCTGGAGCTTTCGTCCTTCTTGTCGTAGGTGTCCTTCGTTCCCGGAGCAATGACCGGCTGTTGCACACCGTTCAGGTCGTTTACCTGGTCTGGTGCCGGAGCGGCTGCTTCTGCCGCGGGTAGCGGAGCGGTATCCTTCGGGCCCACTGCGGTCAAACCATTGTTCGGATCCTGCGCGCCGGTGGCCGCCGGCAGCGTGCTCGCTGGTCCAGTCGTGGCCTTCGGACTCACAATCTCGATCCCAACGCCGGTTCCGCCGCTCGTAGAAGCTGGCGCTTCGGTCACAGTCGACGCATCCCCAGTAGTGCCACCGGCACCCGGTGCTGCCACATCCTGGAATGCCAAAGGCGCTGCCACAACCGGCATATCCGGTTGCGGGTTCGTGCCTGCATCAGCCGAATCCGTAGAAGTCGCCTTAGCCGCTGCTCGCGCCGCCGCACCCTTCGGGTCGAAGGCATCCACATAGCTCTGCTTCAGTTCGCTCACAACCGCCGGAGCCGTACGCACCGGTGGATCATCCAGCGGAGGATCGCCCGCTGTCGCAGCAACCACCGTATCCGGTTTGCGCAGAACGAGCAGTTCCAGTCGTTTGGCCATGGTGTACTGCGCGCGACTGCCTTCCAGAGCTTCGCTAGCTGCCACCTGCTCCGGTGTCGGCGTAGGAATCGGCAGGTTCATTTCGGCCAACCGCTCCTTGGCATCTTCCACATGCGGCGCGGCTGCATGCTCCAGCACCACCTTGCGATACGCCGCGGCGGCCTTGCCTTCATACTCCTGCAGCAGAGCGGCCTTCGCGCCTTCGGGAAGGTTCTGCGCTTTAATGGCCCTTACTTCGGCTTCGTACCCATCGCCCACGCCGATCAGCGCATCGTCCATGTGGCTGTACTGAGGATAGGTATTGACCACGGTCTCGTACCGTGCAATCGACGCCGGCCAGTTCTCGTGCGAAGCGTAGAACGCTCCCAGATCAGACTCGCGCGTTGCCATTACTTCCTGTACCTCGCGCAGCTTCTGGCGACCTTCTTTCAACAGCACAGCCGGCGCATCCGGATACTGCTTCAACATCGTGCGGTAGGCGTCTTCTGCCTTGGTCGCCTTGGTGTAATCGCGGTCCGGAACGTCCATTTGCTTGAAGTAGATGTCGCCCACGCGCATCTGCGCTTCGGCCGCTTCAGGGGCGTTCGGGAAGAACGTAATAAAGTCGGTGTACTCCTGCTCGGCTTGCGCCAGCGCCGCCGTTCCACCTTCGTGATACCAGCAATCGGCAACCGCGAGCTTCGCGCGCATCTGGTAGGGCGAGTCAGAGTAGGTATTCAGTAGTGTCTGCAGATCGAGCCGTGCCACGTCATAGTGCCCGCTGTTAGCCTGGGCCAGCGCCTTGTCATACAGCGCCTTGTCCGGCAGGTTTGCATCTTTGCCGACGAAAGGATTCAGCTTGGCCGCTTGTTTCTCGGCAGCCTTGGTGTCCTTGGTCTGCTTGATCTGCTCATCCTTGGAAAGCCGTCCATGCTTCTTCGCCGGGGTGTTGGTCACGGTCGCGTCCGTTGTGGGAGTGGCGGCCGTCGCTGCTGCCGGGTTCTGTGCTGCTGCCGGAGCCGCATCTTGCGCGCGTATTCCCACTGAAGCCGTCATCATGGCCGCTACGGCCAGCCCTGCCATCCAGCTCGATCGCCGGCTCGTAAAAAAGCTTCCAAAACCTGTCCGCATTGCTACTCCATCCCCCGCGGAAACGAACCGCGAGTCCTGCTCGTTATTCTAGTCGCCAGCACCGGAAACTGCACACCGCCCTGCATTCCGTAGGACTTATTCAGCCGCCTATTCGTCAACGGCTCCCTATAAAAGGTGCGCCGCAACTTGTTTCTCCCGCGCACCCCGTATCGACGTAAAACGGTTCTTCAGCAACAGGAAGCGCTTCTCGTACAGGTGGAAGCTGACATACGACACCAGAACTGTTGCCACGACCGTCAACACGGCATGAATCATCGCCAAGTCTCCCGCGGAATGTTTGCCGAAGAGCCGCAAAAGACGTCCGCCGGTTATAACAAACAGCGGCAAATGATACACATACAGCCCGTAGCTTACGCGCCCCAACGACCGCATCGGAGCCAGGTTGCAGATACGATTGGCCCAACTCCCCGGCTGCAGGACGGCCAGCAGAAACAGGGCTGAAACCACGCTGAGCAGCGGAACGCCGATCATGGTTTGAAATCCACTCAAAAAGCTCCAGATGTCCTGCCCGGCTACCAAGCCCGGTCGAAGATCCAGCCATATCAGCAACCCGGCCAAGAGGGTAATGGCGGCCGCGGATATCGCACCCGCACGCGCCTGAAGCTTCGCCGAAGGTTTGCCGCGAAGCCACAACGCCACCAGCGCACCTGAAAGAAACCCGTCGCACTGGGTCGGCAATGTCCGGTAAATAAGTCCATAGTTCAAAAATGCCGGGGAACAATACATCTGCAGGAAAATTGAAAGAGCAATGCGTGCCACAATGGCCACAACGCATAGCTGCATCAACCGCCGCCGGTTCCCCACAAGAAATACCACTGGAGGCCAAAGTAGATAAAACTGTTCTTCCACCGCCAGCGTCCAGAAATGCCCGATCGCGGCAAAGGCATGGCCTCCGCTCGACAGCATGAAATCATGGGCTCTCCCATGTGTAATCACCCAGAAGTAATTCTGCAGATACACAAACCACATCCAGAAATGCGGCGGCGCTGTGCCATGGCTGAACCATTTGACCGTTGTTAGGACTACGAGCATGCCGTAATACAGCGGAAAAATACGAAGTGCGCGCCGCGCATAGAAGTTGGTGTATCGGCGCGCCGTATGGCGGCTGTCGAACAAAATTCCGGTAATCAAAAAACCGGAAAGTACGAAGAACACCTGCACGCCGATCCAGCCGAAAGGCGCTACGCTCGGCAGCATATGGACCAGGAACACCAGTGCAATCGCAATCGTCCGCACGCCATCGAGCGCCGGATAGTAGTGGGTCTTGGGTGTCTCTGGAACGATTCGATCTGGGACGATCGTTGAATCCCGGCCGGCCATTACGCTCCGGCGGCCCGCGCCACGCGCAGGAACTCACGAGCATTCTCTTCTGTTTTGCCTGGAGAAAAAATCGCAGAGCCCGCAACCAGCATGTCCGCTCCCGCTTCGACGACGCTCGCAACCGTATCGTGGGCAATTCCGCCATCCACTTCGATCCGGTAATTCAGCCCCATTTCGGTTCGCAGGTCTCGCAGCCGCGCAATCCGCTCGACCGCCCGAGGCAAAAACTTCTGCCCGCCGAAGCCCGGATTCACGCTCATCACCAGCACATGGTGAACCATCGGAAGGACTTCCACCAGCATCTCCACCGGCGTCGCCGGGTTTAGCACCACCCCGGATTTCATCCCGTGGTCGGCAATCAACTGTAGCGTCCGGTTCAAGTGCCGGCAAGCCTCTATCTGCACCGCGACCATATCCGCCCCGGCCTCAGCAAACGCCGGAATAAACTCATCCGGGTTCTCGATCATCAGGTGGCAATCCAGCGGCAGCTTCGTCACCGGTCGAATCGCCTTCACCACCGGCGGCCCGAAGGTAATATTCGGCACAAAGTGCCCATCCATCACATCCACATGGACAATCGTCCCGCCGCCTTTTTCGGCCAGCGCAATCTCATCCGCCAGGTGCGCAAAATCCGCCGCCAAAATTGAAAACGCCAACTCAATCACAATGCTTCCCTCGCGCTCCTGAATGCACCCAAGTTTATCAGCCGCTGTCACTCTGGCTGTTCTTCAGCGGACGAACCAGCCACACCGCCGCCAGTGCCGATAGCAGCGACAATCCCGCCGCAATCTCCAGCACCAGCCGGAACGACCCCTCAAACGCCTCGTCCACTGCAGCTTGAGCCTTAGTATTCGAGGTCCGCACATCCCCCAACAGCGCCCGCTGCGCATAAATGGCGCTCTGTTCCGCCTCCGTCAACCCCGAACGCTTCAGTCCCGCGCTGAGCGAGCTTGCAAACGTCGCGCTGAAAAACACCCCCACCACGCCCAGCGCCACCACCCCCGCAACCCGCGAAACTGCATTATTCACCCCCGACGCCGATCCGGCACGCTCTTTCGAAGCGGAGTTCATCGCCAGTGCGGTCAGCGGAGCCACGGTCACCGCCAGCCCCAACCCCAGCACCATCACCCCCGGAAACAATGCCGCCCAATACCCGACGCCGCGGCTGTCTCGTACCACCAGCAAATAAGCCGCGGCGATAATCAGCGGTCCGCCAATCAGCAGAAGCCGCGGCCCAAATCGCGCCGATAAGCCGCCGGCCCAACGCGAAAGCAGCGCAATCAGCAAAGTCACCGGTAAAAGGATCGCTCCCGCCTTCGTCGGCGGATAATGCTCAATCTGGATCAGCTTTTGCGGCAGGTAATAAATCACCGCCGTCAGCCCTCCATAAAGAAAAAACGTCAGCAGGTTGGCTCCGGCGAAGTTCGCCGAACGAAACAGGTCCAGTGGCAGCATCGGATTCTTTGCCCGCCACTCCACCACCACAAACCCCACCAGCAAAACCACGCCGGCCACACCGATCAGCCCATCATAAGGAAACGAATTCGGCAGCTCGACCAGCGAAAACGTCCGCCGCCGCCAGTCCCACCGTCGCCAGCACTGCCCCCGCCCAATCCAGCGGTCCCGTCGCTTCCTCGCTCTTTTGTTCCGGCACCTTCCAAAGCGCAATCAGCACGGTCGCCGCCGCCAGCGGAAGGTTGATAAAGAAAACCCATCGCCACGACAGATGCTGCACCATCCACCCGCCCACGACCGGCCCCACCGCAATCATCACGGAACTAGCCGCCGACCACGTTCCAATGGCCTTCCCGCGCGTTTCTTCAGGAAATGCCCCCGTAATCAGCGCCAGGCTTTCCGGAATCAGCAGCGCCGCGCCCATACCCTGCAGCGCTCGCGCAAAGATGACGCTATGGATCGACCCCCGCCAGCCCGCACCACAGCGAAGCTGCGGTGAAAATCAGTACTCCGGCCAGAAACACCAGCTTCCGCCCATAGCGATCGCCCAGCGACCCGCCGATCAGCAGCAGCGCGGCCAGCAGCAGCGCATAGGCCTGCACCACCCACTGGACATCGGCTCCGCTCGCCCGAAACGCCGTCTGCAAAGCCGGCAGAGCCACGTTCACCACTGTGCCATCCAGGAACGCCATGCTCGACCCGAGCACGGCCACAACCAGCACCCAATTCGCGCTGTTGGCAGTCTTCACTTCTTGCGCGTCGGATGGCTGGCTCATAAGGGCTTGTTCGAGAATAACCCGGCGCCCACCACGCCCCGTTACTCCTCCACCAAATCCCCGGGTACGACCGCTTTCTGTCGCGACCGCTTTGGCAACACCGGAACCACCCGTTCCACACCCTCGCGCCCTTCATGGATCACCTTCGTCTTCACCGCCTTCAGCTTCTCCCGCGCCGCCTCGCGATTCACCGCATCCATCTGCACCGGATCCCCCAGCACCACCCGTGCCGCTCCATTCAACAGCCGCCGCACAGGCCACGAGGCATCCGCATTCGGCAGAAACACCTCACCTGCCCGCTGCTTCTCCGGCCGGTAATACCACCGCCGAAACAGCGAAAGATAGTCGCACCGCTCCGCAATTTCCGCCTCACCAGCTTCATCCGCCCGCTCCGCCAGCCGCAGCAACACCGCCCGCGCCCGCTCCTCCGGCGAAGCCACCGTTCCTGCGCCTTCTGGGCCCTGAGCCCTGGGCCCTGAACCCTCCTCCAACGGAACCGCTGCCAACATCAACGGCTGCGCAAACAGCGAACTCCCCACCGCCGTCTGCTCCCTCACCGCCCTCACGCCCAGCGTCGACAACCGCTCCGGCCCCACGATCCGGCCACGTTCCAGCAGAAACACGGCTGCCTCTTCCAACTTCTCGCCATCGGCGCACGGCGCACTCTCTTGCACTACCATCGCCCGAAGCTCCACCACCGGACGCACCAGCTCATCCGCCAGTCCCGCAGCTGCCTTCACCTTCTCCCACTGCTTATGCAGCGCGGCAGCCCCTTCAAAATCCATCGCCTCACTGGCCTTCTCGCGCTCCGCTGCGACATCTGCCAGCATCGACTCACCACGCGTCCGAAAGAACGCCAGCACCCTTGCACCCTCGGCCGCATACTCTTCCGCCGAGCAACCCCCCTTGCAAGGCTCCATGCACTTCTTCATTTCGCCATACGCGCATCCGGGATGCTCCGGCGACACCACCAGATCCTCCCAGCACCGCCGCAGCTTGAACAGATCGAGCACCGCATCGCAGTAACGTTCGGCCACGGCCCGCGATTGAAACGGCCCAAACGTCTCCTCCATCGCGCGCCTGCTCAGCCTGTTGGTGGAATACACCCGCGGATGCTCATGCCCCACGGTCACGCGCAAAAAATAAGGCGCATGCAGACGCAGTTTCTTCCGCGTCGCCTCCGCCCCGAACGCCTCGCGCATTGCGCAGTAGAGCACCAACCCCGACTCAAACTCCGACCCCGTCCGCGTCCACTCAATCCACCGCACCCGCTCGCGAAGGTTCAGCCGCTTCGAAAGCACGGGCCGGCCAGCTTCATCCACCTCTTCGGGAGGCGCTAGCAACCGCCTCAGCCGGCGCCGTAAGTCTGCGCCTCTGATGATGTAAGGCTCATCGGCCTCGCGCTCGCCACGCAGACAAAACACTCCTGGTGCCGCCGGAACCCCCAGCAAAATCGCCGACGAATCCTCCGGTAGAAACTCCACCCGATGCTCGAATTGAAACCCCACGCCCACAGGGAGGATTTTACCCATCCATGGGTCTCAGTGCTTCAGCGCTCTGCCCGAGAGCGCATCCGTCAACGCCCCTCCATCCACCGCCAGCCGCCCATTTACCGCCAAATACCGCACTCCGGTAGCCAGCACCGTCGGATCTGCATACGTCGCCTTGTCCGCAAATGTCTTCGGATCGAACGCCAGCACATCCGCAAAGTAGCCCGGCTTCAGCAAACCGCGTTCCTTCAGTCCAAGCGTCTCCGCGGGAAGGGAAGTGCTCGAACGAACGGCAAACTCCATCGACACCACATGCTTCTCCTCCACATAGTCGTGGATCTTTCGCGGAAACGTCCCATACTTCCGCGGATGGCCCGTCGACCCGTCCGAGCACGTCATCACCCACGGCTCCCGCATAAAGGCTTCAATGTCCGCTTCCTTCATGTTGAACGACGCCACGGACGACCCACCCGCCTTCACAATCTCTATGGCCGCATCCACCGGCGTCTCACCGCGTTCCTTCGCAATCGTCGCCAGCGTTTTGCCCACGATGGTCGTGTCCTTCGCCGAGGTCATCAGCAGCGAATCCGCACCGCCGCGCCGTACCAGGTTCTCGTTCATCTCCTTCACCAACCGCGCATGCACCGCTGGATCGCTCATGTTCTTCAGCAGCGCACCATCCGCTTCCGCCCAGCGAGGCACCAGCGCCGCCGTAACGCTTGATCCCGAAGCATCGTAGGGATACTGGCTCGCCGTCACCTTCACGCCTTCCTTACGTGCGTCATCGATCAACTGAATCACCTGCGCGCTCTGTCCCCACACATCCGCGCCCAGCGCCTTGATGTGCGAAATCATCACCGGGATATGTGCTTCACGGCCAATCCGAATTGTTTCCTTCACCGACCCCAAGAGCCCAATCTTGTACGAGCTCTCATCGCGCATATGCGTGTCATAAAGGCCGCCATACTGGGCCGCCACACGCGAGAGCGCAATCACCTCTTCGGTCGATGAATAACTCCCCGGCGCATAGTAGAGCCCGGTCGAAATCCCAATCGCGCCGTCCTTCATCGCCTTGTCGACGAGCGCCTTCATCTTCTCCATCTGTTCCGGTGTCGGAGTGGCATCCGACATCCCCATCACCTCGTGTCGCACCGTCCCCTGGCCGATGAACAGTACTGCATTCGTCCCAATGCCCTGCTGCTCCCACTTCGCCAGCGTCGCGCCTGTATCGGCCGGACTGTCGCCATCATTGCCGGTCGCCACAGTCGTCACACCCTGCATCAGGTAAGCATCGTTGCGGCTTCGCTTCGGGTCAGAAAGGTCGGCAGCCGTATGCGTATGCGGATCAATGAATCCCGGCGTAATCACCAGCCCCGTCGCATCAATTGTCCGCTTCGCCTTGCGTCCTGCGCTCGCCCCCACAAAGACAATCCGGTCCCCGGCAATGCCCACATCGGCCCGCACGGCAGCCGAGCCAGAGCCATCGATCACCGACCCGCCATGCAGGATTAGATCAAGCTCTTGGGCCGCACAACTGGATGCGATCAGCGCCACTGCGGCGAGAACTACTTTTAGTCCCCTCATGTCGCTGCTCCCCCCAGTGTTCGGTATTTATATAGCCTAACCTGCAGAGATCAGGCCGTCAGCCATCAATACAGGCTGCATTCATCTACTGCATTCTCATTAGAAGACAGGAGTATCGTCTCGCTGTATCTAGCGAAATACCTTCAGTCTGCTCTCGCGCCAAGAGATGCTCCGGTTCTTCGACAAGAAACAAAGGTCGTTCGCCCACCCGTCTTATGACGATGCGTAACTTCAAGTTGGCGGTTTGCTCATACAGACTCAGCAGATTCCCAAGCCTGCCTTTGAAGGGTCCAATTAGCTCTTCGCGGCCCGGCGTTTCCCAATGATCGCTAATGGTGTCGTAATCCTCTTCCCATAGATTCGCCCAGAGACCCCATAAGAACGGTTCTTCTTGTCCATGAATCGGAATCTCAAGGCATCCGCGAATCCAAAACTCTTTGTCATCGATGATGCACTGATCGGAGCCAATGATGGCTCTCGCCTCACGTTCATCGGCGGACATCTTCGCGTAGTTGTCCGGAAAATCTGCCGCGAAGCTAAACGGCACTCCGACATGCTCAAGCCCGCAGCAGGAACAAACATAGGATTCACTCATAACCCTGCGTCCAACTCATATAAAAATCCGGCGATCCGCCTCCACGCCCACAAGTTGATCAAACTTATAACCGAGAAGCTTTCTCTTCGTGTAGGGAATATAGATCGTGGTGCTCTCGCCATTGGAGTGCTCTAGAAAAACGGTAACCGCATCTTGCTTTTCCTTACCAGGAAGCGTAACGCGACCGTCGTAACAGATGGCAACTGCTTCCAACACTCCGCGTGAAGCAAAGCCGCGGAAGAATGTGACGAATTCCCCAATCATTTCGGAAGGAACCGGCTTATCCGCGCTTCCATCATCAATTGCTATCGGGTTCAACTGACCATCCGGCAGTACATTAGCGGCGAAGGGGTAAAACTCTCCACGCTTTTTTAGCTGGTCTTGCGCGAACGGAATGCAAAAGCTCAACAAGCGGTCTAGGTCGGGGTGGGCCATGATCGAAATACTAACAAGCCGCTAACTCCCCGCGATCGTCATCCCTTCAATCCGCACCGTAGGCACAGCCCCACTCCCGCGAAACTCCAGGTCATTCCCAATCCCACTCACATTGCGGAACATATCCTTCAAATTCCCGGCAATCGTAATCTCTTCCACCGGATACGCCAGCTCGCCATTCTCAATCCAAAGCCCACTCGCCCCCTGCGAGTAGTCGCCAGTCACCAGGTTCACGCCAAACCCCATCGTCTGTAGCACATAAAGCCCGTTCTTCACATCCCCAATAATCGCCTCAGGCGAGACCTCACCCGGCGATAAAAAGTAGTTCCCACCACCAATGCCCGGCGCTCCCGCCAACCCACGCGAAGCCTTATGCGTTGATGCCATCCCCAGCTTCCGCCCGGTATACGTGTTGAGCATCAGTTCTTTCAGCACACCGCGCTCGATTACGACGGTCCGCTGCGTCCGCAAGCCGTCGCCATCAAACGGCGAGGTCCCAAACCCGCCCACCTTCAGCGTCGTTCCATTCGCCAGCACATGGTCGAACACCATTGTGCCGTCGTCGATCATCGTAATATTCTCGCCTGCAACCTGCTCGCCCAGTTTGCCCGCAAACATACTGGCATTGCGGTAGATCGAGTCGCCATCGGCCGCGCTCAGCAAATTCCCCATCAACCCGCGCGCAATCTCCGGTGCAAACACTACAGGACACTTCTGCGTCGGCACGCGCCGCGCACCCAGCCGCCGCAACGCACGCTGCGCCGCAATCTTTCCGATCTCTTCCGGATCACCCAATAGCTGCGCCGTCCGCGCGCTTGAGTACCAGTAATCCCCCTGCATCGCGCCCGTCGCGTCCTGCGCAATCGGCGAAGCCGAAAACCCGCAGTAGCTCCTCCGGTACTCACCCGCAAACCCATGTGAGTTCACCATCACGCGGTGCGAGCTCGAAGCATCGAAGTCCCCACCCTTGGAGTTCTGAATCCTCGCGTCATAGCCCAGCGCCGCAGCCTCGCAACGACGTGCAATCTCAATCCGCTCCGCCGCAGGAATCGCATCCACATCGTTGAAGTACAGCGCCTGCGCCGCAACATCGTTCGAGCCAAATGCCTCGCGCTCCGGCAGTCCCGCAAACGGATCTACACCCGTAACCTTCGCCAGCTCGACAGCGCCACTCACCAACCGCGCAATGCCATCAGCCGAAAGATCCGAAGTCGACGTACTTGCCGTCCTCGACCCGCCCTCAGCCGCAAAGAACACGCGCAACCCCAATGCATGCGAGCCCGACTCCGTAAGCTGTTCTACCTGCCCCAGCCTTACGTGCGCGGCAAACTCTTCGCTCTCAAAGCCAACAGCCTCAGCGTCCGTCGCGCCCGCCCGCAACGCACGCTCTACAGCCTCTTCCGCCAGCAACCGCACGGAAACCTTGCCATCTATCCCAGCCGCCAACCTCACTCCTACTTACGAACAAATGCCTAAACTACAGGCGTTCCTGACAGCCGTGCCTCACTAGCCGCCTCACGTACCAGCACGCCGGCCGCGCAATGCTCCGCATCGGCCTTCAACTTGTGCGCCGCGTGCGAAGCAGGTCCATTTGCAATATGCCGGCGATGAACCTTCACCGCGCCATGGCAATCCTTGCAACGAAACTCCGTATCGCCATCGCCCAGCGCTTCTTCGACGTTCTTCACTTTCCAGAAAGGTTCATACCCGCTGCCGCTGGCGCGAACGCGCTTCCGCTTCACTTCGCATTCGTACAATTTTTCCGCTTTCGATTCAACCTTGGTAGCCATAGATTTCAATCCTTTTCCGTACGGTTGCAGTGCGCCAAAGCTTCTTTTCCAAAAGAACAAACTAAAATCTATCGACCGGTCCCACCAACAGTCATGCGATCCAACTTGATCGTCGGCATGCCTACGCCAACCGGCACGCTCTGCCCGGCCTTGCCGCAGGTCCCAATGCCTTCATCGAGCGCCAGATCATTCCCCACCATCGACACATACTTCAGCGCCTCCGGCCCATTACCCACCAGCGTCGCTCCCTTCACCGGAGCAGTCACCACGCCGTCTTCGATCAAGTACGCCTCGCTCGCGCTGAACACAAACTTCCCGTTCGTGATGTCCACCTGCCCACCACCGAAGTTCACGGCATACAGCCCGCGCTTCACGCTCTTGATGATGTCGCCCGGCTCATCCTCGCCGTTCAGCATGTAGGTATTGGTCATGCGCGGCATTGGGATCGCCTGGTAGCTCTCACGCCGCCCACTGCCTGTATTCGGCATACCCATCAGGCGGGAGCTCAACTTGTCGCTCAAATACCCGCGCAGAATGCCGTTCTCAATCAGCACCGTCTCCTGCGTCGCATTGCCTTCATCGTCCACGTTCAAAGACCCGCGTCGTCCCGGCATCTTCCCGTTATCGACGACCGTCACCTTGCTCGAAGCCACCTTCTGCCCAATCAAACCCGCAAACGCTGACGTCTTTTTGCGATTGAAGTCCGCTTCCAACCCATGCCCAACGGCCTCATGCAGCAACACGCCCGGCCATCCCGGCCCGAGCACGACTTCCATCTCACCCGCCGGCGCGGCAATCGCACCCAGCTGCAGAATCGCCGTCCGCGCCGCTTCCCGCGCAAAGTGTTCCGGGCTCTTGTCTGTTCCGCCATTGCCCCGGGCGTCCACAAAGAAGTCCAACCCCACACGCCCACCACCGCCGCTGGTCCCTCGCGCCGTGTTGTGCTCATCCTTCGCGATCACAAACACGTTGAACCGTGCCAGCGGCTGCGTATCGCTCGCAAACGTCCCATCGCTGGCCGCAATCAAAATCCGCCGCAGCTCATCGTTGATTCCCGCACGAACCTGCACAATACGCGGATCGAAGTCCCGCGCAGCCTTATTCGCGCGCTCAATCAGCCTCAGCTTCTCCGCAATCTCTGCATCTCCGCCCAACCCCGCAACCGGATACAACGATGCCGTCTTCGCTTCCACAAACCCCTGAACACGCTCCACCTGCGGTCCATTCGCGATCAGGGCCGCCGTACGCGCAGCCTTCAGCAATCTCTCTGCAGACAAATCATCGGTATAAGCAAAGCCTGTCCGCTCACCACTTAGCACGCGCACGCCGCATCCCACGCTGATGCCTTGCGACGCGGTTTTTACAATTCCCTCGTCCATCCCCAGCGAGGTGGAGGTGACCGCCTCAAAGTAGAGATCCGCAAACTCACCGCCGGCGCTAAGGGCTTCGCCCAGACAGCGCTCCAGCAAACGCTCGGTTAGTCCAAGCTTGTCGAAGAAATATCGTTTGTGGTCGAGCGTTTCAGGATGGATGAGGTGTGGGGCAGCCGCCATTCTTTTATTCTAGTCCTACACGCAATATCCCGCTTGAATCCTGCTCGATTGCGCGACGACGCCGAACTGCTCTCACCGCGAAACTTGTCATTAAACTTCGCGAACTCTGCGTCAAAAGCCATCTTGTCTTGCGGCTCTACCGTCCCCCGGAAGGGTCCGCCGTCTTCGCCACATCCATATCCAGAAACACCTTCGGAAGCCCCGGCGCATAGCAGTTCCCATCGCTCGAATAGGTCTTCGCGCAGCTCTGCGTAATCTCCGGCCTGCGCGGCGACTGCGAATACTGCCACGCAATCAAATCCGGCTCGCCAGCCTCGCTCATTGGTCTTGGCTGCATACTGCATCCGTTTGAAGGCGGACACTGGTCCTGCGCATCGAACATCGCCACCTCATGCAGCGATCCCTTCTTCACCCGCGCCCGAATATCTTCTACCGTATCGATCATGACGCCGGGATCGTCCTGCACCCGCTGCCCGCTCGCATAAACACCCGGCTTGTAGGACGAGCCTGCCACGGCCTCAGTCCACGCCAGCAGATACGCCGCCTGCAGATCGGTCAACCGTCCACCTTCCTCCTGATCCAAAAACACAATCGCCCCGGCCGGAAATCCTTCACTCTTTGCCGCCGCCACGGCCACCCCTGCATCCTTCTTCCCAAGGTCTGCTGGTTGCGTCCCTGCCTTCTGCGCCTTCAAAATCTCAGCTTCCAGCTTTCCGTTAGCCAGCAGCAGAAACCCCCACCCCTGCTGTCGCAGCACTGTCCGCTTGCCTACCCACTGATTGAACATCGCTCCCGGCGGCACGGTCAGCCAATAGCCGACGAAGGCAAACTGCTTCTTCATCGCCGCCATCGTGTCATCTCCCGGATACTCATTCCGGTCAAACCCCACATACCCATTGGCTACTGCACCCCTCGGCGCATCAGACGCGGCTGCCGGCTGTACTGCCACCGGCCTAGCCACTGCATTCGTCCCCGAACCCCGGGAGCATCCCGCAACCAATATCAAGCCCATCACGCAAGCCATTCTCAAACGACGCATCGCAACCTCTTCCAGAGCTTATAGTCCATGAATTCCACCCACCACGCGCTACAATCAGCTTTATCCATCGCAGTCCACGTCTTTCGACGGAGCCGACAAGCCTATGCCGAAGCTGCCGACCACCACTCATAAAACTCCAAAGACCCTGAAACCCCCGCCTGATCGCCGCTATCCCATCGGTATCTTCGTCCCTCCCGACACCATCATGCCCGAGGACCGCCGCGACGCTATCTACACTCTCGCTCAGATGCCGGAGCTCCTCCGCGAGTCTCTCCGCCACCTCAACATGTCCGAAATAGACACCCCTTACCGCGAAGGCGGCTGGACCATCCGTCAGGTCGTCCATCACGTCGCTGACTCGCACAGTACCGCCTTCTTTCGCGTCCGCAAGGCCCTCACGGAGGACTTGCCGACCGTCCCTGGCTATGACGAAGCCGCCTTCGCCGAGCTTCACGACTACGCTGCCCCGCCCGAGTGGTCGCTCAACATCATCGAAGGCGTCCACGCCCGTTGGGTCATGCTCCTCCAGTCCCTCACCGAAGCCCAGTGGCAGCGCTCCTTCGCCCACTCTGAGCGCGGCCCCCAGAAGCTCGATCTCGCCACGCTCAACTACGCCTGGCACTCGCAACACCACGTAGCCCACATCACCAACCTCCGCGCCCAAAAGGGCTGGTAGCTCCCGCAGCGTCCGTCAGAATTTGCTACCGTATCTCCCATGCCCCCGCCCAGAGCCTCTTCCGCGGACACGCCCCAAACCGCGCCCGAAATCGCCGCTGCCATCACCGCCTTCCTCGAAGCCAACGCAGAAGCTGCCCTGCTTGAAGACGGCCGCATTCTCTTCGACCTCCGTACCGCCAAGTACACCCTCTCGACCGAGCACAACCGCTGCACCCTCCATCTCTGGTCGGAAGAAGCGAACCTCGTCCGGCGCATCCTCTCCACCACCGAGCGCAGCAGCACACTCCGCCTCAGCACGCAACGCTTCGGTCAAACCCAACCCAAACTCCTCGAACTCGTCGCCAACCGAACGCACCGCACTTCCACTACTCGCGACACCGCCCGCGTCCGCTACCTCCGCACCCTCGAGCGCGTCCTCCAGCGCCACTTCCCAGACCACAAACCCGATGCCTTCCGCACCGCCATGGACCTCGAAAAGTCCTTCGGCCCCGCCTACGCCCGCGGGTCACTCGTCCGCGGCAACCAGGCGTTCGTCGTCATCGCTGTCAACGAGCAGGAATCCCAGACCACTATCGACGGCATCCTCACCCTCGGCATCCTCTGGCTACAGGCCTGCCGCGAGCAAGCTTCCGGCCGCCGCCTCTACCAGGGCCTCAAGCTCGTCCTTCCGCAAGGCACGTCGCAACTCACCCTCAGCCGCTTAGCGTGGCTCAACCCCGACGCCGCCCAATGGCACCTCTACGAGCTCGACCCCACCACCGAAGACCTTACCCAGCTCGACCCCGCCGACCAGGGCAATCTCCGCTCCCGCCTCATCCACCACCCGGACGAAACCGCAGCCAGCGAACGTTTTGCCGCCGCGGTCACTCAAATTCACTCCCTCATCCCACCCGCTGACCACCCTCGCATCGAACAGCGCCTCCGTAGCCCCACCGAGCTGGCCTTTCTCCTCCACGGCCTCGAGTTCGCCCGTGCCCGCATCATTCCATCACCCACCGGCTTTTCGCACGCGCTAGAACTCACCGTCGGCACCGGCCCCAACGAAACCCCCATCACCCCCCAAACCCGCGCTGCCCTCACCGAAACCCTCGCCGACCTCTTCGCCCGCCGCCGCGCCCAAATCCCCTCCACCGACTTCGGCCGCCGACCCACTGCCAACCGAATCGGCACCACGTCCACCGCAACCCCCGCCCACTCCCGCCTCAAAATCTCCAGCCCACCTCGCCACAACGGGCCCAATCCCACGCAAGATCCCCTCTATCGCGCGGCCCCCGAGCGCTGGCTCGAATCCGTCCTCCGCCATAACCTCGCCCCACTCACCCGCTCCCTTGCCACCACCGAATCCACCACCATCCCCCACCTCAACCCCGACCATGTCTACACCCAGGTTCCAGCGATCGCTGGAGCCTCCGACCGCGGCCTCCTCGACCTCCTTGGGGTCACTGCCGACGGCCGCCTCGCCGTCATCGAACTCAAAGCTGACGACGACCTCCACCTGGCTCTGCAAGGCCTCGACTACTGGATCCGGGTCCGCCATCACCACCTGCAAACGGCTGACCAGCAAGGCCTGGGCGAGTTCCAACGCCATGGCTACTTCCGCGGCCTGCATCTCTCGCCGCGACCACCCCGCCTCTACCTCATCGCCCCCGCGCTCCACATCCACCCGGCTACCGAAACCATCCTTCGCTACTTCTCTCCTCGCGTCGACTGGCACCTCCTCGCCCTCGACGAACGCTGGCGACAGCAAATTCGTGTCGTCTGGCGCAAGCAAAACGGCAACCTGTAAGTGTCAATACTTTGTATGTACAATTGGAGGCGTACTTGTTCGATTGGGACGAAGCAAACATTGCGCATATTGCAAGGCATGGCGTTACACCGAAGGAAGCAGAACAAGCGTTTGCGAATCCCTTATCGGATGTCATCGAGCAAGATCAAGACGGCGAAATCCGTTACTACCAGATCGGTCTTACGGAGGAACTGCGATGCCTAGTAGTGTTGACAACGTGGCGCGGAGAAAAGCTGCGCGTCCTAACAGCGTACCCGGCATCCCGCTCTCTACTTCGGAACTTATGAAGCGTGAGGTAGCCGCAAGAGCAGTCGTCTCAAAAATGAAAAAACCAAAATTCGCCAGTGAGGCCGAAGAAGCCGACTGGTATCCGGCCCACCCGGAGTACGTGGAGGCGCTCTTCAAGCAGGCAAGAGCCGAAGGAAAGCTCGGGCGCGGTAATGTAGCCAAAATTCTTGGATTTACCACACCAGTCACCATCCGCCTGAGCCAAACCGACATCGCAAAGGCAAAGCTCCAGGCAGAAAAAAAGGGCATCGGCTACCAGACCTACATCAAGATGCTTCTCCATGAAGCTCTAGCGAAATAAGCCTTCGCATCCTTCCACCGGGTCAATCAACCATGAGTCCCCATCGCCTCTCCCGCCATCCAAGCAAACAGGAGAAACAACGATGGCTACTGCATCCGTAATCACCAAAACCTTCAAGCTAGGCAACGAGCTCGAAATCAACCGCCTCGGCTACGGCGCCATGCGCATCACTGGCAAAGGCATCTGGGGCCCGCCCGCCGATCCTGAATCCGCTAAAAAAGTCCTCCAGCGCGCTGTCGAACTCGGCGTCAACTTCATCGACACCGCCGACAGCTACGGCCCAGGCGTCTCCGAGCCGCTCATCGGCGAAGCTCTCGCTCCCTACTCCAAAGGCACCGTCATCGCGACCAAGGCCGGCCTCACCCGCCAGGGTCCCGACCGCTGGCTTCCCGTAGGCCGCCCCGAGTACCTTACCCAGCAGGTCGAAATGAGCCTCCGCTGGCTCAAGCGCTCGCAGCTCGACCTCTGGCAGCTTCACCGCATCGACGCCAAGGTCCCCGTCGAAGAATCCCTCGGCGCCATCAAAAAGCTCCAGACCGCCGGCAAGATCCGCTTCGTCGGCCTCTCTGAAGTGACCGTCGACCAGATCGAGCAGGCCCGCAAAGTCATCGACATCGTCAGCGTGCAGAACGAATACAACATCACCAATCGCAACAGCGAGGCGGTCCTCGACTACTGCACCGAGCACAACATCGCCTTCATCCCCTGGTTCCCGGTAGCCTCCGGCAAGCTCGCCCAGCCCGGCGGTAAGCTCGACGAGCTCGCGAAGAAGCACAGCGCCACCACTTCGCAACTCTCGCTAGCCTGGCTGCTCCATCGCTCGCCGGTCATTCTCCCCATCCCCGGCACCAGTTCCATCGAGCACCTCGAAGAAAACCTCAAGGCCGCCGATCTGGAACTGACTGACGCAGAATGGCAGGACCTCGAAGCCGCCGCAAAGTAGTTCGCACGCTCGCTCTCGTCCCGAAGCGGATAGCCACCCGATATACTGCGGCTATCCACTTTAGGACGAGGGCGCACCGACCATGGAAGTTCATCCGCCAGACCATCCCATCCACACCTGGCGCGACTTCTTCATCCACATTGCGACCATCGTCGTCGGCCTGGTTATCGCGCTCGGTCTCGAGCAGCTCGTCGTCCAGATCGAGCATCGCCACGAGATCAAAGAAACCCGCGAGCGCCTCAAGGCCGAGCGCGAATCGAACATCCGCCGCTACCATCGCGACATCAGCAACATGCGTGACACCGTCGCCATCCTTCACGGAGACGTGCGCATCCTCCAATACCTCAAAGCCCATCCCGGCACGCCCGCGGACCAACTCCCCGGCATTCCTGTATGGATTCTCAGCACCGCTGGCATCGACACATCCGCCTGGGACTGGACCGTCAAATCTCCCGTCTTCGAACTCCTTCCGCAGTCCGAAGTCGAACCCACCCAGCGGCTCTACGAGGTGCTCAAAGACTCCGAGGCCAAGCACATGGAGATGTGGGATTGCCTCAACGAAGCCGGCGACTACCGCTTCATTCAACCCGACATTTCAAAGCTCACGCCGCCGCAAATCGATCTCGCACTCACCCGTTCTCAAGTTTGCCTTCGGATGACGTATCAATACGTCGCCACGCTTTCCAGCATCGCCCGCTCAGCTCCCGATTTCGCTCCGGGCCCCAGCAACGCAGAGATGCAGGCGCTCGGCAACGACGCTTGGGACAACATCCTGAATGGCGACAAGCTGGCCTCGTGGGTGCAGCAGGACCAGACCGACGCGCACAAGTGGGATAACTACGACACAGCCTTGCTCGCTTTCAAACAAGCCACCACCGCCGGCAGCTATAACAACATCGCCAAAATCTACGACGAAGTCGCCCACAAATATCCCACCTTCAAACCCGATGAGTCCGAACTGAACCAGATCGGCTATGAGCAGATGAACGCCGGCCATCTCCCGCAGGCCCTCGGCATCTTCCAACTCGTCGCCCGCCTCTATCCCTCAAGCTGGAACGCCTACGACAGCCTCGGCGAGGCCTACCGCAAATCGGGTGAAACGCAGCAAGCCATCGCCAACTACGATAAATCCCTGCAACTCAACCCCAAGAACACCAACGGCACGAAAGCTCTTAGCGAACTCAAGAAATAATTTGCATGGCATGAACGGCAGGTACTGCTTTAGCCGTAAGACAGTCTCATGCAACCGCGTAATCAGCCCCAGGCTGCAGGCGCCGCTTCCAGCTCGGCATCGTGCATCGGAACAAACCCTTCTTCCGGTGCCTCTGCCCGCTTAGCAAAGAAAGCCTCTACCCGCTCCATCACCTGCGCCCCACGCTTGGCCTCGAAGATCTCCCGCCGCAACGCGCCTCCACCCGGAACGCCATGCGTAAACCAGCTGGCAAACTGCTTCATCCGCCCGATCGCATCTCGCTGCGCGCTTTCGTGGTTCTTCTTCAGCCGCTTGTCCAGGTCGCTCTCCGCCGGTCCCAGCACCTCAGGATGCTCCGCAACCTCATGCATCAACCGCTCAAAGTAATCCCGAATCATCCGGTAGCGATCCATATCCGTCGGACGGTCGTAAACCCCAACTCCCGTACTTTGTTTAGAAGCCGTGTACTGCGCAATCTGCCGGAAGATCCACGGATTCGCCGGCGCCGCACGCCCAATCATCACCGCATCGCACCGCGTCGCTTCCACCATCGCCGCCGCATCTTCCGGCGTCCGAATGTCCCCATTCCCAATCACCGGAATCGACACCGCATCCTTCACAGCGGCAATCCACTCCCACCGGGCCTCACCGGTATATCCCTGCTCACGCGTCCGAGCATGCAGCGCCACGGCGTTCAGCCCGCAGTCTTCCGCCATCTTAGCCAGCTCAACGCAAACGATGTTGCCATCGCTCCATCCCATCCGGAACTTCACGGTGAAGGGAACTGTGATCGCCCCGCGCACGCGCTCAAAGATCTTCCGGATCGCCGGCAGATCCCGTAGCAATCCTGAACCGCCATTGCATGAAACCACCCGCTTCGCCGGACACCCCAAATTCAAATCGACAAGATCGAACCCAGCATCCTGGCAAATCCGCGCCGAGTCGGCCAGCGTCTCCGGGTTCGACCCAAAGATCTGCGCCGAAATTGGATGCTCATCTTCGTAGTACGTCAGGTACCGCTTCCGCTTGGTCTCCCGCATGCGGCTCAACCCATCGGCCGAGGTGAACTCGGTCATGATCAACCCACATCCCGAAACCTCATTCGACGTCTCCACATCGATATCAACAGTGTCGGTCTTGCGAAAATCCGGGTGCCCCCGATCTCTCGCATTTGGAGATCGGGGTTCCACGGAAGTCGTGGGAATCTGAGGATCTGTAAACATCGAAGCATTCTTAATGAATCGCCGAAACACCGTATCGGTTACACCGGCCATAGGGGCGAGCACGGTCGCCGGCGCAATCCGTACGCCGCCAATCGACATCTCCGCAGGCACCCTCGCCTCCGGCGGCATCGCCCGTTCTACCGCACTGTCCCAACCCTTTTTCATCGTCTCTTCCTTGCGGCTGACTGCAGTGCCCGCTACTTCCTGCCTCATCGCCGCGCACCCGCCGGATCACGCTTCATCCACAAGATGAAACATATTTGCACTCAATCCGAACTCTTCTTCAAGGATACCGGGCTTTCGCGCTCCCGTCCCGCACTGAATCTCCCGCGAAATCAGACAGATGCAACTGGATCAAAACGTATTAACCCCTGCCGTAAAAAGAAATCGCGTCAGGCCGCAACTTTTTCCGCGGTATCAGAGTTCAAGCTCATACCGTTGTCCCCAGCTTAAACGTCCGTCGGGCCCCATCATCGGTCTCTCGGAAGTCCGGCGAGCTCGCACATGGAGCGTCGCGATGTACGAAGCGCAGCAACTGCCGGCGCCACCGCCCCGTGGATAGCCTGTTTCGTTTCTCGTGGAGTTCTCCTTGAAGACACCTCTCGTCCTTGCTCTGCTCCTCACATCCGCCCCGGCTATTGCCCACGCTGATCAGCTTGTCCCAGCCGGATCCGTCATTAACTGCACCGTCGCTGAAAACAAAATCTCCTCGCAGACCGAGAAGGTCGGCGACCCGATCATGTGTACTCTCGGCCACACCGAAAGTTATGGTCGAAGTTCGTTCCCGTACGGCAGCTACCTCATCGGCCACTTCGCCGCCTACAAAGATCCCGGCCACTTCGTCGGCAAGGGATGGATGGAGCTCGTCTTCGACCGCCTCATGGTGCAGCCCGATACCATCGTCCCCATCAACGCTCGCGTCGTCGCCGCTCCCGGCTATCGCGTGGACAGCGAAGGCGAGATCCACGGCAACGGCCACCCGGTCAAAGACACCGTCGAGTGGCTGATCCCCGTGCTCTGGCCCCTCGATCTCATCAACCTGCCTCGTCGCGGCCCACGCCCCATCCTCAAGCCTGAAAGCAGACTGACGCTCAAGGTGCTCGACGACTTCGGCATCCCCACACCCATGGAGAACACCGTCCGCACGCCGGCCATCGCCTCACGTCAGACCACCGACGAGCCTACCTACCAGGACTTCCAGCGACGTCCACTCACACAGGACCCCGCTCCCATCCAGCAGGCCTACGCGCCACAACCCCAGCAACCGCAGTACCAGCCGCAGCAGTACCAACCGCAGCCTGCTCCAGTCCAATACCAGCCTGCGCCTGCGCAACAGCAGACCAACATCTACATGCAGACCGCCGCCGCCCCACAGGTTCAGCAGCCGGTCTACGTGCAGCAGCCTCGTCCACGCGTCTACTACTACCCCTATGGCTACGGTCCCCCACCGCCGCCTCCGCCGTATTACTACTACCGTGGCTACTAACTCACGCAGCACAAACAAGAAGGCCTCCGGACAAATCCGGAGGCCTTCTTATTGCAAGTGCTTATCTCTCCATCGACTCCTAAACCCGCACGCTCATATCGGGATGGGCCTTCGCAAGAAACCTCTCAACAGCAGCCAACTTTTCACCGCGCACTCGAAAACGCTCCGGCGGGATAGTCAACAGAACGCTTCGCTTATCCAGAACAGCGGACGCCTCGAGGATTCTTCGATCAAACGAAATAATACCGACTCGCCCAATTCCATCCTCGTCGAATAGCTCCGGATACTCCGCAAATCTCAGTTGTGGATCTGTCAGATCACTCGCGTAGCTTGGCAGAGCGAGATACTTGTAATGGAATGGGAGACCTTTAAGCTCAGCCAACAAGAGTCTGAGTTGTGCGCGAGATTGAAACTCCCCCATGGCCTTGACTTCGATAGCATGCAAATCGCCACTGCCTGCCTGGTCGACTCCCAGCACATCCGGCGACTTCACACCTGCGATCTTTGGCCCCAAATAGATTTCAGGAACGACCAGGCGCTGACGCAACAATTCGGCGACTGCATTTACAGCGCGTCCATGGACCCGCCGGTTACCCAGACGAAGCGCGGTCTTTTCCAGGATTGCGCTCATACTATTTCCTCCAATCGTTTATAGGCCCAGACTGCAAATCTTTGAGAGGCTACCGAAAGTTCGTAGGCATACGGAAAAGAAACAAGTTGTGCCTCATACGACACCCTAGTCTTGGCGGCGACGAGCGTCTTGAGTTGGGTGATACCACTGGTATCCAGTTTCCTGGCTCGACAACGTTTCGTCACTTCTCTCACTGCCGACATATGGTCTTCGCCTCGGCATGCTTTGCCGCTGAGCTTGACGAGAACCGCATCGTTATAGGCGATGGCACTATGCACCGCAAGCAACGCCGTTGCCGAAGCATATTCTGCATCGAGTTCTATAAGCTTTCTGGCCTCGGAAAGCTGTTTTGCCCGCTCTAGAAAGATCTCGACCATGCGCTAGAGATGTACCCTTTTCCGAGAGTAAACGAAAAGGCCTCCGCGTCACCGCAGAGGCCTTCCGATTTCGTTTCCTGCCCGTTTTACTTCTTGGTGTTGGCAGCGATCTCGGCCTTCTTGGCGTCGGTCGCGGCAAACTTGCGGCGGAAGCGATCGATACGGCCGGCCGTATCCACAAGCTTCTGCTTGCCGGTAAAGAACGGATGGCAGGCCGAGCAGATTTCGACCACGATCGCGCCCTTGTGGGTTGAACGCGTGTCGAACTCATTACCGCATGCACACTTCACGTGGGTCTCTTCGTATACAGGATGAATTCCAGTCTTAGGCATTGTGTTGTTTCCTTCTGGCTAACCCGCTTGCAGAACGGTTTCGCTTGCACTGTCCACGCTTGCGGTCGAAACCGCAGGGCTCAATGCATCGATTGACCTGTCGCGCTGCATGCTTGGACCCCGTCTCCCGGGGTTTCAGGCGCTCTTATTAGAGTACCATCCTCCCGTTTCGACTCACACCCCTAAGCCGTCCGCCACCCTCGCACCATCACCGGAGAAAACGTCGCCGCAAACGCCACCACCATCACCGCCGCAAGCGCTCCAGGTGCATGCACCACCGAAAACACCGCCCAGGATCCCAACACCCAGAACGCCATATTCGCCGATGCCGCCACATAGACCCAGTCGGAAAACTTGTGCTGATCGCGCACAAAATCCATCTCACCCAGCGCCGGATACGCCGTGTCCGTCCGCAGCGTCAACCGCAGCAGGACCACCGGCAGCAGGTTCACCGCCAGTACCGCCGCCACCCACAAAACCGGCGCAAATGTCTGTGGAAAGTGGGGCACCAAGGCAAACGTCACCGCGATCGTCAGCAGCACATTCGCCGTTGCTCCCGCGTTCACCACGGCAGGAAAGTGGCCCATGTCCGAAAGTCTGTTCATCTCATTCAACTTCTTGGCAGAAGCGTTCATCGCAAACTCCCTCGCGCACAACCTGCTGCATACTACCGATGCCAGAAGTCTAACCTCGTAAGCAGGGCCTACAACCGCCCCAAACCAGGTGACCTCCATATGACGAAAATCAACGACATTGAATCCGTATGGGACTATCCCCGGCCCCCGCGCCTCGAACCAACCCCGCGTCATCTCCGCATCCTTCACCATGGCATCGTCCTGGCGGACACCACCCGTGCCTTGCGAATCCTCGAAACCAGCCACCCACCCGTCTACTACATCCCACCCGCCGACATCGCGATGCAGTACCTCGCTCGCTCCCCTCGCCGTTCCAGCTTCTGCGAGTTCAAAGGCCATGCTACCTACTGGAGCATCAACATCCCTGAAGCCCCTTCACCCGATGCCGCCTGGTCCTACGCCCACCCCACCGCCTCGTACGCCGCGCTCCGCGACCACCTCGCTTTCTACGCCAACCGCGTCGACGAATGCACGGTAGACGGCGAACGGGCTCAGCCTCAGCCCGGCGACTTCTACGGCGGCTGGATCACCTCCCACGTCAAAGGCCCCTTCAAAGGCTCACCTGGCACACTTGGCTGGTAAACAACTAGCCCGGCAGCCCTAATCCATCCCCATCCTTCAACCCCACCCCCGTCGCGCGCAACGCCCGCGCTCCACGTATCAACCCCACAACTCTCTCGGCCGCTTCGACGTACCCCAGCCCACCATCCCGCACATTCGACACGCAGTTCCTCTCCGCATCCGTCCGCCCCACCCTCGGCTCCCACGTCACATAAACGCCCAGGGAATCCGCTGCACTCAACCCAGGCCTTTCGCCAATCAGCATCACCATCACCTTTGCCCCCAGCGCTTCTCCTATCTCATCCCCAACAGCAACACGCCCCTGCGTAACCAAGCAAACCGGTCCCACGATCCAGTCCCCCAGCCGCTCTCTCACTGCATCTATCAGAAAAAGCGCATGCCTCTCCACCGCCAACGCCGAAAGCCCATCCGCCACCACAAACACCACCTCTGCAGCCGGCGCGAAAGCAGCCTCACGCAACATCTCCTGCGACTGCACCGCCAACCGCCGCCCCAAATCCGGCCGCCTCAGATACTCCTGTCGCCCACCTGTCACCGCACTCCGCAGCACCAGACTTTCCCACCCATGCTCCTCCATCCGTCGCACGAGCATCGCCACATCCATCGCCGCATGCACCGCGTCCCGAGCCAGCGCGTGATCCATCTGAAACCGCAACGACTCCCGCGTAGAAACAGCCTCACCGCTCGTGACTAGCGACAATCGCGCCGACGTCACCTCTCGCAACGGTCTTTCGATCTTGCCACTCACTACCCACCTCCTAACAACATCCTCGGCCCAACCACCGCTTTCAGACGCCCAAATCCATCCCCCGCCAACCACTCCTCAAACTCCGGAGCAGCCTTCAACCCCATCACCCGCCGCAAATACAGCGCATCCTGAAACGACGTGCTCTGATAATTCAGCATCACATCGTCGGCTCCCGGCACGCCCATAATGTAGTTCACCCCGGCCGCGCCCAGCATCGTCAGCAACGCATCCATGTCGTCGCCATCAGCCTCCGCATGGTTCGTATAGCAGACGTCGCACCCCATCGGCAGCCCCAGCATCTTCCCGCAGAAATGGTCCTCCAAACCCGCCCGCAGAATCTGCTTGCCGTCATACAGATACTCCGGCCCAATAAACCCCACCACGGTATTCACCAGCATCGGCCTATACCGCCGCGCAACCGCATACGCCCGCGCTTCCATCGTCTGCTGGTCGACCCCGAACGCCGCATCCGCGCTCAACGCACTCCCTTGCCCGGTCTCGAAATAAAACACATTCTCCCCACCATCCTCCGCCCCAATGCCACCCCGCTTCAGCTCCCTCGCCATCGCCTCCGCTTCCGCCAGCAACTCCAGCGTCACCCCGAACGAAGCATTCGCCTTCTCGCTCCCAGCAATCGACTGAAACACCAAATCCACCGGCCCCGCTGTCCTTCCAGATGTAGCCCGCATGGCCTCCATCTGCGTCGTCACATGAGCCAGCACGCAGCTCTGCGTCGGGATCCCATATCGCACCCTCACCGCATCGATCATCCGTAGCAACCCCGTCACCCGCTCCACGCTGTCGCTCACGGGATTAATCCCCACCACCGCATCGCCCGACCCTAGCAACAAACCATCCAGCATGCTCGCCGCAATCCCCAGCGGATCATCCGTGGGATGGTTCGGCTGCAGCCGTGTCGACAGCCGGCCCCGCAGCCCGACCGTCGTCCGAAACCGCGTCACCACCTCAATCTTTCTTGCGACGGCAATCAGGTCCTGCACCCGCATCAACTTCGAAACCGCGGCCACCATCTCCGGCATCAACCCCGGAGCCAATGCCGCCAGCGTTTCGCCGCTCACCGCATCCGAAAGCAGCCAGTCCCGAAACTCCCCTACCGTCAACCCCGCGACCACGGCAAACGCAGCCTGCCCGGCCTCACTCGCCCACGCATCCACGATCAGCCGCGAAACCGCGTCCACCTCATACGGCACCACCATCTCTTCCGCAAACCTTCGCAGCGGAACCTCCGCCAGCGCCATCTGCGCCACGACGCGCATCTCCGCACTCGGAGCGGCCACGCGCGCCAGCTCATCCCCACTCCGCCCCGGCGACGCCCACGCCAGCAACCGCTTCAACTCCTCAAACCGATGCGTCACGCCACGAACCGTCAGGCTATAGCCCATAGCGCAGATTCTAGCCGCTCCCATCGGAAACGCCTGTGCCGCGCAAGCACCTTGGCTTCGCCAACCTTCCTCTGTCATGCTGAAAGAGTGCGTGCAGTCACCATCAGAGGGTCCGGTGGACCTTCTGCAAGCCACCTCAAAGGATTCCCTTGAAACAACTGTTGCGCATTGAAGCTGTCGCCTCCAAACTCAACCTGCCGGACTCTCTCTATGAACGCCGTAGCGCCGTTACGGCCAAGCTCAGTCTCAATCTCCTGAACGGTCTTCCCGGCAGAAGTAATCCGCCGGGCAAGCTCATTCTCGTCACCGCAACCACCCCCACCGTCTCCGGTGAAGGCAAGACCGTCACCTCCATCGGCCTCGTCCAGGGCCTGGAGCGCATCGGCAAGCGCGCCATCATCACCTCGCGCGAGCCCTCGCTCGGCCCCGTCTTCGGCATGAAAGGTGGCGCTGCCGGCGGCGGCCAATCGCAGATCGAGCCGGCCGACAAGATCAATCTCCACTTCCACGGTGACTTCCACGCCATCACCTCGGCTCACAACCTGCTCTCGGCTCTCATCGACTCGCACCTCTTCCACGGCAACGATCTCGGCATCGACCCCGACGGCGTAACCTGGCCCCGCACACTCGACATGAACGACCGCGCCCTCCGCCGCATCGTCGTCAGCGTCACGCCGCCCGACAAGGAGCAGCGCGACGGCAGCAATCGCGCCTCCGGCTTCGTTATCACAGCCGCTTCCGAGATCATGGCAATCCTCTCGCTCGCCGCCGGTCGCGAAGATCTCCGCCAACGCCTCGCACGCATCGTCATCGGCTCCAATCGCAACGGAGAGCCCGTCCGCGCCTCGGACCTCGGCGCTGTCGGTCCCATGATGGCTCTGCTCGTCGAAGCCCTCGAGCCCAACCTCGCCCAAACTACCGACGGAACACCCGCCATGGTGCATTGCGGTCCGTTCGCCAACATCGCGCACGGCACCAGCTCTGTCGTTTCGCAGCGCATCGGCATGCACCTCGCAGACTACGTCGTGAACGAGACCGGCTTCGCCTCCGATCTAGGCTTTGAAAAGTTCATGGACCTCGTCATGCCGTCATCCGGCATCAAGCCGTCCGCAGCCGTCCTCGTCACCACCGTGCAAAGCATCCGCAACCAGGGTGTAGGCGATCTCATCCAGGGCTTTGCTAACCTCGAAAAACACATCGGCATTGTGTGCGGCTTTGGTCTGCCCGTGGTCGTCGTCATCAATCGCTTTCCCCAGGACTCAGACGCCGACCTCGAAACCTTGCGGCAGTTCTGCGAAGCCAGCGGTGCCTCTTTTGCGCTCTCCGAAGCTTTCGACAAGGGCGGCGAAGGCGCAGCAGACATGGCGCGCAAGGTCGTCGAAGTCATCGAGGCCAACCCCAACCCGGACCTCACCACCACCTACCATCCCTCAGACTCCATCGCCGAAAAGATCACCAAAGTAGCGCGTCAAATCTACGGAGCTGCCGACATCGAACTCACCGCGCTCGCCCAGGAAAACCTGGCCCGTTTCGAGCGCTGGGGCTTCGGCCATCTCCCCGTCTGCATCGCCAAAACGCAGTACTCGCTCACCGACGACCCCAAACAAATGGGCGCCCCCACCGGCTGGACGCTGCACATCACGGATGTCTCGCTTTCCGCCGGCGCAGGCTTCCTCGTCGTCACCTCCGGCGCCATGATGCTCATGCCCGGCCTTCCAAAAACCTCGCGCGCCATGAACATCGACGTAGACACCAACGGCGAAATCACAGGAATGTCCTAAAACATATATAAATACCCGAACGCAGGGTAGGCTTTGGGCCGCGTCTGACGAATCGCTTTTGTTGTTGTCCTTGCTTCTGAGATAGGTCCGGGCTTTAGCCCGGATACCAAAACACGCCACAAATTGGGCTTTAGCCCCTGGGATCGTTCTCTTACAAGCTACCGACACAATGCGGGTGCCCCCGATCTCTCGCTTTTGGAGATCGGGGTTTCACACTCCCCAAACACAAAGCGATTCATGCATCTCAGTGCGTGTAGCGCAGCTCGTAACGAATCGTATCGACAGCGAGCGCCCACAAACGACGACCCGTAGCCCGGAAGGATGCACCATGAAGGCCCTCGATCCCGCCCCAAAAACTTCGAAATCCCAGAGCATCAGCCGCGTCCTGCTTGGACTCATGCTGATCAACGCCGGAGTCTCGCACCTAACCTACGCGCGCATACCCTTCCAGGCGCAAGTCCCGCCATGGGTTCCACTGAACCCGGATCTTGTCGTTCTGCTCTCTGGCTGCGCGGAGATCCTGCTCGGTCTTGCCCTCGTCGCCCTCTATCGACACAAGGTATACGTAGGAATCATCGTTGCGCTGTTCTTTATAGCGATATTCCCCGGCAACATCGCGCAATACACCGAACACCGCGCCGCCTTCGGTCTACAGACGGACACGGCACGACTCGTCCGCCTCTTCTTTCAGCCTCTTCTGGTCGCCTGGTCGCTCTGGAGTACAGGCGCCTGGACGGCCCTTCGACAGTCGTGGAGCCGGCCTTCCGAACCCGCCGAAAAGTAATGATTGGAAAGGTGTTGCCGCTCTTTGTTGTCATTCCCGAAGGGAATCTGCGGTTGCTTTTGTCGTTGCTGTTCTTTTACGCCGTCTGCCAATCCGCTCAAAGACCTGGATCCTTAGCCCCTGAGGGGATCAGTCTCTTACGATCGCATTGGATAAGGGATTCGTCACACCTACATTCAGCTCGCCATGAAGTACGCCGTTGAAAAGCTCGTCTCCCCCGCGCAACTCTACGGCATCGAAATCGAGTTCTGCGCCCACGAACTCGCCAGCATCGTCGTCTGGATCGGCTTCCTCCAATGGAGCACGAGTACGGCATTACCGCAAAAATCTGTCAACCCCCGTTAGCCCTCAAATCACTTAAAACAAGCCGCTTACGCTTGGCAGAGTTATCCTCGCAACTCACTAAAATGGAAGTAGGCGATCATCTCCTTTTGCGTTCCTCCTATCGCTTCGCTGTAGAGCGAAGCAATGCGAGATCTCAAGTCCACCCCTAACTCCAATCTCTTCCGGTTTTTAGCCCGAAAAGTAGGGGAGGGGTACTACCCACATCTACTCCACGATTCGCACAGCACCTTGATCTCGCATCAACTGCGATACTCAATAGAGACATGCCCGAACCCTGCCCCATCTGCGACGACGCTGGCCTCCGCCTCATCGACCGTCCCGACGGCAACCGTGTCGCAGTCGAGTGCGTCTGCCGCGCCGCCCGCCGTACCCAGCGCACCATCGACCAGGCCCGCATCCCACAGCGCTACGCGCACTGCTCGCTCGACGAGTACGTCACCAACTTCGCCGGCGCCAACCGCTCTCTCGGCTCTGCCCACATGATGGCCAAAAAATTCGTCCAGAGCTATCCGTTTGAGACCAACGGCAACGGCCTGCTCCTCACCGGCTCCATCGGCGTCGGCAAAACCCACCTCGCCGTCGGCATCCTGCAGGCTCTCATTGCCGACCGCGGCGCCAAGGGCCTCTTCTTCGACTACCGCGACCTCCTGAAGCAGGTCCAGAACAGCTACAACCGCAGCGTAAACGCCACGGAGCTCGAGATCCTCAAGCCCGTCTTCGACGCCGAAGTCCTCGTCCTCGACGAGCTCGGAGCCTCTAAGCCCACCGACTGGGTCTGGGACACCGTCGCCCACATCCTCAACACCCGCTACAACGACCGCAGAACCACCATCATCACCACCAACTACCCCAATCTTGCCCCTGCAGCCGGCGAGCTCTCCGGCCCCCGCGCCGCCGTCCGCGAGGAAACGCTAGGCGACCGCATCGGGGAACGCATGCGATCGCGCCTACAGGAAATGTGCGTAGTCGTCGAAATGAACGGCCAGGACTTCCGCCAGCACGTCAAACGCGCCAGCTTCGCCTAAAGCGTAAAACCTCTACAATCTCCCCATGAGCACAGCCCCGAACTCACAACCCGGCATGTTCGCTGAACCACCCGTAGAGCGCGCCTTCCCCACGACAGCGGTTGCCATCGCCTCGGTCGCAGTTGTCATCCTGGTCGCGGTGTTGGTCCTTCTAGGCCATCGCCACGCCGCTGCGCCTGCCCCCAACACCTTGCAGCCGCAGGCCGCGTACGCGAGCAGCCTCATCATCTCCAACATCCAGATGAGCGAAGCCGACTCGCAGCTCGGCGGCAAAAGCACCTACATCGACGGCCACATCGCCAACCACGGCCCCTCAGCCGTCACCGGCATCACCGCCCAGGTCCTATTCGCCAACGACGAGCAGCTTCCACCCCAGCTCGAAACCACCCAGATGCTCCTCATCACCTCGCGTGAGCCCTACATCGACACCGGCATGATCAGCTCCACGCCCATCGCCCCCGGCGCCGAGGCCGACTTCCGCCTCATCTTCGAAAGTGTCCCAGCCAACTGGAACACGCAGCCGCCGACGATCAGGCTAACCGCCATCAGCACTCGATGAAATATTTTGCATATAGAACCAATCCATCCGGCTTTGCCAGCCGTTAGACAAATAACTCTCCTTTTGGAGAGAACCAAGGCAGATTGGCCTCCCAGAAATGGGAGGCCCTTTTTTGCCCCGAAATCAAGCCTGCTAGTTCACAGCAGCATGAATAGCCAGCAGTGTTTCGAGCACACCTTTCAGCTTGTTCAGGTGCAGCGCATTCGCTCCATCGCTCTTGGCTTCGGCGGGATTGTCATGCACTTCGAGAAACACGCCATCGATGCCCGCAGCGACAGCCGCTCGCGCCAGCACCGGGATAAACTCCGGCTGCCCGCCGCTTACGCCCTTGCCCGCGCTCGGCGTCTGTACGGAGTGCGTTCCGTCGAAGATCACGGGCGCAAACTCTCGCATGATCGGAAGGCCACGCATGTCGACTACGAGGTTGTTGTAGCCGAAGCTTGCTCCGCGCTCGGTCAGCGACACGCGCTGGTTTCCACTATCGCGAATCTTCTCCACGGCGTGACGCATATCCGAAGGAGTCACGAACTGACCCTTCTTTACATTGATCGCGCGCCCGGTTTCAGCCGCGGCAATCAGCAGGTCCGTTTGGCGGCAGAGGAACGCAGGAATCTGCAGCATCGCCTCCACATCGCCTAGCGCGTCGCTTGCAGCCCTGCACTGCTCCGGCGTATGAATGTCGGTCAGCACAGGCAGCCCGTGACTTTCGCCAATAGCGCGCAGGATGCGGCAGCCTTCTTCCAGCCCCGGTCCGCGAAAGCTGTGGATGGACGTGCGATTCGCCTTGTCGTAGCTTGCCTTGAACACATAGGGAACGCCGAGGTCGGAGGCGATGCGCTGGATGGCATCAGCCAGCCCGCGCGCATGGCTTTCAGACTCAATGACACAAGGCCCGGCAATCAAGAAGAGCTTGCCGCCGCCCACCGAAACGGTTCCTAAGTTGAAGCTGGATGTATGACTCACAAACTCTATTGGAGCATATTCAGGAAGCAGTGCGAAGCGCAGACAAGAACGCCCCGACCGAAGCCGAGGCGTTGTTGCTTCTTCCTTGCTGCTCTTACGGATTCACGATCGACCGAGCGTGCGATCCGTTTGCCACCGCAACGATGCATGAGGGCAACGTCGAAGTCGGGAAGGGCGTATTCGCAATCCCGGTCATCGCGCCGGTGCTCGCATTCATCTGCTGACCTGTGATGGAGCCGTCGATCAGGTTCGAGGTGTAGACATAGATACCCAATGCCGGCTCAATCGTTACGCAGGTTGGGCCCGTTGCTGTGGTGGCTGCACTGGTTCCGGCAACGCCACCCAGCGAACCATCCCCTGTGTTGATTGTGTAGGAACCAATCGTGTTCGAGTTGTAGTTTGCCGTCAGCAAGAACTTGCCGCGCGGATCGATCGTCAGGTTGATCGGATAGAGACCCGTGTTGGTCGGGCTGCTCACGAGGCCGGTCAGGTTGCCGGTGGAGTTGCTGGCAATCTGGTACCCCAGGATCTGGTTGGTCAGCGCGTCGGTCACATAGACATAACGCGTCGTCGGCTCAATGCCTAGCGAGCTCGGTCCAACGCCTGCCGCATAGCCCGTGCATACGGAACTAGCTACCGTGTTGCACGAAGTCCCCGACAGAGCAGTCAACGCTCCCGTTGTCATGTTCTGTGAAAAGCCAAGGATTTGCGGCGCTGCGGTCGAGGGAGTGTTGGGGTTCGGAGCGGTGGAAGGAGTTGCCTCATCTTCCTGGTCGAGCACATAGGTGTACACGGCGTACTTGCCGGCGCCGGCGTTGCAGGACGCATTGGTCGTAACTGCTCCCGTTCCTGTGTAGCAATACGGAGCGGAAACGGCGATGCTGATGGGGTTGTTGCCCACCGGAACAACGGTCGGTGTGCCCAGATTTCCTTCTTGATTTGTGGAGGAAACCGAACCGTTATTGCAGGAGCTGGAGATGATCGGGAAGATGTCGATTGCGCCCTTGCCGGGAGCCGCAGTTGTATAACCGGTCTGCAGTTTCACCGTTGTATACAGGAAGCAGCCGGTGGTATCGATCGCTGCCGCGGTCGGGAAACTGCCAACCGTGCTGGGTGTTTGCTGTCCATAGAGCTTGCCGTCGGTGCCGACAGCGTAGACCGAGATGCTGCTGGCAAGGTTGTTCACCATATAGATGAACTTGCCGCTGGGCGAAGCCACTACGGCTACAGGAACACCATTGGTTGCCGAACCGGCGAACGGCGATCCATTGATCTGGGTCAGCGCGCCTGACTGGTAATCCACTGCAAAGGCCGCAATCGAGTTGTTCGCTTTGGAGATGGCATAGACATACGCCACGGTGTAGTCGCGGCTGCACGCCGTGGCACCGAGTCCGATGGCCAAGGACAGTGCTGTTGCCAGTGCCGCGCGACCGATATTTTTCAACTTCATGAGCTTCCCTTACGTCCCGGCCGCAACTGCGGCCTCTTGAATGGGTACCACCGCAGCGGCCCTTTGGATATGCCGGCATTCGCAGCCGGAAACTGGAAAATCTGGCCGCCGAGTCATGCCCGGCGGCCACTGCTTTAGCTCACAGCACCACTTAGCACCAGGCAGCTTGCTTCTCCGCTGGCATTAAAGGTTGCGCCACGCGACAGATTGGAGATGTTTCCGGTAGTCGGATCGATCACCTTGCCTGTTACCGTTCCGTCGTTGTGGTTGGAGATATAGATGTACTGATTCGATGTATCTTCCACCATGCAAACCGGTCCGGAACCGACGGTATATGGCGATCCCGCAATCACGGCCAGTTGGCCGTTGACGGAGCTCACCGTGTAGGCAGTGATGTTGCTGGCAGGCACCGGCGTAACGGTGTTGCTGTTGTACTGGTTCAGCACATACAGATACTTGCCGCTGTTATCGATCAAGGAGTACTGCGGATCCACACCACCGGTATTGATTACGGCGCCACCGATCACGCTCGTAAGCGTGCAGCTAGAGCCAATCGTGAAGGGATAAATGTAGTTCGTGGCCGAACCGTTGTTCGAGTCGGTCACATACACGTAAGTGCTGTTGCCGTTGATCGAAGTGGCCGAGGTCGTGTGGAGCAATTGGGTGCCCGTCTGAACGACCGTGAGCTGTCCGTTGGCGCCCACCGAAAAGGGCGATACCGACTGGTCGCCCTGGTTCAGGGCGAATACGCAGCTGCCGGCAACCTTCAACATGCTCGGGGACGTGCCGACGTTCCAGTAGTAGGTGTTCAGGTTGCCGGTCTGCGTCTGTGAGTTCGTCACCAGTGACAAGCGTCCCGTGGTCGGGTCGGAAGAGAACACCGTGATGGCGCCGTTGGTACTTGGGACCTTCGTCGACGGATTGACGGGTGCGTACTTATCCAGCACCATCAGGTACGTGCCGGTCGCATCCATCTGGGCCCACTCGGAAACATACCCCTGTGTCTGGTAGGTGTCCTGGTAGGTCAGGGTTCCGTCGCCGCCAACAGCGTACTCGACTATGGCTTGTCCCGATCCGGGAGCCGTGTTGCTCCCACCCGTGCCCTGGTCGATCACGTACACGAAACGGCCACCGGTCTTGACTACGATCGAAACCGGCATGGCCCCGCCCGAAGAGAACGGAGAAGTTGGAACCGTAGTCAGATTTCCGGTGTAGTCATCGATCTTAAAGCCGGCGATCTGGTTGTATTGCTGTCCCAGAACCCACATATAACCGATCGTACCGCCGCCGCAGGCGGTCATACCCAGTCCTAATGCCGCCGATGCCAACAAGGCCATCGTCAAACGGCCAAACAAACTCAACTTCATGCGCTTCCTTCATCACCCGTCCCAACACCCGGTTTGGAGGTGCGAGATTCGGGGAAACCTGTCTCGGGGAGGAGTACAAACCTTCTCCCGATTGTAGAAGGTAGCGAGCGTTTATGCCAATTTTCCCGCGCCAGGGGCTCCTAATAGATTAGCTGCTAGACCGCAAAATAAAACTCCCCGCGCCTAAGGCTCGGGGAGTTTCTGTGCTAACGCATCCATCACTCACCAGACGCGGCAACCGCCATCAGCAGGCATCATCGGCTGGCCGGCCTTACAGCCGAACGCCTTACCGAACTCGTCGAAGTTCTGCACCGCGCCCTTCACGCGCCACTCGCCGGAGCTGTGCGGATCTGTCTTGGCGCGCAGCCGAGCTTGCGCCTCCGTCTGGTTCTGGCACCAGATCTGACCAAACGCAAGGAAGAACCGCTGCGACGGTGTGTACCCGTCAATCTTTGCGTCTGCGGCAGCCGGATCGCCGGCAAGCGTGCTCATCAGCGCTTGATAGGCGATGCGCAGGCCGCCATTGTCCGCGGTGTTTTCGCCCAGCGTGAGGTGGCCGTTGAGGTTCTGGCCGGGCGCCACGGTGAAGCCGTCATACTCTTTGGCTTCGCACTCGGTGCGCTCCTTGAACTTGGCGAGGTCCTCAGGCGTCCACCAGACTTTGACGTTGCCGTTGAGGTCATACTGCGATCCTTGATCGTCGAAACCGTGCGTCATCTCATGACCGATGACCACACCGATGCCACCGAAGTTGACCGCTGCGTCGGCCTTATTGTCATAGAACGGTGGTTGCAGGATGCCTGCGGGAAAGTTGATGTCGTTCTTATCGGGACTGTAGTATGCGTTCACCGTTGGCGGCGTCATGCCCCACTCCTTCTCGTCCACGGGCTTGCCGTACTTGGCGAGATCACGATTGGTTTCGAAGATAGAGCTGCGCTCGCGGTTGCCGATAAGATCATCGCGCTTGACGATCAACTTCGAGTAATCGCGCCAATTCTCGGGGTAGCCGATCTTGTCGCGGATGGCGTTGAGCTTCTTCTCGGCCTCGACCTTGGTGGCGGGACTCATCCACGGGAGCTGCTGAATGTCCTGTCCGAGAGCGGTCTCGAGCGCATGCACCAGCTTTTCCATGTTGTCCTTGGCTTCCGGCGGGAAGTACTGCTTCACCCAGTCCTGGCCCACTGCCTCGCCAAGAGCTCTATCCGTCATCGCAGTGCAGACCTTCCACCGTGGCTGTTCCTCTTTCTGTCCACCGAGCGTCTGTTTGAAGAAAGCAAAGTCTTCCGCGTCGAAAGGCTTCGAGAGGAACGGAGCGGCGCCGTGCAGTACGTGCCAGCGCAGATAGCTCTTCAGCGCCGGGAGCGGCTCGTTGAGAAGCTCCGCATTCATCGCTTCTTCAAAGCCTGGCGAGCTGACGTCCAGCGTCGCGACCTGGCCCATGCCGATGCCATCGAGATACTGCTTCCAATCGAAGGCCGGCGTCAGCTTCTGGACTTCAGCGATGGTCATGATGTGATAGGTCTTGGTGGGATCACGCCTTTCGACGCGGCTCATGGAGCCTTTGGCCAGCGCGGTTTCGATGCGCAGCACGGCGGCTGCTTCTTCGGTTGCCTTCTCAGGCGAGTCGCCGAGGAGCACGAACATCTTGGTGACATGGGCGACGTACTGCGCGCGCAGTGTGATGCTGCGGTCATCGGTGTTCAGGTAATAGTCGCGATCAGGGAAGGAAAGACCGCCCTGATCCACGCCGAGAATCTGCTTGGTTGAATCCTTCTGGTCCTGCTCGACGCCTGCGTCCACCAGCTGTTCGGCGCCGAACTCCTTTTCAAGTTGCACGTTGAGTCCGGCGAATTCCTTACCATTGCGCAGGTGGTCGATGGCCTTTAGCGCCGCGTCAATGGGCTTTGCTCCGAGCGAATCGGCGAGATCGGTGTTCATGCAGGCGGCAAAGTAGTTGCCATACTTTGTCTGCAGGGGAGTCTTCGGCGCGTCTGCCGCAGCTTTCAGCTCGGTATAGAGGAGATAGTTATTCCGTTCGGAGAGCTCGTTGAAGCGTCCCCAGCGCGTCTGGTCTGCAGGAATCGGATTGTTCTTCCTCCAGTTGCCGCAGGCGTATTGGTAGAAGTCCGTGCAGGGATCGGCTGTTTTGTCGATCGCCGTAACGTCAAAGCTGACGGGCCGCTTCGGCGCGGACGTGGGTGTGGAGGACGTATCGGCCGCGGTAAAGTTTTGTGCCACACAAAGCGGCGAAAGAGCGAGCAGGGAAGCAGTCAGTAGAATTCGCACGAAACTCCTTAGATGAATGCAGCAATGGCTGCACTTCAAGCAAGCATAGTCGCACGACGCCCACGACGGAAGACTGTCCGTCAGGAAGCTGGCTAAAAGATCTTCAGATGGATGGTCAGGTACTTCTTCGGGTCGGAGCGAATGGTCGTGACCAGATCGTTGCTGGAAACCAGCAGTTTGTTCAGGTTGTTGTAGGCTGCATCGTCGCTGGCGAACTTACCCAGCGTTCCCTTGCCGTTATTCACGCCGCTCAGCAATGAATCGAGGTTGGTGACGGTATCGTCAAGTTTTTTGGCGAACGCCGGGTCCTTGGTTAGAAGCCCAAGGCCGCCTTTGCCTGCATCCGCCTCAGCGAGCAACGAATTTGCGTGCGCCAATGTTGCATTCAGGTTGTCGTACATCTGGTCGTCCTTCAGAAGCTTGCCGGCCGAGCCTTTTCCGGCGTTCAGGTCGGTCGTAATCGCGTCGAGTTTGCCAGAGGCATCATTCAGACGGTCATAAAGCTGGGTATCGTTCAATAACTTGCCGACCGAGCCCTTGCCACTGTTGATATTCACAATAAGCGTATGCAGCTCATCGACCGTCTGCGTCGCTTTGTTGTAAAGAACGGGATCGGTAATCAACTTGCCGACCGAGCCCTGCCCAGTCTCGATGCTGTCCACGATCCGGTTCATCTTCGCCAAGATCACGTTCAGGCTTTCGACCGTGCCCTGGCTGGCTTTGACGACGTCCTGCAGGCTCGGGGTTTCGAGGGTCTTCAGCTCGTCGCCGTCCTGTAGTTGTGGCCCGGTAGCGACCTGGCTGTTGATGTCCACCACTGTATCGCCCAGTACGCCCACGGTCGAAAGCGAGGCAGTGGAGTCTTTGTGCAGGCTGGTGTTGAACTTCGGGTTCAGCTTCATAATCACGTACACCGGCGTCAGCTTGCGCTTCGGGTCGGTCGAAATCAGCACCTTTTTCACTTCACCGATGGTTACGCCTTCCAGGTTTACCGGCGCTCCGGTCTTCAGTCCGGCGGAGTTCTCAAAGTAGGTGGAAACGGTCAACTCTTTGTGGAATGGACTCAGACCGGAGGCGCTGGTCATCAAGAAAAGGAGCGTGGACAGCAGCACGACCGCGACCAGCACGATCAAACCCACCTTCAACTGCGACCACTTTACTTCCTGCTGACTCGGCATAGCACTCCCTCACACTCCGAAGAGAAACCGGCTGATACCACGCAAATGCTGGTGGAATCTACATCCTAGCAGCGGTTGGTCTCCAATTTGGATGCAACTCGTAGCTTCCGGTTGCAGCTTTCCTAGTCCTCGGCAATCACGACGGCCATTGAGAGCTCTCGCGAGTGCGTCAGGCTGAGCGAAAGCCGCTTGATGCCTAAGACTTTGGCAATTTCCTCAGCCCGGCCCGAAAGATATAGCTCCGGCCGATGACCGGGCTTACGCCGCACTTCGAACTCCCGCCAGCTTACCCCGCGGCTGATGCCGGTGCCCAGCGCCTTCGCCCCGGCTTCTTTGGCCGCGAACCGCGCTGCAAAGCTCTCGCCAGAGTTCTTTTTCGCCTGACAATAGGCGACTTCGCCGGGGGTAAACACCCGTTGCAGAAACGCCTCGCCGAACCGGGCAATACTGCGCTCGATCCTTTCGATTTCCATCAGGTCCGTCCCCACGCCGATGACCATTTCTATTTACTCCCGGCTCTCAGTGTAGGTCAGCCGGGCCAAGCCTTTCTGGAGGAGCTTGACCTCCATCATTCTTGCGCCGGGAGCCGCATTGGCCTGAGCTAGTCGTGCCGTGGATTCTGCTTCACTGCGCTAAACTTGATTTCGTGCCAACGAACCCGATCATCGAAGCCCAGCACCTCGGCAAAACCTACCGCTCCGGTAAACTTTCCGTAACCGCCCTCCGCGACGTCAGCTTCAGCATCGAGCAGGGCGAGTTTGTCGCCATCGTCGGGCCCTCGGGCTCCGGTAAATCCACCCTTTTCTACGTGCTCGGCGGTCTCACCTCGCCCACTACGGGCTCCTTGACCATCCAGGGACATGACTTTTCGCGCCTCAACGACGCGCAGCGTACGAAGCTTCGCCGTTCGCAGATCGGATTTGTCTTCCAGCGGTTCAACCTGCTGCCCCACGATTTCGGCCTATGACAACATCGAACTCGCGCACGAGATTGCCGACAACGGCAAGCCGCTCGACACCGAGCTCCTCGACCATCTGGCTGGCCTGCTCAATATCAAGGGACGGCTCAAACACCGGCCGAATGAGCTGTCGGGAGGCGAGCAGCAGCGCGTCGCGATTGCTCGCGCGCTCATTACGCGGCCGGCGATTGTGCTGGCGGACGAGCCGACCGGCAACCTCGATACGGTCAACTCCGACGCAGTGCTCGAAATGCTGCGCAGCTCTAGCCGCGAGCTCAACCAGACCACCCTGATGATCACGCATAACCCGGAAGCTGCGCAGATTGCTGATCGCATCCTGCATATGCGGGATGGACAGATCGTGAAGATCGAGGCGGGCCGGGGAAGTGTTGTTACGGCTTAGCCGGATTTTTATCATTGACGAAATGGAGCAGGATAGTTGTTTTCGAACTGTAAATGCTCAAACTTCCTCGCATCTTCCCAATTCTGGCCCTCGCGGCCGCCACAACCGTCGGCTTTGCCACGACATCTTCATCCGCCCCGATAGACCTCAACACAGCCACGGCAGCCCAACTCAAGGCCCTCCCCGGCATGGGTGACGCCTACGTCCACCGCATCGTCGAAGGGCGCCCATATACCGCGAAGAACCAGCTCGTCACCCGGGGTGTTCTGCCGCAAGCTGCCTACGACAAAATCGCGCCTTTCATCATCGCCAAACGTCCCAAAATGTGAGGGGCGAGGATCATGTCCACCCCCCTTTGCTAGAATCAAACTCGCACACAAAGTCGTCTGCATACGGCAGAGTCGCATTCCCCGTCCGCATTTGCGTGGGAATTCGGGTACATTTGGGCAATACCTTCCGTGCACCAAAGTTTGTGCAGCGCCCGGAACAGAGAACACCGCAGAACGAATGGCCGCCAGACATCCTCATCCCGGTTCCCGCAGGCGCAAACAAGCTCTCCAGCTCGGCGCTCTCGCGTCCATGCTTCTCGGCCTGCCGGGCTGCCAGAGCATTGAGGTCACGAGCACCAACGTCGCCGAAATCCGCGTGATTGAGGCCTCGCCTGACCCCAACGTTCCGGGCCTGGACTTCTACCTGAACAATACGGCGCTGGCCTACAACGTGGGTTACTCGACGATCAGCTCCTATATTCCGGTAGTCCCCGGTGCTTACACGGTCACCGCCGATGGCGATAAAACGACCACCCCACTGGTTTCAGCCACCGCGACCCTTACCAACGGCAACTCCTACTCGGCCATTGTTGGCAACCAGCTAGCGAACCTTTCCGAGACCATCCTGCAGGACCAGACGCAGCCCGCACCCAGCGGCGAGATCTCCGTGCGGTTTGTGGATCAGGCCAGCAAGGTGGGCGCCGTCGATGTCTACCTGATCCCCACGGGTTCCACGCTGATCACGACATTGCCGTTCCTGCAGAACGTCACGTTCACCGAGAACACCGGCTACCTCAATATCCCGGCCAACACCTATACGATCGCGATTGTCCCTACCGGCACCGTCCCGCTCGCGACAACGTTGACGCTTTACACCGGCTCGCAGGTCACGTACGCGAGTGGTGCGGTTCGCACGGTCATCCTGGTCGACCAGCAGATCACCACGGTGCCGGGGCTTCAGGTCATCGTCGCAAAGGACGTCAACTAGAGCAGCGAACAGATAAGAGGAAACACAAAGCAAAAGGCCGCCGATCACCTCGGCGGCCTTTCTATTGCTTGTTATCAGTACGCTAGTAGCGGTAGTGCTCGGCCTTGTATGGGCCTTCGACCGGCACGCTGAGATAGTCGGCCTGCTTCTTGGAGAGCGTCGTCAGCTTCACGCCGATCTTCTCCAGGTGCAGGCGAGCCACTTCTTCGTCCAGCTTCTTCGGCAGGATGTAGACGCCGACCGCGTACTTGTCCTTGTTGGCCCAAAGGTCCAGCTGCGCCAGGATCTGGTTGGAGAAGCTGTTGGACATCACGAAGCTAGGGTGACCAGTCGCGCAACCCAGGTTCACCAGGCGGCCTTCCGCCAGGATGAAGATCGCGTTGCCGTTCGGGAACGTGTACTGATCGACCTGCGGCTTGATGTTCAGCTTGACCGCGTCGGAACCGTCGAGCTGCGCCATCTGGATCTCGTTGTCGAAGTGGCCGATGTTGCAGACGATGGCCTGATCCTTCATCTGCTGCATGTGTTCGAGTGTGATGACGTCGACATTGCCGGTCGTGGTGACATAGATGTCAGCGCGTCCCAGTGTCTCTTCGATCGTCGTCACTTCGTAGCCTTCCATCGCAGCCTGAAGGGCATTGATGGGATCGATCTCGGTAACGATCACGCGAGCGCCAAGGCCGCGTAGCGAAGCTGCCGAGCCCTTGCCCACATCGCCGTATCCGCAAACGCAGGCAACCTTGCCCGCAACCATGACGTCGGTTGCGCGCTTGATGCCGTCGACGAGCGACTCACGGCAGCCGTACAGGTTGTCGAACTTCGACTTCGTTACGGAGTCGTTCACATTGATGGCCGGAACGAGCAGCGTGCCCGCTTCGAGCATCTTGTAGAGGCGATGAACGCCGGTGGTCGTTTCTTCCGAAACGCCGCGCCAATCCTTGGCCACACGATGCCAGCGATCCTTGTCCTCATCGAGCACAGCTACCAGCAACTTCTGGATGACAGCCTCTTCGACCGAACCGGCCTCGCCGTCGACAAAGCTGCGGTCGCCGTTCTCGAGCTCATAGCCCTTGTGGATCAGCAGCGTCACGTCGCCGCCATCATCGACGACCATCTGCGGTCCGAGTCCGCCCTCATGGCGCAGTGCCTGATCGGTACACCACCAGTACTCGTCGAGCGTTTCACCCTTCCAAGCGAACACTGGAACGCCGGCCGCGGCGATGGCCGCAGCAGCATGATCCTGCGTAGAGAAAATGTTGCAGCTGGCCCAGCGCACGATGGCGCCTAGCGCGACGAGTGTTTCAATGAGCACGCCGGTCTGGATGGTCATGTGCAGCGAGCCGGTGATGCGAACGCCCTTCAGCGGCTGGCTGGGAGCATACTTGCGCCGGATCGACATCAAACCAGGCATCTCGGCTTCGGCAATCGTCAGTTCTTTCCGACCCCATTCCGCCAGAGTAATATCCGCTACCTTGTAGTCTTGTACCCGTTCCAATGTCGCTGTAGCCATGAGTTCTCCTATAAGTTTCGATTCTTAGGATATCAAACCGGAGCGGCTGAGTGCCGATTTATCGCGCAGCAAGGCGTTCTTCGTCCTTCGCCAATGCTGTCTCATAGCGAGTCATGCACCGCTTCGTCGATGAGGTGCAAGTCTCGTGCCAACAGCATTTAGTATTCGAGTTCCATACCCAGACCGCGTGCCTGCCGCAGCCCGCTGGCGTACGGTTCCCCGTCATCTCGCCCACAAACTCGGCGATCTTCATGGCAATGCTGCTAGAACTGCGTCGCATGGACATGACCAACCCGAAGCTTTCGCTCTTTGGAAAGTCTTCCGTGATGCGGTAAAGGGTCAATATAAGCCCATGAGCTTTGCTCCAGGCGTCGGAATTATGGCATACATCACGCCGCTGACACCTCTTGCATGACCTGCTGCCTGCTCTTGCACGCAGGCCCTCTAGCCTGCGCGTTCCATCTCCAGTAGCCTCCTCTTCCGATGAATGCCCCAGCGGTAGCCGGTAATCTTTCCATCGACGCCTACCACCCGGTGGCAGGGCACCACCAGAGCCAATGGATTTGCCCCGCAAGCCGTTCCAACGGCACGCACGGCAGCGGGTGAACCAATCTTCGCGGCAATCTCCGCATACGTCCGTGTCTCGCCTCTTGGGATATCACTCAGCGCCCGCCAAACCCGTTGCTGAAATGCCGTCGCCCGCGCATGGAACGGCATCGCCATTGCGCTGGAGCTTTCCTTCATCCGGCCGAGCACGAATTCTACTGCTTCGCGCAGGTCCTTATCGTCACGCCGCAGTACGGCCTGAGGAAACCGCTCACGAAGATCGCCAGCAGCCTCGGCGTCATCATCGGCAAACAGTACGGCGCACAGCCCACGGTCTGTCGCACCAACCAGCACGCGTCCCAGCGGCGAGTCGGCCATCGCATAACGAATCGTCTCGCCGGCGCCGCCTTCTTTCATCGCCGTTGGGCTCATGCCGAGCATTGCGTCCACGCCTTCATACAATCGGCTCGAAGATCCAAACCCCGCCTCATACACGGCATCCGTCACCGGAGACTTGCTTACTCGTGCTGCGCGCGCCTGCACCCGCTCGCGGAAGCGTTCTTTCCGCTGCTCGCGAGCGAACTCGCCGGGCGTCACGCCCAGCACGCGTTTGAACCCGCGCAGCACCGCAAACTTGCCCACTCCCGCAGCGTCGGCCAGTGCATCGAGAGACGTCCGCTCGCCTGCATGAGCGCTCAAATACTCCGCGGCTTTCGCGATCGCTTCCGCCTGGGGGTCGGCCTTCGGCGCAATGCGTGTGGGCTCACAACGCAGGCAGGCGCGGAAGCCTGCCGCTTCGGCCATCTCGTTAGTCGGGAAGAAACTTACGTTCTTGCGCTCCGGCCGGCGGCTGGGGCAGCTTGGGCGACAGTAGACTCCTGTCGACTTGACGGCATAGACAAACTGCCCGTCTGCGGTGGCGTCGCGTTGCAACACCTGCTGCCACGCCTTGCCCGCAAATACCGCGGGCGCAGCTGCCGCGCTCTTTTTTCCCTTCGCCATGAAGCTCTCAATCCCTGTCGCCGCCGCAGCGGTCGTCCAACTTGTAGTCGCCATACAAGTATCGTGCATCGCGCCCGCCCGCGCCCACACTCCGCCGATTGCGCCCAAACTACATCTTTCTCAATTCACCACCGGCTTCTCATGATGCAGCATGTACCTGTCCAGCATGGGCAGCACAATCAGCAGCAAAAGGACCATCGCCGCCAAGGCCGCGCCGCCATCTACGTAGAGCATTGCGTTCAAGCCGTGCGCGTCGTGCATCCAGCTATCCACCGCGGTCATGCTGCTTATCGGAATATTCGCCGAAGCCGTCAGTACGGCCATCATCGTGCCGGAGAGTGCATTTCTTGGTCCGATGATCTCCATCTCCAGCGCCGTAAACGAGGTGTAGTTGAACCCCTGAAAGAAGTTGTAAACCAGCAGCCCGCCGGCGTAGGGCAACAGCGTCTTCGGAGCCCACGCCATGGCGGCGCAAGCTGCAGCCGCGCCCACGCCCGAAAGCAGATAGATCGACCTGCGCCGAAATCTTCTGCATAGTGGGATTGCCATCAGGCAGCCAAGCGAACAGGCAACCGCGACCCCTGGCCCATTCAGGCTCGTCACTGCTTTCTCTGAGGCATGAAAGTCCGCGCCCAACGACGAAAACAGGTTTGTCAGCGAAAAGCACACCGGCGATATAAAGATGAGCAGCCCGATCCACACGCGTCCTTCACGAGCCACACGCTTCAGGTCCCGCCCCATCGCTCTGAAGTTCGCACCCAATTCTCCTTCGGGTTTTGGGGCGGCAGGGAAGTAGCGCAACAGCGTCGTGGGGGCAAACACGAGAAGCCCCAACAGGATAGCCACCAGCATCAGCGGCAGCACGCGCACAAACACCACGGCCAGCGCGCTGAAGACACCAGCTGCGCCCAGGTTCGCTATATTGAACCAACCGCTGATCGTGTCGTACTCCTCGTTTTTGCAGAAGTCAGGCGCCCATCCCTGCACGGCGCTTGAGTACAGCACGATCGCTGCGCAGCTCGCCGTCAGCACAATCGTAAACACCGTCAGGTTACCCAGCGACAGCACCGCAATGGCCAGCAACAAGGCCGCGGTCGTCGCTAATCCATACGCGTAAGTCTTCTTGGTGAACCGCACATCCAGCATCGGGGAAAACACCCACGCCCAGAACGTCGGCGAGAACGCGATCGCCGAAATGGCCCCCACCTTACCCACCGAAACTCCGCGCGAAACCAGAAGAATCCCAAACGTGGTGCTGATAAACCCATAAACAAACCCGGTAGGCATATTCGCCAGACCCATCGCCCACACGGGCAGCTTACGTGTCGTCATCTCTTCATGAGGCATGCCGATACTCTACCGTGCCGCTCGCTCGGGTACACTTGTGTCCAACCAACTCATCCCTCCCGCCGGAGCCTCATGCGCCTAGCAGCTTTTCTTCTCCTCGCCGCCGCAACCCTTGTCACGCAATCCGCACACGCCGCCGATTCCCGACTCGGCGATAGCTACAAGTTTGCGCAATCTGGCTGGACCTATGTTCATCTCTCCGGCACACCGGAGCAGATCGGCTTCCAGCACGGCTCGCTGCTCGCGCGCGAGATCGAAGACAACGTCCACGTCTACACCGTTGAAGCTACCAACCTCACGAAACGCGACTGGGCGTTCTATCGCGAAACCGCACGCACTATGTTGTGGCCGCACATTGAGCCCGAGTACCAAGCCGAGCTGCAGGGCATTGCCGATGGCCTCAAGTCGCAGGGCTCCAAGCTCGATGTTTGGGACGTCGTCGCCCTCAACGGCGAAGAAGAACTCTTTGACTACTATGTTCCCTGGCTCGACAAGAAAGAAAAGGTCGCTGACGCACCGAAGATCCCCGCGCCCTCGCACTGTTCAGCCTTTATCGCTACAGGTTCGGCTACCAAGGATGGCAAGATCGTCATCGCGCATAGCAACTGGTCCAGCTACGCCGAAGGCGAACGCTGGCACTATGTGTTCGACATCGTCCCCAAGCATGGCGAGCACTTCTTCATGGACGGCTCGGCAGGCATCATCACCTCGCAGGACGACTTCGGCGTGAACGCTGCCGGCCTCATGATCACCGAAACCACGCTGCCCACCACCGTCGGCTTCGACCCCGATGGCATTCCCGAGTTTGAGCGTTCGCGCAAGGCCATGCAGTACGCAGCTTCTATCGACGACTACGCCGCCATCATGCGCAAGGGCAACAACGGCGGTTATCAGAACTCTTGGATGGTCGGCGACCGCAAGACCGGTGAGATCGCTTATCTCGAGCTGGGCTTCAAACACACGCCGCTCACGAAGAAGACTGACGGTTACTTCGTCTCTACCAACTTCACCGCAGACCCTGCCGTCATGCGGGACGATACCCCTACCTTCGATCCGGGCGACAACCGAAAGTCCTCTGTCGCTCGTCACGCCCGCGCTGAGGAACTCGTTCAGCAGCACTATGGCGAGATCGATACTAACTTCGCCCAGCAATATCTGTCGGACCACTACGATGTCACCTCCAAGCGCGTCGGCGGCTCGCTGCGCACGTTGTGCGGCCACATGGAGATGTCTTCGGAGTCTGATCCACCGTTCGACTCCTTTGGCGCCGTCAGCGGCAAGGTCATGGACTCTGACATGGCCGCTAAGCTCACCTTCATCGCACGCGCCGGTCACCCCTGTGGCGAGGACTTCCATGCGGCTCCGTTCTTCGCCGCCCATCCTGAGTTCGCCTGGCAGAAGCCAATACTCAACGACATGATCGCCGGCCCCTGGACCTCGTTTCATGCAGGCGAAAAATCTCCTGATACATCAGCAGTCCAGATATCCCAACGTTAAGCAAAGCAAAGGCCCGTGCCAACATGCCAGCGCGGGCCTTTGCTTTGCGAACTTTCTCTTCAAGTCTTCGCGTACTCTTTTCCTATCTCAGCTCTTACCGCACGCGCATAGCCCCGGTCTCAGGTCGTCCGCCGGGCAACTCAACTTTATTGCCATCCAGATCGATCTCGTTCGATTCCACATAGAAGTTTGTCAGGTCCGCGCGTCCAAAGCTCGTCGTGATTGCTACGTCCGCCGCATCACGTCCAGTAGCCATCAGGATGCGTCCGAGCCGGGGCTCATTATGACGCGCATCCATGTCCCACCACTTGCCATCGAGCCACACCTGGTACCACGCGCTGAAATCTCCCGCACCCGAATACGGATGCCGAATATCTCCCAGCTGCCCGGTCACATACCGCGCAGGAATATTCATGCAGCGTGTCAGTGTAATCGCTAGATGCTGAAAGTCACGGCATACGCCGACGCGCTCCGTGAATACATCCATCGCCGTCTTGGTTGACCGCGCCATCTTGTAGTTGAACGCGACCTTCCAATGTACCCAATCGCGAATTGCCGCTGCCCGCTGCCATCCCGGCAGCGTATAGCCGAACAGGTCTTGCGCGATGCCTACAAATTGATCCACCTGGCAATAACGGCTTGCCAAAAGAAACTGAAGCGTCTCGGGCGGAAGATGCTCGACCGGCGTTTGCTGTGCGGCGAAGTTCTGTGGATCCAGCAGAAACACACCCGAAAGCACGTTTGAGCCACTCAGCCGGATGGCACCTGCCGGAGCCAGAAACCGTGAGCACCGGTTGCCAAACGTATCGAAATACTCTTCGATTGCAAGTTCCTGCGTTTCTTTGTCCGCTGAAGCAAAACCCGTGCCCACGGGACCAATGTGTTCCACCTTCAACTTGTCGCCAGTCGTTAGCATCGGCTCCAGGCTCGGATGCACATGCAGCAACGCAACCATCGGCGTTGGTTCCGGCAAATGAAACTGTATGTCAAACTCTGACTTAATAAGCAAAACTTTCCCCTGCGCACAAAACCCGCGCCAATCCTATAGATGCGCTCAATTCGCGCTCAGATGTCCCGTTGCTTCAAGCCCAATCTTACTCCTCAGCCAAGTCCCTCCATCGTCTGCAAATGCTTTCAAACGTTGATCCTCGCCACCGGCCACCGGCATTCGCCACACCGGACCTTTGCTCGCATCAAGTCGCCCCTACTGTCTAGCTTCATTTCGTCAGACAAAATCACGTTGCACGCAACTCTTCATCGCACCGCAGTTGTGATTCCTGCTGCCTTCAGTCAAGATAGTCCCAACACAATCGGCCATCTCTACAGCACAGAAGTAGCAAAGGAAGTCCAAATGGACGCGAGTACCATTCTCGTCTTCGGATCGGTGATTCTCGGGCTCGGCAGTATCGGTTTTCTGGTTGTTCGTCTCACCAACCGCCGACTCAACGGACTTGGCTGGCTTGGTGGTGCGTTCGCCATTGGCGGCATCGGGGCTCTGCTGCTCCTTTTCGGCTCCCTGTCCCCGATCCTCAACGTACTTCTGGCCGACCTCTGCACGCTGCTGGCATTCTTCCTGCTTCACGTTGCCGTCGTCGAACTTACTTCTGACGACCCCGCTCTTCTCTCCTTTCAGCATTGCGCTGATCGTCCTGCTTGCCGCCGTCGATATCCTCCGTATGGCTGGTCATCTTCCCGGTTCCGTCCGCATCGTTACCATCAGCTTTACGGTTGCCGCGCAATGCTTCAGTACCTGCTGGCTGCTGTGGCGCGCGGCGCGTCAAAAGGTACGTGACCCCGCGCTCTTCTGCTCAGCCTTGTTGTTCCTCTTCGCTTCGTTCAATCTGCTGCGCGGCATTGGCGCAGCCACGGGCCTGACGGTCCGTTGGCACATCGGAAACCAGGTCACACTCGTTGCCTTCGCGTTCTATATCGCTGTCGCTCTCGGGCTCGCGTTCGGATTCTTCTGGCTCACCACGACCAGCTTCTCTGCCCAATTGGAAGACGCTGCTGGCACCGACCCACTCACGCGACTCTACAACCGCCGCACCTTCCTTCGCGCCTGCGAAAAAGAGCTTCACAGCTCCGCGCATCACCGCCGCTCGTTCTCGGTCCTCATGGTCGATCTCGACCATTTCAAGACCGTCAACGACCGATTCGGTCATCCCGTTGGCGATTCCGCCCTGCTCGCCGTGGTCGAGTGCATGCAGAACTCCGTCCGCGGCATCGATGTGCTCGCCCGTTGGGGCGGGGAAGAGTTCGCCGCTCTACTACCCAACTCTTCCCACGAAGCTGCCTTCCTCGTCGCCGAGCGCATGCGCGCTAATATTGCCAAGATCGAGCTCCCGCTGCCCCACCACTACCCCGGCGACCCGGCTTTTCTCCGTCTCACCGCAAGCATCGGCATCGCTACCTACCAGCCCTCCGACAGCATCCAGACCTTGCTCAGCCGCGCCGATCGCGGGCTCTATTTAGCCAAGGACTCCGGCCGCAACCGCGTCCTCTCCTCCCACACCTAGGCTTTAAACAAAACGGGCAAGCCTGAAGGCTTGCCCGTCTTTTCTCGCATTCGCTATTACTTCGTTGCCAGCTCCGCCGCCGCGCCAGCCTTCAGCGCCTCAGCCTTGTCGGTAGCTTCCCAGGTAAACGTATCGCCGCTGCGGCCAAAGTGACCATAAGCCGCTGTTATCTTGAATACCGGACGACGCAGGTTCAGGCTCTCGATGATGCCCTTCGGCGTCAGCTTGAAGTTCTCGCGAACCAGCTCCACGAGCTTCGGCTCGCCGACCTTGCCTGTGCCGAACGTATCCACGCGAATCGAAACCGGCTCAGCTACGCCGATCGCATAAGCAAGCTGCACTTCGCAACGATCCGCCAGACCCGACGCCACGATGTTCTTCGCGATGTAGCGCGCCATATACGCCGCCGAGCGGTCAACCTTGGTCGAGTCCTTGCCCGAGAACGCGCCGCCACCATGCCGGCCCATGCCACCATAGGTGTCCACGATGATCTTGCGTCCGGTCAGTCCGGAGTCGCCCATCGGTCCGCCGATAACGAAGCGGCCCGTCGGATTGATATGGTACTTGGTGTTCTCGTCCAGCAGTTCAGCCGGAATTACGGCCTCGATCACATGCTCCTGGATCTCGGCGCGAAGCTGGTCGTTGGTCAGCGTGCTCTTTGGGTCTTTGTCGCTGAACTCAGCATGCTGTGTCGAAATAACAACCGCATCCACGCGAACCGGCTTGTGGTTGGAGTCATACTCCACCGTCACCTGGCTCTTGCCGTCAGGCCGCAGATAGCCTATCTTGCCGGACTTGCGAACTTCAGAAAGCTTCAGCGCCAGCTTGTGAGCCAGCGAGATCGGCGTCGGCATCAACTCCGGCGTCTCGTTGGTGGCATAGCCGAACATCATGCCCTGGTCGCCGGCGCCGCCGGTGTCCACGCCCTGCGCAATATCAGGAGATTGCCGGTTGATGGTTGAAATCACAGCGCAGGTGTTCGAGTCGAACCCCTTCAGCGCGTCATCGTAGCCAATTTCCTTGACCGTATCGCGAACCACAGTCTGAAAGTCGACATAAGCCTTGGTCGTGATCTCTCCGGCAACTACTACCAGGCCCGTGCATGTCAGGGTCTCGCAGGCAACGCGGCTATAAGGATCCTGCGCCAGGCAGGCATCTAGAATCGCATCGGAAATCTGGTCGGCGATCTTATCGGGATGCCCCTCAGTTACAGACTCACTGGTAAATAGAAAACGGTCGGTTGTCGCCAAAACGAAGTTCCTCCAGAAATGCTAATAGTTCGATGCACGCTCTCAGAAGGCTGCAATAGCAGTTCACCTTCCCACTCGCAAGCACAGTCCACGGACTTGGAACCCGGAACTTAGCCGCACATGCCGAACCTCTCTATTGTACCCAGAATATGGACCGGCCATGGTCCAAAGGCTCTTCTCTCAGTCCGCCCGGTGGAAATTCGGAGTCGCGGCCATCGATTCCGCGCCAGTCCGCGGCTTTACTACAAAGCGCCACGCTACCCACGTCAGCGCCAGTAACCCCAACAGCATCAACGCTACGCCCCACCACTTCGGTCTCATGGACGATCGCGTTGGAACCCGCGTCCGCTTCACATTCTCCGCAAACGCCGTCCAGTCCATCTCCCCGGCCGTAGATTGCGCCGTGGAAGCAAATCGCGACAGCCACTCCTGCTCATCGAGCCCCAGGAACCGGCAGTAACTCCGCACAATTCCTCGTTGAAACACTCCGCCCGGCATGCTGGCGAAGTCATCCACCTCCAGCGCCTGCAGAAACCGCGTTGAAACTTTCGTTTCGTCCGCTACGGTTTCCAACGATACACCGCGTTTTTCCCGTTCCAGTTGCAGTTCTCTGCCGAAGGGCACGTTCGTTCTCCGACGGCCGCACATACGCGCAACCGGGCCTTCTCCTTACTGGCTGTCCCGACTCCTCGAACCCCTGCCGTGCTTGGCAAGGTAGTGCAACGCACGGCGGCTTCCGTTGCCCACCGGTATCGTCCCAGTCAGAATGCCACGCGCGCCTCTTCCAGTGTTAGTGGGCTTTTCCGCGTCGCATCTATCTTGTTAAGAGCGCGCCACGCTCCAGCTGGCCGTCGGTGTGCTTCAGACGGCCAGCAAAATCCGGTCCTCCGCAAGCCGCTTGTTACAATCGAGCCTCAATGTGCATCCGTATTCAGAGCGAATTCCTTACACCGGGGCCTTCATTTTCGCCATGGCGCTCCTCATCGTCTTTCCCGAATATTCACCTTCTCGATTAGCAACGCCCGCTCTTGCGGCGGACTGATTCACTTTCCCACTTCCTGTCACTCCCGGTATTCCTTTCTATGAACAAGCTCATCGTCGGCAATCTCGTCCATCGTCCTCTGCGCTCGGTAATCAGCGCTCTGGCTGTCGCTATTGAAGTCATCATGATCCTCTCTATCGTGGGCGTCATGTATGGCATCCTCAACGGCAGCCGTACCCAGACCTCCGGCACCGGCTGGGATGTACTCGCGCACCCGGGCGCCGCCAGTGCCATCATGGGCACGGGCGCGGCCTCTGCCGACGTCCGCATTGCGGACGTTCTCCGCGGTCTCCCGCACGTGAAAGTCGTCTCGCCCGCCAACGTCAAGTTCACTCTTGGCAGCAGCCCAGAAAACATCGCCGGCATCGATTTCGCTTCCTTCAATGCTCTGCGTCCCTTCGTCTTCGTCCAGGGCGGCCCCTTCACCAAGCCGTTCGACATCATCATCGACGACCTGCAGGCCGCCAGCAAGAAAATCAAGATCGGTGACCCCATCAAGGTTCTCGACCACACCTTCTACGTCTGCGGCATCGTCGAACCCGGCAAAGGCGCCCGCAAATTCGTCCCGCTTACCACCCTGGACCAGCTCGATGGCAACCCCGGCAAAGCCGCCGAGTTCTTTATCCGCACCGACGACGCCTCCACGGAAGAAGCAAAGAAAGCCATACAGGAGCAGGTGCGCCAGGAAATCCTCACCACGGACGGCCTCCAGGACTGGAACGTCCAGACCATCCAGGAATTCCTCGCCGGCCTCACCCCTGAGCACATTCCCGCCTTCAAGATCGGCATCGACGTCGTCATCGGCATTGCCATCATCATCGGCTTCATGGCCATCTTCCAATCCATGTACACCGCCGTTATGGAGCGCACCCGTGAGATCGGCATCCTCAAATCCATGGGCGCGGGACGCTTTGATATCGTCTCCGTCGTTCTCCGCGAAACCGGCCTGCTGGCCCTGGTCGGCGTTATCTTAGGCGTGCTTGCGACCTACTTTTTGAAGTACGCACTGCATCGCGCACAACCCACCATGAGCTTTGAAGTTACACTCACCTGGGTCGCGCTCGGGGTCGCCATCGCCCTCATTGGGTCGCTCTTCGGCGCGCTGTACCCGGCACTTAAAGCAGCTAGGAAAGATCCCATCGACGCGCTATCGTACGAGTAACCTAAACCTACAACTCCGGTGAATTTCCAACCCGTGCCCGCAGACGACGCCATCCCGCCCGCCGCCCGCCCTACCCTCGCCCGTGCGTTGCGAGCGTTCCTGCTCGTCGTTGCGGCCGTCTTCTTCGCACTGCACTTCCTCCATCTCACCGCTGACTTCCCCAATCACTCGCCCTGGGTCGATTGGTCCAAGTACACCGACGAAGGCTGGTACGGCGATGCCGCCATCCGCCACTATCTCTTCGGCCACTGGTACTTCAAGGGTGACTTCAACCCCGCCGTCGCTCTCCCTGTTTGGCCTGCCATCGAGTGGATCGCGTTCCGCTTTACCGGTGTCTCGCCAACCGCCGCCCGCGCGCTCACGCTCTGCGTCTTCGCCGTCACCCTCGTCGGCTTCTACCGGCTGATTGCCCTCTACACGCGCCCCCGCACGCTCCACTCCGGCCCTTCCCTCGCCGCGCCGATAGCCGTGATGTTGCTCTGCGTAAGCCCGTTCTTTTACGTCTTCGAGCGCATGGCTATCCTCGAACCCCTGCTGGTTGCGCTCACTGTCCTGGCTCTCCTGGCAGCGTCCCACCTGCACCCGTGGGATAGTCGGCACGCAATCACTTTGTCCTCTCGACCGAACCCTGGGCCAGCGGAAGGGGAAGTGGAGAGTCCCGCATTTTTTTTATTCGCTGCCCGCATCCTCCCCGCGCTCGCCCTCGGCTTCATACTCCCGGCGATGATTCTCACCAAGACCACCGCCGTCTTCCTCGTCCCGGCCATTGGCTACATGGTCTGGGCCCGCGCCGGCTACCGCCTCCGCCCAGCGATTAAACTCTCGATCGTCCCCGCGGTCATGGCCATCGTCCTCTGGCTCGCGTACCTGCTTTTCTTTGTCCGACCACACTATCTTGAGGACTACCGCTATCTCTTTTCCGCCAACGCTTACACTGGCATCGAGCTAGGTCCCTACGCCACAGTCATCCTCAACACCATCTCCGACGGCCTCTGGATGGGCCATGTCCTTTACCCACTCTTCTTCGTAGCGCTCGCTCTGGCACTCTTCTGGAAGCCTCACATCTTCTCGAACCCGCTGGTTCCGTCTCTGCTCCTCTGGACCGGCGGCTACTTCGCGTTCCTCGCGTATCACAACAACCTGCAGCCTCGTTACTATCTCGTCGCCGCGGCGCCCATCACCGTTCTGGTCGCGCTCGCCATCGACAACTTCCGTCGCCCTGCCGAAGGCCAGCACGCCACTCGCACTTTTCGTGTCATCTCAACCACCATCGCCACCCTTGTCGTTCTTGCCATCGCCGTCCCCGACGCCATCTTGCAGCTCGACTTCGTTCTGCACCCCGACTACACCTTCGAAGGCGCCGCCAACGCCATCAAGCGCATCATCCTGGCCGACCCCACCCACTCTCACCTCGTGCTCTCGATCTCCGGCTCCGATCTCACGCTTATGACAGGTCTTCCCTCCATCGACGACGACTTCGGCACGATGGAGCTCGTCGACCGCGTCGCCGCCTACCACCCCGGCTGGTACGTCGCCTGGAACGAGCTCGACGACGACAAAATGGACGCCCTCACCCCGCTCTATCACGTCGAGCGCGTCGCCGCCTTCCCGGCCATGGACGACCCCGACCGCAACCTGCTCATCCTCTACCGTCTGGATCCCACGGTCCAAACCCCCGAGATTCGCACCCACAAACCCCGCACACCCAAACCTCTTATTACGAAGCTAGGCCAGCAACCCAGCACCGAACAGCTTGAGCACTAGCTAGTCTGGCCGGGCGATCGCCTAATGCGGTCCCGCTACCACTACAAAATCCTCATCCAGAGACACTGCGGAATTCACAGCCTTCCCCTTGTCTACCGCCGGGGTGAACCGCCATTTCCCCACCGACTCAATTGCCTTCTCATCCAGCCCATATCCCAGCGGCTGTATCACGGCAATCCGCCTTGGCACGCCTTCCGCATCTACGACCAGCCGAAGCCGCACCTGCCCTGCTACGTGGTCGTGCGCTGCCTCAGATGTATAGCCGGCCTCGCTCTTGTGCGTCGGCGCCGCCACGCTCGCCGTTGGGGTAGGCGTAGGAAGCACTTCGATTGTCTGCCCCGTCAGCGTATCCGGCGGCCATGGCCTCCCGGGATCGAAGTAGTGTTGCCAGAACTGCGGCATACTCTCCTGCAGCGGTCTGTCGATGCCTGTCGAAAAGACGCTTTTCAGCGCTCGTTCGAACGCCGCCGCATCGCCCGTGTCGGCCACGACAATCTTCATCTTTTCGTCGTTCTGCGGATGCCGGTCGAACTCCCGCCGATCGGTCGCAAATCGGATCGCTACCCTCACCCCATCAAGCTCAATCTCTCCAAGCGCTTTGCGCTCCACCTTCAGCACATTCACACCGGCCAGCGTCCAGTCCGTGGCCTTCGCCAAACCGGCAACATGCCCTTCAGCATCAAAACTCAGGTTGTCCTCCGAACAAAAGCACCGCAGAAATAGCGCTCGCCCCACTAGCTGCGACGCAGCCTCCACCACCGCATCCTGCGATGCATCTTGAGCAACGGCAGCCTGTCCCGCGGCTAGCATCAGCACCAACACCACTACGCCAGCTTTCATACCCAAGACTTTACGCCCAACCCGCGCACAAATCATCGGATTCCTTGTGTTCTGCTCACCCCTCAGCAGACTATTGCTCATTTCGGCACTCTTCTTTCAAAAAAAGCGGAATAACCTCTTCGCACTTTTGCGAGTCCAATGGCGAACACGTAATCTAGGTGAGTCGTGGCCCGATAACCTGACCCGCGTGCTATTTAGATGAGATTCCCGAGCCAGGCTACTTTTGTCGCAATCCTTGTGTGCTTCTGCGCACTAGTCTTTCCAGTGGCTTACGCCCAGGCGCCCGCCCCCACGGGCACGCTCACGGGGATCGTCGCAGATCCCTCCGGCGCTGTCATCCCCGGCGCCATCGTCCACATCGAAACGCACAAACCGTCCAGTTTTAGCCAGCCAAACGCCATGACCAGCGCCACTGGTTCTTACAGCGTCACCCTGCCCACTGGCACCTACGACGTCACCATCGTCGCCCCCGGCTTTGATCCCTTTGTCGGCACCGCCGTCATCTCGCGAACCGGCGGCAACACTCGCCTCAACGCTGCTCTGGTGATCGCCGCAGACTCCGAGCAGGTCACCGTCTCCTCCGACCAGAGCTCCACCAGCGCCGACGCCAACAAGAGCGCACTCGTGCTCGGCGCCGCCGAACTCAGCACGTTCTCCGACGACGACGCCACTTTCCAGCAGCAGATCCAGGCGCTTGCCGGAGCCGACCCCACGCAGCCCTCCAGCGTCTATGTCGATGGTTTCTCCGGTGGCCAGATGCCGCCTAAGGATTCCATCCGCGAAATCCGCATCAACCAAAATCCCTACTCAGCGCAGTATCCTGACCTCGGTTTCGGTCGTGTTGAAGTCTTCACCAAGCCCGGCAGCGACAAGATTCATGGCCGTTTCATGGCTTTCTCCACTGACTCCTCCCTCAATGCGCAGAATCCTTTTTCCGGCGCTCAGCCGCCCTATTACATGCTCGTTCTGCGCGGTAACATCAGCGGCCCCATCGGCAAAAAGACGTCCTTCTTCTTCAATGGCGTGTACAACAACCAGGAGAACAACTCAGTCATCAACGCCATTCTTCCCTCCGGAACCTACAACGCCGTTGTTGCCAGCCCAACCACCAACTTCGATGAAAATGTCCGGCTCGATCGTCAGGTCACGCCCAACAACGTCCTCACGGCTCGCTATGAAATTCAACGCTACACGCTGACCAATGGAGGCCTCGCCGGCAGCCAGGCTCAGTTCAATGGCAACGGGCCACCACCGGCCGCAGCCTCGTCGCAGGTCCTTCCGTCGGAAGCCTTTAACAGCACCACCACCACGCAAACGCTGCAGCTGTCCGACTCGCAGAACATCGGTAAGAACAAGATCCTCGAAACGCGTTTCCAGTGGATTCGTACACACTCCGGCCAAACCCCGGCGTCGGTTGCGCCTGCCACCAGCGTCGAAGGCTACTTTAGCGGCGGCGGCTCACCCAGCCAAACGCTCAACGACCACACCGACCGCACCGAGCTCCAGGAGTACTTTTCGCTCGACCACGGCAAGCACTTCATCCGCATCGGCGGACGTTACCGCGGCTACCGCGATGCCAATTTCAACAACGCCGGCTACAACGGCGCATTCACCTACTCGTCTACCTCCACGGCCACCGCTCTCGCTAACTACAACAACGGCAATGGGACGCCTATCCAATACAACATCACCACCGGCCAGCCATCCGCTGTCGTCTATACCGGCGACCTCAGCCTCTATGCCGAAGACGAGTGGCGCGTGCGCAAGACCGTCACACTCAACTACGGCTTCCGTGCGGAGTCGCAATCGGCCATCCCCGATCACTTTGACCCTGCTCCCCGCTTCGGCGCGTCCTGGGCCGTTGGCCAAACCGACAAGCGCCAGCCCTTCGTCACACTGCGCACCGGCTTTGGTCTTTTCTACGACCGCTTCTCTTCGACCAACATCCTCACCGCGATTCGTCAGCAGAGCGGTACCGTGCAGCAGCAATACGTTGTCACTTCGGTTCCGGCCAGTTGCACTGTCAATAACCCGTCAGGATGCTCGGGGTTTGCAGCCGCGTCCCCAACCCTCTACAACATCGACCCGCGTCTTCGCTCGGAATACACCGTTGCCACCGGGCTCTCCGCGGAACGCTCCATCGGCAAGATCGGCAACGTCTCCGTCAATTACATTCACACGCAGGGCGACCACCTGTGGCTTACGCGCAATATCAATGCACCGCTACCCGGCACCTTCGTTTACGGACAGGCCGGAAGTGGCACTCGTCCCCTCGGCGGCACGCAAAACATCTATCAATTCGCCTCCAACGGCCACTCCACCCTCAACTTCTTCTTCGCAAACGCCCAGCTCAATCTCACCAAACGCATCAACTACTGGGCATGGTTCGGCGAGCGCTTCAGAAACGCCGACACCGGCGGAGCTTCCAGCTTTCCCACCAACCAGTATCGTGTTTCCGACGACTACGGACGCGTAGCCTCCGCACCCGGACGCCTCTTCACCGGCGGCGACATCAAAACCTGGTGGGGCATCAATATCGACCCCTTCGTCGCCTACTCCGGCCGCCAGCCCTTCAACATCACTACCGGCACCGACCTCAACGGCGACACGCAGTTCAACGACCGCCCCAGTTTCGCCACCGCCGCCAGCCCGGCCGCCTCGGTCTACAAAACAGCCTATGGAACCTTCAACGCCAATCCCGTGGCCGGGGAAAAAATCATTCCCATCAACTACGGCACCGGCCCTCGATTCGTATACACCGAGCTTGGCATGCGCAAGAACTTCTACTTCGGCACCGCTCCTGCACCGCCACCGGCTCCGAAAGCGGAACCCGGCAAGCCCGCTCCAAAGCCAACCCCTCCGCCAAAGCCCTACAACCTCACGTTTAACCTCGAAATCGACAACGTGTTCAACCACACCAACGCCGGTCAACCCATCGGCGTCCTCTCGTCGCCTGATTTTGGCCGCTCGTTGTCGCTCAACAGCACCTTTATCGGCAGTCCCAACGCCAACCGCATGATTTACTTCGGCACGTCCTTCAGCTTTTGAGCGCCCGGCTCTTGACTCCGGTTCCAACCTCCAATATCCTGAACACTCGCGCAGTTTCGCGCCTGCTCCTCCGTGTGCCCGGTTATCCGGGCGGCAACGAGGCGAAAAGGTTCCCTTAGGGTTCCGGCGGGGTGAACACCGAGGTGAGTTTCCGTTTGGCAGGGCACAAGTAAGCCGGCCACGATCAACCCACTCCCCAGCCCTTGCAGCAAAAAGGCTCTGTGCGCTCCACCGCAACGTCGGCATTTCCGCGTCCGGGCATCGTGCCCGTCGTCGTCTCGCCGCTCTAACGTACTGACTGCAAACATCTTCGAGCACCAGCCGGCAGTTGTTCCACGAAGACGGCAGAACCAGGGAGTAAACAGTGAATCTCAACCAGTCCACCACGATTCCGAGTGGAAAAGACATCAAGCGCAAGTGGTTCGTCATCGACGCCGCCGGCCAGACCCTTGGTCGCCTTTCGTCGCACGCCGCCAGCATCCTCGCTGGCAAGACCAACCCGCTCTACACGCCTTATATCGACATGGGCGACCATGTCGTCGTGATCAACGCCGAGAAGATCCAGCTCACCGGCATGAAGGGCGCTCAGAAGCTTTATCGCCGTTACACCGGTTTCCCCGGCGGCCTGCGTGAAGAGAGCTACGTCAAGCTGCTCGCCCGCCGCCCCGAAGCCATTCTCGAGCAGTCCATCAAAGGCATGCTGCCCAAGTCCAAGCTCGGCCGTCAGATGGCCACCAAGCTCAAGGTGTACAAGGGTGCCGACCACCCGCACTACGCCCAGCAGCCCATCCCGCTGGAGATGCACCGCACCGGCAAGCCTGTTTCGCAGCACAAAAAGCAGGAACACCAGAAGCAGCCGGCTTAGGCAAAGAGATTTGAGGCCTGCTTTTTCCGGGGTCTAGCGAGAAACGGTAGGTGCGGGTTAGCCCGCACAATCAGCGGCACAAAATTTGAGGGGCTTTAGCCCCGGGTACTTTGAGGATTCACATGGCAGATTTGATCCAGTATTACGGCACCGGTCGTCGCAAGAGCGCGATCGCCCGCGTGTTCCTTCGCCCCGGTTCGGGCAAGTTCACCGTCAACGGCAAAGAGTTCGAAGAGTACTTCGTCACTCCCGCCCAGCGCATCGCCGCCAAGCGCCCTCTGGGTATTGCCGACATCAACGAGACCTTCGACATCCTGACCACGGTCAAGGGTGGCGGCGTCAACGGACAGGCCGATGCCGTCAAGCTCGGCATCACCCGCGCGCTCATGGAGTTCAACGTCGAGCTCCGCAAGGCGCTCAAGGCCGAGGGTTTCGTCACCCGCGACCCCCGCGGCAAGGAACGCAAGAAGTACGGCCAGAAGGGCGCTCGCGCTCGCTTCCAGTTCTCGAAGCGCTAATAGGCTTCGAACGAGTAGAGAGCAAGGAGTAAGGAGCAGAGGGCTTTGGTCCTTTCTGCTCCTTACTCTCTACTCCTTACTCACTCGCATCACCTGCCGCAGCTCGCGGTGGCAAGGAACTCAATCTCCCTTCGGGGATCACCAATCGCTTCACGTCGCAGCGCAAGCGATGCCCAATACAAGGAGCCTCTTATGGCCAGCATCACAATGAAGGAACTGCTCGAAGCCGGTGTCCACTTCGGTCACCAGACCAAGCGTTGGAACCCCAAGATGAAGGAATACATCTTCGGCGAGCGCAACGGCATTTACATCATCGACCTTCAGAAGACCCTCAAGATGTTCAAAGAGGCTTCCAAGTTCGTCACCGACCTCACCGCCACCGGCAAGCTCGTGCTGTTCGTCGGCACCAAGCGCCAGGCGCAGGACGCGGTCGCCGAAGAAGCCACTCGCGCCGGCATGCCCTACATCAACAGCCGCTGGCTGGGCGGTCTGCTGACCAACTGGGTCACCGTGCAGAAGTCGGTCAAGCGCCTCCAGGAGCTCGACGAAATGTCGACCGACGGTCGCTACGAGCTGCTCACCAAGAAGGAAGTCATCAAGCTGGAGCGCGAGCGCAAGAGCCTGTCGACCAACCTCTCGGGTATCAAGAACATGAAGCGCCTTCCCGACGCGATCTTCGTTATCGATTCGAACAACGAAGCCATCGCTGTCGCCGAAGCCCGCAAGCTCGGCATCCCGGTCGTCGCAGTAGTCGATACCAACTGCGATCCCACCGTTGTCGACTACGTGATCCCCGGCAACGACGACGCACTCCGCGCCATCCGCCTCTTCACTACGAAGATCGCTGACTCGGCCTACGAGGGCACGCAGATGATCTCCGATAAGGCCTTCGCCAATGAGTTCTCCGACGTACAGCCCGTCATGACCGAAGCGCACTTCCTCGGTGACGAAGGCGACGACGCTCTGAATGAAGTTCAGGAGTCTGCCGGAATCGCGGAAGCCTCTGCGGAGCCCGATGAACTCGAAGCCGAGGACATCGATCTCAACGCGGTCCTGGGCGGCGGAATCCGCAAGGCCCCAGCAGCCGAGACCGAGCCGGAAATCGATTCCGAGCCCGTCGAAGCCACCGCCTAAGCCACCTCAAGGAAAATCGAGGGCGCGGGCAACAAGCCCCGCGCCCTTTTTCACACGCCTTACATGAAGGCGAGAAAGAATCATTACTATGTCTACCGCTGAAGCCGTAAAGATCGACGCCAAGCTCGTCAAGGAACTCCGCGAAAAGTCCGGCGCCCCCATGGGCGACTGCCTCAAGGCCCTGCAGGAAGCCAAGGGCGACATGGAAAACGCCTTCGTCGTGCTCCGCAAGCGCGGCATGGCGTCGGCTGCCAAGAAGGCCAGCCGCACCACCAATGAAGGAGCTGTCGGCACCTACATCCACGCCGGCGGGAAGATCGGCGTCCTGCTCGAGCTCAACTGCGAGAGCGATTTCGTGGCCCGCACCGAAGACTTCCAGGAGCTTCTCAAGGATGTAGCGATGCACATCGCCGCCGTCGACCCGCGCTACGTCGGCAAGGACGAAGTCACGCCCGCCGACATCGAGAAGGAGAAGGACATCTACCGCGCCCAGGCTGCCGCATCGGGCAAGCCCGCGAACATCATCGAGAAGATGCTCGAAGGCAAGATGTCGAAGTTCTACGAGGAGGTCTGCCTCTTGGAGCAGCCCTTCATCAAGGAGTCTTCGCTCACCATCGGCCAGCTCATCGCGCAGAAGATCGCCAAGCTCGGCGAGAACATCTCGGTACGGCGTTTCGCCCGCTTCAAGATCGGCGAGCCAAACTACACCGTAGCCTCGGCCAAGGTTTCTACGCCGGAGGAAGCACAGGCATAAGCCTCTACCAATTTGTATTATGAAGCCCGGGCGCTTAGCCCGGGCTTTTTCTTTATCGACTAATAATGAAGCTTGGAGTCGGTATGAAGAAGCAAAAGATCATCACAGAAGCCGGTAACTCGATCAATGAGGGCGTCGCCAAGGCGCTGAATCTACCCGAAGGGTCGGATATCACTGCGCTATGGCGGACAGTGATGAATCCGTCGCAATTGCAGATGCTCGAGCTTGCGCTTTTCTGCGAAGGTGAAATGCTAAAGACAATTCAAGCAGGAGCTCATTTTTCTAGCTGCTTGATGGGGGCTGCCATGAATGAAGCTTTTATGGCGCTTATGTGTCTGATGTTTGAAGCAGATGTAAGAGGGACACGCCAGTTCTATCATTCAACCAAGAAACTCAAGTCTTTTAATTATGCCGACGTAGTATCGAAATGGAGCTTAGAGCAGTTCATTAATGTTTCAGAACAATGCGGGTGGATATCTCCAGAGATAGTCGAATTGGAATTTATCACTGCTTTGGCGAATGGATTTCGTGAATTAATGCCCATAAGCCATCCAGAGTTTTCTCAGGAACAGATTGAGTCGGGAGCAAATGCTTTTTTTGTTTCACCGGGTCCGTCAATGCTTCGGATGACACAGGAATTAAGAAACGCCATTCATGCTGGAATTTGGATGAAACGCCCTAGCGCATTCAACGCGGATACATTTGTCGAATGGTGTCGATTTGCGACAGTGTTGTGCGGCGAGATTCGCCTATGTCTTATGCATCACCTCATGGCAAGGATCGGAAAACTTGCTAGGATTCAAGCCTCTGCACTCAAAGAACTTATCTCCAAGCTTCCTCCTGAGGCATTGCCGATCTTGGAAGAACAGATGAAGTTGCGTTTGAATATCCCAACCTTTGCGATAGAAGACATGGGCAAGATACTCGAGGTGCTCGAGACTGCATATCCCGCCACAATTGAGAACAACTAGTCCAGTCAATAGTCAACATTCTGCACACGCTGACGCCCGTCGGCGTAGCTATGGCAGGCGCCAACGAGTTCGATCCCTACAAGGATTGAGCCACCCACGAGGCTCGATGGTTGCCGAGCCTCGTGGGTACGTCTTCGCGGTCTATATCCCCTTCATCTCTTGGCCGATCCTCATTTCATTCACACCTCGCTGTTGGCCGCCTGGTTGCGACGAACTCGCCATCTGCATACCCGGCATCGTTTGCTTCATCCAAACCTCCGCCTCCCTCCGCGACACCTCACGCCCATCCGGCAAACGCGCATTCCCATCAGCCAGCAGCATCGGCATCTTGCAGGCCAGCGCCTTCATCTCCGCCGAGAGCGTCGCACTCACCGTCCCCGCGTAGCAGCTGATCGACGACTGCGCCGTCGTCGTATTGACCGGAAGCACATAGTGGTACGCCCCACTCGGAAACTCCGGCGTCGCACTGGTAATGCCATTGCACGCATCCAGCGACGACGCACTCACCGCATTGCCGTTCGCGTCATAGCCGCCGTAAATCGGATAGCCATCAAGCGCAATCCCGATGATGTGCGAAGGTCCGGTTCCATCTCTGAAAGAAGTCCAGCAGCTCGGCACACCGTGATAGTGCCATGTGCTTCCTCCCATGCCGCCCGCGGTGTGCTGATTGCACGAGTCGAGGAACGACGCCGTGCATGTTGTCCCGCCGCAGGCGGTACTGGCAAACGTGTAGGAAGCGTTATCGCCCAGTGCCACCGTGTTAGTCGCCTCATACGGGTCGAAGAGCACGCTGCCCGAGAACATAAGCCCAATCGCTCCGCCGCCGGTCGCCGTGGTGCTCGCGGCCTTCGTCGGACAGGTGTTGAAGGTGGCGCTGATGGCCTTTACGCTGGTCGAAAGCCCGGTGCCTGCGTAAGCCATCACGCCTAGCTGTATTCCGCTGGCGGTAGTTGCCACCACCGTGCCGCCGGTCGTCACCGGCACCAGGTAATAGGCCTGGTGCTCATACGGCACACCTGTCCCCGTCACCGACATCGAACAACCGCTGGGAAACGTCACCGTCAAATTGCCGGTGGCGCCGTTGTTGTACGTCGCATTCTGGTACGCCAGCGCGTAGGCGTTTGTAGCCGTCGTTGCAGTTGTCGAGCTCGTCGCCAAAACGTTCGCTGTACTGCAACTGCTCAGCAGAAGGGGAAGCGCGACTGCAGCGGCCGGAAGAACAAAAAACAGGGAGATGCGGCGTAATAGTCTGTCCATGGCCACGATCAGACTCCTTGAAGTTCGACATGCGCGGTGCGTGCGCCGCGGGCCCAATACCCTCTCTCAACTGCGCCGGGCAGCGTTCTCCACCCAGGCACGCTCCAAATTGCAGGAGACCCGCGAACGTAGACGGCCCCACCCGTTTACCCGGTTACAGCGCGGCTAAAAAAGTCTGGCATTCCTCCGACGACACGGCTCCGCGGAATCCTTACCTGAACAAAGAGCCCGGGCCAACCCCCGGGCTCTTTCCTTTGGACTTTCACTCACCCGTCTCGTCACCGCCCGCCTCAAATCTTCATACAACCTCATTCTGTCTCTCCCACATCAAATCCGGCGTACCCATCCGTCCAGACCGACAACAAAATCAACAAACCCAGTTATCGGGCCCCGAACGTGTTGCATCAAATAAATCCAGGCACCGTGGTATCTCGATGTTCCGATCAACTTTGCTTATGCCGCATGCGGTCTGCTGGAAAGCCGACCCTCAGCTGATCTGGACCATGGTGGTCACGAACGGCATCACGTTCCTGAGCTACCTCACCATCTGCCTTACCCTCCTTTCTCTCGTCCGCCGCACACGCAAAATCATCCAGCGCGACTGGGCCTACTTCGTCGTTGGCTTCGCGCTCTTCATCGTCGCCTGCGGCACCACGCACCTCATGGAGGTCGTTACCACCTGGATGCCGTTCTTTTGGATCGACGCCGCCGCGAACATTGTCACCGCCGCGCTCTCCGCCTACGTCGCCATCATGCTCATCCGTCGCGCCCACACCATCGGCTTCAGCATCAACGACTACGCCGAGCGCCTTGCCAACTCCGAAAACGAAAAGCTCCAGATGCAGCAGAACCTGCTCGCTGCCCGCAAGATTGAAGACTGGAGCCGCATGTCGACCGCCGTGGCCCACGAGATCAACAACCCGCTCGAAGCCATCCACAACCTTCTCTACCTCATTGAACGTACACAAGGCACGCCACGTGAAGCCGTCGAGCTGGCAAAAACCGCTTCCGACGAAGTCGATCGCGTCATGGAGATCTCCCGCTCCACGCTCGCCTTTTTCCGCTATACCGCCGAACCCGAACCCGTAGACCTCTCCACTGTTGCCGAATCCGTCCGCTTCCTCCTCGGCACTCTCCTTGCCAGCAAACGCATCTCTCTAGAAATCCATAGCGAAGGAAACGTCGTCGTCGAAGCCATTGCCGGCGAAGTGCGTCAGGTCCTGCTCAACGTCGTGCGCAACGCCTGCGAGGCCACCGTATCCGGCGTCACCGGCGTCTGCATCAACCTCAACGGCTCACCTGCAGGCGTCGAAGTCGCCATAGTCGACCACGGCATCGGCATCGACCCAGCCACTCTCGCAACGCTCTTCCAGTTCGGCGTTACTACTAAGGGTGACCAGGGCAATGGCATCGGCCTCTGGTCGGTCAAGCACATCGTCACTCGCCACGGCGGAACAGTTAACGTAACCTCCATACCCGGCGAAGGAACCACCGTCACCCTCTGGTGGCCCCGAAGCTTCAGCGCGCAGGCCGCCTGATTCGCTCATAAATCCAACCTCAATTCATCGCCGTGCGATATTGTAGTCATGCGTCCTCGGAGATACTCTCGCATGCGCTCGAACGCCATCCTCCCGCTCCTAGTCCTCACTTTCGTGCTTCCCGTATTCGCACAACAGGCCCCACCACCGGACTCCGCCATTCCTGCCACGGCGACTCCAGCGCCCGTCACGCAGGCGCCTCCGGAAACGCCTCCACCTGCGCCCAACGCGGCCAACACCATTCGCAGTAACGTCCAGCTCGTCGTCCTCGACGGCGTAGCCATCGATGCCAAAGGCGTCCCCGTCACCAATCTCACCCAGTCCGACTTCCACATCGTCGACGACGATCAGCCTCAGAGGATCCGCAACTTCGACCCTCCGGGCCGCTTCACACCCTCGCCTGATCTCACCATCGACTCGACCGCCGACCTTGATCGCCTCGCCCCGCACGCGCCGGTCAACATCGTTCTCCTCGATGAGTTCACCACCCACTTTGAGGACATGGCCTTCGCCCGCTACTCCCTCAAAAAGTGGCTGGAAAAGCAGCCCGCCAAGCTCGACACCCCCACCATGCTTGCCGCCGTCGACTTCCAGCACTTCACCGTTCTTCGCGACTACACCCAGAACAAGGACGAACTCATCCAGGCGCTCGACCATCACTTCATCGCCAACCCGTGGCGTAACGGCAACTTTTCCTGGGCCTCCGAACAATACAACACCGCCTTCAACACCTTGCGCCGCATCGCCGAGGCCAGTTCGGGACACCAGGGTCACAAGAACATGATCTGGCTGGGCCGCGGTTTGCCCACGCTCAACCTCGCCAATCTCGCCGTCGACGCTCAGCGCCAGACCCACACCGCCGTCCAGCTAGCCGTCGACGAGCTCCGCGATGCCCGCGTCACGCTCTACACCATCGACCCCTCCGGTCTCACGGTCGAGCCCGGCGGCGGCTACGGCAACGACGCTCGCCTCTTCGCGCCTTTCGGTGGCGATCCAACCTTCGAAGCTCTCGCCCGCGAAACCGGCGGCCGCACCTTCCATGGCACCAACGACGTTGACGTCCAGGTCGGCGACTCCATCCGCGATGGCTCCAGCCTCTACACCCTCAGCTACGTCCCCAGCAATCCCTCCACGGACACCGACAAGTTCCGCCGCATCAAGGTCACCGTCGACCGGCCCGGCATCACCTTCGTCACCCGCCAGGGCTACTATCCCTCCATCCGCCCCGCACGCCTTTACCCCGGCGGCCAGGCCGGCAAGCGCCTCATGTCTGAGCTCTTCGACGCTGCTTCCAGCAACATGGTCTACGACGCCGTCGACTTCACCGTCGCCGCTTCTCCCAACGACGCCAACGACTTCAAAATCTCCATCCAGGGCAACAGCATGGAGTGGTACATCACCCACGATCCCGCGAAGCCCCGCTTCACACGCATCATCGTCATCGCGACCACGCTGGATAAGAAGGGCAAGGAACTCAATAAGGACGGCCGCACCTACACCTTCAATGCTCCGCTCACGGCTCCTGCCACCGGCCGTCTACACATCCCTGTGGGCATTGCGTACAAACTCAAGCCCGATCCCAAGGCTGTACGCGTCCGTTTCGTAGCCCGCGTAGAGGCCACGGGGCACATGGGTACTGCCGATTTCGCTCTTGCGCCCGGCGCAACCGCCCGCTCGACCGGTTCCGAACCTACGACGTCGGCGGCTACAGCACAACCCCAGACCCAAACACCGTAGACTCCCAAAGCTTCTGCAGACTCCCAAAGCTTCTGCGTTAACGAACTCCGCCAAGCAGATCGACCATCCGCCGGAAGCCCGCTGCCCGAGCTGCTGCATTCTCGGCCGAGGCATCGGGAGCTTCACCGGCTCGCATAAACCCATGGCCTGCGCCGTCGTAGGTCACCGGCTCATACTTCTTGCCCGCGGCCTTCATGTCGATCACGGTCTGCGGAATGGTCGCGGAAATGCGTGCATCGTTGCCCGCATAGAACCCATACACCGAAGCCACGATATTCTTCATCGCATCCGCCGGCGGTGGAGGTCCATAGAACACAAACGCCGAGGTTAAATCTTTGCGATGCGTCGCAAAGGCAAAGCTCTTTCCCCCACCCCAGCAGAACCCCGCAACAAACAGCTTGCCGTTGGCTGAAGGCTGCTTCTTCCCATAATCCGCCGCCGCATCCAGATCGCCCATCACAATCGCCGGATCGAGCGAAGACACAGCCTTCGTCACCGCACTCTGGTCCGGAAACGCCGACGTCCCACCCGGAGACATCGCCATAAACGCCGCTCCACCATCGCCCTGCATATGCATGTGGTCCATCGCAGCCGATGAAGCTCCATTCGGATTCTGATTGGTCTGACCCGAACGGCAGGGCATCGGGTCACATCCCATGCCAGGTGCCGTGTGCGTCGAAGCTGGAGCTGTTCCGGAGCTTTGAGCAGTTGGCGCCTCACCTCGCATCACACCCGGTGCCATCGCCGTCATCGGCGGCCCAAAGCCACTCAGCAAATCCGGCTCGACCACAATGTATCCCGCGCTAGCAACCTCATCGGCCATCTCACGCGCCCAGTCGCTCAACCCGAAGATCTCGTGGATCATGACCACCACAGGCGCTTTATCCTTCACCTCGGGATAAACCACCCAAGCCTGCAGCACGCGTCCACTGGGCTCTTTGATGGACACATACTCGCCATGTCGTGGGCTCTTGGCGAGCGCCGCCTTCGCCCAATCCTGCGCGGAGCAGGTCAACGTACAAAGTCCCGTAAGGACCGCAAGAGAAGCAGGCAGCAGCGCAGCGCGGAGTCGCATCATGCCAGCGAGTCTACGTTGCAAAGCCTCGATGCTGCAATGCCCCTTAGCGGTTGTTGTTGTCGAACATCGAACCGACAATTCCGCCCAGCACCGCTGCCGTTCCAATCTTGCCGCCTTCGCCACGATTTTGCGGCAAGTAAGGTTCCAGCGCATGCGCCAGGTTCGAGAGCGGCAATGTCTGCAACCAGACACGTCCCGGCCCCGTAAGCGCAGCCAGGAAGATGCCATCGCCCCCGAAGAACATATTCCGAATTCCCTGGATGCGCGTGATCTGGAAGCTCACCGAAGCCTGAAACGCCCCTACATGTCCCGGATGCACCCGCAGCGTTTCACCCGGCTGCAGGTCGCGCACCACTACTTCACCACCCAGCTCCAACCACGCCGTGCCCACACCGGAAACCTTCTGCAGCAGGAACCCGTCGCCGCCAAAAATACCCGCACCCAATGACTGCTGGAACCCGAAACCGAGTTGGATCTGCGGCGTCGCACAAAGGAACCCATGCCGATGGATTAGGAACTCATGCCCTGGCATCACCTCAAGCGGCAGAATGTGTCCGGGAATCTTGGTCGCAAACGCGACTTCACCGGGATAGCCCTGCGCCGTGTACTCCGTCATGAACAACGTTCCGCCGCCGGCCATCCGCTTGATCGCCCCGAAGAACCCGCCGCCGCCGGCCATCTGCGTATGCGTGGTCATCGCAATGGTCTGCGTCATCCAGCTCAACTCGCCCGCTTCTGAAATGAGGCTTTCGCCCGGTTGAAGAAGGGCTTCCAACACCGGCATGGTGGTTCCTACGATTCTGCTTTGCATGGGTTCTCCAAATCCTTTCGCCGCGTACTAGGTCGCGTTTGCAGAATAAGCTACGCGGCGCAAGGAAGAAAGTTCCTTCGGGCAGCCAAAAGGGCGTGACCGATGTCACGCCCTTTTACTGAAAGAGCACTACCGGTCCCAGTGCGCCGTCCGCCATGCATTGTCGACTACTTGATGTGCGCGATCGATATGCATCAACGCGCGATCCCGCAAACCGCGCGACGAAGGTACATCTTCCGCATGATCCAGGTCGTGGTGTGCGGAGGCAAGCAGTTCATTGGCTTTGCGGAAACGGTCATGCGGACTCAGGCCTCTGTCGATCGGGAACGGATCGGCATCGCCCTTGCCATCGTTGATCGAAGCAACCTTGATCTCGTTAATCGCGGCATCGATCTCGCGGATGGCAACATCGTCATCGTGACGAACCGGTCCCCACGCCCAGCCATCATGCAGGTAATGGCGCGCTGCGCGAAGGTCGCTGAGCGCGTGCAGATAAGCAGGGTGAGGACCGGGAACCTGTGCCTGCGAAGCAGCAGGAATAAGCACCGCAGCCACGGCCGCAAAGGCCAGCGCGATACGGAATGCATTGCGTTTGATATTCATAACTTTCTCCTTCGGATCGGGAAGTGACCGTGTCCACACTCCGCTAATACCCTCGCCTCCACGCATAGTTGCGCACGAAGAGGCGAAACATCCGGCACATCGTCATGCGATAAAGGCTAGCTGTGGCGGGAAGTCTTGATAGGAGCAGCGAACGGGCTCGAGGGATCGGCAACCTCCACGCGGTTGCGACCCAAGGCCTTCGCCTTGTACATCATCGCGTCCGACGAACGGATGATGGAGTGCAGTGTGTTGCCATCCTCCGGGAAAGTCGCCAATCCAAAGCTGGCCGTGATGCGCAGCGACATGCCTTCACCGTTCAGGAAGCGCGACTCATTCAGCGTCTCCCGCAGATGGCTGGCGAGCTCAGTGGCGCGCTTCTTATCCAACCCGCGAAGCAGTGCGACAAACTCGTCGCCGCCATAGCGGAACGCCGGATGCTCTGGTCCCAGCGTGCGCTTGATCACACCGCCGATCTCGGAGAGCAGGCGCGAGCCTACAAGGTGACCGTGGGTGTCGTTGATGGACTTGAAGTGATCGAGATCGAGGAACAGCAGGCTGAAGTGCGGTTGGATAGAAACGACCCGTGTGCTTGGATCGGGATTGATCTCCTGCTCGAGCATGGTGTACAGATAGCGCGCGTTGAACAGGCCCGTACAGTCGTCGGTAATGCTCAGGTGATGGATGAGCTTCACCGAGCGCGCGTTCTGTAGCGCAATGGCAGCGTAATCGCAGAGCACGCGCAGGAAAGCGATAGACGAGTCCGGTAGCAGATCAAGCTTGCTGTTGTGCAGTTGCAATACGCCGAGCGTCCGCCCGCCGTGGCGGATCGGAAGGCATGCAATCGATTGCAAATTCAACTCTGCATGTTGCGCGGCAAACGCTGCCCAATCGCGATCCAGCTGAACATCCGGAATGATGAGCGGGTTGCCGGATTGAGCGACGTAGCCCGCGATGCCTTGTCCCATCTTCAGCCGGCTGTTACGGAAAGCTGTATCGTCCACGCCGGCAGACAGAGCGTAATACAGCTCATCGGCTTCTTCATCGACCATTAACAGGGACCAACGCTCCGGGCCGAAGAACTCTTCCATCTTGCTCATGATGGCCAGCAGCAACGGCTCGAGTTCGAGGTTCGATGTGAGCGCTCGAGCGACCTCGTGAAATACGCGCAGGCTCTCCATCTGCCGGGTATCGATAACTTCGAGCTGCTGGCGTTTCAGTTTCACATTCAGTCCGGGTTCTGAGTTGCATGCGCCTGGGATCGCTGCATAAGCAAGACGATGATATGGCACCATCAATAAATTTTGTGTCGGCATTGGCGCGCAAGGCGCCTTACTACTCAACCACCGATGTGAACCATGCTGCGAGACGGCTTGAGGAAGCCTGGCTCTCCGATATGATGACGTGCCTCTTTGCGCTGGATAATGCGTCGAATCCAGATACGCAAATCGTCGTCGCTTGTTCCACGAGACATTAGACCGGCAAAATCATGATCGGTTTGGGAAAAAAGACAGGTTCTTATTTTTCCGTCGGAAGTAAGGCGGATGCGGCTGCAATGGCCGCAAAATGGTCTTGAAACAGGAGCGATAATACCGATTTCGCCGACGCCATCGTCGAAGGTGAAACGGCGGGCGGTTTCACTGATGTGGTTTGGCGGCAGCTCGACGAGCGGCCGAACGGCATTGAGGCGCTGCACGATCTCGTCCATGGTCACGACCGTCTCCGGAGCCCAGGCGCGATGGCCTGGCGCTTCCGAGTGTTCTTCGAGAGGCATGAACTCGATGAAGCGGACAATGACGCCCTCGCTGCGGGAGAACTCGGCGAAGGCTTCGATCTGGGAGTCGTTGAAGCCGCGCATGAGGACGCAGTTGACCTTCACGGGGCCGAGACCGGCGTCCTGCGCGGCGCGGATGCCGTCGCGGACGCGCTGGAAGCTGCCCGGAACGCGGGTGATGCTGGTAAAGGTTTTGTCGTCCACCGCGTCCATGCTGACTGTAATGCGTTGCAAACCAGCTTCGCGAAGTGGTTTAGCGAGCCCGGCTAACAGATGGCCGTTGGTCGTCAGCGCGATATCGAGTTTGGTGTCCGGCGCGAACGCAGGGCGAAGCTCGGCGGCTTCGCGGATTAGGTCCAGTAGTCCCGTGCGCAGCAGCGGTTCGCCGCCAGTAAGGCGGATTTTCTCGATTCCCAGCGAAACGAAGATGCGCAGCATGCGGGCGTAGTCGGTGATCGGGAGGTCGGTGTACTGGGCGCCGTCCGTTCCGGTGCGGCAGTAAACGCAGCGATAGTTGCAGCGGTCGGTAACCGAGAGGCGCAAATCAGTAATTGCGCGTCCGTGGCTATCCCGCAGGCGCTCAAACGGCATCTCTATAGGGAGAGATGTGGCATTGACGCCCGAAATGAGGGGCAATTCGAGATGGGATAGCGACGTTGCCATAGGTAGCGAAATACTACAAATTAGATGCTTTTTCGATGCCGAAATCTTCACCTGCGTGTGATACTGGATTGATTTATCCGCGTCTATTTTTCAACAGCACCAATTTAGAGCGCTATCCATAGAACCAAAAATGGAAGCAGCAAACAGTGGCCGTTTGTGCGCTGTAGTCATTTTAGGAGACTCCCTTCCATGGTTACACCCGATTCTCTGTCCGTTTGGCTGAACGAACAAGCCTGGCCTATCGCCATTATCGTCGCTTGCGTCGTGTTTGCGTTTCTTGCGCTCAAGATCTCCGCGCAACGCCGGCACAAGGCGTTGGCGTCGGAACGCGAAGGTGTGACGGAAGCGACGTTTACCGCTCACTTGCAGCAATATGGATTTGATCCCGCCATTACCGGAGCGACGTACCGTTACTTGCAGGAAGTACAACTGGTGAGGTTTCCAATCCTTCCAGGCGATGCTCTGGACGAAGACCTTGGGTTGGACACTGAAGACATCGATCAGACCATTAGTGAGCTTACCGCCGCGTTGAAGCGCGATCGGCAGCCTGGTTTACGGCATACACCATTGGTCACAGTCGAAGATCTGGTTCGGTTGCTGCAGGCGTCGCCGCGGAAGTCGCGGTCGGCAGCAGCCTAGAAGCAGTGAATAGTTGGCAGTGAACTGTGAAAAAAGCGAAAGGCCGCTCTCGGAGCGGCCTTTGTTACGTTTGTGTTGCTAGCTATATTCCTACTCCGAACTCTACATCGGGGGCTTCGTCGCCGGCGTGGGAGTAATTGTCGTATGGTGTGCGGCGGTTGAACTTGTAGCGCTGGCGCAGTTCGCGGCCCACAACGACGCCGATGGCGAGCGCGGTAACACCGGCTGAAACCCAGCCAATGTTGCGCAGCACGGCGCGACCTTCGCGGGCGACCTCAGCTGCGGCCTCTTCGAGAGCGGCTTCGAATTTGTTGCGGCGATTGCGAAACAGCGGCATGCGGAGAATCATAGCGCAGGAACCTCAAAATTCGATAACAGCGAACTTACGACAATTGTGGGAGTCGTGAAGGAGTTAACAGCAGCACGACGCAGTGGCTCGAGTCCTATGACTTAGGCAGTTAGACGTTCGACGTCAGGACTTGGTTGGCGTCGAAGGAGCGGCGGTGGCGACTGGAGCTGCAGCAGCGGGCTTGGACTCAGCGGGCTTGGCCGGGGAAGCGGAACTATCAACTGCGGCGGGCGCAGCTGTGCTGCCTTCGCTGGCGTTGGCGACGGGTTTGGTCGAGCCATAGCCGTCCTTGTACCATCCGCCCCCCTGGAAGGAGAAAGCGGCAGCGGTGATGGTGCGCTCGAGCTTGCCGCCGCAGTGTGGGCAGACGGTGAGTTCGGCGTCAGAGAACTTCTGTATCTTTTCGAGACGGCGATGGCAAGTGGTGCATTCGTATTCGTAGAGCGGCATTGCTGGTCCTTACTTGCGTTGCATTACTTATTTCTAGGGTACAGGATGGGTACCCCTCCCCCCTATGTAGGGGGTATCTTGTGGCTAAGTGCTTTAGAATGAACGTCTCCGAGGCAGGGATATCTTATAAATTCTTCATTCCAGGATGGTTAGGTGCAAAATATTCATTTGAAAGGAGTTATCAGCACTGTTGGGAAAATATTTGATGCATGTTCGCAAAGAAAAGCGCGAAGTTTCGCAAAGGTGAACGCGGATGTCCGGGTGCTTTTAACAGAATAGCGAATTGGGTTGGGTAAGTATGCCAACTATTTTGCGGAGAAATCGCCAGTGCTGACAAAGGTTTCGTCGGTTTTGCAGAGGCGTGGGGGCTTGACCCCATTTTATGGGGACCGAATGGAGAAGGTCGACGCGTGGATGGTTATGGAACGCTGGTGGGTGAATCTGGAGTGGCCCAGAGCTGGTGCGGGCAGAAACCTGGAGGTTGGGCTGGCCGGCGATCTGGAGATGGATCGAGTGGAAGCCAGGCTGTTTTGAGGTGGGTCGAAAGCTGAGGGTGTAGGTGGTCGCGAAGTGATTCGCGAGGATGGAAAGCTGTTGTTCGAGGTCGGATTTCGTGGCGAAGGGCAAAGATTCGCCGCCGGAGAGTGTGGCGACTTCGGCGGAGGTACTGGTGCGAAGCGCACTGAGTACCTTGCCCAACGGCGTGCCGAGGTCGAAGGTGCCACTCACGAGCGGGAGGTCAGGGGAGAGTTGGTAGGGCGGATTCGCGTGACGAGGCTTGGTGAACTCGTCCTTAAGCCACGCCTTCTCCGGGGAGAAAGAAAGGCATTCGATAGTAATGTTGTTTTCGCCGAGGCGTCGCACGATGTCCGCGGACTGCGCGTGGCTGCCGTCATCGTGGGTCTGGCTGATGAGCACAATGATGCGGCGGTAGGTGGGCGGTTGTTTGCGGAGAAGATCGACAGCCGCGTCGACGGCGTCGAGGATAGCGGCGCCGTGGTCACCGGGGTCGGGTTTGGCAAAACCGTCTTCGATGTCACTGGTGTTGGGCGAGAAGTCCCACTGATACTCGGGCTGGCTGTCGAACTCGATCATCGCAACCTGATGCGGAGCATTGGCGGTGAGGTAGTCGAGCATGGTGCCGAGTTTGGTATAGCTGGGGAAGTTGCGCTGGGCGGTGGCGCCGGTCTGGAGAAGAACGACGATGGAGAGCGGCTGGTGCTCGGTGTCTTCCAAGGTGACATGCTGAGAGACGCCGTTATCCGTGAGAAGGAAGTCGGACGCCTTGAAGATCGGAAGCGTTTCCCCGGAGGGAGATTGAACGAGGGCAGGGACGAGCACGAGGCTGGTGGTGCTGGTGATCGTCGTCGATTGAGCGCGCAGGCCGACAGACAGCAGGAGCAGCGCGAGCAGACAGACGCAGTGCGTGGGTCTGTGGGACGTCCGGGATCGGTTCACCTGAGGATCGTATAGGGACATGTCAGTCGACGACTGTTAGACGCCTGTGATTGGGATTCCCGTCGAAATATCTTGCCCGGAAGACTGGTGATATCGTGGCGACCATGAAGATCCGAGCAATGTTGCTGGTGATGGGAATGGCGGGCGCGGTCGTGGCGATGGCGCAGCAAGTGGCGGCGACTCCGCCGATGGGATGGAACAGCTGGGATGCGTACGGCCTGACGATTACGGAGCCGGAGTTTCGGGCCAATGTTGACGTATTGAAGACAAAGCTGCTGCCGTTCGGCTGGCGGTATGCGGTGATCGATGAGGGATGGTTCTTCGAGAATCCGCAGGATCGTGGAACACCCGACAAGCTGCGCTATGCGCTCGATCCTCATGGCCGCTATGTGCCCGTGCCGGCGAGGTTTCCTTCGGTCGCGGGAAAGACGGGGCTGGTGACGGCCTATGTCGGTCCAACACCGAAGCTGGAAGCGACGATCGAAGAGACGAGCTTTGCGGCCCTGGGGCAGTGGGTGCATGCGCAGGGTCTGCAGTTCGGAATTCATATCGTGAGGGGCATTCCGCGCGCGTCGGTGGAGCGAGGGCTGCCAATTGAAGGAAGCAGCTTTCACGCCGAAGATGCGGCCGACGAGGCAGATACGTGTCCCTGGGATCCTACGAACTGGGGTGTGAAGGATAACGCCGCTGGGCAGGCCTGGTATGACTCGCTGCTGCGCCAGTACGCGGCGTGGGGTGTGGACTTGCTGAAGGTGGATTGCATTGCGGACCGGCCGTACAAGGTAAGCGAGATACGGATGATTCGGCGCGCGATTGACCACGCGGGAAGGCCGATGGTGCTGAACCTCTCGCCCGGCCCCACGGCGCTAGAGCATGCAACGGAGGTGGGCGGGCTGGCGAATATGTGGCGGATTTCCGACGACGTGTGGGACATGTGGGAGTCGGGAAAGAAATTCCCGCAGGGCATCCTCGGCCATTTTGACCTGATGGCCTCGTGGGCGAAGTTCGCGCGGCCGGGGAACTGGCCAGACGCGGACATGCTGCCGCTCGGAGAGCTGCGGCCTTCACCGGGATGGGGCGCGGCACGCAGCTCCAAGCTCACGTCCGACGAGCAGCGAACGATGATCACGCTTTGGGCGATGGCGCGGAGTCCGCTGATCTTTGGGGGAAATCTGACGCAGCTGGATGACGCCACGCTGGCGTTGTTGACCAATCGCGAGGTGATCGCGGTAGATCAAACGGCTACGGAGAGTTCGCAAATCTTCGCCGAGGGGAATCTGGTTGTGTGGCAGGCGCGAATGCCGGGGAAGGCTATGGCGCTGGCGATCTTCAACAAGGGGGATGCGGCGCTGAAGGTGGATCGTCCGTTTGGAGACTTTGGGACAGATCTAGCGCGAAGCTGGCACGAGCGGGATGTGTGGGGTGGGAAAGATATCGGTGTTTCCAGGAAAGTATCTGTAGATGTGCCAGGACACGGATGTGTGCTGCTGCTGCTGCGCTAGTAGCGGATAGGCTGGCCGTGGACGAGTTCTTCGAGGACTTCGTGGATGTTGAGGATGGGCCACGGGCGGTTGTTCGTTTCGGGGCTGGTTTGGCCGGCGAGGTGGATGAGGACTGCGGGCCGCGGGTCAAAGCCGTTGCGGCTGGCTGCATCGTCTTCGTCAGTCCACGCAGGCATCGGTTCCCATAGATCGATGCGCCAGCCGTGGTCGCCTTCGACGATGACGGTGGTGTTGTTCCAACGGGGCGAGGCTTGCAGCTGGGCCATCATCTTGCCAAGGTAAATGTCGGCAAGAGCAAGGTTGTCGAGGTAGGAGCTGTCGCAGAACTGCGTGTAATCACCGGCGATGCGCGACCAGATGTTGGGGCTGTGCGGGATGGACATGTGCAGGAAGACGAAGTCGCCCTGGTCGGTTTTAAGCGTGTCCATGGTGTGCTGCTCAAGATCGAGCGTGGTTTTCAGACGCTGGCGGACGTCGTAGGTGCAGGTATCGCGGTCGGCGCGGGAAGGCGCTTTGATTTCGCGGACGACTTGTTTCAGCGGCTCGTAGGTATTCCGCCAGAAGCTGGATTGCTGGCTCATGTTGCCGTCGATGCGGTCGCGGTTCATCCAGTAGCAATCGTCGATGGAATCGCCGTAGATCGTGCAGTAGGGGTTATACCAGCCGACGGCGGAGGTGCGCCAGCCCTGCTGTTTGGCATCGCCGAAGAGGGTGTCGGCGCCGGTGATGGGATGGAAGTCGTGCTCACCAAGGTTATGCACCCACAAACGGTTGCGGAAGCTGAAGCGGTAGTCGTCGATGGTGTGGCCGATGAGCAGCGAGGGAATGATCTTGACGGTCTTATAGCCGATGGGCTGTGTATCAGTGAAGAGCGTGGACTGATTGCGGAGCGCGTCGAAGTTAGGAAGCGGCAAGTCTTTTGCACGGTGCGCGAAGAGCTGGTCGTAGGAGAGCTCGTCGAAAATAATCCAGACGACCTTCGGATGGTCGCGGGGTGGCTGTGGTGCGCGGGACCAGGCGGCGTCGATTTCGTGCGGGCCCGGGTGCCAGCGCATGACGAAGATCAGCTGCGCCATGCTGGAGAGCGCGAAGACAGCGAGGAACACTCCAGCGGCGTTGCCGAGACGCATCACGCGGCGGTAGACGCTGGGGAACTTGCGCAGAAAGAGCACAAGAACGACACCCCACAGGATCATGCCAATGATGAGGAAGCCGTTGGCGACGCTGAAGGGGATCTCCGACCGGAGGCGCTCGATGAGGTACGGCGGGATGACGATGGCGAGCACGAGGCGCACGATAGGGTAGTAGCGCGTGCGCTTGAGAAGGACGAGTCCGACGAAGATGAGGGCTGCGAGGATGAGAACGTCGGCGATCTGCGCGAGGCAAATGCCGACCAGCGGGAAAGGTACGTGCATGCGAACGTCGGAGCCTCCGCCGAGGAGGTCTCCGTAGTTCATGACCAGGATCAGGGACGACAGGCCGATGCTCTGAGAGAGCTTTTTAAATATCTCTAGCTTTCTCATCTGCGCAATCCTTTTCTTCCAGCTGGCCCTACTGCTTTTGGAACAGATACATGATGCGACCGTTGCCCAGCACTTCCTCACGAATGACACTAAATTTGCCGCTGCAGGCGGCGAACAGGCTTTCGCTGGTCAGTTTGCCATAAAGAGCGTCGCGGCCGCGCATTAGCGAAACGAACATGGGGTCGGTGGCCGGAACCCATTCCACAATGAGGTGCTTGTTCGTGAGCTTATAGCAAAGGTCGATGATTGCCGGAAGCGGTATCTGCTCCAGCAGCAAGATGTGGTGGATGACAGCCAGCATCATCACCAGTTCAAACTGGCCTTCGAGACGCGGCAGCAGCGCGGACGACTCGCGGTTGTCCCAGCCGACAGCCGGCGTTGGGCGCGAGAGATCGGCGTGGATGGTCGTGATGTTCAGGCCGGCCGATCGAGCGGTGTTGAATATCTTGCCGGCGGAGACCGGTTCGCGCTCCAGAGCGACGACCTGCGATCCGCAGTCGGAGGCGAGCTTCGAAAACTCGCCGGTGTTGGCGCCGATATCGAGCGTGGTGGCGGGGTGATACTCTATAAGCACGCTTTTGACCCAGTCGAACTTGGCTTGGCTCTGCTCGGCGGTATAGTGGCCGAGATTGGCTTTGTAATCACTCCATTCGGTGGCGTGGTCCGCGGGCATGGCCTTGAGGGTGCTCTTGCGCAGGCTCTTGAGCGTGCGGCGCAGGATATGCAGGTTAAGTTCGGCATCCTTGTTCGCGGCGCGGGGCTGCACGGGCTTATCTCCCGAACCCTTGCGCTTTTCGAGCAGCGCAGGGAGCGTTATGGGCCAGAACGCGGTCGGCGAAAAGCGCTTGCTGAAGCTGAGCGCGTCGTAGAGGTCGATGGGCTCGTAGCCATCCCTCTTGAACATGCTGAGTTCGAGCGGCCAGTGCAGCAGCTTACTGGTCAGTAATGGCAGAAGGAACGTGCGCATGTACTGGCCGTAGGCGAGCCAGGTCGAACTGGTGGGGTCGAGCTTCTCAAACGACAGCACATCGACAAGGACGGGTTTGGGCCCGACGAAGAGAATGTTGAGCGGAGTGGCGTCCTTGAGGATCCAGCCATGGGTGAGGGCCTCGTTGCAGAGGTCGAGCGTAATCTCAGCGGCGGCGAGCCACTGCGAGGCCGACCACTCCCATGGATAGGTGGGGATAGCTATCTTGGGATGCAGCAGGCGCAGGCCTTCGGGAGTGTCATCGATGGTGGAAGACACCATATCGCCGCGCTCTACCAGCAGCGCGGCGAGGGGGGAGTTGACCCATTCGAGAGCTTCTTCACGGGCTGCGTGGCTAATGCGGCGGACGACGAGCCCATCTTCAAAAGCAAGTGAGCCGGCCGGATCCCGAAATGTGGGAAGGGGTGGGAATGCGCTCATGCAGCTTTACGGGAGTCAGGCTTCACCGCGACTGGCAAAGGGGTGGTAGCGGGTTCTTTCTTGGTGAACAAAGACATAATGCGGCGGCGCAGGAAAAAGACGGCAGCAGCGGCAGCGGAGCCTACAGATTGGAGCGCGAGCAGGCCGGTGCCCGGGTCGACGTAGGCCATAGCGCGGCGCTCGGTGCCCACGAGCATGCAAAAGCAAATGACGAGTGCAAGTGAAACGGAGATCAATTTCTTCATGATGGATAAATCCTCTCCAAAGCGCCCATCAGCGGGGATGTTCGCTCGGTGACGGCTTCGATTCAGTTTGTTACGCCAGCCTAAAAGACAGGTGAGAAGGCAAACCCTGGCCGGATGATTTAGTTGCAAAAGAAGGCTCAGCGCCCCCCGGTGGTAAGGCTGGGGAGTTGACCCGTCGACGGCTGAAATTCCGATGTTCAGATTGTAGAGACGATAAACAGTTTGCGGAAGATTCAGTTAGCTCAATTTTCTGATGCGCGGGGGGCGGGTGAGGGTTGGAGGGAGGCTTTTGGGCGGGCATCCGGAGGCGGAGAGCCGGATTGGGAACGGCGAACTTCGCATAGCCGCCCTTAGCGAAAGCGTCGTCCTCGCCTGAGCTTGACTGGACTAATGGTGATTCAGGCGGCTGATCAGGAAGGCAATCAGCGCTACCAGGCCTACGACCGTGGCGATCAAGGCTGTGCCGATAATGATCGTGGCAGCGCGCCTCTTTTCCGGCTTGGGCGGAGTGATGCCTACGATCAGGATGAAGTTGTCGACTACGGTTTGCAGGATTCCCATGGCACGTTCTCTTTTCTGCTTTACAAAAGATTAGACCTGACAGGAACGTGTGGGTTGCAAAAAACGTGTGCGGTGCAGAGTGTTTTGAGGATGCTATCGGCTGGGTAGGAGCTTGTGGAATCAGGCTGTGGGTAAGCCGAGGGTGACGAAGGTGGTCCATTCTCCATAGCGGATGCTGTGGCGAACCGCCCCCCATAAAGGCGGGCCCGTCAAAGCGACTCCCGATGCCGTCGAGATCGATGATCTTGCCGGGTTGGGCGATCGTGCTGCCCTGAAACGAAACCTCGCCGCGTACTCGTGTCGGGGCCGGCCAATGCCCGCCGATTGGGTCGAGCTGCAAATTCATGGAGAGGATCGATTCTCCGAACGTGACCTGTAGAACGGGAGCGCCGTCCCGATCAGGCTTCGTCTCAGATATTGCGCCGGCAGCGGTGACAACCAGAACGCTTTGCGCATCCAGGCTGCACTGGGGGCTGAGTTGCCGGATATTGCCCGTGAAGATCGCTGCCTCGAACATCTGGTATCCGGCTCGAATCTCGACCCGCGTTCCCAGGAGCATGTCCCCGGAGTCGGCGATATCAAAGTGCCTTGCGGCGGCCGAGCCGTCATAGAAGACGATCTCAGCACGTGACGCCTGATGGAGTTCGGAAGAGGTTTCCACGGAGACGACCTGGTAACTGGCGGGTATCGGAGAGCCATTCAGCAAGATGGTGAAGGTGACATCGGATTTTTCGTTGAGCGGAGTTGGGATGGACAAGGCGGGCTCCATGCGTCGGACGACAAGACAGGTGCGTGCGGGTTGGGAACGCTTCAACATCGTATCTCCTGGACTGCGACGGCGGCGCAGGCTTTCATTGCTTCCGCGTGCGTTTTCGCCGTATCCTCGCCCTAGATGGATTTCGCGAACAAGAAGAAGTTTGACCTGAACGGCTCCGGGCGAAAGTCGGCCGAAGCGGAGCGGCTGGTTTCGGCCGGCAAGGTCGACGACGATGATGACGCCGTCGAACTGAAGCTGCGGCCGAAGTGGCTGGCGGAGTTCATTGGGCAGTCGAAAGCCAAGGAGCAGCTGGCGATTGCGCTCGAAGCGGCGAAGTCGCGCGGTGAGGCGCTGGATCATGTGCTGCTGTTTGGGCCGCCTGGGCTGGGCAAGACGACGCTGGCTACGATCATCGCCAATGAGCTGGGCGTGGGGTATCAGCAGACCAGCGGCCCGGCCCTGCAAATCCAGGGCGACCTCACCGCGATCCTGACCAACCTGCGCGAAAAACAGGTGCTGTTTCTGGATGAGATTCACCGCTTGCAGCCGGTGCTGGAAGAGAAGCTGTATACGGCACTCGAGGACTACCAGATGGACATCATCATCGGGCAGGGACCGGCGGCGCGGACGCATACGCTGGAGATCAAGCCATTTACGTTTGTGGCGGCGACTACGCGGCCCGGGCTGCTGTCGAGTCCACTGCGGTCCCGTTTTGGGATTCTGCTCCGATTGGAGTTCTACACCGACGATGAGCTGCGGTTCGTCGTGGAACGCTCGGCCGAGGTGCTGGGCGTTCCGATCGACCGTGACGGCGCCGCCGAAATTGCCATGCGCTCCCGTGGAACACCCCGCATCGCCAACCGCCTGCTGCGCCGCGTCCGCGACTATGCGCAAGTGCGCGCAGCGGGCAAGATTGACCGTGAAACGGCTTGCGCGGCGCTAAAACTGCTTGAGGTCGACGCGCATGGATTCGATGAGCTGGACCGGCGACTGCTGCGGACGATCATCGAGAAGTACGACGGCGGCCCGGTTGGGCTTAACACGCTGGCGGCGGCGCTGGCCGAGGAGCAGGACGCGCTGGAAGAGGTCTATGAGCCGTTCCTGATCCAGATCGGGTTTCTGGACCGGACGCCGCGTGGACGGGTGGCGACCCGGCTGGCGTACGAGCATCTTGGCATTGACATGCCGCATAAGCCGAACATGCTGTTTTAGCCGAACTAAAACTTGGTACGAAAAAGTTCTTATGTTTGTTTGTTAGACGACATAGTAGGATGAGTGACAGATTTTACACGGACCCCTAAAATAGGTAACTCTTCTGCTTTTCTTTCCAGGTGTGTCTCCGCCGCGGGTATGTTCTGACGTCGTGAGGCAATGTTGTCCGGAGTTTCATGATCGACGTACACACGTTGTACCTCGTGGGCCTGATTTCGCAAGCTACTTTCGCTCTTACGCTGATGCTTCTGGCGTGGAGCGACCGCCGTACCAAGGGAACCCTTTGGTTAGCTGGGGCGTGTTCGCTGCAATTTGCGTGGACCGCGTCACGGGCGACGTGGGGCGGCCGCGTAAGTCGGTTGTCGGAAGCGTTGAGCGCCTGTCTGCTGGTGCTGCTTTTCTATAGCGTTTATGTGGGGTTTCGCTGGTTCGTGAAGCAGCGCGGCATTGAGTCGCGTAGGGAACTGCTGATGGCCGGAGGCGCGATTGCGCTGGTGCTGGCGGCATCATTGGTGAACGGCGAGCTCGCTGTCGACATAGGTCGGTGCATTTCCTTGGGGATCGGAGCGAATGCGATGACGATGCTTTGGCGCTGCAGGGTCAAGGGATTGAAGGCGACATCGCGGGCCTGCGCGGTTGTGCTGGCGATGGCGATGGCGATCGTCGTGGTGAATATGTTCGCCCATCTGCCGATGGAAGCCTGGCTGATCAATCTCCCCGAAAGCGGGTTTGTGGTGGTAATGCGTGCCATTACGATCATGCTGGTCACACTGCTTTCGTTTTCGTTCGTCGCGATATTCGTAGGCGAGACCAATCGACGACTGCAGGAGGATACGCGGACCGACAGCCTGACGAAGCTTCGCAACCGGCGTGCCATGGAGGAAGTGGCGATACGGGAAGTCTGGCAGGCAGTGCGGAAGCAGACGCCACTGGCGCTTCTGATGCTGGATCTGGACCATTTTAAGAACCTCAATGACACATGGGGGCATGCGCTCGGTGACCGTGCGCTGCGAATTGTAGGGAAAGTGTTGCAACGCGAGATGGGACCCCGGGAATTGACGGCTCGCATGGGTGGGGAAGAGTTTGCGGTGTTGTTGCCGGACTGTGGTTTGGAAGACGCGGCGACTGTGGCGGAACGGTTGCGGAGTTCGATTGAGCAGCTGCGGCTGCATGAAACCGGGAACAGCGCAGCGATGACAGTGAGCATCGGCGTGAGCGTATTGCGCGATGGCGAACATAGCTGGACAGAGATGCTGTGCCGCGCGGACGATGCGCTATACCGCGCCAAGCGGAACGGGCGTAACCAGGTGCTGCTTTGTGCGGTTGGCGCAAGCCCCGTAAGCGGGGATCTGGTGAAGGAAAAGCCGACGTGGCGCAGCCGGTACTCGGTGCCGAAGCAGATGCTCTAGCCAGTTGCTAGTGCTCGCCTTTAGGCGCGGCCTGGCACAGAAAGCCACCTTATTCCAACCCTCATCCTGAGCGCAGCGAAGGATCTCCGTATTTCTCCGGAGTGGCACAATTGCTCAGAACCACCGACTTTACGGCTGGCGCAATGACGTCGGCAGTAGCGGGCTGCTGAGCGTAGAAGCCGGCCCGGTCAGGTAGTAAGTGGGGATCGTAGGGAACTGCTCTTCCACCAGTTGCAGCGTGCGGAAGTCGAAGCTCTGCACCTCGGCGCGCGACTCCATATGATGGCGCGTGATCGCGCCGCAGAGCGTGGCCACAAACGTCTGCGGATCGACGGTATGGTTGCCGTCAGGCTCGCCGGCTAATTTGGCTTCGGCGGGTGGAAGTTCGGGCAGGATCTTGGTTTCCAGGTTGAAGCGGACCTTCGCAGCGTTCGCCGCGCGAACAGCAGCTTCAGGATGTGACTTGCCCGCGCCGTGACGATAGAAGTCCACATAGAACGCAACGAAGCGGAAAAGCTGCTCGGCATACGTGGGCACGTACGGGCTCATCAGGTGCTCATGCTTCGCGAAGGCCACGGCAACCGGCGAAAGGCTGAGGTCGTTCGTCTGGTCGGGGAACTGCGCGGGGCCATACGCCGGACCCTGGTGCAGCTTGTCGCAGAGGAACGTCTTCTGCGCGTCCGTGGAGGAGATGTCGCGCAAAAACACGCGGTTCTCCATCGTGTAAGGTTTGCCGTCGGCGCGTCGGCACGAGAGCGGATTGTAAAACTGGTCATGCCAGATTAACGAAACATGGTCGGTGGACACACCAGTATCCGTCTCAAGCTCCGTCGCGAGATGGTCGAGCCCGTTCTCGAACGACGGCAGCGTATTCTCCGGCCGCAATCCACGCCCGCCCCGATGTGCCGACACAACGAAGTGGTCGAGATAAGCGAGCTGTTTGGCATCGCCCGCAGCCGCAGCGCGTTCTTCCTTCAACACTTCTTGCAACATGTTCGGATAGTCCGTGATGATGCCGTCGACATGCAGTGCAATCAGCGCGCGCATCTTCGCCGCATCATCGGTCGTCCACGGAATCACGCGAAACCCCGCGTCGTGAAGGCTGGCAATGTTCACCGCGGGTGTGTCGCCAAGCAGCGTCACGTCTAGCGGTGAAAGCACCGGCGGCACAACCACGCCGTGCGCAAACGCATGCGTGCGGGCAGCGGTCATCAGCGTCAGAAAGCGGTCAGCCGGCGGTGCGGTTTGCTGGGCCATCGTGAGAGCAGGGGCGGCGAATAAAGCGAGCAGCGCAGAGAGCTTGAGCATAGACCAGAAATCATACGTCCGCAGTGTTGCGTTTGTGTGACGCAGCCTATGCCGTCATCGGCCCTGTTACGATCTTGCATGATTTCGCGTCGCGGTCTCATTCTGAATTCGCTGGCCCTCGCAGCCTTCGAAAGCTTTCCCACGCCACCCCTGCACGCTGCCGCACCCGCCTCCAAAACACTCCCTCCATGGAAGCCCGGCGTCCTCGAGATCCATCAAATTGCCACCAACCGCGGCAACAGCGCGTTACTCATTCTTCCCGACGGCACCACCATGATGATCGACGCCGGCGCCATCTACGGCACCACGCCCTACCTGAGTGACCCTCTGCCCTCAGGCCAGCGTCGTCCCGGGGAGTGGATCGGACGTTACGCCAAACGCCGCCTCGAGGCCAGTGGCCTCACCGCCATCGATACGTTCCTGCTCACCCATCTCCACGGCGATCACCTCGGCTATCTCTCGCCGGACCTGCCGCTCTCAACCGACGGCACCTACCGCCTCACCGGCGTATCCGACGTCGCCGCCATCGTGCCTATCCAGAGGTTCGTTGATCGCGCCTGGCCGGACTATACCTATCCCGCCCCTGCCATGGCCGACTTCCAGCAGAACTACCGTGCCTTTCTACAGTCACAAAGCAAGGCCGGCAAAAACGTGGAGCGCTTTCACCCAGGCGTCAAAGATCAATTCATCTTGCACCATAAACCCGCGGCTTATCCCGGTTTCGAGATCCGCAATCTCATCGCCAACGGCGAAGTCTGGACCGGCGCCGGCGAGCAAACAAAAAAACTCTTCCCCGATCTCTCCACGCTCAAGCCCGCGGACTACCCGGCAGAGAATCCCTGCTCCTGCGCCATCCGTCTCCGCTACGGCAAGTTCGGCTACTACACCGGCGGCGACCTCACCAGCGACACCAACTACGGCCGCGATCCCTGGCGCGACACCGAATCCCCAGCCGCCGAAGCATGCGGCCGTGTGAGCGCGGCCGTCACCAACCACCACGGCTACTTCAACGCTAGCGGCGACAGCTACGTCCGCGCGCTTCAGCCTCAGGTATTCGTCATCCCAACATGGGACTCCGCCCACCCTTCAGTTAACGTGCTCAACGCTCTTTTCTCCAAAGCGATCTATCCCGGCAATCGCGACGTCTTCGCAACCTTGGTCAAGCAGGAGAATCGCATCGCGAACAAGAAGACCGACGACCTCAAGTCTCGCGCTGGACACATCGTCCTCCGTGTAGAGCCCGGCGGTGATACCTTCGCCGTCCACATCCTCTCCAACGCCGACGAAACCGACACTGTCACCGCTAGCTTCGGCCCCTACCCCGCCTGACGCGACGCCCTACAGCGCCTTCGCCAGCACACCTTTCGCCGCAGCAAGCCGTTCCTCCGCGGCTTCGCGCGAGAGCGCCAGCTTGCCCATGACGATGGCCGTCTTCACACTATCGCCGGAGTCCGCAAGCAACTGCGTCGCAGTCGCCATGTCGCAGTCCACAGCCGCCGCGATGATGCGATGCGCTCGGTCAACGAGCTTGGCGTTCGTTGGCCGCACATTGACCATCAGGTTGCCATAGGTCGCGCCGGTCCGCACCATCACGCCGGTCGAAAGCATATTGAGCACCAGCTTAGTCGCGGTGCCGGCCTTCAGCCGCGTGCTTCCGGTCAGCACCTCCGCTCCGGTCGCTGGCGTGATGGCGATGTCCACGGTTTGCGAGATGGCCGACCCAGGCACGCAGGTGAGCCCAATGGTCAGCGCCCCAATCTTCTTCGCATGGGCCAGAGCCCCGAGCACATACGGCGTGCGCCCGGAAGCCGCAATGCCGATCAGCGTGTCCTCCGCGTTGAACCCTGTAGCGGCGAGATCACGCGAACCTTCTTCCGGCGAGTCTTCCGAGTGTTCGCTCGATAGCCGCAGCGCCCGGTCGCCCCCCGCAATCAGCCCCTGAAACAGCTCAGCCGGCACCGAAAACGTCGGCGGACACTCCGACGCATCGAGCACGCCCAGCCGTCCGCTTGTCCCCGCGCCAATATAAAACAGCCGCCCCCCCTTGCCAAACCGCGCGGCCACTTCATCAATCGCACGAGCTACGTTCGGCAGCTCAGCGCGGACAGCGCCCGCAACCTTCGCGTCTTCATCGTTAATCAGCTCGAGCATCTGCAGCGTAGAGAGCTGGTCAAGATGTTCGGTAGCAGGGTTGCGGGATTCCGTAAGGAGGGTGCCGAGGATCTTCTGGTCAGGAGCTTGCATCCCTTCCATGATAACGGGGCGCGGCTCCGTGCCGCACCCCTCGTTTCCAGGCCAAACTACCAGGGAACGATACCTTCGTTGTTGGAGTACGTCCCGGTCGGGCCATCCTCCGGCAGCAGCGCCAGCCGTAGGGTCTCAGCCGAGCCTTCTTCGATCGTCTGTGTTCCGCGATGCTCGTTCAGGTCCGTAGCCGTATAGCCGGGATCGGCGGAGTTCACCTTGATCGGCGTATCGCGAAGCTCATACGCCAGCTGCACGGTGAGCATGTTCAGCGCCGCCTTGGACGAGTTGTAGCCGAGGAACTTCGCGAACGCCCCAAAGTAGTTCGGATCGCCATTCTGCGCCAGCGAACCGAGACCGCTGGAAACATTGACGATGCGTGCCGCGGGAGCTTTGCGCAGCAACGGCAGCAGAGCCTGCGTGACCGCTATAGGTCCGAAAAAGTTAGTGCGCAGCGTGCGCTCAACGGCGTCGAGGCTGGCCGTCGAAGGAGGGCCGTCGGCATGGTCGATGATGCCCGCATTATTGACCAGGATATCGAGATGACCGAAGTCGGCTTCGATCTTCGCGGCTGTGGCCGCCACAGTGGCTGCATCGGTGATATCGAGTTGCAGGAAGCGCGCGTCCAGGCCTTCCGCCACAAGCTTTGCGACAGCGTCCTCGCCGGCCGCTTTGTTGCGCGCACCCATCAGCACGGTCACGCCGGTGCGGGCAATCTGTTTGGAGACTTCAAAGCCAATGCCTTTATTGGCTCCGGTAATGAGTGCAATCTTTTTAGGGGTGGTCATAGTTTCTTTTCCTCTGCCGGATTAGACTCTAATTTATGAAGGAAGCTTCAGGTTTAGGATTCGCATATGCCGGTTGACACACAAGCCTCGTTAGACCCAAGAAAGACGCCCGTCCAGGCCCGTTCCACCGTCACGGTGGAAGCCATTGCGGAGGCCGCTATTCAGGTTTTGCTCACCCACGGCATCGAGCGCCTGACCACAACGCGAGTCGCCGAGCGCGCCGGGGTTTCCGTCGGCACGCTCTACCAGTACTTCCCGAACAAGCAGGCGCTCTTATTTGCCGTGCTGGAGGCGCACCTGGATAAAGTCGGCGCCACGCTCTCGCGTGCCTGCGAAGAGAGCTATGGGTTGCCCATCGAGCCGATGGTCAAGCACGTCATCGAAGCCTTTGTGGACGCCAAGATGGAGCGAACCGATGTCTCGATGGCGCTCTACAAAATTGCCGCGGAGCTGGGTGGTGTAAAGGTCGTGAGGTCCGTCGGGGAGCGTTCGCACCGGACGATTGAGCAGATGCTGATGACGGTTCCCGGTGCCCAGTTTGAGGATGTAAAGTTTACCGCCCGGATGATGATGGCCACCATGGCCGGGACCACACGGAACGTGCTCGAGGCGGGCGCTACGCCTGCGCTGGTGAAGGCGCTCCGGAAGCACCTCGTGCTACTGTGCCAGTCGTATCTGGAAAGCTGTAACGTGGCGTCGCTCTAAATATGTAAGCATAGAGAGAATGCCTGACGGAGAAAGTAAACAGACATCGGCCACGGTGGCGTGGCAATCGCGGGACTTCCGGTTCTACTCGGCGGCACGGCTGCTTGGGGTGATGGGTGGTGAGGCGCAGGCGGTGGGCGTCGCCTGGCAGATCTACGCAATATCGCGAGCGGTAGGTCTATCGGTAGCAGAATCGGCGTTGCGGCTGGGATACACGGGCCTCGCGCTGTTTCTCCCCGGCATCGTCTTCACACTGCTGGCAGGCCATGTGGCCGACCGCTACGACAAGCGCACCGTTGTGCTTTGTTGCTACACCGTGCAGACGCTGGCAACCGCGCAGTTGCTTCGGATTTCGCTCCAGGGAACGCAGAACGTCTGGCTGATCTACGGGATACTCTTCCTCATCGGCACAGGTCGATGTTTCAGCGGGCCAGCCATGAGCGCCCTCGTCCCAACGCTGGTTCCGAAAGAACACTTTGTGAACGCGGTCACATGGGGCGCGACGATCTTCCAGATTGCCAACGCCAGCGGACCGATGGTGGGTGGCCTGCTGTTTACCGTGGTGTTCAGCGGCACGCTCGCCAAATGGAACGGTGCGCCTCTGGTCTATAGCTTTACGCTGGCACTGCTGCTCACGTATCTCGTACTGTTCAGTATGATCAAGCCGCGCGGCGCGGCGGAAAAGAAAGGCTTCACCATCGGCACCATGCTCGCCGGGCTCAAGTACGTGGCCGGCACGCGGCTTCTGCTCGGTTCCATGTCGCTGGATCTCTTTGCCGTGCTGCTGGGCGGCGCGGTCTCGTTGCTACCTATCTTCGCGGTGGAGGTGTTGCACTCCGGCCCACACGGCCTGGGCATTCTGCGCGCGATGCCGAGCCTGGGCGCGCTCGCGGTTTCGCTGACCCTGCTTCGCATTCCCTTGAAGCGCAGGGCAGGCCGCACGATGCTCATCTGCGTGGGCATCTTCGGCGCGGCTACCGTGGTCTTCGGGTTGAGCCGCAACATTTATCTGAGCTGCCTCGCGCTCGTCATCACCGGCGCGGCGGACATGATCAGCGTGGTCGTGCGGTCGAGCATTCTGCAATTGGCGACCCCACCCGAAATGCGCGGACGCGTGTCGAGCGTGAACTGGCTCTTCCTCGGCGCCTCCAACGAGTTCGGCGAGTACGAGAGCGGCCTCACCGCCCATTGGTGGGGAGCTGTCCGCGCCGTAGTCATCGGCGGCGCGGCCAGCATGGTGATTACCGGCCTCTGGTCCGGCTTCTTCCCAGCACTCCGCGAAGCCGACCGCCTCACCCCGGAAAGCCTCATCGCCGTAGAAAAGCAGTTCAGCAGCCAGGAAGAAATCGACTAGACCCATCCACCAGCGTTGCCCTTGCCTCTCTTTCTGTCATCCCGCAGAGGCCTTGTTTTCCCAAACGCGCCCCAACCGACCGGGTGGCCCATTCATCGCGCATCCTTTCGCGCGATGAATGGGGAACACCAACCCTCCACCCGCCAGCTTTTGCTTTTCTTCTTTCATCCCCGCAAAGACCTGCTTCCCCAAATGAACCCCTGAGGAATGCTCCCACGACGATCTGCGTCTAAACTGCTTGGGTAGGAGGCTGGATGCAGACGAAGGTTAAAGTATTCATAGGTGTAACGGTGGCGTTCCTGCTCGTGATCGCAGGCGAGTTCGCCTACATCCACCAAAAGAACAACGAAGAAGTCCCGGTAGCGAAGAGCACAGCCGGCGAGCCCAGCGTCGATCCCGACGACAATGTCTTCCTCAAGAAGATGTATCCCTCCACGCTTAAGGACGAGCGTGAACTTATCGGCAAAACCATCTGGGTTTCCGCCGCCGCGCAACTGGACTATTACCACTACGCGAACCACAAGGCAGACTACGCACATCCCGTGACCACTCTTCCCGGCGCCGAACCCCTCATCGTCACCGGCGTTTTTGAGCAGGTGCCACCCAAAACCGGACGCCCGGTCATGCGTATCTCTGCCGGCCAGAGGCATGTGCTGCTCTCCTTCACGTTGCCAAAATCCAGCGACCCCAAGGCCGAGTATGCCGTACCCGTCGGCAACTTCGACAACGGCAACTACACCTTCCTCACCGATAACATCTTCTTCTACGACGACCCGCACAAGCTCTATGACTTCTGGGGTCCGGCCATGTGGGCCCACATCGATAAGCATGAGCCTGCCATCGGTATGACCGAGAACCAGGCCATGATGTCGCTAGGCCAGGTCATGGAGCCCCACGGCGACAAGATAGGCGAGCGCACGGTGACTTACGACAACAACGGCAAGCCGATCACCCTCGATTTTCGCCACGGAAAGGCCGTTAGCATCACGCACGACAGCCAGTAAGGCAGGTTCAGTCCTGGTCCTCATCGGGCAGGTCCGCGGTTCGCGTGCGCTCCGGAAAGCAATCCGCCAAACCTTCGGCCGTAACCGCAACGAACGTTTCGTCTGAAAAGTGAACCACGAATTTACGGTGGTCGATCGCGTCCAGCGATTCAATCTCCAATGGTTTCGACATAAGCACCCTCCCCAGCGTGGGATGCGGATTAACGCCACTACAAAAGAAATTTGTTTGCGCGCGGTCAAAAATGTCGTTTAGGGGACACGCAAGAAGCCCGGGCTTGCAAGTTGTCTGTCAGGAGTTCTAAGTTGTCAGGGCGAAGATTTGTGGCTCACGCCGCGCTTCGACTTGAACGATGGAGAACGAGCCATGAACAGGCGTGACGTTTTGGTAGGAGCAGCTGCAGTGGGAGCAGCCGCGGCGGTGGGGCGTCGAGCATGGGCGGAGTTGGTTCCGGTGGCAACGACGAAAGCCGGCAAGATCGTGGGCTATGTGTCCGGGCAAGACATCTACGGTTTCAAGGGCATCCCGTATGGATTGGACACGGCGAAGACACGGTTTGCGGCCCCAAAGCCGCCCACTCCGTGGACTGAGACGCTGCCCTGCAACCGTTGGACAACCAAAGCGCCCCAGACCATCGGCGCCCGCCCCGGTGTCCCTTCGAATCCGGACGAAGTCCTCAGCGCCGCTTGGGTCATGCAACGGGAGGCCGAAGAAACACGACGCGGCGGATACCATCTGCCCATCGATCAGGGCTATGACAGCGAAGACTGCCTGCACCTGAATGTGTGGACACCCGGGCTTCGCGATCGTAAAAAACGTCCCGTGATGTTCTACATCCACGGCGGTGCCTTCGCGAACGGCACCGCCAACGCCGAGCTCTACGACGGCGCCCGCCTCGCCCGCCGTGGCGACGTCGTCGTCGTCACCGTCAACCACCGCCTCAACTCCTTCGGCTACATGTACCTCGCCGAAGCCGTCCCCAACCAGGGCTTCGAGGACTCCGGCAACGCCGGCCAGCTCGACCTCGTCCTCGCCCTCCACTGGGTGCGCGACAACATCGAAGAGTTCGGAGGCGACCCCAACCGCGTCATGATCTTCGGCCAGTCCGGCGGCGGCGCCAAGTGCGCCACCCTCATGGCGCAACCCCCCGCCAAAGGCCTCTTCCACCGCGTCCTCTCCATGAGCGGCCAGCAGGTCGTCGGCGTCCAGCCCGCCCACGCCACCGAGCGCGCAAAGAAAGTTCTCGCCGCCCTCAAGCTCGACACCCTGACCCCCTCCGCCGCAGCCGCAGCCCTCCGCGCCAAGTCCATGGTGGAGATCCAGCAGGCCACCCGCGCCGGCGGCTACTTCGGCCCCGTCACCGACGGTCGCTCCCTCCCCGTCGACCCCTTCACCCCCACCGACCCAAAGCTCTCCGCCAACATCCCCATGGTCCTCGGCAACACCCACGACGAAACCCGTGTCCTCATCGGCGGCGGCCAGCCTAAACTCTTCGACCTCACCTGGGAAACCCTCCCCGACGCCCTCGAAAAAGGCGCGCCTTTCCTCAAATCCGACACCGTCACCCTTCCCGTCGCCGAGGTCATCCAAAACTACCGCACCTGGAACCCCACCTACTCCGCCAGCGACATCTTCTTCGCCGTCACCACGGACTCCCGCTCCTGGCGCGGCGAAGTCATCGAAGCCGAACGCCGCGCCGCCGACCCCGCCGCCCAACCCCACACCTGGGTCTATCAGCTCAACTGGAAGTCCGGCGTCGACGCCGGCAAGTGGGGCGCACCGCACACCCTCGATATCCCACTCGCCTTTGACAACGTGGTCCTCTCACCAGGCATGGTCGGCAGCTCGCCCGCAGATCAGGCCCGCGCGCAGCAAATGGCCGACATCGTCAGCGAAACCTACATCGCCTTCGCCCGCACCGGAAACCCCAACAACCCCAGGCTCCCCAAGTGGCCCAGCTTCAGCCTTCCCAACCGCCCCACCCTCATCCTCGACCAACCTCCACGCATCGAAGACGACCCCCGCGGCCGCGAGCGCAAGTACCTTGGCCAGGTCCCTTACATACAGCCGGGCTCTTAAGCGCCACTACTTCGGCTGGAACAACAGCGGCGCCAGATGCACCAGATTGTCGCGCCACACCACAAACGTATGCCGCCCCGGCGTCTCGACCGCCGTCACCGGCAGCTCCTTGCTCTTCGCCCACGCCACAAACGCGCGGTTCGTCGTGATCAGCCCATCGGACACCCCACACGCCACCCAAAGCAGCCGTAGGTTCGCCTTCTTCGCAGCCTCCGGCGTCATGTTCGGAATGCGCTCATCCGGCGTGCCGGCAACCAGCGCCGAACTCATCCCCGCCACCCATGCGAACTGGTCCATGTGGTTGAGCCCAACCGTAAGCGCCTCAAGCCCACCCATCGAAAGCCCCGCAATCGCATGGTTCTCGCGCCCCTTCGCAATGTTGTACTCGTGCTCCACGGTCGGCACCACCTCGGTCTCAAACGCCTGCGTAAACCCCGCCAGGTTCGCATCCACCAGCGCCTTGTTCCCCCAGATCGAAATCGGATGCCGCGCAAAATCCTCATCGCCATAACCCAGCGGCATCACCACGATCATCGGCACGGCCTTCCCCGCGGCAATCAGCGAATCCAGAATAAAATTCGCATGCCCATCGTTGGTCCATCCCGTCTCCACATCCGACCATCCGTGCAGCAGATACAGGACCGGGTATCCACCCTTCTTCTTCGCGTCATACCCCGGCGGCGTGTAGACCACATACCCACTCTGGTCGCGCACCAACCCCTTCACCACATGCGTCGTATAAAAGTGATGATCCACCGCTCCATGCGGCACATCCGTAGGGTCCCACGGTGAAGGCGGCGTCGCAGGCACCAGCACCTTCGACCCCAGGTAATAAACCGCCGGAAGCGAATCCGAATTCTGCACCGTGATCGGGTTGAACGGATCGAGCTTCGTCACGCCGTCCTCGGTAAACGAGTACGAGTAATACTCCGGCAACATCGGTTCAGTCGTAAACGTCCATGTCCCGTCGGTGCCCTTAGTCATCGCCTGCGAAACCAGGAAAGCATCGGAGTTCACCAGCACCTTCACCGCCGCAGGCGCCATATAGCGAAAGGTGATCGACCCATCCGCATTCACCTGGTGCGACTGGATCGGGATAGCGGGCTGCTGCGCCACGGCGCACAAAGAAACGGCAAGAAGGAGGGCGAAAAGAGAACGGCGCATGTGCCGCAGTGTACAGCGCGGCTGGTACTCTAGGCGAAACCACGTAAGGAGGTGCGCGATGCTGGACGTCCACGCGCCGGACCATAACATCCACGGAGTTCGCGATTTTGTCGTGCATCTGCTGACCATCACGGTCGGCCTGCTGATTGCGCTGGCGCTTGAAGCCGGCGTGGAAGCTATGCATCACCGGCATCAGCGCAAAGAGGCAGAAGCGATGATCCGACAGGAGATTACCGATAACCGCAAGTACGTCGTAGACAATGCTAACGGGTTGAAGGCCGAGATCGCCGGCATGACTACGGTGCTCAACACGCTGGACGTCTTGAGCGCGGGACAAGGTCACACACTCGCCAAGGCTGAGTTGAAAGAAGGAGACCTGCACTTCAGCGAAGGTCCCATGCAGGACTCCGCATGGCGAACGGCGAGCTCCACCGGCGCCTTGAGCTATATGGACTACGCCGAGGTAGAGAAGTTTTCAGGCGCCTACAAAGAGCAGGACCAGCTCGAGGCCATGGAAGTACTCACCATGAACGACTACCTGCAGCTCGTTCCGGTGCTTTCCAATCACGCCAAGGACATGACGCCGGAGCGGGCCAAGGACGCTCTTCCATTCGCCCGCAGCGCCATCGGACATCTGAGCGGGCTCTACTTCATCGGCGCAGGCACACTGGGCGCATACGACGCGGCCCTCAAGTAGCATCCGCCCCAACCGTCCGGGTGGCCCATTCATCGCGCATCTTTTCGCGCGATGAGTGGGGAACACCAACCTTCAACCAGCCAGCCTTTGCTCTTGTTTTTCTTTCTGTCATCCTCGCAGGGATCTGCTTTCGCCAACAAGCCCCACCCCACCCAAGAAACTCATCAACCAGTATTCCGCAACCCCGCACTGATGCCGTTGATCGTCGCCGTAATGGCGCGATCCAGCTCCTCGGAATGTTCCCCCGCACGCTTGCGCCGCAGCAGCTCCACCTGCAGCAAGCTCATCGGGTCGACATACGGATTACGCAGCCGGATGGAGTTCGCCAGCACCGGATTCCGCTCCAGAATGTCTGCCTGCTCCGTAATCGCAAGCACCATCCGCCGCGTGCGATCAAACTCCGCTTCCAGCACATCGAACACCCGATCACGCAGCGCAACGTCCTCAACCAGCGAAGCATACAGCTTCGCAATCCCGAAGTCCGCCTTCGCCAGCGCAATCTCCACGTTGCGAATCATGTCGAGAAACAGCGGAAAGCTGCGCACCATCTCCTGTAGTAGCGGAAGCCCCTCGGGGTTCGCCGCGACATACGACTCCAGCGCATGGCCCACGCCAAAATAAGCCGGCACAACATGCCGCGACTGCATCCACCCAAACACCCATGGAATCGCCCGCAAATCCGCCATGCTGCGCTTCTTGGTCGCACTTGCATCCGCGCGCTTCGCCGGCCGCGACCCAATCCGCGCATGTTCCAACTCTGCCACCGGCGTGGCCTGCTCAAAGTACGTAAACACATCCGGGTTATCGACGATGTGCTTCGTATAGAACGCGTAGGACGCCGCGCACAACTCATCCAGAGCCGCTTCCCACTCCGGACGAATCCCTCCCGTCAAATGGGAATCACCGTTCACATTTACGATCAGATCGGGCCGCGCAATTGCATCCAGCGATGCCGCAATCATCAACTCCAGGTTGCGCTCCGCCAGCACTACATCGGAGTACTTCCAGTTCAGCACCTCACCCTGTTCGGTAATCCGCAGCTCGCCGGTAAAGCTGTTCAGCGGCTGCGCATAGATAGCACGATGCGTAGGCCCACCGCCACGTCCCACAGTGCCTCCGCGTCCATGGAATAACCGCAGCGTCACACCACACTCGCGGGCTACCTCATGCAGCGCGCGGTGCGCTTTCCATATCTCCCACGTACTGGCGATCATGCCACCATCCTTGTTGGAGTCGGAGTAACCCAGCATCACTTCCTGCCGCCCATTCCACGCCGCCAGCAGCGGCTTGTAGATCTCCGAAGACCACAGCTCGCGGCAGATCGCCGGCGCGTTCCGCAAGTCTTCAATCGATTCAAACAGCGGCACCGGCTGCAACCCGGGATCACCTTTGCTGGCATCGCCCTCGACATGCACGCTGCCCAGCCGCGCCAGCCAAAGCACGCGCAGCGCATCCTGCGCAGAGCTCGCACCGGAGATCACATACGTCGTAATCGCCTCGGGCGCGCGCTTCTTCACAGCAGCAATGCCGCGGAACGTCGCAAGAACTTCCGCGGTCTGCTCAGTTAACGGCTCCGGCAGTTGCAACTCGGCAGAGTTTTGCCACGCGGTCAGCTCTTCCACGGCAGCCTCATGCACCCGCGCGTGCTGCCGTATATCCAGCGTCTGCAGATGCAGCCCGAAGGTGCGTACTTCAAGAATCAACGGATCGACGAAAACCTGCGCCAGCCGTATGCCGCGGTTGGCCGCGAGCGAGTCGCGCAACAGCGTAAGATCTTCCAGCAACTCAGCCGCCGTCTCGTAATGCGGCAACTTGGCATGGGACGTCAAGGCGAGGTTCCGCAGCACGGTCGCCGCCGGCGCGCCGGCCAGCCGCAGCGTGATGCAGGCAATCGCAAAGCGCACGGCCTCGGTGGGGAAGTAATCATCGCGCGTGGTGTAGCCGGAGGCCCGCAGCTCTTCGAGATACTGCTCAAGACGGTCCTGCAGCGCGTCGGTGATGGGTGCCTGGTTGGTCGAAGAAGCTAGCTGATCGAAGACCAGCGCTAGCTGCGCATGATACCGGTCCAACAGAAGCTGCCGCGACATTGCGAGCGAATCTGTCGTCGTCTCCGCCGTCACGAAGGGATTGCCATCGCGGTCGCCGCCAATCCATGAGCCAAAGGTGACGACCAGCGGAAGCTGTGCCGGTTGCTCAACGCTCGCGTACTCCGCATCAAACGCCGCAGCAATCTCGGCATACAGAACTGGAATGGTCTCGAAGATCGAAGCGTCATAGTAGTCGAGCGCCATACGGACTTCGTCCCGCACCGTGGGTCGTGCATGGCGAACGTCATCGGTCTGCCACAGCGCGGTGATTTCAGCCAGCAACGAGCTTTCCAGCGCATCCAACTCCGCTGGCGGCAGCGGTATGCCGTCCAGTTTTTCCAGCAGGTCCGAAATCCGCCGCCGCTTGAACATCACGCTTCGCCGCGCCACCTCCGTGGGATGCGCCGTGAAGACCGGCGTAATGCAAATCTGTGCCAGCAGCCGCATGGCGGAGCCGCGGTCGATGCCCGCTTCGCGCAGCCGTCGCAACGTCCCACGTAAACTGCCGCGCTGTGGTGTGGCGGCGTCGTCCAGCAGGGAGGACCGCCGCCGCCGCTTGCGGTGGTTGGTCTCGGCCAGGTTGATGAGTTCGAAGTAAGAGGCAAACGCGCGCGCCAGCCGGTACGCGAATGTCGGGTTGGAAGCCGCTTCGTGGGTCAACGCCTGGGCTTCGTCCAGATGCTGCTCGGCGGCGGGGTTGTTATTTTCGGCTTCGGCCTCGCGGCGGGCGATCGCGACCACGCGCAGAGCTTCAACAGTATCGAACAGCGAGTCGCCCGCTTGTTCGCGCAGGACCTGCCCCAGCAGGGTGCCCAGCGAGCGTATGTCACGCCGCAGCGGCGCTTGTTTTTCTTCGCCCGTTCGGGCTTCGAGCTCGGCAAGACGCGCCGGCCAGTCGGAGGGGGTCCACAACGAAGACATTCCTTGATTATGCCTTGTCGCATCAGCAACCCACCAACCTTGTCATCTCGACCGAAGCGCAGCGTAGTGGAGAGACCTGCAGTCCGTTGGCCCGCCTAAATCTGTGTTTTGGCTTCTCGAATATTTGATGCGACCTAGTACTCCGCTCGCAGCGCAGCCCCGGCACAGGGCAGGAACACAGCCACACGGCCGGCGGTAATCATATCGAGCTCCTTCGGCACGCTCGCTTCATCGAACCGCCACACCGACCCGGCCGGCAGCCGTGCCGGCGGCACAGCATGTTTCGGCGAGTTGGGATCGCGCTTGAGCGGATGCGAAGGCGTAAAGTCAATCGTCATTACACGGTGCAGGTGGTGGTAGACCATCCGCCGCACCGGCCCGTTATTCAGCTTGTCGTAGATGGCGAGTACGGTGTCGGAAGACGGCCGCCCGCAGCTTGCCATCACCTGTTGCGCGCTGTCGGTTGTCCCCGGGCCGATCTCGTTGGTTTGCGGAGCAGCGTTAGCTTTCGGCAAGAACACCTCCGGCCGCGAGGTAGGACGCTCCTGCGTGCAACCTGTAGCCAGAAGAGCGAGTGAGATCAGGAACGTGGCGCGTGCGGTCGTCATCGGTGCAGAAAGTGTAGCGCGCTTCTTCCCATACCGCCCGCCTCTAGCCTTTCTTTCCGCGATCCCACAACGCCGGGCGCCCCATTCATCGCGCTCGCTTTTGGCGCGATGGGTGAGAAAGCAAGCCCTCCAAACCCGCAGGCCGTTGCTTTTGCTTTTCTTTCTGTCATCCTCGCAGGGGATCTGCTGTAGTCTTTGCTGTTGCTGTTGCTGTTGCTGTTGCTGTTGCTGTTGCTGTCGCCGTCGCCGTCGCCGTCGCCGTCGCCGTCGCCGTTGCTGTTGCTGTCGCCGTCGCCGTCGCCGTCGCCGTCGCCGTTGCTGTTGCTGTCGCCGTCGCCGTCGCCGTCGCCGTCGCCGTCGCCGTTGCTGTTGCTGTTGCTGTTGCTGTCGCCGTCGCCGTCGCCGTTGCCGTCGCTGTTGCTTTTGCTGTTGCTGTTGCTGTTGCTGTTGCTGTTGCTGTTGCTTTTGCTTTTGCTTTTGCTATTGCCGTTGCCGTTGCTATTGCCGTTGCCGTTGCCGTTGCCGTCGCCGTTGCTTTTGAGATAAGTCCGGGCTTCAGCCCGGACATTCCAACCCACCCCAACCCGGGCTTCAGCCCCTGGGACTCGCTCTCTTATCTACGCCCAATACATAGAAGCGATCACCCAACTCCTACGAAGGAACCTTCCTCCACGCAAACTTCAACCCAGACCAATCCTCGTCCACCGAGCAAACCTTATAGTCCACCAACCCATGAGGAAGCGCAGCATCCCGAACATCATTCTGGTTAAACCCCGGCTTATGCACCGCCTTGGGATGAATGACCCACACGGAAGCCGCTGACGGAAGTTGCGTGGCAAGGATATCGACCGTAGCCTCAAGATCCTTCACAGACCGAACGAAGCAAAGCGCAAGCGTCGTTCCCGGCGTAAGCCGCTTGGCAAACGTAACCGACGCAGGCAGCTCGCCCAGCGACTCCCGAAAGCCCTCCGGCGTCCCCAGCAACGCAATCTCAACAGAAGCCTTCGCCGAAGTCGAAACGATACCCAGCTTCTTCGGAAGCGGTGTGCCCGAGTAGTCGGTATGCTTTTGCGGCATGGCTGTCATGGGATACGGTCACTGCTTCAGCGAATTGGCATAAACAGTAAGCTGCACATACGCCGCGGTCAACAGCGGCGGATGAACGTTATGCGCAGCAGCCCGCGCCAGAAAATCCCCGAGGATCTGTTCCGACTCCACCGGCTGCCCCTTGCTGAGGTCGCGGAACATCGAAGCCGTCAGCGCCGAACCCGGCTCGGTCATGCGGGCCTTGTGCGTCTCGATAAATTTGGGGTCCTGCGGAAAGCCGTTTGCCGCAGCCACCGAAACAGACTCATCGACGATGGAGCGAACGAGATCCGCGCCGTACTTTACAGCTTCAATCTGCCCCACGGAAGCCCGCAGCAAACAGGTCGTCCCCGCCAATGACGACAGCAACACCCACTTCATCCACATCGAAGCCAGGATGTCGGGCGACAGCATAGAGGGAAATCCGCAATCGCCGAGCGCAGCGTCGATCGCCTGGATGCGCGGCGTAACCTCACGCGTCCGCTCACCGAACACGATGTCATGCAGCGGCCCGAACTGATGCACGCGCCCTTCGGGATCAAGGTCTGCAACGATACGCGACAGGCCACCGATCACCGCCTTCTCGCCGAAACGCGCAATAAGGGCATCGAGATGCCGCATCCCGTTCAGCAGCGGAAGGATCGCCGTCTCCGGCCCGACGGCAGGGGTAAAGTCATTCATCGCAGCCTCAAGCGAATAGGCCTTCGTACTCACAAGGATCAGGTCGAAGGACTCCTTCAACTCCGAGGCAAGCAGCAGCTTCGGCTGTACCGTCACATCGCCATGCGGACTAAACACCTGAAGCCCGGTGCTGCGTAGCTGTGCAGCGCGGGCAGAGCGGACGAGGATCGTGACATCGCGGCCGGCAGCGGCAAGACGTGCGGCAAAGTATCCGCCGACGGCGCCGGCTCCGATAACGAGGATGCGCAAGGGTGACGCTGAACTCATGTTTCCTATGCTATCGGTTACGACCTACAGGGCGTCAACGAACGGCGGAAACGTGAGCAGAAGTCCACAAAGCAGCAACACGAAGGACGCAATGTTGATCGGCCCCAGCGCACATGTGCTGTTCCTCCAAAGCCGCGCCAGGATCAGCCACGCAGCCAGCCAGATCACGATCGCGATGGTGGTTTCGCCCGTCAGCGAGCCCGAAGGCGGATAGAACAGCATCAGCTTGTTCACCGCCTTACTCTTGTCAGCGGCGACGGTGGTAACTCCAAGCGCAAAGCAGCCGATGGCCGCGCTAAGAATCGCGGCAGCTACGGATCCATTGGGAACTTGCGTTTCAGTCAGAGTCATTGGCCGCTCCTCATCAAGGTGACGGTGTTGCCGCCAGTGACGGGGGCGGCCTTATTGACCAAGGCTCCAAACCCGGCGGCTACGCCACAGCAGGCCAGTGCCAGCAGCGCAAATCCCAGCACAGCATTGCGTAGCTGCGGGTACTGCCGCAACGCCGCGCGCTGCCGAATGAGCACAAAAGCCAGCATCGTGATGGCGATCGTCGCGAAGAAAGCGATATGCTCCTTCCACTCCATTCCAAGGTTGTGCCAAGCGGCCGTGTTCGGATGCGAGAGCAGCAGATAACGCGGATAAGCAGTGAGGTCGACAGTATTCGCAGGTGGCTTCGCGCGATACCACGGGTAAATAACGTACGTTCCGGTAAAGACGGCAAGCCAGCCAAACGCAGCCATCAGGAGCAGAAACAAGGACTCAATCGTGCGGCCGCGCGCTGTCAGCTCAACATGCGCACTCTTGTGCCGGCTGCGAATCAGCTCCACCACGAGACCGAAAATCGCCATCAGGAAGAATCCGCCGAAGAGCATGCCGTGGAGAGCAGTCAGGAGTTCGCGGGTAGTGAGTTGCATCGCTGGCCTCGGTGTACGACCAGATCATCGTATAGAGACTGTCTCCGTCACGGTGTGAAGATGACGAAAGATTCACCCAGCGATGTCAAGTTTGCTGGACACCACACGCACCATAAATTCACCACAAGTCACCACAAACCTCCACAAAAACGCACCGGCCGAAAATCGGTCTATTTAGGCGGTAGCCTGCTGCTCTTCCAGCTGTGTCGCGAGGTCTTCCCACTCCGCCGTAAGGGCCGTATGTTGTTGACGCAGCGTGTCTAACTCCGCCGCCAGCGCCCGCGCGGCCTCGGCGGTAGAGAACGCAGCCTGCTGCTGCTCAGCCGTTTGAATGCGGTCCTCGAGAACCGGCAGCTCCGCCTCAATCGAAGCGACACGATCTTCCAGCTGCTTCAACTTAATCGGGTTCAGGCGCTTGATGTTGGCCTTGGGTGTTGCAGTCACAGGCGCAAGAGAACCATTAATCTCATGCGTAGATTCCCACGGTTCGACGGATACCTGCGGTGCAGGTGCTGTGCCGACCTGTTTTACGGGCTTGAGCATGCCTGTAGCGGCGTCGACGTGGGGGTTGTGGGCTGCGGCTTCTACGATTTTTGCCAGGCCGCCCTGCTTGCGGAAGAGGTAGTCCTCATAGTTGCCGGGGTAGATGTGAACGCGGCGGTCCTCTACTTCAAACACGCGGGTGGCGAGGCGGTCGATGAAGTAGCGATCGTGCGAAACGAAGAGGACGGTGCCCGAGAAGTCGCGAATGGCTTCGAGCAACACGTCTTTGGCACGGAGATCGAGATGGTTGGTGGGCTCGTCGAGCAGGATGAAGTTTGCGGGCGAAACGAGCATCTTGGCCATGGCGTAGCGGTTGCGTTCGCCGCCCGAAAGCACGCCAAGCTTCTTGAAGACATCGTCGCCGGTGAACATGAAGCAGCCGAGTAGCGAGCGTAGCGTGACGACGTCGACCTTGGGGTTGGAGCCGGTGATGTCGTCGAGCATTTCGGCGTTGCCGTCGAGGACTTTGTATTGGTCCTGCGCGAAGTAGTCGGCGAGTACATTGTGGCCGAGTTTGATGGTGCCGCTGGTGGGGCCCTCGAGGCCGCTGAGCATGCGGATCATCGTGGATTTGCCTGCGCCGTTGGCGCCGACGAGGGCAATGCGGTCGCCGCGTTCGATCGTGAAGCTGACATCGGTGAGGATGTGTTTTGGCGAGCCGTCGGGCATGGGGTACTGCTTGTTGAGGTGCGAAACCTCAATGACGGTGCGGCCCGAAGCAGGGGGCTGCGGGAACTTGAAGTGAATGGTCGCTTCTTCTTCAGGGACTTCGATGCGCTCGATTTTTTCGAGTTCCTTGATGCGCGACTGTACCTGCTTGGCCTTGGTGGCTTGCGCGCGGAAGCGGTTGATGAAGGCTTCTAGCGCTTCGATACGGTCGCGCTGGTTCTTGTAGGCGGACATGATCTGCGTGCGGCGCTCGTCTTTCAGGACGAGGTACTTTTCGTAGTTGCCGTGATAGACCTGCATGCGCTTATTCCACACTTCGACGATCTTGTTGACCGTAACGTCGAGGAAGTAGCGATCGTGTGAGATGAGGATGAAGGCATTCTCGTAGTTGTGGAGATAGTCTTCGAGCCAGTTGCGGGATTCGAGATCGAGATGGTTCGTTGGCTCGTCGAGCAGAAGCAGGCTGGGCTTTTGCAAGAGCAGCTTGGCGAGCGAGATGCGCATCTGCCATCCACCGGAGAACTCTTCGGTGCGGCGCTCCCAGTCTTCGCGGGTGAAGCCGAGGCCGCCGAGGACGGCGCCGACTTGGGCGTCGAGGGTGTAGATGTCGTGGACGTGGAGGTGGTCGGCGATCTCGGAGTAGCGGTCGGCCGCGGCGGCGTACTCCTTCGATTTGGGGTCGGCGTCGGAGAGGACGTGGGTGAGCTGTTCGGCTTCATTCTCCATGTCGCGGAGGGCGTCGAAGACGGAGAGGCATTCTTCGAATACGGTGCGGCCGGAGAGCGCGAGGCCGTCCTGGGGCAGGTAACCGATGGTCATGCCCTTGATGTGGGTTCGGGTGCCGTAGTCGAGGGTGTCCATGCCGGCGAGGATTTTGAGCAGGGTGGATTTGCCCGTGCCATTGCCGCCGACCAGGCCGGTGCGCTCATTGGGCGTGATGAGCCAGTTGACTTCGTCGAACAGGAGTTTTGGGCCGAAACGTTTGCCGGCGGATGAGAGTTGAAGCATCACCCCTATTTTCGCATTGCAAAGGGTTGCCGCAGGAGTCCAACGGCTTGTTGGGCGCATCGAACGAAAATGTTGGAGTTTATGGGTGGACGATAAAAGCACAAAGCAGCATATAAGTTGGTGGCGCAGGCGTTGGTTGAAGGTCGTGACCGGCTGCATTTTGGTTGGGGTGGTGGGGCTGGGTGTGGCCGCGGAGTACGTGCTGCACCATGCAGGGCCGATTGTGCGCAAGCGGGTGATAGAGACGCTTTCCGCGCGTTTCAACGCACCGGTAGAGCTGGATTCGCTGGATATCTCGTTGCTGCGCGGGGTTGAGGTGGAAGGCGGGGGGCTGCGGATTCCTTATGGGAACGGGAAGCAGTTAATCAGCGTGGATCACTTTTCGTTTCGGACGACGATCAAGGGATTGCTGCATCAGCCGACGAATATTGCGTTTGTGCGGGTGGATGGAATGGAGATTCATCTGCCGCCGAGGCAAGAGCGGGGAGACCTTCTGGGTGGCGCGAAGCCGACCGCTGATCCGAAGCATCCAGGAACCAAGCCGAAGATTGCCTTTACTGCGGACGAAATTCTATGCACGAACGTGAAGCTGGTGATCGAGACCGAAAAGCCGGGCAAGGAGCCGCTGCAGTTCGATATTTCGCGCCTGGATCTGCATGATATCGGGCCGGGCAGACCGATGCTGTACGACGCGGAGCTGGTGAATCCGAAGCCGGTGGGCAATATTCATGCGCTGGGTCACTTTGGGCCGTGGAATGCCGATGATCCGCGCGCATCGGCGGTGGATGGGGACTACAGCTTTGACCATGCGGACCTGAACACCATCAAAGGGTTGGGCGGAATACTGTCGTCAACGGGACACTACGCCGGTCAGCTACAGCGGATCACGATCGACGGCACGACTGATACGCCGGATTTTTCGCTGGATATCAGCAACCATCCGGTGCCGCTGCATACGACGTTCCATGCTTATGTGGACGGGACCGACGGCGATACGACGCTCGATCCGGTCGAGGCGCACCTGCTGCACTCGGACTTTACGTGTCGCGGCAAGGTGGAGCTGATCCGTGGGCAGGGTCATGATATTTCGCTCGATGTCGTGATGCCTCACGCGCGGATTGAAGACATGCTGGAACTTGGGGTGAAGACGAATCCGCCGCTGATGCGCGGGGCCTTGACGATGCAGACGAAGCTGCATATTCCACCTGGAAAGGTTCGTGTGGCGCAGAAGATTGCGCTGCTGGGGACGTTCAAGATTACGGGTGTGGACTTCAGCAATACGAAGTGGCAGGACAAGATCGACGGCCTGAGCATGCGGGCGCAGGGCAAGCCGGAAGACGCGCGAGAGGCAGGCAGCGACAAGAAAGCCGAGGTGCAATCGTCGATGACGGCGAAGTTCAACCTGAATCATGGGACGATCCTGGTCGATGGCCTGGACTACGAGATTCCCGGGGCGAAAGTGCTGATGAATGGCGTGTACACGACGGCAGGTGATGTCTTCGAGTTCAAGGGGCATGTGCGGACCGAGGCGACGGCTTCGCAGATGGTAACCGGATGGAAGTCGATTCTGCTGATGCCTGTGGACAAGTTTTTGAAGAAGAACGGCGCCGGGTTGCAGCTTCCGGTGTCGATCAGCGGGACGGGTGGAGACATCAAGTTCGGGCTCGCAATGGGCGGGTCTGCGGATGAAACGGCGGAGCAGATTGATGCCGGAATGAAAAACAAAGCTGCGATGCAAAAGGCTGGTGGCCAAGTGGTGGGTTCAAAGTGACGCGACAGCAGCGGGGCGTCCTGCTACCGTGGAAGAGAGACGATGGCGGCCCAGCAACAGATCGTGCGTGAGAACCAGCGAGCAGAACCGATGCACCGGCGCGAAGATCCGGCGCCCGCACCGGTGTGGCTGCAGCGGTTGAGTCTGGTGGTTCTGGTGATTTTCTGCTTCTATATCGGCGGGATTTTATTTCTGCTGCCGTGGTGGCCGCGGTACTGGGAGCAGAATGGGTGGCTGATGTCGCACCCGGCGCTGGACGCGGTGCTGCAGCGCGGATGGGTGCGGGGCGTGATCAGCGGGGTAGGGCTGCTGGATATGTGGATTGGAATCAGCGAGATGGTGCATTACCGGGATTACCGGGCTTGATGCCGCCGAGCTTTCCCTCACAGTTCGCATAACTGGCGCGCAATGATTTCTCATGTTTAACGCAAGTTTCCGTTGACTCGCCCACATTAGTGCGCTAACTTTTGCATACCACAAAAGTTGTAGCTACTAAAGTCACCAAATTTCGGGAGTGATCTCCGATCCCCTCCGAAGTGCAACGCGCTTGTTGTCGGCCCGAAATAGGCTCTTGAACGGCGTAGTTGCGGTATTCGCTTCCTGCTGTTGGCACCGCCAAATTGTCATGACTCCAAGAGCCGTATGGGCCTCCTGGGCTCGCCTTCGGGCAGCCCCGAGAAATGAGTTTTTGTGATCTCCCGGACTTCTTCTTCCCTGGTTACTCCAAACTCCGAAGATTTTCCTGCCAGTTCTTCCTTTCTAAGCCGCAAGACACTTGCCTTTCTGTCGAAGATTGCGGCGGTGTGCCTGTTGGGAGGATTTTTCTGCGCGGCTGCGTCCGCTCAGATACCGTCCGCTGTTGTTTCCACGACGTCCATTGATTTCGGCAACCAAATGCAGGGGACAGCCAGTTCTCCATGGACGGTGTCCCTGAGCAATACGAGCGGGTATCCGCTTGCGATTTCGTCGGTGGCCTTGACCGATACGGCCGACTTCGGCTTGACGGGCAGCTGCGGATCGACGCTGTCGGCGTACTCGACCTGTACGCTACAGGTGACCTTTACGCCGACCACAACGGGGACTCTGGCGGGATATCTGACGTTTACGGACAACGCTGCAGGCGGATCGCAGAGTATCAGCTTGATCGGCGTGGGTACGTCGAAGGTGCCGGTGGTGGTGTTCTCGCCGACGAGCATTGACTTTGGCAATCAGACGGTGGGCACGACCAGCAATAGCTGGACGGTGACGCTGAACAACACCAGTGGAACGGATGCCACGCTGTCTTCGCCTCTTTCGATCTCGGGATCGACGGCGTTTGTCCAAACCAACAACTGCGGCACGACTCTGGCAGCGCACTCCACCTGCAATGTGATGGTATCGTTCGCTCCGGGCCTGTCGGGCGCGAGCACGGGACAGCTTGTGGCTTCGATTGGCGGCAGCACGCCGCTGACGGTAAGCCTGACAGGGATGGGGATCGCTGCAACGCCGGTAGTGGTGTTTTCGCCCACCAGCGTGGACTTTGGCAACCAGACGATGGGCACGGCGAGCAATAGCTGGACGGTGACGCTGAACAATACGAGCGACTATCCGGCGCCGTTCCTGACGCCGATTTTGATTTCTGGCTCTGCGGACTTCAGCCAGACCAATACTTGCGGAACGTCGCTGGCGCCGCACTCGACCTGCAATGTGGTGGTGACGTTTACGCCGAGTTCGGTGGCCGTGATTACGGGACAGGTTTCGGTGGGGATCAATGGCATCAGCACGCCGCTGACGGTGAGCCTGACGGGGACGGGAACGTCGTCGGCACCGGTGGTGCAGTTCTCGCCGACGGCCATCGACTTTGGCAGCCTGGCAGTTGGGACGACGAGCAATTCGTGGACGGTCACGATGAGCAATATGAGCGCGACGGCTGCTGTGTTTACGAGCCCGCTTGCGATTACGGGCTCTACGGCCTTTACCGAAACGGACAACTGCGGTGCGAGCCTTGCGCCGTTCTCAACCTGCAACATACAGGTGAGCTTTACGCCGGGTGCGCCGGTTGTTGTTACCGGGCAGCTTGTGGCGTTGGTGAATGGCGTGACGCCGCCGCTGTCCGTGTCGCTGACGGGAACGGGAACGGGAACGACTTCGACGCCCGTGGTGACGTTCTCTCCGTCCAATATTGATTTCGGCAGTTTGCAAATGGGGACCACCGCCAATCCGTGGACGGTGACGTTGAGCAATACGAGTGGCGTTCCGGTGACGTTTGCGAGCCCGATTGCGATCTCGGGCGACCCTTCGTTCACGGAGACGAATACGTGCGGCACGAGCCTTGCGGCTTACTCCACCTGCAACGTGCAGGTGACGTTTGCGCCGACGCTACCCGGTACCTTCCTCGGTCAGGTTGTGGTGCTGATCCATGGAAATAGCGTTCCGCAGACAGTCAGTTTGACAGGAACGGGAACAGTGCCGCCCTCGCCGCTACAGTTTTCGACGAGCACGATTAACTTCGGCAACGTGCAGGTGGGCTCCAGCATAAATTGGACGCTGACGCTGAATAACACCAGTGGCACGACGGTCACGTTCAGTGCGATTCAGCTTCCGGGTATTGGCTTTACACAAACGAATAACTGCGGAACCAGCCTGGCTGCGTATACGAACTGCAACATCATTGTTACCTTCACGCCTACTTTTCAGGCGCCGCTCAGCGGTGAGATGTTCCTCATTTCGAATAGCCCCTACATTCCTCCGCTATTTGTGAACATTACGGGGACGGGCGTCGGGGCGCCGCTGTCGTTCTCGGCAACGACCATCGACTTTGGCAACCAGACAGTGGGTTCGTCGAGCAATCCGTGGACGCTCACAATGAGCAATGTGACGAACACAGCCGTCACTTTTTCGCAGATTGAGGAGATCGGACCTTTCTATACCGAAACCAATAACTGTGGCACGAGCCTTACCGCTTATTCCAGTTGCAATATCCTGGTGACGTTTTCTCCCCAGTTTGTGGGCGTGTCTCCGGGATTCATCATGATTAACCCAACCAGCGGCTTCTATCTGCCTGTAATGCTGACTCTCACGGGAACGGGTGTTGGTGCGCCGCTTTCTTTTTCGGCAACCAGCATCGACTTCGGCAACCAGGCGGTAGGCACCACCAGCAACCCATGGACGCTGACGATGAGCAATACAGGCAATACCGCGATAGGCTTCGTTATCGAGCCTCCAGGCCCATTTTTTACCGAGACGGACAACTGCGGCACGAGCCTTGCTGCTTTCTCCAGTTGCAACATCCTGGTAAAGTTCTCGCCCCTTGTCACTGGCCCGAATCCCAGCCAGCTTATGGTGCTTCCAACCGGCGTGCCGAGCGGACCATTGACGGTCAACCTGACAGGGACGGGTGTGCCGCTCACGTCCGCGGTCTACTTCTCGACCAACAGCATCAACTTCGGCACCCAGGCGGTGGGAGCGGCGAGCAATGCGTGGACCGTGACGCTGAACAATACCAGCGGCTCCTCCGTGCCGTTCTCTGGGTTCCTACTGACGGATCCGGTGGACTTCAGCCAGACGAATAGCTGTGGCACCGGCAACCTGCCGGCTTACTCCACCTGCACGATCCAGGTAACGTTCGATCCGGCCGCGTCGGGTCCGATTTCGGGAACACTGCAAACTGTGATTGGGTTTGGAGGGACACAGGAGAGCATCAACCTCACAGGGACGGGAGCGCCGCAGCCGGATTACTCGCTTACCGTGAACCCCTCCACGATGACGCTGACTGCCGGTCAGACGGGGCTGGCGACGTTCACCTTTACGCCGGTGGGTGGATTTACAGGAACGGTTTCCTTCACTTGCACCGGGCTGCCGGCTGGGTCGTCTTGTACCTTCCAGCCGCCAACCGTTACGGCGGATGGCTCCAACACGGTACAGACGTCTCAACTGACCATTACGACGGTTGGTGCGTCCGGTGGCACGGTTACGCTTGCCAGGAACTTTACGGGCGTCGGACCGATGCTTGCCTCTGTGCTAATCCTGCCTGGCTTGCTGTGCGGATTGCTCGGCTTGCGGCGCAAGAGTCTGCGTGGCTCGATGAAGCACTGGGCTCTTCTGGCGATACTGCTAGCCGTGCTGGGCGGTGCTGTGGGTTGCAGTTCGTACTTGAACGCTACTCCACCAGGAAAGAGCGTGGTGACCGTAACGGGCGTGGCTAAGGCGGCAGGTGCCGGTACGACAAGCGGAGCGGCGAAGGCTCACACTGCGACGTTCACCCTGACGATCAAAGACTAAGGGCGTTGGGCTTTCGCAGGGAGCGCGGCCCCGCGCTCCCTGCGAGATGACGGAGTCGTGGTGGGAGCGTCAGGCTTCGTGGGAACGGATCGTTGCGGCGGTTTCTGGGTCTACGTTTTCGAGGAAGCGGAATAGAAGCCGTTTGAAGTTGGCGATTTCGCGTTCGGTGAAATGCAGGTCTTTCCCCTTAGCAGCGGTCGAGATGACAGTTTGGGCGCAAATATAAGGGTGCGCCTTGAACAAGGCCTCGCTAGGCATTTTCATGCGTTAGCGAGACAATAGCTGTCTTATGTCTGACGAGATGGAATTCGAGATCGCCCCTGAACCGTTGCCGCTGGAAAGCGCTCCACTGGCTTATGAGAACAAGGAATTTATCGACTCACCGGATGGGCGAATGCTACGCATTATGGCGGAGTACTATGAGCCGCAGGCGCGATTCCGGCGGGAGAGGATCCAGGACACGGTGGTGTTTTTTGGGTCGGCGCGGTTTCATGCGCTGGATGAGGCGCATGAGCAGCTGGAGCTGCTGGACAATACGGGGTCGACTAAACCGGCGCCTCCTGAAGAGCAGCCGGCGCGTGCGGGCGATGGGGCCGAGGCAAGCCAGTTGAAGCGGGACCGGGCAGAAGCGGCTGTCGAGATGGCGCACTACTATGAGGCCGCGCGTGAGCTGGCGCGGATGATGACTGAGTGGTCGATGAAGCTACCCGGACGCAGGCATCGCTTTGTGATTACGTCGGGCGGTGGGCCGGGGATTATGGAAGCGGCGAACCGCGGGGCTTGGGAAGCGGGCGGAAAGACGATCGGTTTGAACATCAAGCTGCCGTTTGAGCAGATGCCGAATCCGTACATTACGCCGGCACTGAATTTGAACTTCCATTACTTCTTCATGCGCAAATACTGGTTTGCGTACCTGGCGAAGGCGCTGGTGGTGTTTCCCGGCGGGTTTGGGACGTTTGATGAGATGTTCGAACTGCTGACACTCGCGCAGACGCAAAAGTTGGCGAAAAAAATCACGGTTGTGATTTATGGGTCGAAGTACTGGAAGGATTTGATTAATTTCCAGATGCTAGCGGACAAGGGAGCGATTTCGCCGAAGGATCTGGACCTGTTTCAGTTTGCGGATACGCCGGAGGAGGCGTTCGCGATTCTGAAGGATGGCTTAACGGCGAATCATTTGGATGGGGAGTTTGGGACGCGGACGGAAGACCCTATTCCCGATACGCCTGCGCCGAGCGCGCAGGAAGTGCTGGGGCCGGATATTGCGAAGACGCAGTCTTGAAGGCAGACAGTAGAGGGTAGAGAGTAGACAGATAGAGCCAGAGCGGAGCCCTAGCGGTAGGTGTAGGCGCGTTGCAGTTCGCCGATGTAGACGCCTTGTGGGGGGACGGTGAGGCGGTCTACGTTGACGACGCCGGAGGCTGCGGCGGTGTGGAGGAGGGTGCGGGCCATGTCGCGGGCCTGGCCGAGTTTTTGGAGCGGGGTGGTGAGGTCTAGCTTGAGTGGGTTGGTGGAGGGGTTGCAGACAATGACGAGCGGGGCGGAGCCGGCGTGCGTGGCGGCCCAGGCCAGGGCCGGCTGGCCGGCGGTGTCGAGTGCGTGGAGGGTGCCGTCGTGCAAGGTGGCGTTGGCGCGGTGGAGCTGGATGAGGCGGTGGTAGAAGGCGACCTGGCCTTCGGGCGTGGGGGTGATGGGCTGGTACATGGGCTGGACGGGGAAGGTGTCGGTGGCGATCTGGGCCGCGTCCGCGGCGGCCTTTTCGGCAGCAGCTTTGCGCTTGCGCTCGGCGGCGGTGTTGGTTTCTTTGTGGAGGTAGGGTTTGAAGGCGCCGTAGACGTCGGAGGGTGGCGGAGGCGGCGGTGGTGGAGCGGGCGCGTCGGGCGCGTCCGGGACGGTGCCTTTGGCTAGCGGAGGGAAGACGCGGGCGAGCAGGTCGGCGGGGAGCTGCGAGCTTTCGAGGATGGCGGGCTGGTTGCCGGCGAGGAGGATGGCGGCTTCGACAGGGCTGAAGGGCGTGCCGGGCGCGAGGGTCAGGAGCGTGTGGGGGGTGGTTTGGGCGGAGAGCGTGGCGAGGTGGTTGGTATCGGGGGTAGCGGCGAGGGTGGCGATCTGGAGTTGGAGCGAGGGCAGGGGTGTGGCTTCGGAGGAGGCGGCGCCGATGAGGATGCGCTCTCCGGGGAACTGGGTGAGGAGCTTGCGGAGGCTGGCTAGGATGGCAGGCTCGTTCACTGGGGGTGCGAGATGGATGGCGGCGGAGCGGTGATGTAGACGGACGGGGCCGGGGGCGGTTGGGGTGGAAGTGGCGGCAGAATCTCCGGTCTCCAAGTGGGAGAGACCGGGGGCACCCGTATTTGTGGCGATTAACTGGTCTATGCCGGACAGGACGAAGCCGGCGGCGCCGCGGTACAGCCAGGACCGGGCGAGGGCGAGCGTGGCGTCTGGGGTGGAGTTGGGTGCGGCGAGGTCGAGCGGCACGAGGACGCGGATGTGGAGGCGGCTGCACTCGAAGAAGAGGTCGTCGAGGGTGAGGGGTGGATCGGGGGTTGGGGTATCAGCAGCATCCGTCACTGCAGGTCTCTCGACTTCGCTGCGCTCCGGTCGAGATGACAATTCTGAGATGGGTGGTACGGGAACGGCTGCTGCGGGTGATGGCTGCATGGCTGTGGGGGTGAGTACGATGGCGTCGATGCCGAAGGCCTGGAGGCTGGGAAGCTGCGCGAGGGTTGGGAGCTGGGTGGTGTCGATGCGGTAGAGGACGGCGTGCCGCCACCAGGACTCGGGCGTAAGGCCGGAGCCTGCCCAGCCGGGGCGGGCGAGCGTTTGGGCGTTGAGTGGCTGTCCCAGGATGGCCAGGGCAAGGCAGGCAAACAGCAGGCCCTTTGCGAAGCTCAGGAGGACGCGTCCGCAAGGCAGGGGTTGGGTCAGGTGGCGCGGGTTTGGTGGGAGGTGACTCTTCATAGGCAAAGCTGTCGTAGCCGACGGTCGTGCCGCCGGTGAGTTTGATGCTACTGGAGATAGGACGGCTGACGAGCAGGAAGGCACAGAGGGTAGCCGAGTTTGCCGACAGTAGCGGTTACCGAGTGCACGCGCATGAGTTCAAAAAAAAGGGTTTGACGCTGGGGACAGTGCGCCTACAGACCAAGCGTGTGATGGCCAAGACGGGAACGCGGCGACAGGCGGAGCTGATGAGGCTGGGGCTGTCGTTGCCGGCGGTAGAGCAGGGGTCACGGGACTACTTGCCGAGATAGGTACGGTAGCGGGTTTCTACGACGCCGGTGTTGCGGGCGAGGTTGAGTTTGGCTACGTTGAACTGGTAAAGCGCGGAGACGAGCTGGGCATCGGCTCCGGTTACGGAGGCTTGCGCGTCGAGAACGGGGAGGTTGGTGTCGACACCGGCGGTGAAGCGGTCGCGTTCGTCGGAGAGCTCCTGCTTGGCGAGCTCGACGTTCGACTGAGCGACCTTGACGAGCTGCTCGGCGGAGTTGACGTCGAGCATCGCGGAACGGATCTGGGCTTCGATGTCGGTGCGGGTGCTAGTGAGGCGCTGCTGGAGGCCCATGATCTGAGCGCCGATCTGGTCCTGCTGGCCGCGCTGCTGGGCCTCGTTGAAGATGGGAAACTTGAGGCTGCCGGTGGCGGCGAAGTCGCCGTGGTAAGAGCCTGTGGTCTGGCCGAGGACACCGTAGAAGCCATTGAAGGCCAGCACGGGGAGCCGCTGGAACTTGACGGCGCGGAGTTCGCGCTGGTCAACGTCGAGCTCGGCAATGAGTGCAAGATAGTCCTTGCGGTGGGCGTAGGCGGTCTGCTTGGCGGCGTCGAGCGGCATGGCGGCGAGCTCGGCGAAGGGCGCGGCGTCGGTTAATTCCAGCTGCTGCCCGGCGGGGAGGCCCATGATGCGGTTGAGCTGGATGGTGTCCTTAGCGAGCTGGTTGATGGCCGAGATGGTGGCCTGCTCGTCCTGCTGGTACTGGACCTGCGCGCGGTGCGTGTCGAGCGAGGTGCCGACGCCGGCCTGCTGGCGATCGCTGGCCTGGTTGAAGCTGAGTTTCGAAGACGCTTCTTCGGCCTGGGCGTTGGTGACGGTGGTCTGGTCGGCGAGGAGCTTGAGGTAGGCAGTGCCGACGGCGAGGACGAGGTCTCCGCGGCCGTTGAGGGCATTCAGGTCGACGACAGCCATTTCACGCTTGGCTCCACGGTAGAGCTCGTAGGCGGAAGCGTTGAAGAGCTGCTGGTTGGCTGAGATCTGGGCTTCGGTGGTGTTGACCTTGACGATGGTGCTGAAGCCGGTGGTGGGGATATTGAGTTCCTGCGCGATGGTGGTGAAGAGCGCAGGCTTGAAACCCATGGCTGCAAGGTTGATTTCCTGGGCCTCGGTGTGGGCCTCGACCTTGAGGGAGGGGATCAGGGCGTTGAGAACCGAGAGCTCGTCGCCTTTGACGGCCTTCTGGTTGGCGCGGTCGTACACGATGCGGAGGTTGCGATTGAGGCCGAGGGCGATGGCGTCGTCGAGCGAGAGCTGGAGCGGGCCGGCGGTTGGGGCCTCCACCGTAACGCTGCCGGGACCGATGGTGGTGCCCGGGGCCTTGAAGATCATGCTGGAGCCGGCGGGTTTGGCGAGCGATTCGGCTTCAAGTGCAAGCACGGAGCTGGGGGCCGAGGGCAGGTCAGCGGCAGGAACGGCTGAGGAGTTCTGGGCATGAACGAACGGCGCAGCGCAGAGGATCGCGGCCACGGGGAATAGTTGGAGAAGATTTTGTCTGGAAGAAGGCATCGTCACGTTCTCTATTAGAGTGCCACGAGCGGTTTGGGGATGCGAATTAAGACAGGGATTAGGGGTTAGGAATTAGGAAACAGGGTTTCGCGGCTATTTGGCGGCGCGGAGTTGTTCTTCGGCTTCGTGGAGGTTGGCGGCGGTAGAGGGCTTCCAGTCGGTCTTGGTTTCGTCGTCCTGCTGTCCGATGTTTTTGAAGAGCAGGGCGTGACCGCCGATGTGGACGTGGGATTCGGTGATCTGCCAGTGGCCTCCGCCGACCTGGCGGCGTTCGATGTCGAAGCTGCCGCCCTTATTGAGGCGGCCCAAGAAGCCGAAGCCGAACTTAACGTCTTCGGTGAGAGCGCCGCGCAGGGTGCGGATGCGGTTGCCGTCGCGGGCAACGATGACCTGGCCGGCCATGGTGCCCATGACGCGGGCCTCGTAGTCGGGCGGGTCGAAGGCCGGGTTGGGGCGGTAGTTCAGGGTGATAAAGTCGGGTGTTTCGCTGCCGATGGTCCAGATGAAGGCGTGGGGAAGCATCTTGGTCATCTCCTCGGCTTGAGCATCGTCGTGGGCGGAGGCCTTGCGGGCCCTGGCCTGGGCGGAGGGATCGTTGACGTAGTTGGCGATGCGGTTGGTTTCGGTGTCGCGAGCGGCACCTTCGACGGAGCGGCCGTTGAGGACGATGAGCCGCCTGAGTTCGCCCTGAGGGGTTTCTATTGTGTCGTAGATGGCGTTTTTGTCGGGGCCAATGTCTTGATCGCGATAGTGCCAGTTGCTTTTATCGGTGTGGGAAGCGGCGAGTTCGGCCTGGACGGCGGCTTCGATGGTCTGCTGGGCTTTGGGGTCAGAGACTTGCGAATGAGCGAGTTGCGGCGATACAGCGACGGCGAGGGAGGCGAGAATGAGGGTGCGGGCGAGCATCGAATGGGTAGGATGCAGGCGGCCGGTGTGGGGTTTTGGGGAGGGATTTCGGGAAAGCGTCGAGGTCATTCGGGGATCACCTTGACGAAGATGCCGTCTGGGAGGGTGGCGCTGCCGAGGAGGTGGATGACGCCGTCGCGGGTAAAGCCACGCAGCATGGAGGGTTGGGGCTTTGAGGTAGTGCTGGCTACAGGTCTCTCCACTGCGCCTACGGCTCCCGTCGAGATGACAGATTGTGGGTGGGTTAGGCGACCAGCGGCCGGTTTGCCGGTGCCGCGATCCATGGCGTCGTTGGCGAGGCGGTCGGCGTCCTTGTTCTTGTGGCGGAGAGCGTGGATAATTTCGAAGCCGTCGAGCTTGGCAATGCGGCGACGGGCTTCCTCCCAGAGGGGACGCAGGTCGGGGGAGTTGACCTTGTACTTGCCCTGGATCTGCTTGACCATGAGCTCGGAGTCCGAGGTGACGCGGAGGCGGGGGTGGTGGTTGTCGAGCGCCCACTGGAGGCAGCCGAGGAGACCGGAGTACTCGGCGAAGTTGTTGGTGCGGTTGCCGAGGAATTCGGAGAGCTCGGCGAGGATTTTGCCGTGCGAGTCGGTGAGGATGGCTCCGTAGCCGGCGGGGCCCGGGTTGCCGCGGGCGCCACCGTCGCAGTGGGCGAGCACCCAGTCGGCGGAGGCCGAGGGTGCGGCGGTGTCGTCGTGAAAGAGGGTGCCGGCTGGTCGTAGCATTGGGTTTCAGTCTATTCGAAGTTGCGGACGAGGCTGGTAAATTGGGGGGACATGCCAGTCGTTTTTAGAGAGCGCGGATTTCGGTTCTTCTTCTATTCCAACGAAGGAAATCCGCGCGAACCGGTGCATATTCATGTAGAGCGGGATGAGATCGAAGCGAAATTCTGGGTGATTCCCGAGGTTCGGCTCGCCTACAATGATGGATACAGTGCGCGGACACTGCGCGAACTGCAGGGGATTGTCGAGGCCCAAAGGAACTTGATCGTGGAGGCGTGGAATGACCATTTCGGAAGCTAAAGCGAACCATGTAACCTTTGACGAGGACAATATGTGGGTGGTTCTAAGCGATGGCCGAACGATCGGCGTGCCGTTGGCCTGGTTTCCAAAGCTGCTGCATGCGACGGCGGAACAGCGGACACAGGTTCGTATCAGTAGCCGTGGACTGCATTGGGAAGCGCTCGATGAGGATATCTCGGTTGCGGGTTTGCTGGTAGGTCAGGGCGACATGACCCGGCCTGTGACGGCTGCGGCATAAAACTTCTTCGTGACGCTCACGTTCCCGGTAACTGCTTCGTCTATCTGGGTGTACGAGATGTTCAACTGACTCCGGAGTCAGATAAAGATGAGTGCAGGAAACGCGATTGTTCTTCCCGGCGACCCGACCCGCCGGCGCCCGAGTCCTTTTGCCCTTGGGTTAGAGCAGACCCTGGGTGCGTCCACGGGGGTAGAATCAGCGGCAGCCGTGCCGAAAGCTGCCGCCCAATCCGGATTACGTGGGAAGATGACCGCGGAACAGCTTGAAGCCAGGCAGATGCAGCGTGCCGAGGACGATGAGCTGATCCGTGCGGCGCAGAAGGGCGACCGGTCGGCGTTCGATTCGCTGGTTCGACGGTATGACCGGAGCGTGTTGCGGCTGGCTCTGCATATGCTCGGCAACGAGCAGGATGCGCAGGATGTGCATCAGGACGCGTTCATCAAGGCGTACCGGCACTTGTCGAACTTCCGGTTTGAGTGCTCGTTTTATACATGGCTCTACCGGATTGTGACGAACCTCTGCCTGGACCAGCTGCGGCGGCGAAAAAGTCGGCGGGAAGATCCTTCGACCGTGGACGATGGTTCCGGTGAGTCGATCGATCTGCTGGCGAACCTGACGGATGGGCGGGCGAGTGCGAATCCGGCGCGGGAGCTGGAGCGCAAGGGCATGAACGAGGCGATCCAGAGTGCGCTTGAGGAGTTGACGCCGCGGGAGCGGACAGTTTTTGAGCTGAAGCATTATCAGGGCTTGAAATTGAGGACCATTGGAGAGATGCTTTCGACAACAGAAGAGACGGCGAAAAATACGCTGTTTCGGGCGACGAGGAAGTTGCGGGCGCGGTTGGCGGATGTCCGGTAAGGCAGACAGTGGACAGTAGTGAGTAGACAGGTAAGACAAGGTAGTCGGGCTCGTCGAGTTGTACGGTAGGGAATCAAGCGGGCAGATAGTTATGATCCGCGGTAGTCGGCAAGACAATTTTGAGGCTGGTAAGAGGAACGCAGATATGAATTGCGAGAACGCACAACAGAACATCATCCTGGCGCAGTATGGCGAGTTGCCGGACGAGTTGCAGTTTCCGCTGGAGCAGCATGTAAGCGGATGTGAGGATTGCCGCAGGGAGTGGAAGGCGCTGATTGCGCTGAACGAAGAGCTGGCGCTGGCGCCGATGGTGGAGCCTTCGCCGAACCTGCTGGCGGCTTCGCGGATGCGGCTGGACGAGGCGCTGGACCTGATGCCGCCGCGTTCGATGACACAACGCTTTTTTGGTAACGCGTTCCGGTGGCTGGGCTATGTGCAGGGTGCGCCTGCGCTGACCACGCTGCTGCTGGGCGCGGGCTTCCTGGGGGGAAACGCAATTGCCCGCTACCAGGTGGCGCATGCGCCCAAGCTGCCTTCGCCTGTGATTCTGTCCGGGTCGAATGGAGCGATTGCCAGTGTTTCCGGTATTGTGCAGACGCCAAATTCGGAGCTGGTGCAGGTGAACTACAACCGTTTGGTTCCGGAGACTGTGCAAGGGTCGCTGGATGATCCACAGATTCGTCAGTTGCTGATGCTGGGCACCAAGCTGGCGACGACGAATACGGTTCATGCGGACTCCGTGGCTCTGCTGGCTAATGAATGTGCCGCGGGACACCATTGCGGATCGGCGGACGACGATGCGGGTGCGAGTGGGATTCGTACGGCGCTGCTGGCTTCGCTGCGGTATGACAAAAGCCCGGCGGTCCGGTTGAAGGCGCTGAACGGCTTGCAGCCTTATGTGGCGCAGGATGAGCATGTGCGCGATGCGGTGATGGAAGCGCTGATGCATGATGCGAGCGCGGATGTGCGCGGACAGGCGGTGTCGCTGTTGGAGCCCGTGCAGGCGGACTCGAGTGTGCGGCAGGTGCTGCGGACGGTGTCGACCGAGGACGCGAATCCGGCGATCCGCGATGCGTCGTTCCATGTGCTGCAAAGCACGTCCGACATCCAGTAATGGCAGAGACGATTCCATTTCGGAGTACGCCGTCCAGGGGCCGGGTGCAGCCGCGGCATGTGCTGCTTGCTGCGGTGATGCTGATGTTGTGTTCGCAGTTCGCGCTGGCGAAGGCGAAGACCGGAGCGCGTGTGGGGGGACATGAGCATACGCCGGGGTATCTGGGGATCGAGTTTCGGGATACGACGGAAGACCAGATCACGTCGATGCACCTGCAAAAAACGCATGGCGCCGAAATTGTGATGGTGGATCACGATGGGCCGGCGGGCAAGGCTGGCTTGCGGCCGCATGACATCGTGATGCAGTTGAATGGGCTGGCGGTGGAAGGCGCGGAAGCGTTGCGGAAGATGATTCATGAGGCAGGTGCGGGCGCTTCGGTGGCACTTTCTGTGCTGCGCGAGGGACATCCGGTTTCGTTGACGGCGCAACTGGCGGACCGCGACCAGGTGGCGAAGCAGGCGTGGCAGCAGCACATGGTGCAGCCGTCTGCGGCCAGTGCGGATGATGCGGTGGTGAGCGGGTTTGCGGAGAGCTATACGCTGGAGCCCGCAGCTCCGCCGGCGAAGAGCCAGAGCTTTATCGGTAGCATGCTGCGGTTTGGGCCGTACACGGGCTTGATGTTGGGGACAATGGAGCCGCAGCTGGCGGTGTTCTTCGGAGCGCCGCAGGGCAAGGGGTTGCTGGTGCATTCGGTAGAAGCGAACAGTCCGGCCGCGTCCGCGGGGTTGAAGGCGGGCGATGTGGTCTTGCGGGCCAATGGTGTGTTGCTGGGTTCGACGTCCGACTGGACGAAGAGCCTGCATGCCGCCAAGGGCCGCGCAATACCGGTGACGGTGCTGCGCGACAAGCATGAGCAGATCTTGACGCTGATGCCGGACGCGAAGAAGCACTCAGAAGTAGTTTGGCCGCGGGTGATGGAAGGGTACTCATCGCCGCTGGTGAACTAGGGTCGCATGGGAAGGCGGCTGAAGGGATGCGCGCGCAGAGGAATGCGCAGGCCTCCCGGTGGTGGGTACGAAGGACCGGAGGAACCGAAAGCTGCGGTGACTCCACCGACGAAGCCTGCACCGAGGAAGACGCCAGCGGCGGTTGATCCGGCGCTGCCATTGCTGCCGATAAGACCACCTAGGATGGCTCCTGCGGATGTGGCTACGATAAGGCCGACGGGTACCCGGCTGGGCGGGGTGTCAGGTGCAACGGATGCGAGAGACGTGGCGGGATAGATGATGCGGCCGTCCGGGGTGTCACAGGCGATGGAGTTGTTGTCGATCCAAGCTAGCGTACAAGGGCTGGGGTAGGGCGCGTAGCGCTCGCGGACGAGGATGGGTGTGCCGGGCGGGAGGTTGGCAATTTGCTGCAATTGGTGGGCGAGGCGGGGTGGGACAGTGGATTGCGCTTCGCAGGTCGCTAAGTAGACGCAAAGCAGGAGAGGAATGGCTGTGAATGATCGCATGTTCGCTCCTTTGAGCCTCTAAGGATGTGCGTTATTTGCGGCTTGATAGAACACCGTGTCGCCGGATTCGTCGCCTGCAAACGCGACTGACATACAGGTGAGATAGAGACGAATGAACGCGAAAATTCCCAGTGGGACTGAGGCTGCAAGTACGGAGCCAACGACATAGGCTCCATAGGCAACGCCTCCGCTGCCCGCGAAGAACATAGCGGAGAGCGGTATCCAGGAGTGGTCGGTGTGATGGGCAGAGAAGACGGCTATTATCTGATCTTTGCTGTAGGATTTTTCGTTTCGCTTCGATGATCCACAAATGATGTCGCTCTCTGTGATCGCTCTGAGGCGGCATTTCTGCTTCTTGCCAGGATGATCTGTTGTGGAGATCTGCAGGTCTCCGCGCCAGCTCGTGAGAGTTTTGCTCAAGGCGGTCCAATCGGACTTGGGTGAAATGGCTGTGTCGGTTCTAGTGTGCAGGGTTTGTTCAACCGGAACGGACAGCTCAGCGCTTGTATCTGCCTGAGCTTGGGATGAAGCGATGAAGACGCAGTAGAGAACTACAGCCGAGATGAAAGAGCGCATCGATGCCTCCCGCGCATTGCCGCTTCGAGCGGCGGCGCAAGAGTGACGTTAGTGATGCGCGCCAACGAATTGCGCCGCACTCAGACACTTTTTGCGAGTGTCACAGTGCGGCGCCTGATGTCAGTGAAGATGTGGTTGGGCTATTTCTTCACGGCGGCGGGTTTGCCTTCCTGGACGTAGTTCTTGTTCCAGGCGGGGATTTCGACAACGTAGGTGCCGGGCTTTTCGATGACGCATTGGCAGCCGAGGCGGCTGTTGAGTTGCAGGCCGGGGGCGAGGTCGAGGCGGTCGAGCTCGAGGTCTTCGGCTTCGGAGACGCCTTGCTCACCCTTCTTCAAAAAGATGTGGCAGGTGGTGCAGGCGGAGACGCCGCCGCAGGCGTGGTCGAGGAAGATGCCGTAGTTCTCGGCAACGTCGAGGAAGCTCATGGGCTGGCCGTGGCCGTCGTAGGGCATGGAGCCGTAGGGGAACTCGACGGTTTTATTTTCGGGCTCAAAGGTGACGCGCACCATATTTTCGGCGGGTGGCTTGGAGAGATCGACTTCGGGGAGCGTGATTTCGTGGTCAGACATGTCAGTCTTCATTCTATTCCAGTGGGAAAGGGCTGAGAGGGCTGGAATATGCGGGCCGCAGGGCTGATTGGTGGCATTCTAGGAGTACTTGCTGGAGCCGCCAGAGCATTTTTGGCGTACCAGCAGGGCAGTGGAGTGAGAACGTGAAAGAAGTGCTGTGGAAGATTCTGTGGGTCTGCGTGATCGGACTGGTTGTGTTCGCGGCGATGCAGACTGTGCGGCCTGCGCTTGTGACCTCTACGGGACCGAAGGCTGAGATTGCAGCGCCGCCTGAAGTGCGAGAGATTTTAGAGCGTCGGTGCGAGCAGTGCCACTCGGACGAGCCGAGGCTTTCGTGGTTTGACCAGGTAGCTCCGGCGTACTGGCTGGTGGCGCATGATGTTCGCACGGCGCGGTCAAGATTGAATTTTTCGGAGTTAGGCACGAAGCCGGCGGCGGTGCAGCGGGCGGAGCTGTTCGAGGCCGTAAATATGATCCAGCTGGGCGCGATGCCGCTGCCGAGCTATCGCACGGCGCATCCTGGGTCCGATGTGACGGAGGAAGAGCTGGCGACGCTGAAGGCGTACCTGAACCCCTTCGCTCCGGATGGGCTGGCGGCTATGAATGTTGCGCCAGCGCCGGTTGCGCCCCCGCCAAGTGATGGTGTGCGCAAGGGAGCGGCTTCGGTTTCGTTGAACGGGGTGCCGTACTTTCCGAATTATCGCGACTGGAAGGTGCTGAGCACGACCGACCGTGGCGACAACAAGACGATGCGAATCATCACAGGTAATGATGTGGCGATCCATGCGGTCGAACAGCGGAATACCGATCCATGGCCGAACCAGAGCGTGTTTGCGAAGATCACGATGGCGGCAGTAGACGACGGGCAGGGCCATGTGTCTGCGGGGAAGTTTGTGCAGGTGGAGTTCATGGTGAAAGACGCTCAGAAGTACGCGTCGACTCAGGGCTGGGGATATGCGCGTTACAAGGGTAACGAGCTGAAGCCTTACGGCACAGACAAGTACTTCGACCACGAATGCACCGGTTGTCATGAGCCGATGCGGGACAACGACTATGTGTACACGATGCCGATCGCGCGACCGGGGGTGGGACGATGACCCTCAAGAGACGAATTCTTTTTGGCGTGCTGTGCGGTTGTTTGCTGGGTAGCGTTGGCTGCAAAAAGAAGCAGCCAACGGCGGCCGATCTCTACAACGACGCGGCGAAGATTGATGCGAGGTTGCCGTATCCGGTGCTGAAGTGGCGGGCGTTGACGACGGCGGTGGACCGCAGCGAGGGGACGACCTCGACGTTGTTTGGCAATGATGCTGCCGTCACGGCGTCGCGTGCTGGGCAACCCTATCCGGTCGGCGCGGTGCTTGGCTTGGTGACGTGGCGGCAGAAGGACGATCCGCACTGGTTTGGGGCGCGGATTCCGGACGCTCCGGTGAGCGTGGAGTTTGTGGAGTATGGGCAGGCTCCGGTGTATCGCTATTTTGCCGGTTCGCCGCTGGCGGAGCAGGCCGATAGCGGTGGCGTTGCGAGGATTGCCGCGATCGAGGGGATGAAAGTGGTTCGCTTGCCGTAGAATTCCCGTGTTGCGCTTTGGACAATGGATCGCGCGCGAGGGAGTTTTGGTATGAGCAACGAGAGCTTGAATCGACGGTCGTTTTTGAAGACGGTGGGTGCTGCTGCGCCGGCGTTTGCAGCGGCAGGGCTTGCCGGTGGCGCGGCGTTTGGCGAAGGCCATGTGCTGCATGAGGTTGTGGCGGCGCAGGAGCCGGTCGCGCCAAAATACTCGATCAAGTTTGCCGTGTGCGGCATGAGCCATGACCACATCTACGGCATGGTGGGAGCGATCCAGCGAGGCGGCGGCGTGCTGGTCGCGGCGTATGGCGCTGAGCCGGACAAGGTTGCGGGCTTCAAGAAGCGGTTCCCCGACGTGAAGATGGTCGCCAGCGAAGAGGAGATTCTGCATGATCCGGCCATTCAATTAGTTCTGAGCTCGACCATCCCGGTCGATCGCGCGCCCCTGGGTGTGCGGGTGATGAAGGCGGGCAAGGATTATCTGAGCGACAAGCCGGGCATCCTGACGCTGCCTCAGTTGGAGGCGGTGCGCAAGACCATCGAAGAGACCAAAAGGATCTACGGCATCATGTACAGCGAGCGGCTGGAGGTGAAGGCCGCGGTGAAGGCCGGTGAGTTGGTGCATGCGGGGGCGATCGGGCGCGTGATTCAGACGATCAACATTGCGCCGCACCAGATCGTGCAGGGCTACGGCGATGGCGGCGGAGCCGGCGGCAGGCCGGACTGGTTCTGGAAGCCGGAGCTGTACGGCGGGATTCTGTGCGACATCGGATCGCACCAGGTGGACCAGTTCTTGTATTACACCGGGTGTACGAAGGCCGAAGTCGTCGAGTCGCAGGTGAGCAACGTGCATCATCCGGATCATCCGCGGTTTCAGGACTTCGGCGACATGGTGTTGCGGGGCAACAAGGGTTTTGGCTATGTGCGGCTGGACTGGTTTACGCCCGATGGCTTGGGGACGTGGGGCGATGGGCGGCTGTTCATCCTGGGTACGAAGGGCTATATCGAGGTGCGGAAGTATGTCGATGTAGGGGTGAAGAAGGCGGGGAACAATCTCTTCATCGTGGATGCGACGTCGCAGAAGTACATCGACTGCAACAACGTGGAGCTGCCGTTCGGGCCGCAGTTTGTGGCGGATGTGGTGAACCGCACGCATGTGGCGCAGGACCAGACGCAGTGTCTACTGGCTGCGGAGCTGGTCATCAAGGCGCAGCTTGCGGCGAAGGTCGTGACGTTGGAGGCTTAGCCGACGTTGGTGCTCCCCGCTCATCCGCAAAGAGCGCGCATGAATGGGCCACCCGGGCTTATGTGGGATCTACTGCGCGGCGAGGAAGGGTTGCAGGGCTGCGCTAAAGTCGGTCGGGTTATCGAGCCAGGAGAAGTGGCCGGCACGCTCGACGATGATGAGCTTTGCGCCGGGGATGGCGTCACGCGCCTCGGAGGCCATCTCTGGGTCGAGCGGGTCCTGCCGGCCCTGCACGATGAGCGTCGGGATGTGGAGCTTCGCGAGATCGGCAGTGAGGTCGAAGGTCGGCATCGCTTTTGGAGCAGGCCGGATGTGAGCGCGTGGCAGGTTTCGGGCGTCATGGTGATGGCGAATTTTGCGGCTGCGGCGCGATCGAAGAAGTCGGCGGTGAAGAGGATGCTGATTTCTGCGGCCATCTTGGCGTCGGGCGATTTATCGCTGGAGTCGAGGGCTGCGACCTGCTTCATGATTTCTGGCGACAGGCGCACGGAGACGTTGTCCATCATGCGCGAGAGGCCGGCGGAGCGTGGGGGAACGACGCCTACGAGCAGCAGTGCCTGCGTGTGGTCGGGGTGCGCGATGGCATAGCGCATGGCAGTGAGCGCGCCGGCGGAGTGGCCGAGGACGATCCACTGCTTGTAGCCGAGCGAGGTGCGCAGGGCTTCGAGGTCCGAGAGGTAGAGCTCGGGCGTGATGGTGGTGGCGTCGAGCGTGGAGGGCATGGAGCCGGTGGTGCCGCGCTGGTCTAGCAGGATCGCCGTATTGTGTTGTGCAACAAAATCGGCGACGGGCTGCATGTAAGCGGCGTCCATGCCGGGGCCGCCGGAGAGGATGACGATGGGCGTGCCTTTGCCGGCGATGGTGTAGTGGAGGGTGAGGCCAGCGTTTTGGAAGGAGGCCGTTTGCTGCGAGAAGCCGGTAAGGCAGCAAGGAGCGAGGGCGAGGAGCAGGAAAAGTGTGCGAGGGGTGCGCATGGCTCTGTCTGAGTGTAGAAGATAGCAGAGGGTTTCTTTTACGAGGTGCCTATGAAATATAACCGTTCTGTTCCGCCTTGTGGGGTCATTCCGATTTTGCGGTATCCCAATCCTGCTGTTGCAGCGGAATGGTTGGAGAAAGCGTTTGGGTTTACGGTGAGGCTGCGGATCGGGAATCACCGGATACAGATGCGTGCCGGCGAAGGCTGCTTCACAATTGCCGAGGGTGACGTGCTTCCGAACCGCTCTGTTACGGTGCAGGTGCGTGTGGAAGACGCGTGGGCTCACTGCAAACGCGCAGGATTGGCCGGTGCCAAGATCTTCGATGAGCCGGTGGATTACCCCTACGGCGAACGGCAGTACCATGCGGAGGACTTCCATGGACACTTCTGGAATTTCACCGAGACCATTGCGGATGTGGAACCGGAGAGCTGGGGCGGAGTGCAGGTGAATTTGTAAAGTGATCGAAGCACTTCGCGCTCAAAGCATGTGGCTTAGTCTTCGGTGGACTCGCCGGGTGTTTCGGGATCGGCTTCGTCTTTTTCGATGATGTTGGGTGTGGTTTCTTCGAACTCAGCTTTCTTGAAGGCGTGGGGGGCGGATGGCGCGACGCCTTTCGCGTCGATGGCTTCGCCGGCGGCTTGCATAGTCTTGCCGCCGAGGGCGCCGGTGACGGCGGAGTCCATCATGATCTCGGCGAAGCGGCGGGTCTTTTTGTCGAGTTGCTCAATGGCCTGGCGGATGATCTTGTAATCGCCGCCCTTGACGGAAGCCTTAAGGTTGAGCGCGGCGGATTCAATATCGGCGTGCTCGTCGAAGGTGAGCTGCTGCCACGCGGCAGATTTTTTGCCCTTCTCGACGGCTTCGAGGATGGTGTTGGCTTCGTTGGTGGCTTCGATGACCTGGCGGGCGGTGATGTCTTCTTCGGCGTTGTCGAAGGAGTCGAGGATCATGGTTTCTACCTGCTCGTCGGTGAGGCCGTAGGTGGGTTTAACTTCTACCTCGGCGGCCTGATCGGAGCGCTGTTCGCGAGCGCTGACGTGTAGGATGCCGTTGGCGTCGATGAGGAACTTGACCTCGATGCGCGGGAGACCGGCGACCATCGGCGGGATGCCCTTCAAGTCAAAACGCGCTAACGATCGGCAGTCTTTAGCGAGTTCACGTTCCCCCTGTAGGACGTGGATGGCGACGTTCGTCTGGCCATCGACGCCTGTGGTGAAGTGCTCGGTGGCAGAGGCCGGGATGGTGCTATTGCGCTGGATGATCTTGGCTACAACTCCGCCCAAAGCCTCGATCCCCAATGAAAGCGGCGTAACGTCGAGCAGCAGAAGGTCGTTGGTGGCGGTGTTCTCGGTGCCGCTGAGGATCTGGGCCTGCACGGCAGCGCCGAGGGCGACAACTTCGTCGGGGTTGAGTTCGGTGTGAAGCTTCTTGCCACGGGCTTCGAGGCCGAAGAGGTTAGTGACAAGCGTGCGGACTGCGGGGATGCGCGTGGAGCCGCCGACCATGACCACTTCGTCGATCTGCTCGGAGGTGAGCTGCGCATCTTTGAGGGCTTGCTTGACGGGGGCGGCGGTGCGCTCGATGATTGCGGCGACGAGCTGGTTGAACTGCTCGCGCGTGATTTCGCGGGCATAGAGCTGGCCGTCGGGAAGCGTGAGCGCGAGGCGTGTGGAGTCGTTGGCGCTGAGGGCGATCTTGGCTTCGATGACGGCTTTGCGAAGCTGCTGGATAACTTCGGGGTTCGTCGTGACGTCGAGGCCGAGATCACCCTTGATGTCGTCGAGCGCGACCGCGGTGAGGAGGTTGTCGATGTCGTCGCCGCCGAGGTGCGTATCGCCGCCGGTGGCGATCACTTCGAAGATGCCTTCGTGGAGCTTGAGGATGGAGATGTCGAAGGTGCCGCCGCCGAAGTCGTAAACGGCGATGATGCCGTCCTTTTGCTTATCCAAGCCGTATGCCAAAGCCGCCGCCGTGGGCTCGTTGACGAGGCGGAGGACGTCGAGACCGGCGATGCGACCGGCGTCTTTCGTGGCCTGGCGCTGTGCGTCGTTGAAGTAGGCAGGGACGGTGATGACAGCCTTGGTGACTTCGGCGCCGAAGAACCGCTCGGCGTTCTTTTTGAGCTGCAGCAGGATGTAAGCGGAGATTTCGGGGGGCGTTAGGGTGAGGCCGCCTACGTTGAGCTTGAGGACTTCGCCGGGTTGGAGTCCTTCGGCTAACTGGAAGGGGAAGAGCTTGAGCTCGGGCTCGACGTCGGTGAGGTCGCGGCCCATGAGGCGCTTGACCGAGTAGACCGCGTTGGCGGAGTTGGTGAGCAGCACGTTGCGTGCGGCGTTGCCGACGGAGAATCCAGATGCCGTGTCCTGATCGAAGGCGACCACTGAGGGGACGATGGGGGAGCCGTCTTCGCCGGGGATGACCGTGGGGGCGTCGCCCTGCATGAAGGCGATGAGGGAGTTGGTGGTGCCTAGATCGATGCCGACGACGCGCTGCTGTTCTGCCAAGAAATCCTCTTTCAGAAGCGCCACTGAGGGACAGCTTCGTCAAAGACTATTGTCTTACATTTAGAGTGGATGCCATGAGCGATGTTCGCGACTCGATTTCGGCGGTTCGCCCTGCCGGACTGCTGGGGTTCAGGATTTTCTGGGGATCGGTAATTCTGCTTGTCCTGGCTGGCTTTGTCGGGTTCTTTTTTTACCAGTTCAAAAGCAAGGCGAAGGGTAATGTGACTCTGAGCACGGCGGCGAAAAGCTGGACGATGCATGTCAATCGCTGCACTTCGGGAGATCGTCGAGGTTTTTTGGTGGTGTCGTTCTTCGATGACAAGCAGCCGGGAACCGGAGGGCGATTGATTTTGCCAGTGGACCACGAAGCAAGCCTTGGGCTGAATCGTCCGGATAAGAATTACTCGGTTTCGTTCAAGCGGAGTGACTGCAGCTTGTGGGATGTAACGGTGGATCACACAAACTCGACTTATAACGGCATATGGGCGGTCGAGGGTCATGCGCGATTTGATTGCACCGTGCCGGACACAGATACCACGCTGCATGCGACCGGTGACTTGCAGTTCAATTCCTGCCACTAGGCAGGGTGCGATGAATAGAAGGCAAGCCCGCGCGCGGCTTGCTGTGACTTTCTACTTTGCAGAGCTGTCGGTACCAGTGACGTGGAGAGCATCCCCTGTTTTATGCGCAGCAGTGTCGAGAGCGTGGGTGGTCTTTCGGAAAGACCGTGACAGGGCGTTGCCGGTTTTGCTGGTGGAAACAGAGATGGCGGTATTGGTGTTATTTCCGGCGATGCCTAACGCGCTGCCAGTGGTCGTGCCGGCTGTGCCGAGGGCGGATGTAGTGTTGCTGCCTGCCTGCTCGATGGCCTGACTGGTGTGCAGGCTGTTGGCGATGATGGGCTGTGCGGGGTGGTGGCCGGTACTGTACCAGGCGATGTCGGTTTCGGGTAGTTGTGAGAGGCGGGCGAGGGGAGCCGCGGGGAAGTTGGTTGCGGACATCTTGGCTTCGAGGGGCCACTCGTTGCTGGCGATGAAGAGGGAGCCGTTCATGGGATGGGCTGTTTCGCCGAGATTGATGAGGTTGGTGGCGTGCAGGGGCCGCATCTGCTCGCAGCGGTCGGCGCCGCAGCCGGCTTTGCAAAGGGATTCGTTGAGGTAGGAGGCATGCTTGCCGGGCGAGATCCAGACTTTCGCACCATGGTCTTCGGCGTGTAGGGTGCTGGCGCGGGTGATCTGGCTGACGTCGCAGACTGTGTTTTCGTGGGCGGCAGCGTACCAGAAGTCGGCACGCCAGTGGGCGGTGGCGAGGTCGGGTGAGTCGGCATGGATGAGGGTGGCGACGTGTTCGGTGTCGAGGTGGTGGCCGTGCGGGCCGCAGTCGGTCTGCCAGAGGTGATAGTAGTGGATTTCGGCGGTATTGGACTGCTTGCCTGGGAAGACCTGAGCGTAGATGGTGCCATCTTCCTTTTGGACCGTGGGGATGAGGAGGTCAGGCTGGAATTGAGCGGGGATGTTGCTGCAGTCGTGGGACGCTATCTGAAAATCGGGAGCGAATTGCTGGATGAGGCGCTGCTCAAGGGTGTCGGAGAGGCCGTCGTGGTCGGAGTCCTGCGCTTGGGCGAAGGGGGCGAGAAAAAGTAGGAGGAGCAGAGCTCGCATGGTGATTGGATGCGGCTTTGTGGGCATGCGGGTGAATTGAAGCTTCGGGCGAATGGGCTGAAGGCACCCCACCCTGACGCGATGAAACCGCGTCGAGGATGGAGCGCTCGGTGTGGTTATTTTTTTGCGATGCTTTGGGTGCCGGGCCGCTGGACGTTGGGGTCGATGCGGCTTGCACTCTGGAAGGGGAGCATCCAGCCGGGGTACTCGGGTGGGAGGGTGCTGACTTCGTCGAGCTGTTTGAGTTCGTCAGGCGTGAGGTTGAGATCGACTGCGGCGATGTTGTCGTTGAGTTGATCCATGCGTTTGGCGCCGATGATGATGGATGTCACCACGGGCTTGGCGAGCAGCCATGCTAGGGAGATGCGAGCGGCGGAGCAGTTGTGAGCTTTGGCGATCGGAGCGATCACATCGAGGATCTTCCAGGTGCGTTCCTTGTCGACGATCGGGAAGTCGAACTCGGAGCGGCGGGAGTCGGCGGGCTTCTGGTTTTCGCGGCTGAACTTGCCGGAGAGCAGGCCGCCGGCGAGTGGGCTCCATACGAGCAGGCCGGTTTTCTCGGCTTCGAGCAGGGGGACGAGTTCACGCTCGAGGTCGCGGCCGGCGATGGAGTAATAGGCCTGCAGGGTGTCGAAGCGTGCGAGGTTCAGGAACTTCGAGATGGTGAGGGCTTTGGAGATCTTCCACGCCTGCCAGTTGGAGACGCCGATGTAACGGACCTTGCCGGAGCGGACCAGCGTGTCGAGAGCGTTGAGGGTTTCTTCGATGGGCGTGAGGATGTCATTGCCGTGGATCTGGTAGAGGTCGATGTGATCGGTCTGGAGGCGTTTGAGGCTGGCGTCGATGGCGTCCATGATGTGGCCGCGGGAAGCGCCGACGTCGTTGCGTCCGGGGCCGGTGCGGCCGTAGACCTTAGTGGCGATGACGACGTCTTTGCGGGCGATGTTGAGGTTCTTGAGCGACTGGCCAAAGGTCTTTTCGGATTCGCCTTCGGAGTAGACATCGGCTGTATCGAAGAAGTTGATGCCGGCGTCGATGGAACCCTTGATGAGGTCGTCGGCTCCTGCCTGATCGACCTTGCCGATGGCCTGGAACATGCCGGTGCCGCCGTGGAAGGTCATGGTGCCGAAGCAGAGCGTGGAAACGAGAAGGCCGGTATTGCCGAGTGTTTTGTATTCCATTGTGCGGGTGTTCCCTGGCCGAGAGATCGGCGATGGTGATTGGATGCGGTGGGCGAGGGATGGTGGCAGAAAGGCTGCCCGGTACTCTCTTTCATTGGCAGTTACATCGCGAGGAAGAGTCGCCGGTTCTCCGGGCTCGCAAATACCGGGACTAAACCCATTTTTGGTCTCATAGAACGCGCGCTTGTCTGCAGAAAATGCATGCAATAATCTCTGCAGAGTGACTTGATGAGATCCATGGTTTGGGCCCGATTTTGGTTGGCAGTGTCCGCTATTGCGACAGCGATGGCTCTGAACGGATGTTCGAATCCGGCTTCGCTTCCAATTTCTGTGAGCCTCACTCCTTCCTCTCCGCAGGCGATCGATCAGGGTTTGAGTCTTTCGGTAGGGCTCAAGGCAATCGTCACGAATGATGTGTCTGCCAAGGGTGTCTTGTGGGGGATGAGCGGAGTGGGATCTCTCTCGAGGACCAGCACGTCGGCTACCTATTTGCCACCCACCACCAATCTCACCAGTGCACAGCAGGTTGTAGTGACGGCCACCTCCGTCGCAGATCCCACGAAGAGCGCTTCGGTGCAGATCACTGTGAATCCATACCCTGCCATACCTTTTCAGACGCTCGGCAACGGAACTGCAGGGCTATCGTATAGCCAGCCCATCACACTTACCGGCGGCACGGCTCCTTTCCAGTGGAGCATTTATAACGGACCGGTCCTGACCGGATCGGGAGTGGGCGGATCGGTGCCCGACGGGCTGACGCTGAACGCCGCTACCGGGATGATCAGCGGAACGCCCACCGCTGCGGGAACCTGGTACTTTGAGGCGACCGCGACGGATACGGACAATGCGTTTGCGTACAGCGCTCTGAGCATCCAGATCAATCCGGCTAGCGCAGTCCATGCGAATGCGGTACCTTTCCTGAATCAACCGCTTGTGCCAGCCGCGGTATCGCCCGGTAGCGGTGGACTTACGCTCAGGACCAGCGGAACCGGCTTCGTCTCAGGATCGACGGTTGATTTCAACGGCACGCCGCTCACAACCACATTCGTAGACGGCGAACATCTGACTGCGTTCGTACCGGCAATAGACGTGGGGACTGCTGGGACGGCCTTTGTGACAGTCGCGAATCCGGCTCCTGGCGGTGGTTCGTCTAATGCGGTCTTTTTTCAGGTGGGAGCGCCACGGTCGACAGTCAACTTTGCAAATGCTCCGAATTCGCCGCTGCAGGCTGACGAGCCCTCTGGATTGGCAATAGCCGACTTCAATCAGGACGGAAAGCCGGACCTTGCCATCGCGGCCGCCACTAGGGTCGATGTGATGCTCAGCAATGGCGATGGTACATTTTCATCCGCAGAGGGTTCTCCGATTGCCATAGCGAGCCCGCCGTACGATGACTTTGCCTCGCCGTATGTAGGGGCTTTGGCCGTGGGCGATTTCAATCACAGCGGTCATTCCGGGTTGGCGGTTGCAGAGTTCAACAACGGAGCTGCAGTAATCCTCTTAGGGAACGGGAACGGAACCTTCGACCTTTCTTCAGCAGCGTTTGTAAGTTCTCCTGGGATGCCGATGTCCGCAATCGGAGCTGCGGACTTCAATGCGGACGGTAATCTCGATCTGGCGCTCATCAATTCGATCTCCGGCATCTCGCAGGTAGACCTGGGATACGGAAAAGGAGCATTCAATGCCGCCGGGCAAATTCCTTCTGGTGCGGGCGTAGCAGTCGGCGATTTCAATGCGGACGGAAAGCTGGATGTTGTTGTTGCCGGAGCAGCAGTCATCTCGCTTGGCAACGGTGACGGCACCTTTACACAGGTGGCCGTACCGCCGCTTCAAGTCGGGTACGACCCCTCCTCGGTCGTCGCAGGCGATTTCAACGGCGATGGAAAGCTCGATCTCGCAACGGCAGACGAAGGTGGAAGCGCTGTACACGTTCTGCTAGGAAACGGTGATGGGACTTTCAAGCCTCCGGTAACCATTGGGGCCGGAAATGAGCCGGCGGCGATGGTCGCGGGCGATTTCAATAATGACGGGAAGCTTGATCTCGCCACCGCAAATTACGGTGATGGTACCGTTACGCTTCTGCTAGGAAACGGTGATGGGACATTCACGCAGGCTTCCGGATCACCCTACCCTGTGGGGAAGGGATCGGCCGCCATCGTAGCCGCAGACTTTAATGGCGATGGGAAGCTCGACCTTGCCGTGGCGAATGGCCTGGAAGGAACGGGAACGGTATCCATTCTTCTGCAGCAGTAGGCGCACATTAAGACACTTCTCGCTCCTGATTCTTTGCGTGCAGCGAAGACAGACTTAGAGCCCTCAGTTTTCCAGCTTGCGGACTTCGATTTCGGCAACCGCCTCATCGCCTTCAGAGCTGGACCGCTTGGGACGTTCGCTTAGGCTCGCGAAGTTGTCAGGGCAAAAAGACCAGCCGAGTCGCCTGATCTTTCTCGTTCCAGAGCGAAGTGACCTCGGAGAGCGGAGCGGTCTTGAGGCTGAACTCGAAGGGTGACTGGGCGCATTCGTTGAAGAAGTCGGCAACGGCTTCACGGATCTGATCGAGCGAAGCGGAGCCGAAGCCCGAGCCGAGCAGCTCCAGGCCCGAGCTGCGGAGCGTGGCGGCGGCTACGGCGATGGTGGGGCCTGCGGTTGAGCCGATGTTGATATAGCGGATGCGGCCGGCGCTGTGGCTGAGGCCCTTTTCGGCGATGGCGCCGATGAGGGCTTCAGCGGGTGCGCCCCAGAGGTAGTCAAGCACGATATCGATGCCGTGATCTCTGATCAGGTTGCGAAACGTTGCGGTAAGGGCTTCGTGGGACTGGTCGAGCGAGATGACGGTGTCTGCGCCAAGAGAGCTGAGTTTGGCGAGCGCTTCCGGATTGCGCCCGACGGCTGCGATGTGGCGTGCGCCGCGGCGTTTGGCGATCTGCACGGCAAGCTGACCGGAGGTTCCTGTGGCGCCGAGGATCAGGACGCTTTCGCCGGGGACGAACTTTGCGCGCGCGCTAAGGGCGACCCAGGAAGACATTGCGGGGTTGGCGATGGCGGCGGCGAGTTCACTTTGCAGGCCTTCGGGAAGCGGAATGACCATCTGGCCGCCGATGACGGTCTGCTCGCACATGGTGCCGTAGGGAAAGCGCGCGCCGCCGAAGTAAACGCGGGTGCCGTCAGCGAGCAGGCCGACACCGTCGACGCCGGGGATGAACGGGAGCTCGCCGTTCGAGCCATAGTGTGTGCCGTTGGCTAGGGATTTGACGATCTGATGGAGGGCGGCGGCCTTGACGGTGACGAGTTGTTCGCCTTCCCCGGCGATGGGCGCGTCGAAGGTCGTGAAGACGGGCGGGGCAGTGAAGGATTGGACGAGCGCGGCGTTCATAGTTCCAGAGTGTACCTCTGATCGAGTCAACCAGTTTGTGCGCTAGCGTGTAACGTTGAGCGGCACTTCTACGGTATCGGTGTGGGGCGGCAGGCAGACCTGATCGTTGCAGGACTGGAAGCGGATGAGGACGTGCAGCGGGTTGGTGCCGGGCTTCGCAGAGGGGTCGACGCGGAGATGCAGGGTGAAATCGGCCGTACCGCGGAAGAAGCCGGTGCGCAGGTGGAAGAGCGGATCATCGATGACGATGGGCTTGCTTTCGTCGACGCTCAGCAGGTCGGCGGGGTCGCCTTCCGTGAGGCCGACGACGGTGGCGATGGGGCCGCCTTCAGGCTCTTCGAGTGCGTAGAGATGCCAGCCTGGGTCGATTTGTCCGGAGACGGTGATGGCGATTTTTGTGCCGGGCTTTGCAGCGGTAGGAACAGTCTTGACGTGCCACTGCGCGGGTGATTTAGGGGCGGCATAAGCAGTTGCGGAGAGAAGCAGGAGTGCGGCGGCGTAGTGGGGTGTTGAGATCATTCGGCTTCTCCGGTGCTTTTTGCGGGAACGAGTGAGACGAAGGCGGCTTGCAGGACGCGATGGTCTGCGGCATTTTCAACCCATGCGACGACTTTGAGATGAGCAGGGTTGATGGACGTGTCCTTGGCGAGGAAGTGGGTGTTCTCGAAGCGCTCGTTGTGCTTCTCATAGCCATCGAGATAGGTGCTGAGTTGCTGGCTGATCTCCGCGGGTCGAAATGCGGCATCGAGGGTTGCGGATGAGCCTGAGGTGAGAGCGAAGCCATGACCTGCGGGCTTCGCGAGAGCGCGCACGACCATACGATGGAAGCGGATCCCGTTTTCGCCGGCGTAACGGACTTCATCTTCAACGAGAGCGAAGTTGAGCGTGAGGGATGGTGCGGTGGGCGACGCTGTTGCCGCGGGTGCAGGCGCAGGCGTGGTTGCAGTTTTGTCGTCAGGCTTTACGGACGGTGGAACGGGGAGGATCGCGATTTCCTTTTGGATTTGATCGTCACCGCCCAGCGTTACGTGTGCTTGAGCGGTGACCTGGCCTTCAGGAGTGAGTGCGGCTGTTAGTTTAAGGTCCACGCTGCTGGGCCGCGCGGCGTCGGCGTCGAGGATTTTCGTCACATCCTTATATAGGGTTTCGCTATCGCTGCGATCCCCTCCCGCGGCTTCGAGGGTCTGACCGTCGATGGCGAAGTTGGGCGTGTGGTTGATGCCGTATTGCGTGGCGCGGGCGATGGAGTCAGTGTTCGCGAGAGGGTCGGGCAGAGGGATGTGCTGGTCGAAGGCGAGCGCGACGAGCTCTGTGCGGGGGTAGGAGGTAAGCATGGCCTCCATTGCTAGGTCGGCGCCTACGCAGGGCTCGCAGCCCGAGCCGGTGAAGAGCTCGACGAGTACGGTGTGACCGTTAGCGGGGGGAGTATGAGCCTTGGGCGTAAAGGGCGCTGGAAAGAGAGCGGCGTAACGCACGTCCTGGTCGGCGAGAAAGCCGGCGTCGTTGCCGTTGTGCGCGTCGCGATAAAGGGCAAGCATCTTCTGCTGCAGCGCAGGGCGAAGGCCACCGTAGAGCTGCGCGCGCTCGAAAGCGTCTAACGCGTCAGCGTCGCGGTGTTCGGCGAGGGCGATTTCGCCGCGGATGGAGTTGGTGTCGTCCACGGTAGGGTCTGTAGCGAAGGCCTGTTCCGCGAACTTGCGGGCTTCGTTGAGATTGCCTTGATGGAACGCGACCTCGGCGACGATGCTGAGTCCTTCGGACTTCTCCTGCACGAAGTGGGCATGCATTTCGGCGGAGGTAGGAAGCGGGAGCTTGGCGTCGACATACGAGGCGTCTATCTCCTTGGTGAACGCGCGCTCCTGCCGGTCGTCGTTCGCCTGCTTGGCGAGCTTCGCAGCGAGCGCAAGGTCGATGCCGTTGGGACCGGCTTCGGCAAGTTTTTGGGCTACGGTCTCTTCTTCGTTGATGTGGGAGTTGCTCTTGCTGTTTCCTTTGACGAGGAGCCTGGCCTGGGAGTCGATTTCGGCGGTGCGGTCGGGGAAGTACGCGAGTAGAAGGTCGAGGATGGCATTCTCGGCGCGGGAGGCGCTGCTGCTCTTGGGATAGTCGACGAGGAACTGGCGCATGGCTGCGAGGCGCGCTGTGGGGTCGAGCTGGGCGCGAGCGGCGGTGTAGGCGCGGCGGTCGGCGGGAAGCTGCATCTTGGGTGTGGTTTGCTGCGCGGGTGCGGCAGCCTGCTGTGCGGAGGCGCCGGCGATGGCTGCTGAAAGCGTGAGGATCGTAAGAGTGCGGAACGGGATGATCAGGACTTCCTCCAGGGAAACGGCGAGTGCAGCGACGGGGTTTGTGTGTCTATCCAGTTTAGGCGGCGACGGTGCGAGTTTCCATGCTGTTGCGTGAAATTCGTAGGCTTGGCTCTTGTGTAGATGCTCGTAGGAGCGCGATGATTCTGTCAGGAGAGCGTGACGATGAGTGTGATTCCCTATGCTGCGGCTTTGGCGGGACGTGATCCGCAATTAGTGATCGCGGAGACGCCTGCGCGTTGGGCTGCTGTGCTGGATCGCTATACGGCTGAGAGCGCAGATGTGCCGACGGCGCCGGGCAAGTGGAGCGTGCGCGAGATTCTGGCCCACATGGCGGATTGTGAGATCGCGTGGAGTTGGCGGTTGCGGCAAGCGTATGGCGAGGCGCATTCGGTCATTCAGCCGTTCGATCAAGACGCGTGGTCCGGTGTGTACAAGGCATATTCGTTTGCGGAGGCGCAGGCGACGTTCTTTGCGTTGCGGGCATGGAATGTGACGTTTGTTGGGGCGTTGAGCGAGGCGGATAAGCGGAAACCGGTGACGCATCCGGAGCGTGGGGAAGAGACGCTTTGGACGATCGTGGAGATTATGGCAGGGCATGACCTGCACCACCTGATGAAGCTGGAGCAGGGATGATCTAGTTGACGGAACTGATCTTCGCTTTGGGGACTTCGGAGATCTGCTTCGCTAGTTCTGTGTCAAAGATTGCCTGTGCTTTGTCGATTGCTTCGCGATAACCTTGAGGGTCAATCCAGACTTTGGGGCCTTCCTGCGGTAGGCGTTGCAGCTTGGCTAGCAGGTTGAAGTAAATGCCGTGCGCGCCGAGGAAGATGTCGCAGGGCAGGGCGTGCAGTGTAGCGAAGGTGTGCTCGAAATCGCTGGCGATGCCGGGGTAGGAGGCTGGCTGGCCGGGGCGGTCGACGAAGTGATACTCGGACCAGAAAGAATCGCCGCCGAGGATGACGACGTTGCGAAGCTGCGTGGCTGGGTCGCCGGGGAGATGTACGCGGAAGGTCCAGGTGGTGCAGCCGCGAGTGTGGCCGGCGGTCTTGTGCGCGGTGAGGGTGAAGCCGCCTAGCGTGACGGTGTCGTTGTCATGCAGGATGCGGTCGACGTGCGCGGGGGCGAAGGTTTCGAGCGAATGACCGGAGGCGAGGAAATCGGTTTTGCCGCCGCTCTCCATGACGGAGACGTCGCCGTCCATGACTTCGTTTTTGGCGTGCGTTTCGCGAACGATTTCGGCGGTGCCGGCGCTGTGGTCGAAGTGGGCCTGCGCGTTGAGGAGAATCTTCGTATCGGCGTACTTGAAGCCGAGCTTCTCAATGCTGGCACGGATCTGCGGTGGAGCGGACGCGAGGTTTGCGTTGATGAGGATATTGCCTTTGGGCGTTGTGATTAGATAGCTGGCGAGATCGCGGCTGCCGACGTAGTAGAGGTTGTCGGCGATCTGGAAGGGCGGAATCGGCGTTGACCAGTCGGGGTTAGTGTCTGCATGGGCAGAGCTGATGAAAAGCGTGAGGCAAGCGAGAGTGAGGAGGCAACGAAACGTGCGCATCTATGTTGAGTACCAGGTGTGCGTGTGTGGAGTGCTGTGAATCGTGCGTTGGGAACTCGATTCGTTACGTTATCGAAGCTACTCGAGCGCGGAATTCACGTCGCGGACGAGATTGCGGATGTAGCTGCGACGGTTGAGGAGGGCGACCATGGCTTGCTTGGCGGTGTCCTTCGCGGCTTCGTCGTTATTGTCGATTGCGGCGTCCCATTGAGACCAGAGGGATTCTAGCTGTGTTTGCGATTCGGCGAGCATAGCGCTGAACTTCTCGCGGGCTGCTTCAAGGTCTTTGCGCGTGTTGGGGTCGGGGTCCAGGCGCATTTCTTCGAGGGCCATGTTGAGCTCGAAGGCTTCTTCGAGAAGATCCGGGGGTGCGACTTGTTTCTTTTCCGTGCCGGTGGACTTGGCGAGATCGGTGGCGGCGCGAGATTGCTCTTCGAGCTGGATGCCTTCGAGTGAGAGTAGGTACTCGGTACGGGCAATGGGATCGCGCAATGTGCGGTAGGCGTCATTAAGCGTGGAGCTCGCAGCGAGAGCGGCATCCTGTTCAGCTTGCGGCTTTGCGGCGAAGCGGTCTGGATGCAGCTTGCGGGACTGCGCGTAGAACGACTTTTCGAGTATCGATAAATCGAGCTGCAGCTTTCGTGGGAGTGAAAAGTTGGTGAAGAAATCCATATCTTGATTCTAATGATCGGATTATGATTCTGATTACTGATACCAAATCAGAACTTCCCCCTGCCTTGTTTTGCTTTCCCAGTTATTTTTATGAATCCTATTGTTGTTCGTTATTCGTATGGCTTGATTGCCGTATCGGTGTTGACGTCCATGATCGCCGCTTATGCGGCGTTCTCGCTGGCGGACAGGATGCGTCGGGCGGTGACCGTGCGGCAGCGGAGGGGTTGGCTGCTGGGTGGTTCGCTCGCGATGGGCATCGGCATCTGGTCGATGCACTACCTGGGTATGCTGGCAGTTATATTGCCGGTGGACGTGGCTTACTTTGTGCCAACCGTTGTGTTGTCATTGTGGCTTGCGGTTGTGGCTTCGGCGGTGGTGCTTTCGGTTGTGAGCGCGGATAAGCTGGGCTGGCAGCAACTTACGGCTGGCGGCTTGCTGATGGCGGCCGGCATCGGCGGAATGCACTATACGGGCATGGCGGCGATGCGCTCGACGCTAATGCATCATTACGATATTCGGATCGTGGCGCTGTCACTGCTGGTGGCCGTGGTGTTTTCGACCATGGCGTTGTGGATTGGCTTCTCGGTGCGCGACAGCTCAGGGCATGGAGAGTGGCCCCGCATTGCAGGTGGCGCGGTGATGGGGCTGGGCATTGCCGCAATGCACTATACGGCGATGGCGGCGGTGCATTATGTGCCGGATTCTAGGCCTATATCGATGGTTTGGACATTGCGGGTGAATTCGCTGGGGCAGGCAGCCGTTGCGGTGGCAGCGGGCGTGATTCTGGTAGCCGCCTTGGCGTCGGCTGCGTTGGAGAAACGGCGCAACAGGGAGCTTGAGATGTCGCAGGCTTCGTTGCTGGAAACCCAGGAGCAGTTGCGCGAAGCCAATGCGATGCTGAGTGAGCTTTCGATTCGCGATGGGCTAACGGGCTTGTTCAACCGGCGGCACTTCGATGCGGTGTTTGAGACAGAGTTTAGGCGAGCAGCTCGCGGACGACAGTCGCTGGGACTGCTGCTGATCGATGTCGACCACTTCAAGGCTTACAACGATACCTATGGACATCAGCAAGGCGACGAATGCCTGCGCGAGGTGGCACATGTGCTTGAGACAAAGCCGCGGCCGCGGCGCGGTCATGATTGCGTGGCGCGATACGGCGGAGAGGAGTTTGCCGTGGTGCTGCCGGGTGCAGATGTGGCAGCGGCCACCAGGATTGCCGATTCCTTGCGGGAGGCTGTGCTGGCGTTGAAGCTGGAACATGCAGGGTCGGGCACGGGGAGGTGGGTCACCGCGAGCATCGGGGTCTGCTGCCGGCAGCCGGAGATCGGTGAAACGACGGCAACCATGTTGCGCGATGCGGATACGGCGTTGTATGTCGCTAAGGGCACGGGCCGGAATCGCGTCGTCGTGGCAGGGGAAATCCCGGTCGAGGCATAGAGGCGCGCAAGTACACTGGGAGTATGTTCAGGCCCTGGTTGTTGGTGATGTTGCTCTCTGTATTTGTTTATTTTATGGCGCCTTTGTGTGGCGTTGCGCAGGAACAGCCGGTTGCGAAGCCTTTGCAGTCCAATGCTCCTTGGGCTGCCGATGCTGCGCGGCGACGGCAGGAGCTGATAGAAAAAAACGGTGCGGGCACCGATGCAGGCTTGCAGGCCCGCCTGCTGGCGATGCGCGATGCGGACGAAGCCGCGCGTGGGGTTTCGCACGGTGAGGCGAAGAACAAAGAGAAGCTGCAGATGGCGTCGAACATTGCGGAAATCGATGCGCAGCTGACGGCCGGCTTGAAAGAAATCGTGGCGAAGAGTGGATGGCCGACAATCACGACGGTGGGTATAGATGCTTCGAATGCGGCCATGCTGATACTGACGCATACGCGGGACCATGCGTGGCAGCTTTCTCTGTTGCCGCTGCTGGAGTCGTTGGCTGATCAAGGAAGGATCGACGGCACGCCGCTGGCGCTGGTGATCGATAAAGAGCTTGTGAGCGAAGGCAAGCTACAGCGGTATGGAACGCAGTTCACGCGGGTCGCGGACGGGATGGCGATGTATGGCGTGGAGAATCCCGGTGAGCTTGACACGGAGCGAGCGAAGGTAGGGCTGCCGCCGATGAATGTGTACAAAGGACAGTTGGAGGCGATGTATCACCTGAAGGCTACAGGGAAGATTGTGACGGCACCTGCCCCGGTGGTTGCTGCTTCTGCTGCGAAGTAGCTAGGCCGCTACGGCGATGCGCTCGGCGGTCGTGGTCGGTTCGGGGATGGGCAGGCCGTCTTCGCGGAGACCGGCGATGTGCATGGAGATGCCCTTGCGGATAAACTCTTCAGCTTCTTCGCGAGTTTCTCCGACAACACCTAGACCGGGAAGATCGGGAGCATAAGCACCCCATCCGCCATCGTTTGCTTGCTCGAAGATAACCAAGTATTCGTGCATGAACTAATCCTTTAGACCAGCTTGCTTAAGAATACTCTTCCGTGTGTCGGGAGGCACGTCTTTTCCGGGGTGCCCGGCGATCGTCACGCGGCCAGGCTTGACGGGATGCTTATATTGCCTATGGCTGCCGCTCGTTTCCTTGAGATACCAACCATCCTGTTCAACTAGCTTCATGATCTCGCGGTACTTCATTCTTTCCTCCTTAATGCAAAACAAAAAGCATCAGGCATGCGATTGCCTTTTGATGTTGTTCTTTTCATCTGCTATCAGGGGGGTAGTAGAAGTGAACTCGAAATCAGCCTAACGTTCGTTTGCTGGAGCTGTCAAACTGCAGCAATACTAGGCCGAAAAACTGCTCCCGCAACCGCAGCTCTTAGTGGAGTTGGGGTTGATGAAGTTGAAACCCTGCCGCATGAGGGTTTCTTCGAAGTCTAGGACCATGCCGGCGAGGTAGAGGAAGCTCTTGGGGTCGACGAAGATCTTTACGGGCTTCGCGCCGGAGGGGTCGTTCGGGGTTTCGAGGCCTTCGCCGAAGGTGAAGGTGCGGTCGCGCTCGCGGGGCTGGGTGTCGAAACGGATGTTGTAGCTGAGACCGGAGCAGCCGCCGCCCTGGATACCAACGCGGAGACCGCCTGCGTCGGGCGAGATGCCTTCCTTGGCCATGGCGACGCGAATGCGCTTGAGGGCGTTCTTGGTGATCTCGATGGCGGCTTTCGCGCGGGGCTGTTGGCCCTCGGCGGTGAGCAGGGTCATGCCGGCGAGAGGATCTTTGTTTACCTCGGGCGCAGGGGCGCTCATCGAGGTCGAGGTGGTCGTCGAGATGGAGACGGTGGACATAAAATCGGCTTTCAGCGGGGCAGTTCGCGCTATGCGCGAATGCCCACCTTAGCGACGATGAAGCCGTCGCGAAGATGGGGCACCCGGGTGTTGCAGGATTAGTGGGCGGCTACGGCTACGCCGGCTTCTTCAGCTACGTTGTTCTTCTTCTTCCAGTCGCCGATGCGGCACGGATGGCGTCTTCTGCCAGAACCGAGCAGTGGATCTTGACTGGTGGAAGTGCGAGTTCCTTGACGATGTCGGTGTTCGAGATCGTGAGGGCTTCGGCGACTGTCTTACCCTTGACCCACTCAGTGGCGAGCGAGCTGGAGGCGATGGCGGAACCGCAGCCGAAGGTCTTGAACTTCGCGTCTTCGATGACCTGGGTGACGGGGTTCACCTTGATCTGGAGGCGCATGACGTCGCCGCACTCGGGGGCTCCGACGAGACCGGTGCCAACTTCGGCGCTCGACTTGTCGAGTGTGCCGACGTTGCGGGGATTTTCGTAGTGATCAACAACCTTATCGCTATATGCCATGATGTGTTTCCTCGTAAATAAGATGATACTCCGCGCGGTTTCGGTTCGCGGAAAAATCTGGTTGGGAGGCCTACCCCCTCCCCCCACCATTTCGGTGTAAAAACCGCAGCCGATTGGGGTTAGCGGTGGGGTTGGAATTCTCGCCGGCGAAAACTTAAGTGCTTTGACGCGAAGTTCGCAACGTGAACATCAAGTTCGCGACGTAAAGACCAGGCCGAAGCGCTGAATCTAGTTTATCGCGGCTGTCAAGAGGCGGGGGTGGTAGGGGTAGGGGCGGGGTCGGTGCCGTCGCCGTATGTGGGGTATGGAGTGGGGTTGGTGCTGGTGGGCATGGTTTGGAGGGTGGTGAGGTCTTTTTGGACTTCGGCCCAGACATCGGGAAGCTTTTTGGAAGCGAACGGAAGACTCAGGTCGGCGTAGTAGGCGAGGATGTCGGCCTTGATTCCGGGAGGGATGGGTGCGGCGGGGGTCAGGGCGAGACGGTGGAGGAGGGTGGCGTAGGTGTCGTCGGTGAGACGGTAACCGGCTGGCTGGACGGGGTTTCCGGTGTCGAGGTCGCGGTTGATCAATGGATGGCGCGGGTCGAGGGACCCGCGGGGTGTGTCCTGGGAAGCGCCGGGTTTGGCGGGAACCGTGTCTGAAGAGGCGGGAGACTTGCGGCTGTCGACGGCGGCGGCTTCTCCGGCGGAAGGGCCAAGCGTGGGCGGCGGGGTGAAGCGGTGGAGTGCGAGGGTCAGGTCGTCCGTGGAGGAGAGAACGGAGTGGATGTAGTCGGCCTCGGTTTGGGGCGTAGGGCCTTTGACTGCGGCTAGCTTGATGGGGCCGATCTTGGGAATGATGTAGATGATGCCGGCGAGCATGTAAGTGCCGATGCCGGCGTGCTTGCGGTAGTCGTCCCAGTGGTTTTCGGCGGCGACTTTGGCGATTTCGGCAGTCAGGCGTTGCAAGTCAGGGTTGTTGGTTGGGTCGGCGGGTTCGTGTTTGCGGTGCAGCAGCGTGGTGGCATAGGCGATGCGCGGGATGAAGCGATGCACGGCGAAGCGGTAGGCGTTGACGTTGATGCGCTGGTGGCGCGTGGTGGAGAAGTCTTCGCGGAGGCCGTAGGTTTGGTAGAAGGCCAGCGATAGCTGCTTGGTGGGGACTTCGAGGCCGACGTGGCGGAGGTAGTGGACAGGGGCGAAGCGGCCTTTGGCGATTTCGTTGATGTCGAAGGCGAACTCGGTCTGGACGTGCTGGTGTTCGCCTTCGGCGTAGTTCACGCTGGAACCGTAACGGGCTTCGAGCTTGGGGAACTCGATGGGTACGGCGCGGTTGGTGGCTGTGGAGTGTCCGACGGAGTCGCCGATGTAGTGCGAGAGGGCGCCGATGGCGAAGGCGAGCTCGTCGACGTTGCCGGCGTTGCGGAAGAGGTTCACCACGAAATCTCCCGACCGGACGTAGTGGGTGAGGTCGGAGAAGAAGGCGTCGCCGAGAGGGTAGTAGCCGATGTCCTGGATGACGCAGCCGCCGTAGGCGAAGGCGCGGGCATGCTCGATTTCGGCGTCGGTGAGGGTGGGATAGCGGCTGCGGAGGAGCGGGACGATGGAGGTGTCCCAGGTGAGGTCGATGAGCTGCTCGTGGGTGAGGACGGAGTAGGCGCGCGCGGGGCGCGGGGAGGTGAGCGTGAGGCAGACGAGGAGCGCGGTTAACGCGAGACGGAGGCGTGCGGGCATTGAGTCTGTTCAGAGGGTTGCGGAGGGAGGGTGGGTTGCATGGGGGTGTGAGATGAAGGAGATGTCATCTTGCGCAGGGCAGAGCGAGGCGTTGACTTCGCATCCTGCGAATCCCGATCTCCAAGTGCGAGAGATCGGGGTCACCCGTTTTGTGGCGCCCCGAGACAAAATGCGCGGGTCCTTCGCTGCGCTCGAGGATGACGGCGAGAAACAGGCAACGACAAATGCAAAGGCTTGTGGGTTGCCATTGTGCTTTCCCATTCATCGCGCCAAAAGCTGCGCGATGAATGGGGCAACCGGCTGTTGGGGTGAGTTGAGAAGTAAAGCAGATCCCCTGCGAGGATGACAGAAAGAAAAGCAACGACAAAGGCGTAAGAAAGCAACGACAACAGCGTGCCTTGGATGTTGTCAGTTGGCGTTGACGCGCCATTTGCCGGCCAGGGCGGCTAGCTTGTCGTTCATGGAGACGGGTTCGGGTGCTGGAGTGGGTTTGCGCTGGGATTGAGGGCGTGGGGTGTGGGTGGCGGCTACGGGTGAGAGAAGCGCTTTGATGGAGAGCGAGATGCGCTTGGATTTGGCGTCGACGGTTAGGACTTTGACTTTGACGATCTGGCCGGCTTTGAGAGCTTCGGCGGGGTCTTTGATGAAGCGGTTGGAGATTTCGGAGACGTGGACGAGGCCGTCCTGGTGGACGCCTACGTCGACAAAGGCGCCGAACTTGGTGACGTTGGTGACGACGCCTTCGAGCACCATGCCGGGCTGCACGTCGGAGAGTTCGCGGACGGACTCGTTGAAGCTGGGGGCGACGAACTTGTCGCGCGGGTCGCGGCCGGGCTTGCGGAGTTCTTCGAGGATGTCGTTGAGGGTGAACGTGCCGGCGGCAAGGTCTTTGGTGTTGAGGTTGGAGAGTAGCGCGGGGTTGCGGATGAGGTCGGGCACAGGCGTGGAGAGTGAGCGGGCGATCTGCTCGACGAGGGCGTAGGACTCGGGATGGACGGCGGTGGAGTCGAGGGGCTCGATGCCGTCGCGGATGCGCAGGAAGCCGGCGGCCTGTTCGAAGGTTTTGGCGCCGATGCCGGAGACTTCCTTGAGCTGCGCGCGGGACTGGAAGCGGCCGTTGGCGTCGCGGAAGCTGACGATGTTAAGGGCGATGCGCTCGGTGATGCCGGCGACGTAGCGGAGGAGCGTCCAGGAGGCGGTGTTGAGGTCGACGCCGACACGGTTCACGCAGGACTCGATGGTGGCGCCGAGGGATTGCTGGAGCTGGCGCTGGTCGACGTCGTGCTGGTACTGGCCGACGCCGATGGATTTGGGGTCAACTTTGACGAGTTCGGAGAGCGGGTCCTGCAGGCGGCGGGCGATGGAGATGGCACCGCGTACGGTGAGGTCGAGGTCGGGGAACTCCTGACGGGCGATGTCGGAGGCGGAGTAAATGCTCGCGCCGGACTCGGAGACGGTGACCTTGAAGATGTTGGGAAGGGATTTTTCGTGGAGGAAGTCACGGACGAAGGCGTCGGTTTCGCGTGAGGCGGTGCCGTTGCCGATGGCGATGGCGCGGACGTTGTGCTGCTGGATGAGCGCGGCGAGCTTGCTGGTCGCCTCGGTGGTGCGGCCGGTGTGCGGGTAGATGACGTCGTGGGCGAGGAACTTGCCGGTTTCGTCAACGAGGGCGATCTTGCAACCGGTGCGCAGGCCGGGGTCGATGCCGAGCACGGAGATGGGGCCTGCGGGGGCGGCGAGCAGGAGGTGGTGGAGGTTGTCGCGGAAGACTTCGATAGCGGCGGTGTCGGAGCGGCGCTTGAGCTCGAGGCGGATTTCGCCCTGCAGGCTGGAGTTGAGGAGACGCTTCCAGGAGTCTTCGATGGCGAGTTGTAGGTGCGGGGTCCAGTCGCCGGGTGTTTTGAGGATGCGGGAGGCGATGAGCGAGAGTGTGCGGGCGTCTTTGTCGGTGGCGCTTGCGGTGGATGCGAGTGTGCTGGCTTCGGCGCTTTCGATGAGCCAGTAGAGGACGCCTTCGGCTTCGCCCCGGCGGATGGCCAACATGCGGTGCGAGGGGATGTTCTTTACCGGCTCGCGGAAGTCGTAGTACATCTTGAATTTTTCTTCGGGGTCTTTGGGCTTCTCGCCTTCGGCCTCGTAGGACTTGCGGGAGACGATGACGCCTTCGTCGAACATGAGGGCGCGGGCGGCTTTGCGGACGTCGGCGTCGTCGGCGATGCGCTCGGCGAGGATGTGGCGCGCGCCTTCGAAGGCGTCGTCGACGGTGGGGACTTCGAGCTCGGGGTTTACGAGAGATGTGGCTAGGTCGAGGGCAGAGGTCGTGGTGAGGGTTTGGGACCAGAGATAGTCGGCCAGGGGCTCGAGACCGCGCTCGCGGGCGATGGTGGCCTTGGTGCGGCGTTTGGGCTTGTAGGGGAGATAGAGGTCTTCGAGCTCGGAGCGGTCGAGCGTCTTGAGTATGCGGGCCTTGAGCTCGTCGGTGAGCTTGCCCTGCTCTTCGATGGAGGCAAGGATGGTGGCGCGGCGGTCGGTGAGTTCGCGGAAGTAGGCTAGCTTGTCGGCGATGTCGCGGATCTGGACTTCGTCGAGGTTGCCGGTGGCTTCTTTGCGATAGCGCGCGATGAAGGGAACGGTAGAGCCTTCGTCAAGCAGCGCCATGACGGCTTTTATGCCGGTGAGCGGGAGGTTGAGGGCCTGGGCGATGTGCAGAAGGAGGGATGGGTCGAGCAGTGTTGGGACAGACATTCCTCGCTAGGATAGCGGGTGCGAGGGAGGAAAACGCGGGCGCTACGTTTGCGCCGTGCGTGGGAAAAATGGCGCGTGTTAGTGGCCGGGGTGTCCGGAGAAGGCTTTGTAGAACATGTAGAGCAGGCCGACGGCTACGAGCCAGAAGACGATCTGGGCGGGAATGCTTTTCTTGCGGACGATCTTTTCGTCGAGCGTGACCTTGTTCGGGTTTGAGGAGGATACTTCGAGCGGGGTCTTATCCATAAGTGTGCGATGCAGTCTGGCGGGATGACGTTACTTAGGCGCTGGAGATTGGGCTAGAAGGTGCTGTCGGAGCGAGCCCATTTGCGTAGAGCGAAGAGCCAGGTGAGGATGGCGGCGAAGATTGCTCCGGCGAGGGACTCGGGAAGTTGCGACCAGGCGAGGTGGCCACGGAAGGCGTAGTCGAACAGGAGATCGAGGACGAGGTAGGCGAAGAGCCAGGCGAGGAAGAGAGGCCAGCCGGGTTTGCGGTTCATGGACGCCTCCTCAATGGGAACGGACTTGTGTCGATGGTAGCGGGTTGAGGAATGGAGAGGTGCGGTTTGTTTTTATCGTGACAAGACGGAAATCTTGGTGTATGTTTATATCGTCTCACGACTATATTTAGTTTATGCAACTCGGGCCAGGGAGTAGCGGAAGTCCGTTGGGAGAGTTCAGGCAATAGCAGCGAAAAATCCGAAGACAGATTGGAGAACGTCCATGATCCGCAAAGCGGTCCGCAGGTGTGTCAAAGCGTTAAGCCCTTGTCTTGTTGTGCTAGCCCTTTCGAGCAGTCCTGCAGCAGCACATGCGCAGTGGATCGTGCATGCCATGGGTGGGACGGTCCAAGCCGTTCTTCCTGCGAAGAAGGCGATGACGCTGGTGACCGATGACGGGACCTCGGGAAAGTTTGAGTTTCCGGAGACGGACAACGTCAACGTGGTCTTCGAAAAGGATGTGCGCTCTGCGACGATGGATGCGGACAAGTTCAATGCAGCGGGGCACCATGTGATTGTCTTCTACTTTGGCAATGACCTAGTGCGTACCGCGGTTGCGGTCGAAGATCTTGGCACAGCTCCGATGGTGAAGGAAACGGGGACTGTCGTGTCGTTCGATAAGAAGAGCCGAACGATTACGATGCTCACTGCGGAGGGCAAGCAGGAGCCGTTTGTGGTCGATGACAAGACGGTCGTCGATACGGGTGAGGGTGTGACTTCCGGGAAGAAGTTGCATGTGAGTAAGGGAGACCGTCTGCGGTTGCTGGCGGAGTCCGAGAACGGGCATGAGGAAGTGATGTTGGTTCGGACGAGCGGGATCGACAACGCGATGTAGTGCCGATGAACCCATAAGAGTCGAACGCTTGCGATGATGCTACGGAATAGAAAGGGGCACGGCCGAAGCCGTGCCCTTTCTCTTTGTGTTGTACGAGTGCTTAGTGAGCAGCCCACTCAATTTTCGAGAGGTCGATACCTTCCTTGACCATCTCGTAGAGCGGGGAGAGCTCGCGGAGGTGGAGGACGACGTCGATGAGCTTGTCGGAGACGTAGTCGACTTCTTCTTTGGTGTTGAAGCGGCCGAGGCCGAAGCGGATGGAGCTGTGGGCGACGTCGTCGCCGAGGCCGAGAGCCTTGAGGACGTAGCTGGGTTCGAGCGTGGCCGAGGTGCAGGCAGAACCGGAGCTGACGGCGATGTCGTTGATGCCCATGAGGAGCGACTCGCCTTCGACGTAAACGAAGCTCATGTTCAGGTTGCCGGGAAGGTGGTGCTCCATGTTGCCGTTAACTTGTGTGTAGTCGAGAGCTTTTTCGAGCTTGGCACGGAGGTAGTCGCGGAGCTCGATCTCACGCTTGGCTTCGGCTTCCATCTCGTTCATCGCGATTTCGCAGGCTGCGCCGAGGCCGACGATGCCGGGGACGTTGAGGGTGCCGGAACGCATGCCGCGCTCGTGGCCTCCACCGTTCTGCTGCTCGGAGATCTGGACGCGGGGATTGCGGCGGCGAACGTAGAGCGCGCCGACACCCTTGGGGCCGTAGATCTTGTGGCCGGAGAGCGAGAGGACGTCGATGTTGTCCGTGATGACGTTGACGGGGATCTTGCCGACGGCCTGTACTGCGTCGGTGTGGAAGAGCACCTTCTTCTCGTGGCAGAGCGCGCCGATTTCCTTGATGGGCTGGATGACGCCAATCTCGTTGGAGGCGTACATGATGGAGACGAGGACTGTCTGGTCGTCCATCGCATTACGCAGGTCTTCGATGTTGATGAGGCCGTCAGCCTGGACGGGCAAGTAGGTGACGCGGAAGCCCTGCTTTTCGAGTTTCTTACAGGTGTCGAGGACGGCCTTGTGCTCGGTCATCTGGGTGATGATGTGGTTGCCGCGCTCTTTGTACATCTCGGCGATGCCCTTGATGGCGAGGTTGTTGGACTCGGTGGCACCGGAGGTGAAGATGATCTCCTTGGGGGTGCAGCCGATGAGGGCGGCGATCTGCTCGCGGGCCTTTTCGACGCCGGCCTCGGCTTCCCAGCCGAAGGAGTGGTTGCGGCTGGCGGCGTTGCCGAAGATGCCGGTGAGGTAGGGCATCATGGCCTCGAGCACGCGGGGGTCAAGCGGCGTGGTGGCGTGGTTGTCCATGTAGATGGGCAGCTTGACGCCGGCGGGAAGAGGGTCGTTGGATTGGGTTACGTTGACTCCGATGGTTTCAGGCATGTGCGTTGCTCCATAAAAAGGGTTCAGGGGCCAGGGCCCAGGGTTCAGAAAGCGAAGTCTAAAGGCCGATGCTGACCAGGCCGCCGGCTAATGCTGCGGAGGGATTGGTTTCGGCCGGATCGATGAGATCCGAGATGCGAATGCCGTTGAGCAGGTCCTTGATGCTGTCGTTGACCTTGCGCAGTGGTTCTTTGATGGTGCAATGGCCCGCAAGGTCGCAGGTTCCGTGGATTGTGATGCAACTGGTGATGAAAAGCGGTCCGTCGATGGCGCGGATCACCTCGAAGGCGGTCATATCGTGTGCTGCGCGAGCCAGCGAGTAGCCCCCGTTGGTGCCGGCGTGGGAGACGAGGAGGCCGGCCTTGGCCAGGGTTTGCAGGATCTTGGCCAGGAGCTGCGGTGGGATGTGGTATGCCTCGGCGATGTCTTTGGCCGATTGGGCGAGATTCGCGCCATTGCGGGTGGAAGCGGCGATGGTCTGCTGCTCGGCGAGGTACTTCAGCGCCATCAGTCCGTAGTCCGCTTTTTTTGTGAGCCTGAGCATGGTTTCGGGGCGATCTGCCGCTGAGAGGAGCGTGGATTCTGCCACTTTCAGTTTACGGCTGGAATCGGCGCGAAGCAAGACCAAAGCGGTCGGAGATGGCTTCTGCTCTTCAGGGATAATGGTGCGCATGGTAGACACGGAACGAAATTGCGCAACGGTGGAGGTGCGTCGGATGAAACCGGGCGACGCGCCGACGGTTGCCGAACTGGTCGAGGAGCTTTCGTATCAACGAACGGCGGAGGATGTAGCGGCGTGGATTGCAGGTGTTCGGCCCGAGACGCAGACGGCGTTTGTGGCATGTGTGACGGATGAGGTTGTGGGGTGGATTGAAGTTTCGATGGAGCGGAGGTTGCAGTATCCTCCGTATGCACTGATCGGCGGACTGGTGGTACGGGAAGGGATGCGCAGCCTGGGAATTGGGCGGCGGCTTTGCGAGGAGGCCGAACGCTGGTGCGTGGAGCAGGGGGCGGGCATGGTCCGGGTGACTTCGCGCAGCACGCGGGAAGCGGCGCACCGGTTCTATCTGCGTGATGGATATGAGTTGGTGAAGACTTCGATGGTGTTTGAGAAGCGGGTTGGCGAGTAAGGGGGCGGAAAGGTATCCACTGGGCGAAATCGGCTACCATGCGGTATCCATGAAGTTGCGATTTTCTGAGCCACTGTGACTGCCTTCCGACAAGTTCGAGCGGTGCCTAATCTTTTGACCATGGCACGGCTTTTTGTGTTGCCCTATCTGGTGATCACGATTCTGGATGGGCACTGGCGACTGGCGTTTGCGCTGTTGTGGCTTGCCGGCGTGAGCGATGGGTTTGATGGACTGCTGGCGCGGAAATTGCATCAGCGCACAACGCTGGGGCTTTATCTGGATCCGATTGCGGACAAGCTGCTGATGAGCACGATGTTTCTGGTTCTGACACATGTGGGGGTGATTCCGCGATACGTGACGGTGCTGGTGTTCAGTCGCGACCTGGGGATTCTGTTGATTGCGACGCTGCTGTTTGCGACCAATACATTGCGGGACTTCCGGCCGAGTCTGTTGGGGAAGATTAATACGGTGATCCAGATTCTCGGGGTGCTGACGGTGATGACCTGCCAGGTGATTCCGCGGGCGGGGTTGAACGATTTGAAGGCGTTGCTGCTGTGGTCGATTGCGCTGCTGGCGCCAGTTTCCGCGGCGGAGTACGCGTGGATCGTGCTGAAACGGATGCAGGCGCCGAATACGCCTCAAGGGCCGGCCGTAACGGCAGGTTGAGCCTTGAAGAATTGCAGCCAGGGGTCGCATGCGGTAAGCTGAATAGACGCAGTACAGGCGCGTAGCTCAGTTGGTTAGAGCGCTACCTTGACACGGTAGAGGTCTCCGGTTCGAATCCGGACGTGCCTACCATTTCCCCCACACTAAAAGCATCTTCAATTGCGGTTGGCTTCGATTTGTGTCGCAAGCTTTCTTGCCGCCACGCCTTTCTGGTGCGTCCATGCGCTATGTTCCGCAGAAGGTTTGAGTCACACGCTCTTCAGGACGAGCCGGTGTGGCGTAACGTTCCAGGTGCGGGCGGTCTTCGTAGGGATGCGACGTCACGCGCAGTAAATCTTCAAATGGCTGGAAGTCCTGCCGCTCGATGGCGGCGTCGAGCGCTGCTTCCACGATGTGGTTGCGTGGAATGAATGCCGGGTTTGCCAATCTCATCGCTGTAGCTCGCGCGTTTGCGGAGTGCGGTTCAGCGTCAAGGCGTGTGCGCCATCCGGCGGCCCAAGCGTCGAAGGTTGCGGGTTCTGCGAACAGGTTGCGAACTCCCGCGTCTCCATGCGGTTCAGACGCGGCATCGCACAGTCGTCGGAAGGTTAGCGTGAAGTCAGCGCGGTTGGCCGCCATGCGGTCGAGCAGGTCCTGAGCCAGCGCTTCATCGCCATCCTGTTCGGTGAAGAGACCTAGCTTGCGGCGCAGGCCGGTAAGTCGTTCTGCTTCAAACTGTGGTGCGAAGGTTGCTAGTGCTTCATATGCCGAGGCTAGCGCAGCTTCCTGGCTACCCGCTTCCTGCTCTAACAGGGGAAGCAACGCTTCCGCGAGGCGCGTCAGGTTCCAGTGCGCAGCGTGCGGTTGATTGCTGTAGGAGTAACGGCCCTGGCGATCGATGGAGCTGAACACCATGTCCGGATCGTAGGCCTCCATGAACGCGCATGGGCCATAATCGATCGTCTCGCCTGAGATGGAACTGTTGTCCGTGTTCATCACCCCATGGATGAAACCGAGCTGCATCCACTGTGCGATTAGCCGAGCCTGTCTGCCGACCACGCCCTTCAGCAACGCTTGATAGGGCTGTTGCGCCTGAGCAGCTTCAGGATAGTGACGACCGATGGCGTAGTCCGCAAGAATGCGCAGGCCTTCTATGTCATTTCTTGTGGCGAAGTATTGGAAGGTGCCGACACGGAGATGGCTTGCTGCCACGCGAGTGAACACAGCTCCGGGCAAAACAGATTCGCGAAACACCTCTTCCCCCGTGGTGACTGCGGCGAGTGCGCGCGTGGTCGGCACACCGAGCGCCGCCATGGCCTCGCTTACGATGTACTCGCGCAACACCGGGCCAAGCGCCGCTCTGCCGTCGCCGCGGCGTGAAAAAGGAGTTGGCCCGGAGCCCTTGAGCTGAATGTCATAACGAACACCGTCGAGCCCAATCACCTCGCCCAGCAGGTTCGCGCGGCCATCGCCGAGCTGAGGCACAAAGTGACCAAACTGATGTCCGGCATAGGCGAGTGCGATGGGCTCAGAACCTGCAGCCATGCGGTTGCCGGCGAGGATCTCTATGCCTTCGGCGCTTGCAAACGCTTCGGGATCAAGGCCAAGGCTTTTCACGAGTTCCACATTGAGCTTGATCAGGCGTGGAACAGCTACGGGGATCGGGTTCGTGCGAGAGTAGAAGCGTTCTGGTAAACGTGCGTAACTGTTGTTAAATCCGAAGAGAATGGGTTGCCGTTCGAGATCGGAAGGCGACGGGCCTGTCATCAAGGGAGCATCTGGCGAATTCATAGTCAAATCAAGGTTTTACGCAGGGATGATGAAGTGACTTCATGCACCATCCATGATTCTATGCTTCGGCGATTCTTGACTGTGAAACCATCGCTACCGTTTAAGGCGCTTAGACAAGGATTTCCTTGATCACATTGCCCGACACGTCTGTTAATCGGTAATCTCGCCCAGCGTGTTGATAGGTCAGCTTCGTGTGGTCGATTCCTAGCTGGTTGAGCATCGTGGCGTGCAGATCGTGAACGTGGCACTGGTTCTCGGCGATTTCATATCCGTAGTCATCGGACTTCCCGTACGTGATGCCGCCTTTGATGCCTCCGCCTGCCATCCAGGAGCTGTAGCATTTCGAGTGATGCGCTCTACCCTTGGCTTGCGGGTCTTTGTCCCCCGGCGTGCGGCCGAATTCGGTCGACCATACAACCAGCGTGTCATCGAGCATGCCACACGACTTCAGATCTTTCAGCAGCGCCGCAATTGGTTGGTCCACATTCTTCGCCAGCGGAATATGCGTTTTCATGTCCGCATGTGCGTCCCAGTTCACAAGCTGCAGTGATCCGATGTCGATCAGCTCGATGAAGCGCACGCCACGCTCGGCCAGACGGCGCGCCATGAGGCATTGCCAAGCGAAGCCCTTGGTGCTGCCGCGCTCCAGGCCGTAGAGAGCCAGAGTGGCGTCGGTCTCCTTTGTCAGGTCGAATGCCTCGGGCGCCTGCACCTGCATACCGTGTGCGGTCTCAAAGCTCTTGATACGGGCTGCCAGCATACGGTCACCTTCGCGTGTATCGGCGTGGCGTTTGTTGAAGTAGTTGATCAGACCGAGCTCCTTGTCCTGCACATCTCCCAGGTCGGTGCGGAGCATGTTTGGGATGGGTACTGCGGGATTATCGACGTGTACGCCTTCGTGGCAGGCGGGAAGAAAGTTCGCATCCCATACCAGCGATCCACCGTAAGGCATCTCCGGAGCAAGAACCATGAAGGATGGCAGGTTTTGGTTCTCCGTGCCAAGTCCATAGCTCACCCAGGAGCCCATGCTGGGCCGCTGCTGCACCACCGAACCTCCATGCAGGCCCATGACGGCCTGCACATGGTTAGGGAAGTCATTCTTCATGGAGTTGATGACGCAGATGTCGTCCATCATGGCGCCGACATGCGGAAACAGCGAACTCACCATGGTGTCGCATTTGGCGTAGCGCTTGAAGTCCCAGCGCGGAGCAGAAAGATAATCGCCTTTGTACGGTTTACCGGTATCGGCGATGAGCTTTGGCTTGTAGTCGAATGTGTCCACATGCGACGCACCACCGGACATATAGAGGAAGATCACGCGTTTTGCTTTGGCCGGAAACATGGGGGGCTTGGGCGCCAGGGGATTGGCAGCATCGGCAACGTGCGCGGTGGACTGTGCCATGAGTTCGTGCAACACCCCAGGCAGAAACAACGAAGCACTGGCGAGAGATTTTACGAAGCCGCGGCGGGATGGAGGTGTCATAAGAGGCTCCGGGTCTAGTCGATGAACATGAATTCGTTGCTGGCGTAAAGCGCCTGGATGAAGTTGCTGAGCGCGAGCTTGTGAGCCGCTTCCGAGGTCAGCGGTTGGGGTGTTGTGCTCGATTGCTGTGCGGGAAATGATGCCTTCTGTAGCAGAGTTGCAGGCGCTGGTTTCTGCGGCGTGTCCGCGCCCTGTGTCTTGTAAATCTCTGTGACCGAGTTCAGGAACTCCTCGGCATGTGCGATCTCCTCTTTCTCTGCGGGCCGTCCGTAGACGAGCAGGAACGCGCGATTGATCTCTTCACGCTGCGTTACGTGCGCCGCCTCAAGCTGTGTTGCGAGCGAGCCAGCGCACTGCTTGGGAAATTCGCCGTTCATGAAGTAGAGCGTCTGTAGCGGCGTAATGCTGGAGTCGCGCTGCGCGACCGACATCGTGGCGTCTGGTCCGTCAAAGATGCCAAGATATGGATGCCGCCGCGTGCGCTGCGTCATCACGTACAGTGTGCGGCGATTGGTCTCGTATAACGCATGGAACGGCGCATGGCCCGAGTAATTCCCCTGCGCCTGCGTGGGAAATGGATGCGGACCTGCAGGCGTTGTATCCAGCGTGCCGGAGGTCACCAGCATGGCGTCGCGAATCTCTTCCGCGTCCATGCGGCTGCGCGCATGACGCCATAGATAGATGGCATCCGGATCAATCTTCTCTGCCTGCTCAGAGTCGTCGCTTGAAAGCTGATACGTGTGCGAGAGCAAGATCTCGCGCTGCATGGCCTTGATCGACCAGCCTTTCGCGATGAAGTCCGTGGCCAGGTAATCAAGCAGGGGTTGGTTGGTCGGAGCCGCACCACGCTTGCCGTAATCATTCGGCGTAGCGACGATGCCGCGGCCAAAGTGGCCCTGCCATAACCGGTTCACCATTACCCGCGCAGTCAACGGATTGTCTGGATTGGCGATCCAGTTCGCCAGTTCCATGCGTCCGCTGCCGGTTGTGTTGGTCGGAAGTTGCCAGTTGCCGGCCAGCTGTAGAAAGTGGCGCGGGACAAGGTCGCCGAGGTTCTTTTTATCGCCCAGATGCTGAATATGTTCGTCGCGCGGCGTGCCTTCGCGAACACCGTACGCAGATTCGAAGTGTGGTGCGTTCTCAAACAGGGCCATGCGCCTTGCTTCGAGCGCCGGCAGGATATCGTCGAAGTAGGGAAGCTCATGTGCGGCGCGAATCGTATCGGCCACGGGCTTCAACTGGGCTTCAAAATCCAGATACTGCTGGCTCTTCACGACGCTGGGGTCGCGATAGATCATGTTGCGCTCGTAGCGAACGTCTTCCCAACCGCTGGTGGAGTACTGCGTGCTCGCCAGGATTCCATAGATGCCGTAGTAGTCGGCTGTTGGAATGGGATCGAACTTGTGATCGTGGCAGCGCGCACAGGCTATTGACGTGCCGAGATACGCGTAGCCGATGTTATCGACCGCATCCGAAACGTTGTCCTCATAGCGATTCGAGTTCGCGAGATACCCCGTCGCAATGATGTTGTTCCAGTGTTCCGGTTCGGAAGTCGTGGGCAACAGATCGCCTGCGATCTGCTCTTTGATGAAGCGGTCGTAGGGCTTGTCCGCGGCGAACGATGCGACCACGTAGTCGCGATACTTATACATTTCCGGGACAGGGAAGTCCGCGCCTTCTCCGGTGGTGTCGGAGTAGCGGACGACATCGAGCCACATGCGTCCCCAACGTTCCCCGTAGCTCTTTGAAGCCAGCAGCCGGTCAACAAGCTTTGCGTAGGCATTTGGCGATTTGTCGGCAAGGTAGGCGTTGATCTCAGCCGGTGTCGGCGGTAGGCCCGTCACATCATAGGTAACGCGGCGAATCATGGTGCGCTTGTCGGCGTCGTGAACTGGTGTGATCTTCTGCTCGTCCAGCTTCGCTAAGACAAAGCGGTCGATGTCGTTATAAGCCCACTTCGAGTTCGCCACAATCGGGATCACGGGCTTTACCGGCTTTGTGTAAGACCACCATGAGCGGTCGGCGTCGGTCACCACGGGGTTCACCACAGCGGTAGAACCCGCAGGCCATGCCAGCCCGTCCTTTACCCATTGCTCCAGGATGGCGACATCGCCAGGATCGAGCGGGCCTTTGGGTGGCATCTGCAGCGCCTGGTCGGTGTAGTGAACAGCCTTGATCAGCAGGCTGTTTTCGGGATGGTCAAGGTCGACGACGGGGCCATCCATACCACCGGCCAGGATGTCTTTGCGCGAGTCCAGCCGCAGCCCGCCGGCCTGGCGTCCTGTGTGGCAACCGTAGCACTTGGCGGACAAAAGGGGGCGAACCTTAGTTTCGAAGAACTGCTCCTGTGCGGACGCGATGTTGGGCGGCAAGGAAGCAGCAGGAGACGTGCTGACGGCGACCGGCGCGGCACCTGGCGTCAGATCCGGAGCGCCGGCCTTGATCCAGGCTTCTACGGTCGAGATATCGGCGTCTGGCAGCTTGCCCTTGGGCGGCATCTTCAGGTCGTCGTCCTGGTAATGCATGGCCTTAATGATGAGGCTGGACTCAGGATGCCCGGGCACGATGGCTGCGCCGCTGTCGCCACCTTTCAGCATGTTGGGCACGGAATCGAGTCGCAGTCCGCCCTTCATGCGCGCGGTGTGACACGTATAACAGTTGGCGGCAAGGACAGTTTGGCCGTCCGGTGTCTTTTCCTGGGCGGCCAGCGGCAGCGTCAGCACCAGGGCGCCGAGGATCGCAATCTGCGAGATGGAAAAGCCTGAACGCAACCGGGTACACCTCTCCTGCAAGAAAAAAATCCTGTGAATCACTGCGGGAAGTACCGCTGGTGACGGAAAATCTGGAAAAATGTGAAGATTGAGACAGTTATAGGGTGACGCGATTCGGGGGTGGTGTCAATCGCGGACTCTCGTCCTGGTGGAAGCAAAAAAGCAGCGGGGAGCTGCATGTCTTGGCCCTCATGGCCATTTCGAGTAAACTTGGAGAGCTGGAGAGTTGGCAGAGCCCGGTTGAATGCACCTGACTCGAAATCAGACATCGTCGCAAGGCGATCGGGGGTTCGAATCCCTCACTCTCCGCCATAGTTTTATTAGCGCACTCGGTGATTCCCCGAGTTGACGCGGTTTCTGTGACATCGCTCCTGGTGAGGGTGAGTCTCAGATCGTCTCGATCCCCTTCATCGGCTTGTTTTACTCTCCGCCCCGTAATCATCGGATAGAGCCTTCGTCGCGGGAGCATTGGAGCCAAGTGGGATTCGGCTCGGGTCGCAACACGCGACAAGTGGATTCGGCTGCGCGTAGAGTGTTGCACGGTATTGGACTGGTCGTAACGGGTGCCGTTACGAGCCGGTTCTGGAGGATGTTATGGCTAGCTTAGCCAATACTTTGCAGCCGTCTGTTGATGAATCGAAAGCCGATTTTCTGCCGCTTCGCGGTACGGACCATGTTGAGTTCTTTGTAGGCAATGCACGTCAATCCGCTTACTTTTATCGTGCGGCGTTTGGCATGTCTCTGGTGGCCTATGCAGGACCTGAGACGGGGTGCCGCGACCGCGCCAGCTATGTTTTGCAGCAGGGCAAGGTGCGCTTTGTTCTTACGACGCCTCTCCGGCCTGGGAATCCCATAGCGGAGCACATCGCCCGTCACGGTGATGGCGTGCGGTCTATTGCGCTGTGGGTGGATGATGCGCGTAAGAGCTGGATGGAAACCACGCAGCGCGGCGCGCGAAGCGTTCTCGAACCAACGGAAACTTCCGATGAGCATGGTAAGTCTGTGGTCTCGGCGATTGCCGCCTATGGCGACACGCTCCACACTTTCGTTGAACGGAAGGATTACTCGGGGCCGTTTCTCCCGGGCTACCGCAGCGTTGCGGAAGACCCGATTGCTCGTCCGGTGGGACTGCTGCACATCGACCATTGTGTTGGAAATGTCGGTTGGAATGCGATGAACGAATGGGTGGGGTTTTACGAGAAGGTGATGGGCTTCGGTCTGTATCAGCACTTCGACGACAACGATATCTCCACCGAATACTCCGCACTGATGTCGAAGGTGATGGCGAATGGAAACGGGTACGTGAAGTTCCCGATTAATGAGCCGGCTGAAGGGAAGCGCAAGTCGCAGATCGAAGAGTATCTCGATTTTTATGGAGGTCCTGGCGTGCAGCATATCGCCCTTGCAACGAACGATATCCTGCATACCGTCTCGCGCATGCAGGCGCAAGGTGTCGAGTTCCTCACCGTCCCACATTCTTATTACACGGAACTGCAGCAGCGCATCGGCAAAATCGATGAGCCGATTGAAGAGCTCGAAAAACTGGGGATACTGGTGGACCGCGACGATGAAGGGTACATGCTGCAGATATTCACCCGACCGGTGGAAGACCGTCCCACGCTCTTCTTTGAGATCATTCAGCGAAAGGGCAGCCGCAGTTTCGGCAAGGGTAATTTCAAGGCCCTATTTGAAGCGATCGAACGAGAGCAAGCAGAACGCGGCAACTTGTAGTCTGCAGCAGTGACAAAGGCGGCATGGATGGGGACGAACACTACTTACAACTCCGGTTTCGGGAACGGCTTTGAGACGGAAGCTCTTCCCGGTGCGCTTCCGGTGGGTCGTAATTCTCCGCAACGCTGTGCCTATGGCTTGTACGCCGAACAGCTTTCCGGCTCGCCCTTTACCGCGCCTCGTGCTGCGAACGAACGAAGCTGGTTGTACCGCATTCGTCCCACCGTGCAGCACTGGGGGCGCATGGAGAAGTGCGATCCGGGAGGATGGCGCACAGCGCCCTGTCTGGAAGTGGAGCTGCCCCCGGCACCCATGCGTTGGGCTCCAATTCCTATGTCTGACTCTCCTGCTTCCTTCATCGAAGGAATGCTTACCATCACAACCGCAGGCGATGCTGGCGCGATGGCAGGCATGGCGGCACATCTTTATTGCGCCACTCGCTCCATGGAGCGGGAGACGTTCTACAACGCGGATGGCGAAATGTTGATCGTGCCGCAGCAGGGTGCGCTTCGGCTGCGCACGGAGTTCGGCGTGATCGACATTGAGCCGGGTGAGATTGCTGTCATTCCGCGCGGCATCAAATTTCGGGCCGAATTGTTGGATGGATCGGCGCGTGGGTACGTCTGCGAAAACTACGGTGGGAAGTTCACCTTGCCGGAACGAGGACCGATCGGCGCAAACTGTCTCGCCAATCCTCGCGACTTTCTTACGCCTGTGGCCGCCTATGAAGATAAAGATGAGCCAACCGAGTTGATCGTGAAGTGGGGTAGAGCATTGTGGAAGACGACGCTTCAGCACTCACCGCTTGACGTTGTCGCGTGGCATGGAAACTACGCTCCCTACAAGTACGATCTGCGAAGGTTTTCACCGGTGGGGCCACTGCTTTTCGATCATGCCGATCCGAGTATTTTTACCGTGCTCACGTCACCTTCCGAGACGCCGGGGACAGCAAACGTGGACTTTGTCTGCTTTCCCGATCGCTGGCTCGTTGCTGAGGATACGTTCCGTCCGCCCTGGTACCACATGAACGTGATGAGTGAATTTATGGGCCTCATCTATGGGAAATACGATGCCAAACCGCAGGGCTTTGTGCCCGGTGGCTTTTCCTTGCACAATACGATGCTTCCCCATGGGCCAGATGTGGATGCTTTTGAAGGCGCGAGCCAGGCCGACCTGAAGCCAACGAAGCTTACGAACACGCTTGCGTTTATGTTCGAAACTAGGTTCCTCCAGCGGGTGACCCGGTATGCGGCGGAGTCTCCGTTCTTACAAAAGGAGTATGCGGACTACGGCCATACGCTGCAGAAGCATTTCTGCCCGCCCGCGGCAAAATCCTAATGACAGCTGCACTTGACCACACACATAATCCCGAGCTTCGATCTTGGGTGCAGGACGCAAACGGCCATCCCGATTTCCCTATACAGAATCTTCCACTTGGAATTTTCCGGCCGCCGGGCGGGATCGCCCAGGGAGGCATCGCGATAGGGAACCAGATTCTTCCGCTAAAGGCGTTAGGCGAGAGCGAGAGACTCGATGAAGATGCATTGGCGGCTTGCCGGGCAGGCAGAGAAGAAACGCTCAATCATCTGCTCGGCTTAGGGACTCGGCCTAGAGTTGCGCTTCGCAGGGCGGCCTCCGCATTTCTCGCCCAAGGCGCGGGAGAACATCCCGGGCTTCTTTATCCGGCTGCTGCCTGTGAGCTGTTGCTGCCCGTCAGCGTTGGAGACTATACCGATTTCTATGCCGGGATCGTGCATGCGGAGAACGTCGGTAAGCTTTTCAGGCCTGACTCTCCTTTGCTGCCAAACTACAAATGGGTCCCCATCGGGTATCACGGTCGAAGCTCGTCGGTCCGCGTATCGGGCCATCCTGTGCGGCGCCCCAGCGGTCAACGCAAACTGACCGAAGAAGCAGCTCCCAGCTTCGGCCCAACGCGCAGCCTGGACTTTGAGCTTGAGTTGGGTATTTGGATTGGTCCCGGCAACCAGCCTGGAACGACCATCTCGATCAATGATGCGGCAGAAAGTATCGCCGGCTACTGCCTGCTCAATGACTGGTCCGCTCGTGACATTCAATCCTGGGAGTATCAACCGCTCGGTCCGTTTCTGGCCAAGAGTTTCCATACGACCGTCTCCGGCTGGATCATCACAGCCGAAGCGCTTGCTCCGTTTCGGCAGCGCCAGCCACCGCGACCAGTGAATGATCCGCAGCCGCTTTCCTATCTCTATTCGGATACAGACCAGGCGACAGGCGCGCTCAATATCGAGCTTGAAGTCTTTCTTGCCTCCGCCACGATGCGCGGCAATGGTCTCGCACCCCACCGGCTCACACACAGCAGAGCTGAGCACCTTTTTTGGACTCCGGCTCAATTAGTAGCCCACCACGCCTCGAACGGGTGCAACCTGGTGTCGGGCGATCTTCTCGGGACCGGAACCATCTCCGCGCCGACACCCGATGGTTTCGGCTGCTTGCTGGAGGGGACCAAAGGAGGAATGGAGCCCATCACGCTGCCCTCGGGGGAAGTGCGGCGCTTTCTTGAGGATGGCGACGAGGTAATTCTCCGGGCGTGCGCCTCCCGGGAGGGCCATGTCTCGATCGGCTTTGGAGAGTGCAGAGCTTGCATCACTTTGGTACAACCTTAAGTCACAGGCTGATGGCAATTGTGGCGTTAAATAGCCCGGTGGTGGTAAACTTACAGGATGCAGTTCAGGTAGCCGCAGCGGGAAATTACGCTGGCACGGGCTTCCTTCGAGCTCCCCCGCACAAGTCCAGCCGGACCCGAGCGCCTGAGGGAGAGTCTGCGACCTCAAGTTTGTTTGGAGATACGTTATGGCACAGGTATGTGAGCTTTGCGGCAAAGGCCCGCAGTTCGGTAACAACATTTCGCACGCGCACAACGTTACGCGTCGCCGCTGGAACCCAAATCTTCAGTCGGTCAAGACCGCTGGCGGTGGTGGCAACACCAAGCGCGTCAAGGCTTGCACCAGCTGCATCAAGAGCGGCAAGGTCGTTAAGGCTGCTTAGTTTAGGTTCGTAGCTCCAGTTGAAAATGACGAAGCCCCGGTTGCCAAGGCAACCGGGGCTTTTCGTGTTTATCTTGCGGGCTGGAAGTTACTTCCCTTCAAAAGCCAGCGAAGCCGAATTGATGCAAAACCGCTGCCCAGTGGGTTTTGGGCCATCCGGGAACACGTGCCCCAGGTGCGCCCCGCAGCGCGCACAGGTCACTTCAATGCGACGCATCCCGAAGCTGTTGTCCTCGTGCGAATCGACTGCCTTCGAGTCGATCGGGGCATAAAAGCTGGGCCAGCCGCAACCGGAGTCGAATTTGGTCTCTGAGGTAAACAACGGAGCGTCGCAGGCGCCGCAGTGGTACATGCCGTCGGCGTGATTGTTGGTCAGCACGCCAGTAAAGGCACGTTCGGTGCCTTTTTCGCGCATCACATGGTACTGTTCCGGGGTCAGAAGCTCGCGCCATTCGGCGTCGGTTTTCTGGATCTTTTGAGTGTCGCTCATTTGGGGGATATCGGACATAAGACTCTCCTTATCGTATGAGATGCGGACCGCGGCCATCAGACTCCTGCGGGGCTGTGCAGGGCGACTGAACATCGCAGGGGGCGGTTTGTCGGTGAGCATCCGCTATTCACTCGGCGATTCTTTGGCAATGCACTCAATCTCGACCAGCGCATCCTTCGGAAGAGCGGCCACAGCCACGGTCGAGCGTGCCGGCGGCACAACGCCCGCGGGAGCAAAGTACTTCGCATAGATCTCGTTCATGGCCGTGAAGTCTTTCATGTCCTTCAGGAAGACAGTCGTCTTCACCACGTGGATCATGTCGATCCCCGCCGCTGCAAGGACGGCTTTCAGGTTTTCCAGGACACGCGTGGTCTGTTCCGCAATCCCGCCTGCAACGAGCGCGCCAGTATGGGGATCGAGGGCAACCTGTCCGGAGGTAAACAGCATATCGCCTACGCGAACGGCTTGCGAGTAAGGGCCAATGGCGGCTGGAGCGTCTTTGGTCGAAATAGCGGTTTTGTTCTGCGACATAAATAGATTGTGCGCCCCATCCCCACAGGCCCGCAAGGCTACCAGCTCAGCACGAGCAGTGACGTCGCCTGTCGCGGCAATGAAAACGGCAGCGTAACACTACCGTCCTTCGCCACCGTTGTACTGTTCGGTGTGAGCACCTCCAACTGCCCTGCTTTCTTTAACGCCGCTATCTGTGCCGGGTTAGGCTGTTGCGGCGAGCCCATCGCCTTCCATGCCGTGTACGCATTGCTATGGGTCTCATCGATACGGAAGTGCTCCACGCGAACGCGCCGGGCGCCGGGCGGCAGCCCATTCACATGCAGTTCAACTGCAGCTGCGGAAGATGGCAAGTCGTCATCATGATAGTTCCATACGAGCACTGCAGCGGAGTGCTGTTCTGCCGTGGCCAGCGCATCTACATCCGGTGTCTGCCGAACGCCCGAAGCAAGAATGTTGTCGAGCGGCACCTGCCCGCTGCTCGTCGTGGCAACACGGCTGGCCGTTCCATCAAGGCCCATCTTGCCTGCCATGCGAAACACATTCAGGACTGGCTTATCGACGCCGTTGGTCGCCAGCGTTCGAAAGCCCTGAAAGTAGTCCTTACCCTCAAACTCAAATGACCACGTCAGCATCCCCAACAGGTTCACATGGCGCCGGTCCTGCAGCTCAAACAACGCCTTGATCGCCGCAGCCGTATACACCGGATAGAGCGGCCCGTTGCGATAGTTATTTGCAGGCTGTTCCCGCGCAGAGCACGCAGCACATCCTTCGGGATCAGCTTCACTGAGAATGATCGGAAGCGCTTCAAACTGCGGAAAGGAGGCCACAATCGCAAACCCTTGGTCGGCATCTTCCAGCTCTTTATCGAGTCCCATCTGCACATGGCCCGCAATCACCTTCGGCTGCCCCTTTACGTGGAACGAGATGAAGTCCAGCGGAACGGGCCGATCATTCGCGAGCGACTTGTCGTTGGCAACGTGGTGAAGAAATGACTCGAGAAACGCGGCGGCCTGCTCCCCACGTGGTCCCGTAGTCGCAGGGCCGCCTACGCGTGCTTCTGGGAGCGCCGCACGAATTCCGGCTACGGCATAGTCGTACAGCTTCTCGTACTGCGGCTCAGTCCCATGCCAGTACGTGATGTTGGGCTCATTCCAAACTTCCCAGTACCAGCTCGCTGCAACATCATGCCCATACCGTGCCACCATATGCGCTGTAAATACGCGGCAAAGCTCACCCCAGGCGGCATAGTCTTTCGGCGGCGACTGCACACTGCCATCGAGCGTATGCGGATAGCGTACTTCGTACGGCCCAATACCCGAAGCCAACGCTTCCGGCATAAAGCCGAGCTCCACCATCGGCCTTACACCTGCATCGCGATATGCATCGAAGATCTGATCGACAATCTTGAAGTCATATACGGGCTTGCCGTTTGCATCGACCGTGTACACATTGGTCGAGCTCCACTTCAGCTCCGGCACGCCATCGCCCGAAGTCAGCAAATGGTGCGCGCGTATGTACACCGGCACAGGATAGGCATCATGCAACTCATGCAAAAGCTCGCCCCCATGGGGCGCAGTCGTATAGTTGGCCTCGTCATACCCGAACCACGAGGTAATTGGCTTCCATGCTCCCACCGGATGCCGCAAATCCACCGTAATCGTCACGGGCGCCTGTGCTGCGGCATGGGCCGCGAACGCCAAAAAAAGTGCAAAGCTGCGAAGCATGTTATCCCCCGTGCATCGAGGGCCATCATACAGCCGCAAGCTAAGCCGCAGCCACATTACTCAGTCGCCGAAGTACTGCGAACGCCGTCTCCCAATCGTTGCCAAGCACCTCGCGCATGTGCTGCTGCGCGCGGTTCCAGTGGGGAGCCGCAGCTTTACGAATTTCGAATCCGGCAGGCGTAACAGCATAGCAAGTCAGCCGTCGGTCTTCTTTGGAACGCGTCCCCTTGATCCACTTATTTGCGGTCAACAGCCGCAGATTCCGCGATAGCGTCGTCTGGTCCAGATCCAGCATATCCGCCAGCTCCTGTTGCGAAAGCCCCGGACGCTGAACCAGCACAGACAGTAGACCGAACTGCGGCGGAGTCAGATTGCATGGACGAAGGTACTCCTCATAAAGCCGCGTCAGCGTGCGGGCGGCGTGTCGCGTATTTAGACATAGGCAATTCATACAATTATTTTGTGGCGGACGCTGGACTTGGCTTCAACAGCGCACTGAGGGGCGCCAGCGGTCCCAACGGAATCAGATCGAACTCCATCATCTTGTGCTGACCGAGCGGGAGCTTCTCCAGAATCGCGTGTGCCTCTTCCACCGTCGAGCAATTCATGATGAACACAACCCCGTTGACGTCGTTGCGGAAGTACCACTGGTCGATCTTTCCATCGAGATACAGCTGCAGCGTCGCCGGAACCTCATCCTTCATTACCGGAGCAATGTCAGCGCGGCTCGTACCCGGTGTCAGGTGACCCATGGCCAAGATGCGCGTTGTCGGCACCTTCGTCGGCTGGGATGGAGTTTGCGCAACCGCGAACGCAGCGGAGAAGACAGCAACAACAAGTAGCATTCGTTTCTTAACGAAGAGTGACATCAAAAGTTCCTTTCAATGCAAGAGTTTGTCAGCGAAGTCCAATTGCTTTTTCTACCTCATTCACCAGCGCCTGAGAATCAGCAACGAGTCTCTCGCGCTCCTTCGCTCCGGCCAGTACGATGAACTGCCCGTGCGGTCCAGGCCGATCGATGAACGGAGTCTTGCCCATCACGCCGCCAACATCCGCATCGGTAAGGAATGGTGCATAGAACATTGTGTGCGGCGGCACGGCCTTCAGTTTGCCTTCTTCCAACATGTACGTACACGGCGAAAGCATATAGGCAATCCCCGGCCGAGCTGGCGGCCGATATTTCCCATCGGCAAAGCCTTTCGCTAGCGCCAGCTCTACATCCTGGTTGGACGCCCCCTTCAGCCGCATGATCGCATCATCCTCATAGGCCGGGAGAATCGTTTGCGTGCCTTCCTGGTCAAAGCACACAGGATAAAAATTGCCTCCGCGACGGCTCACAATGCACGTAAAAGGATTCGTGCCATGCCGCGCCTCTACATATCCATCCGCTTGCATTACGCGAATCGTGGCACCGTCACGCAACACGGCAGGTAGGGCATTTACCGCCAGCCGAAGCTCAAGATCTCGCGAAATCGCAATGGCCTTACCACCCGTAGCGTCGTGCTTATGGATCTCGGGAAGCTGCGCCTGCACTTGCGGGCAGAGAATAGCGAGTGCGGCAGCGAAGAGAGCAAGTTGAAAACGCATATCCATGTATATACATGGATATGCGCGCTTCAGCAATAGAAAAGGGTCCGACTCTCTCGAGCAGACCCTTTCCTGCGAGCAGGGAACCGACAAACTATGGCTTCTCGATCGTCGCCTCAATCGCCGGTGTTCCTTTTAGCTCCGCCGCACGTTGCTCAACCGCACGCATCACCCGCAACAGGTTTCCGCCGTAAATCTTCTTGATGTCTTCCGCGGAGTAACCTTTTTCCAGCAGCGCCCGCGTCAGTGCCGGGAATTTATCGTAGCTGCTCAGTTCGGTGGGGACGCAGCCTACGCCGTCGAAGTCGGTGCCGATACCTATGTGGTCAATGCCGCCGATCTTGACGGCGTGGTCGATCTGGGCGACTACCTCGGCGAGCGTGGCGGGCGGTAGCTTGGCGGCGGACTCCATGTAGATCTTCTCCATGGCGGCGTCACGTTCCGCGGGATCAGCAATCTTGCGGGCCTCAGCCATCTTGGGACGCATCTCGGCTTGCAGGGGCTTGGAAGCGTCTTCGTAGCGTTGGGAGAGATAGGCACAGTCGAAGTTGATCTGCATGGTGCCGCCGTTGGCAGCGAGCGCGCGGATCATGTCGTCGGTCATGTTGCGGGTGTTGGAAGAGACGGCGCGGCAGGAAGAGTGCGACGCAATAATTGGAGCCGAAGACGCTTTGATCGCGGCATAGAACGTATCGTCGGCCGTGTGCGAAATGTCGACCATCATGCCGAGCCGGTTCATCTCATGCACGACATCCACACCGAACGGCGTAAGGCCGCCATGGTGCGTCACTTTGGTGTCCGTAATGTCGCCCTGCGCATCGGCCCAGTTGTTGGTGTTGAAGTGTGTCAGCGTCATGTAGCGAATGCCCAACGCATAGTAGTCACGCAGCAGCCGCAGCGAGTCTTCAATTGCGTGGCCGCCTTCAATGCCCATCAATGCCGCAATCTTGTGGTCTTTGTGCGCCTTCTCGATATCGGCCGCTGTTGTCGCGAACTCAAAGTCGTTCGGATGCGCCGCGATCACATCGGTCCTCACTGTATCGATCATCTGCAGCGTGCGGTTTGCTGAGTGGTTTCCATTCACATACTCCGCCGAGACAAACACCGCAAAGAACTCTGCACCCAGAAAGCCCTTCATGCGTGGCAGATCCGTCTCTCCACGCTTGTTCGGCGTCGCAATATCGTAGCCGTCGATGGTCTTTGAAGGCACATCGTCGTGCGTATCGATGAGGATGGCCTCGCGCGTAATTTTGTCCACCTCGGCTTGTGTCACGGGCTTCGTACGCAGAGTTTGAGCGGCCAACGGAAGGGCGATAAGGCAAAGAGCAGCAGCGTTGCGGAGAGCGTTCGTCATTGGTGCCTTTCGTAAAACGTACGTTTGTGAGTGCTTGCACAATCCAGACGCAATCGGCAGCCGTTAGTGGCTGCCGATTATCATCAAGACGCGCTACTGTCTTACAGCTCGGAGGCTGGCCGGCGGAAGCGCAGCATCGCAAAGCCGAGCAGCAGCATCGCAAAACCGACTACGCCATACAGCGGCAAGTTCGTGCCGGCCGAAGGCAGATCATCCGTCTTCACAACCAGCAGCGCGCCGGCCATCGGCGGTGTATCGGGAGCAGAAGCAACTTCTTCGCCTTCCGCGGCAGGCGTAATCACTGTGGCGTCAATCGTCACATCGGACGCCAGATCGCCAAGCCCGAGTGCTTTGCCGCCAACCATAAACGTCGTACCCGCGGGCACGGTGAAGTCCTTCGCGCCCTGGGGCGTGGTCAGCGTGATGCCGTCCGGCGGTGCGGTAGCGTATACCTTGGCCTTCATCACCATGACGCTGGCTACCACCTGCGGATCGGTGCCCGTGGCGACTGGTGCGGTCAGCTTGTCGCCGGGCTTTAGCTGGCCCAGCGTTGCAGCCTTGCCGCCGTCGGTAAAGCCATAGCCTGCGGGAACGGTGTAGTTCAAAATCTTGCCGTCGGAGGCTTTGATCACAAGATCATTGCCGCCCACATACACAACCGTCGAGCTGGGGCCGGATGTAGCGGCAAACGAAGCAGCGGCGGACGCTGCAACAACGAAAAGGGTCGCAAGTTTAAGGCGGGTCTGCATAGTTAATCTCCTGAAGAGTTTGAAGCTGGCAGTAACGAGGCCTGGATGATGTATCGCTGCGGCGCTGCACCGACGTAATAGAACGGATAGCACGTGACGAGGGTGAGGGTGGAATCGGTTGTTGGGTTAAGGACGCTTGTATCCGACGGAAAGACGACCTTTATTTTGCGAACGACATAGCGGTCCGTGTGCGACCGCCGCTGCACTTCAATCACGTCGCCAATCGAGGCGTCCTTCAGCGGACGGAAAAAGCCATCGCGGTGTCCCGTGATGGCAAGGTTGCCGGACTCACCCGGAAGCGCGGTGCCCGGAATATGCCCCACCCCACGGTTCAGCGTAAGGTCGGAGGTCCCTTCCAACACCGGAACCTCAATGCCCAGCCGAGGAACGCGCAGCACAGCTTCAGGAGCAGGAAAGTTCATCTCGAGCGTTTGCTGGTACGCGCGAATCCGAGAGCTGTCCCAAAGTCTGTTCGGCCGGCTCGCCGACCGGAACCGCGCCACCGCAAGATGCGACATTGCCGAGCCATAAACGGTCGGCACCACATACATGCCAAGCAAGACGGAGCCTATGGCGATCAGGGACACTCCGATCTTGCGCGACGACGTCATGCAGCGGCTGCTCCGAAAACTGGAAAGGCGTGGAGTCACCAGTTTACGACACACCGCCGCAAAGCTTGCTCAGATGGTCACCCTCGACAGAATTTCGCCTATCAATTTTTGAATCAGGTGATATCGCCTTTGAATCAGGCAGCCTTCTCCAGCAGCAACCGCTGCTTCAACAAATCCAGCAACGCCCGCTCCTCCCGACGTAACGCCTCCGCATGTTCGGCCATCTCTTCATCCAGTTTGTGTTGCGCCGCTCGCGCGGTAATGCCCCCCATGTAGGCATCCAGCACCGCCGGATGCACATAGCACTTCCTGCAAACTGAAGGCGTATTGCCCAGCCGCGCCGCAACGGCTGCTATCGCCTGCACCACATTCCGCTTGGCCTCGGTCACAGAGCTGAACGGCCCAAACTCACGCAGCATATCGCTCGCCAGCACGCTCCCGGCCCACGTCCGAAAGTCCTTGGCCGTAAAGTCCTGCCCCGTGATCTCGTGCAAATAGGCATTCACGTCTGACGAATCCACCGAGTGCCTATTGCCCTCATGATCCAGATACTGAAACAGCTCGTACCCCGGAATATCCGCGCACCGCTTGATGATGTTCGCCAGCCGCCGGTCATGCAGGTTGATCGTATGATGAACGCGGCTCTTGCCTTGGAAGCTGAAGGTAATGTTCGCTCCATGTACCTCCACATGCTTGTTCCGCATGGTCGTCAGCCCATACGAGTGGTTCTCCCGCGCATACGCCTCATTGCCCACGCGAATCAGTGTCGTCTCCATGAGTCGCACCAGTGTCGCCAGAATTTTCTCGCGCGGCAATCCTGCCAGGCCCAGGTCATGCGCAATTCTCGTTCGAATCACCGGCAGCGCCGCGGCAAACGCCGTCATCCGCTCATACTTAGTCTCATCCCGCACCTCACGCCACCGCGGATGATACCGGCTCTGCTTGCGCCCCTTCGCATCGCGCCCGGTCACCTGCAGATGCCCCAGCGGATTCGCGCAGATCCACACATCGGTCCAGGCTGGTGGAATCACCAGCGACTTGATTCGTCCGAGCGTGTCTCTGTCGCGCACCGCCTTGCCATCGGGCCCGGTATAGGCAAACGCCTCCCCTTTTTTATGCCGCTGTATCCCTGGCTTTGTATCGGACACATACCGCAACCCCGCCGCGCGAGCGGAGTCGGCTGGATCGGGCTTGGTCACGGCGGAAGCAAATCGTGCAGCTTTGTTGCGGGTTCTCAGTGCGGAAGCGGCGCGCATGGCATTGGGATGCACCTTCGCGGCCTCGCGTCATCCTGCACTTGCGCGCCATCAAATCCAGACGCAAAAAGGAGGGCAGGGAATCATCCCCGCCCTCCTTTGCATTCCTTATCGAACCGAAGCGTTACCGCCCGCGGTTGCTGCCACCAGGACGCCGTCCTGCCGGACGACCGGCATTGCCGCCGTGGGGGCGACCACCGCCGCCACCAGGACGTCCGCCGTTGCCGCCACGGAAACCACCGCCGCCCGAACCGCTGCGCGAGCGCTGCGGTGTCGACGAAGGAGCAGCCTCAGAGATCGTCCCATCGGCATTCTTCCAGCTGCGCGTTTCCATCTGCAGCAGGTCGGATATCCCATTCATCGGCTTGCTCGCCAAATCGATCGGCTGATTGCGCAGCTCCTTCTCCAGGCTCTTGTCGGCTTCGTGCCATTGGAACTTGATCTTCAGCTCGCGTTCCAGCTTGCGAGCGTCACCCTTTTCGAGCGGCGTCACAAACGTGCTGGCAACACCATTCGCGCCCGCGCGGCCGGTGCGGCCAATGCGGTGTACAAAATCGTCCGAGCCATTCGGCAGGTCGTAGTTCACCACATGAGCAATGTGCGAAACGTCGATGCCGCGAGCGGCAACATCGGTCGCCACCAGGATGCGGCACTTGCCGACGGTGAAGTTGCGCAGAGCAGCCGTACGCTGCGACTGCGAGCGATCGCCATGGATCACCTCAGTCAGGTGGCCAAGCCGCTCCAGCTTGGCCGCGATGCGGTCCGCGCCATGCTTGGTACGCGCGAACACCAGATAGGTGCCTTCTTCTTCCTGCAGCATCTTGTTTAGCTGGGCCAGCTTCTGGTCCTGCATCACGGTGTAGACGCGAAGCTCGACGCGGTCGCTCGGCTTCGAGGTCGAGCCAATCTCCACGCGAACCGGATTCTGGACGTAGTCGCGAACGATCTCGCGGATGTTGCCGTCCAGCGTGGCCGAGTAGCACATCGTCTGGCGGTCCTTGGGCAGGGCCTGCACGATGCGCTTGATAGCTGGCAGAAAGCCCATGTCGAGCATGCGATCCACTTCGTCCAGCACGAGCATGTCGACGTCCTTCAAGGAAACCGCACGGCGGCGAAGATAATCTTCCAGGCGTCCAGGAGTAGCCACAAGCAAGCGCGGTCCGCGGCCGATCTGGTCCAGCTGCGTGTGTTCGGAAAGCCCACCGCACACCAGCACGGCATCGTTCTTCAGGTTCGGGCAGATGCGGTGATAGGCCTCGAGCACCTGCATCGCGAGCTCACGCGTCGGCAGCAGGATCAGCGCCAAGATCGGCGTTTTCGCGCCGCGCACTGAAGGCTTCGAAATCTCTTCGAGGCGATCGATCATCGGGATCAGGAAGCTCAGTGTTTTGCCCGTGCCGGTAGAGGCCGTAGCAAGAATATCGTCGCCTTCCAGCGCCGGCGGAATGGCCTTCGCCTGTACGGGCGTCGGGATCACAAACTTCGCGGCGGCGAGGCGATCCTTTAGGGATTGGGAAATGTTGAAGTCAGCAAAGGTGAGCGTGGAAGCGTCGTCGCTGGCGGTAATGGTGCGGGGAGTTTCAATTGGTTCAGGGTTCAAAATCGATTCAAGCGTAAGTGTAGACAAGGTTTTCCTTCGTATCGTTGGTCAAAAAAGCGGCGGACAAATGCAGAGACACACGAGTGCGCAAGCGCACGAACGGCGTCATGGATTCCGGTTCAGCATTGCCTTGATCCAACTTCGAAGCACTGCTGCTGCACGGCGAGGCATGTCCCAATGGACGGCCTGCTAGCCAGAGCAACCAACGCGCCCGTAGGCGGTGGAGGAGGGGAAACTGTGTTGCTGGCGGTCGCGGTCTCTGGCCAGACTCGAATCCATAGGGAGTCATCTGCCCGCGGCGCTTTGCGCAATTTTCATACGCACATTAAGAATAGCATGAATCGCCTTACGTCTGTCGCCGCCAGAACCCAGGCAGATGCGCCATGTAGATCAGCTTGCTCAACGCCGCCGTCACGCCCGCATACAGCCGCGCCAGCGGCAGCGGCAGCCGCAGCACCGGATACACGAACACCCAGTACCGTGCATTGCTTCCCAACACCTCTCGCAGCGTGGCATGCGCCTCCTCAATTCCCATCGTTGTGTTGCCGGAGGTCCTAATCTCGAGGATCGCCGACGGAAACCACCGTCTCACCGTAAAGTTCACGATCGGGTCACTTAGATCACGCCTATTCGGCAGAAGCCGCAGCACATTCGCCATCAGGTTGCGTCCGAATACCAGCCCCACCGAGTACCCATTCGCGTTGCCCACCCGCCCTGCCAGCGGACGGTCCCATAGCACCACCGACCGCCGGTGATGCAGCAGCAGCGGCAGCGACCACGCCAGCTGCACCAGGTTCGTCCCCACGAAAGCCCGCGGCACCTCATGCGGCAGCTCTTCCAGCCGCTCCTTGTTTACGATCAATCCGCTGATGAAGGTAAACATGATGTTCACCGTCGTCGCGAACGTCTGCGCATTCCGCATCGTATGAAAGCGCCGCCCCAACGGGTCTCCATGCGCTTCCGCACGATAGTCAGTCCGAAACGGATAGCTGGTCACATACACCATATCGACCTCAGCCGGTGTACCGTCCGCTGCTCGCAGGTGCGACATAACCTTCGCCAGCGTCCCCGGCAGAATCAGGTCGTCATCCCCGCATAGCCAAAAGAAGCTTCCCCGGGCCTGCTCATAGCTGAATGCAAAATTCGCATCCGAACCAATGTTGCCTGCATGCCGCTGATAGTCAACTGCAACGCCAGCTTTAGCCAGCCGCGTGCGAGCATCGGCAACCACCTGCGGCGTGTCGTCTTCCGAAGCATTGTCGCAGATCAACAGTTCTACCTGCGGAAACTCCGCCAGTTGCGGCTCCAGTAGGCCCAACAATTCCGCAAGATACTCCACCCGGTTATGGGTCGGTATAGCGATGGTCAACAAAGGCTTCGCCCCGGCATCCGGCAGCCCGTCAGGCTTCATGCCAAACCCTCCGGTAGTGGGTGAACAAATACCAGCCCCAGCCCACACCCAGCACCAATCCGATCGCGAGCTGTCCGGACGTCATCCCCAAAGCCCCATAGCGCCGCCCAAGAAAGTAGGTGGACATCGTAAGGCACACCGCCGAAACCACCGAAGGAATCAAAAACTTCTCCTGCTTGTGCGCTCGCAGATACAGCGCCCACGAGTTCACTAGCTGATTCAACACCATGCAGACCAGTAAGAACGCCAGCGGCAGCGGCGGCAGCAGACGCTGCGCAAACGGCAGGTGGCGATGGTTGAGTAGCACCGCCCCCGTCCACACCACCAGCGCACCCAGCACGGCCAGAGACACGCTCTGCCATACTGACCGAAAGAACAGGCGGTCCAGCAGCCCATATTCCTTCCGTGCAATCATCGCTCCAAATGGTGCTGCCTTTGTATTGATCCACGCGATCGCCACCGAGGCCACGGCGTTCGACAGGTTCATCGACATGCCCATACGCCCCGCTGCTGCCGGACCCCAGTATTTGAACAGCACCGGGTTGAATAGCTGGAAGATGAAGAACCCGCATGCATAGCTCACCGCAATCCGCCATTGGAATGGCCAGACCTCGGTCCACCAGTCAATCGCGTGTTGCCCCACCGGATGCCGCAGCAAATGAAACAGCAACCGCCGCCGGCTCGTCAGCCACACAATCCCGGCCAGCGCCTGACCTGCAATCAACAGCGCTGGAGCAAACAGCCCATGATGCAGCAGCAGCGCACCCCAGGCCATCAGTCCGCCTGTCATCGATTGTGCCAGACGCGTCCTCGCCACCTTCGCCACAAACCCACAACCCTCCAGGAACGAGAAGATCGGATCGATCTGGAACGTAATGCTCGAAGCCAGCACAACACATACCCACGGCATCCGCCACGCGATCACTTGGTGTACATCCGGATTCGCAGCGAAAAAGTGCCATCCCACCGGCACTAGAAAGCACGCCATCAGTACCGCCGCCACGGTGTACCACTTCAGCGCCTTTCTCAGCACCGAAGCCAGCCGCGAGTGCGCCGCATCCGGCCCTGTGATGCGGTCTTCCGAGTCAATGGTCAGATGCGCCACTTCATGGGTGGCCAGCTGCAGGATGACCACCGAAAACCCCAGCTCGAACACGATCTGCAACGCCACCAGCGAACCGAACGTGTAGTAGTACCCTTGCTCCGCCAGCGATAATTTGCGCGCAATCAGCGCCACTGTAATCAGCCCGGAAATACCCGACCAGCCGCGCGCCAGCACGGTATACGCAATCGCACGATCCAGCCCGATAGCATGCGCAATTCGTCCCAACGGCCCCTTGCGCCAGCCGCTCGGTGTGGGTGGCGACGCGGGGGCATCGCTGCCGTCACCGGGAACTAGGAGAGATGTGGGCGTTTCAGTTACGGGCAACTTGGACATTCTTTTTATGGGGGATCGGCGCATCACGGCCTGCTGAAAGTTTATCAGCGCGCCGCAGGCGCCAGAGGACGGGCCCACGTTGCCATTAGCGGGTTTGCTTCGGACGTCGCTTCATACCCATAGCTCCGAAAAAAGGGTTTCGACGTCCGAGTGAGTCGACTTCCCATCCGGCTTCAGGTGGCATGTATCGAGCGCAAAGTTTGTTTTATTGTTCCGCAAAAGGTCGGCAGACTTCGCAATCACTTCGATCTCGGACCCCTCTATGTCTACCTTGCAGAAAGCAGGCACTCCCCATCGCTCGAACGTATCCGCAAGTGTGATGGCGTCGACCATCACAACGTTACTGGCGGGCGCGCGGTCCAGCACGGAAATCAGCATGGATCCCACGGTTCCTTCAGAACTAAACGCCATCTTGCCCGCCGTGCCGGCAACTGCCGCGTTTACCAGCTCGACATTGGTCAGGTTGTAACGCGCCATATTGCGCTTCAGAATCTCAAAGTTCACCGGGTCGGGCTCAAAGGCGACCACTTTGCCTTCTGGTCCCACCATCTGTGCGAAGTGATACGTGGAAACACCGCAGTGTGCGCCTATCTCAAAAACCAGGTCTCCGCTTTTTGGCCGATACCAGTGGAACGATTCTTCGAGCTCATCCTCTTCCTCAGGAAACGACGCCATCTCGAACTGCAGCCCCGAATCTCGATAGGTCTGCAATCTACCCGGCGTCGAGTAGTCGAGCACCTCCAGTCCGTCGCGCAGCTCAGGCTTCAGGGGCAGGAAATATCTGTCGAACGACTCTGCAATATCTGCCGCGTACACCAGGTGATGTTCCGGCAAAAGAATCGCTCGCGGGTCTTTGATCAGCCATAAAACGCCATCCCTGGCCTCCATCACAACCCCATGCCGAAGGATCCTCCTGCAGGAGTTCAAGCGATCAGGAACCGACGCGAAGTCTACGGTGCTGATGCCGTTCTTCTCTTCCGCGGGCAGCGCATGCGCATAGGCATCGAAGGCGAAGACGATTTCGGGAACGAAGAAGACATGCTTCGCAGCCAGACGAATCGCCCGGTTGCCTTTGAGCAGCTCCACGTCTTCGCCAGCACGCCGCACATCTACCCCTGAGTGCCTAGTCTTTGACTTCGCCCATGCAAGTACTGGTGCGCTGCCGCCGGCTGCTCTGAGCATTTTGGTTCGAAAACTGGTTTTAGGTGGCATATCTTCTAAATAACCTCAACTTGTCATAAATCAATCTGCTTAGACCGGTTTTCGGTTGGATGCACATTTAATCATGTGCGAACGGAACCGCAGCCCGTTCCTGGCGGGTATAGGGCAAAGGTTAGTCGCTTTCTAGGCCTTCTGCCCCAGCGCCCGTATATGTATGGCCTTCGCCCATCCAACATTAACAGGCGTCGCCTCAACTGCCACTACACTCAACCCCGCCTGTTCAATGAGCTTGGTCACCGCTTGCACGCAGTACGAGTTGATGTGCTCATGGATTCCAACCGTCCGTCGGCCCATCTTCAAGTCTTCCCGCTCCACGTCGGTCAGCTCCTGTGGCGTCTCAATATACAAATGCCCGCCCGGCGCAACCCTTTCGGCTACATGCTTCACCAGTCCCAGCGGTTCGACCACATGTTCCACCACATGCGCCAGTTGCACCAGTGAGTAAGTCCCCAGTTCCGCTTCCGAATGGATCCTCGTCACGCCTTTAATCGGCTGCACGTTCGAGATCTCAAACACAAACTTCTTCGCTTCGATCCGAGGCATGAACTTGCCGTCCGATCCGCCAAAGTCCAGTATCGAAAAGCCTTCGCCCACCGTCATATGCTCTTTCAAAAACCGGGTCGCCGCCGTGGTGCGTGTTTCCAGCTCCACCGTACTATGGCCCACTTCGGCGGCCTTCGCCGCATAACTGGGTTCCATCTCAATCCGCTCCCGGTTGTAGCTCTCTTCTCGGTAATCCGCGTAAAGCCGCGTGATGTCCTCTTCGTGGAACGGTCGCTTGGCCTGTACAAAACTGCACGCCTCGCACATCTGGATCTCGACAAATGCTGTTAGCTGACTTACCCGATCCAGCAGCTTCTGCGGAATTACTGCAACACTCCGCACCATCTGCTTCCAACGGTTCGTCGAACGCACTGCACCCAGCTTCACCCCGAATACCCGCTTCAAAAAGAACGGCGCCACCTGCCCTACGAACCCCAACTCCCGCAGACGAATCGTCTCTCCGCAGTTTCTGCAACGGTGTCCCGCGCTGCTACTTGTCATGCTTTCTCCGCTCGTTCCATGTCATTCAGTTTCGAACCTCTGTGCAGGGATACCTATCCGACGGCAATTACCGTAACGAAGTTGGTTCGCCCGCCGAAATGATTCTGGCCGCAACTCCTTTCGCGCTACAGTTTGCTTCACCCCAGCTGCCATCCGCGGTGCCAAAAGCTCCCGTTTCATTCATCGCCAGAGCCTCCCGGCACCGTAAGCTGGAGTCACCGCCAAACCTTGCGCAGAGTGTACGACCGCCATGCTCTTCCCGACCGTCGAATACGCCATCTTCTTTCTGATCGTGCTCGCGGCCGCGTGGGCGCTCGAATCCCGCCCCCAGGCGCATAAGCTCTTTCTCCTCACCGCCAGCTACATCTTCTACGGTTTCTGGAGCTGGCGTTACGTCCCACTCCTCATTTTCATCTCGCTTTTCGCTCAAGGCTTCATCGCGCAAACCATCCAGCACACCGAAGACCCCACCCGCCGCAAGCAGCTCCTGATCGCCGGCGTAACAATCTGCCTGGCCATTCTCATCTATTACAAGTACGCCAGCTTCGTGCTTCTCACCGCCCTCGGGCTCTGGGGGCTGGTCGGCCGCACTCCCGTCTGGAATCTCCCAGCGCCGTTCCTCCCGCTCGGCATCTCGTTCTTCGTCTTCCACGCCATCTCGCTCATGGGAGACATCTACCGCCGCAAGCTCCGCGAACCCCTCTACCTCACCGACGCTCTCCTCTACGTCGCCTTCTTCCCACAACTCATCGCCGGCCCAATCCTGCGCGCCTCGCATTTCATTCCGCAGCTCATGCGCCCGCGTTACAAAGCAATTTCCGACCGCAACCACATCCGCGTTAACCGAGCCTTCCTGCTCATCCTCGCGGGCCTCTTCAAAAAAGTCATCCTCTCGAACACGCTCTCCACCCGCCTGGTTGAACCCGTCTTCGCCGCCCCCGCTAGCTTCCATCGCGGAGACATCCTTCTAGCCATCTACGGCTACGCTGCACAAATCTACTGCGACTTCTCCGGCTACACCGACATTGCCATCGGCTGCGCCATGCTCCTCGGCTACCACTTCCCGCGCAACTTCAACGCGCCCTATACCGCAACCGACCCACAGGACTTCTGGCAGCGCTGGCACATCTCACTTTCTAGTTGGCTACGCGACTACCTCTACATCCCCCTTGGCGGCTCTCGCGTTAGCCCCACACGTGTCTACGCCAACCTCATGATCACCATGCTCCTCGGCGGCCTCTGGCACGGCGCCTCCTGGACGTTCGTCGTATGGGGCGGCCTCCAAGGTTTTTATCTCATCGTGCATCGCCTCTGGGCCGCAAGTTCCTCACGACAAATCCAACAACTCCGCACCCGCACATGGTGGTCGTGGATCGCACGACTCCTCATGTTCCACGCCGTCTGCATCGGCTGGGTCTTCTTCCGCTCGCCCACCTTCAACATCGCCGCAACAGTTTTCCATCAATTAACTACCCGCGGAGCCCTAACGCTAGCCACCTGGCCCATCCTCCTTACGCTTATCCTGGGAATCTTCGGCCAATATGCCCCACGCATTTGGCGTCGCACCGCAGAGTCCACCATGTCTCGCCTCCCCATCTTCGCCAGCGGCTTCGCCTTAGCCCTCGGCATCTTCCTCATCGAACTCCTCGGCCCCACCGGCGTAGCTCCTTTCATCTACTTCCAGTTCTGATCACTCACCACGCATGCGACCTTACCGCCGATTCTCGACGCTACCCCAACTCACGCTGAGCCTCGCGACCTTCGTCGGGCTCATCCTGGTGCTTGAATCCGGCGGCCTCTACGACTGGGCCCAGCGCCTCGACCTCGGCCCCGAGCGCACCGTCGCTTTACCCACCTTCACTTTTCTACACCGGGCGCTCGTTCCACTCCGCATCGAAAAGCAACGCAACCACGCGCTGATTGTCCTAGCCCGCATCGGCTGGTCTGACGACCCAGCACTCCTCGCAACCCTCAAACCACCCATCCCGACCACCAAACCGAGTGCCCCCGATCTCTCGCACTTGGAGATTGGGGTTCGCACCGCTACTCCCGCTGCCAAAGAACCAGCACCCCTTATACCCCACCCACGGCCCATCCCGCTCTCCCTCACCAAGCCACCCACCTTCACGAAGCTTCCACCTATCCCCGCCATCGAAGCCGGCCAAAGCCGCACCATCGCCATGGCCGGTGACTCCATGATGGCCGTCGGTCTTTCCTCGGCCATCATGCGTGAAGCCCCCCATTATCCCGACCTCAACTTCCTCAGCCTCTTCAAGTCCGGCACCGGCCTCGCTCGCCCAGACGTCTTCAACTGGCAGCTCGAGTACCCCGCCATGCTCCGCCAATCTCGCCCCGACTTCATCATCGTCGCCATCGGCGCTAACGACGGCCAGGGCTTCGTCGAAGATGGCACTGTCTACCCCTTTGCTTCACCCGGCTGGCACCGCATCTACCAGCGCCGTGTCGAAGCCTATATCGACATGCTCCAATCCCACGGCGCCACCGTTATCTGGCTCGGCCTTCCGCCGATGAAGGACGAGACCCTCGACACTCGCATGGACGCCATCAACCGCATCGACTACGACGTCGTCACCTCCACGCCCCACGCTATCTGGTTCAGCACCGCCGGCGTCATTGGAGACACCACCGGCCACTTCCGCGACTTCGGCGAAGTCCACGGCCGCACCGAAAAGCTCCGCCAGGGCGATGGCATCCATCTCTCTGACGACGGCGCCGCCCTCATTGTCACCAGACTCCTGCCCTGGCTCTCTGCCCAATGCCCAACCCAGATGGAAAACCCCTGCGCAGCTCATTGAGCGCTACGCAGGGGAAAGAAGTGTTACTTTCTTTCTGTCTTTGCAGAAGGAATGTGTTTCCGGACTTAAGCCCGGGCTTTAGCGGTGGCCGCCGTTTACATACCCGCCATGCTGCTGCTCGGTGTGATAGTGCCCACCCGGATCGCTGTAATGGCTCGCATGGAAGCTCTGGAAGTGGTCCGGATGCTCCTGGTACGGGCCATGCTGCGGATAGCCACCGCGATACCCATAGTGAGGATCATAGGAGCGGTTCACATGGCCGTAGAAGCCGGGACCGCCGTGGTACCAGCGGCCCGCACCGCGAAAGTGCCCACCCTCGAACCACTCCGGTCCATAGTAGCCATACGGAGCGCAACGGTAAGGCGAAAAGCCGTAGTAACCGTAAGGGCAGGCCGGTTCGCCTACGCCAATGCCGATTGAAATTTGGGCCTGAGCCGGTTTAGGGGCAGCTACCGCAAACACAAACATCATGGCTGCTGCGAGAAGGACGTACTTGATACTGCGCATGGAAGAACCTCAGGCCATGTGAGTGCCCGCACCTGCACTAAGTTGCACACTCGACAGAAATACTCGAAAAGAAAAGCCCCTGCCGCATAAGGCAGGGGCTTTCCCAGCATCCATCTCGATTAGCGGTGGCCGTGAAACTCCGCTTCATGCCCATGCTCGTCCATCTGGTGTGACGCGTGAAAACCGTTCCAATGATCCGCAGGCTCATGGAACGCTTCGCCACGGTGAGGAAATGCGCCATGATAGCCATAGTGCGGGTCATACGCATGGTTCACATACCCATGCCATCCCGGACGTGCATGAAACCAGGGACCGGCCCCAATGAACACCCCGCCGTTGAACCACTCCGGCCCATAGTAGCCATAGGGGGCGCAATTGTACGGCGCATAGTTGTAGTAGCCATAAGGGCAAGCAGGAGCCACGCCGATACCGACCGAAATTTGAGCATTGGCAGGAGCAGTGGCCGGAATAGCGGCAGCCACAAAAAGGGCAGATGCTGCGAGAACTGACTTGATTCCACGCATGACAAAATCCTCCGGTGTTTAAGAAGCAAAATCGTGCCCAAAAGTTGCCGTCAGTCGGTCGCGACATAGCCCCTCGCGTATCGCCAAGGGGCTATGCTGTCATGTCCGAAAGAGGACTTTACCGGTGCGGTGCACCCGCATGTCCCTGGCCATCGCGGCTTTCATTCGCCTGGAACTTCGCATGCGGAGCCTGAGTTGGCCCATGCTGCGGAGCCGATCCCTTATATCCATGCTGCGGATCGAAATGGTTGTTCACATTGCCATGGAAGTTCGCCGGCCCATGGAACCACTTACCCGCGCCAACAAACCGCCCACCCACAAACCACTCCGGCCCATAGTAGCCATCGGGCGCACAGTTGTACGGAGCGTAATCGTAATAGCCGTAAGGACAGCTAGGCTCGGGGCCGATCTGGATGGAAATCTGTGCGTGCGCCATTGGTACAGCGCCCGCGAGGGTCAATGCAGAAAGAGCAAAAACTGTCTTGATACCACGCATGAGTATGTCTCCTCTAGAAGCTAAGAGACGGTCGCCCTGCGACGGAAGTTTGCCAAACGTTCGAGAATTTCGAACCCATTTCAAACCCAAAAATAGGTTGCCTTCATCGGTAATTTCTCGCAGAATTTCAAGCTCAGAGCCATAGCAACCTACTAGAAACAGACAGCACTCTATCCGCGCCCACGCCTCGGAGCCCTAAACGACTTCCGCTTCGGTGGCACGGGCTTCTTCAACTGCGCCGCTTCCGGCAAAGTCTTCTTCCGCTCCACCTTCTTACCCGCGGCAGCCCGTCCCAGTGCTTGCACCTCACCTGTCGTCAACTCGCGAAAAGCCCCCGGCGGAACATCCAGCACCAACGCTCCATACCCAATGCGCCGGATCTTCTCCACATGGTGCCCAATCTCTTCAAACATCTTGCGCAACTGCCGGTTGCGGCCCTCGGTCAGCGTCACTTCAAACCAGGGATTCTCCCCACGCCGCACCTGCTCCACCTTCGCCGGCTGCGTCAGCACACGATCCCGCCGCCCACTGCGGACTTCGTTCAGCCGCCCGCGATCAATCATGATCCCGCGCCTCAGCTGATCAATTTCCTGTTCCGTAGGCGCACCGGAAACCTTCACCAGATACGTCTTCTCAACGCCCGCTGCAGCCTTTGAAAGCCGGTTCGCCAGCTCCCCATCGTTAGTCATCAACAACAGACCCTCCGACAGGTAATCCAGCCGTCCCACCGGGTACAGCCTCGGCATCTTCGAGTGCTCACCCACCGTCTTCTTCTGCGAATCCTGCCCCAGCAGCTGCATCACTGTAGGCCGATGTTCCGGGTCATCGGTCGTCGTCACATAGCCGCGCGGCTTGTTCACCATAAAGTACCGCTGCGGCTCCGGCCCATGCAGAAGCTTGCCGTCGACGCGTATGTGGTCTTTGCTTGCATCCGCGCGCGTGCCCAGCTCGGTAACCACCTTGCCGTTCACGATCACACGGCCTTCCAGGATGATCGCCTCAGCCGCTCGCCGGCTCGCAATTCCGGCCTGCGCCAGGATCTTCTGCAACCGGTCGCCGCGGGGCTGGTCGCCTGCCGCGGTCTTCTCGATGGGGGGCTTGCTCATGTTGTCTGTCTTTCTGACTGCGGTACGTGCTCGTCGCGGTCCCTGCGCACAAGTTGGCGCTATTTCAGTGTATCCGCCTTCGCCGCCCGCGCCTTGCCATCCGCATGGATCGTCACCCCATACTCCTCGCTGATGCTGACGATCTGCTTCAGCTCGGTCGCCGGAGAAAGCCCATTCACTTCCTCAAACCACTGCTCAAACCCCGCCGGCGTATAGATGGTTGCGATCCGCCCAGAGCTCTTGCCCACATTCCGATAGCTATGAACCGTCCCCCGGGACGAAAACACAGGCTCGTCGATCGGCAGTGATGCCCACTTTCCATTCTGTAGCAGCTCAAAGTCTCCTTCGAGTGCCATAAACATCTCATCCTCAAACTCATGCGCATGCGGCGGAAGCCCTCCACCCGGCGGCACGGTCAAAACCACAACCGAAGTCACGCCATGGCTCATAGCGCCATCCACCGTAATTTCTACTGCACTGCCAAACACCTTTAGCGATCGTACCGGGGGCATCCATTCACCTCACGGGTAAGATGCGCCGTCACCCCAAAGCGTCGCGCAGCGGCTCCACGCTATGTGGCTCATCGCCCCTCGGACGCTCCACAGCCGGCTCGTCCGCCGTTAGCGGCTCATCCGGCAAACCCTCGTTATCACCTTCGGGCGTAGCCAGCGTATCGGGTTTGTTATCCTCCACGGAATCAGCAGGTTCAAGACGGAGCTCTACCATCGTTAAGCCCCTCCGGTCTTGCCGTCATGGTCCGCTTCGCTATCGACTGAAGGATCGTCGCTGTCCCCATCCGCCTGCGGCTCATGCTGCTCCGCCATCGGCTCCACTTCGCTGGGGTCTGTGTGCTCCTTGTTGTGGCCTTCAGGAGCCGTCGAATCATCCGACAGCATCTCCTCCACGTTCTCATGCACAGTGGTCGTCGGCTCGGGAGCAGCGTTCAGCTCATCCACGCTCGTCGGCGTTCCACCGGCTGCAGCATCTTCTTCTGAAGTATTGTGTTGCGACATCGGAATCTCCTCCTGCACCGGCTCTGCATCCGCAAGCTCGCCGGCCATCTTCTCAAACTCTTCGATGCTCGGAAGCTCGTTGATGTCTTTTAGGCCAAACCGCAGCAGAAAATCCTTTGTCGTCTTATAAAGGATCGGACGCCCAATCACCTGCTTCCGTCCGGCAGTCGTAATTAACTTCCGCGCCATCAGCGAGCCCAGCACGCCACCCGAGTCCACCCCGCGAATCTCTGAAATCTCAGGTGCCGTCACCGGCTGCTTGTACGCCACCACCGCCAGCGTCTCCAAGGCCTGTAGCGTTAGCTTTAGTGGCGGCTTCAGGCTCTTTACAAACCCGCGCACCGCATCGTGATACTCCGGCTTGGTCGCCAGCCGATACCCACCCGCAACCTCACGAATCTCCAACCCCCGCGCATCCCCCGCATAGTCGGAAATCAACTCATCCAGCAGCGACCGGAAATACTCCCGCAGCTTCCGCTCCCGCTCTCGCGCCACCTTCTTCTCATCCACGCTTGCCGCCGCAGTCTCAACCGGCGCAGCCGCCTCACCTTCAACCGGCGCCTCGGCAACCTCACCCTCGGCCGGATGCACCACCATCTCCGGCTCCGACGTCGGCGCATCCGGTTCAGCAGCCACCGCTTCCAGCTCCGCCGTAGACTCGCCCGGCTCCAGCACTTCACCATTCAGAGGATCCGGATCGTCTGCCTCAGCCTCGATCGCAGGCGTCTCATCTGCGTTTTCTTCCTCCAGCGGCAGCGACTGCTGCTGCGCATCCAGCGCATCCAGTTCGGCCTGGCCCTCTTCGCCCAGCAATCCGGTAAGTTGAGCAAGCGTGACAGGTTCTTCTGACGCGTAGATGACGGCTTCGATCTTGGCTTTAAGACTCATAGTGGCAGCGTTGAGTGTATAAGACTCCCCACCGTGGATTTCTGGCCCTTATCTGCTGGAAAGCAAAAGAAAAGCCCCACCTGTCTCTCCGGGTGGGGCTTCATGGGACCTTTCGCGCCTATCCCGCGATCTTATTGAACAGCATAAACAACAACCCCGAAAGCACCGCCGCCGCCGGTAGCGTAAAGACCCACGCCAGCGCGATATTCCGCACCGTGCTCATCTGCAGCCCACTCCCGTTCGCCGCCATGGTTCCGGCCACGCCCGAGCTCAGCACATGCGTCGTGCTCACCGGCAGACCAAAGCCGTCCGCCAGCCCAATCGTCACCATTGCCGTAATCTCAGCCGAAGCTCCCTGCGCATACGTCAGGTGCGTCTTGCCGATCTTCTCGCCGACCGTAATCACGATCCGCTTCCAACCCACCATCGTCCCCAACCCCAGCGCCAGCGCAACCGCCACCTTCACCCATGTCGGGATGTACTTCGTCGACTTGTCCAGGAACTTCCGGTAGTTGGCAAACACGGCGCTGTCACCCGCGCTGAACTTCGGTGCGCCCGCAGCCTTGGGAAGCAGAGCAAACGCCGACGACGTCAGGTACATCTGGTTCCTCACGTTCGCCTGCATCTCCGCCGGCACATTGCCCAGCGACCCATAGCTCACCGCCTCATTCCGGATGTCGGTCACCATCTCGCCCAGTGCCGTCAACACCTGCGGCTCATAGTGCTTGGTCGCAATAAACTGCTCCAGCTCCGGCTGCGACTCACCCAGCACGACATTCTGGTCCTCGTAGTTATGCAGCGCCCCGGCCACCTGCGTCGACACAGCCGCGAACGTCGTTACCGATCCCTTGTCCACCGTGTGGTTCAGCGCATACGCCGTCGGCACCGTGCCCACCAGAATCAACATGATCAACCCCATGCCCTTCTGCCCATCGTTCGATCCGTGGAAGTAGCTCACGCCACCACAGGTCAGGATCAGCAGGCAGCGGATATAGAACGGCGGAGGCGCTGTGCCTTCCGGCGCTTCATATAGCCGCTTGTCCTTCGCCAGCAGCTTGAACAGCAGGAACAGCAGCCCGGCCAGCACAAACCCGACCACCGGCGACACCAGCAGCGCCGTGAACACTTTCTTCACCTGCTCCATATCCACGCCACTCACCCCGGACCGGCCCCGAATCAGCTGGTTCGCAATCCCTACCCCGATCACCGACCCGATCATCGTATGCGAGCTCGAAGCCGGCAGCCCGCGCCACCATGTCGCCAGGTTCCAAATAATCGCCGCGATCAACAGCGCAAACACCATCGCAAACCCCGACCCCGAGCTCACCTTCAAAATCAGCTCCACCGGCAGCAGATTCACAATCGAGTACGCCACCGCACCCGAGCTCAGCAGCACACCCACAAAGTTCATCGCGCCCGAATACACCACCGCCACATGCGGCGCCAGAGAGTTCGTATAGATCACCGTCGCCACGGCATTGGCCGTGTCATGAAACCCATTCACAAACTCAAATCCCAGCGCAATCAGCAGCGCCACACCCAGCAGCACATACGGAAACACCGAAGCCGAGTGAACGATCGAAAGATCGCTCGCCAGTTTGGTGCCGATATAGATCAGACCGCCGACCAGCATGATGCCGAACACCGCGGCACCCCAAATCCCCGCAGAGCTTTGAGAGAAGCGGTCGGCAGCTTTTGCGTCCGAAGTTTGTGGGTGAAGCGCAGGAGGAGGAGTAGCAGCGGAAGAAGCCATCGTTTCGTTCACCTGACAGAGCTGGTTTGATTTGCCAGCCCAGCCTAGAACTCCACGTCAAATCCTAATGTGAACGCCATGTAAACATCCGAAGAAAACCTCGCCGACCAGCGCTACGATTTTGCCTCTGGCAAAAGATTCATGTCCGGTCCGGGAGCACTCACATCCAGACGCCCCGGCAGATTCAACAGCTTTGCCACCTGTAGCGACAACCGCTGCAAGTCCGCTTCCGCCTGCACGAGATGTTCTTCCACATTGTCTTTGCCGTGCCGCGCGAGAAAAATCGTATTGGTCAGGCTCTGCAGGGGATTGTTGATCCGGTGCGCCAGCTTATGCGCCATCTCCGCGACGCCCTTCGTGCGCTCGTTCTCTCTCAACAATATCTTTGATGCTGATGGCGCAAAATGATCGAAGCGAAATCCGCCAGGCTGTTCAGCAGCTCATAGTCCTCGGCAGTAAAAGCCTCCGCGGACGCATGGGAAACTGCCCATAAAGTCCCACGCATGAACTCATTCGACCACGGGATCAGCATTCCATCGACAATGGGCTTCGCCGTAACGCCCAGATAGTCGTAGTACGGTTTCGTCACGCGATACAGTTGGGCCCGTCCCGAATCCAGACACGTTCCACAAGGGCTGTACTTTCTCGGCGTCCGTCCGCCGAGATATTGCGCAAAGCTACCCGCAACCACGATCCAACGGAACGTCCCGTCTTCAGGCTCTTCCAGGGAGATCCCAGCGCTATCGGCCCCACAGAGCTCCACAGCCGTGTTCACAAGCTCCTGCAACACGGTTTCCGGGCTCTCGGCAAAAAGCCTCGACAGCCGCCGCAGCGCCATCGACTCCCGGTTTGCGCTACGAGGCTTCGTCGAACGCAGAGGGAAGTCGCTGTCCGCAAGCAAGTCACGGAGTACGAACCCGCTATCGAGTTGACCGTTTTCTGTCTGCATAAGGGAAAAGTCTGTCTGGACATCCGAATTCTACGCCTGACTCCGGCGACTCAGAGTACGCCTTTGACAAACGCGCCCACGTCTCCGGATTAACCCGACCGCCCTACCGCAAACCCCGCAGACTCTCCACCGAAGGCACAAAGTAGTAAGACCCCGTCAGCGGCTCCGTATATCGTGTCAACGCATCGCGCGTCCCATTCACCAAACCTGCCATGCTCTCCAGCATCCGCGAAAGCCGTTTCTGCTCCGCGCTGAACCCGACGAACACAGTCCCATGGTCGTCCACATTCCCATAGGGCATGTTCCGCCGAAAGATATTCCCAAACTCATCCTGATCGGTCCGCGCCACATGCGAGTCCGCAGGCTTGTTCTCCAACTCCACGCTGTCCGCCTTCGTCCGCCCCATGATCAGCTCCTGTTTCTCTACCGGCAGCCCTTCCCACGCCGCTGTCTTGTGCTTCCACTTTTGCAGCAACAGCACCGACCCCGCAGCCCCCGGAACGCCTTCCGGCAGCAGCGCATCCTCCGGCGCATCCAGCAGCGTCGGGTTCTCCGACCCATCCACGAACCCCGTCAAATCCCGGTCATGCTTATAAGGCCAGCTCGATGTCTCTTCCCCCAGTGACGCTGTCGCCGCCAGATCATGCATCACCGACCGCGCCATATCGAACACCACGTCATACGCGCTGCCCGACATCCACACCAGCGCGTCATGCTGCGTGGCCGGCATCACAAACCCCTCCACGCCCTCAATACTTTTGTTGAAACCGTCCACGCCCATCGGCATATCGCCCGGAACAATCTGCCCCCACAGCTCCGGCCGAAACCCAATCACAAAGTTCACCCCACCGGTCGTAGTCCGCGGTTCACGAATCGCCGCGATCGCAGAGGCAAACTCCCTGCATTTGCCCGGGTCCAGCAAGTCAAACTCCAGGTACACATGCGATGAAGTTCCAAGAGCAAAAATTCCAGCCTGAGGCGTATACATGCGGAAATTATATCCAGCACCGTTTCGCCTGGACCCAGCGGTCATACAACCGTCATCTTCACTAGGTATCATCTCGTCCATGCGAATCTCAACCCTCCCCGTGTTCTTCGCCTCCTGCGCCACGCTCCTTCTCTCCAGCCCAGCAATCCTCGCGCAGTCTGACGGCCCCTACAAGATCACCCACACCAGCGTCCTCGGCGGCGAAGGCGGCTGGGACTATGTCGTTCCCGACCCCGCCACGCACCGCATCTTCATCGCCCGTGGCACGCACCTCATGGTCGTTGACGAAAATTCCGGCAAGCTCATCGGCGAGGTCGACGACATTCACGGCGCCCACGGCACCGCCATCGCGCCCACCTACGGCTTCGCCTCCTCCGCCCAGGACAAGTCCGTCGCCATGTTCGACCTTAAAACCCTCAAGGTCATCAGCCGCTCCCCAGCCCAGGAAGATACCGACGCCGCCCTCTACGACGCCCCCTCCAACCGCGTCTTCACCATGAACGGCGACGCCGCTTCCGCCACCGTCGTCGACGCCTCCACCGGCAAGACCATCACCAACATCTCCCTCGGAGGCAAGCCCGAGTACGCCGTCTCCGCCGGTGACGGCAAAGTCTACGCCGACATCGCCGACAAAGACGAGATCGTCGAAATCGACGCCCGCAAAGCTACCGTCCTGCGCCGCTGGCCCACCGCTCCCTGCAAGCAGCCCACCTCGCTTGCCATCGACTCAGCCCACCACCGCCTCTTCACCGGCTGCCGCAGCGGGGTCCTCGCCGTCTCCGACACCACGACCGGCAAAGTCATCACCACTCTTCCCATCGGCAAAGGCGTCGACGCCTCCGGCTTCGACCCGGCCTCCGGCGACATCTTCTCCTCCTGCGGCGACGGCACCTTCACCATCATTCACGAGGACACCCCCGACCAGTACCACGTCCTCCAGACGCTCGCCACGCCCATCGGTTCCCGCAACCTCGGCGTCGATCCCTCCACCCACAAAATCTTCGTCGTCGCCGCCGACTTCGGCCCAGTCCCAGCCGGCGGTCGCAGAGGACCCGTCCTTCCCGGCACCTTCAAACTCCTCACCATCGAACGCCAACCATAATGCAATATCTTTGCGGAAAGCAGAAGCGCCTTCCGTAAAGGAAGGCGCTTTCGCTTTGCAGCAAGTTGACTATCGGATTAGATCGACTGATTCAGAACCCGGTTGAGGCGCTGGACGAACGCGGACGGGTCTTTTAGCGGCACTCCCTCCAGAAGCAGGGCCTGGTCGAAGAGCAGCCACGCGGCATCGGCCACCCTGGCATCTTCGGGGTTGGCGAGCAGCTTCTTGATGATCTCGTGATCCGGGTTGATCTCCAGCGTCGGAGTAGGCTCAGGCATCTCCTTCTGCCCCATGGCTCGCATCATCTGGCGCATGCGAGCACTTGGTTCGTCCTCATCCGACACAATCACAGACGGACTGTCGGCAAGGCGCGAAGAAGCGCGGACCTCCTTCACAGCTTCGCCCAGCGTAGCCTTGATCTTCTCCAGCAGAGGTTTAAGCTCCTCGCTCTTCTCCGGGGTTGACTCATCCTTCAGGTCGTCGCCGGTGGTCGACTTGTTCACGGCCTTGAGGTCGATCTCGCCATACTTGTCGACAGAGGAGAAGACGATCTCGTCGATGTCATCGTCAAGGATGAGCACCTCGATGCCTTTCTTCTTGTAGATCTCAAGCAGCGGCGAGTTGCGCAGCATGCTCTCGGTGCCGCCCGTAATGTAGTACAGCGCTTTCTGCTCGGCCTGCATCCGCTCCTTGGCCTCCGCAAGCGATGTCAGGCCTTCCACCTTCGTTGACTTGAAGCGGACAAGGTCAAGCAGTGTCTCACGGTTGGCATAGTCGCCGTAGACACCCTCCTTCAGCGGACGGTTGTACTGGGCGATGAACTCGGCGTACTTGTCTTTATCGTTCGCAGCGATGTTCTTAAGCTCCGAGAGGATCTTTTTAACACTCGCGGTCTTGATGCTCGTCAGCACCTTGTTCTGCTGGAGGATTTCGCGCGACACGTTCAGCGGCAGGTCTTCGGAGTCGATGATGCCGCGAACGAAGCGCAGGTACTGCGGCAGCAGCTCCTTGGAGTCATCCAGGATGAAGACGCGCTTCACATAAAGCTTGATGCCGCCCTTGTACTCGGCCTGGTAAAGATCCATCGGAGCCTTGGCCGGGATGTAAAAAAGGGTGGTGTACTCAAGCGTGCCTTCAGCGCGGGTATGGAACCAGAACAGCGGATCTTCCCAATCGCCGGTGATGGACTTGTAAAACTCCTTGTAATCTTCGTCGGTCAACTCAGACTTCGGCCGCTGCCACATAGCAGAAGCGGCATTCACCTGCTCGGTAACGCGGGTCTTGTCAGACTCCTTCTTCTCGGCATTCCACTCGCTCTTGTCGTACGTGAGGAAGATAGGGAAGGCAATGTGGTTGGAGTACTTCTTGACGATCTCCTGCAGTCGCCAGGAGTTGGCGTACGCCGCACCCTCTTCATTGAAATGGATGAGGACGGTCGTACCGGCGACGGAACGGACGTCCGAGCCGGTAGCTTCTTCGAGCTCGAAGCCCGTCTTGCCGTCACTGGTCCACTTGAAGGTCTTGTCTTCGCCGGCCTTGCGCGAAAAGACCTCGACCTTGTCGGCGACCATGAACACCGAGTAGAACCCCACGCCGAACTGCCCGATCAGGTTGGAGTCCTTCTTGGCGTCGCCGGAGAGCTGGGCAAGAAAGTTCTTCGTGCCGGAGCGCGCAATCGTGCCAAGATGAGCCACGAGGTCTTCCTCGTTCATCCCGATGCCGGTGTCGGAGATGGTCAGGGTCTTCTGCACTTCGTCGAGCAAAAGGTCAATGCGCGGCGCATCGATCCCATTGCCGACAAGCGCCTTGTATGTGTCGTCGGTGAGCGTAAGATGACGCAGCTTATCCAGCGCATCGGAAGAGTTGGAGATGAGCTCGCGGAGGAAGATCTCCGGGTGAGAGTAAAGCGAATGGACGATGAGTTGGAGGAGCTGGCTTACTTCAGTCTGGAATTGTTGCTTCGACATGGCATCTTTGATTATGGCCAGAAACGGCTGCGAGGTAAAGAAGCGCCGGATCAGTGCAGCCCATCAGCTACGCACTCCTCTTCGCCGGCGCGGCCCTCGGGAAGCCTTGTCCGGAGGCGCAGTCGACAGACCCACAACGCTCCACGCATGAAATCCTCCCACGACGCTCTCATCGCCACACACCCTTCTGGGAACTCGCAGATCAGACAGCATATATTCGGAAAAACGGGAGGCAGCAAAATTTGACGCAGGCAGTGCATAAACTCGAAATTTCGACCCGTGGGCAGGGGCTCTATGAATGCACCTCGACGATCGACGAATGGGTGAGGCGCCAGAAGATGCAAACCGGCCTTCTGACAGTATTTTGCCGCCACACATCAGCATCTCTCTTGATCCAGGAGAACGCCGATCCCACTGTGCGCCACGACATCAAAGCCTTCTTCGACCATCTTGCTCCGGAGGATGGGCCATACGAACACGACTCGGAAGGGCCCGACGATATGCCCGCTCACCTGAAAACAGCATTGACCCAAGTCCAGCTATCGATACCGCTTATGAATGGAAGTCTGGTCTTAGGCACATGGCAAGGCATCTATCTTTTTGAACACCGCGTCCGCCCTCACAGACGAGAGGTCGTGCTGCACCTGATGGGGGAATAACCGGTCCTACTTCATCCTTCCGGACAACCGGCGCAAAGAGTGCGGAGAGCGACCGTTGGCCCTATTGGGGGATGGACTGGATAAGCTCGAAAAGATTGCCCCAGGGATCTGCAAAGAACGCAACGCGAAGGCCCATCGCGGGTACGTCATGTGGCTCGCTGGCGATCGTCACGTCGCGGCGCTTCAATTCGTCGATCACTGCATCGACACTATCGACGCTAAAACCCGGGTGATGCCACCCAGACATGTTGTAGCTGTCATGCAAGTCCTTATAAGCGGGGCGTTCTGCTGCGCCCTGCCCTGCCATCAGCTCGAAATGAAAACTGTCATCCCTTGCTGGGTAAAGAAAACCAAAACTGAGCCCTGCGACGGAAACAGATTGCTTCAATCGAAAATCGAGTTTTTCGGCATACCAGGCAACCGCTATGTCAAAGTCCGGCACACGGATGGCTGTGTGGTTGATTTTCAGGGAAGCAAGCGGGTTAGGGGCGTGAGATTCGGTGAGTGTATTCATTATTTTTCCTACGTATTGCTGCGACGATTACAGTGCCTTCGCTTTGAGCCAGGAACGAATAGCTTGGATTACTTCTGCTTTGCGTTCGAGAGGCAACCAGTGGCCCGAAGGTAGATGTGTGACGCTAAGGTCCTGGCACGCACTGCGCATGGGCTCGCCTAAACGGTTGTGGGTGATATCGCATAGCCCGTCGAATTGGCCGTTAATAAATAGCACGGGCTGACGCAGGCGTCCGCCACCCGTTGCCTTGTGAGCGTAGCCCATGTTGGCGCTATCGTTCAGATACCAGGAATTGCCCGGCCGGAATCCATTCACGCGGAGCGCGCCGACCAGGGCGTCGAAGTCAGACTGCGGCCAAAGTGCGGTATCAGGCTCCACGGCGGGAGCGTGATGGTCCGCACCGAACCAACCGCCATTGCGCGTGATGACCGCAGACCGGTACACCTTCCCTATGGATTCGGGATTCCCACTCCGGAATATCGCCGCCAGGCTTGCCCGGATGTCCGCATCGAAGTCGGTGACCGTCTGGTCGAAATGGGTCAGGTAGAAGCGGTAATAGTCCCATTGTCCATCCGGATACTGATCGGCGGGATAGAGCTTGCGGTCGACGAACGGCAGGAGACTGGGTAGTGCGAAGGCCTCCGGTGCATAGGGAACTGAGATAAAGACGACGCCACGGCTTCGCTTCGGATGATGCGCGGCCAACGCCCCGACAACGGGGCTTCCGAGATCATGCCCGACCCAGATGGCCGGGCTGGCGCCAAGATGATCGTGCAGCTCAACCATATCGTCGACGATCTCTTTTAGGGCATAGGCCTCTGAGGCGGCAGGCGCAGACGAACCGCCATAGCCGCGCATGTCTGGCGCGATGCAGTGCCAGCCTTCCGACGCGAAGGCCTCCATCTGCGCGCGCCATACCAGGCCAATCTCGGGCCAGCCGTGAAGAAAGATCATCAACGGGCCGCCGGCAGTTCCGGCCTGCCAGTAGTGCGTCGTGTGACGTGGCGTACTGAAAGTGGTATCGGTGAGTGTGACAAATGTTGCCATCGTGAGCTCCTTCAGGCAAGGTTTACCGTGCGCAGGAACTTCACAAGCTGTTCGCTGACGTCGGCAGAGGCCTCGTGTTGAATCCAGTGGCCTACATTGTCGAGTTCGAGGTTTCCGACGAGGCCTGGAAGGCCGGCGTGAAGCTTTTCGGAAGGAGGATAGAGCGCTGCAAGGCCGTCGGCCTTTCCTGAAATGTAGAACGAGGGTTGGGTGATCTTCGCGCCTTTCCAGGCGGCGGACAGGTAGAAGTAGGGTTCGGCGGCACGGTAGTAGTTCAGGGCGCCATGAAAGCCTGTCCGCATAAATTCCGCTATGTTGTACGCCACGTAATCGGGTTCCGCCCATGAAGGTAACGGCCCCGGAGCAGGGCGATGAAGACTCCGTGCAGGGTCCAGAGGGTTCCATCGCCGGTCGGCGGGGGCAGCACCGGATGCCCAATACAAACCCCCAGGGATCGTGACGGCAGCATCGGCCCAAATCTGATCGGCTTCCGGTTTGATCTGTTCGAACATATAGAAATCGTTCTCATGCCCAGAGGTTCGCATGCGCTCGAACACACTGACATCACCACGCGGAAAGTAAGGCACACTCAGGCAGAACACCGCTTTGAATCGATCGGGACGCATCATGGCGGCATTCCAGGCATGGGTTGCGCCCCAGTCGTGACCGACGATCGCGGCGCTGGGAATGTTCAGCGCATCGAGGAGCCCGACCAGATCGCCTGCAGTTTGCAGCGGCGTGTACAAGGCTGAGTCAGATGGAGCTGAGCTGCGACCGTATCCCCGCATATCTGGAGCAATCGCTCGATAGCCGGCTGACGCGACGGCTTTCATCTGTCTGCGCCACGTATAAGAAGTGTCCGGAAACCCGTGGCAGAAAAGAACGACTGGCCCATTCCCAAGCTCGGTTACGTGCAGGGAGATGCCATTCGCAGCGATCCTGTACTCCTTGAGGTCCATCTTTCCTCCGCATTCTGATATCCATCGTAGTTATTTGCTTGATTCAAAGCAAATAACTACAAACCTGCTTTTGACAAAGCTAAAACAATGCATTGAGATGAAATGAACTATGGCAAAAGATCACGTCGACCGAGTAGTCCAACTTTGGAAAGCGGAAAGGCCGGAGTACGACCTCGCTCCTGTCGAGATAATTGGCAGGGCAGGCCGGATCATGGAGCATGTCGATCGTGCTCTTGAAGCGAAGTTTGAAGAGTTTCAAATTTCAAGGGCCTCCTTTGATGTGTTGGCCGCACTGCGTCGCATCGGCAAACCGTACAAGCTGACGCAACGCGATCTGATGCGCAGTCTTTTCCGTACATCCGGGAGCATGAGCCTTAGAATCGATTCCTTGCAAAAGCAAGGCTTGGTCGAACGGTCACCCGACAATGATGATCGGCGTTCTGTCTTCGTGACTCTGACTCCAAAGGGCGTGGGACTCTTGGAAGCCGTCATCCCCGAACATCTTGAGAATGAAAGTAGTTTGGTGGCAGGGTTGAATCTGGCCGAACGAAAGCAGCTCATTGGCTTGTTACGCAAATGGCTTGTCAGCTTGGAAGAGGAAGTAGCTCACGGCCGCCAACTCTACCTTGGAATGACACTGCTCGATTCTCGCGCGTCGACAAAGATGCGGCGAGCGGTCGGATTGCCTGACATAGCAGGCTTGCTGGTCGATACCATTGCCGCGGGTAGCCGGGCAGAGGAGCTCGGTTTTCGCAAGGGTGACCTAATCACCGTCATTGAAGGCCAACATGTTACGCTCTCTTATGGAGCTTCGCAAGATACTAAACAAACTCGAACCGAAAGTTAAGCGAGTGGAGGTGGTTCGCGGGGTCGATAACATTGAATTCAAGCTCAAGGATTCGTCCATCTAGTCTGAGGATTGTGCGGACTTTCAATTGCCCGATAAGCCGGCGTCACGGACTATGGGCACACCTCTGAGGAACTAAGAAATACAGGAGCCACATGCAATGGCCAAACTTTCCATAATCCGCGGCGACATCACAAAGCTCCACATAGACGCTGTCGTCAATGCTGCCAATACTTCGCTTCTAGGAGGTGGCGGTGTAGATGGTGCCATCCACCGCGCCGCCGGCCCTGAACTCCTCGAAGCCTGTCGCCTCCTCGGCGGCGCTCATACCGGCGAAACCAAAGCCACCTCCGGCTTTAACCTGTCCGCAAAATGGATCTTCCACACCGTAGGCCCTGTCTGGAACGGCGGCACAGCCAACGAGCCCGAACTCCTCGCCAGCTGCTACCGCACTTGCCTCCAACTCGCCCGCCAGCACGGGGTCAAAACGATGGCTTTCCCAGCCATCTCCACCGGCATCTACCGTTTCCCCAAAGGCCCCGCTGCCCAGATCGCCGTTCGGGTCTGCCGCGAACTTGCAGATTCATGCGGAGTGGAAAAAATCGATTTCTGCTGCTTCGATGAAGCTACCGCCATGGTCTACGAGCGGCTCCTCGGGGAAGCGTGACCGATGTCAAGTTTGCTGGACACCACAGTCACCACAAATTCACCGTAAGTCACCACAAACCGCCACAAATTATGCACCCGGAATTTGGCCGTAATATTTCGGCCAATCTCCCAGTATTTTGTGCAACACGGTGCTCCCGCAAAGCCACGCCGACTCCAACGCCAACCGCCCACCAATATAAGGCGCCGTAAGCGACTCCACCGCCGCGTGACCCCGGTAGCGGCATCGAGTAGTTGCTCGCCGTACGCAGCACCATCACGCGGTCTGCATCCACGCGATGCATGGCGCTCAGCCGCTCTATCGCATTCATAAAGCCGGCGTCCTCCATCTCGGTCATTGCGAAGGTGCCTTTACCGTGCGTATAGAGGCGTACCCAGTCTTCAGCGAACTTGGTCATGGTGGGCCCGTGCCAGTAGTCATCGGAAGCGAACGTGTCGCCCATCAGCACAAAGGGCGGCTTCTGGGCCTCGGGAAAGCCCGTGAAGCCGGCGCGATACGCCGCCACCTTAGGATCGTCGCCAAGGTTCAAGCCCTTGGTCTGCGCGTAGGCCCACGCGGCGAGCTTCGGGTTCAGGGGGTACGTATTCGAGCGCATCCACGAGGCCGTCGGAACCTCGAGCGGGTTGGCAGGGCTGGCTGCGGCTATGGCGCTGGGGATGAGCTTGGAGTTGCCGCTGTTGGGGAAAAACCCATACGGCCAGTCCGCGGGGGCATCGCGCGGGTCAAGATAGCGCGAAACGTCGTTGATCACAAAGCCTCGCCCATGCCGCTGAACCCATCGATGCGACATGAGGATCGACGCCGGCGATGCCGTTGATCAGAAAATACGCATGGGTCAGGTCGAAGCGCGGATCAAGCCCTAGCGCCATCATCGAAGCTGTAGCGTTCACCAGTGTCGTTCCTGAAATGATGCCCAACACCGTGTGATCGGCGTTGGTGCGCATAGGGTGTTGACCCGCGGGCAGGCTGGGACCGCCAGGGAAGTCGAGCACTTCCGTGAGATGTTCGCGCTCCACCCAGAACTGGTACTCGCCGGGAATGTCGCCAGTGTCGTTGCCGGACCTCAAAGGTGGTGACGATCACAGCGCGAATCGGCCACGGCTTCTGCTGGGCATGCGCTATGCCGGTCAGCGCGAGGAGCAGAGAAAAGACACAAAGGGTGCGGACACGCATGCGGAGCTCCTGAGATACAGCTTTGGCTTTGAATCTCTAGGGTAGCGCATGTGCCGTATTACTTCGCCAACTGCTCTTGCGCAAATGCGCAGGAAGTTGGCCGTCATCGTGCAGACCGATCCACTGCGAAACCCAGAATCCACGGTAGTTCGCACGGGACTCTGCACGTTGCGATAGACCGATCCCGGAATAGCCAGGTTCGCAAGACACGCGGGCATCAGCGAAACGCCAACGCCGGCTGCAACGAGTCGAATCACGGTAGGAAACTGCGGGGCTTCCTGCACAATGTTCGGCGTGAAGCCTGCCTGCTTACAGGCCTCGATGGTGCGATCGTACGCCAGCAGGCCATGATGCCGCCCGAACAGAACGAAGCGCTCGTGGGCGAGGTCTTGCATGCGCAGGCTGCGCTTTGCCGCCAGCGGATGCGACTCGGGCAGGACAGCAATGAAGCGTTCTTTGAGCAGCGTGCCGATCTCAATGCCTTCGGTCGGATCGCCATCGCGCATGAAGGCAAGATCGATCGTGCGATCGAGCAACGCCGCGACCTGTGCGGCTGTGACCATCTCGCGCAGACCGCAGCTCGACCTTGGGATAACGTCTTCGATACGCCTGTATTGCTTTCGGAAGGTTGGTGAACATCACCGATCCGCTGAAACCTACAGTGAGCGTGCCTTCTTCACCACGACCGAGACGGCCGCACCTGCGCGAGGTCGTCGTTGATCTTGTTGATCGTGTCGCGGGGCGCGTGTGGAGAGCATGGCTCCGGCCGGAGTGAGTCGAACGCCGCGTGTGGAGCGGATGAACAACGGATGGCCGAGGAGTTCTTCGAGCTTCTTGATCTGCTGGCTCAACGGCGGCTGTGCGATGCCGAGTTGTTTCGCGGCCTTGGTGAAGTGAAGTGTGTCCGCGACGGCGAGGAAGTAACGAAGGTGACGAAGTTCGATGTCTTCATTCATAGCTTGTACGTCTCAATAGCGATTTTTCAGCTATTGGACATATTAGCCGACAGTTTGTAGCGTTGTGACTAAGAGGAACCGGCATGAGCGGCGAGACGATGATGATCACGATGCGAGAGTTCGAGGACGGCGATGAAGCGGCTTTCCGGCGGTTGAACGAAGAGTGGATCGGCCGTTACTTCAAAGTGGAAGCGACGGACGAGTCTGCGTTCGCGCATCCTCGCGAGAAATATCTCGACGGCGGTGGGCGCATCTTCTTCACGCTGCGCGACGATGAGATTATCGGTTGCTGTGCCTTAATGCCGATGGGCCCGGGTGAGTTTGAGGTGTCGAAGATGGCGATTACCGCGTCGGCGCAAGGGATTGGCGCGGGTCGGTTCCAGTTGCAGGGAGTTGTCGATGCGGCGAGAGCGCTTGGTGCAAAGAGACTTTATCTCGAAACCAACCACGCACTCGGGCCGGCGATTCATCTGTATGAAGTGGTC
>CBDDDO010000018.1:0-12707 GCA_965226655.1 Granulicella sp. | reverse complement strand
CCACGCCGCCGCCGGCGAGGTCCACGCCCTCTCGCAACCACTGCTCGGCCTGCTGCGTGGCACCTGTCCCGCTCGCCACCAAGGCACGGGCGATGCGCAACGTTGCGCTGGGTGCGTCAGCGCGTTCCCACTCGGCTGCATCCTCGAGTTCGCGCGCGGCCAGATCCGGGCGCTTGCCCCGCATCTGCTTGCGCGCATGCGCGATTTGCAACTCGATCATCCGCCGGCGCACGCCGGGATTGATCGGATTGATCCGGAGCGCCTGACGGGCAAACCCTGCCGCCTTCTTGTAGGCTTTGCGCGCCATTGCCGCGTTGATGGCCCGTTCCAGCACCTGATTATCCTCCGGGAAACGCTGCGCGGCATCGTCCACCAGCCGATGCCACTCCTTGTCCATCGCCTCCTTGTGATAGTAATCCATCAGCTCCAGCAAGCCAGGAACATACTGACTGTCCACCTCGCAGCTGCGCTCCAGGTAGAACTGAACGGCATCGCCGAATTCGTCCTCACCTGTGATATCGGATATCGGGCGGCCAGGCGCGCCAGGTGACGGAAGATGACGCTTGCGCCAGCTTGGCTTGCGCTGTCGCCAGCATCCGGTCCCGTGTCGTCGAGACTGGCCACAACCGCCTGCCAGGATGTCTCGGCTGCCTCCCAGTCGCCACGCGCCTCGGCTGCGAGCGCCCGCATGCGAGCGCGCTCCAACGCCGGCAGGCGCCCGAAGCGTTTCTCGAACTGCGCCAGGCCGTCAGGGATTTTGCGGCACGAGGTTCAGGCAGGCGCTGCGCTGGTCGGCGTCCACCGGGCCGGGTTGACGGAGCAGGTGGCCAAACAGCTTACCCGCACCATCGTCTGTGGCGCCCGATGCCCAGTGTCAGCAATTGCGCCGCGGCAGCGGGCAACCCGTTTGTCTCGGTCACGAAACCTGCTGGGCCGGTGTCAGCCGGTTCCAGCCGTCTTCATGCGGCACCAGGCTGCCGCGATGCCTGGCGAAACGGAAAGAATGGAGAAGACGCTGTATGGCGTTCAGCAACTGTTCTGTGCGGGCAGCGTCCGGCGGCTGAGTGATCAGGCACTTCAGCAGCAAACGGATTGGCCTGAAGGGGGAACGGAGCGAGATCGCGTTCAAATGTTTCTCTATGGCCTCCCCCGGAGCGCCATCAAACCAGGCGGCCAATGCGGCCCGGGCTGCGATCGCAAGCTGATGCCAGCGCGATGCTTCCGCGGACGCATTGGCGGCAAGACCTGGTAGCACTGGGACCGCCACCAAACAAGGCCGCCGTCAACTCCTCCAGCGCACCCTGCTGGTCGGGAGGAAAGCTGCCGCGCCGGCCAATCCAGCCGAGCAGATGCGCTGCCGCCTTCTGCTGCTGTCGGTCGCGGATAGACAGGAGGCGTAGAAGACCGGATCGGGCACCATGCCATCGGCCGCTATGGTGTTCTCAAATACTATCGCGGCCTCTTTTGAACATCCTTTTGAAGCAAGTTCGTGCGCGCGGCCGCCATAGGCCTCGGCCAGTGCCGCCTGCCACTCAGGCCGGGTTTCGATACGCAGCAGCAGCTTGAACTGTTCGATCGCTATTTTGAAGCGCTGTTCCGCAAGGCCTCGGCCGCACGTTCCGCTATCGTCTCGAGCGGCGCAGATGGGGATGGGCGGCGCCCGCGATGCTTCTTCACCGATCGTTACTCCAAATCATGGGGTGCCAGCCTAGCGTGATAGCAGGCATCATACCGCAAAGCCGATGGCGTCGCACGGGGTCGAAGAGTGTGGTTTCGAGCCACAACTGACTGACGACGACCGGCCGTACTGGTCCACCGCGGCGCAAGACCCCGTCACCGAGCCGCCTTGGTGTGATGCCGGGATGGCGGTGAGCCGCACAGGCTCGGCGCCCAGCCGAGGAGGCGGTTTTGCCCGAGCGACTCGGCGGCCCGGTCGAGTCGCCCTCTAGGACTCTATACCTGACCGCCCATGGCGGTGGAACGGCCGGCGGCGGCGACAGTAAAGAAGACTGGCCGCGCGAGCAGCCTGCGGCCTTACGGATGAGGCTGACTGCGCCTGGGAAAGGATTATGACGCGAGGGCGTTGGGCCGGGGTCGCTGTATCGAGCAGCGGAACGGGCAGTGTCTGCTGACAGTGCATCGTGCTCACTGCGGCGCGGCGACGGCTTGAGCGCCACTGCTGACGCTTGGGTTACGATCGCCATCAATGGACGACGGGGTGGCGCTGTTCGCCGGCGGCGGGCTGCGGTTGGTCTGCCGGCATCGGCGATGAAGCGCGCCTCCTCCACGGCGTAGAGCCGCGCCGTCTTGAACGCCGGAATGAGCGACGGGGTGTCGACTATATTGCTGAGTGGACACCGAGCCGCCGGTCCCTGCAATAAGCCGCCAGACCCCGGCTTTCAAACATGAGGCACAGTTCGATTCAATGGCTCGATAGCCAGCCGCATGCCATCGCATGCAAAATCGCATTCAGGTTCCGCAGTTCCGGGTTCCCGTTCTCCGACAACGTGCGATAGAGCTGAGTCTGGTTAAGCTCGGCTGCTTTGGCAACTGCCCCCATGCCGCCAAAGGCTTTCGCCATCTGACGCAGCGTCACTAGCAGTTCGCCCTGGTCTCCCTCTGCAAGAATAGCATCGAGCGTAGCGGCGGCCGTGGCAGGATCGTCACGGAACAGCTCGGCCATCGCCTCGTCGTGGCCTCGGTCTTTCATCGTCATCACCCCTTTACTCGTCACGGCACTGCCAATCGCACCAATAACCACATGCGCGGTCGATGTCCGCGCCCTGGGTCTGCTTCGTTGCCACCGCATAGAAGCAACATCACGATCTTGCCTATGCGCACGTAATAAACCGGTAGCCAGGCCCTACGTCGATCCGCAGCTCGTGGACACATCGCGAAGCGGCTTGAAGTCACCGAAGTTGCCTTGTTCCAGCCGGTTCAATCGCCGGATGATAGCGGCCTTTCTTGACCGTCGCGAAGCTGGCGCAACCATTCATCGATCAGATCTTTCCGGCCTTATGTATCAGCTACCACACGTGTTTTGGCTTGTACTCTGGGGATGATTCTGGCACCAAGGTAGCGGGATCGGTTTCTTTGGCGGGTGGCTATGGCGCAGCATTTTCTACTCTCCGCGGCTGCACGTTCGCTCAGCCTAGCCAAGGTAATGCGGATGTCAGACACCGGGTGGAAAACGTCTTTTCTCCGGCTGCGGTGGCCGAAGACCGATGGCAAGCCGGTCTGTCCACACTGTGGCTGCTCGACCTGCTACTCCTGCCGCCGGATGGGGGCGAGCTGCGCTGGCGTTGCAAGCGTGCCGTCACGACTTCTCGCTCACGTCCGGAACGCTGTTCGCCTGGCACAAGCTGCCGCTGCGGAGTTATCTGCTCGCCGTCGCGGTGTTCTGCAACGAATGAAAGGCAAGAGCATGTTGGCGCTCGCCCGCGACCTGGACGTTCAATACAAGACGGCGTTCGTGGTGGCGCACAAGCTGCGCGAGGCCATGGCTGCCAGCATGAGGGATTGTAGATCGGCGGCGCAGGGCGGGTGGCCGAGATCGATGGCGCCTATTTCGGCGGCCATGTCCGGCCGGAGAACCTGCGCGCGACCGGATCGATCGGCGGCTGGCCGAAAACAAGTCTGGCAAACGCCGCGCCGTCGTGGTGATGCGCGAGCGAGGGGGCCGCACGCTGCCGCAGTGTTCGCGCCGAAGGACGCAGCCCTGGCCAGCATCGGTCAGCGTATTCTCAAGGGAACGACGGTTCATGCAGATGAAAGCCGGCCTGGAAACCCTCTGCATGCCCGCTTTCCCATGAAGCGTATCAATCACCAGCTCGGTTACAGCATCGGGGGTGCCTGCACCAATGGGCAGAATCCTACTTCTCTCGCCTGCGCCGGGCCGAACTCGGCACCACCATCACATCGCCGTGTCAATCGGCTTTGAAAATTGACCCCCTGTCGGCGTGCAAAGTTGACCCCTCTGGATTGGGGCATCTGCCTCAATCGCGACCGAACCGCGTGGCGGTTCGACAGCCCGGACCTCGTCGAGATCGAGGTCGCAAATCATCTGTAGCGCCTCCGGCCGTGGGGCTTTACCGTAGGTTGTCCGGCAAGGTATCGAGCCATATAGCATATTGGGCCTGAAGCTCGATTAGCTCGGTGACAGCATCGTGCCAGCGCCGGGCCCGGCTACGATGATCAGCAGGGCGGCGTATTCTGATGGCGGGTTTTCCTGTGGCCCGTGCTGCCCTGTAGCGAGCTTGGCGCTCGGCGTCGGTCATGGCCATTTCGCCGATCGGCTTACGTGGCTGGGCTGCTTCCAATCGTGACGTTACGATACCAAGTCGCCTGGCGGTAGGCTAGGCGCGGGTCTTCATCCGCCAGCTCTCATTGCCAGTCTCGATGATGTCGCAGTGGTGAGTGAGCCGGTCGAGGAGCGCGGTCGCCATTTTTGCATCGCCAATACCGTGGGCCACTCGGCAAAGTCGAGGTTGGTGGTAACCACCACAGAGGTTCGCTCGTAAAGCCTGCTGATGAGATGGAACAGCAACTGGCCGCCGGACTGTGCAAACGGCAGATAGCCCAGTTCGTCTAGCACCCAGCAGATCCAGCCGGGTCAGCGCGTCGGCGATCTTTCCTGCTCGCCCAGCTTTGTTCTCCGCCTCAAGCCGATTGACCAGGTCGATCACCGGTGTAGAACCGGCAACGTGCGCCGGCACGGATGCAGCTACGCGCGATGGCGACCGCGAGGTGACTTTTGCCAGTTCCTGTGCCGCCGACCAGCACTGTGTTGCGCTGCTGGCTGAGGAACGTGCCGACTGCCAACTCGCGCACCAAGCCCTCGTTGATGGAGCTTCCCGCAAAGTCAAAGTCGGAGAGCTCCTTTGCCAGGGGCAATCTGGCTGCACTCACCTGGTAGCGGATCGAGCGCGCCTGCTTCTCCGCAATCTCGGCCGCAAGTAAGTCGCCGACGATCTGCTGAGCAGCGTGCTGGCGTTTGACCCCGTTGGCCAGCACTTCATCAAACGCTGCGCGCATGCCAAGCAACTTGAGCTCGACCATTATTTCCAGAATTTCATGGCGTTCCATTAGGCAGTCTCCTCAGGGTGTCGTATCGGGCGCAGTCCGCGATCGGCTGCTGGCGCAGCACCAGGGCATCCGGCACAGCGATGGGGGGCGGTGGTTCAGGCTGGTGCTGGCGTGACAGCGCGTTGAGCACGACGTCGCTGCTGCACAGACCCGCCCCGAGAGCCTCCGAACAAGCTGCCTCGGACCGCTGGGAGCCCGTCGGTCAACACCGCAGCAAGGATCTTGACCATCTGGCGATCGCCGTCCGGGACTGCCTTGAGCTTCTGTCTGACCCGACCGAGCGCGCCGGGCAGAACCCAGTCCTTGAACGGCGCCCCGTTACGCACTGGCGCCAGGCTTGCGCGTCAGCACCGGGACATTAGTGCCAAGGATCGTAGATGATCTGCTCGCGGGCCGAAGCAGCGATCGTGGGTGGCGATAATACCGCCATCCTGGCGCACGACGATGCGCTCGGCGTAGGCGTGCACCTCCACCGGGCGGCCCGACTGCCTGCGCCATGACCGAATACCTGTTCTTGTCGAACTGCACGAGGCAGGTCTTGGACACTGACGCCGTCCTGGCGTGGAAGCCGTCGAATGGATCGACATAACGCACTAGGCTTGGACGCTCAGCCTCGAACATCTCCCATACCGGGCTATCGCGGCGCTCCGGATGGGGATGGCCTTTGGCGTAGGTGACGCATCGCTCCAACAGCCAAGCATTCATCTCCGTAAAGCTGGCAAAATGCAGCCGCGGCTTGAAGAACCGTTCGCGCACCACGTTGGACCTGGTTCTCAACCTGACCTTTCTCCCAGCCAGAGGCCGGAGTGCAGGCGGTCGGTTCGACCAGATAATGACTGCACATCTGCAGAAAGCGGCGATTGAACACCCGCTCGCGGCCAACAAACACCGCGTCCACCGCCGTGCGCATGTTGTCGTAGATGCCGCGCTCACCACGTCCCGCGGAAGAACGCGAAGGCCTTGTCGTGCGCGTCGAACACCATCTCCTGCGTCTCGCGAGGGTAGGCCCGAACGAACAGCATCCGGCTATGGCACAGTCGAACCTGCGCCACCTTGATCTCCATGGTGACGCCGTGCAGCACGACGACCTCGTGGCTCCAATCGAACTGGAACGCTTCGCCAGGAGCAAATGTCAGCGGCACAAAGGCGTCGCTCGATCCGGTGCCCTGCTTGCGCTGACGCGCGGTCGCATAGCGACGAACGGTGTCGTAACCACCCTCATATCCAGCGACACGCAGATCCTCAAAGATCCGAATCAGTCCCAGACGCTCCCGCCGCGACAGCCGGTCATTGGCCGCTAGACGCTTCTCCAGTTCCTCCGTCCATTGCCCCAGTTTGGGACGCGGCTGCACCCCCCGCTCGTAGGCAAAGCTGGTCTCGCCCGACCGCAGGATCTTACGGATCGTGTTGCGCGCGATCCCCATCTCCCGGGAAATCGCCTTGATCGTTTTGCCTTGAACAAAGTGAGCCCGTCTGATCCGAGCAACCGTCTCCACAACCAGCATCTCCCCCACCACCCGAACTTGCCGGATGGCGTCTTGCCACAGATCAGGGGGGTCAATTTTGCACGCCGATTACCCCACCAAGGGGGTCAAACTTCCATGCCTATCTACACCGACTGGCTTCACCGCGAGGCCCACGACGAGGTCCATAACCGCTAGCGCCTGAGCGGCGGTCATCGTCTCCGCCTTGCGGCAGAGCTTCTTCCGTCCGATCCCGGCATATCAGGTGTTTATAGACTTTCGCCAATCACCATGCCCTCTCGGTCCTCTGAAGCGCACCAGAAGTCGGGGTCCTTCCCTCCACCGGCGTTACCCGGCCTCAACAGTACTATGACCCCGTCCGACTCCCGCAGACACCGCCGCCTGTCCGCGACGTTGAGGCCGCTACCCTCATGCCAAACGGGTCCTCCACCGATTACCCGCACCACCATCCCAGCGTGCCGTGCCCAGTACCCCGGCGGACCAAATGGGTGCATGTGTCGATTGCTTCCCCATCCACGCGGCCTTCCCCGTTATTCAGGCGGGTCGGCATCCGCACCTTCACTTTCGAGGCCTGCTCAGACTTCACTCACGTTACGGCCCGCTGGATTGCTCAACCGCCCAAGGCGGCCTTTGTCACGAAGCTTCGGCCAAGCCGGTTACCCAGCAGGGCCGCTCGTCAGCTACCGGAGCTATCGACAACTCTCCGGGTGGAACCTCCCTCCACTGGTGGTGCGCGCCTTCGGCGCGCACTGAATAATGCAGGCTAGGAGCCGGGCTTAAGACCAAAGTAAGTGTTGTGGTCGATCGTTTCGACAGCTTGCGAGATGCCGAGCAGAACGTCTGCACGGGTCGCCTGACCGGTGCTCAACAACCCAGTCCAGAAGTTTGACCCCGCCGTATCCGCGGTACGGCCGATACCGTTCTGGTAAAGGCTATTGACGAAATCGGTATCACTTTGCCCGGCGTGAAGCGCCGTGAACTCAGGCGACGCGACCATGGTCTGTGACGATCTGTAACGGCGTGTAGGAAGTACCATAGGAGTCGATGGTTTGTAGGGCCCCGAGATCAATGGTCCGGCCTAACCCTGTTTCATACATCGCGTTTGCTGATTCGCCGATTGGGTTGTAGTCGAAGAGGTTGGAAGTATCAGATGCGAGATCGGATTTCGCTTCACTCGAGTTGGCAATCCCGTCGCTACCGCTGCTCTGGATGCGCCATCCGAAAGCAGGTTTGTCCAAAAAGAATCGTCGCTCCCGGTACGGCCCAGCAATCCATTGTAGAGACTGTCGACGAATTTCTGGTTCGTCATTGCCCCGTGCATCGTCGTGTATTCCTGACTATTCAGGATGTCCTGAGCGACGACGGGCACCGAGGACCCAGCTGTCATCAGGGTCTGGTAGAACGAGGCACCGCTCCCGTCTTGGCTGCGGCCGAGTAATCCCTCGTAGAGACGTTGTATCGTGGCTTGGGCGGTATCAGTGCCGATGCTGTATGTCGCGTCGAGTTCCGTGAAGGCTTGCACATCGGTGGGCATCAAGATCTGTTTTGCACTCTGCAGCGCTGCAACGATCTGGGCCGAGTCCAGGTTCGACGTCAGAACCATCCCATTCTCTAGCCCGGTGATGGCAGTCGCGGTCGACGAGTCAGTCATGCCGTCGGTTGCCGTGGCCGTGGCCGTCAGATGATTGATCCCAAAGGTCAATCCGGTTAGGCCGACACTATAGGCACCGGTGCCGTCATCTGCATGGCCTGTGCCGATCGCGGCGCCCTCGTCTTTGAAGGTCAAGGCGCTACCCGGCGTGGCTGTCCCGGTGATGACCGGCGACCCTAAGGCGAGAAGTTGATTGCCCAGGCTCAAGTCTGGCGCAGCGAGGCCTCCCCCACCTGTCGCGCCCGGACCGATGATGTCCAGAACCGTCCCGGCCGAACCTGTGGCGCCGAGGCTCGCGGTGAGGCCGGCCGATCCGGACGCACCGGCCCCGCCACTATCGGCAGTCACACCAACCGCTCCCGTGACACCCACGCTGCCGGTGACGCCGATTTGTCCCGTCAGCCCGGCTGGATCCGTCGACCCGCCGGGGTCGACCGCGCCGGTCGCACCGAGGGATCCTGTGAGGCCGAGCGATCCGGTCAAACCCGGGCGGCGAGCCGGCCAGCCCGGTGAGGGGGAGGCTGTCCGTGTCACCGGTCACACCGACCGGTCCCGGTGAGACCGATCGCACCGGTCAACCCGGTGAGATTGATGCTCAGTCCGGTGAGGCCGAGGCCGCCGGTTGCACCGGTCAGGCCCGTGGGTCCGGTGAGACCGATGACCCCTGTCAGCCCCGGTGAGGCTGATGGAACTCGTGAGCCCTGTGAGGCCGAGGTTGCCCGTCGCACCAGTCGTGCCCGTAGGTCCGGTGAGACCGATGACCCCTGTCAGCCCAGTGAGGCTGACAGAACTCGTGAGCCCTATGAGGCCGGGGTTGCCCGTTGCACCAGTCGTGCCTGTCGGTCCGGTGAGACCGATGACACCGGACAGTCCGGTCAGTCCAATGTCACCGGTTAGGCTGGTTAAACCCGTCAGTCCGATGTTGTCGGTCGAGCCTGTCAGCCCGGGGTTGCCAGTCAAGCCAGCCAACCCGGTGATGCCGATCAGGCCAGTGAGCCCGAGCTTTCCAGTCAACCCGGTCAGTCCGAGTTCGCTGGTCACGCCTGTGAAGCCGGTTGATCCAATGTTGGCAGTCACGCCGGCCACGCCTGTCAAACTGACGTCGACGGCCAGGCCAGTCAGGCCGTTTGACCCAACCGTCGACGACCAACCCGGTCAAGCCGAGGGGCACCAGTCAAGCCAGTGAGGCCGTTCAAACTCAGGACGCCGGTCAAGCCTGTCAGCCCGAGCGCGACACTCAAGCCAGTGAGACCTGTCAACCCGAGATTGCCGGTCAAGCCTGCCAACCCGGTCAGTCCGAGATCGCTGGTCACGCCCGTGATGCCAGTCAGTCCGAGGGTTGCTGGTCACGCCTGTGAAGCCGGTTGATCCAATGTTGGCAGTCACGCCGGCCACGCCTGTCAAAACTGACGTCGACGGCCAGGCCAGTCAGCCGTTTGACCCAACGTCGGACGACCAACCCGGTCAAGCCGAGGGCACCAGTCAAGCCAGTGAGGCCGTTCAAACTCAGGACGCCGGTCAAGCCTGTCAGCCCGAGCGCGACACTCAAGCCAGTGAGACCTGTCAACCCGAGATTGCCGGTCAAGCCTGCCAACCCGGTCAGTCCGAGGTCGCTGGTGACACCCGTGAGGCCGGTCAGTCCGAGAGCGCTGGTGACACCCGTGAGGCCGGTCAGTCCGAGATCGCTGGTGACACCCGTGAGGCCGGTCAGTCCCGAGATCGCTGGTGACACCCGTGAGGCCGGTCAGTCCGAGAGCGCTGGTGACACCCGTGAGGCCGGTCAGTCCGAGAGCGCTGGTCACGCCCGTGAGGCCAGTCAGTCCGAGATCGCTGGTCACGCCTGTGAGGGCCAGTCAGTCCGAGATCGCTGGTCACACCCGTGAGGCCGGTCAGTCCGAGATCGCTGGTCACGCCTGTGAGGCCAGTCAGTCCGAGATCGCTGGTGACACCCGTGATGCCAGTCAGTCCGAGATCGCTGGTGACACCCGTGAGGCCGGTCAGTCCGAGATCGCTGGTGACACCCGTGAGGCCGGTCAGTCCGAGAGCGCTGGTCACGCCCGTGAGGCCAGTCAGTCCGAGATCGCTGGTGACACCCGTGAGGCCGGTCAGTCCGAGAGCGCTGGTCACGCCCGTGAGGCCAGTCAGTCCGAGATCGCTGGTCACGCCTGTGAGGCCGGTCAGTCCGAGATCGCTGGTGACACCCGTGAGGCCGGTCAGTCCGAGATCGCTGGTGACACCCGTGAGGCCAGTCAGTCCGAGATCGCTGGTCACGCCTGTGAGGCCGGTCAGTCCGAGATCGCTGGTCACACCCGTGAGGCCGGTCAGTCCGAGATCGGCTGGTGACACCCGTGAGGCCAGTCAGTCCGAGATCGCTGGTGACACCCGTGAGGCCGGTCAGTCCGAGAGCGCTGGTCACGCCCGTGAGGCCGGTCAGTCCGAGATCGCTGGTCACACCCGTGAGGCCGGTCAGTCCGAGAGCGCTGGTCACGCCCGTGAGGCCAGTCAGTCCGAGATCGCTGGTGACACCCGTGAGGCCGGTCAGTCCGAGATCGCTGGTGACACCCGTGAGGCCGGTCAGTCCGAGAGCGCTGGTCACGCCCGTGAGGCCAGTCAGTCCGAGATCGCTGGTCACGCCTGTGAGGCCGGTCAGTCCGAGATCGCTGGTGACACCCGTGAGGCCCGGTCAGTCCGAGATCGCTGGTGACACCCGTGAGGCCAGTCAGTCCGAGATCGCTGGTCACGCCTGTGAGGCCGGTCAGTCCGAGATCGCTGGTCACACCCGTGAGGCCGGTCAGTCCGAGATCGCTGGTGACACCCGTGAGGCCAGTCAGTCCGAGATCGCTGGTGACACCCGTGAGGCCGGTCAGTCCGAGAGCGCTGGTCACGCCCGTGAGGCCGGTCAGTCCGAGATCGCTGGTCACACCCGTGAGGCCGGTCAGTCCGAGATCGCTGGTGACACCCGTGAGGCCAGTCAGTCCGAGATCGCTGGTGACACCCGTGAGGCCGGTCAGTCCGAGAGCGCTGGTCACGCCCGTGATGCCAGTCAGTCCGAGATCGCTGGTGACACCCGTGAGGCCGGTCAGTCCGAGATCGCTGGTGACACCCGTGAGGCCGGTCAGTCCGAGAGCGCTGGTGACACCCGTGAGGCCAGTCAGTCCGAGATCGCTGGTGACACCCGTGAGGCCGGTCAGGTCCGAGATCGCTGGTGACACCCGTGAGGCCGGTCAGTCCGAGAGCGCTGGTCACGCCCGTGAGGCCGGTCAGTCCGAGATCGCTGGTGACACCCGTGAGGCCGGTCAGTCCGAGATCGCTGGTCACGCCTGTGAGGCCAGTCAGTCCGAGATCGCTGGTCACACCCGTGAGGCCGGTCAGTCCGAGATCGCTGGTCACGCCTGTGAGGCCAGTCAGTCCGAGATCGCTGGTGACACCCGTGAGGCCGGTCAGTCCGAGAGCGCTGGTCACGCCCGTGATGCCAGTCAGTCCGAGATCGCTGGTGACACCCGTGAGGCCGGTCAGTCCGAGATCGCTGGTGACACCCGTGAGGCCGGTCAGTCCGAGATCGCTGGTGACACCCGTGAGGCCGGTCAGTCCGAGATCGCTGGTGACACCCGTGAGGCCGGTCAGTCCGAGATCGCTGGTGACACCCGTGAGGCCGGTCAGTCCGAGATCGCTGGTGACACCCGTGAGGCCGGTCAGTCCGAGATCGCTGGTGACACCCGTGAGGCCGGTCAGTCCGAGATCGCTGGTGACACCCGTGAGGCCGGTCAGTCCGAGAGCGCTGGTCACGCCCGTGAGGCCGGTCAGTCCGAGATCGCTGGTCACGCCTTGTGAGGCCAGTCAGTCCGAGATCGCTGGTGACACCCGTGAGGCCGGTCAGTCCGAGATCGCTGGTGACAACCCGTGAGGCCAGTCAGTCCGAGATCGCTGGTCACACCCGTGAGGCCGGTCAGTCCGAGATCGCTGGTCACGCCCGTGAGGCCGGTCAGTCCGAGATCGCTGGTCACACCCGTGAGGCCGGTCAGTCCGAGATCGCTGGTCACACCCGTGAGGCCGGTCAGTCCGAGATCGCTGGTGACACCCGTGAGGCCGGTCAGTCCGAGATCGCTGGTGACACCCGTGAGGCCGGTCAGTCCGAGAGCGCTGGTCACACCCGTGAGGCCGGTCAGTCCGAGAGCGCTGGTGACACCCGTGAGGCCGGTCAGTCCGAGATCGCTGGTGACACCCGTGAGGCCAGTCAGTCCGAGATCGCTGGTCACGCCTGTGAGGCCGGTCAGTCCGAGATCGCTGGTGACACCCGTGAGGCCGGTCAGTCCGAGATCGCTGGTGACACCCGTGAGGCCGGTCAGTCCGAGATCGCTGGTGACACCCGTGAGGCCGGTCAGTCCGAGATCGCTGGTGACACCCGTGAGGCCGGTCAGTCCGAGATCGCTGGTGACACCCGTGAGGCCGGTCAGTCCGAGAGCGCTGGTCACGCCCCGTGATGCCAG
>CBDDDO010000017.1:0-16622 GCA_965226655.1 Granulicella sp. | reverse complement strand
GACCGCAAGCGCCTGATCGAACATCGCAATCGATTCGGTCGTTCGTCCGAGCAGAGCAAGGATCTGTCCTTTGACGACATGCCGCTTATAAGCCATCAGCGAGGCATCGCCAGTCGCATGGAAGCCCCACTCTTGCTGGAAACATTGATTGATCGCCTGGAGTGCGTCTTCGAGTCGGCCCAGTCGAAGTAGCGCATTAGCCTGTTCGAAGTAGAGAAGCACGCTGTCGTAGCCTCGTGTTCGCGCTTCGGCAAGTACTTCAAGCGCTTGATCGGCCTGATCGGTGGCAATTAGCGCGCCCGCCAGCAGTTGATAGCCAAGGCAAATAGAATCTCGATCCTCAGCGAGTTTGACTGCCATCCGTGCCGCATGCTCTGCCTCTTGGAAGCGCTCGACCAGAGTGTAGGCATTCGCTAGGTTGAACCATTGGAAGCCATTCTCCGGCTCATCCCGCACCTCTCGCTCAAGCATTGTAAGGAAGCGATCGTATTTATTTTTAGACGCCATCTCCTTCGGTCGATAGCCGTGATGGTAGATGGTCGCCGTCTCGAGCGATCCTATGGGGAGTTGTAAGTCGCCGATCGACGAAGCGATCTGCTCGTGGATCCTTCCAACAAACTGAACTCCCGGGAGAACACGGAAAAGACGCAGAGGAGCGTGCGTATAAGTTGAGTTGTCGTTGTCGTCAGCCGTATAGTTCACGATTCGAACGTGAAAGCCACCAAAGTAGGGGCGAATAAGGGCCTGGCGTATCTCTGCAAAGGCTTCTGAATCGAGAACTTCGTCGGCGTCTATCCAAAGCCCCCAGTCGCAGGTAGCTAGCTTCAAGGCAGCATTCCGAGCGGCGGCGAAGTCGTCGCACCACTCGAAAGAGCCGAGCTTGATCGATTCGAACTTGTTTGTGAAGCTTTTAACGATCGACATTGTCTCGTCCGTCGATCCCGTGTCTACTACGATGATTTCATGGGCGAGGCCGATGAGACTGGAAAGACAATTGGCGATGTGCTCGGCCTCGTTCTTAACGATGAGAACAGCGCTGAGCTTGCATTGAGAGGTGAAATAGCGGTGACTGCGATAATGCTTCGCCCAACGAATACCTGCAGGATCGTCGATTCCCAAATCCTTGACAATGGTTTCCCGTGAAGCGAAGTGGCGGGCGAGGAGAGAATGCGCCTGAGCTGCGACCGAGTCGAACGCAATGTCTCGGATAAGTTCGGCGGCTTCTTCTTCTCGCTGCAAATAGCAGAGAGCGGCAGCTCGCTCGGCGCGGTCTCGCGGAGCGGTGCTGCCGTTAAGCTTGATAGCGGTATGGCGAAATCGATCGCCTGCGCTCATGCTGCCTCGATGTAAGTCTTCTGAAGGTGGCGACGAGCCCCAGCAATAGAGAACATTTCATCGCGAAGCAATCGCTTAATGATAAAGACGGCCTGAATATCTTCGGACCGATAGCGCCGCTGGCCACCATTCGTCCGTACCGGGTTTAGGTAGGGTTCGAATTCTCGCTCCCAATACCGAAGGGTGTGAACCTCAACTCCTGTGATATGGCTTGCCGCAGTAATTCCTACTGCCTGTACTCCACGTCCGCTTCTCTTACCAGTTAACATGCTGCTTGTTTGTTCCGCCGATGAACGGCTGGCAACATTCAAGGTATTGGCATCCACAAGCACTTTTACAGGGTTTTGGCAGAACTTTACTGAGAGCGAACTAAAAAATCACTGCCAAGCGCGTTCATACTGCACAGGAACATGTATAGGCTGCCCCAACTCTTTGGCCGCTCTTATTGGCCAATAAGGGTCTCGTAACAGCTCTCGCGCTAACAACACGAAATCGGCTTTACCGCTTTCGACAATGTCGCTTGCCTGCTTTGGCTCCGTAATCATGCCAACTGCCCCCTACTGCAATCTCCGCTTCTCTACGTATCTGCTCGGCCAGCGGAACTTGGTAGCCAGGCCCGACCGGAATCGGAGCGCGAGGCACATTGCCACCGGAAGAAACGTCGATCGCATCGACACCTATTTCTTTAAGAAGTTTGGATAACTCGATCGATTGCTCGATATCCCAACCGCCTTCCGTCCAGTCGGTGCCAGAAATTCGAACAATGAACCCAAGATCTTTTGGCCATACCGAGCGCACCGCTTCAGCTACTTCGAGGACGATCCGAACCCGATTTTCGAAGCCCCCTCCATATTCATCCGCCCTGTCGTTGCTAAGCGGCGACATGAACTGATGAAGTAAGTATCCGTGGGCGGCGTGAATCTCTGCCACCTTGAAACCAGCTTCTAATGCTCTCTCTGCTGCCCTCTTGAACGCCGCCACCACGCCTGGAATCTCTAGCATCGTCAGTCGCTGGGGCTCGATATAGGTGTTGTTGAAGGGAAGGGAACTAGCCGACCATACCGGGCTCCAACCACCCTCTTCGACGCTTAATCCTTTTCCGCCCTTCCAAGGGCTGCTTGTACTCGCTTTTCGCCCTGCGTGGGCAAGTTGAATGCCAGGCACCGATCCTTGATCTGAAATGAATTTCGCGATCGGAGCCCATGCCGCGATGTGCTCATCCAAATAGATCCCAGCGTCGTCCGGCGTGATTCGACCGTCCGCCGTTACGCCAGCGGCTTCCGTAATGACGAGTCCGGCGCCTCCCACCGCTCGACTTCCTAGGTTGACGAGGTGCCAATCGGAAGGAAATCCATCGACAGAACTGTATTGGCACATCGGTGATACGGCAACACGGTTCGGGATGGTTAGGCCGCCCAGTACAAAGGGTTCGAATAACTTCATAAAGACAAAACCTTCTACGAGTGAAGCAACCGCGTGTTTGACGGGTTAGACCCTGCTAAGTCGAACAGGAAATTTTTGCCTTCCGTTAAACGGCGTCAAAAAATTGAGCATTTCCCGGAATGCGGTTCGATACTTTCTAAACAGCTTTGCTGTGGAGAGCTTCAATGTTTAAGAAATTACTTTTGCCCTTGGCACTAATGGGTACGGCAGTCTTCGCTCATGCGGACTACTCGATCAATTACGATATCAATCTAGATTCGAATTTCACACTTTATGATGGCGTTGTTCACGAGAACACCTTCGGAGTGACCCAATCTTACAGCTTCTCAGGACCTGGAGAAGTTACATTTTCCGATTACTTCAACAAAGACTACGTCCCCCCGGCGGCGACGTTTTTCGGGTTGGTTGATGATCCGGATGGCACAACTCACTTTGCCTACTTGCTCAACAGCACTGCGGCTGCAACGGCTATCGGCAATTCCTTCGAGAACGTCTTTAGCGGTGGCTATACCGAAGATCAACTCATCACCGCAGTTCAAGACATTAACTCTGGCGACTCCGATTTGATGAACCAGGGCTTCAACGTCATATTCCCATTCTTGAGTGCGAACGATCAGTTGAACGTAGCTGTAGGTGTGAACGGCGTCACTGCCGACACCGGCACATTGGTCGAGTTTAGCAACGGCGTCGCTCTCGGTACGGGAACCGTTCAGGCCGCTCCCGAGCCCACGACCATGGCTGTCCTCGGTCTCGGCGGTTTGATCGTGGCTCGAAGAAGAAAGGCTCGGGCTAAAGCTTAAGCACCGATATAGCGTCGGACGTGGTCGAGGTGGTCTTTGTACCACCCGGTCCACGGCCGGATCTTGACCCCTTCGCCATGACAGTCGATGAGCTTATCGTCGCCTATCCAAATCGCACAGTGCGTGACTTTGGTGTCCTTAAGATTCCGAACGAAGAGAATATCTCCCGGCTTCTTTTCTTCTCCAGGGGCAAGCTGGCGTCCTTGATCTTCTTCGCCTTTAGCCTGCTTATTGATGTCTGAATTGAGATGCATCCCAAGGCCGTAGTTGTAAACCCAAGACGAGAAGTTGGAGCAATCGAGTCCGGGACCCTCGTTGCCTTTCGCCACCAATGAAGCCGGTGGATTCCATAGTGGAATATGGTGGTGCCGGTAGGGAAGGCCGATGTACTTCTCAGCGACTTTGACAATCCGTTCTCGCTTCCAAGCAACCTCATCCGCATCTTTAGGAATTTCCGGCGGCGCAAATCGAACCGCAATCGGCCCCCAGCCGCCATTCCAATCTTTCTCGTACCACTTGTCGACCGCCATCTTCGATTCCGGCAACTTGTCGCGCTCCGGAAAATCAGCCGTTATGGAATCTAAATGACCATGGAAGAGGAGCGAAAAGGTGAGCGCGAGCAGCAACATCTTGCAATAATTTTACGCCGATAATTTTCGTGTTACGATCCTTGATGTGAGAATTTTGGTGGTCGATGATGAAGCCAGTATTCGAACTTTGCTTTCGAACCATTTCACGAATCAAGGCCACGAGGTGGTCACTGCCAAAGATGGGCGCGAAGCACTCGAAGTGCTCAATACCGCTACCTTCGATCGGATCTATCTTGACCTGATGATGCCTTACTTAGATGGTTGGGAGGCAGTGCGGCTCCTAAGGAAAGATGCTCGACATCGCCTTACTTGGGTCGGGGTGATGACCGCTCAAGCCGCCTCCATCTCAGAACATGTGGAGGAATCATTCGCCCCTGGCTCGTTTGTGTCGAAGCCAATAATCTTAAAAGATTTATTGGAATAACTTCGCGAACCCTACCTTGGCCATTGCGTGAAACCTGCAGCTCGCTGGTTACTCAAAAAGAGCGACATTTCGGTAGCCATTACGCGCTTGGAACAGCCGTAGCAAGCACCCACTCATGTGCTCTTGCAAAGAGCTCCGGTTCAGAATAGCCGTAGACCTTTTGCAAAGCATGATCGACATGCGATCGCGAGAGAACTTCGTCTCGCAGCGCAGCCAGAACCGATGGGTTTCCAATCGCTGAAAGCAGATCGCCGATCTTTGCCTCCCCACCCTCGATAACTAGATAGCGAGCAAGAAGATTTGCCTGCGCGTACCCTTCCGAAATCTTTCTTTGCAATTCCGGCTGACGGTTGTCGGTGGTAACGATCCCTTCCAGTGCCGCCGGCGCAAGCCATTCTGCCGAGCCATCTTGAAAGGCGGACCAAGCTCGTTGATCGAGTCGATTTTCCGCATAAGTAGAGAGTGCTTCCGAAAGCCATCGGGTAACCCGACCATGACTTAGGTTCTGGGTGATGTCATGCATGAACTCATGCTGAATCGTTCGGCGGAGTTCTTCCGGGTGCCCCACTAAATGATGCGGCAAGCAGATCTTTCCGTAAGGCACTTTATCAACGTAGTAGCCCCAGCGGCCAGGCATCCAGGGCGCCTCAACATCCGTCGGCAACAACGACACCAGGGTGCTAGTGGAATGGTCCCAATGAAAGCGTTCCGAGAGCGAGTCGCACTCCGAGCTGATCGCTTCGTGCACCTGCTCGATGTGATGGGGAATTTGGCTTTCGATCGCCTCCAGTGTCAGCCAAGGCCGCAGTTGCGCCTGAACTCCGTCTCGTCGCACTTCTGCTTCGGCGTAAAGATCGTTGCTGTCGAAGCCACCGAGGTTGTCTGCCGCGTCGAGCGCTTCCACTACCCGATCCTCCATGTAAAGCTGCCGAACAGCCCGCCACATGGGTGCATCGAGGTACGTAAGGATTCTTGCCACTAGGTTGTTGTACGGCTCAGATAGCTGCTCCGGCAGCGGTGGAAGGCGCGCAATTAAATGGCGTAAAATCGAATAATGGCGAAAATGGCAGCAATTTCATTAGACAGAATGAGTTCAGCCGTGGAAAAAGTTCGCCAGCGTCTTCTGAAGGCTTGCCGCGCTCTGGATAAAGCGGGCATCAACTATGCGGTCGCTGGGGGGAACGCTGTTGCAGCTTGGGTTTCAACGGTTGATGAAGCCGCGACGAGAAATACTCGAGATGTCGATGTGATGATCGATCGTCGCGATCTGGAAGCTGTGCGCCAAGCGATGGAGTCGACTGGATTCACGTACCGTCACGTCGCTGGTCTAGATGTTTTTCTAGAAAATGAAACTGGATCAGTTCGCGATGCAATTCATCTCATCTTTGCTGGCGAGCTCGTGCGTCCAGGCGAGCCAGCTTCAAATCCAGATCTTTCCTCTGCAACGGACACCGGAGAGTTTAAGGTCATTTCTCTACCCGCATTGGTGCAGATTAAGCTCACTGCATTTCGAGACAAAGACCGGGTTCACCTTCGCGACCTTATTGAAGTCGGTTTGGTTGATGGTTCTTGGCTAAATAAGCTTCCTGCTGTTCTGGCTGCTCGGCTCCAGGAGCTTCTAGATACTCCTGAAGGATGAGAATCACCTGTTGTTGATCCCGGTGAGCCAAATTACTGTCCAGTTCATATACGCACCAGGAGATGGGCATCGAGATTACGTTCCAATGTGCTGTTAAAGTCCGGCACCTGCGCGATTCGTTCGGAACGTAGAGGAAAGATTCAAAGCTTCAAAGCAGATTGCTGACACACCGAAGCTGCCCGAATCACAAGGCAGACCCAAATCACTTAGCGCAATACTTTTTCATCAAGTACTAATTTATTAGTTTCTGATTTATTTGGATTGCTACTGGTACTTAGTGGAGGTATCGTTCCCCCATGACAGCGAGGCTGCTTATAGGTTTCACAGTTTGCTGGGCTCTTTGCCTAATCGGTTGCGCAGGTAGCGGAGGTTCTCCGCCCGTTACAGGTCCGACCTCCAATGCCACTTTCCAGGTCACATGGCCCGCAAGAAGCAGAAGCCCACTGAGTGCGTTGGCCTCAGCTCTATCGGTGCAAGTCGTCCTCAAGAGTGCGAGCGCGACGGGCACCGATGTCACCGTCAATGTCGATCGCGATGCAACTCAAGTAAACGGTTATGTCGGTACATACACCGTGCAAACGCCTGTTCTTGCTCAGGGGAAGACGCTGACCGCCACCTTCTATGCTGGAGCTGGCGAATCGGGTGCGACGGTCGGTACTGCAACCGCTAACTTGAGTATTACCGGCACGACACTGAGTCTTACCAATCTCCAGCTTGTCGGAACCATAACCACAGTGGCCGTCAATTCTGCGACCATGCTGACCACGGATTCGCCCCTTCAACTCACGTTTTCCGCAACCGATAAGAACAATAACCCGGTTGCGGTTTCGGCCGGGAGTGCAGTTTGGACCCTCACCAGCGGTTCATCGATATCTCTCACCAAAGATGGCATTGCGACTGCCCTCGCCGCAGGAACAAGCAATGTCTCCGCAAATGTCGATGGGGTGACTGGAACCGGAACGGTGGTGGTAAGCACACCGTCGAGTGGTGCCGGACTTGCGGTCTCCGCGTGGCCAAAATTCCACCAAAACGATTTGGGCACTGGACTTGGAGTAGCGGGAGGAGCGACCGGAATGTTGAAGTGGAAGTATGCCACCGGAAACTATGTCCGCTCCTCCGCCGCTGTCGGACCTGATGGCACGATCTATGTTGGCAGCGACGATGAAAGCGTATACGCCCTCAATCCCGATGGAACGAAGAAATGGTCGTACCAGACGCTTGCCATCGTCTACTCATCGCCAGCAGTTGCGAGTGACGGCACGGTTTATGTCGGATGCGATAACGATGTGCTCTACGCCCTCAACGCCGACGGCACCCTCAAGTGGAAATACACCACCGGCGATGTCGTTCGGTCCTCACCTTCGATAGGCACCGATGGAACCGTTTACGTTGGCAGCAATGATCACAACGTTTACGCAATCAACAGCAACGGCACCTTAAAGTGGAAATACTTCACCGGAGGCGCTGTCCAGTCTTCCCCTGCACTTGCAGCAGACGGCTCGATTTGCGTTGGCAGTGGCGACGGAGACATCTATTCGCTTACTGCTTCAGGAACTCTGAAATGGAAATACGCGACCGGTGGATTGATCCTCTCTTCTCCTGCCATAGCCGCCGATGGCTCAATCTATGTGGGCAGTTTTGACCAGAACCTCTACGCCCTTACCAGTGCTGGAAGTCTGAAATGGAAGTACGCCACGGGAGCGAGCATTCAATCTTCTCCTGCGGTTGGTTCCGACGGAACCGTGTACTTAGGTGGAAACGACTACTACTTCTATGCCTTCACTTCCGCAGGTTCTGTGAAATGGTCTTACCAGACGGGAAGCTATTTCTATTCCTCCCCTGCCATCGGATCAGACGGATCGATCTACGTTGGCAATGGCGACGGATACCTCTATTCATTCGATACGAACGGCGGTTTGAGGTGGAAGTACCTCACCGGTGACCATATTCTCCCATCCCCAGCGATCGGAGCCGACGGAACCGTTTACTTCGGTAGCTACGACGAGAACGTATATGCAATCAAGTAGACGCTGATAGAGTAGTGAGGCACTTCCAAGTGCCTCACTACGATTGTAGGCAAGAACGCATTGAGTGGCTGCATCTCGGCTTGTCTAGTAAGAATTCAGCCTCTTGATGGCTATAACAAGTTTAGGCGAATGCATTCGTCTAAACGCAAGAAGCCAAAAAATGTTCTTATTGCTCGTCGCTGCTCTCTCTCTTCAAGCCGAACAACCAATGATCACGTTCGAGAGCCCTTGCATCTCGACCCCCGCCCTCATGGCGGAACTCTCGAAGCAAGCAGGTGAGCCGCTGTACGTCATAGGAGAGCCTGCCAAGTACGATCAGGCAGTCAGATTCGACCACGTACCTCTCGGCACCGTCATGGCTAGGCTCGCCGAGGCTCATGCCGGCGAGTGGGTGAAACGAGGCGAAGGCTTTCAACTTCAGCGATCATCGGCAGCCATCGATGCCGAGCAAGTGCGCTTGCGCAAGGCAGCTATCGCAGGAATCGCGAAGAAGCAAAAGGATTCCCGGGAGCAGTTGGAAAAGATGGGCAGGCTGGACCGATCTACCGCCGATACGCTCATCAATAAGATTCGGGACATCAAAGTGAGCGGCGACGGAACGCCCGACTTCACCGATCCTGTATTCCAAAATGCGGGCAACTTTGGTCCGGGAAAGAGAACCGCTCTGGAGTTGTGCCTTGCATTTACTCCCGAGGATCTCGCTTCCATGGAGCCGGGTTCACACATCGTCTTCTCTACAAATCCTAATGCGGCGGAGCGACGTTTACCGGATAGTGCCAGTACTGCCATCGGGGAGATGGTAGAGGCCGAGAAATACATGGTCGATGTCGAGAAGGCTCTCCTAGAGAAGCTGGCTCCAGAAACGCCCATGCCTATTCCCGGAGGCACCGCACGAGTTCTCCTCCGCCTGAGCCGAGACGTCGATTCTCAAGCGTTCCAGTTTAACGTGACTTCTCTCGCCGAGACAGGTCAGCAAATCGAGCAAGAAACGGAATCGATCCAGCCAGAGGATGAACCTGGCACTTCTATTTCTCTAGCGAAGGCAAAAGCTACCGCAGAAGAAAAGCAGTTTGCCGTTGCCTTCAATCCTCCGCCTCAAGGTGGAGACAGCTTCGACAAGCCAGCCGCTCCAGTTCTAACCGCCGACCAAAAGGAGAAGCTTTTTCATATCGATCAATATCATCCAGGTTCACTTGTGGTTGGTCCCATGCTTCTGCGTGAAGCTCAGGGCGAGAGCAAGAACTTGCTCGTGTTGCTCGATGATCAATCGGTGAGTTCGATGCAGATGCCGATCTCGCTCGGGCAGAAGTCGATTCAAGGCTTCCGTGAGTCAGCAAAGACTTCTGATAGCTGGATCGAATCCTATCCCAGCGATCACGTCGATGCCGATCGAATTGAGCTCGATAAGAAGCACTTCCAAAACTTCTTACTATCCGGACACGATAGCGGCAGCGTTTCACTACAGGCGCAGCTTGACCTAGTGTCCCAATGCTCGGAAGGTAGTCTCGTTTCCAACTCCCTGACTTCGGACTATCGCCAATTGCTGTTAGTCGACGGAGAAGATTGCTTCGTCAAAACCTCCTATTTAGGCTTAGTCTTTTATGGGACGCTCACCGATCTGCAACTGAGTCAGGCGGCCAAAGGACTAAGTTTTCGGGCCCTTTCAGATGGGCAGAAGAATTTGTTGTCGAGGATGATTTACGGCGAAAACGCTAGCCCGCTTTCAAACTTAAACTCGATGGGAATGGGAGGAGTTAATGGGGACACACCTTCTGCCGTTACCTCCAGCCGATTTTCATACACAAATCTGCCGGAGGAATCTCTGCCCAATGGAATCTCCTTCAATGGAAGTTTGAAAATCGATCAGTCGTCGACCGACTCCCTGTACTTTAAGGCAAGAACCGCCCAAGGAGACCAGTCCGGATGTGTAGACGAAGCCAGTCTCGCTTACCTCGCTGCCGACAAAGCCTCGACTTTTATAGCTCTGCAACCTGCTAAGCAGGACTTTTACTTGCTTCAATTCCAACTCAGCCCGTCAATCGCCTCTCTCGTTAATTTCAAGGCCAATTCGCCTAACGGCGAGAGAGTCACCCGTATCGATCAGCTTCCCAAGAACTTCCAAGATGCGATTTCGGCCTCCGTGGAGGGCGCTGAAGAAAATGCAGCAGGACGGCGGGATGAATGGCGGAGGAGATGAAGGGCCCACCCCTCCAAGGTAAATGCGCTAAAAACATTTCAGCGGGAAGGCGACACAACCTCTTCAGCTTCAATGCTTTGCGATGACTTTGTAGAAGAAGTACCCCGCCGCACAGAATCCATAAACGGCGATCCATTTGCGCAGCACATTTCCGTCCACCTTCATCGACACCTTCGCCGAGTAATAGCCACCGATGACAGAGCCGATGATCAGCCAAACGGCAATGCGCAAATCGACCAGTCGGCTCAGGATGAACGGGACGCTGGCACTGAAGTTGATAAAAACGCTAAGCCAATTTTTTACCGCGTTCAGCTCATGGATGTCGCCATCAACGTACAGCGCGAAGGCCGCGAGCATCATGATTCCCATGCCCGCCCCGAAGTAGCCCCCGTAAACGGAAACAAAGAACTGAATAACGATCCCCACTCCCGGATGAAGCTTCTTTGACCGTCGCGCTGACCATTGCCTTGATCTTTGGCTGGAAAGCGAGCAAGGAAGCGGCCAACAAGATCAGGGGCGGTACCAAGACGTCGAAGACGTGGCTCGACGTGGGGTGCCCAGCAAGTAGCGGACTTGACTGCGGGTCATGCCGGCCTTGACCTGCTCGACCGCGGCCTGGTCGAGGAAATTACCTTGCTGGATGTTGATGCGGTAGACGCACCCGGAGGCGAATGCGCTGAGGAGCATTCCACACAGAGCCCGCTGCAATATTGTCGTCAAAGTGGTGTGCAACCGTTAAATGATTGATAATCAACCCATGATACCTGAGGGCACAGCATGCCGCAGGCGCCTGAAATCCGACTCCACCAGCGAAAGCAACGACCTGCGCAATGCGGGCCTGAAAGTAACGCTGCCCCAGATTGAAAATTCTCGATATTCTGGCCGACGGTTCGGCGCGCCACATGAGCGCGGAGGACATCTACAAGAAGCTCTTGGTATCCAACGAGGACATCGGACTCGCCACCGTCTACCGTGTCTTGACCCAATTCGAAGCGGCCGGCCTCGTCACGCGCCATCATTTCGAGGGCGGCATGGCGGTGTTCGAACTGAACCAGGGCGCCCACCACGATCACATCGTGTGTGTTGACTGCGGCCGTGTCGAAGAGTTCATGGATGGCGGCATCGAAGAACGTCAACATTCGGTGGCGAAGCGGCTGGGGTTCGAAATTAGCGATCACGCGCTGATTCTGTACGGGCATTGCCGCAAGCCGAACTGCCCGAACCAAAAGCGCCCGAAATAACATCCACCGGCGGAGCTTGCGGTCGCAGCGGCTCGGGTCAGCGCCGCGTTGCCGGTGCCCGTTTTTTCTTCGGGTTCGCATCGGCTTGCGCCGCGCGCGCGAGCATTTCGCCGGCGTGCGCCCGTGCCTGCTCCGTGATGTCGATGCCGCCCAGCATTCGGGGCGATCTCATCGACCCGCTCGGCCGGACCCAGACGCTTGACCGCCGTGCGGGTGATCTTGCCGTCGCTGAGCTTGGTGATGCGGAACTGGCCGTGCGCCTGGGACGCCACTTGCGCCAGGTGAGTGACGCACAGCACCTGCGCGCGCTCACCCCAGGTCGCGCAATTGACGCCCTACGATTTCCGCCACCGCGCCGCCGATTCCCGCATCCACCTCGTCGAACACCATGCACATGGCGGACGTCTTGGCCGCGGCCGCCACCTGGACCGCGAGGCTGATGCGCGATAGTTCGCCGCCCGACGCGACCTTTGGCGAGGCTCTTGAGCGCCTGCCCGGGATTCGCACTGACCAGGAACTCGATGTCATCGCTGCCCTTGGCGCCGAATTCGCTGTCGCTCGGCAGGATGTTCACGGCGAAACTTCCACCCGCCATGCCGAGCGACTGCATCAGCGCGGTGATGCGCCGGCCGAGCAGCGCCGCCGCCGCTTTGCGCGCCTCCGTCAGGCGCAGCGCCGCCGCACGGTATTCGTCCGTGACGCGGGAGAGTTCGAGTTCCAGCCGGTCCAGGCTTGCTGCGCGTTTTCGAGCGCGCCCAGCTCCTGCTCGGTCCGCTGCAACTGACCGGGCAGCTCGAGCACGGCCACCCGGTGCTTTCTTGCCAGGGCTTCGAGCGCCGCGGCGCGGCGCTCGATTTCTTCCTGGCGCGCGGGATCGATGTCCAGCCCATCCAGGTAATGGCGCAACGCGTCCGCGGCTTCGTGGGTATTGATCATCGCCTCGCCCAGCAGTTTCACCGCCGGCCCGAGTTGCGGGTCTGCGTCGGCGACGTTGCGCAGCGCCGCGTTCGCCCTGGCCAATAGATCATGGGGCGCTATCGCCGTCGGACTCGTAGGCGGCCGTCAGCGCGGCCCGGGCTGCCTTCCGCCAGCCGGCCGCGCCCGGCCACCCGTTTCTGGTCGGCGAAACAACTCCTCGATGGCAGCCGCAGTGGTGACCTCTCGGCTTCTCAGTTCGGCCAACTGGTAGCGCAGCAGGTCGAGCCGCGAATCGCGATCCTGCGCGGCGGTCGTGAGCGATTCGAACTCGCGTCGCACGCCGCGGTAGCGTTCATGGAGGGCCGCCACGGCATCGAGCAGTCCCGGCTCGGCCCAGGTGCTCGTCGAGCATCTCTCGCTGGGTGCCGCGGTTCACCAGCCGCTGAAATTCCTGCTGGCCGTGGATTTCGATGAGGAACTCCGCCAGTTCGCGCAATGCTTGGATCGGCACCATCTGTCCGTTCACATAGGCACGGGAACGTCCGTCCGCGCCGATCACCCGGCGCACGAGCAGTTCGCCGTCGTGCTCGATCGACTGCGCCTCGAGCCAGGCTCGCGCTGCCACCGGGAATGCCGGCAAAACTCGCCGCCACTTCCGCCCGCTCGGCCCCCTGGCGCACAACGTCGCCGCCGGCGCGCCCGCCCGCCACGAGCAGCAGGGCATCCACCACGATGGATTTGCCGGCGCCGGTTTCTCCGGTGAGGGCGGTCAAACCAGGTTCGAGTTCGAGTTCCGCCTGATCGACCAGGACGAAGTCGCGCAGCTGCAGGTGCGTGAGCATGGCGGCTACGCGGCCGCCGCCCGTGTTGCTGACCACCGCCACTTTGACCGCCGCCCTGCTGCCCCGCCATAGGCGCCGCGGCCCCAATGCAGCTTCGAACGCAGCAGCCGGTAGTAATCATAGCCCGGAGGGTGGAGCAGGGTGATCTGCGTATCGGCGCCCTCGACGCACAGGTTGTCGCCTTGTTCGAGGTCGCCCATGGCGGTGCCATCACACGTCACCTGCGCGCGCGCCTCGAAGCGATCCGACATCCTCAGCTGAACCTTGCTCCCGGCGCGCACGACAATGGGCCCGGTCGCTGAGAGTGTGGCGACTGATGGGGGCGAGCACCCACACGTCCAAGTCGGGCTCGACGATCGGGCCGCCCGCAGGACAGCGCGTACGCGGTCGATCCGGTCGCCGTGGCAATCACCATGCCATCGCCGCCGTGCGAATTGACGAACCGGCCGTTGATCGTGGTCTCGCAAGTCCATGGTGCGGCCGGTCTGCCACTTATTGACGACGACATCGTTGAGCGCCAGGGCGCTGACGGAATCCCCGCCGTGCTTCTCGAGGCGCGCGGCGAGCAGCGAGCGCCGATCTTCGGTGTAGCGCCCGGCGAGCACCGTATCGACGTCCTCCAGCATGGAGTTGGGGCTGATGTCGGTGAGGAATCCGAGGCGGCCGCGGTTGACCCCGAGCAGTGGGACCGAATATCCGGCCACCAACCTCGTGGCATAGAGCAGGGTGCCGTCGGCCGCCGATGGCGACGATAAGGTCCGCGCGGGTGGCGAACAAGCTTTCCGGGCATGCCACGACGCTGTCCGCCGGAAACGTCAGCCCGACCGCGGGGTCGATCAGCGCGCGGACACCTTTCGAGTGGAAATGGCCCGCAAGGCTCAGCATGCATTCGGCGACCCGCAGATCCTTGGCGTTGCCGACGAGCGCGATGCATTTGAACGGATGAGGCATAAGGGTCCGACCTTGTAGCATGACGGCGATCAACCGGTCACGCCGGGAAGCGGGGCATTTTATGCCGATTCGCCCCACTTGACTTCAGCAGGATGCGCTAGGTAGCTTCAAACATGCTATATGGATCGTATATGACCGAAGGTGGCGACGAGGGACTCAATGAGCGGGCCCAGCTCCTGCTCAAAGCTCTGATCGAGAATTACATTCGCGACGGGCAACCCGTCGGTTCCCGGACCCTGTCGCGTGATTCGGGCCCTGAGCCTCTCCTCCGCGACCATCACCGCAATGTGATGGCCGACTTGGAAGATCTTGGCTTCGTCGCCTCCCCGCACACCTCCGCCGGGCGCATTCCCACGGACAAGGGCTACCGCTTTTTCGTCGATACGCTGCTCAAGCTCAAACCGCTCCACCATGAGGAGATCGAAGAGATCGAGCGCCGCCTGGGTACCGACGCAGCGAACGGGCGATCGCTGGTCCAGACGGTGTCCCAGATGCTCTCCAGCGTCACGCACATGGCAGGCCTCGTCACGCTGCCCAATCCGAACTACGTCGCGCTGTCGCAGATCGAATTCATCGCCCTGTCGGAGAATCGGGCGCTCGCCATCATGGTGATGAGCAACCGGGAGATCCAGAACCGCGTGGTGCAGCTCGACCGCTACTATTCGACCGAGGAATTGCGCCGTGCCGCCAATTACCTGAATGAGGCGTTCGCGGGCCGTTCGCTGCCCGACGTGCGCGCCCAGTTGGTCAAGCAGATGCAGGAAACGCGGCAGGCACATGGACCAGCTCATGCGCGACGCGATCCCAGGTGGCGCAGAAGGTGTTCGACACCGCCTCCGACGAGCCCGTCGAGTACGGTCATCGCCGGGGAAACGAACCTGATGGGCTTCGCGGAACTGTCCAACGTCGAGCGGCTCAAGCGGCTATTCGAAGCGTTCAACGAAAAACACGACATATTGCGCCTGCTCGACAATTGCCTGCGGGCCGACGGCATCCAGATCTTCATCGGCCAGGAGTCCGGCTACCGGATTCTGGACGACATCAGCGTGGTCACGGCGCCCTACACGCTCGACAACCGCGTGGTCGGGGTCCTCGGCATCATCGGCCCGACGCGAATGGCCTATGAACGGGTCATTCCCCATCGTCGACCTGACGGCGAAACTCCTCGGTTCGGCCTTGAACGCCCGGAAGTAGCCCCCAATAAAGTGGCTTCGAGCGGCATTCATGCCGCCGTCCTGTCGAGGGCTTTGCAAGAGTGAATGAAACGCAATCATGCCGAGGGGCACGCTCCCAGCGGATGGCGCAACCATCGGCGATAACGAGCCGTCCGCCGCCTTGGCCGCGGCGGAAGCCAAAGCGGCCGAGAACCGCAACAGCTACCTGCGCGCGGTCGCGGAGCTGGATAATTTCCGCAAGCGCAGCGAGCGCGAAATCGACAATGCGCGCAAGTTTGCCGTCGAGCGCTTCGCCCAGGAACTGGTGACGGTGGGCGATGCTCTGGAGGCGGGAATCAGCGCCGGCGCCGCGACCCCCCGGACCGGCCCTGCTCGAGGGAGCCCAGGCGACGTTGCGCCAGCTGCACCGGGCGTTCGAGAAGGCCGGTATCAAGCTCATAGACCCGGTTGGGCAACCCTTCGACCCGGAGTGGCACGAGGCGATGGCGGTCCAGGAAAGCCCTGACAACCCGCAAATACGGTGTTATCGGTGATCCAAAAAGGATATTCGCTTAACGGCCGGTTGCTGCGTCCGGCGCGCGTCCTCGTCAGCAGGGCGCCCGGCGACGGCGGCAATTGAAAAATGCCGGCGACTCCCCAACTTGCTTCCAACGTTTCGAATTCTTTAGAGGGTTTTCATCATGGGTAAAATGATTGGCATCGATCTCGGCACGACCAATTCCTGCGTCGCGATCATGGAGGGCGGCAAGCCAAGGTCATCGAGAACAGTGAGGGCGATCGGACGACGCCGTCGATCGTTGCCTTTACCAAGGACGGAGAGGTCCTGGTGGGACAGTCCGCCAAGCGGCAGGCAGTCACCAATCCCGCCAATACCGTGGCCGCCGTAAAGCGCCTCATCGGGCGCAAGTTCACGGACGATGTGGTCAAGAAGGACATGAGCATGGTGTCCTACAAGATCGTCAAGGCCGACAACGGCGACGCCTGGGTGGAAGTGCAGGGCAAGAAAATGGCTCCCCCCGAGTTTCGGCACGCGTCCTCAT
>CBDDDO010000016.1:0-264404 GCA_965226655.1 Granulicella sp. | reverse complement strand
AGCGGCGGCGCATGCTTTTTGGCGGCAGCGGACACCCAGGTTGAGACTGCGCGCAAGGTTCGAGTCGGGCACATACGCATCGAGGTTTTGGCCTTCCATCCGTTCCAGATTCGCGATGGAGAAGAACCCGCTGTCGGCCAGTATTTGGTCGGGAGCGCGACCGCATCGCTCGACGGTCTGTTCGACCATCGGCAGCAGCGAGGCGTTGTCGGCTGCGTTCTGGGTCACCCGCTGGGCCACGATCAGGTGCTCGTCGGAGACCGCGATCTCCGCCGTGTAGCCCAGATCGAAGCCGCTGCGGGTGCGCAGGAAGCGCGCGTCCGGATCGCTCTGCGAGAGCTTCTTCAGGCCGCTCTTCTTGAGCCTCTCCAGCCGCCGCGGAAGCTCGGCCAGCTTGCTCTCCAGATGCTCGATGGCCACCTCCAGGCCGCCCGAGTCGGCATCGTCGGCGTCCACCATCTGCTGCCAGCGGCGAACCTGACGGCGCAGTCCGGCACGCAGATCGCGCAGATGCTGCTCGGTGTCCAGCTTGTCCTGGCAGGCTGAGGCCTTGATCCGGGTCGAGTCGATGGCCACCTTGCCCAGCTTGCCCATGCCGAGCTCGCGGGCCATCTCCAGCACCTGCGTAAAGCAGTCGTTCAGTGCCCGGGCATGACGCCGGCGGAACGCGCTCAGGGCCCAGTTATCCACCCGGGCACCCGCCGCAAGATAGCGCAGCGGAAGGTCTTCCACCAGCCGCCGATCCAACTGGCGGGCGCTGGTGATGCCGGTCGCATAAGCGTAAAGCCACACACTCAACATCAGCTCAGGAGCGTACAGCGCACCGCCCTCGGCGGCATAAGACCGCTCAAAAACGGTCAAGTCAAGACGTTCCACCACGCGGCGAAGGAAGAAGCACAGGTGATCGCCGCTCAACTCATCCTGCACGCTCGTCGGAAGCAAATACGTCTGTTCGGGCTGTAACTCTTGAATCGAGACATACTCTCTTCTCGCCCAAATCCAAAGTGGAAATCAAGAGTCTTGTTGAGTTCTCACGCAGCCACTGAAGCCCCGGAGCATCCTCGTCTACAGAATCGCAAACAACGGCGGCAGTAACTTCACCTCAACCCGCGAAATCGCTTCCAGCCCCAGCAGCCGATTCTCTACTTGCGCCACCATCTGCACATTCGCTCCCTCATCGCTCGTCGGCGCACTTAGCGAAACCGCCGCCATAAACCGCGGCACCATCCCCGGCGCCTCCGCATCCGGCGTCAGATGAGCACTCCGCACCAGCTTCATGTCCACGATATTCCGCCGCAGCACCGGATCGTAGCAATCCCGCAGCGCATTCAGAAGATCAGCGTCGTTCATAACTTACGCCACAGTATCGCGATGGTACTGCGCACACCCATCCACATGCTTCTTCGCATTCGCCCGCCAGCTCGGCGTCCGATAGAACACCAGCCACGTCTTGCACGCGCGCACATCGGTCAGCGCCAGCACCATGTCGCTCGATTCAGTGCTCGGCCCCTCCGTTGCGCTCCGCAGCGCCGTAAAGGCCGGCTGGAAGTCCGCATCCGGCGCATCCCGCAGCCCGGCAGCCTTGTCGAACGCCGCCCACGCCGGCCCAGACAGCGTATTGGTCTGTTGCAGCGCCGCCTGTTCGGCCTTCTTTCGGTTATGGCTCCTCACAATGTTGAAGACAAACAATCCAATCACAACAGCAAGCAGAACGTAATGGCGGGGACGTAGTTGCATGTCGGTATCTTGTGTTCTCTTATCTCAACAGGAGCAAAACCCCTACTTACCGGGAGGCTTTGCTCTTCTCAGTTTGTTCTGCTTTGGCTTTCTTGTCTTCCTCTGCCTGTTGCTTTAGGCGCAGCTGAATCTGCTGAGTTACCTGGACACGTTCAGGCATTGAGTCGGTGACACCGATGCTTTTGAAGCGCATAGCAACTCCCTCCAACAACCCTATTGCTCTGCAGTGCTATCGTCGATCCGCACCATCAGGGTTCGATTCCATTCTATCTTGCCTGATACAAGGCGCAAATTGATCTTGAGCCAGACGACATCCGGGGGAAGAGACTCGATACGCCACAAGACGTGATCGCTAATGGATTCGCCCGGTTCGATCTGGTCATGCAGCGAGAAGACTGGAAAGATGCGGACACTCTCTTCGAAGAGATCCGCGTGAACAAGGATGATGTCGCATGTTGTTGCGGCGGGTTGCAGAAGGTGTCTCGCCGCTCCAAGATTCACAACCACCGCAGCGATGTCGATGAACAGATCAGTCTTGAAAAAGACATCGCCGGTAAGTTGAAGGTCAAGCTTTTGAGCGTACGTCCGACTTCGCCGATAGTTCATCCACGTCCAGGACGCGGCAACGATGACGGCAATGGCTTTGAGGAGTTTGTCGGCGACATCCAGCCAGAACCTGGCTGTCTCATGAGGCGCAACATTGACAGTTGGAACTTGGACCATAGAAGTGAAGCTCTGCTTTCTAGGTTCTTTTCTGATTTGTGCAGCTTAGTGCGTTCGGTCAACCAGGTAATGCGCCAGCGCTTTCAGCGCAGCTGCCGCCGCTCCAAAGGGTTCCAGCGCGGCGTCCGCATCGGCGATGTACTCCGCGGCATCGTGCTTCGATTGCTCAATCCCAAACACCGCCGGCCACGTCGCTTTGTCGCTTGCCGTATCTTTCCCGGCCGTCTTGCCCAGCTGCTCTGACGACTGCGTCACATCCAGAACATCATCGACAATCTGAAAAGCCAGCCCGGCATTCTCGCCAAAGCTCCGCAGCCGCGCAATCGCATCTTCCTTCGTACACGCTAGCTTCGCCCCCGTGCTCAGGCAATGCCCCAACCCCAGCAGCCCGCCACACACAATCGACGTAGTAATCAACGCCCCGGTCTTCGCCCGGTGAATTCTCTCTACCAGCTCCGCCGTCGGCTTATGGCCTTCGCCTTCAATGTCCATCACCTGCCCGCCGATCATCCCCGGCGGCAGATCCCCCGGCAATCCACTCCCCGGCACCGGCCCAACCCCCGTCCCAATCGCCAGCGAAAACTCCCGCATAATCTCAACCAGCGTCGCCGCCGGAGCTGCCAACTGTGAAATCGTCTGGAACGCCAGCGTCTGTAGCGCATCGCCTGCAAGAATGGCAATGGCCTCACCAAACACCACATGGCAAGTAGGCTGTCCACGCCGCAGGTCGTCGTTATCGAGCGCCGGCAGATCATCATGGATCAGCGAGTACGTATGCACCATCTCAAGGGCCGCACCCAACTCCGCCGCGCCATCCGGTAGCACGCCCGCAACGCATCGCGCCGCCTCCATGCAAAGAATCGGCCTCAGCCGTTTCCCACCCGCAAACGTGCTGTGGCGCATCGCCCGGTGGATTGAATGAGGTTCAACAGTCGCCGCCGGAAGCAGCCGTTCAAGAGCGGCATCGGTAAGTGCGGCCCCGGTCGTGAGGAGAAATTTTACGTCTGTAGACATGCTCTAAATCAGTTTACGCGACCAGCATCGCTATTGCCGTAGTGGCACGAATCGGGTGCCCCCGATCTCTCGCATTTGGAGATCGGGGTTCGCAGGCCAGACTAGCCCCCCAACTCTTAAACCTTCCTCACACCGAACCACAACACCGCTAGCACCACCAGCGCCACCCCCGAAACCCCAAACCCAACCATCTGATCCCATCCATACCGCCAACGAATATCAACGGTCGAAGTCCCCGACGGCAGCGGGAACGCCAGCAACCCATCATCGCGTTGCACCCTCGCCACCGCAGCAGCACTCCCATTCAGCGTCACCCGCCAATCCGCAAAGTCCCGCAGGTTCAACACCAGAAACGAAGCCTGTGGCAGCTCGAGCGCCAAATGCCGCGGCGCCTCCGTGGATAGCGTATCCGCCGGCAGAGTGTCACTGTCGTAATTCGGATCGGTAGCCGCCGGGTTCGCGACGGTCCCCGGAGCAAACGCCTGCGGATCGCTCGCCAGCCAATAAGCCGGATCATCCGCCCGCAGAAAATCGTTATCGGCCTGCGCAGGCGTGTACTCGTCGGTCGGCGCCACACCGTGGTGTGTTCTGAAAGTCCGCGCCACGGAAACCGGCAGATCTCCAACCTCGCAACGCTGACGGTACAGATGATTGCAAAGCAAACTCAATAGCACCGGGTAAACCAAACTCACCCCCAGCACCACCCCACGCCTTCCACTTCGTCTGCTCAACAACAACGCCACCGTAAGCCCCAACACCGCCGAAAGAACCGTCAGCATCCTCCACGGAAACTGCAGAAACGCAAGCTCTGGCAGATGCAGCCATACCAGCGTCGAAACCGGAACGAGCAGAAACGCAATCAACAGCGTCATCCCGAGCATCGTCCACCGCAACCACCGTCCATCCTCATCGCGCCGCAACGCCAGCCCGACCGCCGCCACGAACGTCACCCCCAGCAGACAAACCGCCAACAAGCTCGCCGTATGAAGCACCACGTTGTGCGGCGCGTCCGCCGTATGCCCGAACAGGAAATTATCCTGCACCCGCATGTTCGGAATGATCGCCATGGCAATCTGCACATACCGCCGCTCCCACGCCGCAGGAACCAGATAGAACGCCGGCAACGCCAATCCCAGCGCGAACCCACCCACACACGTTCCTGCAAGCCGCCCCGGCCACACGCGCGTCTCAAGCCACGCCATAACCAGCCTTACCGCTCCCAGCAGCGCAAACGCATACGTCCCCATCACCGCCGCAGGCGCGTTCGTCAGCCAGAGCAGCGCCAGCGGCACGGCAATACCAACAACCGTCAGCCTCTTCCGTAGCACTGCTAGAAACAGCAACGGAATCCACGTAGCCGCCAGCAGCTCCGCATACGCTGTCCGCTCAAACGCATTGAACAGCATGTACGGATTCGCCAGATAAACAACAGCCGCTACCAGCGCCGCGTTCTCCCCAACAAACTCCCACGCGAGCCGGTACATCGCAAAACCCGCGCCGCACAGCGCCACGAACGTAAACACCACCGGAGCAGCCGACACTGGAAATACCAGCGTTAGCATTGCGCCCAGCATCCACGAAAGCGGCGGATAAAACAGAAATCGCGGCTCTCCCGCACCCCACGCCGGCGAAAACGCCCATCTTGGATACAGCGTTCCGTGCCGCATCTGCTGCGCGGCATCGAGCCAGCTTTGAAGGTGGAAATCGAAGTCGTGCCCGCAGGAGCATCCGTGGAGGATGAGGGGGAGGGTTGCGAGGAGCGCCGCGAGGGGGATCAGAATGTGAGGGCGGCGCATGCTGATAGCCTAACCCGGGATGTCAAGTTTGCTGGACATCCTCCGCACCATAAACGACCACAAACCCACCACAAGTCACCATAAATTTGCACCACAAAAAATCGCCTCAAACCGGCCCCAGCGGCACATGCGGTTCCGGCGGTAGCGTCACCCGGATCGGATCATCGACACGCACCACCCCCCCCGTCCGTACCACGCTCATCACCCCGGCGCGCCGCGTTTTCTGGTTCGCCGCATCCCGCGGCCCCCACATATGCTCCTGCAAACCCGCGCAAAATACGTCGATCTGCGAGCATGGCGTGCGCAGCCCCGTGACCTCAACAACAGCCTCCGAGCCAAGATGCAGCAACGTCCCCGTGGGGAGGCTAAGTAGCTCCAATCCGGCGGTCAGAATGTTCTCTCCAAGATCGCCCGGGTTCAACGAAAACCCTTTATTCGCAAGCTCTTCCAGCAACTCAGCGGAGATTAAATGCACTTGAGCAAGGTTCGGCAGGGACGCGTCTTTGCGCTTGAGATACAGATGCTGCGTCGTGCTCCCGCAGTGCGCATCGCCTTCAACGCCTTCGCCCGCAAGGAGCGTGATGCTCGTTTGCGGCGATTTCGAGAAGCCGTGTTGCGGGTTGAGGGAAACCGAAGCGATCAACATAAATAGCAGCTTAGGGCAAAAGCATCAGTGTATGCACGGGTTGCGCGCTGGGCTGCAGGGGCATGGGAAAGGTTGTGCCATTGAGCCATGGCTGGAACTGATCCAGGTAATGCGGGCTCGCCGGGTTGCCGGATTGGCCGGTGGTGATGTTGCCAAGAGATGTTTGAGGATTCGCCAGGTCAGCGGTGAAGCGCTCACTGGGGCCGTAGTGCAACGCCATCGCTTTTACAGTTGTGCCATCGCCACTGGATGCGTGCGGTCCAGTGCTTGCGGGTGTGCCGAGAAGGCGGTCGAGCACCGGCGACAGCGAGAAGACCGGGTGCTGTATCTCTACGGGATGCAAAGGGCCGTAGTGCCATGTGGAGAGGTTCGAAGGCGCATGGGCATCGCGGAGGCCGCGCTCTACGGCGTCGGTAAGAAGATCATCCCAGTTGGCGTATCCGGTGGGTAGCCAACGCGCCGGCGTGTTTTGGAGCAGTTTCTCCAGGGCCACCGACTGCTCAGACCAGCTATAGAGATTGAGCAATTGTTCGGGGTGGGAGCCGATCTTCTTTCGATGGTCGTGTGCGGCGATCTGCGGGTAAAGCAGCATCGGCCAAAGCTCGCGCCGTGCGGCGTCAACGATGGCGGGTGCAGCGGCGTTGATGGAGACTTCTCCGTTCCAGGCGCGGAGAAAATCGGCGGCTTGCTTTAGGCGTGTCTTGTCGTGAGAAAGCGCTGCGGGTGAGGCATGGTCCAGAGCATAGGCAAGTCGCTGCGCGACAACGAGATCGAACTCGGAGTGGATGTCATCCTGGATCGCGAGCATGTCCGCCGGCGTGAGACCGGTGCGTCCTGCAAGGAGCTTATTGATGCGCTCCACGCGGTAGGGCGCCAGCCAATTCAGCGCAATGGCATAGGCGTAATTATCGGGTGTGACGCGTGCGTTCGCAGTGGCAAGAATACCGTTAGGCGGGTCGACGATGTTCGGCAGCTCCGCATACGGGATATAGCCTGACCAGATCTGTGAAGCATCCAGCGCGTCTACGGGGACCGGCGATATCGGTGAGCCGATTGTGTAGCCGAACGTTGGCTTACCGCTTGGAAGAGATGTGGGCGGTGGCGTCGCAGTGGGCGGTTGCGCGTCGTCGAGCGATTGCGATTCGTCGGAGTCGTTGAGCTGGTCTTCTTCATCGGCGGGCGCGGGGCCGATGGGAACAGGTACAGCGAGGGTGCGCAGATGTTGCACTGCTGGACCGCGGATGGGGATCGCGCCGATGGCGTGGTAGCCAATGTGCTTCTGGTCGTCTGCGTAGATTACGTTAAGCGATGGCCCTCCCCAGGTGGCGAAGGAGGCGACCAGCGACGCGCCATCTGTCGCCGTATTTACGCCGAGGAACGGCGCGACAATGATCGTCGGGTCATACATGGTCCACGCGAGTGAGAGCGCGCGGTGATCGCTGTTGAGCAGCGGCGTGATGATGGGCGTCACGAGCTCGGATACGCCTGCGGGGCGCGTAGACATGGTGGATTGGCCCAAGCGTTCAGTGGTGGTGAGTACATCGAAGTCAACGTCGTGGCCGAAGCGCACCTTGATGTGCTGAGGATGATGTCCGACCGGTTGCCAGGAGCCGTCGGCGCTCTGGAATTGCATGTTGGAGCCGGTTCCGCGCAGGTGTTCGATGCGGACGTCCTGTACGTCGCCACCGAGGTTGGTAAAGCCCCAGGCAACGTGCTGGTTGCGTCCGACGATGACGAAGGGAACCCCGGGGAGAGTGAAGCCGGCGACATCAATGGCGGACGTTGTGTTTGTCGCGGGAGCGTGCAGTGTGGCTTCGTACCAGATGTCCGGCACTGAGAGCGACAGGTGCATATCGTTGGAGACGAGCGGCGCGCCCGAGGCGGAACGAGAGCCCGCAACCGCCCAGTTGTTGGAGCCCGCACGGCACTCGGCGCAGCGAAGGCCGGGGAACTCGTGGGTGAGGGCCAACAGATCGCTGGGGTTCGCGAGCTGCGGGAGTTGCAGCTTCGACTGTGAGCGATCAAGCGGAATTTGTTCGACTTCGGGAACGGGCGTGGTGAGATCCGGTGGCGGCTGCGTTGGAGGGTGATCGCGCCAGGAGCCTACCGGGTAGAGGTCTGCGATCTGCTGTGCAGAGAGGTGCGCTGCGAGAGCTTCGCGGCTGAGCTTTACGGGGAACTGTGTGGAGAGGTCCTGGAACATGGCGAGCGAGACGAGCAGGGTGTCTCGCGGCGCCCACGGGGCGGGCGTGTAGTGAAGCAGGTGGAATTCGACGGGCAGATGGCCGTTGTGAGGATCGGTCGCTTGTGCGATGAAGGCGTTGACGCCGCGTGCATAGGTTTCGAGCTGATGGAGCTGGTCAGGGGCAAGCATCTTCACCGCGCGATCCGCGGTTTCTGCGAGCTGCAGGGTGCGTTGCAGGCGGTCATGCGGGATGAGGTTTGGGCCAAGGATTTCGGCAAGCTGGCCGGCGGCGTGGCGGCGAACGAGGTCCATCTGCCAGAGACGGTCCTGCGCGGTGATAAAGCCCTGGGCGAAGAGCAGATCGTCGAGATTGGCGGCCTGGATCGAGGGAACACCTTGGGCATCGCTGGTTACGGTTACGGTTACGGGTGCGCTGAGGCCGAGGGCGTGCATGGTGCCATCCAGCTGCGGCATAGAAGCGTGCATGGCGTGGCGGAGCCAGATCGCGGTGCTGATGAGCGTAAACGCTACGATCGCAAGTAGGATGCCCAGCACGAGGAAAAGTCGGTGCAGATGGAAGCGTTCGAGGATGTGCTTTTCGTGCGCGGGACGCTTGTTGCGGAAGCGCGAGAGGTTGGTGAAGAGCGTTGGCCGGGGGTGCTCGCGATGCGCGTCGACAAACGTGTCGCTGCGCGTGAGCCATTTTGGCTCGCTGTAGGTCGGGTCGCTGGAGGTAGGGTCGGCGTTTTCAAGCGGGCCGTTTGGTTCGGGAGGAATCGATGTCATGCGCTGAGATGATTTTAGGCGATGACGCCGAGGGTCTCCGGTGGATTGCTTTCGGGCATCTGCTCGGGAGATGGTTTGAGGCCCGGGTGAATTGTAAAGCGGATCACAAACAGGGTGAGGAAAACGAAGATGGCGGCGAAGATGCTGCCTTCGGGGCCGTCTGATCCTCCAGAAAATATGGGCCTGCCGATGGGATGCGTGGAGAGCAGGCGGCCGACGCTAATGTTGCCGCTATCGGCGACGCCGAAGAGGAAGCTTTGCGACCAGTCCCACATGGAGTGAAAGCCGACGCCCCACCAGAGTGAACCCGTGCGCCAGAGCGCATAGCTGAAGACCATGCCGATGAAGAAGACCTGCAGGATGCCGAAGAAGTTCTCGCCGCCATTGAGCATGTGAAGGCCGCCGAAGGTAAGCGACATGATGGTGGCGGCGATCCAGAATGCTGCGGCGTGGGGATTTGCGGGAGAAAGTTGCTCGGCTGCACCCCAGACGCCGCGCATAAGCGTGTATTGCAGATAGCCGCGGAACTCGTACTCTTCGCAGAAGCCGACCAGAAGGAAGGCGAAGAACCATGCGGCTCCCCAGCGCAGGATGGAGGGGCCGTGCAGCAGGCGGCCATCGATGGAGAGATAGTGAAGCTGGTGCAGCAGGGCGACGAGCAGCGACATTGAGACTACGCCCCAGATGGCGCCGGGGATGAAGTCGTTCCATCGCTGTCTTCCGATGCCATAGGCGCCGAGCGGGCGACGTTCGGCGCGGGAGAAGAGCCAGCAGACGCCGAACATGCCGAAGAAGAGGATGCCGTCGTTGACGATAACGAAGATGGGGACGAACGGAATGAGCGATTGGGCGCTGGGGCCGCCGGGACGGCCCTGGGCCGCGATGAACTGCTTGAGCTGCCCGGTGGCGGCGATACCGGATGTGCTGGCGAATATTGTGAGGATCGAGACGATGACCAGGAAAATGAGGATGCCCCAGCCGGCGCGAAAGCCGAAGCGTCCGAAGAAGACGGGATTGTCGGGCTTTGTGACAGTCTGGATAGCGTCGTTCTGTTGCGGGTCATTCTGTTGCAGGTCGTTCAAAGGGTGGTCCTCCGGCATGAGGTGAAGATACGGTTAGAGCCGGTGTACGGTTCCGGACGCCAAGGTCAGCTATGCTGTGAACTGAATTGTAGAGGGTGATGCGCTTGAACTGCCGTGTTTTGTATCATGACAACTGTTTTGACGGGGCCTGTTCGGCTTCGCTGTTTACGAAGTTTCATCGCGAGTGCATTGGGACGGCGGCGAGCTTCGACTATGTGGGTATGAAGCATAAGGCTGGAAACTTGTTTGAGGACGATGAGTTTCAGACCGACGGCGAGAATGCGATTGTGGACTTCAAGTACTCTCCCTCGCCGCTGGTGACGTGGTGGTTCGATCATCATCAGTCGGCGTTTGCAACGCCGGAGGACGAGGCGAACTTTCGCGCGGGACAGGTGATCACCGACGGGGCCAGTCAAATTCCGGGACCGAAGGCGATGCGGGAGTTCTTCGATCCGAAGTACACGAGCTGCACGACGTGGATTGCTCATATTGCGAGCACGAAGTTCGGGATGGATGTGTCGGGACTGAAGGAGCTGCTGCACTGGGCGGACATTGTCGATGGCGCGAAGTATGAGAGCGCCAAGGCTGCCGTCGAGATGGAAGCGCCGGCGATGAAGATCACGATGGTGATTGAGAGTGCGCCTACCAGTGCGCTAGTCCAGCGGTTTATTCCGCTGATGACCACGATGAGCTTGCAGGAGGTTTTGGATCAGCCGTTTGTACAGGAGTTGATTGGGCCGCTGATGGAGAAGCACTGGGAAGGCGTGGAACTGATCCGCGAGCGATCGTACCTGGAACGTGGCGTGATTACGTTTGATATTACGGACCAGCCGACGGAGGGGTACAACAAGTTCATCCCATACTATCTGCATCCGGAAGGCACATATAACGTGGGGCTATCGAAATCCAGCTTCCGGAACAAAATTTCGGTGGGAACCAATCCGTGGACGAAGAAGCCTGCGGATGAGCTGGCGAATATTGCGGCCATCTGCGAGCGGTTCGGCGGCGGCGGCCACGCGCGCGTGGGGGCGGTGAGCTTTCCGGTGGAGAAGGAAGATGAGGCGCGGATGGCGGCGGCGCAGATTGTGATGGAGTTGCGGGACAGAGAAGGGTAGTTATTTGCGGAAGCGGGGAGGGACTTCCATGGCTCCGTGCGGGATACCAAGCAAAGTTATGGTATCCCGCTTCAACTGATAGAAAACGACATAGTTAGTTTTAGCAACCGCCAACTGGCGGACTGTGCCGCGAATCATGGCCTTGCCCATTCGCGGAAATCGGTCCAGTTGTTGGATCGACTCGGAGATCAGGATGCATTGTTGAATCGCTGCGGGGAGATTGTCCGCAGCGATGTAATCGCGAATACCTTTGAAGTCTTCTACTGCCTCGGCTGTCCAACGTATCACGCAGCTTGGCGACCCTTCACGGAAGACTTCCAGGATTCAAAATCGGCCAGGAACTCTTCATGGCTGATCGTCTCACCGGCGTCCGCTTGACGAATTGCTTCTGCAAGCTCTGACTGCAAGGCGTCGTCTCCGGCCAAATACAGAGCAAGGGCCTCGCGCAAGACTTCAGCGCGGTCAACACCGAGATTCACGGCAATCTCGTCAATCGTTGCGATTGACTCTTCCGAGGCTTCGAAGGTGACGGTCTTCATGCTCATGAGAAAAGCATAGGCTTGGCGGTGACTGATTTCAAGATGATTCCCGGCCGAAACAAGAGGAGCGTGCCGTTTTGGCACGCCCTTTCTTTGTTCCGTGCTGCTTACGGTCTAGTGGAGTAAATCTTCGTGAGGTCGTTGAAGATGACGAAGGCGGCGAAGAGGACGATGCAGACGAAGGCTACCTGATAGATGCGCTCCTTGATTTGCTCGTTGACGTCGCGGCGCATGAAGGATTCGACGAGAAGGAAGAGGATCATGCCACCGTCGAGAATGGGGATCGGCAGCAGGTTGAAGATGCCGAGGTTGAGCGAGATGATTGCCATCGTTTCGATGATGGGGTTCCAGCCCGGGAGCTGGAAGGCCTGATGCACCTGCTGGCCGATGCCGATGGGCCCGGCCATCGCTTTGACGGAGACGCGGCGGGTGAAAAGGCCAGCGAGTACGTCCTTGATCAGGCCGGCGCCCTTGTAGTTGCTTTTGGCGGAGGCGATGGCTGCGGGAATGAAGGCAAGACGGTCAATCTTGACCGGCGGATAGACAGGTGTGAAGCCGATGCGGTATTTGTTGCCGTCGGCGCCAGCGGATTGCTCGGGAACGAGGGTGACGGGGAGCGTGGTGTTGCCGCGGCCAATGATGAGGTTCGCGGGCTTGCCCGCCTGGTCCTGCAGGTACGCAAGAAGGGCGATGACCGAATGCGGCGTGAAGCCGTTGAGTGAAAGGATTTTGTCGCCGCCACGAAGGCCGGCACGATCGGCAGGCGAGCCGGCAAGGATGGACTTGTCGACGGGCGAGACCTGCACGGGAGTGTCCTGCATGCGCGGGACGAAGAACTCGGAGGGATCGAACTTGTCGGGGCCACTGGCGGTGGTGAGGTTCGCGGTGGTGTTGATGCGCTGGCCGTTGTGCAGGTACGAGAACGGGACGCTGTGGTTCAGATTTAGCTGCGAGCGGTTGAAGATGTCATCGAAGTGCGGATCTTCCACGGTGTCGAAGTGGACGATGGTGTCGCCGGTCTGGAGGCCGGTGGCAACGAAGGGCGAGTGCAGGGGCACATAGTCGACGACGGCCGGCTGCGAGAGATACTCGTCGACCTCGTGGTGGGTCATGTTGAGGCCAAGGATGAGGACGAATGCCAGGAGGAAATTAAAGACCGGGCCGGCGAGCGCGACGATGATGCGGTGCCAGCGCGGGTGCGCATTGAAGTCGCCGGGATCGGTGGCGGCTTGCCCGGGCTGGTCGCCGGACATCTTGACGTAGCCGCCGAGCGGCAGCGCGCAGATGCGGTAGTCGGTGTCGCCGGAGGTGAAGCCGAACAGGCGTGTGCCGAAGCCGATAGAAAAGACCTCTACGCGGATGCCGAGGAGTTTGGCGGCGGCGTAGTGGCCGAACTCATGGACGAGCACCATGATGCCAAGGACGATCAGGAATTCAACGATTGCAGCGATAGACATAAGTGTTGCAGTGCCTCGGGAAACAGGTGCAGGGAGTTAGATGGTGCGGAGCCGGGTGACGATCTCTTGCGCGGAGCGGCGGGCTGCGGCGTCGGCCGAAAGGACCTCGGGGATAGACGCGGGAGAACCGCTAGCGGTGAGCGCGAGCACTTGTTCGATTGTACGAGGGATGCCTAAAAAGGGCAGCTTTCCGGCGAGGAAGGCTTCGACGGCGATCTCGTCGGCGGCGTTGAGCGCGATGCAGTGGTTCTGGCTGGCGGCTGCGGCTTCATAGGCGAGACGGAGGCAGGGGAAGCGGGCGAAGTCGGGCTGCTGGAAGTCGAGCTGGGAGAGCGTGGTCATGTCGAAGGTGAGGTCGCTAGCGATCCGGTCGGGCCACGATAGAGCGTAGAGGATGGGCAGGCGCATGTCGGTGACCGAGATCTGCGCGAGGATGCTGCCGTCGATGTACTCGACGAGGGAGTGGATCGTCGACTGTGGGTGTACGGTGACGCGGACCTGCGAGGGGGGCAGATTGAAGAGCCGGCAGGCTTCGATGATTTCGAGGCCTTTGTTAAGCATGGTCGCGGAGTCGATGGTGATGCGTTGGCCCATGACCCAGGTGGGATGTTTGAGGGCCTGCGCGGGGGTGATGTGTTCGAAGTCGGCGAGCGGGGTGTTGCGGAACGGGCCGCCGGACGCGGTGAGCCAGATCTGCTTGACCTCGTTGGGTGCGCCGCCGCGGAGACATTGGTGGATGGCGTTGTGCTCGGAGTCGATGGGCAGTAGGTCTACCTTGTGTTCGCGGGCGGCGGCGAGGATGAGGTCTCCGGCGGCTACGAGGCATTCCTTGTTGGCAAGGCCGATAGTTTTGCCGGAAAGCACGGCGGCGTAGGTGGCTTCAAGCCCGGCGACGCCGACGATGGCCGAGACAACGAAGTCGACTTCCGGCAGCGTGGCTACGCGGACCGTGCCGGCGGTGCCGTAGACGACTTCGATGCCGGCGATGCCTTCTTTTTGGAGGCGGGTGCTGAGCTGGGCCGCGAGTTCCTCGGTGGCGAGGGAGATGATCTGCGGACGCCAGCGCGCGCACTGGGCGAAGGCGGCGTCAAGGTTGGACCCCGCGGCGAAGGCGATGGGATGGAAGCGGTCGGGGTGCGACTCGCAGATGCTGAGGGTGCTCTGGCCGATGGAACCGGTTGAGCCGAGGAGGGCGATCTTCTTCACTGGTCTATTTTCGCAGATTAGAGCTATGTTCTCGGCATGCGGTCTTCGAGAACAGCTAAACGCTCACGGATATCAATGGCGTACCCGAGCTTTTCGGAGAGATTTTGAATCGCCTGACTCTGTTTTTCGTCGCGAAGCTTTATTTCGTTGCGAAGAGCCTCATTCGACGATCGAATCTCATTTCGAAGCATCTCGGTGGACGACTTCACTTCATTGCGCAGGCTTTCGAGATCGACCTTGACCGCTTTGAGTTCGGGAACGAGCAAGTCCTGAACAATCTCGCGGAGAGCCTCAACGGCATTCTTGGGCTTCATCGCGGTCACGGCTATAATTCAAGAATACGACAACACTCAGAAGCTGCCCAGCGAAAAAGATTCCTTGATGGACAGCACGAACCAAAGCACCGGTGCGGCGAGCAGCAGGGCATCGATGCGGTCGAGGATGCCGCCGTGGCCGGGGAGCATTTTGCCGGAGTCCTTGATGTTGACACCTCGCTTCAGGCCGGATTCGAGCAGGTCACCGAACTGGGCGGCGATGTTGAGGACAACCGCTAGGATCAGCGACTGCCACCAGGGTTCGGAGGTGTGGAGGCGGGTGAAGTTGGAGCCGTGGGCCGAGAGGTAGTCGCCGCCGAAGACGACGGCCATGCCGAAGATCACGCTGGCGACGAGGGAGGCCGCGGCGCCTTCCCAGGTTTTGTTGGGTGAGAGCCGTGGGGCGAACTTGTGGCGGCCGAAGTTGCGGCCTATGTAGAGGGCAGCGATGTCTCCAGACCAGACGCAGAGGAACAGGAACAACAGCAGCGCGGTGCCATTTTCTTCTTCGCCGAGCATGCGAGGCAGCAGCGTGAGCGGGTAGGCGATGTAGAGCAGGATCAGCAGTCCCGCGGCGGTTTCCGAAAGCACGCGGTCGAGTGGCGTGCGGAAGGTATTCCAGGTGAAGAGCACCAGCATGGCGAGCGAGACGGAGGTGATGGTGTCCTGCGGGCGATAGAAGGTGGCGAGGAAGAAGAGTGCGACGGCTCCTAGCGTCCACCAAAGCGGGACGGGGCTGCCACCGGCGGCGGCGAGTTCGCGGAACTCGTAAGCGGCAAGCCCGGCGACCAGCGCGCAGAGCACGGTGATCATCCAAAGCTTGCCGAAGAAGACGAGACCTATGACAAAAGCAATGAGAACAACGGCGGTAAGGATTCGTTTCATGCGTCTGGATGAGGATACATGGCGGAGGGTAGGGTCTGCCTGTGCGAGCAGGAGGGCCCATCCCGTCGATGTGCTGCAGGATGGGCGTTCCTGTTGATGATGTGTGGTGGGTTAGGGATGGCAGAAGACAGGGTTGCTGGCGCAGGCTGCAGCGTTTTGATTGGCAACGTTCTTGTCGTACTTGTCCTTGAGGATGATGCCTGTGCCGATTGCCGCTCCGGACAGGATGCCGGCGAGGATCAGGAACATCATCAGGCGGTGGTCTTTGGGCGCCTGGGTGAGGTTGGCGGTTTCAACCGGCGTGAGCGACTGGCAGGCAAGGACCTTGACGCGGCTGGTGAGGTTTGACACGGAGAGGGCAAACCAGCGCGCCCGCGCTGCTTTGTTGCCCGCTGCGTAGACCGGAGAGGTGACGGTCCAGAGAGCCACGTTGGTCTTTGGATCGGACACCGTCAGTTGGAAGGCGGGGCTCGCGAGCGAGTACACACCGCCACGGTTGCCGGCGACCTGGGTGATCGGGGCGATATCGTGCAGTTGGAAGACGAGGTCAGCTTTGGCGGGTGCATCGACGAACTGATAGTGACCCCAGGATTGAAGCGATGCGAGGACGCTGTTGTAGGCCTGGGTTTCGTCAACAGGGAAGTTGGCATCGGCGCCGGCGTTGGTGAGGAAGACGGTGTGGGCTGCGGCAATCTGTGCCGGGACAGGCGCGTTAGTCGAAAGAGCCGTGGGAGCGGGATAACGGATGGGAGCGGGCGGTGCTGAGGTGTCGTCGTTGGCTTGTTGGGCTGCCTGGATGGCCTGCTGGTTTGCTTGTTGAGCTGCCTGCATGGCTTGGTCGTTTGCTTGCTGCGCAGCCTGTTGAGCGGCCATCTGCGCAGAAGCTGTGGCCTGGGCTGCGGCTTGCGCGGCTGCGTCGGCCTGTGCGGCTTCGACTCGGGGGAGACGGGCTGCTTCGGCTAACTGGGTGGTGAGGACGATGACGGAAAGAACCAGGGCTGTGTTGCGGAGGGAACTGCGGATTGCGCTCTTCATGGTACTGGCCTCAGGTTTGGCGGCTAGAATATGTGCCTGTCAACCTGAAAGGAGATAACGGAACAGCGTGTGAAGAAGACGCGAGTTTTGAAGAATTTATTTTGTTGCGGCAATGCTGAGGGCTTTTGACGGTGATCGGCAAACACAAGGCCCTGCGCCGCGATGAAGCTGCGCAGGGCCTTGTGATTTCTTCTACCACTTTGGGTTTAGTAAAAGTGGACGATGGCTGCCTGCGCCGCAGGAACGGTGACGGTGAAAACTCCGTTGGTGCCTGAGAACGCTGTGCCGTAGCCACCGGTCCAGGTGCCGTCGCTGTTCATGGGCTGGCCGCCGAATGTGATGCCGGTGGTTGCCGTGACGTCGTTATTGGCTTGCTGGAGATAGATAACCTGGGCGGTGGTGTAGCTTCCGCCCGGGGTGATCTTGACGGTCACATTGGTTGCCGTGTTGACCGGGGTTGGGCCGCTATCGTTCACGCCTCCATTGAAGGTCTTATTGATGATGTGGACGGTTTCGCCGCCATTGGACTCGAGGAGACCGTAGGCGGTGAGGTTGATGCCGCTGCTGTTGGTGATGGTGGTTGGAATAGGCTGTCCCTGGCTGCCATAGTGGAAGACCCACATACCATAGCCGGGACCTTCGAGCGTGTAGACGCCACCGTTCGAGCTTGTAGGTGTGCCGACAGGACTGATGGGGTTATAAGAACCGGAGTCGGAGCCGATGGGACCGGTGTGGATGTTCATGCCTGCCATGCCGGTTTTGTAAGCGTTGTAGCAGAGGTAGTCGGCAGCCCATAGTGCGGCTGCATAGGAGTTAGTGACTCCGTTGTTACTGCCGCCGTAGGCGCTGTTGGTTTCTTCCATACGCGGCTTGAAACCCTGGCTGATGGCTGTGGGGCCGAAGTTGTTGTAGTTGTTCTGATAGGTGGCGAGTTCTTTGGATGAAAGAAGCTTATTGTCGCCCGCATTGACGGAGGAGAAGTCCGCTTCGCCCGCGGGATAGGCATGTTGCGTGATGAAGCTGACGGATGGCTTGAGGGAGCCTTGATATTTGCTGTAATCGGAGAAGCTGTTAGGCCACGAGTCGTTGCCGGAGACGGCTGGGCCGGACGAGGTGATGGAACCGTTCACGTCGATGCGGAAGTCATGGTTCAGCGTGTCGTACTCGGACTGCCATGTGGCGTAGGTGATGTTGCTGCCGGGGAGGTTTTCGGGGTTATCGGGCTCGTTGCCGACCTCAATGGTGTAGGAGAAGTTGTAGCCTTTGCTGGTGTAGTTGTTGTAGAGGCCCTGTACGTAGGCCGTGGCGTTGGTGGCGTTGTAGAAGGTCTTGGCGGGGACGGTCCAGAGAAGGTTGGCGCCGATGGACTGGGCGAAGGCCTCAACGTTGTTGCCGTCGGCTGTGGCGGCGTAGGGTTCGCGCTCGGAGGAGTTGCCGCCTATGCGGACGCTCTTAACCCCGATCTTCGAAAGCATGGCGCCATAGGGAGTTGCGGTCCCGCTAAGCCATGGTGTGCCGGCAACGGTATTGTTGGCCGCCATGATCGAACTCATTTCCAGCGAGACGCCCAGGAAGTCCGTGGGGATTGCGGCTGCAGGGCTATTGGGGTTGAGGGTGATGCTAACGGTGGCTGTGCCCTGCGCGCAGGCCGTAAGGCTGAGGGCAGCGGCCAGGATAGGGGTTAATGTGCGGACGAGATGGTTACTAAAGTGCTTCATGGATCGCCTCTTTTGCGTTCTATATTCAAGCCCTTGAAAAAGCCTGATTGTGGAGCGCCGAGGATACTATGTCCTAAGAAAAGCGTTTGTCTATGAAATTAAGATACTTATTTTCTTATTTAAGCGATTGTCTTAGCGTGTTTTCAGGATTTTTGCCGAAAGATTTTCCGAAAAATGGGAGGATTCGACACTTTGGTAACCGGTTCCAATGGGAAAGTTCTTCGCTTTAGGGTCGCGAAAGGGTGTGTTTGGAGCTTGCAAAGGTTGAACCGATTGACCGGCGGGTGTCATCTCTAGCTCCTGCAAGACTCAGGACGAAGAGGAGCATGTAGATGAGCGGATCGGTTGAAGCAAGGTTGGTAGAGGCAGCATTGAAGACTTGGCAACAAGGTGTGGATCGTGCAACGAAGCTATTTGGCGGGCTGGATGAAGCCGGGTTGCAGCGAGAAATCGCGCCAGGAAAGAACAGACTGCTCTATCTCTATGGGCATCTGACGGCGGTAAGCGATGTGATGTTTGCGCAGCTGCGGCTCGGTGAGCGGCTACATCCGGAATTTGACGAACTGTTTTTGAAAGCTCCGGATAAGACGGTGGAGTTGCCCTCTGGCGCGGTGGTGAAGGCTGCGTGGGACGAAGTGCATGGACGGTTGAAGGTTGAGATGGCAAAGCTGTCGCCGGCGGATTGGGTGGAACGGCATGCGGTGGTATCGGAAGAGGACTTCGCGAAGGAACCGCACCGAAACCGGTTCGCGATGTTGCTGGGCAGGACTGGGCATCTTGCGTTTCACCTGGGGCAGGCTGTGCTGGTGAAGTGACGAGTAAGCACTTGTGCAGAGAAATGCCTCCCAAGCGGGAGGCACTTCTTTGCCTCAGGGTTACGTGTTGGTTAGTAGACCGTTCGCACAGAGGGCTCGCGATCCCAGATGCGGCCTGCTGCGGCAGCGGTGAGAAAGGGTGCGGGTTCTACGCCGGCAATGATGGCTTCGTCAGGAACGACGCCAGCTGCATCGAGTAGGGGTTGGGCTTCGGCTGTGGCTCCGATGACCTTCAAGTGCTGGAAGGCATCGTGGACCCAGGCTACGGCTGCTGCTTCCGTGGAGAGCAGGTTGGCTGCATCCGCCGAGAGCATCACGAACACATGATCGAACAGTACCGAAGGACCGCCGGCGAGCTGGAAGTCGGCTTCGATGAGTTGGCCGTCTGCGCCGACCGCGCCACCGACCTTGGGAGCGATGATCTTAAAATCGGCGCGCTGTTTGGCGACGGCGGTTTCAAGAGCGAGGAGGGCGGCGGTGTCGGTACCATCGGCGATAAGGCAGCCGATCATGCGGCCTTCCAGTGTGGGTTTGGCCTTCTTGAGGATGCTCAGAGCTGGTGAGGGCTTTAGGTCCTCGCGAACGGTGACCGTTGTGGCTACCGGCTTGACCGCTGACTGCAGCCCGAGGCCTGCGGCAACGCGGTCGGCGATCCTGGGATCGACGTTGGCAAGCTGGCCCACCATGCGTTCGCGAACAGCCTTCGTCTCCACCTTGCTGAGCTCGAAGATGAACGCGGCGACAATGTGGTTCTGCTCCGGTTCTGTCTGCGAGTAGAAGAACTGGCGCGCCTGCGAAAAGTGGTCGGCGAAAGACTCTGCGCGGACGCGGATCTTGGTTTCTTCGACGGGTTCGGGGAAGGTGTTGAAGCCGAGCGCGGGGTCGACGCGTGGTGTGTCGGCCTCAAGCGAGCTGGGGGAATAGGAAACACGGCCCTTCTGTTCGCGCTGTTGCATGTGGCCATCGCGCTGCATGTTCTGGACCGGGCACTTGGGTGCGTTGATGGGAATCTGCTGATAGTTGGGACCGCCGAGGCGGCTGAGTTGAGTGTCGACGTAAGAGAGCAGGCGGCCTTGGAGCAGCGGGTCGTTAGTGAAGTCGATACCGGGGACGACGTTGCGAACGCAAAAGGCGACCTGTTCGGTTTCGGCGAAGTAGTTGGTGACGTTGCGGTCGAGAACCATCTTGCCGATGATGCGCAGCGGCAGAATCTCTTCCGGGATGAGCTTGGTGGCGTCGAGGATGTCGAAGTCGAATTTGTTGGCGAACTCGTCGTCGAACAGCTGCACGCCGAGCTCCCACTCCGCGGGCTTGCCTTCATCGAGGGAGTTCCAGAGATCGCGGCGATGGAAGTCGGGATCGGCGCCGTTGATCTTCACGGCTTCATCCCATATGACGGACTGTGAGCCGAGCTTAGGACGCCAGTGGAACTTGACGAAAGTGGATTTGCCTTCTTCGTTGACGAGGCGGAAGGTGTGGATGCCGAAGCCTTCCATCATGCGCAAGGAGCGAGGGATAGCGCGGTCGGACATGACCCACATGAGCATGTGGGTGGATTCAGGAACGAGCGATACGAAGTCCCAGAAGGTGTCGTGCGCGGACGCTGCTTGGGGAAAGCCGCGATCGGGCTCCTGTTTGACGGAGTGGATAAGGTCGGTGAACTTGATGGCGTCCTGGATGAAGAAGACGGGAATGTTGTTGCCGACCAGATCCCAGTTGCCTTCGCTGGTATAGAACTTGGTGGCGAAGCCGCGAACGTCGCGAGCGAGATCGCTGGAACCCGCGTTGCCGACGACGGTGGAGAAGCGGACGAAGACGGGCGTCTTTTTGCCAACTTCGTTGAAGATGGCGGCCTTGGAGATGCCGGCAAGAGAGTCGGTGAGCTCGAAGAAGCCGTGAGCGCCGAAGCCGCGGGCATGTACGACGCGTTCGGGAATGCGCTCGTGGTCGAAGTGCTGGGTCTTCTCGAAGAAGATGTGGTCTTCCTGGAGCGTGGGGCCGCGGCTACCGGCCTTGAGGGCATTTTCGTCGTCGGCGACGATAGAGCCGGTCTGCGTGGTCATGGGCGGATGCGTACCGCCGGCTATCTGATGAAGTTCCCCACCGGTCCCGATGATGTGGTCTGACGGGACGTGCGCTTGCTCGTGCTGTTTCTTTGGCATAGCTCTCCCTCCTAGTCGTATCTGGATGAAAGGTGAGATGCAGGAAATCGTGAAGGAACGATGAACGGCTGTTGAAACCGTTTGGGTGTGCAGGATGGACTGTTTGAGTGTCGGAAAGGCGACGGAGGAGGCTAGCCCCGAGCGAGTTCGGCTTCAGTAGGAAGCACGTCGCTCAGGTCTTCGTCGCTGGTTTCGCCGAGGCCGCCGAAGCGGCGTTCGCGCTGCTGGTAGTCGGCGATGGCTTCGAGCAGATGCAGGCCGCGGAAGTCGGGCCAGAGGCGCTCGGTGACGAAGATTTCGGCGTAGGCGATCTGCCAGAGCAGGAAGTTCGAGATGCGTTGCTCGCCGGAGGTGCGGACGACCAGGTCCGGGTCGGGCATGTGCGCTGTGTAGAGGTGCTCGGAGATCTGTGGTTCGTCGATGCGGGCTTTAATGGCGTCGTCAACGCCTTCGGCGGCTAGTAAATCTTCGAGCGAGATGCCGCGCTTGGCGGCTTCAGCGAGCATGTTGTGGACGATCGAGCGGGCGGAGTCGACGATCTCCGAACGTGAGCCATAGTTGAGTGCCAGCGTGAGCGTAGTTCCGGTATTTTTGGCAGTCTGCTCGGAAGCCCACTGCATGGTGTCCTGCACTTCGCTGGGTAGCGAGTTGGTGCGGCCGATGTAAGCCATGCGGATGTTGTTGTCGTTCATCCGTTTCACGTTCGAAATCAGGTAGGACTTGAGCAGCTTCATTAAGAAGCTGACTTCGTTCTTGGGTCGACGCAGATTATTTTCGAGCGAGAAGGCGTAGAGCGTAAGCCAAGGGAGGTCGATGCGGCTGGCGGTTTCGACGACGTACTGGACGCTTTCCGCGCCCTGCTGGTGGCCCAGAAAGCGCTTGAGGGCGCGCTTGCCGGCCCAGCGGCCGTTGCCGTCCATGATGATGGCAACGTGCTGCGGAATGCGGCTGGGATCGAGCGTATCGTAGATCGTTCGTTCGGCAGGCGTGAGTTCATGCACACGGTTCGAACGCTGATAGACGCGGCTGGATGTGTTTTCGCGCACGGTTGACTCGCTTTGTTGAGGTTAGCTGAAAAGCAGCGAACAGGGAACAGGCAATAGCGAACAGGCTGCGGAAATTGGAGAGGCGCCGCCACATTCGCTCCTTGTGGGATGCGACTGCGGCGGCGCCGGAGGTCTTGCATCTGGTGCGCTAGCGAGCTTAGGCGGTGCGGCGGACGCGGCCCTGCGCCAGTTCTCGGACATGGTTGAGGAAGATCGACTTCTGCGTCGAGTTTAGGTGCGCGGCGTACTTGGCAATCTCAGCGAGGAACGGGTCCGTCATCAGGACAGCAGTTTCGTCCTGGTGGCGGGTTGGCGCGTCGCGGAGCAGGGCGGAGATATCGACCTGCAGGGCGCGGGCGAGGCGATCCAAAGAGGAGAGCGTTGGCATAGCTTTGCCGTTCTCGATCTTCGAGATGTAGGTGCGGGGAACGCCCATACGAGCGGCTAGCTGACGCTGCGAGAGGTTGCGGACGTGGCGGAGGTCGCGGACGGCCGTGGCAACCTGCAGACCACCTTCAGCGCGCGCTGCGGATTCCGGGACGAGCGCGATGGCGGCTTCGACCTTGGGCTGTTCGGGCAGCAAGGACTTCTTGCAGCGGCGGCAGCTATCGGACGATGTGCGGAATTGCACCAGTTTGCAGGATTCGCAACGAAGTACTTCACGCTCCGTGGACGGGACCGCCTGTAGCTGCGATTCCATCTGGGGCTGCGAGACGGGAACATCCTGCGGTGTAGAAACCGCGAGGGGCGCCATCATGGTTGCCATAAGTTGTGTTGTGCGGGCGGATCCAGAGCAAGGACCGCATCCGCTCACGTCCGATAACGGAAGCAAGGGATGTGCCTACAATGACACCGGAGTACCGGAAGAGTCAAGGGTGTTGTCGGAGATACCGGGAAGAAAAATGGTAGAGAAGGGGTAGAGAACCAAAGTAGTTAACAGCAGAGCGTAGAGGATAGAGTGTAGAGCGTAGAGAGAACGAGGGCGGTGGCGATGGATTTGGAGTTTACGGCGGAGCGGGCGGAGGCCCTTTTGCGGGAGTGGACGGCGAGTGAGTCGCTGGTAAAGCATGGGCTTTCGGTCGCGCAATGCACCGAAGGTTATGGGGTTCGCGAGGCGGCGCGGCTGGGGTTGGAAGGTGAGGCCGCTGCGCGTTTGGCGGAGACGTATCGTTGCGCGGGGTTGTTGCATGACTTCGACTATGACCGCCATCCGATGCCGGCGGAACATCCGTTTGTGGGCGTCGCTTATCTGCGCGAGACTGGCTGGCCGGAGGAGATTTGTCACGCCATCCTGGCGCATGCGGATTACTCGGGCGTTGTGCCGGAGACGCATCTGGATAAGGCTTTATTTGCGAGCGACGAGCTGGCGGGCTTTCTCACTGCCTGTGCGCTGGTGAAGCCTACGAAGTCGATCGCGGATGTGGAAATTGCTGGTGTAAAGAAAAAGATGAAGGACAAGGGATTTGCGCGGGCGGTGAAGCGCGAGGACATAACGCGCGGCGCGGAGCTGCTGGGGATTCCGGTGGAGGAGCATATCGGAAACTGCCTGAGGGCGATGCAGGACCACGCGGCGGAGCTCGGGCTGTGATCGAAGACGGCGCGAAATATTGGTCGAGGCGTGTGGGGTTTGCGATTGGGCTGGCGTTCGTTACGTTCTTGATCGCGTTTCCGTCGTGTTGCAGCGGGATGGAGTGGCGCTATGACCGGCTGCATCCGCATAATGCGCAGAATGGGCTGCAGGCGTTTTACTTTGCCGCGCCGGCGGCGGGGTTGCTGGCGTCGTTGGTGTTTGCGGGGCTGATGCTGCGGGCGTATGTTTGGCGACGGAGAAAGATTGCCGAGGACGCTTAGTGACAGCCTCGCATGACAAGGAACCACCCGGCTGAAAGCACGATAGAGCCGATGATGCCGAAGGCAAGGACAGGGCTGCGTGTGATGTCTGCCGATGAGGATTTGCTGTGGACGTGGGGTGCTTCGGGGTTGTAATTGATGGGGAACAGATGGCCCTGGGGAATGGCGGTTTCAGACATGAAGTCGCCGGTGTGTAGCTCGGTTATGCCTTCCGCGTTGGGCGCCCAGTAATTGAAGCTGATGCGGAAGTGCTTGCTGGATGGCGCGCCGAAAGCCAGCGCGCGTCCGGCGCCGAACTCGTATTGGCAGGCCGTGACGGTGGCCATGGCTTCTGGCCAGGTGGGTGCTGCAGTGTTGGGTGTAGCCATAGTAGGAAGCCATTCTGCGCCCGGCAAACAGCAAATTCTTCGCTGCGCTCAGGATCATAAGTCTAAAAAGTGGAGCTTTGCGTGAGATGCACCTTCGCTTCGGCGAAGGCTCTGTTCGTAGTATCAATAGTGCCCGGTAACCCGACGGCGCGGCTTAAGTCGTCTAAGACGATGGATTCGAATCCCAGCTTAACAGCGGCAAGCGCGGAGAAGCCTACGCAGAAGTCGTAGGCCACTCCGGTGAAGAAGAGGCGCTGCAGGTTGCGTTCGCGGAGATAGCCGGCCAGGCCGGTGGGAGTGGCGCCATCGTTTTCGGTGAACGCGGAGTAGCTGTCGATCGAGCGCCGGAAACCTTTGCGCAGGATCAGCTCGGTGTGAGGAATATCGAGATCGGGATGCAGCTGCGCGCCGGGCGAGCCCTGGATGCAGTGGTTCGGCCAGAGCGTTTGTTTGCCGTAAGGCGCGTCGACAGTGTCGACAAATGGTTTGAGGCTGTGGGTGCTGGCGAAGGAGATGTGGCCTTCCGGGTGCCAGTCCTGCGTGAGAATGACGTGGTCAAAGCGGGCGGCGAGGGCGTTGATGCCGGGGATGAGCGCATCGCCGCCGGCGATGGCCAGCGAGCCGCCGGGCAGGAAGTCGAGTTGCATATCGATGACCAGCAGGGCGTCGGTGGCGCGAAGAGCGAAGGCCATGAGTCATTGTACGAACCCGGAGGTTGTATTGGGAGCGCAGGTGCCAGGCAGTATCCTCAGAGGGTGATACCTCGACCAACGAAGTTGCGCCGCTCTCGACGCTGGCTCGACCTGCGCCTGCTGGGCGCGGCGGCGTTGTGCGCGTTGGTTTGCTGCCCGCTGAAGAGCCTGGCGCAGGATCCCGGTGCCGCGGCGAAACTGCCGGATGCTCCAAGCAGCAGCATGGCACAGGCGCAGAAAAAGGCTGAAGTGCTGGTGACCGGAAGCATTGCTGGCACAGTAACCGATGCAAGCGGAGCGTTTGTGAGCGGCGCGCAGTTGAACCTGGCGATTGACTCCTTGAAGAAACCCATGACGGCGGTTTCAGGAAGCGACGGGCGATTTCTCTTTAGCGGCGTGCCGGCCGGCAAGTTCACGATCACTGTAGATGCCGATGGGATGTCTCCGTCGACGCAGGCCGGAAACCTCGATGTGGGTGAGGATTACGAGATTCGAGAGATTGTGCTGCAAGTTGCTTCAGTGGCGACGCAGGTGGACGCGATGTCCATGCATGATCAGGCGGAAGAAGAGATCAAGGTCGAAGAGCATCAGCGGCTGATCGGGATTGTGCCGAACTTCTATGTGGCCTACAACTGGAACGCCGCACCGTTGAGTTCCAAGCAGAAATTTAAGCTGGCGTGGAAGAACACGATCGATCCGGTGAACTTCGGGATTAGCGCGGCGATCGCCGGATATCAGCAGTACAACAACGACTTCAACGGCTACGGCTCAGGCATTGGCGGCTATGGGAAGCGTTTTGGCGCGAACATGGGTGACCTGGCAGTGGGTACGTTTGTCGGCGGCGCGATTCTACCGGCGTTGCTGCACCAGGACCCGCGTTACTTCTACATGGGTAAAGGCACGGTCATGCATCGTTTCTGGTACGCGATGGCTTCAGCGGTGATCTGCAAGGGCGACAACGGCAAGTGGCAGCCGAACTACTCGAGCATTGGCGGTGACGTGGCGGCGGGCGCGATCGCGAATGTGTACTATCCGGCGAGCGACCGGGATGGCGCCTCGACGGTGATTACGCAGGGGTTGATTGGTGCGTTGGCTGATGGGGCAGGCAATGTCGTGCAGGAGTTCCTGTTCAAGAAGGTGACGCGGCACGCGCCGAATTATTCGTCGACCACGCCATAGGGCAGTTGTTCGTTCTTAGTTGTTGGATTTCCATCAATCCCTTTACATCCTGTTGGAAACGGCTTGCCAGACAGTCTGGCAAGCGACCATGCTATCTTTGCGAATTCTTTAGGTGATGCGATGGTGGATGTCTGGAAGTCGAAGCTGGATGCGGGATCGGTGAAGTTCGGAGCGAACCGTGCGGCGATGGTGGCGCTGCTGGGTGGGATTCGTGCGGAGGAAGATGTGATCCGCGAAGGCGGCGGGGCGAAAGCTGCTGAGGCGCAGCGGGCCAAGGGCCGGCTGACCGTGCGAGATCGATTGGCACTCTTGCTTGATCCTGAAACGGAGTGGATGGAGCTCGGCCTCTGGGCGGCGCATGGCACGTATGCGGAGTTCGGTGGCGCGCCGGGTGCGGGTGTCGTGACTGGCTTGGGCCGCGTGGAGGGACGGCTCTGCATGATCGTCGCCAACGATGCGACAGTGAAGGCCGGAGCCTTTTTCCCGATGACGGCGAAGAAGGTACTGCGCGCACAGACGATTGCGTTGGAGAACCGAATTCCCACGCTCTACCTCGTGGATTCGTCGGGCGTATTTTTGCCACTGCAGGAGGATGTGTTTCCGGACCAGGATGACTTTGGCCGCGTCTTTCGCAACAACGCGGTGATGAGCTCGCTGGGTGTTCCGCAGATCACGGCAATCATGGGGATGTGCGTGGCAGGTGGGGCGTATCTGCCGGTGATGACCGATATCGTGCTGATGACCGAAGGCTCGGGATTGTTTCTCGCGGGGCCGGCGCTGGTGCAGGCGGCGATCGGGCAGGTGACACCGGCGGAAGAGTTGGGCGGAGCGCAGATGCATGCGGAGATATCGGGGACGGTGGACTTCAAGGAGCCGAACGATCATCTGTGTATCGCGCGGCTGCGGTCGCTGGTAGGTAAGCTGGGAAGCCGGAGCGATCAGGCAGTCTTCAGCCGCGTGGCCTATGACGCAGCGAAGGACGCACCGAAGTTTGCTGCCGAAGAACTCTATGGGTTGATGGACCCTGCGGTTGGTGCGAGCAACAGTTACGACATGCGCGAAGTGATCGCGCGGCTGGTGGACCGCTCGGATTTCGACGAATACAAAGCGGAGTTCGGGCGCACGATTGTCTGTGCGTATGCGCGGATTGGCGGGCGTGCAGTGGGGATCGTCGCCAACCAGAAGGCGAACCAGTCGCACACGGTGTCCACGGGGCCGCAGGCGGGGAGCGTGCGCACGGAGTTCGGCGGCGTGATCTATACCGAAAGCGCACAGAAGGCGGCGCGGTTCATCATGGACTGCAACCAGCAGTTGGTGCCGCTGGTGTTTCTGCACGACGTGAATGGATTCATGGTGGGCAAGGATGCGGAGTGGAGCGGCATTATTCGCGCGGGGGCGAAGATGGTGTCGGCGGTGAGCACGAGCGTGGTGCCGAAGATCACTGTCATCGTCGGCGGTAGCTTTGGGGCGGGGCACTATGCGATGTGTGGCAAGGCCTACGATCCGCGATTTCTGTTCGCGTGGCCCACGGCGCGATATGCGGTAATGAGTGGAGCGTCTGCCGCGAATACTCTGGTTGAAGTAAGGGTGAAGCAGATGGAGCGCGCGGGGAAAGTGCTTTCGGCGGAAGAGAAGAAGCTGATCTATGACGAGATCAAGGCGACCTACGATGCACAGGGCGATCCGCGCTATGGAGCGGCTAGACTTTGGATTGATTCGATCATCGATCCGGCAAAGACGCGGGAGGTTTTGATGACGGCGTTGGAGGCGGTTGTGATGAACACGGAAGTTGGTAGGTTTAACCCTGGAGTATTGCAAACGTGAGCGACTTAGTGAAGATCATTGAATGTCCGCGAGATGCGTGGCAGGGTTTGCCGAAGGTGTTGCCGCCTGAAGTGAAGGCGCAGTATCTCCGTGCTTTGATGGAAACCGGCTTTCAGCACATCGACGCGGTGAGCTTTGTGTCGGAGAAAGCCGTGCCGCAGATGGCGGACTCCGAAGTCGTGCTGGAGTATCTCGATCCACCGGACGATGTGGAGATCATCGGCATCGTCGTGAACGCGCGCGGAGCGGAGCGTGCGGTGGCCACGGGCGCCGTGCAGACGCTGGGGTTTCCGTACTCGATCTCGCCGCAGTTCCTCGACCGCAACCAGAGGCAGACGCCGGAGGAAGCGCTCGACCAACTGGAGCAGATCGGTGAGATCGCTTACAAGGCTGGCCTCGATGTCGTCGCGTATCTCTCGATGGCGTTCGGCAATCCCTACGGCGATCCATGGGACATCGATGAAGTCGTGAGCGCGGTCGATCTGCTGGTCGATGCAGGCGTGCTGCAGGTGTCGCTTGCGGATACCGTGGGTCTGGCGACGCCGGCGATGGTGCGCGATGTCGTTGGGTGTGTGATCGGCGTGCATGATGGGCTGGAGATTGGCGTGCATCTGCATGCCAGGGCCGATGATGCGGCGGCGAAGGTGAAGGCCGCGTTCGAGGCTGGTTGCCGACGGTTCGATTCCGCGATTGGCGGCCTTGGAGGATGTCCGTTTGCGCAGGATGCGCTGGTTGGAAACGTTCCAACCGAAGTTTTGTTGGCCACGCTGAAGGAGCTGGGTGCGGAGCTGCCTGATCTGCGTCCGCTGGATGGCTTGATCACCGCGAGCGCGGAGATGGCGAAGCGATATGGCATTGTCGTCCAGTGAAGTAGAGTGGAGAGCGTAGAGGTACAGACGATGAAGACGGTTCGGGTGGAAGATGTCGGTGGGATTCGGTGGGTCACGATGGATCGTCCGTCGAAACGCAATGCGCTGGTGCCGGAGATGCAGGATGAGCTGATTGCAGCCTTCCACGGCGCTGAAGCCGCTGGAGCGCGCGTCGTTGTGCTCACGGGCGAGGGTGAGGCGTTCTGTTCGGGGCTTGACCTGAGCGTGCTGAAGAAGATGCATGAACGCACGCCGGAAGAGCATCGCGCCGCAGCGGACCACATTGGCAGGATGTTCAAGGCAGTTTGGGAATGCGATGTGCCGACGATCGCGATGGTCAACCGCGCGGCGATCGCTGGCGGCACGGGGCTTGCCATGCTGTGCGATTTTACGATTGCTTCCACCGAAGCGCTGTTTGGATTTACCGAGGTCAAGATCGGATTTGTGCCGGCGCTGGTCGCGGCTTACCTCAGCGTGCTGGTTGGGGACAAGGTTGCGCGCGGGCTTTTGCTGAGTGGGCGCAAGTTCAACGCCGACGAGGCTCTGCGGCTCGGGCTCGTGAATGAGGTGGTACTGCTGGATCAGCTGCACGACCGTGTGCAGAACCTGGCGAGTGAATTAATGGAAAATTCTCCGGAGAGTTTAAAGGCGACCAAGAAGCTGCTACGGATGCAGTTGGCGGGACCGCTGGAGGCTTCGCTGGCACTGGCTGTTGAAGCGAACAGTGCTTCGCGCGAGACGGCGGACTTTCGCGAAGGCGTGGCGGCGTTCCTGGAGAAGCGCAAGCCGGTATGGAAACGCACATAGCAGATGGTGCAAAGGCCGCTAGACTGTTGGGATGACGGACATGGAAGCGTTGTTGGAGCGGGGATACGGTGAGACCCGCGTTAGGGTGCGGTATGCCGAAACCGATCAGATGGGCGTGGTGTATCACGCCAATTATTTTGTTTGGTTCGAAGTAGGCCGCGTAGAGTTCATCCGGCAAGCGGGGATGGACTACAAGAGTATGGAGACTGAAGAAGGCGCGATGATTGCTGTGGTCGAGGCAACCGCGCGCTACATCGCTCCGGCACGATACGATGACGAGCTACTGGTGCGGACGACGCTCGCGGGCGTTCGCGGGCCGATCATCCGGTTCAAGTATGCTATTTTGCGAGCCGAAGATACAACACTCTTGTGCGAAGGCGAGACTGTGCATATTGTGGTGGGGCGCGATATGAAGCGGAGGGAGATGCCATTGAAGTATGCGGAGCGGTTCGCCGAGCTAGTGCATAGAGCCAAGGGCGCTGCGGAGATCAGGAGCAAGGTATGAGCGACAACAGTTACAAGAAGGTGGCGCTGATTTCGGGCGCAAATAAGGGGATCGGCTTCGAGACGGCGCGGCAGCTGGGCAAGTTGGGATATGCGATTCTGCTGGGTTCGCGCGATGCGCTCAAGGGCGAAGTGGCGGCGCGGCAGCTACGCGGTGAGGGTATCGATGCCCGCGTGGTCAAGCTGGACGTGAACCGCCAGAGCGATATCGACGCGGCCGTGAAGTGCGTGGAGAAGGACTTCGGCCACCTGGATGTGTTGGTGAATAACGCCGGTGTAATGCTTGAAAAAGGTTGGACGATCAATACGACCAGCGAAACGAAGCTGGAAAGCCTGCGTGCAACGTTTGACGCAAACGTCTTCGCTGTAGTGTCGTTGACGACGGCGCTGCTGCCGCTGCTGAAGAGCGCCGACGCGGCGAGGATTGTGAATGTGTCGAGCATTCTGGGCTCGGTTAGTATGCAGGCCACCCCCGGTTCGCCGACGTATTCGACGAAGCTGTTTGCCTACAACGCGTCGAAGGCGGCACTGAACATGTTCACCATCCATCTGGCGCACGAGCTGCGTAAGACGAAGATCAAGGTGAACTCCGCACATCCGGGTTGGGTGAAGACCGACCTTGGCGGAAGCTCCGCTCCCATGAGCGCGGTGGATGGAGCGAAGACCGAAGTGATGCTTGCCACGCTGCCGGACGACGGCCCGACGGGCGGCTTCTTCCATATGGGCAAAGCGATCGCCTGGTAAGGCAAGAGGATAGAGTGTAGAGAAAACTGCCTATGCGGCTTCGGAAGAAGCTGATGGGCTCGCAGCTTCTGAAGGCTTGGGGGAGGGATCCTGGCGGGTCAGCTCCCAGGCCTTGGCGTACTTCCAGCTGGTATAGGTGGCGTGGTACAGATGCAGCAGCAAGCCTTCACGCCCATCCAGAAAACCGAAGCGGCAGATGTAGTTCCATCCGAACGTCCAGTTGGGAATGAAGAAGACCTGCAGCAGAAACGAAACGATGGAGCGGCTGCTGCGCTTGCGCTCAACAAGCATCTCCGCACCCAGAGAGCTGTAGCGGTCCATGTGCTCGATGTATGTCGAAAGCGTCGGATAAGCGTGATGGATGAGGTCGCAGTCCAGCTCGTCTGCCGTTCCGTCGAACGCAATGGTCTCATGCACCGGCCGCTCTTCGAACTGCGGCGTCAACGAGAAATTGGCTGCGGCGCGGCGAAAGAGGCGCAGTTTAGGGTCGGGGTAAAAGCCGCCACGTTTGATCCAGCGGCCGAGGAAGAGGTTCCGGCGTCGCAGGTAGTATGCATCAGTCGGCGGGTTGGTTGGGAGCAGGGTGCGGATCTGGGTTTGGAGCTCTGGGGTGAGCTCTTCGTCGGCGTCGAGCGAAAGGATCCACGTTCCCTTGCACTGGGCGATGGCGAAATTCTTCTGTGCGGCGAAGCCGGGCCATTCGCGTTCGATGACACGCGCACCAAACTGGTGGGCGATTTCCACGGTGCGGTCGGTCGATCCAGAGTCGACCACGACGATTTCTTCCGCCCAGCGAACACTGGAAAGGGTCCGGGCAAGGTTCTCTTCTTCGTTCAGCGTGACGATGGCGACGGAAAGCAGCATGTTGGTCTTCTCACAGACTCCAGGCTTGCGTTTAGGTCAGGAAGCACATCAGGTTAGGGAAATTGAAGGATCGTTCAGGTGTTCACGAAGCAGACGTTCAGTGAGAATCATCAGAGTTTCGCCAGTTTTCGGCAATGTGAATGCTTGCTGGGGTTCGTTCCATTCTAGCTTGAAGGAGGTCGATTGCGCAGAAATCCACACCTGGCGGACAGGAGTGTTGGGCGTGAAAACGAATTTTGCGCTGTCGTCCTCGAACAACACGTTGAGCACGCCGTTCTTTTCTTCAGCCTCAAAGCCGCCTTCTTCCTCGGCGTTGATGAGGGCCTGCTTGAGCGCTTCAAGGGCGTTATCGGATTCGCGGCGGAACGTAATTTCGTCGATCATGGAAGTCCAGTGTAACCGCCGAAGGGTTGGAAATCGGTTGCCGGGGATTGGATGCACAATGCAGTGCAGACGCACCGCGCTCGAACAAAGCAGATTGAAGATTAACAAAAGGGCGCATCGGCCTATATGCTCTTTGGCAGCAGTGAAATCGCGGCAGGTGGGAAAACAATGGCGGGCGCGGACAAAGAAGAAGTAAAAAGGCCAATTAGCCAGAAGGCGCTGGCGGAGTACCTGAAGCTTTCACCCAGCACCGTTTCGCTCGTCATGAACGACGCGCCGCGGGCGAAGTTGATTCCCGAGGTAACCCGAAAGCGCATCCTCGATGCCGCGGCGAAGTTTGATTACCGTCCCGACTTTTACGCACGCTACCTGTATTCGAAGCGCAGCTTTACGGTAGCGGTTGTGCTGGCTGGTATACGCGAGCCCTACGCAGCGGCGATCCTCGCTGGCATCGATCGCAAGCTGGTACGTGAGAAGTATCTCTACTTTACGGCCAATCACTACGAGCAGGAAGATCTGATCCGCGAATACCCACGGCGCCTGCTGGAACGCGCTGTTGAAGGTTTTCTGCTTATCAACACGACTCTGAGCGCCGATACGGGCCGCCCAACGGTGATGATCGGCAGCGCGCCTAAGGTAGAAGGCGTCCCTCGGTTTGCGCTGAATAACGATCGCGGCGGTGCCCTGGCGATTGAGTACCTTGCAGGCCTTGGACACAAGCATATTGCGGTGATCAAGGGCCACCCCTGGCGCAGTGCGGCGGAGCAGCGCTTTGCCGGCACACTGAAGGCTGCCAAAGCACACGGCATCACGCTCGACGAGCGGCTGGTAAAGGAACTGCACTCCGGAAACACGCCACGCGAAATGACTATGCCTGAAGAAGGCTATAAGTGCGGCATGGACCTGCTGGCAGCAAAGGTGCCGTTCACGGCGCTGATCGCTTTCAACGACGTCACCGCTATCGGCGCGATGCGCGCGTTCCGCCAAGCGGGCCTGCGCGTGCCGGAAGATGTCTCGGTGATCGGGTTCGACGACATCGAGAGCGCAGGTTACCTGACGCCGAGCCTGACCACGCTGCGACAACCGCTGGAGCAGATGGGTGAACTGGCGGCGGAACATCTGATTGGCATCATCAATGAAGGACAGCAGCCGTTGAGCGAAGTCTTGGTGGACCCAACGTTGATCGAGCGCGAATCCGCGATTGCGCTGCGTGCCACCGTGAAGAAGACCGCAAAGAAGCGTTAGCTGCGCGGGTGTATGTAATAGACGAGCCCGAGGTAATCGTCCGTGAGCAGGAATGTGTCCGGACCAAGCCGCAGAATGCCGCACGGCCGACCGTGGACAGTGGGCTTGCCATGGTCGAGCGTAAGGAACCCGGTGAGGAAGTCCTGCGGCTTGTGATCTGCCGGCGAAACGCGGACAACGCGATAACCCGTTCCAATGTGCGGATGCCCAGCGCCGTGGAGCGCGATCAGAAAGCTATCATGCAGCACGCTGCTTTTATCCGCGAAGTAGGCAAAGCCCAGCGGCGAGCTGTGCGCGGCAAAGGTCGCGTAGGCAGGAGGCACTTTATCGCATGCGCTAAGCGGCTCCGGAGCATGTCCCAGCGCAGCGTTAGGATCGGCTGCCGACGTGTTACCTCCACCGGCTGCGAGGTTCGTCCCCGCGCTCGCCACACCGGCCTGCTTACCGTACACCGAGCCATCACTCTTTGCGGCGGCCGCGGGACGTGGCGCGACGATCTTCGTATCGTTCGACGTCGTCATAGAGGGCAGCGACGTGGTGTCGTGTACTGGCTTGCCATTGCCAAAATAGCAGGTGGGCCAGCCGTAGTTCGGGATGGGCTTTGCCGCGATGGGGCCAGTGTGATTGTTCGCGTCGAGCTCGAAGAAAGTGTCTTCCGGCAGCTGGTCGCCCAAGTGGTCATCGCCCATGTCGGTGGCAAAGAGCGCACCGCCGTCGAGATCGGGTATATAGCGCAAATCGACCGCATTGCGCAGGCCCTGCGCAACTACGGTCTGGTTGCTGCCATCGGGGTTCATGCTCAGCACCGCGGCACGCAGCACTTCACGCTCCTGGCAGTAGTTGCACGACGAGCCTGTAGAAACGAAAATCCGTGGCTTGCCATGCAGCGTAGCCGCAGTCACAGTGCGCGTTAGGTGCCAGCCGCCGTATTTGTAGCTGAGACCGTAGTCCGGAAAGCGCACGAGTATTTCCGGCGGCGAAGAAGGCGCATTATCACCGGTGTTGTATTTATAGCGAACGAGCTTATCGGTCAGCGGCAGATAAAGCCATGACTGCTTCGTTGCGGGATCTGTGTAAAAAGCGAGGTTGTTGGGATTGCGCAGGTGGTCGAGGTAATGCGTGATCTTGGTGAAGGCATGCGTCTTGTCATCCCAGCCATCGAGGATGTAAATCGAGCCCTGCGTATTGTCCGCTAGGTTGTACATGCCAGTGGCAAAAACCCGGCCATCGGGAGCCTGCGCGAAGAATCGCACGCGATGCAGGCCCGAGGCGGCAACGTTGATGTCGAGCTCACTCGGTAGCGAAAGCGTAATCGACTTACCGGGAGCGTAGGTGAGGGTGTGGGGGCTCTGGGCTGCGACGGCAAGAGAAGCGGACAGCAGAACGGCGGGTAGTTTGAAGAAGCGATGCATTCCAGAGGCTTAGACGCAATTTTCGGCGGGTGTGTCTTACCTGGCCGGACAGGGAACGGACGGCCCGGTGGGATCGAAGTGCTGCGTAGGGTCGTTGAAGACGAAAGGCTGGCAGGAAAACGAGCGCAGGTGGGAGGATTCGAACTCAGGCTGGTCGTTGAATGGGCTGGCGACATCCCTGGTGGACATCCGGCCGGTGGCGCTCACCATGGTGAAGTGTTTGAAGGGGTCTGTGGGATCGCCTTGCAACCAGCGACGCAGCACGTTGCATCCCGTAGAAGGCGGTGTGGGTTTTCCGGACAGCGCCGGTGCCGCGCAGTCACGCGAAGCAGACACGAAGCTCGTGAGTACCACGGCATGCTTGTTCACAATGCGCAGCTGCGCTTCATTCTCCACATAGTTGTCGTGTCCGTCTGGAGCGATGACGTGGAAGATGGCGCGGTAACGATCGCGCTCCACCATGGACCGGTCGGTGCGCACAAAGGTGGTCGGCGTGTTGTAGGGATCGTCGGGCGTAGAGGGAATCAACACGGTTGCGATGCGGCGCCAGTTACTGTCGTCCGGAATCAGAATCGCGGTGACGATGTGCTGGTCGAGCTCAACCGTAAGCAGAGCATCGAGGTCGTCATCGGTGCCCAGCGCCACGAACTCAAGCTGTATGGATCGCGGCATGGCCGTGCGCCCGCGTTGCAGGTACTGCCCCGGCACGCCGATTGCCGATAGCGCCGCGGCACGCGTGCGTTCGTCGTCGATGCGCAGCTGTCGCGTGAGCGACTGCGGTGCCGGCACGCCGTAGTTCACCTGCACCACCTGGATATTGCCCATGCCTGTGCTTACCGGCAGGATAGGCTGCGGCGGTGCCGGACGCGCCGGGGCCGTGGGCGGCGAGCCGCTATGGCGCTGGGCGCAAAGCGGCACAGACCCAAGTGCGATGGCGAGAAGGATGATGCTACAGCGCATGGGCAGTGGAACGAGGTCTCTTAGAAGGGAATGTCTTCGTCAGTGATGCCCTGATCGGCGTAATCGTTGGCGGGCGCTGCAGCGCTGGCGCGTGAGCCGGCGTAGCTGCTGGACGAGGACTTTTCGTAGCCCCCGCCGCCGCTCGATCCGCCTTCACCGCGGCCGCCGAGCAGCGAAAGCTCGTTGACCAGGATTTCGGTCTTGTACTTCTTTTCGCCGGACGTTTTGTCGTCCCACGAGCGGGTCTGGATCTTGCCTTCGACGAAGATCTGCGAGCCCTTCTTCACGTAGTCGCGGACGATTTCAGCCGTGCGCTGGAAGCAGACCAGGTTGTGCCACTCGGTCTTGTCCGCCCAGTTGCCCTGCGCGTCTTTGGCGCGGTCGGCAGTGGCCAGCGAGAAGCTGGCGACGGTCATGCCGCCTGCGGTGGTACGAATTTCGGGATCTTTGCCGACGTTGCCGAGCAGCATTACTTTGTTGACGCCTTTAGCCATGGGAATACTCCATTCAGGACACGAGGATAGCAGAGAGCGCGGGTGGAAAAACCGTGTTAGTGCGTTGACGGCTCCGTCCCGGCAGGGACTGCGTCCGGCTTTGGAACGGGATGCTCGACGCCCCACTGCCTGCCGACCAGCGCAATCGCGGAGTCCACGGTATTTCGTGGGGCCATCGCGTCCTCCGTTACGGGCTGTAGCACGCGGATGATCCCTTGCGCGTCGGTAAGGATTAGAAAAGGTGGATCGGTGACGGCGAACTGGTTGAGGGCCGCGGGGTTAACCGCCAGGGTCGGCGTTCCCGCCAGCAGCGCGGCAGCGTCTTCCGGCGCATAGGTCGGCGTAACCGGGAGCTGTTTTCCTGTCTCCGGAAGATAGGTTTCAGCCAGCAGACCGTAAAAGAAAGCGTCGTGTCCTGAGACCATGAAAAGCCCTTTCGGGAAGTCCTTCCCCATGCGAACGCACTGCGCGCACCAATCCGGGAAAAGCAGCAGCGCGGTAATCGTGTGCGCCACGGGAAGCTCGGGAGCCTTGCCACCTTCGCCGAGATACGCCTTTGCCCCGGGCCACGTCGTGACGGCGATCTTCGGCAGCGGCTGTCCGAGCATCGCATAGCGGCGTCGCAACGCGGCGATGGGCAGAGCATCGTCCGGTGCCAGCGTTGCGGGCAGAGCGTCATCAAGCGCGGCGACTGTCGCCTCCGCAGTCTGTTTGTCCAACTGCTGCAGCTCCGCGAAGAAAAGCCCGTCAGCGTAGAGTTCATGGATCGACTGCGGCGGGTCGGTCGTTGCGGTCTGCACCACAGCTCCAACAGATGCGCCCGCTGGTGGAGGACTCGTCAACGCCTTCAAACGCCCCATCAGCAATGGCTGTCGTGCCGTTGCGAGTGTGATCGCATCGCCCGTAAAGCTGAACTGCATATAGGCAAGCGCTTCGTCGATCACCTCAGCCGTCAACGTGTCGTACGGCACGGCGGTCAAGATGGCCTGCGAGGCAGTAAAAGCACCATGCTCGTCGTGGAGATGCAACAGGGCGTCAATCAAAGCAGCATAAGCCTGGTTTAGGCGAGGCTTGGCGATGTCCTTCGCGGCGATGTAAAGATTCGCCGACTTCACCGTCGCCGGCCAAGCCTGCCCAAGCGCGCACAACCGCATCAGGTCGACCAGATCTTCCCCGGCAAACGTCTTCGGATCGCGCGCCGCGCACTCCGCAGCGGCATGTTCAATCGTCACGCCTAGCGCAGAGGTTTCCGTCTCCGACCAGTTCCCAATGGAGTTCCGTGTGATCTGCAGCGGCCGCATGGCATCGTCATAGGCGGCCCTGGGCGAGGCTTGCGGCGCAGTTGGGGTTGGGGTCTGGCCGCAGGCTGCCGTAAGCGTCAGGGCGAAGGCAACGGAGAGGAGTGGCAGCTTAGTCACGGCTGGTCCTTTGGGGTTTAGGAGCGACGACTTTCGCCGATGAGTTTCGTCAGGCCGAGCAGCAGCGTCAGCGTGCCGGTAGGCAGGCAGCCCATGGCCAGCATCAGCGACAGCCAGCCGCCTGTCGTGTGGGGGCCTTGGCCCGTGACGCCGCCGAACACTTTCAGCATCAGCGCAGCGGAAATCGCCCCCGTAAGGAAGATGGCGGCGCCGGTCGTCAGGAGCTTGCGGGTATCTTGCTGCATTAGCGGTACGCCGCGAGCATGGCATAGACCACCACGCCGGAAACAGAAACATACAACCAGATCGGATACGTCCAGCGTGCCAGCTTGCGATGGGCCGGAAAGCGCCCGGTCAGCGACAGGAAGAACGTGATCAGGATCATCGGCAGGCAGACGATCGCGAGAAAGATATGCGGCGTGAGCAATACCCACAAATAGATAAACCGTGCCGTCGGGTGCGTCTTCGGAAACAGCATATCTCCATGCAGCACATGGTTCAAGATGTACGCCACCAGGAACGCCGACGACACAATAAACGCGCCAAACATGCTGTTGCGGTGCTTCGTAATCTCGCGCCGCATAATGTAGCGATAGCCCACGATGAGGAAGACGGCGCACAGCGCATTAAGCACGGCATCAAGTGCTGGCAGGAACGCAAGGTGCGTGCCTGCAACATCAATCGGCGGATGGTAGTAGACCAGCCACGCAAGGAACAGCGAAGCGACCGCGGAGATCAATAGGATCGTCCAGATGATCGCCGGCGGTGTACGGTAGTTCGGGTTTTCGGCGGTAAGGGTCGACATGGTTAGAAGTGGAAACGTCCTTGGGCGTTGAGCATCATGGCTGCCAGCAGCAGCGGCAGATACATGACGGAAACTTTGAGCAGGTTGCGGGCGAGCGCGCGATTTTCAGGATCGTCCGGCTTGCGCAGTATGCTCGCAAAGCGGATCGTCGCATAGAGGTACCAGAAGCCCAGCAGCGTCGCCACAATCGCGTAGGGCAGACCGGTGATATGCAGCAGCGTCGGCCACAGGCTTACCGGGATCATCAGCACCGCGTAGAACAGCGCCTGGATCACGCTCGACCGTGCGGCCCAGCGCGTTGGCGTCTGCGTCGCGGTCACGCGGATGCCGGCTGCGGCGTAGTCGGCGCGATACATCCAGCCGATAGCCATAAAGTGCGGAAACTGCCACACGAAAAGAATCGCAAACAACGCCACGGCAGGCCACTCGATCACACCCCGCGCAGCCGTCCATCCAATCAGTGGAGGCAGCGCACCGGGAAACGCTCCAATGAAAGTGTTCAACGTAGTCAGCCTCTTGAGCGGCGTGTAGATGGCGACATATCCAACAGCGGTGAGCAATGTAAGCAGCCCGGTAATCGGATTCGTCGCATACGCAAGATACAGCGACCCACCGAACACCAGCAGAAACCCGAGAATAAGCCCGTGCGCCAGTCCGATCCGATGCTGCGCCATGGGCCGCGACGCTGTACGCGGCATCCGCCGGTCGGTCGTACGCTCCAGCGCCTGGTTCAGCACGCTGGATCCCGCAGTCACGATGGCGATGCCCAGCAGCGCTTCTACCAGCCCGGCATGGAACGGGCTGATGCCACTGCGCAGAGAGCCCAGATAGAACCCCGCCGCGGCAGTGATGATCACCATCGTGGAGACGCGCGGCTTCACAAGCTCGACATAATCAGTCAGCAGCGTATGGCTGCGCGCCTGCGTCGGGATAGCCGTCGATGTGGCAGTGGTAGACACTGCTCATAAGGATATCGTGACTCAGGGCTGGACTACCCAAACTCGCATAAATCCGTGCAAAGGCCGGAACGAACCTTTGTCTAGATCGCGTCGATTTTCGGCTCCACTATGCTCGAAGGAAGATGCGCCTGCGATAAAGCGGGTAGACCAGTGCGATATTCAGCGCAACCACAACCAGTGCAAAGGCCAGCGAAGCAAGGTTCGGCGTCAGCCACGGGGCGAAGAGGTGGTCATTCGCCCATCCGTGGGGCGTCAGGCTCTGTCCATTCGCGACAAACTGAATTGCCAGCAGCGTCGTCAGAACGCTAGAAAGCACGAACGCGAAGATGGCGTTGGTTCCCAGCACCAGTAGCGGCGTAAGTCCACGCCGAAGGCGACGCACGTCGACCGCGAAGTACAGGACGGCGAAGACAATTAACGCGTCCCCGTGCTGAAGAGCGCAAACGTCGGCGTCAGAATGCGCTTGTTGAGCGGCATCCACGGCGTAAGGGCAAGTCCGCCCACAGCGAGTACGACTCCGGGCAGGAACATGCCAAGGGCGGTTCCTGCCTCCGGCCGCGCCGGAGGCTTGCGCACCCAATTACCCGCAAGGATGCCGATAAGCATGGTGAAGAGCGCGGGTATCGTCGAAAGAATTCCTTCAGAGTCATACGTAACGCCGCGCCCTGGCGTGGTGCCATAAGCCCAAAGATGGTTGATGCCGAAGACGCTGCGGTCCACATACGCAGGGAAGTTCGCGTAGGAATCGAGATGCCCCACGCCCAGGCCCGGCACCTGTGCGAACTGGAGAATCGCCTCGTAAACAACCAGCGTCGCGAAGGCCAGCGTGAACAGGATCGCCGTTCGTTTTGCAACATGCTGGACAATGAGAAAAACCAGCGCGCAGACCAGGTAGCACACAGCAATCCGCTGCAGAATGCCCGGGATGCGCAACGTCTGCCACTGATATTGATAGAAGCCATTGACAGCCAGCCCGAGCACGAACAGCACCACCGCACGCCGAACGATTCGCAGCACAAGAGCCGAGCGTGTGGCGTGCTTGTCCGTCCGCGATGCGAACGAAAACGGAATGGCGACCCCAACCATAAAAAGGAAGGCCGGAAAGATCATGTCGGTAGCTGTCGCTCCGTCCCAGTCAGCATGGCGCAGCTGATGAAAGGTATGGGCATACGTTCCAGGGTCCGTCACGAGGATCATACCGGCGATAACAAGACCGCGGAAGACATCAAGCGAAAGCAGGCGGGAGGATGATTGGGCCGGGTTCAATGGGGTTGTGCTTCCTGCGCCGGGGCTTGCAGGGCCTTTGGTTTGCGGAACTGGATAAAGATGGCATAGAGCGCGAACGGCGTATACATGGCAGGCGTAGTCCAGCTTTCGTGCGGGTGATGCGCGTGAAAGACCGTAACCCTGAGCCACCAGAACCCAAGGCCCGCGACCGTAAGAACGGTCGTGATGATTTTGGTCTTTAGCGGCTTCTGGCTTTCCTGAATATGCCATTGCATATGCTGTGCACCAATCTCGCCCAACTCCTCTTGCTGCGTCCGCATAAACGGATGAGTGCTTTTGTATCGAAGCAACGAACGCGTCAACATCCACGGAATAATGGCGAACAGAGGGGCCATCGTTAGGAAAACCACCGTGGCGACCCGTGTATTGTCGTCGGCAAAGGCTGCCCCTACGCAGATGAGGGGAAACAGGCAGGCTACCAGATAGCCCAGCAGGCCGAGCAGCAGCAAAGCTCGCGCCGCGAGCCGTTGGATTGGCGCAGTCTCCGGCTCTCGCGCCTTGAAGTTAGCCCACTTAAGCCAATGGATCGCCCAAGCCCACCCCGAAGGCCGCGCCACTCCGGAGCGCTTTGCGGCGCACTGGGCCACTCTCTGCCTGCGTTCCTGCGGGGGCTTCGTCCACCGTCCTGTGGAAAGCCTCGTCCCAAGCATCACCCAGAAGATGCGGGCCGGGGCAGCAAGCATCGGGATCGCCAGGATCAAGTCATAGATACGGTCATCGAGAAAGGCCCCTGGCCGGAACGCGCGCAGAAGGAAGTGGATACCCCCATATGCCAGCCCAAGAACGACCGAATAAATCGCAAGGATGAGTGCCCACGCACGCACACGCTTCCAGAGCGGCGGCTTGGGCCGTGCAGTTGCCGATGCTTCCTGCGGCGTCTCTTCCATATGGCGAGGAGTATACCGCCGCATATTCGCAACAAGGAAGGTTGCGCCTCCGATAAAACGGACAACGCATCGAGTCAGTCTCGTGGGCTTCCGCTCCGTCGCCTGCAAGGCTTTCTCCATCGCTTCGACTATGCAGGCGAAGCGATGGACAGTCGAACAACTACGCTGCATCGCTAGTTATCCGTCGGCTGCTCTTCCATGTGGTCGATCACCACAACCGGCTCGGGCCGCTACACCTTTTCCAGCTTCAGGCCGAGCAGGGTGCGCACCGGCTGTCTGGGCAAGCGCTGTAGTGGAGAACGGTAAGCAGAGCCATGCTGCAAAACGCACGCATCATCAGTCAAACCTCACATGAAATTTGGAAAACTGCTGCTACGGGCCGGGTTGTCGGTTGGACATCACGCATTCGGAATAGTTAGCTTGGCAATCGTCGCCAGCTGCATAAAGCTGGTGCCTTCGTAGATCTTCCCAATCTTCGCATCGCGGTACAGCTTTTCAACGGGATAATCTTTCACAAAGCCTGCGCCCCCGAAGACCTCTACAGCCAGCGAAGCCGTGCGCTCGGCAACCTCCGACGAGAACAGCTTGGCCATAGCGGCTTCCTTCAGATACTCAGCCCCTGCGTCCTTCAGGCGGGCAGCGTTGTAAACCAGCAAACGCGCTGCTTCAACCTCCATGGCCATGCGCGCTAGCTGGAATTGCATGGCTTGAAACTCCGCTAGCGGCTTGCCGAACTGCTGTCGTTCGCGCGCGTAGCGGGCAGCATGGCGAAACGCCCCCTGCGCCAGCCCCACCAGCTGCGCGCCAATGCCGATGCGCCCTTCATTCAACGTCTCAATGGCAATCTTGTACCCCTTACCCACCTCGCCAAGAACGGCAGTGCCAGGCACATGGCAGTTGTTGAACAACAGTTCGCAGGTAGAGCTGGCGCGAATGCCGAGCTTGTCTTCCTTGCGCCCCAGCGTAAAACCGGGCGTACCTTTTTCGACGAGAAAGCACGTAATGCCCTTGTAGCCCAGCTCAGGATTCACCGTCGCGAAGACGAGGAACACGTTGGCCTCGACGGCGTTGGTGATCCAGAGCTTCGAGCCCTGCAGGATGTAGTCGCCGTTGGGCTGCTGCGTGGCCCGGCACTGCAATGCAAAAGCGTCGGAGCCGGACGCGGCTTCAGACAGCGCATACGCTCCGGTCATCGTCTCCGCGAGTTGCGGCAGGTACAGGCGCTTCTGCGCTTCACTCGCCCAGCGCATGAGCGCACTGATCACAAGTGTGTTCTGTACATCGACCAGCACACCAACAGCAGGATCGACGGCCGAGACTTCTTCGACAGCTAGCACCGCTTCAAACAGCGTCCCCGCCGCTCCGCCATAGGCCTCCGGCACCTGTATGCCCATCAGGCCGAGGGCGTGCAGCTTTTTGAGCAGTTTCGGGTCGAAGGCCTGTTGCTCGTCCATCTGTCGAACGAGCGGAGCGATCTCGTTGCGCGCAAAGTCACGCACGGTGTCGCGGAAGAGAAGTTCATCGGGCGAAAACTGGGTCAGCGGCTGCATAGCAAAACAGTAGACAGGAGACGGCATGCACTAGTGAAGCCGAGTTGGTTCAGCCGTGGATATTGCTGTGGAATTCCGGTGGGGTTATACTTCGGGCATCGGTCCAGCTGGAGCTTCTTTTTGCCGGACCACGAGGAAGGTCGTCTTCAGCAGCGAAAGCGTGAAGGATGTCCAGCTCGGAAACGGAGGGCCGCCCGGAGGTGCTCGAGGCGCGGCGTCCGGTTGGCGCGCGGTGAGTCGCGTGCTGCGAAGTAGCGGAAATGACCTCGTCAATTTAGTTTTTCCTTCCGATTGCCGGATTTGCGGCGGCCCGGTAGTGGCGCTTGTGGGAGCGCAGGTTTGTGAAGCATGCGTCGCGCGGGTGGGGCCGCAGACGGGCGACAGTTTGTGCCGTTGCTGTGGGGATGCGATGGGAATGGAGTCGGCACGGTTTGCCGGTTCGATGGGCATAACCGAATGCACCATGTGCCGGCTGACCCCGCCGGAGTTTGAGCGCGCTGTAGCGTTCGCCATTTACGACGAAGAAGTGCGCGAGATGCTGCACCTCCTGAAGTTCCAGGGCATGCGCCGCATCGCGGATGCTGTGCTCGGCTATGGGATGGCGTCGGCCGTATTGCAACTTGAAGGGGTCGCTGCGAATGACTTGCTGGTCGTTCCGGTACCTATGTTTGCAGCGCGGGAGCGCCGTCGTGGCTTCAATCAGGCGAGAGTTTTGGCAGAATCCGCCATTGCGCGGCTGCGGAAGCTGCGGCCCGCATGGTCCCTCGATTTGCGCAACGACATACTAAGCCGCGTGCGCGATACCAACGCCCTGTTCGCCATGAACCCCAGCGCTCGGCGGAAGAGCCTGCGCGGCGCCTTTCGCGTGGCAAATACCGAAGCCGTGCGTGGCCGTGAAATATTGCTCGTCGACGACATTATGACCACCGGAGCGACGGCTCGTGAGTGCTCGCGGGTGTTGATGCGCGCCGGCGCGGCGAAGGTCTGGGTTGTGACGATGGCGCGAGCACAGGCGGAGAGTGGTGTTGCGCGTAGCTCCGAGGTTGCGATGTGGAATGCCGGCTCGCAGCAGATGCTGCAGCCTGATGCGGAGAAGCGACGAACATTTTTGCAGTAGGCAGGTAGAGGGGTTGGATCGGGACTGAAACTTTCAAACGAGGGCTGGAGGGCAGACATGCAGGCAGCAAAGCGGGCGAAGCGGACAGGCAATCGACATCACACGACACACCCGGTAGCAGGAACGGCGCGGGCGGAAGCGATCGACATCCGCATGGGCGTATTTCGACAGCCGGCCATGCAGACGCCGGTGCTGGTGCTCAACGCCAGCTATGAGCCGATCAACATCTGCGGCGCGCGGCGTGCGCTGGTGCTGGTGCTCAAGGGCGTCGCACGCACGGAAGAAGAGCAGGGCGCGGTACTGCACTCACACCGCATGAACCTGCAAATGCCGAGCGTGATCCGTCTGCTGGAGTATCGCCGCATCCCGCACCAGACCCGCGCACTGAGCCGGAAGAACATCCTGCTGCGCGACCGCAACACCTGCCAGTACTGCCAGACTGTTTTGACTGCAGCCGAGTTGACGTTGGACCATGTGATCCCGCGTTGCCGTGGCGGCGCATCCACCTGGGAAAATCTCGTCGCCTGCTGTCGCGACTGCAACCGCCGCAAGGGAAGCCAGATGCTCCACGAACTCACCGAGATGCGCCTGCTCCGTGAGCCGCGACCGTTCTCACTGCATACCTCGCGGCACATCATGCGGATGATCGGAAGCGCGGACGCGAACTGGCGGAAGTACTTGTACTTCGAGAACGAGAGCGCAGCGGCGTAAGGGACAGAGCGTAGAGAAGCGCTACTTTTTCGGCTGCGTATCCGGTGTTGTGTTCTCGATGGTCTGTCCGTCGTAGTGGACAGTTACGTTGGTGTGGAAGCGCTTGTAGTCGGTGTACTTGACGGTGGTACGCATGTGGATGTCCTGGCTGAGCGCGCCGTTCTGGGCCTGGAAGTGCAGAGTGCCTTCGGCTTTGGTATAGGTAGGGAACCAGTATTTACCGTCGATCTGTTCGTAGTAGGTGGTGAAGGGCGGCGAAAGGTCTTCGTGGCCCTTACGCGTGTCCTGCGGGACGTTGATGCCGTTCACGAGCACGATCTCGTTGTCCTGCTGATCGACCCAAACTTTGCCGGAAAGATAGCGGTGGCCTTTGACCAGCACTTTGGGCTCGCAGCCGAAGACGTAAGTGTCGAGTTCGTCGACCTTTTGTTTACCCAGATAGGTGAGGTTGTAGTCGGGTAGCTGCGCGGTGGTGAGGACGAAGGGCAGGCGCTCTTCGATGTCCTTGAGATCGTTCTCGGTCATAATGACGCGTTCAATGGTGTTCTGCGGGGCGAAGACGACGTGCTCGACGCGGCGCCCGTCGTTGTTGAAGGTGATGTCGGTAACTTGCTGGTACTCTCCATCGGGCTTGTTGGTGTCGTCGGAGATGGTGTCCATTTTTACGGTTTGGCGGAAGGTGTACTCGTTGCGCGCGGCCTCGAAGGCGGACTCCTGCTTACCCATGTTTTGGATGATCTGGGCGACGGTGGTGCTGGTGGGCTCGGAGGGATCAAGTGGGCCAAACCCTTGTTGTGCTTGGGTTTGGCGGACCATGATAGTGGTGAAAAGGAGAAATGTGGCGGCGAGGGTGGGGGTGCGGGTCATGGCTTTCCTAGTGTAGACGGGTGGGGTGGTGTGTGGGATTCAGCCGTATTTTGGGGTTTTGACCGTAAATTTGTGGTGCAAATTTGTGGAGGTTTGTGGTGACTTGTGGTGTTTTTGTGGTGAGTTTTCAGCCATGATTTGGGGCGTACACTGGCGCGATGAGACTTCTTCTTCTGCCGCTTGCCGCCGCCCTTGCCATGACTGGATCTGCACAGACCGTGGTGCAAAAACGTCCGATGACGTTTGCGGATCTGCAGGCGATGAAGCGGGTGAGCGATCCGCAGATTTCGCCGAGCGGAAAGTGGGTGCTGTTTTCGGTGACGGACGTGTCGCTGGAGAAGAACTCGAAGGTGAATCATTTGTGGGTGGTGCCGCTAGGAGGGAGTAGGGAACAGGGAGTAGGGAGTAAGGAATGGCAAGTGACTTCCGGGAGTGGGGAGAATAATGGGAGGTTTTCGCCGGATGGGAAGTGGGTGATGTATTCGTCGAAGGAGACGGGGACGGCGCAGATTTGGATGGCTCCGTGGGATGACGGCGCGGGGACGATGGGGGCGGGGCATCAGGTGACGTCGTTGGAGACGGAGGCCGATGGCGGCGTATGGGCGCCGGATTCGAAACACTTTTTGTTTGCGTCGGAGGTGTATCCGGAGTGCGAGTCTCATGCGGCGATTGGCGTCGCGAGGAACGAAGAAGAAGCAAACTGCAATGCGGCGAAGGATGTGGTTGCGGCGAAGAGTCCGGTGAAGGCGATGTTGTTTACGTCGCTGCTGTACAGGCACTGGGACCATTACCAGGGGTCGAAGCGATCGCATATTTTTTATGGAAGTGTGGAGGCTGGCGCGGGTGCGCCGACGGACCTGACGCCGGCGAATGTGATTGGGGACCATGTGGCGCCGACGTACTTTGTGGGGGGTGGGCTGACGGGGTACGCGATTTCGCCGGATGGGAAAGAAGTGGCTTATGTGGTGAACCTGGATAAGGTTCCGGCGGAGTCGACGAACAACGATATCTATACGGTGCAGGTGGGGTCGGAGCCGGGGACGGCGAAGAAGGTGAGCACGTCGCCAGGGTCGGATGATGGGCCGGCTTACTCGCCGGATGGGAAGTGGTTGGCCTGGCGGTCGCAGGCGCGGAATGGGTTTGAGTCGGATTTGTTTAAGTTGGTCATGATGGATCGGAACAGCGGGGCGATCAAAGTTCTGATGCCGAAGTTTGATAACTGGGTGGATGAGTTCAGGTGGGCACCGACATCGAAGTCGATCCTTTTTGTCAGTCCGAGCAGAGGTGAAGAAACGATCTTTCGATTCGATCTCGACGCCCCCGAGAGGTCTCAATTACGTGGGCTTCCGCTGATCTACGGTGAGTTTTCGGATCTGGTTGTAACTCCTGTGCCTGTCGGTTCTTCGAACTACGGGGTCGTCGCATCAAGGATGCAGCTAACGCAGCCAACGGAGTTGGAGTATGTTAGTCCCACTTCTGGCTGGACTACTTACACGCCCGACGCTGACCTTATGTTCGGTAGCGGTCCCGTCGAAGACGTCAAGCAGTTGACGCATATGAACGCTGAAATGCTTGAGTCCCTGGACTTAGACAAGCTCGAACCTTTTTTCTTCAAGGGTGCGGAAGATACGCAGGTTGAAGGCTTCCTCATTCGCCCGCCGGGCTTCGACGCCACAAAGAAATACCCTCTAAAGTTTGTCATGCACGGCGGTCCGCAAACCGCGCTCGGCGATAGCTGGAGCTACCGCTGGAACATGGAACTACTCGCGGCAGATGGCTACGTCGTCGTAGCAATCAATCGGCGGGGGTCGACCGGGTATGGGCAGAAGTTTGTCGATGAGGTTTCGGGGGATTGGGGTGGGAAGGCTTACGTCGATTTGATGAAGGGGTTGGACTATGCGGAGAAGACGTATCCCTTTATCGATAAGGACCGGGAGTGTGCGCTGGGGGCGAGCTATGGTGGGTTTATGGCGAACTGGGTGTTGACGCATACCGACCGGTTCAAGTGCATCGTGACGCATGATGGGATGTATAACCCGCAGAGTGCGTTTGGGACTACGGAAGAGGATTGGTTTAATGAGTGGGAGTTTCGGCCGGTTGTTGGGGCGGTCAGGACGAAGGGCGAGAAGCAGATCCCCTTCGGGGATGACAGAAAGAAAGGCAACGGCCAAAGCGATGGTGGGGACGTTGTTGGGGAAGTGGAGCAGACAAAGGCGGCTTATCCGTGGGATTACTTCGATAAGTCGAATGAGGAGGATCCGTTTCGGAAGTGGTCGCCTATGCTGCATATCAAGAATGCGAAGACGCCTACGCTGGTGATCCATGGGCAGAGGGATTATCGGCTGGATGTGAGTGAGGGGTTGCAGTTGTTCGATTCGCTGCAGATGCTGGGCGTGCCTAGCGAGATGCTGTACTTCCAGGATGAGGGGCATTGGGTGTTGAAGCCGAAGGATTCGGAGCTTTGGTATCGGACGGTGAATGATTGGTGTGATCGGTGGACGGGGACGAACGGGTATGCGGCGGTTGGGCCGGCGGTGAATCCGATGGCTGTTGCTGCCGCGAAGAGGTGAAGCAGATCCCCTGCGGGGATGACAAAAAGAAGAGCAACTGCAAAAGCAACGGCAAAAGCTTTGACGCAAAGTTCGCGAAGTGAGTGCGCAAAGTTCGCAAAGTTCGCAAAGTGAGTGCGTGGAAGGTGTGAGGGATGGGGTTTGGGGTGAAGACGGCTAAAGCTCCGCTGGATGCGGCGGGGTTGCTGGAGTTTGCGGTGCGGTCGCTTTCGTCGAAGATGAAGTCGATTCGGGATTTGCGGCGGAAGATGGTAGAGCGGGCTGAGCCGGGGGAGCCGGGTGAGGTTGCGGTTGAGGCGGTGATTCTGAAGTTGAAGGACCTGGGGTATCTGAGCGATGAGCGGTTTGCGGCGGACTATACGCGGATGCGTCAGGAGAATGAGAAGTATGGGCGGAGGCGGGTGCAGCAGGGGTTGATGCAGAAGGGGATTGCCGCTCCGCTAGTGAACGAGACGCTGGGCAAGGCGTATGACGAGCTGGATGAGGTGACGCTGGCGCGGGCGTATGTGGCTCGGAAGCGGATGAAGCAGCCGGCGGGGGATCGGGAGAAGAAGCAGAAGGAGACGGCGAAGGCGATGCGTCGGCTGGTGGCGGCGGGGTTTAGTACGAAGACGATTTGGGTGGTGTTAAGGGAGTGGGGGGCAGAGGTGGAGGAGGTGGATTTGGAAGAGCAGAGTGTAGAGGATAGAGAGTAGAGGATAGAGAGGGCGTGGGTGGAAGCAGATCCCCTGCGAGGATGACAGAAAGAAAGGCAAGGGCAACGGCGTGCGGGTGAGCGTGTTGCTTTCCCACCCATCGCGCCAAGTGCCGCGCGGTGGATGGGGCACCCGGCGGTTGGGGTGAGTTGGAAGAATACGGAGATCCTTCGCGTAGCTCAGGATGAGGGCTTTGATTGTAGGGTGAGGTTTTGGGATTAGGTGATGGGTTTGGGTGTGCAGCGGTTGGTGGCGATTGATTGGTCGGGGAGGGTGGATGCGGCGGGGCAGCGGCGGCATATCTGGGCGGGTGTTTGGACGAGGGGTGTCGGTGGTGCGAAGGATACCGTGAGGCTGGAGGCGGGGCGGACTCGGGAGGAGATGGCCGAGTGGCTGGTGGAGATGGCTGCGGAGACTCCTGCGATGGTGGTGAGTGTGGATTGCTGCTTTAGCTATCCGGCGTGGTTTTTGCAGGAGCATGGGTGTGCGACCGTGTTTGAGTTCTGGAAGAAGGCTGCGGGTGGGTATGCGGAGCAGTGGCTGGCGCGGGAGTGTGAGGATGTTGCGCGAGATGAGCGCTTCTGGGGCAAGCCGCATAAGCGGCCAGCGCAGTTTTGCGGCGAGGGCTATCGGCGCATGTTTCGGTTTGCGGACTATGACAACAAGATTGCGCAGGGGCTTGAGGGTGGGGATGCGCTGAGGGCGGTGAAGATGAAGGGGATTACGCCGAAGTCGCCGTTCCAGATTGGCGGGAGTGGGAGTGTGGGGACGGGGTCGCTGCGGGCGATGCCGTTTTTGCTGAGGCTGCATGGGGCGGGGTTTCGGGTTTGGCCGTTTGAGGATGCTGCGCTTGGCAGCGCAGCAGGGAGTAGGGAGAAGGGAGTAGGGAGTAGGAAAGACAGGGTAAAGGCGATGCCGTTGCTGGTGGAGATGTATACGCGGTTGATGACGGGGGCGGTGGCTAAGAGTAATGAGGGGGCACGGGCGGCTTATTTGAAGGCGCGGAAGAAGAGTGATGCGGTGTATGCGGGCATTTCGCGGGGGGTGTATGCGAAGGCGCTGGGGAGTGAGGATGCTTTTGACGCGCTGGTGAGCACGATGGAGATGGTGCGGTATCAGGGGGAGTTTGCGGGGTTGACGGCTACGAAGGATGCGGAGTTGTTGTTGGAGGGGCTTACGTGGCGTCCGGGGGTGAGGGGTTGAGGGTGGTGTTTTGCTGGCGACGTCAATATTGTGCCTGTATCAAGGGGGACCCGGAGACGATCGTGACATGCTGCGGATCGGAGCGCGTGGTCGAGGGTTTTTCCGACGTGGTGGTGCTTAGTCTGTAGGTAATAACGATGGGGCAGGTGCGTGGGCCCGTGTAGGGATTTGCCTGCCAGCCTTGAACATAGCTTACGGCGGAGGCATTCAGCATGGGATAGCCATTGATCACATCGATGTGATCGACGGCGCCGGAGAGAGTGAAGGACACCATCAGAATCACCGGGCCTTGAACATGAGCGGCCCTGGCAATGGGTGGGTATACGAGAGTGGTGGTCTCGGTAACGGAAGTAAGGCCGCCGCAGGTGTTGGGCTGGGCGAAGGCGGGTGTTGCGAGCGCGAGCAGAAGTAGGGCTGGACGCATGGCGGAATTCTATGCCGGAGATCTATGGGGCGGGCCTTCAGCCCTTAGTTTTCTTTGGGCCTGTACCTAGGCCTTCGGCCTGGGCTGGTATGTTGTCGCGCCTTTGGCGCTTAGAGGCTGTGGCAGTTGTGCGTTGAAGCCTTCCTTGCGTAGTCGCTATGGCTTCGGTACATAAAGGTCGTCTCCGTCATACTCAATGCCGAGCTCGTCTAGGTCTTCGCGAGTAATTCGCAACCGTTTTGGATCGTAATGCTCCAGGTCTCTTCGCATGGCGCGAATCTTGCCTTCTCGCGTGTTTATGTCGAACTCGGGCATGTAAGGAAGTTCGTTCTTATTGTCGTTCATAAGCCTTGTCCGCTCTACTGTAACTGCGCGTCTGCGCTGATAAACTTATTTTCTATGCGTAACTTGTCAGGCAATCAGATTCGGGAAGATTTTTTGCGGTTTTTTGAGGGTAAGGGGCATCGGCGGGTGCATTCTTCATCGCTGGTTCCACAGAACGACCCGACACTGCTGTTTACCAATGCGGGGATGAACCAGTTCAAGGATGTGTTCCTGGGCGCGGAGGTGCGGGATTACTCGCGGGCGGCGTCGAGCCAGAAGTGCGTACGGGCCGGGGGCAAGCACAATGACCTGGAGAACGTTGGGTTTACGCGGCGGCACCATACGTTCTTCGAGATGCTGGGGAACTTTTCGTTTGGCGACTACTTCAAGAAGGATGCGATTGCGTTTGCGTGGGAGCTGCTGACGTCGGCGGACTGGTTTGGGATTGATAAAAGCCGGCTGTATGTGACGATCTTTGAGGGATCAGGCACTATTGGCCGGGATATCCAGGTCGAGGAATACTGGCGCGAAATCGGTGTTCCCCAAGATCGCATCTTTGGGATGGGAGCTAAAGATAATTTCTGGCAGATGGGCGATACAGGCCCCTGCGGACCCTGTTCAGAGATTTTCTATGATTTGGGACTTGAAGCTAGCGAGACTGGAGAAGACAAACCATTTCCGCACGATGACCAAAGATACGTGGAGATATGGAATCTTGTCTTCATGCAGTACGACCGCATTTTTGTAGGAAAATCCAACCTCACCCCCGATGGATATTCATTGACGCCTTTGCCGAAAGCTTCAATTGACACCGGCATGGGGTTAGAGCGGATCGCGGCGGTGTTGCAGGGGAAGCTTTCGAATTATGAGAGTGATTTGTTTACGCCGTTGTTGAAGAGGGCGGCGGAGTTGACGGGGTTTGGTGGATCCCACCTTAGCGACGATGAAGCCGTCGCGAAGATGGGGCACCCGGATTCGTGGATCGACAAGCTGGCGGTGAGTGATGAGAAGGGTGCGGCTTCGCTAAGGATTATTGCGGATCATGCGCGGGCTTCTACGTTTTTGATTGCGGATGGGGTGACGCCGGCTAATGAAGGTCGGGGGTATGTGCTGAGGAAGATTCTGCGGCGGGGGATTCGGCATGGGCGGCTGTTGGGGCAGGAGAAGCCGTTTATGCATGAGATGGTGTATGCGGTTCGGGATGAGATGAAGGCGGCTTATCCGGAGTTGGTGGAAAGTGCGGAGAGAATTGCGAAGGTGGTGTTGGGGGAGGAGTTGCAATTTGCTCGAGTTCTCGAAGTTGGGGAGCGGCAGCTTCGGATGGCAATCATGGGCGCTCTTGAAGACCAAAAGAAATATCCGGATAGAAATAATACGGATACGAGCATAAAGGGCGCGGCGCTTTCAGGCTTTGCTGCTTTCAAGTTATATGAGACGTTCGGTCTTCCGAGAGACTATATCCACGACGCGGTGCGGGATGCTGATGTGAACTTCGATGATCTTGGGTTCGAGGCTGCCATGCAGGCTGAGCAGGCGCGAGCACGGGCTAGTTGGAAGGGTGGGTCGCAGAAGTCGGCGGCGCCGGTGTATCGAGAGTTGGCGAAGACGGAGTTTGAGGGGTATACGTCGCTGCGGGTGGATGGGGCGCGGGTGATTGCGCTGGTGAAGGATGGTGTCGGAGTGCAGGAGTTGCGGGTCGGCGAGACGGGTGAGGTGGTGCTTGATGCGACCAGCTTCTACGCGGACTCGGGTGGGCAGGTGGGGGATGTGGGGTGGTTGTATGCCAAGGACCACAATACGGTTGTCGCGGATGTGACGGGATGTAAGAAGCCGGTGCAGGGAGTGTTTGCGCATCAGGTGGTGGTGCGGCAGACGATTGTGGTCGGGGATGCTGTCGATACGCAGGTGGATGGAGAGGTGCGGCGGGCGGTGATGCGGAATCATACGGGGACGCATCTGCTGCATGCGGCGCTGCGGCAGGTGCTGGGGACGCATGTGAAGCAGGCGGGGTCGTTGAATGATCGGGCGCGGCTGCGGTTTGATTTCTCGCACTTTACCGGCGTGGCCGAGGAAGAGCTGCAGGAGATTGAGGACATCGTGAATCGCGAGGTGCTGGCGAACAGCGTCGTGCAGACGATGGTGGATGTGCCGATCGATGTAGCCGTGCATGAGCTGGGGGCGATGGCGCTGTTTGGCGAGAAGTATGGCGAGCGCGTGCGCGTGGTGAAGATTGGCGACTTTTCGACCGAGCTTTGCGGGGGGACGCATATTGGCGCGACCGGCGAGATTGGGTTGATCAAGCTGGTGGGTGAGGGAGCGGTTGCGAGCGGGGTTCGACGGGTGGAGGCTGTGACCGGGACGGGGTCGCTGGGGTTGTTCCGTCGGGATGCGGATGTGGCGAAGGTGGCGGCGCAGTTTGTGGGCGGTGGTGAGGCTTCGGCGGAGACGTTGCGGGCTCGTGTGGCGGCGCAGGATGAGGAGATGAAGAAGCTGCGGCGGGAGCTGGAGGGGCTGCGGATGAAGTCGGCTTCGGCGGCTACGGCCGATGCGGTTTCCGCGGCTGTTGAGGTTCGCGGGATTAAGGTTTTGAGCCAGAGGGTGGATGCGCTGGATAAGTCGCAGATGCGGAACCTGGTGGATGAGCTGCGTGGGAAGCTGGGGTCGGGTGTAGTGGTGTTAGGGGCGGCTACGGCTGAGGGGAGGGTGTCGCTGATTGTGGGGGTGACGAAGGACCTGACGGCGAAGGTGCAGGCTGGGAAGATTGTTGGGCTGTTGGCGGCTAAGGTTGGCGGTAAGGGTGGTGGGCGTCCGGATTTGGCGGAGGCTGGTGGGAGTGATGTGGCGGCGTTGGATGGGGCGTTGGCGGGGGCAGCGGAGGTTGTGGGGGGATTGCTGGGGTAGGAGCCTGTAGAGGCGCCGGCGAAGAACGGGAGATAGCAGGTTCTTCGCTTTGCTCAGAATGACAACTAGAAAGGCAAGGGCAAAAGCAACTGCGGTCGGGCTTTGCCCGATGCCCCACCCTAACGACGATAAAGCTGTCGTGAGGATGGGGCACCCGGTGTGTGGGCGCGGGGTATACGAGTGAGTACCCGGTGGGGATTCACACGGTTGGGATGGGTCGCGGAAACCTACACTTGAGACTGGTATGGGTTTTCTCTGGCAGAGTTTTCTTGTGCGTCGGCGCGGCGCTGTTTGTTTGGGCGTGGTGGGGATGATGTGCGCCGGTTCGGCGTTGGCGATTAAGGCCAAGGCGGATGCGTGGCAGGCGGCGGTGGAGGCGCGGACGTCGTTTGAGGCGGAGCCGGCGGGGGAGCATACGAAGGCGGAGTACTCCGCGGTGATGGATGACTTTCGGGCGATCTATCACGGTAATCCCGGGGATTCGCATGCGGCGCGGGCGATTGAGCAGGTGGCGGAACTGCTGGCGGAGCAGGGTCGTGAGCTTGGCGATACGAAGAGCCTGCGGGATGCGGCTGGGCAGTATGAGTTTCTGGCGAAGGCGTATCCGGGTGGGGCGATTGCGTCGAATGCGTTGGGGCATGCGCTGGAGTTGCTGGGACCGGATGGGGCGGCGGACCAGGCTGAGGCGTATCAGGTTGAGTTGAGGTTGAGGACGGAGTATCCGCGGAGCGCGGCGGCGAGGGAGATAGGGTCCAGGGCTCAGGGCTCAGGGTCCAGTGTGGCGGATGCGGCGCCCGTGGTGAAGCCTGCTGTCAGGCATCGTGCTGTTCCAAGTGCGGCGCCGGTGAGTGATGCGACTGCGAACGATGTACCGGCGCCAATTGTGCGGCGGGCTGTGGGGGATGATGGTACGGCCGCCGCTGCTGTGGTTCCGGTGGATGATAAGCCGATGAGCCGGCATATGGCTTCGGTTAGCGGGATTCGGCATTGGTCGACGCCTACGTATACACGGGTGGCGATTGATCTGGGGGATGCGGTGGAGTATCAGGCGGCGCGGGTGGAGAATCCGGACCGGATTTACTTTGATCTGCATCATGCGCGGTTGGCGCAGGAGCTGGTGGGGAAGAGTTTTGCGATCACCGATGATGGGTTTTTGACGAAGATTCGGGCGGCGCAGTTTTCGAATGATGTGACGCGGGTGGTGCTGGATGTGCATGAGGTTGGGGAGTACTCGGCGTTCCTGCTGCCGAATCCTTACCGGTTGATTATCGATATTCACGGCAAGGCAGGGAGCAGGGAACAGGGAGCGGATGTGGCGGGAGCGAGTGCTGTGGCGCAACCTGCTTATCCGCAGGCGTCTGCGAATCTTCCGACGTATCCTTCGGCTGGAACACATGAGGGTGGTGTTGAGGTTTCTGCTTTGCCGCCGATGCCGGTGACGGATGGGAGTGAGGCGTTTGGCTTGCCGAAGAAGACGAACCAAAATCAGGTGCAGGCTGTGTCGCAGCCGCGGGTGGTGATTCCGGTGAAGGCTACGGTAGCTAAGCCGGTGCCGAACTCGGTGACCTCGCGGTCGGTGAATACGGGAGTGGAAGTGGCGGCGGTGAGCCAGCAGCAGGGGCGGGTGGAGGCTACGAGTCGGCCAACCTCACAGCCGATTGTGGCGAAAAGCAGCGAACAGGGAATGGGTAACAGCGAACAGGCTGCGGATGATGCGCCGGTGGTGGTGAAGAAGGGTTCAAAGAAGTCGAAGACCGTCACGCAGGCGCATGTGGATGGGACGCCGGTTGAGGCTGCGCCGCCGACGGCGGATGGGGAGACCTCGCTGGTGCGGGCGCTGGGGTTGAAGATTGGGCGGATTGTGATCGATGCCGGGCACGGTGGGCATGACTCGGGGACGCTGGGTGCAGGTGGGATTGAAGAGAAGGATGTGGTGCTCGACGTAGCGCTGCGGCTGGGCAAGCTGCTGCATGACCGGCTGGGTGCGGAGATTGTGTATACGCGGGCGGACGATACGTTTATTCCGCTGGAGACGCGGACTGCGATTGCGAACAAGGCGCAGGCGGACCTGTTTATTTCGATCCACGCCAACAGTTCGCAGGATGCGAGTGCGCGCGGGGTTGAGGTGTACTACCTGAACTTTACGAGCGATCCGGAGGCGATGAGGGTGGCGGGGCGTGAGAATGCGGTATCGACGCAGAGCGTGCATGAGCTGAGCGACCTGGTGAAGAAGATTGCGCTGAAGGACAAGATTGACGAGAGCAAAGAGCTGGCGGGCGATGTGGATGAGTCGCTGTTTGCGGGTATTGAGAAGGGCAATGCGGGGTTGAAGAATCGTGGGGTGAAGAAGGCTCCGTTTGTGGTGCTGATTGGAGCGAATATGCCTTCGATTCTGGCGGAGATCAGCTTTGTCACCAATCCCGACGATGCGGAGCAGCTGGAGAAGCCGGCTTACCGTGAGCGCGTGGCGGAGAGTTTGTATAACGGCGTGGCTCGGTATGCGGGTGGGATCAACGGGCAGAAGGTTGTGAGAACGACGGAACGGGCGGCGGTTCGGTAGGGTTCCTTTGGCTGTGTCCGGGTGGATGGGAGGGAGGAACGCGGCAACGCAGATTCCCTGCGGGAATGACAAAAAAAGGGCAGGGGCTTGCTGGGTTGACGGTTGGTGTTTCCCACTCATCGCGCCAAGTGCTCCACCCCAGCGAGCAAAAGCGCTCGCCGGGGACCCGGTGCTGCGCGATGAATGGGCCACCCGGGCGGATGGGGTGAGTTGAGGGGAATACGTCTGTGCTTACGTTTGGGGGATGTTGTAGTCTTTGCCTTGTATGGGAATTATGCTGCGGCAAAGGGTTTTCGCGGGTTTGGTGATGGTGGGGATGTCGGCTTCCGCGTGGGCGCAGAGCGCGACTACATTAACGGAGCCTGCGGGTCCGTTGCTTCCGCAGGGGTTTGGCACATGGAAGATTGCGTCGGCTGCACCGGCTGCACCGGCGGCGACGCCGAGTTCGCCGGTGTCGCTGGTGAATGTGAGCAAGGAAGCGCTGGAAGAATGTGGGCCGCAGCGGTCGCAGATTGCGGACTACACGCAGGGCGGGCGCAATCTGCATGTGGAGGCGGTTCAGTTTGGGGATCGGACCGGGGCGTTTAGCGCGTACACGCTGGTGAAGCGGAAGGATATGACGCCGCAGAAAGAGTTAGGATCGTCGGCTGCCGTGGGCGATGATGCGGTGCTGTTTACTGTGGGGACGTCGATGGTGGTGGCGTATCCGGTGACGGTGGCGGATGTGGCTGGGCTTAAACCGCTGGCGGAGATCATGCCGAAGATCATGGGCAATAAGGGTGTAGCTCCTCTGCTGCCGACGATGCTTCCTGCGAAGGGATTGGTTGATGGCAGCGTGCGGTATGCGCTGGGTGGAGCGAGCTACGCGGCGGAGGGTGGGATTCTGCCGGCGGCGCTGCTGGGTTGGGACAAAGAGGCTGAGGCGATTACGGCGGAGTATAGGGATAGGCGCGGGGCCGAAACGCTGACGATGCTGCTGTACCCGACGCCGACGATTGCCGGAACCTATACGCGGGCGGTGCAGGGGCAAGTGAGCGCGGCGGGGCGTGAGTTCGCGAATGCCAAGGTGCGGCGTGAGGGGGAGCTGGTGATGCTGGCTTCGGGGACGTTTTCGCCCGATGAGGCGGAGCACATGATCGAGAACATCCACCTGAAGCAGCAGGTGAGCATCGACAACGATATCCAGCCGACGCAGCATCAGGTGATTCAGCAGACGTACAGCCTGCTGACGAACATTGCGATCCTCTCGGGTGTTCTGATGCTGGCTGCGGTGCTGCTGGGGCTGTTTCTGGGGGCTGGGCGGGCAGCGTATCGCGTGATGCGGGGGAAACCGGCGGCTTCCGAGCCGGAGTTTTTGAGTCTGCATTTGAATCCGCAGAATGAGCGGCCGCGGTTTGATTGAAGCAAGAGTGTAGAGGACAGAGAAGGCTGGCTGGTGGGAGTCGGGGGTAAGGTGTCAGAGGCCGCAGGCGGGAAAAGCCGGAGAAAACCGGGAATTGCCGGAGTTATTTTGCTAAGTTATTGAAAATAGGTTGATTGCAAATTCTTCAAAACTTTCTTGACAGCGCCGGGAGGCGCACCTACTCTTGCACCAGAGAGTTCTGATGGCTTTGCCTCCGTTGGAACTGCCTCCCATAGAAAGGGTCGCCCTGTTGCCGGGCGGCCCTTTTGCTTTGTGGAAAACGTGGGGGAAATTCGAGTGTCAGGGCTCTTTAGAGATTTGTGGTTGGGAGTGAGAGTGCGGGAACGCAGAGGTTGCGGAGGAAGAACGGGAAGGGCGCGGAGGGGTTGAAGGTGGCGGGGAAGAGTGGGGCCAGACCTGTCTGACAGATTTGTGCTAGGGTGGCAGAGCGGTTTTGCGGAGGGTTTTCGTGATGCGGAGTGAGTTTCGGGGTCTTGTAGCGGGTGGATTTCTGGCGGTGTTGTGGTGCGCTGGTGGGGTTTTGGGAGCACAGGACACGCGGATAGTGAGTGAGCCGAAGATTCCGCCGGTCTGCGTGAAGCTAGAGGCTGGTTTGTCTGTCATGCCGGACGTGCGGGGTGGTCATGTGCGAGATGAGGACGAAGGGAAGCTCGATACGGAGCGGATCCAGAAGGCTCTGGATGGGTGTGGAGCGGGCAGGGCGGTGGAACTGGCGGCCAAAGGTTCTGGGAATGCTTTTTTGAGTGGGCCGCTGGAGCTGCGTGAGGGTGTGACGCTGCTGGTGGATAAGGGGGTGACGCTATATGGGTCGCGCGATCCAAAGGTGTATGAGTTTCCGAATCCAGATGCTAAGCCGGAGGATACGGGCAAGTGTGGGACATCGACGCCGAGGCCGACGAGCTTTCCTACGTTTTCAACCAATGCGGCGGCGAGGCCGCGGGGTGGATGCCGTCCGCTGATTACGATTGCGGTGAAGAATGCGGCGATCATGGGCGAGGGGACGATCGATGGGCGTGGCTACGCGAAGCTGATGGGCCATGACTATAGCTGGTGGGAGATGGCGCGGAAGGCGGAGCCGCACGATGATCTGTATTACTCCACGCGGTTGATTGTGGCGAACCATGCGGATGGGCTGATTCTTTATGGGATTACGCTTCATAATTCGCCGAACTTCCATGTGAGTGTGGGTGGAACGAACGGGTTTACGGCGTGGGGTGTGCATCTGCAGACGCCAGTGGACAAGACGCTGGATGCGCGGAATACCGATGGGATCGATCCTGGCGGGTCGAGCAACATAACAATTGCTCATAGCTGGATTGATAACGGCGACGACAATATTGCGATCAAGCAGGGCGTAAGCCATATGAGCGTGCTGGATAATCACTTCTACTCGGGGCACGGGATGTCTATTGGGTCGGAGACGGTGCTGGGGCAGAACTATCTGCTGGTGGATGGGTTGGTGGAGAACCATACGACGTCCGGGATTCGCATCAAGAGCAATGTGAAGCGCGGAGGGCCGGTGCATGACCTGGTGTACGAGAACATCTGCATGAAGGATGTGCCGATACCGATTGCGATTTCGCCGTACTACACGAACCAGACGGTGGAGCCGTTTGAGGACCCGAAGTATGAGGGCGACAAGATTCCGGACTATAAGGCTATTACGCTGAAGAACATTTACTCGGAGACGCCGGGGGATGTACTGATCGCGGGGTTGAATGAGGATCATCGGACGGGGATTGTGCTGGACAGCGTGTTTGTGAAGGACATCAAGCCAAGCCAGGTGCACCTGGATTATGACGACATTACGACCGGCGGGCGGGGCGTGAACTTTCCGCTGGAGGGTAAGAGCGTGAAGGTGGTGACCGGGGCGGTTGTTGGCAGCAAGATGACGGATCCTTGTGAGGGGAAGTTCGTGCCGATGCGTTAGAAGATTGAGGCTTATTTTGAGTCTGGGGGATTTGCCGATAGAATGACAGAGGAGCACGCCGACGTAGCTCAGTTGGTAGAGCAACTGATTCGTAATCAGTAGGTCAGCGGTTCAACTCCGCTCGTCGGCTCCATTCTTTCAAGCACTTTGTCTTCAGTTGATCGCAAGCCGCTTTACAACTGCTGTACAGGTGCTTTTCCTTTCCAGAGTACGCATCGCCTCCTGCGCCGCTTGGCGCAGTTTATATAGAAGCGATGAGTCGTACTCACGTTTTCGTTCCGCAAGATGCACTGAATGGTCGTGTCGAGCGCGAGGCAAGCGCGTCGAAATCGGTAACGTCAACTTATCGAAGAATTCTCGGCGAGCAAGCCTTTTTCGGCATCTATACCTTTGGCGCTGCTGCGAGCGGATGGACTACAGTCACATGCGATGAGAAAGCTGCAGTCGCAGCCTGGGTTTCCAAATGAACGTCAAGAGGTTGGCAACACCCTCCATTGTGCTTGAGTGGGAAACCGTTGAGGATGGCGGCATTGAGCGAGCGATTCTTGGTTTGCAGCAAATCAAATTGCGGAGCCGCAGGATCGGTTGCAACATCCGGCCGAAGTAATCGTCTGCTATGAGAAAAGGATAATTTCGGCCCAGCAACTGCGTACTGTTTTCAATCGTGCCGCGGGAACAGCGGGCTGGTCCTGCCCGATCCAATTCATCCCGGTGCCGTCCGGCACACACTACTACGAGAAAAAGAACATCGACGCACGCGCGTCGAGCAATGAGATCATCGTCTTTCTCGACACAGACTTTATTCCCGATCCTGGCTGGCTGCGTAGCATGCTGTCTGCGTTCGACGACTGGTCTCTATCGGTCCTAGTCGGCGCAACCCATCTAGATCACGTCAGTCCTTATGAGATGGCGGTCGCGCTATTCTGGATTTTTTCTCCCGCAACCCACGGCCGCGGTGTTCAGCCCTTGCGGCGCTACTCCTCGAACAATCTTGCCTTTCGACGGCAGCTGTTCCTGAAATTTCCATTTCCTGCTCACGCAACATACCGCGGTCAGTGCGGAGAGTTGGGCAAGACCCTTCAGGATGTCGGCATTACGATTCTTGAACACCGATGCGCGTGCAACCCATCCACAAGGATGTAGTAAATGTATCCTTCTTGAACTATTTAGGTCAGGACACCCACGAGACGCTTGCGTCCATCAGTGTCTTGCTTGTTTTTGAGCGAGCACCTGGACTCGTGCTTTGCAGTAAAATTTTAAGGTAAAGGGTCATGATGCCGGCATCGCCAGTGCAACGATTTGTTACTGGTGTGGACAGATTGGCGTTGTGCCGCACTTCCCAAGGAAAGTTGGCAGTTCGTGGACTCGAACATTCTGGAACCGGTTTCGAAGACAGCGCAGGAGAGATATGAAGAGCTCAAGGCGAAAAGCCTGAAGCTGGACCTGACGCGGGGTAAGCCTTCTTCAGCGCAGCTCGATTTGAGTTCAGAGCTGCTGGCGTTGCCAGGCGTTGAAGATTACACCGCCGATGGAATTGACTGTCGCAACTATGGCGGCCTGCAGGGTTTGAGCGAAGTGCGGAAGCTGTTTTCGGGCATTATGGGCGCGCCGGCGGAGCAGATTATCGTTGGCAACAACGCGAGCCTGGCTCTGATGCATGACACGATCAGCTTTGCGCTGTTGAAGGGTGTGTCCGGCAGCAGCACACCATGGTCACAGCAAGGCGAGATATCGTTTCTTTGTCCCGTCCCGGGGTATGACCGGCACTTCGCGATTTGCGAAGCGTATGGGATCAAGATGATCCCGGTTGCGATGAAGGAAGATGGACCGGATATGGACCAGGTGGAGAAGCTGGTTGTAGCGGATGCTTCGATCAAGGGGATCTGGTGCGTTCCGAAGTACAGCAACCCGACGGGGACGGTTTATTCGGATGAGGTGTCAGAGCGGCTGGCGGGGATGAAGACCGCGGCGCCGGACTTCCGCATCTATTGGGACAATGCGTACTGCATTCATCATCTGACGGGCCAGAAGATTGAGGTCGCGAACATTCTTGAGCTGTGTGCGAAGCACGAGAATCCGGACCGGGCGTTTGTGTTTGCTTCGACTTCGAAGATCACGCTGGCTGGTGCGGGGTTGAGCTTCTTTGCTTCGTCGAAGGCAAACGTGAGCTGGCTGCTCGGCAGGATGCAGTACCAGACGATAGGGCCGGACAAGATCAACCAGCTGCGGCATCTCCGTTTTTTGAAGAATGAAGAAGGCATCACGGCGTTGATGGAGCGGCACCGAAAGTTGATCGCACCGAAGTTTGAGAAAGTGCTTGAGGTGTTTGAGTGCGAGCTTACTGGGCTGACGGGGGTAACATGGAGCAAGCCGCTGGGTGGATACTTTATTGACCTGGAGGTTCCACAGAACTGTGCGCGGCGTGTGGTTGCGCTCGCGAAGCAGGCAGGGATCGCCCTGACTCCCGCGGGAGCGACGCATCCTTATGGCGTTGATGCGGAGGACCGCACGATTCGCATTGCACCGACGTTTCCGGGGATTGCGGAAGTGGAGCAGGCGGCGGAAGCTGTGGCTATCTGCGTGAAGGTTGCTGTAGGTGAGGCACGGTAGGCGAGGCGTCCGACGCTGGTGCCTGATCTGTTCTACGACGCCAGCCGTTGCGACCCTGGCGTTTGACTTCGTAGAGAGCTAGATCGGCCGACTTGAAGAGGCTTTCCTGGCTTGTTCCATCCTGCGGGTAGAAGGCTGCGCCCATGCTGACGGTGGCCCGTAGTGATATCCCATTCAAGACGAACGGCTCGTCCAGTGTGTGAAGGATGTCGCAACAAAATTTTTCGAGCGCAATGTCATCGGCGGTGTCTGCCAGCAAGAGCGCGAACTCGTCACCACCGAGCCGGGCGAGGCAGTCGCAATCGTTGACAGATTGATTGAAGCGGTTGGCGACCTCGCGGAGGAGCGCGTCGCCGATGTCGTGTCCATAGCTGTCGTTGATGTTTTTGAAGTTGTCGAGGTCAATAAGGAGCAGCGTGAACGATGTTTTTTGCTGCTTTAGTTCAAGCATGCGTTGAAAGCAATCGCCGAACATGCGGCGGTTGGAGAGCCCAGTCAAGCTATCAGAGTACGCAATCCGCTCGAGCTCCTGTTGGCTGAGCTGTAGTTTTACGGTCAGCTCTTCAAGCTCCACAGTGCGCAAAGCGACCTGACGCTCCAGCTGCCGCTGACGTGCGCGAAGGATCGCCGTATAGATCTGGAATAGCCAGAAGACGAGTGCTACTCCAACGACTGCGGTGGCGAGCTTGGCCCAGACGGTTTGATACCAGGCCGGAAGGATGCGGATTGCGATGGAACGTGTTGCGCCCCAGACGCCCTCTCTGTTCGAGCCCCTGATCTGAAAGATGTAGCGGCCCGGAGAGAGGTTTGTATATCTTGCGGTGCGGCGGCTGGAGTCGGTGGCGATCCAGTCGTGGTCAAATCCGACCATGCGATAGGCGTACTTGTTTTGTTCCGAATTGCTGAAGTCGAGCGCTGCGAACTCCAAGGAGAAGCTGTTCGCATGCGGTTGGACCTGAACGCCGCCGCTGCCGGAGTTGGCGAGATACTGCGCGCGAGGGTCGACTTTCTCTCCAGTGGAGAACTCGGTTACGACGACTGGAGCAGCGAACGTCCAGGGGCGGGCGAACTGCGGCTGTACGATTGTGAGGCCACCGACGCCGCCAAAGAGCAGACGTCCGTCCGGAGCAACTGCGCCGCCGTTGAGCCAGTATGTCTCAATAGCGACTCCATCCGGCTGGGTGAAGGCGGTGACCGCTGAAGTCCTGGGGTCAAATATCTCGATGCCATGGTCGCCGGCGAACCATATGCGGCCATCGGGCATCTCGAAAGTTTGGCCTGCGTCCGCCGTGGTGATTCTGCGAAACAGCCACTGGCCCTGGTTATTCCTGCCGTGAAGTTGGTAGAGGCCAGTACCATCGGTTGAGACCCATAGCCTTCCTTCGCGATCGACCATGAGCGATGTAATGGCGGTAGGCAGCGAACCGGGCTTGTTTGGGTCGATGTCGGTTTTTTCTACTGCCTCTGTTACGAGGTCGACGCGAGAGAGGGTGTTGCCCGTGCCTACCCAAAGGTCATTGCCTTGGCCTCTTGCCATGGTGGTCACGGAGCCGGGCAGGAAGGGTTTTGTTGGGAGCACCGGATTCGAATTGCCCGCTGCGGGAAGCGGTAGGATCCAGAGACCCTCTGACGATCCGATCCAGAGTTTGCCGGCATCATAAAACAGCGGCTTGATCGCAAGGTTGCCCGGAGTGAAGGCTACCAGTTGAATGTGGCGACCGTCGCGGTCTGCATGAAAGAGACCCTGTTGCGAGCCGAAGTACATGGTTCCATCGGCAGCCTGCGCAAAACCGCTGACGAGTTGCATCTTCAACGGCGCCTTTGAGGGGTTCGCGGAGATCGAGTCACTTACCTTGTTTCCCGATTGGTCGAAGACTTCGATGCCTTTGTCTGCGAGCCCCAGCCAAAGCCTGCCGTCGGAGGTGGGCATGACTGCTGTGATATCGGAGTCGGTGATGGGATGCGCGGCGTCACCGCCGCCGCCGAAGAAGGTGAGGAAGCCTTTGCCTGTTGGATTTTTACGGTTCAATCCGTTCATCGAACCCGCCCAGACCGTGCCGGCACGGTCGCGATACAGCGCGTCGACAAGGTCGTGCGAGAGGCTTGTTGGGATGGAAGGTTGATGCACGATACGCTTCGTTAGCCACGTCTTTGTATCGACTTCGACGATACCTTCGCCGTAGGTGGCGAGCCAGACGATGCCGGGCTCGGCTTCGATCATCGCATCGACGCCCTGAGTATCCAGCGGGCTTGTGGTGTTTGGAGTGCTCGCGCCGGCCAGGGTCTCTCGGTAGCCGGTCTCGTGGATCTGCTGCGGTAGCGTTTGGCCAGGCTCGAGAACGAATGCTCCAACCGTTGCACCAATCCAGAGGCGTCCTTCATGATCGCGCAGAAGGCTCCAAACTTTTACAGTCTTCCCTGCGGCTATAGTTACTGCCTTGAAGTTGTGGCCAGTGGCGTCGCTGTAGAACAGACCCTTGGTGCTTCCGGCCCAGATGTGGCCATCGAGGTCGCGCACGACAGCCTGCGTGTTGGCTGCGCCTTCAATACCCAGCATCGGTTCGCGCTGAAATTTTCCGGTGTCGGGATCGAAGTGGTCAAGGCCCTTGCGGGTTGCTAGCCAAAGTCCATGGGCTCCGTCGGTTGTCATGGAATAGATCGAGGGATAAACGCCGCTGGAACCGGCAGGGGTGTAGGTCTGAAAGTGGTCTGAAGCCGGATCGAAGCGTGCAAGGCCTCGATTGGTTCCGACCCATAGACGCTTCTGGGGATCGGTATAGAGCGTCAGGACGTTATTACTCGGCAATGTGCCGGCGACTCCGGGCTTCATGGAGTAGAAGCGGAAGTGGTAGCCATCCCACCGTGCAACGCCGCCCTGGGTACCGATCCACATGAAGCCGTCAGCGTCCTGGGTGATGGCTTGTACGGTCGTGTCGAGCAGACCGTTCTTTTGATTCAACTGGTCGAAGAGAGTATCTGCGTATCCGCCGGGACCCTCGGCCGTTGCTTTGGCAGTCCCATCGCCAGTGAGTCCCAATATGCACCGCGGGATCATAAGCATGAAGAGAGCCGTGACAACGAAAGGACCGATTTTCCGAAAGAGGCTTCGATGTTCGGTCTTCATTTGCCTGCTCCATCTTGATGCTGGAGACCCGTTGATCATGCTGTTACCCCTCGCGCATCGAATCTGAAACAGAGACGATCCACAGTTTGCTCAGCCGTGTTCGGAGAACGGGACAGGGATGATTTTGTCTCGGAAAGTACCACTAGGGTATAACGAATGTCGCGCTTATTGCATTCACTTGCGGTTCTATTCAGTGCTTTGACCGGTCCATCTTCTTCGTTCTGGCGTGAAGGCAGGCCATGAGGCGTGTGCGTCGGTGGTCTTCCGCTATGATGGCAAGCGCGGCTGAGTTTCGTTTTTGAAATGATCCTGCCGCCCGTGAAACATCGCGGTTAACCTCTCAAGTCTGATACCGGCGATGCCGGGGTTTGGAGTTTGAATGCAGATGGCTGGTCGCAGTGCCGTGACATCAAAGCCGCAGAGCGGTGAACGCGCTTCCATTTTCCCCCGCGGCTACATGGTCGCATTCCTGATGACAACAATGATCTTCTTTGTCTGGGGCATGTCGAACAACCTTACCGACATCCTGGTGCAGCAGTTCCGCAAGTCGTTTGAGCTGACGCTCACGGAAGCGCAGCTGGTGCAGTCGGCTGTGTTTCTCGCTTACGGCATTATGGCAACCCCTGCAGCGCTCCTGATGCGGCGCTTCGGCTACAAGGTCGGCCTGGTGACAGGCCTGGTCACGTTCGGCGTGGGGACGCTGATGTTCTGGCCTGCGGCCGTGATCGGGCAATACACGCCATTCCTGATTGCGCTGTTTATAGTCGGCAGCGGATCGTCGATCCTGGAAACGGCTGCGAATCCGTTGGTCGCGCAGTTTGGCGAGCCGGATAGCTCAGAGCAACGGCTGAACTTTACGCAGGCGTTCAACCCGCCGGGTTCGATTGCGGGGGTGTTGATCGGGACGTGGTTCATCTTTTCGGGCGTCGAGAAGAAGCCCGCGGAGGTCGCCGCGATGAAAGCGCAAGGAACGTATGCGGCCTATCTGCATGGAGAGATCCTTCGGGTGGTGCCGACGTACGTTGTGCTCGGTATGGCGGTGTTGCTCCTTGCTCTGTTCATCGCGCGGGCCAGGTTTCCGGTGCTTCTTATTTCGCGCGATGATGCCGGACCGCCGTCCGCGGATGGATCGAAGAGCAATGTATATGGACGTTTGCTGCGCTCGCCGAGCCTGGTGCTGGCTGTTGTCGCGCAGTTTTGTTACGTCGGCGCGCAGGTCAGCACATGGAGCACGTTGATACCTTATCTGCGGACGTATACGTCGATCGGGGATAAAGGAGCGGGCTATTTCCTTACCGGCACGCTGGTGGCGTTGATGCTGGGGCGAGTCATCTCCACGCCGCTGATGCGGTACATCAGCCCGACGACGATGATGGGCACGTATGCGATGATCAACTGCCTGTTGTTGGTTGTGGGGATCGTGCATCCCGGGATGGTGGGAGCCAGCGCCATTCTGCTGACGAGCTTCTTCATGTCGATCATGTTCCCGACAATCTTCGCGCTCGGCGTGAAGGGTCTCGGTACGGATACCAAGATTGCGGGTAGCCTGCTGGTGATGGCGATCCTGGGCGGGGCCGTGTTCCCGCCCTTGCTTGGGTTGATCGCTCGCGCGACGGGCAGCTTGGCGATGGGGTATGTGCTGCCCGCAGCCGGCTATGTGGTCGTGGTGCTCTATGCGTTCTATATTCCGCGGCTGAACCGCGGGGTCAATGTACACGATGTGGAAGCAGCATCGATTCTTTAGGAGCAGCCTCAGGCAGGCTTACAAGGATGTTGCGATAGACTTCGCAAAAACCTGCTACTTAGGGGAACGTGCCATGGCTCGCCGATATTTTTTGCAGCAATCTAAGCCCTTTCGAAGGGCAGGATGAGGGTGTCGCCATCGGTGTATCACTCGCAGGGCGATCTGGATGCGTTGCTGGGTGCGGTGAGCTAACGAGCGTGACCGAGCCACAAAAAATTTGACACCGGAGAGTCTAGCCGAAATAGCGAAGTTCGGCTTATACTTTCAATCTACCGCAATCGATTGAAATAGTGCGCGACAAAACTGGAGCGGTCTCAGGCCGTCGGGATAGCAGGATTCAAGAAAAGGAAGGTGTTGCATGGATTTCTCGCGCAGGACGTTTGTAAGCGGTGTCAGCAGCGCGCTGGCCGCGCTGGGAGTGCTGGGTGCTTCTCCGAGTTCTGCCGAAGGACAGTTGATTGAGCGGCGCATGGACTGGAACTCGGGGGACTTCGATGCGCTGCTGAAGGTTTCCGCTCGGGCCAAGCAGGTGTTCGACATCCGCCCGATCGCGGATGGCAAGTTTCTCAGCAACGTGAAGAACTCGCTGAACGGATTTCACTTCGGGTTCGGCATTCCGGAGAGCGGCATCAAGATAGTGGTCGGCATGCATGGCCCCTCGAACGCGCTGAACTTTAGCGATGCCATGTGGGAGAAGTACCGGCTGGGAGAGTGGCTGCAGGTAACCGATCCGAAGACCGGCAAGCCTGCGATTCGCAATATCTACTATCCGAAGAAGATGTCGACTTCGACTGACACCGAAGCAGGTGATTCGATGTACCAGGATACGAGCCTCGAAGCGCTGCAGCATCGCGGAGTCCAGTTTCTCAGTTGCCATACGGCCACGGAAGAACAGGCGAGGGCGCTGGTGGAGAAGTATTCGCTGCAGATTGCACCGGAGGAGATCGTGAAAGATCTTCAGGCGCATACGGTGCCTGGCGTGATGATTGTGCCTGCGATGGTGGCGACGATCTCTCTGCTTCAGTCAGAAGGGCGCTACACCTATATAACGGTTTGAGGATCGCAACGATGATGAAGGCAGCAGTAGTATGTCTCTCCGCTTGTCTGGGCGCCAGTGTGTTTGCGCAGAGCGCACCTCCCTGGAGCAAAGGAGCGAATGATCCAGCAGGGAACAAGGGTTTTCTCTTCGAAGTCGCCGACATCGACAACGTGCCCGACCTGCATGGGGATCCCATGGGGGCGAAGCTGGTGCTCTTCATCGGCGGCAACCAGTTCTTTGTTTTGCCCAGACTCATTGCGGGGTTTGAAAAGCTGCATCCTGAGCTGGCCGGCCATATCTTTTACGAGACCTTGCCGCCGGGGGTTCTGCGCAAGCAGATGGGAGCGGGCAACACCTTGACCCTCGGCAACCTCACACTCGACATCGCTCCGGATGTGTATGAGGCAGGCACAAACGCTGTGCAGGAGATGCACGAGCAGGGGCTACTGGAAGATGTGATCCAATATGCCACAAACGATCTGGAGATTATGGTGGCCGCAGGGAATCCGAAGCACATTACCGGGTTGAAAGATCTTGGGCGAAGCGACGTGCGACTCTCTATGCCGAATGTGGAGTTTGAAGGTGTCTCGAAGCAGATCATCGCTTCCCTGAAGAAGGCTGGGGGAGACGAACTGGCGAAGAAGGTTTATGCGGATTCGCCGGCCGACGCGAGCCATGTTTTCCTGACGCAGATCCACCACCGCCAGACGCCGATGCGCATCCTGCAGCACCAAAGCGATGCGGGAGTGACATGGGCCTCGGAGGTAATCTTTCAGGAGAAGATTGGGAACCCAATTGAAGGCGTGACGATTCCCAGGGCCGAGAATTCTACGGGTACCTACGCAGCGGCGATGGTGAAGAATGCGCCGCATGCCGCGGCGGCTACGGCGTGGCTGGCCTATCTGCAGTCCGCGGAGGCGCAGGCGGCCTTTCGAGAGTTTGGCTTCGGGCCGGTTGCGGCTCGGCAGGGGCAGCCGTGAAGTCGAAAGTGGGCGTCATCGCCGTCATTGCTGGAACGGTGTTGCTGTATGCGTTGGCAATCGTTGCCGGGTTCTGGGTCAAGGACTTCTCGATCGATCGCGATCCGATACAGCTTCATAAAGGCATGGCCTGGATGCCACCGTTGGAAAGTTCGATCCCGAACAACGCCTATGGCGACAGCATCCGTCGCGGGCGGCTGCTCTTCAATGAGACGCCCCTTTATGCTTCGCAAAATACCAGTGGGAAGGTGGCTTGCTCCAGTTGCCATGCTGAAGGAGGCATGCAGCCCTATGCCTCGCCGATGGTCGGCCTGCCGGCGAAGTTTCCCATGTTCAACGCGCGCGCCGGGCACATCATCAGCTTGAAGGACCGCGTGCAGGAGTGCTTTGTGCGCAGTGAGAACGGGAAGCCGCTGGACTATAAAGGCGAAACTATGCAGGCGTATGTGGACTACATCAACTGGCTTTCACAACCGGAGCCGAACCGCGCGCCGTTCAAGGGCCGGGGTCTGGTCACGCTGCCGAAGCTGAAGCCTGATGCGGTGCATGGGCAGCAGGTATATGTGGAGCAATGTGCGGGATGCCATGGTGGCGACGGCCGCGGACGAGCGCCGATGTTTCCTCCGTTGTGGGGGCCGGAGTCCTTCAACGACGGAGCGGGCATGAACAACCTGCAAAAGATGGCGGCCTTCGTGCAGCACAATATGCCGCAGAATCGGATGGGTATTCTTACGCCACAGCAGGCCTACGACGTATCAGCCTACGTGCAGTCGCAGCCACGGCCCGCGTTCAATACTGCCTACAAGCATTTTTAGTGGGTTGCAGACGAAGCGGCATCGCGCGCGGCCTGCTGAGCGGCTTTTTCGTGGTGCTTGCGGATGTAATGGGCCGCAATGTCGGGGTAGAACTCACGAATTCCTGAGAAGGCGACATCGCGCATGGCGGAGTAGCCGAACTTTGTGGCGAGCGCGCTGAAGTCGGTGGCGCTTGAGGGGTAGTAATAGCGCGAAATGACCTGGGTGAGCACCTTGCCCCCCAGCCCAGCGATGTTCGGGGTTTGGGTGCCGCCGTAGGTGCGGGCGACGGCTTGCCGGCTGATGACGTAGAGCACACGTTCGGCGATGGGGTGTCCGGCTCCGAGCGCGTAGTAGCGCGTGTCCTCATGGAGCAGACTGGGCAGCAGCCACGCGGAGAGATAGGTACCGTCGGTCTTGTCGAGGAAGCCGCGCCATGTGTAGGCGTAGAAGCCGTCGACGCCTTTGCCAAGGGCGGGGTGGGAGTCCATACCTTCCGCGGTGAGGGAGGTAAGGCCGAGAAAAATAAAGGTGGAGTAATCGGTGGCCTGGTGGGTAGCGACGGTGAAGTTGTACTTCCAGCCTGGGGGATGTGGCTTGGAACCGCCGGAGACGGAGCGGAAGTTGGGCATGAAGCCGAGGATGCGCTGCGGTTGCTGACGGTTGATCGGGATCGGGTTTCCGTTGGCATCCACCGGACCCTGCACGGTGCGCTTCGGGCGAGGGTCGCCGTGGTCGAGGGGGGATGGACTTTGGGCGTCCGGATCCAGATCGTCCAAAAAGAAGTGAAGGCTGGAGGAGACAGGAACAGCGTCGGCGACCTGCGAAGATTCACCCGCAGGCTCTGCGGCTGTGGGTGAGGGCAAGAGAAGGGCTGACGGAGCGTCGGGTAGGTTTATAGGCTGAGCGCGGAGAGCGGGCGCCAGACACAGCAAGAACAAAGCGGAACGAATGTGCAAAAGACCGTCCTGGGAGGAACGCTCCCGGGGAAAGAAACAGGAAGCTGTTGGGTTAGATCGAAAATTCGCGCAAAAGTTCCATCATGCGGTGAAATCGACGGTACGTTTGCCGGATCGTCTATGGTATCAACGGCCCAGCTCTTCAAGGTATTTCTCGACTTCGAGCGCAGCCATGCAACCGGTGCCGGCAGCGGTGATCGCCTGACGATAGCGCCGATCTTGGACGTCGCCGCAAGCGTAGACGCCATGGACCTGCACGCCCATCTGCGTGACGAAGACGTTGTGCTCGGTCTTGATATAGCCATCGTCGTCGAGATCGATCTGGCCTTTGAACATGGTGGCGTTGGGCTCGTGGCCGATGCCAAGGAACATAAACGAGACGGGCAGCGTCCACTGTTCGCCGGTCTTGCGGTTCTTCAACTTCAGCCCCTTCAGGTCCTTTTCTTCGACGCCAAGACACTCTTCAACGAGGGTGTTGTGGAGGAACTCAATCTGCGGGTGCGCGATGGCGCGCTCGAGCATGATGCGCGAGGCCTTGAAGTTTTCGCTGCGGTTGATGATCGTCACCTTGGTGGCGAAGCGCGTAAGGAACAGCGCTTCTTCCATGGCAGAGTCGCCACCGCCGATGACGGCGATCTCCTTGCCGGAGGCGAAGAAGCCGTCGCAGGTGGCGCAGGAGCTTACGCCGAAGCCGATCAGGGCCTGCTCAGACGGCAACCCAAGCCAACGAGCGGACGCGCCGCTGGCGATGATGAGCGAACGCGTCTGGATGATGTCTTTGCCGACCGTCAACTCGAACGGCGACTTGCAGATATCGACCGACGTGAGGTGGGCCATACGAAGTTCGGCGCCGAAACGGGTGGCCTGCTTCTTCATGTTTTCAATGAGTTCGGGGCCCTGGACGCCATCCGGCCAGCCGGGAAAGTTTTCTACCAGGGTCGTGATCGAAAGCTGGCCGCCGGGCTCGTGGCCCTCCAGGACCAGCGGCTTCAGGTTGGAGCGGGCAGCGTAGATGGCGGCGGTAAGGCCGGAGCAGCCGGAGCCAAGGATAACGGTATCGCGAACGGTCGTAGCGTCAGACATATTTGTTTGATTGTACCGGCTGCAAAAAGGTTCAAGGGCGGAAGAGCACAGTGCAGCGCATAGAAAGGGCGGGTTCTCGATGGGAGCAATTCCTGGGGCTTTCCGTCCGGGTTTTCTTTCTATCCTCTACGCTCTATCCTCTACACTCTTTTTATGGCTGATCTTACTTTGGTTTATGGAATGCGATTGCTCCCGGCGGGAGAAGTATCCGGCGTGCAGGCAGCGCCGGTGGCGCTTAAGAATGGCAATGAGGCGCAGGTGACGATGCATATCCTGGAGGGCAGCCGCGAGCAGATCGAAGCGCAGCTCCGGTTGAGCATCGATGCCTTTTTCGACTTCTACCCAGAGATCTAGAGTGCTGGTGTTGTTCTGCGTGAACTCAACTGCCTACAGAGTTCCGCCACCATTCTGGACGATCGTTGTGCTGCAAATGGTCAATATGGTGGCACCAACCTCGACACAGGGAACGTCACACTGATGCTTGCGGTAAATCCGTAGCGCTAGCGCGCTTCTCCGGGGATGACGCCGTCATATGCCACCGGCCGGCGGATCGACGCCAGCCCGAAAATCGCGATGTAGATGTAGCAAACAGCCGGGATGATGAAGGCCGGGTGTAGTCCGCCGTGGTCAGCGAGCATGCCTGTAGCCTTGGGGATCAGTGCGCCGCCGACGATGGCGGCGATCATCAGGCTGGAACCCTTGCTGGTAAGGTGTCCCAGGTCTTGAATTCCCAGCGTAAAGATGGAAGGAAACATAATCGAGTTGCAGAAGCCGATCGCAAGCATCGAGAACATGGGCAGGGACTTCGGCACATAGAACGTCCAGTGCCACTGCATAAAGTGCCCGGGATGAATCCAGACCCCAGACGTATAGGTGCTCTTAATGCTGACAAGGATAAGGATCAGGGCACAAATGCCCGCCGCGCCCAGCACGATGCCGGTTTTGACCTTCTGCAGCACGGCGGAGCCGATAAAGCGCCCGACCATCGCACCGCCCCAATAAACCATAAGGAAGTAGGCTGCGGTAGACTCGCGCAAGCCCGCGATCTGAGGCAGTCCCATGTAGTTGACTAGCAGGCTGCCGATCGCTACCTCAGCACCTACATAAACGAAGATCCCGCCCGCGCCGAAAAGCAGCCACGGATGCCGCCAGATGCTGTCCGGCCGCGAAAGTGCCTCGGCAAACGCGCCTGGGCGGAAATCTTGCGTGTTCTGCGAGACACCGGTGGTGGTCTTTAGCTTGATGGCCGCCAGTGCCAGTGCCAGCAGCACCAGGGTGAGCGCGATGCCGATATACGGCAGGCGAACCGTAGAGGCCTGCGTGGCACGATACGCTTGCTTCGCGACCTCCGTCATGGAGAGCAGCCGCTCGGGCGCGATGGTGGCAGGAGCGCTGGCAAGAATCAAAATCGAACCGAAAAGCGGCGCGATGAACGTGCCGAAGGAGTTGAACGCCTGCGCAAGGTTCAAACGGCTGGAGGCCGTGGCGACCGGTCCGATGACGGTGACGTATGGGTTTACGGCGACCTGGACGATGGTCATTCCGGCGGCCAGCACGATCAGCGCGGCAAGGAAAACAGGGAAGAGCGCCAAATCAGCGGCAGGGATGAACCCGGCAGCTCCGCAGGCCATCACGATCAGGCCGACGACCATAGTCTTCTTGTAGCCGTACCGGTCGACGAGCATTCCACCCGGATAGCTGAATACGAAGTACGAGGTAAAGAAGGCTAGCTGCACCGACATAGCCTGCGCATAGTCGAGCGTAAAAATGCTCTTCAGGTGCGGGATGATGATGTCGTTCAGGCAGGTCAGGAAGCCGATCATGAAGAAGAGTGCGGTCGCGACGGACATGGCGCGCGTATCGGTCTTCATGGGCATGTCGTCGGCATAGCCGGGCGCGCTGATATTGCGGAGTGGCAGGGCCAAGTGGAGCTCCTTCAGGAGAAAACTGCGCCGATGGCGCGAAGATTAGGGCACGTCCAGAGTAAATGTTCCGGGGCGAAGAAAAACAGGGAATAGACGACGGGTTTCCAATGCCTGGTTTCCCATCGTCCCAATATTGGGTAACGTAGAGGAATTATGATTGCTTCTGAAAAGAAGTTTGTGGGTCCACTCGTTTTGTCTCCTATTCACTCCGAACGGATTTGGGGAGTGACATCGCTGGAGCCCTGGTTTGATGTCTCAGGGTTGGAGAAACCGGTCGGCGAAGCATGGCTGACCTCGGAGGGGTGCCCCATTGCTGAAGGCTCCTTGCGCGGGGAAACCCTGGGTCAGGCGGCTGCGGAGTTACCGGAGCTTCTCGTGGCGCCGGAGGTTGGCGGGTTCCCGCTCCTGATCAAGGTTTTGTTCCCCCGCGAAAAGCTGTCGGTGCAGGTTCACCCAAACGATGCGCAGGCTCTCGCCGCCGGTAAGCCGCACGGTCAGGGCAAGACGGAGTGCTGGTATGTACTGAGTGCAGAGCCCGGGGCGACGGTTTCTGTGGGATTCAGGGAGGCGCTGACGCTGGAGCAAGTGGCCGAAGCGATTGCCGACGGCACGCTGGAAGACAAGCTGGATGCTGTGCCGGTAAAGGCTGGCGACATGATCTTCGTTGAAGCTGGAACGGTCCATGCGATCGGGCCCGGGGTGATCATTCTGGAGACGCAACAATACAGCGATGTAACCTACCGTATGTTCGACTACGGCAGGCCGCGCGAACTCCATCTGGAAGCCGGGCTCGCCGTGACCCGCGTAACGACGGGAGCGAAACCCGTTGCGCCGGTTGAGGTAGAAGGACACACCGAGCTGGCGCGTTCAAAGTACTTCGTCGTCGACCGTTTCGATATGCCCACAAAGCGGCCTGTACCTCTTGGCCATGCGAATGAGCTTCAGATTCTGATTGCGCTTGAGGCCGGTTGCACGCTGATCGCAGAAGATGGAAGTACAATCGCGCTGCCGAAGGCACACGCCGTTGTAGTGCCCGGCGAAGGTGTTAACTACAGTGTGCATGGTGGCAGCGAGGCTGAGGTTATCCGGGTAAGGCGTTAGCTTCGATATCTGAAAAAACGCCCACACATCCGAACGATGTGTGGGCGTTTTGTTGGTACATAGTTGCTTACTCGGCTGGTGGTGGTGTCGGCAAATTAGGCTTCTGCTGACCCGGTGTCTGGCGGTTCCAGCGAGGCGCGCCGGGGGCACCGCTCATGGGACCATGGTGCTCACCGCCGGGACCGCCTTCGCCGTGATGGTGTTCCCGCAGCTTGGTCCACTGCTCGGGAGTGAGAACGCCGCGGATGCCAAGCAGCATCTTGGCATTGGTTTTCTCGAGCGATGCGCGCGTGTCGGCGATCTTGTCGATCTGTGCGAGAGCGCGGTTCTGGTCGAGCGGGTTGGCGTCCATCAGCGGATCGAGCGTGAGCTGTTCCTTCTCAAGCGTCGCGTGGAGATCGATCAACTGGACGCGGCTCTGGATGAAGATGTCTTCCATCTTCTTCTGCTGGTCGGGTGTGATGGCGAGCCGAGTGATGACCTCTGGGTTCTTCCACCACATGCCATGGTCGCCGCCAGGGCCATCGTGCATATCGCCGTGGCGCTCTCCGCCAGGACCGCCCTCATGGTGCATAGGGCCTTGCATGGGTGGGCCGCCGGGACCTTGCTGAGCAAAAGCAAGGGGTGCGGCCAGCAGGAGAATCGCGGGAAGGAGACGAGCGTTCATTGGGAGTTCCTTTGTGTCGTGGATTGGGTAGTGTTGGTGTCGCTGGTAAGGGGAAGCATGGGTTCCGGCACCGAGGCGTCTAGATCCGCCTGGACGTCGGCGTAGAGAATGGCGTCGCTGACCACGGGCGCGGGTTGCGGTGCAGGGGAGGCCACTGCGACCGGCGTGCTAGCTGCCGGATGGTGATGGAAGGCCAGCGGCGTTCCGGCGCTGAGCAGCAGCGCCGCGGCCGCGAAAGTCCAGGCGAGCGGCCGGTACGAGCGTCTCGACGTGGTTATAGAGGCAAGTCGCTGGTGATGCTCGGCGGCATTGGTGGAAGCGGCGCGGAGGTCGGTGAAGACAGACCGCAGCGCGGCAACTTCGGGATCGGGGTGCGTCTGCCCGGGCGCGAAGAGCAGGGCGTCGAGCTGTTCGGTGGTGAGGGTTTGAGGCGTCGTCTGCGGGTTCATGGACGATCCTTTCCTGCGGTTTGGGGTCCGGTATGTTGCGTGATGAGGTTGGCGTTCGCGGCGCGGATGCGTTCGAGGCCGCGATACAAGTGGGTTTTGACGGTCGGTAGTGGGAGCGCCATGGATTCGGCGATCTCGGTAAGCTCAAGCTCCTCGATATAGCGGAGGAGGAAGACGGTGCGCTGGCGTGGCGTAAGCTCTTCGACCGACTTCCAGACCTTCGCGAGCGACTGGTGCGCGATCAGCTGCTGCTCGGCGTTGCGGCCGTTGTGCGGCAGACGCGCGGAGAGCGTATCGGCATCGATCGCGGTGGTCGCGGCCCGCTTCCAGAAGCGGAAGTTCTCGGTACGCGTGTGCGAGCGAAGCAGGTTCAGGGCGATGCGTGTGATCCATGTGGCTACGGCGCAGTCGCCGCGGAAGCTGGCCCGCGTGGTCCAGACCTTGAGGAACGTTTCCTGGGTGAGCGTGAGGGCGAGATCGCGGTCTCGCGTGGACATGAGCAGGAACCGGAAGATGCGTGGTTCGTAGAGGGCGTGAATGCCCGCGAGGTCGTCGAACGGCGAGGCTGGGCTTTGCTCGAGGGGTATCATCGCGGGTTGGAGAGTGTCTTCGAGCATCGCCTCATGAACTTCACCGGAACAGACGACTTCGTAGAAGAAAAGACTACAACGGCGATATTTTTTGCTGGGGAGGGGCGGGAATGGGCTGTGGGTTTCTTTTCGGGTAGGATTTTGAGAGGGAAAAGGAGATTGACCGATGAGCACTTCGCACGAGTCGCACTGGTTTGAACGTTGGTGGCCGCTGTTCCTGGTGGCGTTTGGGATCAGCTTTGTCTTGTTTCTGGCCTGTTTCAAGCCGGGACACTAAAATTCCGCAGGGGGTACCCCCTCCCCCTGTTTTTGCGTAAAAACCGGAGCGCAAAGGGGTTAAGGGTGGGGTTGCGGAATTGTGCGACCCCCTTCGTGCGTCCCGATGTGGAAGCCTGGCGGGCGCCGGGCTTCGGGTGTAGATCGGGGTACTTCTATTGTAGCGAGTGGGGTGGGGTAACTCTGCCAACTCTCTTGGAGAGAAATCGCCAGTGTGGGTGAGGGTATTGGCGGTTTTGTGCGGGCGTGGGGGCTTGACAGGATTTGGCGCGGCCGGCGGGTGAGACCTGCGTCTGCCTGTTACTCTGGCTCGTACTCGCGTCAGCTTCCTGGAGGAACTTTCGGAATGTCCCTGGACTCGCAACTCACCCACGATGCTTCAACGCCCGACGGTCTGGTGAAGGCGGTTGTGCATGATGTGTTGAACACGATCAAGGGTGACGCTTCGCTTCAGTGTGATCGGAATAAGATCTCCGCGATGATGGACCAGAAGATCTGGCCCTACGTTGATCTCCAACGCACGGCGCGTCTCTGCGTGGGAAGTCAGTGGTTGGTCACGACCCCGGACCAGCGCCAGTACATTGTGGAGCAGTTCAAGAAGTTGCTGATCGAAAGGTACGCGGCCGACCTTGCCCAGGTGCGCGATCAGCGTGCGGACTATAAGCCGTTGCGAGCGACGCCTGATGCTACGGATGTGGTCGTCGAATCCCAGATGGTTGGCAACCGACGGTCGGTGTCCGTCGCCTATCGCGTTGCAAAGACGGCCGACGGGTGGCGTGTGTACGACCTCAGCCTGCGACAGGTATGGGTGGTCGCGACGTATCAGCGGATATTCGCGGAGCAGATGAGCCGAAATGGGATCCTTGGGCTGATCGGGTTTCTCCGTGATTGAATCAGTCGGCTAGCCACAAGGCGCATTAGAATTGGGCCACGATTCTGTTGAGTAGAAGGGAAGTTTTGAAGATTTATCTCGACGCATGTGTGCTGAATCGGCTTTCTGATGACAGAACACAAGCCAGGGTCGCTGTTGAGGCAGAGGTAATTGAGAACATCTTTCGCATGATCCTTCTTGGAAGCGTGGAATGGTCCGCGAGCGTTGCTCTGGAGCAGGAGATCGCCAGGAATCCTGATCGGGATAATCGCAACGACGCTCTTGGGCTGCTGTCCTATGCGAATGAGTTACGTGAGATTGCGGCAGCTGTGAGGGAAAGAGCGAAGGAACTTCATGCGGCAGGGTATGGGGCGTTCGATGCTTTGCATCTTGCTTATGCTGAAGCCGATGGCGCGGATGCGCTGTTGACGACGGATGATCGATTCATCAGGAAGGCGGGACGAGGTTTAGGAAAGCCTCTGGTTCCGGTGATGAATCCGGTAGACTGGTTACGGAGGTGAGCTATGGCGCCGATAGAGATGGTAGAGCAGGTCGATAAGATGACCGATGAACAGTTGGAACGCCATGCGCTCATGATCCTACAGCGCGAGCTCGGTGTGTATGGGCTGGCGCGGTTCCTGCGGGTGTATCGGGCGGGGTCTGGGGACTATACGCAGGACAGGCATCAGTGGCTCGATGGGTTGAGCGTTGAGGATGCTTTGAAGGATGTTTCGGCGTAAGCCAAGCGTCTGCGGTGGCAAAGAAGAAGGCAATTCAGGCGTTGCGGCTTGCGCCTTCACTTGGCCCCGTCGACTGCGCTCAGGGCAAAGTGGTGGCGTCTGCGACGCGGGTTTTTCCTGGGGCTTCGCTCCAGGCTGGTATATCGTCGGGCCTTGGCCGCCGGGGGCTATATGGAGTCAAGCACCGACTGGATAAGAGCTGGCGAGGCTTGAAACGATGTGCCTTTGAGTCGTGTGATCGCTTCGCGTATGTCAACAAGGCCGCGCAGGTGGGCGAGGCGAAGAATGCCCAGCGTGCCGGTGACATTAAGGCCAAGGTGTTGTGCCTCATATCGGCCGAGAGCTTCGTCCATGAGGAGCAGCGTGTTTTGGTGCCCGTAGGCCAGAGTGATCGCTTCGCGCTCGCCGGCGTTCAGCCTGGGATGAAAGTTCAGCGTGATCGGGCCGGGGTCGCGGACTTCCAGCCAGCCAGGAAGATGTTCGGCCCAGCTTCTGACGGCTTCGGGTGCTAAAGGGACACGCATCTCCTGCCGAACGGCGGGCGGTATGACGAGTGTTCCGTAGAGCGTGGGGAGAAGGTCAATTTGCTCGATGAGCACCAAATAATTCAGCGGGCTTGTATCGGCGATAATGATCATCTTGGAAGGTCAGGCTGCGGTCGATCTTCCAAAGAGTCTATCCAGGGTTGCGACATCCTTCTGGAAGTCCTCGACGGAAAAGTTCAAATCGACGCCATGCTCCTTGAGCAGCGCATGGACCTGCATGCGGGTCTGGTACCCGAGCATGATGCGAATCTCCTCTTCGAAGAGGCGATGGTTGCGGTAGCCGTCGACGGCGAGAACCTCCAGCGCTTCACGCGAAGGTTCCTTGCCAGCGGCTGTGAGCTGGTCGGCGAGGGTGTCCGGGATGTCGAAGATCACCTGCATGGGATTAGGGTAGCACCGGCGGTTACGGTTGTGCTGCGATGGAAGAAGGCAATTCAGGCGTTGCGGCTCGCGCCTTCACTTGGGCCGTTCGGCAGAGTGGTGGCGTCTGCGACGCGGGTTTTTTTCTGGGGTTTCGGACTAGGCCGTATCGACATATAGCTTGAGGTGCATCCAAGCGCAGGCGATGGCGACGATGGCTTTGAAGTTTTGTTTGAGTTTTTCGTAGCGTGTGGCGAAGCGGCGGAGGTGTTTGAGCTTGGAGAAGCATCTCTCGATGCAGTTGCGCTTTCGGTAGAGCTCTTTGTCGTGGGGGTGTTGGTGCTTGCGGCTGGACAGCGAGGGTACGACGGCCTCGGCGCCCATCGCTGCGATGTGGGCGCGGATCGCCTTGCTGTCATAGCCTTTATCGGCCATCACCCACTCAGCCTTGCGCTCTCCCAGCAGACCGACGGCCTGGGTGCAGTCGTTGACCTGGCCACCGGTGACCGTGAAGTCGACCGGCAGACCGAGTTCGTTGGCCAACAGATGGACCTTGCTCGTCAGACCTCCTCGGGAGCGCCCCAGAGCCTTGTCGGAGCCCCCTTCTTGCGGCCCGTGGCCGCCTGCTGGTGAGCCCGCACGATCGTCGAATCGATCATCAGATACAGATTCTTGCGATCCGCCACCAGATCGTGGAAGACCTTCTCCCATACCCCGCTCTGAGCCCAGCGACTGAACCGCTTGTGCACGCTCTTGTACTTGCCGTAACGCTCCGGAAGATCGTGCCAGCGGGCTCCGGAACGAAGCACCCACAGCACACCGTTGATAAAAACACGATTGTCGGCCGCCGTTCGGCCCACCGTATCCGCACGCCCCGGAACCAAACCCTCGATCCGAGACCACTGCGCATCACTCAACTCATATCGACTCACGCCCATACATACAGATCAACAAATCAAATGCGATCTGGAAAGTCTATATGTCGATACGCCCTAGGCTGTGATGTCGTCGGGCCTTTGGTCCTTGGGGCTTGCCGGTCTGGTGGGCGGCTGTGCGACCGCTTCATGACGATGAGACCGTCGCGAAGCGGGCACTTTGAGGTGGGCTCGGCGCTTTGGCTATGGGAGTACCGCAGTCAGGTAAGGCGGCCACCAATATTTGCTTGCGAGAAAGAGGGTCTGCGGGACTGGACCGAAGGAGGCGTGGGACATGGTGATCTGGAAAGGCTCTCTGGTGTAGGTGGCGTAGGTGCCGCTCAGGACGACTTTGGCTCCGACCGGGGGGCGAGATGCGAGCGGCTGCTCGAAGTCGAAGATGAAAGCTGGCGGTGCCGGGTCGATGTCCACATCCCACAAGACGCGAACGCAAGAAGTCCCTGCGCCGGTAACCAAGCCACCAGACATTTGGATGGGCTTGCCCTTGACTGCTGCAAAGAGCCTTGCGGCTTCTTCGGGCGTGCCGAACTTCAGCACGAACGCGACGTCCGCGAAGATGAGCTTATCCAGGTCTTTCTCGGGAGTCGTGAGCATAACGTGATGCGCCACTTCGGAGGGACTTTCTTTGGGGTGAGCAGACGCGGTGGCTGCGGGCGAGTTCGTGGCGGACGTGTGAATGGACTGCGCGTCGCAGGAGAGCGCGACGAAGAAAGTGGCTGCTGTGAGGGTGAGGGCTGCTGCGATGGGGCGCATAGAACTCCTCCGATACGACGGACGGCAATGCGGCTGCGAATTGCCAGAATCATACACCCGGCCTTTGGGCATTGGGGACGGTTAAGGTTGTGGGACATGTCGGGGGAGTGTCGACGAGAGACGAATCCGTGTGAGCCCTCAACGCCCGCGTCCTTTGCGGTTGAGGGGTGGCGGAGGTTTGAGGAAGTTCCGATTTGGGAAAGTGCGGGTCGCGCGTTCGCGCGATGCCCACCCTAACGACGATGATGCCGTCGTGAGGATGGGGCACCCGGTTGCTAGTCGATGGTGAGGAATACCGTTCGTTGCTGGTTGTTGAGATACGTCAGATAGCTGGAATGGGGCCAGTCCTCGGGATTGAGGACGAGTTCGCGTTTGCCGGGATTGCGGTGGGCGTAGCGGCGCTTTTCCAGGAACTTCGGCCAGGTGAAGACGTTGAAGTCGTGATAGCGGTCTTGCCAGAAAGGTTTTTGCGCGGATTGTTTGCTCACGGAGACTTTCAGTGCCTGGATCGCTTTTGAAAGCGGTTCCACTTTGGGCTCCGAGAGCAGAAGGTGGACGTGCTCAGCATGACAACGTAGGCGTAGATCTCGAACTGATACTTCTGCCTGGTTTGTTCGAGGGAACGTTCGAATAGGTCGCGTGATTTGGCAGTGCGGAGTACGGACGGCGCTGATAACAGCTAAAGGTGACGAAATGATCGTGACCCATCGTTTGATATCGCTTGAGGCTTGGAGGCATGGGTGAAGTGTATGGGTGTACCGCCCGGTTTCATGGTGGGTGCCCCCTCTTTACCGCGCTTTGCGGCTAAGACTGGTTCCGATTTGGGAATGGGCGGAAGCCGGGTGCCCCATCTTCACCGCGTTCTTCGCGGCTAAGGTGGGCTGGAGCGGTGAGGGTGTGCCGGTTTGGGAGAGTGCGGTCGCGCTTTCGCGCGATGCCCACCTTAGCAACGATGAGACCGTCGCGAAGATGGGGCACCCAGCATGTCGACGAGAGACGGGTGCGGGTGAGCCCTCAACGCCCGCGTCCTTTGCGGCTAAGGGGTGGTGGAGGGTTGAGGGAGTTCCGATTTAGGAAAGTGCGGGGTCGCGCTTTTGCGCGATACCCTCCTTGTGACGATGAGGTTGTCCGAAGATGGGGCACCCGACGCGGGTTGTTTTCCTAGCTTCGCCCCAGGCTGTGATGTTGTCGGGTCTTTGGCCTTCGGGGTTGGTGGTTCGGTCTGTGTCGTGGAGGGCATCAAGGTTTAGAATCACGGTTATATGTAGGCTCTACTATCGGGGATATTGAGAGAACTGAGGAGTTGGGGATGACAATTCAGCGTAACTTTCAAGACTGGTCCGTCACGCCGGAAAAAATTGCGGAAGCGATTCGCCGGATCATCGACTTATCCGACCCCTTGCAGATCATCCTGTTCGGTTCCCGCGCGCGTGGAACCGCTCGACCGGATAGTGATCTTGATCTCGCCGTCATTCTCGACGTGCCGGAAGAAAATGTGCGAAAGCTGTTGCCGCACTCCGTGTTGCGCGGTCTTCGGATGGATGTGAGCCTCATCGTAGTTTCCAAGGCAAAATTCGAACTTCATAAACCGTGGATCAACAGCGTCTTCAACTACATCGATCGCGAAGGGATCGTTCTTTATGACAGACAAGATTCAAAATCCGCACATACAGACGCTGTGTCAGCTGGCGGAGGAAGACGAATCGACCCTTCAGTTTCCGCTGCCTGATCAGATATTCGGATTTCATGCGCAGCAGAGTTGCGAAAAGCTATTCAAGGCTCTGATCGCGGCGAACGGGAAGGCATATCCTTTTACGCATAGTCTCGAAAAGCTGGCAGACCTTCTAGCAGATTGCCATGAGGCGCTGCCGGATACGCCGTATGACGTTCTTTTACTTGAGCCTTTCGCCGTGCAGTTGCGGTATGACATCGGGGACAGCTTGCCGGACGAAGATAAGGTCGCTATTCGCGAGAGTATTGTGACGCTGCGTTTGCATGTGATCCAGCGAATTTTGTCTCTTGAGGGCAGCGCGGTAAGTAGGCCGTCAGGCTCTTGATATTCCGGGTCATGTTGTAAGAAGGCAATTCAGGCGTTGCGGCTCGCGCCTTCACTTCGGCCTTCGGCAGAGTGGTAGCGTCTTCGACGCGGTTGTTTTCCCAGGGCTTCGCCCTAGGTTGGTATGAGTCGGGCCTTTGGCCCTTGAGAACGCTGACACCGTGCGGAGTGTCGAATCCGGGTGCCCCATCTTCGCCGCGTTCTTTGCGGCTAAGGTGGGATGGAGCGGTGAGGGAGTGCCGGGTTTGGGAGAAAACGGTCGCGCCTTCGCGCGATGCCCACCTTAGCGACGATGAGACCGTCGCGAAGATGGGGCACCCGACGTGGGCCACCCGCCTAATAAGTTATTCCCTTGGGTATTCGCTTCCCAGGAGGAGTTGTCTCAAGTATTTGTTGAAACAAAGCAAGGATCGACTCGTTTGCTCTCTTAGACGTCATGATCGGATGCTCCTCGTCGCGGGCGAAGCACATTGTTGATGATTCCGACGGTACACCCCTTCCGACCATGAGGGTTATCGCAAGCCCCGGAACTACGAAGCGATGCTGGTAGTCCATTCCTACCTTGAATGTGTAAGGAGGGAGTGCTGTGTCGAGTAATGATCCAGAAGTGAAAACTATCAAGAGAAGGGCATCGTCTGGGAAACCGACCTCTCCTAGCAAATAGCGGCGAAAGACTTCCTCGTACTTCGTACCGAGACGGACATTACCTTCGCCACCGCGCTTGCAGTAGTGCTGCATCTTCCATACGATTCCCACAGCGAAATGACTCAGGGCGTCGTGGTCTACCTCTAATCTCTTCGTTGAATACACCATCATCCCGTCTGGAGGATCGCCTACTACAGGAGGTTGTTCGAGTACGCGTTCTCGCAAGGGAAAACTTCCGTCACTCTGGAGTATTTGGCTCAGAGTCCAGTGTTCTCCATTTCGAGAAAGTAGCTGCTCACAGGAGCGACAGAGCAGATGGCACTTCCTCTGCATCGACGATTGAACCACCGCTCCCGGAAGAAAGTGGACTGGGTTAGGGTTGCCGCCAGTTTTCCCAGTTACAGTTTCCGCCCTCTTTCGCATCCCCTTGTAGACGCCCTTCGGAAGGATATGGCTATCCTGAAGCTCAATCGCTTCGGCCTTACAGAGTGGGCATGTGCCTGGTTTCATTACCTGTGCCTATGGGAAGGAGCTTAAAATTTCACCAAAGGGAGTACGTATTCAGATCTAAGCACTCTTTCCTTTCTATTGTTCACACCTTCCTTCGCCGCAAGTACGTAATCTGATGGAGGCTGTTCCGCAAAACGCGTGAGTGAGGTTTTTATAGAAGCGGTATTTTTTGACTTTAGATTCTTATGTTCTTGGCACAACGTGAGAAGCAACGTGAAAGCGTTCGACTTCGTATACCAAAATGATTCGTTTCGTAGCTTGAGCTTATTGAAAAGAGAGGCGCCCGCCTCTATCGAATCTACGACGTCTTGCTTTTCAGGGAAGATATCTGCTTTTGAGTCTAGAAATCTTGTAGCGCTATCGTTACGGTTATAGTAACCGTCAATGAGAGTCGCCATCAAATTCAATGTGAACATGAGGTGAACTTGACGGGAGATTTCGTATTTCGTGAAGATGCTCGACTCCAAAATTAACTTCATATAAGAGTTGATCTTTTGGCCCGCCGCCCATTTTGTAAAGGCTACAGTCAAGTTTGGATCGTATTCATGGCGATCTGACGCGATTAACTCATCCGCATCAGGGTGCTCTTTCAATTCTCCGGCTAACAGTTTGGCGGTCAACATAAACTCAGAAGAGCCGTATTCTGTCGATAATTTTTCCACCGTTGATAGGGCATAGAAAGTTCGGTTGAGCCGCTTAAAAAGGTCGATGATACGCGGATCGTCATGTTGCATATCTAGATCTATGATGGCGATCTCATACTTTAGGAATGCTTCTTTATCCGAAGGGTTCATGTCTGAATACATTTGACCGTCAACAGCGAATTGATCCTCCAAAAACTCCTTTATAGCGCTCATGCGTTGTTGGCCGTCGACCAATGCGGATGTGCTCTGCATCGTCTGTAGGTCTATATCGCCTCGTGCCACAAAAATTTCTGGAAATGGAAAACCCAGTCTGATTGTTTTTATGAAATCGACTTTATGAGCGATACGCCAAACTAACTTCCTCTGGAAATAGGGCGCTAGTATCAGTTTCTCTGCCCTGACCTCGTTGATAAGGTCTACCAAGTAACGGGATCTTACGTTGTATCGGATCATATTTTGGCTTTCTCGTAAGCGCTGACGGTCGACTCGTTGCGCGTCTCGTAGAGTCGCTCAGAAAGAAAAATGCCAGCGTTTATGCATTTGAAATGTGAGGAGTGCTTAGTGCTGAGCTGTTCGAAAAAGGAGAACCAATTTTCACGTTCTGGGCTATACGGCATTAGGTCTGGTCGGAAAAATCCAGTGCTCAGATATTCACGAAACGATCTATCAGTGCTTACGCCTCTTATACGAGGAAATTTTGTCAGATTGCTATAACGCTTTGTGAAGCGATAAACGTAATCGGCATATGCCGCAAAAAGAGAGGGGCTGATGATGGCAACATCCAGATCAGAATCTGTTTTTGAGAAATCATGGGCTTTAAAATAGCTGTAACCGAGCTGACCGGAGCCACCCACCCTTACGGTAGAAAAGGGTACTTTAAAGTGCTCGCAGACTTCATTCAAAATGCCAAAGCCGCGTTCAGGGTCATCTGAAAATGCGTGAGGCATGTCAAAGAGAAATAAACGTCTTGCGACGATGCTCGGCTTTGCCGGCATTTTCAGCATAGTCGCAATTTTTGCGTCGAGTTGGGCTTTCTGTCCGCTCACAGTTTCCGTGCGTAGCTTTGAAGATGATTGTGAATGGCCCAACTATACCTAATTGGTGTCCCTACCGTCCGAACCTCTGTCCGCCGCCCATTTGGCTCATGAGGCGTTGTTGCATTTTGGCGCCTCCGCCGGAGCCCATGGTTTTGAACATTTTGCTCATCTGGGCGTGTTGCTTTAGGAGGTTGTTGACCTCGGAGACCTGGACGCCGGCACCGAGGGCGATGCGCTTGCGGCGGCTGCCGTTGATGATGGCGGAGTTCTGGCGTTCCTTCTTGGTCATCGAGTCGATGATGGTTTCCACGCGCTGGAACTGCTTTTCGTCGACCGAGCCGGCGGCCTGCTGGAGGCCGGCGAAGGGGCCGACCGAGGGCAGCATCTTGAGGATGGACTGCATGGAGCCTAGCTTTTTGATCTGGCGGAGCTGCTCGCGGAAGTCTTCGAGCGAGAAGCCTTCGCCGCCAAGGGCCTTGCGGGCGAAGGCTTCGGCCTTGCCCTTGTCGAGCTTTTCTTCGGCGCGCTCGAGCAGCGTGGCGACGTCGCCCATGCCGAGGATGCGGCCGACGATGCGGTCGGGGTGGAAGGGTTCGAAGGCGTCGGGCTTTTCGCCGGTGGCGAGGAACTTGATGGGCTGGCCGGTAATTTGCCGAATGGAGAGAGCGGCGCCGCCGCGGCTGTCGCCGTCCATTTTGGTGAGGATGGAGCCGGTGATGGTGAGGCGGTCGTTGAAGGCCTTGGCGGAGTTGACGGCATCCTGGCCGGTCATGGCGTCGGCGACGAAGAGGATCTCGGTGGGGTTGAGGAGCTTTTTGAGCTCGGCCATTTCTTCCATGAGGGCTTCGTCGATGCCGAGGCGGCCGGCGGTGTCGACGATGAGGATGTTGCAGCCGTAGTTGGCGGCTTCGCGCTTGGCTTCCTTGGCTAAACGCAATACATCAGCGGTGCCGGGAGCTGCAGGTCTCTCCACTGCGTCTGCGCTGCGCTCCGCCTCCGGTCGAGATGACAGATTTATGGGGGTGTCGGTGGAGAGCTTGCCTTCGTAGATTTGGGCGCCGATGGATTCGGCGACGACTTTGAGCTGGTGGCGCGCGGCGGGGCGGTAGACGTCGACCGAGACGAGCATGGGGCGGTTGCCGCCCTTTTTGAGCCAGGCGGCGAGCTTGGCGGCGGTGGTGGTTTTGCCGGCGCCCTGCAGGCCCGCCATGAGGATGACGGTGGGGGGCTGGGAGGCGAACTTGAAGCGGGCGGTGTCGGTGCCGAGGAGCGTGATGAGCTCGTCGCGGACGATTTTGACGATCTGCTCGGCGGGCGAGAGGGCGGTGGTGACCTGCGTGCCCAGCGCCTTTTCGCGGATGTGGTCGATGACGTCCTTGGCGACGGTGAGGTTGACGTCGGACTCGAGGAGGGCGAGGCGGATCTCGCGGAGGGCGTCGTTGATGTTCTCGTCGGTGAGGGTGCCCTGGCCGCGGAGGGTCTTGAAGGAGCGCTGCAGTTTTTCGGAAAGGTTTTCAAACATGGCAATAACAGTTTACAGGGGAGGGAGAGAACAACGGCAAAAGCAAGTGCTTTGACGCAGAGTGCGCAAAGTGAAAAAGCAAGTTTCGCGAAGGTGGGGCCGTGGCAAGGTGGGTACGGGGGCTGGCGGTGGGCCTCCGGGCGGGACAGAATTGGAGGGATGCCTGTTGGGACGAATGCGGTGAGTGATGTGGTGCTGGTGCGGGAGTACAGGACGCACCTGACGGTGGAGCGTGGGTTGCGGCCGCTGTCGTGTGAGGCGTATCAGCGGGACCTGGAGATGTTTGCGGAGTTTCTGGAGGCTGTGGGTGCGGGGCTGATGCGGGCCGAGCAGGCGCATGTGAGCGGGTTTATGCAGCATCTGCGGGAGCATGGGATCGAGTCGCGGTCGATTGCGCGGAAGCTGAGCTGTCTGCGGGGGTTTTATCGGTGGCTGCTGAAGGACAAGCGGGTGGGGTGTGATCCGACGGTGAATATCGAGTCGCCGGCGAGCTGGAAGGTGTTGCCGAAGAGCCTGGCCGAGAGCGAAGTGGGCGACATGCTGGAGGTGACGGGTGTTGCGGCTCGTGCGGCTAATGCGAGCGGGGCGGCGCTGCGGGACCACGCGATTCTGGAGCTGCTGTATGCGGGTGGGCTGCGGGTGGGGGAAATCGTTACGCTGCGGCAGGAGGATCTCCGGCTGGAGGCGGCGAGTGTGCAGGTTCGCGGCAAGGGCGATAAGGAGAGGATTGTGCCGATCGGGCGCTCGGCTGTGGAGGCGTTGGAGGCTTATGTGCAGCGCGGGCGGCCGGAGCTGTTGCAGTCTGGTGGAGGGATGCAGCGGGCTTTGTTTTTGAGTGTGCGCGGACATGCGCTGACGACGCAAGTGGTGTGGTCGATGGTGCGGAGCGTGTCGGGTGGCAAGGCCAGCCCGCATAAGCTGCGGCACAGCATGGCGACGCACATGGTCGAGCATGGAGCGGACCTGCGCACCGTGCAGACGGTGCTGGGGCATGCGGATATCGCGACGACGCAGGTGTATACGCATCTGGCGATTGATAGGTTGAAGCAGGTGCATCGGATGTGTCATCCGCGGGCGAAGAGGGCGGCGGAGGTGGGCGCGTGAAGGCCGACGAAACCTTTGTTGGGTTGGCGGATCGGTTTCTCGCCATGCTGCGCGATGAGCGTGGCGCGAGTGAGCATACGTTGCGGGCTTATCGGCGGGAGGTTGGGTGCTTTGCGGAGTATCTGCAGGAGACGCTGGGCGATGCGGGGATCAGGGCCGTGGAGCATACCCATATTCGCGGGTATCTCGGGGTGCTGTATGAGAAAGGGTTGAGTAAGACGAGCGCGGCGAGAGCGCTGGCGGCGGTGCGGAGCTGGTTCAAGTGGATGGCAAAGGCGGGGTTGGTGGAGAACAATCCGGCTTTGCTGGTGAGTACGCCGAAGTTGCCGAAGCATCTGCCGAGGGTGCCGGGGGTTGAGGAGTTGAACCGGGTTTTGAATTCGTTGGGGGGTGGCCTGGTTGGCGGTTTGTCCCACCTTAGCCGCGCAAAAGCGCGCGGCGAAGATGGGGCACCCGGAGCGGTGGAAGCGACGTGGCCGGAACGGGATCGGGTGATCTTTGAGTTGCTGTATGGCTGTGGGATTCGTAACTCGGAGTTGGTGGGGTTGGATCTTTCGAGCGTGCTTTGGCGCGATGATGCGGTGAGGGTGTTCGGAAAGGGTAAGAAAGAGCGGCTGGTGCCGTTAGGGGACGAAGCGGCGGCGGCGATCCGGGCGTATCTGCCGCTGCGGCAGCAGAAGTTGGAAGCAGCAGGGAAAGCGAAGCTGGTTCATGAGGGGCCGCTGTTGACGAACATGCGGATGCGTGGTGCTTGTCGGTTGACGACGCGCAGTGTCGGCCGGATCGTGAAGGCGGTTGCGCTGAGCCGCGGGCTGGCGGCGGATGTGCATCCGCATACGCTGCGCCATGCTTTCGGGACGCACATGCTCGAGGAAGGCGCTGACCTGCGGGCGATCCAGGAGATGCTCGGCCATGAGCGGCTCTCGACCACGCAGCGGTATACGCAGCTGACCGTGGGACAGGTGCAGCGGGTGTATGAGGACACGCATCCCAGAGCGCGCTAGAGCCGAAAGCAACAACAAGCCAACAGGGAAGAGGTAACACGGCGAGCGCCGGAGATGGGGTGCGTTCCTGGCTTCGTCTGTGAAAATCCGTGGTTGCCGACAGGCGGCGGGATGAGGATAATGGGTTCAACTTTCAGTTGTGCTTTTATTGCTCCACCAATCAACTTCAAACGCGGGTACGCGTGGGGGATTGCCTGTCTTGGAAGAGACTTCGAAGCGTTCGTCCGCCCTGATGGTGGCGGCCTGTGGTGTCGTTGTGTTGGCGATCGTGGGAGCGTGGGCGTTCCCTGAGATGCGAGAGCTGAGCTTTGCGGAAAGCTACCTGCCGCATGCCTCGTGCTTTTTGTGGAACCGGCAGCTCATCACGCTGCATGTGCTCTCCGATGCCATGATCGGGACCGCGTACTTTGTGATCTCCGGCATCCTCACATGGATTGCGTATCAGAACAGGAGGCAGATTCCGTTTGGATGGATGTTTGTCGCGTTCGGCGGGTTCATTGTGGCCTGCGGCATCACGCATTTCCTGGAAATCCTGGTGCTGTGGCACCCGTTCTACTGGCTGGAGGGTGAGGCCAAGCTGGCGACGGCACTGATCTCAGTCTCAACAGCGTGCCTGCTGCCGCCGCTGGCGCCGAAGATCCGGCGGTTGCTGAACGATGCCGAGGTGACCGAGCGGGCGCAGGAAGAGCGCGAGCAGGCGCACCGGTTTACGCGGTCCATCATTGAGAGTTCGGCGTTCACCATCATCGTTACCGACCTTGACGGCAATATCACCGCGGTGAATCCAGCGGCGGAGCGGCTGCTCTGGTACAAGCCCTCGGAGTTGATCCATAAGAGGAACGTGGTGAACCTGTATGACCCGCGCGAAGTCGCATCGAATGCGGACCAGCGGTCAGTGGAGTTTGGGGAGGACGTGCGCCGCGGGATCGACGCGCTGACGATCAAGACGCGCAAGGGCGTGATGGACGAAGCGGAGTGGACCTTTGTACGCAAGGACGATGCGAAGATTCCCGTGCATGTCACGGTGACTTCTCTGCGTGGGGCTTCGGATGAAGACGGCTATATGTTTACCGCGTTCGACATTACCGAGCGGCTTCGAAGCCAGGAGTACATACGGCATGTGGCGACGCATGATTCGCTGACCGGACTGCCTTCGCGCATCCTGTTTCGCGACCGGCTGGACCAGGCGCTGGCGCGGGCGAAGCGCTTTGGTGAGCAGGTGGCCGTGATGATGGTGGACCTCGACAACTTCAAGCGGATCAACGATTCGCTGGGACACCATGCAGGGGACGAAGCGCTGATTGTGATTGCACAGCGGTTGCGCGAGTGCGTGCGCGTGACCGATACCGTGGCGCGCATGGGCGGCGATGAGTTCATGGTGATTCTGTGCGATGTACAGGAGAAGATGGTGGACTCGCTGGCGATGGAGGTACTGAATGCCTTGTCGTTGCCGATATCTCTGGGATCGCATGAAGTGTTTCTCACGGCGAGTATCGGCGTGTGCCGCGATGTGGATGACTCCGATCCGATTTCGCTGCTGAAGCATGCGGACATTGCTCTTTATAGGAGCAAGGCGGAAGGCAAGAACCAGATTCACCACTATACGGCGGACATGGCGCATGCCACGGTGGAACGGCTGCAGATGGAAGCGAGCCTGCGGTCGGCGGTGGTGAAGAACGAGTTGCGGCTACAGTTCCAGCCGCAGATATCGCTGACGACCGGACAGATGACAGGCATTGAAGCGCTTGTGCGCTGGCCTCGCGAGGGCGGCCAGATGACTCTGCCGGGACAGTTCATTCCGCTTGCGGAAGAGACGGGGCTGATTGTTTCGATCGGCGAGTGGGTACTGAACCGCGCGTGCGAAGACGGCGTGCGGCTGATTGAACGACTGGGCCATGAAGTGGTGGTAGCGGTGAACATGTCTCCGCGACAGTTCAAGGACCGCGGTGTGTTCCACACAGTGCGCAATGCGCTGGAGACAAGCCAACTGCCGCCGCACTGCCTGGAGCTTGAGATCACGGAGAACCTGCTGATGCATGGCTCGCAGGAGACGCTGGATGGGCTGGCCAGAATCCGGCTCCTTGGTGTGAGGATTGCGTTGGATGACTTTGGGACGGGTTTTTCTTCCATGTCGTACATCACGAAGTTTGAAGTCGACCGCCTGAAGATCGACCAGTCGTTTACGCGGCAGTTACTGACCGATGCGAACAGCCGCGCGGTGGTGACTGCCATTATTGCCATGGCTCATGGGCTGGGTGTAACCGTGGTAGCCGAAGGAACGGAGGCGCAGGAACAGGCAGATCTGCTGACCGAGCTTTCATGCGACGAAGCGCAAGGCTATCTATACTCAAGGCCGATCGATCTGGAAGAGCTGGTGAAAGTTTCAACGTTGAACCCGACGGCTTAGTCCTTTTGACCGATTTGCTCGCAGGCAGCGTGTGAGTATGATTCCAGCTATATGACTAGCTTTATCCGGAAGAACTTAGGCGTTGTTGCGGCTGTTGCCGTGCTGTGGCTTGGCTCTCATGCGGTTGCGCAGGCGACGGCGGCGGCCGATCCGAAGGCAGTAGTCGTTGAGGGACACGCGCGTTTCACGGTGCTCACCCCGGAGCTGATCCGCATGGAGTGGTCTGCCGACGGCGTGTTTGAAGACCGCGCATCCATGGTGTTCGTTAACCGGAAAATGACCGTGCCGCAATTTTCGGTGAAGAAGAACGGAAAAGAGTTGAAGCTCCACACCGCGGCACTGGATCTGGCGTATCGGCCACAGCAGGAGATGGGCGGGAGATTTACCGAGAAAAGTTTAACGGTTACCTTGACATTGAACGGTAAAGCGACGGCGTGGCATCCCGGCATGGTCGATATGGGCAACCTGCAAGGGACAACGCGAACGCTGGACGGCGCGCGGGGCGACAAGACCAGGGAACCCATTGAGCCGGGGCTGCTTTCGCGCGATGGATGGACAGTGGTGGATGACTCGACGCGGCCGCTGTTTGACTCCGACGACTTCAGCTTCAAGGGTGGAGAACAGGGCCCATGGCCATGGGCCATCAATCGGCCGAAGGGCGACCGGCAAGACCTTTACTTTTTTGGCTACGGCCATCAGTACAGAAAGGCGTTGGCGGATTACGTGCAAGTTGCAGGACGAATTCCGTTGCCGCCGCGGTTTGCCTTCGGCAGTTGGTGGTCGCGTTACTGGTCTTATAGCGACCAGGAGTTTGAGCGCCTGGTGGATGGCTTCAAGAGCAACGATGTGCCGCTCGACGTGCTGGTGATCGATATGGGCTGGCACCCTACTTACAAGAACGGGAGCACCGGCCTCGACCAGGCCGGCGAGCGCAAAGGATGGACCGGCTACACATGGAACAAGCTCTTGTTCCCGCAGCCGAAGGAGTTCCTCGACAAAATCCATGCGGAGGGCCTGAAGGCCACGCTGAACCTGCACCCGGCCGGCGGTGTTGAGCCATGGGAGGATGCGTATCCGGCCATGGCGAAGGCCATGGGCATCGATCCTGCAACGCAGAAGTATGTGCCGTTCGAGCTCGCCGATAAGAAGTTCGCCACGAACTATATGGACATCCTGCATCATCCTCTGGAGCAGCAGGGCATCGACTTCTGGTGGCTGGACTGGCAGCAGCAGAAGAAACTGCCCATCGCGGGGCTCTCGACGACGTGGTGGCTGAACTATGTGCATTTCACCGACCAGGAGCGCGAAGGCAAGCGGCCACTGTTGTTTCACCGCTGGGGCGGTCTCGGCAACCACCGTTATCAGATTGGCTTCTCGGGTGACTCCATCTCCGCGTGGGAGTCGTTAGCCTTTCAGCCCTGGTTCACCGCAACCGCAGCCAACGTAGGCTACGCCTACTGGAGCCATGACATCGGCGGGCACATTCCCGGAGCTGTGGGCCCGGAGCTGTATACGCGATGGGTGCAGTTCGGCGCCTTCAGCCCAATTTTGCGAACGCACACTACGGCCAATCCGGACTCCGAACGCAGAATCTGGGCGTACCCGGAACCTTACTCTGACGTCATGCGTGCGGCCTTCCAGATGCGCTATGCCTTGCAGCCCTATCTGTACACAGAGGCACGCAAAACCTACGACACGGGCGTGGCGTTCCTGCACCCGCTCTATTACGACTGGCCTGAGTCGCCTGAAGCGTACACGACAAAAAACGAATACGTATTCGGAGACCAGATGATCGTCGCGCCTGTGACGCAAGCGATGGAGGAAACAACAAACCTGGCGACCGAGGACGTGTGGCTGCCCAAGGGCGGTTGGGTGGAGTGGATGACCGGCAAAAAGATCGCCGGTCCCGCCGCGCTCAAGCGAAACTTTTCGATCGGACAGATCCCCATCTACGTCCGCGAAGGCGCGATCATCCCAATGATGCCGAAGATGCAGTACACAGGTGAGAAGCCCATAGACCCGCTCATCGTTTCGGTGACGCCGTTGGCCGATGGCCAGACCTCCAGCTACACGGTGTACGAAGACTCAGGCCAGGCGGAAGAGTACAAGAACGGCGTCTGCTCTTGGACCGAGCTGGATGCAAGCCGCAAGGGCTCGGTCGTGGATGTCGCTATGCAGCCGGTGAAGGGAAGCTTTCCGGGCATGTTGACCTCGCGTGGATTGGAGGTGCGGTTGCCGGGAGACTGGCCGCCGCTTTCCGTTACGGTAGACGGTGCTCCGGTGGCCTATGAGAAGCAGCAAGGCAAGCCGGGCTGGCGGTACGACGGCAACACGCTGACCACGATCATCACCATCGCGCCGCGGCCGGTCACGGAAGTCGTGAAGATCGAAGTACAACGCTCGCCGGAACTATTGGCGCGTTCGTCGGAGCTGAGCGGCTTCGCCGGCGAAATGACGCGCTACTACGATGCCGGCGACGCCGTGAACCACGCCGGCTCGGGAAGCGCGCAGCCGGATTCGCTGATCGAGCTGTTGCAAACGGGCGATCGCTTGAGCTATACGCCGAGTTCCGCGGCAGAAGAGATCGCCAGGTTGCCGCAACGCTACAAGACTGCGCTGGCGGACCTGCACCAGATGGTTTCCGATGCCGAAAAGAAGCATGCCACGGCAGCGGGCGCGGTTGCTGCGACGCCGAGTGAAGCTTCGATACACCAGATGGTGTTTCTGAAGCGAGCCGTGGCGCTCTTACAGGATGCGGAGCCGGGCCGGTAATCCGTTAGCGGCGGCCACGCATGGGTGGGGTAACTGGCGTGGTGAATTCGTGCGGGGAGCATTACTCTGTCACGCCTTCGAACAGATCCGTAGACTGGTGTGCGGGTTGCGGAACGATAGTAGCGGCCAGGGTGTAGTGTTCTTGCTGGCCGTGCTCGCGGAAGACGGGTTCGGTCTGGACCATGAGCGGGGCCTGCGTGGTGTGGGCGGCGAAGGCGTGCTGCTTGCGCTCGAAGACACCGCCGACGTCGAGGGTGACGGTCCACGGCGCGGGCGCGGGGATGTGACGCTCCGGCAGAAAGAAATTGGTAGTGACGTAATAGAGGCGTTGCGGCGCGAAGAGCGGGCCGAGCTCGAGGTAGCGCTTGGGATGGCTGGCCCAGTGAAACGCCGCAGTGGTGAGCGACGAGACCATGGTGTGGTCGGGGTGGGTATTCAGGGCGCCCTCACCGCCGAAGGTAAGCACGACGTGCGGCTTGATGGCGCGAATGCGCTGGACCAGCTCCCCGGCAAGCTTTGAAAAATTGGCGTGCTCGAGCTTGCCGTCCTGATAGTCGAGCACCTCGTGGTGCTGAATGCCGAGGATGTCACAGGAAGCGGCAAACTCCGCGCGGCGGAGTTGTCCCAGCTCGGCGTCCGACTTGGCGGTGCCGCGATAGCTGCCGGCCGTCCCGGAGGTGAGACAGATGGCATAGATTTCGACTCCGGCGTCGGCGGCGAGAGCGATGGCCCCGCCAAAGGCGAAGCATTCGTCGTCAGGATGGGCAAACACGCAAAGGAGACGGTAACTCATAAGAAGGTAACCTCGGCTAGCGCAGGTTTTTAAACTGCGCTGAACCTCTTTGAATTCTATGACATTGGAGCAAATGAGGGACGCCTTACGGCTAGGGTAACCGGATTTTAGGTTACTTTGGTTACGCCTGAAAGTTGTAGAGGGGTTGTAGATGGGTGGTATAGCGGAAGCCATTTGCCCATCGGATATTAGCTACAAGGAACAGACGCACCGTGGTTCGGGCTCTGGACTGAAAGTGGCTTCTACACATCGGTACCTGGAGGAATTGGCATGAAAATGAATAAAGGAATCTTGATCGCTCCGATTTTCGCGCTTGCTCTTGGCGTGGTTCCGTCGTCCTTCGCACAACAACTGATGGCCTCTGCATCGCCCGTTGCCGTGAGTGCAGGTCTGCCGATCCCGGTAGCCACACCTTCTCCGGCTCCGCTGGCTGGTGCTTCCGCGGTCGTCGCTAAGCCGGTCGCCTCGAAGCCCTTGCCCCCAAAGCTGGAACTTGCGGCTCCTGCGCCGATCACCTGGAACACGGGATCGTCGGTAGGACCTGCTCCTGAAGGCGCAAAGCCGGCCCACACCCTCTTCGGCCTTGGCAACAACAAGAAGAAAGCCACTGCCTATACCGGACCGACGGAGCTTGTCGTTCTTCCGCCGACTCCGATGCTCGACGAGCACGGCCAGCAGAAGCTGGACTGGGATCGCCGGCCGATGTTCAACTCCCCCGACGTACAGCTGCAGGACAAAGACGGACACCCGATGTTTGACCGCGCCGGCAAGCCGGTGTTCGCGTCAACCACATCGCAGCCTGCTTCCTAAACATTCCTCCATCTACTCCAGGTTGGAGATACCGATTCGCAAAGGGTACGAGCTTAGGCTCGTACCCTTTTGCTTTATAGGAGCGATTCGATGGACAGGTCGAGATCGTCGCAGAAGAGGTCTCCGGATTCGATCTGCTCTTCGAGAACAGCATCAGGGTCGGAGGCAGCTACCGGAGCGAAGGTACGACGGTGCAGGGCGCAGGGGCCATGCTCGGCAAGCGCCCGACGATGTTCCGGCGTTGCATATCCTTTGTGGCTGGCGAGTCCGTAGTGCGGATACTGAAGATCGAGCTCGCGGCAAAGGCGATCGCGATGGACTTTGGCGATGACGGAAGCGGCGGCGATTGAGAGGCAGAGCGCGTCGCCGTAGTAGAGCTTCGTTTGCGCGCAGGGATAGTCGATGACCATGGCGTCGATGATGAGGTGGTCGGGCGTAACCCCAAGCTGCTGGACGGCGAGAAGCATCGCCATGCGCGAGGCCTGGTAGATGTTGACGCGATCGATGGTGGCAGCGTCGACTTCGGCGACCGCGAACGCGATGGCCATGCTGCGGATCTTGCGGTCAAGCTTTTCGCGCTGTTCGGCGGTGAGCTGCTTGGAGTCGGTGAGTCCCATGCGCGAGAGGACGCCGCATTTTTCAGGGAGGATGACGGCGGCCGCAACGACGGGCCCGAAGAGCGCACCACGACCGACTTCGTCGACGCCGGCGATGACACGATAGCCGTGATAACGCAGTGCCTGCTCGGGTGCGTCGGAGCAGACGAGCTGCTTCAGCATCTGCTGCTTGGCCGTGGCCTTGGTGACGCCGGCAGGGATCGGTATGCGGAAGAGAGACGCCATGATTCCAGGCTAAGTTTATCGGATTCGCAGCTGTGTGCCTTGTGGATGGGGAGGACTGCGGCTCGCGCGTGCAATGTTCATGAAATGAAACGCTATCAGAGGCGATCCTCAGAAAGTTGATGAGGAGCGATGCTGCGTTAGCGTATGCTCCTTTTAACTTTCCGAGGTGCAACATTCCATTCTCTAAAAGAGGCTCTGCGCTGATGCGCACGACCCAGACGCTCTTCTTGTCGGCTTTGGCGCTATCCCAGGCTTGTATGGGGCAGCAGGCTTCTACACCAGCGACAAAGCCTGATGCAACGGTGACTGCTGTCTCAGCCCAAGGTACGGCGAATCCCGTCTCGCCTACTGCTAAGTCGGACGCCTCAAAGCCTCCGCCCGCAAAGCCGGAAGCTGTGGTTGCCGCGCCCGTCACCTGGAACACCGGATCGTCGGTGGGATCTGCGCCTGCGGGAGACGCAAAGGAAATCCACACCGGCAGGAAGAAGGCCGCTTACGCTGGACCCACGGAGCTGATCGTGCTTCCGCCGAAGCCGATACTCGATGAGCATGGGCAGCAGAAGCTGGATTCGCTTGGGCGCCCCATGTTTAGCGCTCCCGACGTACAGCTGCAGGACAAAGAGGGACACCCGAGGTTCGACCGCAACGGCAAGCCGGTGTTCGCGTCGACCACATCTCGAGATGCTTCTTAACGTCTCGGTAACGACTCAGCATTGCGGAATGGCGATAACGCAGGCCAGCGCATGGCGGCTGTGGGTATTGGGGTGGTGTACGACCGGGTGCCTCCCACGAAATCTCGAAGGGCGAGAGGTTTTTCCAAGCAAATTTAAAGGATCATCGGTACTGCTGTGGCGTATGCTTTTTCTTTCTTTTCGAGGTGTGTCATCAACTTTTTTAGGAGCGGCTCTGTGCTAACGCGCACGACCCTCACCCTGCCAATCTTTGCTTTCGTCTTGTCCCAGGCTTGCTTAGGACAACAGACTGGTACCTCGGCCCCGCAATCCAGTTCCAACCCGGCCCCGCAGTCCAGTTCAACCACTACACCTGCTCCAGCAACCACCACGCCCGCAACCACCGCTCCGGCTCCGCTGGTGTGGAAGAGCACCACGCTTCCGGCCGCAGCGAGCGGCGAAAAGGCCCTGGAAGCGATCGAAGCCAATCCGAACGCGAAACCGGCCAAGCCTTCATCGAAGAAGGCTGCTTACAGTGGGCCGACAGACATCATCGTGCTCCCTGCGACGCCGATGCTCGACGAAGAAGGGCATCAGCGGCTCGATCCCGATGGCAAGCCAATGTTCAACCTGCCGGTAAAACAGCAGCGCGATAAAGCCGGCCATCCTGTGTTCGACGATGCGAAGAAGCCCGTATTCCAGACGGCGACCGAGCTAGGCTATGACGAGCATGGCAAGAAGATCCATGTGGAGAAAGAAAAGCCGGCGAAGATGATCCCGATGAAGATCGTCCAGGGCACGTTTACGGTGGATGGCGTGACGGGCAAGGCAGCGCTGAACTATGACATCGCCGACTTCAAGTACATCTACATGTATGTGCCGGGGATTGGGATCGCGGTGGTCTCGAATCAGCCGTTTCCTGGAGCAAAGGAACAGCCGAACGCGTTTGACGACAAGACGCTGACCGTGACCGTCGAAGGGCATAAGCTTGAGCTGGCGTCGGAAGAGCATCTGCTGGGCAAGAAGCCGGAACTGGCGTATGTCCGGATCGACCGCGGATTTGCGTTGCCTTCGCGGTATCCGGTCGTGGGCTATGGGCCGCTGCGGGTGGCGCCGTACGCCTGGCCGGGCGCAAAGAAGTCCGTGACGGCGGCGGGCACCTTAGAGGCTCCTCCGCTGCCGAAGGACATCCAGCCGGTGCTGGCGTTGCAGCCCTGTCCAACGGGGCAGATGCGTGTGGCAGCTAGGGTGCTGCCGGGCCAGAAGGCGACGGATCCGCCCTGCGTACCGATCCCGAAGGGAGCGGCGGGCGCACAGGCGGCGACCACCGTTTCGGCCACAGACTAGCAACAAACAAAAGCAAGCGGCGAGCCTCCAAGATCGAGGGCTCGCCGCTTTTTGTTGCTTGAAGGGTTTAGGCGGTGCGCCCGACTTCGCGCAGACGGGCAGACTTGCCACGCAGGCCACGGAGGTAGAACAGCTTGGAGCGGCGCACCTGGTAGGAGCGGAGCTTCTCAACCTTGTCGACAACCTTGGAGTTGTACGGGAAGATGCGCTCGACGCCCTGGCCGAAGCTCATCTTGCGAACGGTAAAGGAGCCCTGGGGGCCCTTCTTGATGGCGATGACCATGCCTTCGAAAGCCTGGAGACGTTCTTTATCGCCTTCCTTGATCTTCACCTGAACGCGAATGAGGTCGCCGGGGGCGAAGTCGGGGAGGTCGGTGCGCTGGAGCTTGTCGGCCAGCTTCTGCATGATGGGGTGGATAGACATGATGAATTCCTTACGTAAAGTCGCAGGATTCAGTTTACACCAGAAAGGGCGATTTTGGGGCAGGGAATCAACACCGGGGGGTCTTACTCAATATCTGACGAAGAGATCGCATGCACCGTGTAGCCGGATGGAACGGCGAAGAACTGCGGATCGGGTTCGGTGCGCGAAACACCGCTGAGGCGGACATCCTCTGTCCCCTCGCGCGGGTCGATCCGGATGACCTTAAGGTTTGTCTGGAGATCGGGGGAATACCAGAACTCGCGCGTGGACTTAAGTGGATGGTCATTGCCGACGGTCCCAACGGCGATTGTAACGGTCTCCAACGTGCCGACAGCGGGTAACTCCTCGATGGTCTGGTTGCCGAGGCTTTCGCGGGTTAGGAAGCGCTTTCCTCCATCGAAAGAACCGACCGGCTGAAGAGCGGGGACGCGTCCCGCTCTATAGTTCTCGATTGTGCAGACATGGAGCGCGCGGGTGCAGACGGTTAAGGTATGCGCGAGGGGATCACGCACGGAAAACTCAAATAGGGTTGTTCGTGGATCCACATTGGGATTGGGGCTGAAGTGGTGACGCTCGCGGTAGACACGGCCCTGCGAGTCACGGAAGACCTTCGCGATTCCGTAGGTAACGACAGAAGCTCCTTCGCCGGCCGTCCGGGTCCAGGTAATGATGCTGGTCGCGGAGAAGGGAGCGCCTGGCAAGGGAAGGACGTCGACACTGGAAATGCGAGTCTGTGTGCCGCCATCGGGGCCACGTAGGGCAGAAGTCTGCGCAGACAAAAGCGCGGGCAGGAAGCTGAGGAACAGGAGGGAAGCGAAAATTTGTCGCATGCGGTCTACCTCACACCAGGAACGGAGCCAGTTTAGCAGCCACATAAGGGGCAGGAGATGACAGCATCAGAGAAATCTGTAAGCGGGCCTGAAGGAGATTTTCCAGCCTGGCGTTAGCACACACGGTAAGCTGCACGGATGCATAATGTGCGATACAAAAAAGGAATGCGACTGAGATTCGGCTATCGACACTTGGGGTTCGTGCTTGCTGTCGCTTTTGTGTCCGTTGCGACAGCGCAGGCAGAGGTCCTGCTGTCTCCATGGGACGGAGCGGCGGTGACGGCGACGGATGCGGCGTATACCTGTCCCGCAGCTCCTCCGTTTGCGAAGACGCTGGAGATCGGATCGTATTACACGGACGCGCATATGTCGGTGATCGACACGGCGAAGCAGGCGGCGTTTCAGGCAGCTTCAGAGGCGCCAACCAAGCTGGCACAGGCCGTAAGCAAGGCAGCGGATGCGTTCCGGTCGACGGGTAGCCGGGTTGCTGCTGCATGTGTCTACTCGCTGCTGGAAGCAGCAGCGAAAGCGGGAGCATGGTCCGGCAGGATGCCGACGTTTCAGGGAACCTACGTGCAGAACTGGACGTTGAGCGGCGTCGCGATTTCGTATCTGAAGGTCAGACAGAGCGGTCTCGGAACGAAAGAGCAGGATGCGGCGATCCAAAGGTGGTTTGGCGCCATGGCGGAGCAGGTGCGTGCGTACTTTGACGCGGGTGCGTCGAATCCGCGCAGCGATGCGTGGAACAACCACATCTACTGGGCCGGGTTGGCGGTAGCGGCGGAAGGTATCGCGGACAACGATGCAAAAGCGTTTCGATGGGGCATGGACGCGTATCAGCGAGGCGTCGATTCCATCCAGCCGGACGGTTCGCTCGTCGCAGAGATGTATCGCGCGCAGATGGCGCTGCACTATCACCTGTACGCGCTGGGACCGCTGATCCTGCTGGCCGAGTTCGGCGAGGCCAATGGGTTGCACTTATATACGGAAGACGGCGGCGCGATTCATCGATTGGTGAAACTCTGCGCAGCAGGGCTGGAGGATCCAGCGATCTTCGAGAAGCGCGTCGGGATAAAGCAGGTGGTTTCGCAGCCGTATGAGGGCGAAGACATTGGATGGGCAGTGCCTTATGTGCGGCGATTTCCAAATGTCGCGCTGGAAGCCTTGCTCGCGAAGGCCCGGTGGGTGCGGTATACGACGTGGGGCGGGGAGCCGCCGACGTAGGCGTGGCTGCGAGGGGTATGGCTGGCGTCAACGCCGTGGGAAGTTGAGATACTGCCGCGGGGTTACGATCTGGATGCCGTTGAACAACTTAAGAGAGAGCAGGTCTTTGTCGCCGGTGACGATTAGGTCGGCATTGCCGGTCTGGGCACATTCCAGAATGAAATCATCTTTGGGATCGCGGCAGATGCCGGAAACCTTGCCCGTGACGCTAATACAGATTGCTTCGGACAAATAATTGGCTAGCCGGCTCTCAGTCTCCTCAGAAGAAAGCTCGAATTTATCCTGCATGACACGGACGACTTCATCCGCCAACTGATCGCAGAAGACAATCGTGTCCATGAGAACCGCGAGCACAATCGCTTCCTTTGGCGTTCCGCCAAATTGCATCGCAGAAACATAAATGCCCGTATCGAAGGTGATGAGCACGGATTAGGCAGCCGATTTCCGAGCCTTTTCAGCCGCCCTCTGTGCGCGCACCTCATCCACAAGGCGTTCCACATCCTCAGGGCCATAGCCATTGTGATTGTTGTCACCGGCCATCGTACGGAACTCATCCAGCGATTTGCGCACCTGTTGTGCTCGATAGTGCCGAAAAGCCTCGCGAAACAGTTCGCTCGTCGTTCGGCTTTCTGCTTTGGCGGTGCGCTCTACTTGCTCGGCAAGCTTAATCGGAAAGCTGACCGTGAATGTGCGGCGAGTTGGAGTACGTGTCGACATAATGCGATCTTACATTGTAAGACAATCTCTTACAGTATAGAACGCGTCGATAGTCACGCTTTATTTACGGGAGTCAGGATCCCGAGGAACTCACGGTCGGCGTCCGAAAGGTCGGCGTTGATGAGCAGGTCAGGCCGGTTGGCGTATGTTTTCGCCAGCGCGGCCTGGCGGCGCCACTTTCGGATCTTGAGGTGGTCGCCCTCGGCTAGCACTTCGGGGATGGAGACGCCGCGAAACTCGGCGGGGCGGGTGTAGTGGGGGTAGTCGAGCAGACCGGCTGAGGCGTTGGTGCTGCGAGGGACGCCGTCGGCGGTCAGGGCTTCGGTAGGCTCATCGCCTTCGCCGAAGGATTCGTAGCGACTGGAGTCGGCGTGTCCGAGAACGCCTGGGAGCAGGCGGACGGTGGCGTCGAGGATGATAGCCGCAGCCAGCTCGCCGCCGGAGAGAACGTAGTCGCCGATCGAGAGCTCGTCATCGCAAAGGAGCTCGGAGACGCGCTCGTCCACGCCTTCATAGCGGCCGCAGATGAGGACGATGCGGTTGAGCTTGGCGAGGCGGCGGGCGGTCGCCTGCGTAAAGCGTTTGCCTTGGGCGGAGAGCAGGATGGCCGACTCGCGGGTGGTGTCGCGAGTTTTTTTAGGCGTGAGGTTGAGGCTCTCAGCACACTCGAAGATAGGTTGCGGTTTCAGAACCATGCCTTCGCCGCCGCCGAAGGGGCGGTCGTCGACGGTGCGGTGACGATCATGGGTAAACGCGCGTAGATCGTGCGTATGAGCGCTCGCAATGCCGGAACGCAGCGCCCGCGCCACTACGCCATGAGCCAGCGAAGCGGTCGGCGCGCCTGTTGGGTCTGCGAAGAACTCCGGAAAGATCGTGAGAATGTCGAAACGCATAGAGGCAGAGATTAGAAGATAGAGAGTGGAGCGTAGAGAAGGCAAAGGCGCTGGAATGCCTATTCGGCGCTGGTGTCGAGCAGGCCTTCTGGCAGGTTCATGCGGATTTGTTTTGAGGCCAGATCGACGGACTCCAGGTGGGCGAGGACGAACGGGATGAGGATAGGATCGTCGTCCGGGCCTGCGTTGGGGAGTTGGATACCCAAAAGTGGAGCGGCTTCAGGGAGGCGGGTTTTGCCATCGGGAGACATGGCGAACTGCACGTCGACGACTGTGCCGACGGCGGCAGGTCCGTTGAAGAGCGTGCAGCCTATGAGATCGGCGACGTAGAAGGTGTCGGAGTCGAGTTCTGGCAGCTCTTCGGCGGGAACCATGAGCTGGCGGCCGGCGAGGAGTTCGGCTTCGGAGATGCTGTTGCATCCGGCCAGCTTGAGGACGATGCGACCGGCGTTCTTGCCGGTGGGCAAGAAGAAACTTTCAATGGTGGTCGGACCGGTGTCGGCCACGGGCGCGCTAGCAGCCGCGGGTGCTAGCGTGACTTGGCGTCCGGCAGCGAACTGGACGTCGGGGTCGAGGTCGGTGAGGAGGTCACACAGCAGTTCGCCACGGCGTCCCTGGGGGCGCAACAGGCGTGCGAGAGCCACCCAACGAGGGGTGGCTTCGTCGCTTGAGTTGTTATTGTCGTCCATGGCTTTCCGAAGTTGCCGATTCCTCTTGGAGCTCCCAGCTTAACCTGCCGGGAGCGAAAGGGATAGCTAGTCCGGATCGGAGTTGCGCAAACCTTCGGCTTCGACGATGTCGAGGGCGAAGCGATGACGGTATTTCATGCTGGCGGCACCGAGGATGGTGCGCAGGGAGCGAGCCGTGCGTCCCTGTTTCCCGATAACCTTGCCGATATCGCTTGGCGCGACACGAAGGCGCAGGACAGTTACATCATTGTCGGGAATGGCTTCCACAGTGACTGCGGAGGGATCATCTACCAGGGCCCGAACAATTTCTGTCATCAAAACTTGCATTCCCGGGACAGCGTCTTGTCCCAGACCAGTTTCCAAACTCTCAGTCACTCATTCACCTCGGAAGAAATCACCCGTTTGACGCTCGGCTCTGACAGGCTCCCTCAGTAAGATGCGGGAGCAAGAGCTCGGAGCCGAGTGCAGATGTTGTTCGGAAGGCAGAATAGGTTTTAACACCCATTGCCTCGGCCCACAAGCCCCCTGTTTTCGGGTGCTTATGGGCGAGTTTACTTGAGAGACTTGTGAGTTTTAGCAATCTTTGGGCATGCGCTTCCGCCCCAAAGTTTACTCCGAAGTAATCGCTGACGTGGCGCGCCTAAGCCGCCGGAGCAGCTTCGACTTCAGGTGCTGCAGCAGAAGCCGGGGTGTACTTGGCGAGGAGCTTGCCGACGCGGTCGGAGAGTTGTGCTCCCTTGCCGGTCCAGTAGGCGATGCGGTCGGTCTTGAGGTCGACGCTGGCGGGGTTGGTGCGGGGGTTGTAAGTGCCAACTACTTCAATAGATCGGCCGTTGCGGGCGCGGTCTTTTTCGATGACAACGACGCGGTAGTGGGGCTGCTTGCGGGCGCCAACGCGCGCCAGACGAATCATTAACACAGGGGTAAAACCTCTCGAATCTTCAGTTTGTGTTCTAAGGGACAATGCGGCGAGCCGCAGACCTAAGTACTTCAGAACATCTAAGTATGGCTGATTTCGGGGAAAATCGCAAATTTTTGGGTGCATTTCTATGGTGATTTATGGATGGTTTGTGGTGATTTTGCGATTTTCGGGAAAGAGAAATTCGAGGACTTTGTCGAAGCGGGCGGCCCAGGCGTCTTCGTTGTGCTGGGCGCCAGGGACGCGGAGGTAGCGGAGACTTTGGTTGGGTGTCCAGCCGCTCTGGATGAGGCGGCGTTCGAGGAGGTCGGTGTCGCGGAGATGGCGGAGGCCTTCGGCGGTGCCCATGTCCAGCCAGATGCGGGGTCGGGGGGTGGGGCTGAATTTGGTGACTGTGCGGAGGATGCTGTGGTTATTCCACCAAACGGAGGGAGAGAGGATAGCTAGTTTGCCAAAGATGTTGGGGTATTGGAGGCCGATGGCTAGGGATATAAGGCCGCCGAGGGAGGAACCGCCGAGGGCGGTGTTGACGGGGTCGGGGAGTGTGCGGTAATCGGCGTCTATTTGGGGTTTGAGGTCGTCGATGAGGAGTTTGGCGTAGAGGGAGCCTTCGCCGCCGCCGAGCTTGGGGTCGCGGTCGGGGGTGTATTCGGTCATGCGACGGGTTCCGGTGTTGGCGATGCCGACGAGGATGATGGGTTCGATGAGGCCGGCGGCGGTGAGGCGGTCGGCGGTGGTGTGAACCTGCCAGGTGTGGCCGGGGAGGTAGGAGAGGCGGGGGTCGATGAGGTTCTGGCCGTCGTGGAGATAGAAGACGGGGAAGCGGCGATCGGGCTCGGTGAGGTAGGCTTCTGGCAGATAGATGTAGAGGTTGCGGTCGTCGGGCAGGAAGCGGGAGTGGAAGTCCGGGAGGACGAGGAAGCGGGGGTTCTGGTCGAGATCGGATGTGAGGTCTTGATCGTCGGCTGTAGTGGTTTGCGGCATTGTCGGTTTGGATTTAGGGTAGCAGGACTGTGATTCGTGTTTGTTCCGCAAGGAAGAGAGCATACCTGGGGGCTAAAGTGGCTGCGTGAGAACTCAACAAGACTCTTGATTTCCACTTTGGATTTGGGCGAGAAGAGAGTATGTCTCGATTCAAGAGTTACAGCCCCGAACAGACGTATTTGCTTCCGACGAGCGTGCAGGATGAGTTGAGCGGCGATCACCTGTGCTTCTTCCTTCGCCGCGTGGTGGAACGTCTTGACTTGACCGTTTTTGAGCGGTCTTATGCCGCCGAGGGCGGTGCGCTGTACGCTCCTGAGCTGATGTTGAGTGTGTGGCTTTACGCTTATGCGACCGGCATCACCAGCGCCCGCCAGTTGGATCGGCGGCTGGTGGAAGACCTTCCGCTGCGCTATCTTGCGGCGGGTGCCCGGGTGGATAACTGGGCCCTGAGCGCGTTCCGCCGGCGTCATGCCCGGGCACTGAACGACTGCTTTACGCAGGTGCTGGAGATGGCCCGCGAGCTCGGCATGGGCAAGCTGGGCAAGGTGGCCATCGACTCGACCCGGATCAAGGCCTCAGCCTGCCAGGACAAGCTGGACACCGAGCAGCATCTGCGCGATCTGCGTGCCGGACTGCGCCGTCAGGTTCGCCGCTGGCAGCAGATGGTGGACGCCGACGATGCCGACTCGGGCGGCCTGGAGGTGGCCATCGAGCATCTGGAGAGCAAGCTGGCCGAGCTTCCGCGGCGGCTGGAGAGGCTCAAGAAGAGCGGCCTGAAGAAGCTCTCGCAGAGCGATCCGGACGCGCGCTTCCTGCGCACCCGCAGCGGCTTCGATCTGGGCTACACGGCGGAGATCGCGGTCTCCGACGAGCACCTGATCGTGGCCCAGCGGGTGACCCAGAACGCAGCCGACAACGCCTCGCTGCTGCCGATGGTCGAACAGACCGTCGAGCGATGCGGTCGCGCTCCCGACCAAATACTGGCCGACAGCGGGTTCTTCTCCATCGCGAATCTGGAACGGATGGAAGGCCAAAACCTCGATGCGTATGTGCCCGACTCGAACCTTGCGCGCAGTCTCAACCTGGGTGTCCGCTGCCGCCAAAAAGCATGCGCCGCCGCTCACAAACGGATGCGCCGCAAGCTACAGACTGAAGAAGGAAAACTCACCTACGGACGCCGCAAGGCCATCGTCGAACCGGTCTTCGGAGTCATGAAACAGCAGCGCGGTATGCGCCAGTTCCGAACCCGGGGCATCGAAAACGTGGCCAACGAATGGACCCTCGCCACCATGGCCTACAACCTCACCCGCATACATGCCGCAAGTGAGATAAAACGACAGCCAAAACCATCGATCAAACCATAGTTGGACAACAGAGAAGTCCCAAAATTACGACCATATCCCCATCAAGACTCGAATCACCCAAACGTAATCCCGTTCTCACGCAGACACTAAAGCCCCGGTTTTCGGAAGCTATGAAACCCAAGGCTAAAGCCTTGGGGTACCTGATTGTGCTGGGGCTGGAGAGAGCAAATGCAACAGCAACAGCTTTAACGCAAAGTGCGCGAAGGAAAAGCGCGAAGTTCGCGAAGTTTAAAACGGAGCGAGGTTGTGATGAGGCGGGAGTATCACAAGTGGTGGTCGCCGGAGTTGGGCAGGGACATGGAGCTGCTGGTGTTTGGCCATGATGGGCTGCCGGCGGTGGTGTTTCCTACGTCGCAGGCGCGGTTTTATGAGTTTGAAGATCGCGGCATGGTGGATGCGGTGAGGGACAAGCTGGAGTGTGGGAAGCTGCAGTTGTTCTGTGTGGACTCGGTGGACGGGGAGAGCTGGTACAACCGCGCGGTTGGGGCGGACTGGCGGATTGCGCGGCAGATTCAGTATGAGAACTATATTTTGCGCGAGGTGATTCCGCTGGTGCGGCGGATGAATCATCGTCCGCACCTGGCGACGGTGGGGTGCAGCTTTGGTGGGTATCATGCCGTGAATATGGCGCTAAGGCATCCGCATGTGTTCAGTGGGTGCTTGTCGATGAGTGGGGCGTATGACCTGAAGGGGTTGGGGTTTCTGCATGGGTATTACAGCGATGAGGTGTACTTCAATATGCCGCTGGATTATGTGCCGAATATTTCCGACCATCATTATTTAGAGCGGCTGCGGCACAACACGTATGTGCTGGCTACCGGTGTGCATGACCAGTGCTGGAACGATAATGAGCGGCTGGCGGCTGCTTTGAGGGCGAAGCATATTCCCGTGAGGTTAGATGTTTGGGGGGATAATACGGGGCATGACTGGCCTTGGTGGCAGAGGATGGCACAGGTGTATTTGTGAGGCAGACAGTAGAGGGTAGACAGTAGAGAGTAGAGAAGTGCAAGTACAAAAACAAAGGCAAGACAACTGCAAGTGCAAACGCAGATTCCTTTCGGTAATGACACCGAGAAGCGCAAAGGCTGGCGGGTCGATCGTTGGTGTTCCCCACTCATGCGCAAAGAGCGCGCATGAATGCGCCACTCGAGTGGTTGGGGTGAGTTGAGAGAAAGCAGATCCTTCGCGTTGCTCAGGATGACAAGTTCTAGGGTGGTTGCGAGAAGCTAAGGACTGGGTTGGGAGGGAATGATGAAGAAGATTGGTGTGCTGTTTGGGATGGAGAATACGTTTCCGGGGGCGCTGGTGGAGCGCATCAACTCGATGGAGTTGGATGATGTGCGGGCGGAGTTTGTCGAGGTGGGTGGGGTGGAGATGGCGAAGGCTTGTCCTTATGCCGTGATCGTGGACAGGATTTCGCATGACATGCCGTTCTATCGGGCCTATCTGAAGAATGCTGTGTTGACGGGGACGCAGGTTATCAATAATCCGTTCTGGTGGTCGGCGGATGACAAGTTTTTTAATTACTCTCTGGCGGAGCGGCTTGGAGTGGCGGTGCCGCGGACGGTGCTGTTGCCGCATAAGCAGTTTCCGCCGGAGATCAATGTGCGGTCGGTGAGGAATTTGCAGTTTCCGCTGGATTGGGAGGGGATTTTTGACTATGTGAGGTTTCCGGCGTTTTTGAAGCCGCATGACGGTGGTGGATGGCGCGATGTGTTTCATGTGCATAACCGCGAGGAGTTCTTTCAGGCGTATGACCAGACGCGGGACCTTTGCATGACGCTGCAGGCGGCGGTGAATTTCAAGGAGTACTTCCGTTGCTATGTGGTGGGGCAGGAGGATGTGCGGATCATGGCGTATGACCCGCGTCGTCCGCATGAGCACAGGTATGTGCTGGAGCCGCAGGTGTATCCGAAGGGGTTGTTGAAGCGCGTGGAGAAGGATGCGCTGACGCTTTGCCGGGCGTTGGGGTATGACCTGAATACGGTGGAGTTTGCGGTGGAGGATGGTGTGCCGTATGCGATCGACTTTATGAACCCGGCGCCGGATGCGGATCGGTACTCGGTGGGGGAAGAGAACTTTGATTGGATCGTGGATAAGGTGGCGAAGCTGGCGGTGTCGAAGGTTGCGCTGAGTGGGAAGGTACCTGAGTTGCGGTGGGCTTCGTTGTTGGGTGGTTCGGTTGCTGTTGCGGTGAAGGGTAAGGCTAAGAAGGTGGAGGAAGGGGCGTTGGCGCAGGGTGCGGTGTCGGTGAAGAAGACGGCGGTGAAGGCGAATAAGGGGTTGAAGTAGAGGAGTTTTTAGAGAATACAAGTGCAACGACAAAAGCTTTGACGCAAAGTTCGCAAAGTAAAAGCGCGAAGTTCGCTAAGTGAGATGGCGTAGCCGTAAAGTGTGGCGCTCTTGAAAAGAGCAACGGCAAGAACGGGAGAAAGCAGGTTCCTCGCGTGGCTCGGAATGGAAAGAAAGAAGAGCAAGTGCAAGAGCAAAGGCTTGCTGGATTGACGTTTGGTGTTCCCCACTCATCGCGCGAAGTGATGCGCGATGAATGGGCCACCCGGGCGGTTAGGGTGAGTTGGAGGAAAGCAGATCCTTCGCGTCGCTCAGGATGACAATTCTGAAAGTGGTGTGAGGGCCTGAGAGATGTGAAGCGAGGGATGACGATGCGGCCTACGTTTACTTTGGGGATTGAAGAGGAGTATCAGACAATTGATCCGGTGACGCGGGATCTTAGGTCGCATATTGCTACCGAGATGCTGGCGCAGGGGAAGCTGCGGCTTGAGGAGCGGGTGAAGGCTGAGATGCATCAGTCCGTGATTGAGGTGGGGACGCGGGTTTGCCGGAATGTGGAAGAGGCGCGGGAGGATATTTATGACCTGCGGCGGAACATGATTCGGCTGGCGGAAGAGAATGGGTTAGTGCTGGTGGCCGGGGCGACGCATCCGTTTGCGGATTGGCGGTCGCAGGAGATTTATCCCGATCCGCGGTATGACAAGGTGGTTGAGGATTTGCAGCTGGTGGCGCGGTCGAACCTGATCTTTGGGCTGCATGTGCATGTGGGGATCGAGGACAGGGAAGCGGCGATTCGGATTATGAATTCGCTGCGGTATTTTCTGCCGCATATTTTGGCGCTGAGTACGAACTCGCCGTTCTGGCTGGGGATGGAGACGGGGTACAAGAGTTATCGGGCGAAGGTGTTTGAGAATTTTCCGCGGACGAATCTGCCGGACCTGTTTCATAGTTATGCGGAGTTCGAGGCGTATGTGAATTTGTTGATCAAGACGAACTCGATCGATAACGCGAAGAAGATCTGGTGGGATGTGAGGCCGCATCCTTTCTTCAATACGGTGGAGGTAAGGGTTTGCGATATTCCGATGCGGGCGGAGGAGACGGTTGCGATTGCGGCGTTGATTCAGGCTACGGCGGCGAAGCTTTGGCAGCTGCATGAGAGGAACATTGATTTCAGGCAGTACTCGCGGGCGCTGCTGATGGAGAACAAGTTTCGCGCGGTGCGGTATGGGCTCGAGGGCAAGCTGATTGATTTTGGCAAAGAGCAGGAAGTGCCGGAGTGCGAGTTGATTCTGGAGTATCTGGCGTTTGTGGAGGATGTGGTGGATGAGTTGGGGTGTCGCGAGGCGATTGGGTATATACCGACGATGTTGAAGATGGGGTCGGGGGCGGATCGGCAGTTGAAGGTTTGGCGGGATACGGGGAGTTTGATGAAGGTGGTGGACTATATGGCGGAGGAGACGAAGGTGGGGTTGTAGGCAGACAGTAGACAGTAGGGAGTAGACAGTAAGGCAACGGCAAAGGCTTTGCCGCGAAGTGCGCAAAGTTTAAAGGCAAGTTTCGCGAAAGATGCTGCGGATGGGTGGAGTAATGATGGCTACTGATTTGTTGACGGTGGGGTTTCCGGGGGAGTTTCGGGAGGGGGCGCGGAATGCGGTGGTGACTTGTCTGCGGGTGAAGGTGGAGGAGAAGGTGACGTTGATTTGTGATGAGTCAACGATTGAGATTGCGGCGGCGATTGCGGGGGAGTTGGCGCGGGTGGGGTGTCGGTGGAATTCGTTTGTGTTGGAGGAGGTGGGGGAGCGGCCGTTGAAGGGAATGCCTGCGGTTGTGCTCGCGGATATGGAGACTTCGGAGGTGAGCATTTTTGCGGTGCAGGTGCAGCCGAACGAGTTGCGCAGTCGCATGGATATGACCGATGTGGTGAACCGGCGGAAGATGCGGCATGCGCATATGGTGAACATCACGCCGGAGGTGATGGTGGAGGGGATGCGGGCGGACTTCAATGCGGTGGATCGTTTAAGCCAGGTGGTGTTGGAGAAGGTGAGGAAGGCCAAGTACGTGAGGGCGACGACGCCGGCGGGGACGGATATTCGCGCGGAGATGGAGCCGAGCTATAAGTGGTTCAAGACTTCGGGGATTATTTCTACGGAGAAGTGGGGCAATCTGCCGGGTGGGGAGTGCTTTACGGCTCCGGGTGAGGTGAATGGGGTGTTTGTGGTGGATGGGGTGGTGGGGGATTTTCTTTGTGTGAAGTATGGGTTGCTAAGAGAGACTCCGCTGACGATTGATATTGAGGAGAACCGGATTACGGCGGTGAGCTGCGAGAACAAGGAGCTGGAGCGGGAGTTCTGGAGCTATACGCACACGGATGAGAACTCGGATCGGGTGGGGGAGTTTGCGATCGGGACGAATATTGGCGTGAAGAAAGTGATCGGGAATATTTTGCAGGATGAGAAGTTTCCGGGGATCCATATTGCGTTTGGTGATCCTTATGGGTCGCATACGGGGGCGGCGTGGAGGTCGGGGACGCATATTGATGTGGTGGGGTTGGAGTTTTCTATCTGGTTGGGGAGTGAGAGTGGGGAAGAACAGATTATGAAGGATGGGGTGTTTTTGGTGGGGTAGTTGTGCTGCGTTAGCGAGAACTTTTAACGCGGAGGGCGCGGTGGTTTCGCAGTGGGCGCGGAGGAGGGTGGAGGATGATTCAGGGGTATCGGCGGGGGTTTAATGCGGGGTTTACGGAGGGGAAGTATGGGGAGTTGCTGCGCCGGTTGCGTGGGGCGACTGGGGTGGAGATTGAATTTCGGGTGTCGGAGACGCCTTGTTTCTTTCCGCGGAAGTTGATGGAGCGGATGGTGAAGGCCGGGGTGGAGTTGACGGCGCAACTTGTGGGGAGTGAGGCGTATATGAGGGAGTCGGCTGGGGCGATTCCGGAGGCGTATCGGGTGCCGGGGGAGGATGCGCATCCTCACTTTATGACGGTGGACTTTGGGTTGGTGAGGGATGCGGCGGGGGAGCTGCAGCCGAAGCTGGTGGAGATGCAGGCGTTTCCTTCGGTGTTTGGGTATCAGGCGGAGCTGGCTAAGGCTTATGTCGATGTGTATGGGTTGGATGGGGAGTTGGAGTGGTTTTTTGATGGGATGGATGAGGCGCGGTATTGGGATCTGCTGCGGGAGGTGATTGTGGCGGGGCATGATCCGGAGAATGTGGTGTTGGCGGAGGTGGCTCCGGAGACGCAGAAGACGCTGCCGGATTTCAAGGTGCATGCGGCGAAGCTGGGGATCAAGGTGGTGGATGTTGCTGGGTTGGTGAAGGAGGGGGACCGGCTGTTTTATCGGGACGGCGGGAGGCTGATTCCGGTGGAGCGGATCTATAACCGGGTGATCGTGGACGAGGTGGTGCGGAAGGGTGTGACGCTGCCGTTCGACTATCGGGACGAGTTGCAGGTGGAGTGGGCGGGACATCCGAACTGGTACTTTCGTGTGAGTAAGTTTTCGATTCCCTTTTTGAAACACGTAACGGTACCGGCGGCGGTGTTTCTGGATGACTGGTTTGCAGGGATGGGGCGGGAGCGATTGCCAGAGGACCGGGAGCGGTGGGTGTTCAAGCCGCTGTACTCGTTTGCGGGCAAGGGGATTCAGTTTGGACCGACGGATGCGGAGCTGGCGGCGGTGCCGGTGGAGGAGCGAAGAAATTACTTATTGCAGGAGAGAATGCGGTTTGAGCCGGTGATCGAGACGCCGGAGGGGATGACGCAGGCGGAGATTCGGATCCTGTATGTGTGGCCGGATGGGAAGGCGATGGTGCCGATGATCAGCCTGGTGCGGATGGGGCGCGGGTTGATGATGGGGGTGGACCATAACCGGAACCAGAAGTGGGTGGGCGGGTCGGCGGGGCTGTTTCCGGGGAATTGATTTTGGGCTCATGACACAAATTAGTCATGTCGAGAATGGCCGTGTCCGGTAGAATCGTGCTGTGGTTGGGCATCTGCCGAATGGAGCAGTTGCTGAAGGAGAGCCTTGCCTGTATCCGCGAAAGATCTCGGCACGGACCCGGTCCGCGCATCGGTACGATTTCCGCTGCATTTGGAAATTGTTTTAACTACTGGTGTGCGTGAGTACAAGGCCGTTACCGAGGATGTATCGGCGAATGGAATTTGCTTTACGGCGGAAGAACTTCCCCCGCTCGATGCGCCCGTTGAGTTTCGCTTGACGATGCCGGCAGCGATTATGGGTGGAAGCGAAGATGTAACGCTGCACTGCGTAGGACGTATTGTTCGTCACGAACGAAGTGGCGACATGAACAGGGCAGCTGCGGTGATCGATGACTACTCACTAAAGGGCTGAGCGAGATATGAGTGCTGAGATTTTGAACATGGGCATAGAGCCCGTCGATGCTCCGCCAGACTCCGCGGCTGCGGCGATCCGGATTATCCTGGCCGATTCGCAGGCGATTTACCGCGTAGGCATGCGCAAGGTGTTCGCGCTGGAAGACGACATTCGCGTGGTCGCGCAGGCCGAGACGCTGGACAACCTGTTTGCCGCGCTGCAGCGGTTTCCGACTGACGTTGTGGTGCTTGAGGGCCGGTTGATTTCGGGGACGATCGATGCGATACCGCAGTTTATGCGCCGGGCGCCGGAAGCGAAGCTGATTGTGCAGGTTTCTGAGACGGATGAGAACAATACGGTAGAGCTTTACCGGCGCGGCGTGCGTGGGGTTGTGCCGCGGTCGATTTCTCCGGATTTGCTGATCAAGTGTGTGAGGAAGATTGCGGCGGGCGAGACGTGGATCGATAACCAGAGTGTTAGCTGGGTGATCGATGCGTACCGAGCGCAGGCGGCGAATTTGACGAATCCGCGGACGCAGCCGAGGCTGAGCGAGAAAGAGCTTTCGATCATCAGCTGCATTACGCGCGGGATGAGGAACAAGGAGATCGCGTACCAGATCGGCACGACGGAGCAGGTGATTAAGAACTATCTGCGGAAGATCTACGACAAGCTGGGTGTGAGCGACCGGCTGGAGTTGGCGCTGTATTGTTTGCATCATCAGATTTTGAAGAGCGAGCCGCAGGGCGCAGATCTGGCGTATATCGATACGGGGATGCCGTTGCGGGCGAAGCTTTAGAGGCAGGGATTAGGGAAGGGCGGGCTTTTGGGCTTGCCCTTTTGCTTTGGGGGAGTGGCAGGCGTCATGTAGGCTAGGGGCATTCCGGTTCCAAGGGGTTTGCCTGATGCTGCAGACGTTTCGTGCGCTGACTTCGGCGCAGCGCCGAGCTTTTACCGCGTGCTTTATGGGGTGGACGCTGGACGCGTTCGACTTTTTCATTCTGACGTATTGCCTGGACCAAGTTGGGGCTGACTTTCATGTGAGCCTGAAGGTTGTGGCGGAGAGTCTGTTCTGGACGCTGGCTATGCGGCCGGTGGGGGCTTTGCTGTTCGGGTGGCTGGCGGAGCGGATTGGGCGGCGGCCGACGCTGATGCTGAATATTGTTTGCTTTTCGGTGTTTGAGCTGGCGTCGGCGTTGTCGCCGACGTGGTCTATTTTTCTGGCGTCGCGGGCGCTTTTTGGTGTGGCGATGGGCGGCGAGTGGGGTGTGGCGGCGGCGCTGGCACTGGAGTCGCTGCCGAGCGAAGGGCGTGGGTTCTTCTCAGGGTTGCTGCAGGAAGGGTATGTCGTCGGCAATATGCTGGCGGCGGCTGTGGCTGGTTTGTTTGGGTTGTTCGTGGCGCACCTGCATCCGCATGGGTTTGTGGCGAGCTGGCGAATGCTGTTTGTGATTGGAGCGATGCCGGCGGCGCTGGTGATCTATGTGCGTTCGAAGGTGGAGGAGTCGCCGGCGTGGGAGTCGGGGCGGTCGGCGAGGGCGGTGAAGAAGGCTGCGCCGAAGAGAACGTTTGGGGAGTGGGTGGGGGCGATGGTGCCGCTGTTTCGAGAGTATGGGATGTCGTTTCTGTTCCTGACGGTGCTGATGTTTGCGTTCACGTCGTTCAGCCACGGGACGCAGGATTTGTATGCGAGCTTTGTGAAGCATGACTATCATCTGTCAGTGCCGACGACCTCGTGGGTGGCGATGGTGGGGAGTTTCGGCGCGCTGATGGGTGGGGTTGCGTGTGGGACACTTTCGGAGAAGTTTGGGCGGAAGAAAACGATCATCATTGCATCGCTGCTCGCGATCCCGATGATTCCGCTGTGGGCGTTTAGCCATACGGCGGTGATGCTGGCGGTGGGCGGCTTTTTTATGCAGTTGATGGTGCAGGGTGCCTGGGGGGTGATTCCGGTGTACCTGAATGAGGCTTCGCCGGCGGCGGTGCGGGCTACGTTCCCGGGGTTGGCGTATCAGTTAGGGAATTTGTTGTCGTCGCACAATAGCGTGTTTCAGGCGCAGGTGGCGGCCAAGTTTTATGGAGGACGGCTGGCGCCGGCGATGGCGTGGACGGTGTTGCTTGTCGGAGTGATTGTGGCGGTGGTGACGTCGTTTGGGACGGAGCGGAAGGGTGTGGATTTATCGACCGTCTAGGGCGTCAAGCGCATCTGTATAGGGAGTGCATGGTCAAGAACAGGCAACGACCTTGACGCAAAGTTCGCGAAGTAAAAGCGCGCAAAGTTCGCGAAGCCTGACATGGCGGGTCGTTGGTGTCGCGTTGGGAGAGTGTGATGGCGGTCGTTGGAATGGAGTCCGGGAAGCTTCGAGCGGCGGGGCCTTATTTGATTGAGCAGGACTGGGCGGCTTATACGCCGGAGCAGCATGCGATCTGGCGGGAGCTGGTTTCGCGGCGGATGCCGCAGTTGGAGAAGTATGCCAGTGCGGTGTATTTGGATGGGTTTGAGCAGATTGGGTTGAAGGCGGATGCGCTGCCGGATTTGAAGGCCGTAAGTGCGCGGTTGGAGCCGCGGACGGGGTGGAACTCGACGGCGGTGAGTGGGTTTCTGCCGGCGGATGCGTTCTTTGAGATGCTGGCGGCGAGGAAGTTTCCTACGACGACGTGGATACGCGGGCGGGACAGCATGGAGTACACGCCTGAACCGGATATTTTTCATGACGTGTTTGGGCATGTGCCGATGCATGCGCATCCGGTGTTTGCGGACTTTCTGGAGCACTATGGGAAGGTTTGCGCGGGGCTTACAGATGCCGAAGATTTAGAGCGGATGGGGCGGCTGTTCTGGTTCACGGTGGAGTTTGGGGTGATTCGCGAGGGTGGTGCGGTGAAGGTTTATGGGAGTGGGTTGATCTCGTCGCATGGCGAGTGTACGCAGATGGTGGAGGGGCATGGGGTTGAGGTGCGGGACTTCGATCTGGAGAAGGTGCTTGAGACTGTTGTTGATGTGAGCAAGATGCAGCCGGTGTTGTATGCGATTGAGTCGTATGAGCAGATTTATGAGGCTACGAAGATGGCGGAGGGACGGTTGGGGTAGTTTCGTTCGCATGAATGTGGCTCCAATATTCAGTTTTCGGTGGGGCGGTCTATGTGGTCGATGACGAAGTACTGGACGGGACCTTTTTGGGCGGTTAGTTTGAGGCCTAGTTGTTCTCTTAGGGCGTCGAAGAGGTTGGGGCGGTCGAGTGTTTCCTGGGGAAGGTTGTCATGCACCTGCTGTGAGAGGTTTTGCGGCAGGAAGGATAAGGTGAAGTCGTAGAAGCCGGTGAGACCGGTGAGGTCCACGACCGGGCGCTCGTCATCCTGGAGGTTCTGGCTGAGGAGCCAGCAGAAGTAGGGCATGGGGACGCGGTTGCCGTGCCAAACGCCGATGCCGCTGAAGGTCATCGGCATGTCGTAGCTCTGGGGCTGGTCGTTGACTTTCATTTTGCTGCCGCTTTTGTCGATGGTGAGGACATAGGCGTTTGCTTCTCTGGTCTCGATGTGGAACTTGAGGTGGAAGCGGTCGACCAGCATGTTCTGGTACATGGTGTTGAGGTCGTCGACGGTGTGCTTTTTGTCCGCCTTCGCGTCCACATCGTATCGATCGTCTTTGAGCCAGCCTGGGCCGCCGATAATCTGCCGGGCCGGGATCCGGTACATGTAAGCGATCATCATCTTCACCGGAACATAGGTCGCCGTATAGCCCGCACCATCCGCGTGTAGCTTGAGGTTCTGAAAGCCTGGCTGGGTTGTGTCCGACGGGCGGATGGAGGCTACTTCGAATTCGAGCCTTGGCTTATCGGGTTGTAGCGTTGGCGTTTGGGCGTGGGCGGCGCATGCGGTTATGAGCATGGCGCAGAGTGTCAGGCGCTTCATCGATCCCCCGCAGAAATCATAGTCTCTGAGCTAAGTTCCAAATGACTGCCCAACTTAAAGACGGATGCCGAACTGAAAGGCATGCTTATCGAAGTGGCAACCCCTTGAAGAAGGCGAGCTACGCAAATCGGCCTCAACACGTTGTGTTGAGGCCGATGCGGCTGATGTTGCTGATGTTGCGATGAAGATTTAGGCGACGTGGGTGTGGGCGGGGGCGGGATGGGCGGAGCCTTCTTCCCCGGTGGAGGAGATGTCGCGAGCGCCGGTCTGCGTGAGGCCGTCCTTGGCGCGCGCAACTTCATCAGAGGTATCGCAGTGTACGGAGAGAAGTGTGCCGCCGTCCTTGACAGCGCCTTCGAAGCGCTTGGCTTCGTACTCCGGAATGCCCATGCCTACGAGAGCGCCGACGATGCCGCCAACCGTGCCGCCGACACCGAGACCGGCGAGTGCGCCCATGATGGGACCAGCGGCGATGAGCGGGCCGACGCCGGGAATGGCGAGGGCACCGATGCCGGCAAGAAGGCCGAGTGTTCCGCCGATGACGCCGCCAGTGGTGACGCCGGTAGCGGCACCTTCAGGGGCCTTGGTGTGCTTCTCGTGCGCGAAGGCACGGGTGCTTTCGTCATCGGGCAGAAGAACGGAGATGTCGGCGTTGGCAAAGCCGATTGAGAGCAGATGATCGACGGCGGCTTCTGCTGTAGCGGGGGTGGCATAGATGCCGAAGACGGCTGTGTTCTTGGTGGACATGAGGGATCTCCTTGGATTGAGCAGCAACGCGCGCTGGTAGGGGGTGGATGAAGAGGGAACGGTTACTGCTTGACGGTCACGCGGTCGACGACCTTGTTCTGCGAAACGATGCCGGCAGCGTCGTTGAGAACTTGCTGTTTTTCACTGTCGGACTTGACGGGACCTTTTAGCGTAACGGTTCCGTTCATTGTGATGATCTTGATGTTGTGCGCATAGGTGGAGAGCGACTTATCGGCGATGATGGCCTTGCGGACACCGGCGGTGATGTCCAGATCCGATTTGCCGTTGGGCTGGTTGTCCGCGGTTTTTCCGGCGTTCTTGTTTTGCACGGAGTTATCGGGCTGTTGCGCGAGAAGGAAAGGGGTGCCTAGCGTCGCGAGTGCGAGAACGGATAGTTGGAGAGTGCGGAAAGACGTTTTCATGGACAGCTTCACAAGAGCGGGAGCTCTGGGCTGCCGAGCCTGCTGTTGACGTAAAGCAGGTCTCGTTGGTGCAGTCTCGGGATAGGATGCGGGCAGGTCTGTAACGTTTGCCGACGGGGCGCAAAAGGCAAATGGTGTGGGGTTGGCCGGTTTTGTAAATTTATAGAGCAGAAGACCGGAGAGATGGCAGCGGTTTGACACAGATCAACTGCAGGTCTCTCCACTTCGCTGCGCTTCGGTCGAGATGACAAGATTGGGGCGCTGGAAGAAAGCAGATTCCTTCGCTGCGCTGCGGAATGGAAAACCACGGACTCCAAAATAGAGAGACGAAAGGTGGTGTCAGGCTGTGGTGGTGAGGGCGCGGGTTTCGTTCAGGGCGAGGTATTCGTGGATGAAGGAGATGGACATGCTTCCTTCGCCAACGCCTGAGGCGACGCGCTTGATGGAGTGGTGGCGGACGTCGCCAGCGCAGAAGATACCGGGGATGCTGGTTTCGAGGGCGAAGGGGTCGCGGTCGAGGGGCCATGTGGTGAGGTCGCGGCCGGTGCAGATGTAGCCCTTGGGGTTGCGCTCGAGTTCGGCGGGGAGCCAGTGGGTTTTGGCGGTGGCGCCGATCATGATGAAAAGGGCGTTGCTGTCGCGGGTTTGCGTGAACTCTTCGGCGCCGGGTGGGCGCGTGGTGGTGGTGACGCGGTGGAGGTAATTCTCGCCTTCGACGGCCGTTACCTGGGTGTAAGGTTCGACGTGAATGTTTTCCTTGTTGGCGATCTGGTCGATGAGGTACTGCGACATGCTGAGGTTGAGGCCGGCGCCGCGGACGAGGATGACGACCTCTGCGGCGTAGCCGGAGAAGAAGATTGCGGCCTGGCCGGCGGAGTTACCGCCGCCGACGAGGAAGACTCGCTTGCCGGCGACGCCGTAGGCTTCATGTCGTGAGGCTCCGTAGAGGATGCCGCGGCCTTGAAGCTCGGCCATGCCGGGGACGTCGTCCATGCGGTGCCAGTCGACGCCGGTGGCGAGGAGGATGGCGCGGGCGCGGAGGAGGTCGCCGCCATCGAGTTGGACGCAGTGGCCGTTGTCGGTTTCGACAATGGCGTCGATGCTGCGCTTGACGAGGATTTCGGTGCCGAACTGCTTGGCCTGCTTGAGGGCGCGCTCGGTGAGCTCGTCGCCGGAGATGCCGGCGGGGAAGCCGAGATAGTTTTCGATGCGGGAGGAAGTGCCCGCCTGGCCGCCGGCGGCGAAGCGCTCGACGAGCAGGACGCGGAGTCCTTCGGAGGCACCGTAGACGGCTGCGGCCATGCCGGCGGGACCGGCGCCGGCGATGATGACGTCGTAGTGCTCGTGCTTGGGGACGGTCTTATAGCCGAGGGCTTCGGCGACTTCGCGGACGGTGGGGTTGGTGAGGAGCGTGGTGCGGTCGATGTCGACGGTGAGAGAGGCACGGCCGTTTTCGTCGGGCTGATCGAAGGTGGGCTTCCAGTTGTACTGGATACGGTTGGCGGCGAGGAAGTTGCGGATGGCGCGGCAGGTGGTGTCGTACTTGGAGCCGGTGACGTAGGCGCGGGAGGAGGGTGTGGCGCGGGCGACTTCCTGGGCCATGCCGAGGCGGGTGGTCATGGTCGTGAAGATGATTTCAGCGGCCGAGGGGCTGTCGCGGACGAGTTCCTGGAGCTGCTGGCGCTCGAATCGGGCGGCTCGGGCGGTTGTAACGGCGCGCACGGAGACCAAGTTGGCAGTACCGAGGAAGATGGGAGTTTCGCCGGAGAAATCAGGGGCAGCGTTGCGACCGAGGACGCGGTGCTGGCCGACGATGTTCTTGACGACTTCGAACTCGCCTTCGAGGGTGACGAAGAAGCGTGGCTCTTCGCCTTCGCGGGCGAGCCAGTCGCCGGGGACGAGGTGGATGTCTGCGGCCTTGCGCGCAAGGCGCTGGCGCTCGGCCTCTTCGACGCCGGCGAAGAGGGGAATTTGCGCTAAATCCGCGGAGGTGATCATAGGGAAAATGTCCTGTGTTAAGGATGACATAGAGTGTCTTGCGATGCAGAAAGGCTATGACAATTTCGAATGCGGCATAAGAAGATTGATTGGGTGATTCGTTGACGGATGGTGTGGGGGTCGATATCCTCAAGAGTATGAAGTTTTCGCTCACCGCTGCCTGTTGTACCTGCCTCCGCACTGGGGCGATTGGCGCTGCTGATTGATGCAAAGCGGATGCTGAGTTCTTCCCTGAGTGCCCACGAATCCTGTCGTGGGCCTTTTGCTTTTCCCCCTTTTGAATGGAGACGATTTTGGACACGACGACGCCCCCGAACACCGAAGCTACGCCCGCAGTGAAAGAGACCAAGGCCCAGAGGGCGGAGCGACTGAAGCTCGCGAAGAATCCGTGGGACGCCTGGGATGAGGTGCGAGAGTTTGCCAAAGGTGGGCGCGGGAGCGTGCTGCCGGAGTGGACGGGACTCTACTTCAAGTGGTGGGGCGTCTACACGCAGGGCGATGGCTTGGGTGTGACCGGCGGCAAGGGCGGCGAGGGCAAGGAGAGCGAGTACTTTATGATGCGCATCGGCTTGCCGAATGGCTTGCTGACGTCGCATCAGGTGCATGTGATTGCCGACCTGACGGCAAAGTATGCGCGGGGCATTGCGGACATTACAACGCGGCAGAACATCCAGCTGCACTGGCTGACGATCGACGGCCTGGTGGATGTGGTGGATGCGCTGACGGCGATTGGGCTGAGTCCCAAGGGTGCTTGCGGCGATGTGGTGCGGAATGTGACGGGATGTCCGCTGGCGGGGCTGGACCATGCGGAGCTGCTGGATGCTTCTCCGCTGGCGTTGGAAGTGGCACAGAAGCTGACGGCGAATCCAGAATTTTATAACCTGCCGCGGAAGTTCAAGATTTCGATCACAGGATGCCCGATCTGGTGCAGCTATCCGGAGATCAACGATGTTGGGTTGACGGCGCTGAAGCGCGTGAAGGATGGCAAGGAAGAGATTGGTTATAGCTTGCGGGTGGGTGGTGGTTTGTCGAATGAGCCTCACCTGGCGGTGAGGCTGAATGCGTTTATTCCGCAGGACAAGGCGTATGACACGATCGAGGCCGTGGTGCGGATCTTCCGCGAGCAGGATTCGCTGCGCGAGAGCCGGACGCATGCGCGGATCAAGTATCTGTTCATGAAGCATGGGTGGACGGCGGAGTCGATGCTGGCGGCGATTGAAGAGAAGCTCGGATACAAGTTCGATCCGGCGGATGAAGGCGCGATTGTGGATGATGTATATCGCGACCATGTTGGCGTGCATCAGCAGAAGCAGGATGGGTTGAGCTATATCGGAGCGACGGTGCTGAATGGGCGGTTGAGTCCGGAGCAGCTGCATGGGTTGGCGTCGTTGGCGGAAGAGCATGGCGATGGGCATCTGCGGGCGACGATTGGGCAGAACATTGTGCTGGTGAATCTTCCGAACGAAAAGGTTCGGGAAGTGGTGCAGAAGATTACGGCGTTGGGTTTGCAGGTTGAGCCTACGGTGTTCTATCGCGGCGCTGTGGCCTGCACGGGAACGGAGTTCTGCAAGCTGGCGATTTCGGAGACGAAGGGGTTTGCGAAGTGGCTGGTGGGGGAGATGGAAGAGCGGATTCCGGAGTTCGATCAGCAGATTCGTCTGCATGTGACCGGATGCACGAACTCGTGTGGGCAGAGCTGGATCGCTGACCTTGGGCTTGAAGGCAAGAAGGTGAAGAAGGATGGCGTGATGGTGGATGCGTTCTACTTCTGCGTCGGTGGCGCTGTCGGTGAGCATGCGGGGATTGCGCGGCAGATTGGATTTCGCGCGGCGGCGGTGGATTGTCCGGATGCGATCGAGCGGCTGCTGCGTGAGTATTTGAAGACGCGGAGTGAGGGCGAGAATCTGCGGTCGTACTTCAGAAGGACGAGCGATGAGGATTTGCGCGCGGCGTTGAATGGTGCGGTTGTGGAGGCTGTGGCGCGGGATCCGGCACCTGGGCGTGTTCCGGGGAACGTGGCCTAAAGAGAGGAATGGATTATATGGCTGACTTTATATTTCTTCTTTGGCATGAATTTGAAGTCGAAGACGAAGAGATCACGACACTTCTCGGGGTGTTTCGTTCGCGTCAGCTAGCAGAAGAAAATCAACAGTATTTCGAAACGCAGCCAGGTTTCAAAGACTACTTGGACGGGTTTGAAATTGTTGAGACGCCGTTGGACAAGCGTCTCTGGTCTGAGGGATTCATTTTGTACGAGAAGACACCAGAGGCTATGGAATAAATCAGAATGAGTCTATTTCCTATTTTTCTCAAACTTACCGCCCGTCCATGTGTTGTCGTAGGGGCTGGCACGATTGCGGAGTCGAAGATTGAAAGTCTGCTGACGGCGGAGGCGCGGGTGACGGTGATTGCGCCGGAGGCGTTGCCGCGGGTGCGGGAGTGGGCTGAAGCGGGGCAGCTTGTTTGGTTGAAGCGGGAGTATGTTTTCGGTGATCTGGCGGGGGCGTTTCTTGTTGTGGCCGCTACTGCGACCAACGATGTAAATCGTGCGGTATATGCGGAGGCGAATGCGGCGGACATTCTTTGCAATGCCGTGGATGATCCGCCGTTTTGCGATTATTACTTTCCGAGTGTGGTGCGGCGGGGGGATTTGCAGATTGCAATTTCGACTGCGGGGGAAAGTCCGGCGCTGGCGCAGCGGCTGCGTAAGGAGATCGGGGCGCAGTTGCCGCTCGATACCGGTGAGTGGTTGATGGAGCTGGGGCGTTTGCGGCGTGAAGTGACGGCGGTGGAACCGATTGGCGAGCCGCGGAAGTTGTTGTTGCATGAGTTGGCACAGCGTGAGGTTTGTGGGTTCGATGGGTGTCCTTCGCGAATGCGGGCTAGGCAGCATATGCGGGAGCAGGGGTTTGCGGTTCCCGGCGAGGTGAAGGCATGACGCGGGCGGAGAGTGGCAAGGTTTATCTGGTTGGCGCGGGGCCGGGTGATCCGGAGTTGCTGACGATGAAGGCGGTGCGTCTGCTGGAGACGGCGGATGTGGTGTTCCATGATGACCTAGTGCCGGATGAGGTGTTGGCGTTGGTGCATCGTCATGCGCTGGTGACGAGCGTGGGTAAGCGTTGCGGGCGGCCGAGGATTACGCAGGCGGGGATTCATGCGCTGATGATTGAGTCGGCGAACGCCGGGCAGAGTGTGGTGCGATTGAAGCAGGGAGATCCGCTGGTGTTTGGGCGGGCGGCGGAAGAGATTGCGGCGTTGCGAGCGGCGGGGATTGAGTTTGAAGTTGTGCCGGGTGTGACGGCGGCGTTTGCAGCAGGTGCGGCGTTGCAGTTGCCGCTGACGGATCGGAAGAGTGCGTCGAAGCTGATCTTTGCTACGGGACACCATGCGGCGGATAAGGCGGATGCCGTTTCGCTGTGGAGTGGGCCGTTGCCGGAGGACGCGACGCTGGTGATTTATATGCCGGGGCGGGATACTTCGCGGATTGCGCGCGAGTTGGCGGAGGCTGGTGTGAGTGCGGATATGCCTTGCGCGGCCGTGAGTCATGCGGCGACTTCGCGGCAGTCGTATGCGACTTGCAGGCTGGAGGAGTTTGCGGGGTTGGCGTGTGGGCCGGCGCCGTTGCTGCTGCTGGTTGGAAGAGCGATGGAGTCGCTGGTGGTTGGCGAGGTCGATGAGACGGTGAGTGCGGTGGTGGGGGAGGCGGTTGAGGGTATGGGTATTCGGGCTAGGTGATTGAGATGGGCGGGAGCGGTCGCGCTTTGCGCGATGCCCACCTTAGCGACGATGAGACCGTCGCGAAGATGGGGTACCCGCATTTGTGATGGGTGCTAGACCACATCGATCCTTTGGTGGAGACTAGGGCTATGGGGTTGGGGGTTTGGTGAGGGGTGTGGTGATTTCGTCGAGATAGTCTGTGGTGTTGTCTACGCGGACGAGGGCGGGGAAGCGTTCGCCGTCGTGGTAGTCGAGATCGATAGGCTTGATGAAGCTTTCGGTCTGGATGATGAGGTGGATGGGATCGGGGCTGGTTTTGGCTGCGACGATGGCGTCGTGCAGGGGATTGGCGCCGACCATGATGTCGGTTTCTGTGGTGGGCCAGGCGATGAAGGCGAAGATGTGTCCGTTGATAGCGAGGATTTTTTGGCCGGGGGCTAGCTTGGCTTTGTCGGCGGGGCTACCCCAGCGGACGTCGGTGATGGTGCCATCGGGCGAGAGGCGTAAGCCGAGGGAGTACCAGGCATTAGGGCCGGCGGGGACGCGGCCGGGGTCGCGGTCGTAGCGGGTGGGGTGGTCCTGGAAGATGAGCCTGTAACCGCCCTGCTCGATGCCGGCGGTGTCGGCGTGAGGGTTGATGAGGTCGACGCGTTCGTGAAGGAAGGCGGTCCAGTCGTAAGGAGCGACTTCGTTGAGGTCGCGAATGATCTCGGCGCGGTCGTAGGGGACGATGAGCGGGCCGGTATTGCCGCCCTTGGCCAGGAAGATGTGGAAGAAGTCGGTGAGGGACTTCTGGTCGTTGGTGAGCTGGCGGATCTTGGTGTCGGCGTCGAGCCAGAGGAGCTCGCCTTCGCGGTAGTAGTCCTGTCCGCGACGCCAGTTGGACCAGTTGGCGTTGTTGCCACGGAGGATGCTGGCGGCGATGGCGGTGTCGTCTGTAGAGCGCCACTGTCGGCCCGAGGTGTAGTCGAGGGCCGCGGCCACAGCGGCGAGGTTGTCGCGGTACTGGGCCTGGGATTTGAGGCCGGAGCGCGCGGCGAGGACGTTGCCCATGTATTGGGTGAGACCTTCATAGACCCAGAGGAGCTCGCCCTGCTGCATGGTGGCGAAGTCAGTCTGGTAAAGCGTGGCGGGGCGGCGGTACTTGCCGTTCCAGGAGTGAGTGAACTCGTGGGCGAGGAGATCGGCTTCGCGGCGCTGGTGCTTGTCGTCGGCGTAACCTAGCTCGCCGACACCGTTGTCGGAAGACTGGCCGTGCTCGAGGCCTTCGCCGCCAGCGACGTCCGAAAGCGTGAGGAGGAAGTGGTAGGTGTTGTAGTGGTGCGAGGCGTAGGCAGCGGTAGCTTCGCGGACGAGGTTGGAGACATCGGCGAGGAAGACAGGGCGGAGTTTGGAGTCGGCGGGCTCGTCGGAGGCTACGTCCAGGAAGTGTTTGGGGGAGATTTCGGGGGCGAGGGCATACTCGTGAAGGTATTCGCCGGCGAGGACGGGGGAGTCTTCGAGCTGCTCGACGGTGGTGGGCTGGAAGGCGACGGTTCCGCCGGAGTGGGCATTGGGATCGTAGGGGGTTGTGGGTTGGAGAGCGGTGCCGACGCCCCAGCCGGGAAGGACGGTCACGCTGGGCTGGATGGCGATCTTCGCGACGGGAATGTGCGCGGGATAGAGGAGAAGCTTTTCCCATTCGAGGACGGCGAGTTTGTCGGAGGCGCGGGCGAGGACGATGCAGTCGAGATGGGCGTGGAGGGTGGTGACGCCGGCGGGGATCTCGAGGTGGAACTCGTAGAGATCGGTGTCGTCGCGACGCCACGGAGGGTTTTGCCGTTGGCGGTGAAGACGACGCCGGTGATGTCGTCTGCGGGGCCAGTGGGGCGATGGTTGCCGGGAATCCACTTGGGCGTGGTGAGGGTGAGGGGACCGGCTTTGACGGGGATATCGACTTCAGCGTGGTAGAGCTTGCGGGGGGCTTCGGTGAGGTCGGCGGTGATGCGGATGGGTTGCTGGGCGAGGATGGGGAGTGTGAGGGTGGCGGCGAGGATAAGGAGTGCGGGGCGAGTCATCGGCATGCTCTGAAGAGGGAATGGGAAGCGTACGGTGGCCCAAAATGGCTTTGGAAAATCCGATCTCCAAGTACGAGAGATCGGGGGCACCCGGAGTTGTGGTGAATGGGCGGTTGGTGTTCCCCACTCATGCGCAAAAGCGCGCATGAATGGGCCACCCGGAAACTGTGCGATCACACCTTAAGTTTGTCGTCTAAGCGAGGGCCTGCTCGATAGCAGACGTGATGCGTGGGTCATCAGGGGTCATGTCCGGGGCGAAGCGGGCGATGACTTTGCCGTCTTTGCCGACGAGGAACTTCTCGAAGTTCCAGAGGAGCTCGGGGAGTGGGTTGGGGCCGGGGAAGCCGTTGGCGGCGGCGTAGTTGGTGAGGTTTTCGCGCCAGGGGCCGGCGACGACGTGCTCGGGGGCTTCGGTGATGAGCTCCGCGTAGAGAGGGTGTTTGTTGGGACCGGTGACGGGGATCTTGGAGAAGAGCGGGAAGGTGACGGGGTATTCGGTGGAGCAGAACTTGGCGATCTCCTGATCGGTGCCGGGCTCCTGTCCGGCGAAGTCGTTGGCGGGGAACCCGAGCACGACGAGACCCTTGTCCTTGAACTGCTGATACAGGGCTTCGAGGGCGGTGTACTGCGGTGTGAGGCCGCATTTGGAGGCGACGTTGACGACGAGCAGGACTTTGCCGGAGTAGTCGGCGAGGGTTGCCGGGGCGCCGTTGATGGTCGTGACGGGAATGGACGAAAGGGTCGACATGGGATTAGTTTATCGGCTTTTTTACGGGATGTGCTCTAGGCTATGGTGTGGCGCGCATCTGTTGGAGTGTGCGCACGGGTGGCTGGATGGTTTCGAGAGTGGTGATGGCGGTCGCGCTGTGTTGCTGCGGAGTGGCTTATGGACAGCAAGCAGCGACGGTGGATTCGCCGGGGTTCTTTGCGCGGTGGGCGGCGTTTTATCGCTCGGATTGGAAGCCGGCGGCTCCGGTTGTTACGGATGCGAATGCCGCTCCTGCGGCGGATGTCGAAGTAAAGCGAGGGCTGGCTTCGCCGCTAAGTTCGCCGCCATTTCCGAGTGCGGACTGGTCGTATGGTGGGTCGCCGGTGATTGGAGAGCCGGATGGAAATGTGTATCCGCTCATGACTGCGATCAATGGAGCGAAGAGCCGGACGAAGGTGTATGGGTGGATTGAGCCTGCGGTGAATGGGAGCACGTCGCGGGACAGGAATTATCCGGAGACGAATGATATTTATTCAAACCGCTTCGAGCTGCAGCAGGTGGTGGTGTACGTGGAGCGGCTGCCGGATTCGGTGCAACGGCGGCATATTGATTTTGGGTTCCATTTGACGGCGTTCTATGGAACGGATTATCGATCGACGACGAACAAGGGCTACTTTAGCAGTCAGTTGATCGACCATAACCGGCAGTATGGATTTGATCGGTGCTGGAGTATGTGGATGTGTATTTTCCGCATGTGGCGAAGGGGATGAATTTGCGGGCGGGGCGGTATATTTCAATTCCGGGGATCGAGGCGCAATTGACGCCGAACAACTACATGTTCAGCCACTCGCTGCTGTACTCGGTGGACCCGTTTACGGATACGGGCGTGCTGGCGACGATCCAGGTAACGGACCAGCTCGTGGTGCAGGCCGGGCTTTCGGCAAGCCACGATGTGGCGCCGTGGACGGTGGATGCGAAGCCTGCGTTTACAGGATGCGTGAGCTATACGACCAAGAGCGTGGATAACAATTTTTATCTTTGCGCAAACGGTATCAATGATGGAATGTATGCGTTCAACAATCTGCAGATGTATGACGGGACGTGGTATCACCGGTTCGGAAAGACGTGGCATATGGCGACCGAGATGTACGGGATGTATCAGCGCGAGGTGCCGAGCGTGAATGGGGTGGTGGGGCCGGGGCTGATTGAGAAGGGGACGAACGGGGCTAACTGTCGCGTGGGTGAGGTGCGGTGCCTGGCGCCGGAGTGGGCGGCGGTGAACTATGTGAACAAGCAGCTTTCGCCGCATGACTATCTTTCGTTTCGCAGCGATTTTTCGAACGACAAGAAAGGGCAGCGGACGGGGTACGCGGGCAAGTTGAGCGAGGGGACGATCTCGTGGAACCACTGGTTTGGGTCGACCGTGCAGCTACGGCCGGAGGTGCGGTTCGACCACGCGTGGGACCGCAGGCCCTATGACAATGGGACGCGGACCAACCAGTTCACCGCGGCAGGGGATGTGGTGTACCACTTCTAGCGCGCCGTTGCCGGGTGTGGGTTGAGGCGCGTAGAGTGGCGGGCATGAAGTTTGCTGAGTGGTGCGGGGTTGTGCTGTTGGGGGCTTTGCCGGTCGCGGTGGTGGGGCAGGCGCGTCCGGCGATTACGGGGATTGCGTTTGTGCGAGTGTATAGCGCGGATGCTGCGGCATCGGATGCGTTCTATGGCAAGACGCTGGGGTATGAAAAGGTGGTGGGCGCGGATGGCATTGCGCGCTATGGCGTGAACGCTGCGCAGTGGCTTGAGGTGGCGAAGCTGCCTGAAACTCCGCCCGCGGCGCGGCTGGCGGAGGTTGCGTTTACAACGCGTGATGCGAAGGGGATGCGGCAATACCTGGTGGCGCATCATGTGGCAGCTGGCAAAATTGAGGCGGGGCAGTTCACCGTGCATGATCCGGAGGGGAACCTGATTGGGTTTGTGCAGCGGGACGCGATGAAGGGCAAGCTGAAGCTTTCGGACCATGCTGCTTCGCGGCGATTGATTCATGCGGGGTTCTGGGTGCATGACCGTGGCGCGGAGGATGCGTTCTATAGGGAGCTGCTGGGGTTTCATCTGTACTGGCAGGGCGGGCAGAAGGATGGGCAGATCGACTATGTGAGTATGCAGGTGCCGGATGGGACGGACTGGCTGGAGTACATGCTGAATCGTGCGCCGAGTCCGAATGCGCATCAACTGGGTGGGATGGACCATTTTTCGCTAGGTGTGGCGCGTATGAGCGATGCGGTCGCGGCGCTGGCCCGCAATGGGTGTGCGACGGCTGGATGCAGCAAGACGCAGATGGGACGCGACGGCAAGGTGCAGTTGAACCTATTTGATCCGGACCTGACGCGTACTGAGTTTATGGAGTTTGCGGCTTCGGGCGAGACGTGCTGCTCGGCGATTCTTGGGAAACAACCGGGCGAAGAAGAAGATCGTTAGGAGATTTGGGATGACGCGTCGTGAGTTGGTTCGGATGGCTGGGATGGCGGGGTGTGCGCTTGGTTTTTCAGGGCGTGGATTTGCGGCGGGCGACAGCATGATCTATGGCGTGCAGTTGTTCATGGTGCGGCGGCGGGCGATGAAGGACCTGGCTGGGATTTTGAAGGCGATACGCCAGGTTGGGTTTGCGCAGGTGGAGCTGTATCCGATTGCGTATGACCATCCGGCGGCGGAGTTGAAGCAGATAGTGGCGGATGCGGGGTTGGGTTTGGCTTCGGGGCACTTTGACTATGCGGGGTTCGAATCGAAGATTGAGTATGGCCGGGCGCTGGGGTTGAAGTACATGGTTTGTCCGATGCTGCCGAAGGAGCAGTGGAACTCGGTGGGGTGGCTTTGTGAAGGCGGCGGATGACTTCAATCGCTGGGGCGCAGCGGTACGTGGAGCGGGAATGGAGTTTCTGTTCCACAACCACTGCTATGAGTTCAAACCGCTGGAAGGTGGTGTGACCGGGTGGCAGACGCTGATGAGCCATACCGATGCGAAGCTGGTGAAGATGGAGTTCGATCTGTACTGGCTGACGCAGGCGCGGGCAGGATCCGTCGGCGATGCTGGCAAGGTATGCGGACCGGGCGCGGGTGATCCATTTGAAGGACCGGACGGCCGGAGCGCCGGTCGGCTATGAGATGGGGCCGAGTGCGGAGCATTTTACCGAGCTGGGCAAGGGGACGATCAACTGGCCGAAGCTGATTGCGCAGGCAAAGAGGCAGGGGATACGGTATGCATTCCTGGACCAGGACGAAACGACCGGTACGGTGATTGAAAGCATGAGCGAAAGTTTTGCGTATCTGCGCGGAATTAAGGCCTGAGCGGACGGGCGTGTCAGATGGTGTTGCGAGGGGCGTGATTGGTTCCGCGGCCTGAAAAGTTGTAAGAAAGCCGTAAAAGTCAGGTTTTCCTTTGGGCTGTTTGACAGGTAAGCGTAGGATATTTATCGGTGCGTCTTGTGGACGCCCGAGGTTTAGTGAGGCATGAGTTTTTTTGACGTACTGTTTGGTAAGCCGTTAGCAAGCAATGAAGCCCATGCAGAGCAGATTGGCGTAGCGGCAGGAATTCCTATTTTCGGGCTCGATGGCCTGACCAGCGCGGCGTACGGACCGGAAGCGGCCATGGCCCTGCTGCTTCCATTAGGGTTCTACGGCGTGCAGCACTATCTGCTGCCGATCTTTGGATTCATCCTGACCCTGTTGGTGATTCTTTATTTCAGCTACCGGCAGACGATTCAGGCCTATCCGAACGGTGGCGGATCGTTTACGGTGGCGAGCGAGAATCTCGGGGACAAGGCCGGACTGTTTGCCGCGGCCGCCCTGATGATCGATTACATTCTGACAGCGGCGGTGGGTATTTCAGCCGGTATCACGGCGCTGGTAAGCGCATTTTCGGAGACGAAGTACGGCCCGACGCTGCATCACTATCAATTGGCGATGTGTCTTCTGATCCTGGTGGGGATCGCCATCGTCAACATGCGCGGCGTGAAGGAAACGGGCGCGGTTTTCATGCTACCGACGTTTATTTTCGTGGGTACGTTGCTGATCACGATTGGGGTCGGCGTGTATCACTCGGTGATTGCGCATGGACATCCTGTAGCGTTGGCGCCACCTCCCCCGGAAGACATGACGAAGCTGGAGCACCTGAGTGGGTGGCTGGTTGTGTTTCTCCTTTTGAAGGCTTTTTCAAACGGTTGCGCCGCGATGACGGGTGTTGAGGCTGTCTCGAATGGCGTGACGGCGTTCAAGGAGCCGCGCAGCGCGAATGCGAACCGCACGCTGACGGTGATTATCGGCATCCTGATCATCCTGTTGTTCGGGTTGAGCTATGTGGCTCGGGCGTATGGCGTAACGGCGATGGACTCGGATGCGCACAACTACCAGAGCGTGCTTTCGATTGAAGTCGCTGCGGTGTTCGGGCGCGGGTGGTTTTACTTCCTGACAATGGGCGGCGTACTGGCGGCGCTCTCGTTCAGCGCGAATACGGCGTTTGCGGATTTTCCGCGTATGGCGCGGGCGATTGCGATCAAGGATTATCTGCCGCATGTGTTCATCCTGAAGGGCCGACGGCTGTTGTTCTCGCATGGCATCTATGCGCTGACCGGATTTACGGCGCTGATCCTGATCATCTTCAATGGCGTGACCGATGCTTTGATTCCGTTGTATGCGATTGGAGCGTTTCTGGCGTTTACGCTGAGCCAGGCGGGGATGGTGAGGCACTGGCACAAGACACCGGATGCGCCGCACCGGCATGTGAAGATGTTCGTCAACGGGCTAGGCGCTGTAGCAACGGGCATCAGCCTGACGATCATCCTGGTGACGAAGTTTATTCATGGCGCGTGGGTGACTGCGCTGCTGGTTCCGTTCCTGATCTGGATTATGCTGGCGGTAAAGCGACATTATTCGCGCGTCCACTTGGAGACGCTGGACCCGACGCCGCTGCGGCTGACGGGGCTGGAACCGCCGATCGTGGTGATCCCGATGGCACGGTGGGACAAGATTACCGAGAAGGCGATGCGTTTCGGCATGCTGATGAGTCCGGTGGTGAAGGTGATCCATGTGGATTCGGACGACGCCGATGCGGTTGGCTCTGTGTGGGAAGAGATGGTGTTGCGACCGGTGCGGGAACACAATATGTCGGAACCGGAACTGGTGACTGTGAAGAGCAACTACCGGACGATTCTTTCGCCGCTGATGGATTATGTTCTGAAGCTGGAGGACGAAAATCCCGGGCGCAAGATCGCCGTGCTACTGCCGGAGCTGGTGGTGAAGCACTGGTGGGAGAACCTGCTGCACAACCAGCGGGTGCAGTTGCTGAAACTGCTGCTGTTGTTGAAGGGGAATCAGAGGATTGTGGTGGTGAATATTCCCTGGTATCTGTAAATGCAGACAGTAAACAGTAGAGAGTAGACAGACAAAGCCGCTCAGGGATGGGCGGTTTTGCTGTTGCAGGTGAGGGAACGCAGGCGAGCAAAGGCTGTAGGGATGACTTCGAGGGCGCGGTCGATTTCTTCTTCCGTAGTGAAGTGGCTGAGTGATAAGCGGAGGCTGGAGCGGGCTTCGGTGGGGGTGAGACCCATCGCTAGCAGGACGTGGGAGGGCTCGGTGGCACCGGATTGGCAGGCGGCCCCGAAGCTGGCGGCGATGCCCTGCATGTCGAGCGCGATGAGGAGGGATTCGGCGTCGATGCCGTCGAAGCGGATGTTGGTGGTGTTGGGGACGCGTGGGGACGTTGCCGCGTTCGCGTGAGTATTGGGGATGGTGGCGAGGAGGGTGGTTTCCAGGCGGTCGCGAAGAGAGACGAGGTTCGAGATGCGAGATTCGTCTTCGAGCGATTGCGTCGCGAGTTCGGCGGCGCGGCCGAGGGCTACGATGCCGGGGACGTTTTCGGTGCCGGCTCGGCGTTGGCGCTCGTGAGGGCCACCGTGGAAAAGTGGCGCGAGTGGGATGCCTTTGCGCACGAAGAGGACGCCTGTGCCCTGGGGCGCGTACATCTTGTGGCCGGAGATCGCGAGCAGGTCGACGTTTTTCAATTCGCCGGTGAGGTCGATGGGGAGCTTGGCGGCGGCCTGGACGGCGTCTGTATGGACGAGAATGGGGGTCGCGTGGCGGTCGGCGAATTCCTTGACGAGGCGTGCGATTTTGCCGACGGGCTGGATGACGCCGGTCTCGTTGTTGGCGAGCATGATGGAAACAAGTTTTGTATGCGGCTTGAGCGCGGCTTCAACGGTGGCGGGGTCAATGAGGCCTTCGCGGTTTGGGGCGATGTAGGTGACTTCGAGGCCACGATTCTCGAGGGATTCGGCAGCGTAGAGGACGGCGTGATGCTCGATCTGGGTGGTGATGAGGTGGGAAGGCTCGCCGGAGTCGAGGAAGGGCTGCAGGATGCCGGAGAGTGCGAGGTTGTCGCTTTCGGTGCCGCCGGAGGTAAAGACGATTTCTTTCGCGGCGCAGTGGAGCATGGTGGCGACGGCGGCGCGGGCATGCTCGACGGCGGCGCGGGTGCGCTGGCCTGATTGGTGCGCGGAGCTGGGGTTGCCGAAGCCTTCGGTCCAGAAGGGGCGCATGGCATCGACGACTTCCGGCAGAACCGGGGTGGTAGCGTTTGCGTCGAGGTAGATGCGCTGCATGGTTTGATTTTAGTGTGTTGCGGAAGGAGTCGCTATAGTTGACGAAATCAAATAAATTATTTGATTCTTATTTAATGGAAAAGACTAAGGTTTCTTCGACGGCTCTGGCGGATGACATGGCGGTGTTTCGCCGGTTCAATCGTATGTATACGCAGTATCTCGGGACGCTCAATGAGGGTTTGCTGGAGAGCGAGTTCAGCCTGGCCGAGGCGCGGGTGTTGTATGAGTTGGCGACCCGGGACGCCCCGCGTGCAAGCGATCTGGTGGATGGGCTGGCGATGGATGCAGGGTATGTGAGCCGGATTTTGGGCAAGTTTGAGCGCGAGGGGCTCCTGAAACGGAAGGCTTCGGTAGATGATGCGCGGTCGGCGGAGTTGATGCTGACGACAAAGGGACGAGCGGCATTCAAGAGGCTCAATGCGCGGTCGGATGAGCAGGCGCGTGGAGTGCTGGAGGCGCTGACACCGGCGTCGCGCAAGGAACTGGTGGGATGCATGGTGAAGATGGAAGCGATGCTGGAGAAGAAAGAGCAGCCGCGGGCGTTTGTGCTGAGGCCGCATCGCATTGGAGATATGGGGTGGGTGGTGCAGAGCGAGAGTGTGGGGTATGCCGAGCAGTTTGGCTGGGATGGCGGGTTTGAGGCGCTGGTGGCGCAGATTGTGGGGGAGTTCCTGGCGAAGTTCGACCCGGCGCGGGAGCGGTGCTGGATTGCAGAGGTGGATGGGCAGAGTGTGGGGCATATTTTTCTAGTGAAGCATCCCAGCGAGCCGGACACGGCGAAGCTGCGTCTGCTGTTTGTGGACACGAGTGCGCGGGGATTGGGATTGGGGGATGCGCTGGTGCAGGAGTGCATCCGGTTTGCGCGGAGCGTGGGCTATAAGAAGGTGGTGTTGTGGACGCAGAGCATTCTTGGCGCGGCTCACCGGTTATATGGGAAGGCGGGCTTTCGACTGGTGAAGGAAGAACCGCATCATAGCTTTGGTAAGGATTTGATTGGGCAGGAGTGGGAGCTGGATCTGGGGTGAGATTCGATCACTCGAAGCGGACGCTTGGATGTAGTCTATGTGTCTCAATCATTTTGCGGTTATCTTGTTGTCTTTGGAACAATTTACTCAGGCGAGGACGGGGCCCAATGGAGTATCGCAGACGAAGGAGCAACGGAAGTCAGCGTGCCCTTCTTGTGTGTGTTTCCTGGGTAGCTTTAGGTGCTTTTGGCGGAAGCTTGCTTGCACAGCAGGCAGCGCCGACGTCTGGCGCTGACGCTGCCTTACCGCAGGCTCCGAGTACGACGCTATTGACCGGAACGGTTCTGGGAGTGATCGCCGATACGGACGATGCCGCGATTCCAGCGGCGAAAGTGGTGCTGGAAGATGTGGTGAAGAAGGTCAGCCGCATGGAAACGACGGATGCGTCGGGTGGTTACAGCTTTAGCGGGGTGGCACCAGGGAAGTATGTAGTGCGGATAGCGGCGCGTGGGTTCTCCTCGTGGAAGGTGGAGAACGTGGAGGTACATGCGGGCGAAGAGGTAACGATGAAGACGGTGGAGCTTGGGGTTGAGGCTCTGACGTCCGCAGTGGATGCTATTACGGTGGAGGATCTTGCGGAGCAGCAGATCACGGCGGAAGAACATCAGCGAATTCTGGGGATTCTACCGAACTTCTTTGTGAGCTATGTGCCGCACGCACAGCCGCTGACGAAGAAGCAGAAGTTCAAGCTCGCGTTGGTGGTGAGTCGTGACCCCCTGACGTTTTTTACAACGGGCGTAACGGCGGGCATCGAGCAGGCGGATAACGATTTTGCCAGCTATGGACAGCAGTTCGGTGGGTATGCCAAGCGCTATGGCGCGACGTATGCGGATCGTGTGGATGCGACGTTTCTGGGAGCGGCGGTGTTTCCGTCGCTGTTTCATCAGGACCCGCGATACTTTTACATGGGGCATGGGAACGTGGTGAAGCGGGCGCTATATGCGATTTCAACGACGGTGGTTTGCAAGGGCGATAACGGAAAGAGGCAGCCGAATTTCTCGAATGTGTTTGGGAATCTGGGTGCGGCGGGGATCTCGGCGCTGTACTACCCGAAGGACGATCAGCATAGCGCGCAGGTGACGATCGCGAATACGTTCCTGGGCATTGCGGAGGGCGCGATTGGGACGTTGTTCCAGGAGTTCCTGCTAAAGCATGTGACGCATGGTGTGCCAAAGCAACAGCCCTAGAGAGTGTGGGGTTCTGGTAGGCTTGAGGCGTTCTGGAATCAACTTATTGAGGTGCGAGATGCGGATTCGGTCGTTGGTAGTGGCTTTGGTGTTGGGCGCTTGTTCGCTGGCAGGTGTGGCGCAGATGGCGGGTGGGCCGCATGCGGCGGTTGGAACGATGGCGTCGCCCGCGCAGTCGCTGGACGTGATGCTGACGTTGTTAGAAAAAGAGATGGTGCCCGCGGCGAAGGCTATGCCGGCGGAGAAGTATGACTTCGCGCCAAGTGCGGCGATTTTCGTACCTGCGAGCCCGGAGAAGTTCGATACGGTGCGAACGTTTGGGCAGCAGGTGGCGCATGTGGCGGAAGCGAATTATTACTTCTACTCAACGCTGAGTGGGTTGAAGCCCGACATGGACATGAGCAAGATCGACAAGATGGTGAAGAAGGACGAAGCGGTGATGGCGCTAGAGATGTCCTTGGCATTTGCGCATAAAGCGGTTGCGACGATCACGGCGGAGAATGCTTTCGAGACGATCAAGGGCGCCGATGGCATGAATACGCGGGCGACACTGGCTGCGTTCGGCGTGGCGCATGGGTACGATCACTACGGACAGATGGTGGAGTATCTGCGGATGAATGGGATCGTGCCGCCGGCGAGTGCTAAGTAAGGATTAGGGAATGCGAAAGGCCAGCGCTGCTTGCGCTGGCCTCTTTGTTTGCGGCGCGGATGCATTTAGGCGCTGGGCTTGGGTGGGTAAGGCTTGGTTTGCGAGGTGCGCTGCTCCATGGGGACGTAGGGAGCGGGCCAGGCGGGACCGGTGTAGTCGGCGCGGGGGCGGATGAGGCGGTTGTCGTCGTGCTGCTCGATGACGTGGGCGCACCATCCGGAGATGCGGGAGATGGCGAAGATCGGGGTGAAGAGATCGATGTCGATGCCGAGCGTGGTGTAGGTGCTGGCGGAGTAGAAGTCGACGTTGGCGTTGAGCTTCTTTTCATCCTTGACGAAGAGCTCGATGGCGCGGGACATGGTGTACCACTTGGGGTTGGCGTCCTTGCCGAGGTCTTCGGACATCTTGCGTAGGTGCGTGGCGCGGGGGTCTTCGGTGGTGTAGACGCGGTGGCCGAAGCCGGAGATCTTCTCCTTATTGGCGAGCATCTTGCGAACGTGCTCGACCGGGTCTTCGCCGGCCTTATCGATGTCGTAGAGCAGGTGCATGACGGCCTCGTTGGCTCCGCCGTGAAGGGGGCCTTTGAGTGCGCCGATGGCGCCTGTGATGGCAGAGTGCATATCGGACAGCGTGGCCGCGATGACGCGAGCGGCGAAGGTGCTGGCATTGAGCTCGTGGTCGGCGTGGAGGATGAGGGCAACGTCGAGCGCTTTGGTCGCGGTGTCAGAAGGCTTTTCGCCGTTGAGCATCCAGAGGAAGTTGCCGGCGTGCGAGAGTGAGGTGTCCGGCGCGACGATCTCCTTGCCTTTGCGGATTCGGTCGAAGATGGCGACGATCATGGAGATCTGCGCGGTGAGGCGGAAGCTCTTGCGGATGTTGGCGGTGTGAAGGACCGACTTCTCGTCGGGGTCGTAAATGGAGAGCAGCGAAACGGTAGTGCGGAGGACTTCCATGGGGCTGGCGGTTTTGGGGACGCTGGATAGGAAGTCGATGACGTCGGAGGGCAGCTGGCGGGCGGCTGCAAGCTGGTGGGTGAAGTCGTTGAGCTCGGCCGCGGTGGGAAGTGCGCCGTTCCAGAGGAGGTAGGTGATCTCTTCGAAGGTGGACTTCTGGGCGAGCTCGTGGATGTCGATGCCGCGATAGGAGAGGATGCCTTTGGCGCCGTCGATGAAGCAAATTGACGACTCGTTGGCTACGACGTCTTGAAGGCCTTTGGGTGCGGCGGTAGTGGACATGAACGATCTCCTGCACAAAATCAACAGCGATACAGATTATCGGACTTGGTGGAAACGCTTGTCACGAGCGGTGCGCGAATATCGGCGGTTGTGTGCGAGGCGTTAGAAGCGGTTGGGGGCGAATGGGGTGAGATCGATGGAAGGAGTTCCACCTTCGAGGAGTTCGGTGAGGACTGCGGCTGTTGCAGGGGCGAGTAGTATGCCGTTGCGAAAGTGTCCGGTGGCGAAGAAGTGTGAGCTGCCAGGTTCGCGCGGGCCTATGAGCGGCAGGTGATCGACTGTGGCGGGGCGGAGGCCAGCCCAGGCTTCGACCTGTGGGGCGGCTGGTTCGGACCTGAGCGCGGGCACGAGTTCGGAGGCGAGTTTGCGCAGATGCTTGAGGTCCTGCGGGCTCGTCGTGAGGTCGAAGCCGGCGTCTTCGACCGTTGCGCCGATGATTGCGGAGCCGGCCTGTGGCCCGGTGGTTCGAGGGACGACATAGATGTGTTCGCTACGGTGTACTTCGCGAAGAGGAAGGTCTGCGGGCAGTTGGACGCGGAGCATCTGTCCTTTAGCAGGACGCGTGTACGGGGCGTGCCAGGCGCCGCGCGTTTGGATGAACTGGCGGGGTTGGAAGGCGCCATCGGTGGTTTCGATGTGAAGAAGGCGGCCGTTGGCTTCGTTGACGATGTGGGCTTCGGTGTGCTCGCGGAGATCGATGCTGGTAGCGCGGACGGCGGCGAGGAGAGCCGCCGCAAGCTGCCGGGGATCAAGGGAGTATTCGGCGAGACGCTGCGAACTGCCGTCGGCGGCGTACTGCACGGTCGTGCTGGTATGGAAGGGGACCTGCAGGTTCGAGAGGTGCTCGATGCGAAGGAGGTAACTGGTGTAGAGGGCGGCGCTCAATTCGGAGAGCTTCAGCAACGCTGGCGGATTGTGGGGGTCGTCGACAGCCAGCATCCCCGCAGCGGCGGTAGAAGCGTGAGACAGCGCTGTATCGCGTTCAAGGACCGTGACTTGCGCACCGCGGCTGTGAAGTTCGAGCGCGAGCGACAAACCAATGATGCCGGCGCCGGCTATAAAGATGTCTGATTTTTTTTGCAAAATTGCCCTTATCAACAATCTTATTGGGTAATGAACTGCATCCTAGTTTTTGTTCGGCTGCGTCATTAGATGTAACGTAACTTTACGTGCGCGGTAGCGAACATCAAGGAGCGTGTTTATGAGCGAAATCGATCGCGAGTATGTAGTGGAACAGAAGACGCCGGGCTGGCTGGCTGGTGTAGCCATCGCCGGTGTTGTACTTTCCCTGGGAGCGCTTGGATGGGCTTTCGGTCTGCAGAACCATTTGCAGGCAGACGAGGCAAGTCTCACGGCCGCCAGTCAGCAGAACACGGCGCTTTCGCAGAAGCTTGATGAAACCAATGAGCGGATGCGGGCGCAGGCACAGACGCTGGGCCAGAGTGTCGGCCTCACGCAGAAGCAGTTGGAAGAGAAGTCCAATGTATTGATTGCTGAGCAGCGCGCGACGGCTGCGCAGACTTCAAGACTGCAGAAGGAGCAGGCAGCTACCGCGCAGCAGGTTGGCGCGGTGCAGACCGACGTTGCAGGCGTGAAAACCGATGTCACCGGCGTAAAGACGGATGTGGCGTCTACGCAGGCCGATCTTGCCGATACGAAGGGACAGTTGACTCGCGTTATGGGTGATGCAGGCGTGATGAGCGGCTTGATTGCCACCAACCACGACGAACTGGAGACCCTGAAGCATAAGGGCGACCGGAACTACTATGAGTTCACGCTTTCCAAGGGCGCGCCGGCGCAGAATGTCGGCACGATCAAGGTTGGCTTGAAGAAGGTCGATCCAAAGAAGTCGAAGTTCACGCTGGCTGTGAGCGCGGACGATAAGAACATCGAGAAGAAGGACAAGAATCTCGATGAGCCGATCCAGTTCTACTCCGGCAAGTCGCCGGCGTTGTTTGAGATCGTTGTTAACAACATCAGCAAGAATCAGGTCACGGGCTATCTCAGCACACCGAAGAGCGCTCCTGGACCAATCACGACCAGCGGCGGCGAATAAGCCGTACGTAAGTGAAAAGAGGGCCGCGCAGCATTTGCTGCGCGGCCCTTTTCCGTGTTCAAGGGATGGAAACTGTTTGCGGGCTCTGGTGGATGTAATTGAGGGTGAGCGTGGTGGACTTGTGCTCTTTCCAGGTTTGCTCAGTGAGGCCAGGGAAGTGCAACAGCACGGTGCCTTGCACGGTGGACTTTGCAGGGATGCCTTCGTTGAGCGATAACGGGGTCTGCATGAGCGCAGTGAGCGCGGGGAAGATCTCCTCGAGGCGTGAGAGATCGGCGGCATTGGGGGCGCGGGCGTCGAGGACGGTGTCTTCCGGGCTGGTATAGGTCGCGGTGATGTTGTCGAGATAGATGGGAATGGGGAGATCGTTCTTGATGTTCAACGTTGCGATGACGTAGAGGTCGTTTTCGCTTTCAGCGAGCTCGCCTACGATGTGCGGGGCGCCGGGCAAGCTTTTGGAGGTGGTGTGTGCGGCGTAGAGTTGGGTCTTCGGAATAGTGATGTCGGCGGTGCGGTGGGGGCCGAGGTAGAAGAAGCCCGCGGCGATCGCGGCCAGGATGACGACCGCGATGAGGATGCCTTTGAGCGGGCTGCTTTGTTGCGGGGGGCCGAGGTTCAGGTCGGACATGGGGTTCTCCGGGTTCGTACGGGCTGCTTAGAAGCAGATCCTTTCGAGGATGACAGAAAGAAAGGCAAGGGCTTATGGACGTGGGCGCAAGCTTGCGAGGAAGGCTTCTAAGGGTTGGGTGTTGATGAGGTCCTGTGCGGTGAGCCAGGCGCGGCGCAGCTGGACGATGCCATGGTCGATCTGGTCGAGCTCTTCGGTGGAGTGGGCGTCGGTATTGACGATGAGTTTGCAGCCAAGCTCCTTGGCCTGGCGTAGATGAAGGTCGTTAAGGTCGGAACGTGCGGGGGCGGCGTTGTGTTCAACGGCGATACCGAGGCGCGCAGCAGCGGGTAGAAGCTGCGCGAGGTCGATCTTGTAAGGCTCGCGCTTGAGCACTTTGCGGCCCGTGGGGTGGCCGAGGATCTGGACGTAGGGGTTTTCGCAGGCACGCAGGACGCGGGCGGTGACTTCGGCGTCGGTCTGATTGAAGCCAGAGTGAACGCTGGCAATGATGATGTCGAGTTGCGCCATCGTGTCGTCTTCGAGGTCGAGTGTTCCGTCGAGAAGGATGTCGCACTCGCATCCGGCGAGGATGCGGAAGGGGACGGCGGGTTCGTGATTGTTAGGTTCGCCGGCCTTTTCGCGAGCTTTGAAGCGGGCCCACTGCGTGCCCTTTTTTGCGGCGAACTCTTCGGCCAGTTTGGCCGATTCCTGCCTGATACGGTTTGCGTGGATCAATGCGCGTTTGTCGTCCATGCCGTTGGTCATGGCGAGCAGCTTGGAGTGATCGGTGATGGCGATGTACTCCAGGCCGCGTTCGATGGCGGCTTCGGCCATCTGGCGGATGGAGTTGGCTCCGTCGGACTCGGTGGTGTGCATGTGTACATCGCCGCGGATGTCAGAGCGGACGATGAGGTGCGGCAGCGTATGTTTGGCGGCGGCTTCGAGTTCGCCGCAGTTCTCGCGCAACTCCGGCGCGATGTAGTCGAGGTCGAGCGCGTTGTAGATAGCTTCTTCGCTCTCGGCGGCGATGATCTTGTTGTCTTCAAGACGCATGAGGGCGTACTCCGAGAGCGTGAGGCCGCGCTTGATGGCGCGCTGGCGGAGCGCAACGTTGTGGTGCTTGCTGCCGGTGAAGTATTGCAGCGCGGCACCGTAGCTGGCGCGTGGCAGCAGGCGGACGTCGACCTGCAGGCCGTTGCGGAGGTTGAAGCTGACCTTATTCTGGCCGCGAGCGATGAGTTTGTCGATGAGTGGAAGCGTGGCGACGTGTTCAACGGCTGCGGCAACCACGTCGGGTTCACAGGCCGGGCCGGTGACGAGCAGATCGAGGTCGCCCACGGACTCCTTCCCGCGGCGCAGCGAACCGGCTGGCGTGATTTTATCGATGCCGGGGAACTGGCGGATGAGTTCGCTGATGCGTTCGGCGTGCTCGCGGGCGACGTCGATGCGGAAGCGCGAGGAGTTGCGGCGGTGGTCTTCGATGCCCTTGAGCAGCTTGTCGGTAAACTTCTGGCCCATGCGCGGAAGCGTGAGGAGGTCGCCGCGTTTGGCGGCTTCTTCGAGGGCGTCAATGTCGGCAACCTGGAGTGCCGAGTAGAGCATGGCGACGGTCTTGGGTCCCATGCCGGGCAGGCGCAGGAGCTCTAGCATGCTCGGCTTATACTTGGTCAGCAGCTCATCGCGAAGCGGCATGGAGCCGGTGGCGACGAGTTCGCGAATGTTGGCGGCCATGCCTTTGCCGATGCCGGGGATGGCGAGCAGCGCTTTCGGGTCTGCCTCGGCCGTGGCGAGAGTCGCAAGCTGGGTGGTTTGCTGCTCCACGGCCTCTGCGGCGCGGCGGTAAGAGCGGATGCGGAAGGGGTCGGCGGCGTCGATTTCGAGCAGCGAGGCGGTTTCGTCGAGGAGGCGGGCTAAGGTGATGTTGTCCATAGAAGAAGGCCCGGGGGCCGCATCGATTGTAGATGCGAACGCCGGGCCTTTAAGCATGGCAGAAAATTTGCTGCAGAAGTGGCTGGAGCGCTTGAAGCCGCTCCGCTAAGGGTTAAACCGTCTTCGTCCGTATTACCTGGTCAGCCTGGGGGCCTTTTGTGCCCTGAATGACGTCGAATTCGACCTCGTCGCCTTCTTTGAGGCTCTTATAGCCGTCAAGCTGTATGGAACTGTAGTGGACGAAGACGTCCGGGCCACCGTCGTGACCTAGGAATCCGTAGCCTTTTGCGTTGTTGAACCACTTCACCGTGCCTTTGTACTGTGCCATGATGGGCCCTTTTCTTGCTCCTATATCCGTTCTCCGCAGGGCGGTAAAACGGTATTAATTTAAACGCCATCTGCACACGAATGGATGCCTGCTCTGGATTGTGTAAGTTTTGTAAACCATGGCAAACAATCGGTTTGTCGGCTAGCAAACATACGGCTGAAAGATTTTTGACGCAATAAGAAGAGCTCCTTTCCCTGGAGGGAAAAGAGTGGACGTTTGATTTGATGTCGTTTATTTAATGCTGTGTGTGCTGCCGCAAAGAGTTGTAGTACAAGACGCCAATGAGCGTCTTGCCGTCGTGGATCTTTCCGGTGTGGATGAGGTGCAAAACTTCTGACAGCGGAGTCATATGCAGTTCGATGCGCTCGTCGTCTTCGGGGGTGGCTTCGCCCAGGGTGAGGTCTTCTGCCAGGAGAATGTTCATGGCCTCGGTGAGGAAGCCCGGGCTGGCGAAGTACTTGACGTGTTTCGACCACTTTTTTGCGCGATAGCCAGTTTCTTCGATGAGCTCCCGCTTGGCGGCCGGGATAAGCTTTTCGCCGGGTTCAATGCGGCCGGCGGGGAGCTCCAGCAGGAACTGGCCGGCGGCGTGGCGATACTGGCGGATAAGCAGGATGCCTGGGTCGGCGGGGTTGGTCTTGGTGTCGACGGCGAGGATGACGACCGACCCGTTGTGGCGGATTACATCCCGCATTGCGTGGACGCCACCGGGCTCGACCACTTCGTCGCGGGTAATCCAGAAGACTTTGCCCTTGTAGACCGTCTTGGATGAAACCGTGCGGGCTTTACCGGTGAGCTTCTTTGGGGTGACGTTTTTGGCGGTGGATTTGGAGGCAGACTTGGTAGCGGAACGCTTGGTGACCATGACGATAGGGTAAACGAGCCCGCGCCAGGAGAGTGGCTGGAAGTTTCGCTGCATCGAGGCGAACTGTGGCGCATCCAAACAGGCTGATGGTTCGATACCCGTTGAAATGAGAGACTGATACTGCATGAACATCGAGTGCCTTCCCATTTCGACGATGCCCGGAACGACCGCGTTATTTCGCGACTATGTGGACGCGGGGTCATCAGCACATAGGCCGGCATTGCGACGGTGGTATCCGACGGACCCGTTTTCGATGGAGTGGGCCAAGGTTTCCCCGGAGCTGAGTGAAGCGCACCGCGGCAAACTGGCCGATGCGCTGCTGCGGCAGGCGGATGGTTTCGGTGCCAGCGGTGAAGTATTCGCCAATATAGAGCGTTTGCGCAATGGCGCGGCTGCCGTAGTAAGCGGCCAGCAGGTGGGGTTGTTCGGCGGTCCGTTGCTGACGTTGCTGAAGGCGGCGACGGCGGTTCGCAAGGCGAAGGATGCGACAGCCGCCAGCGGGCGGGAGCATGTGCCGGTGTTCTGGTTGGCGACTGAGGACCATGATCTGGAGGAAGTAGACCGGGTCGCGTTGTTGTCCAAGACGGCGGTGGAGAAGCTGACTCTGGGATTGAAGGTGGAGAGGCCGGTTCCGGTAGGCGCGCTGAAGGTCGATGACGGAAGCGAAGAAGGACGGTTGCGGCTTGAGGCCGCGCTAGACCAGGCGAGCGAGCTACTGGGGTGGGCTCCGGTGTGCGATCTGCTCCGAGAATGTTATGCGCCGGATGCAACGCTTGGTGGTGGGTTTGGAAGGCTGTTGACGAAGTTGTTTGCGGCGCAGGGGCTGGTGGTGATGGATGCCGCGTCGCCGGAGTTTCATGCGCTGGGTACTAACGTACTGCGGGCTGCTATTGAGAAGGCAGACGAACTTGAGATCGGGTTGCTGGCGCGGTCGAAGGAGCTTGAGGCCGCGGGGTATCACGCACAGGTAATGGTTGTGCCGGGGCACTCGCTGCTGTTTCTGATCGATGAAGAGACCGGAGCACGGTTGCTGCTGAAGCGTACGGCAGAAGGTGAGTGGAAGGCCGGCTTGCGTGTTTATACGGCCGATGAATTGCTGTCGCTGTTGGAGACGGAACCCGAGCGGCTGAGTCCGAACGCGCTGCTACGGGCAGTGTTCCAGGACACGATCCTGCCGACGGCGGCATATATCGGTGGGCCTGCTGAGGTTGCGTACTTCGCGCAGTCGGCGGTGGTGTACGAAACGATCCTCGGCCGGGTGACGCCGGTGTTGCCACGGCTTTCCGCGACGCTGATTGAGCCTGCCGTCGCTAAGGCGATGGAGTTGCATGAGGTTAGCGTGACGCAGGTATTCGAGGCCAAGACCGTCGACGCGCTGGCGCTTCGACTAGGGGCGCGGGCGATACCGATCGAAGGCAAGCGGAAGATTGCGGCCGTTGGTAAGGCCATGGATGCGGAGCTTGAAGCTCTGACGGAGTATATGACCGCAATGTCGGCTGATCTTGGCCGTGCAGCTAGCGTAAGCGCCAGCAAGATGCTGTACCAGATGAACCGGCTGCGCAGGATGGCGGCAGACTTCGAGGTGCAGAAGGAGACGTCGTTGAAGAAGCACGCAACGGCGATCATGCTGAGCGTTCTGCCGGACGGCCACCTCCAGGAACGGTTGCTGGGCGGGGTATGGTTTGTGGCGCGTTATGGTGAAGGCTTGATGGAACTGCTCGTGGAGCACGCCGGGCAGGAGTGTCCGGGGCATCGGGTTATCTACCTCTAGCACTTATTGCAGCCTCACAACTAGCTCAAGAACAATATCCTTGTTTCTCCTCCGTTAACACGGTAGCGGCTTTCTTTGTCCGCTCAGGAGAATCGATGCCACCTTTATCTGCGTTCGTTTCAAATGCCGTAGAAAAACTTCTCTTTCGGCCGGTGAGCGTGCTTGACAGCCAGATCATCTGCGGACGCTTTCGATTTGTACGCGTGCAGGGCGAAACTCTCAAGGGTGTGAGGTGGATACCTGGGCAAGCGATGCAGTTCTATCTCGGCGACTTGACCAAGCGGGCGTACACACCAATGGATATGGATGTAACGGCCGGTTCTGCCTGCTTTCTTTTCTATCTGCATGGCGGTGGCCCGGGTTCGGCCTGGGCTTCGACGCTGAAGGCAGGCGATATGTGCCATGTGATGCGTCCGAAGGAGTCGCTCGATTTCACGAGTGTCCGCGGGGATGCGGTCTTCTTTGGAGACGAAACTTCGTTTGCGGCGGCGCAGGCGCTGCAGGGCTGCAGTCGGGACGATCTTGGACGTCGCTATGTGTTCGAGGTGACTTCCAAAGATGCGTCGGAAAAGGTAGCGGCGAAATTGGGACTTGATCGTGCAGCGCTTATCGAGAGGGAGGAAGACGGATCTCACCTGGCCGCCGTGGCTGCTACACTGGCGAGCGATGCCGCGTCTATGCGCATGCCGCAGTGGGTGTTTACAGGGCAAGCGCGATCGATTCAGGCCTTGCGCAGAAAACTGCGAGCAGAGGGCATCGAGCTGGCGCACAGTAAAGTCCGAGCATATTGGTCACCGGGGAAGAAAGGAATGGATTGAGGCTGGGTCCCGTCGCACGTCTTCTTGGCGGCATGGCCAATGTGAGCGATACTTTTAGCCATGCTGACTTTCCTGTTCGGACTTCCCGTTCTTCTGATCATCCTGATCTGTGTCGTGGCGTTCGTGATCCACTTCCTGCCGGCGATCATCGCGGGGCAGCGGCGGGTTGAGAACTTTTGGTGGATCTTTCTGATCAACTTTTTCTTCGGCTGGACGCTGATCGGATGGGTGATCGCGCTGGTGTGGGCGCTGCAGGACCGTCCCCGGTACAAGTTCGCTTAGGACGGCTGGGAGTTTTACAATCGCTAGTTGAGGTGTTGCTATGGGATTGAGCGATCAGCCGTTTGAAGTGATGTGCCCGGATTGTGGCGGGATGTTGAAGGTAGATCCGGTGACGCGGTCGGTGATCTCGCATACAGCAGCACCGCGGAAGAAGACGTTTGAGGACTTTGGACAGGCAGCGAAGGCTTTGAAGGAATCCGACGCACGGCGGGAGTCGATCTTTGCGCAGTCCGTCCAGGCCGAGAAGAACCGCGACGATCTGATGTCCAAGCGGTTCGCCGAGGCCGTAAAAAAGGCCAAGGAATCGCCGCTGACGGGCAAACCACTCCGGGACTTCGATCTGGAGTAGCGACCGGAGTTGCGCAACCCGGTAGACTATAAGGGATGCCTCCGATACTGAATGCTCAGGGCGTGAGCAAGCGCTTTGGCGCAACGCCCCTTTTTGAAAATCTTTCGTTTACCGTTTCCGATGGCGACCGCATCGGGCTGATCGGCCCCAACGGCGCGGGTAAGTCGACGCTGATGGCCGCGCTCTCGGGCGAGGTCGAGCCGGATACGGGCGACCTTTCCGTGCGCAAACGTGCGCGCGTCGCCTATGTGAAGCAGGTGTCGGAGTTCCCCAGCGGCGCAACAATTCGCGGCGTGCTGGAAGAGGCGCTTGAGAACGGGAATGTCCCCGAAGGCGAGCGCGAGCAGCGGCTGCGCGAGACCCTGGGACGTACCGGCTTTGAAGATGTTCACGCCGAGGCCGCCAGCCTGAGTGGCGGATGGAAGAAGCGGCTCGCGATTGCCGAGGCTGCCGTGATGAAGCCCGACGTGATGCTGCTCGATGAACCGACGAACCATCTTGACCTTGAGGGCATTGAGTGGCTCGAAGGTATGCTGCGCACGGCGCCGTTTGCCTGCGTTGTCGTAACGCATGATCGCTACTTTATCGAGAACGTGGCGAACGAAGTCGTCGAGCTGAGCCGCGTGTATGCCGAGGGCATGCTGCGCGTGAAGGGAACGTACTCGAAGTTTCTTGAGGGGCGCGAGCTCTACATGGAAGCGCAGACGAAGATGCAGGAAGGCCTGCGCAATCGGGTAAAGACAGAAATCGAGTGGCTGCGTCGCGGCCCGAAGGCCCGTGCGACCAAGGCAAAGGCTCGCATCGATAATGCTCACGAGCTCATTGGCAAGCTGGCGGAAGTGGATGCACGCACGCGGACCTCCAGCGCCGGCATTGAGTTTGCCGCAACCGACCGCCAGACCAAACGGCTGATCGAGATGGAAGATGTAACGATCGTGCTGGGCGGACGCGAGATTGTGCGCAACGTGAACTTCGGGTTGACCAACGGCATGAAGCTTGGCCTCGTCGGCCCGAATGGCAGTGGCAAGACGACGATCCTGCGCGCGATGACGGGCGAGCTGGAGCCAACATCAGGAACCGTGAAGCGTGCGACAGGCTTGAAGATCGTGTACTTCTCCCAGATGCGCGAGCTGGACGCGAACCTGACGCTGCGGCGGGCGCTGGCCCCTGATTCTGACGCTGTTGTGTATCAGGATCGCGTGGTGCATGTGGCAAGCTATGCGGCGAAGTTTCTATTTAGCGGCGACCAGTTGAATCAGCCGGTTGAGCGGTTGAGCGGCGGCGAGCGGGCCCGTGTGTTGATTGCGCGTTTGATGCTGCAGCCTGCGGACGTGCTGGTGCTTGATGAGCCGACGAACGATCTGGACATCCCTACGTTGGAAATCCTTGAAGAGTCGCTGCTGGAGTTCAAAGGCGCACTGGTGCTGGTGACGCACGATCGCTACATGCTGGATCGCGTCTCGAACACTGTCTTGGGCCTGGATGGCAAGGGCAACACGCGGATCTTTGCGGATTACTCGCAGTGGGAAGAGTGGAAGGGCGTCGCCGTCGGCGGCGTGAATACCGAGCAGGGAACACGCGGCGGTGAGAAGAAGCCTGCAGCTGCGGCCAGCGGCGGCAAGAAGAAGCTGTCGTACATGGAGCAGCGCGAGTACGACGGCATCGAGGCGAAGGTGGACGCGGCGGATGCGCGTATGGCTGCCGCGCATGATCTGCTCGAAGATCCCGCAGTGACAAGCAATGCCGAGAAGCTCACCGCGGCGCTGGCCGAGATGGAAGCCGCGCAGGCCGAGCATGACGCCGTGTATGAGCGCTGGGCGGAGCTGACGGAGAAGGCCGGTTAGTTCTTAGCGGGTGGTTTGCGGCGGACGATTTCGCCGTCTTTCATGACGAAGATGACGTGCCGCACAGCGTTGATGTTTGCGAGCGGGTCGCCCTGGACGGCGATGATATCTGCCAGGTAGCCGGGCTTGAGCTGACCGATGGAGTCGGCCCAGTCCAAGAGCTTGGCGCCGTTGATCAGGTCGGAGCGCAGGACGTCAGCGGGCGTCATGCCGTACTGCACCATGAGCTCAAATTCGCGGGCCTGGGTGCCGTGGGGGAATGGACCTACATCTGTGCCGAGCGCGAAAGGAACGCCAGCGGCTAGTTGCTTTTTGAACTCGGCTGCATGGTAGTCGAGCTCAGCTTGATAGTGCGGAGCGTCGCCGGGGTGCTCGGGGTGTTTGGCGAAGTACTCCATGATGGTGAAGGTGGGCACGGCATAGATCTGTTTTTCGCGCATCAACTTCATGGTTTCCGGCGAGAGCTGGTAAGCGTGGTCAATGGAGGCGACGCCGGCGTGTACGGCGTACGACGCTCCGGGCTCTCCGGTGCAGTGGACGGCAACGCGCGACCCTACGCGGTGGGCTTCGGTAACGGCGTCGGTTAGTTCGGCCTGCGTGTATTGGTACGGCGTGGTGAAGACGTCGCCTAGGAGCGAGTCGGGGCCGGTTTCATAAATCTTGGTGAAGTCGGCGCCGCCCTTGTGCTGCTCGCGCATCACGCGGACGAGGTCGCCGGCATTGTTGGCATAGTCGGCATTGGAGAGTACATGTTGGGCGGGGTTGAAGCCGATGGCGTCTTCGTGGCCGCCGAGGATATCGATGGCATTGCAAGAGACGCGCATGTGGGGGCCGGGGATCTGGCCGCGGTCAATGGCGTTGCGGACGGCGACGTCGGCGCAGCCGGCGCCTTCAGTGCCCATGTCGCGCTCGGAAGTGAAGCCGGCCATGAGGTCGGCCTTGGCGGCCGCAGCCGCGGAGAGGACGCGCTCGGGGACGGATTCCTGGACGGTTTGAAGGTCTTCGGCGCCCGGATGGAGGAAGAGATGGACGTGAGCGTCGATGAGGCCGGGCATGAGGGTGGTGTCGCCGAGGTCGATGACGGTGGCGCCCGTGGGGTGCCTTACCTCCGGGCCGACTTCGCGGATGCGGTCGCCGACGACGAGGATTTCACCCGGCGCGATCATCTTGCCGGCGGCTACGTCGAGGACCCGTGCGGCGTGCAGGACAGTGGCATCGACGTCGAGGGGCGCAATGTCCTGCGCATGGGCGGTGAGGGCGACGGCGGCGAGGGTCGCGGTAAGCAGGAGTTTCATGGTGAGAGCAGGATACTCTACGCGGAACCGGACCGTGGCCTATGCTGATGAAGATTAGGGAGGTTGTGTGGATGAATCGTAGAGAAGCCTTGAAGCTTGCGGTCAGTGGAGCGCTGGTGGGTGTGACAGATAGGTCGGCCAGTTCCATGGCAGCCGGCCCAACGGTCGCGGCGCCGCAGGTAGAGCGTTGGGGCGTCCACGAGATCGTGGTGCAGGGGCCAGCGGACGGAAATCCGTTTGCGGACGTCGTAGTGACAGCGGAGTACTCCATGGGCGCGCGGGTGGTGCGGGTGGACGGCTTTTACGATGGAGGCGGCGTGTACAGGATCCGGTGGATGCCGGATGAAGTAGGGACCTGGCGGTGGGCGGTGAGAAGCCCCGTAAAAGCCTTGGAAGGCGCGAAGGGCGAGTTCGTCTGTGTGAAGCCGGCGGCTGAAAATCACGGGCCGGTGGGCGTTACGGAGACATTTCACTTTCGCTATGCCGATGGGACGCGGTACTTCCCCTTCGGGACGACTTGCTATGCGTGGGTGTTTGAAAGCGAACGGCTGCAGGAGATGACGCTCTCGAACCTGTCGAAAAGTGGCTTCAACAAGGTGCGGATGTGTGTGCTGCCGAAGGCGTTCGATGCCGGCGAGCCGGAACGGCATCCCTTTCCGATGATCGACGGCAAACTGGACTTCACGCACTTCGATGTGGAGTTCTTCCGGCACCTGGAAAAGCGGGTTGCGGACCTTGGCAAGCTAGGCGTGCAGGCGGATGTGATCCTGTTTCATCCCTATGGCAAGCAGTGGGGCTACGACCAGATGCCTCAGGAGCTGAACGAGCGCTATGTGCGTTACGTGGTGGCTCGGCTCGGCTCGCAGAGCAACGTATGGTGGTCGCTGGCCAATGAGTATGACCTGCTGAAGACCTGGAATATGGAGGAGTGGGACCACCTGTTTCGCGTCGTCCAGGAAGCGGACGTGGCGGGCCATCTGCGGTCGATCCATCACAGCGGGCCAATGTACGACTACGCCAAACCCTGGGTGACGCACGCGAGCCTGCAGGTGTACGACTTCGATCATGTGGCGGACTGGAAAAAGGCGTGGGGCAAGCCGATTGTGTTCGACGAGGTGATGTACGAAGGCAACCTCGCGCGTCGCTGGGGAAACCTTACGGGCGAGGAGCTGACGCGGCGCTTCTGGCTGGTGGTCACGGCAGGAGCGTACTGTACGCATGGCGAGGTGATCGCCAGAAAAGGCGCGAAGGACGGCCTTTCGGCGGACGGCGCCGTCCTTCTGGGCGAAAGCCCGGAGCGAATCGCGTTCCTGCACAAGCTCGTGAAGGAGCTGGATCTTGGTCTCGAAGGGTACGACGGAGCCTACTACCGCTCGGCGGGGAAGGCGAAGGAGTTGTACCTCTACTACTTCGATTTCCATCGCCCGGCGGAGTATGCGTTTCCGCTTCCGGAGGGCGTTACGTTTCGCGCGGAGATGATCGATCCGTGGGTCATGACTAGAACACCGTTGCCCGGAACATTCACTGGCAAGAGCGAGATCGAGCTGACCGGCAGGCCCTACCAAGCAGTGCTCTTTCGAAAGGTCTAACGATTATTTAGGCGCCCACTGCTCGTCCGCGGAGGGACCGTAGAGCGCGGGGACAGGTATGTCGTTGAGGCGGAGGTAAACGCCGAGCTGCGCGGTGTGGTGAATGAGGTGGTTGATGCACATCATGCGGAAGGTGAGGACGCGGCTGACGTTGGAGATGATGTGCTCCCCGAAAGAGAATGGCCAAAGGGCGGCGAGGTGCTCGTCCGATGAGGCGGCGATGGCCGCGCGACAGAGCGGAGCGCATTCGTCCAGGCGGGCGAGGCAGGCTTCGCGGGTAGTGAAGGTGAGATCGGCGTGTTTGCGTTTGGGGTTGGGATCGGCGAGGTTCATGCCGTCGTCTTCCATGATGTAGAGGCCGAAGAGCGGCATGGTCGCGCAGTGCATGGCGAGCTTGCCAAGCTTCATGGATTTTTCGTGGCACGCGTAGTCGGGCAGGTCTTCGGGGACGCGCTCGAGGGTGCGGCGGGTGTTGGAGATTTCGATGTCGTAGTCGGCGAGGAGGAGTTCGGCGGTGGTCATGGGCGGCTCCGATGAGATTTATATTTTCTAAAAATTCTATAGAGCGCGAACACCATTACCCCATAGAAGAAGGCATTGATTGCAGCAATAAAAATCCCACTGATGCCGTTGGGAATGGGACCTTCTCGAAAGCCACGAAGCAGCTGGTAAACAAAAAAGCCTGGAATGAATGGAGCGATGACCACATTCGGCTGATCGTATGGTGTCATCGCAACTGTGTAGGTCAGAAAGAAGGCGGCCGTGGAAAGCGTGACCGCTATTAAGACAACCGCTATATTCCATCCCCGCAATTTGACCATGGAAGCTACATTCCAGTGACGTTGAACCCGCAGTCGACGAAGGTGATTTCGCCGGTGATCCCACTGGCGAGATCCGAAGAGAGGAACAGGGCGGTGTTGCCGACTTCAGCCTGCTCGACGTTGCGGTGAAGTGGCGCGCGCTGGGTAACGGTGTCGAGGATGGTGGAGAAGTCGCCGATGCCGCGGGCGGCGAGCGTCTTGATGGGACCAGCTGAGATGGCGTTGACGCGGATGTTCTTCGGTCCGAGAGATGCCGCGAGGTAGCGCACCGTGGCTTCGAGTGCGGCCTTAGCGACACCCATCACGTTGTAGTTGGGGAAGACCTTGTCGGCGCCGTAGTAGGTGAGCGTGAGCAGTGAGCCGCCTTCGGTCATGAGCGGGGCAACGGCGCGGGCGACGGCGATGAAGGAGTAGACGCTGACATCGTGGGCGAGTGCGAAGTCGGCGCGCTTGGTGAGCAGGAAGTCGTTCTTGATGGCGTCGGCGGGTGCGAATGCCACGGCGTGCGCAAGAATGTGAACAACGGGGAAGGCGGCGGCGATCTCGGCGAAGGCCGCGTCGATCTGTTCGTCGGACGAAACATCCATCTGGATGGCGCGACCGGTGCCCGTCTGGCCGAGCGATTCGAGGAGCTCTTCGGATTCCTTCTTCAGGCGCTCGGACTGGTAGCAAAGGACGAGTGTGGCGCCGGCGTTGGCGAGCTTTTCTGCGATGGAGTAGGCGATGCTGCGCTTGTTGGCGACGCCGAGGACGACGGCGACTTTGCCTTTTAGATCGATCATGAGGTTTGGGGTGTTCCTTTCTTCAGGGCGCCGGCTGGGGCGAGCTTGCTCAGCCCGGGAGGCGCGTTGCAAGGGTAAGGATAGCAGCAGGAGGATGACAGTCGCCATGAAAGGGCCGCGCTCGGTGGGGGATAATGGAAGAGACTTGTTGATGACTGAATCCAATGCACTTAAGCCGGTAGTTTATTGCGTTCTGGTGAACTGGAACGGCCGGGCGGACACGATGGCCTGCCTCGAGTCGCTGATGCTGCAGCAGTATGCGGCGCTGCGGGTGATTGTGGTGGACAACGGGTCGAGCGATGGATCGGTGGAGGCCATTCGCGCGGCGTTTCCGCAGGTGACGGTGCTGGAAGCTGGCGCGAATCTCGGGTTTTCGCGCGGTAACAACCTTGGCCTTGAGCGCGCGGTCGCGGAGGGTGCGGACTTCGTCTGGCTGTTGAACAATGACACGGTTGCGCCTCCAGACACATGCGGCAAGCTGGTCGCGAAGGCTGCGGTTGAGCCGAAGGCGGGGCTGATCGGCAGCGTGCTGTATTACATGCACGATCCGGCAAAGGTGCAGGCGTGGGGTGGAGGCGAGCTGACGGTGTGGCTGGGGCGAAGCACACACTTCGTGAAGCCTACTTCGCTGGGGCCGAACAGCTACCTGACGTTTGCGAGTGTGTTGATTCCGCGCGAGGTGCTACTGCGGGTAGGAATTTTGTACGAGGGGTCGTTTATGTACTGGGACGACTCGGATTTTGCGCTGCGCGTGACCGAGGCTGGATATGGGCTTGCGGTCGCTGAGGATACGGCGATTCTGCACAAAGAAGGCGGGAGTGCGGTAGGGCGAAGTCCGGTCGTTGACCGGTACTCCACTGCGGCGGGGCTACATTTTATGAGGCGACACGCGGCTGCGCCATGGTTCAGCATGCCGCTGTTTGTCGTGCTGAAGCTGGTGAACCGCATGGTCCGGCTCGAGGGGAAGAACGTGCTCGGGGTGTGGCTGGGCGTACGGGATTATTGGGCGCAGCGCGGTAAGGTTTTCCGGGAGCGTCTGTAATCCCTAAAAGGCCGTTGCTCCGGCGTAGTCGTTTGTCATGGTGGTGTTGAGCAGGGTTACGCTCGGAGTATCGGTGATGTAGATGCCGAGCTCACGGTTCTCGGTCATGGACGCGTTCGAGTAATTGATCGAACCCATGTAGACGGCCTGGGTGCCGAGGCCGTAGTCGGCAACGACGGCCTTGGCGTGAATGTAGAGACCGGTGGTGGTATCGGGGTATGTGCGCACAAAGCAACCGGCGGCCTCGAGCGCCTTGAACTGGGTGGCGTACGAGCTATACGGCGAGTTGGTGCTGGAGTTGACCATGGCGATGTGTACGGTGACGCCGCGAGTCTGGCAGGCATTTTCGAGAGCGTTGACGATGTTGGCCGCGCCCATCTCTTCATTTTCAAGCGTAATGGTCTTCTGGGCGTTGTTGATGAGGGCGAGCATGGCGGCTTGGGCAGTCGTGGGGCTCCAGATGAGGTCGTCGCCGGTGCCGGGTTGGTAGCTTAGGTCGCTTGGGCCTTGCGTACCGTTGTAGGGTGTGCCGGCCGCGATATCGGCGTTGAAGGTGGCTTCGATCGCTGCAATGTCCGCGGGGTCGTTGGTGAGCAGCGCGAAGTCGCGGGTGGTGGAGTAGTACTGGCTCTGCAGGTTGAGCGACATGATGGCGGTTTGGGCGTTGGCCGTGCCGGCGTCGATGGTGATGGTCTTTTGGTGCGTTGCCTGAAAGGCGGTGTTGGAGAAGACAGCGCTGCAGTTTGCTCCGGAGGTGTTGAGCTGGTTGTAAGCGGGCGTGTTGTTGCTCTTTACGAGGCTGGCATCGAGGAGCACGCGGACCTTGATGCCTTTGCCGCAGGCGGTGGCGAGATAGCCGGTGAAGGTGGTGTCCTGCAGCTCGTACATCGTCATGTCGATGGTTTTGGTGGCGCTGTTGATGAAGGTGTAGAGGTTGGAGACATCGGTAGCGCCGCCGGCCGGACCGTAAACGTAGAGCTTGTGGGTAACGGTGGTGGTGGAGGAGGTGCCCGTCCCGGTAAGCGTGATCGTCTGAGCAGCAGTGGTAGCGCTGCTGGCGACGCTAATGGTTGCTGTGTCCGTGGCGGCTGCGGTGGGCGTGAAGGTGGCGGAGATGGTGCAACTGGAGCCTGCTGAGAGAGTAGCCGCGCAGGTGGTGGTTTCCGCGAAGTCGGAGGCGTTCGTTCCGCCGAGCGTGATGGAGATTGCGGTGAGGGTAGAACCGCCGGGGTTCGAAAGCGTGACGCTCATCGCGGTAGCCGTGCTGTTGACGGCGGTTCCAGGGAAGGCGATGGTGGTTGCCGACAGTACGGCCTGGGCGGGAGTCGGCGGTGTTGTGGTCGTCGTTCCTGTACCCGTGAGGGTAATGGTTTGGGGCGTCGAAGTGGCGCTACTGGCAACGCTGATGGTCGCGGTGTAGGTGGTGGCGGCTGCGGGCGTAAAGGTTACTGAAATCGAGCAGTTTGAGCCGGCAGCCAGGGTGGCGACGCAAGTGGTAGTTTTGGCGAAGCTGGAGGCGTTGGTGCCGCCGAGAGTGATGGCGATGCCGGTCAGGGTGGCATTGCCATTGTTGGTCAGGGTAATGCTGCTGGCTGAGGATGCGGTGCCGATGGTGCTGGTGAGCTTCAGAGTGGTTCCGGATAGCGTTGCGCCCGGTTGCACCGGTGTGGTGACCGCGGTGCTTGAGTTGCTTCCACAGCCGGCGAGCAAAAAGGAAAGCGAGAGAGCAACCACAGCGAGCTTGTTACGGAGCATTCGAAACCCGATCCACCAGAATTTGCGGCAAGAGGTGATTATAGGTCATCGAGGCGACCGAACTTGCAGGTGGAGGAGAATAAGAGGCTTCGGTGAAGGGGAATCAGGGATGGGAGTCGCGCATGGAGGAGGCGGAGCGTCGCATGCGGGAGCGGCGCATGGACTTGGGCGCGCTCGGAACTTCAAGCGGCTCTGCGCGGAGGGGAGCGAGCTCCATTTGCGCGCAGTTCCGACCCTGATCTTTGGCGGCGTAGAGAGCGCGATCAGCGCGGGCGAGAAGATCGACGACTGTGTCGTAGACGTCGGCTTGAGTGAAGCCGATGCTCACCGTGGGCGTGACGCCGGAGGCGGCGTGTGGCGGCAACGAGGACACCTCGCGAAGGATGCGGTTGCAGACGGCGGCGATGTCGAGTGCGGTCGAGCCCGGAAGCATGATGAGGAACTCATCGCCGCCAATGCGGCCGCAGGCATCGAAGGCGCGCAGGTGGTGTGAGATGGCGGCCACGACGTTGCGGAGGACTTCATCGCCTGCGGCATGGCCGCCGGTATCGTTGAAGGCTTTAAAGTGGTCGATGTCGAGTAGCGCGATCGAAAGCGCGACGCGGGTGCGGCGGGAGCGCTCGACCTCGACGCCGAGGAGCTCTTCGATGCCCAGGCGATTGAGCGCGCCGGTGAGGGGATCGCGGCGGGCGTTGCGTTCGATGGATGCGGTGATCTCGCGGGCAATCAGGGCCATGCTGAAGACGCCCACGCCGCAGGCGGAGATAAGGCCCACGAGCAGATGGAGCGATTGGGCGACGTCGTTCTGAAAGATGTTTGGCGGAACCCCACGAAGCGCGGTGACGATGCCACGTAAGGTGTCCCCGATCATGGACAAGCCAACGAAAACGGAAAGCGACTGCACAACAATTCCACGGTGGCGGTTGCGCACGAGGTCGACGAACAGATTGATCTGAATCAGGACGCCGGTGATTGAGACGATGATCGTGCGGATGTTGATGAGGTCGTGGACGGCGCTGAAATAGGCCATCGGAAGGAGAGAAAGCAACGCGATGAGCAAAGGGGCGCGCATGCGCGGACGAATGCCGATCAGCGCTGCGCCGCCGGCATAAAAAAATAGATAGGCCACCCACAGCAGGCCGTTCCCGAAAAGCACGCTTACTGTAAGCGGCATGTAAGCGCGCAACAGGAAAAAGAACAGGGAGACAATGGCGATGAAGAATCCTTGGGCCAACCGCATGGGACCGCGAACACCCGGAAACCGTCTCGCTAAAATGTAGAGGACAAGCGAAAAAATGAAACAAACGAGGGCCTGGGTCACGAACAACGTCGCAATGTCGAAGTGGATCGCAGGTTTCATAGGTCCCGGGTGGAGGCCAGTTTACCGGGCGGAACGACCTTATCCAAAGAGTTTTGTTCGGTTTTGGCTGCAACTTTCCGGCCATAGGCGATTCCATAGAACCGTTCCCATGTCAGCGGGACAACACAAAGCCGCAACAGGCTGGACCTCATGGGGTCGCGGAGGGATCGGGAGCTACAGTGGACTTAATCATCGGCGCTAACGGGAGCGAGCTCCAGATGAGCGCAGTTGCGGCGTTGGATGTACCTTTTGCTGTTGCGTTGCGCTAGGCGTGAACAAGCCAGTCGAACTGTTCGTCGGAAAGCGGGACGACGGAGAGGCGGAACTGGCGGAACATGATGGAGCCCTGGAAGACACCGGCGTTGCGGATTTCGTCGAGCGTCTTTTCGCGCTTAAGGCGCTTGCCGGCCTTAATCTTCACGATGGGGGTAGTCATTTTCGAGGGCGGAACGGGCGGAGCAAGCTCGACGGAGACGACCTTGGCCAGACCAACGGCGGCTTTGCCTTCGTTGGAGTGGTAGATGACGCAGTCTTCGCCCTTTTTCATGTTGCGGAGGGTGATGAGCGCCTGGTTGTTGCGGATGCCGTCCCAGATGGTCTCTTTGTCGCGGAGGAGGTCGTCGAAGGAGTATTTGTGGGGCTCGGTCTTGAGAAGGTAAGGCATAGAAACAGAGTGTAGAGGATAGAGCGCGGAGGATAGTGAAAAACGATTTGGATTAGCCACCGATGTTGAGGAGCTGAACTTTGTCGATGGGATGGTTGAGGAACTGGCTGCCGAGGAGGCGAAATTTTTCTACGGAGTCGGTGGCGTAGCACTCGAAGGTGGCGGGTGGGGTGGATGGTGCGGGCGTGAGGTCGAAGTGGCTGGCTACGGCGGCGGCGGTGGCCTGGGCGGAATCGATGACGACGGCTTGCGAGCCGAGTTCGCGGAGCATGGCTTCGATGGCACTCGCGATGAGGGGGTAGTGGGTGCAACCGAGCAGCACCGCTTGCGGGTTGCAGGTTTCGAGGGCTTCGCGGAGGTAGATGCTGAGGACTTCGCGGGTGATGTGGTGGTCGGTCCAGCCTTCTTCGACGAGCGGGACGAGCAGCGGGCAGGCTTTTTCGGTGGCGCGGAGGCCGTGGGCTTCGCAATGCTGCCTATAAGCTTGCGACTGCACGGTGGCTGACGTGGCGAGGACGAGGACATCGGCATGAGGGTGACGCTGCTGCGCGGCGCAGACGACGGGTTCGATCACGCCGACGACGGGGATGGACACCGCGGCCTCGATTTGAGGAAGCGCGAGGGCCGTTGCGGTGTTGCAGGCGATGACGAGCAGGTCCGCCTTGTGCTGCTCAAGGAAGCGGGCGCTTTCGACGGCGTAGCGGGCGATGGTGGCTTGGGATTTTGCGCCGTAGGGCAGGCGGGCGGTATCGCCAAGGTAGACATAGTGGGCGCCCGGAATGAGGGGCAGCAGAGCGCGAAGGACGGTGAGGCCGCCGAAGCCGGAGTCGAATACGCCGATGGTTGGAGAAGGCATGAGGGCAGGCTTACTGGGCGTCCGGGATGGCGGCGGCCACGGTGGTGTCGCGTGAGGGGTAGGTGCGGAGCAGGTCGGCGTGGCCGGCGAGGGTTTCGCGAGGCTGGCCGTCGACGAGGAAGCGGATCTGCTCGATCTGCGGAAGGTTGGCGTGGAGCGTGCCGATGATGGAGAGCAGCGTGAGGGACTCGACTTCGACGCCGGAGGGGTGTGCGTTGACGAAGCTGGAGCGCAGGTTGATGACGGCGAGCTCGCCGCCGGGGGATTGCGGCTGTGGGGAGTTGGGGTCCGCGGCGACGGGGACGGTGGGGGTGTCACCATTCGGAGAAGGCTTGGCATTGGGATCGATGGCGTGGCCGTTGACGGGCAGTGGGAGCAGGAAAACTTCGTCGACGGCTGCGCCCGATTGCAACGGGTGTGGCGATCCGGGCAAAGCGTACTCGGCGACGAGGTGCTCGAGCAGAGCGCGGGCGCGGGCAGTGGCTTCGTCGGGCAGGGCGATCTGGCGGGTGGTCGCGGTGATGGTGCCGTTGGCGTCGCTGGCGAGGTCGAGCGTGATCGATTCGGTGTTGGTGTAAGGCGCGTCGATGGGGGTCGCGTCGGCGAGCGCGCCGATGCGGTCGCGGGCACGTTCTCGCTCCCAGAATAGGAACGCACCCATGGCGATGATGCAGGCGACAAGGGCCCAGAAGAGAATACGTTGATGGCGCGAGATCATGGCTTCGCTCCTGGGGCCGGGGGGGCTGCTGTCACTGGTGGTTGGTCGAGGCGGGCCGGCTGCTGCGCCTGGGTCTTCCAGAAGACAAGCGCGGTGGCGATCGCTTCGGCCACATGTTGTTGATAGCCGGAGTCGTTGAGGGTGCTGGTGTCGCCACCCTGGGGTGCGAGCTCCACGACGAGCGCAGGGCAGGTGAGGGAGTCGACCGGGCGGACGGAAGCGCGGCTATTCACCAGCGGGATGCTGGCGCGGGTCAGCGCGAGGCCGAGCTGCTTCTGGAGGCGCTCGCTTTGGGTGACCCAGGGCGCCTGTGCGGTCAGCCAGGGGTTGGCGAGTGGCTCGCCGGGTGTGGGGTCAAGTTCCGAGCTGTAGATATGGACACCGTTGCCCGCTGCGGTCGCGTGCAGGATCAGGCAGGCGACGGGATGGGCACGGTTGGCGGTGCCGGCGCGGTCGTCGAGCGTAAGGGGGCTGGTGGCTCCGGGCGGTGTGGCCGCGTCGCTGTCGCGGGTCATGACGACGGTGAACCCGCGGGCCGAGAGCAGCGAGCGCAGCTTGAACGCGAAGTTGAGGGTAACGTCTTTTTCGAGGATGGAGTCGCTGATGCGCGATCCGCTGTCAAGGCCGCCATGGGCGGGGTCGAGCAGGATGATGCCGCGGTTGAAGGGTGTGGCCGGGGTCGCGGCAAGGCTGGGAACGGGTGCCACTATCGGCGCGGCCTGAGCAGGCGCTTTGGGGGCCTTTGCAGTTTGGGCTGGCGGCTTGGGGGCTGGCGCTTTTGGAGCCGGAACCGGCGCCGTTTGCGACAGGCCGGGGAACGTCGCGAGGGCGAGCGTGCAGGCAAGGGTGGCGTTCGCGAGCGTTCTGGTGGCGGGCATCATCAGGGATTCAGGGGCGAGCTGGTCTTCGTCGAGCGGGTGTCCGGTCGGTCTGATTGTAACGGGTTTGATGCAGGGTTCTGCGAATACGGCAATGGGGGCGTTAGACTCAGGCTATGCGGGTGTTCGGCGTCGATTGCGGGACGGAGTTTACGGGTTACGGCGTGGTCGAGGTGGATTTCGAGGCCCGAACGCCGAAGCTGCGCTATCTGTGCGCGGGCGCGGTGAAGCTGAACAAAAAGGACACCACTTCGATGCGGCTGGCGCAGGTGTACACCGAGCTGACCGCGTTGATGCAGCTCTGGCAGCCGGAAATGGTCGCGATTGAAGAGGTTTTTTTCTCCGCTAACGCCAAGAGTGCGCTCAAGCTCGGCCAGGTACGCGGCGTCGCGATGCTGGCTGCAGCTAACTGCGGGCTGGCCGTTGCCGAGTACGCTCCGCTTTCGATCAAGAGTGCGGTGGTGGGATACGGTCTCGCAGCCAAAGAGCAGGTCCAGTTCATGGTGGCCCGACTGCTGGAGCTGGATGAGGCTCCGAAGCCGGCCGACGCGGCCGATGCCCTGGCGATTGCGATCTGCCATATCCATCACGCGCAGACGGCTGAGGCTTTGCTACGGTGAGGCGCGCCTGGATAGTCGCAGCGACGGTATGGTCGGTGTTGGCGGCCGGGGCGCTGGCGCAAGGCGATTTGAAACTGATCCACTTTGGGTTTGAGCAAGCGGCGCAGGTTGTGTCACGTTACGAATTCAACGTCTACGAGAACGGAGCGGGTGTGTATCTCGAACGGGCGAAGGGAGAATCGGTGCAGAAGGCTTCCGCCGCAATCCGGTTTAGCCAGCCGACGCTCGCAACGATTTTTGCAGCGAAAGATGCTGTGATCGCGGACCGGTGCGGGACGAAGATGAAGAATGTCGCAGACACGGGAGCGAAGACGCTGGAATACTTCGCCGGCGGCGTGAAGTCTTCCTGTGTCTTTAATTACTCGGACGATGCGAAGGTGCGCGATGCGACCGACGCGTTTATGGCGGTGGCTGAGACGCTGCAGATGGGTGATCGGCTGGCGCATGAACGGCGCTTCGACCGGCTGGCGTTGGATGCCGAGCTGGATTCGTTGATTGATGAGGTGAAAGCCGGGCGGGCGATTGAGGTGCAGAACATTGCGCCGGTCCTACAGGGAATTGTGGGCGATGAGCGGCTGATGGAGCGGGTGCGCAGTAAGGCGGCACGCCTGCTGGAGTCGGCGGGTGTGGTCGGGCCGGCGAAGTAAGCGTTCGAGGCCGAGGTCAAAACATGAGTGCGGCGGCAGGCGGCACTGCAGGTCCTTCGACTGCGGTTCGCAAAAGCGCGAACCTTCGCTCAGGATGACAAATTCGTGGTGGTGGCTATCTCGGTGAGGTTGCGGTAGAGCTCGGCCATGGCTTCGAGCGGAACGGCCTCCGAGCGCGCTAGCGGCGGGATGCTGGCGGGCCATGCGGCGCTGAGCTGCGCGGCATTGAATCCGGCCGTGCGCAGGTTGTTAGCGAGCGTCTTACGCTTCTGCATGAAGGTGGAGCGGAGAAATTTATTGAAGCCGTCGGGGTCGACCTGGAGCTCGGTGAAGCGGGGGGCGAAGTCGAGGCGCAGCACAGTGGAGTACACGTCAGGCGGCGGACTGAAAGCGCCGGGCGGCAACGTAAAGAGGTTGGTGACGTGCGCGTGGAGTTGCGTGAAGGCCGAGAGCGCGCCGTACTCGCTGGAGCCGGGCGCGGCAGCGATGCGGTCGGCGACCTCGCGCTGCATCATGAGGACTGCGCGCGAGAGAAGGCCGGTGCGGGCGAAGGTGAAGAGGTGCAGCAGGATATCCGAGGTGATGTAGTACGGGAGGTTGCCGAGGACGTCGAGCGCGGACAGCGTTGCGTCGTGTGTGTCGAGTGTGCTGAGGTCGGTTTGGAGGATATCCGCGTTGTGAATGGTGACGTGCGGACCGTTGCGGAAGCGGAACGTTAGCTCACGGGCCAGCGCAGGGTCGAACTCGATGCAGTGGAGGCGGGCGCAGCGCGGCGCGAGGATGTCGGTGATGGCGCCGTGTCCGGGGCCGATTTCGACGACGGTGCGGGCGGAGGTGTCGCCAAGAGAGCCGGCGATGCGGCGGCAGGCGTCTTCGTCGATGAGAAAGTTCTGGCCGAGCTTGGGTTTCTTCACAAAGAAGAGTGTAGAGCGTAGAGGGTAGAGAAAACGGTCAGTTGGTGGGATGTTTGCGGCGTTGGGTGACGAAGTAAATCGGTATGCCGCAAAGGATCACGATAGAGCCGACGATGGAGTTGCGTGGCTGGTCGGCAAAGCTGAAGACCAGAAGCACAAGGGCCGCGAGGATGAAGAACGCGGGCACGACCGGGTAACCGGTGACGCGATAGGGGCGGTCGGCGTTGGGCTCGCGTCTGCGGAAGACAAAGACGGTGGAGATGGTGATGGCATAGAAAAGCCATTCCGCGAAGATGGCGAGCGAGAACAACGCCTGGAACTTGCCGACGGCGAGGATCAATAGCGAGGCAAGCGAGCCTTGTAGGACCAGTGAAGCCCACGGGGTGCGGTAGCGCGGCTGCACCGAGCCAAGGATCGCGGGAAAGAGGCCGTCCTTCGCCGCGGCGAACGGAATGCGGGCGTTTGAGAGTGAGCTGCCGACGAACGTCGCCATTACGCTAATGGCCATGGCGATGGAGATGATCCACGCACCGAGGTGGCCGGCGACCAGCTGCATGGCGTCGGCCGCGGGGCGTTCGGCGGTGGCGATGATTGCGGCAGGCAGGACGTATTGCACCGCCGCGTTGGTGAGCATGTAGAGGATGCCGACGGTGGCGACGCCGCCGATGAGGGCGATGGGGAGGGATCGTTGCGGCTTCTGGACTTCGCCCGCAAGCTGCGTGACGTCAGACCAGCCGTCGTAGGCCCAGAGCGCGGCGGTAAGCGCGACCATGAAGCCGGCGAAGCCTCCACGCGCTGCGGGAAACGTGCTGGCGAAGTTGTGCAGCCCGGTTGGCGCTGGAGCATGGCTCGTTCCAAGGAAGCAAAAACCCACAACGACCAGCACAAGCAGCACTTTGAGCCAGGTAAGCAGCGTTTGGACGTTGGCGGAGTCGCGCGTGCTCACGATGTTCAGCATCGTCACAAGAAAGGTGGCGATAATGGCGATGATCTGTCCCCAGACGAAGGAACCTATCGCATGCTGTGCGAAGAAGGCGAAAGCGCCAAAGGTGCCGAGCACGCGCACAAGGCCTAGCGCGATCGTCGCGATCGTTGCGGGGGTCGAGATGAGGGTCATCGTCCACGTATAGAGGAACGCCACGAGCGGACCGTACGCGGCGTGGAGAAAGGCATAGTCGCCGCCCACCTTGGGCCGCATCGCAGCGAGCTCCGCGTACGTCATCGCACCGAACAGCGAAAGCAGGCCTCCGGTAATCCAGACAGCGAACACCGTGCGGCTGTTGCCGACCGCGGCCATCATCTCGCGCGGCACAAGGAAGATGCCCGACCCGATGATGATACCGACGACGATAGCCGTCGCGTGGGTCGCGGTCAGGACGCGAGGAAGGCCGTCGCCTTCAGGGTTTGTGCTGATCTCCATGGATGGGTGGAGAGTAGCACGAAGACAGGGGTTAGGGATTAGTTTCGGGCTTCTAGTAATAGAAGCGTTCGTCGGCCCAGTTAAAAGGTGCCGTCGGTTTGCGACCGCGGAGCAAGTAAATGCGGCGGTGACGCTCGAAAGGCATGGCGTAGGGGCTGGCGTCGGGCCGGTCGAGCAGTGTGACGGAGTTGTACTTGAGGGCGATCTTCTCAGGGCTGTCAGAGATGATCGCGATGGAGACTTCGGGGTCACAGTTATGGGTACCCCACGTCCAGTAGCTGTTCTGTCCGCTCAGGGCTGGCGGGAGGGAGTCGTGGTTGAGTCGGTTGCGAAAGTCGATGTTGCCAGCGTCCCCATAGTTGCCGCCAAAGATGCAGACGCGCTTTTGATCTTCGGGGCTGAGAGTATGGAAAGCTTTCGAGACGATGTCATATTGCTGGTCCCAGCCAAAGCGGTCGGCGAAGAACTGCGGCAGCGGGCCGGAATCGGAGGTCTCAGTGGGCTTGGTGGCAAGATGTGTCGCGGTGGTGTAGCGAACCCACTCCGCGGGGCGAAGTACGGGCGATGCCAGCGGAAGGATGAAGATTGTGTTCAGCAGAAGAATGGATTCGAAGATGGGGAAGGCCGCGATGCGGTCACGCTGCACGGAGCGCGAGGCCGCAAAGCGATGCTCCCAGGCGATGGCTCCGGCGGCGAAGTATGCGGGATAGATGCCGGAGAGGTAGTAATCCTTCGCGTGCATGAGGAACATGATCGCGAAAAAGGCGAGATACGTGACACCGAGCCACTGTGAGGCCTTGATTGACTTTGCGCGAAGCAGCGCAACGACGCCGGTGATCCAAAGCAAGGCATTCAACGGGTTCATGTTGAGTAGCTGCGCGCCGCAGAACTGAAGCGGCGTGAGTATTGTGTTCTTTCCTCCTTCGCGTCCGTTGCGCAGGAACTCCAGCGTCGGCCAATGGTTGTGGACCTGCCAGAGGACGTTAGGCAACGCAAGGAGTATGAGTAGTGCGATACCCAGCGCAGCGTACCGGGTGAAGAGCAGCTTGCGTTGCGGCGTGCAGACCAGGCCAATGCCCAGCGCAACGAGAAAGAAGGCCATCGACGGTTTGTTGAGCAGGCCAACCCCGGCGGAGACGCCGAAAAGCGCCCACCACAGCCGAGCAGAGTATCCACGTTGGATGAGGACGATGGCAAGCAGGCAGAAGCTCCAGAACACGGGCTCGAATGAGTTCATGGAAAGGTAGCCGTCGGTGCCGATGTACTGCGGGCAGCAGAGGAGGCCGAACATCGCGAGGGCCTGCGCGGGGCGGCGACCGCCGAGCGACCACGCAATCACGCCGCCGAGGAAGACCATAATGGCTCCCGCAACTGCCGAGAGAATGCGAATGGCGAAGAGCGAGTCGCCAAAAAGGATTTCGCCCACACGGGCCTGGATCGCGACAATGGGGCCGTGATCGACGTATCCCCAGGCCAGATGATGCCCGCAGGCGATGTAGTAGAACTCGTCCCGGAAGTAGCTGTAGCCCAGGTGCTGCGTATAGAGCGTGAGGGCGAAATGGAGCAATAGTTTGACGGCGGCGAAGACGGCCGCGAGCTGCAGCGCGGCGCGGAGGGTCGGGTCGGCGGGGCGAACGAGGGTTGTGGTGGTCATCGGCTTGTGAACAGGGTACGCGAGCTTTCGGCCGACGGTTCCATCGATCTTCCGCGTCGGATGAGGCATCCTAGAGGGGAACAAGGAGATGCAACGATGGAGTGGACGCCTGGGGGATTGAGTAACGACGTCGAGGACCGGAGAGACGACTCCGGCGGTGGTGGTGGGTTTGGCGGTGGGGGCTTCGGCGGCGGAGGCATCGGCATCGTCGGTTTCCTGGTACTGCTGGTGGTCAGCCTGATTACGGGGCGTAACTTCCTGGGTGGGCTGTTCAACGGAGGTAGCTCGGGTGCTCCGACGCAGCATGTGCGGCCCGATCAGCCGGATCGCGAGGCCGCAGGCCCGCAGGGGTCGCGCGTGGGCAGCGATCGCGATGCGCAGTTGGTTTCGTTCGTGCTGGACGATGTACAGAAGACCTGGACGGCGATCTTTCAGCAGGAGGGCAAGCAGTATCGCCACGCCAAGCTGGTGCTCTACCGTGGGTCCACGTACTCAGGCTGTGGCACAGCACAGGCTTCCACAGGGCCGTTTTACTGTCCGGAAGATGAGAAGGTATATATCGATCTCGACTTCTGGGACGAGCTGAAGAAGTTCGGCGGGAGCACGGCGGACTTTGCGCAGGCGTACGTGATCGCTCACGAACTGGGGCATCATGTGCAGAAGTTGACGGGCATAGAAGCAAAGGTGCAGCGGCTCTCGCAGCAGGAGCCTGGGCAGCGGTTACACCTGAGTGTGGATACCGAGTTGCAGGCCGATTGCTACGCGGGTGTGTGGGCTCACTCGGCCCAGAAGCGCGGTATCGTGCAGACCGGCGATGTGGCGGCTGCACTAAGCGCGGCTGCCGCCGTGGGCGATGATCATCTGCAAAAAATGAGCGGGAGAGCGGTGAGCCCGGAGACCTGGACGCACGGGTCTTCGGCTCAGCGGGAGCATTGGTTCAACGCGGGGCTGAACGGCGGGACGCCGGCGAGTTGCAATACGTTTGGTGGAGGATCGGAAGCTCAGTAGGAGTTCTATTGCATAAATTGTATTCTATGCTATTTTAGTTGACAGGTTCTTGCTGCACAGAGGCTCTCATGACAATTGACGCAGGATATATTCGTAAATTCGCTACAGATGCTTATGTAAAGCCGGCTCGTCGACGGGGTGAAAAAAAGTTCTCTATCGCGGTGAAACCCGTGGAAGCGGATTTGAAGAAGAAGGGAATGCCTACCGGTCGAACCCCTCTGGTTTGCTCTGCGCTTCGAGGTAACAAGTTCCAGAACGAAAATGGCATCGTACTTGATCATTGGGACGGTCCTCCTTCCGGGCAAAGCCCGACGGTTGTCTATCATTTCCGGTTTGTTGAAGGCTCAATCCCAGAGGAGCATGTCGAGAAGCAGAACGAGACACCTGAGGAATGGGCGTTTCGTGTGACGGAAAAGATTCGTGGATTGATGAAGAAAGAGATTACCGCGCATGGCGGAACGGAAGGCTATCTAAGATGGGTTCGATCTGAGGATGAGGCATGAGCCGGGTCTTTTGGGACGCAATGCTCTTCATCTATCTCTTAGAAGGTCATCCTCGTTTCGCTCCAGCAGTTCTTGCGGTGTTGGCACAATCGCGACGGCGCGGAGACGTGCTGTTTACAAGCTATCTTTCTTTAGCGGAAGCCGCAGTTGGTATGGCCGGAGGTGAAACCTCGGCGATCATCTTGCGAAAGACACTGGATGAAATGGGGTTTACGCTGGTCGGTTTCGACGACGAATCCGTAGAGCCATTTCGGAGATTGCGAGCGGAGTTCGGCCTCAAATCGCCTGATTCACTGCACTTGGCGTGTGCAGCGGCAAATAAGACTGATCTATTCCTGACAGGTGATAAGCAGTTGTTGAAGAAGAGGCTGCATGTGCCTGGAATCCAATTCATTGCTGATTTTGAAAATCCGCCTTTTTGATCTGAGCGTAGACGGTCAGCCTATTTTGTTGTGGAAGCCGATGCTGTGATGGCCGCGTCGTAGACGGCTTTGGCAATGCGGGCGATAACCCCCTCGTCGGTGGCATCGTCGGCGTGCGCGTTGGTGACGAAGATGGCGAGCGCCAACCGTTGGCCGTTCGGCAGCGTGATGAGTCCAACGTCGTTCGTGGCCGGATAGAAACCGTGGTCGAGGCCGGAGGTGCCGGTTTTGTGCGTGACCACTGTCCCTGCGGGTAGCAGGCCCTTGATGCGGTGCGGTGCGCTGGGAGTTTCGGTCATCCACTGCTGGAGCAGAGCGGTGTGCTCCGGGTTGAGAGGCGAGTGGTCGGCGAAGCGGCGCAGTAGGGCGACCATGGCGGTGGGCTCTGCGGAGTCCTGGTACTGCAGGGTTTCGTCGTCATGGAGCTGGCGCTCGGAGTGGACAACGTGGATGCCTGGAACGCCAAGCGCGTCCATCGACCGCTGCACAGTTTGTGGGCCGCCGATGAGGCGCAGCAGAATGTCCGTGGCGATGTTGTCAGAGAGGCTGGCGGAGAGTCGGATGAGCTCGCGCAGCGGGACGTCCACGCCGGCGTTGGGGTGGGCATCCTGCAACGGGCTGTAAGAGCCTTTGTAGAGATCGGATGTGAGGAAAGGAATCGGCTGGTTGAGCGACAGCTTACCGGCTTCGATCTGCTGGAAGACCGCAATGGCCAGCGGAAACTTGAAGGTCGACTGCATGGGCGGGTGGCCGTGTGGGTTGAGGTCGCAGTCGAGCTTCGTAGCTGGCAGAGAGCAGGCCACGTAAACGTCGCCCTTCGCGTCGTTCGCAATCGTGGCGATTTGCTTGTGGAGAGGCACTTGGGCGGCGAGTGGTGAGGTGATGGCGAGTAGGGCAAGGACGTTCGAGAGACGCATGGCTTCAACCTAGCGGAATGCGCTGATTGTGGCTAGTTACTGATGCAGAACGCGCTTGCGGATAAGTTGTGGATTGTGCCAGGCGCGGCCATGATGGCGAAAGGCGTGGAGTTCGAGCAGCAGCCCAAGAAAGAGCACTGGGGTACGTCGGCAATCTTCAGGGATTCAGAAGGGAACAAGTTTGTGTTGAGCAGCCGTTAAGACAGCGCGTGCGACACGGAATCGGCTTCTGGGCGAAACTACTGGGAGGAGGACCGTCTTGATGGTCTCGCGCTTCCTCGTCCCTTTCGTTACCGTTTCATACCTGTTCACTGCGAGCGTGGTCGCACAGTCCCGCAAGCCGCATGTGCTGATGATCTCCATCGACGGCATGAAGCCGGAGTACATTACACACGCAGAAGAACATGGGCTCAAGGTTCCAAACCTGCGGTTGTTTCTAACCCAGGGAAGCTATGCCGAGGGCGTCGTGGGTGTGGTCCCGACGGTAACGTTTCCCAGCCACATCACGATGATTACCGGCGTTTGGCCCGCACAACACGGGGTTGTGGCTAACGCTCTGTACGATCCACTCGGCGAGCTTCATGGCGACTCTTATTGGTACTTCCGGCAGTTGCATGCGGAGACGTTGTATCAGGCAGCCGATGCTGCCGGGCTGACGACGGCGTCAGTCGGATGGCCTGTGACGCTAGGCGCGCCGGTGGACTACCTGATCGCCGGATATGGCGAGCCGGCCAAGAGCGCGGCGCCGGAAGACCAGCCGCTACACCCTTTGGACATCAAGCAGCAACTCAATAGTCCCCTCGCTCCAGGCACCGATGATGACGATCATCGCGCTGCATGGGCGGAAGGCATCATCCGCAAGTGGAACCCGAACTTCGTTCTGCTGCACTTCAATGACCTCGATAAAAACGAACATGCGCACGGCCCGTTCAGCAAAGAGGCAGATGCGGCAATGGAGCATCTGGACCGTCTTGCCGGTGAGGCCATCGCTTCGGAGCAAGCTCTCGATCCGGATGCGATCATCGTCGTCGTTTCCGATCACGGATTCGCGCGCGTCGACCACGAGGTGAATCTGAATGCCTACTTCGTGCAGGCCGGTTTGATTACGTTGAAGCCCGCGGACGCGGCCGGCGCTGGTGGGAATATCTCTTCTTGGGATGCTGAGTGCAGGCTGGAGGATGGAAGCGCCGCGGTTGTGCTGCGAGACCCTAAAGATAAAGCGCTACTGGCCAGGGTAAGGGCTGTGCTGAATGCGATGAAGGCCGATCCGACAAATGGCATTGACCGTGTTCTCGAGGCAGACGAGTTGCATCAGCGCGGCGGCTTTCCGGATGCGTCGTTTCTTATCGATTTGAAAACGGGATGGGCCACGCGCGGCGGCTTGCGGCCTCCGTTTGTGGTCGAGACACCCGGCATAGGAACGCACGGCTATCTGCCCGACCACCCGGAGATGCAGTCTGCGTTTTTCGTGATGGGCCCGGGTGTCGCTCGGGGCAAAAAGCTTGGCGTGATCGACATGCGGCAGATTGCGCCGACCGTAGCAAAGATGCTGCATGTCAAGATGCCGGCGGCGAAGAGCAAGCCTGTGCCTTATGCGGCGAAGTAAGCGCTAGGTCTCGATCTGTACGAGCCCGGACTCCTGCGCTTCGCCCGCGAAGTAGCGTCGGATTTTTTCGGCGGCGGCCTTATTTACAACGGCCGTCAGTGAATCGGGGTTCTTCTCCGCTGCCTGCTTCAAGGCACGCACGCTGCCGAAGTGCTCCAGCAGCCGCTGCCGTGTGATCGTGCCCACCCCGGGGATGTCGTCGAGCTCGCTGGTGCGGTCACGCATCTGACGGCGTTTGCGATGGTAGGTGACGGCAAAGCGATGGCTCTCGTCGCGGATCTTCTGGATGACATGCAGCACGGGCGAACGGCGGTCGAGGATGACCGGATCGTCCTCCTGCCCATGTACGTAAATAATCTCTTCGCGCTTGGCGATCGAGGCCAGCGGCTGCGTCGTCAGGCCAATCTCAGTGAGTGCGTCTGCGGCGGCGTGTAGCTGACCAAGTCCGCCGTCGATGAGGATCAGCGAAGGTAGCGGCTTGTTGTCTTCCTGCAGCTTCTTGTAGCGGCGGTGGATGATCTCCCGCATCGACGCAAAGTCGTCGACGCCGGTAACAGTCTTGACCTGGAACTTGCGGTAGTCGGACTTCTTCATCGCGCCCTTTTCCCACACCACCATCGATGCCACCGTCTCCGCACCCTGGATGTGCGAGATGTCGAAGCACTCAATCCGCTCGGGCGGTTCGGCGAGCGTGAGCGCTTCCTGCAGCGCTTCCTGCATGTTCTTGATCGAGGGCGCGAGTACGCGGAAGCGCTGGTCGTAGGACTGCTTCGCATTCTGGCAGACGAGATCCACCAGCGACCTTCTATCACCACGTTGTGGCGCAGCAATCTCGATCTTGTGTCCCAGCTTTTCGCGCAGTGCGTCAGCAAGCAGCTGCCGGTCGGGAAAATCGACCGGCACATAAATATGCTTTGGCACGTAGCTCTGATCCAGATACAGCTGCTTCAGCAGTGCCGAGAAAAACACCGGAGCCGAGAAGATGGGCTCGCTACGTTGCGCTGCGATGTGCGGAATGCCAGGGATCGGACTGTCGCCCATGTTGAAGGGCTCCGTGAGCCCGCCCGGCTCGTCCGACGCGGGCTCGTCCTGATCGATTTCAGGAGCCGAGAAAGCCGGGTCAGGCTCCAGTCCGGGAACGGCCTCCGCCTCAAGCGCCGTTGTCTCGCTGGAGTCATCGTCATCGGTCAGATAAGGGTTACTCGCCGCTTCAAACTCCCAAAGGTCTTCCCAGAACATGTCACGACGGTCGACGATCTTACCGCCGCGCATATGGAAGAGATTGACGGCGAGCATGTCGTTCTCGAAGTGGAAGCCGAACACATCGGCGTCTTCGCTCTCGTCGGTCGAGTGGATCCGCTGGCGGTCCTGCGCCTGCGACACGGTGATCAGCTGGTCGCGCATCCGCGCCGCCAGCTCGAACTGCATGTTCTCGGCAGCCTGCTCCATGCGCGTGGTCAAACGGCCTTCGAGCTCACCGGATTTGCCCTCGAGAAACAACTGCACATCGCGAATGGCCTGCCGATAGTCCTCCTGCGAAATCAGGCCCTCCACACACGGCCCCAGACAGCGCTTGATGTAGTACTGCAAACACGCCCGCGGATGGTAGCGATTCAGGTCCACCTTGCAGCTCGGAATGAGGAAGCTGCGGTGAATGACGTCCACCAACCGATGCGCCAGATTCCCCGGAAAATAAGGCCCAAAATAAGCCCCCCCATCTTTGCGCAGGCGGCGAGTCACGAAGACCTTCGGGTGCCGTTCGTTCAGCGTGAGCTTGATATAGGGGTACGTTTTGTCGTCGCGCAGCAGGATATTGAACCGCGGCTTACGCTGCTTAATGAGGTTATTCTCAAGCGCCAGAGCTTCGCGTTCATTGGCGACGAGGATGTACTCAATATCCACCGCTTCGCGCATCAGCGAACCGGTCTTGGCATTGTTGGCCTGTGTCGCCGCCAGGAAGTAGCTGCGCACCCTCGAGCGCAGATTCTTCGCCTTGCCGACGTAGATAACCTCGCCCTCGGCGTTCTTGTAGAGGTAACAGCCCGCGCCAGTGGGCAGCGTTCGGATTTTGGCGAGGAGGTCCATGAGAGGCAGTTAGCAGAAAGTAGCGAATAAGGCACAGCGGCCTGAGCCCCAATTCTATTGGACGCATAACGAACACAGAGGATGCGGAAGGGGGCTAGCGGTTTTTGAACTGGCGATAGACGATGTAGAGCAGAACCGAAGTCAGCGCGACCCAGGCGAACTGGTACCAGTAAAAGAACGGGAAGCCGAAGAGCGCAGGCGTGGCGCGCGAATATAGGCCAGGAAAGCACAAGCCGACGTACGGCAGAGCCAGCAAAACGATGGTCCACCAGGGCCGGCGGCCGGTCGTGCGCTCGGTTGTGGAAACTGAACCCATGGGCAGGATGCTAACACTTTGCGCTGGGTCAAGTAAGCTGGAAGTGTGGACGAATTGACGAGCATTCAGGAAGTAGCGGGGCCCAGCCGCGGATCCGGCACGGTCGCCGCCGGTGTGCAGCGCTCCGTGGAGCTGATGGCGCGCCTGCGCGGACCGGGCGGCTGCCCCTGGGACCGGGAGCAAACCTTCGACACCATCAAGCGGCACACTCTCGAAGAAACCTACGAGGTCTTCGACGCGATCGAGCGCCGGGCCTGGCCGGACTTAAAGGATGAGCTGGGCGATCTGCTGCTGCAGGTGCTCTTCTATGCCCAAATGGCCGCAGAAGAAGGCCACTTTACGCTGCAAGACGTGGCGGAGAATCTGAACGCGAAGCTCATCCGCAGGCATCCCCACATCTTCGGCAATGTCGAAGCTACGGACTCCGCCGCCGTGCTGCGCAACTGGGAGCAGATCAAGCTCGAAGAAAAGAAATCCAAGCCCGCATCGAATTCACTATTGGACGATGTCCCGCGGTCGATGCCGGCTACCCTCGAAGCGGGCAAGCTCGGCTCAAAAGCCGCAAAGATTGGCTTCGACTGGCCGGACGCTTCCGGTTTGTTCGAGAAGATGGATGAAGAGATCGGAGAACTGCAGGCCGAGGTTCGCAATGGAACCGTCGAAAGCGTCGAAGACGAGTTCGGTGACCTGATGTTTACGGCGATGAATCTTGCTCGACATCTGAAGGTCGACGCAGAGTCGGCGCTGCGGCGCAGCAATGCGAAGTTCCGCCGCAGGTTTAGGTCGATGGAAGAGGCCGCTGGAAGCCACGGTCTGAACGGAAAAACCTCCGATGAGTTGGAAGACTTGTGGGCCCGCGTAAAAGCTGCAGAAGGGAATACTGTTGACTAGCATCACGCAAGATGTAAAAAGCAAAATCCGTATCGAAGCACTCACGGAACTGGAACAGTTCGATCGCTGCGTAGAGTTGCAGAACACCGTTTGGTCGTATGACCTTTCCGGCATGATGACGCAGAAGGTTTTCCTGCTCGCCTCGCAGATCGGCGGGCAGGTACTTGGGGCTTTTGAGGGCGACACCCTGGTCGGCTACGCCATGGGTCTGCCGGGCATGCGCAACGGGCATGCGTATCTTCACTCGCACCATCTCGCGGTACTCCCGGAGTGGCGCAACTACGGCGTCGGCCGGCGACTAAAGCTCGCCCAGCGCGAGGACGCGATCGCTCGTGGCTTTGAGCTGATGGAGTGGACGTTCGATCCGCTCGAGATCAAGAACTCCTACCTGAACTTTTCGAAGCTCGGCGCGATCTCTCGCCGCTACCGGCATAATTTTTACGGCGCTTCCAGCTCGCCCTTGCACGGCGGCTTGCCCACCGATCGCATCTACGCGGAGTGGTGGCTGCAGTCCGACCGCGTAAAGAAAGCTTTGGCCGGCGAAACTCCCTTCATCGAAGTTGTCGAACGTGTGCAGGTGCCTGCGGCGATTTACGAATGGAAAGCGTCTGACGAAGAGCGTCCGAAGGCGCTTGCGGTGCAGTCACAGAATGCAGAAGCACTGGAGGCAGCGTTTGGGCGCGGGCTTTCCGTGCTTGGCTACGAACGCAAAGAGCAGGGTGATGGAACCTTCCTGCTCGGCGTCTGGAACGAAGGCTTTTTGTACTAATGAGTCATGCGATTTTTTGTACGAACGATTACGAAATTGAGGACGGTAGATGAAGATTGAAGCAATCCACATGCGCGAGGTGAACATGCCGCTCGCCTATCCTTTTGAGACGAGCTTTGGCGTTACCACTGGCCGCCGCATTCTGTTGGTGGAGCTCGTTGGCGATGGCATCAGCGCGTGGGGCGAGTGCGTCGCCGGTGAGCATCCGTACTTCTCCGATGAGATGGTCGACACAGCATGGCACATCACGGAGACAGAGCTTGCTCCGCGGCTGCTGGGCAAAGAGATCGAAAGCGGCCGCGACTGCGCGGGTTTGTTCGAACAGGTCCGCGGACACCGCATGGCCAAGGCCGCGCTGGAGAATGCTGTGTGGGACATGGACGCCCAGCGCCAGGGTCTGCCGCTCTCCAAGCTCCTAGGCGGCACGCGCGAGAAGATTCCGTGCGGCGTTTCGATTGGCATTCAGCCGACCGTTGAGCAGCTTATGGAGAAGATTGCGACCGAAGTTGCCGCGGGTTATCAGCGGGTGAAGCTGAAGTGCAAGCCGGGCTGGGACGTTGAGATCTTTGAGATGGCACGCGCCCGCTGGCCGGACATCATGCTCAGCTGCGATGCCAACTCGGCTTACAAGCTCGATGATGCCGACCACATCGCCAGTTGGGACCGCTTCAACCTGCTCATGATCGAACAGCCGCTCTGGTACGACGACTTCTACTTCCACGCCCGTCTGCAGAAACGCCTCGGAACGCGCATCTGTCTCGATGAGTGCATTCGCAACCGTCGCGACGCACGCGCTGCGCTGGAGCTCGATAGCGGAAGGATCATCAACATTAAGGTAGGCCGCGTCGGCGGTTTTACCGAGGCCATCGCGATCCACAATGTCTGTCAGGAGTTCGGCATCCCCGTTTGGTGCGGTGGCATGCTGGAGACAGGCATCGGGCGCTCTCACAACATCGCGCTCTCGTCGCTGCCGAACTTCTCGCTGCCCGGTGATGTCTCGGCCTCCAAGCGTTACTGGACCGAAGACATCATCGAGCCGGAAGTTGTCGTCAGCGCAACCGGAGAGATCGCCGTGCCGACAACACCGGGCCGAGGGTATGAGGTCATCCGCGAACGGGTCGAGGAGATTACGGTGCGACGGCAGACCGTGCGGGCTTAGAGAGCTCGCGCGAGCAAAGCTACCGTAGCGGAATCTGCATCGCAAGCAGCATGCGGACGGCTTCCTGAAAGCTTACGGGGGCCGTCAGCGGGCGAAAGTCGCTCGCGGTCATCTGGCTGTTCTCGGGCATAGTCTTCACCATCATGGCGCGCACCGTGAGGTGCTCCACCAGGTGCGAGTAGACCCACCGGTCGCCACCGGTGTTGGTCTGTTCAAGCTCGATAGTGCCGCCGGGATAAACACGAGCAAGGATGCCGAACCCGAAGTTTAGAGGGCGCAGCACGCGGCCTTCGATCCGTGTGACCCTGCGGGATTTGGGGTCGACCCACATACGCCCTTCAAGGCCTGTAAGAACTTCGGACAACATAGTTGGCGGTTTAAATGCAGGATCGGAGTGGAAGTCGATCACCACCTGCGGCGTGGTTGCCGCAGGTGGTTGCGGCTGACCGGGTGCATAGCTGTAGATCATGGCCTGCGGCATCAGGCGCACGAGCTGCATCACGTCGCTGCGTGTGGAGTTGTCGCGTTTGTGGTGCTTGATGAACTCCGCCGGTGCTTGCAGGATGGCCTTGAGGCGTTCTTTTTCTGCTGCATCTTCCTGGGCCGTAATGGGCTGGCCGTTGCGCTCGATCAGGCGCGCGACGTCTCCCTGTCGGGTCTCAATCTCTTCGCGTGTAGTGTCGCTGCGGGCATCGATTTTGCGTACACGGTATCGGAGAGGCAGGGCGCCGTCGTCCTCAATGATGCTGAGCTCGTTGGTGGAGGCGGCTTTCACCCAGTCCAGTGGCGTCCCGGGCGGAACTCCATTGTTTTGTTCAGCGGTCTGGGTCGTTGCGCGTGGAACCGACGGTCTGGCGGTGGGCAAAAGAGCCACGGTAAGCATTGTTATCGCGAAAACGGGCAAACCCCTGCAAAAGGCTGCCTGCGACAAAGTTCTTCGAGAAAAATTCAATTCGGAGGCGCCTCGCTTATAAGATTAGACGAATCACACGTTCCAGAAGAAGTTTGTGCTGCAGGAGCGGCTTGGGTATAGTTCGCTCAGTATCCGGGGTGACATTTTTGCCGCGGCGAAATTGCAAGAAGGGTAAGGGACCATGAGGCCAGGGGAAATTACTACCGTTATCGGGCGTTCGGCTACGTTTCGCGGCGATCTGTCCAGTACCGACGACTTGCAAATTGACGGGTCCTTCGAAGGCACCATTCGCCAGAGCAGCGGGCGCTTGACGATTGGTGCCGAAGCACGGGTGTACGCCAGCATCGTGGCTCCTGAGGTGGTCGTATTCGGAAGAGTCGAGGGAGATATTCGCGCCAGTGGCCGTGTGGATCTGCGCTCGACCGCCGTTGTACTCGGCGATATTTTCGCCGGACGACTCTCTATGGAGGAGAACGCTTCGCTCCGTGGACAGGTGGATCCCTCACGCGCCGGAGAAACCGCTCCCCCGGCCACCGTCAGTTCGCCTGCAACATCCAGCGGCCTTCGTCCCGCAACCGCTCCGGCCGCAAGCAGAAGCACCGACTATTACAATTCGCAGACTGGCTCCTCTGCACTTCCGAGCCGGCCCTTGCCTTCCGCATTGGCAGCTTTCGCCAATGCCGGCAGGCAGGACTCCGGTCCCGAGTCGCACAACGACGACAGCGACCAGGAAGACGGCGCGTCGCACTAGCGTAGCGAAAGATCGAAACGTCTCTGTCACCGTGGGAGCAGGCAATGTTCAGCATATTCAAGAAGGACAAGGCCGACGGCGACATCGGGCCCGGCGAGCGATCGCAGCGTCATTCGCGAGGATGGAAAGACATCCTCGACCATCTGAAGCAGAGCGATGGCCTGCGCGTGCTCGACTTCGGGGCAACGTCACCGGCCAACATTAACTACCTCACAGCGCTCGGCCACAGCGTGTACATGGCGAACATCGTGCAGGACGCCGCTCGTCCTGAATGGCTGCGCCCACCCAATCCCGATGCGCCTCCTACAGCGAAGCCCGAGTTCGACACCGAGCGGTTCGCCACGGCTAACTTCGATTTTTCGCAGCGGGACTTCGACATCATTTTGTTATGGGACACGGCGAACTACCTGCCGCCGTCCGTCGTACCCGCATTATTCGACCGTCTGAGCCAGGTGCTCCGTCCTGATGGCAGGCTGCTCGCGTTTTTTCACGGACGCGCCGAAGGCCCGGGAACAGCTTTTTCCCGATATCAACTTACCGATAGCGACAGCCTGATTATGCTGAGCTCCGGGCATTATCCGGTTCAGGCGATCTACCAGACTCGTCAGATCGAGCGCTTTTTGCAGGGCTACAGCAGCATCCGTTTTTTCCTGGGCAAAGATAATGTCCGGGAAGTTACGGCTGTGCGCTGAAGAATAAATTTTCGTTAACTCGAAAGGGGAAGCGATGATTCGCTTCCCCTTTTCTATTTCATGATCGGCTTATCCGCTGAGTTACTTGACTGCTGCTTTGCGACGATCGGCCCAGCGCTTCTTCATGGCGTCGGCGATTCGCTTACGTCCTTCAGGACTAAGCTTGCGCTTGCCGCTGGTCTTTTTCACAACGGGAGCTGCCGCAACAGTCTTAGCCGCAATAACCTTCGCTGCTACCAACGACGCCTTCGGCAGGTTCTTGCTGCCTTTTGGCCGGCCACGCTTTCCTTTGGCTGGAGCGAAAGTTGCAGCATCCAGCCCAATAAAGGCGGCGCGGATCTGTTGCAGTCGGGCGATTTCAGCATCAAGCTCCGACATAATGCGATTGACGTCCATTCAAATCTCCAATTTTTCTAATTCCATTAACGCGGTAGCAAAATATCGTGCGACAAACTTCAACGATATAGGTTGCCATTTGTTATTGCAAATTCGGGCGATGCACGTTTTTGATGCTCAAATCAACGATGTAGGTTCCAATTTCATGAGTTTGATCGTTCTTCGATCTCAAGTTATGCCGACTTATGATTCATTTTCGCGAGTGCTAGACTCATAGCCGATGCGATCCATCCCACTGCGTCTTTGGGCGTTGGCCATTTTATCGGCGCTGTTGCAGGTGCTGTCGTTCCCTATCGCGGGTCCGGCTCCCTTGTGGCGCAGGCTATTCTGCTGGCTCTGCCTAACGCCTCTCCTATCGGCATTACTAAGCAGCAATAAAGCCGGAAAACGCCTGCGACCGGCGCAAACAGCCATGCTTGCTTATCTCAGTGGCTTTCTCTGGTACATGGGAAATTGTTACTGGATTTACCAGACCATGCATATCTATGGTGAGATACCGCGCGTCGCCTCTGTCGGAATCCTCATACTTTTTTCGTTATATGTGGCTTTATACCATGCTCTTTTCGGCGCACTGATCGGTGTATTACGTAAGAAATTTTCAGTGCAGACAGTACTTTGGTCCGTACCTTTTCTTTGGGTTGGCGTGGAGTTAGCAAGGGCGTTGATTACTGGATTTCCCTGGGACTTACTCGGCTACACGCAGGTAGACAACCTTCTGTTGACGCGGCTGGCTCCATGGACCGGCGTCATGGGGCTATCGTTTGTTGTTGCGTTCGTAAATATTCTTTGGATATCTCGCTTTCCCTATCAAAAGGGAAAGTCCCTCGCGCCCGGCATCGTCGCGGCTTTGCTGTTAGTTCTAGCAGTCGATCTGGCATCGATGTTGCGAAATATTCCTAAGTCATCCACCACGGCAAGCGCTGTCTTGTTGCAGGAAAATATCAACGTTGGAGCGCAAGGCGCCATCGTGCCCGAGTCCAAAGAGCATATGCTGGCTGCTTTTACGGAACTTAGTTTGCATCCAGGATTTACCGGACAACTAGCTTCAAATCCAACGACCAAGCCGCAAATCATCGCATGGCCAGAAGCCCCAACAGAGTTTATCGACGGCGATCCCATCTTTCGAAGCACACTCGGAGCCCTCGCCATCAAAGCGCAAACGCCTGTCGTCGTGAACTCCATCAGTATCGGCTCTAGAAACCCTAGCGGCCACTACGACGAGTACAACTCAGCCGACTTCTTTCAGCCCGACGGCACCTATGCCGGCCACTACGACAAGATGCGTCTTGTCCCCTTTGGCGAATATGTCCCCTATAAGCCGCTCTTTTTCTTCGCCGGCGACTTACTCGGAAGCCTTCCCTTTGTTCCCGGCCTCCAGCGCAGATTATTTCTCTCCGGCGGAAAACAATACGGCGTTTTTATCTGCTACGAATCCATCTTCGGCGATGACATTCGCCGATTCGCCGACGACGGCGCCGAGGTCTTAGTCAACATCTCCGACGACGGATGGTACGGCGACAGCAGCGCTCGCCTGGGAGCACCTCGACATGGTACGCATGCGCGCGATCGAAAATGACCGCTGGATCGTGCGCGCCACCAACACCGGCATCACCGCCGCCATCGACCCACGCGGACGCATCACCGCCACCATGCCACGCCACATTCGCGGTTCGATCGAGGTCAAGTTCGACTACAGCACGGGCAAAACCTTCTACACCCGCTTCGGCGATTGGTTCGGCTGGCTCTGTGCCATCGTCACGGCGTTACTACTCGCAGCCGCACACACCAAACGAAGCGGTAAAGTAGTAGAAGCTTAAAGAAGAAGGAAACACCGAACCATGTTGAACGATTTGGAATTTGACTACTCCCCGGTCCGCGAGAAGGTGCGTGATCTGCGGGAGTATCTTTGACTCTCCCCGCCTGAAAAAAGAATTAGCCGTCATCGAAGAAAAAATCTCTGACCCCTCCGTCTGGGCTGACGCCGCCAAATCGCAGCCTCTTATGCGCGAACGCAAGCGCCTCGAATCGCAGCTCGCTGACGATGCCGAACTCGCCCGCCGCAGCGAAGACATCGAAGCCTACTTCGACCTCATGCGCGAAGGCGAAGCCTCCGTCGAGCCCGACCTCAAGCGCGAAATCGAATCCCTCATCACCTTCTCCGAAGCCCTCGAATCCCGCACCATGCTCTCGGAAGAAAACGACACCCTCAACGCCATCGTCACCGTACATCCCGGCGCCGGCGGCACCGAAAGCCAGGACTGGGCCGAGATGCTCATGCGCATGTACCTCCGCTGGGCCGAGCGTCAGGGCTTCAAGACCGAGATCAACGAAATCCAGGACGGTGACGAGGCCGGCATCAAGTCGGTCACCTTCACCGTCACCGGCGACTTCGCCTTCGGTCTGCTGCAGGGCGAAACAGGCGTCCACCGCCTCGTCCGCATCTCGCCCTTCGACTCCGCCAAGCGCCGCCACACCAGCTTCGCCAGCGTCTACGTCTCGCCCGAAATCGACGACACCATCGTCATCGACATCAAGACCGAAGACCTGCGCATCGACACCTACCGCTCCGGCGGCAAGGGCGGCCAGCACGTCAACACCACTGACTCCGCCGTCCGCATCACACATCTTCCAACCGGCCTCGTCACCGGCTGCCAGAACGAGCGCTCGCAGCACAAGAACAAAGAGCGCGCGATGAAGATGATGCGCTCGAAGTTGTACGAGTACGAGCTCGACAAGAAAAAAGCGGTCAGCCGCAAGCTCGAAGACTCCAAGCTCGAAATCAACTTCGGCTCGCAAATTCGCAGCTACGTCCTGCAGCCCTACCGCATCGCCAAAGACCTGCGCACACGCGTCGAAGTAGGCGACGTCGACAAAGTCCTCGATGGCGAGCTCGAACCCTTCATTCGCGGTTACCTCAAGATGCGCCGCGAAGGCGGCGTTCCCGCTCCCGTCGTTGACGACGAATAGCCACAACATGCTGACCGGGGAATCGCCCCCACAGAGACGCTGAATCGCCCCACAGCATTTGTCATCCTGAGCGCAGCGAAGGATCTGCTGTTTGCCCGAAGCGACACCACACCCCACGGAGTGCCCCTACGAACGTCAACCGTTCTTGCCCTCAAGCCACCGATGCAGCCAGCTAATGTGCAGATCGAGCCGCAGCGACGTATAGCTCAACATCTCATGCATCATCCGCTCCGCCGCATCGAGATCGTCAATGTGCCCCAGCGCAGCCCGCGGCGACGTATACACATCAATCCCCGCGCGCCTGCAGAGCAGCGCAATGCGGAACAGGTGCGTGCCGTCACTGACCACAATGATGTGCTGAAAGTGTTCCCGCTCGGCAATGCCCGCGAGATGCTGCACCTGCTGCTCGGTATCGACTGAGTTCGTCTCCGCAATGATGCGCTCGAACGGCACGCCATTCGCCAGCAGATAATCCCGCCCCACGCCACCTTCGGTTTTGCCGGAGTCCTTGTCCGCCCCGCCGCCCAGCGTAATAATCACCGGCGCCATCCCCCGCTGATACAGCGAGACCGCCTTATCCAGCCGCGCATGCAGCACCGGCGAAGGCCTGCCCGCGTACTCCGCCGCCCCAAACACGGCAATCGCATCCGCCGGCTGCGCGTTGTCCACCTGCGCTGTCGCATTGATCTGGTGATACACCCAGCCGAACCACGCAATGGCCGCGAGTATAAGCACAAGAATCAGCCAGCGAAATAGCCTGGCAGCTGCGCTCCCGTGTGATCTGTCTGCTGCGCTCATCGTGTGTGAGCTAATAGTATGCCGTGAAGCAGAGATGAAAATCCAGCGACCACGGCGGTCCTTGCTTTTCTTTGTCATCCCGCAGGGGATCTGCGTCTGCCTTTGCTGTTGCCTGTTTCTCGCCGCCATCCTTGAGCCGAACAGGCTGCAGCCCCGGGGCCTTTGCCCTTGCTCCTGCGGCAACAGACTTTCCATCGCTCTCGCTTCATCCGCCACGACATCCCGGTGGCCCATTCATGACGGTCTCATCGTCATGAGTGGGGAACTCCAAATCTCCACAGCGTAGTCCTTAACCTCTGATACGCGGCACCCTTGCCTCACCCTGTCGTTGCATCCTCACTTCGCATCGGCGTCATCTTCTCTATACGTTCCCATCATAGATGGCTGAAAACTCTACCTGCCAGCGTAAAGAACTTGTAGTTCACTCGTTTTCTCTTCAAAGAGTTTCGCAGCAGCTTCGACGAGATGCGGGTCGTCGAGATGGATGTCCAACGTGGCTAGCAGCGCTTGCGGATCTGCGTCGAAGCCGCGACGCAAGAGGGCCTCATACTTCTTCGCGAAGGCCGGATCGGAGTGAGCTTTGTCAAAGAGAGCGACCGCGATCACAGAGGCGTAGAGGTAGTTCACGAGATAGAGCGGGTCCTCAAAGACGAGCGATTTGCGCATCCAGTTCCGGGAGACTCCAACGTCAGCCATGGGCCAGAATTCGTAGGGTTGGAGGGAGGCCTGAAAGATGGCGTCAACCTTCTCGCGGTTGAGCATAGCGTTGCCTGCGGCCTGCGTGTAGAGATTTTTCTCGAAGTTGGTTTCTTCTGCGGAGACGTAGAGTTCCAATGCGATCTTGGAGAGCAAACGCTCAAGAGCGTATTCGCGAGTAGCTGGCGTGGTGGCAGACTTAGTGGCCTGGTCTAGCAGCAGCAGTTCGTTGAAGATCGCGAAGCTCTCAAAGAGGTAGTGAGGCCCCTCCCTTTGGTATACGGGGATGGAGTTGCTGTTCATCAGCTCTCTGTGGACGGCGTGTCCGCCTTCGTGGGCGATTTTGCTTACGTCGCGGAGGGAACCACGATAGCCTTCGTAGTAGAGGGCGGTAGGAGCGTCATAGGCGCTGATGGAGGTTCCTGTATCGGCCCGGTGGGTGCCACCAACAAGGTCGAGCCGACCGTTTGCGGGGTCGAGGAGTGCGGCGAAGCGCCGGGTGTAGTCCGGGCCTAAAGGTTGAAGGGCGGCAAGGATCATGTCGCGAGCTTGAGCGAGAGCGATTTGGTTCGCAGGAGCAACGACCATGTCCTGCTCCCCGGCGAGAGCGGTGGCAACGCCGAGGCCCTTTGCTGTATGTTCCGCGCGTACCTGCTCATAATGTCGGTACGCAGCGGCCTGCGACTGTACGGCGGCAAGCATATTGTTTACGAGCGCAGAGTTGAGACCGAGAGACTGATACTTGCGTTCAGCGGCGTTACTGTAGCCCTGAGCGATAGCATCCCGATTTTCGAGTTCGACAAGCGACCCGAGCAAGGTTGCCGTGGCGGGTGCCGCTTGATCGTAGGAGGCGTTGCGCATAGCGAACGCGGTGCGGCGCTTTGTGGCATCGGGCGAGGCGATATCCTGGCTGTTTTTGCCGAGAGAGTCGATGAGGCGGTCGTAGGTGTCAGCGAGGCTGGCTTCCAGCGGTGTCGTAACAGCGCCGCGATACACCTGTGCATCAGGCGAAAAGACATGGGAGGCGTCGCTCTGGAGCTGCTGGGCAAGGTAGGCATACCTTCCAAGCGAGGGGATGTCTGCCGGAGCGACCTGGCACAGGCGTTGTGTGATGGCCGCTTCGAGTTCCGCTTGCTCAGCGGCAATTTGATCGCCGGCCTCGCGGAATGTGTGATCTTCGATATTCTCCAAAGCGAGAACCTTGATGTAGGCAAGATGGCGCTGCAACGCGACGGCCAGTTGGTCCGCTCCATCCAGGTTGTTGGCGAGGTCAGTGACGGACGCTTTGGGAAGCGCTTTGATCTTTTCTGCTACATCCGCTTGCAGAGTCTTCCGGGTGGCCAATTCTGAAGATGCACTGGGGAAATAGAGCTTCGGCGAAATGTGGGCGTTGTCGAGCGCTGGTGCCGGAGTGATGGTCTGGGCGGACAGCAGACTTGAGCATAGGGCAAAGACAAAGAGTAGGCTGGACGGCCGAAACATCTGCATAAACAAGTTTACGCAAGGAGTGCCGCTGCGGTTCCCATGTGTAACCTCACTATCGAATGATGTGAACAGGCCAATGCGCTCATTGAGTTTGGATTCTCTTGGATTGACTAATCTGTAGGCACTTCCTAAATCTCCAGCAGCTCGAAAACCGCCCATCCATCACCGCTGCAAAGCCAACGCAATCTCATGCGTAGGAATCGCACCCTCGCGCAAAATCATCCACGAGTTCTCGCCGCCGCTCAGATCGACAATCGTCGTCGCCACCGAACGCGCCGTCGGGCCACCATCCACAATCAGCGGAATCTTGTCGCCGAACTGATCGCGCACCCCACGCGCATACGTACACTCCGGCATACCGCGCAGGTTGGCGGAGGTCGCCGTAATCGGCAGGCCAAGCTTCTTCACCACCGCTCGGCAGATGGCCGTCTCCGGCACACGCAGCGCCACGTTGCCGGTATTAGCGGTCACGCGCAGCGGCAGCTTGCTTCCAGCCTTCACCACGATCGTCAGCGGCCCCGGCCAGAAACGCTCGGCAAGCCGGTCAAAGTCGGAGTCGATATTCCGGGCCACATCGTAGGCCTGCGCCACGTCAGCGATCAGCAGCGAGAGCGGCTTATGTCGCGCCCGCGACTTCAAATCGTAGATACGATCCACAGCGCGCAGATTCACGGGATCAACGGCGAGGCCGTAGAACGTGTCGGTCGGCAGCGCGACCACGTCGCCGGAGTCGAGCTTTTCGGCCACATAGTCGATGAGGGCTGGTTCGGGTTCGTCAGGATCGATGCGGAGGAGTTCTGCGTCCAAGTCTGTGTTGCCTCCCTTCGCTTATAGCACGGCGCGGGGCAGTCGCGGGTACACTGGGAAGCGCGATGACGTTGCCGGAAGCCATTACGAGCCGCACCAATGCCCGCGTGAAGACGCTGCGGGCAGCCTTTGCGGGCAAAGCTTCGCGGCCGGGTGAGCTGGTCGGTATTGAGGGCGAAAACCTGATCGGCGAAGCCATCCGCTCAGGACTCACATTCGATACCGTCTATATCCGCGAAGACAGCGACAACGCGCTGAATCGCCCCTCGCTCGCAGGCCTCCGCACCGACCATTGGGCGTTGCTGAGCAACGACGTGTTTGGCAGCGCAGTCGATACGGCCTCGCCGCAGGGCATCGCAGCTACCCTCGAAATCCCGGAGATCGTCCCCATTGAGCCAAGCGAAAATCCCGGCGTCATCCTGATGCTCGAAGACCTTCAGGATCCCGGCAACATGGGCACGCTGCTGCGCTCGGCCGAGGCCTTCCTCGTACAGCAGGTATTCGTCACGCCATCGACGGTGAATCCATGGAATCCGAAGGCCATTCGAGCGTCTGCAGGATCGGTGTTCCGCATGCCCATCGTGCGTTGTTCGCTGACGGAGATGAAGAGCTGGTCGCACGCGTTCGGCGTCCGCATGGCAGCCGCCGTGGCCCGGATGAAGGATGCCACTCCCGTCATGCACGCCAGGCTGCTCTCGCCATGCGCTCTGATGATCGGCAATGAAGGCGCGGGCTTGTCCGCCGCCGCAATGGCGATGGCCGATGAGCGTGTCAACATTCCCTGCGCGGTCGAATCGCTCAACGCGGCGACTGCCGGCACCACCATCATGTACGAAGCCTTCCGCCAGAACCTCCTGCAGGAGTTTATGGACATGCCCGTCGTGCGAGGGCTGCAGTGAGCCTCTTCGATACAGGCCTTCCCGAACGAAGCGACAAGCGCGCGCTGAAAACCGCTCCACTCGCCGAGCGCATGCGCCCAAACACGCTCGATGAGTTCTTCGGGCAACAACACTTACTCGGCCCCGGCATGCCGCTGCGCCTCCAGATCGAAAACGACGACTCCGCCTCGCTGCTCTTCTGGGGACCTCCCGGCGTCGGCAAGACCACGCTCGCCAAGATCATCGCGCAGGCCACCAGCGCCAGCTTCATCGAGTTCTCCGCCGTGCTCTCCGGCATCAAGGAAATCAAGCAGGTCATGGTCGAAGCCGAAAAAGCCGCGCAGTTCGGTTCGCGCACGATCCTCTTCGTTGATGAAATCCACCGTTTCAACAAAGCCCAGCAGGACGCCTTCCTTCCTTACGTAGAGCGCGGAACGATCCGCCTCATCGGCGCAACCACCGAAAACCCCTCCTTTGAAATCAACGCCGCGCTGCTCTCCCGCTGCCGCGTCTACACACTGCGCGCTCTCGAGCAGGACGACATCATCGCTCTCCTCAAGCGCGCACTAAACGACAGCGATCGCGGCCTCGGCGCGTTGCAACTCGAAGCCGAAGAAGGTGCGCTGGAAGCCATCGCCTCCTACTCCAGCGGCGACGCCCGCAACGCCCTCAACGCGCTTGAAGTCGCAGCAAAGCTCGCGGATGGTCGCGGCGAAAAAATCATCACACGCGCACTCGCCGCCGAGGCCCTGCAACAGCGCGTTTTGCTCTACGACAAAAAAGGCGAGCAGCACTACGACATCATCTCCGCGCTGCACAAGAGCGTGCGCAACTCCGACGCTGACGCCGCGCTCTACTGGCTCGGACGCATGATGGCTGCCGGCGAAGACCCCATGTACATCGCTCGCCGCGTCGTCCGCATGGCCGTAGAAGACATCGGCCTAGCCGCTCCCGAAGCCTTGAACCTCTGCCTCTCCGCGCGCGACGCCATGCACTTCCTCGGCTCACCCGAAGGCGACCTCGCGCTCGCACAAGCCGTCGTGTATCTGGCCCTCGCTCCCAAGTCCAACGCCGTCTACACAGCCTACGGCGCAGTCCTGTCTGACATCGAATCACGCCCCGCCGAACCCGTCCCACTCCACCTGCGCAACGCTCCAACGAAGTTGATGAAGGAGCTCGACTACGGCAAGGGCTACCAGTACGCCCACGACGTCGAAGGCAAGGTCGCCGCTATGGAGTGCCTTCCACCCTCGCTCGCCGGCAAGCGATACTACGTTCCTACCAACGAGGGTCGGGAGCGATTACTCGGTCAGCGCATGGAAGAAATCCGGCGGCTCCGCGAGTCGCCGGATAGCGACTCTTGAGCGGTCGCCCGCCCAAAGGTATGTCAAGTTTGCTGGACATCACGAAAGTGAAAAGTCACCACAAACCCACCACAACCCTCCATAAATTTGCACCCAAAAATTGCGCCAAAAACTACTTCGCGTCGGGCGCTTTTACGTCTCGCTTGATCGCCTTTTCCACGAGGTCTTTTGTCAGCAATTCGGGCAAAACATCAGGATTTGAGGTCTTTCCCGGAGGGTAAACCACATATGTCGGGACGCCACTACGGTTCAGCTTGCCCAACTCCTGCGTAATGTAAGAGTCATACTGTGTCCAGTCGGCTTTAAGCAGCTCAAAGTGCCCATCCGTCAGCGCGGATTCAATATCCTTGGACTGCAGCACGGCCTTCTCATTCACCTGGCAGCTCAGGCACCAGGCAGCCGTAAAGTCAACAAAAATAGGGTGTCCCGAAGCACGCGCAGCCTCAAAACTGGCTTGTGAATAAGGCTTCCAGACCAGCGTATCGACCTTCGGCGTATGCAGCGGCAACGCAATCGCACACCCGGCAAGCACGACAGCCGCAATCGCTGATCCCCACCGAGCAGGCCAGCGACCGAGCGCCCAACCGGCAATCGCGAGGATCAAGTAGCAGATCAGGAGGTCGACCGTGCGGTCTATCCCATTGCTTCCATTGAGGTTAGCGTACACCCACGTAAGCCAGATGGCAGTGCCAAACAACGGCACGGCGGTCAACTGCTTGAGGACTTCCATCCACGCTCCGGGCTTCGGAAGGATGCTGGTCCATTGCGGCTGCATGCTAAGTGCAAGATAAGGCAGGGCTAAACCAAGGCCGAGGAACGTGAACACAAGGAACGTAAGCCACGCCGGCTGCGCCAGCGCGAACCCAACGGCTGCTCCCATTAGCGGTGCCATGCACGGTGTGGCAACTACTGTGGCGAGAACGCCGGTGAAGAAGCTGCCCGCAAGTCCTTGCTTTTGAGCGAGTTCGCCGCCCGCGCTGGTGAGCGAAAGGCCGATCTCGAATTGCCCGGCCAGCGACAATGCAAGGAAAAAGAGCAGCGCGGCAAGCACGGCAACAAACCCCGGCGATTGTAGCTGGAAACCCCATCCAAGCTCCCTCCCCGTCGTCCGTAAAACCAGCAAAACCGCCACAATAGCCCAGAAAGAGACCAAAATGCCAAAGGTATAAACAATGCCATGCAGACGCTGGCGCCCACGTTCTTCGTTCGACGAATGCACCAGCGCGAGGCCCTTGAGAAACAGCACCGGGAAAACGCAGGGCATCAGGTTGAGCAGCAGACCGCCAAGGAAGGCTAGGCCGATGGCACTGAAGAGCGTAAGGTCTTTGGATTCAGGCGCTGCGGCAGTGTTCTGTGGCGCGTTCGCGGGTGCGGCAGGCAGTGTCCCAACGGTGATGGGAGTGGTGATCTCGTAGGCCTCGGTGTCCGAGAGCTTGATGAGGCCGTGAAGCGTTTTGGGCAGAGGGAGAACGGCTTTGGTCGTGGGATCGAAGGCGCGGGTCAGGAAGACGCGGACGCCGTCTGAGAGTAGATCGACAGGTTGATCGGCTGGATTATCAATGACATCCGAATCGAAGGGATAGAACTCCGCGTCTTTTTCCGCAGAACCTGTCTTGAGGGTGACGGCGATCTGCTTGCCGTTGGAGACGGCCTGCACCGACATCGCGGCGTGTAGAGGCTTGGGAAGCTGGGTAACGGCTTCGCCGAGGGCGCCGACGAGTGGAGGCGCGGCTACGGGGCCAGGGACGACGTCGATGTCGAGGCCGAGGTGGGCTTTGCCGGGAAGGCACTGCGCGGCGCAGACGAGCCAGTTGACGTGCGCGTCGAGGTGGACTTTGCCGGGCTTGGTACCGGGCGCGGCGGTCAGGGTGAAGGGGAAGGCGACCTGATCTTCGTAGCCGAAGTCCATGAGCGGACCGAGGGGTAGGCGCGTGGGTGCGGGGAACTGGATTGGGCCGGCGGTGATGCCCTTGGGGAGCGTCCAAGTGATTTTGGGCGGCTCGCCGGAGTCGCCCGCGTTGACCCAGTAGACGTGCCAGTGTTCCTCGATCGACATGACGAGGCCGGCCTGGAGGGTCCCTCCGACGGCGATCTGTGGAGCGAGTGTGGTGAGTTCTACGGTGAGATGTTGCGCTTTGAACGGACCGGGGCCGCCATCGCCGACTTCGACGATCTGGGCGCGGGCGGGTACGACTGCTAAGAAGCCTGCGCAGAGAGTGGCCAGGATAGCGGCGGCGCGGAAGGGTCGTGCCAGGGTCATCCAGACATTGTAGAGGGCTGGGGGCCTGGTTGTGTCATCGCTTTGTCAGCGGGTGAAATGGGCGTGTTCGATGAGGATGCAGCGGTCCATAACGACATGGATACCGGCTTGTTCGGCGCGGGCGGCGGCTTCGAGGTTCACAATGCCGAGTTGGACCCATAGATTTTTGAGGCCGAGGGCGATCATTTCGTCGACGATGGCTGGGATGAACTTGGGCAGGCGGAAGACATTGACGACGTCCGGCTTGACGGGGAGATCGGCGAGCGATGCGTAGACCGGTTCGCCGAGCAGGGTGGAGCCTTCTGGAATAGCGGGATTTATGGGCAGAATGCGGTATCCATGCTGTTGCATGTAAGCCGAGACGGAGTGACTGGGTTTAACGGGGTTGTCGGAAAGACCAATGACGGCGAGGGTGCGGGACTGGGGTGGGCCGCCGGTGGTGGGGTGGCCGAGCATGTCGAGGATGGCGGCGGGTTCGTTCATGTGGGTTCCTAACAGGGTTCGGTCGGGTTCGTACGCTATCGTCGTTTACAATCAGATGTTGACGGGCGACCCAAGAGGGGCCCGGCGCTGGAGCAGTTTTGCAAGAAACAGTTTTACAAGGATCGGTATTGCGCGTAGCGGAGTTGAAGCAGGTGGCAGGGCAGCAGAGCCGGCGTCGTTCGGCTGGCGTTCTTATGGCGGGCTTCGCGGTGACGCTGGCGGTATGCGGCTGCGGCAACACGTATCGCCCGGTCGTCAGCGCGATCAGTCCTGTGGGCCCTGCGGGACAGCCTACTAAGTATGCGGTCGCGGTTTCGAACACCACGCCTTATGGCAGCACGCCGACTCCAGGTTTGCTGACGTTTGTCGATGTTTCGGGCGACACGATTCTATCGACGCCTTCGATCCTTCCGTTCCCGGCACCAACAACCGCGGGTACAGCGACCGTGGCTCCAGCTCCGACCTATGTGAACCCGAACGACTTCGCGATCAATTCGAGCGGGTCGGAAGGCTTTGTGCTGAACTCGTCGGGCGCGTTTGATCTCTTTGGACTTTCGAATCCTACCGGGCTGCTGACGCAGGACATTACGCAGACGTCGTTGGCCGCGGGTGCCGTGCCCAACGGTATTCAGACGTTCTCGCTGCCTAGCACTGGGACGACGATCTTCGTGCCGCAGCCGAACTTGTCGCAGATTGCCGAACTGGAGCTTTCGACCGGCCCTTCGCTGCTGCAGAACCTTGCTGTACCAAACCCGGTGTATACGGTTGGCACGGACAGCGCGCAACGTGTGTATGCGATCTCGTCGAATGGAACGGGCAACGGGGTCGTGTACCCGATTGAGAACTCGCCGGTGTCGATCGACTCGGGAAACCTGATCAATGTCGGTGTGAACCCGGTGTACGGCATCATGACGACCGACGGCAACCGGGCGTTCATTCTGAACAAGGGTTCAGGGACGGTGTCGGTGATCAATGTGCCGAACAACGCGCTGGACTCCGGTATCCAAACGATTACGCTGCCGACAACCGTGGCAGGCGTGACGAGCGCACCGAACCCGGTGTGGGCCGACCTTTCGACCGTGAATGCCGAGATGGTTGTTCTGAACCAGGGTGACGGTGTGCATAACGGATCGTTGAGCATTATCAGCATTCCGCTTTGCAACTCGAACACGCCTGTGACCAATCCGAATTGCAATGCCGCCAATCCGATCGATGCGGCTGGGTTTGGAACCATTGTGGCTACGGTACCGGTCGGCATCAATCCGACTATGGTTTCGGTGCTGGCTGACGGCAGCCGGGCGTATGTCGTGAACTCGGGCATTCTGCCGACGGGGACCTCAGCGGGTGTTGAGGGTTCCGTGAGCGTGGTGAACCTGATCAATAACCAGGTGACGACGATCCCGGCAACTTCCTCTCCTGCCAACACCTTGAATGTCAGTGGGACGGGCTCGGCGCCGACGTACGTTTATGGGCACCCGAACACGGTGGCTGCGACGACCGGAACGCCTACCGGGAAGGTCTATGTGACCTCAACCGACAACAAGTACATGACGGTCATCGAGACCGATACGGACACGGTGGATACGCACATTTCGTTACAGGGTCTTGGGATTCGGGTGCTGGTAACGGCGAAGTAAAGTAGACAGTAGACAGTAGAGTGTAGACAGTAAAAGCAATATGAAGGCCGCCCAGATTGGGCGGCCTTCATGGTTTTCTCTACTGTCTACACTCTACTGTCTACTGTCTACTGTCGCTCCTCACATGCCTACCAGGACGATGGGCATTGTGGGTTGTTTGGAGCCGCCGTCGTCTTCGATGGTGACACCGAAGCCCTTTGCGGCTACACCCTTGGGGAGTTCCGGCATGACGACGCTGGCGCTTCCTCTTTCGTCCGGCTTGAAGGTCCCGGCGGGGATGGGATCGCGGCCCTTTTCAGTGGGCAGTACCCAGAGTTCGTAGGTCTTGTAGGGCTGGAGCTGCAGGAGGTTGCTGGCTACGAAGACCAGAGATCCCTTGTCCGCAAGATAGGCTACGTGGCCTTCGGGTAAATGTGGGGCGGGTACGCCTTCCGGCGGTGGGATGTTCAGGGTGACCTGGAGCGCCCCTTGGTCGGTGAGGGTTTTGAGAGTGTCCTGCGCTTTGGCAGACTCGGCTGCAGACTCGGTGAGCTTCGCGGACATGTCGTTGATGTCGTTTTGCAGCAGCTGACGCTGGTGGAACTGCAGGCCAGCAACGACGGCGACTCCGGCGGCGATGGCCCAGCCGGACCAGGCGACGAAGCTGGAGGCTCGGCTGGTGCGGCGAGGCTCCTCGTAGGTTTCGGTATCGAACATGCTGCCGCGACGGGGCGCGAGGATGGGTTCCTCACCGGGTGCGGCTGCGATGGGTTGCGGGCGGGCCAATGGACGCTCGAGGGGGATGACCTTCTTTTCCTTGGCGACGCGGCGCAGAAGACGTTCGCGGGCCAGCGCCGGGGGCGAGTGCATCTCCGACGTCATGGCGTAGGTGGCCAGGTCGCCCTGGTAGCGGGCAATTTCTTCCCGGCAGAGTTCGCAGTGCTCGAGGTGAACGAGGGCTTCGGCCATTTCTGCCTCGGGCAGGAACTGCAGCGCGATCAGAGGAAGGTCTTCTGGCGATATGTGGTTGGCGTTATTCATGCCTGGAAGCCCTTTCTCAGCGTGAGAAGCGCGCTGCGTATGCGAGTCTTTACGGTGCCGAGCGGGTCGCCGGTCATTTCGGCGATCTCGGAGTGTGTAAGGCCATCGAAGAATGCCATTTCGAGGGTCTTGCGTTGTTCGGCAGGAAGTTGAGCAATGACGACGCGTGCCTTTTCCATCATGAGATTGCGTTCCGACTCGTCGGCAAGGTTTCCGGCGGCGGGTAGCTGCATCTCTTCGACCTGTTCTGTCGGCTTTTTGCGCCGGAGGGTGTCAATGGAGCGGTTTCGTGTAACGACCGCGAGCCAACCTCCGAGAGAGCCGCGCGTTGCCACGAAGCCAGCCGGGTTCCGCCAGATCTGCATGAAGATCTCCTGCAAAATATCCTCAGCAGAGGCTGCATCACGCAGAACGCGCAAGGCGACGGAATAGACAACTTTGGAGTAGCGATCGAACAGCATGGCCATGGCCTGCTCGTCGCCGCGCTGTACTCGCGCCAGTAGGGCTGCATCCTCATGCCCTGGCTGTGTCGCTGTCGTCAGCACTTCATCTTCTCTATCCATAGAACGCACCTGAAGCCCGAACAGATTGCACCGCGGTTATTTAGCGTGAAAAAGGCTACCCGGACGTCCTTTTTCGCGAATTTGGCGGTGGTCGACCTGTTAATTACCGCCCGCGAGGGCGATGTCCTTTAGAAATGTGATGCTTCTGCGTGCCCAGTGTACGTCATAGACGCGGCAACAGGACAGGTGGCGGGGTAACGGGATGTAGTCTGTCCTTTGCGCCTGAAAAAAGATTGGCGGAAATGGGGATGATGAAAGTACGGCTGGACAAACTGATGGTAGAGCGCGGTGTGGTGCCGTCGCGGGAACGGGCGCAGGCGCTGATTCTGGCTGGGCGTGTGCTGGTGGCGGAGCAGAGGGTGGATAAGCCGGGAACGAGCATCGACAGCGAGGCCGTGGTGCGGTTGCTGGGCGATGATATGAAGTTTGTGGGGCGCGGTGGCCTGAAGCTGGAGCATGCGCTGGAGACGTGGTCCATTGCAGTGCAGGGACTGGCGTGTGCGGACATTGGGGCGTCTACTGGCGGGTTTACGGACTGCATGCTGCAGCGTGGGGCGGCTAGCGTGCTGGCGGTGGATACGGGCTATGGGCAGATTGCGCATAAGCTGCGGGTGGACCCGCGCGTGTCGTTGATGGAGCGGACGAATGCGCGGCTGCTGAAGCCTGGAGAAATTGCAGGTCCGGCTGTACGTTTTTTTGCGATGGATGTGAGCTTTATTTCGGCGACTCTGGTATTGCCGGCGGTGGTGGCGGGGCTGGCTCCGGAGGGAACGCGCTGGGTGGGCGAGGCGGTGGTGCTGGTGAAGCCGCAGTTTGAGGCCGGGCGGGAGAATGTGGGTAAAGGTGGGATCGTGCGCGATCCGGAGGCGCAGCAGTATGCGGTGCATCGGGTGGAAGATGCGGTGCGGGAGCTGGGGGGCGAGGCTGTGGCGTTGATCGATTCGCCCATTCTTGGGATGGAAGGAAACCGCGAGTTTTTGATGCATGCTCGTTTCCAATGAGCGACTTCCTGTTTGCCAATGCTGTTGCGGAAGCCTGGCGCGGTTACACTACTCTCCATGCCGATAGCTGCCATTATTTCCAAGCCCCAGAAGCCCGAGCTGGAAACCATCCTTCCGGAGCTTCTGTCGTGGCTTGAGGGCCACGGGTACCAGGCAATCCTGGATCCGGAGAGCGCGGCGTATCTGGACCGCACCAACGAGGCGGTCGACCGGCCGGAGATGCCGGCGCTTTCGCCTGAGATTGTGATCTCACTCGGCGGAGATGGGACGCTGCTTTCGGCCGCGCGCGCGTTTGCTTATAGCGAGACGCCGATTCTTGGCGTGAATTTGGGGTCGCTGGGGTTTCTGACCGAGGTTCCCTTGACGGACCTATATGAGACGCTAGACGCGTGGCGCGCGGGGACAGGCGTGATCGACGTCCGGAGCCTGATGTACACCGAACTGGTGCGCGATGGGCTGCCGTTCCGGCGATGGGATGCGCTGAACGATGTGGTGATATCCAAAGGCGCGATTGCGCGCATGGGCGCGTTCACCATTGAGCTCGACGGCCAGTTTGTGGCTGAGTTTCGCGCGGATGGTGTGATCGTAGCGACGCCGACGGGTTCAACCGCGTACACACTGGCGGCCAATGGGCCGATTCTGATGCCGAGCGTGGATGCGATGGTGTTGACGGCGATCTGTCCGCACCTGCTGACGATACGGCCGATTGTGGTGCCGGGGGATTCGGAGATTACGGTGACCGTGGATGTGGTGCCGCATGAGACCTACTTGACGGTGGATGGGCAGGAAGCGGTGGAGCTGCAGCTGGGGGACAGTGTTCACTGCCGGCGGTCGGAGCTGCATGTGAAGCTGCTGCGGCTGCATCGGAATGGGCTGTTTAATGTGTTGCGGTCGAAGTTGAGCTGGGGTGAGCGGTAGGATGGCCGAACTCCACTACCGTATCATTTGGTCGCAAGAAGACAGGGAGTATGTGGGGCTGTGTGACGAGTTTCCTTCGCTTTCGTGGTTGGCGGGGACAGCGGACGAAGCGCTGGCTGGTATACGCCAGATCGTTACAGAGGTCTTAGTGGACACGCCGCGCTAAAATTGGACTTGAGCTTCAGAGATGGAGGCGGACCATGACGATTGAGATTTCCGAGCAGCTTGAGTCGGCTATCAAGATGAAAGCAAATGCGTGTGGAGTTTCGCCCGATATGTATGTCCGTGACGTTCTTGAGCGCGATCTTGAGACGGTTGCCGAATCAGAACTGCCTCTTGTGCCATTCAAGACGAGTCGCGGGATGTTGGCCAAATATGGACCGGCGCCTTCCGCCGAAGAGATCGACGCCAACAGTGCGGATATGTTTAAGGGCTTCGGTGAACACTGTTGACGATTGTCGCTGTTGCCGATACTCATACTGCTCTTTGGTATCTCTACGATGATCCGAGGTTGTCACTTGCTGCTGGGACGTTCATCGACGAGGCTGCGATGGCGCGACATAAGATCGCCGTTTCTTCGATCAGTCTTGCCGAAGTAGTTTTTCTTGTTGAGAAAAGTCGATTGAATCCGTCTGTTTATGAAGATTTCAAACAGGCTTTGGCTGATCCCGAACATGTCTTTTGCGAGGCTACATTTAATGCGTCTGTTGTTGAGTCGATGCGAACGGTTTTGCGCGCGGAAGTCGCGGATATGCCGGATAGGATCGTGGCCGCGACCGGAGTTTACTTTGGTGTGCCTGTTTTGAGCCGCGATAGACGCATACGCGCTGCCAGCCTAGAGACAATCTGGTAGGTTTGCTACCCGAGCGGCAGACGGGCAACCAAGACTCGGTGTGAACAATCCATCCTGCTAACAGAGCAGGCGTTCGAAGTCCTCCTGTTGTACGCAATATGACATAGGGAGAGTTTCGATGAGTATGGATGCGAAGGTTTCACGCCGTGATGTGATGGCGAAGTTGGGTGTGGGGATTGCGGGCGCCGCGGTGGGTGCGGGGACGAGTGCTGAAGCGCAGACGGGTAACGTGGCTAAGGCGAATACATCGGCGCCGTTTGTGGATCCGACGACGAAGTATCCGAAGCCGCCGTACGACACGACGCAGCAGCCGTGGCCGGGGCTGGCGAGCAAGATGATGCCTCCGCCGGACCATGGCGAGACGATCTATAAGGGCTCGGGGCGATTGATGGGTCGCAAGGCGCTGATCACGGGCGGCGATTCGGGCATGGGGCGTGCGGCCGCGATTGCGTATGCACGCGAGGGCGCGGATGTGGCGATTGTGTATTACCCATCGGAAGAGCCGGATGCGAAGGAAGTCGAGCAGTTGATTCATGCGGAAGGACGCAAGTGCGTTAAGATCCCGGGCGATCTGCGCAATGAGAAGTTCTGCATTGAGCTGGTGGAGAAGGCCGTTGCGGGGTTGGGCGGGCTGGACATTGTGGTGTCGAATGCGGCGCGGCAGACACAGAGCCAGATGATCACGGACATTACGAGTGAGCTGTTCGACTCGATCATTAAGACGAATATCTATGCGCCGTTTTACATCATCCGGGCCGCGGTGGCGCATCTGCAGCCGGGGTCGGCGATTATTGCGACTACGTCGGAGCAGGCCTACGATCCGAACCCGGATTTGTATGCCTATGCTCAGACGAAGGCGGCGACGATGAACTTTGTGAAGTCGCTGGCGAAGATGCTGGGGCCGAAGGGGATCCGCGTGAACGGCGTGGCTCCGGGGCCGATCTATACACCGCTGCAGATTTCGGGCGGCGCAACCGTGGAGCACTTCCAGAACTTTGGCGCGGATTATCCGCTGAAGCGGGCAGGGCAGCCGGCGGAGTTGGCGTCGATTTACGTGCAGCTTGCGGCGAATGATGCGAGCTATACGACTGGAAATGTTTATGGCGCGGGTGGCGGTAAGGGGCAGCCGTAGACGCTGGCTGCTGAGAGTCCCGTGGAAACCCCGGTCCCAGTGCGAGAGACCGGGGGCACCCGGATTTGATGAATGCCCGAAGGTTAGAAGAGGTGGACGATCACTTGGTTAGTGACGAGCGCGGCGACGTAGGCGACGATGGTCATGTAGGTGAACTGGATGGCGGGGTACTTCCAGCTGTTGGTTTCGCGGCGGACTACGGCGAGCGTGGAGGTGCATTGCATCGCGAAGGCGAAGAAGACGACGAGGGCGATAGCGCCGCCGAGGGTCATGTCGTGGCGCAGCGCCCCTTGCAGGCTTGCGGCGTGCGTGGCGGGGTCCATGCCGTAGAGCGTGCCGAGTGTGCCTACGATGACTTCGCGAGCGACGATGGAGCTGAGCAGGCCGATGCCGATCTTCCAGTTGAAGCCGAGCGGGCGGATGACGGGCTCGATCCAGTGGCCTATGTGGCCGATGATGGAGTGGGTGATATCGGAAAACTGTGCGCCGTGCAAGGGGAGAACACTGAGTACCCAGACGACGAACGTGCAGGCGAGGATGATCGTGCCGGCCTTCTTGAGGAAGAGCTTGCCGCGGTCGTAGAGGCGCAGCGTGAGGGACTGGAAGGTGGGCCAGCGGTATTGGGGGAGTTCGAGGATGAAGGGGGCGGCTGAGGCCTTCATGACGGAAGAGTTCAAGAGCTTGGCGGTGATGAGTGCGGCGAGGAAGCCTAGCGCGTAGAGCGAAAGCATGACCGTGGCGCGAAGGCCGATGATGCCGCCGAGGAAGCGCGTGTTCGGGATGAAGGCCGCGATGATGAGCGTGTAGATGGGTAGGCGCGCGGAGCAGGTCATGAATGGGGCGACCATGATTGTGGCGAGGCGCTCGCGTTTGTTTTCGATGGTGCGGGTGGCCATGATGGCCGGGACGGCGCAGGCGTAGGCCGAGAGCAGAGGAATGAAGGCTTTGCCGTTGAGGCCGATGGCGCGCATGACGCGGTCGGCGATGAGGGCGGCGCGGGCGAGGTAGCCGGAGTCTTCGAGGATGCCGATGAAGAGGAAGAGGAGCAGAATTTGAGGGAGAAAGACGAGGACGGATTGGACGCCGTTCCAGAGGCCGTCGCGGAGGAGCGCGCGGAGCCAGTTGTCGGGAAGCAGAAGGGCGACGTGGGCGCCGAGGTTGGTGAGGAGGTTGCCGAGGCCGTCTGAGAGCGGCTGGCCGATGGTGAAAACGACCTGGAATACGGCGAAAACGACCGCGAGGAAGATGAGCGGGCCAGCGAAGCGGTGGAGGAGGACGGAGTCGAGGCGGCGCGTCCAGAGGGCGGCGGCAGGGGCCTGGTACTTGGTGCGGCCGGTGACCTGCGTGGCCCAGCTGCGGCAGGAGGCGGCGCTTTGCAGGATGGGGAGCTGGACGGGGCGGGTGCCGTCATCGGCCTTGCTGCCGGCGCGGAGGAGGAAGTCGGGGATGACGTCGAGGCCTTTGCCCTGGGCGGCGCTGATGAGGGCGACGGGGTGGCCGAGCTCCTTGGCGAGGGCGAGGGTGTCGATTTTGCCGCCGCGGGCTTCGAGCTGGTCGGACATATTGAGCAGCACGAGCGTGGGCAGGCCGATGGAGAAGACGGGAGCCGCGAGCATGAGCTGGCGGTTCATGTGCGTGGCGTCGAGGACGAGCAGGACGCAGTCAGGGACGGGGACGCCGGGCATTTTGCCGGTGAGGACTTCGACGGCGACGCGGGCGTCTTCGGAGTAGGTGGCTAGGGAGTAGATGCCGGGAAGGTCGATCAGCGTGAGGTCGCTGCGACCGATGGACTTCATCTTGCCAGAGTGGTGCTCGACAGTGACGCCGGGGTAGTTGGCGACTTTCTGTCGCATGCCGGTGAGGCGGTTGAAGAGGGTTGACTTGCCGCAGTTGGGTGGGCCGATAAGGGCGACGGTGCGGAAGCGAACTTTGGCGCCAGGAATGGCAGGCGCGGGCGGATCTTCGACCAGGACTTCGGCGGGAGCGTGACAGGAGCTCATGCTGCGTCCTTGGTCTGGGCTTTCGCGAGCTTCAGAAAGATGTGCTTTGCAGTTTCATTACGGAGGCCAACTTCAACGCCGTCTATGCGATAGACCCGTGGATCGCCAGCGGGGGCGCGGCGCAGAACCTCGACGTGTGTGCCAGGGAGAAAGCCCAGGTGGGCCAGGTGATGGCTCACTTCCTCGGGCAGATCGATGCGTTCCACCACGCCCGCACTGCCCACCTTCGCGTTACTTAATGCCGTGACTTCCATGTGCGCCTATATCCGACCAAACGAGTCCTCTTTATTCTACGACATTCGGTGCGCCTACTGCACAGTCGTTGCGCCAGGGTGAAGTGAGGCACGGTCAGGAAGGTTTGTGGTCTTTCTTTAGAGGCTGTGAAGCGGCCAAACGGCGCAGAATCTCGGTTCGGCAGGCAGCAGGTGGTAAGGTTACTGAAACCCCCGTGTCGATAACTCGTTGATCTGAGCAAATTTGCTCATCTTTCCGGCAGCACTTGAGTCATCATCAGTGGACGATCATCTAGACAAATTAGTACCGCAGAGTACTGGGCCCGTCGAGCAAGCTGCCATGAAAATCTGCTTTGTTAGCGTTGCAAGACGCATGTCTGCCGAGCCATCTGTACGTTCACCCCTGATGGGGGTGGGGCCGTTTTCCGTGAGGGCAAACTGCCATGATTAAGCCAGCAGTGATGCATCGACCCAGCGAGGATCAGCAGTCCGAAGCGAGATATCGCGGACTGCTCGAAGCTGCGCCCGATGCGATGGTGGTGGTGAACCAGCTCGGGGAGATCGTGCTGCTGAACGTGCAGGCCGAAAAGCAGTTCGGCTACCGGCGGGATGAGCTGCTGGGGCAGCTGGTGACCAACATCATTCCGGAGGGTTTTGCCGAACGAATTATCGCGGATGGAACGCGAACCGCGGCCGAGGCGCTGGCACAGCAGATTGGAACGGGAATTGAACTGCTGGGCTGTCGCAGGGACGGCAGCATTTTCCCGATCGAGATCATGCTGAGTCCGCTGGAAAGCGACGAAGGCATCCTGGTGACGGCTGCGATTCGTGATATCAGCGTGCGCAAGGCGGCGGACCTGCATCTAGCGCAGATGGAGAACCGCTATCGTGGGCTGCTGGAAGCGGCTCCTGACGCGATGGTGGTGGTCGATCAGCTTGGGAAGATTGTGCTGCTGAATGTCCAGGCAGAGAAGCAGTTCGGTTATAGCCGCGACGAACTATTAGGGCAGCGGGTTACGAACATTATCCCGGTGGGTTTTGCGGAACGGATCATCGCTGACGGCACGCGTACTGCGGCCGAGGCGCTGGCGCAGCAGATCGGTACGGGGATTGAGCTCAATGCGCTGCGTAAGGATGGGACCGAGTTTCCCATTGAGATCATGCTCAGTCCTCTGGAGAGCGCGGACGGGATATTAGTCACAGCTGCGATTCGAGATATTACGGTACGGCGGGAGTCGGATGCGCGATATCGTGGTCTGCTTGAGGCGGCGCCGGATGCGATGGTCGTCGTGGACCAAGCGGGTGAAATTGTTTTGCTGAACGTGCAGGCGGAGAAACAGTTCGGCTACAGCCGCGATGAGCTTGTAGGGCAGGCGGTTACAAATATCATTCCCGTGGGCTTTGCAGAGCGCATTATTGCTGATGGCACGCGAACCGCGGCGGAGGCGTTGGCGCAGCAGATCGGTACGGGAATTGAGCTCAACGCTCTGCGCAAGGATGGGACCGAGTTTCCCATCGAGATCATGTTGAGTCCGCTGGAGAGCGCGGACGGGATATTAGTCACGGCGGCGATTCGGGACATCACGGTGCGGCGGGAGTCCGAGGCGCGGTATCGCGGGCTGCTCGAGGCAGCACCAGATGCGATGGTGGTTGTCGACCAACGTGGCGAGATTGTTTTGCTGAATGTGCAGGCGGAGAAGCAGTTTGGCTACAGCCGGGATGAGCTTGTGGGGCAGGCGGTGACGAACATCATTCCGGAAGGGTTCGAGGAACGGCTGATTGCCGATGCTCTGCGGTCTACGGAGGATGCGCTGGCGCAGCAGATCGGCACAGGCATTGAACTTTATGGACAGCGCAAAGATGGGAACAGATTTCCCATCGAGATCATGCTGAGTCCACTGGCGAGTGCGGGCGGGGTGCTGGTGACGGCGGCGATCCGGGACATTACGCTGAGACATGCGGCAGACGAAGCACTGCGGGTTGCGCACCGGAAGTCGGAGTCGGTGCTGAACAGCTTGAACGATGGGCTGGCGGTGCTGGACAAGAATTGGGTCTATACGTACTTCAACGAGCAGGGCGCCAAGATCATCGGGATGCGTCGCGAGGAGTTGATGGGCCGTAATATCTGGGATCTCTTTCCGCAAGTCGCGGGCTCGAAGTTTTATGAGAACTATCATCGTGCCGTCGATACCGGCCAGTCGGTTCACTTCGAAGAGTATTTTCCCGAGCCGCTCAATCAATGGCTGGAGTGCCATTGCCATCCCTCTTCAGAGGGGTTATCTGTTTACTTTCGCGATGTGACCCTGGCCAAGGAGGCAGACACAAACCTTGTGCTGAAGGTCGAGGAGCTGAAGCGCTCGAACGAAGAGCTGGAGCAGTTTGCTTACATTGCTTCACACGATTTGCAGGAACCGCTGCGTATGGTGGCCAGCTACACGCAACTGCTTTCGCGCAAGTACAAAGGGAAATTGGACTCCGATGCGGACGAGTTCATCGCCTTTGCCGTGGACGGCGCCACACGGATGCAAGCGTTGATCAAAGACCTGTTGGAATACTCGCGCGTCGGGACAAAGGGAAAAGAGTTTGTCGCGGTTTCGAGCGAACAAGCCTTGAAGCAGGCATTGAGGAACCTTCGCGGCGCCATTGAAGATTCTGAAACGGTGATCACCCATGATCTCTTGCCGATGGTTTCCGCCGACGAGGTCCAGTTGGTGCAGCTATTCCAGAACCTCGTCGGGAATGCCATTAAATATCAGCAGGGCAATACTCCTCAGATACGCATTGCGGCCTTTAAAAACAGGAGCAAACGGTGGGAGTTTTCTGTTGGGGACAATGGGCTGGGCATCGAGCCGCAGTATTTCGAACGAATCTTTGGAATGTTTCAACGGCTTCATAAACGGGAAGAGTTTGCGGGCACCGGCATTGGACTGGCCATCTGCAAGAAGATCGTTGAACGTCATGGAGGATCTATCAGCGTTCAATCCACTCTTGGTGAGGGCTCTACCTTTCATTTTGACCTTACCGCTGTAGAGGGGAGTGCCGCATGATCGCATTTTTGGAGGAATATATGCCCGTAGAAGTTTTATTAGTCGAAGACAGTCCTGGAGATGTGCGGTTAACCCGGGACGCATTCCGAGAAACCAATGAATCCATCAGACTTCATGTTGCCGTGGACGGCGTGGAAGCAATGGATTTCTTGAAAAAGAGGGGAGCGTTTGTAGATTCACCGCGGCCCGACTTCATCCTGCTCGACCTGAACATCCCAAAGATGGATGGACGGGAGGTCCTTGCTCAGATCAAGCGGGACAACGACCTGAAGACGATTCCCACGATCATCCTGACTACCTCGGATTCTGAGGCGGACATTAGGAGGAGCTATGAGCTGCAGGCAAACTGCTACCTGAATAAGCCTGTAGAGTTGGAAGACTTTGAAAGTGTTGTGAAGAGCATCAACGATTTTTGGACCACGAAGGTCAAATTGCCGCAGCAGAGGTAAGAGCATATGGTCAAGAGCTCTATTAATACGGTGCTGCTCGTTGAAGACAATGCTGGAGATGCGCTCTTGCTCCGACGCATGTTCCGCGAAGAGGGATTTCGCGGGATGGAAGTGATTCATGTGGAGCAGATGAGCGAGGCAGAGGTTTGTCTTTCGAACACCGCGGTGGATATTGTTCTGCTGGATTTGGGCTTGCCGGACGCTCGCGGGCTGGAAGCGCTGCGTCGAGCTCGCGCCGTGTCGCCCCATATGCCGCTGGTTGTGCTTTCGGGGTTGGATGATGATGCAGTCGCTCTGCAGGCCATGCAGGAAGGCGCGCAGGACTATCTGACAAAAGGCCAGATTGAGCCGCGGGAGCTGTTGCGCGCGATGCGCTATGCCGTGGAGCGCAAGACGATCGAAGAAACCTTGTTTGCCGAAAAAGAGCGTGCGCAGGTGACGCTCGACAGCATTGGGGATGGGGTTGTTTGCGCAGACGTCGAAGGAAACATAACGTTCTTGAATCTTGTTGCGGAGACGCTGATCGGATGGTCTTTGCTGGAGGCATGCGGCAGGCCGATGGCGGAGGTGCTTCGGATCATCCATGCGACGACCCGTGAGGCGATCCCTGATCTGATGGAGCGCGTGATGGAGCAAAATCGCACGGATCACTTGCCATCGGATTCAATACTGGTTCGACGCGACGGCACCGAGGTTCCTATTGAAGATTCCGTCTCTCCGATCCGCAATCGTGAGCGAGAGGTCATTGGCGCGGTGATTGTGTTTCGGGATGTGAGCGCGGCGCGGGCGATGACCGAGCAGATTGCGCACTCCGCGGAGCATGACTTTCTGACCGGCCTGCCCAACCGAGTGCTGTTGAACGATCGTGTCAATCAGGCAATTGCTTTGGCTCAACGGAATTTGTACCTGGTGGCCGTGTTGTTCCTGGACCTGGATGGGTTCAAGCACATCAACGATTCGCTGGGGCATCCGATGGGTGACAAGCTGTTGCAGTCGGTGAGTGAACGGCTTGTGGGTTGTGTTCGTGGGGTGGATACGGTAAGCCGGCAGGGTGGGGATGAGTTTGTGATGCTTCTGCCGGCCATAGAAAGAGCGGAAGATGCCGCGATTGCCGCGAGACGCATGCTGCTGGCCGTAGCAGAGGCGCACACCATCGAAGGGCGCGATCTGCATGTGTCGGCAAGCATCGGGGTGAGCGTCTATCCAGCGGATGGGCCTGATGCGGAGACGCTCATCAAGAACGCCGATACGGCGATGTACCAGGCCAAGGAAAATGGTCGACAAGGCTATCAATTTTTTGAGCCCGCGATGAACGTCAGGGCGGTGGAGCGGCAGTCGATCGAGGAGAACCTGCGGAGAGCGCTGGAGCGAAAAGAGTTTGTGCTGCACTACCAGCCGAAGATCAATCTAAAAACCGGAGCTATTACCGGGGCGGAGGCCCTGATTCGATGGATCCATCCGACGCGCGGGTTTATTTCTCCGGCGCAGTTTATTCCAGTGGCGGAGGATTGCGGTCTGATTTTGCCGATTGGCGATTGGGTGCTTCGCGAAGCCTGCACGCAGGCGCGGGAGTGGGTGGATGCGGGGCTGCCGGGGCTGAGTATGGCGGTGAATGTTTCCGCCATGCAGTTTCAGCATGAAGGATTTTTGAAGGGTGTCTTCGACACGCTGGAGCAGACCGGCTTCGATCCATCGTGCCTGGAGGTTGAGGTTACGGAAAGCGCGTTGATGAAGCGGGCCGAGTTTACGGCGTCGATCCTGCAGACGTTGCGCGTGAGCGGGATCAAGGTGGCGATTGATGATTTTGGGACCGGTTACTCAAGCTTGAGTTATCTACGGAAGTTTCCGCTGGACGCGCTGAAGATCGACCAGTCGTTTGTGCGGCAGATTACGAACACACCGAATGAGACGACCATTGTGAGCGCGATCATCAGTATGGCGCGGAGCCTGAAGCTGCGGACAGTGGCTGAAGGCGTGGAGACGGTGGAGGAGCTGGTGTTCCTGCAGGCGCATGAGTGCGAGGAGGCGCAGGGGTATTACTTTGGCCGGCCGATGCCGCCCCACGAGTTTGCCGCGCTGTTGATGAGCCACGAAAAGGAGTTGCAAGCGCACTGGGCGCAGCCAGCTACGGTCTTCGATACGGCTAGTTTGTAAAGGAGTTATGGTGCGCCCGGAAGGATTCGAACCTCCGACCTACTGGTTCGTAGCCAGGCGCTCTATCCAGCTGAGCTACGGGCGCACATTGCAGGAGTGCAACTAAACAAGAATAACCGAAATGGGTGGTGGTATCAACCCTTGCGGGTAGTGCTGGTTGGCGGCTCCGGGATCGAGTCGGTGTTCGGTGCGAGCCACGGCAGAGAAGCAGGTTTCTCCACTGCGCGGGATGATGAAGCCATCCCGCTCCGGTCGAAATGACAAAGTTGTGGGGATGCTGTGATTGAGGCTAGCTGGCGGCGGGAGCGGCGACGGGCTCGGGCACCGGTTGCGGTGGGATGAGTGAGACGCGCTCGACGACGTCGAGGCCGGAGCGGCGCAGGAGCTGGTGAATGATGGGCTCGGTGAGGCGGGTGGCGTCGTACTCGATTCGAACGGTCTTTTCGGCCTCGTTGAAGGCGAGATGGCGGATTCCGTAGACCTCGCGAATGCGGCCGAGGGCCATCATGGCGGCCTCTGCGGGCGGAGCGCCGTAGCGATACATTACGTCAAGCTGCGTCATGTTGTTGATTTTAGCAGTGAGGCTTGTGGGAGAGGTTCAGGCGCCGAGGCGGTGAAGGTAGTCGACGATTTCGGGGCTGGTCCAGTCCTGGGCGGAGACGAACTTGCGGCGGAGGATGCCGTTGCGGTCGATGGCGTAGGTTTCGGGGATCTGCGCGGTGCCGTAGAGGGTGTTGATGCGGGCATCGGGGTCGCGGATGGTGAGGAGGTCGACGTGATTGCGCTTGAGGAAGGTGCGATAGGCGTCGTTGTCCTGGTCCATGCTGATGGCGACGACGGTGACGCCAGGCATTTGGTGCTGGAGGGCGAGGAGGCTGGGCAGCTCGTCGACGCAGGGAGCGCACCAGCTGGCCCAGAGGTTGACGAGGACGACGTGGCCGCGGAGTTTGGAGAGGTCGACGGAGTTGGTGCCGTCGGAGATGGCGAACTGCGGAGCGGGTTTGCCGATGTTCTGGGGGTGGTTGCCGCGGTCGCAGCCCGAGACCAGGAATGTGGTGGCGAGAGCGACGGCGAGCAGGTTTGTGCGGCGAAAGAGCATTGGTTTCTATAATACGAAGCTATGGCCGAAGATCACAGTCCGGTGGGAAAGTTGAGTCCGATACTCGGGCTGCCGGTGGAGGATGAGCCAGTCACGGTGGTGCAGGTGGCGGTTGTGGACGATGTGGAGCGGCCGCAGCTAAGCGTGATCATCCCGGCGAGGAATGAAGAGGGGAACCTGCCGGAGTGCCTGGCCTCGCTGCTGGCGCAGGATGATGAGTTTTTTGCGCTGGGCAGAGATTGGGAACTGATTGTGGTCGATGATGAGTCGACTGACCGGACGCGGGAGGTGGCTGCGGAGGCGGCGTTGGGGCATCCTGCGATGATTTTGATGGAGGCGCCGCCGCTAGAGCTGAAGGGCAACGGGCGGGGGTTTACCGGCAAGACGAATGCGTGCTGGGCGGGGGCGCAGCGGGCCACGGGGCGTTGGCTGCTATTTACCGATGCGGATACGTTGCATGAGCCGGGAGATCTGGTACGGGCCATGCATGAGGCGGAGAAGCATCATGTGGCGCTGCTTTCGTACTCGCCGCTGCAGTTGGTGCAGGGGTTCTGGCAGCGGGCGCTGATGCCGCTGGTGTTTTCGGAGTTGGCGAGTGTGTATCCGCCGGCGCAGGTGAATGATCCTGCAAAGCGCGTGGCAGCGGCGAATGGGCAGTTCCTCATGGTGGAGCGCGAGGCGTACTTCGCCGTGGGTGGGCACCGGATGGTGGGGCGGTCGGTGCTGGAGGATGTGGATCTGGCGTTTAATGTGAAGCGGTCGAAGCGAAGTATCCGATTGCGGTACGCACCGGATGCGTTGAGCACGCGGATGTATCGGGGATTCAGCGATATGGTGGAGGGCTGGTCGAAGAACCTGGTGCTGCTGTTTCCGCATGCGCTCGCGCTAGCGGCGTGGCGGACGCTGGATATCGCGCTGCTGCTGTTGCCGGTGTTGCTATTTGTGTTTCCGTACCTGGTGTTTTGGAAGGAAACGGTGCTGGTGCTGCTTTGGGGACGGAATCTTTGGCGGTTTTATGCGCGGGTGGCGCGGTCGAACTTTGGGTTTATGGATTGTGCGCTGTCGGCGCTGGCGCTGCCGTTGTTTATTGTGCTGCTGGTGCGGAGCTGGGCGATGCATAAAATTTTCCATCAGGTGGCGTGGAAGGGAAGGGAGTACCGCACCTAGCGGTGCGGAGAGTGTAGAGAGTAGAGGATAGAGTGTAGAGAGGGCTTGTGTCGCATCCGCTTGCTCTGTTTGGCATCCAATACGCTGTTGCAAAAATTGAAACTCTACACTTTATTCTCTGTCCCTATGATTCTTCTTACTCGTAAAGCTGATTTTTCTTCCGCCCACTTTTACTGGAACGATGCCTGGTCTGAGGCTGAGAATGAGCGCGTGTTCGGTAAGTGCTCCAACCGGCAGGGGCATGGACATAACTACACGCTTGAGGTTACGGTGCAGGGGGCGATCGATCCGGTGTCGGGGTTTGTTGTGGACCTCAAGGAACTCAAGGACATCATGGAGCGTGAGGTGGTGTCGGTGTATGACCATCGGCACCTGAACCATGAGGTGCCGGAGTTCAAGACGATGGTGCCGACTACCGAGAACATGGCGATTGCGATTTGGCGAAGGCTTGATGGCAAAATTCCGGGAGCGAAGCTGCATCGCGTGCGTGTGTATGAGATGGCGGACCTATTTGCGGACTTCTATGGGGAAGGCGCATGAGCTTGGTTGCGCATCTTTCGCGGCGGTATCACTTCGCTGCTTCACATAGGCTGCATGTGGATGCGCTTGCGCCGGAGCGGAATCGCGACATCTATGGCAAGTGCAACAACCCGTTCGGGCATGGTCATAACTATGTTGTGCAGGTGACGCTTGCAGGGCAAGTGGATGCGGTTACTGGGATGGTGACGAACCTGGGCGATCTAGATTCGTTTGCACAGCGGGAGATGCTTGATTTGTTCGATCACGCGAATCTGAATACGTTGGAATGCTTCCTTGACCTTGTACCAACGACAGAGAATCTATGTGTAGAGCTGTGGAAGATATTTGTGCAGTATCCACATGCCAGGCTGGAGCGGATTCGCGTGGAAGAGACGGGCAACAATGCCTTTGACTACTTCGGCGATGGAGCTCCGATCGGGCACGAAGAGTAAGATCGAGAGCGCAGATGACGACGAAATTACCAGTTGAATCCCCAGGGCCGGAGCGCAGTGGGGAAGTGCCCGCCCAGGTCGCGCTTGAAGCGGCAAACATTCCTCTCAGCAGCGCCAGCACGAAGCAGTTATATGCCGAGATTTTGACTCGCGCGGGGGAAGATCCTGCGCGGGATGGTTTGTTGCGGACTCCGGAGCGCATGGAGAAGTCTATGGCTTTTCTTACACAGGGCTATAAGCAGTCTGTGGAGGAGGTGCTGCATCAGGCGCTGTTCGATGTCGATTACGACGAGATGGTAATCGTGAAGGACGTTGAGTTCTACTCACTGTGCGAGCATCATCTGTTGCCGTTCTTCGGCAAGGCGCACATTGCGTATGTGCCCAACGGCAAGGTGATTGGGTTGAGCAAGATTCCGCGGATTGTGGACGTGTTTGCCCGCAGGCTGCAGGTGCAGGAGCGGCTGACACAGCAAGTGGCTGAAGCGATTGAAGAGGCGATCCATCCGCAAGGTGTGGGCGTGGTGATGGAGGCGCAGCATCTCTGCATGATGATGCGGGGGGTACAGAAGCAGGGCTCCAGCACCGTAACCAGTTCCATGCTTGGTGTCTTCAAATCGCAGCTGCAGACTCGTAATGAGTTCCTTTCGCTTGTAGAACGGTCCCGGTAGGGAACAGTAGAGATGAACGGACTTTTGATTCTGGACAAGCCCGCAGGGATGACGTCGCATGATGTTGTTTCAATCGTGCGACGGGCCACGGGTGAGCGTTCGGTGGGGCATTTGGGAACGCTCGATCCGATGGCTACTGGCGTCCTGCCATTGCTGCTGGGCAAGCATACGCGGCTGGCGCAGTTTTTTGGTAAGGCGGAGAAGCAGTACACGGGGCATATTCGTTTTGGGTTTGCGACGGATACGTTTGATGCAGAAGGTTCGCCTGTCACTGAGGCGATGACGTTGACGCAGTCGCTCCCTGAGCTGCGTGAGATGGCGAAGCACTTTGATGGCGAGATGGATCAGATGCCGCCGGTATTTTCCGCAAAGAAGATCAATGGCGTTCCGGCGCATAAGCTGGCACGTGCGGGCAAGGAAGTTGCCGTCAAGCCTGCGCGGATCTGCATTCACTCGTTCGAGCTGACGGGGCTTGATGGCGATGTTGCGAGTTTCACGATGCATGTTTCCGCAGGCGGGTATGTGCGGTCCGTCGCTCAGGAGCTGGGTGCGATGGCTGGCTGTGGGGCGCATCTTTCGTCGCTACGGCGGACGCAGGCCGGGGCGTTTACGCTGGCGCAGGCGATTACCGTGGATGAGTTGAAGTCGTTTAGCGTGGCGGAGATTGAGGCGCGGCTGCCGCATCCGCGGTCGCTGCTGCCGGAGATGCCTTCGGTAATGGTGGATGAGCAGACGGCAGGGCGGATTCGCAATGGCATGCAGGTGAATGTGCCGGAGTTCTCCGAATCTGCACTGATCAAGGTGTTCAGCGGGTCCCGTGATCTGCTGGCGATTGCGCGACGCATTGCGGGGACACTGGTTAAGCCGGAGATTGTGCTCGGCTGATTGCTGGTACGTGCGTTTCAAGCTCGGATGGTCCAGCGGTCTTTCAGGTTGAGGAATGGGCGTTCGAAGAAGCGGTAGCTGAGTGCCGCGGCGACCAGGGTGCAGCTAAAGGCGATGAGCATGGAGAGGATTCTCCAGTGCGGCTCGCTGAGCTGGTGAGCGAGATCGACGTATGCGCCGTGCGGAATATCGTGCAGTACATAGGCGCCGTAGCTAATGCGTCCAAGCCAGCGTGCGGAACGCAGATTGAAGATGCGGTAGATCCAGGCACCGGGCTGTAGGCTGCCTAAGATGAGGACGGCGCCCAGCGCATTGACAAGCGAGAGCTGCCATGTGAGGTTGCCGAAGGTGAGTGGGAAGGGTTGATGCAGTGCGGCGATGTGCAGATCTACGCAGCAGTAGACGAACAGTAGTGCGGCGGTGCAGCCGATGTTTGCGGCGTTGCGCCCGATGCGAATGAGTGCTGCGCGATGCTCTCCGCGCAGCAGCAGAGCGAGCATGCCACCGAGAAGCAGTGAGTCGGCTTGAAAGGGCAGTGTGCGGAAGAGCAGGTTGTTGTGGATGTCCGCAGGAGACAAACGGTGTGCGGCGTACATCCGCAGGAACGGTAAGGCAACCGTGACAACGGCGCAGAGCCAAAGCAGAGTGCGACGTGGAGCAGTGAAAACGATCCAGGGCCAAAGCAGGTAAAACTGCTCTTCAACGCAAAGGCTCCAGAAGTGGCCGAAGTAGAGCACGATGCCTTGTGTGCTGGCGAGCTGCGCGTTCTGCACCAGTTGCCATGTGGGTGCGGGTAGCCATGGGTGCATGTAGAGAAGGTGGTTTCCCAGGTAAGCCGGCCAGAGGAGCCAGGCGCTGTTCCAACTCCAGTGGAAGAACGGCGTGAGTAAGAGGACGCCGAGAAAGATGCCGTAGTACAGCGGGAAGATACGCAGCGAACGACGGATGTAGAAGTTGCGGATGCGGTGCGGTTGTTCGCGTGTGTCCCAGAGGATGCCGGTGATGAGGAAGCCGGATAGAACAAAGAACAGATTGACGCCTACGCCGAAGAGCGGGATATCGGCGTAGTGCGCGAGAAAGACCATGGCTAGCGCGAGTGCGCGGATGCCGTCGAGAGCGGGGAAGTAGACGGAGTTTGCGGGCTGTGGGTTAGAAAGCTGTGTGTTGTCGGACATCGGCTCGCCCAGACTCTGCGTTAGTGTTTGAGCATAGGCTCGATGAGTCCCGCGACGTTGGCTGCTACCTGCTTGTTGCCCTGTGCGGTAGCGTGCGTGGCGTCGTCCTGCATGTCGCCCGGGATGCCGTAAACATCCTTGAGGAGAAATGGAAGCAGCGGAACCTTATATTGTTTGGCAAGCGCGGGGTACATGGCGTTGAACTTTGCGATGTAGTCGGGGCCGTAGTCGGGCGGGAGGGTGATGCCGGCGAGGGCGACCTTGGCGCCGCTGGCTTGTAGCTCGTCTACGATGGTGCTCATGTTCTTTTTTGTTTGCTCGATCGGCAGGCCGCGGAGGCCGTCGTTGCCGCCGAATTCCACGACGACGAGCTGCGGGTGGAGCGCGATGATGTGGGCGAGGCGATCGACGCCGTCCTTGGTGGTGTTGCCGCTGACGCCTTCGTTGATGACACGGTAGGGGTAGTTGGAGTCGTCGAGGATCTTCTGCAGATCGTCCGGATAGGCTTGACCGGGGTCGGTGCCGTAGCCGGCGGTGAGGCTGTCGCCGAAGCAGACGATGGTGGGGCGCCAGGTCTGGGGCGGAGGCTCGGGCTGTTTCATGGAGACTTGCGCACTCATGCCGTTGTCCTGCTTGCCGGCGTCGGCTTTGCAGCCCGCGAGGCAGAGCACGATGCAGAGTGCGAGAGATGGGACGGAATGAGGGATTTTGGGCACGCCTCATTCTACCGAGATACAGGGCAGTGATTGGCGTACTTTGTTTTGTTGGATCGAAGAGGCGTGCCTGATAATCAAAAGCACCAGCTACCGTGACGAGGAGACTACGTGCAGGTTATCGAGGCCGCGGACAACATACCGCCAATGATCGTTGTGGAAGCGTTGCGCAAGTCTATCCGGACCGGAACTCGGACGGTGGAGATCTTGAAAGGGATCGATTTCAGCATCCCAAGAGGCGAGTTTGCGGCCATTATGGGCGCTTCTGGAAGCGGTAAGTCGACGCTGCTGGGGCTGCTGGCGGGTTTGGACTCGCCGAGCGAAGGCAATGTGCTGTTGAACGGTACAGCCATAAGCTACCTGGCAGAGGACAAGTTGGCACAGGTGCGAGGAAAGACGATTGGGTTTGTGTTTCAGTCGTATCAGTTGATTCCTACGCTGACCGCGCTGGAGAACGTGCTGCTGCCTTATGAGTTGAACGATGAAAGCGGTGACCGTAAGGCTGGGTTGGATCGTGCTCGGGAGTTGCTGGTATCGGTAGGGCTCGAGGACCGGCTGGATCACTATCCGGTGCAGCTATCAGGTGGCGAGCAGCAGCGGGTGGCGCTGGCAAGGGCATTTATTCTGCGTCCGCCGATTGTTCTGGCTGATGAGCCTACAGGGAATCTCGATACGACTAATGGACAGGCTGTGCTGGACCTGTTGCTTTCGCTGAACCATGCGGAAGGCACCACGTTGGTATTGGTAACCCATGATCCGGCGTTGGCCGCGCATGCAACGCGCGTGCTGACCATGCGCGACGGATTGCTGGTGGGCGATGTGCAGCAGGCGCCTTCTGTGGCGCACCTCTAGCGTAAGAGAACCCGGAGATCTCAGGATGGCAAGCCTCAGCTACGCTACCGCTTCCCGCATTGCCGCACGCGAGCTTAAGGCTTCGCGCGGCAAGTTTGTGTTCGTTATTTTGTCGGTGGCGATCGGCGTGGCGGCGCTCACGGGTGTGCGCGGGTTTTCGTCGTCGTTTCGATCGATGCTGCTGCTGCGCGCACGCAGTATTATGGCTGCGGATCTTTCTGCGAGGATGACGCGGCGGGCGACACCGGATGAAGTGAATGGCCTGGACGCGATAACCGATAGCGGTGTGGAGCTGACGCCGGTGACGGAGCTGCTGTCGATGGCTTCGGCGGCGAAGTCGATGGACCCGTTGCTGGTGTCGCTGAAGGCGGTTGATCCCGAGCAGTATCCGTTTTATGGCGATGTGGATTTGCAGCCTGCTGTTGGGCTGAAGAAGGCGTTGAGCGATGACTCGGTTGCTGTCGGGGATGACCTGCTGCTGCGGTTGAATCTGCATGTCGGGGATCAGATCAAGGTCGGCGGCAAGCTGTTCACGATTGCGGCGGTGGTGGAGAATGAACCTGACCGGTTGTCCGGGAGCTTCGCCGCGGGGCCGCGGGTGTTGATGTCGCAGGATGCGTTGGACTCGACCGGGTTATTGCAGCCGGGAAGTCATGCAGCGCAGCGGCTGCTGTTCAAACTGCCGGCGGGGACGCAAGAACATCCGGTATCCGACGAAGCGGTTGCGGGGTTGAAGACGAGGCTCGAAAAGCTGCTGCCGGATGCGCAGATCAGCGACTATCGCGAGGCGAATCCTGCGCTGACGAGGGGATTGGATGGCGCGACTGGGCTGCTCTCGTTGATGTCGCTGGTGGCGTTGGTGTTGGGCGCGGTGGGTGTTGCGATGGCGATGCGCGCGCATCTGCAGCAGCGGCTGGATTCGATTGCGATTATGAAGTCACTGGGCGCCGGATCGGCGCAGGTGATGAAAATTTATCTGCTGCAGACGCTGCTACTGGGCCTTGCGGGTGGACTGCTCGGCGTGGCGATGGGCATTGGTGTGCAGTTGGTGCTGCCGCTGTTTCTGGCGAAGCTACTGCACATCACACCGGCTTTCCGGCTCGATCCACGGGCCTATGCGATTGGGCTTGGTGCGGGTTTGCTGACGACGCTGTTGTTTACGCTGCCGCCGCTGCTGGATATCCGCGGCGTGAGGCCGATCCTGATTCTGCGGCGAGCGGTTGAGGTGAGCGACGATCCGTTCTCTACGCGGATGATGCGCAAGCTGCGTGGATCTGGTGCGCAGATTGGTGCGATTGTGCTCATCCTCGCTGGGCTGGCGTTTCTGGCAGCGCGGGTTTCCGATTCGCGTCAGGTAGGTGGGTTCTTTGCCGCTGGACTTGTGCTTGTACTGCTGGTATTGCTCGGCATGTCCTCTCTGACGTTGTATCTTCTGCGCTTGTTCCTCAGTCGCACGCGGTTGCATTTACCTTCGGCGGTGCGGCATGGGCTTTCGAATCTATATCGGCCAGGGAACCCATCAGCTGCTTTGCTGGCAGCCCTTGGTCTGGGCGTCATGCAGATTGTCACGGTCTATATTGCACAGCGCGCGGTGGTGCAGGAGATGGAGATTTCTACTGCGGCGAACCTGCCGAACATCTTTTTGATCGATATCGCGAGCAATGAAGTGGATGGCGTTCGCGCGCTGCTGGCGCATCAGCCGGGAGTGAAGGGAACACCGGAGATTGCTCCCGTAGTGAGCTCGCGTTTGCTTGCAGTCGACGGCGTTGCTGCGGCGCAATTGAAGTTGCAGCATATGCCACGGCGCGCGTTGCAGTCACTTAATCTCACATGGCCACCGACAGCCGATCGACCTCCGGAAGGCGACAAGGTAGTTCGTGGAGCGTGGTGGACGGCGCAGCAATCGGCTGATTCAGCGGCGCATCCGGTGGTTGCTATAGAGAGGCAAGAAGCAGACCGGCTTGGCGTGAATCCGGGGCAGAAGATGACGTTTGCCGCACAGGATAGTGAATTTACCGCAACCATTGCAGCTATCTATGAGCCGGATAGCCGGCATGCGCTTTCGCGTGCGGAGTTCGTGCTGCCGGCGCCGGTCCTCGCGGGGCTGCCGGTGGTCTGGTATGGCGGCGTTCACTGTGAGCCGGGTACAACGGCTACGCTACAGAGGGCACTTTACCAGGCCTTCCCGACGATTACCGTCATCAACGTCGCGGCCACACTTGAAGTGGTGCGGCAGGTGATTCTGCAGATCACTTACGTTATTCAGTTTCTGGCGGGGTTCAGCATCTTTGCGGGAATTGTGATTCTTGCGAGCTCTATTGCGGGTACTCGATATCGGCGCATCCGCGAGGTGGTGGTCTTAAAGACACTGGGCGCTACGCGTCCGCGGATTGCTATGATTTTTTCGATTGAGTTTGCCGTCCTTGGTTTGGTGGCGGGTTTTGTGGGGCTGATCTTCGCGAATATTCTTGCGCGGCTGTTGCTGCTGCGTGTGCTTCACTTCGACTATCACTTTCAGCCGTGGATGGATCTGGGCGCGTGGCTTGCGACTGCGGCCCTCGCCGTAGCGGCGGGATGGCTGGCGAGCCATCGCATTCTGGGGCAAAAGCCGCTTGAGGTTTTGCGCGAAGAGTAGGCTGGGTGAGACGGCGGTGGTTGACCGACAAGGCGCATCCCCGTACACTCACAGAGGCGGCTGATTGTGGCTCCCGCCGAGCCTGCAGCTGCCGTAAAACTTGTCTGTATTGCCCTCTCGTTCAATGGTAGGACTAGCGACTCTGACTCGCTCGATCGGGGTTCGAATCCCTGGGGGGCAACCAAAACACGCGCAGAATACACCTTCTAGCACTTCCCTAAACCTCCCCAGACACGGGGAGGTTTATCATTTTCAACAACTTACGATCAAATGAAGTGCGAGAACGTCCGAGGGCGTCCGAGTACAGCCACCGATTTTGTTGGGGAACAGTTTGGGGTAGGATGAGCCAAGGGTTGGGGAATGAGAATCCCCAACCTTTGGGGGGCTCATTATGGCACTGACCATTAAGGAAATCGAAAACGCGAGGCCGAAGGCCAAGAAGTACAAGATGCTCGACGGAGGCGGCCTCAGCCTGCTGGTCTTGCCGACAGGAACCAAGCTGTGGCTTTGGCGCTATCAATTCAATGGCGGCGAAAAGAACATGACGTTTGGGGAGTACCCGGTTGTTGGCCCCAAGGAAGCTCGCGAACTTCACTTCGCAGCGAAGAAGCTATTGGCGACCGGCATCAACCCGATGGCCGAACGCAAGGCGGAAGCCGAGGCGAAGCAAGAAGAAGCTAAGGCAGTTCAGCGCGAGGCTGAGAGCAGCTTCGAGAAGGTGGCTCGTAAGTGGTGGGCGTGGTGGTCGATTGGCAAGTCTCCCCGGCACGCGGAAACTCTGATGAATCGGCTTGAGGCTGATGTCTTCCCCGCCATTGGGCACTTGTCAATTCATGCAGTACAAACGTCCCACATTCGGGACATCATGCTTGCGGTCGAGACCCGAGGCGCGAGTGATGTGGCAAAACGAGCACATCAGTCCATTGGACAGATTTTCCGCTTCGCAATCGCGCGCGATCTTGCGGGCCGTAACCCGGCGGCTGACTTCAGGCCGCGAGATGTATTGGCGGCAACCCGATCAGAAAACTTCGCCCGTGTCGATGAGAAGGATCTGCCCGAGTTGCTGGTGAAGATGGACAACTATAACGGAGACGCGCTCACACGCTTTGGCCTCAAGCTTCTGGCCTACTGTTTTCCTCGCACCAGCGAATTGATCGAAGCACCTTGGATCGAGTTCGATTTGGACAGAGCACGATGGGAGATTCCTGCGGAGCGCATGAAGATGAAGACTCCGCACATAGTTCCTCTGTCACGTCAGGCCGTCGAAGTTCTTCGAGCGCTCAGGTTACTAACTGGCAACGGCATACTCGTATTCCCAGGGGCAAAGGACAAGAAGAAGCCGATGAGCAACAACACGCTTCTGTATGCGCTCTATCGGCTTGGGTATGAAGGCCGCATGACGGGACACGGATTCCGTGGACTGGCTTCGACGATCCTCAATGAGAACGACTTCGACGATGAGCATGTAGATTTACAACTTGCTCACATGAAGCGGAACAAGGTCTCCGCGGCCTACAATCACGCAAAGTATCTGAAGCAGCGCACGGTAATGATGCAGTGGTGGGCCGACTATCTGGATGCACAGCTCGCTAAGGGTAGGCTGAAAATAGCCGCCTAGGCGTACTTCTTCGATGTTGTCCAAGTCTGCCCAAGCGCGCGTTGCGGCGTCCGTCTGTCTGCGGGTGACAGGGACTCGACCCTTGATTTGGATATCCGCTCTGTGGCCCATTGCCTCACCTCAGATCTCACCCAAGCGACAGTGCGAGGCCCGAGACGAACGGGTGCAGGAAAACTATTCGCCCGGATCAATGCGTAGAGGCTGGACTTCGATAGGCCTGTTACTGACTTGAGTTCGGGCAGCCGCAGAAAACTGACCTCATCCAGAGAACTTTGCGGCAAAGAGCAAACATCGTCCATCTGGAGAGCTTTGGACGGCTTCTTGGGTGGGAGACTTTGATTGGATAGCAAGCGGACCTCCGGGGAGAAAAGACAACCCTTGCTCATGGTGCCCCTTCCTCGAGAACGGCGTCCAATCGTTCCTGCCTATACCCTTATCGGTGAAATCTATGGAAAAACTGATTTTCACTTTTCCGCACTATGGAAGCGGGTTGCCTCGAAATCGGACAGGGACTCAAATCGGGCAACCCTCTTTATTTGCAATGCACCTTACGAAATACGCATCAGCTGACCGTGCATGCTACGGCCCGCCGAGTTGAGCATTTCAAGGTTGGTGCAACCATGATTCAGGGCCCCGATTTTCGTCACTTCGTCGCATTCGTCACCGTCGCAGAGGAGTTGAGCTTCAGCAAGGCTGCCGCTCGACTGCATATGACGCAGCCAACCTTGAGCGAGCAGATCAAGCAGCTTGAAGAATGGCATGGAGAGCGTCTTTTCAAACGTGTGCCCCACGGGGCGGAACTCACGGAATCGGGTCGTGGATTCCTGGTGTGGGCCAGGCGCATTCTGGGTATGCGTTGGGACGGAATGAAGGCCACCTCCCGCAAGCATTCGGTAGTTAAATGGCCGTTCAGAATTGGATACTCGCCTTTCGTGAATCATCAGTTGATTCACGAGGCTCTCAAAGGCTATCGGGAGATTGCGCCAGAAAGCGGAATCAACTCATCGAGCGATTGCACGGCACAGCTCATGGCCATGCTGGACGATGGTCGTCTGGATGCCGCGATCGTGACTCTTCCAATCTTTGAACAGGAGCTATTCGAGTACGAAATCTGTGCGGATCGACTGCTCGTTTGCCTTCGCAAAGACGACCCTCTTGCCAAGAAACCTGAGATTCCAAAGGCAGTCCTTTCGGATCGCCTACGCATCATGTTCCACCGCAACTACCACCCTCTGTTTCACGACCAGATCATGAAGAAGTTCAAGGCCGCTGGCATCAAGCTCAAACCCACCGAGACCATCTCTGCGCCCTTCGAATTGCAGTTCCTTGTGAAGACCTGGGATTGCTTTGGACTCATACGGGAAGGGGTGCCGCTTGATCCTGAATTGACGGCTCTCCCCATTGAAGGAATGAACCTTCGAGTGAAGACGGGTCTCGTCTTCGGTAATGAGCAGCAAAGACCAATCCTTCAGATGCTCGCTCACAGGCTGACCCAACGCTGTTCAGAGATGTCACACGCCACTCGGAGGAAGCCGAATGCGAGGGCAACAGACGAAGGTCGCCGTGAGTTGAAGAGGGCGGTATAGGCTTCGATTTTCTTTAGCGAATCTGCATAGAATCGGCCTATACCCCCATAGCGAATAACGATTGGACGCTCGACAAATCACCCCCTAGAGTCAGGCATATCACGACTGCAACCCAGTCGTTGGAGATGCCGATGATTCGCAGGAACCGAGATGTAAGCCGTCCAAACGTCAACCAGACCTCTTCGCAGTTCGCCACTGTGCGTACTCCCAACCTCAAGAACAAACTCGCCCACGCTGCCCGTGTGATGGCTCCGACCCTCGTTGCGCTCACGTTCGCAAGTGTTGCTCACGCCCAGGGAACGATGGACTTCTCCGGCGCTCAGACTTTAATGGGGACCTTCAAGACGAGCAGTCTTCAGTCGGTCCGGGAGGGAGCGGAGTCAGCAGGCTACAAAGTTGAGGGTTTTGCTCCAACGTCGAAGGCCGCTGGCCAGCTCCGTGAGGCTGGAATCGAGGCGACTACGCTTCAGAGCTTCCTCGCCCGTGGACAGAATCATTCGAGTACTGAGCCCCCCACCCGGCATCTCTACATGCTCGACGAGTCCAGTCTCGCGAGTACCAAACAGATGCGCTCCTTCCTCGGCAGACTCGGTCCTGACGACCGGGTCCTCGTCATCGGGGACACCCGGCAGCATCAGGGCGTGGATGCAGGACGGCCATTCCAGCAGATGCAGGAGGCCGGAATGCAGACCTCGAAACTCGACAAGATCATGCGTCAGAAAGACCCTGAATTGCTCAAGGCAGTCCAGCACCTAGCGAGTGGAGAGACCGTCCAGGGAATAGCACTACTTGCGGACCAGGGACGAGTCACCGAGATTCCAAACGGACGCGATCGGATCAGCGCCGCAGCCGTGATGAAGATCGCCCGGTTTCCAAACAAGTGACTCATGTCTGCGATCAGCAGAGCACAAGCCACATTGCCGGCCGAGTTGAAGGATTGGTTTTTACCAAACTGGCGATCAAAAAAGGTGACGCCGACAATTCCCATCGTGACGGCGGCAAGTGTCGGTCCGAGGAATGGCCCCGCACCTCCGATGAGCACTTGGGATGTGTACACGGCCCAGGGTGCAGCCGTGATACTGAGCAGCACCGCTCCGATAGCCAGCACGGCGGAAGCCAGCACGAGGATCAGTCTCTTTGACCTGAGCTGATCGACGATGGCCCCAGCCGGAACTTGCAGCACGACCGTAATGATGCCGCCAATGGTCAACGCCATCCCAACACGCCCCGGCTCCCAGCCGGCTCCAGCTAGGTACGCTGCTAGAAACGGCCCGAGCCCGGTCTGCACATCGGCGAGAAAGAAGTTTGTTGCCTCCAGGGCATGGAGACTCTGCTTCTTGCCGGATTCATTCTCCATAGCGTTGACCATCTTTAATTTCCGGCATTCCTCGGGTTGCTGCGGAAGTCTTCGTACAGAGTTCGATGCCAAACGATTCGGTCGCACCGAGCGCACGGAAATCCGAGTTGCGGAGGCAATCACTGGTCTGGCGATAGCGGGCGGCGGGCAGTTGCATTGATCGCTGCCTCTGAGGGGGCGGCTGCTGCAGTCTTGTTCTCGCGTTATTTGAAGGGTGATATAAACCGCGGAAACAAGTACGATTATCCGAGGATTCTATCCGTGCCGACTTCAAGTCCAACCTGCACCGCTGAGTGAGTTCCGAGCATCTTTAGAGCGCATGGAGGTGTGCTCAATACGCAAAGGGCAATGCAGCTGGGGATTCATTCGAAGGTGCGGCGCACGGCTGGACTCTATAGGAGCTAGCTGCTCACACTGGCATGTTACGATCCGAGTTCGCGTTCCGCTTCAAAGAGAAGGTCGGAGTGTCCGCAATGGACTACCTGACCCGCTGGCATATGTTGCGTGTCGCATATCGATTCATGCACTCACCCGAATCCGTGGTAGATATCGCTATCGCAAGCGGCTATGAATCCGAGAGTCCTTCGGGGCGGTCTTCAAGAAGGTCATGGGGCTTTCGCCGCGGCAATACTGTCGGAGCCGGTCGGCCGAGTCATTGGAGTTCCACCAGACAGCGCGCACTTGAAGTCAAATCTCTTGGACTTGCACCCGAGCAAATGCCGGGAAAAAAGCCTATCAAAATGACGGGCTGATTTGCTCCATCCGCCATATGGGGCCTCCTTCATACATGGGCCCTTCCTCTCGAACGAAGGCTGGGGGGACACCTTCTTGAAGCCAAATGTGGTAGTCGGAAGGCTGCTTGCCCACAATGGGTGCCACGATCCCGGTAACTCCACCCAACTCTACGTGGAGTGTGAAGTCGATAGCCTTGCGTCGGAACGCGCCTACCCGAAAGGGAAGAGTTTCCGTCGGTTTGATCGACAGATGAATGAGGCGAGCCTTCCTACCAGGGGCGATGTAAGAGACTTTCGTCTCTGGATTCGTAGGAAGAATGTTCAGCAGTAGATTGGGTGGCAACCCGTTCGACACGTCAGTAGGCAAGTCCATATGCTCCCTCGACACCGTTCCGTCATCCGCCTTGAATGTGAGATCCCCAGTCGTCATGTCAATCAGGAAGTCGATCGGTTTAGGAAAAGAGGGACCATGCTGAATGTGGTGATCGCTTATCAGGCGAAAGACACCTCGTTGCGTGAAGACAGTGACATCGTCATCAACCGACCCATCCTTGAAGCGGAAGATCAGCCGAGACGTGACTGTCCCTCCGCTGACGGTCTGGGTGGACTCGCCTGTCGCGATGGTCACACCGTCCAATGTTTTGAGAGCAAGAAAGCCATGGCTCGATCCTTGCGCGTAGCGAACCCTGACCTGCTCCGCCTTCAAGGTAGGAGTGCATAAACCGCATGACGCAGTGGTGAGGCAGAAGACGATTGCGACGAAACGCATGGTGTGTCGCTCCCGGGAGTGAATTGGAAATCGAATGAGTGGAGTGCGGTTTGTTTGTTTCAGAACTCGAACTTACACTTCTGCCCAGACCCTCTGTTTGATGCATTTTTTTTGGGGTCAACGGACTGGGGTCTAACGGGAGGGACAATAGGTTATCGGCAGAACGGACCTTCCAGGGCGTTACGCCTCCAGCTTTCCAAATTGCTCGCCCGTTGTTCGCCGTCACTCAAGGGTTCGCTAATTCGTATACAGCAAAGTTTCGGCTGTGGCCAATGAGTGTTCCGGCTTCGAAACATTTATGCCGCTGGATTTCGGTGGTTCTAAAGGAAGAACCACGCTGAATGCGGTGCCACACCTCTTTGGGTTCGTGCTACTCCAGACTTGGATGCTTCCCCCATGCCGATCCACGATCCCTGCCGCGACCCATAGACCAAGCCCAGTGTTCGTGCCGTCCTTTGTGGTGAAGAATGGCTCATAAATGCGCTTCTTTGTCTGTATTGACATGCCGTTTCCAGTGTTGGCGATCGTAATCCTCACTCCCCGTGCGCCGTTTCGCCAGTCAGTACATGGCCGAACTCGTAGAGTCATCCGACCACCCTCTGGCATGGCCTCCAAACCATTCTGAGTGAGATTTCCGAAGACTTGGCGTACTTCGCTCGCGCAGCAAAGAAGGTTTGGAACGGACCGGACATCGAGGCGTAGGGTAATGTTGGCCGCTGCCATCCGTGGCTCATAAAAGCGCAACACTTCGCGTAGTGTTTCAGCGACGTCAATTTCTATCGGCGCGGATTGTTGCCGGTGAAAGCGGAGAGATTGGTTCGTGATGTACGCAATACGAGCAAGTTCTTTCTCAGTTTCTTGCAAGTAGGTAAGCGCTTCTTCGTTCACCGCTTTCGATTTGGCCAAGTAGATTAGGTTTGTAATGGCCTCAAGCGGATTGTTGATTTCATGGGAGACCGACGATGCAAGCCGACTCGTGACCAGCAGTTTCTCCGAGCGAATCAGAGCGAGTTCTGCGGTCTTCCGATTCGTGATGTCCATTGTCACGCCGAGCCAGATTGAGGGGTCGGTGGGCTTAGGCGCTCCGGTCGTTCCTAGCCAGCGTATCTCTCCGTTAGGCCAGACGACGCGATACTCTACTTGAAACGGTTCGCAGGTCTTAAGTGTGCGCTCCACGGCAGTGATGACTTTGGGCTGGTCTTCTTCCAAGACCAGCGGAAGTGGAGAGCCCATGGCAGTCAACTCCGCGAGCGAACGCCCGAAGAGTTCGGAACCACCTTCGTACCAGGTAGTCTTGCGCGTAGCTGGATCGAACGACCACGCCGCTGAGTTGCTGCCTTGTTGCGCCTGGATCAGCGCATTTGTCTTCTCCTCCAGCGCTTCATTCGCCGAGCGCACCCTCCGCTCGGCATCTCGTTGACCTTGGAACAAGTATGCGATCGTCAATCCAACCGTCAGTATGATGGAAGTCTCTATGAGGCCTTCCGAGTTCAAAGCCAAGGCATATGCAGGCGCAGCGACAACATAGTTGAAGCAAATCGCTGTCAGGATAGGAGCTAGAATTGACGCTCCACGACCGAACATTCTGGCGATTGCGGCGATCAGGACGAAGCTGATTGCCAAGGGCGTGTGACGCAAAGCATTGATGTGGGAGCTGAAGTCAATCGCTGCCCCAGGCAGAAAAGCCGCAAGGTATCCGGAGGCCTGCACAAAGCGCGAATTGGACGACATAGCCAATCGACTGCTCCTGTTTGCGGGAGAGGCGTCTCATATTCATCTTGCAGAAATTAGGGTAAATGTTTCTGCTTTCGCCAACAATACAGAACCCGGCGATCACAGGCAGACCGCGCGGCGCTGATGGGGTCGCGCTAACTGAGCAGAATCTGTACGACCAATCCGAAGGAAGCTAATCCTGCCGTCAACCAGGCAACATAATCGCCCGGATGACCGCTTTGGATCGCCTTCAGTGGGCCAAGGCCGCTCTCAATGATAGAGCCAAGACGAGCGCTTCGAGGCAGCTTCAGGCGGAAGACCGATGTAGACGCGAGGGCGGCAGCTAGAACTAGACTGACCGCTCCCCGGAAAGCCGCTCCTCGCAGTGCCTCTGTCCATAAACTTTGCTTCGTCAGCGTGTTAGCGCCGACGTACACGGTATGAAGATATGCTTGTTGGCTCACTAAGGTTTCTGCGGCATTGCACAGTACCTGCAGCCACCCCGGTATGAAGGTAAGCAAAATTGCGCCGAGGATGCAGAGGGTGGCAGGTGCATAGTGATACCAGCGTATCTGGCGATCTTCCACCGCCGTCTCCGGCAACTCACCGACGTCTGCTGAGCGGTCCGAAAGCGGGGAACTCCCCCAGCCAAGAAAAGTGTGTATTCCGACGCGCCATACCGCAGCGCAGGTCATCACGCCGCCGAATAGGAACAGAAGGGATACCCCGTGAAGACCAACTTGATCGGCAGCCTTAGAGGCACCAGCCTCGCCCAAAGATGTAGCAAACGCCGGAGCCGCTGCCAGACCTGCTCCACCCAGCAACCAGAGAACTGCCGTCCAATAGAGGCCGACGCCGCGGCCGAAGAGCACCTTTTCGCTGATGGAGCGCAGCCGATGCAGGATGATGCCGCTGACGAAAAAGAGTCCCGACTTTACCAGTGCGTGTGCCAGCAGGTAGGTGAACATAGCAGCTACTGCAAGCGGTCCCTGAATGGCGAATGCCACGAGCATGAGACCGGCATGGGAGATCGTCGAAAAAGCCAACATGCGCTTGAGGTGATGCTCTGCATAGCACATGAGGCCGCCGATCACGACCGTTGTGGCACCGAAGGCGAGCAGGATTGAGCTGAGTGCCGATTGGTGAGTGTCGAATGTATGTGCAAAGACGACATAACGCAGCCGCAACACGGCGTACAGCCCCAACTCGACCATGATGCCGGAGAACAACACACAGACCGGCGTGGGTGCGACGGCGTGTGCATCCGGCAGCCAGAGATGGAACGGGACGATGGCCGCCTTTGTGAGAAATCCGCAGGTGATAATGGTGAAGGCGAAGAGGGACGAGGGGATCGTGACGCGCTCCAAGGGCAAGACCGATTTGACCCATGTTGAGGGCCCCTGTCACTGAGTAAAGAAGAGCGATTCCTGTAAGAACAAGGAAGGCTGCAACCGTGTTCGTGACGGCGAAGTTGAACGCACCTTGGAGGGGGGAGGGCTCCGCCGTCTTGAGACCGCATAATGCGAAGGCGGCAGTGCTCATCAACTCAAAGAAGACGAACAGGTTGAACAGATCGCCGGTGAGCACGAAGCCTGACATAGCCGCCAGAAAGATGAGCATGAGCGGTTGGAGGTGATTGCCGCCGCTATCGACGAAGCGCCAGGAGAATAGCAGTGCGAGCAGAGTTAGGAACGCTGCCAGCACAGCCAGGCCGGCGCCGATGGGTTCCACAACGAAGGCGATTCCAACAACCATCGAGCCGCGTGGGTGCCAGTTGCCGAACCAATAGACGAAGCTGCCCATCATCGCAATTCGGAGGAGAAGAGATGAGATGAAAAGCGTAGCCGCGGCGATTGCCAAACCTATCGAATCCGCTAATTCTCGGTTGAGCCATCGGCGAAGAGCTGCAAGTACCGCAGCCCCCAATAGCGGGATGACGACCGGAAGCGGAGCGAGCGCGTGTGAGCCGATCATCCGCGCATCGTCCTGAGATCGGCTGGAGAGACGCTGCCCGACTTCTCATGTGCTTTGACGACCATTGCTAGGAGGAGCGCTACCACGACCGCTTCGACGACTACATCGGTCAGCATCAGAGCTTGAACGACCGGATCAACTGTGAGATGCCCCGGCGAGATGTCCGCAAAGATGGGAGCGGCTCCCCCAATGCGGTAGCCTATGCCAAGCAGGAGAACGTAGGTGGAACTTTGCAGGATGGCGAGGCAGATGACCATGTGAACCAGATGCCTGCTGCTGACGATGCCGTAAAGACCGCAGAAGAAGAGCCATGCTGCCACAAAGTATGGAAGCGAATTGAGGATGTGCGGCATGATGGCTCCTCTCTTTTACTCGGAAGGGACCTCTCCGGTGACAATCTCTTGCAGGTAGGTGTACGCGACGAGGATGAAGGAGGCAGTCACCTCGACGCCGACGCAGGCGCTGATTAGGGCAATGTTGCCCGACGCAAAGACATCTCCTGTCTGTCCCAGAGGCAGAATGTTCGTCAGCAAGGGGAGGCCGACGAGGAGCGAACCGACGCCGATCAGAGCATAGGAGGCCGCCCCAACAGCCTCAATCGTTTCTACTACAGCGTGGGACGTGATACGTCGGAAGGCTTGAGTGTTTTCGCAGACATAAACGAGCATGGGTGCTCCGGCGAGAATGACGCCAGCCTGAAAGCCGCCACCTGGGGTGAGCGCACCGTGCAACCCAATGTAAAAGCCGAAGACAACCATGATCAACAGCCCCGGTAGATTGGCGGCACGGACCGTGGCGCTGAGTCTGGGGCGGTCGCCCACATCGCCGACAGAGCGGGTTTTCGCACCCTTCTCGCGCCGCAGCAGCATCGTCACGCCGAGGACAGCGGCAAAGAGAATGAACTCTTCGCCGAGCGTATCGAAGCCCCGATAGTCGTAGTTGATGGCGTTGACTGCATCCGTTGCATGGCGCTCGTAGACTACCGAACGCGCGATGACATCACCATAAGGTCCACGATACTGTCCCCACGGAGGAAGGTTCGGTACGGAATAGCAGAACATGCCGAGGAAGACGACTCCAAAGACAAGAAAAACTCGCACTCGAAGCCGCTCAGTCATGATCGTCTCCATGTGGCTGTTGGCCCTTCGTAGAAGCGTGACGAAACTTCATGCGCGATATCGCCAGCATTACCATCAGCGGGAGCGCCAAGGCTCCTACTGTGATTTGCGATAGTGCGACATCGGGCGCTTGAAAGAAGAAGAAGACAAGCGCCATCAGCAGGCCATAAAACCCAAGAGACACGACCTGCGCGGTGACATCGCGTGTACGAACGACCGCGAAGCCGGAAAGAGCAACGAGAAGCAACAGGGTTGCGCCCAACCAAGTCATGGGACCTCCCCGTTGCGACCGTTTATGAACTCCATCGGGTCGCCATCCCTTGGTTCCCAGTGACCGAGATCGCGGGCCCGAAAGGCGCGTGCCGTGGCGTGGGTAACGATGGAGTTTGTTGCGAAGAGAACGCCGGCAATGAGCAACATCTTCCAAGCCGCTTGATTTGGCCCGACGCCGACGAAGATGGCTATGGTCAAAACTATCGCTCCGATCGTAGACGGCAGGGAAAGGTAGTGCAGCGCTTGCGTAGGCTCCCGCATCCGCCACATGCCGATTACGCCAAGCCAGCAGGCCAGGACGACAATCGCAAGCAACAGGACTTCGACGATGGCACGCGCGGTCATAGGTGCTTCCCCAGAAAGCGGGCATAGACGAGCCCGCCGCCGAAGGCCACGATGGCGAGAGCCAGGGGCAGGTCGATGAAAGGTATGCGACCGAATCCGATAGTGAACAGCGCCATCGCAAGCGTGACGAGGGTGCTGGTCATTTGAAAGCCGACAAGGCGGCGCTCCGGCTTGCCGCGCAGGCACATATCCGCGCACGGAACTAACGCGGCAGACACGGCTGCTCCGGCGATCAGCCAGGGATTCATGGCTTGGCTCCGAGTGACCGAGCCATCTTCGTGACTGGGCTGCGAACAATCTGGTGCATAAGCAAGCGGTCCTGGTCGTAGTCGATTCCGATGACGATAGAGTTGGGTGTGGCGGAGGTGTAAGCTGTCGCAAGAACGCGGCGGCCCACCAGTCGCGGGGATGCTTTCGCTGTCTTGAAGTGGCAGACGCGGTAAAACGATCCCGCTTTCCCCTTTCCGAGCAGGTCCCGCAGCAATGCGACAGTAATCTGGTGAAGATCGGAGATCAGATAGCTCGGAACTAGCCAGCCTGCGGCGATATCACTCCATTCAAAACCGAACCGCTGCGTTTCAGTTTGATCCACGGCATACAAAAATATGGCAGCGGCGCCAATCGAGGCAGCACCAACGAACATCTCGTGCAGCTTGGTGCCTGCGACCAGCAATACCCACTCCGCAGCCATGAGAGTGACCACGGAGACCCACAGCTTTAAGCTTGCACGTCTTTGTTCGGCCGAATCTCCCATGCGAGATAGGGACGTGGATTTGATAAAAAGGGATGCCTACAGATGGGAACTGCGTATGCTTGCGAACGCGGTCTATTTTCGGGGTCGGAGGTGCGCGAGCCGGTGGATGTTCAAATCGTTCTCGTCGCCAATTAATTGAACCCCGGGAGCAAATGGACGACAAAGATACAGAACGGGACGTGGGACAAGGGGTATGAGAATGGGCGGCAGGGCCGCCCATTCCCAAGTGTAAGCCCTTATTTTTTCGCCTTGGCTTTTTGCGGCTTTTCGCTGGCGGTGGGTTCTATTGCCATGGCATCCTTACCCGCTTTGTTCGTACTCGGCATCGTTTGGCTTAAGGCTTCGGCGAATGGGGACGTCGTCGCCTTTTGTCCGAGGTCTTGTTTGCCGCGCTCCTCTTGCGCTTCGGTGCCGTTTACGTCTTGCACAGAAAGGCCAGGCCCTCCGTTCAATTCGGACTCGACCGTATGAAGACCATGCGCCGACTGCCAAGGGCCTCGCATATCCGTCTCGCCCTCGCTGCCATCACCGGTCGAGCCGTTGAAGTACTCGTCTACGATGCCCGGTGTCGGCTTCAGGAAACCAATCGAAAAGGGAGGCTTTTCCATATTTTCGAGTGCTGCGGAAAACGCCTTCATGTGAGTGATCTCCCGTGTCATGAGGAACTGGAGGGTGTCTATCGTGCCGGGATCGTCGGTATGATCCAACAGCCGTTCATACACGATCTTTGCGCGCGCTTCTGCGGCGATATTGCTGCGCAAATCAACATCCAGTTCTCCCGTGATCTTGAGATAGTCCGCAGTCCATGCATTACCTTGGGAGTTATAGAGATTCACTCCGCCCCCGCCTGCGATCGTAACGAGCGGGTCCGCCTCTGCCGCCTCCCGGTTCGTTTTCAGGTCTTTTAAATGCAGCCGGATCAGCGCGCCCACTACCTCAAGATGCGAAAGTTCTTCAGTTCCGATATCGAGCAGAAGATCCCGTCGCGCCAAGTCGTCTACACAATTCCAACCCTGAATCGTATATTGCATGGCTGCAGCCAGTTCGCCGTTTGCTCCTCCGAATTGCTCAAGCAGCATATTGCCAAAGCGAACGTTCGGGGTATCAACTTTGACGGTATACATTAGTTTTTTAACGTGATGATACATATTGGAACTCCTCATCTGTTGGAGGTTTGATTTCACGGGCAGCGCACGCCGTGGTGTTGGACGGTCAGGGGAGGTACATGGCCTCTCCCGAAGGCACATAGTCATTCGATGCAATGTCTATGGAAAAAGCTAAGCTCCACACGGCAACTATCCCCTTGTCCGGTGACGCACATGTTCGGGTTTACGATGGGCTCTTTAACTTATGCGCTCTGTAACGGCTTAGAGATTCTTTCAAGGCTTTGACCAGCAGCCTCGACGCCAATAAAGTATTCGCAAAGGGCAGCTGCGATCATGAAAGCTGCACCGAGCGCATACCCGGTAGCCACATAGGGACGTGAGCCGGTCTCGATGAGAAATCCAAACAGGATAGGTGCGCCAACCCCGCCGAGGAGTGTGCCAAGTGCATAAAAAATAGCGATGGCGAAGGCACGAATCTCCAATGGAAATATCTCGCTAACGGTTAAATAGGCAGCGCTCGCAGCTGAGCTGGCGATGAAGAACACTATGGTGAAGCAGATGCCGAGGCCACGAGCGGCGAGTGTGCCGTGGGCAAACGGAAGGGCACTGCCGAGGAGCACAAGTCCAGCGCCCGCGTAGGTGGCGGTGATCATTGGTTTTCGGCCTACCTTATCGAAGAGCCTGCCAAGGCTGAGCGGGCCGAGGAAGCTGGCGATCGCGAATGGCAGGAGGTGGAGTGGGAGTTCGCGGTCAGAGACATGAAAAAACTTCTTAACGACGAGGCCGTAGGTGAAAAATACGGCGTTGAAGAAGAAAGCCTGAGATGCCATGAGCACAAGGCCAAGTATTGAGCGCTTTCGGTTTTCTACGGCCATGTTTCGAAAGATCTCGCTGAGGGGGGTGTGGTCGCGGACCTTGATCTTCAGTTTCTCACCCTCAGGCGGCGAGAGTTCAGAGGGATCGCCTCTGCTGACCCGGTCTTCAATGTCTGAGACGATTGTTGAGGCTTGCTCTTCCTTGCCGCGAAGCATGAGCCAACGGGGACTCTCTGGAACGAAAAGGCGGAGGATCAGGACGACGAGGCCAAGAGATCCACCAATGCCGAAGGCGTACCGCCAGCCGGTATTCTGTGCAATGTGACCGGAGAGCAGAAACATGGCAGCAAGTGCACCAATGGTTGCACCAAGCCAGAAGGTTCCATTAACAATCAGGTCCACTGTGCCGCGTAGCTTGCCGGGTATAAGTTCATCCACCGCTGAGTTGATAGCGGCATACTCACCACCGATGCCGATGCCGGTGAAAAGACGAAAAATGGAAAAGCTGAAGAGATTCCAAGAAAAGGCACTGGCTACAGTCGCGAGCGAGTAGGTGGCGAGGGTGACCAGGAACAGCTTGCGGCGTCCAAGGCGGTCGGTTAGATATCCGAAGAGCAGTGCACCGAAGACGGCTCCCGCGAGGTACGTGGTGGCCGCCGCCGTGACCTGGGTTTCGGTGAGATGAAGGCCCGCGGCGGATTCGAGCACTCCCGATAGCGAGCCGACGAGCGTGACCTCTAAGCCATCGAGAAGCCACGACGTGCCGAGCGCGGCGATAATGCGAGTGTGCCAGGAAGACCATGGCAGTCTATCGAGGCGCGCCGGGATATCGGTTTCAATGTCTAGCGGCATCTTCTGCCTCCTTGGGTTGGGACGATCAGGATTGTTTCTTTGGGAGTACGCTGATGCGACCGTTCCGTTCAAGAACTGGGTAATCGATATTTTCGATACGGGTGACACCTGACGTGCGCGCAGCGGCTTCGATATCTTCGCGGCGGAGCTTCATGCCTCGAACGACTTCCGGCTGCCATTGCCCACCCCTCATGATCACTAGAGGCGTGCCATCAAGAATCGCGCCAATAGTAGAAGACTTCGATTTCGCCCAAGAGACGGCACGATGGACCAGTCCCACCGCTATGCAACACCACCTACTTCGAGGTGGCAGGGCCGCCTGCAGTGCCCATGCCAGGTTCAGTACGCCGACGTCAACGGCGATGGCAACCTCGACATCATCGGCTACAATGCAGGCTTTACGTCGGTCTTTCTCGGCCAGGGCGGTGGCGTGTTCGCGCAGACGCCGCTGGTGCAGTTGATCTCCGGCAGCGGCGGGTTGGCCCAGCCCCTTCCTGCCGACTTCAACGGCGACGGCAAGGCCGATCTCGTCGAAGTGGACCAGTACCTCGGCAGGGCCGGCTTCTACCCGCAGAGCAACGGCACCTTCAGCGGCATCACACCGCTCGCTCCTCCCACAGAGACCGTCCAGTCCTTTACACCGGAGGCTATCGGAGACATCAATGGCGATGGAATTCCGGACGTACTGGCTCTGGACTACAGCACGATCACGGAGACCAGCGGTAACTTCTATCCGAGCGTAGTGGCAGGGATCAACGACGGCAAGGGCAACCTCACCTACTCCACGCTGCTTACCGGCACGGTGCTGAGCAGCCTTTATCTCTACCATATGCAGCCCTTTGCCGCAGACCTCAATGGGGACGGCAAAGCAGATCTGATCTTTAGCTCAAGCGATGCGCCGTATGTATCGCTAAGCCAGTCAGACGGTACATATGCAACGCCAGTAGGGCTCACTCTCCCGAACAAGCCTGCCTGTCAGCTCGATGTAAACAGCGGGATCGGCGGCCTCGTCGATGTGGGCGACCTCAACGGCGACGGCTTTCCCGATATCGTCGTGGCATATACCGGTGACTCTCAGTGCTATCCGTACACCGGTCCAATTCCGTCAGGGTTTTATACCTTCCTGAACAACGGCAAGGGCGGCTTTACCTCCAAGTTCACGCCGTTTGGCCTGACCGGGTACCTGGTCAAGCTGGCGGACCTGAACGGCGACGGCAAGCTGGACCTGCTCTTCACCGACTACAACCCCACCGACTCGTTCTATTACATGTACGACATTCCAGGCAACGGCGATGGAACTTTCAATGTGGCTGGTTCGCAGTACGTGATGGAGAACACCGTGATCGACTCGATCATCCCGGGCGACTTCGACGGCGACGGCAAGACCGACCTGATGGTGGGCGTGATTAGCCAGGCCGACGCCAACGGCTACCCCGTCTATGGCACCACCGGGACCTACGCTCTGAAGGGCAATGGAGACTTCACCTTCCAACTGCCGGTCGTCTACACCCCCGGGAACTACGCACTTGCGGGAGCATATGGCGACTTCAACGGCGATGGCCGCCCGGACCTTGCGCTCATCCTGGGCAACTACGGCTATGACACCAACGTGCCGGTCGGAAACGCCTCAACCCTCATCAATCTTGGCGGCGGAGCATTCACCCCCGGTCCGACAATGTTCACGGCTTCGACCGTGGGCGCCACTGGCGTCTTCACCGCCGACATGAACGGGGATGGAGCGGTGGACGCCCTCTACTCTCCAGTCGTCCAGGTGAGCCGCGCCTACGTTGGGCTGGCGGAACTGTTCCTCAACCAGGGCGGCATCGGGTTCTCGCTGACCAGCAGCGCAGCCAGCATCTCGCAGGACTCCAGCGTGACACTTACGGCGGCATTGGCACCCACGGTGAGCACGCAGACGCCGACGGGCACGGTGACGTTCTACGACAACGGCACGTCGCTCGGATCGGTTGCCGTCAGCGGCGGCGGAGCGTCGCTTATGCTAAGCACGCTCCCTGTCGGTGGCGATGTCATCACAGCTGCCTACTCGGGCGACAGCCACTTCAACCCGGCAACGGCCTCAACTGGTGTCACGGTGACGGTGACTGCACTGGCTCCCGCGTTTACGCTCAGCGCGGCCACACCGACATCCTTGTCGCTCACGCAGGGTGCCTCCGGTATTGCCACGGTGACGCTCAACAGCAACGCAACCTTCAGTGGAAGCGTCGCTCTGAGCTGCACGGGCGCACCGGCGGAGACCTCCTGCACGGTCACCCCTGGAACCGTAACGCTAGCAGGTGGCCAGACGACGGCGGTCTCGGTAGTGGTCACCACGACGCCGCCGAACAGCACCTACGAAGCGAAGTCCGTTCCTTCCGCATGGGGCAAGACGACCGCCGCAATCAGCTGCGCCGGTTTGCTCGTCCTGCTGTGGCCGGGCAGCAAGCGTCGCAGGCGCGGCCTTTGGACGATGCTCTGCATCGTCTGCCTGGGACTGGCTGCGACGGGTGCTTTGGCCGGATGCGGCAATGGCGGGGATAAGTACCCCGGCACAACCGTTGGAACCTCAACGCTTACCGTGACGGCAACCTCGGGTTCCATCACGCAGTCCACAAACTTCACCATCAACGTAGCGAGGTAGTTCGCTTCCACGGAGCAGGCACGGCCAATATGGCCGTGCCTGCTTTTTGGAGTTTGGGCGTCCGCAGGGGACACTTCATGCGGCGAACTGAGGCCTGTTCCAACAAGACGCGCAGTTCGTAGAGGGCGGCAACTTGGTTGATAGCGACTTTTGCGGTCTGCCATTTTTGATTGCTGCAATTCAACTTAGAGCTTTAGTTGCGGTTCTGCGGCGATTTTTAGAGGGAAGCGCGTCATCGCTAAATTGAAACGCTGGTATCGAATCGGCCGGCAGTGCTTCTCCGCAGCCGCAGGAGGCCCGGATGACGAGGTGACTTTGAAGGTGAACGGTTTTTGTATTTGTGATTGATTTCGAGCCCACTTTATCTGGCAATCGCGACAGCTTTTCGAACAGAAGTTTCGCAGCGGTGCGCCCGATCTCTTCGACAGGCTGCTGCACCACCGTGACGGAAGGTCGCAGGGAAGAAGCGAGAAGAAAGTCGTCATGTCCTGCGAGTGCCACCTGCTCAGGCACACGAACGCCGAGCCGTTGCAGAGCGTCGTAGGTTTGGATCGTAGTTGTGTTTTTCAGGCAATAGATTGCCCGTGGCCGCTGAGGGCTGCCAAGATGGCGAATCAGCACTTCTGCCGTCTCTTCGTTGTTTCGAATATGCGGAGAGGTATCGACCAACGGTGTCTTGTTTGCCGCTTTCATCGCCGCTGTATAGCCACGAATTCTCTCAAGCATCGTATAAAAGTTGGCTTCTCCTCCAATGCAGAGGATGCGTTCGTACTCATGCATTAACAAGTGGTTCGTAACGGCCTTGGCCGATTCGTAGTTGTTGGTCAACACTCCAGAGATATGGGTGCCGCTCAGCGGTTGATCGAAGTAGACGACGGGTATCGACAGGCTCGATAGGCGGGCATTCAAGCTCTTGCTTGAGGAGTGTGACGGCGCTATGAGAATTCCGTCGACGCGCCGGCAGAGACTGTCGATGTTCTCCAACTCCAGCGATGCCTCGTTCCCCGTAACGCATACAGCCACCAGGCATCCGTAGCTTCGCGCGATGGTTTGTACAACCTCTGCACAGTTTGCGAAGAATGGGTCTGCGATGCTGGGTACGATCAGGCCGATCGTCTTGCTCTGCTCGCCCTTGAGAACGCGCGCCGCCATGTTTGGGACGAAGTCAAGTTCACTGATGGCGCGATTTACCGCGGCAAAGGTTTCGGGACTTACGCGCTCACCCCCGTTGATTACGCGAGAGACCGTCGTGGTGCCGACACCAGCAAGCCTTGCCACGTCTGAAACTGTCGGTTGGCGCCTGATTTTCATGGGGTTATGTCTCTATCGAACCCTGAGCGAGCGTACGTGGAAAGTCGGGTTGCGGCCAATCGGCTGATTATAACTGGTTCACTTTCAAGTATTCGATGTGACATTTCTCCTACGAATGCCTTCCCGTTACATACGGATGCCGTCAGGCGGTTCGAGCTCCATCTGCTTTCTTTCGATGTGGAAAAAACCTGCTTGACAGTTCTGAGAAAGAAAGAATATCTTTCGTCGCGAATTGACGTGTGTGGTTTTCGTGTTTGCGGAAACGATACCACTATCAGCAATATTGTATTTCTTGTTTGCGCTTTGGCTCCCATCTGACATTTTAAACGCATTGAAACAGGTGAAAGACGAGTTCTTCACAATGGCATTCTTCTCAAAAATGGAATCGATACCACAGGCCATCCGGCATCCCGATATTGCCGGATAGGGCAGGAGTAAAAATGAAACGGATGCAAAGATCAACCGTAAACGCGTACTGGAGACGCAACATGATGAGGACGTTTGTATGGGCAGTACTTTTGGGAAGCCTGTTCGCTGGGAGCATGTTCGCGCAAAGCACGAACGGTTTGCTGACCGGCGTGGTGACGGACAGCACAGGTGCATTTGTGCCCGAGGCAAAGATTGAAGCCGTGAACCGTGGAACGGGTTTTACCCGCACCATCAAAAGCGACGCAAGCGGTGCGTACAGCCTGCCACAGCTACCGATCGGTATATACCGCGTTTCGGCGACGAAAGACGGGTTTGGCACCACGGTTCAGGACACCGTGCAAATCGAGGTCAACCAGAGCGTGACGTTGAACTTCCATCTTCAGGTAGGCTCCGCAAGCCAAACCGTGGATGTGTCTACCGCGCCACCGCAGTTGAATACAACGTCGGCGACGCTCAGCGATGTGGTCGAGCACCAGGAGACTGTCGATCTGCCGCTGAACGGCCGCGAGTTTACGCAGCTGGCCCTGCTTACGCCAGGTGCTTCTCCGCAACAAGACAGTCAGCAGGCGGCCTTTACGGTGGCGCTGGGTTCCGGCGGCGTGAGCCCCTCTGTCAACGGCCAACGCGGGGAGCAAAACAACTACACGATGGACGGCGTGATGAACAACTCCCTTTTCTTCAACGTGTATGCCATCGCTCCACCGCCGGACGCCATCCAGGAGTTCAATGTTCAGTCGCATATTACCGACGCGCAGTTTGCCGTGAGCTCTGGAGCGAACATCAACCTTGCCACCCGGACCGGGACCAATCGTTTCCATGGCGATGCGTGGGAGTTTCTGCGCAACGACGCACTGGACGCCCAGACCTATCCGGCCATGCAGCGGCTGCCCTACCGGCAGAACCAGTACGGTGTCTACTTCGGCGGTCCAGTGCTTGTTCCGCATACACCGGTCGGCAAGCAGAACACGTTCTTTTCTTTCTACTGGGAGGGTTATCGCTCCGCGCAGACGCAGAGCGTGTTGACGAGCACGATCACCACGGATATGGTAAACGGCAATTTTGCAGCGATAGAGGGCACCACTCCTATCGGGACAGACGATCTCGGAAGGCCGGAATTTGCAAACGAAATTTATGATCCGACGACTAGCAGACCTGATCCCATCAATCCGTCGGCAACGATACGCGACCCGTTCCCCGGCAACATGATCCCAATGGGAACCCGCAATGCCGCTTCGCTGGCCCTTCTGACGCGCTACTATCCGGCTGAAAACCAGAACGTGCCGGAAGGAACGCTGCCGAACTACCAGTTCGGCGGAGTGACGAGTATCAAGAGCGACACCTTCGGGTTTCGTTTGGACCACACCTTCTCCAATTCGGATTCGGGGTTCATTCGCCTGAACCGCTCCAACCAAAACCGGTTGACACCCGAGACGCTTCCCACCTATTCCAACCAGCTGGGCAACTATGCACAGGAGGCGGCGGCAGGGTACACGCATCTCTTCAATCCCTCTACAATCCTCAACTTCCGCTATGGCTACACGTATAGTTATGTCCGGATTCAAGACCAGCCGGCAGGTGAGGCGTTTGACGACAGCATCAATTACACTCAGGCCGATCCGCCTCATGCGGGCATCGCCATGGGACCAGACATCACGATCACCGATGGATACACTGGCATTAGCCAAAATGCCATTCCAATCGGCCCTCAGGAGGGTATGGACTACCATCTCGACCTGGTGAAGACTGTTGGCCGTCATACTGTCAGCGGTGGTGTGGTGTACTACCACGTTCGCTTCTACGACGACGGCTTCCAGGTGGAGAACGACTTCACGCACAATGCGACGTCCGTAGACGGCAGCGCGGGATCGACAGGATTTGGACCTGCCAGTTTCCTGCTGGGTGCAATGCACAACTACTCTCCGCGCCTGGGCAATACGGCGGCCGACCAGACGGTGAACTGGTATGGGGTCTACGCGCAAGACCTGTGGCAGCTTACGCCGAAGCTCGCCATTACTGCGGGCATCCGTTGGGATTATGTGGCACCGCCCAACTACCACAAAATCGTTTCTTCACTCGATGACCTTACTGGAGAGTTCATTGTGACGGCACCGGTGCTGCCGTACTTTACCAAGGCGACGGGAACGCCAGGCTTCTTCCAGCCCCGGTACAACGGCTGGGAGCCAAGGTTCGGCATTACGTATTCAGCAACCAGTAAAAGCGTTATCCACGCGGCGTTCGCCATTCTCGACGACCATAACAACACGTTGGTGCAGGAGAATCAGGGCATTCGCCAGTCCTGGCCGACGGGCTTTGGTGAGACGCTGGCGGACCTCGATATCGCCAAGCCAACCTACTACCTGAACACGTTGCCCTCGGAGCAGTCGCTGGTAAACAACCCTGCGCCCAGCGGAGGGTATGGTGCCGATCCGAATGCGAAGATACCGTACTCAATGGAGTACAACCTAGGCGTGCAGGAACAGCTCCCTTGGAATATGGTCGGGAAGCTGGACTATGTCGGCTCTGTAAGCCGCAATCAGTACCTTGCTCCGCTCGGCAACACGGCCCTGTATCCGGGTTCAAGTCCAATCTCGGCGCGGCAGCCCTTTCCCCAGTATGGCGGGCCCAACAACTTTGAGGAGAACAAGGGACCTGCGAGCTACAACTCACTCCAAGCATTGCTGAAGAAGACATTTTCTTCGGGACTCTTCTTTCAGGCTGCCTACACCTTTTCGAAGTCGCTCGATTGGGTGTCGGACCCGTACGGCACTCTTCCGGAGAACTTTTACAACCTTCATGCGGAGTGGGGTCCTTCGGACTTCAACCACAAACAGATGTTCGTCTTCACCGGTCTGTATCAGTTGCCGTTCGGACGGGGTAAGGCCTATCTTGGCAAGCCGAATGGAATTACGCAGGCGCTTGCTGGGGGCTGGAGTATCGGTTCGATCGTAAGTCTCTATTCGGGACTCCCCTTCGATGTGCTTGCGAATGGCGATCCTGCCAATGTCGGCGGGGGTGGCCAAAGAGCGGACCGGAATGGAGACGATCCTTACAGCCACGCCGCACCACATCAATGGCTCAATGTCGCCGCTTTTGCTCAGCCTGCCCAATACACTTATGGCAATGAAGGAAGGAACGATCTTGTCGGCCCTGCCTATAAGGACCTGGACTTCAACGCCTCCAAGGACTTCCCGTTGTTTCGAGAGGTAAAGCTGCAGTTCCGTGCCGAGCTGTTCAATGCGTTCAACCATACAAACCTGGGTCTTCCCGATCGCACGGTCGAAGACTCCAACTTCGGCACAATTACTACGACTAACGGGCCAGGCCGTGAGGTGCAGTTCGCGCTGAAGCTGCAGTTCTAGGATCATCCTTGCAGTGACTCAGCCGGTGAGCTTTAAGCCGGCTGAGTCACTGCATAGGTTTGTCCTTCCATCTATCGTTCAGCTTGTTATCATGCCGCACCCATGCGTCCATCTGCTGGGGCCGGACAGACTTATCTCAATGGATTTTTGGGAGAACTTAGGGTGCGGGCGAATTTCTATCTAATCAAAGCGACCTTGACCGGTGCTCTAGGTGGCTTGCTCTTTGGGTTCGATACGGTCGTTATCTCAGGCGCTATCGATTCGATCGTCCATCTTTATAGCTTGAGCGCGCAGGGCAAAGGCTTGACTGTCGCGATCGCGCTTATTGGTACGGTGATCGGTTCGCTCGGTGCCGGTGTCCTTGGGCAGAAGCTAGGTGGCCGAGAAACTCTGCGGATCACAGCCGCACTCTATATCTTATCCGCGCTTGGCAGCGGCTTCGCCTGGAACTGGCCTGTGTTGATGGTCTTTCGCGCGATAGGTGGACTGGCGATCGGTGCATCGTCGGTGTTGGGGCCGGTCTATATATCGGAGTTGTCGCCGGCAAAGTGGCGCGGCCGGATGGTGGGTACTTTTCAGTTCAACGTCGTCTTCGGCATCCTGGCGGCCTATGTCTCCAACTACGGCATACGGTTGCTGCATCTGGGAGCGATGGAGTGGCGGTGGCAGGTGGGTGTGGCTGCGGTGCCCGCCGTAGGCTTCCTGATATTGCTGTACAGCATTCCACGCAGCCCTCGTTGGTCGGTCTCTCAGCAACACATCGACGAAGCCCTGGCTGTGCTGAAGCGCATGGGAGATCCGGACCCCGTGGCAGAAGTGGCGGAGATCAGCCAGGCCCTCGCACAAGAACATGCATCGGCCAATGAACCGGTATTTCGTTGGAAGTATCGCTATCCCTTATTTCTGGCCGTATCGATCGGGGCCTTCAACCAACTGACGGGCATCAATGCGATCTTGTACTATCTGCCGAACATCTTCGCCTCCGCTGGCTATAGCCAGATCTCCGGCGACCAGCAGGCGATTGTCATCGGCTTGACCAACCTCATCTTCACTATGGCCGGCCTCTCCGTGATCGACAAACTAGGGCGCAAGACACTTCTTCTGGTCGGCGCGGCAGGAACGGCGGGATGCCTTGCAGGAGTGGCCTGGGTCTTTGGTACGCAATCGCATTCGGGAAGCCTGCTGTGGCTGCTGGTGGTGTACTCGGCCTTCTTCGCGTTGTCTCAGGGTGCGGTCATCTGGGTCTATATCGGCGAGGTCTTTCCGAACTCCGTGCGCTCCAAGGGACAGGGTGTGGGCAATGCCAGTCACTGGATCATGAATACGATCATTGCGATGGAGTTTCCTGTCGTCGTCCATCTGATGAGTCCGGCTACACCGTTCATCCTTTTCGCCGTAATGACGGCAGTGCAGTTCTTCGTTGTGCTCTTGGTATATCCGGAGACGAAAGGGCAGACGCTGGAGCAGTTACAGCACAGGCTTGTACCCGGCGATTAGACCATTGCAAGATAAGCTTCGAAGAAGACCGGAGATGTATCACAGGGCAGGAATGTTTCATTCATTTGAAAATGCTGTAGGACGGAGCGATCCTTCAGTTGACACAGTAAGGAACGAACTCATAGGCTATCTAGGATGGTAACGATTCCACAAAAGGTCAACGGCACATCTTCCACTGGAAGGTTTACACGTCCTGCGACCGCACTCAGGTTGAATTCGTATGATTGTCGGCGTCGAGCCGATGGAGGGGGGGGACTGGGCGCGAGAAGGAATTTCAGGTGTGCAGCAGCAGCAATGCTGGTCGTCGTTTGCTTCTTGATCACAGCTACTTCCGTCTCTGGGCAAGAGGTGCCGGGCGCGCCGCCGACCGTTCCTCTACCGGAGAATCCTCATCCTTTGCCGCTGTCTGCCGCGGCCGGGGACACGCTGAGTGCGCTTGGGGAGATCGACAAACTGCCTGCCGTAGAGTGGCGTGTTCATCCCGGCGACATGCCGCATGGCGAGGCCGTGGACCTGGACGACTCAGCATGGCCAGAGGTGAATGGACCCTACCTTGGTACGACGGGAACGATGTGGTTCCGGCGCACGATCGTCGTCCCAGCAAACCTGCACGGATACGATCTGACGGGAGCGAACATCCGGTTTGCGTTCGATATATGGGCCGAGGGTCCGGTGCCAGTGATCGTGTACTTCGATGGGCGACGCGTAGCTATGGGAGAGGCGATGGAGCCCATCTCCCTGTTTACGAACGCGAAGCCGGGCGACAAGATCGTGGTTGCGGTGAAGGCGCTCGATTCAGCCGACACCAAACACTTCAGGGCGGCGAACCTGGACATCGACTTTGCCAAGCAACGACCAGACCCACGCACGGTACGCCTGGAGGCGGTCTCGGCCAGCTATCTAGTTCCCGCGCTGCTCGACGACGATGCGAACAAGGCCGCGGACGAGCAGAAAGATCTGGCGGTGTTGGAAAAGGCGCTGGCCAAGGTCGATATCGCGGCGATGCATGAAGGCAAGCAACAGGTATTCGATACCTCTTTGCGTGCTGCGCAAACAGAGCTTGAGTCTCTGCGGCCGCTGCTTGCGAAGGCCGACATGCATCTCACCGGAAACTCGCATATCGATGCCGCGTGGGTCTGGCCCTGGACGGAAACTGTGGACGTCGTACACCGTACCTTCTCTACAGCGTTGCAGCTGATGCGAGAGTATCCCAAGTACACCTATAGCCAATCGGCTGCGGCTTACTACGAATGGATGGCAGAGAAGTATCCGCCGATCTATAGAGATATTGAGAGCAGAATTCAAGAGGGTCGCTGGGAGCCGGTGGGCGGTATGTGGGTCGAGCCGGATCTGAACCTGCTGGATGGCGAATCGATCGTTCGACAGTTATTAGTAGGCACCCGCTACATGAAGCAGGCATACGGCGCTACGGTTCGTGTCGGCTGGAACCCCGACACCTTTGGCTTCACATGGCAGCTCCCGCAGATCTACAAGAAGTCCGGCATCGACTACTTTGTCACGCAGAAGATGGGTTGGAATGAAACCAACCGTTTGCCCTTGAAGCTGTTCTACTGGCAGTCTCCGGACGGCAGCCGTGTACTGACGTACTTTCCACACGACTATAACAACCCGATTCAGCCCGCGAACCTCTCTGAGGACTTCAATGTGGCGCGACGGGAAAACCCCGGCCTGCCCTCGATGATGCACCTGTATGGCGTTGGCGACCACGGCGGCGGACCGACGCGGACCATGCTCGACTTCGGTGACCAGTGGATGCAGCCGGACAAGGTCTTCAGCCAGATGCAATACGGCACTGCTGAGTCGTACTTCAAACACATGGAGCCAAAGCTCGATGTGGCCAGCGCTCCTGTATGGAACTATGCCGCACTCGCGGAAGGGAAGGGACAACTGCCCGAACCTCCGCAGGGCAAGATCAGTGTTCCGGTTTGGAATGACGAGCTGTATCTCGAATACACCCGGGGCGTTTACACCTCGCAAGCGCAACAGAAGCGCAACATGCGCGAGTCCGAAGAGTGGATGCTCGATGCTGAAAAATGGGCGGCGCTCGATTCACTTGCGGGAGCAAAATACCCAGGAACCGAGTTGACCGAGGCATGGAAGAAAGTTCTGTTCAACCAGTTTCACGACATCGCCGCAGGCTCGGGTGTTGCGGTTCTTTATAAAGATGCGCAGCGCGACTACGACGACGTTCACCTCGTAGACGACTCAGTGAAGAACAAAGCCCTTGGCGATCTGGCCAGCTATATCGATACGACTCCCAAGCTGAAGTCGGTTCAGACAGGCGCATCGGTGCCGATCGTCGTTTGGAACTCGCTTGCGTGGCCACGAACGGATGTCGTGGACGCGGAGGTGCTGCTTCCTATTGCTGCCTCTGGAGTCGAGATCGTCGACACCGACGGCAACGTTGTACTTTCACAGCCCGAACAAAAGCCCGCAGACGGCGACAAACGCAACGTGACCTTCCTCGCTGCGGACATTCCGTCGCTTGGCTATCGCGTCTTCTATGCCCGGCCTGCCGTTGCGTCCTCGAGCAGCAAGGTGCTGCCGGGCGCGGTCAAGTCAGAGGTCCACGGCCACATTGCAACGCTGTCGAATGCGACGCTCACGGTGGTCATCGATCTGCAAAGTGGCTGCGTTACGCACCTGGTGGAGAAGGCCAGTGGCTTCGATTCGATTGCAGCGGGCGGCTGCGGGAATGAGCTTCAGGTGTTCAAGGACCTTCCCGCGGACTATGACGCCTGGAACATCGATCCCGGCACGCTCGATCACTACACGGCAATCTCCCACCTTGACTCAGCCAGCCTTGTGGAGAGTGGGCCGCTTCGGGCCACCATCGATACAACTAGGACCTGGCACAACTCGAAGATCGTGCAGAAGATCAGCCTCAGTGCCGGTCTGGACCGCGTCGATATTAAGAACGATATCTCGTGGCATGAGCAGCACATTCTGCTCAAAGCTGCATTTCCGCTGGCGGCTTCAGGGCCGATGGCGACGTATGAGATTCCCTACGGCACGATTGAGCGTCCTACAACCCGCAACAACAGCTGGGAGGCCGCAAAGTTCGAGGTCCCGGCGTTGCGCTGGGCAGACCTTGGCGACGCGTCACACGGCTTCACCCTCATCAACGATGCGAAGTACGGATACGATGCGAAGGGAAATGTGCTGCGGCTGACTCTGCTGCGTTCGCCGACGGCTCCCGATCCAGAAACCGATCAGGGGGAACAGCATTTTGCGTTCGCTCTCTACCCTCATGTTCTGGACTGGAAGAAGGCGCAGACGATGCATCGCGGGTACGAGTTCAACTACAAGATGGATGCACGCCAGTCTGCTCTCCATCCTGGGCCTCTGCCGCAAGAGTCTTCCTTCATTGGTATCGCATCGCCCTACCTGGTATTGACAGCCGCCAAGAAGACCGAAGATGGCGATGGCTTGCTGCTGCGGTTCTTCGAGTGGGCCGGAGCCTCCGGCACCGCGACCATCACACTTCCCGGCAAGGTATCCTCTGCAACGCTTACGAACCTGATGGAGCAACCCGAAGGTAGGGCGCTCGATGTGAGTGACGGGAAGCTGCACGTACCCTTCACTCCGTACAGCATCGTAACGGTGAAGGCGCAATACGCGACATCCGGTACGGGGTTCTTCTCCGGATTGGCGAATAGCAACAAGCAGCATCCATAAGCAGTGCGCAACAGTGAGCAGCGTGTAAGAAAAGGAGACGGACCATGGTGCAAGAGACAGTTGAGACGAGAGTTGCAGCGTATAAGGGCTACCGGGGGTTGCCGCCTCTGGTCGGCCTGCACACGATGGAAGAAGCCGCAGAGAAGGGGCTCAGTGTAGAAGATTCGGTGTCCCGGCTGAAGCGAATCCACTGGTCGCTGCGCCGCCTGCACGGAATCCTGGTTGCGCGTATTGCATCGATGCCGATCTACGAACTCAAGATGGCTTTCAGCCTTCATGCCTATTACTGCGCGGAACATGTCGCTGCAGCCGCAGCGCGTGTGCGCGAGATGCGCGAGCCGCCCTATCGGCTCGATGAGTCCCCGGATGCGATGTTGGATCTTTTCTTCGATGAAATTGCTGCGGCCCCGTATATCGAGTCTCTCGTGGTTGGCGTTTATGGGCACGCGTTTCCTGCCATTGCGGAGACGGTTTCCCAACTCATGCGCGAGACAAATAGGCTGCTCGACCATCAGACCTTTCGCGTTTGCAGGATGGCAAGCGTTGAGTTGGAAGACGTCTTGGACTACGGGACACAGGTGCTTCATTGCCTTGTCCCCGAAGGCCTCACTGGGGTTGGTGCGACCTGGGCGTCGTGCCTCGACCAGTGTCTGGAGGCGGCCGGAGGACTTGGCGGCAACCGCGAAGCGAAGGCCGCACCTGCGCCGATGTATTCTCTTCATCCAAAGGGCTACAACGGTGCGGTGCAACGTGATGAGCGCTTCATCGACCCCTACAACATGGGCGTCAATGCAGAGGCGATGCTCTTCGACCCCGATGTCCCGCCGTTGCCGAAGACACTGATGCTCTGTTTCAAGAGAATGCGCGAGATCGATGTTCCAGAGGTGATGTCCAGCATTCTTGCAGAGACCAAAGGCAAGCCTTGGGACTACTACAAAGACATGTCCCGGCAGATGTGGGATGAAGCGCGTCATGCCATGATGGGCGAACTGGGCTTTGTCTCCTTCGGACTGGACTGGAAGCAGATCCCGTTCAACTTTACCTGGTCGCTCAATCTCAACACGAAGCTCACGCCGCTGGAGCGCCATGCCGTACTCTTCACCATCGAGCAAGGCCTGATGCCTAAGAAGAACGGCAAGGAGCATGAGTGGGAGATCGCGGTCGCGTCCGCGCGGCCTCTAAGCGCTCTCGTGCAGGACTACGACTGGGCCGACGAGATACTCCATGCGCGTATTGGCAGGCAGTGGTTGACCGAAGAGATCGGTTCACAGGCCGAGGTGCTCAAGTTCGGCGATGCAGTGTGGTCCAAGGCGCTCACCGACTGGAGTGCGTGGCGCGAACAGGGTTTGACCGAACATGCAAACTGGTGGCCGGCGATCTACGAGCAAGCTTGTCAGAAATGGGGCGTTGCGCCCGACCCTGAGCTTCTCGCCTATCAAAAGACGTATGAGAATATCCGCCCAGACTTGAAGCCCGTTGCGACGGTTTAATCTCACTTGGAAGCGTTGGAGGCTGTACAGCATGAACGATCCTTCTACCGTCGCCGACATTGGTCCGGAGAGTGACGACGCAGTACAAGTCCACTTTTCTCTCTCCGGCCTTTCGTTCAACTGGGACGGTGACAGGTACGAGTCGCTTCTGGAGCTTGCTGTAGATCAGGGCATCGACGTCAGCGCCGGTTGCCGCTATGGAGATTGTGGCACGTGTTCGACGCAGCTCCTTGAAGGCGCTGTGACGTACAACCATGTCACCGGCATCGATCCCGATGCGGGATATTGCCTGCCATGCAGTTGTCGTCCTCTTACTTCCATCACACTCAAGGCATAAGCCATGGATATCTTGCAGCTGAGGTTTGCTCAATGAACTCTCGATCGGCCTATACCGTCCGCGGCGTCCTATCTGACGGATTTGGACAGATAGGCGTGCAAACATTTGGCATGGATGCACCCCTAGAACACGAAGTGTTGGTGCAGATCAAGGCAAGCGGTATATGCCACACCGATCTGGATCATGCCAATCTAAACGCTCCCTTGATTCTCGGCCATGAAGGCGCGGGCGTTGTCGTCGCTACGGGAGCGGAGGTAACGGGTTACGCTCCTGGAGATCATGTTCTTTTGAATTGGGCGATTCCGTGTGGTGCCTGTTTCCAATGCGTGCGAGGCGCGCGCAACCTGTGCGAGAACAAGCCCGCTGTTCCGGCTGACCGCTTCACGCATCCGCATCTGGATCTGCGCCCCATGTTCGGTCTGGGCACGCTGGCGGAGCTAGTGTTGGTGCCAGAACAGGCTCTTGTGAAGATTCCAGAGAGCCTGCCTTTTCCCATAGCGGCCATTATGGGATGTGCGGTGATGACAGGCTACGGCTCGGTGGTGAATGTTGCAGAGGTGGCGAAGGACGAGAGTGTCGTCGTATTAGGTTGCGGAGGCGTCGGCCTTTCGGTGTTGCTCGCCGCGGTTGCATCGGGTGCGAAGCCGTTGATCGCCGTCGATGTAGAAGAGTGGAAGCTACGCAAGGCGCTGGAACTTGGTGCGACAGACGCCATTCTTGCAAAGCGTGTCGACAAACATCTCGCCGACGTGGCAGCTCAGGTGAAGTCGATGACGGGTGGCCGAGGTGCCGACTACGCCTTTGAATGTACGGCTGTGCCTGAACTTGGCGTGGCTCTGCTGGCGATGGTGCGTAACGGCGGCACAGCTGTTGCTGTAAGTGGCATTGAGCAGACGATTCAAGCGGATATGGAGTTGTTTGAGTTCGATAAGTGGTATATCAACCCGCTCTATGGTGCATGCGATCCAGCAAGAGACTTTCCGCTCTTGATCGCACTCTACAGCTCCGGCCGACTGGACCTGGATTCTCTGATTGCAAAGACCTACACCTTGGACAATGTGGTGGAAGCGTTTGATAGCCTGCGCAGCGGCGGAGGTAAGGGCGTTCTCATGTTGTGAAGGATTCCAAAACGAGGCGGATAAGCACCATGTATTTTCGAACAGTCGAGCTTTCCGATCCACGGTTTGAGCATGAAGGCATCCGTCACATGACGGTAAAGAGTCCTGCACTCTCTCGTCGTGGGGACCTAAGCCTATACATTCCTTCTCAGGTCGCAATCCACGGGTGCGAATGTCTGCTGATCCTGCTCAATGGTGTGTACAACAGCCATTGGGGATGGCTTTACCATGCGGGAGTTCACCGCACCGCGCAAAGGCTCATTGAGACCGGGGCGATAAGACCGATCGTGCTCGCCATGCCGTCGGACGGACTCTGGGGGGATGGAAGTGCTTTCATCGCGCACGGAGCAGAAGATGCTGAGCGATGGGTCATGGAGGATGTGGTGCAGGCTTGTCATCTGGCTGTCCCGCAACTGCGTCCGTCGCCCAAATTGTTTTTGGCTGGGCTGTCGATGGGAGGATTCGGTGCGCTGCGCCTCGGAGCTAAGTGGGCATTGGCCTTCTCTGGCATCTCGGCTCACTCGGCGATCACGCACATCTCGCAGATGAGTCAGTTTGTCGAGGAGCCACTCAGCGCGTATATCGACATGGTGGAGTCTCAGGAGACGCTCGACCCTTTGTATTGGATGCGCAAGAACCGAGACACACTGCCGCCGCTTCGGATGGATTGCGGCCTTGAAGATTCACTTCTGGAGGCAAACCGCATCTTTCACCGGTCGCTGCTGGAAGAGCAGATAGAACATATCTATGAGGAGTTTCCCGGAGGTCATGAATGGCCCTATTGGGAGCTCTACATCGAGAAAACTCTTCTCTTTTGTGAGGAACAGTTGAAACGGTTGTTCCCTATAACAAATTCGTCGGGGACTTGATCGAGCGATGCGCGACACTCTCAAGGCGAAAATTTGAATGCCCGTGTTCCAATGACCGAGTTTCGTCTGACGAGGGCGTGTTCACACTATGAGTTCAGTACGAATGTAGGAGCACTGCTACGAGCATGGAGCGACTGGATCCGATTCTGGTCGCAGCGGTTAGCGTTAAGAACACGTTGGTCCGGTCGCCACTTGTCTGAAATTCGCTTCAGCGATCAAAAATAAGGAAGTCGGGGGAGGGATTTCTATGTGGATCGAACGGGACCGCTTCATTTACAGACACAATCCAGACGACACCATAGATGCTTTCTGCACAGCGTGTATGAAGATTATTTGCAGCGTATGCACATTGGCTGCCGCGATGGAGGCTGAAACGAACCATACGTGTCAGGCTCTGAACCCACATCTACCGAAGGCCCAGGTCAAGCTGCAGATCAGATTGTTTAGCACATTCATATCTCATAACGAAACAAGGGACGGGAACTAGCTGCCTAAGACGAAATCCGAGAGTTTGCAGGCGCGAGATACGAGTTCACTCGCGAGCGCCTCGGCAGCGCCAAGCAAACAACGCGCGACAATACCGGCCGTAGTTGAAGTTCCACTGCTTCGTCAAAGTTTCATCGGAAAGCGGTTAGATCGTTTGTTTTGGGTGTGTGTTTAAGGCACGAGCGGGAGACGAAATCCCTGGCCTGGGAAGAGCTCTGTCGGTTCGCCCTCGTTCAGATCCTGTGGGCGCTGCCTGTAGCGGATGAAGAAGCCAATCGACTGGCTCGCGTAGTCGCGGGTGTTGTTCAAGCTAAGGAAGCCGCCGATGTACCAGCAATCGACTAAGTGGTCGGAGACTTCCGCATGCAGGTCGTAGTTGCTCCAACCACCGACTGCGCGGGATAGCTAGGATTGTTGAACGGGACCGGAGCTACCGGCCTAACCGGATGCACGGATTGCAGTTGGATCACACTGTTGCCGACTTGCACCTGCGTGGGACGGTCACGGGTGTTGTGGTTTAGACGTGCGTGGGATAGAGAGGGAGCTGTCCGCCTGAAACGCCCGCAGACCAAACGCTCCGGCGACGGTGTAGTGCAGACTGGACCCATACTGTCCGTCTACGGTGAACGGAATGTTGGCGAGGAAGTAGACGCTGGGGCTGGAGTATCCGCCCTGGCCGTAAGTGAAGAAGCGCAGATTGTGCGCGTAGTGCATGGCGAAGAAGTTGGCGCCGACCGTGAGATTGTAGCTGTCGGGGACCTTCATCACCTTCCAATACGCTACCGCGACGCCGTCGACGCGGTTGTTGTTGAAGACATCGAGGCCGGCGATGTACTGGCAGCCGAAGCCGGCGTAGTCGCCGGAGGCACCGTCTCCGCAGCTGTACTGCACATTGCCGGCGTTGGAGACGACACCACCCCCTATGTTGCCCGCATAGGTGGAAGAGACAGAGCCTGGATCGCGCAGACCAGCATAGGGGAGCTGCGAGTCCTTCATCTTTCGCGTAAGAAGTCCAGCTTCAGCGGGCCGGACGCGGGATGAACGCTGATGCGCCCGTGATGTTGGTACGAGCAAGCCGCGTTGCGTGGTTCCCGCGCTCCAGCCGATGTTGCAGGGTGTGAGCTGCACTTCGCCACTGACACCGGCGGAGTTATGCTGTGCCGGTTTAGCATCGGCGGCGAGTGTGCCGAACTGGTCGGTGCTACTGCCGTCGGCTGCGCCGCAGTCGATCAGCGAGGGCAGAACGATGGCGGTCAGCCGCGCACCTCTACTCATGGTTGTTGAACCTTCGAGGGCGATTCGAGGATTTCCAGTTGGTCGAAGCCGGGTGTTCCGATGCGATGGCTGACGTAACGTGTGCCGCCACGCCAGGGACTGTAGACCGTGTCGATTGCGGCTGCTGGTTCTCGGTTTCGCTGCGCGGATCGGTCTTGTGGCTGTATGTACCTTGCGCATCTGGGTGCTGCGCTCGGCGTGGGCTCGAGGGTAAGATCGGTGGCCACTACCTCGGCAAAAAACACTCCGCACCTTCGAGCAGCGATGCCGCCGAACCGCCCAACCCGCCGTCCGTTCGTGCAGCAGTTGGCGCTCCTGCTTACAAGTTGGGAGGCAACCACCTTCCTGATCGGCGAGTACTCCGAGTCGGAGCTGCGCGGCAATCCCGTCTTCACTGTCGCCGACGGCCTGTTCTGGCTCTTCCAGCAAGTGGACCGAAACTCCGTCGCAAGATGCAGGTCATGAAGCTGCGCGGACAGGCTTCCGCGCCGGGACTGCACACCTTCCGCATCACGGAGGCCGGTCTGCAGGCCTTTTCGCGAACTCTTGGCCTGGTGGGCCAGAGGAAGATATATAGCACCGTAAGGCGTCTTTCCATGGGTATCAGTGCGCTGGACGAGATGATGGGCGGAGGCGTTCCGGAAGGAGACAGCCTGCTGATCGCTGGTTCCTCGGGAACTGGCAAATCACTAATGGCGACGCAATTTCTCGCTGCGGGCATACGCGCGGGCGAACCGGGTATAGCCGTGGTCTTTGAAGAGCGGCCCAACGAATACACCGCGCGAGCTTCGGAGTTCGGACTCGATCTCCAGACGCCGCTTGCCGAAGGAAAGCTGGAAGTGAACTACCTGCGGCTGCTCGATTTGTCAATGGACGAGATGATGCAGGAGATTCTCGACGCCGTGAAGAGGACAGGCGCAAAGCGTTTGGTGATCGACTCCCTGGCCGGCTTCGAGATGGCTTTGGCGCCCTCCTTCCGCGCCGACTTCCGCGAATCGCTATACCGCATGATCTTTGCCCTGACCGCTATCGGCATCACCATCCTGAGCACCCTGGAGATGCCGGAGACCTTCACCGAGTTGTCCTTCAGCAGCTATTCGATCTCCTTCCTCACCGACGACATCATCCGAATGCGTTACGTAGAGATCGATGGGGAACTGTGCCAGATGATGATGGTGGTGAAGATGAGCAGAATCGCCCACAGCCGGGAAATCCGAAAGTATTGGATCACCACCGACGGCATCGTCATCGGGGAGCGCTTGAAGAACTATGTAGACCTCATCACTGGAATCCCACAACCGGTTTCGGTCTTGCGCTCGGAAGAGCTGCTACTCAACCGAAAAGTTTGACTCGGAGTGAGATGGAAACTGAACACGTAGACAACGCCGCGCAGGAAGTGAACTTACCGATGCTCTGCCGAGCCGTTGCCGACGCTTCGCCTCTGCCGATGGCTGGATTGGGTGGTCCTCTACACACCGTCCGCTATGTAAACCTGGCCCGTTGCCTGCTCAACGGCAAATCGAAGGATGAACTGATCGGGACTGCTTTCTGCGAGATTACGCCCGGCTCGAACGAATGCATGTTGCTACTTGATCGAGTTGCCAAGATAGGGCTGGCAGACAGCCATACCAGCCAGGAGCATAGCGGTATTCATCCGCTCTACCGCTCGTACGCGATGTGGCCATTGCTCGGAGCCGACCACAGCCATCTCGGCATTATGATCCAGGTGACCGACGCGACCAAATTTCACGACGATGCGGTCGCCATGAATCAAGCTCTGCTTCTGAGCTCAATTCGCCAACATGAGCTGACGGAATCAGCGGACCTTCTGAACGTTCAACTGTAGGCCGCAATCATTCTCGCGAAGAAAGCGGAAGAGGCCTTGATTGGTAGTGAGAAGCTGGCCTCTGCCGGACGCATGGCTGCGGTGCTCGCGCATGAGATCAACAACCCTCTCGCCGCCGTGATGAACCTCTTATGCCTGGCGCAAACCACCGCCGACACCCCAGCGCCGGTCCATCAGTATTTGAAGATGGCTGAGGATGTGACCTGCCCCCTGAAAACTCTACCATTTGGAGCTGGAGTTCTCTCGTAACCTAATCGAGGGAGCGAAGCATGAAGAAGAGTCGGTTCAGTGAAGAGCAGATCATAGGGATCTTGAAGCAGGGCGAGGCCGGGGTGAAGACGGCGGATCTGTGCCGGGAGCACGGGATCAGTGCGGCGACGTTCTACCAGTGGAAGCAGAAGTTCGGCGGGATGGACGTGGCCGAGGCGCAGCGGTTGAGGGCGCTGGAGGATGAGAACCGCCGGTTGAAGCTGCTGGTGGCGGAGCTGAGCCTGCACGGCGAGGTGTTGAAGGGCGTGATCCGAAAAAACGGCTGGAGCTTGCCGGTCTAAGAGAGGCAGTGGCGTTCGCGCAGGCAGAACATGGTCTGAGCGAACGCACGGCCTGCAAGCTGCTGGGCGTGGAGCGGTCGAGCTACCGGTATGAGCCGAGGCCGGACCGCAACGCGGAGTTGAGAGCGGAACTGATCAAGCTGGCGCGGCAGAAGCCCCGCTACGGCTATCGCCGGCTGCATGTGCTGCTCGAACGGGGAGGCCATGAGGTGAACGTGAAGCGGGTCTACCGGCTGTATGTGGAGCAGGGCCTGAGCGTGCGCAGGAAGAAGCGCAAGCGGCTGGTGCGGGAACGCGCGGCTGAGCCTCGGCTCACCGGGCCGAACCAGGAGTGGGCGATGGACTTCGTCACCGACGGCCTGGCAACGGGCCGGATGGTGCGCATCCTGACCGTGGTGGACGCATACACGCGCGAGTGCGTGGCGCTGGAGGCGGACTTCAGCCTTGGTTCGGGGCGCGTGACCCGCGTGCTGGAGCGGGCGATCGCCGAGCGCGGGCGGCCCGAGACGGTCCGCTCGGACAACGTACTAACACGGGAAGGAAAAGCTGAAGAGAAGAGAAGGTCCCTCGGCATCCCGTACGGGATGTGCTTGACGACGACTGTACCTCCAAGTGGCTTCCACGAGCAAGGGCTGAGCGTTCGACCATAGCGACACGAGATCTGCCGGGGTGCGCAGTCTCCACTGTACTCAAAATGAAATCTCAACCAAGTGGAAGGCCGGATCATTATCTACGAGGTCCTCACGGCCTCGACGGCCCAGGTGAAGCGGCTCTTCCACTTGGTGCCGCTGCTTCATAGAAGCAGCGGAAGTCGGTTCCGGTCTTGATGATCCCATGGGCCACACGAGCCATCTTGGCGGCGACGGCGACATACGCCATACGCTTGCGGTCGGCACTGGCGGGATCACGCCGGAGATATCGTTCGAACTTGTCTCGGAAGCTGTTCTCACGCAGACGAACGGCCACGGTGGCAGCCATCCAGAAGGCGCAGCGCAGCCGTGCGTTGCCGTACTTGGACAGCTTGGTGGTGCCGCGGAACTGGCCTGACTGCTGGGTTGAGAGATCGAGGCCACAGAACTTGAGGAACTGACGATGATGGTTGAAGCGGCGCAGGTCGCCGGCTTCGGCGAGGATGGTCAGCGCCAGGATGGGACCGACGCCGGGCAGCTGTTGGAGACGCCGGAAGTCGGCGTTATCCTGGAGGTGATGCGCGGCTCGCTCTTCCAGTTGATCGCGCAGTTGGCAGAGGCGGATCATCTCGCCGAGCACGACTCGGAACATGGCCACCGCTTCTGAGTCTTCGGCCACGGGGATACCGATGGAGGTCTGAGCCGTGTGGTAGATGTCCTCCAGTAGCCGCTGTTTACTGACCTTCCGTCCAACAACGGCCCACGCCTGCTGAACGAAATCTTCCATCGAGAGCCGCGCGATCAGAGCCGGTGTGGGGAAGACTTGAAGGAAAGCAAGGAGCCACTCAGAGCGCGACGCATGATAGTACCGTTCGATCTCTGGAAAGTAGAGCGGAAGGTAATGGGTCAAGAGCCGATGCTGCGTCCGTGTCTTCTCCAGCGAGATCTGTGCATAGGTCAGCGACAGCTCCTGGAAGTCATGGATCTGGTTCTTGAGCGGATCATGGTAGTGCTGGGTCACGCCGGTCTTAAGCAGATGAAGTAGAACCTGGGCATCCTTCGGATCGTTCTTGTCCCAGGAGTTATGCATCGCTTCGCGCGTACGAGCAACGGCTAAGGACGCGATCAACTCGAGATGGAAACCCTCGGCCTGCAGAAAATGTGCCAACGGTCGGTGGTAGTTCCCAGTGGCTTCGAAGACGACACGTACCGGATGCTTCAGGCCATGAAGAAAGTCGGCAAACAGACGGAACTCGGTCGCGGTGTTGGGCAAGATCAGGCGCTTGCGGCTCTTCCATCCTGGAGCCTCGATCAGCACATCGTGACGGAGCTTGGCGATATCGATCGCTACCAGAACGGCGGACGGTTGAGTAGGCTGGACAAGGGACATGGCTGGTTCTCTCCTGAAGTGAAAGTAGGCATACGTTCAGCTTAGGAGACCTGTGGCCGGCCATGGCCCAGGAAGTCGGATCTCGGTCGCTACGCTCCCTCGACCCGACTTCCTGCCTTCCTCAAACCCTACCTTCCAGGTGCTTCGTGTGGTGCTATGGGCCAGAGTTCGTAGCCCGGGGCCTGCGCCAGTGGCTTGCGGCGACGGGCACCAAGACGCTGTACATCGAACCGGGTTCGCCGTGGGAGAACGGCTACTGCGAGAGCTTCAACTCGAAGCTGCGCGACGAGTTCCTCAACGGCGAGATCTTCTACTCGATGAAGGAGATCAGAGTACTGGCAGAGCGTTGGCGCGTTCACTACAACACAGTCAGGCCTCACTCGTCGCTGGGTTATCGACCCCCGGCACCGGAGGCCTGGATCACAACCACCCTGGGGTATGGAGAAGTGGAAAGCAAAGAACGCTTCCCACATCCGCACAGCCTCGGCGGCGGCGAGACCATCTCGACGCCAAAACAAAATCGAGAAACTCCAAGTATGAATGGATGAGAAAAAGGGGGCAGGTCATTTCCATTCTCGCTGCGCTTCATTGCAAGGGTGGGAGAGACCCCTCCCCTTGCAGTTGCTACCCCCCGCCTTCGCCAGGTGGCGTTCGGCATGTACATGCCGCGTTCTACGCGGACGTGCAAAAGCCAAACACCCCAAAGGAGAAGACACCATGAGCAGCGCAGCCACCATCGACAACAAGAAGACTCCCAGCACCAAACAGGAACTTATCGCCGCCAACATCAAGCTCCTCATCGAGCAGTTGGAAGCCGGGCACTCCGACGCCCTCACCAACTACCTCACCGCGATGAGCCGCTTTCATAACTACAGCTTCTTATGTTGTGCTTAACATAAGAAGGACTATGTTCACTGCCGGACTATGTTGCGTGTGAGGTGGAAAGTCTTGCAGGGCGCGTGTTTTTGCGCCCTGCGGTTGACATAGTTCTGGTCAGAGGTTGGCGAGGAATTCGAGCAGTGTGTCGTCGGCTTTGAATCTGCGGAACTTCTTGCCGACGGGTTGTAATGTGGCGAGGGCCTTCTCCTTGATGGCCATGTTGGCATGGAGGTATTCGTTGGTTGTCTCGATGCTCTCGTGACCGAGCCATAGAGCGATGACGGCGATGTCGACACCGGATTGGAGCAGGGCCATGGCGGTGCTGTGCCTGAGGACGTGCGGCGATATCCGTTTGTTTTTGAGGCTGGGGCAGGCGGCGTGAGCTCGTTCGACAACCTTGCGGAGCAGCAGGTGTATCGCGAAGCGTGTCAGCGGTTCGCCGCGGATGCTGGGGAATGCGACTGTTGTTGGCTGCGCTTGGAGTTCGCTGAACCACTCCTTCAAAATCTTCGCTGTGCGTGGCCACAGCGGGACGAGGCGGTCCTTCCGGCCTTTTCCGTGCAACTGGACATAGCTTTTCGAGGCGATAGAGACCTGGTTGCACTTGAGAGCGGCGATCTCCGAGACACGGGCTCCTGTGTTGTAGAGAATCAGCAGCAGCGCATAGTCTCGCCTGCCGCGCCACTGGGTTCGGTCGATGGATGCGAGGATGGCCTCCATCTCATCTCGCGTCAGATACGGTCGCACCTTGGTGTCGGCGCGCTTGAGCGGGATGGCGAGTACATGCGTGGCGACGCCGGTGCTGGCTGGATCGCGGAACGCCACCATACGGTAGAAGGATCGGATGGCGGTGAGGCGCAGGTTGCGCGAGACGACGCTGTTGCCACGGTTCTTTTCGAGGCTGTCGAGAAAGCGGAGAATGATCCCGGCGTCCAGACTGACCACGGGTAGAGCGGTGGGACCGACGCCGGTCTCGCGATCGACGAACTGAAGCAGCAGGCGGAACGTATCGCGGTAGCTGGCGATCGTCTGCGGGCTTACGCGGCGTTGCGCGATGAGGTAATCGGTAAAGAAGAACTGCAACAGTGGACCGACAAGAGTGGGAGGTGTCATCGATCCACCTCTTCGCCCGTGTGCTGGCGCTCAAAACGAGCGGAGGCTTCGAGGAGCAACTCGGGTGTGCTGCTCACATACCAGTAGGTGTTCTCCGGGCCGAGATGTCCGAGATAGACGGCGAGATGGGGCAGGAGCTGTTGCACGTCGCGCCGCTCGCGATGCCAGAGGGTGAGTCTGTTGACGGCAAACGTATGACGGAAGGAATGCAGCGACGGTCCACGCTGACCGGGTATGGCCTGGATGCCGGCGAGGCGGAGAAGTCTGACGAATGCCAATCGTTGGGAGTTATAGTCAAGCCGTCCTCCCTTGCGGTTGATGAAGAAGGGTTGCACCTGCCTGCCGCGAAGTGTCTCCGTTCTCTTGCTCCGATAGATGCGCAGATGTTCTGCTGTCGATGGATGGAGAACGACATAGCGCGACTTGCCGAACTTGCTCTCGTGGATGAGCAGATGGGGTGGGCTCGCATCGAGCCTTGCATCTTCCATCGTCAGGTTGATCGCCTCTCCGATGCGCAGGCCGGTGCTGGCCAGCAACCCGAGCAAAGTGGAGAAGGTGAGCGGACGCATGTCGCCGCACGGGCGTACCTGCGCAACGGCATCGATCAGGCGGACGATGTCTTGATCGGAGAACAGGTGTGGAGCCCGCCTACGGTAGAGTGGCTTGAAGATGTTGTCCGGAATCTCCGTCGCCGGTTCAAAGATGCGCACTTGCAGGAGAAAAGCGCGGGCAACATAAAAGCGCCGCTGATCCCGGTACGGATGTTGTCGGTCCGATCCGACCGCAACCCAGTCGAGGAGAACCGAAGAGCGAATCGGCCACGGGGCACCTTGTTCGTTCCAGTAGACGATGAAGCTTCGCAGCAGTTTTTCCCTGTGCTTCAAGCCACGGCGATCCCGGCCGTTCCGATGTGGATCGCGTCTGGCTACGGCTTGCCGGAGCGCGAGAAACTCTTCTCCGAAGGCGGACAATGCGGCAAAGTTCATCGCGCACCTCCGGGCCATGGCAGCGCCACCTGCTTCAACGCCTCCAGGTCGAGCTTGGCGTAGATCAACGTGGTCGTGATCGACTTGTGGCCGAGGACATCGGAGACAGCCTTGAAGGTGGCTCCCTTGCCGACCATCTCCGTGGCCAGCGTATGTCGCAAGGAATGAGGCCCGCGATCCCGGATACCTGCGCGCTGGAAGAGATAGTAGATGCAGTTCCTGACGTAGAACTCATAGCGTCGTTCCGGTACCGGCGGCTTGCGCGTGGGATCGAAGAGACGTACCGGATGCCGATGCAGACTGCGTAAATAAGCCACCAGAGCTTCACCGACATCCTGAGCAAGAGGCAGTATGCGAACCCGAGCGGTCTTGGCACTACGCACCTTTAGGTTGCCGGCGCTCCAGTCGATATCCGCAGGGACAAGGCTGGCCACCTCTTCCGTGCGCAGTCCCAGGCGCAGAAAGAGCAGGAACAGCGCCCGGTTGCGCAGGTCGCGTGGCTTCGATGCCTCACTCGCGGTCCAAAGTGCGTCTACCTGCTGTCGCGTTAGTCCGCGTGGCAGTTGCACATGCTGCCGGTTGGCTATCGAAGGCAGAGCAGCATCCCAGCCGCCTGGGATATGTTCGTGAGCCGCCAGATAGCGTAGAAAGCTGCGGAGCACCATCAGCCACACACGTTGCGTCGCGCGGCTCGTCAGCCGTTGAAACTCACCGGCGACAAACTGCACGACATCGCCAAGACAAAACGTGTTCCAGGCAATATCGCCAGTCGGAAAGCTGGAGCACAACAGCATGTGAACCACATGGCGATGAAGGTTGCGCGTGGACTTCGATAGACCACGGACCTTGAACAAGTGGGCGTCGTACTGCGCCACACAATCGGCAAGCGAGATGACGACAAGGGTTCGATCAGACATAGAAACTTCTCCTTCCGGCCGGTTGCCGGTAGGAAGAAGTCTGACCGCACTATGTTAAGCACTGCAATGCGCATCGTCAGTAACCACGGGCCTTCCGCCTGCCCAGAGGCGTCCGGTCAACATAGTCCGGCAGATGACATAAAGCTTTGGCAATGTGCTGGAGATTGCGCGACAGAAAGCAGTGACATAGTGCTATACCTCGCTGGCGTCAATAAACATAGGGGTTTGGGCGTTGCTGGCGACGCGCGATGGAGAACGGCGGCCAGTATGGATGAGGCGGACGGCTCTATGGACGGCTGGAAGGGTGAGGTGAGCACGTTCGATCATCCAGGGTGCGAACTTGACGACCTGTTTTGCCGGCAAGGTCTTTTGCTCGATCAGTTGGCGAACCGACGCGTCACTGATCCCGAGCGTTTCGGCTGCTTGTTGCATCGTGATCCAGAGGCGCTGCTCGGGCGGCGGACATGCCGGAAAACCCTTGGTGTGTCGAACGTGCTGGACACGCTTCTCCGTCCATGTGTTGGCGTGACCTGTCCGATAACCCAGTCGGTTCAGGATAGACACGATGGCGCGATCGTCGCAGACAAGAGCGAGGTCACGAATCAAGTCCGTTACTTGCTCGGAGTTGACGTTGTTGTGGTCGCCGGTCCTGTTCTTGCGCACTGTCAGTTGGGTATGAGAGCCGCCGGCCCAGTGCAGCTTGAGGTGAACGGCGGGAGGCTCATCGGTAGTGTCGGCGACGACTTCCTCCAGCACGGTTCTGAGGATGCGCTTCTTCAACGCCATCGGCGAGTCGGGATGATCCCACAGACGTTCGAGATCGTCGCCGAGTGCAAGTAGCTGGGCGCGCTGTTCCGGCGTGAGCTGCGGTGCCGATGCGGTGGCTTCTTCGAGGCGTCGCTCCAGATCGGCGCCATGTGTCAGCGCGTTGTTCCATCGCTTCTCCAACTCGGCGGCGACGAGGCGGTTCTCCGGCTCCGTCGCCTGGTACTGCCGTTCGATGCGGCTGGCTTCATAGCGCGCCTTCTGGAGCGCGAGTTCGAGTGAGCGCCGTTTCTCATCGGTGCGGGTCTGAGTCTGGTCGAGGGCATCGAGCGCGGCCTGCACACCGAGAGGACGCAGGGCTTCGAGCACCTCGGCTGCGATCTCCCGGTCGACCCGCCAGCCAGCGAAGGTGATGCAACTGCGCTTCAACTTGTGGGCACGGTCTCCGCTGCACCAGTAGCGCGGCAGCGGCCCGTCCCGCTTGCTGGGTGTGTAGAAGACCTGGAGGGCGCGGCCGCAACGTGCGCATCGCAGCAGTCCCGCCAGCAGCGCGGAGCCGTTACGAGCCGCGCCGTTCGGTCCTCCCATGCGAGCGTTCCAACCTGCGTTGGAGCGGATCTGTTCCTGGTTACGCATGAACTCTTCCCACGTTATATACCCTTCGTGGTGATCCGGGATGACGACTTCCCACTGATCCTGGGGGCGGGCGTGACCGCGTGTCTTCCGTGCTCGGCCATCGACGATGGAGGTGCGTGTGTGCTTCCTGCCCCAGACGAAGACGCCAGCGTAGGCCGGGTTCTTGAGGAGGCCGCAGAGGCTGGAGTAGATCGGTTCGATCCACACCGTCTTGCGGTTGCCGGACTCGCGCGAGAGGACGGGAAGCGGGAGTTTTTCGTCGCGATACCAGAGCAGCACCTGACGCACGCTGCCCAGTTCATGGAACTTGCGAAAGATGCCAGCGATGGCCTCCTGCACCTGACGGTCAGGGGTCTTCTCGATGCCTTCCTCTTCGGTGCGGACGTAGCCGACAGGCACCTGCGTCATCACGATGCCGCGCCGCACCTTCTGTCGATGTGCCTCCATCGCGCGCTGACGAAGCAGGCTGATCTCGAACTCGCTCATAGTGCCCTTGAGGCCGAGCAGGAGTCGGTCGTTGAGCAGGCTTGGATCGTAGACGCCGTCGTGGTCGATGACCAGTGTCCCGGCCATCGCGCAGAGATCGATCAGATGATGCCAGTCGCGGTTGTTGCGAGCCAGACGCGAGGCCTCCAGAGCGAAGACGGCACCGACCCTGCCGGAACAAACGGCCTCCAGCAATCTGCCAAAGCCGGGACGCTCGACCGAGCCCGTTCCAGTGCGGCCCTGGTCTTCATCGATCACGACGACACGTTGAAAGCCAAGCGTCTGCGCCCGCTCGCGAAGGTCGTACTGGCGGCGCTGCCCTTCCAGGCGCGTCCGGACTTGTTGCATGGAGGACTGCCGCACATAGACGCAGGCCTCCCGATCAATGTGAATGGCTTGAATCTTCTCGCTCATCGCTCTCCTGTTCTACGTGGCTTGCGCCGCTCACTGCTGCGAGCAGCATCTGGCTGAGTAACTCGCGGCAGCGCGCCTGCGCTGCCTGAGGAAGCTGTTGTGGGTTGGGCTTGTCCCAGGGAAGATATCCCTGACGCGGTGGGCTCACAGAATGCACCTCCTGGCGAAGATGCTTCTGAAGGTAGCGGCCTAGGAGGATCGGCGTCGCCTGGCTGCGCGTCGATCAAAGATCGAAGTGCAACCAGAGCGGAGAGCGCAATCAGGGGACGTTCGGCCACCGACATCCCACGGCAGTGTTCCTCATCGAGCATCCACGCGGGAATAACGAGCTGATCGCCGCTGGGAAGAAGCAACTGAAGCTGGTCACGAGGCTGGCCGGAAAACGAAACGCGCCGAACCAGCGTGACCGCTTGGCCAAACTGAGGATGATGAGGATAGTGAATCGTTAGAGAAACATGGGTAGTGTGTGAGTGCTTCGCAGATGCCGAGCGCGACCCGCGTTGCAGGTTTCTGGACATGGAAGAACCTCGGTCGCAGTGTGAACGCAGGAGCCAAGGGCATTCGTATCCTCGCGCCGATTGTTGGAGTGAAGCGCAAGAAGGACAGCGAGGCCGAAAAGGACATCACCAAGCAGAATACCCGCACCCTGCTCGGCTTCCGCAATGCCTACGTCTTCGACGTGTCGCAGACCAATGGCGTTGACTTGCCGGAGATGCACGAAATCTCTGGCGACCCCGGTGAGAACATCGACCGTCTTGCGGCTTTCCTTAAGGGGCAAGGCATCCAGCTTGTCTACAACTCGAAGATTGCTCCCGCGCTCGGCATGAGCTACGGCGGACGCATTGCCATTCTGCCGGGACTGTCCAAGGCCGAAGAGTTCTCCACGCTTGTCCATGAGACAGCGCACGAAATGTTGCACAAGGCGGAGCGGCGCACGGCAACCACCAAGACCGTGCGCGAGACGGAGGCCGAGGCTGTCGCTTTTGTGGTCGGCAAGGCTGTTGGATTGGTCACGGGCAACGCATCCGCCGATTATGTTGTCTTCGCAGTTATGTGACGTTCGGCGGTTGAGGCCCTGTGAACACTGGAGATTGGTATTGCCGAACGTCACATAAGTGGGGCTAGAGTTGAGCGAGGAAGGTGAGCAGGTCGGGATTGTCCCGCCAGCGTTTTCGTCCTGTTGGTTGGCTTTGTTCGCACATGCCGAGCGCCTTCGCTTTCATATCGAGGTCGGTCTCGGCGTAGACATTGGTAGTGTCGAGCGAGACGTGTCCAAGCCACGCGCGGATGGTGTTGATGTCTACTCCTGCGCGGAGCAGGTGCGTTGCTGTGGTGTGGCGGATGGTGTGCGGGCCGATCTTCTTCTTTTGCATCTCGGGCACGGACGCCGTCGCAGTTCGTGCGTGGCGGGTGACGATGTCATGCACTCCGAAGCGTGTCATCGGCTTGGCCGTGCGGCTCAGGAACACGCGCTCATGATCCTCCCGCCCACGTGCCAGCTCGCGCAGCGCAACGACGGTGGAAGTCCACAGCGGGCAGAGACGGACTTTATTCCCTTTGCCTTTCAGGCGCACCGACGACAGAGTGCCGCTGCCGGTGCCACACAGAGTCATATCGCCTATCTCCAGTTGCGCGGCCTCATCGGCACGCGCTCCAGAGTTGTAGAGGAACAGCAGCAGCACATGATCCCTATGCCCAGCCTTCGTCGTGCGGTCGGGTGCGGCCAGCAGAGCATCGATTTCATGTTTGTCCAGATAGCCGACAGTAACGCGGGTCGAGCGCTTGAACTCCACCGACCGTAGTTGTGCCGACCAGCCGAGATCCTCCGGGCTGCGCTGTCCGACGAAGGCAGCGAACGCGTGACAGGCCGCCAGACGTTGATTGCGAGTGGAGATCGTGCAGCCACGTTCCTCTTCGAGATGGCGAAGGAAGACCCGAACAAGATCGGCGTCGATGTCGGCGAGGAGAAGCCTGTCCGCCTTCTTCCGTAGTTTTCCAGCCGCGAACACGATCAGAAGACGTAACGCATCCCGATAGCTCTGCTGTGTGTTCCGCGACAGGTTGCGATCATCGGGCAGATGCTCCATCAGGAAGCGCCGCACCCAGGGGCCCAGAGTACGTTTATCATTCATCGCTGCCTCCGCATACATAGCGTTCGAAGCGACGGTTCGCCTCACCCAGAAGCTCCGGCGTCATCGTCAGATAGCGTTGTGTCGAGTGCAACTCAACGTGACCGAGATAGGTCGACAGAGCAGGTAGTAGAGCCTGTGCATCATCACCCTTTCGATACCACTCTGTCAGCCGATGGACCGCGAAGGTGTGTCGGAGATCGTGGATGCGGGGCTGATAGGGGCTGCTCTCCTCCCGGCGAACGCCCGCGAGATTGCACAAGATCCGGAAGCGCTTTTCAACCACCTGACGTGGAACCTGTTTGTGTAAGCGGGATTGGAAGAGCGGCTCATCATCGCGATCTACTCTTCCCGGCAACGCAAGATACTCTCGCAGATGTGCGTGGACATCCGCTCCGAGCGGAACCAGCCGCGACTTATAGAACTTCGTTCCTTGGATGGTGAGGATTCCATTGCCAAGATCGACATCGCCACCACGCAGCCGCAGCGCTTCGCCGATGCGCATCCCCGTGCCGTAGAGCAGAAGCAGCAGAGCACGGAACGTGGATGCCGACATAAGGCACTCATCTCTTCGCTGGCAGCACGGAACGGCAGCCAGCAACAGCCGTAACTCGGAGACAGAGTAGATATAAGGAACGAAGCTGGTCGTGTACTTCGGGGCCGGTGGCGGTAGTGGTGCCATATGCAACTCTGATCGCACGCGCCAGTGCTCGAAGAAGACCCGCAACATGCCGTACTTCTGCCGCACGTCGCAGGGCCAGTACGTGGGCCAGCCAGGAAGGATGACATCTGATCCTGCGTAAGAGATGAGAGTTCTATTTCGCCATGGCTGCGGGACAAGGCGCGGAGCACCGCGGCTGGGCTGTAAAACTTCTCACCCATAGCCTGGCGCTTTGCGATGTACAGATCGATCGCTGCGGACAGTTTCATAGCAGATCTCCCAGATCGAAGTCCGCCACACGTCGCAACATGGTGATATCGACCTTGGCGTAGATGCCCGTGGACATTGCGCTCCGATGCCCCAGCAGGTCGCCGATCTCCTTCAACGACAAGCCCTCCTGTAGCAGATGCGTTGCGCAGGCATGACGCAGACTGTGTGGTCCGCTTCGTCGGCAGAGTATCCCCGCTGCCTTGAGCCGATGGCTTGTCAGCTTCCATAAGCTCGAAGTCTCGACACGCCGATGAGGCATATGAAGCGTCACGAACAGATGCCGGCAGTCGGTGCGCGGCCGGGCCTTGGTGATGTACTCCAGGATCGCTTCGCCCACCTCGTGCTGCAGAGGGTATCGCTGCGTTCCGCCGCGCTTGGAGTGCGTCACCGCGAACGTCTCCGCGGACCAGTCGAAGTCGCTCAACAGAAGACGCGAGACCTCTCCGCTGCGCAACCCATAGATCGCGAACAACGACAGGATCGCTCTTGCACGTAGAGCGGACGCGCTCTTGCCTTGGATGCCTTGGAGCAACCGCTGTACTTCCGTCCATGTCGGCCCTTCCGGCAGACCTTCATGAACGTACCTGCGTGGGCTTGCGATCCCTTCCGCGATACCGTGCTTGCACCATCCACGCCGCTCCGCATGACGGAAGAAGGATCGGAGCGCCTGTGCAGCCACAGTCACCGATGTCCTGTTCCAACGGGTACTGCCTTGCAGGATCAGGAACTCATCGATATCCTGAAGCCGCACACTCGCCAGGCAAGGATGCCTCTCGGCGAACCAAGTCAAGAACCGCAACGCCTTCCATCGATGCGAGCGCACCGACAGCGGCGACAGCCCTTGCTCTTCGGTCATCCATCGCGCGAAGTCTTCAAGATGATCCGCGAACCAGGTGCGTGGCGTGGGCGGCGACTTCAGCCTGCCCGCGAAGCGCAGCCATTTCTTCGCCACATACTCGAAGTAGCTCTCCGTTCGAACATAAGTGCGGGCCCTGGCGTTCGCTTGCTGCTGTTCGCCCCATCGCCGCGCACACTTCTTGACCTCGTCTGCCGAAACATCGCGCAGCGTCTCCAACTTCAGCAAATCGATGACATGCAACAACTGACCCGATACATTTCGCAGCGCGGCGCGGCTTGTCCCTCGCTCTTGCAAATACTTCAGAAAAGCTAATCGCTCCTCCAGCAACGGAGCGTCACGGTGACGGTTGAGTGCGAACGGAAGCTCCAACAGCGTATCCAGC
>CBDDDO010000015.1:0-9017 GCA_965226655.1 Granulicella sp. | reverse complement strand
CCCCGCTCAATCCCTACCCGGATCTTGCCGTGTACCAAAACGGCCTCTCCATACAGGCCGTGTATACGCCTGCCTCGCCTACGCCGGGAACCCCCCGTATCGACCTGCGCTCGATGTGGGTTGCGGCCTCTCAGGAAGACGGCAATGAGGATTGGCGCGCCACGCTCGAGCAACGCTCAGCCGACTCGTTCGACCTCGCGCAGAAGGTGATTGACGCCTTTCGCGGCAACGCCGGCATCTCCTTTCCGGTGCCACCGCCTGTCCCTCCGCCGCCCGCACCGGCTCCGCCGGCTCCTCCTCCCCCGACGCCCGCTGCACTCGAACGATTGCGTATTGTCGTAGTCTCCCTGTTACGCGATACCGCCGACTTCGGCTTGCGCCTCTCGCCCGACGGCTATTCCACCTTCCGATATGTTGTCGACCGGGCCGTCCGCCTCAGCGGTACGCCCTATGACATCGCGGCCAACGCAAAATCGCTCGGCACGATCGAGGCAGGGATCACGTTTCAGTCCTGGCAGGACTCACTGAAAGATTTTCTGATGCAATCCTCCACCTCCAGCGCGGAACCGTGGTCGCTGGCGCTGACCGCAGTCACCGCCTGGCCTTCCATTAACCTTCCTGCCCCCGCCGGGAGCACGGTCGCGCCACAACCTCCGGCCCAGACGCTGCAGAACCTTCTGGACGCTCTTGACGCACTCCAAAGCAAGCTCGCGGACGATGCCACCCTCGGCCAGTGGCTGCTCTTCAACTGGAAGACGCAGCTCAATTGGGATACTTCGAAAGACATCGGCGCCGCGGTCGCTTCCCAGTTCGCTGAGCTCTCGACCTCACACACCCTGCGCAAGCGGATGTTGCAGGCCAACATCGGCGGTACATCCTCCACCCTCGCCGTCTGGAGCGCGATCACGCAAATCGACTCGACAAGCACGACGAAGGAACGGGCCCAGATCAACTCAAACATCGGTACTGTCCTGACTGCCTACTACCACGCCCGCATCGGTGACGTAGCCGAAACCAATGTTGCGCTGGCAGCTGACTTCGCCAGTCGCGTGCCACGCCTGGCACCCGCCACCAGCACGGCCCCCCTGCCGCTGCCGCCGGACATGATTGCCTTTCTGGCTAATGCCATACCAATCCTGGCCACCTCCGCCGCCAACGATCTGTTCCCACCCGACATCCAGGCATCGGGTACTCATACGACACCCGTCGTTCAGACCACAGGCAATGACCATCCGGTGCTGCTGCAGGTTCATACCACCGCTCCGCCGCCCTCAGCCGCGACCGACCCGCTGCGCGGTATCGCCGGCGTTTGCGTCCTGGTCAAAGAAGTTGCTGCGGGAACTCAGTGGAGCTGTCTCAACGCATCGTCGCTGGCAGTCGTCGATCCCTCCAATCAGACGGCCAACGTCGTGGCCAACGGATACTTCGTCCCGCAGCGCCTCACCCTGCGCAACAGCCTGCTCCAGGCCGCCATTTCCTACAATAACGAGCCTCTCATTGCTCCCTCTCCCAAGGGCCGCGCCGGCAACGATCTCACAAAGACCATTCCCACGACTGGCACCCCTACCTACCAACCCCTGTTCCGCTTCCTCTACCAGCCCAATCCAGCTAACCTGACAAATCCCGACACGCTCGACGCCTGGTCTCACATCGCGGGTCTAAAGTACGGGGCGACTTATCAGTTTGTCGCCTTTGCCGTACACAACAGCGGTGCGTTGCCGATCGCGCTCACCGATCCCGCGAAACCCGGCTATCCGCTCGTCCCTCGAACTCCCCAAAACTTCAGCGTGCCCGCCGCGGCGACGGTAGTGCCGGTAACTTACCGGCGCCGCATCGCAGTCGGCAGCCCGCGCTGGCAGCCGCAATTCGAGAAGCTGGTCGCGACCCAGAACGGTGATCTCAGCCAGCAGGCTCTACCCGGCATCCCCGACACCGTCAACCCGCTGGCCCGCGAGCTTGACCCGTCGCTCAGCGTAAACGCCAACGGCAAGACTCTGCCCTTGCTCATGCTGTGGCCCTCCGCCATCCCGGTGGCAACTGGACAGCCCGACCCTTCGCAATTCTCCTTCTCCATCCGTCCGCCATCTATTCATCTCGATTCCTGGGATCGCTGGATCCGTCCGATGGGGCCCGCGAGTCCTTCTGCCAACCCGCTCGATAACCTCCGCAAAAGTGTCTATGCCGACGTCTTCCTGGCTCGGCGCAAGAATATTCCCTCGGACCTGCCCGGCAGCGTTGTCGCCAAGACGACTCAATCGAAGACTGCCCAGGACACCTCGCTCGACGACCGCGCCGTCACCGCACTGTGGCTGCGACTTGAGTTGCTCCTCGGGTCGGGCCAGCCCGCTTCCAAAGATCTTGTAATCGACCTGCCGATGCCATTCTCCGACGTCGGAACGACGCCGCAGTTCAACGACGGCTTCAAACAGGTGCAGTCGAATGCCGTGCCCGTGACGGTAACCACTACGGCGGCAACGTCTACGATCTCCATCACCGGCGACGCCACCGGCGTCCTGGTCTCTGTTCCCTCCGGCACCGTCTGGAAGTTCTCCATTCAGTCTGCTGTCGACCAGGCGGTCGCCGACCCTGTTGTCAGCCCGGCAACGGCGCGCTTCGACGCGATCACCTCGAATCCGCTCTTCGCTTCCGCTACCGGAGTAGCCCAGCCCAGCGGCCACACCGTCGTCGCCGTGCTCAAGCCCATGCAAATGCTCATCGAAACCGCCCGCCCCGCCAACATCACAGCGGAAGACCTATGGCGCGCCTTCGACCCATCCTTCCAATCCAGCACAAACACGCTCAGCGTGTCTCTCTCCCCGTCATCCACAAACACCGGAGACTGGTCCCTCGTACGCCGCGTCGACGTCACTCGCCAAGCCTGGCGCTGGCTCGGTCGACCCTACAGAACTCAGGGCTTCCCCCTGCTCTCGTCTTCCAGCTTCAACACCATCGTCAACACCCCGACCGCTCCCCTCGCCCACCCCCCCACCCCAGCGACGCAGCTTCCCGACCCGATCATGACCACCGCGCTGGAGTGGGAGGCCGAGGCCTTCGCCGGTCGTAGCGACGGAGATTGCACTGTAACCACCTCCAAAGTCCACTTCGTCCCAGGAACCACCTCTCTCAGCCAGGCCATCGTCTACAACGCATCTCTCTCTCCACCGATCTCCGTGCTCTCTATTTCCGCTTCGGCGTCCGCATCTACAGCCGTTACGACGGCCTCCCCAATGTTCAGCCCCTTTGTCAACGCAGCCGGCAAGTTCCCTTCGATCGCTTCGAAAATCGGCTTCAACGGCACCCAGGGCGCCGACGGATTTACCACCTGGAAGCGTGTCTTCGTCCCCTGCCGCGTGCCGGCGAACGCCCAAGTCGCAAAACCCAAGTTGCTCATCTGCATCCCGCTCACCACCGCGCTCGACTCCACAGCCTACCCGATTCTCGTCGGGGCTCCACCCCAACCCAAGATCCCACGCACCGACCTGTTGGTTATCGCCAACGAACCCTGGCACCAAACCGCCGGTCTTGCCGAACAACTCACCGCGACGATCGAGCTAACCACGAACCCAGACATCCTGCCCGCCCGCCCTCAGATCGGCCCCGATCCCATCATCTCCGGATTCGCTTTCGAAACGGGCCTCGCTGCCACCTTCCAGGCCAGCGCCAAGACCTCGGCCCAATCCATTGGCACGCCCATCGGCACCACCTTCGACGAAGCCACCGACGCCCCGCTCTTCGCCAACACCTGCTTCCACCTCCGGCTGCCCCAGAACCCCGATAGCTCCGGCGATCTCATCGGCTCCCTCGACTGGGTGATGGCCAAGCTCCAGTTCAGGCGCACCATCGATGCCACCATGTATGGCATAACCCCCGGCACCGCGCCAGCCCCCCAATCCCCCCTCACCGAGGGCACTTGGGTCGAGCTCCTGCCCAGCTCGGATCAGTTCCAATCCGACGCCGGGCTCGTCTCTATCGACAATCTCGTTTTCAAGACCGGCACCGCACTCACCCTGTGCAAGCCTGCGGACCCAAACACCGTCCTCAGTCTCATACCCAGCGACAATGCCAGCGTTCAGATGGAACTCTGGGGTCTGCTGATGCAGAGCATCGTCGACGCCGCCGGTCTTGCCGGCGAAGTCTACGCTGGCCTAGTTCCCATCGTTGGTTCGTCAAAAAATCTCACACAGTCCATCCCCAACCTCGCGCTGGCCGACCGTCTCTATCTGCTTGAGGTCCAGAAGACGAGTGACGCCCCCGCACCCACCGATCCCAACCCGCCCAGCTGGCTCGACCGTCTCTTCCCGTCAGTCCACGCCATGGCTGACACCAACGCAGCCTACCGCGTCGTGCGCCTCTCCGGCAGAATCCTCCGTTGTACCGCTTCCTGACCATCCAAAACTCACCCGCCGTTTATGGCAACTGGAGGCCTATCGATATGCCCGTGATAGTAGACATCGACGAAGACTGGCAAAGAGTCGCAAGCGTCGGCGGACCTGTCGTAGACCCGATGATTCTGCGCTGCGGAGATATCTTTTTGCGCGGCGCGGCTGTGTCGCCCTACGAAATCCTGGAGCAGCGAGGCAACACCAAAGTCACACAGCACGACGTGTGGCAGGTGCTTGACGTCAACCTCAAGGCTCTCGCCACTTTCTTCGACAGGATCGTCCTTGACGAGAAGATTCCGATCTTCGACTACACCCAATCCTTTCTCGTCGATCCCAGTTTTGATCGAACTTCACTAGGTCTGGTCAATCAGGGAGGGGACGAAGTCCTCGTGGAAGTGCAGGTCAACTACGACATATATAGCAAAGTCAAAGCAGCAGCCGAAGAGCAGTTAGCAGTTCTCTATGGTCCGGGCGGCTACAGTCCCACCGCCGACGAAGCGGACAAGATTCTAGGCGAGCTCGCTACATCCGGTTACACTTGGTATCCCGATATTCCGGGATTCGAGCGCGGCAACGCTCTCAGCATCGAACAGCAACGCGACTTCGAAAGGGCACGTCAGCTAGCCGGATACATTCTCGCTGGACTGATCTTCGGAGCCTACGCTGCAAAGGCCGGCGTAGATCACCTGATGCAGCCGAAACGCTCCTCTCTGTTTCTCGCAACTTCCTTCAAGAAATACGGTCCCCGCTCCGAAGAACAGAATCTTTTTGACGAATTCAATAACCTCCCTTCTATCAAGAAAGCCGAAATACCCTTCACCCCCACATTTTTCCCTCTCCTCCTGCGCGACAGCAAGAACCCACAAGAAATGATCGCCAAGGCGCTAAAACTGCGAAAGTCTTCCGAAATTCGGGAATATCGCGATTGGCTCCGTGCCGTACTCAACGATTTCAGCCGAAACGGCGCGATCTCGATGGAGGTTACCAGCGAAGTCCAAAGCATTCTCGACGGTGTCCGCCGCAAATCCGAGGCTTTTCACTTTCCCAAGATCGAGTTCACCTGGAAGATACTGGAGCTGGCCCCGGAGCTCTCGATCGAAATCAACCAGGCTCTCGAAGTACCCTGGGGATGGTTCGTCGAACGTCTACCGGGCAAGCGATATCGCAAGCTCCTCGGCCGTGCCCTCATAGTCGACTACGAGTATCGAAATCTCGAGCGCCGCGCCAACACAGTTTGGCTGGGTCAAGGTTGATGCTTACGGCGCATAACTGAAGCACATTTTAACTGATCTACGTTTCAAGTACGCAATCGGTACATGATGAGCCCGGCGCTCCTCTTTGCCATGCCTGAATCAGGATAGACGCTTGCCACGAGAAGAACGTCAGACAGAGTTCAGCTACCGGAGTGTCGCTTCTTCCTGCCGGTTGGCGAAGTGTCTGGCCGAAATCGGTGGAAATAGGCATTTCAGATCCGCATTCTTCGGCGACCTTCGTCTACTTCGTCACGGAGTCAAAGCACGCATCGCCGGCTGTGTGATTGCCAGACAGCGCCCCGGTACAGCCCAAGGATTCATCTTGCTCTCTATCGAAGATGAATCCGGCATCTCAAACGCGATCATCGATCCAGAGTTGTACGAGCGGAACCGTTCACTGGTGACGTATGCCCGCTTCCTACTGGTCGAAGGGACGCGACAAAATGTCGATAAGGTCTGCCATGCGAAGACTCTGGCATTGCTCTACACGGCAGGGAACGACGTTCATCTTTCGGCCGCCTACGACTTCCTCACCACGACTGTCTACGCCAGCTATCAGTACAACCCACCGGGGATCGGCTTCATGGGGAAGAAGACCTGGACTCCCGGCCAGACCTTGCCCCGGTTCATCGCCGGCACGTTCGGCATACCCGTCCGAGAACAGGCGCTTCTTGTGGAAGCCATCAGCGATGCCGTCTCGGATGTCGTGCCGCTGGTTCAAGAGAAGATGGCCGAGCACACCGACTTTCGAGACATCGGGAAACGTATGCTCCTCGCATGGCAGGAAGGGGTAAATGGCCTCCGCGAAAAGCGGGTCTATGCCAGTGGCGAGTGGTCGGGTGACAGGGCCTTCGAGGGAATCTCGGACGCCCCCCAAACTCGCCACTCCATCCGCCGCTATCGGTCGTTCACCGCTGATGGCCAACCGGTCCAAGAGGCCGAAAAAGTGAAGGGAAGCGCGTCACTTTCGCCGAGAGCTCGGCACGTCTACAACCCTTCGGTTGCTGCCCGAAAGTTTGTAGAAAAAGGTCGTTTTTAGGGGTCAAAAACTGTGGGGGATTTTGTGGGGAACACCCCTCAAAATAGTGGCAAATTCTGGGTGATCCCCACAGTTTTTCGCTTTCGATGAAATCTCGTAAGTGGCTTTATATGAGCCATATAGAGCAATCCTGGGCAACCCTGAAAATGCCGGGACGGGAGCTGTTAACCGAAGGGTTGTAGGTTCGAGTCCTACCTCAGGAGCCATCCAAGGCAATAAATTGCTGCAGAACGACAGCGACACTGCGCTTGTTCTCGTTAGCTTCAGTACGGCATGATGCGTGTTGGCGACAGGACACGTTGTATGATCGGCTCCCAGTAACGTTCGACAGTCTTTAGGAAAGGCTCGTTGTGCGCGAGGTTTTCAATCACCACGAGTTCGGCGCGCCCACTGGAGGCGGCCACGATCTTCTGTGGCATTGTCAGTGGGAACAGCTTGTCGCCTGTACTGTGGACGACGCACACCGGTAGCAGCAGCTGTGGAATTGTTGCCGTGGTCTTCCACACATCTGGCACTTTGCGAACGATCCACCGAGGTACTCCAGCAGCAAAAGCAGCCTCGTGAAACGAGTCGAAAGCTTCGCAGAGAAAGAGTCCCGCGGCTGGGGGATGAAGGGTAGCGACGCCCTGAGCGGCGATGCCGCTGCCCAGCGAAAATCCAAGCACATAAATCGGAAGGTCATCCCCTACACGGCGACGTAGTTCTGCATAAGCCGCTACGAAATCGGCATCGCAATTTTTCGCACTTACGCAACCGGTGCTGCGTCCATAGCCGGAGTAATTGAAGACCATCGATCCCACGCCCTGGTCGCGCAACAGCGCCTGTGCCGCGCTCCAATGCTCAACCGTCTCACCGATTCCATGACACAACAGCATCGCTGGTGACATAGGCTCACCCGGTACGAACGTTGCCGCAAGCTTTCGCTGGCCACTGGCGAAGAAGAACGTTTCCGCAAGTGGGTGGCACCGCAGTCCTCGTGTTACACCGAGCAACATGTCACGCAGCATCAATACACGGCTTGCCGCTCCAAGCGCCAGGGACAGAAGTTCGCCACTCCAATCGACGCGACGTTTCAATTGCAATACTCCGTATTTTGGAAGCTTCTGCGCGTGTCGCTGCCTATCTCCACGGCCCGTCTCCTTATTCAGTTTGCGACTCGGGCATGAAGACACGACACGCATATTGTCTCGCCGTTTTACAAGATGCTAACTTCGGTTTTGTTTATCCGATGGAATGCCAAACGGTATGTTGGCTTGCTATCATTTACGGTTTGGCAGTGATGAATAATGTGGTGGCTCCAATCTAAAAGTGCCGAGCGCCTAATATACCCTGTAGGCCAGAACGGCCGGATGCGACGCTGTGCCGTTTACCGTCATCGTGCTTAGAACTACTTCAAAGTGAGGGAAAACCTTGCTTTTGCCTGCCATCGGGGCTAAGAGCTCATCGAAATCTGGATCGTTCGTGATGAACTCAGCTGCGGCTTGGGTGTCAGCGAGAGTGAATCCCTGCACAACCAAGACATTCCCTGTGCCACTTATGTTTGGCAGAAAGGCGATGGTAGCGTAGCCTCGCGTAGCTGGGGACTGATTATCGTAGATGTACTCTAACCGCTCGCCAGGCAACGGGTTTCGGTCGATGATTCCTAACGGCTCCTTCGTCTTATCGTCGTTCAGGACAAAATTCATTTTCCCTTGAAACAGTTCAAGCCACGGATCGGCATCGAGCGAGCCAATTAGAATCAGGTTTTTCTGTTTGAGATCTTCCATCTGCAAATCACGCGCATATCGAATCTCTGTTCGATTCGGCAACGCCTCCGGCATGTGCGTCACAGCCACTGCAAACTTTAGATCCGCAAGTGACGTATAGCGATGTTTGGCAAGCGAAAGCAAAACCTGAGGATCGCAGGCGACCTCACAATGCACGTTCGACAGGTACTGACCGCTGGCATAGTCCGCGAGAGGGACGGGATGTCCGGTGAATGATTTCAGGATGACAAGACTACTATCCGCGGGCACGACAAGCGTGTCGTGGCTTGTGCTGAACATCGCGGCCCAGAGCCGATGGGTCGGGCTGTTGTTCTCTCCGGCTGCGGCAATTCGCTCATGATAAACAAACCACCATCCGCCTATCGCCAAAAGTAGCGATGCAATGAAACCACCTGCGATCCAAGGCGCAAAACCTCTTCTGGATGTTTCCCCAATTTGGGTTGAGGGAACAGACCGTTCGATCACGGACGGAAAGCTTGGAGTCGCGGGTTCGTCCTCAGTGGGATTCGCTTCGACTCGTTCAAACAGGGGCACATAGCTTCCGCGCGGAATTGTTACGCGCAACTCTTCTTCAGCT
>CBDDDO010000014.1:0-128139 GCA_965226655.1 Granulicella sp. | reverse complement strand
CCGGCGGAAGATAAATCCGCGTCACTTCCGGACTTTTGTTCGTCACGATATCCAGGAACCCGGGATCCTGATGCGTAACCCGTTATGGTCCTTGCCGCCACACCAGTGACGTAATCAGCAAATTGATCGACGATACCGGCGCCCTCCAGCGCAGCTCCAGCTTGCTCTTCTCCAGCCACTTCGCATGTTGGTTGATCATCGAGTCAATGATGTGAACAAACGCCTCGTAGCTTGAAAAGAACCCATGCCGCCCGGTCAGCACATAGCCTTCAAACCATCCCTCCAGCGTGTGCTCGCTCAGCATCTCCATCACACGGCCTTCGGTCGAAAGCCATCCGCCATCGGCATCCTCAGGCTTCAGCTCTTCCATCCACGTCTTGCCATGGCTGCCTTCGTAAATGGCATCCAGCTTGTTGGAAGCCGTTTCATCCGGCCCAAACACGCGGAAGTTCGTCATATTCTTCCGCATCACATCGCGCAGAAAATGCCCCAGCGTATCGGTCGAGGAAACTTCCTTCTGTCCCGGCGCTTCCACCTTCACCGCATACTCGCGAAAGTCCGGCAAATCCAGCGGCTTCCGTAGCAGGCCGCCATTCGCATGCGGATTCCCCGTGATCCGCCGCGTCCCCCACCGGCGCCATCTCCTGCAGCTCCGGAATCAGTGTGCCATCGGCGTCGAACAACTCATCCGGCTTATAACTCCGCAGCCATTCTTCTACCAGCGCAAGATGTGCCGGATTCGTCACCGGGTCCGTAATCGGCATCTGGTGCGCTCGCCATGATCCCTCCAGCTTGTGTCCATCGATTTCTGGCGGACACGTCCACCCCTTCGGCGTCCGCAGAATGATCATCGGCCACCTCGGCCTTTCTACCGGCGCATCCTTCGGCGCACTCCGAGCCTTAGCCTGTATCGCGCGAATCTCGTTCACGCAATGCTCCATCACCCGGCCATCTTCTGATGCATCACCAACGGGTCATCGCCCGCCACGATGTACGGCGTCCAACCGTACCCTTGGAACAAGCTCATTAACTCGTCTTCAGAGATACGCGCCAAAATCGTGGGGTTGGCAATCTTGTAGCCGTTCAAATGCAGCACCGGCAGCACCGCGCCATCGCGCACCGGGTTCAAAAATTTATTTGAGTGCCACGACGTAGCCAGCGGTCCCGTCTCCGACTCGCCATCCCCCACCACCACCGTCACAATCAAATCCGGATTGTCGAACGCAGCGCCAAACCCATGCGACAAGCTATATCCAAGCTCTCCGCCTTCATGGATCGACCCTGGCGTTTCCGGCGTGCAATGGCTTCCGATCCCACCCGGAAACGAGAACTGCTTCATGAACTTCTGCATGCCCTCAATGTTCCGGCTCTTATCCGGATACACCTCCGAGTACACGCCCTCCAGATAGCTGTTCGACAGCGTAGCCGGCGCTCCATGGCCAGGACCCGAGATGTAAATCAGGTCCAGGTCATACTTCTTGATCAGCCGGTTCAGATGCACCCACGTAAAGCTCTGCCCGGGTCCGATCCCCAATGCCCCAGCAGCCTGTTCTTGATGTGCTCCACCTTCAGCGGCTCACGCAGCAGCGGATTCGCGCGCAGGTACAGCATCCCCGCGCAAAGATAATTGCATGCGCTCCAGTAAGCATTCATCTTGCGCAACTCATCGGCAGAAAGCGGAGCGGCAGGAATATCAAAAGTATTGGCAGCAGAACTCATCATGACCTCGCACAGGTTTGTCGTTCGTTATTGGAGCGCCGTACTACTTTCCCGTTCGAACCATTTCGTACCCATGCACAGCGATCATCAGATCCTCTTGTGCCGGAACCACAAAAACTTTTGTTGTTGAATCAGATGCACTCACCCGCCGCATCCGATTCTCTTTCGCCGAATTCAACGCCGTATCCAGCTTTACACCAATCGTCTCCAGCCCGCTGAGCACTTCTGCGCGCGTCAACGCATCGTGCTCCCCAATCCCGCCGGAAAACACCACCGCATCCAATCCTCCCATCAACCACGCATAACCCCCTGTGACCTTCATCACACTGCGCGTAAATACCTTAAGCGATAGCTGCGTTTTCTTATCGCCCTTAGCTGCCGCCGCGCGAACCGCTTTTACATCGTTCTCCATCCCTGAAAGTCCCACCATGCCCGCCTTGTGGTTCAACATCTTCTCCACTGCATCCACGCCGCCATCGGCCTGACGCAGCAGATACAGCACCAACCCCGGATCAAGATCTCCAGGCCGCGTTCCCATTACCACGCCGCCCGTCGGCGTCAGGCCCATCGACGTATCCACCGAGCATCCATCCACAACCGCCGTCACGCTGCATCCGCTCCCCAGATGCGCAATCACCATCCGTTTCGGCAACTCACCCGCAGCGCGCATCTGCCGCACAATCGACTCGCAGCTCAACCCATGGAAACCATACCGCCGCACGCCCTCCGCCCTTACATCCTCCGGCAGCGGATACGTCGTCGCCTCCACCGGCATCGTCCGGTGAAATACCGTATCGAAGCACGCATAGTGCTCCACATCCGCAAACCGCTTCATTCCTTCGCGAATCACCTTCACCGCCTCCGGGTCATGCAGCGGCGCAAACTCGCCTGCCTCTTCAATCTGCGCCAACACCGCATCGGTAATCCTCACATGCTCATGAATCTTCGCCCCAGGATGTACCACACGGTACCCAACAGCGCCCACCCCGGGCATCCCATCGCCACGCACCACATCCAGAATTTTCCCGAAGGCCTCAACTGGAGAAGATGCCTTTCCCACCTCAAACCCACGTCCAGCCAGCAGATCCCGGCCATCGACCCAGCTACCCTCCAGCTTCGCCTCGGCCTCGCCAATTGCACTCAGCTCCCCGTCGTACAGGCACTTCGGGTCGCCGCTCTCGCCGCCAGGTTCATACATCGAAAACTTGATCGACGACGACCCGCTATTGATCACCAGTATCCGCAAGCAACATCCCCCAAAACAACATCCCACAGCGAACCACTCCCATCCAGTATCCTCTTCAACAGGGCAAACGACTTGAGCCGCCCCGCTCACCCCGCCCCAAAGGAGCATCATCAGCATGGCACGCATCAACTTCCGGAGGACTTGCGCCTTGGCCGTCACCACCACCGTTTTCACAGCAGGCGCCCTTGCCGCCCAGCAGCCAGCTGCCTTCGGCCCCTCAAACCCCTTCTACGCCGCCAGCACCCTGCCCTACCAGGCGCCACCCTTCGACAAGATCAAAGACGCCGATTACCAGCCCGCCATAGAAGCCGGCATCGTCCAGCAGCAGGCTGAAGTTAACGCCATCGCCGACAGCTCCGCCGCTCCCACCTTCGAGAACACCATCGTCGCCCTCGAGCGCTCCGGCCAGCTCCTCACCCGCGTCACCCTCGCCTTCAGCGGCGTCGCCGGCGCCAACACCAACGACACTCTCCAGAAAGTCCAGGAAGATACTGCGCCCAAGCTCGCCGCCGCGCAGGACGCCATCAACCTCAACTCGAAGCTCTTCGCCCGCATCAAGAAGATCTACGACGAACGCGCGTCCCTCCACCTCGACCCTGAATCGCTTCGCCTCGTTGAGTACGATTACCAGCAGTTCGTCAAAGCCGGCGCCAACCTTTCGGAAGCCGACAAGACCAAGCTCAAGAAGCTGAACGAAGAAGACGCCAAGCTTTCCAACGACTTCCTCACCAAGCTCCTCGCCGGCGCTAAGGCCGGAGCCTTTGTGACTACCGACCAATCCGCCCTCGCCGGCCTAACCGACGCGCAAATCGCCGCCGCCGAACTCTCCGCCAAGGACACCAAGCAGACCGGCTATCGGATCCCCCTCCAGAACACCACGCAGCAGCCTGACTTCACCGAACTCACCGACCGCGTCACCCGCGAGACCATCTTCAACAACTCCATTAACCGCACCGAGCGCTCGGACGCCAACGATACCCGCGCCCTCATCTCGCGTCTCGCCCAGCTACGCGCGGAAAAAGCCCACCTCCTCGGCTTCCCCAGCTATGCCGCCTGGACCCTTCAGGACCAGATGGCCAAAACGCCCGAGGCCGCTCTCAAGTTCATGGACAATCTAGTCCCTGCCGCCACAGCCAAGGCCAAAGGTGAGGGCGCGGAGATCCAGGCCCTCATCGACAACCAAAAAGGCGGTTTCCAGCTCAAGCCCTGGGATTGGAACTTCTACTCCGAGCAGGTCCGCAAGGCCAAGTATGATCTCGATGAAAACGAAGTCAAACCCTACTTCGAACTCAACACTGTCCTGCAGGATGGCGTCTTCTACGCCGCTAACCAGCTCTACGGCCTCACCTTCAAAGAGCGCCACGACCTCCCCGTCTACAACCCCGACGTCCGCGTATTCGAAGTCTTCGACAACAATGGCAAAACCCTCGCTCTCGCCTACTTTGACTACTTCAAGCGCGATAACAAACAGGGCGGCGCGTGGATGAGCAACTTCGTCAACCAGTCCACACTCCTTGGCACGATTCCCGTCATCTACAACGTCGCCAACTTCGCCAAGCCCGCACCCGGCGAACCCGCCCTCATCAGCTTCGACGACGTCACTACCATGTTCCACGAGTTCGGGCACGGTCTCCACGGCATGTTCGCCGACACCAAGTACCCCTCTCTCTCTGGAACCGCAACCCCCCGCGACTTCGTCGAGTTCCCCTCCCAGTTCAACGAACACTGGGCCTCCAACCCGCTGGTCTTCAACCACTTTGCCAAGCACTACAAGACCGGCGCTCCCATGCCCGCGGAGCTAGCCGCCAAGATCAAAAAGGCCTCCACCTTCAATGAGGGCTACATGCTCACCGAGCTCCTCGCCGCAGCAGAGCTCGACATGCAATGGCACTCCCTTCCAGTCAACGCTCCCCTCCAAAACGTCGACGACTTTGAAAAGGCCGCCCTCACCCGCACCCACCTCAACCTCGAAACCGTCCCTCCCCGCTACCGCTCCAGCTATTTTCTCCACATCTGGGCCAACGGCTACGCAGCCGGCTACTACGCCTACCTTTGGACGGAAATGCTCGATGACGATGCCTACCAGTGGTTTGAGCAGCACGGCGGCCTCACTCGCGCCAACGGAGACCGTTTTCGCAAAATGGTCCTGTCTCGCGGCAATACAGAGGACCTGGACAAGATGTACACCAAATGGCTAGGCGCCGAACCCGACACCAAGCCCATGCTCAAATACCGCGGTCTCGCCGACAGCCCCTCCAACTAATCCGCAGGGGACGGCCCGACAGCCGGCCCTGGAGCTTCCCATGCGCATCGACGCCCACCACCACCTCTGGAACTACACAACCGAGGAGTACGGCTGGATCGACGAACGCATGAAAGTCCTTCAGCGTAACTTCACACCTGCGGACCTTACCGCCGAGATGTCCGCCGCCGGCGTTAATGGCTCAATTGCCGTCCAGGCACGCCAAACGCTCGAAGAAACGCGTTGGTTGCTCGATCTGGCAGCAAAGTCACCGGTCATCAAAGGCGTAGTCGGCTGGGCGCCGATAGCGGACGAGACCTTCCCCGCCACACTGGCACCGCTTCAAAGCGATCCACTGCTCAAGGGTCTGCGCCACATAGTGCAGGCAGAGCCCGATGGTTTTCTGGACGGTGAGGCCTTCAACCGTGGCATTGCAGCCCTTCGCGATACCGGACTTGTCTACGAAATCCTCATCTTCGCCCGGCAACTGCCGGAAGCCATCCGCTTCGTTGATCGGCATCCAAACCAGCTCTTTGTGCTGGACCACATTGCTAAACCGGACATCGCAGGCAACGGCCTCTCAACCTGGGAGAGGAGCTTTCGCGAGCTAGCAAAACGTCAGAACGTATCCTGCAAGCTGTCTGGAATGGTCACCGAAGCCGATTGGCAGACGTGGACGCCGGAGACGCTGAAGCCCTACTTCGAAACCGCACTCGACGCCTTCGGACCCTCGCGCCTCATGGTGGGAAGCGATTGGCCCGTGATCAATTTAGCTTGCAGCTACACGCGCTGGTGGCAGATCATCACAAAGTGGCTCGCGCCGCTTTCTCAGACGGAACGCGAGCAGATCGAAGGCAAAGCAGCCGCCCGCGTTTATGGGCTTGCTCTCGATCTCGAATCCAATCAAGGTATTCTATGAAAGCGTTGTCGCTGTTCCAACCCGAAGACGCCCGCATCACAGACATCGCCGAACCCACCCACGCCGCAGGCGACATCCTCCTCAAGGTCCAGATGGTCGGCCTCTGTGGAACAGACCTGAATTCCTTCCGAGGCAAGAACCCTCTCATCACGTACCCTCGCGTTTTGGGCCACGAAATCGCCGCAACCGTGCTCGAAGGAACCAAAGCCATTCCAGCGGGAACTCACGTAACCGTCTCACCCTACACCAGCTGTGGCGCTTGCCCTTCGTGCCGTCGAGGACGCCAGAACGCCTGCCGCGACAACCAGACCTTCGGCGTTCAGCGCGATGGAGCCATTACGGAACTTCTCTCCGTTCCCGCTGCGAAGGTCTATCCGTCTACACTGCCGCTCAAACATCTCTGCCTCACCGAGCCGCTCACGGTAGGCTTCCACGCAGTCTCCCGCGGCCGCGTGATGCCGCATGACACCGTAGCCGTCTTCGGCTGCGGCGGCATCGGTCTTGGAGCCATCGCAGGCTCGGCTTTTCGCGGAGCACGCACTATCGCCATCGATCTCGACGACGAGAAGCTCGCCACGGCGCAGCTCGCCGGAGCCACAGACATCATCCACTCCAGCCGCGAAAACGTACGCGAGCGCCTCCGCGAGCTCACCAACGGCGATGGCCCCGACGTCATGATCGAAGCCATTGGCCTGCCAGAAACCTTCCGCATGGCCGTCGAAGAAGTTGCCTTCACGGGCCGAGTTGTTTACATCGGCTACGCGAAAGAACCTGTGGCCTACGAAACCCGCCTTTTTGTCCAAAAAGAGCTCGACATTATGGGCTCTCGCAACGCCTTGCCGCAGGACTTCCTCGATGTCATGGCAATGCTCGCAACCGGCAGGTTCCCCGTCGAGCAAGCCGTTACCGCTATCGTCTCCCTCGACGAATCACCTTCGATTCTGGCGAAATGGTCCGCGAATCCCGCAGCCTTCACCAAGATCATGATCCAGATGGGCTCGTAGCTACTTCAACGCGAAGATGTGCTCCATCAGCATCCACTTCTCGCCTGGTTTAGCTTGCGGAAGCGCCGACTGGTATTTCCACATCAACTGCTCCCACTCCTGGACTTTCGGGTTGGAAGCGTCAGCCGCTGCCTTCGCTTCAAAGGAAAACGAGTCGTTGACGTCCATGATCATGAAGAGCCGATTGCCCAGCGAATAGATATTCATGTCGGTGATTCCAGCGTCGCGAATGCTTTTTTTGATCTCCGGCCACACGTTCTCGTGGTATTTCTTGTACTCGTCGATCAGGTCTTCGTCGTTTTTGAGGTCTAGTGCCAGACAGTAGCGGTTCACGCGAAAACTCCCTTTGAACTTTGGTGCAACTCTCCAAGGGAGAGTACCGGATCGATCCGGATACGTCCATTTCCAATTAGCTATAGAAGAAACTCAGGTCACGCGGAAGCGACCGCCCGCATAACAGGCAGGTAGAATATGCTTCGTCGGCCTGCACGATGCGTGGCCGCAAGGAACAGCATGTACCTCGGAATCGACTGCGGAACACAAGGCACCAAAGCCCTCCTGATCGACGCCACCGGAAAACCGCTCGGGCGCGGCTATGCTCCACATGCCCTTATCGAACGCAGCAATGGAGCGCGCGAACAGGAGCCGAAGTGGTGGGTCGACGCGCTTGTCACTTCCGTGAAGCACGCGCTCGCGCAGGCGAAGGACAATGATGTCATTGCGATTGGCGTTTCCGGCCAGCAGCATGGGCTCGTGGTTCTGGACGAAGACCTGCAGGTGATACGTCCTGCCAAGCTTTGGAACGACACCGAAACAGCGCCAGAGAACGGTGAGATGATCGATCTGCTCGGCGGCCCGGCTGCGTGCTTTGAGCGCTTCGGCATCATCCCGCTCACGGGCTATACCGTGTCCAAGCTGCTCTGGCTGAAGAAGCACGAGTCGGAGAACTTCGCGCGGATTCGACACATCCTGCTGCCGCATGAGTACCTCAACTTCTGGCTCACCGGAAAGCTCTTCGCCGAGTATGGCGATGCTTCCGGCACTGCGTTCTTCGATGTTCGCAAACGAGAGTGGGCGGAGGAGGTGCTGAACAAGATTGGCGATGGCAGCGGCCATTTGTTCCGCGCTCTGCCACCGCTTCTGAACGCCGACCAGATCATCGGCTCTCTGCGCAACGAAGCGGCTGAGGTACTTGGGCTGCCGTGCGACTGTGTTGTTTCTACTGGCGGCGGCGACAACATGATGGGTGCGATCGGAACCGGGAATGTTCGTGAAGGCGTTGTGACGCTTTCGCTCGGCACTTCATCGACCGTTTACTCGTACAGCGAGCTACCAAGCGCCGTTGCCACTGCCGACGTTGCACCGTTCTGCTCGTCCTCCGGCGGCTGGCTGCCGCTCGTATGCACCATGAACGCCACGAACGTCGTTACGCAGACACTCACCGTTCTCGGTAAGACCGTTACGGATATCGAGGCCGCGCTGCTTGCGACCACTCCAGGTGCCGACGGCTTGTGCTTTGTGCCGTTCCTCAATGGGGAACGTACTCCTGATTTGCCTACAGCTTGTGGTTCGATTGTCGGCATGTCAGCCAGCAACTTCACGGCGGCCAACCTCATTCGCGCTGTGATCGAAGGCGTCAGCTTCGGTGTTCTGAACGGACTTGATTTGATTCTTAATGGCAAACCCGCGGAGCGCATCCTGGTTATCGGCGGCGGGGCGAAGTCGGCGCAATGGCGGCAGCTGTTGGCGGATTCAACAGGAGCATTAATCCAGGTGCCCGCGGAGACTGAAGCAGGCGCGTTGGGCGCAGCGATGCAGGCTATCCATGCGCACAGCCAACTGACCGGAGATCCGCAGAGTTTCACGGAAATTGCGGACCGCTGTGTAAAGCTCGATGACAACAGCACGGCGGTTCCGCAGAGCGGCCTCGGCGATGCCTATAAACTAGCTATCCAGAGATACAAAGAAGCCGTGAAAAGCCTCTACTCCGTCGCCTAGCGCCGGAGCAACAACATCCACAACAAGCAACCGATAGGAGATACGATGGGCAGGCAGATGACGATGGGCGTAGTAGTAGGTAATCGCGGGTTCTTTCCCAGCCATCTTGCGACCAGTGGACGGCTGGAGATCGTTGCCGCGCTCGAAACAGCAGGCATCAGGGCTATCGTTCTTACGCCAGAGGAAACCGCTCACGGAGCGGTTGAGACCTATGAGGACGCGAAGAAGTGCGCGGCGCTTTTCAAGAAGTACGCCGACGAGATCGATGGCATCATCATCACGCTACCTAACTTCGGTGAAGAGCGTGGACTGGCCGATACACTGCGGCTCGCCAACCTCAACGTTCCAGTGCTGATCCAGGCGACACCCGATAGCACCGGCAAGATGGGCATCGCGTTCCGGCGCGACAGCTTCTGCGGCAAAATGTCGATCTGCAACAACCTGAAGCAGTACGGCATTCCTTACTCGCTAACGACGCTGCATACGGAAGCTCCGGACTCCACGGAGTTCAAAGCCGATCTGCAGTGGTTCGCCGCTGTCTGCCGCATCGTGAAGGGCCTCAAGAACGTTCGCTTCGGTGCGATCGGCGCGCGGCCCACGGCGTTCAATACGGTTCGCTACTCCGAGAAGCTGCTGGAGAAATCCGGCATCACAGTGGAGACGCTCGACCTGAGTGAAGTGATGGGGCGCATCGAGAAATCGAAGGACAATGACGATGTCGTGCAGGCCAAGCTTGCCGCTATCAAGAAGTACATTCCTATCGGACAGACGCCTGAAGCCGCGCTGATGAAGATGGCCAAGCTGGGTGCGGTGATCGACGGATGGATGGCTGCCAGTGAGCTCACTGTTTCGGCGGTGCAATGCTGGACTTCGATTGAAGAGTATCTTGGCATCGTGCCCTGCACGGTGATGTCGATGATGAGCGAGCAGCTTATCCCTTCGGCCTGCGAAGTAGATGTGCTCGGTACGCTTTCGATGTATGCGCTGACGCTCGCGAGCGAAACGCCTTCTGCGCTGCTGGACTGGAACAATAACTACGGCGACAATCCGGACAAGGCAGTTTGCTTCCACTGCTCAAACCTGCCAAAGCACTTCTTCCGTGAAGGCGTGAAGATGGATTACCAACTCATCATCGCGGGTACAGTCGGTAAGGAAAACACGCACGGCACGCTCGATGGGACGGTGAAAGCGGGAGATATGAGCTTTGCGCGCTTCTCCACGGACGACTTCAACGGACAGATTACCGGGTACGTGGGCCAGGGACGGTTTACCGATGATCCGCTCACGACCTTTGGCGGCGCCGGCGTGGTTGAGATCCCCCACATGCAGAAGCTGCTTCGCTACATTTGCGAAAACGGTTTTGAGCATCACGTTGCGGCGAACTTTGCCTCGGTAGCGTCGCCGGTTGAAGAAGCGGCCTCCAAGTATCTGGGTTGGAAGATGCACCACCACTCTTAAGGGTAGTGCATCTCGCCCAACGCCCTGTCGGGCCACGCTAGAATTGACACCGGAGACTGTAAGCTAGTTTCGCGCCCCTTTTCGAGTTCCCCTGTGCCATCTACTGGTTGTTCATAGGAGGCAGCAGCCGTCAGATAATCTTCAGTTTCCGTTGCAGCTCTTCCAGCGATACCTGCTTGGTTTCCGGGAAAAAGAGCAAGACCACAATGAATTGAAGCACCATCATTGCCGAAAAAAACATGAATGGATAAGCGCCGGAACGCAGTGCAATGACTGGGAACACGTAGCTTAGGATGGCGTTCATGACCCAGTGCGTGCCGGACCCGAGGCTCTGGCCTTTGCCGCGCACACGGGTTGGAAAAATCTCCGAGATATACACCCAGATCACCGCGCCCTGCGAGATCGCAAAGAATCCGATGTAGGTGACCAGCGCCCAGACCAGCAACTCCTGGTGCCGATGCGAGGCAAATATCGCGGCCACCAATGCCAGGGACAGGCACGTGCCGACAGCTCCAATCAAGAGCAACATCTTGCGTCCGACGCGGTCGATCAACGCCATGCCGACCAGCGTCGCCAGCAGATTCATCAACCCGATGGCCACGGCCTGCAGGTTCGACGACATGCGGCTGAAGCCCGCCGCAGCAAAGATGTCGTTCAGGTAATAAAGAATTGCATTGATGCCGCTGAGCTGATTGAAGGCGCCGATCGCGATCGCCAGGAAGATCGGCTTGCCATAACGAAAACGGCCGTTCATCCGTTCAAACAGAGAGGCAGTCTTCTGGCTAAGCTCCAGATGCAGCGATTCGCGAACTTCCTGCAACTCCGCCTCGGAGTTCGGCGAGCCCATCATCTCCAGCACTTCGCGGGCTTCGTCGAAACGGCTTTGTGTTGAGAGCCAGCGTGACGAACGCGGAATGGTGAACAACAGCACGAAGAAGATCAATGCCGGCAAAGCCGCGATGCCCAGTTTCCACCGCCATTCTGTCGCTCCGAAATTCGCGAGGCTTATGAGATAGTTCGACAGGTAGGCCAGCAGGATGCCGATCACGATATTGATCTGGAAGGTGCCCACGAGGCGTCCGCGCAAGTGTGCCGGCGCAAGCTCCGCGATGTACACGGGGCCAAGTACCGAAGATCCTCCAATGCCCAGACCACCCAGAAAACGAGCGGCCAGTAGAAGATGCCAGCTCGTGGCAAACGCGCAGCCAAGCGACGACAAGATGTACAGGATCGCAGTCAGCCGCAGCATCTCGCGTGAGCCGTACTTCTGTCCAAGCGATCCGGCGGTAAGCGCGCCGATCACCGTTCCCCACAGCGCAATGGACACGGTGATACCGAGCTGAGAGACGGTCACATGTCCCAGCAGAGGCATCAGCCAATGCACATTGGTAAGGCCAAACGTCCGCGTAAGTCCGGCGGTCGTTCCGGAGATCACAGCCGTGTCAAAGCCAAACAACAGGCCGCCGAGCGCGCCTACAAACGTGCTCCGGATGATGTATTTATTCAAACGCAATGCCTACCCCCCATCCTTCGCGATGCATCCTAGGCAACGGCCAAACACCACCTTATACGGCCCGAAACAGTATCTACTTTCTGTTCGAAGCAAGCTGTGAATATTCCGGCGGCCCTGCTGCATTGCAGGCAAATCAGGGTCTGCGCTCTTCCATAAGGAGAAAAAGTGCTCGTATTCGCGCCGACTTTCGCTAGCTTCGGGCTGCAACGCATAGGCGCAGGCCAGGCCTATGTGCGCCATCGCAAGAAGGACTGGCGTAGGATTTCCTCCGCAGGTACGGCCCTGTCGTCGCTAGCGCCTTCGACTCCTTCAACATGCCGTTGGGAATTGCAGTGGATCCTTCCGGCAGATTGTGGACGGTCAACTCAGGAGTTTGTCAGCATTGCCGCCCCGACCACATCTCCCGCGGTCAACAAGGATCCTACGAAGCGTATCAAGGTCTATCATCATGCTCTCGAATGACAGCCACCTGCCTTCAAAAAGCCGCATACTCTGTAATTTTGTTTTCTACTGAACTTGCTCCATCACAACTTCGATATCGATGTGGCGGGTGCTGCCAAGAATATCGACCGAACCAAGGATGAGTGGCTTATTGAGCGTGAGGAAGGATGTTCCTTCGATGACCGTCTGGCGGACGACGGGCTCCTGAACGTTAGCAATGTTCTTGTCGTCACCGAGACTCGATTGCTCCACCTTGCTGTAGAGTCGCGCTCCATGCTCGATCTCGTCCAACTGCGCTAAGAAGTTCATGCCGACATCAAGGTAAGTAAACTGCGTCTCGCTCCCATTGGTGGTTGATGCTCCGGAACTGTAGCTTCCAGTAGCTACAGGAACCTTGCTGCCCTGTTTGAGGGTGGTGCGCTGGCCGGTGACAACGACCATCGAAAAGTGTTGCGTGCCAATTCGCTTGCCGGCGTCGATGTCGGTGAGAGTGTAGGTAAGACGGTAGGTCTTGCGGGGGCGGTCGAGCTCATTGATTAGCTTCTGCACGGTGGCAAGCTGGTCCGGCGCGGCATCGACGACGATAGCATTCTGGTCGGCTACGAGGAACATCTTCACATAGGGCGGAAGGAGATTGCGCAGCGCAACGAGTATCTCATTGGCTTCATTCGGCTGGCTGGCGTTGGTGAGGTAGAAGGTTTTTACCTGAAACTCAGCCATTTTGGCTTCCATCTCGGCGCTGTAGGAGGCCGATTTCTTGGGAGCATCGGCTTTCGCCGGAGTCTCCGGGGTTTGCGCCGCAGCGGTTAGAGAGAGGGCGAGCGTGAGTACGGTAATCAGATTTGCGGGCTTCATGGTTTCTCCGTGAGATGAATACGTTTGCGCTTATTCGGGGTCCTGTGACTTCGCGGGCGGCGTAAAGAAAGCCTTGAATTCGTCATTGTCGGCGGCGATTCTGGCTTCGCGGGCGGCGGGAGTCAGTTCGGCAACTTCAACAGGGTTCGGATGACGGGCGATATGGCGCAGCAGCTTCTCCTGCTCGGTGAGTGGAAGCTCAGGAGCCGGAAGGCTGGGTGCATTCGCCTCCGCCAACGCCGTCGGATCGCAGTCGCATAGCAGGTGGTGGAGGCGTCGTGTTGTTTGAGCAGGAAGATTGCCAGCAGGTGTCTTCGTGGAGCCATGAGGGATCAAAAGCTGAGGAGCGAGTGCAGTTGCAGCTACCTGGGAAACCGAAGGTACCGGCGGGGCATTGATCTCACGAGAAGAATGGGTACCGCGCGGCGTAAGGTGGATTGCCAGAGTCGCCGCGATCCCTACCGTGGCAGCGAGGGCAGCGAAGCTCCAGGGAAAGGGGCGCGACGGCACGGCCTCACGTTGAGCCACGGCAGCTAACACCCGTTGCTGCATGGCGCGGGGAGCCTGGGTATCGCGAAGAGCGTTGAGGATGCGCTTGAGGTCCTGATCGGAGTTGTTCATACCGAAGCTCCTTTTTCCAGGCGGGTACGAAGACGGGTGCGGGCACGGAAAAGCAGGGCGCGCACGGCGGATTCGCTACGACCGGTAACGGCCGCCAGTTCGGTGGTTCCCAGTTCGTCGAGGGCAGAAAGCAGAAGGATTTGTCGCTCTTTCTTCGGCAGGCGATCGATTTCGCGGAGGATTGTCTTCATCCGCTGGGCTTCGTGCAGGGCCTCATCGGCCGGAGTTCCGGGATTGACGAGCGTTGCGGCGAAGAGGTCGTCGATCTGGTCGGGACGAACGCGCCGCCGGCGATCGAGCGCGAGGTTCCAGGTGATGCGGACAAGCCAAACACGCATATCCCGGATGCTGTGGAGGGTTCGCCGGTGTTCGAGCACGCGGACGAAGGTGTCCTGTACGGCATCTTCTGCTTCGGAACGCGACCGCAGCACAGAGTGCGCCACGCGGAACAGCAGGCCGGAGTATTGCGCGACCAGCGACGCAAGATCGGTTTCTGATCTTGCGGTGTGCTGCATCGGTAAAGCCAAGTTGAAGTCCTCGAGCGCGGTGGGCATCTAGGAGGACAGACGGGCGGGAACATGATTCGCTCGATTATTTTTGCGCGCCGCCCCGAAAGAGCGGCGTTCTGGAGCGCGATAGTCGCAGGACGACAAGTCCACGAAAATAACCCATTTGCGCCATAGGACGACCACTAGGAGACGCATAGAATCGGAACACGTATAGAAGGTTTAGTCGGGCTCCAGGGTGACACATAATGGCCACAAACGGTAAAGAGTTCGCAGATCTTGAACTCGCTGTTGTTGATGGGCCGGGGCTCAAGCAAAATACCGTAGACGAAGGCGCAGAGAAAGTGCGCGCAAAGTCCGTAAAGATGGTGGTCTTGCTGGCGCTGTCCGCGGCAGTCGCCGTGATTTTCCTCGCCGCAGGTGGATATACGGTCTACAGAAACCTAAAGCAGACAGAGACGGCGCGAGACTGGATCGAACACTCCCAGGAAGTGCTCTTCAACCTGCAGACGCAGCAGCTTCGGCTGGAGCGAGCGGATTTCAACCTGCAACTCTATGCGGCGACCGGAAACCGAGAAAAGCTGCGTGCGGCACTAATGCCGACAACCTATCTGGGCGCGGACATGTTGCAGCTAAAGGATCTGGTGAAGGACAGCACTTCTCAGAGCCGCCACGCCAAGGAATTGGGCGAAAAGGAACAAAAGCTGTCTAACATCGTTACCAGCGCAGCGGCAAACAAAACGATTCCCGATAGAGAGCTTCTCGAGTGCAGAAACGCGATCAACGTGTTGCAGCAGGAAGAACACGGACTGTTGCTGCAGCGCACAAATGAATCCAAGGAAAAGTCCTATGAGAGCTTTCTCCTGAGCAGCGGCTTCCTCGGTATTTCGACATTGATCGTCGTCGTACTATTTCTTTTCCTCTTCCGGGACGCAGCACGCCGGAGGCGGGACGAAACACGCTTGTCCGCAGCGAAGGCCCAACTGGAAGCTACGGTCCGGAAGCTCACGAACCGCGCCCAAGAGTCGAACTTACTGACCAATGCTCGCGACGAGTTGCAGTTGTGCATGACCTCGCAACAGGCGCACGAGACCGTCGTGCGGCATATGCAGATGCTGCTGCCGGGAACCAGTGGAGCGACACTGGTCATCAATAACTCGCGCCGCATGGTCGAGATTGCTGCCTCGTGGGGCGAAGCGACGCGTCTGCTGGATGGATTCGCCCCGGATGCCTGTTGCGGCTTGCGTGCGGGCAGGGCGCGCTGGCGAAAGCCCGGCAGGGCCGAGCTGAACTGTATGCATTTTGTCGGCTCCGCCCCGGACAACTACCTGTGTGTTCCACTCGCAGCCCACGGAGAAACCCAGGGTTTCGTGTTTGTGTGCTCGGATACTCCAGAATCACTTGCCATTGCCGAAGAACGGACACCTCTAATCGTCGAGCTGGCAGAGCTGGCATCGCTCTCGATCGCAAGCCTCAATCTTCGGGCCAAGCTGGAAGGCCAATCCATCCGCGACGGGTTGACCGGCCTGTTCAACCGAAACTTCATGGAGATTGCGCTGGAGCGGGAGTTGCATAGGGCGGCGCGCCAGGGCACGCCTGTAGCCGTGATGATGCTCGACGTCGACCACTTCAAGCTCATGAATGACACCTTCGGCCATGAGGCGGGGGACATCGTGCTGCGCGAAGTGGCCGAGTGTTTTCGGCGTTCGCTACGCGATGAAGACATCATCTGCCGGTATGGCGGCGAAGAGTTTGTGGTGATTATGCCGGATGCCAATGAAGAGACGGCGGCGCGAAGGGCGGAGATGATTCGTTCCGCTGTCTCTGAGATTCGTACTCACTATCGCGGCGAACTGCTGGGGTCGGTCACTATCTCCGTCGGTATTGCGATGTATCCGGATGCAGGCAGGGATGGCGGCAATCTGATTCAACTGGCCGATGGGGCGCTGTACCGTGCTAAACACGCGGGAAGGAACCAGGTCATGCTTGAGTCCTCGAACGCTGTGGGCATCGCTTAGCTGCCTTTTATCTGCTGGACAACCTGTAGCACCGCATCCACCGGCGTGCCGGGAACAATCCCGTGCCCCAGGTTGAAGATGTGGCCTGGACGCTTCGCAGCCAGCTTCAGGATCTCAGCCACACGCGCTTCCAGAACATCCGCCGGAGCGAACAGCGTGATTGGGTCGAGATTTCCCTGCACCGCGCACCCCGCACCAGCCGCACGCATGCCCTCATCCAGCGGGATACGCCAGTCGAGCCCAAGCACGTCGGCTCCGGTTTCGCGGAAAGTGGGCAGCAGACTCGCGGTATCAACGCCAAAGTAGATGACTGGCACGCCGAGGGACTTAATGCGCTGGATAAGTTCAGTCGTGGGCGCAAGGCAGTATTCGCGATAGTCTTGCACGCTGAGCGCGCCGGCCCACGAGTCAAACACCTGGATCACATCGGCGCCCGCCTCCACCTGCTGCGCCGCATAGGCGACCAGCACTTCAACCAACTTGGACATCAGCAACGGCCACGAGCCGTCCTGGGAGTACATCAGCTTCTTGGCTTCAATATAGTTCCGCGAGCCCGACCCCTCAATCATGTAGCTGGCGAGCGTAAACGGAGCGCCGCAGAAGCCGATAATCCCGAGCGTATCGCCATCCTCCCGCGGCCCGCTGAAATGCTTTACAACCTTCTCGATCGCCTGTGAGACGTAGAGCAATTTGTCAGTGCGATCTGTACGGAGCGCCTGGATCTGTTCCAAGGAGCGAATTGGCTGATGCACTACGGGACCTTCCCCGTTCACGAACTCAAAATCCAGCCCCATCGGCGTAAACGGCAGCAGCAGGTCGGCGAAGATAATCGCAGCATCCACACCCAGCCTCTCGGCAGCCGTGATGGTGACTTCGGCCGCGATGTCCGGCGTTCGGCATATTTCCAGCAGCGAATGGTGCTTGCGCACCGCCATATACTCCGGCATATAACGTCCGGCCTGGCGAAGAAACCAGACAGGCGTACGGTCTACAGGAAGACGCAGACAGGCACGAACGAAACGAGAGGTACTTTGCGAGTCGGTTGAAATGGGTCGTGCTCCTGCATTAACCCTAGCATTTGGGCGGATATCGAGCTCTGGTGCCACCCGAAAACCCAAATTTCACGCGATTCGTGCTGGCGTTCAGATCTACTCAATTCGCTACCTCCTCACTCGGTGCCGTTCCGTGGATAAAAAGGGCGCCCGACAGGCCGTGGAAATGTGTTCGAGCCCGATGAATATAGACTGTTAGGAGATTTGTCTTGTTCGGGGCATTTTTGTGAAACGAACAGAGCAACAGACCACGAGTTTCAATCTTGCAATAAGAAGAGACCTTGAGAGCCTATGACCAATTACCTGACACTTCCCGTCGGATCGAAGTCACCCGACTTGGTGAATGCCGTGATCGAGATTCCCCTTGAGGGAATCAGCAAGTACGAGTACGACAAGGAACTGCATGTGTTCCGTCTGGACCGCAACCTGTTTTCGCCGGTGCATTACCCGGGCGATTACGGTTTCATCCCGAGCACGCTGGGCGACGACGGCGATCCGCTAGATGTGCTGGTGCTGGTCGATACGCCCAGCTTCCCCGGCTGCATCCAGGAAGTACGCCCCATCGGCGTGCTGGACATGATCGATCAGGGCCAGGGTGATGAAAAAATCCTCTGCGTCGGCGAAGGAAACCCTCGCTACAACGACGTGAACGACTATTCGCAGATCTATCCACACATCCTCAAGGAGATCACCCACTTCTTCTCCATCTACAAAGACCTCGAAGGTAAAAGCGTCGAGGTACGGGGATGGAAGGGTGCCGCATACGCCAAGGAAGTCATCCTGAAGGCACAGCAGCAGTACATCACCAACAAAACCACGCCCGTGATTCACGCAACGAAGACCGCGTAGATCGACCATAAGAAAGCCCACCGGCAAATTGCTGGTGGGCTTTCTTGTTTCTATTTGTTAGCTAGAGGGTGCGGCGGGCAAAAGCAGTTTCGTCAACGGATAAACAGCCGCTCCCGCTACTCCTACAAGCGCCGCAAACACCAGCGCATGCAGCCCGAGCACATGCTCATCCCGCGCGGCATAAAGGGCAAACACAATCAGCCCAGCAGGAAAAATCCCCACCATTATCGCTCCCGCCGTACCTCCAAAAACACGAAACGGCCGCAGCAGATCCGGCTCACGCCGCCGTAACACCACAAGAGCAACGAATTCCAGCAGCAAAGCCGCACCATAAAGTACAAGGTCGATCGAGATCAATCGCTCAAAGCTGAAGTTAAGCGCCAGAGCCCAGATCACGGCGCAAAACACCACCGCCAGCCACGGTACCCCAAAGCGGTTCAGCCGTGTGAAGAACCGCGGTAGGAGACGGTCTTCCGCCATCGCATAAGGCACGCGGCTATAGCTCATCATCAGTGGGTTGAACATGCCAACGCCATTGATCATGCCGCCCAACACCACCGCCAGCCCCAGCGCCGGCCCGACGACAATACGTGCTGCATCCGTCCACGCTCCCGTAGAAAACTGTTCCGGAGCGAGTCCCGCAAGACCTACCGCCAGCAACGGAACAATATACGTAAGGGCAACCAACGCAGCCGCCCCGAACATCGCGCGTGGATAATTGCGCTGCGGATCCTCGACCTCCTGGGCCACGGTCGACGCGTTATCCCAACCCATGTAGTTCCACAGCGTCACGGAAATAGCCCCGGCAAGATCGGGCGACGCGATGGGATGCATCAACGCCCCGCGACCCCGCCCGTGCCATTGATAGAGCGCCACCACCACCAGAACCACAAACGGCGAAAGCAGAACACAGAACATCACCACCGAGCTCTCGCCGACAGCCTTCGCGCCCTTCAAGTTCCACAACGTGCAACCAACAACCACGGCGAGGGCCCATAGCGTCCCGCGATAGCCCACAGTCCAGGTTGGCGCCACGCGGCCCAGGTACAGCACAAAGATTGTCGGATAGATGGCCATGTCGAACACGCTGGCGGCCAACGAAAGCCATGCTTCTTGGAATCCCCAAAAACGTCCCATCGCCCGCCGTACCCATACGTAATATCCACCCTCGCAAGGAATCGCGCTGGCTAGCTCTCCCACCATAAGCGATGTGGGCAGCGACCATAGGAACGGAATCACCGCCAGCATCAATAGAGCGCGCAGGTATCCTGCTTTGCCAATGATGTCTTCCAGCCCGTAAGGGCCGCCCGACACCATGAAGTACGTCGCTCCGATCAAGGGCAGGAGGCGAAGCTTGTTGTGGCTGGCCATTCGCAAATCTCCAAAGGGGATGAAATGACTGTATCGCGTGCCCGCGTTGTACGATCAATGTGCAGCTAATCAATGTGAGAAAGACCGATGATGACCATGCTCAGAAAAGCAACGCAGACGTGTTCGCTGGCGGCAGTGCTGGCTTGTGGAACGATGGCCACGGCGCAAACGCCGCGCATCGCCGACGGATTTTCCACGGACTGGGAGCACCTCACCATCGACGTTCGCGAACTCGCTCCCCACCTGTACTTTCTGCATGGATCGGGCGGAAATACGGTAGCTTCCATCGGCCCCGATGGCACCCTGCTCGTCGACACGGAATTTGCCCAGGTGGCGCCCAAGCTCAAGGAGGCGCTCGTAAAACTGGATGCGAGCAACGTAAAGTATGTGATCAGTTCGCACTACCATGGCGACCACACCGGTGCGAACACGGCCTTCCATCAGGATGGCGCGACCATCATCGGGCAGGAGAACTGCCGCCTCCGCATGACACAAAGCCGCGTCAGCCCTCTCACAGGAAAGACATCTCCGCCGGCTCCCGTCGACGATTGGCCGACCCTCACCTATCAGAACCGCATCACTCTCTATCTCAATGGTGAAGAGATTGAAGGCGTCTACAAGCAGCCCTCGCACACTGACACTGACACCATCGTCTACTTCCACAACGCAAACGTCGTGCATATGGGCGATGTCTTCGTAAATAACCTCTATCCGCTAATCGATATCGCCTCAAATGGCACCGTCGATGGCTACTTCCCGGTGATCGATGCCGTACTTGCGCGCATCGACGACAAGACGCAGGTGGTTCCTGGCCACGGCCCAGTCGCCACCAAGCGCGAACTCAAAGCCTATCGCGATATGATCCAGACCGTCCGCGACCGCGTGGCCGCACAGGTAGCCATCGGCAAGAGCCTGGAAGAGATCGAGACAAGCAAGCCAACACGCGAGTTCGACCAGCAATACGCGACCGACCGCGTAGACGGCATTGGCTTTACAGCGACGGTCTACCAGAGTTTGACCGGCAAACGTATGGACTGGAAACGCCCCGCCAACTAGCCGGAAACAACCTCCGTTATGGAACAGCCACGAGGCGCGATATAATTCGACGTACCCCGCAGGAGAGTTGGCCGAGTGGCTGAAGGCGGCGGTTTGCTAAACCGTTATAGGACCAAAAGTTCTATCGGGGGTTCGAATCCCCCACTCTCCGCCAGTTTGTCAAGAAACATCGTAAAACCCCAATAAACATAAGGGTTTCAGAGGCCATCCGAGGTTACAGGATGGCCGTTTTCATTGCGTCCGCCCACAGCAGGGGGCAGTTGGAGTGCTGAATCGTTGAAAAAGTATAACTAGCCAATGTTCATGCGGGTTTCGCGGAAAAAAGTTCCTCAAAAACTCGCAGTAAAAGTGGTGGCTCCGTATACTCGTTTAGAAAGAATGTTTGCAAAAGCATTGCTAAGTTTTCGGTATGCTCCGTATCCAAACTGGCACAGATTGGACTGCAATCTCCAAGCGTGTCGCGTCGTGTTTCAAGTACGAGCGGGGAATCTGGCGCTGCGACTTCCTAGACCGGGTCACGCGAGACCCGTGCCGCTGTGCGTTGCTTCGATGCCGGATGCACGGGGGCGGCAGGTCAACGTGCAGGTGGGACCGGCCATTGAGGAATTCGTTGACTACGAGATTTTCAACCGAGGGGTCCGGAGGTGCCGCAGCGAATGCTCGACGACCAGCAGTTATGATTGACGCGACACGCCATGCCCATATTGCCGCAGCTCACGACGGGAGTCGATGATTCAGCCAGACGCTTCACTGCGCTAATCAACTCGTTTCCCGTTCCAACAGACGAAGAAACTGGGCGCTTCTACCACATCACCACTGGTCTCAGCAGAACTGCTCTCAAGAACTACGACCTCCTTCGGAGAGCATTCGAGGATGATGCTCAGGATTACCTTGCTTGGGCATGTCGGAATCTTTTGGAAGTCGCTGTGTTCATGCGTTGCGTCCTCTCTTCAAAGGTGAGCGCAGATGAATTCGCCTGTCACAGATGGATTGACGGGATAGAGGTTGTCGAGAGGTTGATTAAGCTCGACCTGCTAATGACCCCCAGCCTGACCACCAGTGCGTTCGATGCGAAGCTCAAAGAATTCAGTCAACAGATGACCGCTGATGGTGTCGTTCGCACCGCACACTTGATGACCCTTGATTGGGCGAAGGCAGCGGGAATGATTGAGGAGTTCGACTGCCTGAATAAGTTTACTCAAAGTTCGTTCATCCGACAGTGTGGTCAATACTGACAGAGGACATCGGCTCCGCTCGGTTCCTTGATGCCCGTGACCTCTTCTATGGATTTGGTGCGAATTATTTGATGGACCTCTACGTGAGGTTCAAAGAACACGTAGAAGCCCACAGTCTAAAACACAAGCCCATTCAGCCTACACAGATTCCGTGAATAAGACAGTATAGAAAGTAGCGCAATGCCCCATTTTAAACGCTACATCGGCATCGACTACTCCGGAGCGCAATGTCCCGACTCCAGTTGCAAGGGGTTACGGGGTTACCTCGCCGAGGGCACTTGCAAGCCAGAGCAAGTTCAGCCGCCACCCAGTTCGCGCCGGTACTGGACGCGGCGTGGGCTGGCTGAATGGCTCTGCGGCGAACTCGACCGTGACATCCCGACGCTCGTTGGCATCGACCACGCATTCTCGTTTCCGATGGCGTACTTTGAGAAGTACCGGCTCTCCAGCGACTGGCAGAGCTTCTTGGAGGACTTCCGGCACCATTGGCCGACCGATGACCGGAATACGTACGTGTCCTTCATCCGAGATGGGGATGTCGGGCGGACTGGGGACCGAAGCTGGCTCCGGCTGACGAAGCAATGGACTCCCACTTCGAAGTCCGTATTCGGATTCGGCTTTCAGGGGGAAGTTGCTACTTCTACACATGCAGGTCTCCCTTGGCTCCTCCACCTTCGGAAACAGTGCCTACGCCCCATTCACTTTTGGCCGTTCGACGGCTAGGAGATTCCTGCGGGCAAGTCGTCAATCGTGGAGGTCTACCCCTCGTTGTGGATGCGGCGGTTCCCGAAGGACGGTCGCGACGGAGATGAGCAAGCCGCTTATGCCGTGGCGGCGTGGTTGCAACGAGCCGACCTAAGCGGCTCACTTGAAAGCTGTCTCAGTCCCCCGCTGACGCCAGAGGAAATTGGAATCGCCGAGATTGAGGGTTGGATTTTGGGAGTCGCTTGAATACTCGACTTCTTCTGGGTACATCCGGTGCCACTGCCTTACGCCTTCCGCCACTTGTCCGGACTTCCCGCTTCCGTATGCCGAACACGTTCAACGTCAGGATGGTCGTTGGGATTCAGGTCCTTGGCGTGTGCAATTGCTTCCTTCTGAGTGTCCATCACTGCACTCGCCCGGTCTGAACCCTTGGCATACACCGCGTACTTCCCTTCCTCGTTCTGCTCAATGAAATAGTGCTTGTCAGTTGACATGAGTTCTCCCTCCGTTCACTAGGATGCCGACCGCAGCAAGGTTGAGGAGATGGCTGAGCGTGGTGGTGCGTTCAAGACCTTGGCTGACCGGCAGCAAGCGGTTGAGTATGCTCTCGGCCGCGCACCGTGGCTTGGCGCTTGTGAGTTGCACCTAACTGAGGAACAGATGAGAGCCGTGAACCCGTAGAATCGACCCATGCTCATTTGGACAATCTATAAAGAGAACCCCCACGGCACTCCCAGTGACCGCGCCGAATACTACAGGTATAGGTCTGTCGCAGCCGAGGGCGAGCCTGACAGATACAGGCCGGAAGAACACCACGGCTGGTGGAGCGACTCAGAACATCGTGCCGTGCTCGATACGCTGACCTTGTCACCGCAAGAGGGTGTTCCACACATCGAGTCGATGGCTCTACTCGATGCCGCACTCCGCAGCCGCGTTCATCAGGGGTTCGTGTATCTGTTTGGGCTAGACCCAATGGTAGAGGGAGACGTTAAGCTGACCCTCACCGAAGCCGACACTCTCGCCTCGGTGCTCAAAGCAGTCCGGCAGATGTGGTAACAGTGGTCAAATCCAAGAACGAGGGAACATTATGGAGTTTGCTGGAAAGAAGGGCTCGGCCCTGTTCATCGCCTCGGTTCTTGTAGCAGTCGTTGCGGGCTTCGGTGGGGGGGTGGATTACCGGACGCCAATACCCCCCTCACCATGAGAAGTTCGGCAACTCGACCTACCTGTTCGACACCTCAACCGGCAGGATGTGCGCGGGCTTCCCTGCTGTCGTCAAGGATGCGAATGGATTCCCCGAATCCCGTTGACCAAACGTTGAACGACCCCAACCATGTGCCAATGTGTGACCCGCAGCAGTAAGCGCCCCCAACTTTCGAAGTTTGCTACGCTAGTTGACCAGAGGTGTGACTATGGAACAACCCGTGCCGCACGGCTCTGATGATGTCGAAGATTGGATTCTCCAGTACATCTATCAACACCCAAACGAAGTCCATTCAACACATACCCTTCTTAAACAGCTAGATTCGGTGTTGATTGCTGAGCCGTCGAAACTTGAGGAGAGCAATCGAGTCAGAGGGGTCATGGGAAGCCCCAGCCTTACCCCTGAGGACTATGCCACGCTTCGAAAGCCGGATTTACATGTGGTGCAGAGAGCCGTCGAGACCCTCATCATGAACGGTTGGACGAAAGGTAAGCGAGACGCCGACGCCCAACATATTGTCTTTTTTGACGGCCTCGCCCTGACCTCAAGCGGAGAAAGGGAGCGAGTCCGCAGAACACGGGACAAAGAGGAACGAGCAAAGTCACCACGAGGTTTTGAGGAAACCGTCAGACGGATACACCAAAGCCGTGAGGGCAAAACGAAAGAGAGTGAATAGCAATGGATATGACCGCTGTGATAAAAGGAATTGACGGCTAGGAGGGACCGGATTGACGGAGTCATCAAGCTCCTGTCAGCCACGGGCTCCACAACCTTTGAGCGCCAAGCGTTCGCCTCTTACCCCGACCAGATCTTCGTTCTGCACCTTTCAGCCAATAAGCCCGCACAACAGGCCTTCAAGATCTCTTTGACCTCACCCCACGACCATGTTGACGTCAAAGCTTTCAGTGGAGCTTCCCTGCTTCTCACCGGGCAGATGATGCCGCACACGCCGCCGGCGGGTTCCTGGATCACCACTTGGGAAGGTCCCGGTCTTTCTTTCGCCGGACAGGTCCAGATTCTTCAGAAAGGCGGCACACATTCCAGCGATGGAAACGCCATTATGGTGGAAGACGCAGATGAGGTCACCATCCTGGTCGCGCTTGGAACCGGGTTTGTAAACTATCGAGACATCAGCGGTGACCCTGTTGCCATGGTCGGTCGGCATATTGCGGCAGCTTCGTCGCGGTCGTTCGCCGACCTACAATCACGCCACATCGCCGATCACGGTGCCCTCTTCAATCGGATCGAGCTTCATCTTGAAAGTGGGGACGCCTACGCGGAAATCGCCACCGACAAGCAGCTCTCAAGCGCCGCATCTTCCGTTTCGCCCAGTTTGATGACCCTCTTTTACCAGGTCGGACGCTATCTACTGATCGCAGCCTCGCGGCCGGGGAGCCAACCCGCCAATCTACAGGGGATTTGGAACGAAAGCCTTTGGCCGTGGTGGGGTGGCAAGTGGACCACTAACATCAACCTGCAGATGAACTACTGGGCGGCCGAAAGCGGCGCTCTGTCCGAGTGCGTGCAGCCATTCTATGCGTTGCTCGAGGACCTTCGCGTTACCGGTGCTGAAGTGGCACGCGTTCATTACCAATGCGATGGGTTTGTTTTCCATCACAATGCCGATCTATGGCGCTGCGCCGCTCCGGTCGATGGGTCATGGGGACTGTGGCCGGTCGGCGGCGCGTGGCTTGCGCTGCAGACGTGGGAGCATTACGCGTTCAGTCTCGACAAAGACTTCCTGCGCGAAGTTGCATATCCCTCATTGCGCCAGGGAGCGGAGTTCATGCTTTCGTTTCTTGTCGAGATACCGGCAAGCCGTCCGTTCGCAGGATGCCTCGCCACGAATCCCAGTTCTTCGCCCGAGAACGCGTTTATCCTGCCCAACGGAGTTAAGGGACGACTCACCTATGCTCCGACGATGGATATCGAGATCGTCGGCGAACTCTTCGCTAAGTGCGCGTCCTCCGCGCGAGTCCTGGGGGTGGATGCCGAGTTCGTGAAGGCGGTCGAGGATGCGCGCAAGCGTCTGCCACCGCTCCAGGTTTCCCGCAGCGGTGAACTTCAGGAGTGGATTGGCGACTATAAAAAGACCGAGAGCGAGCACCGTCATCTGTCGCCACTTTACGGACTTTATCCTGGCGATAGCATCAGGCTCGAAGGCTCGAAAAGGATTGCGGACGCTGCTCGCCGAACCCTGCGGATGCGTGGCGATGGCGATGGCCCGGGAAGCTGTTTCAAAGCCTGGCGAGCCGCATGCTGGGCGCGCCTGGGGAACGGCGACGCTGCTCATCGAATCCTGGCAAAGTTGATCTCGCAGAGCACTTCGCCGGACATGTTGAACGATGCCTATGATCAAGTTGACGGCCACCTTGGAGGCCCTGCAGCGATGGCAGAGATGCTATTGCAGAGCCAGAACGGCTATATTCGTCTTCTGCCCGCTCTACCCGAGGCGTGGGCCACCGGATCCGTACGAGGTATGAGGGCTCGCGGAGCTATCACGGTCGATCTCGACTGGCGGAATGGCTCACTCACCTCCGCAGTCGTGCATGCCAAAGTTCCCGGAAACATTCAACTGCGCTACAGGAACTTTTCGGCTAACGTCACGTGCGGCGCAGACTCGACACATACCTTCAACGGGCAACTCCAGGCTCATTGAGCGCCAGCTTCATTGCTACAAGGAGGGATCCTTGCATTTCAAATCTCGCCTGAGGATCGGACTAGCTCTGGTCATTGCGATCGCATCGCTGCATTCTGCGCTCGTGGCCCAAAGCGGTAGCATTCCCGAATCCATTGAGTGGACCTGGGAGGTTTGCCCGGACAAGCCGTCGCCTGCTCTTCCGAATGTGCTCCTGATCGGCGACTCGATTACGCGCGCGTACTTTCCGCAAGTGCAAAAAGATCTCGAAGGCGTCGCCAATGTGTATCTCATGGCCACTTCGGCTTCGATAGGAGACCCTCGCCTTCCGCTTCAGATTACGGAGTTCGTGAAGATGGAGCGCGTGAACTTTCGAGTCGTTCATTTTAATAATGGAATGCACGGCTGGGCGTACACAGAGGCTCAATATCGCGCCGGTTTCCCATCTTTTCTGCATGCAATCCGGAAGATTTCCGCGCATCCACTGCTCATCTGGGCGACTACGACTCCAGTGCGAGCCGACCAGAGCAGTGGCGGCAGCAATGCGAGGATCGACGAACGCAATCGCATCGCACAGAGATTCGTGCATGAGGCCGGCATTACCGATGACGACCAACATGCACTCATGATGATGCATCAGGATCAGCATGCGGACAATGTTCACTACAACGAAGCGGGAGCGGCGCTTATGGGCGATCAGGCAGGGTCAGCCATCAGGCGAGGGCTCTCGAAACCGAAGCCGCAATGACGAACACACGGAAATAAGGAATACCCAGTTCGCGGGTCAGGCGTTTTCACTCAGGAAGATCGCACTTCCTTTTACGGTCAACTCCATACGAGTTCCGCCGGATTGCAAATTGTTCCAATCGATCATCTCTCCGATGCGGCCCGGCACGCTCCGCATACAGGTGAGACCGTAATGTTCTTCTTCGCCGTGCTGGAACGGTGAGCGGATCGATCCCGGGGCCGTTGTCGATTGACGGGGCCATCCGATGAAGTAAGAACCGCAGATGACGATCGACACAGCCAGCCTTTGCTGCCTGCGGGACCATCGACGCCGAAACCGGCAGCCAAAAGCAAAGCTCCGCGGTGAATTCGAACAATGGTCCGTTCGCTACCTTGAGACATACAGCGTACGGCTCAAAGCAATTCCTCCGGCATGTCCCCGAAAGTCGACCCTTGGTCAAGGTACATAATGTGTACTACGCTTAAGAGAGAAACCTGGTGGGAGTACACAATGGAACAAACATCTCAATACACTCACAGAGTCCGGCCAGATGGGACCGTCGGTTCGATCTGCACCAAATGTTTTGCCACCGTCGCCAATGAAAAGCACGAAGAGAATCTCGTTACCGCTGAGGATTCCCATGATTGTTTATTTCCGAAGCTTGGCGAAACATTCTGATATTACGTCTCCACATTTTAATGAGTGATAAGAATCAAGGTTAGACGTCGAGTGCGGCGGATCTTCCACGGGGCCCGTAAATGCATCGAATCAAAGTGGAGGGCAGGACGTGGGTCCCATTTCGTTTCAATATTTCCCCAATAGCGAGGCGGCTATGATTCCGTCTTATTGCGATGTTTCATCGCTGTCACAACAGGAAGTTACATTTCTCAGCTGACGAAACCGGAAGACCGTCATATCTGCGAGAAAGCGGCAGTCGAAAAACTCGATCTTTGGCTCAAGAAATTGAAACTGCTTTAGAAGGGTCTGCGGAAGCCGGGATCAAGAGATCACGACCCGACATTTGTCTCGACTACGGCATTGACTTCGAAATCCACCTTTTCGACTAGGGGCTCCGGTGGCGGCCGAATACCCGAATCCGAACCCGCAGTCCTCGTTCCCATTGCTGGGATTCTTCATGTGCTAAACTTTCGCGCATGCTCATAATCATCCTGATTGTTCTGTTATTGGCATTTGGCGGCGGCGGTTACTACATGGGGCCAGGTGTCGGCTATTATGGCGGCGGTGGCATAGACCTCATCATCCTGTTGGTAATCCTCTACCTGCTCTTCGGCAGAAACCGAGGACAGCTCTAGGGCTGTCTGGCAAACACGGCAAGCCACGAAACTTCAGTTCACCGCGGTGGAGCGCGGCGGCCGGATTCGCCGCATGTCGGTTCTGTGGGCAGAGTACGCTCATTATGTCTCATCCAAACATAGTGATTCCTGCTCCATGTTGAATTCGAGTATCCCGCTCTGTGCGCTGCACAAAGTCCCTCTCCAGGCGAAATGAGTATTTGATCGATCAAAATTATCCTGCTGGGGGATCCGTGCCCTGCTTTGCTTGCCCCGTCAGCGGCGCGCTACTTTTCGATGACAAGTACTAGATAGTCCCACCGTTCTTGGAACGGTACCTTCAGGATTTATGCCGTAGCTCGCGCAGGAACTTCACGAAGGAATTGATATGCGGTGGCCATTCACAAGCGTAATGATCCTGGCTCGCGCCAACTGATGTCGATGAGTGCATTGGCCTGTTAGCGTCATTTAAGAATGCCTGCGCTGGGGGAATCACTTCCGATACTGTATGGTCCGCCGCGTGACTGCAAGGGTTAGTTTGGTCGAGAAGACAAGTCTGCGGCAATGTATTCGGCCTTTGTTGGAGTCATGTGCTCCTGGCCAGGATGAGTTCCGCTGCGTCTCTGTCCTAACAAGCCGAACGGTCGTAGAAGACCATTATCGGAAACAGGTTTCAGAGACGCCGTTTTGACTGTTCTTTCGTCCTTACTGTTCCTGTGCAGACCTTGGTGGAAAAGTTGTTGTAGTCGTAGAGCGGGAAAGTGGGAGCGCGTAGCGCTTCCAAGCCGCAGGCGTCTTTTCCGCTCTATCTCATGCCGCGGCCAAGTTCACTCCAGACCGATAGTCTTCTCCGGTGGAGAGCACGGCCCATGCAATACGGGCGAGCTTGTTGGCCATGGCCACGACCAGTACGTTGCGCGGCGCTCGCGCTTCAAGCGCGTTCATCCATCCTCCGATCGCGAAACGATCCCGTTTTATGCGCATGGCGGCGGCGCGGGCGCCATGGATCAGGATCTTACGTAGGTAGATGTTCCCGCGCTTGCTGATGCCCAGCAGCTTGGTCTTGCCTCCAGTCGAATACTGACGTGGGACGAGCCCGAGCCATGCCGCGAAGTCTCGGCCCTTACGGAACGCTGCGCCGTTGCCGATGGCGGCTACGATAGCCGTCGCCACGATGGGGCCGATGCCTGGAATCTGACGGATACGGCAGCAACCCGCGTCGGTGCTCGCCGATCTGTTCGAGCCTATCGGTCAGCTCGTCGATCTGCTGTTCGACGGTCTTCCACTCATCCCACAGCAAGCCGATCAGGTTACGCATCATCGGCGTCAGCACGTTGTCCGCGTTCTCTAGAACATCGGCCATCGCGGCCTTGAGCTTGGCAGGCTTCTGCGCGAACACCATGCCTCGCTCCAACAGAAATGCTAGGATCTGGTTGATGACCGCTGTGCGCCGTGCAACAAGCCGATCACGAATCCGGTGCATCGCCTGCAGGTCGAGCTGGTCATCCGTCTTGATCGGGGACGAAGCGCATGTTCTTGCGCTCGACCGCCTCAGCGATAGCTTCCGCATCAACAAAGTCGTTCTTGTTGGACTTCACAAACGGCTTCACGAACTGCGCCGCGATCAGCCTGACGTCATGACCCTGCTGCCTCAACGCTCGACCGAGAAAATGTGCTCCAGAACAGGCTTCCAGCCCAATCAGTGAAGTCTGCATGTTCGCCGTGAACGCTAGTAGCTGCTTCTGTGAGAACTTCTTCTTCACCAGGACCTTGCCCGATGCTCCCAGTGCAACACGGTGAAATGTCGTCTTGCCCAGGTCGATGCCTACCGAACGAATCTGCATGTCGATGATCCTCCTAGAAACCGCTGATACTATCCTCCGCCTCAGCGGAGGGTTACAGCGGCGGACCATCTCATTAGCCGACTTATAGTGAGCTTTCGCACACCTACTGTTGGACAACTGTGGTCCGTGCCATCGATCATGAACTGAAGCACTGAGATTTGGGCGTAGCGTTCCTCATCTGGGTGAGCCGCGGGTTGCGGAAGCCGAGCTTGGTATCTTGGCCTGAACCGCTCCCGCTACCCAAAGTTTGCGCCTACCAAATTCCTTGGAGATCTCCTGAGGCATCCTCGATACCATTGAAGTCATGAGCAATTCAGTCTCAATTCTGACAAAACCCGGACAGCTACGGGAGGGCTTCCGCTATCAAGACCTATACGGGATGCACATGGCCATTACTTGGCTTGAGCAACCGAACAACATGACATGGATGCGTTTGGAAGCAGATGATTTTGGCTTCCTGGACGATGTTGCCGTTCTGAGATCCGACGGGACACTCTGCTTGAATCAGATCAAGCGTGTCACGGAGCGCCCCGAGCGACCGGGTCTATCCGTGGATGACCTCTTGGAAAAGGATGGGAAAAAGAGCCGTTCTCTCTTTCTAAAGTGGTTCCAATCGTGGCTGTCTGTCGAAGCCGATCCGGCTTATATCCGAGTTGAAGTGATTATCCATGCGAACAGGCCCCCGGCAGAGGACTTGGCTGCCGTCTTCTGCAAAGAGTCACCGGTAAAACTCGATCCTACACGGGCCTGCCTCCAGGTCGCTATAGATTGCGTGTCCTGGCCTGCAACAGTGACGGACTGTGGAACGAAACAGGTGCTAGCGTGAATTTGACGCTTCTGCCGGCCTTCTACCAGACCGTCTGGTTCCGGTGCCTATGTGCGCTCGTTGCGCTCGTCATCGTATGGCAAGGATACCGCCTGAGGGTCGAAAGAATCGCCGCCTCGATGCGCGCACGATTTAGCGAACGCTTGGATGAGCGCGCGCGTGTTGCCCATGACCTGCACGACACATTGCTCCAAACGATTAGCGTCAGCAAGCTCGCGACGGACCAGGCGCTCGAGCGGTCCAACGACATTGTTGGCATGAAATCAGTACTCCAACATCTCTCTGAGTTGCTCGGGCAAGCGGCAGCCGAAGGGAGGGCCGCTTTGAGTTCGCTCCATATTTCAAACAAAGCGTCCAACGATCTTGCTAGCGCGATTCGTACTGCGATTGACGAAAGCCTCATAAACGCTCAGATGCGAGCGGGGTTCTCTGTGGATGGGATAGTAAGAGACATTCATCCGATAGTATGCGACGAGGTTTACAGGATTGCCTATGAAGGCATACGCAATGCCTTCACTCATTCGGAGGCGACTCTTCTGCAGGTCCACCTGGCTTACGGTCAAGACTTGACCCTAAGGATTTTGGATAACGGGAGAGGTATCGATTCTGACATTCTGAACGAAGCCAAAGCGGGCCATTACGGCTTGTCTTGCATACGCGACAGAGCAACTCGTATCGGGGGTGTTCTGAACTTCAAAACCTCACAGCCTGGCGGCACAGAGATCGTGTTGACCGTTCCAGGCAAGGGCGATATTTCTAACCAAGGGAAGCTGACATGAGATCAACGGCCGATGAAATGGACGGCGTCCTAGTCGATAGGTACTCAGCCTACTCAGACCTTCTTGCCGTCCACAATGAACACTCTGAAAAGTGATGCCGCTTTACGATGTTCCGCCGCAGCTTGATACTCGGGGCTTTCGTACCAAGCCTTCGCTTCCTCCATAGATGAAAACTCGAGAATCACCGCGCCATCGAATTCTGGGCCTTCCAAGACGTCTAACTTCCCGTAGAAAGCCAGTGGCGTAGCCGGTCGTCCGGCGAGGGTCGGAAGTGCAAGTTTGCCATAGACTTCCATCTCAGCTTCGCTAGAGGTGTTCTCACGGATGAATACAATGAAGGCAGGCATGGGTTTCCTTTTCAAGTGGTTTGGCTTTTTGTGGTCGAGGCGGATAGGCAAACGCACATCTCCGGCCGGGACTATCGATAGCCGTTTCCCGGGAAAGCTGTTCCCGGTCAGTTTTGAAGTTACCGCTTCTCGACCAAATCAATAAGCCCAATTGGGCCCAGAGATTTTTAGCCCTTTTGAGTTCGGTCACGGCTGATTCCGTCGTAAAGATTGGCAGGGATCCATGTAGACAAAGGGCGCCATGAACCATTTGTGATCCTGCTGAACACTATCGCGCCCGTGAACTGACGCCAGAGAAGAAATCATTCTCAACGATCGACAACTACCGCATTCTTTTCAAGCGATACGTCGAACCGCGTTGGGGAGGCCATCGGCTCGATGCGGTTCGCACTATGGAGGTCGAGGAGTGGTTACACTCGCTTCCATTAGCGCCCAAACTCAAATGCGTCATGTCAACGCTGTACCACCACGGCATACGTCACGAATGGTACACATTCAATCCCATTAGCCGCGTTAGAGCATCGCAGAGGTGACTCCGAGACAAAGACATACTCACTCCAGATGAGCTTCAAGGCTTGGCGGGACAACTGTCCTTGCGTGACCGGGCGATGGTTTTGTTGCGACATCAAGGTCGCTCAGGAGCTGACGCGCCATTCAAGCTGCCGCACAAAAGTGACTTCTCACTGGATCTTGTACATAGTCTCTTGGCCGGAGAGATCGATTTAGCGCTAGTCGCATGGCCTCCCGAGATGGCGACATTGACGCTCGTCGAGATTGGGACTCCCCCGTTAAAGGATGCTGGAAAAAGCGAATGCCGCTCTGTAATGGAGTGGATATGGTCGATCAGTTCTCAACCTCATCCGCAGTCCGAATTTTACTTCAAGAACTTCGTCGACGTATCCCGCAACTCGCGCAGATGTTCCCACCGCGCATATTGTGATCGCTTGGCCGGATCTGAATCTTCATAGCCCTGCAGCCAAAACCGAAACCAATCGACATCCCCCTGCTGAGATTCCATGAGGTCGGCTGGCATGGTGACGACATGGGTTGCGTAAGGCATGACAATGAGGTCCACCGGTTTTTCAAGTGATCGAAGCCCTGCATATGACTCCCAATCGGAAAACATGATCCAAGGATCGTGAGTCTCCACCCGAAGTGGCGCCTTCACATTCTGCAGATTGAAGATCGCATTCTCTTTGAGGTACGCAGGTTCGCCATCCCCAAGCGGGTTGCCTCCGTAATGAAGAGCCCACTGCTTCAGGGACCCGTTATTGAGTGTTTCATCCACAACGGTGAAATAGCCCATGGGCCCGTACGTGAATCCATTTGCAATCGTCGCAGCTGCAAACAGATCCGGCTCTTGGGTTATTGCATACATCACATTGTCGCAAGTTCTGCTGAAGCCGAAAATACCGACTCGCTTCGTGTCGATTAGGCCTTCTTCGGCCAATTTTGAGATTGCGGCCTTATACCCCGCGAGAGCAGCCGGTGTTCCCTTTCTGAAAGTCTCGGTTTGAGGAAATGCAGGCTCGCCAGCTTGCAAGACCATCAAACCATCCGCCGCCATGGCCTGTGCGGCGGCCGCTGTCGGATAGGTCCCGTCCACGATGAATTCATCCTGAGTGTAAGCTCGGGGCTCGATCACCAGCGGGTATCTCTTGTGGGAATCAAAATCTGGGGGTTTGATGAGCACACCCTTTATCTCGCGACCTTGCTCATCTTTCCAGTTGTAGATCTCCGCGTCTGCAAACGCTATTTGATCGAATTGGGGATTTGGATCCCAAATTGGTTTGGCTTCGCCGTCCGTCGTCGCGGACGCAAATACTTTAGGAGGCATCTTCATGCTCTCTCTAAGAGTCACGATGAGCGGTAGGACTTTTGCACTGTTCGCCTCGGTACCCGTTTGACTCCACGGTGTCGAAGTCCAGTTATGATCTACGTAGCGGAAGCTCTCAGCGGGCGGACCAGGGCTCGTATATTTGACGACGACCTCGTCTGTGGAAGCGCCCCAGCTGACACTCTCGACTCTCCATTTTTTTGCTTCATTGAAGCTGGGGTGCTTATACCCCGATACTCGAGTCCAGGCGTGATCAGGAACTTCGAAGCGAATAACTGCCGGCTGTTGTTCGCGGCTAGCTTTCTCTTGAGGGGAAATCCCATCCAAGGGAAGAAAAACGTTTGAAAGCAAAACCTCGCTCCCGCCGGTTGACCATGTTATCTCGCTCGCCCCGAGCCACCCTAGGCTGATACCCCTCGGTGCGTCGAGAATGAAGGAATTCTCACCCGTTTTCAGGTCCACTAAGAGAAGCCTCTCCGGGACGTCGGTACTATAAGCTTCCTTCAGTCTTTCCGGGGACCATTGACCGATTCTTCCGGTGATGTATCCCGGCTCATACTCTGTCCAGGACTCGGGGATGAACGTGACGGCCGATGCAACAATTGCACGACGGCCGTTGGGGTCCAACGACAGAATGGTATCGCCATAATGAGTATTGAAGCGTAACCTTTGGTGCGACACGGGGTCCACGACCGGATGGGCCTGCTTGTGCAAGATCACCCATAATTCATTCTGGTTTGGGTATGACGGATGCTTGTCAGGAAAAAGGATATTGAGCATGCTCTCTCCGGTCCCCACAAGGAGGCGAGGAGGTGGCGTGGCGGGCCACTCAATCGAAACAGCATAGGCGACTATGGAGCCCCTCACCTCGAAGCAAATGACGTTTTGTTCTTTCTCAGAGAGCTGTTCTAGGCGTTTGGTCTCTAAATTGAGCCGATAGAGGTGCCAAATTGTGTCTTGATTCCGTCCCAGGAACAACAAACTCTTACCGTTGGCCGACCACTGCGGAGAGAGAATGGCCGTCTGCAGTTGTTGCTGCTGGCTATCGTTGTCGCCTTCCCGCGTAATCAAGATTTCTGGCTTTGGAGGAGAGACATGTATTGTGTCCTTCAGGTAAGTCTTCTCCGCATCCACGTCAAAGAGCCATATGGTGGACTGCAAGAGATTCTTGTCTAGCAGTCCACGGGTTGTAACGACAACGAAAGACTTTCCGTCCGGAGAAAAATCAGTGACCTTCCTCGAGAGATCCGGATATGGGTCGGTGAACCGCTGTATTCCAATTGAATCTGGCACGGTGAACTTGCGACCTTGAGCGGTAAGAGTTCCATGAGTGCTGCCAAGGATAAAAACCCCAAGCAATATCTGAAGCCTAGCTTTAGTAATCAATCTAAACATGACCCATCCTTTGAACAAACGTTCCTGGTATTCGCGCCGACGCCAGTCCTGTAATTTGCATCTCTCAGAAAACGAGCTTCAGCGCAAACTGCATCGATCTTGGTCCACCTTGCTGATACTGAGAGGACACGGTCCCAAGGCTCGTATTCAGCATTTTTGTCGCTTGGCCGAAGGTTGCATCTGTGAAGGTCGAGTCGACGTAGCCAAAGTTGGGATGGTTCAGGATATTGAAGGCTTCGGCTCGGAACTGGAGTGCAATCGTGCCGTGGATATGGAACTCTCTCCTCACTGCCGTATTGAGCTGTGTCGCTCCAAACCCCCGCACGAAATTCCTCGGGGCGTTTCCACTAGTTCCACTTGCCGGGATTGAGAATGCTGCTTTGTTGATGATCTTGCCGCCGGGATACTGTGGGCCATACAAATAGACCGGAGCATTAGCAACAAGATTTAACCCACCTGGATAGTAAGTTCCGTTGGCCGGATCAATACTGAGACTTCCGCCAAGTGTGACCGGGAACGCGGTGCGAGCATTCAGTCTTGCATCCAATCCCCATCCGTTTAACACAGCGCCAACGAGCCGTGAGCTGTGAATATGAGGCAGATCCCAAGTGAGTCCCGCCTGCAAATTGTTGCGGACGTCAAAGTCGGAGTTCGCCCGCTGTAGTGGCAGAGCGTTCGAGTTGGAACCGTAGTCAATCGAATGTGACCAGGTGTACGACGCGAGTCCTTGAACTCCCCGCGCGACGGAACGCTGAAACTGAAGCTGAAGGCTTTGGTAATTGGAAGTGAGGCCACCCGCAAAATATTCAACGATGCCAAAATTCGGGTTAAGTTTCGCGAGAGACAGCTCCTGTAAACCGGTCAGGCGTCTGCCATTTGAACCGACATAAGAAAGGGTGATTGCTTGAGATCGACCCAAGGCTTGTTGGACACTAACGTTCCATTCAAGTGTGTACGGGAGTTGTAGGTGAGACGGGAAGGCGTAGACAGTTGTCCCGGTATATGGAGCTGTTGTAGAAACTGGGATAGTGAGCTGATTCTGTGTGTAGGGGATCGTTGCACCGTATGCGATTTGATAAGAATCGAAGCCCAAACCGCTATAGCCCATGGCGGCCACTTCATTGGAGGTGTCAAAGAAGACGCCGCCGCCGGCACGGACAATAGTTTCCGCTCCTTGCTGGTTGTGCGCGGTCCATGCGGCGCCGAGTCTCGGCGCGAAGTTCCACCAAGGTGTCTTCCATAGGGCCGTCCCTTGTGGGGCCACAGAGAGAGAACTTGGATTGCTGACGCTGCCGAGGAGCGTGAGAGCGTCGTAGCCATGCTGCTCCGTGGGTGGCGGATCAACCTCCCAACGAAGTCCCATCGACAGAGTCAAGCGCGGATGAAGTCTCCATTCGTCCTGGGCAAAAACCGCGGTTTCGCTGAAAAGAGGTGTAGCAGATCTCCTGTTGATGAATTCGGTGAGATCGGTTGTGCCGGCCACAGTGTGAGCAGGGCTCAGAAACTCCGCATATGGTTCAACCGTGGCGGGTGTCACTGGTGCCTTGATATGTCTGTAATCGACACCGAACTTTAGATTGTGACGACCCGCCAGCAGGCTAGTGGTGTCGACAGCATTCCATTGCCGGCTCAAGTTGAAACCATAATACGTGGTGAGAAGTGACTCGCCGATCGCTGGAAAGTAGAGAAGGATCACGGGCTGAATGCTCGCGGTGGAGCTTCCCCCGATGGCATTTGTGAGGTTGATTGGAGTTGCCCCGCCAAAGTTGTCTAAAACTCCGATCTGTGAGGAATCCGCGCGGGCATATCCCAGGCGAAATTCATTGGTAACCTTGGAAGATAGTTGTGCGGTTGTGCCGAGAGTGTAGGTTTGGGCGTTACTGGTCGTCGTCGTCCGCGCAAAATATGGACGTGATCCGGTGGTGCTCGGAGTATCACCAAATCTAAAAAAGATAGAAATCTTAGAATTGATGGTGTGGTCAAGACGGACACTCGTGGAATCTATGGAGCTGGGAAGAGAAAAGGGCGAGATGAACTGTGCGAAATTTGGACTGGCAGAGCTTCCATAGTCGATGCCATTTGGAAGGGGAAACGCATTCAAAATTGGCTGCATAGCGGGAGTCGCTTGCTGCCTCATAAACAGATCGGGAACGTATTGAATCGCCGACGGTGTCGGCTGAGTCAACCGAAGCCCTTCGTAGGAGACGAAGAAGAATGTTCGATCTCGTCCGTCGTAGAGCTTAGGGACAAATACGGGGGCGCCGAATGTACCGCCGAAATCGTTTTGCCGCAGCGCAGAGCCGGCGCGTCCATAGTAGTCATTGAACCAATCGTTCGCGTCGAAATAGTTGTTGCGCAGATAGTCGTAAACAGTGCCGTGAGGAACGTTCGTACCAGAGCGCGTGACAAGAGAAAATTGGCCGCCGGGAGATCTTCCATATTCAGCAGAGTAGGAAGAGCTTTCTATGCGAAATTCTTGCAGCGCATCCACTGAAATCAAACTTTGGGTCGTACCGAGTGCTGTAGAGCCGCTGACGGTTCCACCAGTGGCAGCTTCCCCTACTCCGCCGCCGTTACCTCCACTGGTATTTGCCGTCACTCCATCGACGGTGTAGTAGTTGGACTGGGTTCTCTGTCCATTTACGCTAAAGTCACCTGTCGTTCCGATAGCTTGACTAGCTGTTTGAGGACTCTGCGTTACGACCCCAGGTGTCATCGAGATTAAGTCCTGGAAACTTCTACCGTTCAGCGGAATATTCTCGACAAACTTCCGATCGACTAGAGTTCCGACAGACCCGTCGGTAGTGTTCAGGATCTGCGAACCGGTGTCTACCGTAACCTCTTGCGTTGAGCTGCCTATCTTAAGTTGGACGTCAAAGACCAACGCCTGACCCACGGTTATGGCGAGGAGTTCGCTCACTGCCGTGCTAAAGCCGTTAGCTTGGACGAAAATCTGGTAGGTACCAGGTGGAACAAAAGGTACCACATAGGCTCCGTCCGCATTTGCCTTTGCGCGGCGTTCAATGCCTGTGGCCTGATTGACGATCCGAATCTCGGCCCCACGAATTAATGCTTGTGATGGGTCAGTCACACGCCCGGAAACCTGCGCAGTTTGGGCAGAGGCGAGGATACTCAGCGAGAGAACGATAGACACACAAAGGGTATGGCGAATTAGACGGTACATGGAGTGGAACTCCTTATCGTTTTTCAGAAGGTGTTGATGCGGCTTGACCGGGAGTTGATCTAGTAGTGGATATGCCTTGAATCGAGTTGCGCAGTCTTTCGGTTGCGTGAAAAAGCTCCGTTGCGATGAGCCGTGCATCCCGCTGTGAACTAGCGGTTCCGGAGATCAATTCTCGACAGAGAGCCAGGTTGCTAGCGGCGGTAGGCTCCAACGAAGTTTTTGTACCGTCCACAGCGGACCAGGCTTCTATCCCGGGTGGGCGTTGCGTAATCGTGGTGGTAAGGACGCGATCTTCTTCGTCAACCGCTTGATTTAGGCGGCTCGCGTGTGCGTTTAGGAGTTGCTGTAGGGTTGATCGTCCTGCCTCGTCAAGCTGGACATTGGTTCCGAATCTTCGATAGAGCTCAGCGATGGCACTGCTCTCCTGCTTGACTGACACTGCCGCGTCGAGGAGCCGTTGCGACATGGCACTCAGGGTCTCGGTGCCTTTGCCCTCGTCACGAAGGAATTGTTCCAAAGGTGATGTCTCGGCGACCGTGGAGTATGTCCGAACGCTTGAAACATTGCTGTCAAGTTCTTTGCGACTCGACAGATCATCGACGCTGAAGATGGCTGCCAGGACATGCGGCACGGTCCGTAGTTGAGCTACCAGCTCCTCTTTTCGAGCTTGGGTCTCAACGATTCCCTTCACCTCAACAGACGTGGAAGACCGCAGGAACTCCAACTGCTCCGTTGAGTCGGCGTGGAGCCGGTTCAATACGAGCCGCGCTTGCAGCTCAGCCAAATCCAACTGCTCCGCACTGGGCAGATGCGGAACCACTGCCACGAAGGATGGGGGAGGGCGACCCTCCACCTATTGGTTCGAAAAGTGAGTCATTAACCGCATCCCAACCGAGAGTGTCGTAATGGACTTCGGCGATCTCGATGCTCTCGTCATCGCGCAATGAGATGGTGCGGCTCACGGTGTGGAAGTCTCTTGTTCGCACCGTCAGAGATTCGGCGGCGATAGGACCGACGGGGACGGATGTGGTCAGTGTCAGGAGGTCGCCCCGAGAACTTCGCACTTGATCTTCCACACTGGGCCGACCGTCGTGCCAAGCCCTATAATTCTCAGCAGAAAGAGGTTGTTGCCAGTTGACCCCCGCAGCCTCTAGTTGTGCCCGCGTCGCATCTTCAATCTGACTCAATTTCACTGCGCGTGCCCTACGCTTCTGTGCAACATCCCGATAAAGAGAACGCTCGAAGGTCTGAGCTTTGATCCTGATTTCAATTTTTTGATAAATCACGGCCGAAAGCGCTGGTGTGGTTTCTTTTGCTTCCGCTTGCACGGCCTTGTCGAGAAAAGCCGCAGCCGAAACGGGTGCTGCGCTCCGTTGCCAGATGAGCACTAAGAGGACGGCGGCGGCCACGATGACAAAAGTGCTCGCATAGACAGGGTTCATGTTTGGGATCGAGGGGGTTCGGAAATGTGAGAACAGACGGGACTGCCACGATACGGCCGAAGTCTCGTCCAGCACTTCATCCAAGCGTGTCAGGAAAGATTCCCTGCGGGCGGGGTTGAGAGGTAAGCGGCGGTCCATTTGGTACTTGCGATACTCAACGACCTGGAACGCTGCTTTCTCCAGCGCTTCGCGACGCGCCTTGCACTGCCAGCACTTTGTCATGTGTGCGTTTGCGTGGTACTCCCGCATGGAGCCCAACTCGCCGTTGATGAGTCTTGAAATGACCTCATCGGAAAGGTGTCCGAACCGCGTTACTGTCCGTTGAAACAATGTCTTCATACATCACCTGCCAAGCGAGCTAACGCCCGTTGCACTAGCTCTCCGACTCGTTGGGTAGTCATGCCTAGAACGGCGGCGATCTCGCGGTAACGTAGACCCTCGGCACGGAGCAGAACGGCATACCGCTGCTGTTGAGTGAGCCTTCCCATGGCTGCCCAGACGCGACGAAGCTCTTCCCGCTTAATGGCTAGTTCCTCTGGCCCGAGGGAGGTGTCGGCAAGTTCCAGGACCGGAGAAGCGTCCTCGTCCGTACTTTCCGCGACATAGCGCTTGCCGGCCCGAAACAGATCCATCGTGAGGTTGTGAGCCACACGAAACAGCCAGCCGCGCAGGTTTTCCTCATCCCGCTTATTTGCCAGGTGCCTCACTAGGCGAAGAAAAACTTCCTGAATGACATCCTCGGCTTCGTCAACCGATAGCCCTAAACTGCTAAGGTATGCCATCAGCGATGGCCGAGTCTCGTCATAGAGCTGTACGATCTGACTCCTGCGCTTGGATCCACCTCGATCGGAGTGCACAAAGAGACTCACATAACCCGGCAGTGCCGTCCCATCGGTGGGACCATCTGCGGCGAACCGGAGGATGGGCGAATGCAGAAACACGATCCACCTACGTCAACAGCGGGTAGTTGAAGATTTGACACCGTATGCTTGAACAACGGACATGCAGGACGTTTTTCCGGGTTTCCATGCAAATATTTTTACCCAGCCCGGAACCCGACCTACCCCGGACCTCATTTGGAGGTGGCCTGAAGACATAAGGCGCTATTCTTCCAATGAGCGCTAATGCAACAGCATGTTCAACATCAAAAGGCTCCACATGAATTCATACATTGGGGCGTGCGCGTTTAGATATCGTACGAATTTAAATGTCATTGAAACCATATGTTGCGTGGGATGGCCTCCACTTCGAAAGGCGAGGGTGTAGGGGCTTGATCTTGTCACCAATCGCTCCCATTCGCAAAAGCCATTGGCGAAGATGAGGCACCGACGACGATAAAACAGAATCCGCCATAGGCTTTTGGTCCGCGGCGTATTGGCGAATGATGTCTGCTTGGTTCTCGGGCTAATTCTGCTGGTGTTCGGTGGACATGCGGACGTAGTGAGCCCCGCGGGAACGAGCACCTGGACTGTCGGCGATTTTCATGGTTCACCAACTCAAAATGGGGCGGCTTCGCAATTGTTCTGCTATCTAATTAGTGAAAATGGGGCCGTTTTAGCGACAACGCTGGAAAAAAACTTTACTTCCGCCCCCGATCAGGGAAATCTGATTCCCTGATCAGGAGGATTAGTTCCCTGTTCTGTTTGCCGAGAGCAGGTTTCTAGCAGCCCATAAGTCCCACAAAATCTGTTGATTAGTGGCGCACTGGTGAGGGAGAATGGGCCAAAGAGCGGCGAATTCCCTGTAAATTTCCATGTTCGCAGGGGAATGCAGTTGGAGACGAGTTTTTCCCAGACTGCCAGCACCGCCAGTTTGATTCGAGAGCTGCATTCTCAGCCGCAAAGTCCTGAAAAGCCCGCGAAAGCGGGCTTTCTCACATTAAAGTTCCACTCAGAGAAAGCTCTACTGGTCGTTCGAATTTGGCTTCTCAAGCGTGTTTCAGACGGCCTAATGGAGATCTGTACCTTGCGAAGCGCTACTTAGATCTTATTGAAAAGTCCCCGCCGTTCAAACTCTTCGTATACCCAGATAGTCCACTCTGGATAAAGATTTCTCGTAGCCTCCCAGGTGTGATCGAAGCAACGCGTCTCGAAGTTACCGAAGGATCGCTAGTGACCGGACCACACGGCTTCCACGGTCGTCAAGGTAGCTTTCGAACTCCGCACCTCAGTGCGCAGCACAACCTCGAGATTCTGCGTCTGCCATCCAGCCGGCAGACGGCCTGCCAAGCTTTTCATCAGTTCCGGAGAGGTGATGAACGCCGTGGTGGCTTCCGTACCGACACGGCCCAGGCCGGCAATAACCACGGTGTAGTGTCCAGTTCTCTGATCTTTGACACGGGCGAAAAGACCGTAATCGTTGCCCGGCTGGTTATTCCAGTTGCGGGGACGAGACCATAGAATGGACGGCTCCGTGGCATCGTAAATCGACTGCACTGGCTGGCTCGAAAAACGGTAGCGTAGGTGGCTCACCATGTTGATAGTTAAAGCGTTGCTATAAGCCCCGATCAGAATCGCTGAGTGCGCTTTCAGATCTTCGGGCGAGACTTCCGAAGACAAGCGGAACTCGGATTCGGCGTTCTCAAGCCCAAGCAAATCGGTCAGTTGACTTACCGCGCGCGCAGTCTCAGGAGAAACCATACCGTCCTGCTGGTCGGTATCCGCTGCTTTCACGCCGGTTTGCTGATGTGGAGAGAAGACTACCGCACCGGGGCATAACAGGATAGGCTGTTCGGTCTTATTGGCTAAGAGCGGATTCCAGAAAGCGTCGAAAACAGCTCGAGACGAATTTGACTTTTGACGCCATAGTGTCGCGGCTGCGATTAGAGCCACGCACAACCCAATTCCGAGAGCTATAGCCCATAGGGAACCGGATGGAGAGCGCACTGCTATCGCGGCCTGCGAGGCAGCTTCGTGCAATTGAACCGGCGGAGGGGTGCCCTCCGGAGCTACGGAATCCGCTACATAAAATTCCGGCACGTACGATCCGGACGGAAGTGCAATCTGAATGGGGCTACCTGCTCCATCCTCATGGTAATAAAGGGTTAACCGCTTCCGCACCTCGCCAGCAGTGTATCGCACCACCGTATCGGAGCCCGTGTCGTAATTAGGCGGCCGATTGAAAACATCGATGCCGATGGTTCGCTCCTTCAAAGAGTCGATATCGCCGCACAGTGTTTTCTCGACAAGGTATTGCAGTAGGGCCGGGTAACGCTTGCTACTGGCAAAGCGCGATGTGCTTAGAACCTCATTCAGGCTATAACGGAGACGTTCTCTATCGCTTTCGGACTCCGGTCGCCAACGGCGACGTTCTGTTGATGGGTGTTGCATCCGTGGCAAGGATACAGCAGCTTACTGAAGCTGTCTTCCGGTACAAGCAGGTTCCACGCAACTCTTTGACTCTAATAGAGATATGTTGTGACAAACGGAGAGTCACTTGCGAAGTTGAGGGCTGCGGAAGCATTGTTCGACGTCGATGAAATGTTACGCTCCGCGGTTCCATGCATGCATCGCTTTCAACGAGAGGCAGTGTACGAAAAGTCGATCACATCTATCTTTCTAAAGGATCGGTCCAAAATTGCGCGCTACAACGCTTACCAACTTCATCAACCCCGCACACTTTCAAAGCCACGGCCAACGTGTACGTCCGGCCTGGCAACTCCGAGCTTCACAAGCTCGGGAATCGTAAAACATCGCTTCCGTTTGCGTATCAAAGCGTCCGGGGCTATACATACGCGGAAGTACGGCAATCCTTCAATTTCATTGGATCCTACCGCCTGGGGCGTCATCTGCATCGCACCGGGCAGTCTTCGAATCACTAACTGGCAGCCGAGCTGCATATTTGAAAGAAAGACAACCCTATGAAACGTCGCGACATTCTCCGTGCAGGCGCTGCCGGATCGCTGCTGTACTGCCTTCCCCCCACGATCCTTGCTCAACTCACATCGGCGCCAACGACACAGCTTACTGTCGACCCAACCGGCCCTGGAATTCAGGTCCCGGAAACCTTCACAGGATTGAGTTACGAAAAAGCCCAGCTAGCCCATCCGGGATATTTCTCAGCTCACAACCACGATCTTGTCGGTCTGGTGAAGCGACTGGGCAAGCGCGGGGTGCTTCGCATTGGCGGCAACACCAGCGACTTCTCCATTTGGACAGACAAAAACGTTCCTGTGTCCACGAAGGAGCAGGATGGGCCCGTGGGACCGGATGCCGGTCTCAACATCGACAAGACAACACAGGTTACGCCGGCCGCCATCGATGAGTTACGAGGCTTCCTCGACGCCACGGGCTGGGATGTAATCTACGGTCTGGACCTCGGTCACGGTGATCCAGAACTCGCTGCATCCGAGGCCGCCTACGCGGTGGAAAAACTAGGGCGCACGCTGATCGTGTTGCAGATCGGCAACGAACCCGATCTTTTCTACCGCAATGGGTTGCGTCAATCGACGTACGTTTACGCCGACTACATTGCGGAATGGAAACGCTTTGCGGCAGCCGTATTGAAACGCACGCCCTCGGCTCCGCTTGGTGGACCGGACGTGGGCAATCATATCGACTGGGTCGAGTCCTTCGCGAAGGACGTGCCAGAGACGAAGCTGCTCACGAGCCACTTCTACGCCGAAGGACCGCCGAGCGATCCCAATGCGAATATCAGCCGCCTGCTGCATCAACACGTGAAAAACGAAGCCAACATGAAGCAGATGGTGGAGCTCGGCAAGCAAGTCCGCGTGCCATATCGCATGGCAGAAGGAAACTCTTGCTACCACGGCGGCAAGGAAGGCGTGAGCAACAGCTTCGCAGCCGCGCTCTGGGGTGCGGACTACATGCTCTCCCTCGCTCAATGGGGCGTTACCGGGGTCAACTTTCACGGCGGCGGACAAGGCTTCTATACTCCGATAGCCGGAGGTGGCGCCCAGCCTTTTGTGGCGCGCCCACTCTTCTACGGGATGGTGATGTTTCAGCAATTTATGAATGGGCTTATGTACCCCGTCTCCGGAGTTGACGGAACAGTCCGGGCCTACGCTTCGCTGGACCCCAAACGCCATATGAATGTTGCATTGTTCAACATGGACGAGAATGCCGTTGCAGTGATCGAACTTACGGTCGTGGGATGGAACGGAGCGTTGGACGCGATGCATCTGGCTGCGCCTTCGCTCGACAGTACAAGCGGTGTCAACTTTGGAGGCAGTGCGATTCAGCCTGACGGCGAATGGCATCCGAAACAACAGGATGAATGGAACGTGAAGAACGGCCGCCTGCGGATGGAGTTGCCGAAAGCAAGTGGAGTTTTGCTACGCAGCCGGGAGCCGCTCCATGTTTAGTCGCTACACGCTGCTGCGTGCCGGATGCGTCGTGGCGCTGCTGTGCTTCATCCCTGAGTCCCCGAGTTTGGCGCAGACGCAGGTTGCGACCCCTCAAGCATCCGCCGCGAGTAGCTATCAACTCGTCGAGGCAGTTCCCTATCGTATCGTTGACGGTCAGACGCTCGTATGTGATCTATATCTTCCGAAGGGGGCAGGCCCGTTTCCGGCAGTGCTGCTGATCCATGGGGGCGGATGGGGCGCGGGCAACCGGACGCAACTTCGCCGCCAGGCAGCATACCTCGCCGACCGCGGCTACTTCGGCATGGCGATCGACTATCGCCTTGCACCGGCAAACCCATTTCCCGCCGCGTTTGACGATGCACAGGCAGCGCTCGTCTGGCTGAAAGCACATGCCGTGCAGTATCACGTAGACCCGTCGCGCACCGCGGCCATTGGCAGCTCGGCTGGCGGACACCTCTCTGCGATGCTGGGCGTTGAGTCGGGCAGGAACTCTTCTACAGGACAGGCACCAGGCATACAGGCTGTCGTGGCGTTCAACGGCATCTTCGATTTGAATGCGATGCCCCCATCGCAGATGGTCGCGAACTTCATTGGAAACGCATGCAGCGATGCTCCGCAACGTTGTAAAGACGCGTCACCACTTACCTTTGTACGACCCGGTCTGCCACCCTTTCTTATTTTGCATGGAACCGCTGACCAGACAGCACCCTACGCGCAAGCTACGGCGTTCGTTGCCGCGCTACAGGCGGCACACGACCCGGTAAAACTTTTTACCGCACCCGGCGCTCCGCACACCTTCTGGAGCCAGCCGAAATGGACCGAGCCGTCCTTCGAGGCCATGTACGCCTTTCTCGCCGACACAATCGGCCATTCTTCCACACCACGTTCGCTTCCTGAGAACCTCGCCCATTGAACAAAGCGAGGGATAAGGATCAACCCTTACCGACCAATTTACGGAGGTACTTGTTATGCGAAAGAGACGTCCATCCGCAAGCAAACGTCTGACAAAGATGTTCCAAGTCCTGCTCTTCAGTGGAACTCTTATGGCACAAAGACCCGCCAAGCCCCATCTCGTCGCAACCTCGCGGCTGACGAGTCAGCCGGACGGCAGCTATCAGGCGACGATCACGATTCAGAATACGGGTTCGGGCGCTGCAACGGAGGTTTCGCTCTTTCACGCTACGCTCGGCCGCGCTTTGGGCAGCCCTTCTCCGCAACGGCTCGCGGATATCGCCGCCGGCGCACAGACGACGGCTGTCATCGACTTTGCCCCCAACGCCGGCAAGCCTGGTTCGCAAGTCCTGGAAACACTTCTCGGCAGTTACCGTGGAGGCCTTTACGGCAATACCTTGCGCGTTTTGCTTCCACCTTCGGACGTCACCACGCCAACTGTCACTGCGACGGTCGATCCAACGCAGCCCGGCACAGCAACACCCGATCACTTCCTCGGATTTTCAATGGATAGCGTTATTACCGATACCTATGTCGGAAGCGGGAGTAGCGCCAATCCTATCCTTGTGAATCTGATCAACAATTTCACACCTTACAATGGCATCCCCAATCTGCGTCCCGCCGCGGCGCCCGCTACTTCGACCAGCTCAAACATTTCGGCCAAGTTCCTTTCCGCACTGACGTCACTGGAAGATGCAACGCATGCACCGTTGATCGTGACGATTGGGCTTGGCAGCTACAACCCCACATACGCAGGAAATGTCGCAGCAAGCGTGACAGGAGCCATTGGCAATACCAACGTGCAGTTTGAGCTCGGCAATGAGCCCGACCAGCTAAAAAGCCAGGGTTCCCGTCCTTCCACTTACTCCTTCAGCGACTACCTGCAGGAGTATCAAGGCTACGCCGCCGCCGTGGCACCTTACGTCCCCGGCAAGTTCGCCGCCGGGATGGCCAGCGGCTCCACCACATGGGACAGCGCCAATGACGTGGCCTTTCTGTCCGCAGAGTCCAGCACACTCGGCACCATGACATCCCACGAATATCCGTTGAGTGCGTGTGAAGGAACCTCTTCCATCACGATTTCGCATCTGCTTTCGGATAACATCTCCAACGCCTACCTGCGCCGGTTCCAACCCATCGTTGCCGCGGCCGCCCCCTACGGCGTTCCTGTACGAGCCGGCGAGATGAATTCGGTTTCCTGCAGCGGGCTGTCAGGGGTGAGCAATGTCTTCGCTTCCAGCCTGTGGCTGCTAGATTCCCTATTTGAACTGCAGGAGTCCGGTGCGGCAGGCATGAACCTCCACACGGGGAGCAAGTCTACCAGCGTCGCCGACTTGCCCTATAACGCCTTTTACGTAAACGGTTCGCAGGTAGAAGTTCGGCCAATCTACTACGGCATGCTGATGTTTGCCGAAGCCATCCAGAACAACGCCGCTCAAGTGCCTGTCACTACCACCGTCAATGCAACGCAGAACGTAAAAATATGGAGCACGTTGGATCGTGCTCACAATGTTGCGCGCATCGTGATCATCGAAAAAGACCTCGACAACGGCTCGCAAACCGTCGCAATTGATCTAGGCAAGGATGTCTTCGCAACAGGCGAGTTGATTCGTTTACAGACGGACTCCAGCGCAGGTCTTTCGGCGACAGATCAGATCACACTGCAAGGCCAGACCTTTGACGGTACAACCGACGGAAAAATCCTGGGCACGCCGACGGTTGATCCTGTGCTTTCTCAGCGTGGTGTCTATACCGTCGTAATCCCGGATGGCAGCGCGGCGATGCTTACGGTCCCGCTCGGTCCTCCGCATCCGCGAAGCTTTGACCCATGGGACTTCCAGAGCCATCGGCCACGCTAATGAAAAATATCAGACACCTCACCGTCGCGGCAGCCCTGCTTGCAGTGCTGCCGTGCGTGGCCCAGACAGATCGGAAGCCGCACTTCAACCGCGACGAATCGGCCGTTCCACCTTACGTAGAACCGGATGTCTTACGCATGGCGAATGGAAGGCTGGCAACAACAGCCGACGAATGGATCCGAGAATGCCGGCCCGAGGTGCTCCACCTTCTCCGGGAGGACATGTTCGGCTTTCCTCCGAATCGTCACCTACGACTTATTACCAAGCACAGGGTGGAGGACCGATCCGCCTTCAGCGGTCTCGCTACTCGCATACAGGTCACTCTTGTGCCGTCTGGTGATAGTCACGGCCTTGCGATCCACTTGCTGCTGTATCTGCCCAACCACAGCAAGCATACCGTCCCTGTCTTTCTGGGACTAAACTACGGAGGCAATCAATCCGTTACGGTGGACCCCGGCGTGGAACTGCACGAAGTCTGGTTGCCTGACACCGCCAATCGTCTAGTGCTCCATTCGGAAACCGCGACCGACGCAATGCGGGGCGCGGCTGCCTCCGAGTGGCCCATTGAACGTATGCTTCAGGCAGGCTACGGTTTCGCCACGCTGTACGACGGAGATCTTGAACCGGACTTTGACGGAGGCGAGGCTTATGGGTTTCGCGTTCTTCCGCAACTAGCCGAGCCGGATGTACCTGCGAACCAACGTTGGGGCGCCATCGGTGTCTGGGCCTGGGGACTTAGCCGAGCGCTTGATTATCTGAGCAAGCAACCCCTTGTCGACGCGAAACGTGTCATCGTCATCGGTCACTCCAGACTTGGGAAAGCCGCTCTCTGGGCCGGAGCCAGCGACCAGCGCTTCGGCATGGTGATCTCTAACGAGTCAGGAAAGGGCGGGGCCGCATTGATGAAACGCAACTTCGGTGAAACCGTCGAACACCTCAACACTCGCTTTCCGTACTGGTTCGACGGTACGTTTCATGAGTACTCGGATCAGACGGACGATATGCCATTCGACAGTCCTTTCCTTCTAGCGCTCGTGGCGCCCCGGCCGCTTTACATCGCAAGTGCGGCTGGAGACTATACGCTCGATGCGCGTGGTGAGTATCTCGCTGCATTGCTGACCACGCCCGTGTATCAGCTCTATGGAGAAACGGGCATGGTTTCTGCAGAACCGCCGCAACTAGACCAGCCAATCTATAACGACATCGGCTATCACATTCGGCCTGGCAAGCACGAGATGCTTGATGTGGACTGGGATCACTATCTCGCATTCGTAAGCCAGCATTTTTCACGCAACCTAAAGTAAAACGGGCGAAAGTTTAGGCAGTCATACTTCGCCACTTCCGCTAGGGGTCTTGATGTCCAAGTTGTCGAGACTCGAGTTAGACATTCGCCGCGCTTGCAAAGGCTCTGTTCAATGGAGCGTCTCCATGTGGAAGCGTCTGCTTCTTCTTGTTCTCGTGACGGGCCACGCTCCCGAAAACCTGGGCGCCCAGAACGTTAAGCGCCGGCCGACCCAGGGCAGCATCACACTTAACCTTTGGCCGCGCAGTGCGCCGGGCGTGCAGCCGAATGCGGCGTCTGAGGTCGAGGCGACGACCTCCAAAGAACCACTGGTCGCAGGGAAGACGGTGATCCGCTTGACCAACGTATCCGTACCCACAATCACACTTTATCCGGCCGCAAGCCGGAATACCGCAACCACGGTCGTTGTCTTTCCGGGAGGGGGATGGCGGATTCTGGCGATGGATCTGGAAGGCACGGAAGTTTGTGAATGGCTCAACTCTATTGGTGTGAATTGCGTGCTCCTGAAGTACCGCGTGCCTGGGTCTGGTCCATATCCGCAATCCGCTGCCGCACTACAGGACGCACAGCGTGCTCTCGGACTCGTGCGCTTACATGCTGCGGAGTGGCATATCAATCCGCAACGCGTGGGTGTACTTGGCTTTTCAGCGGGAGGGCATCTTGCGGCTGCGGTCAGCAATCACTTCGATCAGCGCGTGTACAATCCCGTTGATGCTGCTGACCAGATGTCGTGTCGCCCTGACTTTGCGATACTCATTTACCCTGGGGCATTGCATCAGCCGGATAATCTGCTCGGCCTCGACCCGAACGTTCAACCCAATGCCAACACGCCGCCGACGTTTCTCGCACAGGCTGAAAACGATCCTGTACACGTAGAGAACTCTCTGGACTACTTTCTTGCGCTCAAAAACGCTAGGGTCCCAGCGGAGCTCCATGTCTACGCACAGGGCGGACACGGTTTCGGCCTCCGCCACACTTCCGATTACCACATGGCCATCCAGCGTGGAACTGTGGCTGCATACCATCAACATGTTGACGCCTGCAAATCCTTGATTGGCCACCCCAATCGGATAATTGCTTCGGTATTACTTTTATTCTTGAGAACTTGCGCCACTATCGACTGCCCCTTGATCATTCGAGTGTAGGTTGGCACTGGCTATCCAGCCATAACGCGTGCCTACACGGCCATAACGGAACTCCATTTGGTGCGGCAGTTTGCCAGCCATCCAAGCGTCGCGTTCCTTGCCGGTGGAATCTGTGGGAAGGTACAGAGGAACCTCAACGTGCGGCATACCGGCTGCCGGAACAAAGATCACGCCGTTAGAAAGCGTGTCCGTTGCCACTCCTCCATGTCCCGGAAGACTTGTCAGCAAATAGCAGAAATCACCCGGCCTAGCAACATAGTCGGACGCGGCTTCGTGCCTATTGCGGCGATCGTCTACGTTGGGCAGTATCTTGAGGCGACCGCCGTTCCATTTATCGGCGGCTCCGCATATTACCCGGTATGTCTCCGGAGCATCTCCTAGCGCCGGGGTGCCGGCCACGTTCATCGACAGTTCCTCAGCAAACTGCGATCGCACCGGCGAGGGCAACAAGGCGCTGGCAGCAATCCAACCGGTCACCGGACCGGAACCAGACGTTTGAGCAGCAAAGACCATCACGTGATCTTCGCCAGCGATTAGCTTGTGCTGTCCGAAATTGAGTTGTACCCCGGGATTCCCGGAAGCGATATATCCCATCGTCCTGCCCGTTCCGTCGATCACTTTGGTGTCAGGTGCGACTGGAAATAACACTGCTTCGTATTTCTGTGGGCCACTGAGATAAACAATTCGATTGCGATTCTTTGCGGCGGGATTTTCCGTTAACCGTTGGTTGTGTGCACCTACGATCTGCTGCAGCTCCATGTTCGTTCCGTCTGGCAGCTCGCCAGCTCGCGGCAACGCTACGTGCTCACGATAGTTCTGCGAGAGGGTTGAATCTTGAGCGTGGATTGTCGGATGCTTTCTGTCAATTGCCAGAGCTGCCAGCAGGAGTATGGATTCAGCTATAAAGACCATGGTTTCCCAATCTATCTCGTTGATATAGGAGGCAGGATGATCTCTTACATACTCCTCAACCCTCCAAGTGGATATTTCAGTGTTCCTGTTCGTCGAATATCTGCGCAAATCAGAGAACGCGCCATGCCTTTCGTTGTCCCGTTCAGGGTCCTACGTAGATATAAACCTTGTCCAAGCGTGCCGCCCTGTAGCTTTGGGTCAAAAGATAGAAATGCACAAGCCAAACGTTTGTTACGCAACCTTCAGACTCATTATGTTTTCGGCCGCTGATCCTGTGGGCTGCTAGTACGACCGGTGAGACCGATCCGATCGCACTAACAGCTCCACGTATTCAACAAGCCCAGTCCGATTTATTGGCGACTCGTTAGAAGGTGAGGCGCCCGGTCAGCTGTATCTGACGTGGCGCGTTTATGGAGGATGCACCTACGCCGCCGGACTGATACGTCAATATGCCATTGCTTCCACTGGGATTTCCCAGGCCCTGGATATTGAAAGCATTGAAAGCATCCACATTGATACGCAGAAATACCTTGCTGGTGATTGGAAACACCTTGAACAGGGAAATATCAGCATTGAAGTACATGGGACCGGCAACCACCTTGTGGGAGAAGGCATTACTTCCCCCTGGAGAAGGACTGTAGCTGATCGCTGAGGTCTTCCCGTTCGCTAACGTTATGTTAACTTCGTTGTCTCCAAAGTACGTATCATGGCCCGTGGAACTGCAAATCGTATCGATAGGACTCTGATACGGTTGATAGTTGCCTGGGAGCCCGTAAACCAGATTGTTGCCGGTGGCGCACGGATTACCAGCAATCGCTGTTGGAGCGATGTATCCGTTGAACCAAAGATATTCCTTGTAGCAGACACCGCTACGGCAGTCGGTGATGGGTTTGCTTTTCTTGTAGATAGTCAAAGGTTCCGCAGGTCCCCAGTTCGTGCTGGTGAGAGCAAAACTCTGCGATGTCACACTTCCATCTCCAGCCAGCTGCCAACCTCCGACAAGTTCGTTCACGAAGTTGTTCACGCCTCCCAGAAAGTGCTTGCCGCGTCCAAATGGGAGATCAACGACACCGTTGAACTTGATAGTTTGCATGGGGTTACCCGTGTCCAGTCCGTAATTCTCAAAGCGATCAAGGGCATGATAAAACCCCCAGTTCGGGAGGCCCGATGGTGGGGCCGGTGCCGCGATAGGTGTTTGTACCTGACCGTAGGCAGGTGTCATCGTGCCCAAACCCGAAGCCGCATAGCTTGCATACGGATAGTAGGAGGAACCGACCCCCGTATCCATCAGCTTTGAAAATACATAGGAGAATTGCCAGGCGATACCAGAGTGGTAGAGCTTTTGATAATTCACCTGTACCGCATTGTAGTTGGACCATCCTTGCTCTACCTGCTGAAAACTGCTCCCGCCATAGGTGGTCTGGTCGTAGGGTCCAGTGGCCGTGGCGGCGTACTGGTTAGATCCGATGACACTACCGGTCGGCACCGCAGTGCCCGTCTGCATTTCCCAGACATAGCTGGAGGGATGGTTATTGTAGTAATGATCCTGATTCACGTTGACGCCACGCGTGAACACATAGCTCACCCTAAGGGCTGTATTCCATTTCAAAGGCTGTTCTATGGTGACGTTGCCCTCAGTAACATAGTTGGGTGCAAACTTTGGATCCAGACTCTTGATCGTTATGCCAGGAAGAATGGAATTTATTGTGGAGGTGTTGACGACATTCGAACTGTTCACTCCCAGCGTAACCGGTTGTTGCGAACGAAGCAGGTAGTTCTGTAACGAATCAGGCGATTGAGAAGCCAGCGTGTAGTCCTGGCCATAGGATGCTGCAAAAGGGTCATTCTTGACGATATCTACCAGTTGGCTACGAACCGGCTCGGGGTAGATGTATCTACCCACTCCACCGCGCAAGACAGTTCCCGTCCGGCTGCCGAAGGGCAGCCACGCAATCCCAAAGCGTGGGCCCCAGGTGAAGTTATAGCTATCAAGAAGCGATGACGGATAGCCGGCTTCCGAGGCGCTCTCAAACTTCACTCCATCCAGGGTATTGTTCGTGATGATCGCCTGCGTTGTCAGGCCTTCACTGATCAACTTCGAGATGGGTGCACCGAGGATGATCGCATCATTTTTCAGGTCAAAGCCGAGCATCTCGCCATTACTTGTTGTGATCGAAGGATGAGCTTCATAGCGAAGGCCCAGATTCAACGTGAGATTGGGACGAATTCGATAATTATCCTGGATATACGCGTCGGCTGAGTTGTCATTAATATGTTGGTATTGCGCCTCAAGATTATAGGTATAGTCGTACGCCCCACCGAGGAACTCGTCGGCGTTTTCGTCACCGGTGTGTGGTGTGGCCGTGTAGTTAGTGCCAGAGGCTGGGTTCTCGAGCGCTGTATCCAATCCATCGAACAGAGCGTCGTTCTGGCGCTCGTCGGGTCTCGATCCAAAGTGCTCATAGCGATCGTCAAAGCCGAAAAGTAATTGGTGTTTTCCCAGTACCTTCGTCAAATGCTCTTGAAAGGTGCTGATAGTCTGCGTCATGGCGTAGGCAGTCTGAGTGCCGGCTAAAGGCGAGAGGATGTCCTTGAAAGCCGGGAATCCGGGTTCACCAAAGTTATCCGGCATTCCCAGCTTCGGCGCAAAATCAGTCAGTCCCGCGGGACCTGCTGTATCTTGTTTTGCGAACCAATTTTGGCTAAGGGTGGTTTCCGAAAACAAAGTTGGCGAGAAGACATGAGAAACGCCCAGAGCGTACGCATAAAGCTTGTCGGGATTCGAGGAGACGCCACTCACGCCGTAAGGCAAGCCATCGGCCGCAAGAGTGGCGAATGAATCGCTGATCTGCTGTTCGATATTCTCAGTGTAGCGGACATACGCTCGGGTGTTTTCAGTAAAGACATGATCCAAGCGAAACGTGACGCTCGGCCGGGTATAGTACTGGGTCGATTTATAAGAGAGGTTCGGCGCAATCAGAGGATTTGCCGTGTTAGAGGGTAGAGGCGTTATATCCATTAAAATCTTTGCGGTTGGAGATTCCCGGCTCGTGGGAATCTGATTATTTTTGAATGGCTGGCGGCACCATTGGTTTGCCTGCCCGGTGCCATTGCAATTGGTCGAGGGCGCGGTAGTTAAGGGATCGTAGAGTTGGCTGAGGATACCGGAGCTGCTGACCAAACCGCTGAAATCCCCGTTCTTCATGGCCTGGGTGGGTACGTTTTCGCTGGTGTAACTGTTTTGAGCTAGAGAGTAGCGTTCGAAGCTGAAAAACCAGAAGCTCTTATTCTTGCCGTTATAGAGATGAGGGATAACGACCGGTCCCCCCAGAGACGCTCCGAATTCGTTGCGTACCAGGTGCGGTGCTACGAAGTTCGAAGGATCTTGCCGGTTTCTGGCGAGCCCCAGAGCATTGTTGCGAGCCGTCTCAAAAAATGTCCCGTGCAAGCGGTTCGTACCCGATTTAGTCGTGATGACCGCGGCCGCGGGTGTGGAGTACTCCGCACCGCCAGCCGTCGTGAGCACCTTGATCTGTTCCACGGCGTCCGCATCCGGCAGCTGGGCCTGACCCTCTTTGGCACCGCCGAACTCGCGCTGACTCAGGTCGACACCGTCGGCTGAGAATTCGATCGCTCCAGACGGCAATCCATTTGCACAAGCAGGGGAATTGGTACACGGCCCCACACCGGGAGTGGTTTCAGCAATGAGCGTCGTAAGGTCACGACCGTTCATCGGTAGCTGATTAATCCTGCTGTTCTCCAGGGTCGACGTAATCGTCCCGTTGTCCTGCGTCACCATCTGGACGAGATTGCCCTGCACCACCACTTCCTGTGACACAGACCCTGTCGCCATTGTGAAGTCGATCACGGCGTCTTGACCAACCAGTAGCTGGATGCTCCTCACGGAGGTTTTCATCCCCGTTGCTGTGACCGAAATGTCATAGTCTCCCGCAAATAAGCCAGGGACTTGGTAGAAACCGGTTCCGTTTGTGGAGCTGTTCGAAGTCACGCCGGTTTTCGTGTTGACGACATGGATGGCGGCTTTCGGGATGACGGCTCCCGTCGGGTCCATAATCGTGCCTTGAATAGAACCTTGGCCGTTTTGTGCAAATGCGACGCCCGTGCATATCGCGAGCAACAGGGCGATGCGGGCTTTAATGACCTTCCGCCCCCCTTGGGGAAGCGTTCGCAGTGCCGTAAATGGGTGTTTCATCGTGATCTCCTAAATTGAGTGCCACATGGTGTTTTAACTAATTCATTGGTCGAAGGCGTCAGGCGCTCGCAAGCGCCTGTGGGCTCGTTAGGGGTGCTTTGTCCGGAGATTGCGGAATTGCTTGGATAAGAATCAAGCGTGGAACGATGGAGCCCCTTGATATCGCCACGCTCAGCCTGCGCGTCAACGCCTTGGAAAGGATATTTTTGGACCGACCGCCCACAAAAACATTCGTCATCCGCTTTTTCGTAGACTCCGTTCAAGTAAGGTTTCGTGTAGAGAAGTGCGTTTAGTAACGTTTCATCGACGTCGAACCATGCTGCCGCAGCCGTACAATTCGCAAGTGACTCTCCGTTTGTCACAAGGCTTGTCCTTATGTATCAATGAGTTGCGATGGGATGAGGTTACGCAGGAAGATAGCTTTCGTATACTTCTGTATCGTTGCCACCGAGGCAGAATCTTTCAGCAGAGCGTCACAATTGGCGACCGAAGTCCGAAAGCGAGCCGGAACTTCTTGCTACAGCCTCAAAGAGGTTCTGAGCACATCGCTTTACCTGTAGCAAACGCTATGTGAGTCTGGTAGTGAGCAATAACCCCTCAGCGGAGCCGTTGCAGCGGCGAGAGGATTTGGCATAGTTGACCAATGGAGCCTTGTCTGGTTCCTCCCTCTTTTCCAGGAAAGGATGTTTGGACAGTATCCGCATGGTGATCCGAATGTGAGGGCATGACGGTAGCAGGAATCTAGGATGGCCCGCCAATCGTCCGTTAGCCGTCCATCGAGACTTTTGACAGAGACGCCGTTCGTCGACGGTTGACCTCGAACTCAGCTGTGAGTTGGCCACGCGCTTTGAAGCCCGTGGCGTAGTCGATAAGGCGTGATGGTACGCATCATCGACCTCCGCAGCCGGAAGCAAAGAGGATATCTCGGGGGCAGACGGGCAGATTGCGTCAGGATATGCTTTTCATTTGCGCGGCCTTTGCTCTCTTGGCAGCGTTACTCTTTAAGGCTAGTTGGCGGTGAACATAGGCCTGATGAACCGCCTGCATCATAGTCAATTCTCCAGGGAGATGATGAGGTTGCCGTCACTACCGTTCACGGCGCTCCGAAAAGCTATATGGAATTTGAACATCCTTTAAAAGCCTCATCGGCGATTGAAGCGTTCGATGATGTGAGTCGAGGGCTGTCGTGCGGGATACCAATGATACTTGCTGTGCCAGCAGCAATTCAAGAACAGCTCGCGCCGCGCTGCCCGCCTCCACCTTGCCGTCCATGGCCTGGAGGGCCTGGTTCGCGGCAGACTCGGCCCGGGGGAATTGCGATGTCTGAATATAGGCTTTTGCCAAAAAGACAAGAGGCTCGGCGATGTCAGGGCTATGGGGAAATGCCGTGCGCCATACCGGCAGCGACGGCTCGAGCATGGCGATGACTTCTTTGCCCTGCCCAACCTTGAGCATGACGCGCGCCAGACGTGCCTGGGTGAGGAGCGTGTTTGCGCTAGAGTCGCCCGAGCAGGATCTGAAATCTGCGTAGGCCTGTTGGTAGATGGGGATGCTTCCCGTCACATCGCCCTGTAGCCCCTGGATATCCGCCAGCAACACGCGCATATCGGCCTGGTCACACAGCGCATACGATTCGCGCAGGTAAACGGCAAGAGACTGATTTGCAAGAACCCTTCGCTTCCGAAAGATTCCCTTTGAAGCGAAGGTATTGCGCGAGGATGGAGACGGCATACACATCGCAGACGGTCGTCACCGGCTGGTTCAGCAACTGCTCCGGGCTGGCATACGCGGGTGTTGCCATGACGGTCGTAGCTAACAGACTGTCCGGCTTCACCAGCTTGGACGTGCCAAAATCCAGCAGCTTGACGGCACCATCTTCCCGTGCAATCAGGACATTCGACGGCTTCAAATCCAGATGAACCACCAGATTGCGGTGTGCGTAAGCCACCGGTTCGCACACATGCAGGAACAACTGTAGCCGTTCAGATATGCCCAGCTTGTGTTCGTCGCACCAGATATCCAAGTGTTCGCCGTCCACGTACTCCATAACTAGATAGGGCTCGCCGCCATCTGACATGCCTGCGTCCAGCATTCGCGTGATTTGGGCGTGATTCAACGAGGCAAGAATGTGTTGCTCTCGGGCAAAGCGCTCGGTAAATCCCGATCCTGCCGCACTGCGTGATACCACTTTGACCGCCACGCGCTGCACCGCACCGCCTATCAACCGCTCGCCGAGGTACACATGGCCGTTGCCGCCCGCACCTAGCAGGCGCACAATGGAATAGGGTCCGATGCGATGCACGGTCGGATGAAGGGGCGCGGCTGATTCGGCTTCCACGCGGTTGCGAGCAGCTTCAATCAGTCTGCGTGCGTGCGACCTCGTTTCTGGATCGTCACAGGCTGCTTCAAGAAGCTTGTCCAGATCAGCCTCGGGCGACGCTTCCGCCAAGTGGAAGAGTTGCTGGAGCTGCTTCCAATGTTCATATTCCGAAGTCATGGCTTCCCCTAGGCGGTACGCGCCAAACGATCACAAAATGTGTCAACGGCTCGGTGTGGAGCCTATTTTTGCTGGAGACGGTCTGCAAGCCAGACGCGGATGAAGCGCAGATCCCGATCAATGGTTGCCTTGGATGTGTGTAGGATTTCAGCGGTTTCTTCAGCGGTGAAACCCAGAAAAAACCGTAACTCCACCATCGGCACTTTCTAGGATCGATTTCTTCCAGTTCATTCAAGATGCGGTCTAGATCGATGGTCGCCTCAGGCGACCTCTCCATCCACACAAGCCCATCGCTCAATGGAACGGCCACGCCGCCCGAGCGCTTGAATCGGTGCTCTGAGCGGGCCTGATCTACAAGAACGCGACGCATCAGGCGCGCAGAGAGACTATAAAAGTGTTCACGATCTTCGAAGCGGCAATTACGCTGGCGTACCAGCTTCAAAAACAGCTCATTCACCATGCTGGTGGGCTGCAGCAGGTTTTCGGGACGTTCACCTCGAAACAGGCTGCCGGCAATCTGCCGTAGATGCGGATATACCAATTCAAAAAGCTTTTCTGCCGCAGCAGGTTCCCCACCAGACCACTCGTGCAGCAGCAACGTAATCTGTCCCGGTTCCATAATCAAGCCTGTCCCAATGAGTCACATAAACTTATACGTGCAATCCCTCATAACACCATTGTAATGATAAGCGGCTTGTGTTTACGATCCATGTACTGCTAAACCTCAACTGGAAGTACCAGGTTGTAAGACCCTGATGTTATCAACTCGAATTAATCGTCGGAGTATTTTGAAAGCATGCTCTCGAAGGTAGCTTGGCGCGCCTCAGGATTTTGGCTCTGTGGTTGACCTCGGAAAAATTGCACGGGTAATTAGGACTAGAGGCGGTCGCGGTTGCCGTCCCCAGATCGCAGAGCCAATAGATCGTGGCGTTTCTCAAAACGCTATCAGAGTTTCGATTCGGCGGCGGCGGTACGAACCGAATCGAACCTTGAACGGAACATATCTCCTGGACGGTCCGAATTCGCTTCGCCCGGCAGTTTGACTCGGCTTGCCGCTGCTTGGGGGAGAGAAGGATGAAATGCTCGCGAGGCGGCCTTGTCACGCTAAGAGTTGGTGCTGAGAAACTCCATCGAAACCGGATGCAGATGAGAGCCTAGGCTCCGTCTTTTTCGACGACGCTTCCCAATCGTCTTTGAAGGAGGGGATCTTGCCTCGCGTCACTAGCTTCACGTGGTCGCCCACAACGATCTTTTCGAGACCCTTGACCCACGCTGCATCCCTAAGCTTGCCGCGATAGTCAAAGTCTTCGCCGAGCTCTTTGAGCTCCGCATTCACGTCGACAACAAGATCGCTCACGATATGGTAGATGGCGGCTCGGAACCGTCCGCGGACCTTAGGATCGCGCACGAACAGCTCGGGCTTGGACTGATAGATCTGGCCATAAAGCATCTTGAGCTAGAATGTTCCGGACGCAATAGATCAGCATGTAGCGGGTTAAGAGGTACTTGGCCACCAAAGTGTTTGTCAGCTTTGGCAGTGCCGTATCGATGGAGGTGGCGATTTCATGACACAGAACGGGTTAAATGATGCCGATCGTCGATAAATTCGCTGTAAATTTCCCTGTTTGCCGGGAAATGCATCAGGAGATGAGTTTCGTCCATACTGCCAGCACCGCCAGTTTGCCCTAAGTTATTGACAATAGAAAGCATAGAAAACAATGATCGTCCACATTCCCCGGAATTGGACGGTTTCTGTTTCTCCCGCTGCGACAAGAGAGAAAAGTAGAGAACACGAAACGCCATCATTGACGAGACGATCCTCTCCTCCGATAGGCTACATACCTCCTCAACGGACACGCCAAAAGCACTATCGACAGTTCGAATGAAGATCGACAAGAAAAGTGGATTCGAACTCGCGATAGAAGAAAAAGTTCAATCGAGATTAGAATGCTTGTCCGCCCGCCACATAGTCTTGCAGTCCGTTTTCTCTACGGAGGAAACGCTGAAAAGCCCGCCAATAACAGAAAGCCGTGGTCGCGTCTTTGAGCAAGCCTTGAAGTCAACGGATCTCTTGCTCCCGGCTGGAGGATTCGCGGCGATTATGCTCGATAGGAGCGATGTGTTGCCGAAGCACGCCATGCGCATCCCTATAGCGAGGTGGCACCGCTTCCGCCTTGCGGCAGAACAAGCGCGTACTGCACTTATCCTCCTTACACAATCACCCACCACGAGCAGTCGCGCAGTCTCTCGCTCCGTTGTGAACCTTCTAGCGTCATGCCCTTTAGTCACAGCGGCGAAATCGCACTCTTTGAGAGTCAGCGTTACACGCTTGCAAGAGAGCGCAACCGCAATGAAACCCATTCCTTTCACAAAGAACCACCCGCATACGCGGAATGGCCGGCAGAACGCCGTGTCGCGTGTGCGGTAATGTACGCCGTACTCCAGATTTCTCAGGAAAGCCGTGTGCAACGTTCGTCGAACGTTGAAAGTCGGGTGGCTACGTCCCCACTGGCATATTCCCTACGGTCTGCTCTCCAAGTCCGTTGGGGAACCAGCGGTCCGTGATCTGCTTTAGGGCGACAAGATCTTGTGTCACACAGGTAGCAGTCATCGTGATATTCCGGTCCTCCGTCCATCGCTGATACCAGGTGCATGGCTGGAACGTATCATTGCGCTCCTTTCGCCATGCTTCGGACCTCTCGCGATAGTGCCCCAACAGTGCAGTGTTGGAACGCTCTTCAGCAAGATTTCTAAGCTGAAATGGATCATTACGGTGATTGAAAAGTAGTTCCTTGCGGTCGCGTTGATAAATTCCATAGGTGTGCTCGTCGTCGCGCAGGCCACGCCACTCTGAGCCATCTGCCCATGCCGCCGTGGCACCCATGCCCTGCATGTGAGCAGCATCAGAGCTAGAACCACCGCCTTCGAGGATGACTCGACTCAGGTCGCTTCCCTCCACGGATGAGGGGATTGGGATGCCCATCATGGAAAGCAGTGTAGGCATGATGTCAGGTGTACCCAGAAGCACATCTGACACAGTTTTACGCTGAACTTTCTTCGGCCAGCGCATCAAGAAAGGAATGCGTGCCGCCTCTTCATAAAAAATCAATTTTCCATGTCGGCCGTGCGATCCGAACATCTCGCCATGATCGGAGGTGAATACAAGGATGGTATTGTCCGCCAGACCTGTCTCATCGAGCGTCTTCATCAGTCGCCCAAGGTTCCAGTCCAGATTGGCGGTCTGAGCATAGTAGGCCTTCATGTCAGCATGTACTGTACTGTCAAAGTCAGGCGGAAGCTTCTGCCATGCATCTGCGTATGGATCGGACACGGTGGAGTAGTTTGGGGCAACAGGTATCTTCGTGTTCTTGAATAGTTCAGCGTACTCAGGATCGACATTGCCCTGGCCCCAGGGCGAATGTGGGGGGCCCCAGGACAAGAACAATGCGAACGGATCCTCTCTCCGCGAAGCGTCTTTGAGATACCGGATGGCTTTATCAGTCTGACCGTTCGGCTCATATTGTTGGCGAATATGCGGGGTCGCGTCGTCATTGAAGTAAGGTGATTGGAAATAGAAGTGATTGAAGTTATAGGCTTCCCACACTCCATCGAAACCCAGGCGGTATGGGCCGGGTGGTGTAAAGCCATTTTTGATGAGATTGTGATGGCCTAACTGGTTTGCCCACAGATGCCACTTGCCAACATATCCAGTCTTGTAACCCGCCTTGGTCAGTGCGTGGCCGAAACATTCGTGCTCGGGGCTGAGCCGTATCTCATTGATGACCATCCCTGTGCTGGATTGATACTTTCCAGTCATCAAGGATGCTCGATACGGGGCACACACAGGTGTTGAGGAGATTGCTTGATGCAGATTGCATCCCTGGGCCGCTAACGCATCCATGTTGGGCGTCCGCGCATACTCATCACCGGCATAGCCGCAGGACGAGTAGCGCAACTGGTCAGCAAAAACGAAGACAAGGTTCGGACGGGGCTTGGTCTTCGCAGACGCCTCTTGTCTTGGAGGAAACGATGCAGCAGCTGCCGTAGCCGCTGCCATGAATTCACGACGATTCATCATGCGCTACTGTCCTTTGGCTTTATTCCAACGTGGCAAGATTGCGACGCATTCAGGGCCGCATTCTATTTCGAAAACTCGGTCCGCCAACGCCGGGTGAGCGCGGGATCCGCAAGCGCCTTGATGAAGATGCCTCCAACAACCGAACGTGCTTGGAAGCTCATTTGCTTTCCGCTGATCGTGTCATAAAAATCGGTGGTTGGCACGCGCGATGGCGTCTGATCGGTCCAGACAACCAGTCGGTGCAACAGATCTTGATATTGTGCCGGCTCAGGAGCGAGCGTCGCAGTCCAAACCTCCCAATCGAGCTTCGTAATGCTTTTGCGTCCATCGAGCGGAAGTCCAAAAGGTTGGAGATGTCTGGAATAGTAAGCCCACTCCGTCTGCATCACATTCGAAGGAAACAAATGAAGATCAAGAATGCTGTCCCACACCAAATTGTATTTTTGGCTCCAGGTGCCGGGTTGATCGAAGGCCAATTTGTAGTGATCTCCGTCGAGTGCCATCTGCTGCCACTTTCCCGGCATCGGCTTTACGACGGCTTCATAATGGGCGGCGAGCTTGTCATCACCGACACCCCTTGCAATCTGTACGAACGCGCCAAGTGCCTCTATCGCTTTGATAGAAAGATTCGTGTTGTGTGCAAGATGTCCTGCGAAGTCATCCGTGCTAAGTTGGTTTTCTGGATCCATACCCTTGGAGCTTAGGTATTCGGCCCATTGCGTGAGTTGAGGCATGTAATGGCGAGCGAAATCCCAGTTTCCTTCCGCACGGCCGAGCGCCGCGACCATCAATAATAGGTTTCCGCTCTCCTCTACAGGCATCTGATTTTCTTCGTTCAACTCACCGCCACCGTACACCTGCCCATCTGCCAGGGGAAATGTCCCCAGGTCGTGGGGAGCAAACGGGAACTTCCACCGCGGCAACGCTGCGTATCGCATCAGCGGTTCGAGCTGTGCCTTTAGCAGCTGCGGATTGAAAAAAAGAAAGAACGGCGACGATGGATAGGTCACGTCCACTGTGTCGATACAGCCGTTGCTGTCGTTCTCTTTGGAGAACAGCATCGGAGTGCCGTCGAGATCGGCTACCAACTTGTGTGCCGCAATGGTTTGGCGAAACACGAGCGCTGCAAGATAGGCGTAGTCATCGCCGCCTACCTTACGCATGTCCTGAGTCAGGGAATCGTCAAACTTTACGCCGCGAGCTTCAAGCGAGGCATACTCTTTTTCAGAGATTTGTAACAACCCTGACTCTGTCATCCCGTTTCGTTGCCAGTACCCGTGAAGGCGCCGCCCGAGGTATTCGATGGAGTAGTTGTCGGTATAGGCCAGTTCAACGTGTCGTTCTACGGGCGTCGTACCCACTGTGCCGAAGGGCAGACTCAACGCCAGGTGCGCTGCACGAGAACCTGAACCTCCAGCCGGCCTCGGGAAACTCAAGTCATCATCGTCGTCGAGCTTACCGTTGGTGATAAATTGCGCAACTGCATCGGTTGTAAGCGAGATTGTAGATGGCTCACTATCTGGAACCGCAAGACGGAAGTATCCCCAGTCGATGCGAATACGATCGCCCGAGCGGTTCAGAATCGACTGATCACGCGTTCCAATACTTAACACGGATAGTCCGCGGACGTGAGCCTTCGACCATGTGACCTGCTCCGATGGATCTGTGACAGCAATCGCCGGGTCGACATCCAGCAGCAAATCTACCTGATGCGACTTCCCATCGTTCGATACAGCGCTCCAGGTGAGATAAGTCACAGGACGAGACAGTACATCGAGATCCTGCGGAAAGAGAGGCGTGAAGAATGTTACGCGCAAGTCTACTCCAGCTGCTGTAAATCGATATCTGGAGTGCAGCGGCGTAATTTCAACAGACGTCTGCTGCATGGCCGTACTCTCGGGCATTCGAAAGCCGTGCGCCGGCCCTCCCATCCAGCGGAAGGATTTGCCGTCAATCCGGGCCATCCCTGTGAACGGCTGCGCGGCCTCCGACCAGTGCTTCGTCGGCCCATCGGTCAATTTGTCCGACATGGACCACACACTGAAAGACGGATCATTCGTGATGAGGGGGACGGCCGGCGGACGGTGTTGCTGCCCACAAGCATTCATCGTAGTGGCAAGGACGAAAGCAGCTGCCGCAGATAGGGAGACAACGCGCATGCAATACCTTTTTCTTTCAAATAAGTTAGTTGTCTACCAAGTCGTATGACGTTCAGGAAGGGGATCGGTTGTCTCGATCATTCGAGCAACGAGGGTCTGCAACATCATCTCTTGAGAATCCTTGTAATGTGGATCGTTCCACAGGTTCTTGAACTCACCGGGATCTTTCTGAAGGTCATAAAGTTCACCGGAGCGCGGTTTGTCGCACAGGGTCAGCTTCCAGTCGTTCGTGCGGACACTCGTCATCATGGGCGGAATCGCATACGCCGCATTCGCGTCAAGATACTCCATATAGACGGAGTCGCGATGTTCAGTATCGTTTCCAGTGAGCAGAGGCATGAGCGATCGACCTTGCATACCCGAGGGAATCGGTATGCCAGCGGCTTCCAATAGAGTGGGCGCCAGATCGACAAGTTCCACGAGGGAATCCACCTTTGTCCCGCCTTTGAAGCGTTTGGGCCACCGAATCATCAATGGCACACGTGTAAGGCAATCGTAGAAATATGGACCTTTCAAATAGATCCCGTGATCACCCAGCATTTCACCGTGGTCGCTCATGAAGATTACGATCGTATTATCTGATTGTCCCGTTTCCTCCAGAACTTGCAGCATCCGTCCGACCTCTGTATCTACCTGCTCGATCATCGCGTAGTACGCCGCGGTAATTTGTCGATGCTCTTCTGGTGAGGTCTTTGCAAAGGAGATATCGCCGCCGGCATAAGCGCCATTGTGATCGACATTCTGAAAGATCGGCTTGTTGGCCAGTTCTCCCTCTCGATACGAAGGGTCGGGCATCCTCGCCGGATCGTAATGGCTGAGGTATTCCTCGGTCGGATAGAAGGGGTGATGCGGCTGGAAAATGTTGCAGGAAAACATCCAGGGGTTGAATGACTTCTGCTGACGCATGAACTGGATCGCCATGTCCGAGCACCATGCGGTCTGCGTATACTTCGGGTCGATGGGCATACCCCATGCATGCTGTGCAGGGAACTTCGGCAGCTTCACGCCCTGGCGTTCAAGCCATACATACCACTCATTGTGTCCGGGCCATTGATCGCTGATGTCATGGCTCCAATGAAATACCTCATACCCATCATCAATACGGTTCTCGACGCGGCCACCAAAGCATGGCGAGAGGTGAAGCTTGCCCGCGAGCCCGCAAGTGTACTCGTAGTCCGCCAGGATTCTTGGCACCAAACGCTCGGTCGGACGAATCCTTTGTCCATTGGCCCGTAGCCCTGTGACATGCGGATAGCGTCCGCTAAGAAAGCTTCCTCGTGATGGGGAACAAATGGGTGTCTGCACAAAGGCATTCGTAAACGTTACGGCGTCGCCCATGAACTTCTGCAGGTTTGGTGTCTTGACAATGGAACTGCTCAAACCCTGAATAGTGTCAAACCGTTGCTGGTCCGTGCATATCCATAGGATATTCGGCATTGGCTCGCCGTCCGTCTTGCGCGGCGGTGGAGGGAAACTGCGATGGCTGTTATCTTCAGGCTGTTGCGGCAACGCACTGCCCGACGAGATAGCTCCCGCCGACAGCAGCGCGCTTTTGATCCATTCACGACGATTCATCCTAAACTCCTGCCAGATTACTAGAACGATAACTTCAGAGCGAATTGAATCTCACGGCTTGGCGGCGAGGGAATAAGACTGGTGATCGTCCCGAATGTTGAATCCTGGATCGCCATGTCCGGCTGAGAGAAGTGGGGCGTATTCGTTACGTTGAAAAACTCCGCGCGAAACTCGCTATCGACATGAAAGAACCGAGTGTCTTTTTCGAGTGAAGCATCGAGATTTTGTACACCTGGTCCCAGCACTCGGGTATAGGTCCTCTCAATCGTCCCAAAGGTATAAGCCGGCGGTGTCGCGAAGGCAGCTTTATTCAGCCAGGCGTTCACTCGCGCCTGGTTACTGCGTGCGCCGGGGATGAAGGGATTAACGCCCGGAACGGGATTCGGCCGTGTTCCGGCGCCGACGCCTGCGGCAGACAGAGTCAAAGGAAATCCGCTCTGCTCCGTGAGAATGGAGGTCATCTTCCATCCTCCGACAACCTTCTGCTCAAAGCTGCCTACGTGGCCCAGGAACATCTTGTTTTGGCCAAAGGGAAGCTCGTACACCGCATTCGCTACCAGATTATGTGGTTGGTCGAGTTCAGACACGGCACGCTCTCCGCGCAGATTGTAGTAATTTTGCACGCCCGTATTGTCTGTTGTACCGATAGGGGCATTTTGTGCATTGACGTTTGAAATCAACTTGCTCCAGGTGTATGAAACCAGGAACGTCAATCCGTTGCTGGTTCGCTTCACGAGCTTGGTTTGCAGCGCGTTATAGCTCGATGATCCGTATGGGTTGTTGACCTCCTGCACACTGAGGAACTGCGGATACGGGAGCAGGAGTTGACGTTCTGCCACGTTCGTATTCGAAAGCGTTCCGATGCTCACATAGGGTTTGAATGGGTTTGCGACCTGGTTCGTCAACGCCGTGCCCAAAGACAGGTATTGAGGGTTGAGCGTGTTCCGGTCGAACGTTCCAGTCAGGTGTTCGCCGCGCGATCCAGCATACCCCAGATCGAATAAAATCGATGACGTCAATTGCTGCTGCACATCGAAGTTCCACTGAATCGCGAGGGGCGTTGGAGGATTGTGATCCCAAACCGTCAGCGTTTGTCCCAATTGCGCTGCCGCGCCAAGTGTGTTCCCTGACGGTTGTACCAGGCCCTGCGGGAACGGATTACGCAGCAGGTTCGCTGGAGTGTAGCCGCCGTCGTTCGATGTGTTCCATGTGGTCGAAGAAGCATAGCCAAGGCTTGGTGAAAATCCTACGGCATTGTTCGAAATCTCCAGCGGAGCATAGGACATGCCGAACCCACCGCGAATCGATGTGGTCGATTGCGGGCTATATGCAAAACCCACACGGGGAACGACATTTCCATGGGGAGCCGTATAGACGTTTCGCGGTGTACCATTCGTATCCGCAAACACAAGGCCACCTGTCAGGCTAGGGAACGATGCATTCCGCGCCGGACTGACAACATTCGGATCGAAGTAGTTCAACTCGTTGTGACGGTCAACGTACGGGCTCTCGCCGTCATACCGGATGCCAAGATTAACCGTTAGTTTCTCGGTGAGGCGAACGTCATCTTGCGCATAGACCGCTCCGTAAAAGTCCTCCAACTCCACGCCGGATCCAATGGGAATTGACCCCGATGTGCCAAATCCTAGAAGGAAACTTGCATAGGCATTGCCGTTAGTAGCCACGCTTGCTGTTGGACCCTGGGTCTGCGCCTGGGCGAAACTGTAGCTTCCGGCACTGTTGCTCACATTGAAGAAGTTAATTCGGTGCATGCGAAGATCGCCACCAACAGTGATCGTCTCATGGCCAAGAATTTTCGTGGCGGAGATGAGCACAGCGTGCGAATCGTTGCCATTGTTCAGATAGCTTTGATTTGCGAATCCGGAATAGCCTCCGCCAATCGTGATTGCGGGAAACATCGGGATCGTAATGGCATTAACCAGGGATGAAGGAAATCCTAGCGTCGCATTATTGAACCCATAGCTTAATGTTTGCCTCGCCTGATACCAGCGCGCGAATCCATAATTGAAGTTCAGCAGCAACGTCGGCGATATTTGGTAAATGTTATCCAATGCAAAGGACTGGTTCCGGAACGTCGTCGTGCCGACAGCGGCAGTGCCTGGGGACGATACGTTGCCGAAGTAGTTTGGCTGCGTCAGCGGCGTGCGGCTGTAAGCGTATCGCGCGGCCATATGATATTTCTGCGTCACGTTCTGGTCCACGCGCCCGCTGAAGACATCCTGCGAAAGCTTTACCGGGGAGTTGCTGATGAAATTATTCGTTAGCGCTCCCGCTCCCCCCGTGTTCGGCTCCGGGTAGAAAGCCTGCAGGGCCTTCGCCACCGGATCGATCAATGCCGGGTCAATCTTGTTGTTCGTACCGTTGTAGGTGAACTGCGTCCGAGCCTTTGTCGTTGCGTTGGTAGTAAAGGGATTGTAGATAGGATTCAAACCGGCGGCAGAAAAATCGCCGCCCTTTTCAGCATCCGTAGGTACTGTAGTGATAAAGCTGCTGCCCTTCACACGCCGTGTCCCTTGATAGGAAAAGAAGAAGAAGGTGCGATCTCGTCCGTGATACAGATGTGGAATGGAAATAGGCCCACCGATTGTTCCGCCAAACTGATTCATGCGGAACTCAATATTCGGATGTCCGGCCCGCTTATTAAACCAGTCATTTGCGTCTAGCGCGGAGTTCCGAATGAACTCGAACACGTTGCCGTGAAATTCATTGGTGCCACCCTTGGTTGTCACGTTGATAGCGCCTCCGGAGTAACGCCCATAGACAGCCGAAAGGTTGTTTGACTCCACCTTGAACTCCTGCGTCTCATCCACAATCGGCAGCGTCGTGATCTGGTCGAAGAAGCCTGCGGAACTGGGCACGCCGTCAATGAGAATTTCGTTTGACTGGGCGCGGCCGCCATTGATGGAAAAGTTGGTGTCCCAGGTCGAGTTCACCGCAACATCTCCAAATTGTCCATACGCCGACTGCGAAAACGTGACACCGGGTGTCAAAGCGATCAACCGAAAGGTGCTGCGGCCATTCAGAGGAAGATTCTCAACGGTTTTACCCGTAATCACTTGGCCCAGCGAAGAGGTTTGCGTATCCAATTGCGGCGGAGCACCCGTTACCGTGACACTGTCCGTCACGTCGCCAATTTCCACCTTTAGGTCGATCTTCGCCGCTTGCGCAATCTGCAGGACGACACCTTTCTGGACAGTCGATTTAAAGCCGGGCTTCGTCACCGTGATCTCGTAGTCCTCCGCGGGCTCCAACTCTGGAATGAGGTAATTTCCGCGCTCATCTGTCTTGACCGACACCTTCGTTCCCCGCTGCGGATCTACCACTGTAACTTGCGCATCCGGGATAGACGCACCGGTGGAGTCATTTACTTGCCCGGTAAGCGAAGCAGTTTGCTGCTGCGCTCCCGCGCCAGCCGTCAGAAAAGCTGCAAAAAATCCTAAGAGAAGAAAACGAAATTTCACAAGTAACCTCGATGGTCGATGGCAGCCTTGGAAAGGCTTCCATCTCGCAAATATTGGGCAAGCGCATTACGAATGCCGATGTCTGGACCGCGGACGATACTAGTGACGCCATCAATTCATAGTCAATGGTGACTCACACCCAAACTCTGCTAGTGCTGCAGCACTACTTATCTCGATGGAGTACCATCCCTCACATGGAGGTCACTTTTTGACGGATCGGGAAACAATTCGCGTCTTCGTGGTGGATGATCATGAGGTCGTACGTATGGGCTTGCAGACAATGCTCGAAAGCGAGCCGGACATCGTTGTCGTTGGCACAGCGGGCTCTGGACAAGAAGCTTTGGACCGTTTGCCGTCCATCGAGATTGATGTGCTTCTTACCGACCTGCGCATGGTGGAGATGACCGGCGAAGAAATGATGACTCAGCTTCGCAAGGTTTGTCCCAGCGTGCGCTGCGCGGTATTGACCAACTATCACTCAGACGAGGATGTTTTCAAAGCTGTCAAAGCAGGTGCGATGGCGTACATGCTTAAGACGGCTACGATGGAACAGATGGTTTCTACCATCCGCGACGTACATGCCGGACAGCGATGCATCCCTCCTCATATCGCGCAGCAACTCGCAGAGCGCGTGGGCCGCAGCCCGATTAGCGGCCGCGAGCTTGAAATCCTGCAGTGGGTCGCTCGTGGAATGAAGAACCGGGAGATCGCGGAAAAACTCTTCATTAGTGAGTTCACTGTGCGCAATCACGTAATCAGCTTGCTGGAAAAGCTCGGTGTCCGCGATCGCACGGAGGCGACAGCTGTCGCCATAAAGCAGGGGCTCGTTCGCCTGGAAGACGATTGACGTTAACGGCCCGTACGTGCTTTCGGCGAACGGCGCGACTGCAACCAGTTCACGAAGCCTAACCGCACGCCATAGGGTACGCGAGCAATTACCCGGACGCCGCAACCAGGTGAAGTGACAACTTCAAAATTTCCATGCGCTCGTCGCGCGCGGTGGCGCATTCCTCGAATTCCAAAATCATCGGCATGCTCGGAGTACGAGAAGCCCTGGCCGTTATCGCTCACGTCCAAGACCACATGGTTCGATTCATAGACCAGCCTGAGCGTGAGCATAGATGCGGAAGAATGGCGTAACACGTTCGAGATTGCTTCACGGCCGATCTTGAATAGCGCATCTCTTGCCGGCATGGAAAGGACACGCGGTGTTCCCGAGCGTTGCAATTCCATGTTTGGAAAGTTTCCATCGAGCAGGGTCTGTGTGCTGCGCTGCAGAGCGGTCAGGATATCGACGCTCTCGGTGTAATCGGGATGCAGCGCGGCAATCTCATCGCTGGTCTCACGATGCGTGTGGGTCACAAGGTCACAAGCTACTTCCAGTTTTTCCAATGCAGCATTTAGCTTCAAGTTCCCAGAGCGCAGCCCGTTCCGCACGCCTTGAAGGTGAAATCCAACCCCGGCAAAGCTCTGGGCTAGTGTATCGTGCATGTTATACGCAAGGCGTTCGCGTTCATTGAGGATCGCCCGCATCTTCCATCGCTCAAGACGTATATACATGTAGAACCCGAGCGCGATCACGCCGAGCAGAAGAACAATGTAACGAGGCAAAATCCGAGGCGACCACCATGGCGGACCCTCAAGCACCTCAACGTCCTCCATCGACCGTAGAAGAATCGTAAACGCTCCGGTCCCTGATTCGCCCCCAGGATTTTCCGTGCAAACTCCTCGGATGCGTAGCTCGCTTCCGGGTTTCAGCGCCTCAAAGCTCCTTGATGAAAGATCACCAGCTTCGACGGCACGAAATGTCTGTTCGGAGTCCTCCATGAGGAGCGTGATTTGGTTGCTGGAGATGCTCTTTCGTCGCAGCATTCCGCGCAATTCCACCAACCGTCCATCAAACGCGCCGCCAGCGGCCTGCGTGGAGGTTACGGATATCGGAACAACAAGTGTCCTATCTCCGCGAAGCATGATGCGATTCGCTAGGAAAAGAGGAGAAATATCCTCGCCGCTCTGTACCTTACCGACTACCTCAACCTCATCACCAAGGTTCAAGGCCGAAGGCTGCGATAGCTGGACAGAGATGCCGGCGCTATTGTCCTGTATGTACAGCGGAGACGTCAGAGTCACGATCCCCCGAAGCGTCACTTCCCCTGGCTGAGGCCCGGAGTTGCGAGCTGTCGCGATCGAAACGGGCGCTTTTTCTGTTCTCGTGTCTCCGCTGAGAGTCACCGGTCGAAAACTGCGTGCGGGCTCATACGTGGAGCGGAAATAGGCTTCCCGCATGTGGTCATAATCGTCTTCGCGCTTCGGGTAGATCGGAGATGCAACGAAAGTGGCGTGTGCCCGAATCTTCGCTAATGCCAATGGTGTGGTCTCCTGAACGCGAATATTTCGCCAGGAACCCCCGGTCGACATCGAACGCAAACCAATCTTTCCGCGATCGACGCACGGCTTCTCTTCAAATGCTGCGTAGGAAGTCTGACCCGTCGTTAGGGACGTGGCTTGAGCACCGATATCGCACCCTATCAGCACCACATGAAGGTGATACCAGACGCCGATCTGCACACCACCCAGCATTGCTCCTGGCCTTCCTTCCATCCATCCGTGGTCGGCGCGTCCAATGACAAGAGCCGAATCGGGCGAGCGAAGTCCGATGTAGTAGCCGTCGTAGGAGTCCACACCATACTCTTCATCGCTTACCCGCGCGATCAAGCCTACGTCTCCGTCATGACCGATAATCTTCACGTCGGCATCTAGCTCATAGTCCTTCCATTGACTTGAACCTGTTACGAGCTTTGCACCGCTTTCGTCCGAGCGATTCACGACAGCACCGTTGTTGAGCTGCCAGCTTCCGCCAATCGATGTCCACTCCTCAGCATCGTTCTTTGCGAACGAATCACGATAGGGGAGACGCCTCTCCTTCAGGACTCGCGACGTAGATATCCCGGCCCACACGATCGCTAAGCTTGCTGCGACAACGCCTGCGGTCGCTAACCATCGGGCTCGGTTCATGGATTCGCCCTCCAGTCCATCGTCAGCATCCGCTGAACGGGCTCCGTGTCGATGTTATCGGCGGTTACCAGTATTGGTTCATAGGTCGATACACGCGGCACGGGGCGGTGACGTTTCATGGCAATGACATCCTCCACCGCCTGCGCCCCCATATCCGGCATATCCTCGATGACCAATGCATCAACCACACGCTCCCGAACAAGAAATAACAGATCGATCGCCTGATCGTTCCCAATCACAACGATCTTTTGTTGGGGATGAAAATCTCTGACAGCCGCGACAACACCGTGAGTTACGCCAGGATTGAGCGAATAGACGGCGCGAATATGGGGATGCTCGTCCAATACGTGCTCAATCGCTGTCTCGCTTTGGCCCGTAGTATAAGGACCGGTGAGCCTGCTCACGATGCGAACGCCTGGCGCCAACCGACGCAACGTCTCCTCGAAAGCCCCAGCGCACGTCACGGTGCCCGGCGACATCGGATCAATTCCGGCGATGGCGATCTCTCCCTTATCGCCGATCAATGCATGAACGCGCTCGGCCGCCAGGGTGCCACTGTGTTGAAAGTCATTGAGCACGAAAGAGAGATTGGGGTCCGATGGCAGGACAATGGGTGCGCCGAAAATGACCACGGGAATCCTCTGAGCCAGCGCGTGTTCGATCACTGTGTCCAGCGCGAACGGGGCCGTCGGGGTCAGAATAATGCCAAGATATTTTCTACGTATCGCAACTTCCATGAGGGCGATTTGCTGCTCGTTGTCATTGCTGCCAGTCGGGCCATTCCAGTAGACCGAGAGCTGGTGTCGACGCGCAGCATCGGCTAAACCTGCGTGCTCTGCAACACAATCCGCTTCAGCTCCATTATGTGGGATTGCACTGATGACCCGACGGTAGGAGGATGAGCGACAACCGATGCCGAGGCAGCATGCCAGCACCGACACCGCGAAGGGAAGCAATCTCTGTCGCATCATCTGTGATCCTATACAAACGTCCGGATTTGTTGAAACGTTTGCACCCTCGCATGTAGACAACTTCAGAGCCAGTGACATAATCCGAAGTCATGGCTTCTTTGTGCGGTATGCGCCAAACGGTCACAAGATGTGTCAACGGCTCGGTATGCAGTCTATTTTTGCTGAAGACGGTCTGCAAGTCAGACGCGGATAAAGCGCAGATCCCGATCAATGGTTGCCTTGGAAGTCTGTAGGGCTCAGCGGTTTCTTCAGCAGTGAAACCCAGAAAAAAAACGCAACTCCACAATCCGGCACTTTCGAGGATCGATTTTTTCCAGCTCATTCAAGATGCTGTCCAGATCGATGATGCATTCAGGCGACGTCTCCAATTTATTTCCCTTTTAGACTCCTTATCGCTTGCCAAGACACCACTACAAGTCCTATAACAGTTTTCGCTTCGCATTGCCTGTAACCGCATACATTGAACGCTTGCGCAGCCGGTAGATGGCTAGCGATGTTCCGATCCAAGGTGACTGAGCTATGGAACTCTCATGTAATTTCGTCCGCAGTGCGCTTGTGCTGCTCGGCTTCGTCGCGCTAACCGCCGCACTTCCGCGGCTCGCCCACACGCAAACCGCACAGACAAACGCACAGGCCTTAAACATTGGTTTTAATGGAGCGGACTTCTCCGGAACCGACGACCAGCTCCCTTACATCGATCAGTTCTACACCGCTACCAGGGCCTATTACAGTAGCATCGGCAAATCCATGCCGGGTGTCACGCGTTGCCACGCATACGTCTCTTGGGATGTGGCCGAAGAAGTCGGTACGAACTCCAGCCAAGTGGGTTCCCTCTCATGGCTCCAGTCCTGGCTTGCTGCCTACCAGGGGCATTGCAGCGAAGCCCTCATCAGCTTCAAATGGATTGAAGGCATCAGCTGCCAATATCGTGCTTCAGGCAACGCTTGCGACCTCGGCACCGTCGATGAGCCACCACATCCGGCAGAAGTCGGCACCGCGCTCAACGACTTCCTCGCCCTATCTTGGACCGGATGGACCGGAACCTTCGCCTTCACTCCGTGGAACGAACCCAATAATGCTGCCGCCTCTGGGGATGGCTTCGACCCATCGGACGGCTGGTTCACTCCCATCGGTGCGCGCACCGTGGCGGACTACTACCTCGCCATGCGCTACTACTGCACACCCGCCGCAAACTGCGAAATCGCCGCCGGCGATTTCGCCTCCAATGGCAGCCTCTGGGAGAATTTTGAGCAGAAGTGCTCCGACGACACCACGACCCTCTGCTCCGGCGGAAGCTACATGGACACCTTCAAGTACTATCTCAGCAACGACGCCACTGCCTACAATCTCCCTTCCGGCTTCCGTCCAGAGTACTTCGCTTATCATGCCTGGGCCGATGCAAACGATTATCTACACTACCTGCAAACCGGTGGGTCAACCCAGTGTTATACCCTCACCAGTGCTAACTGTGTCACGCGGCTTACCTATGACGCTTTCTCTACGGCTCTTTACTCCGGCAACAGTTCATGGACCAACGTGAAGTTCTGGGACACCGAAGTTGGTGTCGGACAGAACGGAAACACGTACAACACAAGCCCCACCAACGATCAGCAAGCCGCAACTGCGGCATTCCTTCTCGACCTCACCGGAACCGTCAGCAGCCGTTTCTATCGGCTTTTCTATACCCGCATCTGGGAACCGGATGGTGATTGGTGGTCAATGTTCTGCAGCAATCTGAACAGCAACGGCGTCAGCACGACAACCAAGCCCTCGTTTACCGTATGGGCCGACCGAGAAATCTCCTACACCGACACCGGATCCACCTGCCCGTAGCGTGTAGCGAAAAACCTGAAGTTCCTTTTTCCAGCGACACCCAGAGGACCAACAAGAACTTATGATCCGCTGAATCTATCAAGTAATCCCACGTTGCCAGTGATAATTCCCTTTATCTAAGTTCAACACGTTCCCATATCGCTGCCAGAGCAAGGGCTGATCGTGGCGGATCAGCCCTACCTTTCGTTGCATACACAAGCTCCTAACGGGCACTAATCATGGCTGTCGCTCGCTGACGACAAGAGGGTGCCATTACTCAACGCCGTCTGAACGATCCGTTGCGATGGAGGTAAACTTTCTTCGGATAGACCTCCTGTAAGGAGTGACATGACCAAAACCGGTACATACGGGGAACGCACGAATGGCTTCACAGCTATTCCACTAGAAAAAGCATTTCTCGATCCACCTGCATCTCGCGCCAACCCCAGAGTGGACACCTGTGGTCTTCGGGCAAATTAGTACCCACTGGAAAGTGACCTTCGGGAGGCATAGGTCGGAGCCGTTTGACCCTTACCCTAAATCCGGCCCCAATTGTCTTCTGAGTGATAGTGGAAATTCGGGACCATTTCGCGACAAAGTGACGAAACTTTTGAGAAAATTTGCCCCGGCAGGCAGAACAGGGAAGCTTATTCCCTGTTCCGGAGAATCTATTCCCTCTTTCGTTCATTACTGCAAGCTGGCCACGATCCCCATACATGCAATGAATTTGTAAGTTAGGGCGAATCGATCAGAGTCAGTGGGGCCGAGAATCGAAGAATTCGCTGTAAATTCCCTGTTTGCAGGGAAATGCGTGCGGAGACGAGTTTGGATCAGACTGCCAGCACCGCCATACCCTCCTTGTATTCCGGTCATTTCAGCGCTGCATTGCTCCAGCCGGATTCAGCGTCCAGTCACCCATCGTCGTCGAGTGACTGTCTCGCCAACAGCTAACTAAGCTGCGGTCTTCGTCGGCACCACTCATTCGCCCCTTCATACATCTCCGCAATCGCCAACAGAGTGGCCTCGCTCCACCAAGCCCCTATCAACTGCAGTCCCACCGGTAATCCCTCCCGCGTAAAGCCACAAGGCACTGTCATCGAAGGATGCCCCGTAAAGTTCGTCGGTCGGTTCAATCGCATCATCGCCGTCCTCAGCGTCTCCGTCTTACCCGCAATCGCAAGCTCCGTCCTGCCAATCTCCGGAGCCCCCACCGGTGTAGCCGGCACCAGAATCGCATCCACACTCGCAAACACTCGCCCAAAGTCAGCCGTCAACTTCTCCTTCATCTCAACGCCCCGCAGATAATCCACCGCACTCATCCCGCGCCCCATCGCCAACCGCCCGCGAACATCCTCCCCATACATCGACGCGCGCTGCGGATAGTACCCTCGCGCTTCATGCCACGCCGTAGACTCCGCCATCGACATCTGCGTGGCAACATCCATCGCCTCCTGCAGCGACGGCAACTTCACCTCCTGCACTTCCACCCCAAGCAGCTTGAAACATTTCGCCGCCTGCTCCAGCAGCAGCTTCACCTCATCATCCAGAAAGTCGAAATAGTAGTTACTAGGCCACCCAATACGAAACGTCTTTCCCTCATAACTCTCCTGCGAATGGGATTCAGCTATCACATTCAGCATCGCCCTCACATCGCCAACAGTCCGTCCAATCGGTCCCGCATGATCGAACGACTTCGCCAACGGAATCGTTCCTTCCACACTCACAAGATCAAACGTAGGCTTCAGACCCACCACGCCGCAGAACGACGAAGGCACCCGTATCGACCCACCCGTATCCGTCCCCACCGATCCAAATCCAATCCCAGCCGCGATCGACGCCGCCGACCCTCCACTTGACCCACCCGAGATCCGCGCAAAGTTCCACGGATTCCGCACATCCCCATAGTGCGGATTCTCCGATGTAATCCCATACGCAAACTCATGCATGTTCGTCTTGCCCAGCAACACCGCACCGGTTTCCTTCAATCGCTGCGCAACCTCACTGTCCCTCACCGGCACATTGTCCCGCAAGATCAACGACCCCGCCGTAGTCCGCATCCCCGCCGTCTTGAAGTTGTCCTTCAGCGAAACCGGCAGCCCATGCAGCTTGCTCCGAGGTCCGTTGTTCATAATCTCCGCCTCAGCCGCTCGCGCTGCTTTCAGCGCTCCCTCGATATCCACGGTCACAAAGAACTTCCCATGCGGGTTATACCGGTCGATCCGCGCCAGCGCCCTCTCCGTCAACTCCACCGGAGACACCGCACGCGCCGCCACCATCGCAGCCGCTTCATCGATCGTCAGATAGTCCCACTCGCCGGCGGCCTCGCTCATGCACTGCCCTCAGCAGCAAACGTATCATCCCGCCCTGAACCTCCAGCGCAGAAATAACCCTCAAAAGTCGCAGTCAACATTCACCACAGCAACGCCAAGCTGTCGGAAGCCCATCCCACCCACAACACCCCGCCCATCGGCGATACCATAGAAACAAGCATGCCCGACACCACTGCAATCCTCCTGCTCGCCCACGGCACTCCTGACGTTCTCAGCGAGATGGCCGAATACCTCCAAAAAGTCACCAGCGGCCGCCCTATGCCTGCCGCGGTCATCGAAGAGCTCCAGCATCGCTACGCCGAAATCGGCCTCCGCGAAACCCCGCTTCCCGAGCGCCCTCCGCTCACCCGCTGGACCCTCCGCCAGGCCGTCCTCCTCGAAGACGAAATCCTCCAGACCGTCTACGTCGGCATGCGCAACTGGCATCCGTACATCGCCGACGTAGTCACCCAGATGAAGCAGGACGGCGTCACCCACGCCCGCGTCCTCTGCCTCGCCCCGCAAAACTCCCGCACCAGCACCGGCCTCTACCGCAAAGCCCTCGAAGCCGCCCTGCGCGATACTCCCGGCGATCCCTTCACCTTCGACTTCATCGCCGGCTGGTCCGACGAACCCCTCCTCGCCCTAGCCTTCGCCGAACAGCTCTGGCCCATTTGGGCCGAAGCTTGTGCAAAAACCGGCACCCACGTCCCTATCCTCTTCACCGCTCACTCCGTCCCCTGCCGCACCATCCTCACCGGACCTGCCACAACTCCGGGTACCACCAATGCGGGTGCCCCCGATCTCTCGCCTTTGGAGATCGGGGTTTCCACGAAACCATTCGGCAAACCCCAACAAGTCCCCGCCGACGGCATCCAGAACTACGGCACATCCCCTACCCCCGACCCGTATCCCGTCGAGTGCAAACAAACCGCCGCCCGCGTCGCCGAACTCCTGGCCCCCGTCGGCCTCGCCGAAAAGGACTGGTTCTTTGCCTTCCAGTCACAAGGCATCGCCGGCGCCCCCTGGCTAGGCCCCACCGTCGAAGACACCCTCAAAGCCCTCGCCGCTGAAGGCCACAAAGCAGTAGTGCTCCAGCCCATCGGCTTCCTCTGCGACCACGTAGAAATCCTCTACGACATCGACATCGCTTTCACCAAAACCGCCGCCGAGCTAGGCCTCCAACTCTTCCGCCCCGCCAGCCTCAACGACTCCCCCACTCTCATCCACGCCCTCCAACACGTCTTGCAACAACAATAAGCCGCCCCAATCCGGGTGCCCCATCTTCGCGACGGCCTCATCGTCGCTAAGGTGGGCATCGGGCAACGCCCGACCGCTCTCCTTCATACAGCGAAAGCCTCTATGATCCCCACCACATCCCACCGCCCCAAACCGCCTAAACTAAACCCATGACCCGCATCGCCATCATAGGCGGAGGCATAGCCGGCCTCGCTGTTGCCTACGAACTCGAAAAAGCCCGCCAAAAGCACTCTGAAATTGACTGGCACCTCTACGAGTCCTACAACCGTCTCGGCGGCATCGTCGAAACCACGCAACAAGACGGCTATATCCTCGAAGGCGGTCCCGACGCCTGGGTCACCGAAAAACCCTGGGCCCGCGACCTGGCCATCGAGCTAGGCCTAGAAGACCAGCTCATCGCAAGCAACGACGCCACCCGCAAGACCTACATCCTCATCGACGGCGCTCTCCAACCCATCCCCGACCGCATGCGCATGATGGTCCCCGAAGACCTAACCACTCTGGCGCAATCTCCGCTCTTCACAGACACCGCCCGCGAAGCCTACGCCAACGAACTCACACGCGCCAAAGAACTCAAAGCATCTGCTCCCACCGAAGACGAATCCGTAGCCACCTTCGTCCGCCGCCACTTCGGCGAAGAAGTCCTCACCAAAATCGCCGCTCCACTCCTCTCCGGCGTCTTCGGCGGCGACGTCCACAAGCTCTCCGTCCGCTCCGTCATGCCCAACTTCGTCACCATGGAGCACGAACACGGCTCCCTCATCGCGGCCCTGCAATCCAAAGCAAAATCCCGCGGCAACAAACCCCAGCAGCCCATCTTCACCACCCTCCGCAACGGCCTCGGCACCCTCACCGCCGCCCTCATCGCCAAGCTCCCCCAAGACCGTCTCCACCTCAACCATCCCGCGCACTCCCTCAAGCGCGAAGGCAAACGCTGGTGCCTCCGCACCACGCCGCCCGCCGAAAAAGGCCGCCTCGGCAAAAGCAAGAAGCACTTCAACCACATCTTCCTCGCCACACCTATCGACACGACCCGCAACCTCCTACATCCCCTCGACCCAACCGCCGCCGCCCTCATCCCCACCGACGCCAGCTCCGCCATCCTCGCCGCCTTCGCCTTCCCTAACGCCACCTTCACCCTCCCCCAAGGCTTCGGCTTTCTTGTTCCTCAATCTTTTAAAAATTGTCATCCTGTGCGCAGCGAAGGATCTGCTTTCCTTACAGAGCGGCACAATCCGGGTGCCCCTGATCTCTCGCACTTGGAGATCGGGGCTTCCACGGAACCTAAACCTTTAACTACAGATCCCTCGCTTCTAGCCGCCACCTTCGTCACGCAGAAGTTCCCCCACCGCGCCCCGGCGGGAGCCCAAATCCTCCGCGCCTTCTTCGGAGGCCAATCCGCCGAAACCCTTGCCACAGCCTCAGACGTCACCATCGCCCAAATCGCCCTCACCCAGCTCCAGAAAATCCTCGGCCCACTCCCCCAACCCGCCATCACCACCATTCGCCGCTGGCCCCGCAGCCTCCCGCAATACGAAGTCGGCCACCAGTCACGCATAGACCATCTAGACCAACACATAGCCGCCCTCGGCAACCTAACCCTCCTCGGCAACGCCTACCGCGGCGTCGGTCTCCCCGACCTCATCCGAGACGCCCGAGCCGCGGTTCAATCCCTTATCAAAGCCTGAACCCAATTCTTCCTCAAAACCACGCCCATCATCGCGCAGTAAAAATTCAAAAAACAAGAGCAAGGAATATGCATCGTTTCTCCTTTCCGTGTATCTAAGATATATCTTACGATACATCGAGATAACCTCGAAATAAGTCGTAAGCCAAGGAGATTTTTATTATGATGTTCAGACACATGTTCTATCGCGACGATCACGACAACCCACGCGCATGCGGCACCGGAGAACGTGGTGACCGCCACGGTCGCCATCACGCCCGCTTCGGTCGCCACGGCGGTCCCGGACCCTGGGAACGCGGCTTCGGTGGCCGCGAACGCTTCCTCGATCCCGGTGACCTCCAGCTCATCCTCCTCCAGCTCCTTAGCGAAAAGCCAAGCTACGGCTACGAACTGATCAAAGCCATCGAGGACCGTCTTTCCGGCGGATACGCTCCCTCACCCGGCGTCGTCTATCCCACTCTCACCCTGCTCGAAGAACGCGGCTTCGCCGAAGTCCAGGCCACCGAAGGAAACCGCAAGGTCTACGCGGTCACCGAAGCCGGCCGCCAGGAGCTCACCGCGAACGCAACCCGTCTGCAGGAGATCACCGAACGCCTCGACCACACAGGACGCGCCTTCCGCAGTGGCCGCTCGCCGCAGATCATGCGTGCCTTCGGCAACCTCGGCGAATCCGTCCGCCTGCGCATGCGCCGCGGCGACCTCATGCCCGAGCAGATCGCCAAAGTCGCGGAAGCGATCGACCTCGCAGCCCGCACCATCGACAGCATCTAGCTACCTCCGGCATCCGGTAACGAAAGTCGCCGGATGCCGCCTAAACCTGCATCCCAGTCCCAAAATCGCTCAGTGTTCAAAATTGAACAGATTTTCTTCTGTCACCTATATGACACTTCCGTCCAGAAACGCCAAACGCTCTTTCGTACGTTGGGAGATCACTGGTAATGGACGAACTGATCAGATGTGACTGCGGACGACTCTGGAGCTTCACCTGCTATCCCCTTCTGAATCCAAGCCCCGATGCCATCGATTGCCGATGCGGCAAGGTGCTCAAGTCATGGCGGGATGCCATCTACTACGTCACCGAACTGCTCGAAGACATCCCCCGCCCCGCACACCCCTTAACAAGCTGGCCCAACCACCAGAACCCTCGAACCCCCACCCGTCCGCGCAACACACGCACGAACGGCACTTGACGCCGGGCCATCAACCCGTAAATTCAAAGCATGACCGCCTCCGCGCGACCCTCCCGCAAGCTCCGCTGGCTTGCCATCATCTTTGCGACCCTACTCGTCCTCGTCTTCTACGCCTGGGAAGTCTTCGCCCACAAAGTCCTCGCCGTAGTCGAAACCCAGACCCTTACCTCAGGCCCCAACGGCCCGCAGAACCCCTTCACCTACGGCACCCCGTTCAAGCACGTCCAAGTCCCCAGCGGCCGCCATCGTCTTGACGCTAACCTCGTCCAAGCCCCCGCCACCTGCGGCCCCGACGCTCCCGCCCTCCTGCTCTTCCACGGCGCAGGCGAAACCATATCCGACTGGGCCCTCGCACAGCACTATCTCTATACCCACTGCGTCTCGTCCCTAGTCTTCGACCCCACCGGCTCCGGCAACAGCCCCCGCCCCGCCACCATCGACGCCGTCAACAACGACGCCCTCGCCGCCTACACCTTTTTCGCCCACCGCTTCGCCGGCAAGCGCCTCTATGTCCTCGGCCACTCCCTCGGCAACGCCTTCATGCTCCCCGCCGCCACGCACTTCAACCCCGCTCCCCTCGGCCTCGTCGAAGCCAACGGCTTCGCCTCCCTCCACTCCATCGCCGGCGAAGGCAAATCCTGGACCTACCGCACCCTCATCAACACCACCCCTGACTGGCTCGACAACGTTAAAGCCGTCACCCAGATCCACACCCCCATCCTTGTCATCGTCCTCCGACACTGACACCCGCGTCCCCATGCACAATGGCCTGAGCATCTTCGCTGCCGCCCCCGAACCCAAAACCCTCATCACCCTCCATGGCTTCCAACACAACGACCTCTACAAAACCCCCACCGACACCTTTGTGGCAACCCATCCTAACCTTCATCAAAGCCCCACCCCAACCCCAAACGCCACCACAACCACCAGCCCTCGAACCCACACCAGAATCCACCGCAACCCCATAATCCGCCGCTCTATTTCCTACTCCCTATTGCCCACTCCCTGAAGATTTTCGCGAAGCGTAAAATCTTCCCATGGGCATCACCCGCCAACAAGCCATCGACTGTTTCGCCTCCGACGACCTCATCGGCATCGGCATGGAAGCCGACGCTGTCCGCCGCTCCCTCCACCCCGGCAACATCGTCACCTACGCCATCGCCGCCGATCAGTCCCCGGAAAGCACCACCGCCACCATGACCATCGGTCAGGGCGAAACCATCGACCAGCGCCTAGAGCATCTCGAAAAACTCCGCACCCAGCAGGAAGAAACCGGCGCCTTCACTGCCTTCCGCCTCCTCACCTCAGCAACCCTTGCACCCAACGACCCCACCGCCGTCGAGTACCTCAAGACCCTCGCCATCTCCCGACTCTATCTCGACAACATTCCCAACATCGAAGCCTCCTTCGACACCCAGGGCCTCAAAGTCCTCCAGCTAACCCTCCGCTTCGGCGCCAACGACGCCGGCTCCATCGCCGAAACCACCGAAGAAGACATCCGCCGCGTCATCCGCGGCGCCGGCCTAACCCCCATCGAGCGCGACGCCACCTACACCACCCACTTCCTCGGCTAATCCCGGCCATACTTTTTAGAGTTGTCATCCTGAGCAACGCGAAGGATCTGCTGTTGCTTTTGCATTTGCCGTTCTTTCTGTCATCCTCGAAGGGGATCTGCTTTCCTGCGGCCCACGCCAAGCCCTTCCCCGCGAACCACGTCCAACCCCGATGCCCCTCACCTGCCGCAGACTCCTGATCCTGCTGGCCCTCACCCCATGCGCCCTCGCGCAGGAACCTTTCCACCTCAGCGTCCACACCAACGAAGTCTCCATCACTTTCAACGCCGAAGACCAATCCGGCCGCCCACTCACAGACCTCACCGCCGCCGACGTCCGCCTCTTCGACAACAACCTCGCCCCCGACCGCATCACCCTCTTCCTCCGCCACAAGGAGCTCCCGCTCCGCATCGCCATCCTCTTCGACGAAAGCGGCTCCATGGACGGAGCACTCCGCCCCTCCACCATCGCCCGCGGCCTCGCCACCTCCACCCTCCAAACCCCCGCCGACCAGGCCCTCATCGTCCGCTTTGACTTCGAATCCAAACTCCAACAAGACTGGATCAACGACCCCAAAATCCTCGCCACTGCCGCCTCCCACGTAGCCGACGACAACAAGAGCCGCTGCTGCGGTACCGCTCTCTGGGACACCCTCTACCTCGCCTGCCGCGACCACCTCTCGCCCCAAACCCCCGGTGCCGAAACCTCCTCTAACGCCATCATCCTCTTCACCGACGGCCTGGATAACCGCAGCCACGCCCTCCCACAGGACGTCGTCGAAGAGTGCCAGCGCAAGCAAACCGCCATCTACCCCTTCGTCGCACCCGACCGCGCCCACTTCGACTCCGGCCAGAAAGCCCTCCGCTCCATCGCCGAACTCACCGGCGGCCGCGTCTTCTACCAGCAGTCCACCAGCGAAGCCATCACCGCCTCCGCCCTGCAAATCAGCCAGGACCTCCGCAACCAATACACCCTCGTCTATCGCCCCGCAAAGTTCAAACGCAACGGTGCATTCCACCACATCAAGCTCGAAAGCCCTACCCGCACCGCCATCTTCAACGCCCGCACCGGCTATTATGCCTCACGCTGAACCCTGGTCTTCTAAGCATCGACTCTCTGAATGTCTGATATTCTGAACTTCTGAGGTTTCGCTATGGCATCGATGACCGTCAAAATGGGAAAACGTGGCACACTCGTCCTCCCCTCCAAACTCCGCAAGCAACTCGGCCTCATCGACGGCTCTTTACTCACCACCGAAGTCAAAAACGGCGAAATTCGCATCCGCCCGACATACCTCTATGAGCCTGAGGTCTGGTCCGACCAGCGCCGAGCCTTCTTCCTTCTCTACAACTCCATGACGAAAGAAGAATGGGACGAAGTCCTGCCAGAAGTCCTCGCTCTAGGCATTGATCCCGCCACGATAGAAGGGCTTCCGCCGAATCACCGGGATACCCTGCCAACGAACGCCGAACTGAACGAGAGAGAGCGCAAAGCCGTCCCCACCTTTGGCAGAGAGCCTCTCAGTGCCTGACCGCTTTTCACCTCTCGACATTTTCCTGGACTCCAACGTTCTTTTTTCAGCCTCGCGAATCGAGAACCACCGCTTTCTGAACTTCTGGCGGATGCGCAACGTCACACCCACGTTTTCGGCTTTCGCCATGAATGAAGTCCGCCGCAATATCGCGACCGACGCCCATCATACCCGCTTCGAAAAGCTTCTTTTAAGAACAAGCATGGTCAGCGACGGCCCAATGCAGATTATTCCTGCCGGCATAAACTTGGCTCTCAAGGACCAGCCCATCCTCGCAACCGCTATTTTCGCCAGCATGAATTACCTCATCACGGGCGACCTCCATCACTTTGGCCACCTTTACGGATTGACCATCGCCCACGTAAAAATTCTCAGTCCGACAGCATTTCTGGAAACCTATAACTACCGTCTCAATCTCTAGCACGCTCGCGTAAAATCAATCCCTGACACCATCGCACGCCCCGGAGCGTCCTCTGCTTAGTACCCTCAACACGCTCGCGTTCTTCTTCGCCTCCAAACCCTACTGGAAGCGTCTGTTCGACCCCACGTTCAACGGCGACTACCGTTGGAACGCCTTCGACATCTCGATCCTCATCCCGTACTTCATCGTGATGATCATCCTCGCCTTCTACGGCATCCACCGCTACCAGCTCGTCTGGATCTACTACCGCAACCGCCGCAACGAAGCCCACTCCGCGAATCCACCCTCGACCTTCCCTGAGGACGATCTTCCCTTCGTCACCATCCAGCTTCCCATCTACAACGAGCAGTTCGTCATCCAGCGTCTCCTCGACGCCTGCTGCCGCATCGAGTACCCCCGCGACCGCTTCGAAATACAGCTCCTCGACGACTCCACCGATGAAACCATCGACGTCGCCCGCGCCCTCGTCGCCCGCTACGCCGCCGGCACCGAAGGCCTAGCACCCCAGCCCGTCCACTACATCCACCGCACCAACCGCCACGGCTACAAAGCCGGTGCCCTCGAAGAAGGCCTCCGGACCGCCAAAGGCGAGTTCGTCGCTATCTTCGACGCCGACTTCGTCCCCCCGCCCACCTGGCTTATGCAGGTCATCCATCACTTCTCCGAGCCCGGCGTTGGCATGGTTCAAACCCGCTGGACGCACCTCAACCGCGACTACTCCTTCCTAACCCAGGTAGAAGCCATCCTCCTCGACGGCCACTTCGTCCTCGAGCACGGCGGCCGCTCCCGCGCCGGCGTCTTCTTCAACTTCAACGGCACCGCCGGCATGTGGCGTCGCATCGCCATCGATGAAGCCGGCGGCTGGCAGCATGACACTCTCACCGAAGACACCGACCTCAGCTACCGCGCCCAGCTCAAAGGCTGGAAGTTCAAATATCTGCAAGACGTCGAATGCCCGGCCGAGCTCCCCATCGAAATGACCGCCTTCAAAACCCAGCAAGCACGCTGGGCCAAAGGCCTCATCCAGACCGGCAAAAAAATCCTCCCCGGCGTCCTCCGCTCCGACGCCCCATTCCACACCAAGCTCGAAGCCTGGTATCACCTCACGGCCAACATCAGCTACCCGCTCATGATCGTGCTCAGCACGCTCCTCATGCCCGCCATGATCATCCGCTCCTGGCAGGGCATCCTACAGATGCTCCTCATCGACCTCCCACTCTTCATGGCCTCCACCATGTCGGTCTCCAGCTTCTACCTCGTCAGCCAGAAAGAGCTCTACCCCAAAACCTGGTACAAGACCTTCCTCTACATCCCATTCTTGATGTCGTTAGGCGTCGGTCTCACCATCACCAACACCAAGGCCGTTCTCGAAGCCCTCTTCGGCATCAAGAGCGCCTTCGCCCGCACACCCAAATACGCCGTGCAGAAGAAGGGCGAAGTCTCCCAAGCCCGCAAGTACCGCAAACGCCTGGGCATCATCCCCTGGATCGAGCTCGCCATCGGCTGCTACTTCGCCGCGACGGTCTATTACGCGATCAGCACGCAGAACTACTTCACCGTGCCATTCCTCTTACTCTTCGTCCTCGGCTACTGGTACACCGGCTTCCTAAGCCTCTTCCAAGGCCTCTTCGAACGCCGCGGCCCCCGCGGCGACGAGATCCACGAAAAGCCCTACCCAGTCGGCGTCTAATGATGGTGGGTCTAATAGACTCACATCACAAATTTGTCATCCTGAGCAAAGCGAAGGATCTGCTGTTTGTTTGAGCTGCCAATATTTTTACAGGTTACATACGTCAGCGAATTTCAGACCCACCGGCAAGAACTGCTTGCTCTATGGAGGAAGATCAATGCTTCATCCCGACGTTAGAGACACGATGGAAGAAATCGAGGAGATGCTTGCCGCCGCTAAACTCGAACCACCGGCACCATCTCTCATCCACGCCGAATACCTTCGCGACAAGGATCTCTTCATCCTGAAAATCAGCGACGGCCGTCGCCTGGCCATTCCCCGTGAAGACATCTGGGCCGTGCGCAACGCCACTCCTGACCAAGCCGCAAACTTCATCACCGAGGCCCCAGGCTCTGATATCTGGTGGCCCGAGTTGGATGAAGGCCTCTATATCCCATATGCCCTAGAAGGCCGTTACGGCAGCGACGCCTGGATGGACCACGTCCACCGCCGCACCACCACCGCCGCTTAGAGCATTTCTTGACTTGGTACAGAATTGTCATCTCGACCGGGGTAGGATAGTTCTATCGTCCTGCGGAGTGGAGAGACCTGTAGCTTGCTCGCACTCGCTAGACACCTATACGAAAACAGCTCCAACTTCGCCCACACCAAAAAACAAAAAGGCCCGCGTCTCCGCGGGCCTCTCTATTCCCTACTCCTTGTTTCTCCCTAGAACCGGATGCCAAACTTGATCGGGAAGTAAGTCGTCCTGTTGCTGTTCGCCGGGAAGAAATCATTTCCCGTATACGGAACACTGGCCAATGACTCTGCAACCGTATAGCCCGTCCGCTGCGAGTTGGTAACTACCACATAACGTACATCGCCATAAAAGCGCTCATTGGAGAAATGCGAGAACTTGTACGTCACTCCGAAACCGGCATTGAAGCCCGGTGCATTCGACGTGTAATGATCGAAATTCCCTTGCACGTCCACCAGCTCGCAGAAGCCGTAGTACGGATCGCAATACTCTTCTTCCTGAGGAACCGTAAAGCTTGAGACCTTGTGATAAAACCCAACGCCTGCCTCAACATAAGCGCCGAAGCCGTCGCCGGTCGTTCCATTGAAGAGCGTGTACGTCGGCTCTACACCGAAGGACCAGGTATGCATGTTCGCGTCCATGCCATTATCCGCCGCATTCGGATCGCCGAAGTAAATCTCACTCTGGTTGCTGATCGCCTGCTTGGTAAAGCCCATATGGTCATAATCGAACTCCACGGGCAGAGCAAAGTGCGCACTGAACTGCCGTCCACCACCAACCTGGATTCCCCAGCTAGGCGTGAAGTACTTCCACGTATTGCCTGCCGGCTGCGAAAGTCCCGCACCGCCGTAGAACATCCACTTGTTCGACCCATCCGCATTCGTATTCCCGCCACGATACCGCGGACGTCCATAGCGCCGCCGTCCGTTGTACTGCATGGCATTCAGGTGCAGCGGATCGGCCGTCACCGTAGCCACATCGTCCGCCGTGCTGCTGCTGCTCGAGGAGCTCGAAACCGCATCTTCCGAAACCGCGCTGGTCGCAAATACCGGGCTCGTATACGACTTGAAATCCACCGCCGGTGCGCTTACCGCCTGGCCCTGCATCGTCGCAGCCGGCTTGCTGGTCTGCGCGCTCATCGCGGCCGCACTTGCGCCGCAAACCGCCGCGAGCATCAAGCTACGGCGCACGAAGTTCGTTCGAGTAAAAATAGACATCTTGTTATTGACTCCTTGCCGCAAGGGCAGAATTGCTGTGTAAAACCCGAAATCTCACCTTTAGTTGTGCCGATCAGGGACCATCGGACTTCCCTACAGCGTAGGACGGTGAAACTCGCCGACTGGATGCAGATTCTCGGAAATTGCCCCTTCGCGCGGCCTTCCCACCAGATCATCCACCCGCTCAACCGGCCCAAAACAGTGCCCCCAGTATAAGGCTTTCACCTCCACAAACGCCTTCCGCAATCCTGCGCCTAACCCGCGCATGGCAAAGCACTAAACTATCCCTACATGTCCATCGCCGCCAACCTCGAACGCCTCCGCAACGAAGTCGCTGACGCCTGCACCCGCGCCCACCGCGACCCCTCCACGGTCGCCCTCATGGCCGTCAGCAAAATGCATCCCGCCGAAGCCCTCCTCGAAGCCCACGCCGCCGGCCAGCGCCTCTTCGGCGAAAACCGCGTCCAGGAATGGCAATCCAAGCAAGATGCTTTATCTGTCTACTCTCTACCGTCTACTGTCTCGTTCCACCTCATCGGCCCCCTCCAAAACAACAAAACCACCAAAGCCGCCGAACTCTTCGACGCCATCGACACCATCGACTCCCTCAAAACCGCCACCCGCCTCAACGAAGCCGCGGCCTTCCTCAACAAAACCCTCCCCATCCTCATCGAAATCAAGCTCTCCCACGAAGACTCCAAACACGGCCTCACTCCCGAAGACCTTCCCGCATTCCTCGCCTCACTTTTACCCCTCACCAACCTCAAACCCACCGGCTTGATGACCGTCCCACCCTGGTCTGAAGACCCCGAAACCGCCCGCGCCTACTTCCAGCACCTCCGCCGCCTTCGCGACGAAAACCAGCCCACCCACCCCACCCTCACCGAGCTCTCTATGGGCATGTCCAACGACTTCCGCGTCGCCATCGAAGAAGGCTCCACCACCGTCCGCCTCGGCACCGCCATCTTCGGCAAACGCACCTACGCCTAGCCCCCGAGCAGCCCCATCAGCCCTCAGTCCTGCCTGTTCTCTCCTTGCGAATCCTCAACACCAGGTAGACGACAATGGCGATATTCAGCAGCAGGACGATCACCTTGGTGACCGTGGGATGGCGGTAGATCTCGAAGATCTCCAGCGGAACAAGGCTTCCGGTGATGATCGCGGTGAACCATTCAGCCCAGGGCTTTGCCAGCCATAGCCCAGTTCCCTCAGTCAGGAACAGGGCCGCGTAGATGAAGCTGCCGATGCCCAGATCCTTGAAATCCTTTGGAGGAAGTTGCGCTATCTTCGCAAGCGCATGATCCAGATAGTGGCCTCCCGGATTGAACCCGAGTCTTCCAATCAGGTCTGTCACCGAAGCCGCCGCATCATTATCGTGAATGAGGTGCAGTGCGCCTAGCCCCACGGCAATCAGGGTCACGGCCTTGAACAGCTTGAAGATGGCGATCAGGCGGAGCAGCCCATTGTTCTTTGGTTTCATGAGAGTCTGTCTAACCTTGATGAGGTATGCCTCGATCCGGTTGCTCCAGGGGCAGTCCAGGAACCATCAGCCCCGGCGCCTGCCCATCAAGGCCATCCCAATCCCAACCACCACAGCCGCCGCCCCACCGGCAAACAACCCCGCCATAGCTCCCGCCAGCCGAATCTGCGACTCAGCAGCTCCGGCGTTGACGGCGTGTCGCACCACCCCGTCAGCCGTACCCAACCCAACACCAACCGCCACGACAATCAGCACCAACACCCGCAGAGCAACCCGCATACCCTCAAGATACGGCAACCTACTCCCTATTCCCTACTGCCTACTCCCTGCTTCATCACTTACCTGTCACAGTAGCCGTCGGCGAAACCGTAATCCCTTCACCCTCCGCCGCTGTCACCTTCACGTTGTCGAACGCCACCTTCGCATACGCAATCTTCATCCCGGTCTTCGCCGAAATATCGACATTTTTCAGCGACAAGCCCACCACCGGCGACTCCGGCAACCCAACAATCACGCCCGCAACATCCCCACCCGTCGCCTTTACATTCTCAATCGAAATATCGTGAAAGAACGGCGTCAGCCGCGTCACCGGAGCCGCTTCCACCGCGCCTTCGGGATAAACCTTCGGGTAGTACTCGCTAATCAAAATAGCCGTCTTCACATCGACCATATCGATGTCCTTGAACGAGATATCGCTCACATCATGCCCGCGGTCCCGGTTCGCCTTAATCCGAATCCCCTGGTCCGTTCCCTTGAAGTGAATCCGCTCCGCATGAATATGGTTCGCTCCACCCGCAACTTCGCTCCCAATCGAAAGCCCATGCCCATTCTCAAACGTGCAATCGGTAATCGTGATGTACTCACTAGGCGCATCCGGCCCAGGCGAATTAATCGCACCCGACTTGATCGCGATATTGTCATCGCCCGTCGAAGAAAAAACATGGTCGATCACAATATGGCTTGAGCTGAACGGATCAATTGCATCAGTGTTCGGCGAGTGCGGCGCTAGTATCCTCAAATTCTTGAACACCAGATCATCCGCGTAGTACGGCACAATCTGCCAGAACCCTGAGTTCTGCATCGTAATGTTCTCCACCCGTATGTGCTTCGAATGATCGAACACCATCCCCATCGGCCGCGGATGGTCCGTCCCCAGCACCCCCGCATCCTTCACACCCTTCACATACTCCCACCAGATGTGCCCCTGCCCATCGATCGTCCCTCCGCCCGTGACCACAATGTTCTCCGCGTTCACGGACCCCACCAGCGGCTGCACCGTCTCATGCCGCGCAAACATCACCTTCGGATAGTCCTCGCGATCCGGCGACCCCAGCAGCGTAGCCCCAGCCGCCACGTTGAACGTAATCCCCGACTTCAACGAAATCGGCCCACTCAAAAACGTCCCTCCACTCAGCATCACAATGCCGGTCGAAGCCTTCTTGTCCGCAACCGCCGCCGCGCACGCATCCACTGCCTTCTGGATCGCCGCCGTATCCTTGGTCGTTCCATCACCCTTCGCGCCATACTCCCGCACATCACAGGTCTTCGCCGCAATCCCTGCAACCGCCCATCCTTGCGCCGTACCACCCACCATCGCAACTGCCGCCACCACAGCCAAAACCCGCATCGCATAAACCTCATTCAAATCTGTCAGACAGCCACGCCAGCCATCTTACATATCCATGCATCCCTTTGCGAACCTTCGCGTTGTTCCTTGCGTGAAGCTCTCTCCCCGTCCAGACCGTTGCTAACCGTGATGAGTTCTATAACCGCCCCATAAAACCGATTACCGATATAAACCCTCGCACCCGACGAATATCGGTGAGAAGATCACCCTAGCTACCGGACGACGCAAGAAGGGAGCACTCATGGACGCCCTCACCCTCCACCGAATCCACTTCGGCTTCACCATCACCTATCACTACCTCTTCCCTCAACTCACCATGGGCCTCGCCCTATTGATCGTCGTGCTCAAGACGCTCGCCCTCCGCACCGGCGAGGAAAAGTACGATGTCTCCGCCCGCTTCTGGGCCAAAATCTTCGCCATCAACTTCGTCCTCGGCGTCGTCACCGGCATCCCCATGGAGTTCCAGTTCGGCACCAACTGGTCCGAGTTCTCCCGCCGCACCGGCGGCGTCATCGGTATGCCCCTCGCTATGGAAGGCATCTTCTCCTTCTTCCTCGAATCCGCCTTCCTGGGCCTCTTCCTCTTCGGCGAGCACCGCCTCTCCCGCCGCATGCACTGGCTCTCAGCCTTCCTGGTCTTCTGCGGCTCCTGGTTCTCCGGCTTCTTCATCATCGTCACCAACGCCTGGATGCAGCACCCCGTCTCCTACACGGTCAACGCACAGGGCGTCTACGAAGTCCGCAGCTTCTGGGCCCTCCTCTTCAACCCCTGGGCCATCCTTGAGTACGCCCACAACATGTGCGCCGCGGTCGTCACCGCCAGCTTCGTCATGTCCGCCGTTGGCGCACTCTACCTCCTCCAGCGCCGCCCCGGCGACTACGGCCGCATCTTCCTCAAGCTCGGCGTCCTCGCCGGCGTCATCTCCTGCATCCTGCAGATCTTCCCCACCGGCGATCTTCACGGTAAGTACATGGCCAAGCACCAGCCCGCCGCCACCGCCGCCATGGAAGGCCTCTTCCACTCCACCAAAGGCGCGCCCATCGCCATCATGGGCCAGCCAGACTACGAAACCCAGACCATCGACAACCCCATCGCCGTCAACAAGGTCCTCAGCTTCCTCATCTACGGCACCACCGCCGCCGAAGTCCAGGGCCTCGACCACTTCCCCCGCGACCAGTGGCCCTCCACCTTGCCCTTGCTCTTCTACGCGTACCACATCATGGCCGGCCTCGGAACCTACTTCGCCGCGCTCATGGCCGTTGCCGGCTTCCTCCTCTGGCGCGGCAAGCTCTACACCTCTCGCTGGATCCTCTGGCCCATCCTGCTCAGCTGGCCGTTACCCTACATCGCCACCACGGCCGGCTGGATGACCGCCGAAATCGGCCGCCAACCCTGGCTCGTCTATGGCCTCATCCGCACCTCCGCCGGATCGTCCACACACGTCACTGCGGGCAACAGCCTCTTCACCCTGCTCGGCTTCCTCGGCCTCTATTCGTTGCTCTCCATCCTCTGGATCATCCTCGTCTACACCCACATCCAGTCCGGCCCCACCACCCCACTCCACGCCGAAGTAACGAAAGCCTAAGGACGCAACCCATGGGAACCCTCTGGTTCTGGATCGTCGCCGTCATGCTCACCGCCTACGTCGTCCTCGACGGCTTCGATCTCGGCGTAGGCGCCGTCTATCTCTTCGTCGCCCGCACCGAAGAAGAGCGCGGCCAAGCTCTCCGCGCCATCGGCCCTGTCTGGGACGGCAACGAAGTCTGGCTCCTCGCCGCCGGCGGAACCCTCTTCTTCGCCTTCCCACTCCTCTACGCTTCGGCCTTCTCGGGCTTCTATCTCCCGCTCATGATCGTCCTCTGGCTGCTCATCCTCCGCGGCATCTCCATCGAGCTCCGCTCCCACTCCACCGACCCCCTCTGGCGCACCTTCTTCGACGGCCTCTTCGCCGTCTCCAGCATCCTGCTCACCATCTTCTTCGGAGCCGCCCTCGGCAATGTCGTCCGCGGCGTCCCCATCGGCCCGGACAACTACTTCTTCCTTCCCCTCTGGACCAACTTCCGCACCGGCGCTTCCCCCGGCATTCTCGACTGGTACACCGTCCTCGGCGGCGTCATGGCCCTCGCCGGTCTCGCCCTCCACGGCTGCCTCTACCTCGCCCTCAAAACCGAAGGCCACCTCGAGCACCGCGCCCTCTCCACCGCCTACCGCCTCTGGCCCGCTGTCATCATCCTCACCTGCCTCGGAATCCCCGCCACCATCCTCGCCCGCCCGCAGTCCCTCGCCAACTACACCCACCACCCCGCAGCTTTCCTCGCGCCCCTCGGCGTCATCGCCGGCCTCGCTCTCATGCGCCCCGGCCTTCCCGCCCGCTCCCGTCTCAAATCCTTCTTAGGCTCCTGCCTCTACCTCACCTCGATGATGGTCGGCGCCTGCCTCGGCCTCTTCCCGGTCCTGCTACCCGCCGTAGGAACCACCGGCCACGACCTCACCATCGCCTCTGCCATCTCCGGCCCCCACACCTTGCACGTAGGCCTCGTCTGGTGGACCTTCGGCATGCTCCTCGCCCTCATGTACTTCTCGATCGTCTACTGGCTATTCCGCGGCAAAGTCTCCCAACACGCCGAGGGCTACGGCCACTAACCAAGAACCGGCAACCCACCGGGTGTCCCATGTTCGCGACGGCTCCATCGTCGCTAACGTGGCATCGTTTGCGCCAGCAAACGACCGCTCTCCCCGACCCCACCCCAAAGCAAAGGGCCCCCCAAAAAGGACGACCCGTAGCTCTACTCCCTATTCCCTACTCCCTTGCCCCTACTCCCACTCAATCGTCCCCGGCGGCTTACTCGTAATGTCATACACCACCCGATTGATCCCCCGAACCTCACTCACAATCCGGCTAGAAATCGCTCGCAGCACCTCATACGGCAACGCGGCCCAATCCGCCGTCATCCCATCTTCCGACTCCACCGCCCGTATGCAGCACGTATACGCATACGTCCGCTGGTCCCCCATCACCCCCACCGACTTCACCGGCAGCAGCACCGCAAAGCTCTGCCAAACCTTGCGATAGTACCCCGCCTTCTTAATCTCCTCCACGCAGATCGCGTCCGCCTCCTGAAGAATCGCCACCCGCTCCGGCGTCACCTCACCCAGAATCCTCACCGCCAGCCCCGGCCCCGGAAACGGCTGCCGCTCCAGAATCTCTTCCGGCATCTGCAGGTCGCGCCCAATCCGCCGCACCTCATCCTTGAACAGGTCCCGCAGCGGCTCAATCAACTTCAGCTTCATATCTTCCGGCAGTCCACCCACATTGTGATGGCTCTTGATCACATGGCTCGGCCCATGCACACTCGCCGACTCAATCACATCCGGATAAAGCGTCCCCTGCACCAGCCACGCAACCTCTGTACCTTTCTGTTTGTCATTCCCGAAGGGAATCTGCGTTTCTCCCGCACCGGCAATAATCTTCGCAGCCTCATCGTCAAACACCGCGATGAACTCCCCGCCAATCGCCTTCCGCTTCACCTCAGGATCAGTAACCCCCGCCAGCTTCGACAAGAACCGTTCCGACGCATCGACCGCCACCACATTCAAATGCAGCTCCTCCCGCATCGTCTTCTGCACCTTTGCAAACTCATCCTTGCGCAGCACGCCATTGTTCACAAAGATGCACGTCAGCCGATCCCCAATCGCTCGCGCCACCAGCACCGCCGCCACGCTCGAATCCACACCACCGCTCAGCCCGCAAATCGCATGGCCTGTCGGCCCCACCTGCTCCTTGATCTTCGCCACTGTCGTCGCAATAAAGTGTTCCGGCGTCCAGTCCTGCGTCGCCCCACAAATATCCACCGCAAAATTCTTCAGCAGCGCCATCCCCTGCTTCGTATGCGCCACCTCCGGATGAAACTGCACCGCCCACATCTTCCGAGCCTCATCCGCAATCCCCGCTACAGCATTGGCCGTCCGCGCCGTCACCTTGAACCCGTCAGGCAATGTCTCCGCATGATCCCCATGCGACATCCACACCGCAAGCGTGTCCGGCAACCCATGAAAAATCGCCGCCGGTTCCACTACCTCAACCTCGGCATGCCCATACTCCCGAGCCGCTGCCGGCACCACCTTTCCACCCAGGTGATGCGTCATGAACTGTAGCCCGTAACAAATCCCCAACACCGGCAGTCCCACCGCCAGCACGGCCGGATCAGCCTTCGGCGCCGCGTCGTCATACACACTCGACGGCCCACCCGATAGCACAATCCCCTTCGGCTTCAACGCCAGTATCTTCTCGAGCCCCGCCGTGCAAGGCAGCACCACAGAAAACACATTAAACTCGCGTATCCGCCGAGCAATCAGCTGCGTATACTGCGACCCAAAATCCAAAATCACAATGGTTGAACTTACAGAGGCGTCCGCGAGCAAAGAGTTAGAGGTATCCACCCCTATAGTCTAATATCCTCTCGCCTTCTCTACTCTCTACTGTCTACTCTCTACTGTCTGCCCCTAGCTCGGATCCTTCTGCCGCGTCGAACTGACCGCACCCATCACACCAGCGCCCAGCAGCACAATCGCAATCGCCCCCACCCAGTGGGACGGCATATGCGTCAGGTGGCAGACGTACACCACCCCACCAATCAAAATCAGCGTTCCAAGCAAATAAAGCGGAAATGACATCGCGGCCCTCCGGGGCTTTAAAAAGACCCACAGAACCTACGATGCAACTTCCACTCCCCACGCCACCTGTCACGGCCACAATTTCCAGCCTTCTCTACTGTCTACACTCTACTGTCTACTGTCTGCCCCTCTCCCACAGCCGCAAATAAACCACCGCCCGCACCACATGAAAATAATCCGAAGCCACCACCCAAAGCACCCCCACTCCCACCGTCCACCAGATCAAAAACGCCCGCGTCTCCACCGTCTCAAACGGCAACGGACAGGCCGAGAACACCATCGCCAGCACAATCAAAATCACCTTCACAATCCCCATCACCAGATTGATCTCGATCAGCTTCCCGCGCACCGGCCCTGCCGTCACCACACTCCGCAAACTCTCCTCCGCGCCCTCGTTCTTCACCATTGCCACAATCGGAGCTAGCTGCAATACCCAGCTCACCATGCACCAAAGCACAAACAACACCAGCGTCCCGCTGACCACCAGCGCAAACGCCCCCACCAGGTTCGGCTCCTGCCGCGCCACCGCCGGACGCAACACCATCGCCGCAATCACCCACTTGCATCCCGCAAACCACGCCAGCATCACCGCCACAATCGACGCTACCCGCAACACCCCGAGCGCCAGCAACGTCCCCGGCCGCCACACCAGACCCGGCTCCATCCGGCGCATCACCGCACCGCGCCCCACCGTCCATCCCAAAATCCACAACGCAAACAGCCCACCCACCCACCACAAAACAGGCTTCCCCGCCAGCGGAGCCAGCCCATCGAAAAACGAACTTAGCCCCGCAATCATCTCCACCGGCTTGAACACCGTCAGCGAGCTCAACACCTCCGGATGAAACTGAATCCCAATCCCCAACCCATGCAGCAGCAACGCCAACACGCCAAGCATCGGCATCCAAACCACCAATCGCCACGCAATCTCCATCGCCATCAGCGTTGGCCGCTTCACCACCTCCACCATCACCCCAACAAACGACTGCGTCCCCCGCACCGGCGCCTTATTCATACCTGCACCATTTTAGAAATTGTCATCCTGAGCGCAGCGAAGGATCTGCTGTCCGCCCGCACAGGCACCACCGCCCGCACCCGGGCGGTTCCTAATCCCTGATCCCTAATCCCTAATCCCTGCACTTTCACTTCACCACGACGTTGATCATCTTGCCCTTAATCACAATCGTCTTCACTACCGTCTTCCCTTCAAGCCGCGAGATCACCTTCTCATCCCCCATCGCCGCAACCTTGATCGCCTCTTCATCCGCATCCGCCGCCAGCTTGATCACCACCACGAGCTTCCCATTCACCTGCACCGGAATCTCCATCTCACTCTCGCGCGCAAGCTCCGCATCGGCCACCGGCCACGGCTGTCGGAACAACACACCCGTCCCGCCCATCTGCTCCCACAACTCCGCCGCCACAAACGGCGCAAACGGAGCCAGCAGCAACACCAGCGTCTTGAACACCTCTGCAATCGTCGCCGGCGAAACATCGCCCGCATCCATCGCCGCCTCCGACGCCTGAATCTCATTCACCAGGATCATGATCGCGGCAATACAAGTGTTGAAGTGCCAACGCCCGCTGAAGTCTTCCGTGATCTTCGCAATCGTCTGGTGCAGCGTCCGAATCAGCTTCGCCCCCACCGGCGTCTGCGCTGCAAACGCACTCGCAGCAATCTCATCACCATGCGCCGCTTCCATCTGCCTCACCACCGGCGCAAACTTCGAAGTCAGCCGATACACCCGCGCCACAAACCGCGAAACACCGGCAACGCCTTCTTCCTGCCACTCCAGGTCACGATCCGGCGGCGCCGCAAACAGCGCATACATCCTCGTAGCATCGGTCCCATAGCGCGAAATCATATCGTCAGGGCTAACCACATTCCCCTTCGACTTCGACATCTTCGCCCCATCCTTGATCACCATGCCCTGCGTAAACAGCCGCTCCGCCGGCTCATCATTCTTGATCATCCCAAGGTCACGCATCACCTTCGTCCAGAACCGTGAGTAGATCAAATGCAGAATCGCATGCTCCACGCCGCCAATGTACTGATCAATCGGAAACCAGTAGTTCGCCTTTTCACTATCGAACGGTGCCTTGTCATTCTTCGCATCCGTATAGCGGTAGAAGTACCAGCTCGAATCCACAAACGTGTCCATCGTGTCGGTCTCACGCCGCGCCGGCCCACCGCACACCGGGCAGGTCGTATTCAAAAACTCCGGCACCTTCCCCAGCGGCGATCCACCCTCCTGTGTAATCTCAATCTTCTCCGGCAACAACACCGGCAACGCACTCTCAGGCAACGCAACGACACCACCCGCAGGCACGCCCTCGTGCCCATTCACGCAATACACCATCGGGATCGGCGTTCCCCAATACCTCTGCCGACTCACACCCCAATCCTTCAGCCGATACGTAATCGTCTTCTTCCCAAACCCATGCTCTTCCGCGAAACGAGCCATCTTGTCCTGAGCTTCCAGGCAAGCCTCACCCGTCCACTCGCCGGACTCGATCAGCACCGCCTCTTCCTCACCCGTATACGGCAACGCCAGCTCATCCGTATCCAGACTCGGCGCGATCACCCGTTTCACGGCTAAGCCATACTTCATCGCAAACTCAAAGTCCCGCTCATCATGCGCCGGCACGCTCATAATTGCGCCCGTCCCATAGTCCGCAAGAATGTAGTTCGCCACCCATATCGGCACCGTCTCGCCGTTGAACGGATTCACCGCCGTCTTCCCCGTCGAAACACCATGCTTCTCGATGTTCCCAATGTCGCCCGTCTCGCGCGCCACCTTCTGCTGCGCAATCATCTCCTCAACAGAAGCCGCCAGCGACGCATCGGTCTTCACCCACTCCTTCACCAGCGCATGCTCCGGCGCCAGCTGAATCGAAGTAGCCCCAAAGATCGTATCCACGCGCGTTGTAAACACCGTGATCGGCGGCGTGTTCGCCATCGCCGTCACCTGAAAGTCGACATGCGTTCCATGGCTGCGCCCAATCCAGTTCCGCTGCATCGTCCGGACCTTCTCCGGCCAGCCGGGCATCTTGTCCAGCCCGTCTAACAATTCATCGGCATACTTCGTAATCCGCAGGAACCACTGCTGCAGCTCTCGCTGCTCCACAATCGTGTCTTCATGCCTCCAACAACACCCTCCAACGACTTGTTCGTTGGCGAGAACAGTAGCGCAATCCGGACACCAGTTCACCTTGCTCGACTTCCGATACGCGAGCCCGAGCTCCACCATCTTCAAAAAGATCCACTGGTTCCACCGGTAGTAATCCGGGAGACACGTCGTTACCTCGGTTCCGGCCCAGTCATAGCTCAGGCCAAGCTTCCGCATCTGGACCTTCATCGCGGCGATGTTCTTCAGCGTCCACTCGCGCGGCGGCGTATTGTTCTTCAACGCGGCATTCTCTGCCGGAAGCCCAAACGCATCCCACCCCATCGGGTGCAGCACGTTATACCCGCGCATCCACATAAACCGCGCCAGCGCATCGCCAATCGAGTAGTTCCTCACATGCCCGATATGCAACTGCCCACTGGGATACGGCAGCATCTCCAGGCAATAAAACTTCGGCTTCCCACTGTCATGCGGCTCCGCCGCATACAGCGTTTCATCCGCGTCCCACCGCGCCTGCCACTTCGGTTCAATCTCCGCCGGGTTATAACGACCATCGCGCTCCGGCGCGCCTTCAATCTTTTCAACGTCAGCCATAAGCTTCCATTGTAAAGAACCCGTCAACAATCAACCCAGAATTGGGTGCCCCATCCTCGCCGCGCACTTTGCGGCTAGGGTGGGTATCGCGCAAAGCGCGACAGCTAGAGCGCCTTACTTCTTTATGTCATCCCCGCAGCGGATCCACCACTTTATAATCCTCCGGCACCGAAATAACGACGCATCCGGCTCCGTCCACTCAAACTTCCCTTCAAGACACCCAAAACCTCAATCCGCCACTCTTACTTCCCGCCCCCCAAACTTCCCGAACTCCCCATCGACTTCATCATCCCCGCCATATCCGTCACCTCGTACCCGGCGGGTGCATGAAACAACGCCGGATCAGGATCGCCCCGCGTCAACCCGGTAAGTTCCATCGTCCGCTCCCCACTCCGCGGATCGCTATCTACCGACTTCACCACCACCTTCAAATCCGGCGAATACCACTCCTCATGCACCACCGTAATCGGTTGATCGTTTCCAATCTTCCCCAACGCAATCACCGTCGTCGTCCGCTTCCCCGTAGCCAGCACCCTCGCCACAGACTGCTTCCCCAGGTCTTCCGTCCTCACCTGATCCTTATCCCTCGAAGGCGCAATGGTATCTTCCGCTCTCGGTGGCGGCGACAAAACAACCGGCTTCCCATTCGGAAACCGCAAACCAGCTGTCCCCGCTGGCTGAGGAGCAGGCGGCGCACCTACGATTCCCGGCATCCCCGCGGGCGTCTTCGTCAACCCCGACATATCCGGCATCTGCATCCGTATCGCAGTCTTCACCTTCCCCGACCACATCGTCAGCGAATGCTCTATCGGATCAGCCACTGTCGCCTGTTCCAGCGTCACATTCGTCTGCTTGCCGCCAAAAGAACCTGATTGCGTATTCTCGATATCTTCCCGAAACCTGCCATCACCATCCCTGGCAATCTTCGACTCCGACTCATGCCGGATCGTCGTCCCGTCTCCAAGCTTCCACGAAGAGCGCATCACCTTCGTGGCTTCATAAGGCTGCCCCGTCACTGGATTCGACAGCGCCACAATCGCCCCGTTGGACGACATGCTGTTCGTCATATGAATCTCAGAGGCCTCAGGACCGAACGTGCTCTGTGCTGCCGCAAACCCGGCCGACACCACTCCCACCAACGCGAAACATCTCAACAGGCGCATCGTTGTCTCCTTGGAAAGAACGTGCCCAGTATAGGCGTCACCCACCACCCCGCCAGATAATTTTTCAGCCCACCACGATGTCAAGTTTGCTGGACATCACACACACCATAAATCCACCACAAGTCACCACAAACCTCCATAAATTTGCACCATAAAAATCGACCGAAAATCAGTGATATCGTGACCTCGGAGTCCCCAATGCGCTTTCTACTTACCCTCCTGCTGACCACCACCCTCGCATCCGCCCAAAAAGTCCACACTGAAGCCGGCACAGTCGAAGGCTTCACCACACCTGACGCGCAAGTGATTGCATACAAAGGAATTCCCTACGCCGCACCGCCCATCGGCAACCTTCGCTGGGCCCCACCACAGCCAGTCATCCCCTGGCACGGCACATTGATAGCAAAGGACTTCGGCCACCACTGCATCCAGTTTGGCACCAACGCCGACATGGTCTTCCTCGACCCCGGTCCGTCAGAAGACTGCCTCAACCTCAACATCTGGGCCCCCGCCCACGCCAAACCCGGCTCCCTGCCCGTCATGGTCTGGATCTTCGGTGGAGGCTTCACCACGGGTGCCACCTCAGAACCCCGCCAGGACGGACAATTCCTTGCGAATCATCATGTTGTCGTCGTGAGCATGAACTACCGCCTCGGCATGTTGGGGTACTTCACTTCACCGGAACTGACCAAGGAGTCTCCGCATCACGCCTCCGGCAACTACGGTCTCATGGACCAAGGCGCTGCTATCGCTTGGGTCGCGCGCAACGTACGCGCCTTCGGGGGCGATCCCAAAAATATCACCATCTTCGGCGAATCCGCCGGCAGCTTCTCAGTAAGCGCGCAGATGGCCTCGCCAATCTCCAAAGGATTGATTTCAAAGGCGATCGGCGAGAGCGGCGCGGGCTTTTGGAGCCAATCCATTCCCTTTCAGCCGCTTGACCAGCGTGAAACGCACGACGCTGAACTCACCCAGAAAGCCCTCGACACCACCTCTCTCGCCGACCTGCGAAAAATCCCGGCCGAAACTCTCGCTAACACGGCGGCTTTTCGCGATTCACGCGCCTTTCCTCCCGGCATTGACGGCTTTTTCCTCCCAGATACCCTCACCAACCTCTATGCGGCCGGTGAAGAAGCCCATATTCCGTTACTCGCCGGTTGGAACGCCGACGAAGTCCGCAACAACGCCACCCACGCCAAAGTCCTGATGACCGCCGATAATTGGACGAAACTCGCCCACGTCACCTTCAAAGAAAAGGCCGATGCGTTCCTTCAGCAATATCCGGCCTCCACCGACGCCGAAGCCCTCCGCTCCGCCGGCGACTATGCTTCCGATAAGTTCATTGTTTATACGACATGGCGCTGGCTTGAATCCGATGTCGCCACGTCCAAAGCGCCTGCCTATCGCTACCGCCTGGATCTCGTCCCACCCGGCGATAAGTTTCACCCGGCCGGCTCCGGCGCTTTCCACTCCGACGACATCGAGTATGTTTTCGGCACCCTCGACAGCCGCCAGCAGGCTACATGGAGGCCCGAAGATCGCGCGCTTTCGTCTCAAATCCAGCAGTATTGGACTAACTTTGCCCGCACCGGCGACCCCAATGGTCCCGGCCTGCCCGGGTGGCCTGTCTATAAACCTACCGATTGGCAGGTGCTACATCTCGACACCACATCCGCCGCCAAGCCTGACGATCAGCGGGCGCGGTATCTCCTGCTTGACAGCATCTGGGGCCAGCAGAAATAGATTCTTAGTTTGACGCTGCCTGGGTCGGGCTTTCGCGTTCGGTGTATCCCGGTGGAATCTGAAACAGCCCCGCCGGTGGCTCGTCACGCGAGAGCCCGGTAAATTCCAGTCTTGACTTGCCTTTTATCGGGTCGTCGATCTCGGTTAGCAGAGCGAGGCGGAGCTCGGGCGAGTACCAGCTATCGATCGTGGTCGTGAGGTCGTGATCGTTGCCGTCCAATCCTGCTTTCACTACGCGCACAACATGTGAGCCGCGAGTCGTTACCCCCATGAGGACCTTCGGCGGAAGTTCTTCTGCGTGGTACTTCAGGCGCGTGGCGGGTGTGGGGCCGAGGTAGACGTCCATGCCTTCCATGCCAGGATCATGCTCAGGCGGAAGTCTGCGTGGCTCGCCGTAGTGGTAAATCATCGCCACCTTGCCGCAGGAACACCAGCGCGTGATGGTGCGTGTGTTGGGATCATAGAGGCTCCAAGAGACTCGCTTCGTTTCAGGGCGCAGGGGATCGGGCTGCATCTCGGCACGCTGCACCTCACGGCCGGACGAGTCGCGCGCGATGAAGCCTGTCTTCTCATGCTGGATGGTCGTGCCGTCGCCGAGCGTTTGGTAGGTCGTAACGAGGCGGGTGGCGCTGTATGGCTCGCCAGTGATGGTTTGGGGCGCCGGCGGGAGGGGACGCTGGGCATGCAGAGAAAGAGACATGACAAAAACGGCGGCTGTGAATGCGGATCGCATCAGGAGGCATCCTTTCAGCTAGTCGGTAGTTTCTGGTCTAGGCGATTTCAGTTTGTCGGAACAAAGCTTTTTTGGCAAGGGCTATTGGGCCTCCGGATTGGCAGCAGTGGAACCCCGATCTCCAAGTGCGAGAGATGGGGGGCACCCGCCTGGCATTTATCCTGCGGACAACACGCGCAGCGCCATTACGTTTCGCAGTTCGTCTCCGGGCTCGTCGGCGGGAGTTTCCGCGATGAAGGCTGCGTGTTCGAAGCGGGCGTCGTGCAGCAAGCGGCGGAAAGCCTCGGCGCCGATTGTGCCTTCGCCGATGTGCTCGTGGCGGTCGAGCTTTGAACCCATCGCGGCCTTCGCGTCGTTGCAGTGCCAGACCTTGACGGCAGCGAAGCCTACTGTTTCGCCGAGGAGTTGCATGGTCGTTTCGTAGCCTTCGGCGGAGACGATGTCGTAGCCGGCGACGTGTGTGTGGCAGGTATCGAGGCAAACGGCGACTGGGGCGCAGGGCTTGAGGCGTTCGACGAGTTCAGCTACCTGTTCGAAGCTGCCGCCGAGCGAGAACTCCGCGCCGGGCATGTTTTCGATGAGGACTTCGAAGTTCTTGCCCTGCCAATCGAGGCCGTCGACGGCCTTTTCTACTCCCTGCACGGCGAGGCGGAGGCCTTCGTCTCGAGTGAGGCCTTTCCAGCTGCCTGGATGCAGGACGAGGTACTCTGCACCAAGTGCGAGGCCCTGCTGGACTTCTGCGCGGAGGGCGCCGATGGAGCTTTCGCGCACGCTCTCGGTTTGCGAGCAGAGGTTGATAAGGAAGCTGGCGTGGATGGCGAGCGGGTTGATGTCGAACTCGGCGCGCAGGGCGCGCATCTTCTCTGCGTCTTCGAGGCGCACTGTGCCGGACTTCCAGGTCCGAGGGCTGGAGCTGAATATTTGGAACGTGTTGGCGCCGTAGTCTACTGCACGTTGCACGGCTGTCCACGGACCGCCCGCCGTTCCTACATGCACTCCAATTCGCTTCTTGGCCATAGTGAAAAGCGTATCGCACATAGGGCGCACCAGTAGCAGAGTATGATCGCGATGGCCCCCCGCAACGCAATTTCAAGCACGAGGAACATGATGTCTAAGCCACAAACGTACAAGAACCACGGCCGTATGGAGCCGATGTTTCACTATTTCATCCTTCCGGTTTTGCTGGTCAACATAGCAGCATCGATCACATGGTATGTGCGGCACCACGCGCAGCATCACTACATGGCTCCGTGGTACATCGTGGTTTCGGTTGCGCTGTTTATGCTGGCCGGCATTGCGCGGGGCTATGCGCTCAAGGCGCAGGACCGTGTAATTCGCCTGGAAGAGAAGTTGCGACTTGCGGTGCTTGTTTCACCCTCGGAGTTGGTCGAGCTGGACTCGTTGACGATGAAGCAGTACGTTGCGTTGCGCTTTGCGTCGAATCCCGAGCTGCCCGAGCTGGCACGGCGTGCGATTCGCGAGAAGTTGAGCGCGAAACAGATCAAGCAGGCAATCGTTGTGTGGCGCGCGGATCATGACCGGATCTAGCGGGACCTTGGGTCGGTTGTTGAAGCTGCTCCATGAGGTGTTTCGCTAACCCTAGCAAACAGCAGATCCTTCGCTACGCTCAGGATAACAATTTTCAATTCTGAGGAGTCACACTTAGGTGGCGAACTTCCAGCGGAGCAACAGCACAAAGGCCGCCCAGGTGGGCGACCTTTGTGCTGTTCTCGATTTATTAGTAGACGTCGCGCTGATAGCGTTTGGCTTTTTTCATGGCTGCCAGATACTCGGTTGCGTTTTCGAGCGTGCCGTCCGAGCCCTTGGCGATGCAGTCCAGGAGGGCGAGTTCGACGTCCTTCGCCATGCGGCTGGCATCGCCGCAGACGTAGAAGTAGGCGCCGCGCTCGAGCCAGGCGTAGAGGTCGGCGGCATTCTCCTGCATGCGGTCCTGCACGTAGACCTTCTTGCTCTGGTCGCGTGAGAAGGCGGTGTGCAGTTTGGTGAGCAGGCCGTCCTTTTCCATGCCGAGGAACTGGTCTTTGTAGAGATAGTCCGAAATCGAACGCTGCTCGCCGAAGAAGAGCCAGTTATCGCCCTTGTGGCCGGCTGCCTGACGCTCTTCCAGGAAAGCGCGGAAGGGTGCGATGCCGGTACCGGGGCCGATCATGATGACCGGGGCATCGGTGTCTTCCGGTAGGCGGAAGGCGTTGTTTTCGTGGAGAAAGATCGGCATGGTGCCGCCGACGGGAGCACGCTCACCGAGATGGCCCGAGGCAACGCCCTGGCGGTCGAGGCCGTGCGCGTTGTAGCGGACGACGCGCACGGTGGTGTGGACTTCGTTCGGATGCGCAGCCTGGCTGGAGGCAATGGAGTACATGCGCGGGGTGAGGCGCGACAGGATGTTGAAAAGCTCCTGCGGCTGTTTGACGATGCCGGGAAATTCTTTGGCGAGGTCGACGAACTCGCGGCCCCAGATGTACTCCTCGGCGAAGGACTTGTTTTCCTGGCCGATGAGGGCCTTGAGGGCGTCGGGGACGTTGTCGCCACAGAGCTTGGCGAACTGGTTGACACTGCCTCGGGCGAGCTTGCCGATAGCAAGGCGCGTGGAGAGAGCTTCGTGGAGCGAGATATCCACCTTGTAGTGGTCGAGGACACGCTCGTCGCCGGTGAAGCCGAGAACCTGGAGGACGGAGGCTACCTGCTCTTCGCGGTTGGTGGGGATGATGCCTACGGCGTCGCCGGGGGTGTAGGTCATGCCCTCTTCCAGGGCGAGCTCGATGTGGATGGTCTCTTTTTCGGATTCGGGTCCGGTGAGCCTGTCATTCACCAGCACTTTCGAAAGATAGGGCTGGTTGCGTGTGTACTTCGAAGCGTGTTCACTCATGTCGAATTGATTGTAAATTGTGTGAGTCCAATCGGGCCAAAAGACCGTCTCACAGAGAAATATGTAACCGAAAAGGCGCGCCTGTCGCATCCTGTTGAAAAAAGCCGGGTCTTTAGGGGAAGACGCTCTTCGATGCGGGTATTGACTGGCGGCTGCGACCGGACTTTCAAGTCAGACTTATGGGATGGGCCTATTGAGAGCAGCGCCAGTTTTACGCCCTTTTTACGGAGTGTCACGCTAAGGTTATTGTTAAGGCTAGCCATATTTAAATGTGCGCTCGTAATCTCCGAGTTGGTCTGCCGGGGATTGGCGCTAATAGACAGCAGGATCGAAAGGAACAGGTCTAAGGATGCAACCAGCAACAACGGGATGGCGGTGGTTTGCCTGCTCCTTTGCGTTAGGTCTCGTGGGCCTTTCCGGCTGCAAGCATGCCGACAATCCCGCCGCTGAAGCACCGCCGGCTCAGCCGCAGGTGGTCAATGTCGGGGGCAATGACACAGTTCATGTCGATGGAGCGGAACGCTTTACTTTAGCGTCCGTTACCTCGCGGGCGATCGTGAGCACGTTGCAGGTTACGGGTTCGGTAAGCCCGGATGTTTCGCGCGAAATCCCTGTTCTTTCGCTGGCCAATGGTCGCGTGGTTGCGCTGCATGTGGGGCTTGGAGATACGGTCCGCAAGGGGCAGCTAGTGATGGAAGTACAGAGTCCGGACGTGACGAGCGCGTTCGATGCCTACCTCAAGTCTGTGAATGACGAACACCTTACGGCCGTGACGCTGGAGCGCGACAAGCTGCTGTTCGATAAAGGCGCGATTGCTAAGTCGCAACTGGATATCGCGCAGGCCGGCGATGACGATGCCAAGGCCGATATGCGGGCGGCGGAACAGCAACTTGCGATTTATGGGGTGGATAAGAATCATCCGGGTGATTCGGTGAAGGTGTATGCGCCTGCTTCAGGCGTGATCATTTCGCAGAACGTAGCGGCCGCTGGTGCAGCGGGTATTACCTATGCGGGAGCTACTGGGTCACTGACGATCGCGGATCTTTCGCATGTTTGGGTGGTCTGCGATGTGTACGAGAATGACTTGAACACCGTACATATGGGTCAGCATGCCGACATACGACTGAATGCCTTCCCCGGGAAGACGTTTAGTGGGACTGTGAGCGATATTGGGGCGGTGCTCGATCCGAGTATTCGTACGGCGAAAGTGCGGTTCCAGGTGCAGAATCCTGGTGGACAGCTGCGTATCGGGATGTTTGCGACGGCGACGCTGCTTGGCTCGCAGGCTGCGGATGCAGCGGTTGTGCCTTCTGGCGCGATTCTGCAGCTACATGACCGGTCGTATGTGTTCCTGCCTTCGGGGCAACAAGGAACCTTCCGGCGCGTTCAGGTTAAGGTCGGACGAACGCTGGACAATAATTCCACGGAGATTCTCAACGGGGTGAGTGTTGGCCAGCAGGTGGTTTCCAACGCGCTTGACCTGCAGAACACGGCGGACCAGTAATGATTCGGAAGATCGTTGATTTCTCGCTCAACAGTCGATTCATCATTATTGTTATCGCGCTTCTGTTGTTCGTATGGGGCGCGATCTCGTTCCACAATCTTCCGGTGGAAGCATATCCGGACGTGGCGAACAACTACGTCAACGTGATTACGCAGTGGCCGGGACGGACGGCGGAAGAAGTTGAGCAGCAGGTGACGGTGCCGCTCGAGATCGGCATGGCGGGCATCCCGCACATGACGCATCTGCGGTCGACCTCGCTGGCTGGTCTTTCGAGCGTGACCATGATCTTCGACGACGACAGCGAAGATGACTGGAACCGCGAGAAGGTGCTGGAACGCCTTTCGCAGGTGACGCTGCCTACGGGCTTGCAGCCGCAGATTGGCACTGACTGGAGCCCGGTAGGCCAGATCTACTGGTACACGCTGAAGAGCACCAATCCTGAGTACGACACGATGCAGTTGAAGAGCATCGAGGACTGGACGCTGGAGAAGCAGTTCCGCAGTGTGCCGGGCGTGGTGGATGTATCGAGCTTCGGCGGCCTGACGCGCGAGTACCAAGTGATTGTGGATCCGGAGAAATTGATCTCCTACGGGCTGACGTTGCAACAGGTTCAGCAGCAGCTTGCGGCCAACAATGTCGATGCCGGTGGCAGCTTCATCGAACAGGGACAGCAGCAGATCAATGTGCAGGAGATCGGGCTGTTTACGAACGTGCATGACATTGAGCAGACCGTACTGAAGGCTGCGAATGGAACGCCGCTGCGCGTGAGTGATATTGCGCAGGTAGTGCAGGGACCGAAGATTCGCTTGGGGCAGATTGGTAAGACTTGCCGCGTGGGCACGGGGACGTGCGATCCCAACGACAAGCCGAGCAAGGACAATAAGGCCGTTCGGCATGAAGATGGCAAGCTGCTGGATGATGGCGATGTCGTTGAAGGCGTAGTGCTGTTGCAGAAGGGCGAAAACTCCGACACAACGCTGGAGGCTATTCACGCCAAAGTGAAGGAGCTGAACGAGCAGATCCTGCCGAAGGGTGTGACGATTGTACCGTTCCTGGATCGCAGCGATCTCTTGAAGATCACGACCAGCACGGTGCTCGACAACCTGACCAAGGGCATTCTGCTGGTCGCGCTGATTCTGTTTCTCTTCCTGGGGAATGCGCGCGGTGCTTTGATTGTTGCGATCACGATTCCCTTCTCGCTGTTGTTTGCTTCGATCTGTCTTCAGCTGCGGCATATCCCAGCGAACCTGTTGAGTCTGGGCGCGCTGGACTTCGGCATGGTGGTGGAAGGCGCGGTGGTGATGATCGAGAATATCGTTCGCCATCTGAGCCACAAGAAGCAGGTGGATCGAACGCCGATGGAACAGATTCGCGAGGCCGCACATGAAGTGCAGCGGCCGGTGTTCTATTCGATCGCGATCATCATCACGGCATATCTGCCGATCTTCACGTTGCAATCGGTAGAGGGCAGGTTGTTCAAGCCGATGGCGTGGACGGTGGCGTTTGCGCTGCTGGGCGCGTTGATCTTCTCCATGATCGTGGCGCCGGTGCTGGCGAGTTTGTTCTTCCGCAAGGGCACAACCGAATGGGAGAACCCGGTCATGGTGTGGATGACCAATAAGTATCGGGAGTTTGCGGCGTGGGCCATCGACCATAAGATCGTGCCAATATCCGCTGCTCTAGGTTTGTTGGCGCTGAGTGCGTTCCTGGCGTTTAGCGGTGTGATCGGTTCGGAGTTTCTACCGCATCTGGATGAAGGCGCGATCTGGGTGCGTGGATCGTTGGCTCCGAGCACGGGGCCGACGGAGAGCCTGGCGATTGCGAACAAGGCGAGGATTGTGCTGTCCGATTTTCCTGAAGTCCGGCAGGTGGTCAGCCAGATTGGGCGGCCGGATGATGGAACCGATACGACAGGGTTCTTCAACACCGAGTACTTCGTCGATCTGAAGCCCAAGGATGAATGGCGGCCCGTGTTCGATAAGAACAAGGAAGAGCTGATTGCCGCGATGGACCGCGAGTTGGAGAAGATGCCAGGCGTGGTGTGGAACTTTTCGCAGCCGATCTCCGACAACGTAGAAGAAGCGGTAAGCGGTGTGAAGGGCGAGCTTGCGGTGAAGCTCTATGGGAGCGACCTGAAGACGCTGGAGCAGAAGGGTGACCAGATTGTTCAAGTGATGAGCGGAATTAAGGGCGTTGCCGATCTTGGGTTGTTTCGCGTGATTGGACAGCCGAACTTGAATTACGTGGTAGACCGCGATGCTGCAGCGCGGTATGGCATCAATGTTGCCGATATCCAAAGTGCGATTGAAGGCGCTGTGGGCGGGACGATTGGTGGAGCGCCGGTGACGCAGGTGCTCGATGGCGAGGCGCGGTATGACGTGATGGCGCGGTACAGCCCGATGTATCGCACGACGCCGGAGGAGATCAGCAACATACGGCTGCTGGCGCCTTCGGGTGAGCGAGTTTCGCTGGCACAGTTGACGCATGTGCAGGTTGTGGATGGCGCTGAATCGATTAGCCGCGAAGGCGGGCAGCGGTATGTCGCGATCAAGTACAGCGTGCGTGATCGCGATCTTGGAAGCACCGTGGAAGAAGCAATTGCGAAGGTAAAGAAGCAGGTGCAGTTGCCGACGGGCTATCACTTGGATTGGGCAGGCGAGTATGAGAGCCAGAAGCGGAGTTCTCGGCGGTTGATGATCGTGTGCCCTCTGACGATCATGCTGATCTTCATCATCCTGTATGGCATGTTCGGATCCTTCAAGTGGGCGCTGCTGGTGCTGGCGAATGTGGCGATTGCGCCGTTCGGCGGATTGCTGGCGCTGTTCCTTACGGGCAATCACTTCAGCGTGTCTTCGGGTGTTGGGTTCCTGGCGTTGTTTGGTGTGTCGGTCCAGACCGGCGTGATCATGCTGGAGTGCATCAACCAGATGCGCGTGAATGGGCACACGGTGAAGGAAGCGGCGCTTGAGGGCGCGGTGGTGCGGCTTCGCCCGATCATGATGACGATGTTGGTGGCGACGCTGGGCCTCCTGCCCGCGGCACTTTCGCATGGGATTGGGTCGGACTCGCAACGGCCGTTTGCGATTGTGATTGTGGGCGGTCTTGTGGGCGCGCTAGCGATGGGTGTGTTCCTACTGCCGAGCCTCTATGTATGGATTGCGCGTCCGAACGATGTGCTTCCGACACCGGATACGGAGTTCGAGAATTGAGACTACAAGTGATGACGAACCCGCGCAAATCGAAGGAACTTTTGCTCGCCGTTGCGGCGGCGCTTGTGCTGTCGCACGCGATGGCGGCGCAGGGAGGCGATGCCGCGGCGGCGGGACAGACGGCGGCTTCAGCTTATGCCGCGGGAACGCAGGAGGGGCCTGATCCACGGAAGCCGCCGGTATCGAAGCCGGGAGCTTACACGCTGCAGCAGGTGCTGGATATGGCGCGGGCCAAGAACGCTACGCTGCTGGCTGCGGAGCAGAATTTGCGGGCGGTCAGAGCGCAGGAGTTGCAGGCAGGTGTGCGGGCGAACCCGAACTTTGCGCTGACGGCTTCCAACGTGACAGAGCCGGCAAGCGAGAACAATCCCTATGCGTACGCGGCGCAGGTTTCGCGGCTGTTTGAGCGGGGTGAGAAGCGCAGATGGCGGCTGGATGATGCGCGGGCGACGACCGCGGAAACACAGGCGCAATTGAACGATACGATCCGGCAGACGATGCTGACGGTGAAGACGGCGTTCACCCATATGCTCGTCGCGAAGGAAGCGCTGGAGCTGGCGAGTGCGACGCTGAAGGACTTTCGGCATGAGGTGGAGATCAGCAACGACCGCTACAAGGCGGGCGATCTGGGCAAGCTGGATTATGAGCGGCTTGATCTGCAGTTGGGGAACTTTGAGAGCGATGAGTCGAACGACATTGTGACGCTGCAGCAGGCAAGCTTTCAGTTGCAGACGCTGCTTGGGATTGAATCTCCTAGCCCGGACTTCGATATAGCCGGTGACATTGTTCCGCCGGTCGTGACGCAGACGCAGGATCTGCTGGTGCAGACGGCGCTGGCGAATCGTCCGGATTATGCGGCCGCTAAGTTTGCGACGACAGCGGCAGCAGCGAATGCGCAGTTGGCGATTTCGAATGGCAAGGCCGATCCGACGCTGGAGGGCGAGTTCGATTTGACCGGGACGGAAAAGTCCTTCGGGTTCCAGGTGAGCGTGCCGCTGCGGATCTTCGATCGCAACCAGGGCAACAAGGAGACGGCGCGGTTCCAAGTGGATGCTTCGAGGTTTACGGAGAGTGCGGCGCGGTTCCAGGTGATTTCGGATGTGGCGCAGGCGTGGGTTGGGTATACGCAATCGAAGCGGCTATCGGACAGGTTTGGCGAGCACTATTTGGATGAGTCGCACGATGTGTTGACCATCGCGCAGTATGCGTTTGAGCATGGCGGGCTGGCGTTGATCGACTATCTCGATGCGCTGCGGGATGCACGGTCTTCTACGAGCGATGCGTTGAATGCCTATCAGCAGACGTGGTTAGCAATTCATCAGTTGAGTGCAGCTAGTGCGACGGAGTTGATGCCGTAGCGCTGCGTCAAGCGAAGCCTTTGGGACGTTCGTTGGATGCTTTGAAGGCCCATTCGAGGAGCATGCCGGCTTCGGCTACGGCGCCTTCTTCGAAGAGACGGCCTACAAGGGTTACGCCGTGGGGGACGCGGCGGGGTGGAGAGAATTTTGGGAGCGGGTGTGCGGGATCGGGGGCCCAGTCACTGCGGGCTTCGGAGACTTCGACGAAGCCGGCGCGGAGCGTGAGCGAGGGGTGGCCGGTGAAGTTGGTGATGACCAGAAACTCGTCGCGGAGGGATGGGACGAGGAGGAGGTCGACTTCGGAGAAGACGCGTTCCATTTCCATCGCGACCTTGCGGCGGAGGCGGTCGGCCTGTACGAAGTCGACAGCGGAGAGGAAGCGCGACTGGCGGAAGGTGTTGGGCCAGGCGTCGGGGACCTGTGCTTTGAGCTCGTCGACTTTATGGCTGAGGGTTAGCTCTTCAAAGGCTGCTGCTGATTCTGCGAAGAGGATGACGTTGAGCGAGTCGTAAGGCCAGTTGGGGAGGGTGACTTCTTGGACGGTAAAACCTAGTTTTTTGGCGGTTTCGAGGCCGGCGCGGTCGACGTCCGTGGCGGGGGCTTCTTTCATCCAGGCGGGAATATAGCCGATGCGGAGTTGCTTCGCTTGTGATTCGTTCAAGGGGTTTGGGTCGAAGTTCAGGGGAGCCGTGATGCACGCTACGTCGTGATTGTCAGGACCTGCGATGTTTTCCAGTACCAGCATCGTGTCTTCGACGGCGCGCGCCATCACGCCCAGCTTGTCACAGGTCCAGCTCAGAGTCATTGCACCCGTGCGTGGAACACGGCCGTAGGTGGGGCGAAGCCCCGTTACACCGCAGCGCATTGAGGGACTGACGATACTGCCTTGCGTTTCACTACCGATTGCGAAGCCGACGAGACCTGCTGCGACGGCTGCTCCTGGACCGGCGCTCGATCCCGATGATCCTTCTTCGAGGAGCCATGGATTCATCGTCTGGCCGCCGAACCAAACGTCATTGAGGGCAAGTGCGCCAAGTGAGAGTTTTGCCACTAAGACGGCGCCGGCTTTGTTCAATCTCGCCGTTACTGTGGCATCTTCCACCGGAATGCGATCGCGATAGGGCTCCGCTCCATAGGTCGTAGGAATTCCCGCGGTGTCGAGCAAATCCTTGGCGCCCCATGGAATACCGTGAAGCGGTCCGCGGTACTTTCCGGCGGCGATCTCGGCGTCTGCTGCTCGTGCTTGTTGAAGCGCGTGCTCTTCGATGAGAGTTATGACGCAATGGAGCTTGGGGTCGAACTCTCTAAGGCGCTTTATATAAATGCCCGTCAGCCGTTCCGAGGTTATCTGCTTTGCCTTAATCCACTGCGACAACAGCGAGACCGGAGCAAAGGCGATATCTTCTTCCTTCTCCGGCAAAGCAGGTCGATGATAAAGCCGTTTCTGCAAAACACCCGCTCCCGAAACAGCCACTGGCTTAGACATGAGCGGGTTCCAAACTGTGGCTGGCGAGATGTTGTCTTCGATGGCGAGCTTGCGGGGGCCGGTGCGGCGCTCGTAGACCGAGGCCATAGACTGCTGCCAGTTGCCTGCGGCCTGGGCGAGGTCGTGCGGCGTCATCTCGATTTGCACGAGCTTCTGGGCTTCCTGGAATGTTTCGACCGAGACGGCCGGGCCGACGGGAGCGGAGGTGCCGAAGGCTGGTGGGGCTCCGGGGGTGGAGGGCGTTTGTTTTGCGCTTGCCGTTTTTGCAGCCATGGCTGCTCCCATGAGGCTCAGTGAACTTTTGGTGAGAAAGTCGCGGCGCGAACGCGGCATAATGCTCCTTCGTGGTCGTCAGTTATAGGAGGTATATCACCGGCAGGTGCGTGGAAGGTTTTGCGTTGTGATGCGGTGAAGCAGAGAGGCGATGGCAACTGCTCGGGGCTAAAGCTCCTTTGACAGAAAGCAATGAGTTAAGGCCTAAAGGCCCTTGCTAATCCGGCAAGGCGAGGGGTGTAGGTCTTAGGTTTACGGCGGAGCGCGGAACAGCAGATCCCCTTCGAGGATGACAGAAAAAAAGGCAAGTACGCAGCAACTGCGTTATGGGTAGAGCTTGGCTGGAATGATTTCGGGTTCGGGTTCGCCGGCGGCTACGAGGAGTTTTTTGAGTTGGGCGGCCAGCTCGGCGGCTTTGGCTCGGTATTCCATACGGCCGGCGAGGTTGACGAGCTCGTTGGGATCGGCGCGTTGGTCGTAGAACTGATACTCGTGGTAGGTGGTGGCTGCCGGGTCTTTCGTTGAGCCAGATGGGTCCGCGACGCAGTAGGTCCAGTCTTTGGTGCGGATGGCGCGGCCGGTCATCGATTCGCTGATCTGGATGAGCTGCTGGTTAGGCCAGGTGCGGCGCGCTTCCGCATCGTTGATGAGCGGCATGAGGCTGTGGCCCTTCCATGTGGGCGGGACAGGGACGCCGGCAGCTTCAAGCAGCGTGGGGGCGACGTCGATGAGGCCGACCAGCTCGTTGATCTGCTGCATACCCTGGAAGCCCGGGCCGTCGATGATGATCGGCACGCGGATGGAGCTGTTGTGGGTGCTGCGCTTGTATTCGGTGTTGCGAGTCATGAAGTGGCAGCCGTGATCGGAGAGGAAGACGAAGATGGTGTTGTCGGCGAGGTGCTCTTCTTCAAGGACTTTGCGAACGCGACCGACGGAGGCGTCGATGGATTCAATGCAGCCGTAGTAGTCGGGGAGCTGCGCCTGCCAGGTGCCGGGTAGGGCTCGGAGATCGTCGGGCACGGTGCAATTTTGATAGCGAGCGGCGAAGCCCTTGGGAGCGATGGGCTGGTGCATGTCGTTTTGCTGGTGCGGCTCGAGCTGCGAGATGAAGAGGAAGAAGGGCTTATCCTGCTTCTGACGGAGGAAACGCTCGGCGCGGTCGGTGAGGTAGTCGACGCGGTACTCGTCCTTGTAGGTCATCTCCTTGTTGTCGCGGTCCCAGATGCTGCCATAGTAGGGGTGGGATGTATTTTCGATGGCGTTGGCGCCTTCCCACAGATCGAGAAAGCCGCCGCGGTCGGCTGCTTTGACGGGGCCGGTGCTGCCGCCTTCGGCGGGACGCTCGAGTGCAAGATGCCACTTGCCGATGAGGTTGGCGGTGTAGCCTGCCTTGCGAAGTTCGCCGGCCAGTGTGGGCAGCGACTTATCGAGCTCGCGGCCGTTGTGCCAGACGCCGGTTTCCGTTGCGTAACGGCTGGTAAAGATGACCGAGCGCGACGGTGCGCAGACGGGCTGGTTGGTAACGGCGTGCGTGAAGTTCTTGCCGCGCTGCGCCATGGCATCGATGTTGGGGGTGTGTGTGGAACCGTTGCGGCCGTTGGCTCCGACGAAGTCTGTGCGGAACTGATCGGAAAGATACAGAATGATGTTCGGTGGCGTCGTAGGCTTTGAGGATGTGGTGCTCTGTTGTGCCTGAGCGGTGGAGACGGCGGCGGCCATAGCGGTTGCTACGGAGTTCTTTAAGAAGGAGCGGCGGCTTTCTGCGTGATCAGGCATAACGCCGAGAGTAGGATTCACCGTCATCGCCTGTCAAGGCGGGGTGAATTGCGAGAGCAGTCTGTGGTAAGCTTTGCCGTATGCGTGCCTCCTTCATCGTTTCGACCCTGTGTTGTTGTTGACTCTTCGAGTCCGGCAGTAGGACGTCGCGCGCATTCCTTTTCAATAGATAGCTGACTCATTAGCATAAGCCGTTGTATGAACGGCACTTGTACCGTTGATCGCACGTCGTGCGATCAACGGTCCAGGCGCCAGGATCATCGTGTGTTGCGGACTGAGTTAGTTTCCCCGGAAGCTCGATCGGTTGCCTACTTGACGGAGCACCGTTGGGCAGCCTAACGTTTACGCGCGTCCCGCAAGGGGCAACGAAATCCAGCCAACCTTGAACCAATTTTAGGAGACTTATGTATTTGAGCCTTTCGAAACACGGAAGCTTCTTTGGACAGAGGAGGAACGATGTACACGTTTTCTTCCCAATGTTCTTGCTTTTTCTCGCGACTGTGCTCGTTGTCGGCGTTCCCCAGAAGGCAGTGGCGCAGGTGGATACTGGCGGCATCCTGGGACAGGTGTCGGATGCTGCCGGCGCGCGTGTTCCGGGTGCTCAGGTGACTGTGAAGGAAGAAGCCACGGGCATCACGCATACCGTGACGACCGATGCGGATGGAAGCTATTCGCTGAGTCCGCTGAAGCTTGGGTTCTATACCCTGACGGTTGCAAAGCCGGGTTTCAAGGAGAGCGTGCAGCAGCACATTGAGGTCACGATTCAGTCGCGGCTTGAGGTGAACCCGACGCTGCAGATCGGCGAGGTGACCGATAGCGTACAGGTGACGACGGCTGCGTCGATACTGGAGACGCAGAGTTCATCGGTACAGCAGCTTGTGGATACGCGGGCGATCAACGATCTTCCATTGAACAGGCGCAATGCGGCCTTCCTGGCGCAACTTTCTCCCGGTGTGACAATTGCGCAGAACGATTCGCGCGGGTTGCAGGCGAGCGGATCGTTCACAGCCAATGGGCTTTCACGAACCGAGAACAACTACATGCTGGACGGCATGGATAACAACTCCGAGATTGCCGACTTGGTGAGCCAGACGCAGTATGTGCTGCTGCCTCCGCCTGATGCGTTGCGCGAGTTTACGGTACAAACGAATAACTACTCAGCGGAGTTTGGGCATGCGGCTGGCGCTGTGCTGAATATGTCGACGAAGTCGGGAACGAATGCCTATCACGGCGACATATGGGAGTTTGTGCGGAACGACAAGTTCGATGCGGCCGACTTCTTTGTGCTGCCGACGCAACATAAACCGGAGTTTCGCTTCAACCAGTTTGGCGCCACGTTCGGTGGGCCGCTGATCATTCCGCACTTCTATAACGGACACGACCGTACGTTCTTCTTTGTGGACTACCAAGGGGAGCGGCAGGTGCAGGGGACGACGTTTGTCGATAACGTGCCGACGGCGGCCGAGCAGAATAGCGGGTTCACGAACCTGAGCGATTTGATCAGCGGGCAGACAGGAACAACGACCGATTTGCTGGGACGCACATTTGCCAAAGGAACTGTGATGGACCCGCTCACGACGCGTGCAATCACCAAGGGTGTCATCGATCCAGTGACGAATCTACCTGCGACAGCGACAGGTTACGTCCGCGACCCGTTCTATTCGGGCTCGCTGACGAACACGACAAACTTTACGACGGCGCTGGCGGAGTCGCAGTTGAACCAGTTGCCGGCGGCGCGGCTAAACTCGATTGCGCTGGGTTTGCTGAAGCTGTATCCGCTGCCGAATGGTGCTGGGATCACGAGCAACTATACGGTGAATCCAAACACGATTACGCACATCGACAGCATGGATGCTCGCGTGGACCAGCAGATTGGCGCGAAGGACTCAGTGTTCTTTCGCTATAGCTTTTTGTATGAAACACAGCTAGCGACGCCGCCTTTTCCGGGAGTTGCCGATGGTGGACCTTCGCGGCCGGGCAGTGGAACGACCGAAGCGCAGAACGGTGCTTTGAGCTGGACGCATATTCTTACGGCGCACCTGGTTAATGAGGCGCGCATTGGATACAGCCGCGTGTATGACAAACGCTTTCAGTTCGATGCGAATGTAATGGGGATACCGGCGCAGTATGGCATTCCGGGGATACCGCAGCTTCCTGAGAACGGTGGACTACCCCTGTTTACGTTCAATAGTCTCTCAAATCTAGGAGCCAACACGACGTTGCCCAGTGATAAGGCCAGCGATGTGATGCAGGTAACGGAGAATGTGACGATCGATCATGGTCATCACCAGATTCGCGCAGGGTTTGAATTCCAGCACATTGCGTTTCCGCTGCTGACACCAACACAGCCTCGTGGCAACTTTACGGCCAACGGAATTTACACCTCCGTGTTGAACAGCACGGATGCCACGACGGACCGAGCACAGTTCATCATTACGCCGCAGGTTTCGCCCTATGCGGCACAGCAAAATTATCTTGGCGGGGCGAACTCCGTTGCGGCTACCAGCTTTCCACCGGCGTTTTATCCAGTCCGCAACTACTACGGCGCCTATGTGCAGGATGCGTGGCGCGCGACGGACAAGCTGACGGTGAACCTTGGCTTGCGGTATGAGTTTATCGGCGATCCAGCGGAGAAGACGGGGCGCCTGGCGAACTTTGTTTCCGCATATACGGGAGACAGCACCGATGGAGCCTCGCACTATTACATCCCACAACAGAATGTAGCTTCCCTGACTGCTCCTTTCCTGAACCTGCTTTCTACTAACGGCGTGGTGTTGACGCCGACTACCGATAACGCAATCGGCGAAGCGCAGCGGACAAACTTTGCGCCAAGGCTGGGATTTGCGCTGCAGCCATACTCGAAGGTTTCGATTCGCGGCGGCTATGGACTGTTCTACCAAGGCAATGAAAACCATGGGCTTTCTATTTCGCCTTACATCAACTTCCCTTTCCAGGTTTCAACCAGCTTCGCGGATCAGAGCGCGCAGGAGGCGATCATCGCGAATACGGTGACGAATACGACACCGGAGGGAACCGTTGGCCCGATCCAGGATGGACTGGCGAATGTTTCGCTGACGCCTTCTGCGGTTTCGGTAAGCGCGTTAGCGTTCCAGGGCGAACCCCGGCATCCGAAGACCACTTATAGCCAGGCGTATAACCTGCAGGTGCAGTACCAGGTAGGCTCGCGGACGATTTTGTTTGCCGGCTATGTGGGCGATAACTCGCGGCATGTGGAGTCTTCGATCGGCAGTAACGCGACGAACCAGATTGCGCTGCCGAGCGTGGCGGCTTCCAGCATCGCGTTCTTCAAGACGATGGCAACGGGAGGTAACTACGTTTCACGCAATGCGCAGAGCAATTACAACTCGGTGCAGTTTGGTGGGGAGCGGCGGTTCCAGAACGGCTTCTCGTTCCTGGCGAATATGACGTATGGCAAGTGCCTTGGAGACAGCCGTGACCTGCTGGATAACGGCGTCGGCGGATATCGTGCGCCGTATGTTCCGGGTGTGGGCATTGGAGCGGATACGACGCTCTGCACGATCGATGTCCGGAGGATTGTGCATACCAGCGGAACGTATGAACTGCCGTTCGGCAAGGACCACATGTTCCTGCATGAGGGTGGTGTGCTGGCTTATGTTGCCGGTGGATGGTCGACGAATTGGATCTTTACGGCTCAGGATGGCCAGCCGTTCAACGTGGCCTGCTCTTCGACGACAGCTTCGGGACTTGGTTGCAATGCGCTGAAGGTGCCGGGTGTGAATCCCTACGGCGGGGTACACAACCAGACCCAGTATCTGAATCCCGCGGCTTTCACAAATCCGGCAGCTTCAACCTATGGGACGATTGCGGCGCTTGGAGGAACGGGCGCTCAGGTGACGGGACCGCCGTTCCGGAGGCTGGATCTTTCTCTGTTCCGCCGCTTCCCTTTTGTTCGCGAGACGTACTTCGAGTTCCGCGGCGAGGTGTTCAACGTGACCAACACACCTAACTTCGGGCAACCGGGGCAGTTGAACTTTACGACGACGAGCACTTTCTCGAAGATCACGACGACGCGCGACAGCCCGAATGATCCACGGGAGATTCAGTTGAGCGGAAAGTTCTACTTCTAACGTTATAACTATTGGAAACGAGGCACGCAGCGGCAGACCTTGCCGCTGCGCGTTTGTTCTGCGATGGTTATCGTGTTTCGTTTCAGCCCATTTCGGAGAGATTCAATGATGATGTCCGGCCTTTCCCGCTTTTTGAAGCTTCCGATCTTCCCGTCTGTTTGTCGATTGATTGCCGTGCTGCTTTGCCTTGCGAGCGCGGCTGCGAGTTACGCGCTGCCCGTGCATCTGAAGACGAATCAGCGAGTGGAACCGTTGGGGATCGATACGCCGAGGCCCGTGCTTTCATGGCAGAGCGACGCAACCGCACGCGGATGGAAGCAGTCTGCCTACGAGGTTCTTGTGGCGAGCTCTGACGGAGAGCTGCGACGTGGTCATGCAGATGTTTGGGACAGTGGGAAGCAGATGTCCTCAGAGTCCGTGGGGATTGTTTATGGAGGGCCTGCACTGAAAGCTCGGCAGCGATGCTACTGGACGGTGCGGACCTGGGATGGAGATGGGAAACCTGCACTCGCGACGGAAACGGCGTGGTGGGAGATGGGGTTGTTGCAGCCTGCGGATTGGCAGGCGCAGTGGATTCGCCACGATGATGCGCACGAGCTGAATGCGCTGCAGAAGACAAATTGGATCTGGCTGCCGAATGCCGACTACCAACATACCGTGCAAGGAACGGTGGCGGAGTTTCGATATGGATTGCATCTGGATGCGAAGCCGGAGGCTGCGGGTTTGCATGTACTGGCGGGCGGCGCTTATACGACTCGCGTGAATGGGATTGTGACCGGGCACAAGAAGGATTGGGCGGCGTTTGATCGCGAAGATGTTCGCAATGAATTGAAATACGGCAGTGGTGCTGCGGGAGATAACAGCATCGTTGTGCGAGTGGAGATTCCGAAGTCGACGCAGGCGGATAAGACGTTTCCGGCGGGGCTGGCTGTGGCGTTGCATCTTCGCGGTGCTGACGGGAAAGACGAATGGAGGGTAACAGGCGATGGATGGGAGGCTCGTGAAGATGCAGGTGCGTGGGCTCCAGTGCAACAACTTGGGTTGTTGAAGAGCCTGTCGTTCGGCGTGGGTGTTGACCGCAAATCGCCGGCATCGGCGCCGGACCGGATTGTTTCAGGAACCTCCCTGTTTCGGAAGGACTTTACGCCAAAGGGTAAGGTGGTGTCGGCTCGTCTTTATGTGACGGCGCTGGGGAGCTATCGTGCATTCGTGAATGGGAAGGCCGTGAGTGAGGCGGCGCTGACGCCAGGGTTTACGGACTATCGAAAGCGGGTCCTGTATCAGACGTATGATGTAACGGCGATGCTTGCGCCGGGCAAGAATACCGTGGCTACGATACTTGGTGCGGGATGGCATGGGAGTCCACTACTGTGGTCGGGGACGCGGTTGTTTCCGGGGCCGGATTGTCTGCGTGCGCAGCTCGAACTGACGTATGCGGATGGAACAGTGCAGACCGTTGCGACGGATGGGACATGGCAAGGCGGGGCTTCGCCGATTGTTTCGTCGGAGATTTATGGCGGCGAAGCTTACGATGCGCGACTTGAGCGAAAAGGCTGGAATCTCCCTGCGACGCATGACGCGCAGGATTGGTCGGCGGCTATTGTGAATAGCGTTGACACGGGGATTGCGGTAACGGCTGAGCCCGATGCACCGGTTCACCTTGCACAGACGATTGCGCCTGTGTCCGTGGTGATGGTGGGTGCCGGAAGCGAGAAGGTTGCTGTCTTCGATATGGGACAGAACATGGTGGGCACAACACGGCTGCGCGTGCATGGACCGCGCGGGACGACGGTTAAACTTGGTTTTGCGGAGAGGTTGAATCCGGACGGGACGATCTATACGGAGAACCTTCGCAATGCCGATGCGACCGACTTCTATACACTGAGCGGCAAGGGCGAAGAAGAGTGGACACCGCTGTTTACGTTCCACGGATTTCGGTATGTGCAGGTGTCGGGGTATCCCGGTAAGCCAGAGTTGAGTGCGCTGCAGGGTGAGGTGCTGAATAGTCTTCCGGCTGCGCCAGCAATGCGGCTTGAGACTTCGAGCGATCTGCTGAACCACATGGACAAACTGGGCCTATGGGGGCAACGAGGTAATTTCGTCTCGATCCCGACCGATTGCCCGCAGCGCGACGAACGCATGGGATGGATGGGCGATGCAGGAGCGTTCTGGCGGACGGGAAGCTATAACTTCGATATCGACGCATTCTCCCACAAGTTCATGCAAGATGTTGTGGATGCGCAGGGTGTACATGGAGAATTCACAGATATCGCTCCGAACTTATTGAAAGCCGCTGACAAAGATCCCGGTGCACCTGGGTGGGGCGATGCCGGAATCCTTGTGCCTTACGCGACGTGGCTGCAGTATGGCGATCGCTCTCTGCTGGAGAAGAACTGGACGGCGATGCAATCGTGGATGGATTTCATTGAGCGCACGAATCCTAACTTCCTACGAGAAAATTCGCTTGGCGCGAACTACGCCGACTGGCTAGCGCCCGATCCGCGCACGCCGCGTGATCTGATTGCTACGGCTTACTGGGTCCTGGTGGCGCAACAGATGCAAACGATGGCGGGGGCGCTTGGGCGTGATGAGGACGCGCGGAAGTATGCAACTTTGATCGACAATATTCGCAAGGCTTATCAGAAGAAGTACGTGCATGAGGATGGGTCCGTTGAGGGCGATACGCAGAGTTCGTATGTGCTGACGCTTTCGGCTGGGCTTGCACCGAAGGCGATGGAAGCGAACATGACGGAGCGGCTGGTGCGCAATATCGCGGAGCACCAGAACCATCTAACGACGGGATTTCTGGGCACGCCCTATCTGCTCTCGACGCTCGATAAGGAAGGGCGACTCGATGTGGCGTACTCGCTCCTGCTGACAGAGACCTATCCTTCGTGGGGCTATATGGTCGAAAAGGGCGCCACAACATGGTGGGAGCGGTGGAACGGTGATACAGGCGATGCTTCGATGAACTCATACAACCACTATGCGTTTGGCTCGGTCATGGCTTGGGTGTATCGGCGGACGGCGGGGATCGATGCCGATCCGGCTTCGCCGGGCTTCCATCACATTCTCATTGCGCCGCATGTCGATGCGCATCTATCGCATGTCCATGCGGAGTATGACTCGGTCTATGGGACGATCATGACGAACTGGACGACCACCGACCCGCAGCATTTCCACCTGACCGTTCATGTTCCTGCCAATTCGAGTGCGACAGTAGCCCTGCCGGCAACCGCGGCCAGTGTTGCAACGATGGATGGCAAGCCTGCGGGGTTCCGCTATGCAGATGGGAATCTCACGGGCGATGTTGGCGCCGGAACATATGAGTTTGAAGTGATAGAGAAATAAAGTCGCCATGATGAGTAGGCGGATCTTTGGAATCAACAAATGTAAGCGCTTTCTTGACAGATCATAATGGGTGTCAATATATTGCTATCGATTACAAGGATAGCTATCGATTCTTCCTCAATTTCAGCACGTTATGCACAAATTTACTCACTAGGGCATTGACCGATCTATGTATCCACGATGCTTTTTACCCGCAGCATGACCGCGGGCGCTTCTAAATCAATGCAATAGCTTTCCCAAGGCCAAATTAATGAAAATCTCCCTTCTGTCTGCGTCCAAGCTGGCGGCACAGCGCATCCAGTATTTACTCCTTCTCCTCGTTTGCGGCTCGATGCTAGGTTACGGCTATGATGCGCAGGCACAATTTCTCGACCAGGGCGCAGTTACGGGAACGGTGCAGGACAATACCGGAGCGGCGATTCCCGGGGCGACGGTGACGATCGAAAATCCGGAGACGGGTTTCAAGCTCTCCACGACGGCGGATAAGGCCGGTGTTTATAACTTCTCTCCAGTGAAGATCGGTGTCTACGCAGTAACTTCAACCGCGCCGGGTTTCGATACTTCGATTCAGAAGAACGTGCGGGTTTCGCTGGGTGAGCGTGTCAATTTTTCGCCGAAGCTAAAGCCCGGTGCTGTGAGCGAAACGGTTACGGTGACCGAAGCTCCACCGCTGTTGCAGTCGCAGGACAGCTCCGTGGGGACGGTGCTGAGCACGCAGGAAATAAACAATACACCGCTCAATGGACGAAACACGATGTACCTGGTGCAGCTGACGGCCGGCGCGGCACCTTCGCACTCCGGACGTGGTGCGGGGACAGGTGACTTCGACGCGAATGGCATGCGCGCGGAGCAGAACAACTTTGTGCTGGATGGCGTGGACAACAATGCCGTGTCGCAGGATTACCTGAGCCAGACGAGCTACTCGATCAATCCTCCACCGGATGCGCTGGCTGAGTTCAAGGTGTCGACTTCGAACTACAGCGCAGAGTATGGGCACTCGGCGGGCGCGGTAGTGAATGCGAGCATCAAGCAGGGCACGAACGATATCCATGGCGATCTTTGGGAGTACTGGCGGAACAACGTACTGGATGCGCGCAACTGGGACGCGCCCGCACAACTACCCGATCCGGAGTATCGCGAGAATGAGTTTGGCGCGACGCTGGGGTTTCCGATTATCAAGAACCGGTTATTCTTCTTTGGCGATGTGCAGGCAAATCGCATCGTGATCCAGCAGTCGCAGCAACCCATTACTGTGCCAACCGCGGCTGAGCGGACCGGGGACTTCAGCGAGTTGTTGATACCGACGAACTTCAATGCTTCAAAGCCACAGATACTTTATCAACCGCACAACAATGAGACGTTCCTGACTTGCCCGGGGCGCGCAGCTACGGCTGCAGTTCCGTATACAGCGGTTGTGCCGTCAAGTACTGTAACGGGAGGCCCAGGGCAAAACATTCTTTGCACCAACCAAATTGATCCGGTTGCGCTGAATATCTTGAATATGTACCCAATGCCGAACTCGACCGCTTATGGCGTGGCGTATGACAACTATGTGTACGACCTGAAGCAGCCGCAAAATACGTTCCAATGGGATGCGCGCATGGACTGGAACATCGGGCCAAAGGACAATGCGTTTGCGCGCTTCAGCTATTTGAACCAGATCGGTAACTTCCAAGCACCGCTTGGACCGATCCTCGATGGCGGCGGCGGTGAAGGCTCGACGGATGTGAGTGGAGTGCAGGTGGATTACGGCAATAACTTCGTTCTCAGCGAAACGCATGTTTTCAATCCGCGGATTGTGAACGAGTTTCGGTTCGCCTTCAACTTCGGCCACTTCGATACGCTGAATCCTGGTTTCAATTCGAACGATGCGGCAGCTCTGGGGTTGGGCGGTGTTCCGTCGGGTGCGAACTTCCCTGACAATGGAGGCCTGCCGACAACGACGATCAGTGGGGGCGGCGCTATCTTTGGCTTCGGAGCGCATGCGTATCGTCCGGAAGAAGAGTTTGCGGATGAGTATCAAATTCTCGATAACGTTTCGTGGACGCTGGGGAACCACTCGTTGAAGCTAGGCTTTTCGCTGCAGAGTATCCGATCACAGACGCTTGAACCGCCAGCATCCCATCCGGCTTATACCTTCAGCGGTGCGCAGACGGGTGCCCCCAGTGTGTCAAATACAGGCAGCGGTATTGCCGATTTCCTCACGGATAACATGTCGAACGGTTCTATCGGACCATCCGGCGCATTCAACGACGCTCAAAACAATATTGCAGGCTATGCGCAGGACGATTGGAAGGTGACGAAGAACCTGACACTCAATCTCGGAGTGCGCTATGACTACTTTCAGCCTTATAAGGAGATGGCAGGGCTGCAGGGGAACTTCTACGCGACAAGCGTCGGCATCAGCACAGGCACGGGTGTTTATCTGCTGCCAGCCGAGGATCAGAGCAAGGTCACCATCAATCCGGCCTTCCTGACAGAGCTTGCGGCAAACCATATTGCGCTGCAGTATGATCAGAATCCGCGGCTCACACAGCAGCAGAATAATAACTTCGCCCCGCGCGTCGGGTTTGCCTACACGCTCGATCCGAAGACCGTAATTCGTGGCGGCTATGGCATCTTCTACCAGGGGCAACAGGAGGCAGGAGCGGCAGATAATATCGCCACGAACTATCCTTTCGTATTTACCGATACCTTTCAGGCGCCGGCCTGCAACCCGCCGACTCCACCCGCCAAGACAGTAAACTGCGCTACGAATGGCTACAACCTTGAGACAGGTTTCTCGAGTGCGATCGCTGCGGGACTGAATACGTTCTTCGCCACGCCTGTGCTGGTTGGGCAAAGCCCCAATATCAAGACGACGTACGCGATGGACTACAACATGGCGTTTCAGGTGGCGATCACCAACGACATCGTCGCGACGATCAGCTACGTAGGAACGGCGGCGCGACATCTGCCCGCGGGCGTAAACAGCAATTCAACAACGGCGCTGTTGCCCTCAGGAACGACGCAGGCATATCTTCCCTTCCCGTCGTTTGGAGGGTCCACCAATCTGATCTACGAAGGCATTTCGGAGTACAACGCACTGCAGGCGCAGTTGGAGAAGCGGCTCTCGCATGGGATACAATTCCGGGCAACCTATACGTGGTCGCACGCTCTGGACGATGCTGCCGATCCGCTCGGAGGAGGTATCGGCAACTATCGCGATGCGAACATCGTTCCGATTCGACAGGAAATGACGAACACCGATTCGGATACGCGGCAGAGGTTCACGTTCAACGGTTACTACAGGCTGCCATTCGGACGCGGAGAGTCGTATCTTAGCAATGATTCGAGACTGGTGGACGCGCTTTTCGGAGGCTGGGCTTTGAACCTAACCTATCAGATACAGGATGGCAATCCGTTCACTGTCGGTACGGCGAACCAAACCAACGACACCGGCGGCAGCCAGAATGCGATCAAGATCGGCAATCCCTTCGCTCCGGGCGGGACGCCGAACTCTACGAACCTTTCGATCACCTGCCCTACATCGGTTCGGAACAAGGCCCACTGGTATAACCCATGTGCCTATGCGAATCCTCTTCCGGCCTCAGCCATTACGCCGTTCGCGAAAGATAACGGGAATCCGACAGTACCGGCTCCCGGGTATCTGTATCCCACGTACGTGACGAACGAGGCACAGGCGCTGCTGTTCCTGGGAGGCAGGAGCAACCAGATTTACGGGCCGGGCTTCCAGCGGCTGGATGCTTCGGTGTTCAAGCATTTCACGACGTTCCGGGAGCAGTTCCTCGAGCTTCGCATTGACGCGTTCAATGTGGCGAATACGCCGTCATATGGAATTCCGAGCACAGCAAATGATGGCGTGAACGGCGGACAGATCACGGCATCACGCAAGGGCCAGAATCTTACACCCGATGCGCGGTTCTTCCAGCTTTCGGCGAAGTATGTGTTCTGAGGCTTGCCGTAATCAACAATGCCCATCCTGTTCTATGCAGGATCGGCATTGTCTTTTGGAGAGCTGAACGATGTGCGTGATGTTCCGGTCCCG
>CBDDDO010000013.1:0-9333 GCA_965226655.1 Granulicella sp. | reverse complement strand
CCCAAGCGCTGATCGGATACTGATCACCGCTGATTGCGGCGGCAGCAACGGTGCGCGGGTGCGTTTATGGAAAACCGAGTTGCAGACGCTGGCCGATCAGACGGGATTGTCCATCACCGTGGCCCATCTGCCGCCGGGCACCAGCAAATGGAACCGCATCGAGCATCGCCTGTTCGCCTTCATCACCCAGAACTGGCGTGGCAAACCCTTGTTGACTCATCAGGTCATCATCCAAATGATCGCCAGCACCACGACCGAAATGGGCCTGACAGTCCAATGTCGGCTAGACGAAAACACCTACGACAAAGGCATCAAGATCTCCGACGCCGAGATGGCGACGATCAACATCAAGCCGGCCGACTTCCACGGTGAATGGAACTACACCATCAAACCCCGCAAGCCCGAAAACTGACGCGGTTAATTCGTCTCAGGCCCTAAGCCGGCGGGCCAGCACGGGCCTTGAGGGCTCGGCGCATGTGCCGGTTCCAGGGCGGGCCTGGCGTGTGGGATTTGGCCTGGGTCGCGACCAAGCGCGGAGCAGCGGCAATTCGGCGTAGCGGGCTGGGGAAGCCTGGCCGGAGCGGCTTCGGCTTCGGCGGGTTCGAGAAGCTTTGGCAATCAGGCGCTGGATGTCGGCGAGCTCGAAGGGTTGGATCGTCGAGGATGCGGAAGCGCGGGCTTTCGGCCTGGGGGCCGGCGATGAACTGGCCGAGGATTTTGCGGAACGCTTCGGTGGGCTTGCGCTCGTCTTCGGGGAGGATGCTCGAGGTCGCGCACCAGCAGCAGATGGGCGTCGGTGTGGCCGTTCCCGAGGGGCAGGCGGGTGGCTGCGTGGTAGGCGGCGCAGAGGGCGGACAGGCGGTTCGGGGCGTCGGTCGGGACGGATTTCAGCGCGTCGAGGATGGTCCGGCAGTGGCGGCGGAGGATGTCGCCAAGCAGGGCGTCGAGGTCGAGGAAGAGCTGGCGGAAGGCGGCCGGCGAGAGGCTCAGCGCGGCGGCGACGCTGGCCACGGTCATGGTGGCGCGGCCGAATTCGGCGAAAAGGGCTGGGGTGGTGGCCAGGATGAGGGTCTGGCGCGCCTCCTGCACCTTGTTGAGGATGCGCGGGGGCAGGAGGTGCGCGATGGCGGCACGGAGCTGGCGGGGTGGGGTGATGAGGCATCGCCGGCACGGTTAGAACATAAAGCGAACATTGTCAAGTGGGGTTATTTTCGGGTACGCAATTTTATGGCGCCGGGTTTTTGCTAAGCTTGTGGCGGATCTCGCTTCGCTCTTCCGCTCTCCTATGTAAGGAGATCCTGGTTTGCCTCGCTGCGATGACCCAGCGTCAGATGGGACTTGCCCCCGATCACCCTCAAAGTGTCGGTTTACGGCGTCATCGGCCTATGCTCCGCTTACCCGACGTAACGACTGCGATATGTCACCGTTTCTAGGGCAAGGCCGTGTTCCAAATAAAACCGTGGACCATCATTCTGCTGGTGGTACTCGCCGTCATCCCGGCGCTTGCTGCCCACGGCGGCACGCTGACGGACCTGTATGATTTCGCCGGCGGAGCCGACGGGGCGCAACCGTATGGCGCCATCGTCGTGCAAGGCGGGGTCCTCTACGGCACCACCGGGTATGGCGGCAAGAAGCCTTGTAAGGGCGGCTGCGGCACGGTCTTCAAGCTCACAATAGCGAGCCGGGCAGAAAAGATTCTGCACAGTTTTCGGAGAGGAACCGACGGCGCGTTTCCGCTGGCCGGACTCACCGCTGACGGCGGCGCATTCCTCGGGACCACAACGATGGGCGGCAATACGGGCTGTGGCGGCAAAGGCTGCGGCACAGTATTCGAAATCAATCGCCAGACCGGCAAGGAGACCGTGCTTTACCGGTTTGCAGGCGGCAACGATGGAGCCTCGCCTGCCGGAAAGCTCATCAAGGTCGGCAATCTTTTCTACGGCACCACTGATGAGGGAGGCGGTACCGGGTGTAGTGGCACCGGTTGCGGCACCGTGTTCCAGATCGAACCGAGCACGCAGACGGTGTCGATCGTTTATCGCTTCCTAGGCGGTGCCGATGGAGCCGGTCCTTCCGCTGGCCTGTTCTACAATAATGGCATGTTCTACGGAACAACGTCCGGTGGCGGTTCGGCCGGCTTTGGCACCGTGTTCCGGATAGAGGCCGCAACCGGCGCGGAGGCGGTGCTGTACAGTTTTGCAGGCGGCAGCGACGGCGAAATTCCCGCGGCGTCACTCATCGAGAGTGGCGGTCTGCTCTACGGCACGACCATGTTGGGTGGCGCCATAGGCTGCGGTGGCGAAGGGTGCGGAACCATATTCAAGATCAACCCGGCCACGGGAAAAGAAACCGTGTTGCATCGCTTCGGTGCCAAGAACGACGGCATGCTGCCGGAGGCGAACCTGATTAAGGTTGGGAGTTTGCTTTACGGAACCACCTATGAAGGCGGGTCAACAAATTTGATTGGGACGATATTCGACATTGACCCGGACACAGGTGTCGAGACCGTGCTGCATAGTTTTGACGTCTCGGACGGCGCCAATCCGACATCGGCGCTTGCTTACGTGGGTGGCACGTTCTTCGGCGTAACGCTTGTCGGACCCACGGGCGCCGGCAGCATATTTGCATTCACGCCTTAGGGTTGGTGACCTGCTCCGCGAAACGATATCCCAGAGGCCGACGACATCGTGTGCCCGCACTGCGATGGGCGGGCTTGCGATGAATGGGCAGGATCAGAGCCCCGTAGATTCGTTTGGATAAAGAGTCGGCTCTATCCACACCACAGACGGTCCATCTTTTCCCTGAGTTAGCTCGTGCAGTGCGTGGATTGCAGCCTCAGCCAATTTTTGAGGGTCCTGCACCACGACACGTTGCAGAGTTGAATGGCCTGAATCGATTAAGGACCGCGTTGCCTCGATTCCGTCGTAGCCGATGACATTCGGCGCCACCAACCCAGCCCAATCGATATTCTGAATTGCGTCAAGGCACCCCAGGGTCATCGAGTCCGACGTGCAGAAGATCGCGTCATAAGGCAGCTTGTTTTCCAACGCCCTCTTCAAAAGATTTGACGCAATTATGCGAGCTCTTTGTCGATCAAACCCTCCGTCGGTGGTCGTGGTCACGATACAAGCCGGCCAGCGAGAGATAACGGCTTTCTTAAACGATGCCTGGCGGTCAGCTTTCGCAGGTCCTGCGACGACGAGAACGCGGCCAGGAGCGCCGCCGAAATCGGCTAATGCCTGAGCTGCCTTCTCGCCACCTAAAGTGTCCTGAACGGTCACCCACCTGACTTTACTGCTCTGAGGATTGGACCCCGGTTCGCTGGAAGATGGAGTCGGCGGCACATGGTCGATGAAAATAACTGGGACTTTGATCCCTGCAGCAAATTGTTGAAGCTCACTCACCTTGTCGTCGGCAAATTTCGAGGCGACTAGCAGGCCGCCGCTATATTGGCCAATGTTCTCGGCAATGTCGGCTAATCCATTTCGGTAATCAGCATCCGAAAAGTCGAATGTCGGGCAGAATACCTGCAAGAATAATCCACTTTCTCGACCAATCCGGAGCAAGTGATAGTTCAATTCCATTTGAAAGTTTTCGCGAAAAGCTGCGAGCAAGACAAAGACACGCCGCGTTCTGAGCGCCTCATTTTGTTTCGTAATTATCGATAAATTTGACGAAAGCTCCGCATTGGTATTGGCATAATTTGCCTGGAATATCAGACTGGCGAGAGTTGCAATAAACCCTCCTAAGATGAGATACATGTTCCAGGGCTTTAATGTATCAACCGCAGTGAGTCCAAACAGCAAAGCACCTATGGCGCCAATGGCGACTCGCCAATACATCGAAGCAAACCGCACTGCACACCCAAACATTGCAGTCTCACCTTGCGAAATGACCACGCGGCTTTATTGGAACTATCATAACAGGTTTCCGCCGTAATAAGAATGCGTCATAGCGCGGTCTGAGAGCGGCGGCATGGAGGAGAGTGGCCACCCGCGCTGTAGCGCGTACACCCGCTAGACGGCAGCCGGCCGCTTATCACTCGCCACGCCCGCAAACCTCGTCACTGTGATGTCATCCGCTCGCTCGCGGCCCTCGGCGATGTCGTAATTGTTCTGCATCCGCATCAGCGTCTCCATTGATATGCCCAACGCCTTCTCAAGGCGTACCGCCATGTTGGGCGAAAGATGCGCGCGCTCGTTGAGGAGCGTGGACAAGGTCGCGCGCGTTACGCCTAGCACTTCTGCCGCCCGTGGCACCGACAGGCCGAGCGGATCGATGATCTCGTGTCTGACGAAGCCGCCGGGGTGTGCCGGCTGCTTCATCCGAAGCCCGTGGGACGCGTTCATCGCCGCCTCCTCGATCCATATCCTCAATACGACGGTGCCGACGTTTTCCGGCCGGGACCAGCCCTCCCCTGCGAGCGGCCTTCATCGTCTCGACCGTCTCCGCGTTCGGCACCAGGGGCTCGAAGGGGAGCGCCTTCTCCGCTGCCATAAGCTTCAACAGGAGGGGGAAGGCGTCCGACAGGGACAGGCCCATCGTTGCCAGCACGGCCGCGGCCTCGGTTTTGGTTGTCTCATCGATGCGCGCCCGCACGACGGCATTCTCGGGCATGGGGTGGTCTCCTTGAGTACGATGGAGCTTGGGCCGGGCGGGATTGCGTGTCCTATCACTGCTTCCTTCGGGTTGTGTGAGGAGTCGCGGGGCGGCGTTGTTCGGATTCAGCCGGCACTGCCCCCCTCACCCAACCCTCTCCCCCCGGAAGTCGGGTGGAGAGGGCTGCAATCCGGCCGGGCGATTTTGCCGTTTTGCTCTCCTGCGGTGATCACGCTGCTTTTTGGCGGGGGACAAGTCGTGGGTTACGCTGCGCTTCACCCACGCTACGCGCTGCGGTCCGCGCCGGACAAAACGCGCGCGCAAACTCGTAAAAGTTTTTTGCTTCTTTTTTTCAAAAAAGAAGGCCTTGCCTTACGCTTTCGCGATCAACCCCGACCGCTCGGCCTGTGTGCGGGACCGGGCCATGGCTTCCCCGACGGCGAGGGCGGCGGCCAGCGCGCGGCGGCCGGCGGCGGCGTCGACGATGACCGGGGCGGCGTCGAGGCAGGCGGCGATGAAGGCGGCGTGTTCGGCTTCGAGGACGTCGTGGTCCTGCCAGGAGGCCTGGTCGAGCTTGAAATCTTCGAAGCCGGGGACGGGCATGCCTTGGTCGCGGCCGATTATGGTGAGTTGGCGGGCGACGAAATCGACCGAGAGGTAGCCGTCCTGCGAGAAGATGCGCATCTTGCGTTCGGTTTTCAGCGAAATCCGGCTGGCGGTGATGGTGGCGACGCAGCCGTTGGCGAAGCGGACGCGGGCGTTGGCGATGTCTTCGAGGTCGCTGGAGACGGCGGCGCCGAGGGCGTCCACGCTTTCGATGTCGCTGTCCACGAGGGAGAGGACGAGGTCGAGGTCGTGGATCATCAGGTCGAGGATGACGGAGACGTCGGTGCCGCGTGGCTTGAAGGGGGCGATGCGGGTGGCCTCGATGTAGAGCGGGCGGGCGATGCGGGCGGATATGGCGCGGTGTTCGGCGGAGTAGCGGAGGAGGTGGCCGACCTGGAGCACGCGCCCGGTCGCGCTCGCCAGGGCGGCGAGGCGGTCGGCCTGGTCGAGGGTGGCGGCGATGGGTTTTTCGATCAGGACGTGGCGTCCGGCGGACAGGGCCTGGTGGGCGAGGTCGAAATGCGCTTCGGCGGGGGCGGCGATGATGATTGCGTCCGCGGCGGCGATGAGGTCGGACAGCGGCAGGGCGGGAGCGCCGCCGGCTTCGGCGCCGATCTGGGCGGCGCGGTCCGGGTTGAGGTCGTGGATGCCGGCGAGCGTCGCACGCGCGTTCGCGGCGAGTTTGAGGGCGTGGAAGCGGCCGAAATGGCCGGCGCCGACGACGCCGACACGGAGGGTTTGGGTCATGGGTGGACTTAACAACGGGGGCTTGAGGAGGGAAGATGCCGGCGACCGGCGACCGGACCGCCGGGGGTCGAGGTAAAATCGGAAAGGCGGAGCTTCCTTGGGCGTCATCGAGGTCACCGACGAGCTTCAGCACATCATCGACCGCGAGGTTCGTCAGGGACACGCTGCCAGTCCGGCGGCGCTTCTCGAAGAAGCGGTCTTGCGCCTTGTGCAAGATACACATGGCGAAGAGAGCGAGGTCGTGCGCGCCGCCCATCTCGGGATCGCGGACATCGAGGCCGGCCGCTTCAGGACCATTGCCACCTCCGAAGATGCGGACCGGCTGGATGAGGAGGTGATGGCGCGGGTGGAACGCAGGCTCGCGACAGGGGAGTAAATGGCTCACCGGCTCACCCGAACGGCCGCAGAGCAGATTGAAGTTGTTCTCCTCAAAAGTGCTCGGGTGCATGGGATCGACGCCGCACGCCGTTATCAGCGTCTCATCCGCGTCATGATCGCCGCCATCGATGCCAACCCGCTACTGCCCGGGTCACGCGCTGTCAGCCGGTTGGCTGGTGTTCGCGCCTACCACGCCCGGCTGGCCCGTACGAAGATCGAGCCGGCTGAGCGGGTCCGTGCTCCGCGACACATTCTCGTCTATCGGGTGGTCGATGAGGGCCTGGTGGAGGTGCTGGCACTGATCCACGATCGGATGGCGCTACGGCGTGCGGCTGGAAGAGCGGTCAGAGGCGCTGAACCCTCCTGAGCCAAGCTGGCTGGGAGGCTCGGCTTGCACGGGGCACGGTCAGGCGGCATACCGCCCGGCCAGGGCGTGCCGTCAATTGCGTTCTGACGGCCATCTGACGCGCGTTTTCTGCGCTCCGGTGCTCACGGCCACTAGAGGCCGCGCCGCTCCGGTGCTCGAAAACGCACGCCAGCTGACTCGCCAGAGCACAATTGACGGCACGCCGTAAAAAGCCGCGGGAGTTGTTCGCTTTCATGATGTATTTCAGCCGGGAGCCAAGACCCTGTTCATCCTGGGGGTCTGTCTGCTCGGTGCCCTGCTCTGCCTGCCGAACCTCATGCCGGCGCCGGTCGCCTGGTTGCCTTGGCACCAGATACACCTCGGGCTGGACCTCAAGGGCGGGTCCTATCTGCTGATGCAGGTGGATATGGATGCGGTTCAGCATGAGCGGCTGGATGCGCTGGCGGATAATGCGCGGTCGGTGCTGCTGAAGGCGCATGTCGGCTACCAGAATCTGGCGGCACAGCCGGCGGCCAAGCGCGTGTTCCTGCATGTGCGCGATCCGGCGCAGCAGGATGCGGCCATCGCGGCGCTGAAGACGGTGAGTCCGGCGGTGCCGGGGGAATTCTCGGTCGACACGATCCCGGGCGGCAATCTGGCGCTGGATCTGTCGGACAGCGCTTTGCGGATCACGGCGACGCATGCGGTGGAGCAGTCGATCGAAATCGTGCGCCGGCGCATCGACGAGACCGGGGTGGTCGATCCGGCGATTACGCGTCAGGGCGACGACCGGATCGTGGTGCAACTGCCTGGCGTTGAAGATCCGAACAAGATCAAGGAACTGCTCGGCAAGACCGCCAAGATGACGTTCCATTTGCTGGATGAGGGCGCGGCGCCGGGCTCGCCGCCGTCGCCCGGCGTCGAGCTGCTGCCGATGCAGGATAATCCGGCGGAGAAGCTGTATATCCGCAAGCATGTCGAGGTGGATGGCGCGGATCTGACCGATGCGCGCGCCGGGACCAGTCAGCAGAACGGGGACTGGGTGGTGAATTTCACCTTCGACACGCATGGCGCACGCGAGTTCGCCGATACGTCGCGCGCGAACGTCGGCAAGCGGTTCGCCATCGTGCTGGACAATCAGGTGATTTCGGCACCGGTGATACGCGAGGCGATCACCGGCGGGCGGGGTCAGATCAGCGGCGGGAATTTCGATGCGACGAGCACGAACAATCTCGCCATCCTGCTGCGCGCGGGCGCGCTGCCGGCGCCGTTGCAGGTGCTCGAGGAACGGACGGTGGGGCCCGAGCTGGGGGCGGATTCCATACGTGCGGGCGCGCTGTCGCTGCTTGTCGGGTTTCTGCTCGTCATCGGGTTCATGGGCACGTTCTATGGGCTGTTCGGGTGGTTCGCGAATATCGCGCTGATCGTGAATCTGGTGATGCTGCTGGCGATTCTGTCGCTGTTCCAGGCGACGTTGACGTTGCCGGGCATGGCGGGGCTGCTGCTTACTCTGGGCATGGCGGTGGATGCTAACATCCTGATTAACGAGCGGATACGCGAGGAATTCAAGAATGGGCGGTCGCCGCTGGGGGCGATGGAGGCGGGGTTCCGGCGTGCCTATTCGACGATTCTCGATAGCAACGTGACCGCGTTTCTGGCGCATGTGATGCTGTTCGTGTTCGGGACGGGGCCGGTGAAGGGGTTTGCGCTGACGATTACGGTCGGGATCGTGACGACGCTGTTCACGGCGACGGTTTTGGCAAGGTTGTTGATGGTGCGCTGGTATGTTTCTCGGCGGCCGGCCTTGTTGCCGGTTTAATCGCCGGCGCGCGTGGTAGGTCCGGCGCGGACCGCAACGGGTAAAAGTTTTTTGGTTCTTTTTTTCAAAAAAGAACTGCTTGCTGTTTTGCTTAAGTGGTGGGCTGAAGCCCACCCTACGGTTTGGGTGTTTTCATGTTCATGAGGCCTTCGTTTCGATTTGTGCCTGATGGCACACGGTTCGCGTTCATGCGGGCGCGGTTCTATGGGCTGGCGGGATCGTTCATTCTGTCCGCGGCGTCGATCGGGTTGTTCTTCTATCCGGGGCTCAATCTCGGGCTGGATTTCAAGGGCGGCATTGTGATGGAGGCGCGCACGCCGGTGGCGGCGGATTTCAATCGGCTGCGTGCGGCGCTGGGGGCGGATCATGTGCCGACCGCGGGGTTGCAGCGGTTCGGCGCGGATACGGAAGTGCTGATAAGGCTGGATGCGCAGCCGACCGAGCAGGGCAATCAGGCGATGCAGGCGCAGGTGCGTGCGGCGCTCGAAAAAGCCCAGCCAGGGACGAAGATTCTGCGCGCGGATGTGGTGGGGGCCTCGGTCAGCAACGAGCTGTTCCGGGACGGGATGCTGGCGCTGGCGATTTCGCTGGCCATGATCTTCGCCTATATCTGGTTCCGGTTCGAATGGCAGTTCGCGGTCGGCGCGGTGGTGACGCTGCTGCTCGACGTGACGAAGACCATCGGGTTTCTGGTGCTGACGCGGATCGAGTTCGACCTGGTGATGGTGGCGGCGATCCTGACCATCATCGGCTACTCCACCAACGACAAGGTGGTGGTGTACGACCGGGTGCGGGAGAATTTGCGCAAATACAAGTCGATGCCGCTGCGCGAACTGAT
>CBDDDO010000012.1:0-371901 GCA_965226655.1 Granulicella sp. | reverse complement strand
GCATGCGCCGCCGCTCACAAACGGATGCGCCGCAAGCTACAGACTGAAGAAGGAAAACTCACCTACGGACGCCGCAAGGCCATCGTCGAACCGGTCTTCGGAGTCATGAAACAGCAGCGCGGTATGCGCCAGTTCCGAACCCGGGGCATCGAAAACGTGGCCAACGAATGGACCCTCGCCACCATGGCCTACAACCTCACCCGCATACATGCCGCAAGTGAGATAAAACGACAGCCAAAACCATCGATCAAACCATAGTTGGACAACAGAGAAGTCCCAAAATTACGACCATATCCCCATCAAGACTCGAATCACCCAAACGTAATCCCGTTCTCACGCAGACACTAAAGCCCCTTGCTGGGGGGAGGGGTTTATGGCACGACTGAAGCTGTGCCCCTTCGAGGGTTTCGTTGGCTTAGGGCAGAGTGGAAGGGATTTGGGTGGGGCGTATGAGACCCAAGGCTGAAGCCTTGGGGTGGCTGGAAGCTTGGCCCGCTCGGCTGTCTTGCAGGGGCGAACACCCCGATCTCCAAGTGCGAGAGATCGGCGCATCCGCATGTCGGCGCTTTCGGCGTGGAAGGGTTTGGAGTTAGTTGCCCCACTCATCCACAAAGAACGCGTATGAATGGGGCAGCTGCTGTTTGGTCATTGGGCGACGGGGACTGCGTTTGCGTTCGCTTGCGACGTGCTCAATATCGTTGCCACGTTTATAACGGCATTTCTAAACACGTCAGACTCGGGGTGGGCGGCGTTAATTTGGCTGTTCAAAGCAGCCCACAACGCCAGTTCGTTATATGTCGCTTTGCCGCTAACTCGCTTCGCCAATTGTCCCAGAAATGGGCCATACCACTTTCCCTTGAATACGGAGTCCCATTTTCCTTGTCTGGATAGAGTTCCAATTAGGGCATGCACCTCCGTTTGCTTCCTTTCCCATTCTGCTCTGGAAAGGGCGGCGTGACGCTCTATGTCGGCTAGATACTGAGAACGCTTCGAGCTGTCTGTTGGTGACTCGGGATCGTCAGACTCGGATTGAACCTGGGATTTTCTGCTGTAATTCCGGATCGGAACGCCCAGCGTTTTGGAGAGTATACAAATCGAAATCCAGTCTCGCCATGCAGCGCAGCAAGTCGCGAGCCAATCTGGGACGCTGCCAACGCTGGCTTCAACTTTTTCTATGGTGACAGACACGGCTGCCGCTACGGCTCCCGGTACATTCGATTCTCTGACAATGTGATTCTCAACGCAACAATGCGTGGTGTAGCAGATATGGGGGGAGTTGATCAATAAATTCTCAATGTCGTCTATGTCTTTATCCAAGAAAAATAGACTTGCAGTCCACTTATTGGCTAGGACAGATATAAGTTGATTATTTGCTGATAGGTATTGGAAATATTCTAAGCATCGAGGCTTTCCCTCCCCCGGTCCCCCTATCTCGCTTGATTTCCTAAATTCCGCTGAAAACCCCAGGGCTGCGGTCGTCTTTCGCAGCACAGACGAATAGTAGAACAGATCAGCATCGGTTCCTTCGACGTATATAGTGCATTCGCTAGCCTGCATTTGCGAGGCTCTAAGCAGTCCGCCATTGCTGTGAACGAGACGGCTTCGGTTAGATGCGGAAGATGGACTCATCGTTTATTTCGGCCATAATCTCAGGAGAGTGAGTCGCTACAATAATTTGAACGTCAGGGTTCAGGACGTGAAGCGTGTTTAACAATCTCCTTTGCCAATCTATATGTAGGGACATTTCCGGTTCATCTATAAACACTACGGTCCCAGGCTCTAGGCTTAGAACTTCAACACATAATGAGAGAACCTGCTTCTCGCCGGTTGAGAGCTTTTCGAGTGGGAGCGGCATACCATTTTCCCCAACGACTGTTACGGTTGAGTCCGTAAAGATAACCTGTTTGCCCTTGAAAAGGGCGTTCATAGTCTCAGAGAGGAAGGCCTGCTTGCTTTGTACGGCGCTAATATTTTGTTCTACAACTTCTATGTTTCGGATGACTGAACGCAGCGCCGGATTCCCGTTGTAGATATTGAGAAACTCTTGCTTCCTTCTTGTTAAGTGTCTTAACTGCGGCTCTCTATCGAAGAAGGTTTTCGCGGTTTGATAGGCTGCTTCAGGATCTCCGCTAGGGACGACTTGATCTGCCCCCGGCCTGCTTAGAAGCACAGTTTGCAGGATTGATCCGATACCTGCTTGCTGGATGTTTCTAATTTCCGCTAGAAGATTATTGGAATATGTGGTCCAGCGATTCACAAAGCGAGATAGGAAGCTGCCTTCAAGAGTCAATTCTCGCGCAGCTAGGTCCTCGCTAGCAGGATTAAGAGTGCTCTCGAAACCATAGCGGCGTGTGTTCGCCGCTATCGCATCTCGATAGAGACGCGAGACGCCGAGATAATTAGACATATACTTTCCCTGGCCGCCAGCGCCCTCGTCATCGCTAACCCAGACTAACTCCGTTTGGGGAGTGGGGGCACTCCCAGACAGTAGAGAAAGCTGTCGCGCGTCTTTCGCTCGATCCGAATCGATGCTTTTCAGTGATCTGGTAATGCTCTTCGAGTATTTGGTTGAGTAGAACTCGACGGACGCGCTTGTTATCGGCGATTCCTCAATAATTGAGGCTTCGTTACGTAATGCACTGTGGAGCGTACGCAGTAGGGTGGTCTTGCCGCTACCGTTTATACCGAAAAAGGCATTTATTTTTGGGTGAAGCGCACGCTGACAGAGCGTGCTGCTTCCTCCAAGACCAATCACAGCGAATTCTCTGATCTCTGCCAATTGCGACCTCTGCTGAGTTCTAACTGCAGCCGCTGGTGGATCCGCATTCCATGCAGCGGTAGCAGGAGCCGTTGCGGGTCATGATGGAGCCGCAGGTGGAGCAGCTGGGGCTGTCGCCCATGTCGTAGAGCTCCTTCATGGCGGAGGCTGCGTGGTAGAGGCCGCGGTCGGCCGCTTTCAGCGGCGAGGGTCCAGGGTCCAGGGTGTAGGGCCCAGAAAGCCCGGCTGATGCTTTGATGTCCGGGGCGATGCCTTGCTGGGGGGCGCGGCGGTCGTTGAGGCCGGAGGGTCCAGGGTCCAGGGTCCAGGGTCCAGTGGTGGCTGTGGGTTCGTGGTGGTGGGCTTCGAACATGGGTGCGGATTCCACTGCAGGTCTCTCCGCTTCGGTCGAGATGACAGAGTTGTGGGTGGCTTCCGCTGAGATGACAGAGTTGTTGGGAGCGGTGATGGAGCCTTCTACCGGGATGGACTTTTCGGCGGGCGCGAGGCCGGCGAAGAGGTCCAGTTGGGTTCCGGAAAGGAAGCGGAGCTGCATCCAGCGGAAGAGGTAATCCATGATGGACTTGGCGTAGCCGATCTGCTCGTTGCCGGTCCAGCCGGAGGGCTCGAAACGGGTGTGGGCGAACTTCTCGCAGAGGAGCTTGAGCGGAACGCCGTGCTGGAGGCACATGCTGACAGCGGTGGCGAAGCTGTCCATAAGGCCGGAGATGGTGGAGCCTTCCTTGGCCATGCGGACGAAGATTTCGCCCGGGGCGCCGGAGGGGTAGAGGCCGACGGTGATGTAGCCTTCGTGGCCGGCGATGCCGAACTTGTGCGTGATGCTGGCACGCTCGGACGGGAGACGGTGGCGGATGGCGCGGGGTGGGGCTTGCGACTCCTGGAGGTCAGAGGCAGAGGCTTGCTCGCTGGCCTGGTGGAGGAGCGCGGCGAGTTGGGACTCGAGGGAGGCCAGTTTGTCGTGGGCAGCGGCGAGAGCGGTGACGGTTTCGAGATCCGCTCCCACCTTAGCCGACGATGAGACCGTCGGCGAAGATGGGGCACCCGTTTCGGTGGCGGCTACGGTTTCCTTGGTTTGCTCGGCGGCGGTGAGGACCTTGGTGCCCTTCTTTTCGTCGCTGGTCTGGGCGGTGACGTTGAGGGGCTGGGTGCCCTTGGAGCCGTCGCGGTAGATGGCTACGGCCTTGAGGCCGAGCTTCCAGGATTCGAGATAAGCGTCGGCGACGTCCTGCACGGTGCAGTCGTTGGGGAGGTTGACGGTTTTGGAGATGGCGCCGGAGAGGAAGGGCTGGGTGGCAGCCATCATCTTGACGTGGCCGAGCCAGGAGATGCTGCGGGTTCCCTTGGCGGGCTTGAAAGAGCAGTCGAATACGGCGAGGTGCTCGGGCTTGATGCCGGGCGCGCCTTCGATGGTGCCGGTGGCGTCGATGTAGTTGACGATGCCTTCGACTTCGGAGTCCTTATAGCCGAGCTTGAAGAGGGCGCCGGGGACGGTGTTGTTGACGATCTTGATCATGCCGCCGCCGACGAGCTTCTTGTACTTGACGAGGGCGAGGTCGGGCTCGATGCCGGTGGTGTCGCAGTCCATCATGAAGCCGATGGTGCCAGTGGGGGCGAGGACGGTGACCTGAGAGTTGCGGAAGCCGAACTTTTCGCCGAGGACGAGGGCTTCGTCCCATGCGGCCTGGCTGGCGGCCTTGAGCTCAGACAGCTGAGGTGCGGGGAAGCCGGCGGCGTCTTCATAACCGCGGGAGGAGAGCTTGAGGGTCTTGTCGACGTTGTTGACTTCGGCGCGGTGCATGCGGACGACGTCGAGGAAGGGCTCGCGGTTGACGTAGAAGCCGGGGCAGGCTCCGCCGTCGACGCCGGTGCGCTGGGTGAGGGGGGTGGCAGCGCCGAGCGGGGGGCAGTCAGCGGCGATGCGGGGCGGACTGGGCGTAGGCGTCGCCGCAGAGGATGGCGGTGAGCGTGGCGGCGTAGGCGCGGCCGGCGTCGGAGTCGTAGGGCAGGCCGGCGGTCCATCAAGAGCGCGCCGAGGTTGGCGTAGCCGAGGCCGAGGGGGCGGTAGTCGTGCGAGTTCTTGGCGATCTGCTCGGTGGGGTAGCCAGCCGCGTCGACGATGATTTCCATCGCGGTGGTGACGACGGAGATGGCGTGGCGGTAAGAGTCGATGTCAAACTGGCCGCCGGGCTTGAGGAACTTGATGAGGTTGAAGGACGCCAGGTTGCAGGCGGAGTCGTCGAGGAACATGTACTCCGAGCAGGGGTTGGAGGCGTTGATGCGGGCGGTGTTCTTGGAGGTGTGCCAGCGGTTGATGGTGGTGTCGTACTGCATGCCAGGGTCGCCGCACTGCCATGTGGCTTCGGCGATCTTGTGCATGAGGTCGCGGGCCTTGTACTCCTTGACGGGTTCCTTGCCTTTGACGGTGCGGGTGGTGAAGCTGCCGTCGGTTTCGACCGCGTGCATGAACTCGTCGGTGACGCGGACGGAGTTGTTGGCGTTCTGGAAGAAGATGGAGCTGTAGGCTTCGGCGTCGGGCGAGGAGCCGTCGTAGCCAGCCTGCATGAGGTGCCAGGCCTTGCGCTCTTCCTTGACCTTGCACTCGATGAAGTCTTCGATGTCGGGGTGGTCGATGTTGAGGATGACCATCTTGGCGGCGCGGCGGGTCTTGCCGCCGGACTTGATGACGCCGGCGAAGGCGTCGAAGCCGCGCATGAAGCTGAGCGGGCCGCTGGCGGTGCCGCCGCCGGAGAGGGTTTCCATGGAGCCGCGGATGGCGGAGAGATTGCTACCGGCGCCCGAACCCCACTTGAAGAGCATGCCTTCGGTCTTGGCGAGGGTCAGGATCGAGTCGAGAGAGTCGTTGACGGAGTTGATGAAGCAGGCCGAGCACTGGGGCTTGGTGTAGCCGGTGACGGAGAAGGCGATCTTCCCTTGCTCAGCGTTCCAGTGCCAGTTCTGGGCGTCGGAGTTGGGCTCGAGGCGGTCGCAGCCGACGTTGAACCAGACGGGAGAGTTGAAGGCGACCTTCTGGTTGAGGAGCAGGTGCGAGAGCTCGGCGAAGAAGATGTTGGCGTCTTCCTGGGAGGCGAAGTAGCCGTCGCGGATGCCCCAGTCGCGCATGGACTCGGCGACGCGGGTGATGAGGGCGCGGACGCCGGACTCGCGCTGGGGGGTGCCGATCTGGCCGTGGAGGTACTTGCTGGCGACGATGTTGGTCGCGGTCATGGACCAGTCCGCGGGGACTTCGACGTTCTTCTGCTCGAAGATGAGCTTGCCCTTCCAGTCCTGGATGATGGCGTCGCGGAGCTCCCAGGTGATCTCGTCGAAGGGCGAGACGCCGGGTTTGGTGAAGTGGCGATCGAATTTGAGGCCAGGGGCGCCGGGCTTACCGAAGGTGGGGCGGGAAGCGGCTTGGGAACCGTGGAAGACGGAAATGTTGCTGAGTGTTTCGGCCATGAGATAAAACCCCTAGATCATTAGATTCGCCGGATGTGCATCCGGTGCTTGCAGCGGTGTGGACTTGAAGCCTGGTGAAGCGCATTACGTGCGACACAGCTTTAGGACACGCCGAAGGAAACCTGCGACCCGCGACGGACGTGAAAGGGTTTCTTTACGGTGTGACCCGGGCAACGGGCTCTGCACCAGGAGCTGCGGTGAAGATGAAAGTACCGCCCCATGTGGTACGAGTCAAGTATAAAACAACTAGATATTGTGGTGTCGAAGTAGATACCCCAAGAATGCGGGTGCGCGTGGGGTAGACTTCGGTTTTTCTAGGGTTTTCGTGTGGAAAGCTCTGGAACGGTGCGTCATTTGCGGGTTTTGTGAATGGCCCGTGAATGAGCTTTCTTAGAGTAGCGCCCGGGAGGGGTGGGAGCAAGGGGTAAGAGTGGTGCAAAACCGGCCTTTGGGCCGGTTTTGGGGTGGAAATGTGGAGAAGTGGCAATCTGGTTACTGTGATGGAGGCGTTGATGGAGCTGGTGAGGCCGGTACTGTTTGAATGGCGGACGTTGCTGCACTGAGATCGCTGTCTGCTGCGATGTTGACCGTCAGATTGTGCGCCACGGTGTTGCTGAAAGCCACTTGAAGGAACGACGCCTTCAGGGAGGAGTCGATCGCCGCAACTGCAATGTTCTTCGTTCCATCCATAAGTATCAATGATTTCCCAACGATTGTCGTTTTATCCGTGACGCCACTTACAGTTGCGACAACATCGCATTTGCCGGCGGCACAGGTTGGGGCAAGGAGAGCCAACTTAGGCAGGATATGGGGGAAAAAGAAAGTGAGACCAAGCGATGAGTCTATGGCTGGTTTGACGCTTTGGACTACTCCGGCGGTATCTGTCAATCGCAAGCTACCTGCGCTGAATGTGCAGGTGAACGGCTGGGAGTCGGCGGGGTCCCGGTGTTCCGGGCGCATCCACCAAGGCGACGAACAGCGGCAGATTCACCTGCGTCTGATTGTTGGCCTGAACCTGTATCGGGGTTCCTGGCGTAGAAGCTTGCAGTTTCAACGTGCGTGCGTTGCCGTTGCATTGAGCGGCATAAGTTCCGGCTAGATCAAGACGGTTATAGCCGCTGCCCGTCGGCCCCTGAACAATGACGAGGGGTATCTGATATTGAATTTTCGCCGCATTCGAGAAATCGGGACTGGCAATTGCACCGGACTGAAAGGATGGATAGGGGTTATCGGAAAGACTGAGGGTATTCAGTGTCAAGGCAAAATTCCCAATCGTCTTCGAGGGTATTTTCCCTCGCAGTTGAGGAGTTGCAGAGAATTGTGATTTGCCAGATGATCCCTGGGCGATATCAAAGTCAAAGGTGCATGCTGGTACGGCTCCCGACTGGGAAGGCGCTGTTCGAATCGACTTGGCGATCCAATCTTCCTGGGTATCAGCGGGAACGGGCGACGGCAGGGAAGCATCGTGTATCTGCCAACCCCCGCTTTGGCAGATGTCGCCCTGTATGCCAACTATGGTCTGCGTTATGTGAATGACGTCTCCTTCGAACGCGAAAACATTCTTCTGCGGACTTGAAGGTACCGCGAAAGCTTGCTGCTGTATGGCCTGTTGAAGGTCGGCGATGCTTGGGACTGCTATGAAGTCAGAGGAAGATGGCGTGTCGATGACGCCGTTGAAAAAACCTCCCTGAGAGGACGAGTTGATGTCGTAGGAAAGTTGAGCGCTCAAGTTGGTGCTGGACACCACGAATCCCGCACTGGCGCCTCCCGTAGCCGCGAGACTGGCATCGAGCTGGGACGAAGTCAATTGACTGAACGAAGCGCCATGCGCGTGCGCGAGCAGAAAGGCGCTACGGCTAGGAGTCGCTTCATCGAGTCTCCATCTCAGGAGAAGCATGTTCAGGTAGAAGCGGTTGGGGTCGGACGATTGTACAGCGAATGGGCTGTCGAAATGACCAGTCGCCACCAGGAGCGAACTCTTGGTCGATGTGCTGCCTGAAGCTTTTAAGGTTGCTGTAAGTTGAACAGGCGAAAGCGTAAATCCGCTGTTGTTTGCGAGTGCCGCGGCCAGCGAATCCTGACAGTTTGAGGTGTAGATGGACCAGTTGATCCCCACTTGCTGCAATGTGCTGACACTCGCGGAAGACATTTCTTTAATGTAGTCATTGAGGTCTATCTTCGTCACGTCAGCGGCAGTGAAGATCTGTGTGAGCAGGCGAGGAAGAGAGACTGTATTCGGTATCTGATAAGGAGCCTTTAAAGGGTCGGCATTAAGTGCGCTGACAATCTGTACGGGGATGCCACTGTCTTCGGCTATCGATTGTCTGCTTGCGTCTTTCTGAAGATCGGACGTCTTAATTAATTTGAGAGGGTATGACAAACTGCAGGTCTGCCAAAAGTTGGTCAATGCGCTGTTTACCACAGTACATTCGACCCCACCCACTGCCCCGACCGGACACTGAGGCGCAGGCTGCACTATTTTTTGCGCCTTCGCAGTTGGCGTGCGAACTGCCATGACGACAGCCAGACTAACGATAAGCTTAATGTGTATCGTGAGTTTCATATTGATCTCCGCAGTAGAGTGGGGTCACGCAAATTGAGCTGGCCGCTATTGCCATACTTGATAGTTGCTTCCGGACGTTCTTCGCCTGATCGGCACAGGGAGAACAACCATCGATGCCCCTTATGCGACCAACGATGCCAGGCGTACCCCAAGCTACAAGCGGGATGCAGATAGCGTCGCAGGATACGAGTATCCGGGAAGCTGACAAGCGTTCGCCGAGACATACAGGGTTTAAAGGAGAAAAAATGGGCAAAAGACACTCCGGATGATGGATTACTCAATAAGTGACAACATCGGGGGCCGGGCTTTTGGAGAGCCTTTGTGTACGGCGGGGCCTGTGGGATTGAGGTGAGAGTAGCAGAGGAATTTAAAATTGCAAGGAATATTTTTTGAAATAAGGAAAATATTCCTGCGGGTGCGCTCAATGTTGAGCGCACGACCTACTGCGTGTTACCGGGGAAACATATGCCTGCCAACGCAGTAATTTTCAAGTCTTCTTTTGATGTGTGAAGAAGCGGGAGCATTGGGTCGAAGGTTGGGAGGGTTAGAGTTCGGCTTCGCGGATAGAGAAGCCGGCAAGGGCTAGCATGAGCGCAATGAAGGCGAAATGGAGGGTGATGTTGAGGATGGAAGGAAGGGCGTAGAGCGTCTGCTTGGGCCACATCACGAAGCAGTATGTAGCGACCCACCGAATGCGCAGTGCGAGGTAGGACAGGAAGAAGAGCGCTCCAATGAGGGCGCCAGGAATGACTAGCCATTGGCGCGGGCTAAGGATGAGCCATGGCTGCGAAGCGAAGAGCGCGTAGAGCGCGAGGCCGGCGGAGATTTGACCGAGATAGAGACGGCCAAAGTGTAGGGCTGAGAGAACGGACAAGAGCGAGGGGTGGTCGCCGAGGCGGGAGGCGGCCGGAATGAGCTCTGCGAGAGCGGTGAGATGGCCAAGCGAGGGCGCCCCGACTAGGCGGAGCCAACTTAGCAGGAGAAGCCAGGCCGCGGCGGGGAACACGATGATGGCCGTGGCGGAGATGACAAGCGGATAGAGTTGGAGGGCCAAACGCGATACGGGACGCGTGAGAAAGAATCTGGCTTTATTGGCCACCAGGATTCTGTTGTTCGGGTTGGCGTTGATCCCGAAGGCAGCTCCGAGAACAAACGTGAGGAAGCTGAAGGACATAAAGAGAATGCGCGTGTCGTCGGGGTCGGCAGGGCAGCCGCAGAAGTGATGCCAGAAGACGCCGATGTCCGTGGGGCTTTGGGCAGAAACGATCATGTGAAAGAGCAGAACAGCCGCGAGCGAGATGCAGGCTGCCCATATGAGCTGCTTGCGATAGAGATGAAGGAACGGACGGAACAACATGTTGAATATCTCCCGATGTCGCTGTAGCGCGTGGCGATTTAATCAGTTTTCCAGATAGGTGTACGAGATTCGGGCGAGATACAGGAAGGCCGCGATAAACGCTAACGGAACCACGGCGAAGATGTAAGGCGGTGGTGGGCCCAGACTGGGATAGAGGAACAACAGACGTGCGAAGTGGTGCAAGCTACTTCTGATCAGGACCTGAACCATCATCACGCCGAAGAGGAGAACGCCGAAGCCGATAGCTATTTTTGTCTTAAGGCGGATAACGGGCAGCAAGAAGAACATAAGAGAGAGTGCGTAGACGACGATTGCGCCAAGGATGCTGCAAAGAGCAAGGCGAAATGGGGAGGACATGAGCCCTCTGAAGACAGCGCCTGGCCTGGCACCGAGATTGATCTGCATAGCGCCATGAACGAACGTGAGTCCGATCGTTTTCGTAAGAGGACGCCAAACGAGGCCATGAGTCATGATGAGCAGCAGAAATGACAGAGCAAAACCTGCGATGAGTGAGGCGCACAACGTGAACGTGGCAATTGTTGTGCGGCTCCAGAAAAGGAAGGAGAGAGACAACGGCCGGGTGCGATAAAAGCGCGAACCCTCGCCTTGAGCGAACAGCGTTGAAAGAACGAATGCCGCGCCGATTGCAACGATGGACAAGAAGATCGAGTCCAGCGACCAGCCCTGCAGGAAGTTGAGCCAAACATAGAGCGGCGACTGATGATCCGAACCAAAGGTATTCGAATCGTTTGGAAAGAGACCGCCGGTTGCGACACAGGTGACGGCGTACACGCCGCACAGGAAAAACGTGCGGACCTGATTGAGGTGAAACTGAAGATAGGCTTGCTGCGCTGCGTTGAAATTCGGAAACAAGCGCGAGCCAAGCGCGGTGAGGCCGCGCGGAGCAGGAGAGGGCTCGGATGCGAAGGCGGGCTCGGCGTAGCCTTCGGCATTGGTCTTTGCGAGCTGTCGCTTCAGCTTGATGCGCCCGTAGATCATCAGCAGGAGGAATGGCGCAAACGCTTCGAAGATGACTAGGTAGCGAAATATCATCTGCGGGCTCCGAAGTCGACGGGATACTCTTCCCTGCCCTCTTCTTTGCGGCAGAGTTCGAGGAAGATTTCGTTGAGCGAGAGTGGGGCGGTGTCTGCAATGGTTGCGCCCTGTGATTGAAGCTCGGCGAGGAAGGCTTGCGGAGATTGCTGGAGGATGTACTGCGTGGCGTGGCGCTCGCGGCGCGTGTTGAGGATGGAAGGGCTGGCGGTGGGGAGGCTTTCACCGGTGACCGTGGCGCGGAGAAAGCGCGAACGAATGTCGTCCAGCGAGCCTTCGAGTAGGATTTTGCCGCGGTCCATGATGCCGATGTGGTCGGCAATTTGTTCGATTTCGTTGAGCTGATGGGAGGAGAGAAAGACGGTGTGGCCGTCTGCGGTGCAGTCTTCTACGAGGATACGAAGGAGTTCGTCGAGAGCCACGGGATCGAGGCCGGTAGTTGGTTCGTCGAGAACGAGGAGACGCGAGCGCTGAGCGATGGCGTTGATGAGTGAGGCTTTGGTTTTGTTGCCGAGAGAGAGTGCGGCGTAGCTCTTATCCAGAGGAAGCTCGAGGCGGGCGATGAGTTTGCGCGCTAGGGCGTCCGACCAAGTAGAGGCGTAGAAGCTGCGGTTGAGCTCGAAGAGCTTGCGTGGCGTGTAGCCGAGGAAGGCTTTATCTTCCGGGACGAAGCCGACCTGGCTAAGGACGGTGACGCGTTCGGGATCGACGGCGGGGTTGAGGCCGAAGACGCGAATATCGCCGGATGTGGGACGGGCGAGGCCCATCGCCATGCGGATGGTGGTGGTTTTACCGGCGCTATTGCGGCCGAGGAGACCGTAGATGGAACCTTCGGGGACGTTGAGATTGAGGCCGTCGACGGCGCGGGTTGCTTTGCTGCCGATGCCATAGGTTTTCACGAGCGCGTTGGTCTGGATAGCGTAGGAGCTCATTGGTCTTCTCCGGAGGAGTTGGGCGTGCGAGTGCGGCGGGCTTTGGCGAGGTCGTTGAGGGCTGCGTCGAGAAGCTTGTGAACGTCGGTAGAGGAGAGCTGCAGCTGCGAGGCCTCAACGGCGAGTTGCTGGGCCAGCGGGCGGAGGCGGCGGAGTTTTTCTGTCTTTAGGAGGCCGGGGGCAAGCGAGGCGATGCTGGCTACGAAGGTTCCGCCGCCGGGGACGGTACGGATGACGCCTTCGCGTTCGAGGTTCTGGAAGGCGCGGGCGACTGTGTTGGGGTTGATACGGAGATCTGCGGCGGTGCGGCGGGTGGAAGGGAGTGGGTCGCCGGATTGGAGCAGGCCGGAAGCGATGGCCTGCTTGATCTGCTGTTCGAGCTGCAGATAGACAGGGACACCGGAGCTCGCAGAGATGCGCAGCGACAGCATGACTGTACTAATACAATAGTACGATTAAGATTTGCAAGAGATCTTGGGGTGGCTTAGAGAAAAACTTACCTCAGGGGCTAAAGCCCCCTTTTGAATTCGGAGGCGTTTGGCACGACTAAAGTCATGCCCCTTCTATGAAGTGTTGGTGAGCCCATGAGGTTGAAGTCGTTCTTGAATACGGTTGAGGTGTTATGTTCGACGGTGACACGGGAGCCGAGGGCGCGGATAAGGTCGGGGGTGTCGTAGTGGAGGAGGACGCCGGGGAGAATGTCTTGTGGGGCGTCGTGGGGGATGGGCTGGTGTAGGTATTCGGTGTAAGTGGGTGGGAGCGCGTGGAGGGTGATGTGTTTGAGGCGGAAGTCAGAAAAGATGGCTGCGTGGAGGAGGACGAGGGCCATGTGGCCGGAGGCTTCGGCGGTAACGTCTCGACGGTCGGGATCAATGTTTCCTGGGTTGTAAAAAACAGGCGCACGGTTCACACCGGGTTGGGGGCCGAGGTAATTGAGTGCATGGCCAACGTCTTCCATGCGAAGACCAAGGAGGGTTTTGCCAACGAGTTCGGCGCGGAGTTCGGTGAGATAGAAGGCTCCGAGGACCGGGGACTTTGTTTCTTCTGTACCCGCCGGCGAGGGACGGGGGGTAATGGCTAGAACTACGTTGCCTCCGTCTGCGAGCTCGAGGAAGTGATGCTCATCGGCGGTGAGCGGTGCGCCTGTCGGTGATCGGAAGAGCGGCGTGTCGGTGAGAAAAAGGATCGCTGGGTGGTGTGTTGGGGTGGCAGAGGAAGCATCAGTGGGGTGGGCTAGAGTTCCCTGAAGATCGATACCGCCGGGGTCGTGGAGAAAGAGGTTGTGCTGGGTGTGAGAGCCAATCGTTTGGTCGGGCTCAGCGGTTGCAGAAAGGATAGTGAGGTACGTCGGAGCCGCGTGGGTGACGTCGCGGATTGCGCGGTTGAGTTGATCGTAGACGAATGGTTGGTGAGGGTGGGGAAGCTTTTGAGAGGCGCGTTTGAGGTTGAGGGTATAGACGGTCTCGGATTGGGGGTAGCTGGTGGCTACCTGGCCGGTGGGGGTGACTTGGGTGTCGGCTGGTGGGAGAGCGGGTGGAGGTGGGCCTGCTGGCCTAGTTGCGGCTTCACCTGCGGGTCTCTCCGCTGCGGCGCTTTGCGACTCCGGTGGAGATGACGGATCGGTAGTGTGGGTGGGGTGGAGGTGGGTGGTGAAGAAGTCGAGGATTTGGGGGAGGATGGGGCGGAGGTTGCCGTGGCGGCCGGGGCCGGTGATGAAGGCGAGGTTGTCGCTCGCGTTGAAGAGGGTGTAGAAGGCGCGGGATTCTTTTTCGGTGGATTGGGCGCCGGCGAAGGGGAACATGTCTTCGGTGGTGGCGATGATGGCGTAGGGCTTGGGGGCGAAGAGTTCAGACCAGTCGGGGAAATCGAGGCCGGAGGCGATGAAGTTGGGGATGGATTGTTCGCTGTCCTGGGGGCCGATGCTGGGGAGGAGGGTGTCGAAGCTGGTGGTGAAGCAGGCGATGCCGGCGACGGCTATGCGGGTGTCGAGGGCGGCGGTGAGGGCGGTCATGAGGCCGCCGCCGGAGCAGCCGAAAGCGCCGATGCGGGCGGGGTCGATTTCGGGGCGGGTGAGGAGGTAGTCGGTGGCGCGGATGGCGTCGATGAGGAAGTAGCGGGCGAGGGCGTCGCCCATGAGGGTGGGTTGGAGGCCGGCTTCGCCGTGCTCTCCGGTGGGGGCTTTGAGGAGGGTGTGGCCGGGATTGGCGGGGTCGGGATATTGGAGGCGCTCGCCCTGGCCGATGGGGTCGTAGGAGAGGACGGCGAAACCGCGGTGGGCGAAGGCGAGGGCGAAGGCGGCATCGCCGGCTTTGCCTGCGGGCGAGTGGCCAGGGGCCATGAGGATGGCGGGGAGTTTCTGTGCCGGCGCCTTAACTTCAGGCTCTCCACTTCGCCGCTTGGCGGCTTCGGTCGAGATGACAGAGTTTGCGAGGTTGGAAGGTAGAGGAGAGCGGTTACAGGGAAGTTGGGTTGGGAGTCGAAGAGAATGCGCTCGATGTGAATGCCTTCGTAGTCCGAGACGCCGGTGATGCGCGGGTTGAGTGGGGAATGCTCGGGCCACGGGCCGCCGAGGAGGGCGATCATGCGAGCGCGGACCTTTTGCTGGCGGGCGATGGCTTGCTGTTTGGTGTGGATTTGCGCGATGGTGGCGCGGCGGGCGGCGGTTTGCTGCGCGGCGAGGGCGTCGAGCTGATTGGTGAGGGCCTGGCGGCCGGTGTTGTCGACAGCGGTTTGGGGCGTGGGTGTGGTTTGGGCGTGGAGGCTGGCGGCCAGCAGGAGGATCACGAGGAGGCGCATGCGCGGAAGGATAGCAGTTGTCTTACAGGTTGGGCTGGGTGCGGGTGCTAGAAGCCGATCTCCTGCGAGGATGACAGAAAGAAAGGCAAGAACAACTGCAAAAACAAGGGTACCCCACCCTGGCGCGCGATGAAGCTACGCGTCGAAGATGGGGCACTCGGTTGGGGATACGACGGTGCGTGGTTAGTGGGTATGGCGCGGCGAGAAGCCAAAGATCACAGAAACCATGACGCTGCGGCCGGGCAGAATGCCGATGGCGTCCGCACCGTTGATGGGCGTTTGGCCGTTGGTGCTGAAGGGGTCGGAGTAGGTGGTGCCGTTGGCGGAGTCGATGATGGGTACGGCTTTTCCGGCAGGCGTTTCGTTGGTGATGTTGTGCTCGTTGAAGAGGTTATTGACGCTGAGGCGAAGCTTGGTCTGGTCGAAGCGTCCGCCGGTGCGGATGGTGTAGTTGACGAAAGCGTTGGTGAGCGTGAAGGGCTGTATGGTGACCTGCTCATGATAGGACTTCTGGTCCTGGTACATGAGACCGACGCGCTTGTTGAAGAGACCGGCGTCCCACGATTTGTGCTGGTAGGTGAGGCCTTCGGTTTCTACGTCTGATGGTGTGTTGGCGACCCACAGATTGTTTGGCACTTTGACGGTGAGCTGCGGGGTAGCGGCGGTGCAGGAGGCTGAGGCGATGCAGGAGACGGCTTGTGTCCCCTGGTAGACGGCCTTGTCGTAGCTGGCGTTGAGATAGAGGCTGAGGCCGTAGGCGAAGTAGATGTTGCTTTCCCCTTCTACGCCCTGCGTGACGGAGCTGGGCTGCAGATAGTAGACGGGCTCGCCGGTGTTAAGAGGCGTGAACGAGGAGTAGGAGTTGTCGAAGTGGATGTGGAAGTAGTCAGCGTCAAAGGTGACGTGGCGGAGTTTGAAGACGGTACCGGTTTGGTAGGTGGTGTTCTTTTGCTGCTTGGGAAGAGTTGCGGGCGGGATGGCCTGGCCGGTGGTTCCCTGGCTGAAGTCGAAGACAGCCGAGGGCGGAACGATGCTTCCCTGCGCGGCCTGCACGTAGGCTGACCAGTTATTGGTGATTCGGTAGTTGATGTCGCCGGAAGGAAGCGTAGCGAAGTAGCTGCCACCGTTGGCGATGAAGGCAGCCGGGTTGTTGCTGCCGAGTCCGCCGATCTTGCCGCCGTTATCGGCGTACTGCTTGGTGCCGATGGTGTAGTAGGCAAACTTTACGCCGGGTGTGAAGAAGAGCTTCGGTGTGATGTGGAACTGGTACTCGGCGAAGGGCTGGTAGGAGTCGGTAACGAACTTTTCGGCGAAGTTAGGAAGGATGCCATCCTGCCAGTGATTGAGCGGGTCTGCTGGATATTGATGACGGTTGGTGTTGGCCCACTCGTACCAGAAGCCCGCGCGGAGGACGCCGAACTTTGAGGTCTGGGTGATCTGCGAGGTCTCGCCGTACTTGCGGTAGCTGTTGTACTTGTCTACACCGCAGGGGAGGATGCTTTTGACCGGTACGTTGCAAGGGTTGACGGCGATGCCGTACCAGGTCTTGGAAGCCGGGTTGCCGTTATAAGCAACGGTGGTATTTTCCGTGATGGGAACGGCATTGGTGTACTTCTCAGAGTTGTCGTAGTTGTACGTGTAGGGCTTGAAGTCGAAGACGAAGCCGTGCGCACGCTCGGTGTGCAGTCCAACGTACTCGAAGTCGGTGGGGACGTGGTAGTAGTTGTACTGATAATCGAGGTAGTCGACGGAATCGCTGTTGTTTGCGTTAAGAAAGTTGATGCCAGCGGCAGTGTACGGCAAGAGAGTGGAGTCTGTAGCGGAGGCAACGCAGGTGGTGTTCGCGTTGGTTTTCGATGGACCGAACATCTGGCAACGCGTGGCGTTGAAGTTAGGGGTGTTGGCGTCCAGCCAGATGACGGCGGAGAAGCCGGTGATCGTGGTCTTCGGCGAGAGCTTGTACTGGAACTGAATGTCGCCGGCGTTGCGCGTCTGGAAGTTGAAGGTCTGATAGCCATTGGATTGCAGATGGTGGACGTCGACCATGACGTTGAACTTGCTACCAGGGCCGAAGTTGCCCGAGTCGTACTCACCATCGTAGAGGAACGTATGGAATGAGCCGCCGGAGAACTGGCCGCGGATGTCCTGGATGGGATCGAAGGGTTTAGAGAGGAGATGGATGGAGCCGCCGAAGGGGGTGGGTCCGATGGTGGAAGCGGTGCCGGGGGAGCGATCGAAGTCGATGCCGCCAAGGAATTGCGAGGGGAAGAAGGCCCATGAGTGGTGGGTAGGTGTGTTGGTGTCGTAGAAGGGGATGCCATCGAAGTCGATGTCGTAGTCGCCATCGGGGAAGCCGCGGAAGTAGGTGGCTGATTGGCCGAGGCCGACGCCATTACCGTTGGTGGTGAAGGTGCCGGGAGCCATTTCGACGGCTTCGCCGAAGTCGGCAACGGGCGACATGAAGTTCTGGATCATGGCGCTGGAGATTTCGGTGCGGGCGGAGGTCTCGGTGAGGAGGGCGTCCATGGGGGCAAGGGCGGCGGCGATGGAGTGGGTGGCGTCGGCGTCGACGGTGATGTCGGCGGTGGCGGTACCGATCTGAAGGGTGAGGGCGAGGGCGTCAGTGTGGTCGGCGGCGACCTGAAGGCCTTTGCGCGTGACGGAAGCAAAGCCGGGCGCGGTGGCAGTGAGGTCGTACGCGCCAACGGGAAGGGCAATGGAGAAGTGGCCCTGGGCGTCGGACGTGGTGGTGACGGTCGCGCCCGTGGCCTCATTGCGGATGGTGACGGCAGCGTGGGGAAGCATGCCTCCCTTGGCGTCGGCTACTGTCCCCTGCAGGGCCGTTCCGGACTGGGCGAACAGGAAGGCGGTAGAGAGCAGGAAGATGATGGCGGTTGCGATGAAGCTGGTCGCGCGATGACCGGCAGCAGACGAGGTACTTCCCTGTTGTGGAGCGTTCACGTGTGTTCCTCTTTGGCTTTTGTATGTTCAAGGAGGAGGTTGATAGATGTTCGTGAGCGCAGGGTTACGAATGCGTGAACGCAACATTAATACGGGCTAGATGACTAATTTGTAATGAAATGTCGCATCCTCGGTTGGAAGATGCGGTGGTGTGGTGCATACCGGGTTAGTCGATGGTAAGCGTGAGGGTGGTGGTTGCGGTGATGGTAGTGGTCTGGGTGTCAGTGCCGGTGATGGACAGGGTGTAGGTTCCCTTGGTAGCGCTGGTTGTAGTTGTGGTGGTGACAGGGGTGGTGGTTGTAGTGGCGGCGGTGTTGACGGCGCTATTGCTGCAGCCAATGACGGCGAAGCCTGTCAGAGTAAGAAGCGAGATCGCAAGGAAGGCACCGAGGCGGCGGGAACGGCGCGCAAAGAAGGCTCCAGCGAGGAGAGCTGCGGCTGCGACGCCAGCGGGAGCAGGACCTAAGGGCAGTCGCGTGGGCGGCTGGTTGGAAGCTTTGAGGAATGGGTGCGAGCCGGAGATGGAAACCTGCGCGGCGGTGCATCCTGTGGAAGTGGCGGAGATGGCCAGAGGAACGGTGACCGCGGCGGTTCCGGTGACGGTGGCATTCGAGATGGTATAGCAGGCGTTGGCGAGAGCCGGGCTGGCGGTGATGCTCCAGGCGACGGTGCCGGTGTAGCCGCCGGTCGGTGTGACGATGACGTTGGTGTTTCCGGAGCTTCCGGAGGCGATGGTTACAGCCGCAGCGGAGAGTGTGAAGCTGCCGCGTGTGGTGGTGGCCGTGACGGCGGGCCATGCTTTGAGGAGGTTGTAGAGATCGATGGAGCCGAGGCCGGAGGCTTCGTCGTAGCCTGTAGTGGCGACGTACTCGCCGCTGCCGACGGTGGAGCAGTAGGCGACGCTGGCCTGGCACTCGTTGCTGCCGCTGGTGATGTCGTGGAAGGCGGAGGCGTAGGTGGTGGCGTTGGAGGCGAGCGTGTAAAGGATGGGGTTAACAACGCCCTGCCCGGTGGTGACGTTGCGGCTCTGGTTGATGATGGCCATCATGCCGGCGAAGATAGGAGCGTCAAAGCTGGTGCCGCCGGCGACGGTAAGGTAGGTGTTGTTGACGTCGCGGAAGCCGTGCGAGCAGCTTCCGGTGACACCGGATTCAGTGTCGCTGGAGCAGTAGAGGAAACCGGGGTAGTTGGGCGAGGCGGCAAGCGAGATATCCGGTGTGAGGCGGTAGAAGCCGGTTTCGATGCCGCTGACTCCGGTCTGCCAGGAGGGACGCGGGGTGAAGATGCTGACTCCGCCGCCGCCGGACGAGATGGGCGAGGTGGAACCAGCTTCGTAGTCGACGTAGTCGTCATTCCAGACCTGCTCAGGGATGTAGGACTTGGCGGAGCTGAGGACGTCGGTAGTACCGGAGGTGGTCCAGTAGGTGGTGTTGCCGGCGGCAACGTCGGCTGAGGGGAACTCGGTGCCGCCCATGGAGGTGACGTATTGGCTGGAGCCGGGAAAATCTATGGCGAGCGACTCCTGGGTGGTGGTGCTGAGAGAGGTTTCGCCGTAGCAGTCGGTAGACCCGGAGTCGCCGGCAGCGGCTATGACGGTCTGGCCCTGGGTAGCGGCCTGCTGGAGGATGGCGTTGAGGCTGGCGTAGTTAGTGCTGCCGAGATCAGGTTCGCAGTCGCCGTAGCTGATGCTGATGATAGGGGCTATTTTGTTCGTGACGGCATATTGCAGCGAGCTAAAGACGCCATTGCTGTTGGAGCTGTTGCCGGTGTAGACGAAGTCGATAGTGGCGCCCTTGGCGATAGCGCTGGTGTATTCAAGGTCGAGGTCAGACTCAGCTTCATCGCCGGACGAGACGACGGCGGTGCCGGTGTTGGGAACGAGGATCTGGGTGGGTGCGACGGGGGTAAGGCCGAGAGCGGTCTGGAAGTTGGTGATGTCCGTGGCGACGATGGCGGACTGGCCCATGACGGCGATGGTCTGGCCGGAGCCGGTGTATCCGGCGTTATAGGCGGCGGTGATGTCGTAGATGGTGGCGACGTCGTCAGGGTCGAGGAAGAAGCTGCCGGTTTGGCCGGAGGTGAAGTTCGGCGTGGCAGACGTGGCGGGGTGGAACTTAATGTGCGAGTGGGGTTTGAAGCTGGAGAGGTTGGTGACTGTGAGGACCGCCGAGGCGATTGCCGAGGGAACTGTGAGTTCGGAAGCGGGGGTGAAATTGAGTCCGGTGGCGGACTTGAAGTAATGGAGCGGAGCGCCAAAGGCGGACTCTACCTGGGCAGCGGTGCCGGAAAAGTTGATGCGGTCGCGGCTGGCGGTGACGCTATCAATGGAGAAGCCTTGCTGTTGGAGCCATGACTGGACGGCGGCGATGTCGGAGTCTGCAGCGCCGAACTGCGCCGCGAACTGCTGTGGGGTAAGCCACTGGTGATATTGAGGCGAGGCCGGGCTCTGCTGGGCGGCGACGAGGGCGTTGAGGGCGGCCTGCTGGTCGGCAGTGCGGCTGAAAACGAGGGTGATGCCCTGGAGTTTGGTGTCGCCGGGGATAGCGCCGGCATCGTTTGCGGGGATGGCGCGAGGCGAGAGGGTGCCGGTGAGCGTCGCGCGGCTGCCGTTTTCAATAGGTGCGGTAATGCGGGCCTGCGGGGCCACGGCGGCGAAAGCGGGTATCGCGGCAAAGAGGCTAAAGGTGGTGAGGCGGCGGAGTGCGGTGGGAATCGTCATAGGAAGCTTCATATGGGCCGAAGTGCTTATTTCTCGTGATTTGGTTGGGCGGCGCGGTTAGGCGTCCGGAAGTCGTGGTGCTGCGATTGCTAGAAGAGACGTGTTTTTTGGAAAAGCAGGTTCACCCTGTACGGACAGGGTTTCGGGGCGAAAGTTGTGCAGAGGTGACGATTGGCGGGTTTTGTGGCATCGAACGGGATTGTAAGTGGAGGTGTTTCGATGAGCGATTTGAAGAAAGACGGTATGGAGGGGGATCGCGGGGATGCGAAGGCGCAGCCATCAGGGCCGAAGGGTGATAATCCGGGGACGGCGGGACAGGGAGAGGTGAAGGTTAAGTCCGGGGCCGTGGATAACGGGGATGGGAAGCTGAATCCTTCGGCACCGGGGGAGACGGGAACTACGCCGGGGACGAATGCGAAGTAGGGGTCGTCGCTTTCGTGGCGGGGATGCGAACAGCAGATCCCTGCGAGGATGACAGAGAGAAAAGCAAGAGCAATTGCGCGTCTAAGGGATTTTGATGAGACCTTCGTCGCCTTCGATGGTGACGGGGGTGTCTAGGACGGCTGAGCGGGATTGGACGGCGGTTAGCAGGGTTTGGGCGGCAGCGCCGTGGAGTAGGTAGGGCTGGGCTAGTTGCTGGCCGGTGCCGGCTATGGGGAGGATTTCAATCTGGCTAACGTGGTGGAGGGTGAGGGTGAGGCGGAGGAGTTCGTTATCGCCCCAGTCCGTGTAGTTGTGGGCGATGGCTACGTGGCTTGGGGAGTAGATGATGGGCTTGCCGTGGTAGATTTCGATGCCCTTGGGAAATGGGGTATGGCTGCCGAGTATGATGTCCGCGCCGGAGTCGATAAGTTGGTGGGCTAGCTTGCGGTTGGCGCGCGAGACGTTGGCGGATTTGTCTTCGCCCCAGTGGATGGAGACGGCTATGAGGTCGACCTGCGGGCGGAGGGCTTTGATGTCGGCGGCGATGAGGATGGGGTCCATGGGGGCGATGCCGGCGCGGTGGTCGGCGGCGAAGGCGGGTTCGCCCATGTTGCTGAACTGTGCGTAGCCGAGGAAGCCGATGCGGATGCCGTTGCGGGTAAGGATGATGGGTTTGCGGGCTTCGGCTAGGTCGTGGCCGCCGCCGATATAGGGAACGCTAGCGGCGGAGAGCGCGCGCATGGTGTCGAGGAAGCCCTGGTTTTGGGTGTCGAAGGTGTGGTTGTTGGCAATGGTGACGAGCGAGACGCCGGCTTGGGAGAGCGCGGAGGCGAAGGCTTCCGGGGTGCGCGACAGGCCGTCCATGGGGGCGGTGTCGGAGAGTGGGGTTTCGAGATTGAGGAAGACGAGGTCCGCGGCTTTGAAGGTGGGGATGAGTTTGGCTAGAGGGTAGTTGACGGACTCTTCGGTGGAAGAGAAATGAAGGCCGTAGTCGATGCTCTTGTGTTTGGATTCGAGCTTGGTGGAGGTGGGCTGGAGGGCTTCGAAGGCGGCTCTGCTGGAGCCCTGGTTGAGGTAAGGGCTGGCGCGCCAGTCGGGGTCGTTGGGGTCTGGGGTGGTGAAGAGGACTGTGGGTGGGCGGAGGGTGAGGGACCACTGGACGTCGCCGCCTACGAGAAGTGTGGCTTGTTTTTCTGGGGCTTGTGCGGGTAGGGATGTGGCGACAAGCGCGAGGGATGCCAAGAGGCGGGCGGGCTTGCTCATTTGGGCAGTATAGAGGGTGGGCACGCGTGATCCTTTCTGACTGAGACGGCAAAGCCGGAAGCCATCGAGCGATGGCTTCCGGCAAGGACCGCTTGTTTAGGTTAGAAGGTGAGGCGGCCGGCGAACTGGACGACGCGTGCGGCGCCGATGGGGCCGCCGGTGGTTCCGACGGCGGTAGCGACGGCAGTGCCTTCGGTTTGGGTGAGCTGGCCGAAGCTGGCGTTGTTCATGTACGCAACGGGGTTGGCGAAGTTGGTGTGGTTGAAGATGTTGAAAAAATCCGAGCGGAAGGAGAAGCCGACGGTTTTGGTGATGGGAAATATCTTGGTGAGAGCCATGTCCCAGTTCTGAAGGCCGGGGCCGTTGTACTTGTCGCGGGATTCATTACCGATGACGCCGGGGACGGTGCTGGCGATGAAACAGGAGGTAGTAAAGGCAGCCGCGTGGTTGCGGTTGTTTTGGTGGATGCCGTTGACGCAGGCGGGGTTGATGTTGGGACGGGCATTGCTATTGCTGGCGCTCCCGATATCGAACTGGTTGAAGCCGTTGGTGTCTGCACCGCCCTGTTCGACGGTGAAGGGTGTGCCGGTTTGCAGGGTGGTGATGCCGGATACCTGCCAGCCGCCGATGACTTCGCGATTGATGCCGTTGTTCCAGCCGAGGAAGCGATGGCCGGGGCCCATGGGAATATCGAGAACGTAGACACCGACGAAGCGGTTGGTAACGTTGAAGGAGGATGGGCCGTACTCCGCGTGGATGTTGCGGCTGTCGGCCGGATTGCCGGCTTCGCCGAGTGAACCGTTGGAGCCGTAGAGCGCGGAGTTGGTGTCGAGCGATTTGCTGTAGGTGTAGCTACCCTGAACGTAGAAGCCGTGGTTGGTGTGGAGCTTGGCGGTGGTGGTAAGGGCATTGTAGTTGCCGCTGGAAAGCGAGCGGACCTGCTCGAGCTTGCCGAAGTTGGGATAGGGGAAGACCTGCTGGTTGGGCGAGACCTTGAAGCTCTTAGTGGCGTCGTTGACGACGACCGTGGGCTGATTGGCGTCGAGGAAGATGGGCAGCGCGTGGCTGGAGCTGCCAACGTAGTTGGCTTCAAGCGAGAGCTGCTTGGCGATCTCGCGCTGGATGCCGAAGTTGTACTGATAGATGTAGGCGTTCTTGAGGTTTGGGTCAACGTTGGTGAGAGCAATAACGCCGGAGGTAGGCGTGCCGGGACCCTGTTTGCCGTAGTTGGAGACAAGGGGGACGTTCTGGTTGAAGGCAACAGCGTAGGTGAACGTGGAAGGCTGCGTTACAGCGGCGGTTTGCGTTGTGGGCAGCGTGAACGGAGGCGAGAGCGCCATGTTCGATGGGGCGTTGTTGAATAGATCGTCGTAGGCCATGCGGAAGCCGCCGCGAATGACAGTGGCGCTGTTCCCGAAGAAGCCGCCCTTGCTGGGAGGTGTGTAGGCGAAGCCGAAGGCGGGAGCGACCTGGTTCTTGCGCGAGATGACACCGCTACCCGGAAGAGTGACGTTGCCCGGGACCAGGCTGACGGCAGAGGCTCCAGTGAGAAGCGGGTTGATGGTAACGACCTCATTGGTGCCGGTAACGACGGGACCTTCGCCGGCGACCAGATCGGCGGCGCGGTTCTGGCGGTTAGTGAGAGCAGAGGGGAATTCGTAGCGGATGCCGTAGTTGAGCGTGAGGTTTTCGTTGACCTTGAACTGGTCCTGCAGGAAGGCATCGAGGGGCGTACGACGCCAGTAGGCGAGCGTGCTGCCGCTACGGGTGGAAGCGGTCTGGATTTGGCCGGCGGCGAACTGCGCGAAGGTGTTGAAGGTGAGCGCGCCGCGCGAGTTGGAGTCGGCGTAGCGCTTGAGGTCTTCGCGACGGATGTGGACGCCGAACTTGATGTCATGCTTCGACATGGTCTTGGTGACGTTATCGACCAGCTCTTCTGTGTTGGTGGTTCGGCCCTGCGGATAGGAGCTGGTAGTGCCGAGACCGGCATAGCCGCCGCCGATGGTGATAGTAGGAAGGCCGGCGTCCTGCGGGTTCTGCGTGGAGTTGACGACGCCAGGCAGAGTGGTGCCACCTGACTGGAAGATCGTGGCGGCGTTTACGTTCTTATCCTGCACAGTGCGGGCGGTGAGGTTGCGCGAGTAGCCGAGGCGGAACTCGTTGAGCAGCGACGGTGTGAAGGTATGGGTTTCGTTGACGAGAACCGAGCGCTGCACGGGCGTGTCAGAGTTACCGCCTTCGAGGGGCAGCGTGCCGGCGTAGACGTCGGCTCCACGGTTTTCGATCCAGCGGAAGGTGAGGTGATCTTTCTGGCCGAGGACCTGATCGAGGCGGAAGAGGCCGGTGTGATCGAAGTCGGAGCTGGGAACGTTGGCGATGTAGTTGAGCGTGCCGCCGAGGGTGGTGGAGTCCGGCGCGGGATAGAAGGCGAGAAGGGCTTTGGAGATGGGATCGGTGACCGTAGCGATATCGGCTGCAGTTGGAACGCGCGTGGTGCTAACGGTGGGTGCGGTTTGAAAAAAGCCTTCGTAAGAGAGAAAGAGGAATGTCTTGTCGTGGATGATGGGACCGCCGAGCGTGGCGCCGAACTGGTTGCGATGGAGCGGAGCTTTGACGGCCTTTGCGAGGTTGGTGAAGTAGTCGTCCGCATTGAGGACGGTGTTGCGGACGTACTCAAAGGCGGAACCGTGGATCTGGTTGGTGCCGCTCTTGGTGACGATGTTGACCTGAGCGCCAGTGCTGCGTCCGAACTCGGCCATGGAGCCGGAGGTTTGGACGTCGAACTCCTGGATGGCGTCGGTGATGCGGAAGCCGGTGAGAGGCTGGTTGGTCTGGGTGTCGATGTTGCTGACGCCATCGAGGAGGAAGACGTTGGACTGCGAGCGCGCACCGGCTGCATTGAATCCGCCGCCCTGAACGCCGGCACCGGCGAGGGAGACGCCGGGCGTGATATAGGCGAGGTCAAGGAACTGGCGAGCGTTGAGCGGCATGGACGCGATGGTTTGGCTTTCAACGACGCTACCGATGGCGGACTTATCTGTTTCAAGCAGCGGAGTCGCGGTGGTGACTTCTACCGACTCGCTAACCTGACCAACCTGGAGTGTGAGGTCGACGCGGGTGATCTGGTCGACTTCGACGACGACCTGCTTGACGTCATCGCGCTTGAAGCCATTGAGCGTGGCCTCAATAGAGTAGGTGCCTGGCGCGAGCTGCGGGAACTGGAAGCCACCGTCGGAGCCGGAGGTCTTGGTGATCTTTTCCGCCGTAGCGGTATTGGTGATGACGATTTGAACGCCGGGCAGAGAGGCACCGGTGGGGTCCTTCGCATAACCTCCGACGCTGCCGATCGAAGACGCCAAACAGGAGCCGGTAAAGACGCCGGCCATAACAACGGTGGCAATGATGCGAGAACGCAAGAGCATGCTGAACTCCCTTCCAGGTTGAGGCTATGTGACAGACCATACGCAATGGGAAATGAACGAGAGATAAACAGTTGGAAAGTTTTTCGTTCATCCACCGTTCAGTTTTCGTATGCTACCTTGGTCGCTCTTAACCTTCCTGACCGCTAAAAGCCGCGTAGTTGGCGGGGTTTGGCATGGAGTTGCGTGATGAAGAAACTGACTGCCCGAGTTCTGCGTGATTCCCTGCTGGCGACAGCAATGGGTTTTGGATGGATGGGTGTGGTTCCCTGCCGCGCGCAGGTCGTTACGCCGCCTGTTGTTTCCCATGAGCCAAACCTTTACCCCGATGTGCTGCGTCAGCCCGATGTGATGGTGAAGATGCGAGACGGTGTGGAGCTTGCGACGGATATCTATCGTCCTGCGCATGGAAGCGTGGCGGTGGAGGAGAAGCTGCCGGTGCTACTGCATCGGACGCCTTATGACAAAGCTGCGCCGGCGACGATTGCAATTGCGGAGACACTGGCGCGTCATGGGTATGTGGTGGTGGTGCAAGATACGCGGGGGCGGCATCATTCCAGGGGTGTGTTTGAGAAGTATTACGTGTATGACGCCTACGATGGCTACGACACGATTGAGTGGACGGCGACGCTGGCTTACAGCAATGGCAAGGTGGGGATGTTTGGAACCTCATATGCGGCGCATACGCAGGCCGATGCGTCGAAGCTGAATCCACCACACCTGAGCACGATGGTGCTGAATATGGGTGGTATGGCGAATGCGTGGAACCACTCCGTGCGCTTCGATGGTGCGTTTGAAGTGGGCCGGCAATTTACTTGGGCATGGGAGCAGGCGCTGGCCGATACGAAGGACCCTGTGGCGAAGGCGATGTTGACCAAGGAGCCGGAATTCGACTGGTATAAGGCGATGCCGCTGCGTAAGGGATTGAGTCCGCTCGCGATTGAGCCGGTGTATGAGGGCTATTACCTGGATGAAGCGACGAAGGCGGACTACGGCCCTTACTGGGAGACGCTCGGCATGCAGTGGGAGAAGTATTATGCGCAAACGGCGGATGTGCCGATGCTGCATATCGGAGGGTGGTATGACATTTACCTACGCGGGACGATTGAGAACTTCGACAAGCTGGGAGCGATAAAGAAGTCGCCGATGCGGCTGATGATTGGGCCTTGGGTGCATCATGGGGATACGTTCGAGTATGCGGGCGATGTGGACTTTGGGCCGGATGCGGCGATTAAGGACTTTGATACGGACTTTCATCTGCGGTGGTTCGATTTTTATCTGAAGGGGATAAGAACTTCTGTTGAGACGGAGGCGCCGGTGCGGTACTTCGTGATGGGTGGCGGAGATGCGCATAAGGATAAGGCTGGGCGGTTGTATGCCGGTGGGCGGTGGGAGAGCGCGAAACAGTGGCCTCCGGCCGCGGCAAAGGCGACGATGTTTTACATGCATGGGGATGGGTCGCTTTCGCAAAAGCTGCCCGTAGCCGGAGAGCTTGCGGCCACAACGTATCAGTTTGATCCGGATCATCCGGTGCCTAGTATTGGCGGCGGTGTTTCACATCGCTTGAAGGATGGAGCTTATGACCAGCGAGAGCGGCCGGATATGCCGGGGTCGCGTGCGCCTTACCTGCCGCTGCGCTCGCGGAGCGATGTCGTCGTGTTTGAGACTGAACCGCTGAAGGAAGATGTGACGGTAGCAGGGCCGGTTGAGGTGACGCTGTATGCGTCGACGACAGGTGTGGATACGGACTTTACGGCGAAGCTGGTGGATGTGTATCCGCCGAGCGAGAGCTTTCCGCAGGGCTTCGATATGAACCTTACGGATGGGATTTTGCGGGCGAGCTATCGCGATGATTTGAAGACGCGGAAGCTATTGAAGCCAGGCGAGGTATATACGCTGACGATCAGGCCGTTCGATACGGCGAATGTGTTCAAGAAGGGCCATCGGATTCGCGTAGATATATCGAGCAGCAACTTTCCAAGGTTCGATGTGAACCCGAATACGGGCGAGCCGCTGGGCGCGAGCAGGCGAACGCTGGTGGTGAACAACACGGTGTTTCATGATGCGAAGCATGCTTCGGCGATCAAGCTTTCGGTGATGCCTACGCAATAGTTCTTTGATGTTTGGGATGGACTGCGCTTGAGGTTGATAGGCGCTTGTATAGATGATGTTCCGGGACACGCGAAGGAAGAATGTTGACAACTGAAACTACAGCACCGCGGTCTCCCTTTGCATCGATTCTTCGAGTGACGAGCGGCAATTTCCTGGAGATGTATGACTTCATGATCTTCGGGTATTACTCGACGTCAATCGCGAAGGCTTTCTTTCCGAACAAAAGTGAATTCGTGGGACTGATGCTGTCTCTGGCCACGTTTGGCGCGGGCTTCCTGATGCGTCCATTGGGTGCGATTGTGTTGGGCGGATACACCGATCGACATGGACGACGGTCAGGGTTATTGCTGACGCTGGCGCTGATGGCGTTTGGAACGCTTTCGATTGCGTGTACGCCGGGGTATGCGGCGATTGGGATTGCGGCTCCGCTGATTGTGCTGCTCGGGCGCTTATTACAGGGGCTTTCCGCGGGTGCAGAGTTGGGTGGGGTTTCGGTGTATCTGGCGGAGATTGCGCCGGCGCATCGAAAGGGTTTGTACGTGAGTTGGCAGTCGGCCAGTCAACAGCTGGCAGTGGTGTTTGCAGCGGTGATGGGCATTGTGTTGAGCCATGAGCTTGCGCCTGCGGCGATGGAAGCGTGGGGATGGCGCGTGCCGTTGTGGATCGGATGCGCGGTGGTTCCCTTCCTATTTTGGATACGGAGTTCGCTGGAAGAGACGGCTACTTTCCTGGCGCGGAAGAAGCGGTTCAGCATGACGGAGATATTGCGAGCGCTGGTGACGAACTGGCGGATTGTACTGATCGGCACGATGCTGACTACACTGACGACCACGGCTTTTTACATGATTACGGCTTATACGCCTACCTATGGAGCAACGGCGTTGCATCTTGCGCGGAGCAGCACATTGCTGGTGACACTGTGCGTGGGTATTTCGAACTTTGTGATGCTGCCGGTGATGGGAAGGCTATCCGATAGCATTGGGCGGCGGCCGTTGTTGTTTGTATGCACGACGCTAGTGCTGCTGACGGCGTATCCGATGCTGGCTTGGCTGGTGCAGGCGCCTTCGTTCGATCGGCTGCTGGTTGTTGAGCTTTGGCTTTCGGTGTTGTATGCGAGCTATAACGGGGCAATGGTGGTGTATCTGACGGAGATTATGCCGGTGGATGTGCGGAGCACAGGGTTTTCGCTTTCGTATAGCTTGGCGACCGCGATCTTTGGCGGGTATACGCCGGCGATCTGCACCTATCTGATCCATGTGACGGGCAATCGGGCGATGCCGGGGGCTTGGCTTTCGGCGGCAGCAGTTTGTGCGCTGGTGGCGGTGAGCTGCACGCTGTTGATGGGTGGGTTGAGGAAAGAAGCGCGGTATGAAGGTGTGGGCGCGGCTTCGGTTTAGCGGGCTTGAGCCTTTTTGACGAAGCTCATGTCGTAGAAGGTCGCGGGGTTGATGGGATGGCCGCCTTGTATTGAGCCGAAGGTGATGAGGGATTGCACGTTGTTGGCGATGGACTCAGGGGTGACGAGGCCGTCGTGGGAGAAGGCTGGGCGGGAGTGTTCAAGGCTCTTGATGTAGATGTAGCGGTCACCGACGATGTCTGGTGGTAGAGCGGCTGCAATTTCGGCAGCGGAGTGCGTGGCGATATAGTGGTTGGCGCGGACCATGACGCCGACCATTTTTTGGACGAGCTCGGGATTGTGCTCAATGACGTCTTGTCGGGTGAGGAGACCGGTGAACTGATAGCTGCCGCTGAAAACTCGCTGGGTTTCTTCGAAGGTGACCATATCGAGGAGCAGTGAGGCGTCGCCGTTCATGAGCAGGCGGATGGTGGTGGGGTCGGTGGCGAGTGCGGCGTCGATCTGCTTCTGCTTCATGGCCGCGATGAGGGAGTCGCCGGCGCCGACGGAGGAGACGGTGACGTCGTTGAGCGAATAACCGCTCTTCTTGAGGATGGAGGCGAGCAGCACATGCGTGCCGGAGCCGAAGCTGGTGACGCCGATGCGGCGGCCCTTGAGGTCGACGATGGAACGGATTTGCGAGCGGAGATCGCGGCGGACGACGAGGGTGACGGTGGGGAGGTCGGTGAAGGAGGCGACCATTTTGAGGTTGCCGCCGGCGGAGCCGAGGGTGATGACGTGGTCGATGGAGTTGGCGGAAAAGTCGACGCGGCGATGGAGGAGATCGTTGGCGGCATCGGCGCCCTTGCGGAGGGAATCGATGTGGATGTTGATGCCTGCGTCTTCAAAGTAGTGGAGGGCGCGGGCTAAGTCGATCTGAAGATAGACGATGTTGCCGGGCATGGAGCCGACGGCAAGGTTGACGGTTTTGTTGGGTGGTGTACCGGCGGAGAGCGAGGATGGAACGAGGATGGCGAGGGTGAGCGCGAGGAAGCGCAGGAGTAGATGGCGCGATACGTTGGCGTTTGACGAGGGCACAACAGTCTCCTGCAACTTTGATTGTTACATCTCTGCGGGGTGGGTTTGACCGATAATAGGGAGAGAGTTGAGCAACACGTTTCGATACCAGGACGGAAAGCCATGCGCATCCTACAGGTTGAAGACGAGCCGGCAGCGGCGAAGATGCTGGGCAAAGGTTTGCGCGAGCAGGGCTATGCCGTGGACACTGCGCATGATGGTGTGGATGCAAGCTATAAGGCTGCGGTGAACCAGTACGACCTGATCATCCTGGATGTGGTGCTGCGTGGGCAGGATGGGTTTGGGATCTGCCGCGATCTAAGAGCTACGGGATTTTCGGGGCCGATATTGATGCTGACGGCGAGGGACTCGGTGGAGGATCGGATTCGTGGACTTGATGTCGGCGCGGATGATTATCTGACGAAACCCTTTGATTACCTGGAGCTGCTGGCGCGGGTGAGGGCGTTGCTGCGGCGGAGGCGGTCGCCTTATGTGGAGGCGATCGATGTGGGCGATCTGCGTATTGATTTGAAGGCGCATACGGTGACGCGTGGGACTTTGCCGATTGAGCTTACGGCAAAGGAGTACACGATATTGGAGTACCTGGCTTCGCGGCGCGGCGAGCTTGTGTCGCGGGAGGATTTGTCCGAGCACGCGTGGGACGAGAACTATGATCCGTTCTCGAACTTGATTGAGGTTTATATTCTGCGGCTACGGAAGAAGATCGATGCCATGCATGAGGTGAAGCTGCTGCGCACGAGGCGCGGCAAGGGCTACATGCTCTGCGCAGATAGCGTGACGGCGAGCGATGCTTAGGTCAGCGAGGCTTCGGCTGACAGCGTGGCATGTGGGCGTGCTGGCGCTGTTGCTGACGAGTGCTTGCCTGGGTTTGTATACGCTGCTGCGGCATAACTATTACGATCGCGCGGATGGTGTTCTGACAAGCGTGGATACGGCGACCGTGTCGATGCTGGGACATCAGCTGAGCGAGAGCGGTTTGGATGAGCTGGCAGCGCGGGATGCGGTGAAGACACTGAATTTTCCGGAGCATACGCTGGCTATCTTCGATGCGCAGGGAGACCTGCTGGCGGAGAAACCAGTGGGGAGTACGGAGCGAATTCCGCTGCCCGATGCGGGACATCTGACGGATGGGAAGATATCGCTGTATACGGCGCGGTCGCTGGTGAATCCTTCGGACTTGAGGCGTGTGGCGGCGCTAAGGGTGACGCTTGATCCGAGTGGGCGGAGCTACATTGTGGTGAGCAGCCGGTCGTTGACGCCGCTGCTGGGTGAGTTGAATACGGACCGCTTGATTCTGTTTCTGGCGGTGCCGGGCGGGTTGCTGATTGCTGGGATCGCGGCGTGGTTCCTGGTGCGGATTACGCTGCTGCCGGTGGCAGCGATGTCGGAACAGGCACGGAGGATTGGGGCGGAGAACCTTGATCAGCGGCTGCCTGTGGCGAAGGCCGATGACGAGTTCAGTCAGCTGGCGGGGACGTTCAACGATTTGTTATCGCGGTTGAGTGCGGCGTTTACACTGCAGCGACAGTTTGTGGCGGATGCTTCGCACGAGCTGCGGACGCCATTGAGCGTGATTCGTACAGCAGCGGCTGTGACGCTGCAACCGGCCGCGCGGACGGAGCAAGAGTATCGCGAGGCGTTGGGTGTGATCGAAGGGCAGGCGCAGCGGCTGACGCGGATGGTCGACGACATGTTCAAGCTGGCGCGTGCGGATGCGGGCGGTCTGACGCTGGATTTGACTACGTTCTATCTGGATGAAGTAGTGGAGGAGGCGGTAAGGACGATTGGAGTGCTGGCGGCTTCGAAGGAGATTGCGATCAGCACGCTGATTGAGGATGAGAGCTTGTGCGAGGGTGACTCGGCGCTGCTGCGGCAGATGTTGCTCAACCTGCTGGATAACGCGGTGAAGTACACGCCGGTGGGCGGAGCGGTGGACGTGGTGCTGGAGCGGGTGGGCGATCAGTATGTCGTGCGGGTCAAGGACAATGGGCTGGGGATTTCAGCGGAAAACCGAGGTAGAGTGTTCCATCGGTTCTTCCGCGTGGATGCGGCGTACCAACGGGCGAATTTGAATAATCTGCATACGAGTGGGGCGGGGTTGGGATTGTCGATTGCGCTTTCGATTGCGGAGACGCATCGGGGGACGTTGTATCTGGATGAGGCTGCGGGGTGTGGGAGTGTGTTTGTGGCTCGTATTCCTTGCTTTCAGACGGTGGGGTCGGCGGCGGAGAAGTTGTTGACGCAGGTATGAGGAGGCCCGGGGCTAAAGCCCTTTCTCGGTTGGGCGTTAATTCGTGGGGCTAAAGCCCCACGCTAATCCGAAAGGCTCATAGCCTGCAGATAAGGAGTTCGCGTTCGTAGATCATCTCGGGCGGGAGATGGTCGTGGAGGGCGAGGAAGAGTTCTTCGTGGTCCATAACTTCCTTGCGCCATTGGGTGCGGTCGACCTTCTGGAGGGTGTTGAAGGTAGCTTCGGGGAAGTCAAGGCCCTGCCAGTTGATGTCGGCGTAGTGCGGCGTCCAGCCTATGGGGGTTTCCTTGCCTAACGCACGGCCGCGGACGCGGTCGACGATCCACTTGAGGATGCGCATGTTTTCGCTGTAGCCGGGCCAGAGGAACTTGCCCTGCTCGTCCTTGCGGAACCAGTTGACGTGGAAGATTCGGGGTGTGGAGGAGAGCTCGCGCTGCATGCGGAGCCAGTGACGGAAGTAGTCGCCCATGTGATAGCCGCAGAACGGGAGCATGGCCATGGGGTCACGGCGTACCTTGCCGAGCGCTCCGCCTGCGGCGGCTGTGGTTTCAGAGCCCATGGTGGCGCCGGCGTAGACGCCTCCGGACCAGTTGAATGCCTGGTAGACGAGCGGCATGGTGGTGGAGCGGCGACCGCCGAAGATGATGGCGGAGATGGGAACGCCGTTGGGGTTTTCCCAGTCGGGGTCGATGGTGGGACATTGGCTGGCGGGTGCGGTGAAGCGGCCGTTGGGATGGGCGGCGGGGGTGGTGGAAGCAGGCGTCCAGGAGTTGCCGCGCCAGTCGAGGCAGTGGTCGGGTGGGGTGTCGGTCATGCCTTCCCACCAGACTCCGCCCTCGGGGGTGAGAGCTACGTTGGTGAAGATAGTGTTCTTGGCGAGCGTCGCCATCGCATTGGGGTTGGTCTTTGCGCTCGTGCCGGGAGCGACGCCGAAGAAGCCGGCCTCGGGGTTGATGGCGCGGAGTTGGCCGGTCGCATCCGGCTTGATCCAGGCGATGTCATCGCCGACGGTCCAGACCTTCCAGCCGGAGAAGCCGACGGGCGGGATCATCATGGCGAAGTTGGTTTTGCCGCAGGCGGAGGGGAAGGCTGCGGCGACGTAGGTCTTTTCTCCCTGAGGCGACTCGACACCGAGAATGAGCATGTGCTCGGCCATCCAGCCTTCATCGCGGGCGATGTTGGAGGCGATGCGGAGGGCGAAGCACTTTTTGCCGAGCAGCGCGTTGCCCCCATAGCCGGAGCCATAGCTCCAGATTTCGCGGGTTTCCGGGAAGTGAACGATGTACTTGGTATCGTTGCAGGGCCAGGGAACATCCTGCTGGTTGGGTGCGAGTGGAGCGCCGACGGAGTGCAGGCAGGGAACGACGCGCTTGAGGTCTTTGTCGATTTCACGGAAGACCGGTGCGCCAATGCGGGCCATGATGCGCATGTTGACGACGGCGTAGGCGGAGTCGGTGAGCTGGACGCCAATTTGCGACATGGGCGAGCCAATGGGGCCCATCGAGAACGGGAGGACATACATGGTGCGACCGCGCATGCAGCCTTTGAAGAGAGCTTTGAGCTTTTTGCGCATGACGAACGGGTCTTCCCAGTTGTTGGTGGGACCGGCGTTGTCTTTGGAGAGCGAACAAATGAAGGTGCGGTCTTCCACTCTCGCAACATCATTCGGGGAGGAGCGTGCGTAGAAGCAGCCGGGCCACTTTTCTTCGTTGAGGGGAAAGAAGGTGCCGGCTTCGACGAGCTCGGCGCAGAGGCGGTCGTACTCGGACTGTGAGCCATCGACCCAGTGGATGGTCGCAGGCTGGGTGAGGTCCGCCATTTTTTCGACCCAGCGGATGAGGTGTTTGTTGGTGGTGAGCGGTTTGGTCTGGGTGCGGGGCTGAGTTTCGGTCACGGGAGTCTCCTCGGTACTGGTCGGAGATAAAGATAGACACCGTTGGGTGAATACGGCCTAAATGCAAGGGGTGAAAATTCTTAAGATTTTCCGAAGACTGTAAAGCGCGTTGGATGTGTGGTTTGGCTGGTTGTTGTGGGGTTGGGGTAGGATGTTGATGTCGTTTCTCGTGTGAAGGCCCTTGCTCGCAAGCTCTCCAAAAGAACTCGTTCGGACGCCCGTCGAGGTTTCTCCCATCGTTTACAGATTCGGTGACTTTCGGCTGGATGAGGTGAACCGTCTACTGACGCGCGATGGCGAGGAGATCCCCCTGCCTGCACGGAGCTTCGATTCCCTGCTGATGCTGGTACGGCGGCATGGTCAGCTGGTGACCAAAGCCGAGATGATGGATGCGGTGTGGGCGAAGTCGTTTGTGGAGGAGTCGAACCTGACGGTGGCGATTTCGACGCTGCGACGCGCGCTGAATGAAGACCCGAACGACCGGAAGTTTATTCAGACGGTTTCAGGGCGGGGATATCGGTTTATTGGTCAGGTTGCGGTGGAAGAGCCTGGCGTTGAGGCTCCGGCGGTAGAAGCTGTCACGTCCGTGGTAGCGGAGGGTGCGGTTCCATCGAGTGTCGCGGCGATTGTTCCAGGTGCAGCTATCTATAGAGAGCGCCGTGGGATTTGGCTCGCTGTCGCGGCGGTACTGGTTGTGGGGTTGGTTGGTGGTTGGATCTGGTGGCGGGCGATGCGGCCCGTGGTGAGATTGCATTCGATTGCGATTCTGCCCATGACGGGAAAGAGCGTTGACGATTATGTGCTACTGGGGTTGACCGATACGCTGATCAGTCGAGTGGAAGGCACGGTTGAAGTGAGGCCGATGAGCTCGGTGCTGAAGTACTCGGCTGCTCCGGCTGACCCGGCGACCGTGGGGCGCGAGCAGAATGCTGATGGGGTGGTGACGAGTACGGTTTCGCAGGATGCGAGTGGGACGAGACTCAATCTTAAGCTGATGCGGGCGGCGGATGCGAAGACGCTTTGGAGCGATAGTTTCTCCGACGCCGGGCGAAATATGGCTCGGCTGCAGATTGCCGCGGGGAATGCTCTGGATGCGGAGCTTGTAAAGGTAGCGGACCATGCGGCTGCGCCGAAGACGACGGCAAAGGCTGCAGTGAATGACCAGGCGTATCAGCTATATCTGCGCGGTCGTTACTGCTGGAACCGACGGACGGAAGAGGGTTTGCGGCAGAGTATCGACTATTTTCGGCAAAGCATAGCGGCGGACCCTAACTATGCGCTGGCGTATGCGGGGCTGGCGGATTCCTATGCGCTGCTGGCTTCATTTTCGGTGGAGTCGGGGAGGGTGGCGATTCCTGATGCGCGAGCGGCGGCGTTGAGTGCGATCCAGCTTGATCCGACGCTGGCGGAGCCGCATGCTTCGCTGGGGATGATCTACTTCTTTACCGACTGGAATGGGCCGGCGGCGGAGGGTGAGTTTGAGCGGGCGATTGCACTGAATCCGAACTATGCGACGGCGCACCACTGGTATGCGCTGGATCTGGCGGCGATGGGGCGGTTTCCGCAGGCGCTGTATGAGATAAGGCGGGCGCAGGCGCTTGATCCGCTGTCGCTGATCATCGATACGAATGTAGGTTGGATTGAGTATCTGAGTCACGACTACGACGCTGCGCTAGCGGACTATAAGAAAGTGCTGGAGCTTGATCCGTCGTTTGTGAGGGCGTTGACGCGGCGCGGGATTGTGGAGATTCGCAAGGGTGATGCTGGAGCGGCGGTGCTGGATTTGACGTCGGCGGCGCGGTTGAGTGGTGATCCTTATATTCTCGGGCTGCTGGGGCAGGCGCAGGCGGCTAGTGGAGCGACGGCGGCAGCAGAGAAGACCCGGACGCAGTTGGAAGAGATCGCGAAGACGAAGTATGTTCCGCCATTTGCGATGGCGCTGGTGGATATGGGGCTGGGGCGGAAGCCGGAGGCGATCAAAGAGCTGGGGATGGCGGTTGGCGACCGGTCGACTTCGATGGTGTACGCGAAGATTGATCCATCGCTGGATGCGCTGCGGGGGGATGGCGCTTTCCAGCAAGTAATTGCGAGCATGCATTTCTAGCGTGGTGGGCTCCTATCTCGATGATTCAAAAGGTTTGTCTTTTTTTTAGCTTTTCTTAAGGACGGCTGCCATTTGTGGCTCCTAGTGTTCTCGGCGGTTTGGAGGAGATGTTTTCTCCGTAGCCAAAATTTCCCGAGGAACGTGAACCCTGATGCCTGTGTCGCAAGCCCCTTCCGTTAGCAGCCTCGCTGCGGCACCAAACGATACGTTGCTGCCGGGCGTAGCCGAGCAGGACCCGTGGGTTGGGTCATTCCTGGCAGGCATGGCCGGGTGGACGCTGGATGCGTTCGACTTCTTCCTGGTGGTATTCAGCCTGACGGCGATTGGGCAGACGTTTGGCCAGGACGACAAGCATGTGACCTATGCGCTTTTCGCCACGCTGGCCCTGCGGCCGATTGGGGCGTTCTTCTTTGGCGGGATCGCGGACCGGTATGGGCGGAGGATTCCGCTGGCGGCGAACCTGGTGCTGTTTGCCGTGGTGGAGCTGATGACCGGGTTTGCGCACAGCTTTGTGCAGTTCCTGGTGATCCGGGCAATCTTTGGCGTGGTGATGGGTGGGCAGTGGGGCGTGGGGGTTTCGCTGGCGATGGAGAAGGTGCCGCTGCGGCTGCGCGGGGTACTTTCCGGTCTGCTGCAGCAGGGGTATGCGATTGGGTTTCTGCTGGCTGCGGCGGCTTACTACACGCTGTTCGACAAGCACGGATGGCGGCCGCTGTTTTTGATCGGCGCTTTGCCTGCGCTATTGGTGGCCGTGTTTGTGATGACGAAGGTGAAGGAGTCGCAGGCGTGGCTTGCGGAGCGGCATTCAACGTTTGCGGGCATTGGGCGGACGATGGCGACGCACTGGAAGCTGTTTGTGTACTTCACGGTCTTCATGATGGCGATGCATATGAGCTCGCATGGGACGCAGGATCTGTATCCGACGTTTCTGCAGCGGCAGTTCCACTTCAACTCGCACCAGAAAGCGGCGGTTTCGGCGGTTTCGATGGTGGGAGCGATTCTGGGTGGGCTTTGCATTGGGTGGTTGTCAGACAGGCTTGGGCGGCGGCGGGCGATGGTGTTTGCGATGGTGGGGGCGATCTGCGTGATTCCGCTGTGGGCGTTTGCGCAGACGATTCCGTTGTTGATTGCGGGCGCCGTGTTGATGCAGTTCTGCGTGCAGGGCGCTTGGGGTGTGGTGCCGGCGCATCTGGCGGAGATGTCGCCAGGTTCAATTCGTGGGTCGCTGCCGGGCTTGGGCAATCAGTGCGGCGTGCTGCTGGCGGCGATTGCTCCGACGCTGGAGGCGGGCGTGGCGAAACGGACAGGATATCCGGTGGCTATGGCGTCGACGGCCGTGGTGGTGTTTGTGCTGGCAGGAATTCTGACTATGGTGAGAGGCGAGCGCTCTTCCATGGCGCTGAGGAAAGGATGACCATGAAACTGACGCCCACCCCCGCTATTGCCTTGATTGCTTTTGCTGTCGCTGTTTCGCTGAGTGCGCAGACCGCGAAGAAGACGGCTGCTACGGATGATTCGCATGCGGTGGATAAGTACATGCTGGATGAGACGGCGAAGGCTGTTGACGATGTGCGCTGGCAGCAGATGCTGGGGGACATTGCGACGGTGGAGAAGATTGTCTACACCGGTCTACCGGATGTGCATGCGAGGCAGACGGAGCTTGGGCCGCAGCCGATGATTTTGTTTGCGTATACGTTTGTGCCGAAGTCGATGGACCGGACGAAGAAGCATCCACTGATTGTGTTTCTGCATGGTGGAGTGCATGGGAGCACGCTGACGGGCGCCCCGGACAACGATGGGCGGTTGATTCGTGAGCTGGTGGAGCAAGGGTACGCGGTGATTTCGCCGGAGTATCGCGGGTCGAGTGGGTATGGCATGCCGTATGAGCGGGCGATGGATTATGGCGCGCGTGAGGATGACGATGCGCTGGGGGCTCGCGACTGGATGCTCGCGCGGTATTCGTTTCTCGATGCGAAGCGTGTGGGGGTAGTGGGATGGAGCCACGGCGGGATGATCTCGCTGATGAATGTGCTGCAACATCCGGATGGCTATGCGTGTGCGTTTGCCGGCGTGCCGGTGAGCGATCTGGTCGAGCGGATGATGTATTCGACGAAGAAGTACCGGGCAGAGATGGCGGAGAGCATCGGCGTGGATGTCGATGACGATAGGGATGCTTATCTGAAGCGGTCGCCGGTATACTACGCGGCGCAGTTGAGCAAGCCCTTGATGATCGATGCCGATACGACGGATGAGACGGTGCACATTGTGGAGATCAAGCACCTGGTGGCAGCGCTCGATGCGGCGCACAAACAGTACAAACTGCACATTTATGAAGCTGCCCCGGGTGGGCACTTCTTTAACCGAATCGATACTCCTCTTGCGGTTGACTCCCGCAAGGACGTTTATGCCTTTTTGAAGGAGCACCTGAAACCATGAACTTTCTTCTTTCCCGTTGCAAGCTGATTTTGTTTCTTTTCTGTATTGCTGCTTTTTCCGGAGCTGCGACTGCGCAGACCACTGGCACGATCAGTGGTGTGGTGAAGGATGCCACCGGCGCTGTGATTCCGGCAGCTACCGTGGAGCTTCGCAATACTGCGACCGATACGCGGCGCACTGCTACGACGAACGCCGCCGGGGAGTACGGCTTTCCCTCGCTGGAGCCAGGCCTGTACGACGTTGAGTTCAAAAGCGGCAATTTTACGCCGGTCATGCGGCATGTGACGTTGAACGTAACCGAGCACGTTGCCGTGGATACGGTGATGGAAGTTTCTGGGACGCAGCAGGTGGTGACAGTGACCTCTGACGCACCACTGCTACAGACACAGGACAATACCCTGGGACGTGTCGTGGATGGCAACGCGATCAAGCAGTTGCCGCTGGCTACGCGAAACTTCACGCAAATCCTCGCGCTATCGCCGGGAACGAATGCGCCTTTGAATGATGCGACGGCGCTGGGCCGCGGTACGCAGAATATCTCTGCTGATGGAGCGCGAACAGGGTCGAATGCGTTTTATATCGACGGCGTGGATGCGGTAAATATCCATGTGAACAGCGCTTCCAACAACACGTTTGCTTCGAATGGCGTTGTGGTTCCTTCGCCTGAGTCGATTGAAGAGTTCAAGGTACAGACGGGGTTGTTCGATGCGACGGGCGGCCGATCAGGCGGAGCAAATGTGGCTCTGGTGACGCGGAGTGGAACGGACAAATTTCATGGGTCGGTGTTCGAGTTCTTTCGCAACGATGATTTGAACGCCAATCTCTTCTTCTTCAACCAGGTGGGCACGCGGCGACCGGAATTGAAGCAGAATCAGTTTGGCGGAACGATTGGCGGACCGATCATTCATCAGAAGGCATTCTTCTTCTTCTCTTATCAGGGAACACGGCAGGTAAATGGTGTGCAAGGTTCCTCAACGCTGACACTGCCGCCGATTCCGACGGTCCGCACGGCGGCCACGCTGGGCGCGGTGTTTGGACAAACTACGCTGGTAAAGGGTGTGGCGACACCGGTGTATCCCACATACAAGGGCGGCACGCAGGTCGCGCTGGACGGAAGCAACATCAGCCCAACGGCGATTGCTCTGCTAAATGCAAAGCTGCCAAATGGGCAGTTCGTGGTTCCCTCACCACAAACAAGTGTGGTGAATGCGGTGAACTATGCGGTATCTGAGCCGTCAACATTTGACGAGGACCAGTATGTGGACGCGCTGGATTACCAGATCAGCCAAGCCAACCACATCTCCTTCAAATCGGTGATTGCGCAGCAGCCGCAGTTCAATGCTTTTCCTTCTGCGACCGTGCCTGGCTTCGGCACAACGCAGGAGTTTACAGCTCGGCTGTTCAGCCTGACGGATACACATGTCTTTTCGCCGAACCTTGTAAATGAAGCGCGGTTCGGTGTGAATCGCGCGCTGGGATCGACGGGATTCCAGAACCTGATCCCGCTGAGTTCGGTGGGAATGACGCGTTTCAATTCCGCGCAGTTTGGGGATATTCCTTCGATCGTGCTTTCAGGTGGGTTCACACTGGGATACAGCGTGAATGCTGACCAAGCGGATGCGGATACCACGTATCAGTACTTCGACAATGTGTCGTATATCCGCGGCAAGCACCAGATGACCTATGGGGTTGAAGCACGGCGGTATCAGGACAACTACTACTCGAACAACCGCATGCGCGGCACGGAGACGATTCACTCGATTGCGGATCTATTGATTGGGCTTTCGGGAAATTCGGTGGCGAGCGGCGGCAACGGAAGCGGCTACTCGAATGTGTACAGCGGATCGGTAGCGAGCGGCGTGGTACAGCGCAATGACAGGCTGAGCGACTATGCCTTCTTCGCGCAGGACTCATGGCGCATTACACCGACGCTTACGTTCAACTACGGCTTGCGCTGGGAGTACATTGGCCTGCCTGTGGATAAGGGTGGACGCGATGGCGCGTTCTATCTGAGAAACTATGTTGCGCCGGCGGTGGGCACAACGACATCGGCAGGGTTTGTCCAGGCTTCGAATACGAAGCATGCGATTGCAGGGTTGCCCCTGGTTTCGCCGACGTTGACCGATACCGTGAGCAAGAAAGACTTTGGCCCGCGAGTTGGTATTGCGTGGCATGCGCTGCCATGGCTGAATGTTCGAGCGGGTTATGGGCTTTCGACCGATCGCGTTTCGAACCAGCTAGGACTGCTGGAGTCGCTGTCGCTGCCGAATTATGTGAGGACAGATTTGACGGGCGCGACGAACATCAACGCGACGCTGGCCAATCCTTTCCCGACGCTGCCGACTGTCAACCAGTTTCCGATTGTTCCGACTATTTCCGGCGGACCTTATACCGGCACGAACTCGGCAATTTCCATCAACGATATTGATCCGAAGTTCCGCACGCCGTACGTGCAACAGTTTGGCTTGAACCTGCAGATGCAGGCGGCAGCAAACACGGTAGTTGAAGTTGGTTATGTAGGATCGCATGGCGTTGCGCTGCCGGATGAGAACCTGGTGAACCAGGCGTTGATCGCGAGTCCCACCAATCCTGTGAATGGAGTGACGACGACGACTGCGGCGAATGTGCAGAGCCGTGTGCCGTATGTTGGCTTCTCGCCCTCCGGCCTGATTTATCTGCAGACGAAAGCGAGCTCGGTATACAACAGCTTGCAGGCGAGTGTGACCGAGCGATTGAGCCATGGATTGCAGATGTTGGCTTCATACACGTACTCGAAGTCGATGGATACGACCTCGGCGTCGCTGGACGGAACGACATTCGGCACGTTTCAGGGCGACCAGACGAACCTGGCCGCGGCGTGGGCACCGTCGGACTTCGACCGCACGAATCGCGTGGTGGTGAGTGGCTTCTATACGATTCCCGGGTTCGGATTTGCGTTGGACCGCACGGCGTTCGGCAAGGCGATGTTTACGGGTTGGCAAATATCAGGTGTGGGGACGGCGCAATCCGGAAATCCTTATACGATCACGGATGCGTCCGGCGGAGCATTCTATGGTGCGACGACAAGTGCGGCAAGCTATGCTCCAGGAGGCTCTGTGGCTACGGCAATTCAGCATGGACGCACGGAGAGCCGACTGACTTCGTACTTCAACACGGCGACCTATGTGACCGCGGGCAATGTGTTTGGTAATGCCGGTCGCAATACGCTGCGCGGGCCCTTCCAGCGGAACATCGACGCTTCGCTGATCAAGGACACGCGGTTGCATGACAACATGGTGTTTGAGTTCCGGGCGGAGTTCTTCAACGTTCTGAACTATGCAAACTTTGCCAATCCGGCCAGCGCGGTTTCCACGGCGAGCTCTTTCGGACATATCAGCAGCACGGTTGGTAATCCACGCATTATCCAGTTCGCCGCGAAGGTGAATTTCTAGCTGTAGCGGTCGGATTTTAGCGGCTCCGCGGTGCGCAGAAGATGCGCTGCGGAGCCTCTCTTTTGCGCTTAAATGTGAGCTATAATCAGCGCAGCTTCGCAAACCTGCGGACGCTTTCGGCCAGCTTTTGCGCGCTCTTCCGGCTATTACGCTGTGTTTCTGGCCGACTCGACTTCCAGCAACAGCACCTCAAATTCATCCTGCTTTATGAGTTTTATGAAGGAGCTTCCCATGCGCTGTCCTGACGACTCCGTTGTTCCCTCCACTTCCCGCCGTAGCTTTATGAAATATGCCTCGATGTTTGCTGCTGCGCCGGTGCTCGGCGAAGCGCACTTCGCGAATGCAGCACGTATGGCTGCCGGTGGCGGCAAAGCTGGCGCCTTCAGCCTGGGGCCGACGGCAACACCGGAAGATGCGGTGCTGATCAATGCCAATGAGAATCCGCTGGGGCCTTGTAAGGCCGCATGCGAAGCGATTACTGCGATGGCTCCGCATGGCGGACGCTATGATCTGTATGGCTATGTGGATCAGCTGACAAAGACGTTTGCGGGACAGCATGGGCTGAAGCCAGAGAACGTGATGGTGTATGCGGGGTCGTCCGAGCCGCTGCACTACACGGTGCTGGCGTTTACAGGACCGAAGAAGGGTCTTGTGATTGGTGACCCGACGTATGAAGCAGCCGGGTATGCGGCGATGGCTTCGGGCGCGGGTGTGTTCAAGGTAAAGCTGATGCCGGACTACTCGCACGATGTGAAGGCGATGGTAGCAGCTGACTCGAATGCGGGTGTGATCTACATCTGCAACCCGAACAACCCGACGGGCACGATTACTTCGAAGAAGGATATTGTGTGGGCGCTCGACAACAAGCCGGCGGGTTCGATTCTGCTCGTAGACGAGGCTTACATTCATCTTTCCGACGGCGAAGATGTGATTGACCAGGTGGCGGCAGGCAAGGACATCATCGTACTGCGGACGTTCAGCAAGGTGTATGGCATGGCTGGCATTCGCTGCGGCATGGCGCTGGGACGGTCGGACCTGCTGAAGAAGCTGATGCGCTATGGCATGAATCCGATGGTGGTAACGGGGGCGGTGGCAGCGGAGGTTTCGCTGCGTGATGCGGACCTGGTGCCTTCGCGGAAGAAGATCATCGGCGATATCCGCGTGGATACGATTTCCTGGCTGAAGCAGAACAACTACAAAGTGATCGGCGATTCGCAGTCGAACTGCTTCATGATCGATACCGGGCGGCCGGGCAAGGGCGTGATTGCGGCGATGCAGGCGAAGAATGTCTACATTGGGCGGACTTGGCCGATCTGGCCGAATGCTGTGCGGATCACCGTTGGTTCGAAGGAAGACATGGCGAAGTTCAAGGTAGCGTTCAAGCAGGTGATGGATGCTCCGGCGGCTCCGGTTGTAGCTGAAAATGATTTGCCGATGATGCGGGATGGCGTGGTTCTTGGGTAGTTCTCAGGTTTCAGAGAGGCAAAAAGGAGGGCCTCGATGAGGCCCTCCTTTTTGTTGGTGCGTGAGGGAGTTACTTGCTTTTGACGGCGATGACTTCAACTTCAAGCAAGGCGCCGGGAGCGACGAGCGCGGCTACCTGGACGGCGGAGCGGGCGGGCTTGTTGGGCTGGTCCTTGGTGCCGAAGTATTTGGCGAACTCGGAGTTCATGCCGGCAAAGTCGAGCTTGCCAGTTTTGGGATCGGCGGCCATGAAGGCGGTCGCCTTGACGACGTCTTTCATGTCGAGGCCCTGGTCCTGGAGTCCCTTCTGGATCTTGGCGAAGACGCTGGCGGCCTGGGTTTTCATATCGCCGTAGTCGGCAGGCGTCCCTTTGGCGGGGTCGGCCGGGGTGATAGCCGTGGCGGTCTGGCCGCTGAGGTAGTAGGTGTCGCCGGCCCAGACGCCGACGGCAATGAACGCTTTTTCGGTCTGGATGTGCTTGACGGTGACCTGCGAGTGCGCCAGGCAGGAGGCCGTGAGGAAGGCTGCGGACATCAGGACGTTTCTTACTTTCATGGTTCGCTCCGTTTAGTGCGTGATGTTGTTGCCTTAGGTTGAGTGTGCCTCTACAAGCGAACAGCAGGTCCTTCGCTGCGCTCAGGATGACAAATCATAAAAGTGGATGACATTCGCTATTAGGAATCAAAGATTGATTTGGCACGGGTTGGAATGCTGGCGGTTTTTGCCTTGTCACTGATCATCTGCACGACGCGCTTGGCGCTGAGTGCGGCGCCTTCCATCCAGGCGTTGATGTTGGAGATGGTGTCGCCGGCGAAGTAGTAGGGGCCGTCGGGTTCGATGAGGGTGTTGTAGCCGGTCATGCCGCCGCCCCAGTTGCGTATCCAGGAGGCTTCGTTCCACTTGATGTGGCGCCAACCACAATAGATAGGATTGGTGAGTTCACTGCCGTGGCCGGGGTGGAGTTTTTCTACAGACTTTTTGGACTCGGCGAACTTCTGCTCCATGGTCATGTCGAAGAAGGGTGTTCCCTGCTCTTCCATATAGCCGGCGACGAAGACTCCGGTGGGAGCCATGAGGTTGGCAGACGGGTACCAGAGCGGGCTGGGGCCTTGCCCGAGAAACGATAGGCCGCCGTAGATGTTGTAGTCTTGCTCCCAGAAGCGGCGGCTCTCCCACATGATTTTGTAGTAACCGGAAGGCGAGCTGCCGTTGACCGCCGTTTTGTAGGGCGCGGAGAAGTCGTTTGGGATTTTCTTAAGGATTTCAAACGGCAGCGCGACGATGCAGTATGCCGCTTCAATCTTCTTTTCTTTGCCGGCCTGCGAGTAGGTGACTGAAACTCCTTTGTCGGTGCGCTTGAAGGACGTGACGGGCGAGTTGTACTGAACGATGGGGCCGAGCGACTTGGCGAAGGCGTAGGGGATGCGGTCGTTGCCGCCGACGCACTGCATCATCGTGGCCTGTTGCGGGAACTCTTCGGTGAAGAGAAGGTTGGCCCAGAAGTTGCCGTCGAGCAGGGTTTTCCAATCGAGTGGCGGCTCGACGATGCCGGACTGCTTGCCGGCGGCGGGTGGGACCTTCCAGCCGGAGCGACCGAGCCGATGCGAGCCACCGACATAGTTGTTGGCGTGGTCGAGGTCGCCATAGCTATTGAGGAAGGCGAACATGCGTTGCTTGTCTTCCGGGGTGAACTCCTGGTCGAGCGCGCCTTGGGTGAGGCATTTGGCGAGGAGTTCTGAGATGCGGCCGCGGGTGTCGGCTTCTACGCGACGCTGTGTGATGGGGACACCGCCGTTGGCGTTGTCGTTTTGCAGCAGCGACGAGCGCGAGGTGTTGACCTCGACTTCGAGCTGAACGTTGAGCTCGCGACAATACTTGAGGATGGTCCAGTGGATGGATGGGATGCGGCCGGCGCCCATGTTCTGGTAGTTACCGTTGGTCCAGGCGATGGTTTGCGTAGTGCCATCAGCGAACTCGACCTTGTCACCGTGGCGCGCTGTCCAGACGCGGCCACCGGGACGGCTGCGGGCTTCAAGGACAGTGACTTCGTAGCCGAGCTTGCGGAGTTCGTAAGCGGAGACAAGACCACCGATGCCTCCGCCGAGGACGACGACCTTAATGCCCTTGCCGGAGTTTGGCGGCGCTTCAATCGCCTTCCACTGTTCGCCCTTCATCGGCATGAGGCCGAGTACCTGCATGGAAGCAAAGGCGGCGCTGTAACCGCCGACCTGTCCTACGCGGGTGAGAAAATCGCGTCTGGTAAAACCCATGGGTGTGCTCTCCGGTGGTTCCTGTGGCAGGCCAACCCTGAAGGGCGGCGTGTGGTGGTCTCAATCAGCGGGCCAAAGCTCGCTGCTAATCCGGGTGGTGAGGTTGTTGGTTGGGCGACTCACCCTTATGGTAGCGCACGCGTTTTACCTGGCCTGTGATGCAGGACACATCGCAGCGCCGGTTTTGATTTTTGCGAAGGGAGCGGCTACGTCGGAGAGGCTCCAGAGGAAGCCGTCCTTCATGACGCAGACTACGCGGGCGGCATCGTCGATGTTGGTGAGTGGATCGCCGGCGGTGATGATGAGGTCGGCGAGTTTGCCGGGCTCGAGCGTGCCGAGATCTTTGCTGAGACCGAAGGCCTTGGCGGGAAGGTAGGTTGCGGTTTCCAACGACTGCCACGGGGCCATGCCGAACTTGACCTGCGCGCGCAGATTGAGGTGCAGGCTAGTGGCAGGAATGTCGAGCGGCGAGTCCGTGCCGGCGAGAATGAGGCCGCCTTTGCGGAAGTCGTCGGCGACGGTGATTTCTTCCTCCTTCAAGTGCTGATAGGCGATGCTTTGATCGCCCTTCTCGGCCATGGAGACGGCAACCTTGAGGCGAGCGTTCTCCCAAGGGGGTGCAATGCCCTGACGAGGATCGGTTGCCATGCCAGGATCGTCGGCGTACGGTGCCTGTGAGAAGGTGGTGGTGATGGTCCACATGCCGGAATCGACAAGCATCTTGTGTACGTCCTCATAGCTGCGACCGGTGAGCGAGCGCGAGTAGGCCCAGCCGTTGCGTGACGTTGCGGAGATGTGGGTCATGCCGTCTTCGCCGAGATCGACTGCTGAGATGAGATAGTGGCTGGCGGACTGCACACCCATTTCATCGTGGCCGAACTTTGCGCCTTCGGCGGCCCAGGTGAACGGCAGGCGGACATAGAGCTTGACGAAGTCGAAGTCGAGCGCCTTCAGGCGGCCGAGTTCACGTTCCAGCTGCGCATGCGAAGTGGTGGGGATCATCATTGGGTAGTAGACACGTTCGCCATCGATGGCTTCGCCGGTGTCGAAGAGTCGCGGGCCGATGGCGAAGCCGGCATTGTAGGACTCCTTGTGCTCGAGAGCACGGTAGGCGTTATCAGCGAGGCCTTTGGTTTCGGTGATGCCGTAAGAGAGCCAAAGGCGGCCCATACGCGAGCCGTAGTAAATGCCGTTGTCGGAGTCGGGATGCGAGTGGCTTTCCCAGAGGCCGGGCATGACGGTGGAGTCCTTGGCTTCAATGGTGCGTGTGACGCCGGCGGGAGGCGTGGCCGAGTGCGGCGTGACGCTGGTAATGCGGTTATCGGTGATCAGGATGTCGACGTCTTTTTGCTCGTCGGGGCCTTCGCCTTTCCAGAATCGGGCAGCGTGGATGAGGAGTTTCTGCTGCGGCTTGGCCTGGGTGTAGGTGAGGTTGACTGCGATGGGTGTGATCGCTTTGGTTACTCGGTTGATGAGGTGCAGCTTGCCGTTGTTGAGGTAAAGGAGGTGTTTGGAATCGGCGCTCCAGGTAACGGCGTCTGTGGTTTCGGCGTTGAGTACGGTGGCTTTGCCGCTGGGATGGCCGGCTTCGTCGACGGGCATGGTGTAGAGCAAGTCGTCCATGACGAAGGCGATCTCTTTGCCGTTCGGCGAATAGATGGGGCCGTCTTCGGTGCGGGTGGTGACGGACTCAAACGGCGCGGGCGAGAAGGTATCCTGCTTGCCGGTGGCGAGGTCGATGGTGACGATAGCGCTGGTGCCTTCGCGATAGCGCTTGGTATAGGGCTTGATGGTGGCGATGGCGAGGGTCTTGCCGTTGGGAGAGAAGGAGGCGCGGCCGGGGAAGAAGGTGGTGGGGTCGAGCGGGGTGATCTTGCCGGTGGCTACGTCTGCGATGAGCGTAGCCATGGTCTGATCTTGGAAGGCGATCTTCTTGCCGTCGGGCGACCAGGCGGGCATGATCTGCGCGGAGGTGCTGGGCGCGGCGCGGCGGTCGGTGATGGAGTCGGGTGAGGATACGTCGTGCAGATAGATGTTCTCGATGCCGTCGCGGTCGGAGATATAGGCGAGGGTTTTTCCATCGGGTGACCAGGCGGGCCCCTGCTTGTAGTAGAGGTCATTGGTGATGGGGAGCGGCTTGCTGCCGATGGTCATCACATAGAGCTGGTTGAGCGCGACGAAGGCGACCTGCTTGCCATCAGGGGAGAGCGCAGGAGAGTAGAGGCCTTTGACGGCATGGGGTGAGGTGGAGTCGAAGTCGTAGTGCTTGTAGGTGTACTTGGGGCGGTTCGTCGGGATGGGCGCGGTAAAGGCGAGAGGAGTTTCGGTGGAGGCGGTGAGATCGGTGGTGATGATTTTGCCGTCGCCGGTGTAGATGAGGGTTGAGTTGGAGAGCCACTCGGCGGGAAATGGGAAGGTGTCGATGGCTTTGCCGGTGTAGATGGGTTCACCGCCGGTGGCGTTGACTACGACGAGGTGCGCGTCGTTCATGAACATGCCGGCGCCGCCGAAGAGTACGTAGGCGAGCTTGGTGCCATCGGGTGAGTAGCTGGGAGCTTCGACGCGGCTGTTCTCCGGGTTGACGGAAAGGACGGTGCGTTGGACGCCGGACTTGAGGTCGATGGATTCGATGGACTTGCCAGCAATGCCGGTGCCGGAAATGAAGACGAGGCTGGAGCCATCGGGCGACCAGTTGGGGCCATATTCGTCGGCGGGCGACTTGGTGATGCGCGTAGGCTCTCCACCGGCCACGGGCACGGTGTAGATGTCATAGGAGCCCTCGAAGGCGCGGTCGGAGGTGAAGGCGATGGTCTTGCCGTCGGGCGAGACACGGGGCTCGCGATCATCGCCGTGGCCGTTGGTGATCTGCTTGAGCAGCGTGCCATCAGGGTGCATCGACCAGATGTGGAAAGTGCCACCGGCGTAGGACTGGAAGATGACAAGACCGGCCTTGGCGGACCAGACGGGATGGTTGGCTTCCGTAAAGGGTGAGGTAATGGGCTTAGCGGCGCCACCGCCAAAGGGCATGGAATAGATGATGCCTTGTATATCGGCGAGGAGAAGCTTGTGATCGGGCGAGACGGTGACTTCGGTGTCCGTGACCTGCGAAACGGTGATCGTCTTGTGAGGAGTGGCCGGCACTAAGGCGTGGAGCGAGACGCAGGCGAAGAGTAAAGCGGCCAAAGGTGCGGCGGAGGCGGAACGAGGCAGGATGGACATGGAAGCTCTCCGTAACTTGGGTCTTACAGGGGAAAGCGGCACAACGCGAATATCGCGTTGTGCCGCAGTTGGGGCGGGTTGTCTAGAACGAAATGCGGCCGATGAACTGCAGCGAGCGCGCCTGGTATTCAAAGGGAGCGCCGGAGGATGCAGTAGCACGTCCGTAAGCGTTGGCGTTCGGTAGTCCAGTGGCGACGACGATTGGTCCGCTGGTTGCGACCGTTGCGAAATTGCCGTAATTGGAGTGGTTGAAGAGGTTGAAGGCTTCTACAGCGACGGTTGCATGGACGCGCTTATAAACCTTGAACGATTCCTGCAGGCGGGAGTCGACACGGTTGTAGTCGGTGCCGCGAAAGGCATCGCGCTCAATGACGTTGTATCCATACCCCGCGTCGAAGTGGATCTTCGAAAGCGGGGCAAGGACGCAGGTTGAGCCGGTTGGGCAGATCCCGGATGCCGGGAAAGCGATGGGGGTGACGCCGGCGGCGAAGGTACGCGTGCTGCCGGAGTATCCATTGACGGTTGTGCCGGAGGTAGTAGCGAAGGCAAGACCGGAGCCGAAGTGGTACAGACCCGAGAGCGACAGTCCGTACTTCCACTTGTACTCACCGTTGACCGTAAGTGTGTGACGCTGGTCGTCGGTGCCGTCGGCCCATTCCTGCTGGATACCAGGCTTGAAGGGCTTGTTCGGATACGCGAAGGCACCGCCGGTGGAGTTCTTAGTGCGTCCCCACGTGTACGCGAGAGCGCCCGTGAAGCCGTGAACGGGAGCATGCTTCAAGCCAACCTGAAGGGCATCGGCTATGACACCGGCTCCGGGCTGGGTGGAAAAGTTACGTACCGAGCCACCGAACAGCTGGTTGCAGACCTGCTTGGCAGGCTGGCCGACGCCGGTGCCATTGCTGGGTGCATCGCCGGAGAGATTGCCGCTAAGCGTATCGAGTGTGATGCCGCCATTACCGCAGGTGCGGGTGGAGTATGTTGCCGACGACATGGCCGCGGTCGGGTTGAGGTTCTGCTCCGGATTTAGAGGATTCTGGAGCAGGTTGCCGCTGAGGGCAATGAAGTCGTCGTAGACGCGCTGATGTACGAGATCGGCAGTCATGGTGGTGTGGAACGGAAGCTCGCGTGCGATACCGAAAGATCCCTGGAGAGCGTAGGGTGTCTTGGCCCCGCGCAGTATCGGTTGCGGCGAGCTGACATAGTTGGTGGGGTTCGCAGCGGGATTTTGTCCGGCAAACGGTGAGGGTAATGCCAGGTTTGTACCGCTGAGCGTGGCCTGCAGAGCGCGCGCCGTGCTGCTGTAAAGTTCTTCGTCGATTACAGCGTTGGCTACCTGATCGGCAAAGTAAAGGCCGGCGCCGCCGCGGATGGATGTCTTGCCGTTGCCACCGGGATCGTACGAGAAACCAACGCGGGGCGCGAAGTTTGCGTTGGGATTCGTGTTCGGCGTGAGCAAGCCGGCCGTCGGAACGTAGCTGGTGTTATAGGCACCGAGGTCGTTGTCATAGCGAAGTCCAAGGTTGAGAGTCAGGCGGGAAAGAATCTTCCAATCATCTTGCCCCCAGACGCCGATGATGTTCCGACCGACGCTGATGTTGTAGTTGCCATAAGCTTGCGTATAGATTTCGCCACCGCCGCAATAGGCATTGATAGCGGTGTAGTTCCAGGTGCTTGGATCGAGCGTGCCGTTAGGGAAAAATGTGTTGTACAGAGCAGACGTTGCGGTCACGCCAGGTGTAGGTGTGCAAGTCGTGAGACCGCCACGCAGATATTGCGGAAACGCACCGCCATGCAGTGTGTAAAGATACTCACCACCAACTCGGACGCTGTGCTTGCCCTTGAGCCAGAAGAGATCGTCGCGATACTGCTGCGTGTACTGGTCAAAAATTTCCGGCTCGTTGTACGGTTCGCCGACAGTTGCGTTAGGCAGCGTCAGCACAATCGAGTTGTTGTTGAAGAAGGGAAGATTCTGAAACTGGAAGTAATGGAAGCCAGCATGTAAATCGTTGATGAGATGGTCGTTGAGATTTCGGTTCCAATCGAAGACATAGCCTGAACTGGAAACAGACGACGAGTAGGACTGGCTGGGATCAGTACCCGCGACAAAGCTGGTGTTCGAGGTGAAGGCATCGCCGCGCAGCATGAAGTGATTCTTCTCGCTGGGCTGGAAGTCCAGGCGCCCGAGATACTCGTTGTTCTTGAGGACTGTCGGATGGCTATATAAACTGCCTACGCCAGCTGTTACATACGGATTGATCGTTGCGGTGTTGGGTTGATGCTCGCCTTCGTAGGAACCGAAATACCAAAGCCTGTCGGCCTTGATCGCACCGCCGATGGTGCCACCGTATTGCTGATCGGCAAAGTCGAGAACCTTCTTTGCGATTGGGTCAGATGCGTTGAAGTAGGAGTTGCGGAAGTAACCGAAAGCGCCGCCATGAATCTGGTTGGTACCCGTTTTGGACTGAACGTTGACGTAGATGCCTGCCGAGCGGCCAGACGTGGCGTCAAAACGATTCGTAATGATCTGGAACTGTGAGATGGCGTCCTGCGAAATTTTGGGTTGGCCGAAGCTGGAACCGACCGAGTCCTGCGAGTACTGTAGACCATCGAGCGTGATCTGAAACTTGCCGGTTTCGGCGTCGCCACCGTTGGTGGACTGCCCAGAAGCCGCAGGAGTGTTGCCGAAGGAGTTCGACTTTATACCCGGGACGAGAGCAGAGAGCTCGACGTAGTTACGGCCGTTGACCGGGACATCCTGAACTTCAGAAGGCGTGACATTTCCGGCTACGGCCGACGAAGTTGTGTCGATGGCAAGATCATTGCTGGCCTCTACCACGACCGAAGTAGTGGCACCGGCGACAGGCAATGAAAAATCGACGGTCGCGAGTTGGCCTACCAGCAAGAGCACTTTCTTCTCGACTGTGGCAAAACCTGGCGCAACGGCGGAAATGGTGTAATCGGCCGCGCCAACGTTCGGGATGACATACGATCCCTGGGAATTTGTGGTGGCATGGAAGGAAGCGCCACCCGCCTCTTTTACCTCAACCTTTGCGCCGGGAATAGCCCCACCTTGAACGTCTTTGACCACGCCGCTCAAACCGGTCTGCTGTGCTGACGCCGGTAGGTTGTGGGAGATAAAGCCTGCGATCAGGAGAAGGAGGACGAGTTTGGAGAACATCTTCATTCGTGAAACCTCAGTTGGAACTGGTTACAAATCGGCGTGAATCGGGGAGATCGATTGGCAGCGTCGAGGAGCTCGGCAGACGCAACTCTGCATTCGCGCGAAAAGACTCAGGCTACGCGCCATGGGGGTTCATTGCAGATCAGGTGAACGAAAAGGTCTTGCGGTTCAACGAGTGCGGGAAAAAGATTCCTGCAAGGGAAACAGCAGAGGAACAAACAGAGCGTTGGGGAAGGACCCAGCGGAGCTTTTGTGTAATGAAAACAAGACTAATCGCATGGTGGGTGGCTGTCTAATCAAAAAAATTTAGGGCGTGATAGAAATGTGATATTTTCGTGAAAAGCTTTCTTCCTCAGAGCGGGGTTCGTTCGATCCTCCTGGCGCTCTTGATCACCACCAACTTCTTGTAGTTGTCTTTCGCTTGCAGACGCCGCAGCCGCGCACGGGTTTCATCAAACCACCGAGGACACTTCTTTGGATTTCAGGATCAGGCAGTTGCAATGCTTTCTGACGCTGTCAGACCTTCTCAACTACAACAAAACCGCGCGCGTGCTTTATATGAGCCAGCCCACCATTACCTTCCAGATCAAGTCACTGGAAGAGGCGTTCGGCGTAAAGTTGTTCATCCGTGACCGCCAGCAGGTGCGACTTACTGATGCTGGTGTTGCGTTTCGTGAGTATGCACAGACGATCATGGACACGGTTCACTCTGCGCACGATTGCCTGAGTGGACTGCACACGCGGCTGCGGCTGCGAGTGAGCTGTGGTCCGGTGGGACAGTTTGTTCTACTGCCAGCGGTGCTGCGAGCGCTGGCTGCGCGGCATCCGGAGTTTGAACTGGAAGTAATTGAGCTGACGACCGAGCAGATGATTTCTCGATTGCCGGAAGGCAAGGTGGATGCATTGCTTATGGTTGGCGCGCTGCCGGTGACGGGGATGCGGTTCGATCCGATTTGTGAGGACGGACTGGTTGCGATGGTTTCAACGCGTAGCCCCCTAGCGAAGCAGCAAAGCATCTCGGTGGAGAGCCTGCGTGAAACGCCGATTATTGCTTCGCGGATGAAGGATTGCCGTTTCCACCAGCCGTTCCTACATGCACTGCTGGCGCCGTTCGGCATTACGCCACGCATTGTGGAATCACCGCAATCATGCACCGTTCAGTTTGCATACGCTGCCGCGGGCGAAGGCTTGGCGATTGCAACGGAATCCATGTCTGCATGCGTCTTTCCCGACGTGGTGGCGAAGCCGTTCAGCGAGAAGCTTCCGAATATGCAGCTTGGCCTGGTTGCGATGAGCGAGAACGAATCCAAAGCGATGGCGATCTTTCGCAAGGTCGTTATGGAATGTACGGCGGCTGCCTTTGGAAAGCGGGGCACGGCTGCCACGTCACGTCCGAAGACGGTACACCGGCCGGTTATGGTGTTTCCGGCACAAAGCCAGGCGAGCTGACACGGTCAAGCAGCGCCCACGTTGGCCCCGGTATAGTGGTAAGGCGGCTTAACGCAAACGGGGCCTGTAGCTCAACGGTTAGAGCAGGGGACTCATAATCCCTTGGTTGGGGGTTCAAATCCCTCCGGGCCCACCATATTCCATTGGGGTCTGCACAAGCGAATGGCGCCATTTTGCGGCTAGTTGTAGCCAAGCTCGTGCGGTGCGGGCCAGGTCATCGTGCCGTCTGATTTGGTCACGTACATAAAAATCTTATGGCCGGGCCGCTTATTGGGCTCTTCGCCGGGAGGCGTTTCAATTCCCTTTTCGAGATTGAGCCGTACCGCGACGATGATACCCGTGCCAAAAGCGCCGCTGCCGTCGGTCTTGGAGATATCGACATGATGGGACGTAATGGGTGCGTGGACCGGGCTTTCCGTGGTCCAGTCTTCGATGAAACGCTTTAGAGGATAGCCAGAGTATTGCTGCGGATGTTGCGCCCATTTGGGGTCGTTGTAATAGATGCCGTACGCCTTGGCATAGTCCTTCGCTTCGAGCGCGTTAAAAAACGTGTTGACGCGGTGCTCGGTCGGAAGGTTAGTGAAGAACCAGCCGTGGCCCAACAGGAAGCCCGCCAGGCAGAGCACGATGGCGAGAAAGATGGCGAGAGCCGTGCCGATAAGCAGATTGCGGTGGAGTTTCTCGCGGTGTTCGTCGTAAGCGGGAGCGTTCAGCAGGGTCATGTTCGGCGGTCCTTCAGGTGATTCGAGTCCATGTCTGCGCGCGGCATAGGAAGTGCCGCGTTCGTCACGTTTTCCATTAGACACCGGAACTGGCACTTTCAGATGCCGATGCTTGCCGGGCGTCAGCTAGAAACGTGAATCGCGGAAAGAAAAGGCCCCTTGGAAGTGTTCGAACTCGGTACCGCTGGGCAGAATGTAGACCGAAAGAACGTCGAAACGGATCGGGACACGGTCACGGTGGCGCTCCGGAAGCTGGCGCAGGTAGGCGGCGGCCATGCGTCGGAGGATTTTCTGCTTGTGGTGGTCAACCTGAGTTTCGGCCGGTGCCAGGTCTCGGGCAGTACGAGTCTTGATTTCGAAGAAAACGAGGGTGTCGCCATCCCATGCAGCCAAATCGAGATCGCCCGGAGTGCGCTCGGAGCGCCAGCGGCGGGCGACGATGGTGTATCCCAGCCCGCGAAGGTGGAAATATGCGGCGTCCTCGCCCCGTTCGCCGGTGATCAGGTGCGGCGGAAGTGGGGATTTGCGGTGCGCCAGGCGCTGAAGCGCGGTATACGCGCGCCGCTCGAGACCCAGAGAAAACTCGGCAAAGGTCATGGCAGGAGGATACCGCGAGAAGGTATCGGTGGAAAACCGGCTGCCGGATAGCTGCGATATACTTGGACGTGCACACCAAGCACAACCAAAATGAACAATTGAAGAGGTCGATGCTATGTCAGCAAAGTACATCTTTGTGACGGGCGGAGTTGTGTCTTCGCTGGGTAAGGGTCTGGCTGCGGCCTCTATCGGTTGCCTGTTAGAAGCTCGCGGGTTGCGCGTAAATATGATGAAGTTCGACCCGTATCTGAACGTCGATCCGGGCACGATGAGCCCATTCCAGCACGGCGAGGTCTTTGTGACCGACGATGGCGCGGAAACCGACCTCGATCTCGGACACTACGAGCGGTTCACCCATGCCAAGCTGTCGCGCGACAACAACCTGACGACAGGTCGCATTTATGAGCAGATCATCACCAAGGAGCGCCGCGGCGATTACCTCGGCAAGACCGTGCAGGTGATTCCGCACGTCACGAATGAGATCAAGGCCGCGATGCGCAAGGTCGCCGCGACCGGCGATGTGGACGTGGTGCTGGTGGAGATCGGTGGGACCGTCGGTGATATCGAATCGCTTCCCTTCCTCGAGGCGATTCGCCAGATGCGGCAGGAGTTGGGCCGCGACAATACTTGTTTCGTGCATATGACGCTGATCCCGTGGATCGCCGCCGCGCAGGAGCTGAAGACCAAGCCGACACAGCACTCGGTGAAGGAGATGCTGAGCATCGGTATCCAACCGGACATCCTGCTCTGCCGCGCCGACCGCGAAGTGCCGCGCGAGATGCGCGAAAAAATCGCGGCGTTCTGCAACGTAGAGACGCAGGCCGCGGTGATTGCACGCGACGTGCCGAGCATCTATGAAGTGCCGCTGAACCTGGCGCAACAGGGCGTGGATGCGCTGGTGTTGAAGTATCTGAGAATGGATGCACCCGAGCCGGACCTCTCCAAGTGGAAGGACATTGTGCATCGGGCCTACAACCCCAAGGACGAGGTCTCGATCGCGATCGTCGGCAAGTATGTGGAGTACGAGGACAGCTACAAGTCATTGAAGGAAGCGCTGGTGCATGGTGCGCTGGCCGAGAACCTGAAGCTGCGGGTCACATGGCTCGAGGCCGAAGGGCTTGAGGTTGACGACTACGCGGAGCAGCTAAAGGGCTTCGACGGAATCCTTGTACCCGGCGGATTCGGCAAGCGTGGCATTGAAGGCATGCTCAACGGCATCCGCTACGCACGCGAACATAAAGTGCCGTACTTCGGCATCTGCCTGGGCATGCAGACGGCGTGCATTGAGTACGCGCGGAACGTTTGCGGACTGGCGAAGGCTAACTCTGGCGAGTTCGATCCAGCGACGCCGCACCGCATCATCTATAAGCTCCGCGAGCTGATCGGCGTGGAAGAGATGGGCGGAACGATGCGTCTGGGCGCGTGGACCTGCGTGATGGAGCCGGATTCCCTGGCTGCCAAAGCGTACGGAACAACGGAGATCTCCGAGCGCCATCGGCATCGCTATGAGTTCAACCGGGAGTATGAAGCTGTTCTGACGGGTGGAGGGCTGCGGCTGACAGGATCGTCGCCCGAAGGCACTTACGTCGAGATCGTCGAGATCCCCGATCACCCATTCTTCCTGGGCTGCCAATTCCATCCGGAGTTCAAGTCGAAGCCGCTCGAACCCCATCCGCTGTTCCATGCGTTTGTGAAGGCAAGCTTTGCCAACCGCGGGCTAATGAAGGCCGAGGCGACCGTAAGAGCAGAAGTAAAAGCGTAAGCAGGACGAACGCCAGCCCATCGCAGGAATAATTTTGGCGGAGCCGCGTCTTCCGCAAAATGATTGCGTCTGTATCGGTACGGCTTTGAAACAAATTGACGCGGGGTTCGTGATGCGACGCAAATTAGCAACACTGGCTGTCCTAACAATGCTGGCAGGCGTATCTCTACTGCCCGGACGAGGGCTAAGAGCGCAGGAACCTGGCGAGCAAGGCGGGGGCGGCCGTGGCCAGTTTGCTGGAATGCAGCGCATTGGCGGCGAGGTAACTGCCGTCGCCGGAGCGACCCTGACGGTCAAACTCGAGGATGGCAGCTCTTTCCAAGTAGTAACCACCGACAATACCCGAGTGATGAAGGGTCGCGGGGTAACCGTGAAAGTGGCGGACCTAAAAGTTGGCGACGGCATCATGGCAATGGGAAACCTCGACGCACCGAACAAGACCCTGCATGCCGCGATGGTGATGGCCACAGACGCAGCCGAAGTGAAGAAATTGCGGGAAAATCTCGGCAAAACCTACATCGCTGGGAAAGTGACAGCGATTGATCTGGACAATGCCAAGATGACCGTGATGCGAGCGGATGGCGTTTCGCAGACGATCGGATTCGACGAGACGACATCATTCAAGCGTGGACGTGCCGGGCGCGGCGGCGGATTTGGTGGTGGATTCGGCGGCGGTGGTGCGGAAGCACCGGCAACCGCGCCAAGCGGGGAAAGCATCACGCTGGCAGATGTGAAGGTGGGCGATCAGGTAGCCGGACAGGGCGCGTTGAAGAGTGGGGTCTTCGTTCCGGCCCAGTTGACGATTGCAACTCCTGGCCAGGGACGGCGGCGAGGCGGCGAAGGTGGACCGAATGCTGCTTCCGGTGTACCAACAAACTAGAGTTGGTTGGAATCATTCAGCAGCTTCACAAACAGACCGCTGAAAGCGGTAACAGAAGGAGTGTACGTGGAGGGTTGGTTGGGCAGGCGAACAGCCGCAGGCATGACGATGGTTCTGTTGTCTTCGAGTGCGTGCCTGCTGGCCGCTACCGCGCGGGCGCAGGACACAGGCGCTCCGGCGGCCACGGCGACAGTGGCAGCAGCCCCCACGGCACCCGCACAGGTGCAAGGTGGAACCATCCACGGGACGGTGGTTGCCGGCAAGCTCGGCAAAGAAGGCAACATTCCCCTGCCCGGTGTAGCCGTTACTGCAACCAACACGATTACGGGAAAGAAATACGTCACGGCGACCGATATCGACGGGCAGTTTGCCATGAAGATTCCGCGCAATGGACGGTACGTCGTTCGGGTTGAACTGACCGGCTTCGCCGCCTCGACGCAGGAAGTCGTGCTGACCGGCGTAGAGGCGCAGGCCGCCGAACAAGGAATCACGATCGCCGAAAAGCCGACGATGTTCGGTATGGAGCTGGCCAGCCGGGCGGCGGCGGATGAAGCGCGTAGCTCCGCAGCGAGTGGCGCGATCCTGACTCGTGGAACTCAGAACCTCAGCCTGAGCGCCGGCGACGGCGACACCACGGACGTTACCGCTTCTACCGGAAACACAGGCACGTCGATGCCCACGCTCTCGAGCCTTGGCGACAGTTCCGCAGCGGGTGCCGATTCCGTCGCCGTAAGCGGACAGAACGGACAAATGAACGGGCTTGCGAGTTTCAGCGAGGACGACATTCGGCAGCGGGTCGCGGACCGCGTAGCAGAGGCACGCTCGAATGGACAGCTCGGCGCGGGCGCCGATCCCACCGACGCCATCGTTAGCATGCTCGGCGGCATGATGGGTGGTGGCGGCCCTGGTGGAGGAGGACCCGGCGGCGGTGGAGGAGGACGCGGCGGTCGCGGAGGCGGCGGTGGTGGAGGACGCGGGGGCGGCAGTGGAGCGTTCCGAAACTTCAATCCAGCACAGCCCCACGGAAGCATCTTCTACCAGGGAGGAAACTCCGCGCTTAACTCGGCGCAGTGGTCGCCATCCCTGGAACCCGTCGCAAACCCCTCGGCATACTCGAACCGGTACGGAATTACGCTGGGTGGCACGCCTTACATCCCGGGTTTGACCAAGCCGAATACTAAACAGTTTGCGTTCCTGAACTTTACGGGTCAAAAAAACCTGAACGCATTCCTTTCGACCGGCCGCGTGCCAACGGCGCTCGAGCGCAACGGCGATTTTTCAGCTTCGACATTGGGAACAGGCAACCAGGCAACGGCCGTAGCGCTTTATGACCCAAAGAATCCCAATGCGAAAATCCCCGGCAACAACCTCGCGAACGCGAGCGTGCCAATTTCCCCGATTGCACAAGCCCTGCTGGCGTACTACCCCGCGCCGAACATCCCAACCAACGCGCAGGGCTACAACTACCAGACGATTTCGAACGCCGGCAATAACAACGTCGCAATCAATTCTCGCTATGTGCGGACACTTGGAGGCAGCACAGCAACGCCATTCGGAAACTTCGGAGGAGGTGGCGGAGGCCGCCGTGGCGGCAACACGAATGCGCCGCCTTCGCTGCGGCAAAACATCAACCTCAGCTACAACTACTCACACTCAGCGGCGGACAACCGCAACATTTTCCTACCCCTCAGCGGAGCTACGGAAACCGATGGCAATGGCGTCAATGCAGGTTATACGGTCTCCTATGGCCGGCTTTCAAACAACGCCTCGGTGAACTGGAACCGACTGAACTCGCAGGTGCGGAACTACTTTACCGACACAGCGAATAATCCATCGACCACGCTGGGTTTGAATGTTCCTAACCTTGCAGGTGGGTTCGCTGACCCACGTTTCTATAACGGACTACCTTCATTCAGCATCAGCAACTTCCAGACTCTCTCCAACGCTTCGCCGAGCGAGACGATCAATCAAACGATCAGCTTCTCGGACTATGTTGCGTGGCGGCATAAGAAGCACAACATGCGCTATGGCTTCGATATCCGCCGTGTACACCTGGATTCGATTGGTGGTAACAACCCGTTGGGCAGCTACACCTTCACGGGCTACACAACGGCGAGTGCTCAGGACAAGCTGGCCGGTGACGCCGGCACCGCGGGAAGCAGCGGCGATGCTTTTGCGGATTTTCTGCTTGGACTCCCACAGAGCACAGCCATTCAAGCGGGCCTGTATAAGACGTATCTGCGAGAGAACGTCTACGACTGGTATGTGAACGATGACTGGCGATTGGCTTCCAATATCACCATCGAGTACGGCCTGCGCTACGAGTACTTCGGACCCTATACGGAAAAAGACAATCACCTCGTAAACCTGGCGCCGAACAACGACTTTACCGCGTTTACTCCAGTGCAGCCAGGACAGAACGGCTATCCCACCAGCCTGGTGAACCCGGACCATCTGATGTATGCACCGCGGTTTGGCATCGCATGGCGGCCGAAGAATCACGGATGGACAAAGGACACCGTTGTCCGAGGCGGCTACGGAATCAACTACAACACGGGCCAGTATGCAGTATTTGCCCGGTCGCTTTCGCACCAGCCGCCCTTTTCTGTGACGGAGACGAACGATATTCCGGTGCCCACCACAGCAAACCCGAATCCCACTGCGACGGGCTGCACCACGATCACCCCTGCAACACCGAACGTGACCGCAAGCACACTGACTTTAGCCAATGGCTTCAGCGGTGCTGGGAGCACGACCGGTTGCTCCACGCTTGAGACTATCCTGAACAACTATGCGGTCGCGAAGAACTACCGGCTAGGCATGGCCCAGATTTACAACTTGAATATCCAGCGCACGATTCCGTTTGGCATCGTCTTAAACCTCGGGTACAACGGTTCCAAGGGAAGCAATCTGGATGTTGTGGGTTCCCCGAACGCTACGCCCGCTGGCGTAACGACACCGGGGCAAGAGCCTTTCGACTATGAAGAGTCGGGTGCGTCTTCGCACTCTAATCAACTGGTGGTGAGTGCCCAGCAACGGCAACACAAGGGCATCGCACTGGGTGCGACATACACCTATTCGCATACAATCGACAACGCATCGGGCGTTGGCGGCGCTGTTGGGTCGCCAATTCAGAACCTGTTCAACCTCAAGGCCGAAGAAGGCAACTCAAGCTTTGATCAGCGCCAGAACCTTACCGGCAACTACCTTATCGAGCTGCCGTTTGGCCCCAACCGCGCATTCTTCAACAAGGGCGGCATCAGCCAGAAGCTGCTCGATGGATTATCGATAAGCGGAACGTTTACCTTTGCGACGGGTACATATTACACACCAACCTACTCGGGCAGCGAAGCAGAAGCGGCATCGGGCAACACCTATCAGCAACGGCCAGACCGCGTCTTCACACAGCCTCTGAAGGGACCGGGAACTGTTGGGCAGTTCTTCAACAAGGCGGCCTTCACTCCGCCGACATCGCCAACCGTACATTATGGTTCTGCATCGCCGGGTTCCATTGAAGGCCCGGGAACGGTCGCGGTGACGGCGTCGCTTTCACGCACCGTGCAGTTGGGTGAATCGCGCTCCTTTGAAGCGCGCGTGACGGCGACCAATGTGTTCAATACGGTGCAGTACAGCGGCATTAACGTGACAGAGAACAGCCAGAATTTTGGCGAAGTAACGAGCGCAGCTGCCATGCGCGCGTTGCAGGTGCAGGCGAGGTACAGATTCTGATGCGGCCAATAAAGTATAGCGAACAGCCAGCAGGAGTAATGATGCAGCGAGTAGCGGCGACTCTGATGATTGGCTTACTAGGCTTCGGCAACCCGATGCTCGCGGCGGCACAGTCCCAGCAGAGCGACGTCCAGGACCAGAACGGCCGCAACGTCATCACCGTGAACGCGAACATCGTGCTCACCAATGTTGTAGTGCGCGACAAGAAAACCGGAGCTCTGGTCCCCGGTCTCAAGGCCAGCGACTTCACCATCATCGAAGATAAGAAGCCGCAAAAGATTGCCTCCTTCGACTACCAGAACGTTGATGAAGCTGCTGTGCTCAATGAGAAGTCCACTACTAGCGGCAAGGCTTCCATCGCCGACCTTCTCGAAAACAACTTCGCAGCCAGCCCGAAGCAACTGCGAGATCACCGACTGATCGTTATCTTCTTCGACCTAAGTTCGATGCAGGACGAAGACATTGACCGCGCCGTCGACGCCGCCACCGACTACGTGAACAAGCAGATGGCGCCTGCCGACCTTGTCGCGCTTGTAAGCATGTCCACCGGCCTGAGCATGGACCAGGATTTCACCTCGGACAAGCCCGCGCTGCTCCGTGGACTCGCCAAATACAACGGCACCGACACAACCGGTTTCGCCAATGGAGGCACAGGCTCAACCGACGGCACCAGCGACGACACCACCGCCTTCGCCGCTGACGATACCGAGTACAACAGCCTCAACACCGACCGCGAACTTCTAGCGATCCGTGCAATCTCCAAGAGCCTCGAACGCGTGGAGCAGAAGAAGTCGATGCTCTACTTTTCCGGTGGCCTGACGCGAAACGGAATTGAGAATCAGGCCAGTCTTCGCGCTGCAACCAATGAAGCAGCCAAGGCAAACCTCGCCATTTACAGCGTGGACACGCGCGGACTACAAGCACTGCCGCCTGTGGGCGACGCCAGCAAGGGAAGCCTGCGCGGCAACTCGGCCTACAGCGGCAAGGCAGCCACCGCACAACTAAGCGCGAACTATGCCTCGCAGGAGACGCTTTCCACCTTAAGTGCGGACACAGGCGGCAAGGCGTTCTTCGACTCTAACGACTTCGGCCCAGCGTTCCAGCAGGTGCAGCACGACACCGAGGCCTACTACATCCTCGGCTTCCACTCGACCAACCAGGCGCACGATGGATCCTTCCGCCACTTGACGATTACAGTAAACCGCAAGGACGTAAAGATCGAGTACAGACCCGGCTACTATGCGCCTTCGGACTTCACGCACCAGAAAACCGAAGATCGCGAGCTGGCACTGACCGAGCAGTTGCGCAGTGACTCGCCGGCCACCGATGTCTCCGTTTATCTGCAGGCCCTATACTTCCGACAGAGCGAGAACCTCTTCTACATCCCAATAAGTCTTATCGTCCCCGGCTCTCAGATTCCCTTCCAGACCAAAGGCAACAGCGATAAGGCCAACATCGATGTCATTGGCCAGGTAAAGAATGCGCAAGGCATCACGGTAGGCACGATCCGCGACAACGTGAAGCTCGCACTCGATCAAAACCAGCAGGTACAGCGCAAGAACATTCAGTACTCCACCGCCTTCGTTCTCGCTCCTGGCAAGTACCACCTGAAGTTTGTGGTGCGCGAAAACCAGACCGGCAACATGGGAAGCTTCGAAACCGACATCCAGGTTCCCGATATGAAGAAGATCCCCCTCAAGCTGAGTTCCGTCGTGCTGGCCAGCCAGCGCGTGCCGAACACAGCCAAGCCCGGTCCGGGGCCGCAGAATTTGCTCGTTCGCGATGGCCTGCAGTGGATTCCAAATGTAACCCATGTGTTCCGTCAGGACCAGCATCTTTATTTCCTATACGAGGTATACGATCCCTCGCGCGAAAAGGGCGCGGCAGAACCGGCAGCTTCTCCTGGGCTCGGAAGGCGCGAAGGCGGGCCCGTGCATGTGTTAACCAGCATCGAGTTTCTCAGCGGCGGCACCAAAGTGTATGAGACGCCATTGGTGACAGCGCAAACAGTCAACGTGCCGGATCGCGACGCCGTTGCGTTCCAGTTCGATGTGCCGCTGGCGCAGCTAAAACCGGGGACATATATCTGCCAGGTGAATGTGATCGACGATGCAGGCGGGAGCTTCAGCTTCCCGCGGATGGCCCTGCGCGTGACCGCACCGGCGGCAGCAGCACCAGCAACCGCTTCGGTAACGACTCCGGTTGCGAGTGCGACCCCAACTCCCTAAACTAACCTTTACCATTCTGTTCTTATCTGGTTGAGGAGTTGCTTCGTTGACACCACCAGATCGAAGTCCGGGTCGCAAAGTCTAGTCGCGCGTACCCGGCAGGGATACTACGACCAGCCCTAGCGAACGCCGTCCGGTCGCGTCATTCAAGTGAGTGGGAGACGTGCGAGAGCTTGATTGCGTCCAATCATTCAGTCCTAGTAACGGGCGGATTGGATACACCCTCATGACATTTCGCGGACACTCCTGCCTCACCGCTGTCGTCTCTCTTCTTTTAATCGCAGGCGTCTCTGCCCAGCAAAGTGAAAACCGAAGCAATCCATCGCAACCCGTTCTGGACGTAATGATTTCGGACAGTTCCGGCCGACCGGCAACTGGGCTGGTGAAGCAGGATTTTACACTGCTCGACAATGCCGTTGCACGACCGCTCACCTCGTTCGCGGCGATCCAGCAGGAATCCTCATCCGCTGAAGTTCTGTTGGTCATCGACGCAGTGAATACGCCGACCATCGATGTCGGGTATCAACGCGGACAAATAGAAAAATTCCTTCGTAGTAACGAAGGACATCTCGGCCACGTCACAACCTTCGCCGTAGTGGCTGACCAGGGCGCAAGTATTTATAACGGCGCGACCCGGGACGGCAACGCTCTTGCGGAGGCACTCGACCACGAACAGATCGGCCTGCGACAGATCAACCGCTCAGGCGGCTTCTATGGCGCAAATGATCGTCTCGGTATATGCCTGAAAGCGCTGCACGAGATAGCTGCATTTGAGGCTAAGCGTCCCGGTCGCAAGCTCGTGATTTGGGTGTCGCCGGGATGGCCATTGCTTTCCGGTACGGAGGTCGAACTGGATAACAAGCAACAGGCGCAAATATATAAAGAAGTCATCGCCTTTTCCGCGGAACTGCAGGACGCCCGCATCACGCTTTACGACGTTAACTCGTGGGGGGTCAATGAGCCGCTCGGTCGAGCCACTTACTATGAGGAGTTTCTCAAGCCCGTGACGAAACCCAGCCAGACACAGCTCGGCGACCTGGGGCTTCAGGTGCTCGCGGTTCAGAGCGGCGGGTTGGCTCTGAACTCAAATGACGTCCCTGCGATGTTACAAAATTGCGTGAAAGATGCCGACAACTACTACAAACTCTCTTTCGATCCCACCCCCACGGAAAAGGCAGACGAGTATCGACCGTTGCAAGTGCGGCTAGCGAAACCTGGCCTCACGGTTCGTACCCGGCAGGGTTACTATGCCGAGCCGGATGCTGCGAAATAGGCGCACAAAACTCTAGAAAATTATCTTGACGCTATGAATCGCCGGGCGCAGAATGAACTCCTTCCTGAATGGAGGGTCTTCGATGCGACTTCGCGTTGTACTCCTCACTCTTCTGCTTCCGCTCGTGATGCCTTTGACCAGCGGAGCTGAAGGCAATCAGCTTCAGCCGCTTTCCCAAGCCAAACCAACACCGCCCTCCGCCCCCTTGACCTCAAGCGCGGAGCGAATCGCCCTCCACAATAGCCCCGACTGGGAGATCGTTGCGCCGCACCTGCCCGATCCGCAGACGGCAACGGCGGCAAAGCTGGAGATGGCGGGCGACATTTTGATGGCGCGCCGCTTCCCCGAAGATGCACTGGACTACTACGGCTATGCCATGGCCCGCGGCGGCAACGTAAGCGTGTTGCTGAACAAAATGGGCATCGTTCGGCTCGAACTTCGGCAACCCGCACTGGCTAGGGAAATGTTCCTGCGAACCGTTCGCGCACAGAAGAAGAACGCCGCCGCGTGGAACAACCTTGGCGTGGCCGAGTACCAACAGAAAGACTTTCACTCCGCTGCCAGCGACTATCGGAAGGCGTCGCATCTGGATCGCCGGTCAGCGGTCTTTCACTCCAATCTCGGAATGGTGTACTTCGAGATGAAAGACATGGAAGATGCCCAGCGTCAGTTCGCCATCGCTATGCGTCTCGATCCAAAGATCATGGACCCCGCCGAAGGCTACGGTGCCATTGCGCATGTAATGGGAAGTACGAACTATGCGGAGCTGTGCTTTGAGATGGCGACTATGTTTGCAAACCAGCACCGGGTCGTGGAGATGCGTCGATGGCTGGCTAAGGCAAGTGAAGGCGGCTATGACGTCCGCAACGGTATGCAGGCAGATACCGCATTCCATCCCTACTTGAAAGACCCAGATGTGAAACAGATCTTAATCAACTCCGACCTGTTGCGGAAGAAAACAATAGCCAGTGCGAACCTCGCACCCTTAGGAAGCGAACCAGCGCCTCAGTGAGCTGCCCGCTACTTATAGGGGCAGTGGCGGCAGTCGGAGTTGCAGCAGTAGCCCCTGCGCAGATGATAGGCCTCGGTGAAAACCAGGTAAGGACCATCCATATAAAAATCTTCTGGAAGCAACGGTTCATTGCTCGTAACCGCATCCTTCGCCGGTTCCGGCTGGGTCACTAGGGTATCGGCATTCATCGGCTTCTCACGCTGTTGGCTCACGAAAATAGCCCCGGTGCGGCTGCCGGATGCGCGGCCCGCGGAACGATAGCATCGGCACGCAAGAGATCTGCCATAGACCGTTGCCGCTTCAACTTTGCCGCCGGGATGATGGCAGACTCTTCTTCGACAACGACGCCATTCAGGAACTGAAGCGTGCGACCGGGTATAGCAGAAACACGTTCGCCCGGCACAAGGATGCCGGCAAGGTTAAGTGCGTCCGCGGCGGCAACTGTAATCGGTGCTTCGTTGGCTCGGGCCGTAGCTTCACGGCGCGCTGCACGAAGCTGCTCGATGACTTCCGGTAGCGCAAACTGTTCGCCGAATGCGCCACTGACGAAGCGGCCGCCACGAATCTCTCCGCGAGCTTCGAGACGCCGAAGAATAGGCACAAGATCGCGCCACTTCGGGGCGTTGGACTCGCGGGCAAGGAGTTCGCGGAAGAGAACGCCATAGCGGCAGAGCAGTATGCGAGCATGAGCATCGAGCGCCGCGGCATACTGTTTGGCCGCGGCGATAGCAACGCGTTGCTTCGCCGCCGCATCAGCGGGATGGAAACCTATAGCAGGCTTACCAGTGTTCGAACTCTCACCCAGCAGCGACCAGCGGCCCGCGGTAGTTCGTGCCGCAGCACGCTTGCGCAGGCTGACAGCCGCAGTCTGCGCCACGGCGGCAGACTTGCGGCGCGGGTCCATCATGGCACGCAGTTGATCAAAGCCATCTGCCGCGGCGAGTCCCGCAGTAGCCAGCTCCCACAGCGCAGTCGTAGTCTGCAGCTTGGTCAGCTCGGAAAGCCGTTGCAAATCGGCAGTGAACGCCGCACCCTTGTCGGCCAGTATCGCTCTCAATCGTTGTGCTTCCGGCGAAAGACACTGCACGAGCACCTGCTCCTCGACGCACTTCGCCTCAAGTGCCTGAGGCAGCCACTCGGCGGACTCACGCAAAAAGAACGTGATGGGCGCGGCGGTTGTGGGAATAACGCGGCGCGGTGCCGTAGCGTCCGTTGCGGAAAGCCATGCCGGGTGTGGCGAGATGCGGCCCCATCCAATAACGCCCGCCAGGCAAAGATTATCGAGCCAACGCGGATCGTAGTTCACCACACGCGCCGGAAGGATCGTACGTTCCCACTCAATAGCAGGAGCTTCAAAACCCTCAAGCTGTTCAATAGCCGCAAGCACGCCTTCTTCGCCGGTAAGTTGTGTCTCGGGAGCGAGGTGGTGCCAGTCTAATAACCACCGCATAAAGACGACCGGTGTCACGGGCTCAACCTGCTTGCGCAGTGTGCCGAGCGTAAGGCGGTGAATCCGCTGCAGGATGCGTCGCTCGCACCACTCGATAGCTTGCGGCGCATCGTCTGCCGGCTTGGGATGCTCAAACACACCCCGCATCGCCAGCCCCTGCATCTCCATGGACAACATGGCTTGCAGGATGGAGCGTGGATGTAGCTGCATGATCTCGGCGAGATGCAGCGATGTAGTTGGACCAAGTATCTGCAGCCATCCCTGCGCGAGCGCGGTGGTAGCCGCATCGCGTGGACTGACGGTTTGCGCCGGCCGCTCTTCCGTTCCCGCAAGCACCATCGGTGCTTTCTCTTCAGCCGCAAAAACGACACGCGAAGGCAACATCATATTCGGCCAAAGCAGGAACGCATCGGCAAGCCGTTCCGCCGCGAACCATATCGGTGCTCCACTAATGTCGATCAGATGCGCTCGGCCTTGTGCAGCAAGGCGTTCGAAGAAGAGCGGCCAATGTTGCGTGGCACGAGACTTCCCTGCTCCATAGGCATCAAGGAACGCAACGGGTAGAGCGACAAGCTGAAGTAAAAGATCATGCAACTCGTGCTCGTCTCGGACATCCGGCCACAGCTGCTGTCGAACCGCATCAATCGCCGCTTGATCAAGCCGCCCCGCGCCATCGGCCACGGAATCCGGCAGAGACTTACGAAGCGTAACAGCGCGTGTGCGGCGCGCCGCGGCATCTTCGTCATCGAGGAACGCATACGGCATCGCATGGATCAGCTCATGCGCAAACTGCGAAGGCACCGGCGTATCCACAGCCAGACAGGTAATAGCTCCCGAGTCGATGGCACGTAAAATCTCGAGCAGGCCTTCGATGTCCATAGCTTCCGTGAGCGTATCCTTCATCACCTCGCGAACCAGCGGGTGATCGGGGATCTCAATATCGCCGGTCATCGTCTCAGGGCAAGCTGAAGCATGCGGGAAGACACTAGCAAGCAAATCATCCGACCGCGTGCGCTGAATCTGCGGCGCGACACGCTTTCCCTTCTGAATGCGAAGTAGCTGCAACGACCGGCCCGCAGCCCAGCGCCAGCGGTTCTTGAACAGCGGCGAAGGTATCGACGCTTGCTCGAGTAGTTCCTTCGCAGTGTGCTCGGTTAGAAAGCGGAAGACATCCGCAAGCGGGAAACTATGTTGCTCGGCAAGCGAAATGTTGATGCCGTTATCCGTGGCCGCTGCCTGCAGCTCAAAGTTAAAGCCGCGGCAGAAGCGCTTACGCAGCGCAAGCCCCCACGCTTTGTTGATGCGTCCTCCAAACGGCGCATGCAGGATAAGCTGCTGACCGCCGCCCTCATCAAAAAAGCGCTCGGCGATGACGGTCGTCTTGGTAGGCACAGCTCCAAGCACCGCACGGCCGGCAACGACATACATAATGAGTTGGCGCGCAGCGGAGTTACAGACAAAACAGTTTGTCTTCAGCCACGCAATCGCTTCGGCCACCTCAGGGTTGGTCGGATCGACCGCTGTCGGCTTGACGTTCCGTGTACGCTCATCAATCTCCGCGCGAAGAGCTGCAACGCCATCCGATAGAACACCGGTCCGCTGCGGCGCTTCACCCTCCCAGAACGGAATGCTCGGCGGCGCGCCATGTGCGTCCTCCACAAGCACCTTGCCGGCAGGATCAATGCGCTGGATACGCCAGCTTGTGTTACCCAGCAGCACAACATCGCCCGGAGAGCTATCGACAGCGAAGTGCTCGTCCAGCGTAGCGATCTGCACGTTCTCCGGTTGCAGCATCACCGCGAACAGCGACGTATCCGGAATCGCACCACCATTAGAAATAGCAATCATCCGAGCGCCACGTCTTCCATGCAGATGTCCCTGAACACGGTCGCGCAGCAGATACGCGCCATACCGCCCACGCCTGCTCTCAATGCCGTTGTGCAGCAGCGCCAACAGCTCTTCGTAATGCTCGCGCGTCAGGTTGCGATACGGCCACGCGCGGCGCAGCACATCGTACAACGCATGCTCCTCCCAGCTCTCAGCACCACACATAGCCACAATCTGCTGCATCAGTACATCAATGGGAGCATCTGGCACTTCAAGCCGGTCAAGCTCGCCCGCAACCATCTTCCGCAGCAGCGCGGCTTGCTCCATCAGATCGTCGCGCGTCATCGCAAAGAACCGTCCCTTGGGGATGGCGCCGCGCCAGTGGCCTGCACGGCCTACGCGCTGCATCGCAACCGCAACAGCGCGCGTAGTCGCAATCTGGCAAACAAGGTCCACGGTTCCGATATCAATACCAAGCTCCAGCGAAGCCGTTGCAATAAGAATCTTGCACTCGCCATTCTTCAGCCGCTGCTCGGCATCCAGCCGCATGATGCGCGAAAGCGACCCGTGATGTGCCGCAACGGCATCTTCCCCCAGCCGCGCGCTCAACTCAAAGCTGATCTTCTCCACCAGCTTGCGCGTGTTTACAAACACCAGCGTCGATCGATGCTGTTGAGCCAGCGCTGCAAGCTTGTCAAAAATCTCCGTCCACATCGCGATGCTCGTGATGGATCCAAGTTCATCGGATGGCACCTCAATCGCAAGGTCAAGTGTGCGCCGCTGGCCGACTTGCACAATCGTCGCAGGCTTCCGCGTAGCCGACATCCCCACAAGAAAGTTCGCCACAAGCTCAATAGGATTCTGCGTTGCAGAAAGCCCAATACGCTGCGGCGCAGTTGCCATGCCGATAAGGAAAGCACCGGGCGAAAGCCGGTTCTCTCCACAGACCAGCGCATCCATCCGCTCGAGCGAAAGCGCCAGATGCGCGCCACGCTTGTCGTCGGCTATGGCGTGAATCTCATCGACGATGATCGTATACACACGCGTAAGGTTCTGCCTTGGCTTGCCCGCAGTGAGCAATATGTACAGCGACTCGGGCGTTGTGACCAGGATATGCGGCGGATGCTTCAGCATCGCCGTACGCTCTTTTTGCAGCGTGTCGCCGGTACGCACGCCGGTGCGAATCTCAGGGCAAAGGTATCCACGTTGCATCGCCAATTGCTGAATCTCAGCAAGCGGCCCATCGAGGTTCTTCTGCACATCATTTGAGAGCGCCTTGAGCGGCGAAACGTACACCACTTCCGTCTGCTGCGAAAGCCGCCCCTCGAGCGCCTTACGCAGCAGTGTGTCAATGCAAACAAGAAACGCCGCCAGCGTCTTACCCGAACCGGTCGGCGCGGAGATCAGGGTGGCCTCGCCCTTTAGAATGCTCGGCCAGCCGGCGATCTGTGGCTCCGTAGGCGACCCGAACTTTGACAGGAACCACTCCTGCACCACCGGATGCGCCCACGCCAGCGCAGGGTGTGTGAGCTCGGCTTGTTCCAGCACGGCAGCCATGGCATATTGTAGCGCGAGGTTCGCTCATTGTTCGCCCCGGAAATGGTGCAGCCAGGGTACACCGCAAAGATGGCGGTAGCATCGAAACAACATACAAGGAGAACCATCATGGAAATCAAACGAGTCGGCACGCAGCCGTCGGGTGTTGGGCCGGCGGATTGGTTTACCGGCAGCGTCCGCATCGACCCGCTTTTCCAGGCGCCAGACCCAGCATTTGTCCAAGGCGCAAGCGTGACGTTTAATCCCGGCGCCCGCACAGCTTGGCACACCCATCCGCTGGGGCAAACGTTGATCGTCACCGCTGGCTGCGGTTGGGCGCAACGCTGGGACGGGCCGATCGAAGAGATTCATCCGGGCGACGTCGTATGGTTCGCGCCGGGCGAAAAGCATTGGCACGGTGCCACCGCCACCACAGGCATGACCCACATCGCCGTGCAGGAGAAGCTCGACGGCAAGGTCGTGGACTGGATGGAACACGTAACCGACGTGCAGTACTTGGCAGGTTAGCCCCGGCTACATATTGCCTTGGCCGATATCAGCCTTCCGAGCCTCTGGGTTCTCAGCGTCAAGATACTGCTCAATCATCTGGTCAAGCACACCCCGCGCCGTAAGAATAAAGTCGATAGCATCCCGCCCTGCGCCTTGCCCACCGGGCAGCGGCGTAATGTAATGCGCTGCAGCCTTCACCTGCGGGCGAGCGTTCGCCGTTGCAATGCTGAACCCCACCTTGCGCATCACCGGCAAATCGATGATGTCGTCACCCACGTAAGCAATCTCTTCCAGCGTGCAGCCTTCATCAGCGAGTATCTTCGTCACCGCATCCATCTTGTGCGCTTGCCCTTGGTACACGTGTTCGATCTTAAGATCTCGAGCGCGAATGGCCACGACCTGCGAGTTTCGCTTGGTCACAAACCCAAGCTTGATGCCCGCCAGCCGAGCCAGCGAAACACCAAGACCATCGTGTGCGGAGAAGCTCTTGACCTCCGTCCCCTTGCCTTCCGCGTTCGGGACGATAGTAATGTCGCCATTGGTCAACACGCCATCGACATCAAAAAGGAGAACCTTGATGCGGCGGGCACGGTATTGCGGTAAGAGTGAATCAGACATACACAGATGATAGCGGAGCAGCAATCAGGAATTAAAGGACAACAGGTAACAGCAAGACCATCCTCCGGCCATAGCTGTTACCTGTTGCACTACTTCAACTAAGACCTAACGACGCCAGTGGCCTTCAACCCAGACATAACCACCGCCGCGGCGATCCCAGTGACCCTCAACCCAATGCGCATGGGGATAAGGCGCCGCAACATAGCTTCCCGGTACCCAAACATAGGCATGCCCATCCCAACGATGGTAGCCCGCATGCCACGCCCAACCCGGATGCTCGGGCGGAGGCGGAGGAACAACCTCAACAGGACGCGGTGGAGGCGGTCCAATGCGGACAACAAACTGCGCTCCGGCGGTAAGAGTCGCCGCAAGCATAAGGCCGCATGTTGCGGTCGCTAAATACTTTTTCATGTTCGTCATGATCGATCTCCTGGCGAGGCATTACCTCGCACTTGGTACGATCAGACGTAGAAATAAGACAGAAAGTTGTGGTGAAAAAGCAGAAATCATTGTGCTGTGGCACCGAAAATCTACGCGAGCGGATGATTGTGGCCAGGAGCAGAATGAAGCATCTCCACCAACTTCGCCGCCAGTACAGGAAGCCCGAACAAAGCGGCTGACACCACTCCCGTAGAGATCAGATCATTGGCGTAGAACGGGATCCCCGCGACATAGCAAGCACCCAAACCGGCCACACTATGCGGATACATCATGCCGCTGGCCCAGACCATGAAGTTGCTCAACAGGAAAAAGCTGGTTGCCGAAGCCAATACACCCGCAACCACACGTAGCGGCGTAACCTTGCGCAACAAGCCGCTTCCGATCAGACATACAGCCGCATACCAAGCCCAGGTAACGAGGTAACCCCGAATATGGAACGGGAAACCATAGACCTCTTTGGTCAGGTACACATCAGTCACTGCCATCACTAGAGCAGCGACAATCGACTGCCAGCGCGGACGGCGCGAGCCGAAGAAAAGTAGCCCTGCGCCAACGGCTGTAAAGTTCAATCCGACACCATGCATCGCATGCGGAAGCAGACGGCTTAGCGCAGCGAGAAAGAGTACGAAAAAGGCAAGCATCGGTGACCTTCAGGAAAGAGAAATAGCGGCTCAGAACAAGCCTGCAATGATTGTAATGCTTTCGCAAGGCCAAGAGAGGAACGACCCCTTCAGGGACCTTGGACCCGGCCGTCGAGCGACTGCTCTACAAGCCTGTCGTTCGCATCAAGCTCAACCTTCGCCGTCAGTGGCGTGCGTCCGCTCGTGTGCAACAGCAGCGCATTCCCCATAAAGCGTGGATCGGCAAACTGGACAATCGTATGACCTGCCGCCAACGGCTCACCTAGTTCGTCGATGCCGGCGGCTCCGTTACCTGAAGTAAGGTTGACAAAGGGCATGCTCGACCAGTCGAGAAAAGCGCGACCGACCGGGCTTGCCTGCGCAGCAAGCAACGCCGGACTGGGGTTGAGCTTAGGCTGCGTCACCTGGTTGGGAACAAGGACCCCGGTTCTCGAATCAGCCTGACCAAGCTGGTACAGCGGTCCGAAGTCCGTCACGGTGTACCAGCGGAAGGGACTAAGCGGATCGGGACTGGCCAAAGCTCGGCGCGCCTGTAGATAGACCGGAACCGGATCGGCCGGCGCTGGAGTTTCGTCGGTGGAGAGCCCGTTTGAACTCTGTGGACCGGCATCGAGCGCCGGCGCCGAGCTCAAATCAACCGGCGCAGCGACAGGCGCCTGAAGGCTCTGCGCCATGGCGAGTTGAACCGCCCGATCATGCTGCGTTTCGCGCAGCGTCCACAACCCGACGATGCACAAAAGAGCCGCAATCGACCACCCTCGCGCAACGAAGGGCTGGCGGCGGGCTCCAACCTCCGAGCTGACGAGACGGAAGAGGAGAGGAAGAACAATTGCAGCCAAAAGCAGCGTAAAGATAAGCGGATCGAAGATAAAGACAATCGATGCCGCGTACCAATGCGGATTGAAGGGAAAGAAGGGACGAATGCCGTAATTGTTTGTAAAGTCGAGCAGCAGATGGCTCAGAAGCGCCAGCAGCGTAAACAGATAAAGAAGTCCCCACCGAACCGGAGCAGCTGTCATTGCCCTCCCAACATCTATTCCCGCCGCCTTACGGGAACGCCAGTGATGCAAACCATACACGCCCGCGACAATGATTGCGGCTTCAACAGGAACACCGACGAAAGTATGCGTGATGCCACGATGATGCTGGAAGCTCGCAACCGGTCCGCGCAGGCTCCAGACGGTATCGATGTCAGGAAACTCCGCTCCCACAGCCATAGCCAGCGTGGCGTATGCCGCACGGCGATTGAGCCCTGTACGGGAAAGACACGCGCCGGTGAGGATGTGCGTGACCGGTTCCATGGTCTGTGAAAGTTAGCGGCTGGTTGCGGATTGCAGCATGGCAGGCATCGCCGGCAGGCTGATGTCGGCCGGCTGCTCCACACGCTTCATGCTCGGCGCACTAAGCATCTGCATCTCAGCGGGCGCCAGCATATCCGGACGGAAGCCGGCGATCGCCACATGACCAGGTGCATCGCCGAGCGCTTCGGAGATCTTGTTCCAAAAGAAGAACGGCGATGTCGTCGGCAGCAGGATAAGCTTGCGCTCTGGTTCCGGTAGGACGAAATAGGTAGCCCATATCGAGAGCGCGGCAGTCGCACCAAGAGCCCCAAAAAGATAGATAGGGGAGTAAAGAGAGTGGGCCCCAGTGCTCGAAAACCACGCTGCCTGAACCAGGCTGACAGTGGCCATGACACCCAAACCTAAAGTGATACCAAAAAGTCGACTGCGATACGTCAAGCCCAAGGGTTTGGTAGAGAAGCAAACGAACAAAAGGAGGCACAGAGTGAGAACACTGATTCCCTGTTCAATTTGCCCGGTGAGACGAGCGAAAACCATCGTCATACCGTATCCAGGTGAAACAAAGTGTGGGCCAATCGCAATAGCACCCGATACCATGACCGAAACCGCAGCAACCCAGCGAAAGATGACCTTGCCGATCTGGTGGAGGCCCTGTAGTGGCTTCATCGCCAGACTGAACACGCTATAGATAATGAGGATGCGAAGGATGCCCTCAGCGGCGAGAGAAAACCAGTGGCTATAGAAGTACATTTTATAGGCCGAATGAATCTCTATGCCGAGACTCTGGCGGAAGAAGAGAATGCCGACCGTGATCGACCCGCCAATTGCTTGAATGGACAAAAGTGAGGCGATTAGAGGGAACTCCCGGACAAGCTGCTTCCGAGCCATAACAACGACGATTGCCACACACAGCATAACAAACGCCATGTCGGAATACTTAAGAAAAATTTCGGTCGTCATTAAGGGGGCTACTCCTCTCGCCCTATGATGCTACCCCAGCGAGAGGAGTTCCACAATGAAAATGCCGGAAAACAAATAACACGAAAGAGGTAGGCTCCTTTGGGAGCTGCGCTCTAGTGGAGGCCGCAGAGGGACGGATCACTCGGGACGCAAATGGGAGACGACATGTCGCGGGGTGCGGAGGTCAGCTGCTTGGCCTTGGAGGCAGAGTGTGCCGAAACGGTGGTAGCGCTGAAACCAACCAGGGCGAGGACGACTACAAAGGCGCGGACGATGTTGTTCTTCATGGGTAATTCTCCTTAGTCTGATAGTGCTAATTTTGTGTTCGAAAGATTTCGCTGGACAAACCAACTGGTTACAACATAGTCTGTAACCAGACTCTAAGTCCATGATTAGAAAAGACATAATCATGTATCAACTGGTAACTATTACTAAGGTCACCTTAGAGATGACAGCGGTACTCCCAATGTTGCTCCAAAGGCGTAATTAGGTTTCCTTTGCCATGCTGCATTGAGCCAGAAGTTTTGTACCGGATAACGCAGGTTATCCTCGCTAGTGATGGCTAGTTCTCCCCAGTCCCGCACAGATCGTGAACTCCTAGCGCGGATTGGGCGCTCGGCCGGCGGAAAAGCCGGCTATAAGCAGTTGGTCCGTGAGTTAGGCCTTGGCGGCGGCCGAGAGCGGCGTCTTCTGCTGGAGCAGTTAAACGCGCTGGTAAGTCGGCGGGAATTGGTAAAGCTGAGCAATGAACTATGGGCGTTGCCCAAGGCTCCAGCAGGCTCAGATAGCCCAAAACGCCCACGCAATGCTGGACCAGCACGGTGGGACGGCATGGAAGCTGCTGTGCGGTCCGGGCGCGACCGGTTGATTAGTGGGCGTTTGGATTTGCATCGGGATGGTTTTGGGTTTGTAAGGCCGGATGCGGCAGCTGCGGGGGCGAGCAAGGCAGAGGATATCTTCATTCCTCCCAACGAGATAAACGGCGCTATGCAGGGTGATTTGGTGCTGGTAGATGAGGCGCCGCTGGGGCGTGATGGGAGGCGGTCGGGGCGGATTGCGCGGGTGCTGACACGCAAAAATCCGACGGTGGTGGGGATTTTTCACTATGCGCGAGGGGCTGGAAAGCGTTCGGAAACCTATGAAATGGAAGGGTTTAGGGAGAACTATGTGACTCCGCTGGATGATCGCATTGGGGGGGCGATTGCGATTGCGGAGGGGGATGAAATTGTGGTGCAGGGCGACTCCCCACACCGTATGTTGGGGTCTGAGGCGAAAAAAGCCAAAAATCATGGTGCAAAAAATGATGGTTTTGTGGATGGTTTGTGGAGCCTGGATGGATTAGCGGTGGATGTGGAAATCGTGGCTTTTCCACAGCCGGGCCGACCGGCGCGCGGCCGGGTAATCGAGGTGCTCGGACCACCGGATGCCTTTGGAGTCGACGTCGAGATCATCATCCGGAAGCACCATATCCCGCACACGTTCCCGCCAGCGGTGCTGGCGGAGGCGAATGAGAGAGCGGAAGAGACGGTCGCTTCCCTTCCCGTTTCGGACCTAGAAACTCGGGAAGATTTTCGTGGGTTGCCGATTGTCACGATCGATGGCGAGACTGCGCGGGACTTCGACGATGCTGTGCTCGTGACCGAGATGGCGAATGGCAATACCGAGTTGCAGGTGCATATCGCGGACGTGAGCTGGTATGTGCGGCCGGGGTCGGCGCTCGATACTGAGGCGCGTATGCGAGGGACGAGCGTTTACTTTCCGGACCGTGCCGTTCCGATGCTGCCTCATGCGCTTTCGAGCGGCATGTGTTCCCTGCTGCCGAACGAGGACCGCTTAGTTCTGAGCTGCGTGATGGAGATCGATCCGCGCGGGGAGATCGTTGGGTATCGCGTGGCGGAGGGCATCATTCGCTCCGTGCGGCGGATGACGTATACGAGCGTGCAGTGCTGCCTGAACGCTTCGCCGAGGTGGCAGGAGGGTGCAGGGCCAAGGGCTCAGGTTCCAGATGCCACAACGGATATTGGTGCAGCTGCCGGCGTACAGCAGATCCTTCGCGTTGCTCAGGATGACAAGTCTACGGGGGATGACAAGTCTAAGAGGGATGACAAGTCTAAGAATAGGGTTACTGCAGAGCCTACGGCGGGTGACTTTGCTGAGCGCGAGCGAGTGGGATTGGAGCAGCCGGAGCTGTTGGAGGCTTGCGACAAGATGCTGGAGTTGGCGTTGCGGCTAAATGCCAAGCGCGTGCGCAGAGGGTCGATTGACTTCGATCTGCCGGAGCCCGTGGTGGAGTTCGATCCGGATGGCAACATGAAGGCGATTGTGCGGAGCGAGCGTGGATGGTCGCACCGGTTGATTGAAGAGTTCATGTTGAGCGCGAATGAGTGCGTGGCGACGTGGCTGCAGGACCAGGGGATTGCTTCGATCTATCGCATTCACGAGATGCCAGACCCGAAACGCATCGTCGACTTTGAAGAGACAGCGGCGGGTTTTGGGCACTCACTGGGTTTGGGAAATCTGCCGGTGAAGAAGCTGACGATGAAGACCGACCGTCGCGATGCGCAGCGGAAGTCTTCACGCGGGAGGGACTCGCGCGCGCCGCAACAGCATGAGGTGCCGGCGAGCATTCCTGTGACGCCGCAGATGTATCAGAAACTGGTGCGACGGATCTCCGGGACGGCTGAGGAAAAGATCCTTTCGTACCTGATGCTGCGGTCGTTGAAGCAGGCGCGGTATGCGGAGAAGAATGAAGGCCACTTTGCGCTGGCTTCGCCGGCGTATACGCACTTTACTTCGCCGATTCGACGGTATCCGGATTTGATTGTGCATCGGTTGTTGCGGGCGATGTTGCGGAGGGGTGCGGATGCGAACGGTGGGCCGATTCGGAGTGACGATGCGCAGCCGTGGATGACGGAGTTGAGGCGAGCGCGGGGTGGGCATGATGCCGCTCATGAAGACAGCAGATCCCCTGCGAGGATGACAGAAAGAAAAGCAAGTGCAACGGCAACTGCGGAGTCGCCGATTGCGGCGGAGGAGTTGAACGATATTGCGGTGGAGAGTTCGCAGGCGGAGCGGCGGGCGGCGGATGCGGAGCGCGAGCTGATTGAGTGGAAGAAGATGAAGTTCATGGCCGACCGCATCGGCGATGACTTTCATGCGGTGGTGTTGTCGTGTACGAAGTATGGGTTCTTCGTGGAGCTCGACGACATGTTCATTGAAGGGTTGGTGCCGCTGCAGTCGCTGGTGGGCGACCACTATACGTTCCGCGATACCGACCGCACGATTGTGGGCGCACGGACGGGGCATGTATTTTCACTGGGGCAGAAGGTGGAGGTCATTCTCGACCGGATCGACCGCCAGCAACGGAGGCTGCAGTTTGCGCTGCTTCCGGGAACGGAGCCGAAGGCGGTGTCGCTGAGGACTCGGACGAAGATCGAGCCAAAGGCTGACAAGTCCGAGAAGCATACGTCGCCAAAGAGGACCGGGAAAGCGAAGTCGCGGGCGCGGAATAAGAAGAACAAAGGGCGGCGGTAGCGTTCTCAAGGGTAAAGTGAGCCTGCTCGATTTGTTCTACGGACACCGCCTGCTGATCGTCCCCCGCGCTTTCTTCGAACCCGATGTGTTCGATTGGCCAGACCGTGCTTTGGGATTTGGTGTTCCCCACTCATCGCGCAAAGTGCGCGCGATGAATGGGCCACCCGATAATTGTGCGGCTGTAAGCGAACAGCAGATCCTTCGCTGCGCTCAGGATGACAAGTCTTAAGAGTGAGACGCGTTGAGGATGAGAAGTCTTAAGAGTTAGACGCGTTCAGGATGAGAACTCTTAAGGGTGAGACAACAAAGGCCGCCCGAAGGCGGCCTTGTTGTTTGAGGCAGAAGGGCGATTACTCGCTGTCTTCGTTCTCGGATTGCTTCCACTTGAGGAGGTCGCCGAGGGTGGTGGAGCCGGAGTTGCTCGAGCTGCTGCTCGAACCCTGGCCCTTGCCGCCGCCCTTGTTGCCCTTGTTGGATTCCTTGTAGCTTTCGACTTCGGCGCGGCTGGCTTCTTCGCCAACTGCCTTGATCGAGAGGCCGACCTTCTTCTCTTCCTGGTTGATCTTGACGATCTTGAACTCGTGCTCGTCGCCAACCTGGAGGTCGATCTGCTTGCCGGTGTCGTCGACCGCTTCGGAGACGTGGCAGAGGCCTTCGACTCCTTCGGCGATTTCGACGAAGGCACCGAACTGCGCGGTGCGTAGCACCTTGCCCTTGAGGACGTCGCCGACGCGGTGCTGCGCGAAGAAGGTGTCCCAAACGTCCGGCTGCAACTGCTTGACGCCGAGCGACAGGCGGCGGTTTTCAGGCTCGACGCCGAGAACGATCGCCTTGACCTTCTCACCCTTCTTGAGAACTTCGGAGGGGTGCTTGATGCGCTTGGTCCACGAGAGGTTCGAGACGTGTACCAGGCCGTCGATGCCGTCTTCGATTTCGATGAAGGCGCCAAAGTCGGTGAGGTTGCGCACGCGGCCTTCGATGATTGCGCCGATCGGGTACTTGTCTTCAAGCGCTTCCCAGGGGTTGTCCTGGAGCTGCTTCATGCCAAGCGAGATGCGGCGGTCGTTCGGGTTGACCGAGAGGATGATCGTGTCGACTTCATCGCCGGGCTTGACCATCTTCGAGGGGTGCTTCATGCGCTTGGACCAGGTCATTTCAGAGACGTGGACCAGGCCTTCGATGCCCTGCTCGAGTTCGACGAACGCGCCGTAGTCGGTGACCGACAGGATGCGGCCGCGAACCTGTGCGCCGATGGGGTAACGCTCGGTGGCGTCGAGCCATGGGTCAGGCGTGAGCTGCTTGAAACCAAGCGAAACGCGCTGCTTTTCCTTGTCGAACTTGAGGACCTTGACCTGGATCTCGTCGCCAACGTTGACGAGGTCGCGGGGGTGGGTGAGGCGTCCCCAGCTCATGTCGGTGATGTGGAGCAGGCCGTCGAGGCCGCCCATATCGACGAATGCGCCGTAGTCGGTGAGGTTTTTGACGACGCCGGTGAAGACGCTGCCCTCTTCGAGAGTGGAGAGAGTGACGGCCTTCTTGGCGTTCTGGTCTTCCTCGAGCAGCTCCTTGCGGGAGATGACGACGTTGCCGCGCTTCTTGTTGAGCTTGATGACGCGGACTTCGATCTCGGTGCCGATGTAGCCGTCGAGATTGCGAACGGGGCGAACTTCCACCTGCGAGCCGGGCAGGAATGCCTTGATGCCAATGTCAACGGTGAGCCCACCCTTGACGCGGCTGACCACGATTCCCTTGACCGGGGTCTTGGTGTTGCAGGCTTCTTCGAGCTTGTCCCACACCTTGTGGCGGAGCGCCTTCTCGTAGCTGACGAGATAGCCGCCTTCGGCTTCTTCGCGCTCGACGACGACTTCAACGGTGTCGCCGACGGCGAACTTGGGCGCGCCTGTGTGATCGAGGACCTGGTCGAGGGGAATGAGACCCTCAGACTTGAGGCCGATGTCGATGACAGCGTGCTTGTCTGTAATCTTGACGACGGTGCCGGTCACGACGACTTCTTCAGCGGTCAGGGACTGGGCAGCGTCTTTCTCTGCGGCTTGCTCGCGGTCGAAGCTTTCTAGCGCCTTGGCAAAATCTTCGGCGTCATACTCAGGCTCGGCTTCGACGGCAGCGCTCAGCATGTTGTCCGGAACATCGGACTGACCGACCTTCTGATTGTCCGGAACATCGGACTGTTCTGTGGTCTTCTGCTGAATCTGGGCTTCAGGGTTGGAGGAAAGTTCGGTCGACGCCGACTCTTCGGTCGTCGCTGTGGGCGTGTTCGGTTCAAGTGTGGTGTTCAGGGCTGTGCTCTCGTTAGAAGGAATGTGGTCGATGTCGGCCATTGAAATACGTCTGCTCCGGGATCCAGTGGGCTCGCTCAGTCAATTTCGATTGGGGACGGGTTTGATTCCGACAGGAGGCGACGAATCGCCGTCTGTCGACGTGGACCTAATCGATAATGTGGAAAGGAGTGAGGTAAAGCATTCTTCACTAGCGGCTGCGACTGGTTCCCGCACGCAGGGGCTCGATTTAAGTGTAGCAGTGGGGCAACCGCGGGTCAATGAAACGACCGTAAAACGAGCTGATGATCGAACGTTTGACTTGTCTTTGGTGGGCTCGTCCGCGCTGGGTAAAAGCTCCGCACCTATAAGACGCGCGAAGGGGTGAAAAGAGTCTCAAAGTTTTCTTGAGCGGGCTGGCTATACTGCCGAGATGGACAGGCTTTGGACTCCGTGGCGGTATGCGTATGTGACAGGGCAGGATAAGGGCATGCCTAAACGCGGGGTTCCGCAAAAACTTGCGCAATGGCCGGGTGACTTGCATTGCGTCTTCTGCAACATGCTGGCGGCTGTAGCCTACGCGGTGGAGCACGGCATGCCGCAGGCAGAAGCAGACGCCTCGGTCTATATCCTGGAGCGCGGAAAGACTTGTTTCCTGATTCTTAATGCCTTTCCCTACAACTCCGGACACTTAATGGCCGTGCCTTACGTGCATGAATCGAGCCTCGCTGCGTTGCCGGAGGAGGCCTCTTCAGAGCTGATGATGCTCGCCCGGCGTACCGAACGCGTCCTGCGCAAGGTCTATAAGCCCAGTGGCCTGAACTTCGGCATGAACCTCGGCGAAGCCGCCGGGGCGGGGGTTGCCGATCATCTGCATCTGCATGCGGTTCCGCGATGGGAAGGCGATACGAACTTCATGAGTGTACTGGCGGAAACTCGCGTGCTGGCCGAGATGCTCGGAGATACTTACACGCGATTGAAAGCGGCCCTGGCAGTGGATGCTGCACAGCAGTAACGCCAAAACGCACTACGCATGAGGCGTTTTCAAGGGAGGAATAAGAAAAAGCAACTTCCCAATGGTAACCGGCGTCGTATTACGAGAGCGTCATGTATCGGGGAGAACTATGAGCGAGTCCGTCAGCAGACTTAATGCGATTGAACCGAAGAGCCCCTGGAACCGCTTTGAAGCGGCTCCACGCCGAGGCCACGGGAGCACGGCCTGGGCAACAAACTATAGCCTGAAGCAACCGCAGGATCAGGACGGCACTTCCACAGCACGCGAGGCTGCTTCCAGAGTGACCGACATCAGCACACGACTTCAGCTTGCAGCTTTTGGCGGTGTAACCCTGACGGAGCCCGAGGACGCGCGCTTAACCGGTGGAACCCGTTCCTTAGTGCGGCGTCTGCTAGGTCTTAACGTCACCCCACGCGCTGTTTCTCCGATAATGGGCGTAAAAGGCAGCCGGCCCGCGAAGAAGGTCGCACGCGTGACGGCACGAGTCCAAGTAGCTTAAAGGGCTCTGCAAGGCCAGAAAATAAGGGCCCTTCGGGGTCCTTTTGCTTTGTCGTTGAAGCTTACGCGGATTCAGTTGGCGGACTGTTCCGGCTCTCGCGGGCCGCGGATGCGGGTAATTTCAAAGTTTGTAATCTTCCAGGCACCGCTGGGCAGGTGCTGATAGATGCGCGTGTAACGGAAGCTTCCATCGAGGCGAACGTTGTCGCTTGTTCCCGTGGTCCGTGCCAAAGAGTTCACAATGGCGATCTGGCCGACGAGCTTGATCTTTATGTCGGAAAGCTCAAGGCTGGTAAGAGAGAGCGCCCGGGTGCGCATTCGATCAAGCTGCTGCGCCTTGGTCAAGACGTTGCCTCCGGAGGTGATGCCAAGGTAGTCGTCCGAGAGAAGCTTGTCCATGGCGGGGATATCGTCATTTAGCTCCGCAGTACGCCATTGCTGCTCAAGCGCGAGGATTTGTTCGCGGGCTTCGCGCTTATGATGCGGTTTGGCCGCGACCGCCGGCAAAGGCAGCAACACTACTAGCGCGGTCATCAGAAAACGTGTCACACGGGTTGGACGAACGGCGCTGCGCATCATGGGCGTACCGGATGTTAGACCGGATATCTGCCGGGAGTCAAAACGAGCTGTCGTAGCGCGTTCCATATATCTTTGGATGCACCCTGGCGTTAAGCGATGGCGGTGAGCGTTTCTACAGAACGGTCCAGCATCTTCTGATAAAGCCCACCGATGGCGAATTGGGCAAAGTGGGCCGTGGCGCGGTGGGCTTCAACGGCAGCCTCGTCCTTATATTGCTCATAGATAAGGACAGTGTTGGCATCGCCGTCGATGAAATGAGGAATGTAACTCACGCAGCCGGGCTCACGCCGCGAAAGGCGGGTAAGCTCGCGCAGAGTGCGCTCGATATCGTCGTGGTCGTCAGACGAGAAACGCATGCGGACTGTGAAGCTAATCATGGAATTCCTTTTGGAACGTTGCGGCAGCGAAGGAGCAGCAGATCCTTCGCTGCACTCAGAATGTCAAATCAAATGCTCGGGTGATGCGAGACTAGCCCAATGCTTCGTCGAAGCCGGGTTGGGTCATGGTTTGAACGCGATCAGGCCCGGTGGAGATCATGCCGATTTTCGCTCCGCTTTCGCGGGCGACAAACTCAAGGTACTCCTGCGCCAGCTTCGGCAGCTTGTCATACTCGGTGATGCCTTCGGTCTTGTCCATCCAGCCCTTCAGCGTGGTGTAAACGGGTTCGATCTTCTTGAAGCCTACGATATCGGCGGGGATGACGTCTGTCATTTTGCCGTCAATCTTGTACCCGGTGCAGACAGGAATCTCGGGGCACTCGTCCATGACGTCCATCTTGGTGACGACAAGCCACTCTGTGGAATTGATCATGTTGGAGTAGCGCAGCAGGGGCAGATCCAGCCAGCCGCAGCGGCGAGGACGGCCGGTGACCGCGCCATACTCCTGCCCACGGGCGCGGAGCAACTCGGCTGAGTAGCCGTCGATTTCCGTGGGGAAAGGACCTTCGCCCACACGAGTGACGTATGCCTTGGTGACGCCGATGACCGTGCCGATTTTGGTGGGGCCGACGCCGGTTCCGGTGACGGCGCCGCCGGCCGTGGCCGAGGAGCTGGTGACGAACGGGTAGGTTCCGTGGTCGATATCGAGCAGCGCACCCTGTGCGCCTTCAAACATGACGTTCTGGCCTTCGTCGATCGCCTTGTTGAGCAGAACGGCGGTATCGGTAACGAACGGGGCGATCTGCTCGGCGAGGCGGCTGTACTCCTCGTACATCTGGCGTGGGTCGAGCGGCTCGGTGCCGAAGAGCGCGTGGGCGATGGTGTTTTTCTCGTGGCAGGCGTTGTTGATGTGCGTGCGGAGGAGCGAGGAGTTCAGCAGGTCGACGACGCGGAGGCCATTGCGGTGGATCTTGTCCTCATACGCTGGGCCGATGCCGCGGCGGGTGGTGCCGATCGTCTGGCGGCCTGGGGCGGTTTCGGCGGCGAGTTCGATCATGCGGTGGTAGGGCAGGATGACCTGGGCGCGATTGGAGACGAAGAGCTGGTCGTCGACAGGAAGGCCGGCTTCGCGAAGCTTTTTGACTTCGGCGAGGAACGCGGCGGGATCGAGCACAACGCCGTTGCCGATGACGCCCTTACAGCCCGGGCGCAGCACGCCGCAGGGGATAAGCTGGAGAACAAACTTTTTGCCGTGGATGATGACGGTGTGGCCGGCATTATGGCCGCCGGCGTAGCGGGCGACGATGTCGAACTTTTCAGAGAGGACGTCGACGATCTTGCCCTTGCCTTCGTCGCCCCACTGGGCTCCAAGGATAACGGCGGACTGGCGGCGCTGGGCGCGCGGCGAGAGTTGGCTTTCGGGTTGACTCACGAGGATGTTGCTCCAGATGCTTCTTCGGGGGGAAGTGCGCGCATACGTGCCCGGGAGGACCGCTCGCGCCCATGATTCATTTTATACCGCCCGGCTCTTCGGCGCGTTTTAACGCTTCCGCGGCATGCTCAAGTCGAGGTCCGTGGCGAGTAGCTGCTTGGTCAGCAGAATGATCTGGCCGGTGTGCATCTCCAGATGGCTGACCACCTTGAAGATGGCCTCGAGGATCGTGCAGTGGCGCCATGTGCCGTTCGGCTGCGGGTCGACGATGCTCAATAGCCGCTCGGGGTCGAGCGCGGCAATCACGGCCGCCGCTTCCTCCAGCGTGGCATTGAAGGCCGCCCGAGCTACCGTCGAATGGATCGAGGGCGTCAGCGAAAACTCATCATCGCGCTGCCGCACGTCCGGCTGATTGTCGATGCCATGGAGAATCCATTGCCGCATGTTGCCTTCCAAATGCAGCAGCAGGTTGGCGATGGAGTTTTCGTAGTCGCCGCCGCGGTGCCACAGTTGTTGTTCTGTCAGCTTATCGAGGCAGCGGGAGACTTCGTCCTGCGAGAGCTTCATCCGCTTTGCGGAGAACGAGAGAAAGTTGTCGGCTAAAGGGTTGGTGGACATGCCAATCATCTTACGATCCGCCGCCAAGCAAATCGCTTGCGAAAACGTCCGACATCGAGGAGTACACCTCTTTCAACTGGGAGAGATACCAGCCGGCGTACCCACTGCCATCTGGGTTTCGTTTCTCCGTGTGGCGACAGCCTAGTTAGGCTGTGCGGCGTCATACTGGAGAGATGCCGGAACTTCCTGAAGTCGAAACAGTCGCCAACGGTGTCGATGCACGCGTCCGCGGACAAAAGATCGTGCGTGTATGGACGAGCGGAAAGCCGCAGACTTTTAAGTCGGCCGAGAGCGAGATCGTTGAAACGCTGGCGGGAGCGAAGATCGAGCGTGTACGGCGTGTCGGCAAGTCGATTGTGATGGACCTGGTTCGCGGCAAGGCGGCAGCGGGTCAGTTCCTGGTGCATCTAGGGATGACAGGCAGACTGCTGGTTTCACAAGAAGCAGTCCCACTACCGCCGCACACGCACGCTGTGCTCTCGCTTGCAGACGGACGGGAGGTGCGCTTCGTCGACCCGCGGCGCTTTGGCCGGTTGTCAGTCGTGACTTCGGAGGGCGGATACGAAGGCCCTGGAGTCGAGCCGACGACCGTCACGGTGGCAGAGTTCGCAACGCTGTTCAAGGGCCGGAAACTGGCTATCAAGGCAGCGCTGCTGAACCAGTCCATCCTGCATGGGGTGGGCAACATCTATGCCGACGAGAGCTTATTTCGGGCGGGCATTCGTCCCCGAAAGCAGGCCGGCAAACTGACGCGCGTGGAGCTCGGGCGGTTGCACATCGCACTGCAACAGGTGCTGGCCCATGCGATCAAGCTGGGCGGGTCGTCGGTGTCTGACTACGTGGATGCGGATGGCATCCGCGGGTTCTTTCAGCTGGAGCACAAGGTGTATGGGCGGGCGGGCGAAAGCTGCAAGGATTGTGGAACGGGACTGAAGAAGATCGTGGTTGGCGGGCGAACGACGGTGTATTGCCCATCCTGTCAGCGCTAGCTACCGTCCAACGGCCTGCTCCGCCGCGACAGCAGCTCCCACCACACGCACCAGTTGCTCATCCTCCACCACGTCAATCGAGTAGTTCTGGATCGGGCTCATCTTCACCATCTGGTGGAGGTAGTCCTTGAACAGACCGAGGTCGAGGAAGCGCACGTTATAGCCGGTGATAAAGAACTTTCCCGCACCGCGAAAGTGGATCGACGTTGCGGTCGCCGCGGCCAGCGCCTTGTGCCACAAGTGCTTGAAGTCCAGGCAGCGCGGATCGGGGTTTGAGCGGCGGTTGGCGGCTTCGAACACCTCTTCCGGTTCCATGTCGAGAAAGCGCAATCGCATCGCGCGATGGCCCATGATGCCTTCGAGATGGCCGCGCCCGCCGCAGCCGCAGAAGTTCTCCTTGTCGTCGAGCGAGACCACCGAGTGACCGCCCTCCCACACACCGTCGGAGAACGGATATACGCCGTAGCCGATACCCGTGCCGATAGTCCACACGCGGATAAAGTGGTCGAGTTTGCCATGCTGTGAAGCCAAACCGGCGGCCATCGCATCGGCGTCGTTCAGCACGGTCACTGGCGCCGTAATGCCTTGCGCGGTAAGCGCGGCACAGAGCAGATCGCCAATGTGCGCGCCCTTCAACTGCGGAAGGTTCGGCGCTTCTTCGACGATACCGTTGCGGATCAACCCCGGCAGTGCCACGCCCACTCCGGTCAGTGAAGTTTCGTTGCCCTCGGCGGCGTTCACGATCACCTCGCACATCGCTTTCACAATCGCGTCTGTGGGCATTTCCACCAGAGAATCATCGTCGTCGGCGTTTTCAGGCGCGGGACTATCCGGATAATTCAGCAGCTTGCCCGAGAGCTTGTGGTCAACGATCAAGCCGGCGTAGATGCGCTCCACCATAATGACGCCGATCGTTTTTACCGTGCCGGCTTGCGCTGTGGATGTGGTGCTCGGATTCGACATCGTTCGCCTGCCCTTCCTGGACGTTCACGATGCATAAAGAGTGGATCGTGAAAGGCGGCTACCCGAAGTTCGGGGGCCATAAAGTTCTCAGACAGTAGCTGGGTGGAGGTTGGTTCGTCAACCGCTGTCAACGATTAGACGTTGGCTACGCGATTGAGACCGTTGAAAGCGGCCACTTTGTAACACTCCGCTAACGTTGGATAGTTGAAGACCGTCTCGACGAAGTAATCCAGCTTGCCTCCGAGTGCCATTACCGCCTGACCAATGTGCAGGAGCTCGCTGGCGCCCTCGCCGATGATGTGGACGCCCAACAGGGCATGCGATTCGCGATGGAAGATGATCTTCAGGCGCCCGGTCGTGTCGCCGCGAATCTGTCCACGGGCGATCTCGCGGTAGTAGGCTACGCCCACCTCGTACGGCACATCTTCATCGGTAAGCTGTTCTTCCGTCTTGCCGATGAAGCTGATCTCCGGGATGGTGTAGATGCCATAGGGGTAAAAGCTGGGGTTCGAGACGACCGAGTCATCGCCGAAAGCGCGGGCGGCCGCGATGCGGCCCTGTTCCATTGAGACCGAGGCGAGCGAGGGAAAGCCGATGACGTCGCCCACAGCGAAGACCGCAGGGGCTTTGGTGCGGAAGTCTTTATCGACGGCGATGCGTCCGCGAGCGTCGGATTCGATGCCGGTAACGGCGAGATTCAGCTCGTCCACATTGCCCTGCCGGCCGACGGCATAGAGCAGCGCATCGCCCTGAACCTTCTTCTTCGATTCCAGGTTGGCGACAACCGTGCCGTCAGCCAACTCTTCCACCGATTCCACTTCTTCGTTCAAGCGCATGGTCACGCGGGCGTCGCGCAGGTGGTAGCTGAGGGCTTCGACGATCTCCTGATCGGCAAACTCCAGCAGCCGCGGCCGGCGCTCGATGAGCGTCACGCGCACGCCCAGCGCCGCGAACATGCAACAGTACTCCACGCCGATGACGCCGCCGCCGACGATGATCATGGTCTTCGGAAGGTTGACGAGGTTCAGCACCAAATCGGAGTTAATAATTGTTGTTCCGTTAATAGGAACCTTGGGCGACGATGCCGGCTTGGTGCCGGTCGCGATCAAAACATTCTTCGCTTCGTAGATCGTCGAGCCCTTGGAGTTCGTGACCTTTACATGCGTGGGGTCTTCAAAACTCGCGACGCCGACGAGCATTTCGATGTTGTTGCGCGAAAGCTGCGCTTCAGTGACGTCGATTTCGGTCTTGATTACATGCTGCACGCGGAACGCGAGGTCCGCCATGGTGATGCGTTCCTTCACCCGGTAGTTCATCCCATAGATGGACTTGTAGTTGTAGCCGGAGAGATGAAGCACGGCCTCACGCATGGTCTTCGAAGGGATCGTGCCGGTGTTGATGCAGGCTCCGCCGACCACCTCGCGCATTTCAACGAGAGCGATTTTCTTGCCCATCTTGGCGCCGTAAATGGCGGCTCGTTGGCCTGCAGGGCCGGAACCAATGACGATGAGGTCGTAAACAGTGCCCATAGGCGTCGATTAGGTCTCCAAAATAAGGTGCAATCGATCACTGTGCCCGATGCCGCCGTTGTCTATCATAAGCCCTTCGCGCCACCAGGTCTGTGAACAGCGCTCGCGGCGATACACTGACGACGTGATTCGCTGCGCCATTACTGACGGCTCGCGCTTTGGAGATACCGCCGCCGCACGCCGCGCCGGTCTGCTCGCCGATGCGGTTCGCTGGAGCGAACTCGGCGTCGATTGCGTGCAATTGCGCGAGAAAACACTTGCTGCCGGCGAACTTGTGCAGCTCGCCACGGCAATGACGGCCGTCTTTCGCGAAAACGGAGGAACCACAAAGCTACTCGTAAACGGCCGCGCGGATATCGCACTCGCCGCAGAGGCGGACGGAGTGCATTTGACCTCGGCCCCCGACGAACTCACACCCAAACAGGTGCGGCAGCTCTTTGCGCGAGCCGGCAGAAAAGCTCCGGTCATTGGCGTTTCTTGTCACTCAGTGGCGGAAGTCGAAAGAGCACGCAATGCGGACGCGGATTTGATGCTCTTTGGTCCGGTGTTTGGGAAGCAGGTTGCAGGGGAACTTGTGGTCGAGGGCGTGGGGCTTGGATCGCTGCGGCAAGCTTGTGTAGCTGCTGGAGCTGTTCCGGTGCTCGCGCTGGGCGGGGTGGACGAAGAAAATACGGTGGCATGCGTGGAGGCTGGGGCCGCGGGTCTGGCGGGGATTCGGTTATTTCAGCATGATCAGTGCTAGCAGGCTGCCAGAACTAGAACCTGCGCAGGCTTGTCATCATTCTGCGCTCGAAAAGTTTTACATTTGGGAGTGCCTGCTAACATGACAGCGTTCTTCTCAAGGAGTAATTAAATTTGTTCGGCACAGATTCTCGTTAGCGTTTTAGAAGAGGGAACGGTAGAGCATCACCGTCGTACCCCGCTCACATACAACGGTATCCAACAAGAGCTATTGGAGCCGCCGAAACAAGACTTCGATGAAGAAGCTCCGAAATAATTCCGAATAATCCATTCGATATCGCTTACTGCTATGCTCGACGCCTGGTCTGCATGGGCACGATCGATGCCTGCACCATGTAGGCAGAGCGCGTCATTCCCTTTACTCGCGCGAGGCGGTCGATTGCTTCGATCTGGCTTTGACGCGCTGTGATATTGATGCGCACAGTCTTTTCCGGCGGTTCGATCGCCACAAGGAAGGCAACGGCGCCTTGCATTGCTGGGTCGTCTGCAAGCTCGTCGAGCGTGGAAGGCTCTGGAATTGTTTCCCCATCCTCGAGCATTCCGATCATGTGCAGGTTCAGCGCTTCGACAGCCATGGTCCGTGCCTCTTCCAGCGTCCGGCCAGCAGTAATGCAGCCGGGAAAGTCGGGAAAGCTAACTCCGAAGTCAGAGTGCTTGTCTTTGTGCAGATACGCGATGTAATCCATATAGTCACCTCCCAGTGGGATCGGCCTTACCGGAGCTTGATGCCAGCTTGCTTCTCGATACTCTTCAGCGTGCCCAGAGGTATATCGCGCCTGGGATGAGGTACCGTGACTCGTCCTGGTTTGATTTCATGCTTAAACTGCTTATGGCTTCCCACATGGTCGACCTCGAACCAGCCCTCTTGCAGAAGGTGGCGAATTACCTCACGGCTGCTCATGGTATGCTCCGTCACGCCCTTTGAGCATAATACACACGCAGTACACACTATAGCCAGGCAGATCGCCCAGCGGCATCATGAGGATGGCCGACGACCAATCAGGCCATAAGTCCGCGCGAACACGGCAGGTGGAGCGAAAGTTGCGGCCATGAGGGGCACCTTTGGACACCCTCTTTTGAGGCGGAATGTTTGTATTGTCACCGTCATGCGAAAATAGTAGTGATGATCTCTGTGTCCAATGTCACCATGCGCTACGGCGCGAAGCTGCTCTTCGAAGACGTCTCCGTGACGTTCACCTCCGGCCGTCGGTACGGCCTCACCGGCCCCAACGGCGCCGGCAAGTCCACGTTCATGAAGGTGCTCACCGGCGAGATCGATGCCCAGAAGGGCACCGTCGTGCGCCCCAAAAAGCTCGGCGTGCTCAAGCAGAACCAGTACGAGTTCGATGCCTACCGCGTCGTCGATACCGTCATCATGGGCAACAAGGGCCTGTGGGCCGCCATGGAAGAGCGCGAAGTCATCTACAACAAGCCCGAGATGACTGACGAAGACGGCTCCCGCCTCGGTGAGCTCGAAGGCATCGTCGGCGACGAAGACGGTTATGAGGCTGAAGCCAACGCCGCCATCCTGCTCCAGGGCCTCGACATCCCGGACGAGCTCCACGAGCGCAAGATGTCAGAGCTGCAGGGCGGCCAGAAGGTCCGCGTGCTGCTGGCGCAGGCGCTGTTCGGCAATCCGCAGGCGTTGCTGCTAGACGAGCCCACCAACTATCTCGATCTCGAATCGATTCACTGGCTGGAAGACTTTTTGCTGCGCTACGACGGCACCGTCATCACCATTTCGCATGACCGTCACTTCCTCAACAACGTCTGCACGCACATCGCCGACATCGATTACGAGACGATCATCACCTACAACGGCGGCTATGACGACATGGTGTTGCAGAAGACCAGCGTCCGTACTCGCATTGAGTCGCAGAACGAGCAGCGCGAAAAGAAGATCGCCCAGTTGAACGACTTCATCGCTCGTTTCTCGGCAGGCACGCGTTCCTCGCAGGTGAACTCCCGCAAGAAGGAAGTCGAGCGCCTAGCGACTTCCGAACTCGCCCGCTCCAACATCGCGCGTCCGTTCATCGCGTTCAAAATGGAGCGACCCTCCGGCAAGAACGTCCTTGAGTTCGAAGGCGTAAACAAGACCTATACCCAACCCGACGGCAAGACCGAGCATGTGATCAACAACTTCTCCGCCTCGGTCACGCGTGGTGACAAGGTCGTTCTTATCGGCCGCAATGGTCAGGGCAAAACCACGCTGCTTAAAGCGTTGCTGGCCAACGGCCCCGGTGTCGAAGAGAAGGATGTTTCCATCGACTCAGGCTCCGTGAAGTGGGGCCACGAGGTTTCGATCGGCTACTTTGCGCAGGACCACAAGGGCTCCATCCAGCTAGGCATGACCGCGCAGGATTGGCTGCACCAGTACGACCCCAAGGCGGCCAAGGAAGACATTCGTGGCATTCTCGGACAGATGCTTTTCAAAGGCGAAGAAGGCCTAAAAAAGACCGACGCACTCTCCGGCGGCGAGGCTGCCCGCCTGCTCTTCTGCAAGATCATGCTGCAGAAGCCCAACGTGCTGGTGCTCGACGAACCTACGAACCATCTGGACCTCGAAAGCATCAACGCGCTGAATCAGGCCATCCAGAAGTACGAAGGCACGGTGTTTCTCGTCACCCACGATCAGGACCTGATCGAAGAAGCCGGAACCCGCATCTGGCACTTCGAAGGCGGCCCAACGGACTTCCACATTACGGACCACAAGGGCCCCTATGAGGAATACCAACAGCAGTTGGCAATGGCGGCGAAGTAGCCGCGACGCAAAAATCTTCTCCCGCGTTGCCCTATAAGTCATAGCAGACACAACCACAGCGGCCTGCACGCACTCTGACTATCTAGATGCCAGAAATGAAGAAAAGCGGGCTGTACCGCCTCGCCATGGCGAGCGCGATGATCGTGGTCTTGCTGAATACCTGGCTCGCAGTTCGTGAACTTCGCTCGTTATTTGCCGCCCAGGGCTGGCGCGCTCACACGTTGGAAGTTATTACTCATACCAAGGCGCTCGAACTTGACGTCAGTAAAGCTGACAGCGCCATGCGCGGCTACATACTCGTCGGATCACCGGAGTTTGAGCAGCGCTTCAGAATCGCCGAGAGCGACTCCGAAGCTGAGGTCGCCACGCTTCAATCCCTCACCTCGGATAATTCCTCGCAGCGACAGCGCATCGCCTATCTGAGATCACGGCTCAACATTAAGTTCACCGCCCTGAATATGGGACTTTCTATCCGTTCCGGCGCCAATGAGCCGCTCAACGAGAAGCTCATCGGCCCCTCCATGAGCGATTCTCCAGACGGCGGCCCAACAGTCCGCTACGTTATCAGCCAGATGGAAACCGAAGAGAACCGCCTCCTGGCCGATCGCACCCGCGAAACCGCCCACGCCGAACTGGCGGTCTGGGCCAGCTTCATCGGCGCTTCTCTGCTTGATATCCTTCTGATACTCGCCGCCTTCGAGTTCCTCATTCGCATCACCCGCGACCGTTATGCCCTGGCCGAGCGCTCCGCCGAAATCGCCACCCTTAACGCCGACCTCCAAACCCTCAACGCCGATCTCGAAGATCGTGTTGAGCAGCGAACCCGCGAGCTCGCCGTCTCCAACCAGGAGCTCGAAGCTTTTAGCTATTCGGTTTCGCACGATCTCCGCGCCCCACTCCGCACCATCGATGGATTCTCACTCGCACTGCTCGAAGACTTCTCCGATAAGCTGAATGAAGAAGGCCGCGACTACATCGGCCGGGTCCGCAACGGCGTACAGCGCATGGGCACGCTTATCGACGCGCTGCTGCAGCTCTCCCGCGTCACCCGCACCGAGGTCCAGCGCGAACGCGTGGACCTCTCACAGCTCGCAACCCTGGTCTTCAACGAACTCCAGGCAGCCACCCCCGAACGCGACGTCCTGTTCCTAGCTCTACCCGGTGTTCTCGTCGAGGCAGATCCCCGCCTGGTCCGCATTGCGCTGGAGAACCTGATCGGCAACGCCTACAAGTTCACCTCGCGCACGGAAGGCGGAAGGATCGAGTTCGGCAGCATGCAGGGTCGTGACCAGCACGCCGGGCACACCGTATACTTCATTCGAGACAACGGTGCGGGGTTCGACATGCATTATGTCGACCGTCTCTTCACCGCGTTCCAGCGCCTGCATGGCGACCGGGACTTCAAGGGTTCCGGCATAGGTTTGGCAACCGTTTCCCGCATCATCCGCCGTCACCATGGCACCGTCTGGGCCGAAAGTGAACTCGGCCACGGCGCAACCTTTTATTTCACTCTCGCCCCCTGAGACAATAGGGCGCTAACCTGAGGTTTCGGACGAATGAGCCCCACGAGCGAACATATGATCCTGTTAGTTGAAGACGATCCGGACCACGAAGCACTGGCCATCCGCGCGCTGCGCAAGGCCAACGTGGTCAATGAAATCAACGTAGCCCGAGACGGCGCCGAAGCCATTGCCTTCATGGAAGGCATTGCCAGCGGCAAGAATGCCATGCCGCAGCTCGTCCTGCTGGACCTGAAGCTGCCCAAGGTCGACGGCCTCGAAGTCCTGCGCGCCATCCGCGCGGCGGACAAGACGGCGATCCTGCCGGTCGTCGTCCTCACTTCGTCCGACGAAGAGCGCGACATCGTCGCCAGCTATCGCCTGGGCGTGAACAGCTACATTCGTAAGCCTGTAAACTTCACCGATTTCGCCGAGGCGACACGCCAGCTCGGCATGTACTGGTTGCTGCTGAATCAATGCCCACCACCCCAATAGATACCGTCAAGCTTCCCCTTCGCGTCCTCCTCATCGAGGATTACGAAGAGGACGCCGCGTTGCTGCAGCGCCATCTGGCGCGCGCAGGGTACGCCGTGGACGCTCGACGAGTGGAGACCGCGGACGAGCTTCGTGACGCCCTCGCCGATCCCAAACCATGGGACCTGGTCATCGCCGACTACACGCTGCCCAGCTTCGGCGCGCGGGACGCTTTGCGCATCATTCAGGACAGCGGCATCGACCTTCCCTTCATCATCGTCTCGGGAACCATCGACGAGGTTTCCGCCGTCAATGCCATGCGCGCCGGCGCGCATGACTACGTCCTCAAGGGCCACCTCGAACGCTTGCTCCCGGCCATCGAACGCGAGCTTGCCGACGCTCGTAAGCGCATGGAGCGCCTCGGCACCGAGGCTGCTCTTCGTCTCGCCCAGCAGCGTTTCTCCGCCACGTTCAATCAAGCGGCCGTAGGAATGGCCCATACCTCCACCGACGGCCACTTCCTGCTGCTCAACCAGCGCCTCGCGGAGATGCTCGGCGCCCCCGTTGAAAAACTTCAGTCCCTGCGTCTGCAAGACTTCTCTCTGCCATCCGAGATGGAAAGCAACGCAAGCCTCCACGCCGAGTTACTCGCCGAGCGCCGCACAGGCTATCGCGCCGAGCGCACACTGCTCCGCCACGACGGCTCAACCTTCCCCGCCCAGGTCACCGCCTCGCTCCTCAAACCCGACGGCGACCCGCTGCCGACCGTCCTCTGGGTCGTGGAAGACATCTCCGCCCGCAAAGCCGCCGAGCGCGAAACCAACGAGCTGATGACCCGGCTGATCAACTCCGAGCGCCTCGCCGCGGCCGGCCGCATGGCCAACACGCTCGCGCACGAGATCAATAATCCGCTCGAAGCCCTCACCAACATCTTTTACCTGCTGCAAACCCACGATGACCTCCCGGCGCAGTCCCGCGAGCTCGTGGAAGTTGCTGCTCGCGAAATCGAACGCGTCGGTCATATCACGCGCTCCACGCTCAGCTTCTACCGCAAGCTCCCCGGCCGCACCATCGACCTCCGCACCATGCTCGAAGAAGTCGTGCAACTCTTCCAGTCCCGCGCCACGCAGCATCGCGTTGAAATCAACACCCGTTACGCTGAGGACATCAGCACGATCCGCTACGACCCCGCCCTGCGCCAGGTCTTCGCCAACCTCGTTGGCAACGCTCTGGAAGCCATGGAGCGCGGCGGTGGTTGCCTCACTGTCCGGGCCCGCCGCGTGGATGGCTTCGCCTCCGTCACCGTATCTGACTCCGGCCACGGCATCGAGCGCGAGCACCTGCAATCGATTTTCGAGCCCTTCTTTACCACTAAGGGCGAACGCGGCACCGGCCTGGGCCTCTGGGTCACCCGCGGTATCGTTGAAGAACAAGGCGGCACGCTGCGCCTGCGTTCCTGCACCACGGGCAAAAAGCACGGCACTACCATCTGCGTAAGGCTGCCGGCATTGATGGCAGACCCCTCCACGACGGCCGAGGCGGCCATCACCCAAGCAGCAGAAGCCCCGGTTCGTGTCAACTAAATTTCGGAACTCAAGCCAGTTCAGCTTTGCGCATTAGCCGCAGCACTAGCTGACCGCAACGCCGCAAGCGCGGAGTTCGGTTCGGCCGCGAATTTATTGCGATGGTCAGCAAGATAGCGATGAACGTCCGAGATGACGACGGAGCCTTCGCCAACCGCGGACGCCACACGCTTCACGGAGTTCGAGCGCACATCGCCGACGGCGAACATCCCCGGCACGCTAGTCGCGTAGGGCGTGGTCTCAAACCCATCCGCGCCGCCAGTAAGGATGAAGCCTTTCTTATCCAGTCGCACCGTGCCGAAGAGCCAACCGGAGTTCGGCTCGGCGCCGATCATCACGAAGACGCTTCCGATCAGCTTCATCGTTGACTCGCCGGTTTTGCGGCTGACCCAGGTGACGCCTTCGAGAGAAGACGCGCCTTCGAGCTTCACAATTTCGGACTCGGTATAGAGCGTGATGTGGGACGAGCTTTCGATGCGCGAGATCAGGTACTGCGACATGGTGCTCGCGAGCGATTTGCCACGCACAATGTGATGCACATGTTTCGCGATGCCCGATAGAAACACCGCAGCCTGTCCCGCAGAATTACCGCCTCCCACCACGATGACTTCATTGTCACGGCATAGCAGCGACTCCATCGCGGTAGCCGCATAGTAAATTCCACGATTCTCAAACTGCTCGTAGTTCTCCACCGAAAGCTTGCGGTACTGCGCGCCGGAAGCCACAACAACTGACCGCGAACACACCGGAACGCCACCCGCCAGCGTCAGTTTGTGAATGCCGTCGATCTGTTCCGCTGTGATGGTTTCTCTGGAGATCGCAAAGCGCACACCGAACTTGAGTGCCTGCAACTGGGCACGGCTCGCCAGGCGCTGGCCGGAGATCCCCGTTGGAAAGCCGAGGTAGTTTTCGATCTTGGAGCTAGTCCCGGCCTGACCACCCGGAGCGGTACCCTCGACCACGAGGGTACAAAGTCCTTCCGATGCCGCATAGACAGCGGCTGCAAGACCCGAGGGACCGGCACCGACGACGGTCACGTCGTAAATCATCTCTGGATCGGGAAGCTCGGTGATGCCCAGTTCATCGGCAAGCTGCGTGATGGTGGGCCGATGCAGGATGCGGCCATCGGAGAGCACCACTGCCGGCAACGTGGGCTCATGATCGGTTAGCTCATGCTCGGCCTGCGCATCTTCCTCAACCGATGCCTCAACGATCCTATGCGGATAATTGTTGCGAATCAGGAAGCGCTGCAACTGTGTCGTCTGTGCATCGCCGGCGTCTCCCATAAGCACAATGCCACTGGTCGTTTCGCCGAGTATGCCAATGCGTCGCCAAATGGTGGCCGAGGTGATGAGATTCGCGATATCGCCCTCAGCTCGCATGACTCGCTGCAGTTCGTTACGCGGTATGCGAAGAAGACGGCTCTCAGTGGTCGTCCGCGCTTCGACAAGCGATCCTTGTGAGGTTAGAAGATTCAACTCGCCGGAGAAATCCAATTTTTGATGACGGGCGATGATCTTGGATTCGCCATTGGAAGCCGGCAGAGAGATAGCCACCTCGCCGTCGAGCACGACGAACATATCCACCTGCCGTTCGCCGTGAGTGAACAACAGCACGTTCGCCGGAAAGGACTCCTCTCGACCGTAGGCACGCAGGCGCTCGATCATCTCCTCCGTGAGTTTGGCAAATGCTAGGTCCGGACGAAAGTCTGGGTTATTCCATGCACTGCTCTTGGTCTTTCCGTCGTCGGTCATGGTCGTTGGTTCTCCCTGCTGAAGCGTGACCCTATTCTAGAGCGGGACTGTGATCACAGGGCGAATACCCGACGGTTGAAGAAGGGTTCGAGATTACTTGATCGCATCAAGACCCGGAGCGTCACGCGGGTCCTGGCCGGGGTCGGACATTTCACAGCTCATTTCCCCGCTCCAATAAGGCTGAAAGCCAATGTGACACCCACGACTACGATAGGTTGAAGCTTCCATTGAGTCAGCAGGACGAATGCGAACAGCACAATCCAGAAATCGCCGGAACTATGGACGGTGGATGTCCAGAGCGGGGAAAAGAGCGCTGCGATGAGCACACCAACGACCGCCGCATTGATGCCCCGAAGGGCGGACTGTACGGAGCGACGCTCGCGCCAGCTTTGCCAAAACGGAAGGATTGCTCCCATTGCCAGTAATCCTGGCGCGCTCAACCCGATGAGCCCGAGCAGACCGAACAAGACGCGATGGGACGACCCCTGGATGGATGCGCCGAGAAATGCGCCGAAAGTAAAGAGTGGGCCAGGCACGGCTTGCGCTGCTCCATACCCTGACAGAAAGACGCTCTCCTTTACCCAGCCAGGGGCGACAACCGCGTTTTCCAACAGCGGCAGAACAACATGCCCACCGCCAAAAACCAGCGCTCCAGAAGTGTAGAAGGCCGAAAGTACCCTTAGAAACAATGCGTGAGTAAGAAAACCCGAGATAGGAAGTACAACGAGGAATACAAGAAATCCAGCCGCACAAGATATTCCTCCCCACTTTGAAGACCGTAGGATAAAAGCCTTCGGTTCCGGTAAAGGAGTGGAGCGGAATAACACGATACCCGCCAGGCCGCCAATCAGAATGGCCAAGAATGTGGCGAAGCGCGGCGGCCCGAAGAAAATGATCGCAAGTGAGGCAATCGCCAACGCCATGCGTTCGCGATCCGGTGCAAGAGAACGCTGCATCGTCATGACTGCTTGAGCAACAATTGCCACAGCGACCAGCTGTAGACCATGGATAGCGCGAACGCCCAGTGAACTAGAAAGATGCGTTGCTCCAAAAGCAAACGCGAACATGAGCACAGCAGAAGGAAGTGTAAACGCAATCCAAGCAGCGAGTCCGCCCAGCCATCCTGCTCGGAGAACGCCCATGCTGAAACAAACCTGACTGCTGGACGGTCCAGGAAGAGACTGGGCCAGGGCGATGATCTCTGCAAAGGTATCCTCGTCGCACCATTTTCGTTGCGCAACGAGGTCAGTTTGAAAGTAGCCAAGATGGGCTATGGGTCCACCGAAGGATACGCAGCCCAGCCGGAGGAAAGTGAGAAACACTTCTAACGTCGTTCCTCTGGTTGACTCCTGCCTCACCTGTCAGTCCTTGTCCCAAGTCGAACACAACATCGGCCACAGCGTGCCTCGCTATTGTTAGGCCTACGATAGCTGACCGGCTTAGGTCATGGGAAACGAACTCTCTCTGTTTGTCCCATCTAAACCCCATACACTTCCGGGATCACCTCCGCCGCGGACAAACTCTCCACTACAATCAAACCATGGCCTCCTTAAGCTCCAAGTCCTCGGGACAGAAGAACGTGCTCGGGCAACCGCTGGAAACCTGCGGCACAGACCCCGTCACCGGGTTCTTTCGCGATGGATGCTGCAACACCGGGCCCAACGATCTCGGCGTTCACACCGTCTGCTGCATCGTCACGGAAAAGTTCCTCGCAGCCTCAGCGCGCCTGGGCAACGACCTCTCTACCCCCATGCCGCAATACGGTTTCCCGGGACTCAAAGAAGGCGATCGTTGGTGCGTCTGCGCCGGCCGATGGCTTGAGGTTCACCAAGCAGGAGCAGCCTGCCCGGTCGTGCTCGAAGCCACCCACGAGGCCACGCTCGAGATCATCCCCTTCGACATCCTGTTGCAATTCGCCGTCATCCCTAAAACGCTGCACTAGAGCGGTTGCAGAACGCTTACGCGGTCTGTCCGCTGGTAACTTCCTTCGCATCGCCGAGCGTCACCTTCACGTTCAGCCGCTGACGCCCACGGAACACTGTCAGCGTAATCACGTCGCCCGCGTGGTGCGCATTCATCGCATTGGAAAGATCCTGCGGGGTCGTAATCTCCTGCCCATCAAACGCCACAATCAAGTCTCCACCCAGCATCACTTCCTGGTTACCGTTCCATGCCCTCTGATTGCCTCCGCGCAACCCTGCATGGGCCGCCGCTCCATCGGGCAGCACGCGCTCAATCAGGATGCCGTAGTCCGCCGGCAATCCAATCTGCTCGGCAATATCCGGCCCGATGGGGAACGTGACAATATCCAGCGACGGACGCCGTGCATGGCCATACTTCTCCACATCGCCCAGGAACGCCTTCGCCGTGCTGATCGGGATCGCAAACCCGATACCCGCCGACTGCTCTGCGCCGCCGTTCGGGTTCGATGCAATCAGTGTTGTAATCCCAATCACCTCGCCGCGTGAGTTCAACAACGGGCCGCCCGAGTTCCCCGGATTCACCGAAGCATCCGTCTGGATCGCATCTTCGATCTTGTTTCCCGAAGGCATAGCTACCGAACGAATCGCCGAGATGATCCCACGCGTCATCGTCCCGCTAAACCCGAACGGATTACCAATGGCATACACTCTTTGCCCCACCATAAGTCCCGACGAATCCGACAGCACCGCCGGCTGCAGGTCCGGCACGTCCTTAATCTGCAGCAGCGCAATGTCGTGGTTGCGGTCGATGCTCACCACGGCCGCCTTGTACTTGCGCTTGTTCCAAAGCGTCACCTCGATCATCTGTGCGTTGTCGATGACGTGGTTGTTGGTCAGGATGTGCCCCTGTTTGTCGAGAATGAACCCCGATCCCTGCCCCTGCTCCGGCACCGGCCGCAGAAAGAAGTCGCAGCAAGCCACCTGCGTACTCGTAATGTTCACAACCGAAGGCAGCGCCCGCTTATAGACGCCAATATTCTGCTGCTCTTCGGAATCGAACGCCGGCGCTGCATCAGCCTGGGTGATCGTAAAGTTTCCCAGCGGCCCAGTTGCCGTAGTCGTAAAGCTATCCGCATGGTGCAACAGGCCGGCAATCGCGCCCACCGGCATCAGGCGGGTGGTCAGGTAATAGAAGCCCGAAAGGATGAGCAAAACGAGCAGAACAGGACGCAGTTTCATCGACAAGAACCTTTAGGTGCGCTTGGTATTGGACGCGCTACTCAGATTTTAGCGGGTTTGACCGCCACGAAGATGTTCCAATTGACTCCAAACGTCCTCTACTTGCCGCTCCAGCGCCTCAAGCCCATCATCATTGCTAATCACAAGACACTCCGCCGCATGCTCTTCATTTACCGCCTGCATCGCAAGCCGCTTTCGCGCATCGGCTTCGAGGCTCCCACGCTCCTCCGCGTTTAGCGCGTGCCCTCCAGCCACACGCTCCACATAGCGCGAAATCTTCTCCGCCTCCGGCGCCGTCACAAGCAGCACGCGGTCGAACCGCTTACTCCAAGGCTCACCGTCCGGCGCATGTTTGGTCGTAAAAATCAACGCCGACTCGACCAAGACAATCGCGTCCGGCTTCGTGCGAGCGATCTCCGCAATCAACCGCGCCTGCTCGCCAATAACGGCCGGATGCACAATCGCATTCAGCTCCTCGGCGCGCCCTTCGTCGAACACCAGGCGCGCCAACTCTCGCCGGTCAAGCGACCCGTCAGCAGCCACAACGCCCTTACCGAAGCGTTCCACAATCGCCGCATAAACAGCCTCACCCGGCTGCATCATCGTGCGGCCCATTTCATCGGACGATAGCACCACCGCCCCGCGCTCTGCGAACATCCGCGCCACCGTCGACTTCCCACTGCCGAGATCGCCGGTCAGGCCTACGCGCAGCATCGCGCTCAGTTCCCGCTACGCCGTGCTGCGGCAGCCTTCACGGTGTTCGACATCAGCATCGCAATTGTCAGCGCACCCACGCCTCCCGGCACTGGCGTATACGCCCCCGCAACGCGAAACGCCGCTGGGTCAATATCTCCCACAACGGTCGACCCACGCTTCGCAAATCCTTCCATGCGCTTCGCATCCCCTGCAAAGAAGCGCTCAAACTCCGCGGCATCCGTCACGCGATTGATCCCGACATCCACCAGCGTCGCTCCCGGCCGAACCATCTCCGCCGTCACAAACCCCGCGCGGCCAATAGCAGCGACAAGGATGTCCGCTTCGCGTGTGATCTCCGCCAGATTGCGCGTCCGCGAGTGGCACACCGTCACCGTCGCCGAAGCATTGATCAGCATCGCCGCAATCGGCTTGCCCACAATGTTCGAGCGCCCAATCACCACCGCTCGCTGCCCCGACACCGGAATATCGCTCCGCCGCAGCATCTCCATGATGCCCGCAGGCGTGCATGGCGCGAGCACCTTCTCCGCCGGCGCTCCGCTCAGCAGACGTCCGGCATTGATCGGATGAAATCCATCAACATCTTTTTCCGACACAACGGCCTCGAGCAGGCGCTCCGTATCCACATGCTCCGGTAGTGGAAGCTGTATCAGGATGCCGTCAATCTCATCGCGCTCATTCAACGACTCCACCAGCGACAGCAGCTCTTCGGTCGTCACGCTTGCGGCAGGTGTATGCATCTCGGAGTAGATCCCCAGCTCCGCGCAGGTCTTCACCTTGCTCTTCACATACAGCTGCGACGCGGGGTTTTCGCCCACGAGCACAACGGCGAGCCCCGGTGTATATCCGCGCTCTTTGGCCTCGGCCACTTTGCTCACAAGTTCAGACTTAATCTCTGCGGCGATGGCAATTCCATCCAGCACGCGCGGCTTTATTCCAGCAACATTCGACATGCCTTTATCGTATCGCGCCCCGCGTTTCTTTCGCTCCACACACGCGTGCAATCCAGCTCGCGAACAAACGTTGCAGCATGGTATAGGCAACCTTTCTCTTTCACCCGATCAAGCACGAACCAAAGAAACCCAGTCCCTCCAGCAACTTTCGAGAGGTCAAGTCGTTCTAACTCAGGAATGCGCGAAACTCATGCGCCTACGCGAAAGGACCGCTCACATGGAACCCACGAACGCTTTGAACGATCCGCAAGACATCACGCACGGCGTCGAGAAGTTTAGCGCGCAAGATCTCATCACCCTTCGCAGCGAACTGCTGCAATCCGGGGCCGATTCTTTTCAGGCCGCCGAGATTGTAGCCAACTTCCTTACCGGCCGCGGTTATGGCTGTTCCTCTCATGAAGCCCGCCACGTCGTCTCCAGCATCGAAATTTCCGGCGTCACCGCCGAACACATTCAGGCCCAGCTAGAGCTCGTAGCCCGCGTCATGTAGTAATCAAACCGCTACTGAATTTCACCCTCAGCCTCATCGGTCGGCGATTCAATCTCTGCATGGAATCCCTCCAGCATGCGTTCGAGAAACGCATCGCGATCCAGGTCTTTGCGGCCTAGCGCCTCAGCGTTCACGATGTGCCGCGCCAAATCGGCCAGCACAATGCCCCACGCGAACGGATCTTCCCATGCGCCTGACCGCAGGCTCACATGCTGGCCCTGCTCCGCGACCCACACCCGCAGCAGTTCAAACGAAGCTTTGTCCCGCACCGCAGCCGGCGGTGGATCAAGATACTTAGTGGACATCCATCATTCCCCTTATGCATGAATCGTATAGTCGAATCTTACGCTACGAAATCTCTTGCGCCTTTCGGCGAAAATCAACGAGCTGCCAACGCCGCTTCGATTCCCGAATTGACCTCAGCGTGTGCAAATTCCGCCGCAATACGGATCCCGTTCATGATCGCGCGCTCATTCGAACTGCCATGCCCCACAATGCACGGGCCGCGCACACCCAGTAACTGTGCACCGCCATACTCCGAATAGTCCAGTCGCTTCTTGAACGCTGTAAACGCCTTCTTGGAAAGCAGCGCGCCCACTTGCGACGTTACCGTCGACTTCAAACTCTCGCGCAGCGAAACGCTCAGCAGCTTCGCAGTCCCTTCACAGGTCTTCAACGCGACGTTGCCCACAAACCCGTCGCACACAGCTACATCACACCGCCCGTTGAAAAGGTCGCGGCCTTCAACGTTGCCAATAAAGTTCACGCCCTTTAGCTCGCGCAGCAGAGGCAGTGTATCGCGCGTCAGCGAGTTGCCCTTGCCGTCTTCCTCGCCAATCGAAAGCAGCCCGAGGCGTGGATTGTTGACGCGCAGAACGTTCTTCGCGAACACATGCCCCATCACCGCAAACTGCACCAGGTTCTCCGGGTCGGAGTCCACATTTGCTCCGACATCGAGCAGCACGCACGGCGAGCCGGTGGTCGTCGGCAGACTCGTAGCCAGAGCCGGACGATCGATCCCCGCTAGCGATCCCAGCACCATCTTGGCCGTAGCCATCGCAGCGCCCGTATTGCCCGCCGTGACAAACCCCGCCGCGCGTCCTTCGCGCACCATCTTCAGCGCGACGCGCATCGACGAATCCCGCTTGGATCGGACGGCCAGCGCCGCCTTATCGTCCATGCTGATCCACTCGCTAGCCTGCACTAGGAACACCGGCGGCCGATTCTGCTTGCTGTAGGCCTTCAAACACTCGCGCAGTTTCGGGCGCAGCAATTCCTCGGGCCCCACCAGGTGGACGCGGACGTCCAGCAGGCGGGTGGCCAGAATGGCCCCGCGAATTTCGGGCTCGGGAGCCTTATCGGATCCCATGGCATCGAGAACGATGTCGATCGGCATGCAGCTCGCGGTTGTCAGCTTTCTTGGTTAGAGAACTGTGGCTAACTACTCAGCTGTTTTAACAGCAACAACAGCGCGGCCCTTGTACTCGCCGCAGTTCTTGCAGGCGCGGTGAGGAAGCTTCTGGGCATCGCAGTTGGGGCACTTGGAAACGCCCGTGGGGGTCAGAAAGTCGTGGCTGCGGCGCTTCGCAGTGCGTTGCTTGGAGTGGCGCCGTTTCGGATTAGGCATGGTAATTCCTCTCGAACATCTTGGCCCATGCGCAACAATGCTGCGTTAACGCTGGCCGAATCTCATTCAATTACTAGGACTTGGTAACGGCAAGTCCGGCCAGCGCATTCCAGCGCCTGTCGACCGGTTGCTCCTTACAGCTACAGGGAGCGGTATTGCGATTGGCCCCGCATTGCGGGCAAAGCCCCTTGCAGTCTTCCTGGCAGAGCGTCCGTCCGGGCAGGGCTAAAAGCACCTGTTCGCGCACGGCGTCCTCCAACAGCAGACCGCTGTCTTCATAATACCCGATTTCGGTCTCATCTTCCGTAATCGCGTGTTCTCCGGGCTCATTATCCACGCCCCCAGGCCTAAAAATCAGGTCGAAGTTCCCCGCCAGCGACTGTTCCACCGGATCGATGCACCGCGCACACAGAACCTCAAACCGCCCCTCAAAGTGCGCCCGCAGCCGAATATCTTCCACAAACTCTTTCGGCCCGCGATGCTCCACGATCAGCGCCGCCTCTCCCTTCACGGTCAACGGACCAATCTGCCGCACATCCGGCGTGTAGTCAATCGCGCCGGCAGCCAGCGTTTCATCCAGCTTCAGCGGTTCGTCAACGAGTTGTGCAGGGGAAATTAACATGTCTTTAAGCGTAGGACTTGCGGGGGGCCGCGTCAATAAGGCGAAAGCTCGCAGGAATCCAGGCCTATTCCTCAACTCGCAATAGCCGGAGTTCTGAAAAATCTCGTTCATAGCGTGCGATGTCCATCGTCATAAGCCGGTCTGCCTGCAACAGGGCGTGAGCACCTACAACGAAATCGGCTAGCAATCTTTTGGGAGACTGACCCGATGAACTTCTTCTCCGGTCAGCGTACAAAGCAAACCGCCGGCCAGCTTCAGACCAAAGCCCCTCCGGCAAATGGAAATCAATGTCGACCCCGAGGTCGTCAAGAGCGAAGGCGATATCGGCCTCCGTCATTTTGGGGTGTCCGAATAATTCTGCATAGGCAATCGGTGAAAGCACAATCGCGCCATGCCTTTTAGCAAAATCCAGCCTCTTAGCTATCCCTGCGGCCGAAGGTTCGTTGCCCCAAAGCGCTGAAAGAATGTTGCTGTCGAGAGCCGTCCTCATTGACCTTTTCGTTCCAGAGACTCTCTGATTTCCTTCAAATCTGCGATGCGATCTTCATCGTCTCGCAGGTCGCTGACCCAATCCAAAACTTCCTGTCGAGTGGAAAATGCAGGAAACGCACCAATATATTTCTCGAACGGGTTCCCCTCTTCACGCAACGGACGGATGACCGTGTGGCCATCCTCAAAGACGAACTCCACCCGATCTCCGCTTTTGACCCCAAGGCGATCGCGAACCTCAAGGGGCAGGGTGATCTGTGCTTTACTGCTGATCGTGCTTATGGCGGCCATCCCTTACCTTCTCACCTTACGTAAAGATGGTACGCCTTACCAGCCGTCTTTACCAGGTGGTCAAGCCGTAAAGCTTCGCCCCAACCCCAGCGCCAGCAATTCTTTCCGGTACGAAATCGAGCTTCTATCCGCCGGAAAATGAGCTTCCGCATGTAGATCCAGCGGCAGATCCTCCGGAAACTGTGTCTCCACAATCGCTATATCTTCGGCAAACACCTGATAGTTGAAGTCCAGCGTGTCCTGCAGCGGCGAATCCTTGTCAAAGTTCCGGCAGATCGGCACAAACAACTGCGTCTTCCGCGCCGAAACCGGTGCCGCCACATTCAAAATGTGCAGCAACCCGCCCCCGGGAAACGTTACCGTCAGCTTCGCCGTAAACGGCATATACGTCTCAAACCGCCGATGCCATAAAAACCCCGGCGGGCTCAGGTGCTTGTATCCATGCGCATAGTTGCTTACGGTGCTGATGTAGTCCGCCACGAACCCAGTCGCCGTCTTCGTTACCGGATAGCTCGGCACCACCGGGTTGTCGCTCTCGCCAAAGCTTTCCTTATGCACGAACGCGAAGTGGCTGACGTCGAGAAAGCCCTCAATCTGCCGGCCGGCCGATGCATTGATTGCCACACTCTCCGGCAGCACCTGCAGATAGTCCGGATGGTCCCATTCGTCCATCAACGGCAGCGCCCTCGGGCCGTCATCCACCAGTCGCACCCAGATCAACCCATATCGCTCTTGCGACGCATACTTCTGCAGCCGAAGCCGCGGCGAAATCGCCCCACCCGGATGCGCCGGAATGCAGGTGCAACGTCCTTCGCTGTCGTACCGCAGCCCATGGTACTTGCAGATGATTTCGTCGCCTTCCACATGGCCCAGGCTCAGCGGAGCTCCACGGTGGTAGCAGATGTCCCGCGCCGCCGTGATCGAGCCATCCGACAGACGGTAGACCACTACCCGCTCATCCAGCAACCGCGAGGCATAAGGCTTGTCGGTCACGTCATGCGAGAACGCCACCGGATACCAGAACGGCGCCAGCGCCCGCCAGTCGGACTCCGAAAACGTGCAGTCGCGAGGCAGAATCGCCGCATCCGCAGCCGTCGACGGCAGCAGCATAGAAGCCGGGACAAAGTCTGTTTGGGTAGCCATGATCCATTATGCACGGAGACACATTTCTCCAGCAATAACAGGCCTTTTCGCGTTATCACAGAGATAAAGAACGCGAATTTAACCGGTCTCTCTCCTCCACACACGTTCTGTCAGAGAAACCAAATTGCGACGGGAATACCATGGACTGCAAAGAGACGTCCTGCCAAAATCAGGTGTGCGGCCTGCACTCGACACCACACACCTCTGGAGACAACCTTGCACCCTGCCCGCCTCACTGCCATCCTGCTCCTCGCCGCGCCCATGTTCGCGCAAGTCCCCGCCGCGCCTCAGCCATGGATCGCCCGCTCCGACGCCTTCACCAAACAGCTGCTCGACGTCAGCCTGAAGTACTCCCCCGAAGACGCCTCCTCCGAGGGCCTCGCCGAGTACGACACCAAAGTCTCCGTCCCCACACTCGCCAACGAACTCGCCCAGCGCAAGGACGAAGAAGCCGTCGTCGCCAAACTGCAGGCCGCGCTCGTAACCGAGAAGGACGAAAACGTCGCCGAAGACCTCCAGATTCTGCTCGACGCCGAGCACCTCAGCTTCCGCCAGCAGGACTACTCGCTAGCCCACAAGGTCCCGTTCAACAACGCGACATCCTACGTCTACTACGGCCTCCAGATCCTCCTTGACGACCAGATGCCGCAGTCGCGCCGCGAAGCCGCCATCTCCCGCCTCAAGGATTACGCCGGCCTCACCCCCGGCTACCAGCCCCTCACCGCCATCCTGCTCGCCCGCACGCAAGAGCAGATGGCCAAACCCGGCGCCATCTACCCCTCACACTCCGACGTAGACACCGGCCTCACTCGCAACCAGGCCATCGTCGATGGCATCGCCGCGCTCTTCACCAAGTACAAGCTCACCGGCTGGGAAGGACCCTTCGCCACGCTCAAAAAGCAGCTTTCCGACTACGATGCCTGGCAGCGCGCCAACATCCTCCCCAAATCCCGCACCGATTTCCGACTTCCACCCGAGCAGTACGCCCTCAACTTTGAAAGCTACGGGATCGACATCCCACCCGCTCAGATCGCCGAAATGGCCCACAAGGCTTTCATCGACTACCAGTCCCAGATGGCCCCTCTCGCTTCTGAAATCGCCAAAGAACATGGTTGGAAGTCCACAGACTACCGAGACGTGATCCGCGAGCTCAAGAAGCAGCAGATCACCGGCGACGCCATCCTTCCCTTCTACGAAAACCGCCTGCACGAGATCGAAAAGATCATCGTCGCGCACCAGCTTGTCTCGCTCCCTGACCGCCCCGCGATCATCCGCCTTGGGACCGCGGCCGAAAGCGCCCAGTCGCCCGCCCCGCACATGGTGCCGCCGCCGTTCCTCAACAACACCGGCCAGCGCGGCGTCTTCGTGCTGCCGCTCATCATGCCCGCCGGCGCCGGACAAGCCGCCAACGCCAAGGTCGACGACTACACCTTTGACGCCGCCAGCTGGACCCTCATCGCCCACGAAGCTCGTCCCGGCCATGAGCTTCAGTTTGACTCCATGGTCGAGCACGGCGTCTCCAAGGCCCGCGCCCTCTACGCCTTCAATTCCACCAACGCCGAGGGCTGGGGCCTCTACGCCGAGTACATCACGCTGCCCTACATGTCGAAGGAAGGCCAACTCATCAGCCTGCAGTTCCGCCTGCTTCGCGCCGCCCGGGCCTTCCTTGATCCTGAACTACAGGAGGGCAAAATCCAACCCGCCGACGCCATGAAGGTCCTTACCCAGGACGTCTGCTTCTCCGTCCCCTTCGCCAATCAGGAAGTCGAACGCTACACCTTCCGCATGCCCGGCCAGGCCAACAGCTACTTTTACGGCTTTACCCGGCTGCTCGAGCTTCGCAAGGAAGCCGAAACCGCCCTTGGGACCAAGTTCAGCGCTCTACGCTTCCACGACTTCATCCTCGCCCAGGGCCTCCTGCCGCCCGGCCTGATGAAGAAAGCGGTCGAAGAACACTTCATCCCCGAAGAAAAAGCCCGAACTTGATGGAACCCGGACTGCCCTAAGCGCGTATCCTGTCTTCGACTCGCTCCGTCCGGAGCGGCCGCGCCCTCACGGTTGCCGTCCGGACAAACCTGTCCTGAGGTGAACCACCGATGAAATCGTTCCGCCTGCTCGCTGTCTCGGCTTCCCTTGCAGCCATCCTGATCTCCGGTTGCCGCATCGTCGACCACAAGGACAAGGACGGCAAGAACGACAACGTCGCCATCTCCACCCCTTTCGGCTCCATGAAGGTAAAGACCAACGACGACGCGGACATCTCCGCCATTGGTCTTGCGGTCTATCCAGGCGCTGTACCGGCCAAGGATGGGGACAAGGACCACGACTCCGCCGACGTCGACATGAGCTTCGGCGACTTCCATCTCGGCGTTAAAGCCGCCGGTTTCAAGACCTCCGACTCCACCGACAAGGTCATCGCCTTCTACCGCAGCGACATGGCCCGCTACGGCGAGGTCCTCGAGTGCAAAGGCGACCAAACCATCGGCACGCCCACTCGCACCACCCAGGGCCTCACCTGCGCCGACGAGGACGACCACCACCACGTCCACGGCAGCACCAGCTCGGATGGCATCGAACTCCGAGCCGGCTCCCAACAACGCCGCCACATTGTCGGCGTCGAAACCAAGGACGGCACCACCCACATCGGCCTCGTCATGCTCAATCTACCCACCAACCTCCACTCCCACACCGACACCCAGAAAGACCCCGAATAGCGCCCTCCTCAATCGTTGAGTTGCCCTCCGTCCCCGGCTCCGGTAGCTTCGTAGGGTGATCCAACGCCTTTGCCACCGCTGCCACTCTGTTCTCCACATCGAAGATGAAGGCACACTCACCTTCTGCTGGAACTGCGGCGCCCCTCAGGTCATGCTTTCCGAAGAGCTGCAGGAACAGGTCACCGCCCAGCGCGCCGAAGCCTCCGGCCAGCCGCAGCCCTCCAACCTCACCCGCGAGGAGTACCTCGCTACCCAGCCGCCCGATCTGCTCGTCGTCTGGAAGTCCGTCATCCGCATCACCGCTGCCGTAGCCGCAGCCCTTTCAGTCCTCTGCCTGTTTCTCCCGCTGCACTTTATCGCCTGGATGGCCCCGTCCATCGTCATGGCGATCTATTGCAACCGGCACCGAGAAACCCAGATCACCACAGCTGTTGGCGCCCGCATCGGCCTGGTCTGCGGCATCCTCTGTGGTTTCGGCATCACCTTCGCCTCCACCGCGCAGATCCTCATCATCCGTCTGGTCTTCCATCGCGGCGCGGAGATCGACGCCACCATCCTGAAGTCGCTGCTAGACGCCAAAGCCCGCGTCATCGCGCAGTCCGGTCAGACTGCCGCCGATCCCGTCTTCAACCCGCTGCTCAACGTCCCCGAGTTCCGAGCCGGCTTCTTCCTCTTCATGCTCCTGTTCGCCATCACCGTCCTGCTCATCCTTTCCACCGCCAGCGGAGCCTTCTCCGGCTTCATGCGCTCGCGCAAGCGCCCTGCCTAGCTCCACGCAAGCCACCCCCGCTGCTATCATCAAGGTCAATCATGAGCGACGCCACCACCCCCGCAGCAGCCGAAACACCAGCCTCCACCCGCTCCCCGCGCCTTCGTGAAAAAGGCCGCCTTATGTCCGCCTCCGAGATCGAGCGCACGCTTGTCCGCCTGGCGCATGAAATCGTCGAACGCAACGACGGCGCCGCCAACCTCGGCCTGGTCGGCATCAAGCGCCGCGGCGTCCCGCTCGCCCAGCGCTTAGCCAAAATTATCGAAAAGATCGAGAAAGCCCCGGTCGAAACCGGCGTCCTCGACATCAGCTTCTACCGCGACGACCTCTCCACCGCCGGACCCCGCCCCGTCGTCGAAAAAGGCGAGCTCGGCTTCGACGTCACCGGCCGCGACATCATCCTCATGGACGATGTCCTCTACACCGGCCGCACCATCCGCGCTGCGCTGGATGCCCTTTTCGACTACGGCCGCCCCAAGAGCGTCCAGCTTCTGGTCCTCATCGACCGCGGCCACCGCGAGCTCCCCATAGAAGCCCGCTTCATCGGCCGAATCGTGCCTACCTCCCGCCGCGAGATCATCGAAGTCAAGCTCCGTGAAATCGACAACGACGAACAAGTCATTTTGGTCGAACTCGTCGACTAGCCTCTAAGGATGAAGCACCTGCAAACCAAGGTGCGTCTCAAAAGCCTCAAAGTCCCGGTCATTGTGCAGTAACTCGTGCCCATGTTCAATGCAGAAGCTCGCCACCAGGCAATCCACCGTCTTCCGTATCGTGATCCCGCGCTTTTGCAAGCTGCGATAGTTTTCCGCTGCGTTGATCTCCAACCTCGGCGTCATCGTCGGCCATTGCTGAAACTCTCCTAACTCCTCCCGCACAACCGCCACCTGCGCGTCGTCTCGGATACCCCGCAACACCTCATACACAATCAAATCGGTCAGCCCGCACAGAACGGCGTCGGCGTTCTGCTGCAACCAACTTGTCTGTGGTGTCACTCGCCCCGCCAGATAATCGATCAAGACACTCGTATCAACAATGGTCATGCCAGATCAAGCGGCTTTCTTCGAAGAAGACTTCTCAACCGAACTTGCAACCCGATCCGCGATCACATCGTCCCAGAAATTTACCTTACCCCGCAGTTTTCGGATGCCACCCTGCCGTTGAAGCTGCACCATCCGCCGCAGCGCTTCCTCCACGGCCGCCTTCTTCGTCGTCACTCCGGCAGCCTTCATCGCCTGCTTCATCAATTTGTCGTCGATCTCAATATTCGTCCGCATACTCTCACCTATGTGTAAGAATCTCACAATTAATGTGTATCGGAAACCGCAGCCGCTTCATCTAGAGTAGAACCATGTCCACCACTGCGCCCATCACCGACCAGCCGAAACTCACGCCCCTGACCATGGGCGAGGTCCTGCGCATTCCGTTGATGCGACGCCTCTGGTACGCGCAGATCGTCTCCGTCTTCGGCGACTTCCTTGCTCTCTTCGCGGTCATCATCGTCATGACCTTCAACCTGCACGCCACCGCGCAGCAGATCACCGGCGTGCAGATCGCCTACATGCTGCCCATCGCAGTCCTCGGCGTCCTCTCGGGCGTCTTTGTCGACCGCTGGCCGGTTAAGCCGACGCTGGTCTCCAGCGACCTTATCCGTGCCGTCCTCTGTCTTGGCCTGTTTTTCGTTCACAACGTCTGGGGCTTCTACATCGTGCTCGCGGCCATCAGCGTGGTCTCAAGCTTCTTCAGCCCGGCACAAGGCGTCGCCTTGCGCTCTGCAGTACCGCATCACGGCCTTGGCTCCTCGCAGGCGCTGATGCAGCAGGTCATGATGGGCATGCGCATCGTCGGCGGCCCCGTCGCCACTGGCCTTGTCTCAGTCCTCGGCCCGCGCTTTTGCTACGGCGTCGACTCAATCAGCTTCGTCGCTTCAGCCACCCTCATCGCCACGCTTGCTATCTCACTCCCCAGGCCATCCCCACACGTACCTGGCTCAAGCGCCATCGACGAAGAGCTTACCGGCCTCCGCCGCATCGGCAGCGATATGAAGCAGGGCATCAGCTTCATCGTGCATCACGCGGCTATCTTCTTCGTCATCATGTCGCTCGCGGCAGGCATGTTCGTCCTCGGCTGCTTTGGCCCGCTCATCGCCGTCTACGTGCGCGACAACCTGCACGGCTCAAAAGGTACGTTCGGCCTTACCAGCCCCATGATTCCGCTCGGCATGGTGCTGGGCATGAACCTCATCGTCAAGCTTTCGAAGAGCAGGAAAGCCGCCACGCTGGTCTACTATGGCCTGGGCGGCATCGGCGTCGGGACGCTGCTGCTGGCGCTCTTCCCGCACCTCTACGCCACGATCCCCGGCCTCTTCATCATCGGCTTCTCAGCCGCCGCAATCATCGTGCCTGCCCAGACCCTCATCGCGCAGGAAACACCGCCAGCGATGATGGGCCGCGTCGGCTCGACCGTGATGTCCGCGGTCTTCTCCGCGCAGATCCTTGGCCTGATCCTCTCCGGCGTCCTCACCGAACACATCAGTGTGCGCGGCGTCTTTGCGCTCTGCACCGCCATGCTGGTCATCCTCACCATCATCGGCAAGCTCTGGATGGAGCCCGATCACCACCCCGCACCGTCAGCCTGAGCAGCCGTTACTTCTTCGCAAACCCACGCACCATCACCACCATCGCCCAAAGCTCATCGGTTTTCACACGATCGCCTTCACCGGTCATTTGGCCGCGTCCGTTCTTGATGATGTAGAACAGCTCACCGTCGGTCATATCCTTCAACGCCGCCGGATCAGTCCAGTCCTTCAGCGGCGGGGTCATGCTAGCGCCCACGTCGCCTTTGCCATTGCCGTTCGCTGCATGGCACATCGCACAGTCGTAGCCATACATCTTCTTCGCATGAGCCATGAGCACGGGGTTCGGCTTGATCGGATTCACCATCGCCGCATCCGCTGCGGGAATCTTCGGCAACGCGGGCGTTGCATCAGAAGGAGGTTGCTGAGGGGAAGCCCCAAGCATCAGCAAAGAGCAGAACAGCAGAAAAGACTTCAACACACGAGTCTCCAGTCGAAAAGCGTCACCACCATACGCTTCAACCGGAACTTCACGCCACGAAATTCAAACATCCACTATCGCGCCACTTCGTAAAGCGCCTCACCCGCGGCTTTCAGAATCAACGCCACCTCGAGTTCCCCAATCGCAGTCGACACAAACGCCGCCTCAAACTGGCTCGGCGGCAGCCACACTCCGCGCTCCAGCATCGCGTGATGAAAGCGTGCAAACGCCGCCGTATCCGACGCACTCGCACTCGCAAAGTCCGTCACCGCGCCCGGTGTAAAGAACCAGGTAAACATGCTGCCCACGCGATTGGTCGTTAGCCCAATCCCCTGCTCGGCCGCCAGCTTCGCCACACCATTCGCAATCGCTGCCGTCGTCTCTTCCAGCTTCGAATACACCGCCTCACCCTGCTCCAGTAAAGAAGAGATCGTCGCAATTCCCGCAGCCATCGCCAGAGGATTTCCACTCAGCGTCCCCGCCTGGTACACCGGCCCAAGCGGCGCAAGATAATCCATCACCTCCGCACGCCCACCGAACACGCCCACTGGCAACCCACCGCCAACGATCTTGCCCAGCGTTGTCAAGTCCGGAGCGTCATCCCCACTTGCAAATCCGAACAACTCTTGCGCTCCACCCAGCGCCAGCCGAAACCCTGTCATCACTTCATCGAAGATTAACAGTGCCCCATGCTTCTGCGTAATCTCGCGCAGCCCCTTCAAGTAGCCGGCCGCCGGAGCAATCGTTCCCGCATTGCCCACCACCGGCTCCAGAATCACGCAGGCAATCAGCTCCGGATGCGATTCAAACGCCGCTTCCACCGCTGCCAGATCGTTATACGGCAGCGCCAGCGTATGCATCACGGTCTCATTCGGCACGCCGGCAGACCCTGGTATGCCAAACGTCGCCACACCGCTGCCTGCCTTCACTAGAAGCGCATCCGCATGCCCGTGATAGCAGCCTTCAAACTTGATCACAAACGGCCGCCCGGTAAACCCGCGCGCCAGCCGTATCGCCGACATGCAGGCCTCCGTGCCGGAAGAAACAAACCGCATCTTCTCGATCGACGGAAAGCATCGCTGCACAAGCTCTGCCAGATTCGCCTCATCCGCCGTGCTCGCGCCAAACGACGCACTCCGCCCGGCAGCCTCGCGGATCGCCGCAACCGCTGGAGGAAACGCATGCCCCAGCAGCATTGGCCCCCACGACCCAAATAAATCCACGTACTGGTTGCCGTCGGCATCCACCAGATAGGCACCTTCCGCGCTAGCCACAAACGGCGGATCCCCTCCCACTGCACGAAACGCGCGCACCGGAGAATCCACACCACCAGGAAGAAATTTTTCCGCACGCTCCTGCAATTCTTTCGAGCGCGTTCGATTTATTGCCATCTGCCAAGTATAGAAGTCTATGTTGTGCTGTTTTGCTCCGTACTACTCCTTCCGTGGAATTTCCTACTTGCTCTCCCTGATAGACTGCCATCTCCGAGGGTTCACTGATGGCCGTTGATGAGACCGCAGGGACACCACCCGCAAAAAAGCCAACGCGCCCCCGCGCCACCTACGCAGAAGCGGGCGTCGACCGCAACCGCGCCGCCATAGCCAATGAGCGCATCAAGCTCACCGCCCGCCGCAGCTTCAACAAAAACGTTCTCTCGGAAATCGGCGGCTTCGCCGGCCTCTTCTCCCTCGACGCAGAAAAATATCCCGACCCCGTCCTCGTCGCCAGCACCGACGGCGTCGGCAGCAAGCTCCAGCTAGCCGCCGAGCTCGGCCTTCACGCCTCCATCGGCTCCGACCTCGTCAACCACTGCGTCAACGACGTCGCCGTTCAGGGCGCCACACCCCTTTTCTTCCTCGACTACTTTGCCGCCGGCGAACTCGATGCCGATGTCGTTGAGCAGGTCATCTCCGGCATCGTTGAAGCCTGCAAGTCCAACGGCTGCGCCCTCCTTGGCGGCGAAACCGCCGAGATGCCCACCCTCTACCGTGGCAAAGAGTACGACCTGGCCGGCTTCATGGTCGGCGTCGTCAGCCGTCCGCGCCTCGTCTCAGGAGACACCATCGCCGAGGGCGACGTGCTGCTCGCCCTGCCCTCCAACGGTCTCCATACCAATGGCTACACGCTTGCCCGCAGGCTGCTCTTCGAAGCCGCCGGCTACCGCCCCGAACAATACGTCAACGAGCTTGGCGATAAAGTCGGCGCCGCGCTCATGCGCTCTCACCGCAGCTATCTCTCACCGATTCGCAAGCTCCTGCAGGCCGAAGTCGCCAGCGCCTTTGCCCACATCACCGGTGGCGGACTCACCGAAAACCTTCCCCGCATCCTCCCAAAGGGCCTCGCCGCACAGGTAGAGCTAACCAGTTGGGAGCCGCCACCGCTCTTTGCCCACCTTAAAGCCCTTGGCGGCATCGAAACGGAGGAGATGATGCGCGCCTTCAACATGGGCGTCGGGCTCGTTGCTGTCGTTCCCGCTCCGCTTCTCAAGAAAGCGCGCCTCACGTTGAGCCGTATGAATGAGCGCTCCATGGTCATCGGCCGAATCATTCGCGGCCCTCAGCGAAAGGTGATCTATTGCTGAACCCAGAAAATTCCCCAACAGACTTCGACACGCCCAGGCGCATCCGCCTGGGCATCCTCATCAGCGGCAGAGGCTCTAACTGCATGGCCATCGCGCGCTCCATCGCCGAAGGCCGGCTCCCCGGCTGCGAAATCGGTGTAGTTGTCTCGAACATCCCGGGCGCACCCGGCGTTGAGATCGCCAAGAGCCTCGGCATACCCGTCATCACCCTTGAAGGCCGCGGGCGCGAGCAGCGCGACCACGAAGAGGCCATTTCCGCGCTCCTGCGCAAGTTTCGCATCGATCTCGTCTGCCTCGCCGGCTACCGCCGCGTTCTCTCCGCTGGCTTCGTCCTCCAGTGGAAGGGCCGCATCCTCAATCTGCAAGCCTCATTATTGCCCGCATTTCCGGGCCGCGGAGCCGCCCAGCAGGCCCTCGACTACGGTGCCCAGTTCACCGGCTGCACTGTCTACTTCGTCGACGAACAAACCGATGGCGGCGTCATTATCCTGCAGCGCGTCATCGACATCCAAGACAACGACACCGACCAGTCCCTCGCTGCGGCTCTCCTGCCTGAGGAGCATATCGCCTACACCGAAGCCATCCGCCGCGTCGTCAGCGGCGATTTCGAAGCCCGCGGCCGACGCTACGTCCGCAAAGACCTTTCCCAGTCTGAGCCCGCGTGGGAACCTGACACCGTCCCAGAAGAAGACGCCTTCAACCCATCTCACGGGGCCGAAACCCTTCAGCGTCCCGCCGGCACCGGGGTCAGATAGAGCAGGAAACCCAGCGCCAAAACCAGCGTCTGGAAGTACACAAAGCTGCGCGTCCCCGGCTTCTCCGGCGCGTCATTGGCAAAGCAGCGCCAAGCCATACCCAGCCCCACAATCAGGAACGTCCACACCGTGTTCGGTCCCACCAGATCGCCCCCCACTGCGCCCTGTGCTGTAAGCCCAAAGAACAAGAGGCAAGTCCCTGCAATCATCCCCCGCTGTACCTTCGAAAGCGCATACACCGCCTGCGCTCCATCGAGAGCAAGGAACGGAAACCGCACCGGGAACAGGTTTAGCAGGTTGTACCACGCGCCCAGGTTCGCCAGCACAAGAAACAGCCCATAGTGCGTCCCTCGATACGCCCCATAACAACCCAGCGCCACAAGGAAACCCGCAAACGGACCGGCCAGAGAAATGGACGCCAGGTCATCGACCGACACGCCCGTGCTGTACCAGCGCACGTACGCGCCCACGCCCGGAATAAATACCGGCAAATTTCCCTTAAGTCCACGCATGCGGACCGCAACATAGTGCCCCATCTCATGCAGGAACACACTCAACGTGAAACCCAACGCGAACTTCCAGCCAAACAACAGCCAGTAGAAGGCAAAGTACGGCAAGATGCTGATAAGAAATTTGAACTTGAGAAGAATGAACAACCAGCTCTTGATTTTGATCAAAAATAGCGCCACCGGCGCCAGCGGACCCAACCGCTTCTTCCAGCGGGTCTTCGTATCATCCTCAACCTTCATCCGCGCTTCAATCACCGCGATATGCTGCTGAATACTCTCCGCCTGCCGCGTATTCTCCGGCAACCACTGTAGCGCCGACCGCCAGCGGTCCCTCGCCTCAGCCCATTTCTGTTCCTGCTCCAGCTGTTGCGCCTCCACGGCAATCCCCGCCAGGTGCTGCCCATACGTCAGCGTCTGGCAGTCGGGACAAGCCAGCGTTCCATCCGGCAGCCAGTGGCTGCAGCTCGGACAGCTGTTGATCACACTCGGTGGTGCGGGTTCAGGCGGCACAACAGTAGCAGACATCGTCAAAAACTCTCTCTCCACCATTCTATGGGACGAGGCTCCCGATACCCTGATGCAGCCAAAGCAGAAGCCCTCGAATTGGTTGATTCCCCACCCCTGCAACTATCATCCAACCCACCATGCCCGCGCCCCTGACCACCCCGAACCACCTCTTCTCCCCGCTCACACAGCGCAGCGTCACCTTCCCGAACCGCATCGCAGTCTCGCCCATGTGCCAGTACTGCTACACCGACGGCCTCTCCGACGACTGGCACTTCGTCCATCTCGGCTCCCGCGCCGTCGGCGGCGCCGGCATCGTCTTCACCGAAGCCGCCTCCGTGTCGCCCGAAGCCCGCATCACGCTCGGCGACCTAGGCGTCTGGTCCGACGCCCACATGCCTCCTCTCGCGCATCTCGCCGCCTTCATCAAAGCCCAGGGCGCAGTCCCTGCCATGCAGCTCGCACACGCCGGACGCAAGGCCTCCGTCGCCAAACCCTGGGAAGAACCCCGCGCCATCCCCGTCGCCGAAGGCGGCTGGGACAACGTCATGGCGCCATCAGCCGAACCGTTCGGCGACGCCTACAAACTCCCTCACGCCCTCGACCGCAACGGCATGGACAAAGTCGTCGCCGACTTCGCCGCCGCCACCAAACGCGCCGCCGACGCCGGCTTCCTCCTCGTCGAACTCCACGGCGCCCACGGCTACCTCATCCACGAGTTCCTTTCGCCTCTCACCAACCTCCGCACCGACGACTACGGCGGCAACTTCGCCAACCGCACCCGCTTCCCCCTCGAAGTCGTCCGCGCCGTCCGCGCCAACTTCCCCGAAAACCTCCCCGTCTGGGTCCGCCTCTCGTCTACGGACTGGGTCGAAGGTGGCTTAACTGTCGACGACACCGTCGCCTTCGCCCGCCTCCTCAAAGCCGAAGGCATCGACCTCATCGACTGCTCCTCCGGCGGCAACGACCACCGCCAGCAGATTCCCATCGGCGCCGGCTACCAGGTCGCCTTCGCCGATCGCGTCCGCCGCGAAGTCGGCATACCCACCGGCGCCGTCGGCATGATCACCGAACCCGCCCAGGCCGACACCATCATCCGCACCGGCCAGGCTGACGTCGTCTTCCTCGCCCGCGAGTTCCTCTACAACCCCTACTGGCCCCTCCACGCCGCCCAAACCCTCCACCAACCCGGCTCATGGCCCAAACAATACGAACGCGCCGCCAAAGGCAAAGTAGAACGCCGCAAACCACTGGCGGGGTAGCGAAAAGCTTGACACGTCCGATACACTAATAAGCGAGCGGCTGGGGCGCCGGAAACTTTTCGTTACCCGGGCGAGTCGCTCAAATTTAGGACGATGAGGCTGTGCCGCGAGGCACGGCCTTTCGTTCGTGTGGAGCTATTTCTCCTTTCGGAATCATCGAAAGCAACTCCGGCCTTGGATACTTGGCCGAGCATTCCAAAACAGCCTCATCTCTGACGATTTCGCCAAAGCTGTTCGTTCTGCCCACGCGATCCTGAATCAGCGTCGCTCTCTGTGTTTGCACATGCCGAGAACGCTCGTCCAGCGCGTTGGCGATCTGCATCAGGACAGCGTCTATGGTGTAACCATCTTTGACCACGCGGCTGTTGTAGAGATGTCGGCCGACCATAACAATCTCAGCTCTAATCGGGGGAAATGGATCGGACTGACCAAGATGGTTCTTCCGTTCGCGACGCGCTTGATTGATGGAATGAAGCTGCCCCTCCGTCAGCGCCAACAACGATTGCCGGAGGTTTTTCTCCTCGGGCTATGCTTTCAAGTTGCGCTCGGATCAAATGCAGAGCATCTGCGTAAAGTGGCATGCGGTTCCATAAATTCTAGCTCCGAAGATCGGATCTACTTTCATCCCTCGCCGACAAATTTGGAGCCTTCTGCCAAAACAGGCGAACCAGTGGGGAGTACCGCCGAAAACACTTCTTTTTCACCCACTTCCAGCCCTATACTTTGATCTCAGCAGGCCTCCGCGCAGCAATCGGCTCGCTAGGCTCAAAACCTATGGGTTCTCACCAGCCAATCCGCAAGATCGTGCCCCCCGAGATCCCGGACAAGCTCTACTTCCGGATCGGCGACGTCGCCAAGCTCTGTGACGTGCCCGCCTACGTTCTGCGCTTCTGGGAAACCGAGTTTCCCCAGCTCAAGCCCAACAAAGGCGGCACCGGCCAGCGCCTCTATCGCAAGCGCGACGTCGAAATGGCTCTCCGCGTCAAAAGCCTCCTCTATGACCAGGGCTTCACCATCCCCGGCGCCCGCCAGATCCTCAAGTCCGACACCAAAAGCACCGCCGAAACCGCCGTCCCCTTTGAAACCCCAGAGCCGCGCCCCGTAGAAATGCGCACCCCGGTCTCGGACTCGCACCGCGACAACCAGCTTCAGTCCATCCGCAACGAGATGAACGCCCTGCTCGGCATCCTCTCGCGCCCCATCTCCACCACGGCATTCCCGGCTGCCCCCACGGGCATCGCCAAGGTAAAGACCATGCGACCCCGCCTGGTCCTCGAACCCCGCCCCACCCCGGTAGCCGTCGAGCCTCCACGCCTTCGCCTCGAGCAACGTGACCTCTTCGGCGAGTTCGGCGGAGAACTAGAAACAGCCGAATGACCCCCAGCACCACGAAATCAAGCGAGAAATCGGGTGCCCCCGATCTCTCGCACTTGGAGATCGGAGATTCCACGGGACTCAAGGGCCAACCCACAAAATCCAAAGGCCACACCGCCGCCTCCGCCACCATCCTCCTCATGGCGAGCGCCCTCCTCTCAGGCCTACTAGGCCTCGTCCGCATCAAGTACATCAACTCGCTCTTCGGCGCCGGCCCCGAGCAGGACGCTTACCGCGCCGCCTTCGCGCTCCCCGACCTCCTCGCCTACTTCCTGATCGGCGGTGCCGCGTCCATCTCGCTCATCACCATCCTCAACCGCTACCGCGAAACCGGTCCCGGCAAGCAGCCCGACGACGCCGGCGCCGACCACGCCCTCTCCGTCATCCTCAGCACCATGCTTGTCGTCCTCGGCATCGGCGTCCTGTTTGCTGAAATCTTCGCCCCGCAGTACGTCTGGCTCGCCAATAAAGGCTTTCGCGACGACGCGCTCCGCTCCTCGCTCTGCACTTCTATGACGCGCATCATCCTCCCCGCGCAGATCTTCTTCTTCATCGGCAGCGCCATGGGATCGCGCCTTCAGGTGCGCAAGATCTTCATCTACCAGGCCTTCGCTCCGCTGCTCTACAACGGCGGCATCATCGTAGGCGCATTCCTCTTCCACCGCTGGCTCGGCGTCACCTCGCTCGCCGTCGGTGTCTTCGGAGGCATGTTCCTCGGCTACGGCATGCTCAACACCATCGGAGCCTTCCGCAGCGGCCTCCGCTACCGCTTCATCGTAGGCTTCAAAGACCCCGCGTTCCTCGAATGGCTCAAGCTCTCGCTGCCCTTGATGATCGGCGTCTCGCTCGTCATGTTCGACCGTCAGTTCCTCAACTACTTCGCCTCTACGCGCGAAGGCGGCATCACCCTGATCGGCAACGCCAAAGACCTCTTCAACGCGCCCTTCAATGTCATCGGCCCTGCCGCCGGTGCAGCCTCGCTACCCTTCTTCGCCTCGCTCTACCAACAGAAGCGCGAATATGACTTCTCTGCCTCCGTCGGCCGCGCCGTGTCTCGCCTCTTCGCCGTCGGCATGATCGTCTCCGCCTGGATGATCGCCCTCGCCCCCTGGCTCATGGACCTCTTCCGCGGCGGCAAGTTCCACCACGCAGACGCCGCAGCCACCACCCACCTCTTCATCCTGCTCTCCATCACACTAGCCATCTGGGCCGTGCAGGGCATCTACGCCCGCGCCTTCTACGCCGCCTCAGACACCCGCACCCCAGCCATCATCGGCACCACCATTACCGTCCTCTCCATCCCCATCTACTGGGCCCTCTTCAATGGCCTCGGCCTCCCCGGGCTGGCTGTCGCTTCCGACGTAGGCATCCTCGCCCAGACCGCCGCCCTCGCCATCCTGCTCCACAAAAAGCGCCTGGTCTCACTGGCCCACATCGAGTACGGCGAACTCATCCGCGCCTTCGCCGCCTCTCTTATCGCCCTGGCTGCCGCCTACGAACTAGCCCACCACCTGCCACCCGTCACCACCCACCCCGGAGACATCCTCATCATCGTCGCCGGAAGCATAGCCTGGACCATCGCCGCACTCGCGATCCTGCTAGCGACAAAATCCACCCTTCCCAACCAGATCCTCCGCCGCCACAAAGCCTGACCTCAGCGCTTGCGAAAAATAAGAGCAACGACCAGCATTACAAGTCCCACCGCAATTATCCCCAGAGGAGCACTTCCGCCACCTACCGCGCCAACACCGTTTCTTGTCGCTCGATGGACGCACCAAAGCGTCCACATCAAATCAACAATCCCCAGGATGAGCAGAACAATCCCAAAGCGGAGAAGTGTCTTCATGGATTACGCGTCCTTGGCGTCGACATACTCCTCATGCCACGCCGTCTGGATAGCCTCCAGCAGCCCTTCATTCGATTTCCCCGGATCGCCCACAAACCCCGGCAGCTGTGTGATCCACTTATGCAGGTCCGTAAACCTCACCGAATACGGATCGGTATCCGGAAACATCTCCTGTAGCTGAATCCCAATTTCTTCGGTGTCTGTCCAATCGATCTCACGCGGCATCATCTTCTCCTTCTTGTTTCATGTATACGTTCAATCACTGCGCCAGGTAATCGGCGGGCGAAATGATGAGTGTCCCCAATATCCTCTGCATGGAAAGTAGGTCTTTGTCTCCCGTAACGATATAGTCAGCGTTCCCATTCACTGCAAGGTCGAGGAATTTGTCATCTTTAGGGTCGCGACACATCTGGATCTGTTCATCGATGTTTACGTGAACCATGTCTTCAATGATGTCCTCAACTATTGTCAATCGGTCGGCGAGCCGAACGTAGCGATCAAACTTTTCCCGCTTGATCACCTCGCGCAACTCATTGCGTGTTGCCGAGGAAGAGAGTACCTCAGCATGTTCGAAGGCACGGGTTGACGCTAGCAACGGCACGGAAGCTCGAAACAGAATGCCGCTGATCAAAGTATTGGTATCGAGGAAAATGCGTTTACGCTTTTCGGTCAAGTGCTTTCTCTAACTCTCGAAGCTCTTCTTCAGTCGCACCTGAAGCCTCAATCGCATCGCTAAGGCGATTCATCGCGGCAATAGCCCGTTGCCCGCGCATTTGCCGAAGGCGTTCCACATCACTGGGCGGAACGAGCGCCGCAACGACAGCACCTTCTCGCTCAATCAAGAGCGAGTCTTCGCCAAGCGACGCCAACGTCTGCGTCACAGTCGCAACAAACTCATCTTGAGAAATAGCACGCGTCATAAAGCCAGAATACGCCCGCCCCAACCCCGATTCAATCCCAACGCGGTAAAATAAATGACAGCCTCATGCCCACCGAAACACAGACCGCATCCGCGCAAAAATACGAACCCGGCACCGCTCCAGCCGCCCGTAAGATGACCGCCCGCCGCCGCCTCATCGCGGCCAGCCGCAAGATGCGCGAGCTCGGCTCCATCGCCTCCGCCGTCGCGTCTACGTCGCATCCGTACATGGCCCACATCGTGCCCATGCGCCGCTGCAACCTCGCCTGCACCTACTGCAACGAGTTCGACGACGTCTCCAAGCCCACGCCCATCGACGAGATGCTCCGCCGTATCGACCACCTCGGCCGCCTCGGCACCTCCGTCATCACCATCTCCGGCGGCGAGCCGCTGCTGCACCCCGAGCTCGACCAGATCATCGCCCGCATCCGCAAAACCGGAGCCATCGCCGGCATGATCACCAACGGCTACTTCCTCATGCCGGATCGGATAGCCCGCCTCAACAAAGCAGGCCTCGATCACATGCAGATCTCCATCGACAACGTCATGCCCGACGACGTCTCGAAGAAGAGCCTCAAGGTCCTCGATAAGAAGCTCCAGATGCTCGCCGAACACGCCGACTTCCACGTCAACATCAACTCCGTCGTCGGCGGCGGCACGGCAAATCCCGAAGACGCCCTCACCATCTCCAAGCGTGCCCTCGCTCTAGGTTTCAGCTCCACCATCGGCATCATCCACGACGGTTCCGGACAGCTCAAGCCCTTAGGCGAAGGCGAACGCAAGGTTTGGGATGAAGTTCGCCGGCTAACTCGCCGGAGCTATTCGCGCTTCAACGGCTTCCAGGAAGCCATCGCCAACGGCAAGCCCAACGACTGGCGCTGCCGCGCCGGCTCGCGCTACCTCTATGTGGATGAGAACGGCATCGTCAGCTACTGCTCGCAGCAGCGCGGCTACCCCGGCATCCCCATCGCCGAGTACACCAAGCAGATCGTTGAGCGCGAGTTCCTCACCGAAAAGTCCTGCGCCCCCAACTGCACCATCAGCTGCGTCCACCAGGTCAGCTACATCGACCACTGGCGCGCCCCCCAGCACAACCCCATCACCCCTGGGGGCGCCAGCCACGGCGAAGCCGACCTCGTACAGATTCAGTAGCTGCAAATAGCGATTGAATCGCGCGTCCGCATGCTCCATCCTAGGTAGCATGAGTTCCATGTGCGCCTACATCGTCAACGAACCAAACGGTCCATTCCTTCCAATCGATACGCCTTGCCCCGCGCCCGCAGCCGGTGAGGTGCTTGTTCGCATCCACGCCAGCGGCGTCAATCCGCTCGACACCAAGATCCGCGCCGCCAAAGCCGCCCACGCGCAACAGCCTTTACCAGCCATTCTCGGCATCGATATGGCCGGAACCGTGGAAGAGGTTGGTGAAGGTGTGACCTCGTTCAAGGCCGGTGACGAAGTCTACGGCATGGTCGGCGGCGTCGGTGGACACCAGGGAACGCTGGCCGAATACATCGCCGCAGACGCCAACCTGCTGGCCCGCAAACCCACCTCACTCTCCATGCGCGAAGCCGCAGCACTTCCCTTGTCGGTGATCACAGCATGGGAAGGCCTCGTCGATCGCGCCCACATCCGCGCGGGCCAGAAGGTTCTCATCCACGCCGGCGCCGGTGGTGTCGGACATGTCGCCGTACAGATCGCCGTCGCCTACGGAGCCGAAGTCTTCGCCACCGCCTCGTCGAAGAAGTTCGACATCGTTCGCAGCTTCGGCGCAACACCCATCGACTACACCAAGCAAACGGTCGAGCAGTACGTCGCCGCCCACACTCAAGACAACGGCTTCGACATCGTCTACGACACTGTCGGCGGAACTACGCTCGACGACAGTTTCAAAGCCGTCAAGCGCTACACCGGCCACGCCGTAAGCTGCCTCGGCTGGGGCACGCACGCACTCGCTCCACTCTCCTTCCGGGGAGCAACCTACTCAGGCGTCTTCACTCTGTATCCATTGCTCAGCGGAGAAGGCCGCGCCCATCACGGCCATATCCTCGACGAGGCAGCCAGGCTGGTGGATGCCGGTAAGCTCAAACCTCTACTCAACGAGAAGCACTTCTCAACCTCAGAGATCGAAGCCGCACACGCGCTGGTCGAAAGCGGAGCAATGGGCAAAGTCGTCATCGAGCTTTGACGCCTCTAGAAAGCAAAGCGCGCCTTCGGCACCGCACGCCTCATCAGCTTCCAACCCTCCGATAATAATCCCAGAACGGCAAAGAATACGGCAATCCGGAATGACACACTCATCCAGTGATTTACAGTCGCGATCTTTTGCAGGTTCTGTGTGGCGTCAGCGGCTACAAGGTACGTGCCGTCCGCCGCAAGGTAACCCAGCGCCACTGCGGAAAATAGGTCTGTCACAATTTTCAGTGGCTGCACCGAGCGTTGCGTGTCGGGCAGGAGCGCCAGCAACTTCGTCACCAGTTGGAGCACCAACAGGATCACCAGCAGCACATAGAACACATGCCATATCGGCGCCGGGCTTACACCGAGAGAATCCAGGTAGAGCACGCCCGGTCCCATGATCCAGAACGGATGCCACGGAACCCAAAGGATGTAAGCCATCCACAAGCAGTGCAGGCAAAGGTCGAATGACTCGATGCCCCATCGACCGCGGCTTCGGCAGACCCTCCATCCGCACCGCCGGAAGTTTCATCGGATCCCATTGCAACGGGCCACAGCTCGCGGCTTTCTGCCCCTGGGCCTGTTCGATGACCATAAAGATGATTGTGATGATGGCCCAGGAGATCAGCAAGGTCGGGATCAACTGGAAGACCGAACGAACGATGGCGGAAGAGAGTCCCCCGCGAGGGTGGCCAAAGAATAATGTGGCTGCGCTTGCAATGACATAAACGAACACCACGAGCGGCGTTGTCTTCTTCAGGGTGAGCTCGTAAAACGGAAACACAGTCGGCCCAATCAGCGACCGTTGCGGCAGGTACCGCAACGCAACGGCCTCAGGCTTGCCATGTGCCTTCAGAATCTCCGCAACATCGCTTTGCTCCAGCGGGCGTCCAAACTCTTCCTCGCGGGCGTCTATCTGCTCCAGCAGGTTCGCCCGCAACTCCGCAATCGTGTCGTCCTTCGTCTTTGCCGGCAGATACTGCCCGACAGCCTGCAAATACCGTTCCAGTAAGTCCATCGCCATCTCTCCTACCTCCCGGCCGTCCGGCCGACTTCTCTCTCGTCCTTCAAAATCTTGTGCAGCGACTCATTGATCCTGTTCCACTCGGCGAGCAGTTGTGCCAACACTGCTTCACCGTCCTTCGACAGCCGATAGAACCGCTTATTTCGCTTCTCTTCCTCGCGCCATTCGCTGGTCAGCAGGCCCTGAGTTTCCAAGCGCCTCAAGAGCGGGTAGAGCGTACTTTCCTCGATGGCAAGGCCTTCGTCAGCCAAAGCTTTGCGTAGCGTGTAGCCGTAGTGCTCCTGCCGCAGTTGCGCCAGGACGGCCAGGATCAGCACACCTCGCCGCAGCTCCAGCCGAAGCGAGTCGAACATTCCGAACTCTGTCGTCATTTCCATACTGTATGAAATATACTGTATGAAACACAGTGTGTGGTGTCAAGTATGCAGTTGAAAATATTTTGAGCACGAGAAAAGGCGCCCCGAAGGACGCCTTCCCCACCTGTTTGTTCTTTGTTTAGTGCTTGCCGGTTGCAACCACATGATGCGCTACGGATGCGCTGGGTTCGTTGGCCGTAGCTGCGATGGCTGAGTCGATGGCCGCGTAAAGCTGGCTGACATCCTTTACCTGGATCCAGCCCTTGTCGTTGGTCACGACGATGATGGTCGGCGTCTCCGTCAGCCCAACCTTCTCGCCAAGCTGCTCATCCGCGTCCACTTCCTTCGTGAACTGCCCGGTCGGGTCGACCACGAAAGGCATCGACTGCTGGTGCGCGGTCAAAACCTCCGTGTGAAGTTCAACATATCGTCCTTGCTCGCGATCTGATACTGCGAGGCGAAAACTTCGCGGCGGTACTCCGTCGCAAGATCCGGGGAAATCTTGTCCTGCATATATCGCGCCCAAACCGCCGCCTCGTGGCTCCAGATATGCATTTTCAATGGGAAATCATGCCGAATCAGAGGGATGTGGTACTGGTTCATCGCCACATGCACGATAGGAAACGCGTGCGCACAGGCCGGGCACTCGAGGTCCTCAAACTCCAGGATGGCCACTTTCGACCCAGGGGGCGCCTTGAAGATCGAGGTGTCTTTGAACGCGGTCACCTGGTTGGGCGGCATGGAGGTCTGAGCCGCGGCAACGCTTGCGAGCGACACGGCAAATACTGCGACAAGAAAGCGGTTCATACAGCTAGGACGCACGGCAACACCCTTCGCGAGCAGAGTTTGCTCTAAGGCTATTGAATCATCTGGCGGCTGGATGCGCCAATACGCGTGAAGCGCCACGACATCCACAAGCGGCGCAACCGCAACGCTTGATATGCTCAAAGCGAAGGAAAGTCGAAATGCTCTTCGTCCTGCTCGGCATTCAAGCCGTCACACTGATCGCGCTCTTGGCACTGCTGTTTCGCAAGCCTGCTACAACCGCCGAAGCCGCCGCAGACCCGCGCCTGGCGCAGCTTCTCGCAGCTGACCTGCCTTCGCAGCTGACGCGACTCGATGCTCAGTTCACGGGCCTCGAAGGCCACCTGCGCGGCGAACTGGCACAGCTGCGCAACGACAACGCCGCCGCCAGCGCGGCGCTACGCGGCGAGGTACTCGCGAGCATCAACCTGCTGGGCGAAACGCTCCGCAGCGGGCTTGAGGGCTTCCGCGCGGATAACTCTTCCGCGGCGGATAAGCTGCGGCTTACCGTCGATGCGCAGCTTGGCACTCTAATGCAGCGCTTCACCGCCTTCACCTCGGACATCAACCGGAACCAAGCCGAAAGCCGCGAGGCCCTGCACAAGCTGCTGAACGACCTGGGCGCGGCGCAAACCCTACATCAGGACAAGTTGCGCTCCACCGTTGAGCAGAAGCTCGATTCGCTGAACGCAGCAAACGCGGCGAAGCTGGAAGAGATGCGCCAAACAGTGGACGAGAAGTTGCACGCCACACTGCAGACACGCCTCACCGAAAGCTTCGGCCAGGTCACGGATCAGCTCACCAAAGTTCATGCCGGATTGGGCGAAATGACCAAGCTTTCGGCAGGCGTCGATGATCTTTCCCGTATTTTCACAAACGTGAAATCCCGCGGCAGCATTGGAGAAGTGCTGCTCGGTACGCTGTTGAAACAGATGCTCGCGCCCAGCCAGTTTCAACAAAATGTGAAGGTCAAACCGAACTCCGCGGAGATCGTCGAGTACGCCGTGAAGTTCCCCACCCCACACGGCGACACGCTGCTGCCGATCGACGCAAAGTTTCCCCGCGAAGCCTGGGAACGGCTCGAAACCGCCTATCAGCAAGGGTCGGCCAGTGATATCGCTTCCGCCGGACGCGCCTTTGAGACCGCCATCCGAACCGAAGGCAAGCGCATCTGCGAGAAGTACATTGCGCCGCCGGCGACGACCTCCTTCGCCATCATGTTCCTGCCAACCGAGGGCCTCTATGCCGAAGTGATGCGCCGCGACGGTCTGCAATCCGACATACAGCAGAACTGCCACGTCACCATAGCCGGACCAAGCACGCTTTCCGCCATTCTCTCCAGCTTCCAGATGGGTTTCCACATGCTCGAGCTGCAGGAAAAAGGCGACGAGGTGTGGAAAGTGCTCGCCAACGCGCGCAAGGAGTTCGGCACATTCGAAAACTTAATGGACAAAATGAGTGCGGACGTTGGAAAAGTTCAGGGGACAATCGACAAGCTCGGCGTCCGCACTCGCGCCATCAACCGTACGCTGCGGGATGTAAGCGTGGATGCCACAGAAAATGCCCTACCGATCGTCTGCACTTCGGGCGCATTTGATGGCGTTCTGCCGCTTTTGGCCGCCAATGAGGACGACTAGCCGATGTGGCTGCGCGACGAGCGGCGGCGCGCTTTGCAACGAAAAAACGTCTTACGCCGACAGAGTGCGCACTCCCATGGGAAAAAACCCAGCCATGTCAAAAAAGACCGCTCAAAGAACCCGCAGCGAGGAATTCGGCGAAATGCCGTATTCTTGCATCGAGAGCAGATTTTTTTGTGCAAAACGCCTCAATCCTGCCATGCGGTTCGCCGCAAGCATCAAACCATCGAATTAAAACAAGCCGTTTCGGCAGAACTATCTCAATGGTGACTGCATCTTCCGCGTTCTTTACACTATCCAAGCACGTCGGTATGCTTTCACACTGAGGCACTTGCAACAACGCTCCAGCTCGAATGGCCGGAGTCGCCCTAAAGCTTATAAAGAATTACACAGGAGATCTAGAGATGGCAGCAGTAGACGAGAAAGTTAAGCAGATTATTGTCGAGCAGCTTCAGGTGGATGAAGCCGAAGTAACCCCGGGTGCCAGCTTCCAGGAAGACCTGGGCGCCGATTCGCTCGATGTAGTCGAGCTCGTCATGCAGTTCGAGGAAGCCTTCGACATCCAGATCCCCGACGAAGACGCCGAGAAGATCAAAACCGTCAAGGATGCCGTCGACTACATCGAGAAGAACCAGAAGGGCAAGTAACGAATGCAGGATCGTCGCGTCGTTGTTACGGGGATGGGCCTCATCTGCGGGGTCGGCAAAACCGCCCCTGAAGTTTGGGAAGGCCTGCTCGCGGGTCGTAGTGGAATGGCGGAGATCAAGGCCTACGACCTCGAAGGCCACTCCGTCCGCTTTGCTGCAGAGGTCAAGGATTTCGATCCCCATCTCTTCGTGGACAAGAAGGAGGCCCGGAAGATGGGCCGCTTCATCCACTTTGCCATGGCGGCCTCGCACGAGGCCATGGAGCACTCCGGCCTCAAGATCACACCCGAAATCGCTGATAACGTCGGGGTGCATATCGGCTCCGGCATCGGCGGGTTCGACATCATCGAGCGGGAGCACACCGCGCTGATGAACGGCGGTCCGCGCAAAATTTCGCCCTTCTTCATCCCGGCTTCCATCATCAATCTCGCCGCCGGGCATGTTTCCATCCGGTACGGCGCCAAGGGACCGAACGAGGCCACGGCGACCGCCTGCACCAGCTCCGCACACGCCATCGGCGACGCCTTCCGCACTATCCAGCGCGGCGATGCCGACGCCATGATCGCGGGCGGCGCTGAAGCTGCCATCACTCCTTTGAGCGTCGGCGGTTTTGCCGCCATGAAGGCGCTTTCTACCCGCAACGACGATCCTACGCACGCCTGCCGGCCCTTCGACAAGGACCGCGACGGCTTCGTGGTCGGCGAAGGCGCAGGCATCCTTATCCTTGAAGAATTGGAGTTCGCCAAGGCTCGCGGAGCCAACATCATCGCCGAAGTCATCGGTTATGGCATGAGCGGCGACGCCTTCCACATGACCGGCATGGCTCCTGAAGGCGACGGCTGCCGCCGCGCCATGCAGGCCGCCCTCAAGGTAGCGGGCATCTCGCCGGACAAGATCGACTACGTGAACGCCCACGCAACCTCGACCCCGCTGGGAGATGCGCTGGAGTCGCAGGCCATCGAAAATGTCTTCGGGGAACGCGCCACCAACCACACGCTGCTGGTCAGCTCAACGAAGTCCATGACTGGGCATTTGCTCGGCGGCGCGGGCGGGCTGGAAGCAGGCATCACGATCCTCGCCATGCTGAACCAGATGGCGCCCCCGACGATGAACCTCGAGAACGTAGACCCAGCCTGCCGGCTGAACTACGTCGCCAACAAACCGCAGGCGGCGAAGATCGACTACGCGCTTTCAAACTCGTTCGGCTTCGGCGGAACGAACGGATCGCTGGTTTTCAAGCGCTGGGGCGCAGAGTAAAACGACCTCGATCAATCTTTCGTGAACTCGAACAGGGCCCGGCTTTTCGCCGGGTCTTTTCTTTGCCAGCAGGCATCCAAGCCCATAGGAGAATGTCAACATGCCCTTCCTGACCGTCGGCAAAGAAAACACCAGCGATATCTCGATCTACTACGAAGACCGCGGGACCGGACGTCCGGTCGTCCTGATCCACGGTTGGCCGCTCAGCGGTGCCTCCTGGGAGCGCCAGTCGGCCATGCTGCTCGCCGCCGGATTCCGCGTCATCACGTACGACCGCCGCGGCTTCGGCAGCTCCTCCGCGCCCGTCGATGGCTACAACTACGACACGCTCGCCGGCGACCTCTCCAAGCTGATCGACCACCTCGACCTGCAAGACGCCACCATCGTCGGCTTCAGCATGGGCGGCGGCGAAGTCGCGCGATACCTCGGCAAATACAACCAGGGACGCGTGACCAAAGCCGTCTTCATGGCGTCCATAGCACCGGCACTGCGCAAGTCCGGTGACAACCCGGAAGGCGTTGATCCGAGCGTCTTCGAAGGTATCAAGCAGGAGATCGAAAAGGACCGCTACGCCTTCCTCGAAACCTTCTTCAAGAACTTCTACAACAAGAAGCTCGTAGGTGGCACCGACATCTCGGACGCCGCCATCCACGCCAGCTTTAATGTCGGCGCCGCGTCTTCCTACGAGGCCATGCTCAACTGTGTCGACGCCTGGCTGGAAGACCTGCGCCCCGACCTCAACGGCCTCACGCTGCCCATCCTCGTCATCCACGGCACGGGAGATCAAATCCTGCCCATCGGCGCCACGGGTGCTCGCATGCAGATGTTGCTGCCGCAAGCGGTTTACCACGTCGTCGAAGACGGCCCCCATGGCCTGAATTGGACGCATGCCACCGAGGTCAACAAGGCACTGCTCACATTCCTCAAATAGTTCGTGGCACAAAAAAGACCCGGCGACAGGCCGGGTCTTTTCACGCTGCAAACCTCGTTAGCTCGTAGCCGCCGCGTACCCGGCGCTTACGAGTAGCATGAGCACCCACCAACCAACGATGATCGCCGCCGCCTGGCCCTTCGTTTTACGCGAAATGATGGAGGTTCCGATGATCAATAGCACCAGCGACCAGAGGCCGAAGATATCGAAGAAGCTGAGCGCCGCTTTCAGCCCCGGCGAAGCGTCCGGCATGTAGTAGCCGAGGTTTGTCCCCGCAGGGTTTCTTATGTCGAAACTTTCCGTATTCACGTTGGCGAACAACAGCACCGCGGCAAGAATCCCCATGATCGACTTCGGAAGCGCGGCGTATATCCAGACCGCGAACATCTGTCCGTATGTCGTCTTGGCGCCCAGCCCGAAGTTGAAACTGGCCCACAGCACAAGGGTGACAAGCGCGGCCACAATCAGGATCGGAATGGCATACGCATAGGTAATGCCCTTGGTGATCTTGGCTGAAAGAGCCATTCGCGCAGCACGATCCTGTGCGGAAAGCGACTGCAGTTGTTCCTCAGCCTTGGGGTTCTTCTCGATCTCGTGCTGCGAAACCGCATCGAAGCCGACCTTCTTGTCGATCGCGGTGCTGAAAAGAAAGCCCACCAGCACCATGAACACAAACGGCAGCCACCAGCTGGAACTCCGAAGAATGTCCGTAAACGTCTTCGATGGGGCAATAAACGTGTCTACGAAACGCTCGGCTTGCGAGAGGCCCTGTCCTTCGGGCACCGCGGCTACATCCTGCATGGTCGGCTCCTGGGTGCATCACTGCTTCGAATGATTGGCAGTGTAACCCCGAGAGACGCTCAAGCGAAAACAATTTTCACTTGCGTGTCGCCGAGCCTACCTTCGTCAGCATTGCTGTCACAAACCCAATCCCACGCCGGCCATCTTCCGAGGTGGCCCCTCGAAACAACTGCCACAAGCTCGGCGCCTTCTTCTCCACCTGCGGGGCATCACCGTCAGACTCAAACGCCTTCGCCATCCGCTGCAGCATATCCGGATCGAACGAAGCCAGAATGCGTCCCACCGCCAGCACATTGCGCAGCGCAGCAACGCCTTCTTCGGACTTGCCCGCTTCCGCCAACTTGCCCGCGATGATATCTCTCCCGCCAATCAGCCCTTGCGCTAGGTCGAGAATGCCCTGGTCATGTGCCGTCTGCAACAAGTCCCACGCCACCAGCAACGCCTCCGCATGCTGACGGGGTGCAGCTTCTAAGCGGTTCATCAGCTCTTGATGCGGGTCAACCGGCTGCGGCTTGAAACTAATCGGACTAGCCATACGCTTCCTCTCTTGCTCTGCTTTAAACCGCTGCTGTTGTCTTGATCTGCACGAGTTTGTCGGCCGGCTGTGTTCCAGGGACGTGATAATCCAGCCGCGCCCGCTTCTTCTCAACCTCGACTCCCATCGTTGGCGTTCGCTGTCCAAATCTGAAATTCCGTCGCGGCAGCGGCGAGTCACCACGATCCTCCAGCACCGTCAGCTTCACAGAAAGCTCCTTATAAGCCGGCGTATGCGTCGCGCGGTCCACATGCGAACTCGTCATCTTGTTCACCGGTTCAAGCACAGAGTTCAGCGGCATATACATCTGCTTGCCGCTCACGCGCTCCGTCACCAGCACCTTCACGCGCACGAACCCGTAGGGGCTCTCCAACCGCACCAGTGTGCCTGAAGACAGTCCACGCTCCTCCGCAAGTTCCGGCGAAACCTCCAGGAACGTCGTCGGCGTCATCGCCTTGATGCCCGGAATCTGGTTGCTCATGTTGCCCTGCTCGAAGTGCTCCAGCAGGCGGCCGTTATTCAGGTGCAGATCGTATGTCTCGTTTACTTCTTCACTCGGGGGCACATACTCCAGCGGAAAAAACGTCGCCTTGCCGCCAGGCAACGGAAACTCCTCCCTATATAGCAGCGGTTGGTCACTGCCATCCTTTGCCACCGGCCATTGCAGGCTCTTGTAGCCCTCCAGCCGTTCATACGTAACACCCGCAAGTGTAGGCGTAAGGCGCGCGACTTCCTCCATCACCTCCGACGGATGCGTGTAATCCCATCCGCCGCCGCCGCCCATCTTCTGTGCAATTAACTGAATAATCTGCCAGTCGGGCTTCGAGTCCCCAAGCGGTTCTATCGCCTTGTAGATTCTCTGGATGCGGCGTTCCGTATTCACAAACGTTCCATCTTTTTCGAGCGATGGCGAAGCCGGCAGCACCAGGTCGGCGTACTTGCAGGTCTCCGAGAAGAAGATGTCCTGCACCACCATGAAGTCGAGCTTCGCAAACGCCTCGGCAACATCGTTCACGTTCGCGTCTGAGGTGATCGTGTCTTCGCCCTTGATGTACATCGACTTCAGCTTGCCCTGGTGCGCGGCTTCAATCATCTGGCGATTATCCAGCCCGGTCGTGATGGGCAACGTCACACCCCAGTCGGCTTCAAACTTGCCGCGAATCTCCGCGCTATCTACCTTCTGATAGCCCGAGAACACATCCGGCATGCTGCCGAAGTCGCTCGCACCCTGCACGTTATTGTGCCCGCGCAGCGGATACGCGCCAGTACCCGGACGCTTGAAGTTCCCCGTCGCCAGCAGCATGTTGCAGATGGACGTCGATGTATCGGAACCGCCGCAGTGTTGCGTCACGCCCATCGCCCAGAGCACGCAAACCTTATCGGCTGCGGCGATCTCATCCGCAACTTGCTTCAACGTCGCAACCGGCAGCCCGGTCACCTTCTCCGCATGCTCCAGCGTGTACGCCTCAAGCGACTTCAAAAACTCCGGCCACTTATTGACCCATTTGTCGATGAACGCCTGATTGTGCCGGCCTGTATCGATGAGGTGCTTCGTCACCGCTTGAATCCATACTTCGTCGGTTGAGGGATTCGGCCGGATAAAAATATCCGCTCGCTCAGCCATCTCATGTTTGCGAATGTCGCTCACAATCAACCGCTGTCCACGATGCTTGTGCGACCGCTTCACCCGAGTCGCCAGCACCGGATGGCTCTCCGTTGTGTTCGTCCCCACGCAGATGACCAGGTCCGCCATCTCAATATCCGCAATCGACCCCGAGTCGCCGCCATATCCCACCGTTCGGCTCAGTCCCTTCGACGCAGGCGTCTGGCAGTAGCGGCTGCAGTTGTCGACGTTGTTCGTCCCTACCACCGCCCGCGCCAGCTTCTGCATCAGGTAGCTCTCTTCATTCGTACACTTGGACGAAGCAATGAACGCCAACGCATCCGGGCCATGCTCCTTCTTGATCTTCGTAAAATTCTCAGCAATCATCGCGATCGCTTCATCCCACTCGATCTCAACAAACGTATCGCCCTCGCGCTTCAGTGGCTTGCGCAACCGCTCTTCGGAATTCACAAACTCCCACGCAAACTTGCCCTTGATACAGGTTGAAATTCCATTCGCCGGCCCATGCGCTGGCTCAATCTTCAAGATGTGCCGGTCACGCGTCCACACATCGAAGCTGCACCCAACGCCGCAGTACGTGCAGACAGTCTTGGTCTTCTTCACGCGTTGGTGGCGCATCTCGCTTTCCATCTCGCTTAGAGCAAGAATCGGCGTATACCCCGTACTCGGCTCAACACCCTTCACCGCCGAGATCATGTCGTCGAGCACCGGCCCCGGAAGCGACGTAAGGTATCCCGCCTTGCCCAGCATCGACGTCTCCATCAGCGCATTGCACGGACACACCGACACGCAATGGCCACAGCTCACGCAGCTCGAGCCATCAATCTTTTCGCCGCCATCCCACATCACACGCGGCATCTCGCGCTCCCAGTCAATGGTCAGCGTCTCGTTCACTTGCACATTTTGGCAGGCCTCCACACAGCGCCCACACAAAATGCACTGGTCCGGGTCATAGCGATAGAACGGATTCGAATGGTCCTGCTCATACCCCTTCTTCCGATACGGCCGCGCATTATGCTCCACCTTCATCTCACGCGTCGCATTATGCACCGTGCAGTTCTGGTTGTTGTTGTCACACACTGTGCAATACAGGTCGTGATTCTGCAACAAACGATCAAATGCCTCACGTTGCGCCACATCCGCCGCATCGGTCCGCGTCATCACCCGCTGGCCTGCCGCTACGTGCGTCTCGCACGCGCGCACCAGCTTACCGTTAATCTCCACCATGCACGTATCGCAGGAGCCAATCGGCCCCATCGGCTCGAGATAACAAACCTGCGGCACGCTGGTCTCACCCCGCATCGCGGCCGTGCGGTTCAGTGCGGTAATCAGCAACTCTCCGGCCTGCGCCGCGACCGCGCCGCCGTTTACATCGATCGTCATGTCCGGTGCGAACACCGGGTGCGTATTCATCAGCGGTTTGGGGTGCGTCGTGGCGTGATCCATAGATGCATAGGATGCTAGACCTCTTACGCGCGGTTGCGAAGCCCCTTTCGGGTGGCGCTCGATGACGTGGTGCGGAGAACTGTCGTTTACCGGACACGCGGATCAGCTACTCGTCCAGTACCTGTGCCGCCGCACGCAGTCCACTCCGAATCGCCGCATGCACCGTTCCCCAATGCCCCGTTACGTCCGTATGCTCACCAGCAAAGAACAATGTCCCCGCTTCCGGTTGGGTCATCACCGCCGGAACATCGAGCGCTCCCGCTGGCACATAGCTATATGCGCCGCGCATGTGTGTATCGCCGCTCCAATCATGCGCATAGGTAGCCACCAACTCCCACCGCACCAGGTCTTCCGCCACGCCGAACACCTCGGCCAGCTCGGCGCAGGCCGCATGCCCAAGCTCACCGGCGCTCTTACCTTCGAGCTCCACCGCCCGCGGGCCGCCGACCCAACCCGTCAGCGCCGGCAACGCCGCAGGCTCCGGATGTGCCGTCCACCACACCCGCACGCTGCGCTGGAACGTGAACAGAAAGCTCATCGCCGAAAGCTTTGCTTCGTCCAGGACGCCGGTCCGCTCCCACCAGCGGCTACGGAACACCATCGTGAACCGAACTGCGTGGCCCATCTCCAACCGTCGTGCGTGTGCAATCGCCGCAGGCTCTGGTGCCATCCGCAAATATCCTTCATCGTTCACGCACTGCAACACCCCAAGCGGCAACGTCACCACGCAACGCTTCGCATGCACCACACCCCGGTTGGTCTCTACCTCAACGTCGCCCGCACGCCAGCGCAAGGAAACGGCTTCCCATCCCAGCCGCACCTCACCGCCAAGTTCCTTCACGCTCGCCGCCAGAGACTCCGCCAGCTGCCCATAGCCGCCCAACACATGCCACGCACGATCGCCCTCGATCGCATCCTCAGCCTTCTGCTGCACGCCCAGCGCCTTCACGCCGATGCGCTTCGCGTCCGCCGCGTTAAAGCCTTCCACATAACCCGTCAGCGCGGCGCGTTCGTCTTCAGGAACATCGCTGGCCGACAACCAGTCGGCAAACGCAACATCCTCACCCTCAAAATCTTCCAGAGCTTCCAGTGGCTCGAACATCGCCTCATCCTGAGGATCGTCCTCCACTACATCACCGCCCCACTCTTCGCGCAGCATCGTTCCATCACGCTCCACGGTCGTCGCGCCGCATTCGTCGATCAGCGCCCACAACTCCGGAGCGCGGCCATGCACAAACTCCGCACCCAGTTCGACCGTCCCGCCGCCTTCCGCCTTCCGCGTAAATACGCGCCCACCGACGCGATCTTTCGCCTCCAGCACGACAACGCGCACGCCACGTTCTGCCAGCGCCCGCGCAGCCGTTAACCCAGCCATGCCCGCGCCAAGAATTACTGCATCCACTTCGTCGTTCATCGACATAAGCAATTGGATGCACGCCGCATCGTCAGGCGCCAGAAATCAAGCCAGCGCTTTTATTCACGATTCACTACTCACCATTCACTGCTTCTTCTTCCACTCGGCATACTCCTTCAACGTCTTTTCCGGCGATGCCCCATACCACCCATACCCGTTCCGCCGTTCCAGCGAAAGCTCCATCACATCATCATGAATCGTCTTGTCGCGATCCCCGAAGATCGGCTTGCCCGTCGTCAGCGAGTAGTACCGCGCCCACAACGGACCAGCGACAGCGCTTGCCCGCAGCATTCGTCCACCTGGAGTTCCGCGGCCACCGCTCCACGTATAGCCCATGATTTTACTCGCCTCAAACCATGCCGCCGCTGCATCCACCGCGCGAACTACCGCAGGGCTGGGTTTCGGCAGCGACATCAAATACTCCATCACGCTTGCACTTTCCCCCGAGCTCAACGACGGCATCTCATAGTTCCTCGCCGACACAGGCGCCAGGGTCAGCGGATCATTCTGCTGGGCCCACACCGTCAGCACCATGCCCTTGCCATCCGGGGCAGGAACCTTCAACTGCGTCGCCAGAATGCACTCCAGTGCCTTCGCCGCAGCCGCCTTCGCACGCGCGCGCATCGCCACCGGCACAAAGCTGAAGTCCTCCGGCACCGCATGCTGCTCCGGCACCGCACGCCCCGCCTGCTTCATCATCTCGACCGTCGCCGGATCCATCGCTTCCGGCTCCTTGGTCGTCTTAGCCGCATTCGCCGCCAGCGTCAGCGTCTCTGCAGACTCCGTCACCGCGTCGTCGTTGAACGTAATGGCATCATGGTACCCACCCTCCAGCGGCCATACCTGCGGCCATCCACCATTCGGATACTGCGCATGCAGCAGGAACTCGATGCCCCGCAGAATCGCCGCGCGATACGCATCACCCTCCTTGCCGGGAAGCGCCGCAGAAAGCTCCGCCAGGAAGTGAATCTGCGTATTCGTCGCATCATTGTCCAGCGTGGAGATGTAGTGCCACGTCTCATCCTTCGGATAGTCGTAGTCATCCTTCGGCTGGGGCTCGGGCGGTAAATTCGCCGTCGCATAAATTTGCCCCTTTAACCGCGGCCCTACGCTAAAATCCAGGTTTTTCGACCACCCACCGCCCGGTGTCTGGAACGACAGCACCGCGTCGCCGACCCTCCGCGCCTCGTCGCTCTTGTAATACTCCGGCGCCCGATGCAGCGGCATCGACCGCGCAGACGACCCCTGCTTCGGCAGCCCGGGAACCTCAGCCAGCCCCTCGCGCTCCTTAGACAGCGAAGCCTTATCCTCAGCCATCTGAGCCGCAGACCGCTTCAGGTAGTCCAGCCATGGCCCACGCTGCGACGCCGGCAGCGCCATGACTCGCGCTTCCGTAAGCGACATCGCCGGCGTGTTCGTGCCAATAACCGAAGCATGAAGAGACGTTACAAGAAGAAGGGAAAGGGTCAGCAATCGCACGGACAACATCCTACGCCTGTCAAACAGCTTCTGGCTCGCCACCAGTCCCTGAAAGCCCTCATCCTGATTTCAGAGCCCTCATCCTGAGCGCAGCGAACGATCTCCGTATTCCCCGAGCAGTTGCACATCTCTTTGGGTGGCCCATTCATGCGCGCTCTTTTGCGCATGAGTGAGGAACACCAACCGCTCACCTGGCGAGTCTTTGCCTTTGCCCTTCTTCAATCCGCCCGCACAACCTCAAACCCCACCAAACCTCTCCTTAATCAACCGCAACCCATCCTCACGCGAAGCAATCGCCCCCTCAAGCTGCGCATCCTCCGCCGCCTCCAGCATCGCCTTGAACCCCGGCCCCGGCCGATACCCCGCCGCAATCAAATCCTCACCGGTCACCAGCAGCTTCGGCTTCAACTGCTCCTCGCCCAGCTCCTCCAGATGCTTTTTGGCAAACTCATACAGCCCCAAATTCTTATTCGAACTCATCACGTCCGCATAATGCAGCGCCAGATGCTCCTCAAACAAGGGCAGCCGAAGAAACCGCTTCAATGTCGACTGCTTCATCTTCATCACATCGCCAAACTGCATATGGTGCTGTATCAGTGCCAGAATCTGCGCCGCATCCTCATTGCTGAACCGCAGCCGGTTCAAAATCCCCCGGGCCACAGCCACGCCCACCTCCACATGCCCATTGAACCGAATCCGATCACCCGGCTTCTCAGGATCGGGCGCGGTAAACGTCGCCGGCTTGCCGACATCATGCAACAACATCCCCCACGCCAGCGTCGAACTCGCATCCTTGTGCAGATGCTCCAGCAACATCAGCGTATGCACCCACACATCACCTTCCGGGTGATACTGAGGCGGCTGCTCCACGCCCTTCATCTTCACCACTTCCGGCAACACCTGCAACAGCAGCCCACTCTCATCCAGCAGCTCAAACCCTCGCCGCGCGGCACCTTCCGTCAAAATCTTCGTCAGCTCATCCCTTACCCGCTCCGCCGACACCTGCGCAATACCCGCCGCCTCCGCCTGGATGGCCGCCATCGTCCTCGGCTCAATCGCAAACCCCAGCCGCGCCGCAAACCGCACAGCCCGCAGCATCCGCAGCTTGTCCTCGGCAAACCGCACCGTCGGATCGCCAATCGCCCGCACCACGCCTGCCGCCAAATCGCTGAGCCCACCCACAAAGTCGAGCACGCAATCCTGAATCCGATCACCCTGATCAAATCGCAGCGCATCGAGCAGCATGCCATTGATCGTGAAGTCCCTCCGCAGCACATCCTCCCGCGCATCGCTCGAGAACCGCACCGCATCCGGCCGTCGCCCATCGCTATAAGCGCCATCGTTGCGAAACGTAGCGACCTCGGTCGCCAAGCGTTCGCCATCCATCTTTTCGACCACAAGCACCACACCAAAATGTGCCCCAACCGCCTCCGTCCGCGGAAACGCCGCCATCACCTGCTCCGGTGTAGCCGCCGTCGCCACATCAAAGTCATGCGGCGCAATCCCCAGCAGCAAATCCCGCACACACCCACCCGCAAAGTAAGCCGCATGATCCAAATCTCGCAGCCGCCCCGCGATATTTAGCGCAGCTTGATACGCCGCACTCTTCAAACGTGCCATTTTCTCTACTCCTTACTCCTTACTCTCTACTACTTTGGCGCCCTTGTACGATAGTCGCAGTGCCCAACCGCCTCATTCTCGGCATCGAAAGCTCCTGCGACGAGACCTCCGCCTCCATCGTCCGCAACGGCACCGAAGTCCTCTCGAACGTCGTCGCCTCGCAGCTCATCCACGCCGACTACGGCGGCGTCGTCCCGGAGCTCGCCAGCCGCGAGCACCTCCGCGCCATCACCCCGGTCGTCCGCGAAGCCATGCACCGCGCCGGCGCGGCGGCCGGACAAGCCCTCCAGTACACCGATCTCGAAGCCATCGCCGTAACCGCCGGCCCCGGCCTCGCCGGAGCACTCCTCGTCGGCATCACCTTCGCCAAGGCCCTGGCCTTCGCCGCCAACAAGCCCCTCATCAGCGTCAACCACCTCGAAGGCCATATCCACGCCGTCCTCATGGACGCCCACCAGACCCTCGGCGACGCCAACCCGCTCCTCGCCCTGGTCGTCAGCGGCGGCCACACCCACCTCTACCTCGCCACGCGCACCCCTGACCAGAGCTGGCACTACCGCAACGTCGGCAAGACCCTAGACGACGCTGCCGGCGAAGCCTACGACAAAGTCGCCAAGCTCCTCGGCCTTCCCTACCCTGGCGGCCCGTGGATGGACGCCCTCGCCACCCACGGCACACCCGACACCACACTCTTCCCCTACGCCCATATCAAGCAAAAAGCCACAGGCAACACCGCACCCAAGCTCTCGCGAGAGAATCTCACCCACGCCGACACCACCCGCTTCGACCTCAGTTTCTCCGGCCTCAAAACCGCCGTCCGCCGCTACGTCGAACTCCACCACCTCCAGCCCTCCATCGAAGCCCGGTCCGCTGCCCTCCGCGCCTCTAACCTCGCCCACGGCAACCCCGGGAACCCCGAAACCCTCGCAGCCGCCCTCACCCACTTCGACACCGAAACCCTCAACCTCATCGCCAGCTTCCAGCACGCCGTCGTCAAAAACCTCACCCGCAGCACCTTCGCCGCAGCCGAACACTTCGGCGCCCACGGCATCCTCGTCTCCGGCGGCGTCTCTGCCAACAGCGAACTCCGCATCCGCATGTCGGCCTTCGCCGCCTCCGCGAACCTCCCCATCGCGTTCCCCACCATCGCCCTCTCCACCGACAACGCCGCCATGATCGCCGCCGCCGCCTTCCCCAAACTCCTCGCCCACGACTTCGCCCCCGTCACCCTGGAACCCACTCCCCAACTCCGGCTCGGCTAGCGCCCTACCCCGCGCCCGCCGCGAAACCACCGCGCCCACTGCGTTCCGCTTCGTCGTCTCTCACCTCGGCTAGAATCAGAAAAGCGAAATCAACGGCAGAAAGCACCCCAACCCAGCGTGGCCCTCGAACTCTTCAACACCCTCTCCGGAAAAATCGAACCCCTCTACGCCTCCGACGGTCGCGCCTTGCGCTTCTACTGCTGCGGCCCTACCGTCTACGATTACGGCCACATCGGCAACTTCCGCACCTTCCTCCACGTCGACGTCCTTCGCCGCGTCATCAAGCTCCACGGCATCGGCGTCCACCACGTCATGAACGTCACTGATGTCGACGACAAGATCATCCGCAACGCGGCCATGGCTGGTGAGCCCATCGGCGAGTACACCGCCATGTTCGAAAAAGCCTTCTTCGAAGACATGGCAGCCCTCAACGTCGAGTTCCCCGAGCAGGTCGCCCGCGCCACCGAAAACATCCCCGAAATGGTCGCACTCATCGAGCGCCTCGCCGCCGACGACATCGCCTACAAAACCGAAGACGGCTCCTGGTACTTCCGCATCAAGCGCTTCCCCGCCTACGGCCAGCTTTCCAAAAAAGACCTCGATGGCATCGAAGACGGCGCCCGCATCGACTCCGATGAGTACGAAAAAGACTCCGCCCGCGACTTCGCCCTCTGGAAAGCCACCAAGCCCGGCGAAACCTCCTGGGACACCCCCATCGGTACCGGCCGCCCCGGCTGGCACATCGAATGCTCCGCCATGGCCATGAAGTTCCTCGGCGACAGCTTCGACCTCCACGCCGGCGGCGAAGACCTCATGTTCCCGCACCACGAAAACGAGATCGCCCAGTCCGAAGCCTGCACCCACAAGCAGTTCGCCCGCCACTGGTTCCACGTCCGTTTTCTTCTGGTCGAAGGCAAGAAGATGTCCAAGTCTGAGGGCAACTTCTACACCCTCCGCGACCTGCTCCTCAAAGGCCACCGCGCCTCCGCCATCCGCTTCCTTCTGCTCAGCGTCCCCTATGGCCAGCAACTCAACTTCACCTTCGACGGCCTCGCCGCCGAAACCGCCGCCGTCGACCGCCTCCGTACCTTCCAAAAGCGCATCCTCAAAATCGCCGCCACAGAAGCGGGTGCCCCCGATCTCTCGCCTTTGGAGATCGGGGATTCCACAAATCTCTCCGCCGCCATCAAACTGGCCGACGAAAAATTCCAAGCCGCGCTCTCCAACGACCTCAACACCGCCGAAGCCCGCGCCCCCATCTTCGACATCCTTCGCACCGTCAACACCGCCGCCGACCAAGGCCGCCTCACCAAGCCCGACGCCGAGGCCACACTAGCCCTTCTCGCCAAGTTCGATACCATCTTCGCCGTCCTCGAAGATCGCGACGCCGAACTCACTCGCGCCGCCCTCGCCTGGGCCGAGTCCAACGGCCGCATGGCCGACGTCGCCCCCGAAGTCCTCGAAAAGTTCGGCGCTAACAGCCTCTCCGACGCCGACATCGACATCCTCGTAGCCGAACGCACTCTCGCCAAAAAGCAACGCAACTTCGCCCGCGCCGACGCCATCCGCAACGAGCTCCTCGAAAAAGGCATCCTCCTCGAAGACTCCAAAGAAGGCGTCCGCTGGAAGCGCAAGTAGGACGTCAAGGAATAAGCAGTAGAGGGTAAGGAGTAAGTAGTAGAGATTGGTTTCTACTCCTTACTCCTTACCCTCTACTATTTCCCCTACTCCACCGCATCCCCCGCCATTCCCACGATCTCCCGCTTGCCACGGTCCACGCGGCTATACACCACCATAGCCACCGCGCAGATAATAATCCCCATCCCCACAATCTCCGTCGACACCAGCCGCTCACCCAGCACCGCCACGCCCAGCAGCACTGCAATCACCGGGTTCACAAACGCATACGTCGACACCTTCGTCACCGCCACGTTCTGCAGTAGATACGTAAACGCCACCAGCCCGCACAGCGACCCGAACACCGACAGATACGCAATCGCCTCCAGCCCATGCACGGTCCACACCGCGCGATGCAGCCCTCCGGTCGCCACCGCCAGGCTCATATTGAAGATCCCCGCCGCGCCGATCTGCCATCCCGTAGCCACAAACGTATCCGCCTTGAACCGAAACCGCCGCGACAACACCGACCCCACCGCAAACGAAAATGTCGCCCCCAGCAGCACAAACACCGCCAGCAGCGGCCGCGAGCTCCCACTCTGCGCATGCCTATGCAGCGAAGGCCACACCAGCACCGTGATCCCCGCCGTGCCCAGCAGCGTCCCTGCCCATCCACGCTTGTTCAGCGCATCGCCGCCCTTGCCCATCACGCCCAGCGCCATCTCCATCAGCGCAATCATGATCGGCAGCGTCGAAACAATCAGCGAAGCAAAGCCCGACGCCACCATCGTCTCGCCCCAGGTCAGCAGCATATTGTTGCCGGACATGAACAGCAGGCCAATCAGCGCCAGCTTCCACCCCTCACCTTTCGGCACGCGCAGGCTCTTGCGCATCACCACGCAGATGATCGCAATCAGCGTCGCCGAAAGCAGGGACCGCGTCCCCGAAACCACCGGAACCGGCAACTGCTCCCCCCGCCACATGGATCGCCACATACGTCGATCCCCACATCAGATACACGCACGCAAAGGCAAGCAGCACGCGCGTCGATTTCGGAAGCCTGGAAAACATCTCCCCATGCTACGGCAAACAACAATGCCCGCCTCAACTTACAAGACGGGCACCATCGCAATATTCACTATTCAGTATCAACCGCTCTTAGAAGTGAAACGACACTTCCCCCGTCAACGACCGTGGACTCACATAATGCGTTCCCGAGAACGTCGACAGGAAGTTATACAGCGCATCCTTGTTCGTCACATTGATCGCCGTCAACCGCGCCGCAATGCGGTATCGATCCCCGCCAAAGTGCGCAATCCGATCGTCACCCCAACGCCATGTCGAACAGGTTCCTCGATGCAATGCGCGACGGATTCTTATCCGCATCCTCCGTGTTGATCGCCGGCAGCGCCAGCAGCTTCGAGGTCAACCCCGCAACCGTGCATTGCTGGAACCCACTCGTATACGTCGCCCGCACACCATTGCAAGCCAGCCCAGCCTGGAACTGCTGGTCCGGGCTCAACCCGCTCAGATCGATGCCCGGCTGGCCGCCAATCGTAATCGCGGTCGCGGGATCGCAGTCCGTATTCGCTCCATTTGGGTTATAGCAAGGCGAAGCCGCCGCAACCAGCCCCGAGTCATACCGCCAGTTGAACCCGAACCAGGTCGTCTTCCGGAACGGCATATCGTACTGCAGGTGCGTCGTCTGGTTGAACTTCTCATCATGGTCGATGCGGAACGGAACAATACCCGAAGTCCCCGCAGCCGAGTTCGCCGTAGCCGGCGTCGCGCCCACACCGCCAAGCTGCGGCGTAAAGAACCGCGCCGCGACTGACGACGCATTCACCTGCGCCGAAAATCCCTTCACCGGTGTCAACGTTGCGCTCAACGCATATCCCGGAATCTTCGAGTTATGCCACTCGATCGGGAACGTGATTGGCGTTGTGCCCAGCACGCTGAAGTCATACGCGTTGTGCGTGTCCTTCCAAATGTACTCGCCGTTGAACACAAAGTGCCGCCCAACCGACTGCTCCAGCCCCGCATGGAACTCATTGCGGAAGCCAGGATTGAACGGCGTCGCCGACTGCGAGGCGCAGCTTCCATCCGCCAGCGTCGCAAAAATCGCATACAGCACCGGATCACCGCAACCCGTCGACGAAAGCACAAGGTTCTCGTTGAACGGAGTCTCCTGCGTCCGCGCATACGAAGCTCGCATCACCGTACCCGTCTTCTTCACGCTGTACGAAAGCCCGACACGCGGCTCAGCCTGCTTCTGAATCGTCAAGCCGTTGTAGATATCGCCACGAATCCCGAGGTTGAACAACCAGTTGCCGGCCGTGATCGTATCTTCGCCATACAGCGCAAGCTGCTTCACATCGGCCTGCCCATGCCATGAATAAAGATGACCACCGCGTGTCAGATCGTAAGGAACCAGCACAGACGAATACGTCGCACTCAGCGTCGGATCAACCACCCCCAGCTGATCGTTCTCGCGCAAAAACGTCTGCGCGTACATTCCGCCGAGCTTTGCATTGTTAATGCCATGCGCATACGAAATATCCGCATGCGTTCCTGCATTCAACAAACTACGCTGCTGCGCCACAGACTCCTGCTGCTGATCCAGCGCATAATCGGCCAGCGGATTATTGCTCGGATAGTAGTTGTATCCATCGCGACGAACATACGCTCCAAAGTTGACCACCGTATCGTCGTTCACAATGTGCGTATACGACGGCGAGAAATCAATCGTGCCAATCTTCGACCGCTGGTCCGTCGTTCCGTTGCCATTGCCATTCACCGCGCCCGAAGTTCTCAAAATCATTCGGCGTCTGGAACCACGAACGCGTGTACTGCGCATTGAAGTGAATCGAGTCCTTCGGGCTCAATTGAAAATCAACACGGTCGAAGAAGTTCTCTTCATTGCCCTTGTCATGGAACACCCGCGAACTCCGGCCCATCGAGAAACCGCCCCGACTGCAGACCGCTCGCCGCGATAAAGTTGCCCCAATTCTTGCCGCCATACGCCGTGTCGAACGACAGGCTGCTTGAACCGAACGTCCCATACGAAAACGCCACGCTGCCCGTAGGCTTCGTGACACCCTGCCCGGACCGCGTCGTCACCTTCACCACCAGGCTCGTCTTGTCGCCATACTCTGCCGGCGGCGCGCCTTCAATCACCTCAAGCGACTGAACAGACCGCAGCCGGCAGCGAGTTCGAAAACACCTAACTCTGCTGGTCCGTAATCGGCTGTCCATCCACGTTGAATGAGTTCTCCGCATGGTCGCCCAATCCATGCATCAGCCCATTCCCGAGTCCGCGCGCAACGCCCGGCGAAGCCAACGTCACAATCGAGCTCAACTCGCTCGACGCACTCTCAATAGGCAGCCGGTCAATTAGCGAGCGATCAATGTCCGTGTGTGCCGTAGGATCGGTCTCCACCAGGTCCGGCGGTGCTTCCACCGTCACACTCTGGCTCGTCGAGCTCACGCCCAAGCGACACCGGTACATTCACCCGTCACCACCGAGTTCACCTGCACCGTCTTGCTGAAACTCTGGAAGCCCGCATAAGCCACCGTCAACCGGTAGGGATTGAACGGGATATTGAAGAAGTGAAACTGCCCCGTGTTGTCAGAAGTCTCCGTGCGCGTATATCCGCTCACTGCATTCGTAATCGTCACCGTAGCACCGGGGACGAGCGCTCCGGTGGGATCGGTCACCGTGCCGCTAAGATTACCCGCTGTAGCTTGACCAAACGCAACCCCGACCGCAAACGCAAGCACCAGCCCGAGCGTGAACACCGTGGCCATCAGCCTGAAATTGGAAAATCGTTCCATCAAAAACTCCTGTCTGTTATGACGCAGACCTCGGACGCCGCATGCTGGCAATCCGTGTCCCCAATCCCTGCGCTTCGTCACGCGAGTGCGATTGGGGCTCTCTTGTGAAGATCATTCGGCGGATAAGCTGCACCGCCCCAGCTCGAAAGGAGCGTGAGATCTTCAAAACAAAAACTGTTACTTGGAGTTATCCGAGGAAGGGCGGAGGCCGGCTGAATCGCGCAAAGTGCCACTGGCTTACCGGCAGCCGGTCGACCGCGGACACCAGGCGGCAAACCACCGTGGTCAGACTTACAGTTGCAACCTTGCTCGAAACCGGCAGCGCCGAGTGCATCGCCACGCAAAGCGGGCAACGCTCTTCACCGCCCGGAAGCTGCGATCCATCCGCCAGCTGCTCCACATGCGCCGCATGGTGCGGCAGCCAGTCGCCGTGGATGTGAACCACCTGCGCCGAGCTTGCAAAGCTCACCAACAGCAAACACGCGCTCGCCAGCACTCGCAACCAGAAAGGATGTGAGGATGCCGCAGCTCCGCGTTGGAGTCGTTTCGTCAAAGGATTCGGGTCAGGTTCGCAGCCCAAAATTCACGAGCCACTTACAGTATGACGCATTCCGCCAAGAAATGGTCTCATCCGCAGAGCCGCGGCCCCACTTTGCGAAACTTTGCCCAACTTCGCGAACTTTGCGTCAAGGCTCTTGCCTTACGCCTTCAGCGCCTTCATCAACGCCGGCACAATCTCAAACAAATCCCCCACCACCCCAACATCCGCAATCTCAAAAATCGGCGCAGCTTCATCCTTATTGATCGCAATCACCGTCTTGGCCCTCTTCATCCCCACCAAGTGCTGAATCGCACCCGAAATCCCCACCGCCAGATAAACCTTCGGCGCCACCGTCTGCCCGGAGCTTCCCACTTGCCGCTCCATCGGCAACCACCCCGCGTCGCATATCGGTCGCGAGGCCGCCAGCTCCGCTCCCATCGCCGCCGCCAACTCCTCCACCCATCGCCAGATTCTCCTGTTCCCCAATCCCGCGACCCACACTCACAATCACCTGCGCCACACTCAAATCCACCGTCTGCGCCGCCTCCCGAAACGGCTCACCCGCCCGTGTCCGAATCTCCTCCACCTCGATCACCGGCACAAACTCTCTCACTTCGCACGACCCCTGTTCCCTAATCCCTAACCCCTGTTCCCTGCCTTGAAAACTTCCCGCCTGCACCGACACCAAACAAACCCCGTCCCCCACATGCCGATACTCCGCATGCAACTTCCCCTGCATCCACTGCCGAGTAAACACCGGCCCCGTCCCGATCGCCGTCACATCGCTGATCAACACCTGCCCCAGCCGAGTAGCCAGCGCAGGCGCATAATCCCGCACCTGGTACGTATGCGGAAACACCACATATCCCGGCTTCACTTCGCCCATCAACTGCTGCAACGCAAGCACCCATCCATCCGCCGAGTACGTCCCCAACAGCTCATGCTTCACCCACCAAACATCAACGCCAGCCGACGCAGCCAGCTCCGCCACCAACCCGCCAGCCTCACCCACAACCGCCGCCGAGCAAGCCACCCCCAACTCAGCCGCCAGCTTCTGCCCCGCAGCCAGCGCCTCAACACTCACACGATGCCACTTCCCATCGCCGCGCTGCTCCATCACCACCAGCACAGCGCTCATATCTGCGACACTCCTAGCGGAGCCAGCATCTGGTTCGAGATGTTGCTCACAATCTCCTCAAATCCAAAACGCGGATCAGCCTTCAGCTTCGTCCACTGTGGATTGCTCGAAAACGCACTCCAGTCGGCCTCAAGATGCGCCGTATCCGGAAAGCTCAGCATGTACGTCAGGCTCGGCGCATGCGACCCAACCAGCGTGTCCCCAAAGAACACCAGCTCCGCACCGGCCGACTTGAAGAACTCAAACTCGCCGCTATGGAACATCTCCACCTTCCGCACATGGTCCCGCATCGACGGGCTCTCATACGTCCGTAGCTGAAACATCCTCTTCGCCTTCGTCGCCGTAGTCGAAGGCGGCGTCACCCTTGGGAACCCCTCAAACGCCGAAAGCAGCCAGCTCTCCACCCGCGCAAACGCCGGAGCCCCCGCCGGCGCATTCCAGAACGCATCCGCCGCCTTTACAAACGCCTCATCTTTGCCCAGCCGCAGATCCACCGTCGCCAGCGCCTCCACCGACGCACTCGGAATCAGCAGGTAATACGCCGGCGTATCCTGCCCAATCGTCAGCCGAAACGCCCCCACCGGACTCATCCCCATCTTGTTCAACGCCGGAATCAACACCCCGAAGTAATCCTCCGTCAGCTTCAACTGCGGCCCCGTCTTCAGCTGATACCGCCGCAGCTGATAAAACTCCTTCGCACCCTTTGCGCTTACTTGGGCCTCGGCCCCACGCACCATCGCCGCCATACCCGCAGCCACCGATCCCGCCAAAAACTCCCGTCGTTTCATCACCATCGTTCCTCCGCTCATCGCAACACCTTTAGCTTCTCGACAATCTTCGCCGCAATCTCATCCGCCGATCCCGTCAGCATCTCCGTCCGCTTCACCCGCTCCGGAGCCGCCACCTTCAACACCTCATCTACACGAGCGCCCGAGGCCCCAGCCTCAACAGCCCGCGTCTCCTTCAGCTTCGCCCGCTTGATCCCCATCAGCGTCGCATACCGCAGCTTATTCCCACCCGACTGCACCGTCAGCAGCGCCGGCAGTGGCATCTCCACCTGCTGGAACCACCCATCCTCCAGCTCCCGCTTCACCCGCAACCCACCATCCACCAACTCCACCGCCAGCACCAGCGTCGCATGCGGAACCCCCAACAACTCCGCCATCACCACCCCCGTCTGCCCCGCACCCAGATCATCCGACTGCAACCCCGTCAGCACCAGGTCCGCGCCCTCAGCCTTCACCGCATCCGCCAGCAACCTCGCCACACCCAGCGCATCTCGCGACCCAAGCGAGCCCTCACCCTCTTCCGGCACCACCACATGAATCGCCCGATCCGCTCCCTTCGCCAACGCCTCCCGCAGCGTACTCGCGACCCGCTCCGGCCCCGCGCAAAGCACCACCACCTCGCTTGCGCTGTCCGAAGCACCCGCACGCTCCTTCAACTGCAGCGCCTCTTCCAGCGCATACGCATCCGGCTCATTCATCGTCCACGCCACATCGCTCTCATCCACACTGCGTCCATCCGCCCCCACGCGCACCACCGCATCCCGCTCCGGAACCTGCTTCACCGCCACTACAATCTTCATGCCCTAAACCTCAACGCAGCGAAGCCTACCGCAACACCCTAACAACTGTCGCGCACACCGCGATCACTTCCCCACCCGATACCCCTGCCACAAATACTCCAGCGCCTCCGGCAGCGTCTGCGCCCTCACCGCACGATCCACATGCCCCGCATTCCGCGCAAACACAAACTGGTAGTGATACCCCTTCGCCGCGAGCACCTTCGCCATATCCTCATTCGCCACAACCCAGTCATGCATCCCATCCCGCATCGCATTCGGATGGAACAAATCGCGATCCCCCACTTCCATCCACAGCCGTATCGGCTTCTTCGCCGACTTCGGAATCAACGTCTCATGAAATTCCCACGCCCCATGCGGGGTCGCCGCATCATGCGGCCATTGCTGGTTCACATACGTGCCCGAGTACGTCAGCACCCGGTGATACCACTCCGGGTGATACCACGCCATAATCAACGCACACGACCCACCCGAGCTCCCACCCGTCGTCGCCCGCCCATCCGGGTCCTTCGTCAGCTTCACATGCGCCTCCGCCTCCACACGCGGCAGCACTTCCTTCTCCACAAACTCCGCATACCTGCCCGACATGGTGTCGTACTCCAGCCCCCGCTCGCTCCCCTGCGCATCGCCCCCACCGTTGCCAATCGAAATCGCAATCATCGCCGGCACCTTATGCTCGGCAATCAACCCATCCAGCGCCGTAAACAGCAGCTTATCCGGCCCATCCGCCCCCACGATGAACGGCGCCACCGTCCCCGCCACATACTGCTTCGGCACATACACCGTCACCTTCCGCGTATAAGGTGCCGCATGGCTCGTCGTCACCACCAGCGTCGCCGGATCATTCGGGTCCGCCGTTCCAAACGTCCCCGGATCACGCACAATCCCCGGATAGATCTTGCTGTCCGCCGAGCTCATCGTGAACTCAATCAAACTCCCCTGCAACGCTCCCTCCACCATCTCCTTCGCAGGCGTATGCGTAGGCCCAAGAATAAAATTCCCATCCACGTTCGCCGGCGGCACATCCCCATCCGGCAACTCCGTAGCCGTCACATACCCAGCCGTATGCGGATCACGCGTAGGCGGCGCCGGCCGCGCCGGATGCGTCGCAATGGCCGGCAACTCCGCCACCGGCGGCGTCTGCGCCCTCATCAAACCACTTCCCAACACCCCAACCCACAGCGCAACAGCAACACGAAGCATGGACGTTCTCCTGCCCGCCACTGTACCGCCCCGTACCCACACTCGTCACCCCGGAGCAATTAAGCAGTCCTCTCCACACGCAATCCCTCTACCATGGAAGAGAAACGCTCCACACAAGCGCTCGAATAAGCCGCAACCACCATGCCCACCGCAACCGACGATCCCCTCTTCGAAGACGACACCCGCAGCGAGCGCCAGATCACCCTCCGCATCATCCCTGCCGTCGCCTTCACCTTCATCATCTATCTCTGCATCGGCTCCACCTTGGCCATCCTGCCCACCTACGTGCATCTGCACCTCGGTGTAAGCACGCTGCTCGCCGGCCTCATCGTCAGCCTGCAGTACATCGCCACCTTCATCAGCCGCCCCCGTGCCGGCCGCCTCACCGACACCCTCGGTCCACGCCGCACCACCCTCCTCGGCCTCGTCGCCGCCATCATCAGCGGTGCCCTCCTTCTAGCCTCGCCCCTGCTCCTGCACTTCGGCTTCTGGTTCTCCGTCACCAGTCTCATTCTCAGCCGCCTCACCATCGGTATCGGCGAAAGCATGATCAGCACCGGCTCCACCATGTGGGGCATCGGACGCACCGGCATGCACCACACCGCCAAGGTCATCTCCTGGAACGGCGTCGCCACCTACCTAGCGCTCGCCATCGGAGCCCCACTCGGCGCCGTCCTCGAACCCCGCTTCGGACTCGTCTCCGTCGGCGCGCTCATCCTCGTCCTCTGCCTCGTCGCTCTCCTCTGCGCGCTCCGCATGCCCGACACCCGTACCCACGCCGGCGAACAGGTCCCCATGCGCAGCATCCTGCTCCACGTCACACCCTACGGCCTCGCCCTCGCTCTTAGCGGCATGGGCTTCGGCGTCATCGCCACCTTCATCACGCTCTACTTCGCGCACCTCAACTGGACCGGCGCCGCGCTCTCGCTCTCCATCTATGGCTTCAGCTTCGTCATCATCCGCATCGCCTTCAACGGCCTCATCACCCGGGTCGGAGGCTTCCCCGTCACCATCGTCTCCTGCGCCATCGAAGTCGTCGGTCTCGCCTTCATCGCCCTCGGCCACACCCACGCGCTCGCCTACCTCGGCTGCGCTCTGGTCGGCGTAGGCTTCTCCCTCGTCTTCCCAGCTCTCGGAACCGAAGCCGCCAACGCCTTCCCGCCATCCGTCCGCGGCTCGGTCATTGGCGTTTACTGCGCCTTTGTCGACTTCTCCTTCTTCCTCACCGGCCCCCTCGCCGGAGCCGTCATCCACACCTGGGGCTATACCGCCGTCTTCCTCGCCACCGCCGGTGCCGTCATCGTCGCCATTGGCATCACCATCTGGCTCGCCTCCACGCGCAAACCCCTCACCGCCGATGCCTGAGCCACAAGATGAAGCCTGAGCCACAACACAAAGCCTGAGCCACACCCAAAGCCTGAGGCACACCCCATCCCAGGTACCCCGAGGCTTCAGCCTCGGGTTCATAGGCGCGTCTAAAATCCGGCTTTAGCCGCCAGGTTTGCTTTCTTGCAACCCTCCACAAACTCCTTCATCGCAGCCTACTTTCGATCCATTGGATCCATCGCCAGCCACGCAGCCACACCACCCAGCAACGCCAACACCACCAAACCCGCCACCAGCAACGACACATCCCCACTCAGAAAAACAGTCCCGCCAAGGGATGCCTCCACCTTCGCCAACCCACCCTGCCGCACCTCAACCACCAAAAACCCCACCAACACTACCACCCCCACCAGCCCCGCAAACCACTGAGCCCCCCGCACCGGCCGTGCAACCGCCTCCATCGCCGCCTGCCTGCGCCGCAACTGCGCCCGCCACCAGATCACCCCCGAAGCCTGCAGCCGGGCCTCACCCATCGCCGCAACCCGCGCCTGCTGCATCGTCGACGCCACCAGCACCAGATCCCCACACCGCGCACACCCCGCCACATGCTCGCGAAGCTCATCTCCACAAGCCGCCGGCCAATGCCCCGCTTCCAGCATCGCCGCCACATCCTTCTCACGCCCACAGTTCAAACTCACAGCGCCCTCCCACTCGATCCCTCGCGCAACAACTCAGCCATCCTGCGCCGCGCCCGAAACAGCAGCAGCCGCACACTCGCCGCGCCCAGCCCCGTAATCTCCGCAATCTCCTTGTGCGAGTACCCCTCCGCATGCGCCAGCCACAGAATCTGCCTGTCGCGCGGCCGCATCTGCGCCATCGCCGGTCCCAACATCGTCAGCGCCTCCACCTGCGCCGACCCATCCTTCACCGCAAACACTTCCTCTGCCACATCTTCAATCGACGTCGTCTTCGCCTGCCGCCAATGGTCGCGCATCAGGTTCGTCGCCACGCGGAAAAGATACCGCCGGCAATCCACCTCACCCCGCGACCTCTGCGCCGAGCACAGAAACCGCACAAAGCTTTCCTGCATCAGGTCGTCGGCCAGCGCAGCATTGCCCGAAACCCGCGCCAGGTAAGCCCACAACGGCCTCGCCGAACGCTCATAGAACCCTGCGAACGCCTCGTTATCCATCGGCAGCGCAGCGTCCGCCAGCGCGGCATAGCTGTCTCCAAACCGCGGAAGTACCTGTTGCCACGTCATCGCTCGCCCTCCCTTCCGCCGCCGCACCGGCCGCACTCACTGCCGGCTTCCAGGTTCCACCCCCGGCATCAGCCCAAGCTTACCGGCCAACACCCAGGTAATCACAGCCGACACCACAAACCCAAGCCCCGGCATTAGAAACACCGTTCCAATCACCAACAGCGGTGCTCCCTCATGCGGCAAAGCGCGCCGCAGAAAAAGGAGGCCGAAGCCGAGCAATCCCAGCACGACTCCGACCTGGAGGGAAAGCAAGACCCGCGAAACCACATTCGGCAGCCGCTGCCCGGCTTCGATGTCCATTGGAATCGGCGCCGCCTCCAGAAACCGCCGTCCAGCCTCGCTCTGCATATAGGCCAGCAGCTCCTGATTGCTCCCAAACCGGTCCATCAGCTTGGTATGTGCTTCCACCTGCAACCGCGAAGCTCGCGTCCACCGCCTGTTCTGCAACAGCACATAGATCAGCCACAGCACCGCTATCAGCACGCAGACAAACACCAGAAACGGCACGATCGATCGCATAGCTTCGTCCCCCGGCGTCTCCCCCCTCCGCGACCCATCCTCGTTCGGCCACATCTTCCGCTGCAGCACGTCAAAGTGCCGCGCATGGCTGCGATCCAGCTCCGTAAACAAATAGAAATCCGGATTCCGCGCCACCTCCGGATGCGCCACCACGTACTGCGCCAGCTCCGGATTCACCCGCCCCACATACGCCTCATCCCCCAGCAGCGAAGGGTCCCGCTCCAACACCTCCACCAGCGTAGGACTCAGCCGCACCAGCTTGATCAACCCTTGCTGCGTCACCACCGGATCAGTCTCCGGCACCGCAGCAGCCTGCGCTACACCCGCCGGAGCCTCCTTCACCCGCTGCGCCTGCACCGTCACCGGTCCCAACGCCGCCAAACCCACCCAAACCACCCCCAGCAGCCCACGCCCAAACATCTTCATCTCGAAACTCCTCTCGCCAGCGGCACTCATGTATCGGTTCTGCTTCCTACAACGTGCGAGAGGCATGCATGGTTAACAAGCTGGGCGGGAATCTCCCTTTGGACATCCGGCGCTGAACCGAATTCCCGACTCAGTCGCGGCGCAACAGCGGCAGTATCCGCAACCGCGTTCTCTTCGAGTCGATTGTGAGGAGCACGCCCGACTCCAGCTCCGCCGCCATCTGCCGTAATGATCGGACCACCGCCCCGGACAGGGCTTCAGGGCTTATATCTTCTGCACGAATCTGGATCACGCTCGGTCCCTCGCCGCCCGTCGCAGCAAGAATTGCGCTGAAATCAAGATCATGGGTAAGAACAACGAACCCATGAAGCCGCGCATACCCCATGATCTCCACATCGGGAGCAGTTGCAAGTCCCACGGCAGACCAGTGAACTGCCTCAAACCCTTCTGCCACCAATGCATCCACCCATCGAGGTGAAAGATTCATGTCAACGAGCAGCTTCATGCTGAGGCTAGTTCGACCTCGCGCTCTTCAGAACGCCATGCCGCATAGCGCAGTGCCTGCAGAACGTCCTCGCGCTCCAGGTACGGATAATCCACCAGCACCTGGTCCATGGTCCGTCCGGCACCAATCTGTCCCACGATGGTTCCCACGGTCACGCGCATCCCGCGAAGGCATGCCTTGCCGCCCATCACATCAGGTTGCTGGGTAATACGATCCAGTTGTCCCATAACGCGCTCCCTTCGCGACTTCCTTCAGCATAGCTCCAAGGGCGCACACACGACTAGCCGTCGCACGTCAATTCTTTACAACCTCCTTACGCCTCTCCTACGCCTTTCTTATGCGCGGAAGCAGAGCATGGTTGTATGTCGAACAACAACACGACCGCGCAGATCAACGGACAAACGAAGCAGCGAATTCTCCAGGCCGCCCAGGACGAGATGGTCCGCTTCGAAAAAGAGATTCGGGCTGAGGCACGCCAGGAACAAAAGAGCTTCGATCTCACGACCGTTCTCATCCTGCTGCTGATCTTCGTCCTAGCCTGCGGCTTGGTCGTCTCCTTCGCCTGGCAGAAGCCGGTGCCAAGCTACTCACCGGACACCCAACAGCAGGTCAACTGAAATGAACCCCACGGGCCCCCATCCATCCACCGGCAAAACTGGCAATCGCCTGAGATCGCTCCTGATCTTCAACCGCCATCGCCGCATCCAGCCCACACAGCTACCCGGCAAACCCTCATCCAGCGCCGACCTCGCCGTCATCCTCGTCGCCCTGTTGGCAGCCGCAGCCATAGCCGTTCTGGTCTTCACCCACCTACCCGGACACCCATAAGTCCGTTTACACTGTCTCGCCGATCAATCGAACAAATCTGAATGGCTGCCAGTGCGTTCAAACCGCACCGCATCTCCCCCAACGGTATAAATCAGCAACCAGTCCGGCTCAATGTGCGCATCACGATATCCAGCCCAGTTGTTCGTCAGCGGATGGTCTTTGTAGCGAGGAGGCATTGGTTCTTCGGCAATCAACAAAGCCAGCAGACCTTTAAGCTTGGCCATATCCTTGCCACGCTTCTGAACCCGCTTCACATCTCGATGAAATTGCGTGGAGTACTCAGGAGTCCGCATCGTTCGTCAGCTCAGATACCAAGCTTCTCAAAAAGATCTTTGGCATCCTTCGCACGATGCACCTCTTCACCGCGAGCACTCTTTCGCAGCGTTTCCCGGGTCAGCTTGTTTGGATTCAAGTCAAACGGAATCGCCTTATCCTTCGCAATGCGAGTCAATAGAATACGCATCACGTCGGACACACTCAGTCCCATCGTCTCAAGCACAGCGGTCGCCTGATCCTTCACAACCACATTGATTCTCGATCGAACAACCGCATTCTCGGCCATATCCAGATTGTAGCCCAAACAAGCTCAATTGAGCTACGCAGGCGGCAACGCCCGCGCCGTCAACTGCGCAATATCAAGCAACCGCGGCGGCTTCGTCCCACCCATCGCCCCCAACGCATCGCGAAACATCGTATTGCAGAACGGACAAGCCGTCCCAATCGTCTCGGCCCCAGTAGCCACCAACTCCTGCGCGCGCACATGGCTCACACGCTCACCCGTTTCTTCCCCCAGAAACACCAACCCACCTCCGGCTCCGCAGCAGAAGCTACGCTCATGGTTCCGGGGCGCCTCCACCAACTCACCCGCACGCGCCACAACCGCCCGCGGCTCCTCATACACGTCCTGATACCGCCCCAGATAACAAGGGTCGTGATACACGATGCTTTTGCCCGCCTGCTTCGGCAAACGATCCACAAACCGCGCCATGAACTCCGAATGATGCTCAATCTCCGGCGCCACGCCGTACGCGCGCCAGTCCGTGGCAATCGTCCTTACGCAGTGCGGACAGATCGCCACAATCTTCTTCACCTTTGCCACCTCGAACGCCTTCAACCCCGCCTCCGCCAGCGTCCCAAACACCAGATCATTCCCCAGCCGTCGCGCCGGATCACCCGTACACTTCTCTTTCTTCATCACTCCAAAACTCGTCCCCAGATATCGCATCACCCGCGCAAAGTCCGCAATGATCTCGCGCCCCTTCGGGTCATACCCACCCATGCACCCAAGCCACAGACAATACTCCTGCGACCCATCAAAAATCGGAAACTCCTCCCTCGCCACAAACTTGTCCCGCTCCATCGCACTCATCCCCAACGCATTGCCTTGCTTCTCGAGCGCGAGAAACAACTTCGTCCCATGCCCATCCTCCCAGGCACCTGTATTCACGGCTCCTCGCCGCAACCCAACCAGGATCGGCAGATGCTCCACCCCCACCGGACACTGATACTCACAAGCCCCGCACGTCGTGCATTCAAACACCGCCTCCATGCTCAACGCGGCACCCACCCCGGGTGCCCCATCTTCGCCGACGGCTCCATCGTCGGCTAAGGTGGGCTGCACAACCGCCATCCCGCGCATCTCCTCCAACAGCGGCACCTCACTCCGCGGCCCAAACGCATTCAGATACCCCCGAACCCCCAACACAATCTCCTTAGGGTTAAGCACCTTCCCCGTAGCCGATGCCGGGCAATGCTCCGTACATCTCCCACACTCCACGCAGCTATACGCCTGCAACGCGATCAGCCGTGTCAGGTCCTTCCCAGCAACCAGCCCAAAGTTCTCACTACCCTCGGAGTCGTCCAGTGTGGGAATCGCGGAAAACTCCCCCCGTTTGAGGAAAATCGTCAGCGGGCTCAGCACCAGATGCAAATGCTTCGTCCCGGGAATCAGGGGCAGAAAAACCAACAAAACCATGGTGTGAAGCCACCACAAACTCACCACAGCCACACCATAACTCTCCACAAAAAAGTTACCTAAAAAACTGGCCATCAGCACGAAGATCAGCCCGGCAATCACCCCCGATTCCACCGAGACTTTCGGCCCTAACCACTTTGGTTGCAACACAAACCGCCGCCAGAACAACCCCGCAATCGAGACCGTCACCAGCACCGCCCAAACCGCTGCAAACCATACATAAAATCCCGCATGTTGCAGAAAACCAAGGCCAAACGCCACTGCCAGATGATTCAAACTAACCAACGCAAACGCCAGAAAACCCCAGAAAACAAACGCATGCGCCACCCCCGGCAGCGGCCGCTGTTTGATTACTTTCGCCTGGCAAAGTACCTCCCAGACAAACACCCAAACCCGCCGCCCTACCGGCGCCAGCTTGAAACCTACATCTTTCTTCGCCCGCAAGATATTGAGCGCAATAGGCTTAATCCGCCAGAGAAACGCTCCCGCCGACGCCAGACACAGGGCCGCCACCAACCCCATTTCCCACCCAGAAAACCGCCCCGGCTCCGCCATCATCATGCCCGCCACGATAGCAGCCTGCAAAGCAAAACGGCGAGCCGAAGCTCGCCGTTTGCGGAAACCCTTTGAAATCTAGTAGCTGAAGAACTCGTTGATACCACGACGCATCGCCACGCCCTTGGTCAGGAACACGCAAGCCATGGCAAATGTCAGGATGTCCCAATACAGCATCGGACGAGCCCAGCCGGGCGAATACGTCGCATCCTGGCCGCTCCAGAGCAGCACAAACACGCTTACCAGCAGACACTGAAAGCCCAATACAAGATACAGATGCCCGCGCCGGCGGCGTGCATCGAGTGCGGAAACTTCTGCCGGGGTCAACATCCGTTCTGCGATCGGAATAAGCGTATTAGCCATTTGTTCAGCTCCTGCCGTGTCTATCTGATGCGGTTAACCTGCGCGCGCACCGCCTGCTGCCTTATTAAATCACAATCGGTCTGTGTACCGCCGCGATCATTGTCTAACCTGTAACACTTCAACCAAAGCTTGAACCGGGGTTAACCACCTTGGTTCACCCCCTTACCCCTGTGATCGCCGCCCAAAAGCTGCTCGAATCCGCGCTTCCCGGTCCTCCACAGGCCCTGTGGCCGTCTCCTGGATGTACGCCACCGACTGAATCCCGGCCACATCAAACCGCTTCCGGCACCGGATATTCTTGCAGCCCACCAGGTCGTCCCGCCGAACCATGTAGCTCTGCGCCTTCTGGAACCGCGCCTTGTCGCGCTCATCGGCTCCGCGTGGCAGTTGTTGCTTCTTCCGCCGCACCAGCCAGCTCAGTTCGTACTCGCCAGGCTGATTGCAATGCGGGCACACCAGGGTGTGCTTTTTCTGTTCAGACATCTCGTCAAAGAAGTCGCGCTCTTCCATCGTGTCCTCCGCGTCTTCCGCAGCGCCAAAAATCCGCGCTGCAACCCGAAGTATATGCCACATCGCCGCCACAATACCTCAAAGCCGGCAGCTCGAAAATCTTCAAACTCCGTCTAAATCACTGGCGCTACAGGAGTAGCCTGAGATCGAAAAGGAGTTCGAGCATGGCCAAGCCGAAGAAGCAGGTCTTTTCCGTCACGAAGGCGGTGAAAGCAAACGCTCGCGAGCGCCTCGGCACGCCGCCCCAGTCCTTCGCCCTGCCCGACCCCAAGGCCAAAGCCGCCGCCAAACCCAAACACAAAGAAACTCTCGCCGATCTCTTGAGCGGCGACAAGGACGCGTAATCCTATGAAACTTCTTCGCCTCGCAATTCTCTTCACCACCGCTGTATCCCTTGCACAAACTCCGACCATCACCGTCGGCAAGGACAATCGCTCCATCGCCATCACCGCAACCGAAAAAGTGACCAGCGACGCTGACACAGCGACCGTCAACATTGGCTACCAACTCTTCGGTCCCGATAAGGAAACCGCCTACGCCGCCGGTTCAAAAGCCTCAAACACCATCATCGACGCGCTCCACAAGGCAGGCGTACCGAACGACGCCATCGAAAGCCAGTCACAGTCCATAGCCGCCACCCAACCGTACCTCGTCGAAAAGCTGTCACCCGCAGACAAGCTAGCCCACGCCTTCACCATCCAGCAATCCTGGACTGTACGCTCCAACGCGGCCGACGCTGCAAAGATTCTCGACCTCGCCGTCAAAGCCGGAGCCAACAACGCCGGCCAAATCGAGTGGTCGCTTCACGACCCCAACGCAGCGCAGGCTGAAGCCGCTTCAAAGGCGCTACAGCGTGCGCGTTCGGTCGCCAGCAGCATGGCGGCGGGCCTTGGCGTCAAACTCGGCGGCCTCGTCTACGCCAGCAATGAAGTTGAAGGCGAGCCCATCCGTCCGCTGCCCCGTGCCATGGCTGGAATGTCGATCCAGGCACAGAAGGTTGAAGTCCTCGCTATCAACCCGCGCCGCATCGACACCTCCGCCACCGTCTACGCCGTCTTCGCCATCGAGTAGCACACGCCGGCTCCGGTAAGCTAAATCCATGTCGCCGATGGATCTAGCGCTGATCGTTTTTGAACTCTTCGTGATGGTGATTGCCATCTCTCTGCACGACTGTGCGCAAGCATGGATGGCGAACCGGCTCGGCGACCCTACCGCCCGTATGCTGGGCCGCATCACCATGAACCCCGCTATGCACTTCGATCCGTGGGGCATGGGCATCTCGCCGCTGCTTTCCATCTTTATCTTTCACAATCCACTGCCATTCGGCTGGGGCAAGCCGGTGCCCACCACCTACCGCAACTTCCGCAGCAAGAACGGCGAAGTGATCTCCGTCATCGCCGGTCCCGCCGCGCAGATGCTCACGGCAATCGTCTCGCTGATCATCCTGCTCGTGGTCAAACATACCGTCCAGGGAGGAGGGCAATCGCTCGGCCTCGCCATCCTGCTCTCGCGGCGCGTGATGCTCCCGGGCGTCGGGGACCAGATGGGCGGCATTTTCCCGCTCCTTCTGCTGCTCTACATGCTGTTGGTGATGAACCTTTTGCTCTTCGTCTTCAACCTGCTGCCTTTGCCGTTTCTCGATGGCGGCAAGATCCTCGTCCGCTTCCTGCCCTACAACGCAGCCAAGGCATTCGAGCAGTACAGCATGTACTTCGTGCTCGCATTCTTCTTCATCGGCGGTCCACTCATCTCCATAGGCTTCGGGCCGCTGATGGCGATCTTTAACGGTCTGCTCATCAGCCTTTAGTCATGCGACGGCGGTGGTGGTGGCGCGGTGGACGACGGCATTACCTTGCCGTCGATCGTGAAAGGTTCCATTAACTCCACGCGCGTTCCATCGGGATCGAACAGGTTCACCTGGTGTTTGCGGTTAATGCCCGTATGGATCTCCAGCGGCTTTCCATAAGTCTTGTAAGCCGGTCGCGCTTCAAGCTCCGCCACTGCCTTGGTTATATCCGGAACCGCTAACGATAGGTGGTTCTTCCCGCCGAGGCTCTTCGGATCGAGCGTCCGGTACAGCATGAACTCCACATAGTCATCGCCGTCCGGCACCTTCATATTGATCCAGCTCAGCTCTGCCGGATTCGCGCCGCCGCGCCATGTCTCCGTGAACCCAAGCACGCGTCCATAGAAGTCCATCGACTTCGCGCTGTTGCCGACCATAAACCCCGCGTGATAAATCTTCGCCGAGATGCGCGTGTCCGGCATGTACTTACCGGCTGCCTTCCTCTCCATCCCATCCGGCAGCGACTGCACAAACTCCACCAGCATCCCATCCGGGTCCTTGATTTCGAACGCGTAGTCGCCCGTCCGCGTCTTGCCTCCATTGCCCGGCTTTACATCGATCCCCTGCGATCGCAGATACGCCTTCATCTGCTCGACGTTATCCGTCGTGAAGCAGATATGGCTCATCCTGTTCGGAGGGTTTGTCGGCGGCTCGTTGAACAGCTCAATATGCTGATGGTCGTTGATCTTGAGGAACGCAATCCGAACATCCTCCGTTCCCGGCTTCTTCAGGTCGTAGCTCTAATCGAACCCGAGAAAGTCATGCCAAAAGATCAGCGCCTTCGGCAGATCGGAAACAAAGTAGCCTACATGCGAGATGCCCGTAATCTTCGGCCGCTCGACCTTTGACTGCGCGCCCGACGCACAAGCCACCAGCGCCCCAAGACAACCGATTGACCACCGCAAAACAAGAAGAAATCTCATGCGGCGTTATAACAAACCGCGCGGTCGCCTGTCACACACCCGGCCATAAACTCCGTTTACCATCAACAGCAGCGAGGGCCCATGCCAACCTACGAAACTGCCTCCACCACCCGCGAAGACCTTTGGACCGCGGTCGACCAACACTTCACCGAACTCTTCATCCCCGCCGACCCCTTGCTGGACGCAGCCCTCGCGGCCAACGCCGCTGCCGGGCTTCCGTCCATCGACGTCGCCCCCAACCAAGGTAAGTTTCTGCACCTGCTCGCGCGCATCAACAACGCACGCCGCATCCTTGAGATCGGCACTCTAGGCGGCTACTCCACCATCTGGCTCGCCCGCGCTCTGCCGCCTAACGGCCAGCTCATCACGATGGAGTTCGACCCGCACCATGCAGCGACGGCCAAGGCCAATATCTCGCGTGCCGGCCTATTTCCGCTGGTCGACATCCGCATCGGGGCCGCACTGGACTCGCTCGCCGCGCTTTCCGAGGAAGACCCCGAGCCCTTCGACCTGATCTTCATCGACGCGGACAAACCCAACAACCCCCATTACCTCGCCTGGGCGCTCAAGTTCTCCCGCCCCGGCACCGTCATCATCGGCGACAACGTCGTCCGCGATGGCGCCATCCTCGATCCCAACCACCCTGACCCTCGCGTGCAAGGCACACGAAGCTTTCTCGAACTGCTGGCCGCCGAACCGCGTGTCAGCGCTACGGCCTTGCAGACAGTCGGGAGCAAAGGCTACGACGGTTTCGCCATCGCGCTGGTGCTCGAATAGGTTTATGACATCATCCCGCGTCGTGGAGAAGACCGCAGCTCTAATACCTGCGGAAACGAAACTGCGGGTCTCTCCACTACGCTGCGCTTCGGTCGAGATGACAATGTATTAGGAAATCACTGCTTCATCCCAACAGCATCCAGCTTCGCAATCACCTCAGTCGGCAACACCAGCTCCGCCGCGCTCAGGTTTTCGCGCAGATGCCCCAAGGATCCCGTGCCGGGAATCAACAAGATGTTCGGCGAGCGATGCAGCAGCCACGCCAACGCGACTTGCATTGGCGTCTTGCCCAACGCCGTCGCCACTTCATCGAGCACGCCCGACTGCAGCGGCGTAAACCCGCCCAGCGGAAAGTACGGCACATACGGAATTCCCTGGTTCGCCAAATCCTCCACCAGCGCATCGTCGCCGCGCTGCGCCACGTTGTAGAAATTTTGCACACACACCACCGGCGCGATGCCCTGCGCTTCCTTGATCTGCGTCGCGCTCATGGTGCTTACGCCAATGTGCTTGATCAGCCCTTGCTGCTGTAGTTCGGCGAGCACCTCCATCTGCGGCGCAATCGTTCCCTCTACCGGCTCCGACATGCCACCCATACGCAGATTCACTACATCCAGCGCGTCTAACCCAAGGTTGCGCAGATTGTCATGCACCGCATCGATCAGCTCTTGCTTCCCACGAGCGTGAATCCACGACTTATCGTCGCCGCGCCGCGCACCGACCTTGGTCACAATCACCAGCCCGTCCTTGTACGGATATAGCGCCTGCTTGATGATCTGGTTGGTCACATGCGGCCCGTAGAAGTCGCTTGTATCGATATGGTTCACACCCGACTCCACTGCCTCACGCAGCACAGCTATGGCCTGGTCCACATCCTTCGGCGGTCCCCATACACCCGGGCCGGCCAGTTGCATCGCGCCGTAGCCCATGCGATTTACCGTCATCGTCGTTCCCGGAAACGTAAAGCTTCCACCCAGATTCTTCATCGCCATTTCGCAATCTCCTCGCGCGGACACAACATGCTTCCCGCTATGCACCGTTAGATGAAGAAAGCTTCAGGTTTGAACGTTCGCATTTGCTCTGCTTATCCGAGATCCCTTCAAACCCGCACCAATGGCCCGTGGAGGCTCATTTCGTCGCTACGATTGACGCCATCCGGTACGCCAGCCTTCAGGTTTTACTGTTGGCATGCCGCATCAGGAGCAAATTCTCCATCAACCGGCGCGCCATTCCGAGCGGCATCGCAACAGCCCCCAATCCCGCCAGCAACCTGCCCATATCCTGCTCGAAGAGATCCATCGACACTCCCATAGCTCAACTCCTGAGCATGATGGCGATGCCCTGCAGGTTATCCAGCCCGCGTACCTTCATGTACTCGGTGATACCCTTCAACGCCGCCGGATCGTGTTCCAACGTTCGCGTCAGCGATTGGATCACCTGCACCACATGCTCCCCACCGAACGTGCCTCGGTGGCGAGCTGCCATGCCAATCGCAAACACGTTCACCCACGCAAACAACATTGCCATGCGCATGTACTCGTCGAACATGCCTGCAGCGTTGAACGCCGATCTTCCCTCGCGGCCATAGGGAAACAGGTTCACAAACATGAAGTTGACGAGGAAGTTTTCGAGCACATGCGGATGCTTCTCCAGGAACGGCCGATAGAACTCGTTCTCCGCCCATGCGAACGCCTCCAACCCCTGCTCCTGAGTGCGCTCTTCGGTGGGCACGATGCAGCCTGCCAGCGCGCGAAATACTTCGCAGAACCGGGTTCCCGCACCGTCCCGCACACGCGCGTCTGAAAGTTCGCAGATCACCTGCAGCCGAAGCAAGGGCTGTCGAGGCATCTTCTCCAGCTCGTCGCGAAATAGCTGACCTTCGCTGATCCCCCGGTATCCCGCGAGCAGCGTGGAAATATCTTTTCCCGGCTCCGCCATGGCGCTATCGAGATCCTTGCACGCGGACCCGATCAGCAAGAGCCGCTGCCACAAAGGCCAGGCACGATTCCTTACGATGTCGATCATTAGCTGACGGATCGCAAGATAGGAGCGCTCCGGCCGAAGCACGCTCTCTTTCGTCAAGGCCAAGCGGAAGATATTGTCCGTCCGGAACTCCCCGGAGAACAGATCTGCCTCAAGCCGCATGAATTCAGGATCGAGCAGCACATTCCGCGCCGCCTCCGGGCAGGACAAGCTCAGCGAGCCCTCCACCACGCCCTCAATGCGACTTAGCTGACGCGGATAAATGGAGCAAGTCGACGACAATAGCGCCGGACCATACTCTTTCTGGATGCCGCATAGCCGATCCGCGCCTAAGAATGGACACCATCCTGTCGGCCCGCGGCGAATCCACGCATACATCTCGTCAGCCGCGGGCGGCGGCTGGATCGTCACAAACTGCGCGACCTCCGCCCCCAACTTATCCGGCGGAAACGCCTGGTACGCCTCATAGGTCTTCCGGTCGACCGGGATGTCCCAATCGCCGCAGCAAGGGTCCTCACACGCCGCGCCAATGCACCGAAATGCAGCGGCATAGGTCGGCTCCGTCCGCTTTTCGGTCGTCACTGCCGCCGAGCCGGTGCGGACTAAAGTTCCGCTCTGAGGTTTCGTCTTCAATGCTTCCAGTTGCTCCATAATCTGTCGCCGCTTCTACTGCGACAGACGGTTCACACCCCAGTTCGCTCGAAATATCTTCCCATCATCCCTGCGCAACGCGCTCGACGTCCGGTTGCGGCGATCAAACGGGTCTTCCGGGTCATATCGTGGCGGCCTCCGGCCATGTATCCTTAAGGCTCTTGGAAAGCACAGCAGAAACCACGACTTCATGAGCCCCGACACTACACGATCCACCCCTCGCCCTCGCGTCCTTTCGGGCATGCGTCCCACCGGCAGACTGCACCTCGGCAACTATATGGGCGCGCTCTACAACTGGGTGCGCCTGCAGCACGACTACGACTGCTTCTTCTTCATCGCCGATCTCCACGCGCTGACCACCGACTACGCCGACCCCAGCCGCGTGCAGGAGAACTGCTTCCAGATCGCGCTCGACTTCCTCTCTGCCGGCCTCGATCCCGGCCGCTGCGTCATCTTCAAGCAATCGGACGTGATGCAGCACGCGCAGCTCAGCCTGCTCTTCGGCATGTTCACGCCGCTCGGCTGGCTGGAGCGTGTTCCCAGCTACAAGGACCAGCAGGAGCAGCTGCGCGAAAAAGATCTCGCGACGTATGGCTTCCTCGGCTACCCGCTGTTGCAGTCCGCTGACATCCTGCTCTATAAGCCTGATTTTGTGCCCGTCGGCGCCGACCAGGTTGCTCACGTCGAGTTGACCCGCGAAGTCGCTCGCCGCTTCAACCAGCTCTACCCCGGCGAGTTCTTCACCTCGCCCGAAGCTGCGCCTTGGGAGATGTCGGCCATCCTCGAAAAGGCCCGCAAGCTGGCCGGCGAACCCAAAGCTTCCACGCGCACGCAGTTCAACGCGCACCAGCTTTATGAAGCGGCACAGCAGACTAAGAAGCTGTCGCCCTTCGGCGTTCGCGAAATCCTGCCCGAGCCGCAAGTCCTGCTCACACCATCGCCCAAGCTGCCGGGTCTCGACGGCCGTAAGATGTCGAAGTCCTACGGCAACTTCATCATGCTCTCGGAGCCCGAAGCCGAGCTGCGCGAAAAGCTGAAGACCATGGTCACCGATCCCGCGCGCGTCCGCCGCACGGACCCCGGCAACCCCGATGTCTGCCCGGTCTTCGACCTGCACAAGGTCTTCAGCTCCGAAGAGACACAGGCCAAAGCCGCCGAAGGTTGCCGCACCGCCGGGATCGGCTGCATCGAGTGCAAGAGCTGGCTTGCCGACGCCATCGTGGAACGCATCGCGCCCATCCAGGCCCACCGCCGCGACCTCGAACAACGCCCGCAGGTTGTTCTTGACGTTCTCGCCAACGGCAGCATCCGCGCCATCAAACGCGCGCAGCAAACACTCGACGAAGTTCAGCACGCCATGGGGCTCAGCTAACCAACATGCCTGACGATCAAGACCTCAACACGCCCCCGCCCGACGAACTCACCGAAGAGTTCAACGACATCGAGCCGCGTTCCGAAGTTGAACCGGCCGCAGAGCCTGCGGCAGAAGTTACTGCCGAGCCCACGCCCGCGGCTGACGACAACACCATCAAGCCCAGCGAGCCCTTCACCCTCGAACATCCACCCACTCCACCACCTCCCGAACCCAAAAAGCTCACCCAGAAAGAGAAAGACAAGAACGCTGAAGAAGCTTCGCAGTCCCCTTTCTCCATCACCGTGGGCAAGGTCTACGACGGCCCGCTCGACCTGCTGCTCGACCTCATCCGCAAGCAGAACATTGACATCTACGACATCCCCATCGCGCGCATCACCGCGCAGTTCCTTTCCTACACGCATAACCTCAAGGAAACCGACGTCGACGCCGCCGGCGAGTTCGTCTATGTCGCCGCGCTGCTCATCCACATCAAGTCCAAGACGCTGCTCCCGCGCGATCCACTTGCCATCGCGGCCGGCACCGACGACGATCCTCGCCGCGAGCTCGTCGAGCGCCTGCTCGAGCACGAGCGTTTCAAGGCCGCTGCGCAGATGCTCCAGCAGAAACAAATGCTCGAAGAAGCCACATGGTCGCAGCCTGGTATGAAGAGCTTCCTCAAGGACGCCGGCCTCGACTCCGCCGACGGCGAGCGCGAAATCGACGCCGACACCGTCGACCTCGTCCGCGTCTTCCAGGACATCCTCCATCGCCTGCGCGAGCGGCCAGTCCACTCCATCGACGAGGACTCCGTCACCGTTGCGCAGATGATTGACTTCGTGAAACGCCGCCTGCTCATGGAAGACAAGCCCATCAGCCTGCGCCGCATGCTCTCGAATACCAAGTCCGAACGCGCTCTCATCTGCACGTTTCTTGCGATGCTGGAACTCGTCCGCCTGCAGGCCATCCTGCTTCGCCAATCCGAGCAGCTGGGCGATATCCTCGTCAAGAAGACCGACCACTTCGAACAGGTCTTTGCCGACCAGGCCGCTGTCCGCGACGACTGGGGCTAGCGCCTCCAGGTCTTTTCATCGTCGATACCCATCAACCACCCGGATGAAGCACCTTCTTGTGACTCAAATCGTCACCGTCACCGCTCTTCAGACTGCGGAACACAATGGTCGAAAGAATGGTCAGCGCGCCAAGAGCTACGAGCGCCTTGTGAATGCCGTGGATCATATCCGTTGCACCGGCATGTCCCGTCGGCACAAAGAACGTTGTCGCCAATCCCGCGGTTGCCACACCGAAGCTGATCGACATCTGCTGCATGGTACTCGCGATGGAACTGGCGGCACTGTTTTGCTGGTCTGTGGTGTCGGCATACACCAGCGTATTCATGCTGCTGTACTGCAACGACGTAAAGGCCCCGTAGAGAAAGGCCTGCAACACAATCATCCACACCGGCGTATGAAGTCCGATGGTCGCAAACAGCAACAAAAGAAGACCGAGGATGACAGTGTTCGAGATAAGCACCCAACGATAGCCGATGGCGGACAAAAGCCGAGGCATCACCACCTTCATGCTCATCGCAGCGATAGCCTGCGGCATGATCAGCAAGCCCGACTGCACCGGGCTGAACCCGAGACCCACTTGATACAACAGCGGCAGCAGAAACGGCACGCCTCCAATTCCAAGCCGCGTAAAGAAGCTTCCGCCGACCGCCGCGCGGAAGGTACGGATCTTGAACAGACCGAGTTGGAGCAGCGGAAAGGCAAGAGCTTTCGCATGCAGCCAGTACCCGGCCAGCAACGCAAGCGAAACCACCAGCAATCCGGAGATCTCGCGCGCGCTCAGCGTATGTTCTCCGAAAACTTCGAGCACATACGACAACAGCGCAATTCCCGACCCGAAGAGGATCAATCCCACAATATCCAGCGGGTGCGTCTCCTCGCGGTAGTCCGGCAGGTGCAGATAGACCATCACCAGGCCGATCAGCCCAATGGGGATATTGAGGAAGAAGATTACCCGCCAGTGCTAGAGGTCGGCCAGATGATAGAGGCGGAAACAAACCGAATGGTGAGTTTGCCACAGGACAATACAGGCATTCATCTTCGAAACATTAGCGAGTTTTCCAGGAAGCTAAACGCAGCAACGACCAAGTTGGACCGGCTTTGCGATCCGCTGGAAAGAGCCTCCGATAGATACGCTGAAGGGCTTGTTGGGTGGGCGTCTTGGATGGAAAAGCAAACAGGTCAAGACGCAGCAAAAGCAATCTTCACATCTGCGGTCTCGGGTTTTGTTGGTGGCAATATAAGCGCGCTATCTGGAACTGATCAGTACTTGAAGACTCTTGACTCCATGATGGGGGTGTCTCAAGCGATGAATGAAGCCGTCGACAGACATCGCAAAGTGATTGGGCGAATCAAGATGATTTTGGGAAAGCTCTTAGACTGCTCGATGACTGTTTTGCAGAAGGTGGGAAACTTGTCTAATCCTTCTGATGTCAGCGCGCCGCTTCAAGAGCTTCCCTAATTCTTGTACCAGATTTTGATTCGACGAATTCCCAGGTATTTCCGACTCAGGTGATTAGTCGTATGGATGGATTGATTGCGGATGCGTCACTCGCCGAATGAAAAATTACGCTGCTTTCCTTGCCTTTGATTCCGTATTGCTTTTAGGCTAGGGCTTGCGTTTAGCAGAAAGCGTTCGGCGTGAGGTACTCGGAGTCTTCTGGAGGTCGTTTGCCCAATTCCTAAGCCCCTCAGCAGTCTTCACGGCGCTTCCTGAAGATTTCGTTTTCTTGCCTAGCAACACCTGTGCTACGAGCTTTCCATCTGGACTCAACATCGCCATCAATCGGCTTCGCTGATAGGTGTTCTGAGGGCGACGGCGGGCTATATGAGTGAGAATGGAGCCGTCATTTAAATCCAAATCTAGTTTTTCATCGGCCTGTTTCATTTGGATGTCACCAAGCTTTGCCATTCTAGACATAATACGTCCCTCCAATGGGTTTGCCGCTCTTGAAAACCTGAAAAGACTTTAACAATGGGTAACCAGATGATTTCCCATCGTTTCTGCCGTCTATGGTCCATCCCATGCGGTTTTCAACCTCAATGTGAAGCAAGGCCGAATCTCCTGACTTCACATCGATTTCATAGGTGATTCCGCGAACGTCTTTCCAAAGTGCGATTTTGCCGATGTCGCTGCTCTTGGCTTTACCCAAATTTGTCATACCCAAGGACGTTAGCGTAAGAACCGATGAACCAGGGTCATCCGCGAGGGCAGTTGCATATCTCGCGCTCCAGCGATTGTCGAGTTGAGGTCCATCAAGCAATAGGGCAATGACTAAGTTGGGCCCAACTGCACGAATGACGTCTCCGACAGGATCTGGCCTAGCCAAGTCCTCACAGACTAAAAGGCACATCGCCAACCACTCTCGAAGGCATAGAAAACTTAGCTTCCTGTCGCCTATGGGGATATGTTCCCAAAAGGACTTTGTTTTCGGCAAACTAAGACCGTATCTCCGGATCTGCTGTTCCTCGATTTTCCATCTGTGATGTTTGGACTGAATCGCGGGAACGACTGCCCCGTCGACTCCACCACTTCCCAATGGGATATTGAAACGGACGGTATTCTCTTTGGTGTTGTCGGCCCTTCGTTCGCCGCCAACGCCAGCGATGAGAAATACACCCATCCTCAACAACATCGAGCTCAGATTGCTGTATTCGGACTCACTTAGAGATAGCTCTGGCATTATGACCGCGTCAATATCTCTCTGTCCCATGGAAGCTGATACCTTCTGAACGGTATCAATCACAGCCGCAACTAGTGCATCCGAGTTTTGCTGTTCGAACTCGAAAAAGCCAAAGCTAGGAGGCAGGTTCTTCATCGTGGCCGAACCGGCCTTTACCCTTTTGAACTGACTGCGCTCCACGAGCTTCGGCCAAGGCAGAATGAGGATATCTAGAGTGTCATCATCGATTGGCGCAGTGCCGATCGAATGCCAGTAAGGCTTTATCTCGGAATTTGGAATGAAGGCGAGATAGTGAGAGAACGAGCGGATTGTAAAACCGCTCGTTGGCACATGCATCTTGGGCAGCACTCTTACGGTTGAATCTTTAGCATCAACGCAAAGTGTTGCAGCACCGCTCCAGTTGGAATTGATGAGGACATACTCTGCCTCTGAATCGAATGGATCACCTTCAGCAGGGTTGAACGGAACTCCAACCCCTCGGCATGCTTCGTCAGCAATCGATAGAAGTTCGATGATGGCAATGCAGAGCTGGCGATTTTCCGGAAGGCTTAACAGCAGATTTGCTTTCCCCAGCAAAATTTGAGTCCAAAGCTTTTGTACTCGTTTCGGGACCTTCGTCTTGAATGTGCGCCGCCACTCTTCCCCTATCTTGGAAACTTCGGATACCCAATTCGAGCGTGGAGGCCAGTTGCAAGAAGCGACGCAATATGCTCCGGATGCATGCAAAATTGAAGCGCAAACAGCGAACATATCTGGAGGCCACAGTGGTGCGTTCCTCTTACTAGAAAGCTTAGGAATGACGCAGTCAATTTGCTCAGCGACTGTGAGGTTGTTATCCATTGGTTTCCGTCATCATAGTTCTCAGACTTCAAATGTCAACAACCAGTTTGCTCCAATTCTTCGTAACAGTTACTCGACTGTCACACTCTTCGCGAGGTTTCTGGGCTGGTCTACGTCGCAGCCTCTTCTTACGGCGATGTGGTAGGCGAGGAGTTGGAGCAGGAAGGACAGCGTGTAGAGGGTAGACATTAGAAAAAGCCACGAGCGCTCTGCTGTGTATCCCCTCGCTATACATAGGTGGAGGCTGGCGCGCAGGTTCTTTGAGCGTTTGCGGTGCGTTGGTCGCCGTCGGCGGCGATTTGTTACGCGGCCTGACGCTTGGTTGAGGCTGGACGAGGTGAGGCCGTCAGAAGCGATTCGCGAATGGTGAGCAGGGCGCGGAGAGCGCGGTTTACCGATTCGGAGTCGGGAAAGTGCTCGTGCAGTGCGGGGTCGATGATCGCGAGGTTGGTGCCCTTGGCGAGCTGGTTGAAGTGCTTGCCACGGACGGCGGTGCTCGACTTTGCAGCCGACTTCGCGGGGGCGGGTTTAGATGTCCGAGTTTTCATAGAGTTTCCGTTCGCGAAGTGTCGCACGTCGCGCGCTGATGAGGCGAATGACACCATCCACCTCATTATGACTGATGAACAGCATTTTGCCAGCGGAGGATATGCCGATGGTGAAAAATCGGAGGTCGCCGGTGGAGTGTGCGGAGTCAAAGTCCGTGTAGGCGCTTGCATCGCCTTCGAAGACGGTGATGGCTTCGTCGAAGGAGACGCCGTGCTTGCGGAGGTTCGCCGCGGCTTTGCGAGGGTCGTATTCGTAATCCATGCGCGGGTTTTAAGGGCGTATTGGGAATCGTGTCAAATCCTACGCCAATTGCAACTTTTAGCGAACAACAGATCCTTCGCGTTGCTCAGGATGACAATTTCTGGGGTGGACGTACAAACTTTTTTAGGGCTGATATATAAACTCGTTTTGCACCGATCTCCGAACCGTTCGGTGGAGGTGCCTACTCCACCGTTACCGACTTCGCAAGATTCCTCGGCTGGTCGACGTCGCAGCCTCTTCTTACGGCTATGTGGTAGGCGAGGAGTTGGAGGGGGACTACTTCCAGGATGGGGAGTAAGAGCTCGTGGCTGGGGGGGATGTAGATGACGTGTTCTACGAGCTGCGCGATGTGGGTGTCGCCTTCGATGGCGATGGCGATGACGCGGCCGGAGCGGGCGGTGACTTCCTGGATGTTGGAGAGGGTCTTTTCGTATTTGAGGACGGACGAGGGATCGTCAGGGTCTTTTGTCGCGATGCAGACGCAGGGGAGGGTTTCGTCGATGAGGGCGTTGGGGCCGTGCTTCATTTCGCCGGCGGGGTAGCCTTCGGCGTGGATGTAGGAGATCTCCTTGAGCTTGAGGGCGCCTTCGAGGGCGATGGGGTAGTGGATGCCGCGGCCAAGGAAGAGGAAGTCGCGGGCGGTGGAGAAGGACTTGGCGAGGTCGCAACATTGGTCGTCGACGGAGCGGAGGATGGTTTCGATTTTGCCGGGGATCAGGGAGAGCTCGGTGACGAGGGCGAGGGATTGGGCTTCGGTGACGGTGCCGCGGAGCTGCGCCAAGTAGAGCGCGAAGGTGAAGAGTGCGGTGAGCTGGGCGGTGAAGGCCTTGGTGCTGGCGACGCCGATTTCAGGGCCGGCGTTGGTGGTGATGGTTCCCTGGGCGAGGCGGGTGACGGCGGCGCCGACGACGTTGCAGATGGCGAGGGTTTTGCTGCCCTTGGCTATCAATTCATGTTGCGCGGCGATGGTGTCGGCGGTTTCTCCGGATTGGGTGATGAGGAGGCCGATTTCGGAGGCGTTGGGGATGGGGTCGCGGTAGCGGTACTCGCTGGCATAGTCGACGTCCACGGGGAGGCGGGCGAGGCGCTCGATCATGAACTTGCCGGCGAGGCCGGCGTGCCAGCTGGTGCCGCAGGCGGCGATGGTGATGCCTGTGGCGGCGCGGAACTCTTCCGGGGTGATCTTCATGTCGGGCAGGAAGACCTGGCCGGTTTCGAGGGAGACGCGGCCGAGGGTGGTGTCGCGGACGGCGCGGGGCTGCTCGTTGATTTCTTTGAGCATGAAGTGCTTGTAGCCAGCCTTTTCGGCCTGGATGGGGTCCCAGGTGATGCGCGTGGATTTGAGGGGCTTGAGGTTGCCGTCGAAGTCGGTGAGGGTGATGCCCTGCGGGGTGAGGGTGGCGACTTCGCCGTCCTGGAGGAAGTACATTTCGCGGGTGTAGTGGAGGATGCCGGGGACGTCGGATGCCAGGAAGTATTCGCCTTCGCCGAGGCCGAGGACCGCGGGTGGGCCCATGCGGGCGGCGACTAGCTTGTCCGGGGAGTGCGCGGAGAGGACGCCGATGGCGAAGGCGCCGGTGAGGCGGGCGACGGCTCTTCGTACTGCCTCTTCCAGAGGCAGTGAAGGAGTAGAGGGTAAGGAGTAAGGAGTAGAGGTTTCGAGGACGGCCTGGGATTCGTTGGTGTCGGCGGCGTCGGTGGTGGTGGTTTGGGCGCTTGCACCCACCTTAGCCGACGATGAGGCCGTCGGCGAAGATGGGGCACCCGGATTGGTGGGGGTGCCCGGATTGGTGCCGCGATTGGCGGCCAGGTCGAATTCGTCCTGAATGATGTGGGCGATGATTTCGGTGTCAGTCTCGGAGAGGAACTTGTGGCCCTTGGCGATGAGGGCGTGCTTGAGCTGGAGGTAGTTTTCGACGATACCGTTATGGACGACGACGAGGGTTCCGGTGCCGTCGCGGTGGGGGTGGGCGTTTTCTTCGGTGGGGCGGCCATGGGTGGCCCAGCGGGTGTGGCCGATGCCGTAGGTGCCGTGGACGGGGTCTTTGGCGAGGATGGCGGCGAGGTTGCGGAGCTTGCCGGGAGCGCGGCGGAGCTGGAGGGGGTTCGGGGTGCCGTCGGGCGCGGTGCCGCCGGCGACGGCGATGCCGGCGGAGTCGTAACCGCGGTACTCGAGGCGGGCTAGGCCTTCCATGATGACGGGGACGCAGGGCTTAGGACCGATGTAACCGACGATTCCACACATAAGTACAGAGTGTAGAGGATAAGGAGTAAGGAGTAGAGAGATCTCTATGGTGGGAGTTGGATGGATGAGTCTATTAGAGGCGTGGTGCATCTAAGAAGGTTTTTCCAAGATCACGACAGTCCAGGTCTGTATGACAGACTACATAGCTTGTTTGACAAATGTTGTGCCTGGAGACGATAATCATCGACCGTACCCGGAGCGGGTTTTTGATGCCTCGAATGTTCCTTGACCTGATGGGTCTTGAGGATCGGGCGAGGATCTCCTAAGTCGTTTGGACGATGGAGTTTGCCCGGGTAACAGGCGTTGGAAGCGGCCGGATTCTGCTCGATGGGCGGCCAGCTTTCTTGGATGAATTTTCTCTCCGGCAGACGAGTTTCCGGACAGTACGACAGAGGAGTAGATGGGCATGTTTTTACGTGGGTTAATCGCCAAGGCGACATTGTCGCTGGCTGTGGCAATACTATTTTTTGCAGGAGTGGCGCGGGCGCAGGAGTTTCGCGGAACGATCAGCGGCGCGGTGACAGACCCGACCGGAGCGGTGGTTCCGGGGGCGAGCGTGGTGGTGAAGGAAGTCCATACGGGGACGACGGCGCAGACCAAGAGCGATGCAGATGGGCAGTATGTTGTGCCGTTCCTGCTGCCGGGCGACTACACGATTACGGTGACGATGCCAGGGTTCCAGACGACGACGCATAGCGCGATCACCCTGGAGTCGCAGGCGCACCCGATTGTGGACATGAAGATGCAAGTGGGTGAAGCGACGACGTCGGTGACGGTGACCGATGCGGCTCCGCTGATCGATCAGGCGAATGCATCTGTCGGACAGATTATTTCGACGGAATCGGTGGCGGACCTGCCGCTGAATGGACGTACGCCGACGACACTGACGGAGCTTTCGGAAGGTGTGATCACGACGGCCCCGCCGCAGTTGGTACATCCGTTCGACAACGGCGCGGGTAACTCGTGGTCGATGGGTGGAACGCCAAACCAGGTGAGCGAAGTGCTGCTGGATGGCTCGCCTGACCTTACGCTGCTTGGCGCGCTGGCTTATGCGCCTACGCAGGATTCAGTACACGAAGTTTCGGTGCGGCCGTTCGATACGGATGCCAGCGAAGGGCATACGATCGGCGGCGTGATCAACCAGATTACGAAGAGCGGAACGAATTCGCTGCATGGCACGGTGTATGAGTTCAACCAGATTCCGAACATCGACTCGAACACGTACTTCAACGATCGCGCGAATCCAGTGGTGAAGCTGCCGGTAACGCACTATAACCAATATGGCTTGACCGTTGGTGGGCCTGTGTGGCTGCCAAAGATTTACAACGGCAAGGACAAACTCTTCTTCTTCTTTGCGTATGAAGGCTTGAAGGATTCGCAGCCTGTGACCACGACAACGACGGTGCCGACGGCAGCGGAGTTGACGGGCGATTTTTCGCAGACGCTGGCCGCCGGATGCAGCGCGGGCTATACGGTGAACGGCGCCGGATTGGCTACCTGTAACGGAACAGGAGCGACTGATCCGAACCAGCTCTATAACCCGTTTACGGCGACGCTGGTGGGCGGCACAGTGACGCGTACGCCGATTGCGAACAATCAGCTTGCGTCGACCGGACATGCGTTTGATCCGACGGCACTGGCTTACCTGAAGCTCTTCCCTGCCGCAAACAACACGGCGAACGCCGCAGCTGACGGGCAGAACAACTACATCAGCAATGCACCTAGCGCGGACACCTATAACAACGAGTTTGGACGGCTGGACTATAACGTGAGCTCGAAGGACCACATCTTCTTCGATATGCGCCACAACAACCGAACGCAGACCAAGGGCAATTACTTTGGCAACAACACAACCGGAACGACGCTGCAGCGCGAGAACCTGGGACTGACGCTGGACAACGTGTACGCGCTGAACGATACGACGACCTTCGATGTGCGTGCGAACTGGACGTACTTCGGCGAATCGCATGGAACGCAGGCGCAGGCTTACAGCCCAGCGTCGGTCGGCCTGCCGTACGCTTCGGTGACGGAGCCGGAGCTTCCCTACATCAACTTCGCAACGGGCAGCAGCTGCGGCAGCTTTACCAGCTACCAGTGCCTGGGCGATACGGGGTCGGCGCTTGATCCGACGACCAGCTATCAGGTGTTCGCCGATATGGTGAAGGTGTTGGGACGCCATACGGTGAAGATCGGCTTTGACGGACGGCAGTACCGTTTGAGCGTGCAGAACTTCGGCGATGCTTCGGGCAGCTTTACGTTCAACTCGAACTTTGTGGAAGCGAAGGGTGGCGGAACGGCACAGACATTTGGCGGCGATCTGGCTTCGTTTGAGTTCGGCTTGCCGAGCTCGGGCGAGTACGACATCAATGCGCGCTCGAACTATCACCAGTACTACACAGGATCGTTTGTGCAGGATGACTGGCGCGTGAGCAATAAGCTGACGGTGAACATGGGCGTGCGGTTCGATATCGACACACCGTTCCGCGAGACGAACGGAAAGACAGTGAGCGGGTTCAATCCGCTGGCGGTGAACTCTGCTTCGGCGGGTGCAGCCGCAGCGTTCAAACCAACCACTGTGACCTATGGCGGTGAGACGACGACGCTGAACACGATCAACACGCTGGGCGGACTTACTTATCCGAGCAGCCACAACGGCGCGGTGTACGCGACCAACAACGGGTTTGTGAGCCCGCGTATCGGGTTCTCGCTCAGCGTGGATCCGAAGACAGTGCTTCGCGGCGGATTCGGCATCTTTGTGCAGCCGGAAACGCTGGCCTCGCTGGCGTCGACGGGAACGTATTCGTCGAACGCTCTGAGCAACTCGGAAGGGTTCTCGGCGTCCACGACGTATACCTCTTCGACCAACAACGGCCTGACACCGCCGGTGAACACGCTGAGCAATCCTTTCCCGGGCGGGTTTGTGCAAGCGAGTGGATCATCGTTGGGAGCGAGTTCGTTCCTTGGACAGGCGATCAGCTTCCTAGCACCTGTGCAACATGATCCTTACTCGGAGCGTTGGAACCTTGGGATGCAGCGCAGCTTGACCAGCAGCACGCTGTTCGAGGTGCTATATCAGGGCAACCACAGTCTGCATCTTCCGATTGCGCAACAGAATCTGAACTCGATCCGAACGCCGTATCTTTCGACGAATCCCTACCGGAACAACACGCTTTCGGCACAGTATTCGACGACCGTGGCGAACCCGTATGCAGGTTTGCTGCCGAACGGTGGAAGCGCCAACAGTGCGACCGTTTCCTACGGGAGCCTGCTGACGCAGTATCCGCAGTATGGGACGGCGAACGTGCTGGAGCAGAACCAAACGATTGGGCAGTCTTACTTCAACAGCGTGATTGCGCACATCGAACAGCGGTCCAAGCATGGGCTGACGCTGACGGCCAACTACAGCTTCTCGAAGCTGATTGAGGCCGACACGTTCCTGAACGATGAAGACACCACACCGACGCGGCGCATTTCACCGTTCGACCATACGCACCACTTCACCGTAGGCGGAACGTACAATCTGCCGTTCGGCAAGGGCAAGCAGTTTGCCTTTGGCGGAAGCAAGTTGATGGATGAGCTGGTCGGCGGATGGGTGATCAACAGCATCTACCAGTTCCAGACCGGACAGCCGTTGGTGTTTACGAGCGACCTGGTGCTGGCACCGGGAGCGACGCTGCGCCAGATCAGCAACAAGCCGCGCGATACAGCGCCGTTGGGTTCGGGTAATCCTGCTCTGAGCACCAACGAGTTCGTTACGGGCAATGTGGCTGCACTTACCGCAGCCCAATGCGCGGCGACTCCTTCGGCTTGTGATGGGTCAACGTTCATCAACAATGGCGCGTATGTGGACCACTATCGCACGCTGCCGCAGACACTTTCGTGGGTACGGCAGGATGGGTTCAACAACCTGGATGCTTCGGTGTTGAAGAACTTCGATCTGGTACATGGAGCGTATCTGCAGCTGCGCTTTGAGACGTTCAACACGCTGAACCACCCGGTGTTTGCCGCGCCCAACGTTTCGAGCGCGACCGCCAGCAACTTCGGATACATTACTTCGACCATTTCCAACAGCCTGCCGCGGCAGGTGCAGTTGGGTGGGCGGATTGTGTTTTAGACAGTAGTGAAGTAAACAGTAAGAAACAACGGGCGCCTCGGTTGAGGTGCCCGTTGTGTTTTTGGGATAGGTCGAGGATTCGTGGTTGAAAGGCTTGGGGGAGGTGTGGAGGCGATAGGCCTGGCGGGTCCTTCGCTGAGGGCTTTGCCCTTCGCTCAGGATGACGAAGTCGCGGGCATGGGGGAGAGCGGTCGTTTGCTGCCGCAAACGATACCCCACCCGGCAATAGGGGTGTTAGAGGGTTAGCTGGCCGAAGAGGGCGGCGGTTGCAGGGGGAATGTGGGCGGCGTTGAGTTTGTCGAGTTTGCCCAACTTGCCGAGTTCGGCGGAACGAGAGTCCAGACGGGGTGCGCTCAACTTCAGGATAGCGACCCAGTTGCCGAGTGGGGGAAGTGAGAGCGACAGTTTGGGGTCCTTGTTGATGATGGCGAGGAGAGCGTTGCCATCGGGGCGTTTGACGGCGTAGGCCGTAGCGTTGATGGGGCCAGGGTCGAAGTCGATGGGAATGATTTTGCCGCCGGCGAAGTGCTGGGCGAAGCGCATGCCGAAGGAGACGGGTTCGGCGATGTAGTCGTTGCCGATGTGGGCGATGGGGGTGTAGTAGGGGTGGGGGTGGTCGGCGGGGTTGCCGTGGGCGGCGAGGACGATTTCGTCGCCGGGGAGTTTGCCGCCGAGGGAGTTGGCGACCATCTGGCCGTCGCCGCCGTGGAGGTTGACGCCGGCGTAGCCGAGGGAGGCGAGCTGGAGGAGGTAGTCGGCGGACCAGAGGGCGGAGGCGAAGACGTCCGACACGCCGGGTTTGCCACCGCGGTAGCAGGTGTTGCCTTCAGTCATGCGATAGCGGGTATGAAGTTTGGCGGCAGCGGCGGCGACGACAGCGGCGACCTGGAGGACGTGGGGGTTGGGCTTGAGGATGTGGTCGATGGTCATCTCGGGATTCGAGGGAGGGCCGCCGATGTAGTAGTGGTGCGAGAGGCAGGCGATGTGCGCGGCCATAGGATCGGTGGCGAAGTGCTCGCCGATGCCGGCGAACCACTTTTCATTGGAAGCGACGTCGGGCATGCCGAATTTGGCGTCGGGAACGGCGGCGACGATGGCTTTGGCGAAGGTGAGCCACTCGGCGATGAAGGCTTCCACGTCCCAGGGTTTGCCGGTGATTTTGGGGTCGCGGATGGTGGAGGCGAAGCGGTCGGCTTCATTGCCGACCTGGAAGTACTCAAGTTTGGAGCCGAGGGCTTTGTGGACGAACGTGGCTTCCTGGGCGGCAAGCGCGGGAGTGTTTTCGCCAAGGTTGATGCCGTAGAGGCATGTCCAGCCGGTGGCGTCGAGGAAGGCTTTGAGATTGGTCACGGCTTTTGGCGTGACGGCGTAGGACATGTCGGGTGGTGGATCGCCGACCTTGTAGGGACGCGCGGCGCGCGGCGGCATGGTGGAGGTGGGGGTTGGTTTCCAGTAGCCGTAGTCGGAGGTGTTGCCGCCGAGGCGGAGGACGCCGTGGGGCGCCAAGGCCTTGAACTGCTCGATGAGGCCGGTGTTGGCAGGCGAGAAGAATTCGGGATCGGAGAGCTGCTGGGTTTCGTAGGAGAGGCCGACGAAGTTTTCGGGGATGACGGGACCGGGTTTGTCGGGGTGGAGTGTGAGGGTTGCGGCGGTGGGCGCGGGAGATTGCGCGAAGGAGCGGAGACTGGCGGCAGTGGCGGCGGTGGTAAAGAGGAAGCGGCGGCGATTCATGGTGCGCTTGAGAAACGTCATGGGGAGAAGCGTACGGGGATGAGGCTGGATGTTGCAAGTTCAATCGGATTTGCAGGGAGGAAGGAAAGGGAGCAGTGAGGGTAGGAGGGTGACGGCGAAGTCTTATCGACGATGAGAGAACGAGGCGAGGTGAGTTGCGATGTTGATGTTCCCTACTCGGGGGGTGGGCGGGCTGAGGAAAGCAGATCCCCTGCGAGGATGACAGAAAGAAAGGCAAGAGCAAAAGCTCGCGGTTTGAAGATTGGTGTTCCCCACTCATCGCGCGAAGTGCTGCGCGATGAATGGGCCACCCGGAGATTGGGGGCCGGGGGGAGATGAGCGGATGTAGATCCCCCGGCAGGAGAGACATGGGTTGAGGTAGGGCGGGGACGACACGCAGGAGCGGTTAGTTGAGGTGGGCGCGCATGAGGCGGTCGATGGAGAGGATGCCGAGGTACTCGCCCTGGGTGTCGATCACGGCGATGGGGTCGAAGCGGGTGACAGCGGGTCGGGTGAGGGCGCGGTGGAGGGTCTCGGCGGGATCGCTGAGGAGCTGAGTCTTCATGATGTCCTGGACGCGACGGATGCCGGCGATGGGATGGCGCTCGACGATCTCGGTGGGGCGCCTCCATTTGTCGAGGACGATGACGGCGTCTAGGGAGAGATCGACGGCGAGCATAGTTTGCGCGGCCTGGGGCGTGGTGAGCGAGGGGCAGGGCTGGAGGAAGCGTTGCAGACCGGCGGAGTTGGTCTGCGCCTGGTTGCGGGAGCGAATGTCGGAGGCGCGGTCGTCGTTGAGGGGGTGCATGACGGGGTTGGGCCGGCCGAGATAGTAGCCCTGCCCGAGGGGGACGCCGAGATGCATGAGTTCGTTGAGTTCGGGGAGGGTTTCGATGCCTTCGGCGATGATCCAGGCGTCGAGGCGGTTGGCGGCACGGCCAATCATTTCGATGAGGGCAGCTTTGGCGCGGTCGGAGTGGCATCTTTCGACGAAGACGCGATCGAGCTTGATAAAGGACGGTTTGATTTCAACGATGTGCTTGAGGCTGGCGTAGCCGGCGCCGGCGTCGTCGACGGCAATGCTGCCGCCGAGGCGGCGGATTTGTGCGATGCGGGATCGGATATGGGCGTAGTCCCTGATGGATTCGCCTTCGGTGATTTCGATGACGATGCCGGAGAGGTCGCAAACGGTGGAGAGCACGGCCTGCCATTGATCGGAGAGCAGGAAGGTTGGGCTGGCGTTAAGGCTGAGGAAGCAATTGGCCGGGAGCAGAGCGCGGCTGTAGAGAGCGGCGCGGGTGACGACCTCTTCGAGCTCGAGACGGCGGCCGAAGAGGCTGGCGGCGTCGAAGGCGATGTCCGGCGCCGGGCCCATGGCTTTGGGGAAGCGTACGAGGGCTTCATAGCCGGTAACGACGCCACGGGAGAGATCGACGATGGGCTGATAGTGGAAGACAATGGGGCTCTCGCCACTGAGGATGGCCTCAAAGGTGAGGAGAAAGTCTTCGTTTTCTCTCTGAGACCTGGCGGGTTCAGAAAGGGATGCGCACAGTTGCATTGTGAACCCCGCGTGTTGGATGCCGATTTACGCTGCGGGAACGTTTTGAATCATCGAACGGACGTGATCGACCAGCGATGCGGGGATGTCTGTCATGCCGTGATCCTCCCTGGCGTGCTTTGCGACCTGGCCGAGGATTTCGTCTTCGCTTGCACCTTGAAAACTGGATTTGCAACCGGGTACCACGTCACCACAAGAAAACTGTTTCATCGAGAATCTCCTGGCCCAAATAGATACTGCTGTTGAAGCTAGTCTTCTGAATAAGCCGCTTCAATGGCACGGACGTGTTATGCAGTTGGCGCAAAACCGCCATCCCGCGCAAACGGTTGCGCAGGCTTTGCAAGATGGTACGGCCGGAAGGCACGTTACTCGCGGAGATGCTTGATGAGCTGGGTGGGGTGGATGGGCTTGGGCAGGAGTTCGAAGTTATGGCCGCGCTTCTTAGCGCGCTCGAGAATTTCAACCGTGGCTGCCTGGCCGCTGAAGAGGACGATGCGGGTGTCGGGACAGAACTCGCGGATAGCAATGGCGGCTTCTACGCCGTCGATGTGCGGCATGAGCACGTCCGAAAGCAGGAGGTCGGGACAGATGCGCTTTGCGGTCTCGATGGCTTCCGTGCCGGAGTAGGCCGCTTCGGCGATGAAGCCGTTGCGGTTGAGGATCTGGCAGATAGTGTCTGCGATGAGGGCCTCGTCGTCGACGACGAGGATGCGCGGGGCGGGAGCGGCGTTGGCGGAGTCGCCAGCAGGCTCGGGGGAGGGACGGAATGAAGGTTTGAGCGTGTTGCCGCTAAGCAGAAAGGGGTTCATGGAGGTCATCGGGTCCTGGCAAGTGAGTGCAACTGGAATGTGAATCGTACACCGAGCGTTCCGGTAAGTCCCACAAGCGGGAGAAGATAGACTCGCCGTTCGGTCTGGTCCACTCCACGGATTAGTCTACTGGATAAATCTTGACTGCGTCGTATTGAATTTGTCGGGATTGAGAAATTCTGCGGGAAGGAATACGCGGAAGACCGTTCCTGAGGGCTTTTCGGTGGAGGTACGGAAGCGGATGGAGCCTCCCTGCTTTTCGACGATGCCACGGGTGACCCAAAGACCGAGGCCGGTGCCGACTGACTGCTTGGTGGTGAAAAAAGGCGAAAAGAGGCGCTGGCGGACGCCGATGGGGATGCCGGTGCCTCGGTCGGCGATGAGGACGCTGACGCCGGGACGCCCAAGATGCGTGCAGGCGCGGGCGCGGACGTAAATCCGGCTTTTGGAGGAGGCGTCGATAGCGTTGACGATGAGGTTGGAAAAGACCTGCCGGACTTCGCCCTGGAGGCCGAAGATGTGGAGGTCGGGTGTGAGATCGAGCTCGCACTCGATCTTCTTGTAGTCCATTTTGCGCGAGAAGAGGTTGACGACGCCTTCGAGCATCTCGGTGAGGTTGATATCGATGGGGCGGGTGGTGTCCCGATAGAACCCGAGGGTTTGCTGGGCGATCTGGGCGACGCGGGCGAGCTCGTTGTCGGCGGTCTCGAGCAGGTGTGCGATGGGCGGAGGGACGCCGGGGTCGGTTTTGGAGAGATAGATGAGATTGGTGACGGCTTCGAGCGGGTTGTTGATCTCGTGAGCGATGGTGGCGGCGAGGCGTCCGGTTGCGGCGAGTTTTTCGCTCTGACGGAGGGTGGCTTCCTGGGTCTTGCGGGCGGTGATGTCCTGTACGGTGCCAATCATGCCGGTGATCTCTTTGAGGGACTTCGCAGGGGAGTGGCCGGCAGAATCGTCGTCGTAGGTTGCGATAGCGCGGCTCGAGACCCAGTACTGGCGACCGTCGCGGGTGTCTACGCGGTACTCGGCGCTATATGCGCCACCGGTGAGCACGATTTCACGCATGGATTCGGCGGTCTGGCCGAGGTCTTCTTCGTGGACGATGCGCTTGCGGAGTTCGGTGCGAGAGACGGGGACGTGGGCGCCATCGCCATCGAGGAGTTCGTTGGCGCGCTCGTCGAGATCGAGCAGATCGGTTTCGCGGTTCCAGGTCCAGGTGCCGAGCTGGCCCGCGTCGAGAGCCTGGCGGAGGCGGCGGGTGGCGTCAACGCTGGAGCGCTCGGCGCGGCGCTGCTGGGTGACGTCCTGAAAGAAGATGGCGATACCGTCGGAGGTGGGAAAGACACGGATGGCGGCCCAGATGTCCAGAGGGGCGTAGAAGTCGGTGAACTCGACGACGCGGCCCTCGTTCATGGCTTCGGCGTAGCGCTGCTCGAAGACACTGCCGGCACCGTCTGGGAATAGCTCGAGGTAGGGCATGCCGGAGACATCGCGGCCGGGGGCGACTATATCGTTGGCGCGCTTGTTGAGGTAGGTGAAGCGCCAATTGCGGTCCATCAGGGCGATACCGTCGGTGGTGCTTTCGAAGACGGAGGCGAGGCGTTCAGAGGTTTCACGCTGGGCCTGGCGGGCGGCGTCGGCGATGGCGATTTCCTGGGTAAGGGTGTCGGCCAGGCGGGCGTTTTCCATGGCAGCGCAGGCCTGGGCGGCGACAGTGACGACCTGCTGCTCTCTGTAGGAGGAGAAGATGTCTGGGTCCGGATGGCCGAAGAGCATACCGCCGAGGTGGTGGCCGTTGGGGGCGCAGACGGGGATGGCGAGGTAACTGCGGATGGCGAGCTGGCCAAATGGGGTCCCGCTGAAGGGGCTGTTGCCGCCGAAGCGGGGATTGTGGGTGATGTCGGCGAAACGGAGGATGGCTTTGTCGAAGACGGATGGGCTGAAGAGATCGGCTGCGGTTGTGAGGGTGATGCCGGCCAAGGCCGTGGGGTTTTCGGCGGAAAACTTGTATTGCTGAACCGGAGCGCCATCAGGGCCGGTGGCGTTATAGAAGAAGACACCGAAGCTGGCACAGGCGAGTTCGCGGGCGGCGTTGAGAGCGGTCTGGACGATGGTTTCGAGGCTGCGTTCGCCGGCGAGGGCTAGACCGGTTTCGATCAGTAGATTGAGGCGAGCTTCATGCCGATCTTCTTCCTGCGCTGAAGGGTGTGGGGCGCCTGAAGGCAAGCTGTATCTTTTGGCGTCCATCGTTCCAAGTGAGATGCGAGGTTGAGCTGAATCGATATTGTCCGATTGAAGCTTAATCGATATGGATTTTGATCCCAGTAAAGGCCTGGGTTAAGAATTGTTACGAAGCGGCCCATCTGAACTGGAAAAGAACCGATTAGTGACCAAAGTGAAAGTTGATGCCGGAACCTGCCCATACGGTGTTCTGGACGTTGGTGCCGCCATTGGGAAGCGCCGTTCGAACATAACCGCCTTCGATAAGACGCAGATCGAAACGATGATAAATCGTCACGTTGATTCCCGCACCGCCCTGGTAGGTGAGCGAAGAGGCATGGGTTTGCTCTACGCCGTTGCTGGGGTAAAGGCCGGAAGGCGCAATGGTGTAGCCGACTTTGCCTTCGACGAAGGCGCTGCCGTGGCGGTTCCAGGCAGTATCGGTAATGTGGCCGAGGTTGTAGGTATAGCGGGGACCGGCGAGGAACTGGATGTGCTCTATATCGATAGAGCCGCGGAGGTTGGTGGCTGCGAAACCGGCACCGGTGGCCGAAACGCCAAGACCGTGCCAGAGGTCGACGCTGTAATCGATTTTGGCGCCGCGGAGGTAGAAGTAGTCCGATGAGGAGGAGCCGATGAACTTGCTGCGCTCCTGGACGTAGGACATGCCGAAGTCCGCGCTACGGCCGCCAAATTGCGCGTGTGCCTGAGCGAGCGGAAGAGCTGCACCCGCGAGAGACAGCATCGCTGCCAGCCGGAAGAGATGGCGGTACAGGCGGGATGCCGGCTGGGGATCGCGGGTTTCAGGGTGCATCGTCGTGGAACTCCTGCTTTGCTACTGGACGGTAAGGGTAACAGTGGTGGCGTGCGAGAGAGAGCCCGAAGTTGCGGTTACGGTGAGGGTGTAGGTTTGGGGCGTGTTGCCATAGTAGCCGCTGGAGGAGTCAGAAAGGCAGCCGGTGAGGCCGAGGGCTGAGACGCTTAGCAGTATCCAGAGGAAGAGGGCGGCTGGGCGACGGCGGCGGAAGGCTGCGAAGGGCAGGATCAGGAGCGCAAGGGCGATGGGCGCGTAGTGAGCGGCTGGGCGCGGGGAAAGCTGGTTCGGGCGCTGGTCAAGATGGGCCTGAACGACTGCGGGCGGCTTGACCGTAAGCGTGACGTTGGTGGATCCAACGCCGGTGGCGAGGGCGGAGGGAGCAAAGACCGCAGTGGTGCCCGGCGGGAAGCCGCTGAGGCTAAAGGTGATGGGTCCGGCCATGGTGGCGCCGCCAAAGGGTGCGAGGGTGAAGGCATAGCTGGCCGGGTAGCCGCCAAGGACCGTCGCGGTGGCAGGCGTGCCGGTGGCGAGGGGCGATAGTGAAGTCTTCGACCGATTCCGTGAGTGTGGGCGAGGAGGCGGTGAGGAAGTTGGCGTCGCCAGAGTAGACGGCGGTGATGGGGTAGCTGCCGATGGACGGGAACGTGTACGCGAAGGTAGCGAGGCCGTTGACGACTGCAGCAAAGCCGAGAGTGTTGGCGCCGTACATGAAGGTGACTGTACCGCCGGGAGCAGGGGCGGTTCCCTGCCCTGCGTTAGCAGCGACCGTCGCGGTAAAGATGGTGGAGTTGGTGACGAAGGCCGGGTTCGCGGAGCTGGTGAGCGTGACGCCGGCGACGTAGGTATTAACCACCTGAGTGACGGCGGTGGAGGTGGAGGCTCCGAAGTTGGTGTCACCGGAGTAGGCGGCGGTGAGGGTATAGTTGCCGGCCGTGGTGAAGGTAGCGGGGAACGTGCAGGTTCCGGAGGCAAGCGTGCAGGTGCCAAGGGTCGCGTTGCCGTTCTTGAAGGTGACTGTACCGACGGGAGTGGGGGCGCCGGTCTGGCCGGGGGTGGCGGAGATGGTAGCGGTAAGGGTGGTGGCCTGATTGACGAAGGACGGGTTTACCGAGCTGGTGAGGGCGGGCCTGCGAGGCGAAGCTATTGACGACCTGCGTGAGGGTGGGTGAGGTGGTGGTAAGGAAGCTGGCATCTCCGCCGTAGACGATGGTGAGGGGATGGTTGCCAGTGGTGGTAAAGCTGGCGGCGGAGGTGCAGGAGCCGGAGATGAGAGTGCAGCTACCGAGTGTGGCGGAGCCGTCCTTGAAGGTGACCGTGCCGGTTGGCGTGCCGGCGCCGGTTTGTCCAGGGGCGGCAGCGACCGTGGCGGTGAGGGTGGTCTGCTGATTGAGAAAGCTCGGATTGATGGAACTGGTAACCATGGCCGTGGCGTTGTAGCCATTGACGACCTGGGTGACGGCGAGGGAGGTTGAGGTGAGGAAGCTGGAGTCCGCGCCATAGACCGCGGTGAGCGAGTAGCTGCCGGCGGTGGCGAAGCTGGTGGGGAAGGTGCAGGAACCGGCGGTGAGGGTGCAGGTCCCGAGCGTTGCTGTACCGTTCTTGAATGTAACCGAGCCCATTGGAGTTCCGGCACCAGTTTGTCCGGCGGAAGCGGCGACGGTGGCGGTGAGGGTGGTGGACTGATTGATGAAGCTCGGGTTGAGCGAGCTGGTAAGGGCGGTTTGCGAGGTGAAGTCATTGACGACCTGCGTGACCGGGCCAGAGGTTGAGCCGAGGAAGCTGGGGTCTGCTCCGTAGACGGCGGTGAGCAAGTAGCTGCCGGCGGTGGCGAAGCTAGTTGGGAGGGTGCAGGTGCCGGCGGTTAGGGTGCAAGTGCCGAGGGTTGCGGAACCGTTCTTGAAGGTGACCATACCGGTCGGGGTGCCTGCGCCTGGTTGACCGGCGGGTAGCGGCGACGGTCGCGGTGAGGGTGGTGGATTGATTCACGAAGCTTGGGTTGATGGAGCTGGTGAGGGTGGTGTGCGAGGTGAAGTCGTTGACGACCTGAGTGACGGGGCCGGACGTTGAGCCGAGGAAGCTGTTGTCCGCGCCGTAGACGGCGGTAAGCGAGTAGCTGCCGGCGGTGGCGAAGCTGGTGGGGAGGGTGCAGGAGCCGGAGACGAGCATGCAGGAGCCGAGAGTCGCAGAGCCGTTCATGAAGGTGACAGAGCCAGTCGGCGTTCCGGCGCCGGGCTGGCCGGGAGTGGCGGAGACGGTGGCGGTGAGGGTGGTGGACTGGTTGAGCAGCGATGGGTTGACGGAGCTGGTGAGGACGGTCTGGGAGGTGAAGGTGTCGACGACCTGGACGACGGTGTTGGAGATCGAGGCGGAGAAGCTGATGTCGTCGCTATAGACGGCGGTGAGATTGTGACTGCCGGCGGTAGAGAAGCTGGCGGCGTAGGTGCATGCGCCGGAGACGAGCGTGCAGGTGCCTATGGTCGCGGAGCCGTCCTTGAAGGTGATGGAGCCGGCGGGCGTGCCGGAGCCGGCTTGTCCCGGTGTGGCGGAGACCGTAGCGGTGAGGGTGGTCGAGCCGTTGATGATGGACGGATTGACCGAGCTGGTGAGGCCGGTCTGCGAAGTGTACTGGTTGACCACCTGCGTGATCTGCGGGGACGTGACCGTGGAGAAGCTGGCATTGCCTGCGTAAACGGCGGTGAGGAGGTGATTGCCGGAGGGTGTGAAGCCGGCGGCGAAGGTGCAGGTACCTGAGGATAACGTGCAGTTGCCGATGGTTGAGGAGCCGTCTTTAAAAGTGATCTGGCCTGCGGGTGTGGGCGCGCCGGTTTGCCCCGGGACTGCGGTGACCGTAGCAGTGAGGGTGGTGGACTGGCCAACAAAGGTGGGGTTGAGGGAGCTGGTGAGGACGGCCGTGGCGGCGTAGTCGTTGACGACCTGGACGAGCGGGGTGACTGTGGTGGCGGGATTGTAGGAGGAACCACCGACGTAAGAAGCGGTGATGTTATGGGCCGTTGTGCTGGACGGGACAGAGAAGCTGGCGGCGGCACTGCAGGTGCCGGAGACAAGATTGCAGGTGCCGATGGTGGTTGTGCCGTCCTTGAGGGTGACCATGCCGGAGGGAGTAGGCGCGCCGGTTTTGGGCGCCGAGGTCGGAGACAGTGACGGTGAAGGTGGTGGACTGGCCGACGAAGCTGGGGTTGATCGAACTGGTAATGCCGACCTGCGCGGTGTAGTTGCTGACGACCTGCGTGTAGTTGGCTGAGGTCTGCGGGCCGAAGGTCAGGCTGCCGTTATAGGTGGCGGTGAGGATGTGGGTTTCCGGCCGTGGTGAAGCTGACGGGGAGAGTGGCCGTGGTGCCGACGATGGAGGCGGTGCCGAGGGTGGTTGTGCCGTCCATGAAGGTGACAGAGCCGGCGGGCTGTCCTGCGCCGGGTTGGCCGGGGGTTGCGGTGACCGTAGCGATGAGATTGGTGGTCTGGTTGACGAAGCTTGGGTTGATGGTGCTGGCGAGTGAGGTTTGCGCGGTGAAGTCGGTGACGACCTGGCTGACGGCTGGGGTGGAGGTCGAGGTGGCGAAGTTGGTGTCTGCGCCGTAGACGGCGGTGAGCGGGTAGGTGCCGGCGGTGGTGAAGCTGACTGGGAGTGAGCAGGTGCCTCCGCTCAGGTTGCAGGTGCCGATCGACGCGGTGCCGTTCAGGAAGGTGATGGTGCCGGTGGGGACGATGGCGCTGGCGGTTGAGGAGACCGTCGCGATGAGCGTGGTGTTGTTGTTGATGAAGACCGGATTGACAGAGCTGGTGAGGGCGGTCTGCGAGGTGTATTGAACGAGGACGTTGTTGCTGGTGCCAATGATGGTGTTGAGGGTGGGCGCTGATGGTGTAGGTGCCGGGGGGTGTTAAAGATGGCGTCGGAAGTGAAGGTTGTGGACGCCGGCGTCGGCGGTGGTGAAGGTGTAGCTGGTGCCCGTAACAAAGCTCCCGGTGGCGTCGGTCATGGTGAAGGTGACCGTGCCGGTGAAGGCGGTGATGACGGTGGTGCCTTCGAGCGCGGTGACGGTGAAGCTGACGGGCGTTCCGGGGGTAGTGCTACTGGGTGTGGCGGTGACCTTGAAAGGGTGTCTACGGGGGTGATGCCGGTGCCGACTGAGGTCGGACGAACGAGCGGTGATGCTGGCGAGGCCCGTGCCGACGGCGGTTCCTTTGACGGTAAGGCCAGCACTGCTGAATCGGTGCCAACGACCGTTGGGCGTGAAGCCTACTGGAGTAGGTAGCAGGTGGCGCCGAGCAGCGAGCGTTGTGGATGTGGCCGTGCTTTGCAGGACGGGGCAGGTGTTGGTGGTGCCGGTAGCGAAGGCTGTGGAGTTGATGGCAGGTGTCGGTGGCCGAGAACTGGATGGGCTGGTTGCCGGAGTTCTGCACGCGTGAGCACTCTCAAAGCCTTCGGTGGTATCGAGGTGCGCCGACCTTGGTGGGCGTGGCGAAGGTGAGCGAGCCGGTGGAACGGGTGATTCAGTGACGAGTCCCAGGGCGGAGTCGGAGGATGATGACGTCACCGGAGGATTTGAACGCTGACGCCGAGCGGGGCGGAGCCGACCGAGATGCTGCCGTTAGTCGCGGGGTGAAGGCTGAAGATGGTTCCGGTGGAGGCGAGACCTGGACGACGTCCGATTCGCGCCTGCGTTGGCGACGATGATGGTTGCCGGCGGGGTCGACCGCTGATGCCGTAGTTGATTGGTGAGGGCGTGTTGGTGGCGGTGAGAGGCGACGGCGGCGCCGGTGTTGATGTTGACTTCGAGGATGCGTCCGTTGCCGGAGTCAGCGATATAGAGGAAGTTGTTATCGACTGCGAGGCCGTAGGGGCTGGAGAGCGGCGTGGAAAGGCCGGGTGAGCGGCAGGTAGGACTGTGGCTGGCAGAGCCATCGTAGGCTGACCTATGACGGGATGATCTGGTTGGCCTGGGAGTCGGCGATATAGATGGTTGCCACCGGCGTCGACGGCGACATGCCTGCGATGGGCTGGTACGAGGGTGACGCTGCCCGCGCTGCTTCCGCCGCTGGTGGCGAGTGTGCTGGACGGTGACCGGGGATGCGCTGGCCTCGATGACGACAACTTTGCCCTGTGATGGGCGAGGAGACAAAGAGGACGTTCCCGCACCGTTGATGGCGATGCTGGAGTGGGCGGTGCCGGGCTGCGAGGCGGTGACGAGAACGACGGTGTTGCCGTTCAGGGTCTGTTCGAGGATGCGGGAGTTGGTGATAGTCGTTGAAGTAGAGGTCGCCGGCGCCATCGAAGACTGAGGTAGAGAGCTTTGACATAGGTGGAGCGGCGACAGATTGTTGACGCAGGACGGTTGCAAAGTAGCGGCGGAGACGGGCGAGAAGACGAGCTGGGGGCCAAGGCCGATTCCGTGCAGGAAAACTGCCGGTTGATGGTTGCCGCCCGAGGCTATCGGTGATGGAGATGCGCGCCGGTCGCGTAGACCGATCTGTAGCGGCTTGAAGGCGATTAACGGTGACGTTGCAGCTGTTGGCCGGGAGACAAGGGTACCGGTGCAGGTGTTGGGAGACGAGAGACGAAGTCCTTATTCTGAGACGCCGAGGGTGCGTGGCGGTGACGGCGGTGATGGTGGTGGTGGTGGTGGCTGAAAAGGTGAGGGTGTAGGTTGAGCGAGCTGGAGCCGATGGCGATGGCGCCGAAGTCGACGGGGCCGCCGGGTTCAAGAGCGTCTGAGCGCGGGCTTTGGGGCACGCAGAGATGAAGAAGCGTAAGCATGAGTGCCGCAACGAATCGCCAGTAGTGAGACATGGCGACGCTGCGAGCTTTCGCAGCGGATGCGAGCCCCGACGAAGGACGTTGCTCCCTCCAGCCCTCCATCTGAGGCAGTACGCTGTTGCCTGAAGCCATGCGGCCAGCATTGCCGGTGGAGACTTTACGGGAACCCCATGTCTGGCGACGATTGCCGACGCCGATCTGGCGCTGTCTGCGGCTGAGTCGAATGCCGCTGCACGAGAAGGACGCCGGCGAGAGACGTGCCACAGATGACGAATATGACATCACCATATCCGTTCTTGCAGACAAGGTATAGCGGTCATTCGGGGGAGATTGTATCGATTGCGTACTAGCTTACGGCATGATTACCTGCCGGAATCAGGCCTTGAAGAGCTGCGGGAACTTGGAGTTTCGTGCGAGGTTGTCGATCTAAGGTAGCGGTCGCAGACCTGATGTAGGGATAGGCAGTGTTATTCCGGAGCGCGAAGTCCTGGCGCGTAGGACTATGCGTCGAAAAAGACGCCATGAGGTCGTTGACCTGGGTGACGATGGGGTTGGGAAGGCAAATCGGCTGCGTGGAGCTGGGCTTTGTAGGTGGAGGCGAACTACTGCTGCTCGTTGTAGTCTTTAAGAAGATGTCGGAGCGGTAGGAGGTTCTGCTTTCGAGGGCCCTGGCGATTGAGGGTGGTGGGCTTGTGGACGGCGAAGAAGATCTGGAGGAGCTTGCCGTAGGGGATCTATGCTGGGGTCGATGACGACCTTGACGGACTCGTAGTGGCCGGTGGTTTCGGTAGTGACCTCGGCGTCGTAGAAGCCCGGTGAGCTGGTTGAGCCTCCGGCGTAACGATGCGGCGCATGTCGAACACCCCCTTGACTGCGTTCAAAGACGGCTTGCGTACCCCAGATGTAGCCGCCGGCGAAGACCGCGGTCTCTCTGCCGTGGATGGGGGCGAGTGTGGAGTAGAAGATCGCCGACCGGTGGAGGAGATTCCGCGGATCGCCGCATTGCAGCCGAGGCAGGAGGTGATGGCGAAGATGGTGGCGAGCAGAGCTTGACGTGAAGACGTGATGGACATGAAGACTCTGGATGCAGCTTTGCCGTAGGCACTCGTATTTTGAGACGCGTGAAAGTGCGAACTCGATCGAATAATTCGACCGGTCAGAGCGTCGTTCGCTTTGACCGTACGAAGGCGCGGTTATTTTGCCAGTGATTCGTGGTCGTAGCTGATGACGCTGGTCAGCTTCCAGGTGGCGTTGGTGTTTTGCCAGAGCATGACGAACTTAGCTTCGCCTGCGACGTAGTCCTGCGGACTGGTTGGGATGATGAAAGCGGTGAACGCCCATCTCCACGGCGCTCGATAGACTTCGAGCCTGCTGGACCTCCAGCGAAGAAGGGACGAGGGTGCGCTGAATTTTGCCGAAGATGTATTGTTTGGTGTTCGAAAGGAACGTGGCCTGGTGGCAACGGAGAGGCCGGTTTTGTCGATGTAGAACTCGAGGTCGTCGGAGACGAGCGAGCTCAGGGTGGGGATATCGCATTGGTTGTAGGCGTTGAAGAGCCGGGGTATCAAGCGATTGCACCGTCTGGCGGAGGGATGCTTCCGCGGAGGGCTTCTGCGGTGACTGCGCGGTGGCGGCAAGGGGCAGAGCAAAGGCAACGGCCAGCATGAAGGCGAAGAAGCAGTTTCGCCGCAAGTGCAGCAGTTGTTGCAGTTTGGGGGAGAGTGTCATGACCGGTTATACGGTTCGGGCGGAGGTTATGTTCCCTGTCGCTTGACCCTGGCTGCACGCGGTGCGTAGTCTCGCGGCGGGATGAATAAGGTGTTTGCGAACGCGGATGCGGCGGTTGCCGATGTGCCCTACGGCGCAACGGTGATGCTGGGTGGGTTCGGGCTTTGTGGGATTCCAGAGAACTGCATTGCGGCGCTGGTGCGGCGAGGTGTGGAAAGGATTGCATACGATTTCGAACAATATGGGGGTGGATGGGTTCGGCATGGGGTTGATGCTGGAGGCGGGGATGATCGCCTCGCATACCGGGAGCTATGTGGGCGAGAACAAGCTGCTGGAGCAGCAGGTGATCGCCGGGAAGCTGCGGGTAAATCTGATTCCGCAGGGGACCCTGGCGGAGAGGATTCGTGCGGGTGGAGCGGGGATTCCGGCGTTTTATACGCCTGCGGGTGTGGGGGACGGTCGTGGCGGACGGCAAAGAGGTGAGGGAGTTTGAGGGGAAGGTTTATCTGCTGGAGATGGCGCTGCGGGCGGACTTTACGCTGGTGAAGGCGTGGAAGGGGAGATCGTGCGGGGGAACCTCGTGTATCGGCGGACGGCACGGAACTTCAATCCGATGATGGCTACGGCAGCGAGGGTGACGATTGCGGAAGTTGAAGAGTTGGTGGAGGTGGGTGAGCTTGATCCGGATCTGATCCATACGCCGGGGATTTATGTGAAGCGGATCTTTTGTGCGCCTTGTGAGAAGAGGATTGAGCGGAGAACGGTAAGGGAGGCAGACAGTAGACAGCAGTGAGTAGACGGGTAAGGCGGGGCTGGTTCTGACTGTCTACTTGCACTACTGTCCACTGTCTCGGCTGAGGAGAGTCTGTGAACGATGTGCGGGACAGGATTGTGCGGAGGGTGGCGCGGGAGCTGCGCGATGGGTTCTATGTGAACCTTGGCATTGGGATGCCTACGCTTGTTGCGAGTCACGTTCCGGAGGGGATGGATGTGGTGTTGCAGTCGGAGAATGGGATGCTGGGGATTGGGCCTTATCCGACGGAGGATGAGGTCGATCCGGACCTGATCAATGCAGGGAAAGAGACGGTGAGTGTGATGCCGGGGACGAGCTTCTTTTCGTCGGCGGAAAGCTTTGCGATGATTCGCGGCGGGCATATCGATTTAAGCATTTTGGGGCGATGGAGGTGGATGAGCAGGGGTCGCTGGCGAACTGGATGATTCCTGGCAAGGTGGTGAAGGGCATGGGCGGGGCGATGGACCTGGTGGCGAGCGCGCGGAGGGTGATCGTGGCGATGGAGCATACGACGCGCGAGGGGAAGCCGAAGATTTTGAAGCGCTGCACGCTTCCGCTGACAGGGTTTGGGGTGGTGCATACGATTGCAACCGAGATGGCGTGGATTGGGGTGACGCCTGAGGGGCTGGTGCTGGAGGAGATTGCCGGAGGGGTTTCGGTGGAGGATGTGGAGCGGGCGACGGAGGCGCGGCTGACGATTTCGCCGGGGCTGAAGGTTATGCGGTAGACGGCGGGGTGCTATCCTTCCCGAAAACAGAGGCGCTGGACGGTGCTTGCAGGATGGGCGGCCGGATGCGGCAAGGAAGAGCAAGGAGACCGCCATGGAACCGTTAGAACCGTTCGATCCCGAGTACAAAGACGTTCCAGTTGCCTCGACCAATGGCAATGCGTGGCTGGCGCCGGCAAAGCTTCCCGAGGCGCAGGCAGCGGCGGTGAGCGGGCCTCCGCCGATGTATGATTTGCGGCCTTTGACGACCGGCGAGGTGCTGGACCGGACGTTTTCGGTGTACCGGTCGCGGTTTTGGTTGTTTGCTGGGATCGCGTCGTTTTCGGCGGTGGTGGAAAGCGTAGCCGCGACGTCGCAGATGGTCCTGCAACATAGGACGATTCTGAGCGCGCAGACGGCCAGGACGGGCACGGTTGCAGGTGGATTTCCGAACTTTCATTTTGGCGTTCCGCTGCTGGTAATGATGGTGGCGTACCTGCTGTACTTCCTTGCGGCGAGTCTGACGCAGGCAGCGACAGCGTTTGCGGTGAGGTGAGGTGTACCTTGGGCGGCCGACTGACGATCAAGGCGAATCGTTTCGCGGCGACGATCCGATCGGTGGTTCTGGCGTATATCGGGATTGCGTTGTGGCAGGCGGTGCAGCATGGTTTGTGATTCCTGCTGGTGCTGATCCTGGTGCCTGGCGTTTTTGCTGATAGCCGTGCTGGCGAAAGCAGGCGCCAGGGCTGGCGCTGCGCTGGGCGGATTTCTGATCTTTGTTGGGCTTCCTCGGCGGCGGCATCGTGCTGGGCTCATATCCAGTACCTGCGGAACTGCGATGGGGGTGCCGGCGGCGGTGGTGGAGCGGCTGAACGGTGCGGGCGTCGATGCGGCGGAGCAAGGTGCTTGCGCCGCGGTGCGAAGGGCCGCATCTTTCGTGGTGCTGCTGATCTACGGGATGTGCCTGTACTATCGTGGTGGGCATGCTGGAGATGCCGCTGACGATCGTTCATGGCTGTTTTCAATGGTGAAGGGGCACCAATGCGGCTGTGTCGGCTGCAGCTGGCATGCTGACGATGTTGCTGAATGTTGTCGGGCACTACGGTGGTTACGCCGGTGACGCTGATCGGGTTCGACGCTGGTGTACTTCGACCAGCGAGTGCGGAAAGAGGCCTTCGATATGGTGCGATGCTGCTGGGAGATGAGGAGGTCGATTGTGGAGTCTGCGGCGCTCCGGTGGTAGACGGGTGCGGCTGTGCGGGTGTATCGCCGAGTGGACGATGGCGCGGGGCTTTAGATTGCGATGGAAAACGTCGGCGAAGCTTCGTCCAGGCTGGTAATGGGCTGGCGGTCTGACGCTCTCGCTGATGGCAGGCGTGCTGTCGCGGAGGAGCAACGAGAGGTATCGCGGGCGGCAGGTGCAGACGGAGGTGCAGCAGGATGCAGAACGATTGTCGGCTGCTTGCAAGGCTGGCGGCGAAAGCGGCTGTGATCCCAGAGCAAGCCGGTTGGGGACAGATGAGACGCGTGAAGGCTGAGAGGTGCGTCGGGTGAGTTTGCGCTGAAGCTGGGAGTTGGTTGCGGGATGGCTCTGGATGACGGCTGCTAAGGCGAAGCCGGAGGATCGCTGACCGAAGGACGTCGATGGATGCAGGCTGCCGGGCGTCTGCAGGAGATTGAGTCGGGAAGTGAAGCCGACGCGAGGGAGAGGGCGAATGATTTTGCGAAGGCGAAGTGCCGAGGCGACGCAGGTGCTTGCAGGCGCGAAAGAGTTTTCGGCATGACGGAGCCAGCCTTCGTGGCTCGACCGGCAGATCGACGCGGTATCTGGAGTGTGCTGGACGGCTGTGGCGTTCGATCAGTACAGGGCATTAGCACGATCGATAAGGTGACTCCCTGGCTGGGCAACCGTTTTTAGAGTGGGCGTTTTTTATCTGGAGCGGCGGCGGTGTTGACTGCTTGTTGCTGGTGCTGCGGGCGTTTGATGCGGCAGCGGCTGGCCATCTCGCTCGCGAACCGCGTGAGGCGCTGACGAATGCGTGTGGGACAAGGAGGCGTCGGACTGGAGCGGCGCTGGCGGACCAGTGTGCGCAGCGCAACAGGAGTGGCGCGAGGCGGTGCACTGCCTGTATTGGGCGGGGATTGTGGGGTCTAGAGTCGCGAGACGGGCGTGGCGGCATAATCCGGCGCGGACGCCGCGAGAGTATGTGCGGCTGCTGAAGGCGGGGTCTGCCGCAGCGGAGCGCGCTGGGGGCGCTTGACGCAGATCTTTGAACGTGTCTGGTACGGGCTGCGCGAGGCCAGTGATGCGGATTATCGAGCAGGCGCGGGTGTTGTTCGATGGCTTGAGCGTGAGACGCAGGGTTCGGACGGCGGGGGTTGAGCGCTTGAGCGCGGGCGATACCATGAGCGACCGCAAGCTGCTGCTGAGTCCTGGGCGGCACGATTGTGGCGATCCTGGTGATCGGGCATCGTGCCTGTTTGTGCCGAGCTGGCGTCGCAGGAAGATCTTCGCAGCCGACGACGTACAACGCAGACTTCGTGCAGGCACCAAGGCGGCGTTCATGACGCTCCAGGGCCTGGGACGCTAAAGGTTGCACCGCTGGGAGCAAGCCTACCGATGTGACTTGACAGGGATGTGGATGCGGAACGCGGACCACGCTGGTGGTCGACGCAGCCGGTGTTGGATGCAGTCTGCAGACGAAGCCTGCGATTGCGACCGAGCTGAAGACAGTTTATGGAGCGCGGCGGGCGTGTGTTGCTGGCCGATGGTCCGATGGCGGCGCTGTTGCCAGATGGCGAAACGGGCGCAGCCGAGTCTGTTTCGGAAGGGTCTTTGCGAGACGACGCCGGAGGGGCCTGGGGTATTGGCGGCGGGGAAGGTGGAGCTTTTGGAGCGGGCGCAGTGGACGGCTGAGGGGCCGCAGTTTCGTGTGGAGCAGCGGTGTGGGAAGGATGCGGTGGTGGTGCGGTATCCGGTGGGCGGGGCGGCTGGAAAACAGGGAGAGGCGGTTTGGTGGAGTTCGGCTACGCCGCTTTCGAATGCGGGGTTAAAGACGGATGCGAATTTGAAGCTGTTGCTGGCGAGCTTGTATGGAAATGGGGGCGACGGGCGGACGGTGCTGTTCGATGAGTATCTGCATGCGGAGCATGAGGCGTACGATCCGACGAAAGGACTGCCGCTGCGGTGGTTGTGGGTTCAGGGAGCGGTGATGTTTGTGCTGCTGGTGGTGAGCTTCAGCCGAAGGAAAGGACCGCTGCGGTTGCCAGTGGTGCTGCCGCGGAGTTCGCCGCTGGAGTTTGCGGAGTCGATGGGAGATTTATACGCGAAGGCGGGGGCGACTGGCGCGGCTACGGCAGCGGCGGAGCGGCGGTTGCTGAGGATGTTGCAGCGCGAGGCGGGAGTGGCGAGGGCAACGATTGATCAGGGGCCGCAGGCAGTGGGTGAGGCGCTGGAGGCGAGGCTGGGTGGGGATTGGTCGAGGCTGGTGAAGCATTTGAGTGAGGCGGCGGCAGTGGCGGAGACTGAGTTGGCTCCGAGGAGTGCGCTGACGCTGGTGCGGGCTTTGGCTGAGGATGAAGCTGAGGTGCGGGCGGCGTTGAAGCCTCGAGCAGTTGAATTGGCGGGAGTTTAGTTTTGTAGAGGTATAAGAGCTTGGGGCTTAAGGAGAGTTGGAAGCGATGAGTGAGATGGGTGTGGCGGCGGCGAGTGAGTTGTTTGCGCGGGGGCAGGAGCAGATTGGGCGCGTGATTGCCGGGCAGGAAGAGGCCGTGGGGCAGGCGTTGCTGACGATGCTGTGCGGTGGTCATGCGCTGTTGGAAGGCGTGCCTGGTGTGGCGAAGACGTTGGCGGTGAAGACGCTGGCGCGGTTTCTGCAGCTGGAGTTCCGGCGGGTGCAGGCGACGCCGGACATGATGCCGGCGGACATCCTGGGAACGAATGTGTTCTCGCAGAAGACCGGCGAGTTTGCGTTTCACAAGGGGCCAGTGTTTACGCAGTTTCTGTTGGTCGATGAGATCAACCGGATGCCTCCGCGGACGCAGGCGGCGCTGCTGGAGAGCATGGAAGAGCGGCAGGTGACCGCCGATGTGGAGACAATGCGGCTAGATGAGTACTTCACGGTGTTTGCGACGCAGAACCCGGTGGAGTTTGAAGGGACGTATCCGCTGCCGGAGGCGCAGCTGGACCGCTTTCTGCTGAAGATCAAGGTGGGGTATCCGGATGTGGCGGAGGAACGCGTGGTGCTGGAGCGGCATCATGCGGCGCACTCGTCGACGGGGCTGGCGGATACGGAGATTGAACCGGTGCCGTTTGAGTTGCTGGCGGCGGCGCGGCGGGAGATTCGGAGTGTAAGGGTTGAGCCGGCGATCTTTGATTACTTGCTGGCGATCGCGCGGCGGACGAGGGATTGGCCTTCGATTTCGCTGGGGGCTAGCCCGAGGGCGGCGGCTAGTTTGCTGCTCGTGGCGAAAGGCTATGCGGCGCGCGAGGGGCGGGACTTTGTGATTCCGGATGATGTGAAGGAGGCAGCGCTACCGACGTTGCGGCATCGGCTGGTGCTAAGACCGGAGGCGGAACTGGAAGGGTTCGATACGGATCGTGTGGTGAGGGATGTGCTGGCAGCGGTGGCTTTGCCCAAGTAGTAGAGGGTAAGTAGTAAGGAGCAGTGAACGACAATCTACTCCTTACTACTTACTCTCTACCCTCTTTTTATGCAGACACTTATTCCACAACCCGCAAGTGCAAGGGCGCAGCCGATTGGTCGGACTGGGCGGGTGTTGGGGTTTGGGTTTACGCCTTTGGCGATGATTTTGTTCGCGTGTGGGCTGGTGCTGGCGGCGCCGGCGTTCTGGCATCCGCGGCGAATATGGTGGATGTTTGCCTGGGATGGCGTGGTGGTGTTGCTGGCGTTGTTCGATGCAGTGAGGCTTCCCCGTCCTGCTGACTTTTTGGTGACGCGGAGTTTTCTGGATTCGCCGCAGCTAGGGCAGCCTACGCGGGTGGAGTTGCGGGTTGTGATGCAGGCGGATGTGGTGGTGGACCTGCGGCTGATCGATGATCTGGATACGGCGCTGGTGGCAAAGCCGGTGGAGCAGCGGGTGCAGGTCTTTCCGCGGGATGCGGCGGTTAGTGTGGCGACGGTGTATCCGCGGGAGCGTGGGGATTTTGCGATGCGGCGGGTGTATTTGCGGTATCGCGGAGTGTTGCGGCTGGTGGAGCGGTGGGCGGCGGCGGAGCCAGTGGAGGATCGGTCCGGCTCGGAAACCCCGATCTCCAAAAGCGAGAGATCGGGGGCACCCGGATTTGTGGCGCAACGCGTGAGGGTGTTTCCGGCGCTGGAGGAGAGTCGCGAGAGTACAAAGTTTTATTTGTTGCGGGCGCGGCAGATCGAGATGCAGAAGAGGCGGTTGCGGCTGCGCGGAGTGGGGCGGGACTTTGAGAGTCTGCGGGATTATCAGCAGGGTGATGAGCTGAGGAATGTTTCGTGGACGGCGACAGCGCGGCGCAACAAGCTGGTGAGCCGGCAGTTTACGGTGGAGCGGTCGCAGCAGGTCTGGATTGTGCTCGACGCGGGAAGGCTCTCGCGGACGGCGTTTGAGTTGAAGCGAGGTGGGGTGGAGAGCTTCTCGGAGACGGAGGCGGAGAAGACGGCGGCACATCTGTTGACCGTCACACAGCTGGACCAGGCGACGCAGGCGGCGGCGATGCTGGCGCAGGTGATCAACGGGTCGGGCGATAAGTTCGCCATGATGGCTTATGGGCAGAAGGTGCAGCAGTTACTACCGCCGGGGGCGGGGCAGACGCATCTGCGCGTGCTGATTGACCAGTTGAGCCGGACGCGGAGCGAGCGGGCGGAGGGCGATCACCTGGGAGCGATGGCCCGGTTGAAGACCGTACAGCGGCGGCGCGGGTTGATTGTGTGGGTGACGGAACTGACCGACAGCGTGGGAAGGCCGGAGATCGTGGCTGCGGCGGCGGAGTTGGTGCGTCGGCATCTGGTGGTGCTGGTGCTGTTGAAGCATCCGGAGCTGGATGAGCTGGCGGCGCGGACGCCGACGACGCGGGCTGAGATGTTCCATGCGGCGGCGGCGCAGGAGATGATCGAGCGGCGGCGGGAGACGGTGGTGCAGCTGGAGCGGCAGGGCGTGTTGATTGTAGAGACAACCGCGGCGGAGGTTGGGGTGAATGCGATTACGAAGTATCTGGAGATTAAGGCGCGGGGAATGTTGTAGGGAGACAGTAGGGAGTAGGCAGTAGACAGCTAAAACAACTGCACATCATTGTCTACTCCCTACTGTCTACTGTCTTTCTTCCCCCTTCTCCCAGCCAGTAACAGAGGCCGGTGAAGAGGATGGCGCAAGTGGCGAATTTGAAGCCTATGGGGATGTGGGTGGGCGAGAGGAAGGCTTCGAAGCTGCCGGCGATGATGAGCAGCGGGATGATGCCGGAGATGAGCTGGACGGATTCGGTGCCGGCGAGGGCGAGGGCGTCGCGGCGGCGGAGCATGCCGGGGAAAAGGACACCAGCGCCGAGGCGTAGGCCGGCGGCGCCGGCGAACATAATGGACGGAATTTCTAGTGCGCCATGGGCGGCCATGAAGCTGAGCAGGCTCATGGCCATGTGGTGCTGCGCGACGGTGGTGAAGGTGGCGCCGATCGAGAGGCCATTCTGGATGAGAAGTAGCACGGTGCCGATGCCGCCGAAGACGCCGAAGATGAAGGTGTAGAAGCAGACCATCATGTTGTTGGTCATGATGAAGGATGAGGTCTGCGGCTTGGCGCTGAGGACGCTTTCAGTCCAGAGCTTGTGGCGGTCTAGGTCGTTGACCCGTTGCTGGCCGAGCATGGCGACACCGAACTCCGGACGCACGATGGTGATGATGGCGCCGAGGGCGAGGGAGACGGCGAAGATCGCTGTCGCCAAGACGACGTATCCGGAGAGACGGCGCAGCAGGCGTGGGTAGCCGTGAGCGAGGAAGTGCCAGATGCCGGCGGCGGAGACCTTATTACCGGAGTAGATGTAATTGTGGGCGCGTCCGACGAGGCGGTTGAGGTACTGCTCGAGGCCGCGGGAGGATTGGTCGGCGCGGGCAGCGCTGAGATCGGCTGCGGCCTGGCGGTAGAGGAGGCCAAAGTCGCGGAGTTCGGTTCGGTTCAGGGATTTGACGCCGGTGGATTCGACCTGGCGCAGGAGCGTAGCGAGCCGGTTCCAGTTATCCTTGCGTAAATCGATCCACAGGTTTGTGATCATGTCGACTTTCGAACAGAACGGATTCGGCCAGCAGCAGAGTCTGGCGCAACAACTTTATATTGACACGCCGGAGCAGGTGGAGCTGCAGTTTGCGGTGGCAGGCATTGGGAGTCGGTTTGTGGCGGTGCTGCTGGATCACATGATCCAGTTTGTGGCGCTGATCGTTGAGATTTTGGTGTTTGCGTGGATTGGGTCGCACGCGCCACAGGGCAACAACGCGCCGCTGAATACAGGAGCGAAGTGGGTCATTGGGATTGTGATCTTTTTGAATTTTTGCTTCTTTGCAGGGTACTTTGCGTTGTTTGAAGCGTACTGGCATGGGCAGACGCCGGGCAAGCGAGTCATGAAACTGCGGGCGATCAAGGACTCCGGGCGGCAGATTACGTTCTTTGAAGCGCTGGCGCGGAACTTGATGCGGTTGGTCGATTATCTGCCTTCGATGTATCTGGTGGGCGTGATTACGATGCTGTGCAACAAGCAGAACAAGCGGCTGGGCGATATGGTGGCGGGGACGCTGGTAGTGCATGAGGCTCGTGAGGAACAGCCGCTGCTGCCCCAGCACCATGCGTTTCTGCCGGTGAAGGAAACGACCTGGCAGACGACGGTGGCGAGCTCCATGTTTGCGGCGGATGCGGTGGCAAAGTTGAAGCCGTCGGACTTGGTGGTGATTGATGCGTTCTTTGCGCGGGCTCTGGATCTGGACATGGACGTGCGTGCGGCGATGGCGCAAAGGATTGCGCAACAGATGGTCGCGAAGATGGGCGTAGCGCTGCCGGAGGGTAATCCGGAGCGGGCACTGGAAGCGATGGCTGTGGCGATGCGTGGAGGCGGCGGGTTTCGATAGGAGCAAAGTGGGCTGATGACGCTGGGGCTGCAGGTTGCATCAGACCTTAGCGAGACCCTGCGATGGATGAAGCGCCACAATCAGAGACTGGAGTAAAGCCCTGGCGCAAGGACCACACCCTGCCGCGGGATCCTCTGGCGCAAACGATCTGGGACTATGTGGCGCGATCGCCGCTGCATAACCTCTGGGACTTTCAGGGGGCGCCGGTAGGGCTGGTGATGAAGAGGTCGTTCTCGTCGTTTCTGGATGACAACCTGCTTTCGCGGGCGGCGGAGCTGGGATATTACTTTTTGTTTGCCCTGTTCCCGACGCTAGTGAGCGCGAGCGCGATCCTGGGATTGGCGGCGCGGAGGGCTTCGCTTATCTATGTACATCTGCTGCACTACCTGGCGATTGTGATCCCGCAGTCGGCGTTTGCGATTGTGGTGGAGACCTTCAACCAGACGACAGCAGCGGCGACGCCGGGCAAGGTGACGCTGGGGTTGGCGGCGGCGGTGTGGTCGGCTTCGGTGGGTTTCTCTGCGATTCAGGATGGAATGAACACTGTGTACTGCGTGCGGGAGACACGGCCGTACTGGAAAGCTCGCGGGTCGGCGATTCTAGTAACGATGCTGCTTTCGGTGATTGTGACGTTGAACCTGGCGGCACTGCTGGGTGGGGATTTTACGGCGCGCTACGCGCTGGGTCACATCTGGCACAGATGGCTGGCGATTACGGCAGCGGTGGTACTGCATACGATTTCGGTGATTCTTGCCTGCGCTACGCTGATGCTGGTGTTCGCGGTGATCTACTACTTTGCACCGGACCTGAAGAATAAAAAGTGGCACTGGCTTACACCGGGAGCGGCAACTGGGATTTTGGGCTGGCTGGCGGCTTCGATTGGGTTGCGGATTTATCTGCACTACTTCAATAGCTTTTCCGTGACGTATGGATCGCTGGGGGCGGTGATCATTCTGCTGACGTGGTTTTATATCACGGGGTTGATGCTGTTGCTCGGGGCTGAGATCAACTCGGAGATTGCGGCGGCGGTGGCGGAGAAGATGCTGAAGGAGACGGGTGCGGTACCGATGGAGGCGACTACGGACAAGGCGCATCCGATTGTGAGTGGGGGCGCCGTTGTGTAGGAATGTGTGCGTTGGAGGAAAGCTTTTGCGCAAAGTGCGCGAAGTGAAAGCAAGTTTCGCGAAGTTATTTGGTTAGGGGTTGGAGGATTTCATCTAGGCGACCGGGCGTATTGGGGACGCGGATGAGGGTGGGGTACTTTTCGCCGCTGTGGTAGTCCAGGTCGATGAGCTTGTAGTAGCCGGTGTTTTCTACGATGAGCTGGATATTAGGCCCGTGGTTTTGGGCCTCCTTGAGGGCGGCACGGAGCAGCGGTGAAGCGAAGGCGCGGCCGTTGATGGCGACCAGGCGCATCCCGGGGCCGAGGCCGGCTTTGTCGGCGACCCCGCCGAGGATGACGTCGGCGACGCGGCCGTCGTAGGTGACGATCATGCCAAGGGAGTAGCTGGTGTCGACCATGGCCTGCTGGCCTTCTTCGAGCTGGTCCCAGTAGGCGGGGTTGGCGGTGTAGGTGAGCTTGTAGCCGGAGATCGTATTGATGCCGGCTAACTCGGGGACGCCGGGGGTGTTGGCGTCGAGGCGCTGGTGGAGGAAGGTGGACCAGTCGTTGGGTACGACGGCGTCGAGCGCGGTGACGAGGTTTTCGAAGGTATAGGGAACGACGGTAGGTACGCTGTTGCCCGCTGGGCCGAAGAAAGACGCGGTGAAGTCGTTGAGGGATTTCTTATCGTTGGTCTTGGAGCGGATAGTGAGATCGACTTCAAGCCAGAGAAGTTCGCCTTCGTCGTAGAAGTCGGAGTTGCGACGCCAGTTGTCGTAAGCGGTGTTCTGCGAGTAGTTATCGAGGTACTGCGCCATGGTGGCGGTGTCCTGGAGGTCGCGCCAGGTGCGGCCGGGGCGTAGGTCGTTGAGGTAGCCGGCGACTGTGGCGAGGCGGTCGAGGTACATGGTGGGCTGCCAGATGCCGGAGCGCGCGGTAAGGACATCGCCGAGGTACTGGGTGAGGCCTTCGTAGACCCAGAGCATGTTGTCCTTCATGGGGTCTTCGTAGTTGCCGGTGGCGAGCCCGGCGGGACGGCGGTATTTGCCGTTCCAGGAGTGGGTGAACTCATGCGGGAGCAGGAGACCGTTGTTGATGAACTGGCCGTCGTCTGTAAAGGTTTTTTCGGGGAGGCGGTCGTCGGAGGACTGGTGGTGCTCGAGACCGAAGTGCGCGGTCTGGTCGGAGAGCGAGACGAGAAAGTGGTACGAAGTATAGTGACGCGACTTGAAGAGCGGACCGGTTTCGCGGACGAGCTTGGTGAAGCTGTCGATCTTGTCCTGGGAGAGCTCGAGGTCTTCGGGGCCGTCGGCGGCCATGTCGAGGAAGTGCTTGGGGGTGATGTCGGGGGCGAGGGGGATTTCGCGGAAGAAACGGCCGGTGAGGACGGGGGAGTCGATGAGCTGGTCCATGGGGACGGGCTTGAACGTGGTGATGGGGGCGGTGGGGTATGAGGTTTCTTCAAGCGCTGTTCCGAACTTCCAGCCGGTGGGAAGTTTGAGCGACGGGGTGACGGTAAGGCTTGAGGGACTGATGCCCTGCGGCGAGAGGATGAGCGTGTTCCAGCTGAGGATTGCGAGGTTGGCGCTGGTGCTGGCGCCGGCCGAGAAGCCGGAGGCTGCGGCAGTAGCAAGGAAGTCCATTTTGATGGAGAGCGAGGTGGTGCCGGCCGGGATGGTGAGGTGGTACGCGACCATGTCGACGAGGTCGCGCTTCCATTTGAGCGGCTGGCCTGAGGCGGTGGTGATGAAGACGCCTGCCTGGTTGTCGATGGGGCCGGATGGCATGTGCTCGCCTGGGATCCACTTGGGATAGACAAGGGTCAGCGGGCCGGGCTGGACGGCAAGGGTTTCGGTGGCGTGGAGGAGCTTGCGGGACGCGTCAGTGAGGTCGACGGCGAGAGATATCTGGGCGTGCGCGGCGGTGGTGGCAAGGAGTACGGCCAGTGGGGCGAGGTGGAACAACTTCATGAAGGGGTGACTCCTGTAGCCGATTTACGTCTGTGTAGTTTACGTGGGGCGAGGCGCAGCGGACTTGCGAGTTCGCTGGGAGTCGGTGCGTCCGCTAGAATCTCCTCACCTTATGAATCTTTACGCGATCGTTCTTGGGATTATTGTGGTCACGCTGCTGAGCGTGTCGCTGGCACGGCTGCATACGGTGAAGACCAAGGCCGATTACCTTGTAGCCGGGCGGAGCCTGCCGGCGTTTGTACTGGTGTTTACGCTTCTCTCGAGCTGGATCGGGTCGGGGTCTCTGCTCGGTGGAGCGGAGAATGCGTATAAGCATGGGTTCTATGCGCTGTGGCAGGGCGGAGGCGGATGGGCAGGGCTGGCACTAATTTACTTCATCGCGCCGCGGGCGAGGAAGTTTGCGCAGTTCACGATTCCCGACCTGCTGGAGGCTCGGTATAACCAGACGGCTCGGGTGTTGGGCGTGATCGCTGTGCTGTTTACGTATACCGCGATTACGAGCTACCAGTTCATCGGCGGTGGGGACATTGTGCATTTGATCTTTCCGCAGGTGAGCGCTGTTTGGGGGCAGTACATTCTTGCGGGGTTTGTGATCGTGTTTACGGCGATTGCGGGGATGGGGTCGGTCGCCTACATGGATGTGGTGATTGGGCTGCTGGCCACATTCACAATGATCGCGGCGCTGCCGGTGCTGCTGCATCTGGCGGGTGGATGGAGTGGTGTGCGGGCAACGCTGCCGGCGACGCACTTCCAGGTGTTCAGCGACATGAAGCCGATCAATGCGCTGGAGCTATTTTTGCCGACGTGTTTGCTGATGCTGGGGAACCAGTCGATGTATCAGAAGTTCTTTTCGGCCAAGAGCGAGAAAGATGCGACGCGGGCGACGGTTGGGTGGATTATCGGCACGGTGATTCTGGAGACGGTGATTGTGGCGATCGCGGTGGTGGGTTCGGCGCTGTTTCCGACGGGCGAGGTGCATGAGCGGCCGCGAGAGATTTTGGCGTATACGGCGGTGCATGCATTTGGCGGATCGAAGGCGTTGAGCGTGCTGGGGGCGCTGCTGGTCGGGGCGATTTTTGCGAAGGTAGTGTCTACAGCGAATAACTACCTCTTTTCGCCTGCTACGAATCTCGTTAACGATGTGTTTGTGCGGTATGTGAAGCGGGATGCGAGCAACAAGCAAGTGCTCTTGGTATCGCGGTTGATGGTGGCGGCTCTGGGGTTGTGGGCGTTGTATCAGTCGCTGGGAACGACGAGTGTGCTGAAGAAGTCGCTGTATGCCTACACGATTTACTCAGCGGCGCTGACGCCGGTGATTCTGGCGGCGTTTTTCTGGAAGCGGGCTACGGCTTCGGGAGCCGTAGCAAGCATTGCGGCGGGTACGGTGGTGACTGTGGGGTGGGACTTGGTGACGCCGCATCTGCCGGCGGCGATCGCGGCGCGTGATGCGATTCTGCCGGCGCTGGTGGCTTCGCTGATCTGTTTGTTTGCCGTAAGTTTATGTACTGCAAGACCGAGTGCAACGCAGCTTGCTCCGTTTGCGGAATAAAGCTGCGAGGGGTGACGGAAGTGCATCCTATCGACACACGGGCCGACCGCCTGTGAGGAGAAGATGCCATGGCAAGGATAGATACCGATAGCGCAAAGGAACTTCGTGACGTAGTGGGCGATGATGCCACGGCTACGTTTGAGGACGATCCAACGTTTGTGGAGTCGAACCCAACGGGAAATGCTTCTACCGAGAACGTGACGGTGCAGCGCGATACCGATGATCTGGAAGACAGCGAAGAAGAAGATGAAGATGCGGATGAGCTTGAGGATGACGATGAGCTCGAGGATGAAGGGGATGCAGAAGACGAAGAGGATGACGAGGACGTAGAAGACGACGAAGAAGCCGATGATGAAGAGGATGAAGACGAAGAGGATGACGCCGCTGAGGTAGCGGCGTCTCCTGCTTTGCTGGCGCGTGGGGAAACCGAAGAAGACCAGGACGACGGAGATGTGGCGCGGGGAGTGAATGAAGAGGAGTTCGAGACCGACGATATGGATACGGAGCAAGTAGCGGACGGTTGGCCTGCCGCTTCGCTCGCTGGAGGCACCCTGCGGACATGGCTTAGCATCTGAAAAGCAACGTGAGCCTAGAGATGACATCGTCGCAAAAGTCGCTTGCCAAGGGGTTGCTGGCGGGCTTGATAGCAGGGATTGTTGCAACGGCCGCGAAGTCGCTGGCGGAAAAGTACTATCCGCCGCGCACGCATGGCGAGCCGGAGCCGCCGGAGGTGCTGGCAGAGAAGATCGCCGGGCATCCTCTGGATGACACGACGATGACGGTGGCAAGTGAGTCGATCCACTGGGGATTTGGGGCGCTGACGGGCGCGGCGTATGGGGTGCTGGCGGAGTTCTATCCGGCGGCGACCGCCAAAGAAGGTGCGAGCTTTGGGCTGGCGCTGATGACGCTGACCCACGAGACGGCGCTGCCAGCAATGGGGTTGAGCGCGCCGGCAGAGGAGCAAACGACACGCGAACATACCAGCGAGGCGGCGACGCATGTACTCTACGGGGTTATAGCGGAACGGGTTCGGAGTTTTGTGCGCGGATTGCTGGATTAGTGGTAGATGGCAATTGGCGAGAAAGACTTGCGATTCGGTTTGGATAGGGCGAATTGGAACAGAGCAATCTTTTATATGGCGGTAGGCGCTAACGGTTCGTGGGATGAACCCTGGAGCGCACGCGCTACACTCGTCCTACTTATCTTTCGGGACGTGGAGCGCGGCCGTTTTGAATCGAAGCATCGGATCCAGACATGTAGTGATCGCCGGCGCCGGGCCGGGCGGGTTGGCTGCCGCAATGTTGCTGGCGCGGTCGGGCGTGAAGGTGACCATCGTGGAGAAGCACGACCGCGTTGGCGGGCGGACTTCGACCTATGAACAAGATGGGTTCAAGTTCGACATAGGGCCGACTTTCTTCTTGTATCCGCGGGTGCTACGGGAGATTTTTGCCGCGGCGGGTTATGATTTCGACGCGGAAGTGCCGATGAAGCGGCTCGATCCGCAGTATCGTCTGGTGTTTGGAGCAGGCGGCGAGTTGCTGGCTACGCCGGATGTGGCGAGGATGGAAGAGGCGATTCGTGCAATTTCACCTGAAGACGCAGAGCAGTTCAAGCACTTTCTGACGCATAACCGCACGAAGCTGGAGAAGTTCATGCCTTTTCTTCAGTCGCCGTTTGAGAGCTGGAGCGACCTGCTAAAGCCGGACATGATGAAGCTGTTGCCGCTGCTGAAGCCGTGGCTTTCGCTCGATGGCGATCTGCAGACGCACTTCAAGGATGAGCGGATTCGGCTGGGGTTCAGTTTTCAGTCGAAGTACCTGGGGATGAGTCCGTTCCGCTGTCCTTCCCTGTTTTCGATTCTCTCGTTTCTTGAGTATGAGCATGGGGTATTTCATCCGGTGGGCGGATGCGGCGCGGTGACGGCCGCGATGGCCCGCGTTTGCGAGGACCTGGGCGTTGAGTTTCTGCTGGATGAGCCGGTGGAAGAAGTGCTAGTGGAACATGGCAAGGCTGTCGGGGTGAGGACTGCCAAGCGCAGGCTGCAGGCCGATGCCGTGGTGATGAATGCGGACTTCGCCGATGCGATGCGGAAGCTGGTGCCGACAAAGCATCGGCGGAAGTGGACCGACAGCAATATTGCGAGCAAGAAGTTTTCGTGCTCCACGTTCATGATGTATCTCGGGATCGAGGGGCGGTATGACGATCTCTCGCACCATACGATTTACCTGGCGAAGGACTACCGCCAGAATCTGAAAGACATAGAGGATGTACACCGACTTTCGGCTGATCCTTCGTTCTATGTGCAGAACGCTTCGGTGACGGATGCGACGCTGGCGCCGGATGGATGCTCGACGCTGTATGTGCTGCTGCCGGTGACGCATGAGAGTGCGCATGTGAACTGGCGGGCGGAGGCTCCGAGGTTTCGCGAGTTGGCGCTGAAGCAAATTGAGAAGATCGGGATTACGGATGTGGCCAAGCGGATTCGCACGGAGCGGATGATGACGCCGCCGGGATGGCGCGAGGAGTTTGGACTGCATAAGGGAGCGACGTTTTCGATGGCGCACTCGCTGAGCCAGATGCTGCACCTGAGGCCGCATAATCGATTTGAGGACATTGGGAATATGTACTTGGTGGGTGGAGGAACGCATCCAGGATCGGGGCTGCCGGTGATTTTTGAGTCGGCGCGGATCAGCTCGCGGCTGTTGCTCGAGGATCTGGGCGTGGAGCCGCATTGGAACGCTGTGCCAGCACGAGTGGTAGATGGCGACATGATGCAGGTTGCGTCGTGAGCAAGGCACTGCAGGATGCCGGGGTGAAGGTTTGGGCTTGCAGTGCGTGTGCGGTGGGATCGTTTGAGAAGCCGGATGGCGGAGTGCAGCGCGAGTGGGCGGCTGCGCCTGTTGCTGCGAGGCTAAAGGTGCTGCGGGCGGCGCGACATCAAATGGCGAAAATGGCGAGCGAGTTTGCGGGCGCAGTGTCGCCTGCGCTAGCGAGGTCCAAGGCGGACACGCTGGTGACGGAGTTGTTGCCGCTGCTCGATGCGTGCAGATTTCTTGAGAGAAATGCGGAGCGATTGTTACGGCCACGAAAGCTGGGGCGTAGCGGCAGAGCATTGTGGCTTGGTGGTGTCTGGGCTGAGGTCCATCGTGAGGCGCTGGGGCATGTGCTGGTGATTGGGCCGGCGAACTTTCCGTTGTTTCTTGCGGGAGCGCAGGTGTTGCAAGCGCTGGCCGCGGGTAACGCCGTTACATGGAAGCCCGGAGCGGGCGGCGGGAAGGTTGCGGAGCTTGTGGCCAAGGCGCTGCGCGAAGCCGGACTGGCGGAGGGCTTGCTGCGCGTTACGGAAGATAGTGCAGAGGCAGGGCGCGCGGCGATTAAGGCAGGCGCAGACAAGGTTATATTTACGGGATCGTCGAGCGCGGGCGAGGCTGTGCTGACAGAGCTGGCGAAGACGGCAACGCCAGCGGTGGTGGAGCTTTCTGGTGCAGATGCTGTGGTGGTGTTGCCTTCGGCTGATTTGGAAGTTGTGGTGAGGGCCTTAGCGTTTGGATTGCGGTTGAATGGCGGGGCAGTTTGTATGTCGCCACGACGGTTGTTTGCGAAAGCCGCAACGCTGAAAGCACTGCGACCGCTGCTGATAAAGGAACTAGAGAGTGTCCCGGCAGTGCGTTTGGATGTGCGTACCGGTATACGACTGACAGAGATGGTGGAAGATGCGGTTCGTGGTGGAGCGCGGGTGATTGGAACTCTGCGGGTTGAAGAGCAGAGGCCTTTGTTGATTGAAGACGCGGGTGCGGAGATGGCAATTGCGCGGAGCGATTTGTTCGCGCCGGTGATTTCGTTGATTGCAATACCGAGTTTGCTCCATCTACATGAGGTGTATGCGAAGTGCGATTACGCGCTGACTGCGGCAATCTTCTGCGAGAAGAGTGATCTGAGGAAGGCGCGAGAGATTGCTCGGACGCTAAAAGCGGGGACTGTGCTGATCAACGACTTGATTGCGCCGACAGCGGATGCTCGCGTGCCGTTTGGTGGACGCAGCGCTAGTGGATACGGCGTGACGCGCGGCGCGGAGGGATTGCTGGAGATGACGGCGGTGAAGACGCTGATTGTGCGTAAGGGCGGAGCGATGCGGCATCTGGAGGCGACGACGAATGCGGATGCGTCGATGTTCGAGGGGCTGATTCGCGCCTCGCATGGAGATGGATGGCGCGCACGATGGAGTGGGCTGCGGCAGTTGATTGGGATACAACGGAAGAGGAACGGATAGCGATGCGGGTTGGTGTGATTGGATCAGGGTTGGCAGGGCTGGCAGCGGCTTGTACGCTGGCGGCTCGCGGGCACAAGGTTACTGTGCTCGAGAAGAACGCATGGTTGGGCGGTAAGGCGGCGCAGTTGCGTGGCGAAGGGTTCCGGTTCGATATGGGGCCGACGATTTTGATACAGCCTTCGGTGCTGCGGAAAATTTTTGCGGAGGCCGGCAAGAAACTTGAAGACTACTGTCCGATGGTGCGGCTCGATCCGCAGTGGCGCTGCTTCTTCGAGGATGGCGCAACGATCGATCTGTTGGATGATGCGAGCGTGATGTCTGCAAACCTCGAAGCTCGCTGGCCGGGGATGGGCGCGAAGTACACGCGGCTGATGGAACTTTCGAAAGAGCTGCATGAGATCAGCGACAGGTTCTTCTTCTGGAAGTCCGTGGGTTCGATGATGGATACGTTCGATGTCGGAGGCGCGTTCGACATCAAGGTGCTGAAAGACGTAATGAAGATGCGTCTTGGCAAAACGGTCGCAGGGACGATTCGCGAGTTTATCCCCGATGCGAATACGGCGCAGATGCTGGATCACATGGTGCAGTATGTTGGTTCGTCGCCGGATGCTTCACCGGCGATCCTTACTGCGATTGGGCATATGCAGATGGAAGAAGGCATCTGGTATCCGATGGGTGGAACGCGTGCCGTGCCGGAGGCCATGGTGAAGCTGGCGACCGAGCTGGGCGTGGTGTTCCGCACGGAGACCGATGTTGCGCGAATCATTACTTCAGGCGGGAAGCATGAGGTAGTAGGAGGCGTTGAGACGACTGAAGGTGAAGCGATCGCGTTCGATGCGGTGGTGAGCAATGAGGATGCGGTGCGGACGCATCGCGAGTTGCTGAAGGGAACACACGCGCAAAAGACGTTCGACCATGCGCGAAAGTATGAGGCGGCTTGCTCGGGCGTGGTGTTGTATCTCGGCTTGAACAAGCGGTATGAGCATTTAGCACACCATGACTTTGTGTTCTCGCGCGATCCCGAAGAAGAGTTCCACCACATCTATGATCTTGGTGAGCCTGCGCCTGACCCGACTTGCTATCTCGCATGCACCTCGCAGACGGACCCCACCAGCGCGCCCGCTGGCGGTGAGGCAATGTACGTGCTGGTACATACGCCGTATCTTCGGCCGCACCATGACTGGACAAAGATGCTTCCTGCTTACAGGCAAGTGATTCTGGACAAACTGAAGCGCACTGCCGGCTGCGAAGATATCGAGGATCGGATCGTGTTTGAAGCGGCGCTGACGCCGCAGGATATCCATGACCGCTATCGCGTGCTGAATGGAGCGATCTACGGGATTTCGTCGCACGGGCGATTTATGGGCGCGTTCAAGCCGGCCAACCGAAGCAAGGAAGTGAAAGGCTTGTATCTTGCTGGAGGTGCGGCGCATCCGGGGCCGGGGATGCCGATGGTGATGATGTCGGGGTGGATTGCGGCGGATTCGCTGGACGCGGATGCGAAGCAGAATGTTAGCGTCGGCTAAATGTTCTGTTTATTTTTGCGCGAAGGCATTTCTGCCAAAATGAACTATGCCGCTTGAACAGGATGTTCCGCCGATCTCCGGATTCACGCTGCGGCTATTTACGCGGATCGTGAGACGGTATTTTCGGAGCCACTTTCGATCGGTGATGGCACAACATGCGGAGCGGCTTGCGGCGCAGAGTGGGCCGCTGATAGTGTATGCGAATCACTCGTCGTGGTGGGACCCGATGATCTCGATTCTGCTGGCGCAGACGTTGCTTCCGAGCTCCAGACACTATGCGCCGATGGATGCCGATGCGCTCGCGAGGTATCCGATTTTGCGCAAGCTGGGAATTTTTCCAGTGGAGATGACAACAGCGCGTGGAGCGGCACAGTTTCTGCGGACGGGATGTGCGATTCTACGGGAAGGCGGTGTGCTTTGGATTACGCCGCAGGGACGGTTTGCCGATCCGCGCGCGTGGCCGCTGGCGTTCAAGCCAGGGCTGGCGGCGCTGGCGTTGCGCGTGCCGGAGGCGACAATTCTGCCGTTGGCTATCGAGTACACGTTCTGGGATGAGCGGTTGCCGGAGGCGCTGCTACATGTGGCGGAGGCAGTGACGCTCGAAATTGGTTCAGCGACCGAGAACGCGACGAAGCAGCTAGAGACGGCGCTGGGAGCGGCGATGCTGTCCTTGCAGAAGGCTTCAATCAAACGCGATCCGCATGCGTTTGAGCCGTTATTGCAGGGTAGGCGCGGGACGGGTGGATTTTACGCTTTCGGGCGTAGATTGCGGGCGTTTTTCTTGCGTAAGCCGTTGCAGCTGGATCACACCCGACGCGACAAGTCATAGCGGCATCGAAGTAAAAAAGAAAGATTGGCGAGACAGAAATGGTGCTGGAAATCGTAATCGCGCTGGCGTTAGTTTGCTCAGTGGTTCCGGCGGTGCTGTTTGTGGTGAACCTTCAGCGCTATACGGCGCCGCGCTTTGGCAAGAGCGACGATGTGCCGGTGGCTGTGCTGATTCCGGCGCGGGATGAAGAGCGCGGCATTAAGGCCTGCTTGGAAAGTGTGCTCGCTAGCCGCGAGATGCATCTTGAGGTCTGGGTGCTGGATGATGACTCGGCTGACCGGACTTCCGATGTTGTGATGGAAGTGATGGCTACGGACAAGCGGGTGCATCTGCTGCGCACCGACAAACTGCCGCGAGGATGGAATGGGAAGCAGCACGCCTGCTGGCAGCTCGCGCTTTCGACAACGGCGACCGAGGTGATGGTGTTTCTCGACGCGGATGTGCGGCTGGATGAGTGGGCACTGGCGCGGTGCGTAGCGGCGATGCGTGCGAAGAATGTGTCGCTGATCACGGGGTTTCCGCGGCAGGTGACAGTGGGGGTGATGGAGTGGATGCTGCTGCCGTTGATCCACTTCGTGCTGCTGGGATTTCTGCCGATGGGCAAGATGCGCAAGGGCACCGATCCGAAGTATGCGGCCGGGTGTGGGCAGTTTCTGATGGTGGATCGCGGGGCGTACTTTACCAGCGGCGGCCATAAGGCGATTCGCGAGACGCGGCATGATGGGCTGCGGTTGCCGAAGTTGCTTCGCGAGCACGGGTACAGGACGGATCTCGTCGACCTGACGAATTTGGCTTCGGTGCGGATGTATGAGTCTGCTGGGGCAGTGTGGTCTGGTTTGGCGAAGAATGCGACCGAGGGCCTGGCTTCGCCAGCGAGGATCGTGCCGTTTACGCTGCTGCTGTTGCTCGGGCAGGTGATGCCGGTGGTGCTGGTGCTGCTGAGTGTGGTGTTGACGGTCGAGCTGGTGATAAAGAAGGGCGACCTGGGCGCGCAGCTTGGCGTGAGTGATCCGTTTATTGCAGTGCTGCTGGTGATGGTTTCGCTGATCGCGGTTGTTGCTTCCTATTTACCGCGGTGGTTGGCAGTGTGGAAGTACAAGCAGCCGCTGAAGTCGGCGTGGTGCCATCCGGTGGGTGTGGGGTTGTTACTGGTGGTGCAGTGGTATGCGCTGGCGCGGCAGGTAGTGGGCAGACCTGTGGGATGGCGTACGCGGCGGTATTCGACGTCGACCGGCGGACAGGTTTAGACACCTTTTTTGCGGGGCTCCCAGACGTACTTGTGGATCTGCAGGCTGAGGCGGGCGGGAAGGCCGTCGGCCAGCATCCATTCGACGACAAGGCGAGGGTCGAGGGTGGCGTTGTCGGTGCTGCGTTGGTCGGTGGGCGTCTTGCTGAAGGCGGGTGAAAGAAGGATGCCGCCGCATTTGGTTTCGAGCGCGTGGGTGCGGATGAAGTCTCGGGCGAACTCGTAGTCGGTGCGGTCGGAGAGGACGAACTTTACTTCATCGTTGGGCGTGAGGGCTTCGAGGTTCGCGAGGTTGAAGCTGTTGGCTGCCGAACCCGCGCCGGGGCATTTGACGTCGACGATCTTGTGGACGGCTTTGGGGACGTCGGCGAGGGGGCGCTCGCCGGAGGTTTCCATCATGAGCTTGTAGCCGGCGTCGATCAGACGCTGCATGAAGGGGAGCAGCTCGCGGGCCTGCAGCATGGGTTCGCCGCCGGTGAACTCGATCAGCGGGCAGGGTTGAAGGGTTTCGATGGCTGCAAGGATTTCGTCGGCGGTGAAGGGCTTGCCACCGGTGAAGGTGTACTCAGAATCGCACCAGGCGCAGCGGAGGTTGCAGCCAGCGAGGCGAACGAAGATGCAGGGCAGGCCGGTGAAGGATGATTCACCCTGAACGGACTTGTAGAGCTCGATGAGGTGCATTATTCGTAATAGCGCGCGAAGCTGGTGTCGGTCTCGTAGAGGGTGCAGTCTTTGACACGGACGCGGCCAGAGGTCATTTCGAGGAGCTGTGTGGCGGTCTTGTCGAAGAAGTACTTCGCAAGATTTTCTGCCGACGGATTGAGCGTCGTGAAGGGCTCGAGGTCGTTGATCATCTGATGATCTAGGAACTCGACGGTAGGCTTTAGGACCTGCTTGAGCAGCTTGAAGTCCAGCAGAAGGCCAGCGTGATCGAGCTTTTCGCCGATGAGTGTGACGAGCACGCGATAGTTGTGTCCGTGCGGGTTTTCGCACTTGCCCTGGTACTCGCGGAGGTAATGGCCGGAAGAAAAACCGGCCTGAACGGTAACTTCAAACATTGCAGTGATGCTCCAAATGCGGCGGAAAGCGCCAATGTTGATTGTAAGCCGCTATTGACGGCGGCGGCGCTTTTCGGCGCGGTCTTCGGAGGCGCGGCGCTCGGCCTGCTCGAAGAGCGAGGAGAGAATGCCGGCGAGGGCGACGATCATGGAGACGCAGAGGAGCGCGATACCGGTGGTGCGCCAGAGAGCGACATCGCCAGGCGAGCCGGGCTGCTGCGCGACGTTGGTGAAAGATAGGCCGACAGAGACCAGCGCGAGTATGGCGAGTGTGGCGGCAAGGATGTAGAGGTTGCGTCCCATAGTGGCTGGTGTAAGGATACTAGGCTTCGAAGAAACGCTCGACTTCGGTGATGTCGTCGGTGCGACGGTAGGCGGGGAGCGAGTCGAGAAATGTGGCGCCGTAGCGGGTAGTGCGGATGCGAGGGTCCAGCAGCATGAGGACGCCGCGGTCCGACAGCGAGCGGATCAAGCGGCCGAAGCCTTGCTTGAGGGCGATGACGGCTTGTGGGACCTGGAGGTCGTTGAAGGCGTTGCCGCCGGCGGCTGTGATGGCGTCGGTACGGGCTTTCATGATGGGGTCGGTGGGGACGGCGAAGGGGAGCTTGTCGATGATGACGCAGGAGAGCTGCTCGCCCTGCACGTCGATCCCTTGCCAGAAGCTGGAGGTGCCGAAGAGGACGGCGTTGGGGGTGTCGCGGAACTGCTGCAGCAGGACGTGGCGTGGGGCGGTTCCCTGCATCAAGAGCGGATAGGGAAGCTGTGAGAGCAGACGCTCGTGAAGCTCGCGCATCTGCGCGTAGCTGGTGAAGAGGCAGAAGGCGCGGCCGCGGGAGATTTCGAGCACGCGGCGGATCTTTTCGGTGGCTTGCGGGACGAAGTCGGGCGAGCGTGGCGCGGGCATGGAGGGCGGAAGGTAGAGAAGCGCCTGTTTGGCGTAGTCGAAGTGGCTGGGAACGACGAGTTCTTTGGGGAACGGGATGCCAAGGCGCTTGACGAGATGGGCGAAGCTCGGCGCGCCGTCCTGACCTGCCACGGTGAGTGTGGCCGAGGTGAGAATGACCGAGGGGTAGTGGGCGAAGAGAGTTTCGGCGAGGAGCGTGGACACATCGATCGGTGTGGCCTGGAGGTGCGTGCTGAAGGCCTGGGGCGCGGCGGTTTCGGGGTGGTTGGTGGAACGGGCGGCGTTGCGGAGACCGGTGGTAGCGCGGCGCTCGATCCAGAAGACGGTGTTGGGGTCGACAGATTCGAGCAGGAACTTCATGTGGTTGCGGATGTCTGCCGCGCGCTTGCGTAGGCCTGCGGCTTCTTCGACCTCGCGGAGGCGTTCGAGCTCGGCCTCGAGGCGGACTAAAGCGTTTGAGGCTCCCAGATAGGCATCGCCGCGTGCTTCGAGGAAATCGGCGCGATCCGTGAATTCGAGGCGGCCAAGGTGCGATGGGCCAGCGGGAAGCGACGAAAAGAAAAGCTTGGAGCGTTCACGGATGGTGGATGTGGCGGATTCGATGGCGAAAGTGCTGACGCCTTTGGCCTTGAGCATGCCGTCGGTGTCGCGGGCAAGCTCGTCGAAGCGGGCGTTCGAGAGGGCGATGCCGAAGTACTGGCTGGCAACGTCTTCCAACTCGTGCGCCTCATCGAAGATGACCGCGGCTGCCTCAGGCAGGATGCCTGCATCAGGCGCTCCGGCGGCCTGCTGCTTGATGCTGAGATCGGCGAAGAAGAGGTGATGGTTGACGATGACGATGTCCGACTCGAGCGCTTTGCGGCGCATGCCGGTGATGTAACAGGGCTCCCAGTTGGGGCAGGATTGGCCGAGGCAGACTTCGGAGCGGGCGTCGAGCTTGTGCCAGAGCGGGGAGTGCTCGGGGAGCGAGTTCACCTCGGCGCGGTCGCCGGTGAAGGTGGTCTTCTCCCACTTGAGGATGTGGTGAAACTGGTCGATTTCTTCGAGGCCGCTGAGGATGGGGTTGTCGCGCAGGGCGTAGAGCTTCTGCTTGCAGAGATAGTTGGCGCGGCCCTTCATGTAGCAGACGCGCAAGGGCCCCAGGATCGATTCGAGGAACGGAATGTCTTTGAAAAAGAGCTGTTCCTGAAGGTTTTTGGTGCCGGTGGAGATGATGATGCGCTGCTTTTGTTCGCGGGCTCGACGTAGAGCCGGCAGCAGGTAGGCGAGGGTTTTGCCGGTTCCAGTGCCGGCTTCGACGATGAGGTGACGCTTGTCGTTGAAGCACTGCTCGATGGTTTGGGCCATTTTGTACTGGCCGGGGCGGTGCTCGAAGTTCAGGGAGGATTTGGCGAGGAGACCTCCGGGATGGAAGAACTCATAGAGCGACGGCAGCTTCTGCTCGGCGGCGGGATCGTGCATCGCGGGGAGTGGGGTGGTGGCAGCCATTCGCTGGTTTCATCATAATCGCCGTTTCTTCGCCATACTAAGGCCGCGCGCGGTGATTCAACATGCGACCATGGAAGAGTAGAGGAACGAACGACATGGCTCCCAAGAAGCAGAAGAAGCGATTAGGTAAGAAACACCGGCAGGCGGCGACGCGGCCGAAGCTCGGCAGAGCTGTGCCGAAGTTAAAAGGAGCGGTCAAGGAAGTTTCGCCCAAGAAGCGCAAAGAGATTGCGGCAAAGAAAGCCGCCGCCATTGCCAAGTCGAAGACCCCGACGCGGAGCCCGGAGAACGAGCGCCGCCGCGTGATCGGCGAAGAGCCGATGCGCGCGCAGGGCGGCGAGGATCGTGCGGCGAGGACGCCGCGTGCGAAAGCCGGCCCGAAGGCTCCTGTCGATCCCGAGGTGGAAGAGAAGCGCGCGTGGCGCGATGCAGAAGAGATTGCGACGACGCTGACGCTGGCGACAGCGAACGTGGGCCATCACGAGACGACGCGATTGCCGTTGGTGGCTATCTGCGGGCGGCCCAATGTGGGCAAGAGCACGCTATTCAACAAGCTGACACAGACGCGTCGCTCCATTGTCGGTGATGAGCCCGGCATTACGCGCGACCGCATCTACGGCGAAGTCGAGTGGGCCGGGCGCGATGTGCGGCTGGTCGATACGGGCGGCGTAATTCCTGATGACGAGGCACTGATTCCCGCGGAGATCTTTCGCCAGGCGAAGGTTGGGCTCGAAGAAGCGGACGCGATCATCATGGTGGTCGATGGACGCACCGAGCTTGCTTCGCCGGACATGGAGTTGGCGCGGTTGTTGTTGCGTGGCGGCAAGCCGGTGTTTCTCGCGGTGAACAAGATGGACACGCCGGAGATGTTTGCGGCGGCGGAGAACTTTCGACGGCTGGGCTTCAAGAATGTTTGTCCGATTTCAGCCGAGCATGGATCGGGCATCGGCGATCTGCTAGACGAGGTGTGGGCCGCGCTGCCGCCGGAGTTTGTGGCTGAAGAACCCGAGGAAAATCTCGAAGGCTTTGAAGAAGAGTTCGAAGAAGATATGGATGGCGGCGGCGATCCGCTGCCCGGTGCCCAGGAGGGCGACGAAGAGTCGCCCGCGCCTGGCCGGCGTTTGCGCTCGCACGGAGAGCATGTTTCGCGCGAAACGAAGGTTGCGATCATCGGGCGACCAAACGTAGGTAAGAGCACATTGCTGAATGCGTTTACCGGCACCGAGCGCGCGATCGTTTCGCCCATTGCGGGAACGACGCGCGATGCCGTGGATGAAGTGGTCGAGCGCGATGGGCATGCGTTTCGGTTTATCGATACAGCGGGCATTCGGCGCAAGGGCAAGACCAAGCTGATGGCTGAGAAGCTCAGCGTGATCATGAGCCGCAAGCATTTGGAGGCAGCGGATGTTTCACTGCTGGTGATCGATGCGGCGGAAGGTGTGGCGGCTGCGGATGCGAACATCGGCGGCTATGCGCATGAGAGCGGACGCAGCGTGATCATCATCGTGAACAAGTGGGATTTGATGACCGAGGTCGGGCCCGATGGCATGCGCCTGTTCGACGGCAAGCCACCGGCAGATAAGAAAATTTATGAGCAGCAGGTTCGCGATTCGCTGAAGTACCTGGACTATGCGCCGCTGTTGTTTGTTTCGGCTGCGGAAGATAAAGGTATTGAGGAAGTGTTCAAGAAGGTCGAATTGGTTTCGCGCGAGCGTCGCAAGCGGGTGTCGACAGGCGCGATGAATCGCTTCCTCGACAAGATCGACTTCCAGCGCGCCAGCGTGCCGATGAACAAGCGCATCCGGATCTATTACATGACGCAGGCTGCTGTTGCGCCGCCTACGTTTGTGCTGTTCACCGACCGCGATGTGAAGCTGCACTTTAGCTATGAGCGGTTTCTGGCGAATGAAATTCGAGGGACGTTCAAGTTCATTGGAAGTCCGATCTGGTTCAAGGTGAAGGCACGGAACAAGAAGAAGAAAGAATAGGCAGCGCTTTTATTTTGGATAGGTCGCGGGGATTTGATGTTGATCGAGAAGAGATAACAACTCCTCGTGTCTTGATTCGTCGAGCACCCGTTTAGGGATAGCAAGAAAAAGCCCAGGAGCTGTGTAGATGAGCAGTGACTTGGGGCCGTCAACAAATCCGCGAATTATCTTCCAATCCAACTTTGCCTCGCTACGCCCCGGAGATATGCACTCAATGGCACCATCATTGAAGTCATACGTTGTCGAGTGTGAGGGACCCCCGCGTCTTCTGCGATATGCCCGTCGATAGAGAAGCGGCGCTATAACTCGCGTGGCCAATAGAACGTAAAGACCGCATGCGATTTCAACTAACCAAAATGCTCCATTGGCACCGATTCGGATCAGGTGGATGCCGTAAATGAGGAGCGCAAGACCCACTATGGGTTCAAGGATCTTTTGGAAAAGCGCAACAGCGGGCGAGTACTTTCGCCATGCATGGGTCCGCTGACCGTCAATAAAATCTTGTAAGGTTCCCGTAAATTCGAGTGTCATGGTTAGACAGAATTGTAAGTGAGCCAAGCATTCCAAGCATCGAGTGCACGTTCGCACTGGATGCGATGGCGCTCTTTCTTGTCGCGGATCTTCTTGCGAAGCTCTTCTTCGAGAGGCACGAGCAGGTCGAAGGTGATGTTGGCGGGTTGGAATTTCTTCGCGTCGGCGTGGGTGATGTAGTGGGTGAGCGAGCCGTTTGCCGTGAGGCGTGGGGCGGGTGTGGGTTGTTCGCCGCGGGCCAGGGCCGCGGCGTAGCGGCCCGCTAAAAGGCCACTGGCGATCGATTCGGTATAGCCTTCAATACCCGAGAGCTGGCCGGCGATCAGGATGCTGGGGTGAGCCTTGAGCTGCAGGGTTTCTGTAAGCAGCGATGGCGCGTGGATGTAGGTGTTGCGGTGGATCTGGCCGTAGCGGAGGAAGGTCGCGTGCTCGAGGCCGGGAATCATGCGGAGGACGCGGGCCTGTTCGCCATACTTCAGCGAGTTCTGGAAGCCGACTAGGTTGTAGCTGTCTGCTCGGAGGTTTTCCTGGCGAAGCTGGACGGCGGCGTAAGGCCAGCGGCCGGTCTTGGGGTTGGTGAGGCCGGCCGGTTTCATGGGACCGAAACGGAGCGTGTCCTTGCCCCGGCGGGCAGTCTCTTCGATGGGGAGACAGCCTTCGAAGTACTGGAGGTTGGCTGAGGCGGATGAGTTGATGGGTGGTTGTCCTGAGGATTCTCTGGAAATCCCGATCTCCAACTGCAAGAGATCGGGGGCACCCAAATTGGTGGTGGGTTCAGAGGGTAGGGCTTCCCAGGATTTTTGTTCGATCTTTTCGGCAGTTGCTAGCGCGTCGATGAAGGCTTCGTACTCTTCCTTGGTGAAGGGGCAGTTGATGTAATCGGCGGTGCCTTTGTCCCAGCGGGCGGCGAAGTAGACGCGGTCCATGTCGATGGTGCTGGCGTCGACGATGGGAGAGATGCTGTCGTAGAAGGCGAGATGGTCGGCGCCGGTGAGGCGCTGGAGCTCTTTGGCGAGAGGCGAGCTGGTGAGCGGGCCGCTGGCGAGGATGGTGATGGTGTCGGGGTCGTTCTCGTTGAGGCTGGTGACCTCTTCGCGGCGAACCTCGATGTTCGGCTGGGCAGCGATGAGCGCGGCTACGTGCTGCGAGAAGACTTCGCGGTCAACGGCGAGCGCGTGGCCAGCCGGGACGGCGGCTTTGTCGGCAGCAGTAAGCAGGAAAGAGTTGGCGCGGCGCATCTCCTGCTTGAGTAGCCAGGGAGCTGAGTTTTCGCTCTCGGACTTGAGGGAGTTCGAGCAGACGAGCTCGGCAAAGTCGGAGGTCTGGTGGGCTTCGGTGGAGCGCAGCGGGCGCATCTCCGAGAGGATGACTTTGCAGCCCAGGGATGCGGCTTGGAGGGCAGCTTCAGGACCGGCAAGGCCGCCGCCGATTACGTGGATTTTCTTCATCTGTTACAGGATACGGCGTTGGGCGGGCAGAGGCGCGATGCCCTCCTCCTCAACGCGCGAAGAACGTGCGTTGAGGAGGAGTCTCCGGGGTTTATTCAGCTCTGAACTTTGTTATTTGGACGGTGGTGGGGTGGGTGGGATCTCGGAGGTAGGGACGTCTTCCGTGGCTTTCCAGGAGCCGTCAGCGGACTTGCGATAGACGGTGACATAGCTGCCGTGGTCGTGTGCGACTTGCTTGGTTGCCGGATCGGTGATGTCCAGCGTGTAGGAGCCCTGGGTATATCCAAGGTCGCCGGACTTCGCTACTTCCGCTTTCTGGGTATGGATCGTGAGTGCAAAGGCGGGATCGGAGGTCATGCCGGTGAAGGCTGCCTGGAGCGCGGCGCGACCGACGGTGGGTTTTTCACCGGTGACCATAAGGACGCCATCGTCGGCATAGTGCGCGACGATTTTGGCGACATCTTTGGAAGCGAAGTCCTGGTTCCATTGAACTTCATTGTCGGTGAGGGCTTTGATGTCGGCATCGTGGGTGTCAGGCGTGGCATTGCAGGCGAGGAGCAGCGATGAGGCCGCTGCAAGAGCACAGAGGGAAAGATTTGTCTTCATTGAATGGGTCTCCTGGAGCGGAATGATCGAGCTAGGGAGTTGCCGAGAATTACAGGAGAGTATATGTCGCGAAGAGGCCTGACAACAGAGTTCTACTCGCCCGATTGCGCGGCGAGGGTTTGGAGGGCGTCGCCGGAGAGACGCATAATGCGCCACTCGGTGAGGATGTGGGCTCCGAGACGTTCGTAGACGGCGATCGCGGGGGCGTTCCATTCGAGGACGTCCCACTCGAGGCGCGGGCAGCCTTGTTCGATGGCAATCTGCGCGAGGCGGGCGAGGAGTGCCTTGCCGATTCCCTGCCTTCGCAGGGCCGGGGTGACGTAGAGATCTTCCAGGCGGATGCCGTGGTGGCCGCGCCAGGTGCTGTAGCTGGTGAAGTAGAGGGCGAAGCCGACGGGTGCCGCTGGTTCGTTGGCCGCGGCGCTATGCTCAGCGATCAATGCCCAGAAGCGTGGGGTGGGCCCGAAGCCGTCGCGGAGTAGGTCGGCTTCGGTGGCGAGCACGGCATCGGGTTCGCGCTCGTAGAGGGCCAGCTCGTGGATGAAGCGCAGGATGGTTGGGACATCGGCGGGCGTGGCGGGGCGGATGGTCATAAGGCAGAGTGTAGAGAGTAGAGATAGAGCATAGAGAAGGCTAAGGCTTGTCGTCGGTGGTGGGCTGGTCGGCTTTGGGCGGCTCTTTGCTGAGGGGGATTTCGAAGCTGTCGAGGGCCTTGTTGTTGAGCATGAGGCGGACTTTGCGGAGTTCGAGCGTGGCGTGGTCGAGCACGGGTTGATCGAGATTATTAGTGTCGTAGAAGAGATAGCCGGCGACTGTGCTGTGGGGTTGGACGGTGGTGGTCGGGAAGCCGAAGTCGTTGTCGTCGGAGAGGATGTCTTTGTTGATGTTGGTTTTGCCGTGGCTGATGGGAATGGGGAACGGCAGGGGGAGCGGAGTTTTGCTGCCGGTGGCGGATTTGATGGTGAACATGCCGCGCTGGAGCTCTTCGTCGGTGGCGGCAGGAATGGAGGAGCCGTCGGCGGCAATAAAGTGGATACGGGCGTCGTCGAGGTTGATGCCGAGATCGGAGTCGTTGGTGACGATGACGCGAATGGGCAGGAAGCCGTGGTCGGCGTACTTGAGCCGGAAGTTGGGTAGGGTTTCCTTGGTTGTACAGGGCTCGGCGGCGATGGTGACGTGGTTGGCTTCGTCGGCCTGGTGGTATGGGTACTCGTTGGCCGGCAGCGGAGGGACGGGCTTGCGAGCCTTTTCGGCGGATGCCGAGACAGCGACGGTGAGGGCCAGAAGAAGGGGAAGGGAGCGGCGCGGCATGTTGCTTCGATTATCCTCTGACGATATGCCGCGGGCAATGAACGCGGTGGAGTTGCTGGCTTGGTGATGCTGCTTTACAGCCTTTTGTTGACGGTTGCGCTGGTGGTGATGGCGCCGTGGTGGGTCTATCGGCTGATGACGACCGACCGCGACTGGCTGCGGCAGCGGCTGAGTGGTCCTCCAGCGGCTCTGAAGGAAGCCGTGCGGGGCAAACGCGTTGTATGGCTGCATGCGGTAAGCGTTGGGGAGGTGCTGGCGGCTTCTCGGCTGGTGGGTGAGTTAGAAGCGGCGCTGGGCGAGGGTTGGATCGCGGTCGTTTCGACCACTACGAAGACCGGGCAGGCGTTGGCGAAAGAGCGGTTCGGTTCGGAGCGAGTGTTCTACATGCCGCTGGACTTTGCCTGGGGCGTGCGGGTGTATCTGCGGGGGCTGAAGCCGGCGGCGCTGGTGCTGATGGAAAGCGAGCTTTGGCCGCGGATGCTGCATGAGTGTGAGCGTGCTGGTGTGCCGGTCGCGGTGGTGAATGCGCGGTCAAGCGACCGGTCGTTTGCGCGCGGGTTGAAAGTGCGGCGGGTTTGGGGGCGGGTGCTGCGGAAGGTATCGCTTTGGCTGGCACAGAGTGAGGAGGATGCGCGGAGGTTTGTGGCGTTGGGGGCTCGTGCCGAGACGGTTAAGGTTGCGGGGAATTTGAAGTACGACGTGCATGCTCCAAAGGTGTCGCGGGTTGCAGAGCTGATTAGGGAAGCTGCGGCCGGACGGCCGATTATTGTTGCGGGGAGTACGGTGGCCAGCACCGATAAATATGTTGAATCCGAAGAAGCGCAGGTAGTCCAAAGCTGGATGAAAGGTGCTCTGCCGTTGGACGCTTTGCTTGTGCTGGCGCCACGTCACCCAGAGCGTTTCAATGAGGTATGGAGGATCGCGTTCAATTTTCCCTCCTTGAAAGCAACTGATTTGCTTGCGGGAAAGCGAAGCAGCGACGCCGTGGCAAAAACGCACCCAGATGGCGGGAGTCTTGAGGCGATCGATATCGTATTACTCGATACGATTGGGGATCTCGCTGCTGTGTATGGCCTGGCTGATGTTGCTTATGTCGGTGGAAGTATGTTTCCTCGGGGCGGGCATAATCCGCTGGAGCCTGCGCAGTTTGGAGTGCCAGTAATCATGGGGTCGTCCTTCGAGAACTTCCGCGATATCGTCGCAAAGATGCAGGCAGCCAACGCCATCTGCATCGTTCAAGACGAAGAGCAGCTTGAGGGTGTGATGCTCGGGATGTTGAAGGACCCTGAGGCGGCGCGGGCGATGGGCGAGCGAGGGCGGCGCGTGTTTGAGGAGCAACAGGGTGCGACCGGGCGAGCGGTTGCGGCGATTGTTGCGATGGTTTCGGAGGCCCGGCCGTGAGCGCGCGTCGGTCGTGGGCGTGGCCGCTGGTGCCCTTGTATGCAGTCGTGCTGCGTGCCAAGGATGCGTTGCGCGGTGAGGCGAAGACGCTTGCGTGGCCGGTGGTCAGTGTGGGGTCGGTGTCGGCGGGGGGAGCGGGTAAGACGCCGGTCGTGATCGCGCTGGCGAAGGTGCTGCGCGAACGTGGATGGCAGGTGGATGTGCTTTCGCGGGGGTATGGGCGTGAGGGGTCGGGGATTGCGCGGGTGGATACCGCGCGCGAGGATGCGGCACGGTTGTTTGGGGATGAACCGGTGTTGATTGCGCGCGCGGCGGAGGTGCCAGTTTGGGTAGGTTCGGACCGGCATGCGGTTGGGGTGGCTGCGGAGGGAGATGTTGCAGCGACTGGCCAACAGCAGATCCCCTTCGAGGATGACAGAAAGAAAAGCAAGAGCGGCGGGGCCGGCGAAAAGCGCGGCGTGCATTTGCTGGACGATGGGTTTCAACATCGGAGGCTGGCGCGAACCGTGGATATTGTGCTGATCACCGCGGAGGATCTGAACGATGCGTTGCTGCCGGCGGGCAATCGGCGGGAACCGCTGGAGGGGCTGGGACGGGCGGATGTGGTGGTGATTCGCGAAGATGAGCGCGGGGCGGTGGAGGCGCGGGTAAGCAAGCTGATGCGCACCGGGACGCTGCTGTGGAGCGTACACCGGAGGCTGCGGTTCCCTGCTCCGCTGGGTGTGCTGAGCGCAGGGTTGCGGCCGCTGGCGTTCTGTGCGATTGCGCGGCCGGAGGGGTTTGCGAGTGCGTTGCAGGAGACTGGGTGCGGGATTATCGACGCCGTGGTGTTTGATGATCACGCGCCCTACACGGACCGCGAAGTGGGAGACCTGCTTGCCATTGCGAAGAAACTGAACGCTTCCGGATTTGTGACAACCGAGAAGGATGCGGTGAAGCTCTCGGCCGGGTTGCTAGCGCAGCTGGAGGTTGTGGGGCCGGTTGTGGTAATCGCGCTGGACGCGGAGTTCGTATATCCCGAACGCGTCGCTCGTGAGCTCGAAGCGAGGCTCGCGTGAGGGTACTGATTGTGCGCGTAGGGGCGATGGGTGACGTGCTGCACGCGCTCCCCGCGATCGCTGCGCTGCGGACCGAGCGGCCGGATTGGGTGATCGATTGGGTTGTGGATACACGGTGGGCGGCGCTGCTGGCTGATGGTAAGAAGCGTGGACCGGTAGTGAATGCGGTGCATCTGGCACCGACCAAGGATTGGTCGCGGAAACCGTTGTCGTGGGCGACGCTGACGTCCGTACTTGGGTTGCGGAAAAAGCTGCGGAAAGCGAAGTATGACCTGGTGGTGGACATGCAGGGGACGCTGCGCTCGGCGGTGATCGGGCGGATGGCCGGGGCAAAGCGGTTTGTGGGCTTTGCCGATCCGCGTGAGGCAGTTGCAGCAAAGTTTTACAAAACGAAGCTCGAGCGGCGCGGAACGCATGTGGTGGAGCAGGGTGCGGCGCTGCTCGGGGAGGCTTGCGGGCTGGCGCTCAAGGCGCGCGCGGTAGGGTTGCCGCGGATCGAATGGGCGGAGAACTGGGCGGAGCAGGAAGCGGTGCTCGCACGACCGCTGTGCGTTCTGGGTGCGGGTGGAGGATGGGGAGCCAAGCACTGGCCAGCGGCCAGATATGGCGAGCTGGCGATTCGCCTGAAGCGAATGGGGTTCGATGTGGTGGTCAATGCGCCGCGCAGGGACGATGTCGTGGCTCTGGCGGTTGCGGAGGCCAGTGACGGAGCTTCCCGGATGGTAGTGTGCAACGTCGCCGGGCTTGTGGCTTTACTGCGGCGGACGGATTTGTTTGTCGGGGGCGATTCGGGGCCAACACATCTGGCGGCGGCATTAGCAGTACCGACGGTGGCGCTGTTTGGGCCGACCGACCCTGCAAGGAATGGACCATGGGGGCCGGGAGTTTGCAGAATTTTGCGCGATCCCGAGTCGGTGACGAGCTATAAGCGGGTGGATGAGGTGGAGGCTCGACTTGCGAAGCTGCCGGTGGAGGACGTGGTCGACGCAATCTGGGAGATTCTGCCTCCGACAGCTGCGACGCCAATTTGAGAGAATGGTGGGATGGCTGGAGCACCCGGGACGAAAACGGCATGGCAGAGGTTTGCGCGAAGGGCTCGCGTGCCGTTGGGTTTTGCGGTCGCTGCCGTCTTTCTGGTGTTTGCGAGTCCTGGCTGGAAGTCGCTGGCATGGGGGCTGGTGCTGGTGGTTCCGGGCATCTGGCTGCGAGCCTATGCGGCAGGCTATGTGAAGAAGAATGCGGAACTTACGCGGACCGGGCCGTATGCATTTACGCGCAATCCGCTGTACCTGGGGTCGATGGGGATTGCGTTTGGGATCGCCATTGCGGCCGGACGGGTTTGGCTGGGGATATTGCTGGCGGTGATGTTTCTGGCGATTTATGTGCCCACGATTCTTTCCGAAGAGACGTTTTTGCGGGGCGCGTTTCCGGAATTCGACGAGTATGCCCGACGGGTTCCGAGGCTGTTGCCGCGGCTTACGGCAGCGCGGTGGAGCGAGTCCAACGCAGGTGCAGGCAGGTTTTCGGCGGAGCGGTATCGCCACCACCGTGAGTACAATGCTCTAATGGGCGCGGCGGCAATCTACGCGGCGCTGATACTGCGAATGTTGTTTCATTTGCGTGGCTAAACCCAGGAGATGTCGATTTTGAAGGCTTGGAAGATTACAGCCATTACGGCCTTCTGTTCGCTCGTCTGGATGGGTGCGACCGCGCAGGGGCAGATTTTCTCCAAGCCGCAACCTCCCGTGCAGAAGCCGATACCCGTGCTGCAGCCACCGCCGGGGAGTTTTCTGTATCCGCAGAACGAAACTCTGACCTTCAGCGTGGATTGGCGCGTGTTTACAGCCGGGACCGCGGTGTTTCATCTGGAGCGCTCGGGCGATGTCGAGAAGATTTCAGCCACCGCCGACTCCGTAGGCGCGGTGAACATGCTTTTCCCGGTGATCGACCGCTTCCAGTCGGGAATTAACACCAGAACCGGCTGCTCAACGGGGTTCAATAAGCAGATTCAGGAAGGCCGGCGGAAGATTGCCAGCGACCTGAGCTTCGATTACGAGCACGGCAAGCAGACGCAGAACGAGCGCAACCTGGTAAAAGGCACGGCGACCCACAAGGAGGCCAACATTCCGGCCTGTGTGGCGGATTCGCTGGGCGCGATGTTCTATACGCAGTCGCAACCGCTGGTGGTAGGGCAGACAATGTCGTTTCCGCTGGCGGACTCCATGCGGACGGTGACCGTGGGAATGAAGGTGGAAGGTCGCGAAGAGATTAAAACGCCGGCCGGCACCTTCCAGACGGTAAAGGTGCAGGCGACGGCTGATGAAGGCATTGTGAAGAACCGCGGGCACATCTGGATCTGGTACACGGACGACCCGCGGCATCTACCGGTGCAGATCCAGGCGAGGCTTTTCTGGGGGACAATTACCTTCCATTTGCAGTCGATTGATTTGAAATAACCGTGACGCAGCCGGGCGGGTGGCTGGCTATCGCAGAGGACCGGTAAAGGCATCCAAGAAAGAATGAGCGAAACGATGAGCGACGAGTTTGTAACGGTAGGAACCTTTCAAGATCCGATTGACGCCAACATGGCGCAGACCGCCCTGGAGTCGGCTGGGATTGAGTCCTTTATGCAGGGCGGCAACGCGAACAGCATGATTCCAGTAGCCTTCACGGCGCGACTTCAGGTGCGGCCTGAAGATGAAGCCGCGGCACGGGCAATTCTTGAAGGAGCGGACGACAGTCCGGAGTCTTTGGCCTCTGTAACCGCAGCGGAGATTGCCGATGAGGACGAGAAACGTTGATGTTTGAGGTTCAGCGTTGAGTACGGGACGTCCGCGGGCGGTGGTGTGTCTTTCCGGCGGGATGGACTCTACCGTGTGCGCGACACTGGCGGCGCGAGATTACGAGGCTTATGGCCTGCACTTTAGCTATGGGCAGCGGACTGAGGCGCGGGAGCTGGCTTCGGCACGCGCCGTGGCTGCGGCGGTCGGTATGCACGAGCTGCTGGAGCTAAAGATCGATTTTTTTCGCAGGATTGGCGGATCGGCGCTTACGGATGCATCCATTGCCGTGCCAGACGCCGATGCTGCGGACAGGACGGGCAACAGAGTTCCAGTGACCTATGTTCCCTTCCGCAATGCACATTTTCTGAGCGCTGCGGTGAGTTGGGCAGAGGTTTTAGGAGCGAAAACAGTGTTTCTTGGGGCCGTTGAGCAGGACAGCTCGGGGTATCCCGACTGTCGTCCCGCGTACTATGCGGCTTTCAATGAGTTGGTCCGAATGGGCACCCGGGACGGTGATATTCAGGTAGTGACGCCGCTTATCGCACTGCGAAAGAGTGAGATCGTACACCTGGGAGTTGAATTGGGCGCTCCATTGCATGTAAGTTGGTCGTGCTACTCCGGTGAGACCGAAGCCTGCGGGGTGTGCGAAAGCTGCGTGTTGCGTTTGCGGGCTTTTGCGCAGGCTGGGGCGGTCGACGCAGTTCCGTATGCCAGTTAGAAACGCGCTCCAGAGCTGTTGAATGGACGCTCCAGTTCGAGGGTAAAGAAGGATGAGGATGATGACAATGAAGCATAGACTTTACAGCGCGGCCAGGCTTGCTTTGGCCGCCGCCGCAGTGGCACTCCTTTTGGCTGGACCGGCAAAGGCACAAGGGCCTGGCGCCAAGGTTCACGGCAACGTAATCGACCCGACAGGCACGATCATCACCAAGGGCGATGTGAAGTTCACCACGGATAAAACCGTTCCGCAGAAAGAGATGAAGTTCACGTACGACTTCCCTCTGGATGCCTCCGGCAACTTCAAGGGAGAAGTGAAGCCGGGCGACTACATCGTGTTCGTCTTCCAGGGCGATATCGCAGCCGATTACCAGGAAGTGGTAATCAAGGACGGCGACGACAAGACCATCAATTTCGATATGACTCGCGAAGAGTACATGAAGACCCTTTCTCCTGAACGCCGCAAGGAAATTGAAGACTTCAAGAAAAAGAATGCTTCGATCCAACAGGGCAACAAGGTCGTCGCCACACTGAACGCAACGCTCGCCAAGGTGCGCGCGGACCTCATCGCTGCGTCGAAAGACAAGGGCGACGTGAGCCAGGACGTCACCGACATGCAGGCTGCTGTTGCAGCCAAACCTGATGAAGGACTCCTGTTCCTCGAACTCGGCAACACACTGCAGGCCCAGGGCGACCATCTTGCCAAAGCCGATAAGGCCGCAGGAAAACTGCCTTCCAGCGACGACGACCTGATGAAAAATTACGGCGATGCCGTTGTGGCGTACAAGAAGAGCATTGACCTGAATGCAGCTTCGAAGAAACCAGATCCGCACACACAGGCAACCGCCTACAACCAGATGGGTAACTGTCTGGCCAAGGCCGGCAAGCTGGACGACGCATCTGCGGCGTTTGAAGGCGCCGTAAAGCTTGAGCCAACCAGCGGCGGTATTTACTACAACAATGAAGCCGCTGTGTTGTTCAATGCCAACCAGATGGATGGCGCCCTGGCGGCCGCCGACAAGGCCATTGCGGCCGATCCGAACCGTCCCGACCCCTACTTCATCAAAGGTCAGGTGCTGATCGCCAAGACGACGCTCGATCCGAAGACGCAGAAACTGGTTGCGCCTCCGGGTTGCGTGGAAGCATACCAGAAGTACCTCCAGCTGGCTCCGGATGGGGCTCAGGCACCAACGGTGAAGGAAGTGCTCGCGAGCCTCGGAGAAAAGGTCGATACGAGCTACAAGGCGGGCAAGAAGAAGTAGTGGGCGCCGCAAACCAAGAAGGCCCGGACTGCTCGTATGGGTCCGGGGTCTTCTTTTCTGATTTTCCGAGACGACGATGACCGAAAACGTGCTGAGCTTCGAAGACGCACTGGCGACCGTGTTGAAGCAGACGCGCGGGCTGGCGACGCCAACAGCGCTGGAGGTTTTGCCGCTGCTGGAGACGCGTAGACGGGTTCTTGGCAGGCGCATCCTCGCTGATCGAGACCAGCCGCCGTTTGATCGTTCCACACGCGACGGCTACGCCGTGCGTGCGGCAGACGTGGCCCCGGGAAGGAACTTGTTGGTGCTGGGGATTATCCGCGCCGGGGAGCAATGGCGCGGTGATCCGCTGGGTGACGGGCAGGCCATCGAAATCATGACCGGTGCTCCCCTGCCTGCCGGAGCCGACGCGGTTCTGATGGTCGAGCATGCCGTTCTGATAGGCGAAGAGTTACAGCCTTTGCAAGGCCGCAGCCTGAGCACGGGAGACAACGTGGTTCCGTGTGGCGCCGAGGCGCGCAACGGGGATTCGCTGCTGCCCGCCGGCTGCCTGATTGAAGCCGCGGAGATAGCTGTCGCTGCGAGCTGCGGTGCGGCGAGGCTGGAGGTGTTTGCCCGGCCACGAGTGGCGATCGTGGCCACCGGGGATGAGCTGGTCGAGCTGGGCAAGACACCCGAAGCGTTTCAGATTCGGAACTCCAACAGCTATGCACTGGCTGCCTTGGTGGAAGATGCAGGCGGCGAGGCGGTACGGCTCCCTGTGGCGCGCGATACGCTCGCGGACCTGCGGGCGCGAATTGCGGAAGGGCGCGAAACGGATTTGCTGCTGCTTTCGGGCGGCGTCTCGATGGGTAAGTTCGACTTGGTGGAACAGGTGCTTGCCGAGTATGACGCCGAATTCTTTTTTACTGGCGCGTTGATCCAACCGGGCAAGCCGATCGTCTTTGGCCGGCTTCCCCGCAAGGTTGGCGGATGGACCTACTTCTTTGGGCTGCCGGGCAATCCTGTGTCGACGCAGGTGTGCTTTCACCTGTTCGTCGCGCCGGCGCTTGGAGCGCTGGCGGGACGAACGGATTTAGCTCCTCGGTTTGTGGAGGCGAAGCTCGCAGAGAATGTAAGGGGCGGAGCGAAGGTGACACGCTTTCTCCCGGCCCAGATGACGAGCGCGTGGGATGGTGTGAGCGTGCGGGTCGTCGACTGGCAAGGCTCGGGCGATGTAGCGGCAAACGCCCGGGGCAACTGCTACGCGGTGCTGGCGATGGGCATGGACGTGTTCCCTGCAGGCGAGACGGTGCGCGTGCTGCTGCGATAGCATGGCCCTATGAAGCCTCTCAACCTTCGGCAGCTTGGCTGGATTCTTCTCATCCTCGGTGTCGCCGCGGAGGTGCTGGCGATCATCGCTCACCATGCGAGCCGCGACTACGCAACGGGCGGCTTCACGCGAATGGTGAAGTCAGAGATTGTTTCGTCGATGGTGATTATTGTGATCGGAGCCCTCTTGATCTCCGTTGGAAAGCCGAATCGTGACCGATAAACTCTCGCACTTCGACGATGCCGGACAGGCGCATATGGTGGACGTTGGCGCGAAGGCGGCTACGCGTCGTGAAGCCGTCGCGGGCGCGTTCGTTGAGCTGAACGAGACTGTTCTAGCCGCGCTGCCTCGGAATCCCAAGGGCAATCCCCTGGAAGTCGCGCGCTTTGCGGGAATTCAGGCGGCGAAGCGCACTAGCGAGTTGATCCCGATGTGCCATTCGTTGGCGTTGAGCTTTGTCGATGTACAGGCCACGGTTGTCGCCGGAGGCGTGGAGATTCGTGCGACGGCAGCGACCGTCGCAGGCACGGGCGTGGAGATGGAGGCGATGGTAGCAGCATCCGTAGCGGCACTTACCGTATATGACATGACCAAAGCGTTGGATAAAGGGATTAGAATTCGCGAGGTTGTGTTGCTCTCAAAAACCGGCGGCAAAAGCGGCGACTACAAGAGAGCAGAATAAAAGCAACATAGGAGAGAACGATGCGTTGGTTGGCGGCAGCAGTATTTGTAACCGTATGCAGTGCGGGTGTGGCGCAAATGCCCGTCGCGAATTCGAAGATCGCGCCAACGCTGGCGCAAACCCCGCCGATGGGATGGAACAGTTGGAACCACTTCGCCGGTAAGGTGACCCAACAGGATGTGATGGACGCCGCTGATGCCCTGGTGAAGACCGGGATGCGCGATGCCGGCTATGTCTATGTGAACATCGACGATACCTGGGAGGGCGAACGCGATGCGCAGGGGGTGCTGCATACTAACTCCAAGTTTCCCGATATGAAGGCACTGGGCGAGTACATCCATTCACGCGGCTTGAAGTTCGGCATTTATTCGTCGCCGGGGCCGCAGACATGCGCCAGATTTGCAGCTAGCTATGGACATGAGCAACAGGACGCCGACCTCTATGCCTCATGGGGCGTGGACTATCTAAAGTACGATCTGTGCTCCTATACGCCGATGATGGTCGCTGCGCAGAAAGCTCATCCGGAAGATCCGGAGCTCTTCAATCGGATGATGCAGGAGTCCTACGTGAAGATGCGCAAGGCGCTCGACCATACGGGCCGGCCCATCGTCTTCAGCCTTTGCCAGTATGGCTTTGACAACGTATGGGAGTGGGGGCCGGCAGTCGGCGGTAACCTGTGGCGCACCACCGGCGACATCAACGATACGTGGGACAGGATGTCGGACATTGGCTTTAGCCAGGCCGGCCTTGCGAAATATGCCGCGCCCGGACACTGGAACGACCCGGACATGCTGGAGATCGGCAACGGCAAGATGTCTACCGATGAGTACCGCACGCACATGAGCCTCTGGGTGCTGCTGGCAGCGCCACTGATTGCGGGTAACGACCTTTCCAAGATGTCCGATGACGCCAAGAGCATCCTGATGAACAAGGGCGCGATCGCGATCGATCAAGACCCACTGGGCAAGGAGGGCGACCGCGTGTACGAAGAAGGACCACATGAGGTGTGGTCAAAGCCGCTCGCGGGCGGAGCGCTTGCGGTAGGGCTGTTCAATCGCGGCGAGCTGGCTTCTCCCATAAGCGTGACTCTGAAGCAGCTCGGCGTAAAGAAAGCTCACACGATTACCAATGTGTGGACTGGCGAAACGGTGGAGGCCAAGGAGGGCACGCTGACGGTCCCCGTACCAAAGCATGGAGTGGTGCTGCTTCGGATTACACCGTAACGACTACTTCGCAGCAGGTTTTGCGAGGAAGCCGGTAGTGTGCTCGTAGCTATCGAACAACGCCATGAAAGTTTCGTTCGATGCTGCATTGGTGATCACATAGTGGCCGGAGTCGATGGCGGACGACCATGTGTCGGCTCCGGTCTGCGCGTCGAGCGCGATGGTTCCAGGCTGGCTCAACGTGAAGTAGGTAATGCCCTTGTAAGCGAGGCCGCGCGCGGCAAAAAGTACTGAGAGCATGTCCCACATCGGCCGCTGTGCTGTCTTGGCGAGATCGAGGGCATACTTCGTCGGGTTCGTCATGGGTGAGGCTGTAGTCGGTGGGCCGGCAAGTATGTTGAGACCATTGGCGAAGCCGTTGAAGTAGACCGGCGGAAATCCGTTCTGCATCGTCCATTGTGTGAAGAGCTTGTGGAAACCGGGTGCGTCGCATTCGAAGTTCCACTCCGTGCCCTGCGGATACTTGCCACCCATCACAGAGAGCAACTTCACCTTCTGCTTTACAAGCTCCGCGCCACTGAGCTTGCTGGTTGCATCCGGCCCGCTGGCGAGCAGTTGGTTGAGGCACGGAGAAAATCCTGTGACTACGATTGCCACGCTGTTCGCGGGCTCATGTGCAAGCGCCTTGCGATAGACCGCGACGCAATCAGAATAGTTGGCGCGAGTGTCGCGTGCATCGAAGCGAGCGACAAGGCCGGCAGTCCAATAGCTTTCGTTGCACTGGTTCTTGAGACATAACGCATTCGCAGGTTCGCTACTCTGGTTGGCGCCGATAGGTGTTTGCGGGTGGCCGCCATAGTTGGCGAAGATCTTCATCACCGGAGCCGTCAGCGGATTGGCTGAATCGGCGACCATGGCGAGGATGTTGATCTCGCCGCGATCTTCCAGCGCATACAGGATCGGTAAGGTGTTGACGCAATCGACGTCCTGCGAGCAGTCATCGTCGTAGAGGATGCGCTGCTGGGCCATCAACGAAGACCCAGTAACAAGCAGGATCGCGGCGGCAATCACATGCAGCCAGGGCAAGGGATGCCACCGACATAGTTGAAATGTTTCGCGCCACAACTTCCTCACACACACCGCCCTCATAGATAGCCCGATCATACTCAAATTTCGCGAGACGAGTACCTCAGAACGAGAGATGGCTCAGTCGAAGCGGCGGCCGAGAGATGACTATACGCTGCGGGCGCGTGCTCCCTTTTGCGTGTCACATTCGGCTTCCGCTAAGTTCGATCGACGACGACCGCGATCCAACACTCACGTCAACGCATCCGGTATTCTTGAGTCAACCGTCGTTTGCGTTGGCCTCTCTTCCAGGTCCCGTGAAGCGCCGCAGACCGTCTCATCGAATGCTGATTGATTCAGCTTCTGAAACGGGTGGAGGAGACGTGTGAGGGTTCAGAAAACTCTGCTGCTGTTGGCCGCGATGTGGATCGCATCTCGAAGCGGTCACGCCTGGTCGCAACAACAGGCTGTTTCCGGAACCGCGTCGACGTCTCCTAGCCAAGGTGCGGATGATTACGGCGATTCGCAGGATGTCCATCTCACGACTGGCTATCGGTCTTCGAGCTACGTGCCGCTCGACAGTTGGATATATCCCACCCTCGACCACCTGGAGGCGCTCGGCTATTTACGTAGTGCAACCGAGTCGGTCCGCCCGCTGACTCGGCTTGAGTGCGCGCGTCTCCTCTCGGAAGCTCATATCCATCTCCAAGACGAAGATGCGGAGGCGGAAGCGCTGATCGCTGCTCTGGACGAAGAGCTAGCTTACGAGACCGAAGTCATACGCGGCGGAAAAAATATCGGCGCTTCCACGGAGAGCGCATATGCCCGCGTCACCGGTATCACAGGCACACCATTGCGGGATGCCTTCCACTTCGGCCAAACGATCGACGATGACAATGGTCGCCCCTACGGAAAAGGAGCCAACGCTATCGCCGGATTCTCCGGTCGCGCACAGGATGGGTTGTTCTCCATCTACATGCGCGGCGAGTATCAATACGCATCAGCTATGCCCGCTTACAGCGCCTCTATACAGCAAGCCATCGTGCAATCCGATGAAAACAGCGAAGTGTTTCACCTCGCTCCCGGTGCTTCATCTCCGCCGGTCTTCAATATCAGCTTAGGAACGGCCAATCGAGTCCGCTTCGTGGAAGCCTATGTATCGCTCAACTTGTCGAACTGGCAGATTAGCTTCGGCCAGCAGAATCTGTGGTGGGGACCGGATCGCTCAACATCACTCATCTTTTCCGACAACGCAGCCGCGTTACCCATGTTCCGCATCGCCAGAGTGAAGCCGATCACTCCGCCTCACCTTCTACGCTGGCTGGGACCGGTGCATTTTGACTCATTTTTCGGTCGCGAAGGAGGAATTCACTACGTCGGTCTCGGCACTTTGATCAACTTCGATACATCCAGCTACACTCTTTACGGAAGTCCGAGCCGGCCGCTTATCCCGCCGCCCTACATGTGGGGTGTGACTTTCTCGTTCAAGCCTACGGACAACTTCGAGATTGGCTTTAGCCATACCACCATCTTTGCCGGCTATGGCCGTCCCCTGACGTTCGGTACGTTCCTTCATACGGTTTCGATCAACGGAAATGGACAGGCGCTCGATCCTGGCAAAAGAGCAACCGAGTTCAATCTCTACTACCACCTTCCGGGCTTCAGGAAGAGCATCATCGTCTACACCGAAGGACTTGCCTGGGACGATCCTGTGCAAGGGTCGTTCCTCGCGCGCTATGCCATGGACCCTGGTATCTATCTGCCTCATTTTCCGCGGTTTAGCAGGCTCGACCTGCGCATGGAAGGGGTCTACACCGATCTTCCAGGGCTGAAGGAAACGGCTTACTTCTACTCCAATGCGCGCTACATGCAGGGCTACACGAACTATGGCCAAATCATGGGAAGCTGGATCGGCCGCTCGGGACGGGGAGGCCAAGCGACCAGCACGTACTGGTTCTCTCCACGAACCAAGGCCGCAATCAGCTATCGCAAGATGACGGTGGACAAATCGCTTCTCCAGGGCGGCAATCTCGATGATGTCTCTGGGAGTTTCACGTACACGATCGTCACGGGCGTGGAGATTTCCGGTACCGGCCAGTATGAGCATTGGAAGTTTCCTCTGCTTTCACCTGGGCCCCAATCCAACTTCACCACTATGTTTCAGGTCAAGTTCTTCCCTGCGGAGCGGGTTGGCAGAGAGTAACTGCGTGTTCGCGCATGCCCCTCTGATACTCGCTTTTGCTTCCGTTGTGGGCCGGCAGCGGTCCGGCCAGGAGCTCGACGGATTTGCCCGCAGCAGGCCGAGCGCGGAGTGAGCGGGCATGGACGCCTCGTCGACCATCCCACAGAGATAGCCTCCATTATGCGGCAGGTTGCGCGGCCATCATTCCACCATGGAGTGGTGGCCCCAGTCGAAACGGCGGCCGAGGATGCCTTTGACAATGAGGTGATCGGTGGCGGCAGTGGGGCCAATGCCAATACCCACGTTAATCTCCCACTTGGGTGAAACGTTGAGGTCTGTGACGGCGAAGATCTGTTGCTGTTGTTCGTGCAGCGCGTCGAAGGCGAAGAAACGACCGTAGTCGGCATAGTATTCCAAGCCTCCACTGATCTCGCGGGTAAAGTCGTAACTCACTTTCACCCCGGGCGAGAAGCCGAGACCCTGGTTGACGTCGGGGCCGTGCCATGTGCGCTCGATGGCAGGGTTCACCGCGACGTACCAGCGACCAAGGGACTTGTCGATGATCGGACGAAGCTCCCATGTCCATGTATCGGGCGAGTAGACGGCGCGTTGGTATCCGATCTCGGTCGAAAGACTGACGCCAACCGGCCAGTGCCAGGAATCAGGCACGCGCACACGCGGGCGAATGTGGTCGCCAACCCACTGAACGCCGTGGCCGTCCTGCTCGCTGGTAAAGATGTAGAAGCCGACCTCAGACCAGTCGTTAATGCCTTCGGTCAGCTCGATGGTTTCGTGCTCCTGGTGGTTAGTGGGATACACACCGTCGATGGTATTGTGCTGGCCGTCGATGGTGTAGTTCGAATGCAGTTCAACCATCAGGTTCTTCGGCGCGACCGTATCCGCTCCGTAGACCTGTATCTCGTAATTGCCCTGCGCTTGAGCAGTGCGCGCGCACGCTATTGAAAGTAGCAGCAGCACGGCTGCTATCAACCGCTTCGGATAGAAATTCGATCTACGCATAGCGAAAGAGCATCATGAAACCCGCGTCCATATGGTTCTGTTGGTGGCAATGAAATAACGTGCTGCCAGGATTGTTGGCTGTGAACTCGACGGCAACCTCGGTCTTCGCGGGGACGAGCACGACATCCTTATACACACCACGCAGGAGATTGCCACCGGCGGTGAGGCGCAGCAGTTCAAACGTGTGCCGATGCAAGTGAACAGGGTGATCGTCCGTGCTTTGGTTCTGAAACAGCAAACGGTAACGCTGGCCGTTGCGCAAGGTGGGTGTATCCGTTCGCGGATAGGAGTTGCCGTTGATCATCCAGTGATCCATCGCGCCGTGACCTGCAAACTTTGAAGTAAAGACCAGTGGCAGTTCTACGACATCTTTGCCGATATGATCGCCAGGCAGTGCAAATGCTGCGTAGTCCCACACTAAGGCTGCCGGCTGCCGCCATTGTGGAGTGCCCGTGCTTCCGGCGTACTCGATAACAATCCCCATGCCCGCACCCTGTATGTGTTTACGCACCTCGCCAAGAACCCACACGCCTGGGTTGTTCAGCTCGACGAGCACACTGACGCGTTCTGCGGGAGCAAGACGAAGCATTTCCACCGCGTGCGGTTGCGGAATGTCATTGCCATCGAGTGCGACGACCTGCAGCTTGTGCCCGGCGAGTGCCATCCAGTGCATCTCCGTGGGACTTGAGTTCAGGATGTGCAGCATTAGCCTCTGCCCTGCCTTCACACGCAGGGGCTCGCCGAACCCCAAACAGCGGCCGTTGATCGTCGTCACGTCATAGGCGGGGTTCATGGAACCATCGTCGGCAGCGAGCAACTGACCATGCCAATCGTGCAGCGCGAGGAAGGCCTCCTGGTCGTACCGCGCGGGATTGTCCTTTGGATCCACGAACAGAAATCCGTGCTGCCCCGTGTACTGCCCCAACTTGAAGTTTGTGCCTGCGAATGTGTGCGTGTGATACCAGCGGAACCCTGAAGGCTCAGGGGTGAACGCAACGCTTGTCATCTGGCCGGGCGAGATCATCGGCGTGCCTTCTTCCATGGCGCCGTCAACCTCCGGCGGAAGAAACAGCCCATGCCAATGAACGACCTCGGGATGCTTTGTCTGGTTCACGATCTCGATGCTTGTGCTGCGGCCTTCGCGCAGCCGCAGCAGAGGGCCGGGCACCTGCTGGTTGTAGGCAGTGGTTTCGATGAAGTGGTTGGCACGCACCTCAAGCTTGTAAGGCGCAATCGCAAGCTTGTACTCGGGTTCTGGTTGCGCAGCTTGTATTGCGTGTGGCAACGCCAGGCAGCCTGCTGCTACAACTGAGTCACGCAGAAATTCGCGCCGTGTTGTTTCGCGATGTCTGGATGCGGCGGATTCTCTCTTCAACATTCGTACTCTATCCATGGAAGGTCGCTGGGTTGCTTCCGCTAATTGCGTCTTTGCTGATCATAAGCGGCGAACAAAAGCGAGATACAAAGGATGAACACAATGTAATCTGCACGGGACCGGCCACTTTCGTGCAGCACGCAACTATGCCGCGAGCGTTCGTTCCTTTTGCGCGATGCGCTTCTGCTTCCACCATGAACCGATGGCAATCTGCGCAGGCCGCTCGACAAACTTGCGGACAGTGATCGCCAGCAGCACGACGAAGACGTACGAAATCCAGGGGTCGAAACGCGCGACATGCAACCGCTCCGGAACATGGTGCAAATGCAGCAGCACGAACACGTTAAAGTGCAGCAGGTAGAGACAGTACGTTGAGGTGCCGATTGTGACCAGTGGTGGGATCGAAAACACTCGTGCCAACGGGCTCGGACCGGCGAGGCCGAGAATGATCGCTGCGAAAATCGGCGTAAGCAGGCCGCCGTGGATCATGATGTACGGCAGCCGTGGCACCAGGTGATAGACGAAGAACCACGCTACCGTGAAGCCCCCCAAGCCGACAAGCATGCGGCCACGCACGCCGAGCTTCGCCGCTTCATGCAGGCGGCCTAGCGTAAGCCCCGCGAGGAACGTACAAACGTACGGCAGCGGCGTGTACTTCAGCGTGTTGATCCACACAGCTGCGTCATAGCGATTGGCCATGTGGCCAAGATGGTCAGGATCGCGCAACACGTAGATTGAGTGGGGAATCAGGCCGACGATCCAGAAGAAAAGGAACATCGCAAGAAGCTTGCCTGTGCTGTGCGGCCAGCGCATGCGGATGAGCCAAGGAAAAGCGATATATAGCATCACTTCGCAAGAGAGCGTCCATGTGACGGTGTTCCAGAATGTGGCAAGCATCGGAAAGCAACCCTGCAGCAGTAGCGGCGTCAGAACAACGCCTTCATAGAACTGTCCATGCGGGCGCACATGGTACTCGTTGATGACCATTGGGATGGAGATGATCAGCGTGAGCAGATATACGGGATACAACCGCGAGAAGCGTGCCATCCAGAAGTCGACGGGGTTCATCGGCACCGGGCGGTCCGCGTAGTTGTACGAAAGGATGAAGCCCGAGATCAGGAAGAAGAAGCTCACGAACACATAGCCGATATCGACAATGGGATAGAGCGAGATCCACGGGTGTGCGTCCCAGCGCAAGCCGGCAGGCGTGAAGTGGAAAAGCAGGATTGTCAGCGCAAGCAGCGTGCGGATGCCGGTCAATCCCGGGAGAGCGGGCTTGCGCTCGTGGCGCACGGCCTCCGGCTGCAACGCTTCGGCGGCTTCTCCGGTCGAGGTCGGTGCTGTCTGGTAGATGGGCGAATCTGCAGGGGCCGGGGCGAGATCGTTCATAGCTGCATCCCGTAGGATGCGTTCGATACGTCCCCCCGCCTCACAAAGTCTAGAAATTGCGGGGGACGGCAAGCAATCATCGCCGAATAGACGCCGCTGCCTCCCGAAAAGACTACGTACAACCTGTCCAGCATTCGCGGCTTCACTTCACCTCAACATGCTCGAAGCCGAGCCCTTCAAGCATGGCCGTTACGGTGACGCGCGCATTCTTCGAGGCGGCATCCAGAATGCCGTCCGTCAGCGCGGCCTGCTGTAACTGCTGCTGGGCCTTGGCGCGCGTTTCGCTTTCGAGGTTGGGGTCGGCCGAGACAAAAATGCCTGTATCGCGCGAGTAGACGCGGGTATGGGCATTATCGATGCTCGTCACAAACACTTGGGAAGGCGGCAACACGAGCTTGATAGAACGCTCACCGGTGCCTTCGGTGATCTGCACGTCGTCAGGCTTCATCTGGCTCAGGTCGATGCCGGCAATCGATTCGCCGTGGACAATCATCAGCAGCTTGTCGCCCGCGAGCGCATCCGGCAGAATGGCGCTCGATTTATCACCTTCAACGACTGTATCAAGCGAATACACCACGCTTTCCAGCCGGTTCAGCCGCTGGATCTTGTCCACGACCATCGGTGCGGAAACCACATTCAGCGGCCGACCCGTGATCATCGAAGCCAGGCGGCCGGCGAACCCCTGTCTCGCCTGGTGGACGAACACCCCCAGGCAGGCTGCGCCGATCAAAAGCACCAGCACCAGCGAGTAAAACGTACCTGAACCGCGGCGTCCGTAATCGTACTGGGTCGTCATTGTTTCTCGTTCTCCGGCCAGTCCATGCACGGGGCCTGCCTAGAATTCTATCCGGGCAAGCCGTCTATGCGCGCAAGGTTGCAAAAACTGACTTAATTTGGCCCGATATGCCCGAACCGCCTAAGTTCGGTTGAAACTTTTGCATGGCACAAACATCTCTTGCAGAACGGCGCTGCGGCGTCGTACCGTAGGTGCATCTCGTGCAACAAGCTCGTCCGTCGGGGGCATCCAAAGTAGCTAAACACGAAGGTCGGTCCGATCTAACCGATCAACACCACCGCACAGGCGAAGGTCGAAACCAAGCAAGCAGAAGAACTGGAGCAATCCCCATGTTGACACAGCAGTCAATCGCCACCTCGCTGCTTGCGCGCTTCCGCAGTGTCCGCCAGGCCACCATGCAGTTCTGCGAACCGCTGACCCCCGAAGACCTCATGGTGCAGTCCTGCCCGGAGGCCTCACCCGTAAAGTGGCATCTCGCTCATACGTCCTGGTTTTTTGAAACCTTCGTCCTCAGCGAGTTCGTCGCCGGGTATCAGCCGTTCAACCCGCAGTTTCGCTGGCTGTTCAATAGCTACTACAAGTCTCTTGGCGAGATGCCGGAAAAGAAGCTGCGCGCTTCCTTCTCGCGGCCTCCGCTGGACCAGGTCCTCGCCTATCGATGTCATGTCGACGCCGGGATCGGGCGTCTGCTCGAACAGACGCCCGAAGACGAAGCACTGCGCCGTATCGCGCTCGGGCTCGAGCACGAGCAGCAACACCTGGAACTGATCGCCACGGACATCAAGCACGCACTCTTTACCAACCCCCTACACCCGGCCTACGTTACCTCCAAGGCAACGGATGATGAGATCATCGCGCCACCGTTGGAGTGGTGCCGCTTCATGCCGGCCAGTCCCAACATCGTCGAAATTGGCGTCACGCCCGATCCGGCCTCGATCGAGAGCTTTGCCTTCGACAACGAAACGCCCCGCCATCCGGTATATCTCGCACCGTTCCGTCTCGCCTCACGGCTCACCACCTGCGCTGAGTACCTCGCCTTTATCGACGAAAATGGTTACTCTCGGCCTGAGCTTTGGCTTTCGGAAGGCTGGGATACGATGCGCGCCGAAGGCTGGCAAGCACCGCTGTATTGGCAGCGCGACTCCAGCACGAAGTCTGGATGGAGCGTCTATACATTGCACGGCTTCCGTCCACTCGACGAACTCTCTGAAACACCCGTCTGTCACCTGAGCTTCTTTGAGGCCGATGCCTTCGCGCGCTGGTCCGGCAACCGCCTGCCCACGGAGTTCGAGTGGGAATTTGTAGCCACGCAACAGCCCGTAACCGGCAACATGCTGGAGCAGCAGACGTTGCATCCGATAGTCGCCAGAAACTCAAATCAAATTCAGCAGATGTTCGGCGATGTATGGGAGTGGACGCAGTCGCCCTATACCGGCTATCCAGGGTATAAACCGCTGCCCGGCGCGCTCGGCGAGTACAACGGCAAGTTCATGAGCTCGCAAATTGTGCTCCGCGGTGGCTCTTGCGTCACCCCGCAGACCCACATCCGCAGCACCTATCGCAATTTCTTTTCGCCCGGTACCCGCTGGCAGTTCAGCGGGCTTCGCCTGGCTCGTGACGGCGCAAGTTAAGTCGAAAGAATTACCTTGAAGCATTCGCGAAACAAAACTGAGAAAATCTGGCATCGTGTTTCAGCTGGAAACATCTGAAAACGTGGAACACAGAGCACGAAAACCCGAGCACGAGAAACATAGAGGCGCACTCTCTTGATTACCGAAGCTCCCGACGCCGCCCTGCGCGAAGCCGTTCTCGATGAGGCTCTTACCGGCCTCACCTCCACTCCGAAAACCCTTTCACCGTGGCTCTTCTACGATGAACGCGGCTCGCAACTTTTTGAAGCCATTACGGCGCTGCCTGAGTACTACCTGACCCGCACCGAGCGCGCCATATTCGCCAAATACGGGCCTTCGCTGCCATTGCATCGAATAGCGCCGGTAACAATCGCCGAACTCGGCGCTGGCAGCGCCAGCAAAACCGGCATCCTGCTCCAGCACTTTGCCGCTCACCAGGGCGGCGTGCTGTATCAGCCGATCGACATTAGTCCGACGGCGCTTGACGAAGCCGCTGCCTCCATCTCCGAGAAGGTTCCTGGTGTCATCGTGGAATCGCAGGTAGCCAACTACATTACCGACGGCTACAACATCACACGGCTCGAGCGTCATCGTGTAATGGCGCTCTACATCGGATCAAGCATCGGCAACTTTTCACCTAACGAAGCAGTTGGCATCCTGAGCAACTTACGAGACCATCTTGAAGCCGGCGACAGCCTGCTGCTCGGTGTCGATTTGGCACCGGGAAAGCACAAGCCCGTAGAAACATTGATTGCTGCTTACGACGACGATGCCGGCGTAACAGCGGCGTTCAACAAGAACGTACTTGTGCGTCTAAATCGCGAAGTCGGGGCAAACTTCAATGTAGATGGCTTCGCACACCGCGCCCGTTGGAACGCCGCCGCCTCACGCATGGAAATGCATCTCGAAAGTCTTGCCGCACAGACTGTAACCATTGCAGGCGAGCGCATATCCTTTCGCGAAGGCGAAACCATTCATACAGAAAACAGCCACAAATTTACGGAAGCCAGCATCCTCGCCCTATTGGAGGCCTCAGGGTTCAAGCTCGATCGCCTGCTGCATGACGACCAGCAGCGTTTTGCGGTCGTGCTGGCAGACGCCGTCTAACTTCAAGCCGTTACTAGCGAACCCAGCTTTTCACCCTGCACCACGCGGGCAATGTTGCCACGCTCCCGCATGCTGAATATGATCATGGGCAGATTGTTGTCCTTGCAGAGGGAGACGGCGGTCGTGTCCATCACCTTAAGCCCCAGGTTCAGGATTTCCATGTAGGTAATCGTCTCGAACTTCACCGCATCCGCGTCTTTCTTGGGGTCTGCGGTGTAGATGCCGTCTACGCTCGTAGCCTTGAGCAGCACTTCGGCGCCAATCTCCATCGCGCGAAGACTGGCTGCAGTATCGGTGGAGAAGTACGGATTGCCGGTGCCTGCTGCAAAGATGATGATGCGGCCTTTTTCAAGATGTCGAATGGCGCGGCGGCGAATGTAAGGCTCAGCAACCTGATGCATCGCAATAGCGCTCATGACGCGGCAGAAGAGACCGGTCTTTTCAATGGCATCCTGCAAGGCGATCGCGTTGATTACGGTAGAGAGCATGCCCATGTGGTCGGCAGCGACGCGGTCCATATGGATGGCCTGCTCTGCAACGCCGCGAAAGAAGTTTCCTCCCCCGACGACGATAGCAATCTGACAGCCGGTTCGCGCTACTTCGGCGATCTCGTTAGCAATTGCGTTGACGAAAACTGCATCGACACCAAAGCCGCGGCCTGCGGCCAGGGCCTCTCCGGAAAGCTTGAGAAGAACACGCTTGTACATGCTTTTTGAAGTGTACAGGGAGAGCCGACCCCTCGTTTGTCGGAAGCAGTTTCAGTCAGCTCCTCTTATTTGAAAACATTGCTTCCGACCCACATCTTCAACCTTTCGCAAAGCACGCACTCAAGAGCCAAAAAAAACCACGTTCGCTAAAAATGTACCGACTATCGACTTTTAACCCTTCAAACATTGAGGAATAATTCTTTCTAAGAAATTTGTTGACAATCGTTTCATCGTGAATATATGGTGGTGATGAGAACTTTTACCTAAAAAGGAGATTCACATGCGCCGTATTCTTGTAGCGACTCTGGTTTTGATCCCCGTTCTGGCTCACGCCCAGGCCAGCACCTCGACCGAACAGCCGACACAGACCACGGCGACCCTCGTTGCCAAGGCCACCCCGCCTGCACCGATGGCTCCTGCGAAGAGTGCCGCACCCGCAGCTTCCTCCTCTATCGCCGGCACAGCTGTCTCGGTTCCGGTCCACGTTGTCATGCATCAGATCACACCCGATGACGACTACTCCACCGAAGCCCTGCAGAGCGGCGGCACGATCGCCTACAAGTTCAACAACAACAGCAAGGAAACCTCGCCTGAGTTGATCCATATTGTCCAGGCTGATCTGGCACCGGCACAGTTTGCTCAGGGCAGCGACATCAAGGTTCGCCTCACCGTAGACGCTTACGGCATTCCGCAGAACATCGCCGTCGTCAAGGCGACCGACGCTGTAGTTGCACAGAAGACCATCGCAGCCGTCAGCCAGTATCGCTTCAAGCCGGCCACACGTGGCTACCTCGCTGTCCCGGCCGATGTCTCAATCGACGTCAAGATCAAATAAGCAACACGTTACGAACCCCATTGTTACGGCCACAACGGCTGTAACAATGGGGTTCTTTATTTAAGCTTTAGCCCCATCACTCAGGCCGTCGATGCTCCAGGGTCGCAGGCTTCTGTTCTACCGGCCGAATAGCCTCAACGTTTTCCTTTGCGTCCGGATGAACACCGAAGTCCCACACGCCAAGGTTGACCTCATGATCAGACAACACTTCGACCAATGCGTACTCGCCGAACTCCATCGGCTGCACCGGGGTCAACTTCATCCAATGGCCCCCGGGCAAATCATCAGCCTTCATCTCGATCACATCGGGCTGCTTCTTCACCCCCAGCAGTCCGAGCCGAAAGCTTTCGACCACACGGCCATCGTTGAGCACCACAAGCCGCTCAAGGACATAACCGTTCGCCGCATCACCGCCTGAGGGAGCCGCCCGCCCAGACGCGCCATGTGTATCCACCGTGATCGCTCCGGCGCCGGAATCGCCTTCGTCATCCGCACCCACGCGTATATAAAACACAGGATCGGCCACATGTACCTGGATGTCGGCACTCTGGCCCCGCACGTCAACAATGCGATGCGCGCTTGAGGACGGGTTGATCGCCAGCTTGAGGACATTGTGCGCCGTCTCTTTATTCAAATCGCCGCCCTGTTGCTCCAGCGGAACAAGCTCGGGTGTGCCGTTGAAGGTGTCCAGTACCAGCACGCTGTCTTCTTCAGGCAAACGTAGGCCGGGCACAATCTCGGGCGTCCGTGCGGCGCGCTCGGCTTCTTCCTTCGCCAGTTCCGGGCTCAGCACGTTCGGACGCTGTGAACTGGCCGCACTGGTAAAGTGTTCCCGCTGCCACTTTTCGGTCGCGGGAATATCGACCAGCCCCAGCGGAACGTCCTCCAACTCGCCGTTGCGTTCCGCACTGGTGTAATGCACCACCTTGCCCTGAACCGTGTAGCCCAGCACAAGCTGATAGCTGCCATCCTTCATAATCAGCCGAAAGCGGCGGGGTGCGGCTTCCGGCGAGCTGATTGCGCTATTCAGCGGCTGTCGTTGCGCCGTCAGTCCACATGGCAGTAACGCCGCAAGCGCCAGCAGCACCACGCGACTAAACCCGCACGGCGACTGCATCCGCTTCACTGTGCTGCATATTTTTACTCGGCTGCGTTTCATTCCCAACACCTGACACTCTAGGATGCCACGCCCACCGGTCGCGGACCGCTAGAAGTTCTGTGCCTTCAGCCACGCGCGGAACGTCGGCCCCAGGTCGTCGCGCTGGAGCGCAAACTCCACGGTCGCCTTCAGGAAGCCGAGCTTGTCACCGGCATCATGCCGCTTGCCTTCATAGCTAAAGCCGTAGACCTTTTCGTACTGCAGCAATGCCTTGATACCATCCGTCAACTGCAGCTCACCACCCGCGCCAGGCTTGATGGTTTCCAACATATCGAAGATGCGCGGCGTAAGAATGTAACGGCCGATGATGGCGTTCTGACTGGGCGCGTCTTCAAACTTCGGCTTCTCCACCATGTCTTTCACCAGCAACAGTCGCGGATCGTTCGCGTCCGGCGTGCAGTCCAGGCAGCCATAGTTCGAAATTGCCGGACCTTCCACCACTTCCGAACCCAAGATGGACGACTGCGTCTCGTTGTACGCCTCCACCATCTGCTTCATGCAACCCTGCTTGGAGTCGACAACGTCATCAGCAAGAATTACCGCGAACGGCTCGTCACCCACAAGCTCTTTGGCCATAAGCACGGCGTGGCCCAGCCCAAGCGCTTCCGCCTGTCTCGTGTAGACGATCTTCGCCAGCTTCGACATCGAGCGGGCAATCTCCAGCAGCGCCAGCTTGTTGCGCTTTTGGAGCACATCTTCAAGCTCCCACGAGCGGTCGAAGTGGTCTTCCATCGTCGTCTTGCCACGACCCGTCACGATGATGATTTCCTCGCAGCCCGCGGCGACGGCTTCTTCCACGCCGTACTGGATAAGTGGCTTATCCACCAGCGGGAGCATCTCTTTCGGCATCGCCTTGGTAGCAGGCAAGAAGCGGGTACCCATACCCGCGGCGGGAAACACAGCTTTGCGAACCTTCATCCTTGTCATTGTGCGCATATCTCCATGGGGGAACAACCCATCGTATCAAGAAGCGTTCTTGAGCTTCGATGGCGTATTGGTGCCAAACAGCAACGCCTGAAGTTGTAGGGTCCCGACCGGCAATAGTTACAACACCGGCGAATCGTCATGCAGCATCGTCTTGCGGATGACCTTGATCGGCGCCATTCCCTGCCGCATCAGGTCATCGTGGAACTTTTCGAGACTGAAAGCTGCGCCTTGCTTCTTCTTCACATCTTCACGCAGCTTCATGATCTCTAATTTGCCCAGCGTGTAGTAAAGATACAACGCATCCGACGTTCCACGCTTGGTTTCGACTTCCGCAATGGGCCTGGCCTGGTAGCCTTCCTTCACGAAAAAGTCCTCAGCCTGCTCGATGCTCATCGCACCACCAACGCCCGTATGCATGCGGATCGCCACCACAAATCGGGCATCTCGCAATAAAGCATCTTGAAGCTGCCCCAGGCGGATCAATTTCTCTTCACGCTCATCCTTGGCTACAACCTTGCCATAGCCTTCGTCCAGCATCATCTGCTCGCAGTAGTGCGCCCAGCCTTCCACGTTCGTGGCCGCCTCAATCAGCTTGCGAATGTTGGACGGAAACTTATCCTGCCAGAGGAACTGAACATAGTGCCCGGGATATGCTTCATGCACGCTGGTCGAAACAATTGTGCCCGTGTTGAAGGCGGCCATGTACTCATTGGTCTTCGCAGCGTCCCACTTCGGGTCCGGCAACGTTACGTTGAAGTAGGCCTTGGTAGAGTGCGTCTCGAACGGCCCTGGAGGGTCCATCGAGGCCTGCGTCGTCGCACGCATAAACGGCGGCGTTTCTTCCAGCGTCGGCTGCACATCACTCGGGATCGTGATGATGTTATGCGAACGCACAAATGCAATCTCCGAGTCGAAGCGATCGTGGAAAGCCTGCAACAACTTGTCCGGAGCGGGGTGAATCGTCGCTAGCTCCGCGAGCTCCTGCTCAGGCGTCTTCGTAGGATCGATCTCCTTCGCAACTCGCGCGAACTCCGCCTGGTTCTTGTGCAGGTCATCGAGCCCGATCTGCAGCAGGTGGTCGAGCGGAATATCCACCATCTCGTTGTACGAAAGGGCCTTTGAGTAGGTGTCCGAGCCATAACGGAAGTCACCATTGGAACGCGGCAGCAGATCCGTCTTCATCCACGCGCCATAACTCTTCAGCGCTTCAATGACAGCCGCATTGGTCTTCGCAAACTCCAACTTCGCCGTTGTGTCGGTTGCATCCGCAAACGCGCTGGGAACATCACTCTGGAAGAAGCTGACGAGACCATCGATCTGTTGGAGCGCTATCTCGGTATAGATGTGTGGCGGGTTCTTGAGGTTTTTGCGCGCCTCCACAAACACCTGCGGAATCTGCTTTTCACGTTCTACAGCCGCACGCAACCGCGTGTTCACCGGGGCATACGGCCGCTCCATGATGGTAAAGATCGAGCCCGTAACACCGCTCGAATAGCTGTCCGGATTTTTCTCCCAGCCGCGAATCACCTCAAGCTGCAGCAGGTTCGCACGAATGCTGTTGAGCAGAATCTGGTAATCCGCCGCCGGCTCGGCATCAAGAGCCTTGGGGTCGATCGCCATCAGCTTCTTCTCGTAATCGTGCAATGCAGCGATGTTCTTCTCCACCCCGGCAGCCGAGTAGTCCTCCAATTGCGTGTCGTACTCATGCAGACCGGCGGAAGTACCGGCCGTCGGCGAGAACTTGAAGTAGACATCGTGAAAGTACTGGTCGGTGAGGTAGTTGAACGTCTGCGGAGCGCCGTCAGCAGAGAGATGCTGGGCACTCGAGCAGGCGGTCAACGAGACAAAGGCAAAAACGGCGGTAGCAAAGTAACGAAGACGCATGATGCCGCTGAGTTTATCGCATCCCGCCTCTCAAATGCTCTATGTTCCGGCCTGAACATCCAATGCAGCCAGCAAATCCCGCGTTTCCGCCAGCACCGCATCCGCCTGCGCGCTAGAAAGCGGCCAGCGCAGCGTCCCCTGCGGCGTAAGCTGCGCACCGTTCTTCGCATTGCGCGCGACAAGCTTCATCAGCGCGCCCACATTCACGCCTTTACCTTCCTCGGCTGGCGCGGCGTGTAGTTTCTCCGAAAACGTTACATACAGCATCTCCCGCATCGCCTTGATCTTCCCAGCCTGCGCCAACGGCGCATTCGCCGGTCGCTTGGCGGCGATCTCGCGCGCGGCCAGCGTGGCATTACTCTCCGGCCGGTTCAGCGCAGCACGGCTTGAAAACTGCAGATTCGCCGTCTGTGGCGCCTGCCCATGCCGACCCGCAAGCGGCAGCGGACGTGGCGGCGGCGCTCCCGGCCACGCTCTGAAGTTATTGCTTAACGTCCCAGGACGCGGCGGTGCGGCAGGCTTTGGTGGCGCAGGGGCAGCTTTCTTCGGTTCTTCCACCGCCGTCCGCTTGCGCTCTAGCTGCGCAATGCCCAGCCGCTCGCACGTCAGCCGAATCTCTCCGGCAGCCAGCAGATGCAGCACGCTCTCCGGCGGCTTGCCATAGCGGTCCTCCAGCTCCGCGCGAACATCCGTAAGCGTCGCCATCGACTCCGCACCCGCGATCCGCTTGTACATCCGCAGCCGCTGACTCTCTTCCGGGATATACGCATCGTCGATGCGCAGCGATATCCCCAGGTTCACCGTAACCTGCGGCCGCTCTTCGCGTCCTTCGCCCTTCAGCCTGCTCACGGCTTCTTCCAGCATCGTCGTGTACATCTCAAAGCCAATCGCCTCGATATGACCCGACTGCTCGCCGCCCAGCATGTTTCCCGCGCCACGCAATTCAAGATCCAGCGCCGCAATCTTGAAACCCGCGCCGAGATCGGAAAATTCCTTCAACGCCGACAATCTGCGCCGCGCAATCTCCGTAAGCTGTTGCTCTGGAGGAATCAACAAATACGCATACGCCCGCCGATTCGACCGCCCCACACGCCCGCGCAGTTGATACAACTCGCTCAACCCATGCCGGTCCGCTCGATTGATGATGATCGTGTTGGCCTTTGAAATATCCAGCCCGTTCTCAATAATCGAGGTCGCCACCAGCACGTCGTACTCGCCATCCATGAACGCCAGCATCACGCGCTCGAGCTCCGCCTCCGGCATCTGCCCATGCCCGACGACGACACGCGCCTGCGGAACCAACTCGTGGATCTTAGCCGCAAGCTCATAGATCGTCTCGACGCGATTGTGTACGAAGTATGTCTGTCCTCCGCGCTCCAGTTCGACTTCAATCGCCGTGCGAATCAGCTTCTCATCAAACTTCGCCACAACCGTCTGAATCGCCATCCGATCCTTCGGCGGCGTTTCAATCACGCTCATATCGCGCAGCCCCACTAGAGACATATTCAGCGTCCGCGGAATCGGCGTCGCACTCATACTCAACACATCGATCGCCGCACGCATCTGCTTCAACCGCTCCTTATGTCGAACACCGAAACGCTGCTCCTCATCGACTACCAGCAGCCCAAGATCCTGAAACTTCAATCCCTGCCCCAACAGCGCATGCGTCCCGATTAGGATGTCCACTTTGCCGTCGGCAACGCGCTCCATCACGTCCTTCTTTTCCTTCGCCGTGCGAAACCGCGAAAGCATCTCGATGATCACCGGAAACTTCGAGAATCTCCGCTTGAAGCTTTCAAAATGCTGGAAGCACAACACCGTCGTCGGCGTCAGCACCGCGACCTGCTTGCCATCCTGCACGGCTTTGAAAGCCGCACGCATCGCCACTTCAGTCTTGCCGTAGCCAACATCGCCGCACAGCAACCGGTCCATCGGCTGCGTCGATTCCATGTCAGCCTTGATATCTTTCACCGCATTTAACTGGTCGTCGGTCTCGTTGAAGTCGAACGCATCTTCAAACTCGCGCTGCATGTGATTGTCCGGTGAAAACGCCGTACCCACGGCCGCTTTGCGCTGCGCGTACAGCTTCAGCAGCTCTTCGGCCATATCTTCCATGGCCTTCTTCACGCGGGCCTTGGTCTTCGCCCAAGCAGGATTTCCCAGCCGGTTCAACTGCGGCGCCGGCCCCGTATCGGTCGACCGATACTTCTGGATCAGATCCAACCGCGTCAACGGGACATACAGCTTCGCCTCTTCCGCAAAGCTTAGAATCATCAACTCCAGCGGCGGCGAATCCGGCTGGTCGATCGTCCTCAGCCCGTCATACCGCGCAATGCCATGCTCCACATGAACGACATAATCGCCCACGGTAAGATCGCGGAAGTCCGAAACAAACGCCGCCGTCTTCGACTTCCGCGCCGGCCGCGCTCGCACATCCACATCGTCATTCAGGTCGTTCGCGCCGATCACCACAAGCTGCCGCGCCGTCGTCTTATCGAGATCCAGCACCTGCACGCCATTTGCAATCGCCGCCCGCACAATCACCGGCGTCCGCAGATCCCCCGCCAGGTAGCTCGACTCCGAATACACTGTCGTCGATCCACCCTGCTCCGTCCGCGATCCGATGCGGTACGCCACGCCATACTCCTGCAGCAACCCGGCAAGCCGCTCCACCTCGCCCTGGTTCGCCGCGGCAATCAGCACTCGGGCTTCGCCCTCCATCAGCAACTTCAGCTGATCGACCATCGCCGGGATCGAGCCATGAAACCGCATCGTCGGCCTCGTCGCGAACTCAATCTCACTGGCATCACTCCGGTCGCTCTCCAGCACATCCACCGCGCCCAACTGATCCAGCTCACACCCTGCATAAGCGCGAATCCGGTCCTGCAGCTCCCAGGGCGAAAGATACAGATCCTCCGGCCGCACCAGCGACCCGATCCCCGCACGATCATGCCGCTGCTCCACTTTGTTCCACCAGCGCTCGCCCTGGTTGTCCACCATCGCCGGCTCTTCCACAAACACCCGCGTCTTCGGCCCCATCAGCTCCAGCAGCGACGACTTTGCCCCCGCCACCGCCGCATAAAACTCCCACCCGGGAAACACCGTCGCTTCGCCTTCACGCGTCGCCAGCTCCACCGGCGTCTCACCACCTTCAATCAACGCCGCAGCAGCAGACCCCGACCGCGTAAGCCGGGAATTGATCGCCGCCAACAGCTTCTCCGTAACAGGCGTCTCCGTCAGCGGCAGCAACAACACCTCATCCAACCCCGAGCTCGACCGCTGTGTATCCGGATCGAACCGCCGTATCGACTCAATCTCATCGCCAAAGAAGTCGATGCGCACCGGCCGCTCCATCTCCGGCCCATACACATCCAAGATGCCGCCGCGTACCGTCACCTGCCCGGTCATCTCCACCACATCCACCTTCGTATACCCCACCGAAAGCAGATGCTCCACCAGCATCTCCGGCAAATACTCCTCACCCTTCACCAGCCGCAACGCCAGTGCCGAATAAAAGTCCCGGCCGAACAGCTTCATGCAGGCCGCTTCTACGGGCGCGATCACCAGCTTCGCGTTGCCGTTCGCCAGCTTCCAGAGCGCCGCTGCCCGTTGCTCCTGGATCTCCGGATGCGGCGACACGTTCTCAAACGGCAGCACATCGTGCGCCGGCAGCCGCAACACCTCGTCTGCGTCCAGCGCGCCCGTAAGCTCGCACGCTGCGAGCACATTGGCATGCAGCGTATCCGCCGCTTTGTTATCGGAAACCAACACCAGCGCAGGCGCCTGCCCCGCCCGCACCATATAAGGCAGATAGAGAGCACGCGCGGTCGCAGTAAGTCCGGACACACGTCTCCGGCCCGTGCCGCCCGCAAGATGGCGACGCACACGCTCAAAAGCGGCCGAGTGCTCCAGGTCCGCAAGCAGCTCGCGGACGAAGGGAAGAATCATTCTCCCCCTATTTTACCCGGCTTATCACGCAGATGGGTGGCAGCCAACCGTCCACTACTTCACTTAGCTCAAGCCAACTTCTTTCTCAATCGCCTTGCCATAAATTGTCTGCCCATATTCGAGCAGCGTCACCATCAGCACCCCACCGCACATGTTGCCCGCCACCGCCGTCCCAAACCAGTGTGGATAGGCCATCCAGGGAAGCTGATGCGTCAGCACAGCCACCAGCACTTCACCGGAGGTCGCAATGCAATGCGCAAAGTTCCCCAGCCCCAGCACGAACGTCACAATCCAGATCACCATCACCGAACCCGTCACCGAATCCGAACCCGAAACCAGCCACGCAGCGGTCGCGATCATCCATCCACCCATCACACCGCTCCAGAAAATGGCACTCACCGGCATCGTTGCGGCAGTTATGCCAAGGCCAGCGATCGCATGCACAATATCCAACGGCAGTGCTGGCGTTAACGACACCAGCGACGCAAATGCGAAAGCTCCCAGCACGTTCGACGGAAGCACAATCGCCCACAGCCGCAGCGTGTTCCAAAGCTCCTTCTTTTCAGCCAGCACCAGCGCCACAGGATAGAGCGTGTTCTCCGTAAACAACTGTGACCGCCCAATAATCACCACGATGAACCCCAACGGATAAAACATGCGCGAGATCACGAACGCACTTCCGGACGTCCCCAGCGTCGCCAGAATGATGCCCACCCCGAGGGCTGATAGTCCCATGAACGTCCCTCCGGTAAACCCAGAAATAGCCAAAGATAAACTGGAGCGCTTCAGCTCTGTCTTCGCATTGCGAGCCACCTGCTCGTAGATCTCTTCGGCGCTCGGCCGCTCGAGGTTTTTCTGCTGGAATCCCGCGCCCGGGTCGCCCTCCACGCCCGAAACCGACACGTCCTTCTCGGCATTCTGTCCGGTTTCAACCATCGGCTCGGCATTCTCATCTCGTTTTTCGTCAGTCATGGCAGGCTCTCTCCGCTGTGAGATGCACACACCATCCCCGCCACCGCCTCAGTTGATAAAATCAACCTATGCCCGTAGTAGCAGGACTCTCGCCCGAAACCCTCGCCAAGTACCAGCCCGTCATCGGGCTTGAAGTCCACGTCCAGCTCCTGACGCACTCCAAGGCCTTCTGCGGCTGCCGCAACGAGTACGGCGGCGAGCCCAACACCCACACCTGCCCCACCTGCCTCGGCCTGCCCGGCGCGCTCCCCGTCCTCAACAAACAGGCCGTCGAATACGCCGTCCTCGCGGCGAGAGCCATCGGCTGCGAAATTCGCGAAACCAGCATCTTCTCCCGCAAGAACTACTTCTACCCCGACAGCCCCAAGGGCTACCAGATCTCGCAGTTCGACAAGCCCATCGCCGAACACGGCTCGCTCACCGTCCCAGACGCCGACGGCAACCCCAAAATTATCGGCATCACCCGCCTCCACATGGAAGAGGACGCCGGCAAGAGCCTTCACGACGGCTTCCCCGACTCCGCCGCCCGCACCTACATCGACCTCAACCGCTGCGGCACGCCGCTCGTAGAAATCGTCTCCGAACCCGACCTCCGATCCGCCGACGAAGTCTTCGAGTACCTCACCAAGCTCAAGGAAATCCTCCTCTACACCGGCGTCTCCGACTGCAACATGGAAGAAGGCTCTCTCCGCTGCGACGCCAATGTCTCCGTCATGCTCAAGTCCGACTGGGAAGCCCGAGGCACCGACGCCTTCGGCACCAAGGCCGAAGTCAAGAATGTCAACAGCTTCCGCTACATACGCTCCGCCGTCGAGTACGAAATCGAGCGCCAGATCTCGGTCATCGAAGACGGTGGCCGCGTCATCCAGGAGTCGCGTCTCTGGAACAACGCCGAAGGCCGCACGTACTCCATGCGGTCCAAAGAGCAGGCCCACGACTACCGCTACTTCCCCGAGCCCGACCTTCCGCCGCTCGTCGTCGGCCCCGAGTGGCAGAAGCAGATCATCAGCAACCTGCCCGAGCTTCCCGAAGCCCGCCGCGCCCGCCTCTCCGCCGACTACGGCTTAAGCGCGCAGGACGCCGCCACCCTCACCACCGACCGCGCCCTCGGCGACTTCTTCGAGCAGGCCGCAAAGCTCGCCAAAAGCCCCAAACGCGTCGCCTCCATCCTCCTCAGCGAAATCACCATGCGCCTCCGTGCGGTCGAAATCGAACTCAGCAAATCACCGGTCACCCTCGACGGCCTCGTCCTTGCGGCCGACCTCACCGAAGCCGGCGAAATCAGCTCCAAGCAGCTCAAGCAGCTCCTCGATAGCTGCTTCACCGAAGGCCGCGACTTCGCCTTCATCTACTCACGCGACAAGCCACAGCAGATCTCCGACACCTCCGCCATCGAAGCCATGATCGACGCCGCTATCGCCGTCAATCCCGCCCAGGTCGCCCAGTTCAAAGGCGGCAAGCGCACAGTAGCCGCGTTCTTCGTCGGCCAGGTCATGAAGGCGTCAAAGGGCCAGGCGAACCCCGCGGTACTCAATGAGTTGGTCGTAAAAAAACTCGACGCATAGAGCAGCCTATTGCGATGGAGCGCTTTACAAATGAATTGGAAGAACGTGCAAACTTGGGCTACTGCGATCTCAACCCACTCCAGCAATGGGCGAAAGATCATCTTTCGATATGCAAAGCATTTCAGCCCAACGTTCGAATTCTCTTCTCAACCTGATCGCGTCATCCTCGTCTGGAAATACGAATCCGAATACGGCCAGCCAATGAAAGATGATCATCGGCAAATGGACCTGCTGGAGAATGCTTTGGAGCCAATCGTTGAGGAAGGACGCTTCGCTACATTGGCCCTTGTATCGACAGGCGAGAACCTGCGCGAATGGATCTATTACGCCCGCAACGGCGATGAGTTTATCGAGCGCATCAACGTTGGATTATCCGAGATGCCAGAGTTTCCTATTGAGATTTACGTCACAAGCGATCCAGGATGGGAAAACTATTTGGTGTTCAAGACTGGCGTCCGTGAGGCCGCCCACTGATCCGTGCCACAGGCGCTCTTGCACTCCCAATCAACTAAACTAGGCAAGAAAGCGATCAAAATAAGCAATAGCGATGCAGGCGCAACAGCGATCAAATACGCATTTGCGGCATCCAGCACCACCCCTCAAACATCTCATCTGTCTACCGCGGAGTCCTCAACGCGCGTTCGCCCGTCCTATCTACCGATCGCCCCAAGGAAACCCGGAGCTAGATGCAACAAGCCATCCCAAACAAGACCCCCGCAAAGCCCACCCACCCCAACGTAATCCTCGCCATCTGCTGCATGAGCCTGCTGCTCATCGCAATGGACGTCACCATCGTCAACGTCGCCCTCCCAGACATCCAGCGCGCCCTGCACGCCACCGTCCCCCAGCTGCAGTGGATCATCGACGCTTACACCCTCGTCCTCGCCAGCCTCCTCATGTTCTCCGGCTCCATGTCGGACCGCTTCGGCCGCCGCCGCATCTTCCAGATCGGCCTCACGATGTTCTCGCTCGGCTCCTTGCTCTGCAGCATCGCGCCAAGCATTCACGGACTCATCCTCTACCGCGGCATCCAGGGCATCGGCGCCTCCATGCTCAACCCCGTCGCGCTCTCCATCATCGCCAACGCCTTCACCATACCCAAAGAACGCGCACGCGCCGTCGGCATCTGGGGAGCCGTCGCCGGAGCGTCACTCGCACTCGGTCCACTGCTCGGCGGCGCGCTCACGCAGACCATCGGTTGGCGCTCCATCTTTTGGGTAAACGTCCCCATCTCCGTCGCCGCCATCATCCTCACCGCGATCTACGTGCCGGAGTCAAAAGCCCCACGCGCGCGCCGCCCCGACCCTCTCGGCCAGCTTTTCATCTTCGGCTTCCTTACCTCGCTCACCTACGCCGTCATCGAAAGCCCACTCCGCGGCTGGAGTTCCCCTCTCATCCTCGGCCTCCTCGCCTCCTCCATCGTCCTATTCGTACTCTTCCTCCTGCACGAATCCCACCGTCGTGAGCCGCTGCTCGATCTCCGCTTCTTCCGCAGTGTTCCCTTCTCCACCGCCGCTCTGCTTGGGCTTAGCGCGTTCGGCTGCTTTGCCGGCTTCCTCTTCCTCAACGCGCTCTATCTGCAGCAAATCCGTCATCTCACAGCTCTCACCACCGGTCTTTGCACGCTCCCACTCGCAGTCGTCATGATGCTCTCTTCTCCACTCTCCGGACGACTCGTCGGTTCCCGCGGTCCACGACCCTCACTGCTGCTCGCGGGCTTTGGCTTCACCGCAAGCACGCTGCTCCTCACACAGCTCTCCTCAACAACGCCCCTCGGCCTTCTAATCGTCGCGTACATCCTCTTCGGTCTCGGCCTCGGCATGGTCAATCCAGCCATCTCCAACAGCGCCGTCTCTGGAATGCCACTCGCGCAAGCCGGAGTCGCCGCCTCTGTCGCCTCGACCAGCCGCCAGGTCGGCGCAGCTCTCGGCGTTGCCGTCGCCGGCACCGTCGTCAGCCTTAACCACGCTCACCACACGGACTTCGCCCGAGCCACGCGCCCCATTTGGTGGATCATGGTCGCATGCGGCCTTTTCGTACTCATCGCCGGTTACGTCGCCGGCACCGCCTGGGCCAAAGGCAGCACCGACCGCGTCGCAGAGCTTTTCTAAGACGTCGGGATCACAATTCCCAGCCGCGCCGCCGCCTCTTCCGGAGTGCTTAGCGCAGTCGTTACCGGCCTACCTTCGAGCACCCACGCATCCAGCCCACCTTCAAGCACCCAAACATCCTCAAACCCACGCTTGCGCAACGCATCCGCCACACGCGCACTCGTAATCTCGTTCTTCGACGAACAGTACACCACGATGTCCACATCCTCCGGCACAACCAGCCGCGGCCCATTGCGCAGCCGCGTCGGATCGGCCCTCACCGCACCCGGAATACCCGCGATGCCCGCTTCCATCGCCTCAAAGTACAACAGGTCCATGATCGCGATCTTGTCGCCATCGTCCAGTCGGTGCTGCAGCAGTGCCGGACTGATCCTCCGCAGCCTCAAATGCCGAATCACAACCAGCAGATGCACCAGCCTCCATGTCACATACACCAGCAGCGGCACTCCAAGCATCAGCCCCAGCAACAGTCCGAACCGCTCCGCCAGCAGCAAACCGCGATCCAGCTGCTTAGCAAAGATCACGCCCAGCCCCGCATAACCCGCCGTCCACAGCAGCGAACCCACACTGTCATATGCCACAAACCCGGCAACCGACGCGCCCTCAGCCCCGGCCAGCGGAGGCGTTACACCATCCAGGCCCGGAACGAACTTCGCCACCACCAGAATCCTCAGGCCCCACGTATCGAAGAAGCCGCGCGACCGCTCCGCGCACATTCGAGGATCGCCGGAAACGCTGCACACCAGCCGGATCACACGACTGCCCCATCGCCGCCCCAGCCAGAACCAAACGCCATCGCCGCAAAGACATCCAATCACGCCCGCCAGCAGCACCAGCGACAGATGCAGCTGTCCCTCCATCGCCAGCGCACCGGCAGACATCAGGAAGAGCACCGCCGGCACTGGCAGGCACAGCTGTCGTGTCAACACCGCCAACCATATTCCCGAGTACGTTAGCTGCGTTGCGCCTGTCATGAAACTCTTTCGCCTCGGATCGCCGCTCAACCTTGCTGTAATCGCGTATCTTACAGATGACCAGGAAGTTCGCCGCGATGCAATCCATTCACGTTCCCTCCACGCTGCATCGAATGTCCTTATGCGCCTACCCCATAAACTAGCGTTGCTAAGCACGCTACTCGCAGCTTCCGGCTGCCGCAAGACCTACGTCGTGCCCGAGCAACCCATGCCTCCCAACACCATCCTTCTTTCGCAGATGATGCGCGAGCTCTCCGCACAGCCCGGCTTCACCGACGCGCTGCTCAAAGAAATCGACAACGGCAACAAAAAGGGCCCGGCCCTGATGACCCCGAAGCTCATCGATGAGCTCCGCAAGCGCATCCTCGGCTCCGACTGGCAGGGCCTCGACCGTTTCCCCGGCTGGACCATGCGCGAAATCAACCCCACCGTCCGCACCGTTGGACACTTTGCCGGTAAGAGCGAAAAGCTCGAAGAGACCTCCGCCGTCCATCCCGGAGCACCCGCAACAGACGCCGAAGCGAAGCAGTATCTCGACCTCGGCCCCTATCCTCTCGACAAAGCCGAGACAGTCCCTCTCGACGAACCCTCTACCTTGCCGCCCTTCACCACCGACGGCCTTGTCACAACACTTGGCGACGGCGTCGTCCGCGGCGACGGCCCCAACAACCTCGCGTCCGAGCACGCCGACTCCCAACGTCTCGCCGACGTATTGAATCGACTCGCTGCAAATAAGCTCGATGGCGCGCAGCTATTCGCTGTATCCATCTCACCGTCCATCGAACAAAATAGGTTGGCCCACCCTGGAGATCTACTTTCCACCCCATTGGCAGGCCCCGAACAACTCATCAGCTACCTTCAAGCCACCGGCCACACTGTCACTGTCGATGACGCCCGCTACTTCGCCAACTTCGGCCACTTCCACTACAAGGGCGAAGACGTCATGATGCCCTTCTTCGTCAACTCAGAAATCGTCGTTCCGCACTCCGGTGGCCGCCCACTGCTCGTCCCCGCAGCGCACGCCGAATACGAATGGCACATCCGCGGCCCGAAGATCAACGCCGACGTCAGCTACTACTTCGGCATCGACGGCAAGTCCGAGTGGCGCACCATGGACACGCTCGACCAACCCTGGGTCCTCAAGCGCAACGCCCACTCCTACACCGACGCACAGGCCGTCGAAGTAACCCGCCTCGCCTCGCTCCTCACCGTCGCCTACATGCATCTCCACGCCAAATACCCCAAGCTTCCCTTCGGCGGCTACTACGCACTCGGAGTCTGCCAGGACGGCGTCTCCGCCATCGAGCACAAGATGACCGGCCACGTCACACTCTTCCCCAACTCAGCCGACGATAGCCTCTTCAACGATCCACGCGATGCCGAAGCCAACGCCCTCATCGCTGCTATTCCCAAAGACCGCGAAGGCAAGCGTCCCGAACCCGAACGCATCTTCGGCTCGCTGCCCACAACCAACTTCAACGACATCACCATCCCCGGCCTCGCCTCCGACCTCAACGCCAGCTACGCTGCCTGGAAAGATGGCTCCATCGAGCGCACCTACACCACATGGGAGTACATGAAAGCCCTACTCTTCATGGCGAGCGCCGCTGGCCTCGCAGTGTACGCCGCCGTACGCACGCAGCGCTTCCTCAACTCGCAAGCAATACAACGCAAGCCTCAGCGCTAACACTCCTACGCTTGGGAGGTTTACCCAATGGCAACCAAGAAAGCAGTCAAGAAGTCAGTCAAGAAGTATTCGGCAAAGAAAACTTCCACAAAGAAGTCCACCACTCGTAAGTACAGCCCCGCAGCTGGCAGGCAGGTTGAAACCGAAATGCGGGAGATGAAGGCCGGCAAGCTCAAAAGCGGTCGCAGCGGCAAAAAAGTCACCAACCCCAAGCAGGCCATTGCCATCGGCCTCTCAGAAGCCCGCAAGAACGGCGCAAAGGTACCAGCAAAGAAGAAGTGAATAGTGGTCATTAGATAGTGAATAAAAAAGCAGCTGCCTCAAATAGCAGCCGCTTCATTTTGCTTTATTCACTACTCACTATTCACCGTCTCACCTCAGCTGCGCCACTTCCGTCCGCACGGCCTTCTTCTTCGGCCCATAGGTTCCATACACACTGATGTGAAAGCAGGCCTGCTGAAACTCTTCTTCCACGTCGACCTTGCCAGCCTGCATCAACGGCAGCAGATACGCACGCATCCACGCGATCTCTGCAACGCTCATACCGCGCTTGCCCAGGTCGATCGCCTGCCCCGTCAAATGCGGCGATGCCGTATCGCCATCGACAGCAGCAGCATTGCCGTTCACGCGCATCAATCGCAGTTGGTAGTCCACCGTCCGCACAGCCGAGTTCAAATGCAGCGGCTCATGGAAGCGCGCGTAAAACGCCCGCGCCGTGTCAGTCGCAAACTTCACGGTCCAGGGACGTGCATAGCGACGATTCACCGGTAGCTCGTCATTCACTTCAAGCGCCGCCATCTCCGGAAACGGCACCAGAAGATGCTGTGCCCGCATGCGGTTGAGATCTTCATCATCCTGTATCCGCGACAGCCCTTCATCATCGGCCATTGTGTTCTGGTGTACCAGAATCTCTCGCGTCCCCTTCAAAGGCGGAGGAACAATCAGTCTGCCGTTGCGCGAGTAAAGCGGAACCACCATCAGTTTCACCGCATCATCCGTAGCCTCACGCTCCCCAGCTTTTGTTTCAGGCGAAGCTTCATCCATCTTCGCAGCGACTGTGCGCCGCGCACTACCCGCCGAGCGCGTGCCAGTAGCCGCAGCCTGCGGCAATACTTCCACCTCACCGCCAAATCCCTGCACCACCTTCGAGCGCGGCAGATCACCGGGATGCGGTGCATCGTCATAGCTCACCCCGGCGACGGTGACATCGTTTACCGTCGCCGCCGCCGCGCGCACAATTGGTGCAGGTTTCTCCACCGCTAGCTGCTTCAGTTTCGGCAGATCGGCAGGCGCATCATTGGTCACCATCCGCTCATTCTCATCAGGATGCGAAACCCCCTGCGCATAAACCTCACTCAGCGCAGGTGAAGCATTGGCCGCAGGCGCCACATTGCTGACAGGCTGCGCACTCACGCTTCCACCGGCCGCGCGCACAAAGTCGTCTACTGTAAGAGCCTTCTTCTCCGCTGCAGGCGCTTTGGACTCAACAGGATGTTCCACAGCCGTCTGTTGCTGGTTTACCCTGCGGATCTTTGCCTTCGAGCTCGCCCGCGACATCACAATCGGATCGTCCACCACTTCCGACTCACGCCTGCGCCGGCGGCTTCGCGCACGCGATCTTGCAGGCGCAGCATCCACGTTCTCATTGTCTTTTGATCGAGCCAAGTCGCCCGCTTGCTTACCACGCCGCCGTGCAGCCGAACTCTCTTCGCGCCTGCTGCTAGGCGTGACATGTTGCACCTTGCCACGCGTCTCAGCCGCACCCGCGCTCTGCGCCGCAGTGTGGTGTAGCCGCGGATGCGTCGCATCCGCGGCTGAGGCCGTGCCGCCAATCAACGCAACACCGGCAAACGGAAGTATCAGGCCCGCAACGTGCGCGCGCAGGCTCTTGCCCGAATAGCGGGCAAGCGAAGCGAGACGTCGCTCATTCATCATCATGGTGAAGCGTTTCATAGGTGGCCGCGGAGAACCGTGGACCGCCGAGCTCTTTCAGGCTAGCCGCCTGCACAGCAGAAAAATAGTACCGATAAGGGTTCATCGGCGCAGCCTTTTGTTTAGCAGGAATTTTCAGGCGCACACGTCCGATAACGAACGTGAATCTCTCGTCATCCAGTGTTCAGACCGCACCGAATCGAGGTACATTGGGTTTGAACCTATCAATTCATCTCTCCCCGGAGCACCCGCTTGATGCCGAAGAACTCCAAGCTGACGACCAGAAACGCCAGGGTCGCCGCTTTCTCCCTCGCCTTTGCCGGTCTTGCCGCAACCGCCGTCCTGTCGCGCCCCACCCTAGTCTCTGCCGCCGCCGATCCTGCGCCAAATACGGTCGCTTACTACACCGATAAGGTGCAACCCATCCTCAAGGAAAATTGTTACCGCTGCCATGGTGGCGAAAACCACCGCGGCGGTCTGCAGATCGACTCGAAAGCCGCCCTCCTGAAAGGAGGCCGTGACGGCGTAGTCCTGGTTCCCGGCTCGCCGGAAAAATCTTTGCTTATCTCGCTTATCCGCCACGAAGGCCCAACCGACGACCCCATGCCCATGCCGCCCAAAAGCAAACTTTCCGACGCCGACATCGCCACGGTCACCGCTTGGGTCAAAGCCGGCGCCATCATGCCGGAATAAAGCAGAGAGTAGAGCGCAGAGGATAGAATGCAAGGCCAAGCGTGCATGCCTTCTCTATCCTCTACGCTCTAATCTCTAGACTCTGTTCTTAATATGCTCGCTGATACATCCGCGACATCCTGTCGTGCCACCCGAGCCGCTCCTCATCCAAGCAAGCCCAAGCCAGCCCAAGCCCCAACGGACAAGCCGCCAGCAGCGTCGCAAGCACACGCCGCCTCATGGCCTTACGCGTCGGGTTCCGGTCGCCAAACGTACACAGCCCGATCCGCGCGTAGCGCATCCCCGGCGTGTCTCCATTCAGCGTGAAGAACAGCATCTGGTAGGTCACATAAAGAAGCAGCAGCATAACCGCCGCTGACCCTCCAAGAAACGGCAATGGTAGCGCCTTCAAGCTGTTGCCTGCCAGCTCTACTGCAACCCCGGCAAATCCCACAAATCCAAGGCCGATCCAAAAAAGATCCACCGCTGCCGCCATCAGGCGGAGCTCCACCGAAGCCGTCTGCGGTTGCAGCGTGAACTGCAGTTGCGCATTCAGAGGCGTCGTCGGTGCAACCGCGGTACTGGCCTCGAGCAACAAACTCTGCCACTCCGGAGCAGCGCTGGATTGCCCCACCGGCTCTGCCGAAATCTGTTCCGCATCCACCTCGAAGATCCGCAACTGCGGCTCTATCGGTGCATCCTCACGCAGCGGTCCTTCCGCCAGCCGCGGACGCGCCCTGCGCGGCGCCACTAGCTGCCGCGGAAACTCGATCAGATTGCCCGGGATCGGCAGCGCGTCCACAACATACGTGTCGTGCTCAGGCGCCAGCCGGAACGCAAGCTCCTGCTCCAGCGCGAGAAGCTCTTCCTCGCTCGCATCGTCCACGGAGCTCACGCGGTTCACCACCACCGGGCCAACCGGCACCGCGACCTCGTCATACAGCTGAATACTCAAGCCCGCCGCGGTCTGCTCCCGCACCGTCTCCAGATACTCCTGCTCCCGCACCAACTCTTGCGCACCCAGCGCGATATCGGCCAGCGCATGCGCCAGCTCGCCACGCGCCTCGGTCTTCTGCTCCTGGCGCGCGATCTCTCGTACTCGATCGTCGTGGCTGTCGGCACGGTTCCACTGGTCAATCTCTTCCATCAGCTGCATTTTGGCTTCGGCCACAGCCCGGGCGTTGCGCGCAGCCACTTCCGCCTCAGCCTGCGCCTGCTGCAACGCGCGCTCGGCTTCAGCAGCCAAAAACTCGCGATAGCTCTGACTTTGTTCATAGCGCGCAGCCACGGCGTCGCGCACCCGCGTCGACGCTCGCCGCGAAGGGCTTCCCGAGCCCTGCCGCAGGTTCGCCTGCGCCGTCAGCTCCTGCTCGGCTGCTCTCCGGCTCCGATGTGCCGCCAGCCGCTCCGCCACGGCCTGCTTCAGAGCGCTCTCGCTCCCAGCAGATTGCCGTGCCGGGTCCACCGCAGCCTCAAACTCCAGAGTCTCCGTCGTATCCTTGCGTTGCGCCGCTCCGCTCATACTCAATCTCGTAATCTCCTGGCCCGAGTCACCGCCCGAATCCCCGTGTTTCCTTACAAATGCCCTTCGCCAACGTCCACCGTTCGAAATCGTCTAATCTCGATCTAGTGGACGGCCTCACTCAACCTGTTACCGGTGCCTGCATTTCCCGCAGCAACCCGATGCCCCGCGTTCGGCGCTCTCTCGCTTTACGATTGGCCCTTCTGTCCATAAGTACCACCCTCGCGCTCGCGGGTCACCAACAACTACGCGCACAGGAGGTGACCAATCAGGAACCTCCCTCCGAAGCAACCTCCGATCTCCCGCCTGCGCCTTTGCCGCAGCAGCAGGCGCCGTTCGATCTCTCTACCATCGCCCGCGCCACACTCTTACCCAGCAAGCCGCCCGAAGTCGCCATCCTCGAGTCCGATACGCAATCCAAACACGGCGATATCTACCTCCTCGCCGGCGACGTCGTCATCACCTACGGCGACCACATCCTCCGCGCTGACACCGCCACCTACGACGCCGACTCCGGCGAAGCCACCATCCAGGGCCACGTCCGCCTCACCGGCGGCGACAACGACGAGTACATCAAGGCCACCCACGGCATCTACAACGTGCGCGACAGCACCGGGACGTTCTACGACGTTAATGGCTCCGTCGGCCTCGGCAACACCAGCCGCCGACCCGGCTACCAGAGCACCAACCCGTTCCTGTTCTCCGGCCGCAAGGTCATCGAGACCAGCCCCGAACACTATGACGTTTACGATGGCGCCGTAACCTCCTGCCTGCTTCCACGTCCGGATTGGGAACTCTTCTCCCGCCACTTCCAGCTGGACGGCTCCAAGGCCAAGGCCTCTAACTCTGTATTCCATCTCCTCGGCATCCCGTTGCTTCCGCTGCCGTACGTCACGCAGCCCACCAATACCAACCGCCAGTCCGGCATCCTCATCCCGGTCATGGGCTACTCCAGCGCCAGCCAGAACACCGGTTCCAAGGGTCTCACCGTCGGCGAGCAGGGCTATCTCACCCTCGGCCGCTCAGCCGACCTCACCGTCGGCATGCTGTACTACTCGCTTCGTGGATTCTCGGAGAACGGCACCGTCCGCTACCGCGGCCCCGGCGAAGACTTCTTCACCGCCCACTTCTCCGCCTTACAGGACCGCGGCTTCGACACCCCCACCGTCAACGGCCGCGGTCAGCCCATCAACCTCTACGTCAACCAGGGCGGACAGGACATTACCTCGGCCTTCCGCTGGAAGCTCAACCCCACAACTCGCTTCGTTGGCGACGGCGAGTACCTCAGTTCCTACGTCTACCGCGAGGTCTTTACAGAAAACTTCAACCAGGCCGTCAGCTCCGATATCAACTCCACCGTTTACCTGATGAATCAGAAGAACGGCTACTCCACCGATCTGCGCTTTGACCGCTACCAAGGGCTCAAGGTTGTTCCGATCCTGACTCGTCCCGGGCAGGAAATCAAAGTCTTCCATGCGCCGTCCATCGATTTCTCTGCCGATGATCACCACATCGCCGGCACACCCCTGCTCTGGAGCCTCAACGCGTCCGCCGCAGGTCTCAAACGCGTGCAGCCTAACTTCGTCTCCTCCGGCATCATCGAGCGTCTCGACTTCCGCCCCGAGATCTCGCTACCGCTCCACTTCGAGGGTTGGAACATTTTCGCAAGCGCCGCCGTTCGCGAGTCCTTCTACAGCCGCTCGCGGCGCGTTCCTCCGAGCGGCACCTATGGCCCCAACGCCACTCCCGACGAGCTTGTCCAGCCTGTCAACCGCGCCGACGGTGAAATCACCATCGATATCCGGCCGCCCGCCCTCGAACGAACCTTCGAGGTGGCCCAAAACTGGCAGTGGCTTCTGGGCAAAGAAGTCCGCCACACCGTCGAACCCGAAATCACCTATCGCGACGTCAAGGGCATTAGCAACTTCCTCGCCATCCTGCGCTTCGATGACGTCGACCTCGCCAGCGATACCAACGAACTCGACTATTCGCTCACCCAGCACCTCTTCTTCCGCCCGCGGTCGGCTCGCCTGCACGCCAACCTTCTCAAACGCGGCTGCCCTGTAAAATCTGCAGCCCAGCCGGCGCCTGTGAAGGCTGCCACTCCTCAGGAAGACCTCGACGACAATCCGGAAGCCAACGCCGATGCTGTCGATCCAGTCCAGCAGCCCACCGTCGACGCCAACGGCATCCCCAACGCCTCCGCAACCGCACCCGACCAGCCCACCCGCAACCACACCCGTCACGCCGATCCCTGCTCATCATCCCCAATCCTTACCCCTCAGCAAGAGTGGTTTAGCTGGAAGATCGAGCAGAAATACTTCTTTGACACCACCTTCGGCAATGCCGTCATCGATACCCGTCGCAACATCTTCGACACCACGCTAAATCTCTCAGGCGTCGCCTTCCTCACCGAACCACGCAACATCTCCCCAGTCATCTCCCGTATGCGCTTCCGTACCTCCGGCCATACCGACTTCGAATGGGACTTCGACTACGACACAGGCGCTAACAAGATCAATAGCTCCAATGTTTTCGTCGATATCCACGAAGGACGCTACTTCGGCGGCCTCTCCTACGCTCTTCTTAACGCTCCCGGACGCTTCTACACCGAGGTCATCAACCCCACCACCAACAGCGCCACCGGCTTGACCGTCTCGGCCATCTCGAACTTCTCGCAGATGCGCCTGCTCTCCGGCTACGGCACGCCCAGCAAGCCCGGCCTCTCCGTAGCAGCGGGCGCGGGCATCGATCTCAACGCAGGCACCGGACAAGACACCGCCGGCCCCCTGCAATACCTCACCATCCAAAGCAGTTACAACTGGAACTGCTGCGGCCTCTCCATCGAGTACCGCAAGTACGACCTCGGCGCCATCCGCAATGAAGGCTCCTACCGCTTCAACTTCACGCTCGCCAACATCGGCACCGCCGGCAACTTGCGTCGCAACGAAAGCCTCTTCTAGCACTAACTGTTACCTGTTCCCGCCTCACCTGAGATAATCAACTGTGTTCAAAACCCGCCGTCTGACCGCCCTCCTGTTCGCCACCACCCTCATCGCTGCCGTTGGTTGCCGCGCCCAAACCCCCGCCGCAAAGGCCGCCGCTGCTGATCAAGGCACACCCTTATCTCCGGAACAAGCGCGCCGCGTGGAGGTCCTGGTCCGCCAAAGAGCCGCCCTCCCTCCGGGCTCGACTGTCAGTGTCGGTGGACGCACCTCCTCCGACGTCGCCAACTTCGACACCGTCTCCGTCACCATCAGTAATGACGGAAAGACCTCGCGCCCCATCAAATTTCTACTCTCAAAAGACGGCAAGACACTCGCGCAGTTCACCAAATACGACATCTCAGCCGACCCACGCTCGCTTGTCTCCGCCGCTGACCGCCCCTCCCGTGGCGGTCCTGAAACCGCACCCGTCCTGTTCATCAACTTCGACGACCTCGAGTGCCCCTACTGCGCCCGCTTCCACGCCAGCATTTTTCCCGCCATCACTGAGCGCTACGGCGATAAAGTCCGCATCGTCTACAAAGACTACCCTCTCTCTGAACTCCATCCCTGGGCTATGCGGGCCGCCGTGGACGTCAATTGCCTCGCCGATCAATCGCCCGCCGGCTACTGGAACCTGATCGACAGCATCCACGCCCACGCCGCCGACATCACCGCCACAGCCCAGGCCGGCACCGACAAGGATCCCGACACCACCAAGGCCCTCGCCCGCGCCAACGCCGAACTAGACAAGTTCACCCTCGAACAGGGCAAGGTCCAGGGCGTTGATCTCTCCAAACTGAACGCCTGTCTCGTCGCGCAGGACAAGAAAGCCATTGACGCCTCCTTGCAGCTCGGCACCTCCCTCGGAGTCGAATCCACACCGACCTACTTCATCAACGGTGCCAAGCTGGATGGTGCGGTTCCCATCGACTACATCTTCAACGCCATCGACGAGGCTTTGGTCGCGGCCGGCCAGAAACCCCCACCGCCTTATGTAGCGCCTGCCCCTCCCGCAGCGGCGCCGGCATCCACTCCCGCCGCCACACCCAAACCCGGACAGTGAAAAGGTTGTTACTTGTCCGTCTCAGTGGTGAGTGACCCGGCGCAAGGGCGTAAGATAGCCGCACACCAACGAAGAACCAACAACGAAGACTATTCTTATGCGCCGCTCCGCCAACGTCGTAGCTCCCCTGCTAGCCTCAGCTGCTCTCATGCTGTTGACCGCTTGCCGTGAAGCCGAAGACCAACGCTGTGTGGATGAAAACAACCACGTAGTCGACCCCAGCTTCTGCAAGAACCTTCCCGCCAACGCGCAACAGCCCGTCGCCGGAAGCATGACCAACAACGGCGGCTACTACAACAACGGCGTCTTCATCCCGCACTACTACCGCTTCTACTATGGCGGTGGAGGCGGAGGCATCGGCGGCTTCGCTTCCGGCGGAGGCTACTCGCCCACCCCCGGCCATAGCTACTCCTTCAGCGGCACCAGCCGCGGCGGCTTCGGCAGCTCGTTCTCCGAAGGCGGCGCACACGGCAGTGGAGGAGAGTAATGCAACGCCACACCCTTACCCCACGCCCCAACTGGCAGGAAACCGTTGAGCAGCAAGGCCTCACCTTCCATACCCCGGAAGCTCTACCACCCGGCTCACACCCCTACTGGGACGAGTCCGCCTGCTACGAGTTCACCGCCGCAGAAGTCGATCGCCTCGAAGCCGCCGGCAACCAGCTCCAGGAGATGTGCCTCGCCGCCGCGCAGCATGTGATCGACAACCAGCGCTACGCCGAACTCGAAATCCCCGCCGAAGCCGTCCCCCTCATCGAGTGGGCCTGGAACGAAGAGCCGCCCGCGCTCTACGGCCGTTTCGACATCCTCTTCAACGGGGACGGCCCACCGAAGCTCCTCGAATACAACGCCGACACCCCCACCTCGCTCCTAGAAGCCTCCGTCATCCAGTGGTACTGGCTCAAGGCCCTCTACCCACAAACCGACCAGTTCAACTCCATCCACGAAAAGCTCATCGCCAAGTGGAAAGACGTCACTCCCTATCTCGAGCAGCCCGTTTACTTCGCCAGCACCGCGTATCCCGAAGACCTTCTAACTGTCGCCTACCTTCGCGATACCGCCGACCAGGCCGGCCTGCAAACCCGCCAGCTCCTCATGGAAGACATCGGCTGGAACGACCCGCGCCAATGCTTCGTCGACACCACGCCCGACGAAGGCATCATGAAGACCATCTTCAAGCTCTACCCCTGGGAAACCATGCTCGAAGAAGAGTTTGCCCAGCACGCCCTCGCCAACTACCAGGGCATGACGTGGATCGAACCTATCTGGAAGTTGCTGCTTTCCAACAAAGGCATCCTGCCCATCCTCTGGGAGCTCTACCCCAACCACGAGCTCCTTCTCGAAGCCCGCTTCGTCACCCCGCAAAGCAATTGGCAGCCCGCCCCCGGCTGGATCCGCAAACCCATGCACTCGCGCGAAGGCTCCAACATCACCCTGATGAACCCGCACGGCAAAGCCATCACCACCGACGGGCCCTACACTAACCGCATGCAGATCGATCAACGCCTCGGCCCCGCCGTCAACTTCCGCGATCTTAACCACCCCAACCAAAATCCCGCGGACCCAGCCCTACGCTGGCCCGTCCTCGGCCTCTGGATGGTCGATCAGGAGTGCTGCGGCATGGGCATCCGCGAAGACGCCACACCCATCACCGGCAACCTCTCCAGCTTCGTCCCCCACTTCTTCCGCTAGCCGCTACTGAAGCTTGTAAGGCACCGCAGGCTCCGGTACCGGATCAGGCGTCTTCACCCCATCCATGGACGCCACACCAGCACCCTCCAACCCCTTACCCGTCACATTCAAAATCGAAACCAGCGGCCCAGTAAACCCGGTCACCCGCACATCCTTAATCACCACATGCTTCGCATTGGCGATCTCAATGCCTTTCGCACAAGTCCCGGAAATATTCTCCAAGATCAACCCATCCAACGGCCCCTCCGCTGAAATCTCCAACGCATGCACCAGCACCGGCACATCCACCACGCGCACACTGCGGAACACAAAGTTCCGCCCCTCCGGAATCCCCGCTAGCCCCGGCACCGGATCCTCGCCCAGCAACCCGCTGTTCAACAAATTGATCCGCAAAAACCCAGCCTTAATCCCCGAAACGTCCAGATCCTCAAACGTCATATCCTCGAGCACCGCCCCACGCCCCGGCCTGCTCTTAATGTAAATTGCATGCGACTTCGCGCCCGTAAACTTACACCGCTCCACGCGCACTCTCCGCGTGCCGCCGGAGTTCTCACTGCCCATCCCGAGGCACGCAAAAATGGCATCCGCAAACGTGCAATCCTGAATCAGCACATCCTCGGTCGGCATCTTGTTCAAAAACGCATCGCCCCCACGCCCACTCTTCAACGAGATGCAATCGTCCCCCGTCGAGATATCGCACCGGCGGATCACCACCTTCGAGCAAGAGTCAACATCGATCCCATCGCCGTTCCCACCCACCGACCGAATCACCAGATCCTCAATCAAAATGTTCTTGCTCGCCGTCGGATGCATCGACCACATCGTGAAGTAGCTCGTCGAAAACCCGCGCAGATGCACCCCATCGCAGCGCAGAAACTCCATCAACGCCGGGTGCCGCAACGGCTTGTCCTTCGTCGGCCGTCCACAAACCGCCTTATTCCCCTCAATCTTTCCCGGCCCCGCCACACCCACACCCATCGCATCGATCGCATACACCAGCGCGATATGCCCCGGAATCCATCGCCCTTCCCACCGCACTTCCGTCACCGCATAATCGTCCATCTCCGGCGATCCCACAATCACCGCACCTTCCGCCAGCCGCAACACTGTATTCGACCGAATCTGAATTGACCCCGTCAGATAATTCCCCTCCGGCACCAGCACTTCACCACCACCCAGCACCGCGCACCGATCCAGCGCCGCCTGCAACGCCACCGTATCCTTCGTCACACCATCACCGGTCGCCCCAAACATCGCATCGCGCACATTCAACCGCGCCGGCCCCGCTCCCGTCACCGGAGCCACAACCACCGCCTTCGCAGTCGATCCATCCGCGCTAGCGCGAACCAACTCCGGCAGCATCGCCGCACCCAATGCCGCCTGCGCTGACCGCGTCAAAAACTTTCGCCTCTGCATCTTGCTCTCCTTTGCCGCGGCTTCATTCTCCCACCTGTTCAGCTAAACTGCGAATACCCCGCAAGCAGGAGTCCTACCAGTCCCATGGAAGTCCATCCTCCCGACCATCCCATCCACAACTGGCGCGATCTCTTTGTCCATCTCGGCGTCATTACCGTCGGCCTCTTCATCGCGCTCACCCTTGAGAGCTTCGTCGAGTACCTCCACCATCGCCACATCGTCGCCGAGGCCCGCGAAAACATCCGCCAGGAAATCGAAGACAATCACAAGTCCGCTCTGGACGACGTCACTCTCGTCCAGAAAGCTTTTGATTCCGCAAACAACGACCTCGACACCATTCGCTCCCTGCGTGACGACCCCAAAAGCTTTAAGAACAAGACCCTCGACTACACCATCAACTTTGAGCAGCTCGACGACTCAGCCTGGAAGACAGCCCGCGAAACCGGTGCGCTCGGTTTCATGCCCTACAAAGAAGTTCAGGCGTACTCTGACCTCTACGCCGTTCAGGACATCGTGAACACACAGGCCCTCGAGGTGCTCCACCGCGAGGAGTTTTCAATGTCGCCCATCGTCGCCTCATCCGAGATAATGAAGATGCCGCCCAGTGATATCGACAAGCTGCTTCACAACACCTCAGACCTGTACGTCCAGCTTCACTCCCTCAAAGGCCTGATTCAACAACTCGACACCCAGTACGCCGCGAAGCTCAACAAGTAATCCAGGAGTCATCGCATGCTCGACGTCCATCCACCGCACCACGCCGCCAACACCTTGCGCGACTTCCTCATCCACATCGTCACCATTGTCATCGGCCTGCTCATCGCCATCGGTCTCGAGCAAGGCGTGGAAATGCTCCACGAACGCCACTCCATCCGCGAATCGCACGACGCCCTGCAGCGCGAGTACGAGGAAAACGCGCAGCGCCTCACCCGGGAAACACAATTCTGGCGCAGAGGAGCTGCTGCCCTACAGAACAACCTGCTCATCCTCCGCTATCTCCAGCAGCATCCTGGAACTCCCGAGGACAAGCTCCCTGGGAGGCTATTCTGGGGACTCAGCAACGTAGTCTTCGCCCACGCAGCGTGGGACTCCGCCCAGCAAACCGGAATCATCAAGCTCTTTCCGCAAGGAGAAGCCACGGAAAACGCTTTTCTCTATCTTGAACTGCAACGCATCGAAGAGGCTTCCGCGGAAGTCTGGCTGGCCGTCAACGACGCCGAACAGTTTAACCTGTCCGATCCCAACCCCACCCATCTCAACCCGACCCAACTCTCCGAGGTCATCAATCTCACCGAAAAGGCCCTCACGAAACAGATCCTCGTCGGAGAAGCGCTGTCGAATCTGGACGTGAACTTCCCCGATCTGCCCCAGGGTGTCAACCGTGGAGAGATCAACATCCTGCGAAGCCAGACAATCTGGAAACCCGATACCCCCTCAACGGCCACCGAGAAACTCACCGCCGAACGATTACGCGCCGCCTATAACGGAGACATTCCGATCCTCACCGCGGACGACGCCAAAACACTGGACTCGAAAAAATAGTGCCCCGTTCCTTGCACCTCATTCTCGCTATCGCCGCTGCCCTCGCGTGCTCCGTTATCCACGCCCAAACCACTCCGCCTGACATCCAGCAGGCCGACATCCTCGGCAACGAGCTCTTTGCCAGCTCCAGCTCCACCGGCATGGTCCTTGTCGTCGTCCGTAATCAGCAGGTCTTCCTCCACGGCTACGGCGAAACCAGTCCCGGCAGCGGCCAGCTCCCCACGGCCACATCGCTTCTTCGCCTCTGCTCGCTATCAAAAATATTCGCCACCGATCTACTCACCAAACTCGTGCAGGACGGCACCATCCACCTCGACGACCCACTCCAACTCTTCGCCCCATCCAACATCACAGTCCCCACGCGCCCCGGCCATCCCCTCACCCTGATCGATCTCGCCACCCATACCTCCGGCCTTCCACGCGAAGTCGGTAACGCTCCGCACGGCACGCCGCACTTCACCTTCCCTAACTACACCTACCGCTGGCACTGGCTACCCACGCAGCACCTCAAAACCGCACCCGGCACCGCCGCTCTCTACTCTAACGTCGGCTTCGACTTCCTCGGCGACGCCCTGCAACAAGCTGCCCACGAACCCTACGCAAAACTCTTCGCCGAGCGCATCGCCACCCCTCTCGGCATGCACGAAACCGGCTTCACCCCCAACGCCGCGCAATGCGCCCGCCTTCTGCAGGGCGCGCACGACGAAGGCCCCTGCACCGACACGCAATCCTCCGCAGGAAGCTCAGGCGTCTACTCCACCGCAGCCGACGTCACCCTATGGCTCAAATATCTCCTCGGCACCGGCCCCATCGCGCAAAACCCCGCCGCGCAAGCCGTCTACATCGACCCTTCAACCCTCACCAGCCAATCCGGCCTCGATCACGCCGGCCCACCCACCGGCATCGGCCTCGGCTGGATGCACCTGCTCCCCGCCAACGACAATGCGGCCATCATCGAAAAAACCGGCGGCGGCGCAGGCTTTACCACCTACATCGCGCTCAACCAGGCAACGCACACCGGCATCTTTGTCGCCTTCACCGAAGGCCCCGTTCAGAACCACGTCAATATCTTCAAAGCAGCCAACAACCTGCTGCTGATCATGGCCGGCCTTCCACCTCTGCCGCCAGACCCACCCAAACCACCCAAACCACCCGCAAAGCCAATCCGCAAACGCCGCCGCTATTGATGTGACCCCACATTTCGATTGTTGAGGAATCGCGAGCCATCGAAAAAGTGATGGCGCTTCATGCTCATCGCCAGCCATAACACCAGCAGGGTAAACCCGATGATGAACACCGGCCGCGCCCACACCGGCCGATTGAATCCGTCTCCATACTTCGGCATCTTCCGCGATCCTTCCGAACTTCACTTCCATTCTAGAGACGAATCCTCGGGCCCGCTGAGCTTCCTGCGTTACGATTACTTTCACCGGGCCCTGCACTCACCCAAATCACACCCAGGAACCCATGCCATCGGAGGCCTCAACCCCGACGACCGTGAAAAACTCCTCGCGGCGACAGCCGCAACGCAGGGCCAGATCAACAGCACCTATACCCTTCTTCATTACGTCGATTCCGCCGTCCAGGGCTTTCTATCCGAGGGTCGCCTCATGAGGGATTAGCTCAAAAGACGCCACAATCGGTCTCATACTCCTCTTGCTGGCACGCCGCCCACTAACCGAAAAAAGTGCGTCCCTTGTATAGCCTAAGTCTCGCCCTTTGAGGACTTTGCCCATAAAAGAAGCCTTTTTAAAAACCCAACCCCGCCCCTAAGTTCAATGTTTTGCGGTCTTTACGCAAAAATGATGGGGAGGGGAGGGGTAGCCGGTGTCCCGACCGACTACACTTAATAACGCTGCGCAAAAACCGCGCGATATGGAATGCCAGGAGCCTTAGTTGAAGATCGTTCTCGCAGAAAAAGTCTCACCCGCCACGCTTGCCATCCTCCAGAAAGAACCAGGCTGGAACGTAGTCACCGCAGACAAGATCACCGATCTCCCCGCTGAACTCGCCGACGCCGACGCGCTCATCGTCCGCTCCGCCGTTCAGGCCGACGCCAAGCTTCTCGCCGCCGCCCCCAAGCTCCGCATCATCGGCCGCGCCGGTGTAGGCGTAGACAACATCGACGCCGAAGAAGCCACCAAGCGCGGCATCGTCGTCATGAACACCCCCGGCGCCAACGCCGTAGCCGTAGCCGAACTCACCCTCGGCCTCATGATTTCCATGTCCCGCGCCATACCCCGCGCCAACGCCACCATGCATGCCGGAAAATGGGAAAAGAAATCCCTGCAGGGCTCGGAGCTCCGCGGCAAAACGCTGGGCATCGTAGGCTGCGGACGCATCGGCCTCGAAGTAGCTCGCCGCGCGAAGGCCTTCGGCATGACACTTCTCGGCTACGACCCCTTCATCGCTCCCGTCATCGCCCGCGAAAACGGAATCACCCTTGTCCCCATTGACGAAATTTTCTCCGCCTCAGATTTCCTCTCGCTGCATGTCGGTCTTACACCACAGACAGAAGGCCTCATCAATAAGCACTCGCTCGCCATTATGAAGAAGGGCATTCGCATCATCAACTGCGCTCGCGGCGAGCTCATCGTCGACGAAGCTCTCGCTGAAGCGATCAAGAGCGGTCACGTCGCCGGAGCCGCACTCGACGTCTTTCGCAAAGAGCCTCTCAAAGACAGCCCCTACTTCGAGCTCGAAAACGTCCTGCTCTCCCCGCACATCGCTGGTTCCACTGACGAAGCCCAGGAAGCCATCGGTATTCAGCTCGCCAACCAGGTTCGCGACTACCTCAAGCTCGGTGTCGTTCAGAACGCTGTCAACGTCGCCTCTCTCTCCGAAGAGGAGTACGCCGAAGTCTCACCCTACATCGAAATGGCCGATCGCCTCGGACAGCTTCTTGGTCACGCGGTAGGCTCTGCCGAAACCGGCGGCAACATCGAGAGCATCACCCTCACCTACAACGGCCGCCTCGCCCAGCTCAAGACCGACATGATCCGCAACGCGGCCATCGCGGGCGTGCTCCACGGCGCCGACGCTATCAACCGTATCAACGCCTCCGCAGCAGCCACGGAACGTGGCATCCGCATCCAGGAAGACAAGCGCGAGCACATCGCCGGCGGCACCGGCGCAACCCTGCGACTCGTCATCCACTGGGCCCGTGGCGGTGAACAAGGCGACTGGACCGGGGTTGCCACCGTGCTCCACGGCAGCTCCCCACGTCTGCTCAGCTACGACGGCATCGACATCGAAGCCGAGCTCGCCGGAACCCTCGTCGTCATCCGCAACAACGACGTCCCCGGCGTCATCGGCCGCATCGGCACTATACTCGGCGAAGCCAAGCTCAACATCGCCAACTTCGCCCTCGGCCGCAACCGCGCCGCTTCCGTCAAAGGCACCCAGGCACTCGCAGTCGTGCAACTCGATATCGACGAGGCATCACAGCCCGCGCTACAGCAAGCACTCGCTGAACTCCGCAAGGTAGAGGCCATCACCAGCGTTCGTGTCGTGGAGCTCGGCAAACTATAATTTGAGGAAATCCCCTCTTTCCACTCATTTACCTGTTTCTGGTCCGTTGCGGACTTTCAGCGGTCAACCGGACCGGATTCTTATTTGTCTGCCAGTTTCCGGCGGGTTCCGGAGGCGGGTCCCGTCAACGCTGGCCATCGCAGACAGGTCTCCTGAACCTTCTTTGGCCCGCACGAACACACCCGCCGCCAACCCGGAACGCGCGCAATTCCTGTAAACTGGGCCTTGCAAGTTGTTCGGCTAGCTGCTGTGCCGTCACGTAGGAAGACTCCTCCCCCATGCTTAGAATTCGCCGCGTTACCACTGCTCTCATCGCCTCCACTCTTATATCGTTTGCCGGATGTCATCAAGGCCAACAGGATGGCGTCGTCGCTACCGTCAATGGACACCCTATCCTGCGTACGGACGTAGACAAGCTCTACAACGAGCAACTGGCAAGCAGCCCGCAACCGCAGCAGGCGAGTTCAGTCGATCAGGCAGACGCTACACGCCTGCAGATCCTGCAGGGGCTCATCGTCAATGAGATCGTCGACCAGCGCGCCGCCAAGCTGGGCCTTACCGCGACCGACTCAGAAGTCGACGCCAAGCTGGTAGAAGTAAAGGCACCCTACACCGAAGACCAGTTCCAAGCCAAGCTCAAGGCATCAGACCTCACCCTGGAGCAGTACCGTCACGAAATCCGCCGCAATCTCACGCAGACCAAGCTCATCAACAAAGAGATCAACTCCAAGATCACCGTCACTGATGCCGATGTTACAAACTACTTCAACGCTCATAAAGCCGAGTTCAACCTGATCGAAAATCAATACCACCTTGCGCAAATCCAGGTAACAGATCTGCCGGCGCAGCAGGCCGGCAATCTACAGGGATCGAAGGCGACCAACGACGAAGAAGCCCACAAGAAAATCCAGGCAATCAAGAGCCGCATCGACGCCGGCGAGGACTTTGGTACTCTGGCCCAGAACTTCTCTGAGCGACAGGACACCGCACCCAATGGTGGCGACATGGGTTTCGTCACCGAGTCGCAAATGGCGCAAATGAAAGCTTCAGATCCGAACACCTATGCAGCCATCACGAAGCTCAAGGCCGGCGAAACCACCGATATTCTCCCGCTGCTCGAAGCAAATACCCGCAAGCCTATGGGCTACTCCATTTACAAGCTCATCAGTAAAGACGCCGCCGGCCAGCGCGACCTATCAGACCCGCGCGTGCAGCAGGCCATCCGCCAGCAACTCCATGACAGCCGCTCGCAACTGCTTAGGGCCGCCTACCTCGAAATGCTCCACGATCAGGCCAAAGTGCAGAACTTCCTCGCCGAACAGATCTTCAAGAACGCAGCCCAGTAAAGCAGACAGTAGAGAGTAGAGGATAGAGAGTAGTGAAAAACAGTCCGCGCAAGCAGTTTTTCCTATACTGCCTCTTGTCTACGGTCTACTGTCCGCTCCTCACCGGCTGCAACTCCACTCCGCCCGCCACTCCGCTCGACCAGCTCAACGCACAGCAGGCTCACGGACATCAGGTCTTCGAAGCCCACTGCGGGCAATGCCATTACGACCGCTCCTCCGATCCCCTGCATGGGCCCGGCCTCCGCGGCATCATGAAGAAGCAGTACCTTCCCAGCGGCGCACCCGCCAACGACGAGCGCGTGACCAACACCATCTTGCACGGACGCAACCTGATGCCCGCGCAACCCTATCTCGACCCGCAGGACACTTCTGATCTGCTCGCGTACCTGCATACCCTCTAAACCACGATGCCCGAACCTTCCCCCAACAACCGCCCGGCAGAAGACCTTGGCTTCCGCTCGCGCCGACTGCCCGGCACGCCTGCCGGAGAGGCCAAGGGCATGCTGCCCGGCATGGCCGCCATCGGCATGTTCCTGTTGCTCATTGCGATGCTGAATGCCTTCGCCGCCATCCGTGGCGTTTTTGGCATGGGTGTCGCGCGTTACGGCATCTTCGGCGTCTGCACACTGTTCGCGGTTGGTGTCTTTGGCTTCCTCCGCCTGCGCCGCTGGGGATGGGCGCTGGTCACTGCCGGTTGCCTTGTCATGGCCTCGGGCGACGGCTACCTCTTCTCGCGTAACCACGTTGGTTTCTTCATGGTGCGTGGTTTGCTTGAGCTCTGCTTCTTCCTCTACCTTGTCCGCACTGAGGTCCGCGAGCGTCTGCACTCCTCGCTCGACCAGCCAGCCGTACAATAGAACAAGCGATGGCCCCCCTCGTCCAATCCGACGCGCTGATCCAGATCGACCTCACCACGCGCAAGCCCAGCCCCAAGCCCGAGTGGCTGAAGGCCCGCGCCCCCATGGGCGAGACCTTCCACAATCTGAAGAAGCTGGCCCGCGAGCTCAATCTCCACACCGTCTGTGAATCCGCACACTGCCCCAACATCGGCGAGTGCTGGAACCATAAAACGGCCACCTTCATGATGCTCGGCAACCTCTGCACGCGCCGCTGCGGCTTCTGTGCCGTCCCCAAAGGCAGGCCCGAACCCATCGACCACGAAGAGCCCGCGCGTGTGGCCTACGCCGTCGCCCAACTCGGCATCAAGCACGCCGTGATCACCAGCGTGAACCGCGACGACGACAACATGGGTGCTGCCCAAGCCTTCGTCAACGTAATCCAGGAAATCCGCAAGCAGGCTCCCGGCTGCCAGGTCGAAGTCCTTACACCCGACTTCCAGGGCGTCGACGCTGCTCGCCAACTCGTCGTGAATGCGCGCCCCGAAATCCTGAATCACAACATCGAAACCGTGCCGCGTCTCTACCGCGTCGCCAAGTCCGGCGGCCGCTACGAGAAGTCGCTCCGCTTCCTCGACGAAGCCAAGAAGGAATCAAGCGCGCACGAGCTCGGTCCCATCGTCACCAAGACGGGCATCATCGTCGGCATGGGCGAAGAGATGCACGAGTTGCTCGGCGTCTTCCGCGACCTCGCCGACCGCAAGGTGGACATCCTCACCATCGGTCAGTACCTGCGCCCCTCGCGTGACCATCTCCCGATGTCCCGCTACTACACACCCGACGAGTTCGCCTTCCTCAAGCATGAAGCGCAGCAGATGGGCTTCCGCCACGTAGAATCAGGACCGCTGGTCCGCTCCAGCTATCACGCGCACGAGCAGGCACAGTCAACCGGCCTCGCTTAGAAGCGAATCACTCTTCCTCGCAGTTTGTTGATGTCGCGCCGATCCTTCTTGCTTGGCCTTCCCACCGGAAGCTCAAACGCCGCCATCGCCTTGCGTTCATCCTCAGCTTTTGCTCGCGCAACTTTGCTTGCATCAGTCTCAGAATAAAGTGCCTGAGCCGCAGCCGCTGGGCCGCGCACTGCACTCAATCCCAACACCTCGACGACAAACTCACCACCCTCGTTCTTCACGCGCAGCACATCACCCACACGAACATCGCGCGCGGCCTTGGCCTGATGATCGTTCGCCCACACCCGCCCCATATCGCAACTATCAGCCGCGAGCGAGCGCGTCTTGAAGAACCGCGCCGCCCACAACCACTTATCCATCCGAACACTATCCATGCAGCTATTCTCTACCCAACCTCGAGCCCACCCGTCGCTCCATACACCTCGCCGGTCACGTAGCTGGACTCCTGGCTCGCTAGCAGCACATACAGCGGAGCCATCTCGACCGGCTGCCCCGGCCGCTTCATCGGCGTCTCCGAACCAAACGCTGGAATCTTCTTATCCGGCTGCCCACCACTCGTCTGCAGCGGAGTCCACACCGGCCCGGGCGCCACGCAGTTCACGCGAATCCCGTCCGGCGCAACCTGTCGTGCGAGCGCACGCGTAAACGCCAGGATCGCAGCCTTCGTCGGCGCATAGTCCAACAAACTCGGACTCGGATGCGTCGCCTGGATCGAAGCGGTCGTCACAATTGTTCCACCCTTAGGCATCAGCTTCAGTGCTTCCTGGCACATCCAGAACAGCGCGAACACGTTGGTCTCATACGTCTCAACCATCTGCTTCGTCGTCACGTCCGCAATCTTATCCACCGCATGCTGCTTACCCGCCACCAGAGCCAGAATATCCAGCCCACCCATCTTCTTCGCTGCATCCTTCACCAGCTTGCGCGCGAACTTCTCGTTCTTCAAATCTCCCGGCAGCGCAAATGCCTTGCGCCCCCCGGCCTCGACCAGCGCAATCACTTCCTTCGCGTCTTTCTCTTCGCTGGGCAAATAGTTGATTGCCACATCGGCGCCTTCACGCGCAAACGCAATCGCCGCCGCGCGTCCAATGCCGCTGTCCCCACCCGTCACCAACGCTTTGCGATTCGGCAACCGTCCGCTGCCGCGATAGCTCGTTTCCCCACAATCCGGCTTAGGCGTCATTTTGCTCTCAAGCCCGGGAACACGCTGCGGCTGATGCTTAAACTTCGGTGTTGGATACTGCTTTGTGGGATCTTGCAGGGTATACAAGTCTTTGGCCATGGGAATTCTCCTCGCGGCCGCTACTACGCGCGAGCAAGCCTGAAGAATTTAGATGCGGATTGTCGTCAATCCGCTGCCATAGCCTCAGCCTTCGCCACTTCCACCAGCGTCGAGTAAAAGGTAGCACCACCACCGATATCCGTCAGCCGCTCACTTGTCAGCGCATTCACATTCGCTCCATCCTGCGAAAGCTTCTGCCAGTCCAGCCGAGCCGCCACGACACCCTGCCCCACAGTTCCACCCACGTGTGCCGTCAGCGCAATCTTCCCGCGCCCATTCCACACTCGCACCGCATCGCCATTCACAATGCCCCGCGCACTCGCATCGATCGCATGCATCTCCAGCACGCCCGCAGTCTTGCGCTCCATCTGCTGATGCCCCGGCAGGTTCGCAAACGTTGTGTTCATATAGTTGTCCGCCTTGCGCGGCAGAAACTCCAGCGGATATTTGCCCTTGCCTTCAACACCCGAGCGCGACTCCACCGGCGCCACAAACTCCGGAACGGGCAACAACTCACCGCGTCTACTCGGAGTTCGAAACCACTCGCGCGTGCTGAACGGCAGCGCCTCGCCCTGCTCATTCAGCGGAAGCTGCAGCGGCACATGCCCTTCGCGCTCCAACCGTTCTTTCGTCACCCCTGCAAACCACGGGTGCTCTGTCTCCATAGCCTGCGCAATCAATTCCTCTTCGCGATCCTCAAACGCCGCTTCCTCAAACCCCATGAGCCTGCCCAGCTCACCGAACATCCAAACATTCGACCGAGCTTCTCCGAGCGGCGCAATCGCCTGCTCGGACATCTGCGCCATTAGGTGCCCGTACGCCCCCATTACATCCTTGTGCTCGAGAAACGTCGTCGCCGGGAGCACCACATCGGCGTAGTCCGTCGTATCGGTGAAGAACTGCTCATGCACCACCGTGAACAGGTCCTCACGCCGCAGGCCAGCCAGCACACGAGAAGAATCCGGCGCAACAGCAGCAGCATTGCAGTTATAAACAAACAGAGCCTTTACCGGCGACGTATCCCACTCCGTCAACGCCATCCCCAACTCATTCATATTCACAACCCGCGCATCGCGCCCCAGCGGACTCACCTTCATCAACTCCGGCATCTGCAGCTTCGCCGCATTGAACGGGAACGACCCACTCGTCGATAGCAACATCCCACCGCCGCGCTTCTTCCAGCTTCCCGTCACCAACGGCAACATCGCGACAGCGCGCGCCGCAGTCCCACCGTTTTCGCCACGCTGAATTCCATAGTTCAACCGAATCGCCGCCGGCGCACGCCCATCACGCCCGGCACCGGCATACGCCGCCGCGAGCCGCTCTATCGTTTCCGCTGCAATCCCCGTAACCTCCGCCGCACGCGCAGGCGAATGCTCTCCCCGCAACGCATGCGTCCGCAACTCGTCCCCACCATGGGCACACTCGCGCAGATAAACCTCATCTTCCAACCCATCGCGAAAGATCACATGCATCATCGCCAGCGCCAGCAACACATCGGTCCCCGGACGAATCACCAGATGCTCATCCGCCAGCGCCGCCGTACGCGTGCGGTACGGATCGATCACAACCAACTTCGCGCCTTTGCGCCGAGCCTCTTCAATAAACGGCCACAGATGAATGTTGTTGCCATGGATGTTCGCGCCCCACGCAATGATCAACCCAGCATGTGCGAAGTCCTGCGGCACCGTGCCGAGCTTCACGCCATACACACGAAGCAATGCCTCACCACCGGCGCTCGCGCAGATTGTGCGATCCAGCTGCGATGCCCCCAGCCGATGAAAGAATCTCCGATCCATCGACCCATAGCCCAGCTGCCCAATCGTGCCCGCGTAGCTGTACGGCAGCACACTCTCCGGCCCAAACTCTTCCGCCGCAGTCTTCAGCTTTGCTGCAACAATCCCCAGCGCCTCATCCCAGCTGATCCGCTCGAACGCCTCCGCCTCGCGTCCTTTCTCCAGCGGCCCCTTCGGCACACCGGCCTTGCGCCGCATTGGATACAACAATCTCTCCGGCGAATAAACCCTGTCCAGATACCGCGCCACCTTGCCGCACAAAAAGCCTCTTGTGACAGGGTGCGAAGGATCGCCCTGCACCTTCGTCGCACGCCCGGTCAGCGTATCCACCGTCACCAGCACGCCGCACGAGTCTGGGCAGTCATGCGTACAAACCGCATGCACCATCTTTGTATTGAGCTGCGCCTCTTTCATCGCATTCCGCGCCTCATACTGTCGCCGTGAGTAATATTGTAGGCGTCCGCAAAGGAGTCTGCACCCCCATGCGCCGTCTTCTCCTCTTAGCTATCGTGGCTTTGTCAAACATCTCCACGCTCCCGGCCCAGTCGCCCGTTAAATCAACTGCCATCATCGCCATGCTCAACAAGTCCGCCGACGACTGGAACCGCGGCGACCTCGACACCTTCGCCACCAGCTACAAAAACTCACCCGACATCCTCTTCATCGGCCACACCATCAGCCGCGGTTACACACAGATGCTCACCGCCTACAAGAAGAACTACCCCACGCGCGACAAAATGGGCACACTCACCTTCTCGCAGCTTGAGGTCCAGCCACTCGACGCACATTTCGCGACCGTCACCGGCCGCTTCCATCTCGAACGGACAACTACAGGCGGGGGCAATGCCGACGGTCACTACATGCTCGTCGTCGAGCACACGCCCGCAGGCTGGAAGATCATCCGCGACGACACCACAGCCGACCCCACAAAATAGCCATCCAAAACCCGTACGCTTCCGTATCATGGACAAACGTTACGAGGGCCTTATGCTCCGTCATCGCATCGCAACCGCCATCCTCAGCCTCGGCATCCTGTCCGCGCCCACGCGCGCGCAGCAGCCAGACCAGCTCTACACCGCCACCCATCAGCAACTCGAAGTCACCAAGATCCTGCTCGCGCAGCAGGCTGCGTGGAACAAAGGCGACCTCGACGGCTATCTTTCGTATTACAAAGACGCCCCGGACACGCAAGCCATTCTTGAAGGCCCCGTCCGCGGCCTGCAGAACATCCGCAACGCCTACCGCATCAACTACCCCAATCGCGATGCCATGGGCGAACTTGAGCAATCCGAAGTCGATGTCCGCGCCCTGGGCGACAATTTCGCCCTCGCCACCGGCCGCTACACCCTCAATCGCCACAGGAAGCCCGAAGTGCAGGGAGGTTTTACCGAGGTCCTCGAGAAAACCCCCGCCGGTTGGCAGGTCATCTACAGCGAAACCAGCTAAGCAAAACGCGTGGCCGCATCTGCGTTACGCTCTTTTTAGGAGCAGCATGACCGCAGAGCCACTTCTCGAAGCCCGCAACCTCATCAAAGACTACGGTGCCTCACGCGTCGTCAACGACGTTTCCCTGCAGCTCTACCGCGGCGAAACCCTCGGCCTGGTCGGCGAATCCGGCTCCGGCAAAAGCACTGTCGCGCGCATGCTACTGCGGCTCATCGAAGCGACCAGCGGTCAGATCATCTGCCGCCTGGACAACAACGGCGCACCTCACGAAATCGATCTCCGTCATATCAAAACAAACGAGATGCGACGCCTGCGACGCAAGCTCGCCATCGTCTTCCAGGACCCCTACGCCGCGCTAGACCCACGCATGACAGTCCGCCAGACGATCTCAGAGCCCTTCGCCATCCACGGCGAAAAGCCAGTAGGCCCAGGCCGCGCCATCGATAACCTCGAAAACCGCCTCATCGAACTCGTCCGCCAAGTCGGCCTCGATTCATCGGCGCTCTGCCGCTACCCGCATGAGTTTTCCGGAGGCCAGCGCCAGCGCATCAACATCGCCCGCGCCCTCGCGCTGCGCCCCGAAATCCTCATCCTTGACGAGCCCGTCAGCGCCCTCGACGTCTCCGTCGGAGCCCAGGTTATCAACCTGCTCAAAGACCTCCAGCTACGCTACGGCCTCACATGCCTCTTCATATCGCACTCTATGCCGCTGGTCCGTTATCTATGCGACCGCGTAGCCGTCATGCAGCGCGGTCGCATCGTCGAAACCGGCACATGGAGCGAAGTCTGCGAACACCCACGCGAAGCCTACACACAACAACTGTTAGCAGCCACGCCAGAACTACCGCAAAGCAAGTAGTAGCGAGTAACGAGGAGCGAGGATTTTCTACTCCTTACTCCTTATCCTCTACTCACTGCTTCATGGCACACATTCCGCAGATAATCCCACGAGTACAACCCCGCCTCGTGCCCATCGTTCCACTTGAACCGCAGCGCATACTTACCTACCGGCGTCACATCCACCGGCCGCACCGGAGCCTCGTACAACGGCAGTAGCTGAGCAGGCTTGGCCTTCACCGCACCCACCGCACGCCCTGTAGCTTCACGCTCTTCATGGCACGTCGCACAAGGGCAGGCCATCCGCAACCATGCAAACGTCCATTCGCTGTGCGCACCATCTTTCCAATCGATCGTCATTCCGGTGCCGCCGCTCTTATCCACGCGCACCTTCAGCGGAGCGATCGCATCGCCCGTAAGCTTCGGCGTCCGCTCATCCCGCTGCGCTTCATCGGCGCTGACAAACTTGATCCCTTCGTGACTCATCCCTGCACCTGCTTTATCCTCGTGCCTGCTTCCAGAAAAAGTAAGCCGAAATCACGCAACCAATCGAAATCACCAGAACCCGCAGCGTCGCCGGGCTGATCTTCTTCGCAAACCGCGCGCCGATATAGCCACCCAGCCCCGCAAATATGGCCGCCACCAGGCAGTAATGCCACACCACTGCGCCGCGCAGAACAAACGTCACAATCGCGCAAAGGTTGGCAATCAAAACCGCAAACACCTTCATCGCATTCAGCTCATGCATATCCTCAACGCCGAACAGTGCCAGCACGGTCATCGTCAAAAAGCCGCTCCCCGCGCCAAAGTAGCCAACGTAAAACATCACGGGTAGAAGCCCCAAAGCCAAGCCCATCTGCGGAATCGGCCGCACAGCCTCAGGGTCTTTCGCCCTCGACCGAAGCCACTTCGACACCGGCCCGCTCATCCAGAACAAAATGGTCCCCACCAGGATTAGCCACGGAATCAGCTTCACAAACGTCGCCTGCGAGGTATGCAGCAAAACCTCAGCGCCGCCAAATCCTCCAACCAGGCTCGTCAGCCCCACAACCCCAAGCAGGTCCCGCCGCACATCGCCCCGTAGCGCCGCCACGGAAGTCAGCTGCCCCGGCCAAAGCGCCACCGTATTAGTCGCATTGGCCTGAATCGGCGGCACACCAACGCCCAACATCGCCGGAAACGAGACGAAAGACCCTCCACCGGCCATCGCATTCATCATCCCGGCAATGGCCGAAGCCACAATCAGCCATATATAGCGGAGATGAGGAGCAACCGAAGCGAACATCTCCTCATTCTATCGGGAACAGAAAATAGGCTTGATCCAGCCGCGCGGCACCGAACTACATCAAACCCCGGCCATTCCCAGCGCCTCATCTACCGTTTCCGCCACCAGCAGACACTTGCGATTACCGCGCAGCATCCCTTCGCTCTCGCAGACGTCAAGAAACTCCAGCATCTTGTCGTAGAACCCTGCAATATTCAGCAAGACCACCGGCTTCGAATGCAGTTTCAACGTCTGCCATGCTAGCACTTCAAACAACTCCTCAAACGTCCCAAACCCGCCCGGCAGAATCAGGAACGCATCCGCCTTCTCGCCCATCAACGCCTTGCGCGTGTGCATGGTATCCACCACATGCAACTCGGAGATCCCCGCATGCGCGACTTCAAGATCGACCAGCACATGCGGAATTACACCCACCACATAGCCGCCTGCAGCCAGTGACGCATCCGCGACCGCGCCCATAAGCCCAACTTTCGCGCCGCCATAAATCAAACCCAGTCCACGCACAGCCAGGGACTTACCTAAATCTTCCGCCGTGGCACGATACTCCGGCCTTGCACCTTCAGCAGCCGCACAAAATACAGCTATATTTTTCCTTCCACGAGACTCCGGCATGTAACCAGAATACATACTCCGGATTTCCTTTTTGAAGTCCCGTGCATCCTACTGAGTGTCAGCAACGCACAGAGCAAGTCTGCCCGTCGGCGCTGTCACATCCAGATGGAGAAACATCGCTCAGGGTGAGCGAAGAGTTGGGGCCCCATGCAGTGTCCAAAGTGTTCTGAAAAAGATCGTCTACGACGGATTGAACGTGTTGGTTTGTTGCAGCAAAAGGTATATCCGTTCTTTGGCTACTACCCTTGGGAGTGCTCCGTGTGCCGCAAATGTGTGCTGGTGAAAAATCGCGGTGAGAGAAGACGCTATAAACGCACTGTGCGCCCTTCACGTCCCAGGATTGTCCTTCACTAAATCCGGATTGTTCCCTTCACTACTTTAGTGTCGCTAAACCTTTATGGTCGCTCTAAAAACGCGAAAGCGATGCGCCCTTGCGCACCGCTTTACACATCGCAGTTCTCTCTTGATGCTTCCTAGCGAACCGAAACGGTCGCACCGTCGAGTCCGGGGATTGCGGTAGCGAGTACGGCACCAGCCTGGTTGGAAGCGGTCGTGTCTACGGCAACGATCTGCTGACCCGTCGCGAGCTTCACGCTTACCGGCTTACCCGGCTGCAACGTCATCTCGTTGTCGCCAACCTTCACCTTCAGCGGTGCGCTGGAATCGTTGCGCAGTGTAAAGTTCACCATCTTCACGTTGGAGTAGATCGCGTTCACCGGGGTGTGGACCGAGGTGGGCGCTGCATAGACAGCCGAAGCGGAAACAAGCGACGCTGCCATCACCATGACACTCATAACAGATTTGCGGTTCATAACGTTCTCCTTGGGTACTGCAATTTTTAGTTTCTGATCGAACCGCTCTGCCATGGTTCAGAGCAACTCAGGTCGCACAAGTCAATACGGCGGGTTCCTCACTTCGGTTCCAACTTTCTTGAAAAAAATTCGCGTACACCGTGCATTAACATTCCGCGGAAATTTCCATAACCATTTCTTGAAAGCGCCGTCTAACAGCGCCCTGCCCACAAATCACGTCTGTCTATAAACAGATAAAATGAACCTTGTGCCTGACCTTCTCGCCAACATGAACCCGCAGCAGCGCGAAGGCATTCTCTCCGTCGACGGCCCCGTGCTCCTGCTGGCCGGCGCCGGCTCCGGAAAGACCCGCGTTATCACCCACCGCATCGCCTATCTCATTCAAGAGCGTGGCGTTTCACCCGATTCGATCCTCGCGGTCACCTTTACGAATAAGGCTGCAAAGGAAATGGCCGAGCGCGTGGAAAAGATCCTCGGCCACTCCACGCTCGCGCAACCCACGCTCGCCACATTCCACAGTTTTTGCGTCCGCGTGCTTCGCCGCGACATCGAAGCGCTCCGCATCGGCAACGTAGGCCTCACGCGCAGCTTCGCGATCTACGACGAAACCGATCAGCAGGCCGTGGTCAAGACCGCACTCAAGCGCCTGGCCATCGACGACAAGGCCCTCAAGCCTCGCGTCGCGCTCGGCCGCATCTCCTGGGCCAAGAACCACATGATCGACCCGCAGGAGTACTTCCTCGCGTCCACCAATCCGATGGAAGAAAAGATCTCGCACATCTTTAAGATCTACAAAGAAGAACTCGCCAAGGCCAACGCACTCGACTTCGACGATCTTCTGCTCGAAACCGTGCGTCTGCTGAAGTCTTCTGCCGAAGTCCGCGAGAAGTACAACCGCAAGTACAAGTACCTGCTCATCGACGAGTACCAGGACACAAACCGTCCGCAGTACGAGCTGATGAAGCTCCTCGGCAAGCACGGCAACGTCTGCGTCGTCGGCGATGAAGACCAGTCCATCTATAGCTGGCGCGGCGCGGACATCAAGAACATCCTCGAGTTTGAAAAAGACTTCCCCAACGCGAAGACGATCAGGCTCGAACAGAACTACCGCTCCACACAGATGATCCTCGAAGGCGCATCCGCAGTCGTCGCGCAAAATCTTCAGCGCAAGGGCAAGAATCTCTTCACCACGCGCGAAGGCGGCTCGCTTATCGGTTACTACGAAGCGCCCGACGGCGAGAACGAAGCACTCTTCATCGCCGACCGCATCAGCCAGTACTTCCGCGAAGCCGCAGCCGGCACCGACAACCCGGTCGAAACCCCGCGCTGCGCCGTGCTTTATCGCACCAACTCGCAGTCGCGCCTCGTAGAAGAAGCGCTGCGCCGCTATCAAATCCAGTACCACATGGTCGGCGGCTTCTCGTTCTATGACCGCGCCGAAGTCAAGGACATGCTCAGCTATCTGAAGCTCGTGCAAAACCCGCACGACTCCGTAGCGCTTGGCCGGGTGGTCAACTCACCTCCGCGTGGCATCGGCAAGACCACCATGGACACCCTCGAACGCATGGCCCTCACCACCGGCCTCAGCACCTGGGACGCCATCGACCGCGCCATCGCCGACAAGCTTCTGCCCGCCCGCGCCCTGCTCGCCCTCAGTAACTTCCGTAAGCTCATCCTCGACGCCCGCGCCATGCTCGGCCCCGACTTCGCCGCCGCCCTCATGGCCGACGCCAATCCGGCCACGAACGCCGGTGCCCCCGATCTCTCGCACTTGAAGATCGGGGATTCCACTGAACTCTCCGACGCCGACCTCGAAGCCGCCGCCGCATCGTTCGACCCCGAATCTCTCACTACGGACAACACCAACTTCGACTTCGGCTTCGCCACCGAAGAAGCCCCCGCGCCCGCGACCACCAACGACGCCAACACCTCCTTCGACACCAGCTTCAACTTCGGCTTTGACTTCGGCCCCAGCGAAGAAATCTCCGCCATCGCCCCAGAGAATGCCGCAATCGAAGAAGCGCTAGAACTAGACGTCGCCACGAGCTTCAATCCCTTCGCTCCCATCCCGCTCAAACAGTCCGCCTTCGACGCCATCCAGGCTCGCAACAAAGAGAAACTGGATCGCATCGTTTCCGCACAGGAGGGCGACCACGAAGCCGCCAACGAAGCCGACGCGCGTGCCTTCCGCAAGCCCGGCGACCCGGCCACGCTCCCCGAGCTCATCAAGTTCCTCAACGACCGCTCCGGCTACATCCGCGCCCTTGAAGACGAAGCCACGCCGGAGTCCTTCTCCCGCATTGAAAACCTCAAAGAACTCGCCAACGCCGCCCAGGACGCTACTTCGAGGGGCGAGACTTTAGCTGAATTTCTAGACCACGCCGCGCTTGTCTCCGACGCAGACCAATATTCCGCCGAAGCCCGCGTCACCCTCATGACCCTCCACGCCGCCAAGGGCCTCGAGTTCCCACTCGTCTTCCTCACCGGCCTCGAAGAAGGCCTCTTCCCGCACTCCCGCACCCTGCAGGACCCCACGCAGATGGAAGAAGAGCGCCGCCTCTGCTACGTCGGTATGACCCGCGCCATGGATACTCTCATCATGACCCGCGCGCGCTACCGCCGTAAATACGGCAATGATTCACCCGAATCCTCCTTACCCTCGCGCTTCCTCGAAGAAGTTCCGAGCAAACTCATCGAAGACCTTTCGCCACCGAGCTACGGAAGCTCCTACGCCACACCCTACCCTCAGCGCGGCCAGCGTGGCCGCCCCGGCGACGACGACTACGGCCTTTCGCAGCATTACAGCTACGAAGACGAGTCCCAGGACAGCTCCAGCAGCGCTAAATCCTACGCCGCCCAGCGCTTCGCCAGCTCCAAACGCAGCCCCGGCTCCGGTCCGCTCGACAACACAGCCGCCTTCTTCGGCAAATCCGGTATTGGCGGGTTCAAGCCCGCTTCTAAGTTCCCCAGCCGCCCAAAAATGCAGATCGACGCCCCCGTCGGCCGCACCGGACTAGGCAAAGGCGCCCGCGTCCGCCACCCCAAGTACGGCGAAGGCATCATCTTCGCCCGCGAAGGAGACGGTGAGGACGCCAAGCTTACAGTACAATTTAGTAGCCACGGCATGAAGAAGCTGGTCGAGAAGTTCGCCCAGCTGGAACGGCTCTAAGTAGCCAGCCCGCCTCTACCAACCGAGGCCCGCTCAGCCGGCAAAATTCCGACATTCAGAAAGTTCAGAGAGAAAACACATCATGGCAAACACCACCGCAGTCACCGACAAGATCGAGCGCAAGAAGATCAAGCGCGCCGCCCGCAAAGCCGCCCCACCCAAGGGACCCCGCACCGGAGCCCGCGGCGAAAACAAGGCCAAGATCAAGAAAGCTTCTCGCGGCCAGTCCAAGCGCTAACGCTAAGCAGCCAGCCTCAAACCCAAAGCGGACCTCCTCATCAGGAGGTTCGCTTTTTGCTGCTTCAAAGCCGATGCTAGACTCTCCGCAACCCCCGGAGGCCGCATGAACCCCCTCGCCACCCGCACCGCCCTCGCCGGCTCCACGCTCCTTCTAGCCACCGCGCTCCACGGCGCACCCGACGCCCAATCCACCCGCACCCCGCAGTTCGATAATGACGCCGTCAATGTCTGGCGCTCCACCATCCTGCCCAACGCCCCACTCACTTTCCACCGCCACGACCATCCCCGCATCATCGTCGCCCTCAGCGGCGGTCAGATGAAGTTCGTCGAGCAAACCGGTGCCATCGACAACCAGACCTGGGACACCGGTAAGGCCTACTACCTCCCCGCGATGCCTCCCAACACGCTGCACGAAGACGTCAACGCCGGCGACAAACCCATCGACGTCATGGTCATCGAACTCAAACACGAAAAGTAGCCGCACCGAACCGGGTGCCCCCGATCTCTCGCACTTGGAGATCGGGGATTGCACGATCTTTTCCTGCCGCCATATTCCTGCGCTTACAATCGTCTCAACCTAAAAATCTTCACCGCCGACGAGGACTTCGCCCTGGCTCGCCAAATCTTCGCTACTAAGTCCATCGACAAGCTCATCACCGACTCCGAGCGCCCCGAGCATGCCCTCAAAAAGACCCTCGGTCCTGTCTCGCTCACCGCCCTCGGCGTCGGCATCGTCATCGGCTCGGGCATCTTCACCGTCATCGGCACAGCCATCGGCGGCAATCCCGCCACAACGGTCCGTGTCTCCGAGTCCCCCGTCATTGACCTCCTCTGGGGTCTGCTCCATCACACCTCGGGCGCCGTTGCAGGCCGCCCCGGCGCTGGTCCGGCACTCGTCGTTTCACTCATCCTGGTCGCCATCGTCTGCGCGCTCACCGGCCTCTGTTATGCCGAACTCGCCAGCATGATCCCCATCGCGGGATCGGCCTACACCTACTCCTACGCCATCATGGGCGAGTTAGTCGCCTGGATCATCGGCTGGGATCTCATCCTCGAGTACGCCTTCGCCAACATGAGCGTCTCCGTCGGCTTCGCAGCCCACCTGGTCGACGCGCTTGACTGGTTCGGCATCCATCTCTCTCCCAAATGGCTCGCGCCCGCGTATCTTCCTCTGGGCCTGCAGGACCTCGCCGGCAAAGACATCTTCGCTCAGGGCTGGCACTCCGGCTTCGACTTCCCAGCCTTCTTCATCGTCCTCATCCTCACCGTCCTTCTCGTTCTCGGCATCCGCGAGTCCTCCCGCACCAACAACGCCATGGTTCTTATCAAGATTGGCGCCATCCTCACCTTCGTCTTCTTCGGCATGAGCTTCATCCACCCCACCTACTACCACCCCTTCAGCCCCAACGGCTGGGGTGGCGTCCTAGCCGGCGGCTCCATCATCTTCTTCACCTACATCGGCTTCGACGCCGTCTCCACCGCCAGCGAGGAGTGCAAAAAGCCGCAGCGCGACGTCCCCATCGGCATCATCGCCACACTCATCGTCTGCACCATCCTATACATCGGCGTCGCGGCAACGCTCACCGGCCTTGTCCCCTGGCAATCGGTCGCAGGCGATGGAGCCCCGGTCGTCAACGCCCTCAAGCGCGTCGCCCTCACTCCGGGAGCCCATCGTCTCCACTGGGTGCGCCTCGCCGTTCTCTTCGGCGCCATCCTCGGCATGATCTCCTCGATCCTCGTCGGTCAGTACGGACAGGCCCGCATCTGGTTCGCCATGTCGCGCGACCGCCTTCTACCCTCAGCCTTCGGCAAGGTTCATCCCCGCTTCCGTACTCCAGCCTTCGCTACCATCATCGCGGGCATCATCGTGGCCATCCCCTCCGGCCTCTTTGACGTAGGCACCCTCGCCGAAATGTCCAACATCGGCACTCTCTTCGCCTTCGTTCTCGTCTCCATCGGCGTCATCGTGCTGCGCTACAAAGACCCCACCCGCCACCGCGGCTTCCGCGTTCCCTTCGGCCCAGTCATCCCCGTACTCAGCATCGCCTTCTGCCTGCTCCTGATGGCCGGCCTCCCCGTCCGCACCTGGGAGCGCTTCTTCGTCTGGCTCGTCATCGGTCTCTTCGTCTACTACTTCTACAGCCGCAAACGCAGCGAGTTTTATCAGGAATAGACGGTGAGCAAACTAGAAAAACTTCGCGACCTGCTTCCATGGAAGCGCAAGGGATACAAGGTTCTCGACAAGTTCAACACGAAAGATCCGCACGAAGGCGATCAGAAAGTTCTTGCACAGATGCTTGAACATGGCGCTGATCTTAAACGCGAACGCCATGTCGTGCATTACCTTTACTTTCCGAACAACGCAGCGAGAGCCACTGCCCAAGACAAGTTAAATCAGCAAGGTTACGAGACACGCCCCGGTGTCGACTATGGTGACGTGCGGCCCAAGTCACTGATCGCTGAACGTACCGGCATCGTCAACGATGATGTTGTCGGCAAGGAACGCGAGCTTCTGACTAATATCGCTGAAGCTGGTTATGGAGAGTACGACGGCTGGGAAGCAGCCCTCGACTAACCGCATCGACCGCCGTCACTACTTCAACTTGAACATCCGCTCATCAAACCGGAACGGTTTCGTCTCAACGATCTTCATTTGAGAAAAATCCGGATGCAGCGGATTGATGAGCATATTCAACTCCCCGTCGATCACAACGGAAGGCACAGGCAGCCAAAACGATTCCATTCGATTGGCCCACCCATCGCCAATCCCTCGCGTGACACCAATCTCAAACCTCCAGTTCACCGCGAGAGCAGAAAGCATCTGTTCTTTTCGCTCAACGAGCTCGGCGCTCTCTATCGGTACCTCTGCACAGATAGCCATCAGGTCCGAAGACATATCTTCAGAATCGACGTGTACGAAATACTCAATGGCCGCAAGCGACAAAGCTTCCGACGCATAAGCAATCGGCACACCCGCAGAGTTCCAACGGCCAGAGCCGCGACGCGCACCTTCCCCGGAGAAAGCGGATGCAAGATGCCGCTTTCGACATATCCGCCAGATTCGCATCAGCTATAGATTCCGTACTCGATCCGATTCAGGATCGTCTCGACTTCACGAACTCCTGCGTCCGTGTCCAGAAGATCAAGCGGCACATGGCCTCCCAAAGCCAGATTCGACTTTTGTAGCCAGCGAGACGCCTTCTCGGCAGTTCCCAGCGTTTCTTTGGCACTCGCAAACACCCGAGCCACCCGCATCGTCCGGTCACTCTCTTCCGCAGAAAGCTTCGACCCGCTCGCCATCCGCCGGCTTAGCGTTCGATCGCTGATCCCCACCACCTTCGCCAGCGTCTTCCGCTCCACATTCAGCTCTTCCGCCAGCGTCGAGAGCGTTCCCACGGGCAAGCCCTCACGCGTCATCAAACGCAGGTCCGTATCCGAAACCACACTCCGTTTCAGCACCTTCCGCCCACCAAGAACCGCTGTAATTGCCGCGACTGTCATGCGCCAATTGTCTTCTTCTACCCGCCAAATGGCAAGCATCCTCCGCGACGCTTGCCGCCACAACTCAAGCCACAACCTCCCGCTATACTGGTCTCGAACACCCTCCATCTACTTTTCATCGACGCCAACGCAGCATGTTCTACGAAGGCTAATGATTTGAGGTCCCGTTACCAGGCACTTCTCGGAGCCGCGGCTGTCCTTGCAGCCCTGTACGCGGCTGTCTCGCTCGTCGGCGTCGAAAGCCCAGGCACCGTCGACGAAGCTGCCGCCCGACAGATTCGATCCCTTTGCCCTGACAGCGAAAACTGCCGCCTGCACCTCGGCGACATCCTCCCTGGGTCCTGGGACACCTTCTACGAGTTCGGCGGCTACATCAACCAGGACGAGATCAATCAGGCCCTCGGCACCGATAAAGTCCGCGTAGACGAGCCCAAACGCACCCTCGTCTTCGAAAAGAACAACCAGGTGATTAAATCCACCTACGCCACCTTCGGTCGCGACCGCCCCCTCGACCAAGAGCTCGTCTTCCAGGAAGAGTTCTCCAGCCGCGCCCCCACCTGGGTGAAATACCCACCCACAGCTCTGTTTCAGGTCACCTTCTGCGAAACAGAAAAAAACGGTCGTCTCCGCCGCCCCGGCAGCGGAACCTATTACCTCCTCACGCCGTTTCCCTACCGCCAGCGCGACGCCCCGCAATGCCAGGCCATGTATTAGCCGCCCTCAGCGTCTTATACTTAAAGGCGAACCGAGGACACCATGGCCGCACTTGTAGAAGCAATCCACGTAAAACGCAAGCACCTCTTCGAATACGAGAACGAACCCTTCGTCTGCCTCGACTCCGACATCTCCACCCCCACCGCGCGCGGCGGACAAACGCTCGTCCGCCTCAAGATGCGCAACCTGCTCACCCAGGCCGTCTTCGATAAGACCTTCAAAGCGCAGGACAAATTCAAAGAGCCCGACCTTGTCCTCAGCCCCGCCACCTATCTCTACACCGACGGCGACGGCACCCACTTCCTCGACCAGGAAAGCTACGAGACCCTCACCCTCACCGGCGACCAACTCGGCAACGCCGCCGACTACCTCATCGACGGCCTCGCTCTCCAGGTCCACAAGTACAACGGCAACCCCATCGGCTTGCAGCTGCCCATCTTCGTCGACCTCGCCATCACCTACACCGAGCCCGCCGTCCGCGGCGATACCAGCTCCGGCGCCACCAAAATCGCCCGCCTGGAAACCGGCTTAGAAATCAAAGTCCCCCTCTTCATCAAGGAAGGCGAAAAGGTCCGAGTCACCACCGAAACCGGCGAGTTTTCCGGTCGCGCCTAGCTCCGTTTTATTTTTCATTCCGAGCGAAGCCGAGTAACCTGCTGTTCGTCAACACTGGCAAAAATCAAAAAGGCTCCCGTTCTCATCCGAGAAGCGGGAGCCTTTCCTCTTCCACCTGACCACTAAGCCGGAATCAACTTCTCCGCCTTCATCCGTTGAAACAAATCGAAGAACGACTGCGGCGTGTCCTGCTGCGCCGTAAACCCGAACCTCCGGCTCTTGCTCATATCGTTCACGCACTCGATCTTCCGTCCGAGGTCGCCGTCTGTGTGCCACCACGAAGCCAATCGGTTCACATCGCTCTCCACCAGCCCGTACTTCGCCGCAATTTCCTTCCACTCCGATACCGCAAACCCCATCCTAGGCTCCAGCGGCGCGCCACCCTCCGGCGGCCCATCCCACTCCACGCCAAAGTAAGCCGCCAACTGCGGCCATAGCCAACGCCAACGAAATACATCCCCGTTCACCACATTGAACGCCTGATCCCGCGCCGTTTCGGTTACCGCGGCCCACTCCAGATGCTCCGCCAGCAGCCGCGCATCGGTCACATCCGTCAGCGCATTCCATTGCTCCACTGACCCCGGATACACAAACCGCTCTCCGCGTTCACGGCACAGCGTCGCATACACCGCCAATGTCGACCCCATATTCATGGCATTGCCCACCGCAAACCCAACAATCGTATGCGGCCGATGCACGCTCCATCCAAAACCCATCTTCTTCGCCGCGGCAAACATCACATCTTCCTGCGTGTAGTAAAAATTCAATCCCGGCAGCCGCGGAGTCTCCTCACGAAACGGAGTCTCTGCCATCGTCTGCCCATACGCCTCAAAGGGCCCCAAATACTGCTTGGTCCCCGTCACCAGCGCCGCATGCCGCAAGCTCTTCGCGCCTTCCAACCCAGCAAACACGTTCTCCACGATCCCGCCATTGACCCGCACGTTCTCAGCCTCCGTATCGTGCCGAACCCAGGCGCTGATAAACACATCCGTCACGTCCACCCCACGCAACTGCTCCTTCACAGCTGCGGCGTCGCGCAGATCCGCCGCCAGCCCACGCACTCCCTCCACCACCTGCTTTCCACGCGAAAGTCCCACGACGTCCCACCCATTTCCAATCAGCCGCTTCGCCAGATTCTGCCCCACCACACCCGTAGACCCCACCGCCAACGCCGTCCGCTTCTCCATAAATGCCTCTCTTAGCTAGATGCACCACGGGCCGCCGTGGCGTCACACTCCTCCGGTAATCGAAACCGCTCTATCAGAAAGAGAGTTCAATAGAAGTCAATGTCCACCTTCCTCACCGCCGAGTGGCGCAAGCTCATCATGGCGCAGTACGAAGTCTCCCCCGAGACCCTCGCTCCATGGCTGCCCTCCGGCGTCGAGATAGACCTCTACCAAGGCCGCTGCTACGTCTCCCTCGTCGGCTTCCTCTTTGAAAAAGTTCGCCTCAAGCACCTCGCCATCCCCTTCCACACCCGTTTTGAAGAAGTAAACCTCCGCTTCTACGTCGCCCGCACCGACCCCGACGGCACCCGCCGGCGCGGCGTCGTCTTCATCAGCGAGATCGTCCCCCGCCACGCCATCACCCTCATCGCCAACAAGCTCTACGAAGAGCCCTACGCCACCCTGCCCACCCGCCACACCATCACGAACACCCCCGACTCCCTGCACGTTAGCTACGGTTGGAAGCACAAACACCAATGGCAACAGCTCGCCGTCGAAGCCTCACCAACACCCCAACCCATCGCACCTGACTCCGTCGAAGAGTTCATCACCGAGCACTACTGGGGCTTTACCAGGCGCTCCAACGGCACCACCTCCCAGTACGAAGTCCACCACCCTCGCTGGCAGGTCTACCCTATCCGGAGCCATACCATCCAGGCCAACCTAGGAGCCCTCTACGACCAAGCCTTTGCCCACCTTGACGCCACGCAGCCGGCCAACATCCTCCTCGCCGAAGGCTCCGCCATCTCCGTCGCCACCAACTCCCCCATCCGCTAACTCACCGCGACTCCTGACCAACTCACGCGTCTAATCAATTAGTAGCTGTTCTAAAGGTAGGATTTAACTATGCAAACCATCAACGCCACCCAGGGCATCCGCATCCTCGATACCAAAGCCTCAGCGACCCTCCTGAGTAAGGTCCTCTGGATCACGACCGTCGGGTTCCTCTTCACTGCATTCGGCGCTTACATCGCGCCCGAAGCCTCCGGCTTCTCCTTCGGCATCGTCATTCTCAGCTTCGTCCTGCTCTTCGCCATCCGCTGGGCTGCACAACGCTCCCCCGCGCTCGGCCTCGCCATGTTCTATCTCTTCACAGTCGTCATGGGCGTAGAAGTCGGCCCGTTGATCAAGATGTACCTACACCTCGCCAACGGGCAGGCGATCGTCTTCGATGCCGCCCTTACCACCGCCGTCGGCATGGCTGTCATGGCCCTCATCGCGCAGATCGCCAACTTCAACTACCAGAAGGTCGGCAACTACGCCGTCGCTGCACTATTCGGCATGATCATCGTCAGCATCATCGCCGGCTTCTTTCACTACATGGGCCCAGCCGCCTATTCGCTCTACTGCTGGGCCGGTCTCGCGCTCTTTTCCGTCCTGCTGCTGGTCGACTTCATGCGCCTCCGTGACAGTCCAGCGAACTCCACACCCGTCTTCATGGCGCTCAGCATCTACCTCGACGCCCTGAACATCTTCCTCTTCCTGCTACAGATCTTCGGCAACGGCGGCGGCCGGCGCGACAGCAAGTGGAGCTAGACCTTCTACTATGGTAACTTTTGCGTTACCATAAAAACGTGCTGGAGCTTCGGGAATATGTCGACGAACTCGGCCGCAGTCGTTACCGTCAATGGCTGCAGCTTCTTGACGGTGTTACTCGAGCCCGTATATCGATTGCTCTCGACAGGTTGGCAAGCGGAAACATATCAAACATAAAGAGCGTTGGCTCTGGTGTTTCTGAGCTTCGAATCAATTTTGGACCCGGTTTCCGCATCTACTTCGGTCGTGACGGAGACCGGCTTGTTCTTCTCCTTTGTGGAGGAACAAAACAGAGGCAGCAGCAAGATATCGAACGGGCTTATGCTTCCTGGCAAGCTTACAAACGCCGTAAAGGAGCCGGAGAACTCTAATGCCGCTAACACGTGATTATCGCGAAACCATCAAGGAAAATCTCGACCGTTCCTCCGTGTTCCGTCGCGAGTACCTTCGTGGAGCGTTGGAATGTTTCCTTGAAGGGGATGTCGAGACGGGCAAAACCGTGCTCCGAAATTACATCAACGGCACCATCGGCTTCCCGAAACTCGCCGCCGAAATGCAGCGCTCTCCCAAAAGCCTGATGCGAATGCTCAGCTCCACCGGCAACCCGCAAGCCAAAAATCTCTTCGAGCTTATCGCCATTCTCCAACGCCACGAAGGCGTCAAGCTCGAGCTCCGCTCCGTCAAAGCCGCAGCCTAGCCTCACCCACAAACGGCTTACACTAATAGGATGGCCCGTCGCACCCCCACCCAGGCTCACCTCGCCGACATCGACCCCGAAACATGGCTCCGCGGCCTCCCCAAAGCCGAGCTCCATCTCCACCTCGAAGGCTCCATCACCCCCGAAACACTGGTCGAGCTCTCCCACACCAACGACCCCACACCCCTCACCCTCGAAGAAGCCCGCACCGCCTACACCTACACCGACTTCCCCAGCTTCCTGATGAGCTTCAAAGCCGTCACCCAGCGCCTCCACACGCCCGCCGACTACGAAACCATCACCTACGCCATGCTCCGCGACCTCGCCGCCCAGGGCATCCGCCACGCCGAGGCCTACATCTCCATCGGCATCCTCCACTGGCAGAACCGCCTCGACGTCGACGAAGTCATGGCCGCCATCGAGCAGGGCCGCACCCGCGCCGAACGCGACTTCAGCATCTCGCTTCTCTGGATCATCGACGCTGTCCGCCACTTCGGCGTAGAAGCCTGCGCGAAGGTCTTCCAAAAGGCCGCCGAGCTCAGCAAAATTTACCCCTCTGTCGTCGGCATCGGCATCGGCGGCGACGAAGCCCGCGGGCCCGCCCAGGACTTCCGCGAGCTCTACGCCGAAGCCAAAGCTGCCGGCCTGCACCTTACGGCCCATGCCGGCGAATCCACGGGCCCGCAGAGTATCTGGGCCGCGCTCAATATCGGCGCCGAACGCATCGGCCACGCTCTCACCGCCCAGCAGGACCCCGAGCTCCTCGAAGTCCTCGCCCAGCGCCAGATCCCGCTCGAGCTCAACATTACCTCGAACCTCCGTACCGGTTGTTGTACGTCGCTGCTCGACCATCCCGCCAAGCTCTACTTTGAAGAGGGCCTGATGGTCACCCTCAACTCCGACGACCCACCTTTCTTCGGCGCCAATCTCCTCGACGAATACCTCCTGGCCCACCGCGAGTTCGAGTTTCCTCTCGACCAACTCCGCGAACTAGCCGCTAACAGCATCGAAGCCAGCTTCCTTCCCCCCGACCGCAAGTTAGCCTTGCTCAGCGAAATCGAGCATTACGGCTGGTAGATGGGCAGCACAACTATTACGTCAGCACAACAATCTTCCCGCCAGCCTTGTTCTCTTCCATAACGCGGTGCGCTTCCACAATCTCATCCAGCTGGAACACCTTCCCAACCTGCACTCGCAGTGTTCCCGCTTCAATCTGCTCCACCAACTTCTGCAGGGGCATGCTCATAAAGTCCTCCGATTCGCCCGCATAGCTTGTTAGGCAAACCGCTGTCGGGATGGCCTCCATCGGCGCAAAGTCCTCAAACGACCACTTGTTCCCGACTATCCCGGTCATGCACACAATTCCGCCCTGCTTCGCGCAGCGCAGCGAATCCTGAAGTGTCGTCGTCCCGATCAACTCCAGCACCTTGTCCACGCCCTCCGGATATAGCTTCCTCACATCGCCCGCAATCGATCCGGAATCGATCACCACTTCATGGGCGCCGCTCTCCCGCAACAACCCTGCTCTGTCCGCATTCCGCGTCGTCGACAAAACCTTCGCCCCATAGTTCTTCGCGATCGCAGCAGCAGCCAGCCCGACCGAAGTCGTGCCTCCACGCACCAGCAGCGTCTCACCCTTCACCAACCGCAACGACTTGAACAACGATCCCCACGCCGTCTGCAGCATCTCCGGGACCGCTCCCAGCACCTCCCAGTCCAGCGTCGTCTTCAACCGCTGCACCTGCACCACGGGCACACACGTGTACTCCGCATAGCCGCCATCAAACTCGCGCCCCATGCCGCCCATCGCCGTCGCCACAGTATCGCCTTCGTTGAACTCACCACCCGGCGCGTGATCCACCACGCCCACCGCCTCAATCCCCAGCACTCGCGGCAGCTTCACGTTAGGAGAATGTCCCTGTCTTGTAAACAGCTCCGACCGGTTGAGCCCGAACGCCTTTACCCGAATCAAGACTTCGCCCTTCTTCGGGACCGGAACCTCACGGCTCTCAACCTTCAGCACATCAGCCCCACCCGCTTCATACATGACCACAGCCTTCATCATCGTCATTGCTTCACCCTTCACGCCCGCGGCGGATTCGTCATTGAAAAACAGTAGCGCGCAATCTTCCACGCACCGGCAATCTTCTGGAACACAAACAGCTCCTGGTTGGCCTCTGCGTTGCTCTCACCGGTAGCATGTACCGTCACAATCCCTGCCGAGTTTGTCCTCGCCATCACCCACTCCGGCGCCAGTTCCCTTACCTCCGCAATTGCAAACGTCACCTTCAGTGTGATCGCCGCAAACACCCCGTCATAAGACTTCCGTACCGCGTCTGCGCCCACGCTCGACGCAGAATTCTGTGGCATGAACACACCATCCTCTGCATAAAGCGACATCACCGTTTCCGTATCCGATGCGTTCAACGCATCCTGATACTGCATCAGCACCTTCGACACCTCTTCTTCACTCGTTTTCATTCGACCCCACTCCTCACTGCAGTCTAGGGTCCAAACCATACCCACGATAAGTGGCATAAATGGCAAAGCTTTTTCTCGAATCTGGAATAATCACGACATGCCCGATCTCAATTCACTGGTCGTCTTCGCGCAGGTCGTAGAAGCGAACAGCTTCTCCCAGGCCGCCCGCCGCCTCAAGATGCCTGTCTCCACCGTTAGCCGTCGCATCGCGGAGCTCGAAGATCAACTCGGTGTCCGCCTCCTCGAGCGCTCCACCCGCAGCCTCCGCCTCACCGATGTCGGCTCCGAAGTCCTTGAGCACGCGCAGCGCGGTGCCGAGCTCTCCGACGCCATCGACAACATCGCCTCCAACCACCTCGCCAACGTCTCCGGAACCCTGCGCCTCTCCGCACCGCCCAGCATCTCCGATTCGCTGCTCGCACCCATCGTCGGCGCGTTCCAAGCGGCCTATCCTGAAGTCCGCGTGCAGATATTCATTACCGAACGCATCGTCGATCAAATCGCCGAAGGCGTCGATCTTGCTTTCCGCGTCGGCGACCTTGAAGACTCGTCACTCGTCGCCCGCCGCATTCTTACTTATCGCCACCAATTAGTGGCCAGCCCGATCTACCTCGCGAAACACAAAGCTCCCCGGACACCGCAGGATCTTCTCAAGCACCGTCTGCTCGCCTTCTCTTTCTGGCGCCCGGAAAACGCCTGGCACTTTACCCACACGGACGGCAGCAAGCAAACACTCACCTTCCAGCCCCATCTTTCTATCAACGAGTACGCGGGCCTCGCCTCTGCGCTACTCGCCGGCGACGGCATCGGGGATCTCCCACCCATCGTCCAGCCCGAACTCCTGCGCTCCGGCCGCCTCGTCGAGGTCATGCCACGCTGGCGCTACCGCACGTTCAATCTATCGTTGGTTCACTTGGGAAATCGCTACACCCCACGCCCGGTCCGCGCCTTCAAAGAGTTCGCCGCTGAAATGGCTCCGAAGCTCTTTCCACGGCTGGCAAAGCAAACGGCCCAGCCTTAGCTGGACCATTCTGTTGTTCTGTTCGCCGGTCTTACTTCCCCGGAGGCGCCGGCACCATCACCGCGCCCGAGTCCACCTTCGGAATTCCGAAGTGCCCACTCAGATGTACCAGATCCAGTGGCTTCAACATTCCGGCAACCTCGATCACGCTCATCTGTTTCCGTGCCCGCACCACCACGGTCACCGCATCGATGTCTGCCCCGCGAAAGTGCAGCCACAAATCCGTCAGCGGCTTATCCGGGGAGGCCGACTGCGCAGCCGTAGCATTCTGGTCCACTAGATGCTTCCAACCCGCCTCGCGATACGCTGCAATTAGCGCATGCATCTCTTCCGGCACATAGAACGCCGGTTCTTTATACCGGTAGTTCTCCACCGTGATGCTGTTCAACCCCGCCACCGGCCCATCTGGATCGCCGTTATTGATGAAACCCGCCGCCGTCTGCAACATGTCGTGGTCGAAGGTAAAGGCCGTATGCGTCGCCGGCTCGGACACCATCCCCTGCAACGCTTCTACCGCCCCCCGAGGCTGCTGCGCCCCCGCACCGGCCGCCAATCCCAAAGCCAACCCCAAACCACCAACCAGACGCAGCTTCATCGCAGTATTCCTCTGCCTAGATAGACCCCCGTCCAACCCAAAAAGTTGCTATCTCTAGACCCCCCCAAACGCAGAAAAGCCCGACAACCGCCGGGCTAGTCTTATCCACGATTCACTGCCTCACTGCGCATTCGGCGCAAAATACCCCTTCTTCGTCCGCACCGAGTACCGCGGATCCAGCGAGTGCAAATAAATTGTCCGGAAAGCTCCATCCCGCTTGAAGTCCGAAGGCACATACTCCAACAGGTACTGGCTTCTCAATTCTTCCTCGATATTCCGGAACCCGAGCGCCACATCGTCAATACGCCGCGGAAAGAACGCCTGCCCGCCGGTAGCGTCGGCGATATCCTGCAACACATCGTCACCTTTGTCCTTGGTCGGGCTCGTGTCCGTGCTGATTGTGTACACAATCGTCTCAGCGCGCTGGCACATCTTGATTGCCTCGCTCTCCAACACGCGGCTATAGTCGTCGTCGCCATCCGACACCAGCACAATCGCCTTACGCACCGACGTGCTCTGCTGCAGCGTCAACATCTGGTCGCGGCAAGTCTTATACAAAGAATCGAACAGCGCCGTTCCACCACCCGGCCGCAGCTTACGAATCCCCGTATCCAGCATGTCCACACGGTTCGTGAAGTCCTGCGACACGTCCGTGTTTACATCGAAACCTTCAACAAACGCGCGGTCCGCCGGATGCAGCACCTGCAACAAGAAGTCCGTCGCCGCTTCCTGCTCAAACTGAAACCGCTCGCGAATCGACGAGCTTGTATCCAGCATGATGCCCACGCGCAGCGGCAGATTCGTCTGCTGCACAAACTGCCGCACACGCACCGGAGGACGCCCATCATCCAGCAACCCGAAGTTCTGCTGCTGCATGCCCGTCACAAAGTGGCCGTTCTTATCCAGCACCGTAAAGATCAGATCGACTTCGTTCACGAACACCGGAATCACAGTATGCGATCCATCAGGAGCTGGCGTGTCACGCTGCTGCAGTGCGCCCGCATCCGGCGCTGGAAGCGCATCCGGTGCCTTCGCCGGAGCTTGTGCAGGAGTTGTTGCCGGGGCGGTGGTCGTGGCCGGAGGTGGCGGCGCTAAAGTCTGGGTTGTCGTCTGCGAGTACATCGTCGTCATGCAAGCCAGGGACAAAACCACCCAGCGCGCACCATTGCGAATCGTCATAGCCATCATCGTATCAACTTGCTGCAACACCGTCCTACTTCCTGACCTTTTCCAGCACGGCCACCAACTCCTCCGGCAGCCCCGCACTCAACTCCAGATCTTTCCCGGTCCGCGGATGCTTGAACTCCAGCTCCGCCGCATGCAGAAAATTTCGGTCCAGGGTGAACGCCGGAAACGCGTCGCTCTCGATAAACGGCACCGCCATCCGCGACCCAGCCTTCGCTGGCCCGACCGCCCGCACCCGCTCCGGCGCGCCGTATAGCGTGTCACCCACCACCGGGTGCCCAATCGCCTGCATATGCACCCGAATCTGATGCGTCCGCCCGGTTTCGATCCTCACCTCGACCAGCGTGAACTTCCCATAACCACCCTCCACCCGCTCCAGCACGCGCCAGTGCGAAACAGCCGTGCGCCCCCCACTCCGCCGCGTCGTCATCCGAGTCCGCCGCACCACATCGCGCGAAATCGGCAGCGTAATCGTTCCCTCATCGTCCTCAATCCACCCATGCACCAGCGCCAGGTACACCTTCCGCAGCCGCCGCTCGCTGAACATCTCACTCAACTTCCTGTGCGCCGAGTCGTTCTTCGCCACCACGATTAACCCACTCGTCTGCTTATCCAGCCGATGCACGATCCCTGGCCGCAAATCCCCGCTCACCCCGCTCAGCTTTTTGCCCATATGGAACAGCAGCGCATTCACCAGCGTTCCCTTATTCCGCTCGCTGTCACCTGCCCCCGCATGCACCATCATCCCCGCAGCCTTATCGATCACCGCCAGGTCATCATCCTCATACACAATCGTCAGCGGGATATCTTCCGGCTCGGCATGCAGCGGTTCCGGCCGTGGCTCGCCCTCAATCTCAATCAGCTCCCCACCTTTGAGCTTCGTCTTGCCCTTCGCCGCTTCGCCGTCGACCGTAACCTGCCCCTTTTCGATCAACAGCACAACACGCGCCCGGCTGATATCCGGAATCGCCTTGGCCAGATAGGCATCCAGCCGCAACCCCGCCGCCGCAGCCTCGGCGGTAAAGCTCCTGATGCCATCCTCGGGCTCCAACTCCAGCGGCTGAATCTCCACCACCGGCTCTTCCGCTGCCTTCGGCCGTCCATACCGCCGCTGCGTCTTCTCTTCCGACGGATGCTTGCCCCCATCCGGCCCATCGGTCACCAACCCCGGCCTGCCCGCAAACGGAGAAGGCGTCGCATACATCTCGGCCGTGTCATACGTCACCGGCTCAAACTCTTCAGGATCCTCAACACCCGCGGCAATCTTCGCCGCCATTTGTTCCTGCAGCGCCGTCCGGTGAGCGCGATACTCCTCCTTCACCGACTGCCGGCGATTTCCTTTCGGCAACATATTCTTCGAGGGCATCTAGACCAACTCCTTCACTGACCGTTCGCCGCCGCCACGGAGTTCCACTGCATACAAACTCGAAGGACTCTCCGCATAAGCAAGAATCCCAACCCCCGCCACAACCGCACCCAATGCCACCCACTGCCCTGGATCAAGCCACGCCCCGCCAAACGTATCCAGCGGCTGCCGCAGCATATCCAGCCCAAACGAAATCACCCCACCCACCAGCAGCGCCAGCCCCGCAGCCTCACCAGCCCGCCGCCGAAACCCCAGCACTCCCAGCAACACCCAGCACATCGCCAGTGCCAGCACCATCTCATACACTTCCACCGGATGCACCCGTCCCAGCACGGTATCCCCCGGTGTCACGACACCCCACGGCAGCCGCGTCGGCATCCCCGCATCCGTGCCCTCAATAAAATGCCCCAGCGAAAGCACCGCCGCCAACAGCGCCGCACAAGGCGCCCACGCATCCAGAACATCCAGCACCGGCAGTTTCTTCCACCGCAAATAAATCCACACCAGCCCTGCCGTAATCGCCATCCCGCCATAGGTCAGCGAAGGCAACGCCAGCACGAGCACCGGATAGGCCATAAAAGCCTTTACGTCCATCAGCACCAGCAAAACCCGCGAAGCTACAAACGCCGCGACAACGGCAAACATTCCCGCGTCCCACAGCTTATCCTCAGCAATCCCCACAAGTTTTGCAGACCGCTCGCCCAGGAGCAGCGCCGCCACCAGCCCCACCGCGGCAAAGATCGCATACACCGGCAGATGCCACCGCCCGAGCCGCAAATACCCCGGCACAGCCATTGCCTCCAAATGTAACCCGCAACCCATCCCTCAAGGATACGCGGCCAAAGTCATCCACCGGACTAATCCCTAACCCCTAACCCCTAATCCCTGCTTTAAAAGCAGGGACCGATCCGCTTGGCCGTACGGACGAGGCGCAGGTGAACCCGCGTGTAAGCGGTGGGATCCAGCCGTCGCTCTTTAGGCTTTCGGAACTGGCCGACATAGCACACCGAGCAATGTTTACGAGCCGAACCCCTGTTCAAAGAATATTGGTTCAACCTGCGGTAGTCGCCGTACCTGCTTTGCAGATCGGTCTCTGCCTTGGATGCTATCGGGCGAAGCGTGAAAGCGCAACTTTGACAGCAATCTACCTTTTCTATCCTCTCCCCCTTAAGGGCACGCAACACTTCGACACTTCGGGGGTCTTTTCCTCCAGGCTTGCGTCATACACAGTTGGGAGTTTCGCCATGAAACCCGTTCTTCGCACCGCTCTTCCGCTACTCGGGCTTTTCCTCGGCACATCCCTGCTCGCGCAGCAATCGACTCCAGCACAGCAACCTCCGGCTCCAGCACAGCAGTCCCCGGCCCCCATCGAACGCACCCCGCAATACCCGCAGGATCAGCAACCCGTTCCACCCCTCCTGCAGCACGACCCCGCCGAGACCGCCGTCATCCGAGCCAACGCTCGCGCCGTCGTGCTTGACGTCGTCGTCACCGACGCCAAAGGCCACGTTGTCCATGGCCTCCAGCAGTCCGACTTCCACCTCGTCGAAGACGGCCAGCCACAGACACTCAACAGCTTTCACGAGCACACCTTCACTGCGACCGGCGCGGCTCAGCCACCCAAACTCCCGCCCAACGGCTTCACCAACTTCGTCCCCGCCGGCTCGTCCGACGCCTACACCGTCATCCTCATCGACGCCGCCAACAACACCCCGCAGGTCCAGTCCTACATCCGCTCCCAACTCATTGCCTTCATGAAGACCATTCCCGCCGGCAACCCCGTCGCCATCTTCCAGCTCGATAGCACCGGCATGCGCCTCATCCAGGGCTTCTCCTCAGACCCAGCCGTGCTCCTGGAGGCGGCAGAGAGCAAGCGCGACAGCATTAGCCTTCCGCTCATCCCTATCGGCCAGCGCGGCTACGTGGCCCACCAGTTTCGGCAGGAAAATCTCAACCAAGGCCTGCAATCCATGGGGCGCTACCTCGCCGGCTTCCCCGGCCGCAAAAACCTTATCTGGTTCAGCGGCTCCATCCCCCGCACCTACTGGGGCGGAGACCTCGGCAGCCCGTTCCCCGACGCCGAAGACTTCGTCTCTGAAATCGCCAACGCTACCGACGCCCTCACCCTTAGCCGCGTCGCTGTCTATCCCATCGACGCCCGCGGCCTCGAAACCGACCCCGCCTTTAGTGCCGCCAACGGCCGCATGCCCTCCATGAATAGCTCCACCAACTTCGCCACACGCCGCTTTTACGACCACTCCGATATCGAAGATGTCGCCGACCGTACCGGCGGCAAAGCCTTCTACAACACCAACGGCCTTAAGCAGGCCATGGCCGAAGTCCTCGAAAGCGGCTCCAACTTCTACACCATCGCTTACACGCCCACCAACAAAAAGTGGAACGGAAGCTATCGCAACATCAAGATCGAGATGTCCCAACCGGGACTTCATCTCGAATACCGCCGCGGCTACTTCGCCTACAACGAAACCCCGCAACAGATCCGCCGCGTAGCCGCCCTCCGCCGCATCGCTGCCTCACAGCGGACCAAAGCTCCCACACCGACCAACTTCCAATCGGCGCAAATCGGCCCCAACGGCAACTTCGTCGATTCCATGCAACTCGGCGCCGTCCCACCCACAGAGATCATCTTCACCGCGAGCCTCTCCCCCGGCACCGCAATCCAGAAGATCGATAAAGCCAAACCACCCGCGCCGGCCAAGGATCTCCGCGCCGACCTCCTGAAGAAGCCCCTGCGCGATTACAGCATCCTCTTCGCCATCAACCCCAACTCTCTGCACTTCACCGCCACGCCCGACGGCATCCACCACGCCGAGTTCAACTTCGTCACAGTCGTCTACGACGACCAGGGAGTCGAAGTGAACTCCGCCGACACCACCATTACCTTCAACCTGAAACCCGTCACCTACGACCAGGTAATGCGCCGCGTCCTCTCCACAAAACAGGTTCTAGCTATCCCCGCCAAGGGTAACTACTTCTTCCGCTTCGGCGTACACGACACCCTCGCCGACAAGATCGGCGCCATGGAAGTCCCTGTAGACGACGTAAAGCTAGGCATAGCCGGCCCCGGCCAGACCCTCACGCCCTAAGCATTTTCTTTTTGGATTAGCGTGGGGCTTTAAGTGGCTGCGTGAGAACTCAACAAGACTCTTGATTTCCACTTTGGATTTGGGCGAGAAGAGAGTATGTCTCGATTCAAGAGTTACAGCCCCGAACAGACGTATTTGCTTCCGACGAGCGTGCAGGATGAGTTGAGCGGCGATCACCTGTGCTTCTTCCTTCGCCGCGTGGTGGAACGTCTTGACTTGACCGTTTTTGAGCGGTCTTATGCCGCCGAGGGCGGTGCGCTGTACGCTCCTGAGCTGATGTTGAGTGTGTGGCTTTACGCTTATGCGACCGGCATCACCAGCGCCCGCCAGTTGGATCGGCGGCTGGTGGAAGACCTTCCGCTGCGCTATCTTGCGGCGGGTGCCCGGGTGGATAACTGGGCCCTGAGCGCGTTCCGCCGGCGTCATGCCCGGGCACTGAACGACTGCTTTACGCAGGTGCTGGAGATGGCCCGCGAGCTCGGCATGGGCAAGCTGGGCAAGGTGGCCATCGACTCGACCCGGATCAAGGCCTCAGCCTGCCAGGACAAGCTGGACACCGAGCAGCATCTGCGCGATCTGCGTGCCGGACTGCGCCGTCAGGTTCGCCGCTGGCAGCAGATGGTGGACGCCGACGATGCCGACTCGGGCGGCCTGGAGGTGGCCATCGAGCATCTGGAGAGCAAGCTGGCCGAGCTTCCGCGGCGGCTGGCGAGGCTCAAGAAGAGCGGCCTGAAGAAGCTCTCGCAGAGCGATCCGGACGCGCGCTTCCTGCGCACCCGCAGCGGCTTCGATCTGGGCTACACGGCGGAGATCGCGGTCTCCGACGAGCACCTGATCGTGGCCCAGCGGGTGACCCAGAACGCAGCCGACAACGCCTCGCTGCTGCCGATGGTCGAACAGACCGTCGAGCGATGCGGTCGCGCTCCCGACCAAATACTGGCCGACAGCGGGTTCTTCTCCATCGCGAATCTGGAACGGATGGAAGGCCAAAACCTCGATGCGTATGTGCCCGACTCGAACCTTGCGCGCAGTCTCAACCTGGGTGTCCGCTGCCGCCAAAAAGCATGCGCCGCCGCTCACAAACGGATGCGCCGCAAGCTACAGACTGAAGAAGGAAAACTCACCTACGGACGCCGCAAGGCCATCGTCGAACCGGTCTTCGGAGTCATGAAACAGCAGCGCGGTATGCGCCAGTTCCGAACCCGGGGCATCGAAAACGTGGCCAACGAATGGACCCTCGCCACCATGGCCTACAACCTCACCCGCATACATGCCGCAAGTGAGATAAAACGACAGCCAAAACCATCGATCAAACCATAGTTGGACAACAGAGAAGTCCCAAAATTACGACCATATCCCCATCAAGACTCGAATCACCCAAACGTAATCCCGTTCTCACGCAGACACTAAAGCCCCACGGGCTCACGTTGATCCAACCTCAGCTTCAGGGCCAAAGGCCCGTCTCATCACAGCCCGGGGCGAAGGCCCCAGGTAACGGTCGCGACAAACAACAGGGTTGAAAGCCCGAATTAAATCGCACACCAACAAAATGTAAATTCGCGATTTACCCCGCCTTGCGCTCGTCCAACACCGCATCCAGCATCCCGGCCAGCGATCCCGCACGCGACCGCATCGTCTGCAACGTATGCGTCTGCGCCACCGTGCTGTTCAGCGTATCGAACTTAGCCCGCAGCGCCGTCAGCTCATCCGCAATATTCAAAGCAGCCAGCACAGCCACCCGCAGCGAGTCCACCGTCGCTCCGTGCGCTGAAACCGCCCGCATTTTCGTATCCACAATCCCCGCAAGCTTTTCGATATGCGCCGTATCGGTTCCACGAAGCTGATACACCTGCCCATAAATCTCAACCACAACCGCGCCTGCAGCCTGCGCCGCCAGCTCGCTCCGCGACATCTCCGCCGCACTCTTCTGTTGCATCTCCGCCACGGATTTCTACTCCCTATTCCCTACTGCCTATTCCCTGCTTTATAGAAGCTCATCCATCTGCGCCAGCATCTTCTCCACGCGCAGCTTCACAGCTTCGCGTTCCTTCTGCAGGCTATCCACTTCCGCTTGCGCCGCGCTCGCCGCACTCAACTCTTCAACCGTAGTCGCAAGCTTCTCATTGGCCGCAGCCAGCTTCTCTTCCGCGGCAGTCAGCTTCTCCTGCAGCACGATCACCTCACCGCGCGCCGCATTCCGTTCGTTCTCAGCGGCCGCACGAGCTTCGCGCTCTTTCTTGATGAGCTCCACCGTCTGCAGCACTTTTTGTTCCAGCGCCTGAAACTCGTCAACGCTAATCGTCGATGACCCCATCTGCCCACTCCTTCACAACGACTTCAATCAAGTCGAAGTATAGCGATTCGCATCGAGGATATCGAATCCTGATTTCTCAAACGCATCTTTGTTATTCCCGCCACCAAAGGGGTGCCCCCGATCCGGGGTCCCGGCCGGCCCTCTTCGCCCGTTGGGGTGGGGTCTCTAGCACTTGGAGATCGGGGTTTCCACAATCCCAAGGACAAACCTACGCCCGCTGCACACCACCCAACCCCGTCAACGCCTCCACAATCTTCTCAGACCACCCAGTCAACTCTTCCTCAGTCAGCGTCCTCTCACCGGACTGCAACACCACCCGCACCAAACACGAGTAGCTCCCCACAGCCACAGCCTTGCCCTTGGCATCCCGAAAAATCTCCACCGGCGACACCCGCAGCATCTCTGCAATCCCCAACGCCTTCAGCGCGCCTTCAATCGAATCCCAACGCACGACATCCGGAAACACAAACGAGAAGTCCCGCTCCACCGCCTGGAATCGCGAAACATCCTTAGCCACAGGCGACTTCAACGCCGTCCCCAGCAACACCTGCGCCTTCACCTCACCCAGCACACAAGTCTGCCGATGCTTCCGCTTCTGCGCCTCCCCGGCATTCAACTCCCCAAACACGGCCACCACCGCGCCATCCAGCAACGCCCTAGCGCCGCGCCCTGCCTCAATCCAGCTCGGCAGTGCCTCTCCATCAAACTTCACCAGCCCAACAAACTTCACCACCAAAGCCTCAATCGTTCCCTTCACCTCATAGAACAGCGCATCCTCAGCCTTGTACAACGAAGTCGCAGCCGCCGCCCCGGTCGCTCCAATCGCAATCCCGGTCTCTTCTTTCACTTCGACGGAAGAACCCGTAAACACGGTGCCCATCTCAAACAGCCGCACCACATTCACATCGCGATGCAGGTTCTGCGCCAGCATCGACGCCATATTCGGCACCAACGTCGGCCTCAGCATCCCCGCCTCTTCACTCAGCGGATTCCCCACAGCCACCACGCCCGCCTTCGCATCGCCAAACACCGCCGCTTCTTCCGCCGACGTAAACGTACTCGACACCGCCTCGCTATACCCCAGCGCCCGCAGCGTCTCGCGAATCACCCGCTCCTGCCCCGCATGCGGCACCTCCACCACCTCACCCGCAAACGCCGGCAGCGTATCCGCGAAACGGTTGTACCCATAAACCCGCGCAACCTCTTCCACCAGGTCGATTTCACGCTCAAGGTCCAGTCGCCAGCTAGGCAGCGCCACACTGTACATACCCGCACCCGTCGCAACCATCCCGCAACCCAACGCCGACAAGTACTGCTCCACAACCTCAGCCGACGCACCTAGCCCATCTGCGGTCGTCCCGAGATGCCGCTGCACTTCGCTCACCCGCAGCACAATCGACTTGCGCTCCGCCGTTCGCGCCGCAACCTCGGGCACGATCACATCCACCAGCGGCCCAACCACCGAACCACCACACTGCTCCACCACCAGCCGCATCACAATCGCACTCGCCACCGGCGGCCCATTGAAGTCCGCACCCCGCTCATACCTGTGCGACGCATCCGTATGCAGCCCATGCCGCCGCGAGCTCGCCCGGATCGGCGCCGGATCAAACCACGCCGCCTCCACCAGAATGTTCTTCGTCTCCTCGGTCACACGAGAATCCCACCCCCCCATCACGCCCGCAAGCCCCAGCGCCTTCACTTCATCCGCAACCACCAGGTCATCGGCAACAAGCACTCGCTCGGTCCCATCAAGCAACCGCAACTTCTCGCCGGCTCTCGCGCGCCGCACCACAATCCCGCCTTCAATCTTGTCCAGATCGAACACATGCGTAGGCTGCCCCATCGCCAGCCATCCAAAGTTCGTCGCGTCCACGGGCGCCGAAATCGGCTTCTGCCCCAGCGCCGCAAAGTACTCCGCCACCAACCCCGTCGAAGCACCCACCGTCACACCGCGAACAACCCGCGTCGTAAACCGCCCACACCAATCCTTAGCTTCAATCCGAACCGGAAACCCTTCACCCGGAACCGTCTCAACCACAGCAGCCGCAATCGTCTCGGTCAGCGGCTTCAAAGCCAATCCATAGATCGTCGCCACTTCCCGAGCTACGCCATAGTGATTCATCGCGTCCACGCGATTGGTCGTGATGTCCATCTCGAACAGCGCGCCCCCGCAAGCCGCCTCAAACTCACCCTCCACCGCAATCCCACGCAGGGTCAGGTCTTCTGCAAGTTGTCGGTCATCGACAGGCAGTTCCGGCAAATACGAGCGCAGCCACTTCGTCAGTACATTCATCGTTAGAAAAAGCTCTCAGAAAATGGGGTGGCCGCGCACGCGCGCCGCAACCTCCATTGTCGCAGACGCCTCCACGCAAGCGCACGACATACCCAACCAACGCTTACTTCTTAAGCGCAGTTTTCTTCCCCATCGCCGCCATCTTCAAAATGGAATCAAGCACCTCGTCGCTAAGAAGAACCTCCATGCTATCTTCCACCACTACCACTTCCCCTCGCCGCATCTCTCCCGTACTGCCCTGCCGCTTCATGGCCCGATTTCCCATCTCTTTCACCTCACGCTAATAAGACGCGACGCCCACCCAGTAAGGAAACCTCGCTCCCAAAACCCGTTTCAACCCCGTGAAACCTCTTACACCCGCGTTTTCCCTCCCAAACCGCACCAATCTCCAACCCCGAGCATCCATATACTGGACAACACGATGACGCCAACCCTCCAGGAAGAAATCCGCCAGAGCAAGCCATTCGCCTCGCTCCAGCAGGAGGTCCTGCTCAACATCGCCCGCACCGCCGCCGTTCTCGGTCACCGGATGGAGCAACACTTCCGCCCGTTCGGCCTCACCGCCACGCAATACAACGTCCTCCGCATCATCGCCGGAGCCGGCCCCGAAGGCATCTCTCAATGCGATATCGCCGGCCGCCTCGTCGCTGAAACCCCCGATGTTCCCCGCCTGCTCAAGCGCACCGAAACCGCCGGCCTCATCCGCCGCTGTGCCAATCCCGCCGACAAACGCGTCCTCCGCGTCCTCCTCACGCCCGCCGGCACCCGCCTCCTCCAGCAGATCACCTCGCAGGTCGACGCCATGACCACAGACTTCTTTCCCCACCTCTCCAAAACCCAACTCCGGGCCCTCAACGAGCTCCTCAACGCCTCCCGCGAAACCGATACCCAGTCCGTACTCAGTGAATAAAATCTGCATCGATATCGATGTTTGAACATCAATCTTGATACAGTGTCTTCTGTGCCCTTCCAGTGCTACTCTCGGGAGCGCAGCCGACCAAACTTTTCTACGAGGACTTCCCATGAAATCTCGCCTGATCGCTCTCGCTACCTCCGCCCTGCTCGTCACCGGCATCGCAGCCGCCCAGACCAGCACCTGGACCATCGACCCCGCGCACTCTCAATCGAACTTTGAGATCCGCCACCTCGGCGTCTCCAACGTCCGCGGCTCCATCTCCAAGATCGCCGGCAAGGTCGAGTGGGATGAAAAGAACCCCTCCAAGTCCTCCGTCGTTGCCGACTTGGACGCCACGACCATCAACACCACCATGGACGCGCGCGACACTCATCTCAAGAGTCCGGACTTTTTCAACGTCGCACAATATCCGACGATCCACTTCCAGTCCACCAAGGTCACCGGCACAGTCGGCCACCTCAAGGTCGAAGGCAACCTCACCCTCGCCGGCGTCACCAAGCCTGTCGTCCTCGACGTAGATGGCCCCGTCCCCCCGCAGAAAGGCATGAAGGGCGGCCTCGTCAGCGGCTTTGAAGCCACCACCGTTATCAAGCGCGCCGACTTTAACTTCGGCCCCAAGTTCGCCCCACCCATGCTCGGCGACGAAGTCAAAATCACCATCGACGTCGAAATGGACAAGCAGTAACCACCAACTTCCCTCCCCGGAAAACAAGAAGGCCGCCGATACCCTCGGCGGCCTTCTTGCATTGCATTCGCTTTTCTGTTGTCATTCTGACCCTGAGCGAAGTCGAAGGGGAACGAACCTGCTCCTCCCGTTCTTCGTCGACTCAAGCAAACTGCTCCAAAAACCGCATATCCCCCGAATACAGCAACCCAATATCGCTAATCCCATACTTCATCATTGCGATCCGATCCACACCCATCCCAAACGCGAACCCTGAGATCTTCGCTGTGTCATACACCGGCTCACGGCCCAACTCAATCCGCCGCGCATTCACCGCCTCAAACACCGCGGGATCAACCATCCCGCACCCCAGCAGTTCAATCCATCCCGAGTGCTTACACTTCCGGCACCCTTTCCCACCGCAGAAGATGCATGAAATCTGCACATCCGCACTGGGCTCCGTAAACGGAAAGAAGCTCGGAAAGAATCGCGTCTTCACCGCCGACCCGAAGAACGCCTTCATCGCATGATCGAGTGTCCCCTTCAAATCGCTGAAAGTAATATTCGTGTCAACACAAAGCCCCTCCACCTGGTGAAACACCGGCGAGTGCGTCGCATCCGCCGCCTCATTCCGATGCACCTTGCCCGGAATCACAATCCGCAGCGGGGGCGCCTGCTCCAGCATCGTCCGTATCTGCACCGGCGACGTATGCGTCCGCATCAGCAACCGTTCGCGCAGCGGCTTGCCTTCCTGCCCGGCCAGCACCAGCGTGTCCTGCGTATCCCGTGCCGGATGGTTCGGCGGAAAGTTCAGACTCTCAAAGTTATTGAAGTCATTCTCAACCTCCGGCCCCAACCCAACCGAGTACCCCATCCGCTGAAACACACCCACAATCTCAGCCATGGTCTTGATCAGCGGATGCTCCGCCCCAATCCGCTGCGCACTCCCGGGCAACGACACATCAAGCCCGGCAACAGCAGCCTTAGTCGAGCCACCTTCGCCGACGGCGGCAAGAATCCTTTCCACCTGCTCCTTGAGCGCATTGAACCTTTGCCCGATGAGCTTCTTCGCCTCAACCGGCGCAGTCTTCAGCCATGCATCTGAAATCGACTTCAGATACCCCTGCTTACGCCCCAACCAATCCAGTCGAAACTGCTCCGCATCGAAACCAGCCGCGGCAACGGCCGCTTCGGCCTCCTGGCGAACAGCAGCAAACGCTGCATCCAGCGACGCCTCGGAAAAATCCTGAAGTTGGGGAATCGTCAAAGTCTATCCTTACTCACAATCGCAAAAAAGCGCTAACTTGCTGACCCGCTAGCGCGAACCGCTAATTCGCTATTTTACAGCGCCCACCAAACCACCGCCGCCATCAACACCCCAAGTAGCAAACTCCGCTTATCCGTAATCGCAAACACCACCGGATCATCATGCATTTCCCCGCGGCTCGAAAGCATCCAAACCTGGCTCAACCACAGCAGCAGCACCGGAACCACCAGCCAAAGCCGGGTCACATGCCGGTACAGCATAGTCGTCTCCGGATTGTTGATATACAGCGTCAGCACCACTACCGCTGCATACGCCGCACCCGTCCCCAGCGCCCGCAGCTGCTCCAGATCCGAAACAAAATACCCACGCCCATTCGACACGGCCGCCCCGCGCTCGCGCAAACTCTCCAACTCCGAAAACCGCTTCACGAACGCCAGCGACAGGAAGAAGAACACGCTGAACCCATCCAGCCACGGCGACATCGCCACACCCGTCGCCGCGCTTCCCGCCAGCAGCCGCACCGTATACAGCCCGCTCAGCACGAACACATCCAGCAGCAGTTTCCTCTTTAAATACAGCGAGTATGTCAGCGTCGTCGCCGTATAAAGGCCCAGCCAGCCCAGGAACCCGTAGGGCTTTTCCAGTTCCCCAAACCCCGCCATGTTGTCGACGATCTGCGGCAGCGCGATCGCCAGCGCCACAGCCGCCAGCATCAGCACCACAACTCCCATCACCCCAGCAATCGGAGAAATATCCCCCGCCGCAAACGGTCGCGTCCTTTTCCGGGGATGCCGCCTGTCCGCCTCAATATCCAGCAGATCGTTGATGATGTACGTCGCCGAAGCACACATCCCAAAGCTCAGAAACGCCAGTGCCGCGCCTATCAGCGTTCCCGGATTCCACGCATGCGCCAGCAGCAGCGGCACAAAGATCAGCGTGTTCTTCGCCCACTGGTGCAGCCGTATTGCCCGCAGCCAGCTCTTGATCACGGGCGTCTTGTGCTCAAAAAACGTCACCGGCACGGTGCCTTGGCGTTTCATCGCCGCGCGCAGCGCCCTGTCGGGATTCGCCACCATCGGCGAAACACAAGCCGCCAGCAGCGGAGCATCCGGCAGCGCATTCCCGATGTAGCAAAACTCATTCCCAAACCGCGCCTGGAACGCCGCAAGCTTATTACCACCCGCCAGATTCGTCGACCCATCCGACGCCAGTACGCCCTTGAAAATCCCGACAAACGCCGCCACTCGTTCCGCCAGCGTCATATCCGCCGCCGTCGCCAGGTAAATCTCCCGACCCGCGCCAGCCTCTGCCCTCAACCACTCCAGCAGCACATGGTTATACGGCAGATGCTCCACGTCGAGCGTCACCGCGGCCGTCAGATGCTTCTTGAACGAAGCCTTCCCCTGCGCAATCCAGCCCGGAATCCGCCACAGATCCATCGGCTTCTGCCGAGCCAGCGCCAATACCGTATCCACCAGCGTGTCCGACTTCACCAGCGTGCCATCCAGATCCACGCACAGCGGCACACCGGCCCTCAACACAGGCCGCGCGACTGTAATCCCGGGTTCCAGCACACTTTCGCCCATCGTCCGCACAATTCCTAAAGTCCGTAAGACACTATCTCAACACAATATCCGCCCCCGCGCGCCCACCCTTCAACACTCGGTAACATTCCGCGCCACTAAAGCCTGCCTCCGCCCACCCCAAACGTGACGTGAACGCGAAGCTCGCACCACACGTCTAACATCAGGACAATGCCTCGCTCCGCATCCATCACCGCTCTCCTCTGCCTCTGCCTCGCCGCGCCGCTCGCAGCCAATGCCCAGATGCACAAGGTCGCCCCGCCCGAAAAAGTCACTCGCGCCGTTGCTGTCTACGAGTGGACCGGCGACCTTGCCAAGCCCACCGCCGCCCGCATCGTGCCGGTCACAATCTTCATCAACGGCCACATGGAAGACGCCGGCGACTACCTTCCCGAACCCATGCCCTTTGCCCTTCAGACCGGCGACATCTACTCCATCGAAAAAGCCGGCAAAGCCCAGGGCGCCGTCGATATCGACTACGCCCGCAACATCCTCCCACCAGGCTCGACAGCAGACGTAGCGGCCATCGGCGCTTGGTACGGCTACGGAAAATACGCCCCACTCCCACCACCGGCCAAACCCAAAGCGCTCAAAGCCTCCGCGCATCCCTCCGTCATCGTCGGCGGCCTAAACGACGACGACCGACCCCACTTCGTCGGCAAACAACCCAGTCAGCCCGAGGATACCCCCACTCCCACCAAATCCTCCACCGGCTCCACCTCCGACGACCCCGACCGACCCCACCTCGGCCACCGCGACGGCACCGCCACCGCTTCCAATGGCACCGGCACCGTCCCCGACAGCGACGACCCCGACCGACCCACCCTCCGTCACCGCGATCCGGAACCCGAAGGCAAGCAAAAGAAACAAAAGCAGAGCGACTCCGCCGTCATCCCCATGGCTACGTCCCTCAACGACGATCCCAATCGACCCGTCATGCGGCGCGGCAAGCCCGCCGGCGGCGACACCACCCCCGAACTCAAAACCCTCCCACCAGACCTCCACCAGGCCGTAGCCGTCTCCGACGCCGCAAACCGCGAACCCCATATCTTCACCCGCGAATGGGAATCACCCACCGACCGCACCCAAACACTAGCCGTCCTCGAAGCCCTCGCCCAATCCCGCATCGCCAAATACCTCACCACCTGGCACCTATCTCCGCCAGCCCTCACCCCCACTAATCCACCCGCCAACACCCACGCCACCTACCGCGCCGGCCGCAAAGTCCAACTCAATCCAGCGCCAACACCGCCCACGCTCCTCGAAGAGCAAATCTCCGCCTACACCCTCAGCTACGGCGGCCTTCCCACCTTCGTCTATACGGCCCAATCTCCCATCGCCGTCGGCGGCCCGGTCTACATCACCCTCGTAGCCCAGCGCCTTCCCTCCGGAGAAATGCAGGTAGCCCTCTCCAATGTTACCGACGCCGCCCACCTCGACCGCACCCCCTGGCTCCGCCCCATCGACGCCGTCGATCCCGACTGGAGCCACCGCGCTGACCTCCTCTTCGAAGTCCGCGCCCAAACCACCCGCCAGTTCGCCCTCTACCGCCTAACCACAGCCCAGGCCGAACAGCAATTCATCACCGGCACCATCCAGTAGCTCCATCCAACCGTCATTCATCCCTCAGATTGTCATCCTGAGCGAAGCCGAAGGACCTGCAGGCTTTCAACGCGCCACGAACCCTTGCGCCTTTCAGCCCAGCCTCCGCCCAGCCGGCCGCAACGCCCACGAACCGTACAACACCCCCATGATCAGCAACGGCGTCGCCACATGCCACGCCGGCCCATGGTTCGCCGCATTCGTAACCGCCGCCCCGGTCAAATCAAAAAATATCCCCGCATACGCCCACTCTTTTAGCAGCGGAAACTTCGGCACCAGCAGCGCAATCGACCCGAGTATCTTCCACACGCCCAAAAATACGATGAAGTGCAGGGGATACCCAAGCTTTTCAGTATTTTGCACAAGCTGCGGCGACTGCATCACTTCAAAAATCCCGCCCGGCAACATAAACAGCACGATCAACACCGTGCATACCCAATAGCCGACATTCTTCATCACGCATCTCCTTTCATCATTGCAAGCACACCATCCAGTCCGCCAAGGAACTTCTGCCAGCCATAACCCGCACCCTTATAGGCGTGTTCCTGGTCCTCACGGAAACCCGAGTGCTCCATCCGCAGCAGCGTCCCGCCATCCGTCGGCATCAGCGTCCATGCGACCACACTTTCCAAACCCAACGCCTCCCAGCTATAGGTCAACCGCTCCTGCGGTTCAACCAGCAACACCTCGCATTCGATCACGCCGTTCCACTGCGGCATCGGCGTAGACCTCAGCTGAAAGCGATGGCCCATCACCGGCTTAAAGTCGTTCTCCATCAGCCATTGCTGGATCAGATCGCCCTCCGTCAGCGCCCGCCAAACTTTGGCCGGCGGATACGCAAACTCCTTCTCGAACACAACCGAACGCGTCGCAGCACCTGCTTCACTCATGGCTCCATCCTTTCCAGAACAGCTTCCAATCGGTCGAACTTCTCACGCCAGAACGCACCATAAAAATTCATCCAGTTGACCATCGGTTCCAGCGCCTTGGGCTGTGCGCTGTAATGCGTCTCGCGCCCATGCCGACGGTCCCGCACCAGCCGCGCCCGCTTCAACACCGTCAAATGTTTCGACACCGCCGGCTGCGAAATCCCCGCATAATCGGTCAACGCATGAACGGTCAACTCCCCGTCCCGCGTCAGCCGTTCAAAGATCGCCCGCCGCGTCGGATCCGCAAGCGCTTTGAACACGAGACTGGGTTCCATTGGCACAATCGAAACCATAACCAAACGGTTATGGCTTGTCAAGCACTTAAGCATTCTCAATGAGCCGCCGCCACTTCCCTCAACTTCGCCCGCATAGCCTCCAGCTCAGCCTGCGAAAGATACCGCCCATCCTCCACCACCCCAACCACCGTGCGTGTGTTCCGAATATCCTCCAGCGGATTCGCCTTCAACAACACCAGGTCCGCAGCCTTGCCTTCTTCCACTGTGCCAAACTCCGCAGTCTTCCCCAGAAACTTCGCCGGATTCAACGTCGCCGTCTGCAGCGCCTCCAACGGCGTAAACCCCGCCGCCACAAACCGCTCGAGCTCACGATGCAGACTGATCCCCGGCAGCAGATCCACACCAGCCGGCGCATCTGTCCCTGCAAGGAACATCACACCCGCCGCATGCATCTTGCGAACGATATCCAGCTCATGATCGACAAACCGCTCGCGCACCGCCAGCGAATCCTGATCCATCTCCTCGACGATCCCCTTCTGCTCCTCCGGCCACGCCTTCACCCACCGCTTCGGTGCATACGCAATATCCGGATCCTTCGTCCAGTCGATCGCATCCACCAGCCACTGCCCACGCTCCCAGTAAAGCGTCGGACACTGCCACACAGGACGCGCCGCAATCCTCTGGATAATCTTCGCCTCACGCGTCGGATCGTACGTCTCCAGAAACATCCCAACACTCTTCTTCCCCGTCAGGTACTTCTCTTCATCCGGCGAGCTAGCCTCAAACACACCAATCAAATGCTCAAATGTCCGCTGCCCCGCATCGATCGCCTCACTCGCACGAATTGCATCCGGCACATGCCCTTCAAACGCAATCCCATCCTTCTTCGCTTCATCCGCAACCGCAAAGTACCCCTCGCGCGGCATATTCGACTGCACCTTGATGAAGTCCACCCCACGCGCCTTCAACATATCGACAGCCTTGCGCCCATCCTCCGGCGTCGCCACCAGAATCATCTGTTTGTAGTGCGACTTCGGCCCATCGAGCATCGGCCCGGACACCACCATCCTCGGTCCCATCATCTTGTGTGCCGCAATATCCGCCCGCGCCTGCAGCACAGGGTCGAGATCGCTCCCCATATCCCGCACACCAGTAATCCCATTCACCACCAGCATCGGCAGAACAAAGTCACTGCCATCCACCGCTGTCTTTCCGAAGTACACATGCGTATGCATATCCCACAACCCCGGGATCAGATACTCCCCACTCGCATCGACGACGGTCCCACCCTTCACATCCGCCTTCGACGCATGAATCACCCGCACAATGCGTCGCCCTTCAACGACCACCGTCGTATGCGGCTCCAGCTTCCCGCTCTCCACATCCACCAGCGTCGCATTCGCCAGCACCAGCCGCTGCGCCACGCCACACCCACCGGCAAACATCGCCAGCAGCCCCACCCCACACACCATCCGCTTTATCGCTCGCACAGCGCTATCCTACCGCCCGCACAAGGCGCGCCAAGCATCCAACATCCCGGAGTCGCTAAACTATCCCTGATGACTGAAGCCGCAACCACCCCCCTCAAGCTCGCTCTCCTGTTCCCCGGCCAGGGCTCGCAAACCGTAGGCATGGGCCGCGCCCTCTACGACGCTTTCCCCGCCGCCCGCGCTACCTTCGAAGAAGCCGACGAAGCCCTCGGCTTCCCGCTCTCGAAAATCATCTTCGAAGGCCCAGAAGACACACTCAAGCTCACCGAGCACACCCAGCCCGCCATCCTCACCGTCTCCATCGCCGCCTATCGCGTCCTCGAGCCCGAGCTCAAATCCCGCGGCATCACCCCATTCTTCGCCGCTGGCCACTCCCTCGGCGAGTACTCCGCGCACGTCGCCGCCGGCACCTTCACCTTCGCCGACGCCGTCCGCACCGTCCGCCTCCGCGGCCAGTTCATGCAGAACGCCGTCCCCGCCGGCGAAGGCGCCATGGCCGCCATCCTCGGCCTGCCCGCCGAGCAGATCAACGACATCTGCGCCCGCATCTCCGACGAGCTCACCCAGCCCCCACCCGCCGACGCCACCAGCCCCTCCGGCCAAACCGCCGCCGCCATCGACGCCCTCACCGACCCCAATAACTCCGCCACCACCCCCTCGCAGGCCGCCAGCCGAGTCTCAGCCGTCGTCCAGCCTGCCAACCTCAACTCGCCCGACCAAACCGTCATCTCCGGCTCGAAAGAAGCCGTAGAGCGCGCCGCTGAAGCCTGCAAAGAAGCCGGCGCCAAGCGCACCGTCATGCTCCCGGTCAGCGGCCCTTTCCACTCCGCCCTCATGCAGCCCGCGCAGGAAGACCTCGCCAAGCAGCTCGAAGGCATCATCTTCCACGACCCCTGTTTCCCCGTAGCCTCGAACGTAGACGCCCGCCTGATGACCCGCGGCCCCGAAGTCCGCGACGCCCTCATCCGCCAGGTCACCGGCCCCGTCCGCTGGGTCGAATGCATCAAGCTCTTACAAGCATCCGACGCCACCACCTACCTGGAAGTAGGCCCCGGCAAAGTCCTAACCGGCCTAAACCGCCAAATCGACCGCTCCCTCACCACCCAAAACATCGAAGACCCGGCAAGCCTTGAAAAAGCCCTCGCCGCACTAACGGCGACACCCAGCTAAACGGGTGTCGCCACCGCCCCGAACCACCGCCCCCTGATCCAGAACGCCACCCGCACCAACCCGATCAGTGCCGGCACTTCGATCAGCGGCCCCACCACTCCCACAAACGCCTCCCCCGAGTTAATTCCGAACACCGCGACCGCCACAGCAATCGCCAGCTCAAAATTATTTCCCGCTGCCGTAAACGCCAGCGTGGCCGACTGCGCATAGTCCGCACCCAGCTTCTTCCCCATCCAGAAGCTCACCCCGAACATCAGGGCGAAATAGATCACCAGCGGAACCGCAATCCGCACGACATCGAACGGCAGCCGAACAATCAAATCACCTTTCAGCGCAAACATCACCAGGATCGTAAACAGCAGCGCCACCAGCGTCAGCGGACTGATCCTCGGCACAAACGTCGTCCGGTACCACTCATCACCCTTCGCCCGCAGCAATACAAACCGCGTCACAATCCCGGCCGCAAACGGCACACCCAGATAAATCCCCACACTCTTCGCCAACGTCCCAATCCCCAGATGCACCACGCTGGACTGCAACCCAAACCACCGCGGCAACACCGTCAGAAACGCCCACGCATACACGCTGTAGAACAGCACTTGAAACACGCTGTTGATCGCCACCAGCCCGGCAACATAGTCGCTGTCACCTTCAGCCAGCTCATTCCAAACCAGCACCATCGCAATGCACCGCGCAATACCGATCAGGATCAACCCGCGCATGTAAGCCTGTTGCCCGCGCAGAAACAACACCGCCAGCGCGAACATCAACACTGGTCCCACCACCCAGTTCTGCACCAGCGAAAGTCCCAGTACACGCCGGTTGCGAAACACCTCACCCAGCTTCTCGTATCGCACCTTCGCCAACGGTGGATACATCATCACAATCAAACCCACTGCAATCGGCAGGTTCGTCGTTCCATGTTGAAAGCTGTTGATGAACCCCGCAGTCCCCGGCACAAAGTGTCCCAACGCCACACCGATCGCCATCGCCAGAAAAATCCAAAGCGTCAGGTAGCGGTCCACGAACGAAAGCTTCTTCCGTGCCGCTGGCACACACACACTTCCCTTGATCACCACCGTCGACGCCATCTAACAAACCTCGCAGCAAGCCACGGGAGCCGGCATCGGAGCTCCCTGTAGCGCAGCAAACTTTGCCGGCATCTTCGGGGCACAGCAGGCTTTCGTCAGCCTTACGCTGTCGGCCTGCATCTGCTTCTCATCCCGCAGCCACGCCAGCGTCTGCTTCAGTGTCTGGCTCGCTCCCACATGCGGCGGCATCACGATACGGTAATGCATCCACTTGCCCTCACGCCGCGCCTCCACAATCCCCGCACTGCGCAGATAGGCAAGATGCCGCGAGATCTTCGGCTGCGGCTGCCCCAGAATCTCTGTGAAGTAGCAGACACACACTTCCTGCTCTCCCATCAGGTTCAACAACCTCAACCGGGTTCCATCCCCCAACGCCTGAAAGAACCGCTCCACATCGAACTTCTGTACCTTTGCCATATCCTGAATATATCTGCCTTGACGAATATATTCAATGATAATACATTCGCTAAAGCAAATATATTTGCAAGCGATACACAGGAGCTATCATGCCCGATACCCTACTCGATTCCGTCCGCAACAAGTACGCCGCCGCAGCCGAAAGCTCCCTCTCCAGCGACCACGCCGGAGTTCACGCAGTAGCCGAAGCCTTCGGCTATACCGCTGAAGAGCTCACCTCGATCCCCGCCGCGGCCAACATGGGCCTGTCCTGCGGCAATCCCACGGCAACCGCTAACCTCCGCCCCGGCGAAGTCGTCGTCGATCTCGGCTCCGGCGGCGGTCTCGACGTGTTTCTCTCCGCGAAGCAGGTCGGCCCCACAGGCCGCGCCATCGGCATCGACATGACTCCCTCCATGATCGAACGCGCCCAGGCCAACGCCGCATCCGGCGGCTACACCAACGTCGATTTCTATCTCTCCACCATCGATTGCATCCCCTTGCCCGATGCCTCCGCTGACTGCGTTATCAGCAACTGCGTCCTCAACCTCGCGCCCGACAAGCCTGCCGTCTTCCGCGAAATCTTCCGCATCCTCAAACCCGGCGGCCGCCTCGCCGTCTCCGACATCGCCCTCAAGGGCATTCTCCCCGAAGCCATCGCCACCAGCCTCGCCGCCTACGTCGGTTGCATCGCCGGAGCCATCCCCATCAACACCTACCGCGAAGAGCTCCACAAAGCAGGCTTCGACCCGATCGAAATCGTCGACAGCGGCGCTGACCTCAACGCCTACGCCAAGGTCGAAAACCAATCCGGCTGCTGCTCCCCCGCGATGGACACTTCCAGCAATGACGCCGCCAATCCTTTCGCTCTCGTCCAGGACTCATGCTGCACACCGTCCACCCTCCACGAAGACCTCACCAAACTCCTCACGCAGTACGACATCAACGAAGCAGCCGCCAGCGTCAAGATCTACGCCCTCAAGCCACAAAACTCGCAGCCTACCCACGCAACAGGAGCCCAGCCGTGCGCACTTACATCTTTGCCTGCATCCACAACGCCGGCCGCTCGCAAATATCAGCAGCCTTCTTCAACCAGCTAGCAGATCCCGCCAAGGCCCACGCCATCTCCGCCGGAACCCGCCCCGCGCAATATGTGCATCCCGTCGTCGTCGAAGTGATGCACGAAGCCGGCATCGACCTCTCTCACGCACATCCACAAAAGCTCACCGCTGAACTAGCTCAGGGTGCCGAGATGCTCATCACCATGGGCTGCGGCGATGAGTGCCCCTTCGTCCCCGGCCTCCGCCGCGACGACTGGCCCATTCCCGACCCCAAAAACCAGCCACTCGAGCAGGTCCGCATCATTCGCGATGGCATCCGCGATCGCATCGCAGCCCTCATCCTCGCCGAAGGCCTCTAGCCAACTCGCCTTGCCCTATCAGTCCCCGCGCTCTACCCTGACAACACCAACTCCACTCTAGGGGGACCACCATGCCAGCGCTGCAGAAGCACTTTTTTCCCTCCACACGCCACGCCACCCGCGCCGCCGCATTCCTCCTCGCCCTAATCCCCACCACCCTCAAAGCCCAAGACCGCACCACCCTCCCCATCCCACCACCCCCATTCCACGGCACCATCACCCCCACCGCCACCACATCCCACCTCGACCCCGCGCCCACCCTCACCGCGCCCGCCAACGCCCCCAACATCCTACTTGTCCTCATCGACGACGCCGGCTACGGCCAGACCGCCACCTTCGGCGGAATCATCCCCACCCCCACCCTCAGCGGCCTCGCCGCGCAGGGCCTCCGCTATACGCACTTCGGTGTCGAAGCCCTCTGCTCGCCCACCCGCGCCGCGCTCCTCACCGGACGCAACAATCACGCCGTCGGCATGGGCACCATCACCAACTGGTCCAACGGATACCCCGGCTACACCGCTTCCATCCCGCGCTCTGCCGCGCTGCTTCCCGAGGTCCTCGCCGATAACGGCTACGCTACGGCCTGCATCGGCAAGTGGCACCTCATCCCCGACCCCGAAACCACGCAGTCCGGCCCCTTCGACCACTGGCCCACCCACCAGGGCTGCAACTACTACTACGGCTTCCTCAACGGCGAAACCGACCAGTGGAACCCGCAGCTCGTCGAAGGCACCCAACCCGTCCGCCTCAACCCGCCGCCCGGCCGCGCCGCCGACTACACCCTCTCCGAAGACCTCGCCAACCATGCCCGCACCTGGATCCTCCAGCAGAAAAGCCTCGCGCCCGAAAAGCCCGTCTTCCTCTACATGGCCACCGGCGCAACCCAACCGCCCCTGCAAGCACCCCAGTCCTACATCGCCCAGTTCAAGGGCAAGTTCGACATGGGCTGGGACGTCTACCGCGAACAGACCTTCGCCCGCCAGAAAGCCCTCGGTGTCATCCCCGCGGACACCGTCCTAACCCCGCGCCCACCCGAAATCCCCGCCTGGAGCTCCCTCACCCCCGACGAGCAAAAGCTCGCCGCCCGCCTCATGGAAGTCTTCGCCGCGGAAATGGCCCAGGCCGACCACGAAGTAGGCCGCGTCCTCGACGCTTTCCGCCAGACCGGCCAGCTCGACAACACCCTCGTCATCTACATCTCCGGCGACAACGGAGCCTCACTCGAAGGCGGCCTCAAGGGCACCGACAACATGCCCGCCCAGGTCAACAACGTCCAGCTCCCCACCTCCGAAATCATCAAGCACCTCGACGACATCGGCGGTCCGGATACCGAACCCCACTACCCCGTCGGCTGGGCGTGGGCCGGCAACACCCCATTTCAGTGGGGTAAGCGCATCGGCTCGCACCTCGGCGGCACGCGCGACCCCATGGTCCTCTCATGGCCAGGTCACATCGCCCAACCCGGTAGCATCCGCACCCAGTACACCCACGTCATCGACATCGTCCCGACCATCCTCGAAGCCATCGGCCTCCCGCAACCCACCTCCGTCAACGGCACCAAACAGCAGCGCATGGACGGCACCAGCCTCCTCTACACCCTCAACACCCCCGCCGCACCCGAGCGCCACACCGTCCAGTACTCCGAAATGATGGGCAACCTCTCCATCTACGACCACGGCTGGGTCGCCGCCGACCGCTCCGGTCTGCTTCCATGGCAGTTCTCCACCACCTTCACCGCCCCACCCTGGGAGCTCTACAACCTCAACGCCGACTACTCCGAAGCCCACAACCTCGCCGCCGAAAACCCCACTAAACTCCACGAGCTCCAAACCCTCTTCGACCGCGAAGCCAAAGCCAACAACGTCTACCCCATCGATCCCCAGCTAGTAGGCCGCGAGCACCACAACCCCGGCCCACCTCCCGGAACCGACCACTACACCTACTTCGGCGGCACCGGCCATCTCCCCAACGGAGTCTCGCCCACCACCGTCAATCGCCCCCACTCCATCGTCGCCAGCATCGAAATCCCCGCCGGCGGCGCCAACGGTGTCCTTGCCTGCGAAGGCGGTCACGGCGCCGGCTACACCCTCTACCTCAAAGACGGCATTCCCTCCTACACCTACAACTACTTCGGCCGCGAGATCACCACCATCGCCGCCAAACAACCCCTCAAACCCGGTCCCGCCACCATCGCCCTCAACTTCGAATACGCCGGCCCCGGCAAAGGCGGCCCCGCTGAAATCCATCTCTGGGTCAACAACGAACGCGTAGCTTCCGCCCACCTCGTCCACACCGTCCCCATCACCTACGGCTACGACGGCGCCTTCGACATAGGCGAAAACTCATCCTCCCCCATCGGTCCCTACGCCGCGCCCTTCACCTTCACCGGCACCATCAACAAAGTAGAAATCCACTCCATCCCCCCACCAACCCCCGCAGCCCGCGCCGCCGAAACCTCCGACCACAAAGCCTCAGAAACGCGTCTGGCCGAGCTAAAAAACTAGCCCGGCTATCCACTCTGTCCGTCGCCAACCTTGAAAGAGCCCTCATCCTGAGCGAGTGAGTAGATTTTTAGAATCTGCTGATTTATTTAGAGATAAATAGCGCGTTTTTGGCTGTGTAGGAACTGTGCAGGCATTTTCTCGATTTCTGTGCATTTCTTGAACGCGAGACACCATTCTACAGGCACGATTCATAGCTTAGAGGCTGTGTCCTAAGCCCATGCCGTGTTCGATGACCGGCGCGATTTCCGGCTGCGGTGGCTTGATGGATTGCTCCGGCTTTATCGCTGGCATGTGGGCGCTCTCGTGGGACACATCATGTCCTAATGCTTGCGGCAACTTCTCGCGGTCATTGGTGAAAAGCTGCGCGTCCTCTGCGCCACGCGAGACAGCAACGTAAGCCATGCGGCTGTTGAGCAGGTCTTTCGCGGCCAGCTCAGTATCGACGTGAATCAATACCCGCTCGGCAGTCTGCCCCTGGCTGGAATGGCTCGTCACCGCATAGCCGTGATCGAGATGCGGATGCTCGCGCGGATCAAGCTGCACGTCGCGGCCTCCGTCCATCTTCAAGCGCATCTGTCCGTCCTCGATGGCTGCGACCGTTCCTAATTCACGGTTGGCAACCTTCAAATCATTGGCTGGCGCGGTGAACTGGATGCGGTCGCCCACGGCGAAGTTGCGCGGTTCCTCTCGATATACGGAGACGCCCTGCTGCCGTCTAGGATCGTAGGTCAGCTCGGAGCCATCGGCCCGCACCACGGTCAACAGGTTTTTCTCTGCATCAACGCTCTTGACTCGCGCGTATTCGCCGCGCTCCATGCCCGTTTCTTTCGACGCGCGGGCATATCGCACTACATCGTTGAACTCGTACCGCGCGGCCCATGTCCGCTCCGGCCCGGTGAGGTCTTGGCGCGGTACAAGCGCCGCTATGCGATGCTCGTCTTTACTGACTGAGCCGCGCTCCTGCATCTCTGCACGGATACGCTCGTTGATCTCCACGCGGGAGCGGTTGTCGGGCGAGACAACCAGCGTACCCTCCGGCGACTTCGCGTATTCCTTCGCTATTGCAGTGATGCGTTCCTCGCGGCCTACAATCTCATGGACGCGACCCTGCCGCTCCAAGCCTTGCACGGCCTCGCGCACCTCGCCCCGCGCAAGCTGCTCGACCACCTGTTTCAGCTCCGGGTTCTTCTGGCGGACGATCTCTTCGAGCTTCACTGTTTTCATGCCCGCGTCCTGAAGCTGCGCGAACGGACGCCCGGCCTCGACGGCCTCATGCTGCCGTCGATCTCCTACGAGCAAGACGCGATCATTGGGATGCAGGCGATTCACAAATTCGTGCATCTGCTTGGTGGACGCAAGCGAAGATTCATCGAGCACATACAGGCGGCGGTCTCCGGTATCCGGCTGCTGGCCGCGTGCAAGATGTTTTTGCAGCGTGGATGTTTCCATGCCTGCATCGGCCAGCTTTTGCGCCGCGCGAGACGTGGGCGCGAAGCCTTCGACCGTGTACCCTTGTGCCTCCGCGCCTTCACGGATAACGGCCAGCGTCGTTGTCTTCCCCGCGCCCGCGACTCCATCCAACCCCACTATCTTTTCGCGGGAGAGAAACAGTTGGTCAACAACTTGGCGCTGCGAGGCATTCAGCTCCGGGTGGCGGTCCTCGGTCGCAATCCGAATCTGCGGAGAAACGAGCATCGGGTCACTCATCCCGCGCTGATTGCCTTCCTGCATCCGCGTAACGATGTCGCGTTCCATGCGAAGCATCGCGGCAGTCGTGTACTGCTGTCCTCTACCGCCATGATCGACGGTGCGGAACTCGCCTCGCGCGGCCCGCTGCTCGAACTCCTGCCGGACATGGGCATACGTCGTTTCCCCCATGCCGCGATTGAGCGCGGCTTCCAGAAGTTCGCGGCGGTCCAGCACGGCGGAACGCTCGAAGAGATGGTCGCGGGCATAAGTGACGGCCTGTTGCGCGGCCACTGTGCTCCGATTCAGCACGGGTTCGTGAACGTGGCGCTGTCCACGTTCACGCGCTTCGGCCACAACCCGGTCGGCCTGATGTCCATATTGCGCGGCTAAATTCCGATGCCTCTCTAATACCTCTCCCGGCGATAGCAGCTCTTTGCTGTCCCGCGTCCGGTGCGCGGCAACCTGCGCGGCTCCCGCCCCGTCTATCCCCATCTCGCGGAGATGATCTTTGATCTGTTCGCGGCGTGGGCTGCTGGCCTCCAGATACTCTTTCGTATACCCCTTGATCTCAGGCTGCCCATGCTTGCCGCGCTCCAGCTCGTAGCCCAACCCCTGTAACCGCATCGCCAGCTCGGAACGGTACAAACTGGTAGCGACGCGCTGCGACGCGAATAGCTCCTGCGGCTGCAAGGCGCGGGCTTGTCCGTTGTCGCGTTCGGTGACGTTGAAGATCACAGCATGGGTGTGGAGCTGCGGCGCGGCGTAACCATCTACAGGCCGCGCGGTATCGTGCTCAAAGGTCGCGGCCACAAATTTGCCTGTCGTCTCCGGCGCATGGACGTTGCCGATGCGGGCCTGCGTGTACTTCTCCAATTCGGCCAAGGCAACACGCACACTCTCCCGATGCGCCTCTCGCACGCGCTCATCGCCGCCGACAAGGGCAGTGAGAGAAACCGACTTCGGCGCGGAGAACGTAGCATCCCAACCGGCGCGATGCTCTACGCTCGTCACTTCTTTGCCGAATTTTCCTTCATAAGTTTTGGAGACCTGATGGCGAACAAGCTGCGCTTCCGTGTGCGGATGCTGGCCTTCGGTCAGACGCGCAAAGTGCTCATTGCCAACCGCACCCTCCAAGCCCCATCGCTCGGCCAGCTTGCCTTGCCACTCGCTATGTCCCTGCTGATCGCGGCTCCAATAGTTCTGCCGCTCCGACGCAAACTCCCGCTCATGGTACGTCCGTACCTGCGAGGCTGACAGCGGCTTGGAAATGGTCAGCACGGAATGCTACCTCAACAAACCCTATTCTAGTTCTCTTTCACACCATAAACTTCGTATATGGTGCCGCCTGCACGTCCTAACCGATTTGAAATTACGCTCCTCTGGCTCACGATATTTCTTTATACCGTCGGGCGAATTTCTCAGCTATACGCAAACAGATTACCGGCAATTTGGATCATGCTTTTGCATGTAATCCCTCCTGCCGTCTTTGCTCTAGTGCATGGCCGCATTCTTTATGGAACCAAAGGAATTGCAACCTTCACAGCATATTGTTTGGGGATTGGCTGCATTGCCGAAAGTGCCAGCCTAGTTACAGGATTCCCTTTTGGTCACTATCATTTCACCGCTGCAATGGGACCAAAGCTCTTTGATATTCCAATCCTGCTTGCCCTTGCCTACTTGGGTATTGGCTACGTCTCTTGGATTCTGGCCGTTCTCATCCTCGGCTACCGCAATCTGCCCATCCGGGGAACCCGGTTAGCTTCCGCGCCGCTGCTTGCCAGCCTCATCATGCTTGCCTGGGACGTTGCGATGGACCCCGACTGGTCCACGCTGGATCGAATATGGATATGGCATAGCGGCGGAGCCTACTTCGGCGTTCCGCTTAGCAATTTTGTCGGATGGTTCCTGACAGCTTTTCTTTATTACCTAGCCTTCGCGCTCTATTGCAGAACGAAAACAATCTCATCGCAACCAACCTCGCAAGTGTTTTGGGGGCTGCCGATTCTGCTTTACATCATCTGCGCTCTGGGCAATCTGCTCATACTGCGGCAACCAATGGCCCCTCCCGTCGTCTTCGACGGAGCCGGAAAACTGTGGCACACGGAAGATATTCTCGTAAGCTGTGTTCTCGTGTCAGTTTTTTTGATGACTCCACTCGCGCTGCTGACGTGGCTACGACTAAGAAAAGGCCGTCGTCCTACTCAATCCCTTTTGACTCATCCCACACAAACGCCTCTTTAGGTTTGTCGGCAGGCATGTCAGCGGGCGCATCGAAAAGTGGGAGCGTGGCCTGCACCGCTGCCGATGATTTGGGTTGCTCCGTGCGAGCTACCGTCGGCGGCGGCGACGATCTGGGCGCAATCTCCGGCAACTTGCGTTCGATGAACTCCGGTTGTCTGCCATGCTTCCTTGCGAACTGAAAGTAAACCGGCACAACGCGGTTCTCCTGCTTGATGAAGCCGTGCAACGGTTCCAGGCCGGAGATTTCCGAAGCCATGACAAGCGGCTTGGTGGCAATCTCCATCGCATACGATTTCCTGCTCCCTAACAGCTTCATGCTGCGCGACTCCTTCAGCCGCTCCACTTCAATTTCCCCGATGGCATCGGAAATCCACTTGGCGGCGCGTGGCTCGGTGGTCTTGAAAAACAGCTTGGTCGCGGGCTGCGAAAGCATGGCCTCGGCATCTTTTCCGTAGCGTTTTTCAAGCTGGCTGCGACCCTGAAAGCCCACCACAACGGGATTGCCGTACTTGCGATTTCCGTGACGGCGGTATGGAGTTGCGGGAGCTTGTTAAGGCTCGCCAGCTCGTCCAGCACAAACCATACCGGCTTTGCCGCGTGGTCTTCGCAATAACCCATCATGCGAAGAATGAATAAATCGAGCCACACGGAATGAAGCGGCAAAATCTTTGCGCGATAGGCCGGTGTGGACGTGAGAAACACCCAACGCTTACGCGCGGTGTACCACTCCGCCGTCGCAAAGGTCGGCCTCGTATGCTCCCAATCCGGCAACAATTCCAAGCTGTCGGCCACCATATTCAAGCTCGCCAGAACACCCGCCCGCTGTGCTGGCGCTCCCGCATCGAGCAACGCGGCAAGCGGCGTACCTTTCACGGCAAACTCGATCCGCGACGGGTTCGCCATCATGCTCAGGATGTCCCTGGGCTGCGGCTGCCGCTTGAGCAAGTGGGCCAGTATCCGGCGCGGCCCATCGGTGAAAAACTCTTTCTCGTATTCCTTCTCCGGCAGGAACGCGGCGGCGATGGTCGCCGCTGTTTCGTCGCGGTCGATCTCGTTGCCAAGACTCCAATACGGGCAACGCTGGTCCAGGGGATTGAGGATCAAATCGCCACGCGCGGGCGAATAAAATTCGCTTACAAAATCCATCGCCGGGTCATAGACGATGGCGCTCTCGCCGCGCTCCCGCACTTGACGAAGAAGCTGCCGGATGGCGTTCGACTTGCCCGCACCGGTGTCGCCCATCATCAAAATGTGGCTGGCTTCAAGACGCTTCGGGATGCGGTAGCTTGGTCCAAAGGGCAACCACTGCAAAAGGCGATTCTCGAAGCGCAGACGGAAACGGATGCCGTCCGTCTTTGCTCTATGCCACCGTAAGGACGATGCCAGCTCCGGGCCTTTGGTCCGGCGTCCGTGGCGTTCTTCCTGCTCTCGTCTCCGCGCAAAACCTTGCTTCATCCAAAGCCGGAAAACATAGAGCAGCATCAACACGGCAAGGCTGTTGAGCATCGGTCTGCCAAACAACCACCACACGCTCACGCCGTCATAAACGTAATCGCGTAATCCTTTGGCAAGATCGTCTGCGGGCACTTTCTCCGGGGCGCTATAGGCCACTCCACGCCAGCCCTCCGCGATGGCTTTGGGCGAAAGTGTGACGGGCAGCTTCGGGTCTGTGCCTGAGACTACATCCTCGGCGGAAGCTGGTATCGGCTTTCGCTTGGGCGCGGTCTTCATCACCCAACGAATCGTCATCTCACTGTGCGGCATCCCCGCCCCTGCGGAGCTGGCGGCATAGGTCGGAAGGTAGACCTTTTGGAGCGGTGCAAGCGTCCACGCGAGCCAAGCCGAAGCCGGGAAGATGAGGACAAGCGGGCCAACCACAAGCCAGAAAAGGAACCAGAACAGCCGTCCCGTCCGGCTCGGAAAACGCATGGGGCCGCTCACTGCTTGCCCCCGTCTGGTCCCTCCTGGGACAGAAACTCCGCGAGCAATTTGCGCGCGTCGGCCAGCTTTCGGGTGTTGGCCTGGTCACGAATTTTGAGCACAGAATCGGGCAGCAGATGCTTGCCCTCGGCGTTGGCCTGGGCCGTCGCGTGAAAGAGATTCAGGAGCATGTAGCGCAGTGCCGACACCTCGGCCAGTACCAACTCGGTAGGGTCTGCCGGACGTTGCCGCGCGGCTTTCAGGGCCAGTTCGCGCAACCACTCAGCCACGGTTTTCCCTGCGCCTTCGGCGGCGGTTTCTACCTCCGTCAACTCTTCCGGCGTGACTCTGGTTGCAATGGTTTTGGCACGGAGAACCGGACGCGCTTCACTGGTTGGTGAGGCTGGAGACTGCAACGGAGCCGGGATGCGGGGAGTGCTCATAGGGAAACCCGCCTCGAAAATAGCTTGCACCTTGCGATTTTGCCCGTCAAGCGCCCGAATGATGGAAGCCCTTGTCTATCAGCGCGTTTACACATTGGGCGCTGTAAGGCGCTCTGCGCGTTTACGCACGTAAACGCATTGTCGCCACGCCGGATACACGCATTACCAAACTGCTGATTCAAAGTGCGTTAACGTCGCCCAACGGAGATTTCAAGCCGGTTTACCGGCAGCATCCCATTTTGGGGGTGACGTGTCACCACTCAACCCGATGCGTAGCAGCGTGCTTTTTCTCTCGGTCGCCACGGCTCCCGATGGGAGGCCCCAGAGCGGCTAGGAAGCTGCTGAGCCCATCGCCCGACGACGATGCCGGGAACGCCACCACCGGCCGCACAGGAGCGAGACGGAGACGTTGACGGCGGTCTCCACCACGACCATTGCGGCGGTCGTCTGGATCGGCGTCAGCGGCGCATTCCAGAGAACCTTCTCCGTCAGCCACAGAGACACCAGTCGCCCCGGCAGCGTGACGACCATTCCAGCGACCCACAGTGCAGGCCCCAGAGCCGACTTCATGCGAAGCCCAGCCCACGGCCCAACGTCGCCGAAGACCTGCACCACCACGAAGACGACCCACGCCTTCCGGCTCATGGCTAGAGATGGAAGCCCAGCGGTGCAGCTTCCACTGAAGAGATGCCGGTGACGGTGAAGCGGAACCGAGCCACATCTGGCCCGTAGCGGTCAGCTCGCTCTCGAACGTACCAGTCACCCTTACGTGTGCTGGCTTGCCTTTGCTCGGGAACTTTCGGAGATGCTTCCCGTTCGGTAGGGATTCCCACCCCTGCGACAGTATGGCTTGCACTGAGACATCCGACTGTTCCGTGGGTTTGCACGATGAGCTGTACAGCGCCAGAGAGTGCTCGCTGGGGAACAGGATTCCTTCGACGGTCGGCACCTTCTGGTTATATCCAGAAGGCGACGCCACCACCTCGCAGAGGTTCACCGCTGTGGGCTGCTGTTGCGCGTGGACTGAGGCCGCTGTTTGCAAGATGATCCCAAGCATAACGGCCCTGACTACCGAACTCCTATGGCTGTGACCCAAAACCCAAAAACTAAGCCAGGTTGAAGTTGAGGAATTTCGTTTGCGATGGTTCTCTGGAAGTAGGAGAGGAGAACTGGTATGGGCAAGCGTGGTCACAGCGAAGAGGAGATTCTGCGGGTGTTGCGAGAGTCAGAGTCTGGGGACACGGTGGTGGAGATCTGCCGCAAGCATGGGATCAGCCAGCAGACGTTTTATCTCTGGAAGAAGAAGTATGCCGGGTTGGGTCTGAACGAGCTGCGGGAGCTGCGCCAGTTGCGCGAGGAGAACGCGAAGCTGAAGCGGCTGGTGGCGGACCTGAGCCTGGACCGTCATGTGTTGCAGGAGATCGTCGCAAAAAAACTGTAAGGCCTCGTGCGCGGCGCGAACTGGCGGAGTGGGCGCAGCAGGTCTACCGGATGAGCCAGCGGCGCGTAGCGCAGTTGATCCCGATCGAACGGATGACTCTGCGCTACGAGCACCACCGCGACCCGCAGGAGGCCTTGCGGATACGCCTGAGAGAGCTGGCGGGCAGCCGTGTGCGCTACGGCTACCGGCGGCTGACTGTACTGTTGAAGCGCGAAGGCTGGGAGGTCAACGCCAAGCGCATCTACCGGCTGTACACCGAGGAGGGTCTGATCGTGAGAACGAAGAAGCGGAAGGAGCGCGCGCAGCGGCAGCGCGTGGCGCAGGGCTCGGCGCTGCGTCCGAACCAGAAGTGGTCGATGGACTTCGTCGCCCAGCGGCTTCCAGATGCGCGCTGGATACGTGTGCTGACGGTGGTGGACCAGTACACCCGCGAGTGCGTAACGCTCCTGGCCGACAACACGCTGAGCGGCGAGAAGGTAGCGATGGCGCTGGACAAGGTGCTGTTGCAACGCGGTGCGCCGGAGTCGATCACCGTGGACAACGTACTAACACGGGAAGGAAAAGCTGAAGAGAAGAGAAGGTCCCTCGGCATCCCGTACGGGATGTGCTTGACGACGACTGTACCTCCAAGTGGCTTCCACGAGCAAGGGCTGAGCGTTCGACCATAGCGACACGAGATCTGCCGGGGTGCGCAGTCTCCACTGTACTCAAAATGAAATCTCAACCAAGTGGAAGGCCGGATCATTATCTACGAGGTCCTCACGGCCTCGACGGCCCAGGTGAAGCGGCTCTTCCACTTGGTGCCGCTGCTTCATAGAAGCAGCGGAAGTCGGTTCCGGTCTTGATGATCCCATGGGCCACACGAGCCATCTTGGCGGCGACGGCGACATACGCCATACGCTTGCGGTCGGCACTGGCGGGATCACGCCGGAGATATCGTTCGAACTTGTCTCGGAAGCTGTTCTCACGCAGACGAACGGCCACGGTGGCAGCCATCCAGAAGGCGCAGCGCAGCCGTGCGTTGCCGTACTTGGACAGCTTGGTGGTGCCGCGGAACTGGCCTGACTGCTGGGTTGAGAGATCGAGGCCACAGAACTTGAGGAACTGACGATGATGGTTGAAGCGGCGCAGGTCGCCGGCTTCGGCGAGGATGGTCAGCGCCAGGATGGGACCGACGCCGGGCAGCTGTTGGAGACGCCGGAAGTCGGCGTTATCCTGGAGGTGATGCGCGGCTCGCTCTTCCAGTTGATCGCGCAGTTGGCAGAGGCGGATCATCTCGCCGAGCACGACTCGGAACATGGCCACCGCTTCTGAGTCTTCGGCCACGGGGATACCGATGGAGGTCTGAGCCGTGTGGTAGATGTCCTCCAGTAGCCGCTGTTTACTGACCTTCCGTCCAACAACGGCCCACGCCTGCTGAACGAAATCTTCCATCGAGAGCCGCGCGATCAGAGCCGGTGTGGGGAAGACTTGAAGGAAAGCAAGGAGCCACTCAGAGCGCGACGCATGATAGTACCGTTCGATCTCTGGAAAGTAGAGCGGAAGGTAATGGGTCAAGAGCCGATGCTGCGTCCGTGTCTTCTCCAGCGAGATCTGTGCATAGGTCAGCGACAGCTCCTGGAAGTCATGGATCTGGTTCTTGAGCGGATCATGGTAGTGCTGGGTCACGCCGGTCTTAAGCAGATGAAGTAGAACCTGGGCATCCTTCGGATCGTTCTTGTCCCAGGAGTTATGCATCGCTTCGCGCGTACGAGCAACGGCTAAGGACGCGATCAACTCGAGATGGAAACCCTCGGCCTGCAGAAAATGTGCCAACGGTCGGTGGTAGTTCCCAGTGGCTTCGAAGACGACACGTACCGGATGCTTCAGGCCATGAAGAAAGTCGGCAAACAGACGGAACTCGGTCGCGGTGTTGGGCAAGATCAGGCGCTTGCGGCTCTTCCATCCTGGAGCCTCGATCAGCACATCGTGACGGAGCTTGGCGATATCGATCGCTACCAGAACGGCGGACGGTTGAGTAGGCTGGACAAGGGACATGGCTGGTTCTCTCCTGAAGTGAAAGTAGGCATACGTTCAGCTTAGGAGACCTGTGGCCGGCCATGGCCCAGGAAGTCGGATCTCGGTCGCTACGCTCCCTCGACCCGACTTCCTGCCTTCCTCAAACCCTACCTTCCAGGTGCTTCGTGTGGTGCTATGGCACGGAGTTCACCTCGAAGGCGCTGGACCACTGGGCGTACCGGAACGGTGTGCATCTGGACTTCATCCGTCCAGGCAGGCCGGTCGAGAACGGCTACATCGAGAGCTTCAACGGCAAGCTGCGAGACGAGTGTCTGAACGTGGAGGTGTTTTTCAACCTGGCCGACGCCCGTCGGAAGCTCTATCTCTGGCGGCGCGACTACAACCATCAGCGGCCGCACTCGGCGCTGGACGACCGCACACCGGCGGAGTTCGCAGCCACCTGTGCCGCCGCCGTGATGCGTGTTCCGGAGCTAGCTCCGGAACACGCATCACGGCACCTCTCAACGTCCTTGCTTGAGGTACTCACTTGAGCTAAAGTAACTGCAAATCCGCCCGTCAATACGGGCCGAACCGAACCACGCAAGCAGAAATCTCCAATCGCTTCTGGCTTAGTTAAGCGGGTCGGGTCAACCAGCAGAAATCTCCAATCCCTGCTGGCTTAGTTAAACGGGGCAGGTCATGTGGATACATAACTCTGGCACCCTTCATAAGAAGGACCCAGACAATACGCTACGGCTACACAGCAGCCTCGACTACAGGATGTCCAGCGAGTTCGCTCGGGGAGGCCTTAAATCAAAGTGATGGCGAGACGGAAAACGCCTTCGGCGCTCCCCCGTCTCACCATCATTTCCAACCATCAGATACATTTGTAGTTATGAGTGTGCAGAACCGACGGTAGATAACCCAGACATCGTTTTTGAGAGGCTCTGTTTCTCGCAAACCTCTCAAGCCCGATCGCTGTTCAGCGTACAAGATAACTCGGCTACAGATTTAGATGTTCACTCCCAGCGTGCAGTTCACAGCATAATTTTCTTTGCGTCACCAGCGGTCTCCTGCACTTAGTTTAGGTAGCAGTATTTCCTCACAGATGGATAAGGGTCCGCTCCAAACGTGTTCAGTGAGCAAGATACAACCACTCCACCCGTGGTGTAGGACTTGTAGACGAAGTGACCTGCGTATCCGTAAGCTATGGTGGTGGTACCGGAATGCGTTATGCAGCTTCCATTGCTTGGATCTGCAAGAGCACAGAAGGTATATCCAGACGGGGCATTGTTTATTAGGGAAGAATTAACTATATTATTCAAGAATCTTCGATTGTTGGAGCCTAAATAATTGATTAGGCTGTAGGCAGTATCAGCAATAATCATGCCAAAGTTGAGCGTGCCGGAAATGAATTGATAATCGTAACGATGATCGATTTGATCGGACGACTCCACCACTGACGGACTAAGAGTGGCACATTTGCCACCATTACTAAAAAAACCATTGTAGTAAGGACTTGCAGGCTGATTAGGCAAGTTTTTCGACCCATCGGGATTATAACATTCGTAGTACGTAGAATATACCCCCACTGTGTTAAGCAGATCCCCTCCTCCCGAGATTTGCCCATTCGCAACGCTGTTGTAGAGCGTGTCGGTGCTAACAAATTTTCCTGGGTTGCCTTTGACTCCAACCATCGGCGAGAGCAAACGATGGAATGAGCTTGCCGAGGAGGCCCACTGCTGCCAGTTATTGATCGCCCAAGTTGCATTGCCGGTTTCATCTTCCTGAGCGATCGTCGCTTCAGTCTGGTACACGGCCATAAAGTTCATATGGCTTTGCATGTCGCTGACGACCTGATTGGTATTTCCATTGTAGTAACTGGCTTGAGCGAGAAAAGCAACTAGATCATTTACGGAGTTGAATCCAAGCCGTGCGGGCGAAAATTTGAAGATCACCTGATCGTTGATGTAAGCACTTGGCAACAGGGCTAGCCATGATTGTTGCAGCGTGTATCTGTCTCGAATATCCAATTGGATGACACCTCCCCACGCAACGGAGGAGCCGCCGGCTGATGCTGGAGCGATAGCATTGATAAAGGAAACGAGCGACGGCGTTAGTTGGGCAGGGGACGCGGTAGTGCAGGCGTAACTATTGGAAATTGTTCGGCCGCGTCCGCCACAGAGGGTCAGACCTTGGATCTGTGCCCATGTAGGAGCCTGCTGACCAGTCGAGCTTGGATTATAAGAGCTTGGTTGCTGAATATTCAACATGCGCTTTAGCGTCTTGTCATGCATTAGGTAGGGAATTTTATCCTGCGTGAGGAAGGGATCGATTTCAATCAATTCGATTCCATCATACACAGCATTAAGACCCGCTCCGATGGAGTTTTCTGGCATGTTGTTACTGTAGGGTCCGTTGATTTCTCCCCTGTGCGAGGAGACGAGGGTAAGATCGGTTCCCCTATTTTCCAGGTAGAACATGATTTCTGTGGGTGAGAACTGTGCTCGCGCTGTGAAAGTTGAACCCGCCAGAAAGCTGGCAAGAACCGAATAAAAAACTGCTTTTCGCAATGACATGGAAAGCCTCCTTAGATGGCGTATTAGAGACACCGGTTCTGAAACGCGACATGGAATGCCAGGGAGAGCAGAAGATTGTCTGCCTAATGTCCGATTAACTTCGTTTATCTTTGGTTACTCAGGGTCACAGCCTGCCGAGGAGGAAATGGTGGGGCAAGCTGCAGCCAATGGTGCAGGCTGTAGAGGGATGTCGCCATTTGTCCCAAACTGGACTGAGTAAGTTGCAATGCCACCGCCGGGAGAAATATAGAAGGTGCCAGTCGAAGGACGGAAGCTCGCCACCTGCGTCTTGCCGTCGCCTTTGTAGGCGGCTGCAGCGGGAATATCACCATGTTGTCCCTGCCAATAGAAGGGATTAGCCGTCTGTCCAAAAGCACTCGTAGTCGTTCCAGTCGAACTATAGATGATATACCAGAAATTATTGGAAGGTCGGTAGATAGCATAGTCTGCTTTACCATCTCCATCAAAATCACCCGAAAACGGAGTATCTCCGTTGAGTCCCCATTGCCGCTGGGTATACGGGACACCGCTAGCATATGACACCCACCACACGCCTGTTGAAGGCCTCCAAATTGCGAAGTCGCTGCTTCCGTCTCCATCAAAGTCTCCGGCCACTGGGATGTCACCAGCGATACCCCAAGAAAGATTGAAGGTTCCTCCATCGCTGGAGCGCTGAACAGTCCAACTCCCGTTGGAAAATGTAGCGAGATCAGTCACACCATCACCGTCGTAGTCGGAAGGAACTGGGGTGGCGTTCGTTGCTCCGAAGACCATCGTTTGAATCGAACTGATCGACGAGTAATAAATTGTCCAGGTTGCGTTCGAAGGACGATAAGTTCCGCAATCGATCACTCCATCTCCATCGAAGTCGCCGGTCACGGGAATGTCACCAGTCTGTCCCAGTGCGATAGCGAGGACTGTACTTGAACCTTGATTGCCGTTCGAGTAGCAGGTGCCATTGGATGGCCTGTAGACAGCTTGACCATTTTGTGCATTAAGAATATGGCTAGAGCCAGCAAGGATTAGGAGGCCGGTTGCGAGGTATCGAATAGTTTTCATTTTTTCTCCTTTGGTTGTAGTGCGTTGAAGACCACAGTCGGTAGCTGCGCGGCCCAAAAATCATATAGGTCGGCACATGCATTCATCGTGCCGATGACAGAGTTGGCCCGTTTCTACCCAACTCAATTGATCCAGTGTCGATGTCGTAGGGGTACACTTCCGCTAATGTTCCGTCGCGAAACACCTTGATCTGACCAACCTTTAAGTCATCGGTAACGCTAAGCCGCACGGGGTTGAAACCTGGACAAGTCGCTACGGCCCCTTGATCAAAGCCATAAGTAACTGCGACCGGTCTAATGGTGCAGGTCGCGCCTCCAGGACGTCCCAGATTCAGCCAGCCTTCTGGAGTTATTGTGTGAGCATAAACGGGCCGTGCATGCAGATCGAAGGTAGTAAAGGTTTCGCCGCGCATGAACGGGCTGATATGGTGACCTGTCCATCCACGAACACCTACCTTGTTGTCCACGAGCAATCCGTGTTCGTCGATATAGTAATGGCCGATTTGCGTGCCGCCAATTTGCGGCCAACGCATGTGCATATGCATATGTGGCGGATAGTCGGTGTGCCCGTGTGGGTCGTTGGTATCAAAGCCCATGAGTAGAATTGTGCCAATCTGCTCGTCCGCCACGTAGGTGTCCAGCCCAAGCATGAACACGACTTCGCGTTGCGCGAATTCAAGATTGGCAGCTGCCGCACGCTGTTGCACAGGAAACTCTCCCTTGATGTACTTGCCCCCACGGCGATCCGGGTCTGCGTGTTCAAACCGAACATCGAGTCCTCGGTAGACTATGTGAGTCTGGAACTCTGCCGAATTTGGGCGGTCCGTGGTTTGTGCCGGAAGCAGGAATTGTAGAGACGTCGATGTGGTCGCGTACTGCAGATCGGCCCCCTCAATCACCAAGCGCCGAACTCCAGCAGACGCTATGTCGACCTCAACGCCGACGGGTTTCGACTTCGGCACTCTGAGCGCGAAATCAATCTCCTTTGGGTTTTGATACACATATGTTGGATCTGTCACCACTTCACATGACTTGCATTCGGCGGAGGGATGCAGCGAATACTTCATCTCTTCCCTATGGCCTTCGCTCTTCATGAATTTCAATGTGATGAGAACTGTGCCATCCGTAGAAGAGCCAACCTGCTCCTCCTCCTGTGCGTTTGCCCGGACGACGAGACTTACCGCGAACAACACTGTATACGCAGCGATTCTTGGCCACTTGCGAACTTGCGACATATTTTTCTCCTTCAATTCTTTTAGAAAGCCAATTTTCCCGAAAGCTGCAAAACGCGGCTTCCGCTAGATGCGCTCACAAGGCCGAAACTCGAGCTTGACTGGCTCGTACTCGGGTTACTGTATTGTGGAGTATTGGTGGCACCGAAGGCCTCTGCGACAAATTGGAAGGAAACACGATCACCGATAGGGAATGTTCTCTTCACCGAAGCGTCAAGATTGAAGAAGCCTGGCCCTGCAAACATTCCAACTGACGAAGTTCCAAGTATCAAACCGGCAGGTTTGCTAAAGACAGACGTGTCGAACCATGGAGCCGTTCCTATCTTCTTCGTCACATGAAACGGCCCATTGATATCGGCGAGTTGGTTATTTCCAGGAGCGTTGAGAGTTGAAGAACTGGCCGAAAAGGTAAGCGGCGTGCCGGTCATGAGTGTAACCACACCCGCGACTTGCCATCCCCCGACGACAGCACCGGTCAATCCACTCTTGAGCCAGGGCTTCCCTTTACCGAACGGCAGCTCATAGATGGTACTGGACACGAACGTGTGAGCTCGGTCAAAGCTGGGACGGCCATAGTTCTTTCTTAAGTCGATGTAGTAGTTGATGGACGCCAGCGATGTTGTGTCACTTGTGTACGCCAGTGCCTTTCCCCATGTATAGGAGGTGGTCACTGCCAAGCCATTAGTGAAACGGCGATCTAATTGTGCTTGCAGTCCGTTGTAATGGGTGGTGAATGGGGCAGCGATCAGCTTGGTCTGAGTTGTCCGACCGAACGTGGCGTATTCCGGCTGGCCATTGGCACCCAATCCACCAACTCGAGCAGCGTTCAAATCAAAGTACGCAGGAGCATGCACACCGATGTTACCGACGTATGTAAGTGTCGAAATGAAGTGGAGCGGCAGTGCGGTCTGAACAGCGGCATTCCAACTCTCTACATAAGAGGTCTTCTGATGGACATTGACCGGATAGTATTCGTAGCCTACTGGGGCAGAATTGATAATGCCGTTCGCGGGGATCGGGGTAACCGGAAAAGTCGGAAAGCCGGTTCCCATGCTGACGGGGGTCTTTCCATCTGTGAGGACTGCAGGTGTATAGCTGCCGAGGCTTGTATACGAAATATCTTGGGTAACGGGATAATTGTTATATGCGTATCCGTCACCAATGACAGGATAATAACTTGTACCAAATCCGGCCCGGAATACAACCTTATCTGAGGCCCGGTATGCGAGGCCCATGCGCGGTGCAAAGTTTCGATAGTTCCATTGAACACCAAGATCTTTCGGGACGCTGCCGTATCCAGCAATCAGCAACTCGTTGGTTTGGTCGTCATAATTCGCGAAGCCACCAGATTTAGCTGGCGTCGGCGGGGGATAAAGCTCCCATCGAACTCCATAGGTTGCGGTCAGCTTCTGGCCAAGCTGCCATGTGTCTTGTAGATATCCAAAATAATACGTCTGACGCCAGGTCCCTTGGGAGAGATGGATCGACCGCGAGACAGTCTCCGGCACGTCGAGAAGGAAGCTTGCGAAATCATTTGCTATGCTGGTTTTGGCACCTTTGAGTTGAGTTTGGCCATCCGCATAGTCGAACTCACCTCGTTGTGGGTATCCACCAGTGGGTGGAAGATTGTCACGGATTCTCCGAATTTCAGCACCGACCTTAAGAGTGTGCCGTCCGAGGATCTGAGTCCAGTTGTTGACGAAGTTGATGTTCGTTTCTCCGCGCGTGTAGGGGTAGTTCTTATTGAAGCCGAGGAGAGGTGAATCGTAGCCACTAATGGAGATCGTGGAGAGGCCGTTTGTGCCATTCCCGATGTTCGCGCCCGTGATGCCAACGTCGGCGGCCAGCGTGTCACCGCCAACAGGAAGAGTTTCAACATTGCGATAGTGGCTGACACCCACGCGGACAACCGTCAGTAGTCTTGGTGAGAAGGGATGGGTGTAATTGCCAGCTATGTTGTACAACTTCTGTGTCCCATTGCCCGTATTGCCACTGGCAGCCGGACCTCCCCCGATACCGAACGATGGCTGCTGATAAAGGGTGATCTTTTGTCCGCTATATCGAACGCTAAAGCGATCCTCTCGGAGGACATTCCAATCGAGCTTTGCGTCAAAGGATTTGTAATCGCGATTGAATGTAGTGGTCGCATTATAGTTATTTGCAAGGGGTGCGTTGAGTGGAAGTGCAGGCAAGAGAGCCAACAACTTCGTGGCTATTGGGCTGATTCGCGCTGGATCAATAACGTTTGCCACCCCCTGATAGCTGAGTTGGGTCCTGCCAGTTCCCGTTGAAGTCCCCGTTGCGGGATCGTAGACGTTCGTTCCGCCTGCGCGCAGGTCTCCACTGCGAAATTGCATGGTCGGCAAAGTAAATGTGCCAAACTGCCCTTCGTGATCGGACAGAATAAGTCCATCAGCGAAGAAGAAGAGCTTATTTTTTACGATTGGGCCGCCGACGTTGCCCCCATAGTAGTTGTAGACGTACGGAGAGACTGGTCCAGGGTTGAAGCTGTTCTTTGCGTCCAGGGCAGCGATGCGGTTCTTCTCATAAATCTCCCCATGGAGCGCATTGCTACCTGACTTCAGGATGACGTTGATAACAGCACCTGCTGCCCTGCCAAATTCCGGAGCGTAGTTGCTCGTGTTGACATCTACAGTCTGGATCGCTTGTTTGGGCGGGATGTAGACATGCAACTCGCCCGTGCGTTCATTGTCATCAATGCCCTCAATTTGTAGATTATTTGCCAGCTTGGATTGGCCATTCACGCGAGTTGACAAAGAGGACTGAGCATTGAAGAAAGCTGAGTTCAGTTGCTCTGCTCTGGTCACCCCAGGAACCAGATTAAGGATCGACTGGAAGTTATCATTGCCGTATAGGGGCAGATCCTCAACTTGGCGAGCGTCGAAATGAGCCTGGACATCGGCGCGATCGGCCTGGAGAAGCGGTTGCTCATCCAACACCGAGACCGTCTCACTCACATGTCCGGGGATCAGTTTGAGTTGAACGCGCGTCGTCGTGTTGACGACAACCAGAACCCGAGTCTCGACTAGACGCTCAAATCCATCGTGCTCCGCAGTAACAGTGTATTGACCGCCGGGAAGGTCAGGGAATTGAAACTGGCCTGCCCTGTCGGTAACCACTCGTCGCTGTAGACCGCCATCACTCTGGGCAGCGGTGACAGTGGTGCCGGGAAGGAGAGCACCGGACGAGTCGCTTGATGTTCCAAGAAGTGTAGCCGTGACTGCTTGACCATGTACGACGCCCACGGCGAGGGCGAGAAAAGTCACGATCATCGAGATTTTGGAGCGAAACCGTTGCATGAAAATGGAACCTCGGAGAGAAACTTGGATCTAACTTCCGATCCTGAAGACAGCCTAGCCTCGGCGTTCGCATGTTCAAACGGGATTTTTCAGTCAATTCACTGGGCTTCACTGTCGACAATGTTGAGTTTTATTAATAGACAATTACACGCCTTCAACTCAAAGACTCATTGTTACGAATCAGTAACGTTCACGTCAGGTTCACTTTAACAAGCTAGTCTTTAACTAATAATGGACCCTTCCCAGACTTTGCACGACAACACAGAAAGCGAGTGGGCGCCGCACCGCTACACCACGCCCCTTTGGGAAGTTGAGCGGGAATTGTGCATTGCAGCAGTCGCTCATGTCTTGGGTAGCAAGACGTTTAATAAAGCGGCGCGTCTATGCGCCCTGTTGGAATACATCTGCAAGCAAGAACTCGCGGGTCGAGGTTCTAATATCTCTGAGGTCACCGTCGGTGTCGCAGTATTCGGTCGGTCGGAACAGTACAACACTTCCGATGACAACATCGTGCGGTCTACCGTCCGTCTGCTCCGACAGAAGCTCGATACGTACTATATGATGGAGGGCATCGACGAACCCATCCAAATCTCAGTCCCCAAAGGTTCCTATGTACCAACCTTTGAGAAGAGGGCCCCGGACACAGTCAATATCGTCCCCCTCAAGCCACAAATGACGGTTTCTGTGGAGCGGGACGATGCTTCTACGCGCACCAGGTCTTTAGAACCTGGTAGAACAAAGCCCCTCTGGAAAGCATTCGTGGCGGGCGTTCTGGTGGCTTTTTCTATTGCCATTTGCTCGTACTTATGGGTATCTCCCGGCATCCTGCAAAAGTCGCGAACGGAACGGTTCTGGTCGCTCCTCTTCAATGAAAAACAACCCACACTGCTGGTGCCTGCCGATACGGCCTTGATGCTTTATGAGCGTGCAGTCCACAGGACAGTGTCGCTGGATCAATATGTTGGTGGAGCATTCGCAGCCGAGAGAAATAGCCTGAGTCCTGAAGCCCTGGCGCTCTTAGATGGTCTCAAGAATCGGCGATATACAGCAGTAACTTCAGTGGCGCTTGCAGCGGAGCTTGGCGGAGTCAAGAAAAACACCCGTGGGCAGTTGCAAGTGAGGTTTAGTCGTGACCTTCGTCTTACAGACTTGAAACAATCGAATGTCATTCTGGTTGGCGCGGAGCAAACCAACCCGTGGCTACATCTGTTTCGACCACACTTGAACTTCCACCTCGACTGGGACAGCAGCGAGGATCGCTTTCGCATATTGAATGACAACCCGATGTCGGGCGAGCCTACAGAGTGGCCTTGGTCAAGAGACGATGTGAGTCACCGAGGCTTCGGCCAGATTGCCTTATTGCCAAACTGGACTAGGCGGCAAGCGGGAACGTCCTGATAATAGCTTGGGAACACGGTTTACCCGTCTCCGCTAATTTACGTTTGCCACCACCTCTACAATCAGTCTAGAAGCGGTCTCATAAACGTCTGAGCATCATGTGGATGCATGCGAGTTGGACGAATCCGAGGAAGTTTTCGATGTGGTATTCCCATCGGGTGACGAGCCTTCGGAAGTTGTGCATCCAGGCGAAGAGTCGTTCGACCTTCCAGCGTTTCTTGTAGCGGCGGAGCTTGCGCCGGTCCTGTGTCTTGCCTCGGTTGCGGCGGTTCGGGGCGATCATCTCGATGCCGTATTCGTCCTTGAGCTGCTGGTCGAGCTTGTCCGAGTCGTACGCCTTGTCGCCGATCAATCGAGCGGGCAACTCGTCGAGAAAGCTTCCGGCAAGAACCTCCTCAACAAGCTTGCACTCGGCAGGCGAAGCGCTCTGGACAGATACGGCGAGAGGAAGACTGTTGCCAGCGGCGACAGCAACGATCTTCGTGCCCTTGCCCCGGCGCGTTGGACCGACCGCAAAGCCCCCTTTTTGGCGTTCGCGAAGGTGGCATCGACGAACGCTTCCTCCAGGTTGAGCTCGCCTTGTTCGTAGAGCAGTCGCGCCAGCAGGCGCAACGCCTCTTCGAGCTTGCCGGTACGAATCCACTGCTGAAAGCGGCGATGACAGGTCTGGAACGGAGGATACTTCTCCGGTAACTCCCGCCACTGCGCCCCCGTGCCGAGCACCCAAAACACACCGTTCAAAACCGCACGGGTCTCGTGCCACGGACGACCGCGGTTATCCTCGCGTCGAGCCGGACGAAGCACCGGCTCGATCAACATCCACTGTTCTTCGGTCAACTCCCAACGTCCAGCCATCGCAGTACGCGGAGCCGCTCAGAGCATACCCAGAATGCAACAAATCAGACACCTTGGGTATTTATGAGACTGGTTCTAGTGCAAACCTGGTGGTGAAAGAAAATCTCAAGCTAACGCTGAGGCGCTGACGAGTATGCCGGAAATAGCCCTCACGAAATGCAACGATTCGATTGCACGAAATACGCCGCCAGCGGCGGCACGTGAAATGGCGATTTGCCGCTAAAAGCGCCCCAGCGGGGCAGCGGCAAATCAAAACACGTATCCGAAGAGGATTACTGAGATATCGAATGTCCCTGCGCCCGCCTCCGCCAGCGGCTCCGGCAAAGACGGCTTCGGGAGTGAGCGGTCAGCGCGGCCTTTGGCGCTGACCGCGTTTTAGTTTGTCATGCGTCTCTGCTGCCTTCGACGCTTTAGCTTTGGCGTCGTTCGAATGCGGAAGCTCCCATCCCGTCATCCCCTGTAGCACGCGGTTCGCGTGCTTGACCGTGTTCACATGCCCATAGTGCTGCTCGATCATCTGCACGGACGTTCCCATCTGCTCAGCCAGAAAGTAAACGTCCACTCCCTCCTGCAATCGCAACGTGGCGTACGTGTGCCGGAAGCAGTAGGTCGATCTCGGCACGCCCTGCGTGCCTTCGCGCAAGTTTGCTTTGTCCAAAAGATCGGCGATCAGAGACACGTAGAGACTCTTGGCGGGCTTGCCGTTCACAGTCGTAAAGACCCGATTTTCCAACTCTGTCGCTTTGGAGATGGCACGGATGCGTTCGAGATAATCACCAACACTCTTCGGGGCAACGAGTTTCCTTGATTTCCCTTTGCCCTGGACGAACAGCACAACGATCTCTCGTCCCTCGCGATCTTTCGCAGGCATGATGTCACGCCAGCGGAGATTCTTCATCTCCGCTGGCCTCATGCCCGTATTGCAGGCAATAAGAATCATGTTGTATGTAACAGTGCGATACCAGGTGCTGGAAGGCTTGTCCGCTTCCGCGATCCACTTTCTGCCAACGGTATGGAGTTTGCGGTACTCCTCTAGAGTGAACTCATCGCGACGCATTGTCTTGAGCTTGGGACGTTCATCGTAACGCTGGCTGGCAGGAACGTACCGCTTCTTGATCGCGAAGTTCATCACCGCCCCGAAGATCGACATCTCAAAGCGGATCGTAGAATCACTGATGAAGGGAACCGTCCGTTCCTCGGACGGTTCCACCTTAATGGGTTTCAATATGCGAATACCAAGAGAATTCTGGGTCTTGGTGCGGCGCTCTGCTTCCTTGTCCGCGAACTCCTGCGCCATCTCATCGCTGACTTCGCGGACGCCGTTCCGCTTGAGGCGTCCCGCTCCGTTCACTCTTCGCCAAGCCGGATAGCCACCCCATAGCTCATCCCCAATCAAATGCACCTGAGTGGAACCTACGTACCTATCCAAGGCTCCTTCGATGACGGCGCGTATCTTCTTAGGCCGTGCCGCGCTAATCTCCCCCCGCTGCGCACGCGCCTCCTGCGTCAACAGATACTCCCGGCCAACCTCGCGGAAGGGATGGTTGAACACCGGGACATCATGCTTGAGGCGGAATCGGATGTCCGCATCCTGATCGAAGGCGCGTTCCCGCGCTACTTCGACATCGGTTGTCTTGAGGGAAACGGTCTTGTAGCGATCGGCCTTTGGAATCTTCATGCGGCAGTACCACATGCGATGCTCCACGTCGCCACGCCGGAAGATCACCAATCCCGGCTTGAGTTCCGATTTGTCGGTGACGAATGCCATGTTCGCCTCCAGCTACTCATTATTAAGACGCGCTCTGTGCAGATTCTGTGCAGGTTTTTTCTGTAAAGTGTTGAATTCCCGTATCTGTGCAGGATACGTACAGAATATATGAAAATACTAACTGTAAATATAAGAATTAGTTACAATGTATCTGTCATCCTGAGCGAAGCGAAGGATCTCCGTATTTCGCTCGGATCGCCACAAAAGAGGGTGCGCCCGATCTCTCGCACTTGGAGATCGGGGTTCCACCCAGGCACAACCCTCTACTTCGTCACCAACGCCCCATCGATATCCCTAACCTCCACCGGCCCCAACCCTGCATCCTTCAACTGCGGCTCAATCTTCGCGCGATCTCCCGCGGCCACAATGATCAACTGCCCCGGATGCACATCTTCCTTCGCCACCCGCTCCACATCCGCAGCGGATGGCACATGCGATGCTAATTCAGGATGGATGCGCCAATTCAACCCTCCCCGCTTCGCACGAACATTTCTCATTTCTGCCTGGGCCCTGATCGCGTCGACTCTCGGCGCATCGGCCGTCATCGTCGACACCTTCGAAGAGCCCGCATCACCGGCACCCTGGATCTTTTCCAATGGCCCGGAGTTCCCCGGAGCGACCGGTTCCCTGACACTCGGAATCGGTCAAAGCGGATACGGCGCGCATCTCAGTTTTGATATAACTGGGGGCGGCAACTACGTGGGTGCGACGGATTGGCTGCCGACGCCGGTCGTCGCGGGCGCATTGCAGTTCTGGGTCAAGAGCCCGGGCGGCGTCCGGATCCAGGTGCGCGTGAACGACAGCACTGGGCAAACGCTTCAGTACACACTCAACCGCCCATTCGAGGCCAACAACGCGAGCCAATGGTATCAACTCTTCGTCCAGCTTGGCGCCACGCCCGACCACTGGGGCGGTTCCGTAAACGATGGCGTTCCGCACGGTGCGATCACGGGCGTCACCATCATGGCCCAGCCTGGCCTCCTGCAAGTCGGAGCGATCGACTTCGACGACGTTGAGCTCGTCGCCGCGCGCTCGTCGATCATCGATCCGGCCGGCTCCGTCCTCGCGGTGCCGGTCGTGCATAATTTGGCCGCTTCGGCCGGCGTCGAGATCACGCACGACGATGCCACTGCCACCGGGCTCAATCTCGTGCAGACGCTCGGCTTCCACCGCATCCGCACGGAGATGTTCTGGGCCGATGTCGAGACAGAGGCTCACGTTTACGACTTTACCTGGTATGATGCGCTCGTTGCCGGCCTGAAATCCCGCGGTCTTCTGGCGCATTTCATCCTTTGTTACGGCAACCCGATCTACACGAACGAAAACTGGATGCAGCCGCCGCTCACGCCCGCGGCAATCAAGGGTTTTGCCAACTTCGCCAAAGCCGCGGCAGCACATTATGCCGGGCAGGGCATCACCTTCGAAATCTGGAACGAGCCGGATATCGCAGGCTTCTGGACCGCGCCGAGCGCCTCCGCATACAGCGCGTTGTGCGAGGCGGCCGCGACGCAGTTCCACGTCGGCGATCCGTCCGCCCACGTGGCCTCCGGCGGCCTGGCCGGAATCGACCTCGCATTCCTCGATGCCATGATCGGAGATGGCGCATTGAACAATGTGAATGCGGTCGGCGTCCATCCTTACCGGCTCGAAATCCCGGAAGGGCTGACCAATGACATGGCCGACCTCCGCGCCCAGCTCTCGGCGGCTTTCCCTACCAACGCGCCGACCGTCTGGAGCACCGAGGCGGGTTACTCCTCGGCCTGGTACGGCGATGGCACGCTCGCCGCGAACCGCACGACCCAGGCGAAGTATGCCGTGCGCCAGATGCTCACTGCCCTCGGATTGAACGTGCCCCTGCAGATTTTCTTCGACCTGCGCGACACGGGCAGCAATGCGTCGGACACCGAGGAAAACTTCGGGATCGTCGATGCCGGTTACAAGGCAAAACCGCTCACCAGCGCCGTCCAGACGCTGCTTTCGCAGTGCAAGGGGTCTCGGGTTCGTTGCGACGCTTCCATCGCCGGAGACACCTCCCTGCACATCTTCAAATTCCAGAATGCCTCGGATGTCCTTCTCGTGCTCTGGTCGGAATCCGAGAACGGCACGACGGAGTCGATCTCCTTCCCGAAGAATCCGCAACGCGCCCTGGATTACCTGGGAAATGCCGTGGCGGTTACCCCGGATGGCGCAGGGAACTATTCGGTCGCAGTGGGAGACGCGCCGGTTTACGTCGACTTCCGCCTTGCGAATCTTTCCAGCACGGCAAGCGTGAAGAAATAGCCGGGCGCTTTCGACCCGCTTCGCGATTCACGCCCGACTTTCGCTTCTGGGAGCACGCTACCGAAACGGGAGCCGCAGGTGGATCGCGACAGGCGGGCGAGATAACAGACAATGGCGCGCCGGCGCCCTTGATTTCAGGCAGCTTCGCCGCAATCTACAGCCCATCGCGCCCGGAGGTCGCGATCCACCGTTCCGGGCGTCGCGGCGACTGCGGTTTCAGCGGCTTCACTCAAATGCGCTTGCCCGTTGTGGGCGGCAAATGCGCCCCTTTCGTTACCCGCTCCGGCGGCAGTGCGTACCTGTCCGCGGCCCCGTCGAAATAGTACCTCAGAAACTTGAGTAACGCGCCCGATTCCGACTGCGGGTTGAACAGGAAATACCAGCAATATTTGAACGCGTCCCGGACCAGCGCGAATACCCCGCGATAGCGCAAGTTGATGAAAGCCAGGTTGCGAATGTAAATCCACCCGCGCCGCCCTTCCGGAAGTTCGATCTGGAAACGATGAAACAGGATGGGGTGATAACGGTACCGCGCCCTCGGGTGCTGGCACACCACGCCGGTGCTCGTCGCCACCGAAAGCCCGTTCGCGAGCGCCCGCGAGATGTATTCGATCTCGTCGCCGGAAATGAACATCTCCACCCTGACGAAGCCGATGCGCGCAATGGCAGCGCGGCTTACCAGCAGACCGTTGAACGGGTTGACGAGGCCGGCAATCAGACCGTCCCGCGCAGCGTTCCTCGCTGCCGTCGCCGTCTGGATCGCGGGCGAGAGGCCGAAGGCGAGTGCCTCCGGCTCCGCCTCGGCGACCACCAGAGGATTGAGCACATCGATCGCGCCGCGGCGGGCGTCTTCGAGCAGCCGCTCCAGCGCCTCGGGCGGCAGCGCGAGATCGTCGTCCATCATCCATACCCATGCGAAACCGGCATCATAGGCGTGGCGCATCCCGGTATGGAAGCCGCCCGCGCCGCCCAGGTTCTCCTGCGTGATCGTGAGCAGGTCGTTGCGTTCCCGCAGCCATTCAGCCGTGCCGTCGGTGCTGCCGTTATTGACGACCAGAATCGTGTCCGGCCGCCGCGTCTGCGCGATCAGCCCCTCGATGCACCTGCGCAACAGCGCCAGCCGGTTGAACGTGACAACGACGGCGCAAACCTTTTCCACGTCCGGGCAGGCGGGATCATCATGATCACACCGGCCGCGCGAGCGCATGTCCCCGCCGTCGGGCCAGGAACCGGCTCATACGGTACCAGAGCCGCAGGAACAGGCGATACTCCCAGCGAACCCACCAGGAATTTCGCGGATTAAAGTGCTTCTGAAAAAATTGATCCGTCGAGATGAAAAGCTGCTCCGACCAGACCTGATGGTTCTTCGACGAACTGCGTCCCTTGAAATGGATGATCGTGTACCGGCCGTCATAGACCACCATGAACCCCGCCCGCTCGCACCGGTGGCACAGGTCGAGATCCTCGCCGTACATGAAAAACTGTTCGTCGAACGAGCCGACCTGCTCGAGCACACGGCGCGGCATCATCATGAAGGCTCCGTTCACCGCGCCGACGACATACGTGCCGCGCTCGGGCAGGTACGTCAGGTTATATCCCGCCAGCCAGCGGGACTGTGGAAATACGCGCGCAAGTCCGGTGGCGCGCGTGAAGCCGTCCCAGATCGTGGGAATCGAGCGGCGGCAGGCGGGATCGATCCCACCATCGGCCATTTCGAGACGGGGCGAGATGATGCCGATTCGCGGTTCGTTCTCGAGACGAAGCAGGCACGCGGCGATCGCCGCGTCATTGACCACGGTATCCGGGTTCAGGAACAGGATTGAATCGCCCTGTGCGACGGAGAGGCCCCGATTGTTGGCCTTGCTGAAGCCGAGGTTTTCTCCGAGCCGCAGCAGCCGCACCAACGGAAAGCGCTCTGCAATAAAGTCCGGCGTGCCGTCTCCCGATTTGTTGTCGACGACGACAACCTCCACCGCGCCGGCACGGATGCTCTCGGGAATGGACGCAAGGCACGGCTCGATTTCGTGCCGCGACTCGTATGTGACAATGACGACCGACAGGATCGGCCGCTCCGTTTTACCCGTCATCTCCGCATGCACCTAGGTTCCCGCCGCATATTGATAGGCTTCGAGCGTCTTTTGTGCCGCTTCTTTCCAGGAAAAGCGAGCGAGTAAAGGCGCGTAATCTCGCGCGGGTGCGCGAATCGCCGCCGCGATCGAGTTCCGCACAGACGCGGCGGAGAATGGATCGCAGTACTGCACCCAGTCCCCGAAAAACCCGCGCGTGTACTCCGTATCGCTCAGGCAGACGTTCGCGCCGCATGCAATCGCTTCCAGAGCGACCATGCCGAAGGTCTCGAAGAAGCTGGCCAGGACGACCGCCCGAGCCCTGCCGAACGCGGCGTGGAGATCCGCCTGCGAGAGCAGTCCGCCGTATTCGACCCAGCCCGGCACCAGAGCCTCGCGAACCCGGCGCGAGTACGCTCTGTGCGACTCGTTCCAGGTTCCGTAAAGCAGCAGACGATCCCCGGTGCGTTCCAGGGATTTGAACGCCTCGATCACAGCCAGCTGGTTCTTGCGCGGCTCGATCCGGCCCGCGCACACGATGTCGCGCCGTTCCGGCCACGGAAGCGGCTCGACCACGGGCCGCTCGAAACCGAAAGGAATGATGAATGTCTTCGCGGGAGTGACGCCCGTCTCTCGTTCAAGGATCCGCAGCTCCACCTCGGAATTGGGCAGTACCGCCTTCGCTCCCCTGAGCACGCGCCGCTGCGTTCCGGAAAAGCGGAAAACGGCCGGGGCATATAGCGGCAGCCGGCTCCTGCGCGCATACCACGCCTCCTTCGCGGCAAAGTAGGCGGCCGTCGGGAAAAACGGCACTCGATAAAGGCGCCGGTAAAAGCGCTTCATCTCTCCTTGCGAATGCCAGATCGGGCTGATAACGACGGGGACACCCCGCCTCCTTGCCTGGTCGAACTGCACGGCGGTCTCGTGGATTCGTGTCGTATTGAAAAGATGGACAACGTCGACCGGTTCGTCGACCTCGCTCGCGCCCGGAACCACGCTCGCTTCCACTCCCAGACTACCGAGAGCGTCTCTTGTTCTGAGGAGTTGCTGGTAGTCGCCGCCGGGAAAGCGGTCCACGTCGGACCGGATTCGCATGAGTACCTTCACCGGGCTGCGCCTTCGCCGGCCTGGCGGCGACTCGCCCGGCGCAATGGACTTGCTACTGTCTCGGGCTTGCGCAACGCGCCCATTTCCGTCGCGCCTTCATAGCCGCAGAGCACGAAAAGTGGCAGACAGCCGATCAGCGTGAGCGATTCGCGAGCGATGCCCTCGCCGATAACGAAGACCAGGAAGACAACGAGCGCCTGCCTCACCTTTCTTTGCTGGTCGTCCTTCGCCTCCCGCCGCAGCACCGTATAGAAGAAGACGACGATTCCCAGCGACCCGACGAGCCCGAGATGGTACGCGTTCCATAGCAGCTGGTTATCGGCCCAGTGAAACATGGAATTGACACGGGCGTCCATCAGCGAGACGAAGGGCCCGCCGGTAAGCAAAATCAACGGATAACGGCCGAAGGTATGCAGCATGATTGTCCAGTAGTCATCGCGCATGAACGCGCTCTCCGAATCGCCGACGTAGGACCCCCCAAGGAGGGTGCTCCCGACGAAATCCGTGAACTTGCCAACGCCGACAAAACTCAAGGTAATCGCGATTCCGATCCAGAGCAGCACATAGCGGCGTTCAAACCGCCTTGTGATCTGCGGCCACGTGAAGATGCCAAGGGTATAGATCGCGGCGGCGGTGAACCCGAAAATGGCGGAGCGGGCCCCGGAAACGAACATCAACCCACCGAACGCAAGGACCCATGACGCGGCGGCGAGTTGATGTTTCGCTTTGCGCGTAACCATCAGGTAAGCCAGGCCCGCCACCGCGTTCATCCCCATGATGTTGGCGAAGGAAAACACATCACGCTGCAAACCGCGTATGCGAATCCGCCCGCCGATGGTCTCATCAAACATGCGCGACACGCCGAAAACGGTCTTCTCCCCCCAGGTCTGTTCGATGAGATGATGGCCCGCCACCCAATCAAAGACGCCCGCGGCCCATTCCGCCCCCATCATGATCGAGGTCACCCAGAGCAGCATCGTGAAATTGTCGCCCCACTGCCTGTTCTGCCGCACGAGGTACCCGAGGATGATCCAATCCAACCAGCAAAAACTCCACTTGCTCGTCCCCAGGGCCTCGATCGTGTACAGAGGGTTTATGACAGCGGGAAGCAACAGCAAAGGCGGGATGATGATGAACCAGCAGCGCCGGAGCACCCATCCGAGTTGGCGGCTCGAACCCAGCCAGATGAGGCAAGCGAGCAAATGCAAACCCATCGCGAGATCGCGCAGGTAGACGAGATCGCCCACCACAGCGTGCAGCAATCCGCTCGGGAGGTAGGACAAAGCCACGATCCAGCCCGTGATGATCAGGGGCCGCAACGCCGCCTCGCTGGCGCTGCTGAGCACTGGCCGCTCGGTGTCGGCGTCGACGACAGTGGTCGCGGAAGCGCGGGAGCTTTCGGACCGCCGTCGGCGACGCTTTCCCCTGGCGGCAAGCGCGTTTTCCAATGGAGAACTCATTGTCTTTGCTTCATCTTGGCCCGGATGCGGCGGGTGAAGTCGGAGGAAGCCGAGTTGCCGGTCCGCGGCTGACGCGAGTCGGAGGCGCGCCTCGCGCTGACGCCGGCCTGGACCGCGGGGTTCAACGCGGTCTGATAATACCCGATGGCCACGAAAAGCGGCATCACGCCGATAAAGGTCATGCTTTCCCGCGCGAGACCCTCCCCCATGACGAAAAGCAGAAACAGGATCACCGCGTCGCGCGCCCACGCTCGCTCGCCATCCGCGCGGACGCGGACCATGGAGAAGAAAAACCACGCCACCGCGACGAAACCCAACACGCTCGTATGGTAGAGAAGCCAGAAGTATTGGTTGTCCGCCCAATGGAAGAAAACTTCCACCCGCGGGTCGATCAGCCAGGACAGCGGTGCGCCGAAGAGCAGCACGACCGGGACTCGGGAAATCGCGTCCATGATGCCGGCCCAGTTGTTGTCGCGCATGTAGGCACTCATCGAATTGCCCATGCTGGAATCCCTGAACACCGAACCGCCGACCGCTTCCGAGAGCCGTCCGATGCCCACCGAGGAGATCGTCAGGCAAACGAGCAGCCAGCCCAGGACAAAGCGCGGGTAATATCGCCGGGTCCAGTTGGGCGCGGTCAACACGCAGGCCGTCATCAGACCGCTCGCCAGCACGCCGAATAACGCCGACCGTCCGCCGGATATCACCATCATCGCCGCGAACGCGACGGTCCAGAACAGTGCGGGCAGGCGCAGCAGCGGGCGTTTGGTGTTGATGAAGAACACCATACCCAGCACGGTGCTCATGCCCATCAGGTTCGCGAAGGAGAAAACGTCACGCTGCAAGCCTTTCACGCGCAGTTGGTCGCCCATGTGCAGTTCGCGAGTGACTTCCACCCCGAACGCAGTCCGCTCGTCGGCGTCGCCGTTAATGGCGAAGGCGCCGGTGGTACGCTCATACAAGCCCGTTCCGAAATCCGCCAGCAGCAGCACCACTGTAACGGCGATCAGGACTTTCGCCGTCATCGTGAAACTCGGGACGAACCCTGCCAGGCGCCCCAGGATGATCCAGTCGATCCACAACACCCCCCACTTGACGAATGTCAGGGCCTCCACCCGCGAGCCGCCGTCGATGAAGGCCGGCAGGATGATGCAAGCGGGCACGAGCAGCATCCAGTGGCGTCGGGCGAAGGGCGTCAGTTCCCGATTTCGCGCCAGCCAGTAGAGGCACGCGGCCATGTGCAGGAACAGCAGGCCGTCACGGATATAGACGGCACTGCCAAGGAGGAAATGCATCAGGCCGCTCGGCAGGTAGAGAAGTGTCAATACCCAGCCGCTGAAGAATAGAAACCGAGCCTGTACTTCGTTCCGGTCCCCCTTGTCGAAGGCACGGGATCTGGTGGAATTTTGACGCTCGCTCACGATGATATCCCTCCCGTGGCGACGGACTCGCCCACCCCCCGCCCGGCGCTGACGCTCCGGAAGACCGACACCGTGTTTTCGCCCGGACCGTCCGGTAAGATACTGCTGCGCCTTTCTGCCGCGCCCGCGCGCCACGCTTCGAGTTGGCCCGGTTCCCGGCAGACCCGTTCCAGCGCGGCTTGCCACGCCGCGCGCTCCCCCCGGGGAAGCAACGCGCCATTCACCCCATCGGTAATCATTTCCGGCAAACCGCCCGTGTTGCTGGCGAGAACGGGCAATCCCAGTTCGACCGCTTGCGAAATGACCAGGGGCGCGTTCTCGAACCAGAGGGAGGGCACGATCAGTAAATCGCTCCGGCTCATGTACCCGCCGACGTTTGCAGGCGGGACCTTGCCGACCACCGCGAGCCAATCCACGTTTGCGGCGCGGCGTTGCAAGGTATCGAGCAGGCTGCCGCCGCCGACGATCGTCAGGTGGAAGCGTACCGTGTCGAGGAGCCCTTCGAGCAGCGAAATCAGGAATTCCACGCCTTTCCACGGTTCCAACTGTCCCACGTAGATCAGCTTCACCCTTCCGTCGTCGAGCATAGCTGCCGCCTCCCCGGTCACTGGCACAGGCCGGGTCGGCTCGAAGGAAAGCACATACGGGATGACGTGGGTTTCCGCCCCCGGTGGAAGATGCGGCCGGTGTCTCTCGAGCAAGGCGGCGGTCGGCGAAATGAACGCCAGCGTCCGGATGTGTTTGAAGTACGAGCGCTTGATCAGTGTCGAGGCGACGCAGGGCAGATGATGATGTCCACACTCGTGCCCGTCGCGGAACATGTTCATGGAAAGGCACATGAATCCGAAGTCGTGCAACGTCTGGATGCACGGCACGTCTCTGGCCCCAATGGCGTTGAGCAGGTTGTAGCCGATCCCCTGGAGATCGTGGGTGTTGACCACGTCCGGCTGGAAGTCGTCCATGACCTCACCGCAAATCCGCTCGCTCTCAGGATGAAAATGGTCTTTCAGGTGCCAGCGCACCTTCGCCAGGAGAGGCCCGCGTGGCGCCTTGTAGATTTGGTACACGTTTGCGAAGTGGCGGCGCTCGACGGTGAGCCCGTTCGGGAAGACTTCCGTACCCTCGTCGGCGGGCTCCGGCGCGCTGGTAAGAACGCGCACGTCGTGACCGTGCTCCGAGAGCCAGACCGCCAGGGAATGGGCCGCCATCTCCGCGCCCCCCATGACGAACGGAGGGAAGAGGTTGCAAATGATGAGCACCTTCATGCAATGTCGCACCCTCCGCCGGCTCAGGCCCCGGCCTCGACGACCGCCACGCCGCGGGGCCGGATCAAGGCGCGGCAGCGCCAGAATTCGGCGACGATTTTGCGGTTCAACAGGAGCAGCGACACGGCATGGGAACTTATCCCGGCAAGCACGGTCACGGCGAGAAGAATCGGCGGGGCGGTGCCCCCGGCCCGACACAAACGAGTGATCGCAAACATGCCGCGCCGCCATCACGCGTTCTCCACGGAGCTTGAGCGTTCCGGCCGGACGCGGACTTGCGGACGACATTTCCCGCCGTTGGAACGATTCGCAGGCAATTGCGCCTCGAGATCGTGGAACCGCTCGATTTCACCCGTTTCCCAACGATGAGTCTTGGCCATGTGGCTATCGGGTTCCTCCTTCGTCCGTCCACCGCGACCTGAGCGGCACACACGGGTTCCCCGAGCACACCATCCGCGCCGGAAGGCTTCTCGTAACGACCGAACCGGCCGTCACCACCGACTCGTCACCGACCGTCACGCCGGGGCCCACAAAAGACTGCGCCCCGATCCACACGCCGTCGCCAAGTTGAATCGGCGCATTCCGATAAGGAAACAGGGGATTCTTGTAATCATGGTTGCCCGTGCAGAGAAACGCCCGCTGGGACAGGCAGCATTGCTCCCCAACGGTGACGAGCGCGAAATTCAGAACGAAAACCTCCTCGCCCACGAGGCTGTGATCGCCGATCACGAGGTGCCACGGAAGGTGAATATTCACCCGGGGCTTGATGTACACGTTGCGGCCGATCGTTGCCCCGAACCGTCGCAGCAACGAACACTTCATCCGGGAAGGCCAGGGTAGCGGGCTCAGGAAGAATACGCACTTTGCGGCGTACCACAGCAACTCGAGCCAGAATGGCCGGCCACGGTCGAACTCTTCACGGGAACGGTAATCGTGATGATGGATTCGGGTTGCCATGGGTTAGCGGCAATGGCGGTCGCACGCGTCGAGGATCGCCTGCGCGATCATCGGATATGCGTATTTTTCTTCCATCAGCCGGCGCCCCGCCAGGCCACGCTGCCGGCGCTCCTCCTCGGATTCGGCGCACGCCCGTTCCAGCGTCTGCGCGACGGATTCCAGTGTCGGGCGGCATTCCCAGCCCGCTCCGGCTTCCGTGAGCTGGGGAAAATTGCACGCATCCGTCGCGATCACCGGGACGCCGCAGGCGAGCGCCTCCAGGATGGCCACGGAAAAGCCTTCGGAATAGGATGGCAGGATGAAGATGTCGGCTGACTTGAGCAGACCTGCCTTCGCCGCACCGGAAACCACTCCCCGTACCTCGACGCTGCTTTCCACGCCGCCCTCACGGATCATTGTTTCCAGAGTCGCCTGGTAGCCGCCTTCGTCCGGTCCGGCGATCACGAGTTCCCAATCCCGGCGGCCGGGTGCAAGCCGGCTCCACGCGGGAATCAGCAGATCGAGGCCTTTCTTGGGGTGAAGGCGCGAGAGGAAGACGACGCGGTGGCGGGATTGCCCGGCCTCCCGCGCCGTCGGCGCCGCGTCGAACTCCTCCGTGCGAATCCCATTCGGCGCGACGACGATCGGGGCGGTGATCCCCTCGGAGCGAATCTGGTCCGCCTCCTTCGCGTGCAGTGCGCGCCACAGACTGGCATGCCGGAAGTTCGCATTTTCGAAGAGCGCGTGGGCCAGCCGCTTTTTCAGCCGCGACCGGTGCAAAATCCAGGGCTCGAAGATGCCGTGCACATGATAGGCCAGCGGCAGGGCGCGCTTGCGTGCAAGGCCGCCCACGACCCAGTTCGGTCCGACGTAGAAACCGTGTCCGTGGATCACCGTGCCCGGCGTCATCTCCCGGGCGGCATACGGCCGGAGTTCCGGCGACCAATAAAGCTTCTCGGGCCCGCGGCGCGGCAGCTCGAACACTCTGTCCTGCGGATCGAGGCGCCGGTGCCGCGCGGTGGCAAGCAGCGTCGACCGTTCCCCTGCTGCCGAGAACCCCGTGTGCAGGGCGAGCGCGGCGCGGCCCAGGCCCCCTCCCTGGAGCGGTTCAAGCGATTGGACGAAGTGCAGGTGAGACCTTGCCATGTGGCGGCATCCAAGAACCCCCATTAACTTACCTTGCCTACTCGCGTGCATCCATCCCCCCCTCCGGCATTCCATTTTCGCGGCCCGCCGTTCACCGGTTCCTTTCCCGGAGCGACCGATCCTCGGGACCGCGGGGAGGCTCGTTGCAGAGCGTTTCCCGCACTCATGCCAGGTCGCGCTTTCCGCCGGGTCATCCCCTGGCCTCGACGACGGCCACGCCCTCGGGCCGGATCAAGGTGCGGTAGCGCCAGAATTCGTTGACGATTTTGCGGTTCAACAGGAGCAGCGACACGGCATAGGAACTTACCCCGGCAAGCACGGTCACGGCGAGAAGAATCGGCGGCGCCGCACCCCGTGCCAGCCCCCGCACCAGCAGGACGGCCGCCGCCATCAACACCACCGCCGCGACCTGTGGGGCAAGCGCCTGCAGAAAACGCCACGGCGAAAAATCCGCCGCGCGGCGCAGTACGGCCAGTTCAACCGGATAGAGCACCAGCGCCCGAGAGGCATAGGCCACCGCCACAGCGACCATCCCCCCAGCGCACCGCCAAAGCGATGAGCGTCACATTGAGCACCGCGTGCGCCGTGGTTAGCAGCGAACACCACTTCGGCTGGCCCCGCGCGATCAACGTGGACTGATGTACGGCGGCCAGCGCCTCGAACGGACAGGCGAGCAGCAGCACCTGGACGACCGGGACCGCCGGCATCCATTTCTGGCCAAAGAAAATGCGGATCAACTCCGGTGCTGCCAGCGCCATGCCCACCGTCAGCGGCAGGATCAGCGCGCTTTGCATTTCCACGATCTCATACACCGCTTCTCGCAGGCGCTCAGCCTCCATCTGGAGCCGCGAAAGAACCGTGGTGCTCACCCGGTAGAGCGAACGCACGAGCACCTCCGTGACGAGCATCGCCAACCGCACGCCGACGGAATAGAATCCGCACCGTCGGCGCCAATCCGACCGCCGCGATCTACGGCGGAGTCTCGCCCGCGCGCATCACCATCATCACCACGCTGCTTTCCGGCGCGCTGGCCGGCGGCCTCGCCGTCAACGTGATCCTCGGCGAGGAGCATCGGCTGATCCTCGAATTCACCGGCGGTTTCGGCTTCGTCGGCATCGCGGTGGCGTTGATGGGCCGCGCGGCATCCCGTCGGCATCATCCTCGCGCCGCGATCCTGTTCGGCATGCTTATCAGGGCGGGGCAGAACTCGCGTTCGACAAGCCGAAAATCAGCCGCGACATGATTGTCGTCATCCAAGGCGGCCTCGTCGTGCTGTTTGCGGGCGCGCTCGAGCACATGTTCCGCCAGCCCGTGGCGACGCTTCTCGCGCGCCGCGTTAGTCAACCTCCGATCTGAAGGCGCCGATGGGAGACCTTCGACGCCTTCGTAGACGTGTTCGGATCGGGCATTCGGTTCGGCGTGCCGCTAATTCTCGCCTGCCTGGCGGGCCTTTGGTCGGAGCGATCCGGCGTGGTCGACATCGGGCTCGAGGGCAAGATGCTCACCGGCGCTTTCGCCGCGGCGGTGATCGCTGACGCGACGGGCAGCGCCTGGGCGGGCCTGCTCGCGGGCGTCCTCGCCACCATCTTCGTCTCGCTTGGTGCATGGCTACGCCTCGATCGACCAGCGCGCCAACCAGATCGTCTCGGGCACCGCGATCAACATGGTGACCGACGGGATGACGGCGCTGATCGGCAACGCGCTTTATTCGCAAGGCGGCCGCACGCCGCAATTGCCGAATTCCGCGCTGTTCAACCCGATCGAACTGCCGTTCGTGCATGCACTCGACAGCGTGCCGGCGATCGGAACGGTCTATCGCCATCTGATCTCCGGCCACGACCTCATCACCTATTTCGCTTTCCTGATCGTGCCGATCACCTATTGGGCGCTCTACTCCACGCGCTTCGGCCTGCGACTGCGCGCAGTCGGCGAGAACCCCGCGGCGGTCGACACCGCGGGCATTTCGGTGCGCGGCCTGCGCTATATGGCGGTGATCATCTGCGGCGTGCTGGTCGGGTTGTCCGGGGTTTATCTGTCGCTCGCGCAGGCGGCCTATTTCCAGCCGCACATGAGCGCCGGCCAAGGTTTCATCGCGCTGGCGGCGCTGGTGTTCGCGAAATGGCGACCCTGGCCGGCGCTCGCGACCTGCCTCTTGTTCGGCTTTCTCGACGCGCTGTCGATCCGCATGCAGGGAACGGTCGTGCCCGGGATCGGCACGATCCCGGTGCAGGCCATCCAGGCGCTGCCCTATGTATTGACCGTCGTGCTGCTCGCGGGCTTCATCGGCAAGGCGATCCCGCCCCGGGCGTCAGGAATTCCCTATGTCAAAGAGCGCTGACCTCGACGCGCTGTTCGCCGCCGCGAAGGCGGCCTTGGGTCAACGCCTACGCGCCCTATTCGCGCTTCCGCGTCGGCGCCGCGATCCGCACGCCCGAGGGCGAGATTTTTTCCGGCTGCAACGTCGAGAACGCCGCTTATCCCCAGGGCGCCTGCGCCGAGACCGGCGCCATCGCCGAAATGGCCCGCGCGGGCCGCCGCCGCATCGCAGAAATCCTGGTGATCGGCGACGGCGAGGGGCTTTGCACCCCCTGCGGCGGCTGCCGCCAGCGAATCCGCGAATTCGCCGGTCCGACGGCGCCGGTGCATATCGCTGGGGGAGGAGGGCGTACGGGCGAGTTTTACGCTGGAGCAGCTTTTGCCGCATTCGTTCGGGCCGGAGAATTTGGGCAGTCCGGGCGGCCGCTGACCGGCTCCAGGGGCGGATCTGATTTGTATAGAATGGCTCGGCGCGCGGCCAGGGCTTCTGCTTCCGGCGGGGTGGACTTTTCGATGGGCGTGATCTTCAGCACGCCTTTCTTGATCGTCACTTCCGGCAGCAGACCATCCTTGGCGTGGCCATTGACGTCTGTCAGCCGTTTGTCCAGCAACGCCCGGCGGCCCTCAATGAACTTTTCAAAATCCGCTTCCACCGCGACTGGGAGCGTTCCGGCGCTCCGCAGATCCTGAAAAGTCTGCTTGGAGATCAACCGTTCTTCGAAGGAGCGATATCGCCGGCTGCCCACCACCCACATGTCGCCGGCGCGCAAACGGTCGCGCAATTCCGACAGCACGCAGAGTTCGTAATGACGCCGGTCGATAGCGTCGCCCGGCATGACGTAAGCGGCCTAGCGCTGCCGAACGAAGCCGGTCGGAGCAGATTTTGGCAAGGTCGATCCGCCGGCGCGATTCATTTCGCGCAGCGCCTCGGTGGCTCGCATGAGCGAGGCCGAGGCCGGGACGCTCTCGAATGCGAACGCCGAGAGGAAGGCAGGCGACCAGCGCCGGGCGCCGGCATAGTGCTCGCCAAGGTTCTGGAAGGCGTCAAATTCCTCCGGCTTGGCCAGGGCTTCAGCTTCCGCAACGGTTTTACAAAAGCGCTCCCACGGGATCACGCTCGCGATGGCTCCGAACGCGTCCTGCTGGCCGGTCTGGGCGGCGATCAGCGCGGCTCCGACGCGCGCGTAGAGGCGAACCTTCTCGTTGATTGCTCTGGCATCCGCCTGGAAGGCGCGCGCATGCCGCCCTTCGGGGCCTTGCGGAAAATTCCGCCGACCAGGCGGTCGAAAAGATTGATCGCCTGGTCGGTCAGATTGGCCGTGAAATCCAGGGTTATAGCAACCAGCGTCGCATGCCGGTGCTGGCGCTGGAAGCGAGCAACATGCTGAACCGTGGTTTTGTCAGCCTCGCGCGCCCGTTGGCTTAGCCGCGCCTGATGGATCAGATGCCCACGACTGAGATCGATGCCGATGGTACGGACATGTTCCAGGCGTTCAATAACGCCGAGCATGGCGTTCGGCTTGGCCGCCTCTGGTATTTGCCGCAACCAAGTCAACCAGACCTGATCGGCCTCGTCCCTGCGGCGGGTCAGAGCGCCGAGACTTTTTCGCTGTTCGGCGAAAAGTCCGTTAATCAGCCGGCGATACTCCTCCCGGCGGCCTTGGTGACGGAGCTCGGCGCAAAGCCGCTCAAGTGCGAGCGGCGACGGACAGATAATCCGGCGCTGCCGACATGCCTCCATCGCCAACGCAGCCAAATGAGCGAGCCGGTCGTCCTCCATCACTTGTGGCAAAAGAGTTTCTGTCAATTCGGTCGTCGCTTGCCTGCCGAAGTAGCGAAGCTCGATCTGCTCCTGACACTCGATGGCGTGACGCTGTCGGTTCCGTTCATTTGTGAGATACTCATCAATCGACGCCGGAAACGCGCCGATCTGTTCCGCGATAAATGCGAGCACGGCGCGGGCGGCCGTTCGCCTATACGTAAAGCCCGGCCGGGATAGCGCAGATAGCAACGCATGAGGGGTTGGCCCAAGCGGTTGTGGTCGCCGCGGCAGCGCGCGCGATGGCTGCCAGGTCGGTCTCCGACAACGTGTAATGGCGGACCAACTCACGCGGCTCGGCGGGCGGATCGAACAACTCCGCGATTTGGGTTTCGCTCATCGCTGCCGTCGCGCCACTCATGCCTCCACGACCTTGGTGTCCCGACAGACCACCCGATCCGGGCCAACGAGTCGATCAGAGTGCTGCGTTTGATGCCGAACGTGCGGCAGACCGCGGCTTTGGTGACGCCAGCATCGAGCGCTGACGTTACCGCCGCAAGTTTTCTCCCTGTCGAGGGCGGTAGGTCTGACCGCCATGGCGTCCGCGCAACGCCACATTCGCCTTGGACACACGCGTCAAGCTTCTTGCGTGACTTCGCCATTTCGCTCGCTCCGTTGGTTTAACAGAGCAGCACGCTTCACACCTTAACGGCCGGTCCTAAAACAGGGGCCCACTTCTAACCTGAAGCAATTGCCCTGCGCAGCACCGCTGGCCCTATTGACGCAGAGTTAGAATACTCTAAAAACTTAAGGAGTTTAAGTGCAATCGATTTTCACACGGCGCTCACCAAGTTCCCAATAAGAACTGCGCGCATCTAGTAGTTAACAGAAACAACGGGGGGCGGGCATGGCAAGTAAGAGCGAGACTTCCGCATCGTCGTCAGCGGCGCGCGAAGCCTGTTGTCGTGTATCACGAGCAAGGTGGAATCCAAGGTTCGGGTCAGATTGACTTGAGCGGCGCGATCGACGCGGGCGATTCCTCGCTTCAGGTCGTGATCTACGACGGATCTGCGGTGCTGGGGGACGGTTCAGCCGGCGGCTGATGGCAGCTGGTCGGCGAGCTTCAGCGTCGGGCTCGGCTATCATTGGATCACCGCCGCGGCCACCAAC
>CBDDDO010000011.1:0-236977 GCA_965226655.1 Granulicella sp. | reverse complement strand
CAAGCAAAGAGCTTGACGCTACGTGCATGAAGTAAGAAACAAGTTTCGCGAAGTAAGGCGGATGTGATGGCTGAAGTGGGCAATGGCTTTGTGGATGTGGCAACCGCGGTTGAGGAGTTGAAAGCTGGGCGCATGATCGTCGTGGTTGACGATGAGGACCGCGAGAATGAAGGCGATCTGACTCTGGCGGCGGAGTTCTGCACGCCTGAAGCGATCAACTTTATGGCCAAGTGGGGGCGTGGGTTGATCTGCCTGACGCTAACCGAAGAGCGCGCCGACGCGCTGCGGTTGGGGCCGATGACGCAGGACAATACGTCGCGCTTTGGGACGGCGTTTACGGAGTCCATTGAAGCGCGTGAGGGTGTGACGACCGGGATTTCCGCGGCCGATCGCGCACATACGATCCAGGTGGCGATTTCGCCAGGATCTTCAGCGAATGATCTGGCGCGGCCGGGACATGTGTTTCCGCTGCGAGCTCGCAAGGGCGGTGTACTGGTGCGCGCGGGGCAGACGGAGGCGTCTGTGGATCTGGCGCGGATGGCTGGACTGATTCCGGCGGGTGTGATCTGCGAGATCATGAACGACGATGGAACGATGGCACGCGTGCCGGACTTGGTGACCTTTTGTGAAACACATGGATTGAAGATGGTGACCGTAGCGGAGGTGATTCGCTACAGGCTGCAACACGAGAAGTACGTGCGGCGCGTGGCCGAGGCGCAGCTGCCGACGCAGTTTGGTGAATTCCGCATGATCTCGTATGAGAGCGAGGTAGAGGGTGGTGAGAGCCATGTGGCGCTAGTGTATGGCAATGTAGATACTGCAGGTGGTGATGAGCCGGTGCTGGTGCGTGTGCATACGCATTGTCTGTCGGGGAATGTATTTGGCAGCACGCTCTGCGACTGCAGGGCATACGTAGATGGAGCACTGAAGGCTATTGCGGAAGCCGGGCGTGGAGCGTTGATCTATCTGCACCACACGCAGCGAGGGTTTGGGATCGACCGTAGTGTGACGCCGGGTCGGTTGGCGTTCCATCGTGATGGACGGACAGTGGAAGGCGCGGGTGACCGGGAGCACCGGATTCTGCGGCAGGTGGGTTTAGGCGGGCAGATCTTGTCTGACCTTGGAATTCGGAAGATTACGCTGCTGACGAACCATAAGACCCATGTGCCGGCGCTGCAGGGGTTTGGGATTGAAATTGTGGGGCAGGTTGCGATCGAGAAAGTTGTTCGTTGTTAGTGCGGCTTATTGGGGTACTTGGGGTGTGGGGGTCAGCAGGGACGTAAAGCCGCCGGCGGCCATGTCGGTGAGAAAGCGGTCGTGGGTGGAGTAGAGAATGGCCTGCATGCCGGCGGCGCGGGCGGCGGCGATATTCTCTTCGCGGTCGTCGAGGAAGAGGATTTCGTCTGGGGGGACGGCGAGGCCTTCTGCGGCATGCTGATAGATGGCTGGCTCAGGCTTGGCCAGCAGCAGTCGATGCGAGAAAGTGTGGTGGGCGAAGTTGTGCAGCCAGGGGAAGCGGGCGAGGATGCCGAGTTCCATTTCGTCGCCGAGGTTGGAGAGGATTCCGGTTTTGATGCCGGCGCGCTGGAGGGCAGCGGCCCAGTCGATCATGGGCTGGTTGGGTTGGGTCCAGAGGACGATGTCGGCGGCGATAAGGTCGCGGAGCTGGCCGGAATCGATGGGTTTGCGGAGGTCTTCGGCGACGGCCTGCCAGTAAGTGATGGCACTGAGAGTGCCGCGGTCGTAGGCGTGGCGGTGGCTCCAGTAGGCGGCGTGGAAGGCGGGTTCCTCAGCCTGGAAGACCTGCTTGAGGCGCTGCCAGGCGGCGGGGTCGGGTGGGCCGCTGAGGACCATGCCGTAGTCGAAGAGGACTGCTGTGATGGGTGACATTCAAGGTTGATTGTATCGGGCTGGAAGTGTGGAACGTATGCTGGTTGGGATATGAGATTTTCGGAGCGGACGAACTGGAATCTGGAAGAGAACGACTTTGCGCGGGCAGTGCGAGAGGCTCGGGTGGATGGCCGAGAGTTGTTGGATCTCACGGTGTCGAACCCTACGGCTTGCGGGTTTGATTATGCGAGTGAGAGCTTGCTTGCCCCATTGAGCGATGCGCGTGCGCTGGTGTATGAGCCGGAGCCGCTCGGAATGGTGCGAGCTCGTGAGGCTGTGGCGCACTACTATCGCGACGGGGGTGCGGAGGTGGGGATTGATCGCATATGCCTGACGACGAGTACAAGTGAGGCTTATAGCTTTCTATTTCGGCTACTGTGCGATCCGGGTGATGAGGTGTTGATTGCGCGGCCGAGCTACCCGTTGTTTGAGTTTTTGGCGGAGCTGGATGATGTGAAGCTGGTGGAGTATCCGCTGGTGTATGACTCGGGGTGGTTGATCGATCTGCATGCGCTGGAGGCGGCTTGCACGGAGCGAACGCGGGCGGTGGTGGTGGTGCATCCGAATAATCCGACGGGGAACTTTGCGGCGGAGTTTGAGCGCGCGGCGGTGCAGGCGCTTTGTGCGCGGCGGGGGCTGGCGTTGATTGTGGATGAGGTGTTTCTGGATTATGCGGTTGCGGGTGTGGGAGCGAAGAGTTTTGCGGCCGGCAAGTGTGAGGCGTTGACGTTTGTGTTGAGCGGGTTGAGCAAGGTTTGTGCCTTGCCGCAGATGAAGGTGTCGTGGATTGTGGCTGCGGGCCCGGACTGGATGGTGGGTGATGCGATGGAACGGCTGGAGGTTGTGGCGGATACGTTTCTTTCGATGAACGCGCCGATGCAGTTTGCGTTGCCGCAGTGGCTGGCGGATCGAGACGATATGCAAGGGCAGATTCGCGCGCGGGTTGCGGAGAATTTACGTGCGCTGGACGCGCGGTTAGCAGGAACGCAGGCGGAGCGTATGGAGATGCAAGGGGGATGGACGGCGGTGGTTCGGGTTCCGCGGCATGTGGCTGGGGTGGAGTTTGTGGCGGCAGCGTTGGAGCAAGGCGTGGTGGTGCAGCCGGGGAGTTTTTATGGGTTGCCGGAGGGGCGGGTGGTATTGAGCTTGCTGACGCCGAAGGAGATTTGGCGGCGGGGGTTGGAGTTGCTGCCGGTCGATTAGACGAGAAAGGGGTTGGTGGAACGCTCGCGGTCGATGGTGGTGGTGGCGCCGTGGCCGGGGATGACGAGGGTGTTTCCGGGGAGCGAGAGCAGACGGTCCTGGATGCTGGTGATGAGCTTTTCGTGGTCGCCGCCCGGAAGATCGGTGCGGCCTACGCTACCCGCGAACAGTGTGTCTCCGGCGATGAGAAGATGGGCGGCGGGGATGTGGAGGCAGAGACTGCCTTCGGTGTGGCCGGGGGTGTGGAGAACGGTGGCGTCGATGCCTTCGATGCTGATGAGTTCAGAGTCGGCGGGGGAGTGGTCAGGCGGTTGAACTTCTGGGACCTTGAGGCCAAACCAGTTGGCCTGCGTGGCGATCATAGCGACGAGCGGGAGATCTTCTTTGCTGTAGAAGATGGGGGCGCCGGTCATGTGCTTGAGAGTCAGGGCGCTGGCGATGTGGTCGATATGGGCGTGGGTGATGACAATGCGCCGCGTGGTGAGATCGTGCTTGCTGAGGGCGGCGAGGATGCGTGGGATATCGTAGCCGGGATCGATAACGATGGCGTCGAGGGAGGTTTCGTCGCCGAGGATAGTGCAGTTGCACTGCAGAAGGCCGACAGGAAAGGTCTCGCGGATCATGGTTGCGTGGAGGTCCTTGTAGAAATGAAAAAGCGCAGGCTTATCGCCTGCGCTTTGAAGCATACGTCGAAACTTACTTCTTCGCGGGAACGGATTGGCCGGAAGTAACGCCGGAGAGCACCGAGCGGTTGTTGTTGGCGCGCGAGAGAAACACCGTGAGGGCGATCGAGGTGATCATGAAGACGATCGCGGCGTAGGTTGTCATCTTGGTAAGCAGATTGGCCGCGCCTCGGGGGCCGAAGGCAGTCTGCGAGCCCTGCCCGCCGAAAGCGCCGGCGAGATCGGCGGATTTGCCTTGCTGGAGAAGGACCACGCCGACGAGGAAGAGGCAAACGATAACGTGCAGGATGACGAGAAGAATGAGCATGGAAGTGTTTGGAATGCCTTCGAAGTGCCACTGTGAAGCGACAGAATTTGTAGATCAGAGCGACGGGATGGTCACCGTTTGTGCGCCTGATTCTAGATATCAGTGTATCACCGGGGCGTTGAGGCAATGGACGGCGGGCACCGGCGGAGGTTCCCCAAAGACAGCATAAGATTCTCTTGTGAAAATTGACGGGTTGGAGGTGAACGTGAAGCAGCGGCATCGGGTGGGGTTGTTTAGCATCGGGCTGGACACGTACTGGGGACAGTTCAGCGGACTGAAAGAGCGGCTCGAGGGATACAACCGTGAGATTGACGCGAAGCTGGTGGCAGCGGGCGCCGACGTGCTGAACCTGGGGATGATTGACACCGCTGAAAAGGCGGTTTCGGCGGGACATGCGTTTCGGCAAGGGGATGTCGATCTGATTTTTCTACATGTGGCGACGTATGCTTTGTCGTCGACAGTGCTGCCGGTGGTGCGACGGGCGAAGGTGCCGGTGATTTTGTTAAACCTTTCGCCGCTGGCAGCGATTGACTATGAGGCCTTCAACAAGATGGAGGACCGGACGGCGATGACCGCCGAGTGGCTGGCGCACTGCCAGGCTTGCTCCGTGCCGGAGATATCGAACGTGTTCCGGCGATGTGGGATCGACTTCCACCAGGTGGCCGGGATAATGGACGGCGGGGGTGTTGCGTGGCAAGAGATCGCGGAGTGGGTGACGGCTTCGCGGGTGGCCTATGAGATGGAGCACAACCGCATGGGAGTGATGGGGCACTACTACAGCGGCATGCTGGATATTTACTCGGACCTGACGCTGCAATCGAAGGTGTTTGGAACGCATGTGGAGATCGTGGAGGTCGACGAGCTTTCGGCGTTGCGGCGAGAGGTTGATGAGATTGAGGTCGCTGCGCGCGTGGAGGTGTTGCGTGAGGCGTTTGATGTGCAGGCGGACTGCTCGGAGGAAGAGCTGAAGCGGGCAGCGAAGACTTCAGCGGCGCTGGACCGCCTTGTCGAAAAGCATCGGCTGGGGTCGCTGGCTTACTACTACAAGGGCGTGGGGATTGCGGAGAATGAGGATGCTCTGAGCTCCATCATCGTGGGTAATAGCTTGCTGACAGCGCGTGGGATTCCAGTGGCGGGGGAGCTTGAGATTAAGAATGTGCAGGCGATGAAGATTCTAGATTGCCTGGGTGCGGGAGGGTCGTTTACGGAGTACTACGCGAACGATTATGTGGATGATGTGATCCTGATGGGCCATGACGGGCCGGGACACATCGCGATTGCGGATGGTAAGCCGAAGTTGCGGCCGCTGGGTGTGTATCACGGCAAAGTGGGGCGGGGCCTTTCGGTGGAGATGTCGGTGAAGCACGGGCCTGTGACTCTGTTGTCGATTGCAGAAGATGGCAAGGGCTCCCTGAAGTTCGTGGTGGCTGAGGGTGAGTCGGTGGCGGGGCCGATCTTAGAGATTGGCAATACGAATAGCCGATACCGGTTTCCGATTGGGTCGCGGCAGTTTATGCAGAAGTGGAACAGGGAGGGAGCGGCGCATCACTGTGCGATCGGTGTGGGGCATCGCTCTCCTGTGCTGGAGAAGCTGGCGATGCTGCTGGGGATTGCGTGCGTGAAGGTTTGTTAGGCAAACGCAAAAGAAAAGCCAGCCGTGGGCGATTCATCGTCTCCTATGCGGCACCATCATCATCGGAAATTTCGGCCGCAGCGTAATCTTCGCCTGGGCCACGACCGGGAACCGCGGCACAAACTCCAGCCGCCACTTCTGCGCGATGGTCGCCAGCGAAAGTACGCCCTCCATCCACGCAAATCCCTCACCGATGCACTGCCGCCGTCCGCCCCCAAAAGGGAAGTACACAAACTTTTGACGCTCCGCCTTGGCCTCGGCGGTGTGTCTCTCAGGCCGGAACTCCTCCGGAGCATCCCAATATTCGTCCGACCGGTGCATCACATATTGGCTGAAGAAAAAGTGCGCTCCTGGCGGGATTCTGTATTCGCCCAAGTCCACGGCCTTCGTTGATTGCCGCCCCATCGCCCACGCCGGAGGATATAACCGCATGGACTCGGCAAAAACCATCTCGGTGTACTTCAGCGCCCCAAAATCCTCCAGCCGTGCTTCGCGCCCATCCAGCACGGCGTCCACTTCCTTTTCCATCAGCCGCGCGGCTTCCGGGTTCTGCGTCAGTAGATACCACGTCCAACTCAGCGCGTTCGCCACCGTCTCGTACCCAGCGAGGAAGATCGTCAGCGTCTCATCTCGCAACTGCTGATCGCTCATGCGGTCCGATACACCCTCACCCTCTTCGTCCCTCGCAGCAACCAGCTCGGAAAGCAAATCCCCTCGACGCTCCAACTCTTCCCGTGGCAGAGCGCGACGCGACGCAATCATCCCTTCCACAATCTGGTCCAGCCGGGCCCGCGACTTCCGGAACTTCATCACCCCTGGGATCGGCCAGTGCAATACACTCTCCAACTTTGGAAAGGCCACCAGGAAGTTGTAAAGCCCCATGATGGTATTGACCTCGTCGGCCACGGACTCGACCTCCGGCGTCACCTCTGTGTCGAACAACGTCCGCGCCACGATCCGCAGGCTGAGCTGCATCATCGCTTCGGCCACATCGATCTCTGCGCCGTCTACCCACGCATCTCGAGTCGCTGCGGCGCTTGCCACAATCTGCCCTGCGTATCCCGCAATGCGCTGCCGGTGAAACGCCGGCGCTGCAATCCGCCTCTGCCGCATGTGGATCGGATCATCCGACGTAATCAAGCCTTCGCCCAGCAGAATCTTCATCCGCTTCAGCGTCCGCTCTTTGATAAAACTTCCCGATTGGTTAATCAGTATTTCCTGGATCCACTCCGGATCGTTGACGAACACAATCGTGGTCCCCATAAACCGGTAGTGTGCAATTCGTCCAAACGTTTTGTGCAGATGCACAAAGAGCGGAATCGGCTCACCAAAGCTCACCCATTTCCGCCGAAAGTAAAACGGCAGCGACCGCTTCAAACCCGGCGGCAGCCGCCACTCACCCTCGGTCACCGCCGGAATGTAGTCATAGTCCTTCTCGAAATCCCGCTCCATCACACCCGTTTCTTCCAGACCACTCCGCAAACGTGCTCTCTGTCTACGGCGCCACAATCGCCATTCGCTCACGGACCACTGACAAAATTTTCTCCGCGATCACTTCGATGCCGGCCTCATCTTCAATTGCTACCACCCTCTTCGGCTCTCGCGCGGCGATCGCTCGATACTGCGCATAAACGCGCCCATAAAATTCATCCCCCTCACGCTCAAACCGATTTTCGTCCGTTCCGCGCGTCCGCACGTTGCGCTCATTGCGCCGTCGGGCTCGTGCCAGCGACCCCTCCAGCGGCGGCAGCAGCAGGATCGTCAGGTTCGGCTGAAATCCCTCGCACACCACCCGATGCATCTCCCGCACCCGCTCGGGGCCAATCCCGCGTCCGGCGCCCTGGTATGCCTCCGAAGAGTCGGTATACCGGTCGCACAGCACTACTGCTCCATCAACCAGTGCCGGATATATCACCTGTGCCAGCGACTGCGCCCTGTCCGCAAACATCAGTGCCATCTCGGCAGCGGGCGCAATACCGCCAAGCTCCACTTCGCTCTTCGAATCCAGCAGAACTCCCCGAATCCGGTCTCCCAGTACTGTTCCACCCGGTTGCCGTAGTGAAACTACGTGTCGTCCCTCGGCAGTTAACACCGCCCCTAAACGCCTCAATTGAGTCGTTTTACCTGATCCATCCAGGCCCTCAAACGTTATGAAAAATCCTCTGCTCACGTTCCAAAGTCTACTTCACCGCCAAAATTTGCATCGTACTAAGAGCAAGGCAGCACACAAGCATTGGTGCTGCCGGATTGGGGCCAACTATGATTACGTTCATCCTCCTGTTCTTCTTTTTGGTTCTCGCGATCGTTCTTGCGGGCGTCGCCTACTCGGCGAACAACCGCAAACGCTCAGGGATGGCTGAGATTCCACCGCAGAAGGCACGTCGTTCGACAGGCACACGCACCAGCGCGCAGAACTAGCAGTATCTTGACTGACGGTCGCCAGTGTGCGTCCAGGTTTTGTTTTTCCTGACTTACATTTCCGATAAGCGTGGGTCAAACCCACGCTTTTTCGTGCTCCCAAGACAATGCACCAGCTAAGTCCTATCGCTGTACGTTTAAGTCCCAGGCCGCATCGTTCGCTTTAATCGTAACGATCAGCGTTCCCTCAGATCCTTCCCGTATCTGTGGACCACTCACGGTGTGGTCATGATTTCCGGCATCGGTCCAAAGGACTTTCAGTGGGCCGTCGCCCTGTACCTTGAACCTGTAATGATAGTCCGCCCCGTCCGCCAGCGTCTCTTTTCCAAAGCTCGCACTTGGGTAGTCCACTTCCACAACCGACACCGGCGCCCCACTGCCGTTATGCACCGTAGCTTCCACATACCGCGACTTGCAGCCACTCAATCCAACCGTCGCCACCAGGACCACAAAAAGCAGGGAAGCACCACGCATCCCTCAAGCCTACCAGCGTTCCGCTCTTCCTCGCAGCCAGAAGGAAGCATGCATTGCTAATCGGGTGATCTCTTGGCCTCAAGATTGAGCGGACAGCAAAGTGAAGGCCATCAGAATCGTCAGTTGTGATCGCATCCCTTGTATGAACACATTGACATGATCCACGTCGGCTTCTCGGTAAACTCGACACAGGGCATCTCCTGCACTCCGCTCTCGTGTTCTGCTCATCGCGTCTAACTATCTGGGAGATCAAACATGGCAACTTCTTCGCTTCTCCCGCCAAAATCCAGTCGTCCCACTCCGAAAACCGTTCTGTGGATCATCCTCGGTCTCACTACGTTCTTCGTCTTTCTCACCTCTGAAATTCTTCTTTTTACCGATTACCCCATGTACCACGCCTATCGTCTGCAGGTCATCGCCGACCGGCACATTCTCATCCCGCATACGATCTTCAGCATCATTCCGTTGCTGATCGGTCCCATTCAGTTTTCCTCGCGGTTTCGCCGGCGTCACCTCAAACTTCACCGAATTCTTGGCCGTATCTACGTCATCTCCGTCTATCCCGCCGCTATAACTGGGGTCGCACTCAGCTTTGGCCGTCCGGGCTTTCCTGGAACCTCCATGCAGGCAGCGGCCTGGGTCATCTGCACGACCGCCGCTTTCCTCACTGCGCGCAACCGCCAGATACCCCAACATCGCCAATGGATGGCCCGCTCCTATGCCGTCACCTTCACCTTCATCTCCACTCGCGTGCTCAATCTCTGGCCGCGCTACTGGGGTCATCTTGGCGACACCTTTGCCGCTCTCGGCCTCATCGCTTTTACCTTGGCTTCAATCCTTATCGTCGACCTTGCCATTGACTGGCGTGAACTCACGACTCGCCGCGCGTAAATGTTCGCTCCCAACTCTTCATGCACAAGACGATGACGCGGCATCACGATACGAAGGATGACACTGTGACACTCCATTTCTTGCTGCGGCTCGTCAAAGCCTTGCGGCATCCTGTGGACTTCACACATCGCATCGCGTGGCAATGACGGCATCGTCATGCAACGATCTATCGGAACCGATAGAATCCCGCTTATTGATGCAGAACAAGCAGCACTGCTTAGAACGTTCAAGTCGATCGGGTGTCAATGCAAGATGAAGTTCTTATTCTGGGTGGTGGAGTAGCGGGCTGTGCTGCTGCGATCGGGCTAGCCCGCAAGGGACAGCGCGTCACGTTGATTGAACGCGAGCCCACATCGCGCCATAAGGTCTGCGGAGAATTCTTAAGCAGCGAAGCCCTGGAAGACCTGCATGCGCTCGGCCTCGACGTGGCTTCTCTGGGGGCTGTGCCGATCGACAACGTTCGCCTTGCCGCTGCCGGGCGTGCCGCGGAAGCTAGCTTGCCTTTTCCCGCAGCCTCTCTTACACGCAAGACGCTTGATACCGCGCTTTTCGCTGAAGCCATCACCGTGGGTGTCCGCGTAGAGCGCGGCCGCAGCGTGCAGGCACTCGAACGAACAGGAAACAACACCTGGCAGGCAACGCTTGACGATGGCACCGTGCGCGAAGCTCGCACGGTCTTTCTTGCTACAGGGAAACACGATCTCCGCGGCCACACGCGCCCGGAGGATCCGCAGCGATGGGTCGCCTTCAAGATGTACTTTCGTCTGGCCCCGGCACAGGCCGCTGAACTTGCGCGCGCCTCTGAGTTGATGCTGTACCCCGGAGGCTATGGTGGCATTCAGCCGGTTGAAGACGGCATGGCAAACCTCTGCTGCGTCGTGCAACAGAAGCACCTGCCGGCAGGGAGCAACCGCTGGGAGAACTTCCTCGCCAAAATGCAGCGCGACTGTCCGCACCTCGCTATGAGGCTCGCAGGAGCAGAGCCGCTGCTCGCCAAGCCGATCGCCATAACTCACATCCCGTATGGATACCTCCGCCGCACATCCGATGAGGGACTTTACTGCATCGGCGATCAAGCAGCCGTCATACCCTCATTCACCGGCGACGGCATCTCCATCGCACTGCATACGGCACGTTGCGCCGTTGCCGCCTATATCGCAGGAGAACCCGCTCCGTTGTTCCAGTCGAAACTGCGGTCCGCATTGCTGGCCCAAATGCGTCTTGCCGAGCTCGCCGCTGACGGCCTCAACAACCGATTCGCGCGCGCTGTCCTGCCGTTCTGTCTTAGAGTGTGGCCGGGCGCGATGCGCATGACGGCAAGGTTGACACGAGTCGCCCAGCGCGCCGGTGCCGCACCTTCTGTAGTTACAGCTCAAGCCTAGTCCGGTCAAAAACTTCGTAGAGAAGCAACGAATGGGATCAGCCATGAAATTTCTCGCAGTCTCCGTCCTCGCTGTCATCCTCACTCCAGTCGCAGTCGCCCAGCATCAGACCTTCGTCGTCAACCCCGACACGAGCGAAGTCAAAATGACCCTGAAAACGACTCACGAGCTCGTCAGCGGCACCTTTCATGTCCAATCCGGCTCGATTGAGTTCGACCAGAACACATCGAAGATGCTGGGTCTGATCGCCGTTGCCGCCGGCAGCGGCACTACAGGCAGCAACACCCGTGACAAGAGGATGAACAAAGAGATTCTGCACGTCGAACAGTACACCACTGTCTCCTTCGCGCCGAAGTCCTACACGGGCGTCATCGCTCCGACGGGAGATTCCACCCTCCAGGTAACGGGTATCTTCACGCTGCTCGGCACGCCCCACGAGATAACCATCCCCATCCTTGTCCATCTTGAAGGCGCGACCGCATCGGCCAAAGCTCATCTCGTTGTGCCATACATCCAGTGGGGACTGAAAGATCCAAGCCTCTTTATCTGGAAAGCGGATAAAGACGTCTCGATTGACCTTTTTCTGAGTGGCCGGCTTTCAAAATAGCGACCAATCCGTCATCGGCTTTCGTCTGGCTGGAAAACAGGAAAGCGGTCGCTTCGGAACTCACTTCTCCCGCATCTTCTTCAACAGCTCCGGAACCCGCTTCAAGGCTGCCACCATCCTCAGCCAATCGCGGTTATCCATCGCCGGATACCCACTCACCACTGCTCCGGGCGCCACGTCTCCTGGAATCCCTGTCTGGGCGGTAGCAATGGCCCCATCGCCCACGGTCAGATGTCCTGCAACCCCCACCTGCCCAGCAAGGATCACATTCTTGCCAATCGTCGTCGATCCCGCAAGGCCCACCTGCGCGCAGAGCAGGGTATTCTCGCCCACCGTCGACCCATGTCCTACCTGCACCAGGTTGTCGATCTTCGCACCGGCTGCAATCCGCGTCTCCCCAATCGAAGCCCGGTCGACACAAGCATTCGCCTGCACCTCCACCCCGTCTTCCAGTACTGCCGGTCCCGACTGTACGATTTTGACCCAACGGCCCTCCGGCCCCTTGGCAAACCCAAACCCATCCGCCCCAATCACTGCGCCATTCTGCAGCACGACATCATCCCCCAGCCGGCAACCTTCCCGCACCACGGCATGAGCGTGTGCAAAGAACCGATCCCCTACCGTCACTCCGGGGTAGAGCACCACATGCGGCAGCAGCACCGCATCATTCCCGACGACACACCCCTCAGAAACCACCACATACGCCCCCAAATGCGCCCGGGCACCGATCTTAGCACCCGGATCGACCACCGCCGTCGGATGCACCCCCGGTTTATAAACGGGAGCCGCATAGAAGCACTCAATCGCTTTAGCAAATGCCAGATACGAGTTCTTCACTCGCAGGGTAGGAGCAGAAAGTTCCCCGAATTCCGGCTCTACGATCACCGCAGCGGCTCTAGTCGTCTTCGCCAGCCCGGCATACTTTGGGTTCGCGACGAACGTCACTTGTCCCGGCCCGGCTTCTTCAATCCCGGCAACTCCGGAAACCTCAATCTCGTCCGCGACCCCACCCGCGCCCGATACCAACTCCGCCCCTAGCCGCTCCGCCAACTCCTTCAGCTTCATCCCGGAATTGTAGCGCCTCACTCCTCGAACAGCCTCGGCTGCTCCGCTGCATCCGCCGCCGACTTTGTCTTCTTCTTTCCGGGAGCCCCCACATATCCCAGTACCTCGACTTTGGTTACCGCCACGCGCGGAATAAACAAACTTTGGGTGTTAGACCTGGCGTCTGGAGGAACCATACGGAATCCATAATCCACCATAAAAACGTCCATAAACTGAACGTCAAAATGCACCAGTCCCTCCAGCAAATCCCCGTCCCGAAACTCCACTTTCAGCCACAAACCCTCCCCCCGCGGCCGACCCAGGAAGCTTTTTCGCCCCATTCGCTCGGGATCCACCTCGTCGTCGGAATTGAAATCCTTCACAATCGCAATTGTCTTTATCTCGCTCAAAACAAGGCGGGAAACACGTCCGGCGGAATCGAGCAAATCGACTCCGTCGCCATCCACAAACCCATCCTGCGGAAGATAACCCCACGCAAGCGCTCCACTGAACGACCGTACAATAACTTTTTTCCTCACAATTGCCATAATCCCGCCGCCATCCGCCGAAATTGTCGCACGCGTCACCCAATCGCCACAAAAATAGTGCAAATAGTAGCCAAATAAACGCTCCGGGTGTAGAATCAGGTGTTGCGTCGAGGCTCATGTTCCTCGTAAACGACTCATTCGACGCATGTTACACCACGGTTCCAAAATCCTCGAACCGTCCGGAGCAAAGAGCACAAACAATGGCTGATTACATTTATCTGCTGCAGACACGGCTCACCGCTGCGCAGCAACAATCCCTGGCCCTGGTTCGCGATGTAGCCCGTTCCCGCGGCATGACAGTCTTTCTCGTCGGCGGCGCCGTCCGCGATCTCACCAGTGGTTCTCCTATTCGCGATCTTGATGTAGTTGTTCAAGGAAACGCGCTAAAACTAAAGAAGGATTTGCAGCACGCCGGATTCGTCATCGCTGGCGAGAATGAATTGATGCAAGTGCTTTACCTCAACTTCGCCGGCGGAATCCGCCTCGAAGTGGGCTCAACGCTCTCGGTCACCTATCCGAAGCCCGGCAAGCCCAAGGTTGAACCAGCCACCATTCTTGACGACCTCCGCCGCCGCGACTTTACCGCCAACGCTATGGCTATCTCTTTGAATGAAGGCTCTTACGGCCTTCTCATGGATCCGCTGAACGGCGTTGCGGATATCGAAAACCGCGAACTTCGCCTGGTTTCGAACTATGGCTTTATCGAAGATCCAGCCCGCATGATCCGTGCCGCACGTTTCGGCGCCCGTCTTGGCTGGCATATGGAAGAAAAGACCCAGCAGCGCTACGACACCGGTAAGGCTGAGAACTATATCGAAGCCTTGAGTCCGACGCTCCGCGGCTACGAAACCGAAGAAATCGTACACGAAGAGGATCCGCTCCGCGTTCTGAGACGTTTGGAATCAGAAGGTTGGACCAAATTCCTGTTCCCGGCATGGACTTCCGCGAAAGCCAATGAGACGGAGCTCAACCGTCTACGGGACACCGTGGGTCAACTGGAAGCCATGGGCATCCATCCCGATCCGTCGGCAGCTTATTTCCCGCTGCTTACGGCCAAGCTTGCTCCGAAGGAGGTTGCCGAACTCAAAGCGAGCTTCGCGCGCCCCGGCTTTGTCGACCAGATCGCCGCGCTCGATACGGAAACTAAGAACTTCGCCGCCAAGTTCAACAGCAAAGCCGCCGCAGCGCCTTCCGATGCGTGGAAGATGCTGATGACGGCCGTGCCGGAACAGATTCTCTGGCTGGCGCACACCTCCAAGAGCGCGCCGGTTCTAGCCCGCTTCCAGGCGTTCTTTACCGAGTGGCCTCAGGCCCGTCAGCGGATTCCGTACCAGATCATGCAGGAGATGCGCATCACGCCGGACCTGCCGGGTTACGCCGATCTGCTGGAGAGCCTGTTCTTCGCCATCATGGACGGAAAGCTCGACACGCCTGAGGCGACCAAGGCATTCCTCGAGCCCTTCTCCCCTCCCGCGCCTCCGCCGCCGGTTAACATGCGCCGTCGTGCGGTGAAGCGTGAGACTAAGGCCGCAAAGCCCCGCGGGAAGAAAGCAGCGGCGGCGGCAGCGGAGCAGAGTGAGGAAAGTCCCGATACGGAGACTGCGGTCCCTGTTGAAGCTTCGGCTCCGGTTGAAAAACCGGCAGCCAAGGCGAAGACCGTTGCTGTCAAAGAACCAGCTGCGAAGGTCGCCGCTGCGCCGAAGCCTCCCCTGAAAGCTACTGCGAAACCGGTTCCTGCGAAGGCAGCAAAGGTTGTGCCTGCCAAGAAGGTTGTTGCGAAGAAGCAGGCTCCTCCAGTGAAGATTGCGAAGAAAGCGGCAAAGCCTGTGAAGGCGGTCGCCAAGAAAGTTATCGCGAAGAAGGCTGTTGCGAAAAAAGTCGTGGCAAAGCCGATCGCGAAGAGCGTGAAGCCGCCGGTGAAGTCAAAGGCTCCGGTGAAGGCAAACCCTGTGAAGAAGACTCCAGCGAAAGTTGTGAAGAAGGCTATCTCGAAGCCGAAGCCAAAGGGTAAGCGCTAAACGCGTCTGGTGCATTAGTCGCGGACGCGCTTTTTCATTTCGACGTTCAGCCGCTTGATCTTCTGATTAAGCGTGGAGAGCGGAATGCGGAAGTATTCGGCCGCTTCGGTCTGGTTCCAGTTGCAACGTTCCAGCCTGTCCGCAATAATCCTCCGCTCGATCTCCTCCATCACATCAAATAATGATGCATCCGGTTTCTGCTCCAGCAGGTTCGTCGTATAGCTGTTTCCGCGTATCTGCGCGGGCAGCAACTCTGGCGTGATCTTCGGGCCGTTGGAGAGTACGACACCGCGCTCCATCGCATTCTCAAGCTCACGAACGTTTCCAGGCCACTCGTAGTCCATCATCGTCCGGAGGGCTTCCGGCGACAGGGCACGCATGGGGAAGCCGTTCTCTTCGGCGTAAAACTTCAGGAAGTGCGCCGAGAGCAGGGGAATATCTTCCTTGCGACTGCGCAAGGGTGGCAGTTCCAGGCAGATGACATTAAGGCGATAGAAAAGGTCTTCACGGAATCGGCCATCTTTCACGGCCTGCGCGAGATTGACGTTGGTTGCGGCGACGATGCGTACGTCTACCTGGATCTCGTGGGTTCCACCGAGATGCATGAAACGGCGGTCCTGCAGGACGCGCAGCAACTTGGCCTGCATATCCATGCTCATGGTGCCGATCTCGTCGAGGAACAGCGTTCCACCGTCCGCAACTTCGAAGAGGCCCTTTTTGGCAACAACGGCTGAAGTGAATGCGCCGCGCTCATGGCCAAACAACGTTGACTCCAAAAGATCGGAGGGAACGGAACCGGTGTTGACCGGGATAAATGCTTTGTCGCGTCGCGGTGAGCTGGCGTGAATGGCCTTGGCCACCAGCTCTTTTCCTGTGCCGCTCTCACCCTGGATGAGTACAGTCGAGCGACTCGGAGCTACCTGCGCGACAAGATCGAACAGCCGGAGCATCGGCTCGCTTTTGCCCACGATGTTTTCAAACGAGTAGCGCTGCTTCAGCGTTCGCTTGAGCTGCACGACTTCCTGCTCGGCGCGATTGAGGCCGATGGCCGCGCGGATATCCGCGAGCAGTTTTTCGTTGTCCCACGGCTTCTGTACGAAGTTCGACGCGCCTGCGCGGATCGCATCGACTACATTGCCGACCGTGCCGTAGGCCGTGATCATAATCACTGGAAGGTCGGGCACAAGCGACTTGATGCGCGGCAGGAGATCGATGCCGCTTTCGCCCGGCAGGGCAAGATCGAGAAGCAGAAGATCATAGGCATGCCGCGCCAGCAGGTCCAGCCCCGCCTGCCCATCGGGAGCTGCTTCTACTGAAAAGCCTTCCAGCATGAGGAGCGTTTCCAGAGAGTCGCGAATTCCTGCCTCATCGTCGATGATCAGGATGCGTTGGTGCTGGGTGTTGCTTCCCGTTTTTGGGCTGTCGATCTCCGTTAGTGTTGCGTTAGACATGTACTACCTTTCCTGCTCCTGCATCGCCTGCAGGTTCTCATTCGACGTCAGTTTGGTCCGTTCGTTTTCGATTGCGGGGAACGACAAACGGAACACGGTGCCTTCGCCAACGGTGCTTTCCACGCCGATTGTTCCACCATGCTCCTGCACGATCCCGTAAGTGACTGCGAGCCCGAGGCCCGTGCCTTTGCGCTGGCCTTCCTTCGGGTTGCTCTTGGTCGTGAAGAAGGGATCGTAGATTTTGCCCAGAACCTCGGGAGGCATACCTGGTCCGTCGTCTTCCACACGAATTTCAACGCCGCGCTGTGTGCGTTCGGTCGAAATTTTTACGGTTCCCGAGCCCTTGTCCTGCAGGGCATCCTTTGCGTTCATGATCAGATTCACCGTTACCTGCTGCAGCTTGCCGAGATTGCCGGAGATGGGCGGAAGGTCAGCCGCCAAGTCCATTTTCACTGCAATACGTCCGGAACGCAGCTGATGTTCCAGCAGCAATGCTGTATCCCGCAGCATGGTGTTCACGTCGACACGCGCAAAGTCGACACTACCCATTCGCGCGAAGTTCAGCAGGCCGTTGACGATTTCGGACGCACGGAAAGTTTGTTGGGTGATCTTTTCCAGCACGGGTTGCAGACGGGCCATGTTGCTATCGTCGCCGCGCATCTGCTTCTGCAGCATCTGTGTGTAGCTGGAGATGACGGCGAGCGGTGTGTTCACTTCATGTGCAACACCCGCGGCCAGCAAGCCGATTGAGGATAGCTTCTCGGACTGCGTAAGCTGCTTCTCCATGTTGATCGCTTCGGTAATATCGTCGACGATGATGATCCGCCCGACGGCGTGGAAGTCACGGTTCAGCAGGGGAGCGATGGTGATGTTAGCGATGCGCGATTCACCGGCGGGCGTCGCCAAGCGGAACTTGTAGAGGGTACACACGCCGGCCTCAGCACGCAGGCGGTCAAACTCTTCAAGGAAGTCGGAAGGGAAGACCTCGTTCAGCGGCCGGCGCAGGGCATCCGCGCGAGGTGTAGCGTACATCACTTCCATCTGCGCGTTCCAGCTCTCGATGCTGTCCTGCAGATCGACGGCGAAGACGCCAATGTTGATGGACTCCACAATGTTTTCGTTGAAGTCGCGCAGGCGCTCGAAGTCGAAGATTTTCTGTTCCAGCCGACGATAGAGCTGCGCGTTCTGGATAGCGATGCCGATGTAGCCGGCGAGCGATTCCAGCAGTTCGACGTCCTCGCTGGAAAGGAAATCGCCGTCGCCCGTGCGGCCAAGGCCGAGGACTGCAATTGTGGTCAAACCCTCTCCCTCGCCGCGAGCGACGCGACAGGGAACGTAGTAGTTCAGGTCGAGTGCTGCAGCCGTTTGCCGCTGTGTCTCGGGCAGACGAAGCACCGAGTGTGGGGTCTCGAAGAAGATATGGTTGTCCGCGCCGCGGCGATCAAAGTCCAGAAAACCCATGTCGAACGTGATGCTTTCGTTCGCAATCGTGGCAGAGAGGCCATGTGAGGCAATCAGCCGGAAGCGTGCTCTGTGTCCTTGTACATCGTCGTCGGCCAGGAATACGGCAACGCGCGTGAGCAGCAACGTGTCAGGGAGGCGCTCGACGATGGAGCCGACCAGGGCGCCGAGGTCCGTTTGCGCGTTGAGCTCGCGGCCGAACTTCACAAGGGTTTCGCGATAATCAAAGCGTTTTTGCTCGAACACGCGATCGACGCGCGCCTGAATCGCTCGCTTCAACGGGTCGAACAGAATTCCCGTGACGACCACCGCCACCGCGAGTCCCCAGAACCCGAAGTTCTGGAATCGTGCACGCGCAAAGCTCGCCGCCAGAGCAATCACGCCGAAGTAAAGTCCGACGAGGGCTGCCGTTGCCAGCGTGTACGTGACACCACGCTTGAAGATGAGATCGACGTCCATCAGGCGATAGCGCACGATCGCCCAACTAAAGGTCAGCGGCAGTAGGATCAACGAGAGGAGCGCGATTCTCGTCAGCGTGTTGGACACGTTGGCATCGCTAAGGAAGGGAATCACGTAGAACGCTGTAAACGGAAGCACTGTGAGCAACGTGCCGCGGCTCAACCACTTCAACTGCTGGCGTTGGAGCGGCTGCTGTTCACTGCGATAGCGCATCCAGAAAACGATTGCAGCAATGACGTAATAAGCGGCAAGGTAGGCGTAGTCCGTCTGGTCCAGCCGGTGCTGCAGGCGCTCCGTAGGCGACCATACCTGCAACGCCATGTACCGCAGCCCTACAAGCACGACGCCGGGCAGATAGAGAAGTGGGTATAGGAGCCTTAGCGCTCGCTTGTGCTGCGGATCTTCGGAGAAGCTGATTGCAAAGTGGAGGAATAACGCCGGTTGCAGTGCTGTTGCCCCTATATTGCACCACAGGATGATTTGATCCAGCCCGTCCAGCACGCCCGTGTACTTGAATGCACAGAGAATGAACGAAACCAGGCAAAAGACGAAGAAATGTGTGGACTTGGGCGCGGTCCATCGTCGAAATAGGACGTAGAGGCCGATCGCAAGATATACCAAAGCGATCAACCGAAGCACCTGACTGTCGGTCCGATCAGCCGGCTCCAGGATTACTCCGATTTCGAGTGGCGCTATTCGGCCTTCTCCCATCTTGCGCTGAATGGAATAGGTGGCCTTGCTCCAGACGCCGGTCCGCGCCATTTCCCGGTCAGCGGTTGCCAGCCGGGTGGTGGGAACTTCGTTGATCGCGGTAATCACGTCTCCGGCCCGAATTCCGCCACGGTACGCCGGGGTGTCTTTGGGAACGATGTACGCGCGAAGTCCCCCAGCCGTCTCGGTCAGGCGCGCGCCGTCGGTGGGGGAACTTTGAGTACTCTCCTGCACCAGGTTCGCGATCGCCAGCCCGAAGGCTGCGAGTGTTACCACTGCCAGCAGTACGGCCAGCAGACGAGTTTGGGACCCACTCTTCACAGGAACGCTCTTATTCAACAACGTAAATCGGTAAGGCTATGAGCAAACCAAGTGCCAAAGCCATTTATGCAGCAATGGCGAGCACTTACGTAGTTCCTTCACCCTAAAATGCACCAATTCATAGGCAGATACGCTATTCTGGATTCTCTGGTTCCCTTGGTTTGATGCAACTTCTATTCTGACGCATTCATGCTGTTTCCGCACCCTTCCGGACTTGACCCAAATCGCTATCTGCTGTGAACTGAAGTTCTGCGATTGAACCCTGCGGGGTCCAGCACTGCCGCAAGAGCGCTGTCCATGATTGAACGCCGTAACCTAACCCTCGACGGCATTCGCCTTGCCTACCTGGAGCGTGGAGTCCAAACGCCCGACCAACCGTCTCTTCTCCTGTTGCATGGCCTGATGGGGTGCGCGGAGACGATGGTGCTGCTCATCGATGCGCTCCGGACCGATCTGCACGTCATCGCGCTCGATTTTCCAGGTTCCGGCCAGTCGGAGCGGCGCAGCGACATCGTCCCTACGCTGGCCGCCAACGCTACCCTAACAGCCCGCTTTATCCAGGCGTTGGGACTTGATCGCCCATGCCTGCTCGGCCACTCTCATGGAGGTGCGGTGTCGCTGCAACTGGCCGCCACCCATCCGACTCTGGTTCGGTCCCTCACGCTGCTGGCCCCGGCCCACCCCTACTTCGACGAAGGTGATCCGCTTATCCGGTTCTACCTGTCGCTTCCGGGACGGCTTTTCGCGTACACCATCCCCTGGTATCCGCGCTGGATGCAGATGATCGGACTGCGCCGTATGGCTGGGCCAAAGTCCTGGGACACGCTTGCAAAACTCAAGCCTTACCGGGAAAATCTGCAGACCCGTGGCACCATGGCGCACCTGCTGCGGCTGCTGAGTACCTGGCACGAAGATATGAGCGTTCTCCGCAAGCACTTGCGCTCACCACTCAGCACGCCGGCGCTGCTTATCTGGGGAGACGCGGATCGCGCAGTGCCCCCCATCTCCGTCCATGAGTTGCGCGCCCGGCTTCGTTATTCTGAGTTACATATTCTCAGGGGCGTCGGGCATCGTCCTGCGGAAGAGTCGCCGCAGAAGACTGCGGCCCTCATCGAGGAGTGGCTCGACCGGTCACAGTCGCGAATCGACAGCTACAGTCCGAACTCGTCGCTGAGCCAGGACCGGATCGCCGCGTTCATCACGTCCAGCTTCGGCGCGGGCGAACCAGGGATTCCCGCAAAGAAGTGGTCGGCGCCTTCGACCCACACGACGCGCTTGGGTTCTGAAGCCGAAACCAGCGTTTCGTCCAGTACCTGACGCGGCGCAAAGGGGTCGTGGTCGCCGATAACGAATAGCTTAGGAACCTTTCCGCACCCGGGAAGGAAGTTGTAGGTGTAGTCGCGACCCTCGGCGTGAACCGGGAGCCCGATGCCGCAAAGTCCTTGGACTCGTGCATCGCCGCAGCAGGCCCTGAGCCCTACGTTGGATCCAAACGAAAATCCAGCGAAGAGGATGGGAAGCCGGTATTCGCGCTCCAGCCAGTCGAGCGCCGCGCGAACATCGTCCACCTCACCGCGGCCATCGTCATGTGCGCCCTCGCTTAAGCCCGTTCCGCGAAAGTTGAACCGCAGGACCGGCAGACCGAAGCTGGAGAAGGCTTTCGCCGCGTGATATACGACTTTGTTGTGCATGGTGCCGCCGCCAAGCGGATGCGGATGCGCGATTACCGCTGCATACAATGCGTCCGGACGTCCTGTGTTCAGAATCGCCTCCAGCCTTCCGGCCGGGCCTCGCAAATCTTCAATCGTCTGCACATGCGAACGAAATACCACCGCATCACTCATGGCTCAAGTCTAACGTCGGTTATCCTGACCTCAATGCCGATCGACCCGATCCAACTCACGAAGCAGCTTGTCGACATAGAATCGACCACCTACCACGAGGCCCCGGCGGGCGAGTTCCTGCACGCTTATCTCGAATCCCTTGGCTGGGAAGTGGAGCGCCAACCTGTTCCGCAACCCGATCCGGCAAAGACGCCCAACGGGGGTACAGGGCCGCGCTTCAACGTCTATGCGTTCCAGCAGGGGATCACGCCGGACATCGTCTTTTCGACCCACATGGACACCGTTCCGCCATTTCTCGGCCCCTGCCGTGAGGACGCAACGCACCTTTATGGCCGAGGCACCTGTGACGCGAAGGGCATCATCGCAGCACAGATTGCCGCTGCGGAAAAGCTGCGCGCGATGGGCGTCAAGGTTGGCTTGCTGTTCGTTGTGGGCGAGGAACGCGACTCCGCTGGGGCTGCCATCGCGAACCAAAATCCTCGCGGTTCACGCTTTCTCATCAATGGCGAGCCGACCGACAATCGCCTCGCGCTGGCAAGCAAAGGCGCGCTTCGCGTCGAGCTTCGTGCGCATGGCAGAATGGCGCATTCGGCTTATCCTGAGCTTGGCGAGTCGGCTATCGACAAGTTGTTGGCCGCGCTGCACGACATTCAGGCGCTCCCGCTACCGATTATCGAGGGCATCGGCGACTCGACGCTGAACGTTGGCATCATCAGCGGCGGACGTGCGCCGAACGTTATCGCTGATAAAGCTGAGGCCCACATCCTGGTTCGGTTGGTTGGGCCTGCAGAAGAAACCAAGGCTGCCATCGTTCAGGCCGCGGGCGGCCGCTGTGATGTGGAGTTCTCGCTCGAGCTGCCGTTTGTCCAGATGCGCGCTGTCGAGGGCTTCGATACGATGGTCGCGAAGTTCACTACGGACATCCCGTCGCTGACGAACTGGGGCGAGCCGTTCCTGCTGGGGCCGGGAAGCATCCATGTGGCGCATACGCCCGACGAGAAGATCAGCAAGCAGGAGCTGCTGGAGTGTGTTGAGCTTTACGTGAAGCTTGCCAGGGACCTTGTCCATTAGTCGAATCGTGATGGTTTCGAAACAGAAATTTATGGAAGCCCAATGAAAAAATGGCCGCTCGTTACGTTAATTGCCGTTCTCTGCCTTGTTCTGGCTGGCGCCGTGACTGGGCGCATGGCTTTGTACTATCTGTCTATCCCCGTCACCAATACCAACCTGACGCGCTTCGACACGCTGATCGTCCTTGGCAACCCTTGCAATGACGATGGCACGACGGGCCCGGAGCAGCGTGAACGGGTTCTCGAGTCTGTCCGCGAATACAAGAGCGGCATCGCCTCAAACATCATCATGTCCGGCGGCGCAGCGCACAATAAGTACGTCGAAGCTACGTCCATGAAGCGTTTAGCCGTGTCTCAGGGCGTACCGGCCAATTTCATACTAGAAGACGACCAGGCGCAGAACACTATCCAGAACATTTACTACAGCAACCAGATCATGGTTGCGCAGAACTGGCATTCCGCTGAGGTCATCAGTTCACCTTCGCATCTGCCACGGGCCGCGCTCATCCTGGCAAACTACACCTTCGCATGGCACACCCATCCTGCCCATTGGCCTCACGAATACAATTTCGCAGAGATACTTGCGATCTATGCGAGCGAGATCAAAGACTGCTGGCAGATACATCAGCGGGGTTCCACCGCCGGTGCCTTGTTTCCAACTCGGTAGGTCCTTGGTCCGGGCGTGTCTCCTCAACCTTCCCAAACCCCAACCGGCAGAGCCCCTTCGTTATCCCCAGCCAGCACACAAGCCTCATCCGGATTCGCCGGGTTGTACCGTGCCGTGATCGCCGCTCCTTCCGGCACCTGTTTCATCAGCCGACGCGCCTCGCCCTCCGAGCAGGCGACCGTCCGGACATGCCCGCCAAAATACCCCGACTCCAGCGTGAAGTAGAACGGGAACTCCACCTGCCTGTCCTGCGCCACGGTGCCTTCGGCAAGTTCGTCTTTATCCACCAGCTCGCCCGGTAAAAGCTTCGCTGTAGCCGTAGGCCATGCATGTGCTGCTGCCAGCAGTTCCTCACGCTTCTTCCGCCGCCGCATCCGAAAGAACCAATCCCACAAAATCATCGTGCCGCCTCCATCGCCCGATAGTCTAGCGCAGCCGCCCTCTGTTAGACACCACCATCAGTCCCTCTCGCGTATCCTGAACCCATTGCGAGGCTGAAATGCTGTTCAAGATGACATCGAAATCCATCCTGCAGGCAGCCGCGACCTTCGGCCTCATCCTCGCCACGTACTACGCGATCCCTAGCTCCAATACCGACCTCACGCACTTCGACACTCTCATCGTGCTCGGCACGCCGTCGCTCGCGGACGGCTCGCCCAGCCCCGAACAGCGCGAGCGAGTGCTCGAAGGCATCCGCGAGTACCGTGCCGGCGTTGCCCCGCGGCTAATCATGACGGGCGGCGCTGCGCACAATAGTTTCGTTGAAGCACACTCCATGAAGGTCTTCGCGGTCTCGCAGGGTGTACCCGCCGACGCCATCCTCGAAGAAGACCAGGCGCACGATACCATCCAGAACATTTATTTCTCCAACCAGATCATGGAGCAACACAACTGGCACTCTGCGGAGGTTGTCAGCTCGCCCTCGCATCTGCCGCGCACGGCGCTGATCCTCCAGCACTATCATTTCGCCTGGCGCACGCACCCCGGGCAGTGGCCGCACGAATATACGCACGCCAAGATCTCAGACATCTTCTGGGGCGAGATGAAAGGTTGCTATACGCTTGTCCATAGCGGCTTTAAGACCAATAAATGGCTCCCGGGTAGCTAGAAAGAAGCACGATGGAATTCCAACTCGATCAAGCACGCGAAGTCCTGTCCACCACGCCGGATGTTCTCAATGCGATGCTGCGCGGAAAATCCGCTGTCTGGCTGCACTGCAGGAAGACAGCTGAAGCCTTCAGTCCCGCCGATGTCGTAGGGCATCTCTCGCACGGTGAGCGCACCAACTGGATGCCGCGCGTCGAAGCTATCCTTCAGCATCAGGACACCCGAGCTTTTGATGGCTTTGACAGATTCGCCTTCCGCCCCCTGATTCAGAACAAATCCATAGAAGAGCTGCTTGATGAGTTTGGTGAACTGCGGCGGCAAAGTCTCGCAACTTTGAATTTGTTGCAACTCACCGATGAACAGCTCGCCTTCCCTGGCAAGCATCCCGACCTGGGCGCTGTAACCCTGAGCAATCTGCTGGCAACCTGGGTCGTCCACGATCTCGGACATATTTCACAGATCGTGAAAGCCATGGCTAATGAATACCGTGACGCTGTAGGCCCATGGCGGGCATACACGACGATCCTCGCCTGATCCCGGCCCTCTTTTCCTCAGCCGGGTCGCGGTTTACCAAGCGGTAAACTAGCTTTATGGCCGCAGAGTTTACACACCTCCATCTTCACACGGATTACTCGCTCCTCGATGGAGCCTGCGACGTCGACAAGCTCGCCAAGCACCTTACCAAGATCGGCCAGACCTCGGCTGCCATCACCGACCACGGCAACATCTACGGCGCCGTTCACTTCTTCGACGCCATGCACAAGAAGGATCTCAAGCCGATCCTCGGCTGTGAGCTTTACGTCTGCAAAGAAGAGTCTCATCTCCGTGCAGACGCCGACCCGGACTCCAAGTACAACCACCTGCTCATCCTTGCCGAGAACGAGGCGGGCTATCGCAACCTTGTGCGCCTGACCTCTGAGGCCGCGCTGCACGGTTTCTACAAGAAGCCGCGTATCAGCAAGAACTTTCTCGCCCGTCACACCGAGGGCCTGATCGGCTTCTCCGGATGCCTCGCTGGCGAAGTTTCGCAGCACTTGATGGAAGGGAACTACGACAAAGCGAAGAAGTCCGCCGGCGATCTCGAAACCATGTTCGGCCGCGGCAACTTCTTCCTCGAAATTCAGGATCATGGCCTCGCTCCCGACAAGGCCGTCACCGAAGCGATGTTCCGTCTTGAAAAAGACCTCGACATCCCGCTGATCGCCACCAACGATTCGCACTACATCGAAGACCAAGATTCACGCGCGCACGAAGTGCTGCTTTGCGTGCAGACTGCCGGTTCGATGAACGACCCCAAGCGTTTCAAGTTCGACACGCAGGAGTTCTACATCAAGTCCGCGGACGAGATGCATCGGCTCTTCGCGCACGCGCCTGAAGTCTGCACACGCACCATGCAGTTTCCGGAGCGGTGTGCTCTCGAACTGAAGAAGGTCAAGAATCCATTCCCGAAGTTCGATTGTCCCGATGGCATGGACCTCGACGCCTACTTCGAGCAGGTCTGCCGCGCAGGCTGGCGTAAGCGCCGCGAAACAACCGTCAAGCACCTCGAAAGCACCGGCAAGTTGCGCAAGTCCATCGCGGATTACGAAGCGCGCCTTACGCGCGAGATCGAGTGTATCGTCCAGATGAAGTTTCCCGGCTACTTCATGATCGTGTGGGACTTTATCCGCTACGCCCGCGAGCAGGGAATTCCCGTTGGCCCGGGCCGTGGTTCGGCCGCAGGATCTCTCGTCGCTTATGTGATGGAGATCACGGACATCGATCCGCTCCAGAACGACCTGCTCTTCGAGCGCTTCCTCAACCCCGAGCGTATCTCGATGCCTGATATCGACATTGACTTCGACATGAACCGCCGGAGCGAAGTCATCGAGTATGTACGTCAGAAGTATGGCAACGACCAGGTCGCTCAGATCATCACCTTCAACACCATGGCCGCGAAGGCCGCGATCAAGGACGTCGGTCGCGCGCTCGACATGCCTTACGGTGAGGTCGATCGCATCGCCAAGCTGATCCCGCCGACCATCGGCATCACGATCGAGCAGGCGCTCAAAGACAATCCGATGCTCGCTACAGCTTACGAAGACCCCAAGATCAAGGAGCTTATTGACACAGCGCTCCGACTTGAAGGCCTTGTGCGCGGTGCGGGTGTTCACGCTGCGGGCGTGGTGATCGCTCCCCAGCCGCTCACGGAGCTTGTTCCCGTCACACGCACAAAAGACGAAGCCATCGTAACCAGCTATGACATGAAAGCCGTCGAAAAGATGGGTCTGCTGAAGATGGACTTCCTTGGTCTCACAACGCTCACCGTCATCGACGACTGCCTCAAGCTCATCAAGTCCAACCGCGACGTAGTCGTCGATCTCGACATTATCGATCTCGAAGACACGGAAACCTTCGAGAAGGTTTTTCACCGGGCTTTGACATCAGGCGTCTTCCAGTTTGAATCCGGCGGGATGCGCGATGTTCTGCGCCGTTACAAGCCCAACTCCATCGAGCATCTTACCGCGCTCAACGCTCTCTATCGCCCGGGTCCGATGTCGATGATCGACGACTTCATCGAGCGCAAGTGGGGCCGCCGGGAAGTCGAGTACACGCTGCCAGAGCTCGAACCGCTGCTCAAGGAAACACTCGGCGTCATGGTGTACCAGGAACAGGTCATGCAGATCTCGAATGTTATCGGCGGGTACTCGCTCGGTGGCGCCGACCTGCTGCGCCGCGCCATGGGTAAGAAAGATGCTGCCGAGATGGAGAAGCAACGCGCCATCTTCCTTGCCGGCGCGGCTGAACGGAAGTTCAACAAAAATGCGGCGGGCGAAATCTTTGATCAGATGGCGAAGTTCGCAGGATACGGCTTCAACAAATCGCACTCGGCTGCTTACTCGCTGCTCGCGTATCACACAGCCTGGCTCAAGACCCATTACCCGGTTGAGTTCATGGCCGCACTGCTGACCTCCGAAACCTCGAAGCCGGAGAACGTCGTCAAGTACATCGGCGAGTGCAAGGAACTCGGCATTGCTGTGGTGCCACCTGATGTGCAGGTTTCGGCCGCCAACTTCACGCCCACTGGCGACTCGATCCGTTTCGGCCTTGCGGCCATTAAGAATGTCGGCCACAATGCGATTGACTCGATCATCAAGGCTCGCGAAGAACTGGCAACGGAAGGGAAGCAGGGTTTCGCATCATTGTGGGAGTTCTGCGACAAGATCGACCTACGACTGATGAACAAGCGCGTGCTTGAGTCGCTTTGCAAGGCCGGCGCACTTGATGCGTTCGGAAAACGGTCGCAAGTCATGGCAGCGCTCGACAAAGCCATCGAACGAGCACAGAAGTCCCAGAAGGACGCCGCCGCTGGCCAGCACGGTCTCTTCGGCATGTTCGACGATCCTGGTCCAGCGGGTTCCAACAAGGATGAAGATGCGCTTCCGCCCGCGCCTGATTGGGATGAGCACACACGGCTGCAAAACGAAAAAGACGTTCTTGGATTTTTTGTCTCGGGCCATCCGATGGACAAGTATCGTGAGAAGCTTCGCAACCTCAAGGTTGTCGATACGGTCACGGCCTGTGAGATGAAACCCGAGCCTGCTGTTTTCAACCGTGGCCGCCGCGAAGAAGGCTCAAACGAAATCCAGATCGCAGGCGTCATCACCGGCCTCAAGGTCGCCAAGTCCAAGCGCTCCGGCGAAATGTACGCGCAGGCCAACCTCGAAGACACGGTCGGCAAGATCGAACTCATTGCCTTCCCGCAGAGTTACGAAAAGCTTGCCGAAAAATTGAAGATCGATGTTCCCGTCCTGATCCGCGGCTCACTCCGCGGCGACGAAGATGCTGCACCCAAGCTGGCTATCTCCTCCATCCAGGCTCTTGAAGACGTCAAGATCAAGCTACCGGACGCTCTTCGAATCCGTGTCCCGCTTCATAGTTCCGATGACCTTCTGCTGGCCAAGCTTGAAACCCTCTTCCGCAGCGCCCCCGGCTCAGGTAAACTCCTCCTCAATCTTGAAGAGCCGGGAGAATTCTGCGCGGTGCTCGAACCCCAGGGATACGGCGTTGCTGCCGATGTCCTTTTCATCGAGCAGGTGGAAGAGCTCGTGGGCCGCGGTGCGGTGCAGGTCATCCAATAATGAATCTATCGGTCGCAACTCTCCTGACAGTAGCCCTTTTCGTCGCATCCGCTGCGAACAATGCTCCTCAAGCTTCCAACCCTCAAGCTGCAACGACAACGGCTCTGCCGTTACCGTCGAACTATCAGACGATCTTTGAGAACTCCGACGTCCTCGTCATGCGTGTCCACTACGGCGCACACGAGTTCGTTCCGATGCACGACCACTCCGCCTACCCAACGCTCTACCTTTACCTCAACAACGCCGGCGAGGTAGATCTCAAGCACGAAGGCACGGACGGCTTCGTTGCCAAACGTCCACCCACGCATACCGGCGCCTGGCGCATCTCGCCCGGCATGGCTGAGCGGCACAGTGTCCAAAGCCTCAGCGACACGGACTCCGACTTCCTCCGTATCGAGTTCAAACGCCTGCAGCCCACTGAGATCACTCAGGTCATCCGCGGGGAAGCCCCGCCCCCCTCCATCGCGGACGTCACTACCGATTTCCAGTCGCCGTCCATCTGGGTACAGCACATGGTGTGTCATGCGCTCACGCCTTGCACGGTCGGCAAGCCGCAGACGCATCGGGCTTTGCTCATCGCCATCACGCCGATGCAGGTCAAAACCAGCATCGGCATGCGTAACATGGCGCCTGGCGAAGTCCTATGGCTCCCAGCCGACGGCCGTTACTGGCCTCCCGTCAGTGCAGGCTCGCAGTCGCTGCATATTTCGTTCCTTTATCCGGCCATCCAGCTTTAGCCCTCCTTGCCTCCGTTCATAACGAGCCGCATCCAATCCAACATGAGCGATCTCACTGTCACGCACCCCACCGCAGAACACCGCCAAGCCTACCTACTGCTACGGCTCTTCACGGGCGTGGACTTCTTCTGTCACGGGTTCGCACGCATCTTCACCGGGACGCATCTCTCCGGCTTCGCACAGGGAATGGTCAAGAGCATGGCCGCGGCACCGCTTCCGACATCGCTCACTCTCGCCACAGGCTACTCCGTCCCGCCGGTCGAACTCCTCATCGGCATCTTGCTTCTGCTGGGCACCTTCACGCGCTTCGCCCTCACGCTGGCCTTCCTGCTCATGCTGGTCCTGGTTTTCGGAGTCGGGATGAAACAGGACTGGGCGGTGGCTGGTCAGCAGCTCTTGTACGCGCTGGTTTTGTTCGTGCTTCTCTTCGCCCGCGAGCGTTATGACCTCTCCTGGCCGGCCCTCTTCGGCCGGGCGTAGGCGAAGCAACGCTGCGCCTCCTCGCGTACAATCTCAGAGGGTTCCAGATGGCTGAAAACATATCGCAGAAGTCTTCCGTTCCACCCGCACCAACGCCCGAGGCATGGATCAAAACTGAGTTGGCCCGCCACCCTCAGCGTCCTTATCCGATGGACTACATCGAAGCACTCTTCACCGGTTTTAGCGAAATCCATGGCGATCGTCGCTTTGCCGATGACGCTGCCATGACTACGGGCATGGCCTTCTTCCACGGCGAACCGGTTCTCGTCGTCGGTAATCTCAAAGGCCGCACCCTCAAAGAGCGGGTCGCCCGCAAGTTCGGTTCACCGGACCCCGAAGGCTACCGTAAAGCCTTGCGCGCCATGAAGATCGCCGAAAAATTCGGTCGCCCCATCTTCACCTTCATCGACCTCGCCGGCGCCAACCCTGGCCTCGGTGCCGAAGAGCGGGGTCAGGGAGAAGCCATCGCCCGTAACCTGCTCGAGATGTCTCGCCTCCGTGTTCCCACGATTGCTACCATCACTGGCGAAGGCGGTTCTGGTGGCGCCCTGGCTCTTGCCGTCACCGACCGGGTCCTGATGCTTGAAAACGCTATCTATTCGGTCATTTCGCCCGAGGGCTGCGCTAGCATTATGTGGAAAGACCCCAGCAAAAAGCAGCAGGCAGCTGCCGCTCTCCGTTACACCGCGACCGACGTCCAAAAGCTAGGCTGCGTGGACGATGTCATCCGCGAACCTGAAGGGGGAACCCAGATGGATCCGGCCTTCGCCATGGAACTCGTCAACGAACGCCTCGAACGGCATCTTGGCGATCTCAAGCGGTTGTCCATCGATGAATTGCTCGCCGCCCGTTACACCAAGTTCCGTAACATCGCGCAGTTCTACACAACCGCCTGAAGCACTGAGGAACCGCACACCGTTGCAACCCACCCCCACCCAGCCCGTCCAGCACATCCCACGCTCCATGCAACTTGCGCTGTTCGTCACCGGGTTTCTCTGGCTCCTGGCGTCTCGCTCTGCGGCCTCCCACGGCGCGCAGGGAATTGCCAATCATTTCAATCTGGCAATTCTCCAACCACCGCTGCAGGAAGGCTTTTTCCTGTTCCTCTTGCTGATTGGCTTTGCCACTCTTAGCTGGATTGCTACCCGCATCGGCGGAATCCGCTTCACCAATGCGCTCCCGCAGCGCTCCACCGCCTTGCACGAGTGGCAAACCGGCGCCGCTCTTGGCTGGGCCACATTACTTGTTTCAACGCTGCCCATGATGCTCGCCGGCGATCTTCATCCCCAGTTTTGGCTAGCGCCGCGCGCCTGGGGCCTCGCCTTAGTTTCTCTGATCACACTTGCTCTCGGCACACTCGCGCTCGAAGTCGCCTTCCGAGGGTATATATATCGCTGCCTCATCGGCGCGATGGGTCCGACGATGGCGACGATCTTCCTTTCTATCGCCTATGCCTTATTCTCGAGCTTTCGCCCGTACTCGACCGCCTTCAGCGTCTTCCTGACGTTCCTTACCGGCATCCTTTTTTCGATGGCTTACCTCCGGACCCACGCTCTGTGGCTGGGCTGGGGCCTCCATTTTGCCTGGGACGCATCGATGGGCGTCCTCTTCGGCCTTCCCGTTGCGGGACTCGCCACCTACTCCTACCCGGTAGACACCAGCGTCAGCGGAGCCCTCTGGCTTACCGGTGGCTCCTACGGGCCCGAAGGCGCGCTGCTTACCGCTGTATGTATTATCGCCGCTATGATCGTCCTCTATCGTCTGACCCGCGAGTACGCCTGGAGCTACACGCATGCGCCAATCGTCGCCGCCGGCTATCCCATGGACCTCGCGCCACCCGCCGCCCATACAGCCATGGAAACAGCCGCAGCGGCCCGTCCCGCACCTCTGGTCCAAATTCTCTCAACGACAGCCACGAATGCTTCGACGTTACCGGCCATCGACGATCATCTACGCTCGTCTAGCAACAACAGTGATAACGACTAGCATCCACTGCCCGGCGTGATGGGTTTCTTCCTCCGGTATGCTCTTCTGTTCGCAAGTACGAAGAAAAAAGCATGCCTCGTCTGGATATAGTTTTGGGCCTCTTGCGCCCGATGCTCACTTAGGCGCACAATGCCTCTCAGCAGAGGTGTTTGGCATGAAATCATGCACGCCTGTACGCTTCCTCGTCCTTTGTAGCTTCCTCGCTCTGACACGCGCCCCCAGCGCGCAAGTTTTCGTGGTCGGCGAAAAAACCGCTACCGCCGACGTAACTACCGAGTTTCACCCCACCCACATCGAAATCCCCGACGCCCCGTTGACCGAACACGGCCGCCTCGACCTTATCCGCAATCTCGAAGCCGAACAGGGGTTTGCTCACCGTGAGTTGCCCTTTGGTCCTGGGCTAACTCTCATCGCCAACGGCAACATGACGCCAAGCAACGAAGAGTACAAGCGCATGCTCTATGAGCGCGGACAGTCCGCCGCTCCCGGAGACCGTGTAGCCGTTACCGCGCTCCAGTTCAAGGGCGACCGCCTCCTTGTCGATTTCAATGGCGGCCCTTATGCCAAACATCGCTTCCTGAGCCATCTGTCCTTCGATGGCATGCAAGTCGCGCAGCAAGGCCCAATCGCCACGGGTTTTCGCATCACCCTTATCTTTGAAGGCGGCCTGCCGGAAGTGACCGCTCCGGAGGTAAAAGCTCTTCTCGATCCGTTGGTCGACTTCCGCGCTAAATCCAGCGAAGAAGCCTATACAGATTCTCTATCCCCAAAAGTGCGCACAGCCGTAGCCGCGCACGAAATCCTCGTCGGCATGGATCGCAGGATGGTTCTGGCTTCTGCGGGACCTCCGCGTGACAAGCATCGCGAACACACCATAGACGGCAACGCCGATAGTCCTATGTACGAAGAGTGGATCTATGGCCAGCCTCCAGAGGCGGCTCGCTTCGTTCGCTTTCAGGAAGGCCGCGTCGTACGCCTTGAGATCGCCGCGCTTGGCAAGCCTATCGAAATCCACGACCACAACGAGCTTGGCACCGAAGCTGCTCCAACTCTGGAAGCCCGCACCGTTGTGAACGGCGACGTCCAACCCGAAGCCGAGCAAACCCGCAACGGCAAGCCCCCAACTCTCCGCCGTCCCGGCGAAAAGATTGATGCCCCCAACAGCGTAGGCCGCGTGAATCTGCCCGCGGACACCCCGCCCCCTGCCGCCAAACAACAAATCGGTTCCCAGCTGGAAGCCAAGAGCTAAAAGGCTCGCCTGTCCGCAGACAGCTCACATGGTAGAATCAACCTTGAGCTTTCTTCGGTTTTCGCCCTCGCACTCTCCTGTTCGGCCCAGCCCATCAGCAGCCCACAGATACAGAAACGCAAGGTCGGCCTGCGCACAACACTTTGCGCTCTCAAGCAAACCAGGCAAGCCACACTTTCGTTTCAGGGAGAATTACAACAATGGCAAAGATCGCCAAAACCGGTGACCGCAAGAAGGTCATGGATACCCAGAAGAGCACCGATTGCCCCAAGTGCTCCAAGCCCACCCGCATCGTCAAGCGCGTCAAGGATCGTGAGCGCGGCGTTCCCGGCGGAGTTTACATCTCCTGCTCGGCCTGCGACTTCTTCGAAAAGCTCTAATCCACTTCAGCAGTACCAAATGCCCGCCCCAACCGGCGGGCTTTTTCATTTGATTTCTGCGGTTTGCCGTTATCCCTCCGATGAAGGAGCAGGAACGTTGATTTCGACGAATCCAACTTGATTCCTGCCCCGGTCGCTAACGTTTTACTTACCGATTTTTGACACAAATATGGGCGTCGATACCCGCCCAACCTGCGTCCAACCACCTGTAGAGAATGTGCTTCATTTGGTAACTGTTGGGACTTGACGACTGTTGACCTAAAGGGGCAGACTCCCTAACGGAAAGCAGGGAACTTAGCATCATGGCATCGAGCAGCATTATCTCCCCTCCCCGTAATACCGCCTCAACCCCTCACTACACTCGCCCCACCTACCTGATGTGCCCGCCGGAATGGTATGGCGTCGATTACGTTATCAATCCTTGGATGGCCGGTAACGTTCATCGATCCTCGCGCGATCTCGCCTTTGCTCAATGGAAGGGAATTCACAATGTCCTTCGCGGCGTTGCTGACGTTCGTCTGCTACACCCCGAGCCCAACTGCCCAGACATGGTTTTCCTTTCGCACGGCGCTCTCGTCAACCACGGCGTAGCTGCCGTCTCCAGCTTTACCCATCCGCAGCGCCGAGCCGAATCATCCCACCTCGCCAAGTGGTTTGAGGCCCATGGCTTTATTCTCTGGAACACTCCTCGCGAAACCGCCTTCGAAGGCGAAGGCGACGTCACCTTCAACGAAAACGGCAATCACCTTTGGGCTGCCCACGGCGTCCGTACCTGCCGCCGCGCGCATCGCCACATCGCCGACGCCTGGCACACGCCGGTCACCTCACTCCACCTCGTCGACCCACGCTTCTACCACCTGGACACATGCTTTACTCCGCTCTACGGCGGATTTCTGCTCTATTACCCAACGGCATTCGACAACGCCTCAAACGCCGCCATCGAAGCCGTTTACCCAGCCAATAAACGCATCGCCGTGTCTGAAGCCGATGCGACTCATATGGCTTGCTGCGCCCTCAACATCGGCCGCACGGTATTTACGGGAGAACTCAGCTCAGTTCTTGCCCAACAGCTCTTCGACGCCGGCCTCGACGTCGTGCAGCTCGAACTCTCGGAGTTCATCAAAGGCGGAGGCGGAGCCAAATCGCTAGCCCTTCGCCTAAGCGACCTGCCCGTAACTCACGGTCTGATCGCACGCTGACCGCCAACCAAGCACAAAAAGCCCCGGCACGCGCCGGGGCTTTTTCATTCCTTTCAAATGTTTTGTCGTTCTACCGGCCCAATCCCCGGGCCACAGGCCACTTTGGTGGGTCCATCGGTTTAAGCGCGGCCACAAACTGCTGGGCCATTTGCGGATCGTTCGGTGATACCGGTTCGACCTTTACCTTTCCGAGCCCGGAGATTCCGAGCCTCCTTGCCGCCGCATAAGACAGGTCGACAATGAGGCTTTCGGCCATCGGTCCGCGATCGTTCACTCGCAGAAAAACGGTCTTTTCATTGTGGAGATTGGTCACCCGTACCCAGCTCCCGAGTGGAAGACTGCGGTGAGCACAGGTAAGGGAATTCATATCGAACCGCTCGCCGTTGGCAGTCTTCCGGCCGTTGAAACTGCCGCCGTACCAGGAAGCTTTGCCAATTTGAAACCAGTGCTTCTTTACCGAAGCATTGGATGTAGAGGAAGTCGCAGACTTAGCCGAAGAGGGCGGACTTGCGACGACTGTAATCGTTAGGCCGAGGGCAACTGCTAGCAGGCTTGCTCGAGTGCGTTTCCTGCCGACATTGCCCTTACTACTTATTCGATGTCTCAGCTTTGAGCTGTTGAGAATACTCATACGTATATTTTCGGCCTCTCGCTACGCTAAGTCAAACAAAATCAAGCACTTAATCTGCTTAAAGCCCTTGCAATTTAGTCTCAAATATGCTAAGAATTTAGACAGTGAATCATGCTGTCTAGTTGGCTGAATAGGCGCAGATAAGCGACAGAAAAGTACCATGTTTGATTCCGCCAAAGACACTCATTGACCATTTCCAATCAGTACCAATCCATCACCCTTCCTTCCTCGCCTTTAGTTAGCGCGAACAAGCCCCCAATCGTCCTTACCATCGCCGGCTTCGACCCCTCGAACGGTGCCGGCGTCACCGCTGACCTACAGGTTTTTGCCGCGCACGGCCTCTTCGGCACGTCCGCCATTACCGCGCTCACCATCCAATCCACCATTGGCGTGGCTGCGGTTGACCTCATCTGGCCCTCCAATCTCCGCGAAACCCTCCATCACCTCACGATCGATCTTCCACCTGTCGGAATCAAAATTGGCATGCTGGGTTCAGGGGAAATGGTTAAGGAAGTTGTAGATTATCTCCAACAGACAGATGAACTTTCACCCTTCAAGTTAATGATTCCAATCGTACTTGATCCGGTTCTGCGCTCCAGTTCAGGCTCTGCGCTTCTCGATCCACAGGGTTTGATGATCCTCCGTGAGAAGCTCCTCGACCAGGTCAATTGGATTACCCCAAACTGGCAAGAACTTGCGCTCCTCACCGAGACAGAGGTCACAACCCTCAACGGCGCCGCAGGAGCTCTTGACGTGCTTCACCACCGCTATCCCCACCTTCATGCGGTGGCAACCGGCGGAGATCAGGCCACGCCTATCGACCTGCTTCTTACCCCCGCCGGAGAAATACACCAGTTTCGCGGGAAGAGAATTGAAACCACCTCCACTCACGGAACCGGCTGCGCCTTCTCCTCAGCGTTGCTTTCTCGCTTGATCTTAAGAGATTCGCCCATCGCCGCCGTCACCGCTGCAAAACTCTACGTTGAAAGCGCTTTACTCCATGCTCCTGGACTTGGTAATGGTCGGGGGCCCCTAGACCTTCTCTGGCCGCTTCGTCAGCCTGGAAGGCAGACCAGCGCTCCTCCTTCTGCTCCGGCTCCAACGACGGCGCGCCCAAGAGGATTCAGGCTGCATACGTAGAAAGCTGCTAGGCTTGTTTTCGAAATGCTAACGCTTCAAATCAACGGCCAGCCCAGAAATCTGGATCTCACCCCACACGCAACCATCACCGAACTCCTCGGACATCTGGCGATCAAGCTTGACCGTGTGGCTGTAGAGCATAACGGGAACATCGTATCCCGTACACTCTGGAGCACTGTCGCGCTGGCATCAGGGGACCGGTTGGAGATCGTTCATTTTGTGGGAGGAGGCGGCAATTGAGAGCTTCTGGCACCCTATTCGTTGCCTCAAGTCAGTGACTATACAGAATACTTGTTATCGGACGTAGATCATTGAGTGCGTAATTATCTGGCAGTTCAACTACGGCGGTCTGGGCGGTCGGGCTAAGTGTTCCCGTCATGGTAAAGTTGTAAAGTTGCCTCCCGGCGACGGTGCGGAGAGATGGCCGAGTGGCTGAAGGCGCACGCTTGGAAAGCGTGTATACCGCAAGGTATCCAGGGTTCGAATCCCTGTCTCTCCGCCATATTACTACCTCAAACCCATTGTTTTCATATAAATACAATTGAATCAATCCTTTAGCAGGATTCGATTCTGCGCTTATAGTGCCCACAGCGCCTGCAATGGTACCCAATGCCCTGTTTTTTATTACTAAGCGGGATCGGTATTACCAAGGCTGTCGTTCCGAGATTCTGTCAAAGCTCGGACGTAAATATCTCACACGCAGACTCTGAGGAGCCCCATGAGCGAAGAAAGCAATCTTCCCGTCACGAAAAGCGACCGCAAGGCACTTGAGAGCCGTCTCACCGAAGCTATGTGGGACATGCAGACCGAAGTCCTCGGAGCGTTCTATGGCTTCTCTCAGACGATCCAAGACCGCTTCAAGGGACAAGACGTACCGAATCGTCCATGAAGACCCGTATGACAACGCTCGAATCTCGTCTCCTTGAAGTTGAGAAGCGCCTCTATTTTCCTCCAAGCACGGCGTAGCCGCACATCAGCAGCAGCCCACAGCAGCCCTCACCGGCTGCTTTTTTATTGCAGGTATCTCTTTCCGCAAACCTATCTCCGGAGGATTCGCCCAACCAATTCTGCTCTTAGGCGACCTATTTGCTTCGCAGTAAGAACCTCGTTGCAGACGGGACAGATTCCCTTCGCGAGCCTTCGTCGCGTAAAGAGCACCGTTTGCCCTGTTTTTGAGCACACGTAAGGGGCTTCAATTTTGATCTTTGGCATGCACCCTCCAATCACAGTCAACTTGCAATTCCCCGCCCCCATGTCAGGATTATTCGGTCGCTAACCAATCTCTCCGATTCAACAGAGATGACCCGAATCAGGGTCGAGGGGCTTTCCCCTAACATTTGAAACACATACCATCTTGCATCACGCCTTTAGCACTCGCCTTTATATTGACCTCCGCGCTGGCATTTTCGCCTAGCCGCGCGATTGCCGTATCGCCCACTTCAAACCTCTCCATAGGCACCACAGAGCCAGCAAACCCTTCTTTCGTAGCCGATTACGTCCGACAGAAAGCCATCGCCTACGGTGTGAATCCTGTCGATGCCGTTTGGATCGTTTCTCACGAATCCCAGGACGGCCAGCTTATGCGTGGAGACAACGGCCAGAGCCGGGGCTATTGGATGATCTCCAGTGTGTATCACCCGGAGGTTTCAACGGCTTGCGCGGACGACCTCGCTTGTTCAACCGACTGGAGCTTGAGATGGATTCTTGCCGGTCACATTGAACAGTGGAGTACGTGGAAATATCGTAATGAATGGTATGCAAATGCCCCAACATAAACGGTGTTCTAGCGCTTTCCCACGAGCATCGGACTCGGTATATCTTTCCAATCTTCCTGCTTTACTAAAACGGGAGGCTGGGGCTTTTTCGTGCCGCTTTTCATTCGATACAGCCAAAACCGAAACTCCCATTTACCGGATTCTTTGTTGAAGCGTATCTGAAGATTCTCTCCGCCTGCCGTAGCTCTTGATGAGAATCCGAACGCGTACCAGTTCTCTTTCTCCTTCGAAGGCTGAATAGTTATGCCAAGTCCAGACATACGGCTATTGCTGATAGGTTTTAGCTCGACTACTTTCTGAGGTCTGCTATAAAAACTATCGTCCAGTACTCCTTCGCTCTCTGACACCTCCCCGTCCCATACGATATGTTTCCCGACAGGAGATATTGAGAAACCGAAGGTATCTTGGTTGGCTGGGGTCGGAGGAAAACTGTGTTGGGGTATTGCAAGCAAATAGGAGTCTGTGCCCGTCATGCTAGCAATGCCTTCTTCGGCCGCAGATGCGGCCTCTTGGGTCTTATCGAGAACCGCATTTACGTGGTCAATCGTAGAACTGTATTGCTGCTTGCTCGTGTCAATGGAGGACTGCAAGCCTCCAGCTATAGTGCGAAACCTTTCCAATTGCTCACATTCCACATGCGCCTGGCCTCGGTCATGCTCGTCTCGATCCAGATATAGTGTCCTGATCTCAAGACCAAGAAATGCGAGCATGACGACTGTCCAAAAGGCCTTTTCGCCTCTACCCATCTTTTCAAGGGGTCTAAATAACCACGGCACGATCACTCCAAAGAACGCGAGCAGCGCGATCCACGAACCGACAGGAGGGTGCCAATTCCACCACGCTTGAACTATTACCGGACACGGATCGACCATCCACCAATTCTCCGCCCAACCGTAGCCTTGGGTCAAAGAGATGCTCCTGAAACAACATTAATTCCGTTTGCACCCGGCATTCTGACCTTGCCCTCAGAACGCGTCGCTCCTAGGCGTACTGGTTTTGGACTTTCGTCGGGTTTCGGTTGGACCTTCGCGGTCAGGCTGCGAGGGCGAGTTGAGCGCGTGCTTGCTGTTCGAACTGAGCTGGGCTGAGATAGCGCAGGGTGGAGTGCAACCTCGATCCGTTGTACCAGAGCAGCCAGTCCAGCGTCGCGTCCTTCGCCTCCCTGTGGTTTTTGAACTCCAAGCCATGCAGCCGTTCGACCTTCAGCGAGCCGAACAGCGTCTCCGAGCAGGCGTTGTCCCAGCAGTTGCCCTTGCGACTCATGGAAGCCTTCATTCCATGCTTGGCAAGAAGCTCCGTGTAGCGGTGGCTGGCGTACTGGCTGCCGCGATCGCTATGGAAGATCGTGCCGCCGGTGGGCAACCGGCTATGCCATGCCATGTCGAGCGCCCGGCAGGCCAGCGCCGCGTCGATCGTCGCACCCATGGCCCAGCCCACGATGCGGCGGCTGAAAAGGTCGAGCACCACGGCCAGGTACAACCAGCCTTCGCGCGTTGGGATATAGGTCATGTCGCCGACCCAGACGGTGTTCGGCGCAGCCACGGTAAAGCGGCGGGCGAGCAGGTTCGGGGCGATGGGCAGAGCATGGTTGCTGTCCGTGGTCGATACCCGGAAACGACGCTTGCCACGGGCGCGCAGCCCGTTCTGCCGCATCATCCGCTCCACCCGGCGCTTGCCCACGCGCACTCCGCAAGCCTTCAGTTGCCGCCACACGCGGGGCCATCCATAGGCCCCGCGCGCCGCTGCGTACACCGCGCGAATCTCCACCAGCAAGGCCGTTTCGCTCAGATGGCGGCGAGAGAGAATCTTCTTCCGCCGCGCCAGATGCTGACGATATCCCGAAGCACTTACGCCCAGAACCCGGCACTGCACGCATAACGGCCAGAGTAACTTGTTCTGCTCGATCCAGGCGTACTTCATCGCTGCACCTTCGCGAAGTACGCCGTGGCTTTTCCCAGAATGTCGCGCTCCATCGTCACGCGCGCCAGCTCCGCCCGCAGACGGTTGTTCTCCATCCGCTCCGCGCTCACCTGCTCGCTCTTGACGCCGCGCAACTGGCCAGCCTTCTCCGCCTTTACCCAGTTCGCCAGCGTCTGCTCGACGATGCCCAGGGCCTTCGCCACCGACGCCACCTTCTGGCCAGAGGATACCAAACGAACCGCTTCCTGCTTGTACTCCAACGTGTACCGCCGCCGCGTCAACTTCTCCATCACAGTCTCCTCTTCGCGATTATGACCTGCCCCCTATTTCTCACCCAGTGATAACTGGAGTTTCCCAGTTTTGTTTTGGCTTCGAGACGATCTCGTCGCCGCCGCGGCTGTGCGGATGTGGGAAGCGTTGTTTGCTTTCCACATCTGCATAGCCGAACTGCTGCCGGAACTCCTGGGGGGTGCGGTAGTCCAGCGAGCTGTGGGGCCGCTCGCAGTTGTACTCCTCGCGCCAGGTTGCCAGAGTACACCGGACGTCGTTCAGCGTCCGGAACCAGGTTGCGTTGAGGCACTCGTCGCGCAGCCTGCCATGGAAGCTCTCGACGTGACCGTTCTGCATCGGCCGACCCGGTTGGATGTGCACCAGCCCGACCTTCCAGTCTTCGGCCCAGCCGATCATGCGTCGCGAAGTGAACTCCGGCCCATTGTCTGAACGTACGTTGTCAGGCCGGCCACGCTCGGCGATGACTCGCTCCAGCACCCGCGTGACGCGGCCACTTCCGAGGCTGGTGTCGGCCTCCAACGCCAGGCACTCGCGCGTGTACGCATCGACCACGCTGAGGATCCGCACCATCCGTCCGGTAGCCAGACCGTCGACGATGAAGTCCATCGCCCACTCCTGGTTCGGCCCCGTCAGCCGTGGCTCTGCGCCGCGATCGCGCACCAGACGCTTGCGTCTCTTGCGCCGCACCATCAGCCGCTCTTCCACGTACAACCGGTAGATCCGCTTCACGTTCACCTCGTGGCCTCTGCGGCTCAACAACGCATGCAGCCGCCGATATCCGTAGCGCGGCTTCTGACGCGCCAACTGCACTAACTCTTCTCGCAACTTCGCGTTGCGGTCCGGCTGCGGCTCATACCGATAACTCGACCGCTCCACGCCCAGCAGCTTGCAGGCCGTGCGTTCGCTCAGACCATGTTCAGCCTGAGCGAACGCCACATCAGCTCTTAGACCGGCAAGCTCCAGCCGTTTTTTCGGATTACGCCCTTTAGAGCTTCGCCATGGAGACTCAGCTCCGCCACAAGCAGCTTCAGACGGCGGTTCTCGTCCTCGAGCGCCTTCAACCGCTGCGCCTCAGCAACTTCCATCCCGCCATACTTCTGCTTCCAGCCGTAGAACGTCGCCGCGCTGATACCGTGCTCACGGCACAGGTCCGCCGTCTTCACACCAGCCTCGCCCTGCTTCAAAATCCCGATGATCTGCTCTTCACTGAAACGGCTCTTCTTCATCGCTTCCGTCCTCTCAAATAATTTACGAGAGAACTCCAGATTCAAATGGCAGAGATTTCCGGGGGCAGGTCAATTACAACAGCTCGCTACGAGAGACGTTTTCCGAGGGCAAGCTCATTCGGAGCTACAATAAATGTGAGACACGTTGGGAACCTCGGTTCACTAAATCGAGATTTTCCCGCGCCTCATTGCAACTTGGCAGGTCCCCTGGCAATGCCAATTACGCTTTGAGGAGATTCTAGTGTCCATCCGCCCCCAAACCTCTTTTGCATTCAAATTCCGTCGCTTTCTGAAAACCTACGGCATTGACCAGCTCAAAGCCCCAGACTTGCTACGCTTCTTGACAACACTCCTCCAAGTCATCCATGACTCCAAAACCCACCTCTGGTAGAATCGCGCCCATGCCAAAACCACAATGCTTGATCGACATCGACCTAGCGAATGCCCTGAATCGTCTGCTCTACAAAGCGATGGACAAGAAGAAAGGCCACGGCAACCCTCGTTTCAAGTGTCGTTGGTGTGGAAAGCCAGTTACAGCGGTATTGGCCGCCAAACCCGGCCTCACTCCCAAGAAAGCAGCTTTCCGCCATGTCGGTAAGGACGCCGATAAGGAATGCGGAAATCCCAACGACGCAAAACGTCCAAGGTAATGCCCAAGCGAGGAAAAATTATGTCGAAACTCTGTGGTGTGAACTGCTCGGAATGCGGAGCTTTCGTAAAGCTAGGAGAACAACTCCACGGTCGGGCGATTTCCTATGGAGCTCCGGACGATCCCGTGGTTTGCAAATGCGGTTTTGGGAAAATCTACACATCCGGTCAGTTGGTAGATGAAGGTGGAGTTCGGCTCCCTTACCAAGCCTAAGAGTTATCCCCAAGGCACCCCTTGCGCAATCCCGTAGGTGTCCTAAGCTGAGGGAGTCCAGCGATGGACGGCAGGAGTTCCACCGACAACACCGTCTAGGTGGGAGCGGGAGACGGGGGTAACACTTTGTTTCCTGTCCGAGCGAGCAATCGTTCGGGCCCCTGCCTAGGCGGTTTTTATTTTCATACTGAGGGATCGGGCTGTGGCCGAACGTACGTAATCCCCCCAGAAGCCCGTGAGTAACGTACAGCTAATCCGAGACGTGACTGGCGGAATCCAGCTCATTCAGGCTCAGTAGAAGCCGGTGCTCCTACGTCCCTACGGCGTAGAGAAGTTTGCTTGTTGACGGGGGAGCGTAGCGAAGGTTCGACTCCTTTCATTCGAAAGAATGTAGCTCAGCGGTAGAGCACTCCCAGGGGAAGAGCTTCAGTTCGACTCCGATGCGGGTGTAGTGGTCCCGCTTCCCCGCCAATAAGCAAACCGAGACGAACCCAACCGGCCAACGGACCGAGCGGAGAGCGGAAGGTGAAGCGGACGGACGACTTCGCACTCTTTCAGCGGGGATAGGCCCGAAGCAATTGAGCTTCCTGCTTGCCGGCTTCATCCACCCGCCCCGCTGCAAGAGCGCGAACGAAAAACCGAGATCCCCGCTGAAAACGAAAGACCATCACTGGCTCTTTCCTTTCCCGTATTCATCTCAGGAAAACCGTTTGGTAATCTGTCCCAATGGCTGACCGATACATCAGTAATAAGCATATTGTGAACGTCTGGGAGCAGCAGATTGAAATCACCGTCTACCAGAGATCCAAGTCCGTTTGGATTGCAGTTGGCCAGTACATGGGAAAAACGATTGAGGTTCAAGGACGTAGCGAAGGCTCCGCAACCGGACTATGGCGCGATGCGGCGCGGTATCGAGGGAACGGCTAAGGAGCAGTCAGTTCGTTGAACACAGGATCGAAAGGTGCTGCAAACGGAAACAATGCAGAGCGTTCCTCTTCGGAAGAGCGCGTTTCATACCCGGACGATCCTGTGCTCAGCGAGTCAGCCCTTCACCACGCGCTCTTTGTGCCGAGGGTTCTTTGTCTTGTAGGTGAAGCCGAATAAGCGGCAGATGAATGACGCCTCGACAGATTCATTTTGGCCGGTGGCGCGGTGAAGCAGCCAGACAACGCCAACCACAGCGATCAGCAACACGACCATTGCACCGCCGAAATATGGAGCGAGAAACGATGAAAATTCAGGCATCACTTCCCTCCATTCTGGGAAGCGACCGAGTGAATTGCGAGGGCAATGAGGCGCGCTTCCTTCGTCTTCTCGACCAGAGCCGCTGTCATCTTCTTGGCGAGCTTATCGAGTTCATCGACAAGTTTGGGGACTGAGCCGATTGCTTTGATCCGGAATTCACGGTTGGCTTCGTTGAATAGCCACAGCGTCGTGGTGTCGTCCTCTGGGTAGTTGTAATTGCCGATCACTCGCTTGATCGCAAGGCCCCACTTGTCACCGACCTTGGTATATCCAATCTGATCGGTTTGATGGTCTTGGTGTTCATCGCTCCAACCGTCGAAGTCCACCCACCCGGAAACGCCGAGGTTCAGCTTCCGTAAGGCGGCATCAAGCAACTCGACAACTTTTGTCAGGTCATCGCTTGCAGCGTTCAACTCGCTTGCAGTTTCGGTCAGTTTGCGAAATGAGGTGGGGAGGCCCGCAAGCGGGGAACCCTCGGGAATGAGGGAATTGGTAGACATGTTTGCTCCAGCGCCGACAGCGCATTGAGATCTTCAGGTTCCCCCGAAGTGGTACTACCGTCTTCCAACGGCACGGCTAGAGTATCACCATTCTTGTGGCTCAGGTAACAACGTGATCGCACTCCTCAACCGAACCGCGCATCCACTTTGTGCTAATTTGTGCTTCGACCCCGCGTCGGGGCAGGTTTGCATCAGAATCAACTTGATGAGAATATAGGCGAAGAAGAGGCGAATCGAGATACAGGATTTAGAACGAGGGGAAAGAGATGGCGGGACGTGCGGAAGAACTCTACGGGAAGCTTCAAGATGCCGCATCGATCCTCGCTCTCATTGGAAAGCCGGAAGATGCTCATCTTGATTGCAAGGAATGGCCAGCAAAAGAGGACGACGCTCAAAAGATGCTGGCCAAGGCGGTATGCGGGATGGCAAATGCAGATGGGGGCGTGCTCGTGATCGGCATGAAGGCCGAATCCAGGCCGAAGGATGAGCCAGATGTGGTAACGTCCGCTGCTCCCGTCGCCGATACGAGCTTCGTCAAGTCACGGGTGCTCGGGCTAATCAGCAACCTTGTCGAACCGGGCATCGTGGGGATAGAGGTCGTGGAGATTGCCGACAGGCCCAATGCCAAGTCCGGCTTTGTAGTGGTCTACGTGCCAAGGTCGGCAGGCTCTCCCCGCCGTTCGCGCAAGGATTGGAAGTTTTACCAACGCGTCGGTTCCGCTTCGTTGCCGATGGAGTATTGGCAGATTGAGGACATGTTTGGGAAGAGACCCCACCCAAGACTGACATTGCATCTTGAGGAGCGGAAGAAAGTGACCACTCCCGGAAATGTACGAGTGCCGATCCGTGAGTTCGCAATCGGTTTGAGGAATGAGGGAGGGGGCATTGCCAAGTATCCCGGCATCCGGTTCAAGCGCGAGTTAGGATTCACGGTTGATAGCGCAGGTATTGACGGCAATCGGGGGTTTGGTATCCCGCTGCGCCCTTCAGAGAGCGATTGGATCGTGTTTCGTGGTGGAACGGATAACGTGGTCTGTCCGGGAGAAACGGTCCTCATCACGAACATCCTTCAGGCAGCATCGGACAAAGGAATCGAAGGAATACCCATAACGATGGCTGTGTTGGCGAATAATCGTGAAATCAAGAAACGATGGCTGTTCAATGGCACATTGTTTACATGCGAGATTTCTTGCGAGAATCAGCCTTCAACGGTCGTTGAACAGGCCGTTCGAGAAGACGACCTTATCGTAGACCTACCCCTCTTTTAGTCTCTGCCTTGTCAGTGCCTCGCCCCCCCACGACCACAGCCCGCTTAAAGACGACGAGGATTGCTAAGGGATGGGACGGCTATCCTTCCTCTGGCCCATCTTCATCGTGAGCAGAAGTGCCAGGAGACAACGGAGCGGACTACGTCCACATGTTGGTAAGCGTGCCTCCGCATTAGATACCCCTGTGCCACCGACGAGCAGGTCTCACGGAGGTGCTGGCGATATCGTCGTCTGTCTGACACTGCGCCTGACGCACTAGCTTGAGGTGCTAGCGCCGCAAGGCATAGGGGTTCAAGTCCCCTCCTCCGCACCAATCTCATAATAAAAGACTTAGAGGTCAATCGGAAACGGTTGGCCTCTAGTGTTTTTTGCGACTGTGGCTGTTTTTGTGGCAGTTGTAGCCAACTTTCGTTTTGGCAGGGACTGAGCGGTTTCGTCGATTGCCCCCGCTACAAATGGACGGTGTAGGCTAGGACTCGGATAAACAGGGAGACACGATGATGCGCCCCACCCCGGAGAGCATTCCAATCAGCGCGTTGCAACAAGAGGCCGGCGCCCAAGATCTCGTCCGTTCGGAAAAGATGAGGCCATATCTGGAGCTGCTCAAGGCCCATGTTGGGGGGCAGGACACAGCGCCTTATCTGGCCGCATTAGCCGAACTGCCGCTCGAAGAGAGATACGCTTGGCGGGTCATTTCCGCCTTGAAGTGGGCGTTCTGCGATCTCGAAACCGAAAACGTACTCGCCGACCTCGAAACACTCTCCGAAGACGATCTCAAGTTGGTTTCAGAGCCTCTCGCAATCCGGGCAATGCAGTTCTCCTTGTTTGCAAAGGCACTCCTCGGACAAGAAGCCGCGGAGCAAGTCATGTTGCGGGCCATAAGGTGTCTCAAGCAATCCGACACTTAGAAATGGATTTTTAAAGGACAGTTCGCTTCGGCGTATGAGTGATCTTCGACAACTTCTGGGGGAGATAGCTCACTGTCCCGTCGCCAAGGCAATTCGCTTAGGACACTCACCCGTTTCTGTTCCCTGCCACAATGTTGTCAGCCTACAGGCAGGAAAGTCATTCCAACTTCCCGAGCCCTGGTCGGGCCAGATCGACACCGCTCCTCTGTTATTCGTCAGCTCAAATCCGGCCATTGATGAACTCGAAGTCTATCCAGACGAGTCTTGGGAGGATGGGAAGACGACTGATTTTTTCCAAAAGCGTTTTACGTCGGACGAAGGCTGGGTCATCGACGGACGCGCGCTTCAGCAGAGGGGAACGCGCGGACGCGGGGTATCATTCTGGGGACATGTCCGCAATCGGGCACGCGAGATTTTGCAACGGGAGGTCACGCCCGGGGTCGATTTTGCATTAACGGAAGTCGTCCATTGCAAATCACTGAGGGAGCGTGGGGTTTCAGAGGCTCTCGACTTCTGTTCTGAACGCTACCTGGAGAAGGTAATTGCGATCGCGGCGGCGAAAGTTCTTATCGTGTACGGCAAGCACGCAGCAGACGCGATCAGAGGTCGCTTCGGTTCCGTGATGATTCCGCTGGAGCATGGACTGAGCCTTATCTCCATCAGGGACATTCCGAGAATGTTGGTTTTCCTGCCGCATCCAAACAGGCCTGGGCCGAAGAAGACCCTAGAAGCTAGGGTGGGGGATGACGGCCTCAAGCTCATCCGGGCACATATATAACGTGGTGGTAGCCTTGGAAGAATGCCGCCCATCGAAACGATATTCACCGCCGTTGACCGGGTAGCCATGAACGGCGACGACGAAATCCCGTTGGTGGATGGATTGTCGCTTATCAAGCCGAATGCCGAACTGACATCGGGTAGCTGGTCGAATTCTGTAACCGGGATGGATGAGCTTGCGATCAAGCAGGCGAGTCGTTTTTTGGTTTACCGTTACGAACATCCTGCTGCGAATGAGTTTCCAAGCGTGGTACAGAAGAGAGCATCCGAGGAGTTGCTAAGCGGGCTGATGGCATTTCAGGTCATCAAGCCAATTAGGGCGCTCGGCTACGTCCATCACGGCTCCAGCGGCGACAGTTTCGGCTTTGAACGCAGTCAGTATGTTCCTACCTTTATCTACTACAGGCCCCAAATGCGACCGGGGCAGTGGGCAAGGATGAATGAGTTCGATGATGGGATGCTTGCCGAGGTGCCCGGAATGATTACCCGCATTCGAGCAGTCTTCAGCAACCGTGATATTCCGCGCATCAACGCACTGACGTTTCTTCAACTCGGCTTGGAAACCGAACAGCCGTATATTGCCGGACTGCTCTGGATGACCGGTCTGGAAGCAATCTTCGACAGCGGCGGCAAAGAGAAGTTCAAGAAGAAGCTCTGTGATTGCCTTGGCCCTCAGACGACTGCCTTCCCCAACTGGCACTCAAAGTCAGACGCGCCGCCCTACACGGTTGAAGATATTGCCATCCCGTTGTTCGTCTTCAGAAATAAGCTCGCGCATGGTGCAGACCTCACTACGGCTGCAACAGACCCGAAGTACCCGGTAGACCTGCTGGCACGAATGAATCTAACCTCACGAACGCCGTCCACGACACACGCCTTGCTCCTAAGCGAGGCGGCCTGCTATCTGCTCTGCCAAGTGTTACAAAAGGTATTGTGAAGCGACCGTGCAACATCGGTATGCCGCCGCTGCCGGCTGTGCCAAAGTCTTCCTGAGACCCCCTTCCTGTCAAAGGACGTCCGGGCGACCAATCGCTACGGTTCAAGGCCCATCGACTTTGCTATTACCTTTGCGGCGAGGTCACTGCCAACCTCTTTGGCGAAGTCCAGCAAACCTTTGCCAGCCTTTGAAAGCGTCTCCAGCACTTTGCCCCCGTCCTGCTTTTCGGCTTGCTCTTCGGCTTCCGCTAACAACCCGAGTTGTTGAAAATCCGAGCGCGAGGATGCGGTTTTCTGTAGATGTGTTCTCACCTGTTCAAGTTCAGCCGCTAGTGCATGAAGATTCGTTTGATTCTCAATCTCAGCCCATTGCTGTTGATGGTTGAACGTTCCTATCGCACCACGGCCTATTGCTGCCGCTTGTCCATAGTTGATGATCTGATCCCCATGAATCACGGCATTCGGCGGTGTAGTCTGTTGCGCTTGGACTACCAAATGCTTCCGTCCGTCGGCGGTCAGTTGGATATTCGCCATTGCAGCCAGTTTCCGATCAGAGCGAAGAAACTTACCGCTCACCAAGCCTTCGAGTAGCAATGCGTCCAGGGCAGTCAGTAGTGCATCATCGCTCGGCTCGGGACTCAATGAACGCTTCAACTCAGCGTCCGTGATGGGATATGGAAAGGACTTATGGAGTTCAACTAAAACCGCGTGTGCGAGTTCCGCGTCGTAACCACCCATCGCTCTAGCTCCCTCTGTTTCTTCATAAATCGCCGCGACTTGTTCCATCGCTTGCTGGATCACAACTTCCTGCCAACCACCCGGCCCGTTGTATCCGTACCGCCAGTCTTTCGGAACTTCAACGACCGTAAAACCATGCTGCTGAAGTAGCTCGCACCTTCTAAGCGATTCAGGATTCAGCAAGCCGGTCTTTACGTTGAAACAGACATCCCTATCCTTCGACTCACCGCAGATGTTCGCGCTCTTACACATTTGTCCGTTAGGACCGAGATACGGCTCGGTCTGAATGCTCTTGATTGAGAGGGCTATGAGAACGGGTTTAGGTGATTCCATGAATCCTCCCTACACTTCCCACTATAGCGAAGACAAGGCGAAGAATAAAGCGATAGAGCGATCCCAGTTCTTGATCTAACTCGCCCGTGCGACCGGACGAACCGGTCGCACGAAGGTTGCGGTGAGGAGTGGGATGCTGGCGATGTTGTCTGGCTGGGACTGCGCCTGGAGGACTAACTTGATGCGGGTGCCGGCCTGGAGAGGCTTGGCGAAGTGGCCCTGCTTGCCGAAGGCAACGACGTTGTAGTGAAAGGCCTGGAGGTTGCGGTCTGAGAGGATGGCGACTCCGAAAGCGGTGTATTTGCGACCGTTCTTGGAGATGCGGCTGGTGGCTGAGTTGCTGACGGTGCCGAAGAGGGTGATGGTCTGTTGGGGATGCATGGTGTTTCTCCTTTTTGCCCGGTCAATCGGGACACATCCCAAAGGGCGCAAAGGTGCGCTGCTCCCAAGTCGCGGCATGGCCGCGTTGCCAAGGGCAGAAGTTTTTGGAAAGGGACCCGGAGCCTGCGAGGGGGGAGGAGTCCGAAACCCGGAGGGCGCGGTACGCGAGTTATGAACGCAGAGCCGCAGGGCGCAGCTCCTGCACCGAAGCGGTGGCCGAGTGAACGTGCAAACAGGAGATTGTGCAAACTACCGACCTCACACTTGCAGGCTTCAGAACAATTCACGATCGCCACTGAAGATGGTCAACATAAGCATGCCCGCGAGAACCTATCACTTCCCACAACCCGACTTGAACGAAGCCGCTATATACGAAGCGCCCGCATTGCGGAATCCGCATGTCTTGTTGTTCGCTCCAGATACAGCACTAAGACTTCCGGGTACTAATCCTCTGACGTCCCCCAATTGAAACATCGAATACACTTGCGCCCTCTGGCTGATCTGCCTAATTTCTTGATCGTCGGGATTAATGTCATCTGCCCCTAGTTTCCCGCTAGGGCACCAGCCGAAATCTTAGACCCGGTAAGCTACCACTTGATACGATTTCAAAGCGTTCGAGCACACGTAGCCACATTCGTTGCTGTAGATACCGATCTTTTTCTTGAACACCGCGCAGCCAAACGGGATTGTCGAGAATGATTTTCTCCCGAACTGCCTTTTCAACTGCCAGATCGACTATGTGAAAAAAGAAAAAGCTCCGCAGATACTCCTGTTCAGCGTCGCTTTCGAATGGAGGATACTGGCGCCATGAAATCCCGCTTCGGAAATTCAGCAGACAACTGGTGCCGGCGTCCTGATTCGTGCGTACTTGGAAAATCGGAACTTCAGACTTCTTCAGCTTGAGAACCCCTTGAAACCCAGGTATCTCACTCAATTTCGTCGCCGTCTTGGACCAATCTGGGAGAAAAAGGTGTGACCATTCCTCGGTATAGAGAAATGAACAATCCCCACCGATGAGCATGACATCTGGACTGGCTCCGCGCGTTTCAAGCTCCGCCTCAAGATGCGAGATTTCATTGCCTCCCACAACCCCATCCCGAGCATGTGTGCTCTCTGGAATCAACGCTAATATGTCATGAAAGGCCTTCTGGCTCTCTGAGAGCGATAGATCCCGCGCATACTCTTCCGGCCAATGCACGGAAGAGCGTCGAAGCCCGTCGATGTAGGACTCTCTGCTGTCTACCATGTTCGCGCCCCAACGCGGAAGCTGAGCCCCTAAATGCCCATCAACGGATAGTGGTACATATACTTCAAACTGTTCGAATAGCCGCCGGAGTCCAGCACCTTCTACAAACGTTTTCAGAAACCTTTGCTCAAACTGCTTCAGATATGTTGCGTCAACTTTAGCGCCGATCAGCTTATCCTCATCCTCGCGCAATTGCACCGCAATCAACGATTCAAAGAACGCGTACAGATCGGCCAGTTTGCTGAGCCATACGTCAGGAATCAAAGACTGCCATTTATCCCTATCTGTCGCGAACGACGACAAGGCGATGCGGACGGACCCTTGATCGCTCAGTTCGAGGATCAACTCTGGTGTGCTACGCACACGCAATTGTCCAAACGTCGCCACATTGAAGTTCTGCACTGATTGGAGTAAGAGGAAGCTATAGTAACGCGCGAACAGCTCGTGAGCGCTTTCTACTGCGCCGCCTCCCGGGGGGTAGTCCAAGAGTTGATTGCCCCAGAGTTCCGCCATCTCGGGTTCGCACATTTCGAGATATAAGCTCGTCAAGTCCGCGAAGCTCAGGTGGAAAGGAACTTCGGCGATAAAAGGCTCTAAGTTGTGGGCACCGGCTTGAACTGCTTTCTCAAGAATTAGGCTACCCACCGAAAAAAGCATCTGCTGCTTTTGCGCCTCAACCGTTCGAGCCACCTTCTGAAGAGCTTTATTCCTTTCTAGTGCCTGCTGAATGCTTTCCCTATCCTCTTCCAGCATGCTGTCCGTTCCGACAATCGTAATTTTCTCTCCCCTCCTGACGAGTGTTCCAAGTAATCCGACGACTCTCCTGTAGCAGTCGCGGAACGTCTCAACCTGTTCCGGTGCAAGTGCCATCTTCAAGAGGTACTGAAAACGGAGGAGCAAAACCGTGGTCAGAGATCCTATCGATTCGATCGACGCGACCTTTATATTTGGACGCCGCAATTCAATTACGATTCCGTAATCGGCGAGCTCCTGCAAGCTTGTCAGCGCATGTCTCGTAAGCAGTTCCTTGATCTTTGTGTCCCTTACTTCATCTTGCAGGTGGTATTCGTATAATGCGAAGTAGGTTATTGCGTCGAAGACCAGATGATCTCCGTAGCGGATAGATAGATGAGCAAGCTTTTCTGGGATTGCTGTGACGAGTCGAACGACGTTGATCTCACTGGAAAGACAGCCGCGGCGATGCAACTCACGCAAATCTCTCGTAATCCATTCGAGTTCGGCCCAGCTTCCGAATAGATTCTGACGTTCGCGTTCTGCCGCTTTGCGATTGTATCCACCAAGCTTTTTCATTTCCTGGAGAAACGTGTCTCCAGCGGAGACGTACACGTTCAACAAATCGTCTAACTGTGCCGTGCGTTGATCTCGTATTGCGAGAATCGCTTCATCTTTGACGGCCCTCATGTATTTTCGAACTCGCTGAGAGTATGAATCTCTTCGTCGGATGACAAAAGCCTCGCGACCTAGCTTTGAAAGGCGTCGCCGTACCTTCTCATCCTGCACCGCCTTGCGCGGGAACGCCATAAGGTTGTACGTGGAGTCTGTGACCTCGTCCCCTAACATAAGGATGATGCAAGGCGGCTTTTCCCGAGTCAAACTGCGGCGTGCTGGAATCGAAGGCGTGTTCTCATTCGATCCAAGGAGCGGAAAGCGTTCTTGCCGTGCGGCGAACGAGACGTCCTCTTCCTCTGCCGCGATCATTACAGTCTTAGAGAACAAAAGCAGCTTATCGATGTCGATGTCGGTTACCGTTCCTTGACGGGAGCTGGGAATGAAAATGGTATGTTCCGAGGCCCCTTGTATCGGGTTGTAGATGATGTTGGTTCCTGAAAGTTCAGCAAGCAACAGAGAATACCCTAGCCGAGTGTCTACTGTGGTTCCTATACTGCGACGGATCTTGTCTTGAAGAAGGCGAACGGCAGAAGAATGTAGGTAGTAATCGTCGAGAAGCGTTTTACATAGCCTAAACAGGACGAAGGATGCACAAACAAGTGTGACGAAGATCGATAGCTGTGCTTGAGATGGTGTCGACAAAAAGACAAAGGCTCCGAGCAAACCGAGGATGAATATCGCTATGGGGAAGAGATACGTTTCTGCCAGGAGCACTTCGGCGAGATTTAGCCCACTGACGCTGCGTCGAGCAGAGAGTCCAACCGCAAAAATCATGAGCGGGACAAAGACCAATGCGATGCCGACCTCTAGCTGTTGAAGTCTGGCGATTACTTGTAGGTTCGCAGCCGTGGGTGAAACTCTTAGCCAGAAGAGAACGCCCCACCACAAAAAATCCAAGGGCAGGACTATTTTCAGTGCCTTGGGAGGGTAGTAGAAATCACGTAGAAGCTCCTGCATCCGATCCCATAAGCGCAGCCGATATACGCTCTTGCGCTCATGGCGGATAAGGCGTGAAAGCCGCGTCCCTCGTCGAGGGCGTCTGAGGTAGAGCGTCGTGAAAATGATGGACGCACAAATTGCGCACGCGAGAATGACGATAACCGCAACATGGCTCGTCTTGTAGACTGAGGCGATCAGGTGCCTTCCGAACTGGAACCAACTCATGTGAACTCCTGCGGCATGTCAAGCAAGAGTATATTGGAGTCGCGAGTCGTCAGTAATGTTGAGATCAGGTTTAGAAGATTCTGCCTGCGGCTACAGTCAGTTCTGCCTCCGAGTCATCGCGATTAGCGATTGGTAATGATAATCAGCGCAGAGTTGCGGCTGGTTATTGGGAGTTCGGTGGACAGTCCCACGGAGCGCAGAGTCGTGGCTCGTTGTTGCGGACATTGCCAACGCGCGGGTCTACCAAGTGTGCCTCCATCTCGGCAGCCTCGTATGGCTTTAGTAAGTCAACCGGAGCTCGCTCGGAGTCCGCTCGATCCAACCATCGGTCGTAATCGGATGGCTTCAAGATCACTGGCATTCGGTCGTGGACGGTTGCGGTGAGGTCGTTGGGGTTGGTGGTGATGATGCTGAAGCTCTGGAGCCAATCTTCGGTCGCGGGGTCTTTCCATGCGTCCCATACCCCGCCGAAGGCAAATGGTTCCCCGCTCTGCATCGCGAAGGCGTAGGGCTGTTTGGTCTTTTCATCCAATCGCTTCCATTCGTAAAAGCCATCGGCAGGGATGAGGCAGCGCCGGCGATGAAACGGAACTCGCCATAGTGGTTTTGAAAGCAGAGTCTCGGCCTTTGCGTTGATGGTTGAAAAGCCTTTGAAGTCGGCAAGAGACTTGGCGAAGTTCGGCACCATGCCCCATCGCATCGCTACCATCTCACGCTCTCCCGTGTCGCGGTTATTGCGGATAACCGGCTGCATGGTAGTTGGCGCGATGTTGTAGGACGGAGCGGCCTCCAAGGGCATATCGTCGAGCGTTGCGAGATGGAAGGCTTCGGCGATTCGCTGCTTGTCGGATCGACGGTAGTATCTGCCGCACATACTCCATCCTTTCTTGGACACCAACGCCGCCCGTCTTCTAGCCTACAACTTCGACGGTCCTGCCTCGCGCATTGCGGACATTCAGAGAGGCGAAAGCAATTCTCTGATGGCAGAAGGAGGATGAGGAAAGGGCGATAATGGACGAAACTGTCATTCATACCGCGCCGTTAGATAATGTAGACCATGGCGATCGATGACCCGTTTGAAGCAGTAGACAAACAATACCCTGACGGCCCGGATGGACCTTTCGCGCACCTAACTCTTGGCTCGGCAACCGTTGCTTTGGGCTTCCCCATCGCATCGCCGCTTGCAATCATCTTCGGTTTCCTCGACAGCTTCAGCACCCAAGCAAGGCTGGATCGAGGACTGGCCTTCATCAGGGTTCTCAATGAGCAGTTCAAGGGTCTGGAGACTTCGGTCAAAGGCATGAAGACTGAAGTGGCTGAGGTGCAGGCCGCTTTGCGAACAGGACTGCACAACGACCTGAACGAATTCAATGACCATAAGCGCGACCGCTACATCACAGTTGCGAAATCTGCGGTGACGTTGTCAACCAAAGTCACCGACCTGGTTGGCTTCATACGCGACGTTGAGCGACTCGGAGACCGGGACATCATCGGTCTGAAAGTTCTAAACCGAATCATGAATAAGCAGGGCGACTGGGTTGACCCACCAACGAATGCCGCCACGTCTCAAAAATCAAAGCTGCATCCGAACACGTTCATTCACCGTGCTCAGGAATTATCCGTACAGATGGCACAGACACTCACGAACAACTACCAAATTACAAATAACGATCAGTTCAGCCGCGAAGAGGGCCTGCAGATTTGTCTACGTCTTCAGGGGTTCGGACTTGCACAGGAAATAGCGACCAGCCCTCGTGAGGTGCCAATCTCTAACTACGCAGCGCGCCTCACAAGCCGAGGACTTATGCTGCTCAAGCTGCTAGGCGAAGATGTGCCGAATTGGGATAGGTACTTCGGGCCGAATGGTTCGCTGTAATCTCAAAACGAGTCGATCTTGCAGGGCAAAATGACGTAACCGTTTGGGACGGAGAGAACGCGGGATACCAAAGAAGAGAAAGCGTCGAACTCGGGTGAATGTTTCATTATCAGGATTGTATGGCGACTCAAACCAAGAAGGGCCATGCCCTAACAGCGAGTGCAGCGAGAGCTACTTGGCGTTCTCCAATTTCCTTCTCGCCCCAATCCGTAGCGGTACTCGCTCGACTCGTAAGACTGAACGGAGAATCAGTAAGGGCTTGTCGCTTAGCGTTAAGACCAACATTGCCTATGCTCGAATTCACTGAACCGGCCAAGAGCGCTTGGTTACCAAGCCGATTGTAGAGTTCACGCATCTTATCTTGCGGTAACGTCCAGTCAGTACCGGGTCTTTGAGGAAGGATGTGCTCAAGCGTTACGGCTTGACCATCGTTGGGGGTGTACTGTGGCTCATCCTTTCCATCCTCTACGATCTGGAGTTTGCGCAAGTAATACCGAGCGAGCGAGGCGGTCGGAACGGTGATTGTACGAAACACGGCCTCAAAACGTTCGTCTGTTGGAATTAGGGCTACCAGTTGCCTCCCCAATTCATCAACGTCAGTAATCGCTCCATTGCTAATAGCCTTTGCGGTTTTGCTGTAGGAACCCTCAAGATTTCCGCTGGGAACGCCAGCGACTAGACACCTCACCGACCAATTGACAGCGTTTTTTATGAGACGCGCCAATTCCTTTTCCGAGAACTTCCCAAAGGCAGCCAGCAGAAGCGGCCGAATCTGACTAACTCCTAGATAACGGAGGGTGTCTAATTGTGCGCGGATTTCTTGGTGGTATGTACTCCACGCGTCGTGCGTTGGCGTCAGAATCGCCGCATAATCGTCGGCACGCTTTTGCAGTGTTTCGGCCCAGGTAAGTGCGGTCGCCGCCGAATTGACTTCGCTCTTAACATTGTCGAATAAATCTCCGCTCCGGGTCTGCCCGTGTGTTGTGATCCAAAAGTACCGGATGTAATCAACAACATCGCCATCCTCGCGCCCAAGCGATTCCAACACTGCTGACATAGATTGCCATCTGAGCGTAATCTGCTCTGATTGTTCAGGCTGCTTTTCGTCCAGAAGAGAATAGAGATAGTTCTTTACGAGGTCAGCAGCGGACAGCTTAAGACCACGGTCATTCATGGTTTCAAAAATTCGGTAAGCGGTCGCTTGGTCTTGTACTTCCACCCAGATCACTCGCGCACCGGATTCCAGAAAATCAAGCCACTTGTGCAATGTAGACGCCTGCACATCGGCAGGAAGGTTCTTTGTAATTACCTTTACGTGCGCCGCCGCCGCGACCGCAGCAGCTTCAATAAGCTCATGTGATTCTTTCTTGGGATCAGGGCGTACCGCTTGCCTCTCTAGCGACTGAGGTTCTCTTAGAACGCGTGAAACTAAAAAGCTATTATCAACCGCACTAAGAGTGAAGTGTGGTGACTCCTTGCCGCGACGGGCGATGGAAAGAAGGCTCTCTCCCGTGATCGTTGTCGCTGCCTGAGCGTCCTTAAGTGAGAGCGCAAAAAAATCACGAATGGCTGCAATCAGGATCATTGTGGTCGCTAGGCGCTGCTGCCCGTCATATACCTCTATCAGGTTCGCTTGATCGGGAGGATTGACAACGATAATGCTCCCAAGGAAATACTCACTTGCTCCGCTAGTGATGGCACCGTTGAGGTCTGTAAACAAGTCTTCAACGTGAGATGGTTTCCACGCGTAAGACCGCTGGTTGATTGGTACCCGCAATCCTTGCCGATTGCGGATGATAAGTCCCAGCGTCTCTTCATCAAAGCGAATTTTGGGCATAATTTCTTTGGACTCCTCAGAGGATGGCCAGATAATCATACGTGGCCCCAATCCGAGAGCCACGTATGACCGCATCTCCCACTCCAGTACCCGAACCTGGTACGTCATCAAGGGCAGGAGAATTGCTGAGTGAAGTATATTTATACCGAAATTTGTGCATGGCGAACTCGTTTCATTGCAGTCACTTGTGATCGAAGCTGCACAATCTTTATTGCAGAAGGCGTTTGCAGGCTGAACGCTAATGGGCGAATATAAGGCGAAGACTATGAGCTCCGCCGCCGCCCTCCGCTCCCAAATCGAAGCTGCCCTGGCAGACCGAATCCCGTCTGCCCTCACGCCTGCGGTTAAGACGATCCGTGAGGTCGTGTCTACGGGGATTACAGCGATTGATGCCGTCTTGGACGGCGGACTTCCGGTAGGCGCGGTAACGGAGATGATTGGGGCGGAGTGCTCTGGGAGAACAGCTCTTGCCCTATCGTTCCTAGCGCAGCTCACGAAGGCGGAGAGAGTCTGTGCGTGGATCGACGTATCGAACGCGCTCAGCCCTGAGTCCGCCGCTGCATCTGGCGTAGACCTGAAACGGCTTCTCTGGGTTCGCTGCGGCGTACAGCCTGCCAGCCAACCCGCGTCACCTCCTCAAGACGACTTTGCGCTACCTGAGAAGTATCTTGCTCCGCCCGCAGTGAAGAGTGGGCTACACGGTGGCGGCTTCGGCCCTCATCCTCGAACTGAAACAAAGGGCCTCTCCGATGGAGTCAGCGACTTGCTGCGACGCGATGAAGTCGCTCCCCGTTGCGCCGAGCCGCAACGAAGGATTCGGGTCGAACGAGAGACTGTTGAGCCGCACACCTTTCGGCCCTCCAAACGCTACAGTCTTTCAACCCGCACGGCAAAGCCCTGGTCGAGGATCGAACAGGCATTGCGGGTCACCGATTTGTTGCTGCAGGCCGGTGGATTCAGTGCAATCGTGCTGGACCTGGGAAGCATCGCGCCTGAGCACGTCTCGCGCATACCGTTGGCGACATGGTTCCGCTACGGTGCTGCTGCGGAGCGGAGCCGAACGAGCGTCCTCCTGCTGACACAACACGCTTGCTCGAAGAGCAGCGCGGGTCTTGTCCTGCGTCTGCAAGCACGACCGCCGCTCTCCGGGGAGATCACAGTGCTTGTCGGCCTTGAACGCCATGTCGAGGTATCGCGCCAGCGATTTACTGAAGCCTCGGCGAAGGTCGTTCCGTTTCGCAAGCCTCCCCAACGCGCAAGCGGTGCCGATTGGCAAAGCAAAACAGCATGGGCAGGCATCCGATGAACCGCGCGGGTGAACTATACGCGTGTCTGTATACGAAGGAGTTTCCGGCGCAAGCGGTGTTGCGATTGCGGCCAGAGCTGAGAGAGCGGCCCGTCGTTGTTGTTGAAGGTGAACCTCCGCTGCAAACCGTTTGCTCGTTCAATGCGAAGGCCCGCTATCTGGGCATCGTCCGTGGGATGACGAGAGTAGAGCTGGACACCTTCTCCTCGTTGATCGTGCTTCTACGATCACGCACTGAAGAGGTTTCGACACACGCGGTCATGCTGGAGTGCGCGGGCGCCTTTTCCCCACGCGTCGAAGATCGTAGCGATGGCAGCGCCTTTCTCTGCGTGATTGATATTGCGGGGACGGAGAAACTGCTTGGCCCGCCTGAAGTGCTGGCGCGGGAACTGCTGCGTCGCGTGCGAGTTCTTGGGGTGAGTGCGTCGGTTGCGATTAGCAGGAACTTCTACGCGGCCCTGTCCTATGTGCGCGGTTCATCTTCGCGCATCGCCTTCATTGCATCTGGCAACGAAGGCCCAGCTCTCTCTCTGTTGCCGCTCAAAGTTCTGGATGTATCGAGTCAACACGCGGAGACGTTCGCTCTATGGGGTATCCGCACCCTCGGGGCCTTGGCTGCTCTTCCAGAAAAGGAACTGATTGCGCGTATAGGGCAGGAAGGCAGACGCCTTCGCCAGTTGTCTCGCGGTGAACTCCCGCATCATTTCGTGCCGTATGAGGCGGCCTTTGAACTTCAAGAGCGGATGGAGTTGGATACGCCAGTCGAGCAGCTAGACTCCCTCCTCTTTGTCTTGGGAGTCATGCTGGAACAACTCACCCTTCGGGCTACGGCCCGCGTCCTTGCGCTTGCTTCGGTCATAATCACGCTGTCTTTGGAGGGTGGTGCCACGCACCTCCGAACGGTACGACCGGCCCTTCCCACCAATGATCGCCCGCTCTGGATCAAGCTGTTGCATCTCGATCTTGAGGCACATCCGCCACAGGCCGCGATTGTAGCGGTCACACTCACCGCCGAACCCGGTAGCACCAGCAAGGTGCAGCTCGGCTTGTTCTCTCCCCAACTGCCGGAGCCGATGCGTCTGGATGTAACGCTTGCCCGTATCCGCGCTCTGGTGGGGGATGACTGCGTGGGCAGTCCCGTACTCCGAGACACGAATCAGCCGGACGGCTTTCGTATCGAGCCCTTCAAAGTACCGTCAGTCCATAGCTCCTCCTCTGCGACTGTTAGCTCTTCGGCGGCGATGCGGCAACTCCGTCCACCGGAGAGGGCGTCGATCACGCTGCGTGATCGGCAACCGGCATCTTTTGTCTTTCGAGATTGCAGGTATGAAGTGGAACACGCTTATGGCCCGTGGCTGGCCGAAGGCGATTGGTGGAACCGTGAGACCTGGGCACTGGAGCAATGGGATCTGATTGCCCGGTCCAGTGCCCCTTCCGGGGAAAGCACGATGCTCTGTTGCTGCCTGGTGCGCGATCTCAAAGAGCAATCATGGCATGTGGTGACGCTCTATGACTGAGCGATACATCGAACTGCACGCCTCAAGCGCCTTCAGCTTCCTTGAAGGCGCTTCGCAACCTGAGGAGCTTATCAAGCGGGCCGTCGAACTGGAGATGCCCGCGATGGCATTGCTCGACCGCAACGGTGTTTACGGGTCGGCGCGGTTCCACACAAGCGCGAAGCGGCATGACGTTCACGCTCATGTCGGAGCCGAGATCGCCGTATCGAGCTTCGGAAACCGGCTTACGCCTCCCGCGTGGCTCCCGCACCTGCATCCCGCCGAACCCGCGCGGCTGTCCTTGCTGTGCGAGTCGAGGGTCGGCTACCAGAATCTTTGTCAGCTCATCACCCGTTTCAAGATGCGGGAGAGGGTCAAGTGCGAAGGTGCGGCTACCTTCGACGACTTGCAGAAATACTCTGCCGGCCTGGTCTGCCTCACAGGTGGGGACGAAGGCCCGTTGGCTGCCGCGCTGGTGAGCGGCGGTGAGGAGGCAGGCCGCGAGACGGTCGAACGGCTGGTGAGGATTTTCGGAAGAGACAGTGTTTACATCGAAGTCCAGCGCCACCGTGAACGTGAGGAGGAGTGGCGCAATCAAGCGGCACTCCGAATCGCCACATCTTTGAAGCTGCCGGTCCTCGCCACCAATGGAGTCCGCTACGCAACGGCATACGACCGCGAGGTGCTCGATGTCTTTACGGCAGTGCGTCATCACACCGATCTTGACCACGCTGGTCGTCTACTGGCTCTTAACAACCGGCGGCATCTGCGCCCTGGGCGAGAGATGGCGGCGCTGTTCCGCGATGTGCCGGGAGCGGTGGCGGAGACGCTTGAACTCTCGTCTCGTCTGCGATTCCAACTCGATGATCTTGGCTATGAGTTTCCGCGTTACCCGGTTCCTGACGGCGAGACGATGGACAGTTTTCTCAGAAAGCGGGTCGCCGAAGGCGTGATGCGCCGGTACGGGCCGAAGAATGACTCCGCCCTTCTGGAGCGAGCGAAGAAGCAGGTCGATCACGAACTCAATCTGATTGCGCGGCTCGGCTTTGCCGGATACTTCCTCATCGTGTGGGACATCGTTTGTTTCTGCAAGAAAAACGACATCCTGATTCAAGGCCGCGGCAGTGCGGCGAACTCTGCCGTCTGCTATGCGCTCGAAATCACGGCTATCGACCCGGTAGGAATGGAACTACTCTTTGAGCGGTTCCTGAGCGAGAGCCGGGGCGAGTGGCCGGACATCGACCTCGATCTCCCGTCCGAAGACAAGCGAGAGCAAGCCATCCAATACGTCTACCAGCGATACGGCGAACTTGGAGCCGCGATGACGGCTAACGTCATTACCTATCGCGGCAAGTCGGCGGCGCGAGAGGTTGGTAAAGCCCTCGGCTTCGATCAAGAATCGCTGGGGCGATTGTCTGGTCTCGTCAGTCAGTGGGAGTGGCGCGGCAAGACCGATACGATGGCGCATTCGTTTCAAAATGCCGGGTTCGATCTCAAACACCCGCGCATCGCAAAATACCTCGAACTCTGTATGCGTCTGCAAGACCTGCCACGTCATCTCGGACAGCACTCGGGCGGCATGGTGATCTGTCAGGGTCATTTGAACTGCGTCGTGCCGCTCGAACGCGCGTCCATGCCCGGTCGCACCGTTGTCCAGTGGGACAAGGAAGACTGTGCCGACCTCGGCATCATCAAGGTAGACCTGCTCGGCCTCGGCATGATGGCTGTATTGAAGGACTGCATCGAACTGATACCTCGACACTATGGAGAGTCCGTAGACCTGGCCCAACTGCCGGAGGATGAGGATGTTTATAAAGTCCTGCAACAGGCCGACACCATAGGCATGTTCCAAGTGGAGAGCCGCGCACAGATGGCGTCTCTGCCCCGAAACTTTCCGACGCGCTTCTACGATCTCGTCGTACAAGTCGCCATCATTCGTCCCGGCCCCATCGTCGGGAAGATGATGCACCCCTATATGCGGCGGCGTCAGAAGAAAGAGGCCGTGACGTATCCGCATCCTTCGCTCGAACCCGTACTCAAGCGGACGCTTGGCGTTCCACTCTTTCAAGAACAACTGTTACGCATAGCTATGACAGTTGCCAACTTTTCCGGCGCTGAGGCGGAAGAGTTGCGCCGCGCCGTGGGTATGCGGCGGTCCTGGGAGCGGATGAAGAATCTCGAAGGCAAGCTCCGTGCGGGCATGACGACCAACGGACTTGATGCTGCGACGCAGGAGAACATTATTCAGAACATCAGTTCATTCGCGCTGTACGGCTTCCCTGAGTCTCATGCGGCCAGCTTCGCGCTGATTGCGTATGCCTCTGCCTACCTGAAAGTGAAGTACCTCGCCGCGTTCACCTGCGCGATTCTCAACAATCAGCCGATGGGCTTCTACATGCCCGCCGTGCTGGTGAAAGACGCGCAACGTCACGGACTGCGCGTTAGGCCAATCGACATTCAGGTGTCGGATTGGGTTTGTACCATCGAACATGAGGTCGATGGTGCGCTCTCGTTGCGGATGGGGTTGGGCTATGCGCGAGGTCTGCGACATCAGTCCGCAGAGGCCGTCGTTGCGGCTCGTTCGCACGACGGTCACTTCCGTTCAGCGGAAGACCTCGCGTTGCGCGTTCCTGTGCTCAACCGGAAGGAATTGACGCTGCTGGCACGGGTGGGTGCTCTCAATAAGCTCGATGGAATTGAGCATCGCCGCGATGCGCTGTGGCAGGTAGAACGTGCCGGCAAATTGGAAGGGCCGCTGCTCAGACAGAACAGCGATTGGCTACGGGAAGCCTCCGATGCTTTGCCTCTAGCTCAGATGAATACTGAGGAGCGTCTAGTCGCCGATTACGCCGGGACTGGCCTCACCGTTGGGAAACACCCCATGCACTATCGACGGCAGGAATTGCAGTCGAGAAATGTTCTCTCGGCCGCAGAGCTTCGCCGTTGCCGAGATGGTGAGTTCGTGAAAGCGGCGGGCTGCGTCATCGCCCGCCAGCGTCCCGGCACGGCCAAGGGTTTCATCTTCATCTCGATGGAAGATGAAACCGGCATTGCGAACGTCATCGTGACGCCCGATCTCTATGAGAAGGAACGGCTGATCGTAGTGCGAAGCAAGTTCCTATTGGCCGAGGGCGTTCTGCAAAATCAGGATGGCGTGATTCATGTGAAGGCGACACGGCTCACGGCACTGGTCGATAGCGCGATGGAACTGCGCTCGCATGATTTTCATTGATCTGTGATCGCGAGCGGATCGAGTCGCGCCAGCCTATAACTACTCCCCATCGACTTCGACCTCCGCTTCGTTGTAAATCTCGGCCTCTACCTCTGTCTGAAGCTCAATTACCGCTGTTCTCAAAGGCCCATAGATTGCAATTTCCTGGCCGAGAATTTCAAACGTTACTGCAAGCGCATATTGGGCTGTTGAATCGGGATCATGGCTCCAGCCCTGATGCCCCACGACTGCAATGCAAAAATGATCTGGCAAGGTGTTGGACTTGACCACCGCCCAATCCTTCTGAACGGTACCACTGTTGCGTTTCGTTCCGCGAATCCATCCCCAATCTGACTGCTCATGTAAGGTCCACGGAAGAACGGAGCCGGGAAGCGGCTCGGTATCATTTTCCTCTTCCGTTAAAGCCCGTACTTTGAAGTTATCTAACCCTTCTCCAAGTCGGCTGCTCTTCCAGTCCACCCATGTGGACAGGTAGCGGCGCAAATTTCGGCGAGTACGACGCGGTTGTGCCACGTAAGAGAGTGTTACCTCAATCCGAATATCAAACTCGTCGGCCTGACCACGTAACTGAAGCGGAATTGGAACCTGATAGACGTGACACTCGCTGGCGTGAATCCGAATTTCGCCGGTCGTAATGAATGTGGTTCGATGATCCGTATTTAACGTGGCGGCTTCTTGGTTCGGTATGCCGTACCCAATGCACCTTATGATTCGCGAAGCCTGTTCAATTAAGCGTGTCCTTCTTGCCTTATCGTGACGCGGGTCGAGGCCGCGAATTTGAGTAAATAGCCCTTCGGCCCAGGCTGGCCACCGGGCAGATTGGACGATCAGGGCTCGGTAAAGAAGTGCTGGCTCATCTGGCAAGACCCGCTGGAGCTCAGCGGCGATGCGGGCTACTTTCGGCGCAGAAAAGGAAGTGCCCGTTTCGTCACGATCAAAGGGTGGTCCGGGGGGAAACATCGTTGAGCGAATCAGTTCGGGGCATGCCGCAGCAACTCGTCCTCCCGCTTGTACGTTTGGCGGTGTGCCATCAGTACGAAGATTGTCACCGCCATACTCGACGACTTCCGGCTTGATTACATTCCAGATACTGAGGCCTGACCGAGAGAAAGCCGACGGGTATCCTGCTTCTCGTGCGAAGGTGTGCCAAACGCCATCGCCCAACGAACCGTATGCAACAGAACCCACGGTCAGCGCCTGCAAGCTCTGCCCAGGATTGGCGATTCGCGTGGATGCTTCGTACAGGTAGACGGGGTAGTCTCGTCCAGCAGCCAAGTGATCTTTGACTCCAAGTTGAGGATTCCTGCCTGAAAGAGGGAGATTGCCGGCGCTCTGCACAAATAGGATGTCGTGAGTAGCACAGAGTAGGTCGATCTCCGCAGCCCAAGCCGACATATATCTGGTGCGACACGGCGCGTTCGCATTGATCGAATGGTTGAATATTCTTGTCTCGCGCGGTCCCTGATGGAAACGCTCTATGACTGTGCGTACCGCCTCAGGAGGAAACATCTCCACCGGCATGCTGTTGTTTTCATCAAGGACCCGAGCATTCTGAATCCAGAACGGTAGCTGGAAGGTTCCGTTTGGCGTGACGGTTTCACCATAAAGAACGGCACCCGCCACTCGTGTGCCGTGGCCACCGGGAGCCACAAAGTCGCTTACGTCATCAGCGTTCCTCCCGGGCAGAAAGCAATAGGAAGTCGCCTGGTCGATGGCTGGTTGAATGAAGAGGTGTGCTTCCTGGATTCCGCTATCTATAACGCACACAGCAGGAGCGTTAGGCTGTGGTGCAGTTGGTGCCAATCCGCCATCGAACTGCTCACCCGGATTTGCTGCCTGTTGAGGGAGAGCTATGTCCTCGGGCTCGACCACCTCAAAGATATACGGATAGTTCAGAATGAAGTCCCTCAGACCCTTGCCGACGATCCTGACCCTGATCGTGAAGCTATCAGGAAGAACGGCTGCATCGAATGCCGCGCCGTCGATCAGGTGCAGCATCTCAGCTCCATAGAATTCAACGAACTGTTCGATCTCCGCCTCGCGCACAACCTTTATGTTGTCCCATGCGTTGTATGCATCTGACCGAAGTTGGGACCAGTCTCGTTCCCTTCTCGCCCAGTCTGCGTCCGTGTCGCGCTTTCTCTTCTTAGGAGGTGCCGGAATTTCCTGAGTGCCAGTACAAGCTATGCCAATGTCAACGATATAGAGTTGCTCATCGGTGATTGCGGGCCATTCCGAGAAAAGACGGTCAGACAAGATACGGCGAAGTCTATCGGTTTGATCGGGATCATCGAAGAGGCGATGGACACGAGCGATTGTCGCCGAGCCGTGAATCTGCACTGCAAAGCCATTGACCATCGCTAGGAATGCGGTAAGCTCAATATCTTCTGAGGCTACGATGACATAGCCTTCCTCCTGTTCCGCGACAATCTCGAAGGTGAATTTATCTCGCAAGATATCCAGATCGAGGCTTGGGTCAACTTGCACGAGGATGGGAATTCCTCGGGGAATGATCGGGAGATCCTGACCTTCCCTCTCTGCTCTGCGTTGTTGCCAGTTGGTGGTCAGTGCTTGCGATGCTGTGAGCAAGGCCCCACTATGCGCTTGACGTGCATTCCTGTTTGCGAGGGTCTGAGGTGTCGACTTGCCACCGCGTGGCAGCCGGGCTCTTCCCTGATATCGGAGCTTCAGTGGAAGGTGCTCAAAATTGTGCTGATCTGCCATTATGCTTCCTGCGCCGAGTGTTCACTTCTCCGAAGTTCAGCGACGGCTCGCAGGAGATGGGCTTCGGTAACGCCCTTCTTCTCCCCAAGAACTGCGGCCTTAGCCGCATCCTGGGCAGCTTTGACGACCATTGCAGCCGAAGCGCCTGACAACTGTTCGACGATGCGCTCCCAGTTGATCATTTCTGCGAGTCGAACCGCCGAAAGGGTCATGCTCAGAAGCTTACGAATCTCTTCTGCACTGGGCAATGGAACGTAGAACACCTCGTCGAATCGCCGGAAGAGCGCCGAGTCGAGGGAGGACTCGATGTTTGTCGTCGCAACAAGCAGCCCCGGTGCGTCGTAATCCTCCATCAACTGGAGAAGCGAATTCACGATGCGTGAGGCTTCGCCGATGTCCTTTGTGTTGGTGCGCGAGCGTGCTATAAAGTCGCACTCGTCCAACAATAGGACGCAAGGAAATTCTTTGGCTGCGGTAAAGATGGTGCGAAGATTGATCGCCGACTCACCGAAGTACGATGAAATTAGTGCATCGAAGCGGACCTTCATCAGCGGCAGGCCCGTATTCCAAGCAAGACGTTTGGCCCCTAGAGACTTGCCGCATCCTGGCGGTCCGTGGAGGAGAATTGTTTTCCTTGGGCGAAGCCCGTGTTGCCCCAAACGCTCCCTTGCAGCGTATTCGCACTCGATACGCGCAAAGCGCTCCTCCGTGGTGGGTGGCAGCACCATATGATGCTCCAGTCCTTCCGTCGGAAAGAGCGTTGCCAGCGACTCGGCGTTTCTCCTGCTAAGGGGCAGTTCGGTAAGCTTTCGGTCGGTATCCCCAGTCGGCTTATGTCCATTGACACGTTTTCGAGGCTGCTTAAGGATAGCTTCTAACTGGTCCGCAATTCGCTTGTGACCGCTACGCCTCTCTGCTTCAACGATCTTGTCCGCAAGACGGTCAAGATCGCTTTGCGAACCGTCGGCGATGGCACGAACCACGCGCGTTAGTATGTCGGCGTTCATGCGTTCCTTACCTTTCCTTGCACTCGATATCGAGCGCTTGCATTCAATAACGTGCTTCCGATAGCTCAGCGCGAACTGATGTCGGTGCCTTCTTGGAAGCCTGGACGAGAACGTACCGCCAGCCTTCGTCCCTTCGTTCGGAGCGGATGTCATGGCCGCGTTCTCGCAGTGCCGTCACATCACGGGAGACGGTCGGGACGGAGATACCAAGTTGCGCGGCGAGTAGCGGGGTGGAGTACTTTCCTGAACGAATCAGCCGCAATACCGCTTCCAAACGTCGTTCGATATCCAGTGAGCGTTGATACAGCATCGCGGAGACTCCCAATCGTTCATGCTGGTCTATCGCCCAATGATAGACTTGTCAAAGGCGTTTGCAAAGGCCTGGGGGGAACCTGCCTGATCTATTCTTATCGGGAGGAGCCCTGATAGTCACTGCCCTTCGGGGCGATCCTCATTTCCTTCGCCCCTCAGTCACCCACAAAAATTTCTAGGCGCGGCACAGGCTCTTTTCTCGGGAGCGCCCTGGCGTGGGTTATTACCACTGTTCGCTTCAAACAAGGGAGGAGTGCAGGGGAAGGAACGGCCCCGCCGCCCGGAATTCGCGGGCAAGAATGGAATTTGACGCTGTCGCAAAGCGACAGCGACCTTCAGGGTGGGAACGACGGGCCGGCAAAAAGATGAGCCTGTCCCGAAGGACAGGCTCATTCAAGTGTTGTGGGTCTTAGGCGCTCTTCTTCAATGCCTTTTCTACTGGCTTCGGCTCAATCTTGGCAGCGGACCTCGCTTTCTCCTTGGCGGCGAACTCATGCTTGACCTTGAGGGCAATCGCATCGGTGTCCACCTTGTATGCCTGGGCTGCGGCGCGGAGAATCTTACCTCCGTCCGCTTGCTTGCTGGCCGAAAGCAGGATGACGGCTTCGACGATCAACTTGCCGATAACGCCTTCTTCGGCCTTGCGGAGAAACGCGGTTAGCAGTTTGACAGCGGACTCGCCTTCCTTCGTCCGGATGCCACGGTTCCGGGCGACCATCTCCAACCGCTTGTCGTCAAGCAACCGGAGCATCTGCTCGGCGATGAAGAGAAAATCCCGCTTCATCAATCGGACTGGAACGGTAGAGACGATGGTTTGCAGGACGCGCATTCCGGTGGCGTGCGCCAGTGCTTGTTCTCTCCGGCTCTTGTCCTGCTCCGCTTTGAAGCTGGCATCGGCCTTGGTGGACTGCTTCTTGGGGTGATGAATGGGGCAATCCGCTTCGGCACAAACCCTCCGTACTTCTCCCTTGTCGATGCCTTCGGAGACGATGGCCTCGGTGATGAACCTGCACGTCTTGAACTCCGGCCATTTTGCCTTCTCCGGGGTATCGGGCTTCTCCGATTTGATCTCAACGTACTTGCTGCGAGTGATGATCTTGCTGCCATCCTGCGTCTTGCCGTAGGCCGTGCTGATCTGCACTATTTCCGGCTTGGCTGCAATCTGCTTCTGGACGTGCGCCTCCAATTTCGCGGCGTAGCAGGTTGGATCGGTACATTATGTGGAATCAGGGCAACTGGCAAGCATTTTCCGCTGGCTCGCCACTGCCGCGCGTCCCGCGTGGATGTGCGGGCACTATCTCTTGCGGGATATGGTCTCCGACAATGGGTCTAACCAAGGTGATCTGCACGAGGCCGGAACCGAGTTGGCGTTGGGTTGGGCCTGCCGGAGTCGGCACATCGGCGAGCTTCAGTAGAAGACTTTCATAGGCCGCGACACCATCTTCGACGGCTGCTTGTTCAACGTCCCCGAGAGGAATCTCCTGAAGCAGGCGAAGCAGGTTCTGCTTGCCTTCGAGGAGCAGAGCGGCGGTGGAGAGCTTCGGCATGTAGAAGTCGCACTTGGCACAGGCCATACGGTGCGGGCACTGCTCGAAGAAGTCATAGGTGCAGTAGCCGTGTCCAAGGTCGTAGAACTTCCATGGTTCGGACGATGATATCCCGGCACGAACGGCGTCCTGGTCGATCAGCACCTCGATGGCGCGAAGGTTGCGGGCGAAGTAACCTGCGTCGGCATAGGACTTCGCTATCTTGAGCGGGGTGATCTTCGCATAGTGCTGGGTTGCGGAGGGTGATGAGTGACCGAGCCATGCTTGTAGCTCGAAGAGGGTCATAGGCTCTTTTGCGTTGAAGAGCTGCGATGCAATCGTGGAGCGTGCGCGGTGCGATGTGATGTTGCCACGCACGTCAGCGAGCGGAACGCCGGCCTTGGCGCAGAGGGTTGGAATCAGACCCTTGTTGATATAGGCGACGCCTACTGGCCGCAGTCGGATCAAGAAGAGGAAGTCGACGACTTCACCGGTCTTCCAATCGGACTGCTTGGCACCCTGCGGACGGACCTTCTCCCATGCGGAGATGGCTTCGCCGACGATGCGATCCACAGGCTTCGTGAAGGCGGTGCCGGTCTTGTTGACGGGAACGTCGAGCAGACAGACTGCATCCGCGGGCAGCACCTCTCCCGTGCCTGGGACAGTGGCATCCTCTCTCTGCCAGCGGATACAGCCGAGACGCAGGCGAACAATCTCGTTGCTGCGGAGGCCGGCGAAGAGCCAGGTCAGGGCGAGAGCCCTGCACAACTCAATGGGGTAGCTGGTCGGTCGATAGCTGCTGCGTACGGAAGGGCCGCGCCTCGGGAGATCCTCGGCTGTCAGGTTCAGTCCGGCCCAGACTAGCTTGGCCCAAACGTCGTCGGCGATGACGCGCGGGTTGGGGCCGATCAAAGCGAGCAAACTCTTGGGCGTGGTGAGATGCCGCATGGGATCGAACCTGCGCGGTATCAGTTCCCACTCCTGTAGGTCGCGAATGAAGATGCGGAGCGTCGAGATACGGGACGCCCTTGTACTTGGGGCCAGAATCTTGCCTCTACTCTTCACATGCGCTGGATCGACGCTGCACCAGTCGCCGCCGTGCCACTGGCAGATGATGGATAAGAGTTCTGCGGCAAGGTCGCGCGTCCAGTCTGCTGGCGACAGGATCGTGGGATGAACCTGACTGAGCCATCGTCCGATGTTGAGCAGGAAGTAGTAGCTCTTGGTCCTGGAACGCACGGCATAAGTGGAACGATCAAACCAGACGCGGCAGAGGCGAGCCCACTCAGAGGGCACCCCCTGAGTGAGTGCCGGGGAAGCCTTCTTGTCTACAACAGGACGCTTAATCTCAAGGGCTTCGGGGACGGTTCCCATGCTCGCCAAGATGCGCGAGAACGCAACGATGGAGTAGGTTCCTGTGCGCTGCGGCTTGCGAGCGATCACAGCCTGAAGATCGTCCAGCGTGAGTTGGTCGAGGTGAGGAGAACGGATAAACAGGAGTGCCTCAAAGACGGTTCGCGTGACCCGGTTGCTGACTCCAGGCTTGGTGTAACCCCAGCTCAACAGCAACGCCTGCACTCGTTCAGAGACGATCTTCATATAGTCCCGGCCAAACACCTTGCGGGCGAGACAGCTATAGATGACGTGGTCGCACTTGAGCCGGTGCAGTTCTGAAAACCCACACATCAGGTACGCGATCGCCACGATATGCTGCCGCTCCATGCGCCTTCGTTCAATGGAATCGATCCACTCGTCCGCAGTCCATCCCCAGAAAGACCGCTTCCGTTCCGCCATCTCCCGCAGAAAGAAGAGCAGTACATACTTACGGTGGCCGGTCTTGATGCCGGTATAGTCCAGCGCATCGTTCAAGGGCTGTACCAGTCTGTTGAGCGATGGACCAAAGTCCATCGTTCGCCCGTACCGATAGAAGCGATACGCCTCTGCATAGCAAGTCAGCATGTCTTCTTCAACAATGGTGAGCGGGCTGGAACGGTCATATCGATCTAGCTCCAGCGGCCATGCCCACGGGCCGTCGCCTGCCTTCTTCGGTGATGTCTTCTCCGGCCCCCACTGTGCGCGTGGGCCACTCTTGAAGTGCTCGGTACGCTGCTCTGCCGTCAACGTAGAGGCCCAACGCCCGATGTTGTTGGGCCATGGCTGACCGTTCTTCCTTATCCTCTTCTGCTTCACTGGGAGACCTCCGCCAGCATCTGGGCGCGACGGGCGTGGATATGAGCCATGCCCGTCGCAAGCTTCCGAGAGAGGTCGCGGCCACTGAGATGGATATAGAGCAGCGTCGTCTGGACGCTGCGATGGCCGGCGAAGGTGGCGATCTCATGGATGTCCCAACCGGCGCGCGCAAGATCGGTCAAACAGAGATGTCGCAATGTGTGGGTCGAAAACCCTCCAATGCCAGCCCTGCGTGCGAGCTGAAGGATGATCTTCGACCAACTCCATATCGAGATCGGCGCTGCATAGTTGCGCCGGGACTCAGAGAGAAAGAGCGGCCCACGCTTCCGTCCCAGCGTCCTGCGATGTTCGAGATACTGATGGAGCAGTTCCCCACTCGAAGATGAGTACGGAAGAACACGCTCACGTCGTCCCTTCGTGGTCTCCGCACGAATCCTGAGCATCCGACGGGAGGGGTCGATATCGTCGCTCTGCAGGCTACAAAGCTCCTCACGGCGCAGACCAGCGTCATAGGCAAAGGCCAGCATAGTCCTGTTGCGAATCGACTCATGGCGTGCCGACGCCAGAATCAAATGCCAGTCCTCTTCGTTCGGAATCCAGGGCAGCTTATGATGCCGCGCAACCATCGCGCGACCGCCGCTGTTCTGGGCCGCTGGGTTGGCCGCACGTACTCCTTCTTCCATCAGGTACGCATGGAACAAACGGACTACGGTTAGCTCGAGCTGGATCGTCGCGTTCGACATCCCGGCGGGGAGACTGGCAACATACAGCCCTATATCGCCGCGTGTCGCAACGACGGAGCAAACGTGGTGCGCTATCAAGAATCCAAGATAGCGTTCCAGTCCCCGCGAATATGCGTCAAGGGTGTTGGCCGCCAATCCACGATGAGACTGGAGCATGAGCCATGAGCAGGCATGAAGATCGGCGGCCACCAACGGACACCGATCCCAACGGATAGGATGAACAGCAAACTCAAATGACAAAGGAACCTCCTGGTGGAGGTCCAAGGAGAACAGACCGAGTAGCCCCGTCGCCTCACGCGGGACGCGCGGCAGTGACGAGCCAGCGGAAAATACTTGCGGTTGCCCTGATTCCACATAACTTACACGCATCCGCGTTCCCGCTGACGTCCGCGAAGAGTAGCTTGTTGTGTCCTGTCCGCTTGGGGCAATCGACACAGCTTCCGGCGCCGGGTAGGAGCTGAGCATCGCGCTTGTTGAACGGTGCCTGTTTCAAGAGCAAGAGGACGTTATGCTCTATCCAATACTGGAGATGCCGGACGGGAAGGACGATGCGCTTGGCTTTCCCTGCGGCTCCGCCCCAATCCTCGCGGAAGCAGCTTGCCAGAGCGGCTTCCTGTTGGGCTGGTTGGAGCTTCGCCAGAAGCAAGGCATGTCCAACGCCGATCTCCTCGGCATAGAACGCCTCAACCACTGCCGGGATAAGCTCCGTCAACCGGGCGCGGCTGGCGACGTACGCAGGTGCCTTGCCAACCTTGGCTCCGATCTGTTCGATGGTGTACTTCGGTTCCTCCAACTTTAGGAGCGCATGAAACCCCTGCGCCTCTTCCAACGGGTGAACATCACGACGCTGGAGGTTTTCAATAAGCTGAATTTCCAGCACTTGGGCATCTGTCAGGTTGCGGATGCTGCATGGCGCATCATCCTTGCCAGCTTTCTTTGAAGCGGCAAAACGCCTCCCTCCGACGACAACCTCGAAATCCCGCTCGGTGACAGGGCGGACGATAAGAGGCTCAAGAACTCCGTGAACGCTGATGCTCTCAGCAAGCTCTCTGAGCGAATCATCTTCGATGATGCGACGCGGGTTCGTTTTGGATGGAATGAGGACGTTAAGGGGAAGGTCGCGGTACTCGGTTGCGGTGTTGGGGTTCATGGTGGTTCTCCTTGTACGGGTAAGCGTTCGGTTGCGTTTGAGCGAACGGCGTGAGGCCGTCCGCCCATAGAGAGGGTTAGCGTTGGGTATGTCTGCGGTCGAAGGCTTCGATAAAGCCCTGAGCGCGTAGGTTCCTGTCCCACTGAGCGGCGAAGCTCTCGTGCTGGGCGTACAGGCCGGGGTCGAACACATAGTTTTCGCCTTGTATCGAGCGGGAGTATTGCTCGATGCCGACGTAATCATTTCTCCAGTAGTACGGAACGAGACTGATACCCAAACGAAGCGGATTGCTCAACTCGAAACACATCTCCGGGTCACGCATGAGGTCGCCGTTCTGTTCGCCGTAGTGCGCGACAGAGAGGCATCGCAGACCAAGGGGGCCGGGTTCCGGTATCGCTTCAATGACAAGCGGTTGATAGGGAGGGTTCTCGACTCGCAGATACAGTTCACGCCGATAGCCTCCCGCCTTTTCGAGGAGTTGAAGAATGGCCTTCATTACGCCACCTCTTCCGACTCCGTGGGCTCCGCTGAACCGTCCGTGATGGGCGACTCCAACGCTGAGAGGATGAGGGCTGAGGTTTTCTGAATGACCTCAAGGCTCTCTGTAAGCAGTGCCGCGTTACCTGCGAATAAATGGATGTAGTCGGCGGCGGCGTTTCCCGTGTTCAGGCCGATTGTCGTCCCGACTACAAACGCAATCGCTTCCGCTTCCGTCTCGCGCACGGCTTTGGTAGTGGTTGTGCGCCGCGTAGCGTGTCCGAGGAGCGAATGGCCTACCTCATGAACTAAGGTGGTGAACTCCTCAGCGGGAGACTGCCCCGGTAGAAGCACAATCCTGTTGCCGTAGCAAAGGCCTAACGCCGGAGCGATACTCTCCTTGAACTCAAGCGAGATGCCTTGTGCTGCAAGGAAGGTGAGGAGCCTTTCGCTGTACTGCCCAACATCGCCCGTAACGCGCTCGGACAACTCCGGCAAAGGAGCACCATCCGTGGACGAAACATCGAAAACCCATGCCGAACGAAATCCTAAAAGCACGGACTGGTTCTGCTTGGTGATGTCCTTCTGGGCTTCCTTGTCCTTCTTCCGCTTGATGCCGACGACAGGAGCGAGAATGCGGATGCCCTTCTCACCCTTTATCACCCTACGGCCAAGCTGGTTCCACGCATACATCCCTGCGATGCGCGTTGCCAAAGGCTTTTGTCTCGCGATCTCCAAGATGTTGGAAAAACTGTATCGGTGAAATTTGCCCATCGCGGTGAGATAGGCGGTTAGACCTTCGCTGTGTCCCTGCTCAAGTTGCTGGATGAGGGCTTGGACGTTAGCTGCGATTGCCTCTTTGGAGGTTTGCGGCTTTTGCTTCTGTTGTTCAAGGTTCTGGACAAAGGGGCTGACGGTGGGTGTGGTGGTGACGATGGCGGTATTCATGGGTGCTTCCTCCTGTTGGGCTGTTGCCCTTGCTGTTGCCGTGAATGGGCAAGTGGCAGGTACATACATGCCGAACGCCTCCTGGCGAAGAGCGGGGGTAGCAAGGCGCAATGGGGAGGGGTATCTCCCACCCGTAGGGCGAGAGAATCGAGTGATTTTCGGAGAAAATTATGCGGGACACCCCTTGCGCCGCGCGTGGGGCAGAGCCCCTAGCGTTTTGTTCTTGGCGGTGGGGCGTTGCGGGGAGGGTGGACCTCCCTGCTGAGGAGGGTGACGGAGGACCGAAGGACCGGAGACAGGGAGGAAACTTTCTCCCTCAAGATCGCGCTAGACGCCTCAAACAGCGTCCTGCAACTGCGGTTCTGGAGAATTGACTTTGATATCAAGAATGGTGCCCTGATTCGGAGTCCGGGCAGCTTAAATCTCTGCCTCGAAATGGTTTGACACACATGGACGACGCTTTAGAAACTGTTGTGGCCAACAGAGTAGAATCTGCAAGACCGCCAAAATATGCCAAACATCCACGATCACTCTTCGCTGCCTCTGATTTTCACCGTATGTAAGCCAAAGGACGACGTACGTTCGGGAACGATGGCAGATGCCGAGTTCGCCGCTGACCTGTCGATGGTGCTGCGAGGGGACGCACCCGCTGAATATCTTAAGGCAGAACTCTTCTTTGCCAATACATTTCCCACGCGCGGTCTAAAAAATCTGCTGGCGAATGTGTGCAGTCGCTTGAGCCACGGAAGCGGCGTGGCGTCAATTTTTCGTCTCGACACCTCTTATGGAGGGGGCAAAACACATGGACTGATCGCTTTGGTACATGCGGCGAAGAGTGGTAGGTCTGTTAAGGGTATCGAGGAGTTCGTAGACCCCGAAAGTCTTCCTACCGGCGACGTTCAGATCGCAGCGTTCGACGGTGAGAACGCCGACCCGGCAAATGGCAGACTTATGGAGAGTGGTCTCCGAGCGTTCACGCCTTGGGGCGAACTCGCTTATCAGTTGGGCGGCCGCAAAGGGTATGAACTGGTGAAACCGAGCGATCTTGCCCGAATGGCCCCGGGGGCTGACACCCTACGGGAGCTGTTTGCGGGCAAGCCGACGCTCATTTTGCTCGACGAACTTTCGGTCTACTTGCGCAAGATTGCCAATCTCCCGAATGCGAAGGAGCAGCTCACAGCCTTTTTGACTGCAATCTTTAAGGCTGTGGAAAACTCGCCAAAGGCGGTTTTGGTGTACACACTTGCGGTGGGAAAGGACGGGAAAGCCTCAGACGCTTATGGCGCAGAAAATCAGTTCATAGCGCAGCAGATGGCAGAACTAGAGAGCGTTTCAGCCCGCAAAGCCACGATCCTGAACCCAACGGAAGACGACGAAACCGTCCAAGTTTTAAAGCGGCGACTTTTCGACTCTGTGGACGATTCCGCAAAGGAGCAGGTTGTCCAAGCCTACCTTGCACTTTGGCAAACGAATCGCGAGTCACTTCCCGGCGACCATATCAGCCCGGAGGTCGTAGAGACTTTTCGGGCTTCTTACCCGCTTCATCCTGAGGTCCTCGCCACATTAACGGGAAAGACAGCGACCATAGCCAACTTTCAGCGCGTCCGAGGCATGTTGAGACTGCTTGCTCGGACGGTTGCCGAACTTTGGAAGAATCAGCCTAGCGACGCGACCGCGATCCACTTGCACCATATTGACCCAGGCTTCGAGCCAATCAGGCAGGAATTCGTTACCCGGCTTGGACTCAGTATCTACACTCCCACTATTTCCAACGATATTTCCGGCGAGCGGGGCAAGACGGCTCTGGCGCAAGATATTGACCGAACTTGCTACGGCGGTTTGCCGCCATATGCAAGTTACGTGGCTAGAACTATCTTTATCCACTCGATAGCGTTCCCTTCGAGTCTGGCGGGCATCTCGCCCGACCATCTTCGATTCAGCGTCATTGCGCCCTCACTCGACATTGGCTTCATCGAAGACGCCAGAAAGCGCTTCCAAGAGAAATCTGCTTATCTTGATGATCGCCCAAACTCACCATTGCGCTTTCTCACCGAAGCGAACCTCACACAGATCATCGAGCGCCAAAAGCAGTTGTGTGATCCGGGCACAGTGCGAGACGAACTGAATGATCGAATTGCCAGAACGTACACCGTGGGTGAGTTCGACCTGAACAAGTTCCCTGGCACGGCTGGGGAGGTTCAAGACGAGGTTGGCGGTGGCAAACCTCTCTTGGTGCTTCTCTCTTACGACAGCGTGTCTATTGGCAGCGTGGTGGAACAGGTGCCAGAACTGGTCGCGCGGATACATAAGCATGTTGGTAGCGATGAGCGCGGATTCCGCAAACTCCTCAACAATCTCGTTTTTGTTGTAGCGGACCAGGGCCGGGTCGGAGAGATGAAGCAAGCTATCGCTCGCGGGCTTGCACTCGTTGAACTAGTCAAGCCGGAGCGGTCGAGCGACATGGCAGCTCATCAGCAACTCAAGTTGCGGGAAGAGTTGGCGAAATCTGCCCAGCAAGCCAATCAGGCGATTCAGCATTGTTACCGGCATATCTTCTATCCGTCGGCATCGAAACTGTCTCATGGCTCAGAGTTGGCACACACCGCAATTGAGATGACGAACACTGAGCAGTTCGATGGTCAACGGGCAGTCATTCGGGCGTTGCGCGATTTGGGCAAGATGCGTTCTTCACTTGAAGAAGATAAGCAGGATGCGCCAACTCGGGTTCGTGATCGGACGCCGCTCCGCAAAGGGCAAATCACCACACTGGAACTACGCGGCGAGTTTAGGAAGAACATTGATCTTCCAATCCTCACTGGCGATACCGTATTTACAAGAGGGATACAGGAGGGCGTAAAGCGAAGCGAGTACATCTATAAGTACCGCGATCTGCTCTTCGGCCCAAATGATCCTTTCGTTCATATCACGATTAGCGAAGATGCTTTCGTTTACACGATGAGCTTCGCAAAGGAGCACGGAATCTGGCCGCCCGCACCGGTTATTCCACTGGCCGCAAACTCTTCCGCAACCCTTGGCGGAGGCGGGACGACAGCACCGCTCTTGTATCCAGTTGCTCCTTCCGAAACAAAAGATTCCCCCGCGTCGAATGCAGGTGCTCACCCTGGAGCTACAAGCGGCACTACTAGCCGTAGCTTCATCCAAGAGGGACCGTTACGTCAGGCTCTCACTCGGCTTATCGAAGACGCTCGCGCCGCAAAAGTCGCTAGCCTCTCTTCTGTCACGATTCGTCTAACGGAGCTGCTAGACGCTTCTCGTATGCTGTCGGTCGCAGGGGGAGTTTCGGGAGCGACTACTCAAGTGAGCCTGGAAGGCGGTTACGGCACCGAAGCCAAGGGCGAGTTTCATTTCGAGTTTCGAGGGTCGATTGAAGATGCACTGCCAATCAAAGACTTCCTGGGGCCACAGTTCCGGGCATCCACTGAAAAAGACTGTGTAGCAGCATTCACCATCTCCTTCGGTCAGGGGCTTATCCTCGACGGCGACGCACCTGAGAAGTTGATCGAAAAATTGACACAACAGGCAGTTGGTGCGGCATACGTTACCGCATCGGCGGAGGCGCTCTAAATGGCTCAAAGTTCAAGGATTCCGCGTCTCCGGCTGGTCGAGACCCCCTCATCGGCTCCGCAATACGAATTGCGAATCCGTTATCGCGGATACGGGAAGAATGAGTTGGAGATATGGCAGATGCCGGCGATTGCAACGCCCCATCTCCGTGTACCGGCGCGAGTAGCTGGCCTTACGGGCGAAGCACTCGAACTCGTGGAACATCGAATCTTTAAGCGGCTACAGAAGGCGGGGCTGCGGATCAACTCCTTGCAACCGTTACTCAAGCCAGTCAGCGGTAACGATTCTTCGGTCAGCCGATTTGGAACGAGAGCTTACGTCATTACCGAGGACCTTGCGCTTACGATCGGTCTTGTCTGTAGGGCACTTGCTCCAATGCGGAATCGACCAAAGATGCGTGCTGTTGCCGAAGGGATCGAGGCAATGCACCGCGAAGAAGCTGGGTACTGGTTGAGTATGGCGATGCACCGCAAGAATCCGAGGCGTGTTCTAACGGCATTGCGCTATCTCCTAACCGACCCCAACCAACAATAACGAGCGAACTTGCTGGCACGCAACTAACCCTGCGCTGGAGAGACATGAGTGATAAGCGCTTAATTGAACGATGGCTGCCGATTGCGGCGCTGGGTGAAGAAAGTGTTCGCGAACGCCGTTCCATGACTGCGTTGCCGCCAACTTATTACCTTCACGTCTGGTGGGCTCGTCGGCCTCTTGTGGCATCAAGAGCAGCCATCTTGGCATCATTGCTCCCTGCCGACGCTGACCGCAAGAGCTTTCTGCACGCCATCGGCATTCATGGTGATCCTGTAGCAATGAAAAGGATCATTGATGAAGCTAATCGGAATGGGGAAAAGCTTGAGGGCAATCCCTACGGTTATGCTCGTGCGTACAAATATGTTCCATCGGAGGAAGATCACCAATTCATTCAAACAGGAACTAATGCAGACGCTTCGTCAAAGACAGTCTTAGACCCGACAGCAGGTGGAGGAAGCATTCCATTTGAAGCTAGCAGGCTTGGGCTCTCCACGATAGCAAACGATCTCAATCCAGTCGCGACACTTCTCCTGCTTGCCACGGTCAATTACCCGGCAAAGTTTGGTCGCGCCGCAGCAGAGGAGTTTCAGAAACTAAGTGCTCGCTTCGTAGCCAATGCGGTTGAACCTTACTCAGATATCTTCCCAAGTGAACTCGCGGGTACTCAGATACTCGGTTACATATATGCTCGCACCGTTAGGTGCCCTTACTGCGATGGTCTCATTCCGCTTTCCCCGAACTGGCGTATAGCTTCAGATGGAACCGCGATCAAACTAGAACCCAGTCTACAAGATGGCCCTGGGTCGGCAGGAAGAATCTGCGCCTTCACTCTTGTTTACGGTGTAGGAGAGGAATCGGAGGGTACGGTCAATGGTGGAGATGCTACTTGTCCGTTTCTGGACTGTCGGCGAGTCGTAGAAAGCGCTGAAATTAAGAAGCAGGCGCAAGCTGGCGGAATGGGGGAACAGCTATATGCAGTAGCATTCAAACGACGCGTTCAAGTTCCTCATGCAAGCGGAAAACCCAAATTCAAATGGGAGCGAGGTTTTCGTGCGCCAAGTCAGGACGATGACAACAGCGACATGATTCGTGCAAGATTGGCCGAAAAGCTTCCCGAGTGGGAAGCCACCGATATAGTACCCAATGAGGCTTTTCCAGAAGGCACAAACGATGACCGTCCATTGCAGTATGGGATGCCACTATGGCGGGACATGTTTTCGCCGCGCCAGCTTCTCTGTCACGGAACAAGCGTCGAAATATATCGTTCTATGCTTGAGGTTGACCGAACCGCTGGGGAACTTACAGACCTCCGCAAAGCAGCCTACGTTTATTTAGCGTTGAGCCTGGACACGACGCTAAACTACGGCAATCGTTCTTGCCGTTGGGACTCAGTAACTTTACGTGTGAGGTCTATCTTCGATAGACACGACTTTGCCTTCTGCTGGTCATATGCAGAGATGGCCCCGTTGGGAGCAGGACTAGGTTACGAATGGGCAAACGAGAAAACAGCTAAGTGTATTGAGGAGCTCGCTGATCTCGTCAGACCTGATGATCGGATGAGTGCAATTGCAGATATCGGAATTATCGCTGGCCTTCCCTTTCCGCTTGAACCGAGCGAGGCCCGAGCGATACCCGCCTATGTACCACCGCCAATAACAATCACATGTAAGAGTGGAGATCAGCTTGATCACATCGCCGACGAAACGGTAGACGCAGTTGTAATGGACCCACCCTACTACGACAATGTGATGTACGCAGAACTGTCTGATTTCTTTTATGTCTGGCTGAAGCGAACCGCAGGATATATCGACCGCGAAATGGGAACACTATTTCGGCGTCACCTTACAGACAAAGAGCTTGAGGCCGTTGCCAACACTGCTCGTTTCAAAGGTCAGAAGGGAGCGAAGGTCCTTGCCGGACGCGACTACCAAGAACGCATGGCTTCCATATTCGCTGAATGTCGCAGAGTGCTCAAGAAGGACGGGATTCTGACCCTCATGTTCACTCACAAGGCTACCGGTGCGTGGGACGCCCTCACAAAGGGCCTCATGGCCGCCGGTTTCGTTATCACAGCTTCGTGGCCGGTGAATACAGAGGCGGAGGGTAGTCTCCATATCAAGGACAAGTCTGCTGCTAACAGCACAATAATGCTTGTTTGTCGCCCTCGGGAGGAGCGCACTCCCGATACTCAGATTCACTACTGGGAAGAAGTAGAACTTGAGGTAGCAAAGGCAGTCCGCTTGCGTGTGGGTGAGTTTAAGGAAGCCGGTATTACTGGAGTTGACCTCTACCTCGCGAGCTTTGGCCCAGCTCTTGAGAAGTTTTCCGAATACTGGCCACTGCAACGCGGTACGCCTCGCCCCGAAGAGGAAGCAAAAAAGCGCAAGAAGCAAGCTGCGCTGTTTGAGGAAGAGGTCGATCCCTACGCGGTCACTCCTGAAGATGCGCTTACGGCGGCTCGCCGTGAGGTGAAGCAATGGCGTCTGGAGCAGTTGACCCACAAAAAGAGTCTGGCCGACATGGATCCGATCACCGCTTGGTTTGTTCTAGCTTGGGACGCCTTCAAGGCTGCTACTTTTCCCTATGACGAAGGTCTCCGTCTGGCTCGTGCGGTAGGCGTTGACTTGGAACGAGACATCATCGGCCACTTGGCAAAGAAAAAGGCAAGCGATCTAGTCCTGCTTGACAGCAAGGAGCGTGCAACGAAGACGCTTCCGCCGTCGGATGGTTCCAGGGCGACGATCCCTGTGATGATTGACGCTCTCCATTTTGCCGCTTTCACAATCCGCACGAAGAATACGGAAGCGGCTCGGGAAATTCTTGAGCGGAACGCCCTACTCGACGATCCGTCGTTCCACAATGCTCTTCAAGCTGTTCTCGAAGTATTGCCGGTCTCGAAGAACTTTACAAAGATTGATGTACCGAAGAACGCGGAGGGAGCGAGCAGCGACTTTGAAGCTCTGGAGAGCTTGCGAAAGCTCGCCTTTACACAGCACGTCCAGGAGCCAGAGCAGCTAAAGCTCGCCCTCGCGCCAGCCGTTCCCTTCTCAACGGATTCCGGTTCCAAGCCGGAGGCACTGGCGACTCTGTTATGAGCCTTCTTCCCGACTTCGATTGGAAGCTGAAGTACACCCCGGAAGACGGCGATCTGGTCAAGCTGTTCTACGTCCCGGCCCTCCGTTCGGCCAGCCGATATGATCGTTCCACAGGCTACTTCTCTGCCTCTGCTTTGACGCTTGCAACAAGGGGAATTGAGGGTCTCGTCCGGAACGAAGGCCACATGCGGTTGGTCGTGGGCTGCACCCTCAATCAACCGGAGATTGAAGCGATTGAACGCGGGGAATCGCTACGCAACACGGTCGAGGCACATCTAGGCCATATGCCATTGCAGCCCGACACTCCAGAAGCGAGGGATGCGCTGGAATTGCTGGCATGGATGATCGCCAGAGGGACATTGGAAGTGAAGGTTGCTGTCCCTTGCGGACCAGGTCGCAAGCCTATTCAGAGCAACGGTATCTTCCATGAGAAGGCTGGCATCGTAGAGGACAGAGCTGGTCATCGCCTCGCCTGGAACGGAAGTCTCAACGAGACAGTTTACGGTTGGCAGGTTAACTGGGAGAGCATAAACGTCTTCCGTTCTTGGGACGGAGATCAGAAACGGGTCGACGCGGAGGACACAAACTTTGCGCGGATATGGAGTGGAGTATCTCCACACCTCTTGACTGTCGATGTGCCCACCGCTCTGCGTGACGATCTTCTTCGCTTCATGCCCGAGAGTGATAAGCCTGCGCGAATGCAGAGCCTTGAGGAAGAGTTCGTCGGCGAGGGCGATGAAGCCGCGCCACCGAGTATTGGGAATTCTCAGGAGCCGGAGCTTGTATCGGATGAGGAGCGACGGCGGGAGGTATGGAGTTTTGTCCGCAACGCACCGGCAATGGATGCTCCGGGGGCAGAGAGAGTTGGGGAGGCTACTGCGGCGGTGCAGCCGTGGCCGCATCAGTCAAGGGCGTTTGAACGCATGTATCGAAATTGGCCTCCGCGCCTTTTGATTGCTGACGAAGTTGGGTTGGGGAAGACAATTCAGGCTGGACTCTTGCTTCGCCAAGCGTGGCTTTCAGGCAAAGCGAAGCGCATTTTGATTCTGGCACCCAAAGCCGTGCTGAAGCAGTGGCAAATCGAACTCCGCGAGAAATTTAACCTCAATTGGCCGATCTACGACGGCCAAACGCTTTGTTGGTATCCGTCACCTTCCATGCGAAATGCACTAGAACGTGATGTTGCTCCCGGCGACTGGCATAAGGAACCAATCGTCCTGGCATCAAGTCAGCTCATGCGACGGAGCGACCGCGCTGCAGAACTTCTTGGGGCCGAAGATTGGGATCTCGTCGTTCTTGACGAGGCGCACCACGCTCGTAGAAAGTCACCTGGCTCTGGACGAGAACACGGGACCAATTCGTTGCTTCGGCTGATGCGACGCTTGAAGGACAAAACGAAAGGTCTGATCCTGCTGACCGCAACGCCGATGCAGGTGCATCCGGTAGAGGTTTGGGATCTTCTCAATTTGCTGGGTCTTCCGGTCGAATGGAACGATAGCGCATTCCTGTCCTTTTACGACCGCCTAAATAAGCCAATGCCTTCTCATGAAGACATGGAGGAACTGGCGCGGTTATTCCAAGCAATGGAACGCTTTTATGGACCGTATGATCGCGATGATCTGGGGAAGCGGTTGGCCGTAAGTCGATTGACCGCACAAAGGCTTCTGAGAATTCTGCGCGATGCAGCAACGATTGATCGGCGTGCTCTGAGCAATAGCGACCGGCAGATGGTTGTTCGCCTACTTCGCTATACGTCGCCTATCGGACGGATGATCTCGCGTAACACTCGGGAACTGCTTCGACACTATTTCCAAACTGGTCAGATGAAGACCAGTATCGCAACGCGCGAGGTTGAAGATGTCTTTCTGCAGATGACAATAGCAGAGCGCGAAGCTTACGAAGAGGTCGAACGTTACATCCGCGATACATATAACCAAGCGTCTCTGGATCAGCGGAACGCGGTCGGCTTTGTAATGACAATCTATCGCAAGCGTCTCGCGAGCAGCTTCTACGCGCTCAAGCAAACGCTTACCAAACGACGGGAAAGTATGTTGAGATCAAAGCCGCTTGACGTGCTGTTTACCGATGAAGACCTGCCCGAAGATGATTTGGATGATAACGCCGGGGAGAGTGATGAGCTGTCCGAGATGGAACGGGCAGCTCTAATGCTGGATGATCGCTCAGCCGTCGAGGATTTGTTGCGGCAAGTTGACGGTCTTCCTGAAGATACGAAATCGGCAGCTTTGAGAAAAGTTCTGAAAGACCTCCGCGATAGCGGTTACAAGCAGGTCATGGTCTTTACGCAGTTCACAGATACTCTCGATTATTTGCGCTCAGAACTCTTAAAAGACGTTGATATCAAGATATTGTGCTTCTCAGGAAGAGGCGGTGAAGTTCATTTGGGACAAGGACGCTGGGATAAGGTGAGTCGAGAGGAAGTCCGACGCAAGTTCTCGCGGGGTGAGGCAGATGTATTGCTCTGCACTGATGCGGCGGCCGAGGGTCTTAACTTCCAATTCTGCGGAGCCCTTATAAACTACGATTTGCCCTGGAACCCGATGCGCGTTGAGCAACGGATTGGGCGTATCGACCGTCTGGGACAGAAGCATCCCATGATCCGAATAGTAAACCTCCATTATGAGGATACAGTCGAATCCAATGTTTACAAGGTACTCCGAGATCGAATCGGAATGTTCAACAAGGTTGTGGGTAAGCTCCAACCGATCCTCTCAAGGATCGCTGGTCAAATTACAAGGGCCGTCCTTGTAAAGAGTGATGATGCCGCTGCCGCTAGTGTTCTTGAAGACATCCAGAAAGGTGTCGTAGAGGCCGAAGAGATGGTCTTCGATTTAGACTCTCTTCTTGCCGGGCAAGCGATTGATGCAACACAGGTGTCAGCTTTATACGACCTTGGCTATCTCGGGAAAATACTTGAAGATCATGATCGTATGATTCCCGAGGTAAAAGTGCTGCGACGTTCAGATAAAGAAGCCTTCTATCAGACACAGGGCATGGCGAATCCTATCCGGGTAACGGTTAGCCCTGAGTATTACGAAGATCACCTGGAGGATGTTGAGTTGTGGTCGCCGGGGAGTCCTCTGTTTCCATGGTCTTCGACAGAGCTGCCTTCTTGATAACTACAATCCGATCCCCTGGTCATTGTTCCCATTCCTGCTGTCTACGGACTGCACAGTAGAACTGTCGCCGGCTGGATGGGATAGCTCGTGTCCTGCGTGCTCAAGGGCATTCTCTCGGGTAATTGGCTGGGCTTCGCGGTCGTAGAAGTTGCTCTGAGGGTCAATATGCAACCAGCCTCCTGTCTGATCGTGCTTGTAGCTTTCGATGTCGCCTGTTTCCCGCTTCCATTCGTACCCTTCCGTTTCCTTGGGCAAAGCTGCTTCGATGGGCGCGTAGTGCCGAGCATCAACTTCGGCTTCGTGATGAATGATCTCGGGGAGCGAAACCATCGCCTCGGTAGATGGTTCACGGCGTAGGTCATCCTGCGGGTACTCTCTGCTGTTGGTCATTGGTGGCTCCTTGGTCTGCTGGTTGGCGGTCGGTTCGACCGGCGCTTTTTGTAGGTCTATCGCCGAAGTCTTGGTCACATCGGTACTGAGGCGTTCGCCAAGGGTTCCGGCATCGTTGGTATAAATCCGCGCATCCTGCGAAGCGCGCGAGATGGAGACATAAGCGAAGCGCGTGTTGATGAGTTCCGGGTGAACGGTGGTGTCCATGTTCACCAATACGCGATCAGTAGTCAGCCCTTGGGAGCTGTGCGAGGTCACGGTGTAGCCGTGGTCGAAGTGCCGCATCTTGGCCGAATCGAAGCTGACGCCGCGCTCTTTCTCGCCGTCCATCTTCACGTCCATCTGCTTGCCGTCGATCCGGTCAATGGTTCCAAGATCACGATTGGAGATGCCCAACTCGCGGTTTGTGGATGTGAACTGGATGCGGTCGCCCTGGGCGAAATCACGGCTGATCTCCCGGTATGCGGTGATCCCGCTCAAGCGTTCCGGGTCGTAGGTGACTTGCTTCCCGTCATCTTTGGAGACTGTAATCCGATTCGCTGCGGCGTCAACGGAGGCCACGGTCGCATAAGCGCGTGGCTCGATTCCATGCTCCTTGCTGCCGCGCGTGTAGAACAAAACGTCGCCTTGCTGGTAGTTCGACGCCCACTCACGATCCACACTGGTAAGTTCCGATCGCTGCGTCAACACATCCATCCGGTGGTCGTCTTTCGAGACGATGCCGGAGCCTTTCAGCTCATTGCGGATGGCATCGTTGATGTCGCGGCGACTGGCGTTATCGGGCGAAACGACAAGCGTGTTCTCCGGCTTGGCGGCATAGTCCTTGGCAATAGCTTCTATACGCTGGGCGTTGTCCGGGATCTCGGTCACCCTCCCCTGCTGCTGCAACAAGCCGACACCTACGGCGGTTTCATTCTTGGAGAAATGTTCGACGACCCGCAGCAACTCCGGGTCTTTCTGGCGCATGATCTGGTCAAGCTGAGCGGTCTGCATACCAGCTTGTTGCATCTGCTCGAAGGGCTTGCCGGCATCAACGCCCTGATGCTGGCGGGTGTCTCCCACGAGCAAAACCCTGTCCTGCGGCCCGATCTTTTCCATGAAACTCTGCATCTGGCGGGTGCTGGCGAGACTGGATTCATCGACCATATAGAGGTGTCTACGGTCGGGGTCGCCCTTCGTCTGCTCCTGGCCTCCGCGTGCAAGAAAACCTTGCAGAGTGTCCGCTGAAATCCCAGCGTCCCGTAGCTGGGCGGTGGCGCGGCTGGTCGGGGCGAAGCCCTCGACCGCGTAGCCGTTCCGCTCTGCGCCTTCCCTGATGGAGGACAGAGTGCTGGTTTTACCTGAGCCAGCGAGTCCTTGCAAACCGTGGACGCGGTCATGAGACGACAACACCTCTTCAATAGCTTTCCGCTGTGCTGGATTGAGAAGTTCGCGGCTATTGGCATGGGCTGCAGCTTGCTCTTTGGGCAGAACCGGCTCGACGGTATTCTGGCCTCGTTGCATATGTCCTACCGTCGCCAGTTCCGCAGCGATGGTCTCGCGGGTGGTGAACTGCCGCCCTGTTTCATGCTTCTGGCCGTCAACGATTTGGAACTCGCCTTTGCCATGCCTCTGATCGAAGTTGCCGCGAACCTGCTCATAGGTGAGGTCGCCCATGCCGCGCCTCAAGGCGTCCCGCATGATGTCCCGCTCGTCGGTGACAGCCTCCCGCTCGAAGCTGCGATCCTTAGCAAAGCTGACTGCTTCCTGCGCCCGTTGGGGCGCATCCGGCACACGATTCTGTGCCAGTCCTTCAGCCTTTTCCCTCGCTTCTGCGACCACATGATCTGCCTGATTGCCGAACTCGGCCGCAATCTGCCTGTGAGCGGCAAGAACCTCAGAGGGAGTATGGATTTCCTTCCGGTCTCGGGTGTTATGGGCGGCGATCTGCGCGGCCTCCGGCCCGCTGAAACCGCTCCGTGCGATGGCCTCTTCGATCTGCTGGCGGCGCGGACTGGACGCTTCAAGGTACTCGGCGGTGTAGCCCTTTACGTCGGGAGCGCCACTCTTTCCAGCCTCAATCTCGTAGCCCAGATTGCGGAGCCGGAAGGTCAGTTCGGATTGGTAGACAGCAGTGGCAAACTGCTGGCTATCGAAGAATCCGCGCTCTTGTAGGGCGCGGGTAGAGCCGTCTCCGCGCTCGGTCATATTGAAGATGACGGCGTGGGTATGGAGCTGGGGAGCAGCGTAGCCGTCAACGGGACGGGCGGTGTCATGCTCGAACTTTGCGACGATGAACTTGCCCGTCGTTTCGGCGGGGTTGTTGCCGCCGATGCGTGCCTGCGTGTAACGCTCCAACTCCGTCAGGGCGATAGTCACAGCCTGCCGGTGGGCTTCGCGGACACGATCATCGCCTCCTACCAGAGCGGTCAATGAAACGGACTTTGGAGCTGAGAACGTCGCATCCCACCCGGCCCGATGCTCAACGGGCTTTACGGTAGCTCCGTCTGCGGTGGTGTACTCCTGCGCCTTGCGATGCTGGACCAACTGCTCGGCGGTATGAGGGTTCTGGCCTTCGCTGAGGCGGGCGAAGTGCTGGGCGTCAATGGCTCCGGTAAGGCCGTATTTCTCGGCCAACTGCCCCTGCCACTCTCCGAGAATGGTATCGCCCTGCTTCCAATAGTTCTGCTCGGCGGAGGTGAACTCCTTGGCGTGGTACGTCTGCGCCTGGCCGGAGTTGATTGGTTTCGAGATGGTGAGCATACGGCCCTCTAACGCCCTACGAAGTCAACCGCTGCCTGGAGCTCTTGCTCGCTCTCGACCTCGCTGGAGCCCACGGGGGTATCCGGGTCAGTTCCCGCCTCGGCAATCTCCTCTTCGGTCGGCTCTTGGGGCACCGGCAGGACGGCATCTTCGACCTTCGGAGAGACAATTTTCTTCACTGCTGGCACGTCGGCTTCAAGGTCAATCGTCGGTTCGCTGGGCGTCTGAGCCTTCGGTACAAGAGTGATTGGATCGAAGCCAAGCGCATCATCTTCCATATCGCGGGCTATGAAACCGCGAGTCCTCTGAGGCAAGTCCATGTACTCGAAATGGAAGCGGGCGACGTTGTTTCCCAGCTTGAGAAAGGCATGGCGGTTCTCAAGGCCGGAGATTTCCGAGTCCATAACCAGCGGTTCGACCTGACGGTCCAAAGTGAAGTTCCTGCCGGAACGTGTGCCGTCGAAGTGTGTCTCTTTCATGCGCTCGATTTCGATCTTGCCGATGGCGTTCGACACCCATTCCGCCGCCTTCGGCTCAGTTGTCTTGAGGAAGATTTTGGTGGCGGGCTGAGACAGCATCACCTCTGCGAGATGACCGTAGATCACCTCAAGCTGGGCCTTGCCTTGGAAGCCCAGGACGAGAGGATTCTGGCTCTTCCGGTTCTCGGTAATGGCTGTGTGGAGCTGAGGGAGACGCTGCAAGCTCGCCAGCTCGTCCAATACAAACCAAACTGGCTTCTGGGTGCCTTGCGGCGCGGTCAAGAGTCGCAGAACCAACAGGTCGATCCAAAGACTGTGAAGCGGGCGCAAGGCTTCGCGCTCGGTCGCGCTGGAGGTAATGAAGATCCAACCCTTGCGTGTCTCGGCCCACTCTGTGGCGCTCCATGTCGTCTTCGCCTGGTCTTTGGTGGGCAGCATCCGTAGGCTGTCTGCTACCAGTCCGAGCGAGGCAAGCACACCGTTGCGCTGCTGCTGCGCGCCCTTCGCAATCATGGCCTGCATCTCCGTTCCGAGTACACGTTTGTCGATCTCATCCGGGTTGGATAGCCATGCGACCAACTGAGTCGGCGTCGGTCCAAACGTGAGCAGATGGGCAAAGATTTTCTGTGGCGTCTCGGTGAAAAACTCACCCTTCTTGTCGCTGGTCGGCTGGTAGAGCGAGGCGGCAATAGCCTTGGCTTCGGCCTTGCGACGAAGCTCCTCGGACGGCCCCCAGTAGGGGCAGCGGGCATCCAAAGGATTGAGCACAATGTCCCCGCGCGTGGCGTCGTAGAACCTCTGGATGAACTCGCAAGCGGGGTCATAGACGATAGCCATTTCACCCCTGGCTTGAATCTGCCGGAGTATCTGCATGATGAGACTGGTCTTGCCGGCGCCTGTGTCGCCCATGAGTTCGATGTGCTGGGCTTCGGCCTGTCGTGGTATCCGCATCATCTCTTTGGCTTCGGTTGTTTTGAAGCCGACACCGTCGCCCTGGACGGTCTCATTGAACTCCTTGGGCGTGAGCATCACTGGCCCTTTGAGCAGCCGTCCATACTTCATCTGCTTCCGGCGTTTGATGTCTTTCCGAATGGAAAACGGGAGCTGTGCAAGCAAAGTGAGGAAGCCAAACAGGAGCGGGAGTTTGTATATGTCCCAGAGCTTTTCGTCCTCGAAGACGGTACTCTTCAGGTACTCGTGCAGTGGTTTATCGAGGTACGGTTGCTCCGGCCCACGATAGAGAGCGCGGAGTCCACGCCCTGCCGCCGCGCTCGAAAGCGCGAGCGGAATATGCTTGCCACCCGGTGCCGGAGTCGTGCCTTGCTGCACGTCGGCTTCAACGGCAGGTGCGCCCATTTTGGTGCCGTCGCTAACGTAAAGCAGTTGGTACTTGTCCTTCTTGTTGAGGGCTGCACCTGCCGTCGTTCGTGCATAGATCGGCGTGTAGAACTGCTGCAAGGGCGTCTGGCCGTAGGTGAAACGGACATACAGGAAGCAGCCGGTCAGCACGAATGCGAGGAAGACTGCGCCGTACGTGTAGATCGGGGAATGCGGCGGGAAGATGACCGTCTCTTTGCGGCCCCATTGTTGACTTGCCATCACGCACGCTCCAGGTCTTGCTTCGTTTCAACTGCAAGTGCTGTCTTCCGCTTTTTGACCTCGACCATGATTCCGTCGAACACCTCGGGGGTAATCTTGAGGCCGGTTGCAAGGGGTTTTAGGAGATTCGTCAGCATCAGCCGAATCCCTACGATCTCGCTCAGCTCAGGACTTGCGGTAGGAGCGCCACCGTCTCTTGTCAGCTCGTCAAGGATGAGGTGACGAATGAACTCGCCGCGTTGCTGGCCGCGCTTTCTCGCAAGCAAATCGAGTCGCTCCGCTTCACTCCGGCTCAGCTTCGATGAGACATTCGTAAGCCGAAAGGATGCCCGCTGTTCTGCTTTTTCCACCATCGCGTCATCGTTGAGAAGGGGCATATTGGCCTTCAATCTGTCACGAATTCTTGGGAATACCTGGGTATTCTCAAGAATTCCTGAGCACTGTAAGTTGTTGAGGTTGTTCGGTCGCTTCCAAGAATCCGTAAGGATTCCCAGCACGACCCTCGGAGGGATGGAGTGTCATAATTCATCCGGTGCGTAGCACCGCTTCCATCCCGGCACAAATCATTGAGGGGGCAATGCTCATTACTTCGTCGCCCCGATAGCTGATGGAATACCCGCTGGAGCTGGAACTGACGTTGCTGGCTTGCGCCCCGGCTTACCCTTCGGCACATCATCACCGCTGCGCTTGATACGCAAGGAATGGATGGGCTTTGCATCGTGCGGCGCACCGATGAACTTCTGGAAGTCCTTGTCCTTGGTGAAGACGTATTCGAGCGCCTTGTTCACAACATCGTCCGCGCCAACATGTGTGAACGCTGCATATTGATTGACGAGGTTTGCAGTGGGCTCCTCAAGCGAAACGGTGGCAGTGACTTTGCGGCTAGTTGTGATCTCAAGCAATGGCATGAACGTTCTCCCTCTTGTTGCTGGTTGAAATGATTGGGTGAATTGCTGGAACGTCGCGCTTACCTGCGAGATCCCCTGCAAGAGCAAAGATGGTGTCGTACATAAACTGTTTGGTCGTGCGGTCATATCCACGCACCGCGATAATCTCGCTCACCTTGCGACCATCGGCGAATCTGCCTACCTGGGCGACGATCTGAACTGTCTCGGCGATCTCCGCCGAGATGTCGTCACGGTTCGATTGCTGATGCGAACGCATCGCCAATTCGCCGAATCTGCGGAGCGCCTTCACCGCAGAGCTGGCGTGAATCGTTGCCATCGAACCGGCGTGTCCGGTATTGAAGGAATCGAGCAATGTGCGGGCTTCTTCGCCGCGTACCTCGCCGAGGATGATGCGGTCGGGCCTCCACCGCAACGCAGCCTTCAATAGGTCATTGAAGCTGACCGTGCCGGTGTATGATTCTGTCTGGCACTCCGACGCCAATAGATTTGGCTTGCCGATACGCAGCTCAGACGTATCTTCGATCACCACAATGCGCTCTTCCTCGGGGATGTAGTCAGCGAGTGCGTTTAGCAAGCTGGTCTTGCCCGCGCCCGTTCCGCCGCTAATCAGCATCGTCTTCCCGGCCTCGATAAAGCCGCTCAGTGTCGCACCTATCTCCGGCGTCATAGCACCGCTTTGGATGAGGTCGGCGATGCTGAACCGGGTCTTGGAGAACTTGCGAATCGTGACTGCGGGGTTGGGCCGCACAACGGGCGGGAGAACCGCCGCGAGGCGGCTACCGTCAGGCAGTTGGGCATTCAAGAGAGGGTGCGCCTCATCCAACTTGCGGCTCAACTTGTTCGCAATCACCTCAAGGCCGGTGCGGAGCGCCTTCGCATCGAAGATGATCTCCGCGTGTTCCAACTTGCCGCGCCGCTCAAACCACCATTGGCCGTTCGGATTGCCCATAATCTCGCTCACGCTGTCGTCGAGCAATAGCTCTTTGATGGGCTGCAGAAACGATATGAGGAGGTCCAAGTCTTGATTCATATCGGCTCCTAGTCGAACGCCTGGTCGGCGCGGTAGCGGACAATAGTGAGTCCAAGCGGATTGAAGGCGAGCGCATTGTTCTCAACGTGATCGGCGAAGACATACGTCACGCTGGCTGTCCAACGCTCCGTCTTGATCTCCGAATGGTCATTGGCGTTCGTATAGACCTTCTCGAACTCAATCCGAGCGGAATAGGGCGACTGCCGTAGATCGTCGAGGATGACGCTCTTGATGTTGATATCGACATACGGGAGCGTGCTGTCCTGCTGGAAGGTGGTAATCGTTTTGCTCAACTGCTCCTGCCGGATGACGGCCTGCTGCACATCCGAATTGAGGAAGTAAAGCGCCTGCGTTTGATCGCGCTCGATGGTGTAGCGATTGCGCTGGAAGTAAAGCGTAGCCCACCGCGAGAGGTAATACTTGTTCTCCGCCTCTTGCGGTTTGTACTGATAGTTGCGATAGTCGATGGCGTCGGCGTGGCCCACGTCATTAATTCGAATGACGAGCGGCTTCATGCCAGCAAGTGCCTTCTGGCTCTTGAAGGTGAGCGCACCCAGCATGAGGCAGACAATACCCAAGACGAGTATCGTGATCTTCAAATAGGTGTTCATGACGAGCGGGTCGCCATACTGCTCCAGATAGCGTTCCGCTGCGCGTGTGATCTCGGGGGATTTCGTCTCTTGAACTGGCATAGGGGATCTCCGTTTAGCGCATAATTCCTGCGGTAATGGCACCGGTGAGTGCGCCCATGCCTGCATCGTGGCCGCTGCTGCTGCCAGAGAAGATGGAGGCGGTAATTGCCGGAATCTTGAGAATTAGGAAGATGTTTACGAACACAAGCATAATGAGGAACGGTAGATTCTTGACCATGCTCAGGGGATCACTGAAGTTGGTCAGAGTTGCGTAGTAAGTGATAAACAGATGCCCCAGGACACTCAGGGTGGCTGCCGCGATCACCTTATAGAAAGCAAAGCTCAGGTACGCTTTGAACCAGCCCCAGAAGAGAAATTCAAGTTTCTCGATAACGAGGAATGGGATGAAGATTGGTCCCAGAATCCCAATGATCGTTCCGGCGAGTGCGCCGTAGGCGAGGATGACGGCGGCAACTGCGGTCAGCACCGAAAGCATCATTTGGGTGCCTAGATAAGCGATGATCAGATAGGGCGTATTGAAAAGCACCATGCCGGGGCCGGACTTCGCCAAAGCGGCGTCAATCGACTGGAACATGGATTGAATGCCGTCCTGTCCAATCGTCTGCGCGAGGCTCGTGGTGCCTTGGCTGATGAAACCTTTGAGCGAGTAGCCGATGCCCGGAATGCTGCTGTCGTAATATTTCACGAACATATAGGCAAAGCTTAGGAGCATGAAGAAGTTGAGAAACTTCGCCATATCGAAGCCCGGGCCACCGCGTGAGGAAGCAAGCGCTTCCTGCACACCGAACCAAACCATCATGATCGTTGCCAGCGAAAGGACAATGTGGAGCCCGATTGTATCGACGGATGGCGACATCGTAGCCGTCAGCGTGTCGCACTGTTGCGTAATGAACGTGAGTATTTGGTTTCCCATAATCGCCCCGGCGGATCAGTAGCTAAGTGCTTTGGTAATACCTGTTGTGTTGGTCGAGACATGAGTGTTGTAGTTCGTCTCGTATCCGTCGGCGGCTTGCATGGACAGCTTCAATGCGTCCTGCTGCTGCTTCTGCTGCACCATCTGCTGCAAGCTCTGGGCTTGTGTCATCTGGCTTGCTTCCTGCTGCGTGCGGAGCTGCAAGAGCATCGCTTGGTTAATGCGCTGCAACGTCGCAAGCTCAGTCTGTTGGGTTGGGTCGGTGGAGTGGCTGGCTGTCTCCAACGTCTTGATATCCGCCTCACGTTGCGGAGCATTGGCCCTCACCGTACCGATCGTTTGCAGGCTGGTGGCGTTGATTGCGTCGGCCAAATCAACCGTAGCGCCCTGCGCCGCCACGGCCTGTTGGCCTTGAGCATTCAGTGAGCTATAACCCGAGATTTGCCCGGTGCGCTGAATGCTTGCACCTTGGTTCGCCGCCGCTGCCCCATTGCCGTTTGTTGCGGCATTGGTCCAAGGAAGCGAGTTGCCATAGGTGTTGGCGGGATGAGCTACCGGTGTCCACGTCTGTTGCACCATATTGCTGTATGCGGTGTAGTAGCTCGAGGGAGCCGTAGCCATGCGTTGTGCAAGGTTGTACGTCTCCATCACGTTCTGCGTGGTCTTGATTGTCGTTGTGTAGAGTTGACTGCCTTGGATGAGCTGCTGCACCGCGTGAGCGGATTGTGTTGGGTCCAGCACGACCCCAGCACCAAACTGTCCGTGCGCGGGTATGGTGAGGATGGAAACGGCTAGCAGTGCTGTGGTTAAGAGTCCCTTCATGATGGTTCTCCTTGTCGGTTCTGTGGGTGGGCGAGCATGGATGGCGAGGAGCGGTTATGGGAAGTGTTAGCGGCTTGAGGCAGCAATATCCGCTTGAAGTTTAAGGATCTTCGCGCCGAGAGGCTTCATGTTGTCATCCTCAGCTTTGCACTTCGCCTGATTTTGTTGGAGCACGGTGGCGGGCGCGAGAATGCAGTCTTTTTGATACTGAGAGTTCAACGTATCGAACTGCGCGTTGAGTTCGACAAGCTGGTCTTGTTTGCTTTTGCAACCTGCAAGGGCGAGTGCAATGAACACGATTGCGATTGCGGCTTTACGCATGGATAGGCTCCTTAGAATGACTGCGCGATGCGGTGATTCTCATAAGCCGGCAAGAGCATATCTTGCGTAAAGTAGACCTTCACGCGATGCCCTTCCCGGATTGTGATCGTTGGAGGAATCTGGATGAACTTGTCGAGGATCGTGGTGGCCGATTGCGACACGCTCGACGCTGCACCGTTGGTAAAGGACTGCGAGCCTGAGCTGTTTAGGTTTGATCCGCCCTGACTGATCTGAGAGGCACCGGAGATGACGCCGAGTGCAATCGACGTTCCGAAGATTTGGAGGTAGTGATTGTTGACCTGGTCTTTAAGTCCCTCCTCTCCGATCTGGTCGAGGCCGTGGAATTGGTCTAAATCCACGCTGTAGCCGTCCGGCATGAGCAGACGATGAAAGGCAACCGAAATCCGGCGTTGCTGCCCGAACCCGGCACTGCCGATCTTGCGGGCCTCGCCCAGCACGATCGTTCCTTCTGGTATGAGTATGTGCTGATGGTCATGGGAATACACGGGATTCGAGACAAGAACCTTCACCGGCCCCACTGCGTCACCGTCCAGGCGGTTCATTAGAACCGTATCCAGCGTCAATCCTTCGTAGATGACGTAGGGCTGGCCCACGGCATTGTCGATGTTCACCTCAGACGGGCGTTTGTAGTCGGTCGCCGGTATCTGATCGCCGGAAGCCCTTTGTTCTCCCGCTGCTCTAGCCGTGGTCAATGCAGTTGGCTGGCCTGCCTGTACTGCGGCAGCAAAGGGGTTCTGGGGCGCACCCGAAGGCTGTTGGGGTAGATTCTGCTGCTGGGGCGTGGCCTGCTCCGCTGGTCGCACATAGGCGATGTTGGAGGAGAACCGTGCTGTGTCTGCCCGTTCCTTTTCGGTCGCCGCAAGCTGCTGTCCGGCTTGTTGTGACGGAGTGAGCTGGGGCCGGCCGTTGGCCTGTGTGCCATTCTGCTGCCCATTGGCGACATAGGTTCCTGACGGGTTGAGTGGACGCCCGTCTGGGCCGAAACCCGATGCTGCCGCCTGCTGTGCGCCTGTACCGCCCGCCGCTGGATTGCCGGTTGAGGCCGCCAGTTGTGCGTCCTGTTGTGCCTTGAGCTTGTCAGCCCCAAGCTGCCGCTGCAAAGCGTCTACGTTATTGGCGGTATTGTCCTGTACATAGGGCTGCGGGCCTGATGCTTTGGCCTTCTCAGCATCCGTAGGAGCCTTCTTCCGAGAGCTGATAACGGTCGCCAGGATGAGGAGAACGACCGCTCCAAGATACAGAAACATCTTGAGGTTCTTCTGGAGAACGCCCTTGGGCTGGATCGTGTGGTCGGTGAGCTTCGCGTCTGCAGCTGTGGTGACGGTATCGGCCATGAGGTTACCCCTTCCTCGTGAAGTCCATCTTTTTCTTGCCGAGTTCGACATAGCCGTTGTCCATGACCTTCGGGATGATGTATGTCCCATCGCGGAGGTCGTAGTTGATGAGGTTCGGCTTGCCGTCCCGCATCTCGTACACGCTGAATTTCTCCGGCGCGTTGGTCTTGATGTATGTGAACTTGTCGTCGTGGTAGATCGACTGGATATCAAAGGGTGCCTCGTTCAACTTGAAGGTGTAGTCGAACTTCAGCGCCAGTGGATAGGCACTCTTGTACTCATCAACCGCAGCTCCGACATGGGATTGCAGAGTAGCTATCTGTTGGTGGGCCTGCTCAAGCTGTACCGCTGGGACGTACTGGGCGGGGCCGGTAGCCGCAACGATGTTGGAGGCGTCGGCTGGCTGAATGATGACCTTGAGATCAGGGTCGCCACCTGATGCGGTGATGTCGGTCAAGGTGAAGCTGTAGATGTTGCCCTTGTCCGTAATCAAGTTGAGATTGGAGCTGATGCCCGCCTTGGCCGGATGAACGAAGCAGAAGTTGCCCACCACGTCGACGATCCAAAAATCCTTGTCCCCAGTCGCGGCCTCCATGATCTTCTCAGTCGCCGGAACAACGATAAGTGTCGTGTATTTCACCTTCGCCCGGATCGGCACGATGTCCTGAGAGTGATAAGAGACATTGCGGGAGGCAGTCTGGGCGCAGACTGCCACGCTTCCCACGATGGCGAATACAAGTGCGATGGCTGTTGTCTTCAGGCTCTTCATGGGAACTCCTTAGTGGCGCGGTTGAAATGGGTGAGTGGAAGCGAGTTGGCGAACGCCCTCGGCGATGCCGTACTGCGCGAAAGCCTCCCGCTTGAGCAGGTTGTCGCGGGCGTTGTTGGTCGCAATCCAGTACGAGACGGAATCGACGTTGAGCCGAACCTTCTTGCTGGACTGCGCTTTGCGAATCAGCATCTCGCCGGGTGGGATGAGGTCGGCGATGATGTCGATTTCGGTGTCGTTGAGGTGGAACGCCTCGCGGTAGACCTGGCGGTTCATCTCCGGGTTAGCGAGGAATATCTTGGTTGGGCAGCTCTCGGCGACAACCGCCAGCATCCCCGACTCCTCAAGCTCCTTGATGGACTGCGTGGCAAGGATCATCGCCGCGTTATGCTTGCGCCATGTCTTTTGAGCAGCAACAATGTAGCTGCGAATTGTCTCGTTCTTGATGAAGAGCCAAGCCTCGTCCAGCAAGAACGTCTTGAAGGTCGCCAGCTTTTCCGGGTTGGCAATTTCGTTACTGGCCCGATGAAGAACGTAAAAAAGAAGCGGCTCCAAGACCTCCGGCGCATCACCCCAGCCAGCGAAGTTGAATGTCTGAAACTTGGAGAAGCTGAGCGTGTCCTCTACGTTGTCAAAAAGAAAGCCGTACTGGCCTTCCTTGGTCCAACGGTGCAGTCGCTCTTTCAACTCACCGATGATCTGGCTGAACGTAGAAAGTGTGCGTTGCTCCGGCGCGACGACGTACATCCGCTCGATGGCCTCCCACAGCTTGCGCTCCTCTTTGAAGTCGAGTCGGTAACGCTTGTCGTTGCCCTCAATGAGCACACGGAAGAAAGAGAATAGAAATTGCAGGTTCTCTTTGCTCTCCGGCAGACTAAACGGATTGATGGTGAAGTCCCGGCTCTCCTGGCCGACGTTCAAATAGGTCCCGCCGAAGATCTCCGTAAGCGACTGGAAGGAGCCGCCGATGTCGAAGATGTAGGTCTGCGGCCGATATTTCTGGGCGTTCGTGAGCAGGAAATTACATAGAAAACTTTTGCCTGAACCTGTCATGCCGAGAATGAGCGTGTGCGCGACCTCGCCGTTGTGGAGGTTGAGATAGTATGGCGTGGCGTTGTCCGTCTCAAGGACAGCCAGATACTCTGAACGGAGATGTGGGTTCGTCTTTTCGCCGGGATGGATAGTGAAGAGAAACGATAGGTCGGCATAGTTGGAGTTGAGCAAATACATCTTGCGAAGGTTTTGGGCGTAGTTGCCCGGAACGGTCGCAAACAAGGCATTGAGCTGGTTGTAGGTCTCGGTGAATAGCGCACCATCGGCGTTTGTGAAGACGCCAGTAAACTCTCCCATTTCCTGATTGATCGTCTGAAGGTCGGGACTGTAGAGCACGACGGTAAGCGAGAAATCGCCCAACGTCTGACCGTCGCCAAGCGCCCGCAGGCACTCGCCCAAGTTCTCGATGTCAGCCTGTTTCGACTCATCAATCAGCACGTCGCGCTGGTTCGTCTTCGCCGGGTCACTCCCGATCTGCGACACGAAACCAGACTTGCTCATGTTGAAGTGACGGCGGCGCTTGTCCACCTCCTTGCGGGCCTTCGCCATTGAAAGCGGAGTCCACTCTGTGACGACGTAGAAGTTACCTTCGATCTTGAAGAGCCGGTCAAGGACCAATGGCCTCGTCTCCGCAATGGCCTCTTTCATTGTCAGGATGCGAACGAAATGGTCCCCTACCCGGAGGTGGTCGCGCTCCGCTTCGATGTTGGAGTTCACCACTTGAAAGTCGAGATACTGGGTCGATTGCGGCTTGCCCGCGATGCGCCAGTCATCAAAGTTGAGCAGCCGGCGAAAGAAGCTGAACTGCGCCTGCTGGCCCTGTATCTCGATAGGCATAAGGTCCGCGAGATGCCGGGTGAAGTTCTGGACGCACTGCTCAAGCTGCACCATGTCGATGTCGATCTGCTTCCGCAGCAGTACCTTCATGTTGTCGTTGGTGAACTGCGCTTTGAGCTCACGGATAGCGCCCTGCGGATCGCGCGGCATCCGTGCGAGAGCGGAGAGGATGCCGGTCTTCGACCGCGCACCCTCCAGCACGATCACATAGAAGAGTTCCACCTCATACAGGCGGTCGCGCTTGGACTCGAAGTATTGCCGACGCTGGTCAATGGCCGCGTCGATCAACTCATCATCGTAACGGGCGAACGGAATCTCGGGCCGGTTCGTCTTGAAGAGGTATTGATAGACGTGGAAGCCTTCGCCGAAGGACTTGAGTGCCGATTCGAGCCGCTTCACTGCATACTGTTGTTCGTCGTTATCGAGGCTTTCGTAGTCCACCCCAGTAACGCTCAACACCATCCCAAGGTCGCCGCTCTTGGTGAGGAACGCCGTCTCTGTCCAGAACCCATACAGGTTAATGTGGGCGCTGAGGGCGTCGGCTTCCTTCCACGGTTTGACGACGCGAGAGAGATTCAGCATTACCGCACCTCTACGTTCGGGACTGTCTGCTTGGCCGCGTCATAGCGCAGCTTGAACTTCTCGGAACGTCCGAGAATCTTGAGGAAGGCCGGGTCTGAGTTCGTCACCCAATGACCGAAGATGCACCCGCCGATGAACACCACCACGGCCCCGATGATCGAATTAAAGAGGTTGAACATCCCTACGGCGGACACCGCGATCATGAAAAACAGCGAGCGTTCGATGCCCATATAGGTGAGGGGCTTATGCAGACTCTTGAAGACTCGGTTGTGGCGCTTCTGAGTTATTTCCGGCATAGACCCCTCGCTGTGGAACGTCGTTGGAGGTGAACTGGTGAAGATCTCAGGACATCAGCGAATTGGGAGCTAGGAGCCCCACAGCCAAGTCAGGATGTTGGTCGCCATGATCGCTATACCGGTTCCTGCGGCCACACCTGCCAGCGTCTTCTTCGCCCCAGGTTCTCCATGCGCGAAGGTGTATCCGCCGATCACGATGGCGATGAGGCTGGCGGCCTTGGCAATCGTTCCGGTAAAGAGTGTTTGGATGGAGCTGATGCCCGAATCGAATGGTGAGGCATGGGCTGAGAGGGGGAAGATCAATACGCATAGGAGCAGGGCTGCTCCGCGTATCAGATAGAGCTTTGTCCGCTCAATCGTTGCTGCTGGGATGATGATTCGGATACGTGTCATTGGCACCTCCAACGACCGGGATGGTCGTGATAGCCATGACACTAGGCCGCGATTCCTCTCGCGTCCAATACATATATCCGATACCAAAATCAGTAAAAACGGCGGATGCTATCGGAAAATCTGATAGCAAGGATTTAGCCAAACAGTGGCAGGATTCTATCGTGGATGGATGGGCGAACGGGGCGAACGGGCTTGGCTGGTGGCAGCTTTGCCATCATCCTGAATCGCCTTCGCAGCTCCTTCACAAACAGGGGCAAAGTCCTCTGTGTTGTTCTTCCCACAATCAGCGCACTATCGACGGTCCATGTCACGCCCGCGATGGGTCGCGTCACGAGTCCATCATGAAGCAACGAACCCTCTCGGATAAGGGCATAGCCGTAGCTTGATCCGACTGTCCACTGGAGGTCATGCGGGTTGCTTTTAGTATTGGCAACGTCACCCGTAATGCCAACTTCGTCCAACATTTCAATCAACCGGCTGTGTGCTTCGGGATGCTGGTTCGGATCACGAAAGATCGTCAATTTAGAGCCAAGATCGGCTGGAGTTATCTCGTGCAACTTCGACAATGGATCGTCAGCTCTCATGCAGGCGACGAGGCGAGTCTGTGTCAAGGCATACGTCTTCAAACCCGCTCCCGACACGGGAAGCGTAAGCAATGCCGCGTCGATATCTCCGTTATCAAGCAGCGCCAACAATTCGACGTTGCCGCCGATTTGCGACTTGATCTTGCATGTCGGGTAGAGCGCTGTGTGGATCGAGCAAACCATCTCGAATAACGACTGGTCTGCGAAGGAAGAGAAGCCGAAGCGGATTGGCACAGATGTTCCGGTCTCCGCAGAGCGAGTTGCGGTAAGTACGTCGTCAAGAAGCTTGATAACTTGCTTGCTGCCGGCGATCAATATTGCTGCGGCAGGAGTCGCGTGTACGCCACCATGGTGCCGCACTAGTAGATCAACTTGAACAGCCTCTTCTAGCTGCTTCATCTGTTCGCTGAGGCAGGATTGCGAGATAAACAGGCTTTCTGCAGCACGGCTAATGTTGCCTGCTTTGGCAACTGCGATGAAGTTCTTGAGATGGCGAAGTTCGATCAGATCTGACATATGAGCCGTCCTTCTCTACTGGCGCAGGATGCGATTCGGAGAGCGGCTCAATCCACAATGCAAGTCAGGCCCGAAGTCAACCTAATTGTGGGCGCATGTATCAATGAAGTCAATGCAGTGCATTATCGCGAGGGGCAAATCGGAGTCGAAACGCCGCTATCGGAAAAGCCGATATCAACCCGGAATTTGCCATCGGATATATGTATTGGACAGATGATAGTTCACGCCTCAGTCTGAAGTTGGCTCTGATCGGCTTGCAATGTAGGGCCGATCATTCACCGGAGGTTCTCCCCGCTATGCTGATCGCTGAAATGTTACGAGAGCGGCACTCTGCCATTACGGTTCCTGAGTTGGCAGAAATCCTCCATGTCAGTCCGCGTCAGTTGTACAAGCTCGCGGAGACCAACCGAATCCCAAATCTTAGGATCGGAACCTCCGTCCGTTTCGACCCTGACGCAATACTCCATTGGCTCGAAGACAAAGAGCCTACATCGGGCCGTCGGCCACCGAAATCCCAGAAGGTTCACTACGTACGTGCCTCGCGGGCAGCGTAGCTACTCCATGTAGTCTGCGCGCAAACCTGTATGCCAATATGTCAGGTCCAACTGATCGAGTTGATTCGTGTCTGCGTCTCCGCGTTCTCGGCTGGCCGCAGATACCTCATTGTCGAAGCCAAGTCGGCGTGTCCCATCATCTGTTGAACCGTCCGGAGGTCCATGCCTGAGCGAAGCAGCTTTGTGCAATAGGTTGCACGAAAGCGGTGAAGGAACCAACGTTCACATTCTTTTCTTGCAAGGCATGCGTCGCAGCCGCCACAGTTGAGACCGGCACGGCGTGAGCAATTCTTGAGAAGGCGCAGAAGTTTACCTGGCGGCTTATCGTTCTTTCCTCCAAGTATCAAGCTACCGCTTGGGTTGGCTTTTCTGTAGGACGCCAAGAGTTCCACGAGTTCATCGGGCAGCGGCATCGCACGCTCTTCGTGGTCCTTCAATTTGAACCCGTACTTGGGCTTTGCGCGCAGATGGAGGGTCTTGGCCGTCGTGGAGATGTCTGTCCATTCGACGTGCATCGCTTCCTGATCCCGCATACCCGTCTTGAGAAGCAATTCGAAAACAAGCCGCTGATATGGATTCTTGAGAGAGGCGAAGAAGACTCTTAGATCGTCAGCCTCGTAGATCTGCGGCATGGTCCGTTCGTACTTCGGTGCTCTTGGCGACAACTTCTTTGTGTCTAGGCCGCAGAAGCGGAGGAAGGCCATCACGCTCATGTGGCGATTATGGATTGTCCTGTCTGCAATCCCTCGCTTCCGCAAGGCCTTCTGGAAGATGAGGATGTCGTCAGTCGTGACCTGATCGACATACGTCTTTCCGATGACGCGCAAAAACTCTTCACAGCCCAGCCGGTAGACATCCGCAGCGACTGTCGAGCCACGGTCAAAAGTCGCCTCCAGGAATTTGCGGAGCTGCTTCGCGAGTTGCAGCCTTCCGGGCTCCTCAATCAGCTTCACCCCTTGGACATCGGTCAAAAGGTCCCGAGCCGCCATCAGATGCGTCTCTTTCTGGAGAGCTTGAAGAGCATCGACTGCGTGTTCGCCAGCGCTGAGGTAAACTAACTTCCTGCCGACAAACTTTCGGATTTCATATCGTCCGATGGGGTACTCGACCATCTGGCCTTGAACCGTCACGAAGCCTGGCTTGACTCGACCGTTCTTACCGATGACAGCGGGATAACGCCGCCAACCTTCAGGAGTCTTGCAGTACCGAACCAATGCAGCCTTTAAGTTCGCCAACGGGGGCCCTCGCAGTCACAACTCTTACTAAGGTCTTACCAACAGAAACATGATAGCACCAAAGTTCTTAGTTTTCAACTATTTACAGGGAGTGCGGGAAAGTGTCCCTGTCTCTCCGCCATTTATTCGTGCTACTTCGCACTTCTCCTTTGCACGATTCCCCAACGAATTTCTGCACCCATTCTGGTTGGGCTCTCTGCTCTGACAGCCTCAGGCCGGTTCGATAGAGACAGCCTGCAGCACCGACCGCATGACACCTTTGGGCTTCGATGAAGTAGGCTTGATGGTTGGGATGCCCATTCTGCTGCTCATCATTCCGGTGCTCTCGACTCTTGCGGGAGGGTTGCTGGCGATACGCTTTCGGCGCTCGCTGGCACTGCTGATCGCGTTGGGCGCGGGATTGCTGCTTGGGGCGGCGTTTCTGGATTTATTGCCCGAGGCGATCTCGCTAGGCGCTCCGGCTGGGTTGACGGCTGGGAATGCGCTGGCGATTGCGCTCATAGCGTTTCTCGTCTTCCTGACGTTAGGTAATGGTCTAGATGTGCTCGCGGTACGGTGGGAGTCGAGCGCTTCGGCCCGGAAGACGGTGGGGCGGATTGGCGGAGGGATGCTGATCTTCCATAGCCTGCGGGATGGGATGGCAATCGGATTGGCATATGCGGCGTCGCATCCGGCGGGCTATGCGGTGGCAGTAGGGATCGCCGCACATGACCTAGGTGATGGGATGAACACAGTGCTGCTGACCACAGGCGGAGAGCGGGCGGGTAAGGCGGACTATGGGTTTCTTGCCGCGGATGCGCTGGCGCCGCTGGTAGGTGGGTTGCTGACGGTGTGGTGGAGCTTTTCGGCTCGGAGTTCGGTGGTGCTGCTGGCGGTGGCGGCGGGTTTTTTTATCGAGCTGGCTACAAGTGATTTTCTGCCGGAAGCGCGGCAGCGGGAGAATCCGCGGATGACGATGCTGGCGGCGGTGTTTGTAGGGGCGGCGGCGATCTGGGCGGCGAATCTGCTGATTGGCGTTTAGCGGAGCCTTGCGCCTTCGAGTTCGGCGGCGAAGGCGTCGAGGCTGACGTTCCGGAGGAGATTGCGGCGGAGGCCGGATTGGACGGCGTCGAGACCGCGAACGGCGGATTCTATCCAGGCGAAATCGAAGGTGTCGGCGAAACCTTTGAGTTCTGGGCGGATGTCGACGTTCCGGATGCGGTCGGGGGCGTTGCCCTGCAGAAGCAGGATGTCTTCCAGGATGCTGGAGAGCGCGCGGAGGAGCGCCGTGGTGCGGACCTGACCTTCGGCGCCGGCGCGGTGGGTTTCCGTCATGCGGAAGAGCGCAGTGTGGTCGCTTGTCTGGGAGTTGCGGAGGATGGTGAGTGCGTCGAGACGAGCGGCGGTGTACTCGGCGAGGTTGAATCCGTAGGCGCGGCCGACGGCGCCTTCCGAGAGGCGGGCTAGCAAAGCGCGGTCTTTGGGGTTGAGTTCGGGACGTCGCGCGGCCAGGAGTTGCTCGATTTCCTCTGCGGGGATGGCACCGAGGCGGACGATGGCGCAACGCGAGCGGATGGTAGGCAGGAGTTCGCCGAGGTTTTCGGCCAGGATGATGATGTGGGCGTAGTCGGGTGGTTCTTCGAGGACTTTGAGGAGCGAGTTGGCGGCTTCCTTCATGAAGGAAGCGGTGGTGATGAGGAAGACTTTGGCCGGAGCTTCTGCGGGGCGGCGCTGGGAACGGTTGATGAGGGTGCGGACCTGGCCGAGCTTGATGAGAAGCTGGGGTGGATCGGGCGGAAGGATGAGGACGTCGGGGTGGGTCTGAACGAGGACGCGGGTTTCTTTCTTGTCGACTTCGCGCATGTCTTCGCGGGCGGCGACGGCTTCGTCAACGCGGGCTTCGAGGTCGGCGGACTCGGTGATGCGGGTGCAGTTGCGGCAGTAGCCGCAGAAGGCGGCTAGTTCCCTGCCGTCGGCGGCGAGATCGCGAGGCTGGTTTTCGCATTCGAGGGCGAGGGTAAGCAGAAGGGCCAGCGTGTACTTGCCGGCCCCGCGGGGGCCGGCGATGATCATCGAGTGCGGCAGGCGGCCGACGGAGATGGCGGCGCGGAGGCTTTCAGTGGTGGAGGCGTTGCCGGTGAAGTCTGCGAAGGTTGCGGGGAGAGCCATCGATTTAGAGCGTATCGCAAATGGCGGTGGGCGTTGAATTCTTTGGATTTCCGGTAGTGCTTCCTGCGGTATGCTGGAAACAATTCGATCTTTCAGAACGTCTTGTTTCAAAACCTGATTCTGAAGGCGCGCCGTTTTTCGCTGAGCCACGCCAGCGCGGTCGGATTTGTGGGCCGAGCCCTTGGGATAAACGAAACGTCAACAACACCAAGCGTAGCGGAGAGACTTTGAGCAATGTGACCGAGATGGAGGAGTTGAGCGAAGCGAGTTCGTATAACGGGACTCGTAAGCTTGTGCGACCTCAATTACCTGTCGGCGAACGGCGGCGCGATGTGCCGCTGCTGGTGGACGATCCGCTCAGTCATGCGATGGTGCCGGAGCTGCGGGGCGTACAGGAGAGCTCGCACGCGGAGGCTTTCTACTTCCAAAAGCAGGTGCAGCAGCGGACCGAGATGACTGTGATCCTCGAGGACGGCGAAGAGTTGAACGGCGTGATCGAGTGGTACGACAAGTGCGTGGTGAAGCTGCGGTCAGGGCGGCGGCGGGTGATGATTTACAAATCTGGAATCAAGTACATGTACAAGACCTCTGAGGCGGCTCTTGGACATGCGGTGATGAAGTAGAAGTACAGGTTCAGGTTTTAGGGCGGGCGGCTTTTTGGAGACGGTCGCGGATGGCGTCGGCGAGGCCGCCTGGTGGTGGGAGTGGGCAGAGGATGACGTCGGTTCGCCGCTCGTCTGTAGTGTCTAAGGTACGGAGACCGTCAAAGAGATTGTGGGCTAGTTGAGGTAAGTCGTCCCAGTATCCCCAGGGGTAAGAACGGGTTTGCGGGAGCGCTGCCCAGTTATCGGGCAGCATGAGGGCCACGCGATGGCCGGCTTGCTGCTCGATTTGATTTTGGGCGACGAGTGAGTGGGTAGGATCGCCGGATTCGGGGATATCGACGAGGACGAGGCGAGCACGCGGGGCATAGTGACGGATGCCTACACCGGGAGATGGAAGGGATTCCGGGGTTTCGGCGGTTGCCATCGGGATGTGGACGGTGACTGCGACGCCGGTGGCGGCGGTTAGCTGCTTGGGGGTGATGGCGCCGGGGCGGTAGAGGACCATCGGGGTCTGAGTCGGGTCGAGGACAGTGGATTCGAGGCCGACGGTGGTGGGTCCGCCGTCGAGAACGGCGTCGATGCGGCCGTTGAGGTCGTCGAAGACGTGCTGGGCAGTAGTGGGGCTGGTGTGGCCGAAGGTGTTGGCGCTGGGCGCGGCTATGGGGATGGCTGCGGCGCGCAGGAGAGCCTGTGCGGCGGGGTGGGATGGTACGCGGACGCCGACGAGGAGGCGGTTGGCGGTTACAGTGTCTGGAATCTGTTGGTTGCGTGGGAGAAGCAGGGTCAGTGGGCCGGGCCAGAAGGTTTCGGTGAGGGCGGTTATGCGGGGTGCGAGGTCGGCGGGGATTGTGGTGATTGTGGGGAGATCGTCGGCGGAGGCCAGATGAACGATGAGGGGATCCCAGGAAGGGCGCTGTTTGGCTTCGAAGATTTTGGCGACGGCCTCAGGAGAAAGCGCGTTGGCGCCCAGGCCGTAGACGGTTTCGGTGGCGAAGGCTACGGTTCCGCCGGCGCGGAGGATGTCGGCGCCGCGAGCAATGTCGGCGGGGTGGCTGGCGTCGAGATGGAGGGTTGGTGGCACTCTAGCTATGGTAGCGGGTTGGAGGGTTGCGGTGTCCTGGCAAAGGAACGAGACGGTTGCACTGCTGCGCGATATCCCACCCTGCCCCGCAAAAGCGCGCTTCGAGGAAGGGCACTCAACATATTTTCTATGAGATGAAAAGAGTGCCGGTTTGCCACAGGCCGCAGCGCATTTTGCGGACTATACTTTGGCGCATGCAGGCACCTGAGATCGAACTGAAGTTTCCGGTCGATGACGTGGTGGCGCTCCGGTCGAAGGCGATTGAGCTGGGATTCTGGCTCGTGACCGAGAGAACCTTTGAGAGCAATACGCTCTATGACTCGCCTGATCGCAGCCTGAGGGCGAAGAAGCAGATTCTGCGGATTCGATGGTATGGGCAGCGGTGTACGCTGACGCACAAACGCAAGTCTCAGGACGGCGATGCAGGGGCAAAGTACAAGACTCGAATTGAGACCGAGACCTTAGTTGAAGACGGTGAGGCGCTGGCTGAGGTGTTTTGTCAGCTGGGGTATTGCGAGGCGTTCCGGTATGAGAAGTTCAGAACGGAGTGGAGTTCTAAGGGTGGCGGACACCTGGTGCTGGATGAGACTCCGATTGGGGTGTGGGCCGAGCTAGAGGGGGCGCCGGAGTGGATTGACGAGATGTTGGAGCGACTGGGTGTGGATGGGAATCGGTGTTTGACCGACAGCTACGGAACGTTGTTTCTTGACTGGAAGGCGAGGACAGGAAGTCCGGCGGAAAACATGACGTTTGCGGAGATTGAAGCGGTCGTAGGGGCGTAGTTTTGGCGCGCTCATGGAATCGGTTGGGCGCCGATGAAGAGATCGGTCGCGCTTTCGCACGATAGCCCACCACGCCCCGCAAAGGCGCGTCGCGGATGGGCCAGTCCGGTAGGTTGACGGTTAGAAAATTTGGAAGTTCACATCTACGTAGATGTCCACTTTGACGGGTTTGCCGTCTTTCATGGCGGGCTTGAACTTGTACTGGCGGACGGCGTCTACCGCTTTTTCGTCGAGACCCATCCCGATAGGACGGTAGACCGTTACGTGGGTGGGAAGGCCGTTCTCGTCGACGATGAGGTGGACTTCGACGTTGCCGGAGAATTTGGCTTTGCGAGCTTCTTCGGAAAACTCAGGGTCGACCTGGTAAATGAGCTTGGGTGCGGCTACGCCACCGCCGACGTGATACACGCCGCCGCCGGTGTTTCCGCCGGAACCCGGGCCAATGCCGTTGCCGTTGCCGGAACCGAGGCCGCCGCCGGAACCATTGCCCATGGAGAAGCCCTTCAGCGTGGAGCTGGGGCTGCCCATGTCAGGCATCTTGTTGTCGGCCATCTTAAGGTTCGGCTGAACGACGACGGAAGGCTCGACCGCAAGCTTGGGTGGGATTGTGGGTGGAGCCTTGGGTGGGACGATCTGCTGCTGTACGAGCTTAGGCAGGTGGCCCTGGGTGACCGGGGCGAGGTCATGGGAGCCACCGCCGCCTCCGATGGCCTGCTTGGCAGGCGGGAGCGGCGGGGGGTGGAACGACGTCGGTGAGCACCATCGCGGCCTTGTGGGGGGCGGAAACCTCGACGTGGTGCCGAATGAGGAACGCGATGAGCAGGATGAGCAGGGCGTAGAAGGCGATCGACATCCCGACCGACTTCTTGGTCATCTTGGTCGCCATCAGGTCGGGAACGGCGATGGGCTTGGATTCCAGAACGAGGGGTGGAAGTTTTTCGGGGAAAAACACGTCCCGGAAACTGGAGACTAGAGAAGCAAAGACGCCCTCTTCCTTGATCTCGCCACTGAGATGCAGGGGTTCGGCTGCGGAACGCAGGGTGGGCGCTGGGTGCTGGGGGTCCGGCGGGAGGAAATTGGTATCGGCCATAAGGAAACGAGGAGCGCTTTCAGTGGTGCAGGTGAACCGTCAAACTGACGTACGAACTGAACTGCAAAAGCACGCCGGGGATCATTCTACAAAGTTTCGCCCTCCGGCTCTTGTTTAGACGCAGGTTAGGAGAAAACAGACTCGTGAGCGGTACCTGCTCCGGTGACTTTACAATAGAAGTTTGTGCGGAGAGGCCGGATGGGGCGATTTGACCCTTGATCGAGCGCCCGCGGACGAGGATTGCTGGATGCAGGAAGTGCAGGAAGCGAAGACGTTGAAGAGTACCTTGAATTTACCAAAGACCGAGTTTGCCATGAAGGCGAACCTGCCTCAGAATGAGCCGCTGCGGCTGGCTGCGTGGGAAGCTGAGGATTTGTACGGAAAAATTCGGGCTGCGAGGGCGGGCGCGCCCAAGTACATCCTGCATGATGGGCCGCCGTACGCCAATGGGGCAATTCACCTGGGGCATGCGCTGAACAAGTGCATCAAGGATTTTGTCGTGAAGACGAAGACGATGGCCGGCTTCGACGCACCGTATGTGCCGGGCTGGGACTGCCATGGGCTGCCGATCGAGATCAAGGTGGACGAGCAGCTGGGCGGTAAGAAGCTGGCAATGGACCCGGTGGAGGTTCGGCAGGCGTGCCGCGAATATGCGGGCAAGTATGTGGATTTGCAGCGATCGCAGTTCAAGCGGCTGGGTGTGTTCGGGCGCTGGGACAAGCCCTACGCGACGATGGACTTTCCGTACGAGGCGAGCATTCTTGAGACGTTCTACGGGTTCTATGAAAAGGGATTTGTTTATAAGGGGCTGAAGCCGGTCTATTGGTGCAGCCATGACCATACGGCGCTGGCTGAGGCTGAGGTGGAGTATGAGATGTACACCTCGCCGAGCATTTATGTGCGGTATCGGCTGACATCTCCGCCTGAGAATATTGATGCGCGGCTGGCGGGCAAGAACGTTTATACGATCATCTGGACGACCACGCCGTGGACCATGCCGGCGTCGCGGGCTGTGGCGTTCAATGCTGAGGTGGAGTATGTGGCGCTGGAGGATTCTTCCGGCGATGTCTATATCGTCGCGCGTGAACTTGCGGAGTCGGTGCGTGAGGCCTGCACACTGATTGGGGATTTGAAGTCGGCGGTAGAGATTGCAAGCTTTCCAGGCGCGGTGATGGATCGCGTGACGTTTGCGCATCCTTTCCTCGTTGTCGACGGACAGGCACGAGAGATTCTTGGCGTGCTTGCGGATTACGTGACGACCGAGCAAGGGACCGGTGCGGTGCATACGGCGCCCGCGCATGGACCGGATGACTTTGCTACTGGACAGAAGTATGGGCTGCCGCTGACGTGCGACGTGGATGCGCAGGGCAAGCTTCGCAATGGGTTGCCGGAGTATGACGGCCTGTATGTGGCGAAGGCGAATGCGCCGATCACGGAGCTGCTGGTAGAGCGTGGCGCGCTGATGGGGCGGTTCCATCTGGAGCATAAGTATCCGCACTGCTGGCGCTGCCATAAGCCACTGATCTTCCGCGCGACCGAGCAGTGGTTTATCGGGATGGAGACGCCGTTGGTTTCGCCTACGGGCGAGGCGACGACGTTCCGGCAACGAGCGTTGGATGAGATTGCCACGGTGCGTTGGGATCCGAGCTGGGGCGAAGAGCGGATCAGCAACATGATTGCGACGCGGCCGGACTGGTGTATCTCGCGGCAGAGGATCTGGGGCGTGCCGATTGCGGTGTTCCTGTGCGAGAGCTGCCATGAGCCGCTGAATGATGAGGAGATCAACAAGAGCGTTGTGGAGCTGTTCGCTCGTGAGGGCGCGGATGCGTGGTATTCGCGGTCGGTAGAGTCGCTGCTGCCCATGGGAACGGCCTGCAAGAACTGCGGGATGGTGATGGACTTCCGCAAGGAGATGGACATTCTCGATGTGTGGTTTGAGAGTGGAGCGAGCTGGCATGCGGTGCTGGATATCGAACCGGAGCTGCACTGGCCGGCGGACCTTTATACAGAGGGCGGCGATCAGCATCGTGGGTGGTTCCACTCTTCCCTGCTGAGCTCGGTGGGCATTCGTGACGCTGCTCCTTACAAGATGGTGGCGACGAGTGGATGGACGCTGGATGAGCAAGGCCGCGCGTTTTCGAAGTCGCTGGGCAACGGCGTCGATCCGGTAGATGTGGCCAATAGGCTTGGCGGAGAGATCATTCGGCTTTGGGTTGCGAGCGTGGATTTCCGCGAGGATGTGGCGGCCAGCGAAGGCTTGATGCAGCGGGTGAGCGACAACTACCGCAAGCTGCGCAACACGCTGCGATTTCTGCTTTCGAACCTGTCGGACTTTACGCCTGCTACGGATGCGGTGGAGTGGAGCGAGATGCTGCCGCTCGATCAGTACATCCTGGCGCGGATGGCGGAGCTAGATGCGAAGATTCGCGAGGCGTATGACCGGTTTGAATTCCACCGGGCGTACCAGGCGTTGAATGAGTTTACGAATACTGATCTGAGTGCGTTGTATGCGGATGTGGTGAAGGACCGGCTGTATACGCTGGCTCCGAAGAGCCTGGGACGCAGGAGCGCGCAGACGGCGATGTGGCGGATTTGCGAGGCGATGACTCGGTTGATTGCGCCGATTTTGAGCTTTACGGCGGACGAGGTTTGGAAGTTTTTGCCGCAGGTGGAAGGGCGTGTGTCCAGCGTGCATGAGGCTCTGTTTCCGGATGTGGCAGAGATCGTGCCGGGATCGGTTTCGGGGCTTGAGGCTGACTGGGATGCGCTGCTCGCCGTGCGTACGCTGGTCATGGTTGAACTGGAGGCGATGCGCGCGGCGAAGACGATCGGCAAGTCGCTTGAAGCTAGCGTGCAGGTGATCGTTGCGGAGGGCTCGGTTGAGGCTGAGGTGCTGGTGAAGTATGAGGCGGCGCTGGCGGAGTTCTTCAATGTGTCGCAGGCGAGCGTGCAGGTGATCGGTGCTACCAAAGACGCGGCTGCGATTATCGTGCGGACGAGCGTGGCCGATGGAGCGAAATGCGGCCGCTGCTGGCGTGTGGTGCCGGATGTTGGCACGGATGATCGGTGGCCGGTGGTTTGTGGACGTTGTGCTGAGGCGTTGGATGCGATTGGGTTTCCGCCGTCGTTGGGAGAGGCGGCTTGATGGCGAGCTCGACAGATAAGCGTTGGTTGATGGCGTTGATTGCGGTTACGGTGGTTGCGTTAGACCGGGTGACGAAGCTTTGGGTGGTGAAGCATATCGAACCCGGACATGCGATTGTGGTGGTTCCGCGAGTGTTTCGAATCACGCATGTGCTCAATACGGGTGCGGCTTTCAGCATGTTTGAAGGTGCGGCGCATCCGGAGATGGTCCGGCAAGTGCTGATCTGGTTTTCAGTTGCTGCCGTGATCGTGGTGATCGGAATTTTGTGGAAGGCGGGGCGGACTGCATCGTTGATGTCGGTATCGCTCGCGCTGATTCTGGGCGGCGCAGTTGGGAATTTGTATGACCGCGTGAAGCTGCAGTACGTGGTCGATTTTCTTGAGGTGCATATCGTTCACTATCACTGGCCGGACTTCAATGTGGCGGATTCGGCGATTGTGGTGGGTGCATGTTTGCTGTTGTTGGAGATGCTGCGGCCGCAGCAGGTGGATTAGTTTATGGCAACGATTCAGGCAAACAACCAGATCACGATTCGCGGGGCGCGAACCCATAACCTCAAGAGCATCGACGTGGACATTCCACACAATGCGCTGACGGTGGTCAGCGGCGTTTCGGGGTCGGGCAAATCTTCGCTGGCGTTCGATACGGTCTATGCCGAAGGGCAGCGGCGGTATGTGGAGTCGCTGTCGGCGTATGCGCGACAGTTTTTGGAGCGCATCGAAAAACCGGATGTCGACTTTATGGATGGGCTGGCACCGGCGATTGCGATCAAGCAGAAGAATCAGACGCGGAATCCACGATCGACCGTGGCTACGGCTACGGAAATCTACGACTATCTTCGGTTGCTCTATGCGCGCTGCGGGACGGTAACTTGCCTGCATTGTGGTGGCGTCGTGCGGCATGACACGGTGGATGAGATTGTAACGCGCGTCCTGTCGCAGCCTGAAGGCACAAGAGCCTATGCGCTGTTCCCTGTTGTGCGGCGCGAGGTGAAGCTGGAGGCGTTGGTGGGGCCGTCGACGGAGGTTGAGGCTGTCGCGCCCGCGCCGAAGAAGGCTGCTAAGGCGAAGAAGGCTGCCTCGCCGGTTGCGGTGGATGTGACCGATGCGATCAAGGAGCGGCTGGGTGAGCTTCGGCGGCGCGGGTATAACCGGCTTTGGCAGGCTTCGGTCGAAGGGACGGACGCGGGGAAGATTGTGGAGTTTTCAACCCCAGAGTCGCTGCTCGAGCTGGACTTTCGTGCGGTAGAGAAGCGGCCAATTTATGTGCTGGCGGATCGGTTGGCGCTGTCTGCCGATGTTCGCAGCCGGCTTGTAGACGCGATTGAGACAGGGTATCGCGAAGCGGGTGAGATTGTTTTTCGGACAGTACCGCGTGAGGATGATGTTGCGGCTGAGGTGATGCGGTACTCGTCTGCGTTTGAGTGCTCGACGTGCCATAGGGCATATCGCGAGCCGGAGCCGCGACTGTTCAGCTTCAACAATCCGTTCGGAGCTTGTCCGCGGTGCCAAGGATTTGGAAACACGATTGATTTCGATCCAGGGCTCATCATTCCAGACAAGTCGAAGACGCTGGACGAAGGTGCGGTTGATCCTTGGACGAAGCCGAAGTACAGACCGCATCACGGAGAAATGAAGCGCGCGGCGAAGGCTGCGGGTGTACCGACCGATGTGCCGTGGTTCGATTTGACCGAAGCACAGCAGCGGTTCATTGAAGACGGCGGACCTGGATGGAGCGGGATTCGCGGCTTCTTCGCGGAGCTTGAGCGGAAGAAGTACAAGCTGCACGTTCGTGTGTTTCTTTCGAAGTATCGCGGCTATGCGACCTGTCCGGATTGCCGCGGGCAGCGGCTGCGGGCGGAGGCTCGTGCGGTACTGCTTGAGGGCAAAAACATTTGCGAAGTGAGTGCGCTGACGATTACAGCCGCCGAAGAGTTCTTCGACGGCTTGGAACTAACGCCCGCACAGATGGAGATTGCCGGAAAGATTCTGGAAGAAGTTCGGCAGCGGGTTCACTTCCTGGAGCAGGTTGGGCTGGAGTATCTGACGCTTGACCGGTTGAGCTCTACGTTGAGCGGCGGTGAGTCGCAGCGGATTCAGCTGGCGACTTCTCTGGGGTCAAGACTGGTTGGTGCGCTGTATGTGCTCGACGAGCCTTCGATCGGGCTGCATACGCGGGATACGGCCAAGCTGATCACGATCATGGAAGAGTTGCGGGACCTGGGAAACACGATCCTGGTGGTGGAGCATGATCCGGATGTGATTCGAGCGGCGGATTATCTGCTCGATCTTGGTCCGGGTGCAGGTGAGTTGGGTGGACGCTTGCTGGCTGCGGGCACCGTGGAGGAAGTGCGGGAGAATCCGGCTTCGATTACGGGCAAGTACTTAAGCGGCCGCGCGAGGATTGCAGTGCCGAAACATCGTCGCGAGCCGGGGCGCGAAAAGCTGCAGTTGAAGGGTGCGCGAATCCATAACCTGCGTGGCGTGGATATGGAAGTGCCGCTGGGGTTGTTGTGCTGCGTAACGGGTGTATCCGGCTCGGGTAAGTCGACGATTGTGCACCAGGTGCTGTATCGCGCGTTGATGCAGGCGCTGGGGCAGACCGAAGGTGGCGATCCGGCTCATCTCTATCGTGAGCTTTCGGGTGTGCAGTTTTTGAATGATGTGGTGCTGGTCGACCAGTCGCCGATTGGAAGGACGCCACGGTCCAATCCGGTGACGTACATCAAGGCGTTCGATGCGATACGGGAGTTGTTTGCTTCGCAGCCGGATGCGAAGCGGAAGAATCTTTCGGCTGGGTCGTTCAGCTTCAATGTACCGGGCGGACGTTGCGATGTCTGCGAAGGCGATGGCACGGTGACGGTGGAGATGCAGTTTCTCGCGGATGTGGAGCTGCCTTGCGAGGAGTGCAACGGGACGCGATATAAGTCTTCCCTGCTGGAGATCAAGTACAAGGGCAAGAATATCCATGACGTGCTGGGGATGACGGTGAAGGAGGCGCTTGGGTATTTTGCCGGGCATCCGAAGATTACCGACAAGCTGACCGTGCTGGATGAGGTCGGACTGGGTTACGTGCGGCTGGGCCAGAGTGCAACGACGTTGAGCGGTGGTGAGGCGCAGCGCGTGAAGCTGGCGCAGCATCTGGCTTCTACGCGGGCTGGTTCGTTGGTAGGAGCTGGTGGAGCGCGGGGTGAGGCGAAGCGGGCGGCGAGCCGGATTCTATACATCCTGGACGAGCCTACGACCGGACTGCACTTTGAGGATGTGGCAAAGCTGCTGGCGGCCTTCAACAAGTTGATTGATGGCGGCGGGTCGCTACTGGTGATCGAGCACAATCTGGATGTGATCAAGTGTGCGGACTGGGTGATCGACATGGGGCCTGAGGGTGGATCGGGTGGCGGTCAAATTGTGGCTACTGGAACGCCGGAACAAATTGCGAAGGCTAAAGGCTCACACACAGGACACTGGCTGGCGCCGGTGTTGCGGGGCGAGCTGGTGAAGTCTCGGGAAGTGGCTTGATGGCTGGTTTGCGTTGGTTGTTGGTTGGAGTAGTAGTGCTCGGGGTTGGCGTGGCGCGGGCGCAGTTGCCGGCGGGTACGCGTGAGGCGGACGATACGTCGCGCGAGGATGCGGTGAATGCGCGGATCAACGATGCGGAAGCTTCACTGGAGAAGCAGGATTACGCAGGGGCTGCGGTGAAGCTGAAGTCGCTGGCGGCGGAACGGCCGAAGGATGCGCGGGTGCTGTATGACCTGGGGTATGCGGAGGAGCGGAACAGCGATGAGGCCGGCGCGGCGGAGGCTTATGCCGGGGCGATCGCAGCTGATCCCGCGATGGGCCAGCCGAGGGTGGCGCTGGGGTTGATCGATGCGCGTGCGGGGCGGATGGAGAAGGCACATGCGGAGTTGATGGCGGCAGCGAACCTGACGGCGGAGGCTCCGGTGCTGCGGGGGCGGGCGCTGCGGGCGTTGGCTTCGATGGATGAAGGATCGCATCCGGATGCGGCACGCGAGGAGCTGCTGGCGGCAGTGAAGCTGACGGGGGAAACTCCAGACGATATTTTGATGGGAGGGGACCTCGCGGCGCGGGCTGGCGACGATAAGGACGCGGAGGCGGCCTACCGGCGGGCGCTGGCGGCGGAGCCGGGGAACGTGGATGCCGTTGCCGGCCTGGGGCATGTGCTCGTGCGTGAGAAGAAGATGGTTGAGGCCGAAACGCTGCTGGCGGCGACAATGAAGGCGCATCCGGATGACCCACGGCTGGTGGCGCAGTTGGCGCTGGTGTATACGTCCGAGGATAAAACTGCACAGGCGATTCCGCTGATTGAGAAGCTGCGGGCTTCGCGCGCGGAGTATGCGTCCGATGCCGGGATGACGGGGATGCTGGCGCATCTGTATGCGCTGAACGGCCAGAATGCTGATGCGGAGAAGCTGTATCTGGGGTTGATAGCGGCAAATCCGAGCGATCCAGAATTGTTGGACGAACTGGGCGGAGTGCTGGTGAAGCAGATGAAGTATGCCGAGGCTGAAACGGTGCTCGCCAAGGCAGTTTCTATGCGCGATGGCTTTGCGGACCAGAAAGACTGGGGTGTGGCGGCGGAACACCTGGCATTTGCGGCCTCCAAGGACGGGCATCCGCGGGTTACGTTGCAAGCGCTGGCGGAGCGTGCTACAGTTTTGCCCAACTCGCCGGCGGCGTTGTTTCTGGAAGCGATCTCGCATGATTCGCTGCACGAGACAAAAGAGGCGGCAGTGGCGTATCGTACTTTTCTAACAGTTGCTGGCGGCAAGTTTCCCGATGAAGAGTTCCAGGCAAGGCATCGTTTGGTTGCGCTGGATCACATGAAGTAAGTGCACGGCTGCCTTTTACGAGGTGCGCTATGGGCCATTCGAATCGCTGGAAGTGTCATGTTGCGCCAAACCGGGTTATGGTGCTGGGTTTGGCGGTTGCTATTTCCCTGACAGTTTGTGTACGGCCTGCGCGTGCTGCCGCACCCGATGAAAGCGTGCTGGATTCGGCTGAATTGGCGCAGCTGGAGCTGCGGGCCGCTAAAGCTCAGCCACGAGAACAGTGCTTTCTGTATACGCAGGTAGTGCATAGCCTGACGGAGGCTGCGGGCAAGCAGCTGGCGGATGGTCAAGACGGGCTTGCGGCTGCGACGATCGCGCATATCGAAGTAGTGACGGCAAAGATGCATACACTGTTGCTGAAGGACGCCAAGCGGATCAAGGTCGCCGAAGAGTTGATGGAGCACACGACGCGGCGCCTCTCGGATATGCTGCACCTGACTTCGAGCGAAACGCGACCGGCCTTGGAGGCCACATTGCAGCACCTGAATGCCGAGCAGAGCCGAATGCTGAATGAGGTATTTGCGGAGTGAAGCCGAAGCTGGCCGGTACAGTGGCGATAGGGGTATTGCTGCTGAGCGCGATTCCCTTGCGGGCGCAGGCGGATGAAGGTGTGATGAGCGACGCCGAAGTGGAGTCGCTTCGGGACGCGTCGTTTGCTCCCTTGGAGCGGATCGCGACGTACGTCAAGATTTTGGATACCCGCGAAAAAAAGATCAATGGGCTGCTTTCCAAGCGGGGCTATCCGGGACGGGCGGATGAGCTGCACGATCTGATGTCGCAGATGGCCGGGATTGCGGATGAATTGAGCGACAACCTGGAAGAGCTTGCCAAGAAACATCGCGATGTCAGGAAGGCCCTCCCGAAGGTTGTGTTGGCGACGGAGCGGTGGTCAACGGCGCTCCGTGCCCCGGCAGACGATGTCGCCTATAACGTGGAGCGCAAGCTGGCGCTGGACGCGCTGAAGGATATGCGAGCGCTGGCCGAGGGGATGGAGACGGAAGAAGCGGCGTACTTCAAGGAGCATCCGGAGGCTGAGAAAGCGGAGAAAGAACGGGTAGAACATCCGCATGCAACGTCGGCCGGCGAGGCGCCGAATTAGCACAGGGTGTGCATGATAGGCTGGGCGCAGACGTGTCTTTGCCTGCCCTTCCTGCTGTTTCGCTGTCCCTTGTCTCGATCTTTGAACGAGAGTATCGGGAGCTGCGTCCTCGGGCTCCGATGCCACCCATCGAGATCAAGTTTCGGCGGTTTACGAGCCTGAATACGACGATCCGGCTGCGCGAAGGGCGCCTGATTGTCCGGCTATCCGACCTGCTGGAACATGCGCCGGAGACGATCCACCATGCGATCGCGCACATTCTGCTGGCAAAGTTGTATCGCAAGCCGATTGAACCCGTCTATGCCGACCGGTACCGGCGGTATACGCAGTCAGAACCAGTTTCGAAGCAGGCGGAGCGGATTCGGCAGACACGCGGGCGGAAGCGGATCAGCTCGCCCCAGGGGCATTTGTGGGATCTAGATGAAGTGTTCGAAGCCGTGAACCGGCAGTTCTTTCATGGCCTGCTGGGGCGGCCTACCCTGACGTGGAGTGCGCATGTGGCCAAGCGGATGCTAGGGCATTATGACGCGGCACACAACACGATTGTGGTGAGCCGGGTTTTTGATCGACCGGGGACGCCGCGGTATGCGATTGAGTATCTGCTGTACCACGAGATGCTGCACCTGAAGCATCCGGTGCGGGTGCGGGCCGGGCGGCGGTGTGTGCATTCGAAGGAGTTCCAGGCGGAGGAGCGGTTGTTCCCAGAGATGGAGCAGGCGCGGGAGTTTTTGAAGCGGCTGTGACGGGACAGGAAGTAGCTACGCGGCGGCGGCAGTGGGTTTGCCGGGAATATGGCCGGGTGGGAGTGGGTCGGCTACGATGGCTTCATTGTTGCGGGTGGCGAACATGATGATCGCGCCGACGAAGATGGTGCCGAGAGCGGCTACCTGGGCGTTCGACATGGTGTGGTTGAAGTAGAGCTTGGGATTGATGCGGACGAACTCCACGAGGAAGCGGCCGATGCCGCTGAGCAGGAGGTACTCGCCGGTGAGGAAACCAAGTGGGAGAAGTTTGCGGCCACGAGTCCAGAGCCAGTAACCGATGACGATGGCGAAGAGGAACTCGTAGATAGGCGTGGGCTGGACGAGGGCGTCGGGTGGGTTGGGTGGAACGAGGGCGTTCCACTTCATATGGACGCCCCAGGGGAGCGTGGTGTTGATACCGTAGTCGCCATCGCCGGAAGTGAGGCAGCCGAGGCGACCGACGCCGTAGCCGATGGCGGCGGCGGGAGCGGCGAAGTCGAGCATGCGCATGGCCGCGCGATGGCCGGTAAGGCCGTTGGGCTTGGCAAGGTGTCCCTGGAACATGAGCATGGCAACGCCGGCCAAGAGGCCGCCGAACCAAGCGAAACCAGCCTGGAACCAATGCAGGAAGCCGAACATAATGTCTACAGGATGGTGCCAGGTGGGAAGCATGATCTGGTGGTAAGCGGACATGAGTTCACGGGTATTCTGGAGCTCGTGCCACGTCTTGGCGCCGGCGATTCCGGCGAGGGTGACGAGGGCGACGATGCCGAGGGCGTCAGCATCTACGCCGTTACGCATGAAGTTCTTGTGCAGCACAACCGTCGCGCAGACGGCGGCGAGCCAAAGTAGAAGGCCGAAGGTGCCGATATGCACGGAGCCGATATTGATAAAAGGGTACATGTCCTTCTGAGTATATCGAGATGCGGGAGTGGGGCGGTAATCGGGACTTTTGTAGGAAAACCGCATGTTTTCCTCAGCGGGTTTTCGCGCTACCCTACCCAAATGCCGATGCCTGTACCTGAGTTTGTCCCACCTGGAACGATGGAAGTGCTTTTTTCGAAAGAACAGATTGCTGAACGCGTTGCTGCGTTGGGCAAGGAGATATCCGAGGAGTACAAGGGCGAGTCGATTGTGCTGATTGGCGTGCTGAAAGGGGCGGCGATTTTTCTGGCCGACCTGGCGCGTGCGATCACGGTGGACAATACGTTCGACTTCGTTGCGGTTTCGAGCTATGGGCGCGCGCGTGTGTCGTCCGGCGCGGTGAAGCTCATCAAGGACATCGATAACCCGATTGAAGGTCGTCATGTGATCATCGTCGAGGACATTCTCGACACCGGGCTGACGCTGAATTACCTGCGCGACCTGATGCTGCAGCACAAGCCGGCCTCGCTGAAGATTGCGACCTGCCTTGATAAGCCGGAGCGCCGGTTGGTGCCGATCGAAGCGGACTACATCTGCTTCAAAATTCCGAACCGGTTCGTAATTGGTTACGGGATGGACTATGCCGAGCGGTATCGCGGTGTGGATGACATCCGTTTATACCCGGATACGCCTCCGGGACACTAGAAGCTGCTTCTCACGAACGCTAAAATAGGGGCATGGCTTCTGCAACACATGCTTCCTCTTCCAAGACACAGATCGTTCGGCCCGCGCGTGGTTTCCGCGGGTCATTGACTCTGCCCGGCGATAAGTCGATTTCGCACCGGTATGCGATGCTTGCGGGCTTTGCGAGCGGAACGTCACGGCTGACGAATTTCTCTACCGGGGCCGACCCGCATAGTTCGCTGGCGTGCATGGAAGCGCTCGGGGCGAAGAATGTGCTCGAAGGCGCGACGATTGCCGTGACCGGCAATGGCGGCATAATACAGCAGCCGAAGGGCGATCTCGATTGTGGGAACTCGGGATCGACGATGCGCATGTTGGCTGGGCTAGTGGCTTCGCAGAAGGGTACGTATCGGTTTGTGGGCGATGAGTCGCTGACCGTGCGGCCGATGGAACGTATTCGTAAACCCCTGGAGGCGATGGGTGCGAAGGTCAACTTGACCGAGGGCCATGCTCCGATGATCGTGCATGGTGGCGGCCTAAAGGCGATTGATTTTGAGGCGCCGATCGCGAGCGCGCAGGTAAAGACGGCCGTGTTGTTTGCGGGATTGGGCGCCAGCGGGACGACATCGTTCGCGGAGTCCGTTAGAACACGGGACCACAGCGAGCATGCACTGCGGGCGTTCGGTGTCGAGCTGGAGCGGCGGGGCGAGCGGGTCTATATCGAAGGTGGGCAAAAGCTGAAGGCCGTCGACATGACGGTGCCAGGCGATATGTCCTCGGCGGCCTTTTTTCTTTGCGCAGCGCTGCTGTATGAGGACTCGAACCTGGTGCTGGATCTTCTGGGGATGAATCCTACGCGGGCGACGCTGTTGGATGCAATCAGCGCGATGGGCGGGTCGATCAAGGTACTGGATGTGCAGGAGCATCATGGTGAGATGAGCGGGACGATACAGGTACAGCGCGGGTTTGGCGGGTTCAAAGGTATGGAAATTTCCGGTTCGCTCTCGGCGCAGCTCATCGATGAGTTGCCGGTGATTGCGGCGATCGGGCCTTATAGTCAGAACGGAATTCGAATTCGCGATGCGAAGGAGCTGCGTGTCAAGGAGTCCGATCGCATTGCTCTAGTGGTGAAGAATCTGCGGGCCATGGGCGCCGAGGTCATCGAGCATGAAGATGGCATGGACGTTCCGGGTGGACAGCGGCTGCGTGGCGGAGTGATCGATTCAGGACTGGACCATCGAATTGCAATGGCGTTTTCGATAGCGGCGCTACGCGCAGATGGCGAGACGGAGATACAGGGCGCGGACGCGGCGAGCATCTCGTTCCCTGAGTTTTTCGACCGGCTGGATGAATTGGCGATTCGTTAAGCCACAGTCAGGCGTGCCAGCCGGATTACATCTTGTAACGGCCCATCTCGTCGTCGTTCAGATTTTCCAACCAGCGTCTAAGATCTTCCGGAGCCAGCGAGGTAGAGCCACCGGAGGCTTGGCGAGCGTGCTCGAGAAGCTGTTTCGAGACAAAGATGGGGCAATCGCTGCGGAGAGCCAGCGCAATGGCGTCCGAGGGGCGGGCGTCCAGGGCGACGACTTCCCCGCCCTGGTCCATCCAGATGGTGGCGTGGAAGGTGTCTTCGCGAAGAGCACCAACGACGACGCGGGTAACACGGGCATTGAGGCCGTGAATAACGTTGCGAAGAAGGTCGTGGGTCATTGGGCGAGGCGTCGTAGCCTTCTCGATTTCGAGCGCGATGGCATTGGCTTCAAAAAGGCCGACCCAAATGGGGAGAACAACTTCGCCAGCGAGATCATTGAGGACGACGATCGGCATCTTGGTCGAGGGATCCATCATGAGTCCGCGGATGCGAACCTCAACGTCCGACTGGGAAGCTTCCAGTGTGTCGGGCTCGGGTTTAAAGCCGGGCAAATGCATGAGCACCAGTGTACAGCTTGACTAGGTGAGAATTTCGACCCGGGCGTTGAGCGCTTGCTGCGCAAGCAGCGCGGGAGATGGAGCGTACGGTGCGGATGTCGCTTCGCCGACCAAGGAACTGGGAAAGACCTGGGTGATGCGGACGTCGATGTAGCTGCCTATGGGTGGGGTGGTGTCGCAGGCAAAATTTACCGTTTTGTTCTGCGTGGAGCGCCCGGTAATTTGTCCTCGGCTGTTGGCTCCGTGTTCGACCATGACTTCCATGGTCTGGTCTAAGTGGCGAGCATAGTTGGTGCGCTGGATTTCGCGCTGGCGCGCATTAAGGATGGCGAGGCGTTCGACCTTAACGTGCTCCGGGATGGAGTCGTGCATGTGGATGGCCGGGGTGTTGGGCCGAGGCGAGTACTTGAAACCGTAGATAGCGTCGTAGTTCACAGCTTCGAGCAGAGTGATGGTGTCTTCGAAGTCTCTGTCGGTCTCGCCCGGGAAACCGACGATGATGTCCGAGGTGAGCGAGAGGTCGCGCTTGGCGGCTTTGGTCCATGCGATGCGCTCGAGATACCAGTCCCGGGTGTACTCCCGCTGCATGGCGCGAAGGACGTCAGTGCTGCCGGACTGGACTGGCAGGTGGATGTGGTCGCAGAGCGAGGGCATGGCGTCGATGGCGTCGACGATGTCTTTGGTGAAGTGGCGCGGGTGAGAGGTAGTGAAACGTACGCGCTTGATTCCGTTGACTTCGCCCACTGCGCTGAGGAGTTCCGCGAAGGTGCGCTTGCCCGAGGGGTCGCGATAGCTATTGACGTTCTGGCCGAGGAGCTGGATTTCGGTAAAGCCCTGCTGGGCGATCATCTGGGCTTCGGCGAGAACCGAGGCGCTGGTGCGGCTGCGCTCTTTGCCACGCGTGTACGGGACGACGCAGTAGCTACAGAACTTATCGCAGCCTTCGATGATGGTGATGTAGCCGCGATGGGGGTTGGTGCGGGCGGTGAACTCGGTATCGAAGGTTTCGTCGGTCTGGCGGTCATCAAGGCCAGTGATGCGGGTTTCTCCAGCTTCGAGGCGGGCGAGCATGTCGGGAAGATGGCGGTAAGACGCGGAGCCGGAGACCAGAGAGACGTAAGGGGCCTTCTCGAAGATCTTTTCGCCTTCCTGCTGGGCGACGCAACCGATGACAGCAAACTTTTTGCCTTCGCCCTGGAGCTTTTTGTACTCGTTGAGGCGGTGGAAGACTTTTTGTTCGGCCTTGTCGCGGATGGAGCAGGTGTTATAGAGGATGAGACCGGCGTCAGCCTCATCGGTGACTTGGGCATAGCCTTCGCGGACAAGGGTGCCGACGACTTTTTCCGAGTCGTGGGCGTTCATCTGGCAGCCGAAGGTTTCGATGTAGAAGGTCTTCATAAGCAATATCCAGTATAGGGTCCCCATCCGATGCAGACCAAAGGTCCAGACCTCATCTAACCGCGTTCGTAGTGGAAAAGAAGCTCTTGTTCGCTGGCCACAGGGACGCCGTTGCGGGTGGCGGGCTGAAAGGTCCATTTCTGGATGGTGGCTAGGACGGTATCGTCGACGCCATGGCCGAGACCGCGCTGCACGGTGAACTTCGCCACATGACCGTTCGGATCGATGACGATGTCCACGATCACATCGCCACGAGTGCCGGAAGGAAGTTTGGACAGGTCTGGGGCAGGGACTGGGTGGATGAGGAGAGAGGCAATTTTGATGTCGCCCTGACCCAAAGCGTCATTGCCGGAGCTGTCATTGGCGCTGAGGGAGGTTGCGGGAGTGGAAACTGTCGAGGGAGGTGGGATGGCCGGAACACGGAGGGATGGCAACGGATCCTGTGCAGGCCGTGGCCGGGGGATTTCAGGCGGACGCTGTAGCGTGGCAATAGCTTTTGAGCCAGTTCCTGGATCGTAGGTGAGGAGCAAGCGGGAGCCGTTGAGATTGCCTGGGAGCGCCGTGGCCTTGAGGGTGGGCGGGCGGTGGTACATCAGGAGTCCGATGACCAGGACATGCAGGGCAACCGAGGCCGAAACCCAACGGTTGGAGGAGATAGTTTCGAAGGGCTTGGCTGGCTGTAGCTGTGGCGCGCTGAACATGTCAGATGTCCCCAGCCTTTATTGTAAGCGAGGCATTGCCGTGAGAGGGTCCGATCCTATGGTGAGGCCGTTGTCGGAATAACGGTGGCTACACCTGACTTCACGTTGAGCGACCAAGGCGCGGGCGCGGGGAGTTTGAGGGTGCCGTCGCCTATGTCCAGAGGCATCCAGAGGTAACGGGAATCCCACAGTTCTTTGGGCTTCCATACGTCGCCCATGTAGATGACGGTTGTGCTCTTAGAGCCGGAGACTTTGAGAAGGAAGCTAGATTGGGAGCCGTAAGTGTTGGTTTCGGGCGGGGCAATGTCTTGCATCTCCGTCCAGGGGCCACTGAGGCTGGATGCAGTGGCGTATACGTCGGGGTTGGGTGCCCACCCGCTGAGATGTGAACCTATGACGTAGTAGAGATCCCTGTAATGCACCACGGCGCCTCCCTCCAGCCGCGCCGGAATGAAGGCAGTTTGCTTGGAGACCGTTAAATAGTCCTCAGAAAGCTGCGCAATGAAGAAGCCGTTGGTGGGGCGGGATTCGAAGACAAGGTAGGCGGCGCCGTCATCGTCGATGAACTGGCCAATGTCGCGGCTTTCCTGATCAAGGGGGCGGAAGCTGTGAACGAAGGTGTAAGGGCCGTCGATGTGGTCGCTGGTGTAAACGCCAACGCGAGCGAGCTTGTAGCCCGTGGCACTGGGGTCAGTGTTGTTGATCGCGGGGCCGTCGAGATGGATATAGAGGACGAACTTCTTTGTGGGTGCGTTGTAGAAGACCTTGGGACGCTCGAGGATCCAATGTGGACCGATGTGTTCGGGGTCGGTGAAGGCGAGTTGCTTGAGGAAGGTCCAGTGAATGAGATCGTTGGAGGAGTAACAGCCGACGTAGCGCTTGCCAGGGTCATTGGTCTGGGTCCGATCTTCACCGAACCAGTAGTAGGTGTGATGGAACTGTAGGATGCCGCCGCCATGAGCCTGGATCGGTAGGCCGCGATTGTCGAGCCAGACTTCGCCTGGATGAATTATATTGCTCGGCTTCTGGGCGGAGCTGATTGCGAGAATGAGGGAGAAGGCGCAAAGTGTAGCGAACTTGTATTTGGGCATAGGACTTCCCTACTGGGATGGCTGCAGAAGAAGGCTAGCACTTTGTCGAGGCGAAGTAAGCTGGTTTCGATGGTGTTAACGCTGTAACGCCTCCAAACGGCGGCAGAACGAACACGACCCGGCCTATAGACGGGTCGTGTGTGATGCTCTCGTTGCAGTAACATCGCCCGGTTGCTTAGAACGCCAACTTCAGCGCAAGTTGCACGAGGCGAGGGTTGTTCACCGTGGAATTCACGGCGCCAAAACCCGTCTCGTTGATGTCATTGATGGGCATCCCAAACTGCGGATGGTTGAAGAGGTTGAAGAACTCCGCGCGGAAGTTCAGGCCCATGTCTTTGCGCGGCAAAGCGAACTGTTTGATCAGCGAGAAATCGCTGTTCCAAAAATCCGGACCAACGACGGGAACACGGCTCGCATCACCCAGATTTCCGTTAGCAGGAGCGACGAAGCAGGCTGAGTTGATCCACGTATGAACGCTAACGCTGTGGTTTCCGGCGTATACGTTGCAACCGGCGACCTGGTCAGGACGGTTCCAGTTGTAGCTGTTGCCGCCGGTATTGAAGGCGACGCCTGATGTGTTGTTGCTATCGATCAGAGGAACGGGGAATCCCGAAGATCCTCTTTCGATCAGCGTCACCTGCCAACCGCCCACAATGCTATTGGTAACAGCATTCCAATCGGCGCCGAACTGCTTTCCACGGCCGAAAGGGAGGTCGTAGATCACACTGGCTGTAAAGCTGTTATCGAGATTGATCTGCGACAACGCGTGATCCAGGCTCTGCCAGTTCGGAAGGGGAAAGTAAGGGGCGCTAAGTTCGGAACCGAGGCCGTCGCTCAGACCGTCATCATACGTTTTCGAGTAAGTGTATGCGACCAGGGCGTAGAGACCATGCTTCGGGGCCTTGGTCTCCGCCTTGATCTGCAGCGAGTTATAGCTGGTAGTACCCAGATCGCCGGCTTCCAGAATCGTGCTTCCGGTCCCGTAGTTCGGCGTATAGGGGGCGGAACCGACACAGCCGATGTGGTTTGTGGTGCTCGCGGCGCATCCCGAAGGACCCGCCGTGTTGATGTCATTACCAAGCATCAGGATGTGGGTACCATGGGCACCGGCATAGCCTCCGGTTAGTACGAGGCTACCGAACAGCTGGCGCTCGACGTTCACGTTGTACTGTTGGACGCGGCCTAACTTCAGGTTTGTGGGCTCATAGGTAAATGCGCCCTGATAGTTCGCAAGGGTGGATGGGGTGGGAAGGAGCGCAAAGCCGGCGGAGAGGGTGGGGCCGTTGAAGTTGTCGGATTCGCCCAGGAAAGGTGGGTTTTGCCATAGGCCCTGTGCGCCCTGGCTCCAGGAGGAGTCGTGATAGAGCGAATAGCCGCCGCGAAGTACTGTCCTGTCGCTTCCAAAGACCTTCCAGGCAGCACCGACTCGAGGTTCGAGGGCCGTCCAGTCCATCTTGATGCCTGCAGACTCGCCGACACCATTTTGATTGGCGATCAGTAGGCTGCCGCCGGTCGTGGAAGGAACGTAGTCGGCCATTTTGCCATGCGCTTCCGTGATCGGAGTGGTCATGTCATAGGCGAGGCTTAGGTTCAGCGTCAGGGAGGGAGTAATCCTCCAATCATCCGCGACGAAGGGCCGCCAAATCTTCCAGCGGCGGCCTGTGACAGCACCGTCGTATGTCTGATCATGAATGGCTCCGCCGCTCGTAAGGCCGAGGAGGAAGTCGGCCTCGACATTGCCGGCAGCTGTGCAAGTCTTGCCACCACCACACGCACCAGTGCCTGCGGTGGAGTTGTAGAAGCCGACCAACCAGAATCCATCCGCAAAGGCTTCCGAGCCCACATTCATCTGGTTAGCTCGGAGGTCGAGGCCTATTCTCAACTCATGCTTGCGCAGGATCATATCGAGCGTGTCTTTGTAGGTGAAGATGTCGGTTCCACCTTGAAAGGGAGAGTAACCGCGATCACCGAGAGCCCAATAGCCACCATTCTCGAAATCTGTTGAGACCAATCCACAGCTATAGGCACCGGCAGCGCAGGTTGGATTGGGGCCACTCCCACAACCGAGGTTGGCGCCGGGAATCCCAAGCTTGGCTGAAGCGCAGGTCCCCGTGCCTTGCGACAGAATGTAGTCAAAGATCCGGTTGTACCCAAAGCTGGCCTGGTTGAGCATCTTGGCCGAGAACACATGGGTTTCGCTGAGGGCGATGTTCCGGGCGTGGTTAGCAATCCGCTGATTGCTGCCGAACGCGCCGGCTTCGGCAAACGATCCAACCCCACCACCACCGGGGACATAGGACGTCGCCTGATCGTAGCTGAAGCGGCCGAATGCCGTGTCGTTGGCGGAAAATGTCTGGTCGACGCGCACATCGAACTTAGTTTCGTTCAAGCTTCGTACGGGCGAGTTGACGAAGTTAACGTTCCCATTGGGGTTGTTGGCATTCGGAGCCGGATACAGATTGATCATGGCCTGTCCAATGCTGTTGAACAGGTTCGTTGGAATTTTGTCGCAAGGTGTCCCTGCACCCTGGACACCGCCAGGGCCCGCAGGAAGGGGGTTCCCCGCCCCATCGCATTGAAACGCGGTACCCGTATTGGGATTAATGATGGCGCGGCCAGAGGGAATTGCCCTCCCGAATGGGTCGTTCGTGAAATTGCCGGCGCGCATGGCCAGCGAAGGCACGAGGCCTGCAAAGGTAATGCCCTGACGTTGATATTTTTGTTCGGCATCGACGAAGAAGAAGGTCTTGTCTTTGACGATGGGGCCGCCGATGGCACCCCCAAACTGGTTCAGGTTGAACTTCGTGGGCGTTTGGGAAAAGTAGTTTTGGGCATCCAGTTTTGTATTGCGCACAAACTCAAAGAGCGAGCCGTGGAAGTTATTGGTACCGGACTTTGTGCTGACCAAAACGGTCGGACCCGCACGGGTACCGTACTCGGCTGAGTAGGTGTAGGTCAGAACCTTGAACTCCTGGATGTCGTCGATCGAGGAGAAGATGCCGATACCTCCTGAGGTGAGCTCGTTGTTGTCGACGCCATCGAGCAGCCAGTCGGTGCTGTTAGGGCGCGATCCGCCAACCGATAGAGAGAAAGAACCACGCGCGGCCACTTCACTGTCAGCTCCGGAGGTGAAGAAGCTGCTAGTGCTCGTTTCTGCCGTGGCGCCGGCGGTGAGTGTGGCGAGCTGCACGAAATCGCGTCCATTCAAGGGGAGCTGCGATACCTGCTGTGCGGTGATGACCTGGCCAAGGGAGGAAGTGCCGGTCTCGAGAGCGACCGCATCCCCGGTGACAACGACCGTGGTGTTGACCGTGGCGGGCAACAGCGAAAAATCGAGTTCGCGAGATTCCTGGACCTGGAGCACCAGCTCTTTCGAGGCGGCGCTTTGGAAGCCGGCCGAATCGACACGGACGGTATAGCTGCCGGCGGGAAGCAGCGGGATTAGATAATGTCCGGCGCTATCGGTCTTGCTCATACGAGTGAGGCCGGTGGCCGATGAAACCACGGTAACGGCAGCCCCAGGGATACTCGATCCGGATTTATCGATAACATTTCCGGAGAAACTTCCAGCGGCCTGACCATGTAACGACGAAGAACTCATCAGCGCGAGGAAGCCGACGATGAAGAAGAGAAATACTTTGTGGAGCTTTGTGCCGGTAGCGGCTTCTACCAATTGGGAACACTCCGCCGTAAACTTCATATGCTTCATGGTCTAACCCCCTTAAAATGCGCCTCGTTGAGGTGGATTGACTGGTATCTGGTGAAGGCTTGACTGTACGAATTTGTTAACGGAAAGTCAACGTGCTTCTGGGTTGAATCATGGAAGCGACGGAGCGAGTGTATCGACGATGCGCATCAAAATCCACGCTCTATCTATGCTTGTCTGCGCTTCCTGAGATAGCAGAGCGCACTGGGATCGATCCTCCGCAAAGTTTCTTTCGGGTCGTATACGATGAAATTATGCCCGAGCAGCACAGTTCCGGTCCCATTCAGATTGATCTGCAAACCTGGGAACGCACCGCCCTTTTCTATCTCTTCAGCGAGTTTGACGAACCCTTTCACGGGGTCTGCCTGCGGCTCGATTGCACGGAGTCATTTCGTTTCGCCAAACAGTCCCGCATCTCGGTATTCCTCACCCTGGTTCACCGCGCCCTGATCGCATCCCATCAGGTTGAAAACTTCATGACTCGCATCGTCGATGGCGCGGTATGGAGATACCCGACCATTCACGGTGGAAGCGCAGTCGGTCGTCAGAACGGGACCATAGGATTTGGACACTATCCCTATCAACCGGAGCTTCTCCCCTTTGTGCGAGAAGCTTCGGTCGAACTGGAACGCGTGAAGAGCAGCAACGAGTTGAAGCGATACGCCGGAGAGGACCTGATCCGGTTTTCAGTGCTCCCGTGGTTCGATTTCACTTCCATCTCTCATGCAAGGGATTTCTCGAGACGAAATTCTGCTCCTCTGATAACGTTTGGAAAGATCACAGAAGCCGGAAACCGCTTCACAATGCCTGTCTCCATCCACGTCCATCACGCCCTCGCGGACGGTCTGCATGTCGCTCAGTTTGTCGAACAGTTTGAACGATACTTGGCAACACCGGAGACGGTCTGATCTAACGCGACACGTGCTTCGTACGAAGTCGCAACCTAGAAGCCGCAACCTCTACTTCCTAACGACATCCCGCAGATCGATAGCCTTGTGAATGATGTTCGAAAACACATCCATACCGCATGAGAGGTCTTCTTGGTCGCAGCCGGGAAGGTATACCGACATGCGTTCCGGATGGGTCGTAGCATTGAGCGGTGTGGAAGCACGCATTTGATCCAACGTCTGCGCCGTAAAGAAAAGCCGCACAAAGTATTTGCCGGTCACTTCTTCTTGCCACACTTCGAACACCAGCGCGCTTCCTGGGGGCGTGTCGTCTCTGCGCCCGTCAACGATCCAGTTCAGATCAAGTAGTCCCGCCACGTTCTCGATATTTGTATCGTGTCCAACGAGAAACAAAACGCGGTCTGCTGGTTTACCGATAGCGCCTTCGGTCGGCTTGTGTGTCACAGCCTGCTGAATCGACTCAGCGATGTGGTCGAGTATGTTGGAGGCCTGTGACCTGGCAATCTCCGGAGTTCGCTGCGTATAGTCCGTAGCTGCACTGTGCAGTTCCATCAGGGCTTCAATATCGGCACGGTGAACGCAGCCCCACCCCACTTTGGAATCCTCCATCCCTTCGGTATATTCAAGCAGCAGGTTCTCTGAGAGAGTAGAAGCCACATTGATGGGGCCTTTCAGGTCTGCGAGATGATCGCCGGCTCCTACCGAAAGCGTGGCTGGTATATCAAAGAGCGAAGACCGCTTCTGCTGCACGGAACCGCCTCCTCCGCAGCTTGCAAGTATCTTGTCCAGGGTCGCGATTTGAGGCTGGTAGGCCATTGTGATATTCGTTGGATCTCCACCGATCCGTCCTGCAATAGCAGCGCGCGAAAGTTCCGGATTGAGCCGATCCCAAAGCTCGCCTACAGGATGGAACAACGGGTCTTCTTTACCCTCAGGCATTGACTGGACGGGAACGCCGCAGCCTGGGAACATGCCCAGCGCCAGCGCTTTTCCGGTTTCGACTGTGCGCTGATCAGAGTCCGCGTAAATAGTGACATTCGTTGCATCTTCACATCCGCCTGCAGCGAGCAATTTCTTGCTCGATAGCTGCATGCGGTCATAATTGCCGAAGAGCTCTATGAGATGGAATCCATGAGGTGTAAGATAGCCCGGCGCGACCGGCCACTCTGGCCAAACGCCTGCGGAATAAGGCTGATACTGGGAAGTCTTTCCTGTAGGAGAACGAACGCCATGGCGACTAAGGAACACTACGTAACGAAGCTTGGCGTTCGCATCGTGTGAACTAGCTTGTGGGGCCTGCGGAAACGTCGCCACGGGTGTGAATAGAAGCAGACATGCAATCGAAGTCAGCCAGCGTGTCATTCCAATCCTTTGTGTCGTAATCAGCTGCTGGTGGTGTACTCATGACCTCCACGGATGAGCGAATTTCCCTGGAGGTCATAGCGGCTAGAGATGGCCAAAGTTGTAGCGGAGGCCTCCTGTATAAGTTGGCTTGTAGTATTCGCGCTGATTCACGAACTGTGTGCTGCCCTGGTAGTAGCCGAAAACTTCGTTGTTCAGATTCAGGCCGGAGACCACCGCACTGAGACCTTTGTAAAAGCGATAGCTGGCCTGTGCATCCACCTGGAAATGGGTAAGCGTAAAGATGTCGCCCGATGGACCTGTAGGGCCTAATCCGCTTGGATCGGCTCCGGTGACCAGAGACGGAGAAATATAGTTGTAGCTGAACAGACTCGCGCCATCGTAAGCGAAGCCAACCCGGGCGGAAAAGCGTTTTGTGTCGTAGGTTGGGCTAACCTTCCATGTGTTCGGGGCCTGATCGATGGTCGTCGGATGATCAACTCTCAGGGGTAGTCCTTTTTCTCGTGAAGCCGTATACGCGTAGTTGGCTGAGATGCCCAGCCCGCGCAGTACGCCCGGCAGGAAGTTCAGATGTTGCTGATAGCTGAGTTCCAAGCCGTAGATGTAGGCATTCTGACCATTGGTGTACTGTGTGATCGCGTCGCCGGGATATTCAGCAAGGACCGTTTGAACTGAGGCTGGAAAATAGCCCGGAGGGAAAGCTGAAAGACTCAAGCCTCCGGGTAGCGTCGTCTCAACCTGCGGAGCGTTCAACTGTTTGAAGAAAAAACCGGCCTGCACCAGTCCTAGCGGCCGAAGATAATTTTCATAGAGAAGATCATAGTTATTCGCATGTTCCGGCCGCAGACTCGGGTTGCCGATCGTCACTGCAACCGGGCTTGCGGTTGAATCCTCCGTTACATAAGGAACCAATTGATAGGGATCGGGACGAGCCACACCGCGCGAATACACCGCGCGCAGCGCTGAGTCGTTGGTCAATCCATAGCGGAATTGGACGCTCGGTAGCAGATCGATGTAGGACGGGTTATTGTTGGTTCCAATGGCCGTATAGCAATTGCCAGGCGCTGGCGGAACTGGTGTCGCTGCGCAAGGCACCGGAGATGTTCCTCCCGAATAGGTCTTGGTGGCTGAGTTATAGGTTCCATAGAACGTCAGGTTATAGCCGAACGTCATGTCGCGTGTACTCTCAATACGCAGGCCTGTATTTACGTGCAGCTTTCCGAAGTCGATCGTATTCATAATGTAACCGGCAGTAATCTGCTCTACCGTATGAAAAAGATTTGGGTACACATCTGCGGCGGTCTTTTGCAGATCAAGGTTGCCCTGGTAATGCGCAAGTGTGTAATTTTCTGCAGTCGTGAAATTCGAGACCGCGCCGTACTGGCCGCCGAAGTAAGTCCCATTGAAGTAGTCCGTGTTATTGAAGCTGTCGAGTAGCGCGGTCATCAATGGAGCAGTGCTTGGGAAACTGTCGTAGACCTTCTCGGTAGAATCCTGGCTCTGATGCGCATTGGTAAACTTGAAGCCCGCCTCAAAGGTTCCAGCATGTCCAAAAGGCCGGTAACTCTTCTCGTAGGATGTCTCGGCCGTCAGGTTCAGTTGAGCATTCTTGCCGGTTGAGATGGTGATGTCTTTGAACTGCCAGTTCGCCGGGTTCAACAACGGAGATTGGTTCGTGTTATCGCAATTAGCAAAGTGTGGATGATAGAGGTCCGTTTGCGCCGATGGAATATAGTTGCAGTACTCCGTCGCCCCTACCCAGCTGAAATCCGCCTTTGGATTGCCTGCGGAATCAATTTCATACGAGCGAGCCGCGGATATCTGGTAAAGAAAGAGCGAGTCGTTACGGACCGTCCGCCCACCGACGATCAGTGTTCCCACTGACGCGTTCGGGCGTTTGCTGGAAGTGTAGAACTTCGGTGCTGAGCCCTTGGTTGTGGCCGTTGGATAAATTGGGTTTGTCGCGGTTCCCGTGATAGCCGCCGATACTGGGTCGTAGTACCACTTGTCTCCCCAGTCTTTCAGGTCCGTGTAAAACCCGTGGGCATAAAGTGTCGTACTGCTGGTGAGGCGATAGTCCATGCTTCCGTCGAAACCGTAACGGGTGCGGTAGTAGCGGTATTCGCGAATCGTGTTGCTGTCATAAAACGGCGTGGCGCGTGTCGAAAGAGGATCAAGAGCCGGCTGGATATTGTCGATACCGCGCCCTGTATAGTCGAACGTGGCGTTTCCCAGGATGCCCAACCGCTTGCTTCCACCGAATCGCTTCCCCGCGGTCCCGCCAAAGTCGTAGTTCCCGCGTCCGTTGAGAATATTTGTGTAGCCACCGTCACCATACAAATTCACGGTCGGATGTTCGCCCGCTTCCTTGGTGCGCAAGTTGACGGAAGCTCCAATTCCATTACCGTCCATGTTGGCCTGGAGCGTTTTGTTGACTTCAATTGCATCGACCATATCCGAAGGAATCACATCGAGGCGCACCTGTCGCACGGTGGGCTCCGGCGCAGGTATGGTGATTCCATCGACAGTTACGTTGGTCAGTCGTGGCTCGGTTCCGCGGACCTGAATGTACACGCCCTCACCTTCGATACGGTATAACGTCACATCGGGAAAGCGCCCAATGGCGTCCGCGACGTTGGCATTAGGCAGGCTGCGGATCACCTCAGAAGGCATCACCTGCTTGATGTTGTCCGCGTTACGAGTTTCATTGATAGATTCCGCTTCACCGTGCGGTCGTTCCGCTGTCACGAGGATCTGTTCACTGTTATTGGCCACTTGTAACTTCATCTGCACCGTAGTGGTCTGACCAGTGATCACTTCGACTGCGGACGATTGTGGCGCGAACCCCACATACGAAACCGTGAGAGTGTATTTGCCGGTAGGAACTTCAGGTAGTCGAAACTCTCCGTGATCATTGGAAACCACCGTAATATCGAGCGGAACAAGCCGGAGTTGAGCGTTTGGAACCGCCGCATCGACGGCGTCCACCACTGTTCCTTCGATCAACCCTTTGGTTGATTGCGCATACAGACCGTAGTTGCAAAACATCAGACTCAGCAACAGGAGGGCAAGCGCTCCATCTTTCCAGCTTTGTTTCGAATGAGGCATCGATCTCTCTCACTTTCTTCGCGTTTAACGTCGTTACGCGGGTCAACAGGAGAGAGTCTGTCAGCCGAGTCTAAGCGCAATCTAAGGAAAAGAGCTGTTTTTTCTCATTTCACGGCAAATTTACAGAACGTGCCTATCGTAAGAAAACGTGCATATTCTGATCGTTGAAGACAAACGAAGTCTCGCGGGTCACATCGGCCGCGCTCTCGAAGGCGAAGGTCACACCGTTGCCCTCGCGTACGACGGAGATCAGGCGCTACGGCTCGGAAAAACTGCGAGCTTCGACCTCATGTTGCTAGACGTCATGCTCCCTCGCATCGATGGATTCGAGGTAATCCGAAGACTGCGCAGCGACCGTTTGCGTACCCAGACCATCATGGTGTCGGCTCGTGACTCCATGCAGGACATCATTCAAGGGCTCGACGCAGGAGCGGATGACTATCTCACCAAGCCTTTCTCGCTTGATGTTCTTCTGGCCAAGGTGCGGGCCACAGAGCGGCGCGTGCCTACAAGACTTCCGCAAACCCTGCAGTTTGAAGACCTGATCTTCCTTCCTCATCTCTTTGAGTTGCGGCGCGGCATACGTATTGAGCCGCTCACCCGCACCGAGTGTGCGCTTCTGGAAGTTCTCATGCGCCGGGCGCGCTCCATCGTTCCACACGGCGTACTTCTCGCGGAAGGTTGGGGGGACGATGCCGATACAAATTTTCACAGCCTCTATGTTTTCATCCGTGCCCTAAGACAAAAAATTACTCGCCCCGGCGAAGTTGAGCTCCTCCATACTGTTCGCGGCGTGGGATATTCTCTTCGCGGCGATGCCTCGTGAAGGGCCGCATCTCCATATCGCTCCGTCTGACCATCCTGTTCGGCACCGTTTTCTTCCTCGGTTGGGTACTTTTCGGTACCAGCATGTGGGTGAACCTTCGTCGAACGTTGAAGAGCGAGCGACGCCAAACGCTTACGCGACGCATGGATCGTCTGCAGGACGTTCTGGTCAAGAATCAAAACGAAGCAACAGCCGATCGCTATCAGGACTTTGCAGATTTTGCACATGCTACTGGCAACGGACTGTCAGAAATCCTCCATCCCGACGGAACGCGTGCCTATCCCTCACCTTCGCCCGCTGCGGCCGCATTCCCCTGGCCCAATGTTCAGGGCGAAGACTCCGAACGGTTCGTTGCCGTTCAGGTATCGGGACAACCATACTGGGTGCTTGGCCGCCGATTTTCTCTAGAGGGTCAACCCCTCATCCTGCTTGCCGCCGCCCCTGATGCAGCGAACATTATGCTGCTGCAACGCTTCTTGCAGGGCCTTCTGGCCTCTGCCCCGATCCTCCTGCTCATTTCTTCCGCAGGAGGTTACTGGATCAGCCGAAGAGCGTTGCAGCCTGTGGACCGCATTGTCGCCAAAGCTCGTTCCATCAGCATCGGAAACCTTTCAGAACGTCTGCCAGTGACCGACACCGGTGACGAGTTGCAACGCATTGCTGAAACCTGTAACGCCATGTTGGGACGGTTGGAATCCGCGGTCAGTCAGATCAGACGCTTCACCGCCGACGCCTCTCATGAGCTCCGCGGCCCACTTTCCTTTACGCGGACAGTTGCGGAAGTCGCACTGCGAAACCCTGGCATTGACCTACAAAGCCGACAAGCTTTTCAGGACATCGTCGACGAAGCCGCAAAGGCCGCCTCGCTGTTGGAAGAGATGCTGACCCTGGCTCGTTCCGATGCCGGCCCCGTCAGTTTGACGATGGAATCGGTTGACTTAGGCATCCTCGTTGAGGAAGTGTGCGAAATGGCGAGGCCTTTTGCAATCGAGACCGGTCTTTCGCTGGCGGTTGTCCAGCACAAAAATACTGCGGTCAAAGTCCTTGGAGATTTCTCCAGCCTGCGGCGCCTGATATGGATCCTGGTTGATAACGCGCTGAAATATACTCCCTCGCCCGGAGTGATCGAGTTGTCCCTTACTGCTTCTACAGAAAGTACAACCCTGAGCGTACGAGACACAGGGATTGGCATCTCAGCTGCGGACCTCCCACATATCTTCGACCGCTTCTACAGGGCTGACCCCTCGCGAGGCATGGTTGAAGGCAATGGATTAGGTTTATCGATTGCAAAATGGATTGCTGAAACCCATCAAGCACAGCTACGGGTTTCAAGCCAGGAACGCGCAGGGTCGATATTCTCACTCACTTTTCCGATCAGCATCGCCTAGCGCAGACATCGACTTGTTTCGGTCATCTCCGGCCACGTTCGCGCGGTCATTTTATGCAAATATGGGAGCCAAAAGCCTATTGCGAGTGCTGCTGAGCCTCAGCCACAATTGCATTTCCCGGATCGGCACTTGACCAAAGGTCTAGGAAGCTCTTGTAATTCGTAGTGGCATTACGGGCATCGCCGATGGAGCCATACGCCCGCGCGGTCTGGATGTAGGCCAGAGCAACTAGCTCCGGATTTACCAGGCTGGTTGGCCCTCGGCGCTGCAGCATCGGCTGTAAGTCAGTAAGCGCTGCCTGCGGCTGACTGGTCCCGAGATGAATCAATCCCTGCAGATACGGTGAAATCGTCATAGGCCCAGCCTGCTTCGCGCCATGCAGTGTCGCAAGCGCACCGGCAGCATCGCCCGACTTCCACTGGATCGCCGCCGCCAGACTCGGGATATACAGAGTCTTGGCCGCCACAAACTGCGCCGACCCAGCCGTCAAATCTGCCAGGTTCTTCTTCGCCGCATCGAGGTTCGTACAGAGGGCGTTCGCCATCCCTGCCGCGAACATGGCACCCGCGCCGCTGGGCATCGTAATTCCCTCCCGCACCAGACTCAGCGCCGTCGAGCAGTCTCCCATCAGCGCGCGATCGAGCGCCGCTTGCGTCAGCGCATAGCTCGCCGCCGAACCCAGCTCCGGCGCAACCTTCGCGTGACCGACTACATCCTGCCAGGTTGCCAAACCAGTAATCATCTGTCCCCGAGCGTCCTGCACCTCCGCCAGATAGACCTTGGCCCCCAGTTGCTCGTTGCCTGCTGCCGCAGGAGCGCTCGTTGCACTCAGCATGGCAAGTAACGCCGCAATCCCCGGATGGGCCTGCCCAGCGGACTGGCTTTGCTGCTCCATCTGCGAAGCCGTCTCCACACGGTCCAGCGCGATCAGGGCAAGCTCGGCGTTTCCACGCGCTTCGGTGTTGAAAGGAGACATTGCCAGAACGGCTTGAGCCGTCGTCAACGCATCCGCGTAATTTCCCGCCAGTCGCTGGGCTACCGAGAGCAGCACATGTGCTTCCACGTCCGCCGGATAGTTGCTGCAAAGCTGTTGGAGCACCGTAATCGCCTGCGGATAGTCGCCGAGCGTGTTCAGGGCGTAGGTTGCCTGCGCGAGCGCCTGCGTGCGTGCCCCGGCTCCGCTGGAGTAATCCTGCGCTTTGGTCGCCGCTCTGGCGGCCGCCGCTTCGGCGTGTTGCTGACGGTAGATGTCCGCCAGCTCGATATAAGCCTGGATGAACCGCGGCTCCAGCCCGATTGCCCGCTCAAACGCGAACATCGCGTCATCAATCTGCCCCGAACCCTTCAGCGCATCTCCGGTCGCATAGGCCTGGAGCGCATCCAGGTTCGACGTAGCTTCCCTGCTTAGCGGAGCCGACGCACGCCCAATCGAGTCACCCGACTCACCCAGACTTGATCGAACATCCGAAGCCAGTCGGTCGATCGCATCGCCAATCTGTTCTCGGCTCGAAGCGGTCTCGGTTGCGTCCGTAAGCCGCGACCCGCTTGCCACATCGAATACCCGCAGCGTAAGCGCATACGAGGAGCCTTCCATATGGATATTTCCAAAAGCCAGGTTGCTTGCACCCACGGCCTTCGCAATCTTCCGGGCATCATCGAGCGAGGGCTCGCTCGAGTCCGTCGTCATCCCAAGCGACTTCTTCCCGGCAATCACATCACCCTGCCCGCGTACCGAAAGATGTGGAGACTGCTGAAGATCGAACAATAAGCCGGAGTCAAACAATCCACCCAGCGTGCTATCGCCCGTCCTGTTGGCCATCGACACCATCAGCAGCGACGTAGGAACGTCGGCAGGCGGCGTCGCATGATGCGAGGTCTGGTACCAGACTCCAGCGCCGACCACAGCCAGCAGCGCCACAGCTCCTATCCAGATCCAGCTCTTGCCGGATTGCACGCGAGCGGCAGCCTGGTCACGCGCACGCTTCTCGATGAGGTCGTCTTCCTCGAAGTAACCCACGTCCGGTGGAGTAAATCGTTTCTGCGGCACAGATCGCACGATCCTCGAAGAGGAGCTGCCGGACGGCCTTGCACTCGGCATAGCAGAATCGGATGCCCTCACAGCTGGCACAACGGAGTCAGAGCCCCGTGGGCTTTCCGTCGGCAAGGCAGAAGAACTCGCACGCACCTGCGGTGACACAGAAGCCGCAGCTTGAGCCGAAACTGGAAGCGCACCGGAAGACACTGGGGGTGGTGCAGGCGGTGCAGCGCTGGAGGATGTGCGCACGGGCGGCGGAGGCGAAGCTGGACGGAGAACTCCCGACGAGCTCCGCGGAGCCGGACGAAGAGCGCCAGACGAGCCGAGAGACGGTAGCTCCGGCTCCGTACCTCGTGGTGCAGCCACATTGCCGGACGAACTCTGTGCCGGCCGATGAGCCGCCGAAGATGCCGCCTGAAACAGCGAAAATGCTGACGGGCTCGACTCCGGCTTTGCGGGAGCCTTCGTTGCTTCTCCTGTAACAATGCGTTTCACAGGCCGAAGAAACGTCTCGCTCGAACTCGAGGGACTCCGGCCTGGCGGCTCAGCAGGCCTGGAAGCCTCCGACGGCGGCAAACCCCTCGATTCAATCACGGACTCGCGCGTTGGCCGCCTTGCGGGCAGCGTAGGCGGATCGTTGCGGCTGTCATTCCGGCCCCACGATTTTGCGGGCTTGGAACCCCAAAGCCCGATGCCACCGCCACCGCGCTTCAGTGTGATCTTCTGTAGCGCCTCCACTAACTCAGCGGCCGACTGAAAACGGTCAGAACGCTTCTTTTCGAGCAACGTCAGAATTAGCTTTTCAAGGTCCTTCGGAATATCGGGGTTGAAATCCCGCACCGGCTCGGGACGCTGGCTCAGTAGCTGCACAAAGACCAGCGCGCTTGTTGCCCCTTGGAACGGCAACTCCCCCGTAGCCATCTCATACAACACAATCCCTAAAGAAAACAGATCAGACCGCGCATCCAGCGGTTCTCCGCGGGCCTGCTCTGGTGACATATAAGCCACCGTCCCCACGGTCGTACCGGCGCTCGTCAGGTCGAAGCGCGTCTCCGCGCCGTCTCCCTTTTCCACTTTCGCCAACCCGAAGTCCAGGACCTTGGTCTGGAATCGTCCCGCCGATTTCTCCACCAACATGATATTGGCCGGCTTGATGTCCCGGTGAATAATCCCCCGTCCATGGGCGACGATCAGCGCATCCGCCGCCTCAATGGCAACACTGAGCAAATCTTCTACAGCCACCGGCCCGCGCGCAATCCTCGCCCGGATCGTCTCACCCTTGAGCAGCTCCATCACCAGGTAGGGATCGCCCTCCTGCTCGCCGATGTCGAATATGGTGCAGATGTTGGCATGGTTCAGCCGCGAAGCCGCGCGCGCCTCCTGTAGAAACCTCTGCCTCATCCCCGGCGTTGCGAACTCTTCGCGCAGCAGCTTGATGGCAACATCCCGCTGCAGCCGGGAGTCCCACGCGCTGAAAACGAGGCCCATGCCACCGCTGCCCAGCCGCCCCAGGATCTCGTAAGGCCCGATTTTATCCCCGACACGCGGGACCATCCACCATCTCCTCGCTCGAACGCTTCAACGCTCTTCGCGTGCCCGCTTCAAGTCCACCACCATACTGCTCTTCTTTCGCTCGATCCGTATAACAAATCGGCAGAGAGAATCAAGGAAGAGCCGGACAGTGGGTGATGCGGTCTATGTATTTATTTTGTCGCTCTATTTTAGTACGGTCCATTCTCCTTGCGAACGCCCTTGCACGCAACAATCCGAACCTCGGGTTGTTCCACCACCACCGGCAGCTTCCAGACCCAACCTTCCGAATCATCCCAAACCCTATCCCAACGCGTCGCCACCAGGGCATCGGCACCCAGCGTGCCGCAGAGCGCCACAGCCTCCGCAGCCGACGGCGCCATCTGCCCTTTACCCGGGAACAACCGGTCAACCCCCCGCTGAATCGCGGGACACTTCCCACCATCGCCCCCGAAACTCACATTGCAGGGCGCTTCTGAGCTGATCGCCTGGTGGTTGCTCTCCAGCATCCGCGCCGCCCCAAAGTACCCCCCCTCTGACACGTCATATTGCACCCGTGCATCCTCCGGCATCCGTCCCCGTAACGCGGTATACGCCTGCCGCAGCACATAATTCCGCTCCGCAAGGTCAGCCATCAGCAGATTGCCATGCTTCTCCTGCCACGGTAGGAACATCCGCAGCATCACCACCTGATAGACCGATCCACATGCCCCAATCACAGCCAGACCAATCAACACGCGACGCAGCCAACCCGAACTCCTCTCGAGCACGCCCACGGCCAACGGCAGAAGGAGAAACTGCGGCAGCAGGACCGCTCTCAAACCATAATCATTCGTCGAAATCACCCGCGACCTCACAAACGTCGCCGCGACCAGTCCCACCCACGCCCAAATCAGCAGCGTGCGCTCGCCGTCCAGCATCAAGCTTCTACGCCGTTGCATCACTACCAGCACCACGGCGAAGAATCCGAACTCAATCACGTAGCCCGGTATGAGCAATACCCCTGCAACAAGCTGCGTAGCCGCAAAGGGATGATGCAACTTCAAAATCTCGATCGCCGTAACGCCAGCCAGTATGTCAGGATCAAGCATCTGACGAATCCCGAAGCCCAGCACCCGCGTCGAAGCTCCTACCGTTCCCGAGCCATGTAGGAGCTGCAGAAGATATGGAAGCAGCGTCACGCCCGCCACCAACGCCGCCACCAGCGCGCACTCCAGCGTCCTCGATCTCCGCGCGGACAACATCCCCCAGCAAATCCAGACCGTAAGCACCAGCCCTGTTGCCACGGCCACGTATGTCGAAAGACCAAACGCCCCCGCCAGGCTAATTCCCGCAATCACAGCCACCTTCAGCCGCTCATTACGGTGCTCTTCGTCACTGCCCATCCAAAGCAACAGCATTGCCAACAAGCAGGAGATCAGCGCTGCAGCATGATGCGGCACCCAAAGAAAGGTATCTACCCATGAAGCCACATGGTCGATCGACCACCATTCCATATCCCCCTGAAAGCTGCTGCTTAACCCGTTGAAAACCGCGACAAAGATATCGAGCCCCGTCACAGCCAACAGCGCAACGCTGACTACCCACTTCCGCCGCAGCTCCTCACCACGCCACTCCAGCATGTACCGCCCAAACAGCGCCAGCATCGCCCCAATACCAAACACCGGCCAAACGCAGCTGGCAATGAGAGCCTGCCGAGCCGAGATATGCGCCAGCTTCCCCACCACTCCACAGGTCACATACCAGAAGTAGTAATACCGCAGCGAAACATCCTGCCCCGGCCAATACAGCGGATCCACCGTCGGCACACCAGTCCGCATCACCGCATCGACAAAAGCCGTCCGCAACCCATGGTCATAGCTGGTGACGCTCATCCACAATCGCGAGCCAAGCCCTAAATCCACCAGACTCAGCAGTACCAGCGCCATCCAACCCGCCACAAACATCAAGCCGAGCCAAAACCCACGCCGAGACACATCCGCCTGCGGCCTATGCCGCCACAAAAGCACCCCCGCCACAACTCCAAGGAGCATCAGCACCACTTCGGCCGCCGCAACCCCGCCAAGCCAAACAACCGCCACCAGCGGCAGCGTTCCCACCCCAAACGACAGCGCCACGCTCCACGCCATCTGCTCCCGCAGCCCACGCAATCGGAAGCCACGCACATCCGTCCACCACCCCGTGCAATACCCTGGGCTCACGAGCGCCAGCGCAAATACCAGCGTGCCCCAAAGGCTCCCACCGACATCCCGCAACATGTAAGTCCAGGCTGGATGCAACGTTCTCGTCTCCGCTCGTCTAGCATAGACGCCATCGGTCTAGTCCTGATTCAACACCCGACTTTATAATCCGTATGTGACCGAGCCTTTCGCAAAACTCCAGCAGCAAACCCTTCTCTTCGATGCTGACGACACGCTTTGGGAGAACAACATCTACTTCGAGCGCGCCATCGCTGCCTTCATCTCCTACCTCGATCACCGCGTCCATACCGACGAGGAAGTCCGCGAACACCTCAACATATGCGAGCGCGCCACCGTCGCCGAGTACGGCTATGGTCTTTTGAGCTTCCGCCGTTCCCTCATCGCCTGCTTCGAAAAGCTCACCGACTCAGTAATCACCCCCGACAAACACGCCCGTATCGTCGCGTTCACAGAGTCCATCTCCGCTTCCGAAATCGAACTACTCCCCAATGTCGCCGAAACTCTCAAAGATCTCAGCCAACGCCACCGCTGCATTCTCGTCACCAAAGGCAACCTCGACGAGCAGACCGACAAAGTCGAGCGCTCCGGCCTCAAGCCCTTGTTTACGTCCGTCGAAGTCCTCCCCGAAAAGAAGGAGTCTGCCTACCGCGAACTCATCGACCGCCACGTTTGCGACCCGGCCAATACCTGGATGATCGGCAACTCACCCCGTTCAGACATCAACCCCGCGCTGGCTGCCGGCCTCAACGCCATATTTCTCCCCCACGACTTCACCTGGGTGCTCGAGCACGAGGTCATCGACGCGCCGCCCTCCGGCCAGCGCCTTCTCGAGCTCTCCGCCTTCGCAGATCTGCTCAAACATTTTTAAGCATTTCCCGCGTTCCAGCCCGAGCGACTTCGAAGAAGAGAAATGCTATACTCATCTTCGGATTGCACGTCACTCCTGTCGCACTTTCGTGTGCGTCAGGCTCCAAGCGGAGGTGGCGAAATTGGCAGACGCACTAGCTTGAGGTGCTAGCGCCGCAAGGCATAGGGGTTCAAGTCCCCTCCTCCGCACCAATCTCTTAATAAAAGACTTACGAGAAGGCCAGCCCGAAACGGCTGGCTTTCTTCTTGGTCCTGCGACCCTTTTTGTAACCATTGCGATTGGAAGACTGTCTCTACAGGACGTGGAATGTGGCCTGACCGCCGCCGCCCTTGTCCGCTCCGATATACCATCGTACCGAATCAACACACGAAGGCGTCCCACATAAGCCGCCCCCGTGTGTTGACAGAGCGGGAGGATGAAAGCCTTTATCTTTCCCAGAACAGGCTTTCAGCTTTTTGGCAATTGTCTAACCCAGAGCGCTATTGAGCAAATCTCCCAACCGGACTCCGGCCTGCGTAAGACGCGCTGCCACTATAGGCCACATCGTCTCATCATAATTCGCCGGAAGCGTCAGCGGTTCCTTAGATTCAGTCGGCAAGGTCTTGTAAATAACATCACGAGCAATCGCTCGCGATTCCAGCGCCCAGGTGGCCGCGTCCCCTCCGAAAAACAAACCGCTTTGGTCGATCTTCGCTTCGAGTCTTGTCGCAATTGCCTCTGGGTTTCGCCCTTGCGAATAGATGATGCTGTCATCCCACACCCCATGCAGATTGGCGATTCTCCCCTCCCCCGTGACCGCCACATTGCCGCCCGTCGCAACTGAAGCATGCAATGGCTGGTGAATGTCCCCAACCAGATGCACGAGATATTTCAGAGCAATTTCTCGTTGTTCAAGCGGAAGGCTTTTATCAGCTAGTTGTTTGTAGTAGTCATTGATCCCTTGCACCACGCAATAGTGCGAAGGACACAGCGTCGGATCGATCGTGTCGTTATGATCCAACGCGAGCCGAATCGAATGCGCTGGAGATCCCAGCCTGTGTTCTTCCTTGATCTGGTCTGCCCAGCTCGCAATATCGGAAAGATGTTGATCGTGCTCGACAGCTAGCAGTTCCTGGACCATCTTGAGGGTTTGCGGTTTAAGCCGCGACTCTGCAATATCCGCAACTGTAGCGTGTCCTACACGACCCCATGCCGAAGCATGCTGCGGCACCAAGCAGATCACTCCCACAACCAACAAAGTCAAGAAACGCTTCATTATCATGTTTTCCTTTTCGCCACTTATGATTTTTTTGTTGAGAAAACAATAGCTTGGGTTTATAGAAACTCACTCCACGCGATGGTTCTCTGATGTCCAAACGTCAATTGAACCGGCCCCAGCAAACCCGATGGCAAGAGTGGCGAGTCCGGCCGATACGGATTAAAGTTGGTGCGAGTAATTCGCTGCTCCGCTGGCAGGGCACTATCGCCTATCAACCGGTTCGGCCACAAGTTCGTCACGGTAATTGCCAGTTTGTTTTTACCGGGCCGCAGGGCCGATCCCGCGACACACACAAACGGAGGCTTCCAACGCGTGCCCAGCGGGATGTCGTTCAGGCGCACCTCGGCAATTATCTGCACATCGCCTAGATCCAGATAAGCCACCTGGCTTGCGCGCAGCATCTCTGCCGGAACATCGAACTCCGTTTCGTAAACAGCGGATCCGGAGAAGAACCGCACACCACTCACCTCGGCGTCACTCCACGAAATTAGCCGCTTCATTTCAATCTCAGCAGGCGCGCCTAGCCCGGGCGGAAAACTCACTTGCCATGATCCATTCACCGCGACCTTTTGTACTTCGGGCATGGCACACGCTACGGACCGGCCGCGCGTATCTTCAAGCTCGAATGCTCCACTCACATTTGCCGTTACACTCACACCACGATCGTTGGCAAAACATTCAACACCATTGACTCCATCGACGAAGGCATTGGCAGAGACAGAAAATCCAACACCGTCTTTCAGTATTCGCTTCAAACGCCGCTCCGTGCGCTCTTGAAAAAGGACAAAAAACGAGCCAGACGGATCCAATGTCAGGGGTATGGTCGTGCATTGTCCGTCGCTATCGAAGACAGCCGCCTTTCGAACGACACCGCTGTCCGGATCGAGAAACTCAGGTGTGCGGCCCGACACGCGAAAGCTTGCTTTGATTTGCACTGTGGCACTGCTCTGGTTCGAAAGAAAGTAGACCTCTGCTCCATTGACAACACGATGCAGGAACAAAATTTCCGGCTTCGGCTCATCAGCTTCCCACGTAAAGTCCGGGACAAGCTTCCGACGTTCCAGCGCTATCGTTACCGAAGACAGTACCCGACCCGCATCCCAGTACGCTATCGCTATTTTCTCCAACTCACTATCTCTGTCGCCAAGCGAAGGCGACATGCGAGGACGAGGACCGACAACCATCGCTCCACCATCTATCAGCCGCGCCACCGTGCGCGCTGTCCGCAAGGTCATTCGCTCCGACTGCGGGAGCACCAGAACGCGATACCGCATACCCGAAGGCAACACGAGATCGCCGTTCTGCACTTTCGCCAGTGCGAGCACTTCTGCATGGATGCCGTCATATTTATAGCCGTCCTCCAAATCGGCCGGACGCATGATGAAGTTCGGTACGTCCTCGCTGGTCAGAGCGCACACATCGACCACAGCGTGGCCCGATTGCAGCAAATGCTGGCACCGTGTGAGGTAGCTGATCCACGCCGCACACGACTTCCACCACGTCTGCGTACGCTCCATGTTAATGCCGATGCCGTCAGCCGTCGCACTATCCCCCCAAGCAAGCCCAGGCCTGTCCGTCAGACTCGGCTGCGACAGCGAACGATGAAACACATACTTGCTTATGCCATGCGAAAACGCTCTGTCTCCATAAGCTTTCAAGGAGTACGGATGATCTCTCCATTGGCCGGCCTGACGGTATCCACCATAACTGGCTGAGGTATAAGCCTCAGCAAGGACCATCGGTTTCGCGAAAGCATGACCTACTGAGGAACACGCATCGCAATCAGGCCGTACTTCTCCTTCTCCGAACCAGAATTCACCCATCGGAAAGTCGGCTTTGCTCAGGTACAAAAGCGGATCGATTAGAAACTGCTGCCGCCCTGCGCCCTCGCCGGAAAACCGCACGCCATGCTTGTGGGCTAATTCCGCCTGTCGACCCCAAAAGTTCTCGGCGATCAAATCTGCGATTGTTCTCCGAAAGTCCCACAGAAATCTATCCGACACTTCAAGACTCTCTACAATTCTTCCTCCGGCGAGCACAGCAAAGTAAGGCTCCATGGAATAACCACGGCGCTTCGCAAACTCTTCCGCGAACGATGGAGTCCAATTCAAAATGCCGGCTTCCCAGCTATCGTTATGAAAAGCCATCAGCGTCTTGCCCAGAGAGGCGCCCGCACCGGCAGAAACTTTACCCAGTACATGCGGAAAGTGCGCATCGAATGCAGCAGCGCTCATCATGTCCACGTTGAGTCCGATGCCGTCTGGCGATCCCGTATGGTTCAGGCTCCCGGTTGGCGTGTGACCCAATCGAATCAAAGTCCATTGCCCCGCGGGCACATCCCAATCGAGGTGCCCGTCGTGAACCCGCGCCGTCAGATCGATAATCCGATCCCTGGGCACAATCGACTCGCGCACACTGTCATCCGTAGCCGGCGTCTTTTCTGAATAGGCATTTACCCAACCATCCGCATAGCGGTTCGGCGGCAAAAGCGATGTGGCAATATTGTTGATGTATCCAGCCTTCGCCTGCCAAAGCGAAACCCGCGCCTCAGCCAAAAGCGAGAACTCCAGATGCTGTCCTCTTCCTTTTTCACCGCGCTCTTCCTCAGTCACAAAGGGCACAACCAAGCGAAAGAACCTCGCCGGGAGCGGAGCAAAATGAATTGTCGTTGGCAGAACTCGAGGTATGTGCTGAAGCGTGAAGCGCCATCTGTTGTCGAACTCATAGACCGTGCGCCACGTGTTCCCATCGTCCGAAGCCTCAAGCTGCCACGTCACCGGTGACGATCCGGCCGGACGTCCGAGATAAATATTGACATCTGCGCCGCGCGCCATCATTGGTTCAGCATATTCATGCACAACGTATGAGGGTTCACCGCCTACAAAGCTGACCTTTGGCTCTCGCGGCTTCACAGGAGCGATATTCGTGGGCACCGCAAACACACGAAGATCGCGATAGTAACCTCGTACGGCCTTAGGCTCAGGAACTACACCAGAGTAATGTGTTCCGCTATCGACGTGCGTTTCTGTCCATACGAGCTTTTGCATCGCAAGCTCGGGCTTCACCCATGGCCCACCGGCGTCGGACCATCCATCGCAGTTATTCAGATCAACATCCAGGCCGAGTCGATCTGCTTCCTGAATCGTGTGTTGAATCAATGCGAGCCACTCGGTGCTCAAGAAATGGACCGGTCCCGGATCACCCTTTGCTACGTTCAACAGCATCACGCCGCCAATGCCGATCTCATGCATTGCTTCAAGATCAGCCGTGATCCCTTCTCTGCTGACATTACCGTAGAACCAGAACCAATATACCCACGGCCGCGCCTGTCGGGGCAATTCGTTCACGAGTTCCGTACTTGCCAACGCATCGGAACTACGCGCCGATGCGACCATTCTTACGGGACCAAGCGCACTCACGATGCCGGTCTTGGCAATTGAACTGACGAGCGTTCGGCGAGTGATTTTGAAATCTGATTGCATTTTTCCCCAGGCATTATTTTGAAAGTCGAGCTTGCTATTGCGCGATAAGAGCGAATGTCACCTTGTGTGACAAATTGGCAGCCGAGTCAGCGGCGGTGACAGTGATTTGGTAAGTACCGGCAGCAATTCCATGACTACTGGAACTCGCGCTCGAGCAAGAGGACATTCCCGCTGCGGCCATTGCCAGAAGAAGTAGGCCAAGCAGCTTTCCGGACCAGCGCTTCTTGCCGGGCTTGCCGAACGCTAATCCAAGGAAACACAGCGGCATACAGATAGCCAACCACAGCCGTTGCGATTTCAATGGAGCCATGTCGAGGTTCGCCGTGCTTGTGCCGGCAAATAGTTTTAGCTGCGAATAAGCAACGGTTATGGTGCCGCTGCCGGTGAGCGGTCCGGTCGGGGTACATCCAATCCCCTGAGGCACACTGGAGCAAGTAATTTGCGGCGTACCGGCGTAGCCGTAGATGGGAGTCATGATCAGCGTTACAAGCGTGGATGTGGAACCTGCGGAGACGATTTGCGTAGTGGGTGTGATACCGAGGCTGAAGTCGGCTGGCGGTGGCGGACCGATCGTCAAAGTGCCGTTGACGAAAGTGAAACTATAATTCTGCGCGGCCAGCGTTCCAGCCGAAATAACGATCGGGTAGGTGCCTTGCGGCGAAGAAGACGTCGCAGCTGTTATCTCCGAGGGAGCGCCCGAAACAACGCTGCCAGTATCACCGTTAATGTAGCCGGTGACACTGTAGGTGAACGATGGTACCGCAAGACCCTGCTTCATCGTGGCGTTGGCAGCGGTGACCGTGAGTACAGCAGGCTGGACGACTACATTGGCGTTACCGGTGCTGGAATCGTTCATAGTGTTTCCGCCGTAGCTGGCCACAACTTTCGTGGTCCCGGCCGGGAGACTTGCAATCGTAATCGTGTATTGGCCGTTACCATTTAGCGGCTCAGCGGGTGATGCCGTTCCGTTGACAGTGAAAGTGACGTTGCCTGTAGGAGTGGAGATGCTGCCATTGGTGACCGTCGCCGTGATCATCACCGGCGATCCATAAACCGGAGACGTTGGTGAGGTGGTGATCGTCGTCATCGTATTCTTGACGACAATCGTTGAACCGGAGAGTGCTAGGACCTGTGTCGCCGAAGTACCGTTGAGCGCGTTGTCCGTTATGGTCAGCGTACCGGTCACGGCTCCATTTACATTGCTTGATGGAGTGAACGCAATACCGATGGTGCAAGCCTGGCCCGGAGTCAGCATAGTTGTTGCCATGCACGCCGATGTGCCTGCAGTCTGTAATGTGAAATTCGTTGTCGCTGTAAGCCCACTCAGATTCAGGGTAGCGTTGCCCGTGTTCAAAATAGAGAATGTTGTCGTTGTTCCGGTTTGACCCGGAGGAACGATACCGAAATTGATGGATGGTGCTGTCGCTGCAGAAACTTTCAGCAATAGATTCCCTGCTGTGTCTGCGACATATACATTCGCACTGGCATCGAGTATCAGGTTTGATGCGGGCGAAGGAATCACTGCGCTCGTAGCTGCGCCACCTTCACCACTGTAGTTTCCCGCTGCGCCCGTGCCAGCGATAGTGTTGATGATTTGGGTGGCGACGCTGACTTGACGCACGAGACCACCTGTAGATATGTACATGTTCCCTGCTGCATCGACCGCCACATCGGACGGAGAAAGTAACGATGCCGCAGTTGCAGCGCCGCCATCGCCAGAGTTCGACGTCCCACCGGCAGTACCAGCTACGGTTGAGATCTGATTCAGCGCAGAAATCTGTCGGATCACAGCATTGCCCGTGTCCGCGATGTAAACCTTGCCGAGATTGTCGAGCGTCACAGCCTGCGGCTTGTTGAGTGTTGCCATGGAAGCTGGTCCGCTATCGCCGGTATCTCCAGCCGTACCTGTTCCGGCGATCGTGACGATCCAACTGCCTGGTGTGAAAAGACGAATTGCGTTGTTCCCTGTGTCGGCGACGTAGACGTTTCCGCCACGGTCCACCGCGAGCCCTTGAGGATTGTTCAGCTTTGCAGCGGTTGCAGCACTGGCATCTCCGGAATATCCGGCTGTGCCCGTGCCAGCAATCGTGGAGATGAGGCCGGTATCAACATTTACGAAACGGATTACGTTGTTTCCGCTGTCAGCGATATAGAGATTGCCAGCCGCGTCCAACGCCACCTTTGCGGGGACATTCAACGTTGCTGCAGTAGCAACCGCACCGTCTCCCGTGTAACCGGCAGTTCCTGTTCCGACGACGGTCGTGACAGTTCCGGAGGTATCAACTCTGCGAATGACGTTATTGCCTGTGTCGGCGAAGTACAGGTTTCCGGCGCCGTCAACTGCGCCACCGCGCGGGCCGCTCACTTGACCAGCACCTTTGCCCGCGGCTCCAGTTCCCGTGATCGTAGAAATTGTTCCAAGGCTGAATGCAACGTTGGGCGCTGTACCGATACCGCTAAGACCCAGCGAGACGTTCGCGGAGTTTGCATCCTGCACAGTAAGACGCGCTGTACGCAAACCTGGAAACGCCGGTTTGAACGTAACAGGAATCGTGCAGTATGCGTTTGCCGCTAGAGCTGCGCTAATCGTGCAACCTGATAGCGTGCCTAGTGAAAATTCCGGCGCAGATGAAGACTGGCCCGAAACAGACGCGGCATTCAGCGTTGTCGCGGCTGTCGCCTGCGCAATGATCGTCTGAGATACACCGGTTGCAGCGGCAACCGGTTGTGTGAGCAGGAAATCACCATCCGTTGATATCTTGGCGATGACAGTTGTTCCGCCCGTCTCACCAGTGAAGAGATCGTGGTATTGGTTAAAGTTTATGAATTGTTCTGCATCAAGCCCGGAAGTCGCCGCAGGTGAATTGAGCGTACTCGGCACAGCAGTAGTTGTTCCATATCCAGCGAAAGCGTTGATTATTCCCGTGGTCAGGTTCACAGTGCGAATGACATTACCTGTGTACTGATTCAAATAAAGCAAGCCGGTAGAATCGACCGCGATTCCCACCTGCTGATGGATTGTTGCGGCAGTAGCCAAACCACCATTGCCTCCGCCATAGGGACTAGCGTCCTTTGCTCCAGTCCCGGCGATGGTAGTAATAACGGAGTTCGTGGGTGTGAAGACTCCATTTTGAAAAACGGGCGTGATTTTCCTGTCCTTATAAGAGTTCCAGTCGCCGGCGTAGAGATTGCCAGCTGGGTCCATGGCGAGACCGCGCACAGAACCAATTTCCGCTGCGGTCGGTGGTCCTCCATCACCAGTGGCACCTACGGTTCCGTTTCCAGCAACGTTATACATCACACTTGCCGGAGTGATGACCCCATTTATTGCCGGGACAACTGCAATAAAAGAGAACAAATAGTTGCCGATATAAAGATTGCCTGCGCGGTCATAGGCAAGACCGTTCACTTGAGCCAGCGGCGTCGCGGTTGCAAGAGCAGGGGTCGTGTTATTCGGCACTGCAGTAGCAATGACACCCGTGCCTGCAATTGTTGTGATGATGCCCGTCGTCTTGTCGATACGCCGGACGCGGTAACCGCTAATATCACCGATCACGAGATTGCCATAAGGGTCAAAGATCAATACCGCTGGATTGGTAAATGTGGCTTGTGTTGCCGGGCAGCCATCGCCCACGCTATCTGTCTTTGCTGCACAAACTGGACCGCCACCCGCAACCAGGGTCACGATACCGGTCACAGCATCCACACGTCTGACTAATTTGTGGCCTGAGGTCGTGTCGGTAAAATACAGGTTTCCGGCATTATCGAAAACATCCCCTCCTGCATTGGCCGTTGCAGGAAGCTGCGATAGCGGGCAGCCATCCCCAAAAGTGTCCGTCGCGGTGCTGCAAGCTCCGGGATCTGCCACATAGTTCGAGATGACCGGCACGTATTGCAGACTCTGGCTTCGCATAACTGCTGGAGCACACAGCAGCAGACACACTAGCCGGCACATCGCGGTCCAGAACACAGATGTTTTCCTTGGCAGTCTTTCTACGACCACAGGCTTGCGACTGGAAGCAGACGGTGCGGAAGACAGATCCATGATCGACATCGTATTTCTCCTGAGTAACTTCAAATTTTGTAACCGTGGAACATGTGAGCAGCTGCTGGAAGTCAAAAATCGTTTGTTCATCTTGATTGCCGATTCGTTTTCACAGGCGAAGGCGCTTGAGTCGCTGAAACAGGCGATGCCTCCACAGAGGAAGCAGGCAGCGGCTTCAGTCGCGCTACGGAGCTGATAGGAATTTCCACTACGCCAAAGCGGTTGGAAGGAATGTCGTGAATGCCGATCCGTATAAAATCATCGCCGCCCTTTACCGGCACACTGATCTCAAGATGTGCCTTTACTCCGGTAAGGAACTGCTTGTAGTTGTCGGCGGTGAGATTGAGGTGTACGGTCTTCCCGGTGGCATTTAGCAAGAGCCCATCGTTGTCGTAAAGTAACGCGCTAAACTCGATGGCTCCAGTACGGCGCCCATCCGGGTTGAGAGTAAGTTGGAATGCATCTGGCACTGCAGCCACCTCCACGGCGAAGCGCCGAAATGGCGGCTTTATGGGATGGAGTTGGTCGACCGTGTTGGTGGGAGCCAGAACTTTCTCCGCCGCTGCACCCAGTGGCAGTACCCGGGCTTTAAAGAGAATGTCCTCAGGTGTAGGCGCGCCGTGAGCCATTGCCGCTCGAGCATAGGTATCGCCATTGTTCGCCGAAGCGATACCAGCCGCCGTCATCAAGGCCATAGCTGCGTTTTTCGAGGAATGATTTGGATCGTCAGCATAGTAACCTTGGCGATATGTCAACTGATATCCAGCTGCCTGTAAATTGCCGTTCAGAGCCACACGGATTGCACGATACTCACCATTCCAATCATGGTCTTTCGGCGAATACATAAGTGTGTAGTAATTTGAACCGGACACGATGGCGCTTTGCACAGATGTGGCAAGGTCGTTGGTCTCGAAAAATGCTTTTCCGCCGGTCTCCTCGGCGAGTTGGCTCATGGTCATATGCTCGCTGTCTTGCGTCTGAAGAAACGTCGCAGACCCTTTGCCCGTCAGGTCGCGTTTGCCAACTGCAGCAGAAAATGTGGGGTCTGCCCTGAGACCACGTGCGTCGATGGGATATACGGCAACCTGCGCTCGCGAGAGCAGATTCATCGTCTCGCGAAATTCCGGATCGTTGTTCTGCATCACAGAAAAGCCATTATTGAGTGTTGGATCTGGAAGGATATCGATAGGAAACGATCCGGAAAACCAAATGAGGTTCTTGCGTCCCGGGAACGCCGATAGGTAGTGCGCCAGCAAGTTGAAAGCATCGAGCGTGTATTGAATACGAAGCTGTGTCTGAAATGCATTCTGATTCGCTTCAAACTGATGCATAACAGAGACAACATAGGATAGTTGTCCACTACTATCGGAACTACTCATATTCGAGACAATGTCCGAAGGCTCATCGGATGTATTTCCCGAACCCGTCGGATCATCCAGCAGACTGGACGATCGCTGCTTTAGCTTATGATCTACAGCGTCCTTGAGTACCTGCTGGTCAGAACTGAACCCCTGTAATAGAAACAAACTCCGCGAGAGGCCAAAGATAGCAATGCGCGTTCCGGGCTTAGCCTTCCTTACATATTGCCGTAGCTGATCGCGGACGTACGACTGATCAGCCATGGGAGTGTTCAGCGAGTCGAGCAACAGAATGTTTAGAGTGCCACCGGCAGGCACGGACGTGTAATTCGTAAAAGTACCGGGCGGTAGTAGCGGCAACTCAGGCCCAGCCTTTGGTGTTGTCTGGCTCGAATGCTCCTCGAAAAATGGAACGGTCTGCGGCTGTTTACTCTCAGTAATCGTGAAATTTTCACGCTTAAGCCCATGAACAGGATGTCCGTCTTTATCCTGCACCGTAACGTCAACGATGACCAGCTGCGTTCCGGCATGAAGTACTGTGGTCCCAGATGAAGGAATTGAGGTAATGGCATCAGGAGCCTGCGCGAACAGCTTCCCAAATTGAAGGATCAGGCCAGCTATACAAATTTGAAAAACGGACGGGGTTCGCATGTGGCAGGAATAATGCCCTCCACGAAGGTATGCCCTAAGATCGAGAGCGATTTACCAACGCATTGTTAAGCCTTGGTAAAAGATGGACACCGTAAAATTCTGATGTGGCTTAAGTAATGACCTGCCCCATAACTGGATCCGTAAAGCTGCTTACACCCGATTCCACATGGCCGGCGTAGCGCGCTATTACATCAAGTCCTTTGATCGTCACAGAAAAGTCATACCATCCATGTGAGTTTGCTAATTCCAGTACGATATCCTTCTGCAGCCCGGAAGCAATATCCATGGTTTTCGCGGGAGTTTTGTATGCATTGTCGGTCACCACGACACTCACCCGTTTTGGCGAAGTGTTCTTCACGCGCGCCAATACATTGCCAGTCAGTTGGCGCCCCTTACGTTCATAGACGCATCGCGCGTCTATCGGCGATGCGACACTTCCTGAAAATGAGCGGTAGAAGCCATTTGGTGCAAGCACGTCAATCTCGTATCTGCCATCGACAAACATCTGTAGAGGGAATGACTCTTGCAACGTATCGCCAGCCTTTACGGTATAGGTTGCCACCAGCATATTTTCATTCTTTTGGCCGCGCGAAAGCACGTCGCTATCTTTCGCAGTGTTGCGTAGATAGACATTGAACGGTGCGCCAGCGCTACGCATACCATGCACGTTGTTATCCGGGCGCATGGTCAGACGGAAGGATTTGTTATCGACATCAAAGTCTCCCTCGCAATAAAATTCATAGGGCAGCGCATTAGCAGAACGTATGCCGATCTCTTGTCGCGTCGCACTGGGATTGCTATGGGGAGCCTCATTGAAGCGCGCGACCTCCTGTGATGAAAGCTTCTTGTAATTCGACGGCACTTCCTTGTATTTAGCCCGCTCTATGTTCGTCATGTGTTCATCGCGTTCTAGGAATGGCAACGCAGGGACCGAACTATCTGCAGGACGAAAGCAAGAAGTGAGGTCGCCACAGACGGTGCGACGAAACTCGCTAAGGTTGGACTCGCGGACGTGTTTGCCAAACTTCTTTTCGACATAAGTCTCAAGGAACTGCAGCGTCGAGGTCTGGTCAAAGAGTTGGGAGTTCACCCATCCCCCCCTGCTCCATGGCGAAGCAACGATCATTGGGACGCGAAAGCCGAGGCCAATAGGTCCGCTCCGCGCGTCTGCCTGCGATACGCCTCGTGCAAGTTCGTCTGGCACGTAGGAATATTCAAGTGCTGTATCGATGCCGTCTGAGGCGCGACCTGATGCCGGATTATTCGGATTAGCTGCGACATACGATGGCGCATGATCGAAGTAGCCGTCATTCTCGTCGTAAGTCAGGATGAATATAGTCTTCTTCCAAACCGCGGGATTGCTTGTCAGAATATCGACGGCTTCGGAAAGGTACCAGGCGCCATACCAGGGATAGGCGGGGTGATCGCTAAAAATGCCGGGTGGCACCAACCAGGAGATGGACGGAAGGTTTCCATCGTTCACATCTTTGCGGAACTGATAAAAGATGTCTCCCTTCGGTGCCTTCATCGTCTCAGTGCGCCCATCCTCTTCAAAAGAGAGCGTCTCGAACATGAGGTGGTAAGGATCGTCCACATTAGTGACGAAGGCACGGCGATGCAAATCTTGCTCGTCTGGTGTGAGGTCGTCGAACGAACCACCATTTGCAAGCTGTTCTTGGAGAGACTTGAGTTGCTCGTTCTTTTGTTGGAGCAACGCAAGATGATCCTCTTTCATCGCAGGCTCGGCAGCGGTTGCGTTTATCCCAGCAATCTCTTTCTGCAAAGCCGCGATGTCGGCGCTCAACTTTCTCTTACTTGCTTTCGACAGTTGTACGTTGTACGCAGCAAAGACCTCCGCCATGTTGCCCGCGTTACCAAACCATTGATGTGTACCATTTCTAAAAGGTGCCGAGCCAAGCTCGTTCTGGTAGATCTTCCAGTCGACGCCGGCCTCACTCAGTCGTTCAGGAAAGGTCTTCCAGGTCAGACCTCTGTGAAATTCCTGATTGCGCATATAGACTGCGGAATCTGGCTTCTGCTGATCTCGGATCGTGCCCGTCCACAACAGCGAGCGATTGGGCGTCGTACTCGACATAACGCCGCAATAGTTGTTGTCACAAACTGTGAAGCCATCTGCAAGCGCGTAGTAGAACGGAATGTCTTCTCGCGTGTAATGCCCCATGGTGATAGGAACATGTTTATAGTCAGGGTTGCCGGAACGCTTTGCGTCAATCCAAGCATTGTGGTGCCCCTGGTTCCATGCGTCCACCTGGCTGTCGCGCGAGTGAGGAATAGAACCCATCCAGGTGATTTTCGTGTCTTTGATATCCAGACGCCACGGAGCAAAGGTGTCCCCGTCCACATTGGTCTGTAAAAAGATGGAGTCTCCATTCGCCTGACGGATAGCACGGGGATCGTTGAATCCGCGCACCCCCTGCAGCGTTCCAAGCGCGTGGTCGAAGGAGCGGTTTTCCTGCATCAAGATGACAATATGCTCCGCGTCTTCCCATGTTGTACCAGGGTCCGGAGCAATCGCATACGCCTTGCGAATAGAGTCTGGAACACCTGCGGCAAACCCCGCCGCACCCGTGAGCATCGCCGCTGTTTTGATGAAATTGCGTCTTGTCTGCATCGACTCCTCCTACTACGTACCAGCATTGTTGTCTAGAAATGAAGCTTCAGCATGAACTCCAGGGAGCGCGGACCGCCTTGCTGATAAAGCGAGTTCAAGTTGCCCAAGCCGGTGTTCAGCGTGTTCGACGCTTGTCCCATTTCCGGGTTGTCACACGTCGAGCCAGGAGTCGTTACACCGCAGGTCAGATAGACCGCGCCGAAGTTTGGGTGATTGCTGATGTTGAAGGCCTCGGCGCGAAACTCCAGATCGGACCGTCCATAGATCGGGAAGGTGCGCCCGATCGCCACGTTTTGCTGCAGCTCGCCGAAAGCGCGCAGCATATTCCGCGGCAGGGTACCAACTCCACGGGGTGTTGTAGTAATGCTGAACTGCGCAGGATCTATTTGACGTCCGCCGGGTATCCCTGGGACGTGAATATAGGGATTCCGTCCCGTCCAATTCAGTTCTCCAAAATACACGTCTCCGGTGGTTGGATCGGTGACATTTGCACCAGTCGGCTGGTAGGGGAAAGCGGTGCGGGCAACGAACCACAGATCAGCGTTCCAATGAGAGAGAACCGCGTGCTCAAGACGATTGTGGAAATGGGCTGGAACCATGTAGACCGCGGCACCCGTAAAGTTGTGACGGACATCGTGATCGCTGTCGGCTCTCTCTAAAGGGAAAAGCACTGAGTCATTGCTTGCTGAGTCAATTGAGTGCGCCCAGGTATAGGAGGCCAGAATCTGCAAGCCGTGAGCCATCTGACGGTGATACTTCACTTGCAGAGAGTTGTAGTTTGATCCCGGTCCGTTGACGTAGAGATCCATCGTGGTAAACAACTTGTTGGTTTGAGCAGCGGTATACGAGAAGTTCTGGTAAGTGGATAACTTGTGGCCGGCAGCCGCTACATAGCCAATTGTGATGCTCTGTCCAGAACCAAACGACTGCTCAAGCGCTGCGTTCCACTGGAGTGTGTAGGGAGGAACAATGTTGTTCGCCGGGTAGTTCACCACGGTGCAACTTCCGGTCGTAGCTACACAGGCTGGCGTCGTCACCGCTACGTCGACCTGACTCTGCGTAAGCGGAAACTGCGTGGCGTATGACACACGCGACTGTGTCCCCAGCGCGTTGCCGCTGCCGAAAAAGTTGGTGATAGCAATGGAATCGTAAAATAAGCCACCACCGGCGCGAAACACTGTTTGATGACCGGGCTGATTGTGAACGACATAAGCAACGCCAACTCTAGGGGCAAAATCTGTCCATTTCGTGGCATACAGAGGAGCACCCTGCGCGGAAAGCCCGAGGGTTGAAGGGTTGTTGGCATTCCCCGTGTAGGTATATTGCTGAGCTCCAGAAATTGAAGGCGCAGGAGCGAGGTCCCACCGAAGTCCTAGAGAAAGGGTAAGCCTAGGGATAGCACGCCATTCATCCTGGGCATAAAGACCCCACTGCTTGGCGGTTGGATCCTGGCGATCAAATACATCCACTTGCTCAGTTCCTGGTATGCCGTTGAGAATCTGTGCCGCGCTCGTGAAGTGAATATCCACAAGCGGGCCACGGCTAAAGGGGTCTCGATCAAAATAGGCAGTCGACTGCAAATAGCTTCCGCCGAACTTGAACAAGTGCTTGCCGTGCGTCCAGATAAGCGCCTCGGTAGCGTTAGGCTGAAACTGGGAGCGTCCGTAAATCTGCGTGTACTGACTGGTTTCGTTCGGCAGGTAAAGACGTACATACGTTTCGCCCTGGCTTATGCCCTGCGCCTGGAAGAGGTTATAGGGTTGCGCCCCACCTACTTGAAACGGAACGACCGTGGAAGTCCATGTGGCTGGGGAGTACTGAAGACGCAGCTCGTTCGAGATTCTGCTGCCTATGCTGTTGTCAATACCCAGCAGAAAGGTCCTGGTTCGAACCCCCGTGTTGTTCGTGTAGGGGCCACCAATCTGGCCATACAAGATCACATTGCTAATGGTGTCCGCGTAACGAGCGAAAAGGTGCAGCCACGATGTTGCCTGGAAATCGACACGAGCGCTGAGCGAGTCGATGACGCCCACCGTAAGCTGGCTCGACAGGTAGGGGCTGCTACCCAGGCCAAGATCCACGCACTGAGGATCGATGCTGGTATTGCAGTTCGGCAGAGGAAAAGAGTTCAGGAGCGCCTGAGTCCCAGCAGGAGCGTACTGCCGCAGGTTCGCCCACTTTGGATTGGCCGCATAATTCGAGTAGTTCGTGATGTAGGTTCCATTGGTGGGAACCTGGTTGATGTTGGCGGCAGAAGGCGTATGAAGACGCAATCCTTCATAGGAGAAAAAGAAAAAGGTCCGGTCGTGACCTGAATACAAATGCGGAATCGAAACCGGTCCGCCAAATGTGCCGCCAAAGTCATTCTGATGTTCTGCCGGTGCTGGCGTAGGCATCGTGCTGTAGGTGTTAAACCAGTTGTCGGCATCGAATGCGACGTTGCGGAGATAATCAAAGGCCGTGCCGTGATACATGTTCGTACCCGACCGCGAACGAAAGCTGATCTGTGCGCCGGGGTGATTGCCAAACTCGGAGGAGTATGACGAAGTGGAGATGTGGAACTCCTCCATCGCGTCGAGTTGGAGCATCGCCTGCGTGGTGCCGAGTGCAGTCGCGCTGGGAAGCATGCCCGACTGACCACCGCTACTCGCATTGTTAATCGTATTGCTCGCACTCGTGCCATCTACATAAAAACCGTTCCCGTCTGTACGTTGGCCATTCACGCTATATTCGCCGTTTTCTGCGCTGTTTGGGTTATTCGTCACAACTCCCGGCGAGAGAAGTACCAAGGTCTGGAAACTACGGCCGTTCATCGGGATGTTCTCGACAAACTGGCGGTCGATGATGGTACCGACCGAAGCGTCTGTCGTATTGATGGGCGTCCCTTGGTCATTCACGGTCACCGACTCAGAAACGGAGCCTACCGATAGTTTGACGTTCTGTTCAATGTTGGCCTGCACATTAACGGTTAGGTTCGTCAAATCGATCTGACGAAATCCCGCGTGGCTCACCGAAAGGTTATATCGCCCTGGAGCCACATTCGGTAAAACATAGATACCCGCGCGGTTGCTGCTGGCATGGGTAACCGTGCCGCGTTCGATGCTTGTCAGGTCTATCTGAGCATCGGAAAGAACCGCGCCGGCAGGATCGGTCACACGTCCAGTAATCAAACCTGAATCGCTCTGTGCGAATGCGAACTGCATTCCACAGAACATGCCAAGTACTACGGCTAAACCGAGAGAAATGAAATGCGAGACTCGCATGTGGCAGGATTGCCCTCCACAGGGGTATGCCCTGCATTCCGAGGGGATTTACCAGCACTATTGTTAAGCTTCAATGAAACAAGCTACGGGTGGTTGGCCTTTTCCCCGAGGAAGGCATACAACACCTTTTTGCCGGTGGGTGATGCCACGTCACGATTACCAGGTTCGATCGTTACAAAGACCGAATTGATCTTGGCTAAAACCTTCGGATCGTCGAACGTCAAAGCCCAGCGTTGTTCATTGGGATCTTCATCGTGAAGTACACCAAGACTGATAGTGGTCTCAGCGTCATTAGCGTGCGCACCCCAGACATGAAATGTGATCTTTTTCTCCGTATGCGCCTTTCCGAGGTCATACGCGTAAAAGACCAGGGAGCGACCCTCCACATAGAAAACCCTGCCAAAAGCTCGCTGACGGTTTCCAACACCATCAGAATCGTATACATCGATTATGTGGAGATTTCGTGCCGCCACAAGATTTCGCACTTCATCTGGATTGATCGACGGAACACGAGGCAGGTTTGTCAGTTGCGCCTCGAGTTCTGCGGCACGGGAAGAGTATTTGTGGGTCTCCTGTTCCTGCACAGCAAGAACAGCTTCCGTTTGCAGCTGCGTTTGCTGAAGTGTGTCCAACTGCGACTGAAGCGTCTGAACACGGCTATTCAATCCTGTGGCCTGCTGCGCAAGCGCTTCATGATCGCGTGCCGCATCCAATTCTAGTACAGCAATTTTTTCTTGTAGCGATTTCTCTGCATCACTCTTCTCTTTGTTGACAGCTTCCAGTTCGCTTTCAAGCTGCGTGCGTTGTTGCAATAGACTCCTCTGGTCTGGCATTAACGCATGATCCACGACCTGTTGCGCATCTGCACTAGGAGTCGAAACGACAACAGTGGTCGGGGAACTTGAAGCTATCTTCGGCGCATGATCCGCTGCAATGGGAACAACTGTTCTATTCTGCGACCTGACCATCACTCCAAGAGCAAAACACACGGCACACGCACCCGCGGCCAAAGACACAGGTCGCCAACATTGCTCCAACCGAAACCAAGCAATACGTATGCTTGCTTGGATCGCGTCCATCCAGCCCTTACCTTGATTTGGGCCCAGGCCTGTCGCTGCCCCATAGACTTCGTTGGCAGTAGAGACTGCCGGCGCACCAACCGTCGTTAGCACCTGCGGTCCGGCATGAATATGAATTCCCTGACTCGCAGCTCGGGCAAAAAACCGGTCACGCATTCCTTCGGGAATAACCCACCCGACCGGAGGCTCAGCGAGCACGCGCGGGAGCACTGTTCCACTAATGAGACGAAGATCGTTCAGAAAGCGCCAGCAATCGCCGCACTCCCGCAGATGCTCGTCCAAAGCCCTAGCCTCATCAACACTGAGTTGACCCGATGTAGCGAGGACGCAAAGCTCTTCAAATTGTGCGTGCGCCGACAATGTGGTTCTTTCCTCCCCTGATAGTTTCCGCGCGGAGCTCTTTTTTTACAGGAGTCGCTAGCGCACCTCGCAGTTTTTCCATCCCCCGATAGAGGTCGTGGCGAACATTCGTAACAGAACGTTGCTGTTGCGTTGCTATTTCCTGCGCCGTCAATCCTTCCAGATATGTGAGCTCAATGACCTGACGTTGGTTTGGCCTTAGCTGCGTGAGAATCTGCTCGCAGAGCAGGCTGGCATCAATGTCGGGCACATGACTCCCCCCGTTCATGTCGTCCAACTCGTCCCATCGATAAACTCCCTGTGCGGACAACATTCGCCGCCTATTAAGCGACCGATGGTAAGCGTATTGCAACAGCCATACTTTTAGTGTGCCCTTGAGCGGGTCGAAGTTTGCCGCCGCCTCAAAAATATTTAGGAAGACCGTCTGCACAACATCCTCTGCCTCGGCCTCATCGCGGACAATTCGCACAGCAATGGAATAAATCAAGCGATGATATCGGTCGAAGAGCACGGCAAGAGGATCGTGGTTTCCTCGAACAAGACGCTCCAACAGTTCTTCGTCCGAGAGCGAGTTCAAGCCCGTCCAGACAGTCGTATCCCTAAATGTTGAGGTCTCATTCATTGAGAAAATGTGGATCCGCACCGGAAGGATACCGCATATCTCATTACGCGATAATTACGGAAAGCAGAATCTTTCACTCTCGCAGAACGATACGTATTCCGTGACGTACCTTACACGCTCGGAGATTTGACCTGACCCCAAGGAAGTTGCCTTTTGGCAATTGAATCACCTAAGCATCTGCGTGTGACCCCCATGTGGTCTGCTTGCTGAGATCTGGTAGTTCCAACTGTAGAACTACCGGTTTGATTCGCGGGCTGTCCGCCGCCATTCGTTTCTACGTACCGCGAAGTCGGAAGTGCAAACAAGGCAACGACGGGCCTTTGGCGCTTGCCTTCAAACTATTGATTGTAATGAGGTTTTGGTAGCGTTATCGGGGCTCGAACCCGAACTCTTCGCCTTGAGAGGGCGATTTTTAGGGCTTGCAGGGAGTCGCAGCAAGTTGCAAGTAGATCACTAATCCATTGTAGTACAGCTACTTGCAATATTTAACTTTTGCAATGACTTGCACGAGTACGCAGGATAATCGGTACAAAAGTGCCACCAAAGTGCCACCAAGCCTTTTATGATGGTAGCGGAGGTGCTGCGATGGCACGAAGGCCGAAAGAGGTTCGAGGTGTTAAATTCCGTCCTGATCGGGGTACGTGGGAGGCGCAATACAAGGCGGACGGAAGCCGCGTTCGGAAGAACTTCCCGGACCACGAAGCTGCGGTTGTTTGGCTGGAGACGGCCAAAGGGCTACGTCACAAAGAGGGTGTCGCTTCTCTTCCCTCCAGCGCAGCGGAACCGCTCCTGACGTTGGCCGAAAAGAAAGAGCTAAAGGAACATCGAGCCAACAGCCTCCTGCTTGGAGAACTCTGCGATCAGTACCTTGCCCATATCCAGAACCCGAACAACCCCGAACGTCCGAAGGACCAGGTGAACCCTCCACAGCGGGTCGGTGCCATCAAGGAAGCGTTTGGCGACCGCTCGGCAGTTTCCTTGGAGCCTCACGAAATCAAGGATTGGCTTATCTCCCTGGGACTGGCAGCCGCCACACTGAACCGCTATAAGTCCACTCTCTCGGCTGTGTACACGTACGCGAAAGAGCGGAAGCTGGTGGAATCCAATCCATGCCGCGATGTCTCCCACTTTGCCGTTACTCTCGGCTATCCGCGTTGGATGAGCGATGCCGAAGAGGACAAGCTCCGTGCTGCCCTAGAGAGGTGGGTTGCGGAGACACCCGAAGACTACGAGATGACACGCCTGGAACTACGCGAGCATCCAAACGAGATCACGGTCGGCTCCCAAACAGGAATGCGTAAAGGCAATCAGTACGCGCTCACCTGGCCCGATATAAATTTCAAACTTCGCCTCATCACCTTGCCAGACACGAAGACGGGGGTGCCGCATACCGTTCCGATGACGGATGACGTATATGAGGCCCTGAAAGATCAACAGGACATCCAAGCAAGAATGCAGGAGCTAAGAGGCGACAGGGAAACGAAGCGGATGAAGCTCGATGGCAGGGTGTTCACCATACGGGAGAATCGCGAGTGGTTTGAAAAGGCCAAGCGAGAGGCAGGCGTTACCGATCTTGGCTGGCATCAGCTCAGTCGGCACACCGCCGGTTCACGACTTGCTGCCAACAATGCGAATCAGAAGGTCATCCAAGAGGTTTTAGGACACAAGACGATTGCGATGAGCGCCCGGTATACGCATCTGAGCAAGGCACATGTATCGAGTGAAATGAACGCAGCCTTTTCAAGGACTCGCAGCGTTTGAAGAGCAGAGCTACTCGCAGGGGGGGTCTGTTTCTAACCCGATTGCACTTCGAAGCATTTCTACGCGACGATGCGTTCGGGGTGATCGCCGCCCGCATATCTCCTCAGATCCGCCACAGGAACCAGAACCCTACCACCGATTCTCCTAGTCGGCAGCTTCCGATTCGCGATCAGGTAATCCAACCCGCGCTGACTGATAGAGAGTAGCTGAGCCGCCTCTCCACGGCTAACAAGCAGCTTCTCCTCGGCTGGGATAGTCGCTCGCGCTGGTGGCTTCTTGTAACTGCCGCTAGATGACTGCATCGTCTGCTCCTTGATGAATAACTCTCCGTGTCTACAAACCCAATCCGTATCCCATGCTCTGCTCAATCACATGCTCCGATGATGGGGCAATTTTCTGCCCAAGTGCAGGCATTGCCTGTTCCGGCTTATAGGCGCTCTGGTGCGAAACATCATGCCCCAATGCCTGTGGCAGCTTCCCCAAGTTGTCTGTGAAAATTTGCGCGTCCCATTGACCGCGCGATATGGAGACATACGCCATGCGGCTGTTGAGCAGGTCCTTTGCAGCAAGCTCCGTGTCTACATTGACCAGCACACGCTCCGCAGTTTGGCCCTGGCTGGAGTAGCTGGTTACGGCGTATCCATGATCGATATGCGGATGCTGCTGCGGACTAAACTCGACTTTACGCTCATCATCCAACCGCAACCGCATCGTTCCATCTCGCCCAATGCTCTCGATAGTTCCCAAGTCACGATTGGCAATCTTCAATTGCTGGCTAGGCGCGGTGAACTGGATGCGATCGCCCATGGAGAAGCTCTTCTCCTGCTCTCGATAGACAGAGACTCCCACCTGGCGGCGGGGGTCATAGGTGGTCTGCTCCCCATTTCCCCGTGCCACGGTCAAAGTGTTCGCCTGGGCATTCACAGCAAGGACACGGGTATAGTCACCTTTCTCGATGCCGGTTTCCTTCGATGATCGCGAGTACCGCAAGATGTCATCGATCTGGTACTGCTGTGCCCAACTGCGGTCTGCGCCGGTCATCTCCTGACGTGCCACAAGCGTCCGCACGGAATGTTCTTGTCTGCTCACAAGTCCACGCGATTGCAGTTCATCATGTATCCGCTGATTGATCTCGTTGCGCGAACGGTTGTCGGGCGAAACAACGAGTGTACCGCCCGGAGACTTGGCATACTCCCGCGCAATCGCCGCAATACGTTCATCGTGTCCCTTTACCTGATGCACACGGCCCTGCAGGTCAAGACTCTCGACGGCGGCTCCCACTTGGCCCCGTGCCAACTGCTCAACGACCTGCTTCAACTCTGGATCGCGCTGGCGAACGATGTCATTCAGCGTCGCCGTCCGCATCCCCGCTTCTTGCAGTTGCGCGAACGGACGGCCTGCTTCGACGGCCTCATGTTGACGACTATCTCCTACCAGCAACACTCGATCATTTCGATGGAGCCGCTCGATGAACTCGTGCATCTGGCGAGTCGAGGCAAGTGAAGACTCGTCGAGCACATATAAGCGCTTCTCTCCAGTGTCCTGCTGTGCTCCCTTGGCGAGGTGACGCTGGAGAGTCGAGGTCTCCATGCCGGCGTCAGCAAGCTTGTGGGCAGCGCGAGATGTTGGCGCGAATCCTTCCACTCTGTAGCCCTGCGCTTCGGCACCTTCACGGACAACGGTGAGCGTCGTTGTTTTCCCCGCACCGGCGACGCCATCCAGACCCACAATCTTCTCGCGACTCAGGAATATCTCATCGACCGCTTGGCGTTGTGAACGGCTCAATTCAGGATGGCGATCTTCTGTCCAGATTCTCAGCTGTGGCGATACCAACATTGGATCGTCATAACCGCGCTGATTGCCGCGTTGCATGTGACCGACGATCTCACGCTCCATGCGAATCATTTCCAAAGTCGTATACAGTGGAGCCGCTCGTCCATCCGTCCGCTTAATCGCCCGAAACTCCCCACGCGATATCCGCTGTTCAAACTCTTGTCGCACCTGACTGTAGGAAGCCTGCCCCATACTGCGATCTATGGCTGCTTGCAGAATTGCGCGTTCGTCCTGAACAGCAGAGCGTTCAAAGACGTGGTTGCGTGAATATGTCACTGACTGTTGCGCCGTCTTCTCCGGCTGCACTTCTTGGTGATGTCCCTGTGCCTTTGCTACGACACGATCTGCTTGATGACCAAAGCGAGCAGCAAGTTCGCGGTGTTGCTGCAGCACTTCTTCTGGCGAATGAAGCTTCTTGTTATCGCGAGTACGATGAGCAGCTACTTGCGCTGCGCCTGCGCCCTCTCTACCGATCTCATGCAGGTGTTCTTTGATTTGGACACGACGCGGGCTCGATGCCTCCAAGTACTCCTGCGAATAACCCTTCACCTCAGGCTGCCCGTGCTTGCCGCGTTCGATTTCATAGCCCAGGCCTTGCAGCCTCATTGCAAGTTCGGACCGGTACACAGTTGTCGCATACTGTTGCGACTGGAAGAGACTGCGCTCTTGCAATGCCCGCGTTTGTCCATTCTCCCGCTCGGTCACATTGAAGACCACAGCATGAGTATGGAGCTGCGGCGCGGCATAGCCATCCACTGGACGAGCCGTATCATGCTCGAAGGTAGCAGCGATGAACTTGCCCGTTGTCTCCGGCGCATGAACATTACCAATCCGAGCCTGTGTGTACCGCTCCAACTCCTGCACCGCCACGCGGACACTTTCACGATGTGCCTCACGCACGCGATCATCACCACCCACAAGGGCTGTTAGCGAAACAGACTTGGGCGCAGAGAACGTCGCATCCCATCCTGCACGGTGTTCTGAACTGGTGATCTGCTTGCCGTAATGATTCTCGTAGGTCCTGGCAGGCTGGTGCTTGACGAGCTGCGCATCGTTCGCCGGGTGCCGACCTTCGCTCAAACGAGCAAACTCCTCAGCCCCTACGTTGCCACGCAAGCCCCACTCCTTTGCGAGGCTCCCTTGCCACGCGCTATACCCTTGCTGATTGCGGCTCCAATAGTTCTGTCGTTCAGACGTGAACTCGCGCGCGTGATACGTCCTTGCTTGTCCAGCAGACAGCGATTTAGAGATCGTCAACATATCTTGGCCCGCGAGACAGCAGATAGTTACTGTCTTGGTTCACATCGTAGCCGAGATTTGTGGATAAGTGGGTCGTTATTGTCGAATTATTTTTTGGGTGATGATCGACAAAAACCCTATGGTTATTGATCATTTCTATCTTAAGCAAAGCTATTAACGGAGTAATGGACCAGCGATCTCAGCGGCAATTACTCGAACAACGCAAGAGTTATAGCTGACTCAATGGAGGCTCGATACGCTGCTTGAGAACAGTCTCAAACAACACTTTCCTCGTGAGATCCAACTGGTGTATTGCATGCTCAAGACGGGGACATTCAGCCTCTCAAATAACGCTGGTCAAGCAGACCTTTGAGACGAGTTGAAGGGAGATTAACGCGAAGGCTATCTAGGCTGCTTAGAGTTGAGGGGAGAGATGCCAAGTTGAACCGCGATTCGGTCTGGGATACGCAGAGACATCGGAAGTCTCTTCGTCAATCGATCCATTCCGATTCATCCCACGGTTCTGATTGCGAATACGCAGCATCCGATGGAGACGATCCTGGGAAGATAGTGCGTCGCTGAGACGGTGGTTTTGGGGAGTGCGAAGGGGGTGGAGTAGCGAGTTTCCGTGCAGCAGAGACCTCGCCGCGAACTTGAGTCGATGCCGGTCGGTCACTCCCACGAAGCTTTTCTGGATTTGGCAACTTCTTAAGACCGAATCTGCGACTGATTGCAGGCCCAAAACTCGGCCACTCAAGCGCTGTCTTCTGCTCACTAATCCAGTCGGCAATTCGCAACCGAATTCGAGCGACAATCCCGTCTCGATTCTCGGGCCAATCTCGTCCGTAATTCGTTGACCATTGCGACTCAGTAACCTCTCGTCGAAGTTGTCTCCATTCGTGCCCGATATCCCGTCTCATCATGAATGCCAAATACATGACGATCACCCAGACCGCGACACCATAAAGCAGCGGTTCATTGACGAGTCGGCGGAAACTTACGCCGTCATAGAAATCTTCCCGCAGGAGCTTTTCGAGCTCGGTGGAATCCACGCTTTCCACTGCGGTTCTTTCTATGCCCGTCCATCCTTGTTGAACAGCAAAAGGCGAGAGTTCCAAAGGGAGATCATTCTGGCTTCCTTCGGTGACATCGAGGGCGAACAACCATTGTCTCTTACGCCCTGGAGCCGTCTCCATGAGCCATCGGATTTGAGTCCTGGCATCAGGCTGAGCTGCGTGTTCGGAACTGTGCCAATATGCGATCAGATAATACCGCTGTAGTGGCGGGACTTCCCAACGCAACCATGCCCAGAAACCGAGTAATGGGAGGCACGGAAGCAGAGCCAGGATCAGCGCGATCCGCCAGGGAAACGCAAACCGAATGCGGGAGAGTTTCATTACGGCTTGTCCGTGGTTTTGGGACTGTTCCGGCGACGCCTCTGCGCCATGTAATCCTGCGCCCGCTGCTCCTTAATGGAGTCCGAATAGGCTGAAATCTTGCGTAGATCGTCGGTCGTCAGTGGACCTTCCGACGCTCTGGCGAACAGATTGAGCATGAGCGAGCGCATCCCCATGATCTCCTCCAGCAAGATCGGATCGGTTTGCTCATCTGCACCAGCACTCGCGCGGGCGTGGGCAAGCGCCGCCTCGCGTAGCCATTCCGCCACCTTCTTACCGGCCTTCGCGGCTGCCGCCTCAACCTCCCCAAACTCAGTGTCGGTGAGACGCGTGGCAATGGATCTTGCGCGGGAAGTCTCATTCCCCGAGACGGCAGACGCCGACAGCAAAGTGGCTTCTTGCGACTTGTAGTTATCGGAGGCCATCGATATGCCACTTGGAACAAGTGTCCCTTGAAGCGCTTGGATGCGTTCACCGCGTTTTCGGTTTCTGCAACGCCGCCGCTGATAAGGAATGTTGACCACTACACCGGCGTTTACAGCCGGAAACGCAAAAATACAAGCAACTGAAAGCAAACACGTTAGCAATCGTGAACTTTGGGTAGGTTTGCAGTTCCCTATTGGGGATGACGTGTCAGCCTTACACCCGCTGCGAAGCAGCGCAACGCTCTGCTTGGAGTACGGAGGCATTCATTTCACGGATACATCGCAAGATACCGTGTACCAATCTGCGAAGAGGTCTGAGCACTGCCCGGTGTTCAGGATAAGCTATGGGCTGGACTGGAGGCACGATGGTGTTCGCGTTGATTATTGTCCTCCTGATTGCCGCCCTAGTAACCCTGGCATGGGTTAATCATGGCGTACACACGGTAACAGTAAATCAGGCTGCTCATATGACTCTCATCGAGTCAATTCAAGCGGAGTTAAAAACTGCGCAAGAGCAAACACTTAAGCAAATGGCGTACGGCTGGTACGAAGACGGTTGGCCGAGTGCGAGTCCAGATGCGATCGCCATGGAGGCATGGAAGCGTGAATTGCATAGGGGGCAGGGCGTAAGAGATCCAAAGCCGTGGAAGAACCCCGACGACTACGCTACCCAAATGTTTATGGCAGAGTACAAGTCAATCAGATCCCCACATGACCGGAAGGACTTCCTGCTTAAACTCCATAAGGCGGACGTATGGATGGCGCCAGAGCTCTTGGACCTCGTCTACGCAGATGAAAACACGTTCGTCCGGGCGTGGGCGGCAGGGCACCTGAAGACAGAATTAATCGACGCAAGAAACTACGAGCCAGACTTACTCCAAGACCCAGAGCCCATAGTGCGCGCGGCGCTTTGGAGCATCCCACAGTGCCAGAACTTGCCCTGGAGAGACCGACGGAGCGGTCTTTCCGAGTCATGGAAAGAGCAGCTACTAACCATGAGCCAGATGGAGCGGCTTGGGCTCATGCGCAACCCGAAACTTGAAATGCGCTTCGTTGTGGCGCTTCTGAAAACGCCATCGGAGCAGGTTGGGATGAGCAAATACGAACACGAGAAGGTTCTCTGCGCGGCTGCCGTTAACCCCGATTTAGTCTGGGAAAGCCGCTCGACTGGAAGGGATGGTTCGGTAGCTTGCGGAGAGGGCTATCCGCCGCCCGAAGAGTACGGAAGGATGTGGATGCTTTGCCTCGATCAATGGCTCGATACTTCTGTCCCTGAACACTTTTTCAAACACATCCAGACGACTCCGAAGATCAAGGAAGCGATATACCAGCGCCTTTTAGAAAGGGAGGACGACCGATACTTCAAGGACCTGCGATGGTACGTAATTCGGTCCTGTGATCCCCCAATCGATGAGCCTGTTCTCAAAATGGCCTTGAACGATCCAGATCAGGATTGTAGAGAGATTGCGAAGCAACAGATCAGCGTCTTTGGAGATTTTGTCAGTTGCGAAGGTGGGAAGAGCCGTTGAACTCCGGGTGACTCAAGAAGTTACTCGGAGTCACTTGGTAGTGATTTTCTTCAGCCTCGACTTCTTGCCGCGAGTCTTGGCGACTTTCCGCTTCGGACTGAGGTTGGACGAGGAGGATATGCGTATGGGCTTGCCAGTACCTCCTTTTCCGCTGGAGTTCGACTCATACAGCGTCCCGCCGCACTCGTCATGTAGGGCACCCATCACGCCTGCCTGCTCAATCGTTAGTCGGGCCTTGCAACTTCTGCATACGTACGTCTTCATGGCGCGAGTTTAGCAGAGGGCAGAGTGATCGTCTACTCTTCCCAATGACACCAAAGAGCCAATGGAATCATAGACCTGCGCTTTACAAAGAGACTGAGCAGGGGCGTTATTCTTATCTTCTTAGTTAGTCCTGATTCCTCCCGCGTCGTCTGAGACTTTATATCGAAATCAGTGTCCCCGGTTGAGACGCTGCTCCAGTTCTGCGATAGCCGCGACTGCCTCGTCCACGTTTGGGACGGGGCCGAATACCATGCCAGACATAGCCTGATAATCCCGCCGGAGATCGCTGAGCATCCCGTCGTGCGGGGTCAAGGCAAAGCTGCCTGGAATGGCAGATGCCAGGTCAAGATCGGGCCGGTTGAAGAACATCCGTGCGTGTCGAACGCAGACCTCGGCCATGTCCATATCTGCGCTTGCCTTTGTGCCTATCTCCGACGCTAATAGCCGGTAGACATCATAGTAGTGTCGCGAGACGCGCTGGCCGCCGCCCTTTAATTCTCCACGGCGGTCCCACCATCGGCGGAGGCCATGCAGGATGACGATTTTGTCCCAAAAGGTACGGCTGGGATCAACCGTCGTCACGTTGCCGATTGCAAGATGAAGGTTCGGAAGATCGTCCGCGATGTACGGTTTTACGATGACGGGAGCATGAGGATCGAGCGCGGACTTCGCTCCCGATTCGATCTTGATGGCGCGGCGGATGTACTCATTTCCTCGTGCCGTTGTGGTGGGATACCAGAGAAGCAAGCTCTGGCCGTCGGGGTCAGCAGGGTCGGGTTCCACGCGCGCCCGATTTGCGTTCATGTTTGTGGCCTGGAGTGTCTGCTCTAGAAGCACGGTCAACCGCTCCAGCATCGGGCCTTGGATATACGTCTGGCAGGCAGATTTGATGGTGTCTAAACGAGCGGTGCGTTTCTTGCCGCTCAGGGTTTCCAACTCCTCCACGGTAGCGGGCTGCCCGATGTCTTCCCGGAAGACGGTGATGTCGATGTCTTCGGAGAAGCGTTCGATCAGGCCATAGCCCTTTGAAAGGGAAGTACCGCCTTTGAACAGCAGGCGCGGGCCGTTGGCCTCCATTTCATTGAAGAGAGCGTCGAGCGTCCAACAAACCCAGAAGTCTTTTTCGATGTTCTGCTCGTTTGTTCGTAGCCGGTTGGCAGCGCCTACGAAAAGGTCGCGGCGCTCTTCGTCGCTCGCGGCGAGTACGGTTTGGAAACCCTCGGTCATCGGCTGAGCGAAACCCTCTGCTTCTTAATGGTACGGGCTGGCGCCGGTGAGCGTCTGGTGGGCTTCGCCTTCTTTGCCGGCGGCGGCGCTCCAGCACTAGCCTGCTGGAGAAGGTCGCGCACAATCACCCGCATCCACTCCGGCAGGGCTGACAGTCCGCTACGCAAATCGTCCTGAATGGCCAGCCCATGGTCGGGGTCTTGGAGAATGGAAAGAAGACGCCTGTGGAGGCTTCCGTCGTCGGCCGGAAGCATGTCGCGCAGCCAATGGAGCGCCTGCACAAAGCGCATGGCGGGACGGCCCGCCCAATAGAGGCGGCTGGGTGCGGCGGCCTGGAAATCTAGGGTGAGATTGTCGAGGGTGATGGGCCGCAAGCGGCCATCGGTCAGTACGCCGATTCGTGCTGGGACGGCGTCTGTAAGTCCGAGATCGTTGGCGGCGGTGAGGCCATCAACCACCACCCGAACCTTGCCCTTCCGGGTTAGCGCGTCGATCACGTCGCGTGGGTTGGGGTAGGTTGGCTTCCCCGTGAGCCGGTTGTCCTGGGGGGTGTCGTAAAAGCCGCGAGCGATCCGCCGAAGGTCGCGGGAAGCAACCAGCCGGTGGAGCGCCTGATCGACCGCAGTGCGCGGTCCCAGGTCGGCGAAGTCCTCCGGCGTCCACACTCGGGGGTGCGCTGGGGCGGAGATGCGGTCCCGGATGGCGGCTGGAATGCTGGATGCTGGAGTAGTCATGGGGTAGGCCTTGTCAGATAAATGCAGCAACTTTCTGACTTCCTCAGTATATCCCGATGTCAGGAAACTGCAACAACCTCCTGACATAGTTCGGTGGCTTTACTGTCCTCATCGACCCGCTTTGGCTCTCCCGCCGCCGCTTTTCCATGTGTCTTTGGACACATGAGAAGAAGACATTCTTCTCATAATAGGACCTCACCCGGAGCGGAGGTGTCGGTCAAGGCCGCGCGATTTTGCGCGCCGCGCAGCGGGCGAAGCGCCTTGACGGACGCTGTAGACGAGGGTACTTCGCCACGGGCGCCGAGGGCCTTGCTTCAACCTTCTCGCACCGGCTTGTAATTCAAAAACGATTCAATTTCTGTACGGTCTGTAGCATTGTGCATGCGTTATCGTCCTTTTTATCGCAAGCTTTTTTCCAATAGCTACGTCCCTGCTGCTGATCCTTAGTCACGCTTTGACCGTCAGCCAAGAGATTGCTGTGACCGTATTCAAATAGCATGCCGAGCCTAAAACACACACTCGTGTCTCCACCCTCACATGCCATGCCGTAATATCTGATCGCCTCCTGATTGTTTGGTACCGTGCCTTGAACAAGCGTCGAAGCATAGGACAAGAGAAATCCCGCTTCAGAACAGGCGCTCACTTCGCCAAGCTCACAAGCTTTCTTGTTGTATAGAGTGGCCTGCTGATAATCATGAAGACCTTCTATGCGGATTGTGCCCTTTAGGAGGTCGTCGAGCAGATGCGCATAGCTTTTGCAGCCAGTCGGATCGTCGGCATCACAGGACATCTTATAGAAGCTCAATGCTTGCATTTGATTTCCTTGGACTTGCGATAAATCTGCCGCCTGATTGCAGCTACCCGGAACGCCTCCCTTACAAGCTTTTGCAAACGAGTCGAGGGCCTGGGTGTAATCCCGGTCATGGATGCTCACAGCGCCAAGGTTATAGCACCCTTTGGCTAGTCCACCGTCGCATGCCAGCTTGGCATAGCTGTAGGCTTGCCGGTAATCCTGTGCGACACCGTGGTTTGAAAGATACAAGAGAGACAGATTGTTGCAGCTGCGCCATTCTTTCGCGTCGCATGCACCCGTAAACAAAGAATAGGCATGCAAATAATCCTGCGCGACACCATAGCCATTCAAATACAACTCGCCTAAATCATTGCAACCGGCCATCCCTTTTCCGTCACAGGCTCGCGTAAACAGTTCCAAGGCCTTTCCATAATCTTTGGCAACACCCCGGCCATTCTCGTAGAGTTGCCCTAACAAATCGCATCCTCTAGTTTGCGAAGCGTCGCACATCTGCTTATAGAAAGTGAATGCCTGCTTGAGATCCTTCGTAACTCCGTTGCCCAGCTCATACATGACGTCGATGTTGGCGCACCCTCTACCCTCACCGGCATCACAGGCTATCTTCAAATATTTGAATGCCTGCGCGTAGTCTTGTTGGACTCCGTCGCCGTGTTCGAATAGAAAGCCAAGGCCGTTACACCCAAGAGCACTGCCCCCGTCGCAGGCTTGCTTGAAGTACTTAAATGCTTGGCTATAATCCAGTGCAACGCCCTGTCCATTCAAAAAAAGAAGGCCAAGATTCTTGCACGAAAGCATCTCTCCGCCTTCGCAAGCTTGTCTGCCGTACTTATAAGCCTGTTGGTAGTCTTGAGCAACACCAAAACCGTTTGCAAACAAGAACCCAACTTCATTGCACCCCTCCACATTTCCGCCATCGCAGGCCTGCTTGAAGTATTTGTACGCCTTCATATAGTCCTGAGGAATACCCTGTCCAAGTTCAAAAAGACGCCCGGCGCTATAACATTTATCTACGCTTCCCTTGGCGCAGGCGTTCTCCAGATTGGAAGTTGATAGCTGATTTTGCAGAGACCCTGGCGATAACTTCTGTTGTAGATTCTGCGAATTGCCTTTTCCGCCAGCGGACGTGGAGATGGCCTTTTGAGCATTGGGAACATCCTTACAACTTTCATTAGGCTGTCTTCCCGTCATCGGACCGATCTGAGCCAGCAGGATATCAGTCGCTGTGTCCGCTCGTGGATTTCGTGCATGCTTCGCGCGAAACTCAGCATTGGTCATAGTGCAGTCTTGTGAAGTGGGCATCTCTGAGCAAGCTGCCATCTTTGCGACGGTATAGGATTGTTCCGCGATCGCATCATCAAGAGACTGCCCGTGAAAGTTGTCAGAGACATTCTTCACGATGGCCGAAATTCGGTCGATTGGCATTTGTGGATCGGGCTTGCATAGGTCCACGCGAGTTGGTGGGGCGAGAGCGTTCTCGACAACAATTGCAATCTTTGTCCGAGTGTTGACGTAAAGCGCTTCACGAATTGTACGATGGCTTTGAACACCGTAGATGTAGAGATATGTAAAGTAATTTCCCTCCTTTTTGAAGGCGTTCGCATAGCTTGCGGCCCAGCCAGGAGTGCGAATGTCTGGAACTATGAGTTCAATCTCGCTGTTCTTGAAGACGACCAAGGGCTGGCTCCACGAATTCCCTTCGTTGAGCACACTTACCGGTACACCTTGTGGTCCGGCAATGAATGATCCCTCGCCGTTCGGTCCGATTGTCTGGCCTTGTCCCAGCGCGGCGATAGTGCAGACAATGATCGTCAGAACATAGAGACTTAGGTTACGTACCATTCATCCTCGCTTGCATCCCATAGCGTTTCCCTTCAGGGCGCATTCTCGCTAAGAGACGGATGACATGATTATCATGCAGCTTCCACCACAACCATGCCGTCAACGGTGTTTATTCCGCTCTCAAACCTAAGGATGCCCTGGAAACGCTTGCCCTGCCGTCTCAGTCGAATGAGGGTTTTGGACCGGATATGCTCTCGCAAGACTTCCTGTCCTTCGCCGCCTTTTGTCCAGTCCATTCGAAAACTGAATTCATCAGGAATGCCCAAAGCACCCATGTATTTGTTCTCAAAGTTGAACGCGCCCAATAGCGGGACGAACTCAGCGTTTGTGGGATTCTCAATTTCCATGTCGAAATTGGATCACACAATGCCGTGGTACCGGCACAGCGACAACAAAAGTGCCACCAGAGTGCCACCAGAACGAATTAGGGCAAACACGGGTGTTCCACACCTTCCTTCAAACTATTGATTTTATTGAAGTTTTTGGTAGCGTTACCGGGGCTCGAACCCGGACTCTTCGCCTTGAGAGGGCGACGTGTTAACCAGTTACACCATAACGCCACAGCACGGAAGAGGATTCCGATGCGACTGAATGAGTATATCAAACGTCCCGCACAGCAGGCCTAAAGCCCCAGTTTCTTCACTTCGTCGTTGTAGTACTTCCGGTAAAGAATGTCCCACTCCTGAGAGCCTTCCACAATGATCTTCCGTTGCGAAGCAATCTTTTGCCGCGCTGCAGCATCGATCTTCAACTCCTCAGTCAGCAGCTTGCCCAGCGCTTTGCGAGCCTCCTGCCGGATCGTGTTGCGGTCTTCAAGAAAGTCGACTTCGTCGATTTCAGCAAGCGTATCGGCCACCACATGCGCCAACTTGTTCAGCTTGTCATCGGTAATCCGCATCGTCTGCGTTACGGGCTTGGAAAAGTCGCGAGCGCCGGCCATTAGAGCACCGCCTTGTACTTGCGAGCCAGTTCCTGCTTCACCTTTTTGAACATCTCGGGATAGCTGGCGCCGGTCTTCAGCATGTCGTCCTGGAAAGCCTCCAGGATCACGCGGACCTCGTCGTTGATGCGGTCTTCGAGTGAAAGCTCGTCGATAAGCCCTGCTGTGACGCGCTCATCCACCAGAGCCGGCTTGGAAGTCTTGATCATCTTCGCCGCCACCAGATGCTTATTTGTCTGGCGTGCGAGATACCCTACATAGTCCTTGGAAAAAATCATGGTCACGAAAAGGATAGCACTGCGAAAGGGTTATTTCTTCCGGTGCGGGCAATGGTCCGTATTCACGCAGGAATCCGGCAGCCGCAGCCGCTCCACCGGCCTTCCGTTCACAAGGTGCTCCTGCACAATCTCCTCCGCATCCCGCGGATGCACAAACCCATACCAGACCGCTTCCGGGTACACCACTATCACAGCCGCATGCTCGCACTGGTCTAGGCACCCCGACTCATTCACCCGCACCCTGTGTTTCAATCCCGCCGCTTTCACCGCATCTTTCAGCGCTCCACGCAGCTTCTTGGAGTGCTCATTCCCGCAGCTAGGGCGCGAAGCGGACTCGTCCCGCTCGTTCAGGCAGACAAATACATGGTGCTCGAAATTGGGCATGGCAAACTGACCTCGATTCCCTCTTTGGATGCACCCACCCCCCGCGGGATGCACAGCCACCCGCGCACACCGCTCCCGCATCTGCGAGAATAGCGGTCTATGCTTTTGGACGATCTCGCTGCAGTCAAAGACGACATGATCGCCTTCATCGCCGGGCACGGCATGAGGCGCATGAATGGCTACGTGCCCGAAGAAGTATCCACCGTTGTCTTCGAAGAAGACGACAGCGACGGCTGGAAGGACTTCGTCGAACACGCCAAGGCCGCCAACGCTCCTTTCCTCACCATGAGCGAAGTTATCCTCCAGCCCGAAGACGTCGCCACCCTCATCGGCCAGGTTCGCGACCAGAACTACCCCGACCACGACGCCGTAGAGCTCGAAGAAGCTCAGTCGCTCACCGCCCACGTCGGCAAAACCGGCTACCTGCAACTCGGCTTCGCCCACGGCGGCGTTATGTTCCTCTACGAAACCGCCACCGAGTGGTACGACACCTTCCAGGAGCTCATGGAAGCCGTCGGCGACCTCGGCCAGATCATCGTCGACGACTCCGACGACGATTGAGACCTGCGGTGAACGAAACGCAGCCAAACCCGCCCACCAAACCCCGGCCCGAAGCAGAGTGGAAAGCCTCCGCTTCACCCTCTCCTGTCTCAAAATCGCTCGCCAGCGAGCTCGGCCTGCCCAGCTCCATCGCTTCCCTCCTCGTCTGCCGCGGCATCGAAAGCGTCCCAACCGCCAAAGCCTTCCTTCACCCCTCCATCGACCAACTCCACTCGCCGAACCTCATGCTCGGCATGGACAAAGCCGTCGCCCGACTCCGCTCCGCTCTCCTCGCCAGCGAACCCATCCTCATCTACGGCGACTATGACGTAGACGGCACAGTCGCCACAGTTCTCCTCAAAACCGCCGCCGAACGCGCTGCCGGTCTCCTCGACGTTAAAGCCGACATCCGCTACCACATCCCCCATCGCATCCGCGAGGGCTACGGCATGACCGAGTCCCGCATCGAGCGAGCCGCCACCGAAGGCATCCGCCTCGTCGTCAGCGTCGACACCGGCATCCGCGCCTTCGCCGCCGCCCAGGAAGCAAAACGCGTCGGCCTCGACCTCATCGTCACCGACCACCACCTCCCCGACACAGCCGAAGGCATCCCCGAAGCCGTCGCCGTCCTCAACCCCAACCAACCCGGCTGCCCATACCCTTACAAAGACCTCTGCGGCGCAGCCGTAGCCTTCAAACTCGCGCAAGCCCTCCTCGAAAGCTCCGCGAAAGACGACGACGAGCGTCAGCGACTCCGCGAAAAAACTCTGCCTTCGTTCCTTAAACTCCTCTCCATCGCTACCATCGCCGACGCCGTCCCGCTCACCGGCGAAAACCGCGTCATCGCCGCCATTGGCCTACAGGAACTCCGCAAACCCTCACAAGCCGGCCTTCGCTCCCTCATGGAGCTGGCCGAAATCGACACCTCCCGTCCCATCTCCTCCGCCGACATCGGTTTCCGCCTCGCCCCCCGCATCAACGCCGCCGGCCGCATGGACATCGCCTCCGACGTCGTCGACATGTTCCTCGAACGCGACCCCGAAATCGCCCGCCTCCTCGCCGAAAAGCTGCACCGCCTCAACGACGACCGCCGCGCCACCGAAGCCGAAGCCCTCCGCGAAATCGAAGCTCGTCTCGAAACCATGGCCTCCTCCGCCGAAGGCCTCACCGCCGCCCTCATCCTCGACGACCCCGCCTGGCACCGCGGCGTCATCGGCATCCTCGCCTCCCGCGTCGTCGACCGCACCGGCAAACCCGCCCTCGTCATCGCCCATGAAGACGGCCAGGCCTTCGGCTCCGGCCGTTCCATCCCCGGCTTCCACCTCCTCGAAGCCCTCACCGCCATCGACACCGAGCAACCCGACAAACTCTTCACCCGTTTCGGCGGTCACGCCCACGCCGTAGGTTTCTCACTTCCCTCCACCCGCGTCCGCGATCTCCGCTCGCGCCTCATCCGCCGCGCCGCTTCTCACCCCACCTCAGCCGAAACCATCGAAACCCTCGACTGCGACGCCGAGCTCTCGCTCAACGAGATCACCCCCATCTTCCTCCAAACCCTCGAACAGCTAGGCCCCTTCGGCAACGGTAATCCCGAACCAGTCTTCATCTCTCTCGGCGTCCGCCTCACCACCGCACTCAAAGTCATCAAGGACCGTCATCTCCGCCTCTCGGTCGAAGACCCCACCGACGGCTCACGCTTCGGCGGCATGGCATGGAGCCGCCGCACTGACTGGGCCGCCCGCGCTCAGCTCGAAGACTGGAAGCAAGGCGATCTCCTCGATCTAGCCTATCGCCTCCATCGCAACTGGCATCCCGATTTCGGTGGCTGGGAGCTTTCCGTCGTTGCCATGCGGGCCGCAGCCCAAACCTGACGAAAGCGTCATCCAAAACCTACGCAGACCCTCGTATTCCTTGCGTAAACCGCTGGCGTGAAAAGTTTTGCTTCTCAAGCGCTCCTACCGCGTCTTATATACTGACTCTTTGCTTATGGCTGAACAAACTTCACGTCTAGGTCGCGGTTGGATCATCAGCATTATCACGGTGGTAGTCCTCGTCGGGCTCTTCTTCTTTTTGCGAAGCGAGTTTCACGGTGCCGTCACCATTAGCACTGCTCAAGCCCACTACGAAGACATCCGCGTCCCCGTTTCCACGAACGGCAAGGTACAACCGATCGAAGATTTCCAGGCGCGCGCTTCCGCCCCAGGTGTGGTCGCGAAGCTCTTCGTCCAGGTAGGTCAGAAGGTCGTTAAAGGCCAGGAACTTCTGCAAATGGACGACAGCGAGGCCCGCAACCGCCTTGCTGGCGCTGAAGCGTCCCTCACCAGCAGTGAAGCCGCGCTCAAAAACATGCAGAGCGGAGGCACGCAAGACGAGCTTCTCAGCGAGAAAGCCGACCTCGCTTCGGCTGAAACGCAGGAATCGCAGGCCGCTGCCGCTCTCACCGCCCTCCAAGCCCTCCAGGCCAAAGGCGCAGCCTCACCCAACGAGGTCGCAGCAGCCTCCCAGAAACTGCAATCGGCTCAGGCCCGCGTCGCAGACCTCAAGGCACGCCGCTCCGGCCGCTACGGTAGCACCGACATCGCAACCCAAAAGGCTCAGGTAGCCAACGCACGAGTCGGGGTCGAGACGGCAGAAGCCGCCCTCAGCACCGTCGATATACGCTCTCCGCTGGCCGGCACCGTCTATTACATTCCAGTCGCTCAATATGATTTTGTAGGTGCTGCCGACGCCCTCGTCAACGTCGCCGATCTCACCCGCCTCCGCATCACGGCATACTTCGACGAGCCTGACATCGGCAAACTCAAGGTCGGTCAACCGGTGAAGATTGTATGGGAAGGTAAGCCGAACGAAGAATGGCACGGTCACGTTCAAATTGCCCCGACCACCGTCCAGTCTTACGGTACCCGCAATATCGGCGAATGCATCATCACGGTCGACGACGCCAACGGCGATCTGTTGCCCAACACCAACGTGACCGTCACCGTCACCACCCAGCAGAAGGCCCACGCACTCAGCGTTCCACGCGAAGCCCTCCATACCGACGGTCTGACCAGCTACGTCTACAAAGTGGTCAACAATCATCTGCAGAGAGTCGTGGTTCAGGTAGGACTGCTCAACATGAATCTGGTGGAGATCACCTCAGGCCTGAACGAAGGCGATACGGTAGCACTCGGCGCAACGACAGAGGCCGAACTCAGCGACGGGCTCGAGGTAAAGGCACAACCGTAAATGGCACAGCGAGCAACCAAGAGAAACGGTTTATGGGGCGTCTCAACGCTGCGCCTGTTTGCGCTCATTCTTCTCTCATCCATACCCGTGATTCCCTGCCGCGCCTATGCAGATGGAACTCCAAAGCGTCCCACCCCCAATCCCCTCTCCGAAAGCGAAAAGGTCCTGCTTCAGGGCCGTGCCGACGATGCCGTCGGCCGCCTTCAAACCCTAATTGCAGCCAATCCACAGGACGGCCGCGCCCACCTGCTTCTCTGTCGTGCCTTCTACGCAGAAGAGCTCACCGACCGCGCGATCGCGGAGTGCGAAGCCGCTCTAGCCACGCAACCCAATGACAGCAAGACGCAGGACTGGATGGGTCGCGCCTACGGGCAAAAAGCCGACCGCTCCGGCCCGTTCGCTGGTTACAAACTTGCTTCCAAAGTGCGAACGTCCTTCGAAACCGCCGTAAAACTCGATCCCCGCAACGAGGACGCCGTCAACGATCTTGGCGAATACTACGTCAGCGCACCACCTATCGTCGGCGGCGGAGTCGAGAAAGCGCTCGCCCTTGCAAATCGTGCTGAGCCTCAACTCCCCCAGACCGCCCATCGCATCCGCGCTCTGGCAGCAGAAAAGCAGCACGATAATGCCACCGCCGAGCACGAGTTCAAGGCAGCAGCAGCCGTAGCAGATCATCCTGACGCATGGTTCGACCTCGGCCACTTCTACTTCCGTCGCAATCAGAAGGATCAGGCGATCGAAGCTCTCCATCATGCCATCGAGGTAGACCGCACCCACGGTCCTGCTCTCGTCGATGTCGCCAGCATCCTCGCAAAGCTTCACACGGAAACAGACGTCGCCGAGAACGTCCTTCGCAGTTATCTCGACTCCAACGCGAAGACCGACGCGGCCCCCGCCTTCAAGGCCTACGTCGAACTCGGCCACCTGCTTGAGAGTGACGGCGACAAGCAGGGTGCCCAGACCCAGTTTCAGACCGCCCTCGCGCTGGCCCACGACTACGCCCCCGCAAAGAAGGCGATTCAGCACCCCTAAGGTTCCGTCATTTATACCCAAACCGTTACTCGCATCGTAAGGTTGTGTTCAGGAGAGAAAGTTTGACCACCCGCACCAATTCGGCAGGCCCTTTCACACGAGCAGCCATCCTGCTCGCTGCTTTGGTCTTCGCCGGCTCTGTTCCGCTCTCGGCGCAGATGTCACTCTCCACCGTGATCGATCTCGCCCTCCACAACGATCCCAAGGTCAAGCTCGCCCAGGCCGATCTCGATAAAGCGCAGGCTTCGGTGGCCGAAACCCGCGACGCCTATGTTCCCAGCGCCGGTGTTAGCGCGGGATACGGCCAATCCACTGGCGTTCCCTTGAGCGTTCCCGAAGTTTTCAGCTTTTCCAGCCAGTCCCTGCTCTTCAACTTCTCGCAGAAGGACTACGTCCGTGCCGCTGAACTTGGCCTCAAGGCCGCTAAACTCTCTATGAAAGAAGCCCACGATCAGGTCGCCGAAGACGCCGTCGTTAGCTATCTCAATCTTGACCACGCACAGCATCGCCAAACCGCCATCGACGAAGAGTACAGCCATGCAACCCGTCTCGTCGAAATCGTCCAGCAGCGCCTCGAAGCTGGCGACGACACCGCCATCGAACTCCTCAAAGCCAAGCGAACCGCAGCACAGCTTAATCTCCAGAAGCTCCAATCCGAAGACGACATAGCCGTTCTTACCGAGCATCTCGCCCGCATGATTGGCTTTCCTGGCAATCCCATCACGACCGACGCCTCATCGGTCCCACCCCTGCCGGCCATCAACACGCTCACGGCCGATGCCAACTCCAGCTTCGGTATCCAGGCGTCGTTCGCCACAGCGCGCAGCAAGCAGGAAACCGCCTTCGGAGACGCACGCTGGCTACTCCGTCCCCAGTTCAGCCTGGCCCTGAACTACGCCTATATCGACACAGGACCAACGGATTACGTCGCCTATTATCCTCAGTTCGCCGGGAAGAGCCGCGAAGCAGCATCAATCGGTATCCAGATTCAGATCCCGATCTACGACCGCGCCCGCTCCGACAGGGCCCACGGCGCCGCAGCCGAAGCCGCCCACGCCCGCGCCGAAGCCCAAAACCAGCGAAACCAATTTCAGGAAGGCCGCTTCAAGTTGCTGCACTCCACCGCGGAACTGGCAGCGCACGCTGAAATCACCGACCTCGACCAGCAACTCGCGCAGGCCCAGCTTGATGCCGTGCTCGCCCAGCTCACCCCGGACAGCGCCGCCACCGGCCAGCCCCAGCTCACTCCCAAAGACGAACAAAACGCCCGCCTGCAGGAGCGTGCCCGCTACGTCGATGTCCTCAACGCCCGCTTCGATCTCGAGCAGGCGCAAGTCAACCTCCTCCGCCAAACCGGCCGCCTCGACGACTGGCTCAATACCATCCCACGCGGTTCCACATCCGTTTCCATCACACCAGCCACGCACTAATCACTGCACCAAGCATGGTGCATACCCCGCTCCGTCCAAAACCGGCACCGAACGTGACGAAGTGGTAAAATTTAGGGACTGACATGCCACTCAAAACACTGCTCTTAAACCCGCCTTCTTTCGAAAACTTTGACGGTGGCGCCAGCTCACGCTGGCCTGCCACACGCGAAATCGAGTCGTACTGGTATCCGGTTTGGCTCGCTTATCCGGCCGGTATGTTGGAGGGGTCAAAGCTCCTTGATGCGCCGCCGCATCACGTCAGCGCCGAAGAAACCATCGAGATCGCTAAAGGCTTCGAGTTTCTCGTCCTTTTCACCTCGACCGTAGGCTGGTCCGGCGACCACGGCCTCGCCCGCGCCATCAAGAAGGCCAACCCCACCATCAAGATCTGCTTCGTCGGTCCCCCGGTTACCACCGACCCCGACCGCGCCCTCAACGAGTGCGAAGTCCTCGACTTCATCTGCCGCCGCGAGTTCGACTTCTCCGTCGTCGAGTACGCCAACGGTAAGCCGCTCGCCGAAATCCTTGGCATCAGCTACAAGGACGCTAACGGCGTCATCCAGCACACCCCAGATCGTCCTCAGGTTGAAGATTTGGACGCAATGCCTTGGGCCACAAAGATTTACAAGCGCGACATGGACGTCACCAAGTACAACGTCCCGTTCCTGCTCCACCCTTACATCTCGCTCTACTCCACCCGCGGCTGCCCCGCCCAATGCACCTTCTGCCTCTGGCCCCAGACGCTCTCCGGCCACGCCTGGCGCAAGCGCTCCACCGATGACGTGGCCGCCGAGATGAAGTGGGCGAAGGAAAACTTCCCCTTCGTCAAGGAGTTCTTCTTCGACGACGACACCTTCAACATCCAGAAGGTCCGCACCATAGAGCTCTGCGAAAAGCTCAAGCCCCTCGGCATCACCTGGTCCTGCACCTCGCGTGTCACTACCGATCGCGACACCCTCAAGGCCATGAAGGATGCCGGCTGCCGCCTGCTTATCGTCGGCTTCGAGTCCGGCGATCCGCAGATCCTCAAGAACATCAAGAAGGGTGCCACCGTCGAGCGCGCTCGCGACTTCGTCAAGGACTGCCACGATCTCGGCCTCATCATCCACGCTGACTTCATCCTCGGCCTTCCCGGCGAAACCAGGGAGTCGATCCGCAACACGATCAACTTCGCCAAGACCCTCGACTGCGAAACGATCCAGGTCTCGGTTGCCCACGCGTACCCCGGCACCGAGTTCTACGACTACGCCAAGCGCAATAACTTCATCACCAACGAAAAGATGGAAGACGGCGGCGGCCACCAGATGGCGCACATCGAGTACCCTGGCCTCCCCACCGAGTACGTCATGGAGATGGTGCATAAGTTCTACGACGAGTACTACTTCCGCCCCAAGGCCGCATTCCGCGTCGTCTGGAAGGCCGTCGTCAACCGCGACGTTCCCCGCCTCTACGTCGAAGCCAAGGCTTTCATGAAGCTTCGCTCGCAACGCAACAAGGCATCCCGCGCTAAGAAGGAAGAAAACGCCCTCAAGGCCCAGGAAAGCGTCAGCATGAACGCGTAATTAGTTTCAGATCAGAAGTACACGGGCGGCTGAATTTTCTCAGCCGCCCTTTTGCTTGCATTCCATCTGACAGAGTAGTATTACTTTTAGAAGAAAGTAAGGAATTGCTATGAAGTCGAAACTGACAGCAAAAGGCCAAACCACAATCCCCAAAGAGGTTCGCGAGCATCTTCAGGTTCGCCCCGGAGATAAGCTGAAGTATTTCATCAATCCGGATGGCTCTGTTGCGATCCTGCCAATGCTGCCTATAACTGCGCTCAAAGGCATCCTTAAGTCTCGCGTTGGCACGGCCTCTTTAGAAGATATGGATCGCGGGATCGCCGAGGGAGCGACTGCACGCTACCGCCGATTCCTCAAACAATGATCGGCATCGATACCAATGTGGTCCTCCGATATCTGCTAAAGGATGACAAGCTTCAGACAGCTAAGGCCGAACATATCCTTGAGCACACACTTAAAGAGGATGGCCCCGGTTTTGTCAGTCTTGTCACCGTGCTCGAGACTTTTTGGGTGTTGGAATCTTTCTATAAATTTTCCGACCAGGAGATCATCTCGGCCATCGAGCAACTCATCAGGGCAGAGACTTTGTTCGTTCAAAACGAACGGGAAGTCTACCAGGCACTCCAAGTCGTAAAAAAGGGTGAAGGGACGTTCAATGATGTCCTCGTCTCTGCCCTGAGTGTTTGGTCAGGCTGCACCCACACCCTGACCTTCGACCGCAAGGCTTCCCGCCTGCCAGGATTCAAGCTCATCGCATGACCCATCGCCTCAAGCCCTCCCAATATGCAGTCCTCGTCGCCATCATGCTCACAGCATCGGTCGGCGACTCCCTGCTCTCCCGCGGCATGGAACAGGTCGGCCAGGTCGATCTCCACCACCTCGGCCTGCTCTGGCACGCCCTCTTCAATCCCTTCGTCGACGCCGGCATCGTCCTCCTCATTGGCTTCTTCGCCTGCTATACCGCCGCTCTCAGCTGGGCCGATCTCACCTTCGTCATGCCCGCCACAGCCTTCGGCTACGTCGTCATCGCTCTCCTCGGCCGCTTCTGGCTGCACGAGCAACTATCCCTGTCCCGCTGGGCCGGCATCGCCCTCATCGTCTGCGCCGTAGGCTTCGTAGCCGGCGGTCCCGCCCGCACCGAGCACCCCGAACTCGACCAGATGGACGCCGGAGCAGCCCGCTAATGCTCTCCACCCAAACCCTCCACGTCTGGACCTCCATCACTTTCGTTTCAGCCCTCGCCGTCGCCGGCGAAGTCCTCATCGCCGCCGGCATGCGCCAGCTCGGAGACCTCGACGACATTCGCGCCCAAAGCGGCCTCTTCGGTGCCATCCGCGCCGTCCTCACCAACGGAAAATTCTTCATCGGCGCCCTCTGCATGGCCGTCAACTTCTTCGCCATGCTCTTCGCCCTCAGCATTGCCGACCTCTCGCTGGCCGCCCCCGCCATCGCGTCCTTCACTTACATCGGCAACGCCTTCGCCGCCAAAATCTTCCTCCGCGAAAAAGTCGACCACCGCCGCTGGCTCGCCACAGGATTCGTAGCCGTTGGCGTTGCCTTGCTGGCGCGCTAAGTTTTATCCTGCTAGCCATGATGCTCGAGCAACGATTATCGGCGGCTCAACTCGCATCGCTCGCCCTAAGCTGCGGCTTGCTCACGTTCGGCATCATCACAGTCAACGCCCTTCCAGACCCCGCATACCTCTCCATCCGCGCTGCGCTCTGGATCGGAGGCCTGGAGTTTCTGTTCGGCATCGCTGCTGTAGTGGTCATGTACAAGGCCCTCGCCGCGTTCCAGCGCGGCATAGACGACTGCCGCTGGAATCAAGCCTCTCTCGACAAGCTCAAGAAGCAGCTGGACCACCCGGCTGCAACCGCCTTCATCTGGCTGCTCCTCATCGTTCTGATCGGCTATCTCGCGGTCGACCTCATCTCGCATTGGTTCCGCCATCATCACATCCAAATCGGCGGCCTCGCCTACTTCTGGATGAGCCCCGCCTACGCCATCGGGATACTGCGCCGCTTGCTCAAGCCAAAGCGACCCAGCGGTCAATCCGTCTGGCGCGACGAAGTTAAGCTGATCCACTCCGATCAGTGGGGTAACCGCGGCCCTGCGGAAGTCTGAACGACTCCCAAAATGTAAAGTTTGCTGGACACCCCATCCACCACAAACCATCCACAACTCACCACAAACCCACCACAATCCGCACCAGCTACACGAACCCTAGATTATTGCTCGAAAACGCCCCTATGTTAGGGAAAACACTGGCTAATTGCGCCGTCGGAACTCCAAACCACTGCGCCAGCGTACTCGCATACAGCACACTTCCCGTACTCGGCACCCACCGCCCATTCGACCCCGAATCATCCGGCCCACCCAGCGCCAGCGTCGGAAATGTCCCATACATCTGGCCGCCCTTCACCGCTCCGCCAATCACAATATGGTGCGATCCCCACGCATGGTCTGTCCCGGTATTCGAGTTCGGCTGGAACGTCCTCGCAAAGTCCGACATCGTAAACGACGTCACATTGCCCGCCACACCCATCTCCTGCGTTGCCGCATAGAACGCCGCCAGCGCCGGGCTGATCCCCAAAAGCAAACTAGCCTGCAACGCCAGCTGGTCCGAGTGCGTATCGAAGTTCCCGATCCCGCAAAAGAAGATCTGCCGCTGCACACCAAGCGCCGCGCGCACCTGGATAATCTCCGCCACTTGCTGTAGCTGCGCCGCCAGCCCATTGTTCGCCGGAAACACTGTCTTCAGCGGCGTCACCGACTTCGTGGCCGCCGTCAGCACCGCATCATAGCTATACGCATTCGAGGTAATGCTGTTGTCCGCCGTCACCAGCGATACACCCGAAGCAAACGTCAGCAGCGACTGCGCCGCAGCCTGCCGAGCCCCGCACTCCGATCCCTCCGAACAACTCCCACCACCAACATTCCCCGCCGAAACCGACACCGGCGTCGTCGACATCCCATTGCAAAACAGCGTATCCCCGTCCACCGACGTAATCATCGGGATCGTCGCCGAAGCGTTATAGCTCCCCGCCAGCACATCCGAAATCCGGCCCGCCCATCCCGTCGGCGTCGCCCCATCGGCCGCGGCATTTTGCCACTCTTCCTGCTGATCCGGGTGCGAAAACAAGTTTGCCGGCACCGCTCCACCACTTAGATACTGCGACCGGTTGATCGGCTGCGTTAGCGTCCCCACATTGGCCACAATCGCAGCCGCACCCGAGTTGAACAACGACTGCACATCCGGCAAGCTCGGATGCAGCGCGAAGTTTGGCAGCGGCGTCAACGGCAGCAGCGTGTTTTGCGGCAGGGCCAGGTTCGCCCGCAGGCTCGAATAATTCGAGTAGCCCTTCGTGTCATACGGAACCACCATGTTGTTCGCATCGTTGCCACCAAAGAGGAAGATGCAAACCAGCGCCTTGTAGTCCGTGCTTCCGCCCTGCGCCAAGGCATTCAGTGCCCCAAAGGGCCGCAGCCCAGCGATATTGCCCGCAGCCGCCAGCGAAGCATACTTGATAAAACCACGACGATGAACCCGCATACGCATCCTCTTCTTCTTGCCTGACCCTAATGAATAACCTTGTACTGCGACGAAGTAATAACCAGGTACACCGCAACCCGCACCCGCTGCGCATTCGACGTCAACGGCGTAATCGCGTTGATGATCGCCGTCCGCATGTTCGTCGGCATCTGCGAGTGCAGGAACATCATCGAAAGCTGATCCACTAAATTCGCCGGACTCGCGGCAATCACACCCAGTGCGCTCGTATTCGAGAGATCCACCTTGAAGCTCGTGATCTTGTTGTTCACAATCGAATCCGCCAACGACATCTGCAGCGTCGAGGTCGCTGTATTCTCAATCCCGAACTCGGGCGCATTCAGCGTCGAGTTTGGAATCACATAATCCGGCGCGAAGAAGTTGAACACCGAGTTAGCCCGGTATGGCCGCTCACTCAAGTTCGAGCTATAGTTCGAGAGCGACTCATAGCTTCCGTTCACATCCGTGTTCGTAAAGCCCAGGCCGCGAATCATCGCCGTCAAAAACAGAATTGGCTCACGCAAGTGCCCGCCATCGTAGCTCGCATTCGTATCTCCGGCCCGTGCTTCTTCATCCGTAAGAATCGCCCGAATCACAGCCTGCATATCGCCGCGAACGCCACTACCGTTATTCGCAAACACCGCTGTCACCCGCGCCACATACGCTGCACTCGGCGTGCTCGTCACCAGATGCTGAATTAGCTGCTTGCAAACGAAAGGCGCCACATTTTGATGGTTGAAGACATTTGCCTCAGCCTCCGCAAAGTCCTGCTCCGCCGTCTGTCCGGCGGGCAGCGCCGTTCCATTCAGTAGAATCTTGCTCGTCGTATCGTGCGCGGTCTCAACGGCCGCCATCGGATTCACATAGTTCGCCGTGCTATTCGGAAACTTCGCCGCCGACCCTCCACCGGTCGCCGCATACGTCCATCCCGTAAACGCTCTCGCAAACGCCTGCACCTGCAACTCCGTATACGGCTGCACCGGGTTGCCACTGCTGTCCAGCTGCGGCGTTCCGTCCTGGTTCAACATCGCCAGCCCCAGCGTAAAGAGCTGCATGTTCTCGCGCGGAAAATTCTCATTCGCAATCTGCCCGGTCGCAGGCTTATTGCTGTTCAACATGTTCAGATACCCGCCCATTGCAGGGGACAGCGCCACATCCTTCATGATCGTCTGGAAGTTCGTAAACGCATCATTGGCCAACGCATTATGAAACTGCGGAATGGCCTGCCCCGGAATCGACTGCGTCGACACAACAAACATCTCGGACATCGCAAACGCCACGCGCTGCCGCAGTTGATCCGGCCCAGTAATCGCTGCCGTCCACCACTCCGACTCCGCACACGGATAAGCCGTATTGTTCGCCAGACACAATGCCGGCAAAGGACTCGTAGGAATCGCGGCTAACGTAGTCGTCGGCTCCGCAAACTGCTCCTTGATATAAGCGTCGATCCCTATCTGCTGCACATGTTGAATCGTCGCCGTCGTTGGCCCAAAGCTCGTCTGATCGAGAATCCTTGCCGCAGCCGTAGCCGTCGTCGCAAAGTAAGTCACCGGCAAGTTCAAGACCGCTGACGTACTTCCACCCGGATTCGGATTCACCACCGCAACCGCAAGGCTCGTCGCCCCTGAAGGCACAGCAACAGTCGCCTGCAACTCCCTCGCAGAAACAAAGGTCGTCGTCTGCGCCGCACCTCCGGCCTGGATCACCGACCCTGACACAAACCCGCTTCCAACAATATCCACCAGATAATTCAGCGAACTTCCTACCTGAGTCGCCGTACCACTGCTTGAAACCGGCACAGGATTTAGTAAGCTCTCCGCCAGCGAACCCGAAGCATTCGCAGATGCCACACTCGTCGCCGAAATCGTCACACTAGGCAAAGTCGGCATCGCTGCCGGAGCCGTATACAAACCCGCGGTCGAGATCGTTCCATAGGTAGCATTCCCGCCGGTCACACCACCCACCTGCCAGATAACCCCGGAGTTCGCAGAACCCGTAACGATCGCTGAAAACTGCGTCGTCGCCCCTAGCCGGGTGGAGGAACCACCCGAAACACTCACACTAACCGCGGGGCTCGTGGTGACACCCGTACCGCCGCCAGACGAGCATCCTGCAAGGCATGTAAGAAGAGCTGAGGAGAGGAGGGCGAAGCGGAATTCAGCGCGACGGGAGAAAGCATTCATCAGGAGCCTCCACGCAAACGCCTGGTAGGGCGCTCCTGCGTGCGCCGGCCATTTCTAGAAGGCTGACATCCTCAATAAACCCCGCGCTCTAAGTATGTTGCGAAAGTTTTGAAACTATTTCCGTCGCAGCCCGTACGCCAGTTGAATTCACCGCGAAAGCAGCCGCATTAATCCGGTCGCCGGGGCATCCGGCGTCAGGAACCCGACGCGTTTCCCCGCAACCTCTGTAACCGCCTCCGCAGCCAGCCGCCCACTCCTCACCGCACCCTCCATCGTCGAAGGCCACCCAGTCCGTGTCCAATCCCCTGCCAGGAACAACCCCGGCAACGCCGTTTTCGCCTCCGGCCTTACTCGATCAAGCCCAGGCACAACGGAAAATGTAGCTCGGGCTTCCTTCAATATCCCCGCCTTTACGACATTCGCGTCCTTCACCTTCGGAAAGAAGCCTTCCAACTCCCGAAGTGCAGACGAAAGGATCTCCTCCCGGCCCATCTCCAATTCAGCAAACGAAGCACTGATCACAAGCTCCAAATACTGACTCGTCTCTTCTGCAACCCCCGGCTCATCACGCCGTATCCGCGACTTGTTGAACATCCACTGAATCCGCGTATCCAGCAACGCCGCATGATCCCTCTCCGTCACGGCCCGATCGAACCACACATGAATCGTCGTGATCGGCGCATGCACAAACTGTTCAAACCCCGGTAGCTTCACTCGATCCGATTCCGGCAGCCCGACAACCAACCGTTGAGTCTGCTCAAACGGCAACGCCAACACAACCGAAGGCGCGCTATAGCTAGTCCCGTTCGAAGCGGTAGCAACCCACTCCTCACCCACACGCTCGATCCGGTCAATACTCGTCCTCAACCGCAACGCAACTCTTTGCTGCACCGCCAGCTCAGCCACGCCCTCATAAAACTCTGACATCGGCTGCGTCGGAATCCCCAACCGTCCACCCTCCGCCGACTTCAAAAATGACTCGTAAAACACCTGGCCCGCGTACTTCGTCGAGCACCGCTCAAACGAGTCATTCAGCGCCCCAACTATCACTGGCTCCCAGAAGTGCAGAATCGCGCGCTTCGTCTGCCGCGTCCTCTTCAGCCACTCTGAAAACGGTTCATCATCGGTAGCCGGATACCCACGCATGAACTCCAGCAGCCCCAGCGCAATCCGCGCCTTATCCGACATCGAAAGCATCGGCGCTTTCAAGAAGCTAAGCGAAGAGTGTCCCGGTGCCGGCAGAAAATCCGGGCCAATCAAACTCTTCCGCGCGGGCTTCCCTTGCACCCCCGGCTCAAGGAACGTAATCGCGTCATACCAGCGAATATGTTTGTCAGCACCCGACAACTTGCACAGGTCGATCAGATTCGTGCAGCACCCCAGCATCACATGCTGCGAGTCGATCACTTCCTCTAGCGCCGGATGTGGATACGAGTAAGCTCGCCCACCCACGTAAGGCTTTCGCTCCAGCAGCTTTACCTTCGCGCCGGCCCCGGACGACGCAACCGCAGCAGCAAGGCCCGCAAGCCCTGCTCCAATCACGATCACATCGCTCTGCTCCGTCTCGCTCATCCGAACAGCCGCGCCTTCGCCGACTCCACCAGCCCCAGCCCCAACACCGCCAGCTTCTGCGCTGTGGGCACCGATACCCGTTCACGAAATACCGCCTTTGGATCAGCCGCAATCCGGTCCAGCAGTCCGTGATAGATCCGCACCAACACCCGCATCGCCGCCCGCGAATCCTTATCGAGCAACGGAATCAACGCATCCGCGCTCCGGTACAGCGTCTGCGCATGCTTCTCCAAACCACCCAGTAGCGCCAACTCATTCGCATTCGGCTCCGCACCTTCCGTCACCGCCAGCAGATGAGAAAGCTGAACCTTGCTCTCCTCCAGCAAATCCGCCGGAAGATACATCCGTCCCCTCTCCGCATCCTCACGCACATCGCGCAGAATATTGGTCAACTGAAATGCCACACCGGTATCGACAGCCAACTGCTCTGCCTGTCGATCCTTATATCCAAAGATGCGAATACAAACCAACCCCACCACCGCTGCTACCAGATAACAGTAGTGATGCAGCGCTGCAAAGTTCTCATACACCTGCAACTCGCGCGCATTGCCATGAGCATCCATCACGCTCACAAGGACAACGCCCTCAGGCTTCGGATTCAAATCCAGTGTCGTCCCCGCCACAAGTTGCTCCAGCAAATCATCCGCAATCCCAAACCGTTCCTGCGTATCCTTCAGCGCAAGAAACACAAGATCGTCCGTCGCCCCACTCCGCGATGCCCGCCACTCCGCCGTCCACGCAGCCATCCCTTCACGCCGCGCCTGCAACGACATCAACTCATCATCGGCAAGATCGTCGGCCTTGCGCATAAACGCATACACCGCGCACATAGCATCCGACTTATGCTGCGGCAGCACGCGAAACGCATAGTAAAAATTCTTCGCTTCCTTCTTCGCGATAGCCCTGCAGTGCGCATACGCCGCGACAATCTCAGCCTGCGTCGCCATTACGTCATCACCTTCCGAGCGGGCCGCACCATGGCGCCCACTTTACCCACCAGCGCCCCACCCAGCAGCCGCATCTTCGCGCCCTTAGTCACCACCGGCCGCGCCTTCAGCGTGTCATAACCCTGCGCCGCAATTGCATCCAGAATCGCATACCCACCCTTCACAAATAACGAAAGCGTAGCCGCCAGATCACGATCCACCAGTTCCACAATCCGTTCGCCCCGCTTCAACCGCGCCCGCGCATCATCCACCAGGAACTGCATCATCACGCGAAACTCCGCGTCGAACCGCCGCTCGTGAATCTGCTCATCCGTCACGCCAAACCGCCGCATCGCGTCACCCGGCAGATACCGCCGTCCCCGCGCATCATCTTCCACTACATCCTGATAAAAGTTCGCCAGCTGCAGCCCCGTGCAGATGTCATCGGAAAGCAGCGCCAGTTCCTCCGACCGATACCCGCTCACCAGCAGCACCAACCGCCCCACCGGATTCGCCGAGTACCGCGAATACTCCTCCAAACTCTCCAGAGACTCGTGATGCGTATGCACCTGGTCATGCTCAAACGCCGAAATCAAATCATCGAACGGCTCAACCGGCAGCTGCATCGCCGCAATCGTAGGCTGCAACGCCACAAACACGGGGTGCCGCGACAGCTCCGGCGCTTCAAAACACTGATGCAACATCACCCGCCACTGCCCCAGCAACCTAGTCGCCGTCGCTGTATCGGCAACCTCATCCCCCAGATCGTCCGACGTCCTGCAGAACGCATACACGCTATGAAAATGCGGCCTCAACCCCGCCGGCAAAAAAAATGTAGCCACATGAAAGTTCTCATAGTGCGTCGTCGCCAGGTGCTTGCACCAGGCCTGCGCCTCGACCAACGAAGGCCGCGCCGCCGGCGTCAGATAAACCTTCGGCGCCCCGATCAGGCTGTCGTCCAAAACAGCCATCATGCCGGCACCTTCTCACGCGCAATCTCGCCATGCACTTGCTCCAAACTCTTATGCGGAAAGATCGCCGTCTTAATCTCCGGCACAACCCCCTCCGCCGGCCTCACCAGCATCCGCCCAAACACCTCCGGCACCTCGTCGAGCGTCGCCGCTCCCGTAATAAACGCCTCGCAATCAAACCGCCCCGAGCAAAGCAGCGCAAACGCCGCCCGAGCCGTCGCCGGCGTGTGATGAAAGCTAGCCTTCAGCGTCAGGTCCGAGTAGTGCAGCAAATTCGTATCGAACGCGACGGTCGTGCCCGCCGGCGGCCCGCCAAACAAATTGACCAGCCCGCCCTTACGCGCCATCAACGTCGCCCACTGCCACGCCTCAGGAGTAGCCACCGCCTCAATCACCACATCCGCCCCGCGACCCTCCGGCGTCAACGCCCTCGCCGCCGCAATGGGGTCTTCCACATCCGCCAGCCGCACCACCTGCTCTGCTCCAAACTTCTTCGCCGTCCCCACCTGGTCGGTCCGCTTCACCACCGCAATCACATGCATCCCCATCAGCGCCGCCGCATGGATAAACAGCAGTCCAATCGGCCCCGCTCCCAGCACAATCACCGTCTGCCCGGCCTTCGCCTGCGACTCCTCCAACCCTCGCATCACACAAGCCAACGGCTCCGTCAGCGCGGCATGCTCAAACGGCATCCCGTACGGCAGCTTTAGCGTGTTCTTCTCTACGATCCGCGCCGGAACCCGAATAAATTCAGCATAAGCCCCATTGTTGAACAGCAGATCGTCGCAAAGATTCTGCTGCCCATTCCGGCAGAAAAAACACGCATCACAAGGCGCCGAGTTCAGCGGAACCACCCGATCCCCCAGCCCAAACCCCACCACATCCTCGCCCACCTCAACCACCGTCCCGGCGATCTCATGCCCGAACAAGCGGTTCAGCGTCAGCATCTTCGCGTGATATCCCCTCCGAAACACCTTCAAATCCGTCCCACACGTCAGTGCCGCATCGACGCGCAGTACCAGCTCGCCCGGCCCGGCCGTTGGCTTCTCCACCTGCTCCACAGACAGGTTCTCGCGCGCATGCAGCACAGCAGCTTTCATGGTCTCGGCCATCCCTCTATTTTCTCACCGACAGGCCCCGCGAAACCACCTCGCGCCCCACCCAAAGCTTTCTGCCCCTTCGGACCTACCTCCCGCATCTGATACTCTGAGCCAAAGCGAGCCGCATGAGCCTTTTCTCCCCAGAAGCCTACGCCAAGAGCGTCGTTGCATCCGTTCAGGAGTATTCCCTGCTCGCCGGACGCGCTATCGGCGATCTTTTCTCCAAGCCACGCTACATCGCCGACACCTTCACCCAGATGGACTCCATCGGCGTGGGGTCCCTGCCCATCGTCGTCCTCACCGGCTTCTTCACCGGCTGCGTGCTGGCCCTCCAGGCCGCCGTTTCGCTCAAGGAGTTCGGCGCCGTCAACATGACCGGCGAGCTGGTCGCGCTCTCCATGGTCAAGGAGCTCGGCCCGGTCCTCACCGGCCTCATGGTCTCCGGCCGCAACGCCTCCGGCATGGCCTCCGAACTCGGCTCCATGAAGGTCTCCGAGCAGATCGACGCCATGCGCGCCCTCGGCACCGACCCCATCCGCAAGCTCGTCGCTCCCCGCATCGTCGCGACGGTCTTCATGCTCTTTTTCCTCACCATCATCTCGGACGCCTGCGGCACCGGCGGCGGCGCCTTGATCGCCGTCACGCTCCTGCACCTCAACGGCCCGGCCTTTTTCCACACCGCTTACATGTCCCTCGTCTACGGCGATGTCGTCGAAGGCCTCACCAAACCCATCTTCTCCGGCTTCATCATCGCCTCCATCGGCTGCTACTACGGCCTCACCACCACCGGCGGAACCCGCGGCGTAGGCCGCGCCACTACGCAGGCCGTCGTCGTCTCCTCGGTCCTTATCATCCTCTGCGACTTCCTCGTCACCCAGTTCATGATCGGCATCTTCGGACGATAACCATGGCCGCCGCCCTCACCGTTCCCTCCAGCGCCGTCGACGACCTTCCCGAAGGCACGCCCATCGTCGCTTTCGACCACATCTCCATCGGCTTTGAAACCCACGAGGTCCTCACCGACATCTCCTTCACCGTCGCCCGCGGCGAAACCCGCATCATCCTCGGCCCCGCCGGCTGCGGCAAAAGCACCCTCATGAAGCTCGCCAACGGCCTGCTCGACCCCGACTCTGGCGAGATATCCATCTTTGGCCGCAAGCTCTCCTCCATGTCCGAGCGCGAAGTCTTTGCCATGCGCGCCCACGTCGGCATGGTCTTCCAGGAAAGCGCCCTCTTCGACTCCCTCGATGTCGAAGACAACGTCGCCTACCGCCTCCACGAAGACAAAGTCCCGGAGGACCAAATCCACGATCGCGTCGTCGAAGCCCTCCGCTTCGTCGAGCTCGAAAAGGCCATCGAAAAGTTCCCCTCCGAGCTCTCCGGAGGCATGCGCCGCCGCGTTTCCATCGCCCGCGCCATCATCACCAAGCCCGACCTCATCCTCTATGACTCGCCCACCGGCGGCCTGGACCCCATCACCTCCACGACCATCATCGAGCTTGTCGTCAAGCAGCGCGACGTCTCCAGCACCACCTCGCTTCTGATCACCCACCGCCTGCAGGATGCCTTCACCCTCGCCACACACCGTTGGGACACTACCACCAACAGCATGCAGAAGATCCCCAACGGTGACCTCGACCCCAACACCAAATTCCTCGTCCTCAACGAAGGCCACATCGTCTTCGACGGCACCACCCGCGAACTAACTCACTCCACCGACCCATGGCTCAAGGCCTACCTCGAGTAAGCCCTGCCAACGCCTTCCTCGCCCGTCATCCCTCGAGTAGGTAGAGGCGGTGCAAAAATGCGGGTGCCCCCGATCTCTCGCACCTGGAGATCGGGTTTCACGGTCACTAGTGATTGGCAATCACCGGACTAGCGGCGCTATCGCCCGAACCGATAGCAATCGTGCGATGGAAAAGCTCCAACGCCAGCCCAAACATGCTCCGCGCATGTTCCGGATCGTAGCGGACGCCTTCATCTCGAAGGAACGCATGGGCACCATTCACCTCGTGCCAGTTCAGCTTTGTTCCCACCTCGTTCAGCCGCTCCAGCACCTTCATGCGCCCCTCGGTCGGGATATGCGGATCCTGCCGTCCCCAAACCATCAACAGTTCGCCCTTAATCTCGCCCGCACGCGCCATCGAGTCATCCTTCATCCCAAGGCCCAGCCCACCCTTATGGATATCCGTTGCGTAGAAGCAAACCGCCCCTGAAACCTCCGGATTCATCGCTGCTCGAAACGCCAGGTGCCCACCGATGCAGATCCCCATCACGCCCAGCCGCCCCGTGCAGTCCTTGCGCGACGCCAGATACTTCAAAACCGCCCGTGCATCGTCGTCATAAGCCTTCACCGGCTTGGTAGTCTTTAGCACGTTCCCGCGATCCGAGCCCTCCTGGTCATACTTCAGCACCGTCCCCAGCGGCTCATACTCGTGATAAATCTCCGGGATAGCGACCACATACCCATGCCCCGCCAGCTGCACCCCCGTCCGATGAATCGGCGCCGTTACCTGAAAAATCTCCGAGTACAACAGGATTGCGGGAAACTTGCCTGCCGCCGCAGGCCGCACAATATGGGTCCGCATCGGCCCTGTAGGGGTCTCAAGATCAACATACTCCGTATCGATAACAACCATGCTCACTACCTCAATCTCGAATTAGACCCGCATCCCAAAGTCTACTCCGCGTCCACTAACCCCCTCATCGCCCCAACCGCCGCACGAATCAATCGATCCTGCGCCGGCTCATAGTCCTCCAGCCAGGTATCGCTCCCACGATTCGCATGTACCGCCAGCACCACCCCAGCCTTCAACCCCACCGCTTCCCCCACCACCAGAATCGTCTCCGCTTCCATATCCAGCGCACTCACACCCTTCGCGCGATACCCCTCCAGCACCGCAGCTACATCCGCAGCTGACCCCGGAAAAGCCCGTCCCTGCCCCGCATAATAGCCATCCACAGAAGCCACCTTCACCCGCCGATGCGTAACTCCACCGCGTTCCAACTCCCGCAACAACGCCCCCATCACCTCTGCATCCGGCCGTGCCGCATGATCCGTCTCCGCATACAGCGCGGCTGCACCGCCTCCACGCAACGCCTCCTCCACCACAATCACCGACCCCAGCGGAATCCCAGCATCCAGCACGCCTGTCCCACCTACCCGCAGCGCAACCTTGCACCCCAACTCCGCCGCCTCCACCAGCGCAATCTCGGTCGATGGCCCCCCAATCCCCGTCGACACCACCCCCATCTCCACCCCGTCAAACCGGCCCACCCCCACACGAAACTCCCGATTCTGCCCCAGAATCCTGAAACCCTCCAGCACAGAAGCAAACCGATCCACCCTCCCCGGATCACCCGGAAAAAATACTCCCTCCGGCAGCTCACCACGTCTGCAAGGCAAATGCGGCGCCCGATCGCCCTTCCACGGCGATGCCGCACTTCGTCCCACTCCCATGCCCAAACCTCCGTCCGCAAACCACAAGAATACCGCCCATAACGGCACTTGTAGCCACCCAATACGGCCAACCCTTAAAGCCCTCATCCTGAGCGCAGCGAAGGATCTCCGTATTCTTCTGCAGTTGCAAAATGCCTAAGGACGACCGACACTCGAATCCCATGCCCAGCCGAGCCACCGGCGAGCATTCCAAAGTCACTGGGCAACAAACTTTTCAGCCCCTTCAGCCAATTCCTCAGTCGCCTTCTGAGAAACAAGCCACTTTTCACCTTCGCTGAGCGGTCTAATCTTTGACCTGATCCCGGCGCGCTCCGCCTCGGCAATCAGACGCGGCAGCGGCTCCGTCATCGGTTCGCGCCCCAGTCGGAAGGTCCCGAAGTGCATCGGAATCATGACATCAGCCTTCAAATCCTGGAAGGCCTGCAACGCTTCTTCGGGACTGGTGTGGACGGCGCGATAGCTGTCGGGAAAATACGCACCGATTGGGAGCAGAGCGATGTCAGGTTTGAGCCTCGCTCCTATTTCCCGGAAACCTCCGAAATAGGCCGTATCGCCCGAGTGATAGATAGCTGGGCCGCCCACAGTTTCGATCACGTAGCCGCCAAATCCGCGGTGTGAGTCCTTGAACATCCGGGCACCCCAATGCTTCGCCGGGGTCGCGGTAATGCTGAGACCCCTGTACGGAAGCGATTGCCACCAATCCAGCTCATGGACAGCGGAGAAACCCAGCGTCCGTACGAGATCGGTTACCGAACGCGAAACGATGGCAATGGGCGCGGGAAGCCCTCGACGACGCATCTCGCGCGTAACAGCACGTAACGAGGGCCGGTTGAGGTGATCCATGTGCGCATGGGTAAGCAGTACGGCATCTATATCCGGAAGATCGCGAAGCAGGATGCCGGCCCGGCGCTGACGCCGCAGAAGGATCAACCGTGTGGCGAAAACGGGATCGATGAGCACGGATTGCCCACCGGTCTGAACCAGAAAAGACGAGTGGCCAATAAACGTAACTGCTGTATCCCCTGCGATCACTGGCGGAGGAATTTGGGGTTCGCCCGTAAGAGGCTCGGCGTGGCTTTCACGAACCAGACGCCAAAGTTGTTTCAGTTTGCTGTTGCGGGCGATAGCCATTGAAATTGGATGTCCGAGAGGGACTGAAGATGCCGCTCGACATGGGTGTATCCAGTGAGCGGCATTCTCTATTCAGCTACTCCGAAGCTTTCTTCTCCAAATGCCCGCCAAATTCGTAGCGCATCGCAGAGAGCAGTTTGTTGGAAAAGTCGGCATCCCCGCGCGAGCTGAATCGCTCATAGAGAGCGGCGGTCAGCACGGGCGTAGGAACCCCTTCGTCGATGCCAGCCTTGACCGTCCAGCGACCTTCCCCGGAATCCGATACACGTCCACTAAACTTCGACAGCTGTGGATCTTCGATCAGCGCGGCAGCCGTAAGATCAAGCAGCCAGGAAGCGATCACGCTGCCACGACGCCAGACTTCACTGATCTCCGGCAGGTCCAAGTCGTATTGATAATGTTCAGGATCGCGCAGCGGTGTGGTTTCGGCGTCGATCTCGTCCAGATGCTTGCCGATGTTTGCCGCCTTCAGCACATTGAGTCCTTCTGCATAGGCCGCCATCATGCCGTACTCGATACCGTTGTGAACCATCTTCACGAAGTGTCCCGCGCCATTGGTGCCACAGTGAAGGTAGCCCTCTTCTGAGGTGCCTTCACCTGGCTTGCGGTTGGGTGTGCGGTCGATGTTGCCGATGCCGGGTGCGATTGTCTTGAAGATGGGATCGAGATGTTCCACCGTTGCTTTGGAACCGCCGATCATCATGCAATAGCCGCGCTCCAAACCCCACACGCCGCCGCTTGTGCCCACATCGACATACTCGATGCTCTTTTCAGCCAACATCTTTGCACGGCTGATGTCATCGATATAGTACGAGTTGCCGCCATCGATCAAGATGTCACCGGCTTCAAGGTGCAGAAGAATTTCTGCAATCGTTTTTTCGACGACGCCGGCAGGAACCATCATCCAGATCGCCCGAGGCTTCACAAGCTTCCCCACCATATCTTCTATCGAAGTTGAACCCACGACGCCTTTTTCCTTCGCCAGTCCCTCCACTGCTTTTGGCGAAACATCGAACACGACGCACTCATGTCCATGAGCCGCGAGACGCTTTACCATGTTGGCGCCCATCCGCCCAAGCCCTACCATCGCGAGTTGCATAAGATCTCCCTGTTGTTCGCTTGCTGCAAGGTTGGATGTTCGGAACGGTGAAGCGGGTGTCTTATTTCCGCTCCTTACCGCGGTGCTGTCCAGAAGCATTGGCGCTGCAAACTCCCCGCCAAACTACCGTCCACGCGAAACCCCGTCCATAATAGTTCCTTGCCTTTCATCCTTACCGTCTTATAAGGAGCTATATTGCCGCCGGGAAACCCCATCGACAGCCCCCGCCCCGACAAGCAGGCCAAGCTCGCCATGGCCGCCTCCGCCATCGGGTACGGCGTAGAAGGCTTCGATCTCTTCCTCCTGGTCTTCCTCATCGCCACTATCTCCACCTCGCTCCACATCTCCACCACGCGCACCTCCTCGCTCATGACCGGCACTCTCCTCGGCGCCGTCGTCGGGGGCATCGGCTTTGGCATGTTAAGCGACCGGTTCGGTCGCGTCCGCGTCCTCACCTGGACCATCCTGCTCTTCGGCATCTTCACCGGCCTCTGCGCCTTTTCCCGTGGCTACTGGGACCTCCTCGCCTACCGCACCATCGCCGGTCTCGGCTTTGGCGGAGAGTTCGGCATCGGCCTCGCCCTGGTCGCCGAAACCTGGCCTGCCCACCTCCGCGCCCGCGCGTCGTCCTACGTCGCCCTTGGCGGACAAGCAGGCATCCTCGCCGCCGCCATCTTCACGCCCATCCTGCTACCGTATATCGGTTGGCGCGGTATGTTCCTCGTCGGCATCCTCCCCGTAGCCCTCACCTTCGTCCTTCGCCGTTTCCTTCCGGAGCCACAACTCTTCCAGCAAGCCGCCACGCACCCGCACAAGACACCCATCCGGCTGCTCTTTCAAGATGCTCCCACCCGCCGCAAGAGCTACGGCATGCTCATCCTCTGCTCGGTCCAGCAGATCGGCTACTACGGCCTCATGACGTGGCTTCCCTTCTATCTCTCCACCCGCCACGGCCTCTCGCTCACCAAATCTGCCATCTGGACCTGTGTCACCGTCCTCGGCATGAGCTCCGGCATATGGGCCTTCGGCCAGCTGGCCGACCGCTTCGGCCGACGCCCCATCTTTTTCCTTTTCCAAGCCATGGCCGCCGTCATGGTCTTGGTCTACTCCCACCTCAACAGTCCTTTGGCCCTGCTCGTCGGCGGAGCCGTCATGGGCGTCTTCGTCAATGGCATGCTCGGCGGCTACGGCACTCTCATCTCCGAGCTCTTTCCCACAGAAGCCCGCGCCACCGCCCAGAACCTGTTCTTCAACGTCGGACGAGCGATCGCTGGTTTCGCACCGTTAGCCGTAGGCCTCATCGCCACCCGCTACTCGTTCGCCACAGCCCTCGCTGCGCTGGCCTCACTCTACGTAGTCGACATCATCGCCACGGCCACTCTGATCCCCGAAACCAAGGGCGTCGCCCTCACCTGAAAAGTGGAGCTCGAAATTTCCAACCCCACCCGTAAGTCCAATCTCCTGCGGTTTTTACCCAAAATCAGGCGGGGGGAGGGGTGGTCTGGGCTGAAACCCCAGCCACATGCCGATACATCGGGGTAAACCCAAGCTCCTGAGCCACTTGCAGCACCTTCTCGAACTGCAAATTGATAGTCGCTCCAGCCTTTTGCGTAACCTCATCCTCAATAGGCAGATCGAAGTCATCGGCCCCATAAAGCAGCCCCTCAAGCGCCCGCTCATTCTGCGTCAACACCGACGTCCGAATCCGCGGCACGTTGTCCAGATAGATCCGGCTCAACGCCAGATGTCGCAAATACTCGCCGGTCGTAATCTCAATGCCGCCAATCTGCGTGAAGTAAGGCTTATACGTCCAGCAAAGGAAGCTAGCCAGACCGCCCGTCTCATCCTGAAACGCCCGCGTCCGCTCCAAATGCTCCAATCGCTCCGCAATCGTCTCGTCAAACCCGATCACCATTGTCGCGGTAGTCTTCAACCCCGAAGCCACAATCGCCGCTTGCGCCTGAAAGTACTCCGCCACGGTGTACTTGAACTTGCTATGCCGCTTACGGAAGTCCTCCGTCAGGATCTCCGATCCGCCACCCGTAATCCACCGAACACCAGCATCCTTGAACCGCTCTGCTGTCTCCGCATAGCTCAGCTTCGCATGATCCGCCAGATACATGAACTCCGCAATCGTCAGAGCATAGAACTCCAGCTTGTCGCCATACCGGGCCCGAATCGCCGCGAAGAGCTCACAGTAGTAGCTCAACGGCAGATGCGGATTGAACCCCCCGTTGAAGGCGGCGAGATCTCCACCAAGCTCCAGCAGCTCATCCAGCTTGGCAAACACGGCTTCCTGACTGAGCACATATCCACCCTCCTGCCCCGGAAGCTTGTAGAACGCACAGTAATCGCACTGTGCAACGCAGACGTTCGTGTAGTTCACGATCCGCATCAGCATGTAGGTGCAGGACGCAGGCTCATGGAACCGGGCACGCACCATCGAAGCCAGCTCCCGCAGCTCCTCATCGCTGGCGTTCTTCCACAACCAGATAGCGTCCGCAGTCGTAATGCGTTCTCCGCTCTCCACTTTTCGCCGAACGTCGCTCGTCGCTGCAATCAGAGTGCTCACACTCCAAGTCTAAACGCCTGAGGCAGCCGATGTGCTATTCCTGTCCTCTAACGGAGTACTCATGCAGAAGCCCAACAAGAAGCTCATGGACGCCCTCGTCGCCAACTGGCAGACCGAGATGGAAGGCCATTACACCTACGAAACCCTCTCGGAGCGCGAAACCGACCCCAAACGCAGCAGCGCGCTCCACGGCCTCGCCACTGCCGAGAAGCACCACGCCGATCTGTGGGGTAGTCGAATTCGCGCTTTGGGCGGCCCCGAACCCTCCTATACTGGCCACCCCACCGGCCAAGCCGACGACCTCGCCACCCGCGTCGGCGGTCCAGAGCTGGCGCTTCGCCGTCTTGAAATCGACGAAAGCCGCGACATCGCCCATTACGGCAAGCAACTCAGCAGTCTTGGAGATGAACCTAGCGTCGCCATCCTCAACGAGGTCATCGCCGATGAGCGTGAGCACTACAAAACGCTGCGCGAACTCATCAGCACGCAAAGCATTCCCGATTTGACACCGGATCAGGCTCGATCTGCGCTCGAAGACCTGCTTCGCGCACGCCGCAAGGGCAATCCGGAGACAGCGAGCTGGGTCGGCGACGCCATTTACGGCATCAACGACGGCCTCGGCTCGATCTTCGGCATCGTCTCCGGCGTTTCAGGCGCCACCGTTGGCAATAGCCACTTCGTCCTGATCGCAGGGCTTGCCGGCATGATCGCCAGCGCATTGTCTATGGGCTCCGGTGCTTATCTTGCAGCGAAAAGTGAGCGCGAAATCTATGAGGCGGAGTTTGCCCGCGAGCGCGAAACTGTTGATTCCAACGAATCGGAAGCCCGCGAGGTCCTGGCTCTTAGCTACCAAATCCGAGGCCTTCCCGCCGAGGATGCCGACCGCTTCGTTGATCATCTAGCCAAAGACAGAGAGCAACTCGTTTCGGCCCTGGCGCGTGAACGCCTGAACATGACGGAGGAGGGCCTGAGCAAGCCTCTGGTCTCAGCGGTTTCCGGTGCGCTTTCGACGGCCGTTGGGGCACTTATACCCATCATTCCCTTTTTCTTTATGCAAGGCATTCCAGCAGTCATCGTGGCGGCAATCGTCTCTCTCGTGGCCCACTTCGCTGTAGGTGCGGCGAAATCGCTGGTCACTATCCGTTCGTGGTGGGCGAGTGGCTTCGAAATGACAGCGATTGGCGCCGTCGAAGGCGTCGTGACCTATGTGATTGGAATAGGTCTCGGCAGGATCGGCGGGGGCCACTAACGAACCAGAGAAGACGCTCGAATGCGGTTCTGCATCCAACAAGCTTGTTGGAGGGTTCTATGAGGTTCGTTGTCATTCAAGGTGTCGTAATGAATACCGAAGCGATCGACATGATCGTGCCAGAGGGCCAGCAATCGCACGTATTTCTACGTGGAGGTAGCGAGAGGACGTTTGCTCTCACCACGGAAGAGATTCTTGAACATGTCCGGCATGAAGGCGATGACGTTTTGCGGGTAACGCACAATCCCGAAAAAGAACCACAAGACCCAAGCGACAGCAAGATTCCAGAAGAGAGCGCCTAACGGCCTTTTACGTTGTTGCCCTTGCAGACGCGCGAGCAATCAATACAGCTGTATAAGCTGCTCCGAAGCCGTTATCGATATTGACGACGGTTACGTTTGGGCTGCATGAGTTCAGCATGCCCAAAAGTGCGGTCACGCCGGCGAATGACGCTCCATAGCCAACAGACGTAGGCACTGCGATCACGGGCACGCCCACCAGTCCCCCGACGACCGATGGTAATGCTCCTTCCATTCCCGCGCACACGATCACTACATCGGCGGCTGCAAGCTCGCTTCGCACGGCAAGGAGCCGATGCAGTCCCGCCACCCCAACGTCATAGAGCCTTGTAACACGAGTGTGGAATGTCTCGGCTGTTACTGCCGCTTCTTCGGCAACTGGCAGATCGCTAGTGCCGGCGCAGAGGACGGCAATGTGTCCCCGCAGTTCCACGTCAGCGCCACTCGCACGAAGGCTTACCGTCCGCGCTGCGGCATTGTGAACTGCTTGGGGATGTTGAACGAGCAAAACGGTTGCAGTCGCAGCGTCAACGCGTGTTGCCAGTACATCAACACCACTGTCGACCAGGCTTTTGAAGATGGAAGCGGTCTGCTCGGTAGTTTTGCCGGCAGCGTAGATTACCTCCGGCAAGCCTGTCCGCAAGCTGCGATGATGGTCGACCCGCGTATGTCCAAGGTCCTCAAACGGAAGCGACTTCAGGCGATCCGCGGCTGCCTCCGGCGACATTGATCCACGTTCTACTTCAGCGAGTATTTCGAGCAAAGAGTGAGTCGTCATATTCTGCTTCTCTCAGATAGCTTCGCCGGTGCGTGAGGTGCGATAAGCAACCACCGCTGCTTGTTGCACCTGCTTCACCGCAACACCGTGATGCAAAGCAGCTGCCTTGCAATCTTCAAACTCGGGCGCGGCATTGAGTTCTTCCCCTGCAGTGGATCCGATCTTGATTCGGATCTCTCCAAACTCGGTCGTTACGGTTACAAAGCTGCGGTCGAGACAAACTCTTCGGTCCTGACGAACGCGCACGCCCAGAGTCGTTGTTTCACTCAGGATAAGCCGTAGCAAGACTTCGCTCTCGGACTCGCGGCAGAGTACCGTGAGCAAGGTTCCGGGACGTCCCTTTTTCATAATGACCGGGGTCAACATTACGTCCAGCGCACCTTTGGCGAATGCCACTTCGGTTACGTATGCGATCACCTGAGGTGAGAGATCATCGAGAGCGGTTTCGAGTACGGTTATGGTCTCCGAATTGGCTTGGGTCTGCTGGATGGTATGAAAGGATGCTACAGGCTCCTGATTCCGAACAGTCTCGGTCATTTCGCCCACACTTAACCGCAAGACGTTCGGAAAATCCTTCGGATTGCGCGTCCCTGCACCGTAGCCGATCGTCTCGACAGTCATTGCGGGCTGCGGACCAGCGTTTGGATTGATCGCCCGTAGCAGCGCCGCACCTGTTGGTGTCACCAGTTCTTTTTGTACATGCGCTGAATAGGTAGGAATCCCCCGCAGAAGATCCGCAGTCGCGGGCGCGGGCACGGGAAACGTGCCATGCGCGCAAACTACCATGCCACCACCAACGTTCAGCGGCGAACAGTACCAAGCGCCGATCTTCAAGTGATGCATGCCGGCGCTCGCCGCCACGATATCGACGATTGCGTCGACCGCGCCCACTTCGTGGAAGTGAATTTCTTCGACTGGAACATTATGAATCTTGGCTTCTGAAGCACCCAACAATTCGAACGCTCGAATCGCCGTTTGCTTAACAGGTTCTGCAAGAGGCGCAGCTTTTATCAGCGTCCGAATCGCGCTGAGTGAGCGCCCGTGTCCATGGCTGTGACTGTGCTGCTCGTTATCATGCGTATGCGCCTCATGGGAGTGACTGTGGCCGCCTTTGTGCTGATGTTGTGTCTTCGGCTGCTGCGAGTATGCTGTGTCTCGCAACGATGACTGCTCAACCTGCGCTTCGCGTTCCGAAAATTCCTTCTCCGCAAGCGTGTCGCCTTCCAGCACATGCACCTTCGTGCAGGAGATGCCGCTGCGGTCTACGGTTTCGATCTTCAGGCTCGCGTTGAGATTCAACGCAGCCGTGGCATCATGCAGCACCTGCGCGGGTACGCCCGGCATCGATCAGTGCGCCGAGAAACATGTCGCCGGCAATCCCGGCAAAGCAATCCAGATAGGCAATACGCATAAGACATTCTTTCGTGAAGCTAAGGTTATGGGCGCTATGGTTGACGAACGTCGCAGCTCATTCCTTCGCTGACGCTATGGCCGAAACCTGCAGGACATCGTTCATCGATCCCGAACGGTACCCCTGCGTATCGAGCGTTACGTAGAGAAACCCGATCGACTTGAAGGCTTCTGTAATCCGATCGAGCATGCTCACTGATAAAGCACGCGGCAAGTCTTCGCGGGCAATTTCGATCCGCGCCAGATCACCGTGATGCCTCACACGGACCTGAGGAAAGCCAAGCCCGTGCAGCACGTCCTCTGCCTGCTCTACCTGGCTCAAATTCTCGGCGGTGACGGGACGGCCATATTCAATGCGCGATGAGAGGCAAGCGCTGGCTGGTTTATCCGCGAGTGAAAGCCCGGCGGTCCGCGCGAGCGTTCGTATCTCCGCCTTGCTCAGTTGCGCGGTCACCAGCGGCGCCAGAGTGCCGTGCATCGCGGCCGCTTTCTGTCCCGGCCGAAACTCTCCACGGTCGTCAAGATTCATGCCGTAAGCCAAGTGTCCAAATCCAAGGCGGGCTCTTGCGGCTTCCATCTGCGTAAAGAGTTCGTCTTTGCAGTGAAAGCATCGTTGCGAATCGTTGCGGATGTAGTCCGGTTTTTCCAGTTCGCCGGTCTGCAAAATCTGCGTTGGAATGCTGTGTTGTGCGGTGAAGGCGAGCGCCGCGGCAAGCTCCTTGCGGGGCAACGAGGCGGAGTCGGCAATGACAGCCAGCATACGTTCACCCAATGCCTGATGCGCGGCGTAAGCAAGGAACGCGGAGTCCGTTCCACCGGAGTAAGCCACGAGCAGCGAACCCAGTGACTCAAGGTGCTGGTGCAGCCATGCGGATTTTTTTTAAAAGATCCATCCTTTTGATTCTAAGGCTGACGCCTGTGTTTTGGCCCGGACCAACGGTTTCCGGCCGATATGAGGTCTTAACCCTTCCAGAAGGTGATCATCAGTCCGCCGGCCACGATGAGGGCACCGCCGGCATAAATCGGGGTTGTCGGCGCTTGATGGAAGCGGACCTTCGCCACGATCTGCGCAACGACGAAGAACAGCGCCACATAGACGCCCAGCAGCTTGCCGAAGTCCCACTGCGGTAGGTTCACGAACAGACCGTAAGACGCCAGCACAGCCGTTCCCGCGACAAACCAGCCGATCCGGGCGGACCCTGCAGACCGGTAAAGCCCGGATTGAAAACAGGCATCTCCGAAGACTTCTAGAAAGGCAGCGAGCGCTAGTACACCAAACGCACCGACCGGCGTTGCTATAAGACGGTTGAGCTGATTCATCGGGGCATACTCCTTCTTGCTTCGCGAAGACGCGAGTAGGGTTGGGATAGATCGATCCTAGCAGGCGTCTCCCGCGCACTCTGGACGGGCCGCATCGCCTCGTGCACAAAATTCCTGATAGCCTGACGCTACACCGGAGGATTTTTAGTGAAGCTTGTCGGCATGCTGCTTTTGCTGTTCGGAGGCGTGATTGCTGTCGCCGCCATCGCGCTTTTGCGGCATCCCGTTGAGCAAGACTCCTTCGTCGTTGCAGGCCTCGCGATCGAGTGTCTGGGCTTGACTCTTGTTGCGCGTGACTACGCCCAAACCAAGAGGAACATAGGATGAGCTTTGTTCTGTGCCTCATTCTGATCCTGCTTGTTCCACTGGTCCTTGCGGGCCTCGCGCTGATTAACCAGGGCCTTGGCCGCAGCCGCAGCGCGGCGCACACCATGGTGGCTACACTCTGTGTACTTGCTGTCACATCCATTGTTTTTCTGATGAGCGGCTTCTCTTTCACCGGTGTGGCTGGTGGCCAGGCTCATGTTGTCATGCTTGCGAGGTTTCCCTGGGACTGGGCCGCAGCCGAGCCTCTATTCGCTCGTGGCGTGCGGTTTGACGGCACCCCTGTCGCGCTGGTGCTGTGCTTCCAACTCTTTGCCGTCGGCCTCACAGCTATCATCCCGCTCGGCACCGGATCTGACCGCTGGCGGCTTGCGCCTGCCTGCGTCTCCAGTGCCCTGCTCGCTGCGATCACGTTTCCTCTCTTTGCGCATTGGGTCTGGAGTGGCGGCTGGCTGTCGACCATCGGCATCAATTTTGGCCTGGGCTCCGGCTTTGTTGACGCCGGGGGTTCCGGAGTCATTCAGGTTATCGGCGGCCTCAGCGCACTGAGCCTTGCGTGGATCCTCGGACCGCGCCGCGGCAAGTTCAGCGAGGATCGCATAGCGGCTGCTATACCCGGACACAACATCGTCCTGGTGCTCTTTGGCTGTCTGCTGGCGCTTGCCGGCTGGATCGCCTTAAACTCCGCGGCGGCCATGCTCTTTACCGGCGCGAGCATTATTGCCATACCGAAGATCCTTATCAACACGCTCCTGGGAGCTTCCGCTGCCTGTCTTGGGACCGTCGTCACTACACGACTGCGCTGGGGCAAGCCGGATGCGTCGCTTATCGCCAACGGCTGGATTGCGGGGCTGGTTGCCGGTAGTGCGGGATGCGTTTTCGTGTCCCCCGCGGCGGCCATCGTCACCGGGTTCGTCGCGGGCGTGGGGATCATGTATCTCGTTGAGTTTCTCGAACTCAAGCTGCACATTGACGACCCCAGCGGGGCTATCGCAGTACATGCGGGCGCCGGCCTGTGGGGACTCCTGGCTGCTGGGATATTTGCGACGATCCCCGGGCTCAACCATGGTGGACAGTTCATGGCGCAGCTGGTGGGCATCGCCGCCCTGCTGGGATTTATGCTGCCGTTGATTCACGGGCTGAACCTGCTTGTCGATCACTTTATGAAGCAGCGTGTCGATGCCGATGGCGATCGCCAAGGTATGGATGTCCGCGAGCTTGGCGCCGGGGCGTACCCCGAGTTTGTTGTCCACGGCGATGAATTTTTGCCGCGCTAAGGCCTGTGCGCCACGATCAAAAGCAGCACGAGTACCGCAACGGGCAGTAAGGCCAGCAATACGTAAAATAGGATTCTCCGCTGGCCCGGCGACTGCCGCTTCTGCCAGTTCGCCTCTTCCAGACGTTCGGTGACGCCAACCGTTTCCGGATGCTTCAAGTCATGTGCGAACTCGCGTGCGTTGGCGTAGCGGTTTTTTGGGTCGCGCTCAAGCGCACGATACAAAATCTCCTGCATCTCGAGTGGGATCGCAGGGTTCAGCGTTCGCGGTGGCACCGGCTGGTTTAGCAGACGATCGTTCATCACAGCGAACGGATTTGGTCCCGTAAACGGCACATGCCCGGTGAGCATCTCGTACAGCATCACGCCTAGTGAGTAGACATCGCTGCGTTCATCGCCGCGTTTGCCCCTTACTTGCTCGGGTGAGATGTAGTCGGGCGTGCCCATGCTCTGCGAGAAGTTCGCAAAGGTAAGCCGCCGCGCACCGGCGTTGGCGGCGATGCCAAAGTCGATCAGCCGGATTTGATCGTCGGCGTCCACCATTACGTTCTCGGGCTTTAGATCGCGATGCACCACGCCCTGGGAGTGGATGTACTCCAGCGCTTCGGAGATTCCGATGGTGATCTTCACGGCGCGGTCGAGCGGCAGCGGTTTCTCTTCGTTCATGATCGTGCGCAGCAGACGGCCGTCGAGCCACTCCATGACCATGTAGACCTGTGTGCGGTCGGGATTCGGCAGCACCTTCATCACGCCGCTGTGTTGCATGCGGGTGCCGATATCCTGCTCACGCTGGAAGCGGTCATAGAGGATGGGGTCGCCTTCGATCTCCGGATGCGGAACTTTGATCGCGACCTGTGTGCCGTTATCGAGATCGGTAGCGCGAAACACGGTCGCCATGCCGCTGAGCGCTACTACGCTATCGAGCCGGTAATGGTCCAGTTGATCTCCGGCCTGGATAGCCGTATTGGGGACATGCATCAGAGCATCCGGTACGGCCGTCCGCGGTACAGCCCCATTCGTTCTACGGAAAGAATTCGAATGAGTTGCACGCTGACGTTGTCGTGGCCGCCTTCTTCGTTTGCTGCTGCCACCAACGCTTTAGCCGCGGCGTTCAAATCGGTGTGTGTGGCGAGAATGCGCTCCATCTTAGGCGTCGAGACGAGCCCATGCAGGCCGTCCGAGCAGAGCATCAACACGTCGCCGGGGATGATATTCACCGTAATGGTGTCGGGAGCGACGAACATGTCCACACCGAGACAGCGGGTTAGCACATGCTTGCGGTCGCTGGTTTCAGCTTCTTCTTCTGAAAGCAGGTTCATTCGGAGCTGTTCGGCGGCCATCGTGTGGTCGCGGGTCAACGCGGCCCCGGCGCCGTTGCGGAAGAGATAGCAGCGCGAATCGCCCACATGCGAGATGACCGCAGAATCGAATCGGAGCGCGCAGACGACGAGCGTCGTGCCCATTTGCTGCTTGCCCTGGCGGTCATGGCCTCGCTCGAAGACCGCCGCGTTGGCTTCCTGCACGAGCTTGGGCAGTAGTGAGACGTGCATCACGCCAGGCGGAATTTTGCGGAAGCCGGCCAGCACGGTATCGACAGCGAGTTGCGAAGCGACTTCGCCGTGCTCGTGACCGCCGACTCCATCGGCCAGCACGAAGACCCAGCCCTGCGACTGCACGCGTGTCGTGGTCGCCGGCAGCACATAGCCGAGCGCATCCTCGTTCTGTTCTCGTACGCGGCCGGTGTCAGTGAGCTGGGCAAACTCGAGATCGAGCATAGCCAAATCTAACGCCTTTGCCGGTCATCGCGCCATGCGCCGCGCAAAATCTAGCTTTGCGTAGGTTGAACCCGTTCCTTCATCAATACGGTGCGGCCTTCAGATTTGCCGGATGTGAGGAAGTAGAACCCTCCATAGACTGCCCACAAAGCTGCAATGCCGAGTGCAAGTCGCGGCTCCATCTTGGTCCCAATGTTCAAGAACGGAAGCACCAGGTAGGCGCCCATGCAGCCCAGGTTGGCGAGTAGACCGAATCCCGGAATTAGGACATGCCGCACAACGCTGTACTTCGGATGGTTGTGATAAGCCACCATGCAGAGCACACAGCTTAGAGCATAAAGGATGAAGGTGCCGAAGTTTGAGGCCAGCGTGACCGTCAGCAGTGAGTTTGGCAGCGCCGCCATCTTGTCGTGCGTCGTATATCCGAGGTGCGACCAGAACCCTGGAGGGATTGCCTTGATCGCGGCGTCGGTGGGCGCGCCGGCATCGCCGAACGCGATGCAAACTGCGAGGCATCCCAGAACCGCCGAGATGGCAGCCAGCGTCCAGATCGCGCGGTGCGGTGTGAGCTTCTGGTTGTGCAGGAGACCAAAGTGTCCGCGTACTTCCCTGTCCTTGCCCATCGCGTACGTGACGCGTGCTCCGGTGTTCATGCAGGAAAGCGTTGTTCCGATCAGCGCGAGGAACACGGTGAACGCTTCCACCAGCATGAAGATGCGTCCCTTGCCGGGACCGAACAAAGCATCACCGACGATCACCATCATGTCGCCGATAGGCGCCGCGGAGCCGGTTGCGCTTTGCATCGTATATCCGCTGTTGAGGAAGTAATTCGCTGCAAAATACTCGAAGAAGTAAAAGAGCACACCCTGCACCAGCAGCGAGACCAGCACGGCAATCGGCACATCGCGCTTCGCATTCTTCGCCTCACCACCCATCGCTGTTACAGACTCAAACCCGACAAGGATCAGAATCGCCACAGTTGCTTGCATGAACACCCAGCTCCAGTGGTGGGGCGCAACGACGGACTTTGCATCTGGATGCGTCAGGAAGTTTCCTGCAGCATCTTGCGTCGGATAGCTGATGTGATACGGCATCGGTTTCCCGAAAGCATCGAGCTTGGGAAGAGGGACACCGTTGGCATCGCGATCAATCGTATCCGTCGACACGCCAGCAACAACAGTCGTTGTCGTTTTGAACTCGTACGTGTAGGCCTCACCGGATGTCGAATCGAACTGGTATGCGACCGACCCGGGTGGATGATTCGTGCGGTAAGCGAGCGCCAATACCGCAAAGACGAGCAGCGCCGTAATCTGGATCACGTTGATGCCAAGATTGATCGCTGTAGAGGCATTCGCTCCGCGATAAGCTACATACGCCACGGCAAATGCAAAAACTACAGCCACGGCCATCATGAACATCATCCCCGGATTCGACGCGCTCATGAAGTTTGGCCAGATCGTGCCCACAATATAGCCGCAGAACACGCCCATCACGCCTACCATCACGCCTGGGTAGATCCAATAGTAAAGATGCGACGCCCAACCCACGATGAACTTCGAGATGCGCGCATACTTCCAGGCGCGATCGCGATTCAGGAACGCCTGCTCGGCGAAATAATATGAGCTGCCTGTCCCAGGATAAAGCTTCGCCATTTCCGCGTAACAGACGGCGGTGGACAAACAAAGTACGAGAGCACCAACGATGCCCATCCACATCGCGGGTGCGGAAGCCCCTTCGGTAGCCTGCAGATAGAACGTCAGCCAAAGAAACGCACCGGGCGCAATCAGCGCCATGGCATTGCTGGTGAGCCCGGTAAGGCCCAGCGTGGGTTTCATCTCGGTGGTAGCAGCTTGGATCGGTTCAGGCATAAACACTCCGGCGAATAAGGTTCGGCTTATAGCGTCCGGACCGACTGCTATCCGGAGTCCTGGTGGTTCACAGAATGTCAGCGTTTCGAGTTCGATTGTAAACGACGAAAGTCGGCAGTCGTTCGGAGCGGAGGAGGGTCCGAGGTATCCCTTTGCGAATCAATGTTTGCTCGTTAGACAAAACGATCTACGCGAATACTTCCTTACGCATAAAGTCGTTCAGGAATGTTCCTTTTGGATCATATTCGTTCATGAGCGACTTGAAATCATTGAACCGTGGGTAACGTGGCTTCAGGTCTGCTTCTTTCAGCGTGAAAACCTTGGCCCAGTGCGGTCTGGTCGCAAAAGGAGCCAGTTTCACCTCAATCTGCGGAACAACTTTGAGAACCGCATCCCATTCCGGCTTCCATGTGAAGTGGATTGCCAAAGAAGAGCGCTTGTACGCCATGCTCATCCACAGGTCATCGGCCGCGACCGCGCGTAGCTCCGTCACCAGCAGGTGCGGTGTAATTTGGTCGCGCAGGGTTTCTACAGCGCGGATCGCTTCATATCCGCGGTCGAATGGCACGAAGAACTCCGTCTGAAGCTCATCGCCGCTGGACGGCGTAAACCCCATCTTGAAGTGAGGCAGCCGCTCATACCAGGGTCCGACGATATTGCCCTGATCGGTGCAAGCTTCGGGGTTGGTTCCATGACCTACCGGATGCAGCTTTTCTTTCGCAAGCGTTGCCCCATGAAACGTCGGAGCCGGAGCGTCGGTGCCACCCTGGTCTACACGCCGCTTCAACCATACCTGCTTGGCCAATCCATTCTGCCAGTCGGTAAACAGCGTAACGCTATAGGCCGCGCCCATAATGTCTGCCAGGTGATGCTCCAGTTCGGCAAACGGCAGGTTCTCGTACACCACTTGCGTCATATCGAAGCGTGGCTGCACGGCCAGGATTATATGCGTCATCACTCCCAGGGAGCCCAGACCAACGACCGCTCCAGCGAACTTATCTGCGTCCTTCGCCCGTGAGAGGATGCGGACACTGCCGTCCGCAGTAACGAACTCGATCTGCTGAGCTGCGGTCGCGAGATTTCCGTTCTTCAAACCAGACCCATGCGTCGCTGTCGAACAAGCCCCGCCCACCGAAATATGGGGCAACGACGCTAGATTGTGCAACGCCCAGCCCTGCTTATCGATCTGGACGGCGAGATCGCCGTATTTAAGGCCCGCACCCACGCGCGCTGTCTTTGCGGCAGCATCCAGGTGCACGTCCTTCAGCCCCAGTGTGGATATCTGCGCGACCGTCGAATCCGCGATGCCGTTGAACGAGTGCCGCGTCCCTAGCGCTCTCAGGCTCTTTACGCTCCTAACCGCGTCCTGCACTTCAGCTATGGTGACCGGTTCGAGCACCTTGTCTGTGTGATAGCGGTAGTTCCCGCTCCAATTCACGCGGGGCACGTTTGTGCCACCCTCCCCTATTGCCTCGGTCATGGATGAAACAGCCATAGTCGCAGCCACCGCCATTGAACCCTTCAGGAACTCACGCTTGTCCATATTTTCCTCGCGAAGGGCGCAGGTGTACACCCCGACCCTTAGGAACTACATCGCCGGCTGTTCGCCGCAAGAATGACGACGCACCAGTTCTAGCGATGTTTGCCGTAGACCGTCAACTCCCCTGACCAAACTGCACAGCCAGGCGGGACGCCATTTCTGATTCCGATATGCGATTTCCTGCAGCTTCGCTTACCATATTGCTAACGCTTCTTTCATTTGCAAACTGCTATGGAGAACCACCTGAGCACCCACACCGCACCCGCACTGTTAGCCTCTGCCGGCAGCCATACGTCGCGTAGATTCACGGCGCCGGCCCGTGTCAATCTCATTGGTGAGCATACGGACTACACAGGCGGCCTCGTCCTGCCTATGGCAATCCCCTTCTATACGGTCGCCTCTATCGAGCCCACCAGCAGACTTGGCTACACATTTCACAGCGACCTCTTCAAACAGGTTCGCGAACTTTCTCTCGACGACCGTTCCGAAGGTGTGGGCAACTGGAGCGACTATCCCGTCGGCGTGTTACGTGAGTTCCAAGTCCTCGGCATTGCGCCGCCGCCTTTTAGTCTTCGGCTTACCGGGAACGTGCCGTTCGGCGCAGGTCTCAGCTCTTCGGCTTCGGTGGAAGTGGCTACCGCGATGGCGCTGCTCGGACACGCCGGGGTGTCACTCAAGATCGAAGAAATCGCTCCTCTTTGTCAGCGCGCTGAAAACGCTTACGTTCACTCTCCATGCGGCATTATGGACCAGTTTGTTATCACCGCAGCCAAAGCGGGACATGCCCTTTTGCTGGATACGCGAACCCTGAGCTACGAGCACATTCCTATGAACCAGGGCGCGCTTTCGGACACTTGTATTGTGGTCTGTAACTCGATGGTCAAACACTCCATCGCCAGCGGAGATTATGGTCAGCGACGTCGCGAACTGGAAGCCGGACAAGCGATTCTCCGCGAGGCTTTCCCGCAACTTCGCGACCTTGGCGACGCAACCGTTGACGAGCTCGAGCGCTGTGAAGGCGCTATGTCTGCTGAATCGTACAAGCGTTGCCGCCACGTCATCACGGAAAACGCGCGTGTTCGAGAAGCAAAACAAGCCATGCTAGCCGGCGATGCAACGCTTCTCGGCAAGTTGATGCTGAAAGCTCACGCCAGCGAGCGCGACGACTTCGAGTGCAGTTGCGAAGAAGTTGACTTCCTCGTCGATACCGCCTCGAAGCTAGAAGGCTGTCTTGGGGCGCGGCTCACCGGCGGAGGCTTCGGTGGCTGCACCGTCAACCTCGTCGCCCGCACCAATGCTGATGCTTTTGTTGGCGCCCTGAAATCTGCCTATCTCCAGTGCTACAGCATCAACCCCGACACCTACGTCTGCGAAGCCGTAGACGGGGCCGTAGAACGCGCCAAAACCGCGCAGAATAACGAGATTTCTCTCTGATGGACAAAGCTTTCCTGGAACTTTCTCACCGCCGCTGGAACCCGCTCAAACGGGAATGGGTTCTCGTTTCACCGCATCGCACACTTCGCCCCTGGCAAGGACAGACGGAAGAAAAGTCCTCACCTCCATCGCTTTCCTACGATCCCGCTTGCTATCTCTGCCCGGGCAACACGCGCGCTGGCGGCCATGTCACACCCAAATACACCGGCACCTTTGTCTTTGAAAACGACTACGCCGCTCTCAAGTCCAGCGTTCCACCTGCCTCTATGGACCTTGAAAGCGCCGGTCTTCTCCGTGCCGAAGTCGAAACCGGCATCTGCCGCGTACTCTGCTTCGATCCCCGCCACGACCTCACGCTGGCCACCATGGATCTCGCCGCGATTCGTCGCGTCGTCGACGCCTGGGACGAGCAAGCCACTGAGCTGGGCGCGCGCGACGACGTCAGCTACGTTCAAATATTCGAAAACCGCGGAGCCATGATGGGCGCCAGCAATCCGCATCCTCACGGCCAGATCTGGGCCACACAGCACATCCCCAACGAGCCTGGACTCGAGCTAGCGGCGCAGCAAGCCTACTTCGAGCAGCATCGCGCGCCGCTCCTCTCCGCCTATCTCGCGCTGGAGTTGCAGGAGCACGAACGCATTGTCGCCGAGAACGACACTTGGGCTGCGGTCGTTCCCTTCTGGGCCGTCTGGCCGTTTGAGACCCTCGTGCTTTCGAAGCGCCGCGTAGCCTCCCTCTCCGAACTCAACATCCCCGAGCGCGACGGCCTGGCCGCCATCCTGCAACAGGTCACTAGCGGCTACAATCGCGTCTTCGACACACCGTTCCCCTATTCCATGGGCCTGCATCCCGCGCCCTCCGACAACCAACCCCACCCGGAGTGGCATCTTCACGCGCACTTCTTCCCCCCACTGCTGCGTTCCGCCTCCATTCGCAAGTTCATGGTTGGCTTCGAACTTCTCGGCAGCCCTCAACGGGACATCACACCGGAATCCGCCGCGGAAACCCTGCGGAAAGTCATGAACCAGAGGGTAGAGAGTAGAGGATAGAGTGTAGAGAAACCTGCCTCTTACCCGCTTTTTACCTCTGCGCCCTACAATCTTGCAACAACTTCGGAGCTCTCATGAACCTTCTCGTTACAGGCGGCGCAGGATACATCGGTGGTACGGTCGCCACCATCCTCATGGAGGCCGGTCACCGCGTCACCATCCTCGACAACCTCTGTCACTCCAAACGCCACGAAGTTCCGGCCGGAGCGGAATTCGTCGAAGCCGACATCGCCGATCGTCCCCGCGTCGAAGCGCTTCTGCGCGAACTGAAGCCGGACGGCGTTCTCCACTTCGCCGCGCTCATCGAGGCCGGCGACTCCATGCGCGTTCCGGAGGTCTACTTCCGGAACAACACAGCCTCCACACTGGCGCTGCTGGAAGCCATGCACGCCACAGGTATCAACAAGCTGGTCTTTTCGTCGACAGCGGCCGTCTACGGCGAGCCCCGCTCCATTCCCATCGCAGAGGACGCCCCGCTCGATCCCACCAACGCCTACGGCGAGTCCAAGCTGCTCGTCGAATACATGCTCAGGTGGTTCCACCAGATCCACGGCCTTCGCTATGCCTCGCTGCGATACTTCAACGTGGGCGGCGCGTTGCCGCATCGCGGCGAAGCCCACGAGCCCGAGTCCCACATTATACCGCTCATCCTCGATGTGGCGCTTGGCCGCCGCGACAAGATCTTCATCTTCGGCGATGACTACGACACGCCAGACGGCACCTGCATCCGCGACTACATCCACGTCCGCGACCTCGCCGACGCGCACATCCTCGCCCTGCAGGCGCTAGATACCCGCGACAAGCTCATCATGAACCTCGGCAACGGAAGCGGCTTCTCGGTAAAAGAAGTTATCGACTCCGCCCGCCGCGTCACCGGTCATGCAATTCCCGTCGAGATGAAGCCGCGCCGTCCCGGGGATCCTGCCCGCCTTGTTGCGAGTTCTGAAAAGGCCAAGGCGGAACTCGGTTGGAAGCCGCAGATCCCCGAGATCGACCGCATTCTCGCCAGCGCCTGGGAGTGGCAGCAGCAGCGCTATAAGCAGATCTAATCCGCCAACTTCCCACGCGCAGATATCGGCTGAGCTTCGGCATGGGATCTTTGCTGCGGGTAACGATCCGATGGCGAGCACTCGAAGGATTGCTCGCGAAAGCTCATGCGAGCATGTACGAAGACAAGCGCCGAAAGAAGCATCCTTCCGCGATCCCGGTTTTCGTCACTCCCTTCTAGCAGTATCCGCGCCCTTACCGTTGACGCTCCCCGACCCCGCTGTTATCGTGAACCCATACACATCCATGGCGATGGGGGTTCGCCGGCCGCTCTGCTCCCAGAGCTGATAACTCCTACATCTCGTAGGAGGACGCATGCCCAAAGCCTCGCCCCGCTCCACACTGAAACAGCTCCTGAACCTCGTTCGCTGGATTCCAATCTCTGCTGCCGTCGGCATTCTAGCCGGGTCAGCGTCCGCGCTGCTCCTGTGGTCGCTCAATGTCGCCACGAATATACGCGAAGCGCACCACTGGCTCATTCTGCTGCTGGCTCCGGTCGGTATCCTCGTCGGCCTCATGTATCACTACCTCGGTCGCAAGGTAGAAGCGGGCAACAACCTCATTCTCGAGCAGGTCCATAACCCCAGCGAAAATCATCCCCGTCCGCATGACGCCGCTCATCCTCATCGGAACCTTCCTCACACACCTCTTCGGAGGCTCTGCCGGACGCGAAGGCACCGCCATCCAGACCGGCGCATCGCTCGCAGACCAGCTCGCCAAGCCGCTTGGCCTCAACCCGCGCCAGCGACGCATCCTGCTCATGTGCGGTATTGCCGCAGGCTTTGGCTCGGTCTTCGGAACACCACTCTCCGGCGCCATTTTCGGCCTTGAAGTCCTTGCCGTGGGTACCGTCAACTACGAGGCCCTCGCACCTTGCCTGCTCGCTGCCTTTTTTGGCGACCTCACGACCAAGGCCTGGCGCATCCACCACACTGTCTACACGGTTGCCTCGGTCCCCACGGTTACCGTCAAAGGTATCTTCGCTGCCATGGCCGCGGGCATTGTCTTCGGGCTAGTCGGCATGGCTTTCGTCGCGCACCACACATGCGATTTCCCATTTCTTTCGCAGCCGCATCAGCTATCCGCCACTACGTCCAGCTGCCGGTGGTTTGCTCGTCACCGCGGCCGTTTTCGTTTGTGGCACGACGCGATTCATTGGCCTCGGCATACCTACCATCGTGGCCAGCTTTCAACCAACAGCTCCCCCGTCTATGACTGGGCTCTGCGAAGTTTCTCTTTACCGCAGTCACCCTGGGTGCAGGCTTCAAGGGCGGTGAAGTCACACCACTCTTCTTCATCGGCTCCACGCTGGGCAACGCGCTTTCCTACATACTGCCCCTGCCCGCGTCGCTCCTTGCCGGAATGGGCTTCGTAGCTGTCTTCGCGCGGCGCCGCCAACACCCCAATCGCTTCGACCTTCATGGCCTTCGAACTCTTCGGCTCCGAGGCTGGAGCCTTCGCGTGGCATCGCCTGCATTCTCAGCTATCTCTTCTCCGGACACGCCGGCATCTACCGCGCCCAACGCGTCTCGGAACACAAGCATGAAGGCATGACCTACGACCCTGACGAGCGAAGTCTGTAGGTCCCCTCCACGGATCTGAGCGTAAGAACGGGGAGCTGCATGTCCTAAGCAGCGACGATTCCGTACTTCTCCGCCAAGAAATCCCTCACAACTTCTGGCATTACTGAAGCCAGCTCCTGCCAGGTCAGCAACGACATGCGGCTCCGCACCTCATAGCTCCTCACCGCCCGCAAAACCCGAAACCACATCTCCGTCATGTCCGGCCGCCGGCCATCGCACAATACCAGGAACCGCGCATCCTCCTGCACAGCCGCCAATACCCCACGCACCAACTGATATCCATGCAACACATTCGCCACCCACGGCAACTCCTCAGCCTCAAACACTTCATCGACAGCACAATACCGCAATAACCTCGCTCGCGATGCCGTCCCAAATCCACCCTCGGTCAGCTTCGCTTCCACCGTCAAATCGCCAACCCGCATATCCAGTTCAGTCCGAGTCCGATCCACCTCATCACGCTGCATCGCAATCCCGGCCCGTACCCCAAACTCCGGCCTCAACCCAGTTTCCACGCCCAACAACGAGCAAATACCCGGACGGCACAGCACCCGTGGATAACAAAACAGGTTCATCAACAGCGCATCCGAGCTGCTTGCGCACTCCAGCTCTCCGCGCCACCGATCCCCAGACCGCGGCACCCGCGCACTGGCCGTATAGCTCTTCTCTAGGCGTTTGCTCCACTCCATATCCGCAGAAATACGCCGGTACGACGCTGCCAGAAAGTTCCCGTGTGCCCCGGACTCATCTCGTTGATAGATCACACTGGGTGACGCACAGAACGTCATTTCATGCGCGTACCTGCGACCCCTGGCAAGATTTCGCGCATTCACTTCAAGCCGCAAAGCATTCGCACTTAACCGTCGCTGCATGAAGCCATCATAAGCGAAGAAATAGCGAATTAGCGACAGCATAAGATAGCCCAAGTATGCGCATCGCTTCCCTCCAGCCTTCCATCACCATCACCCTTCACGCCCTCGGACGCGCCGACCACCTCTGCGCCATTACAAAATACTGCCTCGAAGCCCTCCCAGAGCTCGCCGACCGGAACCTAACCATCCTGCACGACTCCTGGACAGCCAATACCTCCGAGATCACCGCAACGAATCCCGACATCGTCATCGCATCCGTCCCGTACCGCATGGAGTCGCTCGCCGCGATACTCAAAGCCTCCATCCCGGTTCTGACGCTGGCACCCCGCAACCTTGCGACCATCCTCGCCGACATCTGCCTTCTCGCCACGCTCACCCACGCCGAGCCGGAAGCCGAAGTCCTTATCCAGCAGTTCAATAATTCCCTCGAAAACGTTCGTACCCAAACGGCATCGCTCCCTAAACCCACTGTCTACTGTGAAGAGTGGGGCAAACCCCTCATCCACTCCCAGACCTGGGTTGCCGAACTCGTCTCAGCCGCCGGCGGCAGCTTCGTCAACACACCCGGCGCCCACACAACCGCAGAAGTCATCGCCGAAGCCGACCCTGACGTCCTCATATTCGCCTGGTGTGGCGCCGGTAACCGTGTTCCGCTCTCCCGAGTCATCGAACAACGCAACTGGCACAATCTCCGCGCCGTCCGCGACCGCCAGGTCTTCTGCATCCCCGACCAACACCTGAACACTCCAGCTCACACATTGCTGGAAGGTCTCACCCACCTGAGTGCCGCTATTCACCCCGATCAGTTTTCGCGCCCCGGCAGCCTCGTCCAACTTAGCTAGAGGCACAATGAGATGGCAGTGTTCGATTCAGCAGGGGTCATGCCGACCCAAAAAACCTTATTGCTGCGCAGCCACCGGAGCCGCCGACGCGCTCGGAGCACTGGGCAGCGTGTAAATCACTTCTCCCGCGCGAGTGTAGTGCAGTTCTTCGCGAGCCTGGTGCTCAATCGCTCCCGGATCATTTTGCAGCCGGTCCACATGGCCGCGCAGCCGTTCGTTCTCCGCCTGCAACATCTGGTATTGCTTCTGCAGCAACTTCGCTTCTTCGCGCTTATGCTCAAAAACAGTAAGACCGTTGTGCCCAAAAACAACGCCGTAGCCCATGAGTAAAGCCAAGGCTCCGACGCCTACCGTCGCCGCTTTTCGCCGCCAGCTATAGACCCGCTCGCGTACCTGATCCGCAATCTCCGGCAGGCGTGGAGTGAGCCTTCGTTTGTCTTCTGCCGCCATCAGTAGCCCTTTCAGTAGCTTGTTGCAACGTGCTCAAGCCACTGACATTACCCTCTTAGTATGAGGCCCCAAATCTCTCGTCCAGGAAAACAAATACAGGGGGAATCAAACTCGGTATTAAATCTTCCCCTGCCAACCGACCACTCGTCTCTGCCTAAACCGTCCTCCGTCGCAACAAACTCGAAGAATGTAGACTTCTGGGACCGCTTCCCTTTGCTATTCTTACGGTGACTATGCGGATACTCCTTGCCATGTCGGCGCTTGCGCTCGTCACTGTTCTATGGGCGATGGTGTCCATTGGCCGGCACATCTACAAGACTCGCCGCCGCGCGCGCTTCCTGCGTGAACGTCGTCCGGAGTCGTGGGCGGACCCCATTTCCACCCTATTGCCGCAAACTCCCGTGCAACACATAGTACCCACAGCGGCCGAACTCAGCTTTGCCGAGCTCGCCATAGAATCTCTTTCGTCACCGCAAGTCGTTGCTTCAGCCGATTTCGAAGTGCCGCTAAGAACATTCTCCGCAGCGGCGCTGCCAGTTCCAAATCCGGTTGCGACATCCTCAGCCGGCCGCGCCGTTGCACCGCAGAGCCCTTCCACAGGCGCGCTCGGTCTTATCGCTGCCGCTCGCAAGCTTTCGCAGGACATGCCACTGCCGCAGGTACGACCTTCTGGATCACGCGCCGCCTTCAATCCCTCGGCACTGGCGCGTCAGAGTCCTCACGCACCGTTTCAAGCATCCACGGCTCCTTCGCCTGAGATCGTCACGCACCTACCTGCGATTGAAACCCTCTTGCCACCGCCCCTGCCGGACGCAGAGCCACCCGCTACAGCCTTTACGAAACTCGCTTCTAGCAGTCTCGATCGCCCCCCCAGAAAGCGCCCCCAGACTGCGGAGTCCGCCACAGCAAACGCACCGGAGGCCCTCGCCGTTCCGCCGGATCCATTCCTTCGCCGGCCGGTGCGCTCCGTTCATCCGCCACATGCGACTCCGCCCTTTGCACTGCCTCTGCGGCGTCCGGATTGGGTCTACTTCAACAAAGATATGGGCGATCTTTCCGATCCCACTCCAAGCCGTATCCGGGACCGCGTCCGCTCGCGTTAGAATCGTGCTGAGAACTTCAGGATACCTAATGCAGAACACACTGACCCAGCCCACTTCTCCCGCTCTTTCCGGTTTCGCCGCAACCCTCTCCGGCAAGCTGCTGATTGGCCTTGCTGCAACAGCCATCGTGGCCGCCGCTGCTCACATTGCGTTTCCACTACCTTTCACGCCCGTCCCCTTCATTCTCACGCCACTTGCCGTGCTCGGAGTAGGACTTGCGCTTGGGCCAGTCGCCGGCTTCTTCACCATGCTGGCGTATCTCGCGGAAGGCGCAGCCGGGTTGCCGGTATTCAGCCCCACTGGCCTCGGCGGCGTTGTTCAGCTTCTAGGCCCCACTGGCGGCTTCCTCATGGCCTATCCTCTGGTCGCTGCGATAGCAGGAGGCCTGACGCGGCTACTTTCCCGGCGTACCTCCAGCTTCTTGGCTGCGACGATCGGCTGCACTGCGGCAATCACCGTCCTCTTCCTGGGTGGTGCTTCCTGGTTCACTCTATACGCCCATCGCTCGCTGCACGCGGTTTGGATCGGTGCTGTTGCACCGTTCCTGCCAGGCGAGGCCGTCAAGGTCGTTGCCGCCGCGGGCATTTACAGCACCCTCACAAAATCGTCACGCAGCTAATCCCTTCCTGACGCATCCTATAAACTTCAAAGAGACCCGCGCCCACGCGTCAGGTCTCCCAGACTTACCTGCAACAGAAGGACCGCATGAACCCCGCATCAACCGAAGTTCGCGACATCAGCATTGCCCATAGCCCCGACTCAGACGACGCCTTCATGTTCTACGGCCTCGCCACCAACAAGATCCGCGTCCCGGGCTATCGCTTCAACCACACCCTTACCGACATCGAAACACTCAACCACAAGGCTATCAACGAGCAGTTTTATGACGTCACCGCGATCAGCTTCCATGCATATCCCTACCTGCAGGACAACTACACTCTGATGGCCTGCGGCGGCTCCGTCGGCGAAGACTACGGCCCCATGATCGTCGCCTCCAAAAACTACACCCTCGACGAAGTCAAGAAGCTCAAGATAGCCGTCCCTGGCACGCTCACCACGGCCTACCTAACGCTCAAACTTTTTGGCCCCGATATCGAAACGGAGGTTGTCGAGTTCGACAAGATCATCCCTGCCGTTGTCTCCGGCAAGTACGACGCCGGTCTCATCATCCACGAAGGCCAGCTGACCTACGGCCAAGACGGCCTCACCAAGATCCTCGATCTCGGCGTTTGGTGGCGTGAACAGACCGGCCTTCCCCTGCCTCTTGGCGGCAACGCCATTCGCCGCTCGCTCGGCCCGGAGGTCCAGCTCATCACCACGAATGCTCTGCGCGACAGCATCCAGTACTCGCTCGACAACCGCGAAGCGGGTCTGGAATACGCCATGCAATTCGCCCGCGACCTCGATCCGTCGCTCGCCAACCGGTTCGTCGGCATGTACGTCAATGAGCGCACGCTGAACTACGGTGAAGATGGCCGCAAAGCTATCCACAAGCTCCTTGAGATGGGCTACGATCGCGGCATCATACCGATTAAAGCCAACGTAGATTTCGTCGGTTAGTCCAGGAGAGATGCTGCCCGACTCTTCGAGAAAACGCGCGGAAGACTGGGTAGTTTCATCTCTACATCCAGTGGAAAACAGTACGTCGGGAACTCCGTCTTACTGTGGTAAACTAACCTTCGTGCGATGAAGTTCCTGCACATCCCTGAAGCGAGCTTGAAACAAGCTTTTTTGTTCGCTCCTTGCCTTCCCCGGGCAAGGTTCAAGGAATGGACGCGTAGCTCAGCTGGTAGAGCATTCGACTCTTAATCGACTGGTCGCAGGTTCGATCCCTGCCGCGTCCACCATTACTCTCAATCACAAATACGAGTTCAAGCCTGCAAGGTTTGCTTGCTTGGCGGTTCTAACTGAGCAACATTAGGTTGGAGAGGCGCTATGTTGTAACGCCTGCTGCGGGCAACAGAAACACTAGCACGTTCCCCTTCCCAAAAATGCCTGTATCCAGAGATACGTTTTTTCGCGGCGAAAGGAAGATACCTTTCACGCAGGCCGAGGTGGTATCCGCACCATTTAGACAGATTCCGTATCATTGCTTCCGGAATCATCGAGGGTTTTGTGTTTAACAAAAATTTCAGTTGCGAGATGACAAAGGAACGGCCCTCTTCGCCAGCCCCACCAAGGCCTGCAACAGCCACGCTGTTCTTCCGTGATGGACGCCCGTGTCGAAATATCTGGCAAACTCTTGCCGCATTTTGAACGGGTGCGAGTGGACCGCCGTCGCATCGGCCTGATAAGCAATCTTCCAGTTGGCAATCAACATACGCGCGGCAGCCGTCATATCTTCCAGCGCGATCGCGCTTACCGGAAATCCGCCAATCTGATCAAGCGCTGTATGTCGATACGCTGCAAAGCTGTTGGACAGGAAGGCCGCTTTGATTCCAATCTCCGTGCGGCTGGCAAAAGATCGGACGTTGGATACATCCGGATAATTGAACAGACGTGCATGCCTTTCAATCGGACTTGCGTCTTCGCGAGCGATCTGACGTCCACATACTGCCCCTATCTCCGGGTCGCGAAAAGGTTCAAGTAGTTTTCCTATGGAATGATTGCCGCATGGGATGGCATCCTGGGTCACGTAAACCAGAAACTCCGCCCAGGAAAGACTATCCGCCGCCATTTGTCGCGTGGCTCCATGACGAAAGCTTTCCTTACTAATCTGCTTCAACTGGTATCCGGCTTGCCTTACCAGTTCCCTTGTATTGTCGGACGACGAAGAGTCAACTATGAGAACGTGTTTCCCAGAGAAACCCTGTCTGTCTAGGGCCGCCTTAATTTCATCCCAATAAGGACTTGCGTTGTACGTTGGAATAACAACAGCAGTTTTGCCTAGCAAGGTTGACATGCTGGCGCTAACGTTCTCGACTGCGCCTGCAAGAGGTGTGCTCATTTCCAACGGCTCTCCAAGGATTGGCAAATTCATCACAAAACGTTACAAGTTGGACTGCGGGATAAGTATTATCCTCGACAGTCTAACTCCTCAACAACGGTTGATGATACCGGAAAATAAAGAACAGTCCAAAAGCGGGTAACCACACCGCACTGACAATCCGATAAGAGGTGTTTTGAGTTTCATCGCAACTCTGATTGAGACGAATATAGAGGCGCAACAACTTTATAGACTTTTGCAAAGTCTATAAAGTACTAAAGGTGTGTGATAGCACTTTAGTCTAGTTTGAAGCTTGCTAAAAGTTAAATGCCAACCCGCCCTGAATCGCACGCGGGAGCTGTGCCAGGAACAGCGTATGTCCGTCCGGCGCCAACACGGGCTGATACCCCTGCTCCAGCAGGTTCGTCGCTTCTACAACGGCGTCGATCCCTTCCGGCAGAATTCGGCCACACCATAACCGTTGCCGCACATAAAAACCGAGATATGCCTCATCGGGCGAGGCGTTATAGGTATTCACTTGTGTCAGGGTCCGCGACGGTTGCCAGCGATACTCCGCCTTCAACGAAGTCCCGCTACGCAAAATCTTCCCTCGAATAGCCACGCTGCCGGCCTGGGCCGTATGAGCACCAACGGTTGAGGTCAATGTGTTGAGGGTCGGAGCAGGCCCCGTAGTGCTCCATAAAGCAGTGCCGAGGTCGTACTCTCCCCAAACCGCCAGTGAAGGGGTCAGCGGCTGCACCACCGAGCCGCTTAACCCGCGGCCCCAGTATCCATTCGAAGCCACCCGGAATGTGCCAGTTGTCGGATCAGCCACCATCGGCACACCCACCAGGCTCGAGTGATCGATCAGCCCGCTGCCCGCCAACGCTCCGCTTGAAAAATTGTCGCTATAGACAGCAAACGCCACCGTACGGGTCCCCAGTTTCCTGCTGACGGAAACCTCCTGATGATTTCCCTTCGCGCTCAAAGGGCGTCCACTGGCATCCGTCAATACATCCGCGGGAGGCTTGATTTTATCCAGGTCATCGGAGCTCTGCAACGACCGGCCCGTAGCATAGCGATATTCCACCATTAGACCTTCAGCTGGCCTGGCCATGATCCGCAAAAACGGTTCGCTGACAAACCTCGTCGCAGCCAGCCTCTCCGCCTGAACCAACGTGCCGACATCGATCATTACAGCATCGCCCAGGCTCATCTGCTGCGTACTCGCCAACCGCAGAACCTGTAAACCGGCGCCGCTTCCGTAGGTCAGTTCTGGGTGTGATTGGTAGCTCGTAACGAGCCGTGTGTTCCCACCCATCGGCGACCGTCGCTCATAGCCCGCGCTCATCTCGGTCGAAGGCCTCAGCGGAAACTCAGCCGGAGGATTTCCCATATCCACCCGTAGAATGGCGCTGTCTCCATCCTCCAGCGTACGGTTCAGCAGCATGACCTGGTGTACGCCGCCCTGCCCAAACGCGCCATCACCACTCGTAACCGATACCCGCGCCTGCTGTACCGCTTTGTGCGCTTCGGGCGCGCTCGACGAGATGCTTGCCCCTGGGTCATCCCCGCCAACCATACGCAATAATGGCCGGCTCGCGGTGGACCGAAGCGTCCACTTCCAGTCGTCCGCGGGCTCATCCGCCCGTCGCTTCTGTGCGGGTAGCCAGCTCTCGGCCTCGAACAGCGTGCTCATGGTGAGGTTCACAACCATCTGTGCTCCAGCTTGCACACGCAAATTGTTCCGCATGGCCGGTAACAGGAATGCCGCACTCGCCCGAACCTGATACTGTCCGGGCAAAATAGCCGCCATTAGATATCGCCCATGATCGTCCGTGAAGGCGGTCGCCATCACGCTCGCATCGGCAGTCAGAAGTTCTACCACCGCACCCATCTGCGGTGTTCCGTGAACGTCTCGCACAACCCCCCGCAGAACCGCACTTCCTGACGCAGCGAAGCTCTGCTCGGTCACACCGAACGTTACAACCAGAACCAGAACTATTACGACTCGTTTCACCGCGCCCTCAAGTTCGTGTTTCGCGCGCGTCCTGCTCTCCGATAAATGCGCTTCACCTTACTTAAGCGCTCGTCGTCTGCTCTGAAACTGCCATCGCGGTGTTGTCCTGCGTGGCTATGCTTCACTTATCCGGCAGTCGTCCTGGGAAATACCCGTTCAACCCCATAGACCTATTGCACCACAAAAAATGGCACCGATTCCGCCAATTGTTGCTTAGAAACCCCGTCATTCACCTTGATCGTTACGGTATACTTCCCCGGCTGCAGGCTGGCCAGCGGCATCGACTTTTCCAGCGTCAACTGATCCGCATTCGGATTCAGCTTCGCAGCCGTTTCCTGCGATACCAGAATCTGCTTGTTCGTCGCTACATCGAGCACCTGGTACTCGATCGTCGCGTCGTTCCGCTTGTTTTCGCCGATTCCCAGGTTGTAAACCTGCATCCAGAAATTCAAGTTCTGCGCGCGATGGAACGTCACTGGCGTGGTCAACGTCGGTGGTACACGAGGCGTCAGATGCGTGTTGCCTATCACAAAATTCCCCGTTCCGATGTTCTTGGAAGGCACCCGCTCCATCGTGTCGGCCAGGATCAGCGACGACGATGAAAGAATGTCATCTTCATACTTCGGCACGTCCACGCTCCTGCGCCACACACCTACGTGATCCGGATTGTTCACGTCCTTGATTGCAATCTCAACCTTGTAACGGCCTGGAGGCAGCGGCAGGGCCTTCCAGTAAATCGAAACATTGTTCTTGGTCTTCGATAAAAGATCGGCTGCGGTGTTCACCGTCACTGTATCTTCAAAGGTCTGCACAATGTGATCAGTGATATTGCTCACACGTCCCAGGATGTTTACCGTCCCCACCGAGTAGTCATCCTTGGTGATGTAGGTGATATCGCCATTCTTGATCTGCAGCGTCAGCGGCACCATCACAGTGTCGTTGGTCAGCTTCACATAGTCGGTCCGCACATCGAACAGGAACGGCGGCCCGTTCAGCACCTTCGCCGAACTCAGGAAGCTATCGAGATCCGCAAACTTCACCGGCGGAGGGGCAAAGATCTTCGCAAACTGATCCAGGCGGTCGAACTGCTTGCTCTGGTTGCTGGTCGCCATCGGGCCATCGCCAAGCTGTTCGAGCCCACCACCCTTGAAGCGGTCGGCCTTGGTCGAGCGGCCCTGCTGCTCATAGTCCGTCAAGCCGGCGCCAGGAACATTTTTCAGAGCGTCCTTCTCCGAACGGTCCATGGTCGCGTGGTAGTCGCCGCACATGCAGGTGTCTACAAATTCAATGTCGATATTGTCGCCAACGCCAGCAAGGTAACGGTAATGCCACACCTCAAAGGGAAAGGTCGAAGTTTCGCCGCCGCCTTCATCTACTGGACGCTGATAGCTTCCGCCCGAAGGATGCGAATCTGTACTGTCCGGCTTGCCATAGGCAATCCAGATGTGACCGCGATCAGTCATCCAGCCGGGCTTACCGGCCGCAAAGTGCTCGTTGGCATAAGCGATGCGAGCATAGTGCTCATCGCGGAACTCATTCTCCGGCGACTCGGGGTTCGGATTACGCCGCAGCCAGAACTGCTCGATGAACTGATCGCGTTCTTCGTCGTTCGCCAGATTTTTGAAAGCTTTCGCTTCTTCATCCGTGATGATCCAGCGCACATCCTGATCCAGCCACGTCTTGTACGACCCATGCAACTCGTTCTTGGTCTGCTCGCGCCGGGTTCGTTCCTGCCGGTCACTCAGCCGCCGCTTCAGTGGGTCTGGTTTTTCTTCTACGGGTGGAGACTTCACGACTCCACCATTATTTTCCAATGCTGCCGGCTGGTGGCTGGCAGGCACTGACTGGTCATCCGCTGCAACCGTAGTTGACGCCGTCGCTGGCGTCTGCGCACGCGCTCCAATGCTCGCGCCCGAAAGCGTCAGCAAGGTTACTGCGGAGAGGATAAATCGCGTTTGCATAATTGGCCGGAACTCCTTCAACTTTGACCTCCCGATTCTAATCCTGCAGGCAACCTTTCACAAGCTCGAAACAATCGACCGCTGCTATCATCGGAACTATTGGTATAGAGTTCGACGTCTTCGCCTCGCTTTCGTTTTTCCACACCAAGGGAACCATGGCGCGGCAGGCAGCGTATCTCTATCCCGTGCCTCGATAAATTCCACCTGCGCGTAACGCGCAGACGAAGAAAGCCGCGACCAAAGCCCGCGACCGACAATAAATATGAGTGCCAAAAAAATTGCTCTAATCGTCCTCGCTGTTCTGGTTCTTGCAGGCGCCATCACTGGAACGATCCTTTACGGACGCTCCAACGTCACTCCCGTCGCCACTGGGAAAGCCGTCCGCGAAGACCTCGTCGCCACCGTCAGCGGTACGGGACAGATCAAGCCCAAGACCTACGTCAACGTCGGCGCCACCTCTTTCGGCCGCATCACTCACCTTTACGTCAAAGAAGGCGACCACGTAAAAGCAGGCACTGTTCTTGCCACTGTGGAAAACGTCCAGCCCGAAGCCACTGTCGCCGCACAGGCCGCTACCATCGCAGCCTCCAAGACCGATATCAGCTCTTATATAGCCGCTGAAAAGACGGCCGTCGCCAACGTCGATCAGGCCAAGGCCGATCTCGAGCAGAAACAGCTGGACTTCGGTCGCTCCAAGCAGCTCTACAACGACAAGCTCATCGCCAAACAGGACTACGACGCCAAGAAGGCCGCCTACGACATGTCCGTCGCGACGCTCGCGCAGCGCCAGGCTGCCGTTGCCCAGGCCCAGGCCCAGACCGACTCCGCTCGCGGTCACACCAACCAGGCGGTCGCCACGCAGCGCGCCAACTACGACGCTCTCGACAAGACCGTATCGCGCGCGCCCTTCGATGGCCTCGTGACTAACGTCCCCGTCCGCGAAGGAGAAACCGTGGTCGTCGGCATCCAGAACGCCGAGGGATCTACCCTGATGACCCTCGCCGATATGTCCGTTATCACCGCCGAGGTCAAGGTTGACGAAACCGACATCGTCAACGTCGCTCTGAACCAACCCGCAGACGTTACCGTCGATGCTCTACCCGGCAAGGTCTTCAAGGGCCACGTCACCGAGGTCGGCGACCAGGCCCTGCTCCGCACCACCGGCGTCGCCACCTCGCAGTCCACCACCGGCACCGAAGAGGCCAAGGATTTCAAGGTCGTCGTCACGCTCGATCTCGTCAACGGTCAAAGCCCCATCCCCGACGAACTTCGTCCCGGCCTTTCCTGCACCGCGAAGATCATCACCGCGAACAAGCCCGATACCCTGACGATCCCCATCCAATCTCTCGTCCAGCGCGACGCCTCTGAGGAACAGGCTCTTTACGCCAGACACGGCAAGCCTTCAACCACGGTCGTCGCCACCAAGCCCACCCTCACCCAAGGTGTCTATCTTCTGGTCAAAGACAAGGACAAGCTCCGCGTCAAATTCGTGCCAGTCACCACCGGTATCACCGGAGCCACTGACATCGAAGTACTTACTGGCCTCAACGCCGGCGACGAGATTGTCACTGGCCGCTACAAGATCCTGCGCTCCCTCAAGGCTGGCACCGCGATCAAACGCGATAACTCAGTTCAACCAATCGTAGACACCGATTCCAGCAGCTAGCACCACCTCTTCGCGAACCTTGTTTTAAATTTTGCGAACTTTGCGTCAAAAGCATTTTGCCAATACCGCCGGAGAACACCATGGCCATCGACACCACGATTCCAGAACCACCCCCACAAGACCGCATCGGCGCCAACGCCGATGGCCCCCACCCCGGCGACGTCATCGTCACTGACAATCTCTGGAAGACCTACGAGATGGGCGACCAGCAGGTCCACGCCCTACGTGGCGTCGACATCCGCATCCGCCACAACGAGTACGTCGCTATTATGGGTCCCTCCGGCTCCGGCAAGTCGACCCTCATGAACCTCCTCGGCTGCCTTGACTCACCCTCACAGGGCAAATACTGGCTCAACGAGCACGACGTCTCTGAACTCAATGACGATGAGCTCGCCCGCATCCGTAACAAGGAAATCGGCTTCGTCTTCCAGACCTTCAACCTGCTCGCCCCGCGCCACCTCGCTGCACAACGTCGAGCTGCCTCTGATCTACAATGGCACTCCGGCAGCCGCCCGCATCGAACGTGCTAAGGAAGTTCTCACGCAGGTCGGCCTCGGCACCCGCATGGAACATAAACCGAACGAGCTCTCCGGCGGTCAGCGCCAGCGCGTCGCCATCGCCCGCGCCCTCGTCAACCGTCCCAGCATCATCCTCGCCGATGAGCCGACCGGAAACTTAGACTCCAAGACCTCGGTCGAAATCATGGCTCTCTTCGACGATCTTCACGCCAAGGGCAACACAATCATCCTTGTCACCCACGAACCCGACATCGCCGAGTTCGCTCACCGCGTCATCTCGATTCGCGACGGATCTGTAGCCTCCGATGGCCCTAGCAAACGCGCCCTGTAGCGAACCGCTATTCGTTCGCATCGCTCGATATCGCCGGACCACTACTCGTATCGCTTGACCGGTCGAACCAGCAATCAGGGTCGTGATGCTCTGCGTAAGATCCGCGTTGTTGAGCGCGTAGAACGTACCTCCACGACCATTCTGGCTGCTCTTGCAGTTTCCGCTCAGCGTTCCCTGCTGGTTCTCGTCACCAAAGATGGAATACGGTGTCGAGCCATTCGTCGTCACTCCGATCTTCGCGTGGTTTGCCCCCGGAATTCCCGTTAGATTAAACGATGTACTGCGCCAACTCCCGCTCGTAGCGATCGCCACCGCGCCCGGTGCGCCCAGCGACTCATCCCAACACGCAGGCACTGTGCCGTCCGTTGTCGTTGGGATTTCCGGATTTGCCCAGAAGGTGGCGGTCCTCAGACTCGCACCCCCCAATTGGGACGAAACCATCTGCCAGGGTGGGACGTTTAGGTTAGAAGGCTTGCTGATGAACAGCACACCGGTAGACAACGTTCCCTCCACTAACGCCGCACTGTCCGACCTCTGCCCCAGCGAATTCACCAGCGCTTGCACATCTGCCGGACCGCCATTAGCCACTACCTGAGGATTTTTCGGATCGGTCACCGCACTGGCGTTCGCCAGTCCCTTCAGCACCAGCACCAGGTCGTCTTTGTTCAGCATTAATGCGAAAAAATGCTGGCTGAACGTAACGTCGTTGTCCTTCACACATCCCAGCGTGTTCCCGTCGGTCTTGCGTGGAAACTTCGTATTGCCTGCCGCTGGCCAGGAAGGTGTCGATACTTGCATCACAAAACCCTCGCCCTGATCGTTCCAGGCAACAATCCCTTTCGAGTGCCCCCATGGTGAATCGCAGTTTCCTTTGCTCGTGCAGGCGGCAATCTTCGGGTCACCATATGGCTGGTCGTTCCAGATCACATAGTGATAGTTGCCGTTATAGATCTCGTCGAAGCTTGCGCCGACCGGGTCTTTCGTTGTGGTCCCAAGGCAGTCCGTCAAGCCATCCTGTAGCGACGTTGCATCGCTGCTGGCCACTACGTACTGTTGTCCAAACTCGCTGTACGTTTTGGTCGTCTGCGGCTGTCCACCAAATGGGCAGGTGCGGGTTCCGCCGCCGCACTCCGGAAAAGCCTTGGCATTCAGCTTGAAAACGAACCACCACGTCACGGGATGGCCCTCTGCCACGAGCGGACAGGGAACTCCCGATTTGCAGTCGGCAGGACTCGGAACTCGAGATACAGAAATCTGTGAAACCACCGTCGGTGTTTTCGGCGCAATCCTACCATGTGCCAACGCAATTGCCAGCGGAATGGCTGGCGCAATCGCCCGCACAGCGCCAGCAGCCCAGCTGCTTTTCTTCTTCGTGTTCGTCGTCTCTGCCATGGAGCGCTCTCCTCACAATGACCAACAACCCGGCCGCAACAACGTACTGCCTTCAATCCTCTAGACCGGAGGTGGTTGGGGCGGTGCTATGACCGGCGGCTGTGGCTCCGCTCCCGGTGGCACCGTTGGTGGCGGAATCGTTCCCTTCTGCATCAGTCCCTCAGGCCGTGAGAACTGAATACCCTTGCCCACCGCATAGGTGCTCGAGCTAATTCCAAGTAGGGTCAGCACGCTGGCCGGAACATCAGGCAGATTCTTGTATTCGAGGATGTAAAGGAATATCCCTACGGCCACCACCAGAGAAAACACCAGCAACTGAAACCGTGCCATGCTCGCGTTTCCATTCTCCCCTTCCAGCAGCGTCGAAAGATTGATTTCGTTCTTCCACATCTTCATGAGCAACAGCACGCAAAGCGCGCCCATGATCAGCAAAATCCAATCCCAAGCCAAAGCAAAATTCCGTTCATCCAATTCGGCATTGTTCCTCCTCGCTAGCTTTGTGTATGCACAGCCCGTATCGCTTTGATCCCGAGGTATATCGCACAACAACCCCAAATGTCGCTAAAGAACTCGTTCCCACGCCAGGCATTGACCCCTTGCTCGTGGTGTGCGCCAGATCGAAGCCGTACCGTGCCGCTGTTGTCACCACCACAATCAGCAGCAGCCATCCCTCCGCACTACCCGCCATCGCAGCCAATTTTGCGCAGCAAAATGCCGCCAAAGCTGGCGGGCCAGCGAGGCGACAAACAGCAGCAGAAGGACTCCAAACTCAACCCGTAAAAGCCGTGCTACGTACATATTTAGTTTTGGGAAACGCGGAAATCCTAGCACCGGTTCAACATCGGCGCAACCGTTTATTAGGCGAACCCATACTGTATTGCACACGTCAGACGAATCAACTCCGAGCACACGCTCACACCTCGCCCAACGACGCATCTAAACTAGAAGCATGGCGAAACGCGCCCGATTTCTGATTCTGCCACTCCTGCTCTTCAGCACGTTGCTTCCGCTCCACGCGGTCGACGCCCGCTTTGACCTTGTCGGTCCGCGTATCGACGTCCGTGTCACGCGAAACGGTATCACGCTTCCCATCGCCTCGGTCCCCAACCTCCAACCGGGCGATAAGATATGGGTCCACACCGACCTCCCACCCAGCCAGTCCGTCCACTATTTACTCATCTGTGCCTTCCTCCGCGGCACCACAAATCCGCCTCCGGATAGCTGGTTCTTCCGCATAGAAACCTGGGACAAGAAGGTTCGCGAAGAAGGCACCTTCATAACGGTGCCCGCTGAAGCCGAGCAAGCTGTCCTCTTCATGGCCCCCGAAACAGGCGGCGACTTCTCCACCCTCAAATCCGCCGTACAGGGCCGTCCCGGAGTCTTCGTCCGCGCCTCGCAAGATCTTGCCGAAGCCGGTTTCGAGCAGGCCCGTATCGAGAAGTACCTCACCGCCATCCGCCGCGTGCCACCGTCAGACCCCGACGAGCTCCAGAAGCGCTCCGATCTGCTTGCCCGCACGCTCGCGCTCAAACCCAACCCCACCTGCTACAAACAGCCCGTCGACACTCAGTTCACCTGCCTCACCCAGACAGGCACTCAGACTCTTCTCGACGACGGTCACGGCCAGTCCATCGTCGCCGCTCTCTCCAACGGCCCCAGCTCGGACTTCATCGCCGCAGCGAGCGCCACCAACCTTGCCGGAGGAGGTCTCTACTCCGCCTACGTCGGCGCTATCGTCGATCTCGTGCGGCTCACCAGTGGCCTCCACACGGCGCAGTACCAGTACATTCCGGCTATAGCCTTCCCTCAGGCCGAAGCCCTCAACCTCCGCCTCAACTCGCCACCGTCTTTCCACAACCCCAAGTCCGTTCTCGTCATCGGCCTGCCATCTGTCCAGAAAGCCGTCCCGCCGCCGCTACGCCCCGCCGACGCCAATCACGTCACCTGCCTACTCCAACCCTCCGTGGCCCTCCCCATCGAAGGCGCCCCACTCGTCTTCTCCACAAGCTTCGCGCATGACATGGTCCTGCACCTCGACACGCCGCCAGGCGCACCCGCAGAGCCCGATATCCCTCTGATAGCCGACGCCTACCAAGGTGGCCTCGTCCTTCAGCAGGTTCCCGAGCACCATGTAGAACTCCACGAGCCCGCAGCGCTCCCGAAAGACGAAATCAAAGCTCTCGCCCATCCCGAGTTAGCGCCGGAGAAAAAGTCCGACCAACCCAGACCTACACCGGAACCCAAGCCCATTCTTCTCACGGGAACAATCCAGGGCCAGTGGGGCTTCGACCCGTTTACCGGCCCTACGCTCCCGCTGCAACAGTTGCCGGGCGGGCACTGGCACGTCATCGACCTTCCGCCCTCCGATACAACCACGCCGCTCGATCCCAACTCGAACCTCATTGCGGGCCATCAATCCAGCTCACTATCACCTCAACCGGCAGCGCCTGCGTCCATACCATCACCGCCCGTCCCACAGGCAGTTCATCCGACTTGGCTGTCGCCTTCACGCCCAACCCCGTCGCCGACCATCCGAACGTCCTCAAGCTCTCCCTCCGCTGGAGCATGCCGTCACCCCCGGCGACCTTCACGTTGCCATCCAGCAGTACGGCCAACCCAAGGCCGACGACCTCTCTGCCCGTACTTTCGCCGAACCTGCCCACATCACCGGTCTTGAGATCCACGCCGGAGACCGTACCCTCCAACTCACGGGGACCAGCCTCGCGCAGGTCGAAAACCTCAAGCTGGGCGATCTTGTCTTTACCCCCGTCCCCGCCACGGACGCCTCCCCCGACACACTTCGCCTCGATCTACCTGCCAATGCCCCGCCCCCGCCAACCCACATCGACGAACACCTCACCGCCCGCGTCTCCCTACGCGACGGCCGTGTCCTCACACTTCCCGTCGTCGTCTCCATCGCGCGACCTGTCGTTTCTATTATCAGTAAAACGGTCCAGCCCTCGCAGGATCAAGTCATTTCACTTCCCGACAACAACGATCTTCCTCTTTCGCAGCGTCTCACTTTCACCCTGAAGAGCACCACACCGTTCCCGCGCGACGGTCAGGTGGAGATCGAAACCGTCGACGGAGCGCTACGCACCGTCCTCACACTCGCACCCTCGGGCGGCCTGCTCCTGCAGGACCCACACACCATCGTCGCCACGCTAGACCCACTCCGCTCCTTCGGTCCGAGCGCATTCGGTCCACTCCATCTCCGTGCCGTCTTCCACTTCAGCAACCGCACGGCCGCCATGCCAGTGAGCAAGCCCACGAAGCAGCACCCGTTTCCCCCGAGAACCCTGCGACGAATGTCGCCGGACCAGAACAGGAATCCCCCACCAGCGATTGGCTTCCCCTCGCCACACTCGTCCGACTGCCGCAAATCACGCAGCTGCAATGTCCTGCCGACCCCACGCAATCCTGCACACTCACCGGCTCCAATCTCTTCCTGATTCAGGCCATTTCCACCGACCCGACATTCGCAAATCCCACCCCGGTTCCCGACGGCTTCACCGGCAGCACACTTACGTTGCCCCACCCCACTGCCGCAACCATCTTCCTCCACCTGCGCGATGACCCCGGCCCCATCGACCCCGCGAACGTTCCTTTGCCTCCAGGCCCTGTCACCACCGCCCACAATCACCTCCCCCGCACGGGCGCAAAGCCACCGTCCAAACCGCTGCCACCGGCGACAGTAACGCCCATCCCAGCGCCAGACGCCACCACACC
>CBDDDO010000010.1:0-33459 GCA_965226655.1 Granulicella sp. | reverse complement strand
ATCGATCATGGAAAAACGACTTTGACTGCTGCTATAACCAAATATCTTTCAACTAAAGGTACTTTAATAAGATGTATCTAACCAATTGAATAGGCAAGGCTGAGTTTAAGGACTACCATGATATTGATAAAGCTCCTGAAGAAAAAGCAAGAGGAATTACTATTAATGCTACTACAATTGAATACGAATCAAACGATAGACATTATGGGCATGTGGACTGCCCAGGCCATGCAGATTACGTCAAGAACATGATCACTGGAGCTGCCAGAATGGACGGAGGTATCTTGGTGGTGTCAGCTGCTGATGGAGCAATGCCCTAAACAAGAGAGCACATTTTGTTATGCAGACAAGTAGGAGTGTAGTCAATTGTAATCTATCTCAATAAATGCGATATCGTTACTGATACGGAAATGCATCAATTAGTGGAAATGGAAGTTAGAGAGTTACTTTCTCAATATCAGTATGATGGAGATAACGCGATTTTTATTAAAGGAAGTGCATTATGCGCCCTAAATGGAACTGACCCTGAGTTAGGTGAAAAGTCAATGGAGGCCTTAATAAATGCATTAGATAAATCTATTCCTATTCCTTAGAGAGAAAAAGATAAACCTTTCTTGATGTCAGTAGATAATGCTGTCAACATCTCAGGTAGAGGAACTGTTGTTACTGGTACAGTAGAGCAAGGTAGATGTAAAATTGGAGATGAAGTTCATTTGATTGGCATGAGAAGAAAAGCTACCCCAACAACTATTACTGGAATTGAAATGTTCAAAAAGCAACTTGATTCAGGAGAGTGTGGTGATAATGTGGGAGTATTGCTGAGAGGCATCTTGAAAGAATAAATTAGAAGAGGACAGTGCCTCGTCAAGCCAGGATCTCTTGAAGTCAGAAGGAACTTCGATGCTGAACTTTATATTCTGAAACCAACTGAAGGAGGTAGATCTAAGCCTTTCCAAAACGGATATAGACCATAATGCTTCATAAGGACTGCAGATGTAGCTGTTGACATTACTCTTCCTGAAAAATAACAAATGGCTTTACCAGGTGATAACTTCACAGCTTCAATGAAACTAACTTTCCCTCTGCCACTATCTGTAGGCTTAAGGTTTGCTCTTAGAGAAGGAGGCAAGACAGTTGCAGCAGGAGTAGTGACAAAGCTAGGAGAAGACACAGAAGCAGATTTCAAAGAAGAAGAAGAGAGAGCAGCGAAGTCAAAGAAAGCAACTAAATGAAACTATCCATCAACCTATATTATTGTTGTTGTACGCCCTCTTTATTTACATACATACATACACCTACTTGTTAATTGCTTCCCCCCTTTTTTATTACATTTCAATTATGGGGTTTTGGGGTTTTGGGGTAATTCGGATTACCACGGCGTTTCGCCATAGATGTGTTCCTCGCTTTCCACGGCGACCATGTCCAAAGTGCAATTCGCTCACACCCACAGCCGCAACATCTTATTTTACCGCTGCTTCAACGCGGTAACAAGCTCACAGCGATGCACAGGCTCTTGGGCATCCCGAAACCTTCATCCGGCCATCTTGTCCAGTAGCCCAAACCCGTCGACCAAACCCCGAGGTTCACCATGAGTCCCTGTACCGAAGATATCGAAGAAGTCCTCGACGAAGAACAAGCCGCCGAATCCGCGCCGAAACCGCTCGCGCTCAACCGCCGCCAGTTCCTCACCTCCTCTGCCGTTCTCTCCGTAGGCGTAGCCACCGGCCTGCCCAAAGCCGCAGTCGCCGCACCCCCACCCCCGGGCTCCATGTCGCCCAGCATGATGCCCCTCACGCTCTCCATCAACAAGCAAGCCCACACCCTATCGGTCGATACCCGCACCTCCCTGCTCGATCTCCTGCGTGAAAACCTCGATCTCACCGGCAGCAAAAAAGGCTGCGATCACGGCCAGTGCGGGGCCTGCACGGTCCTCGTCGACGGCCGCCGCGTTAACTCCTGCCTCACCCTCGCCGTCACCACGCAGGGCGCCGAAATTACTACCATCGAAGGCCTCGGCACCCCCGACAACCTTGGGCCCGTCCAAAAATCCTTCCTCGATCACGACGGCTTCCAGTGCGGCTACTGCACCCCTGGCCAAATCTGCTCCGCCACGGCTCTCCTCGAAGAAGCCAAACACAACACCCTCTCCACCGTAAGCTTCGAAACCGGCAAAACATCCAATCCTGCCATCACCGATAACGAAATCCGCGAGCGCATGTCCGGCAACATCTGCCGCTTGCGGCGCTTACCCCAACATCGTCGCTGCAGTCCGCGCCCTCACCGCAACAGGAGGTGCCGCATGAACCCCTTCGCCTACCAGCGCGCCGACGCGCCCGAGTCCGCCCTCCACGCCATCGCCCTCCACAATGCTAAGTTCCTCGGTGGCGGCACGAATCTCGTCGACCTCATGAAGGACGGCGTCGAAACTCCCTCCACTCTTATTGACATCACCCACATCGGCCTCGACAAAATCGAAGCCTCCCCCAACGGTGCCACCATCGGCGCGCTCGCCCGCAACTCCGACCTCGCCAACCACCCCGACATCGTCGCCAACTACCCGCTGCTTTCGCACGCCCTGCTCTCAGGCGCCAGTCCGCAACTCCGCAACATGGCCACCACCGGCGGCAACCTGCTCCAGCGCACCCGCTGTTTCTATTTCATGGACACCGCCTTCCCTGCCTGCAACAAACGCAAACCCGGCTCCGGCTGCGCCGCCATCAATGGCTTCAATCGCACCCACGCCATACTGGGAGCCACCAACGAAGGCCCCAACACCTGCATCGCCACTAACCCTTCGGACATGAACGTCGCCCTCGCTGCTCTCGACGCCAAAATCGAAGTCCGCGGCCCGCATGGCCATCGCACGATCCCCATCGCCGACTTCCACCGCCTCGTCGGCACCACCCCCAGCATCGACACCAACCTGAAGCCCGACGAACTCATCGTCGCCGTCACGCTTCCCTCCGCGAAGTTCGCCAAGAACTCCTGGTACCTCAAGGTCCGCGACCGCCAGTCCTACGCCTTCGCCTTGATCTCTGTCGCCGCCGGTCTTGAAATGGATGGCGACACGATCAAGTCCGCTGGCCTGGCTCTAGGCGGCGTTGCCCACAAACCCTGGCGCAGCCCCGAGGCCGAACACGCTCTCATCGGCCAGCCAGCCACCCCTGAAACCTTCAAAAAAGCCGCCGCCCTCCTCGTAGCTGGCGCCAAACCCACCGAGCACAACGCCTTCAAGATCGAGCTCGCCAAACAAAGCATCGTCCGCGCCCTCACGCAGGCAGCCCATGGAGTCCAGTCATGATGCAGTCCGAACAACAAGCCCCACCCCCCATGAAACAGCTCGCCAACCGCTACGACGGCATCGCCAAGGTCACCGGCAAAGCCAAGTACGCCGCGGAGTTCACCGAACCCTTCGCTAAGAAAGACATGGTCTACGCCTATATCGTGCAAGCCACCATCCCGAGCGGTTCCGTCACCTCCATCGACCAGAAAGCCGCTGAACGCGCCGCCGGTGTCGTCGCCATCCTCACGCCGTTCAACGCCCCCAAGCTCCCCGTCGGCAAACCCAACCCACCGGCCAAGCGCTCGCTCACAGTCCTGCAGGACGCAAACATCTACTACAACGGCCAGCCCATCGCCGTCGTGGTCGCCACCACGCTCGACCAGGCCAAAGCCGCTGCCACGCTCCTCAAAATCAACTACGCCCCCACACCGGCCAAGCTCGATTTCACCGGCGGCATCCCCACAGCGCGCCTGCCCAAATCTCCCGGCAAAGAAGTCCCCGACACGCATCGCGGCGACATCGAAGCTTCCCTAGCCAAGGCCACCGTCACGGTCGACGAGACCTACATCACGCCCCTCCAGAACCACAATCCCATGGAGCCTCACGCCACACTCGCCTGGTGGGAAGGCGAAAAGCTCAACGTTTATGACGCCACGCAATACATCACCGGCGTCAAAATGTCCCTAGCCAAAACCCTCAATATCCCGCTTGACGACGTCCGCGTGCAATGCCCCTACACTGGAGGCGGATTCGGCTGCAAAGGCAGCACCTGGTCGCATGTCGTCCTCGCCGCCATGGCCGCGAAGATCGTGCAGAAGCCGGTCAAGCTCGCCCTCGACCGCACCCAGATGTTCGGCCCCGTAGGCGCGCGCCCCAGCACCGTCAATCACATCAAAATCGGCGCCGACGCCACCGGAAAGATCCTCGGCATCAAGCATGAAGCCGTCATGAACTCTTCCGTCATGGAAGACTTCGTCGAGCACTCCGCCGGCACCAGCCGCATGCTCTACGACTCCGAAGCCAACTTCACCACCGAGAAAATGGTCGAGCTCAACTGGGGCGTCGGCACCTTCATGCGCGCCCCCGGCGAATCCACCGGCACAGCCACTCTTGAAATCGCCATGGATGAGCTGGCCGACAAGCTCAAAATGGATCCCATCCAGCTCCGCGTCCTCAACTACGCCGAAAAAGACCCAAGCAAAGACCGCCCCTTCACCTCCAAACACCTCAAAGAGTGCTACACGCAAGCAGCCGACCGCTTCGGCTGGTCCAAGCGCCCGGCCACTCCCGGCACCATGCTCGAAGGCAACAACTACATCGGCTACGGCATGGCCACAGCTACCTATCCTGCCAACCGTTCTGCTTGCCAAGCCGTGGTTCGAGTCTTCCCCAACGGCCACGCCTTCGTCGGCTGCGGCTCGCAGGACCTCGGCACCGGCACCTACACCATCATGGCGCAGGTCGCCGCCGCCGGCCTCGGCCTCGATCCCACACTCGTCGAAGCCAAACTCGGCGACTCCACGCTCCCCAAGGCTCCCGTCTCCGGCGGTTCACAATCTACTGCATCCTACGGCCCCGCCATCGACGCCGCCGCCAAGCAGGTCAAGCTCAAGCTCATACAGCTAGCCATTAATGACAGGCAATCGCCTCTTTATAAGCCCGCCGCCACCGACCTCGACACTCAGGGTATCGACGCCAAAGACGGCAAGCTCTTCCTCAAGTCCGACCCCTCTAAGTCCGAGTCCTTTACCGCCCTCCTCACCCGCAACGGCAACAAACCCATCGAAGCCATGGGCTCCGCCGAACCTAGCCAGGACAAAGACTCGATGACCTCCCAGTCCTTTGGCGCGGTCTTCGTCGAAGTCGCCGTCGACAAGGACACTCATATGGTCAAGGTCCGCCGGGTCGCCGCAACGTACGACATCGGCACCCTCATGAACGACAAGACAGGCCTCAACCAACTCGTGGGCGGCATCGTCTGGGGCGTCGGCTTCGCGCTCCATGAAGAATCCATGATCGACCCCGTCTACGGCCGCACCGTAAACGAAAACCTCGCCGACTACCACGTCCCCGTCAACGCCGACATCGGGGCCATCGACGTCACCGTCCTCAACATCCCCGACACCAAATTCAACCCACTCGGCGCTCGCGGCATCGGCGAAATCGGTATCACCGGCGCCATGGCCGCAATCGCCAACGCCATCTACAACGCCACCGGCAAACGCGTCCGCCACTACCCCATCACACCCGACAAAATCATGTCGGCCTAACCCAACATCGTCCGTATGTTGTTGCGTCAATCTTCTAAACTTGTCACACCTCCCGACTTGTCATCCTGAGCAACGCGAAAGACCTGCTTTCTTTTGCGTTGACTCACCTGCCAGTTAAAAGTCCACAACCACACGCGCCCTCCGCGTGATCTCTGCGCCCTCCGCGTTAAAGCTGTTGCTTGTTGTTGCACCCACGTTCCCACAGGCAAACAATATGCGAAACTAGCCGCAGCCCATGCCCGCAGCACCCGCCCAAACCGAAACCCTCTCTGCCCTGCTCCACCGCGTCTTCGGCCACCGCGACTTCCGCCCCCACCAGCAGCAGGTCTGCAAAGCCGCCGCCGATGGCCGCGACGTCCTTCTCGTCATGCCCACCGGCGCGGGCAAATCCCTCTGCTACCAGCTCCCCGCGCTCGCCCGCGGCGGCACGGCCCTCGTCATCTCCCCGCTCATCGCCCTCATGGACGACCAGGCCTCGAAGCTCACAGCCCTCGGCCTCCGCGTAGCCCGCATTCACTCCGGCCTCGACCGCGAAGCCTCCCGCCAGGCCTGCCGCGACTACCTCGCCGGCGACCTCGACTTCCTCTTCATCGCCCCCGAGCGCATGCGCGTCCCCGGCTTCCCGGAGATGCTTGCCAAGCGCAAGCCCGCGCTCGTCGCCATCGACGAAGCCCACTGCATCTCGCAATGGGGCCACGACTTCCGTCCCGACTACCGAACATTAGGCCAGCATCTTCCTGCCTTGCGCCCGGCTCCCATAATTGCCCTCACCGCAACCGCCACCCCCACGGTCCAGCGCGACATCGCAGTCCAACTCAACCTGCAAAGCCCTGCCATCTTCATCACCGGCTTCCGCCGTTCCAACCTCGCCGTCGAGGTCGTCGAACTCTCCAAGCCCCAGCGAGCTGACTTCGCCCTCAAGCTCCTCAAGGACGAGTCCTCCCGCCCCGCCATCATCTACGCTAGCTCTCGCAAGGACGCCGAAGAATACGCCTCCAAGCTCCACAAACATTTCCCCACCGCCGCCTACCACGCCGGTCTTGACCCCGCCACGCGCGACCGCGTTCAGCGCGCGTTTTTGTCTGGGAAGCTTGATGTTGTGGTAGCCACCGTCGCCTTCGGCATGGGTGTCGACAAAGCCGATGTTCGCACCGTCATCCACGTCGCCCTCCCCGGCTCGGTCGAGAGCTTCTATCAGGAGATAGGTCGCGCCGGCCGCGATGGCCTTCCCTCCCGCACCATCCTGCTCCACGGCTTCGCCGATCGCCGTCTGCAGGAGTTCTTCCTCGAGCGCAACTACCCTCCGACCGGCGATCTTCAACGCGTCGCTCTCGCTCTCCCCGACGTCTTCACCCCCGTCAACGATCTCCACAACGCCCTTCGCAAGAAGAAAGACATGATGGATCGCGAAACCCTCGATCGCTCCATCGAAAAACTCCTCGCCACCGGCGTCGCCCTCATGGATATGGCCGGAGACGTCCGCCTCAACCCTGAAACCGCCACCGATCTGGGTGCCCCCGATCTCTCGCACTTGGAGATCGGGGCTTCCACGGCCGCTCCCCGCTGGCAAACCACTTACGAAGCTCAGGTCGCCGCCCGCCGCGCCCAGATCGACCGCATGATCGCCTTCGCCGAGTCCACCACCTGCCGCATGGCCGCTCTCGTCCAGCACTTCGGCGACACCTCAGACACCGCCCGCACCTGCGGCCTCTGCGATATCTGCAATCCCAGCGGAAACTCCGCCTCCGCCGCCCACCAACCCAACCAGGAAGAACGCCAGCAACTCCGCACCATCCTTCGAGCCCTTCAAGGCCGAGGCACCAGCACCGGAAAGCTCTTCACCGATCTCAAGCTCACCAAACACCGCGACGACTTCGACACCCTTCTTGACGCCCTCGCCCGCGCCGGCCTCCTCACCCTCAGCAACGACACCTTTCGCACCCCCGACGGCAAAGACGTCACCTACAAAAAAGCCACCATTACCGAAGAAGGCCACGATCCCGACGACAAGGCCCTCGACACCGTCTGGATTCGCAGCGGCATTGCGGACGCGCCCACAAAAAAATCAAAGAGCAAATCCGGCTCCGCTTCCGCAACACCCAAAGCTCCACTCAACCCGCAGGCCGAAGAGCTCTTCGAGCAACTCCGCACCTGGCGCACCGAGCAAGCCAAACCCACCAAGACCCCCGCCTTCATGATCCTCGCGGACGCCGTCATGCGCTCCATTGCCAACGCCAACCCCCAAAACCTCGCCGCACTCAACGCCATCTCCGGCATGGGCCCCAGTAAAGTAGACCGCTACGGCTCCGCCATCCTCGCCGTCTGCCGCGGTAATGCACCGATTCCAATCTCCACCGCCCTTGCGAAGCAGTCACCGAAGGCGCCACAGCGGCCAGCAATTGACGAACTCTCCTCCGGTCTCTTCGTTCCCACCCAAACTTTGTCATCTCGACCGGAGCGCAGCGCAGTGGAGAGACCTGCAGGTTCGCCCTCCGCCGTCCGCGAAAACAAGCGCCCCGCCCCGCCACCGACCCAACCCATCGAACTCACCCCAGCCCAGCAAGCCCTCGACGCCAAACTCCGTGATTGGCGCAAGCAGCAAGCCGCAACCGCCGGCCTTCCCAGCTTCTTCATCCTCTCCGACACCGCGCTCCGCAACATCGCCCTCGCCGAACCCCGTTCCCTCACCGACCTCCACAACATCCGCGGCCTCGACACCGAAAAGCTCCACAAGTTCGGTTCTGCCGTACTCACCCTTTGCACGTCTTAGCCTCGCATCTCCTCGCAAACATCGCTTCCTCCGCATCAAAGGTTTTTGTTTTTTCCGTGTCAAGCCCCTAAATGCCCTATCCGGCTCATCCAACGAGACATAGACGCTGCACATCTGGTCCACTCAACCCGTTACAATTAGCAGACATCACCCCAGGCGATCTGTTCCAACAATTGAGATAGACGTTACCAACCCCACCCCTAACCCCTTATTCTTGCGGTTTTTGCATCGAAAAGCACCGGGGGGTAGGGTCCCGCCTTACCGTCGCATGAGAGGATAAGCAGCGTATGGATACCACCTCATTCGGCATCGCCATCATGGCCGCCGGCAAAGGCACCCGGCTCAAATCCAAGCGCGCCAAAGTCCTCCACGAAATCGGCGGACGCCCGCTTCTGCTACACGTCATCGCCGCCGCCGAAACCATCTCTCCGCCCGAGCGCATCTTCTGCATCATCGGCCACCACGCCGACAGCGTCCGCACGGTCGCCGTCTCTACCGGCGTCACCTTCGTCACCCAGGCCGAGCAGCGCGGCACCGGCCACGCGCTCCAGATGCTCAAGCGCTACCTCACCTTCAACGAGCTCACCCCACCCGAGCACCTCCTCGTGCTCTCCGGCGACGTCCCCCTCATCCGCCCCGAAACCCTCCAGCAGATGTGTACCTTCCACCTAGAGCAGAACGCGGCCATGACCATCCTCACCGCAGTCCCGCCCGATCCCACCGGCTACGGCCGAGTCCTCCGCACCACCCCCGGCGCCCCCGAAGTCCAAGCCATCGTCGAACAAAAAGATTTGGCGCCCGACCAGCTCGGGACACCCGAAATCAACTCCGGCATCTACTGCTTCGAAACCAAATCCCTCTTCGCCAACCTCAATCGCCTCTCGGACAAGAATGCCTCGGGCGAGTTCTATCTCACCGACATCGCCGGTTTACTCGCTTCGGAAAGCAAACGCGTCATCGCGATCAAAGCCGACGATATCGACGAAGTCCTCGGCGCCAACACCATCGCCGAAATGATGCACCTCGACGCCGCCATGCGCCTCGCCACCGCCCGCAAACTCATGGCCCAGGGCGTTACCATCTTCCGCCCGGAAACCACTGTCATTGACTCGATGGTCGAGGTGGGAGCGGACACTACCATCGAGCCCTACGTCCAGCTCCTCGGCAATACCCAAATCGGTCCGGACTGCCGCATTCGTTCTTATTCGGTTATCCAGAACTCGACCATCGGCGATGGCGTTCTTGTCCGGAACGGCTGCATCCTCGATGGCGCAACGGTTGGTTCTTGTGCTGTTCTCGGACCCTACTCGCATCTGCGACCCAAGAGCGACATCGGCGAAGACGCCCACGTTGGCAACTTCGTAGAGACCAAGAACGTCCGCCTCGGCCGTGGCTCCAAGGCCAACCACCTCAACTACCTCGGCGACGCTGAAATCGGGGCGGGCGTCAACGTCGGCGCGGGCGCCATCACCTGCAACTATGACGGCGTCCTCAAGCATACGACCACCATCGGCGACGGCGCCTTCATTGGGTCCGACTCCACGCTCGTCGCCCCGGTCACCATCGGCGAAGGCGCCTACATCGCTGCCGGTTCCAGCATCACCGAAGACGTTCCTGCCGGCGCACTTGCTTTCGGTCGCTCCCGCCAAACGACGAAGCCAGGTTGGGTAGCCTCGCGCAAGAAGAAGGGGACATAGCGTTTTTTTCTTCGTCCGTGGGGACATTTCTCTCGCTTCCGGGGACTCGGAGCCAATTACGTTCTTCGTAGTGCTGCAACTTGACCGCAGCACATTGGTTCCGCATCGTAGTTCTTAGTACTGCGAGGAACGAGACGATATGCAGAAACTTAATGATCAAGAGTTAAAAGAAGCCCTAGCGAAGATTTCCCGATGGGAACTGACAGATGGGGAGATTGTGCGTACTTGGACCTTCCCCGACTTCGTAGCGTCCATGGCTTTCGTCAACCGTGTCGCTCAAGTTGCTGAAAAGGAAGGACATCATCCAGATATAGACATTCGCTATAACCGGGTTAAGCTCGCTTTAGTGACTCATGACGCTGGCGGAATCACCACGAACGATACCGAAATGGCTAAGATTCTCAATAATTTGGAATAACTGCTCAGTCATTCTCCCGAAAATTGAATTATTCGGAAAGATCGTGCTACAGTTACGGCAGAGCTTTCCACAACTGGAAATGCTCAAGACATTCTCGAAGTCTTCTTCGAGAGCAAGTTGCGTCACTGGCCTCCCGGCACGATTCAGAACACCGATCGTGCCGCCTTTTTTCTTAAGGCCACTTTTGACTCTTGTCGGCACAGCGGTATCATCAGCACTATGAAGCGTCTTCTCAGCTGCGCCGCTCTCGTCCTCGTCACACTGGCTGCATCGGCCCAGTTCTATAACCCTTCGAACGACATTCCGGCCTACAATGTCGCGCCGCCGACCCATCCGCTCCCAGCCATTCTCAGTGGTTCACAACTTACCGGGCCGAGCTTTACGCATTCCTATCAGGTTGCTGCCTACAAGATGGCCGCGCAGGTTTCTCCTGTACTGCACCAGGAGCCGTGCTACTGCCACTGTGACCGGGCGATGGGCCACAATAGCCTGCATAGTTGCTTTGAAGGCCTTCATGGGGCAGAATGCTCTACTTGCATGAAAGAAGGCGTTTATACCTACCGCCAGACAAAGCTGGGAAAGACTCCAGCACAGATCCGGGCTGGCATCGAACGCGGCGAGTGGCAGGCGATCGATCTTGAGAGTGTTCACCTTTAGGTCGTCTGGCAACCTTCTAGAGCCTCAAAACAATCGCTGATTACAACACAACGCTCGATATATGCCGCTCATCTCATTTTTGACTGCGCATACGGGCCCCTATTTGTTTGCTGCGAACCACCCGGCCCGGAAGCTCAGAGCCTCACAACCCCGGGAGATCCACTATGTCCAGCAAGAACACAGCAGTCTTTGGGATTTACGCTACAGCCTCTATCGCGGAAAATGCCGTCGATCACCTCCTCTCCATCGGCTTCACCAACTCCGACATTTCTGTACTGCTGCAGGACGAAGAGAGCACCCGCGCTTTCGCCCATGAGAAACACACCAAAGCTCCGGAAGGCACGACCGCTGGCGTAGCTACAGGCGGCGTCATCGGTGGAACGCTCGGCTTACTTGCCGGTATTGGTCTTCTGGCTATTCCTGGCATCGGTCCTCTGGTGGCGGCTGGTCCAATCATGGCCGCGCTTGCTGGCCTGCGAGCGGGTGGTGCGGTTGGCGGTATCATCGGCGCGCTCGTGGGTATGGGTATCCCCGAATACGAAGCTAAGCGGTTCGAAGGCGCTGTGCGGAACGGTGGAACATTACTTTCGGTACACTGCGAAACGTCCGAGCAGGTGACGAGCGCCAAGGAAGCTCTCAAGATTACGGGCGGCCAGGACATCGCTTCATCCGGCGAGGAGTCCTCGCCTCACCACAAAAAGGAAGAAGAAGTCGTGGTTACCCGGTAGCGGATTGCAGTAGCATCTCCAAAATCGTCGCCGACTGGGGCGGCGATTTTGTTTCTGCGTAGGATGGAAGCAATCGCGCACACGCGATACGAGGCACGGCATGACATGGATATTCTGGGCGCTCTTATCGGCAACCTTCGCAGCGGCGACCGCGTTACTTGCAAAAGTCGGCGTGGAGAATATCGATAGCAACCTCGCCACCGCGATTCGCACCACCGTGGTTTTGGTGTTCACCTGGGCTATTGCACTAAGCCTGAACGTTCATCATGAAATTCCCGCGATCAGTCGCCGCAGTTGGATATTCCTCGTGCTTTCGGGCTGCTGCACGGGTCTCTCCTGGCTCTGCTACTTTCGTGCCCTTCAGCTTGGACCGGTTAATGGCGTGGCTCCCATCGACAAGCTCAGCGTTCCGCTGGTGCTGATTTTTGCGTGGCTCTTCCTTGGCGAAACTCTTACTCCCGTAAAGATCTTCGGCGGTTCTTTGCTCACTGCAGGCGCACTTATCCTGGCCTTTGCGTAGCGCGGGTCAACGAAACAAAAGCGTATACTGGAATCAGTTCTTTGTATCGCCCAACGCAATGTTGAGCCTGCTCCAAATGGGGGCGTCATGGTTTCGACGGGGTTGCTTGTGGCAGAGAGGCATGCCGGGGTGGGTACACCCGTAATCGCGCCCAAAACTATAAGTGCCGAACCTCAATTCGCGCTTGCTGCTTAATTAAGTAGCCGATTGCTTCCGCTTCGCCTACGGGTGGATACCAATCGTCGCACAGTAGGCTGGTCAAAGCTGTTCCGCCTGGACGGCAATGACGAGATCGATCAGGCTGGTGGCTCGCTCATCTTCGCCCGTTCTCAGGGCAGGCTACGAGACAAAGAGGAACGTGGAAAAGCATGAATGCTCTCTGTTATTGGTTTCTTCGGACGGGAGTTCGATTCTCCCCGCCTCCACCATTTAACTACATCTGCTAAATGCACTGAAAACTGTTGCGTTTACAGTGCCGCACTGTGGCCCTGCGCGACCGCTATTCTCAGTTAGTTTGACCGCAGAGACGTAATCTCAGACAGCCGAGACGATGAAGAGGGCGTTGCACGCGGGACTCCAAGTGCATCTGCCAAACGGCTCGCGGCGGCTACAGTGATCAGCCTGTAACGCGGACTTCGGCCATGCTCTGCCATTTCCAACTCTTCCAGCCAGAGACTCACAGCAATAAGCGATAAAGGTTCTCCGAACATCTCACGGATTGCTGTACGGAAAGCTCCCAACTCCGCTTCCGCTTCCAAAATCAGAGAGCCATAACAATCGTCGATGTGCAAATCGGTTGATGACAGTCGAGAGCCCGCGGCCATGATCATCGTTTGTCCTTTTTTACACCTTCAGAAGACCACTCCTCAGCATAAGGATCTTTGCAGAACATGCGGCATTTTAGGATGGCTTACTGGAAAGCGAGATGTAGTCCGCTGACGATTGCAAATAAGCCTCCGGGCTCGCGTTACGCTGTCAGATTTCGTGACCCCAAATACGCTTGTTTTTGCAAAGATTCCCGCTGGACGTCTGGATTCTAATAAGAAGCAAGGAGCGCATCCATGTCCAGCTTGAAGAACAAAATTGCACTTGTCACAGGGGCGTCACGTGGCATCGGCCGAGCAACAGCTTTGGCGCTGTCGAATGCAGGAGTCAGAGTGATCCTTCACTATGGCAAGTCCGTCCAGGAAGCGGAGTCCCTGGCAGAGTCTATACGCAAGCAAGGCGGCGAGGCGGATATTGCAGGAGCCGATCTGAACAGCGTTGAAGGCGCTTCCCTGCTTGCTGCAGAGGTGCGTAAGCTCGCAGGAGATCACCTCGACATCCTTGTTCTGAACGCCGGTATCTCGAAGGCCGGTGCGATGGAAGATCATACGGTCAAGGAGTTCGACGATCTCTTCGCAACCAATGTTCGCGCGCCTTTCTTTCTCTTGCAGCAGTTGCTTCCTATTCTGGGCGAGGGCTCCAGCGTCGTCGTCACCACCTCCATCGTCGCAAAGGCAGTACCTGGGGATCCGAGCAAGCCAGGCGCGCCTACACTGCCGGCGTACGCTGCTACAAAGGGAGCTCTGGAGACGTTGGTGAAACATTGGGCCGCATCCCTGGGAAGCCGCGGGATCCGCGTTAACGCGGTTGCTCCCGGAGTAATTGAGACAGACATGTCGAACTTCACCAAGACCGAAGCCGGGCGCAACCTCACGCTAAGCATGCAAGCTCTCAAGCGGATTGGACAGCCAGACGATGTAGCAGACGTAATTTTATTTTTAGCGTCCGATGCATCGCGGTGGGTCACGGGTGCGAGCATACCCGCGGACGGCGGCTCAAAGCTGTAAGTGATGAACGGCCGAGAAGACTGGAGATATATGAGCGAGTCCGTTCAGGAACGAAATAAGGCTCTGGTGCTGAAGGCCTTCGATACTCTTTTTAACCAACGTGATTATCTGGCTGCGGAACAGTTCTGGTCCTTGAACTACATACAGCACAGCGCTCATATTGAACCGGGTAGAGAGGGACTGTTCCGCCTCATCCGAAATGCTCCTCCGAGCTTACGATATGAGCCTGGATTGATCCTTGCAGAAGGAGAATGGGTCATGATTCATGGACGATTCAGCAAATTCGGCCTCCCGGTCAACTGGATCGCAGTCGATATACTCCGCTTGCAGGAAGGCATTCTGGTCGAACACTGGGATGTGTTGCAGGATGAAGCAACAGAAGAACAGTCAAAGAGCAAGCTTCCGATGTTCGGCACCGCGTTTGCTATCTACCCCTGATTGGCTACAAGGTGTTTTGCCGGCAACGAGAAACTTGCGGTCATCTGTCGCCGATATCGACCGGGAGAAATTCCGACAATCCGCGAGAAGCTATCGGTAAATGTCGCTTGATCTGTAAACCCTATGAGCCTGGCAATCTCGGATAAGGGATGCTGAGCACCGTGGATGAGTTCTTTCGCATAGTCAATGCGCATACGCAGGAGATACCGATGGACCGGCATCCCGAATGTATGGTGAAAGACTCGAGCGAAGTGGCCGCTGGAAAGTCCGCACTGTTGAGCGAGCTCTCCGAGTCCGATTCGCCCATCAGGGCGGCTACGCAGGATCTCTTCAACCTTCCTGCGATTCGCCGGACTCAGGCCGCCAGAGTGCTGCAGTCGCGACGACATATGAGCATAGCGCTCTACTATTCGCGTGAGAATCGACAGGACAAACCAATCCTCAAACGACTGATTCGGCATGAATCCATTCTCGATTGCCGGTAATACGGCGCGCGAGAGGTGATAGAGAACCGGGTCATTTGCGAAACCTGTCTGAAAGCTTTCTATTTTTGGCAGTCCCTCGCTCGCGGTAAACACATCCAGCGATTTCCTGGTAACGCTGTACTGGAGCAGATCAAATGCCATGGAGAATTTATAAGTACCGGGACGGACTGCATCGACGATATTGAGCGACCCCGGCCTGACGCTTGTTGTTTGGAGAGAATTCGCAGTGAACACTTCATGGAGTACGCCTAATGGAGAGCTGACTTCTATAGCTGCCAGCAAGTCTTGCGTCTTCGGCTTTGACGGAATGCATATCATCGAACAGGCATCAGCTCTGATACGGTGCAAACTCATTGTCGAGACCTTGTGTGAGCTACCGGAAAGCCTTAGAGTTGCGTCAAGCCGGGACGAAGACCATAGACCAGGGCAAGACTGCTGCTCTGGTTGATAGAACGGGGTAGAGGCTACGCACATTGCAACTCTCCCTGCGTTAATACTTCGCGGTCGAAAGGAGGTATTGTCCTGGACCGTTTCTTTGTCTTTATCGTGTGACGTGGAAGAAGTCGAATTGCGTACGAAGACCTCCATGATGCTGGAGACTCTCCGGCAACAGCAAGGAATCGCCGACTGAAGCTGGATTGATCCGCGAATCCACAATCGAGTGCGATTTGGGCTAATGATTTGCTCGACCGAGCCAGCAAGTGCTGGGCCTGTTGTATGCGTTTCGCAATTACATATTGATGTACCGTAACTCCGTAAGTCGCCTTGAACGCTCTGGCAAAGTGACAGATGGAAAGTCGGCAATGCCCTGCGAGTTGTGAGAGTGAGAGATTGGTAGAGACGCCTGCAGCCAGTGTGGTTTCTACCCTTTTGATTTGCCATGGCGCTAGGGACGCGGTTTTATGACGCGCAGCAGGAAGACGCTTCTCCGCATCCAAAACACACGTACGTAGTAATCCGAAAGCATAGAGGATCGAACGCTGAGAGATAGTACCTCGCTCCCCAGCCATGCCAAGTAAAGCAAGGGCAATCTCCCAACTCACCGGATCGCACAGCGCTGCCTCGTGATGGGCCGCTTCGAAACGACTATGTTTTTGACTTTGAAAGATCAAAGCGCGAGAGATGCGTAGCGTCATTGAATCGAGGATGAGATGTTCCGCCCGACGCAGATCCGCACACTTCTTATTCGCGGATGACAGATCGATGGAGATGAAATCTGAATCGCAGCTTGCGGAGACGGATCGGCATCCTTCGGGACGAAGCAGGACTTCCGCATGGTTGGAGGTGTCGTTCCATGTCACATCAGCGTATGCGATCAAAGTTGAAGTACCCGTTCCCGACATCCGATTGTTTAGCTTCAGTTGAGAAGACGCATGAAGACTCATGACCTTCACTCCTTGAGAATGTCCGCTCTGAATGCGACTAGCTAAAGCATGAAAATCGCTGGCGGATCCGATGAACCCTACCGTATCCTTTTATGTGCTGCGAGCCCACCCTCGTTCCGAGGGAAATAAAGTCCCTCTTTCGAGGGGGCTTTAATGCTTCGTAGCTCGGACGTCAGGTTGCTCAACACGTTGAATCAGTTCGTCTCAGCGAAGGCTAAGGACGTCCGAGCCTATTGCGTTCGGCCCAAAAGCGGCACGAAATCAATATGCAAATTGTTTTCCCATTGACAATTTGACCCTTCGACTGGCTAAATGGTCTGCGTCCCGACATTTGATCGGTAGATGTGGCATTAAATTTGGAGGCTCAGGAAGTCTGGAGGCGATATGCGTCAAACAGTCCCAAAGCGACGACTCCATACGCCTCCGTGCCAGCGCTTGAGCCAATTGATTTCTACCTCATGCCACATGGTGATTCCGACCTGCCTGGATCAGGCAGGAACTCCTTGCCTAGCCGGTCGTCCCTGCTTTCACACCCCGATCAACCTAACCTTGTGAGCCTATTGTGATCTTGGTCCGCCTTTTCGTGCCCTTTCTTCTTAGCGTAGCTATCGCTGCGAACGCCACAACTCCGCCCGCCACAGTGACCGAAGATGCGTCCGCGTTCACCCTCAGCAACGGCTATTTGACTGTCAAGATCGATAAGAACACGGGCGATCTTATCTCACTAAAAACTACCGCCACGACTACGCCCAATGTGGAGCTGATGGGATACGTCTCCGGGCATCATGCCGGATATTGGGAGCAGAATCCTTCGCAGGCGGCTCGGCACGAAACGAAGATTACGATCAATACCCCAGACCTTGTTGAGGTCTCCGTAAAGGGCTACGCCGACGGAAAGTCTATCCTTGGCCCACGGCCCACTGCCGCCGGTCAGGAAGGTGGGCTCGTCGCGGACCTCGAGATTCGCTACACTCTTGCTCGCTCCGCCCACGGGCTTTATACCTACGCGATCTTTACGCATGAGCCCACGTATCCGGCGGGCTCGGTCGGTGAATCACGTTTTGGCTTCAAGCTTTCCGGCAAGGTGTTCAATTGGCTTTCCATAGATAATCAGCGTAATGCCCTTATGCCCACAGGCGCGGACTGGGACGCAGCTACCGATCTCAACATGAAGGAGGCGCGACGCCTGACAACCGGCATCTACAAAGGCCGCGCCGAACATAAGTACGACTACTCTACCGACCAGTTCAAAACGCCCGCCTTTGGCTGGTCTTCTACCACTGAGAAAGTCGGACTATATCTCATCAATCCATCGATGGAGTACCTATCCTCCGGCCCGCTCCACTTTGAACTTACAGGGCACATCGACGATGGGGATGGCGGCGACCCCACGCTGCTCGATTACTGGCGAGGCACACACTACGGGGGATCTGAACTCAACTTCGCTGCCAACGAACCATGGACCAAAGTTGTTGGGCCTATCTTCATCTATATTCCGACCGGCAATCTGCCAGACGCTCTCTTCACGGACGCGAAGCATCAGGCCACGGTTGAGGCGTCACATTGGCCTTACGCCTGGGTCAAGGGAGTCGACTACCCACATCAGGAAGAGCGCTCGACAGTTCGGGGTCGACTGATGCTGGTCGATCCCCAAGCTGAATCGACAAAGTTTACGAACCTGCTTGTCGGTCTTTCCTATCCGGATCAACCAGCACCGGCACAGACCGATCTTCCACCACCCATTGCACAGTCCAATGCGGAAACGCAGCCCGATCCCGGCCCGCAACGTGACGCGCAGGGGCGAATCATCAATCGTGGAACGTATGTTCCGCGTCGGACCGTTGGCGCACGCCCGTTTCGCTTTCCTCCTCAGCCTGTTACATGGCAAAACGATGCGAAGCATTATGAGTTTTGGGTAAATGGAGGATCCGATGGAGCCTTTAGTATTCCTAATGTCCGGCCAGGAACGTACCAGCTTCACGCGGTCGCCGATGGAATCATGGGCGAGTATGCCTCGGAACCGGTCACAGTCGTTGCCGGAAAATCGCTTGATCTCCATACCATCCAGTGGCACCCAGTCCATTTTGGCCGCCAGCTTTGGCAGATAGGAATCCCGAACCGCTCCGCCAAAGAATTTCTAAAGGGCGACGATCATTGGCACTGGGGGCTCTATCTCGAGTACTCCAAGTTGTTTCCTAATGACGTTGACTTCACCATTGGTAAATCCAATCCGGCGCGCGACTGGTTCATCTACCAGGTTCCTCACGTGACCGCCGACGATCTCACTGGAAAGACACCCGGACGAGCAACGCCCTGGACGATACACTTCGATCTTCATGGCACCGCGCAACCTGCGGGGACAGCGACTCTGCGCTTCGGTCTTTCCGGAGTGTCCGTGCGCTCCCTCGCGATCACTGTCAACGGCAAACCTGCCGGCGAAATGACGGGCTTCTTTCCTAATGGTTCGGTGATCAACCGTGATGGTGTGGAAGGGACATGGGTCGAGAAGGATGTCTCCTTTGCTGCCGCTCTGCTCAGGCCGGGTGCGAACACAATCGTGCTCACAGTGCCGGCCGGCAATCCGATGAGTGGTATTTGTTATGACGTTGTACGTTTGGAACTTCAGTCAGCACCGTAAACCCTAGAGTGAGTACGAATGAAGAGATTATGCTTTATCGGCGTTTTCGTGGTGGTGTGTCTGGCTTGTGCGTATCCGTTGGAGATCCATGCACAACAGGCGCGGTCGCGCTACAACTTCAATTCCGACTGGCTGGTTAAGATTTGCGACCCGCAGCAGGCGCAACAAGCGAGTTTCAACGATTCAGACTGGAAGCCTGTCACGCTGCCCTACGCGTGGAATGAGGACTCGGCATTCAAAGTAAGCATCGATAAGCTACCTACGGGCGTTGCCTGGTATCGAAAGCATTTTCGTCTTCCCACTGGAGCTGTGGGACAGCGTATCTTTGTGGAGTTTGAAGGGGTACGCCTCGCCGGCGATGTATACCTGAACGGGGAGTTTCTCGGGCGGCATGAAAACGGCGTCTCTGCGTTTGGCTTCGACATTACTTCGAAGGTCAAGGCTGCACCCGCAGAGAATGTTCTCGCTGTTCGCACCGACAATAGCTGGAAGTACAAGGAGATTGCAACAGGCACCACGTTCCATTGGAGCGACTCCAACTTCTACGCCAACTATGGGGGCATCAATAGGAATGTTTGGCTGCATGTTATGGCGCCTGTACACCAGACCCTGCCACTGTTTTCTTCCCTTGGGACGACGGGCACCTATATTTGGGCGAGCAACTTCGATCTCGCTACGTCCTCTGCGACCATCCATACTGAGAGCCAGGTTCGCAATGACTCAGCTACGCCACGGACGATCGGATTCAACGCGGAAGTAAAAGATGCAGAAGGCAAGGTCGTTGCGACAATGACTGGTCCTTCCGTCACTCTCGCGCCTGCTGAGACCCGTACCTTGAGCGCGTCTGTCATGGCTCATCACCTTCATCTATGGAGCTGGGGCTATGGCTATCTCTATCACGTCACAACAACACTGACATCAGATGGTCGTCCTATCGATTCCGTCGCGACCCCCACGGGTTTCCGCGAGACTGCCTTTGAACACGGCGAAGTCATCCTGAACGGAAGGGTACTTATGGTGCATGGCTACGGTCAACGCACGACCAATGAATGGCCCGGTGTGGGGATTGATCTGCCGCCGTGGCTCAGTGATTTTTCAAATGGACTAATGGTCGAAGGCAATGCCAACGTGGTGCGTTGGATGCACGTCACTCCCTCACCCCAAGACGCAGCCTCGGCAGCCCGTGTGGGATTGATTCAGTCCATGCCTGCCGGCGACTCCGAAGGCGATTCCAAGGGGCGGCAGTGGGAGCAGCGCGTCGAACTTATGTGTGACTCCATCATCTACAACCGCAATAACCCATCCATCCTCTTCTATGAATCCGGGAACAAGGGCATCAGCGAAGAGCATATGGCGGAAATGAAAGCCGTGCGCGATAAGTACGACCCACATGGTGGCCGCGCGGCTGGAGCCCGCGAGATGCTCAATAGTAAGATCGCCGAGTACGGCGGTGAAATGCTTTATATCGACAAGTCGTCGACCAAGCCCGTCTGGGCGCATGAGTACTCTCGCGATGAAAGCGCTCGTGCATTTTGGGACTCTGATTCCCCTCCATTCCATGCGGATTCTCCACTCTACAACCGCAACCAGGATTCACATGCCATAGAAGATGTTGTCCGTTGGGACGACTACTTTCGCGCTAGACCGGGCACCGGTACTGCAGTCAGTGATGGCGGCGTCAAGATCATCTTCTCCGATTCGAACACGCATCATCGTGGCGACAATAACTATCGCCGGTCTGGTGCAGTGGACGCGATGCGCTTACCCAAAGACGGCTTCTATGCTGACCAGGTGATGTGGAATGGCTGGGTGGAACCGGAAAAACCGGCAATTCACTTGATCGGACATTGGAATTATCCTGCCGGCACCGTGAAGCCCATTTATGTCATCGCCGCTGATGTGGCCCGTGTCGAGCTCAGGCTCAATGGAAAGATCTTGGGTTCGATCAAGGCGTCCGCGTCCAATCCAAATGGATCGCGAGCGCTGCCCGCTGGAGCAAAACCATCACCCGGTGTGATGGGCGAGCCTGATATTCCTGCTGGCCAGTCGAACGACTTCCTCTTCACATTCCCTGACATACCTTTTGAGCCTGGCACACTCGTAGCCACGGGCTATGACGCTGCCGGGCATGCGGTTACCTCCACAAAGCTACATACAGCCGGAAGTCCCGTCGCGCTTCGCCTTACTCCACACATTGGGCCTGCAGGTCTCCGCGCAGATGGAGCCGATCTAGCTCTCATCGATGTGGAAGCGGTCGATGCGGATGGACAACGATGCCCAACGGCCAACCTCCCTGTGTCTTTTACTCTGACGGGGCCCGCGGAGTGGCGTGGGGGCATCGCGCAGCCCCCCGTCGGTATCGCGGCAGAGACGTTTGACAATTACATCCTCGATAAGTCTTTGCCCCTGGAGAACGGCGTCAATCGAGTGCTCCTGCGTGCTAATAGACTGCCTATTGGCTCGCCCAGAGGCACAATTAAGCTCGAAGCAGCCTCTCCAGACATCAAGAGCGCTTCCCTGTTGCTCCACTCAGCCGCAGTTGAAAGCAAGGATGGCTTGTCCAATGTTGATCCTGCCGCAGGGCTACCTTCCTATCTCGAACGCGGACCAACGCCTGGCGGTCGACCGCTTCCTACAATACGCACATCGATCGAAGTTGCAGCCGCTACAGCCGGAGCCAATTCAGAGCAAGCAGCTCTTAGCGTTGACGGCAACGACACAACTTCATGGTCGAACGACGGACAGCTATCAACCGCATGGATCGAATACAAGCTCGCGGGGACTGCTAAACCGAGTCAAATGGATATCAAGCTCAACGGCTTCCGCACCCGCCGATATCCAATACGAGTGACGCTCGATGATCAATTGCTCTATGAAGGCACAACACCAACCAGCCTCGGTTACGTCACAGTTCCTTTCGCCGCGGCGTCGCAACATCCCGGGGCCGGAAGGCTGCGTATCACTTTGACAGCTCCCCCTATCGACACTGGACAGACCTCCGGCACCGCTGAAATCACTGGTAAATACGATGGCGCAGGCGTCACACCGATCACTCATGACAAAAAGGCACTCTTCCATGTAATTGAGGTTGATTTCTATCGCTGAAGAAATGCAGCATGCGCCACACTATCAAGGAGTCTCATGCGCCTGAACCCTTTTATACTTGCCGCGTTCATCGCTCTGCCGCGTCTGCTGCAAGCCGCTCCTGCCGTGACCGCCGGACCTCGCGTCATCACGCAGTTCACCAGTGGATGGCGCTTCCTGCAATCGGATGCGCCGGGAGCCGAAGCGTCAAGCTTTCCTGACGCATCGTGGACTTCTGTAATGCTCCCGCACGATTGGTCTATCGCAGGACCCGTCAAAGAGGACGCACCCAGCCGCGCAGCAGGTGGCTTCTTTCCAACCGGCATTGGCTGGTATCGCAAGACATTTCCCTGCACCCCTACCGCCGGGCACAAGACGTACGTCGTCTTCGACGGTGTCATGGCAAACTCGGACGTTTATCTGAATGGGCACCTGTTGGGACATCATCCGTATGGCTACACCAGTTTCTTCTACGACCTCACGCCTGACCTGGTGGCCGGTCAAAACATCCTTGCGGTTCGCGTCGACAACTCGCAACAGCCCGCATCTCGTTGGTATCCCGGCGCCGGCATCAACCGGCAGGTTCGCCTCATCACAGTCGCAGACACCCACATCGCGCCATGGGGCACGATCGTCACCACACCGACCGCCTCTGATACATCCGCCAAGATTCATATTCGCAGCACCGTGGTGAATGACTCCACAGTCTCCGCAACACTTTCGCTTCTCGTTCAACTCAAATCACCAAGCGGAGTGATCGTCGAAAGTAAGAAAATTGTCTCTCCGACAACTGATATTCCAGCTGGTGGTACTGCGGATCTCGACGCTGAGACAACGCTCCCAAACCCTGACCGATGGACTCTCGATCATCCGTCGCTTTATACAGTTCGTGCTACATTGCTTCGAAACGGCATCCCCATCGATGACGAGGATGTGCGCTTCGGCATACGGGAATTCCACTTTGACCCCAACAAAGGATTCTTTCTCAACGGAGTCCATTACAAGATTTACGGCGTAGCGTTGCACACGGATGCCGGAGCTCTCGGAACCGCAGTTCCTCTAGCCGCATGGACCAGACGACTCACCGCGCTCCGGAAGCTCGGCGTCAATGCGATCCGCACGGCTCACAATCCTCCTGCTCCCGAGTTCCTCGACCTCTGCGATCGTATGGGATTTCTGGTGATGGAAGAGATGTTCGATGCGTGGACGGTCGCCAAGAATCCCTACGACTATCACTTGTACTTCCACGACTGGGCGCTCAAGGACACCGCTGCGACCGTGCAGCGCGATCGTAACCACCCAAGCGTTATCCTCTGGTCCGCAGGTAACGAGATCCACGATACCCCGCACCCAGAGATTGCGATTCCCATTCTCAAATCGCTCGTCGATACCTTTCACAAGTACGATCCCACTCGCCCGGTCACTCAAGCGCTTTTCCGGCCCAATGTAAGCCATGACTACGACGATGGCCTAGCCGATCTCCTCGATGTCGTTGGTCAGAACTACAGAGAGAACGAGATCCTCGCCGCACACGCACAGAAACCCACGCGTTCCATCATCGGCACGGAAAACACCCACGACCGCAATCAGTGGATCGCAATGCGCGATCATCCAGAGTTCTCAGGCGAATTTCTCTGGACCGGCATCGATTATCTCGGCGAGGCTGGCCGCTGGCCCGCCATTGGTTCTGGCTCTGGTCTGTTGCTGACCACTTCATTGCCGCGTGGGCGCGCTCTTGAGCGCCAATCCTGGTGGTCGACCGTGCCTATGGTCTCCATCGTCCGCCGTGTCGAGACGGCGCGTCGTGGCCCCGTCGATCCTGGCTATGCTAACGCAACAACAACCAATCAGGCAGCCGTCCCGGCGCCACCGCTCGATCCTTCGGTGCGTTTTTCGCAACCGATACTCAACGACTGGAGCCCTCAGGATAAAAGTCCGCACATCGAGAAGGTGGAAGTTTATACCAACGCCGAAGAAGTGGAACTCTTCCTCAACGGCAAGTCGCTCGGCGCGCAGAAGCTTCACCCCGACGCTAGCCCGATAACGTATCAAGTGCCCTACCAACCCGGAGAGCTGAAAGCCGTTGCCAGAAACAAAGCCGCAGTTGTGGCAAGCGAGACACTCAAGACGGCCGGCCAACCCGCGCGCATTGTCTTCGCCGCAGACAGCCCGGAGACGCCAATGACACCCGATTGGAACGATGTGCGTTATCTTACGGCGACCCTTGTCGACGGGAATGGTACGCGAATCCCAGATTCGACGACCGTTGTCCACTTTGCTGCGACAGGGCCGGGTTCCATTATCGCGGTCGACAACGGAGATATGTTCGACCACGATCCGTTTCAAGCTACCAAACGAAAGCTCTACGACGGCAGCGCGATAGCCATTCTTCGCGCAACGGGCTCCACTGGCCGCATCACCATCACAGCCACCGCCGAAGGCTTGCCCCCCGCAACTCTCAGCCTTAAGACTGCTCCGATGCAGGCTCCCACTGTCGAACGCAGTTTCTAGAACTTATACAGGGGCACCGCGATATGAACTTTTAACATAATTAAATCTATGAGCTACCTAGAGGCATATTCCCGTTTATGCGGAGTACATAAGCCATCCGCGACGGCGTAGAGTCTGCTGGAAGGCTAACCGTTAGCTCTGAAGCGGTCTGACGAAAACGCAGTGGCTCAGTCGAGCCTAAAAGAACAACCCGCTCCACTCGGGCCTTGCCTGCCGCCATGCTCGTGAGTCTGACTTCGGAGGACGGACGATGATAACCCAGCGCATAGAGCGATCCATTCGCGACCGTGAAGCGAAAATCCGCCTCGCTGGGCGGAGGCACATTCTGCCGCGCGAGACGTGGTCCCTCCACAGCTGTTGAGCCACCTTTCCAATCTCCCGGCGGTTCAGGCGGAATCATTGGGCCTTCGCCCATCTTGATCCACGGACGGGAGCCATAGATAGCTTCGCCATTCACTCTCAGCCATTCGCCTACCGCAAGCAACGCCTGCTGCTGTACCTCGGGGATGGAGCCATCCCCCATGGGAGAGATGTTCAGCAACAGGTTGCCGCCCATGCTTGCCAGCTCCATCAACTCCCGGACAACACTCTCCGCCGATCGAACCGTCATGCCGTCGGTATATCCCCATGTGCTTCCTATCGCATCATCCACCTGCCAACCCGCAGCGTCATAAATCCACTTCGGCGCTCGCTGCTGCTTTTCAAAATCTTGAACCGACCCAAAGAGATATGCGACATCTTTCGTTGCGAGCGTACATTGCTTACCCCACTTCGCCGCCCGATTGTAGTAATACGCAGCGGCACGCAGCTTTACATCATCGTAAGTACGAGTGTTTACGCCATTGTCGAAGTAAATCATCTGCGGTTCGTATTTATCCACGAGCTCTTGCACACGCGCGAGCCAATCGCCCTGAAAAGCGGCCGAGGCATTGGAGTTATTGAACTCGCCCGGAATAGGAGGGCCATAGAAACCCGCATACTTCGGATCGAACTCATCGTTTGGAACGCCGGCCGCCGGATAAGCGAACGAGTCGTGCTCCATGCGATGACTGGAAACGCCGAAGATGAGGTTCTGTTTCCGCACAGCCTGCGCAAGTTCACCTGTGAGATCGCGTTTCGGTCCCATCTTGCCCGCGCACCACGGCGTGATGTCGGAATTCCACATGGCGAAGCCATCATGATGCTCTGCAACCGGCACAACGTATTTCGCTCCAGCTTTTGCAAAGAGCTCCGCCCATTGCTGCGGATCGTACTTTGGCACGGTAAACAACGGGATGAAGTCCTTGTAACCAAACTTATCCGGAGGGCCATAATGCTCGGTATGCCATTTCACATCCGAGGTATACATATGCCGCTCATACCACTCGTTGATTCGCGCCGGAATCGAATAGAGACCCCAGTGGATAAAGATTCCGAACTTCGCCTCGTTGAACCACGTAGGTACACGATAGTTATCGCGTAACGACTCCCACGATGGTTGAAACGGACCGCCAATCATTGACTTTGGTACAGCATAAGCGTCCGGCGAGCCGGCGGCAGCTCCTGTTTGGGCCCCAACGCCTCTTGGCATTACTGAAGCGAGCAAGCCAGAAGCAGCGAGTTGGCCGGTACGCGTCAAAAGGAGACGGCGAGACAATAACATTAGACCTCCTGGACACCGGTTTTTTGCGGCCAAGTCGCGACTTTAGCGGGTCAACAACGCAAGTGTCAATACCAACTTTATTTACCATACGAATTCGTGAGGGTAGACATCCCTACGGAATATTTCCATCTGGAAAGCCCTGGATTGGCTAACGTAGCAGTTCTAGCCTTCCGCTGCATGCGAGCGTCAACGATAGTTAGGTCGCGACATAGCAGGTGGCGGTGTACCACATTGCTCAAAGATTGACCTACCTGCTCCATGAGCGATATAACTCGGGTATCTGGTGTTCGGGAAGACGGTGAAAGTCCGTCACTACCCCGTAACTGTAAGCGTTGAGAACAAGGCAATGAGGGTCACTGGAACGAAAGTTCTGGGAAGGCCGCCGAGTTCACTTGAGACGCAAGTCAGGAGACCGGCCAGATGATGATCGGGCTTCGTTCAACTTCGCTGGGAGAGTTGAAGAGCATATCTACGCCCCTGTTCGAGGGCTGTGGCCGCTGCCTATGCACCATTCCCGCTCAGTTTCCGGAAATTTCTCGCCCGGATGCTAGGAGCGTTTCATGCTGTACCCTCAATCCGCATCCGTAACCCTGGTGCTCGGCGGCGTCCGTAGTGGAAAGAGCCGTCTTGCGCAACAAATTGCCGAGCATTCAGAACGTGTCACGTTCATCGCGACCGCAGAACGCCGCGACGACCACGAAATGCATGCCAAGATTGAACGGCATCGTTCCGAGCGTCCGAAGAGTTGGACCACGATAGAAGAGCCGATCCATTTGGCCCAGGCTATCCGTGAATCGGGTCGCAACTGCGACGTCGTTCTCATCGACTGTCTTACCCTTTTTGCGTCAAATCTTCTTGAAACATACGGAGAAGATCCAGACGGCCTAGAAGCCCAGATCGACGGTCTACTCTTGGCTCTCAGCCATTCTCCGTGTTCTATCGTGCTCGTATCCAACGAAGTTGGCAGCGGTGTTGTGCCGGCATATGAGCTGGGCCGACGGTTTCGCGATCTTGTCGGCGAAATCAACCAGCGCGTCGCTTCGATAGCCGATACCGTCCTCCTTATGGTCGCTGGTCTTCCCTTTCCACTCAAGGGCTCGGTACCCAATGAGGTGAAGCCATGAAGGGCTTCCTCATAGCCGGCACCGCGAGCGGCGTTGGCAAAACGACCGTCACGCTCGCGCTCATCGCTGCAATGAAGCGAAACAGCCTGATCGTACAACCATTCAAAGGAGGACCTGACTTTCTCGACACAGGTCACCACACACGAATCGCCGGCAGGCCAGCGAGAAACCTCGATACCTGGATGCTCTCCGTGGAAGCCAACCACGACGTGCTTCGCCAGGGTTCACAAGGCGCTGACGCTATCATCGTCGAAGGCATGATGGGCTTGTTTGATGGCAAAGATGGTGCCTCCGAAGCCGGAAGCAGCGCTGAGATTGCCAAGCTATGCAAGCTACCCGTTGTTCTCATACTCGACGCCGGCAAAAGTGCGAGAAGCATAGCCGCCGTGGTGCTTGGATTCGAACTATTCGACCCGAAGCTGCCGTTGGCAGGGGTTATCCTCAATCGCGTTGCGAGCGAGCGTCACTTCAAAATGCTTGAAGTGGCAATACGCTCTTCCTGCCAGACGCGCGTATTAGGCTGGCTTCCGAAAGAACCTCTTATCGCCATTCCCGAAAGGCATCTCGGCCTTCGTACGGCGGAAGAAACCGAAGTGACGCGCAGCGTTGAACAAGAACTCGACATACTAGCAGCCCTAGCCGAAAATCATCTCGATATACAGACGCTGCTATCGCTGGAATGTGGCCTTGACTTAGACGTCCCTCGTCATTCTCTAGAAATGCATCGTCCGCTCGTCCGCATCGGCGTAGCCAGGGACCATGCTTTCAGCTTCTATTACGAAGACAACCTGGACCTTCTTCGCGAACAAGGCGCTGATATCGTTCCGTTCAGCCCATTGTCCGACGCGACGCTTCCTCCGGGCCTCGATGCCCTCTACCTCGGGGGCGGCTACCCGGAACTGTACGCCGGTAAGCTCAGCGCTAATAAGCTCATGCTCGCATCCATTTGTGCCTTCGCCGCTTCCGATAGGCCTATTTATGCGGAGTGCGGCGGAATGATCTACCTCTCTCAGCAACTCACAACAATCGACGGAACGAATCATGTTTTCGCTGGCGTCGTTCCTTTCTCGATAGAGATGACAGCCAAACTCGTTCAATTTGGTTACGTCACGGTTGAGATCACGCGCGACTGCTTGCTTGGAAAATGCGGAACAACTCTCCGAGGCCACAGCTTCCATTACTCTCGGATCGCGAATCAAGCCACGACAGATGCCAGCTATCGGGTCGAGTACTCGCTCTCCAAACGAGAGGAAGCGGAAGGCTACAGCATCGCAAACATCCTGGCCAGCTATATCCATCTGCACTTTCGCACATCCCCCCACGTCGCCCAGCACTTCATAGAGCTCGTGCGTCTTGCAAAGACAAGAGAGTTGGCCACTACATGAAGTTCGCAACACGAATATTCCTGTGCATGGTTTTAGCTGGTGCGCCTTTACATGCCAGCCGCATAGTGACAGATGAGACGGGCCGCACCGTCACAGTACCGGACCATCCTCACCGCATCATCTGTCTTGTGCCGAGTATCACAGATGCAGTTTTCGCTATCGGGGCCGGTGATGATGTTGTCGCTGTGAGCGACTACGTAAAATATCCAGCCGAAGCCATGAAGAAACCCAGCGTGGGATCGATCAGCAATCCCTCCATGGAAACGATCCTGTCCCTGCATCCGGATTTGGTGCTGGGTATGCCCCACCAGAATCAGCAGGAGGTCCTTAGTCAGCTACAGCGGTTCAACATCCCGCTGTTCATCGTTGATCCTCACGGTATTGCGGGCATCCTGCATTCTGTCGTCACACTTGGTCAGGCCACTGGCCACGAAGCCCAGGCAAATGCTTTGGCAGCACAGCTTGATCATCGCATTGCAGCCGTTAGAACGCGGGTAAAGGGTCTGCCCGTCGTTAACGTATTCATGCCTGTGTCCTATGATCCCGTCATCACAATCGGTAAAGGCTCCTTCATCACAGAAATCGTCGAAGCAGCCGGCGGTCATTCGATCACTTCCGATATCAGCCAAGAGTGGCCTCATATCAGCATGGAGGCTGTCATCGATCGTGCGCCACAGGCTCTTCTCATGCTACGAGGCGGCACAGTCACCATCAGCGCCCTTAAAGATCGTCCAGGCTGGAACGTTTTGCCCGCGGTCAAAGCGCAACGCGTTTACTACGTCGACAAACGTGTCGATTTTCCCAGTCCCGTCGCCATAGACGCTTTGGAGGATCTCGCCAAACAACTTCATCCGTAGCTGATGTCGTTCATCAGCATTACCCACAACCAACAGCAGGCGTCGGGAAGCGCGGTGAAAGTCCGCCACTACCCCGTAACTGTAAGCGTCGAGATACATGCAAGAACGTTAACGTCACTGGAGCAAAACTCTGGGAAGACAGCATGGATCGAAGAAGCGCAAGCCAGGATACCGCCCCTGCTGCAACCAATCCCGAGGGGGAACCATGTTTATTGCAACACCATCCGCAACCAAGCGAAATCGATCTTCCTGTTTTCTATCTGCACGCCTGACAATCCAGGCACTTCTAGCACTCCTGCTTACCTCTGCTCCGGCAATGCTTTCGGCCCAGCAAACGCCGCTATTGCACGGCACTGTTCACGATCCGCTGGGCGCGCTTGTGCCAAACGCTTCTGTCGATCTGCTGCAAGACAATCGCGTTGTCGCGCATACGACAACTTCCAGTGATGGCGCCTTCCAGTTCCCTGTACCCGCTTCCGATCGTTACAGCGTCCGCGTCACCGCAGAATCTTTCCGCTCGACGATCACTCCTTCCACGTACCTCAGTTCCGCATCTCGAGCCGAACTCGATATCACCCTGGCGACCGACACCCTTACCCAGCAAGTTACAGTTACAGCCACAGGCACGCCGATACCGGAGGCCCAGATCGGGGCCTCGGTCACGGTGCTTCCCTCGGAAGACTATAAGTCCGAGTTCAACGTGCAGGACCCTCTCAGGCTCGTCCCTGGATTGCAGATCACACAGACCGGACAGATCGGTGGGACTAGCGGGCTCAACATTCGTGGTGGCGGAACCGATGCCAACAAGGTGTTGATCGACGGCGTCCCTGCAAACGCCATCGGCGGTGGCGTTGAATTTGCCAACCTGGCAACGGTCGGAATCGATGCCATCGAGGTGCTCCGCGAACCAAACAGTGCTCTCTACGGCTCCGACGCTCTCGCGGGTGTTGTGAGCATGACGTCTACCCGCGGTACAACGAGACTGCCTCTCATCACGTATGCAGGAGATGCCGGAAACTTTGGCACCTATCGCAATGAGGTTACCGCCGGAACGACGTACCGTCAGTTCGATCTCTACTCCGCGTTCGCACGCCTCGACACACGGAATAACGAGCCCAATAGCGAATTCCATAATGCCACCTATGCCGGGAACTTTGGCTGGACCCCGGATGCGGCGAACGATTTTCGCTTCACTGTTCGTCATCTCGCCGTCTCAGGCGGTCAACCCAACGCCATCGCTCTCTATGGCATCCCTGACGACGGCCAGCAAAAGGAACAGGACGACTACTATGGCGCCGTCTGGAATGGCCAGACCACAGCCCGCTGGCATAACCAGATTCGTTATGGCGGCCTCCGTCAGAATGGTCAGTACAACGACTTCGGAGCAGTGGGAATTCCTGATGGCTTCGGCGACACCGACGGCTCACTTGTCACGATCAAAGGGGCGAACGGTTATGCCGTAACTGGCCAGGCCGTGTTTTACTTCGCCGGCAGCACCGACGCGTACTCTTTTCTTTCGCAGACCAAGCGTGATTTCGTCTACGCACAAACTGACTACCGCGTCTCGCCGCACTTCTTAGCGCTTGGGGCCTTCAAATACGAGAATGAAAGCGGCTACTCGGGGGATCTCGGGGCACAGCTATCCACGATTCAGCGTGGAAACTACAGTTATACCCTTCAGTTTTCCGGCGACGTTAAGAATCGGCTCTTCTACAACCTGGGTACGGGTCTCGAAGATAACGGGCTGTTCGGTTTCGCCGCAACTCCCCGTGCTTCCCTCGCCTACTACCTCTTTCGTCCTTCCGCGAATGGTGTTTTCAACGGCACGAAGCTCCATGGAAGCTTCGGCAAAGGCATCAAGGAGCCCAGCATTTTCCAGCAGACTGACTCCGTGTACGACGAACTCTCACCACAACAAGCCGCAGCAGACAACGTCTCCCAACTCGGGCCAGAGAATTCCCGCACGTTTGATGGTGGTCTCGACCAGGAATTTTTCAGTGGCTGTGGTCGGGCCGGCATCACATACTTCCACAACCAGTTCACCAATGGTGTGGAGTACGTCCCGCAGTCGGGCTTACTTGAATTGGGAGTGCCAAACACACCGGCGCTTCAATATGGGGCGTATATCAACTCCATGGCGTATCGTGCTCAGGGTGTCGAGTTCGAGAGCGAGTTCCGACTCAGCAATCATCTGTTCGCCCGCGCCGGGTATACCTACACAGATGCCGTCGTACAACATTCCTTCTCCAGCGACGCGCTCGCCCCTACGTTCAATACATCGTTCAACTTTCCTACCATCCAAATCGGGGCATACTCTCCCTTGAAGGGAGCGAGGCCTTTCCGCATCGCCCCCCATACCGGCTACTTTGCCCTCAACTACACGCGTAGAAAGTTCTTCTCGTCGTTGACTGGAGCACTTGTCGGTAAGCGCGATGACAGCGACTTTCTGGCGTATGACTCCAACTTCGGCAGCAGCCTACTATTACCTAACCGCAATCTACTCGGCTCTTATGAGCGCCTCGATCTCGGCGGCGGTTACAACGTCACATCACGGATCAACGTCTACGTCAACATCCAGAATCTTCTCAGCGAACATTACTTCGAAGCATTCGGATTTCCTTCGCTGCCACTCACCTTTCGCACCGGCATCAAGCTAAACTTCGGTGGAGAATCTTGGAAACTGAACTAAACAAAATCGCGATCTCTCCCCTCACCTCCGCCCCTTTAGGGCGGAGGCAGGGAGACCGCGTGTCGAAAACATTCGTACCGATCAATCCACCAACATTCTTCTTCATCACCGTCATACTACTCGCGACTTTAGCCGGAGCCATCATCGTTTCCGTCTCTCTCGGCGCAACCCATATACCGCTTCGTGCAATCTTGTTCTCATTGCTACAACGCCGACCGCTGACAGAGACACAACACACGATCCTCTTCGCAATCCGTCTGCCTCGTGTGCTAGCGTCTTCGATTGTGGGTGCGGCTCTGGCTGTTTCAGGTCTCATGTTCCAGGGACTCTTCCGTAACCCAATGGCCGATCCCTACATCATTGGCGCATCTGGGGGAGCGGCGCTCGGTGCATGTATCGGGATCGTCTTTCTGTCGCAGTTCACCGTCTACGGGTTCAGTGCCACCGCGCTACTGGCATTCACCGGCTCGGTGCTCACCATGATGATCGTCTATTCCCTTGCACGCTCGCGGGGCCGCACCAGTGGTGTAACCTTGCTTCTCGCTGGCTTCGCCGTGGGCACTATGCTGACAAACTCCACCTATCTCTTCGAGCTTTTCGATCCGAACTCGAGTTCAGGAATCAGAATCGTTGCAGCGTGGCTCCACGGAACCATCGGAATCCCTGAATGGAAACAACTCGCCGTGACATCTTGCCTTTTCGCGCTTGCCATCATCACCGCTTTTCCACTCATGCGTCGGCTCAATACCCTCGCACTTGGAGACGACTATGCGCATCAACTTGGCATCCGTATTGAAGTAACACGCATAACCATCATCCTCGTGGGCTCTTTGCTGACCGCTATAGCAGTCTCGCTCGGCGGACTCATTAGCTTCGCTGGCCTTATCATTCCCCACGTCGCGCGGCTAATCTTCGGCCCGGACAATGTCCGCCTTCTATCGATGACCACCATTGGTGGTGCGCTCTTTCTTGTTATCGCAGACACCCTCGCAAGGACGGTGCTTGCTCCATCAGAACTCCCTGTCGGAATACTGATGGTCTTTCTC
>CBDDDO010000009.1:0-1167506 GCA_965226655.1 Granulicella sp. | reverse complement strand
GGCTTCCAACAAGCTGGATGCCATTTACGAAGGCAGCCATGGCAAGACGTGGATGGAAGAGCTGAAGCCTGAGGATGCCGATGGCGGATGGCTTTCGACCGAAGGCCGTGTGATGGAGATGCTGAGCGAGCACACGCTGGAGGGATGGTTTGAAGGCTATGTGCTGACCGGGCGGCATGGGTTCTTTTCAAGCTACGAGGCGTTTGTTCACATCATTGACTCGATGATCAACCAACATGCGAAGTGGCTGGAGAAGAGCAAGCTGGAGCTGCGCTGGAGGGCGCCGGTATCGTCGATCAATTTGCTGATTACGTCACTGGTGTGGCGGCAGGACCATAACGGGTTTACGCATCAGGATCCCGGGTTCCTGGATATCGTGACGAACAAAAGTCCGGAAGTGACGCGGATTTATCTTCCGCCGGATGCCAACTGCTTGTTGAGCGTGACCGACCATTGTTTGCGCAGCGTGGACTACATCAATGTGATCGTCGCGGACAAGGCGCTGCATCTGCAGTATCTGACGATGGATGAGGCTGTAGACCATTGCACGAAAGGCATTGGAATATGGGATTTTGCGAGCAACGATGAGGGCGGGGAGCCAGATGTGGTGCTGGCTTGTGCGGGTGATATTCCTACATCCGAGACACTGGCGGCTGTGGCGATTCTCTGGGAACATTGCCCGCTGGTGAAGATACGGTTTGTGAACGTGGTGGACCTGTTTCGCTTGATGCCGGAGAGCGAGCATCCGCACGGGCTTTCGGAGAAGGAGTTCGATAGCTTATTTACGGTAGATAAGCCGGTGGTGTTCAACTTCCATGCGTATGCTGCGTTGATCCATAAGTTCACATACAAGCGGAAGAACCATGACAACTTCCACGTGCGTGGGTACAAGGAGAAGGGCAACATCAATACGCCGCTGGAGCTGGCGATATTGAACCAGGTGGACCGGTTTAATATCGCGATCGATGTGATTGATCGCGTACCGGGGCTGCAGGCGGGCGCGGCGCATACGAAGGAGTGGCTGAAAGATCAGATTATCGAGGCGGTGAATTATGCGCACGAGAATGGGATCGATCACCCGGATATTACGGGATGGAAGTGGCCGACGAAGTAAGTTGATGCTTTAGAAGCAAGAAGGCCGCCCGGGTGGGCGGCCTTCTTGTTTGTAGCTGAAGTTTGGAGCACCGAATGGGATTTGAACCCATGAATACTGGTTTTGCAGATGCGCCATAACCTTTATTTTCAGGTACTTATGTGAACTGCACCACCCTCAAAAACCCGGAAAAGTACGCAAAGGAATCTTCTCAGTGGTGTTAAAGTGGTGTTGTCTTCGATGGGCTGCGACGCGTTCGGCGAGGGGGAAAGCAGGTGCTCTCTACCGTTTTAGGCATTTGCCGTATACCCTGCGAGTCATTCCTATCCAGTGGTTAATGATGAGAACGGCGGCTATCGGGATTGAGAGCTTGAGGTTTCGAATTGCGTCGATGACCGCATATGACGAAGTCGCCGTCGATTCTCAATCCTTCAACCGTATTTTCTTTGTGCCGTCCGGGTCTTCATATTGTTCAACGTGAGTTTCTACATATTGCCAATCAGGTACATCCATGAGGCCCACCTTTGCAAGTTCAAGGATCGTATATGGGGGCTCGGTAATCACGCTTGGAATACGGTGGTCGATGCGTATTCCGGCCATCGGCCACAACACCACGCCGCTCGAGATCGGAATGTCCTCTTCACCAGAGCCGCCCGAACAAACGAGCCCGCACAGTTCACCTGCTTCATTGAAAATTGGGCCACCACTCATTCCGCCGATGAAATGTGCTTCGACCTGAAAGCTGGGGAATGAAAGCAAGCAACTGTCGCGCTTCTCCGGAAATACGTCGGTGACAATGCCCTTCGCAGTGCTCGGATTGAGGTTGAACTTCACTTGCTGCCCGGATTCGGCTGCGACATTTGTTGAAGCGAAGCCAAACGCTGCAATTTTCTCCCCCTTGGTCGGCGGCAAGATACTCAGACGCAATGGCGTTATCTGACGGGCGGGTATGAGACCGCAAATATCTGGTCCCCCGAGAGAAGCTCGATTCTCCGACAAGACGCCTTCGGCGGGTTTCTTGTCAGCACCCCAATCGGGACTGTCACCCTCGGTGGCGCCGTGGGAGATGCCGGTCACAGAAAGGTCTTTTTCACCTTTGGACACCTGTTCTAAAGACTACTGCTTTTACGTTTCCTGAGGAGAAGAATGAATCCAGCTACTTTGAGTGCACTCGCAGCCTTAGGTGGATCTGCGCTGGGCGGCATCACTCCTCTTATCAGCAACTACTTGATCCAGCGTGGATTGACGAAGCGCGAGTTGTTGAGCCGAGAACTGGCCGACCGGCAAACTCTGTACGCAGACTTCATCCAGTTCGCCACCAAAGTATTTGTAAACGCAACAACTAAGCAACTCGACGACATGGACGATCTGATTGCTCTATATGCTCTTGTCAGCCGCATCCGTCTTTTCGCATCCGAGCCAGTAATCTCCGCAGCAGAACAGTTCGCGGCGCGTGTCACGAAGCGCTACGGCGAAGCATCCCTTTCCATCGAGGATCTCAGAAATGAGACTCTATCTCCCCATGTCGACCCTTTGCATGACTTCAGCAGCCTATGTAGACAGGAGATGCGGATGTTCCTGAACAAAGGTGTGTATTAGCCGCCATTGGACGGTGTACGTACCGCAATGAACTAACATGAGCCTTAAGCAATATTAGTTATCAACTAGGGATGGCGCGGGCTTCCCACTCAGCACGGCATCGATGTTGTCCAAGGCGAGCATGCCCATAGCAGTCACCGCCTCAACCGTGCCACCACCAATATGAGGTAGGAGGAAAGTGTTCTGGAGCTCCAGGTAGTCAGGATGAAGTTTAGGTTCACCCTCAAAGACATCCAAGCCGGCAGCCGCAATTCGTCCGGTTCGTAGAGCTGCAATTAAATCTCCGTCGACAACTAGGCCACCCCTCGCAGTATTGACGATGATTGCTCCATGTGGCATCAGAGCGATCGTAGTCGAGTTGATCAAATGATGGGTTCCAGGCATGTCTGGAGCGTTCAGACTGAGAAACGTGCTCTCGCGAAGCAAATCCAAAGGGTTTTCGTGAAAGATTGCTTCTCCCACACGTTCGTCTTCGACACGAACCGGATTCGTGTAGTGGATTTTCATCCCGAATCCTCTGCCGCGTTGAGCGACAGCTCGCCCAACATGTCCCATTCCGACAATTCCCAAAACTTTGCCGGTCAACTCTCGCCCAAGTAGCCCCGCCGAACTCAGTAGTACCCAAGCACCAGTTCGCAACAATTGCTGAGCTTCATATGCCCTTCTGGCTGCACCCAGAAGTAGCAACATCGTCACATCCGCCGTCGCATTACGGTTGATACCTGGAGTATTGGCAATTGGGATTTCCCTCTTGGCTGCGGCTTTGAGGTCGATATGTTCGTATCCCGCCGAATAGGTAGCTATAACCTTTACTGATGAGGACACACGATCAAAGAAGGTCTGGTCGAGTCTATCGAAGGAGGTCACGAACATCGCATCAGCACCCTCGGAGATGGCCAAGAGTTGCTCAAGGGTGAGCGGGGTCTTGTTGGGATTTCGACGCGTCACGTATTCTCGTTCGATCCGCGCCTCGACCTCAGCCAGAAAACGATTTGTAACAACTACAACCGGCTTTCCCACGGTGTAACCTCCTCTTTTTCGAACGTAAGCATTACGCCGCGAAGACTCGGGTTAAGTCTGCGCGGCGAACGTTGCGCTAGGCCTTGATGAAGGCCAGCAAATCAGCATTGATTTGCGCGGCATTCGTCGTAGCCATCCCATGTGGGAATCCCGGATAGATCTTTAGCACCCCGTTTTTCAGCAACTTCGCCGCGAGAGGAGCGGCATCTGCATAGGGGACAATCTGATCGTCGTCACCTTGCATGACGAAGGTCGGTACTTCAATTGCGCGAAGGTCTTCTGTGAAGTCCGTCTCAGAGAAAGCCTTAATGCAGTCGTACTGTGCCTTGATTCCGCCCATCATGCCTTGGCGCCACCAGTTGTCGCGGATGCCCTGCGAAACCTTGGCTCCCGGCCGGTTGAAGCCGTAGAACGGAAGCGTGAGGTCTTGATAAAACTGCGCGCGGTGATTGCCCGTGCCGTCGCGAATGCCGTCGAACACTTCCATGGGAGTGCCCCCAGGATTCTTTTCGGACTTGAGCATGACCGGACACACGGAACTGATCAAAACAGCTTTTGCTACGCGGCCTTTTCCGTGTCGCGCTACGTAGCGTGCCACTTCACCCCCTCCGGTCGAATGTCCAATGTGAACGGCGTTACGCAAGTCCAATCTTGTGGTCAACTCGGCGACGTCTGCCGCGTAGGTGTCCATGTCATTGCCCGTTGCCGTCTGTGTCGACCGTCCGTGCCCTCGCCGGTCGTGGGCGATGACGCGATATCCATGCTGAAGAAAGAACATCATCTGCGCATCCCAGTCGTCTGCGGAAAGGGGCCACCCATGGTGAAACACGATCGGCTGACCAGTTCCCCAATCCTTGTAGTAGATTTCAGTGCCATCTTTTACGGTAACTTTCTGCATGGGAAACTCCTTATGGGCTGCTGGTTCTGAAAAGGTTGTGAGGCGAGCCGCGTTTGCAGAGCTTGCCAGGCTGAGTGTCGCGATCGAAGCTGCGCTCACTGAGACGAACTGTCGCCTGCTGATCTTGGGAACATCTGTATCTTGGGGTGGCATACCTTCCTCCGGCTACGCAGGCTGACAATTCTTATGGCGTAGGTCTTCTGACAGTCGCGTCTCTGGCTTTACTAATCAGCCTAGACGGTAAGCGCCTAGGCTGACCCTCGCCAGCGTCTCTCTATTCACCGTCGACGCTAATGTGAGAAAAGAACACCCACTCGCCGGCGACTTTTCGGCAGCCATAAACGGCTACCTGCTTGTCGTGGAGCTTGGGACCGATCATGTGGCGCAGCGATGTGCTGATGGTCGCGAGCTTGTCCCCATAAAACGTGACATTGGACTCGTCGATGATGGTCTTGTCCACGCCGGTGGAGGAACCAAATAGTGTGCTGTAGAGCTTAATCATCTCTTCGGGCGTGCTCAGGAGCTGCTGCGACGTCTCCGGTTTACCAGTGTCCAAGGCAAACAGCGCAGGAAGCGACCAGAAAGTCGGCACCTTTTCCAACTGTCCACTCTGGCAAGCATCGCAGTAAGCGCGATAGCGCGCGTTGATCTCTTTCACATCGGCTTCGTTCTTCATGAGTCTCCTCTTTCCGTCGCTATTGGTTCTCCAAGTTGGCGTGAAATCGTCACAGTAAAGATATTCACTGTGTGAACCTCACGATCGGCAATTGTCCCGCTCTTCATCGCAACACGGCCAGCTATGCCAGAGGAGTGATGGCCGGTGAGCTAACAGTGAGAAGGGACATTCAAGGAAGAGACCCCTCAGCGAGTGAGAACCTATTTGCCTTCACCTCTTCAAAGCCCACCAAGACGGCCTTTGCAATGTCCTCTTCGATCGCAAAAGAAGTCTTCTCGCCAATCTCGACGCTGATACGTTCGACCCAGACTTGGACCCCTGTAGCGTCGACGATTCGTGCAGTCACTCGGAGGGTTGTACCTTCGACGCGTGCACTACCCTCCAAGGCGATCTGCGCCCCGAGCCGTTTCATCGTCGCAGCGATGTCGAAGCCCAGCACCGGGACACTGGCGGTCGAAAATGGTGAAATGACGGTGCAAGACTCCCTTTTCATCAGCAAATAGGCGAGTTCATCGGGAATCCCGCGAGCGTACCTCCCGGACTCAGGGTTCGCCGAAATGTCCATGAAGGGCATCACCGCCACGACGGGTGATGGTGCTGGCCGAATCTCCGCTTGAGATTCCGCTGCGGCAGGCTGGCCCGCAAGGTCGTCTTTGGACTGGAAAGCAGGGATGTAGCTCCCTGGCCGCAGGTAGATGTAGACAGGATCTTCCTTGCCCTCGCCGCCGTAGTACTCCTTCAGCTTGTTGCGAAGAGTTCATGCGTAACCAGGAACAGATCCGCTCCAACGCAGGTTGGAACGCTCGCATGGGAGGACCGAACGGCGCGGCTCGTAACGGCTCCGCGCTGCTGGCGGGACTGCTGCGATGCGCACGTTGCGGCCGCGCCCTCCAGGTCTTCTACACACCCAGCAAGCGGGACGGGCCGCTGCCGCGCTACTGGTGCAGCGGAGACCGTGCCCACAAGTTGAAGCGCAGTTGCATCACCTTCGCTGGCTGGCGGGTCGACCGGGAGATCGCAGCCGAGGTGCTCGAAGCCCTGCGTCCTCTCGGTGTGCAGGCCGCGCTCGATGCCCTCGACCAGACTCAGACCCGCACCGATGAGAAACGGCGCTCACTCGAACTCGCGCTCCAGAAGGCGCGCTATGAAGCCAGCCGCATCGAACGGCAGTACCAGGCGACGGAGCCGGAGAACCGCCTCGTCGCCGCCGAGTTGGAGAAGCGATGGAACAACGCGCTGACACATGGCGCCGATCTGGAGCGACGCCTCGAAGAAGCCACCGCATCGGCACCGCAGCTCACGCCGGAACAGCGCGCCCAGCTACTTGCACTCGGCGACGATCTCGAACGTCTGTGGGATCATCCCGACTCGCCGATGGCGTTGAAGAAGCGCATCCTCAGAACCGTGCTGGAGGAAGTCGTCGCCGACACTACCGATGAGCCTCCCGCCGTTCACCTCAAGCTGCACTGGGCCGGCGGCTCTCATACCCAACTGACAGTGCGCAAGAACAGGACCGGCGACCACAACAACGTCAACTCCGAGCAAGTAACGGACTTGATTCGTGACCTCGCTCTTGTCTGCGACGATCGCGCCATCGTGTCTATCCTGAACCGACTGGGTTATCGGACAGGTCACGCCAACACATGGACGGAGAAGCGTGTCCAGCACGTTCGACACACCAAGGGTTTTCCGGCATGTCCGCCGCCCGAGCAGCGCCTCTGGATCACGATGCAACAAGCAGCCGAAACGCTCGGGATCAGTGACGCGTCGGTTCGCCAACTGATCGAGCAAAAGACCTTGCCGGCAAAACAGGTCGGCGGGTGTGTAGTGCACGAAGCAGTCACGATAGTCCTTCAATCCCTCGACCCACTTCTTCTGGGCCGCGTGAAACAGTGTAAGGATCGGATCGTCCGGGTCGGACCTGCGACAGAAGCGACTGAAGCTCGGCAGCGTTTCGGTCTTATAGGCCGTCCCCGCGATTCGAGCCAGCAAGTCCAACGCGATCCCGGTCTCCGTGAGAAAGGACTCGAAGTCCCAATAGGTGCGCTGGACACGGAGGTCGCTCTGTGAGACCTCGAAGAGATCGTGGTCATTCGCTACTTTGGCCGCGAGTTCCCGGTGCAACTCCTGATAGAGCTGAGCAATGGTTTCTAACCGGAAGTCGGCACACTTCAGGTGATAGCGATACGCCCGCGGATACTCACGGAGGAACCAAGCCATTTCATCCATCTCTCCCTCGGGGTACGCCTTCTCGAGTTCGAATCTGATGCGGTCCAGCACCGAAACGAGCGGCATCGTGAAGGTCGGAGAGAGCCGAAACTCAGCGCCTCGGGGCGGAATAATCGGTATCGCTTCAGGCTCCATATCTCATTCTAGGGCGTGGTTCTGAGGCGGGTGTTCCTGACGTTCCCGCCCTCGCAAACTAGGATTCTCCCAGCGTAGCTCGGAGAGTTTCGTAACAGCCTCGAACAGGCCCGCGGAGATAGGAGCACAAGACGATTAGCGGCTTGCGCGTGGGAGGAGACCTCCTCCCATCGACAGGAAGAAAATGCGACGATAAGAGGATCGTCGTTTGTAGCTGAGGAATCCCATGGACGAAACAAAAGAGGAGTTCGTTGTTCCCCACGAGGCCGCTGAACGTGGCTCACTTGTCGTGGGAGAACTGAAGTCGGAACAAGCAACGTTTCCGTCGATGCTGGTTCAGTTCTCCAAGGTCGTTCCGTCGAGCAGAAAGGCTAAGATTTTTCTTTATCCCACGCTCGAACAGGCAAAGAACCTCTTCGCGATACGTCCGCCATTTTCCTTCCGAGGGGCTTACGCTTCGACCGAAGATGTCAACGAAGTATGGGCCGCAGAGGGGATCTGGACTCAATCAGGAAGTCAGATTGGTGGCAAGGATCGGATGTTCTGGAGCGCGCCGGTTGGCGACATCGAGTCGCTCACCATCGAATCCATATCCACAGGAAGCCTCTTCAAAAGCACCGAACCGTTCGCGTGGTTCGCGACGAACCGTTGCTTTGTGCTCCAAATACTGGCAAACCCCGAAGACAAAGAGTTGGAGGAAGCGAAAAAGTTCGGGTTCCAGAGAGAGAAGTTCTTTCTGGAGGTCTCCGACGGAGCCATAGCAGAGATTCGGCAATACCTCCGCTCGCAACGGATGGGCGTCTCCAAAGACATCAAAAAAAAGGCATATTCCGTGCACATCCGGAATTACAAGAGTGCCGAGGAAGCGCACAAGGACGCCGAGGCTATGATGATCCTCGCATCGTTCGGCTCCAGAGAGCGGACGATGTTCTGGCATTGGAGTAACGCATCTGGCAATGGTGATATGACTCGGCGCTGGCGTTTCAACGCGAGCAAGTTTCGTCGCAAAGATTCGCACGAAGATCCTTTATTGCCCCGAGACCGCGAAGCCTGCCAGCGTTTTCTAAAGATCGCGTTCCCCTTCTACCGGTCGGCAATAGAAACCGAACTCTTCGATTCTGCGGTGTATGCTCTCTTGGCACGCGAGCAGGTTTTGGAAGTGCGGATCGCACGATTGTTTGCAGGCGTCCAGAGCGCACTCGTCTTTGCCCTGCAACAGCCCCGTGGAACGGCACGACCGAAAATGCGCGAGCTCTATGATAAGTTCCTTTCAAAGTATGGAACTCACTTCGACGATCTCTGGCCGTTGCTCTGGGATTCTGCGGGGCCTTCGCTGGCAGACTTGAGGAACGCCGTTGCCCACGGGGACACGTTCACGGAAGCGGACTTCCTCGGATTGAGCTATGCCGCACAGAACCTGGAATGGGTACTGGAGCGAATGCTTCTCCTGATCCTGGGCTGGCAAATTGCCGATTCCCATGTCTCGCTTCGCAGCCTCCAGAGATACTTTGCTTACCAATGGAAGCCAGTGCAAACGGCCTTCAAAATTTAAACTCCGGGAAGATGCGACGCGGTGAGCAAGCTCTCTACGAGAATCTAGCTTCGTAAACAGGACAACATGGAGACGAAAGACAAGGCCACTACGATTCCCGAGCTGGAGGAAGTGTTTCGATCTGACTTCCTGCCGCAACTCATGTCCTTGCTCGATCTGGTCCCCTCGCTCAAACCGCTCTTTCCGAGGCTGATTCAGGTACGCCTGGTTGTCGATGCGAACCGCGTCCGGGGTGAGTTGTACTGGCGTCTTCGCAAGCGGCGTGACATCTCGCATCGCACGGCCCTGCACGAATCGATCGTGGCCGGTGTGATCGTTCCGTATGTTCCCGACTACCTGAACCAAGAGATTGAGGACGACTACGAAGAAATCGCAACCCAGACGCGAAGGCCGGTTAGCGACGTCCGGCACGAATGGAGGGAGTTCAAAAAGCATCTTGTCTTTTACGCGCCCAAGGGTCGTCCCATGGCTGGCGAGATATATGCGGACGCCGATGACTTCCCGTACCTGGCGGCGTGGCGCGAGCTGGATGCACAGGCCATCTATACCACCGACCCGCACCTCGAAAAGATGGGTGCCGCGGTCATTTCGGTACTCATCGATACAAGACTCCGAGACTATGCGCGCTCGAGCGCCGTGCAAATGGCGGTAGGGTTCGGCTCGTCAGTCTCCATCATGGTTGGAGTGCAATCACTGCAGGGCTTGTATCGTCTCGTGGCGAAACTGTTAGCCAGCTTTCGGCGGCTCCCTCCGGCAGCACAGCTTGCCATCGTCGGCGGAGCGACGGTTTGTGTCCTACATCCGAAGAGCCGAGCGAAGATGAAGGAAATATGGGAATCGTGGAAGAGCTCCCCGGTGACACTGGCCGTCTGCGATGCTATTTTGGAATTCGCCACGCAATACGCGAAGGCAGACGCGACCGTGAAAGAGAATTATGAGGCGCTCCAAGCCGAGCTGCCGAAGGGTCGCAAGCGTCCTCTATTGCACCACGCCCGTTCCGTTTGTGCTGAGGCCGGTTGCTCCTTGACTTTGGGAGAGATGGAACGTCGCATTCGCCGAGCGGGATACACGTCCCGATCGCACAGCTTTCGTACGTACCTGAAACGAGTTCTTCTGGCAGATGGCGCGTTCGTAGAAGCATCGCCGGGATGTTGGACCTTGATAGCGCGACCGTTGCGGACAGCGGCTCCTGAGAGTTCATAAACTGACTTATGGCACATCTCCTATGCCTGCTTTCGACCGTGGTGCGGTGTTTGGCAGACGAGAGTTTTGGAGGTCGGTTCCGAGATAAGTGCGCAGTCGTCGCGCACTGGCTCCTGAAGTTTTAGTCGAGGAGCGGCAAGCGCACGCTCTCCCGCATCGATCTATATCTGCCTTGAAACCGTGTCATAGGTCTGAATGCAATATATGAGATCAGCAATCATCGGCTCATCAATTACTGGCACCCGCGGGTTCAGCGATGGAAAGAACGATCCCATCCCTGAGGGTGAAGGGCTGTCGTTGTCGCCATAGTAAAACGCAAAGTTTGTGATCATCACCGCGCTCTCAGGTGTTGGTTCTGTGGCAGCGTCCCAAATCTCCACGAGACGGTCACGAATCTGCTTCATCCAAGGAACGGTATCGACGGGAATATGCGAGTAGGATGGAAGACCGTTTTGCGGGCTATCGGGAACATTGGGATCAATGAAAATCAGGAACGGAATGTCCTCATGGGGCGCTTGTTGAATCGCCTTGTTATACAGGTCATCTACGTCGCCCTTAAGATGAGTTTCGGGCGAGACTGTTCCGATGTAGTTCATTGCTCCAGGGCGCTGGCGACTCTTCGTTTCTACGCCAACCTTCTTCCCGGTACGCCGATGGGTCGCGATCAATTCCGGATGCTTCCCGGATGCCTTGTCGTCGTCGATCCATTCGATGTCAAAACCAGCACGAGCGAAGATGGCCGCGATGAGAACTTCATAGCGTGCGCCCTGAAAAGCGCGAAAGTCATTCAAACTCTTGACGATCGAATCGGGCAGCTTATGAACCAACTGTAGCCAGTACAGATCATATCCAAGGCACTGGTACGCCTTAGCCGGGCCGGTGAGCGTGTGGCCCGTGCTCACACCATCGTCTGCATCTCCCGGTCGGCGAAGCAATTCAATCATCGCTGTGCGCCACTTCACAATCGCGTTCTGATTCTTGAGGGGCAGCCGCAGTTGTTCTTCAAACCATTCCTTGCCGAGCGTCTCTACGACTAGCGCATCAAGGAACTGATGGAACGTCTCGTGTTGTGGGTAATGCCAGAGCTTATTCCACACGAACCGGAACCGAGTATCGCCCTGGACCATGCTGGACTGGATTTGCGCGAGAGCCCCCGGCACCATCCTCGGAGCAGTTCCCTGAAGCATCTGGTTACCGAGAGCATGTACGCCTTTATCCCTGCAGCACTCACCGTGTGATTTTCCGTGAATCCCGCAAGGACAAGGCTTTGCCGGGTCGAACGGTGGTGTTGGCGCGGGCCCCTGCAAGACTCGGTAAACTCGAAGCAGAAACGCGATGTCGCAACCAAACCTTTCGCGCACTGCTGGCCCTTGCAGGATGTTCTCTATGACGGCCTCAGTCCCCGCATTTCTGCCATATCCGGGCTTCACATCCCCGACCTCCCAGACTGTATTGCGCGGGCCATTGTCTTAACCGGCGGGCGTTAGCTGTCCGTCGCCGCCGATGACGAAGTATCGATTCTTAACAAGCTTCTGCTCTGGGTCCAACAACTCCGCGCCGGAAAATCGGTAGCCTTCCGCCTGCGAGGTCTTCAGAAAGGTCAACGCTTCTGTACGGTCTGTGAAGGTTACAGCTTCGGGCGTTCGATGTTTAGCGCGGTCCGTCAAAGCCGTGGCCGTCCAGCTCCGCCCCGAGCGTCCGGCCTGGAATCCAATGGTGTAGTCCATCTCCTTCATGGAACCCTCTATACACGGTCAAGTATTAGGGTAATGGCAGAGACGGAGAACGTGAAACAAGTGCCCCGATCATCGGATGAACCGAGCGCCAGTTGGGCATGTCTGATTGACCGAAAGCATCGATGTCAGCCTTTTAGATATTCTCTCCATACACGTCCAATAGCGCCTGTCTGTGCTCCGGAGTGACGAGGGTGCGAAGGGATCGCAGGTATTCCAGAAAATCGTTCCTGGTATTGAGCGAGTAGACCCGAGCTACTTCAGGTGGTCGTACTGACAGAGGAATATTTAACAGCAACGCGCGACAATCGTTGTCCATCAGCATCGCGTCGCAATAGGGCAATAAGTGAGCTACGGTCTCCACGTCGGTTGTCATGCCTTCGTTGGGAGGCTCCTTTTGCCCGGCAGCCGCGCGCATAGCGATTGCTGCGTACATCATCGACTGTAGTTTTACGGATGGTGCTTCAGCTATTCTATTGGCTTCCGCGAACGTCTTTTGCAAGGCTGTATTTTCTTCTGGGCTGCGTTCTTTGCCATCGGGCCTGTATGTCAAAATGTGCTGCACGTTCGTGAGCAGGACTTCTGCTGGTGAAAGCATCATCGTTCCTAGTTGCGCCAACGACGGTTCAACATCAGGCCGCAAAGTGCGCATTATATTGATTCGTTCCTGAATAGCACGTGCTGCGCCTCTTGCAAGTTTGCGCTGATATCCGTTTCGCTCTGCGTCATACCATTGTTGGTAAGTTCTCTTCTCTTTGCTCCATACATCACGGAACAAGCGTGCAATCGTAGTGTGCGCGAAGGCGCGTCCGGCCTTGATTTCGTCGGGGATGATGAAGGGATTGTCTTGAAACGTTATGTAATACCGTTTGCTCCATTGGTTCGGGTCTTCGGTGAGTACGTCACCGGGATCGAACTCGAAATGCGGGTCTCGGCCTTCCGACCAGGCACGGGCCAATTCTCCGATTTGCTGCGACCGTATCCCCTCAAAAGAATTGAACGTGATTCCCCCCGAGAGATGTTCGTACATCTTCTTCAGCTCGGCGTTGAATGGCGATATGCGTGACTCTGAAACATGAGAGCCTGAGTCCGGACAGACGATGAGTTGCAAGCTACGTAGCTCTCTCAACAAGCTGCGCAACTCTTGCCAGAACGGATCAGCAGTCACCCTGTCGTTTCGTTGATGTTCTGGATTCTCCAGCTTCATCAAATTGCTAACGACGTATTGGTCGAGATAGATGATCCTCTTGTTCAGCTTTGGAAGCGGAAACCGATCTACCATGTGGAGACAGTTTCGGCAGCGCCGCGAATAGCGGTTTCGATCGATATTCAGTACGCCGAACGTTTCCTGTCCACACTTGGGGCAGGTCTTATACGGCGGCATTATGAAGTCTCGTACATTGAACGTCTTTTCAGACATATTGTTGGTCTCTTCAATGAGAAGAGCGGTTCCGCTCTCTGCCCGTGTGTAGTTCGCCCATTGCGTGGGCCGAACCGGACTTTGACGTGAGAACACCCTGGCAGAACACGGAACGATATGATGGTTCATTCTCGAAACAGTTGGAGTGCTTGTGGACAAGGACGTGGTGGAGCGCGCTCTAGGAGGGATAGAAAAAATCCTCAGTAAAGCGAAACAGGCGTTGCGCGAACTGGAAATGGACGCCTTCGGTGGGGGCGACGACTTGGGCGGATACGAAAGTCCATCCGACGCCATGGCATTTCATCTTGAACAGTTGTATGACCATCTCCTCGTCATCCTCGAAGCAGCTCAGATGGAGCAGACAAGAACTGATCTGGTTTCTCGGTGGGCACAATTTAAGAAGCTCAAAGATGGCCTTCATCACACGAGGCGTTTTGGTGACTTCGATCACTTGGATAGTCCCGCTCTGGAATACATCGAACGAATGGTCGGCGCCCTGCGTATGACGGTCAGCGACCAGATATCGGACGAAGCCGCGTGGAATCTTGCAAGGCTGGAGGCGATGCTTGAAGATACCAGCGCACTTATTCATCGACGCGGCGCCGCCCCTGCAAATGAAATGGAACTACAAGAAATCATGCACGATTACTTGAGAGCCTGTTTCGCCGACTTCGTGTTCAACCCCAAGATTGGCGGCCATATCAAGGGCTTCATTCCCGATTGCGGGATTGCGGACATCAACACCGCGATTGAATTTAAGATTGCACACACGAAAGAAGATGCGGTCAAAGCATATAGCGGGATCGTCGAAGATACGGCGGGCTACAAAGGCTCGAAAGATTGGACTCGTTTCTTCGCAGTCATCTATCAGGCGGAGCCCTTTCTAGCGAAAAGTCCGATGCAGAAGGACATGCAGCGAATCAAAGCAGCGACATGGACACCCATTTTGGTTAACGGACAGACAACGCGGAAACAGAAGAAAACAAAGAAGACAGCAACCAAGCAAGTTGCGGTCAAAGGGAGGGTATCTGATAAGCAAGCCTGAGCGTCCTGAAACACGCTTCCGATCACAGGTTCATGAAAACGGAACCGCAGTTGTAGACGCATGGAACGACGGCGCATTGATCGCGTTCTGCCCGAAGCTGGATGCAGCGGCGGCCTTTGCCATGTTCTTGAATGGGCAAGAGAGCTTGGCGCGCCAGGTACGAACGGAATTGCTGAACTCGCTTCCTATACAGAAGTAGATTAGTCGACATCGATTGGCGAAGCTTCCGGGACTATCGGCTCAGGATCCTCTACCGGGGTTGATTTTAGACAAAAGGAATCTTCCGCGAGATAAGTCTGGTAGACCTCGATGTCTCGTTTTCGGGCGATTGCGAGCACGTTATTTTTTTGCTCTGTCGTCATGCGGGAGCCGAGATACAAGCGTTTTGGCTTGGGGACGCGCCAGCGCGTGGCTTCTTTGACCATATTGGCAGGAATTACAAGCCGCCATTCCTGTTCGTAGCTCCACTCGGGCGATTTATAGAGTGCCGCAAGTGCAGGAAACAGGATATTGAATTCCTTCCTGTCCTGAAGCATAGCGAGATAGTACGGAGTGGCGTCGAAGAGCTTTTCCGAATAAAGCACCGGGTAGAGCATCCTTGGAAACAGATGCGTAGGCGGCAAAGTCTCTAGGTCGTATTCAATGCAGAAACCACGATGTTGGTCGGCATAGTGCGACCACATGATGATGGATTCGGCGGTGGCACTGAACGAACAGATCTTGAGGGACGCCTTATGACTAGCCGGCAAGGATTGCTCCATTGTCTTTTTCCAATGTTGGATTTGTTCTTCAAACGCGGCGATGAGCGATGGCCATAAGTCCTCGGGAATCTCATCTTGGCCCAATAGGGCTTCTTGCAAGGCAACGGCAGGGTTAGTGGCAGTAAGAAGTTTCTGTAAGCGTTCTGGGGCCAAGTCTTCGCTCAGACCTTGCTTCAGCAATTTTTGTATACCTTGCTGCAGGATGAAAGAGGAGAGCTCATTGCTGGCAATCGAAAGGCTACTGTCGTAGGGATCGTTGTAGTCGATTGGGGAGCAGACCCATACAAAATCGGTTTCGAGATTTTGCAAGGAATAGTCATCAACCTTGCGGTACTTGAAAACGCTTGGAGGGCGATGCTCAAATTTGAGCGCGAGGGCGTCTTCAAGACGCATGTCCTGTGCCTTTTCATGTGCCATCCAGGCCACCATGCGTTGCTGCCAATCCTCAATCATGGCGGAGCCTCCGAGAGACAACATAGTGTATGGTAATTAGCTATCGGAGATCGGCTGCATATTCCACGGGTGAAGTTCGTCACCGGTGCTGGAATTTTGGTAACAGATTGTCGCCACGGTGTGGCGATAATTCTATGCAGATTTCGGCGCAGGGGCTTCTCGGACGGAGCTAAGGATAGGCGGGCCCGGTTCTTGGCTCCTGAAGAATCGCAGACGCTTGCTGGTTTTGCATCATCCAATCGGCGGTTTCCTGCGATCGTGCGGCAATGAGCGCGACGATCTTCTGCAGGTCGTCGTTCAAGTTCCGCGCGAAGATGGGTTCGTGATGCGCGATGCGATTGCGCAAGAATCGGATTTGCTCAAGCTCGTTGTAAATGTCTTCGCGCAAAATGCTGACCGGCTTGGCCGGGTCAAGGTGCGGCATCACCTGCCGCAGATAAGGTTCCCATAAGCGCTGGTCGTGGCGACTGGTGAACATCTTCTGCCAAAAGACGAACTTCAATTCTGGTATGGCCTTGCCCGTGGTGGGGGCATGGCTGCGGGCATTCTGTAGGTCACGTTGCGGGTTATAGCCGGAACGCGGACTAGGCAAGCTCTGCTCAAAACCGATCTGCCATGGCCAACGCGGCCCGTATACCTGCTCGATGGCATCCGAAACGGCGTTGCGCACAACAATTTCGCAGATATGGAGGGGTGCAAGGAGAGCGGCAGAGATGCGGGCATTCCAAGCGTACAGCGCGAGGGCCCTTGGATCGGCGTCGTCCAGGATGGGAACGGCTGTCTCAAACGTGCCCATGCGTGCCGGGGAGATGGCTGTGCGGACGGCTTGGATGATGGATTTCGTTGACATGCCTGAAAGGTCGCTCTAAAATCAGTTTACTAGCCGTGGGACTTGTTGGCGTAAGCCTCCCCCCGCGGACATACGATAGCCGAAAACGCCCGCCCCTCCGGTGGGCGTTTTCATTGTACGGTTCGTAGCAGCAAGGGTTTCACCTCCCGAGTGTCTCCGGCTGTCTACAAACTGAGTCCTTGGTCGGTGCCAACCAGGTCTTTGCCGATGGCCGGAGCCTGGCTGACTTCGTTGTTTCCGAGACCGACGTGTGCAGCGTGTTCCAACGCGTGATCTCTTTCGATGGGCTGGGCGTGCCGGTCGTAAAACTGCCCTTGCGGGTCGATATGTAACCAACCGGCAGTGTCGGTGTGTTGGTAGCTCTGGATGTCCCCGGTCTCACGCTTCCATTCGTACCCTTCACTTTCGTTCGGCAGCGCCATATGGAGCGGCTCGTAGTGCCGCTGATCCGTCTCGGTGATCGCTTGCAATGTGATAGCCACAGGCGTGAGTTCACCTTCCGGTCGCCTTTGCTCATCGGGGGTCTGTTCGTTGCTGTTCGTCATGGTGTGCTCCTTGGTTTGGGGTGACGGGCGGGGTTGCTGGTGGTGTTCGCCGTGCGGCGTTTCAAGCTGCACAGCGGAGGTCTTGCTGATGTCGGTGCTGAGGCGTTCGGCAAGGGTTGAAACGTCGTTGGTGTAGATTTGCGCGTCCTGGGATGCGCGGGAGACAGACACATAGGCGAATCGGGTGTTGATGAGTTCCGGGTGCGCTGTGGTGTCCATGTTGACGAGGACACGAGGTGTTGCAACCAAGTATGAACCTGAGCGGGTCGAATCTCAGACAAGAGCAGGGAGCCCCATTGAGGCCGCAGTTTGCTGTTGATGATCGAGAGGTATCCACCCTTGGTGGACTTTCGCTGAGGCATCTCCTCGGCAATATATCGGTCGAGCAGAGCGCCGAAGGTGACGCCTGCAGAGCGGGCGTATTCGGTTTTTTCGTTGAGTTTAACGATAAAGCTCTCCAAGTGTTGCCGGAGAGCTTTCTCAGTCTTGTAGATTGCCGGGTCGAAGGTCTGTACTTTCGGTTTCCGTACCGACCCTTCCATGACGTAGTAGCGAAACTCCCAGGCGAATCCCTGTGCCCGTTTCACTTTTCGTACAGAGCCGTGCTGATACCGATCGACCGTTTTCTTGAGTATTGCGGGCTTCCAGCAATGCTCAGATTTTATCTCAGTGGTGTTTAGTGGTGTTAAGGTCCTACGTGAAATGCCGTAAGTTATTGAAATTATGGAGCACCGGGTGGGGATCGAACCCACGAATACTGGTTTTGCAGACCAGCGCGTTAGCCACTTCGCCACCGGTGCCCATGAGGGTTCAGGGTTCAGACAACGAATGCTTGCTGAATCCTGAGCCCTGAACGTTATGCCCTTTTACTTAGGTTGTGCCGTTGTGCGCAGGTAGGGCTTTACGGTTTTGTAGCCGGGGAAGATCTTGTCGGCGTCGTCGTTAGAGACGGCGGCGGTGATGATGACGTCGTCGCCCTGCTTCCAGTTGGCCGGGGTGGCTACCTTGTGCTTGGCGGTGAGTTGCATGGAGTCAAGCACGCGGAGGATCTCATCGAAGTTGCGGCCGGTGGTCATGGGATAGGCCATCTGCAGCTTGATCTTCTTATCGGGGCCGACGATATAGACCACGCGGACGGTGGCGTTGTCGGCGGGAGTGCGGCCTTCGCAGCTATCGCCGGCGTCGCCGGGTAGCATGTCATAGAGCTTGGCGACCTTGAGCTCGGTGTCGCCGATGACGGGGAAGTTGATCTTGGCGCCGGTGACGTCTTCGATGTCCTTGGCCCACTTCGCGTGGTTTTCGATGCCGTCGACGGAGAGGCCAAGAGGCTTTACGCCGCGGGCGGCGAACTCGGCTTCGAGCGAGCCGACGGCGCCGAGTTCGGTGGTGCAGACGGGGGTGAAGTCCTTGGGGTGCGAGAAGAGCACGACCCAGTTGTCGCCGATGAACTCGTGGAAGTGGATGGTGCCCTGTGTGGTTTCGGCGGTGAAGTCGGGAGCTACGTCATTGATGCGGAGAGACATCGAATTTTTCCTCTTCTTCTGATTTCTTCCGGCTTGGTGCCGGACGTTCGTTGAGCCCAAGTAGAAACCCACCCCGGCGTGGCCTTGGGTGGGTTTTGATGTTCGATTCTTGACTCTATCGTCTCGATTCGCTCAACCAACTCACCGCGCGGTGCCACAGCGACAGCAGCGGCAGCAGGTGAGGATCGAGTTGGAGTCGGTGCGGGTCATGATTAAGATTTCTACCGTTGCCGGCGGTTTGCGCCAGCGTGGAGCAGTTTGCTCCAGGTACGGTGATTCCAAGGGTAAGACTGCCGACCTCGGGTGTCAAATGCAGGCCCCTACCCCTCCCCCCCTGATTTGATGCAAAAACCGGAGGAATAAAGACTTAGCGTTGGGGTTGCATGGGCAATAACATACTTGACACAGGCGATGAATCGGCGTACATTTGATTCATGGTCGCCCCTAAGACACTTCAGCAAGCCATAGTTTACTTCTCCGATAAAGACCGCGCGTTCCAGTTTGCGCTCAACTATCGCTGGCCGAACGGTCTTGTTTCTTGCCCTCGCTGCGGCTCTGAGAAGCACTCTTTCATCAAGACCCGGCGCATCTGGGAGTGCTATGGCTGCAAGAAGCAATTCAGCCTCAAGGTAGGGACGATTTTTGAGGATTCACCCATCACTCTCGACAAGTGGATGATGGTCGTCTGGATGCTTACCAACTGCAAGAATGGTGTTTCCAGCTATGAGATTGCACGCTCCATCGGCGTAACGCAAAAGACAGCTTGGTTCATGCTGCACCGTGTACGCAAGGCTATGACCACCAACGCATACGACGGGCCTCTAGGCGGCGGTTCTGCTCAGGTGGAGGTGGATGAGTCCTTCGTGGGCGGGGAGCCTAAGAACTGGCACAAGGCGAAGCGTGAGGCGCACCACAAAGCAGTCCGCTCAGAGCGTGTCCGCACCTACCAGAACGCCTTTACCCATAAAACCGCTGTGGTCGGTATGCTCGACCGAGAGAGCCGCCAGATTCGCGCCAAGGTTGTTCCGAACGTTCGCCGCGATACTCTCCAGAAGGAAATCCTCTCGACCATCACGCCAGGTTCCAAGGTCTTCACCGATCAGGCTGTGGTCTATACCAGCCTCCAACAGACGTTCATTCACGAGACGGTGAATCATGCTGTTGAGTACGTTCGTGGTGAGGTTCATACGAACGGTCTGGAGAATTTTTGGTCTCTGATGAAGCGCAATCTTGCCGGAACCTATGTGGCTGTAGAACCGTTCCACCTTGACCGCTATTTGGCAGAGCAAGTCTTCCGTTTCAACCATCGCAAGGGTTGGGATGATGCAGGGCGCTTCCACCTTGCCATGAGCGGCATTGCTGGCAAGCGTTTGACCTATGCAGAGCTTACCGGCGTCGGAGCCGCCACCTCACACTAAGAAGCGGCAAGGGCGCGGTAAACGCAAAGTACATGTCCTTGCTGGAAAGTGAGCGTGATATACCAAATAAATAGAAAAACCCGCCATGGGGATGGCGGGTCGATGGTTATGGGCTGGCGCTCATTTCATTGTACAGGTGCGCCTAAATGCCAAAGTCTATCAATGCAATCCCTCGGGAAGTTCAGGCACGATCACCCCTAGATTTTCTCCATTTCCTCGATACGCTTCCACGAGTCGATCCTCAATTAGTTGAACAGCGCCGGAAGAGCGCAGCTCTAGACCGTACGCTACAAGATCGCCGTCCCGAACAATCCCGTGTGCCTTCAGAATCTCTGTAAGCGCAGCTATGGTTACCTGCTGCTCGCGAAGCATGGTAATGATGAGTTTGTGTTCTTCCGGTGTCATGCGCGGAATTATAGGCGCTTTTGGAGAGCCACTGTGAGAGCATGGCAGGCATGATCTGGACATGCTTTGTAATCACATGGATGATTCTGTTGGCGATATTGCTGAGCGTCCGCCGTATCGAGAAGAATACCGAAACCTACACAAGGGCTCAAGAACCGCGCGAGCGAGTGTATCCAGATCCAGAACCACCCGATTGGACCTAAGTTGCCTTTGTAGTTTTTGGTTTACGCTTTGGCTTCTCAGGTACTTTCTCGACTGTCCCCTTAGGGACACGAAAGAGAGCGGTCATCGTGTTGCCAAAGCGATCTAACGCCTCTTGTCCTTCGTGGTATTCGGGCTTCATAGTTCCCCCTTTATATCTATTCCATTTACACGCAACACATACAGCCAAAGCCTTTTTTGAATCCAGATGAGATTTTGGGAAACTGATAAACCCTCGAAGAATCGAGGCAGCACATCATCAACGTAGCCATCCATCGCTATCCTATTGGTCAGTGACTTCAAACTAGGAGCCAGGTGTTCACGATACCAACCGTTCACTTGCGCATCACGTGCGTGGAAAATCATCGCTTGCTGAGCCACACCCCCAACTGTGTTGGTTGGGATGTCTGAATCCGGACACGGTCCTAGTTCACTAAGATAACTTCCAATCTTGTGAGCAATTCCTAAAGCTTCTCGTTGGAGGGGAGTAAATAAATCTAAGTACTGGACTCCTGCCTTCAGCACTTCGCCCGTATTGTGACCATTTGTCCACTCTTTGAGAGCATTATTGAACGCTTCCTTTTCTTTCTGTTCAACTGCTTCCTTAGTATGAGATTCGGGATAAGGCTCAGCACCTATCAACGTCTTCTGTTCTTTCCAAAACGCTAACCCCGCCAACAATAATCCTGATATGAGCAAACACCCGAGCCACCACCAGTCCACAGGGCTACGGTGAAATTCAAGCCAAAAGAAGCGGCCAATGGAGGTCATAATGGAAGAACCTCCCAGCCATTTGACGAGTTCCCACAAGGGGTTCGGAGCGAACCATCTCCACAGTCGCTTGAATTTTCCTTGCTCTGCCATGCGCCATTGTCCGCTTCTAACCTCGAAGCGGTAACCTCCTGATTACAAAGGTACGCTGAACCTATACCTGCGTCAAGTATGTTATTGCCGTTGCATGGTTTGGCGCGCGCAGACGACCGCGGACAAACAAAGAAGACGGTTCAGGCGCTGCATTAAGTATGGCAGAACCAACACCTTTTTCTGCCAGGTCAATCTCCTTTGTTATGAGCGGATTGGCGTTCGCGGGGGTTGACAGGGCCGAACTCGATAGACTGAGAGCATGAACCGAAAACTGGAGTACTCGGTGGTGGATGTGTTTGCGGAGCGGGTGCTGGAAGGCAATCCGCTGGCGGTGTTTCATGATGCGCGCGCCTTGAGTGATGAGGAGATGCAGGCGCTGGCGCGGGAGACGAATCTGGCGGAGACGACCTTTGTGCTGCCGGCGGATGATCCCGAGCAAGAGCGGCTGCACGGAGTGCGGGTAAGGATCTTTACGACGCAGGAGGAGCTGCCGTTTGCGGGGCATCCTACGCTGGGCACGGCTAGCTGGTTGCGGTTGAACCATCCCTCGCTGCGCGGGGCGGACGCGATTACGCTGCGGTTGGGTGTGGGACCCATTACGGTTCGGTTTGAGCCGGGTGGTGATGCGGGCGTTGTGCGTGGGCGGATGACGCAGAACGATCCGGTGTTTGGTTCGGTGCATGATCGCGCGTCGGTGGCCGCGGTGCTGGGGCTGCGTGAAGAGGATTTGGCGAATGGGTATGCGCCGCAGACGGTGTCTACCGGGCTGGCGTTTTGCATTGTGCTGCTGAAGGATTTGAGTGTGCTGAAGCGGCTGCAGATTTCGCAACGTGAGGCTGTGGCTTGGTTGGCGAAGACGGATGCGAAGTTTTTCTACTGCATCGCGACGAAGAATCGTGAAGAGAGTGTGAATGCTGGGTTACAACGTGTGTTCTGCGCACGGATGCAGTTCTATGGCGGGGAGGATCCGGCGACTGGATCGGCGTCGGGTTGTTGCATTTCGTGGCTGGTGAATCAGGGTTTGGTGGAAGCCGATGAGGCTGTGATGATTGAGCAGGGAAACGAGATTTTGAGGCCGAGCCGCATTACGGTGAGTGCGAGGACGGTTGACGGGCGGGTGTGTGACGTGCGTGTTTCAGGGCGCACCATTCCTGTTGCAAAGGGATCGTTTTTCCTGCCTTGAAACAGAAGTTTCCCACAGGGCTTGAACCACAATCGCCAATAGCGACGCAGGGTCATCGAAGAGCGGTGGATGCGCTAGGCGTAAAGGCGCGCGGTTTCGCCAAAAATTCGCTGTTGCCACGGGGGGTTCCCCCGCGTAGAGTCAGCAAATCGCAACCGGGATGAAACCTGTGTTGCGAGAAACTTTCGCCTGTTTTACTGAAAATTCATGTTGAAAGAGGGCTGTTGACGCGCCGTTTCGCAACCTCCTGTTTGCAGAGTGTATGCATGGGCAGGAGCGCTGAGCGGGGTGGGTTGACAGTTTGATTTCACGAAACCCTGGGAGGGCGATTGCGAGCCGATGATGGCCGCAAAATGCCTGTCCGGGCACTGTTCCGAGTCAAAAACGACTTTGCGGAGTGGCGGGAGAGCCTTGGCTTTTCCACCGCAACCGCATGGTGCAAACGCGCCCTGGCAAACCTGCGCCCAAACAAGCGGAGGAGATGGCGTGAATGAGCCGCTTTGCGCCTCTTTTTAGCGCAAGGCGGAGATATGGGAAGGCAGTAACGGCAAACAAGGCAAAGGCAAGCGCTGGGGCGGAACTGCCCCAGCGGAACTCATGGCGAACTGAAACGCAAGAAGCTCAGACCGGAAAACACCGGCCGGAAGAAGGAATGGAAAAATGCGCCCTCGTAAGACGATTTTGTGTGTAGAAGACAATGAACAAATTCTCTCAGTACGGAAGTTTTTGCTAGAAACAAGGGGATACCGGGTGGTGGCGGTAACGACAGCGGCGGAAGCGATTGACGAGCTGCAGCGAGCGATGCCGGGATCGATCGACCTGCTGCTTTCGGACCTGATCATGCCGCAGATGGATGGCAATGAGCTGGTGCGGCGGGCGAAGCAGATGCATCCAATGCTGCCGGCGCTGCTGGTTTCGGGGACGGTGTCGAACTTTGAGCGGGCGTCGGCTGCGGACGCGTTTCTGCCGAAAGGTGCATGCACACCGGTGGAGATGCTGGACCGGATCAAGATCCTGGTGGCGCGGAAGCGTGGGCCGAAGAAGCAGGTTGTGTCGGTTGGGCAGGAGATGGCGCAGCAGGTGGCTTAGGTTTGCGTGCTTGGGAACGGCCCTGCGTCCGCTAGGACGCGGGGTTTTATCTTGGATAGCTTCGCGGCGGAGGTCTCTCTGCCGAAAGCCGGCTTCCCGGTGCTGATTGGAAGTCATGCCCCGATTAGTATCGATAAACGCTGATAGCTCAAATTGCGCTAAGAAGGCCAAAGGATGCGAAAAGGGTTTACGAGAAGACCAAAAGTAGAGGAGACCGCGTCGAACAACGACAAAAACTACATCACTCCAGGTGGGATCGAACGCTTGAAAGATGAGCGGCATTTTTTGCTCACCAAGGATCGACCGGCCGTGGTGGAGGTGGTGGCCTGGGCTGCGGGCAATGGAGACCGCAGTGAAAACGCCGATTATCAGTACAGCAAGCGACGCCTGCGGCAGATTGATGGACGGGTCCGTTTCCTGACAAAGCGAATCGAAGCCGCGGAGGTTGTAGATCCGGAAGCTCCGAGAATGGGGCAGCGGGCGACAAGGGTGTTCTTTGGGGCCACCGTGCGCTATGCGAATGCTGGGGGCGTAGAGCGAGTGGTAAGTATTGTCGGCACAGATGAAGTCAATCTCGATCGCAACCACATCAGTTGGGCTTCTCCCCTGGGACGTGCCTTAGTGAAATCGGCAGAGGACGACGAAGTGGTGCTCCATGCGCCGGGCGGTACTGAAACCCTGACCGTGCTGGAAGTGCGGTACGAGCGTATCTCTGTAGAACCGTTCCGTGAACCACCCGGGTTTGAAGTCTCGACAAAGGGACTTGATCGCTGACACTCGTTACGCAAGGCCGTTGGCTCCGGGGCGGCCGGGAAACGGTGGATTTCGAGAAATGCGATTGTGTCATCGCTGGGGCTAGTCGCGAGAAGCCGACTTCACAATACCGATCTCAATCAAGGTGGGAAGAACGATTCGCATTGAGGCCCGCCAGCGCGACCTCAAACTCATTGGGAGTTCTCAGAACCTTATCGGGGCGCACGCACTGCGCCGAGCAACATCCAGAGGAGCAGCCCAAGGTTGATGAGGGTAAAGAGGGCTGGGCCGTAAGTCTGGCCGGGGTTGTGGATGAGAATACCGGTAACGGTATCGAGGAGTTGGACAATGGTCATGGCAGTAGCCATCGCGGCGACTACTCCCCACGAGCGGCGCCCAACGGCAAATGTTGCCGCAAGGAGCAGAGCAACACTGCGGGAGGCGGCGTAAAGCGCGTACTCATGCTGATGTCCGGTGCCGACCATGCCAAGAGCGAGCATGGAGAATGTGGCGCTGACCAAGGCGCTGAACAATGTGAAGCCTGCGCAACTCCAGAACGCTATACCGCTAGCTGGCTGAGTGTTCATCTTTGCCGCTTCCTCCAGAAGATGTTTGGGAAAACAGTATGTCACAGAACGGAGACTGCCCTCTCTGGGACGCTACGCGCGAAGAGTCTGATGTATAGGTACTGGTCGCTAAAGACCGTCAGGGCCTTTATCACTTGATCTTTCGAGACGATGGACCAGCCTGAGCACAGGTGCTCGTAAACACGCATAACGGAAGATTGCGGTTGCTTCCGATACGCCGACATCCCGGTATCTACCGGTCCCACTGCCAGTAGATCAGCTCGTGGGGCGCACCATGTTTGCCATTTGCCCGAATGGAAGTGAGGGAGCGATACGGCTCAACAGATAAAGAACATTGCTGAGGCCGGGTCGAATTTCATCCTTTCCTGCTTCGATCCCGGCTATCGCCTTCGTCACCAATACATTCACTGGCATTGCTTTTTGGCCCTTCATTTCCGATTCGAACTCACCCCGGAACAACTTCGTCTCGACTCCCGGAGGCGCCAGCTCCACTACCGCGACGTTTGAACCTTTGACCTGAACACGCAGGCAACGGGTGAAGGCGTGCATCCCCGCCTTGGCGGCGCTGTAGACCGGGGAGAGAGGAAACGGAATAAATGCAAGACCAGACGACACGTTCACGATCAGGGCATTAGGCCTGCTCTTCAAATGAGGAAGAAACTCCTGCACCATCTGCACCGGACCATTCAAGTTGATGTCGAGCTCGCGCGTGACGTCTGTCAGCGAACGCGGTTCATTCATGTTGAGATTCCGCATGATGCCTGCGTTGTTGATGAGGATGTCACATGCGGGGAACTCTGCAGTGACGCGTTGGCGCAGGGATTGAATGTCTTCGAGCTTGCTCGCGTCGCTCTGGAAGATATGAACGCCGGGCATTGCGGACTTCGCCTCTTCCAGCTTGCGCAGGTCACGGCCGGTGATGAGGACCGTGTTACGACGTGCGATGAGCTGCCTGGCCATCTCTAAACCGATACCGCTGGTACCGCCGGTAATGAGAATCGTTTTTCCTTCGAGTTTCATGGAGCCTCCTGAATTTGTTATGGGGTTGAGAAACTTTAGGCCGTAAGCCAAGTGCCGATGAGAAGCGCTGCAAAGAAAGACACCGTCATTCGTGGCTGGGTGTACTCAAGAAAGAGCAGGCTAAGGACGAACCATCCGCAAGCCGCCAGAAGGCCGAGCGCAACACCCGACCATTGCCCCATCGCAGTAACACCGTGATGAATGGCAAATAGAGCCAGCGTGGCGAATAGAATTTGGCTCGCAGCATAGGAGCTGTTCAGCCCGTAGTACAGGCTTGTCGCAGGCCCCGGCGCGCGCGTACCCCGCAGGTACTGGGAGACAACATCGATGCCGAAGTGTAGAAGCCCGCTGAGAAGAAGCCAGCCATATGCCGCGTAAAGCAGTGAACTGTGCAGCCGGTTTATGCCGTTGGAGAGAGACATATTCACCTCAGGCAGCTCTGTGCAGATGTGACCATGTATGTCACTATAGGTAGGCCACTCTCCATTGGGAAGTAGGCACTTATATGTTTGATATGCACTAAAAAGAGAGTGTAAATATCATGGCTAAAGTAACGCTTTCGAAAGAGCAGCTTATTGCTCTACAGGCGCACCAGGCCTGCGAGCCGCCCGAGATCAACGACCCTCGCGTTGAGGCGTTGGTCAAAGAATTGATCGGCCGTGTCGCCGACAAATGGACGATGTTGATCCTTGAAGTGCTTACGGAACAGGGAGAGCTACGATTCACGCGACTCAGAGAATTTGTGCCGGGGATCAGCTACAAGATGCTTACGCAAACGCTGCGCTCGATGGAGCGTGAAGGCCTGATTACACGTACGGTGCATCCGGTCATCCCGCCGAAGGTCGAGTACAAGCTCACGGGATTGGGTCTCAGCCTGGGAGCGGCGTTTTGCGGTGTCTGGATGTGGGCTGAGAAGCACCTGGAACAGGTAGAGCATGCACGCGCTGCTTTTGATCAAAAAGCCACGCCCAGAACAGCAGAGCATCGGTCCTGAGAAACGCTCATGTCGGAACCAGCAGAGTAGAACGCGGATTCCCTTCGGGAATGACAAACATTAAAAGGCGATGGGAAGCTTGCCGTGGTTGCTCCTCATAAATGGGATGAGCAGGTCCTCCGAAGGAGGAGCAGACTATTCCCATGAAGAAGCCAGCGCAGCACCCCATCGCTGAAGTCCCACGCAGACAGGCCAAGGTTGAGATGACGGTCGGCATCGACCTTGGCGACGTCTGGAGCCACTACTGCACCCTCAACGAAGACGGAGAAGTCGTTGATCGGGGACGCTTCCGAACTACCCCGAAGGCGATCGAGAAGTGGTTCACAGATGTTCCTCCAGCGCGGGTTGCGATGGAGGCCGGAACACACTCGATCTGGATCAGCGAGCAGTTGCAAGAACTAGGTCACGAAGTCATCGTGGCGAACGTTCGCGAGTTGCGGGCGATCTCGCATAGCGACCGGAAGAGCGACCAGGTTGATGCTGAGAAGCTGGCAAGATATGCGCGGCTTGATCCGAACATCTTGCGACCGATCGCGCACCGCACTGTCCAGCAGCAAGAGACCCTCACCCTGATCCGTGCGCGAGCGTTGCTAGTACGACTGCGCACGGCTGCGGTGAACGCCGTTCGTGGTCTGACGAAGGCCTGCGGTTATCGTATGCCTGCCTCCGCCACAACGTGCTTCGCTAAGCGCAGCCTCGCTGTTATGCCGCCTGGACTGGCACAGGCGCTCGGTCCGGTACTCCAACAGATCGCGGAGATGACAGTGGAGATCAAGCAGTACGACCGGCAGATCCAGCAGCTCGGCCAGACCGAGTTTCCGGAGACGCAGGCGCTGCTGAAGGTTCATGGTGTCGGCCATCTCACCGCCTTGACCTTCGTCCTGACCCTGGGTAGCAAGGAACGGTTTGGACGAAGTCGTGATGTCGGTTGCTATCTTGGCCTACGGCCCCGTCGAAGTCAGTCCGGAGACCATGATCCTCAGCTTGGCATCACCCATGCCGGCAACGCCTATCTCCGAAGTCTGCTGATCGAGTGCTCCAACCATATCCTTCGACCGCACGGACGAGACTCGGCACTGCGACAGTGGGGTCTGCACTTAGCCGCCCGAGGTGGCAAGCAGGCCAAGAGTAAGGCCGTCGTCGCAGTAGCACGCAAGTTGGCCGTGTTGCTTCATCACCTCTGGAGCACCCAAGAAGCGTACGTGCCGTTCTACGAACAAGCGGCCTAAAGATGATCCGTTGCGACGACACCGTGTTCCGATGACTGCGTGCGCGTTTTGGTCTTTTCAAGGCCGACCGATAAATGGCAGCATCGACTCTCCTCTCGAACCCCAACCGGCACCGAGCTTGCATCAAGACAGCTCATCCAGAGTGCGAATAGAAACCCGGTGGAGAGCAACGAAGCCAGAACAACAACAAAAGCCCTATGAAGGAAAAAACAAAGAACAAACCCTTGACATCAGTGACCTGCTCATAGAAAACGCGCTTGTCGTCATTGAAAGCGGCGCTTGGTCTGCGGATGAGGAACCTCAGATGGTAGGCAATCAGGCTTCTACGAGGCCATGGGCATTGCCACTGGTGTTGAGGCCGTCTCATCGGCGAGAGGCTAGTGCCTGGAGAAGGCTGCAGACGGGGTCAGGGACGAGCTCTCTTCGCTTTCCTTGAGGTCCATGCGTTCGATAAGACCGTTTGCGATGGTGTAAACGTGCCAGACCTCGCTATCGGAAAGAACATCGCCACCGAGGCTCTTCACTAGCTGATGAACTCTGACATCCGTCTTGCCGTCTTCGCGGTCGATTACTTCGATCGGTTCCACATGAGGATCAAACTCCTGCCATTGACGGGTCCAGTAGGAACGAATCTGTTCTTTCCCAACGACACGACCACCCTCCGACGCCTTGGGCCAACTTACGTTCTCGGTCATGAGCGCAAGAGCGGCGTCAACGTTGCGCTGGTTGAAGGCAGCGTAGGCCTGAGCGATGAGTGTCTGTGTGTTTGTCATGAGTCCTCCGAGTTACTTGTGTGTAGTTATACAAAACGGCGTGGAAGTCCCGGAAAGCCTGTCGCTCCGCTGTGGCGATATCAGGCTTCTACGAGGCCGTAGCGGCGTTGCCATTGGTGTTTGAGGCGGGCCCATACGGCTTCTCGTTCGGTGTCTAGGCGGTTGGGGTCTTTGGTTTCAGCGAAGAGGGTGGCTTCGGATTTGGCTTGTTCGAGGATGTCGCGGTCGCGGGCTAGGTTGGCTACGCGGAAGTCGGGAAGGCCGGCCTGGCGGGTGCCGAAGAACTCGCCGGGGCCACGCTGCTGGAGGTCGAGCTCGGCCAGCTCGAAGCCGTTCTGGGTGCGGACCATGGCGTCGAGGCGCTGTTCGGCTTCAGGGGAGATGCTGGAGCCGGTGAGGAGCACGCAGTAGCTCTTGTGGCTGCCGCGGCCCACGCGGCCGCGGAGCTGGTGGAGCTGGGCGAGGCCGAAGCGCTCGGCGTGTTCGATGACCATGAGCGTGGCGTTGGGGACATCGACACCGACTTCGATGACGGTGGTGGAGACGAGGACGTCGATCTCGCCGCGTTTGAAGCGGGCCATGGTGATTTCTTTGTCGTCGGAGGACATGCGGCCGTGGAGGAGGCCTAGTTTGAGGCCGGCTAGTTCGTTGGCGCTGAGGTGGTCGAACATCTCGGTGGCGGACCGGAGTTTGGGGGCGTTGGGGTTTTTGCGGCTGCCCTTTTGGGGCGCTTTGATCGCGGCGATGTTGGGCCGAGAGTTTGTGCTGGCATGGGTTTTAGCTGCGGGTCTCTCCACTGCGCTGCGCTCCGGTCGAGATGACAAAATATTGGGTCGAGCAGAAGAGAGCGATGTTTCATCGGCATTCTCTTCTACTTTGGCGAAATCTAGTTCGGGTTGGTCGTCTTTGGCGCCTTCGATGACGGGGTAGACGATGTAGGCCTGGCGGCCGGCTGAGACTTGCTTGCGGACGAAGTCCCAGACTTCGGCGGAGCGTTGTTCGGGCATGCGGCGGGTGACGATGGGGGTGCGGCCGGGTGGGAGCTCGTCGATGACAGAGGTGTCGAGGTCGCCGTAGACGGTGAGGGCGAGCGTGCGGGGGATTGGGGTTGCGGTCATAACGAGAACATCCGCTTCGGACGACTGCGCGTCGAGCGGGTTGCTTCGCGTGGCGGTCCCGACGGTGGGGCTGGTGTGTCTGGGCTTGCGGGAGAGCTGGAAGCGTTGCTGGACGCCGAAGCGGTGCTGCTCGTCGATGATGACGAGGCCGAGGTTGGCGAAGTCTACTTTTTCTTCGACGAGAGCGTGGGTGCCGATGGCGAGGTCGGTTTCTCCGGTGAAGATGCGGCGGCGGGCTTCGCGCTTGGCGCGCTCGTCGAGCGAGCCGGTGAGGAGCGTGACGCGGTAGGGGCGACCGGTGTGAGGGCTTATGGCGTCGGCGAGGAGTTTTTTGGCGCTGAGGAAATGCTGTGTGGCGAGGATTTCGGTGGGGGCCATCATGGCGGCCTGGAAGCCGTTTTCTATGGCGACGAGCGCGGCCTGGAGCGCGACGATGGTCTTGCCGGAGCCTACGTCGCCTTGCAGGAGGCGGCGCATGGGCTTTGTCGCGCGCATGTCGGTGACGATTTCGCCGAGGACTCGTTTTTGCGCGGTGGTGGGTTTGAAGGGCAGGACTTGTTTGAGAGCTTCGCGGGCCTGGTCGTTGGCTTGAAAAGCGGTGCCGATGCGGGTGCGGAGCTTGCGGCGTTTGAGTTCGAGACCGAGCTCGAGGTAGAAGAATTCTTCGAAGATGAGGCGGCGGTGCGCGGGCGTGCGGGCACTCATGAGCTCGGTCATGGGGGTGCCGGCGGGGGGGAAGTGGAGGTCGCGCAGGGCGCCCATGCGGCTGGGGAGATGGAGGCGGGTGCGGAGGGTTTGTGGGATGGTTTCTTCGACGGAGACTGGGTTTTCGGCTAGCTCGCGGAAGATGGTCCAGAGGACGCGGCGAAGCCAGCGCGAGGTGAGCTTGGCACCCCACGGGGTTTTGCCGCCGAGCGACTCGTAGATGGGGACGATGCGGCCCATTTCGAGCACGGTGAACTCGGCGTCTTCGCCGGTGGCGTTGTGATCGGGGAGGATTTCGAAGGTGGGTTGGACCATTTTGAAGCGGGTTGAGCCTGGAGGCGCGTTGAGGGCGTTGCCGGAGCGTGAGCCTTCAAGCTTGCCGTAGAGGGCGATCTGCTGGCCGGGGCGGAACTTGTCTTTGAGGTAGGTGCCGTGGAACCACATGCACTTTACAGTCTCGAGGATTTGATGGGGTGGGGGTTTTAGGAGGCCCTCCATTGTTGGTTCCGTGTCGGGTTTGGGTGGGGTGATGCCGACGGTCATTTCGAAGATCGGTGCGGAACGGGTGCGGAGCAGGACGGTGCCGCGGACTTCGCCGATGAGCGAGGCCATGTCTCCGGCGTTGTATTGCGAGAGAGGCTTGGGGTGGAGGCGGTCTTCGTAGCGAAAGGGCAGATGGTAGAGGAGGTCTTCTACGGTTTCCACGCCTCGTTCGGCAAGGTTCGCGGCTACGCGGTCGCCGATGCGCTTGATGAATTTGACCGGGGTGTTGAGGTCTAGCGGCACGGTTTTGAGGATAGCAGTGGGGGTTGTGGGGAGTTGGGCGGCGGCGAAGTCTGTATGTGGGAAAAGCCATGTTTCCCGCATATATTGAGTCGCTTTGACGGCGACTGCATGAGGGGCATAGAAAGGTCTTCCGTTTCACACGGAGGAGACTTCTCGATGAGCTTGCGTCTGACTACCTTCCTTTGCGTCCTGATGACGATGTCCGCGATCCAGGGATATGCGCAAGTGGTTCCTTCCGAAAAAGCGGATGAGGCGAGGATCGATCGGCTACTGGGTCAGATGACGCTCGAAGAAAAGGTCAATTTGATTCGTGGCGATGTGGAGCCGGCTGTGACAAACCAGGGGCAGGCGGGATATCTGCCGGGGGTGCCGCGGCTGGGTGTGCCGTCGCTGCGATTTGCGGATGGGCCTCCGGGTGTGTTGACTCGGGTCGCAGGGCAGGCGCAGACGGCCACGATGGGCGTCGCTGCGACGTGGAGTGTCCGCGATGCCGAGGAGAATGGTGTCGCGATCGGAAGAGAGGCGCGGTCACTTGGCATCGACGTGGTGTTGCAGCCTTTTATCAATATCGATCGCGATATCACGTTTGCGCGAAGCTATAACACCCTTGGTGAAGATCCCTTTCTCAATGGAGCGATGGGCGCAGCCGAGATCAAGGGAGAGCAGGCGCAGGGGGTGATGTCGCAGGCAAAGCATTATGTTGCGTACGATTCGGACTCGTACAACATCGTTGTGGATCAACAGACGTTGCACGAGGTGTACGTGGCGCCGTTCGCGGCGGCTATTCAGGCTGGGGTGGCCTCGATCATGTGCTCCTACAACAAGGTCAATGGCGCGTTTGCCTGCGGCAATCCAGATACGCTCAAGACCATCCTTCGCGACGAACTCGGGTTTAAGGGGTTTGTGACGTCTGATTGGGGTGGGGTGCATAACGTGCATTTCATCAACAACGGGTTGACCATGGAGATGCCGGGCGAGGTTCCTGCGGACAGCCCCTTTGCCGGGATGATGCATACGTACTTCCGCACTCGTCCGGACAATAGCGGCGCGCCAACGAAGCCCAATGAGGCGGCGCTCGCCGGCATTCTGGGCGGGACCATTCCGGAGGAACCGAAGAAGGGTGGCGGCATGGATCTGAACGCCTTCCCGATGGACTCCGACAGCGCGACCTTGCGCTCGGCACTGAAGGATGGCTCTGTTACGGAGGCCACGATCACGGCAGCGGCTCGGAAGGTGTTGTATGAGATGGATCGCTTTGGCTATTTGGATGGTAAGCAGAAGCACGACATAACGGCGCAGGATGTCAAAGGCAATGGGGAGATCATCGAGAAAACGGCGGAAGATGCTGCTGTGCTGTTGAAAAACGAGAACGGTGTGCTTCCGCTGCGGAAGGATCAGAGTATCGCGCTGATCGGACCGACGGCGGGGCAAGTGGCTTCTATCGGGACGTTTGGGGAGCGGTCGCCCGGGATGCCAGAACTGCAGGTGGGGCCGCTTGAGGCGCTGAAGCAGCTTGCGCCTGAGACTCACATCACCTACGCCGTGAACGACGATATGACAGGAGAGACCATCAGGGCCTCGCTACTGAGCCATGGCGGCAAGCCCGGCCTTTTGCGTACGGACGCAAACGGTACAAGCAACGTCGATTCGACGATCAATTTCACCGCGACGAACGGCAAAACTCTTCCGCCCAACAGCGTAGTCACATGGAGAGGAGAGATAACCATTGCCACAGCGGGGGAGTACTGGTTTTATCTCCAGTTGCTTGGAACGCGCGGGGTGCTGAGTATCGACGGCAAGGAGATCGGACGCAGCGGCGCCGTGAAAGGCACAGTGCATGGCGATGTGCAGCATGCCTCGCAGGATAACGGCCTGCCCACAACGGATGGACTCGACAATGTTCGGCGTGCGATGCAGTTGACCGCGGGGAGACATGCCCTCAAAGTCGTCTCTTCGGTCGATACCTCCAACGCGCCGGTGCAGATTCGGCTGAACTGGATGACGCCTGGGGCGCGGCGACGTGCGCATGACAATGCGCTTGCGGCGGCGAAGAACGCGAGCACGGCTGTGGTCTTTGTGTGGACGCGAGATAAGCCTCACTTTGAGCTGCCGGGAGATCAGAACAAGTTGATTGAAGAGATCGCCGCGGTGAATCCCAATACGGTCGTGGTCTTGAATACGAGCCAGCCCGTGGCTATGCCATGGATCGATCGCGTGAAGGGCGTCGTTGAAATGTGGTGGCCGGGGGATGAGGGTGGTGTGGCGGAAGCGAAAACGCTGCTCGGCTTGAATGATCCGGGTGGCAAGCTGCCGATGACGTGGGGCAAGTCGCTTGCCGACTATCCGGCGACCTCGCCCGCTCATCCGGAACGGTCTGCCAAGGGTTTGGACGGCACGACGACTTTTTCCGAAGGTGTGCTGGTCGGTTATCGATGGTTTGATGAGGAGAAGATCGAACCGCTTTACCCGTTCGGATATGGCTTGTCGTACACGACCTTCGCGTTGTCGGGTTTGAAGGTGGAAGCTGCCGGTGACGGCGGGGTGGATGTCTCCTTGAGCGTCAAGAATACGGGAGCCGTTCGTGGAGATGAAGTGCCGCAGGTGTATTTGGAAGCCCCATCTGCGAAACCGGCGGGGGCGCAGTTTGCTCCAAAAACGCTGGCTGCTTTTGAACGGGTGTCATTGAACCCCGGCGAAGAACGCCGCGTTTCGCTTTATATCTCCCGGAGGGCGTTCCAATACTGGTCCGTTGCCGCGAAACAGTGGGTGAAGCCCGATGGACCGAGGACGCTGCTGGTCGGAACATCGTCCCGGGCGCTGCCGCTGACTGCGGTGGTTCCCTAAGGCGCCTACCAACCTGCGACGCGGACTACAATTGTTGGATGGTGCAGGTTTCAAAAGTGGATCTTGTGGGTGTGGGGCTAAATGCTACCGACACCGTAATCAAGGTGTCGGAGTTTCCGGAGTCCGGGTCTAAGCAGGAGTATGAGAGCGAGACGGTACGCACGGGTGGGCAGGTGGCGACGACCGTGGTGGCTTGCCAGACGTGGGGTTTGAGTACGCGATATGTGGGCAAGTTAGGCGATGATGCGGCCGCGGCCATGCATGCACGCGACTTTCAGCATGCGGGCGTTGAGGCGCAGCTGATCCACGTGGAGGGCGCGGCGAGTTCGAAGTCGCTGATACTGGTGGACCGGCATGGAGAGCGGACGGTGCTCTGCCGTCGTGATGAACGGTTGAAGCTGCGGCCGGAAGAGATGAAGCGCGAGTGGGTGGAGAGCGCTCGGGTGCTGCATGTCGATGGGCATGACACGGCTGCGGCGACGCAGGCGGCGAAGTGGGCGCGGGCGGCGGGCGTACTGGTGTCAGCTGACCTGGATGAGACGTATCCCGGGGTTGAGGCGTTGATGAAGAACGTCGACTACCTGATCGTGAACAAGGAGTTCCCGCACAAGCTGACGGGTGAGAGCGATCTGAGGACAGCGTTGCGGCAAATCCAGATGCGGTATGGATGCCGGTTGACTGGCTCGACGCTAGGCCCGGACGGCGTGGTGGTTTGGGATGGCAAGCAGTATCACCAGGCTTCGGCGTATCAGGTGCCAGTGGTCGATACGACGGGCGCGGGGGATATGTTTCGCGCGGGGTTCATCTATGGGCTGCTACAAGGGTGGACGCTGGAGCGGCAGCTGGAGTTTTCGTGCGCGGCGGGCGCGTTGAACTGCATGTTCGAGGGAGCGCGGGGCGGCATTCAGTCGCTGGAGGCGATTGAGGCGTTGATTACGACCACGCCGCGGTATAAAGGCAAGGCCGCTTCAGCGGCGATGGATGTGATGCTGGCGTAGGAGGACGGTCTGCATGGAGAGCATGTTTGATGCGGCGCGTGTGGCAGAGGTGAAAGGGCAGGTGGGGTCGTTGCGGCCCGATAATCCTCGTGTCTGGGGATCGATGACGGCGGCGCAGATGGTGGCGCATTGTTGTCGCGGAATGGAGATGGCGACGGGCGATAACAAATTGCCGCGGGTGTTTGTGGGGCGGATTCTGGGGCCGTTGGTGAAGAACATGGCGCTGAAGGAAGGTGAGCCGATGCGGCGAAACTCGCCGACCGCGCCGGCGCTGGTGGTGAAGGGCGATCCGGACTTTGAAGCGGAGCGGGAACGCCTGTGCGCGTTGATCGACCGTTTTGCTGAAGGGGGGACGGCGGGATGCACGACGCATCCGCACCCTTTTTTTGGGACGCTCACGCCGGAACAGTGGTCAGCTCTGGCGTATAAGCATCTGGATCATCATCTGCGGCAGTTTGGAGCGTAGAGCGCGCGTGTGCTCGGATTGACAACAGTAAAAGCGGGAGAGCTGGCGAGAAAAGCAAATTGGGAGGCGATGAAATAATAGGATGGGCTAGGTTGGTATGGAATCCTTTCTTTCGCGCTTCAAAAACTCGCTGGTATTGATCACGATTGTGCTGGCGCAGGCGATTGGGCTGGCTGTCCAGGTGCAGCGGCCCAAGAACGATGCGGGGATGCGTGGGACGGATGGAAAGCATACGACGCTGCTGCGGTATTGGACCGTGTCGCTCGTGACGCCGTTCGAGAAGGTGATTCACTGGTCGAGCTTCGATGTGCGGAAGGTATGGTCGGGGTATGTGGGACTGCGGAATGCGCACCAGCAGAACGAGCAGCTAGAGCTGGAGATCGCGCGGTTGAGGCAGGAACAGGCGGCGTTTGCCGAGGATGCGGCTCAAGGACGCAGGTTACAGGCGCTGCTCGCGTTCAAGCAGCAGTATATTTCGCAGACCGTGGCGGCGCAGGTGATTGGGACGAGCGGCGTGGACAGCTCGCGGATGCTGTACCTGGATAAAGGATCGGCGGATGGGCTGAAACCTGACCAGGCGGTGATTACGCCGGATGGCGTGGTGGGCAAGCTGAGGGATGTGTTTCCGCATACGGCGCAGTTATTGCTATTGAACGATGCGACGAGCGGAGCGGGTGTGGTGCTGGAGTCGACGCGGATACGCGGGATTTTGCGAGGGACGGCGAATGGACGGGTGCAGATCAATAACCTGACGGCCGATAGCCGTATCAAACCGGGTGAGAAAGTGATTACGTCGGGTGGGGACCAGGTTTTTCCGCGAGGGCTGCCGGTTGGCGTGATTGAATCGATCGCACCCGATCCGCAACACCAGCCGTATATGGCGATTACGATCCATACGGACGCTAACCTTTCGCGGCTGGAAGAGGTTCTGGTCATTACGGGGACGCAGGCGACGCTACCCGCCGCGGCAGAACAGGACGCGGCGACGGCCGATGCTACGGCAGAAGCGAGTCAACGGGCGGCTGACGTGATTGCGGAGAAGCTGCCGAGTATCGGCGAGAGTGGCGCGACGGGAAGCACGGGTTCTTCCGGCGCGACGGGAAGCACGGAGAACTCGATTCGCGGAGTGCCGGGGATACCGAACTCGGGATTGCCGAAGACCGTGCCGGTGATGCATCCGGATAAGTATTCGCCGGGAGCAGCGCCGCCGGCGGAGAATTTGAAGCCGGGTGGCGGAACTGATCCTGAGTGAAGGCAGACCGCAGACAGTAGGGATTAGACAGGAAGAGCGGATGGCGGAGCATAGTTATACATCGCGGCAGGAGTTGGACCAGTATGCGTTCCATACGGCGGTGACGCTGCTGGTGCCGCTGGGAAGTATTCTGCTGCAGGCCGTGCTGCCGAAGACCTTTCCGGTGCTGGCGATCTTCGATTTGCCGCTGATTGTGGTGATCTTCTTTGCGGTGGCGCGTCGAAACCCTGTAGCGGGAACGGTGACCGGAACGCTAGTGGGATTGTTTCAAGATGGGTTGACGAATCATCCTTTCGGCGTGAATGGGATTGCAAAGGGGATTGTCGGGTACGCGGCGGCCAGCATTGGATTTGCGGTGGATGTGGAGAACATCATCAACCGCATTGCGTTGAACTTTATCTTTAGCCTGTTGCAGAGTGGGCTGCTGTATCTGATTGCACGGCTGCTGCTCGGTGATCCGACAGTGAAGCTGCTTCCGGTGCATGAGCTGTTGCGAGCGGTCTGCAATGCGGCGCTTTCTGTGCCTGTGTTTTATGCGCTGGACCGGTTCAGGGTAAGAGAGTGAACAGTGGAGTGTAGGCATAGAGGATAGAGTGTAGATAGCGGCGGGCGACGGCATATGGATACAGGTATAGGGCGGGAAGAGAAGCTTTCGGCGACGAAGCTGCATTTGTCACAGTACTTTGTGGCTGCGGTGATGTTTGTGCTGGGCATCGGGTTGTGGCGGCTGCAGGTGCTGGGCGCGGACAACTACAAGGTGCTGGCCGAGCAGAACCGCGTGCGCAAGGTGCCGGTACTGGCGCCGCGGGGGAAGATCTTTGACCGCGAGGGGCGAATCATCGTCGACAACTATCCTTCGGTAAGCTGCTACCTGTTGCGCGACCAGCAACAGAAGCTGGAGGCGGACCTGCCGCTTATTTCGAGCGGGCTGCATATTCCTGTCGACCAAATTCAAGCGGATTTAAGACACTTTCAGTACGCGCCAAAGTATCAGCCGATTCCTTTGAAGCAGGACATTACGCCAGATGAACAGGCGTTTATTGAAGCGCACAGGAATGAGCTTCCGGAGTTGGAGACGCTGGATGAGCAGCGGCGGCTGTATCCGCGGGACGGATTTGCGGCGCACCTGATCGGGTATGTGGGCGAGATTAGCGAGAACGATTTGAATGAAGACAAGTATGCGGCCTACTCGCCTGGGGATGTGGTGGGAAAGTCAGGTGTGGAAGAAGCCTATGACAGCGTGCTGCGCGGGGTGGATGGATCGCGAGATGTGATCGTGAACTCGCATGGCAAGGAAGTAGGCATGCTGGGGCAGGAGATGGCGACGCCAGGCAAGGACCTGCGGCTGTCCATCGATCTCGATCTGCAGATAGCCGCCGAGAAAGCGCTCGAAGGCAAGATCGGCGCGATTGTGGCGATGGATCCGCATACGGGCGAGATTCTGGCGATGGTATCGAGACCGACATACGATCCGAATGAGTTTGCGGTCCGGCTGACGCAGGCGTATTGGAAGAGCATCAACGAGAACCCGAACCACCCGATGATGAACAAAGCGCTTCAGGCGCAGTTGGCGCCGGGATCGACGTTCAAGGTGATCATGACGCTTGCCGGCCTGCAGGAAAATGTCGCGCAGGACATGCATGTGGTATGCAACGGCGGAGCGACGTTCTACGGGCACTTCTTCGGTTGCGACAAGCATCACGGTTCTGTGGACATTCATAATGCCCTGCCGTATTCCTGCGATACGTTCTACTACACGCTGGCGGCGAAGCTGGGCATCGATAAGATCGCGGCGTATGGGCACAGCGTGGGGATGGGAATGAAGACGGGCATCGACCTGCCGGACGAGCAGGCAGGCGTGATGCCGAGCGAGCCCTGGAAGCTGAAGACGCTGCACGACAAGTGGTATGCGGGGGACACGATCTCGGTTGGGATTGGGCAAGGATTCGATGAGGCGACACCGATTCAGTTGGCGCGGGCGCTCAGTGGGATCGCTTCGGGTGGTGTGCTCGTTCGACCGCATGTGCTGCTGCCGGGACAGATCTCAGCGAGCCAACAGACGGCGATTGAGCAGACCTATCCGGGCTCGGGTGCGGCGCGGATTCCGCTGACGACAGAGAATTGGGAGACCATTACGGACGATATGGCGAACGTGCTAAGTCCTATTGGAACGGCGGCAGAGGCTCATCTGGAAGGCGTGGACTTCGCAGGAAAAACGGGGACGGCGGACGTCATTAGCGGACGAAAGAAAGGCACGGCGGATAAGAGCACGATTCCCAATGCGTGGTTTGTAGGTATGACGCCGCGGCGGAATCCGGACATTGTGGTGGCTGTGCTGTGGGAGCACGGATACTGGGGCAACAACTCGGCAAAGCTTGCGGCACAGGTGATCAATGCGTATGTGACCAAGCAGCGGTCGAAGGCAGGGAACTTGATGCGGTATGCGTCGGCACCTAAGACCGATGGGGTGAGTCAGCCGGTTGCGAAGCATGAAGAAGCTCCGGCGGGGTTGGGTGGGTCGGCTCCGGCTACGCCGACGGGGCAGTAGGCGCGGATAGACTGGGGACGAATGTTTCGCTCGCGATTTCGAGATTTCGATTGGGTGCTGCTCGGGTTTGTGCTCGTGCTGTCGGTGTTCAGCGTGCTTGAAATCCGGTCGGCGACGGCGATGACCAAGTTTCACGGGTTTCAGCAGAAGCAGATGCTGTTCCTGAGTCTTGGGATCGTGGCGATGTTTGCGATTTCGATGGTGGACTATCACCGGCTGCTGGATATCGCGAACTGGGCTTACGGATTCAGCATCGTGTCGCTGGTAGCGGTGTTGATTCCGCACATTGGGCAGAAGGTGCTGGGAGCTCGGCGGTGGATCAACCTGGGTGGGGGCGCACACTTTCAACCTTCGGAGTGGGTGAAGCTGGTGCTGATCCTAGCGATGGCGCGGTATATGTGGGGCAAGGTGGCTGAGGGCAAAGAACTTAGCTGGCGGGATATCGGTAAGGCATCGGCGCTGGTAGTGATGCCGGTGGCGCTGGTGCTCAAGCAGCCGGATCTGGGAACGGCGCTGACCTACTTGCCCGTGTTGATTACGGGACTTTTCCTTGGGGGAATGCGGTTGAAGCAAGCGGCGTGGGTGCTGCTGGGGTTGGCTATGCTCGGAGGACTCGGGCTGGCGACGGGCAAGCATCTGAAGCCCTACCAGCAGAAGAGAATTGATGCGTTTTTGAATCCGGATTCAGACCCGAAGGGATCGGGATATCAGATTCGGCAGTCGTTGATTGCTGTGGGGTCGGGCGGAATCTGGGGTAAGGGGACGAATAAGGGGACACAGACGCAGGGGGATTTTCTGCCGATCCCGTATACGGACTTTATCTTTGCGGCGTTCTGCGAGGAGCACGGGTTTGTGGGGGCGGTGGTGGTTCTGCTGCTGTACTTCCTGATCCTTGTGCGGCTGATCCAGAATGCCCAGACGGCTGCAGATCCGCCGGGGACGTTCATCGTGATGGGAGTCATGGCGGTGACGCTGTTTCAGATCGCCATCAATATAGGGATGTGCGTGGGGTTGATGCCGGTGACGGGCATTCCGCTGCCGCTGATGAGCTATGGGGGTTCGTCGATTATTTTTACGTTCCTGGCTTGGGAATTGTGATGAATGTAAGGATGCGGCGGTTTGTAAATTAGCCAGTAGAGAGTAAGTAGTAAGGAGTAGAGAATGCTAACCTTCTCCTCCTTACTTGCCGTCTATTCCTTTAAACTCGGTAAGCTTCAGAAAATGAAGAGTTTACTCCTTACTCCTTACTCTCTGACCGATTTTCGTGCATACTAGAGGCAGATGTTCGGCCAGAGGGTCGGGCATGTTCGGCGCATGGCTGGGACGCGAATATTCCCCAGGCAGCGCTCAAGAAAGAATTTTAGAAGGCCGGCCAGGTACGGATCAGTTCCTCCGAGACGCCGGACAGGTTTTGAGAATGAACGTGAACGGACGGTTAACGGCCACCGCCTCGCTATGAGGACGTGCTGGTCACAAACTCCGTTTGCGCTATTTTGCTCGAGGGTGTTGGTAAGCAGCCCGAGGCAAGCGGCACTCCACTGGACAATTTTGCTAACGGAACAAGCTTCGGGCTGCGCACAACGCGGGCCGTGAGGCGCGCTCGCAGCTGCGAGCGGAATCACCGGAAGTCAGGACCAGTCTCCGCAACTCAGTTCCTGTCCGTCTCCCAAGGAGCGGCCCCAGGGATCTAACTTCCTGAGGGGCGCGATCTTCGCCTGTTCTGCCCGCAGCTCTCCGGCCACCGAGCCGGGAGATGCAGAAAGCAGAGCAAGATGTCGAAGGAAATTTATATATCCAGCACGCCGCATGAGACGCGGCTGGCTATTTGCGAAAAAGACGAACTCACAGAGATTTATTACGAGCGTGAGAACGAGTACACGCTCGCCGGGTCGATTTACAACGGCCGTGTAACGCGGGTGCTTCCGGGCATGCAGTCCAGCTTTGTGGACATTGGGTTGGAGCGGGACGCGTTCCTCTACATCACTGATTTCATGGAAGAAGCGGGCGATGCGGCGGACTTTGAGCTGCCGATGGTTTGCGTCCGCGTGGTGGCGACCGTGCCCGTAGCAATGGTCGCGGACGCACGGAAGAAGGCGCCGGCGCGCCGGTGGTCGAGACTGGAACGGAAGCTCCGGCGCGGGTTGAGGGTTCCGGGGAAGGCCGACGTGACCGTGGGGATCGCGGCGGACGTGACCGGAACCGTGATCGTGGGCGCCGTGATGAGCGGTCGCGTGAGGCGCAGGGTGAGTTTGTGGCTCCGGTGGCAACGGGAGCGGATGAGGGATTTGACGGTTCGCCGCGTGAAGGTGACGAGATTGGCGAAGGTTCTCCGGGTGCCGATGGCGGCCGCCGGTGGCGTGGACGCCGTGGACGGCGTCGTGGACGTAGCGGTGAAGAAGGTCTGCCGGCAGCGGGTGAGAGTGCTGCCGCTGCTCCAGTGAGCGATGAGTTTGTGGCGCCGGTGAAGGTGAGCGTGAGGTTGCGCCTCGTGAGCCGCGTGGTGATCGTGGCGGGCGTGACCGTGATCGTGGAGATCGCGGCGGGGCGAACGCGGTGGACGTGACCGTGGACGGTTGGATGCGATTCGTGAGCGGTTTGCTCCGCGGGGCGATCGCAGTGCTGCTGGAATGCGGATGAGAGGTGGACCTTGAGGCTTCGGAACCGGCGATTGAGCCGCTTATTCTGCCGGGTGAGTCGCTGGGTAAGTATCGGCAAGGCGGTGAGGCGGAGCAGCCGGTTGCGAGGCCATCGAATGAGATTGTTCTGACGCCGCGGGCTTCGAATGAAGTTGTGCTGACGGGCTGGGACGGCGGCGCTGTGCTGCCGGGTGAGACGATTCGTCCACGTGGGCCGGCAAGCTCGGAGTCGCGTGGATCGGATCGTGAGTGAGCGTTCGGACCGTGGACGATCGCGGCGGACGTGAGCGTGGCCGTGATGATCGCGGGCGGGAAGGACGTGGACGCCGGGATCAGCGTGATTCGCAGCGTGGGCGCGGTGGTGAAGCGCCGCGGACGGCGCGGTATGAATCGGCGGAAGATGGATCCGCTGAGGCCGTGATGCCGGCTGTGACTTCGCAGCATGAGGTGGATTCGCCGATTCAGCAGTTCTCGGATGATGCTCCGGCTTATGAGACGGAGACATTCGAGGCGGAGCTCGAGGCGCGGGCGCAGGAAGTGCATGCGGAAGTCGCCGAAGCTGTGCAGGAACCGGTTGAGTTCCACGAGACGGTTGCGGAGTATGAGCCGGAAGAGAATACATCGGCGTCGTTCCGCGTCGATCCGGCGGGTGCTCGTGAATTCCGGCAGAGTGCGCCGGAGAGCGATCTCGCGGAGGTTGCGTTTGAGGATGTCGAGGAGCATGAGACGGCTCCGGCGAACTTTGCGGAGCCAGTTGAAGTTGCAGAACCCTCGCATGAGTTCACGAGTCTGCAGGCTACGGGCGAGATGATCTCGGATGCCCCTGTGGCGGACGCTGTCCCTCATGTGGATCAGAATATCGCTGCTCCGATTGAGCATGAAGCTGCGGTGCAGTCGGTGACTCTGGCTGAGGCTGAACAGACGTTCGCGGTTGAGTCACGCGATGCTGACTCGCAGATGTTCGCGCCGGGTGATGGCCAGCTTGAGGAAGAGCTGCTCGATGACGAGGACGGCGATCTGCCTGTTCTTCATGCGAATGCACAGGATGACGAGCTCGAAGAAGAGACGCTGGAAGGTGCGGCGGACCTTGGAACGATGCTGCGCGAGATGTCGATCGATCAGATCACACGGCCCGAAGTTCAGGTCGATGAATTGGATGAGGACGACGACTTCGATATCGACGAAGAAGATATCGAGGAAGATGCGTTCGAGAGCGGCGAAGAGCTTGCTGGCAGCGATGCGACCGAGGCTGAAGAAGACGAGTTTGCCGAAGAGGGCAGCTTTGAAGAGTCGGCTGATGGTGAAGGCGTTGTGGTCGCCGGTGATGGTGCTGCTGCGCCGCGTGAAGGCGGAGACAGTGCACGTCGTGGACGCAGGGATGGACGCCGTGGAGGACGCGATCGCGGAGGCCGTGAGGGCTCGCGTGACGGTCGGCCGCGTGAAGGCGGATCGAGGGACGTTGCATCGCGTGGCGGGTCGCGAGACAGCCGCGGCATGGCTGGCTCGCGTTCCGGCGGACGCCAAGGACGGCACTCGGTGCAGGCACAGGATCTGCCCGCGATCAGCGATCTGCTGAAGCCCGGCCAGGAAGTGCTGGTGCAGATTGCCAAGGAGCCGATTGCGAAGAAGGGTGCGCGGATCACGTCGCACATTGCTTTGCCGGGACGCTTCCTGGTGTTTATGCCGACGGTGAACCACACAGGTGTTTCCCGCAAGATTGAGAGCGACGGAGAACGGCGGCGGTTGAAGGAGATTCTGCTGAGCGAGAAGGGCGATGCGAGCGGCGGATTTATTGTCCGCACGGCCGCTTCCGGTGCCAGCGAAGAAGAGCTGCGGAGTGATCTAAGATTCCTTCTCAATTTGTGGGCGGACATTAAGACGCGGTCAGAGTCGAGCAAGAGCCCGGCGCTGATTTATCACGATCTCAACTTGATCGAGCGCATTCTGCGTGACCAGGTGACGGACAACTTCTCCGCAATCTGGGTCGATACGGAAGCGGAGTATGAGCGCGTGTTGCGCTTCCTGCAGCGCTTCCAGCCGAACCTGATTCGCCGCGTAAAGCTCTATACCAAAGACACGCCGCTGTTTGAGCAGTTCGGTATTACCGAAGAGATCAACAAGGCGTTGCGCTCGAAGGTGTGGCTGAAGTCGGGTGGGTCGATTGTGATCAACCAGACGGAAGCGCTGGTGGCCATCGACATCAATACCGGCAAGTTCGTCGGTAAGACGACGAAGCTGGAAGACACCATCGTGAAGACGAACCTCGATGCGATTCCGGAGATTGTGCGGCAGATTCGGCTGCGCGATCTTGGCGGCATCATCATCATCGACTTCATCGATATGGATGAGCGCAAGAACCGCAACAAGGTGATGGCCGCGCTGGAAGATGAGTTGAAGAAGGACCGGGCGCCGTCGAAGGTGCTTCAGTTCAACGACTTTGGTCTAGTGGCGATCACACGTAAGCGCGTGAAGCAGTCGCTGGAACGGACACTCTCTACCACCTGCGGCGTGTGCGCCGGTACGGGCATGGTGAAGTCGCCGGTGACTGTGTGCAATGACATCTACATCGAGATGCGGAAGATGCATAAGCTACTGGATAAGGGCGATATTATGCTGCGGGTCCATCCCGAGGTGGTGAAGCAGTTGAAGGTCGGAAGTGGGAAGTGGCTGTCGGAGATGGAAGAGATGTCCGGCAAGACGATCCTGGTGAAGAGCGATCCTGCGCTGCATCCGGAGCAGTTTGATATCCACTAGAGGCAGACAGTAGAGCGTAGACAGTAGACAGTAAAGAGCGGCGGCCCGATGGTCGCCGCTTTATTTGTTTGGTCAGTCGTCTGATTCATCCAGGAGACGCTGCAACAGCCGGGTTGGAGGCTGAGAGGAGAGCATGAGCTGAGTTCCAGTTTCATGGTCCACTAGCCAAAGGGCAAGGTTGTGGATAACGTGGGTCTGATGGAAGCGAGATCGACAAGAACCACGCTTGGTTCAAGATATCCACTGAAATCTGCTAGTTGAGGGCAGTAAGGTCTTGAAGGTTGAAGGGATGAACCGCATACTCGGGAATGTAGAGTGAAACAGCATGAAGCTGGATGAGCTCTTCGATTGCAGAATGCCATTCCCGATTGACGTACACCTAGAGACGAGCGCCGTGAGCCGATATTGTCGAGAAGACGTACTTAGAATTCTCCGCTTGCCCGCCCGACAACTCGCTGCATGGGAGCGGGCCGGGTTGATCGAATCCTCCGAAGCCTATTCTTTCGATGAGCTGGTGCAGTTGCGTAAGTTGCGTGACCTGGCGGCTACGCGGATCTCGGTAAAGAGCATTCGGCGGTCTGTGGATGCGATGCAGAAGGTTTCCGGCATGGTGAATCCGCTGCTGGAGTCGGCTGCTGTAAGGTCGGGATCGGGGTTGGCGTTTCGGCAGTACGGCGCGCTGGTGGACCCGGTGACGCGGCAGATGGCTTTCGATTTTGAGCTTGCACCCTGTGCAGGCATGATCATGGTTCGCAAGAATGGGCAGGCACCTTCGCGGCTGGCGGGCGAGGTGCAGGAGATGTTCCTGCGCGCGGTGCGGTTGGAGGAGAACGGCGAAACGCTGTCAGAAGCAAAGCTGCTGTACGAGACGATTTTGGAGATGCAGCCGGATCATGCGCCAGCCGCGATCAATCTGGGAACGATTCGGTATAACGAGCGGGATTATCCCGCAGCGGAGGGTTTCTATCGTCGCGCGACCGTGGCCGATCCGGAGTATGCGCTGGCGTTCTTCGATCTGGGCAATGTGCTTGATGAGCAACAGCGGCTGACAGAGGCGATTGTGGCCTACGAGCGTGCGCTGGAGCTGGTGCCGCAGTATGCGGATGCGCATTACAACCTTGCGCTGGCGTATGAGCGCATGAAGGAGCCGCGGCGGGCATTGCGGCACTGGGAAGCGTATGTAAAGCTCGACCCGAGCGGACCGTGGGCGAGCCACGCGAAGAACCAGGCAAAGCGGATTCTGGGGTCGGAACGGCTGGCGATTGTGAGCCGGCATGGGCGGACGCTGAAGATCGCAGGCTAGCAGAGGCACCCTGATAGCGAACGCAGGTATTTGACCGCGTTCCGCTGATACACTCCCATGCAGCACCGATAACGCCGTACACCTCATGGGAGACCTTGCCTGATGGCTTCATCCACATCGTTCCGATCCTTTGTGTCTGCCTCCGAGAGCCCGAAGGAGCTGTCGTTTCGGGCGCTGCTCCTCGGGTCAGTATTTGGTGTGATCTTTGGAGCGGTGACGGTATACGTGGGGCTGCGCGCCGGGTTGACGGTGGCGGCGAGTATACCGATTTCGGTTTTATCCATTTCGATCCTGCGGGTGTTTGGCAGAGCCACGATTCTTGAAAACAATATTGTGCAGACGACGGGTAATGCCGGCCAGTCGATTGCTTCGGGTGTCATCTTTACGCTGCCCGCGTTGATCTTCCTCGGGTTCGATCTCGAAAGCTTCCGCATCTTTGCGCTGGCGCTTTTTGGTGGGTGGCTCGGTGTGTTCTTCATGATTCCACTGCGGAAGCAGTTGATTGTGGACGAACATGCTGTCTTGCCGTATCCAGAAGGCACGGCTTGTGCGGATGTGCTGAAGGCGGGCGAGCAGGGTGGATCGTTTGCGAGCCGCGTCTTTTTGGGCCTTGGGCTTGGCGGTTTGTACACGCTGTTTCAGAACGAAAATTTGTTAAGTCTGTTTCCGGCGACGCCGAACTACTCTCCTAATTTCGACCCGAGTGGGCAGCAGATTTTGAAAGGTGCGGCAATTCGCGCGGATGTGACGCCGGAGTATCTGGGGGTGGGGTACATCATCGGCGCTCGTGTGGCGGCGATCATGCTTGCAGGTGGCGTGTTCAGCTGGCTCGTACTGATGCCGGCGATCGTGTTCTTTGGCAAGCATGTGCCGGGGCCGCTGTATCCTGGCACGATCCCGGTCAGCATGATGGATCCCAGCGCGCTTTGGAAGACCTATGTGCGGCCGATGGGCGCCGGCGCGGTTGCGGCTAGCGGGTTGATTACGCTTTGCCGCACGCTGCCGACGATTGTGAGTGCGTTGACCGGGACGTTCAAGGCGAAGAAAACGACTGCGGATGCTGCGGCTTCCGGCTCGTCGACTGAGGTGCCTCGCACGGAGCGGGATATGCCGCTGCCGTTTATCCTGCTGGGCGTTGTCGCATTGCTGATCATGATCATCGTGTTCCTGCAGTTCAAGCCGGTGCCTGGGGCCCAGGTTGGGCTGCTGGCAAATGTGGCCGCTGGCATTCTGGTGATGGTGTTCGGATTCATGTTCGTCACGGTGTCGGCGCGCATTGTGGGCATTGTTGGCTCGAGCTCGAGCCCGGTGAGCGGTATGACCATTGCCACGCTGATGGCGACTGCAGCTATCTTCCTGGTAAAAGGATGGACGGCTCCAGCGTTTGGGGCACTGGCGATCACAATTGGCGGCATGGTGTGCATTGCAGCTTCAAACGCGGGCGATACGTCACAGGATTTGAAGACCGGCTACATAATTGGCGCGACGCCGTGGAAGCAGCAGGTGGCACTGATGATCGGCGTGGTGATTTCTACGTTCTCCATCGGAGCGACGTTGAATGCAATGAACAAGGGATTGGAGACGTTCCAGAAGCTGCCGACGGCGAAGGTGTTTTCCTTGAGTGCGCTGCCGGATGGGGTTTCCAATCAAGGTAGCTTTACGCGGGACCATGTTCCGCTGACGATCAAGGCTCCGGGTGGGAGCACGACACATGAAGAGCTGACGAACGCGCGGCAATATGTGCTGCTGAACTCGATTGGATCGACGACGTTGGAGGATGGGAAGTATTTGTACAACCCGGCGACGGGACAGATTGAAGTGCAATGGGTGCAGGGTATCGGCAGTGAGAAGGCCGCAGCGCCGCAGGGACGATTAATGGCGACGGTCATCAATGGCATCCTAAGCCGCAAGCTGCCGTGGAGTCTTGTGCTGCTTGGCGTAATGCTGGTGCTGTGCATTGAATTGTTGGGCGTGCGGTCGCTGACGTTTGCGGTGGGCGCGTATCTTTCGATTGGCACGACGCTGGCGATCTTTTGCGGCGGCGTGATTCGATGGCTGGTCGATCAGGCGATGGCGCGGTCGGGAACGCTGCCGGAGAGCACGACGGAGTCCGAGGTCTCAGCGGGCAGCTTGTATGCGTCGGGTTTGATTGCCGCCGGCGGCATCATGGGGTTGCTGGGCGTTTGCGTGAAGCTGTATGAGTCCGCAACAGACAAAACGATCTTCCGGTTTGCGGAGACGAATCCGCTTCATAAGGATTGGATCAGTGTGCTGGCGTTCGCAGCGCTGGCATATAGTTTGTACTACTTCGCGCGGAAGCCGCTGGACTCGGAAGCGGTGCTCGAAGCTGTGGAACACAAGGAGCTGTGATGAAGACATGGATTGTAGTGCTGGCTGCGGTGTTGGCGGTTGGACCGGCTTACGGGCAGGACAAGGATGCGGCGAAGCGGGCGAAGGTGGAAGAGCTGATGGCCACCATGCACATCGACAGCATGATGGACCAGATGACGGCGATGGCAAAAGCGCAAGTGGATCAGGCAACTCAAGCACTGCCGGGCGCCGACACGATGACGCCCGCTCAGAAAAAGATATCGGCGGACTACCAGGAGAAGTCGATGAACCTGGTGATGGGTACGGTGAGCTACAAGGCGCTGGAACCGGAAATTGTGCAGCTCTATGCGGACACGTTTACAGACGAAGAGATCGACGGGATTTCGACGTTCTATAAATCGCCGACCGGACAGGCGATGTTGAAGAAGACGCCGCAACTGATGTCGGCGATGATGCAGTTCATGCAGGGCAAGATCGCGGACTTACAGCCGAAGCTGAAGACGTTGACGGACCAGTTCATGAAAGACATGGCGGCGGCTGGGCCTGCGAAGAGCTAGGCCTTTCCGTTACCAGAGTGACATGGTGGTTCTTCGGTCGGATGCGGGGCCGGAGAACCACAGGGCCTGCTCTGACGAGGACTGCAGTGAGTTTGCGGTGAGCAGGCTGGCGTCCTTGCCGGGAGTCCACTTGCCTTTCTCTTCATAGAGGATCCAGTCGGCGAGCATTGCTTCAGGCTGAATGAGGATCAGCGTAGCGAGATAGCGCTTGGTTTTGACGAAGGTTTCCGCGCCGCCGCGTAGAGGACGGCTGCGGCGAAGAGTGCCAGGAATCTGGGGAATCTCTGCAACGCGGAGGTGGATCTCCGGGTGGTTCTGGCCGTAAGCATCGAGTTGGCGGGCTAATGTCTTGGGTGCGGTCATGTCGAAGTCTGCCAGCTTGGCCCGGTGGAAGACGCCGGGGAGGACTGTGCTGATGAGATCAGCGGCGAAGTCGGCACAATTGGCGCGACGCAGAGTATAACGGCGCTGGTTGGGATCGTCATTGAGCAGGGCGAGGATGGCAGCGTCCTGTTCGGGCGTGGTATCGAGGGTGTAGAGGAAGAGCCGGCGATCGAAGGCCGCTCCAATACCTTCTTCCCAATCGCCATAGGCTGGTGGGACGGATGCGCCGGTGCGTGTAAAGCGGTTAGGAGTGATAGAGAGCAGGTGTTGTTGGCGGTAACTTTCGCGGAGCTCGGCTTCGAGCGACGCGGTGACGAAGGTGGGGGTGTTGGCTGGGTCATCAACGCCGTAGAAGAAAACGGGTGCGGGGATAGCCATCCAGTCGCCGTTGGTGGCGCGGAGGTCGTGGTAACGGGAAACGACGACTCCGGATTCGCCGGGCTGGCATGGGCGGAGATGCGTGGGGGTTTCGGCGCAGAGGTGGTCGAGATAGATGGCGGCGTGGCCGGTGGGCATCATGGTGCCGAAAGAGCCGAACGGCTCGCCAACCACCAGGCCGATGCTGGCCGAGGCCGGTTGCATGGCAGCTACAAAAAAGAAGAGTGCGAGCCCAATCGCTCGCGAAATACTCCTGATCATCCCCGTCGACTCGGCCCGTAAATTTGCGACAAATGTTTGGATGCAGATTGACGCGGGCGAGGTTCGGACAGCAAAAACCCTCCGTCGCCGGAGGGCTCTGAGTAACCAGTAGATGCGGTTTACAGCTCGAGAATGATGGGCATGATGAGCGGGCGACGGTTGGCGTTCTTTTGGATGAAACGCTTGAGATCGCCGCGGATTTTGTCCTTCATCACCCCGTAGTCGCGTCGTTCTTCTTCGCTGGACTGCTCCAGGGTGCGTACGACGATATCGCGCGCGTTACGAAGCAGTTCCGGATCGTCGGCTGCGAAGCCGCGGGTTGTGATCTCGGGCGTGCCTTCCACCTGTCCGGTGCGCTTGTTGATGGCGATAATCGGCAGAAACACGCCGTCTTCGCCAAGGTGCTTGCGGTCGCGGATGACGGTATCCTGGACGACATCGGCAGTCGAGTTGTTGTCGATGCAGACGCGGCCGGTGGTAACCTTGCCGGTCTTCTGCGCCGAGTTCTGGTCTACGGAGAGCACGTCACCATCTTCCATGAGAATGACCTTCTCAGGGATGCCTGTGGCGAGCGCGAGTTCGACGTGGCGCTTGAGGTGGCGATAGTCGCCATGGACCGGGATGAAGAACTTGGGCCGCACAAGGTTGATCATCATGCGAAGCTCTTCCTGCGATCCGTGGCCGGAGACGTGGATGAGGCCGTGCGTGCCGTCGTCGTGGATCACTTTGGCGTCACGGCGCTCGAGGTGGTCGATGACGCGGTAGATAGCCTTCTCGTTGCCGGGAATGACGCGGGAGCTGAGCAGGACGGTATCGCCGGAGTTGATCTTAGCGAACTTGTGATTGTCGACCGCAGCGCGCGAAAGCGCGGACATGGGCTCGCCCTGGGTGCCAGAGATCATGATGAGCAGCTTGTCGTCGGCGAAGTCACGAATTTGTCCGGGATGAATGATCAGGCCGGGAGGTGGCTCGAGGTAGCCGAGGTCTTGCGCGATTTCGGTGCTGTTGTCCATCGATCGGCCGATAATAGCGACCTTGCGGCCATGTTTGTAGGCCAGGTCCATGGCGATCTTCATCCGGTGGATGGACGACGAGAAGCAGGAGAAGAAAAGCTTTTTCTTCGTGGAACCAAAGATGTCGTCCAGGCGCGGGATGACAGCCTTTTCGCCGGGCGTAAAGCCGGGGCGATCAACGTTGGTAGAGTCCTGCAGCAAACAAAGCACGCCCTGCTTGCCGAGGTCGGCGAAGGCCTGTAGGTCGAAGGGATGGCCGTCGGGCGAGCTGAGGTCGATCTTGAAGTCTCCCGTGTGGAGAACGATGCCGACCGGAGTGTGGATGGCGAGCGAGACGCAGTCGACCAGCGAATGGGTGACGCGGATCGGCATGATCGAAAACGGCCCAAGCGTGATGCGCTTGCCGGGAAGCATCTCGATCAGCTCGGCGTCATCCAGCAGGCGGTGCTCTTCAAGCTTGCCTTCGACGTACGCGAGGGTGAACTCGGTGCCGTAGACCGGCACGTTGAGCTCGGAGAGAATCCACGGCAGGCCACCGATGTGATCCTCGTGGCCGTGGGTAAGGACGATGCCGCGCACCTTGGTGCGGTTCTCGATGAGGTAGGAAATGTCCGGGACGACGATGTCGACGCCCAGGAGTTCTTCTTCAGGGAACATGAGGCCGGCGTCGATGATCAGGATGTCGTCGGCGTAGCGGAGGGCGAGACAGTTCATACCGAACTCGCCTAATCCGCCGAGCGGAATAATTTGCAGTTTATCTATTGCCATGGATCTTCAGTCTATCCCACTAAGATGCCTGGGAGACGTTACGATCACATTTGGTGCGGCAGCGGGAGGCGGTCCTGCGGTGTGGTACGGGCTTCGGCGCGGCGGATGTAACGGCGGCCGATGAAGCCGCGGACGGTTCTCACGATCGGGATGGCGAAGAAGAAAAAGCCCGCGTTTCCGGCTTCTTGCGGTGGCAAGAAACGCGCAACAGCGCAGCAAAGAAGGCCGACAAAGGCAATGCCGATGTTGTCCCACATGAAAGAGAGCGTGAGTGTGGTCTCAAGCGGATTGAGGCGCAGGTGGAAACGCTGGCGCCAGGCGTTGAAGTTGAGCGCCGCGAAGGTGAAATAGATCGCGGAGAAGCCAAAACCGTACACGATCATCATTTCGCGCGGCTGGTTCGGCGAAGTGAAGACTCCAGGTCCGACGTGACCGGACGCGACGTAAAACAGAAACTTGAGTGGGTAGACGTAGAAGAGGATCGTGAAGAGCAGGAAGGCGTTGATGACGATGGTCGCGGTGTCGTGCAGACCATAGCGCCGGAAGAAGCGGAAATGCCCCCACCAGAGCATGATGAGAAAGACAAAGCAGATGAAGAAGGGAAAGAAGCCCAGCAGCATGTTATGGAATTCGGCGTAGGTCTTGGGGACGTCAAGGGAAACGACGAGCAGGGTCAGCGCAAAGCCGAAGACGACGTCGGAGAAACCGTCGATGCGCGACATTTGGGTGCCGCGGAGACGGAAGCCGTCCTTGGCGATGTGCTCGTTGAGGGCCTGCATGGGGGATAGGCTAACAGAACGGGGGGTCAGCGAACGGGGAACAACCAACAGCTAAACGCCGCGGAGAACTCTGGCGGGGAAGGTGAAGAGGGCTCCAATGAGCTCGAACACGCCGCCGACCACGATCCCGACCAGGCGGAACGGGAGTAGGAGAAGCCAGACGAAGGGGTAGAGGATGACGGCGACGAGGGCGGCCGGCCAGCAGATGACGAGAAGGATGAGGAAGAGAAGCAGTTTCATGGGAAGCTCCTTACTCATGGGGATACGCAAGTGCGGGTGTCATGGTTCCAGATCGCTTAGGAGGCTTTGGCTTCTTTCAAAAGAGCTTCGTGAATCACCATCTTGAGATAGGTCTGGTACTTGAGGCCCTTTTTTTCGGCCTGGGTACGTGCCATCTCGATGTCGACTGGGTCGAGGCGGATGGTAGTGGTTGGTAGGGCACCCACACGTGCGGCAGGACCGCGGAGCAGGCGGCCTTCCTTCGAAGCCTTTTCAAAATCATTAAGGATTTCGTCCTGATGATCGAACCACCACTTGGCTTCTTCGGCCTCACTTGCAAACTCAGGAAGAATTCTCTTTTCCATATTGAAGATCCCTTTTCAAAACGTATGACTTTCGCTTGCTGAGATCGACATCATGAGCGGTTATGACGCGAATCAATCCGTTGCGCGAAGTTGTGACAACCAGCAGAACCCGGCCTGCTAATGTTTCACCGATTTGTACGAAGCGTTCCTCGCCGTTCTTTGTGATGTAGCCGATTGCTATTGGTTTATAAGTAGCGACTTCCTCAACTTCTTGAGGCGTTACGTTGTGCCTTGCAATGTGGGCGATGTTTGCTTTGTCCCAATCGAACATGAGGGCTCCTAGAGTGAATCATCCGGTGACCGCCCTCCCATGCGGTTGAAACTTTACAGCATAATCGTAGCTACAAAGTAGCTACGATGTCAATGCTATCTAAGTAGATCTTCGAGTGTCGTGGAGAGATCGGTTTTTTCGTCGCGGTACTTGACGATAATAGGGGTGTAGACCGAAAGACCGAGGGATTTACCGGGCTCGGTTTGGATGGCGCGGGAGCCGGGCACCACTACGGCGCCGCTGGGGATGATGAGCGGCGTGGTAGCCGTGGCTTTAAAGATTGTGTTGTTGGGCAGGTCGTAGACCGGTGTTCCGCGGGTGAGGATGGTGCCGGCCGCCAGGACCGCTCGGGCGCGGACGATGGTGCCCTCGTAGACGCCGGTGTTGCCGCCGATGAGGCAGTCGTCTTCGATGATGACAGGCGAGGCGTTGACGGGCTCCAGGACTCCGCCAATCTGCGCTGCGGCGGAGAGATGGACGCGCTTGCCGATCTGCGCGCAGGAGCCGACCAGGGCGTGCGAGTCGATCATGGTGCCCTCATCGACGAAGGCGCCCACGTTGACGTAGGCCGGGGGCATCATGACGACGCCCTTGGCGAGATAAGCGCCGGAGCGGACGCTGGAGCCGCCGGGGACGACGCGGATGCCCTGCTTCGCGGTGAAATCGCGGGCAGGGTATGTACCCTTGTCTACAAAGGACAGAACAGGCCTGCCGATCGCATCCGTAGCGGCGGCCTCTTCGAGGTTGCCGAGGCGGAAGCCCAGAAGAATGCCGCGTTTGACCCAGGCGTTCACGCGCCAGCCGGTTGGGTTTGTCTCGTCGGGCTCGGCAGAACGGAGCGTGCCTTCTTCCAGGGCATCGCGAAGAAGACGAAAACTGGTGTGAGCGTCAGCATTGCCGATGGCGACGGGACCTTCGGCGAAGAATTTTTCAATGGACTGTTCGAGCGATGTGAAAGAAGTCATGGATGTTGCGATTGTACCGAGGAGGCGGCGGTGGATTCTGCGGCGCGATCCGCGGCGAGGGCGTGGGGTGTCCAGCCTTCGAGCGTGTAGGGCGATGGGTTGGCTCGCCACTCGGCCTCGGGGACGACCGTGAGCTGTTCCCGGGTGAGGCCGGGCAGGTGTAAGTCGACGGCCTGAATGCCGCCTTCCTTCTGTTCCACCTGGTAGCCATGCGAGATGCGGACGTGGGTCTGGTTGATCCAATCGATGGCCTTAATCGTGGGGAAGGTTTCGACCTGAGCTTCGGTCCAGTTGGGAAAGTGAAGCTGCTGGTCGAGCCAGATCGCTGCAGGGCGGGTCATCCAGCTGGGGCGATGCCCGGCGCCGGGGAACCAGAGGGTTTCGGGCAGGTTGTTGCGCGAACCCTGCACGGCTGCGATGCGGTTTCGCAGGCCGACGAAGAAGGGCTCCTGCTCGTTGAAGCGGGTGATGAGGGAGTCTTCGGTGCCGTTGAGTACGAGCGTGGGACCCGAACGGGCGCGGAGGGCATAGAGGATCGCGCCCCGGTTGTCCGCTCCTCCAGGGAAGAAGTCGAGCGCCTTGTAGGGGCCTGACTGGCAGTTGGGCTTCGGATTGGTATCCCAGTACTGATCTTTGCCGTCAAGGTTGCCGCCGCCCGAGAGTACGACCGCCCGGATGCGCGGGACGTTCGGCCCGGCGAGCGCGGCGGCGATAATCCCCTGGAATGAGCCGGTGGAGTAGCCGACGATGGCGATACGGCGGCTGTCAACGTCGGAGCGCGAGGCTGCATAGCGCGTGGCTTGGAGGACGTCCTCCATCATCAGGCCGCCGATGTACTCGGTGTGGGTGAGGCCGGGGATGAGCTTATCGTGCTCTCCGGCTTCGGAGCCGCGTGTGGTGGCACGCTCGAACTCGCCGATCAGGTCGTAGGTGACGACGACCGCTCCTGCTTTGGCGTAGAGCATGCCGGTATAGACCGCATACCAGGAGCTCTTGTCGCCCCCGTGGCCGCAGACTACGACGATGGCTGGGCCCTTGTGCTTTGGGTGCGTGGGAACGTAGACGATCGCGGGGACTCGCATGCCATATTGCGTTGCGAAGGTGACGTGCTCGATGCGGATGTCGGGTGTTGCGTCGAAGGAGTCGAAATTGTGCGCAGCAACAGGTGGGAGCGGGTCGTCGATCTTGAGAGCGTGGATGGCTTGAACGCGGAGGTGTTCGAGCTGCGCGGGAGTGATGGTTTGGGCGGGTAGCTTCGTGGCTGCGAGGACGATAGAGAGAAAAGCAAAGACGATACGCTTCATGGATTCTTGGGCTCTTCGATGTGGACTACGAGGTAGGTAATCTGCTTGCCGGGATCGACGATCCATTGGTGGGGAACGCCGGCGGCAAAGTGGATGACGTCGCCTGCAGAGATGTGGACGCTTGTGCCGTTGCGGATGCTGGGGCCGCGGACTTCGTTTGTCGCTGTCTGTTTGACGTCGACGACTTCGCCGCCATAGATAAGCGTTGCTTCGCCAGATTGCACGATCATGACGTCGGCAGTGGCTTGATGGACTTCGGCGATGCCGCTCTTGTCATGAACAGTGATGGAGAGGCCGTGGTTGCCGAAGTTGTCCTTGTGCGTTACGCCAAGCGGCGAGACGCCATGCGGCCAGATGGTGACGGGCGGTTGTGTGGTTTGGGCGTCGAGGGATGTGAGCGCAAGAACCAGTGCCGATGGCAGGAGAACTTTAACGCAGAGATCGCGGAGGTTTCGCAGAGGTCGCAGGAGGTTCATTCGGCGTCCTTGAAGTTGGCGGAGCGGACGGCTTTCATAACTTCGTGCTTGGCGATGTAGGCGGGGTCTATTTCTACGCCGACGCCTGGACTGGTGGGTACGGTGATGACGCCGTTGTCGTCCGAGCGCAGTGTGGAGGTGGCACAGGTATAAGGAAGCTCGTTATTGAACTCCTTGAACTCGTGATATGGGCCACTGTTCGTGATGGCTGAGACGAAGTGCATCATGTAGAGATAACCGAGGCCCGTGGAGCTGATATGCGGGATGCATTGCTTGCCCATGGCCGCGGCCATGCGGGCGACCTTCATGCAGCGGACCATGCCGCCGAAGTAGAACATGTCCTGCTGGACGATGCCGACGGAGTTGTTGGCGAGGACGTGGCGGAAGTTGAAGGTGGAAGGCTCCTGCTCGCCCAGCGCGATGGGGATTTCGAGCGCGTCGGCGACCTTCTGGAGACCGTCGTAGTCGTCGAACGGCACGGGCTCTTCGTAGAACGCGTACTTGTACTCCTGCATGAGCTTGCCGATGGGAATAGCTTGCTCGGGGGTGTAGGAACCGTTGGAGTCGGCGGAGATGACCATGCTGTCGCCGAAGGTCTTGCGCACCATGGGGATGAGGCGGGCGCTGCGGTCGGGCGGGGTTTCGACGTGGGACATACGGCCGCCGAGCTTGAACTTGATGGCCTTCGCCTTGGAGATCGCAACGTCGCGTTGCAGGTGCGCGATGGTTTCCTCCGGCGAGATGTAGCGTTCGCCGTTGGCCTGGTAAACGGCAATTTTGGGGTTGTAGATTTTGTCCGAGATGAGCAGGCCGATGGGGCGCTTGGACATCTTGCCGAACATGTCGAGGATGGCGAACTCGAGGGTGGCCAGGGGGACGAAGACGGCGAGGCCAGTGGCCTTGTAGTTGGACTGGTAGACCATGGAGAGCTCGAGCAGGTGTTCGAGGTCGCGTGCGTCCTGCTCGAGGAAGAAGGGAGCAACGCGGTCGACGAAGATGGGGTACAGCGAGGCCATCTGCTGGGCGTTGGAGATGGAGATGCCTTCGTGGCCGTCCTTGGAGCGGACGCGGCAGAGCCAGGATTTCTTGTAGTGGAGTAGTTCGATGGAGTCGATGATGACAGGGTCGGGGAAGAGTTCACGTTTGAAGACGGGCTGGGCGGCGATGGCATCGAGTTTGGCGATGTTGGCCTGGAACTCGGCGGCGGCGGGGGTATGGTGCTTGCCGGAAGATTTGGGCAAAGCCGCTGCGGCGGCTGTGGCGAAGCTGGACTTGAAGAGTTCGCGGCGAGTGGCGTGCATGACAATTCCTCGGAGGGAACGATAGCTGTCTGACAGGTGCGTTGTCGAGAGGCCGCCGGCCCCCATCCCCGCTTTTTGCGTAAAGACCGTAGGAGATTGGGGTTAGGGTTGGTCTTCGTGGGTTTTCAAAGAGCGTTAAATGCCGAACCCGGCGGTGAGGTCGGGCGCGTCGGGTTTTGCTTTATTGTATGGGGCGTGTCAAGCGTTAGGCGTTGATGGGGTCGTCGCAGGTGGGGGATTGGTAGACCCATTGGCCGGATTGGCACCAGCTGGTTTCGATTTCGGGGATGCTGAGGGCGCCGTGGCCGTCACGGCAGAGGAGCTCGGTGCGGCCTTGGAGTGCAGTGGAATACCTGATCTCCAAGTGCGAGAGATCGGGGCACCCGATTTTGGTGAATGTTCTGGAGGTGATGCGATGGGTGTGATGCAGGTTTTGGTGAAGCACTTCTTTCGGCGGTTCTTCGATAACGATACGATCCAGGCGGATGGCGATACGGAGACGACCGTGGTGCGGGCGATTGTTTGTTTGGCTGCGCCAGGGTTGTTGATTTCCTTTTTCATTGCTGCGCTTGCGCCGGCGCGTTTACCGCTGTGGGTGGGGATCCCATTTCATTACTTCTTTGTGCTGTTTTCGTTCCTTGTGATGGGCGGGGTTGCGGTCTTTGAATGGGAGATGTTGTTTCCCGACCGGATGGATTTTTTGATTCTTTCTCCGCTCTCGCTGAAGCCGCAGCAGATGCTTGCGGCGAAGATGGCCGCGCTTGCGGTGTTCTTTGCGTTGTTTCTAGTGGGTACGAATGCCTTTTCGACGTTGATTGTGCCGGTGACGAGCCATGGAGCGTACTTCCGACAGTTAATGGCGCATGCGCTTGCGGTGTCGATGGCCGGGGTGTTTGCGGCGCTTTGTTTTCTTGCGGTGGGCAGCGTGTTGTTGTGTGTGCTGGATGGGCCGCGGTTCCGTGTGGCATCGCCGGTGGTGCAGACGCTGCTGACGATGACGCTGGTGATGCTGATGATCCACTTTGTGAGTTATGGCGGATCGATTTACGCGATGCTTACCGGTCCGCGGATGACGGCGCGATGGTTTCCACCGCTGTGGTTCCTGGGCTTATATGAGGAGTTGCTTCTTGGTCGCGAAGCGCCGGCGTTTGCGGGTGTGATGACGAAGTATGCGTTGAGAGGGACTGCGGCGGTCGCATTGGTGGTACTGGTGACGTATCCAATGGCGTGGGCGCGGATGCGGAGGATGGCGATTGAAGGAACGCAGGCGCAACGAACAATGCGATGGGGCTGGGTGAGCGCGATGGTGCATCGCGTGGTGAAGAAGCCGGGAGAGCGCGCGGTGTTTCACTTTATCGGACAGACGCTGACGCGGAATAGCAAGTATCAGGTGTATCTGGCGATGTACTGCGGGGTGGGGTTGGCCCTGGCGGCTGCGTTCGGTGCGTCGGTGGAAATGCGTGGCGGGAGTGCGCGGCTGGTGATGTCCGCAGCCGGCATGAATGCAGTGGTGCCGTTGCTGGTGTTCTGGATTGTGGTGGGGTTGCGGACGGCGTTCGCGTTTCCGGTGAACCTACAGGCGGGATGGGTGTTTCGCGTGACGGGTGTGAAGATGGGTGATTGCGCGTCGGCGGCGCGGAAGTGGGTGTTGCTGTGTGTCGCGTGTGTCACGGCGTGCGTACTGGCGAGCCTGCTTGCGATTGGATGGGGATGGAGGCGCGTGCTGGTCCAAGTGGTGTGCGGCGCTGCGCTGGGTGTGTTGATGAACGATGGGTTATTTTTCTTTCAGGAGAGCGTGCCATTCAACCGGCCAAGGATGCCGGGGCGAACGAGTTTGCCGATTGTGCTGACGATGTATCTCGGGGTATTTCCGCTGTTGATGACGTGGATGATGGGATTGGCGCTGCGGCTGGAAAGAGATTTGAGGCTGCTGGGGTGGGTGGCGCTGATGGCGGCGGTCGGCCATGTGCTGTTTTTGGCGTTGCGGCGGTGGCTGGGGGACTTTGAGGAAGAGGTCGAGGGGTATGACGGCGAGTATGTGCTGCTGGGGTTGAGTTAGTGGGTAACCTAGCTGGCGGTGCGGCGGTACGTCCATTTTGGACTATCGGCCCGAATGAATCAGGCGTGCTAGAAGACGCGGAGCTTGTCGTGTGGGCTGTCGCGGAGTAGCCCCAGCTCGCCGAGGATCATTTCAAGCTTGTGTCGGGACTTGGCAGTGACCGGAACCATAGGCAGGCGGAGTATCTCGCTGCCGCGGCCTAGCAGGGTGAGGACGGCCTTGATGGGGGCCGGGCTGGGCTCGATGAAGTTGGCTTGGATCAGGCCGTAGTAGTGGCGGTTGATGCGGCGGGCGGCGACCCAGTTTTCGGTGAGGGCTGAGTTGACCATCTGGGCCATTTGCTGGGGGATGGCGTTCGAGGCGACGGAGATGAGACCGGCGCCGCCGACAGCGAGCGTGGGCAGGGCTAGGGCGTCGTCGCCGGAGAAGACCTTGAAGGCGCGTGGGGCTTTGGTGATGAGCTCGGTGATCTGCGCGAGGTTGCCGCTGGACTCCTTGATGCCGACGATGTTGGGGATTTCGGCGAGGCGGAGGACGGTATCGGGCTCGAGGTTGGCACCGGTGCGGCCGGGGATGTTGTAGAGCAGGATCGGCAGGTCCGTGGCCTGGGCGATGGCGCGGAAGTGCTGGTACTGGCCTTCCTGTCCGGGGCGGTTGTAGTAGGGGTTCGCTGTCAGAAGGCCGGTGAGGCCGTCGATCCGGGAAAGTTTTTTGGCGTTGAGCGCGGCCTGGGCGGTGGAGTTGTGCGTACAGCCGGCGAAGACCGGAACGCGTCCGCCGGCAGCGGCGACGGTGGTTTCAACGACGCGAAAGAGTTCGGCTTCGGAGAGTGTAGAGGCTTCGCCGGTAGTGCCGGCAGGGATGAGGAGAGTGATGCCGTTAGCGATCTGCCAGTTGACGTGCGCGTGCAGCGCTGCCTCGTCGAGTGAGCCATCGGGACGGAAAGGGGTGACGAGAGCGGTACCGCAGCCTTGCAGATTCATGCCGAAAGACAGTTTAGTGCATTCCGGGGTGGGGTGCTAAAGCAAGTGCCTTGACGCAAAGTGCGCAAAGGGAAAAACAAGTTCGCGAAGTTGACGGGTTACTCGGGGCCGTGGGTGAGGTCGACGATCTTCTTCGGGGGAAGGAACCAGCGGACCGCGACCAGGCTGATCATCGCCAGCGAAATGTAGGGGTTGAAGTAAGCGACGGGGATCGCGCCGGTGTACAGAGTCGTGGAAAAGACTTGCTGGCCGGGGCTGCCGGCAAGGGGCTTGCCGCTGCGTCGGCAGATCAGCGTGGAGAGCAGCCACCACGCGATCGCGGGGAGCTGGCAGACGATGCAGTAGAGCGCGACTGAAAAGGACGAGATGCCGCGGAGAGCGACCCAGTTGGTGGCCCAGGGAATGAGCGAAAGGGTGAAGAGAAGCGCGAGGTTGGACCACAGGATGCCGTGGGTGACCTGCTCGACATCGTCGATGAGGTAGTGGTGGTTGACCCAGTAGATGCCGGTTTGGACGAAGCTGAGGAGGTAGACGAGGAGCAGGGGCGCGTCCTCGCGGAGGCCGGCCAGGTTGCTGACGTCCTTGGCGGGGACTTTGAGTTCGAGCACCATGATGGTGATGATGACGGCGATGACGCCGTCGGAGAAGGCTTCAAGCCGCGATGGAGAGAGTTTCTCGGACATGGGGAAGAGTGTAGAGGATAGAGTGTAGAGCGTAGAAAAGGCGAGAGGGTCGGGCTTCAGACATTTTTTGCGATCCCCCAAAACTTTATAGGCAGTCATGAGTCCTACCTGCATCTGTTTGGAGACGATCCTATGACGCAACGCTCGCTTCTACGCGATTTCGTGCTTCTTGCCTTTGCCGCCGCCCTCGGATGGTGGGCTCACTCGTCGAACACCGCCGTTCACGCCGCGCCCAACCGTCCTTCCGACGACGGCCTCGAGTTTCAGTTTGATGGGAGCGCCAATATTTATGGTTCGCTCACGCTTTATAACCCCACCACGCACACGCTTTACGTGTATCCCTCCGCCGTCAACAGCGACCATATCAACTGTGCTTACAGTCTCCAGATCGACCGCGCCGGCGGGCCTATTCAGCGCACCAACTGCCCAATGGGGAGCAATCACTAAGGGGGAGCTGAAAGGCGGAAGAATATTTTTTCAATCAACCGAAACCTTATGGATTGAGCTGAGTCCTATTTCCATCTGTTTGGAGATGACTTCGATGATCCAGCGTCCGCTTCTGCGTGATTTTGCACTGATTGCTATAGCCGCTGTACTCGGCTGGTGGGCCCACACGGTGGTTGAGACCGTCCGCGGCGCGATTGCGCAGGTTTTGGAGACAAACGTGGCCGTGCGTGTTGATAGCTGCTCGAGCCTGCATGGCAGCGTGGTGCTGACGGCTTGGACGAAGCAGCACTCGATCCAGATTGCGCTGCGGCCGGGAGAACGGACGGCGTAAGGCTTGCCGCTTAGGTGGGAACTCGTAGCAGCAAGTAGCTGCCAACCATGGCGAAGAGGATGTCCGGTGACCATGCGGCTAGGATTGCCGGCAGCGAGTTGACATTGCCGAGGTTTTCAAAGAAGAGCGCGATAACCCAATAGGTGATCGCGATAGCGATGCCTGCGCCCATGCCGGCCAAGTTGCCGCGTTTGCCGGCTGAAAGAGCGAATGGGATGGCAAGGATAGCCATGACAAGCGACATCAGCGGGTAAGCAAGCTTGTGGTTTAGCTGGACGCGGAGGCGCGTGGTGTCGAAGCCCGACTGCTTGAGGTCGCCGATGTAATCGGTGAGCTCGGAGTAGGACATCTGCTCCGACTGGCGGTCTTCTTTCTTAAAGTAGCTGGGCTGCTCGTGGATGGCGGGGAAGGTGCTGACGGTGAAGGGCTGATAGGTTGCGGTGACTTCCCCATTGAAGGTGCGCTGCCAACCGTTCTCGAAGATCCAGCCGTTGACGGTGGAATCCCAATGGGCACTGGTGGCGAAGATGCGGCGCGTCATGGTGAAGGTGCCGGGTTTGAACTCGAAGACGGTGAGGTTGGCGAAGACGTCCTGGCTGGGATCGAAGGCCTGGTAGTAGAAGATACGGGTGGGTTCGGGTTCGCCACCGACGGGGGTCATGTTCTGGCCGGACATCCACTGGCGATCAGGGCGGAGGAAGGTTTGCGCGGGCTTCCCTTTGATGACGGCGCGGAGGGCTTCCTGGCGGCGGTTGGCGGCGGGAAGGTAGGCCTCATCGAACGCGAATAAAGCTGCTGAGAGGATGGCTGCGATGAGCAGAACCGGGGCCACGATGCGGTAGAGGCTGGTTCCGGTGGCCTTCATCGCGGTGAGCTCGGAAGTGCGTGAAAGCGCGCCGAAGGTGATGAGTACGGCGACAAGGGCGCAGAGCGGCGTGACGTTGTAGAGGATGAAGGGAATCAGGTTGACGAGGTATTCCCAGACGGTGACCAGTGGGGTGCGGTACTTGATGATGTCGCCGATGAGCTCGAAGAAGGTGAAGATCAGGAACAGCATCGAGAGCGAGACGAGCACAAGGACGAAGTTGCGGAGCGTGCTGCCCATGACGTACTCGTCGAGGATGAGCGGGAAGCGGATGCGGAGCGCGCGGCGGAGGCGGCGCATGGCAGCGCCGGAGCCTTCGATGGTGGAGCGGCTGGAAGGGCGAAGCCGCGTGGCGAGGTTGCCGAGAGCGGTGCCGGCACTGGCGACCAGATTGAGAGCGATGCCTCCGCGGCTGAGCTGCTGGATGAGCAATAGGCCGGCGGCGGTGAACAGAAGATTCGCCCCCCAGACGCCAGAGAACGCAGAGAGCTTGCCATCACGAGCGAGTGCTACGCCGACGTAGGACAGGATGTAGTAGAGGAACACGAGGCAGAGTGTAACGACGAAGCCGGTGCCCTTGCCTCCGCGTTTGGAGGACAGGCCAAGTGGGACACCGACGAGCATGAGCACGAAGCAGGCGGCGGGCCAGGAGAGACGGCGCTGAAACTCGATGCGGTAGGCCTGAGGATCTTTAGTAGCGTCGCCGGGAGCGGCGTGGCCGTAGGAGAACCGCCAGACATCGCGGAGGCTCAGTGCTTCCATGGGCGTATCTTTGCGGCTGAGGTGAGAGTCTTCCTGCTGGCCGACCTGCATCGGCAGTTCGGTGGCATTGAAGGTGGCGATGTTGTACTGATCGGGCGCGTTGGCGGCGATGTCGTGGCGGGTGCCGTCGAACATCTGGATGCGCAGGCTTTGCGGACCGCCATTGAGGGCGATCGCTTCCTGCGCGGTGATGATGTGCGGGGTGGCGGGCTGGGTGAGGTCGGCAAGGAAGACATTGCGCCAGACGGACGCGCCGTTGGCGCCGGGGGTGGCGTCCTGCACGTAGAGAACATAGTTCTTGAAGTCTTCGTAGAAGACGCGCGGCTGGACCTGAATAGCGGCGGCTCCGCCGGAGGCTACTTCATCCTGATAGCGGAGCAGTGCGGCGGCTGCGCGAGGGGCGATGTAGAGCGTGTTGCCAAGGCATATGGCCCAGGACAGCCCGGCGAAGAGGCTGACGATGCCAACAAACGAGAGCACGCCCATGCCGGAGGCGCGCATGGCGGTGACTTCGCTGTCTGCGGCCAGTCGGCTGAGGCCGAGCAGGATGCCGATGAGAACCGCCATGGGGATGGTGAGAGTGAGGAAGTTGGGCAGCAGATAGCCGATGAGGCGGAGGATGTCCGTTGGCGTGGCCGCGCCGCGAACCAGGAGTTCCATGATGGGGAGCAGGTAGCGCATGAAGAGGATGAAGGTGAAGAGCATGCCGCCGAGGAGGGCATAGCCGATGACTTCGCGGAGAATGTAACGGGTGAAGATACGCATCGTGGGCCGTGATATTGGCTAAGGAAAGTGTATCGCGGCGAAACGACGCGATGCGCGCATCGCGCACCTGATTTATTGCTGCGTGCAGTTCCGTCCATTCTGCTTCGCCAAATACAGATTCTCGTCGGCTTTGCTGATGATGTCCTTCAGGCCGGCGTCTTTCTCCGAACTCGCCAGTCCAATGCTCACCGTTAAAGAGGTCCGTTCTCCTGTGATGGTGAGGTCGAGGTCCTGGATATTCAGGCGGACCGTTTCCGCAAGCACATACGCCAGGGCCCCTTCGGTATTGGGAAGAAACAGGATGAACTCTTCTCCGCCATATCGGGCGAAGAGGTCTGTCGGCCGAACATATTTCGTCACGCACATGGCAACACTCTTCAAAGCCTCATCACCGGCATAATGACCTAATCGGTCGTTAAGTTTTTTAAAGTTGTCCATATCGATGAGCAGTATGCTGTAGACGTTCAGGCTCCTCTTGTGGGCGATAATCTCGCGTTCTGCTCGGTCGAAGAATCCTCTGCGATTGAGGATTCCGGTCAGAAAATCATGATCGGCGATCTCGGCCAATCGTTGATTGGCTGAGATCAACTCCATCTGACTTTCGTTCAGTTTTGCGGTTCGTTCCGCTACCTCTCGTTCAAGCTGTTGCTCTCGCCGCATCAAACGTGCCGTCCTGAGGCGAATGCCACCATAGATAGCCATTATGAGAAACAGGACGGCCAGCAACCTGAACCAGGTCCTTTCGTAGAAAGGCGCTGTGACAATCACAGGAAGGCTGAGAAAGACGCTTGGTTCCCCAATCCGTTTGCCGGCGCTCACACGAAAGACATAGTGTCCCGGGGCGAGATTGGTGTACGTGGCCGTTCGGTCGCCAGTGTCGTCCGCGCTCCATGCACGGTCGTGTCCTTCCATGATGTATGCGTAGGTAATGTCCGGGGTTGCCGCGAAATCGAAGTCCGCAAACGTTGCCGCGAAACCTTCATGGGAAACCAGCCGCAGTCCCGAAGGCGAGATATCGTGCGCGATGACATCAGGCGCCAGAGCACCGCGTGAAACGACCAGTTCGGTGAGCTGCAGCGGTCCGTGAAGCGGTTCCGTGGGGGTTTGTGTAGGAATGATGGAAAGACTGGAGCGCGTGGGAAGAAGGATGGTTCCGTCTTCGAGCGCCGCGGAGCTGAAGACGCTTTGCATGCTTCGTTGCAGGCCCTCGGCTGAACCGTAGACGGAGATATGTCCGGACCGGGTGTCGATGGCTGCGAGTCCAGCCGTGGTATTGGCCCACATGGTGCCGTTACTGCCGGCGGTGAGTGTAATGACGGAAACTCCCGGCAGCCCCTGGCTCGCACCGATGGTATGAAAGACTGGCTTGGAGGTTGCATCGTTGTCCATGACGGCGATACCGTTTCCCACCGTTCCGATCCACAAGCGGCCGCTGGAATCCAGCTCGAGGGGTTGCAGATTATCGCTGGGAAGCGATGCCGGATCGCCTTCTCGATGCCGGTAGTGGTGAAACGTTTCCGTAGCAGGATTGAAGAGATCGAGGCCATGCCGGGTGGCGATCCACAGGGAGCCGTCTGGGCGCTTCAGGATGTCGCGAATATTGTTGTCGGCAAGGCTGTCGCGGTCCTTGGAAGAATGGACGAAGACGCGCACCTTTCGCGTGTGCTGATCGTATCGCAGCAGTCCGGCGTAGGTCCCGATCCAGATCGCGTCGCTGTCCGCGCATAGTACCTTTGCCGTGGTGTTGCGGAGTTCAGGAATCGCAATCGGTCGATAGGTGCGGTTGGGGACATCGATCAGGAAGAGGCCTCCGCCGCTGGCCAGCACCTTGTCCGGAGCAATCGGTGTGATCGCAAGAACGTCGCTCTTGGAGATGTTGGCCTCTGGCGTGCCGGGTGACGGCTGGATGCGATGGATCGAGCCGTCGCTGTCGATTTGAGCGAAGCCGCCCTGGTCGAAGCCTACCCAGGCTTTGCCGTAGCCGGCGCCCACGGCGCGGACTTCGTTGCCGAAGAGCGCAGCCGTTCGCAGAGGGGAGCTGTATAGGTTATAGATCCTACGTTGCCGAACGGGTGTGTACGAAACTCCATTGTTCGTTCCTACCCACAAGACGCCCGAGCGATCAACGAAGATACCGCGAATGTAGTCGTTCGAGAGAGGCGCAGGTGAGGTTAAATCGCGCTTTACCACTCTCTCCTGGGCGGCATGGCGATCAATGCGTATAAGGCCTCCACCGTAGGTGGCTGCCCAGATCTCGCCCGGATTCGGCTCCACAAAGCCTCGAATGGTATGCGGCCCTGAAAGAGAATCTGCTCCGGATAAGCGTGGCAGGCCGCGCACCGACCAGCCTTGCCGGTCGAGCTTATCGACCACCCCGATACCGGTGGTGTCGGACCCGATCCAGATTGATCCGGAGGAGTCCTCAAAGATCGACCAGATGGGGGCGTCTTTTCCCAGCTCTCCTGTTCCATCCTTGATGGGCACTGGGAGGAACTCGCTGCTGCCTGCGTGGCGGAGGAAAATACCTTTTTCGCCGCCGACCCACAGGTTGTGTTCCCGGTCCATGAGCGTGCAGTAAACGTCGCCCTGGGGCAGTCCCTGGCTTTGGCCCCCGGCCTTTTCGCGGCCGTAGATCTCGAAGCGATGTTCGGCGGGAAGGTAGTGCGCCATGCCGCCCTGTGTGCCGACCCAGATGCCGTCGGCTCCATCGTTCGCCAGGCTGAAGATATGGGCGCCGTTCATCCACGCGGGCATCCCTTGAGGCACGCGAAAGCGGTCCGTGTGCGGATCGTAAATGGCCAGTCCGGCGTTTTCGGTCCCCAGCCAAATGTCGCCGTCTCGACGCGGCAGGATCGCTCGGACTGTATTGTCCGGCAAGGAATTCGCCTGGCCCTGGTGGTGGACGTAGTTTCGAACATGATACCCATCAAAGCGAGACAACCCGCCGAAGGTCCCTATCCAGAGATATCCGCTGCTGTCCTGCGCAAAGGCGTAGATGGAGTCGTGCGGGAGACCTTCCTTGACGCCGATGGACTCAAAGTTCCAATCCGCCGTGCGCTGCAACTTCGCCCCCGTAAGCGGCGAAGGTTGCGGGACGGGCTGGGCCCCGGTGCTTTTTCCGGACGTGGCAGTCAGCAGAACCCACAAGAAGAAATGCAGTTTTCGATACAAGTGGATCACCCATTTGCTTTGTGCGCTGAAAGGTCATCTTTCCAGGCCCAAAGCAACGTTTGGAGTGTATCGATGGGCCCCTGCAAAGATCCCTGTCCTTAGAAGATATATCAAGCCATTTTCTGATTGAAGCCCTGCGTAGGTCAACAGGCCATCGGCAACTTAGGGTTCAGGTATAAAGCGATAGCCGATGCCTCGGACAGTTTGGAGATGGACAGGGTTAGTGGGGTCGGGCTCGAGGTAGCGGCGGAGACGGACGATGAAGTTGTCGATGGCGCGAGTGTCGGTGTCGTCGCGGACGTGCCACACGTTTTCGAGGATCTCTTTGCGGGGGATGATCTTGTTGGGACGCTCGATAAGGTAGCGAAGAAGGTCGGCTTCCATGAGGGTGAGGTTGATGGTTTTTTCGGCGCCACGGATTTCGAGGTCTTCAAAGCTAATGGTGCGGTCGCCAAGTGTGTAATCGGGGGTGGTCGGAGTCGGCTCTTCGGGGGACGGCATCGGTGGCTGCCGATCGCTCTGCCAATGCATGCGGCGGAGCAGGGCGGTGAGGCGGGCGAAGAGGACGGCGAGGTCGAAGGGCTTGGGAAGGTAGTCGTCAGCACCGGCGGCGAAGCCTTCGACGATGTCTTCGGCGCGGCCGCGGGCGGTGAGCAGCAGGACGGGTGTGAAGAGGCCGGCTTCGCGCAGGGCTGCGACGATGGAGAAGCCGTCGCGACCGGGGAGCATGACGTCGAGCAGGACGGCGGCGGGACGGTCAGCGGTGTGGAGCAGCCAGTCGAGCGCGGCGTCGCCGTCGGACTCGTGGTGGACGCGGTAGCCTTCAGCTTCGAGATTGAAGAGGAGGCCCTGGGCGAGATGTTCTTCGTCTTCGACGACGGCGATGAGGGGCTGTGGGGACATAGGGAAGTCTACGTGTGGCGGACGAATGCAGCGATGAGGGTGTTGAGGCCGTTCCAGGTGATTTGGACGCCGATGCAGAGCAGAAAGAAAGCGACAACACGCAGAATGCCGTGCGCTGTCGTTGGAGAGACAGCTCGGGTGATACGCGGTGCGTTGGCATAGCAGACCAAGACGGCAAGGCTCATCGCAACCGCGGCCAGAAAGATGCCAACGTGGGCAATGACGCTATTGGAATAGCTGGATTGGGAGGCCTGGGCGCTGAGGGTGAGCGTGACGACGAGACTGCCTGGCCCTACAGTAAGTGGAAATGTAAAGGGATAGAACGACCGCGCGACGAGGGCGTTCGTGTCGTCTTCGCTGGGAGTATTCATCTGGACATTCTTCTCGCCGGGCTTTGTCTCCGGCTGGTTGAGAAGCGACCAACCCATGGCGGCGATGACAAGGCCTCCGGAGACTTGAACGATAGGCAGTGAGATGCCGAAGAAGTTGAGGATCGCCGAGCCGACCAGCTCGATGACCGCGAAGAAGATGAGGATGTTGACGGCGATGCGGCGCGCAAGCGAGCGGTAGAGGCTGATGGGGACGTCGCCGACGAAGCCGACGAAGAGCAACGCGGAGCCGAGCGGGTTTATCAGCGGCAGCAGCGCGCTGAAGGCAAGAGCGAAAAATTTCCAGAGGAGCAAGAGTTTCATAAAGAGGTCTTTGATGTTGCCTGGCCGTTGATGGATAGAGGAAGTTTCAAAATCATTGTGGAACCTTTGCCTGGGCCTTCGGAAACAGCTCGCACGGTGCCACCGTGCTGACGGGCGATGGTGTCCACGAGGAACAGGCCGAGGCCGGTGCCTTTGATCTTTACGAGGTCGTTCGACCGTGCGCGATAGAAGCGTTTGAAGATGCGCTTGAGTTCGCGAGGCGGGATGCCCAGGCCGGAGTCGGTAATGGAGAGTGCGACCCAGGTGTAATGCTCGATCTGCAGCCGGCAGGTGATGGCGACGCCGTTGGGCGAGTATTTTACGGCGTTGTCCAGCAGGTTGAGGATCGCGGTGCGGAGGTCTTCTGCGATGCCGATGACGTAGAGGCGCACGCTGCCGGGGACGTGGGCGAGGGTGATGGCTTCGGCGGGCAAGTGATGACGGGCAAGTGTGGTGCTGATACAGTCGGCGACCAGCGGGTGGAGCTCAATGCGCTTGCGTTGGCCTTCGCGATGGCGCTGACCGAGCTCACCCGCTTTGAGCACACGCTCGACGGTGGTGAGCAGCCGGTCGGTGTCCGAGCGCATGATGGCGTAGAACTTCTGGCGCTGGGCTTCGTCGATGGAGCGGCGGTCCAGCGTGTCGAGGTAGAGCCGAATGCTGGCGATGGGCGTTTTGAGCTCGTGCGTGACCGCGTTGAGGAACGAGTCCTGGCGCTCGTTGCGGCGGATTTCGCGGACGAGGAAGACGGTGTTCAGGACGACGCCGGCGATGAGGATGGAAAAGAGCAGCACGCCGACGATGTCGATTGCGAGGCGGCGGCCGTTGTTGTGGATCCAGGTGATGTTGAGCGTGATCGCCAGCGCCGTGAGGCACACGCCGAGGGTGATGAAAAACGCAATGGCTCCGCGGCGGCGAGTGAGGTTCATCTAAAGCAGAGTGTAGAGGATAGAGTGTAGAGGATAGAAGAAGAAAAAGGCCGCCTCGGTGGAGGCGGCCGTTTGATGTGGCTGAGTGCGGCGGTTATGCTGCGCCGGCAGGCCTGGGGTTGGCGGGATCAAACTGCGCGATCTGGACCTTCTTCGCGAGGCCAACCTTCTTCAAAAGCCAGATGCCGTAGTAGTTGACATCGAACTCATACCAGGTAAGACCGTGGCGAGCACTGACGGGATGCGCGTGGTGGTTGTTATGCCAGCCTTCACCACCGGTGAGCAGAGCGACCCACCAGCTATTGCGGGAATCGTCCTTGGTCTCGAAACGGCGCTTGCCCCAAAGGTGGGTCGCCGAGTTCACTAGCCAGGTTGCATGCAAACCAAGCGTGGTGCGCAGGAACGTTCCCCATAGCAGCATACCGACAGCGCCGAAGACGCGGTGACCGGTCGGCGCCAGCGCAGCGCCGATTGCGACCTGTAGCAGGCCAGTGACAACCAGCGGCAGATAGTGATACTTCGAGAGCCAGACATGAGCGCGGTCGCGGGTAAGATCCGGAGCGTAGCGGCCGAGCAGGGCAGTCTCGGAGTGGAGAGCGCGGCCGGAGAGAATCCAGCCGGCGTGGGCCCACCAGGTGCCGTCGTGCGGTGTGTGCGGATCGCCTTCGTCGTCAGAGTTCTGATGATGCACACGATGCGTGGCGACCCAGAAGATCGGTCCACCTTCGAGCGCGAGACAGCCGCAGGCGGTCATGAACACTTCAAGCCAGTGAGGAACGCGATAGCCGCGGTGCGTGAGCAGGCGATGGTAGGTCATGCCGATGCCGACGTTGATCGCGAGGAAGTACATGACAGCGAGCGCAGCAACATTCTTCCAGGAGAAGAAGAAGAGCGCGGCGATGGCGCCCACATGGAACAAGCCCATAAAAATCGTCGTGATCCAGTTGACGCGCCCCTCCTGGTGCTCGCGGCCCATGCGAAGATCCTGCTTGATCTTCTGCGTCGTCTGCTTGACGGCAGCGAGCGAGTCCCTGGAGCCAATGACCGGTGTGTCGTTGATGGGCTCGGGCTTTGTTTCGATGTAATCAACTTCGGCTTGCGTTAAGAGACTGTTCATTTCCACCTTGGACCTCGGAGTTCAGTTACAGTTATGACCATATCGTGAGGCAGCTATGAGTGGGTGTAAGACTTTTGTAACGGCAGAAGCGGTCAAGGTTGATCACAGTGCAAAGTGCTTGTCCTGCGGCCAAAAGCGGTTTTTGCAGTGGATTTTCGCCGTTTCCGTCGCTGCAGGAACGGCAGCAGCTCTGCATGCCCAGGGCCCACCCGTGGGCTTGGAGAAAGTGATCGATCTGCCGACAAGCAAGCAGCTATTGCCGCCGGCACCGGGTGACCCACGAAGAGTGAACAGCCTGCCGCTTTCGCTGGCGGCCTCGCCCGATGGGAAGTGGGTTGTGGCGATCAACGCTGGCTATGGCACGTACGAGTCGAATTACGGACAGTCGCTGGCGGTGTTGAGCGTAGCCAGCGGAGCGGTGAAAGATTTTCCCGATCCGCGCGTGGGCGAGCGTGCGGCACAGACATTCTTTTCCGGGCTTGCGTTTAGCGCGGATGGGACAAAGGTCTATGCGAGCCTGGCTTCGGTCAGCGCGCCTGAGGGCGATGGGCACGAAAAGGTTGGCAACGGGATTGTTGTGTATGGATTCTCGCAAGGCGCGTTGACGCCGCAGGGATTTCTGAAGCTTCCGATGGTGAAGCTCGGGCCGGGCAAGACAAGCGGAGAACAAAAAGGCGGTGATCCAAAGCTTGGAATACCGTATCCGGCGGCGATTGCAATTGTGCCGGGTGCGACGGAGCGGTTGTTGGTGGCGGAGAATCTTTCGGACGCCGTCGTGCTGATGGATGCAAAGACCGGCACGATTGAAAAATCATTCGATCTCTCCGAGACGGACGCCGTTCCTTCCACATATCCGATTGCGCTTGCAGTCACGAAGGATGGCAGCCGCGCGTTTGTTGCGCTATGGAACGCGAGTGAAGTAGCAGAGGTGAATCTCGCCAATGGGCGAGTGACGAGAAAGGTGTCGCTGCTGAAGCCGAGTTCTCCGATCGATCCCGGGACGCATCCTTGTTCCTTGCTGCTCGATGAACATGAGGGGCTTTTATATGTGGCGCTCTCAAACCGCGATGCCGTGGGGGCGATTGAAATTGGCAAGACTGCAGAAACCGCACTAACGGTTCGCGGTTACTTCGATACGCGGTTGCCTGGACAGAGCTACTTCGGCGCTGAGCCGGATGCGCTTGCTGAAAGCTCCGATGGTTCACGCTTGTACGCAGCGAACATGGCTTCCGATGCTGTAGCCGTGTTCGATACGCATAAGCTGCACAGCATGGCGAAGGAAAAAGGCATGACGGAGCCGTTAGGTTTTGTGCCGACGGAAATGATGCCGATGGCTATGCTTGCAAGCGGCGGTAAGCTGTTCGTCGCAACCGGACGCGGTAAGGGCACAGGACCAAACAATATGCCGCAGTCTACCGTTGCCGGCTCAAAGCGCTCTGGCGCGAGCTTTACCTATGCTCCGACGATCGACTACGGCTCGCTGGCGATGCTCGATGAGGCCGCTGTCGAAAGCAGCTTGAAAACGTCGACCGATGTTGTGCTCGAGTCTAACCGCATGAAGGCAGGTACGGAGAAGATTGAGTTTGCCGGTGGAAAGAGCCCGATCAAGCACATCATCTACATCATTAAGGAGAACCGCACCTACGATCAGATACTGGGTGATCTGTCGAAAAATGGAAAGCCTGTAGGCAACGGGGATCCTTCGTTGACGATGTATGGTGCGGACATTACGCCGAATCAACACAAGCTGGTGCTGCAGTTCGGCGTGCTGGATAACTTCTTCGACTCAGGTGAAGTCTCGGGTGAAGGCCATGTATGGTCTAACGCGGCGATCGGGACCGATTATCTGGAGAAGACATGGCAGATCGACTATCGCGGCGGTGAGCATCCCTATGACTATGAGGGGATGGTCGCGAATGGGTATCCGCTGCTGCAACATATCCCCGATGTAGCAGAGCCGGCTAGTGGATATCTTTGGACGAACTTCGCGAAGCATGGGAAGACGGTGTATCACTTCGCCGAATATGTGAACTCCACCTTCTGTGCGGCGAAGACTGAAAAGAAGCCGCGGACGATGGATCCGAAGCAGGGTACAACGGGTGAAGCTGAGGCCTGCGCGCAGCCGTTTATCCGGCCCGGAGACCCAATTCCGGCAGAGTGGGGCGGAGGCAAGAATCTCTGGGCGTGGGACATTCCCCGGCTGGCGAATAACGTGCCCACGAAGCCGGAGCTCGTCGGACATTTTGCGCCGGAGTCGCCGGACTTCAACCTGATGGTGCCCGATCAGATTCGCGTGAACATCTTCCTCCGCCATTTGGAGCAGTGGAAGAAAGATCGTGCCGCCGGCAACGACACAATGCCGAACTACATTCAGCTGCGGCTGCCGAACGATCACACGGCGGGCACGCGGCCCGGAGGCCCAAGCCCGAAGTCCTCGGTTGCGGACAATGATCTCGCGATTGGCCGCGCGGTAGAAGCCATCTCGCACTCGGCCTACTGGGATGACACAGCGTTCTTCATCCTCGAGGACGACGCACAAAATGGTGCAGACCATGTGGATGCCCATCGTTCGTTGGGCATTGTGGTGAGCAAGTACTCGCCGCATGCGAAGCCTGGTGAGGTTGCGGTTGTCGATAGCCGCTTCTACTCCACCGTGAGCATGATCCGCACGATGGAAACCGTGCTCGGCGTTCCACCGATGAATAACAACGACGCGTTCTCGTCACTCATCTCGACGTTGTTTACGGGGCCGGGCGATCAGACCGCGTTCACTGCTGATGTGTCGAACCGTGAAAATGGACTGATCTACACGCCGAACAAGGCAAATGCGCCGGGCGCATCCGCTTCCATGAAGATGGACTTCAGGCACGAGGATCACGCCGATCCGAACAAGCTGAACCTGATTCTGTGGCAGGATGCTATGGGTGGTAAGCCGGCGCCACCGCAGCTCCTCGTCCATCACAAGTGGAAGAAGGATGACGATGATGATTAGTCGTTAGTGGTCGACTAGAATTGGAAGTATAGGAACGAGCTGGTGTGGTCCAGGTTCGCGAGTATGGCGAAGAAAAGTACAGCCATGGCGAGTCCCCATCCAAGGTTCGGGCTCCAGCGCAGCCGAGGCAGAAGATTGGTGGGAGCAGCGGTGGTAGAAGGTTCTTCGCCCAGAATCTGTTGCGTGTTCGGCATAAACCACACGACAGGAAACAGAGCCAATCCGAACGCCGCGTCAAGCAGCGTGCCGATGTGACCGCTGCCGTTGAAACCCGCCAGATCGCGGAGCATGGCGAAGGCCGCGTGGGTAGAGTCGGCGCGGAAGAAGATCAGGGCGAAAGAGATCTGCAGGAACACGCCGAGACGAAACAGCATGCGAACGAGCCCTGTGGGCGGCTCTGGCGGAACACCCTTCGTCCGTTGACGGAAATGGCGCCACGCTTGATTCGCGGTGAGATAGATTCCATGCAGCAGGCCGAAAATCAAGAACTGCAATCCGGCACCATGCCATAGGCCTGTGAGCAGCATGGTGATGATGGTGGGATACGCCACCATCGCGGTGAACCCGCCGACGGTGGCGAGTGATTTGCGTGAAATCTTTTTGCCCGCGGCAAGGCGTCGCCGCTGCACGCCGAGCAGGATGGGGTTGTAAAGATAGAGTGTGACGTAGCGCGTCAGTGTCATGTGCCAGCGCTGCCAGTATTCGGTAACGCTTGTGGCCTTGAACGGCGAATCGAAGTTCAACGGGAAGCGGATCGAGAAGATGCGCGCGAGACCCAGTGCCATGTCCGAATAGCCTGAGAAGTCGAAGTACAACTGCATCGTGTACATAATCAGGCCCGCCCACGCGGAAGCCGCAGTCTGATGGCCGGCGTGCGCAAAGGCGCGATTGGCCTGATCGGAGAGCTGGTCGGCGATGAGGACTTTCTTGCCGAGCCCGAAGAGGAACCACGTAAGGCCAAGTGAGACGTCAGCAGGAATGAGCCGGAAGCGACGGCCCGGAGCGAACTGCGGCATCATCTCCTTGTGGTGCAGGATGGGACCGGCAATCAGATGTGGGAAGAATGTAACGAACAGCATGTAGCTGAGCAGGTCCTGCCGCTCGGCCTGCCCTTGCGCGAGGTCGACCAGATACGAAATCTGCGTGAACGTGAAGAAGGAGATGCCCAGCGGAAGCAACACAGAGTGCGTGGTCGGCGTGTGCAGATGCAGGCTGTGCAACATTAGGAGCGTGCGATACAGGTACTTGTAATAGAAGAGCGCAAGCAGGTTGAGCGATACCCCAAGAGCAAGAATCTGGCTGCGTCGCGAACTACCTTCCGGCGCTTTAGAGATGGAGATCGCAACTACGTAGTTGACGATAATCGAGCCCAGCAGAAAGAACACGAAGACCATGTTCCACTTCGCATAGAAGACGATGGAACAGCCCGTCAGCCAGGCCATCACCGGGCGGCGGCCCTTCCGGCCAAGCAGGTGAAAACCCAGCATGGTGATGGGAAGGAAGCAGAAGATGAAGATGAATGAGTTGAAGAGCATCGTCTGACGCGGAGCAGTCTCTAGGGTGAGGGTATCAAACGATCGTTGTTTTCCTTGCTTACAGACCCTGCGTTAGTGACGCATGGAAACGAAACGCAGCGAAGCAATGTTACCTATATCCGCGGTGCGGTTGTCGAGGGCGGGATTTTTGAAGGCAATCTCATTGACCTGCCTTGCTACCAGCGTGCTGACAATCTGCGAGCCATCGGCAGTGTAGTGCCGGTCGTCATTGAAGGCGCCGATGGGCAGCGAGAGCAGCGAGTTGCTGGTGACGCCCTGCAACTCCGAAGAATAAGCGGCAAGGTTGGCATCGCAGGACGGGATCGGCGCTACGTCCACCAGCACGACCGCGCTGCGGTCTGAGTAGCCGTTGATATAGTCGTCCGCTACGGAGCGAGGGAAATCGCGGGAGCCGTTATGTAGCGCCGTTGCCGGGTCGCAGTAAGTGCGTGCGGGCGAAGGTGGGGTAAAGAAGCCGTTGTGAACCTGAATCTGGTCTTCTTCGGGGCGCAAGTGGGTAACGCGGAACCACATGTCCTTGATGGCGTAATAGGCGCTGAATCCGGCTGCGTAACCGGCAAAAGAAACAGCTTCGTGCGGGTGGGTCAGCAATACCCGGCGGCTATCTTCGGGCGAACCGTGCCGCAGGAGTTCCAGCAAGCCCTCAGCGTAGATGGTGTGTCTCCAGGCCCGGTTTTCTTGTTGAAAGTCGTCCGGAGAGAGCTGGACGATCAACATTCTGGGCTTTTCATTCTGCTGGAGGTAGTGGTCGAGCGTGAGGTTGCCGGTAACAGCCAGAACAGCGTTGGTAACGGCTATATTGCAAGTTTTAAAGCCGGTTTCCTGCGATACGACCGCCGGGTTGATGCCGGTCATCGCCGTGGAGTCGCCGTACACCAGCACATCGCAGTTGCGTCCCTGCAGACTGAAGATCTCGTCGTTAGCTTTTACCCAGGCACTCGCGCCATGATGCAGAAAGAAGTCGGATTTGCCGAGTCCGATAAACGCTGGAATGGCGAGCAGTGGCACAAGAATAACGATTAAGCAGTAGAAAAATGCGGGATCAGCAGGCTGTTCCTCCGTCCTCACGGCGGGGAGCGCCTGGGGAAGATGGATGGAAGCATCGTGCATCTCTAGTGCCAGGCTCATATTTTCCAAAGGTTTGATGAAGTCCATTCTACCTGTAAGTCCATCTGCATAAAAGACTTTTTGCAGACTTGAAGGTTTGGGGAAGTGTCACAGTTCTATCGCCGGGCAAGTCCGAGTTATCGTTGCAAACTTTATAAACTACTTCACGTAGCTTTGGACGCACGAACCCGTCCGAGGGGTTACGCTTCGGATTTGCTCTTCCGCTGTAAACCGGATAGCAACGAACATTTCTATAGGATGCGACCGAAGGTTTTAGCGGAGAAACACGCTCAATTCCGCAGCTGCCGCCCGTAAGTGGGGCAGGAAGCGGGTTTGCATGTCGAGCATGGGCATGCGGGGTGCATGTCCGCTCAAATTGACTGTCGCCACAACCCGGCCGTTGGGGGCCTGGACGGGAACAGCAATCGACCGGAGACCGATTTCCATCTCCTGATCAACCAGCGCGTAGCCATTACGGCGGACGTTGCGCAGGGCCAGGCGGAGTTTGTCGGCGTTGACGATGGTGCGTGGGGTGAACTGGGTGAAGTGTGCGCGGGCCAGGAACGACTCGAGCTGGTCCTGCGGCAGGTAGGCAAGCAGAACCCGGCCCATGCTGGTGCAGAAGGCCGGTAGGCGGGAGCCGATGTGGAGATCGACCGACATGACGCGTGTGACCGTGGTGCGGGCAATATAGACGATGTCTTCGCCGTCCAACGTGGCGACGGAGAAGCTTTCGCCGAGCGCGGCCGACATGCGCTCCAGGATGGGCTGCGCGGCGTTGGCGAGGGTGCTGGATGCGGTGTAGGTGTTGGCCAGCGTGAGCATCTTGGGGCGCAGGGAGTAGCGCTGGGCTTCGTCTGCGCCTGCAAAACCGAGCTTGACGAGCGTGTACAGGCAGCGGCGGACGGCGGCGCGGGAAAGGCCTGTGCGAACGCTCAGTTGCGAGATGGTCATCTGCGGAGTTTGCGGTGTGAAGGCCTGGATGACGACCAGGCCGCGGGCGAGCGAGGCCATGAAATTGGGGTCGCCCGTGTAAACCTCAAGCGCGGTTGCGGGGGAAACTTTGACCTTTGGGGCGAGCGGGGCGACAGGGGGTGGCGGGACTGGGGCGAGGGTGGCGTTCACGAATCCTCCCGACGGCGCTGCTACGAAGGTCGTGCGATTGCCGTGCTGTACTAACGATAAACGCACGTATGCCTAAAACGCAAGAAAGCCTCCCGATTTAATGTAGGAGACTTTCTTTTCTCGTGCGTTTATCGACTACTTTGTGCTGCGATACCGCTTGATCAAGTTCGTAGTGGACGTGTCATGCGTCGAAGCTGGCTCCGTGGGGGCTTCGATCTCGCCGAGAATCTTCGTGGCAAGGACCTTGCCAAGTTCCACGCCCCACTGGTCGAAGGAGTCGATGGACCAGATGGTGCCCTGGGTGAAGACGGAGTGTTCGTAGAGGGCGATGAGCGAGCCGAGAAGCTCGGGGGTGAGCTTTTCGGCGAGGATGACGTTCGAGGGTCGGTTGCCTTCGAACACCTTGTGGGGGATGAGGGCTTCGGGGACGCCTTCGGCCTTGACCTCTTCGGCGGTCTTGCCGAAGGCGAGGGCTTCGGCCTGGGCGAAGACGTTGGCCATCAGCATGTCGTGGTGGCGGCCGAGGGGGTTGAGCGACTTGGCGAAGCCGATGAAGTCGCACGGGATGAGGCGCGTGCCCTGGTGGATGAGCTGGTAGAAGCTGTGCTGGCCGTTGGTGCCGGGTTCGCCCCAGTAGATCGGGCCGGTCTCGGTCTGGACGTGTTCGCCGGAGAGCGTGACGTGCTTGCCGTTGGACTCCATGGTGAGCTGCTGGAGGTATGCGGGGAAGCGCTTGAGGTATTGCTCGTAGGGGAGGATGGCGACGGTCTGGGCGTCGAAGAAGTCGGTGTACCAGACGGTGAGGAGGCCTAGTATTACGGGCAGGTTTTGGGCGAAGGGTGTGGTGCGGAAGTGCATGTCCATGGCGTGGAAGCCGGCGAGCATCTTGCGGAAGTTTTCGGGGCCGATGGCGATCATGGTGCTGAGGCCGATGGCGGAGTCCATGGAGTAGCGGCCGCCGACCCAGTCCCAGAAGCCGAACATGTTGGCGGTGTCGATGCCGAACTTGGCGACTAGCTCGGTGTTGGTGGAGAGCGCGACGAAGTGGTTGGCGATGGCCTCGTTCTGCTTCAGCTTGGCGAGCGTCCACTCCCGTGCGGAGTGCGCGTTGGTCATGGTCTCGAGCGTGGTGAAGGTCTTGGAGGCGACGAGGAAAAGCGTCTCTTCCGGGTCGAGATCGCGGACGGCTTCGGCGAAGTCCGTGCCATCGACGTTGGAGACGAAGCGGAAGGTGAACTCGCGCTTGGAGTAGTGGCGGAGTGCTTCGTAGGCCATGACCGGGCCGAGATCGGAGCCGCCGATGCCGATGTTGACGATGTTCCTGATGGGCTTGCCGGTGTAGCCGAGCCAGTTGCCGCTGCGGACCTTGTCGGAGAAGGCGGACATCTTGTCGAGGACTTCATGCACGGCGGGAACAACGTCTTCGCCGTCGACCTTGATGGACTCGGATTTGGGGGCGCGAAGGGCGACGTGCAGCACGGCGCGGTTTTCGGTGGTGTTGATCTTCTGGCCGGTGAACATTGCTTCGATGTGCTGCTTGAGGCCGGATTGCTCGGCTAGCTCGAGGAGGAGCTTGAGGGTTTCGTCGGTGACGCGATTTTTCGAGTAGTCCAGGAAGAGGCCGACGGCTTCGGCGGTGAGGCGGGTGCCACGGGCGGGGTCGTCTTTGAAGAGCTGGCGGAGCTGAAGGGGCTTGAGGGCCTCGGCGTGGGTGGCAAGGGCTTTCCAGGCTGGGCGGGCGGCGAGAGGGGCTACGGTTTCACTCATTTGGGACATCTCTCCTGTTCACTGACATTAGAGCATTGTCGTGAATAAGAGGTTCCAGGGAAAGCCCGAGAGGGGTGGTTGCGGGTGACCACACCCCTCCCCCTGTTTTTGGTGTAAAAACCGGAGGAGATTGGGGTTAGGGGTGGGGTTGTGAAATTTCAGCTTCCCATTTAGGACAGGCGGTAACCTGTTTGTCTGCCGCTGGTTTTATGGGGTCTGTTAACAGGATAGCGGATTGCGTGGTGTAACTCTGCCAAGTTTTTGGAGGAGATTTAGCGTTTGTTTGGTTGGGTTTGGGGAAATTTTGACGATTTGAGGGCTTGACAGGTTTGGCTGGAGGCGGCCATGAGAGCTGGGAAGAGTTTGGCACCCGCCTCCATTCCGCAAAGAGCGCGTAGGAATGGGGCACCCGCCGCGGTATCTCGATGGCGACTTCGACATGCTGATCTAGACGTCAACATGCCCATCATGGATGGGTTGACGATGCTGCGTCACCTGAGGGCTCGCGACCGCAAAATTCCCAGCGGGATTTTGTGAGCGGGTTTCATGGGGTGACGGCGGAGGAGATGAAGGCTCTGGGGATAAGCGCGTTTTTGGCGAAGCCGGTTCGGAAGAGGGAGGTCTGGGCGGCGGCTGAGGGTGCGCTGGCGGTAAGGTAAGGTCGGGTGTCGAATTCTTCGGGGGTGGTCGTCGACCGTGGCTTAATGGTTGCGATCTACTGCAGCCGGAAGCCGATTTGGTCTTATTGGCTCATTTATATGTTGTCGTGAAATTATTTCATATCGTCGCTTTGTTTGAGAACAGGGGGTATTTACTGCAAAAATGGCCATTTTCCTTGACATTCGCCTTTTATTCGCCTTATAGTCTTGGTACGCGTTCAGGAGGCGCTGATTGTAAATGAGCCTAGGATTGTCACGAGTCAGGAGAGAACGATGCTCACGAACGCCCAGCTTGCGACGATGTCTCTACGCCATGTCATTTTCCACGACGTTCCCAACCAACGCGGGGATGGGGGACACAGGTCGTTTTGGCCAACGTTCCTACACAAATCGATGCACAGCGTCGGCGGCTTCTGCATGAGAAGCTGACGAAGACGCTTGATTCCCGATATGCCTATGGGGTGATGTTTCAGGCGGGAACCGCTTCGGTAGTTCCCGCGCAGGTCCGCGAGTTTACGGCCCACGGGTATAGCGAAACGGGGTTTGTAGCTATGAGTCAGCTACTCGCGCAACACCTATTCCAAGTCCAGTCAGGAGCGGTCTCGGCAGGTTTGCTTTGTGTCATAGACGTTACTGTGGCGGGACAACACGGGTTAGTTTTGATGAAATTGGAACGAGAAGCCGGAGCTGAGCTGAAGATGAAGCACGATCACGGACAGTCCCAGTTTGAGATGTCGATACTGGACAGTTTGGTGCTAACCGGCAACACTCGTCTTTATAAGACCGCTGCCTTCCTTAGAACTGGTGCTGGCGATGATGACTTCGAGATGGTCGCCTGCGACAACCAACATAACCCGACCGACACGAAGGAGATGGCTCGATTTTGGCGCAAGTATCTCGGTTGCGAATTGGAGGAGGCTCCGCGCGTGACAACCTCAAAATTTTTCAATGCGACGATGGATTACATAAATACTCATATTGATGACGCCGAGGCTAAAACTGTCCTGTACGAGAGCTTGCACGTAGAGATGAGATCTGCGACCCCAACTTTCACGCCTCGCTCATTTTTGACAGAACATGTCCCGGAGGAAATTCGCCCGGGACTGCGTGAATTTCTCAACGAACGAAATGTTTCGCTCGCGACGTTTCAGAAGGATACGCAGGACATAAAAGGTGCTATCCGTCGCCTTACGTATATCAGTCGTGAGGGGGTGCGGATTGTGGCGCCGGAAGGGCGTGATGAGTTGATCCAGGTGCACCCCGAACAGATAGTAGTGAACGATAGGCTTAGCAGACTAGGAACTTAGCTATGGACATCGAAGAAGCTCGTGCCGACTGGATCGAGGTGCGGGAGCAATATTGCGAATTTGCCATTCTCCTTGAGAGGCGACTGAACGACATTACCAAAGAGCTTGGGATATACGCTCAAGTGTCGGCCCGGGCGAAAGAGACTCATAGCTTGGTGAAGAAGCTTCTGTCGAAGCCGCGTCTCACATACGAGACTCTTCCCGATAAGGTTGGTGCTCGCGTAGTTGTTCGGTATCGGAGCGAGGTTGAGCCAATCGAGAGTCGTATTCGCGATTGCTTTTCTTACGCAACGGTCGAGGACAAAGCCGAAAAGCTGGGCACAAACAAGCTCGGCTATCAAAGTATTCACGTTGACTCGTTTGGCTTGCAACGTAGTGACGCTGATGCTCCCAGATTTCCCCCCGAAGCATTTTTGGGGGAACTTCAGATTAGGACCATGAGCCAGCACTTATGGTCGGAAGTTTCCCACGATACGTTTTATAAGAATGACGAGTTGGTGCATCAGGTTCCTCAAGACCTTCAGCGGAGGGTCAACCTAACCGCTGGATTGGTCGAGGTAGCTGATCGGGAGTTTGATCGTATGAATAGCGAAGCTAAGCCGAGTCCAGCGATCGAAGTCTTCAACGGTCTCGAAAGGATGTACTATAGCGTCGCATCTAGGCGACCGGATGTGGAACTTTCGCTTGAAGTCATCAATCTGGTTCTCCCTCTCTATGGGACAATATCGGCCGGTGAAATCTTACGTGACCATATCTACCCTCGATTTGAGAAGGACCGTCAGGCTATAGCGGAGGTATATGCAAATCCCGAGAATGGATCGGCTGACGTGAGCGCGTTCTTCTTTCAGCCCGAAGCGTTGCTCCTATACGATCGCCTTCACGAGGATCGGGATCAATTGCTCGCTAGATGGAACGAAAAATTTCCTGAAAAAGAATTGGATCGATTCGCTGTGGCGTTAGGTTTCTCTCTCGCATACTGAATCTGCGGTGGTGATCAAGTTTGGAGTCACTATGGAAGTACTCCATCCGAGAGACGTTAGGGCACAAAGTCCGGTTGTTCGGAATATTTTCCTTTTTAGGTGACTAGACCCCGATCTCTCGCATTTGGAGATCGGGGAAGGTGCTTATCCTGACGACATCTCTGATGGAGACCGCTTCACTTGACCCCGGATATGAACCGATAACGTTCTCTGGACGACGACAGATGCTTGCGGTTTTCTAGTGAGGACGAGGAAGATGGTGGTCCGGTCGAGATTGATTGTCGTGGGTGACTTCTTCGGGAGATCGTGTCGCTGCGGACACCCCGATCTCCAAGTGCGAGAGATTGGGGGCACCCGCAGCTGTGTTAGTTTTCATCGGACGTGTACTTCTTACTCATTTTTTGCCGCTTAGTTCCGAAACGGGACACGACCGTCATTTCTTTGACCGCTGAGCTTTGCGTGCGTTATACGATTTCTCGCATGGCGAACAACCTTGTCCGATTTCAAGAATCGGGAAACCTGCACTTTCTTACGTTCTCCTGTTACCGGAGGCTTCCGTATTTTAGAAATCCTGAGAGGCGCGAGATGTTTGAGCGGGCGCTTGAGGCGATGCGCGTCAAATATGACTTCTATATCAATGCCTACGTTGTTATGCCGGAGCATGTGCATCTGCTGGTGAGCGAGCCGAAGAAAGCGGTGCTTGCGAAGGCTATTCAGGCGTTGAAGATTTCGGTTTCCATGCAGCAGAAGGAGCGTCCTTTCTGGATGCATCGCTATCATGACTTCAATGTCTATTCAGCGCAGAAGTTTCGACAGAAGTTGAAGTACATTCATCGCAATCCGGTGTCGCGGGGGCTTGTCGAACAGCCAGAGGATTGGGCCTGGTCTAGCTTTCGGCATTATGCGACGGGGGTGCGTGGTGTCGTGGAGGTGGAGTCGTCTTGGTTGGCTTCCGCGAGGGACCGTGCTGCTGCGAAAGCCCCGATCTCCAAGTGCGAGAGATCGGGGGCACCCGCTTAAGTGGTGGGCCAGAGTTTGGTGAGCGGACCGCCTCGCCCTTGGGTGGGGTCGGAGGGTGGGTAGGGGGTTTGGTTGATGTGGGTTTGGGTGGGGGTGTCGGGGGCGGTGCGGCAGATGTCCCAGGTTTGGTGGGGTGGGTAGGCGCCGATGACGAGGAAGTCGGGCGTGACGGAGAGGCGGCAGTGGCCGGTGCCGGTGGGGAGGACGGCTACGTCGCCGGCGCGGACGATGATCTAGCGGCCGGTGGGCTGGTTGGGTGCGGCGTCCTCGACTACAGGGCCGCCGAGGATGAGGTGTGCGGAGCCGGCGGCGAAGCCGAGGACCTCGTGGGCGGTGGAGTGGAAGTGGTGGAAGTCGTAGACGCCGTTGCGCCACTGCGGGGGCCAGCCGTTCTGCTCGAAGGTGCGCTCCATGACGGAGGCGAGGTCGGGGGTGTTCGGATCAAACGCCTGGTGGTAGAGCAGCACGGGGAGCGTGGGGTGGTTGGGCACCCAGCCGTTGCGGGCGAAGTGGAGGGTTTCGGGCGTGGTGGGCTTGATGGCGGCGAAGGCGTTGGCGGCGCTTGCGGTTGCGGCGGTGGCGAGGAGCTTGTTGAAGTCGCGGCGATTCATGGTTGTTGGATGGTGTCGGAGGGGGAGTGATGCGGGGCTCGGCTGTTGGGGATTCGTTTTGGTCGCGCGGAGGAACCTGCAGGTCTCTCCACTACGCTGCGCTTCGGTCGAGATGACAAAGTGGGGTGGGGTCGAACGGTTAGGGAAGGTGGGCGAGGACGTCTTGGGGTCGGGGCGGACGCGGTGATCGGCGTGGGCTTCAGCGAAGGCGAGGGTGTTGTCTTGGCGGAGGATGAAGGTGGCGGGGAGGGGGAGACGCCAGGTGTGCTCGGCCTGGTCGCCGTGCATGAAGGGGATGTTGATCATGATGGAGCGGTAGTGGGCCTGGATGGGTTCGGGTACCGGGTAGGCGACACCGAATTGCTGGGCGAGCGCGGCGCCGGGGTCAGTGAGGATGGGAAAGGTGAGGTGGTGGTGCTGGACGGCGAAGTCGTTCTGACGAACCAGCTGTGGGCTGATGGCGATGAGCAGGGCGCCGCGGGCGCGGACTTCGGGGTAGAGCTGCTGCCAGGCTTCGAGCTCGGTCATGCAGTAGGGGCACCAGCGGCCGCGGAAGAACTTGACGATGACGGGGCCGATGGCGAGGAGGTCTTCAGACCGGACGATCTTTTGGTGATGGCGTCCTGCAGGGCGAAGGTGGGGGCGGAGGCGCCGGGGGCGAGGATGCGGTCTTCGATGCCGGTGGAGAAGAGCTGCTGGACGGCGTCGTCGGTGATGGCGAGGCGCTCGGGCTGGACGAGCTCGCGGGTCTGCGAGGTGATGTGGTCAAGCTGCGCCTGGAGGCGGCCGGAGGTGGCGGGGGCGGGCATCTGTTTCTAGTTTAGATGCTTGTGGGGATCGATGGTGGCGTGTTCGCTGGCGAAGATGCTGAAGACGCTGCTTCAACGAAATGCGGGGGTCCTTCGCCTGCGGCTCGAGGATGACGGCGAGAAACAAGCAACGACAAGTGCAAACGCAAGTGCAACAGCAGATCCCCTTCGAGGATGACAGAAAGAAAGGCAAAAGCAACGGCTATTGCTGTGGAGGAGGCTGCTGCTGGTCTTTGTCTTTGCCGAGGCCGAACATTTTTTGGAAGAGGTTGCGGTGGGGTGCGTTGGGGTCTGGCGGAGGGGCGTTGGGGTCGAAGGGTTTGGGCGTGACGCCATCGGGCATCATCTGCTGGCCAAGCGTTTGGGTGTCTACGCCCATGTGCGAGCAAGTGCCTTGCGGAGCGGTGCCGGTGAGGAAGGCGGCGGAGAAGCTGTTGCTGGGGCAGGTTTCGTCGACGGGCAGATCGGTGACCTTGTCGATGCGCAGGGTTTCGACGCCGTCGGGGGCGACGAAGGCTTTCATGTCGGAGTATTGCGGGATGCGGATGGCGCGGTTCATGAACTCGGCCCAGATGGGAGCGGCCGTATCGGCGCCCTGCAAGGGGCGGGTGAGGTCATGCGAGATGTCGGTGTAGTCGTCGTTGCCGACCCAGATGATGCAGAGCAGGTTGGAGGAGTAGCCGGCGAACCAGGCGTCGTGGGAGGTGCCGGTTTTGCCGGCGGCTGGTGCGGTGAATCCGCGGGCGCGGACAGTGGAGGCAGTGCCACGGGCCATCACGCCTTCGAGCAGCGACTGCGTGAGGTAGGCGACGCGCGGATCGAGGACCTGACGGGCCTCGGGGGCGAAGTCGGCAACGATGTCTCCCTGGGCGTTGCGGGCGCTGGCGAGGATCCAGGGCTTGAGCTTGACGCCGTTATTGGCGAAGGCTGTATAGGCGCCGGCCATGTCGATGGGCGTGGCGTTGTAGGTGCCGATGGCCATCGAGGGGGTGGGGCGGGCGTTGACGATGCCGACCGCATGCGCGAGGGCGGCGACGTTTTCATAGCCGACCTTCTGCGCGAGCGCGATGGTGGCGATGTTGAGCGAGTGTTCGATGGCTGTGGCAGCGGTCACCATGCCCGGGTACTCGCCCTTGACGAAGTTGCCGGGGGTGTAGGACTGGCCGCCGGTGCCGAAGTCCTGCGGGTCGTCGTTGAGCTTGGTGAGCGCGGTGAAGACGCCGCCGGTGTCGCCGAGGGGTGTGCCGTTGAGCGAGCTGTTGTAGGCCGTGGCGTAGACGATGGGCTTGAAGATGGAGCCGGTGGGGCGCTCGGCCATGGCGTGGTTGAGCTGCGAGACGCTGTAGTTGCGGCCGCCGACGAGGGCGAGTATCTGGCCGGTATGCGGGTTGAGCGCAACGAGGGCGACCTGCGGGTAGACGAAGTTCGTGTCGCCCTTCCTGTGGCGGGCGCGCACGAGTTCGTCGACGTTCTTCATGCCGGCGTCGACGGCTTCCGACGCGGCCTGTTGGAGCGAGGGGTCGAGCGAGGTGTAGATGCGGAGGTCGTCGCGGGAGAGGTCTTCGTCGCCGAGGCGCTGGACGAGCTGGTCGTGGACGAGGTCGACGAAGTAGGGAGCTTCGGAGGCGTCGATGTTGGGTGGGGCGAGGTTGAGGGGCTCGGCCTTGGCGGAGACGGCTTGCGATTCGGTGATGGCGCCGGTTTCGACCATGGAGTCGAGGACGACGTTGCGGCGCTCGAGGGCGCGTTCGGGATGGCGGTAGGGATTGCGGCGGTTGGGATTTTGGATGAGGCCGGCGATGAGGGCGCACTGGGCGACGTCGAGCTGGCGGAGATCTTTACCGAAGTAGGCCTGCGAGGCTTCGCCGAAGCCGTTGACACCGTAGGAGCCACGCTGGCCGATGTTGATTTCGTTGGCGTACATGGTGAAGATTTCCTGCTTGTTGAAGCGCGACTCAAGCTGGAAGGTGATCATCATTTCGGCGATTTTGCGGGTGATCTTTTTGTCGGGTGTGAGGAAGAAGTTTTTGGCGAGCTGCTGGGTGATCGTGCTGCCGCCGCAGTCCTTGCGGCCGACGATGACGTCATGCACGACGCACTTGATGGTGCGTCCGTAGTTGATGCCGCCATGCTCGAAGAAGCGGCGGTCTTCGATGGCGGTGACGGCTTCGACCATCGTTTGCGGGATCTGGTTGTAGGTAACGATGCGGCGTTTGGTGCGGTTCTTGTCTTCGGAAAGCGCGGTGATGAGCTGCGGCTCGAGCTTGTAGGCGGCGAGCGCAACGCCGTTTTCGGCGGTGATGCTCTGCACGGAGCCGCCGGCGGTGTTGATGGTGGCGCCGTCGGTGGCGAGGTAGCTCTGCGGGCCGGGCTTGATGAGGATGGAGTCGTCGCGAAGCTGGAAGCTGCCTAGCTGATTGTTGTTCTGGTTGTAGCCGGCGTGGCGTAGCGCGGCGGCAATGCTCGCAGCAGTGAGCCGCTGGCCCGGGCGGACTTCCTGCGGAGCGGCGTAGATCTGCGCTGTGGAAGCGAAGAGCGGGCCCTGTGCGAGGCGGTCGGCGACCAGGCCTTCGTACTTGTGGTAGTAGGCGCCGAAGACGATGGCGCCGAGGATGACGAAGAGCAGGGCGACGACCAGGAAGAAGCGCGTGAGCTTCCAGAGGAAGGAGTCACCGGAGCCGCCGACTTTGAGTTTTACGGGCATAGGGAGAAGACAGTAGACAGTAGGGGGTAGACAGGTAAGGCGCTAAGGTTTTGACGGCGTCAGGAGGCTTTGGAGGTGGGTGGTGATGTTGTCTAGTTGGATGTCCGTGGTGTTGTTGGTGAGGCGGTCGACTAACTCGACGGCGCCTTCGGTGAGTTTCTTGCCTATGTTGATACGGTAGGGGACGCCGATGAGTTCAGCGTCTTTGAATTTGACGCCGGCGCGTTCGTCGCGGTCGTCGAGGAGGACGTCGATGCCGGCGGTGGTTAAGTCTTGTGCGATCTTTTCACCGGCGGCGAGGAGGTCTGTCTCGCGGACGTTGGTGATGGTGACGATGACTTGATAGGGGGCGATGGTCGGTGAGAGGGCGAAGGATTCACTTGCATCCTGCGAACCCACCTTAGCCGACGATGAAGCTGTCGGCGAAGATGGGGCACCCGAATTGGTGGCGAATTTGGCGGCGCTGGACTCGATGGCAGCGGTGAGGATGCGCTCGATACCGATGCCGTAGCAGCCCATGATCGGCGTGACCTCTTTGCCGTTGGCGTCGAGTACGCGGGAGCCCATGCTCTCGGTGTACTTGGTGCCGAGCTTGAAGATGTGGCCGATTTCTACGGCTTTACCGAGGCGCAGGGGCTGGCCGCCGATGGGGTCGAGCTCGCCTTCGTTGATGTTGCGGATGTCGGCGATGAGGGTCGGCTTGAAGTCGCGACCGGGGGTTACGTTGCGGAGGTGGAACTCCTCCTTGTTGGCTCCGGCGATGAGGTTGGTGCGGCCTTCGAGGGACTTATCGAGGACGATGAGGATGCCGGGCTTGCGGGGGTGCGGCGCGGCCTCAAGGCCGATGGGGCCGAGGTAGCCGGCGGGGGCGTGGAAGGTGGCGGCGATCTCTTCGGGCGTCATGGGGCGGAGTTCGCCGAGCGCGATGGCGGAGAGCTTGGTTTCGTTGAGTTGGTGGTCCCCGCGCAGGAAGGCAACGACCGCTCGCGTCTTGCCGACGGTGTTGATCTGCTTGGTGTCTTCCTTACTGCCGGTGTCTTTATGCTCGACGATGTAGGCCATGGTCTTGAGCTGGTGATGGGGCTTGGTTTTCAGGAAGGCGCCGACCTCGTCGATGGTGCGGAAGCCGGGGGTGTGGACTTCTTCGGGGGCATCGCTGGTGGGTGCGAGGTCTTCGACGGGCGCGAGGGTGCTGGTCGCCTTTTCGAGGTTGGCAGCATAGCCGGAGGCTGAGCTGGCGATGAGGTCTTCGCCGGCGTCGGTGTAGACCATGAACTCCTGCGAGCCGGAGCCGCCCATGGCGCCGGAGTCGGCTTCGACGGCGACGAACTGGAGGCCGCAGCGGGTGAAAATGGCGCGGTAGGCGGCGTCGTGGAGGTCGTAGCTGTGGTCGAGGCCGGCCTGGTCGATGTCGAAGGAGTAGCTGTCCTTCATCTGGAACTGACGCACGCGTAGCAGGCCGCCCTTGGGGCGGGGTTCGTCGCGGAACTTGGTCTGGATCTGGTACCAGATTTGCGGGAGCTGCTTGTAGCTGCGAAGTTCGTTGCGAGCGATGGAGGTCATGACCTCTTCGTGGGTCATGGCGAGGACGAGCTCGGCGCCCTTGCGGTCCTTGAGGTGGAACATGTTTTCGCCCATGACGGTGTAGCGGCCGGACTCTTCCCAGAGCTCGCGCGGGTTGAGCGTGGGGAGGAGGAACTCCTGGCCGATTTTGTCCATCTCTTCGCGGACGATGGCGATGATCTTGTTGAGGGCGCGCTGTCCGAGGGGTAAGTAGCTGTAAATGCCTGCGCCCAGCTGGCGGATGTAGCCGGCGCGGAGAAGAAGTTTATGGCTGGCGACCTCGGCGTCGGCTGGAGCCTCGCGGAGGGTGGGGATGAAGAGCTTCGACCAACGTTGCATTCGTTCGATTGTATAGACGCCAGGCGAAGTTCCAAAGGGTTCGTCAATGGACGACAAACTGGCGGTCTTAAAGCCGACGTTGATGCGTGCGATGGAAGAGGTGGTGTTGAGTTATGTACCTGCGCGACGGCTTGTATGTCAGGTGGCGTACGGAAGAAATCTCTTTCACTGTGTACAGTTTGCGCATTAGCACATCTTGCAGAAGAGAGACGCACGGTGCTTGGCGAGGGAAGAGACTTGGTGCAACAACGTGCGAGGATCCGCGAAGAAGGCCCACCGCGGAACCATTTCCTGGCCAGCTTATCTCCAGAGGAGTATCAGCGGATCGCCAGCAAACTGGTGTTCGTAGACCTGCCGCAGGGCATGTTGTTGAGCGAACCGGACGAGCCGATCGCTTATCTTTACTTTCCGGAACAGGGTTTGATTTCCACCAACGCGACGACGCCTTCGGGAGAGTCGATAGAAGTTGGCATGATCGGGCGTGAGGGTTTTTCGGGTGTGGCGGCCTTGCTGGGGCAGCCGGAGATGCAGCATACGGTGGTGGTGCAGACGCCCGGGAACGGATACCGGCTGCGGTCGAGCGTGATGCTGGAAGAGCTGCAGCAGAACCCAAAGCTGCGGCAGATGGTGGATAACTTCCTCTACGTGCAGATGGTTACGGCGACGCAATCGGTGCTGTGCGCGCGGCTGCATGGATTGCAACAACGGTTGTCCCGCTGGCTTCTCACGGCGGCGGACCGCTCGGAGAGCGAGCAGTTGCTGTTGACGCAGGAGTATATGGCACGGATGCTAGGGTCGCGCCGGTCGACTGTGACGGTGACCGCTCAGGCGCTGCAGGAAGCTGGGATGATCGAGTATCGACGCGGGCGGGTGAATATTCTCGACCGGCCGAAATTCGAAGCTGCGGCTTGTGAGTGCTATCGAATTGTGAAGGATAGCCACGACCGGCTGATGCCGAAGGGCGAAAGGCAAACAGCGCAGACCGTGGAGAGCAACGGCAGGCTCTGAAGACAGTCTGCTCAGCCGTTGGTGGGCGGCGATTGAGGGGTGAACTCCCAGAGATCGTGGATGTGCAGGACGCCCTGGACTTGGGTGTTGGGAGAGCCGTCGGTGGTGACGATGAGGGCGGTGATTTTGTGCTGCTCCATGAGGGAGAGGGCGTCGGCGGCGAAGGTTTCGGGGGCGATCGTAAAGGGCTTTGGATTCATCACTTCCGCGGCGGTTTTGTGGAAGGCGTGGGGACCGTTGCGTTCGAGGAGGCGGCGGAGGTCACCGTCCGAGAGGATGCCGAGCAGCTTATTTCCCGAAATAATGGTCGTTAAGCCCAGGCGTTTTGTGGACATCTCATGGATGATTTGTGGCATTTGCGTGGATGGCGAAACCTGTGGAAGAGCGTCTCCGGACTTCATCAGCTGACGGACGGTGGCGAGGCGGCGGCCGAGGTGGCCGCCGGGGTGGAGCGAGGCGAAGTCGTGTGGCTTGAAGTCGAGGCGGCGGGAAACGTCGAGGGCGAGGGCGTCGCCGAGGGCGAGCATGGCTGTCGAAGAGGCTGTGGGGGCGAGCTGGTGAGCGCAGGCTTCGCGGGAGACCGAGACATCGAGGGCGTAGGCGCTGGCGGAGGCTAGCGTGGAGGTGAGGCAGCCAGTGAAACTGATGAGCGTGATGCCGAGGCGCGGGAGTATGGGCAGCAGGCGGAGGATTTCTTCGGTTTCTCCGGAGTAGGAAAGCGCAAGAAGGACATCGCCGGGAGTGAGAACGCCTAGATCGCCGTGGAGTGCGTCGGAGGGGTGGAGGAAGTGGGCGGGGGTGCCGGTGGAGACGAGCGTGGCTGCGATTTTGCGGGCGATGAGGCCGGATTTGCCGATGCCGGTGAGGATGACGCGCTGGTTTTGTTGGGCGGCCTGCGTCATAAGCGTGGCGATTCGCTCGAAGGGCTCGCGGGCGGTGGTTTCGAGGCGGGCGGCTAGTTCTTGGAGGGCTTCGGCCTCGATGCGGACTGAATCCGCAGGACTCAGGGCTGTCTCGGCTGGCGTTGGCAGGAGAGGCGTGGCTTCGTCGCGGATTTGGGGTTCGTCGGGCATGGTGAACGCATGTTGATGCTAGCAGAGGGTGGTTGTCAGTTCTCAGGTGAGAGTTGTCCGTTGGCGGGCGGTAGACTTGGGGAGTGCTTGTTTGTCTGAAAGGTTGGCTTGATGCGTCGGATTGGTGTGTTAGCAGCGATGGTCGTTTTGGTGGGATTGCTCGTTTGGGCGGGGGCTTATAACCTGCGGCAGCGGCGCGCGGCGATGCAGAAGGCACAGTCGCAGGTGGTGCTGGTGAAGGATGGGACGGCGCCGATGGCTTCTGCGGCGTCTGGTACGGACTTGCAGGGAAAAGCTGCGCCGGCGTTTACGCTGGTGGACCTGAATGGCAAGAAGGTGTCGCTGGCGGACTTCAAGGGCAAGCCGGTGGTGGTGAACTTCTGGGCGACGTGGTGCGGGCCGTGCAAGCTGGAGATGCCGTGGTTTGAGGAGTTCTCCGGCAAGTACAAGGCGCAGGGGCTGGTGGTGTTGGGTGTGGACCAGGATGACGACACGCCGAAGAATGTGGTGGCTGATGCGGCGAAGAAGACCGGCGTGAGCTATGAGATTCTGCTGCCGAACAAGACGATTTCCAAGGACTATGCGCTGGCGGACTATCTGCCGGAGACGTTTTATCTGAACAAGGATGGCGTGGTGGTGGGCCATAGCCTGGGTGCGCCGCCTAAGGATGAGATGGAAGCGAACATCAAGAAGGCGATGGGGATATGAGAAGGCAGGGGATAGGGAACAGGGAACAGGGAATAGGGGCTGTGTTGCTGGGGTTGGCGCTGGTGGTGGGAATGCCGGTGAAGGCGCAGGATATTTCGTTTGGAGATGTGCCGGCTAAGAAGGGGCATGTGGTGCTGCTGTCAGATGGCGTGGATGTGGCGGCGGGGAAGGTGCAGTTTGTGGAGCTGCGGTTTCGGGTAGAGCCGGGATTTCATATCAACTCACATATGCCGAAGGACCCGCTGTTGATTGGGACTGCGCTGAAGCTGGATACGGGGCATGGTGTGGATGTGCAGGGCGTGGACTATCCGAAGGGAGCGGCGTTCCAGCTGGGGCAGGGCAAGGATGCGCAGATGCTGGACGTGTACCAGGGAGAGTTTCGGGTGCGGGTGCGGATGATCGCGGATATGGGGAACTCGACAATGACGGGGACGCTGCATTACCAGGCTTGCGATGATGCTGCTTGTTTTCCGCCGAAGAACCTGATGGTGAAGGTGGCGGTTACGGGGAAGTGAGGCTAGAGCAAATTACCTGTTGCTGTGGAGTTGAATCATTGTGCAGAGCCGTTTTCCTTGAGAGAAACGGCATTGATACCCGAGCCTCCCTCTATACCTACAGGTAATTTGCTCAGTGGCTGGAGAGCGATAAGGTGTTGCCGTCGGGGTCTTTGAACCAGGCGACCTTGTTGCCGTTGGGTGCGGTCCAAATGCCGAGGGCGTCCTGCTCGAAGTATGCGAAGCGGAGGAAGCTGATGCCGCGGGCGGTGAGGGCCCGGACGTCTGCGGCGATGTCGGGGGATTCCCAGCCGAAGATGGTGAACTGTGCGGGGGTGAAGGCGCCGGTGCGGACGACGCGAAGCATCGTTTGCGTGGGGCCGATGCGGAAGACGAGGGCGAACTCGTCATCGGAGACGAAGGTGAGGCCGAGGGTAGTTTCGTAGAAGGTGCGCGCGGCTTCGGGATTGTTGGTGGGGATGAAGGCGATGGGGCTTAGGGTGGCGAGGGGCATGGTGGGTTTCCTCGGGTTGGTTATATCACCGTGTGCGTGGAGGAAAGCATACCCTGGGGCTTAAAGTCCCAGTTCGTTGGAGGGACTATGAGACCCGAGGCTGAAGCCTCGGGGTACCTGAGTGGTGCGGGTTTGGAGAGAGCGGTCGCGCATCGTAACGCGCGATACCCCACCCTTTTGCAAAGGCGCGAAAGGGTGGGGTACCCGGAGTTGTGCGGCTGTCAAAGGAAAGCAGATCCTTCGCGTTGCTCAGGATGACAAGTTTAGCGGTTGTTGGCGGTCTTACTTGCGTTGGTTGGCGCGTTTTTTTTCGGCTTCGAGGAAGCGGCGCATGCGGTCGAGGGTGCGGGCCTTGCCGAAGACTACGAGGCTTTCGACGAGCGGTGGGCTGGTGGTGCTGCCGGTGAGGATGGCGCGGAGGAGCATGAAGTTTTCTTTGACGCTCCACTCTTTGGATTCGCCGAGAGACTTCATCGCGGCGGTGATGGATTCGAGGTCCCAGGAACTGGCTTCGAGGGTGGCTAGTTGCTCGGTGGCGAAGGCGATGGTTTCTTCGTAGGTGCGCTTCTTGGGGAGGAAGACGGACTCGGGGGGGAGGACGTTGTCGGAGAAGAAGAAGCCAGTCATGTCGCCGAACTGGCCGAGGGTTTCGATGCGGGTTTGGACGAGCGGTGCGATGGCCTGCAGGTAGGCGTCGGAGAAGATGGTGGCGCGTAGCTGGGTGAAGAAGGCTTCAGGGCTTAGCTTGCGGAGGTATTCGCCGTTGAGCCACTTGAGCTTGACGAGGTCGAAGACAGGGCCGCCAAGGGAGATGCGGTTGAAGTCGAACTTTTCGATCATCTCGGGAAGCGAGAAGATGTCGCCTTCTTTGGTGTTGAGCTGCTTGCTTACGATTTCTTCTTCAGTGGGCTGGGCCATGCCGCCGCCGAGCAGGCCGAGGAAGTTGAGCATGGCTTCGGGGAGGTAGCCGGACTCGCGGTAGAAGATGAGCGAGACGGGGTTCTTGCGCTTGGAGATTTTGCTCTTGTCGGCGTTGCGCAGCAGGGGCATGTGCCAGAAGCGGGGGAGCGACCAGCCGAAGGCGTTGTAGAGGAGCACATGCTTGGGGGTGGAGCTGATCCACTCTTCGGCGCGGATGACGTCGGTGATGCGCATGAGGTGGTCGTCGACGACGTTGGCGAGGTGGTAGGTGGGGAAGCCGTCAGACTTCATGAGGACCTGATCGTCGACGTTGTTGTGGTCGAAGGTGATGTCGCCGCGGAGTTCGTCGCGGAACGTGGTGCTGCCTTCGGTGGGGACTTTGAGGCGGATGGTGTAGGGACGGCCTTCGGCGATGTAGGCGTCGATTTGCTCGGGCGTGAGATGGCGGTGCGCGCCGTTGTAGCGCGGCGGCGTCTTGGCGGCGATCTGCTGCCTGCGCATCTCTTCGAGCTCTTCCGCTGTTTCGAAGGAGCGGTAGGCGGTGCCGTTGGCGAGGAGGATTTCGACGTGCTCGCGGTAGATTTCGGTTCTTTCCGATTGGCGATAGGGGCCGTAGGGGCCGCCGACATCGGGGCCTTCGTGCCAGGTGAGGCCGACCCACTTGAGGGCGTCGAAGATCATCTGCTCGGAGGTGGGGACGAAGCGGGTGCGGTCGGTGTCCTCGATGCGGAGGACGAACTGGCCGCCGCGCTGGGTGGCGTAGAGGAAGTTGAGAAGGCCGATGTAGGCGGTGCCGACGTGAGGGTCGCCGGTGGGCGAGGGGGCGATGCGGACGCGGACGGGGGAAGCGGTGGTTTCTGTGCTCATTATGGTCAACAAGCCATGTTAACAGAGGGGTGGGTGCGGCGTGCGGTTGGCGGGTGTTTGGTATGGTGGATGTGTTCCCCTTTTTCCCCAACATTTCATTTTCAAACCTGCGCAGTTCAACCGTGGATGGAGTTTTTTCGATGAAGAAGCTGTTAGCCGTCGTGTCTTTGCTCGTCGTGATGATGGGATGTTCGTCTTTGGTGGGGCAAGAGGGTGGTGGGCCGCCGATGCGCCGCGGTGGTGGAGGCGGTGGTGCGGATGCGGCGCCGGTAAGCGTGGACGCGAAGATCAAGGGGTTGGAGAAGAAGGATGGCTTCATTCCGATGTACTGGGATGCGAAGGCTGGGAAGGTGTATCTCGAGGTCACGAAGTTTGACGACGAGTTTATGTACGTCTACCAGACGGCGGCGGCTGCCGGGACAAGCGGGATTCAGCGTGGGGCGATCACGAAGCCGCAGATTGTGACGTTCCGGCGCGTTGGGCCGAAGGTGCTGCTGGTAGCCAAGAACATGCTTTGGCGCACTGGATCGGAGGATGCGGCGCAGAAGCTGGCGAAGGACCAGTCGTTCCCGGAGAGCGTGCTATGGGGCTTTCCGGTGTCAGCCGAGGACGGGCCGGGGCATGTGCTGCTGGATGCGACAGACTTCTTTATGCATGATGCGCCCGGCTTCGGTGACCGGTTGAGCGGATACCGGCTGGATGCTTCGCGAAGTGCAATTGTGCCGGAGGTGGTGAAGGACTTTCCGCTGAACCTGGTGGTCGAGACGATGCTAACCTTCACCAGCGAAGGCGGCGGTGGTGGGCGTGGTGGAGCGCCGGCCGCGGGTGGTCCGGGTGGCGGACGCGCGAGTCTGTTGAACGAGGTAACGCCCGATGTGCGTGCGGTGACGCTGCGCGAGCGGCAGATTTTGATGGCGCTGCCCGCGCCGGGGTACAAGCCGCGGTTGTGGGACCCGCGTGCGGGGCAAACGGCTGTGATGGGATTCCGGGACTGGACCAAGCCGCTGGGTGAGCCGGTGGAGACGGTGTTTCTGACGCGGCATCGGCTGGAGAAGGTCGACCCGAACGCGGCGGTGAGCGAGGTGAAGGAGCCGATCGTGTACTACATCGATCGCGGCGCGCCGGACAGCGTGCGGCAGGCGCTGCTCGAAGGTACTCGGTGGTGGAGCGCGGCGTTTGAGGCGGCAGGATTTAAGAATGCGTTTAAGGCGGAGATCCTTCCGGAGGGCGCAGACCCGCTGGACATTCGCTACAACATGGTGATGTGGGTGCATGAGGCCGAGCGCGGCTTCTCGAATGGATTGAGCATCGTCGATCCGCGCACTGGGGAGATCATCAAGAGTGAGGTGACGCTGACCAGCGGACGCGAGCACCAGGATTACCTGATCAGCGAGGCGCTGCTTTCGCCGTATAAGAAGGATGGCAAGGCTGATCCGCAGCAGATGCAGATGGTGATGGAGCGCATGCGGCAACTGGCGGCGCATGAGGTGGGCCACACGTTGGGTCTGGGACATAACTTCGCGGCGAGCTCGTTCGGGCCGGGCATGGGGACAGTGGACGATTATCCGTTTCCGCAGATACGGCTGGACAAGGATGGCCACCTGGACCTGACACGTGCGTATGAGAACGGGCTGGGCGCGTGGGACAAGCTGGTCATCGACTACATCTACAAGGAGTTTCCGCCGGCAACAACGGACGCGCAGGAGAAGGCTGGGCTGGAAAAGATTCTGCAGGATGGGATGAAGAGGGGGATTTACTTTCAGACTGATGATGGAAACTCTTCGGCGAGTCCGCACTCGACGCAGTGGGACAACGGAGCGGATGCGGCGGATGAGTTGGACCGGCTGATGAAAATTCGCGCGGTGGCACTGGCGAACTTTAGCGAAGCGGCGATCAAGCCGGGTGAGTCGATGTCAGACCTTGAGGATGTGCTGGTGCCGGTATACCTGCTGCATCGCTACCAGGTAGGAGCGGCGGCGCAGGAGGTGGGTGGGCAGGACTATCGCTATGCGGAGCGTGGCGATGGGCAGATGGTGACGAAGATCGTTGCGCCTGAGGAGCAGCGCAAGGCGCTGGCGGCGGTGTTGAAGACGCTTGATCCGGCGGTGCTGACGCTGCCGGAACGGCTGCTGGAGAAGTTTCCGCCGCGGCCTCCGGAGCATGAACGGACGCAGGAGAGCTGGGGCAGCTATAACGGACCGAGCTTTGACGCGACGGCTCCCGCGCTGACGGCGGCGAATGTGACGCTGGAGGCGCTGCTGGAGCCGGGTAAGGCGAGCCGGTTGGTGGAGTTCCATGCGCGCGATGAAGCGAATCCAAGTCTGAAGGAAGTGCTGGATGCGTTGTTGAAGGCGACCTGGTATGCGCCGGCTCCTAAGGGGCTCGCAGGGTTGACGAAGATGACCGTGGATGGAGCGGTGCTTGAGAAGCTGACGGCGCTGGGGTCGGCGAATACGTCGCCGGTCGCTAAGGCTATCGTGCGAGCGGAGTTGGGTGAGCTGCGGACGTGGATCGGGCAGCAGGCGAAGGATGCGGATGGAGACTGGAAGGTCTTCTATGCGGCGCAACTGGAAGCAGCCGGGGGGCGTGGTGGCGCGGCTGGTGCTGCTGGTGCTGCTGGTGTCGTTTCTGGACCAAGTGGTCCGGGTGGGCGGAGCAGTGGGCCTGCTCCGGGGACTGTGCCGGCGGGACCGCCTATTTAGGAGGCTTGTTGGTGTTGTGGCTCAGCCTCATCGGCTTCCTGGGTTTCGGAGGCCGGTGAGGCTGAGCTGCTTAAGACTGTGAGGGCGGATAAGTCGGGGGCGGTGGATAGTAGGCCGGCGGTGGAATGGGGGTGACTTTCCAGTCGGAGAAGGCGAGGATGCAGAGGACGATGAGAGGGCCGATGGGCCAGAGCAAGACCAGCAGGGAAAGCGGGCCCGAGAGGCCGGCTTTTGCCAGGACTTTCCAGAAAAGGAAGATGAGGAATGCCATCACTGCGAGGCCGAAGAGAAGGAACATCGGCATCATCGCGAGGATTATGTGCGCGACTTGCTGGGATTGCTGTTGTGGATCCATGGGTGCCTCCGGGGATGGAGCCAATGTACCGGAGATTATGGTGGGATCACACAAATATTTACGTTCAGATTAAATGGCGGAGACTGCGCTTTAAATCAGCTTGACCAACTTGACCAAGTAGGATTGGAAGAGGAACATAGTGAGTATGAAGAGCGCGTCGGCGAAGACAACCTACAATCTGTATGAGGCGAAGACTGCGCTGTCTGCGCTGGTGGAGCAGGCGGCTGGCGGCGCGGAGATTGTGATTGCCAAGGCGGGAAAGCCGATGGCGAAGCTGGTGCCGATCATGGAGTCGCCAAGGAAGAAGTCGTTGTTGGAAAGGCTGGAGGAACTCGGTCCAAATCCGCTTGGGATCACCTATATCGCTCCCGATTTCGATGACCCGGTTTGGACCGATGAAGAGCTCGACGAGTTTGGCTTCTGAGCGATGAGGATATTGCTCGACACACATACCTTCATCTGGATGGTGACGGCACCCGATGAATTAACGGTATCGGCCCGTGAAGCATTTGCGGTCATGACCTACGAGGTCTGGTTTAGCGCTGCAACTTCATGGGAGATTGCCGTGAAGCGAGCTAAGGGCAAGCTTCATTTCAGTGAATCGCCGCTACAGATTGCCAGACGACTCGGCTTGCCGGAGCTTGTGATGACGGCGGAGCATGCAGAAATAGCGGCTGAGTTGCCGCTGCATCATCGCGATCCGTTTGACCGGATGTTGATCGCGCAGGCGCAGGTGGAGGGGCTGGTGCTGGCAACGCGGGACACGGCGATGGCACGGTATGGGATACGAATTCTGAAGGTCTAAGTTAGGTCGTCGGTGTCGAAGGTGGGTAGCTTGCGGCCGAGGGCGGCGATGTCGGGGGCGTCGGCGGCGAGGGTGGTGAGGACGCCGTCGATGTCGGCTTCGTTAGGGGCGTCGGCTTCGAGGGCCAGCTTTTTGTGCTCGTCGGGGAGCTTGATGGATTCGAGAAGGACGACGACGTGGGCTACCGCGGTGCCGTCCTGGGTGAGGCCTTCGGGGGTTTTGCCCTTGATGCTGACGTTGTTGATGTCGAGCGAGAGAAGATCGGCGACACGCTCGCGGAGGTCGGCGGCGATAGGGACGATCTTGGGGCGGTGCATGATGAGCACGCAGTCGATGTTGACGATCTTGAAGCCGACGAGGGCGATCTCTTCGAGCGCGGTCTTGAGGAAGATGGTGGAGTCGGCGCCCTTCCACTTGGGGTCGGTGGGTGGGAAGAAGGTGCCGATGTCGCCGGCGGAGACGGCACCGAGGAGGGCGTCGGTGATGGCGTGGAGGAGCAGATCGCCGTCGGAGTGGCCGGCGAGGCCTTCGGGGTGGTCGATCTTGAGGCCGCCGATGACCAGGGGGACTCCGGGTTTGAAGGCGTGGGAGTCGAAGCCGAGGCCGATGCGCATGCTCATATTGGGATTGTAAAGCGGCGGGCGGTGCGGGGGGCGGTGGCGAGGTGGAAATGGGCGGGATTGGTCGCTCGTCTTAACGAGCGATACCCCACCCTTTCGCAAAGTGCGCGAAAGGATGGGCCACCCGATTTAAAGGATGGGTCGCGCGGTTTATAAGTTTAGCGGAGGCCACCGGCTACCTGAAGGAGCGAGCCGGTGATCCATTTGGCGTCGTCTGAGACCAGGAACGCAACGACGGAGCCGATGTCGTCGGGCTGGCCGATGCGGCCGAGGGGCGTGCCGGCGATCATACCCTTTTCGAAGTCCGAGCCTTCGATGCCGGCGGACTTGAAGCCTTCCGTGACAATGGGGCCGGGGTTTACGGCGATGACGCGGATGCCCTTGGGGCCGAGTTCCTTAGCGAGGACGCGGGTGATGGTGTCGACCGAGCCTTTGGTGGAGGAGTAGATGGCCGAGGCAGGTGGTGTCTGGTCGCTGGCTACGGAGCCGATGTTGATGATGACTCCGCCGGTGGAGGGGAACTGAGCGACCGCGGCCTTAGTGGTGAAGAGCAGGCCCTTCACGTTGGTGTTGTACATGAGGTCGAAGTCTTCTTCGGTGACGGCTTCGAGCGGAGCGAACTTGTAGACGCCTGCGTTGTTGACGAGGATGTCGACGGTGCCGTAGGCCTTCTTGGCTTCGGCGAAGATGGAGGCGATGCCGGAGGGTGCGGCGACGCTGGCGCCTACGGCGATCGCTTTGCCGCCGGACTTGGTGATTTCGGCTACGGTTTTGTCTGCGCCCGTTTTGTCGGACGAGTAGTTGACGACGACGGAGGCGCCTTCGGCGGCGAGTGATTTAGCGATGGCTGCGCCGATGCCCTTGGAGGCACCGGTGACGATGGCGACTTTATTTTTAAGCTTGCTCATTTTCGTGCTCTCTTTCGGAGATGGAATTCGGTGGTTGGGGGCGATCAGCCCTGGCAGAGGGAGCCGGAGTTTCGCTGATAATCTTTGCTCCGTGTTTCGTTTGGGGATGAATCCCAGGTGGCGAGGGTGAAGGTCGCGATGACGGGAAGGAACATGAAGAGGGTGAGGATCATTGGGTTTCTCCTGGTGCGCCCCATCCATCACTCAGGAGCGCGATGGATGGAGCACCCGGTTGATGCTGGTGGTCTTAGCGAACACCACCAGCGGCGTTGATGAGCTGGCCGGTGAGCCAGCCTGCTTCGTCAGAAGCGAGGAAGACGGCGACGTCGGCGATGTCCTGGGGCTGGCCGGTGCGGCCGAGCGGGGTCTTGGAGACGGCGTCCTTGTGGAAGTCGGAACCGATGAAGCCGGCGGTGTGTGTGCCTTCGGTTTCGATGAGGCCGGGGTTGAGGGCGTTGACGCGGATGCCCTTGGGACCGAGTTCGAGTGAGAGCACCCCGGTGATGGCGTCCACTGCACCCTTGGTGCCGGTGTAGACAGAGCTGCCAACGGGAGTGATGCGGCTGACGAGCGAGCCGATGTTGATAACGCTTGCGCCCTGGCCGAGGTGAGGCAAAGCAGCTTGCGTAACCAGCAGCGTGCCAAGGACGTTGGTGTTGAACTGCTTGGTGAAGCTCTCTTCCGTTACGGCTTCGAGAGGAGCGAAGGCGTAGATGCCGGAGTTGTTGACGACGACATCGAGCTTCTTGAAGTTGGTGATAGCTGCGGCGATGATCTTCTGTGCGTCGGCGGTCTTCGAGACATCGCCCTGCACGGTGACGGCCTTGCCGCCCTTCTCGGTGATGGCCTTGACTACGGCTTCTGCGCCGGCCTTGTCGGAGGCGTAGTTGACGACGACGGAAGCGCCTGCTGCGCCGAGTGACTTTGCGATAGCTGCGCCGATGCCTTTGGATGCGCCGGTGACGACTGCGACCTTACCTGTAAGCTTGCTCATTTCTCAATCTCCTTGTGCCGATATCGTTTCGATATTTCGACAACCATCGAATTGATGTGAGTGGGGAGCGGAAGGATTCAAGGGTGTCGTGGATTTTGTTTAGAAGTGTGCGTAAGAGTGCTTTAACGCAAAGGCCGCAACGTTAAGCGAAGTTTCGCAAAGTAACGCGAAAGGCTTTAGGCTAGGTCGGATTTGAGGCGGGTGAGGTAAGCGCGGAGGACATCGGGGCGGGGCTTGTAGTTGACGAACTTGCCGTCTTTTTCTGAGTGGATAAGGCCTGCGGTTTCCAGCTCTTTCATGTGGTGCGAGAGGGTGGCGGGGGCGATGTCGAAGCAGTCGCGCATGCTGCTACAGGGGGTACAACAGGTTTGTGCGCTGATCTTCTTGAGGATTTCGTAACGGCGCGGGTCGGCGAGCGCTTTCGCGATCAGCGTGAGCTGGTCTTCGGTGAGCTCGACCTGGGTGGCGGTTGCCATGGCGGATGATTGGATGCTCGGGGTGTGGGTTTCGATTGTTAGTGGTAGCGCCATGAAGGAAAGCAGATCCTTCGCTGCGCTAAGGATGGATGACAAATATATCGTAAATAAATATAAATAAACAACTTAGTGTTTTGATATCATCTGTACAAAGCCTGCACACATATGTAGGTTCAACAAGATGCAGAAAAAACCTGCACAGAATCTGCACACAATGAGTCTAAACATCCAGAGGCGAACATGGCATTCGTCACCGACAAATCGGAACTCAAGCCGGGCTTAGTTCTCTTCCGGCGCGGTGACGTGGACCACCGGATGTGGTACTGCCGGATGAAGATCCCTAAGGCCGACCGCTACAAGACGGTCTCCCTCAAAACGACCGACATCGACGTGGCGCGGGAACGCGCCTTCGATCAGGACGCAGATATCCGGTTCCGCCTGAAACACGATGTCCCAGTCTTCAATCATCCCTTCCGCGAGGTCGGAAGAGAGTATCTGCTGACGCAGGAAGCCCGAGCGAATCGCGGAGAGATCAGCGCGGCGCGGCCCAAGAAGATCCGCGCCATCATTGAAGGAGCCTTGGACAAATACGTGGGTTCCACGCAAGTTCATCTGATCGGGGATGAGTCGTGGGGTGGCTATCCGGCATGGCGGCGGGAAAATGGTGCGGGGCGCAACCGTCGCAATGGCGTCCGTGAGGTCAGCGAAGAGATGGCCCAGGCGTTTGCCGACAAGGAGGCCGAGCGCCGCACCAAGACTCAACACTCCCTTGGCATCCGAGTGTTGAAGCCGATTGAAGTCAAACCGTCCGAGGAGCGGACGGTTCCCTTTATCAGTGATTCCACCATTCGCTTTGAGATGTCCATCTTCGGGGCAGTGATGAACTATGCGATCAAGAAACGCTACGTCCCTGCCAGCCAGCGTTTCGATGAGCGCCCCAAGCTCAAGGCCATGCGCCGGGATGAGTTCACCCTGGAGGAGTACCGCAAGCTCCATACGGTCGGAAGGAAATGGATTGCGGAGGCAGACAAACCCGCCAGCGTCTGGTATCGCACAGTCACTTACAACATGATTCTCATTGCCTGCAACACAGGCATGAGGCCATCCGAGATGAAGAACCTACGCTGGCGTGACATCATGCCTGCAAAGGATCGCGAAGGCCGCGAGATCGTTGTGCTGTTCGTGCAAGGCAAGGGCAAGTCACGGAAGCTGGTTGCTCCCAAAAGTGTCGGCGACTATCTCGAACGCATCCGCGCAATCTCCAAAGCCACCGAGCAGGAGGACAGAGTTTTTAGCAACATCGTGGGCAAGCCCGCGAAGACTCTCTACATCTCCCTCATTGCCGATCTTCTCGACAAGGCGAATTTGCGCGAAGGCACGCAGGGCGTGCCTCGCTCCACCTATTGCTTCCGTCATACCTACGCCACGCTGCGTTTGCAGGAGGGTGTCGATGTGTACTTCCTTGCAGAGCAAATGGGAACGTCTGTCCACATGATTGAGACTCACTATGGGCATGTGAACACCATCAAGCATGCCGACAGGGTGTTGCAGGGCATGACAGGATGGGAAGTCCCACATACGGACGACGCCCAGGCCAGGGCGTCGAAGGCAGCAGAGACCCACGATAAGTCCAAACGAGGTCAGCGCAACAAGCCGCGCTGACCCTGAGCCCCGAAGCCGTTTTTAGCCGAAGCCGTGGCGTAGGCTGGCGAAGGGAGTTCGATCGCAAATGGATTCCTTCGGATATGGGTTCTGATTTGCTGCTGCCCCGCCGGGGCGTTCTTAGCGGCAAATCCCCCTGCACGTGCCGCGGCTGGCGGCTATCTTCGTGCAGGCTTGTTCGTGTACGGCGAAAGACATCACACGGCGTTGGTCAGCCGTTTTCATGGCCGCTCCCATTGGGTTCTTACACGCCCTCCGGATTCGACTCCGGTTCCTTTGAGACCAGTCTCCAGATCGAAGAAAACCGGCAGAAGTTCGGTAGGATAGATGTCATCAGAGCCTTTTCGCAACTCCTCCCAGTACCGCCGCTCATTATCGGGTAGGCAAGGAAGAACACAATCGCGAATGGTCGAGCCTGAGGCTAATATGCACTGACCGCACCCAATCTAACGCTGCCGGATCGACACCACAATCGAAGGCGGGCCCTTACCGCGATGGGGCCATGCGCCTGCTCTCCAAACTGCCGCAGGACTTCGGTAAAAAGCCCGTTCCTTCCGTGGATCGTAATAAACGGTTCGCTCGTATAGCGAAGCTCGTTATAACGCTCTAGTAAGGCCGACAAAGAGGTATAGATCATCGGGTGTGATTGAAGATCGGCGGGCTGCACGCGTCCAAAGCCTCCCGCGGACATAATCCTGTTCCATTGGTGGGCTTGGGTAACCTAGGCCCATCCGCAACGCGAGGACACCATCGACCTCGTGCTCGATGGTGCAAGTCCAATCGAACATCTGAATGTCGATTGGACTAACGCGCAGCCCATGACGCTGCGCGTCTTTCACCAGCACCACGGGCATGTAGAAGCTAATCGGTTGGTGGTTCAGGGCCGCGCAGGTAAACGCGGCGAGATACTTCACTTTCAGGTAGGCCGAGGCATACGCAATCAGAACGAAGCTGGCCGCATGGGACTCAGGAAAGCCGTACAGCGCGAACGAACTGATGTGTTGGATGATGTTCTCTTGCTTTGCAAAATCAATTGCGTTGGTCGTCATACCAGTACGGAGCTTGCCTTCGAGATTCTTCATACGCTCCCATAACCGCCGCATCCCTAGGACGCGACGTAACTCTTCCGCCTCAGCGCCGGAAAAGTTGGCAGCGGTCATCGCCATGCGGAACGGTTGGTCCTGAAGAGAAACACCAAGCGTCCGCGAGTACGGGCTCCAGCGAAGGATGCGGATACGTCATCGCCTCCTTCCTCTGACGCCGCCGCATATATGGAAGATCAAGCAGCTCTATGCCTTCGACCCGCAAAGTGGGAAGCCAACCGCCTGCGGCGGCAGAGTCATTTGCAAAATCCTTAGTCTGGGCTCATACAACGTATGGCTCCAATCACATTTGCAATTGGGCAATACCTAAGTACCCATGCCACATGGATGCACTGTATGAATTCATGCGGGCTTTTTAATATTGAACACGCTGTTGCATGAGCCACTGAGTGGAAGAATAGTTCCGTATGTTTTCAAACCGATAGTGGCTGGATTGTCTGACATGGTTACTAAATTTATGTTGACAGGAAAGTTTTTGCACAATAGTGTCTTCAAAACGGTTACCAATCGAAACGCAGGCCTCCGTAGAGATTCGTAGAGCAGTACTCATCTTTATTGAATGCCAACACTGTTGTGTTGAGCAAATATGGGAGTGTGTCTGATGACATAACGATGCCGTTTGAGTTGCGTGATGAAGTCGGCGGCAGATAACCGACTTCACAGGAGTACGACACTGAGACTGTGTTCGGCTCCCAGATGCCTTCATCGAAATCTGCAACGTCTTGTTCATCCATTGGTGTAGATGCGCTTCGTCACCTGTCAGCAGATACGTAAACGCCTTAGCCAGCCATTCAATCTGTCAACGCTAGTTGGATTGTGTAAGTCGCACGCTCTGTGCCTCGTAGCTCATTCCCATTTGTCGCTGGCTTCATGTCGGTTATTCGGAAACCAGGTCTTTTGGAATCCCCCGAAAACATTGCTATACGCCTGCTTTGAAAAAAGGATCTTGATATGCAGCTAGCAAGTGGAATCAAGTTGTGGTGGGGATCTCTGTTGGAATGCTCTTGTGCTTTACGAAGTTGATTGCACAGATGAACACATTTGCAGAGCACCGCCTACCTTGGGGCGACCTGCGCGCCCGGAGGGGGACAGCTTGGCCCGGCCACATCCCCAACCGGGTCTTGTTCCACGAATGGAGCCTGGGTCTTCTCCCAGGACGGACACGCCACGTTCTGCGCAAGTAGGACATGGACAACGAAAATTTAGGGATGGTGAACCGAGTGATGAATATGAGAATCAGGCAGCCAACCCGGCGCAAGGCCGCCACAAGCGAGGAGATTCCGATGGCGAGGGTCGACATCGTGCGGACAAAAGTAAGCGCCGAAAACAGCCCGATCAAAATCGGAGACTTGCTTGTGACATCTTCGACCGCAGGTCACGCGATGAAGGGAACCGACAGAGACGCGATGGTTGGTGCTGTGGTTGGGAAGACGCTTGGAAAGCTTGATGCAGGAACTGGCATAGTCGAAGTATTGGTTTCATCGCAATGAGCGACCGCGGATATTCGCTCTCACGAAGTGGCGCCGCCGAAGTCGAAAGCGTGAAAGGTACGGGGATGTTTAGAGAAAATCGCTTCATCAAAAAAGAACGAACTACTAGGTCTCTTCTATTCTTGGTGCTTGGTCTGCGGGTACTTAGCTCTGTCGTTGTTTGTGCACAGGATCTCACAACGACGGACAACAAAGGACCGCAAATCGTTAGTTCGCCAGCCTCCATTCAGGTTCTAAAGAGCTCTCTAGAAAAAGGGGGCGGTGAAGTTGCTTGGGCCCGGGTCCATTCCATGCAAATTAGGGCTGATGTGTCGATGAACGGAATGGATCGAACTCACTCAGCGCTTCTGTTGGATGATTGGTCGGGAAAAGATACGAAATATCGTCGACGCTTCGACGGGCGAGACACCGCACCAATCGACCACAACGGTGCGAAAAACTTCGCGGTCAGAAAGAAAGGAGTTGTCAAGCAAGTCACGGAGTTCGACCAGGCACGTGTGCTTTTAAGTCACGCACCATTTGCTTCAGCGGAGATTCTGTTGAGAAGGCCTGAATACAAAATTGTCCCGCCGAGATACCGAAAATGTCCGCCCGCAAGCCTGTGCTTCGACGTGTACCGGACAATTTACAAGTCTGGAGCAACAATGCGTGAACAGGAATGGACAATCTCCGCTGCGACTCAGATGCCGACGACGATTCGCTACATTCTTCCCAACTCTGGTACTGGCCTGATGCAGTGGAAAGAACTCGAGTTCGGCAGCTTTATTTCGACGTCGGGGCTAATGCTGCCCTCGGAAGTAGACGCCAAGTTGCCAGCTGGAATTAAACAGCACTGGCATTACTCTTCTCCAACCCCGAATGTAAAGTTCGATACTAAATCGTTTGACGCTGAGGCTCTCAAATGAATCGGCACTGTCTTCCATTTCTTGCCATTGTGATGTTCTTTTGTCCGCGAGCTACACACGCACAGATCGACGTTGGCCCTGCGGTCGATCCCGGCGTAAAGGTCAATGGGGCTTATACCGGTAATGATATCGCGAAGATCGATCTCGCTACGGGTAATCTGACCGTGAAAATACCGTTGGTATCGTTTCCTCAGATAGGCAAGCTTCCGCCCTTATCCTTTACGGCCAACTTAAGCGGTGATTCGTTCACACAAGTCGAAACTTGCGATCCAGATCTCGACCAGTGCTGGATCTATTATGCAAGGCCGCAATTGGGCTTCAATTCCAATATTGGTCCTACCTTCAATTCGGATATGTCCGGTGGCCGAGCGTCAGACTTTGCCCACACCTGGATTGCTTATTGGTTGGGCTCTGAAGGCGGTGGCGAAGCCGGGACCGACGATTGCGATCCCAGCACGCAACCGACCACAAGCCAATCTGGCGGAGGTACGCCAGGCGATACCAGCACCTGTCCCGAATATCTCATCGTCGACTCTCCGGAATACGACGGAGAGTACAGCTTTACCGCATCTTTGCAAACGCCCGTCCAAGAAGGGGCGGTTTCCTATGGCTTTGTAGACCCTGACGGCGAGAATCATGTGATGGCGGCCGACAGTTCAAACTGGAGCACCTTCCGAACCACTGACGGATCCGGATATACATTCGTGACCACTCCCAATTTATATCTCTATGATGCTTGGGTCGCAGCAAACTACTACTCCCCTCCCGGAACGATCTATGGCCCAACCGGCCTTTCATTCATCAGCTCGACTGCAGGCAACAATTATCTGGGTCTCACAACTATCAGCGACCCCATGGGGAATAAGATAACGCGCACCGGCTGGAATGATTGGGGAACCTCGCAATTTATCGACTCCATCGGACGGGGGATCCCGGATATTTCGTCCGAATATTATCAGACCCCAACTCCCAATGGCCCTTACAACTCTGAAGATGTCAGTAAATGCCCGAATCTCGGGGATCCCAATCAGCCGGCGGAGTTCACTGAATCCTGGACTGTTCCTGGTTTGAATGGTCAGACAGAAACATACCTTATCTGTTTCACCTATGTGCAGTATCTCACAGGGTTCTGGGGCACTGGGATTTCTCCCTATGGCGTGGGTGGGGCCGCCGATGTCTGGCCGAATGTTCTGTATCAGACGACGAATGGCGCACCTCCAACATACGGCGAGGCCTATGACGTCTTCCAGGTCAATACATGGGATTCGGTTCCGCCCATCCAGTCCATCGTGCTTCCCAATGGAACATATTGGGGCTTCCTTTACGATGCGGGATGCCTCAGCTGCGATCTGGTTTCCGCATCGGCGAGTTCGACTCCTCCTCCTTCCACGTATGGTGATATAACCCAGATCTACTATCCCACTGGTGCGACCGAGAGCTTCCAGTATGAAAATGTTGAACGCTTTGGCGAAGGCCCTATCGGAGTGATACACAACCGGTCCGTAAAGAGCATTACTGTAAATGATGCTGCCGGACACACCTGGACCAGGTCGTTTGACTACTCGTCTATCGTAGCTGGGAACAATCCTGCAACGACTGCTGGCGTCGTGGACTATTCGACGACGGAACATAACCCGACCGAAGATCAATTCGGCGGTATTTCAGACACGGTTCACTTCTTTTCAAACTACGGAGCCGATCCGTCACTGGGCTCGCCCAGCTTCTACGAATATGAGGCTGATACGTATGCCGGATCTTATGGCAGCTCACCGCTTCTGAAAAGCGTCAGGACAACCTATCAGGCTCAACCAGAAATTCTGGTACAGGCTACCTTCACAGGGCAATATCGTGCCACCAATGTTTTACCCACTTCTATCACCACATCCACTCCGATCGGAATTCAATCAGTGGTTACGAAGAGCTACCAGCCTATCTTCACCGCGGTAAATGTGGTTTGCCCTGAAACGATAGAACCGACCAGCGCGCCGCCTTGTTTTCCGGGCCAAATAGCTAACGTTGGGCCCACAAACGTCAGTTATAACGTGCCGACGACGGAGACGGTCTACGATGGAGCGAATAATACGCTGAGCCAAACCGTCACGACACCTGAGTTCGTGACAAATCCAGTGTACTATAACGCCAATTTTTTGGCGCTCCCAGCCTCAGTTCAAGTCTATGGCCAGCCTTGCAATATTGGCACCTGGGGGAACAGTTGTACGTTGGCTGCTCAGACGACATACGGTTATGACGCTTCCAGTGGAGTCATCCAGGGCGAGCAGACTTCCGTAAACAAGTTCGTGAATCTCGGCACGGGTTCGCAAACCATATCGTCGTCAACATCTTATCTGTCAAATGGTATGCCATATCTTTACAAGGACTGGAACGGAAACCAGACCTGGGTTGGATATGCAAGCGGGTGTAATGGACTCTTTCCGCAAACGGTCATACATGCCTACCAGAGCCAAACGACTGTGCCGGAGACTGCGACCTACAGTTATGACTGTAATACGGGATATCTGCAGAGCTCCGTTAGCCCGGCCGGAATTGCGACGCAGTACGTCTTCGGAACGACTCCCGCGACAAGTTATCTCAATCCGGTCTATTCATACCGTCTGCTGACAGAGATTAAGAAGGCCTTTGGTGTGACAGGTGTTGAAAATTGGACACAGTATGGTTATCCGAATGCCACCGAGATCGACGTAGCGCAGGACCAGAACTCAAAAGGTGATGGCCTCATCACCAGCAAGCAGATACTTGACGGCCTGCTTCGTCCAATAGAAGCGGTCGCCCCTAATGGGGCAATGACGGTGACTCAATATAATGCCGAAGGGGAAGTGGACTCCATTACGAATCCGTATCAATCCGTGACGGACGCGACGTATGGAGTTACTTACTTCACTTATGATGCCCTTGGAAGAAAGACAGTTCAAAAGCAACAAGATGGTAACCGGCTGCAATGGTGTTATGACGGCCTTCAGACGACTGGACAGACCAACTGCCAGGGAAATGTCAGCGGACTGGGCGGGATGGAATGGGTTGACCAGGCTGATGAGTCAGGTAATGACGCACAATCGGTGACTGACGCCCTCGGTCGGTTGCGATCCCTAGTTGAGCCTGGAACGCTCCGGACAATCTATGGTTATGATGCCCTCGGAAATCTGAATGCAGTCTCTCAGGCTGGCAAGAGTACAGATACAGCGCGCAACCGTTCCTTTACCTACGATTCCTTGTCAAGGCTTATCTGCGCGTCAAACCCCGAAATTTCCAATCAGCAAAGTCCCGCTGACCCTTGTCCTTCGAATGCGTCTACTGCGATGCCTTCGGGTGTAATTCTTTATGCCTATGATTTCAATGGAAATCTGAAGTCAAAAAGCGATCCGCGTGGAGTCACGATCAGTTACCAGTATGACGGACTTGATCGTCTATTGAGTAAATACTACGCAGGAGATCCAACCGCGACCGCCTCCTCTTGCTACCAGTACGACAGCGCGACGTTAGGAACCGGCCTGCTGGCTGCGGAGTGGACGCAGTCTGGCGCTTGTCCGTTTCCGTCGGTCCTGCCGAGTTCGGGCTATATCACCTCCCGCCATATTTCTGCGTATGATGCGATGGGGCGGGAGAAGGCTGAAACGCAATGTACACCGGCTAATTGCACGGCTACGGTGATCACGCCTTACACGCTCCATTACGACTACAACCTCACGGGAAATGTGACCCATGCCGAAGATGGTATCGGACAGGTGGTTTGGTTACCGCAGTACGATACGTCAAATCATCTTTCTAACGTTTCGGCGGTAACTGTCTGGCCTACGTCGCTGTATCCCGCATCGCTGTTTGCCGCACAGGGATATGCCCCCCCTGGGGAACTGACGAATTGGACCTCGGGTACGCCGGCTACAGGAGCCCCTGCGCTAGTTGGAACCAGAAGTTACGATAATCGTCTTCGGCCGACGGCAGAAAGCGTGACTGGACATGACTAAGATGTCACTTCGCGCGCAGCTTCACCGAATAGCCGTCTGTTGGCTGGTAATGGGGCTATCGAGTGTGATGTTTGCGGCCCAGACAACTGTCAACATAAGCGGCGGGGAACAGGGTGGTGGCACTGTTCCTTTCGACGTTGGTTCGCTGACACTAACAGTCAATGGCCGCAGCGAAACGGTCTCTTTCGGTCAATTTTCGACGATTCAATCCGTCGCTTCCGGACTCGCCGCGAATTTTTCTCTGGATTGCGGAGGTTCTGTCGTTGCGCGGGCGCAGGGGTACGCGATAACCTTCACTACGAAGAACTCTTCTGACACGTTTTTCCAGGTGAGTTCCGGAGCGGTGTGGAATTCGGCCAATTTCCCTCTCAGCTCCTTTTATGTGGCGCAGGACAGTCCCCCAACTGGTTCGACAATTTTACCTCCCCTAACACTGACCTGTGATCCTGACCCGGTTGCTTCCGGTGGATCGGCGGGGTGTACGGCAAAGTTGCCCACGGGTGCCACGGGCTCAGTATCTTTCTCCATAGATAATCAGTCTCCGTGGTCATCCGCGCAGGTCGATGGAGAAGGATGGGCCCAGGCAGATGTGTTGAATTCGCTGCAAGCGGGAAACCATGAAGTTCAAGCATCATACTCTGGAGACAATCATTACAGCGCCGCTATCCAATCGCTGACGTTACCGGTGTTGACCGGGACCTTGGGAAGCGCCTTTATCTATAATTATTCGATTACGCAACCTGACGGCGTCACGTCGGGCTATGCTCCAACAGATAATATTCTGGCCTACTTTGATTCTGTAAACGGCCGGTGGTCCTTGCAATACGACAGCCTGAACCGGCTCACCGGGCCGGCGAGCGTCGTCCCTTCCTCCGGAGGGCCGGAACAGTACTGGTGCTGGACGTATGACTCTTTCGGGAATCGAACGCTTGAAACTTCGTCGAACAGTGCTTTTCAGGGTGTCACTTGCTCTGCCGCAGGCTCGGCTTCATCAAACTGGACTTCCTACTTCTCGAACAATCAAATAGCGGGCACTCCCGCGTTGCCTGCCGGTTTGCCATACGACCAGGCTGGCAACTTGGAGTACGACGGAAGCAACAGCTATCTCTACGATGCGGAAGGCAGAGTGTGTGCCATGGGAGTGGCGCCGCCGACCGGTGGCTTTGTAGAGTATCAGTATATCTACGACGCGGAAGGGCGTCGCGTCGCCAAGGGAACAAATCAACCCGCCGTGGTAAATGGACAATACACTTTGTCCTGCAACCTTAGCGGTATTTCCATCACCAACTCTTATGTCTTCGGTCAAGGCGGCGAGCAGGTCACGGAGATGCTCGTCGCGGGAGGACAAAGCAGTTGGGCTCACACCAACGTATTTGCAGGTGGTGTTTTACTTGCCACCTATGATCCTGTTGGCCTCCACTTCCAACTGAGGGACTGGCTCGGGAACCGTCGTGTTCAAACCAACGCCTTTGGGCAAGTGGAAGAGAAATGCCAGAACAATCCCTTCGGAAATGGTTTAAGTTGTTCCTTCCCGGATGGAGCCCCTGTGACCGCCGATGACGCAACAGAGCATCACTTCACCGGCAAAGAAAGAGACACAGAATCAGGACTGGACTACTTCGGGGCCAGGTACTACGCCAGCAGCATGGGCCGGTTCATGTCGCCTGATTGGAGTGCGAAAGAAGAGCCGGTTCCTTACGCCAAACTTGATGATCCGCAAAGCCTCAATCTGTATGGGTATGTCGGCAACAATCCGCTATCGAGAACAGATGCTGATGGACATCAATGGCCTGACTGGGTACAGAGAGCTTGGAAAGTCATCTCTTACCCAGGTATTCTCAACGATCCGAGTCTTAGTCCGGCACAGAAACAGGCAGCCGTAAGGCAAGCTGTATTGCAACATAACGCTGCTGGGCGTCAGCTTTTAGCGGACGGTGTTGCATTACTCGCAGCTGCAGCGAGTGCAGAGGCTCCAACGCCTTCCGGTGGTCTGAAGTCCTCTATGTGGGACTTGGCCCCTTCGCCTCGAGGTTTTGCCATTGAAGCTGAATTAGGGGCGAACCTTCCTAGGAATTTTCCGACGATCGACAAGTTTGATAATGGTGCCGCTACGAGTATCAAATCGCTTGATCTAAACGCCAACTCATACCAAAACTCAGGAGCGCTGACGTCTACCGTCAATGGATACATAGACAAAGTCGCAGGCTTCAATGGTGCGTCGAGTGGAGGTGTGGAGATCACGGCTGGCGAGGTCACTAGTCGTGAACTCCAACTGGCTGTTCCCGGAGCAGGCACTGCGGCCCAACAGGCGGCGCTACGCGCCTCGTCCGAGTATGCTGCACAACAAGGGGTGAAGTTGACGATCACTCAAGTGAAATGATGCCGATACATATTTACTGGAACAAAAAAAACGACGATGTAATAGTGCCCACGGTATCCAAAACCGAAGCGGGATACTGGCTCGAAATCGGCCCTGTTGAGTGCGCTTCTTGGAGTGACCTCTCATCGGTCATCGTAGCCGTTCAGAAGGTTATGTCTAGAGGTGTTCAGCTAGTGCCAACTCCGTCGCGTCAGAACTTCCCGAAACATGTGGTGCTCTCCTATGCCAAGGCCAGAAACTCAACTGACTTCGAAAAAAAATATGAGATGGCGTCAATCACATACTCTCCATCAACAGGCTATTCGGTTGATCGTTATCGGGAGTCTGACGAGGGCAGAGGGCGCGTTGTTGACCACAGTAGGTCGATGAGTTACACGCCAAACACTGCTCTAGAAGAGATCGTTACAAAGCTGGCAAAGACCGTCCATGCAGAGAGGTCAGAGCAGTAAGCAAGAGCGATCATATGTTCGAGAAAGGCCACTGGTATCTCAATGTAACCGCATCGCACTGGTGGCTCTGCGCGCCTGTAATGGCCGTTGTAGCCCCACCATCGCCCGGTCAAAGATCATGCCTTCCATGAGCACCAACGACGCTAGAAGCTCCGTGCTTGGCGCACGGGATGGACTGGTGACACGTCACCCCCGAATGGGAACTGCGAGGGAGCCCAGCGTTAGCGGAGGTGAACGTGTGTAAATTGAGTGATTTAGCTGTATGGCGTTTACAGATGTAAACGCCGTATTCATTGCTGAAGCTCGCTCGTTGATCTGTGGCGATGTCTCGTAAACATATTGCAGGAGCGATGCTTATGGTTTGTTGGCGTCAAACGGCCTCTTGACCTGAAATCCCCATCGGGCGCATGTTGTAAGAAGAGGCGGGCTTCTATGGAGACTCCCAGCAGCCCTATCCCGGCGATGCCCAGCGCTCCAGAGAGCGCACAGGAGAAGCCCGGTTTCCGCACCAAGACCATTGCGACACGGATCACTCCAGAGGAGCTTCGCGAGGTCGAAGCCGCTGCCGAAAGGAGCGGCAAGACGCTCGCGGTGTGGCTACGTGAGCTGGCCCTGAAAGCTGCGTATGAGAGACCTGCCAGCCCGACGGAACTGGTTTTAGCCGAGCTTTCCGCGCTTCGATATACCCTCCTTAATCTCTTCCATGCGTCGGCCTCGGCGCAGACCGAAGGCAAGTTTCTGCTCCCGGAATCGGTCGTTAAAATCCGCGATAAAGCGGAGGCCCGAAAGCTTGCCGACGCCCGGAAATTGCTCTCCGATTTTCTGGCTGGGGATGGAGCCGGAGGCCAGAAATGAGCGCCGGAGCCATGCGCTTTCCGAGCCGTGGCCGGTGGCTCCTGTGGCTGATTGTGCTCCTCGTGCTGGGGCCATTTCTGGTGATCTTTCCTGCTGCACTTTGGCTCGGCTGGACCATGAATCCAGTCCAGAACTTCTACCTCGGAACTTACGCCGCTTGCTCCACGTTGAGCGGCTACCCCGACGCGGTGACTACCGTTCGTTACGCTGAAAAGACGGCTCCCGGACGGAAGCCGGAGCCTCTGCTTCCGGACGATGCGGCGAAGGGTTCGGACCCGAAACAGGCTCTAGCACTGAGTTCCAAGGCACTGTCTGAGGGCTGGCGTGGGGTGACGATTACGCCACCGCAGAAGGTTCGTGCGAAGGAACTGCGGGAGTATCTAGCGGCGACGATCTATGACGGTGACAGCGCATGGGCAATCTTCCTCCGGCCCATCTGCTATGGGCTGGCCGGACTCGTTTTCCTGTATGCCCTTTGGCTACAGTTCGGACGTGGAAGCCGAGCCAGTCGGGAGCAGGAGGAGCGCCATGGACGGCGCACCAAAGGCCCCGAACTTCTGGCCGCACTTCGCGGTTCCCGCGATGGCGGCATCCGCTTCCAGATGGAACGCGAAGGTTTCTTCGGACGATGGCTTCCCGCCCGCAGCTTCCATGTCCCGCGCCGTCTTGAGGCCAGCCACATGCTCCTCATGGGCGACACGGGTTCCGGCAAAAGTTCAGCCATCCGTCAGTTGCTTCGTCAGGTCGAAGATCGGGGTGAGAGCGCCATCGTCTATGACCCGGCGATGGACTTTCTCGGGGAGTTTTATGACCCCAAGAGAGGCGACCTGATTCTGAATCCGCTCGACGACCGCTGCCCGTACTGGGGTCTTGGTGATGAAATCGACCGGCCAGAAACGGCCACAACCATCGCCGCCGCGATGTTGCCGGAAAAGGAATATGAGAAGGCGTTCTTTACCGACGCACCGCGCCGGGTGCTGGCTCATCTGCTGAAGAACAAACCCCAGCCACGGGACATCCTGCGGATGATGGCTGATCCGGTGTGCATCGAAGCAGCGGTGAAAGGAACGCCACTCGCGGCTCTGCTCGATCCCGGCGCTCCGGCACAGCGGGCTGGAGTGCTCTCAAGCCTGAACATGGTGGCCGATAGCCTGGAATTATTACCTGAGTGGGAGCATACGCGGAAGACTTTTGCGACCGCCGAGTGGTACACCGAGCGCAAACGTTGGGTGTTCCTGACCTCCGCTGCAGCCTACCGGGAGAAGGTGTTGCCGCTTCATTCTGCATGGCTCGACCTCTTCATCTTGCGCATGATGGGTTATTGCGAAGACCCTGCGGTAAAGCCCGTGTGGTTCGTGTTGGATGAACTGGCCAGCCTGAACAAGCTGCCGCAACTTCATACCGCCGTGACCGAAAATCGCAAGTATGGCAATCCCGTCGTCGTGGGGATTCAGGGACGCAGCCAGATGGAAAAACGCTACGGACAGGATGCCGAAGCGATGCTCTCCCAGCCAGCCACGAAGATATTCCTGAAAACCTCCGAGCCGCGCGCAGCCAAATGGATATCCGAGGCCATCGGTGAGATCGAAGTGGAACGGTTGAAGGAATCCCGCAGCATGGGGCTGCTGCGGTCAAAGAAAAGTTTTGCTTTGGAAATAGCCACCAAGCCGCTCATTATGGCTTCCGAGATCGCCGGTCTTGCCCCACTCAGGGGCTTCATCAAGCTGGAGAACCATGTCGTTCCCGCAAGGTTTCGGCTGGCAAAGAAACGCAAAAAGCAGCCGGAGTTCTTGTAACGCCCGAGGGAAAAGCCGCTACCGCGCAAGGCGGATGCCGTGAAGACCTCGGCTCCTCCAAAAACTCCTGAAACAAAGAAGCCTGTTCAGGCGGTTTTGCCGATGGAGGAAAAATCCGCCGTGAAGCGGGAGGGATTCAGTTGGGATGAATCAAAAGAGATTGAATGACGATCGGTTTTATCGTTACTAATCAGGCGAGACTACCCGGCAAGCGCATTGTCTTGCGTCAGAGATTTGCAACGGCAAAGGCGAGCAGAAATCCAAGTCCGACCAGGAAACTCATTCGTGCAATCCGCCCTAACCATGTCCAGAGGCGTAGATAGAAGGTCTCGCGGCGTTTCGCTTTCGCTGCTCGCTCCTTATAGATTGCTGCCGCCCTTAGACGATTAGACCGAAAGTCATCTATTTCGTTTTGGGATACAGGGGCTTGAGTTTGCACACTTCGCGCACCACGAGCCATGGTTGCATACTCTTCAGCATCGGTTTCGTGTCTGTTTTTCTGCGTGTCTGCTGCCTGCCATTCATGGAAAAAATAGCTGTAGTGTCCGTAAACAAATGTCCAGAACAATGAAAACGCGGCACCTACCAGCAAGCAAATCCATGCTGTGACGAGCCAGTGCGGGTGCCCCGGCGGTTTACTCAGAGTCTTCAGATACCCCATGAACGTCACGCTTAGAGCAATCGTGCCGCCGGAGTATAAAGCCAGCCCATTGTAGAAACGCTCGTTTGAAGCCCTCGTACCCTCGCTGTCCTTTCGCTGTGCATCGAGCGCAGCAGTTACAGCCTCTGCCGCGCGGCTTGTGCGCTGTTGGGCGAAATGCTGCTGAGCGTTCTGCGGCTTGAAATCGGACATTTTCACCTGACTGGGAGTGCAGGTACAACGCTACTCAATACTAATCTTGCTTTTGTCGATATTTGTGATCTTGAAGCATTCACGAAGATGCTGACGCAGTGTTTCCCTCACCCTGTCAGTCGTCTAATGCGGTGTTGGAACTGATACGGAGCTTGATCGTGGATGTGACGATGGGTGCTCCGTCGCGGTTCCAAGGATCTTCATAGTTGGCGGTGTATGTCATAGACCCATCATAGAGTGATCGCCAGCTAGGCGGCCTACGAACCGCAGTCGTTTAGAACATGCCCATCGCTATGCTCGGTGACAATCGGTAGGCGACCTTATGCGGACGTGACCACTCGCCGCCTTTAAAGCTTCGATTCCGCAATACGGCGAGGGTCAGAAACGACAAGTCGGCTCATTGCCAGCGCCCCCCCAACCACCGGGCAGAGCAGTCGTAGGACTGATTCACAACGTCATGCCCTTCGCATGGTTCATCGGCTCCTTTGTTCGGGGTCACTCCAAGAAGGTTCTGACCTTGTCCCGGAAACCGTTCACGGCGGATTCGGATTCCAACGGAATACCAGTATTGATTGTCATGGAGATGGCTTGTCCACCCGCAACACGCCGCCAATGCTTCTCTGTATCGTCTGAGGGCCCTTCTCTAAAAACTAAACCTAATTTCTTACCAGTCCAATTTATTGCTTCGAATGCCGCGCAGACGTGTAGATCTGAGGGTGGCAAGCTAAAACCTATGACGAGAACTCGTTCAGCTTGTTGAACGGCTTCAACTATCAAGCGCAGCATCGCCTGAAAATAGTCTCCGCCAAGGTAGCTCTGCTTGCTTAAAAGCGGCGGAATAATCACAGGAGCAGGATCCGCGAATTCCCAGAAACGGATGTCAGGGATGTCTCGCTGACCCGTCGCAGGGTTGAACCCAATATCTAAACGTGGATGTAGCCCCGCCATTGTTAGGCCACCGGTTAGGCCCTTCAGTTCAGCGCGAAGCTGAAAAAAGTGGATAGAGCCATGGGGCTTGAGCACAAGCGGAGGTCTTGAGATTTGAGCAAAATCACGCATATCCGGTCGAGCAAAGACGTGTTCTGGGGAGGCAATGGGGAGCGCATGTGAGAGTTCAACCAGGTAGTGATATCCCCGATGTTGCTGGTCTGCATCTCCGATCCAAAAATCCAGAAAGGCCTCAATCAAACCGTCGTAGTTGAAGCTTACAAACGTGACCTCATGCTCCTCGACTAAGCGCCAGACACCTTCCTTGAACTCTCTGGCTCTTTCTGGATCGTTTACTTTGTACCAGAAGTTGCGATTGGCCCGGTGAGAGCCGTTAGTTCACGTCGATACAGAGTTGGGAGCCAAAGACCTGCTCAACAACCGCATGGCGTATGTGTCTATCTCGCGTGGAGCACAGGATGCACAAATCTTTACCAACGATCGTGAGAAGTTGCCGGTTGCCCTTGGACACGAAGTTTCGCAGCAGAGTGCTCATGCGCCAACGATGAATATCGAAAAAGCCATCTCGCCACAACAATATCAAGGCCAAAAGATAGAACCGCAGTCCGTACCGCAGCAGGAAATTTCGCATGGCTTCTCGATTGGATAGATATGCAGAGCGTTTAGATGTTTTGCGGAGGAAGTCTCCTCCGCGCTGCGACCGCTGGCGCGTTCTCCGCTTCCACCTCTGCGGGACTTTCCTTCCCGCAACGCCCTCCCTGATCGTTCTGTGCGCTGACGCGCACAAATAAGGAAACCAAGCCTCCTATGGGGCGCTGCCCCCCGCGCTCTGCAAGGCCGTTCGCCCTTCGGGTTTTGGCTCCCCCACGCTTACGCGGTCCCCCCAAAAAGCTTCGCTCCAAGACCTTTCCGTTTGCTACCCCCGCCTTCGCCAGGAGGCGTTCGGCATGTACATGCCGCGTTTCAACGCGGAAGTGCAAAAGCCAAACCAAGGAGCAAACATCATGAACACCACCGAGAACATCGCCACCATAAACAGCAAAAAGCCCCACACCAAGCAGGAACTCATCACCGCCAACGTCAAGCTGCTAATCGAACAGTTGGAAGCCGGACACTCGGAAGCCCTCACCGACTACCTCACGGCCATGAGCCGCTTCACAACTACAGCTTCTTATGTTGTGCTTAACATAAGAAGGACTATGTTCACTGCCGGACTATGTTGCGTGTGAGGTGGAAAGTCTTGCAGGGCGCGTGTTTTTGCGCCCTGCGGTTGACATAGTTCTGGTCAGAGGTTGGCGAGGAATTCGAGCAGTGTGTCGTCGGCTTTGAATCTGCGGAACTTCTTGCCGACGGGTTGTAATGTGGCGAGGGCCTTCTCCTTGATGGCCATGTTGGCATGGAGGTATTCGTTGGTTGTCTCGATGCTCTCGTGACCGAGCCATAGAGCGATGACGGCGATGTCGACACCGGATTGGAGCAGGGCCATGGCGGTGCTGTGCCTGAGGACGTGCGGCGATATCCGTTTGTTTTTGAGGCTGGGGCAGGCGGCGTGAGCTCGTTCGACAACCTTGCGGAGCAGCAGGTGTATCGCGAAGCGTGTCAGCGGTTCGCCGCGGATGCTGGGGAATGCGACTGTTGTTGGCTGCGCTTGGAGTTCGCTGAACCACTCCTTCAAAATCTTCGCTGTGCGTGGCCACAGCGGGACGAGGCGGTCCTTCCGGCCTTTTCCGTGCAACTGGACATAGCTTTTCGAGGCGATAGAGACCTGGTTGCACTTGAGAGCGGCGATCTCCGAGACACGGGCTCCTGTGTTGTAGAGAATCAGCAGCAGCGCATAGTCTCGCCTGCCGCGCCACTGGGTTCGGTCGATGGATGCGAGGATGGCCTCCATCTCATCTCGCGTCAGATACGGTCGCACCTTGGTGTCGGCGCGCTTGAGCGGGATGGCGAGTACATGCGTGGCGACGCCGGTGCTGGCTGGATCGCGGAACGCCACCATACGGTAGAAGGATCGGATGGCGGTGAGGCGCAGGTTGCGCGAGACGACGCTGTTGCCACGGTTCTTTTCGAGGCTGTCGAGAAAGCGGAGAATGATCCCGGCGTCCAGACTGACCACGGGTAGAGCGGTGGGACCGACGCCGGTCTCGCGATCGACGAACTGAAGCAGCAGGCGGAACGTATCGCGGTAGCTGGCGATCGTCTGCGGGCTTACGCGGCGTTGCGCGATGAGGTAATCGGTAAAGAAGAACTGCAACAGTGGACCGACAAGAGTGGGAGGTGTCATCGATCCACCTCTTCGCCCGTGTGCTGGCGCTCAAAACGAGCGGAGGCTTCGAGGAGCAACTCGGGTGTGCTGCTCACATACCAGTAGGTGTTCTCCGGGCCGAGATGTCCGAGATAGACGGCGAGATGGGGCAGGAGCTGTTGCACGTCGCGCCGCTCGCGATGCCAGAGGGTGAGTCTGTTGACGGCAAACGTATGACGGAAGGAATGCAGCGACGGTCCACGCTGACCGGGTATGGCCTGGATGCCGGCGAGGCGGAGAAGTCTGACGAATGCCAATCGTTGGGAGTTATAGTCAAGCCGTCCTCCCTTGCGGTTGATGAAGAAGGGTTGCACCTGCCTGCCGCGAAGTGTCTCCGTTCTCTTGCTCCGATAGATGCGCAGATGTTCTGCTGTCGATGGATGGAGAACGACATAGCGCGACTTGCCGAACTTGCTCTCGTGGATGAGCAGATGGGGTGGGCTCGCATCGAGCCTTGCATCTTCCATCGTCAGGTTGATCGCCTCTCCGATGCGCAGGCCGGTGCTGGCCAGCAACCCGAGCAAAGTGGAGAAGGTGAGCGGACGCATGTCGCCGCACGGGCGTACCTGCGCAACGGCATCGATCAGGCGGACGATGTCTTGATCGGAGAACAGGTGTGGAGCCCGCCTACGGTAGAGTGGCTTGAAGATGTTGTCCGGAATCTCCGTCGCCGGTTCAAAGATGCGCACTTGCAGGAGAAAAGCGCGGGCAACATAAAAGCGCCGCTGATCCCGGTACGGATGTTGTCGGTCCGATCCGACCGCAACCCAGTCGAGGAGAACCGAAGAGCGAATCGGCCACGGGGCACCTTGTTCGTTCCAGTAGACGATGAAGCTTCGCAGCAGTTTTTCCCTGTGCTTCAAGCCACGGCGATCCCGGCCGTTCCGATGTGGATCGCGTCTGGCTACGGCTTGCCGGAGCGCGAGAAACTCTTCTCCGAAGGCGGACAATGCGGCAAAGTTCATCGCGCACCTCCGGGCCATGGCAGCGCCACCTGCTTCAACGCCTCCAGGTCGAGCTTGGCGTAGATCAACGTGGTCGTGATCGACTTGTGGCCGAGGACATCGGAGACAGCCTTGAAGGTGGCTCCCTTGCCGACCATCTCCGTGGCCAGCGTATGTCGCAAGGAATGAGGCCCGCGATCCCGGATACCTGCGCGCTGGAAGAGATAGTAGATGCAGTTCCTGACGTAGAACTCATAGCGTCGTTCCGGTACCGGCGGCTTGCGCGTGGGATCGAAGAGACGTACCGGATGCCGATGCAGACTGCGTAAATAAGCCACCAGAGCTTCACCGACATCCTGAGCAAGAGGCAGTATGCGAACCCGAGCGGTCTTGGCACTACGCACCTTTAGGTTGCCGGCGCTCCAGTCGATATCCGCAGGGACAAGGCTGGCCACCTCTTCCGTGCGCAGTCCCAGGCGCAGAAAGAGCAGGAACAGCGCCCGGTTGCGCAGGTCGCGTGGCTTCGATGCCTCACTCGCGGTCCAAAGTGCGTCTACCTGCTGTCGCGTTAGTCCGCGTGGCAGTTGCACATGCTGCCGGTTGGCTATCGAAGGCAGAGCAGCATCCCAGCCGCCTGGGATATGTTCGTGAGCCGCCAGATAGCGTAGAAAGCTGCGGAGCACCATCAGCCACACACGTTGCGTCGCGCGGCTCGTCAGCCGTTGAAACTCACCGGCGACAAACTGCACGACATCGCCAAGACAAAACGTGTTCCAGGCAATATCGCCAGTCGGAAAGCTGGAGCACAACAGCATGTGAACCACATGGCGATGAAGGTTGCGCGTGGACTTCGATAGACCACGGACCTTGAACAAGTGGGCGTCGTACTGCGCCACACAATCGGCAAGCGAGATGACGACAAGGGTTCGATCAGACATAGAAACTTCTCCTTCCGGCCGGTTGCCGGTAGGAAGAAGTCTGACCGCACTATGTTAAGCACTGCAATGCGCATCGTCAGTAACCACGGGCCTTCCGCCTGCCCAGAGGCGTCCGGTCAACATAGTCCGGCAGATGACATAAAGCTTTGGCAATGTGCTGGAGATTGCGCGACAGAAAGCAGTGACATAGTGCTATACCTCGCTGGCGTCAATAAACATAGGGGTTTGGGCGTTGCTGGCGACGCGCGATGGAGAACGGCGGCCAGTATGGATGAGGCGGACGGCTCTATGGACGGCTGGAAGGGTGAGGTGAGCACGTTCGATCATCCAGGGTGCGAACTTGACGACCTGTTTTGCCGGCAAGGTCTTTTGCTCGATCAGTTGGCGAACCGACGCGTCACTGATCCCGAGCGTTTCGGCTGCTTGTTGCATCGTGATCCAGAGGCGCTGCTCGGGCGGCGGACATGCCGGAAAACCCTTGGTGTGTCGAACGTGCTGGACACGCTTCTCCGTCCATGTGTTGGCGTGACCTGTCCGATAACCCAGTCGGTTCAGGATAGACACGATGGCGCGATCGTCGCAGACAAGAGCGAGGTCACGAATCAAGTCCGTTACTTGCTCGGAGTTGACGTTGTTGTGGTCGCCGGTCCTGTTCTTGCGCACTGTCAGTTGGGTATGAGAGCCGCCGGCCCAGTGCAGCTTGAGGTGAACGGCGGGAGGCTCATCGGTAGTGTCGGCGACGACTTCCTCCAGCACGGTTCTGAGGATGCGCTTCTTCAACGCCATCGGCGAGTCGGGATGATCCCACAGACGTTCGAGATCGTCGCCGAGTGCAAGTAGCTGGGCGCGCTGTTCCGGCGTGAGCTGCGGTGCCGATGCGGTGGCTTCTTCGAGGCGTCGCTCCAGATCGGCGCCATGTGTCAGCGCGTTGTTCCATCGCTTCTCCAACTCGGCGGCGACGAGGCGGTTCTCCGGCTCCGTCGCCTGGTACTGCCGTTCGATGCGGCTGGCTTCATAGCGCGCCTTCTGGAGCGCGAGTTCGAGTGAGCGCCGTTTCTCATCGGTGCGGGTCTGAGTCTGGTCGAGGGCATCGAGCGCGGCCTGCACACCGAGAGGACGCAGGGCTTCGAGCACCTCGGCTGCGATCTCCCGGTCGACCCGCCAGCCAGCGAAGGTGATGCAACTGCGCTTCAACTTGTGGGCACGGTCTCCGCTGCACCAGTAGCGCGGCAGCGGCCCGTCCCGCTTGCTGGGTGTGTAGAAGACCTGGAGGGCGCGGCCGCAACGTGCGCATCGCAGCAGTCCCGCCAGCAGCGCGGAGCCGTTACGAGCCGCGCCGTTCGGTCCTCCCATGCGAGCGTTCCAACCTGCGTTGGAGCGGATCTGTTCCTGGTTACGCATGAACTCTTCCCACGTTATATACCCTTCGTGGTGATCCGGGATGACGACTTCCCACTGATCCTGGGGGCGGGCGTGACCGCGTGTCTTCCGTGCTCGGCCATCGACGATGGAGGTGCGTGTGTGCTTCCTGCCCCAGACGAAGACGCCAGCGTAGGCCGGGTTCTTGAGGAGGCCGCAGAGGCTGGAGTAGATCGGTTCGATCCACACCGTCTTGCGGTTGCCGGACTCGCGCGAGAGGACGGGAAGCGGGAGTTTTTCGTCGCGATACCAGAGCAGCACCTGACGCACGCTGCCCAGTTCATGGAACTTGCGAAAGATGCCAGCGATGGCCTCCTGCACCTGACGGTCAGGGGTCTTCTCGATGCCTTCCTCTTCGGTGCGGACGTAGCCGACAGGCACCTGCGTCATCACGATGCCGCGCCGCACCTTCTGTCGATGTGCCTCCATCGCGCGCTGACGAAGCAGGCTGATCTCGAACTCGCTCATAGTGCCCTTGAGGCCGAGCAGGAGTCGGTCGTTGAGCAGGCTTGGATCGTAGACGCCGTCGTGGTCGATGACCAGTGTCCCGGCCATCGCGCAGAGATCGATCAGATGATGCCAGTCGCGGTTGTTGCGAGCCAGACGCGAGGCCTCCAGAGCGAAGACGGCACCGACCCTGCCGGAACAAACGGCCTCCAGCAATCTGCCAAAGCCGGGACGCTCGACCGAGCCCGTTCCAGTGCGGCCCTGGTCTTCATCGATCACGACGACACGTTGAAAGCCAAGCGTCTGCGCCCGCTCGCGAAGGTCGTACTGGCGGCGCTGCCCTTCCAGGCGCGTCCGGACTTGTTGCATGGAGGACTGCCGCACATAGACGCAGGCCTCCCGATCAATGTGAATGGCTTGAATCTTCTCGCTCATCGCTCTCCTGTTCTACGTGGCTTGCGCCGCTCACTGCTGCGAGCAGCATCTGGCTGAGTAACTCGCGGCAGCGCGCCTGCGCTGCCTGAGGAAGCTGTTGTGGGTTGGGCTTGTCCCAGGGAAGATATCCCTGACGCGGTGGGCTCACAGAATGCACCTCCTGGCGAAGATGCTTCTGAAGGTAGCGGCCTAGGAGGATCGGCGTCGCCTGGCTGCGCGTCGATCAAAGATCGAAGTGCAACCAGAGCGGAGAGCGCAATCAGGGGACGTTCGGCCACCGACATCCCACGGCAGTGTTCCTCATCGAGCATCCACGCGGGAATAACGAGCTGATCGCCGCTGGGAAGAAGCAACTGAAGCTGGTCACGAGGCTGGCCGGAAAACGAAACGCGCCGAACCAGCGTGACCGCTTGGCCAAACTGAGGATGATGAGGATAGTGAATCGTTAGAGAAACATGGGTAGTGTGTGAGTGCTTCGCAGCGTCCCGACGCGACCCGCGTTGCTGGCTTCTGGACGTGGAAGAACTTAAGCCGTAGCGTGAAGGCCGGACAGAAAGGTATCCGCATTCTTGCCCCCATCGTCGGCGTTCGCCGCAAGAAGAACGAGGAAGCCAACAAGGACATCACCAAACAGAACGAGCGCGTTTTAGTTGGGTTCCGCAACGCCTATGTCTTCGATGTCTCGCAGACCGAAGGCGCAGACCTTCCGGAGATGCGCGAGATTTCCGGCGACCCCGGCGAGAACTCGGAACGGCTTGCCGCGTTTGTGCGTTCGCGTGGCATCACGCTTGTCTATAACCCCAACATCGCGCCCGCGCTCGGCATGAGCTATGGCGGACGTATTGCCATCCTGCCCGGACAGTCGAAGGCCGAAGAGTTTTCGACGCTGGTACATGAGACGGCGCATGAACTGTTGCACAAAGCAGAGCGCAGGACAGCCACCACCAAAACCGTACGCGAGACGGAGGCCGAGGCCGTCGCCTTTGTTGTGGGCAAGGCCGTTGGTTTGGTGACGGGTTCAGCGTCCGCCGATTATGTTGTCTTCGCAGTTATGTGACTTTCGGCGGTGGAAGCCCTATGAATGCTGGGGATGGCGGTTTTGAAGACAACATAAGTTGAAGGTCTAGCATGGGCCGGGATCAAGGAGACCCCGATCATGCTGGATACGCTTTTGGAACTTTCCTTTGCACTCAACCGTCACCGTGAAGCGCCGTTGCTGGAGGAGCGGTTGGCTTTTCTGAAGTATTTGCAGGAGCGAGGAACAAGCCGCGCAGCGCTGCGCAATGTGTCTGGGCAGTTGTTGCATGTCATCGATCTGCTGAAGTTGGAGACGCTGCGCGATGTCTCGGTGGGTGAGGTCAAGGGGGCTGCGCGGCGTTGGGGCGAACAGCAGCGAACGAACGCCAGGGCCCGCAGCTATGTTCGGACGGAGAGCTACTTCGAGTATGTGGCGAAGAAGTGGCTGCGCTTTGCGGGCAAGCTGAAGTCGCCGCCCACGCCGCGCACATGGTTCACGGATCACCTTGAAGACTTCGCGCGATGGATGACGGAGGAACAGGGGTTATCGCCGCTGTCGGTGCGCTCGCATCGATGGAAGGCTTCGCGGTTCCTGATGTGGTTCGCTGAAAAGCATCCTTGCCTGTCGCGTGTGCGGCTTCAGGATGTGGATGAGTTCCTGACGCTGAAAGGGACGGGCAGTTGGAGTCGGACATCGGTATCTGTGGCGGCGCAGGCGCTACGTGCCTTCTTCCGTCATGCGGAGCGGCGTGGGTGGTGCAAGGCGGGTATCGCAGGAGCGATCCAAGGGCCCCGCAGATATGTTCACGAGGGGCTGCCGGATGGGCCGACGTGGAACGATGTGCAACGGTTGCTCGAAGGCATCCAGGGCAAGAGCGCGTCCGCTCTCCGTGCGAGAGCGATCCTGTTGTTGTTCGCCATCTATGGGTTGCGCAGCGGCGAGGTGTCGCGTCTGCTGCTGAGCGACTTCGACTGGTCAGCGGAGACGTTCGCGGTGACGCACTCCAAACGCGGCGGAACGCAGCGATACCCTCTACAGCACGAGGTGGGCGAAGCGATCCTTGAGTACATCACCAAGGCGCGTCCACGCACCGAATGCCGCCATCTGTTCGTGACGCTCCATGTGCCTTACCGGAGTGTTGCTGCCACGAGCTTGTGGGTGATGACTAGCCAGCGTCTCAAGGCAGCGGGCATCCAATGCCGGCGCAGCGGGCCGCACTGTCTGCGTCATGCCTGCGCGACACACCTGTTGCAGGAGGGCGTGTCGTTGAAAGAAATCGGCGATCTCCTTGGACATCGAAGCGCGATGTCTACGGGTATCTATGCAAAAGTCGATATCTCGATGTTGCGCCGTGTGGCGGACTTCGATCTGGGAGGGCTGCTATGAAGCTAGCCGAATCAATCACCCTCTACATCGCAAAGCGTCAGGCTGCAGGCGAAAAATACTACAGTCCGGCCAGAGTGCTTCGTGCCTTGTCCCGCAGTTATGGTGAAGTCGAACTCGCCTCACTGACATCGGATCAGGTATCGTGCTTCCTGGCCGGCCCACGCACTGGACCTGCAACGTGGCGGAACAAGTATGGCACGTTGCGGGTCTTCTTCGAGCACTGGCGGTCGCGGGAGGAGTTGCACACGGTTCCTCTACCGCCTCCGGCCCCGAAGTACACGAGCAGCTTCGTTCCCTACATCTACTCTGTCTCCGAGTTGCGGCTGTTGCTGGCCGCCGTTCCGCGCTGTCAACAGAGCGAGATGTGTCTGATGTCTGCAGCGGTGTTCCGCACGCTGCTGCTTCTGCTCTACGGCACGGGGATGCGCATCGGCGAGACGCTGCGGCTGTGTGTTGCGGATGTTGATCTCAGCGGCAGCGTTATCACGGTGCGTGGAACGAAGTTCTATAAGTCGCGTCTGGTGCCCCTTGGGCCGGATGTTCAGGCGCAGCTACGGACGCATCTTGCCATGCCAGGGAGGGTCGATCGCAGCGATCAGCCGCTCTTCCAATCCCGCCTGCGCAAGGTCATACGGCGGGAAGTGGTGGAAATACGCTTCCGGCTGTTGTGCAACCTTGCGGGCGTTCACCGGGAAGAGAGCAGTCCCTATCAGCCGCGCGTACACGATCTGCGGCATACCTTCGCGGTGCATCGGCTCACGGAGTGGTATCGCAAGGGTGCCGATGTGCAGGCTCTTCTGCCTGCTCTCTCGACCTATCTCGGGCATGTCGAGTTGCACTCGACGCAGCGCTATCTGACGATGACCCCGGAGCTTCTGGACGAAGCCAATCGCCGCTTCGAGCGCTATGTATGTGGAGGTGGCGATGAGCGATAAACATACTCTCGGCCCCTTGGTACGGCGCTTCCTGATGGAGCATCTGCCCGACGATCGCAACCTCTAGCGGAACACGCAGCAGAGCTATCGGGATGCGTTGCGCCTTCTGATCGTGTTCGCGGCCGGCAAGCTGCGGAAGAAGGCGGACGGGCTTCTTATCGCCGACATCGACGCCGATCTTGTCCGGACCTTCCTGCGGCACCTGGAAGAGGAACGTGGATGCACCATATCCACGCGCAATCAACGGCTGGCGGCCTGCCATGCGTTCGCTGCCTTCCTCGGACAGCGCAGCCCTGAGGATCTTGGCTGGTCGGCGCAACTGCGGTCGGTGGAGTTCAAGCGATCGACCCGCGTTGCCGTCGGCTACCTCGACAAGCATGAAATCGATGCTCTACTTGCTGCACCCGACCGAACGACGAAGACCGGGCACAGGGATCATGTGCTGCTGTTGTTCCTCTACAACTCTGGAGCGCGTGCCGATGAATCGACGCAACTGGAGATAGGCGATATGACGCTGTGCAGCGATGGAAACAGCACTCTATCCTCGGCGCGTCTGAAGGGCAAAGGAAATAAAGTCCGCCTCTGCCCGCTGTGGGCTTCCACCGTACTCGCACTGCGTGAGCTTACACGCGGGCGGGAGGATCACGAGCGCGTGTTCTTGAGTCGCGCAGCCAAACCGCTGACACGCTTCGGGGTGCATGACATCGTCACACGCCACGCACGGACTGCGACGCTATCTGTCCCCCAGATGCAAAAGAAGAAGATCGGCCCACACACCATCCGCCACACCACCGCAACTCACCTGCTCCGCGCCGGAGTGGACATCAACACCATCCGCGCATGGCTTGGACACGTCTCGCTCGACACCACCAACGTATACGCCGAGACCGACCTCGACATGAAAGCAAAGGCACTCGGCATGTGCGAACAACACCAACCACCCGGAAGAAAACGCTGGCGGGATAACCCCGACTTGCTCACCTTCCTCGCCCAACTCTAGCCCAGGTTAAGTGACGTTCGGCAACGCCAATCCCCAGTGTTCATAGGGCCTCAACCGCTGAACGTCACATAACTACGAAGAGAACATAATCGGCGTTATGTTGTGCTCAACATAAGGCGGACTACATCCACCTGTACCACGGCAACGCATCCCTGCTGGCGGAATCGCTCGAAGTGATTCAGCAGACAGCCGCAGTCATCCTTGCCGCACTGGAACCGCCCATCTCTGAGGACGTAACCAGCGAGGAACTGGAGGAAGTTGCGGCATGAAATCATGCCCTCGGCCATGCAAGAATCGGACGACACGGAAAACAGGACAGACGGGATGCATATCATCCCGTCTGAGCTTTTCAGCCGCTCGGGAGAGACCCTGCGGGTTTCTCCCGGCCCTCTTCCGGCGATGGAAAACTGTCATTCACACTGGATTCTGCACATTTGTCCTGCACATTCCTACACAGCCAAAATTGACCGCCTTAAGCCAAATAGAATTAGCAGTTTCTGAAATTTTTCTCACCCGCTCAGGATGACAACTTTATATGGGATGTTGCTAGCCGGCAAGGTAGAACTCGGCGATTTCGAGGTCGCCGGGTTGGGTGACCTTGAAGTTGCGCTGGTTGCCGGGGACGACGAAGACGGGGATGTTGGCGCGTTCGAGCAGCGAGGCTTCGTCGGTGCCGGTGAACTCGTCGGCTGCGGCTTCGGCGAAGGCGCGACGCAGGAGCGGGATCTTTGCGCCCTGCGGAGTCTGGGCGTGGACGATGAGCTCGCGGGGGATTGTGGCGGTGATGATGGCACCGTCGGCGGTGCGCTCGACCTGCTTGATGGTGTCGACTGCGGGAAAGGCGACGATGGCGGCGCCATGCTTTTCGATGGCGGCGATGGTGCGTTCGATGGTCTGGGGGTCGATCAAAGGGCGGACTGCGTCGTGGACGAGGACGATGTCGTCGTCGGAGGTGGAGGGCAGCGCGGCGAGCGCGTTGGCGACGGAGTCCTGGCGGTTATCGCCGCCGATCACGACGTGGACCTTGTCTTCCATGCGGTGCTCGGAGACGAGTGCGAGGACGCGGGCCTCTTCCGACGGGCGGACCGAGACGTAGACGCCGGTGATGCGCGGGATGGAGAGGAACGCCTGCAGGGAATGCTGCAGGATGGGCAAACCGCGCAGGGTGAGGAACTGTTTGGGAGCGCCTCCAGTGGAGGCCATGCGGGTGCCGATACCGGCGGCGGGAAGAATAACGAATACGGACATGGGAAGCTGAGTATAGCAAGACGGCAGACAGTAGGCAGTAGACAGTAGACAGAAAAGGCGGTTAGGGATTTAGGCGGAGCAGCATTTCGGTGGAGGCGGTGAAGCCGAATTTTTCGTAGATGGGGCGACCGAAGGGGCTGGCGTGGAGGCTGACGACTTCGACGTTTTGTTCGCGGCAGAAGTCGACGGAGGCTTTGAGGAGTTGTTTGGCGTAGCCGTGGCCGCGGGCTTCGGAGGCTGTGTAGAAGTTGAGGAGGTAGGCGCGGCGGGCTTCGAGATGCATCCAGTGGGGTGGAAACTCCATGAAGAAGATGCCGGCGCCGGCGAGGACCTGGTGGGTGGCTTCGTCTTCGAGGAAGAGTCCGACATAGGTGCCATCGGCGAGGTGCTGGCGGACCCAGGGTTCGAAGGCGGCGTCCATTGCGGCAAAGCGGCCTTCGTCGGCGAAGTTGTTGTCGGCGAACATGATGTGGCGGTGTTGGGCGATGAGGGCGGCGTCGGCGATTGTGGCGCGGCGGAGCGTGGGCATAAGGCAGAGTGTAGAGGATAGAGGGTAGAGGATAGAGAAGGCAAAGGCCGGATTAGGATGGTTCGATGGCTGGGAAAGTGGTGAGCTTGGGGTTGGACCGGGGGCTGGTGAGGGCTGGGGAGCGGGTTTGCGTGGCGGTGTCGGGTGGGGCGGACTCGGTGGCGCTGCTGGTAGGGATGGTGGAGGCGAATGCGGCGAGTGCGCAGAATAAAGAGCCGCTGGGGGTGGTTTTGAGTGCTGCACACGTTAACCATGGGCTGCGCGGGGTGGAGTCGGATGGGGATGAGGCATTTGTGCGGGAGCTTTGTGAGCGGATGGGGGTGCCGTTGACGGTGTTTCCGGTGGATATGGTGGCGCGACAGGCGGAGACGGGTGAGGGTTTGGAGGAAGCTGCGAGGGAGCTGCGGTATGCGTCGCTGCGGGGGTTGGCCGTGGATGTGGTGGCGACGGCGCATACGCTGGATGACCAGGCGGAGACGGTGGTGATGAAGTTGTTGCGGGGGGCTTGGACAGAGGGACTTGGTGGAATTTCGGAAGCAGTGGAAAAGGGTCCAGTGTCCAGGGCCCAGGGTCCAGCAGGCCCAAGGGTGGTACGGCCGTTGTTGGGGGTGAGGCGGAGTGAGGTGGAGGGGTTTTTGCGGGCGCGGGGACAGGAGTGGCGGGAGGATTCGTCGAATCGGGATTTGTCGCTGACGCGGAATCGGGTACGGCATGAGCTGATGCCGGTGCTGCGAGGGTTCAATCCGGGGGTGGATGGGTTGCTGACGAATCTGGCAACGATTGCTCGGGATGAAGAGGCTCACTGGGAGGCTGAGGTGGGGAGGATTCTGCCGCAGGTGGTGTTGCCGGGCAAGCCTGTTCGGGGTGGGGGTCGGGCGGTGAGTACGGCGGTGGGGGAGGCTGGGGTCGCGGTGGAGCTAGAGCGGCTGAAGGCCATGGATGCGGCGACACGGCGTCGGGTCGTGCGGGGGATGGCGAGGGGGATTGGGTCACGGTTGAGTTTTGAAGAGACGGCGAAGGTGCTGGCGTTGGCGGGTTTTGGCGGGTACGCGGGAATTCTAGGCAGGATTGGTAGCCGGCTGGAGCTACGGGATGGGCTGCGGGCGGAGAGGTCGGTGCGGGAGCTGCGGCTGTGGCGATAGGCGGATGGAGAGGGTAAATGAGGCAGTCGCAGATGTAAGCCATGTCGCAAGGGTGGTCGAAATTGCAACATGACACGGAAGTCGCAAGGATTTTTGACGCCTGAAAAGCGGCGGGGAGAGTAGAATCCTGCTTAGGGTTTCGTGAGTTTGATCGATCGGTGCCGCGCACGGTGCATCGAAAGTGTACTGGTGCCGTCTAATCGATGGGACAAGGCCTGCGTGAGCTGGGATTTTTAAAGCGCGGCCAGGCCGATGAGGAAATGAGGAAGCAGATTGAATTCAACAGCTAAACATTTGTTGATCTGGGTGGTCACGATTGTCTGCCTGCTGGTGGGCTGGCAGTTTGTTTACAAGACCATGGGCACAGGTCACGATAAGGCAACCAGCCTGACGGAGACGCTGAGCGACGCCGAGGCGGGGAAGATCTCCACCATTACGGTTGCCGGCACCGAAGTTACGGGTGAGTACAAAGGAACGAAAGAGACCTTCCACACGACCATTCCGGCAAACTATCCGGACTTTTATAAGGACCTGCGCGATCATGGCGTGAATGTGACGATCAAGGACCCGCAGGGGAACCTGTGGTTGAGCATCCTGATCCAGGCGCTGCCGATCATGGCGATTTTTGCACTGTTCCTGTTCATGATGCGGCAGATGCAGTCAGGCGGAAACAAGGCGTTGAGCTTTGGCAAGAACCGCGCGCGGCTGCTTTCGATGCAGCAGAAAAAGATCACGTTCAAGGACGTGGCCGGTGTTGATGAAGCCAAGGAAGAGCTGAAGGAGATCATCGAGTTCCTTCGCGAGGCGCAGAAGTTCCAGCGTCTGGGCGGACGCATTCCCAAGGGCGTGCTGATGGTCGGGCCTCCGGGAACCGGCAAAACTTTGCTGGCGCGGGCTGTGGCCGGCGAGGCGAACGTTCCGTTCTTCTCGATTTCGGGTTCGGACTTCGTCGAAATGTTTGTGGGCGTCGGCGCGAGCCGCGTTCGCGATTTGTTTGAGCAGGGCAAGAAGAATGCTCCCTGCATCATTTTCATCGATGAGATCGACGCTGTTGGACGGCACCGCGGTGCAGGTCTCGGCGGCGGTCACGATGAGCGCGAGCAGACACTGAACCAGTTGCTGGTCGAGATGGACGGCTTTGAGTCCAACGACGGCGTGATCCTCATCGCGGCGACGAACCGTCCGGATGTGCTTGATCCGGCGTTGCTTCGTCCCGGCCGTTTTGACCGGCGCGTGATTGTGGATCGCCCTGACATTCGTGGGCGCGAAGAAGTGCTTCGTGTGCATTCGAAGAAGGTGCCACTCTCTGAGGATGTAAACCTTGGCGTGCTGGCGCGTGGGACACCGGGCTTTAGCGGTGCGGACCTTGCTAACATGGTTAACGAGGCGGCGCTGACAGCGGCGCGATTCAACCGCAAGGCTGTCCACATGTACGACTTCGAAGTCGCAAAGGACAAGGTGTTGATGGGCGCGGAGCGCAAGTCGATGCTGCTGTCGGAAGACGACAAGCGCGATACGGCGTATCACGAGGCTGGTCATGTGCTCGTGGCGGCGAAGCGCGATCACAGCGATCCGCTGCACAAGGTGACGATCATTCCGCGCGGTATGGCGCTGGGTGTGACGATGCATCTGCCGGAAGAAGACAAGCACACGGTGACGAAGGATTATCTGAACACGCAGCTGGCCATCCTGATGGGGGGACGCTGCGCGGAAGAGATCTTTATGAACCGCATGACGACCGGCGCTGGCAATGACATTGTGCGTGCGACGGAACTGGCTCGCAAGATGGTTTGCGAGTACGGCATGAGCGAGCTTGGACCGCTGACCTACGGCAAGAAGGAAGAGCAAATCTTCCTGGGCCGCGAGATTGCGCAGGCACGGGATTACTCCGACGATACGGCGCAGCAGATCGATATGGCGGTTCGCCGGCTGGTGGATGAGGGCTATAAGTCGGCGCACCAGATACTGGAAGATAACCAGGATGTGATGCACCGGATGGCGGCTGCTCTGCTGGACCGCGAGACGCTGGATGCGGCTGAGATCGAGTTGCTGATTGCGGGCAAAGAGCTTGGCCCGGTGAAGTCGTCGCTGGCATATGCCGATGGCGATGGCGACACGCAGAAGGTGTTGAAGCCTGAAGGCGGTCGCAAGACCGGCTTCAGCGAGGGCACACCGGCTTCCGCATAAGGTTGTGGGTTTGGATTGGAGAGGGCGGCTCATTTTGAGCTGCCCTTTCTGCGTGTGGGGTTAGTTGCGAAGCTTGCGGGTGAGGACGAGGGCGGGACTTTCGCGGTAGGTGATGGAGTGGCTTTCGGTGAAGCCGCATTTTTGGGCGACGCGGAGAGAGGCGTCGTTGTCGGGGTGAATGATACAGGCGACTTCGGGTGAGAGGAAGAGATCCGTGGCCCAGTTGAGGATGGCCTGGACGGCTTCGGTGGCGTAGCCGTGGCCGTGTTTGGCGGGCGAGAGTATCCAGCCAATTTCGGGGGTGTCGCCGAGGAGTGGGGTGATGGCGCGGCGGTAGTTGAAGAGGCCGGACTCGCCGACGAAGTCTCCGGTGGATTTTTCTTCGATGTACCAAGAGCCGAAGCCGAGCAGCGACCAGTGGCCGGCGTTGCGGAGCAGGCGTGACCAGGACTCTTCGGGCGTGTTAGGTTTGCCGCCGATGTATTGCATGACGCGTTCGTTGGCCCAGAGGGTGCAGTAGGTGGGGAAGTCAGCGAGGGTGTGGGCGCGAAGGCGGAGGCGTGAGGTTTCTAGGGTCGGGATCGTCCAGGCGGGTGGGGGTGTGCGGAGCATGGGAACAGTTTAGCGAGGTCGCGAACCGGTGGAGGGCAATCTTCGTCTTACGTGCAGGTGGGGACGGTAAGCTTAAGGATATGGTTCGGATGACGCGGTGGGGTATCGGTCTTTTGGGGTGGGTATTGAGCGCGGGTTGCATGATCGCGCAGACGCAGCCTTCGGCTCAGAGTGCTACGACGACTCCCGGGGAGACGGTGGGAACTGGAGCGCAGAAGCCCGACGCGGTGAAGGCGCCGACGAAGGATGATCTGCTGCGGGGTGGGTATGGATCTTTCCGTGCTAACAATGATTTGTTGTTTTACCGCTTGAGCTTGCGGATCGATCCGGGGGTGGAGAGGATTTCCGGGAGCAATTTGGTGCGGTTCCGGATGCTGAGCGACGGAGACAAGATTCAGCTGGAGCTTACGCCGGAGTTGACGCTCGAGAGCATCAAGATGGATGGTGTGGGTCTGACGTACACGCGTGAGGAGCGGACGCTGTATGTTTCGTTGGGCAAGATGCTGCGTAAAGGTACGGTGGCTGAGGTTGTGGTGGCTTACTCGGGTAAGCCGGTGAAGCAGGGGCGGTTTGGGTGCTTCTCGTTTGATAAAGATAAGGAAGGCAAGCCGTGGATCACGACGGCTTGCGAGGGTGAGGGTGCGAGCGTCTGGTGGCCGAATAAGGATCAGTGGAGAGATGAGCCGCAGGATGGGATGGAGATCGATGTTGCGGTGCCCAATGGGTTGATGGATGTGTCGAATGGGCGGTTTGTGGGGAGCAAGGATTTAGGGGACGGGTATACGGAGTGGGATTGGCGGGTGCATTATCCGATCAATAACTATGATGTAGCGCTGAACATTGGGGAGTATCAGCACTTTTCGGATAAGCATGGCGAAACGACGCTGGACTACTATGCACTGCCGGAAGATCTGGAGAAGGCGAAGGTGCAGTTTGCTCAGGTGCCGGTGATGCTGGATGCGTATGAGCATTACTTTGGCGAGTATCCGTTCGATAAGGATGGATACAAGTTGATTGAGGTTCCTTATGCGGGGATGGAGCATCAATCGGCGGTGGCTTATGGGAACCACTTTGAGAATGGGTACTATGGGCGCGACTGGACGGGTGTGGGGATCTCGCCGAAGTTCGATTTCATCATCATTCATGAGAGCGGGCATGAGTGGTTTGGGAATGCGATTACGGCAGCGGATGTTTCGGATATGTGGATCCATGAAGGATGGACTACGTATATGGAGACGCTCTATGTGGAGTATCGGTGGGGTAAGGCGGATGCGATTCGGTATGTGAATGGGTTGAAGCCGAAGGTGCATAACCAGATCGCGATCATCACGGCGCATGGAACGAATTCGGAGCCGCCGCAGGACCAGTACTTCAAAGGCGCGTTGATGATCAACACGCTGCGAAGTGTGATTGATGACGATGCGAAGTGGTTTGCGGACCTGCATGATTTTTATCAGCGGTTCAAGTATCAGGACATCATGACGGAGGATGTGGAGGCCTGGTGGAGTGAGCGGACTCGGATGGAGTTGAAGCCGTTCTTTGACGAGTATCTGCGGCATGCGGCGTTGCCGATTCTGGAGCTGAAGTTTGAGCCGGGAGCGGTGAAGTATCGGTGGAAGGCGGATGAGGCGGGGTTTGCGATGCCGGTGCGGGTGGGGGATCCGCAGCATTGGAGCTTGGTGAAACCGGCGACGGCGGAGTGGAAGTCGATGTCTTGGACGGGGACGAAAGATGGTTTTGCAGTGGATAGCGACCATTACTATGTGAATGTGGTGAAGGAGTAACGTGGCGAAGGTTTTGAGTTGTGTGTTGGCGGCGCTGACGATGGGCGCGACCGGCTGTGGATATCACCAGATTGGTGCGGCTTCGTATGTGCCGGCGAATGTGCGAACGTTGGCGGTGCCGGTGTTTCAGTCGAAGGTACAGGGGTTTCGGACCGAGGCGGCGTTTACGCAGGCGGTGGTACGCGAGCTGAATTCGAGGACGCGATACCAGGTACTGACGTCGAGTGGCGATGGGACGTTTGAAGGCGCTGGAGCGACGGCAGATGCGACGCTGCGCGGGACGATTCTGACGGAGACAGTTGCTCCGCTGACGTATGACGCGTCGAGTGGGCAGACCTCAAGCTACCTTGTAACGGTAACGGCGCAGGTGGTGTTGACGGCGCATGATGGGACGGTGCTTTACAAGAACGATGCGTTCGGATGGCGGGAGCAGTATCAATCGACGCAGGACTTGAATGGCGCGGTGCAGGAAGACAGTGCGGCGGTGCGGCGGATGGCGCATGACTTTGGCGAGGCGCTGGTGAGTGACATGCTGGAGTCCTTTAAATGAGCGCGGCGTTGAAGAGCTTTGCGGCGGCGGAACGGTTTGTGGCCGAGATTGGCGGCGATGCGCGACGTGCCGGTTATGTGTTGATGGGTGATGAGTCGTTTCTGTATGACGTTTGCCGGCGCGGCGTGTTGAAGGCGCTGGTGCCCGATGAGATGCGGGACTTTTGTCTGCATGAGCTCGACCTTGGGGATACGTCGATTTTTGAGGCGCTGGATCTGGCGCAGACGCCTTCGCTGATGGCGCCGTTTCAGGTGCTGTTTCTGCGCAATGTACAGAAGCTCTATGGTCGTGGGCAGAAGAAGGATGAGTTTGCGGCGATCGATGATTATTTTCGGCGGCCGAATCCTTCAGCGCTGGTGATCTTTGTGGCTGACCATATCCATCTGCCGCAGGATGTGCGGAAGATGGATATGCAGGACAAGGAGCGGGCGGAGCGGATTCGCGAGACGCTGGGTGATGGGTGCGGTGTCGTGGAGCTGCAACAGGTGAGCGAGGATGATGCGATTCGCTGGGTGATGCGCGAGGCTGAGGCGAAAGGCGTGGCGTTCAAGGAAGCGGCCGCGCACGAGCTGGTAGATGCGCTGGGAGCGGAGATGCTTTCGGTGAAGAGCGAGCTGGAGAAGCTGTTGCTTTATGCGGGAGCGATGAGTGAAGGCGCGATTGATGTCGGCGATGTGGAGACGATGGTGGCTGCGGCCAAGCAGCGGAGTCTTTATGAGCTGACGGATGCGATTAGTTTGAAGGATGCGCCGCGGGCGCTGGCGTTGCTGCAGGGATTGTTGAATGCTAGCGATGGTGGGGAGGACTCGGCGATTGGGCATATCTTTACGCTGGCGAAGACGTACCGGCAGATGCTGGTGCTGAATGAGAACGAGGTGAAGGATCAGCGGGCGATGTGGCAGGTGTTGTGGCCGGGGTTTCGCGTGGCGCCGTTTGCGGCAGATGCGCTGATTGCGCAGGCGCGGCGGTATCGTGATCGCGGAGAGTTGACGCGTGGGCTAAGGCTGATTGCGAAGGCCGATCTGGAGTTGCGGTCGAGCCCGGCGGACAAACGGCTGGTGCTGGAGCGGCTGGTGATGCGGCTGTCCGGCAAGGGCCAGATCGCCGAGCTTACCGAGGTGGGGTAGGCTGCGACGGATTGTTGGGGTCGAGTGGACGGTGGGTGCCGAACTTTATTTGGAACGGCGTAGAGGGGACAGTGTTTGGGTCGGCAAGAAGTTTGGAGTCGGCCAATGGGATAAGAACACCGGCCGTGGTAATGAAGGCGTCTTTCTGGGGTATGGTGACAGCGATGTTGTGCATTCCCGATGGCGCGTCGTTTGAGCGGGGGAACTCAAGGATGTAGCGGTTGCGGAGCAGGGCGACGAATGTGGTCAGGGTTCGTGAAAGGTCTTTGGAGCCGGAGCTGAGGATGATGCCACCATTGGTTTCGCATAGCTCCTGAAACTGGTCTTCGTAGGGGGTTTGCATGGAGGCGGAGATACCGAAGGAGTGACGGCTGTAGAACTGGGCCGCGTCCTGGGCAGCCATCGCTGCGTAGGAACTGCGCAGACCGAAGACGCTGACCCCAGCAAGGTTCATGGCCCTGAGGGTATCGACCCATTTGGTTTGGCTGCTTTTGTCGGCGCCATTGGAGACGATGAGAAGAACGCGGCGGCCAGGCATGTCGGCGAGCGAACGGGTAATGGTGACCACGGAGTCCCAAAGGCGCAGGCTCTCCATGCAGTTGGAGCGGCGTTTGGGGCCGTGGAGGTTTGGGGCAGCAAGCGCGCGGTCGACGCCGGCGTGAAGAAGATACGCGCTGGCCGGAAGGCCGTCGGAGGAGCGAATCAGGGCGCAGTCCAAGGCGTAGACGGTGAAATGATCCTGTGGATGGAGGAAACCGGGTGCGAGACTGGCAAGCGCGAGCGAGAAGTTCTGCACGATGGAATCGTGGCTGTCGCTGGCGTCGATCAGGATGGAGAGGCTGATGGGGTCGTCGCCTTCGAGGCGCATCTGGGTTGGGTGGAAGGTTGGCCCGGAATCGAGGCTGATGTCGAACTTTGTGAGCGGCACGGGCGGGAGCGGTTTACGGGCCTTGCTGAGGACGAGCGTAGGGACCTGGATGAGATTGGCGTAGACGTGAAGGACGTAAGGAGCAGGATCGTCCTGCGAGGAGGCGGCGGTTGCGTCGCGCGCGGAGAGCAGAGCGGCGAGGAGCAGGAGCGCGCGAGTTGACGCTGGAGGGCGGCGGCGCGTCATGCCAGCAAGTATGGCACAGCAGTGGCGACCGGATACAATCCGGAAGAGTTTGTGATCGGAGAGTGGATGCGAGTAGCAGGGATTGTGGCGGTTGCAGGGTTGATGATGGCGATGACAGCAAGAGGGCAGGCTCCGGGAGTTGCGTCCGCAAAGACTCCGGCACCATCCCCCGAAGAGCAGCGGCGACAGATGCTGGAGTTTTACCGGACACACTACACGAAGCATGAGTATCGGGTGGCCATGCGTGATGGTGTGAAGCTGTATACGGTGGTGTATACGCCGATCGCGTCGGAGTTTGAGGACAAAGGGCCGTATCCGTTTATGGTGTCGCGGACGCCGTATAGCTGTGGCAACTATGACAACGCGACCATCAGCCCGCAGGTGATCCACAACATGACAATGGCGCGGAGTGGGTACATTCTTGTGTGCCAGGATGTGCGCGGGCGATGGGAGAGCGAAGGCACTTGGTTTGAGATGACTCCTGCGACGGATGGCAAGGGCATTGATGAATCGACCGATATGTATGACACCGTGGATTGGCTGCTGAAGAACGTGAGCGGCAACAACGGCAAGGTGGGGATTTCGGGTATCAGCTATCCGGGGTTTTATACGGCGGCGAGCATTGTGGACGGACATCCGGCGATTAAGGCGGCGAGCCCACAGGCACCGGTTACGGACCTTTGGATGGGCGACGATGCGTATCATGGCGGGGCGTTCATGCTGGATGCGAATCATTCTTTCTATGCGCCATTCTTTGGACCGCAGAAGAATCCGCTCAAGGAAGAGCCGAAGAACAACTTCAATTTTGGAACGAAGGACATGTATGCGTACTACCTGAAGATGGGTACGCTGGCGAACCTGGATACGCCTGCTGGTGGGACGAACTCTTACTTCCACGACCAGGTGATTCACTCCACGTATGACAGCTACTGGAAGGCGCGGGATATTTCGGTGCATCTGCATGGCGTGAAGGCGGCGATGCTGGAGGTGGGTGGATGGTTCGATGCAGAAGATCTGGCGGGGCCGGTGAAGGTGTTCCATGCGATCGACAAGCTGAGCCCGGATGTGCCGGAGAATACGCTAGTGGAAGGGCCATGGGTGCATGGAGGGTGGGCGCGCGGGACGGGAGCGCAGCTAGGGGACATCAAGTTTGGGGGAGAACCCTCGGTGTTCTTCCAGGAGCAGATTGAGGCGCCCTTCTTTGCGCATTATCTGAAGGATGCGCCGATGACTCCACTGCCGAAGGCTTATGTGTTTGAGACGGGCAGCGATGTTTGGAAGAAGTACGACGCTTGGCCGCCGAAGCCGGCCGAGGCGAAGATGATTTACTTCCAGCCGGACGGTGGGCTGGGTTGGGAGAAGCCGAAGGCGAAAGACAGCAAGGATGAGTATGTGAGCGATCCGGCGCATCCGGTGCCGTTTACGCAGTATGTGGCTGAGGCCGATGTGCCGCAGCGGTATATGGATGACGATCAGCGGTTTGCGACGCGGCGCGGTGATGTGCTGGTGTATGAGTCGAAGCCGCTGAAGGAAGATGTGACCGTGGTGGGGCCGGTGAAGCCGATGCTGAAGATTGCGTCGACCGGGACGGACTCGGATTTTGTGGTGAAGCTGATCGATGTGTATCCGGAGGACTATGTCGATCCGGATGCGGCTGCGGATGAGGGCAAGCATGTGACTTCGGCTACGCCTGTCTTTCTGCAGGGCTACGAGATGATGGTGCGCGGCGAGCCGATGCGGGCGAAGTTTCGCAACAGCTGGGAGACACCGGAGCCGCTGGTGCCGGGTAAGGTGACCGAGGTGGACTTCACAATGCAGGATGTGAACCACACGTTCCTGAAAGGCCACAGGATTATGGTGCAGGTGCAGAGCTCGTGGTTTCCGCTGATCGATCGCAATCCGCAAGTGTTTGAAGATATTGCGAAGGCCAAGCCGGGGGACTTTGTGAAGGCGACCGAAACGGTGTATCACCAGGCGGATGCGGCTAGTGGGGTGGAGTTGTTGGTGATGCCCAAGGGGAGGGATTAGGGAGGAGGCGCTGGCGGATGATGGTGGCTAGGTGGGTGCTGTCGCCGGTAGCGAAGCTGATGCGGGAGGCTTCGTTGTTTTCTGCCTGGGTGAGGTTCGTCCAGACGAGGCGATGGCCGGCGGTTAGGGCAAGTGTGCGGATGAACTCACGCTGGGTGCGGCCGTTGCCTTCGCGGAAGGGGTGGACGGCGTTGATCTCGCTGAGATAGTGCGCGGCGCGGAGGGCGAAGGTGTCGGGACCGAGATGCTTGAGATGGTTTTCGGTGCGGATGTTGGTGAAGATAGTTTCGAGTGACGGGATGATGTATATGGGTGGTGGGAAGACCTCACGGAATTGGCCGGCCCAAGGGAATACATCTTGAAAAATGTATTGGTGGATGCGTCGAAGATGTTGAATGTCGAAGTTGCCGGATAAGGGAGATCGCTCAAGCTCTGCAATACGCATGTAGGATTGTCTGGCGATGAAGGCTTCCAGCCTGGCTGCGTCGGTGAGGTCTTTCGTGTTGCGAAGGACGCCATGCCGATCATCGAACTGGCTGTCGAAGAGAATGACGCCCACGGACTAGATGCCGTCGATGGCGCGAACCGCCGCGCCGAGTTCCTGTAGCGTGATTTGCCCGGCGACAAAGCGTTCGGATAAAGCGAGAACTTCAGGGCCGGGTGAGACGCCTTCGGCCAGCGTTGTGCCTAGCGCCGAGTCAACAATGCGACGACGTTCTGCAAGAACTGGGTCGATAGTCGGGAGCGGTTGGACGATGGCGGCCATGGCGTTCTCCTGGTTCTATTTTACTCCGCTGCACTACGGTTTTGGTACCGTTGCTGGTGCGTCCGCGGGCTTTGTTTCTGCGGGTTTTCCCGTATCGGGAGGCGTGTCTTCGTCGGGCTTGGCGGGGACGATGGCGGGGATGGCGAAGGGGTCTTGCAGGCTGGGGCTTTGGGTGGTGAAGAGCTCGGCGCCCTTTTCGGTGATGAGCATATCGTCCTCGAGCCGTATGCCAAACTTGCCGCGGAGGTAGATGCCGGGTTCGTTGGAGAAGACCATGCCGGGGACGAGTTTCTGGGTGTTGCCGCCGACAAGGTAGGGCCACTCGTGCATGTCGAGTCCGATGCCGTGGCCGAGGCGGTGGGAGAAGTAGTCGAAGCCGGGACCGTAGCCGGAGTCGACGATGACCTTGCGGGCGGCCGCGTCGATGGATTGCATCTCCGCGCCGGGGCGAGCGGCGGCGAGGGCGGCGGATTGGGCGTTTGAGACGATGCGGAAGATTTCGCGCTGGAAGTCGGTGGGGGTGCCGTAGACGAAGCTGCGGGAGATGTCGGAGGTATAGCCTTCGACCGAGCAGCCGTCGTCGATGAGGACCATGTCGCCTTCCTTGATGACCTGCGGACCGGGACGGCCGTGGGGAAGGGCGGAGTCGATGCCGACATTGCAGGAGGCGTCGCCGACGACGCCGCAGCGGGCGTAGGCACGGGTGACGAGGTCGGTGAACTTTTTGTTAGTGTCGCCGGGGCCGCAGGACTGGTAGACGGCCTTATAGACCTTGAAGGTGATGTCGTTAGCCAGGCGCATGAGGGCGATTTCGGCCGGAGACTTGAGCGACCGGCAGCCGGCGGTGACGGGCGTGGCCGGAACGAGCTTGAGCGCAGGCGCGGCGTGGGCGATGGAGCTGGCGAAGGCGTACTGAACGCGCTCTTCGATGCCGAGGGTGCCGGTGGCCATGTTGTACTCGGCGAGACCGCGCTGCAGGATGGTGTAGGGATCTTCGTTTTCCTGCCAGAGGTAGGTAATGGTGGTTTCGCGCTCGGGCAGGCCGGGGTAGAGGTCGTTGAGATGGTCGCGCTCGAAGTAGGGGCAGACGATAAACGGAGCGGCGGACTGCGGGAGGACGTAGGCGAAGAGGCGCTCGGACTGGTACCAGGTCATGCCGGTGAAGTAGCGGAGGCTGGCGCCGGTGGTGATGAGGATGGCATCCATGCCGTAGGTCTTCATGAGTTCGCGGGCGAGGTCGAGGCGGGTCTGGCGCTCGTCCTTGGTGATGGGGACGATGTCCTTGCGGCGGTCCGTGAGGGCGAGGATGGGCGCTGGGAGCGCGGGCTCTTCGCAAGCGGGCGCTGGCGGCGGTGTGGAGGCGTCTGCGGGCTTGGTCTGAGGGGCAGGCGGGTTCTGAGCATGCAGGGTGAGCGTGGGGGCCGTAGCGGCGGCGGTGAGCAGAAAACGGCGGCGGGAGAGCATAGATGAATTGTAGGGCTTGAGCTATCGCACGATTTGCGCGATTAACGGTGTTTGTCCTTGGCTACAGGGGTACGCGGATGCTATGGTCTTGGCCTAAGCAGGGCCGCCGGAACGGCGCGAGGAGTTCTAAAGAATGATTACGACGGTAGAGCAGCATTTGCTGAAGCAGCAGCGCAGCGTGAGCGATGCCACGGGCACGTTCAGCTGGTTGCTCAACGGCATTACGCTGGCTACCAAGATGGTGGAAGCGAAGATCCGCATGGGCGCGCTGAGCGACTCGCTGGGCGCCTATGGTGCGGTAAACGTCCAGGGAGAGAATCAGCAGAAGCTGGATGTTTTTGCGAATGAAGCCCTGCTGCACACCCTCGGCCTGCGAGATAGCGTGGCGGCGCTGGTCAGTGAAGAAGACGAGCTGCCGATGATGATGAATCTAGACCCGGAACGTGGCAAGTACATCGTGATCTTCGATCCCCTCGATGGGTCTTCGAATATCGACGTGAATGTGAATGTCGGGACGATTTTCAGCATTCATAAGCGGGTCATTTCGGACCGGGACGATATCGAGGAGTCGATTCTGCAGCCGGGGTATAAGCAGGTGGCGGCGGGATACGTGGTCTACGGGCCTTCCACCGTTCTGGTCTATACAGCCGGGCATGGCGTGCATGGATTTACGCTCGATCCGACGATCGGCGCGTATGTGCTGAGCAACGAGTCTATGAGGATGCCGGAGCAGGGGCCGTATTATTCGACCAACGATGCCAATGCGGATACGTGGCCGCCGGTATATCGCGAGTACCTGGCGATGCTGCGGCGGGGTGAGCTGGGTGGGAAGCCATATAGCGCGCGGTATATCGGGAGTCTCGTGGCTGATTTCCACCGGACGCTGCTGAAGGGTGGCGTGTTCTTGTATCCGCCGAGCACGAAGTCGAAGAAGGGCAAGCTGCGGCTGATGTATGAAGCCAATCCGTTGGCGTTTATCGCCGAGCAGGCGGGCGGCATGGCGGTGAACGGGCCGACGCGGATCATGGACCTGCAGCCAGCGCACATTCACGAGCGGACGCCGTTTATCGTGGGCAGCAAGAACGAGGTTGTGGCCCTGCAGAAGATGTTGAGCGAGGCCGAGTAGTGGCTGCGGTGGCGACAGGGGCGGAGCGGCTGTATTACGGTTCGGCTGCGCTGGATTTTGAGGCGACCGTGACCGACATCCGGCTGCATTCGCGCGAAGGTGCGGATTCGTTGTGGCAGGTGGCGCTGGATAAGACGGCGTTCTATCCCGAGGGTGGTGGGCAGCCGTGGGATACGGGCGTGCTCGTGGCTACGGCGAAGAGCGGCGCGACGCTGGAAGTCCCGGTTGAGCGGGTGGAAGAGGATGAGGCGGGTGAGGTTTGGCACTATGTGCGTAAGCCGCTGGTAGCCGGGACTGAAGTGGTGGGCTATGTGGATGCGGCGCGGCGGCAGGACCACGAACAGCAGCACTCTGGGCAGCATTTGCTGTCGGCGATGTTTTTGCGGGAGATTGGGGCGCGGACGGTGTCGTTTCACCTCGGGACGGAGTCGTCGACGATTGACCTGGCGCTGCGCGAGGGTTCGGAGAAGATTGGGGAGCATGAGCTGCGGCGGGTGGAAGATGCGGCGAATATCGTTGTGAGCGAGGGTCGTCCGCTGATGTCGCACTGGATTGAGCGCGAGATGGCGGATTTGATGCTTTCGCGGGGCGACCTGCGGAAGCTGCCACCGCGCGAAGGGCCGTTTCGGATCGTGCAGATGCAGGGGATTGAATTCAATGCGTGCGGCGGGACGCATGTGTCGAATACGGGCGCGATTGGGGCGATTACGCTGCGGCGCGTGGAGAAGGTGAAGCAAGGATGGCGGGTGGAGTTCTGCTGCGGGTTGCGAGCGGTGAGGATGGCTCGGCGGGACTATGAGCTGTTGGATGGAGTGGCGCGGACGCTGAGCGTGGGGGCGAAGGATGTGCCGGGGCGGGTGGAGAAGCTGCTGGAGGACAAGAAAGCTGCGGCGAAGGAATTGAAGGTATTCCAGAAACAGCAAGCCTCTTCGTAGAGCTACGCCATTTGTGTGGGTTAGTCTGTCGTCATGAAATTTGCACTCGATGAATTCCTCTCTAAGCTTCCGCTGGCTGCCACGAAGGTTTGGCCGGAAGGGGTTTGGGACCTGGAGGCTTTTGCTCATGGTTCCATGTCCCTCATTGTGTTCGCGCCGCGTGGCACGGACTACCAGACGACCCACAAGCAGGATGAGATTTATATCGTCCATCGGGGGACGGGGGTACTGCTGGTGGGTGAGGAGCGGTTTCCGCTTGTGGCGGGGGATGCGCTGTTCGTGCCGGCGAATGTGCTGCATCGGTTTGCGGAGTTTTCTGACGACTTTGTGACGTGGGCGATCTTCTGGGGGCCGGAGGGTGGGGAATCTCCACATGGTGACGGCAAGTAAGCTGGTGAGGTGAGCCAGTTTTGCGATGTCGCGTTGCCGGTGCCTTTGGACCGGGCTTTTACCTATGAGCTGGGGGTGCTCGAGGTGGAGGTGGGGGCGCGGGTGCTGGTGCCGTTTGCGGGGCAGCGGCTGGTGGGGGTGGTGGTGGGGCTGCATGATGCGCGGCCGGAGGATGTCGAGGTCAAGCGTGTTGAGCGGGTGATGGATGAGGCGGCGCTGCTTCCCGATGAGTTGATGGAGCTGGGCAAATGGATTGCGGGGTACTACTGCGCGCCGCTGGGCGAGGTGCTGCGGGGAATGCTTCCGCTGACCGCCGAGGTGAAGCGGCAGTGGGTGTATCGGATCGGCGAGGCCGGACGGCGGGTGCTGTTTGAGGGGGCGCGGGGGTCGTCGCGGCGGTCGAAGTTGAGTGTGGAGGACCAGAATCGAGAGTACGCGGTGCTGAACTACCTGGAGTCGGGTGAGGCGGGAAAGACGGCCTCGATTCGCAGCGCGACGGGGGCGAATAAGGCGCTGCTTGATGCGATGGCTCGGAAGAAGTGGCTGGTGCGGGAGGCGCTGGCGGAGGTGAGGGACGCTCGGCGGGTGGAGATGGTCGCGGTGCTCGGGGAGCAGACAGTAGACAGTGGACAGGTAGACAGTGAGGCGGGTTCGCGGCGGCTGCCGAAGCTGAATGAGAACCAGCTGGCCGTGATGGCGGAGTTGGCTGGATGTGGCGGCCGGGAGTTAGTCCGGGAGTTGCGGGGGAGGCTGGCGGCGCTGGGAGTGCCGGAGTCCACGCTTGGAACGCTGGTGAAGCGGGGGCTGGTGCGGTTGGAGGAGACAGCGTCTGCGTTCCATGTGTCGGGGCTGGGGGGGCAGGGTGGGAAGAAGTATGCGCATGAGCATGCCCTGAATGAGGCGCAGATGGAGGCGCTGGGGACCATCGTCGCTGCGATGGAGAAGGGTGGGTTTGCGCCGCATCTGCTGTATGGGATTACGGGGTCGGGCAAGACGGCGGTGTATGTGGCAGCGATGCAGCGGGCGTTGGCGGCTGGGAAGAGTGCGCTGTTGCTGGTGCCGGAGATTGGGCTGACGCCGGGTGTGGCGGCGCAGATGGTGGCGGCGTTTGGAGGCGAGGTGGCTCTGATGCATTCGCAGCTGACGCCGGATGAGCGGGCGGAGCAGTGGCACAGGATTCGGCGTGGAGAGGCGAGGGTGGTGGTGGGGACGCGGTCGGCGGTTTTTGCACCCATGCCGGATCTCGGGCTGATTGTCGTCGATGAGGAGCATGACTCGAGTTACAAACAGGAAGAGACGCCGCGCTATCACGGGCGCGACGTCGCCGTGATGCGGGCGAAGCTGCTCGGTTGCGCCGTGGTGCTTGGATCGGCTACGCCGTCGCTCGAGAGCTGGCATAACGCTGAGCGCGGGCGTTATGCGCGGGTAGAACTTCTCCGGAGGGTGGAGGAGCGGCCGCTGCCGGCGGTCGAGATGGTCGACATGCGCGAGGAGTTTCGCGAGACTGGCGCAGAGCAGATGTTTTCGCGACGCCTGATTGCCGAGACCGAAGCGGCGCTGGGACGTGGCGAGCAGGTGATGATCCTGCTGAACCGGCGTGGGTACAGCTTTGTGGTGATGTGCAGAAGCTGTGGAGAAAAGATCGAGTGCGAGAACTGCGCGATTTCGCTGACGTATCACAAGGGTGCGCGGGATGACGAGCAGAATGGCGAGGCCCGTGTCGGCCAGCGATTGGAGTGCCATTACTGCGGGTTCAAGCGCGGCGTTCCACAAGAATGTCAGAAGTGTAAGAGCCAACATTTGTATTATTTGGGGGCAGGATCTCAACAAGGGGAAGAGAGGTTGCAGGAGCTTTTTCCACAGGCCAGGATTGGGCGGATGGATCGGGATACGGTGCGGACGCGTGGCGATATGGAGCGGCTGCTGAACCGGCTGCACTCGGGCGAAATTAATCTGCTGGTGGGTACGCAGATGATCGCGAAGGGGCATGATATCCACGGTGTAACGCTGGTTGGCGTGGTTGGCGCGGACTTTGCTCTGGGGCTGCCGGACTTTCGGGCGGCCGAGCGCGTGTTTCAGTTGATCACGCAGGTGAGCGGACGGGCAGGGCGCGGAGAGCTTCCCGGAAAGGTTCTGGTACAGACCTATCAGCCCGACCATTACGTGAACAAGTTCGCGCAGCAGCATGATTACACGGGCTTTGCGGCGCGCGAGATATTTTTTAGGCGTGCGATGCGTTATCCGCCGCTGAGCGTTCTGGCAAACGTGATTGTGCAGAGCGAAGAGCTGGAAGAAGCGCTGGGGTGGTCGTCGAGACTGGGCCGTTGGTTTGAGGCTAGAAAGCTGGACGGGGTGCGGGTGTTGGGTCCAGCAGCGGCTCCGTTATCGCGGCTGAAGCGGATCTACCGGTATCACTTTGTGCTGAAGGCCGACCGGAGGGATGTGCTCGGGGCGGCGCTGCGGGAGATGCTGGCGGTCGTGGAACGTGAGGAGATCCCACGGCGGTCGGTGGTGGTCGACGTAGATGCCGTACACCTGATGTGAGGCTAGTGGCGGATGCGGGCGATGATGTCGAGCAGGCTTGATCGTGTGAAGGGCTCAGGGGTGGCCGTCAGGACCAGAATGACCAGAGCGACCGGAGCGAGCAGCAGGAGCTTCGGGGGTGGCATAGGGTCCGTATAGCGGATAGCGGGGTGTCGCATACCAGGCAGACAAAGGAGGCCGGCCCAGAAGAGCCACCCCAACCAATGCACGACGCCGAGGTAAACCAGAATCGCCATGACGACATACGTGGTGCCGCGATGGATGCGCGGAGAGAGCGAATAGAGGATGTGGCCGCCATCCAGTTGGCCGGCGGGCAGCAGGTTGAGCGAGGTGATGAGAATGCCGATCCAGCTAGCGACGAAGATGGGGTGCCAGAGCAGTGGAGCTCCAAGGCGCATGTTGAGGCTGTTGCCCAAAAGGTGAGGAAGAAGCTTGAAGAGTAGGGGGGACTGGAAGGTGACGAGCTTGTGGGGCTCGACGGCGACCTGCCGCGATAAAGCGAGACCGATGCAGGCCATGCTCAGGGCTACGAGGAAGCCGGCTACGGGGCCTATAGCGCCAATGGAAAGCAGCGCGGAACGGGACTTGACGCGGCTCTTGAGTCGAATGACGGCGCCTGCGGTGCCGCTAAGTGAAGGTGCGGGAATGAGATACGGCATGGAGACGCGAACGCCGTAGGCGCGGCAGGCGAAGTAGTGGCCGAACTCATGCGTGAGCAGAATTCCCAACAGGGTGAGCGAGAACGGCAGGCCAAGCGCGAAGTGGGAGATGTTGGCGCAGACCCAGCGGAAGGGAAAGACATCAGCGTCCGACGATAACGGAAACTTCCCCTGCTGGAAGTTCACCATGTAACGCATGCCCACGAGGGTGGTCGAAAACAGGGTCAGGAGCAGCAAAGCCGCCTGGATCCAGGGACGCTCAAGCTTGGCCGCTCGCGACAGCGCAGACGCGCCGCGACGTTCGTGCAGCATTACGGGAGTTGCCATCGTGCGGGCCGCACCAATTCACTAAATTGTGATCGTTCTTAGAGTTAACCAAGGAATAGCAAGAATGACTCACAGGCGCAAGGGGATTCGCATGGAGGGAACCACGGGTATATCGAGGATGATCTTTGGAATACGGCTAGTCCAGCAGGTGGAGTTCTTTGCCAGGCTTGAAACGGACCGCTTTGCCGGGCGAGATGCTGACTTCGGCACCCGTGCGGGGATTGCGGCCAACACCCGTCTTGCGGGGCTTGACGGTGAAAACGCCGAAACCCCGCAGCTCGATGCGGTCGCCGCCGCCCAGGGCGGTCTTCATCGCCTGGAAGATGACATCTACCGCGGCTTCAGCCTTAGTGCGCGGGAGACCCGTACGCTCGACTACCCGTTGAATCAGATCCTGCTTGATCATGGAGCGTACCTCTCCCTTTGGCGGGATAGCCAGGTTATAAAGTCCGGGGTGCGGCTATTCCCTGTTTCCGATGGTAGAAAGAGCGATTTCGGTTGTCAATGCGGACGTAGCCGGTTTGAGGCTTCGGCAACCGGTTTCGCGGTTTCAATGTATGGGTTCACAGCACTTTACGATAGGCTCAATGGAACACAGAAGCAGTGAGCTAAGACTAGCACCTGCATAATTTCCCGTGGGACACACGAGGAGCAAGATGGCCATTAAGAGCGATAAGTGGATTCGGCGGCAGTCGGTAGAGAACAAGATGATTGAGCCCTTCTGCGAGAAGCAGGTAAAGGAGGGCGTCATTTCGTATGGGCTTTCTTCCTATGGGTACGATCTGCGGGTTTCCGACGAGTTCAAGATTTTTACGAACGTGAATAGCGCGATCATCGATCCAAAAAACTTCGATGAGCGGTCGTTTGTGACCGTAACGGCGCCGAGTATTATTGTTCCGCCGAACTCTTTTGCCCTGGCGCGGTCGGTGGAGTACTTCCGGATACCGCGCGATGTGCTGACAATCTGCGTGGGCAAGAGCACCTATGCGCGGTGTGGCATTATCGTGAACGTGACGCCGTTTGAGCCGGAATGGGAGGGTTTTGTGACGCTGGAGATTTCAAACACAACGCCACTGCCAGCTCGGATTTATGCCAATGAGGGTCTTTGTCAGATTTTGTTCTTCCAGAGCGATGAAGTGTGCGAGGTCAGCTACGGCGACCGCAATGGAAAGTATCAGCGGCAGCAGGGAATCGTGCTTCCGAAGCTATAGCCAAAGTTGGGCCCTTGTCTCGCTGCAACGATTGCATGCCTGCGTTACATTTCGTTGCAGCAACCGGTTTAAAATTTGGCGGTCAGGGCCAAGCGATCTGGCCTATTCGCGGAGTGTTGATGAAAGTCGACGGTAGGGTGCGGGTGGGTGTGGTTGCGGCCGATCCGTTGCGCCAACTGGGGTTGGTTACCATTCTGCAGGAATCAGTGGGGCTGCAGGCTGCGCCGATGGAACTGGAGCAGGTCGCCGCGGACAGGAAGTTGGCCGCGCTGCTGATCGATGTTCACTCCTGCGGGGAAGCGCTGACGGACATCATTATGCGGCTGCGAGCCGACCGCGGCGATATGAAGATCATCGTGGTGGGCGAGTCGCTGGACCCGAATCTAATACAGGCCGTGATCGGCGCCGGGGCCAAAGGGTATTTGCTGGAAACCTCGGATGAACGCGAAATCAAGATGGCGATGGAAGTTGTGCTGGATGGGTCTGTGTGGGCTCCGAGGAAGGTGCTGGCCCGGCTGATCGATGCGTCCGGAATTGGAGCACCTGCGGGTGGGAGCATCAGTGATGGGATTGCCGAGAAGATGACGCCGCGGGAGCAGGAGGTGCTGCTGCTGCTCATGGACGGAAGCTCGAACCGGCAGATCGCCAAGGCCATGGGAATTGATGAAGTGACAGTGAAAGCCCACCTGGGCCGCATGCTGCGCAAGACGGGATCAAGCAACCGGATTGAGCTGACCCTTCGTGCCATGGAGGAGAAGGCGACAAACTCCGACAGCGAAGCGGCACGGGTGTAGGCCAGGAGGACGGCCCGCCTCTATTTAGCTCTGGTTTCTATCGTTCCACAGTACCCAAAGGTATACATCCCTCCGTACTCTTGCGGGTTATCCGAGAGTGGGTCAAAGTGAAGAGGTATCACAGACCTGGGAGAAGCGGGGTTGCGAGTGGTGGCTGGAAACGGCGACTTCTTCGCAACCCCCATTTTTTCTTGTGCAACCCGGACGGTAAGCCTTGTATCTGACTCTCTTGTAGCGGTGAAGCAGTTTAGTATCGCGCCGCGAATCAGATTTGAAAGGCAACATAATGAAGAAACTTACCGGAGTTCTCTGTGCCCTGGCGATGTCCGCTGGAATGATTCCTGCACACGCGCAGGATGCGAAGCTCGATGACCGTTTGAGTGCTGCTGCCGCGGTGATCGACGAAGTGGAATCGGTACCGGATAAGGGTATCCCACAGTCAATCCTGGCAGGCGCTGCCTGCGTGGTCGTGGTGCCTCACTTCAAGAAGGGCGCTTTCGTGATTGGCGCACAGTATGGTCAGGGCGTGGCCACTTGCCGCACACCGCATGGCTGGTCTGCTCCTGTGTTTGTTCGCCTCGAGGGTGGCAGCTTCGGCTGGCAGATTGGCGGACAGTCGACTGATTTGATCCTTGTGGCTATGAACGATCACGGCCTGCAGGACATGCTGAAGAGCAAGTTCAAGCTGGGCGCTGACGCGGCCGCTTCCGCGGGTCCGGTTGGCCGCAACGCACAGGCTTCCACCGATGCGAGCTTGCACGCAGAGTTCCTGACGTATTCGCGCAGCCGTGGTTTGTTCGCCGGTCTTGACCTCGACGGCACTGTGCTTTCGCAGAACGCTGACGACACCCGCACTGAATACGGTGCAGACGTCCCCTTCGAAGGCGTGCTGCATGGCAATAGGCCGACTCCCGAGAACGCGAAGCACTTCGTCCACACCGTGGCGCGTTACTTCGTTGTCTCCTCCGAAAACCACTAAGAAGCAAAAGCCGGCCGAGGTTGGCTAAATGTGGAAGGGCGGCTTCGGCCGCCCTTTCGCTCGTCTGGAAGACGGCGTTCAAGGCGCTTTGCGTACACTGAAGGTCTTGAAGGATTTTGCACAGAGTTCGGCCGAGGCGGTAGACGCCCGCGATGAGACAGTCAGCGAAGCGCTGGAGTATTGGGCCGTCCGCGGCTTGGTAGGCCTGGTTGGCGCGCTGCCGCGGCCCGTAGCTCGCGTGACGGGAGCGGTGATTGGCTGGGTTTGCTGGAACGTGCTGGGTGGGCTAAGGAAGACGGGACTGCGAAATTTGAAGCTGGCGTTTCCGGAGAAGACGGACGCTGAGCGTGAAGAGATTTTGCGGAAGCTTTATAAGACGCTGGGATGGCAGATCGCAGAGTTCTGCAAGATGCGTGGCTACACGCTGGACGAGGCGTCACGGTTTGTGCGGTATGAGGGACTGGATCATTACCTGCGTGCGCGGGACAAGGGCCGCGGTGTGCTGGTACTCACCGGGCATCTGGGAGCATGGAGCTTTCGAGCTTTTATCACTCGCTGCGTGGGTATCCGATGTCGCTGGTGATTCGGAGGCTGGATAATGCGCGGGTGGATTCGTTCGTGAATGGCATTCGCTGTCTGCATGGAAATCGCGTGATCCATAAGGATGACTTTGCGCGTGGCTTGCTGACGGCGATGCATAACGGCGAGACGGTGGGGATTTTGATGGATACCAATATGACTCCGCCGCAGGGCGTGTTTGTGCCGTTCTTCGGCGTGGAGGCTTGTACGGCTTCGGGGCTGGCGCGGGTTGCCGTGCGGACCGGAGCGGCGGTGCTGCCGGGGTTTTTGCTGTGGGAAGAGAGTGAGCAGCGGTATGTGCTGCGGTTCGGTGAGGAGCTGGAGCTGGTGAAAACCGGTGATGCGACGGCGGACATGCTGGCGAATACGGCGCTGTTTGCGGCGACGACGGAGAATTATATTCGACGGTATCCGGAGCAGTGGCTGTGGGTGCATCGTCGGTGGAAGACGCGGCCTGAGGGTGAGGAGAAGATCTATCCATGAGCTTGCGTGTGTCGAAGACGGCGGCTGAGATTGCGGAGTTGCTGGGCGTCGCGACGGTGTCGACGGCTGCGGTGACGCGGGTGTCTTCGGTAGACGCAGCGAGCGAGGACGCGATTGTGTTTGCGGTGGATGCGGCTGCGCTGGAAGCTGCATTGGCGTCGAATGCGGGATTGATTCTAACGCTGAAAGATTCGGAGACCAACGATACCCGCGTGCTGAAGGTGCGTGATCCGAAGTATGCTTTTGCGCTGTGCGGCTCTGCGCTAGCGGTGTCGGAAGATGGTCCTTTGGTGCATCCGAGTGCGAGTATCGATGCGTCCGCGAAGGTGGCCGCGAGAACGCGCGTGGGCGCGGGTGCGGTGATTGAGGCGAATGCTGTTGTGGGTGAGGGATGCAGCATTGGAAGCCGCGTTACGATCTGTGCCGGGGCTATGCTGGGGGATCGCGTGGTTGTGCTGCCTGGGGCTGTCCTTGGTTCGACTGGATTTGGGTATGTGCGGAATTCCGAGACGGGTGCGTATCTGCTGTTTCCGCAGCAGGGCAGGCTGGTGATTGAGGATGACGTAGAGATCGGTGCGAATACGACGATCGACCGCGGCGCATTGGGAGAGACACGGATCGGGCGGGGCACGAAGATCGACAACCAGGTGCATATCGGGCACAACTGCACGATTGGGAAGAATGTTGTAATCGCGGCGCAGGTGGGGATTTCAGGGTCGTGTGTGGTGGGGGATGGCGTGGTGATGGCTGGGCAGGTTGGTTTGGGTGATCATGTGACGATTGGGCCGGGAGTGATTTTGGGTGGAGCCTCCGGCGTGTTCCCGATGAAGCACCTAGAGGGCCCAGGGCAATTATTTATGGGAGTGCCGGCCGAGCCGATCAAGGATTATTTGAAGAGTCTGGCGCGGGTTCGCCGTCTGAAGTAGGAGAGGTGCGGCTTGAGCGTCGTTGTGGTTGGCGGGAATACGCGGAACATCGGGAAGACCAGCGTCGTCGCCGGACTGATCGCGGCGATGCCCGATAAGCTGTGGACGGCGATCAAGATTACGCAGTTTGGACATGGCGTCTGCTCGGCGAATGGGGAACCGTGCGACTGCGAGACAGCCGATCACACAATTGCGATTAGCGAAGAACGCAACCGTGTGAGTGGGACAGACTCTTCGCGTTATCTTGCGGCCGGTGCGGCAAAGTCGTTCTGGGTGAGGACGCGGCAGGGGCAGTTGCATGAGGCGATGCCGCGCGTGCGTGAGCTTGTGGCGAAGGCGGAGAACGTCATCATCGAATCGAATAGCGTGCTGCGGTTTTTGCAGCCGGATGTATCCCTGAGTGTGCTCGATTTTTCAACCGGCGACTTCAAAGCTTCGGCGATGCGATATTTGGATCGCGTAGATGCGATTGTGATGCCGGAGGGTTCGGGGGGCATTGCGGGAAGTGGAGTTTCGCAGAGTTTGCTGGAGAAGAAGCGCAGGTTTGTGTCGCGGCCACCGATGTATTGCAGCCCAGAGCTGGTGGAGTTTGTGGAAGCTCGTTGCACGGCTTTGCTGTCGAGATAGTAGTGAAGACGAAAAGAAGGCGCACCGGAATTCGGTGCGCCTTCTCGCTTTGAAGCTCCGCTGGGAGAAACGGGTCGAATTTATTTGAAGCCGTTGGGGCCTGCGTTCATGCCGTTGGTGAAGAAGATACCCTTCGCCGGGCTGACCGCTGTTGTGCCGTTGACCGCGCCGCCGCCCGTGACGATGTTCAGTACCTGGGTGGTATTGCGGGCGAAGGCGATGGAGTTGGTGGCATCGCAGTCGACGATTTTGGTTGCGGTGTAGCCAGTCATTCCTGCAAGCGTCACAGCCACTGGGATCGGTCCGAGATCGTCGGGGTTGGTGTCGTTGATCGGAACAGTGGTGCTGCCGAGCAGGCCTGCCTTCGAGAGCGAGGCGCGCAGGTTGGAGATGGAGACCGCGATGGCGCCGATACCCGTTGCGTTGGGGTCGATGCCTGTGATCGTCGTGCGAACCAAGCCAGCGTGGTAGGCCTCAACGCCCAGGATGCCTGCAGCCGCGCTCAGATTGCCCGAGACGGTGAGCAGCGATGCAGCGCCGTGGTACGCCGTGACACCGACATCCTCGAATACGTAGGCACCCAGCAGAAAGGCCTGCGCGCTCGCGTAGGGCGAGAACGTGGGCTGCGAAGGGGTAAGCGCGCCCCCGAGCATTTGCCATGCGGTGGTGAGGTTGATCAGCGGCTGTGCGACTGCGGCCGAGCTGAGCGCGCCCTGAAGGAACAAGACGTGCTTGCCTTCTTCGATGGCGGTCTCGGTTGCATAGGCGCCTATGGCGGTTTGTCCGGCGAAGTTCACCATGTTTGCACCCGACATCGAGACCGGACCTCCGGGTGTGCCGACGAAGGTTGAACTAGAGATAGGTATGCCGCCGGTGGGAGCGCCGGCAGCGATGGCTGCTGCGTTGGGAGCGTCGATGGTACAACCGAACGCCGCGATGTAGTAGAAGTTGGCCTCGAGGTACTCGAGGTTGAGGGCGAAGTTGAGGATGTCCGCGTCGGTATAGCTGGCGGCCATTGCCGGCTTCGCCGAACCGAGCACGACGCCCGCGAGGGCAGCGCCTCCAAGAGTCAGCAGCTTGCGGCGGCTCTTGACGATGATGTCATCCAGAATTTGTGTTTCTAAAGTTGCCATGGAAGTATCCGTCCTTTGCCGCTTAGGCTGTTGTGGTTGCGAAGATGCTGTTGGTGCCGTTGGGAAAGAAGCCGCCCTTGGCGACGCCGACGGTTGGGGAACCGTACACGATGTGGTGGACCTGATTGACCGTGCGGGCAAATCCGATCGCGTGAGCCGAGTCGCAGGCAACGATTGCACTCGCGGTGGTCGGGCTTTGCGGAACATTCAGCGCGACTTCTACCGAGCCGCTGGAACCTGCTACGCCCGTGTTGGCTGTTGTGGAGGTGCCAGGAGCACCGGAGTTGCCGACCGTGAGCGAGGCGCGGAGCGCTTCGACCTGGTTGGCGATGCCGACGTATGGATACGCGGTGGAAGTCGTCGTGGTTGCGCCTGCGGCGATCGCACGTGCGGTGAGTGCGGTGCGAACGTAGGCGGCGTGGTAGGCCTCGACAGCAAGAATGCCAGCGGCGTAGTTCAGGTAGCCTGAGGTTACACCTGCGGCTGAAATCAACGGAGCAGCGCCGGCGTAAGCAGTGACGCCTACGTCTTCAAAAATGAAGGCGCCGATGAGGAAGGCGTCGAAGCTGGCGAAGGGATTGAAGCCGGAGACAGCAGGCGTAAGTGCCAGTGCCAGCGGACCGAAGAAGGAGAGATCGATCGACGGCATCGGAACCGCCGCCGACGTAAGGGCAGCGCGTAGGAACTTCACATGCTCCTGTTCTTCAGCGGCGATCTCGTTGATGATCTGCTGCTGGGCGACGCTCGTGCCGGCAACCATCGCGGCGTTGCCGACGGTAACGCTGCCCATGGTGTAAGAACCGGTGTAGCCAGTCGGTGCGGCGGTATCGGTAGAGGCCAGACCCTTGCCGGTAGCGGCATACAGATAAAACTGTGCCTCAAGGTATTCGAGGTTAAGAGCGAAGTTGAGGATGTCCAGGTCCGTGTAAGTGCTGGTCGGGGTCACCGTGGTTGTCGTGACGCCATTGTCGGCGCACCCTGTAATAAGACCTGCGGCGGCAACGCTTCCCGCACCGGCGAGAAAGGTCCGCCGTGAGAGTGCCTTGTCAATGAATGGTTTGAGTCTGCTGTCCACGTTGTGTCTCCTGGTGTTCGGTTTACTTTCGGGCGTGCGAGACCGTTGGCTTCGAACATGCGGAAGCCTCGTGCTGGCGATCTTGAAGAGGTTTTTTTGACGTACGTAATATGTCGGAAGCCATTGCGCTTCCGTGTTCGGGAAAGGTTCACTTGCTTTCCCTTACCTTGAGATACGCGAATTCGTTATGAGTGGATTGCGAACATGACGAATAAAAATTAAATGAAGCATGATGAACAAATGCGCCTCTCGCTTATAGCAAGAGGCGCATAGTTAGTTGAAGAACAGAGTAGAAAGCGACGTTCTAGTTGGCGCTGTTGGATTCGGCGTCCATATACGCGACGTCAAGCACGGTGCCCTGGATAGTGATGAGATAGTTGTCGATCTCAGAGCCATCCGTGGTGTTGAAGGCATGGATTTGGCCGCCATATGCGGTGAATACCTTCAGGTAGTTCTGTACCCAGCAGAGGCCCGTCAGATCGCCATAGTAGTTGGTGTTCAGATTGGTGTTGGGATAAAGGAGCGGCAGGTTGGTGGAAGTCGCTACGCCATTGATCGTCTGCATCGTGCTGTTGTTGGGGGTCACGATGGGGATGATCTGCACGGGTGTGACCGGACCTGCGTTGACCCAGACGACGCTGCCGTCGGTGGTGGCATTGTCAAGTGTGGCGTTCCAGGTGGGTGTGCTTTTGCCGGATACTCCGGTGGTGAGGACGACTTGTACGTTCGTGCCGTCGGTGACTGTATTCCCTGGGTAATACGTCTGGTTGGCAGTCCATGTGAGCAGTGGAACGTTGCCGCCGGTGGTGAAGCGCGTGAGGCAGTTGTAGTTCGCCGCCTGGGTCTTTCCGCCAGCCGCATAGTTGGCGGCGCGTACGCCGTTGGCGCAGTGATTGGCGCCAATCCAGAGGGTGTTGTTATCGGCGAAGAGCATCTTGGTGTGTGTGCCATCGGAGATGCTGTAGGGCGTCCCGACGGTATAGGTGCTCAGGTTCAGCAAAGATAGATTGCCGGCGAAGAGTCCGCTGGATTGAAGTTGCTGACCGGAGAGGTAGAGAGTACTTCCGTCCGAGACTGCAGCGGTGACGCCACCGGGAACAGGAATCGGATTGGCCACCGGAAGTGTCGCGAGCGGTGAAGGGGCCGTGGTGCTCAGCGGGTTGACCGTGGGCACATTGGTCATGATCAGTGACCCTTCCTGCAGGATGGCAACTCCGGCCGTTGTACCGCCGCACTCGGGACCGCAGTTGAGTACGTATACATAGTTGCCATCGCTGGAGAAGACGACGTTGCTGGGGCGGTCATAGGCCGCACCCGCGACTCCGGCGCTACTGGTATTGCCCACGGGAACAACGCAGTAGACAGGAAGCAGCAGAGGCTCGCAGTCGATGTATCCCGGCGGATAGGTTGGTGTGGTGGTCGCAGGCAGCTTAACTACGCGATAAAGCGCGTTGGAGTTACGCACCATGGCCAGGACGACGGTGCCACCCTGATTGACGACAACCTTGTCGACGTTCGGAAGATTGAGATCGACGCTGCCGTAGGAGCCCGCAAGTCCGAGCACTCCGGAGGTTTCTGCCGCGCCAGCGAAGAGAACACCACCCGGCGCTGCTGCTACCGAGGGCGGATCGGCGCCGAAGGACGGTGCGGAGCCAGAGCCGGAAGAGGCCTCAGTGCTGTAATTGATCGTGGAAAGCGATCCATCTGTGTAGTTAAGAACATACCCTGTGGTTTGCTCGGGGTAGTTGATGATCTGGATCGGATAGGCTGCCGAGAAGCCCTTGATGCTGAAAGAAGGGATGGTGTTCTGGACGTTGCTGCGAATGTCACGCAGGCCGTCGAGAATCTCCAACCCGCCCTGGGAGCCGTTCACGGTATAAGCCGCCATAACGCGCTGCAGCAAGCCGCTGGGCGGAATAGGTCGGCCTGCGTAGTTGGCCGCCGGCTCTCTGTAAATGATGTTGCCGCAAGCGGTCAGCGACAACGCTGCCGCAGCCAAGAGCAAGCCCGCTAAAAGCTGGGCAGGGAGACTTCTATTCTTCAACGTGAACCACTCCAAACCGTCGCGCGACCGCAGCAAAATCGCTGCAATTGTCAGTTCTGAGTATAGCAAAGCGAAGGCAAGGCGCTGGCAGAAGAGCGAGACGTGAGAACACCGTGTTTAGGCTGGAGCGTTATACGATAAGGGATTAGGACAGGAAGCGGGAGACGAATGGCAGGACCGATCGACAGGCTTTTCGGCGGCAGCAGGGTTTTGTGCGATGGCGCCATGGGAACCATGCTGTACAGCAACGGTGTTTTCATCAACCGTTGCTATGACGAGCTGAACGTTTCGCAGCCGGAAACTGTGCGGGCCGTGCATCAGCAGTATCTGCAGGCCGGCGCGGAAGTGATTGAGACAAACACGTTTGGAGCCAACGCGTTCCGGCTGGAGCACTTCGGGCTGGGCGACAAAGTGCGCGAGTTCAACCTGGCAGGAGCAAAGATTGCCCGGCAGACGGTTGAAGCCATGCTGGAAAAGCAGGGGTCTGAGGCTTTTGTTGCGGGCGCGGTAGGCTCGCTGGGCGTGCGGCTGCAGCCTGTGGGAAACGTGACGCTCGGACAGGCGCGCGCAGCCTTTGCGGACCAGATCAAGGCGCTGGCCGAGGGCGGCGTAGATCTGCTGATCGGCGAAACGATGATGTCGATCGATGAGGCCGAGCAGGTGGTGCTGGCAGCGCGGGAGGTGGCGCCGCAGCTAAAAGTCGTCATCATGATGACCGTCAATGAGGACGGCAACTGCCTGGACGGGACCACCCCTGAGATCGCGGCGGAGCGGCTCACCGCCATCGGCGCCGATGCCGTTGGATGCAACTGTAGTGCAGGGCCCGCGACCGTGTTGCGCGTGATGGAACGCATGCGTTCCGCGACGAAGCTTCCGCTCGCCGCGATGCCGAATGCGGGGTTGCCGACCAGCATTGAAGGCCGGCATATTTATCTGACTTCGCCTGAGTACATGGCGAGCTTTGCGCGAAAGTTTGTGCGCGCGGGGGCAAGTTGGATTGGCGGTTGTTGCGGCACGACGCCCGCGCATATCCGCGCGATGCGTGGTGCGTTGCGCGCTATGGATGCGCAGAGTGCGGCAGTCGACACGGCCAAAGAAACCGCACCTGTGGTGGAGATTGTGAGTGAGCACCGCGTAGAACCGCCCGTGCTGCGGGACCGTTCGAAGATCGGCCGCATGATCGCCGATGGTGAGTTCGTGACCATGGTGGAGATCGTGCCGCCCAAGGGCTTCGATTGCGCAAAGGAGCTTTCAGGCGCGAAGTTGCTGAAGCAGTATGGCGTGCATGCGATTAACATCCCGGACTCTCCACGCGCGAGTGCGCGAATGAGCAACCAGAGCCTGTGTGTGCAGATCGAGCAGAAGGTTGGGATCGAGACAATCCTGCATTACACATGCAGAGATCGCAATGTGCTTAGCATGCAGAGCGATCTGCTGGGCGCAGCTTCGATCGGATTGAAGAACATCCTTTGTCTCACCGGCGATCCTCCGAAAATGGGGAGCTATCCGAATGCGACGGCTGTGTTCGACGTTGACGCAATTGGTTTGACGAATATCGTCCAGGGATTGAACCACGGTCTGGATATCGGAAAGAATCCGATTGGCGGCTCAACTGGATTTACGATTTCGGTTGCTGCCAATCCGGGTGTGGCGGATATCGACAACGAAGTGCGCCGTTTTGAGTACAAAGTCGCCGCGGGTGCTGAGTTTTGCATCACCCAGCCGGTCTTCGATCAGCGTTTGCTGGAGCAGTTCCTTCGGCGGATTGAGGGGTTCCGCATTCCTGTGATCGCCGGCATCTGGCCACTGACCAGCTTGCGCAATGCCGAGTTCATGAAGAACGATCTGAAGCTCAGCGTGCCGGATGAGATTTTTACGCGGATGGGGGCAGCGAATAGCAAAGAAGCCGCGCTGGCTGAAGGCTTGAAGATTGCTCGCGAGATGCTTGAAGGCGTGCGCGCTGAAGTGCAAGGCGTGCAGGTGAGCGCGCCGTTCAACAAGTTCATGGCAGCAGTCGAGGTGCTTGGGCTTAATGAGGTAACGGCATAATGGCGAGCTTTGAAGATCAGTTGGAAGAGCTGGAGAAAGTAGTTGCGCAGCTGGAACGCGGCGATTTGACGCTCGAGGACAGCGTTGGCTTGTTTGAGCGTGGGGTGCAGTTGTCAAATGCGTGCAAGACGCAACTCGCCAGCGCGGAGAGCCGGATTCAGGTGCTGCTGGAACCGAGTGAGGCTGGGCCCGTGAAGTTGGGAGAGTTGGATGTGCCTGACGATGAGTCGGATGATGCCGATGAAGACATCGACGATGATTTGGATGATGGCAGGATTTAAGGGTAGACCGATTTGGGCTTGGAGACGGGTTGAAGCCGCAAAGTGATTGAAGAAGACAGGAAACGAGGAGTAGGATCTCTATTTATGGACCCTCAAGTAGACATCCAAAAGTTTGCAGAGAAGCTCGTGAAGGCCGGTCGCGAGGGTGTGGCTTGGGAACGGCGGAAACTCGAGTGGATTCTTGAGCAAAAGAAAAAAGCGGCAGAAACGAGCAACGCCGCGTGAATCCGCCTGTCCTGACGATCCTTGCAGGATCGAATGGTTCCGGAAAAAGTACGCTTACCTCATCGGTCCGTGAAGAATTTCAGCAGGCTCCTATTCTTGACCCGGATGCGATCGCTAAATCTATTCGCGATACGCTGCCGGGAACTGATTCTGACATCGAGGCAGGCAAGAAAGTTCTCCGGCGCGCAGAAGAACTTATTGAATCGAACCAGAGCTTCACCGTCGAAACGACCCTTTCGGGAAGTACTTATCTTCGGATGGCTGCGCGAGCAAAAGATGCTGGCTTTTTGATCGCGGTTATCTTCGTTGGGACAAATTCGGTCGAGATCAATATTGAACGCGTAAAAGCGCGAGTTCAAAAAGGCGGTCATGACGTTCCCGAGGCTGATCAGCGAAGACGTTATCCACGGACTCTCGCAAACATGAAAAAGTTGTTGCCGCTGGCCGACCTTGTCGTAATTCTCGACAATTCAAGTCAGCAGGGCTATTCGCTTGTAACGGCTGGACACCGTGGCTTCATGCACTGGTATGAACCGATTCCCGAATGGGCACGGCATCTTCGATAAACCGCACTGAACTTAGCGGTCGCGGGTGGTGACGAAACCTGGCACCCAAAGCAATGCACGCTTGTAGTCGCTGTCGGGGAGCTCGGAGATGGACTGGCGGGCGGCTTCGGCGTAGGCGCACGCAGTGTCCATGGCATAAGCCAGCGACTCATGGCGCTGCAAGATTTCCAGGATGTCGGCGTGGGCTACGCGGGTGAAGCTGCGGTCGGCGAGAACCGTGCGGATGGCTTCTCGGTCGGCTCCGGTGCCGCGTTCCAGCGCGTGGATTACGGCTAAAGTGGCTTTTCCTTCGCGGAGGTCGGAGGCAGTAGGCTTGCCGAGGACGTCATCCTGCGCTGTGAGGTCAAGGACATCGTCGACGATCTGGAAGGCGAGGCCGAGGTTGCGGCCGTATTCTCCGAGAGCTTCTTCGTAGGGAGCTTCTTCGGGGAGCGAGTCCGGACTTTCGATGACGGCGCCTAGTTGCATGGATACTTTGAAAAGACAGGCGGTCTTGCGATAGATGAGGTCGAAGTATTCTTCCTCATTGATCAGATGGCCGAGCTTTTCCATCTGCAGTAATTCGCCTTCGACCATCTGCTGCGTAAGCGTGATGAGGAGGTCTAGGATGCGGAAGTTGCGTTCAGCGAGTGCTGTCTGAAAGCTCTGCATGTAAAGCCAGTCGCCGGCGAGGACGCACTTGGCGTTGCCCCAGGTGGTGTTCGAGGACGGTCGACCGCGGCGGGTGCTGGCTTCGTCGATGATGTCATCGTGGACGAGGGTGGCGGTGTGGAGCATCTCGACGACGGCGCCGAGGCGGATGCGGGCTTCTGAGGTGCTGCCAACTGCCTGAGAAGAAAGAAGCAACAGCAGCGGGCGGATGCGTTTGCCGCCGCCGGCGATGAGGTAGTTGGCGATGTCGGTGACGACTGCGACGGGCGAGTCCGACTGTAGGGCAAACTCGCGCTCGATGGCGGCAAGGTCGTCGCGCAGAAGGTCGAACACTTCGGCGGCAGTCGCGATGGAAAGGGAACTCACGCTGGAGTTAAGAGTAGCAGGTGCGGAGGATGTAATGGAGTTCCATAAAGAGTGACCCCCATTCCTGCGCAAAGATCGAACAGAAATGGGGGACGCTGTGAAAGCGATTCTTAGTTGGAGCGGAAGTTGGTGAACTGGAGCTCGACGCCGAAGTCTTTGCCGCGGAGCATGCCCATGATCTCCTGCAGCGTGTCACGGTCCTTGCTGGTTACTCGTACCGTATCGCCCTGAATGCTGGCGTTAGCCTTCAGTTTGGCGTCCTTGACGGCGGCGGCGACTTTCTTCGCAGGCTCGCCGGAGAGACCCTGCTTGAGCTTGATCTTCTGGCGGACCGAGGAATTCGTGGCGGGCTCGATCTTTTCGTATTCGAGGTTCTTGAGTGATACACCGCGCTTAACGAGCTTCTGGCCGAGGATTTCGATCACGGCTTTGAGGGTGTACTCATCCTGCGAGGCAAGCTGGATGGCTTCTTCCTTCTCGAGGGTGATGGTGGACTTGGAGTTCTTGAGGTCGAAACGGGCGTTAACTTCTTTAGACGCCTGGTCGATGGCGTTCTTGACTTCCTGAATTTCTACTTTGCTCACTACGTCGAAGCTTTGATCTGCTGGCATGTCTGGTCCTTCTTGTTTGTCGAATTTCTGTCGGTGCCTATTCTATGCTGCGCTGGTGGTGGGGAAGAGCGCGTAGAAGTTGGATGTTGTTTGTTGGGCGATGGCTTCCAGGGTGATGCCGCGGAGTTCCGCCAGGAATTTTGCGGTGAATGCGGTATTGGCGGGCTGGTTTTGCTGGCCGCGGAGGGGGATGGGGGTCAGGAACGGCGCGTCGGTTTCTACCAGGATGCGGTTGGCGGGTGCGAGCGCCGCGACGGCCTGGATGGTGGTGGATTTGGGATAGGTGAGGTTGCCGGCGAAGCTTAGATAGAAGCCCGCGGCGAGTGAAGCTGCCGCCTGCTGCTCGTTGCCGGAGAAGCAGTGCATAATGCCGGGAAGGCCGGTGGGTGCCCAGTGCTCGGCGATGAGGCGCAGGAGGTCGGTCCAGGCGTCGGCGGGTTCGTACTTGGCTTTGGCGGCGGGGATGGCTAGCTCGCTCGTGCGGCAGTGGATGGTGATGGGCTTGCGTGCGGTGGCGGCGATCTTGAGCTGGGCGATGAAGGCGGCGTGCTGGGTGGGAATGTCGGGGTTGTCGAGGTGGTAGTAGTCGAGGCCGATTTCGCCGATGGCGATGCAGCGTGGGTCTTGCGCGAGTGCGGTGAGTTTTTCCAGGTTTTCGGGGGTGGCCTGGTGGGCTTCCTGGGGGTGGATGCCGGCGGTGGCGAAGATCTCGGGGTGCTTGTTGGCGAGGTCGAGGGCTACGTGCATGTCGTCGGGGCCGTTGCCAATGCCGATGGCGAGCAGCTTCTCGACGCCCGATGCGTGGGCGTTGGCGAGGATTTCGGGGAGGTTTTCGTAGTCGTCGAGATGGCAGTGCGAATCAATGAGCATAAAGGCAGTGTGTAGAAGATGGAATACCCCTCCCCCCGGTTTTAGCGTAAATTCCGCATAACATTGGGGTTAGGGTTGGACTTGGACGTGTAGCTATCGTTGACGAAGCAAGCGGATGTTCTCCGTTCTTTCTATTTTAGCGAATGGACCCGGGTAAAAGTGCAACGTGGATCTCTTGCTCTTTCAAGAGGTTCGGGTCTAGAGAGGGTTGACAGCGCGCCAGAGACGCGTCGACCCGATTATGATGGCGGGCATGAATCGGATAACGCGGCGGGATGTTCTTGTGGGTGGGGCGGCAATGGCGGTGGCCGGTGGTCGGTCGGTGGCGCAGAGCGGGGCGGTTGAGGTGGGGAAAGCTGGAGGGGATTTCGCCAGTGGGGCGAAGGTGTTTCAGTTGAGCGGGGTGACCCCGGTCAAGAATGCGAATGGGTCGGAGCGGAAGATGGTGCTTGATGGAAAGCTGGCGACCGGCGAGGTGATGTCAATGCATGAGAGCTGGTCGCCGGAAGGGACGCCTGCGCCACCGCATCGGATTACGCACTCGGAGATTGTGATTGTGATGGAAGGAGCGTTGGATTTCGAGCACGACGGGAAGTTCGACAAAGCGGTGGCGGGGGATGTGATCTATGTGGCGTATGGGACGAACCATGCAGTGAGGAATGTCGGGCCGGGGACGGCGAGGTATATGGTGTTGCAGATCGGCGGGGATACGAAGTAAAGCAGCCAACAGGAAACAGGAGAGACAGGTATGGATTTGACTCGAAGGGATGCGTTTGCGGCTATGGCCGCGTTTGCGTTGATGGGAAGTGTTGCGGAAGCGCAGGCTGCTGCTGCGCCAAGCGAGGCATCGCTGGCTGATCCGGAGCTGGCGAAGTCGAGGGTGTTCCGGTTCAAGGATATGAAGATGACACGGAACTCGAATGGTGGGTGGTCGCGGCCTGTGGTGCATGGGACGATCCCGACCGGTGAGTTTGTGGAGCTGCATGAGACGATGCTGCCGCCGGGGCAGATGCCGCATCCGCCGCATCAACATAGGAACTCAGAGTTTCTGCTGATTCACCAGGGGAAGCTGGAGTATTTGAACGAGGGTGTGCCGGAGCCGGTGGAGGTGGGGGATGTGGTTTATTCGGCTTCGAACCGGATGCATGGGTTAAAGAATGTCGGGGATACGGATGCTATGTATTTTGTGGTTTCGATTAGCCACGGGCAGATGTAGGAAAGCGGGCCAGATTGAGCCAGCTCAGGGACTCTTACCAGCCGAAATGGTGCTTTGCCCAAATAAGAATGAATGCTGTAATAGGTCCCCAAATACCTAGGCAGATCACCCCGACCAGATACTTCATGGTGCCCATTGCAGTTTTGAATGCCGCAATATCTGTGGCTATCGAATCGACTTTAGTTTCCACCTTTGCAAGTCGAGATTCCACGCTCATAAATTTCTGTTCAAGAGCTGACACTTGGCCGTTGATATTGAAAACAGCCTGCAGATGAAAATCATGACCTTGAACAGCCGGGGGGTGCAAAGGGGGGCCGACAACGGTTCCCGGATTAGAGGATTCTGGAGATGAGGGCTTAGTTTGTCGTGGCGTCAAGTGGCACCCCAATCTTTGCCGCTATCCATTCCCACGTCGAAACTGCTGTCCGGCCAAAATATCCTTCGTTTCGAAGAACGATTGCGTTTCCAGTTTCACCCTCAGAGACCCCAAGTCTATCGGAGACTTCCTTGGTCGTTGTCGAGGCAGGAGCTATAACCAACCACTGCCCATCCGCGACCTTCGTTGAAAGCCAAGGCGAAATCGTATTCATTCGCTCCGCCATTTTGGCGGGATCCGAAACTGCCAGCACTGCAAATAATGTATTCGGCGTTGCCATTGGTCACCAATATCTACGATGCAAGGTTTATGTGCAAGGCTCAAGCCGTTAATCGGTCAAATTCTATTTCCCAATATGAACGTTATTTAAGCCGGGTGCCGATGGGGACGCCTTCGGGGACGGTGGCGAGGAAGGGCTTGCCGCCTTCTTCGCTGGCTGCGAGAAGCATGCCGTGCGATTCGAGTCCGCGCATCTTGCGGGGTGCGAGGTTGGTGATCACGATGATGCGGCGGCCGATGAGGTCTTCCGGCATGTAGTGCTCGGCGATGCCGGAGAGGATCTGGCGCTTTTCGTGGCCGAGGTCGACTTCGAGGCGGAGAAGCTTGTCGGCCTTGGGGATGCGTTCGGCGACGAGGATCTGGGCTACGCGGAGCTCGATCTTGATGAAGTCGTCGATCGTGATCTGCGGGCTGGCATCCGCGGGGCCGGCGGTGATAGGGGTCTGCGAGGCTACGTTGGCGAATGGGCCGCTCGCGGGCGCGTCGTGGTGGGAGACTGGTGCTGGGCGCTCGGTGGTGATAGCGGCGCTGCCAGCTACGTGGGTGGCGGCGTTGGGTTCGGTGAAGGTCCGGGGCGGCGCCGCGGGATCGAGGCGGTCCGTGGTGACCGGCTGAGCGGGGGTTGGGGTGAAGGCGGACTTGAGCGGAGCGTCGGGGCGGTTCGTAGTCGATTCGGTTGTGGGCTGTGCTTCGGGGTTTTCCATATTAATCATCGTTTCTGCAAGAGATTTGTCGGCGCGGGGGAAGATGGGGCCGAGGGGGCCGAGTTTTGTGCCGGGAGGGAGACCGCCCCAGACGAGGTGGGCGAGTTCGCCGTCGCGGGCGGCGTCGTTGATGTCGCCGAGACCGAGTTGGGCCCAGACTTTGGCGGTGATCGACGGGATGTAGGGGAAGAGGATCCCGGTGAGCCAGCGGATCGCTTCTGCGGAGGTGTAGAGGACCGTGGCGAGGCGCTCGGCCTTGGTGGGGTCTTTGGCGAGCTTCCACGGGGCCGCTGAGGTGATGAAGCCGTCGACGACGGTGATGAAGGCGGCGACGTCGGTGAGGATGGTGGTGAAGTCGGTGGTGGAGAGCGACTGGATGCGAGCCTGCAACGCGATGCCAGCTTTGCCGACGCTATAGGTTTCGAAGCCGTCGGGAGCAACGGGGGTTTCGGGTGTGTCTTCGAAGCGGGGCGTCGGGATGATGCCGGCGTAGTTCTGTTGGATCATCGCGAGTGTGCGGCTGACGAGGTTGCCGTAGCCGTTGGCTAGATCGGCGTTGTAGCGCGTTATGAGGGCGTCGAAGGAGAAGCTGCCGTCCTGGCCGAAAGGGATTTCGCGGAGGAGGAAGTAGCGGAGGACGTCGGAGGCGAAGAGGTCGCGTTCGGACTTGGTGGCCGCTCTAAAGCCCGGGGCTAAAGCCCCTTTTTCCTTCGAGCCTGATTCAGTGGGCTGAAGCCCACTGCTAATCCGAGAGGCGTCGGACGCATCGTTGGTGTGTCCTTCAAATACCGGAGGGCAGAGTGACCCAAAGGCCTCGAGGATTGTTTCGGTGCGGACGATGTTTCCTTTTGACTTCGACATCTTGGAGTTATCGAAGAGCAGCCAACCGTGGGCGGTGATGGCTTTGGGAAGAGGGATGCCGGCGGCTAGAAGGAATGCGGGCCAGTAGACGCAGTGGAAGCGGATGATCTCTTTGCCGACGAGGTGCAAGTCGGCGGGCCAGTAGCGTGCGAACTCGGCCTGGTCGGCGGGGTCGGTGCTGCCGTAGCCGACGGCGGTCATGTAATTGGCGAGGGCGTCGAGCCAGACGTAGATGATGTGTTTCTGCGAGGCTTCGCTGGCGGCGGGCTCGGGGACGGGAATGCCCCAGGTGAAGGAACTGCGCGAGACGGAGAGGTCTTTGAGGGCGCCTTCGACGTAAGGATTGCCAAGTGCGGAGCGAGAAATTGAAGGCCGCGCCTGGGCGTCAGGATGCGATCCCGAAGTTTCAGAGAAGGGATTCGTGGTGCCGATCTGCTCGAAGGTTTCGAGGGTTGCAGATGAGAGTCCCGCGATGGGCGCTTCGGCAGCGAGGAGCGTGTCACGCTCTTCGTTAACGATGTTGGAGGCAAGGTTCGATTGCACGGCGGCCTGGACGTTGCCGCGGAGGAAGCTGAGGACTTCGTTCTTGCGGGCTTCATTTTCTACGCGAAGCGCGTCGGACTCGATGAGGTCGATGAGTGGGCGCTGGAAGGCCGAGAGCTTGAAGAAGAAGTTTTCTTCGGTGACCGTTTCGGTGGGCTTGCCGTCGGGGCCGATGGTGCCCGGAGGGCCTTCGACGAACATCTCTTCGCCTACGGAGTACTGCCCGGTGTAGGTGCTGACGTAGATGAAGCCTTTTTCGTAGAGGGTGCTGAAGAGAGTCTGCGCGCCGTTCTGGTGCTTGGCATCGGTGGTGCGGATGTAGCGGTCATTGGTGATGCCCATGCGGGCCCAGAGGGTTTTGAAGGAGTTCGAGACTTCGTCGGCGAACTGCTGCGGGGCGATGCCGGCGGCGGCGGCGGAGCGCTCGATCTTTTGGCCGTGCTCGTCGGTTCCGGTGAGGAAGAAGGTGTCATAGCCGAGGAGGCGGTGACGACGCGCGAGGACGTCGCCGACGATGGTGGTGTAAGCGTGGCCGATGTGCGGGCGGGCGTTGACGTAGTAGATCGGTGTTGTGAGGTAGAACTTTTTGGCGGCGTCTGACATCAACTGTCAGTTTACAGGGAGGCAGGAAGTAGGAAATCGGAAGCCGGAAATAGCGCGGGGGTCTAGGCCGCGCTGGGTTCCGGTTCGATGGGCGCTCCGAGACGCGGAACGAGCAGGTGGAAGATGGCGAGAGCAACAAGATAGGCACCAGCGGCCATTGCGAAGATGAGCAGCGGGTGCAGGGAGAGATTGTGTTTGACGACCCAGGTGAAGGCCGCACCGCCGGCTGCGCCGGAAGCTCCACCAATGCCGACGACGGTGGAGACGGCGGTGGAGGGGAACATATCTGCCGGGGTTGAGAAAATGGTTGCGGACCAGCCCTGATGGGCGGCTGCGCCGAGCGCGATGAGCAGCGTGGCCGGCCAAGGGTTCGCCGGGAACAGTAGGCCCATGTGCGGGACGAAAACGACCGGGAGAACGCAGACGGCCATGATGAGCATCGCCATTTTGCGGCTGCGGTTGACGGTGAAGCCGTGGCGCATGAAAGCGCCGGAAACGAGGCCTCCGCCGATGGAGCCAACCGACGAGATGACGTAAACGGCGACAATCTCCCAATAGGCGTTGTGAAGCGAGAGGCCGTAGTTGCGATTGAGGAACTCGGGCAGATAGAAGAGATAAAACCACCAGACCCCGTCGGTAAGGCCTTTGACGACGGCGAAGGCGTAGGTGCCGCGGTTGCGAAGCAGGCTCCCCCAGAGATGGTCGCCCTGGACGACGGGTTCGAGACGCCGCTGGGTGGTGGTGGAGCCGCGCCTGAGACGGTTGTAAGGGAAGAAGAGCCAGAGCACGAGCCAGATAAGGCCCATGGAGCCGGTGGTGAGGAAGGCCGCGCGCCAGCCGTATTTGGCTGTAACGAATGCGACCAGAGCGGGGGCGATGAGCGAGGAGGCGTTGGAGCCGGAGTTGAAGATGCCGACGGCCTTGGCGCGCTCTTCGGAGGGGAACCACTCGCTGGTGGCTTTGATGGCGGCAGGAAAGTTACCGGATTCGCCGAGGCCGAGGAAGATGCGGGCGATGCAGAAACCGGCGACCGATGTGACGACGGAGTGTCCCATGGAGGACAGGGCCCAGATGCCGATGGCGAGCGCGTAGCCCACCTTGGTGCCGAGTTTGTCAATGATACGGCCGGCGATAAGAAGGCCGACGCCATAGGCGATCTGGAAGCAGATGACGATGTTTCCGTAATTGTTGTCGAAGACGGGCTGGTGATGAACGTCAGCGGCAAGGTTCCAGCCCATGAAGGAAACGGTGTGGAGGAGCGGCTCTACGAGCGAGAAAACCGAGCGGTCCATGTAGTTGATGGTCGTTGCGAGGAAGAGCAAAAAGCAGACGAACCAACGCATGTTGGCATGGGTGGAGGGTGATTCAGAGGTGAAGCCTTGTTCCCCGGAATCGTTGAATGCAAGCGACATCAATGCTCCTGACAGCTGGGCGTGCGCGGGATTATCGGTTTCGCGCCCCGGCGATCGGGCTAAACGCGCTGGATTTCAGCATAGCGTGGCGATAGCGGTGGGTGTCAATGCAAATCGGACTGGCAGGTAGTTGCGGCTGCATGACCGAGGCTAATGGCTGGAGCTGATCCAGAGGAAGTAGGGGTAGAGCAGAAAGAAGAGGACGAGCGAAACCGCCATAAGATCCATGTAGATGCAGAGGATGACTGTGCCGTGGTAGAGGCTCCAGCGGCGCTGGATGCAGCGGACGGTTTCCGCAGTGCCGATCAGGCAAACGAGCGCCGGCAGCAGAAGCAAAAGGGTGGGGCGCAGGTGCGGGAAGTGCGAGATGAGGATGGCAGCGAAGACGCTGACGAAGACCAGGGTGTTGCCACGGGCCAGGGAGTGCTTGCGCGGATTGAAGAGGGCCGTGGTCAACACTTCCAGTATGCGACGGATACGGCTTCGCGGATTCCACGGAAGCGAGAGTTACTGCAAAAGCCACAGGCAACGTTCGCAAGATGAAAGCGCACGTTCGCGAAGTCTAAGGCTTGGAGGATGGGGCAGTTGCGGGAGATGCCGAGGTTGAGGGTGGGGGCGGTGGAGGTGGTAAGTGGTTCACGCTGGCAAGGGGAATTTCGACTGCGCCCATGTGGTTGCTGGGGAGGTCGTGGATGGCGATGCGGAGGTAGCTTTCCTGCTTGACGGGGGCGCTGATCTCGAGATGGGCGGCGATGCCGGCGCCCTTGCGTACGCCTTCCAGGTAATGGGTGTATTCGTCGGCGGTGAGGTTGATGTTGATGGCCTTGCCGGAGGCGTTGAGAAGCTTGCCGTCGGGATCGTATAAGTAGGCGGTGAACTCGACGGAGCCTTTGTAGGTCCCGTCGGGTTGGGGAAGAAGGGTCAGAGACGAGGCTAGCGCGGCGTAGTCGATGAGGAAACGGCGGAAGGGTGCTTTGATGGGCTTGTTGGGGTTGGGGACGTTGCCGGGCGCGAGGGTGTCTTCGGTGGTGGTGGAGTTGGGCAGAACACGGACCTTGAAGAGGATGTCCTGCGGGAGCGGAGCGCCACGCGCCATGGAGGCTGTGATGTAAAACGCGGCCGAGTGTTTGGTGGCAGCGGAGGCCTCGGTGATCGCGGCGGATTTGTTGGCGTCGTGGGGCTTGTTGGGGTCGTCCGCCCAGTAACCCTGGCGATAGGCGAGTTTGTAGCTCTGGGCTGCGTAGGCGCCGTTGAGGGAGACGCGAATGTTGCGGTAGCTTCCGGTCCATTTGCGATTGGTTGGCGTGTAAGTGAGGGTGTAGTAGTTGGAGCCGGATTCGATGGCGCTGGAGACCGCCTGAGCGAGGCCGTTGGTGTTGTAGAAGGCGTTGCCACCGGTGTCCTTGGCCATGGCGTCCATGGTCATGTGTTCTTCGGCCTGGCTCTGGAGGAACTTAGCGGATTTGGCGGAGATGGTTTGGGCGGTCATGCCGCGGCTGGACTGCGCGGCGCTGAAGGTGGGGTCGGTCTGGAGACCGCGAGCGTCGATGGGATAGACGGCGACCTGGGCGCGGGCGAGGAGGTTGGTGGTGTCGCGGTACTCGTCTTCGGCGCTGGCGACGACGGCGAAGGGGTCGGCGAGGGTGGCGTCGGGCAGGATGTTGAGCGGGAAGGCGCCAGAGAACCAGATGACGTTTTTGCGGCCGGGGAAGGCGGAGAGATAGCGCGCGAGGACGTTGAAGGCGTCGAGGGTGTACTGCTGGCGAAGCTGGATCTGGAAGGACTGGGTTTCGGCTTCAAACTGAGCGAGGCTGGCGGAGACCGAAGAGACGCCAAGGTCGTTGATCATCTCCTGGGCCATTGACGTGTCGACGCCGGAGCCGGTGGGGTCGTCGAGGAGGCTGGACGCGCGTGGGAGCAGCTTATGCTCAACGGCGTCTTTGAGAACCTGGGGGTCGGAGGAGAATCCCTGCAGCATGATGAGGCGGGAGTTGAGGCCAAAGATGGCGATGCGGGTGCCGGGGTCGGCCTTTTTGACGTATTGCTGGAGTTGATAGCGGACGTACGACTGGTCGGCCATCGGGGTGTTGAGGGCGTCGAGTAGAAGGACGTTGAGCGTGCCGCCGGGAGGCGTGGGCGTGTAGTTGGTGAAGGTGCCGGGAGGCAGCTTCATCTCCGGGCCGGGGGCTTTGGGAGTGAGCGCGGAGTGCTCTTCGAAGTTGCGGACTTCCTGCGGGTTCTTGTCTTCGGTGAGGGTGAAGTCGGTGCGTTTAAGGCCGTGAACGGGATGACCGTTGCTGTCCTGGACGACGACGTCGACGAGGATGAGCTGGGTGCCGGCGTGGATGACCTGGGCGTCGGATGGGTGCTGTGTGGCGGGAGCGGCGGGAGTCTGGGCGTTGGCGGCGAGGGTTGAGACGAGGAAAAGTGCCGCGATGAGGCGTGGAACGTCCCGCATGGTTGGTCTCCGGTTGAAAGGTACAGGTTGATAGACCGGGGTTGCGGGTAAAAAGTTCCGTCTAAACAGAAAACCGGGTCCGAAATCCGGACCCGGGCCTCGCGTTTGTGGTGGCTTAGGCGGTTGTGAGTTCGCGGTTGGCGATGGCGGCGATGGATTCGGTGAACGGGGCGCGGAGGACGCCGCGTTCGGTGATGATGGCGGTGATGTATTTGGCGGGCGTGACGTCGAAGGCTGGGTTTTCGATGGCGACGCCGTCGGGTGTCATCTGAATGCCGTTAGAGTGGGTGACTTCACGCGGGTTGCGCTGCTCGATGGGGATGAGGCCACCGTGTGCGGTGTTGATGTCGATGGTGGCCCAAGGGGCGGCGACGTAGAAGGGAATGCCGAACTCTTTGGCGAGGATGGCGACGCCGTAGGTGCCGATCTTGTTGGCGGTGTCGCCGTTGGCGGCGATGCGGTCGGCGCCGACGATGCAGGCCTGGATGCGGCCCTTGCCCATGAGGTAGGCGGCCATGTTGTCGCAGGAGACAGTGGTGGGGATGTTGTCCTTCATGAGCTCCCACGCGGTGAGGCGTGCGCCCTGCAGGTAGGGGCGGGTCTCATCGGCGATGACGTTGAGCTTGTGACCTTGCTCAACGGCGGCGCGGATGACGCCGAGGGCGGAGCCGTAGCCGCAGGCGGCGAGAGCGCCGGCGTTGCAGTGGGTGAGGATGGTGCCTTCCTGCGGGAGCAGGTCAGCGCCATTGGCTCCCAACTGCTTGCAGTTAGCGATGTCTTCTTCGTACATCTCCTGCGAGAGGTCGATGACCGCCTGCTTGATTTCGGGGATGGGCGTGTTGGCCGCGGCGAGTTTGTCGTAGAGAGCGCGCACGCGGTCGATGCCCCAGAAGAGGTTGACGGCGGTGGGGCGGGTGGCGCCTAGGTGGGCGCAGATTTCGGCGACTTCAGCGTTGAGCTCGGGGATGGTGGTCGCGGTGGAGTTCTGGATGCCGATAGCGACGCCCATCGCGCCGGAGACGCCGATGGCCATGGCACCGCGGGTGATCATGTCGCGGATGACGGTGGCGACTTCTTTGTAGTCGGTGGCGAGGACGTAGGTTTCTTCGTGGGGGAGTTTGGTCTGGTCTAGGAAGCTGACGCCCGCGGGCGTCCATTCGAGGGTAGGAATCATGTCCCTGCTAGTTTATCGCGGATGGGTGAGGGATGGCTTACTGCTGCAGATGATGGGAGGAGGCAAAGGAGAAGAAACGATGCTGGCAACCCGCGCAGCGATAGGGCTTGAGAGGAAACAGCAGACGCTCGAGGAGCTTACGATGCGAACGGGCAGTATCGTTCGAACCACAGCGCGGGCATTTGCGTGAGAGTGTCATCGGGGGCCGTATGCGTATTATGAGGCCTTTTTCATCTTGCGACGACAGAAATATGTACAAAATTGACTGAAATTCCACATTAGTGCGGTGGTGCGCCTCTCGAGCCCCATAGCTTCCATCGCTACTTACTGAGGCGCTCGAGATGGCGGTAGCCGCCGGAGGCGATGAAGGCGGCAGCGAAGGTGGTCAAGTTGTAGGTGGCGTGCAACAGGACCGACGCGGCCACTGAGTGCGCCTTGATACGAACCCATGACAGCACGAGACTTACGACGAAGAGGACGGCAAGGAAGCCGAGCGAGAACGAGAGCTGATCGCCATGGATGAGGGCGAAGCCGAGCGAGGAGAAGACCGAAGCGAAGATGAGCGCGGGAATAGAGTGGAGCGAGGACGTTTCCCAACGGCGCAGACCGGCGGGGGTGCGGTCGAGCGCGAGCCAGTCGTAGGCAGTGGCGAAGGCGGGTAGAAGAAAGCCGCGGAAGGCTATTTCCTCCATGAGCGGGAAGACGATGACGCCGCAGAGAGTGAGCAGCCACGCGTTGAGTGGGGAGCGAAAGAAGTCTTCGAGCGGACTCTTGGGCGGTTGCGGGAGGTAAAGGTCGACCAGCTGGGCGGCGATGCTGAGCAGGACGCCGAGAGGGATGATCCAGAACCAGCGGCGGCGGACGCCGAGAAAGTTCCACTCGATGCCGGTGAGGAAGGGCTTCGACCAGATCCTGGTGAAGACCCACGCGGAGAAAGCGAGCGTGAAGACGTAAGCCATGACCTGCGCGAGGAGTTGCAGGCCGAGGTGCTGCATGGCTTGCGCATCGGTGTGGATGTGCGCCGCGGAGAGAATGATGGCGGCGCTGATGAGGTACATGAAGAGTGCGATGGAGAAGAAGAGGAGCGCGTGGCCGAGGTGCGGGATGCGGCGGGCGGGGCCGTGGTCCTGCGCAGGGTCGGTGTCGTGCTGGATGTCGAGCGCCTGATTGGCGGCTTGATCGGGAACGGGTTCGAGGATGGGAAGCTTGCTCATAACGGCAGACAGTAGAGAGTAGACAGTAGACAAAACTACAACGTCGCTACTTTTTGGTTTTGGGGAATTTCTTTGCGGCGGACTTTTTGACTGCGGCGGCGGTTAGTTTCTTTTGTGCTGAGGACTCGGGTTTGGTTTTGGAAGCTGTGGGGACGCCGGTCTTCTTTTCGGGTTTGATGAACTTTGGCTTGGGCGGCTTCTTCTCATAGTCGGGCAGTTCGATGGGCGGCAGATGGTCTGCGGCGTCGAGGGTTCCTGCGCTTTCATAGTAGCGCGCGAGGAACTGGCCTGTGTATGAGCGTGGCTCGCGGGCGACAACTTCGGGCGGTCCTTGCGCGACGATGGTGCCGCCACCCTCGCCGCCTTCGGGGCCCATGTCGATGAGGTAGTCGGCGTTGCGGATGATGTCGAGGTTGTGCTCGATGATCATGACGGTGTTGCCAAGGTCGGTGAGGCGGTGCAGGACTTCGAGGAGCTTGCGGACGTCGTCGAAGTGGAGACCGGTGGTGGGCTCGTCGAGGAGATAGAGCGTTTTGCCGGTCTGGCGCTTGGAGAGCTCGCGGGCGAGCTTCATGCGCTGGGCTTCGCCGCCGGAGAGCGTGGTGGCGGACTGGCCGAGATGGATGTAGCCGAGGCCGACATCGACGAGCGTGGTGAGTTTGACATTAACGGCGGGGATGTCCTTGAGGACGGGCACGGCGTCTTCGATGGGAAGATCGAGGATATCGGCGATGCTGTAGCCGTTGAACTTTACGGCGAGAGTTTCTTGGTTGTAACGGCGGCCGTTGCAGACTTCGCACAGAACGTAGACGTCGGGCAGGAAGTTCATCTCGATGCGGCGCTGGCCTTCGCCCTGGCAGGCTTCGCAGCGTCCGCCCTGGACATTGAAGGAAAAGCGGCCGGGCTTGTAGCCGCGCTCGCGGGATTCTGGGAGCATCGCGAAGAGATCACGGATGGCGGTGAAAACGCCGGTGTAGGTGGCCGGGTTGGAGCGCGGGGTTCGGCCGATGGGGGACTGGTCGATCTGGATGACTTTGTCGAGCTGCGCCGCGCCGTGGATAGCTTTGTGCTCGCCGGGTTCTTCGCGGGAGCCGTAGAGCTCCTTGGCCAGCGAGCGGTAAAGGATGTCATTGACGAGGGTTGATTTGCCGGAGCCGCTGACGCCAGTGATAACCGTCATGACGCTGAGCGGGAAATGGGCCGTGACGTGGCGGAGGTTGTGCGAGGTCGCGTCTTCGACTGAGAGCCAGTTGCCGGTGACGGGGCGAGGCTTCTTGTCTTTTGTGGGGCGGGTGACGATGTCGATTTTGCCCGAAAGGTATTGGCCGGTGATGGAGTTGGGGTTGGCCATGACTTCGGCGGGCGTGCCTTCGGCCATGACGAAGCCGCCGTTCTTGCCGGCTCCGGGACCGAGGTCGAGCAGGTAGTCGGCCTTGCGCATGGTGTCTTCGTCGTGCTCGACGACGAGGACGGTGTTGCCGAGGTCACGGAGGTTTTCAAGCGCGGCGATGAGGCGCTGGTTGTCGCGCTGGTGGAGGCCGATGCTGGGTTCGTCGAGAACGTAGAGAACGCCGCGGAGACGCGAGCCGATTTGCGTGGCGAGACGGATGCGCTGGCCTTCGCCGCCGGAGAGGGTTGCAGCGCTGCGCGAGAGGCTGAGGTAGCCAAGGCCGACGGCGTTGAGGAATTCGAGGCGCTCGATGATTTCGCGCTGGAGGCGGTCGGCGATAAGGCGGTCGCGTCCGGTGAAGACCATGGAGCGGGCCCCGAGCAGGGCGCGTTCGAGGGAGAGCGAGGTGAAGTCGGCGATACTTGCGTCGCGGCGGGCGTTGGAGCTTTCGATGGGCTCGGTGTCGTGGTCTTCGAGGTTGACGGGCGGGTGCGCGGTTGCGTCGGCGAGCGGGATGGTGACGGCGAGTGACTCGGGCCGAAGGCGGTTGCCGTGGCACTGGGGGCACTCGGTGGCGGACATGAACTGCATCATGTACTCGCGGTAGCCTTCGGACTTGGTGTCTTCGAGAGTGTCGCGGAGCCAGGGGAGGATGCCGTGGAAGCCGGTGCGTCCTACTTCGTTCCGGGGTGGGCCGTAGAGCAGGAGATCCTGCTGCGGTTTCGGGATGTCCAAGAATGGCTGGCGGAGGTTGATCTTGTATTTCTCCGCGGCGAGCTTGATGAGACGCAGGAGGTATTGCGAGGATGAGCCCGGGCCCATGGCGCCGTCGAGTAAGGGCTTGGACCAGTCGGTGATGGTCTTGGAGGGGTCGAAGTCATAGATGGAGCCGAGGCCGTGGCACTCGGGGCAGGCGCCGTAGTTGGAGTTGAAGCTGAAGCTGCGGGGTTCGAGCTTAGGAACGTTGATCCCGCAGTCGGGGCAGGCCATGGAAGAGCTGTAGAGGGTCTCAGCGTAGTTGCCGCCGTTGGGGGATTGCAGGCCGATGAGGACAAGGCCGTTGGCAAGTTGGAGAGCCGTGGTGACGGCGGCCTGAAGCCTGCGCGTGTCGTAGACAGCAGGTTGTGGCACCTCTCCTTTAGCACCCTTGGCGGCCCCGATCTCCAAAGGCGAGAGATCGGGGGCACCCGGTTCGGTGGCCGAAACGGGCTTGAGGATGATGCGGTCGACGATGGCTTCGAGGGTGTGATTCTTGCGCTTCTCGAGGCGCATGCCTTCTTCAGCTTCGGTGATTTCGCCGTCGATGCGGAGGCGGTAACCTTTTTTGTCGAGGGCTTCGATCTCTTCGCGGAACTCACCTTTGCGGCCGCGGACGATGGGGGCTAGGACCGTGATGCGTTCGCCGGGGGACTGGCGGTTGCGGTCGACGATTTGGGCGACGATCTGCTCGGCGGACTGACGCGAGATGGGGCGGTGGCAGTTGGGGCAGTGTGGCTGGCCGACCGAAGCCCAGAGCAGGCGCAGGTAGTCGTAGATTTCGGTGATGGTGCCGACGGTGGAGCGGGGGCTGCGGCTGGTGGTCTTTTGCTCGATGGAGATGGCGGGCGAGAGGCCGTCGATGGAGTCGACGTCGGGGCGCTCCATCTGGTCGAGGAACTGGCGTGCGTAGGCCGACAGGGTTTCTACGTAGCGGCGCTGGCCTTCAGCGTAGATGGTGTCGAAGGCGAGCGAAGACTTGCCGGAGCCGGAAAGTCCGGTGACCACGGTGAGGGTGTTGCGCGGGATAGAGACAGAGACGTCGCGCAGGTTGTGCTGGCGGGCTCCGCGGACGTTGATGTGGGTCAGGCTCATGAGTCAGAGATGGCTTAATTAGGCCAAGACTCTAGATTACAGGAACAGGCAATAGCGAACAGGGAACAGTCGGGAGGACTGAGGACGGCTTGATCGATTATGGAAAGAACCGCCATGAAATCTTATGTTTGCCAGAAGTTGGAGGTTCGTTTGTTGATGGCAGGTCGATGTGGCCGACGATGATGACTTCTAAGCCGAGCCATTGGAGATGGGAAAGCTCCTTCGGTGAGGCGATAGGCAGGATAGCCAGGCCTTTGGTAGTTCCTTAGTGGTCAACAGGTTCGTGCAATTTTCATGCAGTGCAGATGCGTCGTTGCATCAGAATGGATTGGGGCAGGAGACTCTGCCTTGGTTCGTCCCGAGGATTGGGAGGAGCGTTGATTGGGCCAATGGAGGCGGGTGTGATTAGTTCGTTGATGCTGATTTGTGCGGTTGGAGCGTCGCTGGCGTTCGGTGTGCTGGTGGCTTATGGCGTTTGTCAGGTGATGTTCCGGGTGTTCCGGCAGCACGCTACGGCGGTTGCGAAGGGCCGGGTGTCGGCCTCAGGTGTTCGCGTGGCTGTTGAAGGCTGAGAAGCTGTGAATAGTTATTAGTGAATAGGGCGCCGCAGGGTACCTGCTTTTCCCCTTGAAAATGGTTATTGAGGTGTCGTGGTCGTCGTGGAAGAACTCGCGGCGGCCTTTTGTTTTTGCATCTGCAGGAGCTGCTGGTAGATCTGGTCGGGGGTGGCCACGCCGTTGGGGGTGGTGCTGCCGGCGGGAGGTGGGTTGGGAGCGTCGACGATGCCGGAGGTGGAGGGCGTTGTCGATGGCGTGGGAACGGAATCCAAAGGCACGGAGTTGGTTGTGGGGTAGGATGCGGCGGTGGGTGATGTGTTGTCCGAGCTGCCATTGACGTTGTTGGCGGGCTGCGGAATGCTGGGCGGGCCGGAGGGTTGTTGCGCGTGTGCGGGAGGTTGCACCTGCTGCGGGACAACCTGAGGTTGAAAGGGCTGGCCTTGGTGCTGCAGGCGATCAGACATCCTGCGTGGTCGGCGCGGATTAGCATCTTCGTCTTCGAAGTTGCCGGCGTTGGGGTTGGGCGGGGTGGGGCCGCCGTTGCGGGGAGTGAGGACGAGTTCGGAGGGCGCGTCGGTGGTGGAGATGCGCAGGAGCATGTTGCTGCCGGTGCCGTCGAGCAGCGTAGCGAGGATGGTAGAAGGCTCGGCGGGGCCGTAGTTGCCGAAAACCCGCTGATCGGCGACGCCGCCGGTGATGGTCATGTCGGTGAGGCGGGAGATGGCGTGGAGGATCTGGTTGAGGCTGGAGTTGTCGGCGCGGACGTTGATGAGGCCGGCGGCATAGGTGACCTCGGCGCGTTTGGGTTCGTGGCTGGGGTGGGTGGTGTCCGGCGTGGCGGCGATGGGCGCCTGCAGCGTGTTGGCTGCGGGCAGCGTAGTGGGTGCGGTTGCGGGCAGCGTGGAGATCTGCCGCTGTGGGGCCTGGGCGCAGAGCGGCGCGGCGGCAAGCGCGAGGGCTGCGGCGAGGAACGCATTTCGGGGATGCAGGCTGGATATTGAAGTCATTGGGCGAACGTCATCTGTAGCGTGGGACGGGTTGAGGCAGCGGAAGGTAGCTTCCAAAGCAAGAATACTCTGGTGCGGGTTTGGGGCGACGAACTGTGATGAAGTCAAAGGGCAGCTAGACTTGCGGGCCGCTCCTTCGTATGCTGTGCGGTAGCGCGTTGCGCGGAAAACGCAGAGGGAGACGATTCTGAGTTCTTTTCGAAACATAGGCGCGTGCCTGTTGGTGTTGAGCACGGTTGCCGGGGCACAGACCTGCACCACGCAGGCAAAGATGCCGGCCGCAACGCGCATGGCGCTGGCCGATGAGGCATTGCAGCTAGGTACGGCTGTGAAGGCGGCCGATGCGAATAGCGTGAAAGCTGCCACGGTGCCGGAGTACGCGAATAATTTTGCGCCGATCGAGTATGTGATCCACACTACGGCCGACAAGCTCAAGGGCGATACGCTGCGGGTGACACAGGTGTATGTGCTCGACGTGAGTTCGCGCAAGGCCGGCGATACGAGTGAGGCGGACTTTACGTGTCCACTGCAGGGTTCGACGGCGGAGACGGATTTTTCGTTCTCGTCGCTGCCTGCGGGCTTGTATGGGTTTGCCATGGTGGAAGCCTCGGGTGGCGAGCGGCCGTGGCTGTTGGCGTTTGTGTTGGAGCAGGAAAACGGTACGTGGAAGATGGCTGGGTTCTATCCTCATGCGCGTACGGCGGTTGGTAAGGATGGGCTTTGGTATTGGAATGCCGCGCGCGGGAATGTGAAGACGAAGCCCTGGCTAGCGTGGCTCGAGTATGACGAGGCCACTGAGCTACTGCGGCCGGCAAGTTTTGTTTCGAGTACGAGTCTGGACAAGCTGATGGCCGAGCAGCACGCGGGTGCGCCTCCGCAGCTTTCCGATGGCATCAGCGCGCAGACGCCGTTGGTAGTGAAGGCTGGCGATGGGCAGGAGTTTCACTTTACGTCGATGACCAACGAGGATGCGGCGGATGACTCCAGCTTGAATTTGGTGCTGCACTTTGCCGCGGAGGAGCTGACGGGCGCGGAGGCGAATCGTGCGCGCGATCTTGCGGCGGCGAAGGCGATGCTGGCCGCGCATCCGGAGCTTCGGCAAGGGTACGGTTCGATCTATGTTTTTGGGGATGTTGCGGGGCAAAATCCTTCGGTGCTGACCTTGAAGATGACAGAGATTCCTTAGCTTTGGGTCCATGTTGTATGTGCGGTCAGCGCCGCAGCAATCCGGGACGGCATCTATTACTAAGTACTATGGGGTACAAAAGGCTTTTGGAGAAGAGAATGCCAACGTCGCAGAAATCACTCGCCCAGGCAATACGAGATCGACGGGCGACGCCGAGTTTCGATGGAGAGCCGATACCGGCGAGCGATCTGCGGCAGATTTTAGATGCCGGCCTGCATGCGCCCAGCGGGTACAACATGCAGCCGTGGCGGTTCATCGTGGTGCAGCATCCGGAGCAGAAAAAACGGCTGCGGGCGGCAAGCTATAACCAGGCGAAGGTGGAAGAAGCGAGTGCAGTGATTGTGGCCTGCGGGGATCGCGATGGATGGCGCAAGGACCTGGACGAGATGTTGCGGCTGGGCCGCGCGGGTGGGATGCCGGAAAGTTATGCGGCACAGGCGGAGAACAGCGTGCCTGCGTATCTTTCGGGCATGTCGTATGAGGAGATGTCAGGCTGGCTGAACAAGATGGTGACCTATGCGACGACCTCGATGATGTTGATGGCCGAAGTGATGGGCTATGACACGGCGCCGATGGAAGGGTTCGAGCAGCAGAAAGTTTGCGAGACGCTGAAGCTGCCGATGAGCTATTTTGTGGTGTCGCTGCTGGCGATCGGCAGATTGAGCGGGCCGGATAAGTTCTACGGTGGACGGTTCGATATGTCGCATACAGTGTTCGGCGAAGAGTTTGGTAAGCCGCTGAAGTGAACTGCTGCAAAAAAATGCTGATTTGCCAACTTGCTCTCAGACTAAAGTAAATCTATGAGAACTCTCGGGCGCTTGATGCTGTTGGTGGTCCTGCTGGTGGTTGTAGTTGGCGTTGTGTTTTATGAGCGGCCGCTGTGGGTCGTGATGCAGGAAACGCACTTTGGGCTCTTCCTGGCGCGGGTGCAGAGCAACTACGTGTTGATGCCGGAAGGGCGCGTTCATTACTACGAGGGCGAAGCAAGCACGCCGGGCGGCGGAATTCCTTTGGTGCTTGTGCATGGGCTGGCGGACCGCGGCGAAAGCTGGGCGCCGATGATGAAACGGTTGAAGCGTGCGGGCTTTCATGTGTATGCGCCGGACCTGCTGGGATATGGGCGGTCTCCGAAGCCGGGAGACTCGGATTACTCGATTGGAACGCAGGAGCAGTTTGTGGCGGACTTTATCCAGGCGATTGGGCTGCAAAAGCCGGATGTCGGTGGGTGGTCGATGGGTGGATGGATTGTGATGAAGCTGGCGCTGGATCATCCGGACATGGTGGACCGCGTTGTGGTGTATGACACGGCTGGGATCAAGTTTGATGGATCTGTGGACCGGGCGGCGATTTTTCATCCAACTACACCGGATGATGTGAACAAGCTACAGGCCATGATGGAGCCGGAAGCCAAACCGCTGCCGCTGTTTGTAGCAAAAGATGCGCTGCATGCTTTGCAGGATGGCGCGCCGGTGAATGATAAGAGTATGGCGGCGATGCAAAGTGGCAAGGATGCGCTGGATACGCGGCTCGCTGGGATGACGGAGCCTCTGTTGATCGTTTGGGGAAGCCTGGATCGGCTGATTCCACTTTCCGCGGGGCAGACGATACATTCGTTGGTGCCGAACTCGGAGCTGGATGTGGCGGAAGGTTGCGGGCATCTGGGGCCGAAGACATGTTCGGGACGAGAAGCGGCGGCTACGGCGGATTTCCTGAAGGCGAATCCGGCACCGGTGGGATTGGTGCGGACGCTGACGAACATGAAGTAGGGCGGCAAACAGGGAACAGAGAAAAGCTAAGTGGGTTCGCCCCAAGTGAAGGTGTTGGGTTGGCGGAGGCCTATGTGCTGGAGGACTCGGGCCACGTAGTTGCTGGCGATGTCGTCGATGGTCTGCGGGTGGTTGTAGAAGGTTGGGATGACCGGAAAGATCGTTGCGCCGGCTTCGGTGGCAGAAGCCATATTGCGGATGTGAATCAGGTTCAGCGGTGTTTCGCGGACGCAGAGGATGAGCGGTCGGCGCTCCTTGAGGCAGACGTCGGCGGCGCGTTCGATGAGGTTTTGCGCGAGGCCGTGAGCGATGCCGCCGAGGGTTCCCATGGAGCAAGGAAGGATGATCATCCCGTCGGAGGGGTAGGAGCCGCTGGCGATATTGGCGCCCACGTCCTGGTGGGCGAGTTGCACGATTTTGGTGGATTCGCGACCGAGAAGCTTTTGAATGAGGCCGTTTACGCCGTTCAGGCCGGACTCTTCAGCGAGCACGCGCAGGGCGCTCGGGCTGACGACCAGGTTGACATGGGTGACACGGGCATCGGTTTCTAGGGCCAGGAGCATGTGGCGGGCAAACAAGGCTCCGCTTGCTCCGGTAATGGCCAGGGTGAGATTTTTTCCACCGATTTCTTCCACGTTAGTGCTAAAGGCGTGCATCTCATTCATTATCGCGCAGTATTTGTCGCGTTTTTAACGCGACATTTCGGAACTGCGCTCGTTTAATAAGCAAATGTAGTGATGCGCAGCGAACGGACCTGCGCATTTCAGATGCTGAACAGCAGCGGCTTCAAGGGACGGGGTTTCCTAAGGACAAGCGATGCGAGCTCAGGCAAGGTACCGACGAATCGGCGCCAAAGGGAAAGTTCTAGCCGGGGTGTGCGGCGTGCTGTTGGCGTGCGCTCCAGCGCAGGCGTCGGTTGCGGTGCTGCTGGAGCAGCCTTACGGTAAGCTCGGAATTTTCGACCCTGGCGGACACTCGGCGATTTATCTGGACCATGTATGCGCGGCTTCACCGACGGAGTTGCGGCCCTGCCGCGAGGGCGAATTGGGTGTGGTGATCAGCCGGTACAACGGCATTGAGCACTATGACTGGCTGGCGATGCCGTTGATGGCGTACCTGTATGCGGTGGATTCTGCGGCTGAAATTCCCCTAGTGATGGATAAGGCCACGGAGGTGCAGTTGCGGGACCAGTACCGGCGGGCGCATCTGGAGTCGGTGGCGCCGGATGGACCGGATGGCAAAGCGCCAGGAGGCAACTGGTATGAGCTGGCGGGCTCTTCGTACGACCGGACGATTTATGGGTTCAGCGTGAAATCGACGCCTGAGCAGGATGCGCAGCTCATTGCAGAGTTCAACGATCGCAGGAACGCTACCCGTTATAACGGGGTTTACTCCAACTGCGCCGATTTTTCGCGGACGACGATCAACCGTTTTTATCCACATGCCGTGCGGAGGAACTACATCGCCGATCTTGGGATTACTTCGCCGAAGTCAGTGGCTCGAGGGCTGGCGCACTACTCGGCCAAGCACCCGGAAGTGGGGCTGCAGGTATTTATGATTCCGCAGGTGAAGGGCTCTCTGCCGCGCAGCCACTCGGCGCAGGACTTGGCTGAAGGAATTTTGAAGCGGTTTAGCGTGCCGCTGGTGGTATTGTCCCCGACGACTACAGCGGTGGTGTTGATGGCCTACGTGGGGCATGGGCGTTTTTCGATGCCGAAGGATGCGGTGGTGCTGGATCTGCATGATGCGGCTGCGACAGCGTTCCTGGAGGAGCAGCCGGCTGGAACGATAGCAGGACTACAGTCTCCGCCGATTACGGCGTCGGCGGGTGGGCAGATTCGCTCGGGGCTCAGGACCGCGTCCATGATGGTGAAACCGCAGTCCAGCTATTAGGTGAGAGCAAACGCAATGAGGGTGGGGCCACTGCGACCGGTGCGCTGTTCGGCTTCGGCAATGAGCGTCTCTTCAAGCGGACGCCAGCTTTGATCCATTTCGCAGCGCAGGACTTCGCTTTCGGGTGCGCCGACAAAACATAACTCGCAGACGCCGAGGGCGTTTTCTTCGTTGCGGATGGGTGGGCCGAAGATGCGGCATTGCACGGGCCGTGCGGCATAGAGGTCGCAGGTTCCGGTAACGGGATTGAGGACGGGGCAGGGTTCATCGTTGGCGAAGTCGTCGAAGGCAGCTTCGTGGTCGGGATGGGTGAAAAGCGTGCCGGTGGTGGTATCGCCGGGGAAATCGTGTGTGAGGCGTGCGCGAGAGGCCTGGGCTCGTGTGCGGACCTGTGCGGCTGTGGTGGGATGGGTGGAGTCAAGGTCGGCGAGCGCGGAGCGGAGGGATTCAGCGTCGAGCTGCGAGATGGGGAATACGCCAACGCAGCACTGGTGGCAGCCGGGCTTGCAGGCAAGCCAGTCGCCGGAACGAGCGGTGGTGGAGTCGAGCGCGTTGTCGAGGATTTCGAAGAGCATAAAACCAAATGTGAAGGTGGCGCGTAAGGATTGTGGCGTTACCATTTATGCTGACAGCAACCAACTTACGCGAATCGGACTCTGAAGAGGCAAATGAATTATTGGGAAAAGCCCTTGGGAAAAAATGTGCGCTTTCTGCTTCCTTCGCTGAAGCTGAAGGAGCCATGTAGCAGCGGGGAGACGGTTGAGCAGTCGGTACACGTCTTTCTGATGGAACGTTTTGGCGGATACACGGCTACGGCGGCCACTGTTTTTGGGTATTGGCGAGAGGCTCATGGGGGCTACACGTACGGCGAACACCGCGAGTTTACCGTGGCGTTGCCGGATGGCGAAGGCCTGACGGCGCTGAAGGAGTTTCTGGGCAGGACTGCGAAGACACTAGGGGAAAAGTGCCTTTATGTCGAAGTCGCGGGTGAGGGAATCCTGCTCTACGACAGCGCAACGAACGCGGATGCTGGCGGCCTCTGCCTGTAGAAATCGGGGCGAAATTAGGAAGATATTGTCAGGGGATCACCGTGGCGGATACATTATCGGCCGTTCTTTGGAGCGGCCATTTCGTGTGTCCATGAGCTTCTATCGGCATAGCCTGCCGCAACAAAGTTAAACATGAGCAAAACTGCACAGTCTGGGTGTACGGTTGGTGACATGATAAGAGAAACATTCCCCTTGTAAAAGGCCTGTTCCACTGAATCGGGGCAGTATTTGCTAAGCGGTGTTGAGAAGGTTCCGCTTTTTTCATGCGAAGCCGCACGGAGGCGCTTCGATGGCTGGGTCTAAAAAGAAAATCGCGTTTGATCCCGCAGATTTTCTTGCGAATGCAGGCTTAGGACGAAGAATCGTCCAGTTGAAAGCCAAGCGGGTGTTCTTTGCGCAGGGTAATGTGGCGGACTGCGTGTTCTATCTCCAGAGTGGTCGCGCCAAACTGACCGTGGTTTCCAACCAAGGCAAAGAAGCCACGATTACGCTGCTGGTTCCGGGAGACTTCGTGGGTGAGGAGTCGATCGCGGCGACGGCCGGGTTACGGTTGGCTACGGCGACAGCGATGACCAACTGTGTTGCGTTGAAGATCGACAGGGATGCGATGGTCCAGGTGCTCCAGTCCGAGCATGCGTTCTCCGATCTCTTCCTGAAATTTCTGCTGGCGCGCAGTATGCGAACACAGGCCGATCTCGTAGATCAACTGTTCAATTCCAGCGAGAAACGGCTGGCGCGCGTGCTACTGTTGATGGCGGAGTTTGGCAAGCCGGGTGAACCGGAGATGCTGCTGCCGCATATTACGCAAGAATCGCTTGCGGAGATGATCGGAACCACGCGGTCGCGTGTGAGCTTCTTTATGAACCGTTTTCGCAAGATGGGGCTGATCGAGTACAACGGCCGCATCAAAGTGCATAAATCGCTGCTTAATGTTGTGTTGCACGATCATCTGCCGGGACAGAACGCGACGAAGCCAGAAATTGCGACCTTGCAATCGGTGAACCCAACGTCTTTCACTGTCCGCAATCAGGGGTGAGCAAAAGAGAACAGACACTTCCAAATTGATCGTTCGATACTTGCGATACTTGGCTTTCAAGACAAGATGCGCAACGGAGGGTACAAGATGCCCAGGGCTCAAATAAAACTTCTCATCGTGGACGATGAATTTGCCACACGGACGACATTGGCCCACATTTTTGAGCAGTTGGGGCACAGTGTTCGAAGCGCGGCCGATGGATTTGCAGCGCTGGAGCACATTCGGGAGGCGGTCCCTGACGTGATTTTGTCGGACCTGAATATGCCTGGGATGTCGGGGTTTGAATTGCTGTCTGTGGTGCGCCGGCGGCTGCCTGGAATCTATGTCATCGCGACAAGCGGGGCTTATTCGGGCAGCGATGTACCGGCAGGGATTGCGGCGGACGCCTTCTATGAGAAGGCGACTAATTTTCGGTCGCTAGTGAGCCTGATGGAAATTGCGGCGAAGCCGGAATCGGCGCCCAGGCGTGGAGATGGCGCGATCGCGCCGATCTGGATTTCAAGAACCGAAGACGAACCGCCCAGCGAAAACTATGTGATGTTGAGCTGCCCGGAGTGTCTCCGGGCATTTCCGCAGGGATTCAAAGACTCGCAGATGCTGATCCATGAAACGGGTTGCATCTTCTGCCGCTCGACAATTCGCTATGCGATTGTGCAGCCGCTCGATCCTATGACGTCGCAGCCCTATCCGCAGCTTATGGGCGAGTTCTCCGCGGCCATCGTTGAAAGCGGGCCGGCGTTGGACACGGTGCTGCAGTGGAAACGGAAGCCGTTGTCAGAAAGGTTCGCTAAGAACCCGGTCAAAGACCTCGTCAATGTTCGAAAGCTGCCGGTTGACATCGAAAGCGGCGGCTAGTTTGGTTGGGCTGAGGCGTGCCGTGATTTCGGGATCCGATTCGATAAGAGTGCGGTAATTCAGGTCGTTCTGCCAGGCGTTCATGGCGTGCGACTGAACAAGGCGGTAGGCGTCCTCGCGGGACATTCCCGCTTCGGCGAGATCTAATAGAAGCTGGCCGCTGTAAATCAGGCCGCCGGTGAGTTCGAGGTTTTTGAGCATGCGGGCCGGGTAGACGAGAAGACGCTCGATGAGGGTGGCCGTTTTGTCGAGCATGTAGTCGGCCAGGGTGGTTGAGTCGGGCAGGATGATCCGCTCGGCCGAGGAGTGCGAGATGTCGCGTTCATGCCAAAGAGCTACGTTTTCCAACGCAACTTGCGCATTGCCGCGGACCACGCGCGCGAGACCTGAGATATTTTCGCAGGTGATCGGATTGCGCTTGTGCGGCATGGCAGAGGAGCCTTTTTGTTTGGCGGAGAAGAACTCTTCGGCCTCGCGGACTTCGGTGCGCTGCAGGTGGCGAATTTCCAGGGCGATCTTGTCCAGCGTGGAGCAGAGGACGGCGAGCGTGGTGATGTACGCCGCGTGGCGGTCGCGCTGGAGGACCTGCGTGGAGATAGCGGCCGGCGTGAGGCCGAGCGAAGTCAGGATCGCCACTTCATGCATGGGTTTGAGCTTGCCGAAGGCGCCGACGGCCCCGGAGATTTTGCCGACTTTCAGGTCGGCCGCGGCAGCGTCGAAGCGCTTGAGGTTGCGGCCCATCTCCGAGTACCAGAGCAGGAGTTTCATGCCGAAGGTGGTGGGTTCGGCGTGTACGCCGTGGGTGCGTCCGATAGTGGGGGTGTGCTGGAATTCGATGGCGCGCTTGCGCAAGACGTCGCGAAGGCGGAGAATGCCTGAGCGAATCAAATCAGAGGCTTGCGTGATTGCCAGGGCTTGCGCTGTGTCTACGACATCGGTGGAGGTGAGCCCGTAATGGAGCCAGCGCGCGGAGGGACCAGCGGTTTCGGCAACGGCGGTCGTAAAGGCAAGGACGTCGTGCCGGGTGTCTGCCTCGATCTCGTGAATGCGTTCGACGGTGAAGCCTGCTCGCTCGCGGAGCTCTACGGCGGCTTCCAAAGGCACGATGCCAGCGCGGGCAAGCGCGTCGGTGGCGGCAAGCTCTACGCGCAGCCAATTGCTGTACTTGCTGGTTTCAGACCAGATTCGGGCCATCTCCGGTCGTGTGTAACGGTCGATCAAGAGGTTCTCCTGGGTAGTGCGTACGAGGTTCCTATGTTTCTTAGTGTAACGATTGTGCGCCCGGTATCTGGCCGCAGGATAAGTGCAAGATTGCAGGGAAAGCGAAGCACGGTTCCAACGTGTTAGCGGCAAGGGAGTTAAAGCGGTTGGTAAAGATTCCCTAAAAATATCGCTAAACGATATAATGGAGACGAGATGATTGTGATGGAAAATGAGATCAAGTTGATGGAAGGCGAGACGAAGTCGGCGGAGTCGATTCCTCGGTTAGCGGAGTTGGCGGACTTTCGATACCAGCTAAGGACGTTTCTCAGCTTTAGCGAAAGCGCTTCGGAGTCCTGCGGGATTGCCGCGCAGCAGTACCAACTGATGCAGGTGATCGGCTCTGTGCCGGCGGACCGGCAGGCTTCGATCAGCTACATTGCGGACCGGATGATTCTGCGACACAACAGCACGGTGGAGCTCGTGGACCGCGCGGAGCGGGCCGGACTGGTGGAACGCCGGCATGATGAGCACGATCTTCGGCGGTCGCTGGTACAACTCACGCCGCAGGGATGGGCGATTCTGCAGAAACTTGTGGCATTACATCTAGAAGAGCTGCATCTGCACGCGGAAGCCATGATGCGAGCTCTGCGGAAGGTCCAGGCGATCTCGCTTGCGAGCCGGAATGGGAAATCCGGCGATACAGGAGAAGACGAAAGCAGATGACCCAGCCTTTGGCCGGCAAGCTGCGCGATTACTCGGCAGACAGCCGGATTCTGTATGTGAGCGTTTTGGCAGCGTGCCTGGGAGCGGTGAGCGCAGTAGCGGCGTGGGCGCTGCTGGAGATGATCGCGCTTTCCACGAACGCCTTTTACTTCCACCGGCTGAGTGTGAAGGAAGTCGATCCATGGCAGGCGGGCAGGCACTGGTGGTTGGTGCTGATGCCGGTGCTGGGTGGGCTGATTGTCGGGTTGATCGCGCGGTATCTTTCGCCCCGTGTGCGCGGACATGGCATGCCGGAGGCCGTGGAGACGATCGTCTTCGGCGGTGGGCGTGTGCAACCGCGGGTCGCTGTGCTGAAGCCCATCGCTACGGCGATTTCGATCGGATCGGGTGGACCGTTCGGGGCTGAGGGACCGGTGATCATAACCGGCGGTGCGATCGGGAGTGTGCTGGGCCAGCTTTTGCCGATGACGGACTCCGAACGCACAGTGCTAATGGTGGCGGGCGCTTCTGCGGGTATGGCGGCGACTTTCAACTGCCCGATGTCCGCGACACTCTTGGCGGTGGAGATTTTATTGTTTGAATGGCGGCCGCGGTCGCTGGTTCCGGTGGCGATTGCGTGCGTTACGGCCGGAGCCGTGCGCAGGCTATTGCTGGGGCCCCAGAGCCTGCTTCAGATGCTGCCGACCGGGGAGCCGATATACCACTCGGCAATGTTGGGAGCGCTTGCTGTGGGCGTGATTGCGGCATTTGTGGCGGCAGGACTGAGCAAGGCCGTGCATTTTATCGAGCACCTGTTTGAGAAGATTCCCATTCACTGGATGTGGTATCCGGCGATTGGCGGGCTAGGCGTGGGATTGGGTGGGTTGATCTTTCCGCAGGCGCTGGGCGTGGGGTACAGCGTCATCCAGCAGATGGTTTCCGGTGATAACGGATGGAAGCTACTGGCGGGCATTTTGATCGTGAAGAGCGCGATCTGGGTGTTTTCGCTGGGGTCGAACACTGCGGGCGGTATTCTGGCACCCTTGCTGATGATCGGCGGCGCGCTGGGTGCGGCACTCGGACATTTAATGCCGGTGATGTCGACCGGCGCGTGGGTTTTGGTGGGGATGACGTCGGTGCTTTCGGCGGCGATTGGGGCACCGTTGACCTCGGCGATGCTGGCACTGGAGCTGACGCATAACGGCGGGCTGATGCTGCCGGTGTTGCTGAGCTGCGTAGCGGCTTACGCGGTGAGCGTGCTGGTGATGCCGCGGTCGATGCTGACGGAAGGTTTGAGTCGGCGCGGGCTGCATTTGAGCCGCGAGTTTGGCGTTGATCCGCTGGAGACGATGCTCGCGAACCAGGCGATGCACACGAGCGTATTTGCGCTCTCGGACAAGGCGACGCGCAAGGATGCGGCTGACTGGCTGGCTAAGATGGAAGAGCGCGGCGGAGCGGCGTGGTCGCACTGGCAACGAATTTTTCCGCTGGTGGATGGCGACGGTAAGCTGAAAGGGATTCTGACGCGATCGCAGATGATGGTTGCGGCCAAGCAGCCGGATCTTTCGCAGCCGCTGTGTGCGGATGGGTCGGAGAGTCCACTGTCGGTGACGCCTGGAACGACGCTGCGAACCTGCGCCGCGTTGATGGCCGAAAGCAAGCTGACATCGTTCCCGGTGGTCGATGGCGGGAAGCTCGTCGGTGTGCTGACGATCGACGATCTGCTGAAGGGGCGCAGCGAACAGGCGCACCGCGAGCACGACCGCGAACGTGTGCTTCGGCTTCGCTGGCCGTTCAGCGGAGGCGCGGCGGGTAAGCTGCCTTCGGCGCCTGAGACGGTCGAGGAAAAAGAGGAAGTGGAAAACTTCTAAACGTGTATTTTAAGCGGGAACGCCGAAGAGCTCAGCCATTTCTTCGTGCAGGAACCCGAGGCCTGGCTTATAGGGCTGAATCCATTTCCCGTCGAGAACGAACTGCGGGATGGCGCGCTTGCCGGTTTGGGCGATGACTTCATCCGCGGCGCCGGGTGTGGTTTCGATGTCGACCTCGGTATAAGGGATATCGTGCTTGACGAGGAAACGCTTGGCCTCGCGGCAATCGCGGCACCAGCTTGCGGAATAAACGAGAAGCTTCATAGAGATATTGTCGCCGATTCGTGGGCACGATGCACGTCTTCCGGCCCGTGAATGCTTCTGAGAGGTAATCTGCATCTCAAGGGCAGACAGACGAAATCTCAGCCTCCAAGGATCTCCGTGCCGAAAACTGCCGTGAAGCCAAAGCTTGCGAGGTCGAACTCCGCGAAAATGCCGAACGCGAGACTGAGGCGCGCGATGTTCTTGTGGTTTGGTGGTGCTGCTCTGATGCTGGTAGTCGTCGTGTTGGCCTGTCTGCCGCTGATCAACAAATATTGGCCTTACCGCTATAAGAATGTGCGACCGCTGCTGGAAAGCGTGCTGGCGAGCAATATCAAAATCGACAAGTACCATCGCACGTACTTTCCACGGCCGGGCTTTGTGGCTTCTGGACTGACCCTGACGCGCAACACTGCACCTGACCTGCCACCGGTTGGAACGGCAAAGGATTTGATCGTACAGGGAAGCTGGCTGGATATGCTGATGCTGCGGAGACGTGTCCAGCTGGTGGACGTAGACGGGCTGCACATCGTGATTCCACCCGTTGGGAGTCGTGCAAACCAGGCAGACTTTCCGGCGGGAAGCAGCGCGGACTTCGCCGGTCCAACGACAGCAGTGGGCACGTTCCACGTACGCGACTCGCAATTGGATATTCAGCGCGTGAATGGCGGGACGTACAGCTTTCCGATCAAGGATCTTGTCATTCGCAACCTGCAACGCGGCCAGACCATCACCTACAAGGTGGATATGCAGAACGCGCAGCCTACGGGCCGGATTCAATCGAAGGGAAACTTCGGACCACTGAAGCCGGAGAACCTCGGGGCGACGCCGCTTGCTGGGCAGTTTACGTTTGAACCCGTGCATCTTGGCGACATCGGAGGAATTCATGGGACGCTTTCCGCGACGGGGAAGTTTTCCGGCACGCTCGCAGCGGTGGAAGCAGAAGCGGACTCCGACACGCGGGACTTCGCCGTGGGTAAGGGCAAGCCGACGCGGGTCGCCGCGCATGTGCAGAGCACAGTCAATGGACTGAATGGAAATATTGTGTTGCACACGGTGGATGTAAAGACGGGAGCGACCGACGTTCACATGGAAGGCAGCATCGCAGGCGCGACTGGAGCACCTAAGATCACTGATCTCGACATTGTGATCGGGCAAGGGCATGCAGAGGACCTGCTGCGGCCGTTCTTTGCGACGAAGGCGCCCGTCACGGGGGCGGTCACGCTGCGCAGTCATGCTCATCTCGACGGTGGTCGCGGAGGCGCTTCGTTCTTCGATAGGTTGCACATGGCAGGAAGCTTCAGCGTCCCAGCGGAGCGGCTGACGAATGAGAAGAACGAAAAGAACCTGTCTTCTCTAAGCCAAAGGGCGCAGGGAGTCAAACAGTCCACAGTGGATCCATCTGCCGATACGGATGTGCTGTCTTCGTTGAGCGGTGATATAACCGTGCGCGGCGGCGTGGCTTCGACGCAGAGGCTGACATTCGCGATTCCGGGGGCGACGGCGAATTTGAAGGGAACGTTCGATCTCCAGAGCAGCAAAGCGAATCTCGTTGGCACGCTGACGATGGATACGGACATTTCCCATATAACGACGGGGTTTAAATCAGTGTTGCTGAAGCCGCTGATTCCTTTTACCAAGAAAAAGAAAGCAGGCGCGGTGATCCCCGTAGCGGTAACGGGTTCGCCGGGGTCTTATAAGGTAGGACAGGATTTTCTGGGCCTGAAATGAGACGAGAGCGCTCCTGGTGCAAGGAAACGCGTGGCCTGTAAGAATAGTTAGATCGTGAGATCGAACCGAGCCGTCTTTATTCGTCAATGGGCCCCATGCGTGGGCATGCTGTTGTTGTCGCTCCTGAGCTATGCGGATCGTAGCGTGCTCGCGATCCTCAGCCCGACGATTCTTTCTGACCTGCACATGAGTGCGACGCAGTATGGTTACGCGGTGTCGGCGTTCAGCATCTGCTACATGGTGGCGAACCCGGTCTGGGGATACTTCATCGACCGCAAGGGTGTGTGGGTGACGATCCTTGTCGCGGTGATCTTGTGGTCGATGGCCTCCGGCGCGCACGCGCTGATGTATGGGTTGATCGGGATGTGCGTGGCGCGCGGAGTGCTGGGGTTCGGCGAGGGTGCTACTTTCCCCGCAGGCCTCGCGACGGTGGCTGAGACGATGCCACCGGAGCGGCGGTCATTTGGACTAGGGCTGGCCTACAGCGGCGGATCGCTGGGAGCGGCGTTAGCTCCGCTGGTGATTACTCCGATCGCACTGCACTACGGCTGGCGCGCAACGTTTGTATTCACAGCCGTGCTTGGTTTGCTGTGGGTGATGTTGTGGATCGCGTTGCGTTCGAGCGGGATGTATCGAGCGCATGTAGCGGCGGACCGCGTGGTGGGCGAAAAGATTGCAGGGCGGTGGAACCGCAACCTATTTGCGACGATTGCGATTTATGGACTGGGAGCTGCACCGCTGGCGTTTGGGCTGTATGCCGCGCCGCTCTACCTTTCGCGCGTGCTGCATGTGAACCAGCGGTCGTTGGGGCACCTCTTGTGGATTCCGCCGGCTGGGTGGGAGACAGGCTACCTAATCTGGGGATGGATTGCGGATAAGCGCACACTGCGTGGCAAGGGACGGCCAGGCGCGTTGTTTGCGAGCTTCAGCCTTGCAGGATTTCTGATTGTGCTCGCGCCATTGGCAGCGCGCAGCGCGCATCCTGTGCTGGCGACGATGGTGTTGTTCTATCTGCAGATGCTCATTGCGGGCGGCTTCGTGGTGTTGTCGCTTTCCGATGGCATGAATGCGCAGCCCAAGGAGAACTCAGGATTTCTGGCGGGGGCTGCGATTTCCAGCTGGGCCGGCGTAACGGGCGTACTGACGCCGGTACTGGGACACTTCTTCGACCATCGCGAGTATGCGAAGGGCTTCTGGCTGATCGCGTTTCTGCCGGTTTTGGGAACGCTGCTTTGGACAGCGCTGCGCAAGGGCGATGACGTTCGCGGTTGATATACTTCGAGGCAACCGCAACGTTGACCCGTTGTAGAGAAGGAAACTGGATGAATCGATCGTCGTTTGCCGTTCTTGCTGGCCTGTTGTTGGTTTTGGGCGCTACTTGTTTGAAGGCCCAAACACCGATCTCCACTCCGGACGTTCCGCCGAGCTTTACAGCCCCGCACATCGGGTATGACTACGTGAAGCGCGTGGAGATGATCCCGATGCGCGACGGTGTGAAGCTGTACACGGTGATCGTGATTCCTAATGGTGCGACGCATGCGCCGATTCTGTTGACGCGGACACCCTACAACGCAAAGGGCCGTGCTTCGCGCAACGATCCTTCACCACACATGCTGGACGAAATGCCGCAAGGTGATGATGCATTTGTGGGTGCGGGTTATATTCGCGTGTTTCAGGATGTGCGTGGCAAGTATGGATCGGAGGGGCAGTACTTCATGACTCCTCCTCCGCTGGGTCCTCTGAATACGAGCGGCATCGATGACACGACCGATGCGTATGACACGATCGACTGGCTGGTGAAGCATGTGCCTGAGTCGAACGGCAAGGTCGGTATGATTGGCTCGTCGTATGAAGGCTTCACAGTGGTGATGGCGTTGATCCATCCGCATCCCGCGCTGAAGGTAGCTTGCCCCGAGAGTCCAATGGTCGATGGTTGGATGGGTGATGACTGGTTTCACTATGGCGCGTTTCGTGAAGTGAACTTGGATTATTTTGCGGGCCAGACGGCAGTGCATGGCGACGCGAAGGGAATTCCTCGCGTGGGATATGACGACTACACGAATTTTTTGAATCAGGGTTCAGCTGGAGATTTTGCACGCTATGGCGGGCTGGAGCAGCTTCCATACTGGAAGAAAGTGGAAGAGCATCCAGCGTATGACTCGTTCTGGCAAGGGCAGGCGCTGGACAAGATCATGGCAAAAACGCCGCTTACCGTTCCGGTAATGTGGCTGCAGGGATTGTGGGACCAGGAAGATATGTGGGGCGCGATCCATAGCTATGAAGCCGTGGAACCACAGGACAAGAACAACGATAAGAACTTTCTCGTGATGGGCCCATGGCGGCACAGCCAGGTGAATTACGACGCGTATAACCTTGGGCCGCTGAAGTGGGAAGGCGACACGGATGAGCAGTTCCGTCACCAGGTGTTGGTGCCATTCTTCAATCAGTATCTGATGGATGGTGCGCCGAAGGCCGATACGCCTCCGGTGTTTATCTACAATACGGGCGAGAACCATTGGGATCGCTTCAAGCAGTGGCCGCTGAGCTGCGATGCCGGCTGCGGCGATAAGTCGAAAGCGCTGTATCTGACGGCTGGCGGTGGCTTATCGTTTGAGGCACCGAAGGCGGCCGAGGCCAAATCCGAACAGTTCGATGAGTACGTATCGGATCCGGCGAAGCCTGTGCCGTATCGTCCGCGGCCGGTTGTCGGCGCGGACCATGATGCGTGGACGACGTGGCTGGTGACGGACCAGCGATTTGTCGATGGCCGGCCGGATGTGCTGACGTACATGACGGAGCCGCTAACGACCCCCTTGCGTGTGAGTGGAGCGCCGATCGTGAACCTTGTGGCTTCGACCAGTGGCAGCGATAGCGACTGGGTAGTGAAGCTGATCGATGTATATCCGGACACGGTGCCGGGCCAGCCTGCGATGGGTGGGTATGAGCTCCCAATATCCCTCGATATTTTCAGAGGGCGCTATCGCACGAGCTTCGAGCATGCGGAGAAGATCGCGGAAGACAAGCCGCTCGAATACAAGTTTGGTCTACCGACGGTGAACCATGTATTTTTGCCCGGCCATAGGGTGATGGTCCAGGTGCAGTCGTCGTTGTTCCCTCTCTACGATCGCAACCCGCAGACGTTTGTGCCGAACATCTTCGACGCAAAGCCTGCGGACTATGTGAAAGCGACGCAGAAAGTATGGCATACACCCGGGAATGCGAGCTTCATCAGTCTGCCGGTTGTGCCCTAGAGTCACTGCTCCTTATAGTTGCGCATCAGGCCGCCATCCATGACATAGGTCGATCCGGTGACATAGGCGGCATCGTCTGAAGCGAGGAACGCTGCGAGACCGGCTACTTCTTCCGGCTTGCCGAGTCGGCCCAGCGGGATGTTGCGGAGCAGCGGGTCGAGCAGTTTGGGGTCGGCCATCAGCTTGGCGTTGATGGGCGTGGCGATGGCGCCGGGGGCGATGTTGTTGACCGTGATGCCCAGCGGACCGAGCTCGACGGAGAGATCGCGCATGAGCATGCGCATGGCGCCTTTGCTGGCGCAATACGTGGAGAAGTGAGGAAAGACCATGTCCTCATGTACAGAGGACATATTGATGATGCGACCGGGCTTCTTCGCATCGCGCAGCTTGCGCACGAACGACTGCGTGAGGAAGAACGCGCCCTTGAGGTTAACGTTCAAGACAAAGTCATAGTCAGATTCGGTGACGTCCCAGAAGTCGGCGCCTTTCTCGACGCCAGCGTTGTTGACCAGGATGTCGCAGGAGCCAAGTTGCTGCCAGGCTGTATCGATGAGGCGGGTGGTATCGGGGATGCTGGTCACATCCGCCTGCACCATGACAGCCTTACCACCGGCCGCAGTGATTTTGTCGACGGTTTCCTGGGCCTCTTCGGGGTGAGTGACGTAATCGACGATGAGGTTAGCGCCTTCCTGCGCGAGGCGTTCGGCAATGGCCTGGCCGATGCCGGACCCCGATCCTGTAACGACGGCTACTTTTCCTTCAAGGCGACCTGGCATTACTTGCTCGCTTTCTTCGCGGACTTCTTGGTAGATTTCTTTGCTGACTTTTTGGTTGCGGACTTCTTCGCGGGCTTCTTGCCTTCTTTTTCGCGGAGGATGTCTTTGGCGTTCTCCAGAGCTTTCTTACGTTCGGGGGAGAGGTTCTTGCCGCCCCGGTTTTCGTAGAAGCTTAGCATTTGCATGGCCTGACCGGGCCCTTTGGGCGAGACGCTCTTCTTGGCTAGACCCGCGGCGATGGCTTTCGCGCTCTTCTTGAAAAGACCGAGACCGGGCTTCGTGGAATCGGTGGTGACCTTTGCGGACCAACGCTTCGACGGTGGGGTGGTGGATTTTTTGCCGGACTTCGTGGGATAGGTTTTCTTCGCGGACTTCTTAGTTGCCATGGTATGCCTCCGTTCCAAGTAGGATGCGAAGGTTACAGCGAAGTTTGTGCGGCCAGGTTGCGACGTGCCCGAAAGAAGGTTGAGAGCATCGCGCTGCACTCCTCGGCGAGAATGCCTTCGACGACTTCGACGCGATGATTCAGCGCGGGATGGTTCATCACGCTGAGCACGGAGCCACAGGCGCCTGCCTTGGGATCGTGCGCGGCGAAGACAAGACGCGCGAGGCGCGCATGGAGGATGGCCCCGGCACACATCGAGCAGGGTTCCAGCGTGCAGTAGAGGGTGCAGCCACCTTCGGGCGTAAGCAGGCGATAGTTATTGAGTGCGCGTCCGGCTTCGCGCATGGCGATGATTTCAGCATGGGCAGTGGGATCCGAAGAGCGAAGGACGAGGTTATTGCCGCAGCCGACGATGGCTCCAGAAGGCGCGACGATAATGGCGCCAACAGGGACTTCGCCTGCGGCTTCGGCGGCATGCGCTTCAGCGATGGCGAGGCGCATGAACTCTTCGTCCTGTTCGGGTGAAAAAGGCATACCCTACGTTTCTACTACTTTGCGGGGTATGCGGGTGCGGAAGCCGCTGGCTTTGCGGTTGGACTGCCAGGTAGCGGTGCGGGTTTTTCAGGTTCGGAAATTTCTTTGAGATATGCCACGCTCAAGGTCTTCTTGTTCTCGGCGATGGGCAATAGCGTTGGGTAGAACTGCACGAACGTGGTGTCCACTGCGGCGTGCGCTTCGTGGCAGGAGTAGCAGCTTGCCGTGGGCGCGAAGACCTTGGCAGCGCTCGCGCCGGAGGGAAGGTCATAGAAGAGCCACTTGCCATGATCTTTGACGTGAATTTCATTTCCCATCACATCGTTGCTCTGCGTATGCCCGCGCTTGTTGATTGAGACGGGACTGTCCGCGCCGCGATTTTCGAGCATAAAGGTGGTGCCGTCGGGCCATGCGCCAGTCGCAAGAAAGACGCGATAGGAAGCCGGATTGACAAAGACATTGTTGAACATATGGTGGTCTGCATCTTTGGCTGAAGCGTAGGACATGTCGATGCCGGATGTCAGGAAGATCCACTCGCGATAGTTGGTGGGTGCGATGAGCGAACCGTCGGCGGTATAGGCTGGCGCTTCAGACTTCGGGATATCGATAGCGCCGTTGCCTGCCAGGAGCGTGGAGAACGCAAGTATGGGCGTGATAGCTAGTTGCTTGAACATGGACATACCTCTGTGTGCAATGCGATACGTGAAGCTGAAGGGATTGGTTCCAGCTTATCGCAAAGCGCTAATCGAGGTTGGAGCCAGCTTCGTCTTCAAGCGCTTTGAGGAAGCTTTGCAGTGCGGCGATGCGAGGAGCCGCGAGTTCGCGGGTTGCGTCGAGGCGGATCTGTGCGGGGAGCGTATCGAGCGCGTGCTGGAGAGAGCGGTGAACGTCGGAGAACTGGTGGAAGCGTGTGTCGCTGCCCAATTTTGCGGCGGCGCGGAGGATCCCGATGGCGCCAAGCTGCTCGAGGATGTCTGCGTCCCGAAGTAGCGTGGCTTCAAGGGACTGCGGGTTGTCGTGGGGCTGGTGTTCGCGGATGCACGCGAGGACGGCTTCGATTTTTTCGGCAGGAAAGTTGAAGCTATTGAGGATGGTCGGGGCCTGGTCGCAGGTGTAGGTGACGTGGTTCCACTGCTTGAGTTGCTCGGGGTCTTCGGGGCGGTGGCCGATGAATACGCCGAGATCGTGGAGGAAGGCTGCGGCGTAGACGATATCGTCGTCGTAGATTGGGGCCGGTGTCACGTTTGCGGCGATCTCGCGGGTTAGGACGTAGAGGCGTGGCTGGTGGCTGTATTTGTGCCTGGGATTGGCTTCGCGGCGGAGATATTGCTCGAGTTGATTGCGGAAGTTACTCATGCGCCACGGACCTGTGGTTTGGCTTCGGGACCGAAAAAGCGTTCGATTTGTTGGGCGAGAGATTCGAGTTTGGGCTTACGTTCGGCGAGCGCTGCGTCGTCCAGGGAGAAGCTTTTGCGCCAGATGGTTTCGAGGATGGGTAGGAGTTTGGGTGCGATGAGGTCGGCGGTGGGGAAGTTTTCAATGGCGGCGTAGAAGTCTTCTTCTTCGGGTTCGTATTCGTCGGCGGGGGCGCCTTCGGCGATGTGGCCTTCGGGGTCGGCTTCGCGCATGAGGTCCTGGATGGATTCGAGGTCGGGTGGTGGGGGCCAGGGTTTGGACATGGTCTACGCTGGTTCCTGTTGGGTCATGCAGTGGAGGGCGCCGAGGCCCCAGATGAAGTCAGTGCAGTGGATGCCGGTGATGGTGCGGGTAGGGAAGCAGTCGGCGATGGTATTGAGGGCGATGCGATCATTGGGGTCGTTGAAAGTGGGAACCAGCACGAGATTGTTGGCGATGTAGAAGTTCGCGTAGCTGGCGGGAAGGCGCTGACCTTCGAAGACTACCGGTGCGGGCATGGGGAGGGTTTTGATCTCGAAGGGACGCTTTTTGAGATTGCGGGCGGCGTGGAGGCGTTCCAAGTTTTCGGCCAGGGGAAGGTGGTTCTCGTCGGCGGTGTTGGATTCGACGGCGGTGAGGATGGTGTTGGGACCGACGAAGCGGGTGATGTCGTCGATGTGGCCGTGGGTGTCGTCGCCAGCGCAACCGCGGTTGAGCCAGATGACCTTCTCGATGCCGAGGAAGTCGTGGAAGGCTTGCTCGAGCTGGACTTTGGAGACGCCGGGGTTACGCTGCTGGACGTCGGAAAGAAGGCATTCTTCGGTGGTGAGCAAGATGCCTCCACCGTTGGTGTCGATGGAGCCGCCTTCGAGGACGAGGCGGTGTTGTTTTCCGTTGGCCAGGATGACGGTGGGCTCAAAGGCGGTCATGCCGTAGAGCTTGGTGACTTGCTTGGGGATGAGGTCGTCGTTACGCCAGTTGTCGTACTTGGCCCAGGCGTTGAACTTCCAGTTCGTGAGGGCGGTTTCGCCCTTTTCGCTCTTCACAAAGATGGGGCCGGAGTCGCGTAGCCAGACGCGGTCGGTGCGCCAGCAGTGGAAGTGCAGGCGGGCGAGGTTGGCGCCCTGGCGGCGGAGCATGTTGATGGCCCGCTTCTCGGCGGCGGGGTCGTTGACGAGGATGTGGACGTCTTCGACTTGCGAGAGATGGCGGACGATTTCGCAGTAGACCCAGGGGATGGGCGTGAATTTGTTAGGCCAGTCTTCGGGGTTGTGGGGCCAGGCGATCCAGGTTGCGGCGTGGGGGGCCCACTCGGCGGGCATGCGGAAGTTCTGGGCGAAGGGTGTGGTCATGAGACGTCTTTCTGGCACCCCCCCCGGCACTTTTTGCGCAAAGACCGCAGCAGAAAGGAGTTAGGGGTGGTGTTGGTGAATGCTAACTGTGCTGCTGTCTGAGCAGGGGATTTCAGTACTTAAAGTTTAGCGAATTGCGCCGGGAATTGTGCCAACGGCATTGTGAAGATTCGAAGCAGGTTAGAGGGCCGGAGAGGTTGACAGGTTTCCGACCCGGCTTGTTTCAGCTCATTAAGAAGAAAGGCAGGTATTCGATATTCACTTTGGTTTGGCCTCGTTTTTGAGCAGCTTTGAGCACAGATCGATGGCAGGCAAACCGGAGGTCCAAGATCCGCTGGGACTTGATGTCCGCTTCCGAAGCGAGGCATCCGGTCAGCAACAGGATGGAAGCAAGCGCGATCAATTTCATGCGGCTATGTTAGCAGCCTGCATTACTGCGCGGAGTAGAAGGTGTAGGTGGCTTCGTAGGGGACGCGGATGACGTTGTCCTGATGCTGGGGGTCGCAACCGGTGGCAGGAGGTGCGCCTGCCTGCGTGTTGGAGCGGCGGACAAATTTAATGTTGGAGAGGGCGCCGGGCTCGCCCGTGGAGTGTGCTTCGAGCAGGAGCCAGGCGATGCTGTTGGCATGGGGCGAGGGCTGCGATTGCAGCAGTTTGCCGACGACGGCGCTCTTGTCGTTCCATGTCCAGGTAGGGCCGGCGGTGTGGAGGCCGACGGGTTGTTTGGAGGTGATGTCGAAGAGTGTGGCTTCGGGGCTTTGGAAGACCCATTTGAAGGTGACGGGTGTGGCTTCGGTCTGGGCCGCGCACTTGTAAATCTGGACGCCATGACCGATGACGGTGAGTTCGGCGTGCGCGTTGGCGGGTGGTGTGGCGTCGTGCGCCTGCGGCAGAAAGAAAAAGAGGGCTAGAATGGCGGCGGTGAAGTGCATGGGCTGATGAAAGTGTAGCGCGGGTGATACATTCAGCACATCCGTTTGCAACTGAATCTGATGTGCTTTGAAGGAGTTTCTTCGATGGCTCTTCGCCGCATTTCGTCCTCGCTGCTTGCCCTGGCCGTGGTTGCTTTGTGTGTTGCGCCGACGATGGCGCAGAAGCCTTATAAAACGCTGCCCGGCACGGAGATTCTGTGGGACAAGTGGGGTATACCGCATGTGTTCGCGAAGTCGATTCCGGACATGTTTTATTGCTTTGGCTGGGCACAGGCGGAGGCGCATGGCGATTTGTTGCTGCACACGATGGGAAGCTCGCGTGGGCGGGGCGCAGAGTATTTTGGGCCGGGCCTTGCCGATGCCAATGTGAAGACCGACCGCTGGATATGGACGAACGAGGTTCCGGCCCGGAGTGTGACGTGGCTGGCGATGCAGACGCCGGAGTTTCGCGGGTATCTTGAGGCGTTTGCGGCGGGGATCAATGGGTATGCGGCGAAACATCCGGAGGCACTGTCGGCTGAGGTGAAGCAGGTTCTACCGATTACGGCGCTCGATGTGATCGAGCATGAGCAGCATTTTTATGACTTCGAGTTTGTGGCGAGCAAGGCATTGATGAACTCGCCGCGTGCGGGTGCGGAGACCGCGGAGCTGACGATGCCGGTGGCCCCGGGGCTGGAAGATACGGCAGAGGATATGGCGGATGGGTCGAACGGCTGGGCGATTGGACCCGCGCATACGACCGACGGCAAGGCAATGATGTTGCTGAACCCACACCTGGCGTGGGGTGGCGAGTCCACGTACTTTGAAGTGCAGCTGACCGCGCCGGGGGTGAACCTGTATGGCGCGACGCAGATTGGCGTGCCTTCGCTGCGGTTTGTGATGACCGATGAACATGCGATTACGAATACGGTGAATGTGAACAACGGGCATTTGCTGTACAAGATCAAGGAAGCGCCGGGTGGTTATGTGTTCGACGGCAAGGTGCTGCCGTACACGAAGGCGAGTTATCCGATCAAGATTCTGCAGCCCGGCGGCGGGTACAAGACCGAGACGGTTGAGGTGTTGAAGACGGTGCATGGGCCGGTGATTCGGCGGGATGATGGTGCGCCGATTGCGGTGTATGTGGCGGGGCTGGATAAGCCTTTTCTGCTGGAGCAGGTTTGGAAGATGAGCATCGCGAAGAACTTTGCCGAATATGAGGCGCAGGAGAAACGGCTGCAGATACCGATGTACAACATCATGTATGCGGATCGTGAAGGGCATATTGAGTACCTGTTCAATGCTCCCGTGCCGAAGCGGACAGAGGGTGATTATGCGTTCTGGCAGAGACCTGTGGACGGGACGACATCGCGGTTGTTGCCGACGGGGACGCTGACGTATGAAGAGTTGCCGAAGGTGATCGATCCGGCGAGTGGATATGTTCAGAACTCGAATGAGCCGCCGTGGGATGCGGCGTGGCCGACGATGATCGATCCGGCTAAGTATGCGCCGTACATTTCGCCGCAGTGGCCGTACTTCCGCTCGGACCGTGGGCTGAGGATGTTGAGCGAGGACTCTAAGATCAGCTATGAGATGCTGCTGCAGAAGAAGCTTTCGACGCGCTCGGAGGCGGCGGACCGGTTGCTGCCGGATTTGCTGGCTGCTGTCGATCAGTATGGAACGCCGAAAGCGAAGCAAGCTGCCGCGGTGCTGAAGGCCTGGGACCGCCAGACGGAGGCTAGTTCGACGGGCGCGATTTTGTTTTGGAACTGGGCGACGAAGTTTGGGATGCCGGCTGCGGGTGCGGCTTCAGTGAAGAATTTTAAGGTGGCGTATCAGGTGGACAAGCCACTGGCTACTCCGGCGGGGATGAAGGACCCGGCTGCTGCGGCGGAGATGCTGGATGCGGCGGCGCGGGAGACGGAGCGCGATTTTGGGGCGCTGGATAAGCCGTGGGGATCGTACCTGCGGCTGCAGATCAATGGCGAGAGCGATGGCAATACGGCTGCACCACGTGGGGCTGCGCTGAATGGCGTTGATCTGCCAGGCAATGGCGGGCCCGGGGCGATTGGGATCTTCCGCGTGGTGACGCCGGGGCCGAGGCAGGATGGTATCAGCACGCCGATCCATGGGGATGGGTTCACGATGGCGGTGGAGTTTACGACGCCAGTGAAGGTGAAGTCGCTGGTGAGTTATGGGGACTGCTCGCAGCCGGGATGTGCGCACCATACGGACCAGCTACCGTTGTTTGAGAAGAAGCAGTGGAAGGATGTCTGGCGGACAAAGCCGGAGATTGAGGCCCATCTGGAGAAGGCCGAGAAGTTTTAGTTCAGGCGGATAAAAGAAGAAATCGGGGTGCGGAAAATTGCAATGGCGGTAGCATTGGTAGGAGGTGCGGCATGAACTGGGACGGCTGTGAATTCGTTGAACGAGTTGATGGACGGTGCGCCGGTGCGCCGACTGTTGTCGGTACTCGTGTTTTCCCTGACACAATCGTCGATGCTTATTTGCACGGAATGTCCGTTGAGGAGATTCGGGATGACTATCCTTCCGTGTCGACTGAAAAGATTCAGGCACTTATTCGATTTGCCGAACGAGTAAGGGCGAAATCAGCGGCGTGAAAATATTGCTCGACGAAAATCTGCCGCATACGTTACGCGATCATCTAGCAGAGCATGAAGTTATTACGGCTGTGTTCGCGGGATGGGGCGGGGTCAAGAATGGGGAACTCTTACGACTTTGTGAGGACAACGGTTTTGACGTTCTGCTGACTGCTGATAGCAATTTGTCCTATCAGCAGAATCTAGTGGAGAGACGGATCGCGATTATCCAGCTTACGGCGCAGCATTGGTTCATCCTGTCCGCGTTTCTTGTTGAAATATTGGGAGCTATTGATCGAGCGGCTCCTGGTTCGTTTCAAGTAGTTGAGTGTGGCAGGTTCGAACGTTAGTGATCGAGAATTGCGCGATGTGCCGGTACCATGCATTCTCGGCGTAGCGGTTTGCATCTGACTTAGACATCTGTACGACTTTTTGCAGAGGTCAGGGTCGATCGCTAACTTTCGGGCTATGTTGTGGGCGTTACTGTTGGTCCTCGTTTGTGGGGGAATGAGGATTCGCGCGGAAGAGACGGATGCCTTGCCGGATGCTCCTTCCGCCGTGATGCAACAGACGGCAGTGCCGCAGGATGAGACCGAAGAGCAGCGTAAGGAGCGGCTGCGTGCCGAAGCCGAGCGCGAGGTGAAGACGGAAGAGAAGCAGCGGATTCTGGCTGTGGTTCCGAACTTCAATACGGTGGAGAATGGACAGGCTGTCGCGCTAACCAGTGGCGAGAAGATGCGATTGGCGATGCGCGCGAGCATTGATCCGTTCACATTTGTCGGGGCTACGTTTCTTGCCGGCTTCAGCGAGGTGAACGATGATGACCGCGGCTTTGGCTGGGGTCCCGGTGGCTTTGGAAAGCGAGTGGGCGCAAACTATGCCGATGAGTTTGACGGCATTCTGTTTGCGAATGCGGTGTATCCGATACTGCTGCATCAAGACCCGAGATATTTTCGCAAGGGTAGAGGAAAGGTCGTGCTGCGCGTGAAGCACGCGATCCTTTCGTCGGTGATTTGCCGCGGCGATAACGGGCGCGACCAGCCAAATTATTCGAACGTGTTCGGCAACCTGACACAGGGAGTCATTTCGAACGCATACTATCCGTCCGATGAGCGGGGCGTGCGACTGACGCTGGTGAACTCCGCGACGACGATTGCCGGCGGAGCGCTCGGGAATATTGCGCTGGAGTTTACGCCGGATATTGCGCAGTGGTGGAAGCAGCGAAAGAGCAAGCGCTAAGAGATCCTGAAGCTCCGCATCAATTCCCAAGCCACAAGCATGCCGAAAAAGACGTAGCAAGCTCCCAAAATCTTCCACATGCGCGCGCCGACAGCGCGGAAACGCATCTCGTTCTTCGCAAATCTGTTCTTCCCCAGGAAAAGGCGATACACGGGTAGCGCTTTTGTTGGCGACATCATTTGCAGGATACCGAAAACGATATAACCCGTTGCACAAAGAAAGCAGAAGAGAAGGATCGTTGCCGTGGTTCCGCCCATGATTTCCTAGTCCAGGAACCTGTGGGTAATGCCGCCGTAGGCGTCGATGCGGCGGTCGCGGAGGAAGGGCCAGTGCTGGCGGGTGATTTCTACTTCAGCCATGTCGAGGTCGGCGTAGAGAGTCTCTTCCTTGTCGTGTGAAGCCTTGGCGATAATACGGCCGAAGGGGTCGGCGATGAAGCTGCCGCCCCAGAACTCGATGCCGTCCTGCGGGGTGTGGTCGCCGGGGCCGGACATCATGATGCCGTTGTGGAGCACGTCGCCGTGCTCGTGGCCGACGCGGTTGACGGCGCAGACGAAGACGCCGTTGGCGATGGCGTGGGCGCGCTGGATGGTCTGCCAGGCATCGTACTGGCGTTCGCCGTACTCGACTTTTTCGCTGGGGTGCCAGCCGATGGCGGTGGGGAAGAAGAGGGTTTCGGCGCCCTTGAGGGCGGTGACGCGGGCGCCTTCGGGGTACCACTGGTCCCAGCAGACGAGCGTGCCGATGGGGCCGGCGGAGGTTTTTTGCGCGAGGAAGCCGAGGTCGCCCGGGGTGAAGTAGAACTTCTCGTAGTAGAGCGGGTCGTCGGGGATGTGCATCTTGCGGTAGAGGCTGTGAATGTTGTCGGGCTGGGTGCTGGTGTGGTCGAGGATGGCGGCGGTGTTGTGGTATAGGCCTGGGGCGCGGCGCTCGAAGAGGCTGGCGACGAGGACGATCTTGTGCTCGCGGACGGCTTCGGCGAGCGCGGCGGTCGAGGGGCCGGGGATGGACTCGGCGGTGGAGAAGAGAGCGTGGTCTTCGCGCTGGCAGAAGTACTGGGCGCGGAAGAGCTCGGGGAGGCAGATGAGCTTGGCGCCGGTTTCAGCGGCTTCGCGCACGCGGGCTACGGCTTTGGCGAGATTGACCTCAGTGGAGGGCTCGCAGGACATCTGGATGAGGGCGACGCGGGTGGTGTTGGTTTTAGACATAATGTACTTTCCGGGTAAATCCCTATCCGCGTAGACATGGGAGGTCTGTTGTCTTTGCGAAGCTAAGAATCTTCTTGTCGGCCGTGACAAGTGTCATGTGTTCGACGCGCGCCGATGCGACCAGGATTCTATCGGAGGGGTCTTTATGCATCGGTTCGGGCAGATAGACGGATGCGATCGCAATCTGCGGGGAAAGCGGGAGCAAAGAGATACCCGGCTTGGAAAGAGCTTCATGGGCCCATCGGTCGGCGCCACCATAGAGTTCCAACCTTCCGTCCCGTTCCAGCATGGCGAGTTCCCAAACGGAGATCGCGGATACGAAGACGGCGTTTTGCAGTGCAGCTTTATCTATAGCGTCGGCCGTTGATGGGCGAAGCAGTTTAGGGAGAACCTGATATCGGAACCAGACGTGTGTGTCGAGCAGTAGTACATTGTTACTCATTTCCGACGGTCCACTCAACGTCCAGTGGAGCGACGATATCTCCGAGTTCGCGTCCTGTTCCGGCCATCGAACCGCGAAGTTTTGGAGCCGGAGCATCAGGGAATGGGATGATCTGGGCGACTGGAATGCCACGGCGCAGAATCGTCACGGGGTGGCGCTTCTGCTCAACACCATCGATGACAGCCGAGAGTGTGGCCTTTGCCTTGGCAAGGGACAGGGAGGCTGCAGGCACAGACTTGTGTGGTTTGAATGTGGCAACGGCCATATGGTCACCTCTATATGACTATCTTATCATTTGGCCATGCGAAAGGCGCTGGCTTTAGCCAGCGCCTTCTGGATTGCGGTTGCGCTGCTGGTCTACTTGTCGTCGAAAAGCAGGATGGCGGCGGCGATGGTGGTGGTCCAGCTGCCGTTCTTGGCACCGACGGCGGACTGCGTGACGTTGGCGGTGCGGACGATTTTGTTGGAGATGCGGTAAATCTCCTTCTTTTCATCCCAGCTCTTGTCGGGGTCGAAGTCTACGTCGAGGGTGGTCGCGAGCATTTCGGCGGCGAGCTCTTCGGCGTAGTCGCCGGCCTGTTCTTCCGTCTCACCGAAGCTGTGATGTTCGGAGAGGTAGCCGTAAGTGTTCTTGTCGGTCGGGATGGCCACCCCGATGGAGCTGACTACCAGACGGTGGGCCTCACGGGTGGAGTTCTCTGCGACGACGGCGAAGACAACCTCGCCTGGGTTGAGGAACTTCAGGCCTTCCTTGCGGGTGATCAGCTTGCAGTGGGGCGGGAAGATCGACGAAACCCGAACCAGGTTCTGGGCGGCGATACCGGCGTCGCGTAGCGCCATTTCAAAGGAGGTCAAACGCTCCTTGTGTTTGCCAACGCCCTTGGTGAAAAACAGGCGCGTGGGAACCATATTCATGCCCAATTTCTTTAAACCCTCCGATATGCGGCGCGTCTCGCTGTGGCGGTAGAAGTGAAGCTGCCAGCGCACGATTGCCCAGAAGAAATTATCACACGCCAAGGGGCCCGAATGTGAATTTGCGCCGGCCTGAGCAGCACGTACCGGCGGTAGAAAGTTGTAAGGAACAGATAAAGAACGGAATGCCGGGAATAGTGCTGGACGGCGGGTTTCTGCTACTTTTAGTGATGTAGCTTCAAACTCACATTTGTAGAGGGTCTAAGGCTGAAGCTGTTTTCGTGGTTTGCAGGGGTTAAATTTTTTTCGAGGCAGTCGGACTGCCATCTTGAAGGAGCGTCATGCAGAGCGAATTTCGTAATTTTCTGGAGTTGTCGTACGAGGAGCTGGAAGAGCTCAACCTGCGGGCCAAGGACCAGCGCAAGAAGCGCGTAGCCGCGGACGTTCTCCAGGAAGAGCGGTTGAAGTACCTTACCGATACGAAGGGCATCAAGGCCGTCACCGTTGTGTTTTCGGATCTTGAAGGCCGTCTGCACATGTTGGACTATGACGCGAAGTTTCTGATCAAGAGCTATGACAACCTGACGTTCGACGGCTCGTCGATCCGCGGCTTTACGGCGCAGAAGGAAAGCGATCTGCGGTTGGGGCTCGACTGGAGCGCATTCTACTGGACACCGGCTGATGTTTTCGGCCCCGGCAAGGTGCTGGTGTTCGGCGAAGTGATCGACAAGAACGGCTCGCACTACTCCGGTGATCTGCGCGGCGTGTTGAAGGCCTACACCAAGGAGATGTACGAGAAGAGCGGCTACACGCTGAACGCGGCCAACGAGATTGAAGGCTTCCTGTTCGAAGGCATCGACGCTGAACGCAATTTTCCGATTACGGGCAAATTCGATTACACCAACCAGGGCGGCTATTATCATTCGTTGCCGGGGGATCCGCTGCGCGAGTTCATCGATACGGCCGCTGAAGTGCAGCGCGCGATGGGCTTTGAGAATGAAAAGGACCATCCGGAAGTGGCGCCGAGCCAGTTCGAAATCAACTACACGTACGGCGACGCGGTTGCCGCCGCTGATCAGATCCAGCTGTACAAGCTGATCTGTCGCCAGGTGGCGACGCAGATGGGCATGACGGCGAGCTTTTTGCCGAAGCCTGTGACCGGCGTGAATGGTTCGGGTATGCATACCAATGTTTCGATCACGGACAAGAAGGGCAAGAACCTTTTCTGGGATCCGAAGGGTGAAGAGAAGGTTTCGAAGATGGCGTGGCAGTTTGTGGACCGCATTCTGACGCACGGCAACGACATCTGCCTGCTGTTGAATGCGAGTGTGAATTCCTATCGCCGGCTCGATCCTCACTTTGAGGCGCCGAACCAGATCAAGGCTTCGGCTACTGACCGTGGATCGATGATTCGTATTCCTATCGGCAACGAGAAGTCGGCGCGTGTTGAGGTCCGTTCGGTTGGACCGGATGCGAACCCATATATGGTGCTGTACTCAGTGTTCAAGACCGGGCTGGATGGCCATACGTCGAAGATCAAGAACCTGCGCCAGGCGGAACGCTATCTGCCGGATAATATCTACACGGCGCTCGAAGACTTCCGCGGTGCGGAGTGGATCGACACGCTGCTTGGAGCGGATGTGAAGGCGCGCTATGCGGACCTGAAGCAAGCGTCGGCGGACCGTTGCCCGCGGTTGCTGGGTACTATCGTGAAGTCGAGCGAGGTGCAGTTCCATCACGATGTTTATAATCAGTTGCTTTGGGGCCAGTTCTAAGGCCGGCTTTGAAACCAGAAAACGACCCGGCTGTGGCCGGGTCGTTTTGTGTAAGACAGTAGCCGATTTCCGGACAGCCGCGGGTGGGATTCGAGCCAGGTATGGCGGAGCGGACGTATCATGGATGCGAGATGCGATGGCCTTCGCGCCACGCTCACTGGCGCGATTCGAGCGCCACTACTTTGGAGATTTCATACCCATGCGTAAGAAGGTAACGATTGTTGGAGCCGGCAACGTCGGCGCTACTGCTGCTCATTGGATTGCCGCGAAAGAGCTTGCGGATGTTGTGCTGATTGACGTGATCGAAGGTGTACCGCAGGGCAAGGCCCTGGATCTGCTGCAGGCGATGCCGATTGAGAAGCGCGACGTTTCGATCATCGGGACCAACGATTATGCGGACACAGCGAACTCGGACATCGTGGTGATTACCGCCGGTATCGCGCGCAAACCGGGCATGAGCCGCGATGATTTGTTGAATACGAACTTCAAGATCATGAGCGACGTCATCGAGAAGGCGATCAAGGTTTCGCCGGACTGCATCCTCATCGTTGTGGCAAATCCGCTGGACGCGATGGCGCAGACGGCGTTCAAGAAGTCGGGCTTTCCGCGTGAGCGCGTGATTGGCATGGCGGGCGTGCTGGACTCAGCGCGCTTCCGGACGTTTATCGCGGAGGAGCTGAAGGTTTCGGTGGAGAATATTACGGCGTTTGTGCTGGGTGGGCATGGCGACACGATGGTGCCGCTGAGCCGCTACTCGACGATGGCCGGCATCCCCATCACGGAGCTGATTGAGCCGGCGCGCCTGAAAGAGCTTGAGACGCGTACGGCCAATGGGGGCGCAGAGATTGTGAAGCATCTCAAAACCGGATCGGCTTACTATGCGCCCAGCGCTGCGGCGGTGGAGATGGTCGAGGCGATTCTGAAGGACAAAAAGAAGATTCTGCCTTGTGCGGCTTACCTGCAGGGCGAGTATGGCATCAACGGTCTGTATGTTGGCGTGCCTTGCAAGCTAGGGTCGAAAGGCCTGGAGCAGATCATCGAGATCAAGCTCACGCCCGAAGAGACTGCCGCGTTGAACAAGAGCGCGGATGCGGTGAAGGAACTCTGCACCGTGATCGGTGTAGCCTAACGGAATGGGCGGTTTGGCTGGCAGTATGGAACATCTGCAGGATGGACCCACTGCCAGCCGGCCGACGTACCGGCTGATCCAGGTGTTGCGGGCGATTGCGGCGCTGATGGTGGTGGTACATCACGCGACGATCATGCTGAACGATCGTGACGGCCTGCATAACGGGAACTGGACGAACGGCGCGGCGGGTGTCGATATTTTCTTTGTCATCAGCGGCTTTGTGATGACCCTTTCGTCCGCACCGTTGCGAAATACACTTCATCCTGCAAGGACGTTCCTCGCCCGTCGGCTGGAGCGGATCGTGCCGCTCTACTGGATTATTACAACCGTAAAGGTCTTGTCGGTACTGGCGTTGCCGGGATTGGCGCTAAACGCGCTTGGGACGCCGTGGCATGTAATCGCATCGTATCTGTTTCTTCCGGCGGGGATGGACCCGGTGGTCGTAGTGGGATGGACGCTGAATTTCGAGTTTCTGTTCTACCTGATTTTCGCGGTCGTGCTTGCCATTCGAGGGTCCCTGCTAAAAGTGTTAGCTCCTGTGCTGCTGATTGTGCCTTTGCTGTCGTATCTTCCACAGCCGCATGTGCCTGCCGGTGTGCGAGTGTATGAGAGCTCGATGGTGCTCGAGTTTCTTTTCGGCATTTTGTTGGCGACTGCTGTGGAATGGGCGCGACGATGGAACATCGCGGTTGCGAGTGGGTTTGTCCTAGCAGGCTTTGCGGTGTTCTTCCATTGGGGAGCGCCGATTGGTTTACCGTGGCGTGGAATTGACTGGGGGTTGCCTGCGCTTGCAGTGGTGGCTGGGACGATTGCGCTGGAGCGCCGTATGGGTAAGTTTGCCCCCAAGTGGATGCTGGAGCTTGGCGATGCTTCGTATTCGATCTATCTTGTGCATGGTCTAGTGCTGCCGATCATCGGTGTACTTCTCGAGCACGCTGGCGACCAGTGGCTGTATGTAGTGCCGGTTTCGATCCTGGGGGCGGTGTTGCTTTCGATCGTCGGTGGCGAATTGGTCTATCGCGGGGTAGAGCGGCCAATTACGCAATGGTTTAAGGGGCGCAGGCGGACGGCCATCCCGGCGAATGCCTGAGGCATAAAAAGCCCCGATCGCTTTTGCGAGCGGGGCTCTTTGGGGATTGGGTTACTGGTTAGCCCTTTGTGATGGTGACGCTTTCGAGCACGACCGGCTTCTTGGGGCGGTCCATGCCGTCACGGGGAACTTTGCTGATCTTTTCGACGATGTCGTAGCCTTCGGTGACTTCGCCGAAGATGGTGTGCTTGCCGGTAAGCCAACTGGTGTCGGTGACGGTAATGAAGAACTGGCTGCCGTTGGTGTTGGGGCCGGAGTTGGCCATGGCGAGCTTGCCGGGCTGCTTGAAGTGGTGCGGGCTGCCCTTGGTTTCGTCGGCAAACTTGTAGCCAGGACCACCCATGCCGGAACCCTGAGGATCGCCGCCCTGGATCATGAACTCGGGAATGACGCGATGGAAGATGGTGCCGTCGTAGAGCTTGTCGCCCTTTTTGCCCGGGGCGTCCCACTTCTTGGTGCCTTCGGCGAGTTCGATGAAGTTCTTCACGGTTTCAGGCGCGTCCGCGTCATAAAGCTTGACGACAATGGTTCCTTCTGAGGTCTTGAAGGTTGCGGTAGACATGGTGTTGTGTTTCTCCTAACGTTTTGATGCGTATGAGCGCGCGATGCGCTTTTGGTTGCAGACCGGGTTTATCTTCTGCTGTTGAGCGGCGAAAGTCCAGCCGGAGGCTTGCGTTACTGCGCGGGAGGGGCCGTTGTTGCTGCAGGCAACGGTGGCTCCGGCGGGATAGGCTGGCCTACGGGGACGATGGTGACTTTGTTGACGATCACCGGCACGAGGGGTTTGTCCTGCGGATTGCGTTCGACGCGGGCGATGGACGAGGCGATTAGGACCGAGTGGGGATCGCACTGGCCGAAGATAGTGTGTTTGCCGTTGAGTTCGGGTACGGGTACTTCGGTGATGAAAAACTGCGAACCGTTTGTGCCGGGGCCGGAGTTCGCCATGGCGAGGCGGCCGGGGATATTGAACTGGAGCGTGGGGACGATTTCGTCTTCGAAGTAGTAGCCAGCGTCGCCTTCGCCGGTGCCGCGGCGGTCGCCACCCTGGATCATGAAGCTGGGAATGACGCGGTGGAAGGTGGTGCCGTCGTAAAAGGGCTTGCCGGTGACCTTTTTGTCGGTGAGGGGGTCAACCCAAGGCTTGGTACCGGTGGCGAGGCCGATGAAGTTGGCGACGGTGATGGGAGCTTCCTTGCTGTAGAGCTGGCAGGTCATGCGGCCCATGGTGGTGTCGAAAAGCACGGTGGGGCCGGTGGGTGTTGCGGGTGGCTCCTCGTGGGCGGTGGTGCTGGGAGCGTCAGGCAGCGCGGCGGGCGTTTGAGCGGACGCGGCCAGGGTGCAAAGTGCTGCGCAGCAGAGGAGGGTACGGAGGTTGCTGGCGTAAATCTTCATCAGAAATTAGGCTACCGCACTCGCAGGTCCCGCCGCAAAGTGTTGCATCCTAGCAGTAGAGGTATTACAGGATGGCGAAGCAGGCATTGTGGGTGATGTTAAAGGCGATTCCCGGCAAGGAAAGTGATGTGGAGGCGTTTCTTAGCCAGGGAGCTTCGATGGCGGAGGACGAGGCGCAGACCGTGACCTGGTACGGCTTGAAGATCGCGCCAGGCATGTACGGGGTTTTCGATACGTTTGACGATGAAGAGGGCCGCGACGCGCACCTGAACGGGGAGATCGCTAAGGCTCTCACGGAAAACTGGTCGGCGCTGTTCTCGAACGAGTTGAAGATCGAGAGGATGGAGATTCTGGCGGCGAAAGAGTAACTTCGCGGCCAAAAGTGAGTCGCTACTCCTTTGCGGCTTCGGCCTGAACCTCCGCGAAGACGCGGAGGAGATTGCCGCCGAGCAGCTTCTTGAGCTGCTTGGCGGTGTAGCCGCGTTCCATGAGGGCGGCCGTGATCTTTGGCAGGTCGGCAGCGCTTGAAATCCCCTCAGACAAAATCGGAAAGCCGTCGAAGTCCGAGCCGATACCGACGTGGTCGATCCCTGCAACCTTCGCAACGTGATCGAAGTGGTCGATGAGCGAGGAGAACGGGGCAAGCGGCATCTGGGCGGCCAGGCAGTCCGCGTAGAACTTGCGATCGACCGCGAGGGCTGCCCCGTACGGGACCGGCTGACCGCGGTCGATGTAAGGAGCGGCGGCGGCTTTGTAGAGCGGTTCACGCTGGTCTTTTGTGGCGTTCCAGGCAACGCGCCAGCCCTCGTTGATAAACGATGGATAGAAGTTCACCATGACCACACCATTGTTCGTGGCGATGGCGCGGAGTTGCTCATCCGTGAGGTTGCGTGGTGTGTCCGTCAACGCGCGAGCGCTAGAGTGCGAGGCGATGATGGGTGCGTGCGTCGTTTGCAGAACGTCCCAGAAGGTTTTGTCGGAGACGTGCGAGACGTCGACCATCATGCCGAGGCGGTTCATTTCGCGGATGACGGAACAGCCAAAGGTGGTAAGGCCGTCATGGTGTTGTACGATGGGGTCGTCGAGGTCGCCGGAGCTGTCGGCCCACTCGTTGGTGTTGGTCCAGGTGAGCGTCATGTAGCGGATGCCGAGCTGGTGATAGAGGCGCAGCAGACCAAGGTCGGCTTCGATGGAGTGGCCGCCTTCAATACCCATGAGAATGCAGAAGACTTTGTCCTTGTGGGCCTGGAGGATGTCGGCGGGCGTAAGGCCGAGGCGAAGCTGGCCGGGATGCTTGCGGATCTGCTCGAGTGTGGCGTCGATGAGTTGCAGCGTGCGGTAGACGAAGCGGCCACGCCAGGCTTCGGGCTCGACCCAGATGGCGAGAAACTCGGCGGCGAGATTGCCGGCTCGGGCGCTTTCGAGATTCAGCATGCCGGCACCGAGCGGGTCGGTGAAGTTCCAGCCTTCGTCGACGAAACGTTGGGGTGTGTCTGCGTGGGTGTCAACGACTAGGGAGGCGGCGTGGAGTTCGGCAGGGTCAATCATAAAAAGAATCGGGGCAGAGGATGGCATTCACATCCATGCCTATGTTGTTGATGTTACTAGACCGCATGTCATGTGATTTTTTGCATGGCAACCCCGCATGCGTGCAAGCCATCCTTTGTTGTGTGAGGTGATTTATGGCAAGCGGACTTGATTCAACGAAAACCGGCGCACGTCCTTCGCACGAATCGATTGAGAGCACTGGCGGTAACGCCACGGGCGTGGCCGAAACACCATTGGAACGTGTCGATCATGAAGCGATGGAAAGCGCCAAGCGTGCGCAGAATCGTATTCACGATAACGAACAGAAGATTCCAGGGAGCACGATTTTCACCAAGTAATTTTCCGTAAGATCGCACAGCTGCGCGGACTGTTTTGGCAGCACAGTATAAAGGCCTCGCTTGCGCGAGGCCTTTGGTTTTAACTGAGGCTAGAAGGCTGCGGCACCCGCCTGAGCTACGGCATGATCCTGCTCGCCCGAGCCTCCTGAAATGCCAATAGCGCCGACAACTTTGCCATCCTGCTTGAGCGGAATGCCGCCCGCGAAGATCATGACCTTGCCGTCGTTTGAGGCGTGGATGCCGAAGAACTGGTTGCCGGACTGCGAGTTTTCGCCGAGGTCTTTGGTGGTGATGTCAAAGGCGCGTGACGTCCACGCCTTCTTTTGCGCGATGTCGATGGAGCCGAGCCAGGCGTTTTCCATGCGCTCAAAGGCGAGGAGATTGCCTCCGGCGTCGACGACGGCGATGTTCATGGGCTGGCCGAGGTCTTCGGCTTTCTTGGTGGCGGCAGCGATGATGCGTCGGGCGTCGGGGAGCTGGATGGTTTTGATGGACGTGCTCATGTGATTCTCCTTGGTGTTGTTGTGCCAAGGGGTTGGATGCGCGGATTTGATGGAGTGAAGCAGGCAGTCGCTGATCGCGCGAAAGAGCGAGCGAACACGAGATAATGGAGAGGTGAACTCGATTGCCAGTATTTCGTCGACTGAAGAGATTGAGGCGCGGATTGCGCCGCTGCGGGAGCGCCTGACCGCGCATCCGCTTTACGCTGCGATTCGCACGCGGCAACATCTGCGGCTGTTTATGGAGTCGCATGTGTTTGCAGTGTGGGACTTTATGTCACTGCTGAAGGCGCTACAGCAAAAGCTGACGTGCGTGAGTGTGCCGTGGGTGCCGACGCCGTTCCCGGCAAGTCGACGCTTCATTAACGAGATTGTGCTTGGCGAAGAGAGTGATGAGTTTGAAGGCCGTCCGGTGAGCCACTTCGAGGTGTATCTCGAAGCCATGCGGCAGTGTGGAGCAGATATCAGCACGGCAACGAAGCTGGTGGATGCGGCACGGTTGGGGCAGCTTGATCTGGAAGCGGCTCCGGAAGCTGCTGTGAAGTTTGTGGCGACTACGTTTGAGTTGATTCAGACGGGAAGCGTTGCGGCGCAGGCTGCTGCGTTTACGTTTGGGCGCGAGGATGTGATTCCAGATATGTTTCGTGAACTGGTTCGGGAGCTGAATCGTGAAAGCTCAGGCGAGTTGAGCAAGTTTGTCTGGTATCTGGAGCGGCATATCGAGGTGGATGGCGAAGATCATGGGCCGCTTTCGCTGCGGATGGTGAGCGATTTATGCGGGGATGATGCGCGCTTGTGGGAAGAAGCTGCGAGTGCGGCGGAAGCGGCGATTGAGGCGCGGCTGGCGTTGTGGGATGGAGTCCTGGAGCGGGTACGAAGCTGTTAGTCTGCGCAGTGTGGATTGTTGAGGTTTCTGCGCGCCATGATAGACGCACCGCGAAGAACGAAATATCCGGTAAGCCGCTTGCAGCTCTGGCTGCGAATGGACGAGGCCGCGAAGCCAAAGATTTATACGCATGTTTTTGCTACGGCGGAGTTGCTGGACGTAACGTATTGGCTCGAGATACTGTTTTCCGCCGGTATCGCAACACTGGGATTGGTGCTGAACAGTCCGGCGGTGGTGATTGGAGCGATGCTGATCTCGCCTCTGATGGGGCCGATCATGGCTACGGGACTGGGGTTGGCGGCGGGGGATCTTTATCTCGCGGTGAAGGCGGTCTTCAAGCTGTGCGTGAGCATCGTGGTGGCGGTGGGACTTTCCGCGCTCATTGTGTGGGTGTTGCCGTTCCATTCCGCGACGGGAGAGATTCTTTCGCGGACGAATCCAACACTGCTCGACCTCGGGATTGCCTTGCTATCCGGACTGGCGGGCTCGGTTGCCGTGAATCGTGCGGGCGGCGCCGACGGTGTGACAACGCTGCCGGGTGTTGCGATTGCCGTTGCCTTGATGCCGCCTCTTTGTACGATTGGGTTCGGTGTTGGCTCGGGTTGGCAGACGGAGATTGTCGGCGGAGCAAGCCTGTTATTTCTGACAAACCTTGTTGCTATTGTTTCAAGCGCCTTCGTGGTGTTCCTGCTGGTTGGAATGACATCGGCGGAGGTCCGTGCGGCGATGATGCGCTGCCGCGGGGCGGAACCGATTGCGAAACGGCTGGAGCGAGGTCCGCTGCGGCACGCGCTTGCAGACGGAGGCCTGCTGCGTTGGCGCGTGCTCCTGCTGGTCGTAATGCTAGGGGCGGTCGCGTTTCCATTGCAAAAGGCGCTCAAGCAGGTCGCGCAAGAAGCGCTGGCTCGTGATGTCGTGCTGCAGGTTGTGAGGAAGTTGGTGCCGGCACGGGCGCTGGTTTCGGAGCAGACGCAGGTGGGAAAGACTTCGATCGCCGTGCGCCTGACGGCGACCGAAGGTATTCCCGGAGATAAGGTGCGCGCGGCGGAGGAGGAGATTGCCCGTAGGTCGGGCCGTCAGGCTGAGCTAACGGTGCAGAGTGTGGCCAGCCAAAGCGAACTGGCACAATTGATGGAGAAGATCGATGCAACGGCTTCTCCAGCAGTGGTTGGTTCACCGCAGCCGCAGCCTCCTGAGTCGCTTGCAGCGATGCAGGCCGCAGTGCTGGCACGAGTCCAACCCGTGATCACGGCTGTGTGGCCGAAGGACGCACCGCTGGTGGACTTTGATGTAGCGATGTCGCAAGAAGGTATGGTTGTGAATGCGCGCTACCAGGCTAAGGAGCCGCTTACGCAGATTTCGCTCGGCCTTTTGACTGTCAGCTTGCGCGATAAGTTGGCCTATCCGCAGGTCACGTTGAACGCCCAACGTGTCACAGCGGCAGAGGCGAAGCGCATCGCTGCGAAGCCGGCGAGTACAAACACTAGCGAGTGAAGAAGTCCTTCACCTGCTGCACGAAGACGTCGCGGCCCATGTCGCTGATGGCCTCTGTGAGCGGCAAGCCCTTGGGGCAGGCTTGCACGCAGTTCTGTGCGAAACCGCACTCCTGGATGCCGCCGTCGCCGGCCAGGGCGCGGAGGCGGTCTTCTTTGAGCACAGAGCCCGCGGGGTCCATGTTGAAGAGCTTGGCCTGCGCGATGGTCGCGGCGCCGACGAAGCCGGTGGCGTCGTTGAACTGGGGGCAGACTTCCATGCAGATGGTGCAGGAGATGCAGTTGGAGAGGGGATAGCGCTGCTCCTGGATCTGCGGGTGCTGCTTGGGGCCGGCTCCGAGGTCGTACGTGCCGTCGATGGGCACCCAGGCCTTGACGGCCTTCAGGTTCTCGAAGAGGACGGAGCGGTCGACAGCGAGGTCACGTACAACGGGGAATTTTGAGAGCGGAGCGAGGGTGATCGTCTTTGCGAGGTCGGGCTGCTGACCATGCTCGTGAGCGCCGAGGAGTTTGTCGACGAGAGCGGAGCAGGCCATCATCGCTTTGCCGTTGATCAGCATCGCGCAGCTGCCACAGATTTCTTCGAGGCAGTTGGAGTCGTAGGTGATCGGTGTGGTGTCGGCGCCCGTGATGGTCTTTGGGTTAAGCGCGATCTCGCCGAGCAGCGAGGTGATGTTCATGTTCGGGCGATAGGGGATCTCGAAGCTTTCGGTAACGGCCTTCGCGTCGGGCGAGGACTGCCGCTTGATTTCAACCTTGATCGTTTTGGCTGCTGCTGCCATGCGCTTGCTCCCTTGTTTCCGTTTCTATCGCTTCTACCTGGCCTTCCGAGGTCGTTGTCGGATGAAGGCCCTTGCTGCGTACTGACTGTCTGCGGCCGTCGATCCAGGCTCCGAGGAGGAGGAATGCTCCGAAGAGGACGACGGCGATGCTCGTGACGAAGATTGCAAACGTGCTCATTACTCTCTTTAGGTGGACGTGTACACGCGGGGGCGTGGGGTGATGTACTGGGTGTCCACTTCTTCGTACGTAATCTGCGGTGCATCGTCGACGAAGGCTGCCTTCGTGGTCTTGAGGAACTTCTCGTCTTCGCGGTTGGGGAAATCGGGCTTGTAGTGCGCGCCGCGGGACTCATCCCGAAGGCGCGCTCCCTTTACGATGACGCGGGCGAGCTGCAGCATGTTCCAGAGCTGGCGGGTGAAGGCGAAGCTGGTGTTGGCCCACTGGCTCTTGTCTGAGAGGTTGACGTTGCGATAGCGGTCGAGCAGTTCGACGATCTTGGCATCGGCCTCGTCGAGGCCGGCGTTATAGCGCACGATGGTGGCGTGCTTGGTCATGGTCTCGCCGAGTTCGCGCCAGATCTTGAAGGGGTTTTCGGTGCCGGGGTTGTTGAGCAGCAGCTTGTTGGCCTCGTTCTGGCGCTGCAGCTCGGCTGCGTGGCCGCCATCGCCTTCCTGCGCGGGCAGGGCCTTGGCGTACTCGATAGCCTTGGGGCCGGCGACGAAGCCGCCATAGATACAGGAGAGAAGGGAGTTCGCGCCGAGGCGGTTAGCCCCGTGGATCGAGTAGTCGGCTTCGCCCGCGGCGAAGATGCCGGGGATGTTGGTTTGCTGGTTGAAGTCCACCCAGAGGCCGCCCATGGTGTAGTGCATGCCGGGGAAGATCTTCATTGGAACCTTACGGGGGTCGTCGCCGACGAACTTCTCATAGATTTCGAGAATGCCTTCGAGCTTGTTCTGGCGTTCGGGCGAAAGGTGCGAGACATCCAGGTAGACCATGGGCTGGCCGTCGATGCCCATGTTGTCTTCGTAGACGATCTTGAAGATTTCGCGCGTGGCGATGTCGCGCGGGACGAGATTGCCGTACTTGGGATAGCGCTCTTCCAGGAAGTAGTAACGATCCGCTTCGGGGATGGACTGCGCGGCGCGCTTGTCGGTGCGATCGCGCGGCACCCACACGCGGCCACCTTCGCCGCGGGCTGACTCGGACATGAGACGGAGCTTGTCTTCGCCGGGGATGGCGGTGGGGTGAACCTGGATGAACTCGCCGTTGGCGTAGAACGCGCCCTGCTGATACAGCGCGGACTGTGCGGAGCCGGTGCAGACGACGGAGTTGGTGGACTTGCCGAAGATGGCGCCGTTGCCGCCGGTGCAGATGATGACCGCGTCGGCGGGGAAGGTGCGGGTTTCCATGCTGCGGAGGTCCATCGCGCAGATGCCGCGGGCTTCGCCTTTGGAGCCGAGGACGGCGGAGAGGAACTCCCATCCTTCGTATTTCTTCACCTTGCCTGCGGCTTCGAAGCGGCGGACTTGCTCGTCGAGCGCGTAGAGAAGCTGCTGGCCGGTCGTCGCACCGGCAAACGCCGTACGTTGATACAACGTCCCGCCGAAGCGGCGGAAGTCGAGCAGGCCTTCGGGTGTGCGATTGAACGGCACGCCCATGCGGTCGAGCAGGTCGATGATGGCGGGGCCCTGCGCGGTCATGGCCTTGACGGGGGTCTGGTTGGCGAGGAAGTCGCCGCCATAGACGGTGTCGTCGAAGTGCTTGAGGACGGTATCGCCTTCGCCCTTGAGGTCCTTGGCGGCGTTGATGCCGCCCTGTGCGCAGACCGAGTGCGAGCGCTTGACCGGAACGATGGAGAAGAGGTCGACCGTGCCGCCGGCTTCGGCGATCTTGATGACGGCGGAGAGACCGGCGAGGCCTCCTCCGACGACGATGATTCTGGGTGTTGCTGCCATGTGTCTCTCTTCCGAACTAAATTCAGCCTGCTAGCGACTGGCTAGGAAAAATCCGATTGCGATAAATGCAATACCGACGAATGTAAGTGCGCGAACCTGTTTCTTGACCTCGAGAGGAAGCTGACGCCAAATCTCCCTTCTGTAAGGCCTGTCCGAGCGGTTATGCTTTAGTGGAGCCAATCCGGCCCCCTCAACCCGTTTGTCCATCTTCCTATTTGCAGCTAAACCACATAAAACAAAAAGTAAGAACCCAACCCCGACATATCCCTCATGCGGAAGTGGCGTTCCGTGAAGCATAGTTATTGGACCGCCCCGGGTTGCGCCGGATTCGTCGTGCCAGGCGTAACAACAGTCGGGGCGGGCTCAGTGATACCCGCAGGTTGCGGCGCCATGCTTGGGATCGGTGCGTTGGGATACTTCCAAACGACCGAGTAGATGGCGATGAGCCCGAGGAAGCAAAGAGCGGTGCCGCCGGCGGCGCAGACGTAGCCGAACTTCTTGCGCGCCTGGTTGCCGGGGGTGATGCCCCACTTGGCGGCGAAGAGCCAGATGCCGTAGGCGAAGTGCCAGCAGGTGGCGACCATCGCGATGACGTAAACGGCGAGGATCCAGGGGTTTGAGAGTTCGACCTGGACTTTATGGAAGGCGTAAGCGGGGTTTTCCGGAAGGCTGACGCCGGAGAAGCGCTGGGTCCAGACGTGATAGCCGATATAAAGCAGTGCGATGATGCCGGTGACGCGCTGCATCACGTAGCCCCAGTTGCCGGCCCATGGATAGACGTTGACGCTGGCGCGGCCGCGGAAGGCGATCCAGACGCCGTAGAGGGCGTGGAAGGCGAGCGGGATGAAGATGAACGCCCACTCCAGGATGCGGACGAGGGGAAGGCTGTTGAGGAACTTGACCTGCTGGGCGTAGGCGAGCGGCCCGTTCCAGGTTTCGAAGTTGGAGACGATGTGCTCGACGAGGAAGGCGCCGATGGGGATGATGCCCGAGAGCGAGTGCAGGCGGCGCCAGAGGAAGCTGTGGCCCTCGCCGGCGCGGAGCGGCTGTACGCCTTTGATCTTGGTCGGGAGAGCGGGAGGTGCGGCTGCGGCCATGCGAGGTGTGCTCCTGGTGCCCGAGGCCGCTGTTGGCGCGGTGATAAAGCGGCTCGGGTCGGCAGAAACGATTATTCCGCCGCTGTTAATGGAGCGTCAAGCAAACGGCCACCGCAGTGCGCGGTTATCGTGCGTTTTGTGCGATAGGTGGAAAGGATGCGTCGTGGAGTTTTGTCAGCAGAATACGGAATGCCTTGCCGCGGTGGCCGAGTTCCCACTTCTGCTCGCGTGGAATCTCTGCCATCGTGAGGCCGAGTGCAGGCAGCAAGAAGAGTGGGTCGTAGCCGAAGCCGTCCGTTCCGCGCGGCGCGGCAAGTAGCAGGCCGGTGACATCATCTTCCGCGCGGAGCAGTACCTTGCCATCGCGGGCTAGCGCCAACGCACAGACGAAACGAGCGTTGCGGCTTGCGTTGGGGAGCTGTGCGAGGAGCGAGAGCAGGCAGCGGTTGTTGCGCTCGTCCTTGAGCGCGGGGGAGTGGGCGTTGAAGCCGAGATCGTCGGCGAAACGAGCGGAGCGGACGCCGGGCTGGCCGCCTAGCGCTTCGGCTTCGAGACCGGAGTCGTCTGCAAAGACCAGAAGCTCGGGTGCGAGCAGAGAGTAAGCGATGGCCTTCTTTTCGGCGTTGCCCATAAAGGTAGGGGCGTCTTCGACGGGCTCTGGCATGGAGGACAAGCCGGGCAGGGCCAGGACTTCAATGCCGGCCGAATTGGCACTGCTGGAAAATTCGCCGAGCTTTCCTGGGTTGCTGGTGGCCGCGTAGAGGATCATCGTTTGATTCTACGCGGCCAACAGTCGCGCACTTTGGGCTAGACCTTCACTGTGTCTCGCGTGAGGATTTCGCGAATTAGGGGTTGCGGCTCGATGCGTGTGTCTGAAATTGCGACAGTTGCTTCGAGCATTCGGTAGGGCTCTGCCAGCAGCGCTTCGTCTTCACTGAAGAGCGTAAAGATGGGTTGGCCTGCTTCGAGCTTTGTGCCGATCTTGGCGTGGGACTCGATGCCCGCGTGCGCGCTTACCGGATCGCCCGGTTTGGTACGGCCAGCGCCGAGGCGCTGCACGGCCCAGCCGACTTCGGTGCAATCCATGCCGGCGAGGTAGCCGGTGCGGGAGGCTTTGAGGACACGCGAAGCTTTCGGCTGATGGAATGCGCCGGGGTTGGTGAAGATGCTGGTGTCGCCTTTGTGGGCGGCGACGATCTGCAGCCAGGACTTGTACGCTGCGCCGGAAGCGAGGATCTCGTCGGCGAGCTTTGCTCCTGCTTCGGGTGTGGCGGACTTGCCGCCGAAGTAGAGCATCCAGCCGGAGAGGATGGTCGAAAGTTCGATAAGGTCGGCGGACATGGGGTGGCGCTTGCCCTGCAGGATGTCGACGCACTCCCAGACTTCAATCCAGTTGCCGGAGAAACGGCCCATGGGCTCGTCCATGGTGGTAAGCAGGGCAGCGGTGCGTGTGCCCGCGAGCTCGCCGGTCGAGACCATGAGCTCGGCGAGGAACTTCGACTTCTCGTAGGTGGGCATGAAAGCACCGGAGCCTACTTTGACGTCGAGCACGAGACCTTTTAGGTCTTCGGCGAGTTTTTTGCTCATGATGCTTGCGGTGATTAAGAATGGCGATTCGACCGTACCGGTGTGATCGCGCATGGCATAGAGGATGCGGTCGGCGGGCACGAGCTTTGGCGTCTGGCCCATCATGGCGGCGTGGGTTTCGCGCAGCACCTCGGCCATACGGACGAGGCCCAGCTGAGTGTCGAAGCCGGGGATGGTCTCCAGCTTGTCGAGCGTGCCGCCGGTGTGGCCGAGGCTGCGACCGGAGATCATGGGGACCGAGATGCTCGGCGACATCTCAAGGCCAGCTGCGGCGATGATGGGCGCGATGAGCAGCGAGCTCTTATCGCCGACGCCACCGGTGGAGTGCTTATCGACCGTGAAGGTGTTGAGCGAGCTGGCGTCGAAGGTTTCGCCGGAGTAGCGCATCGCGTTGGTGAGCCACGCGAGCTCGCGATGCGAAAGGCCGTGCTGAAAGATCGCCATCAGGATGGCGGCGATCTGCGCTTCGCTGATCTTGTCGGTAGCAGCGAGGTTTGTGGGGTGCTCTCCTCGGGCTTCGGCGATTTTCTGCTCGCCGTAGAGCACCACGGTGTGAACAAAGTGCTCTACTTCGGCTTGCGAAAGCTCTTCGCCGTGCCGCTTTTTGCGAATAATGTCGATGGGATGGATGGCGTGGCCTGGCATCGCTATTTCGCTTCGCCGAATGGAAGCGTGATGGCTGCGGAAGATGGGTGAGTCAGAAGCATAAGTCGTTTAGCGTAGTCGCTTACCTGGCGTGATGCAAGCCCTTGCGGGGTGCGCTTGGGAGTTCGCGGAGGTGGCCGCAACGTCGGTGGTGTCTCTTTATAGGACGTCGATCGAGGCGCCTTATGCCGATGTCTCGGAGTTTCGATAGAGGGGACGTCTACGGTCTCACCAAGGAATTTCTGACCGAGAGCGGCAAAGTCAATGAAGATACCACGGGCAGCGCGCTGGGGGAGAACTCCGCCCGGCGCGAAAGCCGTTTGATTGCATCCAATCTGCTGTGGGCACGATGATAGCTGCGGAGCAGATGCAAATTGGCGGAACGGAAGCAAAGCGGAAATAGCGGCAAGGCGAAGCTTGGCAAGCGTGCGTCGGTTGACGCTGTGCCGGCTACGTTGGCCACGGTCCTCGATCTGTTTCATCCTATTACGGCTGAGTGGTTCCGCGCGGTCTTTGAGGAGGCGACTGCGCCGCAGCGCGAAGGGTGGCCGGCGATCGCGCGTGGCGACTCGACGCTGATTCTGGCGCCCACAGGAACTGGTAAGACGCTGACCGCGTTTCTGTGGTGTCTCGACAAGCTGATGTTGCGTGAGCCTGCGCCTGAGCCCGGATGCAGGGTGCTTTATATCTCTCCGTTGAAGGCGCTGGCAGTGGACGTGGAGCGGAATCTTCGTTCGCCGCTGGCGGGAATCGCGAACATGGCGCAGCGCCAGGGAGTCGCGGTGCATGTGCCTGAGATCAGCGTGAGGACGGGCGATACCTCACCGAAGGATCGTGCCCGCTTCAAGCGGCATCCTGGCGAGATTCTTATTACTACGCCTGAGTCCTTGTATCTGTTGTTGACGTCCGATGCGGGCGAAGCGCTACGGTCGGTGGAGACCGTGATCATCGATGAGATTCATGCGCTGGTTCCGACCAAGCGTGGAGCACATCTCGCGCTTTCTCTGGAGCGGCTTGAAGCCTTGTGCGGAAGGCCGATCCAACGCATTGGCTTGAGCGCGACGCAGCGGCCGCTGGAGGAGGTGGCACGATTCCTCGCCGGTGCTGAGGGGGTTGGAAGCGCTCATTCGGACATAAAGGCTTCCATCGAAAGCGAGATTACCGTAGATGGCGTTTTGCGCGAGGACGAAGACGATGCCGTGCCGCTCGCGCACGGAGCTCAGACTGCAGGGCCACGCTATCGTCACGTAACGATCATCAACGCAGGAGCGCGAAAGACGCTCGAACTCACGGTGGAAGTTCCCGTGGAGGATATGGCAAAGTTGGGCGAAATCGACGACCTGCCCAGTGGGCCGGCGTCGCAGGCGCCAAAGCGCACGAGCATCTGGCAGTCGATCCATCCGCGGCTTCTTGAGATTGTGCGCGGACGAACGTCTACGCTGATCTTCGTTAATGCGCGCCGCGTCGCGGAGCGTCTGGCGGGCGCGCTGAATGAACTTGCGGGAGAGCCCATCGCTCGTGCGCACCATGGCTCGCTGGCTGCGGCACAGCGGACCGAGATTGAAGAGCTGTTGAAGGCGGGCAGGATCAAGGCGCTTGTCTGTACGTCGTCGCTTGAGCTTGGCATCGATATGGGCGCGGTCGATCTGGTCGTGCAGATCGAAGCTCCTCCGAGTGTCGCGAGCGGCATGCAGCGGATCGGGCGCGCGGGGCATCAGGTGGGAGCGCCATCGGCCGGCATTATTTTTCCGAAGTATCGCGCGGATCTCGTTGCCTGTGCCGCCGTCACGCAGGCGATGCATGAAGGACACGTGGAGTCGACACGTTTCCTGCGCAATCCGTTGGACGTACTCGCCCAGCAGATGGTCGCGGTGATCGCGCATCCACCGCTGCCGGTGGAAGAGGTGGAACGCCGGCGCAAGCGCAAGGCGAGCGAAGAGGAAGAGGCGCCAGGCATTTCCTATGAAGCGTTGTTGGCATTGGTCCGTAGTGCAGCGCCGTTCGCGGGATTGAGCATAGCGGTGTTTGAAGGCGTGCTGGATATGCTCGCGGGCCGCTATCCTTCGGATGAATTCGCAGAACTTCGCCCGCGTGTAACCTGGGACCGCACGCGCAATTGGATCACACCGCGGCAGGGCGTGAAGCGCATCGCGATTTTGAACGGGGGCACGATTCCCGATCGCGGCCTTTATGGGGTGTTTCTCAGTGGAGTGACCAAGCCGCTGCGGGTGGGTGAGCTGGACGAGGAGATGGTCTTCGAAGCTCGCACCGGAGAGACCTTCGTGCTGGGCGCTTCCACCTGGCGTATCGACGAGATCACACATGACCGCGTGTTAGTGAGCCCTGCACCGGGAGAGCCCGGCAAGATGCCGTTCTGGCATGGCGACAGGCCCGGGCGGCCGATCGAGTTCGGACGCAGAATCGGTGCGCTGATGCGCGAGCTGCGCGCCATGCCTCGCAGTGCCGCCATCGCAAAGCTCGTGCAGGATCACGACCTCGATCCGCAGGCCGCGGAGAATGTGTTGCGCTTCCTCGTCGACCAGGAGTTGGCGACACAGGAAGTCCCGGACGACCGCACGATTGTGATCGAACGCGTTCGCGATGAGCTGGGCGACTGGCGAGTCTGTGTGCTGACGCCGCTCGGCAGTAGGATCCACACACCGTGGGCGATGGCCGCGACTGCGAAGCTCAAGGCCGCGGGGCAAGACGTTGAAACGATGTGGAGCGAAGATGGCTTTGTGCTTCGCTTCCCGGAGAGTGATGCTCCGCCGGAGATCGACGCGCTGCTGATGGAGCCTGAAGAGGCTGCGCAGCTTGTGATGCAGCAGCTTGGATCGACCGCGCTATTCGCCGCAAAATTTCGCGAGGCAGCTTCGCGTGCCTTGCTGCTTCCGCGCCGCCGCGCCGATGGACGGACGCCGCTGTGGCAGCAGCGCAAACGTGCGTACGACCTTTTGAGCGTCGCCTCGCGCTACCCGAGCTTCCCGATGCTGCTTGAGGCCTATCGCGAGTGCCTGCGCGATGTCTTCGATATGCCGGCGCTGATGGAGACGCTGCGGGGCATTGGCAATCGCAGCATTCGTGTACACGTAACGGACTCGCGGACACCGTCGCCTTTTGCATCCTCGCTGCTCTTCAGCTATGTCGCGAACTACATCTACGACGGTGATGCGCCGCTGGCAGAGCGTCGCGCGCAGGCGCTGAGTATCGATCAGGATCAGCTTCGCGAACTGCTCGGCGACGCCGATCTTCGCGAGTTGCTCGACCTTGGCGCCATCGAGGAGACCGAAGAGCAGCTCCAATGTGTTGTCGATCCGTACAAAGCGCGCTCGATGGATGGGCTGCATGATCTGTTGCTGCGACTGGGCGATATGACACGTGCTGAGATTGCAGCGCGGTGTGTGAGCGATGAAGTGGCCGGAAGCGTCGACCGGTTGATTAAGTCTCGCCGAGCGTTGGAACTGATGGTCGCGGGAGAGAAGCGTGTGATGGCCGTGGAGGACGCAGCGCGCTTTCGCGATGCACTTGGCGTTCCGTTGCCTCCGGGTTTGCCTGCGGCCTTCCTTGAGCCTGCGGCGGACGCGCTGCTCGACATCGTTCGCCGCTATGCGCGGACGCATGGTCCCTTCACGACCCTCGATGTCGCCACACATTATACGTTGCCGAAGGAGAGCGTAGAAGCAACACTGCAGCGGCTGGTTGGGCTTGGTCGTGTAGCGGAAGGCGGCTTTCGGCCTGGCGGCGTAAACCGCGAGTGGATCGATGCCGAGGTGTTGCGCTCGATTCGTCGCAGATCGCTGGCGAAACTGCGCAAAGAGGTGGAACCCGTTGAGCAGCGTACGCTGGCACGACTCTTCACACGGTGGCAGGGTGTGGTGCAGCCGCGCCGTGGTCTCGATGCTTTGCTGGACGTCATCGAGAATCTACAGGGGGCTCCTCTGCCGGCCAGTCTACTGGAGACGGAGATTCTTCCCGCGCGCATTGCGGACTATCGGCCTGCCGATCTCGACACGCTCGTAGCAGCGGGTGAGGTGGTATGGGCCGGATTCGAGCCGCTTGGCGAACGCGATGGGCGCGTCGGCTTGTATCTTGCGGAAAGACTTCCGCTGCTCTGGCCGATGAAGCCCACGGGCAGTGAAGAGCCGATGCGCGAACGCGAAACGACCATCATCGAGTATCTGCAGCGCAGCGGTGCGTCGTTCTTTCAGCCGCTCCATGACGGCACTGGCGGGGGCTATCCCGGCGAGACGCTTGAAGCACTTTGGTCTCTCGTCTGGCGCGGGTTGTTGACTAATGATGCACTCCATGCGCTGCGTGCGTATTGTGAGCGGCCCGCAGGCAGCGGACGCAATGCGAAGCCTGCACGGCGCGTACACAATCAGACGAGCTTCCGCAGCCGCCGCACCACGCCTCCAACCGCGCAAGGACGTTGGAGCCTGAACGAAGTCGCCTTTGATGAGACTCGTCATACCGCTGCGCGACAGACGGAGTGGAGTCATGCGATTGCACAACAACTGCTGACACGCTACGGCGTCGTGTTCCGAGAAACAGCGCATGCGGAAAATTTGCCTGGCGGCTTTTCCGCCGTTTACGATGTGCTGAAGGCGCTCGAAGAAAGCGGACGTGTTCGACGTGGCTATTTTGCAGCAGACCTGGGAGCGACGCAGTTTGCGATGCCGGCCGCCGTCGATCTGCTGCGATCTCTGCGCGTGAATCAACAGAACCAGAGCGAGGTTGTCATGCTCGCTGCAACCGATCCGGCGAACCCTTATGGCGCGTTGCTTCGCTGGCCGCTCGCACCGGAGGAGGGCTCGTCGTTGACACGCAGTGTGGGTGCTCGCGTCATGCTGGTAGATGGCGCTCTGGCCGCCTATCTGCGTCGCGGCAATCCAAACGTGCAGGTTTTGCTGCCTGAAGAAGAACCGGCCCGCTCGCAGGTTGCGCGTGCGGTGGCTGAGTTTCTCGTGCAGTATGTGCAACGGGACACGAATCCGGAAGGCCGCGGCCGCACCAGCATGTTGATTACCGCGGTGAATGGGGTGCGCGTGGCAGAGCATCCGCTGGCGCGCTTCCTTCTAGATGCGGGATTTCAGCCCGCTCCTCTAGGCTTCAACGTTCGAAGAAATCTGCCCGCGCTGCCCGGACAGCGCGCTGAGGCAAGAGTCGATGCCTGAAGGCGACACAATCTATCGCTCGGCACGCGCCTTGGAAAAAGCGATCGGGGGCAAGGTCGTTACGGCGTTCGATACGGGGCTTGCGAAGCTTGCCAGCGTGAACGACAACACACCGCTCGTTGGTCGAGCGGTGGAGCGCGTCGAAGCGCGCGGCAAGTGGTGTCTGATCTTTTTCTCCGGGGATTTGATCCTCGTCACGCACATGCTCATGAGCGGTTCGTGGCATATCTATCGCACCGGAGAGAAGTGGTGGATGGGCCGCAGCCGCATGCGTGTAGCGATCACCTGCGGTGACTATCAGGCCGTCGCGTTCAACGTCCCGATCGCGGAGTTCCATACGGCGCGCTCGCTGGAGCGGAACTCGCAGGTCCCAAAGCTGGGACCGGATATCCTTGCAGACGAGTTTTCGATTGAAGGCGGAGTGCGGGCTCTCCGCGATCGCGCAGCATCGCATCCTGAGGATGAGATAGCCGTCGTGTTGTTGAATCAGCGTGTGATGGCGGGTCTCGGCAACGTGTACAAGAGCGAAGTGGCGTTTGCCGCCGGTGTGAACCCATTCCGACAGATGCGCACGATCACCGACCAGGAGATGGAAATCATGGTCGAGGCTGCGCAGAAGTACATGAAGGCCAATGTGCTCGATGCCGGGCCACGCGGCGCCAGCGGCGAAGGCATCGTTACCTATACCGGTCCGCGGCGAACGACACGCGCCATGGATCGCAGCGATCGCGTATGGGTTTACGGCAGACAGGGGCAGGAGTGCCGGCGTTGTGGCACGCTCGTGATGATGCGAAAGCAGGGTGAGCAGGCACGATCTACATACTGGTGTCCGTCGTGCCAGCCGTGGGTTGCCGCAGAAGGCCAGCATGCAGAGGCGCCCGTCGGCAAGCAGGCGAACCTAACCGGCGTGCGCCGCAAAGCAAGCTGTTAGCCGTAGAGAATAACCGTTAGACGCCGCGGACCGTGGACGCCGCGAATGCGCGTCATTTCGATGTCCGATGTTGCGGAAGGACCAGAGATGGTTGTCATTGGGCTCGTCGCCTTGGCAGCGATGGCTGTTAGCGTTTCAGGCAACAGCTCGAATACTTGATCGCGGCGAACCAGGCAGATATGATGGTCCGGCAGCAACGTCAAGACTCGCCTGGCTTGCGCTCCTTCATGCACGAGGATGATCGTTCCAGTCGCTGCCACGGCCGCCTCGCACGTCGTCACGACCGACGGAACACCTTCGATCTCAGATGTTGGCAGATTGTGGTCGATCCTGAAGTTGATCCCTGCAGGAAGCCAACTTGCTGGAAACGCGGCGGCGACCAGCGCGCGTTCTTCGCCGGCATGCTGCATCGCTTCGGCAATCGCGCCGCGCAGTTCTGCCTCGGCTTGCACCTGGATGATTTCCGTATCGTAATCGACGAGCCGGTCGATGAAGAACTCAAGGCAAGCTTCACGATCGAGTTTGCCGATACGGTTATACGTTTGCGCGATGCGCGCGTATGACCCGGCGGGGTCAGACGCCTGGACCTCGAGCGCGTTGCGAATGCTGGCGAGAATCTCTTCGCGGGCGGTCATGCGTTAGCCCCGTCTTTCTTGTCGCGCGACTTCCACCAGTCGCGGAAGCTTTGCTTCGGAATCGGACGCAGGTCGCGCGAGCGTGTCCAGGCGCCGGCCATACCGGGCAGGTTGGTCAGTTGGCCATCGCGCTTGAAGATCACCTGCCCCAGTCGCGCCAGGCGTTGTGCAGCTTCATAACGGCGATGGCTGAGGAAAATAGTCGCTGCCGCCTGCATAGCGATATTTTCCGGCGATAGCTTACCGGTTAACGTCTTCTGGTCTTCGCGAACAACTTCGCCGCGCAGGTGAATCAGCACTTCAGGGATGTTGATCTTGACAGGACAAACCTCGTAGCAGGCGCCGCAGAGCGTGGATGCGTAAGGAAGCGAGCGTGAGTGTTCGAGCGACTGCAACTGCGGTGAAAGGATCGCGCCGATGGGGCCCGAATAAATCGACCCATACGCGTGACCGCCGGTTTCGCGATACACCGGGCACGCGTTGAGGCATGCGCCGCAGCGGATGCATTGCAGCGTCTCGCGCTCAATCTCGTCCTGCAGCAACTTCGTCCGTCCGTTGTCGAGCAGGATGACATGGAACGCTTGTGGCCCATCGCCCGGAGTAACGCCTGTCCAAAGCGAGTTGTATGGATTCATTCGCTCGCCGGTGGCGGAGCGGGGAAGTGTCTGCAGAAAAACTTCGAGAGCGCCGAAGCTTGGAATCACCTTCTCAATGCCTACCAGCGTGATCAGCACGTCGGGCAGCGTGACGCACATGCGGCCGTTGCCTTCGGACTCCACAACGCACACGGAGCCGGTGTCGGCGATGGCGAAGTTCGCGCCGCTGATGCCGATCTTCGTCCGTAGAAAGCGCTTGCGAAGGTACGCACGAGCCGCAGCTGTGAGGTCTTCGGGTTGTTCGGTGAGCTCGGGCTTGTCCATCTTGTCGCGGAAGATGTCGCGTATCTCAAAACGGTTTTTGTGGAGTGCCGGAACGACGATATGGGAAGGCTCATCATCGCCCAGTTGCACGATCATGTCCGCGAGATCCGTCTCGATCGGCCTGATGCCCGCAGCCTCGAGTGCGTGGTTCATCTGGACTTCGTCGGACGTCATCGTCTTGACCTTGATGACCTCCACCCCGGGCCCGTCGCCAGCATATTGCCGAATCAGCTCGACGGCAATCTTGTTCGCTTCATCCGCATCGCGCGCCCAATGCACCTTGCCGCCAGCCAGCTCGCAGTTGCGCTCGAACTCGATCAGGTAGTGATCCAGATGCGCGAGCGTGTGCGCCTTGATCTCGCTTCCCGCGTTCCGTAGCTGTTCCCAGTCCGGCATCTCTTCCACGCGCAGCGCACGCTTGTTGCGGATGACATTGGTCGCATGATGTACGTTGCGCCGCAGCTGGTCGTTCTTGAGCGCGGCTTTTGCGGCGATAGGGAACTCAGGTGCTTCGGAGGTCTTTCCGACGACGATGCTCATGCCGCACCACCCGTCTCTGCCAGAATCTCCGCCAGGTGCATGGTCCGCACCTGCGAGCCCGAGCGGTGCAGGCCACCGTAAATCTGCATCAGGCAGGAGTTATCAAGAGCCGTGACGACTTCGGCGCCCGTCTGCACCACGCAGGCGTCTTTCTCGGTGAGCATGGCAAGCGACACATCAGGATTCTTGACCGCAAAAGTTCCGCCGAAGCCGCAGCACTGTTCCTTCTGCGGAAGCTCAAGCAGCGTAAGGTCGCGCACACCACGAAGCAGCTTCACGGGTGCGTCACCCACATGCAGCATGCGCAACGAGTGGCAGGATGGGTGGTAGGTCACGCTATGGGCGAAGGATGCTCCAACATCTTCTACGCCAAGCCGGTTGACCAGCAACTCGGAGAACTCAAACACTCTTGGCAAAAGGCTTTTGACCTCTTCAATAAATTTGAGGTCGCCTTCGGCTTCCGCCATCATTTCGTAGTGTTCACGCATCATCGCAACGCACGAAGCGGAAGGAACGCAGACGGCCTCCGCATCGCGAAACATCTCCACAAACCGTCGCACCAGCGGAACCGCTTCGCGATGGTAGCCGGTGTTGTAGTGCATTTGTCCACAGCAGGTTTGTTCGACTGGAAAAGCAACGGAATGCCCCAGGCGTTCGATGACGCGTGTGACCGCGATCCCGGTTTGCGGAAACAGGGTGTCGTTATAACAAGCGACGAAAAGCGAAATACGCAGGGAGCCCTCCAGTGCGGCGATAAAGCCAGTTTACGAGTGAAACGCTGGGCGTTCTCTACAGGCCCCGGGATTTCAATAGGCTACCGTATCCGACAACTACGGTAGATCCCACGAGCAATGCAAGTCCGCAGGCCACGAGCAGTCGCGTTCGTACACTTGTGTCTTTCCATTCTTTGAGCGCAAGGCCCCACAGGTTTGCGAAGATGATGATGCTCGCCATGTGCAGCGTCCAGCTAGCGAAATCGTACTTGCCCATCTTCGTCTGTCCCATGGAATAGAAGAAGAACTGGAAGTACCAGATGACGCCGGCGGCTGCGGCCAAGAGGTAATTCCTGGTTAGTACGTTGGGGCTGATGCGCTGTGTGAGCTGCGTCATATCGACGTCCATCAGCGTCTCGCCAGTGGTGGTGGTAGTGCCCATCGGATTGTCGCCCGGCTCGCCCGCAAACTGCCGGAAAGACTTGTTGCGCAGGATCAGAACCGCGGACCAGACAAGGTTCGTAACGAACCCGCCCCACAAGACGACGATCAGCACCGGAAGGTTGGAGTAAAGATCGGGCTTGCCTGCCGCTGCAAGCTCTAATCGGGCAATATCAGCGATCGGCTTGCCCGCATCCAGGCCGAAGGCAAAGAACGAGCTCATGATCCCGGCAAAGATCGCAACAAAGAGACCCTTCACAAATGAGAAATCGCGTTCTCCGGCGATCGCCTTATCGTCTTCGCTCACTTCCTTTTCTTTGGAGTATCCCGCTGCGCCGCTCACTGCAATCGCAAGCAGGCACATGCCAACGCCAGCAAGAATCGTAAGACCGGATTTCTCCGTAAGGATTGCGTGCATCTGCCCGTGATAGATAGGCGGAATCAGAGTGCCAAAAGCCGTGCAAAAGCCGAGCGCGATGGCGTAGCCGAGTCCAAGGCCGAGGTATCGGATCGCGAGACCGAACGTAAGTCCACCCACTCCCCAAAGAGCGCCCCAGAAGACCGCCCAGCCGATGCTTGCCGTGGGGGCTGCATGCAGAATGGCGGCCAGATGCGGCACGCAGATAATAGCCAGCAACGGCGGCGCGATCAGCCACGCGGCCACGCCCTGGATGATCCAGTAAATCTCCCATGACCACCGCTTGATGCCGCGGAACGGAATGAAGTTGCTGGCGGAGCATAGGCCGCCGAGCCAGTGAAACATGACGCCGATGAACGGATTCGGACCCACAATTGACCTCAGGCGCACGCGAAACGCCGATGGACTCCAGCGGTTCTGTACAGCGCTGTCATCCTATCTGATAGCGGCAACGCTGGGGAACGAATTTCTCATGCGGTAAATTTTCTTCGAAAAATGGCCGAAAAATCGCAAATTACAAAGATGAAAGACAAGACGTTTCAATACATATTATAGTTCCCCTTGGGCGAGCGCCTCTTTCGCGCCCCCAACGAGGTGCATTGCCCATGTCCGCAGACGTACTTAAGAACCGTGTCTTTGCCGCACTCGATTCGTTCGCCATCGAGATTCCGTCCTGGGGCTTTGCCAATACCGGAACCCGTTTCGGGAAGTTCACGCAGGCAGCGGCTGCCACCAACATTGAAGAGAAATTCGCGGACGCTGCAGAAGTCAATCGCCTCACCGGCGTTACACCCACGTTGGCGCTGCACGTTTTGTGGGACCTGCCCAATGGCGTGGCCGACGCCTCTAAGATCAAGGAACTCGAAGCAAAGACGGGCGTTCGCGCGGGTTCCATCAATCCGAACCTGTTCCAGGAATCGGAATATAAGTACGGCTCCATCTGCAACCCGAGTGCGGAGGTTCGCGAAAAGGCTATTGGCCACCTGATCGATTCTGTTGAAATCGGCAAGGCTCTTGGCTCCGCTGAGGTCTCCCTGTGGGTTGCCGATGGCTCCAACTACCCCGGCACGCAGAGCATGCGCCGACGCATCGGCTGGATGAAAGAAGCGCTTGCTCGCACCCATGCCGCGCTCGCGCCTGGCCAGATCATGCTCGTCGAGTACAAGCCCTTCGAGCCTGCCTTTTACCACACCGATATTGCCGACTGGGGCATGGCGCTCGAACTTTCGCGCTCCGCCGGCCCGCAAGCCAAGGTACTCGTCGATACCGGCCATCACTACCAGGGCACCAACATCGAGCAGATCGTCGCCTGGCTCATCGAACTCAACGCGCTCGGCGGCTTCCACTTCAATGACCGCAAGTATGCTGACGACGATCTCACCCTTGGCTCGATCGATCCGTATCAGATCTTCCGCATCTTCCATGAAATTCTCTTCGAGCAAAGCAAGGGCGGCGCCTTCAAGAAGCCGGCCTTCATGATCGACCAGAGCCACAACCTCAAGGGCAAGATTGAGGCTATGATCCAGACCGTGGTTACAGCCCAGGAGCTTTACGCCAAGGCTGCCATGATCGACCAGGAAAAGCTCGTCGCCTTGCAGGACGCTTGCAGCCTCGTCGAAGCAGAGGAGGCATTCCGTGGAGCGTTCTGGACTGACGTCCGTCCGTGGCTGCGGGAGTGGCGCGAACAGCGCGGCCTGGCCGCCGATCCGTTGGCCGCCCTGCGCGCCGGTGGGTACGTCGAGCGTATTACTGCTGAGCGCAAAGAAAAAAATGCAGGGGGCGCAAGCTCTTACGCCTGAGTGCGTTGGGTTTCACAATGTGCATCACCTCACAAATAATCCATTAGGGGAATTAGCCATTCTTGTTGATAATGGTGCCTCACGCACGGTGACGTGTTGATCTGAGGTGAGAATGGTTTCCAAGGGCAAGTCCAAGCGGTTGTACCTTATCCCTGTGCTGACCAAGTCGCTCGATATTCTCGAGCTGCTTCAGGCTGAAAATCAGCCGATGGTGCTCGAAACCATCCACCGTCGTACCCGCATTTCGAAGACCACGGTCTACCGCATCCTCAAAACTTTAGTACACCGCGGCTACGTGGCGCAGACCTCTGACCGTCAGTATCGACATATCGCGCGGCCCAAGAAGTTGCGCTTCGGCTTCGGCAGCCAGAGCGCCGAGATGCCGTTTTCGGAGGCCGTGGCGGCCAGCCTACGCAGTGCCGCCACGGCGGTCGGCATTGATCTCATCGTGCTGGACAACCGCTATGACGCCGATACCGCGAAGGAAAATGCGGAAACCTTCATTCGGGAGCGCGTGGACGTCATCATTGAGTTCCAGATCGATGAACACGCCGCGCCCATCATCGCCGATAAGATCGCTGAAGCTAGAATTCCGCTCATCGCCGTCGACATCCCGCATCCCCATGCGGTGTACTTCGGCGTCGATAACTATCGCGTTGGTCGAGAAGCCGGTGGGTTGCTCGCCGATTACGCGATCAACCATTGGGGCGGCAAGATGGACTGGATCGTCGGCCTCGACATCGAAGAAGCCGGCCCGCTCGTGCAGAGCCGCATCACCGGCGCGTTTGAGGGCGTCCGTGCCCGCCTTCCCAATCTTCCCGTGGAGTCTTTCGTCCGCATTGATGGTCGCGGCATGCGCGACAGGAGCTACAAGGTCATCCTTGAGTTCCTCAATCGCCACCCAAAGGACAAGCACATCCTCATCGCTGCAGCCAACGACACCAGTGCGATGGGTGCCATCGCCGCCGTGTGCGAGCTGAAGCGCGAAAAAAATGTCGCCGTTGTCGGACAGGATTGCCTCGACGAGATGCTCGCCGAAATGCAGCGGCCGGGCAGCCCTGCCATTGCATCTATCTTCCACGAAGTCGGCCTCTACGGCACACGCCTGATCGATATCGGATTGGCGTTGCTGCGCGGCGAAACTGTGGCGCCCTACAACTATGTGGAGCATCGTGCCATTACTGCCGACCGTGCCTGGACCCTGCAACAAAAGGAAAGCGTTACGGCGGAGGCTGACAATTCACCTGCGGTGCGCTCGGAAACCACTTCTTCCTTAGCGAAGCCGAAATCCAAGACCAAGCCGGCAAAGCGTCGGGCAAAAGCGGCCAGGTAAACCGGCGAAGTCCTTTATTGCAGTAACCATTTTGTCCATTCCTCATTTTGGAAACCATGTGCCTATAGAAATTGCTATCCTAATGGTGTCTAATTACCCCGGCACAGGATCGCCGACTTCTCGCCGAACAGGATTCCAGGACCGCAATGACAACCTCGAACAAACTCAAATTTCTTGAAGACCGCTGGGACGATGCCGTCGCCTCAAAGCTCGACGCTCCTGAGCTTCTCCGTTACCGCTCCAACCTGCTTGGCTCCGACCTTCGCCTGACCAACTTCGGCGGCGGTAATACGAGCTCGAAGATCGAAGAGATCGATCCTCTCGACGGCCAGAAGAAGACCGTTCTCTGGGTCAAGGGCTCGGGCGGTGACCTCGGCAGCATCAAGCGCTCTGGCTTTGCCACGCTCTATCTGGACAAGGTCCTCGCGCTCACCAAGAGCTATAAGGGCGTCGAGCTCGAAGACGAAATCGTCGGGATGTACCCCCTCTGTACGTTCAACAACAATCCCACGGCCGCTTCCATTGACACCCCGCTGCATGGTTTCCTGCCTGCCCCGCATGTCGATCACCTGCATCCCGATTGGGCTATCGCTCTCGCCGCTTCTGCCAACGGCAAAGAGAAGATGGAAGAGTTCAACAAGCAGTTCGGCCATGAGATGGCGTGGGTGCCTTGGCAGCGCCCCGGCTTCGAACTCGCGATGATGCTCAAGAAAGCCGTTGAAGATACTCCCGGTTGCGACGGCGTCGTCCTTGGTGGCCACGGCTTGTTCACATGGGGCGATACCCAGCGCGAAAGCTATCTGAACACCATCACCATCATCGACCAGCTCGGCCAGTTCATCGAAGAGCACGCCAAGAAGAAGGGAATCAGCTTCGGCGGTGCCAAATACACCTCGCACGAGGAGCGTAAGAGCATCGCGGCCAAGCTGATGCCTACCATTCGTGGCCGTGTCTCAGCAAAGCAGCGCACTATTGGCAGCTTCACGGATGCGCCCGATGTCCTGGCCTTCGTCAACTCGAACTCCGCCAAGCAGCTCGCGCATCTCGGCACCAGCTGCCCGGACCACTTCATTCGCACCAAGATTCGCCCGCTATTTCTCGACTGGGACCCGAAGAGTGCCGTGAGCGATCTTGAAGCCACGATGGACCAGGCTCTCGAAACCTACCGCGCCGAGTACGCCTCGTACTACAAGGCGCACGCGCTGCCTGAATCTCCCGCCATGCGCGACGCCAGCCCAACGGTGGTTCTCGTTCCCGGTGTGGGCATGTTCAGCTTTGGCAAGAACAAGACGGAGTCGCGCATCACCGGCGAGTTTTATACCAACGCCATCCATGTGATGGAAGGCGCCGGCTCGCTTGACGAAGGTAAGCTGCCCTCCGAGCTTCCGCAATCTGGCTGCGCGCCAACATCGGCGTTCAGTGTTCACGAGAACTACGTCGCCCTTCCGCCCAGCGAAGCTTTCCGCATCGAGTACTGGGCGCTCGAAGAAGCGAAGATTCGCCGCCAGCCGCCTGAGAAGGAACTCAGCCGCCGCATCGTCCTCGTCGTTGGCGGTGCCAGCGGCATCGGCCGTGAAACGGTGCTGCTCGCAGCTGAGCGCGGCGCGCACATCGTCGTCGCCGATCTCTCGCAGGAAGCCGCGCAGAAGGTTGCCGACGAAGCCAAGGCTATCGGCGGTAAAGAGTGCGCCGTTGCCACGGCCATCGACATCCGCAAGCGCGACGCCATCCAGAGCGCGCTCGCAGCCACGGTCGCAGCCTTCGGTGGTATCGACCTCCTCATCAACACCGCCGCCATCTTCCCCACTTCGCCCGATGGCATTATTTCGGACGCGCAGTGGGGTATCACGCTCGAGATCAACGTCACCGCCAACTATCTACTTACCGATGAAGCGCAGAAGATATTCAAGGCGCAGGGCATCCCGGGCAGCGTTGTGCTCACCAGCTCGGCCAATGCCGTCGTTGCCAAGCGTGGTTCCGAAGCATACGACGTTAGCAAGGCCGCACTCAGCCATCTCGTTCGGGAGCTCGCTATCACCTACTCGCCGCTGCTGCGCGTCAACGGCATCAGCCCCGCGACGGTCGTCAAGGGCTCCACGATGTTCCCACGCGACCGCGTGAAGGCCTCGCTCACCAAGTACGGCATCCCGTTTGACGAGAACGGCACCGACGATGAAATCCGCAACCTGCTCGCGCATTTCTATGCGCAACGGACGCTTACGCATGTGCCCATCGACCCCAAGGACTGCGCGGAAGCCATCCTCTTCGTCGGCGGTCCGCGCGCCCCCGTAACCACCGGCCACCTGATCCCCGTCGACGGCGGCCTCACCGAGGCCTACCTGCGATGAGCACGCCGGAGGCTGCTATCGACATGCCTTCGGACAAGCGCGCTCTCGTCGCTATCGATCTCGGCGCCGAGAGCTGCCGCGTCTCACTGCTGCGCTGGCAGTCTGGTGAGCCGCAGTTCCATCTCGTGCATCGCTTCGCCAACCATGCAGGCGAGCGCGAGCATGGCCTGCACTGGGACATCGGCTGCATTTTCGACGGCCTTCACGCCGGCCTTCGTCAATGCGCGGAGATCGCCACCGAAGGCATTCGTTCCATCGCAGTCGATGGCTGGGCCGTCGACTACGTACGCCTCGACTCAGAAGGCAAGCCCATCAGCGATCCCTTCTGCTATCGCGACGAGCGCACCGCGGCCTCTGAAGTCGCACTGCACAAGATACTCTCTGCCGAACGCATGCGCGAGATCACCGGCATCCAATTGTTGCGTCTGAACACCGCCTACCAGATGGCGGCCGATGATTCCGCACACAAACACCTGCGCTGGCTGAACCTCCCTGAGTACATCCTCTATAGCCTCGGCGGTCGCGCGGTCTCAGAGCGTACCAACGCCACTCATACGCAGATGGTCGCGCTCGACGGCAAGTGGTCGGAAGAAATCTTCGCGGCGCTCGGCCAGTCCACAATAGACGCACCAACTATCGTCGAACCAGGCACCGACATCGGCCAGCTGCAAGGTGAGCTCACAAAGCTTCCAGCCTTTGCCGATACACGCCTTATCGCACCCGCCTGCCACGATACGGCATCCGCCATCGCTGCCATACCGGACGCAAACGACGACTGGGCCTACATCAGCTCGGGCACTTGGTCACTCGTAGGAACGCTCTTGAACAAGCCCGTAAACACCGCCGCGGCCAGCGAAGAAAACTTCACTAACCTCGGCGGCGCTGACGGCACCATCTGCTTCCACAAAAACGTAAACGGTATGTGGATGCTCCGCCAGTGCATGGAAACATGGGCCGAAGCCGGCGCCACGCTCGACCTGCCCGAGCTCGTCACAGATGCTGCAAAATTCGCGCCCCGCGATTACATTCTCAACGTCGACGATCCCGATCTCTTGCTCCAGAGTCATATGCCCGAGCGCATCAACGCACAGCTTCGCTCTCGCAACCTTCCGGAACTCAATCCCGACCCATCCCACGCCGCCGAGATGGCCTCGTTACTCTTCTACAGCCTGGCCGCGCGTTACGCCGTTGTGCTGCGCAAGGTCTCGGATATCACCGGCAAGCACTTTCGCAAGCTCTACATCATGGGCGGCGGCAGTCAGAACGAGTTCCTCAACCGTCTCACTGCTGAAGCCACGGGCCTCGAAGTTTGCCGCGCCGGAACAGAGTGCTCGACCATCGGCAATTTCGCCGTGCAGCTAGCCACACTGGAGCCGACATCTGCAACGCGGCCCTCTTCCGCCTGGGCTGCACGGCTCGAAAGCGTACATCGCGCATAGCATCTGCCCGGCCTGCGGAAAACTCCAACCCGATACGCTATTCTGAAATCCTTCCAGTCCCCATAGACGAGCTGCGGGCCTGCACCATCGTGTCTTCAATCCGAGTTACCCAGTGTGAGGTGTGTCTCGATGAATCAGTCAACGCTCGGAACAGTCGCAGACGGACCCAAAACCGCGACTTCGCCCGCGACCTCGCCTTCCTACGGGCTACAACAACAAGTTCTCTCGCCCCTTGAAACGCTCGCGCAGTCGATCTCTTTGATCGCGCCCAGCACCACGCCCGCGCTCACGGTCCCGCTTGTCTTCGGCCTCGCCGCCGCCGGAGCGGGCCTTGCCTATCTCATCGCAACAGCCGCCATCTTTCTCGTTGCGCTGTGCGTTGCCGCCTTCGCTCGTGAGTCAGCCTCACCCGGCTCACTCTACAGCTACGCCTGCGGTTCGCTCTCCCCGGTCTTTAGCGCCATCACAGCCTGGGCGCTCTTCTTTGCCTACGTCATGACGGCGTCCTCGGTCCTCGGCGGTTTCCTCAACTTCTCCTACGTCCTCCTCGGCAGTTTCAGCCCGCATGTTCCACCAATCGTTCTCTCTGTCTTCGCCGTCGCGGCCTCTATGTTCGTGGCCTATCGAGACATCCGCATTTCCGCGCGCCTCATGATGGCCATCGAAGCTACATCCATGTTCCTGATCGCCGTTGTCATCGGGATCATCCTCTTCAAACACGGCCTGCACCTGGACGTCAGTCAGTTCCGCCTGCGCGGTGTCTCCATGCAGGGCGTGCGCATGGGCGTCATGCTCGCCATCTTCAGCTTTGTCGGTTTTGAAAGCGCAACCACTCTCGGCTCCGAAGCCCGCGACCCACTCAAAACAATCCCACGCGCCGTCATTTTCAGTGCCTTGCTTTCCGGCTGCTTCTTCCTCGTCTGCGTCTACGGAGAAGTCCTCGGCTTCAAAGGCTCGCCAACCTCACTTGGCGATAGCGCCGCGCCTTTCCACTATCTCTCCGAGCAGGCCAGCATCTCGCTCGCGGGGAAGCTCATCGATATCGGCGTTCTAGTCAGCATGTTCGCCGCCACGCTCGCCTGCGTCATTGCGGCGTCCCGAGTGCTTCTGTTGATGGCGCACAAAGGCCTCGTGCATTCGCGCCTCAAAGGAATTCACGCCAGTAGCGAAACCCCCGGCTTCGCCAGCGTTCTCACCGCTGTCTTTGCCTTTGTGCCGGTGGCGATCCTTGCGCATCGCGGAGTAACTGGTGCGGACATCTACGGGTACATGGGGACGCTCGCGGTCTTCGGCTTCCTCACCGCATATACGCTCGCTGCCATTGCCCTTGGGGTGCATCTGTACCGCGAGCAGCGCCTCACCGGTTGGAGCATCCTTCTCTGTCTCGCGGCAGTGCTGGCCCTGATCGCCGGCCTGCTCGGCAACTTGTTTCCTGTCCCGCCGGCGCCCTACCGTTACTTCCCGTATGTCTACTTGGCCTATCTTGCCCTCGCGCTAGCCTGGTATTGGATCGCGAACAGACGAGAAATCCCGTCTTTATAAATCAGTTGGCACCGAGTTTTTGTTTGACTCTGATGAATTCTGATTTATTCTTTGGCTATCACAGCCATCGACCCCTCGGGCCGCAAACGGTTTTTCTAACCCAATCACGTCAAGGTCGAACTGTACCCGTTCGATTCAAACAGCAGTCGATTCAAGGGAACGAATGGATCTGTTCCAGCGTATGGATTCGCAGCACCCGTGCATCTGCATATCGATTAGAGAATTGTTCGCTAGAGAGAACTGAAATTCTTTCTCAGGCTTTAACGAATTTTCATAGGCATGGCAAGCGGATAAAGCCGCTGTCACAGCAGCACCCAAAGCATTTTTAGCGGCCCACGGGCTGGACGTACGCGTGTATCTCCAAACCGCAGGATCCCCGCACCATGAACTGATTAGGAGGCAATACCTTGGCTAACTTCCGGAAACTTGTCGCAACCTTTGCACTCTTCATTCTGGCTGGCATCCTTGCCGCCGCTCCAGGCGCCCAGGCCCAACAAACTCTCGGAGGCATCACGGGCACCGTGCTCGACCCCCAGGGCAGCGCCATTCCGAACGTGGAAGTGAAGGCGGTTTCCGACGATACTAAACTCGTCCGCACAGCCAAGAGCAATGCCGAAGGCACTTACGCGCTTGTCAACCTGCCCATCGGCAAGTACACCATCACCTTCACGCTCCAAGGATTCTCCACCGAGAAGGTCCCCGGCATCGTCGTCCAGGCCGATCGTACCGTAACGCTTCCCGCGAAGCTCGCCATCGGCGCTGTCTCCGACTCGGTTACCGTCGACGTCAATCCACTACTCAACGCCACCGATACCACCAACGGATACGTTCTCGACAAAGCCCAGATCGAAGCCATCCCGCTTCCCACGGGCAGCTTTACCGGTGTGGCCATCCTTTCGGCCGGCGTCAACGCTGAGGTTTCCGGCGGCACCGGCGCCAACTCTGGTCTAGGAAATGCGCCTATATGGGCAAACGGGCAGCGCGATACTTCCAATAGCTTCTCACTGAACGGCGTTGATGCCAGCAACCTCTTCAACGGAAAGTCCACCAGCCAGGTCGCCTCTGCCCGCGTGATCAACAGCACCGGATCTTCCGGTGGCGGTGCAGGTGGCGTCATCGTATCGGCTGCTTCGATCTATCTTTCCATCGGCAACGCGATTCCCACCCCGGCACCCGAGACCCTTCAGGAAGTCCGCGTCAATGCGTCCATGTACGACGCGCAGCAGGGTTCCACATCCGGCGCGCACATCGATCTCTCCACCGCGTCCGGCACCAACGTCTACCACGGCACAGTGTATGCCCATCGTGGCACTAGCTGGATTAATGCCGCGCCCTTCTTCTTCAAGCAGGATGCAGACATTCCGGAGAACAACAAGAATCCGCAACTCCACCGTTACGTTGTTGGCGGCACGCTCGGCGGCCCAATCGTCAAAGACAAGCTTTTTGGTTTTGTCGGCTACCAACATCTGCATGTATCTGACCAGGAGATCGGCGATTCGCTCCTGGACGTACCGGTTGGCCTAAGCGACACCAACCGCACTCTCGGCGGTCTGGCTTCGATCACCAATGACTCCTTTGGCACAACACTTGGCACCGGAAATATCGACAAGGCAGCGCTTGCACTGTTCAATCTGCCCTCGCTACCCGGCGAGCCCGGCAAGTGGCTCATCCCCAACGATGCTTTGGGCGGCACCGCACCCACCGCGGCTCACATCGATAACGCCTTTATTCCCGGTACGGGTCGCTTCAAGGCCGACATCCTCGTTGCGGATCTCGACTATAACGCCACCGCCAAAGACACGCTTTCACTCAAGTACTTCTACCAGCACGATCCCACACTCGCCCCTTATGCGTACTCCAGCGTTCCCGGTTTTACGGAACACCTTGACTCCGGTGCGCAGGTCTTCGCCATCACGAACACCTACCTAATCAAGCCGAATCTGAGCACCACCCAGACCCTCGGCTTCCTGCGTGAAAAGAATTACGCCGATAACGAACAGCCCTTTACGCCTCAGAACGTCCCAGGTTGCGCTAACCCCTGCATCAACACCTTCGGTTCCACCTATTTCCCCGGCGTCTCCATCTACAACGTGCTTGGTAACGATCAGCCGGATGGCGTTTCCTCTGCCATCCTTAATATCGGCCCCAACGCCGAAGGGCAGGCCTCGAATACCGGAGTCTTCCAGAACCGCATCTCTCCCTCCGGCAATGCCATCTGGACACTCGGCAAGCACACGGTTAGCTTCGGAGCGCTTTATAGCTATACGCAGCTCAACACAGTCGACAAGCGTACCGGCACCGGCACAGTAGCAGCCGATGACTTCAGCCAGTTCGTCCAAGGATACGTCACTCCCGGTAGTGCTTCCACCGGCTTCTATGTCACTTCATTTTTGCAAGGCAATGCCACGCGCTACTATCGCGCCAACCAGCTCGGCACCTATGTGCAGGATAAGTTCCAGGTAACGCCGACACTTTCGCTCACCGCCGGCGTTCGCTACGACTGGGACGGAGGGCTTACCGAAAAGAACGGCCGGCTCTTCAACTTCGATCCCAAGTTGTACAACTATGCCACCGCATCCGATACTATCGTCAACCCAGGCTTCATCATCGCCGGCAATAACGCTAACGGCACTGCCGGCGTCAGCAACACCACCCTTACCGGGCGCCAGTGGGGAATTGCCCCCCGCATCGGTGCTGCATGGCAGCCGGAAATGTTTCATAACAAGGTTGTCGTTCGCTCCGGCTTCGGTATGTACTACGACCGCGGCGAACTGTTCACCTATTTCTCGCCCGGTTACGCTATCGGCACCGTCACGGGCGGTCCATTTGGCGTCAACCAGCAACTGCCCTTCGTGAACGCCTCAAGCTGCCCGGTCGCGTCGCAGTCTTATTATGAGGGCTACATCGTCACCTGCGGCGGCCAGGGCGGCGCTGCTCCCACTGCCGCAACTGGCAACCTGGAAAACCCCTACGGCAATGTCCTGCAGCATGCGGCACCCGTCAACCCTAAAGCATCGGACCTCAGCAATTTCCTTCCGAACCTTGCGGGTATCAACGACGGCGGTCAGCCGATTTCACTCGGCGTCTACGACCGCACCAACAAGCTGCCCTACACGATGAACTACACGCTTGACGTCCAGTGGCAGCCGCGCAACGATCTCGCGATCGACCTCGGCTACGTCGGCAACCTTGGCCGGCACCAGGTAATCCCGGTTCCGTTCAACCAGCCCGGTATTGCGACACCGACTAATCCCATCCACGGCGAAACCTACAGTTACGGCTACAACGTAGCCGGAGCGACCCTGAACGGAAGCCCGACAGGCCCCGGTTACGACTTCGACTACGAAGGCGGAAACGTCGATCATCGCGTCCCTTACATCGGTTACGCTGCTGAATCCATTGACTACAAGGCAGCTGGCGTTGATGCTTACAACGCACTGCAGGCACACATTGAAAAACGCATGAGCAAAGGCATCCAGATTGGTGCGTCCTACACCTACTCTCACGCCACCGACGAACAGAGCGGTCTCGGCCTCTTCTACAACGGCAATAACGCTCTCAACCTCCGCAGTGGTTATGGCTCGGCCGACTTCGACCGCACCCACGTCATCAACTTCAACTACGTCTTCGATCTGCCGAAGTTCGCTCCCGAGCACACAGTCGCTGGTGACTTCATCGATGGCTGGTCACTGGTCGGCCTCACCGTGTTGCAGAGCGGGCAGCCCTACAGCATCATCGACTACTCCGGAGCTATCGGTAGCGTCTACTACGGCGTGTCGGATGGCATCACCAATCCCATCGTTCCTCTTGCCAATGGTTGCAACGCTAAGACCGCCCTCACCGGTAAGTCCGGAGCTTTTGGCGATTCAGCGCTTCGGCCGGAATGCTTCGGCCTCCCGCTGATTGCGGCCGGCGGCCTTGGCGGCGCCATTCCCGCGACCGATGCGTATGAGACCAACTTCACGACCGGCCAGCGCAATATCTTCCGTCAGGCCTTCCAGAAGCGCGCTGATGCTTCGCTGGTCAAGATGACGCGTTTCACCGATCGTTACGCGCTCAAGTACACCTTCGACGTCTACAACCTCACTAACACTGCTACCTTCGACGTTCCCGGCAACGAGGTATCGCAAAACCAGTACTACAACGGCTTCCCCTCGGGCCCTCAGGGTACGTATCCCGATGGGGTCGCTCCCAGCGGTCAGACATGCGCTACTAATCCCAACAGCGCAGCGCCTTACACCGGCAACTATTTCTATAGCTGCGCCACCGGTCTCGGCGTAGTCACTCACACCATCGGCAGCCCGCGTCAGGTTCAGATGTCTCTGCAACTGATGTTCTAACCAAAGCCCGATTCACGACAAAGGCGGAGTTCCGGCTCCGCCTTTGTCTTTGCCAATCCACGCGCAGAGTTACCAAGACGACACAAAATTCGTCGCCACCGCACAAAGAAGCGTACCCTTGCAGCAGGAACCGGAACCACAGCGCCCACCTTCCGGCTATTCCCTGAGACGAGGCCCCGCTTTGCTCCCATCGGCGTTCAAGAACTCCGTTCTGAAGGCTCTGGACGCAGCGACGATTCAGCGCCTCCATTTGCACCCTGTTACCTTCGAACTTCAGCACGAAATCGAGTTTCCCGGTTCACCCATCCGCAATCTGTACTTCGTCGAGGACGGCATGGCGTCGATGACCAACACGTTCAAGGACGGTTCGCAGGTAGAAGTCGGCATGTTCGGCTACGAGTCCGTCATCGGCATCTCCGCCCTCATGGGTACCAAGCGCAGCCTCAACCGCATCTATACCCAGATTGCCGGAAACGGCTTTTCCTGCTCCCTCGAAAACGGCCGTGCCGAGTTCGAACGCGGAGACCAGTTTCAACGCCTCGCCTTGGGTTACGTCCAGGCGCAGCTCGTCCAAACTATGCAGTCAGCCGGCTGTAACGCCAAGCACAATATCGAGCAGCGCCTCTCACGTTGGCTTCTCATTTGCTCGGACCGCGCCTTCAGCGACAGTTACAAAATGTCACACGAGTACCTTGCCGACATGCTCGGCAGCACCCGCCCCACTGTCACCCTCGCAGCGGGAATACTCAAAGACCTCGGCCTCATTCAGTACAGCCGTGGTACCATCCACATCCTCGACCGCCTTGGCCTTGAAAAGCAGGCCTGTGAGTGTTACCACACTATCGTCGATTACCTCGATAACTATACGGAGTTCGACAGTGGCACCGCAGCCGCTTAGTTGTAACACTCCTTTAATGTTCATCGTCCTGAAACACGACTGTAAAGATTCATCGTCCTTTAGCAGAACTGCATCGCAATTGCAGTAATCTGGCTTCGGTTACGGGTAAAGCTGGCCAGAGGTGTATGTGACCCAAACTGTGTTTGTCCTGGAAGATGATTCGGACATCAGCAGACTGGTGCAGTATCAGTTGGAGCGCGCCGGTTTCGCCGTCAAGACCTACGCCGCCATCGGCACCATCCTGCAGGATGCCGAGCGCTCCCGCCCCGCGCTCTTCCTGCTCGACATCATGGTTCCTGGCGGCGACGGTCTTGACCTCTGCCGCCGTCTGCGCCTCAACCCCACGCTCGCGAGCGTTCCCATCATCTTTCTTACTGCCCGCGCCGCGGAAAATGACCGCGTCCAGGGTCTCGAGCTCGGCGCCGACGACTACATCACCAAGCCCTTCGGCACCCGCGAGCTCATCGCCCGCGTTCGCGCCGTGCTCCGCCGCTTTGAACGCCCGGAGGCAGCCGCCAATCTTACTACGCTCAACGTTGACGACCTGGAAATCGACGGCAGCGCCATGCAACTCATCGTCAAAGGCGAGCTCATCCCCACCACGGCCACCGAGTTCCGCTTGCTCGATTACCTCGCCCGCCATCCAGGCCGGGTCTTCAGCCGCGATCAGCTCCTCGACGCTGTTTGGGGTGACGCTCGCTTCGTTACCCCGCGTTCGGTCGATGTCTACGTACGCCGCATTCGCGAAAAGATCGAGGTCGATCCCGAAACCCCGCGCTATCTCAAGACCATGCGCGGGGCGGGCTACCGCTTCGAGATCCCCAAAACCCGCGAGCCTCGCGAATCCCAGGCCGCCCGTGAGCTCGTCTAAGCTGCCCATCCAGCAATCCGTCCCGCCCTCATGGCTGGATTTGTGGGAACCTTTAAGGATGAAGCGAAACCTATGAAGCGAAGCCTCTTCATTGCGCTGCTCCTGCGCACCGCCATCGGGTCGTTCGTGGCGGCGGCGCTCCTTCTACTTTGGCCTCATTGGTGGCTGGCCGTCCCGGTTGCTTTGATTACTGCGATCATCGTTGCGTTCTCCTGTGCCTGGCTCGTGGGCCGTGGCCTGCAAACCCTCAAAGCCGGCCGCGCCGGTCAGTCTACCGGCTCGTCGTTCGTCGAGTTCGAAGAGTTCGACGACCTCGCCTACGACATCAGCCAACGCTCCGAACTTCAGGAGGCCCAGCGAACCGCCGTCGCAGAAGACCGCCGGAAGCTCGAAGTGCTCTTGGATTCCATGCAGGATCTCGTCCTTGCTGTCGACTCCGCCGGACGCATCTCCTGGACCAACGAGCCCATGCGCCGCATTCCGGGTTTTACGGGTGCCGTCCGCACCGGCCACGCGCTGGTCCAGACTATCCGCGTGCCGGAGGTTCTTACCTGCGCTCGCATCGCGCTCGAAGACCGCGAAGTGGCGGAGCGGGCGGCCGTCCCGTTTCCCACGGGCCGCATCTTCGCCGTCAGCGCGGCGCCCATGCCGGAAGGCGGCGCCGTCCTCGTTTTCCGCGACGTCACCCGCGTCGAGCAGATGGAGCGCGGGCAGCGAGAGTTCGTCGCCAACGTCTCCCACGAGCTCCGCACGCCGCTCACCTCCATCATGGGTTATGTAGAAATGCTCGTCGACGATGCTAACGCCTCGCCCGACACTACCCCCGCTTCCAAAGAATTTCTCGAAGCCATCCACAAGAACGCCGTCCGCATGGGCCGCCTCACCGAAGATCTTCTCGTTATGGCGAAGGTAGAATCCGGCGACCACGAAATCCGCCCCATGCCCACCGCCGCCTCCACGGTCATTCGCGAAGCTGTCGTCGCCGTCACCGGCCTGCTCCGCGACGACACGCACCTTGAAATCCTTGGCCCGGTCGACACAAAGGTCTCCGCCGACGTCGACGCGGTCGTGCAGGTCCTCACCAATCTCATTGAAAATGCTCTAGCCTATGGCCGCGGGCCCGACGGCGCCCGCATCATCCTTGCCGCTGAAGAATCCGCCGCGCAACCCGGCATGGTGCTATTCAGCGTCCGCGACTTCGGTTACGGCATCCCGTTCGAGCACCGTCATCGGATTTTCGAGCGTTTCTATCGCGCTGATAAAGCCCGTTCCCGCGAGTCTGGCGGCACGGGCCTTGGCCTCTCCATCGCCAAGCATCTGGTGGAGTCCCACGGCGGCAGCATATGGGTTGAAAGCGACCTCGGCCGCGGCAGCCGTTTCTGCTTCACCCTGCCTGTAGCCGTCCCTTCTGTCGTCCGACAGCCGACAGAAGACGCGGCTTAACTGAGGAAAACCCCCAGTGATTCACGGTTTTTTCACACTCCATTCGCGGAGGATTCACGTCCCCTTGCGACCATCCTCCTAACGGACAAGTACAGGCAAGGACATTTGGGACTGAAAATCCCCGGTGGAAAGTGCCGGATTCAGCACGATCCCTTAGCCATTCCGTTCGAGGAATGATGAAACGTATGAAGACGATAGCTGCGGTCCTGATGTCCGCGGCTCTGCTCGCCGCCCAGTTCCCAATCCAGGCGCAGACCGAAACAACTCCTCCTGCCAAGACGCACAAGAAGAAAGTTGAAAAAAAGAGGGTAGAAACCGAAACTGAGATTCAGCTTCGCGAAATGCGCGAGAAGATGGCCGCGCAGCAGGCTCAGATTGACGCCCTGCAGTCGCAACTAGGTTCCAAAGGCGAACAGGCCGCCGCAGCGCAGCAGGCAGCCGCTGATGCGCAAGCTCAGGCCGCCGCCGCTGCAACCGCCGCTTCCCAGGCCAGCGCCGCAGCTACAGCCTCTGACACCAAGGTAGACGCGCTCTCCAGCACCGTCACGGATCTTAAGTCCACCGACGCCGGCCTCACGGAAACCGTAGTCGCCAACCAGGCGAAGGTCGAAGACGAGATCAACTCGCCAACCACCCTTCGCTATAAGGGCGTTACCATTACCCCGGTCGCCTTCTTCGCGGCGGAAGGTGTATGGCGTCAACACTCCGTCAACTCCGATATCAACACCCCCTTCAACAGCATTCCGTTTCCCAGCGCGGCCCAGGGCCACGTCAGCGAGCTGAACTTCTCCGGTCGCCAGAGCCGTCTCGGCGGTCTGTTTGAAGGTAATGTCGGAGCTTACAAGCTCTCCGGCTACTTCGAAGCCGATTTCCTCGGCACGGGCACCTCGTCCAACAACAACCAGTCCAACAGCTATGTTCTCCGCCAGCGCCAAATCTGGGGCAAGGCAGAGACAGTCGGCGGATTCGCCGTCACCGGCGGTCAGATGTGGTCGCTTGTCACGGAAGACGGCAAGAGCACCGACGCCCGCACTGAGAAGCTCCCCAATACCATCGACTCGCAGTACATGGTCGGCTTCTCCTGGACCCGTCAGCCCGGCTTCCGTCTCCAGCAGCGCTGGGGCGATGTCAAGACCGGCGCCTTCACGGCCGCTCTATCTGTCGAGCAGGCGCAGATCACCAGTTTCACGGTGAACGGTTCGGCTGCCCCAACCTCCTACTTCTTCGGCGGCGGCGGCACTAATGGCGGTCTGTACAACGCCGCGGGTAACAGCACCGGCACCGGTTTCGTCGCGACCTACGCGAACAACGTCGCTCCCGACATCATCGTCAAGGGCGCTGCCGATCTGCCCAAGGCCCACTTCGAGCTCGGCGGCATCGCTCGCTTCCTCCGTGATTACTACAATCCCATCGCCACCACCGCCGGTACCGCTGCTGCGGAAACCTATACTTACTCCACAACGCAGCTCAGCAACACCAAGGCTGCAGGCGGTGTCTTCGGCAGCGCTCGCGTCTCGCCGGCAAAGTTCCTAGACGTCGCGGTTCAGGCGATGGCAGGACAAGGCATCGGTCGCTACGGTTCTTCGCAGCTCGCCGATGCAACCCTCCGCCCCGACGAAACGCTCGAGCCTATCCGCAACTACCACGGTATGCTCAGCATCGAAACCCACCCTACGCCCAAGCTTGACGTCTTCTTCTACTACGGCGGCGAGTATGCCCAGCGCACGGTTTACACAACTTCTCTTGGCGCACTTATCGGCTATGGCCCCACCAACATCAGCGATGCGGGTTGCTACAACATCCCGGCTGCCAACTCCACCACGCTTGGCGCAGGTACTGGCGGAACGGCTGGGGCAACCTCCTGCGGTTCGCCAACGCGTTACATCCAGGAAGCGATGGGTGGTTTCACCTACCGGCTTGTGAGCAGCCCCAAATATGGCCGCCTGCAATACTCTGCTACCTATAGCTACATCCAGCGCAATCTCTGGTCGGGTGTCGGCAGTGCGACCACGCCCGCTGGCCCGCGCGCTACCGAACCGATGGTTCACGTCAGCATGCGCTACTACATCCCCTAACCCAATGCCCGGCAGCCCAACGGCTGCCGGGCATTGGCATCCTAAAGAATGTGTAACTCTGTAAAAGGTAATGATCGGCTGCCGTCGTAAAGCACGCCATTGATCCTGGAGGATCGTATGAAGTTCAAATTTATCTCCCTCGCCCTCGCGGCTTCACTCACGCTCGCCGCCGGAGCCCAGAAGCTTACCGGCGCTGGCGCCACCTTCCCCAACCCCATCTATTCGCGCTGGTTCACCGAGTACAGCCAGCAGCACCCGGGTGTCCAGATCAACTATCAGTCCGTAGGCTCCGGCGCAGGCATCCGCCAGGTCTCCACCAAGATTGTTGATTTCGGCGCCGCGGACGTACCCATGACCGATCAGCAACTTAGCGAATCGCAGGTCAAGCTTCTCCATATCCCCACGGTTCTCGGTGCAGTCGTCCCCGTCTATAACATCCCCGGCGTCGGCACCGACCTCAAGTTCTCGCCAGAAGTCATCGCTGACATCTATCTCGGCAAGATCAACAACTGGCACGATCCCCGCATCGCGAAGGACAACCCCGGCGTCAATCTTCCCGACCACGGCATCCTGCCCGTGTACCGTTCGGAAGGCTCCGGCACGACATTCATCTTTACCGACTATCTCTCCAAGGTCAGCCCTGACTTCCTCGCGAAGATCGGCCGTGCCGCTTCCGTGCGCTGGCCCCTTGGCATCGGCCAGAAGGGAAATGAAGGCGTAGCCGGCATGATCCGCAACAGCCCTTACACCTTCGGCTACGTCGAACTCATCTATGCCGTGCAGAACAAGATGTCCTACGGCATGGTGAAGAACCACGACGGCCAATGGATCAAGGCCTCTACCGAAGGCGTGACCGCAGCCGCGGCTTCTGCGGCCAAGAACATGCCCGCCGACTACCGTGTCTCCATCACCAACGCTCCCGGAGCCACTTCCTATCCCATCTCCTCCTTCACCTGGTTGCTGATTCCCATCCAGTCTGCCGATCCCGCCAAGGGCAAGGTGCTGGTCGACTTCCTCCACTGGATGCTCGAGCACGGCGAAGAAGAAGCCGCGCCGATGACCTACGCTCCGCTCCCCAAGCCGGTCGCTGAGCGCGTTCTCCAGACCATCAAACAAATCCACTAAGAAAACCGGTAAGGAGGCTCCTGTAGCAAGCGGGCCTCCTTTCCGCTCTATCTGCTTGAAAGCCCCTCGCGATTCACAATCCTTTAATATCTCTTTAATAAACTGGGAACTGTATAGAACCGCCCAGAAAGCTCACAAGCATGATGCAGCCAGGTCTCGACAAGCTTCCGGAAATGATCGTTCCAGAGCCTCAGGCATCGGGCCCTGATGCTGCAGCCCCGCCCCAACCCTCAGCAATCCGCATCTTCTTGCAGCAGCGTAGCGCCGGTCGCTTGGCCGACGGCGCCTTCCGCGGCCTCATGATCCTCTGCGCGTTCAGCATCTTCGCCATTGTCGCGCTCATCGTATTCGTGCTCGTCAAAAACTCCCAGCTCTCCATCCACGCCTTTGGCTTCAAGTTCTTCAAGGGCACATCCTGGGATCCGGTCTCGGGCGATTTCGGAGCCTTGCCGTTCATCTACGGCACCGTCGTCTCGTCCCTCCTTGCCATAGTTATCGCGGTGCCGCTCTCGCTCTGTGTGGCCATCTTCCTGCTGGATATCTGCCCCCGCCCGCTGCGCTCCCCTATCGCCTTCCTCACCGAGCTTCTTGCAGCCATACCCAGCGTCGTTTACGGTCTCTGGGCAGTGTTCATCCTCGTCCCCATCATGCGCGATAACGTCGGTCCCATCCTCGAAAAATATCTCGGCTGGACGGGCTTCTTTGTCGAACCAAACTTTGGTGTCGGCATGCTCACCGCCGGCGTCATCCTGGCCATTATGATCTTTCCGATCATCTCCTCCATCAGTCGCGACGTCATGAAGGCAGTGCCCATCGCGCAGCGTGAAGCTGCCCTTGCCCTCGGCGCTACGCGTTGGGAGATGCTCCGCATGTCGGTCCTGCGCAACTCGCGCCTCGGCATCGTCGGCGCCATCATCCTCGGCCTCGGGCGCGCGCTCGGCGAAACCATGGCCGTCACCATGGTCATCGGCAACCACCCCGACATCCTTAAGAACCTCTTCGCTCCCGGCTACACGCTTGCCAGCGTCATCGCCAACGAGTTCTCCGAAGCCTCCGGCGATCTTTACCTAAGCGCCCTCATAGAAATCGGCCTCGCACTGTTCCTCGTCACTATTGTCGTCAACGCCATCGCCCGCCTGCTCGTTTGGGCCGTCACCCGCGGTGAGTCGGCAGGTCACGCATGAGCGGCACACGTACGACCCGTACGGCCAACATGAACCGCCTGCACGAGCTTCGCCGCTCCGTGATGAACTATTTCATCACCGGCCTCGCCATCTTCAGCACGGCTCTCGTGCTGGTCCCGCTGATCGCCATCGTCGGTTACCTCATCTACAAGGGCGCCAGTTCGCTCAACCTCGCGTTCTTCATCCACGTTCCCGCTCCCGTAGGCGAGCCCGGCGGCGGCATGGCAAACGCTATCATGGGCTCGGCCGTCATCCTCGCCCTCGCCAGCTCCATCGGAATCCCCATCGGCATCGCCGCCGGCGTTTACCTGGCCGAATACGGCCGCGGCCGTATTCTCGGCAATCTTGTCCGCTTCACTGCCGACGTCCTCAACGGCGTACCTTCCATCGTCATGGGCATTGCCGCCTACTCGCTCATCGTCGCCAAACAGCATCACTTCTCCGGATTCGCCGGCGGCGTAGCTCTAGCGATCATGATGGTCCCCACCATCACCCGCACCACCGAGGAAATGCTTGCCACAGTTCCACACGCCATCCGCGAAGCCGCCCTCGGCCTCGGTATCCCCAAGTGGCGCACGGTGCTTTCGATCAGCCTCCGCACCGCGTCGCCGGGCATCATCACTGGCTGCATGCTGGCCTTTGCCCGTGTTGCCGGAGAAACCGCGCCGCTGCTCTTCACCGCCTTTGGCAATCAATTTACAAGCTTCGACATGACCCAGCCCATTGCTGCTCTTCCTCTTCAGATTTACGTCTACGCCGTCAGCCCGTACGACGAATGGCACCGCCTCGCCTGGGCCGGTGCACTCGTCCTCATCGCCATGATCATGGGCGCCGTCACCCTCGTCCGCGTCTTCTCCAACCGCGGCGAGCTTCAGGGAGGCCACTAATGGGCGTCGACATCCGCGTAGAGAACCTCAACGCCTGGTACGGCAACACGCATACCCTGCAGGACATCAACCTTCACATCCCCTCTAACCAGGCCACGGCCCTCATCGGGCCCTCCGGTTGTGGCAAATCCACCTTCGTTCGCTGCCTCAACCGTATGCACGAAACCAACCCCATCGCCCGTGCCGAAGGCGCGGTCCTTATGGGCGGCCTCGACATCTACAAAGACGCCTCACCGGTAGAAATTCGCCGCCGCGTCGGCATGGTCTTCCAGCGCCCCAACCCGTTCCCGACCATGTCCATCTACGACAATGTCGCCAGCGGCCTCAAGCTCAACGGCTTCCGCAACAAGCGCATGCTCGACGAAGTGGTCGAACGCTCGCTCAAGCAGGCCGCCCTCTGGGAAGAAGTCAAAGACGACCTCCGCAAAAAATCCGGAGCCAGCATTTCCGGCGGCCAGCAGCAGCGCCTCTGCATCGCCCGCGCCCTCGCCGTCGACCCCGAAGTCCTGCTCATGGACGAGCCAGCCAGCGCCCTCGATCCCGTCTCCACGGCCAAGATCGAGGACCTCATCTTCCAGCTCAAATCGCAGTACACGATCGTCATCGTCACGCACAACATGCAGCAGGCCGCTCGCGTCGCCGCCAATACCGGCTTCTTCCTCAACGGAAAACTTGTCGAGTTTGATGCAACGACCAAGATATTCACAACGCCATCCGACAAACGGACGGAAGATTACATCACGGGGAGGTTTGGCTGATGCGTATTAAATTCCAGCAGAATCTCGATGAACTCAAAGAGCGGCTCCTGATCATGGCCGGTCTCGTCGAGCAGGCAATCCAGCGCGCCATTGAAAGCTACACCGCACGCGATCTCTCGCTCTGCGACCTCGTTCTCCGCTCTGAACCAGCGATCAATCGCATGGAGCGTGAAATCGATCAGGCCGCCCTCGATCTTCTCGCCATGGAGCAGCCCATGGCCGTCGACCTTCGCTTCATCATCGCCGTCATCCGCATCAACTCCGACCTCGAGCGCGTCGGCGATCAGGCCGTCTCCATCGCCGGCCGCATCCAGGAGATGGGTGCCTTCGCCAACATCGATCTCCCCGTGGACATCCCCAAGCTCGCCTCGCTCGCCGCTGCCATGGTCCGCAAAGCTCTGCAGGCCTTCATCGAAGGCGACGCCGACCTCGCGCAGTCTGTCCTCCTGCTCGACGATCAGGTCGATGAGATGAACGCCGACGCCTTCCGCTCGCTTAGCATGCTCATCACCCAGAAGCCCGAGATGGCCCCCCAGGCGCTCAACGCGCTCATCATCTCCCGCAACCTCGAGCGCGTCGGCGACCACGCCACCAACATAGCCGAAGACGTCATCTTCTGGGTGCGCGGATCCGACGTCCGCCACCAGACCGCCACCCTCCACGAAGCCTCCTGATATCCACGGGTTCACCGTAGGCCATCGCTTATACTTTCCTTAACGGGAGGTTGCAGCGATGGTTTCCGAGCCCATGTACGACCCGGCCCGCTCCTATCAGGACAACTTCGACAACGGCCCCTTCGGCCTCTTCGCCTCGCCCGATGTCGTCACGCAGTCCGGCGAACCCCAATACAGCTTCCTCGGCCAACCGGTTTATCTCCCTTTCGGCATCCCTGCTGGCCCGCTGCTCAACGGCAACTTCGTCAAAGCCGCACTGGACAAGGGCTATAACATCCCGGTCTACAAAACGGTCCGCACCCACCGTTACCCCTGCCACGCCTGGCCCAACGTTCTCGCGGTCAAAGTAGACGGCGACCTCACTACCGCGAACAACCACCTCATCACCGTCGCCGGATACAACGATCCGCTCTCCATTACCAACTCCTTCGGCGTCCCCAGCTTCGACCCTGACTTCTGGCAGCCCGATCTCGCCTCAGCCGTCGCGCATACCCACAAAGGCCAGGTCGTCATCGCCAGCTTCCAGGGCACGCTCAACGAGCACGGCAGTGCCGCCGACTACATCGCCGACTTCGCCCTCGGCGCTCGCCTTCTCAAGGAAACCGGCGTCAAGATCATCGAAGTCAACCTCAGCTGTCCCAACGAAGGCACCGCCAACCTCCTCTGCTTCGACACCGTCCGCTCTCGCGAAGTCGTCGCCGTCATCAAGAACGAAATCGGCAACCTTCCGCTCATTATCAAGTGTGCCTACTTTGCCGACGACTCGAAACTAAAACAACTCATCCAATCCGTCGGTCCTTACATCCAGGGCGTCAGCTCCATCAACACCATCTCCGCGGAAGTTCGTGACGCAGCAGGGAACCAGGCACTTCCCGGTGAAGGTCGCCTCTGGAGCGGTGTCTGCGGTGCCGGCATCAAGTGGGCCGGCCTCAACATGGTGCAGCGCCTTGCTCGCCTTCGCGACGAACTCAACCTCAGCTACACCATCATCGGCGTAGGCGGTGCCAGCTGCGCCCACGACTATCTCGACTACCGCGCCGCCGGTGCCGACGCCGTCATGGCCGCCACCTCCGTCATGTGGAACCCCGCGCTCGCTTCCGAAATCAAATCCCAGGTGCTCGACGCGGTGCCCCAATGAGCCATCACATCGCCGAAGCTCTCGTCAGTATCGGAGGCGTAGGCTTCGCGCCCTGTGCGCCCGTCACCTTCAAGTCCGGCATCAAGTCCCCCGTCTACTGCGACAACCGCCGCTTCCCATTTCACCCTCACGCTTGGGGCAAAGTCATCCATGGCTTTCAGCAACTCATCTACGACCAGCACCTCCCAGCAGACGTTATCGCGGGCATCGAAGCCGCCGGCATCCCACACAGCGCTGCTCTCGGCTTCGCCATGCAGAAGCCCTCCATCTTCGTTCGCAAGGAAGCCAAGTCTCATGGCGCGAAAAAACGTGTCGAAGGCGGCGAAATCGAAGGCAAGCAGGTCGTCCTCATCGAGGACCTCGTGAGCACCGGCATGAGCAGCCTCTCCGGCGTAGAAGCCCTCCGCGCCGAAGGCGGCCACGTCAGCCACTGCCTCGCCATCATCAGCTACAACATGCCGGAGGCCGCTTCTGCCTTCGCCGAAGCTCGGGTCCAGCTGCACGCTCTCACCACCTTCGCGGAAGTGCTCGAAGTAGCCCTCCATCAGGGCACACTCGACCAGGCCGGTGCGGACATCATCATCGACTGGCTCGACGAACCTCACGGCTGGGCCAAACGCAATGGTTTCGAATAGAGGACAATGAATCCGATCCTGCGCAAATATGAAAACCGGGCAGATGCCATCCAATCGCTGCTATGCGTAGGCCTCGATCCCGTCCTCCAACAAATTCCCCGACAATTCCAAAATAATCTCGCTCCATTTTTTGAATTCAATAAGTTCATCATCGAAAATACCGCCGAATATACTGCGGCCTACAAGCCGAATATCGCGTTCTATGAAGCCCGCGGCTCACAAGGCCTGCGCGAGCTCGAGCAAACCATGGAATACCTCCGTGAGCGCCACCCTGAAATCGTCACCATCTGCGACGCCAAGCGAGCCGACCTTGCCAATACCAACAGGGCCTACGTCGCCGCTATCTTCGACCACATGGCCTTCGATTCAGTGACCCTCCACCCCTATTTAGGCAGGGAAGCGCTCGCGCCGTTCCTCGATCGTCATGACAAAGCTTGCATCATTCTCTGCCGCACCTCAAACCCCGGCGCCGCGGAAATCCAGGACCTCGAAGTAGAAGGCGCACCCCTCTGGCAAACTATCGCCGACCGCGTCGCCAACCATTGGGACACCGATGGAAACTGCATGCTCGTCGTCGGCGCAACCTACCCCGAGGAGATGCGCCGCATCCGCGCCATCGCTCCCAACAACACCTTCCTCGTCCCCGGCATCGGCGCGCAGGGCGGCGATCTCAACGCCGTCCTCGCTGCTGGTCTCGACAAGAATGGTCGCGGTCTCATGATCAGTTCCTCCCGCGAAATCATCTATGCAGATGATCCCTCCGCAGCCGCCCGCAATCTCCGCAATGCCATCAACGCAGCGAAAGAGGTCATTCATGCTGCGCATTGAAGGCCGCATCGCAAACCACGATCGCGAGTTCGAAGGCAGCATCGAAATCGACACCACCACTGGCCTTATAACCTCCGTCGGCCCCATCACCGGCCAGTCCGACATTGACACCACCAACTGCATCATCTTCCCGGGTTTCGGCGACATCCATATCCATGCCCGCGAAGACGTAAGTGGCACCCAGATGTATAAAGAAGACTTCATCACCACATCTGCCGCCGCCATCCACGGTGGCGTAGTCCACGTAGCGGACATGCCCAACAACCCCATCGCCCCGGTAGACGAGGCAAGTTACTCCGCCAAAGAAGCACTTACAAGAAAGTCGGAAGTAACCATCACGCTTTACGCCGGAATAGGTCCCAATACCTCACCCCTAACTCGCCACGTCCCCTATAAAGCATTTATGGGCCCGTCGGTGGGTGACTTATTCTTTTCCTCAAAAGAGCAGTTAGAAAAAGTCATTTCTAACTACCTCGGAAGAAATGTTAGTTTCCACTGCGAAGATCCCGCAATTCTCGAAGCAAATAAAAATGCTCCACTGCACGAGCTGAAGCGCCCTCCCTCGGCAGAAATATCCGCCACAGAGTTCGCTCTCTATCTCATCGAGAAATACGACCTCAACGGGAAGCTCTGCCACTACTCCACCCGCGATGGCCTTCCCCTCATTGCCGCCGCCAAAGCACGCGGCATCAAGGTCACCTGCGAAGCTACGCCGCATCATCTCTTCTTCGATACAGGCATGATCACGCCAACAAATCGTCAGGACCTACAGATGAATCCGCCGCTCCGAGCCAGCGAAGACCGCCTCGCGCTTCTTGCCGCTCTTAAGTCAGGCCTCGTTGACTATGTAGCCACCGACCACGCCCCCCACACACTTGATGAAAAAGTCGAAGGCCACAGCGGCGTCCCGCACCTCGACACCCTGGGCGCCTTCTCTACCTGGCTCATGGCCGAGCACAACTACACCACCGCCGACATAGCTCGCGTCTTCGCCCACAACCCCGGCCTTTTCGTCCGCGAATTCTTGTCGCCTATCCACGGCAAAGGCTTCGGCTACATAGCCCCCGGCTACTCCGGCTCACTCACCATCCTCGATCTAAATACTCCCTACTTCGTCACTCGCGAATCCGTAAAGACAAAGTGCGGCTGGTCACCCTTCGAAGGCTTCACCTTCCCCGGCAGCGTCAAACATACCATCCTAAGCGGCATAGTCCACACGCAATCCCCCATCCCCAATCCCTAATCCCTGTCCCTATGCAAAAGCTCAACTACCTCATCAGCGCCACGCAATTCGCAGACCGCGAACTCTTGGAAAGCCTCTTCGCTTCCGCAGCCGAGATGGAACGACATGACATCGCTCGCACTCTCAAGCTCTCGCTCAGTGGACGCATCCTCGCCACCATCTTCTACGAGCCCAGCACCCGCACCCGCCTCTCGTTCGAGGCAGCCATGCAAAAACTCGGTGGCGGCATTCTCACTGCGGAGAACGCCCGCGAAAACTCTTCTGCCGCCAAAGGCGAATCCATCGCCGACGCCATCCGCGTCATCGGTGGCTATGCCGACGTCATCGTCATGCGCCACTTCGAAGAGGGCGCCGCCAAAGCCGCAGCCGCCATCTCGCCCGTCCCGCTGATCAACGCCGGCGACGGCGCAGGCGAGCATCCCACCCAGGCCCTGGTCGACATCTACACGATCATGAAGGAGCTAGACAGCGTGGAAGGGAAGCGCATAGCGCTCGTCGGCGACTTACTGTATGGCCGCACCATCCACTCGCTTCTCCAACTCCTTTGCCTTTATCCCAGCGTCTCCATCGATCTCATCTCGCCCGCAAACCTGCGTCTACCTGCAAAATACATCGAATATCTCCAGCAAAATAACGTCGATTTTCGCGAGAGCGAGACGCTGGACACCACCCTTCCGCGCGCCGACGTGCTCTACATTACCCGCGTCCAGCGCGAGCGTTTCTCCGATGCCTCGATGTACGAAGCGATCAAGGATAGCTACTTTGTAGACGCTGCCATCGCCGCTCAACTGAAGCCCGAAGCAATCATCCTTCACGCCCTGCCGCGTCTCAACGAGATCGCTTCAGAAGTCGATAGCGACCAGCGCGCTGCTTATTTCCGGCAAGCAAAAAACGGTCTCTACGTCCGAATGGCCCTGTTGACGCATCTTTTGGCGTAGCCCGCATCTTTTTCGCAAATGCATGAACGCAGGGCAATTGCGTGCAAAATCGGCAGCGTGATTGAAGAATTCGTGCCCTCGCGAAAAAGTTTTCATCAGGGTCGTTGTTTTTTTTTGCACTTTTTACGTTACATTGTTTCTAACGCTGAACTGGATCCGCGCTTGAAAACCTTCAACGCAGCAGGTCCCCGAGATTCGAAACCGCCCGCATCAGCTTTAGATCTGACCCTATAGATTCCCGATGGACAACTCTGTTGTCTTCATCGGACGAGTGTCGATTACCACAAAGTAGCCGCAGCAAAGTAGCCGCAGCACCGTTGCAACAGGAGAAGAATCATATGAATTCCGACATGGACAAGTGTATTCAAGAGGGGTTGTCGCGCCGTAATTTTCTGCGCACCCTCGGAGCAGCCAGCGCGGCTGCGGCAGCATTTCCCGCGGTAGCGGCTTACGGCCAGCAGAACACCGCCGCTGTTCTCACCGCGCCAAACCCCACTCCGCGTCGTGGCGGCATGTCCGATATGGGCGAAATGCGTAAGCTCTCGCCGGATACCGTCATCATCTCCTCCAACGAGAATCCCCTCGGACCAGCGTCCGTAGCGCTTTCCGCCATCAGCACCACCGCCGTCATGGGCGGCCGTTATCACCAGGAAGAGAGCATGGAAACCGTCAAGGCCTTCTCCAGCCTCTTCGATCTTCCCGTGGCTGCTCCCGGCAAGCCTGGCTACGTTGCACTGTTCCCCGGCTCCGGCGGCCCGCTCGATCTCGCGCTGATGTCCAACATCGGTCCCGACAAGCCTCTCGTCTACGGCGACCCCAGCTATGAGCAGGGTCCGCGCGCGGCCGATGCCATGAGCGCTCCCAAGTTCCCGGTCAAGCTCACCCCCACCTATGCGCATGATGTCAAGGCCATGCTCGCGGCTCACCCGTCGCCAGGTGCCTACTACATCGTCAACCCCAACAACCCCACAGGCACCATGACGCCGCGCGCGGACATCGAATACCTCCTTGCCAACAAGCCCAAGGGTTCGGTCGTCATCGTTGATGAAGCATACTTCCACTTCTCCAACGATGAGTCGGTCATTCCTCTTGTTATGGCGAACCCCGACCTCATGGTAACCCGCACTTTCTCCAAGATCTACGGCATGGCTGGTCTTCGTGCTGGCGTTGTCATCGCTCACCCCGAGCGCCTGGCTGCGTTCAGCAAGGTCGCTCCGCCCGCCCGCAGCCTTGCGAGCATCTCCATCACCAGCGCTGCCGCGGCCCGCGCCAGCCTGCAGGATCCAAACCTCGTCCCCACCCGCAAGGCCATTAACACCGGCGTGCGCGAAGAGACCATCGCCTTCCTCACTAAGCAGGGATACAAGATCATCCCGGGCTCTCAGGCGAACTTCTTCATGGTCGATGTCAATCGTCCAGGTCGCGAGTTCCAGCAGAGCATGCTCAAGGAGAAGGTTGCGATTGGCCGTACCTGGGCTGCGCTTCCCACTTATGTCCGCGTTACCGTCGGCACCAAGGACGAGATGTCGAAGTTCCAGACAGCGTTCGTCAAGTGCATGGATATGAAACCGGCTTCGAGCACAGCGCTCGGCGCGTCGCTTTACCTGCCGGAAATGCATCACGTACCTTCTGAACTCTATCGTGGCTAACTCTTATTACTTCAACCGAAAAGCCCCGGCCATCCGCCGGGGCTTTTCTTTGTCTCTAAGTCATATTCTTCGAATATTTCTTCATTTTATCTCAGAATAAATTCCCTTTATGGCTGAATACTTATTGACAATTCACGTGCTGTTAAATAAGCTCGGACTCATCAACCAAAATTGAGCTGGACGATTCATTGAAACTACTTTGAATGCGTCTTAAGCCCTTCCATAGCTGGTATCAAAGAGTCCGACTTGGGATGCAACGTCCCATTCGTGTATCTGCAACTCGCAGTCGCAGTTCGCACCGAAGCTAATTTCTTACTTTGTAGTCACAAGCAATTTTCAGATGCAAAGCACCGCCGGAGACTCTCCTGATGGACCGTTCTGCTGCACCGTTTTTGCCGTCAATGGATCGCCGTACCTTTTTACGAGGTTCCAGTGCCCTTGCAGGGGTTAGTGCGCTCAATTTGAGCGGGTGCGTCAAGCAGACGCACGTTGCGCAATCCAGTGCGCCTCCTCTTCCTATCTACGATCAATACACGCCGCTGGTTCCAATCCGCGCCCACGCCGATCGCATCTTCCGCATCACGGTCTGCCTCCGTCCCTTCCGCGCCAAGGGTCCGCGCATGGACGTCGAAACCCTCGGCGACAAAACCATCGTGCATAACTACGGCCACGGTGGCAGCGGCTGGTCGCTCTCGTGGGGATCGGCCACGGTCGCTACGGCCAGTGCTATGAAGGCCGCGGAAGGCTCGCAGGATATCGCTGTCCTGGGCGCCGGCGCCATCGGGCTCACCTCGGCCACCATGCTGCAGCGCGCAGGCGCGAAGGTCACCATCTACGCCAAGGAGCGCGCCCCCTTCACACGCAGCAGCCGCGCCACCGGCTCCTGGACGCCCGACTCCCGCGTTGCCCTCGCATCCGCCGTCGACTCCAACTTCGCCGCCACATGGGAATCGCTCGCCCGCACCAGCTTCTTCATGTACCAGAGCTACTACGGCATGCCCGGCTCGCCGGTTGAGTGGACCGACCGCTGGAACCTCAGCGACAAGCCCCGCGGCCCCCGTCAGGGCGGCACCGACCCCAACGTCCGCGACGACCGCCCCGCACCCGTCCACGACTTCATCCATCTCAACGACCGCATCGCCGATCTCACGCCTCGACCCATCATGATGCCGCCGGGTTCCACGCCCTTCCCCACACCGTACGTCTCCCGCAGCTCCTCCATGATGTTCAACGTGGCCGACTACTCCCGCCAGCTTCTCACCGACTTTCTCATCGCCGGCGGCAAGATTGAAACCCGCGAGTTCCACTCTCCGCAGGAACTCACCACCCTTCCGCAGAAAGTCATCGTCAACTGCCCCGGCTACGGTGGCCGCTCTCTCTGGAGCGATGAATCCATCGTCCCTGTCCGCGGGCAGATCGCCTGGCTCATCCCGCAGGAAGGCGCGCAGTATGGCCTCTCCTACAAAGGTCTCAGCATGCTCTCGCGTCGCGACGGCATTGTCATGCAGTACTCCAAGGGAGGCGAGGACGAGGGTTGGAACGACACCAACGAAACCCCCGACCGCGCCTTTGCTGAGGAAGGTGTCGGCGTTCTCGCTGAGCTCTACAGCCGCATGCAACCGCAATCCAGGCCCACCGCCTAACGACTTTTGTTTTTCTTTACGTCGGTTGTCGAGCTCTGGCAACTGGAACCTCTGAACCTCCAGCTTCTAACCGGGCACCCATTAGACCCGGACCTATCCAGACGATTCGGCTCTTCAACATCGCGGTTCAAGTTTGTTGTCCAGCTTTCAAGGTGCGCATGACCTCGCAGTATGCGCCAGATTCTGAATTCAGATGAACGACATTTCGGAGGCACTGGTTATGAAATTTCTCAAGTCAAGAATGCACGCGCTGCTTGCATTCGTTGTTGTCCTACTGCTCGCCGCATCCGGTGTGCAGGCGCAGACCAACTACGGTACTCTCCGTGGCGAAGTCAAAGACATCCAGGGTGCGGTGATCCCCAATGCAAAGGTAAGTCTCACCAATCAGGACACCAAGGTCGCCCGTACCGGCGTTGCGAATGGATCCGGTATCTATGAGTTTGGCGGCATTGATCCCGGCAACTACACGGTCACCATTGCCGTCCCGGGCTTCAAAACCTACGATTCAAAGGGTAACGTCGTTTCGCTCGGTGCCGTCACAACGGTAGACGCAACCCTCGTCATCGGTGGGGCCAACGAAACCGTTGAAGTCGCCGCGGATAGCGTCACACTGAACACCGCGAACGTCTCTGCAGAGCAGATATTCACCGCACAGCAGGTTCAGGATCTCCCCAACCTTGGCCGCGATCCTTTTATGTTTGTTCAACTCGACGCCAACGTCGTCACCCTCGGCGATCCTCGCTATGTACGCGCGGAAGATTCCTCGGGTGTTTCGGACGTCTCGGTCGCTGGTGCTCCCGGCAACACCAACTCCTACAACGTAGACGGTATCCCCGTGTCCACATCCTCCGGTGGCGCCACCTTCGTCGTTTCGCCCGATGCCATCAGTGAAGCCAAGGTTCAGGGTGACGACTTCGATGCTTCGATCGGACGCACCGGCGGCGGCGTTTTCGTCAATACTCTTAAGGTCGGCTCATCGATTTATCACGGCACGCTCTACGGCGAAACCCGTCAGACCCCCTGGTCGGCCAATGTTTACTTCAATCCCAAAAATACTACGACCGGATTAGTGGCACCTACCCCCACAGACGCAACCTACTTGTACTCAGGAGCCATCGGCGGTCCGCTCTTCCCCCACTTCCTGACCGAGAAGGCGAAATGGCTGGATAACACTTTTTTTTGGATCACGGAAGAAGGCTACCGTCAGGGCCAGCCTGTCAGCGGTTCCACGCAGAATTACTATGTGCCAACGCTCGCCGAGCGTCAGGGAGACTTCACGGCGGACGGCACGAATACGCTCTATGATCCCACCGTGGCTGGCCGTACAACGACGTTCCAGTCGGAGTGTGGTTCCAACGTCATTCCAGGCAGCCCCGCAGCAACCAAGTTGGGTGAATCCTGCGGCGGCAAGAACCTCTTCAACGGCGTTGGCTTTTCTATGGCAAGCGCATTTCCACTACCGCTCGGTCCTGATGCCACTGGCGCTTACGGCTCGGGTGCCAACTTTCAAGCGTCAGGCGTCGGCTTCAAGACCCGAGCCGATGAGTTCGTCGGCAAGGTCGAGCACCAGTTCTTCCCTTGGTGGACGTCTCAGTTCTCCTATCTCCACTCCGGCGTTCAAGAGCCGCAGACCACCTTCGCTAATGCTTACTCGCTCTATGCCTCCGGCAACGAACTGGAAGACCGCAAGTTTGACTCCACCGCCTGGAACAATACCTTCACCATCAACTCCACCACGCTGCTTACTGTGGGGTATGGTTTCAATCGCTACTGGAGCGCTTTCCCTTATTACTCACAGGGCTTTAATCTAGGCAGCGGCTTCACATATAACGGGACGGGATACGGCTTCGCCAACTCGTTCACCTCGAACGTTCCGCTCACCAGCTATCCAAGCGTCACTCTCACAGGTCCCAGCTCTAGTGGCAACACGGCTCCCGCCCTGGGTGGCGCGTTCTCTGGCTACACACCACAGGCCTCCCATAACCTGGTGGCCATCCTTTCCAAGACCATCAAGAAGCACGATCTGCGCTTCGGGTATACCTATCGCGGCTTCTCCTACTTCACCAACCCGCCGAACGCACCGGGCTCGTTCACGTTCAACGGCCAGTACACCGATAGCACTGGTAACGGCTCTACTGCGACGAACGGTTATGCAGCGATCTCGGACTTGGAAGTTGGTCTCCCATCGGCAGCATCAGAAACCCTCTACGCCGGTCCCTTCATCAACCGCGAAGCCTACAACTCCGTCTGGGCGCAGGACGACTATCGTCTCAGCCAAAAGATCACCATCAACGCCGGTATTCGCTACGAGTATGAACTGGGTCAGCATGAACAAAACAACAAGTTCAACGTTGCCTTCAGCCCGACGGCCGCCAATAACTACAACAATGGAACGACAGGTCTTCCGGTCAGCGCTCCAGGCGGTTTGCTCTTCGCCGGCCAGAACGGCGCTCCTATCCACTGCTGCGGTAACAGCCACGTCAAGTTCTCGCCACGCATTGGTGTTGCCTACCAGGTTACAAAGGATACCGTCGTGCATGCAGGTTACGGTTTCTTCTATGCCCCAGTGGGAATCACAACCTCCTACAATCAGGGATACTCGCAGAGCACTGCTCCTGCCATCGTGCTTCCCTCCTCAAATGGCAACGCGGCTGTTCTAGCTGGCGCCTCAGCTTGCCTATCCACTCCCTTCTTCCAAGCAGGCACTGGCGCCACCTGCGGCGGCGGCTTGATCCAGCCTTCAGGTAACACGCTGGGTTCGCTCACAGGTCTCGGTGGCGCGCTCACGGTGTTCGACCAGAAGCGGCAATACCCCTTGGTGCAGCAGTACATGTTGGACGTTCAGCGTAAGTTGCCCGGGGACTTCGTCGTCACGATCTCCTACATCGGCACTCACTCCTCCAACTTTCCACTGTCGGTCAACATAAACCAGCTGTCGGACTCCCTTCTTGCCTCGGCCCAGCAGAAAGCCACCAACCTCAGTGCGAACTCAACCGGCGGCGGCGTCAACCCCTATTACGTACCGAGCTTGACGTCTTCGAACGGTACTGTCTATCCGACCACTGGAGTTGTCGCTTCCACCAACAAAACCAACCTCCCCGTTGGTCAAGCGGAACTACCGTTCCCCTACTATGGCGCAGTCACGGAAGTGAAGTCAGCTGGGTATGGATGGTATAACTCGGTGGCGATCAAGGGAGAAAAGCGCGTAGCTAACGGCCTCACACTGCTGGCTACCTATACTCACGCCGCCAACTGGGACAACATCTACGGGGGTATCGGCTCGCAGACCACCACCACCACTGGTCCGCAGGACAACACCAACCTCAACGGTGAATATGCTCGCTCGCTGGACAGCGTCCCCAACCGCTTAACCTTGGCGGTTACGGACGTGTTGCCCTTCGGTAAGGGCAAAAAGTTCCTTGGCAGCCCGTCTGGCTTCACTGGTCATCTCCTCGACGCCTTCGTCGGCGGCTGGCAGGTTAACTATGAGCAGCTCATCTCCAATGGCGTGCCGCTTTCTGTCACCCAGAGTGACGTAAGCACGCACTTCGGAGTGACTGGCGTCGGCGGTACCGTGCAGCGTCCTAACCTCATCAACGGAGATCCTCACAGCGCCTGCTTGAGTGGTTCGCCTCAGACTCGGTTGGCCGCATACATGAATGGCGCTGCCTTCTCTCCGGCCCAGGCATATACGTATGGCAATGCTCCACGTACGCTTCCTTGCCGCGCTCCTGGCTACAACACAGCCACCGCGTCGCTCAACAAGAACCTGTTTACCTTCCATGATCGCTTCAAACTGCAGTACCGTATCGAAGCGCTCAACCTCTGGAACACCCCACAGTTTGCGACACCCGGAACGACTGTGAGCATCGGTGGCCCAGTTGGTTATGGAACCTTGGGTCTAGGTAACGCGACCTTCACGCCGCCTACCAACAACAACCCGTATACCACAGGAGGACTAGGCGTCCTCTCAGCCCAGGCCGGTTTCGGCAGAATCATCCAGATGGGCGGTCGTCTAACCTTCTAACCAACCTTCGTCGCAACAAAAAACACAAAGGGGCGCAGACAACTTCTGCGCCCCTTCTCTTTTGTCTTCCCCCGCGAAACTCGTTCTTAGCTCCGCGCCCTCTGCGTCAAAGACGTTGCTTGTCTTACCACCCTTCCTCCAATAGATTGCAGCTAATTCTCTGAAGAGGCCCGTTCTACATGGCTAAATGAAAAAACTAATTCATATTTGAAATCTTTAACTCAAATGCAGTATAAACACACCTGTCATAGCAAGCGTGTTTGTAATCTTACCGAGTTTCAGAAAGCAGCCTATGAACCGTCGACAACTTTTGATAACCGGCATGGCTGCCATACCGTCCGTCGTCACAAGGAGAGCAGTAGCCAACGTCGCGTCAATAGACGTGGGATCGACGAATATTGGGCGGGCAATGACGGATGCTCAAGCTCCTCCACACGTCCGCATCGACGTTCGCGATCATGGAGCGGTCGGCGACGGCACAACGTTGACCACGGAGAGCCTGCAGGCGGCACTGGATCGCTGCAACATTCTAGGTGGAGGGGAGGTAGAAGTGCCTGCCGGTCGATATCTTACCGGAAGCCTCATTCTTCGATCCAACACTACCTTGCGACTCGCGAAAGATGCTGTCTTGCTAGGCTCTCCTGATCTCGAGCACTATCGAGTAGGCCAGGTGCGTTGGGAAGGCAAGTGGATCCCCGGCTACTTCGGGTTGATTCACGCAGTCGACGCGAGGAATATTGCAATCGCCGGGGAAGGCCGTATCGAGGGCAATATCGCGGTTGCTGGCAGGCCGACGAAAGACAATCCGTTGCGACGCCCGGCGTTGATCGAGCCGATTGGGTGTACGGGCGTTCTTCTTGAAGGCTTCTCGACACTCTATGCACACATGTGGTCCATCCATCCGACGTACTGCGAAAATGTTGCCATCAAGAATCTGAATGTGCGCAGCACCATGACAAACGGCGACGGCATCGACGTTGACTCGTGCCGGAATGTGCTCATTGACGGATGCGACCTTGCAACGGGAGATGACTGCATCTCCCTCAAGTCCGGCAGAGGGGAAGAGGCCTACCGGCTGAATCGCCCGACCGAGAATGTGCGCATTACAAACTGCATCTTTGAGGGAAGAGGGTATTCGTGTATAGGCATCGGCAGCGAATCGTCTGCGGGCATTCGCAATGTCGTTGTCGAACGCTGCCGAGTGCGAAGTGTTTACAAGAACGCTTTCTACATCAAGAGCCGCATTGGTCGTGGTTCATTTATTGAGAATCTAACCTTTCGAGATATTGACGCTGCCGGCATGCGGATGGGTTTTTTGCGAATCGACCAAGTCAACGCCGGAATAGACGACGAGTTTCCGGTTCCTGGGCTTGAAGGAGTTCCCCTATTTCGCAATTTCCGCTTCGAGAATATTCGCGTACAGGATGCTCCAGTGCTGGTACAAGCCACCGAGGTCTACACAGGGAAGAAGCTGGACGGATTGTGGCTGGAAAATATTTCCGGCACATGCACCAAGGGTATTTCGATTGCGAACGCCACGAACGTACGAGTCAAAGGTATTTCGGTCACAGGGAGCACGGGGCCGTTAATATCTATAGCAAATGTAAGTGGCCGAGGTTTACAGGGAGCAGTGGAGATTGCTGCGCCTAAGGAACCGGTGTTTGCGCCGGGGTCCTCAGCCTACATCCTGCGATAGCGTCAAGCGCTGCGCCGGCTGCGATTTTCGAACTAAGGGATACTTTCGAATGAAGAGATGGACACGACGACGTTTCCTGGAAGCAGCAACTGCTTCCGCCGCTCTTAGTGTCTCGCCCACAGGCGTCCTGCTGGCCCAGCAGCCCAAGCCTCAATCGCAAGGCAGCTCTCCGGAGATCACGTCCGGTCACTACGTTCCTCTTCTTGAGCAGAATGTCGCGCGGCCGCTTCGGTATACGCCGCATGACAGAGCCATCGTCATTCGCAACGGGAAAGAGTTTTTCAACCGGCCTCTTTATGGGCCTAACATTCCGTTTCGTTGTGATGGTGGAGACCTTCCGGAGTTCTCGCTGTATTTGCCGGGACACGGTGGCAATCTGCGGCTTGGTGTTGCTTCGCAGGACTTCTCACAAAGTAAGTGGTTCTTTGAATTCGAGACAATCCATGCCTCCTATGAGGCAGGTACGCTCGTCTATACGTTGCAGGATGTCCTATTGGGAGTAGCAGGGCAGATTGAACTACAGGTGCTGACGGTCGGTGCGGGGCTCTGGCTGAATGTAGTGCCATCGCACCTCCCCCAGGGGCTTGACCTGATTTGGGCATTCGGAGGGGTAAGCGGGCGCAAAGGGAAACGTAACGGCGATATCGGTTGTGAAGTGGAACCGGTGAGTGCATTCTTCCAGATGCGTCCTGAAGAATGCCGAGGAAACGTCTGGACACTGACGCAGGAGGCTTCGACGGGTCGTGCCTCGGCCGAGGTAAAAGGTGGCAAGTTCCGCTTGAGCGTCGACTCGGCGTCTAAATCCATTCTTAAAGTTGGCGCGGCGCAGGAGTGGAATCACGGATGGAACGCACTCTGGGAATCCGCTTCGCAGGCGGATGAACTTCCGCTCTTGTTGGGTCGAACTGCATTATCTGAGCAGCCTGAGATGATCCGCGTCAGAGCTCTTGATGGCGTTACAGCTCCTGCGGCCCCGATCGATGCGTCATCGCAGACCAATCTGACCGAGGCGTTCGAGGAGCGGAAAGAAGAGCTTATGCAGATTGCCGGTCGCCTTTCCTGGTCGACGCCCGATCCCTATCTTAACGGCATTGGAGAGTCGCTGAACATTGCGGCTGATGCCATTTGGGACGAGGCACAGGCGTGCGTCATGCACGGCGCGGTCGCATGGCGTATGCCTCTGGCGGGCTGGCGCGGGCCCTACGCGTTGGACGTAATGGGCCACCACGATCGTATGCGGCGCCACTTGAAACATTGGATTGCGAAACAGAACGTGTCAGTCGTCAATAATGGTTCCGCAGGTGTTGCAACACAACATGGCTTCGCGCAAATCGAAGAAGCAGAAGGAGAGCCCGATGCTGGTTCCGCGCAATCGCGTTCCGAGGGGCTTCTTCATTCGAACGGAGACCTGAGCCACAACCATTACGACATGAACCTGGTCTTCTTCGATGCGCTTCTGCGTCACCTTCGCTGGACAGGGGACATGGACTTCGCGCGAGAGGTATGGCCCAGTTTGGAGCGTCATGCTGCCTGGGAGCGTCGACTCTTTCGCCGTAACTACGGCTCCGACACGGAGCCCCTGCCTCTGTATGAAGCGTATGCCGCAATCTGGGCGAGCGACAACCTGCAATACAACGGAGGCGGCGCAGCCCATAGTTCTGCTTACAACGTGTACCTCAACCAGGGTATGGCGCAACTCAGTAAGCTGCTTGGACTGTCGCCCGAGATAGCCGTTTCTTATCAGACTGAAGCGGATTCGATCCTTCGTGCCATGCGAAAGCTTTTATGGATGGATGACCGCGGGGCCTTTGCAGAAAGCCGCGAATGGCTTGGAGAGCGCAAGCTGGCGAAAAATCCTGCTGTCTGGACGATGTATCAGGCCATGGACAGCGGGGTGGGTGATCGCAAGGAGGCGTGGCAAATGGCTGCGGAGCGGCTACGCTCGTTGCGGAAAATTCCTATTATTGGAGAGAACGTTCCGAAGGACGCAGGTTGGCAGATGGCCTGCTCGGACTGGCAGCCCTACGTCTGGTCTTTGACGTTGCTGGTGCTTGCGGAGAATCTTGCCACCGCACTCGCGCTCTTTCAGGCGGGGCTCATCAACGACGGTTACGCACTTCTTTGCGGAAGCCTGCTCGACGCCGGTTACCGTGGCTTGTGTCCTGGGAACTTCCCGATGTCCCTGCAACTCGATCCTCACCGGCAGGAATCGCAACGCGACTTCGGAGACCCTATCGGTTGCGCCTCGCGAGCCATTGTTGAAGGTTTATGGGGCTTGAGTCCTGACCTCCTCAACGGACATCTTTATCTGGCTCCCAAATTGCCAACTCAATGGGCTGAGGCTGCACTTCACCACCCTGAGATTCTCGTCAGCTATCAGCGTCACGAGGGGACTGATATCTGGAATATGCAGCCGTCCTTTGCGAGGGCCACGACGCTCACGCTCGAACTCATCGCGCGAAAGGCGCGTCTGCCTGTGGTTCGGGTGAATGGTCACGCGCACATGGTCCGCTTTCTTGACCAGGCTGTCGGATCGCCTCGTGTCGTGATCGAAGTCACGCAGCCCGCTCCGTGGAAGATTGAGCTTGATTGGCACGGTGAGCCTCCGCTAAGCGTTCCATCAGAGCCTTTGTTGTGCGTTATCGGGAAAGCGATAGCATGGCCCGTTGGCGTGCAACATGAGCAACTCGATGATCCTCAGCGATGCCTTACAAACGGCATTCCGTCCGCACTCGGCCGGCATTGTCTGTTTGCGATGCAACAAACAGAAGACGCTCACTACTGGCTGCCAGTCGAGCTGTCGATCTCTAACCCCGCGATACCTGCACCACCACACCACACGCAATCGTCTCCAGGCCGGTTCGAATCGGTCGAGCTTGGATCACTCCTCTCCGGAAGAGTGACGGAGATCCTATCGCGGGACTACAGCCAACCTCGTTCCGGATTTTGCTCACTCAATTTGCCGAAGACGCTTCTGGGCGGCTGGGCAAACTTCAATGCCTCCGCGAGCATCGACGACTCAGGCCTCCGAAGCAACGACCGGCTCACCTTGCCCAGCGGTCTGCAGTTTGCTACGCCATCTGATCGGTCCGCGGCGAACTGCTGCTACGTCTCGCAGTGGGCCATCGATCCGAAGCAGGTGAAGGTGAACCTCAGTGGCCGGGCACATCGATTGCACCTTCTGCTCGTCGGCACGACCTTTCCACAGGCCACCGGATCGACCCACGCGACCGTCACGGTAACCTATCGAGACTACGGAGAGCCGACAGTAATGGAGCTTCGCAGCCCTCAGACTTGGTGGCCTGTTGAGCAGGACTATACGGTCGATGATTATGTCTTTGTCCTTGGCGAAGAGGACAGCCCTCAGACGTGGCGTGTTGATCTAAGCAGTGGACGATCCCGGCTGGTCTCAAAAGAGTTACTGCGAGGAAAAGGCGGCGCGATACGAGGAGGCGCGGCCTTTACCGTCCAGCTTGAACTTGAGGCGGACAGAGAACTGGCGGACTGCACGCTGCATTGCGAGATGTATGGTGTCGTTCTTGGCGTGTTGGGGCTGACCCTGGAACGAGCCTGACGCCACACGCTCGAGAGAGCGGATATCGACAGGCCTTCACGCTCCAAAGTGTGCGTCCGGCTAAGCTACAGGCAAAGTAAGCGAAGACATTCGCCGCCCACCCACTCGCGAGCATACCGCGCGAGACCGTGTTGTCCGTCGCCCACATGAAATGTCGAATGGTAATAATTTTCACAAATGAATTGACTTTTCTACTTGTGGACTTCTACATTGGTCTGCGTTTAGAAATAATTTCTTTAGAAATATCCAGGTGCTCATGAAAACTCTCAGGCTCGGTATGCGTGGGTTCGTGCTCTCGTTCCTCATGTTGGTCGTTTTAGCTCCATTTGCGGCTTCGGCGCAGATCACCGGTCAGGGCGCCGTATCCGGTACGGTCACGGATCCCGACGGTCTGAGCATCCCCGGCGCAAAGGTCGACGTACGAAATGTCGCGACGAACGTGGTTATCTCGCGCACGGCCACGAGCTCCGGCTACTACGTGGTTTCCCCGCTGCCACCGGGGACATACACGGTCACCGTCACAGCACCGGGCTTTTCTCAATTGGTGCAGGAGAATGTCAGTGTTGACGCGCTGCAGACGGCCACCTTCAATCCGAAGCTAAAGCTCGGCCAGGTCACCGACACGATCACGGTTACGACCGCCCCGCCAGCCCTGCAGACGGCTAACGCCATCCTCGGGGGCACTATCGAAAACGAGGTCTACTCGCAGCTACCTGTGGAGATGACCGGCTCCAACCCGCGCGATCCGACTTCCTTCGCGCAGCTCCAGCCCGGGGTGCAGTCAGGCGGACGTTCCGGCGTCTTCGACGGCACCGGCTCCGGCAACACGAACGAGCTCTATATCGAAGGTGTGCCGCTTACCACCGTGGATTCGCAAGGTGACAGCCGCAAGCTCGAAAACCTCTCCATCGAATCCGTCGACCAGACCCAGGTTCAGACCAGCGGTTCGACTGCGCAGTTCCAGGGCGTCGGCGTGGAGAACTTTTCCATCAAGCAGGGCACCAACAAGTTCCATGGCAACGCCTCCATCTTCTTCAAGAACACAGTCCTCGACACCTGGAACTTCTACTCCAAAGGAGTGACGGAGCCGAACGCAGCGGGTCAGCAGGTCCCTGCGCCCAAGCCGTATGAGAATCAAAACGAGATATCGGCCTCTTTGGGCGGTCCCATCCTGCACAACAAGCTCTTCTTCTTCGGCAACTACGACCGTTATCACTCACGCTCGCAGACCAATCCCACACTCGCCACTATCCCGACAAACCTGATGCGTCAGGGCAACTTTACTGAAATAGGTGCGCTCACTTACCACATCTATGACCCATCCACCGTAGCCGCCTGCACTGCGGCCCACGCGGGAGTCGTCTGTGCGAACCAGTTCTCCTACCAGGGTGTCGCAGACGTCATTCCGCCGTCGGAACTTTCGCCGATCGCGACTGCTTGGGCGGCTAATCTGCCGCCAGTCACGGCATCCACAGTGACAAACAACTATCTCTCCGGCCGTCAGGTGGGTTACGACAACTGGGCCTACACCGGCCGCATTGACTACACCATCAACGAGAAGCAGCAGGTCGCCTTTATCTCCAACGGAGGGACGCATCTGTTCACGCCCTACGACTACGGTGCAACTACCGTCCTGCCCTATCCGTATACCAACGGAACGGTCGTCAATGAAAAGAATTCCAATGACATCGTCAAGCACACTTACACCTTCACGCCGCACGTCGTGAACCAGCTGCGCTTTGGCTACACCCGCTTCTGGACCCCAGTAGGCAACAAGACTCTCAACGACCCCAAGTTCACGGCGAGTGCTCTCGGTATATCGAACCTGCCTGCAGGCCTTGCCAGTGATACTACCCCCGCTGCCACCTTTTCCGGCGGCACAGACGGTGTCGAAAGTTTCTCGGCCCCCACGGCGTATCACGAAGCCGTCAATACGTTTACTACGGCGGACGATCTAACATGGACAAAGGGGCACCATAATCTCACTTTCGGCGGAGACTTCCAATTTCTGGAGTTCAATCAGTCTGTTGCCGACAGCCCCTCCAAGCCGATGAGCTTCACCTTCACCAACACCAGTACCGGCAGTTTCTCCAACGGCAGCATCTTCCCCAACTCCGGCGACTCCTATGCCAGCTTCCTTATCGGTGCGGTAGGCTCGTCCTCCGTTTACATCCAGAACTTCTCCACCCTCGGCGCGCGTTACAAGGCCTTCTCGCCCTATGTGCAGGATGACTGGAAGGTCACCAAGAATCTCATTGTCAATCTTGGCTTGCGTTGGGATCTCTATACGCCCTTCCGTGAGGTGCATGACCGCTGGTCGTTCTTCAACCCCAACATTGTGAACCCCGCCACCGGGAACATGGGTGCGCTCAGCTACATTGGTCACGGCAACGGAACCTGCAACTGCGACTCGCCCGTGAACACCTGGTATAAGAACCTTGGTCCACGTGTGGGCTTCGCCTGGCAAGTCACGCAACGCGATGTGGTGCGGGGCTCTTTTTCGATCATGTACTCGCACAACGGCGGCGTCGGCGGTTCCAACAACGGCAACTACAACGGCACTGGCCAGGTTGGGCTCACTGTCAGCACGGCTTTTGCATCGAGTGTTCAGGGCGAGCAGCCCGCGTTCTATCTCAACCCGGCCTTCGGCAACACGGCGATTCCGGCCTATAGCAACACGATCACCCCCACCTCGACGGTCAATACCGGCAACTATGTCGGTGGTCCCACGGCTTCGAGCCTTAGCTACGCCGACCCGTATCTTTCCGGCCGGCCGCCCTACACGGAGAGCTATAACTTCGGCGTGCAGCATCTGCTGGCGAAGGACATGACCATCAGCGTGGATTGGGTCGCCAATCAGTCGCACTTCCTCTACGCGCAAAGCCGGGGTCTATGGGAAGACCAGCTGGCGCCACAGTATCAGGTGCTTGGGCCTTTACTCAAACAGCTGCCCACGGGAGTCGACAATGTAGTTGGCCCCAATAAAGGTAAGACATTTCTTCAGGAAGCACAGGCTATCCTGCCTGGCATCGCATTGCCGTATACGAATTTCGGCGGGGCGCAAGGCATGATTGGGCAGATGTTGAAGCCCTTCCCACAGTACTCGAGCCTTACAGACACCTGGGGTGATATCGGCAATGCCAACTATAACGCGCTGCAGCTCACCGTCCAGCACAAGAATTGGCACGGCTTTAACTACACGCTGAACTACACCTTCTCGAAGACCATCGACGATATCGCCGGTGTCCGCAGCGGCTACCCCATTCCCAACAACGTGATCGACGGAGGCATAGGTTCCTACCAGGCTAACCGCATCGACCGGGCCGTCAGCGCCAGCAATATTCCCAACAGCCTTCATATCTTCGGCACGTATACCATCCCCTATGGAACGAAGGACCACGCGGGCTACAAGAACCTTTTGACGCGTTCTGTTCTTGGCGGTTGGGAACTCTCCTACATCTTCACCAAGACCTCCGGGGCTCCGCTCTCGATCACCGGGACGAGTTGCGGCACACCCGGCAGCTGCTATCCCAGCTACGCTCCGGGCTACAGCGGCAGCCCGCGCATCAATGGCGGGTTCAGCACGCCCAAGACGCGAGCTCAGGTCGCTGCGACGGTCTTCCTCGATAAGAACGCGTTCGCCTCCAATCCAACGGTTGTAGGTGGACCGCCGGTACTGGGCGCGCCCGGAAATTTAGGCTATAACTTCGGCAACGTTCCGCGCGAGGCGCCGTATGGCCTCTACAACATAGGCACCTATGAGCTCGATGGCGGCATCAAGCGCACGTTCGCCATTTATCGCGAACTTCATTTCAGCCTACAGGGCGACGTCTTCAACATTCCCAACGTTGTTCAGTTTGGTGGCCTCGGAACATCGCTCTCGTCTCCGAACGCCTTTGGTATTTTCACCAAGCAGAACAACGCCTCCCGCAACTGGCAGCTTGCGGGTAAGTTCAACTTCTAGCCTGGCAACTATCTCCAGTACGGCAAGCCGCTTTCATTCGAAAGCGGCTTGCCGCGCATGCCGAGCTCGTGGATCACCATCGGACCGGAGCACCTCCATCGGATGCCAAGCTCCGTCTCGCCTTGTACGTCAAAACTCTACGTCCCGGAAAGCGTCGGCCCTGCCATGAACACCAGCGGGCCAACCGCTTCAAGTGGTGACGGATGGAAGAATTGGCGTCTAAACCTGGATGATCTAAATTACCTGGATGATCTAAATTGCGCCGAGGGCAGAAAACCAAATGCCCTAGCAAATTGATTCTTCGATACTTAAATGGTCGGGGCGAGAGGATTCGAACCTCCGACCCCCTGGTCCCGAACCAGGTGCGCTACCAGACTGCGCTACGCCCCGAACCTCTGGTGGTAAATATCAGTTTTGACTAAGGCAGGACACGAAAGCTCCGGGTATTGCTCTCGAGCTTCGCCGCCTGCCAACCGACTGATCCAGTCTAACAGAAACCTTGCTTCTTACTGGGGCAGCTGCGACAGTGTCGATCCTCCCGGCGGGGGAGCAGCCGGTGCGACCGCCGTAGTCTCGGTCGTAGCCGGCGGAACATATCCGCCACCCGGCGGCACGGAATACCCTACCGGCGCAGCAGCGGCAGCACGCCGCCTCCGACGCTTTGGCGTAATCGCCTTACCCCGGCGTGGAGCCACATAACCTCGCGCCCCCCGGGAAACCCCATATGCCTGCCCGGTCCGCGTGATCGAATTTTCATCGAACAGCTCGGTGTTTGCATCGTTGAAGATAGCCCCCGGAGGAACCAGCGTATTGTTCACCGTGCGCCCGGAAGTATCGCCAACCCGCACCTCGATGCGGCTCTGGTCGATGCCCTTTTCTTGCGTCAGATACTGCCGCACGTTCAGGCTCCGTTCGGCCGCCGCTTCCGGTTTTTCATCCGGAGAAGCATTACCCACGATCACCAGCTTGGCATCCGCTTGCTGGTTCATCGAAAGCGCAATATCGTCCAGGCACGCCTTGGACTCGTTGTCTACACGTACCGGCCGCCGTGTGTCTCGCGTAAAGCTCAGTCCGCAAAGCGCCTGCGTCTGAGAAATCACTGGCACAGGCGGTACTTCGATCGTCACCTGCGTTGTTCCGGTCGCACTATGGCCAAGGTCATCGGTTGTATTGCAAGTCACGGTAATCGTCTGTGCGCTAAGGCCTGCGGTGGAAAGCGTCGCCGCAGCGCCGGCACCTGTGATCTGTCCAGCCGTGGCCGTATAGGAGTACGAAAGCGGCCTGTTCTGCGGGCTGATGGCGTTCGAAGCGATGCTGATGGTCGTTCCCGAACTCGCCGAGGCCGGCAGTGCCGAACAAGTGATCGTCGGCGGCTCAAATGCCTTTACCGTAAATGGCGCTGTGCAACTTGCCTGTTGGCTGGCTTTCAATCCCTGCTGTACGTGGCCGGAGACGGCATAGTCGCCCGGCGCAAGTCCGGTCGTATCAATCGTCGCCTCGGTCCCGGAGGGCGTCAGGTTACCGCCGGTCGTAGCCCAGGAGTAGGTGGTTTTCTTCTGTGGATTAAGGTCAGCCGTGCTTCCAGTTACGGTGACCATCTCACCCGGATGCACCAAGCTCGGAGTCGTGCTGCACTCCATTACCACCGGCCGCTTGTCTACCTTTTCGCCAAACCGCACCACCAGGCCGCCGGAAAGCTTCAGGTTGTCCAGCTCCCCAAACCCGCCCTGCACGCCGGCCGGCAGCTGCAGCGGCCCATAAACCACCTGCGAGTACTGAAAGTCCGCCTGAATCGGCCGCACCGCGACGTGATTGCTGAAGAACGGCAGCACATAGTCCACACCGATGCCGCCGGTCACACCCCAGCCCCACTTCAAGGGCTGGTCAGCCGGCCCATTCATCCGTGTTCCGCCGCCCAGAGCATGAATGAAAGGTATCCACGATCCCAGGGGATAACGCAATACCGGCCCCGCCTGCGCGGTATACATTAGCTGATCGCAAAAGGTGCTCGGACAGGTTGGGTTGTAGATCCGATGCTCACTCGACCCGGAGAAATATCCACCCTCAACCTGCACGCCGAAAAAGTGGTTGAAGTACCCCGTTACGCTGGCCGTAGCATTCGGGTTGTAGACGTCCTGATACTGCTTGCCGTCGATCCCGCTGTTGATCGGATGGAAGTATCCGTAGCCGCCATAGATATCGATCCGGGAATCCGGGTGTTCGTTTACGCTGTTGGCGCCCTGCGCCCGGCACTGTCCGGCCACCGTCAACAAGCACGCGGCCACAGAAAGAGTGGAAAGGCACCGGAAAAAACGCAAAAGCATGGAGAATTCCTCCGAAACGGGGTGTAGATGACCCGACGTTGCCAACATTCGGCAGTTTAGTGGAATTGTACCTGCGACTTAGGCTTTTCCTCAGCCCTGATTATTGTGCATATTCGATTGCCCGGGCTGCGACGACTCGCCTCCTGCATCGCCGCCGTCTACTTCTGCATCCATACTTCCAACGGCAGCCGATAGCTGCTATCACTACTGACTAGGAGAACTGGCACACTCGATGCGCGAACGCCGCCAGATCGTAGAGCTCTTCGACCGCAATAACGCCGTGGCCCTTGCCACGCTTATTCACGTCGAAGGCTCCAGTTATCGGCGCGCAGGCGCCCGCCTGCTCATCGCATCCAACGGCGATTATGCCGGCTCTATCTCCGGTGGCTGTCTCGAAGCTGAGGTCATTCGAAAAGCTCAGTGGATGGTACGCAGCGGCGCTACCGTGCAGCGCTACTCCACCCTTTTCGACGACACGGCAGAAATCCCCTACGGCCTCGGTTGCGGCGGTACGGTCGACTTGCTCATCGAGCCCGCAGATACCCCTGAGTTCTTCGCTCTGATCGCCGCCATGCGCGCCTCGCTCCAAAGCGACCGCCGACGCGTCATCACGCAGATCCCCGCTGCTGGCCGGTCGTTGAGGCGTTGCATCTTCAATAATTCAGGGAATCACCTCTTTCGCTCCCACGAGGGCACTGTGAACCCTGCGCTTCCGTTTTTCGACGAATGGCTCGATCCACCGCAACGCCTCATCCTCTTTGGCGCCGGCGACGACGCGCAACCCATCGTCGCCATGGCCGCGCTCCTTGGCTGGACTACACTGGTGATCGACGGCCGGCCCCAGTGGGCACGCAAGGAGCGGTTTCCGCTTGCTGACCGTGTCCTTGCCGCTTCATCGCTCGATGGCCTCACGATCACCTCGCAGGACGCCGTCGTCGTAATGACACACAGCTACGAACAGGACCGCGATTGGCTAGCCTTGGTCCTGCCAAGTCACCCGCGCTATCTCGGCTTGCTCGGCTCGCGACACCGCAGCGCCCTGCTGGTCAGCGAAGTATCTGCCAAACTAAGTTGGAGCCTCGAAAGCGCCTGCGAAGGTGTCTTCGCTCCTGTTGGACTTGATCTTGGCGGCGACGGTGCCGAGGCAATCGCCCTTGCTACAGTTGCGGAAATCCAGGCGTGCCTCGAAGGCAAGCTTGGCGCCTCGCGCCGCATGACGCCTGAAGCGGTCTCCGAGCAAATCCAGCAGGGCGGCGCCTCTCGCTATCTGCAAGTACAGTGTGCAGTGTGAGCACGGCTGCGATCATCCTCGCGGCAGGGTTCTCCCGCCGTCTCGGCCGTCCTAAACAAACTCTCATGTTCGTCGGCGAAACCCTCGTGGAGCGAGCTTCGCGCATTGCCACCGAATCAGGTCTTTCGCCAGTATTCGTTGTGGTCAACCGCGAAGCTGAGTTTTGCGACTCGCTGGAACAGCAGGGCTGCTTGGTTGTGATGAACGAGCTAGCCGCAGAGGGAATGGCGTCTTCCATCCGCCGAGGCGTAAAGGCTGCTGAAACGTTTCTCGCTTCAGGCCTGGTGCTCATGACCTGTGACCAGGTCGAGTTGGATGCGGATCATCTGCGCCGATTAGTTGCGAACCCCGCCCGGATCACCGCGTCCCTGTACGCGGGCCGGAAGGGAATTCCCGCCTACTTCCCCGCATCCGCGTTCGCGTCCTTGTTGTTGTTGCAGGGTGACGTAGGCGCGCGTGATCTGCTCCGCCCAGCCACGGCAATCGTCAACGAATCGCTGGCCGTCGATATCGATACCGAAGCCGATGCAGCCAACCTAAGCTAGCGTTATGCAACCAACGAGCGGACGAACTCTTCCAGCAGATTTCCCGCCACAGCAGCACGATACTTCGCGGTTGAACGAATATCGTCGATTGGTTTGGCCTCACTAGCAAGTGCTGCCCTTGCCGCGCGCACCGTTGCATCCACGTTTGCCGTATCCAACCGCTGATTTAGCAGCGCAGCTTCAGCAGCCGAGCAGCGCGCAGGTCGATCAGTAAGCGAGGCCGCGCCCAGCCGTATATCCGCGATCCGATCGCCATCGAGCTTCGCAACCGCCGCCAACGCAACTTTCGAAATTGCTTGGGCATTTCGCGTTCCCACCTTGCGGATGTAATGCCGGTATCCCGAGAACGTCCGCGGCAGGTTGATCGTATACAGCAACTCATCCGGACGTAGCGCGGTCTTCTTATATCCAAGGTGAAACTCGGCATAAGGCACGGTCCGTGTCCCACTTGCACTAATCAACGTAAGCGTCGCTCCATAGGCCAGCAGTACGGGAGGCGTATCCGCAGCCGGCGAAGCATTACAGATATTGCCACCTAGCGTGCCGCGATTCTGGTTCGCGACCGAGCCTGTCCACGAAGCCGACTGCGCCATCAGCGGCAGGTCCGCGGCAATGACCTTGCTCCGACGTATATCCGTAAACGTCGTGCCGGAGCCGATATGGATGGCGCTGTCATCGACGCCGATAAAGCGAAGCTCCCGCAGATGCTGAATCGAAAGTAGCGAATGCTGATTCAATCGGCCGGTGCCGAGCGCCACCATCAGTTCAGTGCCACCGGCAAGCAGCGTATGTTTCCCCGGCTCCTTCGCCAGCGTAGCCAGCACGGCATCAAGCGAGGGCGGGGCAGTCAGTTCGAATTGTGAAACGTCAGAACGCATAAGGCAGTTGTTAGCTCTTGGCAGTTAGTTCGGTGGCTTGTTGCGCAGCTTGTTGAACAGACTCGAAGATCCGCATATACCCGGTGCAGCGGCACAGATTCCCGGCCAGCCCTTCCTGGATTTGCTCCATCGTAGGGTTCGGATATTTATCTAGCAGGTGATGGGTGGCAAGAATCATCCCCGGCGTGCAAATGCCGCACTGCGCTCCACCCTTCTCCAGGAAGCATTGTTGAATCGGATGCAGATGACCCTCGGTGCTCACACCTTCAATCGTGCAAAGCCTCGCGCCGTTCGCCTGCAACGCAGGAACGAGGCAGGAGTTTACCAACTCACCATCGATCAAAATCGCACAAGCACCGCACTCGCCCTCGCCACAACCTTCCTTTGTGCCGGTCAGGCGCAGGTCTTCGCGCAGCACATCGAGTAGCCGCTTCATCGGCGGAACGTCCAGGTTCTCGCGCTTGCCGTTCACTGAAAATTGAATTACGCTCACACGTTCACCCCCGCAGCTTCCACGCGTGTATCGCGATCCACCGCCGGATTTAAATCCTGTGTTCCGCCGAGCGCTGGATCGGTAAAGCTCGTAAAGCGCTCAAAGATATCTTCCGGCAGCAGCGGAATCGTGTTGAACGCGACACCCGTAGCATTCTCAATCGCATTCAGAATGGCTGGCGCCGGCCCATCCATTGGCAGCTCGCCGATGCCCTTCGCCCCACCTGGCCCATGAATACTCGGCACTTCTTCAAAGTGAACATGAATTGGCGGAAGGTCAGCGCTTGTTGGCATGATGTAGTTGGTCATTTGATTGTTCATCATGCGTCCGTTCTTCCACATGCACTTTTCATACAGCGCATAGCCAATACCCTGCGCCACACCGCCTTCAATCTGTCCCTTGGCTAGCACTGGATGCATCACCATCCCAACCTCCTGCAGCGCATCGAACCGCGTGCAGGTTGCCATATACGTGTTCATATCCACGGCCACTTCCGCCACATATACAGCCCACGCATAGCCGGGATAGGCATCTCCACGATACAGCTCGTCATCCCAGTAGATCTTCGCAGGCGGTTCATACCGCACCGCGCAACGCAGCGATCCATGCTTCGTCCGATACGCCAGTGCCGCCGCCTTGAACTCCTCCGGCGTATACGCCTCGGGCAGCTTCTCTTCATCACGCAGTAGCGTCAACATCTGCAGGCTCGCACGCTCTACCAGCTTGCCCACAATCATCGCCGTGCGGCTAGCCACTGTCGGCCCGGAGTTCGGCACAACACTCGTATCCACCTGCGCAACCACAATGCTCTCGTAGGGCAAGTTCAAAGTCTGCGCCGCAACCTGCGAAAGAATCGTATTCGTCCCTTGCCCAAACTCCGTCGACGACACAAGAATCTCCGGCCGTCCATCTTCCCGTACATCCAGATACACAAGCGAGTTCAACCGCCGCTCACCCGAACCCGTAAAACCAGTCCCATGCATAAACGAAGCAAAGCCTACACCACGCTTGATCGACGAAGTCTTGTTCTCCTCCGCAAACCGCGCGAGCTTCTCGTGATATCCAGCTTCTTTCAGAGCCCGCGTGAGCAAGCCCTGCATATCGACCGCTTCAACCAGTGGCTGCCCCGTCGCCGTGCAATCTCCAGTCGCCAGAAAGTTGCGCCGCCGGAACTCTTCCGGCGTAAGCCCAATGGTCTTCGCAATCTTGTCCATATGTCGCTCGAGCCCAAACAACGACTGCGGCGCACCAAATCCGCGAAACGCCCCATGCGGCGGAATGTTCGTCGCCATCGCCTTGGCCTTCACGCGCACATGCGGCCACTTATAAGGCCCCGGAGCATGGATCGTCGCCCGCGAAAGCACCACCGGCGAAAGTGTGGCGTACGCCCCGCCATCGATCGCCACATCGATCGTCCCACCCAGCAACTTGCCATCCTTCGACACAGCCGTACGATGCCGCGTCCGTGAAGGATGCCGCTTCGTCGTAGCAGCCATATCCTCCGCGCGGTCATACGTAATCTTCACCGGATGCCCACACTTCATCGCAAGCAGTGCCGCATGAGACCCAATCACAGAAGGGAAGTCTTCTTTACCGCCGAACGCACCGCCAGTCTCTACCTGAATCACCCGGCACTTGTCTTCCGGCAAATCAAACACCAGCGTCAACGCATGAACCAGGTAGTAAGGACACTGCATCGACCCACGCACGCACACGCTGTCAACATTGCCACTTGCATCGCGAAAGCACTCAGCGATCACGCCGTTGTTTTCGATATAAAGCTGCTCCTGCGCACCCGTGTGATACTCACCCTCGACGATAAAGTCCGCGGCCTCAAACGCCGCTGCCAGCCCATCCTCGGTTTCCTTCGCGTCACCTGAGTACATCAGATACGTCTTGAAGCAGTTCGCCGTCCCCCCCTGGTTCGATCCCGGCCAGATAATCCGTTCCACATCCTCGTTCTCAACCGCCGTCTCAGACTCTTCAATCGTAAACACACCCGGTAGCTCGTCATACTCAATCGTCACCCCGCGCACCGCCGCAATCAGCGCAGTCTTATCCGCATGCGCCAGCAACAGAATCGGCTCTTCGGGATGGTTTACCGCATGATCCGCCAGACACGGATGATCCTTCGTCAAATGAACAATTGTATTCTCGCCCGGAATGTCCGAAGCCCGAACAATCGTGAACTCATCCCAGTTAACATCCGGCGAAAACGTAACGCTGCGAATCGTCCCCCGCGCAACAGACGATCGTACCGTAGCGCCGAACCACATATCCGGCAGCTCCTGGTCATCGATATACTTTGCAGCGCCCAGCACCTTCGCGCGGCCTTCCTTACGAATAGGAGATCCGCCAAGAATGGGTTTTCGTTCCGACATAAATGCGTTGCCCTTGCAGTTTTGGGTATCCGAAGAGGATAGTACGAATCGAGGCTGGAAGCTATGACGACTCGTACCTTAATCACAACATTATGCGCGTTGGCGATCACGTGCGCGAGCCTGCTCACGCTATCCGCATCGGCGCAGGCACCTCCAAAGCTCGTCGCTCCGGGCGTATGGTTCCTCGAAGGCGACTCACACGCGGGCTATTGCAACTCCGTTGTGATTGAAATGCGTGATTACCTGATTCTCATTGACCCAAGTTACCCCGGCCGCAGCCGCGAACTCCTACAACAAATCCCCACTCTTTCCCCCAAACCTGTCCGCTACGTTTTTGACACCCACGCCCACGGCGACCACTCCTACGGCAACTCACTCTGGACAAAGACCGGAGCAGAGACCATGGCGTTCGCCGGCGTTACCGAAGAAATGAACCTCTACGAACCGGAGCGCTGGCGCACGGCCATCGCCAAGCGCGACGATGTCCGCGTCCTCGGCGAAGTCAACGTACAGCTCCCAACGATCAGCCTTCGTAACAACAAGTTCATCCTCCGCGATAAAAGCCGCGAAGTAGATTTCCTCTACCTCGGCTGGGGACACACCCGCGGTGACGGCTGGGTCTGGCTGCCCAAAGAGCGCATCCTCTGCACCGGCGACGCCGCAGTCAACGGCCCTCGCAACAAGCTGTGGGACGCCAACATAGCCAACTGGCCCCGCGTGATCGACAAAGCAGCAGCTCTCGGCCCAACCACCGTTCTACCCGGCCACGGCCTCGCAGGCGGCCCGGAAATCCTCACTGGCCAGGCCCAGTTCCTTCGCGACCTGTACTCCGCCGTAGCGGATCAATTGCATAAGGGAGTTCCAGTCGCGCAGATCGACGTCCACCCACCGCTCGATAAACGTGATCTCAATTGGTTACGACCCGATATGCTCCAGGACGTAACTATTGTCGCGTCTGAGATCAAAGCCCGCAAACCTGCCGGCTCGCTTCCACACACATGGCAGTGAGTAAGAACCTCAGCGGCCCTGTGCCGCTAGCTTGGACTGGATGAGGTCTGCAAGATGCCCAACGGTGTGCATTGACTCCAGTTCCGCCGTCTGGAATTTGATGCCGAAGCGCGACTCGATCGCAACGATCAGGTTGATGTGATTGAACGAGTCCCACTCGGGAACCCCCGCCGCCGTGAGACTAGGGGTCAGCACAAGCGTGTCGTCGTCAAAAAGGTCATGGAAGATCGCAGTAAGCTGCGTGTAGATGTCTTGCTGCTGCATACCCCGATTATATCGGCGAGGTGCGGGTTAGAAGTGGCGCAGTTTCGGCCGCGGTGTTTCGCTAGTCGCCGGGAAGGGTTCAGGCTCGCGTGCGGCCGCAGGCTTGTCAATCGTCTTCTCAATCGAGCGGCTTACAAGATCACGAGAGCCCAAGCCCACAGCGAGCGCGAGCGTCAACACGATGCCTCCAAAAAGAATGCCGAAGGCCATCTCGATAATGCTTCCACCAATCTGCAGATGATCGAGCGCCATAGCGGCGGTCAACACCAGCACAAGCCACTTGATACCCAGCGAAAGAAAGCGAGCATACTGCAGCTGCGCGTTTACAGCCCCGATCAGCACAGACCGTGCCAGGAATCGGGCCAGAAGAGTTCCGAAGAAGATCAAGAGAATCGCACCGAGCACATGCGTCAGGTACGGCAACAGGAACTGTTCGAGCTGAGAGTTCGCCGAATACGAAGCATCAATTGCCGAGATTCCGATCGCCACGCCGAGCAGGATGCAGGCCCATAGAATAACGCGCACCACAAGCAGCGTCGGAGAGTGCGACGGCGCCCAGTCGGAGATGCTCGCAGGCGATCCAGCCGTCTCTCGCGAAGCAAGCCGCTCGTCAAAACGTGCGGCAACGAGAATGCGCTTCACGATGGCAGCCAGCAGCAGCCCGAAGCCGGTGAGCAAGATAACGGCAAGCAGAAATACCAGCACTCCCGGAAGGAAGCTGACCAACACCACCAGCACGCGGTGTGCGGATTGGCGGAGTGCGGATTCGATTTGTTGACCCATCGGGTTGGCTCCTGTGTTTCGTTGGTGCCTGAAAGCTTTTCTGCGCTTGCAGCTCGCTACGGATTGAAGCGGTCGGGCCAGCGCCAGCGCGACACAATATAAGGTTTTTCGGCAACAAACGCTGCCGCAGTCTCTTCCACATGGAACGCCGCGGTTACGGCATTGCCCGCGGACTGCCGCAAGTGCGACGCGACCCACGCGAGATAGAGCTGCGTAAGCGAGCCCAGCAGGTGTCCGCGATTGATCGTGCGTAGGTGATAGGCCAGCACAAAGTCATAGACCGTGCGTGCCCAAAGGTCGGACGGCATCGCAAACTCTTCGGCCGGCGCGCGCGAGATACGCTTAAGCCCCAGCAGCGATTGCGGTGGCAACACCAGCGACCAGATCTCCTGCAGGTTGGCATAAGCATTGCGAAAGCTCTCTGCCATCGCGCGCACATCTTCAAGCTCTTCCGGCTCGGAAGCGGTCCGCGCAGGTTCGACATTCGGTTTTGCCGGCATGGGGGCGCGCGCCCGTTGCCAGAAGGTCGCTTTCGCTTCGATGTCGCCGAACAGAGAACCAACGATCTCGGCCAGTAGTGTATTCAGGTCTATATCGGCTGGCTGCGGCAGTGTACGCTCGCCAGCATCGATTTCCTTAACCGAGAACGATGAGATACAAGCTTCGGCCACCGGCCAAATAAGCGGCTCGGGTTGAGCTGGGTTGTTCGGCTTGCGCGCAACCGTGCTTAGCCTCTTTGCCATGCGTGCGGAAAAAGCTGCGTCCAATGGTAACGGTAAGTGTGCCGGCGTACCGAACAGCGCGTTGGTCAACGGATAAAGCAGCGCCGAACTCACAAGCGCGTCATGCGGCCCGGTCTGATACCGGGGAACTGCGAGATCGGCCTTGCCTGTAAGTACAGCCTCCGCCAGCCCTTGCAATCCGGCGACGGAAAGCGAAGCAGCCTCATTTCCTAGTACAAGAGTCGCTACAGCGTCATACTCGGTCGCCAGCTGCGCAGCTACAAGATAATCCGGCGCCGTAAGCGCCCACGCCGCATCCCCGCGCGAAGCCACCGGATAGTCCACCATCATTACTCCATTCGCCGCACGCGCAGACGCGCCGCCGGGTGTCGCAAGAAAGAGGTTGTGCCCCTGCAACGTCGAAGCGATACGCTCACGCATGGTTTCGACCGTCTCAGCAGTCGCCGAAGGAAGACAGATGAGCAGCGTAGCGCCCACTGAAGATGGCGCCGCGATGGATCCACCCTGCTGCTGCGATGCGGCGTTCGTTGGCTCGGTCATAGGCAAAGTCGACATGATCTTATTTCTCGTCCGTGCTGGAAACCAGAGCCAGCAGACCGTTCAGTGGAATATGCAGCCAGGTCGGGCGGTTATTCAGCTCATACAACAATTCGTACAACGACTTCTCAAGCAGAAACGCCGTTAGCATCGACTGCGCCTGCTTTGCTTCCGGTATCAACCCTGCCGTCTTTTCCATTGTCGCGCGGTAGGCCTCAAGGAACTTTGTCGATACCGCGTTTTCCCAAAGCGTAGCCCACTGCAAAAGCAACTCAGCCTTTTCCGGTCGACGCTGCGTATAGCGGTCCAGCGCAGAACGCGAAACATAACTAAAGCTGCGCAACATACCCGCAACATCCTTCAACGGCGACTGCTTTTGTCTCCGCTCTTCCAGCGATCGGGCCGGCTCACCTTCAAAGTCGACAATTAGAAAATCCGACTTCGACCGAGGCAACTGTCCCAGATGATAGTCCCCGTGAATGCGTATACGCTTGCCCTCTGTCGTATTCGCCAACGCCTGTGTGCGGCCCAGCAAATCTCCGCGATGGCTCAACAGGAGCGCCGCTCGATCGGCAAGCTCATCCGGCACGTTCGAAAGACTCCGCTTCAACGCTTCAAGAGTACGCTGTGCCTGGTCGCGCATGCGGGTCGCATCCGCAGCGAGCGCTTCCGCTGTGGTCGCCTCAGCAGCAAAGGCCGGATCATTTGTCGGCGTTGCCAGCGCAAGATGCATCTCCGCCGTCCGCGTGCCAAGCAATGCCGCCGCATCCAGAGCCAATCCCCCACGTTCATGCGCTTCTTCAGGAACGTCTGCCGCAACAACGAAACTGGCCGGCTTACCCAACTTCAGCGGTGCAGGGCAGTTCGCAACCGCCTCATAGAACCGCGCCAACTCCTCCGAGAACCACGACCAACCGTCGCCCTCATTCGGCGCAAACGCCTGCAGGAAAGCGAGCGTAGTTTCTGACTCGCCAGAGCCCGAGTGCAGTTCTCCAAGATACGCCGGAATCGACTGGAAGTGAGCCACGTCCGTAAGAAAACGCGTCATCTCAACATCAGGATTTTCACCTGGCTGTAGCCGCCGGAATAGCTTCAGGATCGCGACGTCATCGAACAGGATGCTCGTGTTCGACTGTTCCGCGGAGCCCACACGCGACTTAGTATTCGCGAGGCTTGCAGGATCGAACGCTGGCGAGTGCGACGCCGTAATTGCCGCATCGGACTCGGGCGAGGCGATGAAGAGTGAAATCAAAGCCTGGCGGAAACCCTCGCTCGCAGAAGCATCGTAAAGAATCGCCCCCTTTGAAGCATCGCCCAGCGTAGCCAGTACCGCCTTCGGCGAAGCATTACGCAGCTCTTCCGCTACAGCGCCTGACGCCACCGCCAGCGGCAGCTGATAGTGGTCCACACTGTCATCGTCATAAGTCACATCGACCAGCGCCAGCGCGTACGTGCCATCGCCGACAGGCGTTGAAGACGCAACCTTCGCCGAACGGATCGTCCGCGACTTGCCGCCGAACCAGCGTTGCTGCGTCAAGTAGTTCGGCAGCAACTGCTCTACAAGCTCAACGCCCGCACCCTGGATCAACTCCGTGATCGAAGGCGTCGCCGCCTTACTCAACAACGCCAGCGCAGAATTATCGATGCCTGCGGATACTTCAGGAGTTTCAATCATAGGTGTCTCAGGTTTCGGCGCCGCAGGCTGCAACTCCAGCCAAAGAAAGCTGTAGGGCGCTAACGTCAGCGGATAAGGTTGGGTGGTCACCTCAGGAAATGCAACATAGCCCAACATCTCCACCGGCACGCGTCCCGCAAACTTCGAAAGATCAAGCGCCACAGGTTGCGCAAATCGCGAGAGGTTCGCCACACAAATCACAGTCTCGCTGTGTCCGTCTTCGTACGCGCAGTCGCGGATGTAAGCAAGAATTTTGCGATTATCCGGCGCAAGAAATTCCAGCGTGCCACGCCCGAAAACCTGGAACAGCTTGCGTAGCGCAATCATATTGCGCGTCCAGTGCAACAGGCTTGAAGGGTCGCTCTGCTGCGCCTCCACATTGATCGCCTGATAGCCCCAAATCGGGTCCATGATCACCGGAAAGTAGAGCCGCGCCGGCACAGCTTTGCTGAACCCGGCATTGCGGTCCGAGTTCCACTGCATCGGCGTACGTACGCCGTTGCGATCGCCCAGATAAATGTTGTCGCCCATCCCGATCTCGTCGCCGTAATACATAATCGGCGTCCCAGGAAAACTCAACAGCAGCGAGTTCAGAAGCTCAATGCGGCGGCGGTTGTTATCGACCAGCGGAGCCAAACGCCGCCGAATCCCCACATTAATCCGCATCCGCGGGTCCGACGCATACGCCATGTTCATGTAGTCGCGCTCATCGTCAGTCACCATCTCCAGCGTCAGCTCATCATGGTTGCGGAGAAACAAACCCCACTGGCAGTTGTCTGGGATCGGCGGCGTCTGCGCCATGATGTCCGTAATCGGCAGCCGGTCTTCCTGTCGAATCGCCATATAAATGCGCGGCATCAGCGGAAAGTGAAACGCCATCTGGCACTCATCGCCATCCCCGAAGTAGGGCCGCACATCCGCCGGCCACATATTGGCCTCGGCCAGGATCAACCGGTTGTCATACTCAGCATCCATGACCGCGCGAATCTTCTTGATCAGCACATGCGTCTCGGGCACGTTCTCGCAGCTCGTTCCATCGCGTTCGACAAGATAGGGAATTGCGTCCAGACGCAAACCATCCACACCCATATCCATCCAGAAGCGCATTGCATTCAGCACTTCTTCCATCACGCGCGGGTTGTCGAAGTTCAGGTCAGGTTGGTGCGCGAAGAACCGGTGCCAGTAATACTGCTGTGCGACCTCATCCCACGTCCAGTTGGACTTCTCCGTATCGGTAAAGATGATGCGAACGCCTTCATACAGCTTGTCGGTATCCGACCAAACATACATCTCGCGGTCAGGCGATCCCTTTGGCGCCCGCCGCGCCCGCTCAAACCACGGATGCTGATCGCTGGTGTGGTTGATCACCAGCTCGATCATCACCTGCATGTTCCGCGCATGCGTCTCATCCAGAAACTGCTGAAAGTCCTCAATCGTTCCATACGAAGGATTGACCGACGTGTAGTTCGAAATATCGTAGCCGTCGTCACGCAGCGGCGACGGAAAGAACGGCAGAATCCACAGGCACGTAACACCCAGATCCTGCAAATAATCCAGTTTCGAAATCAAACCCTGAAAATCGCCGATACCATCGCCGTTGGAATCGGAAAAAGCGCGCACATGTAGCTCGTAGATGATCGCGTCTTTGTACCAGAGAGGATCGGTAACGCTGCTCGGCTTCTTCACTCGCGGATTGCCTCTTTCGTGCGTGGGCTCACTAAGTTGGGTTGGATGCAGATTCTTGCCGCCGCGAAGGCTCAAGCCCTGCCGAAGTCCCAAAGCGTTGAGCTGAGAGATGCAGGTATCCTGAACGTACACGAAGCTGGATTTGCGGTTGGGAGACAAGCGAAGCATGCGATGTAAGACAATCGGCCTGATCGGCGGTATGAGCTGGGAAAGCTCGTCAGAGTATTACAGGCTGTTGAACGAAACCGTCCGTGCCCGCTTCGGCGGTCTTCACTCAGCACCCTGCCTTCTGCTCTCTGTGGATTTCGCCGAAATCGCAAACCTCCAGCGCGGCGGCGACTGGCCCGCCCTCACCGCCAAAATGATCTCCTGCGCCCAGCGCCTCTAGCAGGGCGGCGCCGAACTCCTACTCATATGCACCAACACCATGCATCGCATGGCCGAAGAAGTCCAGGCGGCTGTCTCCATTCCGCTTGTCCATATTGCCGACGCCACCGCCAAACGCGTCGCCAAAGCCGGCCTCAAACGTGTCGGCCTTCTCGGCACCCTCTACACCATGGAGCAGGACTTCTACCGCGGCCGCCTCGCCCGCGACTTCGGCCTCGAAGTTCTCATCCCCGAAGAAGCCGACCGCCAGTCCGTCCATCAGGTCATCTTCTCCGAGCTCTGCCTCGGCCAATCCCTCGATGCCTCCCGCCAGCTCTACCGCGACATCATCCAGCGCCTGGTCGACCGCGGCGCGGAAGGCATCATCCTCGGCTGCACCGAAATCATGCTCTTCATCACCGACGAAGACAGCCCCGTCCCGCTGTTCGATACCACTGCGCTGCATGTAGCCGCAGCGCTAGACGAGGCGATTGTCGTAGAGAATGCATGAAGGAAACGCAACGACATAAATTGTCATCCTGAGCGCAGCGAAGGATCTGCTGCCTGCTGGAGCTTGCTAAAAACCCCCGTGGTGCGGTTCAGGAGTAACCATAAGGAAGGGAAGGGATAAGTGGCAATGAACGATGCAGAAAAGCTAGCCTTCAATGCCCGAGCCAAAGCCTCGAGGAGGCAATTCCTGCGCTCAAAGAGCTGGGTCGAAAAAGTCAAATCCATCGAGCGCATGAATGTCGCTGGCAAGTTGGCCCAAGAGTCGATGAAACGAGCGATTCAAAAGCCTTAATCCCGTACCACCCGCAACACATGCGCCGTAACCTCCGGCCGGAGCGCCACATAATTCGAGCTCCCCCGCCACGCATACCGCGCCCCGGTTAGCAAATCCTCAACCTCAAACGCCTCATCCGTCGCCAACCCCAGTTTCTCTAGATCAAGATTTGTCATCGTAATCTGCTCATTCCGCGGATCGAGATTCACCGCGACCAAAATCGTATTCGCAAAGTCCGGCGTAGCCTTCGAATACACCAGCATCTCAGCATTCTCATTGGGATGAAAGTGAAGGCTCTCATTCCGCTGCATCGCCGGGTTTTCGCGGCGAATCGTATTAAGGCTCGTAATCAGCGGAGCAATCGACTCCGGCGACTTCCTATCCCAATCCCGAATCTGATACTTCTCGCTATCCAGATATTCTTCGGACGCCGTCTTCCCCGGAGAAGGCGTTGCCGGCGCGCCATCCAGCAATTCATACGACGGCCCATAGATCCCATAGTTCGCGGAAAGCGTAGCCGCCAGAATCACCCGCTGCTGGAACATAGCCTTCCCGCCGGTCTGTAGCTGCTCATGCAAAATATCCGGTGTATTCGGCCAGAAGTTCGGCCGGAAAAAGTCCGACACCGGCGGCTTCGTAATCTCCTCGCAATACTCCTCGAGATCGGCCTTCGTATTCCGCCACGTAAAGTATGTATAGCTCTGGGTGAACCCAGCCTTGGCCAGCGAGTACATCACATGTGGCCGCGTAAACGCTTCCGCCAGGAAGATTGCCTCCGGCACGCTCTTGTGAATCTCCGCAATGCACCACTCCCAGAACGGCAGCGCCTTCGTATGCGGATTATCCACACGAAACACCTGCACCCCGCGGTCGATCCAGAACTGGAACACTCCGTACAGCGCCGTCCAAAGTCCGCGCCAGTCGGCCGACTCAAAGTTCAGCGGATAAATATCCTGGTATTTCTTCGGCGGGTTCTCCGCATACTGAATCGTCCCATCCGGCCGATGCAGAAACCACTCCGGATGCTCTTTCACCCACGGATGGTCCGGCGAGCATTGGAACGCAATATCCAGCGCCAGCTCCATTCCATTCGTCTTAGCTGCTGCCACCAGCGAATCAAAATCCGCCAACGTCCCTAGCTTCTTATGGATTGCCGTATGCCCGCCATCGGCCGCCCCAATTGCCCACGGCGAACCCTCGTCGTCCGGCCCGGCGGTCGTCGAATTATTCGGCCCCTTACGATACGCCACGCCAATAGGATGGATCGGCGGCATATACAAAATATCGAACCCCATGGCCGCAATCTCCGGTAGCCGAGCCTCCACATCCTTCAGCGTTCCATGCTTGCCCGGAACCTCCGAAGCCGAGCGCGGAAACAGCTCATACCAGCTTGAAAACCGCGCCCGTTCACGGTCCACCCAGATCGGCAACTCAACCGGATACATCGTCGAAAACGACAGGTCCGGATACTTCGCCATCAAATCAATCAGCTCCGCCAGCTTTGGGGCCTCGTAATACGGCAGATTCTTCTCCGCAAGCGACCGCAGCTCCCGCGCAAACAGCTTCAGCTTCGTCGCATCGGCTCCCAACGCCCGCGCAGCCGCGGCATCCACGTGGTTTGCGCCAATCCGCAGCGCCAGCGGAATGTCCTGTGGTCCCACCTGCTGCGTCGGCTCCTTCGGATCGGGCTGCGCCGCCAGCCGCTTGCCCAGGTCATGCACCCAGGTATCGAAGTGGTCGACCCACGCTTCCACCGTAAAGAACCACGTTCCCAGTTTGTCCACCGTAAACTTCGCCGACCATATGTCGTTGTTTACCGCTGTAAACGGCACAGTGCTCGCCTTCTTTTGCGACTTATGGTGATAATGCAGCCGTGCGGCCACATGATCGTGTCCGTCAGAGAAAATAGCCGCGGAAATCTCCACCATATCACCCAGCACACGCTTGGCCGGATAGCGCCCCGCTTCAATCTGGGGTTGCACTTCTTCAATTACGACACGGCGGCGGCCTTCGGTAGGCTTCATGCGGGCTGGTTCTCCATTACCTCTATTTTCGCTTACTTTCAGCGGCTCAAAGTCTCCGCTCCTCGCAAGCCGTGCAAACGCATCCAACTGCAGGAGTGCTGTGCATCATTGCGTCTCACCTTACACCCTGCTTCACGGTAAGGGATGCGCTACACGCACCGCTGGTTGTCGCCCTGAAAGCTTTGAGGCCGCGCCAGGCATGGAGGCAGTTTGTCGTTGTTCGGAAAGAGTAAGCCCAAGCTCCCGCCGCTGCACGCGGGCCGCATCGAAGACTACTCCCTCATCGGCGACTGCGAAACCGGCGCCCTCGTCAGCCGGGATGGATCCATCGATTGGCTCTGCTGGCCCAATTTCTCCTCCGCCGCCTGTTTCGCCGCCCTGCTCGGCACTGCCGACAACGGCTACTGGCGACTACAGCCCGTAGGTGAAATCAAATCCATCACCCGCCGCTACCGGCCCGGCACCATGATCCTCGAAACCACCTTCGTCACCGAAGACGGCGAGGTCTGCCTCACCGACTTCATGCCGCCCCGCGGCCAGCACTCGGACGTCGTCCGCATCATTACCGGCATCCGAGGCAAGGTCAAAATGCGCATGGAGCTTGTCATCCGCTTCGATTATGGCCTTACGATCCCATGGGTGACGATGAAGGATGACGAACTCCGCGCCATAGCCGGCCCACATATGGTCGTCCTCCGCGCAGAGTGCCCCAAAGGCGACCCCGCAGAGCTTCACGGCGAAGAGATGACCACCATCAGCGAGTTCACCCTCAAGGCCGGCAATCGCACCTGCTTCGTCCTCACCTATGGCGCTTCCAATGAAGATGTCCCACGCCGCATCTCGCCGGACGACGCCCTCGAAGACACCGACAAGTATTGGTGCGAGTGGACCGGGCGCTCGAAATATGAAGGTGTCCATGCGGACGCCGTCAGCCGCAGCCTGATGACCCTGAAGGCCATGACCTACCGGCCCACTGGCGGCGTAGTGGCCGCTGTCACCGCCGGCCTTCCTGAGAAGATCGGAGGCGAGCGCAACTGGGACTACAGGTACTGCTGGCTGCGCGACACCTCTTTCACCCTCCTCGTGCTCATGCGCGCCGGCTACACCGAAGAGGCCATCCAGTGGCGACTGTGGCTGCTGCGCGCTATCGCCGGAGCTCCCGACCAGGTACAGAGTCTCTACGGCATCGGTGGCGAGCGCCAGCTTCCGGAGTGGGACGCCGGCTGGCTCCGTGGCTACGAAGAATCGCGCCCGGTACGCTTCGGTAACGCCGCCGCCGGCCAGTTCCAACTCGACGTCTTCGGCGAAGTGGCCACGGCTCTCCAGCGCGTCCCAGACGGCGACGAGGACGTCCGCGTCCCCGCCGCCGCTCTCCAGGGCAAGCTCATCGACCACCTCTGCAAGGTGTGGGAGGAGCCGGACGACGGTATCTGGGAGACCCGCGGCGGCCGGAAGCACTTCGTCCACAGCAAGGTCATGGCCTGGGTCGCGCTCGACCGTGCCCTCAAGAACTATGAAAAATTCGATGGCGGCGGCGACGTCAAGCGCTGGAAGAAGAACCGCGACATGCTCCACAAACAGATATGCGAAAAGGGCTTCAACAAAAAACTTAACGCGTTCACGCAGAGCTATGGAAGCACCGCTTTGGATGCTTCCTGCCTTCGCCTCGGCCTGGTCGGCTTTTTGCCGATGGACGATCCACGCATCGTCGGCACCATCGACGCCATCCAGAAGAACCTCATGCAGGATGGCCTGGTCCAGCGCTACAAACCCGAGAAAGCCCCTGACGGCCTCAAGGGTAGCGAAGGCACGTTCCTTGCTTGCAGCTTCTGGCTCGTAATCTGCCTTCATCTGCTCAACCGTAAAGACGAAGCCGCCGACATGTTCCATCGCTTGCTCGCCCTGCGCAACGATGTGGGTCTCCTTAGTGAGGAATACGATCCTATCGGCAAACGCATGCTCGGAAACTTTCCCCAGGCGTTATCGCATATCGCCCTTGTCCACGCCGCATTTGCGCTCTCCGGCCAATGGCAGCCGGAACCTTACACGCCCGTTAAATGAGCCACATGCCGCCGTCCTTCACGGGTGGCGGCTGGCCTATACAACCTCATCTACATCCGGGGACTCTATTCAAGAGCCGGGCCCAAAGCAGCGCGTTCTCTATAACGTCGTGCATTTTGTGGGAAACGCCCGCCTGTAGGCCTCGACTGCCGAGGCAATCCGTTAACCGAGCGACACAGGGACATAAAGCAAGATGGCGAAAACTCCAGCTTCGACGTATCGACTGCAACTGCACAAAGGCTTCACCTTCGACGATGCCGCCGCCATCGCCGATTACCTCAAGGCTCTCGGCATCAGCCACGTCTACTGCTCACCCTACCTGCAGGCTGCTCCCGGCAGCATGCACGGCTATGACGTCGTCGACCACCGCACGGTGAACGAAGAGCTGGGTGGTGCCGCCGGTCACGAGCGCTTTTGCAAACGCCTCGGGGACGTAGGCCTCGGCCAGATACTGGACATCGTCCCCAACCACATGAGCCTGGGCGAACAGAACCGTTATTGGTGGGACGTCCTCGAAAACGGTACCAGCAGCCGCTACGCCAGCTTCTTCGATATCGACTGGAACTCCGCCGAAGAGCGTCTCCGCGATAAAGTGCTCGTCCCCATCCTCGCCGACCAGTACGGCCGCGTCGTCTCCGATGGCGGCATCAAGGTCGCGCGCCAGGGAAGCTCTTTCAAAGTCGAAGCCGCCGGTCAATCGCTTCCCGTAACCCCGCAAAGCCTCTTCACCATCCTCAATAAGGCCGCCGACTACGCCCGCAGCGACACCCTCAACTTCCTCGCCGCCAGCTACGCCCGCTTGCCCTCACCCGACCTCTGGGACCGCCGCACCGTCCTCTTCCGCCATCGCGATAAGATCGTCCTCCACGGTTTGCTCGATCGTCTTTGTTCCGAAGAAGAAAACGTCTGCGAAGCCATCGACCGCGCCATCAAAGAGCTCAATGCCAACCCCGACGCGCTCGACAGCTTCCTCAACCAGCAGCACTACCGCCTCTCCTACTGGAAGACCGCCGACCAGCAACTCGGCTACCGCCGCTTTTTCGACGTGAACACCCTCATCGGCCTTCGCGTCGAGCGTGAGTATGTCTTCGACGAGACCCACGCCCTCATCGTCAAGTGGCTTAAGCAGGGCCTCCTCGATGGCGTTCGCATCGATCACCCCGACGGCCTCCGCGATCCGTTGCAATACTGCCAGCGCCTCCGCGACTGCGCTCCCGATGCCTGGATCGTTGGCGAAAAAATCCTCGAGCCCGGCGAGTTCCTCCGCGACACCTGGCCCATCCAGGGCACCAGCGGCTACGACTTCCTCAACACCGCAATGAGCCTCCTCGTAAAGCCCGATGGCCTACGCTCCTTAGGTCGCGCCTACGCACAGTTCACCTCCGAGCCCATCCATTTCCCTACCATTGCGCACGACAAAAAACTAGCCGTTACGCAGGAAGCTCTCGGCTCGGACGTCAACCGCCTTACCAACATCTTCGTCGACATATGCGAAAGCCATCGTGAGCAGCGCGACTTCACCCGCGCCGAAATTCGCCGCGCCATCCGCGAAGTCTCGTCCTGCTTTTCCGTCTACCGCACCTACGTTATCCCCGACCGCGAAGAGATCATCGACGAAGACCGCCACGTCATCGACTGCGCCATCAAGTGCGCCAAAGATAATCGCCAGGACATCGACGGCGCCCTCTTCGACTTCATGTGCGACGTACTCCAACTCCGCGTGAAGGGAACCAACGAAAGCGAGTTCGTCTACCGCTTCCAGCAGTTCACCAGCCCCGTTATGGCTAAGGGCGTGGAGGACACCGCCTTTTACTGCTACAACCGCCTCACCGGCATGAATGAGGTGGGCTCCAATCCCGCCCACGACGGCCTCACCATCGAGCAGTTCCACGAATATAACGTCACGATGCAGCGGACTCATCCTGAAACGATGACCACGCTCAGCACGCACGACACTAAGCGCTCCGACGACGTTCGCGCCCGCCTCGCCGTCCTCTCCGAAGTTCAAAAGTCATTCGCCCAGGCCGTCAAGAAGTGGTCCAAGCGGAACGCACAGTACCGCAGTAACGGCTTCCCCGACCGTGGCACCGAATGGTTCCTCTACCAAACGCTCGTCGGCGCTTGGCCCATCGACAACGACCGCCTCCGCGACTACATGCAGAAAGCCATGCGCGAAGCCAAGGTCCACACTAGCTGGGTCGCCAACGACGAAACCTACGAGAACGCCGTCAACAACTTCATCGCCTCCATCCTCAACGATGAAGGCTTCGTCGCCGAGCTCGAAGAGTTCGTTAACACGATCCTTTACGCCGGCCGTGTTAACTCTCTCACGCAGACGCTGCTCAAGCACACATCTCCCGGCGTCCCTGACCTCTATCAGGGCAGTGAACTCTGGGACCTCTCGCTCGTAGACCCCGACAATCGTCGTCCCGTCGACTACAAGCTCCGCAGCCGGATACTCAACGAGCTGCCAACCCTCGACGCCCCCGGCGTCATGTCTCGCATGGACGAAGGCCTGCCCAAGCTTTGGGTTATCCACCACGCCCTCCAACTTCGCAACGAGCACCGCGACTGGTTCGGCACCGACGCCGCCTACAATCCCATCCTCGCCCATGGCCCCAAGGCCGACCACGTCATCGCCTACCAGCGCGGAGAAAACGTCATCACGGTGGTGCCACGCCTTTTGACAACACTGAAAGACGATTGGGAAAACACGCACATCGCTATACCGTCCGGCACCTGGCTGAATCGACTCACCAATCAAAGCATCGAAGGCGGAGAGGCTACCCTCGCAAGCTTACTGGGCCAGTTTCCTGTAGCGCTTCTCGTATGCGCTACCTAGTCATTTGGCATTCCTTTATGAATTGTCATCCTGAGCGCAGCGAAGGATCTGCTGTTGGCTCGTAGCGCCACAACCTGCAACGGAGAACAAAGATGCACAAGTTCGGAATCTGGGCGCCGCGCGCCAAAAAAATGTCGGTCAAAGTCAATGACCAGGTCCTCCCCATGGAAGGCCCCAACAAGCGCGGCTGGTGGTTGCTTGAAGTTGAAACCGCCGCCTGCGGCACCGACTACGCCTATCTCATCGACGACGACACCACGCCCTATCCCGATCCCCGCAGCCACCGCCAGCCCAACGGCGTCCACCGCATGTCGCAGCTCTGCGACCACAGCCTCTTCCAGTGGCACGACCAGCTCTGGCGTGGCTCACCCAAAACTGGCTCCGTCATCTACGAGATGCACATCGGCACCTTCAGCGAGCAGGGCACGTTCGACGGCGCCATCGAACACCTCGACTATCTCGCCGACCTCGGGATCACCCACCTTGAAATCATGCCCATCAACGCCTTCGCCGGCGACCGCGGATGGGGGATACGATGGCGTCTCGCTCTTCGCTCCGCACGAGCCCTACGGCGGCCCCGACGGCTTCAAACGACTCGTCGATGCCTGCCACGCGCGCGGTCTCTCCGTCATCCTCGATGTCGTTTACAACCACTTCGGCCCGGTCGGCAACTACACCAGCAAGTTCGGCCCTTACCTCACCGACCGCCACAAAACCCCCTGGGGCGACGCCGTTAATCTCGACGAAGGGGGCAGCGATGAGGTCCGCCGTTTCTTCTGCGACAACGCCATCATGTGGCTCCGCGACTACCACTGCGACGGCCTCCGCTTCGACGCCGTCCACGAATACATCGACCGCTCTGCCATCCACTTCATGGAGCAGCTTTCCACCGAAGTCGAACGCCTTGGCGCCACGCTCGGCAAAGAGTTTTACCTCATTGCCGAAAGCGATCTCAACGATCCCCGCGTCATCCGCCCGCGCGAAGCCAACGGCTACGGCATGGACTCGCAGTGGTCGGACGACTTCCACCACTCTCTCTTCACCATCCTCTACACCCGGGAGCCCGATAAGGCCTACTACAAAGACTTCGGCACCATGGGCGACCTCCACAAGGCACTCAAACACGCCTTCGTCTTCGACGGCAAATATTCCAAGTACCGCAAGTGCAAACACGGTCGCCCAGCGGAAGGCCTCTCCGCCCATCACTTTGTCCACTTCGACCAGAACCACGACCAGATCGGCAACCGCGCGCTAGGCGAGCGTCTCGAACATCTCTGCGGTCTCGACGCACAGAAGGTCGCCACCGGCCTTGTCCTCATGGCGCCATACGTTCCCATGCTCTTCATGGGCGAAGAGTTCGCCGCTTCCACACCGTTCCTCTACTTCGCCGACCACGATGACGAAGACATGCGCCGTCTCGTCTCCGAAGGCCGTAAGCGCGACTTCGCCCAGTTTGGCTTCGATCAGGAAGTGCCCAATCCCGAAGACCAAAAAACCTTCGACGACTCCAAGCTCCAGTGGGACGAGGTCTCCGGAGGCAAGCACGCAGAAATGCTCGCCTGGACAAAGTCGCTCATCAAGCTCCGCCGCTCTACCGTCTGTCTCAATGACGGCAGCATGCACGACCTCCGCGTCTCCACCGACGACAAGCACAAGACCCTCGTCATGCAGCGTGGCGAAGCCCGTATCCTCGCTAACTTCGGCGACCAACCCTTCTACTTTCATCTCCTCGATGGAGAAGAGCTCACCCTTGTCTCACGCGAAGGAATCGGGATTGTCAACGATGGCATCAACCTCCCCCCCATGACCCTCGCCGTCCTCCTCTCCACGACCGAACAAGTTGAGGACCGCGAAGTCAGCTAGTGTCCTGAGTCATTAGTTCATTACACAAACTCAGGGCAGACGGGACTTCAAGGCCGACCACAACCCTAAGGGCCAAAGGCCCGACAACATGACAGCCTAGGCCGAACGGGGTCCCCAACGAGCGCACTTGCTCGTTGGGGCAGGAAGGCCTAGGTTAGGCCCGCCACAGGGAAGAGGGCTGAAAGCCCGGCACATAACTGCCACGAACTTCAGACTCACCACACTAGCTGTCGAAAGCTGTCTTTGCAATCTCCCTTGAAATTGTCATCTCGACCGGAGCGCAGCGCAGTGGAGAGAACTGCAGCTTGTCGGTTAAGCCTCAAACCTGGGGGCTTTTCCGACAACCTCTTTGGATAGACCCATAAGGTAGCTGCAATAATCAGGACACGGAGACCCTCGTGTCCATCAAGACCATTAGCACCCGCGAAGTCTACAGCAACCCCTGGTGCAGCGTCCGCGAAGACGTCATCGAGCGCGAAGACGGCGTACGCGGCATCTACGGCGTCATGGACAAGCATCCCGCTGTCATCATTGTCCCCCTCGAGCACACCTCCGAAGGCGACTTCCTCTGGCTTGTACGCCAGTTCCGCTACACCGTCGGCGGCACGTTCTATGAGCTCCCCCAAGGCGGCTGGGAAATCGCCGATGTTGACCCCGAAGAACTGGCCCGCGGCGAGCTCCGCGAAGAAACCGGCCTCGTCGCCGACCGCATCACGCATCTCACCGACCTCTGGATCGCCTACGGCGCCATGCACCAGATCCATCACGTCTATCTCGCCGAAGGCCTAACGCAAGGCGAAACCGAACGCGATCCCGAAGAGTTCGACATGACCGTCCACCGCGTCAGTATCTCCGACTTTGAATCCATGGTCCTCGACGGCCGCGTCATGGATAATTGCACGGTAGCCGCCTGGGGCGCCTACCGTATCTGGCGCGACAAACAAATCAGTCTCCGGACGTAGCGATACATTACGCGTTTGTCATTCTGCGCGAAGCGAAGAATCTGCTGTTTGTCCGTGCGGGCAACACCACCAGAGGGCCATCACCGCCCTAATTAATTGTCTTCATCCGCCGCGACATAAAATCCATCAAAAGATAATTCCCCAAAGTCTGCGGCGTCGTAAAGTAAGCCTTCCCACGACACATCGCACTCATCTTCTGCACAAACTGCACCAACTGAAAATCCTGCGCCAGCATGAATGTGTTGATCATGATGTTCGCCCGCTTGCATCGGCTCACTTCTTCCAGCGTCTCAGAAATCACCAGCGGATCAAGCCCAAACGCATTCTTGTAGATGCGCCCATCCTCCAGCGTCAACGCTGAAGGCTTGCCATCGGTGATCATCACAATCTGTTTCATGTCCTTGCCGCTGGACTTCAAAATCCTCTGCGCCACCCGCAAGCCCTCGCGAGTATTCGTGTAATGCGGCCCAACCTTCACCCGCGGCAACTGCGACAGATGTATATGCTCCGCGGAATCATGAAACAGCACCAGGTCAATCGTGTCCCCAGGGAACTGCGTGCGAATCAAATGCGCCAACGCCATCGCCACACGCTTGGCCGGCGTAAAGCGGTCCTCGCCATAAAGAATCATCGAGTGAGAACAGTCCAGCAGCACCACCGTCGCGCAGCTGCTCTGATAATCCGCCTGCTGCACATGCAGATCGCTGTATTCAAGATTGAGCACGCCTGACCCATCCGGCGCACCTTCACGCGCAAACACGCTGTTCAGCGTAGCGGTGATATCAAGGTTCAGCGAATCCCCAAACTCATACTGCTTCGAGCTTCCATTCGTTTCCACGCCCGCCGCTTCATACCGCGTGTCATGCCGCCCCAGCGACGACTTGCCCAGCGGCCCCAGCAAATCCCGCAGCGCCTTATAGCCCAGGAAGTCCATCCCCTTGTCGGTCACTTCAAACCGCGCATCGCCGTTGCCTTCACCCTGCTCGCCCCGGCCTGGCTCCTGCGGCTCTTCCGCATTCAGAAAGTTCTCATCCTTCATTCGCTGCACGATTTTGTCGATTAGCTCTTCCACCTGCGGCTCATCCAGCGAATCGAACTGCTCCTGCGCATCCTCATCCAACACATCGCCCGACTCAAGCGCCTGCCGTATCGCCTCACGCAGACTCTCCATCGAGTCGTCCATATTCTGGAACGGCGAAAACGGATCCTGATACCCCGAATCCAGCAAGAAATCCGAAAGCGCCTGCATCAGGTCATCGAGCCCAAAGCTCGTGGAAAGATCGCCGGTGAACTTGGTATAGCGGGTCAGTTTCATGGGTCACATAACAGAAATCGGGTGGTTAAAGTTCAAGTTCGCTGTGGGAGCCGAGCCGAACCAGTTCAAGCGTTTCCGGATCGGGCTTGCGATAGATCAGGATCAGATCCGGGTGGACATGACAATCTCGGTGGTCGCGGAGATTGCCTGTTAAAGCATGATCGCGATAACGTTCCGGTAGTAGAGCATCGATTTCAAGCAAGCGGCTAATTCGGATAGATCGTGTTGCAGCGTCTTGCCGAACCGCCCGCTCTTCTCGCGCCGAACGTCTTTCTTGAACCGGGAGGTCCACCTAGTGGTCCGCATCGAGCTCCGCGAAGAGGTCGTCGACGCTTCCTTCGCCCGCAAATTCGCCGCGCCGCGCCGCCTCCATCGCCGCTAAGGTCTCAGCATTAGGACGAAAGAAATCCATCGGAATAGCATTGTCTTCTACCGTTTTCAACAACATCCGGCGCACCATATCTTCGATCGTGACGCCGGCAGCCGAGTAAATTTGCTGGGCCTGCCTGCGCACATTTTCATCTATATGGGTTTCGATAATGGCTTCAGCGGGCATAGGCGATCCTCCCCTTTATTTTAGACCTGCCAACTTCATGCTCACCGTTAGACGCTTTCGCGAGGGAGACGATTCCTCCCATCCGACTTACCCAAGTTGAAGCCCTCATCCTGAGCGTAGCGAAGGATCTCTGTATTCCATCGCAGTTGCACAATTTGTCGGGACCGACCCGTCAACGCTGCTGACGAGTCGATCCGTTCGCTACCTAAGGCCTCGTCCCCGCCAACACTCCGAACCGGTTGTCTTTAAACCAACAGTCCACATCCACAAACCCAGCCTCACGCAACCACTTCAACTGATCCTCGACAGAAGCGCAACGATCATCCTGCTGCCGATACAACGAGTCCGCAATCTGCTGCGGCGTAGCTCCAGCCTCACGAACCTGCTGCAACCATAGTTCTTTGTACAGCTTGTCCAGATCAGGCGTTGGGCCAGCCACCTGCTCCGCATTCACAAACACCCCACCCGGCCGCAGCGCCGCGTGGATCTTCTTGAACAGCACCTTCTTCGTCGCATCATCCAGATGGTGGATCGAAAGCGCCGAAACCACCGCGTCATAGCCCTCACCCAATGGTTCGGTCACATAATCCGCCGTCTCAAAGCTCACGTTTCCGTCATTGGCCAATCGCTCCTTGGCCTTATCCAGCATCGGCTCCGACACGTCCATCAAATGGATGTGCGCCTGCGGATACCAGTTCCGCACAAACACCGAAAGCAGCCCTGTTCCGGCACCTAGGTCGAGAATCTTGCTCGCCCCTGCCGGAATCAAGTCGGTCGTGCGCCGATAGAGCGCGTCATAGCAGGGAATCAGCTTCGCGCGATCGGCGTCGTAGCTGCTGGCGGTAATATCGAAAACTTCCTGAGTAACAGTAGACATAGTGGAATCCTTTCGTGCCCTTACCAGAATAAGAGAAATCTATGCTGGAGGCGAGTTGTATAAGAGAAATGAATAAACATATTGGTCACGGCGCTATGGTTGTAAGTCAATGACAACAATGATGTGCTGGCGCATCCATCGGTGGTGCATCGTCCATCATTTGCAACATCGCCGGGCCGCCCGTCTTAAGAAACCGGAAAAGCATAATCGCGGAAACCAACAGAAAAACCACGTTCAGTACTGACGTGTAATTCCATCGCACAGTCTCCTGCATCAACGCCGCATGGTGTTCCTGCGGAATCAATCCCACCGCCCCAAACAGGAACTCCACCGCCAACGCCGCCAGCGACATCGACGCATAAAACGCTGCAAACAAAATCGCCGCCACCTTAAGCCCGTAGTACTTCCGGTAGATATTCAAAATCGGCAGAATGATCAGGTCCGCAAACAGAAACGCAATCACACCCCCAAAGCTGATCCCGCCATTCCAAAGTACCGCCGCCAGCGGCACATTCCCCACCGAGCAAACGAAGCTCAACACCGCCACCAGCGGCCCCACCAACGGCCCCCAAAAACGCGCCAGCACCGGATGCCCTACCAGAAAGAACCCCTGCCAGAACCGCTGTGGCACCCACGCCGCCAGGCAGCCCGAAATCACCAATCCGCCAAGAATATCCGGCCACAACGAATACCAATCCATCCAGTAATAGTGCGTCGTCGCCGTATATCCCTTGCTCGAAGTCACCTTCTGCCAGAACGTGCCCGTATGCAGGCTCATATCCATCGCCGCATGGCCTTCCATCTTGCCCGGCAGATTCAACATGGCCTGCTTATGCGCGGCAGCGATCAGCTTCGGCTTCAGCGTCATCCGCAGAAACACCACCACCAGCACGATCATGATCGGCCCACCCACAAACTCAGCCGCCATAAACCGCCATCCCAACAGCACGGCCAGCAACACGCTCAACTCGACTACCAGGTTTGTCGAAGCAAACTGAAACGCCATCGCCGCAATAAAGTCCGCACCCTTACGAAACAGCGTCCGAGCCAGCGCCGTAGCCGCATAGCTACAAGAAGAACTAGCTGCCCCCAGCGCACTCGCAATCACAATCGTCTTCGCGGAGGAATCCGGTAGCAACTTGCCAACCTTCTCCTTGGAAACGCAAGCCTCAATCACCGCCGAAAGCGTAAATCCCAGACAAAGTGCCCAAAGAAGCTCCCACGCCATAGTCCCGGTCATTTCGAGCGCTTTCAGCACAGCATTCATACCTACCAGTTTACGCGGATCACCCATCAGAGCGCCTGGCCGCTCTCCCCAAGTCAGCTCCCGACCGCCGGGTGCCCCATTCATCGCACACGCACTTGGCGCGATGGGTGGGAAACCAGGACTGCCAGCACCACGAAGCCTTTGCCTTTGCCTTTCTTTCTGTCATCCTCGCAGGGGATCTGCTTCTGAACGCGCCACAAATGCGAGTGCCCCCGATCTCTCGCACTTGGAGATCGGGGTTCGCAGGGATGCCCAATCAACGCCCCTTCAAAGCTTCCGGCCGCAACATCCCAATCCTCCCACCCGGCCCCACCACCAACGGCAACGACAAAGCATTCCAACGCCGATCCTCATCCACCTGCGCCCCCGGGACCCTCATATCCGGCTTCAACGCCCGCCAGTTCCGTCCATCGTCCACAGAAACATCTGTCCCATTCGGCCCCACAGTAATCCACATCTTGCTGCCAGCGTAGTAAGCAACAGCAGAGCGATAGCCTTGAGGCATAGTGGTGGCGGAATGCCATTGCGTCCCTCCGTCCGTTGCGAAGGCCGCAGTCTTCGTTGAATCATTCGGCCATTTGTAGTCACCGCCCACGGCGACCACAAAGTCGTCGTCCCTTGCTGCGATGGAAAACACCCCTGAATTTGAGTTCTCTCCTCCAATCCCAACATCGGCGCTCGTCCATGTGTCGGTTCCGTAGTCGGCGCATTGCGGGGATTGACGCTGCAGACGGAATATCTTTGCTCCATGTGGGCCGCTCGTTCCGAACCACATCAGCGGAAAACTGCATGGATTTCTGGGGCGTGTGAAAGGACGCATAGCAAGACTGGAATTGCTCGCAGCGAACGCACCGCGCCCATCGGCTTGCAGATGCTGAAAAGTGCTCAGGCTTTTCCAGTCTGACGAACGGGGTATACCGTCAAATCCCGCTCCACCATCGTTTGTTTGCCCAATGACGAAGCTGCCTTCGATGGGATCTCCCAGGAGCCATCCGTTATGTTGGTCATTCATGACCAACGCATCCCAAAACCCATCCTTATCCGGATTCACAAACAGCAGCTTCCAGCTCTGACACCCATCCGTCGTTTTATACAACCGCGAAGCATCCCCCACCCCCGACGACATCACAATCGCCACATTCGCATCGAAAGCCTGAATCCCACGGAAATCCAGTTTCTCCGCACCCGGCGGCACGGCACATCCCTGCCACATATACCCGTCATCTTCCGACCGCAGCACCGTCCCATTGGTTCCCGAAACCCAGACGACTCCTTTGCCCACGTTATCGATGCCGCGAAGATCGGCGGTGGTGTGGGCGTCGAGGAGTTGCCACTGGGCTCGGGCTGCAAACGGGAGGGCGAAGAGGATTGCGAGGAGGAAGACGCGGAGCATGCGGTGAGTGTACCGCCGCTGATGGCAAATAAATGCGCCCCTTCTCCGATGGTGCCGAAGGGGCGCAGGGATTGAAGTGCCTTAATCGTGCCGTCGTTAGAGGGCGAAGATGCGGCGGCGGAACAGGAAGATGCCAATAGCCATTGCCGTGAATAGGAGCAGGAAGCTAGGGGGTTCCGGTGTGACCGCAGATACGGGTGAAATCGAGAATGAAACCGGAACCGTCTTATTCTGGCCATCGGTATCGAGGATATCGGCGAAGTAAGCCCCGTTCAGATCGAAGATATTAACGTCGAAGTCGCCAAAAGCGTTATCGTCCGTGAAAGAGAACCCAAAAGCGTCCAGGAGATTCGTGCCTCCAAGGTACAGTAGGTTGTCGTTGAGTTTGAATCCCATCGGCGCAATCAAACCAGTGACACCTGTTCCAGTTAGACCTGTGATGCTGTACACATCCGTCGAACCGATCTCCGATGCTGAGAGAATCCCCGAACCAGAAAGTCCGTACGCTGAACCTGCAACATTGAAGGTGATGGAATCGGCATGTGCCGAAGTCGTAAATGCAAGGCCAGCCAGCAGCGTGAATAGAAAATACAGTTTACGCATCATTATCCTTTTCCACCCACTGGTGGCGTCCTTGCACGGCCAGTATGAACTGGTTCGTAATTGCACTGTCGAATGAATGAGTATGCAAAGTCAAGGTAAATAGACTATTTTTAATAGTTTTCAACGGAGAAGCTATTATCCGTACATTTCCGAACCGCAGAACCGATAACTATCTTCCACTTATGCGCAAAGTGCGCGTCTATGCTGCCTTTTGGAAACTTATATCTATACATTTATTAGAATGGCATTGCTGCTGCAATGCCAGGTCTTATTTCAAGAACACAATGTCCACACGCCGGTTGAGTGCGCGACCGCCTTCGGTGGCGTGCGAAGAGGTCGATGGTTGCGATGAAAGAGGAGGGCGTCGACTCGCTGGGCCGCTTAGAAGCTGAGATCCAAGTTTATTGCGCGGTGAGGATCTCTTCTTCGAGGCTTTGTTTTTCGAAGAGATCAGCGTAGTAGCCTTCGCGAGCGAGGAGTTCATCGTGGGTGCCGAGCTGGACGATGCGGCCGTCGATGAGGACGGCCACGCGGTCGGCGTTGCGCGCGGTGGAGACGCGGTGGGCGATGAGGATGGTGGTTCGGCCCTGCATGGCGGTTCGCATGGCGCTTAAGATCTGCTCTTCGGTATAAGTATCGACCGAGGCGAGCGCGTCATCCATGATGAGGATGCGCGGATCGCGAAGGATGGCGCGGGCGATGGCGGTGCGTTGCTTCTGGCCGCCGGAAAGCGTCATGCCGCGTTCGCCAACGATGGTGCCGAAACCTTGTGGGAACTCGAGGATCTCGGTGGCGATATGGGCTTTGCGCGCGGCTTCTTCGATCTCGGCGTCGGTGGCTTCAGGGACGCCGAAGGCGATGTTTTCGCGGATGGTGTCGGAGAAAAGGAAGGTTTCCTGCGGGACGAAGCCGATGGCGGCGCGCAGCGTGGCGAGCGGGTAGTCGCTGACGGGCCGGCCGTCGATGAGAACACCGCCTGAGAGAGCTTCTTGCAGCCGCGGTATGAGCGAGACGAGCGTCGACTTGCCGGAGCCCGTGGGGCCGACGATGGCGAGCGATGAGCCGGCGGGGATGTCAAGCGTGATGTCGTGCAGCACTTCGACGGGCTTGGCTTCGGGAGTCGATGTGGCGTAGGCGAAGCTGAGGTTGTGAAACTCGATAGAACCGGCGATGGGTTGCGCGACGAGTGAGGCATCGGCACGGCTGTCATCGATGGTGGGCTTGAGCTTCATGATGGCGTCGATGCGAACGACGGAAGCTGCGCCGCGCTGCACAAGGTTAACGACCCAGCCGATGGCGATCATGGGCCAGATGAGCTGCACCATGTAGACGTTATAGGAGGTGAAGTCGCCGACCGACATCTTGTGCAGTACGACCTGATGGCCCCCGACCAGCAGCGTGATCATCAGCGAGATGCCGAGCATGAACTCGAGTGTGGGCCAAAGCATCGCCATCAGGCGCGCGAGGCGCAGGCTGCGGCGGATGTACTCGCGATTGGCTTCTTCGAAGCTGGCGATCTGCGCTTCTTCCTGCGCGAAGGCGCGGATGAGGCGCGCGCCGGAGAAGTTCTCTTCAGCTTGCGCGGAGATGTCGGAAAACATGGCCTGAATACGCTCGAAGCGCGTGTGGATGCGTGCGCCGAAGTACTGCACCAGCACCGAGGCGAAAGGCAGAGGGACGAAGGCGCATAGCGTCAGCCACGGGCTGATGCGGATCATGAACGGCAGCGCGACCGCGGTGAAGACGATGGTGTTGGCCGAGTACATGATGGCCGGGCCGAGGAGCTGACGGACGGCGTTGAGGTCGTTGGTGCTGCGCGCCATGATGTCGCCGGTGCGGTGTTGCTGGAAGAAGGCGGGCGGCTGGGTTTCGAGATGCGCGAACATGTCGTTGCGAATGTCGAACTCGATCTCGCGCGAGGCGCCGATGATGATCTGGCGCATGAGATAGAGGAAGATCGCCGAAATGGCTGCGAGGCCGAGCAGGCGCAGAGCGTTGTGCTCGACCGCTGCAGCGGTAAGGTGCTTCTGCATGTCGTCGATGGCGCCCCCGACGACAAGCGGGACCATGGCCTTGGAGACGTTGTAGATGATCAGCGTGAGGCCGCCCCAGACGAAGCTGGTCCAGTAGCGTTTGATATACGGGGCAAGCGGGCTGAGGCGTTTGAACATAGAGGGAGAAAGTAAACAGTAGAGGTAGACAGTTAGAAACGAAGCGGCCGCGAGTTTGATGCTCGCGGCCGGGTGAAAGTTACTGTTTTGGTGCGGTAGATGCTGGCGGAGGTGTGGAACCTGCCTGTGGCGTGGCTGTGTTGCCGGCTGGCTGAGGGGTCGGACGCGGTGGTGGCATGCGCTTGGCGGCGGATGTATCGGTGTCGGACTGGCCTACGACTTCGATATCGAAGATGAGTTCGGACTTGGCGGGAATGACCGGCGGGCGGCCGGCTTCGCCATAGGCGAGCTGGTAGGGGATAAAGACGCGGCGCTTGCCGCCAATGTGCATGCCCTCAAAGCCGGTGTCCCAGCCTTGGATGACCTTGTGCATGCCGTACTGGAAGGTAAGTGGCTCCTTGTTGGGGTGGTCTTCCGAGGAGTCGAACTTAGTGCCGTCAGCGAGGTAGCCGGTGTACTTGACGGTGACGAACTTGGAGGCGTGGACGAGTTCGCCGGTGCCGGGAACGACGTCGATGTAGGACAAGGAGAAGGTCGAGGGACCGGCTCCGAGGGCTTCACGGACTTCGGGGCTCACGAGCGGCGAGACGTAGTCGGTCTTGATGTCAGGCGTGCGCGTCAGCGTGTAGAGCGCCTTGGGGCAGGGAGCCGTGGCGGGCAACGCGGGAATCTTGGGCGAAAGCGTAGGTACGATGACGCAGCCGCCGGTGTAAGCGGTGTGGTGTAGGGTGGTCGCAGAATGCGTTGCGTGGGGGGTGGTTGCGGTCTGTGCAGCGAGCGGCATGACCGACGCGGCAGCGAGGAGGGACAGGGGAAGGATTACGGTTTTCATGTCGGTTCCAGTCTATAAGGAGCAGAGTGTAGAGGGTAGAGCGTAGAGGATAGAAACTGCGCTCTAAACCCAGTCGCCGTTGCGCATGAGGGGATCGGCGGCGCCGTCGGCCGAGATGCCGTCAACGTTCATGGTGGGACCGCCGATCATCCAGTCGACGTGGATGAGGCTCTCATTCGCGCCGAGCGTGGCGAGCTCTTCGTTGGACATCTTTTCGCCGCCGATCAGGCAGGTGGAGTACGCTTGGCCGAGCGCTATGTGGCTGGCTGCGTTTTCGTCGAACAGCGTGCTCCAGAAGAGGATGCCGGACTGCGCGATGGGCGAGTTGTGTGGCACGAGCGCGACTTCGCCGAGCTTGCGTGCGCCTTCGTCAGTGGAGATCAGCTTGTTGAGCGCGGCCTCGCCGGCGGTCGCGGTGGCTTCGACGATCTTGCCATCCTTGAAGGTACAGCGAATGTTTTCAATCAGCGTGCCCTGGTGCGAAAGCGGCTTGGAGGCAGTGACGACGCCGTTGACGCGGTCTTTGTGCGGCGTCGTGAAGCACTCCTCGGTGGGCATGTTCGGCTGGCAGTAGATGCCGTTGCCTGCGGTCGTTCCGCCGCCGGCCCAGAGATGCTGGTCGGCGAGCCCGACGGTGAGGTCGGTGCTGCCATCGGCCGTATGGAAGCGAAGGGAGTGAAAACGCTTATTGTTGAGGAAGTCGACGCGCTTCTTGAGGTTTTCGCCGTGCTGCTTCCACTCGGCGACGGGGTCGTCGGAGGTGATGCGGGTGCAGAAGAAGATGGCATCCCAAAGCTTTTCGAGCGCGACCTCGGGCGTGTCGTTGGGAAAGACCAGCGCTGCCCAGGCGGGTGTAGCCGCGGCCACGATGCACCAGTTGATCTCGTGGCGCGTGATGAGTTCCAGTGCAGGCTTGTAAGCCTTGGAAACGGCGGTACTGGCGCGCGAAACCTTGCCAGGATCCTGCCCGGCCAGCAGCGCGGGATTGGAGCCGGCAACAGCCAGGCGAGCGGAACCCGACTTGAAAGCCTCGGCCACACCGTCGTAAAACCACGCAGGTGCGTAGTCGAAGCTGGCGTCGGGGGCGTATTGGTAGCGGGCGAGCGTGGAGGCGTCATCCGCATAGATGGTCGTAACGAGCTTGGCGCCGGCCTTGTAAGCGTGCTCGGTGATGCGGCGGACGAGCGGTATAGCGTCGGTGGAAGCGGTCAGGAAGAGCTCCTGCCCTTCCTGGAGACCAAGGCCAATGCGGACCGCGACTTCGGCAAGGCGGTCGAGTTTTTGTTCGAAGCTGAGGGTGGCGAAAGCGGGGGAAAGGGTTGCGACAGAACTCATATCCCAAGGTTAGGCGGCTGGAGGCCGGATCGCAAGTGACAGCCAAAATGAGACGATAGAGGAGCAGCCGCAGTGGGAGTTTCAGAGATCGATGAAGTGGACGTGTGTGTTGTTGTGTCTTGTGCCAACGTTTGCCTGGACTCAGAGCCAGCAGGAGGCGGTTTCCAAGCTTCCGGAAGTACGAACGACTGTAGTTGTGGTGGGATCACCCGATCCATTGACGGAAGAAGAGTCGCCGCGTTCGACGCAGACATTGAATTTGCAGGAACCGCCGCTGGCCTACACAGATGCGACAGACCTGTTGCGGGACGATGCTTCTGTCGACTTGGAGCAGCGTGCAGGCGGCGGTGTGCAGGCGGATCTGTCGATCCGGGGCAGCTCGTATGAGCAAACGCTGGTGTTGCTGGACGGTTTCCGCGTGAACGATGCCGAAACGTCGCACTTCAATCTCGATCTGCCGGTGCCGATGGAGATGATCGGCAGCGTGAGCGTGCTGCATGGGGCAGGGTCGACGCTATATGGGTCAGATGCGGTGAGCGGTGTCGTGGACTTTGTGACGGCTGCGCCTCCTCCAGGCCCGTTGTTGCGACTGCAGGCAGGTGGTGGAAGCTTCGGCGGGACAGAGCAGTCGGCGCTTGCGTCGTGGGGTGGGAAGCAGGCGAGTGAGGTGGTTGCTGGTGGGCGTGACGTTTCCGATGGGTTTATTGCGGATCGGGATTACCGGTCCGAGGAGGCCAGCTCTGAGACGCGCTATCGGTCGGTGCTGGGTGAGTCCGATGTGCTGCTCGGCGGCAGTGATCGCCGGTTTGGTGCAGCCGGATTTTATGGCGACTATCCTTCGTGGGAGCGGACGAAGGGGTGGTTTGCCGGGATCGACCAGCAGATCGACATGAAGACGCAGGCGTTACTGGCATTCCGCCGGCATACGGACATTTACGTGCTCCTGCGCGATGATCCGGCGTTCTACAAGAACCAGCACATCGACACGAGCTGGCAGGGAGCGGTGCGTCGCAAGGACGATCTGCCGTGGAGCGGCGCGACATTGTTTTACGGGTTGGAAGAGAATGCCGACCAGATCAACAGCACCAATCTCGGACAGCATGGACGCAACCGTGGCGCGGGGTATGTGGACTTTGAACTGCGAGGGAAGAAGTGGGGAACGATTTCGGCGGGGATGCGTGAAGAGATATTCAGCGGTGGGCAGAGCGCCGCGACGCCTTCGATTGCGGGCAGCGGGTGGGTGCAGAAGACGCTGAAGCTGCGGGCTTCGCTGTCGCGTGGGTTCCGGATTCCGACTTACACCGACCTTTACTACAGCGATCCGACGACGATAGGGAACCCGTTATTGAAGCCGGAGTCGGCATGGGCTTGGGATGCTGGCGCGGACTGGTATGCGAATGCGAAGTTGACCCTAACGCTGACGGTGTTTCATTCGTCCCAGACCAACGCGATCGACTATGTGCGGGCGAATGCCTCTGTACCGTGGCAGGCGGAGAATTTGGATGGCGTGCGCTTTACGGGCGTGGAGTCGGGGGCGGACTGGCGGCCAATGGCAGGGCAGGAGTTCCGCGTCGGGCTGACGACGCTTTCTGGCGCACAAAACGCTCTGGGTGGACTGCAGTCGGAGTACGTGTTTAACTACCCGCTGCAGAACGCCAGCGCGGAGTGGATCGGGCGGTGGAAGAACGGCCTGCTACTCCGTCAGAGACTGCGTGTGGTGAACCGCGTGGACCGCGGCGTTTCGCCGATATGGGATGCGTCGGCGGTGTGGGAAGGCAGGCGCGTGCAGCCGTATCTGCAGCTGACGAACCTGAGCAACACAGGCTACCAGGAGATTGTGGGCGTGCCCATGCCGGGAAGGACGTTTACGGGCGGCGTGCAGGTGATGTTGCGGGGACGACGAGATTAGAGCTTGTCGAAGACGTCCTGCAGGTCGTAAACACCCTCGCGGGTAGAGAGCCACTCAGCGGCGCGGACAGCGCCCACAGCAAACGGGCGGCGTGAGCTGGACTCGTGCGTGAGGGTGATGCGGTCGTCGGGGCCAGTGGCGATGAGGGAGTGAATGCCCGCGACGTCCCCGGTACGCTTGGCGTCGATGCGGACTGCGCGGTCTACGCCTGCGATGGAGAGGACGGCGTCGCGGAGGGTAAGCGCGGTCCCGCTGGGAGCGTCGAGCTTAGACTCGTGATGGGTTTCAGCGATGGAGAACGTGTAACCCGCATCCTTTAGCGAACCGACGACCTTCTTGGCGAGGTCGAGCATGATCTGCACGCCGATGGAGTAGTTGGTGCCGTAAAGCAGCGACGCTCCGCGGCGCTCGGCCAGCGCCTTCATGTCGGGCAGTTTGTCGTACCAGCCGGTGGTGCCGATCACCATCTTCGCGCCGATGGCGAGGCACGAGCGCATGTTGGAGATCACAGCCTCGGGCGTAGTGAAGTCGATGATGACGTCAAAGCCGGCGACGAAGGGCGCGGTGAGAGCTGCGCCATTCTTGTTTTCCGTGGCATCGAGCACGTGGACGCTGTGGCCGCGCTCGGCGGCCACTTCTGCTACGAGTTTGCCGGTCTTGCCGACACCTAGAACGAGGATGCGCATTGTGTTTGGAACTCCTATGCGCTTGATGCTACGGTTCGCGCGTCAACATCAAAGATACTCGCATCCGGCGTGGAGAAGAATCTCTTGTGTAGCGAACGGATGGCTTCTTCAACGTCTTCCTCGTTGACCATGAAGCTCATGTTGATTTCGCTGGCGCCCTGGGAGATCATCCGCACGTTGACGTGGGAGATCGCCGAGAAGACCTGACCGGAGATACCGGATTGTCCGCGTATATCTTCGCCGACGAGGCAGATGAGCGCCTTGTTGCCTTCCATCTTCACGTCGGCAATCTTGCTCAGCTCGGCGGAAATGGCGGGCAGCGCTTCGCGGCTGTCGACGGTAACCGAGACGGAAATCTCGGATGTGGAGACCATGTCGATGGCGCAGTGATACTTGTCGAAGACGTCGAAGACCATCTTGAGGAAGCCGTGCGCGAGCAGCATGCGGCTGGCGACGATGTCGATGATGGTGAGCTTCTTCTTGGCCGCGATGGACTTGAACGGGCTGGCGCACGGAGGCGGCGCGGCGGTGATCTTGGTGCCTTCATTTTCCGCGTTGCGGCTGTTGAGCACCCAGACCGGAATGTTCTTCTGGACGGCGGGAAGGATGGTCGCCGGATGCAGCACCTTGGCGCCAAAGTACGCGAGCTCGGCGGCTTCTTCAAAGCTGATCGTCTTCACGCGCAGGGCATCCGGACAGATGCGCGGGTCCGTGGTCATGATGCCGTTGACGTCGGTCCAAATTTCGATGGCGCCGGCATGAAGTGCTCCGCCGACGAGAGCGCCGGTGTAGTCCGAGCCGCCCCGGCCAAGCGTGGTCGTGATGCCGTCGCAGGAGCCGATGAAGCCGCCCATGACGGGAACTTTGCCCGTGCCGACCAGCGGCAGGAGCTGCGAGACGGCGGCGTTTTCAATAGCACGCTCGTTGGGGGCAGCCTTGCCGTAGTGGTTGTCGGTGAGGATGACATTGCGGGCATCGACGTGGGCGCCGTGCAGGCCCTGTTCGGCGAAGGCGGCAGCGACCATTTGCGACGAAAGGCGCTCGCCGAAGCTGACGACGTGGTCAGACGTGCGCGGCGTGAGTTCGCCGACGGCAGAGATGCCGCGCAGCAGGTCATCGAGCGAGTCGAAGTCGTGGTGGATGTTGAGCTGCAGTGAGGTGAGGCGGTCGCCCGATACCAACTCGGCGGCTGTGTTCAGGTGGCGCGTGCGCAGGCCGTCGGAGAGCTTCAGGGCTTCTTCGCGAGCGTTGCGTCCGGCTGCCGCTGCGGCGGCGAGCAGGGTGTCGGTGACTTTCGACATCGCGGAGACGATGACGATAGGCTTGAGGCCTTTGCGAACGCGGCCGGCGACGATGGCGGCGGTGCGCAGCATGGCGGCGGAGTCTTCGACGGAAGTGCCGCCGAACTTCATGACGACGATGTCCTGGCGCGGTGTGCTCATGCCGTCACCAGGCTTTCTGTACCGGCATTCACGGGCGGAAACGCGCGGAAGTCGAACTTGCCGAGTACGGCAAGGATTTCTGCGTTCAGAATCGCAGCTCCGGCAGCTCCGCGAATGGTGTTGTGCGAGAGCAGCGTGAACTTCCAGTCGAACAACGAACAGGGGCGCAGGCGGCCAACCGTGGTGGCCATACCGTTGCCGCGCATCAGGTCCAGACGAGGTTGAGGGCGAGTGTCCCCGGGCTCATATTCGACCGGATTCACGGGTGCCGAGGGCAGATGCAGTCCGTCGAGCCCCTTGCCGTGCAGCGGTTGGAACTCGTCCCACGCGGCTAGAATTTCTTCGCGCGTGGCGGGCTTGCGCAGCTTTACGCTGACGCACTCGGTGTGGCCTTCGAGCACAGGAACGCGGTTGCACATGGCCGAAACCGTGGCGTCAAGCGGCTGGAACGCACTGGCCGTGGCTTTGCCGAGCAGTTTCTGCACTTCTTCCTGCAGCTTCTCTTCTTCGTTCTTGATGTAGGGGATGACGTTGCCGAGGATGTCGAGCGAAGCGACGCCGGGGTAGCCCGCACCGGAAACGGCCTGCATGGTCGAGACGAACAGCTTCTCAATGCCAAATTTCTGCGCCAATGGCGCCAGCGGAAGGACCAGTCCAATGGCACAGCAGTTCGGGTTGGTCACGAGGTAGCCGCCCGATCGCTTGCGCGTAGGCTGCGACTCGATGACCTCTAGGTGCGCCGCGTTCACTTCTGGCACGACCAGCGGAACGTCCGGCGCCATGCGGAAGGCCGAGGAGTTCGAGATCACCGCGCAGCCGGCGGCAGCGAACAAGGGTTCGAGTTCCTTGGCGATAGGTGCGTCCACAGACGAGAAAATAATGCGCGGCAGGTCTGAACCGGCAGCCTCGGGTGTATTGGGCTGGAGCACCATCGAGGCAATGTGCGCGGGCAGCGGGGTATCCAGCCGCCAGGCGCAGGCCTCGGCGTAAGTTTTCCCGGCGCTGCGGTCAGACGCAGCAAGCCAGGTGATGTTGAACCACGGATGGTTTTCGAGAAGTTGGATAAACCGTTGGCCGACCGCTCCGGTCGCGCCGAGTATGCCTACGTTACGCCGTTCCATCCACCTAGTTTAGCAAGATAGCGGGGAAGCGAGATAGCGAGTCAGCGAGGAGCTATTTCAGCCTGCTGACTCGCCCTCGGGAACTAGACTTCGACGACGCGACGACGACGGTATACGGTGTGTCCGCCACCGCTCCACGCCACGATGAGCGCGATCACATGCAGCAGGAACCAGATGGTGATGCCCTGGTCCTGGTAGATCCAGAACAGGATCAGGATGCGTGGGATGAGCAGCGCGACGATCACCTGCAACAGGTTGACCGTTGCGGGAATGTACGGCGGCATACCGTGCTGCAGCCACGCGATCAGGATGCAGATGCGCGGAAGAAACAGCGACAGGACGAGAAACCACAGGGGAATCGTGTGGATAGGGAAAGTCAGAGAGAAGTTCATCAGTGCCTTTCAACAACGGATAAGTTACTGGGCCCGTTTCGTTGAGATGCAAAGAATTACTTTGCCGTAAAGGTGAAATCCGCTTTTGCGGTGGATTTTGGCTTCACGGTGATGTCGATGTCCTGCTCCCCGAGCTTTTCATGCACGGCTGCGAGGGTGTAGTTGCCCGGCGGTAGGCCCTGGAGGTTGAAGTTGCCGTCCGTGCCTGTCACCGCAAAGTACGGCGACGGGGCGACGTTGATAAAGGCGTTCATCCAGGGGTGGTTATTGCAGCGCACCGGCAACATTACCTGCGGTGAGTTGAACTGCTGGGTCTGTGGCTGGCCCATGGGGCCTTGCGAGATGTCCATCGCGCTGCCGTTCGGGCCGACGATGTGGACGTTGTGCATGGTGGGATCGGAGTTCTTGAAGAGCACAGATCCGCCCTGCTGCAAGGCGATCACATGCGGGACATACTTGCATCCCTTCTGATCAAGCAGTACGGGCGAGGCGCTGGCCGAGATCATGGCGGGCGTGACACCGCTCTTGATATAGACATACACGTTTGCCAGTTTGCCGCCGGAGACGACGTACTGCTCGGTCATATTGTCACCGGCCATGGCGCAGCCCGGATCCATGGACATATCGATGTTGAGCGGCTTGGGTGCTGCGCCCTTGAAGTGGATGGTGCCCCGGATCGAGCTGAACTGCGAGGCGTCGACAGGCGCGCCGGTGGGCCCCTGAGCGATGACGGGCGAAGCGGCAGGGCCGGTCGATTTGTCGAGGACTTCACCCTTCTTGAGGGCAGCGTCGGGTTTGCAGCCGTTGAGGGTGAGCGTGGTGGCGAGAAGGAGGAGGATGGTCGAGCGGTTGAAGGTCACGGTGTCCTCAATCTCTGCTTGGATGCGCGGGAGCAGGTTGGCGGTGATTGCTGAAGTTCCCGAGTCCAACGTTTCGGACCCGGGATACTCGGATTGTGCGGCTACAAGGCTGCGATGACTGCCTCGGTGAAAGCCTTAGTGCCGACCGAGCCACCGACATCGCGGGTGGTGGACTTGCCTTCAGCATAGACCTTTTCGATTGCCGCCTGCACCTTGTTGGCAGCGTCGGCCTCATCGATGTGGTGAAGCATGAGGACGGCCGACTGCATCAGCGCAGTGGGGTTGGCTTTGTCCTGTCCGGCGATGTCTGGAGCGGAGCCATGTACGGCTTCGAAGATCGCAGTATTCGCGCCGAGGTTCGCCCCCGGGACGAGTCCGAGACCGCCGATGAGACCCGAGCAGAGATCGGAGAGGATGTCTCCGTAAAGATTCTCAGTGAGAATGACGTCGTACTGATAAGGATTCATCACGAGCTGCATGCAGGTATTGTCGACGATGTGCTCGGCGTAGACGATTTCCGGATACTCAGCCGCGACAGCCTTGCAGCACTCAAGGAAGAGTCCATCGGACTTCTTCATGATGTTCGCCTTGTGGATGGCGTGGATCTTTTTACGGCCATGCTTCTTGGCGTACTCGAAGGCCGAGCGTGCGATGCGCGTGGAACCTTTGCGGGTGATGATCTTGAGCGACTGCGCGATGTCGGGGTTGATCATCACTTCGAGGCCGGCATATAAGTCTTCGGTGTTCTCGCGGAAGATGATCATGTCGATGCCGGGATAGTTGGTCTTGATGCCGGGCAGAGATTTGACGGGGCGAAAATTGTTATAGAGATCGAACTTCTTGCGCATCGCGACGTTGATCGACGAGAAGCCGCCGCCGATGGGCGTTGCAGTAGGTCCCTTGATGGCGACCTTATCGGCCGCTATCGACTCAAGCGCGGCCTGCGGCAGTATCTCGCCGTTCTTCTCGTATGCTTCAGCGCCGCACTCGAAGCTATGCCACTCAAAGGCACAGCCGGTTAGTTTGCCGGCGGCTTCTACAACGCTGACCATAGCTGCTGCAACTTCCGGGCCGATACCGTCGCCGGGGATAAGTGTGATCTTGTGAATGCGTGTCGATGCGGACAAGGAGTTCCTTTTTAGGTGGGCGTTAGTCGTCTGAAGATATTCTATCGTGCTGTCCGAACCGGCTTCCCGGGCGCTGTGCGGTTTGCGGACGGCTGAAAAAGGTCGAAGTACCCCTAGAAATGGTGGCGTGTGATGGGTGACCGTTGGCATAGAGTGGTCGCATGTCTCACAAAGCACGACCGGCCTCAGGAAGCTTTGCGGCGCGATGCTGCGGCCCTTTTGCCACGCGGATTTTTTCGTTTACTGTTTTGGCCTGCATTCTTGCAGCTTTACCCGTGAACGTGTGGGCGCAAGTTGGGACAGGCGCGCCCGATGCTTCGGCGCAGGTGCAGCGGGAAAGCAAGACAGTTCCCGGTGGGCAGCAGCCTGCGACCGTGCCGGCGAAGCATCCGAAGTATCCGGGGCAGGCGCTCGATGTGGACGCTGCGGTGCTGGGCACCGTTCCGCCGGACCCTTTGTTTCAGAGCGAGCTGCTTCATACGATCATGGGGCCGGTGGACCGAACGCTGGATGAGCTGCGCCGGTCGGAACAGCTAAGCTTTGCGGCGTCGTATACCCTGCTCGACCAGTACGCAACCGCGACTCCAGAGGGCGTTCGGCATAACCAGGGCACGGGTCGATTCGACCTGGTAGGTGGATGGAAGGCTTATGACCACGGCACCAACGCCGGAACCATCAGCGTGCTGGTGCGATCGGGAACCAATCTTGGTGTGAGTGAGCAGTTCAATCTAAGCAACGCGCTGGGCTCCGGGCTGGTGCTCAACTGCCTGCAGGGCGGCGCGGCGCAGGACACCATCTCGCTCAACATCCTTTACTACCGGCAAGACTTTTTCGAGCGCCGAATCGCGTTCTATATCGGCAAGATCCACCCCAACGAATACATCAGCCTCAGCCTCTACAACAACGATGAGCGCAGCCAGTTCCTGAACGCGCAAAACGACGGCAACCTGACCATTCCATCCGACGGCACCTACGCCGGAGGCGCAGCGCTGGAGTACCAGATGACGCCACACCTGTACACGCACCTGGTCACAGTGGATACCGAAGGCGGGGAACAGCGGAACCTGAAGACGCTGGCGGACAGGAAGTACATGAACGCCATCGAGTTCGGTTGGAAGAGCGGCGCACCGACCCAGCAGGAGCACCTGTTCCGCTTTGTGTTGTGGCGGGACGATACGAGGTCGCTGGGCAGTGGCGCGGGGGCCGGTTTCGGTTCGGATTATGAGCTAAAGAGTGGATGGGTGCCGTTTGGCCGGGTCGGGGTAGCGACGGATACAGGCTCTTCAATCAAGCGAGTGCTCGATGCAGGGCTGGCCAACATACGGCCCTTCGGACGCCGTGGCGATATGTTCGGCGCGGCCATCAATTTGACCGATCCCAGCCATGCCGCGAAGCATCACGAGACACTGTTTGAGACGTTCTACCGCGTGCGGCTGACACGAAGCCTGGAGCTGGGGCCCGATCTGGAGGTTTCGGTGCATCCGACCAACAGCCCTACAAAGTACACCACGGCGCTGCTAGGTATCCGCGGAAAAATCATTTTCTAGCAGTCTGCCTTTAGCGGCCTGTTTGGCCTTGATATCTTTTGCCGTCGAGCAGGTCTTCAAGCTCCTGCTTAGATCCGTGGACGTCTTTGTGAGTATGGCTGGACATGCCGCGAGTTTCCTGCTGAAACTGCGACGAGGTTCAGAGAGTGGCAGCCTCGAAGGGCAGGAAGATGGTGAAGACGGTGCCGGTGTGGCCAGGGCGCTGAGAGCTGCGGACGCTAAGACGGCCATGGTGACGTTCGATGATCTCTTTGCTGATCCAGAGACCAAGGCCCGTGCCGGCGATACCTTTGGTAGTGTAGAAGGCTTCGAAGAGTTTGGAGAGGGTTTCGGGGGACATGCCGCAGCCGGTATCGGCGATGGTGAGAATGAGACCGGGACGCTGCGTGGCAGGATCGTGGCCTTCGCGGCTGCGGGTGATGAGCCTGCCGCCCTCAGGGTGCATGGCGTCGACGGCGTTGATCAGAAGGTTGGAGACGACCTGACGGATTTCGCCATCAAAACAAAGGACCGGACGGTTGGCGCGTTTGCGTGTCTCAACCGTGATACGAGCGTTATGGATACGGCTGCGCAGGATGTTCAGCGCGGTGGAAACGAGATCGTCGCATGTCACGTAGGTGGGCCGCGTGGATTGCCGGTGGAAGCGCAGCGTCTGGCTGGTGATGGCGGAGGCGCGTCGAAGCTCGGTCTCGGCGACGGCGAGGTACTCGCGGCTTTGCTCGAGGTCTTCGGCGGACCGAGCGAGGAAAAGGAGATTGGTGATCGCTTCGAGAGGATTGTTGATCTCGTGGGCGATGGAGGAGGCGAGGCGGCCGACGGCAGCGAGTTTTTCGGTGCGGAGGAGTGCCTGCTCGGCGACTTTACGCTCGGTGATGTCCTCCACGACGACGAGCATCCGCAGCGGTCTGTCTTGTTCGCGCAGAACGCGGCCAACCGAGCGTATCCAACGCACCTTGCCGTCGGTCGGGCGCACGATGCGGTACTCGGTTTGGTAGGGTGTATCGCTGGAAAGGGCGGCGAGGAAGTCCACTCCGATGGACTCGCGGTCGTCGGGGTGGGAAAACTCGATCCAGTAGTCGAAATCGCCGGAGGCCCGCTGTGAGCCAAAGATGCGCTGCATGGCTGGATCGCCCGTGCAGATGCCGGTTTCTGCATCATAGGACCACGTTCCAAGATTGGCGGATTCGAGCGCAAGTTGTAGCCGCTGTTCGCTGTTGGCGAGGGCCTGCTCCGCGAGCTTCCGGTCGGTGATATCACGCACGGTGCCGCGCAGTTCCGCCACTTTGCCATCGGGGCCGAAGACGGGCTCTCCGCGGGTGGCGAACCAGACAATGTTGCCGCTGCTAGGCAGCGTCATTTTAGTGTCTAGCTCGTAAGCCTGGCCGGTGGCGATGCATTGACCCACCGCTGCTTCGAGGCGACGTAGGCTGTCGGGCTCCATGATCTCCGGATGGTCGGCATAGTTGATGACCGGGAGGCTGGGGTTGTGTTCCATGAGGTGGTAGACCTCTTCGCTCCAGGTGAGCTCGTTGGTCTCGAGCACGAGGCGCCACGAGCCCATCTTGCCGATGCGCTGCGATTCGCGCAGGTCGCGGGCGCGGGTTTGGAGCTCGAGTTCGGCGAGTTTGGTGGAGGTGATGTCTTCGACAATGACGACGAGGCTGATAGGGCCGTCGGGGCTGGTGCGGAGCTGGCCTTTGGAGCGGATCCAGCGGGTGTTGCCGTCGGGCCGGATGATACGGTACTCGCTTTCATAGGGGGCCTGACCGGCGATCGCGGTGGCGAACTCTGTGCCGACGTGATCGCGGTCGTCGGGGTGGACGAGAGTGATCCAGTAATCGAAGTCTCCGGAGGCCTGCGGTGAGCCGAAGATGCGCTGCATGGCGGGGTCTGCGGTGGAGAGATTCGTGCTTGGGTCGTAGGACCATGTGCCGAGATTGGCGGCTTCGAGGGCGAGCTGTAGACGTTCGCGGCTGCGATGGAGTTCGCGCTCGGCTAGGACGCGATCGGTAGTTTCGGAGCAGGTGACCAGGGCACCGACGATGTTGCCTTGTATGTCACGGATTGGGCTGTCGCTCCAGGTCCAATAGACCTCTTCGAGGCGGCCATTGCGAAGGATGGGGACGATCTGGTTCTCATGCCAGGTGGCCTGGCCCTGGCGCATAACGATATCGAGACGAGATTCAAGGTGATCCCATATCTCTGCCCAGCATGTGCGAGCCTGTTGGCCGAGGGCGGAGGGATGTTTTCCTTTGCCGAAAGAAGGGCGGTAGGCGTCGTTATAGAACTGGATGTGATCGGGGCCCCACCACAGAAACATCGGGTGACGCGAAGAGAGCAAAAGGTTGACGCAGGTGAGCAGAGGGTCGGTCCAGGACTCTATGGGGCCGAGGGACGTGGCGGACCAATCAAAGGCGCGAACGAGATCGGCCATCTCCCCCGTGCCGTAGATGCGGCCGGAGGTACGGGGCGAATGTGTGGCAATATTCGAAGTCGCAGGCAGAGCCAACTGATTCCTCGTGTGCGCGTGGAACGATTTCGGGCCCGTATTTCCGTTTAGATGCAAGTCATATCGTGGCGCGATGTTCGAGCTTGAACTCTTTCGGTGAACTGCGCAATCCGTCAGCGAGGATCGGATTTTAGGCGGTTGCGGGAGTCTTTTCCGCTGAGGAGGCCTTCAAGTTCGAGCTTGAACTCGCGGACGTCCTTGAAATCGCGATAAACGCTGGCGAAGCGGATGTAAGCCACGGTGTCGATGTCTTTGAGGCGGTTCATGATGAGCTCGCCGATCGAGGCCGTGGATCGCTCGCGCTCGGGACTGTCGATGACGAAAGCTTCTACCGCGTCGACGATCTCTTGCATCTGTGTGACCGACACCTTGCGCTTCTGGCAAGAGTGCAATAGGCCGGCGAGCACCTTCTGGCGGTCGAATTTTTCGCGGCGGCCGTCTTTCTTAACGACCATGTAGGGGATTTCGTCGAGGCGTTCGTAGGTGGTGAAGCGCTTGTTGCAGCGTTCGCATTCGCGGCGACGACGGATGCTGTCGGCGTCCTTGCTTTCGCGGCTATCGATAACTTTGTCTTGGGTGAAGGCGCAAAACGGGCATTTCATGGTGAGAGAATTTTACCAATCTGGAGAGGTTGTTCAGGCGAGCGGCGCGGGCTCGGAGGCTGCGGGTTCTTTCACGGCCTGGCGCAACGAGGTGCCTTCGAGTTTGGCGGCGATGAGGCCGGCGGGGATGATATCGAGCATGGAACAAAACAGGATCACGGCCGCACATGCGGTTGCGGTTTCTACCGGAACGCCGAAGAAGCCGTGCAGCGCCGCCGCGTTGACGGCGATCTGTGTGAACCAGCCAAGGATAGGAAGCTGCAAGAGGCTGGCGCCGAGGCTGGTCGCCAGCAGCAGCATCATGGCGGTGAAGCTGAGCGTGGACAGAGTGGGGTCAGCGATGAAGGCCCGCGCGGACAGAAGATAGCAGACGGCAATGCCCACCCACATGAGCAGCGACACAGCGAGAGCGGCGAAGAACTCGCGCAAGGTGGAGACCGTGCGGAGGCCTTCGCGGAAGTCGAGAACGCGCTCCGACAAAGTGGCCGCGACTCCTTTGGAAAGTGGCGAGATCATGGCGCGGACGATGCGCGCGACCATCTCACCTGCGATGCGAAGAGCCACCGCGAAGAGGGCGATGGCGACGGTTGCGGCGAGCGAGACCTCGCCGGCCCGCACGTACGCGTGATGATGCGGAAGATCGTGCGGTGCGAAGGCAAGTGTTACTGAGAATAGGATGGCCGCCGCGCCAAGGTCGAAGGCCCGTTCGATGGAGTAGATGGCGAGCTGCGAGGCTACCGGCAGCTTGAACTTGCGGGCAATCAGGTACGGGCGGGAGAGATCGGCCAGCCTGCCCACAAGCGCCACAGCCGTGAAGCCGATCAGTTGCGGTCCAAGCAACTGCAGCGAGGGAACACGGCGCACCGGCGCGAGCAGGATGGCCCAGCGGACGGCTCGCAGCCAGTAGGAGACGTAGATCACGAGGATAGCGGCAAGCACATAGCGCAGCGAGACGGAGCGGAGCTGCCTGCCAAGATTGTGCCAGTCGAACGCGACGTGCGTGTGCAGCCACCATAGCAGGATGACGACGGCCACGCCGACGATCAGCCAGAGAACATAGCCCTTCGACTTGGGTTTGGGAGCGGTGACGATGGTGGGATCGGCGCTCATCGCGAGGCGACCGTCATGGATACCGGGGAAGCTTTGCGGCGGTTGAACTCTGCGATAACGCGGTTCACGTAGGCGCGAGTTTCGCGGTAGGGTGGAACGCCGTGGTAACGGTCTACGGCCTCAGGGCCGGCGTTGTAGGCTGCAAGTGCTTTGACGACGTCGTCCTTATAGCGTGTGAGTAGATAATCGAGATAGGTCGTACCTCCGGCGATATTCTGACCGGCGCTGGTGATGTCCGTGACGCCAAGGTCCCGGGCGGTGCCGGGCATCAGCTGCATCAGGCCACGGGCTCCGGCGCGCGAAGTTGCGTTTGCGCGGAAGTTACTTTCGGCCTTGATCACGCTAAAGAGCAGAGCGACATCGATATGGTGTTCTGCGCTCGCGCGGGTGAGCAGCTCTGGAATGCTTTGTTCTGTGGGTGCAGCGGGCGCGACATCAAGCACGGCTTTTACGACTGGCTTAGCTGGATCGGGCACTGCTTCAATGGCTGCAATCTGTGCCGTCGAAATCTCTTGATAATTCGCATCGCCCGAGCTCGTGTAGAGCCGTGTGCGGTCCCCCACAGTTTCGTGGTGGGCGCAATCATACGAGAACCCATTGCTGAGCGTGATGTGCTCCATTGCGCACGCGCAGGGCGTCAGCGACAGCACGGCGAAAACCGGCAGCAAGCCGAGGAATCGGGTTGGAAATGCGAGGAACACTACAAATCAGACTACCATTGCGGGCTTTTCGATAGCTGCCAGGACGTTTTCAATGGCGAGTGCCACGCCATCCTCGTCGTTCGATGCTCCGACCGTCCAGCCCCGGTCGCGGGCCAGCGTTTGGACTTCCTCGGGAGCGTTCGACATCACGACAGCCTGCCCAGCCGCTTCGAGCATCGGCACATCGTTCCAGTTGTCGCCGATGGCCAGGACCTCCTGCATGGAGATGCCGCGCAGCTCGGCCAGGTGGGCCAGCGCAGAGGCTTTGGAGCAACCGGCCGGCAGGATATCGAGGATGCAGAGGTCGCGCTCGGGGTACTCGGTGCGGTGGAGGGTTATCTCGGCGTCCGGCGCAGCTTCCATGCCGACCGGCGTGACGCGGGGGTGTTCGAGCAGCCGTGCTTCTGCTTCGCGCATGCGGGCGACCGGGCCGCAGAGCATCATCTGGATAGGCGGATCGCCTTCGAGAGCGCGCGCGATCGGCTTTACTTCGGCAATGTACGGCTCATTCGACATGACCCAGCGCGAAATGCTCGCGTGGAGCTCGGCGATGTCCTCAACCACCAGCGCACCGCGGCTATCTTCGCCCTCAGGTCCGACGGTGTCGAAGGTCAGCACAAGCGTGTTGCGAAAGTCCGCGACGTGGTCGCAGAGCCAGCGAGCGGTCGATAACGGCATATCGGTGCGATGAATCAGCTCGGAGCCGATCGTGCGGATGACCGTGCCGTTCGAGCTGACGAGCGCGTTGGTGGGGTGCAACTTGAGGTCGCGCAGAATGTGCATGGCGTAGCAGTGGCGGCGACCGGTGGCGATGACGATCTCAAGGCCCGCGGCTGCGGCGTTGCGCAGCGCGGCGGCGTTGCGCGGGCTGACTCGACCGTCAGTGCCGAGCAGGGTGCCATCCATGTCGATGGCGATTAGTTTGATGGCCAGATCGGACGAACTCATCTTCTTGAGGGTATTGGAAATAAAGTTGCAAGTCTCACGGTAAGTGTGTGGGACTGTACCCGCGAGGGAACTTTGTGCTGTGGTGCAAGTGGGATGGCGTTACACAGGCCGCAGCGAGGCAATATCGCTCGCCGCTCGTTCGAGCACCGAAACCTGGCGCTCCACACGGCTGAGCTGTTCATTGCCGCCTGCCAGTGTGCCCTCAACCCTGAGTTCAGGATGCGGCGCGTCCGTGACGCCCCACTGCACATTGCGAGACACGTTATCGAGCCGGTTGGCGAAGCTGCGTATTAGCTCAGGGAGCGAAGGGTTGCTTGTGGCAGAGGCGTCACCCGTAGCCGCAAGCGTCGTGATCGTCTGCGTAAGGCGCCGCAGATAGGACGTGAAGGTAAGGGCGGCGCGGTTCAAATGCTCGGTGCGGGCACGCTCCGGGTTCAGCGGGATGGCATGCTCCAGCAGCGCGTGATCGAGCGTCTCTTCGGCGTCGGTGGTGGTCAGGCCGCAGTGGCGGCGTGCGGGCGCGAGCAGGGAGCGCTCCGCGGCGATGCGCTCTTCGGGCCTGTTTTTGGTGACGCGCCAGAACGCAAGCGTGGCGCGCAAGTAATCCGCCTCGGCAGCAGCACAGCGAGCAAGCATGCCGGGCAGCTGCAGGCTCTCGCGCTCAGGCCAAAGCAGGAGCATCGCAAGTACCGCGACGAGGGCTCCAAGGCCGGTCATGCCCATGCGCACGGCGGCAAAGTGCCAGTCGCGCAGGTGCGGAAGTGTCATGAGAACAATGGTTGGCGTGAGAAAGAAACAGTACCAGGCATAGTCGACCGTATAGAGCGCGACAGCAAGCGTTGCGCCGATGGTAATGCCCGTGATGATGCCGGCCTGGCTCTGGATGGAAGCCGCGAACAGCGCGGCAAGAACCGCGCCAGCGACTGTGCCGAGCACACGTTCGCCGGAGCGCCGCACGGTTTCTCCGGTGTAGGGCTGCAGCACGATGATCGAGGTCATCGCGAGCCAGTAGCCATGCGTGATCTTGATGGAGTGGATCAGGATCACATCGATCGCCACAACCAGCGCCAGCCGTAGAGCGTGGCGGAACATCACCGAGTTGAGGCTAAGGTTCGCGCGTAGCGCGTCCAACCAGACCGTCCACGCGGGAGGGGACGCGATCTCCTTCTCGATGGCGGGCTCGTGGAAGGACGCGGTGCCCTTGCGGCGCAACTCGACGCCCGACCAGATGGCGCGGATGGCTTCATACGCGACCTCGAACGTCAGCTGCGACTCGCGGACGGTGGCCGCGATGTGGCCGCCAGGATCGAGCGACGGGTCGCGAGCGATGATGGTCTCAAGATGCGCCGCAGTGCGGCGGAGTTCCACCGAGATTTTGCCGTAGGGCTCAAAAGCCGATTCCCCGCGGGCCGGACGCTGGCGCAGCGCGGGGGCGATGGGATCGATGGCTGTATTGAGCCACGCGGCAATCTGCGCGAGATGCCGTGGAATAGCGTAAAGGTAGCCGCGCATCACATCGCCGGCTTCCACAGCCGCGCCTGGCGAGGAAGGCTCGGCGTTGTGGCCAAGCTCGGCAAAGCGGAGGATGCGTGCCAGTAGAAGATCGGCGCTCTCGTTCAGTACAGAAAGATTGCGCGCGCGGATGGTGCGTGCGGTCATGCGGGCAGGCGACGCGGCCACGGCTTGTTGGGCGGCTTCAATCTGCACGCGGACGCGGGCGAGCAGCTCGTTGAAGTGGCTGTTGCCATCAGGCGTATGCGCGGTGGGCAGCAGGTGGGCAAGCTCACCAAGCACGACGTATACATCGGCGACTGCGTTACGCGCAGGGCGAAAGGGATCGGCAGGCCACAGCACCAGCGTGAGCACCGCAGCCCAGAGGCCTCCCAGGACGAAGTCGCCCGTGCTGGCAAGCCCGGAGGCGCGCGTGTGTATGGGATTGCCGTAAGCCACGATAAAGCAGACCAGGATCACGACGCTTGACGAAGCAAGCGGCTGCGAAAGCACACGCGCCAGGGTCACGGCGAAGCAGAACAGCATGGTGACCACAAGCGCCGTCGGCAGGTTCACTCCTGCCAGCACGCCGAGCCCGACCGCCAGTGAGCCGCCTACCAGAACGGTGAGCACGTTCGCCATCCGCGAGCGGTACGGTCCGCCGTTATCGACCATGACCACCTGCAGGCCGCCCAGCGCTGCCCAGCCCATGGGATGGGCGAGCCACAGACAGACCAGCATCGCCACGCCAACAGCCAGACCCGCACGCAGGCCGCGTCGCCATTGCATCCTGGCGAACGCCGATCGTAACCCTGTAACTCGTACGAGCTGCATGAGATCGAGTGTAGATGGGATGGCGGCGTTATGGTGAGTGAAGCAAGCCTACTTGAAGCAGACTTGTCCCTTTTCGCCATGGGCGCCGGCAGCTTTCGCCTCGGGTTCAGTCATATACTTTCCGGCCTTGGTCTTGCCGTAGTAACGATCGCCGGGGCAGTGGTAGACGTTGCTTGTCGTGTTCACCCAGACTTTATCGGGACCGGCTCCGGCGGCTTGTGTCGCCGCGGGTTTAGGCATTGGCTTTGGAGCGGGCGTGGGAGCTTGGGCGAAGAATGTCGTGGATAGGAGGACTGACGCGAGGGTGATGCGGAGATTCATACTCAGGGGCTCCGGGGTGGTTTGCAAAATCCTATCAGGCAGTTGCTTTCAGCCGCAGTCGTGGCCGGAGAACGGGCCTCCACAGCGCAGATACCAGAACGCCGCGAAGAAGAGCACGATGGCCGTCGCACCCCACAGAAAGAGCCGCACGGGCAAGGTGGAGACCAGCGACTGGCCTGCATCGGGATTTGAGCGTGCAGGCCAGCAGAACAGCAGGCCGCTAGCCACACTGACGCAGGCCGAAATGACCAGTCTGGCGATTGTGATGGAAAGGCGCTCCTGCCACTGGCTTCCGGGCACAAAGAACGCACTGATAGCCACGCGATACAACGACAGGATACTGAGGAAGAAGGAGACCGCTTTGCCGAGTTCGAGAAGCATGTGTACTCCCTCTCGCCATTGGCGGCAGTAGTCTCTCTGCCCACGATTTTATGTCGCTTAAGTTCTTCGCGCGAAGTGCAACCCAAGCGCTAAATCATGGCGGGATCGGGCGCCGGCGGATGGTGTTGGGTGGTCAGCGTAATGGCTGCGGCGAGGATCATCGCCCCGCCAACGTAAGCCAGCGCGCCCAGGGTTTCATGCAGCACCAGCACGCCGAGCAGCGAACCCATCAGCGGCTCCATGTTCAGCAGAATGCCGGCCTGCGAGGCGGGTACCTTCGTCATACCCCAGTTCCAGAGCAGCGTGGTGGTCGCCGTGCAGAGGATGCCGCTGGCAGCCAGCGCCGCCCAGGCCTTGAGCGAGATGCCATGCACGGGCGGTACGCCGTAAGTAATGGGCACAACGACGGCCAGCATCAAGGTTCCTGCTACCGTCCCATAGGCCGTAACGACAATGGCGCTGTGGCGCTGCAGCAGGCTTTTGTTCATCAGGATCCAGCCGAGCGCAATAGCGAGCGATAGAACGACGAGCAGATCGCCCGCGAGCGAGGGCCCACCGGTTGTGTTGTTGTGATGTCCGCCGAGCGCGATCAGCGCAGCGCCCGCGGTGGAGAAGGCGAGCGCCATCCAGCCCAGGGGACGCAGTCGTTCGCGCGTAAAGATGACCGCACCGATCGCCAGAATCACCGGCATAGTCCCGACCATCAGCGAAGCATGCGACACGGTCGTGAGCGAAAGGCCCGTGAACTGCACCAAGAACTGCAGCGGAACGCCAAGGAAAGTCGCCAGCAGCAGCGTTCGCCACTCCACCGCGGTAAACGTGGCGCGATGCGTGAACAGCAGTGGAAGCAGGCCCACACTGGCGAAGAAGAAGCGGTAGAACACCATCGAACCCACGCCCATCTCACCCAGCGCGATCTTGCCGAAGAAGAAGCCGCACCCCCAAAAAGAGCTTGCGAGAGCGCACGCGGCGAAGCCGATCAGACGATCCTTTGGATTAGAGGGCACAATCTACTTTCGCATGTCATGCAAGGGAAAAGTGATGGCATGGCCGTAGCCATGCCATCACGAGAGGCGACCAACTACCAAACGCGGCAATCACTGGCCGGCGCCATCGGCGCGCCCTTCTTGCACCCGAAAGCCGGCGCAAAGTCAGGCTGGTTGACGATCGCTCCATTGGCACGGAAATGGTCGGGCGCGTGCGGATCCGTAAGTACCTGCGCGCGCACGGCTTCAGGCCTGGTGTTTTCACACCAGTTCTGTGCGAAAGCGATATAGAAGCGCTGCGGCCCGGTGTAACCATCGACCTTCTTGGTCGTGTCGATGCCATCGAGCTTGGCGCGCTGCTGATACGCCAGGTACGCCAGCACAAGGCCACCATTGTCGGCCGTGTTTTCGCCGAGTGTCAGTTGACCATTCACCTTCACAGCATCCGCTCCTTCCCCAACCGCGGTATAGCTCCCGTACTGTTTCACCAGGCAGCCGGTCCGCGCTTCAAAATTCTTCAGGTCGGCGTCCGTCCACCAGTTATTCAGGTTGCCGTTGAAGTCGAACTTGCGACCCTCATCGTCGAAACCGTGCGTCAGCTCATGGCCGATGATGGCGCCCATATGGCCGTAGTTCACGGCAACGTCCGCACTTGGATCGTAAAACGCAGGCTGCAGAATACCGGCAGGAAAGTTGATGTTGTTCATGCTGTCGTCGTAATAGGCATTGACGGTGGGCGGTGACATGTCCCACTCCAGCTTGTTCACCGGCTTGCCGATACGGGCCAGAAGGCGATCATTGTCGAACGCATTCGCCCGTTCTGCGTTGCCAAGGGCATCCGTGCGCGAAACATCGAGCTTCGAGTAGTCGCGCCAGTGGTCGGGATAGCCGATCTTGTCGGTCACGGCCTGCAGCTTCTGCTTGGCCTTTACCCGCGTCTCCGGGCTCATCCATTCCAGCGTATCGATGTCACGGTCCATCGCGGCTTCGATGTCATGAACCATCTCCAGCGTCTTGGCCTTGCTGTCACCTGCGAAGTACTGCGAGACGTAAACCTGTCCAAGCGCCTCGCCGAGCGCGCCATCCACAGCGCTTGAGCAACGCTTCCATCGCGGCCGCTGTTCCGGCTGTCCTTCCAGCACGGTGCTGTAGAAGTGGAAGTTTTCGCTGTCGAAGCGATTGGGAAGCTTGCTGGCAAAGGTCGTTGCGAGCTGATAGCGAATGTAGGCGCGCAACGTCTGCATGTCGGCTGCCTTGATGGCATCCACCATAACCGGGAAGAATCCCGGGCTGCTGTTGATCAGCGAATCGATGTGCGGCGCGTGAATGGCCTCCAGGAACGGGCTGAAGGGAATGCCGCCGAGGCTGGCTTCAAAGGTCGCCAACGACTGCGGATGATACGTCGCTTCCGGGTCGCGGCGCTGTGTGTTGGTCATCGAAGCGCCAGCCAGCTTCGTTTCAAACGCGAGGATGTTCTTCGCGTCGGTCGCTGCCTGTTCGGGCTTTTCGCCCATCAGCGTCAGCATCTTGGTGATGTGATCCACGTACTGTTCGCGGATCTGCTTGTCCTTGTCGCCGGTGCGTGTGTAGTAATCGCGCTCAGGCAGCCCGAGACCGCCCTGGTCGACCTCCGCCACCTGCTTGGTTGAGTCCTTGAAGTCCTGCTGCTCGCCGAAGCCGAAGAACACGTTCACGCCCATGCGCTGCAGCTCGCCGGTCAGGTATGGAAGCCCCTGCTTGCTGACGCGGTTGATCTCATCCAGCAGCGGCTCGATCGGCACGAGGCCCTTCTGCTCGATCAGCGGCGTGTTCATGCAGGCCGCGTAGTAGTCGCCAATCTTCTGCTCATTCGGCGTGCGAGCGGGATCGGGCGCGGAGTACTTGTTCAGGATCGTGTTCAGGCGTTCCGTGTTGACGTTGAAGATCTGGTAAAACTGGTCGACCCCATTCTGGTCGGCGGGAATGGGGTGGTTGGCCGCGAAGTTGCCGCAGGCGAACTTGTAAAAGTCGTTGCAGGGATCGGCCTTGGTGTCGATGGCAGCGGTGTCGAAGGTCGGTCCGGGAACGTAGTGCGTCGTCGGTGCAGCTTCCGGCGCGGCGGACGGTTGCTGGGCCACCGAGGAAACAGCCGGAACGGCCAGCGTGACACAGGCAGCGATCGCGAAACGAAACAGGGAAGTGGCTCTCCGTGAGGCCGTTTTCTTGAGGGGAACTTCGATCATGAAAGTCTTCCTTGAAAAAGGGTTCGCCCATCCGAGGGTGAAATCACCGGAGGGAGATTGGCGGCGGCGGTGCGGAGTGGAAACGCGCTGCCCGTCTGTGCAAGAGTAAATGTACGCGGGGTCGTTGATGCAGGTTCCAGAATCACGTCCAGAAAATGCATTTTGCTCGGGCTATCGTTTGGGCGGCCTTTTTTTACTGTTCGCCACAGTCGTCGGAAGCGCTCTTTTCGCAGCGCCCCGAGCCTTTGCGAAGACCAAACAGGCCGGGCCGGAGATACGCCTGCCCCTTGCGGACCTGGGATATCCCGGCATCTCCCCGGCCTTTTTGAGCACCGGCGGCTCTATGCTGACTGTGCATTTTGCCGACAACGACCACCTGCTCGTCACCTACAGCCTGCGCGGGCTCATCCCGCGCATGGCCGACGACCGCCCCGGTGACGAAGACCGCATGGTGGCCGCGCAGCTGATCGATCTGTCGTCGCATAAAGTGGTCGCCCATACCGAATGGCGGCTGCACGACCACGGCCGCTACCTTTGGAACCTCGGCAACGGACGCTTTCTCCTGCGCGTGCAGGACTCCCTCTCTACCTTTGCCCCGGCAACCAACCTCGGGACCAAAGACCCATTCCTGCGAACATCGTTTCCTCGCAGGCTAGGCTCGATCGAGGCTGTTGTGGTCTCGTCGGATAACAAGCTGGTGACGGTGGAAACCCGCCCGCCGCAGCCGAAGACCGACCCTGAAGTCAAACGCGCCGCCGCTTTCGATCCCTCCAAGCCCCACTTTACGTCGAACGCCAACGAGCCTCCACCGCCACCACCCCCGCCTCCTCCGCGGCCCGCAAGGCCCATGCCTACGGGACCGCCGGTCATATACGACTTCTTCCGCATCTCCGGTGCCGGAAGCCCGAGCGACCCACTTCTGGTTGAGGGCGCTGGTGTTTTTGGCGCGGACACTGTAGTGGCCCTGCCTTTGGACGGCGACGGCTATCTCTGGCCTCTCGATCAGTCGCACGGCAAGTGGGCATTGTCGTTCCACGCCTTCAGCGGCAAGGACATTCCACTGGCTCCCATCGTCAGCAGTTGTTCTCCGACGGTGCAGCGTGTCAGCCCCAGCCAATTTGTTTCGCTGAACTGCCACGGCCTTCTCGGCGGCCCAATCCTTACCGCATACGACTTCGACAAACATGAGATGTGGGAAGAGCCGCTCTCCACTTCGCCGCTACCGTCAACATTCTCGCTCGCTCCTTCGGCCGGACGTTTTGCCATGAGCCGCGTGAGCACGATGAACTCCGACGCTGCCCTCGCCACGCTGTCGCCGGATACAGGTGCCTCCCAGGACGTTCGGGTTTATCAGACCCAGACCGGCGATCTGCTCCTGAAGGTCGACTGTTCGCCCGTCTACCGCTCGGTGGAAAACTTCGATCTCGCCCCCGATGGTATGCGTCTGGCCGTGGTGCGCAAGGGAGCGGTCGAAATCTATCGCCTGCCGGAACTGAACAAGCAGGACATCGACGACCTGGCCGAAATGGAGAAGCTTGCACCCCCGCCCGGCACCGGCCACATCACTCTCGCCGGTCTTGCGGACTCTGCGGAAAGCCCCCAAACCACTACCGCGACCATCTCCGGCGACCAGCCCCCACCACCGGCGAACGCCTCCGGGGACTCGCAAACCCGACGTCCCCCACCCTCCATCCTCAACCCCGGCGAAAAGCCCGAGTTCCCAGGCAAGAACGGCCGACCGAACTAGGACATGTCGCCTTACGCAGCGTTCCATAATGTGTCATTTCGACCGTAGCAGGGCGCTTTTGTCCTGCGGAGTGGAGAAACCTGCAGCTTGGGCTGCGCGAACAAACGCCTGTTGCTCACAAGAAGAGGGGCCAGCATGGCTGGCCCCTCTTCGCATCACTAACGACGAAAAACTGTACTTACGCTGCCTTTGCAGGAGCGAGAGCCTTCACACGGGCGTTCAAACGCCCCTTATAGCGGCTTGCGGTGTTCTTGTGCAGCACACCCTTCTGGACGCTCTTGTCGAGCACCGAAGCGGTCGAGCGATAGGCCTCGAAGGCCTTCGTGTGGTCGCCGGCGGTGATCGCTTCGCGCAGAAGACGCAAGGTACCGCGCAGTTTGGACTTGTTGGCGCGGTTGACGGCCGTCTTGGTAACGGTCTGGCGAGCGCGCTTCAGGGACGAGACATGATTTGCCATTCAAAACTCTTTTCTTATGCCCGATTGTCGGGAAAATGGGATGCAGGCCAGAGAACTGGAAAGGTTCGCAGCCCTGAGCCAGAAGGCATACAGCCCTGAGCCTGATAACACTAGCTCTGCCGCATCCCTGCAATTCGTTATTTTACGGGTTTTGTAGGATGGGGTCAATAAACACTACTTTTTACCACCAAGGACATTTCAGTCGACATCACCGGAGCTTCGCCAACTCGTTCAGATATTCCACGAGTTTGTGAACACTAATGGAGGGATTCTCTCGTTCAGGACGAATTCTCCCGCTATCGTTCCAGTGCTTCTCTAATCGCGCGGCGTTTTTCATGGCCGTCGTCTGGAAAGGCTTTACTTTCTCGTAAATATTCTTATCGGCTTTGTCATAATGAAGGCCATTTTCCCGCAGCTTTTCTTTGTAGTCGGCTCTGCTGATGCCGGAGTCTATATAGCAGTAATGGAGCAAATACCATAACTCAAATGCTTCGTTTGCCCAGGCTACCTTGATTTTATGGTTCTCTGCCAACTGAAAAGCACGAGCATACTTTTCCAACGGAAAGCTGTCGCGGTCGAAAACACACCACATGTCGCTGTAAGGCTGTCGGTTTCGTCTTGCTTGTTCTATTTTCCCAACCGCCTCCTTTACTAGGCTGTCGGTGTTCATTCCAGTGCCAAGGACAATGATTTCGATGCGCTGTGCTTCGACAGGGAAGGATTTGAAGTAGTAGCAGGAGCTCTTACTGTCTTCGCAGACGATTAGAACACGGCGACGTTCTCTTGTTGCTGTAGCCGCGCGCCCTAGTTTGGAAGGCTCCCAAGGCTTACTCGTCGGCATGGACAAGCGCCTTTTGGAAATCACCTACATGCGGGACCCCGCCGAATTGACCCAGCAAATACTCTTTCTCGAAATTAGCATCTTTACGCACACCTTTGATCTCATCTAGGCAAAAAAGGTCCGATGCACCCATTGCATCCTTCTCGACGAACCAAACCTGATCGCGTCGGATTCGTCTTTGATCCAGCAACCCTTGATCGTGGGTGGCAAAGATCAGCTGGGCATTCTTGCGGTTTGCCGAGCTGTTGAACAATCCCACTAATTGCTTTGTCAGCAAAGGATGGAGCCGCGCATTCAGTTCGTCGACCACAAGGAGCGAGCCCTCCTTGAGTGTGTGCAAAAATGGGCCCGCAAGAGCGAAAAACTGTTGGGTGCCTGCAGATTCTTCGGTCGCTAAATCGAACTCAACCTTGCCGATGGCGCGGTTGTCGGAATCGAACCGCGGGTGGACGGTTCTCACGGTAGATGCGCCGGAGGTGTTCTGTAGGAATAAGTCGCGAATCGCTTGTGGTATGTCCTTCATATCCTTTGAGATGATTTCTGAGAGCTTATCTTTATCGATATCTTCCCGAATGAGATCCTCAATCCCAACATCGGCTTGTCTGACCAACTCAAGGATCGATGCCGCATACTCTTTGTCCCTCAAAAGGTCGGTCGTAAAAGGTAGATAACCGGCATCGTGCAACCCGGTAATGATACGGAATTGATCGATCCAGCCCATCACGTCACCAGCGATGCTTCCATTGAACTGCGCAACGACAGACAAGAACAACGCATTCGAGCGCGTCCGTTCCTCCAGCCCCTTACCTTCTTTGAAGGCATCCCCGGAGGCAATATTGTTGTACTCACGAGTAAAGAGACGCGTCTCCCGAATGGAGTCGGCCTGTTTGAAAAGCCACTCTGACGCGATGGCTTCCTTTGTTGCCTCGAACCCATAGCGGTAGCGCACTGCGCCCTGTAGAAACAGAACTTCGAAAAAGGTAGGGGCTTCCTCATTAGCGCTGTGAAGTCGAAAGGGTTTTACCGGGATCGGTTCGCCCTTCTGAGTGTCCTTGGAAGAGCTCAGAATTAGCGTGCGAAACTGCGCCATCGCCTCGATGAAGTTAGACTTCCCTCCCGCATTCGGTCCATAGATCGCGGCGGCTTTCACAAGACGCAAATCTGGGCTGACAACATGGGCTATGTTGTCTTCTTCCAGCCAATCGTCGGTTGTCGCTTCCAAACAAAGCGTCGCCTTCTCTTTGAATGATTTGAAATTGCCGACGGCGAATTGAAGAAGCATGGAGCCTCACCCATCTCCGGAGAGAATGTTGGTTGAAAATATCACTTTTGCGATTTTCAAGCAAATAGCAGCGTTTGATTGGGTTTATCTTCTTTGAGAAGACCTTTGATGAGTTAGATGTGTACTTCCTCCGTAGATCGTTAGCACTCCCAGCCTACTTAGAGTCTTGTCCCGAGCGTGTGACAAATGTCTTACACATGACATCGGAATTTAGGACATCTCCAGCCGCTGCTGCGGCGTTCTATCAACAGGACAAGAAATACGCGCTCGCCGCGCGCCTTGTCTGGAGGGTTCCCATGCCATTACAACGGGGCAAGATCGTCTGGTTTTCTACTTCCAAAGGCTTTGGTTTCATCAAGAGAGACGCTGGGGAGGATGTTTTCTGCGCATACAACGCCGTTTCACCGACAGACAGCCTTCTTCTACGCGATGGTGCCGAAGTCGAGTTCGACGTGTCAGGGCCGGAAGGCCTGCAGGCCGAGAATGTTTCCCTAGTCCGGCATCTGATACCACGCTACGGCTGAGTCGCTTTGCGCAAGAAAATCGTCGCCTGGGGATTGTCGTTGTACCGCTCGCAGGGCTCATACCCGAGCCTACGGTAAAGTTCAATAGCCACTTCCAGATCGTCCTTGCTGTCGAGATAGACCCAGGAAAGACCCAGGTGTGCCGCAAAGTCCTCCAGCGTATCCATCAGCAACTTCGCGAGCCCTTTGCCCCGGAACTCCGGACGGACATAAAGCCTTTTGCACTCCGCGGCGCCGGGCACCGAAGGCAGCGGACGAAGCACAACGCAGGCAGCAGACGTCTCGCCCACATAGGCGATCCAAAAACCACCTGCTTCATCTGCCAGCAGCTTCCGCAGTCCGAGGGGCGTATCGCGCTGAACGACCCCTACCAACTCGTAGTATTCGGCCAGCAGTGTTTCGGCGTCAACCAGGTGCTCGAGGGATGCGCGCACGATCTTCACATCGCCAGCCGAACTGCGCAGAATATCTTTCATGACGTTGATAATAGTTGTTTTAGCAGCATATCTAACCTCCAGCACACCCGCTCCGGGAACCAGACCCTTGACAGGGCCGTTACAATAAAGACAGCAGAAATGACTCTCAACCAGGCCAGTTGCCGGGTTTTGCACGTAGGCCTGTGGATTTCGCGAAGACAGTTTTGACAAGTATGCAACCCCACCCCTAAGTCCAATGCGCTCCGGTCTTTGCGCACTTTCAGGGGGAGGGGTAGGGGCTTGTGAAAATCAACCTGAACCGCGAAAGGTACGCTTATCCACAGGCTGCTTGACGCGAGGTTCAGGCAAGGGTTACGCTTGCGCCAACATCGTTACTCTATTGGCAACCCTCGCCATACCGGTGGTAGCACAGCTCGAGGGCCAAACTCGCCCGGCAAAGCTCGCTACGCAACCAACCCCCATCCCCTACATCCAACCTACAGGCACTTCCTGACGGAGGTCAGATCCCCGCTTGGTAAAAAAAATCGCTGCAACTCACCCCCGGAATCGAGCCGCTTTACGGCACGCGCGACGAGAAACCTTCGTTTGATGGAAGATGGACTGAACGTCCAGATCGACCTGCGATCCAATTCGATTCAGGTGCTGGGCGAAGCCACAGTTGTCGCCCGAGTCGAAGGCATCTTCTCTGACTTCGAGCAGCTCCGCAAGCAGGGAGTCCATCCGCATAACGGCGAACTCCATGCGCTGCTGAAGATGGTCGTCGCCGATCCGACCGTAACGCTCCGAGGACTGATTGACAGCGGCAAGCAGCGCCAGGCAGCGGGCGTTAAAGCGCATGGTCCAGCCGCGCTCGACTAACCAGCGCAAGTATGTGGAAGCCATCGAGTCCAACGACATGGTCTTCGGCCTCGGGCCTGCCGGAACAGGCAAGACCTACCTCGCGGTCGCAATGGCCGTCAGCGCGTCTTCTGGCCAAGAAGGTGTCGCGCATCATCCTGGTTCGTCCGGCAGTCGAAGCCGGCGAGCGCCTCGGCTTTCTACCCCCGGCTCCCTCCAGGAGAAGGTAGACCCCTACATGTCGGCCCCTGTACGACGCTCTCTACGATCTGATCGACCCGATTAAAGTCGACAAGATGCTCGAAACCAATGTGATTGAGATTGCGCCGCTGGCCTTCATGCGCGTGGCGCACGCTGTCGGAAGCGTTCATCATCATGGATGAGGCCGCAGAACACGACCAATGAGCAGATGAAGATGTTCCTCACCCGTCTTGGCAATGCGTCCAAAGCTGTCATCGACCGGCGATCTGACACAGATCGATCTGCCGAACCCCAAGAAGAGTGGCCTGCTGGAAGCACTCCACGTTCTGGACGGCGTGGAAGGCATCAAGTTCTGCCACTTTGAGGATGTCGACGTGGTTCGCCATCAACTCGTGCAGCGGATTGTCCGGGCGTACGACAGCCATGGGCGCGCCGAGCAGCTTCCGCTGGCGATCGACGGCAATCCGATGGCGCTACACCCCGAGGAGCCTCGCAAACCCGCTCTGAAGCCGCAATAGCCAGCTGGCTTGCGATAGCATCAGAGCAATCATGATGACCTTGGAACCTCCGCGAGGGCAGGGAGCTGACGAAACCGACTCCGACAACTGGCGCGCGATTGGCCTTTTCGCGCGGAGGCCTTAGCCGGTTTGTTGGCACTGCACAGGCTGTGCTTGGCATGAGAGGCGAGGTCAGCGTGCTGCTCGCGGGAGATCGAACGCTGCGGCGGCTGAATCGCGAGTTTCGCGGTAAGGACAAGGCGACCGATGTATTGAGCTTTCCCGCCGCAAAAGAGATGGCCAACGAGTTTGCCGGGGATCTTGCGATCTCGCTGGACACAGCGCGACGTCAGGCGGCTGCGCACGGGCATACGCTGCGCGATGAGGTCCGCGTGCTCCTACTGCACGGTTTGCTGCATCTGGATGGTATGGACCACGAAACCGATCATGGAGAGATGGCTGCGAAGGAAGCGGAGCTGCGAACCCGGCTGCGCCTGCCAAACAGCCTTATTGCAAGAGTGACAAAGGGGCGAAAGTCTGGGGCGGCGGCATGAACTGGATCTTTGGATTGTCGATCGCTTTGCTGCTCTGCGTGCTCGCGCTATCGGCTTATATCGACCGAATTTACTTCGAGATGGGCAAGTTCTTATCTCGCGAGTACACGGAGAACATCGACGCGTGGGAGCGCATGGGTTGAGCCAAAGCTAAGCCTCAGCCGTGAGTCCGCGACGATGTCGGCTTCGGTGCTGCGACAGATTGCCCTTTGTGCGCTGGCCTTCCTGATGGCGATTCGGCTGCGTGGAAGAGTGGGACATGACGCCGCAGAGATTGGCCGCACCGTCTTTGAGTTACTTCTGGTGCTGGTGTTCTTTGACCGCCTGCTGCCACAGCTCTTCTTCACGCGTACGCGTGGTCAATGGATCGGGCGCGTTGCATGGCTGATTCGTGGGCTGTTTTACATCATGGCTTCCCGTAACGCTGGCGATTGGCTTGCTGTTGTCGATTGCGGGCCTTGCCGAGCTTGAAGCGGAAGAGCCGGAGCATCCGAGCGGTGGTATGGATGCGCTACTGGAGGCCGGTGAAGAAGAGGGCATTCTAGAAGAGAGCGACCGAGAGCTGGTGCGCAGCGTGGTTCGAGTTTGGCGACAAAGTGGTGCGTGAGGTGATGACGCCCCGGCCTGAGATGTTTACCGTTCCAGGGTCGATGTCGCTCGAAGAGTTTACGGGCGCAGGTAAACGAGCACGGTTTCTCGCGCGTCCCGGTGTATGGGGGAGTCGATCGACGACATTACGGGCATCGTGTTTGCCCGGGACATGCTTGGCGTGAAGGATACAGATGCGGCGCGGCGGAAGGTATCGCAGTTTGCAGCGACCAGCGGCGTTTGTGCCCGAGAGCAAGAAGGTCAACGAGCTACTGCGCGAAATGCAACGCCAGAAGCAACACATGGGCGTGGTCATCGACGAGTATGGCGGCGTAGCAGGCCTGGTGACGATTGAGGACCTGCTCGAGGCCGATCGTGGGCAATATCGAAGACGAGCACGATGCTCCAGTTGAAGATGAACCCTTCGCGGAAGCCGATGGCGCGTTTGTCGTGTCGGGAAAGCTTCGAAGTGAGCCGGTTGCGGGACCTATTTGGCGAGAGCCTGCAGACGAACCGCGTGCCTGGCGATGAGGCATCGTTTGAAGAGGATTCGCCGGTTGAGGATGTGCTTCCGCAACTGCTCACGGGGTATGAAGCAACGACGGTGGGAGGTTTGGTAAGCGAGATCGCGGGGCATATTTCCGCTGCCGGGCGAGGTAATCGAGGATGGGCCGTTACGACTGGAGGTCCTTGAATCCACCGACCGGTTAGTGGAGCGGGTGCGGTTGTCGCTGGCCGGAGTGGTCGCTTCGAGCGAGCCCGAGTGAGCCTGCAGCGACTATAAGTGCGATCATAGACATATGGCACTTCGTTCCGGATTCATTTCGATCGTCGGGCGGCCGAATGCAGGCAAGTCGACGCTGCTCAACGCGCTGCTCGGACAAAAGCTGGCGATCGTCACACACAAACCGCAGACCACACGCACACGCATCCAGGGTGTGCTGGAGCTGCCTGTACGCAAGAAGACCAAGACCGACACTGGACGGCCCGCAGCGCAAATTGTGCTGGTGGACACCCCTGGTGTGCATAAGCCTGAGACCCAGCTCGACCGCCGCATGATGCAGGAAGTCCATGATGCGCTGGAGTCGCGCGATGTAGTGTGGTTCCTGGTGGACGTGACGCATCGTCTCCCTGAAGTTCGCAAGGCGCAGACCAGCGAAGAGTTTGCCGAGGCTCGCAAGGCCCGGACGCTGGGACAGCATCGGAAGATTCTGTCGAAGCAGGAGGACGATTTCGCCTTGCAGTTAGTGAAGAAGCTCGACTGCCCTGTGATCCTTGTGCTGAACAAGATTGATGCGCTGCCGAAGAGCACGCTGCTTCCGCTGATTGCGCACTGGGCATCGCTGCATGAGTTCGCGGATGTGATTCCGATCTCAGCAAAGAAGCGCGAAGGCCTGGAGCTGCTGCTCGATAAATCGACGGCGCTGTTGCCGGAAGGCCAGCGATTCTTCCCGAAAGATCAGCTGACGGACCAGCCGGAGCGCTTTCTTGTGGCCGAGTTGATCCGCGAAAAGATCCTGCTGCTGACTGGCGAAGAGGTTCCTTATGCAGCGGCTGTGATGATCGAGAAGTACGAAGAACCGGCCTCGTTGAAGAAGACCAAGGATGGCAAGCTGCCTGTGACGAAGATTGCGGCGGCGATCTACGTGGAGCGAACGGGACAAAAGGCGATCCTGATCGGCAAACAGGGCGGAATGCTCAAGCAGATCGGAAGCACCGCACGCAAGGAGATCGAGTCGCTGTTGGGCACACGGGTCTTCCTGGAGCTGTTTGTGAAGGTGCAGGAAGAGTGGCGCGCTTCGCGTGGATTTGTCGAGGACCTAGACTGGCGCAGGCAGTTGGAGCAGATGGCCGAGATTCAGCATCGCAGCAACAAGCTGGCCGAGAGTCGAAACAAGACCGCTGCCGAGGAAGAAGGGTGAAATCGTTCTTCCGCCGCAAACCGGGTGTTCCTGAGTTGAAGACCCCGCGATTGCGGCTGGTGGCGATGACTCCGGAGATGCTAGAAGCGGATGTGGCGCGTGACGGCAGCCTGAGTGCGGCACTCGATGCGCAACTGACGGAAGAGTGGCCTCCGGCGGACTGGGAAACGCATGTGATCGAGATGATCTTCGTGCAGACGTCGCAGGTGCCTGCGTCGGTCGGCTGGCATCGTTATGCGCTGTTGGCGGAAGGTCGCGGCAAGCGAACGCTAGTGGGCTGCGTTGGTGGATTTCCGAAGCCCGACGGCGTGGTGGAGATTGGCTATTCCACGCTGCCTGCGTTTCAGCGCAGAGGCCTCGGCACGGAGGCCGCGCGGGCGCTGGTGGAGTGGCTGCTGCAGCAAGAGGGTGTGCATGCAGTGACGGCGCAGACCTACAGGACGATGCCTGAGTCGATCAAGGTGATGGAGCGCTGCGGCATGGCCTTCGCAGGGGATGGCGATGATCCCGGGACCGTGCGGTATCGGCGCGACCGTTAGAGCGGTTACTCTCCGATGGAAACTCCGAGCGCCTTCATCTTGCGATAGAGATGTGACCGCTCCAGGCCAAGAGCCTCTGCCGCTCGCGTGACATTGCCGTGCGAGCGGTCGAGCTCTTTCAGGATATAGTCCCGCTCGTAGGCCTCGCGGGCCTGCAGCAACGTGGAGAACTCTTCGCGGCTGCCGTTGGCCGATCGTCCTTCTGTCCGCTGCACGAGCATGGGCAGGTTCTTGGCTTCGATGCGTTGCGCCTTGGGGTTCAGAATGAGAACGCGCTCGATTACATTGCGTAGTTCGCGCACGTTGCCGGGCCAGTGATACTGCTTGAGCTGAGCCAGCGCGGCGTCCGAGATTTCGACGCGTGGCCGGCCGTACTGCTGGCCGAACTCCTGCAGGAACTCGCGGGCGAGGATGGGGATGTCTTCCTTGCGGTCGCGCAGCGGCGGAACAAAGAATGGAATCACGTTCAGGCGATAGAAGAGGTCTTCGCGGAAGTTGCCGCGGGCGATCTCTTCTTCAAGGTCCTTGTTGGTTGCGGCGATCACGCGTGCGTCGACGTGTACCGGCGTGGATGCACCAACGGGATAGAAACGCTGTTCGTCGAGCGCTCGTAGAACCTTGGCCTGCGTCTTCAAGCTCATGTCGCCGACTTCGTCGAGGAATAGCGTTCCGCCATCGGCGCGCTCGAAGGTGCCGCGCTTTTCCATGGGCTGGTTCGGACCGCCGGGTCCTGCGCCGTGGCGATAGCCGAAGAGCTCGGTTTCGATGAAGTCTTCGGGGATGGCCGCGCAGTTGAGCTCGACGAAGACGCGGTCGCGGCGAAGGGACTCAGCGTGCATGGCGCGTGCGACGAGCTCCTTGCCCGCGCCTGACTCACCGAAGATGAGCACGCGGCCGTTAGTGGGCGCCATCAGCTTGATCTGCTGACGCAACGCCTTCATGGGCACGGATTGACCGGTGACGGCGCTCTTGACGGCGAGCTGCCGGGCGAACTCGTGGTTGTCTTCGCGAAGCTGATAGGCCTTGATGGCGTTGCGCAGAACCAGCAAGGTGCGGTCGAGCGAAAGCGGCTTTTCGAGGAAGTCGTACGCACCGAGCTTAGTGGCGCGTACGGCGGCTTCGATCGTTCCGTGGCCGGAGATCATGATGACCTCCGGTACGCCGGCGCGTGGGGCCTCCGCGCGGCTGCCGGGTTTGGCGTCGCCGCGGATTTGCGCGAGCACGTCGAGGCCGTCGCCGTCGGGCAGCCAGATGTCGAGCAGGACGGCCTGGTAGTCCGCGTCGCGCACAAGCTCGAGAGCTTCCTTGGCGGTGCCGGCCGTGGTAATGACGTAGTCCTCTTCGCGCAGGATGGCTTCGAGGGAGGCGCGGATGTCGGCTTCATCGTCGACGATGAGGATGTGGTTCAAGCAGTGGCTCCTTCAACGGGGACCGTCGTGACGGCTCCCTCGTTGGAGTCGCCGTCTGGGTTGGATGCAGGGCGAAGCTCGATGATGAAGCGCGCTCCGGCGGGGACGTTCTTTTCCGCGCGGATGGTGCCCTGATGCTCCTGCACGATCTTCGCGGCAATAGAAAGACCAAGGCCGGTGCCGCGTTGCTTGGTGGAGAAGTAAGGAAGGAAGAGGCGCTCGCGCATGTCGTCCGTAAGACCGGGGCCGGTGTCCGCGACGGCCAGTTCGACGAGGCCGGAGGCGAGCAGGCGTGTGGAGATGTGAAGCTCGCGGAGAAGGCTGTCCTGCATGGCTTCGGCGGCGTTGTCGATGAGGTTTGAGAGCGCACGCTTAAGAGCTTCGGGATCGGCGAGGACCAGCGGAAGAAAGCGTTCCAGGTTTCTGCGGACGTGGATGTTGCCGAGGCGACCGGTGAAAAGTGCAAGCGAGGTATCCACAATTTCATTGAGGTCGGAAGGCTGCGGGCGCGCGCTGGGAAACTCGGCCAGGGCAGAGAACTGGTCGACGAGCGAGCGCATGGTTTCGACCGACGCTGTGATGACCTCGGACGAGCGCTGGATGACCTCCGGCGACCGTGAGTCGATGTCATGCTCGGCGAGCACGGGAGCCAGTCGCGTGATGTGGCGATGGATCAGCTCGGCGTTCAGCGAGATCGGCGTCAGCGGGTTTTTGATCTCGTGTGCGACGCGGCGGGCGACTTCTTTCCAGGCGCTTTGCTTCTGCGCGTGCAGGAGCTGCGTCACGTCTTCGAGTACCAATACATAGCCGAGATGTTCGCGATTGGCGGTCGAGCCCGTTTCCAGCAACGCCACGGTGGCTGAGAGCTGCAGCACGCCGGTGGTCGATGGAACCTGGAGCTCCGCGGAGGCCGAGCCCATCCGATGCGCGCGGCGCAGCAGGCGGTCGAGCGATTCGACGATCTCAGCGGCGAAGATCCCATCCAGCGCCGCGCCGATGAAGTGCTTCTGGCCGCCGGGGTCGAGCATCTCTGAAAAGGCGCGGTTGGCGAGCACAATATGGCGGTCGGCCGAGAGCGTGACCACGCCGTTAGGGATGGTTTCGATTAGGGTTTCGAGCTCGGTTCGACGGGCCAGCAGTGCGGCGTTTACGCGCGAGAGTTGTGCGGTGGATTGTTCGGCGGCGAAACGTGCGGACTCGAGATCGGCAGCCATGGCGTTGAAGCTTTCGACCAGTTCGCCTAACTCCTCGGTTGCGGAGGTCCCCACGCGATGCGCGTAATCGCCGGCGGCGATGGCTTCCATGGCGTCGGCGAGTGACTCCACAGGACGTGTCACCTGTTTGCTGAGGTTTAGCGCGAGCCAGCAACAGGCGAAGAGCGCGAGGCTGGTGGTAAGCAGAAGCATGCCCATGTAAAGGCTGCGGACCTGGCGGCGCTCACGTAGCAGCACCCAATAGGCGTCTCCGGCCGCACGCAGACGTACGGTGGTAGCCGCAATACCGGGCGGAATCGGCAGACCTACCAGCACGATGCCGCCCTGCTTGAGGCCTGCTGTGGCGAGCGTGTAGTCAGTCCCGCTGATGCTGTAGATGGGCTCGTCGCTGCGCTGGGCAGCGCTAAGGATGGCTTGTTCGCCGCTGCCGGTCACCGGTGTTTCTTCAAGCGCGGGATGCTGGTTAGGACTGTCGTAGGAGTCAGGTTCGTCGGGCTGCAGCGCTTTCAGCTTGACGAGTCCCGCTCCTAGCGAGGGCACATGAAACGAGGCAACGGGCTGGCCGTCGCGGAAGACGATGGCGAAACCTCCCTGCAAGCTGAGCTCATGTCGCTGAAGCTCGCTGTGAATCGCCGTCGCCACGACAGGCAGGGCGAGCTCCTTGGGGCCCATGTTCAGGTTCGCAAGCTCCGTGGCGATCGAGTCGGCTTCGGAGCGCGAGTTGAGGGCCGCGTAGTGGAACAGCTCCACGGCCATGCGGTTGGCGTTGTCGAGCATCTGCGAAACAGGTTGCGAGAACCAGCGGTCCACGGCACGGTTCATCAACAGATAGCTGAACGCGAACATGAAGACCAGTGGGACGAGCGACACCAGAACCGCTCCCCACAGCATGCGCGTGCGTAGCCTCGTGCCGAGCACGCGGCTGCGCTGGTCGGCATACAGCTTCAGCACATTGCGTACAAGCAGCACCAGCACGCACACGAAAAGCAGGAACGCAAGAGTGGAAAGCGCAATGAACACCAGCGTCTGCACGGGAGACGCTGGGTTCAGGAAGTTGAGGTTGAAGGCGTTGAGGGTTGCAAGCGCAAGGAATAGGAGCACGAGGCACACGCCGAGCCCGATGATGAGCGTCCTGCGACGTGTTGCCTTGTTTCCCATGCGAGAAAGTTTACTCGTTCCCCGGCTGCTTAGGTTGCGAGCAGACTGGCGATCGGGGTGAATTCACGGCCCTGGTTGTCGGCTACGGCCTTATAAGTCAGGTGGCCGTCGAAGGTGTTTACACCTTCCGCAATGCCCGGATCCGCCTTGATGGCAGCAGCAGCGCCAAGCTTCGCCAGCTTCATCACGTAAGGGAAGGTTGCGTTGGTCAGCGCCAGCGTGCTGGTGTTTGGGACGGCTGCGGGCATGTTCGTGACGCAGTAGTGGACGACGCCGTCGACTTCGTAACTGGGATCGGAGTGCGTTGTGGGGCGGGCGGTTTCGATGCATCCACCCTGGTCGATAGCAACGTCGACGATGACCGCGCCTTTCTTCATCTTCGCCACCATGGCCTTGGTGACGATCTTGGGAGCAGCGGCTCCAGGGATCAGCACACCGCCGATGACGAGGTCAGCCTCGCAGACTGCGCGCTCGACGTTGTAGGCGTTCGAGGCAAGAGTATAGAGGCGGCCGTTGAAGATGTCGTCCAGCTCGCGCAGGCGGTTCAGGTTCAGGTCAACCAGAGTTACCTTGGCGCCTAGACCCAACGCCATCTTTGCGGCGTTGGTTCCGACGATGCCGCCGCCGATGATGCAGACGTTGCCAGGAGGCACGCCCGGAACGCCGCCGAGCAGAACGCCGCGCCCGCCGTGCTCCTTTTCGAGGTACGCCGCGCCAACTTGCACTGAGAGCCGACCAGCGACTTCGGACATCGGCGTCAGCAGCGGAAGTGTGCCCGCGCGGTCTTTGACCGTCTCGTACGCGATTCCGGTGACTTTCTTGTCGAGCAGCGCCTGGGTCAGTTTCTGGAGCGGAGCGAGGTGCAGGTAGGTGAACAGGACGAGGCCCTCGCGGAAGTGGAAGTACTCTTGTTCGACAGGCTCCTTGACCTTCACGACCATGTCGGCCAGCCGCCAGACATCGGAAGCTGCGCCGACGATTTCCGCGCCTACGGCCTGGTATTCGTCGTCCGGGAAGGAGGAGAGCTGGCCGGCATTGTGCTCAACGAGCACCTTGTGACCAGCGTCGACTAACGCCTTTACTCCTGCGGGCGTTACACCAACGCGACTCTCGTGATCTTTTACTTCCTTGGGGACACCAATAACCATTGTGCTAAATCTCCTACGCTTATGGTAGCGGATTGTTTATCGAGGATTCGAATAGAGTGACGGCCTCAAGCTGCCTGGCAGGCCGGTTGAAGCGCAGGATTATGGCGCAGCAACGTCAGCTATTACATGTGTCGTTGAGGCGTTCGCGTGAACAAGCCAGATGTCCAAAGGCTGGCCCATGGGGAGCGGGAACGAGACGAATTTCGTAGCGGTAAAGTTTGGATCCGAAAGGATGCGTCGATTGAGCCACACATCAGGGTACGAAGTGATTACAGCGAAATCGCGCTTGTTGGCGAGAATCTGTGCGGTAGGGAGAATGTCGGGACTGTGGAAGCCTTCGACTTTCAGGTTATAGATCTCGCGCGGACCAGATATGCCCTGTTTGTTCGCGGGATCGAGGGCAACAGACCAATCGATAGGATAAAGCAATCTGCCGTGCAGCGAGTCGTGTTGGTAGAACTCCATCTCCAGAAATGAAGCGGGCTCTGTATCGATGATCGGAAGATGTGGAGGCAGCGCAGCAAGGAGATCCCCGGTGTAATTGGGAATTGGGAACCAGGGCCGCTGCAGCCGCGGGACGAAGAATCCAGCAGCTGCGAGAAGCAGGAAGAGCACGGGCAGACCGTGGCGCAAAGCCTTCAATGGGGCAATGGCCTCGCGGAGTTGGGTGAAGAGTTCACAGAGTAGCAATATCGCTGCGAAGGCAAACGGCAGCAGATAACGGTTTACATAGATGGAAGTAGAGAACAGAGAGCGGACAATAAAAATAATATTTAAGACCGCGAAGGCCAGAAGCAGAAAGTAAACAGACATTCGTTTGTTTACGAGATGAAGATGCAATAACGCGACAAGAAACACAAAGACGATAGCACCGGTCACCCGATGGTCGAACAGATTGGTTAGGGTAACGATTTCCTTAAGAGTCGGCGGAACGGTCCAAAAGACAGGCTTGCCGAGGGCAGCAGTGGTTTGAAGGTTGCCACGACTGAAGAGGAGTAGGACAACTGAAGCTGCCGCGGAAAGGTAGAGTAACGGCCGGAAACGGCGGGAACGCCGATCCAGGGCGATCTGCGTGGCAAGGAACGCGCTAACGTAGAGAACACCGAGGATATGGCTCCCCATAAGTAGCGTATAGGCAGCAAAAGTCGCCAAGAGGAACAGCGGCCGCTGGCCGGTTTCGTCTTCCCCGCGGAAGAGGATGTAGATGACCAGGGCGGCGGCGGTCATGAATACCCCATAGGTGCGGCCGTAAGCGAGTTGCCAGCGTACGACGTGAGTACTGGCAAAGACGAAGGTTACGGCGGCAGCGACAGGGAGAAACGAATAGTAGCGCCGGGCTGTGATCCAAATCACGACAGCCGAGCAGGCAATGCCAAAAGCGGAGTACATGCGAAGCGAAACTTCGGACGCCCCGAGGAGCGAAACCCATGGGCGTCCAAAAACGTAAAACCAGATGCCGCTGCTGTCGATACCAAAACGCCACGCTTGCAGCAGGGAATGGTAGTTGGGTTGGCGCAGAACGAATAACGTCATCATCTCGTCGGCCGAAAACATGCTGTGGCGCGTACGGAAGAAAGACAACACCAAAAGGAGCGTAACGAGGCAAAGGATGCCGATCAGATCGGGTAGCCCAAGAGGGGAATTCCCTGGGCTAACCGGGGGACGATTGGCGCTGGTCATGCTCTGGAACTCCCTGTCGAGAACGTCTAGGTGAGACGATTATAACAACGCTGGTGCGGAGGTCTGTCCGGGTCCACGCCATTGATTGCACTGTGTTAATTCGGAAAGCCGATAGCCTGTGTTACAGGCCGTACAATGAATGGGAAGGGCAAACCCTCAATTTTCAGGTTCAGGTACAAACCGCCTCATGTCTTCTAACAATTTTCAGATGCGTACCTCGCGCGTGAGCAACATGCGCTCCATTTTCTCGCTGTTTTCAAGCGATCTGGCGATCGACCTTGGAACCGCGAACACGCTTGTTTTTGCGGCCGGTAAGGGCATTATCGTGAACGAGCCATCGATCATCGCCGTGAATCGCGTGACCGGCGAGGTGGAAGCTGTCGGTAAAGAGGCCAAGGAGATGCTCGGGCGCACCCCCGGCAACATCATCGCCATCAAGCCGATGAAGGACGGTGTTATCGCCGACTTCAAGCAGACCGAAAAGATGCTGAATTACTTCATTCAGAAGGCTCATAACCGGAAGATGATGGTGCATCCGCGTATCGTGATCGGCGTTCCGAGCGAAATTACACAGGTGGAAAAACGTGCGGTTATGGATTCCGCCTACCGCGCCAAGGCTTCGGAAGTGCATCTGGTGGAGCAGGCGATGGTAGCGGCGATCGGCGCCGGACTGCCGATTACCGAGCCCGGCGGCAACATGGTCGTCGATATCGGCGGTGGAACGACCGATATTGCGGTGATTTCTCTCGCAGGCATTGTCTATTCGCGCTCGGTCCGCATGGCCGGCAACCAGATGGACGAAGCCGTGATGACCTACTTGAAGCGGAAGTACAACCTATTGGTGGGCGAGCGGACGGCCGAGCAGATCAAGATCGAGCTCGGCTCGGCGTTCCCGCTGGACAAGCCGCTTACAATGGAGATCAAGGGCCGCAACCTGATTGAGGGCGTGCCGAAGACGATCACCATTGAGGATTCGGAGATTCGCGAGGCGCTCGGCGAGTGCATTGCGACCATCATGAATGCGATTCGTGTGGCTTTGGAGCGCACCCCGCCGGAGCTTTCGGCCGATATTTCGGATCGTGGCATTGTTCTCACTGGCGGCGGAGCGCTGATCAAGAACCTCGACCGGCGCATTCGGGAAGAAACCGGCTTGCCCGTTTCGATCGCGGACGATCCTCTGGCCAGCGTGGTTCTTGGAACGGGCAAAATGCTCTCTGACTTCCGCCTACTGCGCAAGATCTCGATCGACTAAACCACCTAAGACAGGATTCGCTTGAGCCGGGCTTCAATGCCCGCCAAAACCGAATGCAGAACCTAGCGCGAGAGGTCTTCGACGAGTTTGGGGTCGAGGTACGACGCTTAGCGGCCCATCCATCCGCCATCCACGGTCAGCACGGTGCCCGTGACGTAGTTGCTGGCCGGGCTGACGAGGTAAAGAGCGGCTCCAGCCAAGTCTTCCGGCTGGCCCCAGCGTGCTGCCGGGATGCGTTCGAGGATCTGGCGGTTGCGAGTCTCGTCGGCCTGAAGCGCTTCCGTATTGGTGGTGGCAAAATACCCCGGAGCGATGGCGTTGACTTGGATGTTCTTCGGTGCCCACTCGTTGGCGAGCGCCTTAGTTAGCTGCGCCACGCCGCCCTTCGAAGCCGCATAAGCAGGAACGCGGATTCCGCCCTGGAAGCTTAGAAGCGACGCAATATTGACGATCTTGCCCGGCGCTTCGCGAGCGATAAGATCGCGGGCGACGAACTGCGAGAGTTGGAAGACGCTGGTGAGGTTCACCTGTAGGACCTGCTCCCAGCTATCGAGCGTGGTATCGACCGCGGCATCGCGATGGATCGTGCCGGCATTGTTGATCAAAATGTCGATCTTGCCGAAGTGTTCTTTGACCCGACCATAGAGAGATTCAGGGCCGGCAGTGTGGCCTAGGTCGGCCTGGAACGCTGCGGCAGTCCCACCGATGGAACGAGCGGTTTCGTCTGCCGCACGGCGGTTGCCGTGGACGGCAACCAAGGCTCCTGCCTGGGCGAGTGCTGTAGCGATGGCGGCGCCGAGGCCGCTGGCGGCGCCGGTGATGAGGGCTACTTTGCCGTCGAGGCGGAAGAGATCGAGGATCGAACTAGACATAAGGTCGAGTTTACGGCTTGAGGACAGTCAGGGCAAAGCACGTCCGAGGTTGGCAGCGCCTGGAACACTTGTGGGACTTTTTATTACCGCCGGTGCCATTCGCCTTCGTTGTTCGGCCGGTCTTTATTGGTGCGATCGGTCGCACGTTGCCCACGGTTCTTCACTAACATGCGATGGCGGCAAAAGGGACATCTCCACGGGTAGTAGCCGAAGCGCCCGTAAAGGTACTTTTCGAGGAAGCTCGTTCGGTTGGTTCGTCTTAATTTGCCACGATGGCACTCAGGACATTGCATGAAAGGCCCGGCAGCCATACTAGACTGCGGAAAGCAGTTTGTGTAGCAATGTTTTTGCGGAGCTTACCGACGATCGAAAAGCTACGATCCTATGGAGGCGTGTTTGCGTTTTCTGGGGGACGGATAGCTTCGCAGAGGCCTTACTTCGGGCCTGAATCCATTCTTGGCTATTGAAATAGTCTTCATTCTGCTGCAATGGGATGTCTACCGGTTGCGACGAGTTTCCAGCTCCCTCCACAAGAACGCAGAAATGAAACAAGTGGATTGCAGAGATTGGGAAGATCATCTATGTCTTGCGATTTGCGCAGCAGCCCGCGAGAAATGTCGTCTTACGAAAGTAAACTCGCTTTGCGTATTCTGATCCATGCAGGCCGGCGGATGGAGACCATGTTGCGCACGAGGTTGTAAAGTTAGGGACTGAGGTGTATTCCAGATGAAGATTGTGCAGATGGCGGATGCGGTGCGATATCCGCGCATGACGACGGCCGAGTTGCGAGAGACGTTTCTGCTGGAGGGCCTGTTTCACAATGGCACCATCACAATGAATTACGTGGACCTCGATCGCGCGGTGATTGGCGGCGCAGTGCCGACAACCGCGACCTTGACGCTTGAAACTGCGCCGGAGCTGCGGTCCGACTATTTCCTGGAGCGTCGGGAGATTGGCGTGCTGAACGTCGGTGGCGCAGGCACGGTCACAGTCGACGGCCAGGCGTTCTCGCTCGGCAAGCTGGATTGCCTCTACGCCGGTCGTGGATCGAAGTCGGTAACCTTCGCCAGCGAAAATCCCGCAGAGCCGGCAGCGTTTTATCTGCTCAGTTATCCCGCCCATGCGGAGTATCCGACGAAGATGGTGAAGTTCACTGAGCTTGAGGCCGGAGCCGTCCACCTCGGATCGGAAGAAACCTGCAACAAGCGCTCCATCTACAAGGCGATCTTTCTCGATGGCATTCGCAGCTGTCAGTTAGTCATGGGTTTCACGCTGCTCGCGCCCGGCTCGAACTGGAACACGATGCCTCCGCACACGCATATGCGCCGCAGCGAGGTTTATTTCTACTTCGACGTGGACGCGTCGCAGAAGGTGCTCCACTTGATGGGGCCGGCGGATGAGACGCGCCATATTGTCATGAGCGATCGCGAAGTGGTAGTGTCGCCGGGCTGGAGTATTCATGCCGGCGTCGGAACCAAAAGCTACGGGTTCTGCTGGGGTATGGGCGGCGAAAATCAACGGTACGACGATATGGACGCTGTGCCGATTGCGACCCTGAAATAACTCGATCGACACGGGCCTACAACAAGAAACAAACGGAGCAGTGCGTGAGTAAGGCATCGGATTCTTTGTGGGAAGGCGGCAGCATGGAGGCGGCGGACTTTGGCGGTCTGCCTATGCGGGATCCAGTGCTGTGCGAGTTCGACCTCGTCTCGCTCGGCGAGGTCATGCTTCGCTTCGATCCCGGCGAAGGCCGCATTGTTGGCGCTCGTGGATTTCGTGTGTGGGAAGGCGGCGGCGAATATAACGTGGCGCGGGGACTGCGGCGCTGCTTCTGCCTACGGACGGGCATCGTAACGGCGCTGGTGGACAATCCCATCGGTCGGCTGGTCGAAGACCTCATGCTGCAGGGTGGGGTCGACCAATCTCATGTGCAGTGGCAAGAGTTCGATGGCGTGGGCCGGACCGCGCGGAACGGAATCTACTTCCTCGAGCGAGGCTTCGGGGTCCGCGGCGGAATGGGCATGATGGATCGCGGCAACACAGCGATCTCGCAGATGAAGCCCGGCGATGTGGACTGGGACGAGATCTTCGGCGACGAAGGCGTGCGCTGGTTTCACACGGGCGGCGTCATGGCCGCGCTCAGTGAAGACTCCACAGCCCTCGTTCGCGAGGCCATGGAAGCAGCCAAGCGCCACGACACAATCGTCAGCTTCGACTGTAACTACCGTCCTTCCCTCTGGAAGACTCGCGGGGGGCGCAAGGGGTCCATCGCGGTGAACCGCTCTCTGATGCCGTATGTGGATGTGCTCTTCGGCCACGAAGGTGATGTAGCTTCCGTGATAGGACCGGCATCGCATGGTCCGGTCTGGCACACGCTGGAAAGCTTCAACGAGATGGCGCAGCGTGTCACCGCGGAGTTCAAGCACCTGAAGGTGATCGCAAGCACCGTGCGCCGCACCCATACTGCCAGTAGCAACGGATGGAGCGCGTTCGGCTTTGCGGAAGGCAAGGCCTACGAAGGGTTGAAGTTTGAAGCCCTGGAGATCCTCGACCGCGTCGGCGGCGGTGACTCGTTTGCATCGGGCTTGATCTACGGCTTGCTGCAGGGCAAAGGGATGAAGTGGGCGCTCGACTGTGGCGTGGCGCATGGCGCACTGGCGATGACCACAGCAGGGGATTCGTCCATGGCGACCCTGGCCGAGGTAGAAAGATTGATGGCAGGCGGATCAGCAGGCACGGTCCGGTAGAGCAGTCAGGTATGAGGAGAGTGGATCGCTTTGACGAAGATTGAAGTATTGGCGGAGATCAAAAAGATTGGCTTGGTGCCCGTGTTGCGTGCCGAAAGTGAAGCACAGGCGGTTGCGCTGGCAGAGGCCATTGCCGACGGTGGCGTGACCGTGCTCGAAGTAACGATGACCGTGCCTGGTGCGGTGCGAGTGATCGCGCGGCTGAAGAAAGAGCGCCCCGAGATTCTGCTTGGAGCCGGCACGGTGCTCGACGCTGAAACGGCGCATGCCTGCATTGAAGAAGGCGCGGAGTTCGTTGTCAGCCCGGCGTTCAGCCTGAAGACCGTTGAGATGTGCCAGAAGCACGGCAAAGCTGTGCTGCCCGGCGCCCTGACTCCGACTGAAGTGCTAACCGCATGGCAGGCAGGCGCGGACGTCGTAAAGGTGTTCCCCGCAAGTGCGATGGGTGGAGCAAAGTATCTGAAGAGCTTGAAAGCGCCGTTGCCACAGATTGAGTTGATCCCCACCGGCGGCGTCTCGCTCGAAACAGCCCGCGAGTTCCTGGAAGCCGGAGCCTATGCTCTCGGAGTCGGCGCCGACCTCGTGGATACGAAGGCAATTGCCGCTGGCCACGGCTGGAAGATCACCGAAAATGCGCGGAAGTACCTGGAGATCGTGCAAGAGTTTCAGGCGGGCAAAAAGTAGTTCAGCGTCCGTGCGGCGCACGCGCAGTGAACAGCAGCGGCTGACTGATGGGAAAACTGGCGGCTATGGGTTCCGGCGCGTTGGTGGGGTTGGCCAGCGAGCGATAGAGATCGATATATTCAGGGCGGTCGAAGGCTCGACCAGCAAAGAGTAGCGCCGGTCGTCGGCCCGGGAGATCTCGAAAATACTCGGGATCGGCAATCTGAGGCCACTTGGACCGATCTTGGATGGCGGGATAGAGGTACGCGGCGACGGAGCGCATGCCGGGTCCATCCTCCAACTCAAAGCTCCAAAGGTTGTCGAACGGTGTCGAGAGCAGTTGCGCCGCGGCCGCGAGCAGATCGAAGTTGAGCAGCGTGTTGCGATACGGGAAAGTTGTTGTGATCTCGTGCGGGAACTCGCCGAGCGCGTTGATCTGGTTACGCATCGTCGGGCGCCGAAAGCGGTGACGGCATGCCTCAAGGGTGGCATCGTCGCCCAACGAGCGCGAAATAGCGGAAGCCAGCAGCAGCCATGCCGAGGCGGTATGGTCTTTGGCTTCGCGAGCGATGAACGCGTTGCGGTCTTCATTCAGACAGGTGACGAGAGACGCAAACCAACCCTGTGTGGTGGCGAGATCGGGTGGCGAAAGCGCGGCAGTATCAGGCAGGAAGCTCAAGGCACGCGCGATTTCGGCGAGCGGGACAAGATCGACCACACCTGCGGGAGTCGCGCTCGAACTGGTAGCGTCAAAGCCGGCTTTGCTGAAGTCAGGAACCATCCGCGTCGCGGGATCGACAAACCACGCGTAGAGGTGGCGGCCGGCGCGGAGAGCGTAGCGGTCTTCGTGCGTGAGAACGAACGCGGCTGTGAGCGCCGCAATGGTAGAAGAGGCGTTGCGCAGTGCGGTGGCATGTTCGCGGAAAGCCCGGTGCGATTTGTCTGGCGCTCTGGGGTCGGGGTCCGGAGTGACCTCGGTGTAGAAAACCTGCGCCGCAGCGTGGGGCGACGGAATTCCGCTCAGGGTACGTATGGGTGCAGTAAGAGCGATGGTTGCGGCAGCGAGAACGCGGTCATGCTCCGTCAGACCAACATCGAGATGCGACGAAGAAGGTTCCGCAGCCGAGCGGCGAGCGAGCGCAGTCGACGCAGCCAGGCAGGCGAGCGACGAATTGAAACGGCGGCGTGTGAGAAGCCCGTTCACTGCGCCCGAGAGTAGCACGACCGGCGGTTACGCCGCTTTCGGCGAACTCAGCGCCTGCCCGAAGGCGAGAAACATGGCTTCCGCGGCGTCGGCTGCACGTTCCGGTTCCGTAATATTCTCTTCCAGGATGGCCGTAAACTGTTTCCAAGACGATCCCGTACCCTCTCCATCGCCATAGAAGAACGCTGCGCCTGAGGTTGCATCCAGATGTAGCTGTTGCTGGATTTGCCGATAGATGATCTGGCCGCCCAGCGAGGAGCCTTCGACAACATAGAGAGCTCCAAGCAGCGAACTCAGGTCGTCGAGCTTTGGCAGCTGCGGAGCCGGGATTACGTCCGCCTCGCCGCCCAGTGCGGCAAGATCGCGCTCCAGCTGGGCGACTCTGCTTCGCTGCGGCCAGGAGATAAGCGCGAGCGTTTCGACGGGCTCGTCTGCAAGAACGGCCTCGAAAGGCTTATAGATACTCAGGTAGCGCGCTAATAGGTCTCGATAGGCCGGAATTGAAGCAAGCGAAGCCGAAAGGTCAAACGAGGATTCAAGTTGCGCGTGAAGCGGGCGGGTGCGGACGCGGATGACGGCGAGCGGAGACTGCATAACTTGATTATCGCTTGTCCGAGCGGCGTTTACGCGACGTGAATTCGGTCGGTGATCTTCGTCTGCATCGGCGTGGTTTTCAGCCCTTCCTGGAGCTGCGCGGGCACGTCCGATGCTTGCAACGGTTTCGAGAACAGGAAGCCCTGGATGATGTCGCAACCCAGGTGGCGGAGGCAGGCCCACTGTTCATGGTCTTCCACACCTTCGGCAACCACGCTGAGACCGAGCGAGTGCCCCATGCGAACGACCGCATCCACGATGGAGTAGGTGCCGTCCGAAAGGCAGATGCGGTCGATAAAGGTGCGATCGATCTTGAGGCTCTGCACGGGCAGCTTGTCCAACTGGCCGAGCGACGAGTACCCGGTCCCGAAGTCGTCGATGGAGAAAGCAATGCCGACCGCGGCGAGCAGCTCGATCTGCCGCGAAGCTTCCGGCAGGTTGCGCATCATGGCCGTCTCCGTGATCTCCATGCCGATAAGCCGCGGATCGATGCGGTGCGTAGTGAGAACTTCAAGCACCGAGGTCGCAAAGTCAGGCCGCGTGATCTGGACCGGTGAGATATTCATGTCCACGCGAACAGCCGGCAGGCCCGCGATCTTCCAACGGTTGAGCTGCTCACATATTTCGTTCAGCAACCACTCTCCCAGTGGGACGATAAGGCCGCGCTCTTCTGCAATGGCGATAAAGCGCTGCGGAGAAACCAATCCCTGCTCCGGATGGCGCAAACGGATAAGCGCTTCCAGGCTGTGGAGTTCTCCGGAGATCTTGTACAGCGGCTGGTAGTGGACCTCATAGGCGCCGGTCTTGAGTGCCTGGCGGACGAAAAGCTCCATCACATTGGCTTCCGAGGTGAGGATGGAGATCTCCGGAGACATGCTGAGGAACTGGTTGCCACCGGCGCGCTTGGCCCGGTACATAGCTGCGTCGGCGTTACGCCACAGCGTAGTGACATCGTGGCCATCGGTGGGGAAGACGGAAATACCAACCGAGGCGGTCAGTTCAATTGTGTAATTCTGGGCCTGAATAGGAGTCTGCAGCGCAAGAAGCACGCTGGCCGCAACCTGCTCGGCTACCAACGTGCTCGCAAGATTGGGAAGCAGAATGCTGAACTCCTCGCCTCCAATGCGGGCGGCGGCGCCCTTAGATCCGATGTGCGCCTTCAACCGGCGGGCAACCTCTTGCAGGCAGGCATCGCCAATCGTGTGGCCGTATGTGTCGTTAATCTGCTTGAAGCGGTCGATATCGAGGCAGAGCAGAGCAACCTGTGTCCCCCGCTCGCCGGCTGTCTGAAGGGTTGTGCGAAGCTCATCTTCCAGCCAGCTGCGGTTGGGCAATGTCGTCAGACGGTCATGGCAGGCCTGGTGATTGGCGGCCAGTATTTCTTCTTCCAGCAGGATAAGAATCATGCCGAAGGCCACGAAGTACTTCGGAACGTTCCAGAACTCGGGGCTGATGCGCGCGATAATCCGGAGGTGGTTGCAGAACTCCGCCGCCGGAAACACCGCGGCCCACGCCAGTAGCCCGAAAACAACGGTGACTGTGCCACCGGAGAGACGGCGGAACGTGCCGAGATAAGCCAGTGCAACACAAAGGTAGAGTCCGGCAAGTATTGCAGAGACGCCAACGTCTTCCTGGCCGTGAACGATGGTCCACAGAAGCCACGAGGCGGCGGCGCAGCATGCGAGAACCAGCAGGCTGCGAATGATCGGCGAAAGGCGTGGGAGTTGGAGGCAGCAGGCAGTCCAGCAGAGCGCTCCAAACAACGTGATGAGGAAGTAGGGAAGCGGCGCTCGAACGTTCGCGGTCTCGATGGTGCAGAATGCGATTGCCGCCAAACCACCCAGAATTGGCAAAAGGGTGCCCGGCGACCGCCCGTACTCACGATCGAAAGCTGCGATCAGGAACACGATGCCGCAGGCGATCAGGGAGCTAAGGCTAACGACAATGAGCACGCCCTGAGCAACTGGATTCGCGGGGTGAAACAGAAGCGCTGTGAAATGAATCAGGATCAGTACCCAGCCAAGGGTCCATGATCGAACCATCGGAGTGGCCCGCTTCCGATAGGTGGAAGCGAAGAGCAGCGCGAGACAGCCGATGATCGTAATGTCCAACAGCTCGTTTTGCATGGGCTGGCCGCACTCCGAAGTAACTTGAGCTGCTGGTTACTAGGGTAGTGAGATGCGCACTGCACGGGAATAGAGCTTTAGTTGTAGAAATATGGACTTCCTGGGCCCTTTTGTCGGATCTCAGGCCACATGAGGGGACTCTAGAAGGTCCTCAATGCGGACAGGAAGGTTGCGAACGCGTGTTCCGGTGGCGTAATACACAGCGTTGGTGATGGCCGCAGCAATGCCGGCGAGTCCGATCTCTCCCACACCGCGGGCGCCCAGCGCGTTCAGGTTGTAGTCCGGATGGTCCAGAAAGGTGACCTCGATGTCCGGCGTATCGGCGTTCACGGCCATCACGTAGTCGGCGAGATTGTTGTTGATTGGCGCCGCCGTACGCGGGTCGTACATCGTCTCTTCAAACATCGCCATGCCGATCCCCATCACCACAGCTCCTTCAATCTGATTGCGTGCGGCGCGCGGATTGAGCATCCGTCCCGCATCGATCACAGTCACTACGCGGGAAACACGCAGCCGCGCAATCTCAGGCTGCCACGTCACCTCGGCAAACTGCGCGCCATAGGAGTGAAACGAAAACTTCGTATTGGGATTGCCCAGGGTGGCATCGGAGGAACCGCTGCCGGAGACCGAGCTGATGTTGGCTGCGCGGAGGACCTCGGAAACGGACACGGCCGTCCCCGGCTGACCTTTCACCCGCACACTCGCGTCGGCAAACTCCAGATCCTCGGGCTTCTTGCCCTTGAAAGCCGGCAGATCGGACTTGGTTGCCGTAAGCACGAGCAACTTCGTAGCGTTCTGCGCGGCTTCCAGCACAGAGGGCGTAACAGAAGCCGTCACCCAGGATCCCCCGGAAATCGGTCCCGAAGGCAACGAAGAGTCGCCGAGAACAACCTCGACCTTGTTTACCGGAATCCCGGTTACGTGTGAAACCATCTGCGCGAGCACCGTGTAGGTGCCTCCGCCGATATCCTGTGTTCCGCAGGCGACGCGCGCAGTTCCATCCTGCCGCAACTCCACGCTGGACTCCGTATTGATCCGCGCAGCCAGCCACGAGCAGGCCGCCACACCCCATCCAAGCGTAAGGCCAGCCTGGTCGCCCGTGCCCTTCATAGATCCAACCGTAGGCGTGTAGCGTGACCAGCCAAACTTCTCAGCGCCGGTCGTCAGGCACTCCTTCAGGTGGCGCGATGAGAACGGGAGCTTATTGCTCTCATCGATCTCCGGCTCGTTGATCAACCGCAGCTGCACAGGGTCGATTTTCAGTTGGACCGCGAGCTCGTCCATGGCGGACTCCAGCGCATACAGTCCCGGCACAGCACCGGGCCCGCGCATCGCGGTTGGCGTGCCGATGTTGCGCCGCGCCAGGCCGCCGGTGACGAGCAGGTTCGGTGTGGAGTAGAGGAACGGCGTAATTTCGCCACAGCCTTCGTCGTAATCATCCAGGATCGACGTGTGGTTCACATAATCCTGCTGAATGGCCGTGAGCTTCCCTGCGGGTGTTGCGGCAAGTTGAATGCGTTGGTCGATCGCAGGCCGATGTCCAACCGACTCAAACATCATTTGGCGGCTGACCACGAACTTCACCGGCCGATTGAGGTTTCGCGCACAGGCCGCGGCGATCAGCGCATGCGGCCACGGCCAAAGCTTGCCGCCAAAGCCAGAGCCAAGAAACCGCGTAATCACCTGCACCTGTTCAGGAGGCACGCCCAACATGGCCGCCATCACGTCCCGCGTATTCACAACGGCCTGCGAGGTTTCGTACAGCGTGAACTTCTTGCCGTCGTAGGTCGCGACCGACGCGTGAAGCTCGATAGGGTTATGTGTCTCCGTAGGAATTTTGTACACAGCATCATGCTTGTGCGCGGAGGAGGCCAGGGCAGCGTTTGTGTCCCCTCGCTTGGACTTCTCGTCGGCCCTTGGCGTGGAGAGCGGTGTGCCGAGCAGCTGAGAATCAATCGAGACCGGCGTCTTGTTGTAGGTCACTTGGATCGACTCTGCAGCAGCGCGGGCCTGTTCGACAGTCTGTGCCACCACAACCGCGACATACTGGCCGTAATAACGGATCGTGTCGTCCTCAAACGGCGGCCGCTTTTCGTCGATAATCATGCTGAAACCAGTCGAAGGTGGGACACGAAATAGCTTGCCGATGTTCGCGCGATGATAGACAGCCACGACCCCAGGCATGGACTCCGCGGGCGCAGTATTGAGCGCTGCAATGCTTCCACTAGAGATCGTCGCAGTCACCGGCCATGCATAGACCAGGCCGGGGAAGTGGTGATCCGACGCATACATGGCGCCGCCCGAAACCTTCAGAGGTCCGTCGATGCGGGGTGTTGCAATGCCGATAACTTTGGATTCAGTGACGTTGTCCATAAGAGCTCCTGCTTATGCGAGAGTGCTGGCCTGAGTAAGGGCGTGAGTAACGCAGCGTTTGGTCAGTTCGATCTTGAAGCCGTTCTGTGACTGAGGCTTCGCGCCATGCAGCGCAGCTTCCGCAGCAGCGCGGAACGTGATTGCCGTCGCAGGTTTGTGGAGTAGCGATCTCTCCGCCTCAACAGAACGCCACGGTTTAGTGCCAACGCCGCCCATCGCTAAGCGAGCATGGGTAATGCGGTTGGAAGCATCGAGTTGGAGCACAACCGCTGCCGAGGCCAGGGCAAACTCGTACGACGCACGATCGCGAAGCTTGAGATAGACAGACTTTGCATTCGCTGGCGGAGGCGGCAGCGTGATATGCGTAATCAGATCACCGGGCTCCAGCACTGTCTCGCGTTGCGGCGTTACCCCGGGAACAACATAGAACTCAGCGATAGGAACCGCACGCGCGCCTTTCGTGCCTTCGATATGCACCGTAGCGTCAAGCGCCATCAGCGCAACGTTCTGGTCCGAAGGGTTCGTCGCAACGCAATGATCCGAGGTGCCAAGAATCGCAAGCATCCGGTTATATCCGCCGATGGCCGAGCATCCCGAGCCCGGAGTCCTCTTGTTGCACGGCGAAGCTGTATCGCGAAAGTAAACGCAGCGAGTCTTCTGCAGCAGATTGCCTGCCGTGGTTGCCATATTGCGAAGTTGTGGCGAAGCGCCGGCAAGCAGGGCCTGTGAAAGCGCGGGATACTGCGCTTTCACCGTCGCATCATTCGCCACATCGGAGTTGCGCGCTAGCGCGCCGATCTTCAATCCGCCATCAGACGTCTTTTCAATCGCCGCGAGCGGAAGTGTATTGATGTCGACAAGTTTCTTCGGACGCTCGACATTGAGCTTCATATAGTCGATCAAATTGGTGCCGCCCGCGATGAATCGCACGGTAGCGCCATTCTGCGCGGTATTCGAAAGCGACTGCACCTTGATAGCTTCAGGGACGGCGTTTGGTGTAACTAACTCGAAGAGTTCCATGGCTGTGTCCTTTGCTTATGCCTGGCGACGAACGGTTTGAACGGCGGCGACGATATTCGGATACGCGCCGCAGCGGCAGATATTGCCGGACATCGCTTCCTTCACATCGTGATCGCTTGCGCCCCACGGCTCTTTGACCATCGCAACAGCCGACATGATCTGTCCCGAGGTGCAGTAGCCGCACTGGAAGCCATCGTGCGCCACAAAGGCTGCCTGCATGGGATGAAGATGATCCGGTTGGCCGAGCCCTTCGATGGTTGTAATGTCCGCATTCTGCTGCATGGCAGCGAAAGTCAGGCAGCTATTCACGCGGCGGCCGTTGATGTGTACTGTGCAAGCGCCGCACTGGCCATGATCGCAGCCTTTCTTCGTGCCGGTAAGGTGCAGCGTCTCACGCAATGTGTCGAGAAGCGTTGAGCGTGGATCAACGTCAACGGCATGTACTTCGCCATTCACCTTCAGCTTGATGGGGACCGTCCCCGGAATCTTCTGCCTCCGCACCGAAGGAGGAGGTAATTGCGATTCCTGGGCAACAACTGCGAGTGGTATAGCGGTGGCTACCCCGGCTGCACCCATATGCGAAAGAAACGAGCGACGTGTAAGTGTATCGAGCGACGTTCCGGCGGATCGAGAGCTTTTCTCGTCGAGGGCCATATCTGAGGTCTCCTTGCAGGAAGCAAGTTGTCTGCGGACGATTATGCCACTTGTCGCGGCGGATAAATCAGGTTTCACTTTGGATGCAGAAAGTTCCGCGTCGTCGCAGGAAATTTCGAGTAAGCTGCACCGTGAGGGACTGATGGTGGGTTTGAGTTCGCATAGCGTCGCGTTGCTGTCGATAGCGTCCGCAGCAATCGCGATTTTGATCGTTCTGATCAGCGTCGTGAAGCTGCATCCTTTTGTTTCACTGGTAGTTGTTAGCCTCGGTTTAGGACTTGCGGTAGGAATGAAACCGGTGGCGCTGGCGCAAACGTTTGAAGAGGGTGTCGGATTCACACTTGGTCATGTCGCCGTCGTCATCGCACTTGGGACGATCCTGGGCAAGATGATGGCGGAAAGCGGCGGAGCCGATGAGATCGCACGAACGCTCGTGCGCGTCGCGGGCAAACGGGGAATTCCGTGGGCGATGCTGGCGGTCGGCATCGTGACCGGTTTGCCGGTGTTCTTTGAAGTCGGATTCGTGTTGATGATCCCGATCGCATTTACCGTGGCGCGAAGGAGTGGAATTTCTATCGTCCTGGTAGCTCTGCCCCTGGTGGCCGGTTTGTCCGTGGTGCATGCGTTTGTGCCTCCGCATCCGGCCGCGATGGCGGCCGTGATTCTGTATCAGGCAAACATCGGAAAGACGCTGGGATATGCCTTGATGATCGGCGTGCCCGCGGCGATTTTAGCCGGTCCGCTGTACGCGATGTTTATCGCACCACGCATCGGGACCGTTGAGGATAACGAACTTGCCGTACAGTTTGCGGAGCGTGAAGCAGGAACGAAAGTGCCGAGTTTCGCGCTGACTGTCGCGACGATTCTGTTGCCGGTGGTGTTGATGTTGGTTGGCGGCTGGGCCGATGCGCTGACGTCTGTGGGTAGCCGACCCAATGCAGTGCTGCACTTCCTGGGTGGTGCCGATGTTGCGCTGTTGATCGGCGTCCTCGTCGGGTTCGTTACGTTTGGCTTGATGCAGGGAATTTCCCGCGTTCGATTGTCGTCCATAGCGAGCGAAGGCTTGCCGGCAACGGCAGGCGCGATCCTTTTGATCGGCGCCGGTGGTGGATTTGGCAGAATCCTGCAAAACAGCGGAGTTTCTGGAGCGGTGCTGGAAGTCGCACAGCATGCGCATCTGTCGTTGCTCCTGATGGCCTGGCTGATCGCGGCATTGCTGCGGGTTTCGATCGGGTCGAGCACGGTAGCGATGACAACGGCCGCAAGCATCGTTGCGCCGCTGGCACTTCATACCGCCGGCGCGAGCCCGGAGCTGCTCGTCATCGCAACGGGAGCGGGAAGTATTATGTTCTCGCATGTGAATGACGGCGGATTCTGGCTTATTAAAAGCTACTTGAACCTCAGCGTGCCGCAGACGCTGAAGACCTGGTCGATCCTCGAGACGATTCTCTCGGTGATGGGATTGTTAGGCGTTCTGCTTGCCTCGTTGCTGCGCTAAAAGCAAGAGCCGCCCAAAGGCGGCTCTTGTCTTGCGAAGACGCGGCTACATCTTGCCGACGCTGGCTGGCGGGGTGATGTCGTTCATCCGGAGATACTCGACGGCCTGACCGTACTCATCTTCGCCGTGGGCGATAGCGCCGGCGAAGGTGGTAGCGCGCGTTTGCAGGCCGCGCGTGCTTTCAAAGGCGTTTGCCGGTGTGACGTTCGCGACAGCTTTGTGGGCGAATGCAAAGGTCGCCGCCAGAGCCTTGAGGATGTCTTCTTTGGAAGTGAGGGCGCCGATGGCTTTGGGGTCGACGTCAGGCTTGATCCCGCCGACAGCGCCGAAGAAGAAGTAGTTGGCCTGGATGGTGTGCGTGACGATCTGCGCAAAGGTGCGGACGCCGTCGTACTTCACCTTTTGGCCGGGAACAAAGATGGCCGCACTGGGTGCGAAACCGTATTTATCGGCAGGCATGGCTTCCGCTGCGCCGGTCCAGAGCTTTTCAAGTGAGGAGACGGCTGCATCCATGGATTTGGCAGGGTCGACGACAGTGCCGGGAGCAATGTCGGGTCCTTTGGACATCTGGGCGTTGGCAGAGAGAACGGTTGCGAAACCGAGGGCGAGGACGGCGAAGGTGCGCTTGAAGGACATGATCTTTCTCCTGTGTGGGGCGAAATAAGCGTAGCAGAATGTCGGAAGGGTTCGGTGTTGAGCAGGCCCAATGTCGTACATTGAAACGACTCGGTCTGCGCGGTTTCGTTTCACGTTTCAACCTTTATTTCTTTCTTCAAGGAATCACTTTTGTCAGCAATCGACTACTCGAAGCCTGCACGTTCGAAGCAGACGCACCATAAATCGCGCCACATTGCGCGTCTGAGCAGTATTCCGTTGTTGGGCCGCAGCAAACTCCTCTCGCGCATTCAAAGCGTGGCGGCTCAGTCCGCTCCGGGACGGCGCTATCCGCAGATGATGGCGTTTCTGGAGGTTTCGAAGTGGCTCGTTCCTTACTTTCGCGATGTGTTTCATAAGAAAGCGAGGTATCGGACCTATCCCACCGGCGAGAGCGGCATATTTGCCGCCGGGTTACCGCGGAGTGAGTTGCGGATCGCGGTCGCGGCGGATTGGGGAACGGGGACGCTGGAGTCCGAGCAGGTCGCAGCCAACATCAAGGCCGGCAAACCGCACTTCACGCTACACCTCGGCGATGTATATCACCTGGGCGATGCGCAGGAGATCGAAGAAAACTGCCTCGGACAAACGACGAAGAACTACGGCGGGGTTGCGTGGCCGTTGGGTTCACACGGCAGCTTTGCGCTGATGGGAAATCACGAGATGTACTCCGGCGGACAAGGATACTATGAGCGTTTCCTCCCGAAGCTGGGGTTGTTGCAAGCCGATGGAACGGTGAAGAGCCAGCAGTATGCGGGCTTCTTCTGCCTGGAAGCGGACCATTGGATACTGTTAGGCCTGGATACGGGATATCACTCGGGAGGGATTCCGCTGCTGGGTGTGATTCCGGGCGTGAATACCATTCCGGCGCTCAATGTAGATGCGCACTTCGACGACAAGATGCTGAGGTGGCTGAAGGCGACGATGGACATAGTGCAGCCGAAGACGGGCGCGAAGAAGGTGGTGATCGTGATGACACATCATCAGCCGTTGAGCTCGTTTGAGCAGTACTACACGAAGCCTGCGCAGCAGCTAGCGGATCTGGGGATTCTGGAAGGGCAAGAGTTCATCTGGCTCTATGGCCATGAACACCGGCTGACTGTTTATCGGAAGCAGGAAGTCGTGGAAGGCTTAGTCGCTTATCCGCGATGCATTGGACACGGCGGAATGCCGGTGAGCGTATCGAAGCTGAGAAAGCCCGATGAGAAGGTGCTTTATTACGATCCGCGAGTCCATGCGATCGACGTGGACCATCCGAAGACGAAAGTTGGCTACAACGGACACCTTATGCTGACCATCGAAGGCGAGCGGCTGACGATTGACTATCACGATATTGTGAAAAATCGCGTGCTATTGACCGAGACATTCCGGAAGGGCTCCGGGGGTGCGTTGGAGCATACGTGCTCGAAGGCAGCTGAGAAAGGTCTGAAGACGGGCCGTTAGGCGGGAGGACCGTCGAGCCAGGCGCCGTTGGATTTGTGCTTGTGGAGTGCTTCCATGGCGCTGGTGCGGGCGTGGGAGATGGTGGTCTCGCACTTGGAGGTGTCGGTCGCGGTTTTGGCCTGGATGTGGCAGGCGGCGATGGCGTAGATGAGGTTCTTGGTCTCGTCGACAACCTCGCGTTCGCCATCTTCGGCGACCATCTGGTCGAGCGTGGCCTGCGCAGTTTTTAGTTGCTTCATCTGTGGGTCGAACTGGGGGTCGGGGGCCTTGATGTCTGTGTGGTCTGCGTCGTCGATGACGGTTTCGGCGGCGACGACGAAGGTGTTGCGGAGGGTGGGGTTGTGCGTCGGCATGGGGTACTGCGGGAGAAAGAGTAGGGCTGAGGCCAGTAGGAGGGTAATGTTCATCGGTGCTCGCTTCCCTTGGAGATAGATCTGCTCCGCTTTGATTGTGATGCCTGGCAGCGCAGTGGGGTATCCCCTTCCAATGTAGTACGCAGACGGATTCGGTGGCATTCTTGGGTATGGTCTTCGTGAGTCTTACGCGGTTGCGAGTGCGGTCGATGCGGTTTATGCCGCTGTTTGCGTGGCATGCGTTGCGGTCGAACCGGCAGGTGCAGCGGGCGGAGGGGTTTTTGCATGGGGCGTTGTTGCCGGACCGGGAGTGGACGTTCTGGACGATGACGGCGTGGGAGAGCCAGGAGGCCATGCGCGGGTACATGCTGGCGGGCGACCACAAGAAGGCGATGCCGCGCCTCATGGAGTGGTGCGATGAAGCGTCGGTGGCGCACTGGGAGCAGGAGGACGCGGTGCTGCCTTCGTGGGAGGAAGCCGACCGGCGGATGCGGTCGAGCGGGCGAGTGTCGAAGGTGCGTCATCCGAGTCCGCACCATGCGGACCTGAGCTATCGGGAGCCGAGGACGACGCGGGGTGCGGCGATTCGGCCGGTTTGAAGTTGGCTGCACGGGCGGTGATGGTAGTAGCCTGCCCGTTCTGCGGCTTTCGCGCCGCATCTGAAGAAGGCAATTTGGTCGTTTCGCTGCGCTGCACTCCGGCCTTCGGCAGAGCGGAAGCGCCTTCGGCGCGGCGCTTTACGGCACGACTGAAGTCGTGCCCTTCCGATTCGTGCCTCCGTTGGCTTCTGGTGCGGATTTCCAGGGGCTATCCACCTTGCTGGTATGGGGCGCGTCGTTGAAGCTTGCCGCCTCGTGAACGTGCCAGCATCATACCCGCGAGAAAGCCGGCAACCAAGCCGCCGAAGTGGGCGGAGAGGTCTGTGGTTCGGCTGATGGAGCCGTAGACGACGTTGTAGAGGATGAAGATCCCGGCAGATTTGGCGATGCTCTTGGTGGCGACTGGATCGAGGGTGCGGCGGTTGATGAGGAGGAAGCCGAAGACGGCGCCGTAGAGGCCGAAGATGGCGCCCGATGCGCCGGCGCTGACGGAGTTGGGATGTATCGAGATGCTGGTGACGCTGCCGGCGAGGCCTGCGATGAAGTAGAGGATCAGGTAGCGGGCGCGTCCGAAGGTGATTTCGATGAACGGGCCGATCTGGTAGAGAACGTACATGTTGAAGCCGATATGAATGATGCCGAAGTGCAGAAAGCAGGAGGTGAGCAGGCGCCACCACTGGTGCGCGCCTATGGTGGCGGGGCCGTAGTCGCCGCCCCAGTTGAAGACGTCGAGGGGCGTGGGCTGCGTGAAGGAGATGCCGGTCGCCACCATGGCCAGGAAGACCAACGTGTTGGCCGCGATGAGCGCGGTGGTAATGGTGTAGGGGCTTGCGAGGTAGCGCATGCGGGTGCGCTGGGGGATGGGCTCGTGGATTTCGGTGGGATGCATGCGTCTACAGTTCTAGCATTGCAGGTGGGTCGAGTGGTTATGCTGGCTGCCAAGGCTCGCCGTGGAGCGGGTGGCTGGATTGCTTGACCGGGGCCGTGGTGGCGACTTTCTGGTGGCCGATGATGAGGTTGCCGGCGTCTTTGAAGCGGTCTTCTGAGTTGGCGGCAGCGGGGGCTGCTAGCGAGGCTTCGTGGGCGGCCTGGCTCTCCCAGACCTCGGTGACCCAGAGGATGTCGGGGTTGGTGGTGTCCTCGGCGACGATGAAGCTGAGGCAGCCGGGTATGGTGTGCGAGTCGTCGCCGCCGAGCATGGTGATGAGGTCGTTGCGGCGGCCGGGGGCGGCGGTGAGCTTTACGATTAGACCGTACATCGTGGTGGCTTCCTTGGGGAGGATATCGGAAACATGGGGCTTTACAGGGGTAGAAGCTGCGCCTATCTTAATCGATATGGATTACTCGCAGATCATCACGATAGAGCCGGGAAGGCGGAGTGGGAAGCCGTGTATTCGGGGTACTCGGATGACTGTGGGTGATGTCCTGGAGTATCTTGCTTCCGGTATGACACACGAACAGGTGCTGCATGACTTTCCGTATCTGACGGAGCAGGACATTCTGGCGTGCCTTTCGTTTGCGGCAGACCGTGAGCGCAAAGTGGAGCTTGTGATTGCGTGAAGCTGCTGCTGGACGAAAATCTCTCTCCTAGATTGATCGAGCTGTTGTCGGAGCCTTATCCGGAATCGAAGCATGTTCAGGATGTTGGATTAGGTGAAGCAGATGATGCGCAGGTGTGGACGTATGCCAAAACCCATGGTTTTGCGATTGTCTCGAAGGACTCCGACTTTGCGGATATGAGCGCGCTGAAAGGCTGGCCTCCCAAGGTGATATGGATTCGGCTCGGGAACTGTACGACGGCTGCTATCGATATGGTGCTGCGGAACAGTGTTCAGGCCGTTCATCGGTTTGGTGACGGGGAAGCGGCTTGTTTGATGCTTGGGCGGCACCCATGAGCGGGCCACTCGCTGTATAGACGCAGGTTGTGGTGGTGCTGGCTTTTGGTGTTCCCCACTCATGCGCAGAAAAGAGCGCATGAATGGGCCACCCGGAGATTGTGCCCGTTTGTGTGAGAACACCAGCTTTCTCCCCACCCGTAGATGCGTTCTCGTTTGTGTGAGAACAACGGCTCGGGTGACACCTTCATCACGGTCTCATCGTGATGAGTGGGGAAGGCCGGCTTTCTCACGCGCGCCCCATGTCCAATGCGACTCGATCTCGACGCGGCCGCGTTCTCCGTTTAACCAGTGACGGTAGCTGCTCCAGGGCCAGTCTTCGGGGTTAGTTACTAACTCTTCTTCGACTGGATTGCGGTGGATGTAGCGGAGCTTTTCGACGAACTCTTCCTGGGTGAAGATGTTGCGGTCGTAGTAGCGGCGCTGCCAGAACTGCTGGCGCGTTTCTTTGAGCTTCTTTGAGGTTTCGGTCTTGAGGGCGCGGAGGGTGTCGGCGAGCAGGTGGTGCTTCGGCTCGCTGAGGAGCACGTGAACGTGGTTCGGCATGATGACGTAGGCGTAGAGGAGAAGGTTGTGGCGCTGGCGGAGGGTTTCGAGGGTTTGCTCGAAGATGGTGCGGGCTGGGTCGTTGTCGAGGTAGGGATGTCGGTGGAAGCAGGTGAAGGTGATGAAGTGGTCGTGGCCGGAGGTCTGGTATCGCTTGAGGCCGCTGGGCATGGGGTTGATGGTGGTACAGGTCGGGGTGGTGCGGGCTTCTGGTGTCACCCGGGGTTTAGTGGTGAGTTTGGGGGAAATCCAGTGCTGGGCGAGTCGCCGAGGGCATGAATGCGCCACCTGCCGGATGGAGCACCCAGCGGGACGTGACCATTTGTTGCAGAATATGAGACATTCAAGTGATGGCGAAGAGGCCCACATTCGAGCGTCCTTTGACGGATATTAAGAGAAGCATTGTCGGCAGTTGGACGTCCGACGATCAGAGAGTCGTTTTGGCGTCCAAAAAGGCGTTCTATCGTGGCAGCGGAAGACATAAAAGCTATCCATCTCCGAGCAAGGAATGGGTGATAAATACGAAGACGGATTTAGCCAAATGCGACAAGTTTTCTGAGAAAGATTGGCCGAAGTTGCAACAAACCTTGCGTACGGCCATCAGAGAAGGTTGTACATCTGGCTCATCCGATGATGCATTTCCATTTCGCGTTTGGGCTTATATAAATAACGTTTTACACGAAGCGAGACGTACGAATACTGAGACAGGTGAGTACCACGCCTTCCCTTTAGACTATAAAGAGCATCATCCGCAAGACCCCCAGAATCTTTTGAAGAAGGCGCCCCGTGTCGACATTGCTGTCGTTTGAAATTGAATGGATAGACCAGCCGGCGGCCAATGATCCTGTCGAACGCAAGACGTGGGCTAGCGTCCGGATTTCAGTGGGACATAGACTCATCACGCGTCTTTATGACAGAAGTCTCCAAGGTGAACGTGGCGCAATGTATCTGCCAGCGTTCGGGTTAGCACGTTGGATCGTCACAAATTGGTGGTTTCTTCTTTACGAAACTGCTTATTCTGAACGTCTCCCGAATTTGAACTATCCGATTCAATTTCATCAACGTGAGTGGATCGCGAGACATAGTCTTCGATCTGCAGATACTGGGTTAATGCTTCCGGCCATGTACCTCTACAGCTCGGGAACCGAAGTTTGCGTTCACTGGGCGTCGGATCCTATCGAAGGCTTTCCTCACATGCCTGCACGATTTGAATCGAACGGCCACTTTTATGTTGACCGCGCTCAAGTCCAAATGAGTCTACAGAACGTCGTCGATACCGTTCTAGCGAGATGCGCTGGAATTAGTTCGCCGGATGTTGAAAGGTTACGCATTGAATGGTCTGCATTGATGCAGGCGACCAACGATGAAAGAGATTTTTGCAGCGCAGCTGCAAGGATGGGCCTTGACGCCTACCGCTCGGATCAGATGGCTGCATCTATAACCACTCTTCTCGAAGAACATGGCAGCGAGGCAGAGAACAATCTGGTCGTTCGAGACTTCTTTGAGAGTGCCGAGCCACATGAAGCTAGTGCGGCTTGGCACAAAATATCGCTTGAGCTCAAGGCGCGCCACTATCTACCCAATGAGGCTCACCAGACCGTTTATACCGAAGACTATCTCCCATATCGCCGTGGATATATCGCTGCAAGGGAAGTGAGGAAATCATTAGGGCTTGAGGACGTCAAGCCGATCGGCGCTATGAGCAAATTTGCTCGGACCATAGGAAAGAGAGGGATCACTTTCGCGGACCGGCAATCACTAGCTTTTAGCAAGATTCGAGCCATCACGGGAGAGAACATAGAAAAGACCATCCTAATCTCGGGTCCTAAGCCTCCCAATATTGGAGCTCAGCGGTTTCTTGAAGCGCGGGGTATCTATCATTCACTTTCTTCAAATCCTGGCCCCAGACTAATCACTGACGCGATCACGAGTGACCAACAGTCGGCGAGAGCGTTTGCCGCAGAACTTTTAGCTCCCGCAGTTGGGTTGATGACCTATCTTGACGAACATCCGAACATGGAAGAAACAAAGACAGTTCAAGATTTAGCGGACAAATATAACGTCAATCAAAAGGTAATTCAGCTGCAACTCCAAAATGCAACATTCGGGCTTTGAGCAAGCATTAGGTTGTTCGCTCACGAAAACAGGAACTCCTTGGTCCTGAGTTCTTTGACTTGATCCCGTAATTTAGCCGCCTTCTCAAACTCAAACTTCTTCGCCGAATCCCGCATCTCCGTCTCCAGCTTGGCGATGTAGCTGTCCATCTCGCCCTGGTTGGCGAAGTCGGGCACTTCGTCTGTCTCTTCGCTGGTGAGTTCGAGGTAGTCGGCGTTGGTGATGGTGGCCAGCGAGTCGTTGATGTTGCGGATGACTGTTTTGGGCGTGATGTTGTGTTCTACGTTATAGGCGACCTGCTTTTCGCGGCGGCGGTCGGTTTCGTCGATGGCGCGGCGCATGGAGTCGGTCATCTTGTCGGCGTAGAGGATGGCGCGGCCCTCCAGGTGGCGGGCGGCGCGGCCTATGGTTTGGATGAGCGAGCCCTGGCTGCGGAGGAAGCCTTCCTTGTCGGCATCCAAAATTGCAACCAACGACACCTCCGGAAGATCCAGGCCTTCGCGGAGGAGGTTGATGCCGATGAGGACGTCGTACTCGCCCTTGCGGAGGTCGCGGAGGAGGCGGATGCGCTCGAGGGTTTCGATTTCGGAGTGCATGTAGCGGCAGCGGACGCCGACCTCGGTGTAGTAGTTGGCGAGGTCCTCGGCCATGCGCTTCGTCAGGGTGGTTACGAGGACGCGCTGGTTGTTGGAGGCGCGGTCGCGGATTTCGGCGAGGAGGTCGTCGATCTGGCCCTTGACGGGGCGGATTTCTACCGGAGGATCGATCAGGCCGGTGGGTCTTATGACCTGCTCCACTACAACTCCGGCACTCTTTGTCAGTTCATAGGGGCCAGGCGTGGCGGAGACGTAGATGATCTGGCCGGTGCGGGTTTCGAACTCTTCGAAGCGGAGCGGGCGGTTGTCCATCGCCGACGGAAGGCGGAAGCCGTAGTCGACGAGGTTTTGTTTGCGCGAGCGGTCGCCGTGCCACATGCCGTGGAGCTGCGGGACGGTGACGTGGGACTCGTCGATGAAGAGGAGGAAGTCGCGGGGGAAGTAGTCGAGGAGGGTGGGTGGGGGCTCGCCGGGGAGACGGCCGGAGAAGTGGCGCGAGTAGTTTTCGATGCCGTGGCAGAAGCCGACGGACTTGATCATTTCGAGGTCGAAGCGGGTGCGCTGGTGGATGCGTTGCGACTCGACGAGGCGGTGCTCTTTTTCGAGCTGGGCTTCCCAGTCGGAGAGCTCGGCGAGGATGCTGGCGACGGCGGTGTTCTTGCGCTCGGGGGCGACGACGTAGTGGGACTTGGGGTAGATGGGCAGGCGGGAGTACTTTTGCTTGACGGTGCCGAAGAGGGGGTCGATCTGCGAGAGGGCTTCGATCTCGTCGCCGAAGAGCTCGATGCGGAAGGCCATTTCGTCGTAGGTGGGGTAGACCTCGATGACGTCGCCGCGGACGCGGAAGGTGCCGCGGCGGAAGTCGACGTCATTGCGCTCGTAGAGGATTTCGACAAGGCGGCGAGTGATGTCTTCGCGCTTGATTTTTTGACCGCGCTCCAGGAGCAGCAGCATGCCGTAGTAGGCTTCGGGCGAGCCGAGGCCATAGATGCAGGAGACCGAGCTGACGATGATGGCGTCGCGGCGTTCAAACAGACTACGAGTTGCGCTAAGGCGCAGCTTATCGAGCTCATCGTTGATGGTGGATTCTTTTTCGATGTAGAGGTCGCCGGCGGGGATGTAGGCCTCGGGCTGGTAATAGTCGTAGTAGGAGACGAAGTACTCGACGGCGTTGTTGGGGAAGAACTGCTTGAACTCGTGGTATAGCTGGGCGGCGAGCGTCTTATTGTGGGCGAGGATGAGCGCGGGGCGGTTCTGCTCGGCGATGATGGAGGCCATGGTGAAGGTCTTGCCGGAGCCGGTGACGCCGAGGAGCACCTGGTCTTTGTCGCCGGCGTTGAGGCCTGAGACGAGCTCGGCGATGGCGCGGGGTTGGTCGCCCGCGGGTTTGTAGTCGGTAACGAGCTGGAAGTCCATCCTTGTAGGATACGAGATGGCGGTACCGAGATGTGTCAGGAGGGTTTGGGCGTGGGCGTGGAGCTTTGGTTGGTGAGGCATGGGGAGACGGCGTGGTCTTTGAGTGGGCAGCATACGAGTACAACCGATATTCCGCTGACGGACCATGGGCGGCAGCGGGCCGAGGAACTGCGGGACTATCTGGCGGGGCGCAAGTTTGCCGCTGTGTTTACGAGCCCGAGGCAGCGGGCGATGGAGACCTGCAAGATTGCCGGATATGGGGATGTGGCGGTGATCGAGCCGGGGTTGCAGGAGTGGAACTACGGCGAGGCCGAGGGAAAGACGACTCCGGAGATGCGGAAGATTTATGGGCCGGAGTGGAGTGTGTGGAGCAATCCGCTGAAGGGCGGCGAGACGCCGGACGAGGTTGGCGTGCGGGCCGATGCGGTGATCGCGAAGTCGCTAGCCGCGGCGGAGGCATCAGACGGTCCTAAGGCTGTGGCACTGTTTGCGCATGCGCATATTTTGAGGATTCTGGCGGCGCGTTGGATTGGGCTGCCGGCGGTGGATGGCAAGAATTTCGGGCTTGGGACGGGAAGCGTGAGTGTGCTTGGCTTTGAGCGGGAGACGCGCGTGATTGAGAAGTGGAACCGCGGGTTCGAGGGAGAGTAGATGTATCGTGTGCTGCGAGCGGGCGAGTGGGATGATTCGTTGGCGGGGGTGTGTGCGCTGGCGGTGATGTCGAAGGCGCCGAGAGCGGGGAAGGTAAAGACGCGGCTGGCGCCGGCGCTGGGGTTTGAGGGAGCGGCGGCGATCAATGTGTGCTTCCTGCGGGACACGACGCGGAACATTGCCGATGTTGCCGTGGCCGGTGGCGCTGCGGGGCTGGTTTGCTACACGCCGGTGGGGGATGAAGAGGCGTTCGATCATTTGCTGCCGCATGGGTTTGGTTTAATTGCGCAACGTGGCGATGCGTTTGGAGAGCGCTTGCTCGCGGCGGCGGAAGATATTTTGAGCTGTGGGTTCGGGGCGGTTTGCTTGATTGATTCGGATTCGCCAACGATGCCGCAGGAGGCGCTGCAGCAGGCTGTGCGGGAGTTGGCGCGACCCGGGGATCGAGTGGTGCTGGGCGGGTCCGATGATGGCGGGTACTATTTGATTGGACTGACGAAGGCGTTTGCGGAGCCGTTTGAAAACATTACATGGAGCACCGCGAGTGTGTATGCGGAGACCGTGGCGCAGGTGCGGGGCGCGGGATTGGAGCTGGTGGACCTTCCGGTCTGGTATGACGTCGATGATGCGGAGACGCTGGCGGTGCTGGAGCGCGAGTTGATGGGTGGTGAGCGGCCCGGCTTTGCTGCCAGCGGTCATCCAGATGGCTACGATGCGAAGGCTACGCGGGAGTTCCTGATAGAGCGGCTGGCGAGGTTGAATATTTGAGCCGGATGGAAGCATGGGCGGGACTGCGTGAGGGACGGGCGTGGATGACCAATGCTGCCCTGTGCCTGATAGGCGTCGGGTTGACGCTGCTGGCGCGGCAGTTTGTGCAGGAGTATGACCACTTCTGGCTGGGGTTCAATGGAACCTCAGAGCTGTCGGCGATTCTGTATGTGGCGGCCGGTGGCCGATCGTGTTGACGCAGCCGGTGGATCGCGCGACGTTTGCCATCGTGATCGGGTTCGCCGTGGCGATGCGGGCGATGACGGTGTTTGCCGATCCGTTTACATCGTCGGATATTTATCGCTATGTGTGGGATGGGATTGTGCAGCATGCGCACATCAATCCTTATCGGTATGTGCCGGGGAATCCGGTGCTGACATTTTTGCGGAAGCCGAACCAGGAGATCTTCGACAACATCAACCGGCGTGATTATGCGCGGACCATCTATCCTCCTGTCGCGCAGATGATCTATCTATGGGCGGTTACGTTCTTTTCGCCAACCGTCACCGCGATGAAGGTGGCGATGTTTGGGTTTGAGTGTGTGACGGCTGGGGCGTTTGCTGGCGCTGCTGAAGGCGATGGGACGGTGCAGGGAAGAGATTCTTCTGTATGCGTGGTGTCCGCTGCTGGTGTGGGAGATTGGGGATGGTGGGCACATCGATGCAGCGGTCATGGCATTTGTGGCGCTGGCGCTGCTGTTCCGGTTTCGCAATAAGCCATGGCTGGTGGGGTTGTTTTTGGGGGCAGCCGTGCTGACGAAGTTCTATCCGCTGGTGCTGTTTCCCCGCGCTGTGGCAGCGCAAGGACTGGAAGATGCCGGCGGTGATCGTGGTGATGACGGCAGCAGCGTATGCCATGTATTCGTCAGTCGGATTGCTGGTGTTTGGGTTTGCAGGTGGGTATGCAAAGGAAGAGGGGATCGAGACGGGGACGCGGTACTTTTTGCTGGAGCTGGTGCAGCATGTGCGTGGGTTGGGTGGTGTTCCGGTGGGGGCGTATGTTGCTTGCTGTGCGGTGGTGATGGGGGGTGTTGTGCTGGTGGGCCTGGAGACGGGCTACGGTAGAGGTTTGTGGTGGTGTTGCGGAAAGCAGATCCCCTGCGAGGATGACAGAAAGAAAGGCAAGTGCAACCGCAACTAATCCCGAGTTTCTGCGGGTAGCGCTGGCGTTTGCGTTTGCGTTGATGCTGCTGTTTTCGCCGCACTATCCCTGGTACATCGTCTGGCTGATTCCGTTCTTTACGCTGGTGCCGAACTTGCCGGTGCTGGTGTATCTGATGATGTTCTTCTATCTGTTCACGACTCCGCTCGCAGATGGCACGATTCCGAACATGTTTATCGTCAACAAGATTCTTTACGGAGCTGTGCTGGTGGCGTGGTTCGTGTCACTCGCGATGAAGCGTTGGCCCATGGTGCGGTGGTTCGTCTCTTCGGAACGACACGCGTAGAGCCTTATTCGCGTATTCGAAATTGTTCTGGAGTGGTTTTGGGGATATACCCTAGAGCGATGCAGTCGAGAGTTTCTGTGGTGATCCCGGCGTTGAATGAGGCTGAGTCGATAGGGGCTGTGGTGGGGTCGATGCCGCGGGCGGAAATTGCTGAGTGCATCGTGGTGGACAACGGAAGTACCGATGGGACCGGAGATGTGGCGGCTGCCGCGGGCGCACGAGTCGTGCAGTCTCCGCGTGGATACGGCGCGGCTTGTTTTGCAGGGATGAAGGCTGCGGTTGCTACGAGCGATGTGCTGGTGTTTCTCGATGGCGATGGATCGGATGTGATTATGGACCTGCCGAAGATCGCGGGGCCGGTGCTGCGCGGTGAAGCAGACTTTGTGATTGGCTCGCGGATTCGCGGTGTGCGTGAGCGCGGGTCGATGAACGTTAGCCAGGTGTTTGCGGCGCATTTGATCGGTGCGCTGGTGAAACTGATGTATGGCTATCGCTATACGGACATGGGTGCGTTTCGGGCGATTCGGCGTGACAAGTTGGAAGCGATGGGCATGACCGAGATGACGTTCGGTTGGAACCTGGAAATGCAGGTTCGCGCGGTGCAGATGGGGCTGCGCATCGTGGAGCTGCCGACAGATTACAAGTGTCGCGCCGCCGGTGAGAGCAAGGTGAGTGGGAATCTGAAAGCCAGTGTGAAGACGGCGTGGAGGATTTTTGGCGTGTTGGTGAGAACGCGGAAGTAAAGGCAACAGAAAAAGATTGACGCAAAGTTCGCAAAGTTTTAGCGCGAAGTTCGCGAAGTAAACGAGGGCGGTTGATGGAAACGATCATTGAGTTGGAGCATGTGAATGTGGCGCGCGGCGAGAACATTGTGCTGCATGATGTGAGTTTTCGTGTGGAAGCTGGAGAGCATCTGGCGATCTTGGGGCCGAATGGTTGTGGAAAGTCTACGCTGTTGAAGACGGCTACCTGTGAGCTATATCCGTTGGTGAAGCCAGGGATGCGTGTGCGGATTATGGGGCGCGAGCGATGGGATCTCACGCAGCTGAAGCGCAAGATGGGTGTGGTGAGCGCGGAGCTGCCAGGAAGGCAGACGCTGACGACTACGGGGTTCGACGCGGTTTTGACGGGATTCTTTTCGAGCTCGACGTTGTGGCCGAACCTGACCGTGACTGACGAGATGCGGGAGCGTGCTCGTGAGATTGTGAAGCTGGTTGGAGCGGAGAAGCTCGTTGCAAAGCCGGTGGGCGAAATGAGTGCCGGACAGCAGCGGCGCGTGATGATCGGACGCGCCCTGGCCGGAACGGCGGTCGAAGGCGATGCGAAGATGTTGCTGCTTGATGAGCCTTCGAATGCGCTCGATTTATCGGCGCAGCGTGACTTGCGGGAGATGCTGCGCGTGCTGGCGCAGCAGGGCGTGGCGATTCTGCTGATCACGCATCACATCGCGGACATTCTGCCGGAGATCGATCGCATTGTGATGATGCGCGAGGGCCGGATTGTGGAGGATGGGTTGAAGAAGGAGCTGCTGACCGAGGAGAAGCTTGGGGAGTTATTCGGTGGCGGGATTCATCTGAGCGAGCGCGATGGATACTTCAATGCGTGGTGAGGGGCTGGGCGAAGGAAACAAGCAACGGCAAAAGCGCTCACGCGAAGGGCGCAAAGTTGAAAGGCAAGTTTCGCAAAATAAGACAAATACTCGTGGAGCAAGACGGTAAGGTTAGCGGGCGGCGGTGGCTAGCTGGCCGATTTGGACTAGCTCTGGTCGTTGAATTTTGCTGGGACCAAGCACCGCGATGTTGGGCAGGGGGCCGCGGACCATGGCGACTTCGTCGCAGGCGTAGAGTCGTGGGCAAGTCTGGCAGTCTTTGTAGATCTTGTCGGGCATGGCTTCGCGATTGGCAACGCGGAAGCCGAAGTGGTCGAAAAACTCCGGAATGCGTGTGAAGAGGCAGACCGACATGATGGAGTGATCGGCGGCTTCTTCGAGCAAGGCACGGATGAGCTGGCCGCCAGCGCCGAGGCCCTTGGCTTCGGGCTTGACGACGATGGAGCGGACCTCCGCAAGGTGCGGTCCGTAAAGGTGGAGCGCGCCGCAGCCGAGGAACTCGTAGCGGTCGTCAGGCGGTTGCGCATAGATGCCGAGAGGATGGTCTTCTTCGACGGGGGGCGCGGGGATGAGGCGCTCGGCGATGGTAAAGTCGCGGATGTTTTCGCAGAGCTCGGCGTAGTTGCGGCGGAGGAGGGTGCCGTCGCCGGAGAGAGAGTTGACGAGGTCGTAAATGTTGCGCGCGTCCTGCACGCGCGCCTTGCGAATGAGGATGTCCTGCGCGGATGGCGGGAGGCTTCGCGTGGTCGTTACTTGCGGTGCCGGCGCTGCTTGAGTGGGAATCGATGTAGGGATTCCCACGGAAGGCACAGGCATTGCCGGTTCCGGTTCGGAACTCTTGAAACCGAATTTGAAGAAGTTAAGCATGAACGCCCTCATGATTTGATGTGGAGGCGAGGTTTGCGATGCGAGTGTGTGCGGCAGCGAGGGCTTCTACAACACGCGGGGTTGCGGTGCCGCCGATAACGTCGTGGCAGTCGAGCGTGGCCTGCAGCGTGATGGCGTCGAAGAAGTCCGGAGCGAAGTGCTCGCTCAGGGTTTGCAGGCTGGCGAGCGGAATCGCATTGAGCTCAGCACCGGTTTCAAGCCCCAGCCGAACGGCGTTGCCGATGATCTCGTGTGCCTTGCGGAACGGAACGCCCTTGTTCGAAAGATAGGTGGCAGCGGCCATAGCGTTGAGGTAGCCGGTTTCGGCGGCGGTCTTCATCTTGTCGAAGCGGAACTTGAGCGAGCGCGTGAAGCCGGGCAGCACGCTGAGCAGACCGGCGAGCGTGTCGGCGATGTCGAAGATCTGCTCCTGGCCTTCCTGCAGGTCCTTGTTGTAGGCCAGAGGCAGACCTTTGATGAGGGTTGCGAGGGCGGTGGCCGAGCCGAGCAGACGGGCGGATTTGCCGCGGGCGAGTTCGGTGAGATCGGGGTTCTTCTTCTGAGGCATGGCGGAGCTGCCGGTGGAGTACGCCTCTGGCAGGTCAAGGAATCCAAACTCCGCCGTGGAGTACAGCGTGAGCTCTTCGGCAAAGCGTGAGATGTGCAGGCCGAGCGTGCTGGCCGCCTGGGCGAAGTCGAGCATGAAGTCGCGGTCGGAGGTGGCGTCCATGCTGTTGGGCGTGGGCGCGTCGAACTGCAGGGCGAAGGCGGCGAGGGTGCGGTCGAGCGCGAGCGTTGCACCTGCCACAGCACCCGAGCCAAGCGGGCAGAGGTTCATGCGGGCGCGGGCGTCGGACAGGCGCGAGAGGTCGCGCTCGATCATGCTGACGTAAGCAAGCAGCCAGTGGGCGACGAGGACGGGCTCCGCACGCTGCAGGTGGGTGTAGCTGGGCATGGTTGCAACGCCCGCGGACTCTGCAAGAACGAGGAGAGCCTTGGCCCAGGCGATGAGGCCTGCGGTCGTGCCGTCGATGGCGCCTCGCACGAAGAGACGCATATCGGTGGCGATCTGTTCGTTGCGGCTGCGGCCGGTGTGGAGCTTGAGGGCGAGCGCGCCGATTTCTTTGGTTAGTTCCAACTCAACGAAGTGGTGGATGTCTTCAGCCTGCGGCGCGCTGGCAACGATCGCCGCGCCGATTTGCTGGTCGGAAGTCTCGTAGTCGACCTGGCCGCTGGTTGCGGAGATGCGGTTGGACCAGTTGATGGCCCGCTCGCCAACGCGTGTGAGGCCAGCGAGGGTTTGATCGAGTTCAGCAGGCGTGAAGATGCCGGCGGCGGCGATGGTCTGTGCGTGCGCCTTACTGGCCGCGACTTCCTGCGGCAGCAGGCGCCAGTCGAAGGGGAAGCTGCGCTGCCACTGCTCGAAGGTGCGGTCGAGTGGCTCGCGGAAGCGGCCGGACCACATTTTTGCGGGTTGTTGTTGATTCGACATCAAGTGCTTGCTTTTCCTTCTTTGCCAATCTCGAAAGAGAAGTGACAACCCAAAATTGGCTATTCCTTTGCTTCACCGCTGCTGTTGAGTTGTGGCATCTCCGTGCCTTTGCTGAGCTTGATGAGGCCCGCTTGCGCATACGTCATCAGCTTGGCCCTGGTATCGGTGATGTCGAGGTTGCGCATGGTGAGTTGGCCGATGCGGTCGCGGGGGCTGAAGGTGGATTCGCCCTTCTCCATCGTGAGGCGCTCGGGGTGGAATGTGAGATTGGGCGAGTCCGTGTTGAGAATCGAGTAGTCGTTGCCGCGGCGCAGTTCCACCGTGACCTCGCCCGTGATGGGCTTGGCGACCCAGCGCTGGGCGGCCTCGCGGAGCATGATGGCCTGCGAGTCGAACCAGCGGCCCTGATACAGGAGGCGGCCGAGCTTGCGGCCACTGTCGCGGTACTGCTCGATGGTGTCCTCGTTATGGATACCGGTGATGAGGCGTTCGTAGGCGATGAACAGCAGCGCGAGGCCGGGTGATTCGTAGATGCCGCGGCTCTTGGCTTCGATGATGCGGTTCTCGATCTGATCGCTCATGCCGAGGCCATGACGGCCGCCGATGGCGTTGGCTTCGAGCATCAGCGCAACGGGATCGGGATACTCCACGCCGTTCAGCGCAACAGGGAAGCCCTCTTCAAAGCGAATGGTGATCTCTTCGCGCTTGATCTCGACATCGTCGCGCCAGAAGGCCGTGCCCATGATCGGGACAACGATCTTCATAGAACTCGTCAGCAGCTCGAGGTCCTTGGCTTCATGCGTCGCGCCAAGAATGTTGGAGTCCGTCGAGTAGGCCTTCTCGGACGACATCTTGTAGCCAAAACCCGCCTTCGTCATAAAGGCGGACATCTCGGCACGCCCGCCAAGCTCATGGATGAAAGCATCGTCAAGCCAGGGCTTGTAGACCTTGAGGTCGGGGTTGACGAGCAGGCCGTAGCGATAGAAGCGCTCGATGTCGTTGCCTTTGAAGGTCGAGCCATCGCCCCAGATGTTGACGTCGTCTTCCTTCATCGCGGTAACGAGCATCGTTCCGGTAACGGCGCGACCGATGGGCGTGGTGTTGAAGTAGGTGACGCCGGCTGTGGTGATGTGGAACGCGCCGGACTGCAGTGCGGCGATGCCTTCGCGGACGAGCGGCCCGCGGCAGTCGATGAGCCGTGCCTTCTCAGCGCCGTACTCCAGCGCCTTGCGGGGGATCTCATCGTAGTCGGCTTCGTCAGGCTGGCCGAGGTTAGCGGTATAGGCATAGGGAAGCGCGCCCTTTTGCTTCATCCAGTGAAGCGCGGCGGAGGTGTCGAGGCCGCCGGAGAAGGCGATGCCGACTTTTTGGCCGAGGGGAAGTGTTTCGAGAATTACGGACATGGTGGTGGGTTCCTAATCAGAAGCAAAAGCAAGGTCTTTAACGCAGAGGGCGCGGTGAACAGCGCAAAGGTTGCAGAGTAAAGCGAAGGCAGTTAGCGTCTGCTGCGTGCTTGCAAGCCTCCCTTATTGCGATGTGTAGGGATGCGCTTTGCGCCGCCGAGAAGCATGAGGACGATCGCCTTCTGCGCGTGTAGGCGGTTTTCGGCTTGATCGAACACGACAGACTGCGGGCCATCGAGCACCGCATCGGTCACTTCAGCGCCGCGGTGTGCGGGGAGACAGTGCATAAAGGCAGCCGAGGGTTGCGCGAGCGCCATCAGATCTTCGTTCACCTGGAAGGGCTTGAAGATCGGGGCGCGCTTGGCGGCTTCGTGCTCCATGCCCATGCTGGTGCAGACGTCGGTATAGATGGCGTCGGCGCCGGTGGCTGCCTTGATGGGATCGTTTGTGAGGGTGATGGTCCCACCGGTTTGCTCAGCCAGCTCAATGGTTTTGTGGATGAACTCGAGTTTTGGTGCGAAGTTCTTCGGCGTTGCGATGGTCATATGCACGCCGAGCAGAGCACCGGCGAGCATCAACGAGTGGCACACGTTGTTGCCGTCGCCGACGTAGGTGAACTTGAGGCCTTCGACGGAACCGAAGCGCTCTTCGAGCGTCATGAAGTCGGCGATGGCCTGGCAGGGATGCTCGAGGTCCGAGAGGGCATTGATGACGGGGACCTTGGAGTTGGCGGCCATTTCGGTGATGGTGTCGTGCGAGTACGTGCGCAGGACGATGACGTTCACCCAGCGCTCGAGGTTGCGCGCGATGTCGGGGATGGACTCGCGTTCGCCGAGGGGCGAGGCTGTCTGGTCGACGAAGATGGCGTTGCCGCCGGAGGTGTTCATTGCGGTCTCGAACGTGAGGCGCGTGCGCAGCGAGGCCTTCTCGAAGAAGAGCACCATCTGCTTGGCATCGAGGCCGTGACGGAAGTCCTCCGGACTGGCCTTCACGGCGTGCGCGAGCTCCATGATGGCGGACATCTCCTGCACGGAGAGGTCGGCGATGGAGCAGAGATCGCGACCGTTGAGGCCTTTGGCGGTCTCGGTGAAGGCGGAGTCGGACTGGATGCCGAGCGCGGGCTTAGGGGTCTCGGCGGCTTTGGGGCTCATTACAATTGTTTTGTTATCCATAGTGGTCTCGGTGGTGACTTGTTAGTTCTTGGTTGTTAGCTCGGCGGCGGTTGAGGTACGGGCCAGCAGAGCCGTATCGAGGGCGGCGATGAGCTGGTCGACGTGCTTGCGCTCGATCAGGAAGGGCGGAAGGAAGCGCAGCACCGTTTCGTGCGTGCGGTTCAGGACGATGTGAGCTTCGGTGAGGCTGTTGAAGATTTCCTTCGCCAGCTCAGCGTTTTCGAGCTCGACGCCGATCATCAGGCCGAGCCCGCGGACTTCCTTGATGGACTCATGCTTCTGTTGGAGGTCACGGAGTTGAGCGATGAAGTAGTTGCCGGTTTCTGTGACGTGGTCGAGCAGGTGGTCTTGCTTGATGGTATCGACGACCGCGATAGCCACCGCGAGCGCTAGAGGATTGCCGCCGAACGTGGTGCCGTGCATGCCGGGCGTGATGGCGCGGGCCGCTTCTTCGGTGCAGAGCAGCGCACCCATGGGCAGGCCGTTGGCGATGGGCTTGGCGAGCGTCGTTACGTCCGGCTGGATGCCGTAGTGCTGATAGGCAAACCACTTGCCGGTGCGGCCCATGCCGGACTGGATCTCGTCGAAGAGCAGCAGCGCGCCGGTAGAGTCGCAAAGCTCGCGGGCCCTGGCCAGGAACTCTTCGCTCACCATGTTGATGCCGCCTTCACCCTGCACGACTTCAATGCAGATGCCGCAGACCTCATCGCTGAAGGCTGCGCGCAGAGCAGCAACATCATTAAAAGGTACAAACTCAACGCCAGGGATGAGCGGAGCGAAGGGCTCGCGGTAGAGCTTCTTATGTGTCGTCGAGACAGAACCCATCGAGCGGCCATGAAAACTGTTTTCAAGCGCGATGAACTTTGTCCCGATGTTCTTGCCTTCGGAACGCAGCACGCCGGCGTGGGCGCGGGCCAGCTTCAGCGCGGCTTCCCAGGCTTCCGTGCCGGAGTTGCAGAAGAACACGCGGTCAAGCCCGGCAATCTCCGTAAGCCGCATCGCAAGCTCGGTGGTGCCGGCGTTGTAGAAGAGATTGCTGGTGTGGATGAGCGTCTGCGCCTGCGTGGTGATCGCAGCCGTAACGGCGGGATGGTTGTAGCCCAGCGCACATACCCCGATGCCGCTCAGTAGATCGAGATACTCGTTGTTGTGCTCGTCGTAAAGATGCACGCCTTCACCACGCGTGAACTGGATGGGGTTGCGGGCGTAAGTCTGGAGGAGGAGCTTGGATTCGGCGGCCTGGAGTTCTGCGGTGGTTGGCATTTTTGGCTCCTGATAAATCTGTTCGATCTTCGTTGTTAATCGGCGGCTTAAGCAACCATCACTTCGGTGCCGTCGTTGATGCGGGCGCTGGAGAACTCCGGCAGTAGGCCCGCAGACTCCGCGGGCAGAATTCGCACGCGTTTTACGCCGCCGAGCAGCGCTTCCTTGCAGGCGTTGAGCTTAGGCAACATGCCGCCGGATACGACCGAAGCGGCTTCGAGCTCCGGGATCTGCTTGAGCGAGAGCCAGCGCATCACCTGGCCGTCCGCGCCTTTTACGCCGGGGACGTCGGTAAGGAAGACGAGCGCGTCGGCCTTGGTCGCAATCGCACAAGCCGAAGCCATCTCGTCCGCATTGATGTTGTAGTACTCGCCGTCGAAGCCGAGCGCAATCGAGCTGATAACCGGAACCGCGCCCATGGTCCAGATGGCGTCGAGCCACTTGGGATCGGTGGCGGCGATTTCGCCAACGAAGCCGAGCTCGTGCTCCGTCTTCTTTTTGCGCGCGCGGAAGACGTGTCCGTCGCCGCCAGTGAGGCCCATGGCGGACTGGCCGCACTGCGTCAGCGCTGCAACGAGCGACTTGTTCACGCGGCCGCCGAGCACCATCAGTGCGGCGTCGCGAGTTTCCGCATCGGTGATGCGCAGGCCGGCGACGAACTCCGACTTCTTGCCCATCTGCGCGAGGAGCTTGGTGAGCTGCACACCGCCGCCGTGGACGAGTGCGACCTGGTGGCCGTCCTTGGCGAGCTCGGCGATAGAGCGGGCGCAGGTCTGCAGGAGTGTTGGATTCTCCAGCGCGGCGCCGCCTAGTTTGACTACGAATTTCATAATGTGACCTTTGAAGTTGAGGTGCTTTAAGCAAAAAGCATTGACGCAAAGTGCGCGAAGTTTAAAGGCAAGTTTCGCAATGGGTTCATAGAAGGCCCTCGGTTTCATGCCAGCTGGCCATGAGGTTCATGTTCTGAATGGCCTGGGACGATGCGCCTTTTAGGAGGTTGTCGAGGCAGGAGATGAGGACGAGTTTCCTGCCATCGGGAGAGAGTTGGAAGCCGAGGTCGCAAAAATTGGTGCGGACCACGTGTTGAATTTGCGGAAGCATCGGGCTTGGCCGGACGCGGACCATGGGCGAATTCGCATAGAACTCGTCGAAGGTGTCCTGAATCAATTTTATGCTGCCCGGCGTGTTGAGTCGAACGTAAATGGTGGAAAGAATGCCACGCGGAATCGGAAGCAGATGCGGCGTGAACTGGATCTGGTCGCTGGTGAGCGAAAGCTGCTCCAGCAACTCACCCGTGTGGCGATGGCCGAAGACCGCGTAGGCCGAAAGATTGTCCGCGGCGTACATAAAGCTGTTGTTGTGCGTGAGCGCCTTGCCCGCGCCGGAGACGCCGGACTTCGCATCGGCAATGATGCCGATATTGAGGTCGACCAGATTCGCGCGCAGCAACGGAGCGAGCGCGAGAATGATGGAGGTCGCATAGCAGCCTGGATTGGCGACGAGTTGCGCCTGCGCGATCGCGGGACCGTGAAGTTCAGGCGAGCCATAGGCGGCGGCCAGCTGGATCGTCGCGGCTGCTGCCGAGTCGGCGTCGGTGAGTTTGTAGATCGCCCGGTTGGCCTCATGCTGCAAACGCCAAGCTGCGGAAAGATCGATGACCTTGATGCCCTTTGCGAGCGCAAGCGGCGCAGCTTCGCGGGCCTGGTCGTGTGGCGTCGCAAGATAGAGCAGTTCAATCTGCTCGCGCTCGAGCATCTCCCAGCTGAACGGATGCACGCTGAGGTCATCCGCGTTTGGCAGACCAGAGAGCTGCGGATGCATACTCGTGAGCTTGACGGCGGCGGCATCGCGGCCGAGAAACAGCGGGGGAGTGCCGGCAAGGCGCGGATGGGTGAGGAGCAGGCGAGCGAGTTCGGCCCCAGCGTAGCCACTGACGCCGATTACGGCAGTGCGAAGGGTCTCAGGCAATGTGGGCCTCGATCCTTGTCTTCAACGCTGCTGCGTTGCGAGCGTCGGGGCAGATAATCAGCACGGTGTTATCACCGGCGATAGTGCCGACAACCTCGTCCCACTCCTGCTGATCGAACGCCGCGGCGACTGGCTGCGCGCCGCCCATGGTGGTCAGCACTACGAGCAGGTTCTGCGCCTGTCGCACTTCGAGGCCAAAGTTCTCCAGTACGTCCTCCACCGACGGCAGATCGTCGTTGTCGTCGATGCCGTTCGGCAGCGCGTAGCCGCTCGGGCCTTTCATCAGCTTCATCTCGCGGATGTCGCGGGACAAAGTCGCTTGCGTGACATGGATACCCTTGCCGGCAAGCTTGCGCCGCATGTCGTCCTGGTTGATGACGGATGTCTTCACCAGGAGATCTTTGATCGCGTTGTGGCGTTGGTTTTTCATGCAGACTGCGGTTTGCTTTCCTGTTATTTCGGTCTTTCTCTCGGATTTTTAAAGCAGGAAAACGCGCAGCGAGGATCCGTTCGGGATTTCCTCACGCGCGGTGCATAAAAATCCAGTTACTATGTATAAATATACAGGAACGGCGCGTCAAGAGATTGGCCGCCTGTGACTGAAATTACTTGTGGAGAACCTTCGGCGCTTTTCGCTGGCTAGTGGTCCGAAGTATAGTGAACTATGCCCCTGCTTCAACCAGAACGTACCGGGCGTGCCGTTGAGCGCGCCGAAGAGCAGTCTCCAAAGAGAGATGTTGCAAATTCATTAATCGACGCACGTTTTGACAGCGACTCCTGCGGTGTAGGATTTGTCGCGTCTGCGCTTGGGAAGACGAATCACGGAATTCTGGAGAAGGCGCTGACCGCGCTGGCCCGGCTGGAACATCGTGGCGCAGTGGCCGCCGACGGAGCTTCGAGCGACGGCATCGGCTTGATGTCGAACGTGCCGCGTGCATTGTTACTGAAAGCCACAGGCATAACGTTGGCCGACGACGCTTTGCTCGGCGTGGGCATGCTGTTTCTGCCGCAGGACGAGACCCGCGCGGAGAAGGTGATTGAGAGCGCACTGCAGTCGCAGGGTCTGCGCATACTCGCATGGCGCGACGTTCCGACGCGGCCGGAGATCCTCGGTGAAATCGCCCTGAGCACGATGCCCAGGATCAAGCAGGTGCTGGTGGCCGATGGCGCCGCGGTAGACGCGACCGACGACATGGAGCGACGGCTGTATCTCGCACGCAAGCAGTTTGAGCGCGCCGTCGAACTCAACGAAGTCACCGGCTACGTCTGTTCGCTCTCAACGACCACCCTCGTTTACAAAGCAATGTGCCTCGGCCGCCTGTTGCCTGTGTTCTATCCGGATCTCGCGGACCCAGACTACGTGACAGGCTTCGCAGTTTTCCATCAGCGCTATGCGACGAACACGCTTCCCGCGTGGCATCGTGCGCAGCCAGGGCGCAAGCTCGGCCATAACGGCGAGATCAACACTGTTTGGGGCAACCGCTCCCGCATGGCGGCTCGCGACAGCACACTCCCCGTGGAGTGCAAGCCCGTTCTCACAAAGGACGGCACGGACTCCACCTCGCTCGATGAAACGATCGAGCTGATCTCGCAGAACGGCCGCACCATATCGGAAGCCGTCCGCATGCTGCTTCCCCCCGCGATCGTAAAGGGCCACAGCCCGTTCCTGGAGTACCACGCCGGATGTACGGAACCCTGGGACGGCCCGGCTGCTATCGCCTACAGCGACGGCATCGCCGTGGGCGCGGCGCTCGATCGCAACGGCCTGCGTCCTTGTCGCTACGCCATCACCAGCGATGGGCTCGTCGTTGCAGGCAGTGAAGCAGGATTGGTCGACCTCGATCCCGCAACGATCATCGAAAGCGGACGGCTTGGGCCGGGCCAGATGATCGCAGTCGACATGGTCGAGCACACGATCTACCACAACGACGAGATGCTGGCCGCGTTCGACGCCAAGGCAACGTACGCCGTGCTGGTAGAGAAGACCCCCCTCGAGCCGGTAGCTGTTACGGCTGCGCCAACCGACTTCGCCGCGCAGCAGCGTGGCTTCGGCTACACCAAAGAAGACGTCAACATGATCCTGAAGCCCATGGCCGGAACGGGCAAGGATGCCGTCTGGTCGATGGGCGATGACACACCTCTCGCCTTCCTCGCAAAATCTCCGCGCCCGCTCTACGCGTTCTTCCGCCAGCGGTTCGCGCAGGTGACGAACCCCGCCATCGACCCACTGCGCGAAGCCATCGTCGTCAGTCTCAAAACCCGCTTCGGCCCATGGGCGCACCTGCTCGAAAAGAATGCGCCGCTGCCGGGCATTTCGCTGGACTCTCCGTTCCTTTCGCTGGGTCAAGTCGCGGCCTTGCGTGCAGGCACGTATCCGCATGCGGCGGAACTTCGCCTCGAAGAACTCCCCTGCCTGTTCGCGCCAGAGAAAACGCTCGAACAGGCAGTCGAAGATCTCTGCGCGCTGGCCGTGACGAAGGTTCGCGAAGGCGCGAAGCTTCTGTTGCTGACCGACCGTGGAGCTAGCGCCACAGCTCTCCCAATTCCCATGGCGATGGCGACAGGCGCGATCCATAAGTCGTTGGTCGAAGCGGGCATGCGCACGCTTTGCGGCATTGCTGTGGAAGCGGGCGATTGCCGCGACATCCACCACGCCGGCGTGCTGATCGGCTACGGCGCGGGCGCAGTGTGCCCATGGCTCGCGCTCGAAACCGGCATTGCATTCGCCGGCGAAAAAGGCTATCCCGAAGGCGTCGACAGCGAAAAGATGATGCTGAAGGCGCTTGATGCCGGCCTCGCGAAGGTGATGTCGAAGATGGGCATCTCCGTCGTCGACAGCTACCGCGGCGCGCACCTGTTCGACATCCTCGGCCTGCACTCCAGCGTGGTCGAGCGATGTTTCCCCAACACGCCCGCGCCGCTCTCCGGCATCGGCTTCGCCGAGCTCGATCGCCGTCTGCGCGCCAACTGGATCCCCGGCGAAGCCGCCGCTGCAACCGATCTGCCCGACTTCGGCTGGGTCCGTTTCCGCAAGGCCGACGCCGCGGAGCCGCACAAGTGGCAGCCCGGCAACGTGAAGGCATTGCAGACAGTCGTAGGCAGCACACGCGCGGGTGTCCCAGCGGACGACCCGAGCGCCGCGTTCGCCATCTTCAGCCGTAGCATCGATGTCGGCGAGCCCGGCACACTGCGCGATCTGCTCGAAATCCGCCCCGCAGGTCCCGAACTCGCGATCAGCGAAGTCGAAACGCCGGACAGCCTCTGCACCAAATTTATAGCCAGCGCGATGTCGCTAGGCTCTCTGAGCCCGGAAGCCCACCAGACGATCACCTCCGCGATGAACTCGCTCGGTGCTCGCTCGAACACCGGCGAAGGCGGAGAAGACCCCGCAGTCTATCGCCCCGCCGGCACCATGCCCGATCATGGCGGCAACGACGGCGGCACGTTCGCTGCTTCAGCCTCCTCCGGCGGTGCGGCGGTTGCGGAACTCGTAGCTGCCCCGGCAATCGTCGGCATCAGCGGCAACCTCAACAACAAGATCAAGCAGATCGCCTCCGGCCGCTTCGGCGTTACAGCCGAGTATCTCGCGCACGCGGAAGAGATCGAGATCAAAGTCGCGCAGGGAGCCAAACCCGGCGAGGGCGGCCAGCTCCCGGGCCACAAGGTCTCAGGCCTCATCGCACGCCTGCGTCATGCGCAGCCCGGCGTCAGCCTCATCTCGCCCCCACCGCACCACGACATCTACTCCATCGAAGACCTCGCGCAGCTCATCTACGACCTCAAGCGCGTAAACCCGAAGGCAGCCGTCGGCGTAAAGCTCGTCTCCAGCTGCGGTGTTGGAACCGTCGCCGCCGGCGTAGCGAAAGCCTACGCGGACTTCATCGTCATCGCCGGCAACACCGGCGGCACAGGCGCCGCCGCGCTTTCGAGCATCAAGTACGCGGGCAATCCCTGGGAGCTTGGCCTCGCTGAAGCCCAGCAGATGCTGCGTGGCTCCGGCATGCGCGACCGTGTCCGCCTGCGCACTGATGGCGGCATCGCTACGGCGCACGATGTCCTCGTCGCGGCCCTGCTCGGCGCCGATGAATACGCCTTCGGCACCGCCGTCCTCGTCGCGCTCGGTTGCGACATGGCCCGCCAATGCCACCTCAACACTTGCCCCACAGGCATCGCCACGCAGAAGCCCGAGCTTCGTGCGAAGTTCCGCGGCAAGCCCGAGCACGTCGTGCTCTTCTTCCAGCAGCTTGCGGGCGATCTGCAACGCCTGCTCGCGAAGTTCGGTCTCCCGTCGCTCGAAGCAGCCATCGGCCGCGTCGATCTCCTCGAGCAGGTTCGCTTCGACGGCAATCTCGACCTCACACCGATGCTCTCAAGCGGCGCCGGAGAGGCCTGGGGCAATAGCCCAACGCGCTGGATGGGCGTACGCAACGAGCGTCCTGGCATCGACCATCCACTGGACGACCCCTGGACCGCGCCTGCAGTTGCTGCCGTCAAGGCCGGCGAGCCTTACGTCGTCAAATCGAAGATCACCAACGCACACCGTGCGGTTGGGTCGCGCCTCTCGGGCGAACTGGCTGTGCTGCGCGCTAAGGGTGAAGTCGATCAGGCGGACGTGACCTTCGAGCTCGAAGGCACCGCCGGCCAGTCGTTTGGCGCCTTCACAGCCGCAGGCATCAAGCTCGTGCTCACCGGCCAGGCCAACGACTTCGTCGGCAAGGGCCTTTCCGGCGGCGAGCTGGTCATCCGCGCCACGGGTTGCGCTGCGGAAGCCAGCCATGAGCACGTTCTGCTCGGCAACGTCGCCCTCTACGGGGCTACAGCTGGGAAGCTGTTGGCGGCTGGGAGAGCCGGTGAGCGCTTCGCGGTGCGCAACTCCGGCGTAACGGCAGTGATCGAAGGCGTGGGCGACCATGCCTGCGAGTACATGACCGGCGGCGAAGTCGTCATCCTCGGGGCCGTAGGCATCAACTTCGGCGCAGGCATGACCGGCGGCACAGCATGGGTGCTCGACGAAGACCAGACGATGCTTTCGCAGACCCGCTATCACACGGAGTTCCTCGAAGCCGTTCCGTTCGCCCAGGTGGTGGCTGCGAAGCAGGACGCGCTAAAGACGCTGATCGCAGAGCACGTCCAGCAGGCGGAAAGCCAGCTCGGACAACGGCTGCTCGCTGACTGGGACAACGTCTCGAAAAACTTCGTCCTCTTCATCCCCAAACCCCAGGCTTAAGGGCAGAGTGTAGAGGGTAAACAGTAGAGCCTGGAGAAGACGGCGGCAGACTTATAGGTCGGCTGCCGTTCCTTTGTACTAACCAATACATTGTCATCTCGACCGGAGCGCAGCGCAGTGGAGAGACCTGCAGCTTTGTCTGGCCGGCCACGTCCCTCTGCGTCCTTTGCGTAAACTCCACGCCCTCTGCGTTCCCGATCTCCAACACCGTCGCACGAATCCGTCCTCCCGATGAGCCGCCTCAATCCTGCGAAAGCGACCGCACCGGCGCGTTTACCCACGGCCTCCGCCCCTTCTTCGCGTACACATGGCATCCGACTAACAACCCCGCCGCAGCGGCATAACCGATAGCAAACGATGGCGCTGCAAACCACCCCAACTTGTTCGCCACACCCTCAGCCGTCAGCGAATACGCATGGATCAACCCTACGCACGAAAACACTGCCGCCACACCCATCCACACCGCCGCGTGCAAAAACTTCCTGTCTAAGATCCATGCCAGTGCCGCGGCCCAAAGCATCGAGACCAGAACCGCCCCCTGGCTCAACGAGATCATCCCATACACCGGCAACTCGGCCCCGAACTTCGGAGCCACAGCAAACAGCGTCGTCCCGCTCTTCTCCAGCGCCAGCGTGATCAGCCCAAGTGCCCACGCGGCAAGCATGGGGAACAGACCGAACGTGACCGCGATGCAATGCGACGGCGTGACATCCTGAAACGCCTGCGCGACCATCACAAGCCCAAACCACACGATGATGACTCCGACCGCCTCAATCGGCACAAAACGGAGCACCGCGGAAACAAGGCCGGTCATGCAGACAATCGCCACGGTAAGCCCGCTCAGCAGCGAGTAGCCCGCACCCGCGCCGATCTCCTTGTATGCCTTGTGGCCGAAGTAGAGCGTCGTCGGAAATGGGCTCCCGAAGCAGGAGGCGACGAGCGTTGCGAGGCCGTTGGTCAACAATGAGGGCATCGTCGGATAGTCGTCGCCCATCAGTTTCACACTTTCAAGAATCTGCAGCGAGACAAGCGTATCCAGCATACTCATCGGCAGAATGATCGAAAGATAATGCCACCCACCGGAATGCACAAGGAACTGGTACAGATTCACCGCATGCGGAAGATGCAGGCCGATAGGCGGCGCAATTGTCGCGGGAGCGGTGTACAGATGGAAGTATCCGAGCACAGCGGCAAGAACTGCTCCCGCGATCAGGCAGACCAGTGCAGCCGGAACGCGGAACGGCAGCCGCATGCGCGAAGCATACGTCGCCAGCAGCAGCACCGCAGGAAACAGTGCCACACCTGGTTTCTCAAAGATGCCGAAGATAAAACCAAGGCACAGATACGCCAGCGCAATACCCGCGAGCGGGCAGAGCAGCGCAGCGCGCGGCGTATGGCGTCGCAGCCAGTCGGTGCAAAATGCTCCGGCGGTCTGCACAAGACCGCTGACGAAGCTGGCGAAGACCCCGGCTTCCCATGCAAGGTGTGAGTCGTGTGTAGCCTGATAGACCGGCAGCATGATCAGGAAGACGTACGCAAAGATCGTCGGCAGGTTGATGCCGAAGGGGATCGCCGTCACATCCGTGCGCCCTGTGCGACGGGCCAGTCGATGCGCCTGCCATGCATAGAAGACATTGCCGCCCGCAATCGACAGTGCAACTCCGGGCAGGATGCGCTGCTCCACGAACGTCGGCGCAAAGCCGCACAGGGGAGCGAGCGTTGCGACCAGCAATAGGTCAGGTACGCTCGAAAAGAAGAGCGCGAAGAAGCCGTCGAAGTCTCCGGGGATGAACCACGGCTGCGCTCGGCTGATGGCGCTCATGCGGTGCCGTACTTCATGCCGAGCTCCAACAGCCAGCGGCGGTAAGCGATGGCGGTTTGGTCGCTCCGCAGATGCAGCTCTTCACGCAGATCGAGTGGAAGCAACTCCGGTCGTTGCGACTCCACCACCGGCTTGTCCTGCGCGATGACGACGTCCTGAAACCCGAGGATCTCTTCCGCCGGTATGTCATGCGCGTAGTCCATCGCAAAGAGTGCCCACGCTATGCTGTGCTGCTCATCGGTCGGCGTGACGAGGTAGGCCATGAACATCGATTGCCCATTGTGCAGCTTCAGAAAGCTGGCAATCAGTGGTCGGTGGACTTGATAGGTGTAGAGCACCTGCGCGGGTCGTCCGGTGCCGTCAGGATCAGGCTGCCATATCGCGATATCCCGCGCGATCACGCCTTCGGGCGAGGACTCCACCTCGTACAAAGGAATCTCAGCCAGCGCCGGATCGCCAAGCAAACCGCCATGAACGATCGGCAGATGTCCCACATCGAGAAAGTTTTCCAGGATGCGCGGTCCCTGCGCGTGGAAGGCATACGACCCTCCGATGAGCTGGCGAAAGGCAGGATCGAGAAGCTGCGGAATATCCGGTGGATCGTGCTGCGGGCTTCCAAGAGTCACCCACAACAGGCCATACTTTTCGAGCGCGCGAAAGACCTTGGCATGGGCTTTCAGCGGCTGCGGCTGGTTGGGCTGCGCGGGAATGAGCACACACTGCCCACTCGCCGCATACTCCCACGCGTGGTACGGACACACCAGGCAATCGTTTTTCACCGTGCCCAGCGAAAGCTTCGCCCCCCGATGGATGCAGAGGTCCTGCCACGCATGCACTCCGTCCGCAGAGCGCCAGAGGACCATGTCCAGCCCCAGCAGACGAACCGCCAGCGGTCTAGCGGCCGCAAGCTCGGACGATCGGGCGACGGCGAACCACTCGTTCACAAGGACTGGATCGTTGAGCATTGGGCTCCTCAAGCTGGGGTGCGGGTGAGGTTTTATCGTGCGTCACCAAGGCGCAGCAGGTCAAGCGAGCCATGTGTGGCGGAGGAGGGAAATCCTCCCCGGTCACGTTTCCTCCGTGCCCTCTGCGTTACCCCCGCGACCACTGCGTTCCCGCTCTCCCGCAAACTCGTACCCCCACCGGCGCCAACCGTCCCCCCACTGTGGTAGCTTGCCATCCCGGAGAGACAAGCGTGCCCCACTTCGATCTGACCGACGACCAGCAGCAACTGCAAAAAGAAGTCCGCAGCTTCGCGGAGCGCGAAATCGCCCCGCACGTCAACGAGTGGGACGAAAAAAGCGAGTTCCCCCACAAGATCGTCAAAAAGCTCGGCGAGATGGGCCTGATGGGCGTTATCTTCCCCGAAGACCTCGGCGGCGCGGGCATGGGCTACGTCGAATACGTGCTGGCCATCGAAGAGCTCTCACGCGTCGACGGCAGCGTCGGCATCATCGTCGCCTCGCACAACTCACTCTGCACCAACCACATCATGCTCGGTGGCAATGACGCGCAACGCAAACAATGGGTGTCGAAGCTCGCCAGCGGCGAATGGCTCGGCGCCTGGGGCCTCACCGAGCCCGGCTCAGGCTCCGACGCCGGCGGCATGCGCACCACTGCCCTCAAAACCGACAACGGCTGGCTCCTCAACGGCTCCAAGACCTTCATCACCAATGGCACCTACGCCGACTGCGCCCTGATTCTAGCCATCACCGACAAGGAAAAGGGCGTCCACGGCGGCATCTCAGCATTCCTCGTCGAGAAGGGAACCAAAGGCTTCCGCCCCGGCAAAAAAGAAAACAAGCTAGGCCTCCGCGCCAGCGATACGGCAGAACTGATCTTCGAAGACTGCCTCATCCCCGAAGACAATCTCATCGGCAAAGTAGGCGACGGCTTCCGCGACGCCATGCGCGTCCTCGACGGCGGCCGCATCTCCATCGCCGCACTCGCCCTCGGCATGGCTCGCGGCGCGCTCGAAGCAGCCATCAAATATGCCACCCAGCGCAAGCAGTTCGGCAAAGCCATCAGCGAGTTCCAGGCCATCCAGTTCAAGCTGGCCGACATGGCCACCCAACTCGACGCCGCCTGGCTCCTCACCATGCGCGCCGCCCGCATGAAAGACGCCGGCCAGAAGGTCACGATGGAGTCCGCCATGGCCAAGCTCTACGCCTCAGAAGCCGCCTGCCGCATCTGCGACGAAGGCGTGCAGATCCACGGAGGCTACGGCTTCATCAAGGACTATCCCGCCGAAAAGTTCTACCGCGACGTCAAGCTCTGCACCATCGGCGAAGGCACCAGCGAAATTCAACGCATCGTGATCTCGCGCGAGCTCTTGAAGGGCAAGTAGCGATCTGCCAATTCTTAACTGTGTACGCAGTGCGGTATGCTTTTGGGGCGATGCCTACAAAAGCGATTTACCCCGGCACCTTCGATCCCCTCACCAACGGCCACCTTGATCTGATCGCCCGCGGAGCCGGCTTCGTCGACGAGCTCGTCGTTGCCATCCTCCGCAACTCCGACAAAGGCACGCCCCTCTTCAGCGTCCCCGAGCGCGTCGAGATGATCAGCGAAGCCACCGCCGGCTTCGGCAACGTCACCGTCGACACCTTCGACGGCCTGCTCGTTCAATTCGCCCGCCAGCAGGGCGCCAAGGCCGTCCTTCGTGGCATCCGCGCCATCTCCGACTACGAGTACGAGTTTCAGATGGCCATGATGAACCGCAAGCTCGACCCCGAACTCGAAACCCTCTTCATGATGCCCGCCGAAAAGTACACCTACGTCAGCTCACGCCTCATCAAGGGCGTCTTCAACCTCGGCGGCGACGTCAGCTCGCTCGTCCCTCCCAACGTCGTCGAGCGCCTCAAGAGCAAAGCCCCAGGCAAAATCTCTTGAGCGAGCCTTCAGCCTTGCCGCAGGCGCGCAGCCTTCAAGACCAGTTCGGCCAGATCGATATCTACGTCTTCGACCAGATCCTCCGCGGCAACATCACCTCGGACATGCGCATCCTCGACGCCGGCTGCGGCTACGGCCGCAACCTCGTCCATCTCCTCCGCGAAGGCGCCGAAATCTTCGCCGTCGACGCTAGCACCGAAGCCATCGACCATGTCCGCGCCCTCGCCGCCGAGCTCGCCCCACAGCTGCCGCCGCAGAACTTCCAGGTAGCCGCGATCGAAGCCATGCCATTCCCCGACGCCTTCGCCGACGTCGTCCTCTGCAACTCCGTCCTGCACTTCGCCCGCGACGAGCAGCACTTCCTCGCCATGGTCTCCGAGCTCTGGCGCGTCCTCCGCCCCGGCGGCCTGCTCTTCTGCCGCCTTGGCTCACGCATCGGAATGGACTTCCCCCGCCTCCGCGCCAACATCTACCGCATCGGCGACGGCTCCGAGTGGTTCCTCGTCGACGAGCCCGCCTTGCTCAACATGACCACCCAGATGAACGCCATCCTCGTCGACCCGCTGAAGACCACCATCGTGCAGGATTACCGCTGCATGACCACCTGGGTCCTCCGCAAGCGGCGGTAGAGCCTAACGGCAAGTTTACTTTCAACGAAATGCGATAATGACGTTATCGTGGAGGTTCGTGATGAACGCTGACAGACTTGAAGCTGCAAAATCGCTTGCCGAAAGTCATTCAAGAATCGATCCGGATGTGAAACAGGTCTATCTCTTGGAGTCTGCCGAGGATGATCACACTGAGCTTGACGAACCCATCAAGTTGCTTGAAATTGTCGAAGGTTCACTGGAGGTAGGCGTGGAACCAATCGGTTTTGCCGCCGATCTCGATCACGGGAGACGCTTTCGGACGCTGATCGTGGAGATTTCTCCGCGGGAGTTTGCGTCTATGGGCAACACGATCCGCTTCAAGGATAGGGTCTGGAGGATCACGCAAGCTCTTCTTCCTTCTACGGTCGAGGCTTGATTGTCCCCCATATACGGCACAAGCAAGGAGTGGTCGCGTGCTTTCGCACGGCAGGCACTATCTGATCTCGATGCGCGAGAACTCCTGGACGTTCCAACCCTAAGTCGTTGCCACTCGCTGCATTTTCTTCAGATGGCTGCTGAAAAGGTTTGCAAAGCCTATCTGCATGCAACGGGCAATACCGTGAAGCAAAGCCACTCCGTCGTTCGCAAGCACCTCCCATCCATTGCACGCGACCTTAGCGCCGAACGGGCCATGTCGGGCAGCCGGCTGAAGGCTTTGAAGCATCTGGCAGTCGAAATCGATTTGCTCGCACCGGCCTTGCGGGGTGAAGGAACGCGTCAGGACAATGTCGAATACCCGTGGGAAAGTACAGACGGCATCGTAATTGCACCCATAGACTTCGCGTTTTCCCCAATTGAAGATAATCAAATTCGAGCATTAGTTAAATTGCTTCGGCTCGCTGCTTCGAAGTATTCTTCCTGAGCTTTATCTCCACCCTCAAATCTGAAACACTACTAACCATGAGCACACTTACGGCAACCAAGGTGTTGACCGACCGGATCAACCGAATCGAACTTTCGGCCACCATGGCCATCACCGCGGAATCCCTGAAGATGAAAGCCGCCGGCATCGATATGGCCGACTTCGGCGCGGGCGAGCCGCACTTCAACACGCCGCAGCACATCAAGGACGCGGCCATCAAGGCCATCGAAAACAACTTCACCCGCTACACCGCCGTCGCAGGTGTCCCCCAAGTCCGCCAGGCCATCGTCGACCGCCACAAGGCCGACTTCGCCTCCAACTACGCCGTCGAAGAGTGCGTCTTCACCGCCGGCGGAAAGCTCGCGCTCTTCAACGCCATCCAGGTCCTCGTCGATCACGGCGACGAAGTCATCCTCCCCGTGCCCTACTGGGTCAGCTTCAAAGACATCATCGAGTACGCCGGCGGCAAAGTCGTCTACGTCGAAAGCGACGAAGCGGAAAACTTCCGCATCACCGCGAAGATGATTGAGGCCGCCATCACCGACCACACCAAGGCGATCATCCTCAACACGCCCTCGAATCCCTCAGGCGCGGTCGTCAGCCCGGAAGACCTCGAAGCCATCGTCCGCCTCGCGCACAAGCGAGGCATCTACGTGCTGCTCGATGAGTGCTACGTGTACCTCAACTTCACAGGTGCAGCCGTCAGCGGCGGCTCATTCGTCGACTGCAAAGAGCATGTCGTCGTCCTCGGTTCGCTCTCAAAGACCTACGCCATGACCGGCTGGCGCGCCGGCTTCGCGCTCGGCCCCAAGCAGATCATCGCCGCGATGAGCAAGCTGCAGTCGCAATCCACCTCCAACACCGCAAGCATGGTCCAACAGGCCTCCATCGCTGCGCTTACTGCCAGCCAGGAGTGCGTGACAGAGATGCGCGCTGACTACATCAAGCTCCGCGACCGCGTGCTGGCCGGCTTCAAAACCATTCCGGGACTTACCTGCACGGTCCCCCAGGGCGCGTTCTATGTGTATCCCAACGTCGGTGCCTTCATCGGCAAGGGCGGTATCCAGTCCGCAAGCGACCTCGCCGCGAAGCTCCTGACAGAAGCCCACGTAGTCACGGTTCCTGGCGAAGCATTCGGCACCAGTGAACACATTCGTCTTTCCTATGCGGTTTCGGCCGACGTGATCGATAAGGGAATCGAACGAATTCGAGAGTATCTTTCGAAGCTGGAGTAGTGCTGTTGGGTTCGCTGCCTCCTTGGGTTCCGCCCATGCTGACAAATTCACATAAGGAAGTCGACTGCGTATCGGTCGAGATGGAAGAGGAATGTCCCCAATCAAAGAGTTGGATAAAAATCTTTCCCTGCCGAAATTTGCCCCCGTCATTCTTGCAGGCGGCAGTGGCACGCGGTTCTGGCCGCGCAGCCGCCGCGCCCGCGCCAAGCAGGTCCTGGCGCTGCAGGGTGAGCGCACCATGATTCAACAAACGCTGGAGCGGCTGCAACCGCTGGCTTCCCCAAGCGACGTGTGGGTCATCACCAATCATTGGCTCAAAGACGTCATCGCCGAGCAACTGCCGGAGATTCCCGCTGCACAGGTGCTCTCCGAACCTTGTGCGCGCAACACGGCTCCCGCCTGCGCGCTGGCTGCGTTCCTGCTGGAACGTACCGCGCCCGATACAGTGATTGGCGTATTTCCTTCTGATCAGGTGGTGGCCGATGGCAAACGGTTTGCCGAGGTTCTCGGCGCGGGCGTTCGGCTGGCTGCGGCGGGTGAAAACATCGTGGTGCTGGGCATACCGCCCACGCGGCCCGAAACCGGCTACGGTTATGTGGAGCAGGGCGGTGCTGTTGAGAGCGATGGCGACGTAAGCGTGAAGCACGTAAAGCGCTTTCGCGAAAAGCCCGATCCGGTCACGGCAGAGCGATTTCTCGCCGCTGGAAACTTTGTTTGGAACGGCGGCATTTTTCTCTGGAGCGCGAAGACGCTGGTAGCTGCCGTCCGCGAGCACATTGCGGACATGGCCGCTCCCCTTGAGGCAATCGCAGCGGCGTTCGGTACGGCGGAGTTCGAAGCCGTGTTCGCCGAAGAGTATCCAAAGTGCGAAAACATTTCAGTGGACTATGCGATTCTTGAGCGGCGTTCGGCCAAGGGCGAGTCGCTTTCGAACATTTACTGTCTGCCGGCGGACTTCGGCTGGACCGATCTCGGCTCCTGGGCGTCGCTGCATGAGCATCTGGGCGAAGACGATCGCGATAACGTGATGGACGGCGAAACCACCGGCCTCTTCGCCATCCAGTCCGGCGGCAACTACGTCTATGCTCCCGGCAAAACCGTAGCCCTCCTCGGCGTCGATGGCCTCGTCGTCGTCGAAACGGAAGACGCCCTCCTCATCACCACCCGCGCCCGCTCTCAGGACGTCTCCAAGCTGGTCCGAGCCATCCACGAAAGCGGCCGCGAAGACCTGATCTGAACCAGCAGTGGAACAATCATTCCGATTCCTCCTTCTGTGCGCAGTGAAGATCTTCGTATTGGCTTTTGATCTTGCCTTTGCCCTTGCTTTTCTTTCTGTCATCCTCGCAGGGGATCTGTTTCTAGCCTGTAGCGCCACAAAACAGGTGGGTGTGGGGCAAACCCGGTCCCCGCAAACGGTCTGTTTTCGCTGGGGTGGAAAGCCCGACCGTTCTCCTCCAAACCCGCACGACCCATCCGTTCCCTAACCCCCACCCCTGTAAAATACAGACTGACCCTCACAAGGACCACAACCCACCCAATGACTGAATCGACAATCGTAAAATTCGGCACCGACGGCTGGCGCGGCATCATCGCCGACGACTTCACCTACGCCAACGTCCGCATCGCCGCCCGCGCCATCGCGCACTACGTCATCGCCCACGAAGACCCGAAGGCCGGCATCTGCATCGGCTATGACACCCGCTTCGGCTCTCGCTCCTTCGCCAAGGTCGTCGCTGAAGTCATGGCAACCGCCGGCATCCCCGTCTTCTTCGCCAACAAGATCACACCCACGCCGGAGCTCTCCTTCGCCGTGCGCGAGCGCAAAGCCGCCGGCGGCGTCATGATCACCTCCAGCCACAACCCCGCCGAGTGGAACGGCGTGAAGTACAAGGCCAGCTACGGCGGCTCGGGCAAGCCCTCGCAGATCGCCCTCATCGAAAGCTACCTGCTCAAGCCACTTCCTGACGCCCGTGAAAAAGCGAAGATCGAAGAAGTCGATTTCGCGCCGACCTACATCGCCGCCCTCGAATCCTTCGTCGATCTCAAAGCCATCAAAGCGTCCGGCTACAAGTTCCTCATCGACACCATGTACGGTGCCGGCAAGGGCTACATCGCCGGTATCTTCTCCCGGGCCGGCATCCCGTTCGTCGAGTTCCGCAGCGAGCTCAACCCAGCCTTCCCCGGCATCAACCCCGAACCCATCCTTCCGCACATCGCCGCCACGCAGAAGGCCGTTGTCGCTGAGAAGTGCGACGCCGGCCTCATCACCGATGGCGACGCCGACCGCATCGGCTCTGTCGACGAACACGGCAACGTCGTCGACGCGCACAAGATCTTCGCCGTGCTTCTGCAATGGCTGCTGGAACGCAAGAAATGGCCGGGCGACGTTACCCGCGCCTTCAACACCACCAAGATGCTCGACCGCATCGCCGCCAAACATGGCCGCACGCTGCATGAGCATGGCATCGGCTTCAAATATGTCTGCGACCTGATGCTCGAAAAAGACATCCTGATTGGCGGCGAAGAGTCCGGCGGCGTCGGCATCTCGAAGCATCTTCCCGAGCGCGACGGTCTCCTTAACAGCCTCCTCATCGCGAACGTCATGGCCGACGAACACAAGACCCTCGGCGAGCTCGTAGCCGCGCTGCAGTCCGAGTACGGCGAGCATCAATACGGCCGCATCGATATGCACATCAACGATGAGCTCAAGCAGTCCGCCATCCGCCGCGCAAAGTCCTTCATCCCCGGTGAAAGCGATATCGCCGGTTTGAAAGTCCTTAAAATGGAAACACTCGACGGCATCAAGTTCTTTCTCGAAAACCCCGCTTGCACCGGCAAAGCAAATGCCGCAGAAACGTGGCTGCTGCTGCGCGCCAGCGGCACGGAGCCCTTGCTGCGTGTCTATTGCGAAAGCTGCAGCGAAGAAAGCGTGCAACAGGTCCTGGCAGCGGCGAAGACCTTCGTCCTGCAAGGAGATGCAGCTTGAGCGGCTTAGTAACGGTGGAAGCGGCTGGTCTGTTGTTCGATAACGATGGCGTGATTGTAAGCTCGATCGGCAGCGTCAATCGCTGCTGGCGCAAGTGGGCGCAGCACTACGGCGTGCCGGTGGCCGAAGACTTTCAGATCGAGCACGGAACACGCGCCGTCGACGTCATGCAGAAGCTCGTTCCCGGCATCAACGTCGTCGAAGGCCTGAAGCTAATCGAAGACATGGAACTCGAAGATGTAGCCGACCTCACTGTCCTCCCCGGCGTAAAGGACCTCCTGGAATCGCTGCCAATGGATCGCTGGGCCATCGTCAGCTCAGCTACCTATCGTCTGCTTGTAGGCCGTCTCAAGGTAGCGAAGCTTCCTGTGCCGGAGCGCATCATCAGCGGCGACCGCGTCGTCAACGGCAAGCCGCACCCTGAGCCCTACATCAAGGGCGCAGAGCTGATCCACGCCGCCCCAAAAGACTGCATCGTCATCGAAGACGCCCCCAGCGGCGTCCGTGCCGGCAAGGCGGCGGGCTGCCGTGTGCTCGGGGTACTCGGGACGCACTCAGCCGACGAGTTGCGTGCCGCGGGAGTCGAATGGGTCGTCGAGACGCTCGAGCATGTAAAGGCCGAGGTCATCGAAAACGGGTTGCGGCTGAGGTTGGAGACGATCTAACCGGCCCTCCCAAATGTCAAGTTTGCTGGACACCCAAAAAGTGAAAATTCACCACAAGTCACCACAAACCGTCCATAAATTTCACCACGAATTTAAGCCAAAATTCGGCTAAACCAGCCCCCGCAGTATCCCATCGACCCGCTGGAGGTCCTCCTCGGTATCGACCCCAATGGTGTCGCACGGAGCCTCGGCGACGTACAGCGCAAGCCCGTTTTCCAACAGCCGTAACTGTTCCAAACGCTCGGTTTGCTCCAGAATTCCCACGGGCAGAGAGGCAAAACGCTGCAGCGCCGCCTTGCGATACGCATACAGCCCTAAGTGCTTCCAAATCTGCGCAGTACCTGCACCGTCGCGATCAAACGGAATGGTCGACCGCGAAAAATAAAGCGCTCGCCCGTCCAAAGCCGTAACTACCTTTACCACATTTGGATTATTTCTATCTTCCTTACGGCAAAGGACTTTGAGCGTCGAGACATCGACATGCGCCAACGCAAACGGCGCCAGAATCGCAGCAATATGCTCCGGCTGCAGCAGCGGTTCATCGCCTTGGATATTGACGTAAATGTCCGCGTCAACCCTCAGCGAAACAGCGTGCAGACGGTCAGTTCCACTGGGCAGATCGGGCGAAGTGAGCAGGGAAGGCCAACCTCGTTCACGGCACAGAGCCTCGACTTCAGGCGAATCTGTGGCGATGACAATCTGATCAAACTGCGGGCATGCGAACGCGGCGCGATGCACCCAGTACAGCAAGGGCTGGCCGGCGATCTCGCGCAGGACCTTGCGGGGAAGGCGCGTGGAGGCCAAGCGGGCAGGAATAACGCCGAGAATGTGGGGTTTAGCCATCAGCGGAGCAGGTCCGCGCGCTTGTTTTTGCGGTAGAGATAGAAGGCGGCGGCAAGGACGATGGCGAAGATGACTCCGAGCACGCCAGCGGCCACATAGAGGATGTGGAGCGTGCGTGTAAGGCCGCAGTTGGTGCGGAGGCCGCAGTCCGGGGAGTCGGCGTGTGCGACGGCAGTGGCGAGGCAGAAGGTGAGGCCGGCTGCGAGCTGTAGCTGGGGGCGGCGAAACATGCTGATGAAAAGCTTCTCAGGTTTGACCTGTGAAGTCACGAAAACTATGATGGGAATGCGGCTATCGTCGCGGCTGGGATTCTGTGTGCCGCTGGATGATGGTTTCCCCACACTGGCGGTGTAGCTCAGATGGTTAGAGCGACGGACTCATAACCCGTAGGTCACTGGTTCGATCCCAGTCACCGCCACCAACCGCCCTGCTCTGGAGCGCGGTTTTGTGAACCTCAGGTATCATTTTGGCAGCGAGATCGTCTAAATCTTGCCAGCTGCAAAAAACCCCCACGGAGGGGACTTTTCACCTTATGCCCAAGAGCCTCAAGATTTCACTACTCGCTACGTCGGTTGCCGTTGTACTTTGCATTTTTCTGGGTGTAAATGCGTATGGGGTTCGCGCGGCGGATGATTCGCCGCAGGATGGCGCGTATCGCCAGATCAACGTGTATGGCGAAGTGCTGCAGCATGTGCAGAGCGACTATGTCGTCGACCCCAACATTCCGGCTGTAACCAATGGCGCCCTGCGCGGGTTGCTGGAGTCGCTGGATGCTGACTCTAGCTATCTTTCGCCCGCGGACTACAAGGCCTACAAGGACGACAAGGGCGGCAAGGCGCAGATCGGTGTCGATGTCTCGAAGCGCTTTGGGTACGCGACGATTATTTCGGTGGTTCCGGGCAGCCCAGCCGATAAGGCGAACCTGAACGATGGCGACATCATTGAGTCGATCGGCACGCAGGACACGCGCGATCTGTCGCTGGCAATGATTCAGCTATTGCTGGAAGGCCAGCCAGGAAGCGAGTTGCAGATTGCGGTCATTCGTCCCCGGAAGGCAGAGCCGGACAAGATCACGCTCAACCGGGTTGTCGTTTCCGAACCTGCAGTGGCGGAAACGATGCTGGAGAACTCGACCATTCTGGACCTGAAGCCGATGATTTTGGACAAAGACCATGTGTCGCAGGTCGAGTCGAAGCTGAAAGCGATGACGAAGTCGGGCAACAAGAAGATTTTGCTGGATCTGCGGGATGTGTCGGGTGGTGACATGGCTGAGGCGGTGCGGATGGCGAACTTTTTCCTGAAGTCGGGCACGATTGCGACGCTGGAAGGCCAGAAGTTCCCGACGCAGACGTTTACGGCTGATGCGGCAAAGACGGTGAATGCCACGGCGCCGATGGTAGTGCTGGTGAATCGTGGAACGTCAGGGCCGGCGGAGGTTGTGGCGGCGGCGCTGATGGACGACAAGCGAGCCGACCTGGTGGGTGAGAAGACGTTCGGTGAAGGATCGCAGCAGAAGACGTTCGATCTGCCGGACGGCGGGGCGTTGATCCTTTCGGTGGCGAAGTATGCTTCTCCCGATGGCAAGAAGTTTGAAGACGATGCTGTAACGCCGGGGACGCTGGTGGCTTCGAGCACGGACGATCTTTCGGGCGGCGATGATGACTCTGCGCCTGCCGTTCCCGGAAAGATCGCAGCGCCGGCCAACAAGAAGCCAGTGGTTCCGGCCGATGACCAGCTGAACAAAGCGTTGGATATGCTGAAGGCGAAACAGGCTTAGGCGGACGGCTCTTTGGGCTTTAGTGGCGTTGATGTGGCATCCTGCGAACCCCGATCTCCAAATGCGAGAGATCGGGGGCACCCAGCGAATCCTGCCTCTGCGCCATGGGCTCTGCATGGTAAGGTGGAAATGCCGTGCAGAGCCCGCTGACCTCCCAAAAACAAGAACCGGACGAGGAAGAAGCGAAAGCTCTTCGCCGCTCCGCTTTCTGGCGCGCGATGCGCAGCTTTCCCTTCCGTGAACCTGAGTTCCGGAGCCGCAAGATCGCGGCGCGGGCGGCGTTTTATCTGCTGCTTGGCGCTTCCGCGGTGTTTGGCGTGATGGTGGGACTGCTGCTGGTGTACTCGATCAACCTGCCGCAGATGGCGGAGTTGGAGCGGTACAGGCCGAGCACGACGACCGAGCTCTATGACATTCACGGGAAGGTGTTTGGGTCGTTCGCGCTGGAGCGACGGGTGGTGGTGCCGTACTCCGAGCTGCCGCCGGTGTTGCAGGATGCGATCGTTTCGATCGAGGACAAGGACTTCTTCACGAATGGCGGTCTGAACCTCGTGCGCATGGTGGGTGCGGCTTACCAAGACGTGCATTCCCATGGGAAGGCGCAGGGAGCGTCGACGCTGACGATGCAGTTGGCGCGGAACCTGTTCCTCTCGTCGGAGAAGACGTATGGGCGCAAGATCCAGGAGATTGTGCTGACGCTGGAGATTGAGCGTCGGTTCACGAAGCAGCAAATCTTTACGCTGTACGCGAACCAGATCTACCTTGGGCGTGGGACGTACGGGTTTGAGGCGGGGTCGGAGTACTACTTCTCCAAGCATGCGCGGGATTTGACGCTGCCGGAAGCGGCGCTGCTTGCGGCGTTGCCCAAGGGGCCTGAGGAGTATTCGCCGGTCCGGCATCCGGAGCGGGCGCTGAAGCGCCGCAACCTGGTGTTGACCGAGATGGTGAACAACAAAAAGATCACGGAGCAGCAGGCGGAAGAGGCCAAGGCGATGCCGCTGGGGTTGAAGCTGGAGGCTCCGGCGAATACCGAGGCTCCGTATTTTGTGGAAGAGGTTCGGCGGCAACTGGAGCAGGAGTATGGCGTCGAAGAGGTGCATGGAGCGGGGCTGCGCGTGTATACGACGCTCGATCTTGACCTGCAGCGCGTTGCCAACCAGGCGGTGCTCGATGGGACGGCGGCCTATGAACGCCGGCATGGGTGGAAGGGCAAGCTGCAGCATGTGGGCGCTGATCTGGATTCCTACAAGCATCCAGACTGGACGGATCCGATCAAGGATAATGCTTACTTTCATGCGCTGGTGACCGAGGTGACCCCGGGGAAGATGGTGGTGAAAATCGGTGCGCAACAGGCGACGATGGTTCCGGCGGACTGGGTGTGGACGCAGAAGACGAAGGGTACGGACCTGGCGCAGGCGGGCGATATTGTGTATGTGAAGGTGGCTGCGGCTGCACCGCTGCATGTGATTCTGGAGGAGGATTCAGGGGCGCAGGCTTCGATGATGGCCGTCGATAACTCGAACGGTGAAGTATTGGCGATGGTGGGCGGGCGGGACTTTGCGCTGAGCCAGTTCAACCGGGCGACGCAGGCGCAGCGGCAGACGGGGTCGTCGTTCAAGCCGTATGACTATACGGCGGCGTTTGAGGCAGGGATGAAGCCGACCGACACGGTGCTGGATGGGCCGGCGAGTTTTTATACGCCGAACGGGCCGTACACGCCGCACAACTATGAGAACGATTGGAAAGGGCAGATGACCCTGATCGACGCGTTCGCGGAGTCGCGGAACATTCCGGCGCTGCGGCTGGCGGACAAGGTCGGGATCAACAAGGTTATTGCCGTGGCGCGGCGGTTTGGCGTGACGAGTCCGCTGCCGAGCTTCCTGCCGGTGGCGATCGGCGCTGCGGGGATCTCGCTGGATGAGCAAGTGGCGTCCTATAGCGTTTTCCCGAACGATGGGATCAGGATTGCGCCGCACTACATTCGCAAGGTGGCGCAGGCAGACGGGTTGCCGCTGGAGCAGACTACGCCTGAGGTGCGCGAGGTGATTTCGCTTGATATCGCGCGCAAGATGATGATCCTGCTGCAGGCGGTGGTACAGCATGGAACGGGCTCGGCGGCGGCTTCGATGAAGCATGCGTTCGGGGGAAAGACGGGAACGACGAACAGCTTTACGGATGCCTGGTTCCTGGGTTTCTCGCCTTCGATTACGTGTGGGACGTGGATCGGGTTCGATAACCCGTCGCAGTCGCTGGGGGACAAAGAGACCGGGGCCAAAGCGGCGTTGCCGATGTGGATGGACTTCATGAAGGCGGCGGTTGCCGACAAGCCGAACGAGCAGTTTGCGAAGTACGAAGCGCCGCGGAAGCAACTGGATGTTCCGGTGGCTCCGGAGGGTGAGGAGGCGGCTCCGAAGCCGGCGAAGACGGACGATTCAGACTCGGATTCTGATGATGATTCGGACAAGCCTTCGCCGAAGCCGGCCGCGCCAGTGGTGCCTCCTGCGGCTTCCGAAGAGGTTCCGGCGGACGAGTCGGGGACGAAGAGTGTGCCGTTGGCGCCGAAGGCTGTTGCGCCTGTCACGCCAAAGACGGTGACACCTCCTGCGCTGGCGCCGAAGGCTGTTACGGCAAAGGCTGCGACGCCGAACGAGTAGAAAGTTAGCTCAACGGAATTTTGAGGGCGTCGGACAGGGCGAAGAAGCGCTGGGTTCGGCGGACGTCGAGGCCGATCTGTGCGCGGAGGGCCTCGGGGGACTCGAAGCGCTGCTCGGCGCGGAGGCGGTGGAGGAAGGTGAGTTCCAGAGGGGTGGACTCGGTGAGGGCGATGGGTTCGAAGTCGAGGAGGTGGGTTTCTACGGCGAAGCTGTCGGCACCGAAGGTGGGGCGATTGCCGGCGTTGGTGGCTCCGCGGAAGGTTCGGGCAGCGGGGCCGGAGCCGACCTTGAGGGCGGTGATGTAGACGCCGTTGGCGGGAAGGAGCTCGGGGTAGGGCGCGAGGTTGATGGTGGGGACGGCGTAGAGGGTGCCGTAGCCGCGTCCGGAGGCTGGGGTGCCGAGGATCGACACCGGGCGGCCGAGGAGCGCACGGGCGTGGCTGACGTCGCCGGCGGCAATGAGCTTGCGGATTCGGCTGGAGGAGACCGCGGCACCGCGAAGGATGACCGGCTGGAAGGCGTGGACGGTGAAGCCGAGTTCCTGGCCGAGGCGGCCGAGGTCGGTGATGTCGGCTTCGGCGTTGTGGCCGAAGCGGAAGGTTTCGCCTTCGTGAACCTCGACGGCGCGGAGGGCGTCGGCGAGAACCGTCTTGGCGAAGTGGTGGGCGGACCAGAGGCGGAGGTCGGCGTTGAAGGGAAGGACGAGGACGAGGTCGAGGCCGGTGGCGGCGAGGAGTGCCAGTTTTTCGGGGAGCGGAGTGATGAGGGGGAGGCGGGGGCCGTCGTGGAGGATGTGGGCCGGGTGGGGGTCGAAGGTGATGGCGGCGGAGCGGATGCCCAGTTCCTTGGCGCGGGCGATGACCGAGGCGATGACCGTGCGGTGGCCGCAGTGGACGCCGTCGAAGTTGCCGATGGTAACGACGGAGGATCCGGAAAGCGATTCGAGTTCGGTGAGAGAGCGGGCTACGAGCAAGGTTCAAATCCAGGGGTTAGGTTCAGAGTGCCGGGCTTATATCGAAGTTCAGCTTTAGGCCATCGTGGGCAAGTTGCATATTCGAGGGGAGTTCGGCATTCGTAGAGTTGTGATCGAGGTCGTGGCTGATGTGGGTGAAGAAGGCGCGTTTGGGCGCTAATTTTTCGACGAGCTTGATGGAGTTTGCGAGGTGCGAGTGGCTGGGGTGGGGTTCGCGGCGGAGAGCGTCGAGAATGAGGATGTCGAGGTTTTGGAGGAGTGGGATGGATTCGGGAGGGATGTCCGACATGTCCGTGAGGTAGGCGGCAGAGCCGAAGCGGTAGCCGGCGATGGTGTTGCGGCCGTGGGTGACGGGGATGCGTTGGAAGGTGGCACCGAAGAGGTCGATGGTGGTGTCTGGGGCTGTGGAGAGCCTGTGGATTTCTACACGGGCGGAGGTCGGGTAGCGATCGACCTTGCGGAAGGTGTACTCGAAGACGCGCTCGATGGTGCTGGCCGTGGTGTCGTCGGCATAGAGGGCGATGCCTTCCGGATGGGCGAAGCTGAGAGGGCGGAGGTCGTCCATGCCGAGGATGTGGTCGGCGTGGTTGTGGGTGTAAAGGACGGCGTCGACCGCCATGAGGCGCTCGCGAATGGCCTGGGCGTGGAAGTCTGGGCCGGTGTCGATGAGGACTGTATGCTCATTGTAATTCAGTGAGATGGAGGGTCTTGTTCGACGATTAGGTGAGCCTGGGATATAGGCCGAGGCGCAGACGGCGCAGGTGCAGCCGAGCGTGGGGACGCCCATGCTGGTGCCGGAGCCGAGAAAGGTGAGGAGTGCGTCCATTGATGGTGGAGATAGAAAAGCTTGACGCAAAGTGCGCGAAGTTTAAGTACAAGTTTCGCTATGTAAGGCGAAGATTGTAGGTTGTTAGCGGACGATGCTTGGGCCGGGTGGGACGCCTGGGGATGGGGGACCGGATTGCTTGGAAGCTGCCTGGCGGGCGAGGAGCTGGGTCATTTCGAGGAAGCCCATGCGGCCTTCGAAGAGGGCGGATTGGAGAAGTTGGTCTTCCTGGTTGGTGAGGTTGCCCTTGGTTTTTTCGGCGAGGACGTTGAGCATGTCAATGGACTGACGGGCGCCGAGGAGGTCGATCTGTGGGGTCTGGCCGGGTTCGGCGCCGCCGCCGAGCTGGAGGATGGCCTGCATGTAGACGGACTGGACGAGGCGGTCGAAGGTCATCTCGGGCATGCGTTCCATGCCGGGGTTGGAGGCACGGATGGCGGTGTCGAGGCGGTCGACGGTGGCGTCGTAGGCGGATTTGGCCTGGGCGGTCTGCTCGTCGGTGGGCGGTGGAGGCATCTGGGTGTCGCCGGGCTGGGGGTCGAACTCGGAGGCGGCGGTTTCAGCGGGCTTGTCGGGAACGGCCTGGGGACCGGTAAGGCGCGCGGAGGATTCGTACTGATCCGGTGGGGGTACTACGGGTTGGAGGGTTTCGGGGCGAGGCGGTTTAGGTTCGGAGGGGGGAGCGTCTGGGCGGATGTCGCCTTCGGCGGTGAACTTGCGGCGGTCGTTGACGACGAATTCTTTGATTTCAGCCATATGGGTTCTCGATGTGATTGGATGCGGTTCTGAGGGCAGGGATTTACTGCGTCACTTGAAAGCGTACCTCAGTGGGCGGGTCGGCGTTTCCTGTGGCCGCCCATGGGGTGAAAAAGAGGCCAGCTTTTGGCTGGCCTCTTTGGTGAGTTGGGGATCGTGTGTGTTTCTAAGCGAAGGTTTCGCCGACCATTTCTTCGCTTTTCTTCCAGAGGGCTTTGGCGGCGGTGGGGTCGAGGGCGTAGGCGCGGTAGCCTTCGCTGATGGCGCTGAGGACGGCGTCGTCGGCGACGAGATGGCCGACGTGGCAGTTCTCGCAGTACTTACCGCCGATTTCTTCGGCGGGGGCGACGACGGCGGCCCAGACGGAGGTTGCGGCGCCCTGGGGGATGGTTTTGAACTCGAAGGGGCCTTTGCCTTCGGCGGCGAGGTCTGCGTTCATCTTGGCGAGCATGCCTTCGATGGCTCCGGGGGGCATGTGACGACCGAGCTCGGTTGCGATGCCGCCGGGGTGGACGGCTGCGGCGCGGATGCCGCGGGCTTTGTGGCGGCGGTCGAACTCGACGGCGAAGAGGATGTTGGCGGTCTTGGAGCGGCCGTAGGCGACGAAGGGCTCGTAGGGGGTGGTTTCGAAGTTGGGGTCGTCGAGGTTGACGTTGGAGAAGCGGTGGCCAGAAGAAGCGAGGTTGATGAGGCGGCCGCCGGGGGCGAGCAGGGAGGCGATGCGGTTGACGAAGACGAAGTGGCCGAGGTGGTTGGTGCCGAACTGGGTTTCGAAGCCGTCGGCGGTGTGACCAAAGGGGGTGGCCATGACGCCGGCGTTGGCGATGATGACGTCGAACTTACGGCCTGCGGCAAGGAGCTTGTCGGCTGCGGCGCGGACGCTGGCGAGCGAGGCGAGGTCGAGCTCGAGGAGCTCGAAGGTGGTGTTATTGGCGGCAGCGGCTGCGCGGACTTCTGCGGTGGCGGATTCGGCCTTTTTGAGGTCGCGGGCGGCGCCGACGACGTGTGCGCCGTGGGCGACGAGGGAGTGGGCGGTTTCGACGCCGATGCCGGCGGAGACGCCGGTGACGAGGATGCGCTTGCCGTTGAGGTGGATGCCAGTGAGGACGTCTTCTGTGGTCGAGGTAGCGCCGAAGGTCTGTGCCATGATTCTTTCTCCTAGTGGTGTTGCAATTCCCGCGGGATGGCGGGAGGATGGTAAGCGGAGAGTATCTCCACATTGCATAGGATAACCGGAGGATCTCTCCGGTTGCATTATTTTATGGCGAAGAAGATTGCGAGTCCTAAGTCGGTTGTTGTCCCACGGAAGCTGCGAGCTGACGCTTTGCAGAATCGTGAGCGCATTCTGCAGGTGGCGAAGGAGGCGTTCACGGCTTCCGGGGCGGAGGTCAGCCTGGATGAGATTGCCAGGCGAGCCGTGGTGGGGCCGGGGACGTTGTACCGACACTTTCCGACGCGGGATGCGCTGGTGGAGGCGGTCTACCGGACGGAGGTGGAGAAGCTGGTGGCGGCGGAGAAGGAGTTTGCGGCAACCATGACGCCGGTGGAGGCGCTGCGGGCGTGGATGCTGCTGTTTGTGGAGTACATGGCGACCAAACTGCTGATCGTGCCGGCCTTGAACCTGTTGGCTTGTGGATCGGACAAGGTGTTTGAAGAGTCCGCGCCCGTGATGACCAAGGCGATGGAGAGATTGGTGAATCGTGCGGTGGAGAGCGGGGATTTTCGCGCAGACCTTGATCCGGTAGATGTGTTGCGGGCGCTGGCGGGGCTTTGGGCGGTCGCTCCTGCGGCGGACTGGGCGGCGAGTGCGCGCAAGATGGTGGATGTTTTGCTGTTGGGGGCGAGGCCTCAAAACAAGGAGTAAGGAGTAAGGAGTAAGGAGTAAGGAATAAGGAATAGGGAATAAGGAATAGGGAGAGCTGGATAACCGTTGGTCGCCGGTGAGCGTTAGGTGGAGTGCAGGAGTTGGCCGAGGGCTGCGAGATCGCGTTCGGCGTGGCATTGGCGCAGGTAGATGGTGAGTTCCTGGACGCGCTGCGAGATGGGTTCGTTGAAGGCGAGCGGGTGGGGGCCGTAGGCGCGGCCGAGGTGGGTGAGGATATCCGTGGCGTGTTGTTCGACGAGGTGGCGAACGATGAGAGCGCGCTGGTGGGCGGCTGCAGCGCCGGTGGGATCGGCGTCGATTTTATTGCCTGCGGTGGTGAGGATCGAGCGCAGAGACCAGGCGGCGGATTGGAGCGCGCCGAGGTGGGCCAGGGTGTGGGGGTCGGAGCGGGACTGCTGGAGGGCGTAGTCGACGAGACCGACGGCACCGCCTGCCCAGCAGGCGGCTGGACCACAGGCACCGTGCCAGAAGCCTGGTCGGGTGAGATACCAGTTGCGCTCGCACAAGATGTCTTTACGGGCGGCGGGGGTGTTGGCGAAGGTGACCGTCGCGGTGTTGGTGAGGGCGAAGGCGGAGGGTTTCCAGGCGGCGGTGTCGATGGAAAGCGTGTCAGAGTGGGCGCGAAGATCCAGGTCGATGAGGAACGGATCGGGCGCTCCGACGGTAATCAGAGCGCGGTCGATTAAGCCCGCGCCGGAGCAGAACATTTTGGTGCCGTTGATGAGCAGGCCGGATGGGGTTTCGGTGAGGGTGAGGGATTTGCCGGGGAGTTCGGAGGCCCAGACGCCGTAGAGTGCGGCCGGAATGGGTGCGCGGCCAGCTTCGGCGAGGATGGCAATGGCGTCGAAGTGAGCTTCGGCGAGGCGAGCGAGGGAGAGGTCCTCGCGGGCGATCTCGAGCAGGCGGAGATGGCGTTGCGTGGTGTGGCCGCCGGCGGGAAGCGGGAGCGGTTCCGCGCAGACCTCGCGGACGCGGGCGGCGAAGGACTGGGGTGTGGTCATGCGGCGGCCTCGTTGTGAGCGGCGAGGGCCCCGGCGAAGCCATGGGGTGCACGGCCAACGCGGCGGCCGCTGGTGAGGACGCGAAGATCGGCGACGGCGTGCCGACGGCAGGTAAAGAGCGAGAGACGGCTCCAGAGATCGTGGTCTTCGGCAGTTTTAAGCGAAGACCAACCACCGGCGCGGAGGTAGACGTCGGCGCGCATGCCGATGTTGGCGCCATGGACGTGCGGGTGCGTGCCGTCGGGGTGGATGAGATAGGTTTCGCGAAAACGCGGCTCGACGTGGAGGCCGTGCTCGGAGAAGTCGTCGACATCGACGATGCCGGCGACCGCGTGGGCGCCATTGTTGGCGAGCTGCAGCTGATCGACGAGCCAGTCAGGCGGGACTTCGCAATCGGCGTCGGTATTGGCGAGCCAGCATGAGCGTAAGGAGCCTGTGTAGCGGGCGAGGGCGCTCTCGGCGGCACTTGAGCGGGCGACACCGACAGAGTTCGCGTTGGTGGTGATCGTGATGCCATGGGGGCCGAGCATGGAGTCCGCTATTTCTCGGGTGCGATCGGTGGAGGAATCCACGGCCACGACGATGTCGGCGACAACGCCAGGGGGAAGCGCGCGGGCGGCGCGGAGGACCGAGCGGATGCAACGGGGGAGGAGCTGCTCTTCGTCATGCGCGGGAATGAGAACGGCGATATGGCGGATGGGCGGGTTTTCGGTGCGTGTTGTCTCGATCATTTTGGGTTCCTCTTCGTCCAACGATCGAGACGAAATTGTGGGTGGCGTTCGGTGTATTCGTGCTGGAGGGAGGGAAGCTGGTGGAGTAGATCGTGAACCTGGTCTCCAGAAAGGATGTGATCGGGCGAGGAGCCGAGCCAGTGGCATGCGAGAAGCGTGGCGGAGGGTGCGAGGCTGTCGATGGCGGATTCGAGATGGGCGCGCAAATCTGCTTGCGTAAGGTAGTAGCCCACTTCGCTGAAGAGGTAGAGGTCTGCGTCGCGCGGCAGCAGCGTGGTAAGCGAACCGTGGCGGATGTCGACGTTAGACAACGAGGCGCAGCGCTGACGGGCGCGTTGCACGGCGGTTGCAGAGAGATCACAGGCTTCGACGCGGTCGCAGATGGCGGCGAGCTTTTCGGTGAGGACGCCGACGGAGCAGCCGGGCTCGACGGCGAGGCGGAAGCGATGGGGAGCGAGGGCACTCAGGATGGCGCGATAGCGCGCGAGCTCATAGGGGCTTTGCGCAAAATCCCACGGGTCCGTGACGCTACGGTACTTAGCTTCGAAGAAGGATTCGCTGGTGGTATTCACGCGGGGGCGAAGACCTCGAAGTTTCTGCGCGCGGGGGTGAGGAGATTTTCGGGGAGGATGGGGTCGCCGGCTTTGCGATGAAGCTGGGAGCGATGGGCGGCGAGTGCGGAGAGCTTGCGGCCGAGGAGTGAGGGCTCGATGGGGAAAGCCTGCAGGCTGAGACCGTGGAGGGTCTCGGGCGTGCCGCGATGCCAGGTCCAGAAGAAGTAGAAGGAGAGACGAGCACCGGTGCGACGGGCGACTTCAACGGCTGCCTTGCCGCAGGCTTCGTGGTCCGGGTGGAAGTCTCCGGTCCAGGGAGAGATGAGGTGCGTGTCTGCTGTGACAAGGGGAAGGAGCGCGTCGATGAGGCGGTCGGTTTGAGGAGTGACGCCGCTGTCGGTGAGGTGCAGGCGGTGCATAACGGCGCGGCCGTTGGAGAGGATGTGGAGGGCTTCGTCCTGTTCCTGGATGCGGAGGGCGGCGAGGCCTTCGTTGTCGGTGTAGGCGTTTTCGCCGTCGGTAACCGCGACGACGGTGATGGCCTGGCCCTGGTCGGCGAGTGAAGCGATGAGACCGCCGGCGCCGAGGGTTTCGTCGTCAGGGTGCGGAGAGAGGAGGACGACGGGTGCGGTTCCGGGAGTAAAGGACGGAAGGCCGGCGAACGCGGCGAGCCAGTCGGATTCGGAGGTGAGTGGAACGATCACTGCGTCTACCTTTCGCTGTCTATGCGCTTTGAGGTAGATGCAGAATCCGGGATCAGGGTTTAGGGTGCAGGTTTGAGGGTTTCGTGTGACGAAAGTGCAGGTTTCGCAATGCCGCCGGGGTAGGTAAGGGGATGGTTGGCGAACTCGCGGCGGAGGTAGCCGAGGGCGTGGATGGTGTCGCCGATGCGCATGGCGGAGGTGAGCTCGCCAGCGGGGCGGGTCTGGCCGGCGATGGCGGCCTCGAGCGGGGCGGGGAGAGTTGGGAGTTCGCCTGTGAGGGTGAAGGCGGTAAAGGAGCGGTGGACCTGGCCACGAGAGCGGATGCGCTCGACGATCTCCTGGCCGAGGTAGCAGCCCTTGTTGAAGTGGAGGGCGTGGGTTTGGGCGGTTTCCTGAGGGAGGTCTTTGTGGGTTTCGGTGTTGCGGATGTCGATGCCGTATTTGGGGGTGGTGGTGAGGATGCGGTGGGCTTCGAGGGCTTCAGGGGAAAGTTTGATGGCGCCTAAAGCTTGGAGTTGCGAAGTTACTAGATCTTTCTCACTCGCATTGTCGAACCAAAAATCGTAAGTATGGCCGGTAGCAGTCCGGTTTGAAAAAATCAGAAGCATATTCCCGTTTGCTCGGCCGCGAGTCATGCTGCTTGTATTCAAAAGCGTTAGCGCTTCACCATTCTGATCAGTGACCACCTTTGCGAGCATTTGTTGAGCCATTGAACCTATAACGGAAATTCCAGTCATCGGAGGTCCTACAGGCACATAGCGCGGATACACGGATGTGCCTTCGGCTAGCTCGACGTCGTCCATGATGATGAACTTGTCGAGTAGTTCGTGAATAGTTTTCAGTTGTGACGCGTCAGTCGAGAGCAAGTATTCGGGAATCTCCGCATTCGGCTCGCGGTAGATGGTGCAGTCCCCCTGGATGCGGCCCTGGGCGTTGAGGAGGAAGTTGTAGTTGCCTTCGCCGGGCTGGAGGGACTGGATGGAGTTGGTGACCATGCCGTTGAGCCAGCGGGTGGCGTCGGAGCCGGTGATGCGGAGGAAGGCGCGGTCGGTGAGGGGGAAGATGGCGGCGCCGGTGCGGATGGCTTCGAGTTCGGTTTCTACGGACATGCTTTGAGTTTGATTGTAGTGGTCCGGTGAAGGGTTCAGGATAGGTTGATGCTGCGATAAAAGAGGGCATGCCTTAGGGCTAAAGCCCGATTCGTGGCGATTCTATGAGACCCAAGGCTAAAGCCTTGGGGTACCTGTTGGTGCCGCGTCGAAGCAAATGCAAATGCAAATGCAAATGCAAATGCAAATGCAACTGCAACTGCAAGTGCAAAGCCAAGCAGATCCCCTTCGAGGATGACAGAAAGAAAAGCAACGGCAACGGCTGGTGCGTTTGAAGGTTTGTGGTGTCCCACCCATCGCGCCAAGTGCTGCGCGATGAATGGGGCACCGACTTTTGTGCTGGTGCGGAGGACAGCGGTCGGGTTTGGGCCGCTACGGAGGACAGCAGATCCTTCGCTGCGCTCAGGATGACAACTTCTATAAGGTGACAATCCTTATAGAGGGCTGGTTAGGACTTCAGGAAGGCGAGAAGGTCGGCGTTGATGGTGTCGGCTTCGGTGGTGCACATGCCGTGGGGGAAGCCGGGGTAGATTTTTAGCGTGGCTTTGGGGAGGATTTTGGCGGAGAGGACGGCGGCGTCCTGGTAGGGGACGATCTGGTCGTCGTCGCCGGCAAGGACGAGGATGGGGATGTCGATCTTTTTGAGGTCTTCGGTGAAGTCGGTTTCGGAGAAGGCCTTGATGCAGTCGTAGAGAGGTTTGTGGCCACCGAGCATGCCTTCGAGCCAAAAGTTGTCGATGATGCCTTGAGAGACTTTGGCGCCGGTGCGGTTGTAGCCGTAGAAGGGTAGGGCGAGGTCTTTGAAGAACTGGGAGCGGTCGGCGACCTGGCTGGCGCGGAGGCCGTCGAAGACGGAGAGCGGAAGGCCGCCGGGGTTCGAGTCTTTCTTGAGCATGACGGGAGGGACGGCGCCGATGAGGACTGCTTTCGAGACGCGTTTGGTGCCGTATTGGCCGAGATAGTGGGCGACTTCGCCGCCGCCGGTGGAGTGGCCGATCATGACGGCGTCTCTGAGATCGAGGGTTTCAAAGAGGGTGGAGAGGTCGGCGGCGTAGGTGTCCATTTCGTTGCCGTCCCAGGTCTGGGTGGAGCGGCCGTGGCCGCGGCGGTCGTGGGCGATGACGCGGTAGCCTTGCTGGCCGAGGAAGAGCATCTGGGCGTCCCAGGCGTCGGCGTTGAGGGGCCAGCCGTGGGAGAAGACGATGGGCTGGCCGGTTCCCCAGTCCTTGTAGAAGATTTGCGAGCCATCTTTGACGGTGATGTAGGGCATGGTCGGCGTCCTTTCGGGTTGTGGTGCGTGGCGTGGAGGTTCGTTCAGTCCCGGGGAGCAACAGGCTACACCGTTGGTATGCCGGGGATGTGACTTGGGCCTTGGATGATGCCCGAAGTTATGGCGACGCAACGATTTGGGGTGTGGGGAAGTCTTAGCGATAGATACACTTGGAGAGATGAGTGGATCGGGAGGCAGTTTGAGCTTACGGCGTGGTTTGATGGTGGCGGCGGTTTTGGGGTGCGGTGGTGTGTCGGGATGGGCGCAGAGTGCGCCTACTAAAGGTGCGACTACGCCGCCGGTGTTGCAGTCGGGCGATACGACGGTGACGGTGAACTCCGTGCTGACCAAGGACCAGCAGAAGCAGTTGCTGGCGACGCTGGATAAGACGTTCCAGTTTGTGAGCAAGGATACGGGGCTGCCGATCGTACATCCGATCAAGAGCAAGTTCACGTCTCGCGATGAAGTGAACAAGATGCTGCGCAAGAAGTTCGATGAAGACAAAGACGCCAAGCGGATGGAGCGGGATGAGCTGGTGTTGAAGAAGTTTGGGCTGATCGACCGGGACTTCCATATGCGGTCGTTTTTGCTGAGTTTGCTTACGGAGCAGATTGCCGGGTTCTATGACAACAAGGACCAGACGATGACGCTGCTCGATTGGGTTCCGATGGACCAGCAGGAGCCGGTGATGGCGCATGAACTGACGCATGCGCTGCAGGACCAGAAGGTGGGCCTGACAAAGTGGGAGGACCAGGAGCAGGAAGGCGTGGCGAAGGATGTAACGGAGGACAACAAGCACATCGCGACCGATGAGACGGATACGGCGCGCGAAGCGGTGCTTGAGGGTCAGGCGATGGTGAGCTTTGCCGACTACATGCTCAAAGGGACGGGAAAGACGCTGAAGGACATGCCGGAGGTGGGCGATAAGCTGCGGGATGGCGCGGGGGATATGACGGATTCGCCGGTGCTGGCGCGAGCTCCGCTGTTGCTGCAGCAGGCGTTGTTGTTTCCGTATACGTCCGGGCTTGGGTTTGAGCAGACCGTATTGATCAAGGCGGGGACGCAGGCGGCGTTTACGGGTGTGCTGGATTCGCCGCCGAGTTCGAGCTTTGAGATCATGCATCCGGACAAGTACCTACAGCATGCGGCGGTGCCGGTGATGCGTATGCCGGATATCCATCCGATGTTGACGGCTGCGGGATGGGAGCCGTATGACGTGGGTGTGATGGGTGAGCTGGATGTTCGGATTACGGCTGAGTTGTTTGGTGGACGTCCGCTGGCGGAAGCGCTGGCACCGAACTGGGATGGCGGGATTTATTACGCGGCGCAGAAGAAGAGTGCGACGGCGGCGGAGAAGGGAACGACGGCTTCGCTGGGGTTGATGTATGCGTCGAAGTGGAAGAATGAGGACTCGGCGCGGAGCTTCTTTACGGTGTTTGAGGAAGAGCTGCCGCGGCAGTATGACGGGTTGAAGCGGCGGAAGAGCGATGAGGCGGATGACTCGGAGCGGGTGTATTCGACCAATGAGGGCGATGTGCTGCTGACGCTTAAGGATGATCGCGTGTGGGTGAGCGAGGGTTTTGATCTGAAGCTGGCTCGGCAGATGCGGGATGCCGTGGAGGGCGTGCAGGGGACGGGGCGGTTCCAGATGGCGGAGAGGCAGGGATTAGGGATTAGGGATCGGGGATTAGGGAATGAGTTGGTGGGTGGGTTGGCGAAGTGGGTTGGTGGTTTTGGTGTGGTGAAGGCGGCGTTTTAGGTCTGTGGTTGACCCCGATCTCCAAATGCGAGAGATCGGGGGCACCCGGATTGTGCGGCTGCTTAAGAGTGGTTGGGGGCGAGGGACATGATGTTGAGGTTGGCGAGACCGTGAACCCAGCGGGCGGGTTTGGCGGCGTTGGCGTTGATGAGTTCGATGATGCCGCCTTCGGTGTTCGGGAGGTCTTCTTTCATGATGGCGACGATGGACTGGCCGGTGGTGAAGCTGGGTTCGAGCTCGGCGAGGGAGAAGAGGACGAAGTAGTGGTCGGTGCCGGTGGCGACGACGGTGGAGTGGAGGATGAGGGGCTCGGTTTCGCGGGTGGAGGTGAGGCCAGCTTTGGCGAGGACGTCCGAGACGAGGGGGCCGGTGTAGGTTTCGTCCTTGTTGGAGTGCGCGTTGTGGACGTGGACGGTGACCTGCGGCATCTTGAGGAGGTCTTCGGGGGTGAGGATGGTGGTGCGGCCTTCAAAGGTGATGTTGAGAGACTTTGAGGGCGGGACGGGGGCCTTGGCGGGCATGGCGTCGTCGTGGTGGTCTTGCGCATGCAGCGCGAAGGGCGCGAGGGTCAGGGTGAGGGCGGCTAGGGTGAGCGCGGTCAGCTTCATGGGGTAAGGGTATACCCGGTGGGGTTTGTGCGGCACCAAACGAAAGCAGGTTCTTCGCGTTGCTCAGGATGGCAACTTCAAACAGGGGCGTCGTATACTGGAAACCTATGTCGATCATTGGCAATGTTGCTGCAATCGCAAAGGGGATGGGAATCACACTGGGGGAGGCTTTCAAGCCGACCGAGGTGGAGAACTATCCGGATGGTAAGGGGCCGCTACGCGGGGCAGTGCTGCAGGAGCGGTTTCGCGGCAAGCACCAGTTGCAGCGCGATGAGAATGGGCTGGAGAAGTGCGTTGCCTGCTTTCTTTGTGCGGCTGCGTGTCCGGCGAACTGCATCTATATCGAGGCCGCGGAGAATACCGAAGAGGCTCGGATTTCGAGCGCTGAAAGGTATGCGAAGGTCTACAACATTGATTACAACCGCTGCATTTTCTGCGGGTACTGCGTGGAAGCCTGCCCGACCGATGCGATCACGCATGGGCATGGCTTTGAGCTGGCGAGTTTGAACGCTACCAATATGGTGATGCGCAAGGAAGACCTGTTGGTGGCTGTGGCGACAGGGCTTCCGAAGTCGGACAAAGAGCAAGCTGAAGTGCTGGCTTAAAGACATTCGAGAGTAGACAGTAGACAGGTAAAACTGCTGCGGCGAGCCTCTTGGCTCGCCGTTGCTTTGCGAAAGCGGATAAGTCTTCCGCGATTGGAGGTTGATATGACGAAGACCGGACAGCATCCTTTAGAGAAGATTCTGGAGGAGCGGATTGCCATTATCGATGGGGCGATGGGCACGACGATTCGCACGTATGGGATGACGGAAGCGGATATTCGCGGGGAGCGGTTCAAGGACTCGACCAAGGACATGCTGAATAACGGCGATATCTTTTCGCTGACGCAGCCGGCGATGATCTGCGATATTCACCGGCGATTTTTGGAGGCGGGTGCGGACATTATCGAGACCAATACGTTTGGTGCGACGAGCATTACGCAGAGCGAGTTCTTTGTGGACGATCCGCGGGAGCATGGCGGGCGTAAGGATCCGGAGTTTTATCAGAAGATCATCGACGACAAGTTTTTGAGCGGGCTTGCGTGGGACATCAATGAGACTTCGGCGCGGCAGTGTCGCGAGTGGGCGGACCGTGTGGGGACCGAGACCGGGAGGCAGCGGTTTGTGGCTGGAGCGATTGGGCCGCTGACGGTTTCGCTTTCGAACTCGCCGGATGCAGACGATGCTGGGTTTCGCGTGGTGACGTTCGACCAGGTGAAGCATGCGTATAAGGAGCAGGTAAGGGCGCTGATGGCTGGCGGATCGGATCTGCTGCTGGTCGAGACGATCTTCGATTCGCTGAATGCGAAGGCGGCGTTGGTGGCGATTCGCGAGGTGTTCGACGAAGATGGCACGGAGCTGCCGGTGAGCATTTCGGCGGCTGTGGGTCGAGGGGGCGAGACGTTGATTTCGGCACAGACGACGGAGGCTTTCTGGAATGCGGTGAAGCATGTGAAGCCGTTGTCGATTGGGCTGAATTGTTCGCTGGGGCCGGACTTGATGTATCCGTTTTTGAGTGAGCTGGCGGAAAAGGCTGAGACGTATGTGTCGGCTTATCCGAATGCGGGGCTGCCGAACCCGCTGGCGGTGACAGGGTTCGATCTGGGGCCGGAGGATATGGCGCGGTTCCTTGGAAGCTTTGCGCAGGATGGGTTGATCAATATTGCCGGTGGATGCTGCGGGAATACGCCGGAGCATATTGCGGCGATTGCGAAGGCGCTTGAGGGTAAGGCTCCGCGGGTGTTGCGGCAGGCGGTGGCCGCTTGAGCGGGGGCGAGGCGAACAGCGGTGGTGGCCCACTTATGCGCGATGGAACTGCGCATGAATGGGCCACCCGAGCTGTAGAGGTGAAGCCGTTGCGGCTGTCGGGGTCGCAGCCGTTTACGCAGCAGCTGGGCGTTTACATGATGATCGGCGAGCGGACCAATGTGGCCGGGTCGCCGAAGTTTGCCAGGTTGGTGAAGGAAGGCAAATACGAAGAGGCTGTGAGCGTTGCGCGGCAGCAGGTGGAGAATGGCGCGAACGTGATCGACATCTGCATGGATGAAGGGATGATCGATGGCGTGGCGGCGATGACGCGCTACTTGCAGTTGCTGGGCAGCGAGCCAGAGGTGGCGAAGGTTCCGTTCATGGTGGACTCCTCGAAGTGGGAGGTCATTGAGGCGGGGCTGAAGTGTCTGCAGGGCAAGGGCATTGTGAACTCGATCTCGCTGAAGGAAGGCGAGGAGAAGTTTCGCGAAAATGCGGCCAAAGTGCTGAAGTATGGCGCTGCGGTCGTTGTGATGGCGTTCGATGAGAACGGGCAGGCGGCGACGTATGACGAGAAGATTCGGATCTGCGAGCGGGCTTATCGAATCCTGGTGGATGAGGTTGGATTTCCGCCGGAAGATATTATCTTCGATCCGAACATCCTGACCGTGGCGACGGGCATGGAGGAGCACAACAACTACGCGCTCGACTTTATCAATGCGACCCGCTGGATCAAGCAGAACCTGCCGCACGCGAAGGTGTCGGGCGGTGTGAGCAATATTTCGTTTAGCTTCCGCGGAAATAATAAGGTGCGCGAGGCGATGCACTCGGCGTTTCTATATCACGCGATTGCGGCGGGTATGGATATGGGCATTGTGAATGCCGGCATGCTCGAGGTGTATGAAGAGATTCAGCCCGAGTTAAAAGTGCTGGTCGAAGATGTACTGCTGAACCGGCGGCCCGATGCGACGGAGCGGCTGGTCGATTTTGGCGAAGCGCTGAAAGTGGCGAGCGCAGGCGATGTGGTTGCGGAGAAGAAGGCTGAAGAGTGGCGTTCGGGGACGGTCGAGGAGCGGCTGTCTCATTCGCTGGTGCGTGGGATCGATGCGTATATCGAGATCGATGCGGAAGAGGCGTATCAGAAGCTGGGACGTCCGCTGCTGGTAATTGAGGGACCGCTGATGGCGGGGATGAGCGTGGTCGGCGACTTGTTTGGCGCGGGCAAGATGTTTCTGCCGCAGGTGGTGAAGTCGGCTCGTGTGATGAAGAAGGCTGTCGCGCACCTGACACCTTATATGGAAGCCGAGAAGGCCGCGCAGGAAGCGGCCGGCGAAGTGGTGAAGGCGCAGGGCAAGATTGTGCTCGCTACGGTGAAGGGCGATGTGCATGATATCGGCAAGAACATTGTAGGTGTGGTGCTTTCGTGCAACAACTATGACGTAATCGACCTTGGCGTGATGGTGAGCTGCGAGAAGATTTTGCAGCGCGCGAAGGACGAGAAGGCCGACATGATTGGGTTGAGCGGGCTGATTACACCGTCGCTCGACGAGATGGTGCATGTGGCTAAGGAGATGGAGCGGCAGGGGTTCAAGTTGCCGCTGTTGATTGGTGGAGCGACGACGAGCCGGGCGCACACGGCGATCAAGATTGCGCCGCACTACAGCCAGCCGGTCGTGCATGTGCTCGATGCCAGCCGTGCGGTGCCGGTGACGACGAGCTTGTTGAGCGACGATGGCCGCGAAGAGTTCGAAGAGAAGCATCGCGCGGAATATGAGAAGCTGCGGCTGAATTATGCGCAGCCGAAGGAGCCGATGGCTACGCTGGCGGAGGCGCGTGAGAAACGAACTCCGATTGTGTGGCGTGAGGAAGATTTGGCGGTGCCGGAGTTCCTGGGTGTGCAGGTGATTGAAGAGATGCCGCTGAAGACGCTACGTGAGTACATCGACTGGTCGCCGTTCTTTCATACGTGGGGGTTGAAAGGGTTGTATCCGGCGATCTTGGAGAATGCAGCGACGGGTGTCGAGGCGACGAAGATTTTCAATGATGGCGAGAAGATGCTCGACCGGATTGTGCGGGAGAAGTCTCTGACGGCGAAGGGCGTGATCGGGTTCTTTCGCGCGGAGGCTGTGGGGGATGACGTGGTGTTGCCGGAGGCTGGCGAGACGCTGCATTTTCTGCGGCAACAGGTGTTGCGGACCGAACGGCCATGCCGGTCGCTGAGCGATTTTATTGCGCCGCAAGAGACGGGGTTGGCGGATACGATTGGGGCGTTTGCGGTGACGACTGGGTTTGGGTTGAAGGAGATGGTCGAGAAGTATCGTGCCGCCAATGACGACTACAACGCGATTATGGCCGAGGCGATTGCCGACCGATTGGCGGAGGCGTTTGCGGAGTATCTGCATAAGCATGCTCGGGATGTGTGGGGGTATGGGCGAACGGAAGGTTTGTCGCCGCAGGATATGGTGGCGGAGAAGTATCGCGGGATACGACCGGCGCCGGGGTATCCGGCTTGCCCGGACCATACGGAAAAGGGAACAATCTGGCGGCTGCTAGATGTAGAGGCGAAGATCGGGATGAAGTTGACGGAGTCGTTTGCGATGTGGCCGGGGTCGAGCGTGAGCGGGCTTTACTTTGCGCATCCTGAATCTCGGTACTTCGGCCTGGGAAAGATCGAACGCGATCAGGTGGAGGAGTATGCCGAGCGCAAGGGGTGGAGTGTGCGCGAGGTGGAGCGGTGGCTGGGGCCGAATTTGAACTACGACGTGGCTGGGTAGCTTAGACCTAATTTGGGCGTGCGAAGATTTTTGTAGTGAAGTACGAAATATTTCGTTGACATGTACGAAGTTATTCGTATAAGGTTTGTCTCATGAGTAAGAGACACGATGTTGTGAAGCCGACTGAGAGTGAACTGGAGCTGCTGGGGATCCTTTGGGATCGTGGACAGGCTACGGTTCGGGATTTGTACGACGCTGTGAATGCGCAGCGGCCGGTGGTGTATACGGGCGTGTTGAAGCTGCTGCAGATTATGACCGACAAGGGCTTGGTGCAGCGTGACGAAAGCGAGCGGGCGCATGTGTATAGCGCGGCAGTGGCGCGGGAGGATACGGAGCGGCAGTTCATGCAGGAGCTGAGCAAGCGGTTCTTTGCGGGCAGTGCGGCGACGATGGCGTTGCGGGCACTGGAGATGGAACCGGCAAGCGATGAAGAGCTGGATGAGATTCGTAAGCTGTTGCGCCGCAGAAAGCAGTAGCCGGAGGGCGATATGGAAACGCTGAGCTGGATGCAGGATCGGGAACTGATCGCGCTGGGATGGACGCTGCTGCATTTCTGCTGGCAGGGTGCGTTGATTGCGGTGTTGTATGCCGCGGCTGACCGGATGACGATGGGCGCGGGCGTGAGGGTTCGGTACGCGGTGGCGCTGCTGGCGCTGATGCTGATGCCGATCGCGGCCACGGTTACGTTTGTGGAGCAGGAGCGGCTGGTGGTGCATGTGCCGCGCGGCGGGCATGAGGTTTTGGCGTCGCAACTGGGTGTGCTGCATGCGGGGTTGGTGAAGAGCATGCCGATGGCGGCTCCGATGGTGGAGAGCGGCGAGCTATGGATTGCGGGCAATGCACGGCATCTGCTGCCTTGGATTGATGGTGTGTGGTTGGCGGGTGTGCTGCTGCTGGCGCTGCGTGCGGCTGGGGGATGGTATGAGCTGCAACGGATTCGCCGACGGGCGGGGATGGTGATTCCGGCGGAGGTTGCGGTCAGCTTTGCGCGGGTCCAGGAGCGGTTGCGGATGGGCCGCAGGGTGGTGCTGCGAGTTTCGGATGAAGTGATTTCGCCGATGGCGATGGGTGTTTGGAGGGCTGCTGTGATTCTGCCGGTGTCGGCGCTGATGCAGCTTGAGCCCGCACAGCTGGAGGCGGTGCTGGCGCACGAGCTGGCGCATATACGGCGGTGGGATTATCTGTACAACCTCCTGCAGACGATTGTGGAGTGCCTGCTGTTCTTCCATCCGGCGGTGTGGTGGGTGAGCCGATGTACGCGTGATCTGCGAGAGGCCTGCTGCGATGAGGTTGCGGCTCGGAGCTGTGAAGATCCCGTTATTTACGCGGAGGCTTTGCTTCAACTAGAGGAGCAGCGGACGAGGCATTTGCAACTGGCGATGGCGGCCAAGGGACGTGAGGGAACTTTGTTGATTCGGGTGAGACAGATTTTAGGAGAGGGAATGACTATGGAGCGGACGACGACAAGCGGTGTACGTGTGGCAGTGGCGGGAGTGATCGTGCTGGGGCTGCTGTTGGGATCCAGGGGAGCGAATGGATTGAATTTGGCTCATCGGCTGAAGCCGGTGATGTCGGCGGCGCGGGCTGATGTGGCTGCAGTAATGCCGAAGAGCCACAAGAGTGTGGTGGCGGTAACGCCGCATGCGGTGTCACCGCAGGTTGCGGAGCCGGTGGTTGATCTTGCAGTGACGCCGGTTGTGAATGTGGTTGCTACGCCTACACCGGTGGTGACGGGCACGGTGACGCCGATGCCGTTTGCAACGCCGATGTTTCAGGGCGGGACGCGGGGCGATCGCACAGGGACCGGCGGGCAGGACTATATCCGCGAGATGAAGGATGCGGGATATCCGCTGGATCTGGATAAGGACCTGGATACGCTGATCTCGTTGCGGTCGGTGGGTGTGACGCCGGAGTTTGCGAAGGCGATGGCGCAGGCAGGGCTGGGGACGCCGACGTTGCATGACTTGATCAGTCTGAAGGCTGTTGGTGTAACGCCGGAGTACCTGGCGGGGCTGCGCGGGTCGGGGCTGGCGCCGACGGACTTTCATGAGGTGATTTCGGAGCGTAGCGTTGGCGTGACGCCTGAGTATGCGAAGGAGATTGCGTCGCTGGGGATCGGTACGGCGGATGTGCATGAGCTGATCGGCCTGAGGGCGCAAGGAGTGACACCAGAGTATGTGGCTGAGTTGAAGGGCGCGGGGATTCCGGTGACCGACCTGCATGAGCTGATGTCGATGAAGGCTGTAGGTGTGACGCCGGAGTATGCGAAGTCGATGGCAGCGGTTGGGTTTACAGGGATGAACTCGCATGAGCTGGTGTCGATGCGGGCTCAGGGTGTGACCCCGGAGTATGTGCGGTGGGTGAAGCAGACGTTTCCGGATGCGGACATGCATAAGGTGCGGGAAGGCGCGGCGATGCATGTGGATGCGGACTTTGTGGCGAAGGCCAAGGCGCATGGGTTTACCAGCACGGACTTTGACAAGCTGGTGAAGTTGAAGATGACTGGGTTGATCGACTGAGTCATAAGGCCCAGGGCTAAAGCCCCCTTCTTGTTAAGGGCTATTTCGTGGGGCTAAAGCCCCACGCTAATCCGGAGATCGTTGGTGTCGGGCTGAGAGTGCCTTTGGCTCTTGCGGGAGAGCTTTGTCTCTAACGGCTCGTTGTGACGAGCGAATGATGTTGTTGAAGCGGGATGGAGGCGTGTGATGAAGCGTATCGGAGTGTTGTTGCTGGGGGCTGTGTTGGCGGTTGGTTCGATGGCTGCACGGGCGGAGGTCCTATCGGGATTGTGCATGGTTTCGGTTGCGCATAACAAGGTTCGCGGTACGGATACGGCCGATGTAGTGCTGCGACGCGAAGGCTGCGGCGAAGAGGGGCATGATTGCGGGACTTCGGAAAACTCGAACATTGGCTGGGCGCGATGGACGGGGGTCTCGGCGGATGAGTTGGGGCATGAGGGAGCGCAGTTGAACGGAGTGATGAAGGGTGAGGCTGGTGAGCTGACGTGCTCGGGAACGGTGCATGACGGCGTGTTGGCGGGGCGGTATCAGTTCACACCGAATGCGGTGTTTGTGGAGAAGATGTCGTCGATGGGTTTTGACGAGATTACAGATCGGAAGCAGGAAGGCATGCTCATGCTGGATGTGACGACGGCGTGGGTGCAGCAGATGAAGGATGCGGGTGTGACGGATATGTCGACCGGTAAGCTGATGGGGTTGCGGGCGCTGCATGTGGATGTGGACTACGTTCATGCGATGGCCGCGGCTGGGTTTCCGGAGCTGAGGGCGAACAAGCTGACGGAGATGAAGGCGGTTGGGGTGACTCCGGAGAAGGCGAAGGATGCGCGGGAGATGGGCTTCCAGCCGAGCGTGCAGGACCTGGTGCAGATGAGTGTGTTCAAGATCGACCGGCCGTTTGTGGACCGGATGCGGGCCAGAGGGTTGAAGGACTTGACGCTGGCGAAGCTGATCCAGATCAAGGTGTTCAAGCTGGACAACTAGAGGCGGCGACGGATGTTGCGGGAGGAGAAGGAGATGGATAAATCAGAGTATTTCGTTCTCGCAATCCTGGCGTTTGCGGCTTCCGCCACCGTTGTGACGGCGATCAAGCCGCAGACGTATGTGATGGATCGCGTAGCGCTGCGGGTGTCGAATGCGGAGATGAATGAGGGGCGGCGCGTGCTGCGGGACGCGAAGCGTCGGACGCTGTTCTCGGTTAACTGTGAGATGGGTGGGCGGGTGGTTTCGATTGACTACTCGGCACCGGTGGAGGAGTAGCGGTCAGGACTTTGTGAGATCGACGAGGGTGGCGTCGGTAGCGCGGAGGTAGTCGGTGGGGGACATGAGGAGCTGGAGGCCGCGCTGGCCGGCGGAGACGCTGATGATGTCGAAGAGTTCGATGGTTTCGTCGGCGAAGGCCGGGAAGGGCTTCTTTGCGGCGAGGACGGTGACACCGCCGCGGATGTAGCCGGTGAGGGGTTCGACTTCTTTGAGGCTGGCCAGCTCGACTTTGCGGGTGCCGGCGGCGTGGGCTAGTTTTTTGAGGTCGAGTTCGGAGTCGCCGGGGACGATGGCGAAGAAGTGCTCTTTTTCGGCGGTGGTGGTGAGAAGGGTTTTGAAGACCTGCTCGGGTGGGAGGCCGATTTTGTGGGCGACGGAGATGGCAGTGAGGTCGTTGGGGTCGACTTCATAGGCGCGGAGCTCGTAGGGGATTTTTAGCTGCTCGAGGAGGCGGGCGGCGTTGGTTTTTGGCGTGGGCTTCATGAGTCGCTGGAAGAGAGCATATCTTAGGGCTAAAGCCCTGTTCTTGCCTGGGGACGTGGCGGCTGAAACGTGACGTGGCGGTTCTTAGGAGATCGAGACGATGCGGCCTTGCTGGAGAGTCAGGGTGAGGTTGGCGAGGGGTTTGGCTAACTCGGCCTGGTGGGTGGTGAGGATGAGGGTGCGGGGTTGGCCGGTGGTGGAGGGGGTGGCGAGGTAGGTGTGGAGGCGGGCGATCATGGCCTGGGCAGAGGAGACGTCGAGGTTGGAGAAGGGTTCGTCGAGGAGCAGGAGGTCGGGGTTGGTGAGAAGGACGCGGGCGAGGGAGGCGCGCTGGCGCATGCCCTGGGAGTAGTCGGCCACGCGGCGGGTGAGGGTGGGATCGAGGCCTACTTCACGGAGGGCCGTGGCGGGGTCCAGGGCCGAGGGGTCAGGGCTCAGGGACGCGAAGTACTTGAGGTTCTCGAGGCCGGTTAGCTCGTCGTAGAGCATGGTGGCGTGGGACATGTAGGCGAGGCGCTCGCGAACGGCGAGGGGCCTGTCGTCGAATACGGTGACTGTGCCGTAGGTAGGTGTGGCGAGACCAGCGACTAACTTGAGCAGCGTGGATTTTCCGGCTCCGTTTTCGCCTAGGAGGACGACGCTGGAGCTGGCGGGCAATGTGAGCGAGACTTCGCGGAGAGCGGCGAAGGTGCCGTAGAGGCGCGAGACGCGGTCGAGGATGACGACGGGTTCGAGGGTGGTCGAGGCGGGCATGCTGCTATGCGAGTATAGGGCAAAGGCAGACAGTAAACAGTAGAGTGTAGACAGTAGTGAGGGACTTGATGAAGTTGATTGCAGTGGTTGCGGGTTTGGGTTTGGCGGTTGGGGTGGGAGTTGCGCAGAATGGGGCGCAGGCGGCGGGGCCGAAGTTGCCGGAGGCGGATCGGGAGTTGTCGCGGGCGATTTTCAAGGAGTTGATTGAGATCAATTCGCAGGACTCGAATGGGAGTGTGACGGCTTGCGCGGAGGCTATGCGGAAGCGGCTGCTGGCGGGTGGGTTTGCGGCGGATGATCTGGTGCTGGCGGGGCCGAATGAGCGGAAGATGAATCTGGTGGCGCGGTATCGGGGCGTGGCTGGGTCGAAGCTGAAGCCGATTTTGATTATTGGGCACATTGATGTGGTGGAGGCTCGGCGGGAGGATTGGACGACCGATCCGTACACGTTCATCGAGAAGGATGGATATTTTTACGGGCGTGGGACGCAGGACATGAAGGTTGCGGATGCGGGGATTGTGGAGGACTTTATCCGTATGCGGCGGGAGGGGTATGTTCCGGACCGGGATATTGTGCTGGCGCTGACGGCGGATGAAGAGGGTGGGAAGTCGAATGGGGTGGATTGGCTGCTGAAGAACCGGCCTGAGCTGATGCAGGCGGATTTTGTGCTGAATCCGGATTCGGGTGGGGTGGAGTTGCGGGGCGGCAAGGCGGATGAGATGGATGTCGAAGCCACTGAGAAAACGTACGCGGATTTTCGGGTGAGCGCGACGAATCCGGGCGGGCATAGTTCGCAGCCGCGGCCGGACAATGCGATTTATGAGCTGGTGCATGCGCTTGCCAAGCTGGAGGCGAATCCGTTTCCGGTGGAGTTGAATGAAGTGACGCGGGCTTCACTGGCGATCACGGAGAAGATTGCGGTGCCGTCGCGGGCGGCGGATATTCGTGGTGTTTTAGCGATGCCGATGGATAGGAAAGCGGAGGAGCATTTCTCAAGGGACCCGGCGGATAGTGCGTTGCTGCGGACGACGTGTGTGACGACGATGTTGAATGCGGGGCGTGCGCCGAATGCTCTGCCGGCGTTGGCGCAGGCGAATGTGAACTGCAGGATTCTGCCGGGGCACTCGCAGGAAGAGATTCGGCAGACGCTGATCAAGCTGTTTGGAGATCCGAAGCTGACGGTGGAGTATGTGTCGGATGCGGGTGGTGTTTCGGCCACGGCGCCGGACAGGAAGAGCCTGCCGCCGCCGCCGCTAAGGGACGATGTGTTTGTGCCGTTGCGGGAAGTGACCGCGGAGATGTGGCCGGGGATTCCGGTGATTCCGGTGATGAATGCGGGGGCTAGTGACTCGATTTATACGATGGCGGCGGGGATTCCCAGCTATGGGATTGGCGGTTTAGGGATTGATTTTGATGATGACCGCGCGCATGGGAGGGATGAGCGGGTGAGGGTGGAGGCTTATTACTCGGGGGTGGAGTTTTATTATCTTTATTTGAAGGCGCTGGGGAAGTAGGAGAGCAGAGTGGAGAGGATAGAGCGTAGAGCTTGGAGAAAGCCGGTGGGGTGAGATCCCTCAGTCGGCTCATAGAGGACGACTGCCCACGCTGAAGACTGCCAACTCCTAAATCGTGCGCAGCCACTAGCGGATAGCAGATTCTTCGCTGCGCTAAGGATGACAATTCTTAGAGGATGAAGTCAATCCTAAGTCTTTGCGGTTGGGGCCAAAAGTGCGGTGTTGCCGGTGGGGGTGGTGGCGCCGGGTTTGGCGGGGGCGTATTTGCTGGCGCACTTGGCCTGGAGCTGGGTGGCGTGGAAGACGCCGTCGCGGCCGTAGGTGCCGATGGCTAGGGCCTGGGCGTCGTCCTTGAAGGTGTCGGGTGGGGGTTCGGCGCCCTGGTAGTCGACCTTGAGGAGCTTGCCCTGTTCGATGAGAGTGAAGGTGGCGTTGGGGCCGGAGCGGTCGATGGTGCCGGGCTGGACGTTGCCGGCGACGCGGAGGTTGACCTTGTAGGCCTTGTTGCCCATCTTCTGGAGTTCGGTGATGGTGACGTAGTACTGCTTGGAGTCCTGCTCGGCGGAGATGGCGAGCCATGCGACCGTGGCGACTACAAGCGCGCCGGCGACCAGGAACTTCAGCGGGAAGGATTGGGACTTTTTCTTCACGGGTTTAGTTTATCGCTTGTTCGCTTCGATATGGGCGGGGGCGGTCGCGCTAATCGCGCGATGCCCACCTTAGCCGCAAAGTGCGCGGCGAAGATGGGGCACCCAGCTTTGCCGACACCCGGCCGGTTGCGGAGGCTAGGTAAAGGTGACTTCGAGGGTGCGGCGTTCGGTGCTGCTTTGGCGGGCGAGGTCGAGGAGGCGGATGACGCGGTAGGCGTCTTCGGAGGGGATGGCAAGGGGGGCGGCGCCGTGGATGGCGTCACGGACGTTGGCGTAGTAGAGGCGGTAGTCGCCGGTGACGGAGGGGTATGGCTGGCGGGAGAACTCGACGGGCTCGGTGAGCTTGGTGGCGGTGGTGAGGGTGCCCCAGGCGGATTCGGGTTCGGGGAGCCAGGGTTCGTCTGAGCCCATTTCTGGAGGGCGGGTGCCTTTAATGAGGGCCTGCTCCTGGGGGTCGAGGCCTTGTTTGACGTAGCTGCCGAGGGTGCCGTGGACGCGGAAGCGTGGGGCGGGGTCGGCGGCGAGCATGGTGGCGTGGCACTCGTACTGGAGGGTGCGGGCGACCGGTTTGCCGTCGACGGTGATGGGGATGTCGTACTCGAAGGTGATGGAGACGAAGTCGTCGATGTCGGTGACGTCGCGGTCGGTGCGGTCGATGGCGGTGACGCGGGCGGGAAGGCCGAAGAGGGCGAGGGCCTGGTCGACGAGGTGGGGACCGAGGTCGAAGAGCAGGCCGTTGTCGAAGCCGGACTCTTTCCAGGTGTTGGGGCGGACGAGCGGGCGGAAGCGATCGAAGTGGGCGTTGACCTGAGTGATGCGACCGAGCGTGCCGTCGGTGAGGAGCTTGCGGATGGTGAGGAAGTCGGTGTCGTAGCGGCGATTGTGGTACGGGGCAAGGATTTTGCCCTTCTCGGCGGCGAGGGTGATGAGGGTGCGGGCTTCGTCGGCGGAGGTGGTCATGGGCTTGTCGACGACGACGTGCTTGTTGGCGTTGAGGGCGGTTTGGGCGAGGGCGAAGTGGGTGTCGTTGGGGGTGCCGATGACGATGAGGTCGATGGAGGGGTCGTTGAAGGCTTCGTCGGCTTTGGCGAGGATGGTGGCATCCGGATAGGCGGCTTTGGCGGCGGCGGCGCGGTCGGGGTTGGAGACGACGATGGCGGTGAGTTCGAGGCCCGGGACGGCGTGGACGAAGGGGCAGTGGAAGACGCGGCCGGCGAGGCCATAACCGATGACAGCGGTGCGGATGATGGGGGAACTCATGGGGACTATCGTACTGCGGTTTGACTGGTTCATGCCAAGGAGCGTGGTTCCCGCTGACTAGACAGTCATTCCGAACGAGATTTCCTCAGAAAATGTCGATCTAGACAAATTCCGTAGCAACTTTTGCATACATCGCGAGTCGGGTTGCATCTAGTACGTAAGACCAATGATTGCAACAGCGTGGTCGAAGCTTGACGACAGAGCATCCCTAAACGATTAGCATGAGACATATGGTGAAAATGAAAAAGCGCGCGTTGGTAAGCGCGGGTGCCTTTGTGTTGGCAGCGAGCTGTGTGCCGATGCTGGCCCAAGGTGCCGGGCCGGGTAGCAATGGTCAGGGTTCCGCGGGTACGAACACGGGCAGCGCGATTGACGCAGTGAGCAAGGTGCAGACGCAGTTGTCGACGCCCGGGCCGAGCGTAACGCCGGCCACTGGTTCGAGCGATCCCAACTATAAGGGCAGTATCGTTCGCGACAAGGCTACCGGCGACGTGCTGGGGCTGACTCTCACCGATGCCATGCAGCGCGGGCTGCGGAACAATCTTGGGCTGGTGTTGCAGACTTCCAATGAGAAATCGGCAGGCGGGCAGCGGTTACAGCAGTTGCAGGCGCTTTTGCCGACGGTGACCGGAGCGGCTTCCTACGAGGTCGAGCAGGTGAACCTGGCGGCTTACGGATTGAAGTTTCCGGGGTTGAACCCGATCATCGGGCCGTTCCAGGTGATGGATTTCCGGGCGTATCTGACGCAGAATCTGGTAAATGTGCAATCGCTGGAGAACTATATTGCGGCGAAGCACAACTTTGAGGCTGCGAAGCTGACGGCACAGGATGCGCGGGACCTGGTGGTGCTGACGGTCGGCAATGCGTATCTGCTCTGCATCGCCGATGCGGCCCGGATTGCGGCGGTGAAGGCCGAGATGGACGAGTCGAAGGTTTCGCTCGACCAGGCGACGGCGGCACACGATGCGGGTACGAGTCCGCGGTTGGATGTGCTGCGGGCGCAGGTGGATTACCAGAACGAGCAGCAGCAGTTGATTTCGACAACCAACCAGTTGGAGAAGGACAAGCTTTCGTTGGCGCGGGTGATTGGCCTGCCGCTGGACCAGAAGTTCGAGCTAACAGATATGACGCCGTTTGCGATTCTGGATACACCTGATCCCGAGGCCGCGTTTCAGCAGGCGCTGAAGCAGCGCAAGGATCTGGCCGCGGCCGCGGAGTCGTTGAAGGCTGCGGAGTCTGCGAAGAAGGCTGCGTTTGCGGAGCAATTGCCGGTGGCGAGCTTCAGCGGAGATTTTGGCGACCAGGGCGAGACCGTTGGGCACTCGCATGGAACGTACTCGGCTACGGGCGAGATTACGGCACCGATTCTGCAGATTGCCAAGACGCATGGCGACGAAGATGTCGCCGCGGCGCAGTATGACCAGACCAAGGCGCGGTTGAGCGACCAGGTGCAGCAGGTGAATGCGGATGTCCGGGACGCGATTCTGGATATTCAGTCTTCGGCGAAGCTGGTGGATGCGACCAAGAGCAATGTCGATCTGGCCAAAGAAGCTCTGGATGAAGCGCAGCAGAGATTTCACGCGGGAGTGGCAGATACGTTGCCGGTTTCGCAGGCGCTGGCTGCCGATGAGCAGGCTAACGACCAATACATCAGTGCGCTGTATCAGCACAACGTCGCCAAGTTGAGTTTGGCGCGGGCATTGGGTGTGGCAACGACCAACTACAAAGACTATTTGCTTCAGGGAACACCAGTTCCGGCAATTACGGGAGGGAAGTAAGCGTGGCCGATCAAGACGAACAAAAGACACAGACCGCACAGATCACCGGAACCGTGCAGATCAAGCAGGATGGCGCGGCACCTCAGGATGCAAAGAAGCCCGAGGAGAAGCCGGAAGAGGCTCCGAAGAAGAGCAAGAAGGGCATCGTGATTGCCGTCGTGCTGGTGCTCGTGGTGCTCGCGGGCATCTACTTCTGGCGCTCGACCTACAGCGAAGATACCGATGACGCGCAGGTCGATGGTGACCTGTACCAGGTGAGTTCGCGCGTTGCTGGCCAGGTGATCCACGTTGATGTGGAAGAGAACCAGTACGTGCAGGCAGGTGCTCCGATTGCGGAGATCGATCCTCGCGACCTGCAGGTGGCGCTCGACCAGGCGAACGCAGACCTGGCGACGGCGCAGGCCGATTATGTGCAGGCCACGGTGAACGTGCCGATCACGGCCATCAATGTGCGGACAACGGTGTCGACTTCGAGTTCGGATGTGCTGGGCAGCCAGGCTTCTGTGCTGCAAGCGCAGGCGAATGTTTCCGCAGCGGAAGCGCATGTGGAAGAGGCAAAGGCGAATGCGGTGAAGGCGCAGTTGGACGTCGATCGCTATACGCCGTTGGTTGCCAAGGATGTGATCTCGAAGCAGCAGTTCGACGCGGCGGTTCAGCAGGCTTCGGCCACGCAGGCGGCGCTGGCGCAGGCACAGCGTTCGGTTGCGGCGGATGAAGACCAGGTGAAGCTGGCGCAGCAGCGGCTGGCGCAGTCGCAAGACCAGGCGAAGCAAAGCGCGCAAACGGCACCGCAGCAGATCAAGGTGCAGCAGGCGCATGCGCAGTCGGCTTTTGCACAGGTGCAGCAGGCGCAAGCGAAGGTCGACCAGGCGAAGCTGAATCTGAGCTACGGCAAGATTGTGGCGCCGATTTCAGGCATTGTAAGCAAGAAGAACGTTTCCGTTGGTGACAACCTGAGCGTCGGGCAGGATCTGCTGACGATCGTTCCGCTGGATAACCTGTGGGTGACGGCTAACTTCAAGGAAACGCAGCTGAAGGAGATGCAGCAAGGCCAGGAGGTCAAGCTGGAGGTCGACGCGCTGGGCGGACGGAAGTTTACCGGCAAAGTGACTCAGGTTGGCGGCGCAACGGGATCTAGACTCAGCTTATTTCCGCCGGAGAATGCGACCGGAAACTATGTAAAGGTGGTGCAGCGGATTCCGGTGCGCATCGATTTTACGAACCTGGCACAAGAGAACAAGGACCACGCGCTGCGGCCGGGTATGTCGGTTACGCCGGTCGTGACGGTAAAGCAGTAAGGCAGAGGATAGAGGATAGAGAAATCCAGGCGGTTTCTCTACACTCTATCCTCTACTCTCTACACTCTTGTTTTTTGTCGTGCTAACAAGTGATTTTGTGGTGCGTCCAAGGATGTAGACGAGAGGTAATGGCGGTCCGGACGATTCCGGGCCGCTTTTTTTGTTTGTGCGACGGGTTGGGGATGTAAGCATCTACTAAGCAGAGCGCATGATGGTGTAGGGTGCAGATGTAGCCTTGGCTACAGAAAGGGGAGGCTATGTTGTCGTCGGTGATGGTTTTGCTGGTACACCACGCGTATGCCGTGCTCTTTCTGTGGGTACTGATTGAGCAAGGCGGGCTGCCGGTGCCGAGCGCTCCGCTGATGCTTGCTGCAGGGACGATGAGCGCAGCGCACAGGCTACATGTGGCATATGCACTGCCGATGGTCATGCTGGCTTGTCTGATTTCCGATTCGGCGTGGTATTTTCTGGGGCAGCGGTACGGCAGCAAAATACTGAATATTCTCTGCAAATTTTCGATGGAAGCGGCCACCTGCGTGAGCAAAACGCAGGGTACTGTGACCAAGCGCGGCGCTGTGACGCTTCTCTTTGCGAAGTGGGTGCCCGGATTGAGCACGATGGCCGCGCCGATTGCAGGACAGGCTGAGATTCCGTACTCGAAGTTCGTGTTCTATGACATGGCTGGGACACTGATGTGGGCCAGCGCATGGCTGTTTGCAGGGCGGTTCTTCGGCGACCTGGCGAAGCGGAGCAGCGAGTTCTTTGGGACGCTGGAGCACTTTGCGGTGCTGCTCGTGGTGCTGATGGTCGTTGCCTGGCAGGTGTATCGGCTGGTAAAGCGGCAGCAGTTTGTGAGCGAGCTTCGCGGACTGCGGCTGGAGCCGGCGCAGCTGCTGGCGATGATGGACGACGCGCGCAAGGCGGGCGAAGAGCAGCCGTTTATCGTGGATTTGCGGCATCCGCTGGATGTGCTGACGGATCCGCTGGTGCTGCCGGGGGCATTGCGGATTGGCCCGGAGGATTTGAAGCTGCGAAAGGCGATGATTCCGCTGGATCGGGATATCGTGCTGTACTGCACATGTCCAAGCGAAGAGACGAGTGCGAAGGTGGCGCTCGAGCTTCGCCGGATGGGGGTGCGCCGTGTGCGGCCGCTGCGGGGTGGGCTGCAGGGGTGGAAGGACGCGGGGTATCCGCTCGACCTGGTGGAGTTGGTTTAGAAACAGGATTTAGGTTTAGGTTATCGCCTCGGCTCGCTGGTTTGCGGGCCGAGGCTGTTTTGTTTAGCTGTCGAGGTTGAAGTTGATGCTGATGGTGGTGTCGACTTCGGTGGGGTCTCCGTTGAGGAGGAATGGGTGGTAGCGGGCGTTGCGGACGGCTTCGAGTGCCGCGCCTTGGAGCATGGCAGGACCGCTGACGACGTGGGCGGACTCGATGTGGCCGGTTTTGGAGATGACGGCCTGGACGACGACGGTGCCTCCCACATGGGCGGCGCGGGCTATGGGTGGGTAGATGGGTTGGATGGGGGCGAAGAGCAGGCCGGCGAGGACTCCGGTGGAGATGTGGAGTGGGCCGACGCGCGTGGCGGGGGCGTTGACGACGGAGATGGCTCGAGATGGCGGCCCCGATGGAAGGGCGTTACCGAAGGGGTTGCCGCTTTCACCGGACATTAAGACGTGAGGGTTGAGATCGGGGGGGCCGTCTGAGATTGCACTGGTGTTGGGAATGAGGTGGCCGATGATGGGAGCTGCTGTTGGGAGCGAGGGCACTGCGGGCGCGGAGGTCATCGTGGTAACGACGTGCATGAGCTGCGGTGGCGGCGGCGGTATGGGTCGCGGTGGGAGGCTAATGAAGGACAGCTTAGGTGCATGGAGTTGGACTACTTCCGGATGAAGGATGGGGATGGCGATGAGCGCGATGATGAAAGCCGCCTGCGTGCCCAGTGAGATGAGCGCGGGCCAACGGTTGCCGGTGCGGAGGAGTGGTGTGGATTCCACGAGCGATTCTTCGAACATGAGAGCACCTCGATGCAGGTATCGATGTGCATTCAGGCGAGGAATGCGATTGCTGCGTTAGACACCGGGGAGCGGTGGATGGTTCCACTGGATGCAGATTCCTCGGATTTGCTGTGTAGCGGCAAACAAGAAAAGTGCGAGGGGCAACAACAAGAAGAGCATTCGAGAGATGATGGAGGGTATGGCTGCGAGCACGATGACAATGGAGACGGTGCAGGTGAAGCCGCGACGTGTGCTGTCCGTGGATATGCTGCGCGGGATCACGATTGCTCTGATGATCCTGGTGAACGATCCGGGCGACTGGGGGCATGTGTTTGGTCAGCTAGACCATGCGCCCTGGAACGGGTGGACGCTGACGGACACGGTGTTTCCGACATTTCTATTTCTGGTGGGCGCGTCGATTGTGTTTTCGATGAAGGCTCGCGAACTGAAGGGTGACTGTCGGGCGACGCAGGCGGGGCACATCTTTTTGAGGTTCGCAAAGCTGGCGGTGTTGGCGTGGGCGCTGAGCTTCTTTCCGCGGATGCATTGGACGATGCGGATCTATGGCGTGCTGATGCGGATTGCGCTCTGTTATCTGGTGGGCGCGCTGATTTTACTTTGGGCTCGGCGGGCGCGGTTTATCGTTTGGATCGTGGTGGCGATCCTGGTGGGGTATTGGTGGTTGCTGCGGTATGCGAAGGTGCCGGGAGCGGGACATCCTGGCGTGGATTTTCCGTTTATGGATCCGATGTGGAATATGACGGCGTGGGTGGATCGCTGTGTGAGTGCGTGGACGCTGAAGTGGCTGCACACGGGGACGCTGTACCAGAAGACTCGCGATCCGGAGGGGTTGCTGAGTACGCTGCCGGCGGTAGCAACTGTGCTGATCGGTGCGCTGGTAGGCAAGATCATGTTGCGGCCGGAGTGGGATGAGGGCAAGCGGGAGCGGCGGTCAATGCGCAATGGGATGATTGTGTTTGGTGTGCTGATGTTTGTTGGCGGGTCGCTGTGGGGGCGATGGTTTCCGGTGAACAAGAATTTGTGGACGAGTAGTTATGTGCTGGTGATGGCCGGGATCGCGACAGCGCTGCTCGCGTTGTTGAATTGGCTGGTGGATGGGCGTGAGCAACCGTGGCCGGGGTGGCTGCGGGTGTCAACATGGCCATGGTTTGTATTTGGGTCGAATGCGATTGCGGCGTTTACGGTATCCGTGGTGTTTGTGAAGGCAGCGATTTTCTTCAAGATTGCCGATGAGGATGGCGATAAGCATTCGCTTTGGGCACTGGCGTATCAGAATGGGTTTGCGAGGCATGGGTCGAATGAGTGGACGTCTCTGGCGTTCGCTTTGAGCTTTGTGGTGGTTTGCTTTTTGCCGGTGTGGTTGTTGTGGCGTAAGAAGGTTTTCTTAAGGATGTAAGGGCGAGTAATAAGCCAGTTGTTGGAAGTATGAGTTTTTGGGAAGAGGTTGATTGTGGGATACGAGAGTTTACGGGATTGGTTGAAGGCGCTTGATAAGGCCGGTGAATTGAAGCGAGTGAAGGCGGAGGTGTCTCCGGTGTTGGAGATGGCCGAGATTGCGGACCGGGCTGCGAAGAGCGGTAAAGGAACGAAAGATGCCGGTGGGCCGGCGCTGCTGTTTGAGAATGTTATGGGGTACAAGGGCGCGCGGGTGCTGATGAATCAGTTTGGCAGCGAGCGGCGCATGCAGATGGCGTTCGAGGTGGAGGCGCTGGACGAAATTGCAAAGAGGATTGACGTGCTGATGCATCCCGTCGCACCGACGGGGCTGATGGACAAGCTGAAGATGCTGCCGATGCTCGCGGAGGTGGGTGGTTTATTCCCGAAGGTGGTAGGGAAGAAGGATGCGCCCTGCAAGGAAGTGATTTTGCACGGGGACGATGTGGATGTGTTGAAGTTTCCGATTTTGCAGACATGGCCCGGAGATGGTGGGCGCTATATTACGCTGCCGTGCGTGGTGACGCGCGATCCAAAGAGCGGGAAGCGGAACGTGGGGATGTACCGCATGCAGGTGTATGACGGGAAGTCTACGGGCATGCACTGGCAGCGGCAAAAGGTAGCGGCGGAGCATCTGCGCGACCGCTTGCGGGGCGCTGTGGGAGACACCGTGGGGGCTGTGGACGTGATGGCGCTGACTGCGGGCGGCACGGCTGCGGCTGTCGATACGAGCAGTATGCCGCAGCATGTGGTGACGAAGATTCGTGGTGAGCGGATGGAGGTTGCGGTGGCGATCGGGACCGATCCGGCGACCACGTTTAGTGCAATTGTGCCGGCGCCGCCTGAGGTTGAGGAGTATTTGATTGCGGGCTTCCTGCGCAAGAAGGCCGTAGAGATTGTGAAGTGCGAAACCGTCGATCTGGAAGTGCCGGCACATGCGGAGATTGTGCTGGAAGGCTATGTCGAACTTGGTGAGCTGCGGACCGAGGGTCCGTTTGGAGACCATACGGGCTTTTACACGATGACCGACGAGTACCCGGTGTTTCACATTACGTGCATCACGCATCGCAAAGATCCGATTCTGGCGGCGACGGTGGTGGGCAAACCTCCCATGGAAGATACGTGGATGATCAAGGCGGTCGAGCGGATTTTTCTTCCGCTGATGAAGCTGACAATTCCGGAGATTGTGGACATCAACCTTCCCGCAGAGGGCGTGGCACATAACCTGATGCTGGTGAGCATTCGCAAGAGCTATGCCGGACAAGCGCGCAAGGTGATGCACGCGATCTGGGGACTGGGGCAGGCGATGTTCACCAAATGCATCGTGGTAGTGGATGAGGACTGCGACGTGCAGGACGTGAGCGAAGTGATGCTGCGGGCAGGGAACAATATTGACCCGGAACGCGATATCCAGTTCACAATGGGGCCTGTCGATACGCTGGACCATGCCTCGCGGCTGCCAAATTATGGGTCGAAGATGGGAATCGATGCGACGCGGAAGTGGGCGGCAGAAGGGTTTACGCGGCCGTGGCCTCAGATGTTGACCATGCCGAAAGCGGTGAAGGCGCGCGTGGAAAGCATCTGCGAGGGACTGGGAATCAAGTAGCCGTCGGTGGCCGCGCCGAGATGGAACGAGACGTCTTGATGCAACGGTCGAGCAGGATCAGAGCGGCTATGAGAACGAGGCCGTGGGTTTCGTAGCGGAAGCGCATATTCTCACCTTCTTCAAGCATGCTGGTGAGCAAGGCGTTGTACGCGAAGGTGACGATAAGGAAGTAGAAGAGAAGGCGAGTGTGCTGCGAGCCATCCGCGGCCCAGCGTATCAGTGGTGGATAGAGAAGCATGGCGAAAAAGATGGCGGTGATGGCCACGGACCCCCAGCAGAGAGAGCGAAAGGCGTGGCTGAGGCGCTGACGGAAGTTGTCGGTGGCTGAGACGCTTGAATGGATGGGAAGAGTGCGACAGCAGAACACTGCTCGATAACCTCTGTCGAGGGGTTCGAGGATGTTTTCGTTGGCGGGATCGTACGTGGCGACGTACTGGCTGGCGGGCTTAAGGAAGTCGATCCATACTTGAATAGAAAAGGCAAGCATGGTGCGGGGGCTATAACGCCAGACGCGCCAATAATCACGGAAGTACGCTTTGGAGATGTCGACGTAGGCTGCGTTGTTGTAATTGGTGATGCCGTTCTGGCGGGTGAGTTCGTCGAGTGCAGGGATGCCCGTCGGGGTGCGTGTGGGGATCAGGGATTGGTAGTCACCGACGGGCCTGAAGGATTGGATGGCAGAGATGGGGGAAAGCTTGCCCTTCGCGACGAGGGGAGGGATCTCAGGGTGGATAGACCAGGTCCATGCCTTGGCAACACTCATGCCGGACCAGCTGCTGGTGTTGAACGATCCCACCGCAAGACCGTTCTTCAGGACCGGGGCGGCGATAAAAATGACACAAACGGTTGCGGCGGATGCGACACGCAGCAGGTTATGACGCGGCGTTAGATAGACGATCCAGATAGCTAGGAAAAGGAACCATGCCGGCTGGAAGGAGGAACGCCATAGGACAAGGATTGTGAGAGTCGCTAACAAAGCGGAGGCCGGAAGAAGGCTTCGAGATTGGAGGTAACGATCGAAAAAGAATGCAGCGAAGACGAGAAGACAAAAGACGACGTGGGTGTAGAGCGGCTGTGCTTCGTATAAGAGAGCTGAGGGATTGCACATCGCGAGCAGCACAAAAGCAAGCGCCACGCGTAATGAGACGCCATTGCGGATAGCGATGCTGAAGATGGCGAGCCAGGCGAAAAGGCCGGCGGTGCAGTAAAGAAGGTAGGCAACTGATGGCCATGCGACAGGGAAAAGTTTCATCAGGACGCCGAAGAAAGCATTCATGAGCGGCGGCTGGGCGTGGAGGTAGAAGAGACTTTGGAAGAGATGGTGACGGAGCAGTTCCGTGTCGAGGAACTGCCAGTAGGTCGAGACTTCGGCGGCATCGAAGTGCAATCCGGCTAGGTGCGCAGCGGCGCGTGAGGTGATATAGACCATTGCTAAAACAACGATGTGCCACAGGCGGGGTCTGGTGGCAAGCGAGTTGCTCGTCATGCAGGGGATGTCTCCGGCGGATTTAAGGGGTATGGTACATGCCGGACGGAGTTGGCAGTAAACGTGATTCTTATAAATAAATTTAAAGAGAATGGATCGGGGCAAAGTGCCCGAGGTCACATTGTGGGCTCTGATAACATCCGTGGCCGATGCCTGAACATCGGCCCACGGATGTGAAGTGAACTTAGTGGGTTACTGACGTTGGATCCCATTTGTTGGAGCCCGCGAGGAACGTATCGGGCGAGTACTGTGAGATCTGCGAAGAGGAGAGGTAGACGGCATGGGATTCGCGCTCCTTGTCCACATAGCCAACGGACCCGGCGCCCGTGGAGTCGTATTCGGCGAAGTAGGCGGTTGCCAGATAATTGGTTGTGCCGGGCTCCCATTCGATCCAGCCGGCGTTGTTGATGGGCGCTGAGAGGGTTGAGTTGATGGAGACGACATAGGCCAGCTTGCTCCAGGGTCGGCCCAGATAGTCGTTGGTCATCCCGGTCGCGGGGCTGCTACGGATGGTGCTATTCCAGAAGACGAAGCCGCTGAGGTAGTTGGTGAACTGCCGGTATTGCGCCGTGACGGTCGTTTCGCCGGTGAGGGAGCCGTTCTCGTCGATCTGCATGGTGCAGGAGTCGAAGACCGCGGCGCCGTCGCCAAAGATGAAGTCGACGTTGCCCTGGATGTACGAGTCGTAGAAATACTGCCGTGCGGGGGTACATGTAGTGCTGGAGCAACCGAGGCTGCCGAGATAGAGCGTGTCCTGACTGCCGGTGATGTTGACGTTGCGGAGGACGGCTTCATCTGCCTGAAGAAAGAGTGCTACGGCTTGGCTGCCGGCTCCGTAAGTGTTTTCGATGGAGAGATTTTTGGCATAGAAGCCGATGGCAGTTGTAGTGACGATGAGCGTGGAAGAAGCTTTGTCACTGCCGGTACCGGAGGCAGAAAGGTTATCGGCCAGAACGGTAGAGCTGGCGCTGCTGCCTTCCCCGATCAGCCATACGTTGGGTTTTGTAATGGTGGTTTGTCCTTGGTAAGTGCCGGCTTCGATCTCGACTTCGCCGCCAGTGGAAGGCAAGGCGTTAACGGCCGCCTGCAACGTAGTGTAGTGGCCTGTTCCGCTACCGCCGACGTACACGATGGTTTGGGCTGCGGCGCTGAGCGATAGTAGAAATGCCGCGCCGATGAGCATGATGGTTTGAATCTTCATCTAGTCCTCCTGAAATGCGGGGCCGCCAGGCAGTATTCGGCTGCCTGACGGCTGGTTTATGGTCTTCACCGACTGTTTCGCGGTCAGCCGCGGACTAGAAGGAGAATGAACAGGTTGGGTAGCCGACGGTGGATTCGGTCCAGGTGGAGTTGGTGACACCGGTCCCCGAGGGGGTGAAGCTGACGTTGTCGAGATAGTTGGTGGCGTACTGGTCGCCCGACTGTGTATTGATGTCGAAGTTGATGTATGCGAGATAGAGCTGGGCGAGGTTGCTGGAGTTGTAGCCAGCGATGGTTTCATAGGAGCCGGAGACTGAGTTTTCGGCTACGGCACCCTCTACGACAATGTTCTTGAACTGCGGGGTCCCGGAAGTGCCGGAGCAGCTTCCGTAGTTGGCGTTCACGACGAGGAGATGCTTGGCGTAGCGGATGCAGGTGTTCTTGTAGGTGACCTGCTGCACGAGGCCTCCGCAATCGGAGTCGGTCTTGATATTGATGGCGTTGGCGTCGGTAGAGGCAGTGCCCGCGGCACTTTTGCCGTAAACGTAGTTGTTCTCGAAGAGCACGTTGGTGACACCATCGAAGGTTTGCGAGCCGATGGAAAGGCCATGAGTGCCGTAGACCTTGGTGTTTTCGACCGTGATGTTCTTGGCGGCGCTTTCGTTGGTCTTGATGGCGATGCCGTCGTCGCCGGCAGTAATGTTAGAAGCGTTGACAGTGACGTTTTCGATAGAGTCGATGTCGATGCCGTCGGCGTTGGCCTGAGTGGGTACAGTGTTGATTGTGGTGCTCCAGACGGTGGCGCCACTGCCGCCCTGGATGTAGAGATTGGGGTGCGCGGCGTTTTGGAGAGTGATGTTGTAGGAGATGAAGTTATCGGCGCCGTCGGTTTGGACGAGGCGTGGGGTATCTGAGAAGGTGTGGACATTGGCGCGGCCGTCAATCTTGCCGGGGCCGTAGATGCCAGTGTTGGTGCTGGCCGTATAGATGAGTTCGCTTTCGCTGTTGTAGCTGTTGTTGCCGTAGAGAGTGACGCCGGAGTCGATAACAAGGGCCTCGTCGGTTTCGAGGGTGAGTTTACCCGTGAGGAAGGCGTTGTTAGATCCGGATGCAGCGAGGACGACGGCCTTGCCGGTGTTTTCGCAGGCGGTGAGGGCAGCCTGAACGCGGGAGGTGTCGTCACTGGTCGTTGGCGTGTTGACATCGACCGCTGAGGAGGTGAATTGCGCGGAGAGTGTTTCGCAGGCGGAGGGGGTTGTGGGTTGTGAGACCGAACGCGAATCCCCGGTGGCGAGAGTTTGTGCGTTCGAAGACATAACAAGCAGTCCTGTTGTCAGGCAGGTGAGAGCGATAAGTTTGAGGTTCATGTTGTTTCTCCATATAAGGACGTCATCGGCTACAGCGCAGGGCTGAGCCGGGGCGTGAGAGGGCGAGCCATTGGCGATCTCGGAAGAGGCACTAAACAAAAGGCCTGAATCGCATGGCACTGCCGAGTTTTCGTATGCAGGAGAAGAAGGAATCAGTGGAGCGGACGAACGGTAGACCTTCCAACCTGTCTGTGTCAAGCAAAATTCTGTAAGACAGACCTGAAAAAGAGGAGAGTCAGGAGCGGCCTGGGTAGGGTGCGGGGATAGAGACGATATACTCGGCTGGGTGCGCTTTTATGCGCGGATTTTTGGAGTTTGGAGACAAGTTTGGCTGAGATTGGGATTATTGGCGGCAGCGGGCTCTATGGCATGCCGGGATTGACTGAGGTTCGTGAAGAGGTGGTCGAGACGCCGTTTGGGGCGCCAAGCGATCCGTTTGTGCTGGGTAAGCTGGAAGGGCGCGAAGTGGCGTTCTTGGCACGGCATGGCAAGGGCCACAGGATTCTGCCGAGCGAGCTGAACTTTAAGGCGAACATCTATGCGATGAAGAAGCTGGGTGTGACGAGCATCCTGAGCGTGAGTGCTGTGGGTAGCCTAAAGGAAGAGCACAAGCCCACGGATTTTATCGTGCCTGACCAGTTCATCGACCGCACGTTCGATCGCACGGCTACCTTCTTTGGCGACGGCGTGGTGGGACATGTGGGGTTTGGCGACCCGGTGTGTCCGATTGTGAGTGATGTGTTTGTGAAAGCTTGCGCGGAAGTGGGCGTCGTCGGCAAAAAGGGTGGCACGTACGTTTGCATGGAGGGGCCGCAGTTTTCTACGCGTGCGGAGTCGAACCTGTATCGCATGTGGGGCGCGGACATTATCGGGATGACAAACCTGCAGGAGGCCAAGCTGGCTCGCGAGGCGGAGATCAGCTATGCGACGCTGGCGATGGTGACGGACTACGACTGCTGGCGCGAAGGGCATGACGACGTGACCGTTGAACAGGTAATCGCGGTGATGCATCAGAACTCCGGGAACGCGCAGAAGGTAGTGAAGGCTGCGGTGCGTTTGATGCCGCATAGCCTGAGTACTAGCCCGGCGCAGACGGCGGCGAAGTTTGCGATTATGACGGATCGTGCGTTAATTCCGGCGGAGACGAAGGAAAAATTGAGCGTTTTGTTCGGGAAGTATTGGTAGTCAGTCGTACTGCAAAAGCGCTCACCCAGAGTGCGCAGAGAAAAGCGCAAAGCGCGCGGAGGAAAAATAATAGTGTCTATTTTGGTTGTGGGTTCGGTGGCATTTGATTCTTTGGAAACTCCCAGCGGCAAACGGGAGCGGGTGTTGGGTGGCGCGGCAACGCATTTTGCGCTGGCTGCGAGCTTCTTTACCGATGTGCGCGTGGTGGGTGTGGTGGGTGAGGATTTTCTGCCAGAGCATGAGCGCGTGTTGACGGTGAGGGGTGTCGACACCAAGGGGATTGAGCGCGCGCCGGGCAAGAGCTTTCATTGGACCGGAAGCTATCTGACGGATTTGAATGCGGCCGATACTCTGGCGACCGATTTGAATGTGTTTGCGGAGTTCTCGCCAAAGATTCCTGATGGGTATGAAGAATCGGAGTTTTTGTTCCTGGCGAATATTGATCCCGTGCTGCAGTTGCAGGTGCGCAAGCAGATGCCGAAGGTGAAGATGGTTGCGGGGGACACGATGAACTACTGGATCGGCGCGCATCGTGAGAAGTTGTTGCCGGTGTTGCAAGAACTGGATGTTCTGCTGATCAACGACAATGAAGCGCGCATGCTGAGTGGTGAGACCAATGGCGTGAAGGCCGCGGAAGGCGTGTTGAAGCTGGGGCCGAAGACCGTGATTGTGAAGTATGGCGAGCATGGATCAGCGGCTTACTTTAGCGAGCGTAGCTTTGGCGATGGCGTGAAGCGCAGGTCGTTCCGGACACATACGGTGCCGTTGCAGGAGGTTGTCGATCCGACGGGTGCTGGAGACTCGTTCGCAGGTGGGTTCTATGGCTATGTGGCTTCGCAAAAAGTGCTGACGCCTGAGGTGTTTCGGACGGCGATGTTCTATGGCAGCGTGATGGGGTCGTTTGCGGTTGAAGCGTTTGGGACCGAAAGACTGCAGCAAACGACTCGCAAAGATGTGGATGAGCGGTTTGCGGTGCTGCGTGAGATTTCGCACCTGTAATTCTCGCTTGCTTGTGGAATGCGGGGATGCCGATGTGCCAAGCCCGCGGAGGAAGAGCTGAAGTTGGACAAGACAGCAACGACGACTCGCACGGTGCATGCGCCTCGAGGGATGCGTGGGCGGCGAGGATCGTTTCGGGAGAAGCCGGTGTGGGTGCCGGGTGATCCCGAAGCGGTGCGGCCGGTAACGCGCGGGGAGACGTATCCGCTGTTTGTCGCTGCGGTCGTGCTGGGCTTTGTGGCACTGGTGATTTGTTACGGGCATGGATATCTGCTCCTCTACGGCGATGCGGTCGCTCATCTCGGGATTGCGCGGAGGATTGTCGATGCGCGCTACCCGGGGCTGTCGCAGCTAGGGGGGGTGTGGCTGCCGCTTCCGCATCTGCTGATGCTGCCGTTCATTGGAAAGATGGAGCTGTGGCAAAAGGGTGTGGCGGGCACGCCGATGTCGCTGCTGAGTTATGCGGCCAGTGTGGCGGGAATCTGGCGTCTGGGGCGACGGATGATGCGCCAGCGTTGGGCGCTGGTGGCTACGGCATTCTATGCGCTGAACCCAAACTTGCTTTACCTGGCGACAACGGCCATGACCGAGGCGCTATTTCTAGCGTTGCTGATCTGGACGGTAATTGCGACGGTAGAAGGCATCGCGGCACTTCGTACAGAGAATCTCCACACAGCGCGGATGCGGATGCTGCTTGCCGGCGTACTGGTCTTTGGACAGGTCATGACACGGTATGACGGCTGGATCGTCGGCGCCGTGGTTTGGTGCTGCTTCGCGTGGGCCGTCTGGCGAAGCGAGGCGAATGTACGCGCGGCCGTACTGCCGATGTTTGGTGTGCTGACGGTATGGTGCGTGGCGGGGCCTTTGCTTTGGTTCTGGTACAACGCGCACTTTGAGCATGACTGGCTGGACTTTATGCGGGGACCATACTCCGCGAAGCAGATTGAGCGGAAGACGGCGCCGCCGGGACAGCACTATCGCGGATGGCACAACGTTGGCTGGGCGCTGCTCTTTTATACGCGCACAGCGCAAGTAGATGCGGCGTTCTGGGAAACCGGGTTTGGCGTGATGCTGGCTGCGCTGTATGGGCTATGGCTTAGCTGGAAGCGGCGAGCTGTGGCTGAAGTGAAGGCGCGCGGAGAGAGTTTTATCCTATTGCTGTGGGTGCCGCTGCCGTTTTATGTGTACTCGGTGGCGTATGGGTCGGTGCCAATTTTTATACCGCAGCTTTGGCCGCACTCTTACTACAACGCACGGTATGGGATGGAGATGCTGCCGGCGCTGAGCTTGTATGGCGCGTTGGCGGCGGAGTGGCTAGCCGTATGGTTTGCGGGTAGGGCGGAGAACTGGGCAAAGTTGAGTGTGCGGCTGGCGGCGCCTGTTGCAACGGTTCTCTGCGTGGCGAATTGCGTGAGCATGATGTACACGATGCCGCTGGTGTTGAAGGAGGGCATTGTGAACGCTAGGACACGGGTGCCATTTGAACATGAGCTTTCGACGGTGCTGGATGAGTTCCCACGGAACGTGCCAGTGATGATGTCGACGACCAACCACATCGGCGCGGTGCAGGTTGCCGGCCGCACGCTGAAGAGCATGGTGAGCGAGGGCGACGATCAGTCGTGGCAGATTGCGTTGAAGGATCCTGCGGCGAATGCGGCGTACGTGATTGCGATGGTGGGCGACCCGGTGGACAAGGCTGTTCAGGCTCATCCACAAGGATTGGATGAGCTGGAAGTTGTTTGCTCGATGGGGCAACCTTGCGCCAAAGTGTATCAATCGCAAAAGTGGGATCCGCGGTCCACAGGGGCTACGCAGTAGGTTGGACGCGGCATCCTATGGTGTGTAGAGCGTTGATGCGGCGCTTACGTATGTGGGTGGTTTCGGTAGCAAGCGAGCCGACTATCAAATTTTCGAAATACTGAAACGGCAGCACGCGGGAAATCCCTTTAGGCGTAGCTGCAAGGAGTATCAAGCTATGGGAATTTTTGCCTCGGATGTTCACAACCTTCGTGAGCTATATCAGGACTTGCTGCAACGCGCGTTGAGCAGCGAGCGACAGATTGTGCAGGAAGGTCTGCCCGGAATGATCAAGGAGACGACGAACGTCGAATTGCGTGAGGCGTTTGAAGCTCATCTGGATGAGTCGCGCATGCATGTGTCACGGCTGGAGCGGATTCTCGACGTGGTGGAAGGCGAAGAGAACACAACCAAGTGCAAGACGACGGCAGCGCTGATTAGCGAAGCAAGCTCGTCTGCAAAGGATGCCCCAGACGCTCAGCTTCGGGATGTTCTGCTGATTGCGGCGGGCAACAAGGTCGAGCACCACGAGATTGCTGTGTACGGTACGCTGAAGACGTGGGCGGAGATCCTCGGTGAGTTCGAGCAGGCGGAATCGCTCAATAAGACACTGCAGGAAGAAAAGAACGCCGATGAGCTGCTGACGCGTCTTTCGAAGACGGTAAATGTGGAAGCGCCTGTAGCCTAACGCAACCCGAAACAAACAAGAGCGAGATGTAGGCTGAGAGCCTGCATCTCGTTTTTCTTGGTGGCTAGAACCTTGTTGGAGTCTGCTCATGGGCCTCAAATCATGTATCCGTGGCGTTGGAGTAGTATTCTGGCTCGATGGAGCCAAGCCACATTCACTTTTCGACATGGGAACAGATGCTGCTTTCGCAGGCCTCGACGACCCGGCTGCTGATGGCGTGTGCCATGGGCGGGATCGTCGGGCTGGAACGCGAGTGGAGGCACAAGGACTCAGGCCTTCGGACGAACATGCTGGTTTGCATGGGGGCTGCTCTGTTCACGATCATGAGCCCGATCCTGGCGGGAGATGGCGGCAACAATCGCGGGCAGGTGGCGTCGAATATTGTGCAGGGCGTGGGGTTTCTGGGCGCGGGGCTGATTCTGCATACGAAAAATCGTACGCTTGGGTTGACCAGCGCCGCGACGATCTTTGTTGTGGCGGCCATTGGGATGACTTGCGGCGCCGGCCTTTATATTGAAGCAGCCATTGCCACTACGCTGGTCCTGCTGGCGTTGCAGACGGTGGGCTTGTTTGAGAACAAACTTGGCTGGAAGATGTTTCCGATGATTTACGAGGTACGAGCCAATGTGGGGGCGATCCTAACGAAGGACGTTGTGGGTGCCGATCGCGCGGAAGCTGTGGCTGAGGATGTGACCGCTTCGCTGCATAGAATGCAGCGGGCGATCTTCAAGGTGCTGGATTCAGCAAACCAGCGGTTGAGCGTACTGGATAGGGACAATGTGGCGGGGCTGGAGCGGGTGTCGTTTACGGTGATTGCAACGCAGAAGGAACACAACCGCCTGTTAGGCGAGCTCCGGGCGAGCGATGCGACGGACCAGGTGGTGGCATTCAGAGATTTGGAGGAAGAGTGAGTACGTTGAAGTTTGTAAAGGCGCATGCGTGTGGGAACGATTTTCTGGTGATCGAGGAGACGGCTGCTAAGGGACGTCATGCGGCAATGGCTCGGAAGTTGTGTGCGCGCAATACCGGTATTGGTGCGGATGGGATTGAGTTTCTCGATCGGCGTCTGGATGGTTCATTCTTTCTGCGGTTGTTCAACGCGGATGGCAGTGAGGCGGAGTTGAGTGGGAATGGGACGCGTTGCGTGGCTGCGTGGCTGGCGTCGAATGAGGGATTGCATGAAGTGGCTTTGGGAACGCATGGCGGGGTGCGGACCTGTCGCGTTGTAAGGCGTGAAGGCGCTGCATGGTGGATTGAAAGCGGCATGGGAGTGCCGCGTGTGATGAAGCGTGCGATTGAGATTGCAGGCGTGGATGGTGTGATCGATGGTGCGATGGTGAATGTGGGGAATCCGCATTACGTGATCTTTGTCGATAGCGACGACTTTGCGAGCAATGGGATGAGCTGGCAGGAGCTGGGCGCGAAGATTGCGGTCGATCCGCTATTCATGTTTGGAACGAATGTGGAGTTTGTGCGGTTGCTGGGTGAGAACGAGATTGCATTCCGGATTTATGAGCGCGGATGTGGGCCGACGACGTCGAGTGGGACAGGAACTTGTGCTTCGAGTGCTGCGGCGATGGCGTTGCGCGGTGTCGCAAGGGAAGTGACGGCGATCGCGCAGGGTGGGGCGCAGCAGGTGGTCTGGCCCGATGCGCAGAGCGAGATGATGCTGACGGGGCCGGCGGAGATTATCTGCACAGGTGAGGTGGAGTTTGAGTAGGCCGAAGCTTCGGCGCGGCAGCCGTATAGCAGTCGTCTCTCCCGCGAGCGCCGCCAAGGCGGAGCTGGTGGAAGCTGGATGCGAGCGTCTGCGCGACTTTGGCTATGAGCCCGTGGTGATGCGGCATGCGCTGGACCGCGGGCCGCTGTATTACGCGGGAACGGCGGAGGCGCGGGTGGCGGATCTGCATGCGGCGTTTGCGGATACGTCGATTGAAGGGGTGATTTGTACGCGCGGTGGGTGGGGATCGGCGGAGTTGTTGCCGTTGTTGGATGCGGCGTTGGTGCGGGCGAATCCGAAGGTATTTGTTGGGTATAGCGACCACACGTCGCTGCATGCGTGGTTCTGGAACGAATGCGGCTTAGCGACGTTCTATGCGCCGATGGTGGCGGCGGACTGGGCGAAAGCCGATGGAGTGGATGTGCCTTCGTGGCAGGCCACTGTCGAGGGTGACGGAGTGTGGAGCGTTGGCGGTCGAGATGGATTGCGATTGTTGCGCGAGGGGAAAGCTGAAGGACGATTGCTGGGTGGGTGCTTGTCGATTGTGGTGGAAGCGTTAGGAACGCCGTGGGCGTTGAAGATCGAGGAGCCGACGGTTTTGTTTCTGGAGGACATTGGAACGAAGCCTTATAAGTGGGACCGGTTTCTGCAGCATCTGAAGTTTGCCGGCGGGTTGAAGCATGTGAAGGGCATTGTGTTCGGTGATATGAGTGCGAACATCGAGCCGAGTGAGACGGCGCTGCTGAAAGGCGCGCTGTTGCATGCTTTGAAGGACTTTGAGGGCCCTATTTCGATTGGCCTGAAGTGCGGACATGTGGATGCGGAGAACCGCTCTGTGCCGCTGGGTGCGTGGGTGAAGATGGATGGAACGGAGTTGGGTGAGTAACGATGGCGAAGCATGTGCATTTGATTGGAATTTGCGGGACGGCGATGGCATCGCTGGCGGGGATGCTGCGAGCGCAAGGGCATCGCGTAACAGGGTCGGATGTGGCGGCGTATCCGCCGATGAGCGATCAGCTACGCGAGATGGGCATCCCGATCATGGAGCCTTATGCGGAGAAGAATCTCGATCCGCGACCGGATTTGGTGGTAGTGGGCAATGCAATTTCGCGGGGGAATCCGGAGTTGGAGCGGGTGCTCGATGAGCGAATTCCGATGACGTCGATGGCGGCGTTGATCCATGAGGAGTTTCTGGTGGGGCGGGAGTCGCTGGTGGTTTGCGGGACACATGGGAAGACGACGACTACAAGCATGCTGGCGTGGATCTATGAAGTTGCAGGGAGCAGCCAACAGGAAACAGGGAACAGCGAGAGCAAGTGGAAGCCTTCATTTTTGATTGGTGGGGTGGCGGAGAATTTTGGGACGAGCTTTCATGTACAGGAAGGCACGCGGCCGTTCATCCTCGAGGGTGATGAGTATGACACTGCGTTCTTCGATAAGGGGCCAAAGTTTCTGCACTACTTCCCAGATGCCGCGATCCTGACGCAAGTGGAGTTCGATCATGCAGACATCTATACGGATCTGAATGCGGTGAAAACAGCGTTCAAACGGTTAGTGAATCTCATTCCGAGGCGTGGGCGGCTGGTGGCGTTTGATGGCAGCGAGAATGTGACCGAATGCGCGGCAAAGGCGTTCTGCAGTGTGGAGCGGTATGGGTTTGCCAAGGACTCGTACTGGCAGGCTGTGGGCATGAAGCATGAGGGTGTGGTGACCAGTTGGACGCTGCTGCGCGGTGGCGTGGAATTTGCGCGGTTGAAGCTGCCGATGGCAGGCGAGCACAATGCGCTGAATGCCACAGCCGCAGCGGCACTGGCTGCGGGGCAAGGTGTGCCGGTCGCGGCTATCGTGGAGGCGCTCGCCACGTTCAAGAGCGTGAAGCGGCGGCTGGAGGTTCGTGCGGAGGTCGCCGGCGTCACGGTGATCGATGATTTTGCGCACCATCCGACGGCGATTCGTGAGACGCTGCGGGCGTTGAAGAGTGCCTATGCGGGACGCAGGTTGTGGGCTGTACTGGAGCCACGATCCAATACATTGCGTCGTAATGTTTTTGAGCGGGAGTTGGTGGAGAGCTTGTCGCTGGCGGACGAGGTCGTGCTGGCAGGAGTCTTCAAGAGCGAGGCAATTCCGGTGCTAGAGCGGTTGGAGCCCGAGCATGTGATCGATGCACTGAAAGCCCAGCATATTTCTGCGGTGCTATGCGCCGACGCAGATGCGATTGTGGCGGAAATTGCTCCGCGAGTGAAGCCCGGGGACGTTGTAGCGATTTTGTCGAACGGCGGATTCGGTGGGATTTACACAAAGCTACCGGCCGCGATTGCCGCCGCGACAGCTTGATAACCTAGCGATAGATGATGCACCCAGCAGCTTCCAACTTTTCCAGAATCGCCGTGGTTCGAAGCGTGGTCACCCAGCGGAGGTCCAGTTTCTCCAGCTTTGGCAACTGGGTTATCGCTTCGGGTAGTTGTTCAATTGGATTGCCGCGCAGGTCTACGTGGCGTAGTTCAAGCAGGCCTGCAATGGCTTCCGGTAGCGATGTCAGTTGATTGTTACGCAGGTGAAGCTCGCGGAGTTGCGAAAGCTGCTCGATCGATGCGGGCAGGGATGCGATAGCGTTGTCGGTGGCTCTGAGCTCCACCAGTCCCGTCATGCCCGTAATGCATTCCGGAAAGTTTTTAAACCGATTCTCGCTGATGTTGAGGTAGCGCAGACGTTTGAGGCCTGCGAGAGACGACGGCAGTGCAGCAAGCTGATTGTCGTGAAGATAGAGGAAGTCTCTCAGTCCGGTGATGCGCCCGACGTTGATCGGCAAGGAGGAAAGCAGGTTGTGGCCGAGGTCGAGGGTTCGCAAGGATTGAAGACGATCGATGCTTTCGGAGACTTCGGTGAGGTCGTTATCGGCCAGGATCAGAGTTTCAATTTCGGTTTGATCCCATATGCTTTCAGGAACCTGCCCGAGGTGCTGCTTCCAGAGGTTGACTATCGTAGAGCTGTCCATCCAGCTACTGTACTTCGCGAACGCGTGGGTTCGTGGAGGATCTTCTCCATTACGACGACTTCCAGAGCTTCGCCGTTCGGCAATGGCACGCTGACACGATTTCGTTCGGCATAGCCCTTGAGCGTATAGAGCGGCACCCCGGTGAGCGTGGAACCCATTTCGAAGCGTGCAAAGCCGGCCGCTGCCGCGGCTGCTTCGCAGTGCGCGAGGACCAGCGTACCTAATCCGCGGCGAGCCCATGCCGGGTGGACGAAGATGGCTCGGATTTTGGCGAAATCAGTAGCGGGATCGAGCTGCGCGCTGTCGCGTTCAATATGCTGGTCGCTGCCATAAAGCGTACGACGATAGCTCCAACCACCGCAGGCGACGAGTGTGCCAGGATCGTCAACGGGGCAGGCGACGAAGTAGGTCTGGTCGGCGATTAGCTGGCGGTCAATGCCGAATACGGAGCCAATGGAAGCAGCGATCTGACTGGGCGAGTAGTCGCCCGCCTGGAGCTGCCGAACGGACTGATCGATGAGAGCCTCCAGGGACGGGATGTCGGCGACCGTGGCTGGGCGGATGGCGAACTGAGTTGGTGCTGTCATGGACGGTTAACGTAGGATATCGCTGCTGGCGCGATATCCTTGAACAGTATGTTTGCTTCTTTGAGATTGTTATTCGCGTTCCTGGTCCTGGGTGTGCCGGCGGCGCTGGTGGGCATTCCGTTGTCGGCGATGCGTGGGAACTTCGACACCATGTACCGGTGGGGTATGGGATCTATTCGTTCGGGGCTGCGGTTTGCCGGCATTGGCGTGCGAGTAGAAGGGCTGGAGAATATTCCGCCGGGCGTCTCCTGTATCTTCATGAGCAATCACGTCTCGAACCTCGATCCGCCGGTGCTGCTACCGGCGATCCCTGGCATGGCAAGCGTGTTCCTGAAAAAGTCGCTGATGAAAATTCCACTCCTCGGTACGGCGATGCGCATGGGCAAGTACGTGCCGGTATCGCGTGGGCACTCGCGGGAGGAAGCAGAGAAGAGCGTGGCGGCCGCCAAGGACGCGCTGCGGTCCGGATTGCATATCGCGGTGTTTCCCGAAGGTACCCGTTCCCCGGACGGCAAACTGTTGCCTTTCAAGAAGGGCGCGTTCTTCCTGGCAGCTGAGACCGGCGCGCCGATGATTCCAGTGGTGCTCAAAGGAACGCGCGAAATGATGCCGAAGGGAACGCTGAAGATTACAAAGCCCGGCATTGCCGTAGTCCGATTTTTGCCGGCGATTGAGCCTGCGAACTACGCGACACGCGAGGAGTTGATGATGGCCGTGCGAGGAGCAATGGAGCGGGCGCTGGCGGAGTAGCTACTACTTGACGATCGCATTGTAGCCATCGGAAAGTAGTTGCTGACGCATGGACTCTGCTTCCTTGCGGCTGTTGAATGGGCCTACCTGGATGTGGACGAGGTTATCAGGGCCAGGGTGCGCGCTTACGGAGTAACCCTTGCTGTGCAGCGCCCCAACCAATAGGTCTGCGTCTTCCTGGTGCGAAACCGCAGCCACCTGGACAACGAAAGTGCCCGTATTGGACAACGGCGATGCAGCCGCGGGCACGGGTGCCGTTGGATGGAGAGCGATGGGCGCGGGCTTTTCTGCAGTCGCTATGGGATCAGGCGGGGTCGTCGAGTCAGTATGTGAAACCGCCGCCGGGGGTACGGTCTGGATCGGGCCGGAGCCAGTGCTCACCGAGGTAGAACCCGATGGGTAGGAGTTTGCCGGGGAGCCAGGTGCGGGCTTGAACGAGTTGAAATTGGTGGACGTTGCAGGATCGGGTGTGTCTGGAGCTTGAGCCTGGGCCGCCGGGTGTGCCTTGCTGCCCATGTGATAGCCGAAGCCGAAGAAAAGCGCCCAGCTAAGTGCGAGCCCGAGAAAGATGCTGAGCACAGTGCCGGTGCTCAACGTCAACTCGCGGTGGTTCTGGTGACCATGCAGGTCGTCGTCATCGTCGTCGAGAAGGTGACTCATGGGAGATCGCCGAACCCCTTGCAGAGGGTGAGAGACAACAGTTTAGAAGCGAAGATAGAAGCCGGCGTACGGCTCATAGGAGGATGTACGCTGGTTGATTGTTAGATAATTCTGGCCGTAGTCCGGAACGAGAAAGAACGTCTGGCGGAATCCGGCACGAAGCCCGAAGTGCGGCGAAAGATCATCCTGTAACCCGACGTTGTAGTAGTAGGTCGCGCGTGCCTGCTTGGGAAGACCTTCACCGCCGTGAGCGGTTGGTTTGAACTCCGTTGATCCCGCGCCGATCGAGGCGTAAGGCTTGAAGCCGAAAAAGGTGTAATTCGGCTGTATCAGGTATCCCAGCGTGAACTCATCGGCCTGCGTCTGCACGCCGAAGTTCCCTTGCGTCGTGGTAGCGGTGCAGCAATAGTTTTCCGTATAGCGGGCGTAACCGTAGTTGAACTCAAAACCCACCAGGGGCTTTACCACGTAGCGGATGGTGATGACCGCGCCAAGGGTGTTGGAGGTGTTATCGGTAAGGCTGGTGTCGCCCACCGGGGCAACGCCCTTGGGATTCACCGGGCCGGAAACAGTCGGGGTGAACAGACCAGCGCCATTGACACCGAGATCGAGACGTTCGAGTTGCTTATCGAGAAAAGTCGGTGGAGTCGTTTGCTGAGCGCCGGCGCTCAAGAACGTTCCGAATAGAGCTGTGGCGAAAAAAAGCGAGACATTGCGAATCAAGACTTGAAGGCTCCGGGGCGCGAAGTGCGCGCTCTCCTCCAGTCTAAACCTTTGTTGAGGCGGGCGCGGCGTGCGATGCGGGTGAGATACGCAGTTCCGACGCTCAGAGTCAAAGCGCAGGGTACCGCTGCGAGGGCATGGACGCGCTGATCCGGTGGCCCGGAAATGAGCTGAAGCATACCGAAAACAAGACAGACAATGGCCGTGGACTCGATGAGGACGGGCGTCGTTCGGCGTAGTCCGTAAGCGAGCAGGGCGGTCCCGAGCAGGATGAGGAGGATCGCAATCGGGCTAAGTTGTTGATGGAGAAGTGACGCGACCGCCAGAAGCGCCAGCAAAAGTCCGGCCATTCCTGGAAGGATAGAACCGGGTCGATTGAGCTCTACATAAATCAGGCCGATGCCGAGCGTGAAGACGAACAGGGCGGCATCGGCCGAGAGATGCAGCAATGCCGCGTTCACGGAACCTGCTGACCGCGCTGTTGGAGCGTCATGCGGAGGGCTACTGCAGCGGAGTTGGTTGGTTCGATGTGAAGAGCCTGAGACACGTCGCCAGCAGCGGAGGACAGATTGTTCGCCGCAAGCTCAAGTCGAGCCAGAACAAGAAAGGCTGCGGCGTTGGGTTTGATGTGTAAGGAGGCGTTGGCTTCATTGCGGGCTTCCTGGGGGCTGCTGCTGGCTTCGCGCACCTGGGCGAGGCCAGCATGGGCGGCGGCACTGTTGGAATCGGCAGCAAGGGCTGACTGGAACTCCTGCTCGGCTTCCGGCAGCAGACCTTGGGCGAGATATCCCAGGCCGAGGTCGGTGTACTGAGCGGCAGCCTGTTCGGGTGGAAGTGTGGCCATACGTGCGGCGCGCATCTGGTCGAGCTGGAAGGCGGCCTGACGGAAGCCCGTTTCAGAGTAAGTGCGTCGGATCCGCTCCAGCGGGCTGAAAGTGGCCGTAGGCGTGAGCTTGGAGCCTGCTGGTGCAAGGGACAGGTGCGCGCGCAGGGCTCCGACTTCGTTGTCCGCAGGCTTGAGCTTAAGCGCGGCGTCGGCTTCCTTAAGGGCCCCGGAGACGTCGCCGCGACGATATAACGAAACCGCGAGGTTGTAGTGGTAATCCTCGTCGGTGGGGTCTGCCGCGGAGGCGCGCTGGAAGAGCGCTGCGGCGTCTTTATTTTGACGGCTGCTGGCAACGGCCTGATCGTTGACGACCTCTGGAAGTGGGAGATGCTGGGCGACAAAGGCGAAGGCCTGTTCGGCACCAGCGTAGTTGGCGGTATTAAATCGGGCGAGACCAAGGTAGAAGTTGGCCTCGAGCGCGAGCCGATCCGCGAGCGGGACCTTGGAGAGGGTAGCCGCCGCCGAGGTGAAATCCCGTGCCGCGTACTGCTCTTTGCCAAGTGCGAGCAGCGCGGCCGAGTAGGTTGGAACGAGCGCTACCGCGGCCTGCAGGCGCTTGGTGCGCTCGTCAGGTGTGGGAGCGTTGGTTCCGCGGATGTAGTCTTCGAAGGCAGGAAGCGGAACGCCGCCAGGAGCGAAGAGGAAGGTCGCTTCCGCGATGCTGAAGTGGGGATCTATAGAACGAGCGACCTTCCAGGCTATGGCGTTTTCGGCGTCGAAGAGCCGGGTAAGGTCGGCTCCGTCCTGAATCGGCGCGGTGAGGGTCAGATTATCGACCGAGAGCACTTCAGCCTGGATGGAAATTTTGTCCGGAGTCGCTCCACTGCCGCCGCTGACGTTGTAGCTGCCGACGATGACATAGTTGGCGTCAAGCTGCTGGGCGATGCGAATGGTCGTTGCGCGGGAGGGCTTAAAACCGGCGGGAAGGCCGAGGTGATCCAGGGCGAAGGAACGGTCGTCATGGGAGATAGTAAGGAAGCCGGCGGAATCGAGTCGCTTGTTCAGGGTGTCAGGAAAGGAATCGCCGATCCAGTTGAGCGAAGGGTTCCCAGAACGGTTGTCGAAGGGAAGTACGAGGACTACGCGGCCACCGGTTCCCTGTGCCGCGAGTGGAAGTGTGATTGGCGCCGCAATCGCGAGGACGCTCGTCGCGGTGAGGAGAGGTTTTGCGAGGAGCTTCGACAGGAACCGCATTGCTTCGATTATAGGCGTGGAAGGTCTGGGTTCGAGCGATTGAGGGCACAAGAACGAAGCGGGCGCAGGGTGGAAATCTGCGCCCGCTTGGGTCGGGTACGCACGGCTTAGAAGAGAAGCTTCAGCCCCAGCTGGATTTGGCGGCTGGTATTGGCCGTTGCCGTAATGGTGCCGGGCGAACCCAGCGCGGCGGCGGTGGTTTGGTTGGCGGTTGTGCCCTGGGTCGGGCCGGCCGAGTAAACGACCTCGTTCGGCAGCGAGAGGTTGGTGTGGTTGAGGATGTTGAAGAACTCGGCGCGGATCTGCAAGCGCGCGCTTTCGGTGATCTGGGTGGACTTCAGGAGTGAGAAGTCCCAATCGGCAAAGCCGGGTCCGAAGAGGTTGTCGCGCCCTGCGTTGCCGACGTACCCAGCCTTGGGAGCCGAGAACGCGCTGGGGTTGAAGTACTGCGTAGCCTTCTGGGCGGTAGTGCCGTGATTGTAAAGCGATCCGCTGAAGGCCGGGTTCACGTCTGGGCGGACAGGATTGCGGGAATCTCCCGAGCCGGTGGGGTTATACCCAAGCTGAGGGCTGAAGGGGAAGCCGGTAGAGAGGTTGGCGATCGTGGATACGGTCCAGCCGGAGATGAAGTGGCTGGCGAAGCGGCTCGAATTAGCAAAGAACTCCTTGCCGGCGCCGAAGGGCAGGTCGTAGCTTGTGTTGAAAGCTGCGAGATGCCGTATATCGGTAGCGGCAGAACCGTAGTCGAGGTGCGGGAGTGAAGGGACTTCGACGAAAGCCGGAGTATTTGAGGATACCGACGTATTCCATGCGGATCCATCATCGAGGTTTTTCGACCAGGTGTAGTTGGCACGGAACTGCAGGCCGTGGCTCAGGTCGTGGCGAAAGTCGACCGTTAGCGCGTTGTAGTTTCCCGAGCCGCCCGCCCACCAGGAGGTGGTGTTCGCCACGGCGGGGTTGGCCTTGATGGGAGCGGCCGCCGCCCCGGCGACGATTGCGGCAGGATAGAAGACCGAGCCGCTGGCGAGTATCTGGTAGACAGGCTCGTTTAGATCGCCGTTAAGAATCTGGTGGTAGCTATGCGAGCCGTTATAGCCGATGGTGATGGACGTTGCGGGCGCGAGTTGCTGTTCGATCTTGAGATCGTAGGCAAACAGGGTAGGGGTGTGGATACTGGTATCGACCGTGGACGGCGAAACAAGGCCGGTGCCGCTTGTCGGGGTGGCTACCGTGGTGCTCGAGTAGGAGTAAACCGTGTTGTAGGGCGCAGCCTGGTCGAGCCGGTAGTCGAGAGCGTCAAGCAGTGAGTGATGCAGACCCGCGCCGCCGGTCACGCTGGTGCGACCGTTGCCGAAGACGTTCCAGGCCAGACCAATACGCGGCTCGGGTAGGAATAAGCCCTTATTCTGCTTCAAAGCGTTCGAAAGACCGCTGGTGGGGTTGGTGCTGATCACGCCGTTTGTAAAGGTGTAGACCGAAGAACGGTTCTGCGCTTCGCTCCAGCCGGTCGAGGTCTCCGTGCGGAAGCCGATGCGGGCCTGGAAGCGCGGTGTGATGTGCCAGGTGTCTTCCAGGAACGCATCCGCGAAGAGCGTACGCCAGCCGAGCTCTGTGGTTTGCGGAGCGTAGGTGAAGGTCTTAATGGTGCCGTTGAGGAAGGTGGTGAGCGAAGCGAAGGACGCCTGGCCATACTGGTCCTGCGCGAGGTTGTCGTTGGACTGTAGGCGTTGTAGCCAGACTCCGGCCTGGAAGGTGTGCTTGCCGATGGTGTAGTAGGCGTGGTCGTCAAAGGTATAGAGATTGCGCGTGATGCCGTTGTTGGAGCCGACATTCGCGCCCGCACCGGTGATGGAGGATGCGCCGTTCGAAGCCGTTGAGCCGGAGATGACGATCGCATAGGTAGGAACACCCGTGCGGACGCTGGGTGCCAGAGCCTGCTCGGCAGCCGGTACATATCCATAAAAATAGAACGTGGAGCGGGAAAGGCCGAAGCGGGCGACGTTGACCAGCCGCGGCGAGAAGACGTGCTGCTCCTGCGCGCTCAATACCTGCTCGCGGAGGGATTCGTTGACGTAGGAGTAGGGGTTCGTCGAGGGGCTGGTGGCATACGAATCGTCAACCGTGTAAATGGTGTTGAACGTGTCGTTGACGCCGATGTTGTAGTCAAACCGCGTGGTGCCAAAGTCTTCGCGGATATGTTGCGGCGCTGTGCCGGGGATAGAGGCGATGCCGGTGGGAATGAGCGTGCCGGCTGCGTTCGGCTGCAGCACTTCGGTCGAGGTCGGCAACGGCGTCGGCCAGAGGTTGAGCAGTTGCGCGGAGATCGGGCTGAGGGTGGTCTTGGTCTCGACGCCCGTGGTGGCGTTGGGCACGAAGCCCTGGTGCGCCTGGTAGTCGGGAACAAGCGTTACCAGCGACTCGCCGAGGTTCTGGCGGTAGCCTTCGTAGTTGGCGAAGAGGAAGAGCTTGTCGTTCTTGATGGGGCCGCCGGCAGATGTACCGAAGTCGTTGCGCTGGAACTCGGGAATTCGAGCGCCATCGAAGTAATTGCGGGCGTCGAAGAAGCTATTGCGCGCAAACTCGTAGACGCTGCCGTGGAGATGGTTGGTGCCGTTGGTGGTGGAGATGGAGATCTGTGCACCGTCGCGCTTCCCGTAGGAAGCGGAGTAGGTGTCGGTGACGACATTGAACTCGTGGATGCCGTCGATGCCAAGCAACTGTCCGGAGGTGCCACCGGGGGTGGTGTTGATCAGCGAGGCGCCTGTGTACTCGATGCCGTTGAGCAGGAAGAGATTGTCCTGCGGCCGGCGGCCAGAAACCGAGAACATGCTGCCGACCGAGGAGTTTGACGTACCGACGCCGCCGGAGCGCTGGTTCGTATAGTTCACGACGCCTGGGTTGAGCTGGATGAGCTGATCGTAGCTGCGACCGTTGAGGGGAAGTTCTTTCACCTGGCGCGAATCGACGAGTCCGGAGGTCTGATCAGTAGAGATGTTCACCGCCGCGGGAGTATCGGTGACAGTGACGGTGTCCGAGCCGGAAAGCGATAGGGCTAGGGTCAGGCTGAGCGTCTGGCCGACAGTGAGCGAGATTCCAGTGCGCTTGTAGGTGGCAAACCCTGGAGCGTCTGCCGTGACCGTGTACGAACCAATGGGGATGGCCGGCGCGGCGAAGGCGCCTTCGCCGCCCGTGGTGAGCGTGCGCTGAACGCCGGTGTCGTCGTTGTGGACAAGCACATGCGCGTTTTGGACGAGTGCGCCGCTGGGGTCAGTGACGGTTCCGGAAATGGTGCCGTTGACGATCTGGGCAGATAGAGCCGCGGATGTGAAAAGAGATACAGCGGCAAGGGCGAACGAGCGAAACGGTGTAGACAAGACGATCTCCTAAAAGTGAAACAAAAGACGCGAAGGGTTTCGCGTTGCTGGGTAGAAAGTTGAAAAGAAGCGGGAGAAGAGGAAGGCGTGCGCGCTCGCGACTCAACAACAGCGCATGGCTGTGGAGGTCTGCGGACTACGGCGTTGCGGATTGGAAAGATGATTCATAGTGAATTCAGACGATGTGAGAAATGCAAAACCCACGCTATTGGCGTGGGTTTGAGGAGAATCCGATGATGTCTTCTTCCGAGTAGTATCAAGAAGGCAGGTTCATGGAGGAACTCGCACCGACGCGGCAACACAGTTGCATGGAACATAGGCAACAGGCGCGACAGGCGATGGAGGAAATGAACTTCATGACTGGAATGTAACGCTAAATGTAACGGCACATGGTGTCAAGGAGGCGTGCGCTTTGATTGACAAATCAGGCCGGGTCGTTCAGGCTTAAAGAATGGTTATCTGCCGCACCTGCGCATGTCCGATGGATTGCAACTGCTGTTGCTGTCTGGCGTGTCCCAGTGGGTGCTGTTGTTGATGGCAATCTAGCCGATCACGACAATCAAGAGTCAAGCACCCACCTTCCGACATCGGATGAGTGGGTTTCTTATTTTGCCCTCCGGGCGGTTTCATAAAGGTTTATCGAGTCTCCTATGCCAGCATTGTCCAATTTCGAGCCGAGCAGTGAAGCGGCTATCCCAGAATCGACCGGTAAACGGCTGATTCACCTCAAGTTGCTGGAAGCAGAAAGCATCCAGATCTTCCGCGAGGTTGCAGCAGAGTTCCAGAAGCCGGTAATGCTGTACTCGATCGGCAAAGACTCCAGCGTGATGCTGCGGCTCGCGCAGAAGGCATTCTTTCCGGGGCCAATTCCATTTCCCCTGCTGCACATCGATACCGGCTATAAGTTTCATGAAATGATCGCGTTCCGTGACCAGATGGCCAAAGACCTCGGACTCGATCTGCGGGTGTGGCGTAATGAGCAGGCGCTTGCCGATGGCGCGAATCCAGTTGCCCTGGGCACGCAGCGTTGTTGCGGCCTCTTGAAAACCACCGCGCTCCTCGACGGCCTGCGCGAATGGGGCTTCGATGCCGCCTTTGGCGGTGCGCGGCGCGATGAAGAGAAGTCGCGCGCCAAGGAGCGGATTTTCTCGTTTCGCGACAAAGCGGGCCAGTGGGATCCAAAGAACCAGCGACCTGAAGTCTGGAACCTCTATAACGCCCGTATTTCGCCCGGCGAAAGCATTCGCGTGTTTCCGCTTTCGAACTGGACGGAACTCGACATCTGGCACTACATCGCGCTTGAGGACATTCCAATCGTTCCGCTGTACTTTGCGAAGGAACGCAAGATGATCGTGCGTGCCGACAGCTTAATCCCGGTGGAGCAGAGCTTCGTGCAGAGTCTGCCGGGCGAAGAGCAGATGGTGAAGTCGCGGCTGCGTTCGCTGGGATGCAGCCCTTGCACAGGCGCGATCCGGTCGGAGGCTGACACCATTCCGAAGATCATTGCAGAGCTCGTGAGCTTCCGCTCGTCGGAGCGCGCAAATCGTGTGATCGACCACGACACGGATGGTTCCATGGAGATCAAGAAGCGCGAGGGATATTTCTAAATGCCGACCGAGGAGCTGGAATTGGAAGTTGATTTTGCGATTGAAGAGTTCCTCGAGGCTGAGGCCGCAAAGGACCTGCTGCGCTTCAGCACGGCAGGCAGCGTAGACGACGGAAAATCGACCCTGATCGGTCGACTGCTATATGACTCGCGCAACGTATATGAAGACCAGGTGCGTGCTGTGACCGGCGCGCAGGTTGGCGAGCGCAAGCCAACCATCGACTTCGCCCTGCTGACCGACGGCCTGCGCGCCGAGCGCGAGCAGGGCATCACGATCGATGTGGCGTATCGCTACTTCTCGACGCAGCGACGGAAGTTCATCATCGCGGATACGCCGGGACATGAGCAGTACACGCGCAACATGGCGACCGGCGCATCTACGGCAGACCTTGCGATCATCCTTATCGACGCGCGTAAGGGAATTCTTGTGCAATCGCGGCGTCATGCGTACATCGCATCCTTGTTAGGCACACGGCATCTGGTGGCTGCCATCAACAAGATGGATCTCGTCGATTTTTCTGAAGAGATATATCGCAAGATCGAGAACGATTTCCGCGAACTTGTGGGTTCGTTCGGCAGCGCGAGCCTGACGACAATCCCAGTAAGCGCGCTCGAAGGCGACAACGTTGTGGAGCGCTCCACGCGGATGGACTGGTACAGCGGGCCGACGCTGTTGGAGCATCTGGAGAACGTGCCCGTGTGGACTGACGTCGCGACCCAGCCCCTGCGACTGCCTGTGCAGCGCGTGATTCGGCCTGATCAGAATTATCGCGGGTTCGCTGGCCAGATCTCTGCCGGTACCGTGCGCAAGGGCGATGTCGTGTTAGCGCTGCCTTCAGGCCGCACGAGCCGCGTCGCTTCGATCACCACCTTTGACGGCGATTTAGAGGAAGCAAGCGCACCGCTTTCGATTGCGTTGACGCTTGAAGATGAACTCGACATCAGCCGCGGCGATTTGATCTCGGAACTCGAACGCAAACCGCAACATGCGACGGCAATTGAGGCGTCGCTGGTGTGGTTCGATGCCGAGCGGTTGGAAACGCATCGTCCTTACCTCGTAAAGCACGGCGCGCAGACACTGCCCGGTCGCGTGACGCAGGTGCTCTACCGGACGAATATCCAGACGCTTGCCGAAGAAGCGGTGAACTCGCTGGGCATGAATGATGTAGGCGTCGCGGAACTTGAACTGACCCGACCGTTGTTCTTCGATCCGTATGTCGAGAATCGCGCTTCAGGAAGCTTCATCCTGATCGATCCACACACGAACGCGACGCTGGCTGCGGGCATGATTCGCCGCGCGGTCGCTACGGCTGAGGCTGGGCCGGCGCATAAGGCAGCGGTGGTGCTGCTGGATGGATCGCTGGTTGCCGAACTTGAACTCGCGTTGCTAAAAGAAGGCGCGGCTGTGGTGCGGACTCGCGTAACTGCGGTGAAGACGCTGCGAGGCTTGCTGGCGCTGGGTTTGATTTCGCTGATTGAAGGCTCGCTGGATGAAGCAACACGTGAGTCGCTTGCAATCGCAGGTTTTGCAGTTGTGGACGCTCGCGGTCTAACTCAGGTGAGCGAAGCTGTGGAGCAGTTGCACGCCGCCGATGTGCTTGATGCTTCGGAACGGAGGCTAAATTGAGCGAGGAACTGCATGTAGTACCGCTGGAGATCACCCGGCCCCTTACCCCGCCGACTACGGCGGAGCGAGTGCAGGAAGCGCGCGAACTTGTGGCACGCGAGATTGCCGGCGCCACCGGCGATATCGTCGTCACCAACAGCTTCCAGGCAGAAGACATGGTCCTGCTTCACATGGTTCGCGAAATCCTGCCGGATGTTCCCGTAGTGTTTCTCGACACGGGCTATCACTTCGCCGAGGTGTATGAGTACCGCGACCGCATGGCGGCGGAGTGGGGTATGAACTTGATTAGCCTGCTGCCGGAGACCACCGTCGCTGAGCAGGAGTCTGTGTTCGGCATATTGAATCAGAGCGATCCCGGCAAGTGCTGCGGCATGCGCAAGGTGCAGCCGCTGTTTGCGTCGCTGGAAAATTATGGGATGTGGCTCACCGGACTTCGTCGCGAGCAGGCCAAGAGCCGCGCTTCGCTGCATGAGGTGGACGACTTCACGCTGCCGACGGGAACGAAGATTCGCAAGATCAGTCCGCTTACCGAATGGAGCACGAAAGACGTATGGACCTATGCGGCGGAACACAACATTTCGCTGCTGAAGCTGTACGACCTGGGTTACACAAGCATCGGTTGTGAACCATGCACGAGTCTGCCGCTCGATCCGAACGATCCCCGTTCCGGACGATGGGCCGGCCAGAAGCTAGAGTGCGGCATTCACATTCAGTCGTAGCGAAGAGTGCTGGTGGCCGGAGCGCGAAGAAAGAAAGTAGCTTTATGGATTTTGTTATCGGCTTTGTCATTGCCGTCGTGATTGCTTTGACTGGCGTCGGAGCCGGCGTGATCACCGCGCCCCTGCTGATCTTGTTCCTGCACGTCCCGTTGGAGATCGCAGTGAGCACGGCTCTGGCGTACTCGGCGATTGTGAAGTTGATTGTCGTGCCGGTGCAGGTCATCCGCAAGCAAGTGAACTATCGCGTCCTCGGCTTCATGTTGTTGGGCGGCCTTCCCGGAGTCATCATCGGTTCGGTAGCGTTCAAGCATGTGGCGGCGCATGGACCGCGTGAGGCGCTGATGTTTGCCCTTGGCGCGATCATCCTGTTCACTTCCGGTTGGCACATCTATCGCTACTTCAAGCCTGCGGGCATCGCGCGTCCGGTGCGCGATCGCTCCAAGCTGATCGGACTGATCATGTTTCCGATCGGAGCGGAAGTCGGCTTTTCATCATCCGGTGCGGGCGCATTAGGAACCGTGGCACTGCTCGGAATGACGAACCTGGAAACCGCGCAGTTAGTGGGGACGGACCTCGCGTTCGGGCTGGCGATCGCGCTGGTTGGAACCGGCGTCCACATGATCGGCGGCCACTATGCCGGCGACATCCTAGTAAAGATGGCGATCGGCGGCGTGGTTGGCGGTATCGTTGGAAGCACGGTAGCGCCGAAGATACCGAATCGCAACCTCAGGCTGGCATTGTCGCTTTGGCTGTCGGTGATCGGAATCCAATTCTGCTGGAACGCCGTGATGCATTAGCCGCTACTTCTTGCCGAAGACCTCACCCATCCGCCGGATCTGCGCCCCAACGCCGCGAAGCTTCTCTTCCATGCGCTCGTAGCCGCGATCCATGTGATACACGCGGTCGAGAATGGATTCGCCATCGGCAACCAACGCTGCCAGAACTAGAGCGGCGGAAGCGCGAAGGTCCGAGCACATCACAGCCGCGGACTGAAGCTTGGTGCCTCCGCGCACGGTTGCTGTGCGTCCTGCGACAGTGATGTTAGCGCCCATGCGGTTGAGTTCGCCGACATGCATGAAGCGGTTCTCGAAGATGTTTTCCGTGACGTTGCTCGTACCTTCACACTGTGTCAGCAGTGCCATGAACTGAGCCTGCATGTCGGTGGGGAAACCCGGATACTCTTCGGTCGTGATGTCGGCTGCCTTGAGGCTTGCAGCGCCTTCTGAGCGAACTCGGATAGCGTCCTTGCCGATCTCAAGCTTCACGCCACACTCCTGCAGCTTGCTGAGAAGCGAGCCAAGATGCTCGGGGTTGAGGCAGTCGACATTGAGGTCGCCACCGGTGATGGCGCCGGCGATGAGGAACGTTCCGGCCTCGATGCGATCCGGGTTGATGCGGTGGCGTGCTCCGTGAAGCTTTGGGACGCCGGTGATTTTAATCGTGCTTGTTCCAGCGCCTTCGATCTTTGCGCCCATGGCAATGAGCATAGCGGCCAGATCGGTGACCTCGGGCTCGCGGGCGCAATTCTCGAAGAGGGAGTCGCCATCCGCAAGTGCCGCTGCCATGAGCAGGTCTTCGGTGCCGGTGACCGTGATCTTGTCGAAGACGATATGAGCGCCTTTGAGCTGCGACTTGCCGTCGTTGGGACTGCGAGCTTCGAGGTAGCCGTGGTCGTAAGTGATGACGGCGCCCATGGATTCGAGTCCCTTGATGTGGAGGTCAATGGGCCGGCCGCCGATGTTGCAACCACCGGGCATCGCAACGCGGGCCATGCCGGTGCGTGCGATGAGCGGCCCGAGAACCAGCGAACTCGCACGCATCGTCTTGACGATCTCGTATTTGGCGACGGGGTCCGAGAGCACGGCGCACTTGATGGAGGTGCGATGCTGCGCGCGGCCGTAGCCGAGTTCGACTTCAGCGCCCATACTTTCGAGCAGTTTGCGCTCAGTTTCGATGTCGCGGACCTGGGGGATGTTTTCCAGGATGACTTCGTCCTCGGTGAGGATGGCGGCGGCCATGCAGGGGAGCGCGGAGTTTTTGGCTCCGGAGATCTTGATCGTGCCGAGAAGAGGGTTACCGCCGCGGATGACAAACTTGTCCATCCGGTTAGTTTACGAGGGATGAGGGTGGAAAGAGTTGCTGAGATGGGTGCGGGACGGCTATAAATCGCCACGGAGCTAGATGGCGAGAGTGACGGGTAAGAGATCGACGCTGCGGTGGGTGGGCGGAGGTAGTTAGGGCTGGTTGACGGCGAACGCAATGAGCGAATCGCCTGTTGCTTCAACGTCGCTGGCGTGGCCGCCCGCGGCGATCACAATGTATTGACGACCGTCCAAGGTGTAGGTCATGGGGGTGGATTGGGCGGGGGAAGGTAGCTTTCCATGCCAAAGTTCGTCGCCTGTGGAAGCGTCAAGAGCTCGCAGCCAGAGGTCGCGGGTGGAAGCGGTGAAGACCAGACCCGAGGCCGTGACGATGGGACCACCGAAGCTGACGCTTCCAGTGTGCTCCCCAGGCACCATCGTGCCAAGGGAGGACTGCCAGGATACTTTACCGGTGTTGAGGTTGAGAGCGGTCATAGCTCCAAACGGTGCGGTGCCGCAGGGAAGTTTGTTGGCGTCGTTTACGGGGTCGCGGAGGATGAGGTAGGGCGTGCCGCGCTGTGGCGAAAGCTCATGGCCGAAGTGTGAAAGATAGAACGGTGGTGGAATGAAGCACGCGGGGGCGGCGATGGCGGCGATAATCATCGCAGTGAGGAGGGCCGCTTTACTCGGAATCCAGGGTTGTGCGGGCGCGTTCGAGTGGCGGAGGCGCCGCTGCTCGTAGTGATACAGGATGTTGAGTACGAGGGCACCGAGAGCGGCGTAGATCCAGAGCCGCCAGTCGCGGACGTCGGGTTCGTAGTCCTTCTTATACTTCATGTAGAACCCGTTGCGTGGAACTAGGCGAGCGGTAAAAGGGACACGGTTGTTATTCGCGTAAAGGATGCCGGTGCGGGGGTCGAACGCGGCAGATCCCCAGTTGACTCCGCCCAGGTTGCCTGGGTAGAGGATGCTTCCGCCGAGCGACGGCGGAGTGTAGACACCGTCATAGCGGTTGGTGGCGAGAGTGAAGCGGCAGACGAGGCGGTTCCAAAGGCTGCGGCGATAGTTGCTGTTGTCGAGCTTTAGAGTGAGCGGAGCGAGTGGTGGAAGCCACGAGAAGGGCTGTGTTGGAGAAGTTTGTTCTCCAGGCGTAGTCGTTTGCGGCACCGGCTTTTCGATGATGGGATAAAGGGGCTTGCCGGTGCGGCGGTCGAACACGAAGACCATGCCCATCTTGGTGGTCACAGCGATGGCGGGAGTGCCGTCCTTGAAAGTGAAGAGCAGCGGCTGGGAAGCGATGTCGTAGTCCCATAGATCGTGGTGGACAACCTGAAAGGCCCAGATTTTCCGGCCGGTCCGGGCATCGAGAGCGACGATGGAGTCTGCGTCGCGATTGTCGCCGGGGCGGAGGCCGCCAAAGTAGTCGGGAGACGGGCTGCCGGTGGGCAGGTAGACCATATTCAATTCCGGGTCAGCGGAGATGGTCGACCAGGTATTGCCAGCGCCGGTACGGGGATGTTGTGACTGTGCCCAGGGCAACGGTTCCCAAGACCAGAGCTGTTCGCCGGTAGTGGTATCAAAGGCGCGGACGAGGCCGGACTCGGCATCGACCTGCTGGTTGTCGCCGATCGAGGAACCAATGATCACAGCGTTGCCGATGACGGTTGGTGGTGAGGTGATACCGTAATAGCCATCGCCTTGCCAGGCGATGCCTTGCCGGAGATCGATCGTGCCAGCGTGGCCGAAGTCGGTGCAGGGCAGCCCGGTGTCAGCGTCGAGCGCGAGCAGACGGCCATCCAGGGTGCCGAAGAAGACGCGTCGATTACAGGTGTCAGTGGTCCTGGAAGTCTGCAAGACCGCTACGCCGCGTGAGGTGATGATGCCGTCGTGTGCGTAGCCGCTGATGTGGGGATCAAAGGACCAGCGCTTTTGCCCGGTGCGAGCGTCGAGGGCGAAGACTACGTCGAATGGGCTGGTGAAGTAGAGCGTGTCATGCGAGAGAACGGGTGTGGCTTCGAAGGAAGCGTATTGCGTGCCTGGGAGCTTCGCGTCGAGCGCATGGGTGTGGAACTCCCATACGGGATGGAGCTGCCAGATGTTGGTTGCGTTGATCTGCGTTGAGCTGGAGTACCGTGAACCCCCCGCATCCCCGCCGTACGTGGGCCATCCTTCACCGACGGGCGGTTCCTGAGCCGCGGTCGTCGCGGTGAGGGAGATCAGTAAAAGCATCAGAAGGCAGCGACTCATGTCTCTGAGTGTACTGACGCTAATGCTCATGCTTACAGCCCGAGACCCTGCTCCTGCTCTTCAGCCTGAGGCGATGCGACGAAGATTTTCTCCGCGACGGACTTCGCTTGCGTAAAGAGGATGAGATAGTCGGGGCCACCGGCTTTGCTGTCTGTGCCGGAAAGGTTGAAGCCGCCGAAAGGGTGGGCTCCAACCATGGCTCCTGTGCATTTGCGGTTGAGATAAAGGTTGCCGACGTGAAACTCATCGCGCGCGCGGTCTAGTTGCGCACGGGAGCTGGAGTAGATGGCTCCCGTGAGGCCGTATTCGGTGTCGTTGGCGATGGTCAGGGCTTCGTCGAAGTCTTTGGCGCGGATGACGGCGAGGAGTGGGCCGAAAACTTCTTCCTGCGCAAGACGGGCGGTGGGGGCTACGTCTGCGATGACGGTGGGGGCGATGTAGTAGCCCCGTTCCGGTGTGTCGATGGCTTTGCCGCCTGTGAGGAGGCGGCCTTCGGTTTGGCCAAGGGCGATGTAGTTGAGGACGCGCTTGTGGGCCGCCGGGTTGATGACGGGACCGGCGTAGAAGTTGTCGGCCGGTGGGCCCGAGGTGATGGTCGCTACTCGGGCGGTCAGTTTGGTCAGGAAGGCGTCGTAGACGGGCGATTCGACGATGACGCGGGAGCAGGCGGAGCACTTCTGGCCGTTGAAGCCGAAGGCCGAGGCGGCGACGCCTTCTACGGCAGAGTCCAGGTCGGCATCGGCGGCCACGATGATGCCGTCTTTGCCTCCCAGCTCGAGGATCGTGCGCTTGATGAAGCGCTGGCCGGTCTGGACTTTGGCTGCCCGCTCGTGAATTTCGAGACCGACCTTCTTGGAGCCCGTGAAGGCGATGAAGCGTATCTGCGGATGCTCTACGATGGCGCGGCCAACTTCGGGGCCTCCCTGGACTAGATTGACGACGCCTGCAGGAAGGCCGGCTTCGGTGAGGAGTTCGACGAACTTGGCAGCTATGGTGGGGGCGTCGGGGGAGGGTTTGAGGACTACCGTGTTGCCGGTGACGATGGCGGCGGTGGTCATGCCAGCCATGATGGCGAATGGGAAGTTCCAGGGTGGGATGACCGCGCCAGGGCCAAGCGGAACGTAGCGCAGCAGGTTGCGTTCGCCGGGGAACTGGATGGGAGTGGTGGTGGCGTCGAGGTGGAGAGCCTGGCGGGCGTAGAACTCCAGGAAGTCGATGCACTCGCCTACGTCAGCGTCGGCTTCGGCCCAGTTCTTGCCTACTTCGAGGGTGAGCCAGGCGCAGAAGTAGAAGTGGCGGTCGCGGATGAGCTGGGCGGTGCGGAGGAGTAGTTGGACGCGGTCGGCGACGGGGGTTTTGGACCAGGTGAGGAAGGCAGTCTGGGCGTTGGAGACGGCGGTGAGGGCGTCGGCCTCGGTGGAGGCGCCGTGGATGCCGATGACTTCGGAGGGGTTCGCGGGATTGGTGGAGGCGAAGGTGTTCTGGCCTTCGTAGACGTTGTAGGTGCGGCCGAGTTGGGCGCGGACTTCCGCGAGGGCGGAGAGCATGGACTGCTTTGTGGAAGGGTCGGAGAAGTCTTTGAAGGGTTCGTTGGTGAAGGGGGGAAGATCGCTAAGTTTCATTGGGAACCTTTCTCGACTTCTGATGCTGGTTCTATCGTAGACAATGTCTGGGTGGGCATCCCCCCCTCCCCCCTGTTTTTTGTGCAAAGACCGGAGAAATAAGGGGTTAGCTTTGGAGTTGGCTAATTGCGACAGCTTCGGGATTGAGCAAAGCAAAAGCCCGGCTTGAGGCCGGGCTGCTGAGTCTATTTTACAGGGTGTGTCAAGAGCGGTCTTGCAGCCGACGTTGCTTTTGGACTGGGTTGTTTTACACTTTGCTTATTCTTGTCGGAATACGATGCGGCTTAATCTTCCTAGAACGCTTTTTGGACAACTGGTGCTTGGCATCCTCGTGGTGCAAGCGCTCGTTCTGGCGGTTTTTCTGTCGTACATCATCGTTTCGTCGAGGAATACGGCAGAGGTGCGGACGCGGCACCGGCTAGACCAGCAATTGGAACGGCTGTCTGGGGTGTGCGCCAAACAACTGGCTGCAGGCGACATGGCTTCGGTACAGGATTCACTGGAGCTAGCGCGGATTTCTGCGGCGATTGAGGTCGCGCGGTTGACTGATCTGACAGGAAAAAACCCTTTCGGTGAGCGATAACGGACGGGACCGTGGGCTCGATTTGCTGGAACTGGCGGTGTTGGCCGGAGCGCCGGGAAAGCATATTTTCGCGATTCAGAATGGACAGCTAGAAGCGGAGACCCCGGTTTTCTACGGTGGGAAGCCGATTGCGCTGCTATGGCTCGAGCCGAACCATGCGACTTCGCTGAATACGCCAAACACGCTGGTCCACATTGCGCTGACGTATGGCTTGCTGGCGCTGCTGGCGAACATTCTGCCGATCTTTCTGATTGTGCGGACGATGACCAGGCCCTTGCGAAGGTTGCGCGAGGCGACGCAGCATGTGAGTCGAGATGAGGAGCGAGATGCAGCGTTTCCGCTGCCTGTGACGACCAGCAATGAAGCCGGAGAGTTGACGATCAGCTTCAACACGATGGTGCAGGAGCTGCGAGAGCAGAGGAGCGGGCTGCTGGGGACGCTGGCGCTGCTGGATTCGATGCTGGCGAATGCGCCGATCGGGTTTGGGTTCTTCGATGGGGATTTCCGGTATGTGCGGCTGAATCAGTTTCTGGCCGATATTTATGATGTGCCGATCCAGGCGCATCTGGGACATCGGGCGACGGAGTTGTTTCCGGGGGCGATGGCCAAGGAAATGGAAGGGCTGCTAGCCGAAGTATTTGTAACCGGCAAGGCTGTACGCAATGTTGAACTCTCCGGAGAGAGGCGTGACGCCGCCGGCATACAGCGGAGCTGGCTGATGCACTTTTATCCGGTGCGCGCGGAGCAGGACGCCGTGCAGTGGGTGGGGGTGGTCGCAGTGGAGATTACGGAGCGGTTGGCGACCGAAGAAGCGTTGCGGAGGACCGAGAAACTGGCCGCAGCGGGCCGCCTGGCCGCGAGCATCGCCCATGAGATTAACAATCCGCTGGAGGCGGTGACAAACCTGCTCTATCTGTTGCGAACGCATGAATCACTGGACGCAGATGCCATGGAGTTTGTGGCGACGGCAGAAGCGGAGTTGGAGCGTGTTTCGGAGATTACGCAACAGACGCTGCGGTTCTACCGGCAGTCGACGTCTCCGACGTTTACGAACGTAGCTGAGGTGCTTGATTCGGTCTTGAAGCTATACCAGGGGCGCATCAACTCGGCAGGTGTGGCGGTGGAGCGCAGGTTTCGCGGGGAGCCGGAGGTGTTTGGGTTTGGTGGAGAGCTGCGGCAGGTGTTCGCAAACTTTGTAGGAAATGCGTTGGATGCCATGCCGGTTGGTGGACGGCTGGTGCTTAGCGTGCATTCGGGATACGGACGGCGTACTGATGGTAGCTGGGGTAAAGGCGTGCGGATTTCTGTGGCGGATACCGGGACAGGAATGTCCGAAGAAACGCTGCGCAAGGCTTTCGAGGCGTTCTTTACAACGAAACAGGTTACGGGGACAGGGTTGGGGCTTTGGCTGAGCGAGGAGATTATCCGCAAGCATGGTGGGAGCGTGCAGGTGAAGAGCCGCACGGGCAATGGAAGCGGGACGTGCTTTGTGGTGTTCTTCCCGGAGGTGGGTCTTGACCGGGCTGAGGCGTCGGTGGCGTTTTCTTCGGTGTCGCGTCCGGTTTTGTTGAACTAAGTAGTTGCCGGACGACACACGCATTGCGTTCAGCACACAATGCCTCATGGGTTGAATCCCTCTTTGCTGAGAGCCAATGGCTCGGCTGAAGTGCAGCCCATCAAATCAAATACAAGTTGGCCGTCAAGAATTGCGCGCGGATGCCTGTTGCTGCGTAATGATTTCCAGTTAAATAATTATTTAGAAGGTAAACTTGCAAGTTAGGCTGGTTATATTTTAGGATGACTTCATGTCGCAGAAGCCTGCCGAAAGTTCGATGATTGAGTTTGCCCAGGCGGTGGGCCGGCTGGTGCGGCGGGCGCGGGCAGCGGGCGGGGCGAACGGGCTGACGTGGACGGAAAGCTCGGTCCTGGCGTGGCTGGCAAAGCTGGGGCCGATGACGACGGCGGAACTGGCACGACGTGAGGGAATGAAGCCGCAGTCCATGGGAACGGTGACGGCGGGGATGGAGAAGGCAGGGCTGATCGTGCGGGAGGCGCATGAGACCGACGGGCGGCGGGTTAATTTGAAGCTCACCGAAAAGGGTGCGGCGTTGCGGAAGAGTACCAGCGCGACGAAGCGGGCGTGGATCACGAAGAAATTCGAGGAGTTAACCGAGGATGAGCGGCAAACGCTGTTTGCTGCAGGGAAGTTGATGGCTCGATTCACGGAGGATGCGGAATGAGAGGGCCTGCTTCTATTTCCCATGCATGGCGGGCCCTGCGGCACCGGAACTTCAAGCTGTTTTTTGCGGGCCAGAGCATCTCGGTGATGGGGACGTGGATGACGCGGCTGGCGACGAGCTGGCTGGTGTACCGGATGACGCACTCGGCTCTGTTGCTGGGCGTGGTGAGTTTTTCGGGGCAAATAGTTTCGTTCCTGCTGGGACCGTTTGCGGGCGTGTGGGTGGAGCGCTGGGAGCGGCGCAAGATGCTGGTGTGGACGCAGTTTGGCGGGGCAGTGCAGTCGCTGGCGTTGGCTGCACTGACGCTGACGCATGTGATTACGCTGTGGGAGATTATTGCGCTGACGGCGATGCAGGGTGTCATCAATGCGTTCGATATGCCGGGCCGGCAGTCGTTCCTGGTGCAGATGGTGGAGGACAAGGAAGACCTGAGCAATGCGATTGCGCTGAACTCGTCGATGGCGAATGGGGCGCGGCTGGTGGGGCCGGCGGTGGCGGGGTTGGTGGTGGCGCGGTTCGGCGAGGGCTGGTGTTTCCTGGTGGATGGAGTGAGTTACTTTGCGGTGATCGCATCGCTCTTGCTGATGAGAATTAAGCCGCTGGATGCGAAGCGTGTGAAGGCGAGCATGCTGGTGCAGATGCGCGAGGGTTGGGATTATGTACGTGGATTTCGACCTGTGCGAACGATTCTGACGCTGTTCTCTGTGGTGAGCTTGATGGGCTACTCGTGGATGGTGCTGCTGCCGGTGTTCGCGGGCAGCGTGCTGCATGGAGGGGCGCATACCCTGGGATGGCTGACGGGGGCCTCGGGTGTGGGCGCGGTGATCTCGGCGATGTCGCTTGCGTTGAGGAAGACGGTGCTGGGGCTTACGCGGATGGTCCAGGTGTCGGTCGCGCTGCTGGGTGTGGCGTTGATTTTGTTTGGATTTTCGCATGTGCTTTGGCTGTCGGTGCTGCTGATGATGTTCGTGGGGTTTGGGATGCTGCAGGCGGCGAGTGCGAGCAACACGATTGTCCAGTCGTTGGTGACAGAGGGCATGCGGGCGCGCGTGATGAGCTACTACACGATGGCGTTCTTTGGCGCGGCTCCGTTTGGGAGTTTGCTCGCGGGAGTGTTGGCGCACTTGTTTGGCGCGCCGCGGACGGTGATGTTTACAGGAGCTTGCTGTTTGGTGGCGGCGGTGTGGTTCAGCGTGAAGCTGCCTGGTGTGCGGGCAAGTATGCGGCCGGTATATGAAGCTATGGGATTGATGCAGGCGGGCTGAGAGTCGAGCGTAAAAGAATTTTCAAAGGAGAGTGTTATGAGCTGGGGACATTATGTTGGTGCGTTCTTTGCCGGAGCGTTTTTGTTGAATGCGATTCCGCATTTTGTGAAGGGCATTTGCGGGGACAAGTTTCCGACGCCGTTTTCAAAGCCGCCGGGCAAGGGGCTTTCGTCTGCGCCAGTAAATATGGTTTGGGCGCTGTTCAACCTTTTGGTGGGTCATGTGCTTTGGCATGCGTCGCAGCCGATGAGCTCGCATGGTGTGATGTTGACCTGTGTTGTGGGTTTCGCAGCGCTTGCAGTTTTGTCGAGTGTGAACTTTCAGCATAAGCAGCGGCCTGAGCTGGTGGTTGAAATGTAGGGAGAGTATGCGAGGACGAATGCCTAGGCGGGTCCTTCGACTTCGCTGCGCTTCGCTCAGGATGACGAACGATATAGGCAATTGAAAGGAATGTGACATGCCGTTGACCCAGATCGACGAGAAGGTTGCGCTGGTTGTGATCGATTTGCAGAAGGGGATTGTCGGGCTGCCGGTGGCCGGCATTGCTGATGTGGTGAAGCGCAGCGTGAAGCTGGCGAAGGCGTTTCGCGAGGCAGGGAAGACGGTGGTTTTGGTGAATGTATCGGGCCGGGCGCCGGGCCGGACGAACGCGCCGATGCGCCTTAGCGGAGAGTTGCCGAAGGATTGGGTGGAGTTGATTCCGGAGCTGGATCAGAGGCCTGATGATGTGTTGATTACGAAGCAGCGGGTGGGTGCTTTCCTGGGGACGAAGCTGGATGAAGAGCTGAAGGCGCGTGGGGTGACGCAGGTGGTGATGGTGGGTGTGGCTACGGGGAGTGGCGTGGAGTCGACGGCGCGAAGTGCGTTTGATCTGGGATACAACGTGGTGTTTGTTTCCGATGCGATGGCTGACATGAATGCGGATATTCATGAAAACTGCATCACGCGAAGCTTTCCGAAGCTGGGCGAAGTGGAGACGACGGAAGGCGTGCTGAAGATGCTGCGGGCGTAGGAGGCTTGCATGTGGGCGTGATGTGAGGCAGTCTTGAGCGGGGCGGCAATGACGAACGTCCCGCGGAGACTGTCTCATGATTTTGGTTCGTACTTCTCGTATGCGGCGGCTAGCGGCTGTTGTTGTTTCGGTGGTGGGGATTTGCGCGTGGGCGCAGAAGAGCCAAGCGGTCGATTACACGCACAATGTGGATCCCTTTATTGGTGTGGATTGGGGTGGGAATACGTTTGTGGGATCGGCGGTGCCGTTCGGAATGGTGAAGGTCGGGCCGGACATGGAGACGTTCGATGGCAAGGCTTCGGGGTTTGGATACTCGAGCCATGGGGTGATCCTGGGATTTTCACATCTGCATTTGAGTGGGGCGCAGGGGAAGTATGGGAACATCCTGGTGGCTCCGGTGACGGGTGCGCTGGATATCAGCGATATCAAGACGCCACGGACCGATGAGGTGGCGAAGGTTGGGTATTACTCGGCGGAGCTAACGCGGTATGGCGTGAAGGCCGAGATTACGAGCAGCCGGCGCGTGGGTGTGCATCGGTATACGTTTCCGGCGAGCGAGCAGGCGCATGTGACGTTGAATGTGGCGCATGCGTTGGGATTGGGGACTGGTGGGGAGAACCAGAAGTTTCTGGGAGCTGAGCTGCATGTTACTTCGTCGCATGAGGCTGAAGGAGTGGCGCGGTTTACGGGTGGATGGAACAAGGGTGGTGAGTACAAGGTTTATTACTACTTCGACATGGACACGCCGGCGGATGCTACGCAGACGTGGACGGGGAGTGGGTTGTCGAATGCAAAAGATGCGGTGGTGATAAGCAATGTGCCGATCGGGGCGACCTTCGACTTCAAGACGCATGCAAAGCAAGTGGTGCAGGTGAAGGTGGGGATTTCGTTTCTTAGCGCGAAGCAGGCGAAGGCGAATGTGGCCGAGGAGGTTCCGGGATGGGACTTTGAGCGTGTGCATGCGGCCACGATGGGGTTGTGGAATGCTGAGCTTGGGAAGTTGAAGATGAACGGTGAGACGGACTCGCAGCGTCGGCAGCTTTATACGGCGATGTATCACGTCATGCTGATGCCGACGGACCGTACGGGGGAGAATCCTGGGTGGGTTTCGAGTGAGCCTTACTACGATGACTACTATGCGATCTGGGACACGTTCCGTAGCTCGAGTCCGCTGTTGACGCTGATTTCGCCCGATAGGCAGCGGGATATTATTCGGTCGCTGGTGGACATCTATCGGCATACGGGATACATGCCGGATGCGCGGAGCGGCAATGACAATGGACGGACGCAGGGTGGGTCGAATGCGAATGTCGTGGTGGCGGATGCGTTTCTCAAGGGATTGAAGGGGATCGATTACGAGACGGCGTTTGAGGCGATGGTGAAGGATACGACGGTGCCTCCGGCGGATGCGCAGAAGGAAGGCCGCGGTGGGTTGAAGGACTATAACGAGCGCGGGTATGTGACGCTGGCGGATGAGCGGTCGGGTTCGCGCACCGTGGAGTATGCGTATGACGACTTTGCGATTTCGGAGCTGGCTTGCGGGTTGGGGAAGACGAAGGAAGCGGAGCTGTATGCGGGGCGGGCGCATAACTTCGAGAACCTGTGGGACAAGGACATGATGGCGCTGGGGTTCAAGGGGTTTCTGCGACCGCGGAATCCGGATGGGAGCTGGGCACCGCCTTACCTGACGGTGCGTGGGACCTGGCCGGACTTTATGTATGAGGGCGATATCTGGACGTACTCGTTGTATGCACCGCAGGACATGAAGAAGCTGATTGAGATGGCGGGTGGAGGCGAGATGTTTGATAACCGGATGGACTTTATCTTTTCGCGGGGGCACTTCGATGTGACCAATGAGCCGGGGTTCCTGATGCCAGTGCTTTATAACTATGCGGGGCGGCCGGACAAGAGCGCTGATATTGTGCATCTGCTGCTGGAGAAAGCGTTCACGGATAGTCGTGCGGGGATTCCGGGTAATGATGACTCGGGGGCGATGTCGAGCTGGCTGATCTTTCAGACGCTGGGGATTTATCCGGTGGCGGGGCAGGATGTGTATTTGATCAGTACGCCGAGTCTGCCTGATGCTTCGTTGATGTTGGGGAATGGGAAGGCGCTGCGGATTGTGACGAAGAATCTGGATGGTGCCGGGTTGAACCGTTATGTGCAGTCGGCGACGCTGAATGGGAAGCCACTGTTGAACTCGTGGTTCCGGCATGGGGAGATCAAGGACGGAGCGACGTTGGTGTTCACGCTGGGGTCGGCGCCATCGGCGTGGGGGAGGGATGTGCCGCCGCCTTCGATGAGCGATGCTTCGTACAAGCCTTGTGGGGATGAAGCGCTAGGTCGTTGAGCTTTCGGTGGACTTGGACATTTCGCCGGTGCGTTCGAGCTTGTCCCAGTTGAAGGGTTTGCCGTCGATGGCGCGCTTGATGGTTTTGAGCAGGACCCAGGAGAAGAGCTGGCGGTAGGTGAAACGCTGGATCCAGATGTGGAAGAGCAGCCAGGCGTCGCCGCGGCTGGCGGGGTGTTTGCGCTCGAGCAGGAAGGCGAGGCCGGAGGCGGCGAAGTCGATGAGCAGGAAGGTGAGGAAGAAGATGAGGAGCTTGTAGAAGTCGGCGGTATTGGTGGTTTCGGGGTGGAAGTGTTTGTCGATGAAGTAGTGGATGACGCCGGCGACGAACATGAGGTCGATGAGTGGCGAGACAAGCGGCAAGAGGATCTGGAAGATGAGGATGTTGGGCAGCGCGAAGAGGCCCATGGCGCGGCGGTGCGTGATGGCGCCCTTGTGTTTGTAGATGGCCTGCAGGATTCCGAAGGACCAGCGGAAGCGCTGGCGGGCGAGGCCGTTGGCGTTGATGGGGGCTTCGGTGAAGGCAAGGGCCTGGTCTTCGTAGATGACGTGGTAGCCCTGTTCGAGGAGGTTCATGGTGAGGTCGGCGTCTTCGGCTACGGTGTCTACGGCGTAGAGGCCGCCGGCCTTGACGGCTGAGGTGCGCCAGGCGCCGATGGCTCCGGGGACGACCATGACGACGTTGAAGAGGTCGAGGGCGCGGCGCTCGAAGTTTTGCGAGGTGATGTATTCGAGGGCCTGCCAGCGGGTCCAGAGGTTGACGCGGTTGCCGACCTTGGCGTTGCCGGCGACGGCGCCGATTTGTGGGTTGGCGAAGTGGGTGACGAGGCGGGAGATGGCGTCGTGGGCGATGACGCCGTCGGCGTCGATGCCGACGTAGACTTCTTCTTCAGTGGAGGCGAGAGCGTAGTTGAGGGCTTCGGCCTTGCCGCCGTTGGGCTTGGTAAGGACGGTGAGGCGGCCTTCGGCGATGTCCTTGGCGTAGGTTTCGGTGGCGACCTTGTAGGTGTTGTCGGAGGAGCCGTCGTCGATGACGATGATGCGGATGTTCTTGTAGTTCGACATCATGACGGAGCGGATGGTGCGGGCGATGACTTTTTCTTCGTTGTAGGCCGGGATCAAGACGGCGACGCGGGGGTTGTAGTCGGGGCCGGCGAAGTTTTTGCGCTTGCGGAGGCGGTCGATGACGGCGCAGACGCCGATGATGATGAGGCGCGAGCTCATGAGGACGTCGCCGATGAAAAAGACGTAGATGACGAAGTGGTTGAAGAAGCCGATGAAGAAGAAGGTGATGGAGTCGAAGACGGCGAGGTAGCGTTGACGCCGCGTGAGCGGAACCATGACCTGGTCGCGGGTCTGGCCGATGAGCTCGTGGATGGGTACGATTTTGTAGCCACGGTCGCGGAGGGCTTCGATGAGCCTGGGAAGGGCGTCGACGGTGGGCTGGCGGTTGCCGCCGCCATCGTGCATGAGGATGATGGAACCGCGCATCCAGGGTTTGGTCTGGGCGTCGTTGATCTGCTGGAAGACGTCGTCGATGATCTCCTGCGGGGTTTTGCGTGGGTGCTCATCCCAGTCGTTGGTGTCGATCTTGTTGCCGGCGATGACGTAGCCAAGTTTGTGCTGGATGCGGTCGATTGGAGCGGCCTGGTCGTTGGTGTCGGGCTCCTGGTCGATGGAGTACGGTGGCCGGAAGTAGACCGGACGGACGCCTAGTTTGGCGGCGAAGAGCTTTTCTGTGAGGTTGAGCTGAAGGTCGACCTGGCCGTCGGAGATTTCTGAGATATCGGGGTGGGTATAGGTGTGGTTCCCGATCTCGTGGCCTTCACGGTATACGCGCTGCATTACGCCGACGTTATCCTGGGCCACTTCGCCGATCATGAAGAAGCTGGCCTTGACGTTGTAGCGCTTGAGGATGTCAAGGATCTTTGGGGTCCACTCGGGATCGGGACCGTCATCGAAGGAGATGGCGACTTCTTTGGAGTGGTAGCCGTACTGGGTGAGCTGATAGGGGAGCGGGTAGGAGTCCATGGACTCGGAGATGACACTGAGATACTGCGGAGGAATGGTGGAGTCATCGTCCATCGTGATGGTGCGATGGCCGTTCTGGGGTTCCCCGGTGACCTTGAGGATGTCGCCGTCACCTTCGGTGTCGACGTCTTGACCGGGGCTGACGGCGGCGAGGACGGCTGTAGGATTGGAATGAAGGGGATTGTCCCAAATCTTCCAGAGCGAGTCGTCTTCGGAGCCGAGACGCCAGAGTGCGAAGGTTTGAATGCCGAGAGCGCGGGCGACGCGCATCTGGTTGAGGACAGTGACGGCGTCAAGGAACCAGATGTCGTGGCGGACGCGGGCGTCTTCGTCGTCATAGGCGAAGTGAGGGTTGAGCGAGGCTTCGTCGAGGTCGATCTTGGCCTCGGAGTCGGAGGCTTCCTGCCAGGCTTCCTGGGTGGACAACGACACGGTATTGAGAACCGAAGGCTTGGGAGTGGGCGGGGCTTTTTGACCGCGCTTCAATTTGACCGGCGGTGGGGGCAGGGAGCTGGTCCAGTCGTAGCCAAAGCTGCCGACGGAGCAGATGAGCTTTTCGCGTGGCATGACTTTGAGAGCATTGCGGATATTATCGGCGAACCAATCCTGTCCGGCGACTGCTCCGGGGTCGGTGCCGGACTGATGCTGGTCGTAGTTCATCAGGATTAAGCCGTCGGAGTTGGCCGAGAGGAACGTCATGTTGAAGTCGGCGTCTTCCACGGGCACGTTGATGTAGAGGCGCAAATTGCGAGGGTGGAAGTCACTGTAGAGCGCCTGGACGAGCAGTTGGAAGCCGGGTTGCGCGGCGGCGGGGATGTTCTGGAAGTCCAGCGTGAGGCCGCGGTAACGGGTGTTGGCGGCCAGGAAGGCGTCGACCTGGTGGACGAAGTTGGAGCGCGAGGCCGGGTTCAGGAACATCTGGCCGATGGAGTCTTCAAATACGCCGTCGCTGGCGGAATAGTTGTTTACGAGCGGAAAGATTTCAGTGTCTTCGTGGGCGGCGTCGATGGCCTTGGCGACCTTGTTTTCACGATCGACGCCGTGGACCACATTGCCTTCGACCACCGGGAAAGCGACGTTGGAGGAGTTGATGGCGGTGAGAGCGCCGTCGGGGGTGACCACGTGGAGCCACTCGGGGAAGAGAAGATCGATCTGCTTGACGTGCTGCTTGAGTGAGGCGAAGCTGGCGGGGTCGGCGTCGGTGTAGAAAGCCGCGCGGAGGCCCTCGCTCTGGTTGAGGACGACGTCAGAGGGTTTGAGATCGGTTTTGCGGTGGGCCGACTGGTTGAGCTTTTCCTTCGATTTGAGTTCGTTGGCGGGCGGGTTCGAGAGAGCGCGATAGCGTTTGGTGGCGGAGCGGAGATCGAGACCGTTCATGGGCTTGATGCGCATGAGGCCGATGATGAAGATGGCGCCTACGATGACGCCGAAGACGGCGAAAGAGTCAAAGAGACGCCTGAGCCGCTTCCAGCGTTTGCGTTGCGGGTCGAAAAAAACTTGTTTGCTCATTCTAAGTAAGGATTCTCTGCAATCGTATAACAGTCGGCTGTGCTTGCCTGAGCGAGTTGACCGAAAGGAAGCAAGCAGGGATGGCCCATGGGCCAGTATGATGCAAGGAAATGACCCAGTGGTGGAGTAGATGGCGAGTGGCGGCGTTGCTGCTGGTGGCAGGAGCATTGCTGCGCGCCGGATTTGTGAAGTGGCATCCGTGGATTTCGGGTGATTCGCTGCTTTATGGCGATCTTGCCGGCAACATGTTGCAGCACCATGTGTTCGGGTTTACCGAAGCGACGATGATCAGGCCGACGTTGATCCGGTTGCCGGGGTATCCGGCGTTTCTTGCGGCCTGCTTCGCAGTGTTTGGCGTGGGGAACTTTGTGCCTGTGCTTTGGGTACAGGTGCTAGTGGATTTGGGGACGTGTTGCCTGATTGGCGACCTGACGGCGCGGCTGGTGGGGCGAAGGGCCGGGTTGTGGGCGCTTGGTTTAGCGGTGCTCTGTCCGTTTCTGGCGAATTATGCGGCGATTCCGTTGGCAGAAACGTGGACGATTTTTTGCGTGGCGCTGGCGTTTTACTCGCTGAAGCGGTGGTCGGTTGGACAGTTGTGGAGTTGGTGGCTGGCTGCGATGGTGTTCGCGCTGGCTTATGGGATTCTGCTTCGGCCGGATGAGGCGCTGGTGGTAATGGTGGTGCTTCCGGTGGTGGCGTGGGTGGGGTGGCGGAAGGCGAAGCTGCGTGGCGTTGGACCGGTGGTCGTGGTGGCCCTGGCGATTTCGGTGCCGTTTCTGCTCTGGGGTGTGAGGAACTGGAGAGTGTTCCATGTGGTGCAGCCGCTGGCGCCGCGGTATGCGAACGATCCGGGAGAAGCGAATCCTTATGGATTCCAGAAGTGGTACCGGACGTGGGCGATCGATTTCAAGGCGACGGTGGATGTGTATTGGAATTATGACGGGTCGCCGGTGGCTTTGGGGGATTTGCCGCAACGGGCGTTTGACAATGATGCGGAGCGAGTGGAGACGGCGAGGCTGTATAGGATTTACAACGACGCAGGGATGTCGACCAAGCCGGTGGATGATGCGTTTGGGAAGCTGGCTGACCAGAGGATTGCAGCGCATACGCTGCGGTACTATGTGGGGCTGCCGGCGTTGAAGTTGGCGGATATGTGGCTGAGACCAAGGACTGAGTTTATGAAGGTGCCGGTGGACTGGTGGCAGTTCCGGGCGCATCCGTGGCAGTCGTGGCTGAGTTTGGGGTATGCGGTCTGGAATGCGGCGTATCTGGGGCTGGCCTGTGTAGGGCTTTGGCTGTGGCGAAAGGATGGATGGAGCGGACAGCGAGGGATTGCGGTGGCGCTGGTGGGGTTTGTGGTGCTGCGGTGTGCGCTACTGTGGACACTCGATAACTCGGAGCCGAGGTATACGCTGGAGTGCTTTCCGGTGGTGATTTTGCTGGCGGGGTTTGCGGTGGCGAGGTTGGGCAACGCGAAAGTGCCGGGGCTAAAGCCCCTTCTAGGTCCTGATTGATTCAGGGGCCTAAAGGCCCCTGCTAATCCGGTTCAAGTGCAATCCAAATTAGTGGTTGATGCGGGTGGCTTTGCTGCTGATGGCGTAAGGCTTCTTGTTGATGGGGGAGTTCAGCTTGATGTTGGTGTAGGTGGCGGTGCGGTTGTCGCCGTTGGGGGCGTAGAAGATTTGCTTGAGGGAGACGCCGCGGGTGGGGTCGACCCAGATGGTGACGTGGGTGAAGGTGCTGAGGACGCTGGGGTCTTTGCTGACGAGATCGAGTTTTTCGGTTTTGACACCGTCGATGGTTTCGGGGCCCTGGTCGTTGATGGTCCAGTTTTTGGCAAGGTCGGTGCCACTGCCGCCGAAGCCGAGGGTGAGGAAGCTGTCGTACTTGGCCTGGCTGGCCGTGGCTTTGAACACGTCTACCTGATTGGTGCCGGGAGTGTAGAGCTGAAAGAGGCCGTTGGCGAAGGAGACGATTTTGGAGGGTGCCTTTGTGCCGGGGTCGAGCGTGATGGCGCCCATGCTGGTGGAGGAGCCGGAGCGCGCGACGTAGATGCTGCCGGGTTCGGTGTCGTGGGCCTTGATGGAGCGCGTGTAGACGTCGGAGAGGACGTCGGCCTGGGCGTTTTTGAAGGATTTGCTGGCGGCGTCGAGCTGGTCGAGGATCGCTTTGGGAGCCTGTGCGTGTAGAGCGAAGGTGGCGAAGGTGACGGCCAGGATCGACGTGGCGCGGATTAGGTTCATGCTGATCGGTGCCTCAGTGTTGCCAGTTACTTAGATGGCATTTGGAAGGAAATGTTGCCGGGTGGTTTGTGCCGCCACGGGCAAGAAGCAGATCCCCTGCGAGGATGATAGAAAGAAAAGCAAAAGCCGAAGCGGATTCCTGACTTCGGCTTCGCTACCGGATTACTGTGGCGTCGTAGGCGATGATTTTGCCCTTGGCGTCGGTGACGGGGGCGTAGGACTCGAGGGTGACGTTGCCGGCGATGGGCTGGATGACGCGCATCAGGGAAGCGCGCATGTCACCTTCGGAGTCGGAAGCGGCTTCGGGGAGGTCCTCGGTGCGGATCTCGTAGATGTAACGATATGCTTCAGCGGTGCCGCCGTCCTGCTTGACGAGGACTTCGGAAGAGTGGAAGGGAATGGTGTTGATGGGTTTGTCGCGGAAGTCGATGAAGTGGGGTGAGACGAAGATGAAGAGCAGGATCAGCGTGACCATGACGTCGTAGTGGAAGCTGCCGCGCTCGTAGGCCCAGAAGAAGTAGTTGCGGAAGAGTTTCAAAGGGCACCGCCTATCGTGCGTCCGAGGGACTGTTTGGTGATTACTGTTTCGCCGCCCATGTAGGGGATGAGGGCGTCAGGGACGCGAATGGAGCCGTCGGCTTGCTGGTAGTTTTCGAGGATGGCGAGGTAGGTGCGTCCGACCGCAAGGCCTGAGCCATTGAGGGTGTGGACGAACTCAGACTTTTTCGCGCCCTCGGGCTTATAACGGATGTTGGCGCGGCGGGCCTGGAAGGCTTCGAAGTTGGAGCAAGAGCTGATTTCGCGGTAGGTTTGCTGGCCGGGGAGCCAGACTTCGAGGTCGTAGGTTTTGGAGGAGCTGAAGCCCATGTCGGCGGTGCAGAGGAGCATGCGGCGGTAGGGCAGGCCGAGGCGCTCGAGGACGGCTTCAGCGTCGCAGGTGAGCTGCTCATGTTGGTCGGTGGAGTCTTCCGGGCGGGTGAATTTGACGAGCTCGACCTTCTGGAACTGGTGTTGGCGGATCATGCCGCGGACGTCTTTGCCGTAGGATCCGGCTTCGCTGCGGAAGCAGGAGGTGTAGGCGCAGAAGGAGATTGGGCCGGCGGTGAGGTCGATGGTTTCGTCGCGGAAGAGGTTGGTGACGGGGACTTCAGCGGTGGGAATGAGCCAGTGGTCGGAATTTTCTTGTCCCAACAATCTCGAAGCAACCCGTCTCGCCTGCTCACTCTCAGGATTTGAGAGCTCTGCTCTATTCACGCAGTAATAGAGATCTTCTTCAAATTTGGGGAGCTGGCCGGTGCCGAAAAGGGATTTTGAGTTGACCATGGTCGGCGGGAGGACTTCGGCATAGCCGTTCTCGCGGGTGTGGAGATCGAGCATGAAGTTGGCGAGGGCGCGCTCGAGGCGGGCTCCGCTGCCGAAGTGGACGACGAAGCGGCTGCCGGAGATTTTGGCGGCGCGGTCGAAGTCGAGTATGCCGAGATCGACGCCGAGCTCCCAGTGGGGTTTGGCAGGGAATTCGAAGGTGGGGATCTGACCCCAGATTTTTTCGGAGACGTTGTCGTGCTCGGACTTGCCGAGGGGGACGGAGTCTTGCGGGAGGTTGGGGATGGCTTGAAGCAGATCGCGTAGCTTTAAGTCCGCCATAGCGGCGGCTGCTTCGAGGGCTTCGGTCTTTGCTTTGAGGGCGTTGGACTTTTCGCTGACGGCAGTGGTGTCGGCGCCTTCGCGTTTGAGTTTGCCGAACTCGGCAGAGAGCGCGTTGCGCTGGGCCTTGAGGGTTTCGGCTTCGGTGATCGCGGTACGGCGTTCGGCGTCGAGGGTGGCGAAGTCGGCGAGAGCTGAGGCGTCGGCACCGCGGGCGCGCAGTTTTTCTTCCACTTGCGGGAGATTGGCCCGCACAAAAGCTAGATCAAGCATACTTTGACATTCTAGCTGCTCGATGGGATCGGAGCGGTGGATTGCGGTGATGGGGGTCAGTGCGCGGGCGCGTAGTAGCCGGAGCGGACGTTGATGGTGAGGAAGCGGTTGGGGGCTTCGAGCGTGAGGCGGTGGAAGGCGCCGTCGTGCTGTAGCTGTGCGGGTTTGAAGATGAGGTGATATTGGCTGCGGAGGTCGCCTTCGATGAGTCGCAGGTCTTCGCGGATATCGGCTGCGGAGCCATTGGCGGCGAATACGCGGCCTCCGGTTTGCTGAGCCAGTTGCGCGAGGGTTTGCGGGCCTGGGGAGCCGAAGGTGGAGGGCTCTTCGGAGCGGAAGGCGTAGATGGCGGTGTTGGTGTGTTGGCATGCGTCGACGGCCTGGCTGAGGCGCATGAAGCTGGCGTTATCCTCTCCGTCGGAGAAGAGCAGGATGAAGTTGCCGCTGGCGGCGTGGTTGATGCTGCCGAACTGGGTGCGGCAGGTGCGGTAGAGGGTGTCGAAGATGGCGGTGCCGGCGACGCGGCTTTCGCTGCCGGTGGAGATCCAGCCGATGGCTTTGGTGAGGACGGCTTTGTCGCTGGTCCAGGGCTGAAGAAGGCGTGTGAGATGGCCGAAATCCATGATGAAGGCCTGGTCGGTTTGCTGGCGCAGGAGGGATTGGGCGTATTGGAGGGCGATGGCGCGGTTGGCGGCGAGGTGTGGGGCCATGGAGGTGCTGGTGTCCATGAGGATGCCGGCGCGGATGGGGAGGTCCTGGAGGGATTGGAAGGCGAGGATTTTGCCGGGTGGGTTGCCGTTGTCGAGGAGGGTGAGGTCGGTGAGTTTGAGGTCGTTGACGGCTAGGTTGTGGGTGTCGTTGGCGTGGAAGGTGAGGTCGACTTCGTCTACGGGAACGGCGAGGGTGAAGGTGGAGTCTTGCGGTTGGGCGTGGGGAGATGGAGTGACCAGCAAGAGGGTGAGGAAGGCGCGAGTGAGGCGTATTGCGAGCATTCTTCGAAATCCTAGCGGCAAACGCCTAGGGCGTATCGACATATAGACTTTCCAGATCGCATTTGATTTGTTGATCTGTATGTATGGGCGTGAGTCGATATGAGTTGAGTGATGCGCAGTGGTCTCGGATCGAGGGTTTGGTTCCGGGGCGTGCGGATACGGTGGGCCGAACGGCGACCGACAATCGTGTTTTTATCAACGGTGTGCTGTGGGTGCTTCGTTCCGGAGCCCGCTGGCACGATCTTCCGGAGCGTTACGGCAAGTACAAGAGCGTGCACAAGCGGTTCAGTCGCTGGGCTCAGAGCGGGGTATGGGAGAAGGTCTTCCACGATCTGGTGGCGGATCGCAAGAATCTGTATCTGATGATCGATTCGACGATCGTGCGGGCTCACCAGCAGGCGGCCACGGGCCGCAAAAAGGGGGCTCCGACAAGGCTCTGGGGCGCTCCCGAGGAGGTCTGACGAGCAAGGTCCATCTGTTGGCCAACGAACTCGGTCTGCCGGTCGACTTCACGGTCACCGGTGGCCAGGTCAACGACTGCACCCAGGCCGTCGGTCTGCTGGGAGAGCGCAAGGCTGAGTGGGTGATGGCCGATAAAGGCTATGACAGCAAGGCGATCCGCGCCCACATCGCAGCGATGGGCGCCGAGGCCGTCGTACCCTCGCTGTCCAGCCGCAAGCACCAACACCCCCACGACAAAGAGCTCTACCGAAAGCGCAACTGCATCGAGAGATGCTTCTCCAAGCTCAAACACCTCCGCCGCTTCGCCACACGCTACGAAAAACTCAAACAAAACTTCAAAGCCATCGTCGCCATCGCCTGCGCTTGGATACACCTCAAGCTATATGTCGATACGGCCTAGGCCGCCTGGGCTCTTTTCAATTTTGTGGGCGTTACTGCCAGGCGCAGGCCCATTGCCTTTAGCACTGCGGCCAAGGTGCTGAGTGCTGGATTACCTTCTTCTGAGAGTGTGCGATAGAGCTGGGTCTGGTTCAGCTTCGCCTTGCTCGCAATCACGGGGACACCGCCGAATGCCTTAGTCATTTGGCGCAGGGCGATAAGGAGTTCGCCCTGATCGCCGTCCTCAAGGATGCTGTTGAGGAGTTCTACGGCGTAAGCGGGGTCTTTGCGGAAAACTTCAGCCATTGCTTCGTCATGGCTACGGTCTTTTGCAAGCTTTGTTGTTTTCTTCGTTGTCATCGCAAGTCCATTTCCTGCCAATCGAGCCAGTAGTTTCGTGCCCTGGCAATGTCGGCCCGCTGTGTTCGCTTGTCGCCGCCCAGAAGGAGCAGGACGATCTCAGTTCCGGCAACTGCGTAATAGACGCGATAGCCGGGGCCAACATCGATACGAAGCTCCCAGAGACCGCCTTTCAACGATTTATGGTCGCCGAAGTTATCGAGCTCGATGCGGTTGATTCTTCGGTCGATGGCGATGCGCGCTTTGATGTCGCGCAGCTTTTCGTACCACTCCTGATAGACATCTTTGCCTTCCGGCGTCAGGTAATGACGGATGCTGGCCACAATTGATATTCGTTTATAAACGATTTGGGGTCAAGTCTTCCTCACGCGAGGCGCTTAGAATTAGGTCAATGAGCGATTTTAAGGCTGTGCGGCGTGCGTTGTTGTCGGTGACGGATAAGTCAGGGTTGGTGGAGTTTGCGAGAGCTCTGGATGGGTTTGGCGTGGAACTGGTTTCGACCGGTGGGACGGCGCGGGCGCTGCGGGATGCGGGCCTGACTGTGCGTGATGTGAGCGATCTGACGGGGTTTCCGGAGATGCTCGATGGGCGTGTGAAGACGCTGCATCCGGTGGTGCATGGAGGGATTCTGCACCGGCGGAGTGAGCCGTCGCATGTGAAGGCCGTGGAGGAGCATGGGATTGGGCCGATCGATATGGTCGTGGTGAATCTTTATGCGTTTGAGAAGACGGCGGCCAAGGTGGGTGTGACGCTGGAGGAGATTGTCGAGAATATCGATATTGGTGGGCCCTCGATGTTGCGGTCGGCGGCGAAGAATTATGAGGATGTGGCGGTGGTTTCGGATGTCGCGGACTATGGTGCGCTGATTGAAGAGATGACGGAGAACAAGGGTCGTTTGGGTGGGGCGATGCGGTGGGCGCTTTCGAAGAAGGCGTTTGCGGTGACCGCGGCTTATGATGCGGCGATTGCGACGACGCTGGAGGGTCTGACGGTTGGATCTGAGGCTGAAGCTCCTGCTCCTCCGGCGGAGATGCCTTTTACCTTGCGGGTCATTGCGCCGCGGAAGGCTTCGCTGCGTTATGGGGAGAATCCGCACCAGAAAGCGGCGCTTTATACGGATGGATCGGATTTGGGCATCGCGAATGCGGAGCAGTTGCAGGGGAAAGAGCTTAGCTATAACAATCTGGTCGATCTGGATGCGTGCTGGGCGCTGGTGAATGAGTTTCCCGGTACGGCAGTGGCAATTATCAAGCATACGAATCCGTGTGGGGTGGGCATGGGCGCGACTGTTGTGGAGGCTTATAAGCGGGCGCTGGAGGCTGATCCGGTGTCGGCATTTGGTGGGGTGATCGGGGTCAATCGGACTGTAGATGGTGAAGCGGCGGTTGAGATCGCGAAGCTGTTTGTGGAGGCCGTGGTGGCTCCCGACTTTACGGAAGAGGCGCTGGTGGCTTTGGGGGCGAAGAAGAACCTGCGTGTGCTTCGACTTAAACCGGCGCTGGTGGCACGGGTGGTGAAGCAGATTTCGGGCGGATACCTGGTGCAGGAAGAGGACCATATTCTGGTGAACGCCGATGAGCTGAAGTCTGTGACGGCGCGTGAGCCTAGCACGGAAGAGCTTGAGGCTCTTATGTTTGCGTGGAGGGTGTGCAAGCATGTGAAGTCGAATGCGATTGTGTATGCGCGGCTGGAAGATGGGTTTGGGCAGACGGTGGGAATCGGCGCCGGGCAGATGAGCCGGGTGGATGCGGCGAAGTTTGGCGCGGTGAAGGCGGCGCTGCCGCTGGCTGGCACTGTGGCGGCTTCGGACGCGTTTTTCCCTTTTCCGGACGGGCTGGAGGCGATTGCGGAGGCGGGAGCGACGGCGGTGATTCAGCCGGGAGGGTCGATGCGAGATAACGAGGTCATCGCGGCGGCGGACCGGCTGGGAATCGCTATGGTGATGACCGGGGTGAGGCATTTCAGGCACGGGTGAAGCGCATGAAGCTGGCTCCGGCACCCTAAATCTGTCGAATGCCGTCTAAAACAAAGTAGGTATTGAACGAGCTTTAATAATAGGATTTCAAACATGAGCCCTGTTTTTCGCGTGTCCCTGCTGCAAGCGGGTTGTGCCGTCGCTTTTGCAACGCTTTTGGGTACCAGCAGCCTGCACGCACAGAGCGGAGCGGGGAAAGACACATGGGGTGCAGCGCCCGCGCTGCCTGCGGTCGATGCTCCTGCGCCTGACCGCTCGGCCGCCTACTATCACTTCGGTTTGGCGAAGATGTATGAGGACGAGGCTTCGTCCAATGGACGCCAGGACCTGGCCACACAGGCCATTGAGCAGTACAAGCTGGCGCTCGATGCCGATCCGGGTTCGCGTGAGCTGCAGGATGGGCTGGCGAATCTCTACTTCAAGCTGGGCAGGATTCGTGAGGCCGTAGCGGCTGCGCAAGACCAGGTGACGAAGCATCCGGAAGATGCAGATGCGCATATTTTGCTGGGCCGGGTTTATTTGCGGTCGCTGGGCGATGGGCAGGGGCCGCAGTCGACCGATATGTTGAAGGCGGCGATTGCGGAGTACGAGAAGATTGCGCAGTTGAAGCCGAACGATCTGGAGACGCACCTGCTGCTTGGGCAGCTATATGGGTTGAACCACGATTCTGCCAAGGCTCAGGCGCAGTTCAAGGAAGCGCAGCGGATCGATTCGAGTTCGGAAGAGGTGGTGCTGAGTATGGCACGGCTGTATACCGAACAAGGAGATCTTGTGTCGGCGGCGAAGGTGATTGCCGATGTGCCGGTGGATGATCGCAGCGCGCGGATGGATTTTGCGCTGGCGGGAATCTACGACCAGTTGAAGAAGCCGAAGGACGCGGCTGCGGCTTATCGTGCGACGCTGGAGCAAGACACGGACAATACTGATGCCAAGCGCGGTTTAGCGAATGCCCTGGTGGCCGATGGGCAGACCGATGCGGCGGCAAAGGTGTTTGCCGATCTACTGGCGACCGACCCCCAGGATGCGCAGTCGTTAATTCGTGAGGCCGATCTGCAGCGTCAGCAAGGGCATTACGAGCAGGCGCTTTCGACGCTGAAGAAGGCGAGTGCGCTGGTTTCCGACAACTTGGAACTGGAGTACAACGAAGCACTTTGTTATGACGCCCTGGGACAGTATGACGATGCTGTGAAGACGCTGAAGGGCATGCTTGCCGCTACGGTATCGACCGACGGGAAGTACAGCGATCAGGACCGTAGCAATCGGGCGCTGTTTTTGGACCGGTTAGGGATTGTGGAGAATGAAGCTGGGCATACGGCAGAGGCTGCGGATGCCTACCAGCAGATGATGGCGCTGGGTGGTGAAGTGCAGGCACGCGGTTCGGATGGGCTAATCGATACCTATCGTGATGCGCACGACTGGGCGGCGGCGACGAAGGCTGCTGCTGCGGCGGCGGCTGCCTTGCCGGACAACCACGAGGTACAGCTAGCCTATGCGCGGCAGCTAGCAGACTCCGGCAAGGTGGAAGAAGCGATCAAGCTGGCGAATGCGCAGTTGAAGCAGACTCCTGCGGACCGCGAGGTTTACTTCACGATCGCCGACATCGATGTGCGGGCGAAGCGTTGGAAGGAAGCTTCGACGGCGCTGGATAAGGTGGAGTCGCTTTCGACCAAACCTGAGGACAAGGCGTTTCTCTTTTATTACCGCGGCAGCGTGGCCGAGCGGCAGAAGTTGTTCGACCAGGCTGAGGAAGAGTTCAAGAAGGGCTTGTTGATCGATCCGCAGAGTGCGGCGATCGATAACGATTATGGCTACATGCTGGCCGACCGTGGCGTGCGGCTGGATGATGCCGTGGCGATGATCAAGAAAGCTGTGAATTTCGATCCGCAGAATGGCGCCTATTTGGACTCGCTGGCGTGGGCTTACTACAAGCAGGGGCAATATGCGCTGGCTGAGGACTATGCGCGTAAGGCTGTGGCACGGCTGGGCACTGATCCTGCTGTGCTGGACCATCTGGGTGAAATTTACGCCAAGAGCGGCAAGCTGCAGATGGCGGTCGTGGAGTGGCAGAAGTCGGTTGCGGAGTATGCGACGTCGCTGCCGCCTGAGGCTGATCCGACCGATGTGGCGAAGGTGCAGCATAAACTCGAAGGCGCTCGCGTAAAGCTGGCGCATTTGAATGCCGCGCCGGGCAAGTAAACGGTTGACTATGTACTTGGCTATAAACTTGTAGCCATGGTACATAATCTGCAGGCTTGTGGAGTGTTTGGCACGGAGGAGGCGTTGCTGTCCGAACGCGCTTTTCCAGCTCCGGCAAGCGATGAACGCAAACCATTCGAGCGGGACCGCGACCGCGTTGTGCAGGCGCGAGCGTTTCGACGGTTGGCGGGCAAGACTCAAGTATTTACGAGCAGGGCTTCGGACCACTTCCGGTCACGGCTGACCCACACCATCGAAGTAGCACAGGTAGCGCGGCAGGTGGCAGGGGCACTGGGGTTGAATGTGGACCTAGCGGAGACGCTTGCACTGGTACATGACATAGGGCATCCTCCGTTTGGACATGCCGGGGAACGTGCACTCGATGAATGCCTTAGGGCGCATGGACTGCGGTTCGATCACAATCTGCATGCGCTGAGGATCGTGGAGCGGTTTGAGCAGCGCTATGCAGGGCATCGCGGGTTGAATCTAACACTGGGTGCGCGTGAGGGTATCATCAAGCATTCGCGAGACTATGGCGCAGGGGAGCATCCGGAGCTGACGGAGTATTTTCTGGACAAGCAGCCGCCGCTGGAAGCGCAACTAATCGATCTGGCAGATGAGATTGCTTACTTGACCGCGGACCTGGATGACGGTGTGGAGTCGGGCTTGTTGGACGTGCGGCATATTCGCGAGAACGTGAGCATACTGCGGCGAAGCTATGAGGGGGTGGAACGTGCGCATCCTGCGGCGGAAGAAAAGTATGTTTTTCACGACGCGCTGCAGGCGATGCAGAAGACGCTGGTGATGGACTTGATTCGAACGACTCGGGAGAATGTGGCGGCGGTTGGGGCGCGGTCGCTGGAGAGCATTCGCAACTGCGGACGGCGGCTGGCGGTGTTTTCTCCGCAGGCTGAAGCGGAGCGGATGGAAGAGAAGCGCTATCTCTACGACACGCTATACACCTGCACGGCACTGGACCTGGAACACTCAAAGGCGGGTGAGGTAGTAACGGAGCTGTTCGATTTCTGGGTGAACGAGCCGGAAGAGCTGCCGGAGGCCTACTTTGCCGAGATTGAAAGTGAAGGACTGGCGCGGGTGGTGGCTGATTACATCGCGGGAATGACGGATAACTTCATCCTGCTGCAATATGCCGATGTGCGACGCAAGGTGCGTTCTGGGAAGGCTCCATTGCCGGCGCGACGGTAGGCTGCCCGAAGTTGTGCAAAGAGAGTTTCGCGGGATACTTGCCTTTGGCTCTGCATGTTGTTAGCCTTAAAGCTGAGTGTCGCGGTTCTCGCGATGCGTGCGCGTCCCCGTCGTCCAGCGGTTAGGACACCGCCCTTTCACGGCGGTAACACGGGTTCGAATCCCGTCGGGGACGCCAATCATTTCAACAAGTTACAAGCCAAACAGGTTATGGAAAGCACATCACGTGACACAGGCGTGACATAGAGCTTGTCTGTCACGTGTGAATCAACGGGCGTTGTAGGGCTGTTACGGTCAGCCTGGATTAGCTGAGATACGACAAACTGACAGCCCTGTACGGCAAATTCTTGATGGATTACGGCACATTCAAGCCGCTAACAACTACCCATGTTGTCATTCGACTTTCCGGGCATTAGGATCAGTTATGCTCTGCCGCTTACGTATGTGGAACAAAGATGGCTCGCTGGCGCTATCAGCAAGCGTTGACGGCCTGCCAGCCGGTGCAATTAGCTCACAGTGGAAAACATTCAGCGACAAGGTACACAGTGCTGAGCTGTCGAGCGATGATGTCAGCATGGTTCTCGGTAAGCTAAATGCTGCCCGTGTGGGTGCTGAGTCTGCAATCGAGCTAGAGCTAACCGAAAGCCAGCTCATAGCCCTTGGTCTTTGGAGCGGGCAGGAACGCAATCATCTCTAAGGGCTACCCATCTTGCTGAGATTGGCATCATCGAGCTGAATCAGGCGTTCTTTTAGGCTTGGCACACGTTCGCGACCAATGGTTTTCGGCAGAATTTTCTATTGGCCTTCTTCGTGGCCCGGATCATCAAGGGGGCCAATAGAGGGCCATTACAATATTTATGGTCTTCTATTCATTATAAAGGACTTAGTTGGCCTTCTTGGGAGTAGTGGCCTTCTTCGAAGAGGGCCAAATATACCGAAGGGGGCCAGATTATTTGTAATGGCCTGCATGGCCCTCTTGGCTACCCTCTGAGCAGTTCGACCGGCTTCAAATGCTGTAACGGCAACGACCAAATCCAATGCCCGCCAAAATTAGCCTTACTCGCTTCAATGCCAACATCCTGTCGCGCACGTTTCAGGGTTCGCGGTGAGATTCCCGCATGAATCGCTTGCTCGGTTACGGCGTTCGCTGCAATCGGCCCATCCTGTAAAGTGCGGATGAGGAACTTCACGGCATCATCGATCTTCCTACCAGAGTGGGTAGCGTCTTCGCCTTCCACGTCGTGCAAGATGCTTTCCGCACTGCCCTTCAATGCAGTTCCCCATACGATGCGCGTTGTCTCGATTGCCTGGCCGTCGCTTGCCGGAACACTGCCTACTTCGATGCTGTAACCGAATCCGCCACCGTTCGGCGAGATGTTCGTCTTGGCGCGTGTGAAAACGCGCTCGCCGGTATCCTGTTCTTCGGCTGTTACCAGAACCATGCGAGCCAGCGCACCGAATGCTTGTGAGCCAATGACGCGCTCAGCGGCATTGCGTCCGCTGGTGTTCTTGCTGAAGTGACTAATCCCAATCACCGCGCAACCAAACTCTTTGGCAAATTCCACTATCGGATTCAGGCTTCGCCGCACATCGTTTGCCTTGTGCATGTCGCCATTCACGGCGCTGACGATTGGATCAATGATAAGCAGCGAGACCCCACCGCGCTTGCGCACAGCTTCGCGCAAGGTGTCCATCTGCGTCGCAGGATCGAACGGTAAGGGATAGCCTTGCTCATCCTGTTCGCCTTCGATGGTCTGTATCTTTGTGATATCAGCACCAGCCGCACGCAAGCGCGGTTTGATGGTCGATGCAACATCATCCTCGCTAGACCAAATCAATACATTGCCCGGCGCTGTGCATCGCGTGTTATCAGGCCAGCAACCGCCTGTTGTGACCGTGGCTGCGAATCCGAATGCGACTGTTGACTTGCCCGTTCCGCCCGCACCTACTAGCAGCGTTAGCAGGCCAGCGGGAAGAAAGCCCTTCCAATGCCACTGAATTGGCTTGTCGTCCACATCGGACATCTCACGTAGAACGACGCCACGCGGCGCTGGTGCCTTCGCGGGGGCTTGCATGGGGCGTCGGGCCTTCGGAGCTGCTAGCGCTTCGCCTACCAGCTTCCCGCCTACCGTGAAATTCGTCTGCTCAGGCTCAGACCACACGCGATGCTGAGACGCGCATCCCTGCTCCCACTGTCGTCCGATTAGGCTGCGCACAACGTCGTCACCTTTTTTGCGCACATAGCCGCACTCAATCGCAGCAGCATAAAGCGCTTGAGGTGCTTCGTTGCCGACAAACCATTGGTGCATTGTCGCCATGTTGAATGCTTCTTTAGTGATGAACAGATTTCGGCCATCACCTTCACCCATTTGCGCCAAGCTATTGCAAACAACTTTCAAGCAAGCAAGCGCATAGCTATGTTGACGCTCTCTCTGAAAGTCATCCACCAAACACAGAGGCATGGGAAGATATTCCACTTGTTTTGGTTCCACGCTAACGACATGCTGATTTACTTCACTAGTAGTAGCGGGCATACCAATCATGCTGAAAAGATGAATGCGGAAGTCTTTCACTTGCTCATAGGTAACCTGTGTCAAAGCAGCGCCGTGCGTGTCTTTCAGCTCTTGATCCCAGTAGTAAAGGCCACCCTCTTTATGCTCGCCATAGACGACGGCATACTTGGTAGAACCTGTGCGCAACTCTACTTGACCGCCGTTCGCAGCCTTGACCGTCTTGTATTGCTGACCGCCGCGATAGTCACTCACACGATAGAAGATCATTGCGCGGGTGCTGTTGGGACGCCGACGGATAACGCGAGTCTCACCCAATGCACTCATCGCGAGTTGCATCACCTGGTTGACAAGGTGCGCATCATTGTCGATGTCAATGTCAACTGCCAAAATACCAGCATCAAGTAGCAAGAGAGTATTCGCCGCGTCGTCAGTTGGATAATTGGCCGCGTCTTGCCAGTACGCAACGTCGCGCAGTTTGGCATGATCCATCCAGCCCTTGTTCTCTGCGGGCGATTTATCTTTCTTGCCGCGACCTACAAAATAACCCATGCGGGTCAGCGCAATGCGCTGGCCGCTGACTTCAATTGCTCCTGGCATTAGTTGACTACCTTTCCATAGGAACGAGAAGCGAGTGCGAATGAGCGCCGCTGTTGGACGTAGAGATTGTGCTGATTGAATTGCGTTAGCGCCTCATCATTCATTCCATTCATCGCATGGCAACGCACGAGGATGTCGAATGCTTCACGGTCGTTCTCCACAGCCGCATACCTGCCAAGGCCAAACGTCTTTTCAGGCCAGAAGGGGACTCCACGATAGATTGGCGTAACTAAATGCGTACCCCTGCGCAGTTTGATTACAAGCACGTAGATGGGCGGGGCTGGAACTTTCCCATACTCAGTTACCCAATCAAATTCCAGACATCCGCGACGTATTGCAAATTGCTCACCTGCGCGGGATGCGAAGTAGTGTGAGTCGGTAGTGAACGCCACGCTATGCGCATCTATTGTTTGCCGTTCATTATTTGAGAACGGTAACGCGGCAAGCGTTCCGTTGGCTGCACCATCGAAAATCCACATCACTCACCACCTAACTGGCCAAAGCCGAACGACTCCATAGCTGAAACCCATTCGTAAAGTGACGCCACAATAATCAGCCTTGCTTTGCCGTGTTTGATTGATCGAATTGAGCCATCAGCAAGCAAAGCATAGAGAGCTGTTTTGCCTACGCTAAGCAGCGCACAAGCCTGCGCAGGGCTGCACGTTATCTGCTGGCTAAGTTCTAAGTTGCTAGTCATATCTGTTCCTTCCTCCTAAGTTCGTGGCAGATCGTGCCAGCGTGTTGCCACAATAGCAAAACATGATTTGCAATGCAAATCATAACGTGATACAACCTTGGTAGCTGACGATCCCGGCACCGTGGAGGGCCGAAAAAATGAAGGCAAACAAGCTGAAAGAAGACGCTCTGATGCAGGTGAAGCTATCCCCGGAAACGAAATACTTTGCCGTGCTTTTCTCAAAACGCGCCGGAACCACTCTGAGCGAGTTCGTAGCGGAGTGCGTTGATGCAGTTCTGGCCACGTCAACCGTGACGGTCGCAGGAAAGGACTTGGATTATAAGAAACTGACCCGCTTGCTTTGGGCAGAGCATCCCGCTGATCGCTTCGCATTGTTGGCTACACACTTTCCCGGAGAGCTGACATTGCGAGAGCAGTCGCTTTGGCTAGGAGTTGTCAAGCAATCGCAGGCTCTCTGGAACGTCCCGCTGATGGAGCTGTACAGAACCAAACAGCTTATGGGTGTCATCAACCTGGCCGAGCTGCGCAAGAAATGGGACACCTTCGACTCGATGAAGAGGGACGAGATTGCAGCGTTGGCACAGATGATCAAGCAAGAAAATCAAGCGGCATTCGACGCGAACCTACCGCCCGAGCTGAAGGGGCTGCGCGAAAGCATCCGTGCGCAGCTCTCAAGCGGCGGCCATTCCAGCAAAACCGCAAACAAGAAAGCAGGTAAGTAATGAGCGAACCAACGCACGAAGAATTGATCGCAGCTAAAGATGCTGAGATTGCTACGTTGCGAAGCGTAAAGGACGAATTACTTGCCAAGAGTCACACTCAGAGGGCAACGATCGCAACGCTAGAAGCTGAGCGCAACGCCGCAAGCGAAGCCGCTGATAAGGCGACTGCCGCAATGCGTGCCGTTGTGATTGATCGTCCCTTGAATGCGCTGGCGAGCGAGCTGTGCAAAGCAGCGCCCGAATTATTGAAGCAAGAGCTGTTGAAGGACTATGAGTTTTCTGCGGATGATGCTGGGAACATCATCGTCACGGACAAAGCAACGAGCAAACCCATTGCTGCACATTCTGGTAAGCCCGTAGAGTTAACCAAAGCATCGTTTGCGGAGTTCCTAACTGGCAAGGGATATGCCGAACGGACGGATCGCCAGAAGATGTATGCGGCATTGGTGCCCGTCTCATTCGCGAGCGGCGGCGCGGGCCGGGAGTCGCGGCTTCCCATCTCTCAACCTGGTGGGGAGAAACCTAAGCTCGAATTTGGCTTGCGCTAGCAGCGTGAGACCGTGCTATGTTCTCTCAGCCGGTGTCGTTGTCCCAAGCAGCGCCCGGCTCAGTTTCGTGCCAGTCGGCACAGCACCCAATCTATCCCCGAAGTCTCGGGCAGTTAGCAAGCCAGTCGGTAGCTCACTGAATTGCAATCCCAACAATTCAATGTTTCTTGAAAGAGAGCTATCAACATGGCTGTTACTCAACTCAGTGATATCGTAATTCCCGCCGAGTTCTCCGCCTATCAGGTGGAGCATTCAATGGTTTCAACCTCCCTATACCAGTCCGGCGTTTTGGTGCCCAACGGTGCTATCGCTGACGCGCTCGCCGTTGGTAGCAACAACTTCACCATTCCCGCATGGCGTGACCTTGGTGAAGCCGAAGCCAACACCAGTAATGATGACCCAACAAGCCTGTCAACTCCACAGAAGTTCAGTGCTCTCCGGCAGGTTGTGCGCAAGAGTTTCTTGAATCAGAGTTGGAGTGAAATGTCCTTGGCTGCTGAGCTTGCCGGTAGTGATCCTATCGTCGCGCTAAGGGATCGTGTGTCTGCTTATTGGGACAGGCAGTTTGAACGGCGCATGATTGCTTCATTGCTCGGCGTGCTTGCCAGCAATGTTGCCAATTCGGCATCGGACATGGTGGTTGACATCAGCGGCGCTTCCGGCGCGGCTGCTGATTTCTCCGCTGAGGCCGTCATCGACACGGCTGCGACCCTTGGCGATGCACTCGATAGTGTCAAGGCCATCGCTGTTCACAGCGCTATCTACACCGAAATGCTCAAGGCCGATTTGATCGAGTTCATCCCTCAGTCGCAGGGGCTTCCCATCAAAACATTTCGGGGTATGGCGGTCATCATTGATGACAACCTGACTCCCGCGAGCGGCGTGTACACGACTGTCCTGCTTGGGCCTGGTGCTGTTGGCTTCGGTGCGTCGGAACCCAACACAGGTTATGGGACAGAGTTGTTCCGGGCACCATCGCAAGGCAATGGCGGCGGCAACACTACGCTATTCAGTCGCATGAACGTCGGCATTCATCCTTTGGGCTTTGCCTGGAGCGATGGAAGCGGCGGAACTGCGATTGCTGGCGACTCGCCAACGCTCGCAGAGCTTGCGGCTGCTGCCCATTGGTCGCGTGTGGCAACGTCTCGCAAGAGCGTGCCGCTTGCCTTCCTGGTTAGCAAGTAAACAAGATCACGGTGTTTGCGGCACCGTGTAGCGGGGATGGAACGCCTGGTAAGCATCCATCCCCGCCCCGTTTTAGTGAGGCTGTAAATGAAAGACCTAACGCACGCTCGGCGCGTCGATCCGCCGTATCCCAACTATGTGATGCGGGATCAAATCATTGCGCTATCGTCCACAGGCTTTAGCAAGCAAGGCGTTGCGCGTCACTTCGGCGTGAACCTTCAGACGTTCAATCGCTGGCTTGAGGAAGACGATGTGCTTGCTGAGGCTTTCGCTGTTGGACGCGAGCAAGAGCGTCAATCGCTGCACAACGTGCTCTATCGCCTTGCCATTGACGAGAAAGACAAAGTGAGTGCTATGTTCCTTTTGAAATCTCGCCACGGTTACAAGGAAGGCGACCAACAGGAGTCAGCAAACCGCGTCAGCATCACGTTCAACTTGCCTGGCGCAATGAAGCCGGATGAGTACAAGACGATTGAGGCTATCGCCACAGCAAAGAATGGGAAGCAAAACGATGCCCGCGACTGAGATTGAGCTAAACCCTTTTCAGCAGCAGTTGCTATGCGTGCCGGAAACCTTTGATGTCTTCCTTGGCGGTGGGCGTGGTGGTGGCAAGTCATGGGGCATTGCATGGCTCGCTTTACGGCATGCTGAGCAATACGGCGTTCGCGCTCGCATCCTCTATCTACGCAAATCGTACAAGGGCCTTGGCGATTTCGAGCTGACGTGCCGCGAAGTCTTCGGCATGGTGTATGGCACCGCTGCGAGCTATAACGCGCAAGAGCATGTATGGCGCTTCCCCAATGGTGCGTATCTTGAACTTGGCCAGCTCGAAAGCCATGCGGACTATGCCAAGTATCAGGGGCGCTCATTCTCGCTGTTGATCGTTGATGAAGCGGGCCAATACGCTACACCTGACTTGCTCGATTTGATGCGTTCCAACATGCGTGCCGCTAAGGACATTCCAGTTCGCATGGTGATCGCTGCAAATCCTGGCGGCCCTGGCCATCATTGGTTAGCCAAACGCTATGTGTTCGCGTGCAATGCGCCGTGGGCGGTCTTCCATGAAAAGCAAAGCAAACGCCGTTGGGTTTATGCGCCGTCAACCTTCGCCGGTAACAACATGATTGACCGCGAGCAGTACCGCGAGCAACTGGAATCCTCGTGCCCGGACGATCCTGAGCTGTTGAGGGCCTGGACAGATGGGGATTGGGCGATATCGCGGGGAGCGTACATGGCCGCGTGTCTGGATGAGTCAAGGAACGCCGTAGCACCCTGGGAAGCGCTCCCGACGGAGCCGGGCTGGGAAACCTACCTCACGCATGACTTCGGCTCGTCTGCGCCGTCTGTGACGTTCCTGGTAGCCCGTTCGCCCGGCGCTACCCATCAGGGCATCTGGTATCCGAATGGCTCGCTGATCCTGGTGGATGAGCTTGCGGCTGTATCGCGCAACAATCTCAACATGGGGCTTGGATGGACAGCGGCAATCACTGCGGACGCTATCAAGCACGATCTTTGCGCCAAGTGGAACGTCGCGCCGTATGGCGTTGCGGATGATGCTTGCTTCGCTCGCACCGGATCAAGCAATGGCAGCATCGCGGAAGAGTTCGCCAATGCTGGTGTGCATTTTGAGCCTGCACGTAAGGCTGATCGTATCAGCGGTTGGCAGTTGATGAAGCGCTTGCTTGCGGATGCCGGCAAGCCGGATAAGCCGGGCCTCTACGTCAGCAGAGCGTGCGAATATTTCTGGTCTACAGTGCCGTATCTCACGCACGATCAAAAGCGCCGTGAGGACTTGGATACACATGGCCCGGATCATGCGGCTGATGCTTGCCGCTATGGTTTGCTGGCTGAAAGCATTGCTAGGGGAGTAGAGATTAGCTGGCCGGTGTGAGGCTAGTTAGGGTTTTATATGGCCGGTTTGGCTGCTGTTCGCTTCAGATACTCAGCAGTGAGGAGCTTGTCCGAATACGCCAGATGTGAGGAGTCAGGCTTTTTGTCGATTTCAGCGAGGACTACCTCATCCTTTGTGTTGTGCCATTTCCATACGTTTCCCGTGGTCGTCGCTCCAAAGCTATTGCTGTAACTCTTAGTTGTTCTCAGAGGCTTGCCAAACTTCGTTGACAGAGCGGCCAGATAGTCGGCACATTCAAGCTGAGGAATGCTCATGTCAATCCCAGCCAACCTATCGTCAACGAAAATGAGGAATGAGCTTGGCCCTTCCAGATAGTGTTCGACGTAGCACATCCGCGTGCCATTCTTCGGTGATAAGCAGTCGGGAATGAATGACAGTCGATCCTTTTGCGTCGCGTCGAGTTGAGCCGTAAAGTCTTCAAACTTAGTTAGCCCGAGAGTGTCGGTCTTGTAGCTGAACGATGGTGTAGTTTGAGCACTAAGCGTTTGGAATAGCAGGGTCAATCCCAGCAATAACAGTGCGAATGATTTCATCTGTCCTCGTTGTAAGCGATAGCTTACATGTAAGCCGTAGCATACAGCCATGCTCGATACATGGCAACGGATATTTGCGTTCGTGTGGGGAGGAAGATTCGCCTACTACGCACAGAGCGAGGATGGACACAGCAGATGCTTGCTGACCACGCCGAACTCACGCGCGAGCATCTGTCGGAGCTTGAGAGTGGCAAGAAGGAAGCGGGTTTACGGACGATTCAAAGGCTTGCAGATGCCCTAGGCGTCAGTCCCTCATCCTTGCTCTAAGCGAAGCGCCAGCGGCCCGTATAGGCATCGCTGGCGTGTTCGGTAGAGTAAGGGCGTCTGAGGCGTTTCGGCGCGTTCTAGGGTCGAAGAGCCTTTATCTTAGAGCTGACGCGACGACTCAAAGCGTTGGCTTCTTTGGTCGTGATTACACCCGAACTAATCTCATTGCGAATGGCGAGCGACACGCGGATCAATTCGTTCGCATCCTTCGCCGCATCGATGGCAGTAAGCAATGCAGCATTCGGTTCCGTAACCTTCTTTACTGGCATGGTGTTGTCTCCAATCAATCCTAACTCGCCTTCGCGACCAACTGCGGCCCTGGCGCTGCGACCGGCATAAAGCCAAAGCTAGGCGCATTCGCGCGGATGAGCTTCTGTTTATACGTCTTGGACAGATGTGCGTAATGCCGTTCGGTGATGCGCGTATCTTTGTGGCCTAGTTGCTCAGACAGTACCGCAATTGGCACTCCGTTCATCACAGCATGGGAAGCATACGTGTGCCGCAAGATATGGAAGGTTACGCCCTCAATCTTCGACGCTTCGCATGCGGCATCTATTGGCCGCTTTTGCTCTGACTTCATCCACGGCTTGCCATTCGCCTTGAGGAAGATCGGGTCTAAGTCAGCACGGCCCGCCGTTTGAGCTGTGAAGAAAGCAAGCCCTTCATCGTTCAAATCGACGTAGCGCGCTTCACCATTCTTGCTTTCAGCAATGTATACACGCGCATTCTCGCGCTCGAATGCGAGCTTGGACATTGCCGCCAGCTCCCCATACCGGCAACCCGTCAGCAATGCACCCTGCACCAGCTTGCGGAAGCTGTCTTCACACTGGGGAATCAGCACATCAACTTCCTCGCTCGATAGAAACCGAATCTTCGGCACATCGACCTTACGGAATGGCTTGACGGCATCCCACGCTTCCTTGCTCGCCACCTTGCGTTCCTGGTGCGCGAAATTGAGCGCAGCTTTCAGCACCGTTAGAATGCGGTTCGCTGACGCTTGGCGCTGGCGCTGCACGTCGGGATCGTCCATATCGACATCGCGGTATGCTTGCGTTTCCAACTTGTCCGTCGCCCGCTCGCGAACGCGCTGCACTTCTTCGCCGTTCAGCATGGTCGTTACAACGCGCTTTTCCTTCACGGTCTTCGTGCGGGTACGCGGGGCCTGAGCTGCCAGCGCATCGCGCCACGCTTTCACTTTGCCATGCGTGAGTTTGGCCAATGCGATGTTGCCAAGAACGGGTTTGATATGTGCCTCAGCAATTTGCCGGGCACGATCCTGCGGTTTGCGCTTCTCACGCTCTTTCTCTGTCACGTAGTCGTCCATAGCTTCTGCTACGGTGTACTTGCCGACGTTGACGCCTGCATGTTCGTTCCGCTGCGCTTGCTCGCTGAACGCTTGGGCAGCTTCTAGGGCCTGAGAGAAGCTGAGCACCGTCGTGCCGTTTGCCTCTACGCTGTCGTCTGCTTGCCCTATGGCTTCCCATCTCCGTTTCTTTGTCTCCGTGTTGTAGAAGCGGGCAATCCACGTGCCTTGCTGCTTGCCGGTTTTCCGGTAGCCAAGGTGTTTGCCTTCGGCAATCAAGTGCCAGTAAGGATCGGGACGCTCAGCAATTTTTGCTCGCTGTGTTCGATTCTGCATCTGCGGGTTCTTCATTGTTCGGGGCATTCTCAGCAATCTCCGATTCTGTGTCACGTGACACGCCACGTGACATAGACTAACGCGAATCTAGGCGAACGCAACAGAAATCTTTTCGGCCCGCGAAGGGCATGGCCCGCCCTGGCACCGGAACCGAAAAGGGGGTGCCGGGGTCATTTAGCCAATAAATACAAGGGTTTTGTGTGTGCTCTTGTGTTCGTCTACGTTCACGCAGTGTTGTGATTCGATCAAGTGAACTGCTGTGATTCAATCAAGCAAAACAGGCAGCTATGTCCCTTTCACGGCGGTAACACGGGTTCGAATCCCGTCGGGGACGCCAAATCTTTTCAAGCACTTGCAAGATCCGGCTTCCAAAAACGTAGGTTCAAAAAGGTTCGATAAGGATTTCCGGGTTTCGGAAGTCCTTTTTTACGCCTTCTCCCCACGTTCGGGAACGTCCATAATCTGGCGCACTACCCGATCATGGGCGGACCGTTTGATAGCCGTTACAGCCTGCTTGTACACGTCCATCGTTACTTTGAAGTTGGCGTGACGGAGTGTTTCTTGGATCGTTTTCACGTCCTCTCCGTTGGCCTTCATCAGAGTGCCGAGGCTGTGCCGTAGCGTGTGCCAGCCGACCGGATCGGTGATCTTCACCTTGTCCCTCAAGACTGGCTTGAGGTAGACCCGGCAAATGGAACTCGGCCAGTACGGCTGCCTTCCCTTCGTCGCAGGACTGGCGAATACCCAATCCTCCGGCTGGTTGTAGGCGCAACGTGCGCGCCATGCGAACAGAATCTCCGCCACTTCAGAACCGATGGGAACCGGCTTTCTCGAAGCCTCTGTCTTGCAGCGTTCAATTCGCTGCTTGACCACATCGCGGATCACGCGAAGTTCAAAGCCCTCGAAATCGACATCCTCCCATTTCAAGCCGAGCAGTTCGCCGACCCGAAGTCCCGTGGTAGCAGCAAGCGACACAGCCGTTCTCGGAAGATCATCGACCAAGCCCTCCAGAAAGAGCTTGATCTGTTCCGGTGAAAGGATCGTTGGAATCCGGGAACGCTTGGCGCTCTGACGGACATGGCGAATCGGATTGGTGCTTACCCATTCCCACCGCATTCCGTGACTGTAGAGAGCGCTCATGATGTTCCTGATCTTCGCCTTCGAGCCTTTCGACAACGGCAAAGACTGCAACCATTGCTCAACGTGGACTGGTTTCACGTCCGTCAGCCGGTACGACCGCCAACGTGGAAGAATCCATTTGCTCAAGTAGCCTTGGTACGTCACCTGGCTAGAGAACGACTTTCGCAGTTCGTCGTCGCCAGCTTCGCTACCAAGCGGCCTCGTTCCATGAACGATGTCCGGCAGCTCGTGTTGCTTGTAATGCTCGACAAGTGTTTCGAAGCCAATCGCTTGAACCATCTGTCGAGGAGTCTGTTCGTTTACTTCCAACCGAAGCGCGTCGGCTGCCTTCTGAGCTTGAGACTCGGTTTTGTATTCTGCCACGGAGCCGATGACGGCCTTACGGTACTTCTTCGTTCCATCAATCTGCACTTCGTACCAGCGGAAAACCCAGACTGTTTCCCCAGAACGTTTTCGCTTCTCTTGCTGCAAACTACCTTGCTGATGTCGTGCTCGCCTCATATCCAACTCCTCTCTGTTGGCGGGTACGGCTGGCTTTCTTCCATGATATTCAGCCTGCCCGGTGATTGAAAGGGGCGTTTTGCTCAACTCGCAATACTGCGGTTGATCCACTCCTCGATGATTGAGGGGCGGAAACGCCAAAGCTTTCCGACATGGACAGCGCGGATTTCTCCTGCGCGCGCCATCTTCTGAAGTGTCTTCGGATGGATACCAATGATGGCTGCAGCCCCCTCACTGTCAATGAGAGGTTCAGGTACAAATCCGACGTTTGTAGGCGGCTTCCGCAGAGTGGGATCTTCGTTGTTAGGCATAAGCATGGCTCCAGGGATCTCGGGCGCGCGAGCAGCGTGCTGACAGGCTCGTCTCGTCGAGGGCTTATGTCCAATTCATTTTGGACATACCGCCATCGCTCGGAGCGATGACCATGGGTTGACTACTTATGTCCTCTTTGCGGAAAATAATTACAGTAGTATTGGCTTGGGTATTCGTCTTTGGTAGGTAAAGACACACTGCATACTCTGATAGAGACAACACATACTCTCTTCCCCCACTGCGAAATCTTTTCAGAAGGCGATGAGATTCAAAACTTGGAACAGCGGGTCGGTTCCGACGAGCTTGATGGTGCTTTAGTGACTCTCCCAATAGAGTACAACTCCGACTTGACCACTTGCATAGTTGCCCAAGAAAAACTCCTCGTCTGCATGCGTTCAGACGATCCTCTGGCGGGGAATGAAGCCATTCCGACACATCTTCTAAACAACCGCTTCAGCATTTTTCAATTTCCAATGGTCCATCCCCCGGCATACCGAAGAATGCTGGAGTTATTGAGAGCTTTGGGCATTACTCCCAAGGACAACAAGCCGACGACTAATGTCGAGCACATTCAATGGATGGTTCAACAAGGTCAATGCTTGGCTTTCTTCAGGAGCGGAACTCGCCTGTTACCTGGCCTCATCTTGAAGCCAGTTCACGGTGCGGACTGGACGATGGATACAGCGCTAGTTTTGAAACCATCGTCGCAGCATCCTGCTCTAGCGTTGCTGCTTCGCGAACTGCAAAAGAGAGCGCGGGAAATCGGCTCACTCTGGGCACCCAAGAAGCCTGAATTCGCAGTCACTACTACAGAGCGGAAAAGTCGCAAATCAGTGCGCGCCCTAGGCGACTTCTCCCTCACGATCCTGCTCTACGGAAAGACTCAGTAAGAACTCGATGGGCTTTCGGGTGAATTCGCCGGCATCTTCACTACGGCTGACTGAAGCCTCTATGCCGAGACGTACAACCAGCTCAATGCCTACTTCGCCATGGTCCCCGGCAACTACGCACTGAATCTGCGCCGGATGTACCTACTGAATAGCAACTCTGCCGACCTGTCGTTTCTGTTCTCCATCCTTCCCGGCGAGAAGCAGAACTCCCACCGTCCTCATGAACCGCCTGGATGGCGACGCCGTCGGGCCGGTGAAGGTTCTCGTATCGAACCCCGTCTACTCTCATGATCACCAACACGTCCTCATTCCCGATGGAACTATCGCCTTGGGAGAGGCAAAGAAGGTTGGAGCGAGCGGATTTGGCCAGCAACGCCGAATGGCTGTTGTCTTTTCACCACTTATCCTGTCGGACGGTTATTCGGTCGATCTTGACCAGTTTCACGGACTGGATCAAATTGGAGAAGAGGGTCTGAAAGACAAGGTTAATAACCATTACCTTCAGATCTTCGGTGCTTCCATTGCGCTCGGCGTCATCGCCGGAGCTTCGGAGATCACGGAAGGAGGAGCGGTTCTTACATCCTCCGGTCCGGCGGTCTTTGCTAGCGGAGCCTCTGGTTCCGTTCCCAGTCTGCAACGACGATCCTAGATCGCTTCATGCAGATTCCCCAACCATCACGATCCGCGAGGGGCATCGCGTGAAGCTTTACATCACCAAGGACATGCTTCTTCCTGCGGTGGAGAATCACACGATTCCGCAGTCCTTCTGAGGTGCTTATGAAGAGAATTAGCCTATTCTTCGCTCATATGGTCTTAATCATCTTTAGCGGTTGTGACAACAAACAGGCCAAAGTAGATTCGCTCAAGGCGCAATCGGAGCCTTTGCAGAAACGCTATCAGGCCGACTGCATAGATTCCGTTATGGGAGTACAGGGAGCGGACTCCGCTCTAAAGGGAGCCCCGGCCAAAGCTCCATCGCCTCAAGACGAGGCGGCCCATAACAGAAGTGTGCTCAAGAACTCAGCCAGATAAAGGCGCTTGAGCATCAGATGTAAGCCGTCCAGAAGTAATCCAAACCCAAACGCTTCACCAACCACTCAGCCTAAGGAGGCCGAGCAATGAGAACTCGTTTTCTTAAAATTGGAGTCCTTGTTCTGGCGTTGTCGCCGCTACTCGCCAGAGCGCAATTCGGAAGCGGCATCGTGTACGACCCTACCCAGGCCGCACATGCTCTCCAGCAGATCGAGCAAGGCCAGAACATCTTCACGAACTCGGTGAAGTTGGCGAAGCGCTCAGTTCCATCTATGCCGAACCATTGTTTTTCGGCTAGGGCCTGTGACAGAACATGCGATCCGATCGGCTACCCAAGAGGAGAATGAGTCACTGGCATCTACGATGCTCCTACTTATTTAAGAGGCTTTGACCTAGGTAAGCCTCATTCCTGAAGTCTGCATCGAGATACACAGCCACTGTAATAGGGAATGCCGTCAGTGCAGGCAACGCTTTGCTGTTTGCAAGGATCGTCTATTTACTGCTATCGAAATAGTCGATAACCCCTTGCTTTATTTGGTCCCAAATCGTCAACAGATGCTGCTTTGTGGTGTCCATTTGCCGAACGTGGGTCTGGATTTTTTTAATTGAAGCGAGCTTTCAGTCTGAGAATAGGGGCCTCAAAAAAATGATAACTGAGCAGGCTAATCCCCAGAGTAATCCCGAGCGAGGCGGTGATTACTAATATCCCCCCCGCGACGTTCGAATGAACTAAGTGTTGTACAGGATGTACTAAGCGAACTAAAAAGATAAATAATAACCCGTGGTACATGTAAAGTCCGTAACTATAACGGCCAAAGAAACGAAGGATGCGCCATCGTCCAATCTTGGCCATCGGGTTTCTTCCTTGCTGTGCACACAGTACCAAACATGCAAAACAAATAGCGATAACGGTATAGCCAAAAGTGTCAAGGAGCTGAGGTCCGTGTGCCGAGAAAGCCATAGCAACCAAGAGAGCGATAGCCGAAATTCCTGACACAGATAAAACTTTTTTTATGGGCAACTTCTGGGGCGAAGGACCTCGCGCCAGGAGTGCCGCAATGCCGCCACAGACGAGAGTGTCGATCCGTGTTGGCAGGATAGGATAAATGTAGCCAAACGATACGCCATGTAAGACCAAAACAACCCGAAGTGTGAGCGCGGCGACCATAATTGCAATGGAAATTTTTATTAGCCTTATTCTTTGCCCAACATGCCAAACGACAAAAGGCCATAATAAGTAGAACTGTTCTTCTAGAGCTAAAGACCACAGATGACCAACCATCATCGCTCCCCCAGGAGATGAAAGGCCCGGAGTGAGCATAGGCATCATATTGGAAAGATAAAAGAAATAAAGTAAATGACCTGGTCTCCAATGCAGACCAAGGATCGGTGTCAGGAAGAGAAACAGAAGCAACACACCATAGTAGAGAGGAAAAATTCTCAGTGATCGTCGCGCATAAAAATTCTTGACCCGATGTAGTTTGTGGGCGGTATCGTAGAGGATACCGGTGATGAGAAACCCCGAAAGCACAAAAAATAAATCTACACCCATCCATCCAGTTCCTGCGACGCCAGACCAAATTCGGATTAACCTGCTTGTGCTATTTCCTCCACCCGCAAAGTGGTAGCAAAACACTAACAGGATAGCGATCCCTCGAATACCATCAAGAGCCAGATAGTGATGAGCGGAATGTTGATTATCTTTTATATCAGGCACCGTTCCATCCACGCTCAGACGCCATCTCCAATTAGCTATTTGACGGCAGTCTCCGCTGCCGCCGAAAGTCCAATCGAGGTAGCGTTAGGAAGGGCATATTGCAAGAATCTCTTGAAGCCGCTATGGGGCATTACAAGCACGTCTGAAGCTTGCATGACCAGATTGGGGGCAGCATTCTTCACCACACGGTTTAAATCAACCGGGATTACTTCTGTTCCCGTATCAATCTTACGGATAATAATAGCCTTTGAGGGTGAGGCAGTGAGAGTCCATCCACGACAAAATGCCAAAACCTGAAGAAGAGTGAGTGGTTGTCCCTTAACAATTGAAATTGGGCCCGGCTGAGTAGCATCTCCGACGACATAAATCATGTCAGGCTCAGAAACAAAGATCAAATCCCCGGGAAAAACGGCTGTAGAATTCTGCACTTGAGAGAAGTTGAGGGAATTCACTCCGATCGTTACAGGATGCTCTGGAGCGTAATGGTGAGTGATCGTGATTGAAGAACCTTCAGACGCCGTGGGACCGCCTGCCAAGGACAATGCTTCATACAGAGTATGGGGTCCCAAAAGTGGGTAAGAACCTGGTGAACGCACCTCACCCAGTAGAGTAATACCCTGAGTCGCGTATTGAGATATCTGAACACCAACGTGCGGATTAAGCATAATTTGTTGGTCAAGTAATTGCGCTTCTATAGCGTGACCTGCTTCGTCTGGACTGAGCCCACTAACCTTGAGACGCCCACCGACAGGAAGTTCGATCGCACCACCTTGATCTATCCGTAACCTACCTGAGAGTTCCGGTGTATTGAATACGGTCACATCGATTTGATCGCCCGGGCCTAGAACAAGCTGACCAGCCTGGGTTACATCCGGTCCGAAAGGTGCCAATACAGGACTCGTCGTGTTCGAATCTGACTGTGCATGAGTATCTGGAACGGCAAAATTACTCAATAAGCAGACACATATGGCGCAGACAATTCCCAGTGGGCGTAATCGGGCTGACATCCTCGGTAAGACAGATTGGAGCACCTTAGTTGTAGGTGTAATAACCATGGCCATATCCTCCGTAATAACCTGCTTGCGAGACCGCTAGATCGTTGATCACCACGCCAGCAACGTGCGCTGTGGAATGGCGTAACATTTCGCGTACACGCTTCAGCGCAGAAATTGACGTCATATTATACCGAACAACAAGAATCACTGAGTCTACCCAACTCGCAAGCGGCAAGCTATCGCTTAAAACCAGCAGCGGCGCTGAATCAATAATTACAAAATCGAACTCTTTCTCCCATTCCGTTAGAAGCGTGTGAAATTTGTCAGATGCTAAAGCTTCTGACGGGAAAGGAATTTTTTTGCCTGCGGTAAGCAGAAAGAGATTTTCGAGATCGGGAAGGGGGTTCTTAAATGGTCTAATCACCTCTTCGCTTAGAAGTACATCGCTAAGACCCTCAGCATTCTGCGCACCGAGTTGAACATGCAAGCTAGGACGATGAAGGTCCGTATCAATTAGCAGCACGCGTGCCCCCTTTTGAGCAAGTACGACCGCAAAATTTGCGGATGTCGAACTCTTACCCTCTCCTGGGATCGTACTGCTAATCAGAAATGTCTTCGCTGGTCTATTCATGGTCGAGAGAAGAAGCGCGTTGCGCAAATTACGAAATGCTTCGGCTCCTTCAGAGTTCGGATGTCTATAGGCCACCAGAATGCGCGATGTATTTGCGGACCCTTTGGAACGATTCGCCATGAAGGTGTCTTGATCGAGTCTGATGTGAGGAACGATGGAGAGCATATGGTATCCCGACGCGGCCTCGATTTGTTCTACTCCTTGGATTTTGTCCGAAGTGGCCTCCCTTAAGAAGGCAGCACCTATCCCCCCGAATAAACCTAATGCAAAACCAAAACTCAGAATAACTAGCTTTTTAGGAGCGATAGGCATTAACGGGGCTCGTGCAACGTCGACAACCATCGTATCGATATTACTTAGGCCCGCGTCAACACCTGCTTGCTGAAGCTTGTATTGCAAGGTGTTGTAAAGATCTCTGCTGGAGCTAGCCTCTGAAGCTAGAACTGCATATTCTGCTACTTTCCGATTTAAAGCATAAGCTTTGTCGGTCTGAGCATCGTATTGCGCTTGCAGCAAATTGCCGACCGTAGTCGCAGTATCATATTCCTGTTTAAGCCCCGCCCTGATAGTGTCGATTTGAAGCTGCACCTGAGCGTCTATCTTTTGCATTTGGCTTTTCAAATCCACTAACGGTGGGTATTTTGAACCAAATTTTGTTGAGAGTTGCGTATATTGACCATATAGCGATGCCTGCTGGGCTTGTAATGCCTGTAATTCGGGGTTGGGAAACAAGTGAGCAATAACATTTATGTCACCGGTTTCGGCAGCTCGCATCTGGGCTTCTCTTAAAATTTTATCGGCTTCGGTTTGGATCAAGCGCTCTTGCAACGAGTTGAGAGTAGTCGTCAATCCACCGCCTATGGATGTTCCCGCACTGCTGGAATCGCCGGAGCCACTTTTCCCAGAACTAGATCCTGTACTCGGGATAGCGAGAGCGAGAATATTATTTTGCTCTTGAAAATCAGCCAGCTTTTTCTGTGATTCGATGGCTCTCTCATTAAGAGTTTCCATCTCAGATGACAACCACGTAGTTACTTGGGCAACCGACCCATAACGACTATCAAAGCTTTGACGCATGTATGCTTGGATGAGATGATTTACGAGCATAGCAGCGACGCGCGGGTCTGGATCTTGGAATGAAACGGTAACTAGCTGCGTCTCAGGAACGTGTGCTACGAGAATCTGAGACTTGAAGTGGCCAAGTAGGCCCTCTTGAGACGGAGAAAGAAAGGTGGCACCCACCGGAATCGCCAACTTGTTCTTGCCTACATGGGTATACTGCAGAAATTCAGCGTCTGATAGTGAATGCAGCGTATCGATAGCAACGGCATCACTCTTTATGATGGCCATTTCCGTGTCAACCATTTCACTATCATCAACCGCTCCTCCGGTTAGATCGGCTAAGCCGAGGGACCCGACACGACTGGGATCAATTCTGATGCTGGTCGTCGCCTGATAGATTGGAACCGTCATTCTTATGTAAATTTCTGAGATACCCGTAGACAAAATTACGCAGAAGATGATGAACACGATATGCCTGCGAAGCATCTGAGCAATATCACCGAGAGTCAGCGAGGAAGACGACTCCGCGAGCCCACTCTGATCCAACTTGCTTGATGCTTCGGGTTGCTCTACATGAACCTTCATCTGACTGTTCTCCGAATAATTCTGGTGATTCCGCGCTTTGATGTCGACTGAAGCAGCTACCACATAAGGCGCCCGTCTTGAACTTCCGGGCGGAGGTCTAGCATATCTTCAGATTTTCATCAGTACCGCTACCACCTGCGTTACGAGATGTTCTCCCGCGTTGTCTCTTATGGCGCAACATACTAATGACGAATAGACATTTGCCACTCATTCCAACTCAATGGACCACCGTTCTCCGCTGGAGGATGCTCATCGATGCTGTCCTGCGCTAATGAGCGTGGCGGGGATTTCGCGATCTTCGGGGCGGGCACCACAGGAACAATTCGAGCAATAGTTACGGCGAATGACAGGCCATTTTCGGCCTGCGCGATGTCGAAAAATGGAGAGTTGTGGTTGAACATCAGACTCAAGATAGCGAACACCGGAAGTGCTAGATCGGGCGCAGAGGCGCAGAGAGAAACGTCCATGTGGTATTAGAATATCATTTCTGTTGGAACTCTGAGGGTGGATCACAGCGTCGAATGTGCTTCGTTCCTGGGACTGAAAGGAAAGCGCTATGGCGCAGGCTAATAGAGGGTGACAAAAATCCCTTTGCAGCAGGATGATTTGATTATAAAAGCCATGAGTGGAGATGAGCAGCTCAGGAAGAGACCCTCTGTGACGGGTGTTTGAGCCAGTATGTACCGCTGGAGCATCCGTTGGGTCGTGTCGGGCGCTGCCGCATGGGACCTCTTAATCGACGTTTTGGTGCAAATGTAGTTTCAGATTTCATATCGAGGAAGATGGAGTCCACGTCAAGTCGGAACGTGTGCAGTTACGACAGATCCAAGCTCATCTTCGTCGATCTATCTGAGACAGCGAACGACTGAATACTGTCCAGAGACTTTCACCCTACGCCGTTTGCCAATAGGCAAGAATACTCAGCTTGCGCCATGAGTAGCTGACACGCTCGAGAACGAGCATCCGTGTAGATTCCATCGCTACAGAATACAATTCAATTGTGACCTCCATGCGCCATTCAGTTTCACTTTCCGCGGCTAGCTGAACTCTAAAGGAACCAAAACTACATGAGCTATCCCGCTTTGCGCACCAGGATATCGGCCTTGGGAGGTCGCCATGACATCTTCGTCTGGCTCATAGGCTTCTGCTTCCTAATTCCAGCTTTGTATCTTTTCCTCCATGGCCAGATGCGAATCGTCATTGCGCTCATGTGTTTGGGCGCATTGATTATGTCTTGGTTATTGAGCCAAACCATCGGCATCATCGTGGTATTCAGCTACTTGATGGTTCTCGGCGATCTTCGCAGAATCGTCGATGAACTCTCGCCAAGTTATGGAGGATTCGATCTCCTCTTGGTAGTAGGCCCTGTGTTTGCAATCTACCTGGCAGTCCCATTGCTATTACGACTGAAAGTCGATGACAACCTTTCCAAGTCCGTGCTGGCGTTGATGGCGATGATGTTCCTGGAGATATTCAATCCCAATCAGGGATCCATTTTGGTGGGAATCACCGGTGCTTTGTTTTACATTATTCCAATCCTATGGTTCTGGATCGCTCGAGCCTATGCCACCGACCAAATGATGTTCCTTCTTTTTTATCGTGTATTCCTTCCTATTGGAGTTCTGGATGGAATGCTTGGCATTGCGCAAGTGTATGTAGGGTTCTTTCCTTGGGAGAAAGAATGGGCTGTGAAACTTGGCACCCAGTACCTCTTTTCTGCTGGGCATATGCGATCATTTGGGTTTTCCACTGGGGCTTCAGAGTTCGCGACCACGCTGCTAATTGCGAGTGTCTGTGTTATGGCCGCTCTTTTCGCCGGGCGCCGAGCCTACGTTCTTCTGCTCCCGTTATTACTTGCCGCCTCGCTTCTCTCTTCGTCTCGTGGCCTGATTGTGAAGCTCTTATTCGGAATGGCCGTCCTCTGGGCCGTTCGAAGCAAAGAAGGCCGTTTGTGGATTCCACGATTCATCTTTGCCATCGCACTAGGTGTTGCATTTGTAATGTATTCGGCCTCCAGCGCAGAAGCTAATGACCAGGCTTCTTTTACTAAAAACAAGTCGACTGCACAAATGGCAACGGCACATGTGACGCAGGGACTCGCGGACCCCTCAAACTCAACCGCTGGTGTTCACTGGCAGATCTTTGTTGCAGGCATTGTCAGAGGCTTCACCAACCCAGCGGGCACAGGAATAGGCGCTGTAACACTAGCCGCCGGGAAATTTTCATCTGGCGGAGTAAACCATTCCTCCGAAATCGACATCAGCGATGTTTTTACAACACTGGGATTTATCGGAGGTTTTCTCTACTTGTACGTGATCTATGCCGTTTTTCGGACGACATTCGTTTATATCCGAGAAGGAGCGCCCATGCTGAGTTTTGCATATGTAGGTTTATTTGCGGCCTTGATCGGCGCATGGTTGGCGCTGGGACAATACTCGATCGCCCCCTTTGTATGGTTCTGCATTGGGGCACTGAGCCGAAAACATTCCACGCTGGAACGTGCCGGTTTCCGAAAAAGAAGCAAAAATGCAAGGCAGTCACAAGGTGTGGCGATCAGTTCGGCTGTTGGTCTCTAATGGCATGGTCGCGATAGCTCTTACAATCGATAACATTAATTGGATTTGCGTGTTGGGCATGGTTTACAGGCAAATCGTATATTGCGAATGTTTCCTATATGGGTTTTAGATTGAGTAAATTATCACGTATCCCTGTGCGGAAAGCGTCTTGGCCATTTCAGTATATTGCAGTAGCGATATAAGTTTCAGTCGTTTTCGTATCTCCCCGACTCAACCACTGGAGACTTCGAATTGAGTTTGCTTCCTGAAGTTGCAAGAAGAACTACAAATCGAAACTCGCAATCATTCGACAGAAGAAATAGCAGTGGGTATCCGCAGTTTTATGTCGAACGCGAGCTACTTTGTCAAATGCAAGTTCGATCGTTCGCGTTGAAGCGGAATTGCTTTTTTATGTCAGTGAAGACACCACAACTCGCCTATGGCCTGAACACGGGAAAGATTAGCTTTTGAAAATCGTTTCGTGGTGCAAAGATTTACTGGGGTCTAACGTTACGAATAAACAGAAAGTTATTTCGAGAATCTATTAGAAGTCATTCTCCGTGCCAGAGCCCTTCCAAGTCGAATTGATGGAAGCTCAACTGTATGATACATGGCGACGGCAAGAATGATGGTAGTTGCAAGATATGGAATGAGCCAAAACGTAGGCGTTGACTTCTTATAGAAGAGATATCCAAAAGCAAAAAGGATCGGAGCGTGAATCAGGTACATACTATAAGAGATCTTTCCTAAGTATATTATTGGGCGCTGAACTAGCCAAGTCTCCGTGGGCTTATGGATAAGCGAGAAAAGAATGATCACCGCAGCGCCAATTGCAGTAAAACTGTCCCAGGCCGCATTTTCGTAACCGGCGTAATTCAAGAGACTTGGAATATATGCGTAGAGAAAAATGCCAAGGATGGCGATTGCCCAATAAGTTGGACGTTTGAGCATATTCATGATGCTCTCTAAATGACGCCAATATCTGGCAAGCAAAATGCCAAAAATAAACATTCCTGTATATCCAATAGTTTGCGAGAAGCTGTCAGGAAAACCCCGTATTTTATCCACGCCCAAAGCGAGCGCAAAAAGCGTGAATGCTATCAATATGCCTTGCCGGAATCGGAAGCGTAGAACAAATGCGCACACAAACGGAAATATTAAGGAAATTCGCATTTCTTGCACTAATGTCCAAAACGCAATATTATATTGAGTCGGGTTATATAGGCCTAAAAACAAAATGTGCTGGATTACGGGTTTCCATTGTGGGGCATGTGGCCAAACTCCATCTACCCAGGCACCGTATGCGTGCCGACCATGCCACTTCCAACATCCTAGCAGCGCTAAACAAAGAGCAACAATGTACGGTAAGTAAATGCGGCAAACTCTCTTGATACCATAGCTTCTATAGTTAATGCACTTTCCCGTAACCTGCGGTAGAGAAAGTACGAAGCCACTTAGCACAAAGAACATCATCACCGCGGAGTGTCCCGCGATAAACAGCCTGAAGGGCAGGAGTTGAAAAGCGAAGGCCACCCACCGTGAATGTGGTGTGAGAAGCCAAAAGATGTGCCAGTGATGTAAGACAACTGCAAGCGCTGCAAGTCCTCGAAGAGAATCGAGTTGATAGAAGTGTTTTTTTGACGTATCTGACGAATCGTGCGTCATACCCAAACCACCGTTATGCACACTCGCGAGTAACCTCTCGTATATGAATTCAACATCCGTAGAAATATCTTTACAGAGAATCCTTTCCGTCGCTCATGAACCTGCAAGGATTTATCTTCTGAATGGCGATTTCGTACATTTCAGACGCGTCGTGCGGTTTTGGACGGTAATGCGACGAGGATGAAATCCAGTCGACACGGGATGTACTTGGAAGCCTTGAAATATCTGAAAGCTATGTGCAGGGGGTGATGATCTTGCGACGGTTGGTTGCCGAATGTGGCTTCACAGAGCCCTATCCAATAGTGAGGAGACCTATGCTAACCTCGGACTAAGGTTGTCCGGCTTTGCAAGAGAATCAGCCTAAGCAACGCTTGACATGTAGCCGCTATATTTCACCTGCCAGTTCACCGTCTGATAATGCCGTAGGGCAGAAAGCAATCTAAATTTTCGTGTGGGCATGCAGCTATTTGCTTAGGAGGATGCGATACATGCTTCGCGGCGGCTCCAGAATAATAAAGACAGAGGCTGAGTTGTCGTTGAGACTGACGTTAGCAAGCTTGGCGGCAGTTCTCCTTTTGATCACGTCACTGGCTGCGAATGCACAGAACAACGCTGATGATAGTCATGTGGTCATTCAGCAGGACCAGGGCTCGAACAGACTCCAACAAGATGTTCACCTTCGTTCGGAAAGTGGCTTCTATCAGACTGTCAGAACTGGTCTGGGCAACTCTGCTACCGGTGATGATTGCGCACAGATCGACACAGCAATAGAGAATGCCTACCGTGCGACCACAATTCCACCTAAAGTGATTCATCTTTCGGGAGGAAATTGGCGCTGCAAAGATGCAAGGCACCTCGTGATCTTGCCGGGAGACAAAGGTGACTATCTCAACACCTTTTCAGGTCATGGGGCACAGTTTTCGCTCAAAATCATAAATGGAAAAATATTGTCATGCGATGTTTCGGGCGGAGTTGGGTATAACCCCTCCAGTTACATTATTGGACAAGTCATTGACTACACACGAAGAGGTTCCGGTGGCGCCCTATTCGCGATGGCAGATGCGAGAGGAGTTTCTCGCCCTGGCTCATGTGTAGTTGCATCGGCTGGGATGGGCTACCTTTCTCCGCGGGATGTAAACACGGTGTCGTTCGCGCAGGGGGCTGATGGTGCGGTGGCAACCTTGACTTTGCAGCATGGAGTCGTCACAGGAGCCAATATGGTGTCAAACGGTTCTACCATGCCGAACGGCAATGGCTATACCTCGATACCTACAACAGGCCTGCCAACCGGGTTCAAATGCAGTGTTGCGCCATCCATTACTTTGACCCACGGGACATCGGGCCTTAGTACAACCGCGATTACGGGCATCAAGTCAACTTCCGGCCACAATTGCACCTATAAAAACTCTGATTCCGGTACGGTTCCCGTGTTCATCGGTGGCTCTGATCCTACGGGAACAGAACAGGCCGTAAACGTAGCACCAGAGCCGATAGATGTTTTGCCTTGCGCGATTCAGCTTCGTCCCGGCATTGTCATAGATGGAGACGGAGCGTTGTTGGAAGCGGACTGGGCGACATCTGCCTATACTCTTACCGCCTCGAAAGCAATCTTCTGTGACGCCTACGGGGATCAAGCCGACGGCGCAGGTATACGCAATATGACGCTCTCATCGATTGCCGACGTTTGGCTTGCGGGTCGAGTGAGCAACTTTACGCTTGAAAATGTTTCGGGGATATACAGCGCGCCGAGGGGAGGGAATTCCGGCGGTACAAAGATAGGGCGAGGTGGCGGTTTGTTGTTTTATGCGGCTCAAACGGGTCCAAACACGATGTTCCGACATGTAAGCGTTCAATCACCAGGCGCCGTGGTGATTGGAGGACAGTGGACTTCCAGAGCTGGCACTTCCGGTCTCGGTTCCATGGGCGGTTACGATGTTGCTCGAGGAGCATCAGAACGAGGAGGGAGTTTTGACAATCTCTCCATCGAAGGGTTAAGCCAATCCAACTCTGCGGGCCCTCAAGTCCCACCGTACAGCAGTTATTCTGCTGAGCTTGACGCCTTCTTTGAGCGTTATGTATGGAAGTCACAGAACTCGCCACGCACCAATTCCAAAGCTCCCAACGGGACTGGCTCCTGTTTTGTCACTCTTAAGACATCAATTCGCCAAGTAGACACAAATTATGGCTCCAGCTCCAGTGGTCAATTTTATAATTGCTATCGTGGCGTTAGCGACATGCTCTTTGTGGGTATTCCTCGGCTTTCAAGGATGAGCCTTGCAGTAAGCCTTCGGGATCTGGCTAAAGTTGGAGCCTATCGACCGGCAGTGATTGCGTCGATCGACCGAAGCCGGATCGAAGAACTTTCGTTCACCCAGGGAATTCCCTACAAGGATCCATATATCCCTGATCATGCGAAGGCGTTAGGCGTGGTCGAGATTCCGGACCCTGATCCCTCATTCACCGCCCCTTCTATCATTCTAGAAAATTTCAACCTCACCCAATTTACAGGGTTTTACTATCAATATTCGATTACTCAGTGGTCGTCTTCAAGGACCGAGAATGTTTGCGTCTGGGGTATCTCAGGAGTGAAAAATTCATGCTAAGACTGTTCGTCATCTTGATCGCATGGGCATGTATCCGTGTCGACGCGCAGGTTTCGAATCAAACCCCTTACAACGGTTCGTTGGCACGCCCCTACAATGTCGCCCTTTCCCCATTCAACGGAAAAACATTCACTGTAGCGCTTCCTCCTACAGGAATGGCATTCACCTTTACATTTAAGACCCCCCAGAGGCAAACATCGGCCGTGGTCTATAACAGCTCTGGCATTATGGTTCGTACGCTTTGGACATCGCGCAGTTATCTCGCTGGAACCTGGGGAGACATATGGGATGGGTTGGACGACTATGGAATCCAGGTTCCAGCCGGCACATATACCATTCATATGACAGCGAATAACATTCAGTACATTCCCTATGGGGTGATCGGAGATATCAATGCCCATGAATATTCACCCAATTCGTGGAATCTCGGATTTGAGTCGTTCCAAGTCGATATGGCATCCATTCAAAACACAGCATTCACGGCTCAAGGTTATACGGAAGGAGCATTTAGCTGTGCGACATTCCAGCTCGACAGTCCTATTGACAATATTCAGCCCTGTGAAACCCAATCGTTTGGCGGAGACATCTTCACTTACGTTGCTACAGACGGACACCTTTTCTATTTCGTCGACCGTGGTTTCACGTCTGCTACGGATGGCGAGAACGGGATTGTAGCCATTGATCCTCAGGGGAACCTCCATAATTTTCCAGAAGGAAGGTTCTTTAGAAACAACTACACAACGACGGCTAACCACACGGGACACTTCATAAACAGCCTAGATGGTCATAACGTTCGCTATTGGGATGCCGAGGTAGCCGATTTTGGGGACCTGCATGCAGCTGCACCATCGATTCCCACGGGCATCGCGGTGGAAAGGAACGGATCCGTGATGGCTGTCGCCCATGGATCATTCGGGGCTCCGACTACTTCACCACTCAAAAATACGAATACAGTTCGACTGTTTGACAAGTGGACCGGGCGCAGTCTCAAGACGATTACCATTCCAAAGTGCGATCCGCATCGAATGACGTTTGACCTTTCGAATAATCTATGGGTGATCTGCGGCGATGGTGGCTTAGTGCGTGGCGGAGTACAGGTAAATCCAAACGACACTCTTATAGAGATCGAAGGGATCGGTCCAACGGATTCTTCCGCCGAAACCTGGAACGGTTCGATTGCTTTATCCCCGATTGAGGCCCTTAGCAACCCGATGGCGATAGCGATCAGTCCAATTACCGGGAACTTGTTCGTGGCGGATGGCGGTAAGAATCAGCAAGTCTACGAGTACAGCCCATCATTGACTCTACTAAGAACGCTAGGTGTGGCGGGTGGATACCGTGCCGGAAGCGGTTGCGATGCGAAGATCACCAACTATAAATTTTGGTTTGACCAGGGACAAACGGGTGCCACTATACCAACAGGCTTGGGTGGCTCCATGTTCGCTAACTTTGTGTGGCCCGATGACCGTGGTGGTTTGTGGGTGAGTGACATCGGCACCTACAGAGTCTTACACTACGTCCTCGTCGGGGGGAAATGGAATTACGAGAATCGTCAAATGTATCAGCCATTTGAAGTAAATAATGTCATGGCAACCAATGATCCCAGGAGAATACTCGGCGGTCAGAGTGGCGTCGGCCTCATTGAATTCGATATTGACTATGCACGGAAGCCGATGGAAGGGGATCCCGATCCGACGCTGGGTGGAACCGGATGGTGGGAGGAAAAATATAATTGGTTGGCCTGCATCGTAAGTCACCCTAACTATGCTGCGAATGGCAGTTCCGGATTCCCACGAGTAATCGATTTTTGGGTAAACCCCATGAATGACACAACACTGATTGCATTTCAAGACAGTAAGAACATCCTTCAGCGGGCAATAGCCAACGCGAACGGCACTGTGAATGTTCTGTCAAATGCCGATATCGTGGGTACACGCTACAACCCGCACAGTTATTTGAGCCCGGACGGAGAACAGTGGCTAATGACGGCTGGAGGCGCTGGCGGGTCTCATGTTGGCGCAGATCGCTATCCAGTAAAGGCTTTCGATTCTTACAACCTTCCGATATTGGGCACTCGTGTCCACCAGGATGGCCCGATTGTCAACAATGCGCTCGGTCAGCCAGTTCTCACTCCTTCTTTGTTTAATGGGGCCCCGTCTTCGGGTGGGATATTCACAGTTCTCCAGGGCTCGGCCAATACTGTCGCGCCTTCTTCGTCGCCCAAATTTCATTTGGGAGGATTTGTCGCGGGAGCATCGATGTTTACATGGCTAGCGCTTCCCGAAAAAGATATCTCGGAGGCAGATGGAGAGATGAGTTTCCCGGCGCTCAATATTGGTTCGGTGGCATATGGTGGCACCGAGGTTTTCTCCCTTAATCACGACATATTTGCGGAATTCAATGGCAATGGTTTCGCCTGGGGTTGCCAATTTTGGCATTATTCGGACGACGGTACGGCACTGGGACAGTTTGGCTATCTACCATCGATCGCTCCAGTTACAACGTTCCAAGAGGGCTCCCAACAAAATGTACCGCTTGGTGCTGTTGGGAGATGGAAGGTTCCTGGCTTCTGCGGGGATCAAGGTCTTTTTAAGGTAGCCCAAGTAGGTCTTGATTACTTTACCTATATTGGCGATGAGAGCTACATTCATGGAATCCACCTATGGAAAATCGCAAATTTAGGTAGTCTTAGCAAAACTTCTGGGGTCGGAAAGTTAGGCAGTACTTTGATCCTTCGTTAGAAGCGGCACATATACGCTATATCTAGCATCGAAACATTGAGATGCAATGCTACTTTTGATTGTCGGGGAATGTGCAGTTCGAGGTCGCATAAAATGCGATGAATACTGCTGTGCTGCCTGAGACAATGACGTGTCACTTTTCTCTCACCATTCATAACTGGAGACTCTCAGTTATGTTGATGGTTTAGGGTTTGCGAAAGGAGAGGGCTTTGCCTGCCCAAGGTGAACGCTGTTCTATTATCTCAGCGTACGTTGTCAGGCAAGCCCACGCTCGCCGATTCGACTTTCCAGCGCTCGCATGACCCGGCGCGCAGGCGTCGACCACGCTGAGAGTCCAAGACTGGTGTCAGCTTCCAGTGCCAGACACTCACGCGTGCGGGTGCGTACCGTCCGTCCGGTCGCCTAACGAAGACCATCGCCCACTCTTGGTTGGATCCAGTCAGCCGAGGCTTCGCGCTTCATCCCGCCGAACTTTTGCTTCCAGCCCGTAGAACGCGCCGCGCTGATCCCTTGCTACCGACACAACTCCGCCGTCTTCACTCCAGCCTCGTGCTGCTTCAGTATCCCGTGATTTGCTCTTCCCTGAAACAGTTCTTCTTCATTGCTCGCTGCCTCGATTTCAATTTATTACGAGAGAACTCCAGTCGAAATTGGAAGAGATTGCTGGTTGCTGATCAGGGCAGGCCTGAAGGCAAACCTTAGCTATACCAAGATGCACTTCCTATAGCTAAGATGACGTTATACCAATATGACGTAAACTCATCTCATCCGCGAGGTTTGCGGAATTCGAAACTGCTATCGCTATCACCTAAGGGGTCTCTTGGCCATAACAAAAAAAATCTTTCACGAAGCCATCACAAAGGTGAAAGCTCAGTCTCGAGCGATGGCACATTACTTCACCGCCCAAAGTGTCACTATAGCGGCGAACCTTTTGTATGGTCTACTGTGCGTCCGGCTTCTGCCGTCAGCCGATTATGCTAAATTTGTGGTGCTTTTTGGCGTACAAGGGACCGTGCTTGTTTTGATGGATGTTAATTTTTCAGGGACATTGATTCCGCTCATCGGAGAACGAATCAACAACCACAAGCTTATTGCAGATTACATTGCATCGCTCCGTCAACTATCTTATTGGTCATTTGCTGTCGTGGGCGCCGGCACTATTGTTTGCTATCCCATTCTGGTGAAGCACCGTAGCTGGGATTGGTTGACCGTAACATGGATGATTCTGATTTTGCTGTTGTCAACTTGGTTTGCCCGGATCGGCTCTGCCTACGGAGCGGTATTAATCTTGCTTCGCCAGCGGCCACTATGGTATCGGACACAAATGATTTACAGCCTGGGAACTTTAGCGCTACTTGGCGCCTTCTGGATGCTGCATTGGCTTAGCGCTTTCACCGCGATATCGATTAATGTCATGGGTATTGTGTACATTGGCGTCGATTATTACGTTCAGGCACGACGCTTGCTAGGCGTTGGAGGTTCATCTCGTCCAGAACTAAGGCACGCGATCATACGGCTTGCGCTGCCTAATATACCACAGGCAATCTTTTTCGCTTTGCAAGGTCAGATTTCACTCTTTTTGATCACTTTTTTTGGTCACACGCAAGGGGTAGCTGGTGTCGGAGCGCTGGGGCGGCTCGGCCAAATTTTTATTATTTTCAAACAGGGTAATACGCTTTTTGTAGAACCATACTTTGCGAAGATACCGAAAAATAAAGTACGGTCAAGCTATGTAATCACAGTGGGCATTGTGGGATCAATCGGGTGTGTATTTATGCTGGCTGCTCACTGGGAGCCTCAACTTCTGTTGTGGCTGCTTGGACCCCAATATAGTGGGTTTCGAAGCGAAGTTCAAATTGCGATTGGTGCTAGCGCGATCAGTTACTTGAGTTCTGCATTGTGGGCTATTCATTCGGCAAGACGTTTTGTTTATTGGTGGAATGTTGGCCTAAGTATTTTCCTTACATTAGCGATACAGGTCCTCTTCATTGCAAAAGTTGACATGGGAGTTGTGAGAGGCGTTCTGCTACTCACATTAGCGACAAACACTGTTTCTCTCTTCACCAATGTACTTTCAGGGGTCTATGGCTTTGTCAAAGGACCAAGAGAGACTGAGACGAAACGGGAGGTCTTCTCCGAACAGACTGTGGAGGCTGATCAGACTATCGACGTGCAGCCGTAATGCTTCGGATATCTTAGTCAGCAAATCACATCATCCTGCAATGAAGTTTCGCGAGCGAATTCTCTGATTAGCCATACTCAAGCCCAGGGCGAAATGGACTTGGAAAACTTGTACGTCGGGCTGAACACGCTCTGAATCGAGCGCCAAAACAGACCAACGTCCTCGCAATGCGGATTCGATAAGATTTCGTGCCGCCTACTCAAGTATCCATATTTATGAAAATGAGAACTTTTGTGCGCATCCGAGACGCACGGGCCATGTTGGCGCAAGGGACGTTTCGCGACATAATATAGCTATTCACCTAAAGAGGGAATATGAACGAGGAGTACAGACAAGAAACAGATGTTCTCAGGCGAGTCGCAAAGACTTTTCGTTCTGATCGCACCAAGCTGGCGATAGAGCTGTTTATTGCCATCAGGGAGGGGGACGGGATATCAGAAGATAGTCCACGGAATTTCGGAGAGCTGGATGATTGGAATCAACACATACTCTACACCGTCATAGACCTCGCGGTCGATTGGTTTATCACTGGACATGATTCCCGCAAGCTACTCTTTCAGGGGTGGATACATTCCGAACTCAAGCTTCCGATGCTTAAGTTCATTGATTCGTCTGCTTACCAGCCTCGCGACATCCTTTCCCGTGCCAAAGATTTGTGGACTTTAGGGCTCCGTAAACAGTTGGGCACTTCCGAACTAGAGGTTATGAACAGCACACTAGACGCGGTGATTCTCAATCTATCGCAACCAGTAAAGCGCAATATTCGCCTGTTACTCATATCAGACTGCATCAAATGGGAGGCCCTAGCATCATTAATGGGTCCCTCTAAGGAAGCTCTCATCAACGTTACACATGAAGAGATTGGCGAACGAGTACTTCCCGTGATAAGGAATCGGATTCGCGCTTTCGACTCAAAACAATTTGATCTCGTATTTTTCAGTCCATTTACACATCAGTTTTTTCCGCAATACGCTCAGCTTCTTAGGTGGGAAGCGGCCTTTTGGTCGCATGCCAAATTTTGCTCGGTCATCGATGAATTGCTAGATAACGTACTTCTTGTTCTTCGAGCTCTAGTTCAGCATTTCCAATGCCCAATCTATGTCCACAACACGGCGGCCACGGTTCAAATTTTTCACCCGCTCTCCGGCTATCTAAAGGAACTCTCTGCACGACTGACTCGGAGCTCCGTCCAGTCTACGATCAATCGCCGCCTCACACAGGCTATCGCCGATCCGCAGTTGGCCGGACACGTTAGATTGCTCGATGAGAATGCGCTGAGCAAGGATCGTAGCGCATGGGATTTGGGACAGGTTTCTTTCAAAGGAAGAATCTTTCACCCCACACGCATAGGTGTCGAGCTAGGTCAGGGTCCTTATTTTGATGCAGTCTTCTCGGCTGCATACTTAAACACTAAAAAAGTAATTGTGTGTGATCTAGATAACACCTTGTGGGACGGTGTTATCGGAGAAGGGGCGGTAACGCACTTTCATGAGCGACAACAAATCTTGAAAAGACTCCGTGAGCGGGGGGTATTGCTATCCATCAATTCTAAAAACGATCCCGCCAACGTGCATTTCAACGGTGGCACTCTTCAACTCACTGATTTTGTGGCACCACGGATAAATTGGCAAGCAAAGAAAGAAAACATGTTAGGAATTATCGATGAATTAAATCTCAAGGTGAAGGATTTTATATTCATAGACGATCGCCAAGATGAATTGGAGCGGATGCGCAACGCTTTTCCCGACATAGTCGCGCTAGACGCCTGCAGTCCTGCTACGTGGAAGCTGCTTTCTCATTGGGGTTCTCATCTCTCGTCCGACCTGCTCGAAGATCGTACAAAACTTTATCAGGAGCGGGCCGCGCGGGAGAATTTCTTAAACACCCAGTCGCGGACTGAAGATATTTCTGAGGACGAAACCGCCGCGTTTAAAGATCTTCAGATCTCAGTAAGATTGGACAAGGTTGACCGTCAAGGTCTGAAACGGGCGGTGGAATTGATCAACCGAACGAATCAATTTAATCTCTGTGGGAGCCGTACGACAGTTCGCGACGAGGAAGAGGGCCTAGGATCCGATCATTGGATTATTACTGCTGCGGCTAAAGACAAGTTTGGCGACATGGGGATCATCGGGGCTATGCGCGTAAATCGCAAAGCAGACTACATTGAGATTCCAATTTTTGTCCTCAGTTGCCGCGTCTTTGGCTTCGGCATCGAGTATGCACTCCTGAATGCGGTGAAGCAACTTGCCCAACTGGACCAGACGCTAGTGGGCTGCTATAAAGAAACGCAATCAAACGCACCCGGGAGACAGCTTTATGCAAAATGTGGTCTTAAGTGGAATGGCGAGAGCTGGACGGGTAAGATCTCCGATGTCGTCCCGCCCCCCACTTGGCTCACTATACAAAGCGCTATCTCTTAGATCAACACGACATCCTGTTTGCGCTACCCTGCCCTATTGCCCATGCACCTTGGCTTCTCAGTTTGCACTTCAAAATGTCGCCTCCTGTAAACGATAAACAGATGGATTTAGTGAATGATGCTTCGCATCACTTTGCACGGGTTGAACTGCTACAATAAATAAACCAATGAATGAAGAGCACTTGTCAATGCAGATAAGGCGGGTTTCGGCCTTACGGTGATCGGACGCTTGCCATCGCCAAGGCCCGGGCCTTGCTTGTGAGCTCAACTGCTACCCTTATGGAAAAGGTACTGCGATGCGAATTCTCTTATGCTCACATTGGTTTTCTCCAAGCGTTGGCGGTGTCGAAACGATATCGAGGGTTTTGGCCGAGGAATTTATTCACGCAGGCTCATCTGTAACCGTAGTGACAAATACGCCCGGTTCTGACACTAATCTGCCGTATAAGATTGTTCGCCAACCTTCGCACACAACTCTCCGCAGCCTCGCTCGACAGAGCGATATTATCTTCCAAAACCTCATCTCTCTACGTACTCTTGTTTCATTGATTTCGAGTGGCAAGCCCATTGTGGTTACGCATCAGAGTTGGCTCAGGAGAACCGATGGAAAGCGCGGACTAGAAAATTATGCCAAGCTACTCGCTCTTCGCTTCTGCCATAACGTGTCCATTAGCGAAGCTATTGCTAAATCACTTCCTGTGGATTCGTTGATCATTGGGAACCCCTTTGATGCCAAAGCTTTCAAAGGATTACGCGAGACTCCGCGTGATGAAGACATTGTATTTCTGGGTCGCCTGGTTTCAGATAAGGGATGCGATGTTCTTCTACATGCACTCGCTGAACTCAAGCTAGACGGTATGGCCCCTTCCTTGACGATCATCGGCGATGGGCCCGATATGTCAATGTTGCAAGCTTTGAGTGTCCGACTCGGTCTGCGTCCACAGGTCAAGTTTTTGGGCTCTATCCAGGAAGACAGGGGGCTCATCGTTGCACGACATAAGGTCATGGCAATCCCTTCCATCTGGCCTGAGCCTTTCGGCGTTGTTGCTCTTGAAGGGGCAGCGGCAGGGTGTGCCCTGGTGGCTTCCTCACAAGGCGGCTTACCTGATGCAGTGGGACCTTGCGGCCTTCTTTTTCCGAATGGAGACGTGAGGGCTCTATCGCATGCTCTTAGGCAAGTACTTACGGACGCTGACCTCAGGGCTAAACTAATCGCGGCTGCGCCTAAGCATCTGGAAGCATTTCAGCCACTTTTTGTCGCCAGTCGCTATCTTGATCTGTTTCGACGCTTGCTCGATTCTTGAATGTATTGATGTGTCTAGCAGCGTTATGAAACTAGCCGAATTCCCCGTTCCGCCCAAGAGGGTGTAATTGATGAAACTTCTTGTCATAAGTCATGCATGCATTACTCCGATAAATCAAAGTCTTTTCGTCGATGTAATCCAGCAAACAGGCTGGGATGTCGAACTCGTCATACCTTCTTCATGGAATAGTGAATATAAAGATAATATCCAGGTTTCTCGCTGGAAGAATTTCCACGGTACAATCCATAGCATTCCCGTCTGGAAGGCGGGAAATATACCGCTTCATATATATAAAGAGACAATGGTCGGCCTTCTCCGCAAGGTTCGCCCGGATGTCATTTATGTACATCATGAGCCATACGGTCTTGCTACCGCTCAGGTCTATCTCGCCAATAAAATGGTAGACGATTGTCCAATCGGCTTCTATGCTGCGCAAAATATATTCAAGAGTTACCCTTTTCCGTTTCGTTTTTTTGAACAACAGGTTCTCAAGAGATCGGACTTCGCTTTTCCGGTGAGCGAGGGTGCGCTGGATGTGATCCGGCACAAGGGTTACACGGGATGTGCCGAAGTCTTACCACTCGCTCTCGACAAAGACGTTTATCATCCGAATCCTGCTTGGGCCGCGGCAAAACGTGCAGAATTAGGCATCGCTGAAGATGAGTTCGTGATTGGCTATCTTGGGCGGCTCGTCGAAGAGAAAGGTCTCCAATCCATGTTGCAAGCCGCACATATGCTTGAGAATAGGCGCTGGCGTTGTGTCCTGGTTGGCAGCGGTCCGTATCAATCCGAGTTACAAAAAACCATCCAACGGCTTGGTATCGAGGATCACGTTCTGTTTATTGGCTTTGTGCCGCACGAGGAAGCACCCGGCTGGCTATCTCTTTTTGACGTTCTCGTCCTTGCATCAGAAGCCCGACCCAATTGGAAAGAACAGTTCGGGCGGGTCATCTTAGAAGCGAACGCTTGCGGCACGGCTGTCATTGGTACCGAATCAGGAGAGATTGGGAATGTGCTGCGCAACACCGGCGGAGGTCTCATCGTCCCTGAAAACGACATTCCCGAGCTCGCCAGAGCTATACTGAATTTGGCAAATAACCCTGAACAAACACGTCAGCTTGCTTTGCAAGGCGCAGCTGCCGTAAGCCAAAAGTATGACCAAGCATATCTCGCATCGCGTTTTGTGACCGTCATTCGTCAAGCGTTCGTGGAGAAGGCTAGAAAATCCTAATGCGCATTGCTTTAATCACTCATAAGGTGGATTTCAATGATGGCCAGGGACGCGTCAACTATGAGATCGCGATGGCTGCTTTGAATCGCGGACACAGCGTCACAATTGTAGCCGAATATTGTTCTTCAGAGATTGCAAACCATCCCCGTGGGTGTTTTATTCGGACGCGTAAGTTTGGCATTCCCACCCAACTTCTGCGAAACCTCCATTTTGCAGCGAAGAGTGCGCGTTGGCTGCACAAGCATCGCCAAGAATTCGACATCATTCAGGCCAATGGATTTGTTACATGGGAACCTACTGATATTGTCGCTATTCATTTCGTTCATAGCGCATGGCTTAAGAATCCATTGTTTCCCTTTCACTGGTCATCCCTCAATCCCTATAATTACTATCAACGTATTATCACGATGATGAATGCTTATTATGAGAAGAAGGCGTTCAAAAGCGCCTCTTCTTTGATAGCAGTCTCTCGCTTTACGGCAGGTGAAGTAGCTGAGCTTGGGATACCACTAGAGAAAATCGCTGTCGTCCACAACGGTGTGGACATACTGGAATTTCATCCTGGTCCTGCAATGAGATCAGAGTTCAATCTGCCGCCTAACGTCACTCTCGCTCTTTTCGTCGGCGACATCAAGACGACGCGCAAAAACCTCGAAACCGCCCTTAAAGCGATGCAGTTGGTGCCCGAGCTTCATCTGGCCGTCGCTGGTAAGTTGGAGGGCAGCCCCTACCCGGCGATCGCTTCAGAGTTAAAGGTAAACGACCGAGTTCACTTCATTGGTCAGACTTCGAAGATGGCAAGCCTCATGCGTTCGGCTGATTTTTTCGTGTTTCCCTCACGCTATGAGGCCCATCCCCTGGTGCTCCTTGAGGCTATGGCATCGGGCCTTCCAGTCGTAGTATCCGGCAACTTCGGCGCAGCAGATTACATACATACTGGGGGCAAGATATTTGATGATCCTAACGATACTGCAGCTCTCGCAGCCATCATGAGTAATTTGCTGCACTTTCCAGAAGTCAGACTACTTATGGGAGCCGCTGCACGCGAGGAAGCTATCAAAATGCAGTGGTCAGAGACTGCTAAAGGCTATCTTGAAATTTACGATGACTTGTTTGAGAAACGCGGTTTGCTTAGGGATTCATCTCGTTGAAAGGAGAACATGTGCTCCAGAAGCCCATGAGGACGCTACAGATTGGGGACGATTGGATCGAAGACAGAGAAAATGGTCTTAGCCGCTATTACTATGAGCTTCTCCGTCATCTGCCCGCGACAAATACGACCTGCCACGGCCTCGTCGTTGGCTCTCCTGGGGTTTCCGATTCAACGGGCGGTGAAGTGGTCACTTTTGCCCGCGCCGATGCTTCACTTTTCGAACGACTTAGAGGTGCTCGCAAGGCTGCAGTTTCACAAATCAACCAAAGCAAAATAGAGCTTATTGCTGTTCATTTTGCGCTTTATGGATTTCCCATTGCTGATCGGCTGCGCGAAATCCCAACCGTCGCGCATTTCCACGGGCCGTGGTCCGGCGAAAGCGGAGTTGAAGGCGCGACGAATCTTAACTCCCGTTTCAAGAATGCTATAGAAAACATTGTTTATTCTCGCGCCAAGCGCCTCGTCGTTCTCTCCAGTGCTTTTCAGCAAGAACTGATCCGTCGCTACCGAGTATCCGAGGAGCTCATCCGAATCGTCCCCGGCGGGATTGATGTAGATAGGTTTAATACGGACATAAGCCGAACCGCAGCTAGACTTCAGCTTGGCTGGCCTACAGACCGGCCCATTCTACTTGCGGTCCGCCGCCAAGTCCGACGCATGGGGTTGGAAGATTTGATTGACGCAGTCAAGCTGCTCATTCAGCAACATCCAGATATTCTTGTGCTGTTTGGCGGCTCCGGCCCCATCTCAGGTGAGTTGAAAGCCCGCATCGCTGCGGCTGGGCTGGAAAATAGCATTCGTCTCCTTGGCCGGATCGACGACGCCAATCTTCCCACAGCCTATCGTGCCGCGGATATGACAGTGGTACCGTCACGTTCTCTCGAAGGTTTTGGCCTGATCACACTCGAATCCCTTGCGTCCGGCACTCCTGTCTTTGTTACGCCCGTCGGTGGCCTGCCTGAGGTTGTGCAGCCACTGGCGCCCCAATGTGTTTTCGCGGGTTGCTCGTCTTCAGAGATGGCCGCAGTACTTGGCGAGGCTCTTTCTGGTACACGTTCGATTCCTACTGAGGAAGCGTGTCGCGCCTACGCTGTTGGCGGCTTCTCTTGGCCTCAAATAGCTTCAAAGGTTCGCGCTGTATATAGCGAGACCATCCAATGAAAATTCTTTACATCGATCAAACCGGCCAGCTTGGAGGCGGCGAGTTGGCGATTCTTCCCTGGTTATGTGCGCATCCAAAAGATGCACAAGTTCTCCTGTTGGAGGATGGTCCCTTCCGTTCTCTCATTGAGCAATGCGGTATACCTGTCCATATTAAATCCCTAGACGCTCTGAAGAACATTCGGCGAGAATCCCGCATGGCAGCTATTGTGGCAAGCTTGCCGGCATTCCTCTCGCTTCGCAGCCAGATACGCAAATTAGCTAATGAGTTCGATCTTCTTTATGCCAATTCACAGAAAGCTTTTTTACTCGCGGCTCTCTCGAAGCGCCGGGGACAACCGATCATTTGGCACTTACGTGACATCCTCACTGCTGAGCACTTCAGCCCGATTCTCCGCAAGGTTGCCGTGTTCGTCGGCAATCGTTATGCCTCCGTGATTATTACCAACTCTCGAGCGACCGCTGATTCCTTCATCGCAGCCGGCGGTAAGGGCACCAAGGTCAGAATTGTGCATGACGGAATCGGTGCCGAGCCATTCGACAACGTACAACCTCATACAGTTAATGCTCTCCGTGAGGAACTCGGAACAGGTTCGAGTCCGACGGTCGGAGTCTTTGGTCGGCTCTCTCCATGGAAAGGCCAAAGTGTACTGCTAGAGGCATTGAGCGATCTTCCCGGAGTGCATGCTGTTCTAGTAGGAGACGCACTTTTTGGAGAGGCCCAAATTGTGCAGACTTTGAAGGAACGGGCGAACCAGCCCGATATCAACGGTAGAGTACACTTTCTCGGCTTCAGACGAGATATACCTGCTCTGATGAAAACGATGGATATAATCGTCCACACGTCAACCTCTCCCGAGCCGTTCGGGATGGTTATAGTCGAAGGGATGCTTGCCCAAAAGCCCGTCATTGCAACCCGCGCCGGCGGAGCCGTAGAGATCATCAGGGACGGTGAAACCGGGTTGCTAGTTGCCCCGAGTTCAGTTCTCGAACTGAAGAAAGCAATCAAAGGCCTCCTTGCGGATCCGGACACTGTGAGACGTCTCGAGCTTGCCGGTTACCGCAGCGCCAAGAATGAATTTTCCCTCGAAGCTATGTTTGCGGGAATCGCAGCTGTCATCGCGGAGTTTGCGCCCCCGGACTAACTGGGGGTCTCTTATGTATTGTTCTGTCGCTGAGAAGGAGATTCGCACCTTAACGCTAATCAGCCGAATATGTGATTAGCAACCACTTCCGCCGCGGACCAGGAGTTTCGAGATTGATAACTCTTGAAGACCGCATCCGAGAGCTGCTCCAGCGGAGGCAGACTTTCCTGATCCCGAGCACGGCGCAACGCAATGTAGTCTACTCCCGCCATCAGGCCGGGGCAGGAAAATTCCTTTTTCTGATTGTCGAAAACGAATGGAATTGCTCCATGAGCACAGCTGACCGCATGCACTGAAGATTTAGGAAGGAGCGGTACAGGATAGGTTATAAAGCTGCCGAGCGACTTCGCCATCCATTTATTTACGTCATCCGCCTCTAAGCGGCCACAACGCACAATCGGAAACCCCTCTATTTCAGACACATTACTTCCTGAAATGGGTTCTCCAATATCGATAATTCTTTCGGCACCGATAGCACGACAGAGCGATGCTAGAACGTCGCTGCCACGCTCATAGTTTGCCTTGCGCTGTCCGCCTCTTCCAAAAACTACAATGTCTTTCTGCCTTTCAGCAAATGGAGGATTTGTTGCAGGCTCTCCCATGGTCGAGAAATTAGGGATTAGCGATACTCTACCCGATCCCCACTTTTCAAGACTGTGCCGATAAAACTCTGCATTCGTGTATTGGAAGTATCCAAGCTTAGCAATGTGGCTGATCATACTGCGCTGTAGTGGGGATACCCAGAAGGCACTGCTCCAAGGACGAGAGCTATGTACTTCAAGCTCATGAAAAACGATGTTCAGAGTACCTTTTCTGACCTCATCCCAACCTTCCAATGTCCGTTGCAACCAGAGAGGATAACCACGCTTTTGATATCCATATGGCGAGAAATGTAGAAGAAGAGGCAAGCTCTCACTTGAAACACTCTGCTCGCATTCAATAATGGCATTGAGGAAGCCTTCAGGCGTCCGGGAAGGAACTCGGAAGGCCTGAAAGCCTTCCACCGCCCCACCTTCCCAAGTTGGGTCGGCAACGACAAAGGTGGTAATGATATTGCGCTTTTCTCGAAGACGTCGCGCGAGTTGAAGGGCGTAGTCCCCAATCCCATCAATCCTTGGGAGAAGTCCCGGAACAATCTGAACGAGATTCATCCGTTTCATTCTATATGAGTCTAGAGTGTTTCACCGATGAGTACTCGTATCATAGTTATATGACGTGCTAAGGCTCATTGCTGAGTGGCTCATCCTGGTCACGCTGGGGTACTTTTCTGCACTCGCCACAGGACGAGCTGCCATATATAGCAGTACAACATATTCGCCTCTGGCCTCGTCGAGTTTTATAGGGTTTGCTCACGTTCGAAAACCGCCCGCCGGACACTATCGGTTCTCGATTCAAAAAGCTTCCATAGAACATAGACGCAAAAGAGAATGACGAAATCGCTTCCCACAAAAATAGCAATATTTTTTGGCGTCTTATCGAATTGATGCCAGGGGGAATCGATTACAGCGCAAAGAAACACGGCGATCGGCAAGTGAAATAGATACAAGCTATAAGAAATGTCAGAGAAAAAATTCGCAATTCCTCTGTAATAACGGCCCTTAGACGGCGCCGTCTGCTGAACAACCACCCACAACACCATGCTCGCCACTAAGCCAACTAGGTATTCCGCTAGCAGGGTCTGCATGTTTAAAATCCGCACAGCAAACATGCAAAAAAACATAATGAGCGCTGCAGGAAGTGAAAGCTTTCGTGACTGCGATGATGATAACTTCCGCGGGATATACGCGACGACTGCTCCAAATATCCACAATGGGAATAACATGACGATGTGCTTCCCGCAGAATACGAGGGTGGCTACCGCGGCAGCGCCATATAAGCAGCGCATTTTCCAGCTGCTTTTTGAAGTAAGGCAAAGAACACAAAAGGGAAAAGCGATGTAATACCAGAATTCGTTTGCGAGGCTCCACAGTGAAACATTCGTGCCATACATCGGCACCAGAATCGTCTGGAGAAATAGCGCGTTCCCAAGCCAAGTGGCAGGTGATAAGCGATTAGCGAGATTCAGGGTAGTGACGAGTTCGATGCCATGCGGGCTTGTATATACGCTCCCTTGGCCAAAGTGTCTAAGACCTATTTGATCAAGGATCGCGCCAAAAACGAGGGCGGGTATCAATGCCATCCACAGTCGCGTTAGGCGCTTTGTGAGATAGGTACGCCATGACCATCTACCAACTTGCACGGATCGTAGAACACTTCCTCCCACCAGATAACCACTCAAAACAAAAAACATCACAACCGCTTCGCTGGCCAGCTTAATTGTACCGGCTGTCACAGCTATCTTTTGCGGTTGCGAAACCATCATCGAGCCATGTCGCTGATCGGAAGAGTTCAGGACAGAAGTGAAATATAGGGCTCTCGTATGGTCTAAAAATACAAGAAACGCCGCTCCGCCTCTAAGAGCATTGAGATGGATTGAACCTATCGAATTTTGGCTTGTTGTGGACTTTGAGGTCAAGAATTTCGCCAAAGGCTCCCCGCTAAATATTGGTCGCACAACTTGTAGGTAGTCACGATTAAAGCACAGACAGGTTCATTCTTGCCCAACTGGAGTTCGCGCACCTGCTATCGAGGACCGAGGACGCGGCAGGTCGAAGCCTATACGATTCAGTAGATTTAGAAAGCTCTCTCGAAATACATCAATACCGAATCCTTTTGCGTGCTCTCGAATGACCAATGGATCCCATGTTTGTTGTTCAAAGCATTCAATCGCACAAGCGAGGTCGTCCGGATCTTGACGGTCAAAGAACATCCCGGTTATCCCCTCCACGATTGTCTCGATCGCACCACCAGCCCGGAAAGCGATTGTTGGGCGTCCAGCTGCTGCTATCTCTAGGGGAGCCATACCAAAATCTTCCTCTCCAGGAAAGAGCAATGCTCTACACCTAGATGCGTAGTGTTCAACTTCCGAGTCCTGGAGACGCCCCAAAAAGCTGACAGAAGGACCCGCGATCGACTCAAGACGAACCCTATCTGGACCTTCTCCTATTACAATCAGGCGCTTGTTTAGCTTTGTACACGCTGCAACTGCTAGGTCGATTCGTTTGTAAGAAACAAGACGTGCCAGAACGAGGTAGTAGTCTTCTTGCTCATTTGAAACCGAAAACCGGTTTAGATCAATTGGCGGATGAATAACGATTGCGGACCGCCCGTAACACTTCTGAATTCGATCCGCAACAGCTTGAGAATTGGCAACATAGACATCGGGTTGGCGCGATGCCTTCATATCCCACCAGCGCAATAGGTGCGCCAAGGGCAATAGCAAAATCTCTTTCAGAATCCCCACTTCTTCCCGTGCGAGATAGGTACGAGCTTCCCAAGCCCAACGCATTGGCGTATGGCAGTAACAGACGTGGAAGGCATGGATGTCCTTGCTCACCCCTTTTACATAACCAGAAGAACTTGTGATTACCAAGTCAAATCCGGAAAGGTCAAGTGAATGCACGGCAAAAGGATAAAGACCCGCATAAAATCTATACCATCTACGCATAAATGGTAGATGCTGCATCCAAGTCGTGACAATTGGCTTGTTCTTCAGACCTTTTGGCATAAGATCCGGCAATGCAACAGTTGAGAAGAGAGAAGCATCTGGCAAGATCCGAAAGAGTTCTTCCGCGACTTTCTCAGCACCACCCCTTTGAGTGAAGTAGTCGTGTACAAGAGCGATCTTCATCCCCACCCTCATAACAATACCCTAGAAATAAGGCGATTCTCATATCTTGCGCAACAACTGATCTAACCTCGCCGACCCGCATGAGCGAGAGAGTCAGGGTTCAAGAGAGTCAGGCTTTAAGGCTCGGCGTCTTCAACCTCTATTATACAATCATCCCAGTGGCTGTCATCCCCGTAGATTTTGTCTAGCGAATTCATGCCTTGTCTGCTTACGCAGAAATTTCAATCTTCAAATCAGGCTAGCATTCCGCGCTAGATGAACACTGGCTCGCTGTCTGAGCGGATGCTGGGTGCCGCCGCCCACAGCATCCGCTTCACAGGGGCGCGTCGTGGCGGGACCAGACTTCAGCAGTCGACTATGAAAGTCCATCGGCCTGCCCTATTGGGTTCGAGTTAGCCGAGGCTCCGCTTGTAACTTCAGCCACCCCATGCCCGAATGACGAGAAAAAACTCTTGTAAGCAGACCATGTCATTGTTGAACATACCTCCTTATACCTCTCTATGAAAAGAAGGCAGATCATCGATACCATTACTCTATTATGAGATATGCCTTGAAGCGTTATGGCGCAAAGGGCATACATTGCCGGGGATAGACCTTAAGCTCCGACAACTAGAATTGATACTGGCCGGAATTTCTAGGCCTGTTTAATGTATCTGCACTACGATCTTGGAGTCGCCAATGTCAGTTGCTTCCGAATCACCGATCACAGTCTGTACGCTATGGGAGAAAGACCACCACAAAGGCGTCGCCACGCTAGTGAACTCATTGGTTCGCACCGGCTATCGGGGCCGCATATGGGCCGGCTATAAAGGGGAGCTTCCGATATGGGCGTCCGGCGGAAAGACTGTTGGAGACACTTACACATACTGTGTTGAAGAACACGTGCAGATTGTCTTTGTTAAGATACCAACCCATCTGCATTTTGCGCAGTACAAACCGATATGGATGTTGCAGGTTCTGGAAAAGTACGAGATAGACAAGGATGGTGTGTTCTATTTTGATCCGGACATGTTCATCGTAGGAGCTTGGACATTCTTCGAGAGTTGGCTGAAATGGGGCATCGCAGCAAGTGAAGACGTAAGCTATCCTTTTAATCGGCAGCACCCGCTGGTCCGAAGTTGGCAAGCATATGCCTTTCAACTTGGTTATACAAACTGGAATGACGGTAATGTCTATTTTAATAGTGGCCTGGTAGGCGTCTCGCGTGAACATAAATCATTTCTTATCCTTTGGGATGACGTTCTGAACGCAATTCGACGAGATTTTGGGGCCATTGAGGGAATGAGAACTCATGCTCGAACTGATATCTTTCATCGCCCCGGTCAGGATGGATTCACATTCGCAACATATCTCACACCTCATCCGGTCTCATGGGTAGGACCAGACGGAATGGCTTTTGAGCGTGGAGAATGGCTCACTGTTCATGCTTATCTTAGAAAGCCATGGAGACGCAGGGTCATTTGGGATCTTTTGCTTTTTGGGGACAAGCCAGATCGGGGAGCACGACTTTATTGGGAACTTGCAGGGAACCCAATCCAGGTAGAGTCTCCCATGAAAATTCGCCTAAACCGTTGGCTATTACCAATAGCTGCTTTTCTGGGTCGTTTCTATCAAAGGCGCTAGTAATAGGTGAGACATATGAATTTAGCATATCGGTACGGCAGGCAATGGATTCTCGGTTGTATTGATGGTTAGGGTTTGCGAAGGGAGAGGGCTTTGCGGAACTCGCTGGGTGAGGTAGTCAAGCTATGGGTCGCTCGTAGTTATACCCCTCGCACCAAGTTGCCAGAGCAACTCCGCTTTGCGGTTCCTACCGATAACTCGACCATTCCACCTCCAACAGCTTGCAAGTCGTGCGTTCGCTTACGTCCATCCCGCCGAACTTTTGCTTCCAGCCGTAGAACGATTCATCGCTAGCTCCCTCGCTTTCAATGTATTACAAGAGAACTCCAGTCAAAATTGGAAGAGATTGCTGGCGGCTGGTCAGATATTCGTCCAAATCATAGCTGCGTGTTTGGACGTACCGGAAACCATCGCGCCTCTATAAGGTTCCGAAGGCGCAACGATGGTTTTTCCACTAACCAGAAAGAACATTCTGCGGCGAAAACGAGAAATAAATAGCCGTAAGGTAACAAAGGCTTCTCCTGTGAGAGGAACAATTGTTGCCACAAGTAAAGACTATAAGAAAGTATCCCAATGTGACGGATTAGCCGCATATTGAGGAGTCGCAGCATGCGATTATTGGCATTGTCAATGCAGTACAACAGGAGAAACCCGATGCAAAAGGCCGTGATCGTCGGCGCAAGACCGAGGCCAACCCCCCCAGCCAATGTCTTGGGAAGCAATGTTGAAACTTCTGGAAGTATGTAGAAGGCGACCGCCGCTAAAGCGCTTGCCGTCCAGCCATTGAGAAGTTTCTGCTGCCTTTGCTCCCATGTGCCTCGCTGCTTCAGTATCGCCAGTAGACAGCCAACCATCATCGTGTCGATCCATCCCTGGAACATATAGAATTCATGTCCGCGTAGGCTCGGAAAGAGGTAGTAGAAAAGAATACGTGTAATAGGCACCAGAACAATGATGATGGAACTTGCTGCAACTAACTTTTTTTTCTGATGTAGTAAGACAAACAAGAATGGCCAAAGTAAATAGAATAGTTCTTCAATACTGAGGGACCATGTATGAAAGATAAAATAGCCATGCGCTGATGGATAAAGTGCCCAGGTATATGTCATTGAGGCAAGAAAGCTGCGGAGATCTTCTGGGATGATATGAATGGCCCACAAAACGGCCATCACCCCTAAAAGACAATAAAATGGAGGAAATATTCTCATTGTGCGACGGAAGTAGAAGCGCCTTAACGAGATTCTTCCGGTTTTGTCAAGTTCTCGCAGTAAGAGCGTTGTGATCAGGTAGCCGCTGATCACAAAAAAAACAGTTACCCCATGAGTTCCATTTCCAATTACGAAGTGGAAGAAAGTGTTTTGCGCAATGGATTCGGGAAGATACCACCGCGAGTGAGCAACGATCACCAGAAGGATCGAGAGTGCTCTGAGGCCATCGAGCGAAGGAATGTTCCTAGCGGGCTGCCCGTTCTGCGAGGATGGAGAAAAGATGTCTGTCGCGTGAATTGTCCTATTTGTATTTATCGCCAAGATAGCTTTAATCCTCTCCTCCAGAAACAACATGGTTTTGCAAGCATAGTGCTAAAAGTTCTGCCGACGTTTAGCCTGAAGCTGGGAGAAAAGCTAGCCAGAGTACTTGACAATTTGAAGGAAGGCTATACTGCTTCATAAGCACAGTTGCGGTGAGCGTTCTTTTTGCAAGCTCGAGGTAAAGTCTCCGATCTTGGCCTGCTCTTTACACAATAGGACATGCTTATTTAAACATCCTGCAAGGTAGCCGTCCAGTACCATTTAGGTGTCGAGTTTGTGGATATACGCTCGAGGCTCTGCGCACTGATAATGCGCGAGCTTTGTCCAGCAGATGTTAGGAATTCACATGACTGGTCGGCAGTACATGAATCCATTCGCTAGTAGAAACTTGCTGACGTGCGCTTACGATCAAAAGTGCTCCTTCCAACAAACGCGTACCTGGACCGCACAGCTCCGGGTTATACGAGAACGGCTTTGAGTATGCTTGCATGCAACATGGCAGGCAAATGCGGTGACGGCGCTACAGCGTTTGCCGCGGATTGTTGTTTGCCTAGTTTGCGGTGCAGTTGGCCTTACAATGGGACAAAAGCGTATTTATTGACTTAAGGCGTAAAGGAAAGTGTCGTTATGAGTGGTGTTGTTCCTATAGCGGTTGTGGGGTCGGGGTATGTGGGGCTGGTGGCGGCTATCTGCTTTGCGGAGATGGGCCACGAGGTTTATTGCGTCGATAACGACGAGCGGAAGGTGGCCGCGTTGCAGGGCGGCGACACGCTGATCCACGAAAACTATCTTCCTGCGCTGCTGGGCAAGTACCGCAATACGCGGGTGAAGTTTACGACGGATCTGGCGGAGGCGACGCAGGCCTGCGATGCGATTTTCATCGCTGTGGGCACGCCGCAATCGGACACCGGGGATGCTGATTTGTCGTATGTGGAAGCGGTGGCGAGCGAGATCGCGCGTCATATTACGAGCTATAAGGTCATTGTGGAAAAGAGCACCGTTCCGGTCTACACGAATGAATGGATTCGGCGAGTGATCGAGCGCAATGGCGTGAACCGGGAGATGTTCGATGTTGTGTCGAACCCGGAGTTTCTGCGCGAAGGAACGGCGGTAGCGGACTTCCTGCATCCGGACCGGATCGTTGTAGGCGCCGACAGCGAGCGCGCGGCTGCGTTGCTGACGGCCATTTATGCGCCGCTAACCGAGGGCGAGTACTACAAGAAGGCTGAGGCGATTGCGGGCGTCTGTTCGGACAAGGCGCGACCGCCGCTGTTGCTGACCTCGACCAAGAGTGCGGAGATCATCAAGCATGCGTCGAACGCGTTCCTGGCGCTGAAGATTTCATTTATCAACGCCGTTTCGAATCTGTGTGAAGCTGCCGACGCCAACGTCGAGCAGGTGGCGAAGGGGATTGGGCTGGACTCGCGCATCGGACCGAAGTTCCTTCGTCCGGGCATCGGGTATGGCGGATCGTGCTTTCCCAAGGACGTGGCTGCGTTCCGTTCGGTGGCCGAGCAGATGGGCGTGGACTTCAACCTGCTGAGCGAGGTCGAGAAGATCAACGTTGGTCAGAAGAAGCGGTTCCTGAGCAAGGTTCGGGCAGCGTTGTGGACGCTTCGCGGCAAGAAGCTTGCCGTGCTCGGCCTGGCGTTCAAGGGTGAGACCGACGATATTCGCGAGTCGCCGGCGATCGACCTGGTGGAGATGCTGCTGGCGGAAGGCTGCTCGATCGTGGCCTACGATCCGGCGGCGATGAAGCGTGCGGCCGAAGAGCTGCCGCCCTCGTCGCAGCTGCGCTATGCGGAGAGCGTGGACCAAGCAACGAAGGATGCCGACGCGTTGCTGATCCTGACCGACTGGGCCGAGTTCGCGGAGCTCGACCTGCTGAAGCTGCATGCCAGCCTACGCTACCCCATCGTCGTCGACGGACGAAATCTCTACGATCCGAAGATCATGCAGGCCAACGGCTTCACCTACATGAGCGTAGGACGGCCCGCGGCAACACCCGTGAGGGACGAAGTAACTGTGGACGCTTAATCCAGGAGCAGTGAGGGTGGGTATGGCATCACGAAAGATTCTGGTTACGGGAGCCGCGGGATTTCTCGGATCGCACTTGTGCGATGCGTTGCTGGCTGAAGGCAACGAGGTGCTGGGCGTCGATAACCTTTGCACCGGAAGCCTCGCGAACCTGGAACACCTGAAGACCGAGTCGAAGTTTGCGTTTGAACAACTCGATATCTGCACGCCGTTCGATCTGGGGCATGTGGATTATGTTTTCAACTTCGCTTCGCCGGCGAGCCCGATCGACTATATGAAGCTGGGCATCGAGACGCTGCTGGTGGGGTCGGCAGGCACGATGAACTCGTTGGAAGTGGCGAAGAAGTATGGTGCCGGGTATCTGCATGCATCGACTTCGGAGTGCTATGGCGATCCGGAAGTGCATCCGCAGGTGGAGAGCTATTGGGGCAATGTTAACCCGGTCGGGCCGCGCTCGGTGTACGACGAAGCGAAGCGATTTTCCGAGGCTGCCGTGACAGCGTACAACCGCTATCACAAGGTGAACACGCATCTGGTGCGGATCTTCAATACCTATGGACCGCGGCTGCAGGCCAACGATGGGCGCGTGATTTCGAACTTCATGATGCAGGCGCTGCAGGATGTGCCGTTGACCATCTACGGAGATGGTTTGCAGACACGCAGTTTTTGCTATGTGTCGGACCTGATCGCGGGGATCGTGATGCTTTCGAAATCGGATGAGCCTCTGCCCACCAACATCGGCAACCCCGTGGAGTTCACCATGCTGGAGTGCGCCCAAGAAGTGCTGGCGCTGGTAGGTTCCAAGAGCGAGCTCACCTTTATGCCGCTGCCGCAAGACGATCCGAAGCAACGCAAGCCGGACATCTCGAAGGCGAAGTCGCTGCTGGGGTGGGAGCCGAAGGTGCCGCTGCGGGAAGGGCTGGCTAAGTCGCTGGAGTACTTCAAGGAATGCATCGCGAAAAAGTGAGAGTAGAGGATAGAACGTAGAGAGACAGGTTCGTTCTGGTCTATCCGCTACAACTGCTTTTACTTGCCGGCAAGGGTACGTGCGGTGCGGAGCTTGGGATACCAGGTGAGTTGAGCGGCGATGGTGGCGTCGTGCTGTGCGTTTGGGAAGTAGGTTGGACCGCCTGTGACGACCAGAGGTGTGGTGTTGGCAGAGAGTGGTACAGGAGCCTTCCAACGTTCGAACTGTACCCAGGCGTTCAGTTCGATGTCCGGGCGTAGTCGCTTTACAAAGTCGATCTTGTAATCGTTCTGGTGGACGCCGCCGGTGATGAAATCCTTGGGGGTCTGTTTGGTAAGGAACTCAAGCTGAATCCACTGATTGGCAGCCAGGTTGTAAGTGAGCCAGGCCTGGCCGCCTTTGGCTTCGCGGCCGATCCAATCGCCTAGGATGTAGCCCTTATTGGTGTAACCCTGCTTCTGGATCTGACCGTAGTAGTTGAATTGGCCGCCAAGGCTGCGGAGTGTGGAGGTGTCGGTGCTCGCGCCTTCGATGCGGAAGTCCATTTTGGGCAGGCCCGGGAGATGCGAAAGATAAAGACCTGGACGGTAGGCGGCGCGGCGTGGTGCGCTGATGGGGGTCACGTCGTCGTGGGCAATGGAGTCGACGTAGAGAGTGGCGGCGTGAGTAAGAAAGGGCAAGCGCCAGGAGAAGGTGAAGTCGCTATAACGCTCTCCGGGATCTTGCGGCGAGTTCTTTACGCTAGGGTCATTGGTTGTATCACTGAAGGAGAAAAAGCTTTTCAGGAACGTGTGTAGCGTAATTGGCTCATGGTCTTTGCCGCCCCAGATGACGGTGCGCTCGAATGCGAACTCGAAGTTCGAGGACGGACGGAAGCTCACGATTTCGGCGTGTATCCAGGGGTCATTTGGGATGGTATGGCCTTTGAGCGAGCCTACGAAGAAGTCATAACGTACCGGGCCGAGCAAGTGCGAGATGAAGGGAATGTGCATCGGCTCGATGCGATTGATACGGAACGAGTAGATGTTTTCCGCGTTGTTGCTCCAAGCCATGGCGCCGCCCATGGCGGGGCCGAGCCAAGCATCGGACTTGCCACCGGAGATCTCATGGCCGAGCACATGAAACGAAAGTGTGCCTTCGACGAGCCGAAAAGGGTTCTGGGCGACCTGGGTGCCGTAGGGGATGGTCGCCTGTGGTTCATTCGGCGGGACGAAGGGGCAGATGATGTCGATGCAGGAGAGCTCATTGGCGAGAGCGTACGAGTAGCCTGGGCCTGCGGGTGCGTGCTGGTACTCGCCACGAAGATACAGGGAGAAGCGGCCCATTTCGTTGACTGACGAGAAGCCGGCCAGCGCGTTGAAGCCGGGCTCGTAAGGGCGACCGTAGTCGTTTACGAGTGTCTGGCCGAGGTGGAAGCTGTCGCGCAGGCTCTGGCCGTCGATACCGAGCAGGCGCACGTAGCCTGTTTCGACTCCGTAAATGCGGCCGCGGTTGAAGCCATTGGCAGGGGTTTCGACAGCGAGGTAGTCGTTCAGCCAAGCCAGGATTTCGAGCGCCTGTTGGTTGCCGTCGGCAACGATGTCGTGCGAGGACTGTTGAAGAATGTGTAGCAGGCTGAGCCGCGTGTATGGGCGCATGCCGATGAAGGCGCTATCGAGATAGCCGAGGGAGTAAAGGCGAAGAACCGCAGGGTAGACGGGGCTATCGACCGGGATGTAGGTCGAGCCGAGGCTACTGGTGTGCTTTGGACGGTTGTCGTCGGGGTCGTAGAAAGGGAGCCGGGATGGGGAAGAAACGATGGCGGGTTCGGGAGCAGTTGCGGGAGGAGGGGATTGTGTTACTGAGGCTGGGAGCGGTTGTGCCAGGGGGTCTTGGTAGCCATTTTGTGAGGTTTGCGAAGGTGGGGACGTTTGCGGTGGCGGCATTGCTGCTGGAGTTGCAGGGTCCACAACCGTCAAGGTGCTGGTTGGAACCTGGGTAGCAGGTGAGACGGAGGGCATCGATTGTGTTTGGGTTGGTGCCTGAGAGAAAGCGGAGGCAGAAATCAACAAACAGGCGAAACCGGTCACTAGGCTTCGGGAGCTTCGAAGATGCATACAGCTAAGATTACGTGGATTGAAAAGGATCACAGGGGTGTGATTCAACTGCGGGGCCGTGGGGTTGTTTTCGGACGCAAGAGACCGCGGACGGCGAGATACTTTTCCATGCGGGCGATAGGCTGCGCGGACCGGCTGAGTTTGGCGCCTTTGGCTAGCGGCGTGAGTATGCCCCAGATGACAGCGGGGCCTTCGCCGAGCCGGGCACGGAGCAGGCACTCTTGCATGACGCGGTAGACGGCTACGGAGTCTTCTCCATCGACGGGAATGACGGGCAGTTTGAGTTTCTTCGCAATCTTGCTGATCGACGGCAGGCTGAGTGTGTTGGGGTTGCGACCGACGCGGCCTGCGGTTGGGTCGGCAACGGCTAATAGCAATGGAAGACGAGCGTTCTGTGCGTAGGCGAGGGTGTCGGCCCATCCGGCCTCGGTTGATGGAATCGTAGTGAAGTCGAGGACTACACCGCCTGTGCCGGAGGCACGAAGGCCTTGGGCCATTGCAGCGCAGAGGGCAAGCCGGGAGGCTTTGGGCAGGGCGACATTGTCCTCTGGCTCGACGACGGCCTTCCAGGTGACGAGCGCATTGGGCTTCTGTTCGGGGGCAAAGAAGGGAGCAGCCTTGTCGGCGGCGTCGCTGGAGAGGATGTCGCCGGCCTCCAAATGGATGGCAGTGGCGGCGAGCAGGGCTTCGCGGTTGAGCTGCTTTGGGTTGCGGCGGTCGATCGCGTGGCAGCGACGCATCAGCTCCAGCAACTCTTTCAGACGGCGATTGGGCAGCAGTGGATTTTCAGGCAAACGGGAAGACCTCTAGCGAGCGGTGTAAAGACAATGTAGCAAGAGTCACCCCTCTTCGCGCATGGAGCCCGTACCAAAGAGAGGTGAGTAGTGCTTTACGAGATGAATTAAGCCTTGGCCGGGCCTGCGCCGTCGGTTTTGAGACCGAGTTCAGCGAAGGCCTTCTCAGCAACCTTGGGCTTGATGACGCCTTCGCGGGCGAGCTTGGAAAGCGTGGCGGCGACGATGGATTCGGCGTCGACTTCGAAGTGGCGGCGGAGGTGTTCGCGATTGTCTGACCGACCGAAGCCGTCCGTGCCGAGTGAGACGAGACGTGAGCCTAGCCAGGGAGAAAGGGCGTCGGGCAGGGACTTCATGTAATCGCTGGCTGCGATGATGGGCCCCTGCGCCTTGCCGAGAGCCTGAACGACATACGGGGTCTTTTCTTTTTCGGACGGATGTAGTCGGTTGAAGCGTTCGACGTCCAGGCAGTCGCGGCGTAGCTCAACGTAGCTCGTTACGGACCAGACATCGGCGGCGATATTGTACTTCTCCGCGAGAATGGCCTGGGCCTTCACGGCTTCGTTGAGGATCGGGCCGGAGCCGAAGAGCTGCGCCTGCGCGGGTTTTTCCGATGACTTGAACTTGTAGATGCCGCGGAGGATGCCTTCGTGGACGCTGTCGCCTTCGGGGATAGCTGGGTTCAGGTAGTCCTCGTTGTACATGGTGATGTAGTAGAAGCAGTTTTCGCTGTTCTCATACATGCGGCGCATGCCGTCCTGGATGATGACTGCCATTTCGTAGACGTAGGCGGGATCGTAGGTGAGGCAAGTGGGGATGGTGCCGGAGAGGACCGGCGAGTGGCCGTCTTGGTGCTGTAGACCTTCGCCCAGCATGGTGGTGCGCCCTGCGGTGCCTCCCATGAGGAAGCCCTTGCCGCGCGAGTCCGCAAAGGCCCAGGCCATGTCGCCGATGCGCTGGAAGCCGAACATGGAGTAATAGAGGTAGAAGGGCACCATCGGGACTTTGTAGTTGCTGTATGCGGTTCCGGCGGCGGTGAAGCTGGCCATGGAGCCGGCTTCGGTGATGCCTTCTTCGAGGATCTGGCCGTTCTTTTTTTCGTTGTAGCCGAGCAGCATGTCGGCGTCGTGCGGAACGTACTTCTGGCCCTCAGGCGCGTAGATGCCGACGGCCTTCATGACGGACTCGAAACCAAAGGTGCGGCCTTCGTCGGGGATGATAGGGACGATGAGCTTGCCGATCTCGGGATTCTTGAGGATGCCGTTCAGCATGTTCACGAAGCCCATGGTGGTGGAGATGGCGCGGTCCTTGGAGCCGGCGAGCCAGGTTTTGAAGAAGTCGAGTTGCGGCGCCTTGAAGGTCGAAGGCGGCACTTCGCGGGTGGGAAGGTAACCGCCAAGCTCGGCGCGTCGGGCTTGTAGATACTGAATGGCCGGGTCGTCGTTGCCGGGCTTGTAGAAGTCGGCGTTCTTCGCGGCTTCTTCGGGCAGGGGGATTTCAAAGCGCTTGACGAAGGCTGCGAGGCCCTCGTCGGTGAGCTTCTTCTCGGAGTGAGTAGGGTTGCGCGACTGCGCACTGGCGATGCCGTAGCCTTTGACGGTTTTGGCGAGGATGACCGTGGGGCCGCCCTTGTGCTCGAGTGCGCGCTTGTAGGCGTTGTAGATCTTGATGGGGTCGTGGCCGCCGCGGTGCAGGCGGCCGAGCTCCTCGTCCGTCTTGTCTTCGACGATCTTGAGCAGTTCGGGATATTTGCCGAAGAAGTTGGCACGGAGGTAGGCGCCGTCCTTGGCCTTGTAGCGCTGAAAGTCCCCGTCGACGCACTCTTCCATGCGCTTGAGGAGCAGACCCTGGTGGTCGCGGGCGAAGAGTTCGTCCCAGTCCGAACCCCAGACGACCTTAATGACGTTCCAGCCGGCTCCGCGGAAGGTGCCTTCGAGCTCGTCGATGATGCGGGCGTTGCCGCGCACGGGGCCATCGAGACGCTGCAGATTGCAGTTGATGACGAAGATGAGGTTATCCAGCTTTTCGCGGCTGCCGAGGCCGATGGCGCCGAGGGTGTCGACTTCATCGGTTTCGCCGTCGCCGACGAAGGCCCATACCTTGCGCTCGGTGTGTGGGATGAGGCCACGATTCTCCAAATACTTCATGAAGCGGGCCTGGTAGATGGCGTTCAGCGGGCCGATGCCCATGGAAACCGTGGGGAACTGCCAGAAATCCTGCATGAGCCACGGGTGTGGATAGCTGGAGAGGCCGGGGGTGTCGCGGAGTTCGTGGCGGAAGTTCTTGAGGCGGCCTTCGTCGAAGCGGCCTTCGAGGAAGGCGCGGGAGTAGACGCCGGGTGAGGCGTGGCCCTGGAAGTAGACGAAGTCGCCTGGCTGTTCGCCCTGTTCGCTGGCATATTTGGCGTGGAAGAAGTGGTTGAAGCCGACTTCGAGCAGCGTTGCCTGCGAGGAGTACGTGGAGATGTGGCCGCCGATGCCGGCGTCGTACTTGTTCTGCTTATGCACCATCGCCATGGCGTTCCAGCGGAGGAGCGCTTCGATGCGGCGTTCGAGATTGCGGTCGCCGGGATAGGGTACTTCGTCATGTTTGGGGATGGTGTTCTGGTAGGGGGTAACGACTTCGCCGACGGCAGGAACGCCGGCTTCGCGGGCACGGGTGCGGAGCGCGGAGAGCAGAGCGGCACCCTGCTCCCAATCCTGCGCGACGACTTCGTCGAAGGCCTCAATCCACTCTGCGACTTCGGCGGTTAGGTCCTTTTTTACGACTTCAGCTGAAGATTGGTCGACGTTGGTCGGCATGGTGCGATCCCCTTAGTATGCAAACTTTCCTCTATGAGGATAAATGCGGCTTATGAAGATGCGCTAGGGGGACTAGGTGGGGCGCCGACGGACTAGGTGGAGTAGTCGGCGTTTATCGACACGTATTCGTGGGTGAGGTCACAGGTGATGAAGCGGTTCCGGCCTTCACCCTGGCCCATATCAATGTGGATGGTGTATTCGCGGGCGGAGCTGGCTTCGTGTGTGTCGGACTCGTTGAACAGGGGCGAGCGGATGCCGTGGGCGAATACCGGAAGACCGGCGATCTCGATGGTGACGGTGGCCGGGTCGAAGGCGACTCCAGCGCGGCCGGCGGCGGCGAGCAGACGGCCCCAGTTGGGGTCGGCAGAGGACCAGGCGGTTTTGCAGAGGGGTGAGGTAGCGATGGTGCGGGCGATGGCCTTGGCGTCGGCATCGGTCTTCGTTCCGGTGATTTCGAGCGTGACGACGTGGGTGACGCCTTCGCCGTCGTCTACGATGGCGTGGGCGAGGGAGTTGCAGACGCGTTGCAGGGCCGCTTCAAATGCAGGGACGTGCAGTGTTTCGGCGGTGACTTCGCTGGCGCCTGAGGCGAGGAGAAGGACGGTATCGTTGGTGGACATGTCGCCGTCGATGGAGATGCTGTTGAAGCTATCTTCGACGGCGGTCGTGAGCATGGACTGCAGGTGCTCGGCACTGATGGTGAGGTCGGTGAAGATGTATGCGAGCATGGTGGCGTGCGGTATGAGCTGTGGGCCGATCATACCGGCACCTTTGCAACAGCCGAAGAGATGCACGTCTTTGCCGCCGATGCGTATGGTTTCGTAGGCGACCTTCATCTTCGTGTCGGTGGTCATGATCGCGGTTGCGAAGGCCTCGGCTGCGGCCTTGTCGCTGCCAAGCGTAGCCTTCGCGGCGGGGATGGCGGCAACAAGCTTTTCAACCGGAAGCGGGACGCCGATGATGCCGGTAGAAGACGGGATAACCTCGTCGAAGACACAGCCGAACTCGTTGGCTACGGCGATGCAGGACTGTTGGCAGGCCAGGATGCCGGGTTCGCCTGTGGCGGCGTTGGCGTTGCCGGCGTTGACGAGCACGGCGGAGACGCGGCCGCCTGTGGCGCGCAGGTGGCGTCGACCTACGGTAACTGGCGCGGCGACAACCTGATTGCCGGTGAACATGGCGGCGGCGGTGGTTGCGCCGGAGTCGCAGACAGCGAGCGCGACATCGGGTTTGCCGCTGGCCTTGATGCCGGCTTTGACCGCAGACCAGCGAAAGCCGCGTGGAAGAGTAGGAATGGTGCTCATTGAGGATAAGAGTATCAAGCAGGATGCGGAAAACAAGCAACAACAAAGGCTTCGACGCGAAGTTCGCCAAGTTGAGCGAAGTTTCGCAAAGTAAGGCGGCTGGGCGGGCGGCGTATACTTTTCCGATAACAGGCTAGTGCGCGCGTGAGACAAAGATCGCGGCTGCCTCGTGGGGAGATTCTGATACATGAGCACTAATGGCAATGGAAATGGCCACTCGAACGGCAATGGGCACTCAAACGGAAACGGCTATGTCGTGCCGCAGCCGCGTACGGAGTGGATCGTGAACCGCAAGGCGGAAGCGGCTCGTACCGGCGACTGGAACATGAGCCAGATGCACTTTGCGCGGTTGGGCAAGATCACCGAGGAGATGAACTACGTGGCGCACAAGGAGAAGATCTCCGCGGAGCTGGTGCGTTCGGAGATCGCCAAGGGAACGATGATCATCCCGGCGAACATCAACCATCCGGAGCTGGAGCCGATGGCGATTGGTGTCGAGTCGCTATGCAAGATCAATGCGAATATCGGCAATTCGGCGTTGAGCTCAAATGTGGATGAAGAGCTGCGGAAGCTGCATACGGCTGTGCATTACGGCGCCGATACGGTGATGGATCTTTCGACAGGCGGCGATATTCCGATGATTCGCGAGCAGATTATTAGGCACTCGCCGGTGCCGATTGGGACCGTTCCGCTGTACGAGGCGCTCAGCCGTGTCAAGCGTGTCGAAGATCTCAACATCGACCTCTACCTCGAGGTTATCGAAGAACAGGCGCAGCAGGGCGTCGATTACTTCACGATCCACGCGGGCGTGCTGGTGCAGTACATCCCGATGGTATCCAAGCGAATCACGGGCATTGTCAGTCGCGGCGGGGCGATTCTGGCGCAGTGGATGACCGCGAACCACAAACAGAACTTCCTGTATGAGAACTTCGACCGGATCACGAAAATCATGGCGAAGTACGACGTCAGCTACTCGCTGGGTGATGGTCTGCGGCCGGGTTCGGTTGCGGATGCCAGCGACGAAGCGCAGTTTGCCGAGCTGAAGACGCTTGGCGAGCTCACGCGGCAGGCTTGGAAGGACGATGTGCAGGTGATGATCGAAGGTCCTGGTCATGTGCCGATGGACAAGATCAAGGAGCAGGTGGAGAAAGAAGTCGAGCTCTGCGACGGCGCTCCGTTCTATGTGCTCGGGCCGCTGGTTACAGATATCGCGCCGGGTTATGACCACATCACGAGCGCGATTGGCGCGGCGATGATCGGGTGGCATGGTGCGGCGATGCTTTGCTATGTAACTCCGAAGGAGCACCTTGGTCTGCCCAATGAGAAGGACGTCAAGGACGGCATCATCGCGTATAAGATTGCGGCTCATGCGGCGGACATTGCGCGGCATCGTCCGGGTGCGCGGGATCGCGACGATGCGATCTCGCATGCGCGCTATACGTTCGATTGGGATAAGCAGTTCGCGCTTTCGCTCGATCCTGAGACCGCTCGCGGCATGCACGATGAGACGCTTCCGGACGACTACTACAAGGAAGCGGCGTTCTGCTCCATGTGCGGGCCGAAGTTCTGCTCCATGAACTGGTCGTCCAAGGTGGATGAGTACAACGCGCAGGTGCACGGGCTGAAGAAGCCGGACCTGACGCAGATTGTTACCGAGCAGATGGCGTTGCGAAGCTAAACACCAGGCAATAAACAGGACAAAGGCCCGCAGCCAATGCGGGCCTTACTGTTGCTCCGGCGAACTGACACGCTATTCGTGATGTTTGCTGGCGGCGCGGGTGGCGACAACCGTCGGTACGATCACAATAGCGACAAAGCATAGTGCGGTGAAGAGTTCATGCATGGGGCCCTTGGGTGAGCAGAGTTCGCTCAGTGGTGAAGCAACGACCGGATGTGTGGTATCTGTACAAAATAGTACGCGGGTTGCCATTCGTTACGGCGTGAATTTCAGATTTATTTAGCGGCGTTTTCCAGAATTTCAGAGGCGTGATTCAGGGCGGATGCCAGCGCGTCAATTTGTCCCTGGGTGCGGGGTGCGTCAACGGCATCGATGCCCTCGTTAACACCCGGGATTACCACCGCGGCATAGCCGGTGAACTCGCCAGGGGCGTAGATCGTGTGGCGATACCACGGACGTTTCGGCAGGCCAGCGTTGTTGAGCAGGGCGGTTTCCGCGTCACGTAGCGCGGTATTTAGGGCTGTGTAAGAAGGCTTCGGCGCTGTAGAAAGTCCGGACTGCAGCTTGGAAACTGCATCGCCGGCTGCAGCAAAGCGTTTGGCTGCAGTAGTTACGGCGTTAAAGTCAAGCTGCATTTTCGCTTCGATGGCGCGTTTCTGAGCGGCTTCAACATAGCCCGTCACCTCGTGACCATAAAGCTTGTAGTCGTATGGCAGGACGTCGGCATCGGCCATGTGAAGCACTTCCAGGCCGAAGACGCGGGCCTGCTGCTGCTCGTAAACGAAGGTCGGGTCGGCGAACTTGATGAACCAGTTGTAGTTGTCGAAGACCGAGTGATAGACGCCGTAAGGGCCATCCGAACCGATGTCGGTGGAAGGCACGCCGACATGCTGGAAGAAGGGTGTGTAGTCGGAGCCGGAGCCGAGCGTGCCGATACGAACGTCGGGATCGGACGGAAACGGGGCTTGGGCGCGACGAGCGGGTGTTGTGCTGGCTTGCTCCTTCTTCCATTGGTCGTAGACGCTGCCGCCTTTGGGGCTTGGGACTTCCTTGGTAACGTCGCGAACGAACTGCTTCAGTGACGGCACGGCGGAGGCGTTGAAATCCGGGCCCGAGACGCCGACGTCGGTGTTGAAGTAGACGACCGCGTGGCGAAGCATCGCCTCGTTGCCTTCCACCCATTCGGTTGAGCCAATCAGGCCTTCTTCTTCCGCGTCCCAACTGGCGATGACGATGGTGCGTTTGGGCTTCCAGCCCTGTTTAAGCAGATCACCGAGGCCGTGGACGGTTTCGAGCATGGCGGCTGTGCCGCTGTTGGGATCGACCGCGCCGTAGACCCAGGCGTCGCGATGGTTGCCGGCGACGACGACCGCGTCCGTGCCGTCGGTGCCGGGGATTTTGCCGATGACGTCCCAGATGGTGCGCAGTTGGTAGTCCTGTTGGAGCAGCATGTGGACTTTGACAGCGCCCGTGCCGCCGAGGTGATAGGTGAACGGCAGATCACCTTGCCAATCGCGCGGGGTTTCGGGGCCGTCGAGCGCTTCCATGATGGGCGAGGCGTCCTGGTAGGACAGCGGATTGGCGGGGATCGCGGGCTGGTTCATCTTGGAGCGGTCGAGCTCGCGAGCGGAGTCGGGCAAGTCCATCGTGGAGGCGATGCCGGGAGTCGAGGCGTCGCCTGAGTGGATGGGCAGAAACTGCACGGAGCCGCGCTGAACGGCTGAAGCGGGACGATAGGGGCCACGGGGGTAGACGTCGCCCTTGGCATAGCCATCGTCGGCGGGGTCGGAGTAGATGAGCACGCCGGCGGCGCCGTACTGCTGCGCGATATAGACCTTTACGCCGCGGAAGTTGCCTCCGTAGCGGACGATGACGATCTTGCCCTTGACGCTGATGCCCAGGTCGGCGAGCTTCTTAAAGTCGGCTTGTGTGCCGTAGTTAGCGTAGACGACGTCGGCAGTTACATCGCCAGAGGCCGAAGCGCCGTTGAAGGCGGGTAGAACGCGCGGATCGTCCTGAAAAGGATCGCCCCCGTAGGCTTTGGGATCGACATGCTCGCGGCTGGGGCCGGACATGAGCTTTTTGCCTGCGGCGTCGAAGGCAGTGATCTCGATCTTTACGGGCTTATTAAGCCAGACACGGTAAGGAACGATGGTTGTGTCCAGACCGGCGGCCTTGAATTTGTCGCGGACGTAAAGGGCGGTCTTGTAGTCCTCGGGGGAACTCGCCCAGTGCGGCTCCGCGGTGAGGATTTTCAGCTCTTCGCCGGCGAGTTTGGCATCAGGAACGGCAAGAAACGCGGAGTCCCACTTGGTCTGCTGTGAGGCATCCGCGTAGCCCAGGATCGACGCGGGAGGCGTGGGCATTTGTGCAGTGGCGAGACTCGCCACGAGAAAGGGAACTGCCCAAGCCGTACGTGGACGAACCATTATGAACTCTCCTGATCGAGCTAGGTGTTGCGTTGATGGCCCTAGGCTACTGGACGATTTGGGTGCAGAACTTGCAACGTTTGGCTTCGAGGGGAATATCTCCCAGACATTCCGGACAGGCCTTGGTCTTGGGTGGCTCGACCGCGGGAGGGTTGAACTTCTTGAGCAGGTACTGCATCGGCAAAACGATGGCGAAGTAGATGGCCCCGGCCACGAGCACGAAGTTGATCAGCGCGTTGAGGAGCTTGCCGATGTGGATTTGCCCGGGCGGAATGTAGTTCGCCGGCAGCGGGTTCGGCGGGGGCGGGACGTGGTGCAGCACTGGGATATGGATGACCAGCGTGGAGAAGTCCGGGGCGCCGACGAGGGCGGAGATCATGGGTGTGATGACGTCTGCGGTGACCGAGGCCGTGATGGCTCCGAACGCTGCGCCGATGATGACGGCGACGGCCAGGTCGACGACGTTGCCGCGAAGAATGAAGTCGCGAAATCCTTTAATCATGAACTTCTCCTGAGGGTGGGCCCGACTGTCCCGCGAGTATATCGCAGCAGCTAGGAGCGAGGTGCTTTCAGTCTCACGTATCCTTGGTCGATGCGTCCTTCCTCCATGCGCGTGCGGGTGGTTTCCTTTGGCCCTTTGAAAACGTTGTTTGCGGACGGTGGTGAGGTGTTCGAAGTGCCTGATGGAGAATCCGTCGGCGGCCTAATTGGGATGTTGCGGGATGGTGGCAGGGTTGATGAAGCAACGCTCAAGTGCGCGGCCATTGCAGTGGATCATGAGTACGCCGGCATGGATGTTGTGTTGCATGACGGCGACGAAGTTGCGATCCTGCCGCCGGTGAGTGGCGGTGCGGGTGCGACGGTCGAGTTGGTTCGGGCGCCGATTGATTCTGCCGCCGTTCAGCAAGCGATCAAGGCTGGCGGGGACGGTGCTGTGTGTGTGTTCGATGGCATTGTGCGGAACAACACGCGTGGCCGCGCAACGTTGCATCTGGACTATGAAGCGTATGAAGAAATGGCGGTGCGGCAGATGAGTGAACTGCGGGAGCAGACCATTGCTAAGTTTGGTGTGCGAGAGGTGGCGATTGTGCATCGGCTGGGGCGGCTGGTGGTGGGCGAGACCAGCGTGCTGATTGTGGTGGCTTCAGCACATCGAGGGGCGGCGTTTGACGCTTGCCGCTGGGTAATCGACACGCTGAAGAAAACCGTCCCAATCTGGAAGCGGGAACAGTTCGTCGATGGCGCGGTATGGGCTGATGGCGAGCCGTTCCCGGATGATCTTGCTGCATCTGTGAAACCAGGATTGGTGAAATGAAGCTGTGTTGGAATCTCGCTCCGTGGTTGCTGGCCGGAGCGGTTGCCGGCGCGCAGCAACCGGCGCCAATTGAGCGGCCGTTGAGCAATGGGCCCGTAACGACCATCCACGTGGAAAGCAGGCTGGTAAGCGTTGCGCTTAACGTGGTTGACGAGACAGGCGCGCCCGTTGGCGGGCTGAAGCAGGACGACTTTGAGCTGGCCGAGGATGGGAAGCCCGTACCGATTGCTCACTTCGATCGCGAGTCCGTGACGCCGCTGCAGATCGTGTTGACGATCGATGCCAGCGGGAGCGTGATGATCGACGAGCGGTTGGAGCGTGAGGCGGCGAAGAGCTTTGTAAAGTCGCTGCTGCGGCCGCAGGACCAGATTGACCTGATCGATTTTTCGGACAACGTGACCGAGGTGGTTTCGTTTACGAACGATGCCAAACGGATTGATAGCGGGCTCGGCCAGATGGAGCGCGGGGATGCCACGGCACTGTACGACGCGGTGTATCTTGCCAGCCAGAGGCTTAGCGAGACGCCCACGAAAGACGGAGCGCGGCGTGTGGTGGTGCTGATTACGGATGGCGAGAACACGACGCATCACGGCAGTTATGACTCGGCGCTGGAGCAGGCGGAGCGCGCTGGGGCGATGATCTACTCACTGATCATTGTGCCGATTGACGCTGATGCAGGGCGCAACACGGGCGGTGAACATGCGCTGATCCAGATGTCTCGCGATACGGGCGGAAAGTATTACTACGTGGAAGATAAGCACGATCTTGGACCGGCGTTTGAACATGTATCGGAGGATTTGCGGACGCAGTACACGGTGGGCTATTACGCTCCGCGGAAGGCGCTGAATGACGGCGGTTTGCGGCATATCCAGTTGCAGTTGAAGGACCCGGTGCTGCGGGCGAAGTATCAGCTGCGCTATCGCACGGCGTATTACGTCAATCGTTGATGCGCCGCGGGCTGCTTCGCCATTACAATTTAGGGATGTTCAGGAAGCGCTCGAAAAGTGGAGCTCCATCGGCCGATACCGGTCAGGAGGCCCTGTATTTGAAGTCGCTGTCGGAGCGGCAGATTCCGGTTTCGATCAAGCTGCGCGATGGAGAGATCGTGAAGGGCTGGATCGAGTACTTTGACGACATGATGGTGCGGTTGACGCGCGAAGGCAAGCCGAACCTGTTTATTTACAAGTCGCAGATCCGCACGATTGCCGAGACTTCAGATGTGCCCAATCGCCGCAGCGGCAATCGCCGCGATCCGGTCTTCCGCTAGGTTTGCGGCTCAAAAGAAAATTGAAGGAGAGACATTGGCTGAGTTGGTGAGCATTGCTGAATCCATTGCGCGCGAAGCAGGCGCGCTGTTGCGTGAGTACTACCACCGTGGCGTGACGGCAGAGTACAAGGGCGATGTCGACCTGGTAACCGAGGCTGACCGCGCCAGCGAGAAGCTGATCGTCGCGCGTTTGAAGGAGCAGCTACCCGAGCATGGTGTGTATGGCGAAGAGGGTTCGCGGCAGGGGCTGGACAGCGAGTTTCGGTGGTACATCGATCCTTTGGATGGGACGACAAACTTCGCGCATGGGTTTCCGGCGTTTTGTGTGGTGCTTGGGTGCGAGCGGCGGAAGCCTGGGTTGAAGCCGGATGAAGATGGCGTGATGGTTGCCGGCGTGATTTACGATCCGCTGCGCGATGAGATGTTTTCGGCGGCGAAGGGTGAGGGCGCGTGGCTGAAGTCGCCAAACCAGCCGGAAGGCCGGCCGATTCATGTGTCGAAGACGAAGAAGCTACAGGAGTCACTGGTGGCTACGGGTTTCCCAAGCCAAAAGCGCCATTTGTCGCCGAACGTACACTTCTACCAGGAGTTCACGCTGCGGTCGCACGGGGTGCGGCGGGCTGGGTCGGCGGCGCTGGATCTGGCTTATGTTGCGTGCGGACGGTTGGAGGCTTTCTGGGAGATCAAGCTGAATCCCTGGGATACGAGCGCTGGATATCTGCTGGTCGAAGAGGCTGGGGGAAAGATTACGCATTTTGACGGCAGCAAGTTCACGCTCGACAGCCGGGAGGTGTTTGCCAGCAACGGGCTGATTCATGCGGAGATGCAGCAGTTGTTCGAAGATATGTTTGCGGGGAAGAACCTCGAGCCGATCCCGACGCCGGCAGAGTTTGCGGCGCGGCGAGCTGAGGAAGCCGCATCAAAGTAGTCCGAGTTGTGAATATCTGTTGGTACGCTTGGGCAGAAATTCCTTGTTAGAATCTAGGTCTATCTTGAAGATTGAACGAAGCTGAACCAAGGAGATAAGAAACATGGCGTATGTGATTGCGGAACCCTGTATCGGCACCAAAGACCGGGCTTGTGTGGATGCCTGTCCGGTGGATTGCATCCACCCGAAGGCAGATGAGCCCGGCGGCGATACCGCGGACCAGCTCTTTATCGATCCGGTCGAGTGTATCGACTGCGGCGCGTGCGTTCCGGTTTGCCCGGTTTCGGCAATCTACGCCGGTGACGACCTGCCGGACAAGTGGGTGAGCTTCCAGGAGAAGAACGCTCAGCACTTTGGGCGGTAACTTTTCTCGCTGTGACATTTAGTCAAAAGCGCGACCTTCGGGTCGCGCTTTTGCGTTGGTGGGATTGGCATTTGGTGTTCCCCACTCATGCGCGATGAAGCCACGCATGAATGGGCCAACCAGTCGTTTGTGGGACGATAAGGGATGGCTGATGGACGGCAGATTCCGCATCACGGCGAAGCGATTGTGCTGCGGACGTGGCCGTTCCATGAGGCTGACCTGCTGGTGAGCCTGTTTACGCGCGACCAGGGCAAGGTGAAGGGCGTGGCGCGGCATGCGATGAAGTCTCGCAAGCGGTTTGGCGGGTCGCTGGAGCCGGCTACGCATGTGCGGGCGCACTATACGGAGCGACCGCGGCAGGATTTGGTGCGATTGGATAGCTTTGAGATTATGTGGTCGCCGCTGACGGCGCAGGTGGATGTGCTGCGGCTGGCGGGGTTGCAGCTAGTGGTGGAGGTGTTGGAAGAGGCGATGCCGGATGGGGCGGTCGAGGACAATGTATTTCGGCTGGCGGTGACTTGTCTGACGGCAATGGGGATGGGGGGTGGGTTGGAGGAGAGCGGTTCGCGCGGTCGCGCAAATGCCCACCTTAGCGACGATGATGCCGTCGCGAAGATGGGGCACCCGAGGGAGTCGGGGGTTTGGTTGGCAGTGACTTACTTCTGTTTGTGGATGTGCCGGTTGATGGGGTGGATGCCGGAGCTGGGGCATTGTGCGGCTTGTGGATTGGATTTGCGTGGGGCGGCGGTTTACTGGTCGCCTACGGCGGATGGGGTGACCTGCTATGACGACCGGCGGCCGGGGAGCCGGGTACTGAGTGTGGTGGGCGTGGTGGAGAGCTATCGGATTGCGCGGACGGGTTTGGCAGAGTTGGCGGTTGAGGACTGGCCGGCGGAGCGAAGTGCGGATTTAAGGGCGTTTGCGGTGGGGACGCTGGAGAGGCATTTGGAGAGAAGGCTGCGCAGTGCGGTGACGCTGACTCAATAGCAGCAAGAAAAACATTTATATCAAGGTAAAATTAGCTTCATCCGTATAAGGGTGAGTGTCTCTGATGGCAGTAAAGAAAGCATTGACGTTTCAGGAGTTGCTGTTCACGCTGCAGCGCTTCTGGGCTGAGCATGGATGTGTTTTGCAGCAGCCTTACGATTTGGAAGTGGGCGCGGGTACGATGTCGCCCGATACGTTTTTGCGGGTGCTGGGGCCGAAACCGATCAGCATTGCGTATGCGCAGCCTTCGCGGAGGCCTGCGGACGGGCGGTATGGGGAGAATCCGAACCGACTGTTTCGGCATACGCAGTTGCAGGTGATTCTGAAGCCGCCACCGGAGCGGGTTCAGGAGCTTTATCTTGCGTCGCTGGTGGCGATTGGGATTGACCTGAAGCAGCATGACATCAAGTTTGAGGAAGACAACTGGGAGTGGCCGGTGGGCGGCGCTTGGGGTGTCGGCTGGCAGGTGATGCTGGATGGGCAGGAGATTACGCAGTTTACCTACTTCCAACAGTGCGGCGGAATGGACCTCGATCCGATCTCGGGTGAGATTACGTATGGACTGGAACGGCTGGCGCAGTTCGTGCAGGACCTGGATTCGGTGTTCGATATTGTGTGGTCGCGCGATCCGGTGACGGGCAAAGAGATGATGTATGGGGATGTGCGGCTGCATGAAGAACAGCAGTTTTCTGCGTATTCGTTCGACTATGCGGATGTGAGCTCGTTGTGGAAGCACCTGGAGTTGTATGAGGCAGAGTGTCTGGGGTTGATTACACAGGCTCGCGAGGTACTGACCGAGAAGAATGAGGATGTGCTGACGGTGCTGCGGTTTCCGGTGATGGGGGCTTATGAGTTGGCGTTGAAGTGTTCGCATACGTTCAATTTGCTGGATGCCCGCGGGGCGATTTCGGTGACCGAGCGGGTTGGTGTGATGGCGAGGATTCGGACGCTGATTGTGGGCGTGGCGAAGATGTATGCGGAGCAGCAGAGGTTGACGGCGGTTGCGGCTTAGGGATGGATTGTGCAGCGTTCGGCGAACAGCAGGTCCTTCGCTGCGCTCAGGATGACAAGTCAAAGGTTTGGCTGACAAGTTTCGAGATTGATGGGATTGTGTAATGGCTGATTTTTTGTTGGAGATTGGGTTGGAAGAGGTGCCGGCGCGGATGATCGCGGGGGCGCAGGCGGAGTTATTGCGGCGGACGTTGGCTATGCTGGGCAAAGAGGCGTTGCTGGGTGAGGGGTTCGATCCGCTGAATGATGCGTTGAGCTACTCGACGCCGCGGCGGTTGGCGGTGCTGGTACGTGGGGTGCGGGAGCAGCAATCGGATATCACCGAGGATGTGACTGGGCCGGCGGTGAAGATTGCGTTCAAGGATGGTGTGCCGACGCCCGCGGCTGAGGCGTTTGCGCGGAAGTCCGGGGTGCCCGTTGCGGAGTTGCGCACGATCGCGACGCCGAAGGGTGAGTACCTGGCTGCTACGAGTGTGAAGAAGGGTCGTAGCGCGGCGGAGGTGATTGCCGGTGAGTTGCCGAAGGAGATCGGCGCGATCTACTGGGCAAAGAACATGTACTGGCGTCCGGGCAAGCCGGAGCGATTTGTCCGGCCGGTGTTGTGGATGGTCTGCCTGCTGGGCGACGAGGTGGTGCCGCTGGAGTTCGCGGGTAAGACGGCCGCGCGGGCGACGTATGGGCATAGGGTGCTGGCGGGGGATGCGGCGATTGAGATCGAGTCGCCGGGAAGCTATGTGACGCAGTTGGCGCAGGCGCACGTTTGTGTGGATGTCGAGGTGCGGCGGCATCGAATACGGAAGGCGCTGGATCATGTGACGCGCAGGGTGCCGGGTGCTCGGTGGCGCGAGGATGAGGCGCTGGTGGATGCGGTAACGCACCTTACGGAGTGGCCGTCGGTGCTATTGGGCAACTTCGAGACAGCGTATCTGGAGCTGCCGGAAGAAGTGCTGGTTACGGTGATGCGGGATCATCAGAAGTACTTTGCGTTGGAAGACCGCGATGGCAAGCTGGCGCCGCACTTTCTGGCGGTATTGAACATTGAGACCGATGCGGTGAATGAGCCGATCATTCGGCAGGGTAATGAGCGGGTGCTGCGGGCGCGGTTCAATGATGCGCGGTTCTTCTGGGAGTTCGATCAGCGGGTGCCGCTGGTGGAGCGCGTGGCGTTGCTGGAGAATGTGACGTTCCAGAAAGAGCTGGGGAGTTATGCGGCGAAGAGTGCGCGGGTTCGGGAGATTGCGGCGAAGATCGCGGGCATTGCGGGGTCTAGCGGAGCGTTGCTGGATACCAATGCGATCGAAGAAGCTGCCGTGCTCGCCAAGACAGATCTAACCACCGAGCTTGTGAAGGAGTTCACGGAGTTACAAGGAATTATTGGTAGCCTTTATGCGAAGTCGCAGGGTGTGAGCGATCAGGTGGCCGAGATTATCTACGATCAGTACCTCCCGGCCGGGATGGACGACGGCGTTCCTCGCTCGCTGGAAGGAGCGATCTTCGGCATCGCCGATCGCGCTGATACCATTGCCGGCATGTTTGGACTGGGCATGGAGCCGACAGGATCGAAGGATCCGTTTGCTTTGCGTCGCGCAGCCAATGGCATCGTGAAGATTCTGGCGGAGACGGAGCTGTCACTGAATCTTGAGAGCGTTACGAATATGTCTGCCGGCAGCCTTGAAACGGCTGAGAAGATGCGCGCCTTCTTCAAGGAGCGGTTTGAATTCTATCTGCGCGAGGTAAAGGGCTTTGCCTACGACGTAGTGGCCGCCGTTCTAGCACGGAATAACCGGCTTTATAACTTCAACAACGTGCTTGATGCAGTCGCCCGTGCTGAGGCTGTTACGGCAGTTCGTGGCGGGGAAAATTTCGCTGCGGTCAGCGCCGCCGTGAAGCGCATGAAGAACATCCTTGCGCAGGCGGCCTTCGAATTGCCTGAGGACACGGGAATGGTCTTCGGCGGGTTGACTGATCGCGACGATCCAGAATCGCGGCTGGCGGTGAAAGCTTTTGCCGTTGACGGACAGGTGCGCGAGCTTACGAATCAACGCGACTACCTGCCGGCGCTTGAGCTCATCGCGACCATGCGACCCGAGGTTGATGCTTACTTCAACGCCGTTATGGTGATGGACCCTGACCCGGTCATTCGCAAAGGCCGCCTTACCTTGCTGGCTGCTATCCTGCGCAGCATCTCTGGGATTGCGGACTTTTCGGAGATCGTGGTGGCGGGGTAGGGTGCGCGCTAGGCCTCAGTGGTTCTCCAATCTCAAGTGCGAGAGATCGGGGTGCCTGGCAGCTACAGCTTTCTAAGCCGTGTGCGCTCCCAGCGAAAGACGGAGATCCCTCAGGATGAGGGCCAATCTAGATTGGTCTTCTGTGCATAGCCCGACACACACTGTTGTGGCGGAGCGGGCCAACAGCAGATTCCTTCTCTCGCTACGGGATGAAAGCCAAAGAGAGCGTGGAACGGCAATGGAGTCGCAACAGCGCATCCTGAGTGGCGCTAGTGCATCGGATAAAGGCGCACTCCTGCGCCTGGAGTTTTGCTTGCCGAATCTTTTTGATCCCCTTGACCTTGCTGGGTTGGAACTGCCCAACCGCATCATTATGGCTCCCCTGACGCGTTTGCGGGGAACGGCGGAGCATGTGCCGACACCGATTATTGCGGAGTACTACGCGCAGCGGGCGGGCTTTGGGCTAATTATCTCGGAAGGAACGCCGGTGAGCCCCCAAGGTGTGGGGTATGCGCATGTTCCGGGCATCTGGAACGAAGAGCAGGTGGCGCAGTGGAAGGTGATTACCGACGCCGTGCATAAGGCTGGTGGGCGGATTTTCGCGCAGATATGGCATGTAGGGCGGATTTCCGATCCGGTGTTTTTGAAGGGTGAGCGGCCAGTGGGGCCGAGTGCGGTTGCGGCTTCGGGGTATGTAAGTTTGCTGCGTCCGCAGAAGGCATTTGAGACGCCACGCGCGTTGGATATTGCTGAGATTCCGGGAATCATTGCCGACTACAAGCGCGGGGCTCAGAATGCGAAGGAGGCCGGGTTTGATGGCGTCGAGCTGCATGGAGCGAATGGGTATCTGCTGGACCAGTTTCTGCAGAGCGGGTCGAACCATCGGACGGACGCTTACGGTGGGACGGTGGAGAAGCGGGCGCGGTTCATGCTTGAGGCCGCGGATGCGGTGAGCGAGGTGTGGGGGCCGGAGCGGGTGGGGATGCATCTGGCGCCGCGTGGCGATGCGCATGGGATCAGTGATGCGAATCCGGCTGGGACGTTTGGTTATGTGGCCCGGGAGCTGGGCAAGAGGAAGTTGGCGTTCCTGATGGCTCGTGAGTATGAAGGGCCGGATTGGCTGGGGCCGACGCTGAAGCAGCAGTTTGGCGGTGTCTATGTTGCCAACGAAAAGTTCACGCGGGAGAGCGCGAATGCTGTTATCGAGCGTGGCGATGCGGATGCTGTCGCGTTTGGGCAGTTGGCGATTGCGAATCCGGACCTGCCGCGGCGGTTTGCGGAAGAGGCGGAGTTGAACAAGCCGGTGCCGGAGACGTTCTATGCTCCTGGGTCGTTGGGGTATACGGATTATCCGGCGCTTAGCTAGTTGAGGCGTTGCAGGCGGGCTATGAGCTTTTCAGCGAGTGGCTCGCCGCTTTCGGTCCAGAGCAGCCGGCTGGAGATGCCGGAGTTCTTTTCGACTAACAAGGTAAAGGCGAGGAGCTTTTCGACGTTCTGCTTGATCTTATCGGCGGCGTCGGTGTCGAGTTCTTCGTCTTCGAGGACCCACGGCGTATCCAGGCCAAAATCGATGCGGATGTGGCCATTCTGCTCGTAGCTGCCTTCGTCGAATTCGGGGCCGAAGCCGGAGATGCGGACTTTGGCGGGTTCGAGCTTCCAGGTGGTGTCCAGCTCTCCTGCGGTTTCAGGCAGCCAGAGCGGCCAGCGCATTTCAAACTCGTAGGCAGAGTCTTCGTGGAGCTGGGCTGTGGCTTCGGCGACCGCGGACTCGATGATGGAGTCTTCGGTGTCGGCGGATTTCTCCGCACGATCGTCGAGCACATAGATGCGCTGATAGGTGGGCGACTCCGTCCAATCAATGGGAAAGGTCGTAGCAGCGGCTACACGGCCGAACTCGCTGCTGGATTTTCCATCTTTGGCAATGACGGCGAACTGGCGCATGACGCTGATGAGGGCAGAGGGAAGGGATTCAAGGCGAAAGTTTGGGAACCAGAGTGACAGGTAGAGCTGATCGGACATGAGATTGATTTTAAGCGACTTGGCTGTGGGATGTTTGTGCGATGAATGACCCTTTCGGGTGAGAAGATGAAGGAGGTGCAATGAAAGCGTCGGTGGAGAGACTTCGGTGGGGACTGGCAGGCGCGGCGGTGCTGCTTCTGGTGGTGCTTGCTGGCTTTGTGAGCTATGGGCGCTATAAGGCGCGCAAAGTTTGGCAAGGCATTGTGGCGCGGTCGGGCATTCACATCTCCAAAGAGACGGACGGGTTTACTTATTCGCAGTCGGTGCAGAAGCGCACGATTTTTACGCTGCATGCGGCAAAGGCGATCCAGCATGGAGATGGTAAGTGGACGCTGCACGATGTTGTCGTGACGCTGTATAGCAAGACGAGTACGGACGAAGACCATATCTACAGCTCGGACATTGAGTATGACGAGAAGACCGGAGTGGCGACCGCGATTGGTGAAGTCCACATGGATCTGCAGGCACCCGGAGCGCTGGCGCCGGGGGGAACGCATCCGGAGCAGACGGGTGGCGTAAAGGCTGCGCGCGCGTCGGCAGCGCATGGGGGCGAACATCCGGAAGACGAGTCCGAGAGTGACCACATCATTCATGTGCGGACGAGCGGTTTGGTGTATGTGCGCAAGCTGGCTGTGGCGGCGACCGATCAGCCGGTGGAGTTTCGCTATGCGGGCATGCGGTGTACGTCGAGGGGCGCGGAGTTTGACTCGGGCGAGAGCTTGTTGCACCTGCTGGCGGATGTGGTGATGACGGGCGACGTGCGGAACGCTCCGATGACGGTGCGTGCGCTGAAGGCTGATCTGAATCGGAACGACAATACGATCGTGCTGGCGCATCCGGTTGCGGAGTCCGAAGGCAGAACAGCGGTGGCGGCGAATGCGGTGTTGTATCTGCGCCACGATGGATCGCTGCAGCAAGCGGAGGCGGGCGGGGGAGTGGCTTTCGATGCGGGTACGCGGCATGTGACGGCGAATTCGTTTGAGGGAACGTTCGGATTGACGAGTCTGCCGATGTTCTCGAAGCTGCTGGGCAATGTAGTGTTTGTGGATAGCAACTCGCTGCGACCGTTGAGGTCGGGGGCGAACGAAGTGGATGGAAACTTCGACGCGCTGGGGAATCCGACTAGCATTCTGGCGACTGGGCAGGCGCAGGTTGCGTTCAGCGACCGCAAGCCGGGAAGTCCGGACCTGCCGCGAGAGATGCGTGGAGACCGCATTCTGGCGATGTTTGTGCCGGTGAGTATGGCGGGTAAGCGGGCGGGAAGTCACAAAACGGCTTCGCGGTTGAGTGAGATCCATGCGACGGGTTCGGCGATGGCGCTCGGGGCGTCGGTTGCAAAAACTGCGGGCGCCTCGGCGGGCTCGTTGAAGTCGACGCAGGTGTTTGCGGATGATCTGCGGGCGGTGTTTGTGGCCGGTGCTGGGCAGGATGTAGAGCTGCGGCAGATGTTCGGGAACGGGCATGCGCGGTTGCAGCAGGACGCTCCGCTGGGAGAACAGCAAACGAGCGCGTCGGACACTCTCGAGGCTGAGTTTGCGCATGCGGCTGGGGATGCCGCGAAGAGTGTTGGGGCGTTGGAGATTGCATCCGCGGTGCAGACGGGGGACGTGACGATTCACAGCAAACCGGCGGTGCGGGCGGGAACGTCAAAAGTGGCGCAAGCGTCCGATGCGAGCGCGGCTAAGGCTGTTTATGACGGCGCCAGCTCGAAGCTGACACTGACGGGTGCGGCGCACTTTACGCAGGGTGATACGTCGCTCGCGGCGGCGGCGATTACCGTTGATCAGAAGACAGAAGATGCTGAGGCGGAAGGCAGTGTGCTGGCTACGATGTCCGGGGCGGCTACATCGACGCATACGGTTGCCAACCAAACAGACGTGCCGATGACCCATGTGGCTGCGGACCATGCGGTGCTGCGGCATGCTTCGCAGCTGGCAGAGTTTGTCGGCAGCGATGCACATCCGGCACGGTTGTGGCAGGGGGCTTCGCAGGTGCAGGCCGCGGATTTGTTGTTTGACCAGAAGAAGCGTTCGTTGTCGGCGCGGCCTGCGGCTGCCGCCGGGCTGGTGCATGCGGTGTTTGCGGGGACAACGCAGGGCGGTGGGAAGAAACCTGCTCTCGGTGCAGCGAAGGTGCCGAGCGACGGCAGCGATCAGATTGTGCGCGTGGCGAGTTCGGCGATGGACTACGACGATGTGAACCGGGAGGCTACGTTTACCGGGGCGGTGCGGATGGACGGAGCGACGGGGCAGGCGCGGTCGCAACGGGGTGTGGTGTTTCTGAACACGCCGCAGGCTGGAGCAGTGCAGCCTACGGCGCAGGTAAATCCGTTTGGTGGGTCGATCCGGCGGGTTGTGCTTTCAGGCGACGTAAGGATTGATCAGCCAGGGCGAACCGGAACGGGCGAACAACTCGTCTATACGGCAGCGGACTCCAGTTACATTTTTACCGGGACACCGGCAAAGCCACCGCATATTGTCGATGCGCAGCAAGGTAATGTAACGGGCGCCACGCTACTGTTTCATTCGACCGATAGTACGATTGTGGTCGGTGGGGCGGATGTGGGAGCCAAGGCGGAGAAGCCGGGGCGGGTGCGGACTGAGACGCGGGTGAAACAGCAGTGAATGAGAGATACTAGACCCAGATGAGAACCCTGGTAACCGAGGAGATTGGCAAGGCTTACGGCGGAAGACAGGTCGTTCGCGGCGTCAGCCTGGAGATCAACCAGGGCGAGGTGGTTGGGCTGCTGGGGCCGAATGGCGCGGGCAAGACGACCAGCTTCTACATGATCGTGGGGTTGGTGAGGCCGGACAGCGGGCGAATTCTTACCGACGGGAACGACATTACGCGGACGCCGATGTATCTGCGGGCACGCGAGTTTGGGATCAGCTATCTGCCGCAGGAGCCTTCGATCTTCCGGAAGCTTTCGGTGGAGGAGAACATTCTGGCCGTGCTGGAGACGCAGCATATTACGTGGGAGGCACGGCGGAAGATCTCTGAGAACCTGATCGCGCAATTGAACCTGGGGCATGTGCGGAAAACGCAGGGGTATGCGCTTTCGGGTGGTGAGCGGCGCAGGGTAGAGATTGCGCGATGTCTGGCTATTGGACCGGCATTCATCCTGCTGGACGAGCCGTTTTCAGGCATTGATCCGATTGCGGTGCTGGAGCTGCAGCAGATCATTTTCGAATTGAAAGCGAACGGAATCGGGGTTTTGATTACTGATCACAACGTGTCGGAGACGTTAAGTGTGACAGACCGGGCTTACATTTTGATCGATGGGAAGATTTTTCGGCAGGGGACACCGGGGGAACTGGGACGTGATCCTGAAGTGAAGCGGCTGTATCTCGGCGAGAAGTTTTCGCTGGGGACAGACTGACGGCCTTGTCCGTTCCATATAAGTAGAGCGAAGTTCGTGCAGTATCCGAACCGTTGCCGACGGGTTTAAGAGAGATGTGAGTCGAAACCTTAGCTCTTTACATTTTTCAGGGATATGAAGGTAAACTGGCCCTAGAATTGCATGCCGGTGGTTTCCGGCGTCGCGTGGTCCGGTTGCAGTTTGGAATCGGGTTTGTCCAAGGGACCCTGAAACGGGCTTATAGGGAAGCGCGAGGTTCGAGTTTGTTGCTGCAGCCGCGATTGAACGTAAAGCTTTCGCAACGCCAAGTGCTCACGCCGGGCCTGGTGCAAATGGTCAGTGTGCTTGCACTCAACAAGCTTGAGCTGAAGGACATGATCAACGGCGAAATGGTGGAGAATCCCATTCTGGAAGAGATCGAAGAGGCCGCGGAGACGCTCGATGAGCGGTCGGGGCGAGAGGGTGATCGGGAGCGCAGTGCGGAAGAGGTTTCTGCCGAGGGGGAGCGAGCGGAGAAAGATCCTTTCGATGAGATCGACTTTGGAAGCTATTTTCAGGACTATCTTGACCCGGGTTTTCGAACGGGGACGTCGTTTGAGGACTACGACAAGCCTTCGTTTGAGCACTTCCTGGCGCAGCCTAGCACACTGACGGACTATCTGACGTGGCAGCTGGGGTCGATGACGCTGCGGGCGGACCTGCGTGAGGCGGTCGAGTTGATCATCGGGAACCTGAATGAGGATGGATACCTGACGGCGACCGATCTCGAATTGGGAGCGGTGCTATTTGCTGAAGCGGGTGAGGACGGTGAGTTTACGGAGCGACAGGTGGCGTTGATCGCGCAGGCGCGGGGGGTAGTAGCGCAGCTCGATCCCGTAGGTGTGGGAGCGCGCGACCTGCGGGAGTGTCTTTATTTGCAGATCGAGGCGCAGCGGCGAGAGTCAATTCTTGCGGTGCAGCGGATGAGTAGCGAGGCGGATAGGGGTGAAGACCCCCCAGGTGAGACGCCCCATGCGGTGTTCGATACGGCGACGCTGATTGTGGCGCAGCATCTGTCGCTGCTGCAGAAGAAGGACATGCGGGAGATTACGCGATTAACGCGGCGGTCGCCGGAGCAGATTGCGGAGGCTGTGGAGTTGATACGCCATCTCGATCCGCGGCCGGGACAGCGGTATAACAACTCCGCGACGCGATTGATCGAGCCGGATGTAGCGTTTGTGAAGCGTGGCGACGAGTACGTGGTGGTGATGAACGAGGAAGACATGCCGGCGCTGCGGCTGAATCAGGGTTACCGTAAGATGCTTCGCGAGAAGGGGACGGACCGGGAGGTTCGGGACTATGTGAAGGAGCGGTACAAGTCGGCGATCCAGCTGTTGCGAAATATCGAGCAGCGGAAGAACACGATTGTTCGCACATGCGAATCGATCGTGCGGAGGCAGCAGGAATTCCTGGAGCGAGGGGTCGATTCGATTCGGCCGATGATGATTAAGGAAGTGGCTGAGGAGATCGGGGTGCATCCTTCAACAGTTAGCCGTGCTGTGGCGAACAAATATGTTCATACGACGCAAGGCGTGTATGAGTTGCGGTTCTTTTTTTCAGAGAGCGTGAACGGGCCAGAGGGCGGCGACGTGCCGCTGATGCTTTTGAAAAAGCGGGTAAAGAAGCTGATAGAAGAGGAAGATCCGCGGAAACCTTGGACGGATGAGTACTTGGCAGCCGAGCTGCAACGGCAGGGAATCCGGGTGACACGGCGGACAGTCGCGAAATATAGGGAGGATATGCAGATTCCAAGTACACACCAACGGAGAGTACGATGACTGCATCTTAAATTCGATGACAGCTATAACCCGCTGCCAGGATGGAGTTGTTCATGAATGTTGAGTACACCGGTCGACAGACCGTAATTACGGCAAAACTGAAGACGCAGGCGGAAGCAGGTTTGGCGAGGGTTGCCAAGGTTGCCAATCGCTGCACAGGGGCGCACGTCATTCTCACAGAGGACAAGTACCGGAAGATAGCTGAAATAACGGTTTCGTGCCGCGGCGAGCAGTTGGTTGCCGTTTGCGAGGCGACCGAGATGGAATCGGCGCTGCATGACACGCTGCAGAAGGTGGAGCAGCAAGCGATCAAGCATAAGAAACGATGGGACACGGTGAGGGACCATCAGCCAAAGCCGCTTGAAGCGGGACTGTAGAAAATAGTGCAGAAAGCGCCGCCCTGTTGGGCGGCGCTTTCGTTTGGGGTGTTTTCAAGGGGTTGGGGTGATTGCCGATGTTGCTGCTGGTGCTAGGATTCACGCATGGCCAAGAAGAAATCCGCTAAGGTCTCTGCTAAGCCGACGGAAGATGCACCGAAGGGCGTGGAGCCGCAAGAACAACCGGTTCCGGCGCGTGAACTTGTGATCTTGACGGGGATGTCGGGGTCGGGTAAGGCTTCAGCGCTGAAGGCGTTCGAGGACCTCGGATACTACTCGGTGGACAATTTGCCGCTGGAGTTGATCGAGCGGTTTGCGGATCTGGTAGCGAAGTCGGCGGAGATTGAACGCGCGGCGCTGGTGGTCGACGTTCGCGAGGGCAGCCGGCTGGATAAGTTTCCGGCGATTTTGAAGAAGGTGCGTCAGGCGCTCCCGACGCGCGTGGTCTTTCTGGAGGCCACTGAAGACGCAATTGTGCGGCGGTTTTCGGAGACGCGGCGCCCCCATCCTCTAGGGCGCGGCGAGACCGTCGTGGCGTCGATTCGAGCGGAGCGGAAGCGGCTCGATCCGGTTCGGAATGTTGCCGACATTCTGCTGGATACGACGAAGTTCAATGTGCATGAGCTGCGGGCGCATATCAACTCTCAGTTTGAGCGCGGCGGCGGCAGCAAGAGCGACCGTAACCTGACGATCCAGGTAATGAGTTTTGGCTTCAAGAACGGTGTGCCGACCGATGCCGACGTGGTGTTCGATGTGCGGTTCCTGCCGAATCCGCATTTTGTGCCGGAGTTTCGCAAGCTGACGGGGAAGCATCCGAAGGTGGCGAAGTACATACGACAGTTTCCGCAGACGAAGGAGTTCCTGGACAAGGCGGCGGACATGCTGACGTTTCTGATGCCGCACTATATCAAGGAAGGCAAGAGCTATCTGACGATTGGCATTGGTTGCACGGGCGGACAGCACCGGTCGGTGATGATTACGGAAGAGCTGAAGAAGCGGCTTGGCGCAGCGGGGTATCGTGCGAAGAGCTCACACCGGGATATGCCGCGGTAAGACCGCGTAGAATGGCGGGATGACAACAGGACGATCTGCAGGGACGGTGGAGCGGGTATGAAGCGTATTTTACGGCTGCTGAACTACATGCGGCCCTATACGTTGTATCTGTTCAGCTCTGTTCTGCTGATGGCGGTTTACGCGTTAATGGCCGGCTTCCGGGTGATGCTGATCAAGCCGATCATCGACAACGTGTTGAGCCCTACAGCTACGCCGGACAAGTTGTTGAACTTCTCGATTCCATATACCCAACTACACATCAACTTGGAGCCGTTTCTTCCTCACCGTTTGCAGAATGCGTGGGCCATTGTTGCGATGGCATTGATTGGGTCGGCGATTGTGAAGTCGTTGTGCGACTATCTGGGCACGTTGCTGGCGAACAAGGCCGGCTTCGGCATGGTTACGGATATTCGCAACGAGCTGTACGACGCTATCCTGCGGCGCTCGTCCGCGTTCTTCCAGCGTTATACGACGGGTACTCTGATCTCGGCGCTGATCAACGATGTGGAGCGGGTGCAGGCTGCAATGGCGACTGTGCTGGTCGATCTGCTGCAGCAACTATTTACGTTGATCGTGATGATCGCCGTGGTCATCCACGCTGGCGGAAAAATGGCGTGGGTGCTGCTGTTGTTTGTGCCTGTTATTGTGTCTTCCGCGCGACGGATTGGACGCAGCGTGCGGCGGACGACGCGCAAAGGGCAAGACAAACTGGCGGAGATTCAGAACATCATCCAGGAGACGATCACAGGCAACGGGATCGTGAAGGCGTTCGGCATGGAGCGCTGGGAGATGAACCGTTTCCGGCGCGCAGCAGACCGCCTGCTGGCCGCCAACATGCGTTCGGTAGCGGTGCAGGCGATATCGTCCCCACTGATGGATGCATTGGGTGCGGTGGCGATTGCGTTGTTACTTCTGTTTGGGCAGCGTCGCATCGTCCATGGACACTGGACGATTGGGACGTTCATCGAATTTCTCGCTTCGGTCATTTTGCTTTACGATCCCGTTCGTAAGATGCCGCTGTACTACAACAGCTTTCAGCAGGCGGCGGGTGCTAGCGAAGAGATCTTCCGATTTATCGAAGCGCAGGATGAGGTGGTGGAACGGAAAAAAGCTACTGTGCTTAAAGGCTTCAAAGGCCTTATCGAATTCCGCGATGTCTGCTTCGCGTATGACCGCGACGGCGAGTCGAAGGAGATACTGCATCGTGTATCGCTGACGGTACGCCGCGGCGAGGTGGTTGCACTGGTTGGACCTAGTGGTGCGGGCAAGTCGACGCTGATGAACCTGCTGCCTCGCTTCTATGACGTGACGAATGGTGCGATCCTGCTGGACGAGCACGATGTGCGCGACCTTACGCTGGAGTCACTGCGTAAGCAGGTGGGTAAGGTGACGCAGGAGACTGTGCTGTTCAACGACTCTGTCCGCAACAATATAGCGTACGGGCAACCCGATGTGCCGCTGGCTCGCATTGAGGCTGCAGCAAGGGCGGCTCTCGCGCACGACTTCATCATGCGGCTTCCGGATGGGTACGACTCGGTGATTGGCGAGCGCGGTGCGCGGCTTTCCGGTGGTGAGCGGCAGCGCCTCGCGATTGCGCGCGCACTGCTCAAAGATGCACCTATCCTTATCCTCGACGAAGCGACCAGTTCGCTGGATGCCGAAAGCGAAGCTGCCGTTCAGGCTGCGCTTGCGAACCTGATGGAGGGGCGCACGGTGCTGGTCATCGCGCACCGGCTTTCCACCGTGCGCCGCGCCGATCGCATTGCGGTGATGGAGCACGGAAGCATCACCGAGCTTGGCACCCACGACGAGCTGCTTGCGCTGGGTGGGACCTATAGCCGGCTCTACAATCTCCAGTTCGGAGATGACCGGATGGAGCTGGGCGGTGCGGAAGACATTGTGGCAACTGGCATCGAGGGAACCGCGTAAACGGTACACTGTCCTACGAGCAAGCGAGAAACATCATGGCAGGCATTCTCTTCATCATCTCGGCGCCCAGTGGATCGGGGAAATCGACGCTTGTCAACGAGGTCCGTCGACTGGTTGAGGGGTTGGAGTTTTCTGTGTCGTATACGACACGGGCGCCGCGGGGCTCAGAAGAAGATGGGCGCGAGTATCACTTTACGACCAAAGAAAACTTCGAGCGGATGATCGCCGCCAACGAGTTCCTGGAGTATGCGACCGTGTTTGGCGACAATTATTACGGCACGGCGGTATCTGCGCTGGTGCAGGCGCGCGAGCACGGACACGACCTGCTGCTGGACATTGATGTTCAGGGTGCGCTACAGGTAATGAAGAAGGTGCTCGAGGCGGTTTCGATCTTTATTCTGCCGCCGAGTCCGCAGGTGCTGGAGATGCGGCTGCGCAATCGGAGCCAGGCCGAAGGGATGACCCAGGAGACTGTGATCGAGAAGCGGTTGTCGCAGGCACGCAATGAATTGTTGAAAATAGGCGACTACAAGTACGCACTGGTGAACGATCAGCTGGAAGTAGCAGCGACGGAGATGCGGTCGATTGTTCTGTATGAGCGTGGCGAAGGCGGTGTAGCGGAAGAAACCGCCGCGCGATGTTTGACGACCGCGCGATCGGCAAGGCTGGAGGCTGCACTGGAGAGTTTTCATCTCGAGGAACAAACGGGGGAATGAGAGTCAGCAAGATTTTGGCCCGGAAATCCACATGCCTATATTCTGGTGAGGACCAAACATACGATTGCGAAAGGGCTAGAATTCTTGCATGTAGCACATGTTTTCGGGAGGTCTGCGATGATGGTTCCGAACGATGCTCTTCAGAATAGATATAGCCTTGTGAAGGGTGCTGCACGACGCGCCCGTCAGTTGCAATCCGGAGCTCCTCCACTAGGCGTTTCAAAATCGTTGAAAGCCTGCCGAGTGGCGCAGGACGAAGTGCGGGCCGGGAAGGTGACCTTCAGCCTGATGGCGCAGAAATACACACCGCCCACCGATTCCTAGTGGTTTAGATTCGTAGTTGTATGAGTCTTACGCCCCAACAAAATCTTCGTGCATACGTAGACTACCTGCGCGACCTCGGAATCTACGATCTGTATCGCCGCAATGAGCCGCAGACGCTGCTGCCGGAGTCATTGCGGATCACGATGGCGGAAGGTTTGGCGCGAGTTGCTGTAGCTGCGGCAGCGCCTGCACCTGTGTCGCGAACTGTACTTGCTGCACCGCCACCAAAGGCCGTACTGCCGCATAAGACTGTTCCTGCCAAAGGACCCTCCTCACCATTTGACTTGTTGGCGAGTACGCTTCCGCCGGAAATTGCCTCACCTATGCCTAAACCGGTTCCCTTTGATGATTTAGCGCCTCTATCCCTGCAGATTCTTTCGACAGCTGAACGTCCTGCAGCGCTTGAGGCTGTGCGTGCCGATATTGGCGACTGCACCCGCTGTCCGCTGGCATATGCCGGGCGGCACAAGATTGTGTTCGCCGATGGCGATCCGAATGCACGGTTGATGTTTGTAGGCGAGGGCCCTGGGGCGGATGAAGATTTGAGTGGCCTGCCGTTCGTGGGCAAGGCCGGACAGTTGCTGAACAACATGATCGGGGCGATGGGGCTGAAGCGAGAAGAGGTTTATATCGCCAACATTGTGAAATGCAGACCGCCGGGGAACCGTACACCTGAGCCGGTGGAAGCGAATACGTGCTCGCAGTTTTTGATCCGGCAGATTGATATTGTCCGACCGCAGGTAATTGTGGCACTGGGTGCGACGGCGGCGACCTATCTGTTGGGAGTAAAACAATCGCTCGGTTCACTGCGCGGCCGTTGGCACAGCTCTCGTGGTGCGAAGGTTGCGGTGACGTACCATCCGGCGTTTCTATTGCGCGATCCCCGTCAGAAGGGCGAGGCTTGGAAAGACTTGCAAATGGTGATGTCGGAGATGGGGCTAAAGCCGCCGGCGAAGGCATAGGCAGAGAGCGAAACGAAAAGCCGCTAGCGAGGATATCGCTGGCGGCTTTGTCGCGGACTAGAAGCTGTTGTTGTCGCCGCCGTCGTCGGTGGAGCTATAGTCGTCGTTGGAATCGGCAAAGTTGTCCTGCGAGTTGTCGTCGAAGTTCTGTGAGTCTTCGTTGTTGGTGTCGGCGAACTGAGATGTGTCGGGATCGCGACTTGCGTCTTTGTCGGGGTTGTAGAAGCTAGAGTCATTGGTGTCGGCTGCATGGTGTTCGTGGTCGTTGCTTTCACCGTAGTAGTTGTTTTCGATGACTTCGGTGGGACGGCCCTCACCATAACCGCCGCCATAGCCACCACCTCCGAAGCCGTGAAACAACGACTCCATGCCCTGGAACATCATTTCGCCCGCGGCGACGCCGGCTGCTGTCTGCATGGCGCTGCGCAGGAAACCGCCGCCGGCGGGCGTGCCGTAGCCCATGGGTTGTCCATAGGCAGGCGGAGGTGGGTAGCTTTGCGAAGGGTATGCCTGTGGCGGGTAGTTCTGGTACGGAGGCGGCTGTTGAGGCTGATCATGTATGCCGAGTAGATTGCCGAGGAAGCTTCCGCTTGATTTCGGCTGTTGCGCCTGCTGGCGTAGGTGGTCGAGTTCGTCCTGCTGTGCCTGGAGTTGCTGTTGTGCCTGCTCGAGGCCGTACTTCTGCACCAGGACGGTCTGGGCGAGTACATAAATGGCGTCCGGGTAATCGGCGAGTCCCTGCTGCAGGCGCTGTTCGGCTTCAGGGTCCTTGTCGGCAAGCTTGGTATTGCGAATGCGTTCGACGAGTTCATCGATCATCTGTTGCTCTTGCACTGTCATGGCGTGTTCTCCTCAAAACTTAGACGCAGGCTTTTGACCTTTGAATCAGTGAAGGGAATCAATATAGCGGGATCAATTCGACGCGGCGGTTGAGGCGGGTGGACTCCTCATCACGGCCGGCATGGAGACGATAGTAGTTGCCGAAGGCGCGTGTTGTGATGCGGTTGGCGGCGATGCCGCTTTCGACCAGGTGCCGCTTAATGACCTCGGCGCGGCGCTGCGATAGGCGGAAGGCTTTTGTGCGATCAAGCGGCTCATCGGCGAAGCCATCGATGGCGAGCGAGAGAGTAGGGTTGCCTTTAAGAAGTTCAACGATGCTCCGGGTTTCGGCCTGCCCTTCGCTATCGCCCGCGGGCTTATCTTCGCCGGCGGGGAAGTGCAAGCGGTGGACGATCTTTGCGCCGGCGGCGAGGGCATTGGAGAGTTCGGCTTCAACGGCCGGGTAGTGTAGGCGCCAAGCTCGCATGTATGCGGGGCGCTCGAGTGCGGGTTGGCCGGTGACGAGGCGTTCGAGGTTATCGAGCATGGTCTGGAAGCTGGCGAGCGTGCTGGGGATCCAACCGTTGTTTCCGCGGGCGAGGGCGAAGGTGACGATACAGGCTTCGTTGGGAGCTTCGTCAAGTTGGAAGCGCATCTTGCCTTCGAAGTTGATGAGGTGCGGCGGAGCGAACTCGGTTAGGGCGCCGTCGAGGCCACCGTTGTCGGAGTGGATGGTGTAGCGGCCACCGAGGCGGTCTTCCAAGGCGGTGACGGGCAGGAACCAGGCAGCCAGCTGTTTTGGACGGCTGAACATAGGCCATGCTTGCTCACAGGTGCAGGTGAGCAGGCGGCGGAACTGGACCTGATCGTCACGGTTCAAGACCTTGAATTCGGCGGGGTGAGTCATCGATGAGGCCTCTCTGTTGATGGTATGCGATGGCATGCATCCCGCGGAACAGTTGGAAGTCCGGGCTGTCTCCTGCTAGACTGTGGAGCGTAGAAGATGTCAGTTCCGCCGCAAGGTGCGGTCTGGATTTGCATGATGTGGGGCTGTAGCTCAGCTGGGAGAGCGCCTCGTTCGCAACGAGGAGGTCAGCGGTTCGATCCCGCTCAGCTCCACCAATAGAATCAGTTATTTAACCAGAAATCTGGGCACAATAACAAGTCCCTTCAAGGGCGTGGACACAATAAGGGCAATTGCTGCTTTGTCATTTTCTAGTAGTAGCGACACGACCTTGTGACCCGCATCCCTCTTCTCATCTCCAACAGTCTGAGCATAGGTCTGTAGAGTCATCTCCGCGGTGCTGTGGCGCATCAACTCCATCGACACGCGAAGGCTCGCTCCACTGGACAAGAGCAGCGAAGCATAGGACCTGCGAAGCGTATGCCACCGCAGATTGGCGCGTTGGCTACAGCGGGCGACCTCTCGCGTTCAGCAATTCATTTTTTGCTTCCCGCAGGCCGGCGAAAGCGGACTATTTGATGGGTGGGGTGCTGGGCATCTCCAGCGTGACGTAGTCGTACATAACGTACGAGTCGTCAGCCCGGTAGTTGGTTTCAAGTAGTTCGATGGTGTTTGTGCCGGCGTGGAGATGCGCCATGGGGATGCTAATGTTCTTGACGGAGTATTTGTCATGAGAACTCTGGCGTAACAGCGAGTTGGCATTGACGATATCGGGCGAGACGGCTGTGATGACAGAGCCGTTAGCCGAGACCTGAACCTGCGCTTTGTGACCAGCTCCGGCAAAAGCGAGCACCAGGTTGGCGCTGCCGTCCTTCGGGAGATCAGGGGGAAGGTTGAACTTAATCTGCCACGGCCAGGGTTGGGGATCTTTGCCCACAGGGTGATAGCTGGTTTGCGCGTAGTTCCAGTCGCGGGCCAGGTTGCTGGAGCCTACCGTGAAGACGAGCGGGTTGGGGAACTCGAGCGAGAAAGCTTTGTAGAGGTACGGCATGAAGAAGTCTTTGCCATGGAAGAACTCGGTGGAGTCACGATCCGGTTTGCCGATTTCGAATGCGAGCCAGTTCCCGGATCGAGGCACGTTCCAGGTGATGGTTCCGAGCGGGGAGTCCTTGGCGGAGGTGACGACGACGTTTTCCTGCTGATACTGGCCGGTTTCACCGTCTACGAAGGCGTAGAGGGTGTAGGTGCCGGGGCGCGCGTTGGGAATTTTGAAGGAACCGTCGGGAGCGACACGTTGCCAGTACTGATAGTTTTTGCTTTCCGACTGGAAGTCTTCGCCTGGCAGCGGTTGAGTGAGGCCGATCCAAGCGTGAGTGCCGGTTTGGCCGGGCTTGAGCCTGTCCGCGACATTGAAGGTGCCGGACACGGAGCCGCGTTCGTTGGGAGTGGCGTATTCAGGGAGGTCCTTTAGCCAGTCGTAAGGCCACGCGGCCTGTTCGGTGGCGGCCTGCTGCTGAGCATCGTGCCAGAGGTGGTCTCCGTCTGCACCGTCGTTGAGGTAGAGGAGGAATGGGCCGAAAACCTTGGACCAGTTTTCCCCTGCGTCGACATGGATGCCGGTGCCACCGTAGTGATTGCGGCCGAAGTGATGCGTCATGCCGGCTTCGAGGCCCGTGAGGTCCTGTTTGCGGGGGCCATCGTTGTAGTACTCGAAGGAGCCAAGGACGGTCCAGGCGCCTAGCTTGTGAATGTCACTGGCGAAGCCAAAAGTATTAATGTCTTCATAGGTGGCGCTGTATGTGTATTTGCTTTCTCCCTTGTTGGCCCAGGGACCGGAACGGAAGAAAGAGATTTCCTTAATCGGCGTGGGGATGCGGTTGGCCATTTCAGCGGGCGTGGGCATGATCCAGTGACGAGTCTGGTCGACGTAGATTTTTTCAAGCAGCCACTTGTCCCCGATCTGGGGGGTCTGCCAAACGATGCGCCATTCGCCCACGGTGGTAGAAGGATAGCTGGCAGGGTGACTGAGGATGGCGTAGACGTAGAGGCCAGTGTTTCCGCGGCGGAGAACGTAATGGATGTCAATGTCGAAGGCGTGGGGCTGGGAACCGTTGTACTTGGATTTACAGCCGATGTCAGCCATGTCTGGTGTGTCGGTTTTGACCATGCACACTGCGTGGCTGGGATTCTGGTAGGAGGCACCGCCGTCCATGGACCAATAGATGGCGTCGTGGCGGCCGACTTGATTGATGAAGTCGGTGCCGTGGTACTTGAACTCGGTGATGGTGGCGGAGGGGCCGTTGATCGAGACTTTCACGTTGCCGTTGTCGAAGTCGTAGTCTTCACCATGGTGCGAGAGGCTGACATTGCCTCTATCGCCGTTGCCCCCGGGGATATTAGAAGCGAAAGCAGACGGCGTGAGACACGCGGCAAGTAGCAGAAATATGGAGTGGCGTGAGACAGAGGTCGGGGAAGCGATATCGCTACGGGAAGCCATGTGTGTTGTCCTCTACGACTCACGACGATACGGATCGCCTGCAAGTTGCGTCAATAGAGAAATAATTGTCACGTTGAATTTCGGACGGGTTGGGCTGAAGGCTCATAGCTGTATGGATTGAAATTATTTCCTATTTGACGATAAACAGTGGTGTGCCATAGCCTCTTGCCGAGACACTTTAGCTTGATGGAGTACGTTCTGATGAACAGGCAAATGGTTTGGATTGGCTTGCTGGGAATGGCATTGAGCATGTCACCCAGGATGACTATCGCTCAAGGGGAGCCAGAAAAGGCACTGCAGACGCCTGTGGTGAACACGGATCCTGGACAGGATGTGCACTTCGATGCGCCCACGAATCTGAAAAAAGGTTTGCCGACAATCTGGCTTGTGGGTGATTCCACGGTGCGCAACGGGCGTGGCGATGGGGCGAACAACCAGATGGGTTGGGGCGATGAACTCGCTATGTTCTTCGATACGACGAAGGTGAACATTGTGAACCGTGCGATTGGCGGACGAAGCTCGCGAAGTTACATCACTGAGGGGCGATGGGCATCCCTTCTGCCGCAGATCCAGCGCGGAGACATCGTGTTGATCCAGTGGGGTCACAACGATGGTGGGCCAGTGGATGATGAGAAAGCGCGCGGGTCATTGCCGGGGATCGGCGATGAGACACGAGAAGTCGACAATAAGGTAACGAAGCAGCACGAGACGGTGCATACGTTCGGCTACTACCTGACGCAGTATGTGCGCGCGACAAAAGAGCGCGGGGCCACGCCGATTCTGTGCTCACTGATTCCACGAAAGATATGGGAGGACGGAAAGATTGTGCGGGGTGCGAAGTCCTACGGTGGCTGGACGCAGAAGATTGCGCTGGCGGAGCATGTGGACTTTATTGACCTGAACGAAATTACGGCACGGCAATATGACGCGATGGGGCAGGCGGCGGTGGAACCGATGTTTGGTGATCCGCACACGCATACGACGGTCATCGGAGCGATGTTGAACGCGGCCAGCGTAGTGGCTGGGCTGAAAGCGCTACCGGATGATCCAGTTTCCAGGGATTTCTCGGCAAAGGGAAAGCTGATTCCTGCGTACCGCCCTTAAGAACGCAGACAATCCTGAGCTAAGGGGAGCGACTAAATGGCAACCGCTCCGAGTTGCGGGTTATAGAACATTTCGATGTGTCGAAGCAGTGCAAAGTCAGATCAACTATCGCTATTGAAACTACTGCTGAAGAAACACTTCCCCTCCGCGAGCTCCTGCCGACTATGCCAAAAGGTAATTCCCTGGTTCGGGGGGCGAAGGGTGTTATGTGCGTGTAACGAAAATATTTCAATGGAATTCATTTATCTATTGACATATCTAGACTCTGCCGTATAAGTTTTCGCCTGCACGCAAATATGTTGTTCTACCGGCCTGAACTCAGGTGCCCCGAAAGATCAGAGACCGTTGTCCTCTCTGCTCCTGCGGGCCTGCGGCTCTGTGCGAGCGGCGGATTGTTCTCTGCTGTCAGGCTCTGCAAAGGAGTAAATCTCGGAATGATCGCATCCTCATCTCGCCAACTTCTGCGGCGGCTTCGCCTTCGGTTGGAGTTCTTCATCTGTGCTTTGGTTTTCGTGGGAGGGATACTGCTGACGGGCCACGCGCTTGCTCAAACCGACACAGGCCGCATTGGCGGCAACATCGTCGACAGCACCGGCGCTCGAGTTCCCCACGCCAGTGTCACGGCGACGCGCATTGAAAGCTCGCAGGCCACCAAGGTGACGTCCAACAGCAAAGGCGAGTATCTTTTTGCGGATCTGCAGACGGGTCACTACAACATCACGGTCTCGGCGCCTGGCTTCTCCGAAATCACGATGGAGGGCTATGAACTCGATGACCAAAGCTCGTTGACGGTGGACGTCAAGATAAAACCAGGTACCAACGAGCAGGTCATTGTCACCGGACAGGTTGCGCAGACGGTAAACACAGAAACCGGCGAGGTATCGCATGTGATCGATGGCGAAACGGTGCGTGACCTCGCGCTAAACGGCCGCAATTATCTCGACCTCTTGAATATCCTGCCTGGCGCCGTGTCGATGGATACCGGCGATGCTATGGCGAACATTACCAGCGGTTCAACGACGAATACTGTTCTGAACGGCGTGCGCGCTACGGCGAACGGCCTATACATCGACGGCATGCTGAACAAAGACATCGGCTCCAACAGTGCGCAGTTCAACAATGTGGGCATTGACTTCATTGAGCATGTCAAGGTGCAGACATCGTCTTTCTCTTCGCTGTATGGGCAGGCTGCCGGACCGGCGATCAACGTGGTCACGCGGTCAGGCACAAATTCGATTCATGGCTCGGTCTTCGAATACATCCGTAACAATGTGTTCGATGCGGCTAACTATTTTTCCAAGACCTCAGCCAATGTAGCGATTCCGCAGCATCTGCGCTTCAACGACTTTGGCGGTGATGTGGGCGGTCCGGTCATGAAGGACAAGCTATTCTTCTTCGCGGGTGCTGAGTGGAAGATCATCGCGCGTAACACGGCTCCGACCACGGTAACGCTTCCGCTGCAATCCCAATTGGCGGGCAACTTTGCGAGTGCCACTTCTGCCGGCGTTCCGACCTGCGGCCTGACGAATGTGCCCGGATTGAATACCTCGAATCCGGCACTCCCGAGCTACTGCAATGTGTCCTCGTTCGAGGGGGAGTGGGGCCGTGCCTTCACCGCGCAGATGCAGCGCATCATCAGCCTGGCGAGCTCCTACACGGGCAATGCTTGCACTACAACCAACTGCACGAATAATGGCAACACGATCTTCGAATTGCCGAATCCTTTCCGTAACCATGAATATGTAGCCCGTGTGGACTATGTGCTGAACAAGCGCCAAAATATGTACGGTCGCTGGGTCGACGACATTCACACCACGACCAATCCGGTGGGCGACGGCAGCTTGCCTTCAACTCCGTACCACGACGCAGGTTCCGCGCATAACGTGGTTCTCTCCCATACATACGCGTTCAAGAATTCGTTCAACGTGATCAGCGGCGCCGCCGTTTGGACGGCAGTCAACCAGACTCCTTCCGGCGACATCTGGGAGAAGCAAACCTACGGCTACAGCTATGCACCCCTCTTCAACACTCCGGGATATAAACTCGGCACTCCCCTTATGACGATCTATGGGTATACGGGAATTGACGACGAGCGTTTCCTGAACCGTGCGCACACCACCTACCTTCAGGGCCAGGACATTTATACGACCGTGATCGGCACGCAGACTATCAAGATCGGCGCCTTCATCGGCCGCATGCGGAAAGACCAGAATGGCAAGCCCTACTACAACGGAGAGGTGAATTTTCAGGATACAGCGACGAACGCTTCCGTTTCGAACGGTAATGCCTCGACCGGAACCGCGCTAGCAGACGCGCTGCTGGGCCGCTTCAACAGCTATACGGAAGCCCAGTCTGACACCTTCGGTTTCTTCCGCGTATGGCAGGCGGCTGCGTTTGTTGACCACGTGTGGCGTGCGACCTCGAAACTATCGATCAACAGCGGCGTGCGCTACGAGTGGATGACGCCCTGGACGTCTCAACAGAACAACGTGGCGGCCTTCTATCCAGAGTTCTATGACCCGCAACAGGCCGTCACGGTGAACTCAGACGGCACGGTCGTGCCAGGTTCTGGAAACCCCTATAACGGTCTGCGGCGTGCAGGAGATGGTGTTCCAACGAACCAGGACTCTCGTGTTCCTGGCGCAACGAGCGCGGCTGTGCTCTCGGTGCCTACGATCGGCAAGCGTGGTTTTTATAGCGCACAGCATGTCTTTATGCCGCGTTTTGGTTTTGCCTATGATCTTATGGGCAATGGCCAGACCGCTTTCCGCGGCGGTGCGGGCCTGTTCTACGATATCCCGCAGGCCAACGCAGCCTTCACGGCTCTGAACGCTGCCCCTTACCTACAGTCATATGCTGTGACGGCCGGGAATATGGATAGTCTTAGCTCGTATTCGAGCCAGTTCGCCACGGATGTAATTGGCGCTCAATACGCAATCGACCCTCACGAGGTGAGGCCGTATGTGTATCAGTACAACTTTGGCCTTCAGCAGCAGATCGAAGCTGGCATGTTCCTCGAGATCAATTACGTTGGCAACCAGGCGCGTCATATGTTGCGTGTGCCAGACATTAACGGTGTGGATCCTCAGACCGAAGATAAAGCTTTTCAGGTTAACCAAAGTACAGCGATCGACGCCATGCGGCCTTATAAGGGCTATGACGCGATCTATCAATACAGGACGGATGTCGACGGTAACTATAACGGCTTGCAGGCGAATCTGACCCGGCGTGTTGGTAAGGGACGTTTCACCTTCGCCTACACCTTCAGTAAGGCTCTCTCTACCAACAGCGCCGACACCGAAGTGCAGCATGTGTACATCTACCAGAAGAGTTACAACTACGGCTCAACCACGTTCGATCGTCGCAATATTCTCTCGAGTTCGTATAATATTTCGACGCCAACGATGTCTCGCTTCAATTACCTGATACGACAGGGTTTCGGCGGATGGATGCTGACGGGCACATGGCGTTGGCAGGACGGGCAGCATCTGACGCCTTACGGTGAAGACGCTTTTGGCGTATCCAATAACGCTGATTACGCGGGTCACCCCGTCCAATATCCTCACACGCAGCTACGGTGGTGGAACGTCGTCAATCCAGGCGATGTGGTGAACTTCACTCCGCCGAACGTCGGCGAAACGGGAAATACGCCGAAGGGTATTATCATTGGCCCGAACTTCACAACGACGGCATTGTCTGCCCGAAAGACGTTCACTATCACCGAACGCTACCATCTGACGTTTCAGCTAGACGGCTTCAACGTGTTCAATCATCCGAATCTTGCCAATCCGGGTGTGAACATCCAGTCGGCCGGATCCTATACGGCCACCGGCGCTGGTGCGACCTCGGCGACGGTTGACAGTGTGTCGATCGGTATCAGTTCCGCGGCTGCTCCACGCCAACTGCAGGCGGGTGCAAGGCTGTCCTTCTAACACGGCTAAAGACAAGCCGAATGTCCTCAAGTTTTGGCAATGTTCTGGAGTAAGAATCATGAAAATGTCGGGTACATGGAAATTCGCAACCACACTGATGCTGGGACTGCTATGCAGTTTCTTCATTAATCCCGCTTCCGCACAACTCCCAACAACATCGTCAGCTGCTTCGCAGCTGACGGTTGTGACTGGCCTGGGGAACGCAACAGGCGTCGGCGTAGACCAGTTCGGAAATCTCTATTACACAGATGCTGCTTCCGGACAGGTCAACGAACTGCCTGGCGCGAACGGTGTTAATCCCAACTTGTTGAGCGTGTCTGTAGCGGGCGGCAGCCAGGTGACGGTGGATACTATCGGTAACGTCTATGTGGCCGCTGGGGCGGCAGGCGTGGTGTACGAATACACCTATACGAACTACGCACTGAACCTGAATACTCCCGTTAGCCTGGGCAAGAATCTCGGCACCGTAACCGGTGTGGCTGTAGATCTCTCGGGCAACGTCTACGCCGTGGACAATACCAATAAACAGGTGGTGAAGATCAGTGCCGGCACGCAGACGGTTGTGCTGTCAAAGCTTATATCGCCGCAGCAGATTGCGGTAGATAAGAGTGGGGGACTTTATGTGGCAGATGCTGGCGCAAACGCCATCATTTATCTGCCGTCAGGAGCCACAACTTCGCAGACTCTCGGCACAGGACTAAACGCGCCGAAGGGCGTCGCTGTAGATACGACGGGAAATGTCTATATTGCAGACACCGGCAATGCAGCGATCAAGGAAATCGTCTTTAGCGCGGGTCTAACGAGCACTCCGGTGACGTTGGCCTCTAGCATCACGACGCCGACCTCGATTGCCGTGGATAGCTGGGGTTCGTTATACGTCGCGGGCGGTGCGACGGTCTATCATCTGTCTTACGGACAGGGTATCTATCTTGGACTGGTGCAGGTAAATACCAAGAGCGCAGTGGTTCCAGTGAACATCACGTTTACGAGCGCATTGACGCCCGCGACCATTAAAGTCGTCACGACAGGTCTGACCGGCCTGGACTGGGCGGATGCGGGTGACGACACCTGCAAGGCCGGTGCGTCGTACGCAGTGAACAGTACCTGCTCGATGAACGTGACATTCACGCCGCAGTTTGCGGGACCACGCTTTGGAGCCATCGTTTTCTATGACTCCAACAATAAAGTGCTAACAAGAATATTTCTTGGCGGCAGCGGGCTCGGACCGCTGTTGACCTACGACACGCTGCCGGCGAACTCGAACACTGCCAGCGTACAAAATGGTAATCCCGCCAGCGCGGTGTATCCAAACAACAGTGCCACCAACCCCTATCCAGTGGCGATCAACCAACCGCACGGTGGCCGGTTCGACGCAGCAGGGAACCTGTTCCTTGCCGACTACGGCAGTGACCGGGTCATTGAGCTGCCAGCAAATGCGACCGCTCCTGTCATCGTTGCGACTGGCGTCGGACTGCAGGACGTGGCGCTGAACGGCGCCGGTGATCTGGTCATGCCGAATACCTCGGCGGCAGGAACGGTGGTGCTCATCCCTTATGAGAACGGGACGTGGAACCCGGCAGATTCCGTAAATTTAGCAAGCGGATACAGTAAGCCGCGTACGATCGCCGTTGATGTCCTGGGTAACTCGTACACCTGCGACACCGGCAATAAGAAATCCTATAGGATAAGCCCGGCGGGCGTGACAACTCTATTGCTGCCTTCCATCACCCCGACCTGCACAGGTGTAGCGGTGGATGGCTGGGGGAATTTTGCTGAAACCGACGGCACCACCAAACAGATCTATTATGCGCCGGCTACTGGTGCGGCAGCGTACCTAGTCACCACAGGTCTGAGTTCGCCGTGGGGCCTCGCTTTTGATGCCAGTGGCAGTTTGTATGCTTCGGACGACGGAGCTACCACGAACCTTCGAGTTCCCAACGAAAACGGAACACTTGTCACAGCACATCAGGAGAAGATCGACGGCAACAAGAGCTACAGCCTCGCTCTCGACAACTTCGGCAACATCGCAACCTTTCCCCTGGTCGGAACCACGGTCCCGGCCTACTACAACTACAACATGATCTCGCGTTCGTCCCCGAGCCCCTTTTTCGCGGGCGTTTCGCTGGCGGTCACGACGGCGATATCGCCGTATGTCGTGGTCAATAACGGGAACCAAGCGCCGGCATTTACCAATGGCCTGGTCACTCTGGGCGATGTGGATGATTTTTCAGAGAGTTCTACGTATACGGGATCATGGACCACGCTTTTTACCGCTGGTTCGGCCTATGCGCCGGGCCTATGCAACTTCAGCACAACGATCGAACCTAGTACTGTGTGCTATGTTGGCGTGAACTCAGTAAGCACAGGTATCACCGGTCCGCGGGTGGAATACCTTCAACTTCCAACGCAGGCACCCACGACCCCACAAGCCAGAGTTACGGCCGGTTCAGGAACAGCACCCACAACTGGTGCGACGCTCACGCTCGCGGTATCGCCGACAGCTCCATCCGTTGGCCAGGCGATTACGGTAACAGTAAATGCGGGCTCTGGACCGACAGGTCCTGTGACCCTCGAAATTGATGGCACGCTGATGCAGGCTCAGGAGTTGAGTTCAGGTGCGGCCACATTCACGCTGTCGAGCGGGCTGAGTGTAGGGGCACACACGATTGGCGTGATCTACGCCGGTGATAAGACGTACACTCCCATCAATACTCCGGTAACCACCTCTGTTACAGTGAAAGGCGCAACACCGACGTTGACCATCGCGGCTAGCGCCAAGGACATCACGGTGGGGCAGACGGTCACGTTGACCGCGGATGTCGCGACGACCTCGGGTGCGACAACGCCTACCGGGTCTGTTACTTTTCTGGATGGAGGTAACTCACTAGGAACGGGGACCCTCGCGGGCGGTACGGCTTCGCTCGCGGTATCCACTCTGAAGGCTGGAACCCACACTGTTACCTTCACCTATACCGGCGACTCTGTGTACGCCGCAGGTACGTCCGCTTCCACCACCGTAACGGTAGGCACGTATGTGGCGACCACCACAGCACTTGTTCTTTCGCCGACGCAACCGGCAGGAGGCTACGCTTACGGCACGAAGATCACAGCAACGGCAACCGTTTCCGCGACTTCAGGGACACCGACTGGGTCGATTGCATTCAACCTCGACGGCATCGTTCAGGTTGTCGCGCTAACGGGAACGTCGGCAAACGTCACCCTCACGCCCGGGGCTGGCATTCATACATTGACTGCGAGCTACACGGGAGATTCGACGTACGACTCGAGTTCCGCAACTGCAACGTTTACCACTTTGCAGGCGGCTACTATAGCCACACTCAGTGTGTCTTCTACTAGTTATGCCGCAGGCAGTAATGTCACTCTGAAGGCCGTGGTGACATCCATCTCTTCGCAACCGACTGGCACGGTGACTTTCCGCAACGGGCTGGCGGTGCTTGGAACGGTTACTCTAGACAGCACGGGCACTGCCGTTCTGATTACCTATAAATTGCCCTGCGGTGCAGACCTGGTGACCTCCAGCTACGCCGGCGACTCTAATGATTTGCCTTCTTCAACCTCGGGCATCACGGTGACTCCGATTTGCAATGCAACGACGACCACAGCTTCGTCAAGCCCGATCATCGTCACAAATACGGCAGCACCGTCTGCCATTCTGACCGGGACGATCATAAGCTCGGCACCATCAACAGTCGTCGCCCCGGTTGGCGGTTCCGTGATCTTTACGGACCAGAGTGGAAATTTGATTGGGACTGGAGGGGTGTCAGGTACCGCCTCTTCCGCATCAGGCTCTTACACATGGAATAACCCGGTGCCGGGAACGATCTACACGGTCAGCGCAAAGTACTCGGGCGACAACTACTTCTTGCCATCGATCGGGACAACACGCGTCTGCATCGCTCCCGCCTCCGGTCCTTACCCGGGTGACTACTCAGTATCGATGAGTCCTACTCCGCTGAACGTAACAATTGGCACACCCGCCTCGGCTACGATCTCGATTTCTTCTACGAACTCCTACTGCGGCTACGTGCAACTTACGTGTTCTAATCTTCCGGCGTATACGGCCTGCATCATGTCCCCGACGCAGGTGACTGTGGACGGAACGACTAAGGTACAGACGGTCACGCTCACTGTAGATTCGCAGGTGGCATACCAAGTGGCCGCCGCAAAACCCAAGGGAACGCTTGTGCAGTTCTGCGCGCTGCTAGGCGCGCCACTCTTATGTTTGTGTTTGTTAGGTGGCTTCGCCCGCGGTCGTAAGCTGATGCGATCGGTTGCAATACGTAACTTGCTGGGAGTCCTGTTGCTCGCCTTGGTGGGAGCGCTTGTTACGGCTTGCGGTGATCATCCACCTCAGCAGACACCTGCAGGAACATACACGGTGAACATCGTGACGACCGGGACAGGTGGCATCAACCACGTAACACCAATACAGATGGTCTTCAAATAAAAAGAAAGAGGCTGCCACAACTGGCAGCCTCTGTTTCTATGCGTAGAGTGGAGAAACTTTCAGAGTTTACCGCGCGTCCAGTGAAACAGTCACCATGTGTTCTGGAGGAATTGCATCCGTGAAGCACTCGATTTTTTGCATTGACACTCGTCTGGCGCTGCGAATCCCTGTCTTGTTGGCTTTGCTCCCCGCCCCGCTGACTTTGTGTGCGCAACAGGACCAACCTTCATCGCAACCATACCGGCTGCAATCGAACGTTCGTGAGGTCATGCTTGACGTCGTAGTAACCGACTCGAAGGGCAAGATTGTTGAGGACCTAAAGAAAGAAGACTTTACGGTGTACGAAAGTGGTGTGCCGCAACGCATCCGCAGCTTTAGTGTGCCTGCCGACCACAGCATGCCAGTGGCTTCCGAAGTCGTGGTGCATTCGACGGCTGACCTGGCAAAGATTGGCAATGCTCCTGTAACGATGCTTGTGCTGGACGAGTTGAACACCAGCTTTGAAGATATGGCATACTCCCGCAACCGGATGGAGAAGTTTCTCAACGCGCAAGGCCCGATCCTAAAACAGCCGACTATTATGCTGGCAGCGACGAATGTCCACTTCGAGGTGATCCACGACTTCACACAAGATCGTGGGGAATTGCTCAAGGCATTGAAGGACCACCAGCCGGACTTCCCGTGGAAGATGATGAAAAGCGGGGCAAACAGTTCGGGAGCTTTCGAGCGTATGGGCCAGTCTCTGAACTCGCTGCTTCAGATGGCGCAGGCGACGCGTGGAACCAAGGGTCGTAAGACGGTGATCTGGATAGGGAAGGGATTTCCATCCGTAAACCTGACCGCTATCGATCCTGACTCGGAGAATCGTATCCAGGACGCCATGAAGCAGCTCACGCAGGAGCTGCTAGCTGCGCGCGTTACGCTGTATACGATCGATCCTGAGTCCGCCCTTACAACGCAGCAAGTCATCTCCACGACCGACGATCTCGAGGACTTCGAGGAGACCCAAAGCGACGGTCAGCCCTTCAAAGACGAGGTGAAATTCTCCACGCTCGCTCCGGCCACTGGTGGGTCTGCCTTGTTTAATCGCAACGACATCGATGCCGAGCTTGCCGAAAGTGTAGAGCAGGGCTCGCACTATTACACCCTGACGTATTCGCCGACAGATTCTAGTCTGGACCCTGACAAGTACAGACAGGTTCGCATTAAGATGTCGAATCCCAACTGGAAGGCGACCACTCGCGACGGCTATTACGCGGTAGCCATAAAGAGCGCTGCTGAAGAGATCACCGCAAAGCCTCCCGAGAAACAGAAGGAAGAATTGCAGGCAGACTTTGCTAAGGCGGCCCTTTCAACAATCGTCTACAACGGCCTCAATGCGACTCTCGAAAAAACGCGCACGGGATTCAATGTGGGGATTCCTGCCGGTGATTTGACCTGGGTGAATACTTCTCAGGGCAAATCACGCGCGGAGGTCACCGTGATGCTGATTGGCTTCTCGGCAAAAGACAAGGTGTTAGCGCACACATCGCAGGAGCTCTCCGCCGAGGTCTCCGGTCATATTGCGAACCCGGCGCAGAAGGCGTACTTTGCACTGGAACCAATGGACACGCCCAAGATTGCTCGCTATCGCGTGGTGGTGCGTGACGCTCAAACAGGAAAGATTGGTACCGCAGAGATAAAGCCCTAGGTGACTCTTTCGATGGGTCTGGCATGAACGATAGTGTATGGTCCGCCGCAGCATACTCGCCTTTGAAGCCAGCTGATCGGCGGAGCCTCTAAAGTCCGAGCTGTTCCGGGTCACGAAGATTCAGTCTTGCTCCATGATTAATTGCTTAAGTTCCCAATCCTTCCATCTGGCTTTGCCCTGCCATGTCAGATGCGAACTCTCGAAGGATCCGCGCTCGTGGGCCAAGGTACCGATGTCAGGACTGAGGCATTCGTCAATCAGGAACTCGGGAGCCATTCACCCTACAATTTGAGCCTTGATATTGCCCCGCTTCACGCTCAAAACCCTCGTTCCAGCGGATACTTTTTACGTTTTGGCCGGCACCGTTGGGGCGCGGCCTTAGCATAGATTGAAGCGAGTTCTACCTGCGATTCATTCAAATGAGATTTGACCGTAACCTTTGCAAGCTCTAATCGCCTCATCTATGTCACGCTGTGGTATCGTCCGTGCCGCGTTGAATAGCAGGTCAGCGTGAGCACAATAAAGGCGCAATAGAGACACAATAAGGATTTCAATGGGTCGTTTTCCGGCCTTTTGTGCACTCAAGTGCTGCTCTAAGCTATTGAAATAAGTTGTGTAGCATTTCCGCAACGCGGAGGTAGTGGTTCGACCCCGCTCAGACCACCAAAGAAATCAGGCAGTTGGCTTGAATCTCAAGGAACATAAGCAAGGCCAAAGCTGCCAAGGAACAATAAGGGAACATTAGGCGGCTTGATCGCTTTCTAATAACAGCGATGCAATCTTGCCCAGCGTCCCTCTTCTCATCCCCGATGGTCAGCGCGTAAGTCTGTAGGGTTATCCTCTGTGCTGTGGCGCATAAGCTCCATAGTCTCGAAGACTCGGCCCTGGACAACAGCAGCGAAGCGTAAGACCTGCGAAGCATATGCCACCCAGATTGGTTTGGTGACGCCCGCCCGTCGATGGCTGGGGCAATATTCCTGAGCCAGAAGAACCTGCCTGATACTGGCTTCGTCTATGTGTGATTTCCATGGCGCTTATTTCTTTCGGGTTAGGCGGCGCGGGCGGTGTTGCATAGACAATAGCAGGCCCCTGAAAATTGTAAGTCTAGCTGCGAACTCAAGGCTTGTTGATTCGCAATGATCGAGGGAACTGAACACCACAGAACGCAAAGATTCACTAAAAAATTCACTAAAGAAGCTGCGATGGCAGACGAGCAACAGGTGATGGCATCCTCGATGCGAGGGACCTTTTGCCTAATGCAAATGAATAGCCAAGAACGAGGCGTCTATAGCCACTCCTTTACTGGTCCTGATCTGCAAAACGGCTTCGAAGGGCTTAAGTATTCCGTTCGTAGTGCCGATTTGCTGAATCAAGGCAGCTACCGTCTGCGGTTCGGTGAGAAGCTCTACGGCTGCCTGTGTTCCGATCGTACTGAGACCGCTGAATATTGCGATTCGAGTGTTCGGTTGAATTCCGGGAAGCAGCGCAACGACCGCTGTCTCTTCGGTAAGGGATTGCAGAGGGAAAGAAGCAGTTTCTCCCTTTTGCGGATGGAGATTGATGATGTATCCATGATGCTCAGACGCTGCTGCTATGCGAAATTGGGTGAGGGTCTGCAAGTCGTTCAGAGCGGTGTTCTGACTCGGGGCGCCGACGAAGATTAGACTGCGGGATCGGGCCTCATCCCAGGTGACGAGTCTGCTACGCTTGAGCGTGAACGCAGCACCGTGCATATCGAACAACTGGGTGAGAATATGGATAGCTTCCGCTTCGCCTGTTCCTGTGTAGGTGTCGTCGATCGGCTCGCCGGGCGAGGTAACGGTATCGCTCGTGCTGAAAGGTCCCGACGGCAGAAGGTGAAGCCCCGTCGAAGGATCTCCGGTGAAAGTGGGATTGCTGTAGATCACTAGCGCATTGTTGGATGCGTAAAAGGGTTTCCAAAAAGCATCAAGTGCGGGAGTTGATGGATGATCCAAGTGACTACGCCATAGATAGCCTCCACTCGCGCCTAGCAATAATGAGACCAGAACACACAAGACCGCGTTCCTCATCCACCGAATGTGTAGATCATGGGTCTCCGTTGTTATGGCAGAAGGCTGCTCTATCACGAAGGAGTCAGTCTGTTTTGCTGTGACGACAGGCATTTGACCAGGAGTGGTTTCTGGCGTGGAGGAAACTGGCTGTTCCCTGACCTCTGCTGTCTGCCGGAAGACGGGAAAGTATTGCCCCTTGGGAATCTCAATAACGATTGGCTCATGAAAGCCATCCGTTGCAAAATAGGTGGCGAGCTTCGCGCGAAGCAGCCTTGCCTGGGAACGAACAATGCTGTCGTCGCCGGAACTATAGCCCGGCTGCCGGTGGAAGACGTGCATGCCGATCTGTTGTTCGGTGGCCTCGTCCGGCACTTCGCGTAGCGCGCAGTCTATAACGTAGAAGAAAAAATCACGCAGCTTGGGAGAGCCATGCAGTTGAGGTGCGTTTGCGACTCGCCGAGCAAGCGCCTCAATGACAGCAATTTGTTCGGGGGTCCGCTGCGTCTCGTGTACTTCCATCATGCCGGTTTATCCATCCTGCTTGAATCATTTGTGTTTCACCGTCAAATGAGCGATAGCACGGTGAAATATAGTGACAGTGCCGCTGCTTTTTGAAAGGCTGTCTGCAGCGTGAGGCTGACGGTATTCGATGATAAAGCTTTTCCTTCTATTCCAGTTCGTGGCCGCATTTTCATTACCTGCTCAGTCGGCAAAACCGCTGGAGGCGTTTCCGCTAAGCAACGATACATTGGGTATAGACCACCCCGTACAGTTTCAGCAACCTTTTACTGTGGTCGGCGAGCACGCGGCGATTCTCGGATCGCAGGATGGCAGTTTCGAGCTTTGGCTGATGCCCGTCCAGCTCTTGCGTAATGCGCGACTCACGGCTCGCCTGCAGGGTTACGATACCCTGATCGAGTTGAACAAACTGGCTACAGACCTCAATGTTGAACCCGACCATACTACTATTACTTATTCCCATGCGGCTATCACGGTTCGACAGCATATGTTTCTTCCGCGAGTCGGCGAAGACGAAGTGGCATCTGCCATTGTGTTATTCGAGGTGCATGCCAGCAAGCCAGTAGAGATTTCGCTCACGTTTGACCCTTCGATGATGCGGCAATGGCCTGCTCCGAACTTTGGGCCCGCTTCAGGCTCCTGGGTTGAGCGACCGGAGGGAAGCGGCTACGTATTGAACACCGATGACCCTGGTCTCTACGGGGCGGTTGCCATGCCGGACGCTGTACATGGCGATCTTCGGCCTTACCAGGAAAGAGCCGAAGCAACGCCGCTTGTATTGAAGTTTTCGTACGACCCGAAGCACGACGATGGACGGTACTATCCGCTTCTTTGCGGTGTGGTAGACCGCGGAAGCCGCCTGGCGAGGGCTGATTCATCGCATGCAGTAAATCTTCGACCGGATGAAGGTTCGGGAGCGGCGTTGCTGGACCGCGTCCTCGCCATGACTGCTCGTGTGCCTGAGCTTTATCGCTCCACTGCCGACTTTTATGCGAGGTTTTTCGATAACCGCCTTGATATTACGACGCCGGATTCGGAGTTCGACAAGGCAGTTCGATGGGCCGAGATTTCCGTAGACCAATCTCGCACACCGCTCCCTGGAGGGGTCGGCATGACTGCGGGTTGGCTACCCGCGGGGGGCACGGGCAGGCCTGGCTATGGCTGGTTCTTCGGGCGAGATACTTTATGGTCGCTGTATGCGGTTAACAGTTATGGCGACTTCAAGTTGAGCCGTGGGGCGCTGCAGTTTCTACTTTCCCAGCAGCGCGAAGACGGCAAGATCATGCATGAGCTTTCGCAGACTGCCGGCATGGTGGATTGGCGCGCTATGCCCTATCAGTATGCAGCGGCCGATGCGACACCTCTGCTGCTTATGGCCATGTACGATTACGTGCGTATGAGCGGTGATGTCGCTTTCCTGCGCAGCCACTGGCAGGAAATCCTGCTGGCCTATCGCTTTACGCGGGAGCACACCACAGATGGCGTGATGGACAACTCGCAAGGATCGGGCTGGGTGGAAGATTGGCTGCCTCATAAGCCAGACCAAGAGGTCTATCTCGTGGCGCTTGACGCGCAGGCCAACCAGTCGGTCGCGCAAATGGCGAAACTGATGGGCGACACCAAGCTTGAAGCTTCAGTCTTGGAGACGAGCCGGCTGGCAGCGAAACAGTTTGAAGGCTTTCGCTCGGCACAGGGGCTCTATCGTTTCAGTAGAAATCACGATGGGTCGTACGAAGACGTTGACTCCATCTTTCCCTCTGTTGCCTGGTGGGATGGGACGCTGCATCCTGTGGGTACTGCTCAAAGCCTTTCCGATTGGGAAAGCAGCCGATTCACCGTCGATTGGGGAGTGCGTTCTGTAACGAGCGACCAGGCCCTCTATGATCCCATCAGTTATCACCGCGGTTCTGTTTGGCCGCTGTATACGGGATGGGTGGCCATGGCGGAGTATCGGGAGGGACGCTCGCTGGCGGCTTATCAGCACCTACAGTCGGATGTGCGTTTGACGTGGCTCCAGGACCCTGGAGCTATTACGGAGCTGTTGTCGGGTGAGTTTTATCAGCCGCTGGCCCGTAGCAGCTCGCATCAACTCTGGTCGTCCGCAATGCTGTTGATTCCGGTCATTCGCGGTATGTTCGGCCTCGAGCCGAACGCGCTGATGCAACGTATCACTATTTCTCCGCAGCTACCCGCGGACTGGGACAGGGTGAGCCTGCGCCATGTAGAGGTGGGAAATGACAGTTACGACATAACGATGACACGGCAGGATGATGCACTGCTCGTGGAAGCGAGGTCCTCCGTTGCAACGACCCTTTGTCTTGATCGTGTTGCCACAAACTTACCTTGTATAGAGACGGCAGGGGTGCTGCACTCGCTGAAGATTCCACTACCGGCGGTTGAGGTGAGCCTAGGCCATGGCCCGAAGCTGCAACAGGGAATGAGATCGCAAGAAATGCACGTTCTCGACGAACAATATGGCCCGCACTCCCTGGACTTGCTCGTGGAAGCTCCAGCGGGAAGTGAGCAAACGCTGCGGATTCGCCAGAATGGCAAGGCAAATCATCCACTGGCGCCTATCGCGGTGCAGGGAGGGGAATGGAACGGCGAGCTTGTTCGTGTCAAAATTCCGGCGGGCGACGGATATAAGAAGGTGAAGCTGACAATACGATGGGATTCGACTGGAAGTACTGGCCTCGGATCGTGACAAAGATCAATAGCGTTCTAGACTGAAGATGGATACCGTGAATGTTGAATTGAGGAAGATGAATCGCCGGTCCATGTTGAAGACAGGCGCCACTGTGGCGGCCGCTCTTATTGTTTCCCGTGAGGCTGTCGGAGAAGCTCTCGCGTACTATAACGTTCGTTCCTTCGGGGCTGTTGGTGATGGGAAAACCATTTATACAGCTTCTATCCAGCAGGGGATCGATGTGGCTGCACGAAGTGGCGGCGGGACCGTCTTCTTTCCGGCTGGTACCTATCTTTGCTTCAGCCTGAAGCTATGCAGCCATCTGACGATTGAGATCGGCGCCGGAGCGACCCTGCTTGCGGCGACTCCTGACTTCGACGCTTCGAGCCAACGATATGATGTGCCCGAAACACAGCCAGCAGGCATTGCGCTTTACCAGGATTTTGGGCACAATCATTGGCACAACAGCTTGCTTTGGGGGGAAGGACTCGACCAGGTCGCGATTGTCGGGGATGGGCTGCTGTGGGGCCGTGGTCTGAATAAGGGTGACGGACCAAACGAAGAAAAATCCGGAACGGGAAACAAGATCATCGCTTTGAAAAACTGCCGCAACGTGTTGTTGCGTGATCTTTCGTTGCGCGATGCGGGCCACTTCGGGGTGCTGGCAAGCGGTGTCGATAACCTCACGATCGACAATCTTCGAATCGACACACGCCGCGATGGAATTGATATTGATGGCTGTCAAAACGTTCATATATCAAATTGCACTGTAAACGCGCCATGGGACGATGCCATTGTGTTGAAGAGCTCTTATAGCCTCGGTGTGCTACGGCCAACTGAACAGGTAACAATCACCGGCTGCATCGTGACAGGAAGCTATCAGATGGGAAGCCTGCTTGACGCAACCTTTCTTCCGTTTCCGGCTGTGATCAGGGAAGACAAACCGTCGCTTGTAGGGCGCATTAAGATCGGGACCGAAACGAATGGGGACGTCCGCAATGTTGTAGTTTCCAATTGCGTCTTTGAAGCCTGTCATGGAATTGCGGTGGAGTCCGAGGACGGGGCGCATGTGGAGGACATCCGCTTCTCCAACATCACGATGCGCAATCTTCTGGGGCCGCCGTTCTTTGTTCGGCTCGGCAGCCGCCTGCGCGGCCCCGCCGGCACGAAGGTCGGCAGTGTGGCGCGAATCGACTTCGATTCCATCGATTGCTGGAACGCCACTTCGACCTTGTGTTCCATCATCAGCGGCGTCCCCGGCTATCCGGTCCGCGACGTTTCTTTCCGGGATATAAGGATCGAACACCAGGGCGGCGGCGTACTGCGCTTTGGTGAGATTCCGGAAGCGGAGAAAGATTATCCTGACCCGCAGATGTTCGGCGCGGGACCTGCAAATGGGTTTTACATCCGGCACGCTGAAGAGATCCGCATGGAAGACGTCCAGGTAATGGCCGCGGCTAAGGATGCACGTCCTCTCTTGCTGCTGGACGATGTAAAGGACTCGACGTTTCATGCCGTGGAAGGCAACAGCTTTGCGGGTTCGGTCACCCTCGGGCGAGCGCTTTCAGGGGTGCGTGTCCTGAGCGAAACGGGAGCGAGCCAGCCCATCGGCGACTACAAGCCCTGAATCGTTACCTCGGTTTCAAACCCACAGCTATTCCTGGCAGCGGTGCAGGCTTCCAGCCGGAAGCCCACGTCGACGGAGCAGGTCCCATGACCAGATCCAACGTGGCTCCGCCAAGAATTTCTTCATAGGTAATGACCGGTTCGGCCAGTGGCTTTCCATTCAACGACGCCGACTGGATATAGACATTCTTTTCGGAGTTATTCGCTGCCTTGACGGTGAATTCATTTCCGTTTGCCAGCTTGAGACTCATCCGCGAGAACAAGGGGCTGCCGATCATGTAGTCTCCCGAAGCTGGGGTTACGGGATAGAAGCCAAGAGCGGTGAAGAGATACCACGCCGACATCTGCCCGCAGTCGTCGTCTCCATCCAGACCGGCAGGCAGATTCGCATACTCAGCCTTCGCGATCTCCCGCACCTTGGCCTGCGTCTTCCACGGCTCTCCGCTGTAGTCGTAGAGATAGCCGTAGTGATGGCTCGGCTCGTTCTTGTGGATGTTGTGATTGCCGCTGAAGTGCTCATCGAGCCTGGCGTTATAGATGTCCATGCCGCCCATCAGCTTCATCAACCCGGGAATGTCCTGCATGACGGCCCAGGTGTAAACCCAGGTATTGCCTTCGGTCCAGCCGGCGTTCGGATCAGCCCAGGATCCATCGGAGTTTCTGGCCTGCATAAAGCCCGTAGACTTGTTGAAGATGTTTTCATAGTTGTGGGCGCGGTTCTGGAAGTATTCAAAATCTCTCGTCTTGCCGAGCTGGCGGGCAATTTGCGCGACACACCAATCGTCGTAAGCGTCTTCGAGCGTTCGAGATGCCGACTCGGCCGTTTTGTCCGCCGGCACAAACCCCAGCTGCTTGGAATAGGTAAGTCCGCCTCGCCCTTCATAAGGCGTATGGAGCTCGCGGTCCGACCAGCGCCTTGTAGTATCGCCGTCGGGAGGCGTCATCGCATCCTTGTAGACGGCATCCCACGCGAGGTTATAGTCGAAGCCCTTGAAGTGCTTGCGCATCGCTTCGGCCACCAGCGAATCGGCGTGTGTGCCGATCATGATGTTGGTGTACGAAGGGTTCGGCCACTTCGGCATCCAGCCGCCTTCCTGGTAATCCTGCAGCAGCGCCCCGATCATGCCGTCGATGCGTTCTGGAGCGACCAGCGTCAACAGGCTGAACTCCGCGCGAAAGGTGTCCCAGATCGAGTACGCGTTGTACGACGTGCCGGCATGGACCTTGTCGTCGAAGGCGCTGTAGTATTGGCCATACTCTGAAAAGATCCGCGGATACAACATGGCGTGATACAGAGCGGTGTAAACCATCTTCCGCTGGTCGTCGGTCGCGCCGTCGACCGAGAGCAGGTCGAGCTTTTGTCGCCACGCCGCATGAAGCGATTGGCGCACAGCCTCGAAGTCCCAGCGGGGAATTTCACGCTCGAGATTCTGCCGTGCTTGTTCGATGCTGATGTAGGACGTGCCGACGCGGACCTCAACGAATTCGTTCTCTTTCGTCTCAAATTGCGCCCAAGCGCCGGTAGCTTGATGAGGGTTGTCCCCGGTGGCCCCATAGGTTCCGGAAGCGCGGAACGGCCTACGAAACTGAACGACGAAGTAACCCTTGAAGTTCGAAAGCTGGAAAGGGCCGAGATTGGAGTCCGTGCGGGCCGGGTTGTAGCCCGTAATCTCGTTGCGCTGTGCATCCACATGGGCGAATCCAGCAACGTCCGGGCGCGACGCCTCGATCATCACGATCGAAGACCGGTTTGCCGGGAACGTGAAGCGCATATAGGCGCAGTGCTCGGTGGCTGTCATTTCGGTGCGCAGCGTGCGCCTGTTGCCGGCATCCAGGTTCACCGCGTAGTAGTCCGGGCTCACGGTTTCCCCGCTGTGGCTGAACGGAAGCTTGCGCTCTTCCGGCGTGATCTTCAGATGATCGATCTCCGGAACGACAGTCACGTAGCCATAGTCGCCCATCCAGATCGCAGGCTGATGCGTTCCGATGAAGCCAGAGATCGTCGTGTCTTCATATTTATACGATGTCACTGAAAGCCGGTTCTGGCGCGACTGCGGCGTCCAGTCGGTCATGCCGAACGGTGGCGTCACAAAGGGCATCGTGCCGCCGTAGCCGATTGGGCCGCTGCCGGTGCCGATGTAGGGGTTGACCCAGCTAACGGAATCTGGTGCAGCAGGTTTCTGCGCCAGCATTAGGGCAGACAGGGAGAAAGATGATGCGACTGCGAAGCTGAGCGCAGTGAGCAGGCGTCGCGATTGTTGAAGCGCCATGGACAAATTCCTCCGCTTCCATTGAACGCAAGAGAAGGCAAGACGTCCAATGCTTTGACTAGGGGTGAATCCATCTTCGCTCAGCGGTGCGCGCCGAGGCACAAGCCCAGGCGACGCACCGCTTACTAATTTGACTAGAAAGCGTAACGCAAACTGGCCTGCATCGAGCGCTGGCCGTTTTTCTGCGTCACGGTGCCGAAGGTGGAATTAGAGTAGGTATTGTTAGTGAGATTTTCACCGCTGAAGTTGGTATCCGGCGCGTTCCAGTTGGGATGGTTCGGAAAGTTAAACGCATCGAAACGGAAGGTCAGCGTCTGCTCGCGATAGATAGCGATGTGCTTCTGGATGGAGGCGTTGAAGTAGGCCTGACCCGGAGCGCGGATGATGTTGCGGTTGTGTTGGGTGGTAAAGGTGCCGGGCGTAGGCGTGGTAAAGATGAGCGAGCCATCCGGATTCTTGATGTTGAACCAGAGCTTGCCGTCAGTGCCCGTGTTGGAGAAGTTGCCGCCGGCCTTCAGATTGGCCCCGGGTGTGACATTGAGGAACTGCGGCCCGCTGCCCGGTCCGACCCCCGCAATGTCGCTACCGGTGGTAACCGAGAGCGGTGGACCGGATTGGAACTGGTAGGCCTGAGTGAGTTGCCAGCCGCCTAGCGTCTCGTTCAAAGCGCGGTAGGAACTGTGGAAGGGAATTGCGTAGACGGAATTAAGTACTAGAACCTGCTTGACGTCATAGTCTGAGGTGCCGCAGTAGCTCTTGGGATCGTAGGTGTTGGGAATGAGTGTCTTCTGGTAAGAGTCGCAGTCGGTTGCATGCGCCAGGGTGTAAGCAACGCCGGCGCTAAGGCCGTGCTGGAAGCGGCGGTTTACGTCGACCTGTAGGCCTTCGTAGAAGGCACCATCGCCTTGCGCCACGTAGTTAATAGCACCGTAGCCCTTATAGGGCCGCAGCGCGTTTGCTGCGATGGTGGGGTTATTGGTAAGGGTGCCCGGCTGTAGCTGGTTAATGTTGGCGGCGTACTGCTGATGCAGGGCGCGGCGGCCAACGTAGGAGACATCTGCAATGGTACCGAAGGGCAACTCGCGCTCCACAGAAACGTTCCAGATGTAGGCTTCAGGTTGTGGGGATTTTTGATCGATGTCGCCCGAAAGAGTCGGGTAGGCGCCTGAGGAGCCGGAGGCCGGATTGTCGGCCGTGCCTGTACTAACGGAGGCCACATTTTGCAGCGGAGGAATGCCACCAGCAAAGACGAAGTCCGAGACGCCCTGGCGGTTGGTGTAGCGGCCAAAGCCAGAGCGGACGACAGTCTTGTTGTTGATAGAGTAGGCTAGGCCAACGCGCGGCTGAAAGAGGTAGCGCTGCACATGGATGTAGCCGCGCGGGAGGTTGTGAAAGAGGTTGCTATAAGCCGAAAGGCCTGGTGATATATGGCCTTTAGAACTGGAGGTGAAGCCATTGCCCCATAGGACGGTGCCGTCCAGAGGGTCTCCCGTGCCGGCGATGGGGTTGCCGGTGGTGGCGTTTACCTGAATGGCCGTGCTGGCGTTGTAGAACGCGGGGTCGAAGCTGCCGGCGTTGTTCCACAGTGAGTAATAGGGCTGGATGATCGAGTAGCGTAGCCCATACTCCAGGTGGAGTTTGGGCGTGGCCTTCCAGGAGTCCTGCGCGAAGAATTCATAAAGGTTCGCGCGATACGGTGTTTCGTCCCGAGCACCGACCTCGGCGTAGGTGTAGTAGTTCCCCAAGGCTGCATCAGCCACGTCAAAACCGCTGGTGTTGGGATTGACGGCAGAGTTACTGTTGAAGTCGAACTGGCCGTTCTGGTTGTTGGTCTGGCCAGCAGTGGAGTTGGAGAACGCAATCTGATCGTCATCGTTTTCGCCGGAGTACTCGTAGAGAGCGCCAGCACGCAGGATATGGTTGCCGAATAGCCGAGTGAAGGTGTCTGCGAAGTCGAATATCTCCCCCTGCGAGTGCGAGGGGTATGGGCTGCCATCAATAGGCGTGATGGTGCTGGTGGTATCGAACTTCACGGTCGGGATTTTGTTGGGCAGGTCCTTGGTGCCGGGGAAGAGGAATGGATAATTAATGCCGTAGCGTGTGCGGTCGTAGAGGCCGGATGAGGTGTCAATGGCGAGGCGCGCGGCGTCATGGCTGGCACTGAGGAAGACCTCGTTGGTGGTCTTGTCGCTGAAGGTATGCACCCAGTCGAGCGAACCGGTCTGGTTGGGCCGGTTGTAGAGACGTGGCACGATGCCGTAGGCGGAGTTGAAAGGGCTATCCTCGTGATAGTAGAAGTGGATCAGGCGGAAGCGGATGTAGTCTCTGTCGGTTGGCAGGATATCAAGGTTGCCGCTGTCGATCTCCTGGTGCGCGGGGTAGTTGGCGACATCCAACAGATTGCTGCTGCCCAGGGTGAAGTTCGGTGTGGGCGAGGGAAAGATATTCAGCAACCCGATGCCGTTGGCGCTGCGGTTGGCGACAGGGATGATGTTCGTGCTGGGTCCGCCGTTCTCATTGCCTATGCAGCCGCCGCCTGTTCCAGTGGACGCGTTGCAAGGCAGGCCGATGGCCGGGTCGCGAAGATATTTGTTGGTTGCCGGGTTGCCTGTGATGAGGGAGCTGAAGTCCCCGTTTTTGTAGGCCGGGTTGATGGTTGTGTACGTGGCAGTCGTCTTTTGTGGGTATTCCACGAAAGCCTCGGAGTAAAGGAAGAAGACCTTACCCTTGGGGATGACGTGCGGAATGTATAGCGGCCCGCTGAAGACGCCGCCAAACTGATTGAAGGTGAAGGGGGCGACGAAGTTGGTCTTGAGGGCGGCTGGGTAGGCGGGGTTGTTGTTGTTGACGTAGTTGTGGTTCCGAGACCAGGAGTTGGCGTTGAGGTCAGGGTTCTGGAGATACTCATAAATGCTGCCATGGAACTTCTGGCTACCGGCCTTCGTGATGATGCGGACTTGTCCCCCGATGGACCGGCCGTATTCGGCGGGATAATTGGTGGCGAGCACCTGGATTTCCTGTACGGCGTCGAGGTCGGGGGTGCCGACGGAGTCACCCGACGCACGCACACGGACGGCGACGGCACCGTCGTAGGTGAGCAGATTGTCGCGCTCACGGCCACCATTAATCTGCAAGGCACCAAGGCCGGTGGAGAAGCTGAAGCTGGAGAGGTTGCTGGCCGACCCGCTACCATTGGCGCCAGTAGGCGAGGTGGGTGCGCTAGTGATACCTGCCTTGGTCAGGGCGGCGTAGATGGGGTTGCGGCCGTTAAGTGGAAGGTTTTCCACCTGGTTACTGGTAATAACCCGGCCCAGCGTGGCACTGTCGGTTTCAAGGGTTTCCTGCTGAGCAGTTACCTGGACGTCCTGCGAAACCTGACCGACGGCAAGAGTCAGATTATTGGTGTTTGGCAAGGAGGGGTCGATGTTATTACCAACCCTGACCAGGCGGCTGAAGCCGGGTGCTTCGACGGTGATGGTGTAGCGACCCGGCGAAAGAGCCGGTGCGGTATAAAAACCTGACTTGCTGGTAACGATAACGCGGATTGCGCCTGTACCCTCGTTCTTCAACGTTACCTTAGCCCCGGGGACGACAGCGCCGGTGGGATCGGTGACGACGCCAGAAACGGAAGCCAAATCGGACTGAGCTTCCATCTTCCGGCACGTCAACAGGAACAAGCAAAGCAGAAAAACCCGAAAGATCAGGATGGCGCTTGTCTTTTCAAAACGTCTTTCTGCATACCTGCAGCTATGTCCTGTGGTGTGGAGCGAGGATGATGTTTCGTCACTTCTTGAATCCTGCTGGATTGAACCTACGTACGCCATTTTAGTCTCCTGAAGAAACACCACAGAACCTGCGGAACCGGTGTTTTAGTAACGACGAATCTTCGACCGCGGTTTGCTGAGCTGGCAAGTGTTTCACCGTTCTTTCACGGTGCGGTCGCGTGAAATGAACGCTTCACTCGCCTTTGTTAGCTGGAGAGACTGATATTCTGCTTTTGCGCAGATCGAGACGCTGCACGGAGACATTCGCACGAAGAACCGAGCGAGAGTGTAGGCGATGTTAGCGACCGCAGCAAAGCACACTGCGTCGCCATGAACAAAGCGATAGGTCTACACCTCCTTGTACCGCTTGTGGCTGATGGACATGCCCCACTATCAAGGGCTCTCGGTGCGGTCATTATCGATGACCCATGATTTCTCGGACTGCTATTGAACGTGCAGCGGAAAAAATGTCGCAAATGGCATGCTGGTAGATCACACTGAAGCAACTGATACGGTATGCCGCCGTCTGGCTCTGTTGCGTTCGAATAAAATTGCTAAAGACTTGGATAGGTCCATCATGACGAACAAAATCTCGTGCGAGCCTTTATTTCGCCTCTAAAGTGATTCTGCTACACAAGATGTGGCCCCATTACATTGCGAGTACGTTCTCCAAAACATCATCAGCATGCGTAGCAACCGGGGCTTCACGGTGATAAGCGAGAGCTTGCTTCGTCATCTGGCTTGATACGCATCACCTCTTTGAAGTTTGTTCGACATAGCCGTGGGTTTCATTCGTTCCAGCTGAAGCTGTTCTGCCAGAAAAAGCAGATTCGACATAGCCTCTACGAATTGATTACGTGTGAGAGTCGGCCCCCAACCCTAAAGGTGATGCGGGCCTCACAAGTGCTTGGGAAATGTTCAGTTCATCGACATACAATGTCTCATAACACAGTTCTAAGTTTAGGTAAGTCTGAGGCTGACGTGTGCTGCTTAATCATTTCTCAAAAATAAGAGAGGACGTCGATTCTGCGGGCTCTAATCAATTCACATATGTCACGCTGGGGTACCGTCCATGCCGCATTGTTACGGGTCAGCGTGGCGCAATAAAGACACAATAAGTGATTTCGACGGTTTGTTTCCGGACCATTTGTGTCCTCAGTTGTTTCTCTAAGTTATTGAAAATACGTTGTGTAGCATTTTCGCAACGAGGAGGTCAGCGGTTCGATCCCGCTCAGCTCCACTAGCAGATTATCCACGTAAATTCAAGCACTTCTAAAGCCAGCGTAATGCTGGCTTTTACGTTTTTGTCCAACCATGGGCGACCGTGTTTCTTAACAAAAGACCCCAGCGCGGCGAGTGATCGCAGCTATGTTGATCACCATGATTATCAATCCTGATCGAAAAGCGCAGAAGACAGAATATCCACACGGTTTCTCTAAATTCTTGAAAATAAGAGCTATGTTAACGTGAATTTTCTTCATTGCAACACCCGCGGATGGTATCTTCAAACCATCCGTTTTCTATGACATTTTGTTCATAGGAGCCTGCTCCTGGAATCATCTGTCCTTCCTTGTTCCTACGATGAGTCGCCTTCCCGCCAGACATAATCGCAGCCTCTGCAGTCATCTCCGAGGAGTTATCTTCGTGCGTCCCTTTACCCGCGTTTCTCGTATCGCCTATCGCATTTGTGTTGTCTCCGCCGGTGTGCTTTCGTTTACCGGACTTGTAACTCAGGCCCACTCGCAAACTGCGCCACAACTTCTGCCATATACGGCGAAGCTTTTAGCGGGAGGGGGCACAGCGGCAGCAGCCAATGCCGCATGCTCGCGCGTCGGTGCCATACCTTCCGGGCACTTTGCCTATGACGCTGCCGATGACGGCTGCCTGGCCACGGAAATTGTTCTGTCGGCGCCTCGCTCTGCCATTCTCGATAGCGGCGGAGCCGTGATCTTTGCGGATAACAAAAACTACACGATCCGTCGCATCGACCCGACGACCGGAGTTGTGGCGACCATCGCCGGCGGCGGCGCCGCAGCGCCCAAAAAGGGTCTCGTATGTAGCTCGACGGATGCCAACATCGCCTCCGATGCTGTCGGCGATGGCTGTTTGGCCACGTCTGTCATCCTGCTTTCCGCAGTACATCTCACACTTGCTCCAAATGGAGACATTCTTGTGGGAGATTCCTTCAGCTTTTACGTTCGCAGGGTATCTTCCACGCTGGGTGGAGTGGCGGCTGTCTCCATTTCTAATAACGGGGCTGGCTACGCAACCGCGCCGACGGTTACGTTTTCTGCGCCTCCTGCCGGGGGCACTACGGCGACAGGTACAGCCGTCATTAACTCCAGTGGCATGGTGACAAGTGTGACCATTACCAATTCAGGTTCCGGCTATACCTCGGCTCCAACGGTGACATTTTCCACGCCCGGTACCGGCACCTCACCCGCCACGGGCACGGCTGTTTTCGCTGGCGTCATCTCCACAGCAATCGGGGACTACGCCGGTTCGGTTGCCAGCCAGCGTGGGTACACGGCGGGTGTTGCGGGTTGCTCCCTGAGCTCGACCTCGACCACAACAGGCTGCCTCATCGGTTTTCCTTACGGGTTTACGTTCGATCACGCCGGTGATTTAATCATCGCGGACTATGAGTACAACTCTGTTGTCGCGGCGAATCTCAACACCACCACCGCAACTGTAGTCGGTGGGGCCACAATCACCGCAGGAACCGAAGCAAAGGTGATGGGAGCGCGCACTGCTGTCGCAGGTGTTTTTCAACCCTGCATCAGCGGTCTTAATACCCCCACGACCACCACTGGTGCTGGCCCTTCCGGGTGCAATTATGGGGTATATACCAGTGGTGCAGCGGCTACGCTGACCCAGCTTGATGGCCCTTCGGGAGTGGCCGTCGACTCGAACAACAATATTTACGTGGCCAACAACGAAGACACCAGTATTGGACTCATCAACGCAACCACCGGCATTGTTACTAACTTCGCAGGAACCTACCCGTTGTTGGGCTATGGCACACGCGAGCTCAACACAACGCGCGGGCCGGCCAATGGAACGTCTATCGGCAGCCCATGGGATGTCACTGTCGACCCCACGAACAATGTTTACTTCTCCGATGGCGTAGCTGGTATGGCATGGCGTGTAGATGCAACCACCAATTCTATGTATGTGGTCGGCGGTGGCGGGAGCCCGACCGCAGGCAGCGCATGCGCTTCTTCAGGTCCGGGTGCATCCCTTACCGCGGCAGACGCTTTTGGTGATGGCTGCCCTGCGCTGCAGGCTTCTTACAGCTTCACCCCAACGGTCGTAAGCGGCAGCTGCCCAGGTACAAAGTGCTACTCCAGCACCGGCCTCTATGGCGTCTTCGCGGATACCACGGGCAATCTCTACCTTGGCGATCAAGGCAATAATCTTATCCGCGAGATTACTTCCGGCACGCAATTCGGCAACACCGGCGCGACGCAAACGGACTATATCGAAATTCACTTTGCGGCGGGTGATACGCCAAGAAGCTCCAATCCGTTTGTCATTACCGCCGGCGGCTCCATCTTTACAGTAGGAACGCCAACCTGCACGGTCAACAAAGATAACAATCCTGGCGCAGGCAATACCGAGGATTGTGTTGTTCCCGTCACGGCAAGTCCGACGGCCACTGGTCCCTATACCGGAACATTGACCGTGTACTCCACCGCAGTAGCCGCAGGAACACCCTTCGTGCTGACCGGAAACTTCGTGCAGTCGCCCATCACACGCACCTCTGTCGCGATTACCAGCAACAGCACTTGCGGCAGCACGCCTTACAGTACAACCAACAAGATCACGCTGACTGCAAGTCTTGTGGCAAACGGCCCATCGAATCCCACGGGCACAGTCCAGTTCTATTCCAACGGCACTGCGCTTGGTTCGCCGGTTGGCGTGACCAACATTGGAACTTCGTCGACTCCGGTTTACGGCGCGACTATGACAACAACCTTTCCCACTGCGGGCACTTACAACATTACCGCAACGTATCTGCCGGCAGTGGGCAGCTACTTCGTGGGCTCTTCCAGTTCTGCGGCAAGCTTCACGATCGCGGTGCCCACATTTGGCATGACCCAGGTCGCCGGTGCACAAAGCACTATCAATCCTGGTGGTACGGCGCTCTATAGTTTCAATGTAGCGAACACGCTTTACTCGGGGACGATCGTGTTCTCCTGCTCCGGCCTTCCGGCGAATTCGACGTGCGTCTTCAGCCCTCCTACTGTCGTCGGCACCAGCTGCACGGTGAGCAACACGGTAGCGCTCAACATTTACACGCAGGCTCCCACCATATCCTCGCCTGCGGGTTTTGACGGCACAGGCGGCGGTCCGTGGCGCATGATCGGCATCGTCACGGGCTTCGTGATGGCGGCATGGATAGGAGTATTCCGCCGCCGCATCCCATTGCGTTCGAGCCAACTTCTCTTGCTCGTTGCGCTGCTGCTCGCGGCCACAGGGCTCACGGCGTGCGGTAAGGCGGCGGGTACGGTCCTAGCACCGGGAACACCTGCATTCAACGGCAACATCACCGTCACGGCGACTGGTTCCGACGGCACAATCGCCACTGTTGCTGTGCCGCTCAACGTTCTCTAGTTTTCAGCCGCGAGAGGGAAAGGCAACCTTCCCCTCGCGGCTTCACTTCCGCTTCAAAGCCTGCTTCTCATTCAGGCAGGGCCCATGGTCAGGAGAGCCACAAGAATGTTTGTCACGTCCCTCAATCTTTCGAAAGCTGTTAAATTGGCCGCATGCACGGTGCTGCTCACGGCAGTCTTTTCCATGCCGTTCGCAACGCGCCTCGCATCCGCGCAATCCGCCTCTGCCGGTGCTGTCAGCGGCACCGTGAGTGACCGTAATGGCGCACTTCTGCCGAACACTATCGTCGTGATCACTTCTTCAGACACCGGTGTCAGCCGCAAGGTCAAGACGAACTCCTCCGGCGAGTTCAACATCCCCGACCTCGCCCCAGGCACCTATAAGGCCACAATTACAGCAGACGGCTTCAAAACCAGCACCGTCGACGCGATCGTCGTGCAGGTCGGCGCCGTCGCTAACCTTTCGCCCAAGCTCGAAGTCGGCTCTGTTTCCGAAAACGTCGAAGTTAACGACATGTCCAATGTTGACATGCACCTGCAGGACAATGCGATCGCCACCACGATCGACCAGAACACCATCGACAATCTTCCTATCAATGGACGCCGCTACTCTGATTTTGCTCTCCTCACTCCCGGCGTGGTCTCCAACTCCGATGGGTTCGGTCTTCTCAGCTTCCGGGGTATCAGCTATCTGCTCAACAACACCACAGTTGATGGCGCGGACGACAACCAAGCCTACTTCTCAGAAGCCCGTGGACGCACTCGTTCTTCTTATACGGTCACGCAGGCCGCGGTGCAGGAGTTCCAGGTCAATACGTCGAACTACTCTGCCGAATACGGTCGCGCCGCTGGTGGTGTTATCAACACTGTAACCAAATCCGGTTCCAACAAGCTTCATGGCGAGCTGTTCTTCTACGACCGCGACAACGGTATCGGCGGCGCTTCCAACCCTTACACGCAGATCTACAACTTCGATGAAAACACCGGTATCAATCCGCAAAACGTCAAGCCCAAGGATTGGCGGAAACAGTATGGTTTTGGCGTTGGCGGCGCCATCCTCAAGGACAAGATTTTCTGGTTCTATGCCTTCGACCAAGAAAAACGTAACTTCCCTGGCATTGCACGGACCACCGATCCCTACGACATGTTCGCGTTGGCAAAGCCGCTGACCGGTTCAGAGTCGTGCGCTGCTAGCTCGACGACGTATGGCCATACAGATTTCGGTGCGCCCTACATTACGTACACAACGCCGAGCGGAAACACTATCGGCCCCGTCACCATCACCTCGAACCTTTCATCGCCTGCGCAATCCGGCACAACCCTTTCCAACTCATTCGCCTATCCGGTCGGCCAGTCGTATCAAGGCAACTTCGGCGCTTGCGCCCTGGCCGCGGCAATCAACCCAACGCAGCAAGCCGGAGCTTTGAACTATCAGCAGGCTGCTGCTTCCTACAATCAGGGCTTGGGTGTGCTTGCTTCGTTTTTTGGTCCGGTCGCTCGTTTTCAGGACCAAACAATTAACTTCCCCAAGATCGATTACCAAATCAATGACCGTAACCGCGCCACGGCGCAGTACAACCGCCTTCGCGATGACTCCCCAAACGGCGTCCAAACACAAACGTCGAATTTCGATGGTCGCGGATCTTACGGGAATGATTTCGTGAAAGCAGACGTCGGCATCTTCCGCCTGAGCACTGTTATTTCCAATAGCATCGTGAACAGCTTTCTCGCACAGTACGGACGCGATATGGAAAATGAGTCGCCTTCCACGCCGCTTCCTAACGAACTCCCGCTCGTGAATGCCTTGAGCCCTGGCGAGTGTTCGGCACCTTTGAATAAGCCTTGCGTCACCGCCGCGCCCGACCTCAGTGTCGGTTATGGATATGACTCCGCGGGGTTTGATGGCGGCACTGCGGCACTGCAAACACGCTTTGCTCTTCCCGACGAGCGTCGTCTGCAGTTGCGTGACGATGTTACATGGTCCAAGGGCAAGCACACCTTCAAGTTCGGCTTGGACTACAACAAGGTTTCCGACTTCATCAATAACCTTTACAACGGTTATGGCACCTACGACGAAGACTGGGCTTATGGCTTCATTGGAGATTATCTCCATGCGACTACCGGCCTTGGTGGCGCGACCTATGGCGGCGCAACCTTCACCGATAATGGCAACTGCACCTCATTGTCAGATGCCTACTGCGAAGCGAACAACGGTCTCTATTCCAGCTTCAGCCAAGGCTATACCGTCCCACGCAATTTCAACCCGGATACATTTTACGGCTCGCTCAGCGGCGCTGGCTCTCTCGGTGTCATCGGTAATGCGGGTACTCCGGACAGCATCGGCGCTACTAGCCTCATGGCCACTCGCGAATACGCAGGTTATGCAACTGACGACTGGCGCGTCACGCCGAAGCTGACCCTTACGCTTGGCGCTCGCTACGAGTACGAATACGTTCCCAGTAACCCCACGCCTAACCCTGATCTTGCCGGCTCTTCGACCACACATGATGGCGCTCTCTTCGCCAATGCAGGATTCGCGGTTTTGCCAAACACATATGCTCGTCCTGACGATCGCAATAACGTCGGCCCGCGTATCGGTTTTGCCTACAACGTATACGGCGACGGCAAGACCACCATTCGCGGAGGGTACGGCATGTATTTCGGCCGAATCATCAACGCAAACATAGAACAGTCGTATCAGAACTCTGGCGGCCCTGGCTCTCAGGTAAATATTTCCGGGCTCTTTCCGGACACGAGCTACAGCGCACGCAACGCCTGCACAATCATTTTCCCGGCGGTGGTGACTAGCTTCGCACAGGCTCTTAGCTGTGCGGCCTACACCAACAACGCGAGTTCGCATCCAAGCATCTCCTATCTCGACAATCATCTGCAGAATCCGCAGGTCCACGAAGCCGACCTCGCGCTCGAGCAAGACCTCGGCCACGGCTGGGTCATGGGGATCACGTATATGAGCTCGTTCGGCCGTGAACTCGATAGTGCGAATGATGTTAACGTCAATCTAACGGGATCGACACTCGCTACTTTTTATGTAAACAACACGGTGAACATCGCACCGGCGCAGCCGAACCCCGTACTGCCACACGGCGGCAAGGCTCCGCCGCTTCCTCAAGCCGCCTTCCAGCAGAAGGTTTACACCGGTTCGCGCATCGATGGCCGCTACTACCGTATCCTCGATATCCGTTCGAATGTAAACTCCAAATACAACGCGTTGGCGTTTCAAATCAACAAGAGATATCGGAACGGCTTCTCGATGCTCTCAAACTACACATGGGCACACTCGCTGGATTACAACCCGTACATTGGTACCGGCATTCCAGGCCCTAGTCAGCTCGATCCGCAGGCTCAATCCAAAGACTACGGAAATAGCTCGCTGGATGTTCGCAATCGCTTCGTCTTCGCCTTTACCTATCAGCCACCAACGCACTTCCACGGCTGGCAGGATGCAGTGCTTGGCGGCTGGCGTCTCGCTCCCATCGTGCAGGCTCAGTCTGGCTTGCCCTATACCCCCTATGTCAGCGGCTATCCCAACGAGAGCAACTCCGGTGTTCGCAGTGCAAACGGCGCGGGCGGCACTTCCGGGCGTGTCGATATTATTCGGCGCAACCAATACTATAAGCCCACAACCGTCAAAGCAGACGTTCGACTCGGCAAGAACTTCTACTTCGATGTGAACCACTATGGGTTGGATCGTCTGCGTTTGGAATTTTTCGCGGAGGTCTTCAACCTGATGAACCACCAAAACATCACAGGTGTGCAGAACAACGCGTATGACCTTAGCTACGGTGCTGTCCCGGGTGTTACACCTCAGGTCCCGGCAAATTCCGGCACGTACCCCTCTGTTGACGTCATGACGTTCCAACCAGCCTTCGGAACGAATAACAACTCCAACAGCAATTACACCTACACACCGCGTCAGATCCAGCTTGCAGCTCGTCTGCACTTCTAGTGCGGATCGCTCAACAAGCAAGGAGAAGGGCGGCCATCTGAGCCTGTTACGAAACTTTTGAATCTTCCGGGTTGATTTGAGAAGATGCCTTCGCGTGAGCGAGGGCATCTTCGTTATGGGCTACATCCGTGGAGAAGGTCGGGATCAGGGGACGTTGTTTCCGGTTGTGCTGGACGATCTTGTTCCGGTGGCTCATGTGTGCCGTGTGATCGACGCGTTTGTTGATCGTCTGGCGATGGGCGAGCTTGGGTTCGAGCGTGCGGAAGCGGCAGAGACAGGACGTCCGGGCTATGATCCTCGCGATCTGCTGAAGCTGTACCTTTACGGTTATCTTCATCAGTTGCGTTCGTCCCGTCGTCTGGAGGCGGAGTGTCGCCGCAACGTGGAGCTGATGTGGCTGCTGGGGCGTCTGTATCCGGACCACAAGTCGGTCTCCGGGTTCCGGCGCGTGCATCGTGATGCGGTTGCGGGGGCGGGGGCTGCGCTGGTGCGGTTCGCGCAGGGCTGCGGGTTGATCAAGGGCGAGTGGGTGGCCATCGATGGGACCAAGTTCCGCGCCGTATCCAGCACGGACAGCGTGCGCGAGCGGCAGGCTCTGGAGCGCTATTTGGACAGCTGCGACAAGGCCGATGAGCAGGAGCAGGCGGAGATCGATCCGTCGAAGGTGCAGCAGGCGCTGGAGAAGCTGAAGAGCCATCTGGAACCGGAAGCGAAGAGGATGCGCTCGGGCGACAGCATCTTCGTTCCCGCGTATAACGTGCAGACAGCGGTAGATGCCGAACATGGGCTGATCGTGACCCATGCGGTGGTGCTCGACGCAGCCGACAACCGGCAGTTGCAGCCGATGGCCGAGGCCGCGCAGAAGGCTCTTGGTGTCGAGCGGATGAACGTCGTGGCCGACGCGGGCTACTCCAACTCGGAACAGGCGGCCAACTGCGAGCGCAACGGCCTGCTTCCGCATGTGCCGGCCAACCGCTCCATCAACAACCAGGGCGGAGGCGGGCTGTTGGACCGCACGGCCTTCCGCTATCGGCCTGGAAGCGATACCTATCTCTGTCCGGAAGGCAAGGAACTTCGGCGCAAGCAGGTGATGAAGAAGGACAAGGCCATCCTCTACTCCGCGCGCACCGAGGACTGCGGCGGTTGCGTCCTGAAGCCGCGCTGTACACAGGCCGCGCAGCGGATGGTGACACGGCTGATCGACGAGGATGCCCTCAACCGGATGCATGACCGCGCCACGCCGCAAGTGATGAAGCTGCGAAGATCGACAGTAGAACACCCCTTCGCCGCTCTGAAGTACCGCATCTTCGGACATCCACGACTGCTGCTGCGTGGACTCAACGGCGCTCGAACCGAAATCAGCCTCGCATCCATGGCCTACAACCTCGGCCGAATGATCAACATCCTCGGAGCACAGCAACTCGCAACCAAACTACAACTCGCCTAATACCAAAACCATCGCAAAAACAAGAGCGCTCCCAAAAAGAGGGAGCGCTCTTGCCTGGATGCCTAAGAGTTCCGTAACAGCCTCAGTGATGGCGGCCTTTGTGTTGCTCCGAATTAGTTCGACTACTTCGTCTCCGCAGGCACCGGCAATATCTGCTTCTCCGGAACATCCGGTGCCACAAGAATGTGATTCAGCACGCGAGCCAGCCGCAATCCACCCAGTGCGAGTTCTGCGTCCACGACCTTAGTCTCCTGCTCCACGTAGTCCTTGGTGATCAGGGCGCCATTCGGAGCGTAGGCTTCTACCGCATAGTGATGCGACACATTAGCCCATGCCACCGGATCACCGCCGGTCATCTTATCCCAGTGATTTTCCACGATTTCTTGCTGCAAGTGCGCTACAAACTTCGGTTCACTCAATCCTTCATGCTCGAGAATTGATTCATCCCAAATCCCATGCAGGTTGCACTTATAAGACCCGCAAGCGCTCGACCCGAGAAAGCTGACGCTAACCCCATTACCCCCGCGGTCGTCGCCAATCGCATGAAACGGTTGATGAATGTCCCCAATGAAATGCACCAAAAACTTCAGCGCCATCGCGCGCTCACTCGGTGGTAATGAGTCATCCCCAAGCCGTCCCTCAAAGTACAAAATCCTGTCTGTCACACAATCTCGCCACGGAGACGCCGGGTCCGCAGCATTCACTGGACAATCCCTCATCCGATCGAACTTCGTCTCGCTCTTTGGAATGTCGACAAAGTGCCACGGAGCGGTTTCGGGATGCTGGCTGCGATAGTCATCAGCCCAGGGTGCAACGTCCGCCAGACTTTCTTTCCCCAGCAGTTCTTTCACCTGCGCTTTGGCCTCTGGTGTCAGGTATTGTTCCGCTACCAGCGCAGTTAGCCGGTGTCCTTCGCGTCCCCATGCCCACGCTTGCGAGGTAAATCCCATTACCAGCGCTGCGGAAACCGCACAGCGCAAAAATACCTTGCTGCACGCGAAATTCTTTCCGCGCGCAGCAGACTGCATCCTTACTTCGTTCATCTTGGAACCCGCTTCCTTATTGCACCGTCAGGGTAAACGTAGCAGCGTGTGTTGTGCTGCCGGCTGTTCCCGTCACGGTTATGGTGCTCGTGCCGCTAGTTGTGGAAGCACCGCCGCCGCAGCCCGTCAGCGTCAGTCCCATCGCGCCGAGCAGCAGGGCGGCAAGCATCGTGCCCGCCAGCTGCTTGCGACGCCAGAACATCAGCGGGAGTGCCAACGCGGCCAAGGCGAGAGCGATACGGCCGTCGTTGTGCGAAGTGTGCCTTACCTGCGCACCGTCAATCCCGATCGTCAACGTCGAGTTCCCGCTGGAATTCAACGTCCCCGGGTTGAACAAGCATCGCGAGCCGCCCGGAAGGCCTGAGCAGGTCAACACCACGGGCGTACTGAACCCGGCAACCATGTTCACAGTCACAACGGTCTGCTGTGTCTTGGTGCTGTTGGTCGCGATCAGGGAAGTATTGGCAACAGATAGCGTAAAGTCCGCGGTACCTACTGGCGTGACCGTCACCGAAACGGACGTGGGTGTAGAAACCGTACTGCTGCTGTAAATGCTGTCACCGCTATATGCGATGTTGATCGAGTGAGGCCCGGTGGTTAGTGCGCTCGTCGTATAGGTATAAGTGCCCGCAACAGTCGACGTGCCATTCCCCAGCAGTGTCGTTCCATCATAAAACTTCACTGTACCGGTCGGGGTCGCTGATTGATTGCCGCTAACCACAGCAGTAAAAGTCACGCTCGTCCCGGCGGTCGCCGTACTTGTCGAAGATGACAGCGTGATGCTGGTCGCAGGTGCTGCAGCGCCGGCGCAAACCGTCTTTGGCGATGCGGTGTTGTGCGGTGCGGGTGCGCTTGTAACAAAGTCAGTCGCATTCTGGTCGGTATCCGTGCACGGCGTCATCGATGCATTCTGCCTGAAGTCTGCCGTCGTGGTCGAAGGCGCCGGCGCTGGTCCCGAGCCTTCGTAGCAGTTAGCCGTCGTGCCGTATCCAATAAAGTCCACAACACCCGCAGTCGACGGCGCGCAGCCGGCAGAGTTATAAGCAATCGCCGTCGAATTGTTCACCAGAAAAACCTTGCCGGCTGTGGCGCTAAGAGTAAAGGTGGTCGTCACATCCGGGGTAAGGGGCAGGGGCGTGAGCCCTGCCGATTGGGGATCGGCTATAAGGAAATACTGTCCCGGGGCTAACGGAGTTGTGTTGGCGGGTATCGTGTACACCGTCGCATTCGTCGTCGACGTTGCTGCACCATATTGAATAGACCATCCGCTAATGTCCACGCTGGAGGAGCTCACATTGAACAATTCCACGTAGTCGGCGTTATAGGTGCCCGCAGCGCTGCCGCCTCCACCGAACATCTGGCTGATCACAACCGTGGTTGATCCCGATGCCCACAATGGACCGGCGACCAAAAGCATGAAAACAGCAACGCAGAACAGATGCAGAGGGCTGGTGATCCGAAGATTTCTAGGCATATGCGATTCTAAACAGATTGTCATTTAGGAATAAACTGAATTCGTCCCATTACGGCGTTTGTTTCGTACACATTCCGCAATTCAGGGAATATACAGCTATTTGCTGGTCGCCGTTCGATATATGGAGTTTATGAAAACACAGAGAATTTCGTCCTTGCGTAAGGCTTGTCTTAGGATTTTGTTTTTCACCGTTAAATCAAGCTTCGCCGCCTTGGTACTCGCCGTCTGTTCGAGTGTGTCGCTCCCAGCGCAAGACGCCACGCCGCACGCTCCTACCATTACGGTCATCTCCCGGCTTGTCGTATTAGACGTCGTCGTTACGGGACCGAACGGCAAACCCGTCGACGGGCTGACCCAGAACGATTTCCGGATCTACGAAGACGATAAACTGCAACCAATCCGCTCATTCGAGTCGCCGTCCGTGCATTTTGAGCCTGCGGTGCTGTCGCCGGAAGCCACGTCTGCACCCAACCAAACCCCGCTCGATACCGCACAGACCTCTTCATTCGGTCTTGGCCCGGTCACCATTCTTGTCCTCGATCAGCTCAATACACACTTCGCCGACAGCTCTTTCGCACGCCGCGAACTTCGTGAGTATCTCCTCAAGCAGCCGGCCACACTCACGCATCCCACGACATTACTTACTGTTTATGACAACAACTTCAAGCAGCTGCAGGCGTTCACTCGCGACCGCGATGCACTGCTCCACTCCCTTGAGTCTGCGCCGACCAAGTATGCTTGGAAGCTCGAACTAAGCGGCAAGGCCGACAACGGTCCCGCATTCCGTCTTGTGCAATCGCTCAGTGCGTTGCAGCAAATCGCGCAGAGCTACGCTGCTATTCGCGGCCGCAAGAATCTCATCTGGATAGGCGGTGGGTTTCCGACCATCGATCCCACAGTGATTGACGGCAAAGACGCCGCAGAGGTCAAAGAAGATCTCGAGCATGTTACGAATTTGCTACTCAATACACGCGTCACGCTCTATGCGGTCGATCCCACAAGTACTGCCGCCGGCATGACTGAGATCACCGACGCAACGCAGCTCTCCTTCGCACAGCTCGCAGGCAATGAAGTGGCCGGAGGCGGCGACCCCTATGGAGCAACCGATGACTTTGATCGTTTAGGCCCTGTTACTGGTGGCCGTGTCATTCGTGGTATGAATAACATCGCCGCGCAAATTTCCGACTCCATCGAGCTTGGCACAAACTACTACACTCTCACCTACACTCCCACCTCCACCAGCAAGCTGGAAGGGAAGTACCGCAAGATTCGCGTTGTCTGCCTGCGTCCGGACCTCAAAGTCACCACGCGCGACGGTTACTTCACCGACAATCCTGATCAGGAGAAATCCAAGGACCAGATATCGTCCGATCTGGCGACCGCTGCGGAGAGCAGCCTTCCTCTCAACGCACTGCATGTCATAGTGGAGCCGAACCATTCCGTCGCCGCGGAAGAAGAAGTCTATCTCGTCCACGTCGGCGCTTCCTCTCTCACCTGGGACCAGGGAGAAGCTGGAAAGTCCGTTGCCCATGTTGCCATCTTGGCAGTCTCGTTATCGCAGCAAGGCAAGATGTTGGCTCACACGCTGCACAGCGCCACGGCGACTGCTCGTGCCGACGTCAACGTGCATGACCCTGCACGCACTGCCGATTTTAGTTTTCTCGCAAAGGCCGCGCCAAAAGCCAGGATATTGCGATTCGTCGTTCGCGACGCGGACACCGGACGCATGGGTTCGTTTGATCTACCTATCGCGACGCAGGGCCAATAATTCCATACACGGTTTGGCTGAACGGGCGCAAAAGCGCAGGGAGCCGCAGCATTGCGTCAGACCTGTCTCTGCTTTTTACAAAGTGCGCTCGGATTCTTTGATGGTCATGTCATTGATGCTGGCTTCGCGGCGTTGCATCAAGCCCGATGGGGCAAACTCCCAAAGCTCGTTGCCATAGCTGCGGAACCACTGTCCGCTATCGTCGTGCCACTCGTACTGGAACTTGACCGCCATGCGGTTGTTCCGGAAACCCCAGAGCTCTTTCTTCAGTTTGTAGCCAAGCTCACGATTCCACTTGCGCTTGAGGAACTCCACGACGGCCTGCCGTCCAGTGAGAAACTCGGTGCGATTTCGCCACACGGTTTCTTCGGTATAAGCTGCCGCTACCTTTTCCGGGTCGCGTGTATTCCAAAGGTCCTCAGCGATCTGCACCTTCCGGATGGCTTGTTCTGGATCTGTGAACGGGGGAACAATAATTGAGCTCATAGATATTCCTTTCTGATAGCGCGAGATTGATGACGTTAGGTCGTCAGGTACACGAAGTTTCCACCGGCGCTTTTAGCGGTGTAAAGGGCACGGTCACACTCCGCAATCAGCCCTTCCCATCCGGTCATGAACTCCTCCAGCGTCGCGACTCCGAAGCTTGCACTGACATTCACGGATCTTTCACCGACCATGATGTTCTGAGACTCCACCGTAGCGCGGAGACGTTCGGCGATTTCATGCGCTTTCTTGCGGCTGCAATCCGGCAGCACAATAACGAACTCATCTCCGCCAACTCGCGCGATCGAGTCTGTCAATCTTAGTTCCGCCTCAAGACACCGTGCGGTTGCCACTAGCGTCACGTCTCCGACTTGGTGGCCTAGCGAATCCTCGCTTTGGCGAGCCCCTCCACGATTACATGGTGTTCTAAAGCTGATAGCAGCATAAACGAGCCTGACCGGTAGGTTAAGGGCGTCCAGCAGATGTTTTTCTGAGGGCGCAATGCGCGCGTCCGGCTCAGCATCTCGCTGGAAATCAAGGGCGAGCGAGGAAAGTCAATCCCTTAAGCGAGTCGCACGGACGCGAGCTGTCGATTCGCGGACCACCAACTCCGGCTCGATCCGGGAGATCTCCGGCACTTTGGCTCCGCCGATCTTCTTGAGGAGCAGCGAGGCCGCGACATTGCCCATCTGCTGGAGCGGCTGGCGAATGGTAGTCAACCGCGGAGTGTAGTACTCGGCTGCCGGGATATCGTCGAAGCCCATCACCGACACATCATTGGGAACCCGCAGTCCCGCGTCATGAAGCCCGCGTACAGTGCCGATCGCTGCAACGTCGTTAAAGCAGAGAACCGCAGTGAAGTCCTTGCGGCGCATCAGCAACTGTTGGATCCCTATATATCCCAGGTCGGAAGAGTGGCTGTCCTTATCCAGGCGAATTACCATCTCGGGGGGCACTTCGAGCCCGAGCGACCGCGCCACATGCAGCGTAGAGCGCCATCGGCTGCGCGAGTCGGAGCTAAAAAGCTGCCCCCGCATATAGGCGATCCTGCGATGGCCTAGCCGATACAGATGGCCCAGAGCCAGCTCCGCGGCGCGTTCGTGGTCGAGCACAACATTGGCAACGCCGGGCACGGCCGTATGTCCTGCAACAGCCACTGTTGGGCAAGGCGGTGAGTTTTCAAGGTGTGTATCGATGACCAGGAGGCCTTCGACGCCACGGGCGTGCAGCAGACCTGGATACTCCGCCACGAGGTCGACCCGGTGACGGTGATGCGCCGTGAAGAAGAAAAAGCCTTCCTTCATGAGTACGTCGGCAGCGCCGCTCAACACTTGTGAGTGGTAACCGTCGCCGAGCTCGGGAAGAAGCACGCCGATCGTCTGGGTACGTTTACCTTGCAAGGAGCGGGCCGCGTGGCTAGGCTGGTAGCCGAACTCGCGTGCAGCATCCCGAACCCGCTGCCTGGTCTTCTCCGGAATCGACCTGTTGGGAGCGTTGTTCAGAACGAAGGAGACGGTGGCGGCGCTCAGGTCGAGATGCTCGGCGAGCATCTTCAAGCTTACGGGTCGCGTCGGTTTCGGTATTGTTGCGGGCTGCTTCGGCATCGGATTCGCTTGGTCAGTTTATTGCATGAAATTAGTTCAAACACAGAAATCCGCGTTGTGTGCGGAGTTCGATACCTTCGCCGTGCCTCCATCCACCACGCCCGCACCTATTTCTTCGCACTGGTGCCTCCCAAGGCGTGAGTAATTTCCATTGATGCCTTCTTGAGCGCTTCAATGACATGGCCGCTCTGCATCGAGGATCCACTGTGTTGAATGAAGGGTACGGTGATCGCTGCGAGCGCAATGCCGCGGTCCCCAAAAATTGGGAAGCTAATGTTGACAACGCCCTTCACCAGGTAGCTTGCCCGCTTTTCATATCCGATCTTGCGGATGCGTTCGAGATGTATGTCCAGGTCACGCGGCGGCTTCTTGCCGGTTTCTCGACTCCATGCCTCCAGCATGCGTTCTCTTTGTTCGTCATCCTGGTGCGCGAGGATCACGTAGCCGCTGGCAGCTTCCATCATGCTTACGGTTGATCCTAACTTTACGTAGAACCCGAGATTTGAAGGGGCATTTACCTGCGCGACGATGACCACACGGTCGCCTTCGAGTACACCGATATGGCAGGACTGCATCGTCTCGTGAGCGAACCTGTTCATCACGGGAAAGGCGTCGAGGATCAGCCGCTCGGTAGGCGGATGCTCTTGCACCAGCTTGAACAACTTCAGCGTAAGGGAGTAGCGTTCCTGGTCTACCTGCGCAATGTAGCCGCGGCGTTCCAGGCACAACAGCATACGAAAAATTTCGGAAACCGTTCGATTGAGCTTGCGGGCCACCTGGCTCTTGGTCAGGCCTTCCGGTTCGTGTGCGAGCAACTCAAGTACATCCAGGCCTTTTTCAAGAGCTGGCGTGGCATAGTTCATAACCTTCTTTTGCTTGCCGGGATCTGCTTGCCTTGGCTTCTTCATGGTCTTTACCTGTTACTCCTCGAACTCTAGAAAGAGTACAGCAAAATCTCCCAGTCTTTTTCACTGGTGAATTACCCGGCAATAGTCCATGCAAGCGGCGTAGCAGCTTCATAAAAATATTCAGAGATGCAATCTACGGCTAGGCGCCGCCAGACTACCAATCCCTGGCGAGGGCAGCCGTCACAGACGTGAGAGATTCAAGGTCACGCAGGTCGATCAGTTCCGCCGGTGAATGCGAGTATCGAAGAGGCCAGCTCAATGGCACATCGATAGAGCCGTAACGCTGGAAAACCGCACCGTCATTGCCTCCGCCCGTCACTCCATATTGAACGGAGATCTTATGCCGTTCAGCGATCTGTTGCAGGCGCATCACATCCTTCCACGGAGCGATATTCGAATTATCCACTGCGCGCACGACAAAGCCCGCTCCCAGTGTGGCGTCGGCGAATCGATGAGATTCTATTGGCGAATCAGATGATACGAACGTGTCAATGGCAAAGACGGTTGCTGGCGGCTTCGAAGAAGCTGCTGCGGCGTAGTCCGCAGCGCCTTCCAAACCCAGTTCTTCACGGGTTGACCAGACGAATGTGACGTTGCGCTTGAAGTTGGAACCCAATTCCCAGACTGCTCGCACCATCGCCGTACAACCGACGCGATCATCAAGACTGCGGATGGAAACGCGCTCACCGAGCAGTTTTGTAAAGTGCTTCGGGATAGTCACTGTGTCGCCGACCTTGATCCCAAGATCGTGGACTGTCTGTGGACTGTCTGCCCCAACGTGGAGTCTGGCAGGAGCGCGGAAGTCAGCGGGGAAGTGGAACTGTGCTGCGTCCCACCCGTCCGGCAACTCCACCACGCCTGCCACCATACCGGCGGCAGTGTGTACGACCGCAGGGTGTCCCCAATAAAAGGCCGGTGAGCCTCCGCCCTTATTTTCGAGATCGATGGTGCCGTCGGGCAGGATGGCCCGAATGCGAAATCCGAGCTCATCGGTGTGGGCCATGAAGACGATACCGGGTTCTTTTTCCGTTGAGCCAAGATGAAGAATCAGGTTGCCGCCTGCGTCCGTTGTAGGATGCGCCCAGCTCGGCAGCATCGCTTCGACCGCACGCCGGCTCATGGCTTCCTGCTCGCTTACGCCATAAGCCTCACTCAGGGTTTGCAGTAATTTCTCAGCTGCGGGTTCGACGGAAGGACGTGGTGGAGTAACTGGATAGGCCATTGCAGTGAACAGGCGCGGTGTAACCGCAGGGACCTGCACTCCAAGATGGTTCGCCAGCAAACGCATCAGTTGCGCCAGGTCGCGTTCATCCAAAGTCTCACCGGCCGTCGTTGGCCATAAGAGTGGAACGCCAATGTGAAGACTGCGGCGTGGCAGCGGTACCACCGCTCCATAGCCATGAATGAGAAACGGAGCCGCCGGCGCGTGATGGAGCTTCGAGCCCGCACTGAACTCTTCCTCTAAGGAATTTTCTTGAAACGGTGCATCGTCATAGATCCAGACCCCGGTTCCCAGTGCTGCCGGGTGCTGCGGAGCCGGTTCGCTGGCAGACGCGGAAGAGTGCGGCACAGGCCGTGCTCTCCCGACATAGATCACCTCGTCAGGATTCAGTTGTTGCACAATCCGTGTGAGCCCGCGAGATCCGGCCCATTGCTGGACGACAAACGCTAGGATAACGGTTCCGTGTACCGGCTTGTTCTCGAGGGCGCGGGCAAGCTGAAGCAACACAGCCGCCCCAAAGCGATCGCCAACCGAGGTGCCGCTCCATTCACTTTGTCCAACGGCCAGAAGATGGCGGTCCGCGGCCAATGGACTCAGCACATCGACTCCGGAGCGAAGCACTTCCGCAGCACTTTGCGCACCCATATCGATAAAGAAGTTGTCCAGGTCATCGGGGTCAGGCGGGCTTGTTCTTCCGGGTTCTAGATGGATAGACAATGCTGCACTCACGGCGTGCAGCCAATGCCCATCGCGCGACTCAACAAGCATTGGTTGAGCATTTTGCAGTTCGTTGTAGTGCGGCGGCAGACCTGACTGTGGCAACCGCTGCACTCTCAAATATCCATCCTGATCGATCTTGCTAACCACATACCCCGGCTCATCGACCGAAGCTGCCAGAAGTCTTCTCGGCTCCCCCGAACCGAACGTCACCGTGATGTTGCCCATGGGATCGGATTGAGGATTGAGGGCCACCAATTTCTGGCGTATCTGCGCCATCACGCCGTCCTCATAGCCCGTTACACCGATCGTGTTGGTTAGGGCGGCAAGATCCTTCCGCAAGCCATCGCTCGTCTGCGCGGACGCAATGCTCTGGGTAGCAAGAACCACAAATGCAAGACATAGAATAGGACGCATCACCCGACTCCTGCTTTCCGTTGCAAATTATCAGTGCCGGTTTGATGGCCGGATATGGAAGAGACCAGATGTCAATCGGCTACTAAACTGACTGCTTCATCGCGAGGCATCGCGCCCTCGCCACGCTCGCGAATAAAAGCGAGCAGAGAATCACGAAGGAAGACGATGTGGTCGCTCATAGCTTGCTCTGCTTCAGAGCGATCTTCCCGCTTCAGCGCCTCGTAGATTTTCTGATGGCTTACGGGCGCACTGGTCGGAGACAGATGGTAGGTCTTCGAGCGCGACAAGATCGTCTTATGCTGTATCCCTTCAAAAACTCTCAAGAACTCTCCGTTTTCTGTGCTCGCGGCGATCATGCTGTGAAAGCGAAGGTCTTCTTCAACATGCGCCAGCTTGTCGCCGCGTTCGAGATGTTCGCGCGTGCGTTCAATGCTCTCTTCTAACCTCGTCAGCAACTCCGGCGTAACCTTTGCATTCCTGACTGAGTGGACTTCCAGCAGAACTCGCACATCGAAAAGGTCACGTGTTTCATCCAGTGTGAACTTGCGAACGTACGCTCCCCGCCGTGATTGGATGCAGACAAGACCATCGGCCTCAAGACGGTTCAATGCTTCGCGCACCGGTGACTTACTGATGCCGAGTTGCCGAGCCAACACCTCTTCAGTCAGGCGTGCGCCTTCTACCAGCGAGCCATCCAGCATATGCTGCTTGAGGCTGAGATATGCCAAATCCGTGAGGTTTGGGACCTTCGGGAGTTTGACGATAAAGTCGGGCACATGCGGCATTCTACACGACGGTTCCTGGTTGATATCGCGGTTGGCTTGTCGATCACATTCGCTTAACTGAACGAGAAACAACCAAAAAAGAACGTGCGCTTTAGCCGGAGAAACCGGCAAAGCGCACGCTGACGAGGGGCCTTAGAAAGTGAACTTTCCGCTGATCTGAAGCTGCCGTGAAGATCCACCATCGCTTGTCGCGAAGCGGGTCGCAGTAATCTGACCGAAGGTAGCTGATTGCACATTGTTCGTCGGCTGACCAAAGTTGGGATGATTGAGGATATCGAAGGCGTCGGCACGGATCGTGAAGGCAAGGCCCTCGAAGATCTTGGTTTCTTTCTCGCCCGAAAGATCCAGGTCAGCGTAGCCGGGGCCGGTTCCCGCGTTGCGTTGCGCATTGCCCAAACCGTTGTAGAGGCCAGAGGTCGGGGTGGTTTCCAAAACCTCATAAGTGCAGGCGGAAGTGACCGTCGATTCATAACAAACCGTTCCGGCGGGATTAGGAAAGTAGGTCACATTGGCTGTACCTGCAACCTGTTGCTTGGAGCGGACGATATGACCAATGAGGTTGGGCCGAATCAAACCGCTGTTTCCGTTGTATCCATCGCTCGTGGCGACGATATTCACGGGGTTACCGGTCTGGTACTGGAAGATCGACTCCAGCCGGTAGCCAGAGACAAAACGATTGCCCTTGAACGGCAGCGAGTAAATCGCCGTGCCCGCAAAGTGCTGGCGAACGTCGAAGTCCGAAAGACCATAGTTCAAGCTGGGGTTGGTGCTGTCCGGAAGAACAGCCCCTCCTTGCGATCCAAGCGAGTTGATGTCCATCGACTTGGTCCACTCGTAGTTCACGTTGAACTCCAGGCCGTGGGTCATGGTCTTGCCCAGCGTCAGCCACATTGCGTTGTAGTTCGAGTAGCCGATGCTGTTTCGTTCCGAGATGTTGGAATTAATTGAAGCACCCGGTGCGATCGGACTGGTTGCCGAAAGCGTAGGGTAAGGACGTGCGCTGTTTGGGATTCCGCTTGCCTGGTTGGGGTTGGTCACGATCAACAAGTGCTTTCCGACTGAACCGTAATAGCCGATTGAGGCTACAAGATCCCATGGGAGCGCCTGCTGTACGTTCAGATTGAAGTCCTGCACGTCAGCGTTCTTGAAGTTAGGATTTACCCAGCTAAGCGCAAATCCGGAGGCCGCCTTGGCGGAGCTATAGAGATTATTCAAGGGAATGAATAAAGAGCTATTGCTGTAGGAAACCGCGGTAGTGAATGGGGGATTACCGGTAAGGCCGCTAACAGTGCCGGCCACTGGCTGATCGACCAGGTACGCGTAAGCACCACGAATGACAGTCTTATTGTTATTGAAGACGTCATACGCAATGCCCACGCGTGGCTCCAGGTTGTAGTTCTGTTTGTAAGCACCGTCTGCAGGAATACCGTTCGTGCCTGCCTGTGTCAGCGTCACGTTCGCGGGGTTGAAGATCGCAATGCGGTTTTCGCCTTCCAGCGGAGTTCCGTTCCATTCGAAGCGAAGGCCAGCTTCAATCGTTACGTTTGGCGCGAACTTGTAGTTGTCCTGGAAAAAGCCACCCGCTGCATCGGCATAAATGCGGTAGTCGATAATGTTCGGCTGGATGCTGAAGACAGGGGTGACATCAGCAGCAAGGTTAGCGCTGGAAAGGGTTAGGGTGCCGATGTTTCCTGCAAAGCTGTAGTACAGATAGCGCCTGAACTCGCCGCCCCACTTGATTAGGTTCTTACCCTTCACCATGGTCACCGTGTCGGAAAGGACGCCCGTCGTCGTATCGCGCCCCTGCGGAAATCCTGAAGGACCGCCCACGGTGAATCCGATATCCGTGATGGTCGTTTGTGGAATACCGATATTGCCGGTTAATCCGTCGACGATGCCAAGGCTGGCCGGACTAATTGTATTGGCCGGGTTGAACGCGATAGCGATACGGTTGAACCCGAGCCGAGCTTCATTGGTAATTGTGGGGCTGAAGATATGCACATACTGCAGCGTCCCGATCTGGCGATGCGCAGCACGATGATCGCCCCAGCCTGGCAGCGTGTCACCCTGGAGTGACGGCTCCGTACGCACATCCTTCTGGAACGCATAGAACCCATGCAGCGAATCGTTTGCGCCAATCTGTTGCAGTACGTCACCCGTGTACTGATCGATCTGCACCGGACCGGCCGTGAACGATACATAGTTCGCTCCGCTATTGGGCAAAGGAATCAACTTAGCAAAAGCTGCAGCGATGGGTTCGGCCGCGGCGTTTGCCGCAAAGGCGGCCTGTTGTGCCGCACTGAACACCGGGCTGTTTTGAAGGATGCCCTGGTGCTGGCGCAGCCCTTCATAGCTGCCATAGAAAAACGTGTGGTCATGCCAGATCGGGCCGCCGACCGAACCGCCGAAGTTATTTCTCTTCAGAGGAGCTTTGTCCCCGGTGTTGGCCACGAGCGGAAGGCCGGTAGTTGCATTGAACCCACGGTTGAAGTAGTTGCGGGCATCCAGGGCTTCATTGCGAAAGTAGTCGAAAGCTTCGCCATGAAATTTGTTGGAGCCGGACCTCGTCGCAACGGTCACAATCGACCCGTCGCTGCGGCCATACTCCGCGCTGAATGTCTGGTTGTTGATCTTGAACTCGGATGTGGTGCTGATCGAAGGCTGAAAGGTGATCTGGTTCTGGCTGATGTCGTTCAGGTTGATGCCGTTGATCTGGAAATTGACCGAGTCTTCTCGGTTGCCAGCGGTAATGAAGGAGTTGGCTCCAAGACCGCGGCTGGGAGAAGTAAGGCTCCCGGCCGTGGGAGCGACAACGCCACCTGGCGTCAGCACAGTGAGATCGAGGAAGTGACGGCCGTTGAGCGGCAACTCCTGCACAGTATTCCGGTCGATCACTTGGCCGACTGTGGTGGTCTCAGCCTCGATGAGACTGGCTGTGCTGTTCACTTCGACCGTTGCGCCTGCGGAAGCGATCGAAAGCTTGAGATTCGCAGTCACCTTGGTGTCGACGTCAATCGTCACCTTCTGCACGGTATCCATGCCAAACCCGGCGGCTGTAACCTGCACCGAGTAATCGCCGGGTTGCAGTGAAGGCGCCGCGTACAAACCTGCTGAATCTGTCACAAGATTGCGGTCCGCGCCCGTCGCAAGCGAATGCACCTTCACAGTGGCGTTCGGAACCACAGCGCCCGTGGGGTCAGTCACCACTCCCGTGAGCGACCCGGTCGATTGACCCTTCGCAAACAGTGGAAACATACACAACAGAACGGCGGAAAGAAGTATTTTCAGTAGCTTCACGGTAAACCTCCAGAAATGGTGGTGCGTGCATATTTGAATTTTTATGGGGAGACAACTGCGGCTAATATATCAGATATCAGAATGAAGAAATCGACATCTGCCCGCCATAGCATCCATCCTGTCGAAGATGCTTTCTGTTTTTCTAATCCGACAGCTCGTGAAAGGTCATTTATGAATCAAGCCTTGCCTATGCCACAGCGTCTTGCCGCGCTCCTTGTCGCAGGACTTCTCCTGTTCGGTCTTCCTGCGGCCGCGCTCTGCGCCCAGCAGGCGCGCATGAAGACCGAAACTCGTGATTACCTTGTCGCTGGCAGTCCACTTCCCATTGCGTCGCCGGATAAGCAGATCGCAGCCGCGTTAAGGCAGGTATCTGCGGAGAAGATCAAGGCCAACATAGAAGCACTCGTTGCCTTCAGGAATCGGAGCACCATCTCCAGTCTCGAAACCGACCTACCCCCTGGAACCGGCATTCTTGCCGCGTCTGACTGGATCAAAGCCCAATTCGAGAGCTACAGCAAGGCCTGCGGTGGCTGCCTGGAGGTAAAAGTCGACTCCTTCATCGAGCCTCCCGCTGCCGGACTGGCCGCCTATAGATCGCGCATCGTCAAGCCAACCCCCATCCGCAACGTTTATGCCATTCTGCGGGGAACAGATCCCACCGAAGCCAAGCGGATGTACCTTGTCACGGGCCACTATGACACCCGTGAAACCGACGTCATGGATACGCACAACCCGGCTCCCGGTGCCAACGACGACTCTAGCGGCACGGCCGTCAGTCTCGAGTCGGCCCGCATTCTCAGCCAGCACAAATTTCCAGCAACCATCGTCTTTGTCTGCGTAGCTGGGGAAGAGCAGGGACTCAACGGAAGCCGCCACCTCGCCAAGCTGGCCAAGGCCGAAGGATGGCAGCTCGAAGGCGTACTCAACAACGACATCGTTGGCGGTGACACCACACCCGGCGATACCTTGCAGAACAAGTCACTCGTGCGTGTCTTTTCACAAGGCATCCTGCCCTCGTGGCCCATCGAAAAAATTCAACAGTGGTTGACACTCGGCATGGACAGCGAAACGCCATCGCGGCAGCTGGCCCGCGAAGTACTTGCCGTAGATCGCACCTATTTCCCTTCGAAATCCCGCCCAGTCCAGCAAGGTCAACTGAAGCCGCTCGAACCGGTGATGGAACTCCGCCTGGATCGTTTCCTGCGTGGCGGGGACCACAGTTCTTTCAGCAATGAAGACTTTGCCGCGGTTCGCTTTACGGAATGGCGCGAGAACTTCGACCACCAGCATCAACATGTGCGGACGGAGAATGGTGTTGAGTACGGCGATCTCTTGAAGTTCGACGACTTCCAATACATCGCGCAAGTAGCTCGTCTCAATATGGCGACTTTGGCAACGCTCGCCTCATCTCCCGGAACCCCAGACAACGTCCGGATTGTAACTTCAAACCTCGACGACAATACGACGCTGAAGTGGGACCCACCCTCTGCGGCGGCTGGCCCTGTGTCTTATCAAATCGTATGGCGCGAAACCACGGCGAACGACTGGAAGTATGCTGCCGACGCATCGAAGTATGGCGCCTCTGCTTCCAACAACGCAGTCACTCTTCCTGTGTCGAAGGACAACGTCTTTTTCGGCGTTCGAGCGTGTGATCTTGCGCAACATTGTGGACAGGCAGTGGCACCATTGCCCGAACGTCGCTAGAAGCACGGATCCCTACACAATGACTTGCGGGAGAGCTATAATCGCAACACCGAGCGGGAGTAGTTCAGTGGCAGAACGTCAGCTTCCCAAGCTGAATGTCGCCGGTTCGATCCCGGTCTCCCGCTCCACACTTTTTGCCACCTGTAAGCACAAAGGCCGCGCACCATGCGCGGCCTTTGCTTATTTCAGTGGGACTATCTGCTGGCGGTCTGCGTCTTCTGTTCCGATGGCAGCGTGTGGTTCTCGAGCGCCAGTGCCTCCGGCATAAACGTCAGTGCCTTGGCGATCTGCGGATCCCACAGCGCCCGCACCTGCATACCGAGCGCCTGCCCAAACTGCGAGGTAAACAGCTCAGCCTTGATACTCGACTTGATCCAGTCGCTATTGTCGGCAACATCCTTGTCGGTGTAGTCGATCTTCTCGGTTTTCAGGAAGTCCTCAAACTGCCTCAGAATGGCGTCATCCACAACGAAGTCTTTCTGCACAGTATGGTCAGCCAGATAGTGCTTGGAGAAGTTGAAGAACGCATAGTGCTGCAGCAGAACATCTTCAAAGTGGTTCGACTTCAGCTCCGGAATTTTCTCATCCGGCGTGATGCCGCCGCCGCCGTAAACGGTGCGTCCGGAGTCTGTCAGCTTCACTTCCTTGTTCGAGTTATCTGCCGGCTTCGCGCCTTCACGACCATAGTAGTAGTCGTACAAGGAAAGCCCTTCATAGTTCCGCTGGATCAACCGTCCCGAAGGCGTGTAGTAGTGGAAGGTTGTCAGCGCCAGCCCGGTGTTTTCCGAAAGTGGAATAACCGTCTGCACAAGTCCCTTGCCGAATGTCGTCTCGCCCACGATTAGCGCACGATCATGGTCCTGCAAAGCCCCCGAGACAATCTCTGCCGCTGATGCCGTATTGCGGTTCACCAGCACCACGATCGGATACTTGCCATCCGAGCCTTTCGGTGCGCGATACACCTGGTCTGGAAATGCCCGTCCCCGTTGCGACACGACAATCTGGCCCTTCTGCAGGAACTTGTCGGACATATTGACGGCTTCATTGAGCAGCCCGCCCGGATTGCCACGCAGGTCGATCAGCAAACCCTGCAGGTTCGGCCCAAACTTATCCAGCGCCTCTTGTACCTCATGCGAGGTCGTCTCCATAAAATTGGTAACATGGATATAGCCAATCCCCGGCTTGATCTCAAACGCAATATCCACTGAGTACCGTGGAATCTCATCGCGCACCAGGTTGAATACTAGCGGCTTCGGCGAGCCCTCACGGCCCATCGTCACCGAAACATTCGTGCCGCGCGGTCCCTTCAGCATCGAAGCCACACCGGCCGAATCCATATGCTCGGTCGTCTTTCCGTCGACGGCCAGAATCACATCGCCCGGCCGAATCCCGGCCTTATAAGAAGGTGTGCCCTCAAACGGTGCCAACACCACAATCTTGTCGCCCTGCGGCTGGATCTGCATGCCTACGCCGTAGTACTTGCCGTGCTGGTCCTCACGCATCTGCGCAAAGCTCTTCGGATCGTAAAAATTCGAATGTGGATCGAGTACATGCAACATGCCGGGAATCGCGCCGTCATAGATCGCCTTGTCAGCCTTGTCGCTGTCCAACTTGTCGGCGTAATTCTGCTCCACCAGCGCATAAACATTGGTGAACGACTTCATCGAGTCCCGCAGGTTGGACTCGTCCGAAGCTGTCTGCGCGGAAACACCACCAAAAACAGAGCCTGCGATGCCGCAGACTGCCAGGAAAATTGTTGCCGAAAAAAGTGCGCGACGGGAGCGGTTAACCATGGAAGCGGAGGGTCCTCAAAAGAAGCGAAAAAGCGACCGAAGGCGCACAAAAACTGCACCACACTCCAGCCGTATGGGTTGGACGGAGTATAGCACCGGCGGTTAGCTCTCTGCAGGCCGCGAACCGCCGCTCCCCGGCAATCCCCGGAGCTTATTTCCGTTTAGAATAGGAGAGCCAGATGACCTCTGTTTCGCCGCGCGGTCAAACCAAGCAAAGCCTGATCGCGGCAGGGCTAACCTCAGGGGCAAGGACTGTAAAGGAACGGATGATCGAGAAGCAGAATCGTAATACCTCCACGGGCCGACTGTTTGCGGGTGCTTTGCTCCCTGTTGCATTGGCCGTAGCCGCCTTTAGCGTTGTCCCGGCTCTGGCTCAGGTGCAACGTCCCAACTATCAGTTCGGCACCACACCGCTGCAGCTTCCGCCGCTGCCGGCTGCCACCCCCATCACGCCCAACGGCGAAGTGGTGGAAGACATCGTCGCGCGTGTCAACGATCAGATCATCACCCGCAGCGAGTATGAGCAGGCGGAAAAGTCTCTCCTGCAGGAAGCGCAGCGCTCCGGCGCCACACAGGCAGATCTCGACGCCCAGCAGAAAAACCTGCTCCGCGACATGATTGACCAGCAGATCTTGCTCTCCAAGGGCAAGGAACTCGGCATTACCGGCGAAGCCGAAACCATGCGCCGTCTCGACGAGATCCGCAAGCAGAACCACCTCGACTCCATGGAAGCCCTCGAAAAGGCCGCTGCCACGCAGGGCGTCTCGTTTGAGGACTTCAAGCAGGGAATCAAGAATAGCGCCATCACCCAGCAGGTCGTGCGCGACGAAGTTGGCCGCCGCCTCAACCCCACGCATCAACAGGAACTGGACTACTACAACGCCCACGCCAAGGAGTTTGAAGTCCCCGAACAACTCCACCTCAGCGAAATCCTGATCCCCACGCCGGATAACGCCACTCCCGCTCAAATCGACGAAGCAAAAGCCAAAGCCGATGATCTAGAAGCCAAGCTGAAAGCCGGCGGCAACTTTGCCGACATTGCCAAAGCTTCTTCCGGTGGCCCCACGGCTGCAGCGGGCGGCGACCTCGGCGACTTCAAGCGCGGCACCCTCGGCGATGTACTCGAAAACGCAACCTTCCCGCTGCCTGCAGGCGGCTTTACGGCGCCCATCCGCACCCGCCAGGGCTATGTCATCCTGCGTGTCGATGCCCACCAGGCTGCGGGCGTTCCTCCCCTCGAGTCCGTTGAGAACCAGGTCCAGGAAGGCGTCTATATGGATGCCTTGCAACCCGCGTTGCGTGATTACTTGACCAAGGCGCGGACCGAGCTCTACGTAGACGTCAAGCCCGGCTTCGTCGATACCGGCGCACCCAAGAAGACCAACCGTGATGTCTTCACCTCCTACACCCCTCCGGCGCCCAAGAAGAAGGTCGTCAAGCACGAAAAGGCGGAGGAGCAAAAGGCTATCCGCGTGCAGGCAGAGCTCGCCGCCGCGCGTGCTAAGGTTGCTGAAAAGAACGCGGAAAAGGCTGCGGCAGCCCAGACCAGGAATCCTGGCAGCGTAAAGAACGCCTCCAAGCCGGAAAAGAAGCAGAAGATTCACCGCGAAAAGATCCGCTACGGCCAGTCTCCCCGCAACACGCTGCCCAACGCTCCCAGCGAAACAGCCACCGTCAATAACAATGCCCTGGCCGGGCAGGCTCCCGGCGCTGCGATGGCGCTCGGTGAGTCAACAACAACCATCACCACCGGTACTGCGATCGAAACAGCCGACACGGACACCGATCCGCTTGCACCCAAGGCCGCACCGCAGAAAAAAACTCGCTTCGCACAACGTCAGGTCGAGCAGAACGAAAAGGGTCTTGAGGTCAAGCTCAACAAGGCAGAGCTCAAAGCGAGCAACCGTCCTGTGCCTGCCGACAAGCAGACCACTACCGCGGAAAAGCTTCAAGCAGCTCCGCTCGGTTTGAACGGAGACACCGCTAAAAAGAAGAAGGTTAAGCGCGAAAAGGGTGCTCCAAAGGAGCGTCTGCAGGAGCAGCCCAGCAAACCGGTAGACAACGGCCCAGTCATCGCTCCCACGGCCAACCCCGCCTTGGTCAACACCCCCACCGCCGTCCAACATACGGATACCACGACCAAACCGGCTCCCTCCTCCGACCAGACGACACTGCCGCCAGCCGACACACCGGCTCCCGGGGCACCGCCACAGGGTCAGCCACTACCGGCCACCACTGGCACCGAACCCAACGCACCGGTCACCACCCCGGCACCCCACTAAACTCATCCACAACAAAGCAATTGAGGCCACGGATCACTCCGTGGCCTCAATTGCTGTTGCATCTCTATTGTCTTACTTGGCGAGAGATTGCTTTCACCACCGCCCTCCTTTGGCCAACTTTGCGTCCTTTGCGTGAGCGCTTTCGCAGTGTTCTTGTGGTTGCTTGTTTCGCTCAATACAAGTCACATTCCCTTCCAACTCATCCGGCAAGCTATCCTTATCTACGCATGAAAGACTTCTACATCGCCGACGCAGCCCGCTTCGAAAACCAGGCCATCACCAGCTACTTCCTCCTCTCCTCCATCGGCGTTCGAGAGCGCAAGGGAGGCTCCGGCCAGTACCTCGCCCTCACCCTCGCCGACAAGACCGGCCAGTTCGAAGCCCGCATGTGGGAAGAGTTCGCCGACGTCGTCACCCACTGCTCCGAAGGCTGCTACGTCAAGGTCCAGGGCCAGGTCTCCAAGTACCAGGGTAAGTACCAGATCACCATCACCAAAATGCGCTCCGCCGCCACCAGCGAAATCGACACCGCCGATTTCGTCCCCACCACCCAGTTCGACGTCTCCGAAATGTACGCCGAACTCCGCGGCTATGTCGATGCCTTCTCGAACCCGCACCTCCGCGCCCTCGTCTTCGCCTTCCTCGACGACCCCGCCATCGGCCCGGCTTTCATCACCGCCCCCGCCGCCAAACGCCTCCACCACGCCTGGATCGGAGGCCTGCTCGAACACGTCCTCACCCTCGTCCGTGTCTGCCTCGCCACGGCCCCGTTCTATCCCGAAGTCGAACCCGACCTTCTAGTCACCGGAGCCATTCTCCACGACGTAGGCAAGGTTCGCGAACTCTCTTGGAAGTCCAGCTTCAATTACACCCTCGAAGGCCAGTTGATCGGCCATATCTCCATCGTGCAGGGAATGCTTCACGAAAAAATCGCCGCTCTCAATGCGGATGCCGCTACGGCCGCTATCGAAAACGACTGCACACCGGAGTTCTTTCCGGACAAACTCCGCCTCCTCATCGAACACATGATCCTCGCCCACCACGGCAAGCTCGAATTCGGCAGCCCCAAGCTCCCCATGACCCCCGAAGCCATGCTCCTCAGCGCACTCGATGACCTAGAAGCCAAGTTCCAGTCCATGCGTAACGAGTTCGCCGCCGCGAAGGCCGCCGACAAATCACCCGACGAAACCACCGAATGGGTACGTTCGATGGACCGCCCACTCTTCAACTCCAAAGCTTTCCTCGCCGACGAATCCTAAATCCGGCCGCACCTCAAACCCGGTCAGCGAAACTTGTCTTTAACCTCCGCGCACTCTGCATCAAGCCCCTGCCTTTGCCGTTCTTCGCAGACCACGCCCGTTATAATGAACATTCCATGCTTCGTTTTTCTACAGCCGGCGAAAGCCACGGCGAATCCCTCGTAGCCCTCCTCAGCGGACTTCCGGCAGGCATTCCCGTCGATCAGGAATTCCTCGACCACGAACTCTGGCGCCGCCAGCAGGGCTACGGCCGCGGCGGACGTATGCGCATTGAGCGCGACACTGCCCACATCCTCTCCGGCGTCCGCCACGGCAAAACCATCGGCTCGCCCATCGCCATGACCCTCGCCAACAAGGATTGGAAGAACTGGGAAGAAATCCTCCCCGTTTCGCCCGGCGACCCCGAAAAGCACAAGGCCGTCAAAAGCCCTCGCCCCGGCCACGCCGACCTCGCCGGCGCCCTCAAGTACGACTTCCCGGACGCCCGCTACGTACTTGAGCGCGCCTCCGCCCGCGAGTCCGCCGCCCGCGTCGCCTGCGGTGCCGTCGCCAAAATGCTCCTCCGCTCCCTTGGCATCGAGGTCGCCAGCCACGTCATCCGCGTCGGCGCCGCCGAGCTCTCTCGCCCGGCCACCTTCCCCGAAATCGCAGCCATCGCCTCGCGCGAAGAAGTCCTCCTCGCCTGCGTCGACCCCGAATCCGAAGCCCGTATGAAGGCCGAAGTCGACATCGCCCTCCGCACCGGAGACACCATCGGCGGCGTCTTCGAGGTCGTCGTCCACGGCCTTCCTCCCGGCGTCGGTACCCACGTCAACTGGGACGAGCGCCTCGACGGCCTCCTCGCCCAGGCCGTCATGAGCCTGCAGGCCGTCAAAGCCGTCGAGCTCGGCCGTGGCGTCACCGCCGCTCAGTCCCTCGGTTCCACCGTCCACGACGCCATCGCCTATGAGGGCGAACCAACCTCCGACCCGGCCGCCTTCACCAAATTCAGCCGTGAACACAACAACGCCGGCGGCCTCGAAGGCGGAATCTCCAACGGCGAAGACGTCGTCGTCCGCGGCTACCTTAAGCCCATCTCCACCCTCCGCCGCCCGCTCGGCTCCGTCTCCTTCGAAACCCGCGAGCCGACCAAGGCGGCCTACGAGCGCTCCGACGTCTGCGTCGTCCCGGCCGCCGGTGTTGCCGCCGAGTCCATGGTCGCTCTCACCGTCGCCCGCCTCGTTATCGAAAAATTCGGCGGCGACAGCCTCCGCGAGCTCCAGCGCAACTACGCAGGCTACTGCGACCAGATCCGATCCTTCTAACCCCGAGAACGCATGAGCGCGAAGTCAATTAACACGAAACCCGCCAATCCGAAGGCCGCGACCCCCACCGTCACGCCCCACAAGATCCACGAGGTCGTGAAGTACCCTGACCCCGTCCTCGCCAAGCCCAGCGAAAAGGTGACCGACTTCACCCCCGAACTCGCCGAGTTTGTCGAGGAAATGTTCGAAACCATGTACGCCGCGCAAGGCATCGGACTCGCCGCCCCGCAGATCGCCGTTTCCAAACAGATCACCGTTATTGATGTCAGCTTCAAAGAGCGTCCCGAAGACAAGATCGTCCTCATCAACCCCGAAATCATCGACCGCCAAGGCAAGCAGATCGAAGAAGAAGGCTGCCTCAGCCTCCCGGACATCCGTGAGAAAGTAGCCCGCGCCTCATGGGTAAAAGTGCGCGCACAGAACGTCAAAGGGGAATTCTTTGAAGTAGAAGGTGAAGAATTACTCTCTCGCGCTCTGCAGCACGAAATCGACCATCTCCACGGAATCCTCTTCCTCGACCACCTCAGTCTCCTCAAGCGCGACCTGGTCAAGCGCCGCATCAAGAAACTCCAGAAGAACGGCGAATGGTAAACCTGCCGGGAGGCCTATCGGCATGAAACTCGTCTTTTGTGGAACACCAGACTTCGCCGTCCCAACGCTGGAAGCTGTCCTTGCCTCTGGCCATGAGGTAGTCCTCGTCCTTACCCAGCCCGACCGCCCCGCCGGTCGCAAGATGGAGCTCCAGACCTCCGCCGTCAAGAAGCTTGCCTTGAAGCATGAGCTGCAAGTCGTTCAACCGGAAAAGCTTAAGTTCAACGAAGACCTCAAATCCCAACTCGAACAGATCCAGCCCGACGCTATCCTCGTCGTCGCCTACGGCCGTATCATCCCGCAATGGATGCTCGATCTCCCGCGCTTCGGCAACATCAATCTCCACGGCTCGCTCCTACCCAAGTACCGCGGCGCGGCTCCCATCCAATGGGCCGTTGCCAACGGCGAAACCGAAACCGGCGTCACGACCATGCATCTGGATGCCGGTCTTGATACCGGCGATATCCTTTTAAAACAGCGACTTGTAGTCGGTCCTTACACCATGGCATCCGATCTTTTTCCACGGCTTTCCCACATTGGCGCAGACCTCGTTCTAGCTACCCTCTCTGGCCTCGAAGCCGGAACCGTTACCCGCAAGCCCCAAGACCACTCCCAGGCCACGCTAGCCCCCATCCTCACCCGCGAAGACGCCCGCGTGGACCTCACAGATCGAACCGCCACCGAAGCCTACAATCGTTGGCGTGGCTTCTATCCCTGGCCGGGAGCCCACGCCACCTTCCGGGGCAAGCGCTTCATCATCCACCGCATGAGCGTAAGCCCCACCAATACCGGTCTGCCCGCCGGCGCGCTCGACTGGTCCACCGGCCAGCTCCTCGCCGGCGCCGCCGAAGGTACAGCCCTCATCCTCGATGAGGTGCAACTAGAAGGGAAACAGCAGCTTACCGGCATAGACTTCGTGCGAGGCTTTCAGTTGAAGCAGGGTGAATTTCTTGAGTAAAACCCCTGCAAATCTCCCCGCACTCGCACCATCCCCACCCCGCATTAGTCCCTCGCGCGTAGCAGCCTTCGCCGTGCTCGAACGCATGGCCACCACCAGCGATCACAGCGACGATCTCCTCCACGGCCGTCGCCTCGCCGGTCTATCGCAGGCCGACCGCAACCTCGCCACCGCCCTCGTCCTCGGCGTCCTCCGCTGGCAGATTGCCCTGGATGCCCGCATCCAGCCGCTCCTCGCCCGCCCGGAAATGGAGCTCGCCCAACCCATCCGCACCGCCCTCCGCCTCGGCGCCTTCCAGCTCCTCCACATGGACCGCATCCCGGCCCACGCCGCTCTCAGCGAAAGCGTCGAGCTCGTCCGCGCCGCTGGCCAGACCCACGCCGCCGGTATGGTCAACGCCATCCTCCGCAACCTCACCCGACAGCCGCCCGCCGGCAAACCCCTCTTCGAAACCACCCCCGCCGTTGCCGAGCGCCTCGGCCACCCCACTTGGCTCGTCGAGCGCTGGACCAAAAACTACGGCCGCCCCGCTGCCCTCGCCATCTGCAACTATGACCAGCAGGAACCCAGCCCCGGCACACTCTTCGGCCCAGACGAAGGCCCCCACCTCGACGACGGCTCCCGTCTCGTCGCCGAACTTGCTGCCGCAGCCGTTCCCACTCCCACCCGCATCTGGGACTGCTGCGCCGCCCCCGGCGGTAAAACCCTCGTCCTGGCTGCCCGCCACCCCGCCGCCCAAATCCTCGCCACCGACGTCAGCCCCTCCCGCCTCAAGGCCCTCACCCACAAGCTCGAGCGCGATCCCTCCGCCGCCCACGTTCGCACCCTCGCCTCCGATGCCACCATCCTCCCCGCCGCCGAGGGCGACTTCGACCTCATCCTCTGCGATGTCCCCTGCAGCGGCACCGGCACTCTCGCCCGCAACCCCGAAATCCGCCACCACCTCCGCCCCAGCGATCTCGCCCGCCAGGCCGACCGCCAAAAATCCCTCCTCGCCGCCGCAATCGCCCGCCTCGCCCCCGGAGGCAAGCTCCTCTACTCCACCTGCTCACTCGAACCCGAAGAGAACGAAGCCGTCGTCGCGGCCACCCCGCTCCCACCCGGCACGCATCGCCTCCCGCTCGACCCCCTCCTCACCACCCTCAACCTCTCCGCCGACCTGACCCCGACCCTCCGCGACGGCTTCCTCCGCACGCTCCCCGGCTCCAACTTCCATGGTGACGGCTTCTTCGCCGCCCTCTTCGAGCGCCGTTAGCGCCGCGCCGCAATCGAAGCCCGTAAGCGTCCATCCATCTCCAACCCTTGAGCCTCACCCACCCCCGCAAACCCATGTGCTGCAAACAGCCCTTGCGCCTTCGCTCCCCTCAGCCAGGCCACAAACGCCTCCGCTCCCCGCGAGTTCGTCGCCCCTCGTAGCACCGCCGCATAAAACACCAGCGGCTCCGGAAAGAACGTCTTCGCCCCAATCGTCAGGCTCACGTCCGGATGCTCCTCCCGCACCCGCAGCCCGCTCAGGTTCACGTCGCTCGGAAGCACTAGGAACGGCATCCCCGATCCCGCCGCGCTGCTCCGGTATGACCCTACCGCATCAATCTCTCCACTCGCCATCCGCGCTTGGTTATTGCCTCCACGCAAAATCTGTTCCGGATTCAGCATCGGCCCCAGCACCTTCTCCACCAGCCCTGGCTGTCCATACTTCTTCGCCGCGAGCATCATCACAAAGATGATGTTCCGCCCACCCGGATCACCCGTCGGGTCCGACCGCACGAACTTCAGCCCCGGCTCCTGCAGCACCTCCCACCACTGCGCCCTCCCCTTGGCCGCCGCCTCAAACTGCGCTGCAAACGTACTCTTCGGATTGTAGGTAATCACCATCTCCGTCCGCGCAACAGCCTCAGCCGCGGAAGCCATCCCCGCCGCCATCACCGTCCGCATCGGTCCCGCCGTAATCGGCACAAACACATCCGCCTGCAGGCTTCCATCCACAAGCGCCTTCGCGACCGCATCGGCTCCCTGCGAATGACTCCGAAGCTCCAGCTTCAGCGCCTCCGCTGCCGCGGTCTTCAGTGGTCCATCCAGCATCTGCTTCATCGACCCCGCCGACGCCACGTCGAGGGCGGCCAGCTCCTGCGCCCACACACGAGGCACAAGTCCGGCGCCTACAGCCAGCGCGCCGAACTTCACCGCTTCCCGCCTGTTCAGCGTCATCTATCAACCTCCGTCAGAAAGCAAACTGCAGCGAGCTCGAAATCGTCCGCGGCGTTCCCAGGTGCGCGGTATTGGCACTGGCGTTCGTTCCGGTAATATCACCGGCAGCAATCGTCGAGTAGTACCGCGTATCCGTAATGTTGTTGCACGTAAACCGCAGCGTAGCCAGCTTGGTCAGCAACACATGCGAGTACCGGAACCCTAAGTCAAACGTGCTGTAGGCAGGCGTCGTATGCAGGTTCTGATCGTCCTGCGTACGCTGGCCCACGAACTGCCAGTCGCCTGTGATATTCAGGTTCGCCACACCCGGCACACGGTACTCACTCAACAGATTTGACTTGTAAGCCGGTATACCCACAAACCGCTTCCCATTCGTCGAAGCCACGTTCGTATCGTTCAACCGCGCATTCAACGCCGTGAAACCGCCATCAACTAACAGCCGATGGAACACCGTACCCTGCGCCGAAATCTCCGCGCCAAAGTTCACCTGCTGTCCCACAATCGCGTAGACATTCTCCGTCACGCTTCCGTTGTACGAGATTGTATCGGCGAACGGCCGCTGCAGCCGGAATAGCGCTGTCGTAATCGCCACCGGATGTGCTTCGGTCTTGAACCCAATCTCCCACTCCTTGCTGCGATACGGCGACAGCGCCGCACCGGAGTTGATCAGCGTCGCACTTACCGGTGCGATATCGCCCTGCTGCAGGCTGCTCGCATAGGTCGCATACGCCGTCGTCCAGCTCGTCGGCTTGTACATCACACTCGCCGAAGGGCTAATTCCTTGCTTGTTTGACCCGCTCGTCCTCGCCGTGGCCGAGTTGTTATCCACCCCAATCCAATCCTGGCTCGCCGCGACACGCACCAGAAAACGATCGCGAAATGAAATCAGATCGCCGATGTTGAACCCCTGCTGATGCACCACCGCCGACTGATACAGCCCCAGATTACGCGGCAGCCCCGCAGTAGGAGCCGCAAACACCTTCGGCGCATCGATGTTTGCCGGTCCCAGCGTCAACACAGATGCAGAGTTCGCCGAGTACGAGTACTGGTTGAACCGGTATCCCTCGCTCGCCAGCACCATATCCTGCTTGATGCCCCAGCGCTTGATCACGCCGGTCAGATAGCCCAGATCGCTCTCCACTCCAAAGCGCGGCGCAAACCCCGTAGCCAGCGACGAGCTATAGTCGCCCGCATTATCGCTAATCGTATTTACCGGCGTATCGATAAACCGGTCCAGCCGCTGCGCCAGTCCGCCGGCCATCGCATGCCAGTTCGGCGTAAAGTCATGCAGCAGCCGCACGCTGGTCGTCTGCGTTGTCAGGTTCACACCGGCATAAGCCTGCCCATATCCAACCCGCGTAGGATCAGGTGCCGCTGGCAGAATAAAGTCCGGCGCCGCTGCATTGGTCTTCGACGAAGGCCCATAGCTGAACCACCCAGGATAGCCCCGCTGCACAATGTCATACACGCTGTAATGCACATCAATCGCCGTCGCGTCCGTCGGCCGCAGATCGAACGCAAACTCCGCCAGCCGTCGCCGCAACCGGCTCGCCTCCACAAACTGGGTTCCATCGCCAAACAGCAGATTGCTGCGATACCCAAAGATCTTATGCGGCCCCAGCCGCCCACCGGCATCGCCATAGATCGTCCCCACCGAGCTCGAGTCCTGCTCCAGATAAAGATTCGCCGTGCGATCCTCCGTCGGCCGCTTCAACACAAAATCAAACATGCCCGAAGGATTCGCCGGCCCATACATAGCAGCACCCAGGCCGTTCTCCACCTGCATCTCCTGGTACTCCTCCATCGGATTCGCCCCGGTAATAGCCATGGCCATGCCATCCATCCGCGTGTTCTGCGCAATCGACCCCTGTACACCGCGCGTCGCCGGTCGCAAAACCTCTGGCCCCTGCTGCTCCGTAAACGACACCAGCGGCAGATACTTAATCGTGTCGCGCAAACTCTTCACCTGCGTATTCTGGATCTCTTCCGCCGGCATCACCGTAATCGTGTAAGGCTGGTTCACCAGCGGAGCATTGCCCATCACGCCTCGGTCCACGCCAGCCACGTAATACCCCACCGCCGGCGTTCCCGTATTGTTTGCGTTCACTGTAACGGAGGAGCTCGCGCCCGCAAGGGCGAACATAGCATCCAGCGTCAAATTTTGGCCCGCAACCACCGTCACCGAAGGCATTATGATCGCAGCAAACCCAGCCTTCCGCGCTTCAAGCCGGTACGTTCCCGGGGCAACATTCGTAAAGCTATAGCCGCCCGTGGCGTCAGTGTAAGTCTGCTGTACCGCACCCGCACCCGACGTCAGCGTCACCGTAGCATTTGCCACAACGGAGTGATCCGGATCGCGCAGGGTCCCGCTAACCTGCGTCGACTGCGCAAACGCGCTACCCGATACCAGCAGAAAGCTAACAAGAAGAGGACTGAGAACAAGACTGGTGAAACGGTTCAAGCGGACAGCGGTGTAGCGAAACATGGGCATCCTTGAGTGTGGTTCTCCCCCCGGGTCAGGTTGGAACCGTAGACATGCAGGAAGAAGTGGTGGCGGAAATGGCGATCGAAAGCCGAAGTACATCCGCGCGGGGAATGGAACGATGAGGACTTGCAAACAGCGAAAAGACGAAATCAAACCAATATTGAAATTATACGATTCAAATCGCACATAAAAGGATTCACGCGTCACTGCTAAATTGCCATCTGCTCAGGAACGAAGCATTGCTTACAAAGAAGTAAAGGAATGCGAAAATCGTTAGCCGTAGTCAGTTGCAAGCGAAGGTGCTACTTCTATTGCATGCCGAAAATCGAACCGATGTTGACGCCCCGCGAAGCCTCTCGACTGATAGGAATCAGTTATCCGACGATCAAACAATGGATACTTTCCGGGAAACTGAAGACCGTCACAACGCCTGGTGGGCATCACCGCATCTCTGAATCCGTTCTCAAACCGTTCTTTGCCAAAGACGCCGCAAAAACTCCCGCAGAATCGCGAAAGCGCTTCCGCATGGTCAGCGGACGCAATCAGATTGTCGGCAAAATAGTCAGCATTCGTCTCGATGGTCTGATGGCTGAGGTCATCCTCGCAACGGCAGACACACACATCACGGCCATCATCACGGCGAGCGCCGTTCGTGAGCTTGGTTTGAAGAAGGGCGATTCCGCCGCTGCGCTGATCAAATCCACCGATGTAATGGTCGAGCGGCTCGACCCGGCGTAGGCCATGTCGGCATCTAGAACAATCACTACTGTGTCATTTCGACTGAAGCAGGACAACTTTGTCCTGCGGAATGGAAACCCGCAGTCGCAGCCTTACAAACAAGCTGCTGCCTAGTTGGACGAAGCAGGATGTCCAAACGTCAGCCGCACCGTATCGCCTTTGGTCACCCGATATCCAGAGTCCGGCTTCTGCGCAGTTACAGGCCCCGCAGGAACAACAGACGCCGCAACCACAGGAGCAGCGGCCGCGGCTGGCGGTGGAGATCCGGCAGGGAACGAAACAGCCTGCCCATTCGCATCGATTTTCACTCCGGCCGCGTTCGTCGTATAAGCGGGCGGTGCAGGGGGCGCCGGGGTGGGCGCTGGTGCAGGAATATCCGAAAGAAACGTCACCCGCAGTCCCAGCGCTGCCGCTGCATGGTTCGCATCCCTGTACGTCATCCCCACAAACGATGGCATCACAATCGCGCTCGAAGCGCCCGACGCAGTCGAGCTCAACAGCAGCGAAACCCTCGGCTGATCAACGCCCGCATTCGGAGGCGGCGTCTGCGCCAGCACGATATCCGGATCGCCCGGCGCATCGATGTGCGCCAGCGTCCCAAGATCGAGCGAGTCGCGCCGAATATTGATGGAAGCCTCACGCTCCGGCTCTCCCGCAACATCGGGAATCGTCACCTGCTGCGGCCCCAGGCTCTCCGTCACGCGAACCACCCACCCATGCCGCACCCTCGACCCCGAAGCCGGCGCCTGCGAGAGCATCCTGCCCGCTGGCACAGTCGTCGAATAAAATTTGTTCTCAATATTGAGATCGACGCCCGTCTGTAGTGCGGCAGTACTCGCCTCCGAAACGGTCATCCCCGAAAAATTAGGCACCGTAACCTCATGTCCATGCAAAGCGATGCGCAGCGTAATGGCTGCGGACAGGAACATCACGAAGAGCATGGCAAGCGTGCTGAGGATCAATCGAAAAAGCTTCATGGGTCTTCAGAATACAGATGCGCGAGGTTTACCGTGCGTTGTCAGTGGCGGGCTCCGGGTGAATCAGCACCCGTGCCACCTGCGGATGGTGCAGCCGAAATTCGCTTTCGAACTCTGTAATGACGTCGTGGACGCGCGACATCGGCAGGTCGTCGGGCAGCGAGATGTGGCAGTTAATCTGCACACTGTTGGCTGCTCCACCGTGCCCTCGCGTGACGGTAACCTCGTGAACATCGTGGATTTCGGGAAAGTGTTCCGCAGTCTGCACCAGCTGCCGCGTCAGATGCTCATTGGCCGCAAACTGTACTGGCGAAGCAATCGTAGCGGGCTCGGATTCAATATGCGTAAGCACCGTATCTACCGAAGGAACCTCACGCCGAATCTCCGACTCAAGTTGCGACGCCACTTCATGCGCCTCCTGCAGCGACATCGTCTCCGGCACTTCAAGATGCTGCTCCACATGCAGCGCGCCTTCATACTGCTGCACGCTGACGTCGTGCAAATTCAGATTGCTGCGAGCAGCCACCGCGCGAATCCGGTCAAACACACTCTCGCCAACTGCAGCCGTAGGCACCGAATGGATAACAACATCGGCCCCCGGCAACCGTCGCTGCACCGCCGCCGTCGCCGCAAACGTAATCTGTTCCGACCGTTGAAACGTCAGGTTGCGCGGCATACCCAGCGTAAGATCGACAAAATAATCCGAGCCCGATCGCCGCACCCGCACCCGCTCCACAGTCAACACGCCGTCCACAGCCTCAAGATCGTTCACCAGGTCGCGGCGGATTTGCGCGCGTGCCTCCGAAGGCGTCGCGTCGAGCAGGGAATCAATGGTTGTCCGCGCCAGCCGCCAGGTCACCGTAAGGATGACACACGAAACCGCAAGCGCAGCAACGGGGTCTGCATACCGCAGAGCGGAAATATGGAATCGCTCGCCCGCGTAGGTAGCCAGAAGTCCCAGAAAGACCGCCGCGGCAGACCAAAGATCGGTGCCAAAATGCACGGCATCGGCTTCCAGCGCGTCGGAGCGCTGTGCGGTAGCCACGCGGTGCAGCGACCGCGAACGCGTGTAATCCACCGCCATCGAAAGCAGCAGCACAACAAACGGCCATACCGACCAACGCAGATCAAGGTGCCTATTGTGGAGGATCCGGTAGATGGCCTCGCGCGCAATCCACACGCACGACCCTGCCATCAGAAGAATCTCAAACGCCGCCGAAAGGCTCTCCAGCTTGCCATGCCCGTAGTTATGGTCTTCATCGGCAGGCCGGTCCGAAACCCTAACGGTCATCAGCGTAATGGCCGAAGCGATCAGGTCGATCGCCGAGTGCGCAGCCTCGCTCAGCATGCCCAGTGAACCGGCAAGCACACCCGTAAGCAGCTTGAGCAGCGTGATAGCCAGCGCGGCCATTAAGGACGAAAGGGCAGCGGCGCGTTTGGCCGCACTGCGTTGTTCCAGCTCTCGCGTCCACTGCCCGTGCATGCCCTTGAGGATACAGCAGAGCAGGGAGTGAAAGTCAGCTTGCTACGGCTCCGGAACGACTTCGATAGCATTCACAAGCGGATAATTGACCAGCGGAAGGAACGAGAGCTCGATATTGCCCTGCGGCGTAGCTTCCACATTGTCGAACGTCTTGACCACGGGATTCGACCCGCCTTCGGCCATGATGTCGAAGTTCTTCAATAACAGGCTGCCATTAGCCGAAACATCGAAGACCCGGCTGCCGGGTCCGCCCGGAGTACTGTTGTACTTCCCGAACCACGGCTCGGCGAAATACAGGGTCACGCGATATTTATCATTCGGCAGCACAGGGATGTTGTAGCGAAAATGTCCGATGCGGTCATAGCTATAGATGCCACGATTGAAACTCCTCGCTTGATCGGGGAGCTGTCCCCGCCGCCCGCCGCTGAAGTATCTGTCCGAAAGCCACGTCTGGTTGTTGGAGTCGACGATCGCTACCGGCCCTGTCGTAATGCGGATGGGAAGTAGCTTTTCAGACTGCGTCGGTAGGATCTCGACCGCATTCAGCGGAGAAACCTCGCTGGTGTAATCGACATGAATCGTCCCATCCGTCTCTGGCTGCACCCCTCCGGCGACATATGCGGTAGCTATCCCATCGCCGCCTGCGTTATCCACAACATCGAAGTTCACCGGCGCTTCTGCCGCATTGATAGCCAGGCTGGCGCGACGCGTCGCGGGCCGCAGGTTGGACGTCTCCGCAAAATGGAAGTGCATCTCATACGTGCCCGGCTTCACCTTGAACGTGCAATGAGCAATCCCGCGGATTCCGGCAAGATAAAGATAAGGATCTTCAGTGCCACCGATCCGTTGCCCGGGAACGCTGACGCTTTCGCCGCTGGTGCAATATTTTCCCGCGGCCCAGGTGTTTCCGGAGCGGTCCACATAGGGTTTGCGACCGGGTCCCATAAGCGCCCGGATCGTATTCTCAGGAATAGGTAGGGCCGGAGGCGAACCGGCAGTTAATGTTGCGTCAGCCGACGAATCTCTAGCGTGGGCAAAGAGAAAAAGCCCAACCAGCCCGACAGCCGCTACCATAGCTGCCAGCAGCATCCATACTCCACTGCGTTTGGCCGGTGGAAGCCCTGCTTGGACCGCGGCCGGCGGTGCTGCCGGCACATCGTCAAGCGATAAGGGCAGATCCAACTCCATCCGCTTAGCATCGCTCTCTCGATGCACAAAAGACGGCACATAGTGCCCCGGTGGGATCACGATATGGACCATATGGTCCGACCCACCGTTTAAATAGATGTCCTGCAGCCGTTTGCGAAGGGAGTGCGCCGTGACCCGGACAATGGTATCCACCTGCGGGTCAAAGTCGCTCCGCCGTCCCAGCGCCTCGACCGCAATTGTGTACTCCTTAACCTGGTCGTCTTGGCCTTCGAAGTGCTTCTCGCAGATAAATGTCAGCATCCGCGCGAGGTGATTGGACCGCCCAAGGACGCCCGACGTTAGGACCCAGTTCAGTTCCTCTTTCTCCGCTTCGACACGATTGATAACTGCCTGCATCCCACGCACCCATACATTCAACTCGAATGCGTCGCAATTCTACTACAGCAATATCACCGTTGAATGCCCCACCACAGGGCAAAGCCGATCCGCTGAAAACGTTAGCTCCAACCCTTAACAACGTTAATGCTCCAACATTCACGGAAATCGTAGAGAGAGGCAAGCCCTTCCTTTACTTCTATTTACAGTGATGTTTCGTCCGGACATAACGGCCTCGGATCTTTTCACCTGTATTCACTTCAGATTTACATGACAGTCTCGATTTCTGTTGCTACGTTTGCTGCCGTAAAGCATTGACCTTTCCATTCGCTTCCAAACCGCACTACGATGCGGTGGATGCATGACGCATACGGAGAGATCAGAACGGCAACGACCTTCCCCCGCTCCTGAGTGGCAAGACTTCCGGTGGGGCAACCAAGAACCTGACGGAGTCAACCTGTAACTCGCGCCGCGATACACGCAGACGCTCCCGTTACTGGCCTTGTTTATTCAAGCGCTTGTGTATTACAGTGCATCGTTCCAAAACAGACGTATCAGCCCCGCACCAATGTTCCACTTTCAGGAGAACCAAATGGACGTTCCTCGCATCTCCCAGTCACAGCCGCACAGCATGTTTCGTGCATGCGCCGCTTTCGCCGCACTTCTCTTCCTGTCGCTTTTCACAAGCAGCCATCTCCACGCACAGGCCGTCAGCGGCACCATCGTAGGCACAGTCACCGACCCCTCCGGCGCAGTTGTCGCCAACGCCCAGGTAACCCTCATCCTCACCGGCCAAAGCACTGCACACACCACCGTCACCAACGAGAGCGGCAACTTTACAGAGCCGAACCTTCCCCCCGGCACCTACGCCGTGACCATCGTCGCCCCGGGCTTCAAAAAAGAGACACGCGAAAACATCACGCTGGACACCAACGCCACCTCCCGTGTCGACGTGACGATGTCCACCGGCAGCGCCACCGAAAGCATCACCGTGACCACCGCCCCTCCACTCCTGCAAACCGACCGCGCCGACATCTCCACCAAGCTTGAGTCGCGCCAGATCGCCGAGCTTCCCTTGAGCTCCGGTAACAGCTTCCAATCGCTGCTGAACACTGTGCCCGGCATGGCGCCCGTCGTCTTCAACAACTCGCAGTTCTACAACGCCAACAATGATCTCTCCGTAAACGCCAACGGGCAGTCCTCCTACGTCAACCTCTACCAGATCGAAGGCATCGACGACGACCAGCGCACCGGCATCCACATCATCCTCGTTCCACCCGCAGCCGCCATCGCGAACGTCGATATCACCACCAACAACTTTGAAGCTGAGTTCGGTCGTGCCGTCGGCACCGTCGTCAACGTCACGCTCAAGTCCGGAACCAACCAGATCCACGGCTCCGTCTTCCAGAACATGGAAAACAACGGCGTCAACGCCCGCAACTACTTCGCCACCGGCCCCAACGGACGCCTCGTCTACAACTACACCGGCGGCTCCATCGGCGGACCCATCCTTAAGAACAAGCTCTTCCTCTTTGGCGACTTCCTTCGCACCTCCGACCACGAATCCTCCACCGTCACCACGACAATTCCTTACTACAACGTTGCCAACGGCTTCATCAATCTCAGCGGCTATAGCGGTCAGGTTTACGACCCCAACACGGGTAATACGGCAAACTGCAACAGTGGTGCCGCGCCGGCCTGCGGGACGGGCCGTATACCCTTTGCAGGAAACCTCATTCCCACGAACAACGCCGGTCTCAGCCCCATCGCACTCACCGTCCTCCAGGACCTCGACGCACAGGCGAGAAACCCCAAGCTCAACCTGGCCTCAGCCAAGTACATCGCCGGAACCATCACCAACAACTTCTCGCAGAACTCGCCCTTCAGCAAAGATGCCATCAGCTACGACATCAAGTCGGACTATGAGATCTCTGCAAAGGACCACCTCAGCGGCCGCTTCAGCCACCAGAAGACCACCACCTTCCAGGCGCCGCTCTTCGGCTCCTTCCTTGGTGGCCCCACCGGCGGCGGCTTTGAGGCTACCGGCACGGCAACGGCTTACAGCACAGGCGGCAACTACGATCACATCTTCTCGCCCACCCTTCTCACCGAGGTCCGCATCGGCGTCGCTCATCTCCGCAACTCCGCCCAGCAAACCGACTACGGCGCAAACGACGCCGCTACCCTCGGCATTCCCGGAAACGGCCCCAACGGCACCGATAAGACGCCCACCAGCAGCGGTCAGGTCGCCTTCCAGGTCTCCAACTTCGCCGGCAATGGTGAGAACGGCACCGGCAATCCGCTCATCGGCTACTCGCAATCCCTCCCCTGGCTTCGCGCTGAGTCCAACATAGACTTCGCCAACAACTGGACCAAGGTTATCGGCAACCACACCTTGAAAGCAGGGGCCGACATCCGCCGCGTTCGCGACGACTTGTTGCAGGGCAACATCAACGCCGCCGCTGGCACGTTCTACTTCAGCGAGAACCAGACCTCCGCCCCCGGCGCGACTTCCTTCAACGGAGCAGTTGCGGGGCAGGCCAACGACATCGCCAGCATCCTCTTCGATGTCCCATACCAGGTCGGCCAGGACACCAACAGCACCTTCCCTGCCTACCGTCAGACGTGGCTCTTTTTCTTCGTCTCCGACAAGTGGCAGGCTACGCCCAAGCTCACGGTCGATCTCGGTCTTCGCTATGAGCTCTACCCGCCCGCTACACCGCGCAAACCCGGCGGTTTCGTAAACTACAACCCCACCAACAACGCACTTGTCGTCGCCGGCCAGGACGGCAACCCCTCCAATCTGGGGATGAAGACCGACACCACCAACTTCGCCCCTCGGCTCGGCGCATCCTATCGCGTTTCGGAAAACACAGTAGTCCGCGCAGGGTTTGGCGTCAGCTACGTCCCCTTCGTCGATAACACCTACGCCTACAACTACCCCATCAAGACCAGCACCAACTACACCTTCACACCCACCTACGGTTCGGCGCTCAACCCCACGGGCGGTTACGTCAACTTCGTCACAGGCGTGCCGGCTACCCCCACCGTTACGTTCCCCTCCAACGGACAGCTGGTAGAAACAGCGGCCAATGGCACGATTGGTTTGGGCAATCTTTATATCCCGCTCAACTTCAAGAACGCCTACGTCTCTTCTTGGAACGCTGTGATCCAGCAGGCACTCCCGCAGGACATGTCCTTGCAGATCGCCTACGTCGCCAACCACGGCACCCGCATCGACGTCTCGCAGAACATCAACCTGCCTCAGATTTACGGCCAGAGCGCAGCCTACGATCCCTTGAACATAGCTTTCGGAAAGACGGCGTCGGTTACCGAGTTCTTCCTCGGCTACACCACCAACTACGAGTCGTTGCAGGTGCAGTTGTCCCGCCGCTTCACCAAGGGTCTCGCCTTCACCTCCGCCTTCACCTGGGGCAAGGCGATGAACTACCAGACCGGCGCACAGGACGGAGCCTTGCTCTTTTGGGCCGGCCCGGTTCGCCGCAACTACGCCATCGCCGACTTTGACCGCACCCGCAACTTCGAGCAGACCCTGACCTACGAGCTCCCCGCGGGTCGCGGCCATAAGTACTTCAACTCCGGCCTCACCTCGTACGTGCTCGGTGGCTGGAGGACTTCGGTGATACTGTCGGCTCTCTCCGGCTTGCCCTTCACCATCTCCACCACCAGCGCCACTTCGGGCACTACCCAGACGGTCAATCAGACCGGGCCCTACCAGGTCTCACATAACACGGCTGGCGGCACGAACCCTGCCGTCACCTGGTTCAACCCCGCAAGCTTCGTCGCCCCGCCCACCTGCGTGGCCTACTCAACAGCGAACCCCGTCGCCTGTGCCCTCGGAACCACAGGGCGCAACCAGTTCCGCGGCCCCGGCTACTTCTCTGACAATCTTTCGCTCTTCAAGAACTTCCACATCTTCCGGGAAGCCAGTCTTGAGGCTCGCATGGATGCCTTCAACCTCACCAACACACCAGCCTTCGGCCTACCCAACGCCTCGCTCGGCTCAAACTTGGGCAAGATCACCGGCACTCTCGGCAGCGGCGTTGGCAACGTCAACGGCGTAGGTGGTCCACGTGTCCTTCAGGCAGGCGTAAAAATTTCCTTCTAACAAGACGAGGAAACACTCACGGCGCGCATCCTCTGGGGGATGCGCGCCTCTTTTTGCTTTTCCCTTTGCTCTTGCTCCTGCCTTTCTTGTTGTCATTCTGAGCGCAGCGAACGAACCTGCTTCCTCCCGTTCTTGCCCTTGCTTTTCTTTGTGTCATCCGCGCAGTGGATCTGCTTTTCGCCCAACCCACCACGAACGACTGGGTGGCCCATTCATGCGCGTTCTTTGCGCATGAGTGGGGAACACCAGAAGCCTGGGCCACCTTTCTTTCTGTCATCCTTACAGGGAATCTGCTACGGCGTACCCGCCCAATACCCATCCCGCGCCGTCACCGCAAACCCCGCATATCCCGGCGTCTTCAGCTCAATTACATGAAACCCCGGTGCCGGAGCCCGTGGCTGAAAGCTCAACACATACCGGTTCGGGATATGGTTCGAAAGCGTCTGCAGGCTTTGCTCCATGCTCTTCTCATCCGTCAGCTTGAAGTACTCCCCACCCGTAAGCCGCGCCACCGTCTCCGGAATATTCCGCTTCAAGCTATCCGTCGCATCGATAGCCGCCATCTTCGCCAGCGCCAGTGGTGGAGCTAGCTGCGTCAGGCAATCGTAGGCCTGGACCATTTTGTTATGCGTCGCATCCGGATCGGCATTGGGATCTTTCCCCATGCACCCATGCGGCGGTCCCGGATGCGCATTTTCAAATAACCGGCCCGAGTTCGATATCGGGCTCACCGGAACCGTCGGCAGCTCCAGATGCGCATAGTGCGCGGCCTCCGACTTGCCCGTCGAAAACCCAATACTGTAGATCGCCGTATTCGTATCCGTGATGGCCCGCAACGCTTCATCAAGCTTCAGCGAGCTCCCGCGATCCACGGTCTCACTCACCAGCAGAATCGCCCTTCTGTACGTCGTCGGCTGCTTGCGCAGCAAACTCACCGAGTACCCAATGCTGTCCAGAATCGCCGCCCCGTTATCCCCCAGGCTCACGTCGTGTTCCGCACCCTTTGCCTCGCAATTATCCAGATGCTTCTGCCGCGTACATCCCGGCTCGAGATCAAGAATCGCCTGCGCCGCGGCATCGGTGTTCGACGTAAAGTCCTGCTCCAACGACGACCGGCTATCGAAAGCCACCACCGCAATCCTATGCGGCACATTGCCGATCACCGAATCGATCATCGGCGCCAGCGCCTTGAACTTCTCATACTCCCGCGTTCCCGCTCCGCCAATCTCGATATCCACCACAAGCGCCAGCGGCTCGCCACCCGTATCTGGCTCAAGCCTCAGCTTCTGCGGAACTCCGTTATCGGTAAGTGCAAAGTCGTCAGCCGTCAGCGTAAAAACCAGGTTGTTATGCCTGTCCCGAACCAGCGCCGGCACAAGCACCAGCGTAGAGCTCGTCGTGATGGTGTCGGTCTGCGACGGTCCAACAGAGGGGGCTTGCGCCACGCCATACAAGCTCGTCGCAGCCAGAACCACGCAGCCGACCGAAAGAGCGACGCGAAACTTCATGCCGAATCCCATGCAACGGTTAGACGGACGTCAGAGACAACTTACGGCTAAAGCTTCGTCGCGCGATAAAGCCCCGCCGCCCGCAACAGATACCCATCCCACATCTCGCCACCAAACCCCGCCTCACGCAGCAACCCCAGCATCTGTGGTGGCCGAGGAAACCGCGCCACCGAAGCCGGCAGATACTTATACGCCGCCCGATCCCCGGAGATCGCTCCACCAATCACCGGCAGCACATGCTTGAAGTACAGGTTATACAGCGCACCCGAAAGCCCATCCGGATTGTTGCACTCCAGAATCCCCAACTGCCCACCTGGCTTCAGCACCCGATGCAGCTCCGCCAACGCCGCCGGATAGTTCGTCAAATTCCGAAACCCAAACGCCGAAGTCACCAGATCGAAGCTCGCATCAGGGTAGGGAAGCCGCATCGCATCGCCCTCGATCCACTCGATATGCGTCTTCGGCGTCGGATACTTCACCCTTGCCCGATTCAACATCTCCGCCGAAAAATCCAACCCCACAATCGGCTCCACCGGCCCATCCGCCAGCGGTTTCACCGAGCACACCGTGCATGTCGTATCCGTAGTCGGCCGGAGCGCCAGCAGCGCGGACGTCATATCCCCCGTCCCGCAGCAGATATCCAGCACCCGCGCCTCAGGCCGTATCAACGTCTTCCGAAAACACTGCGCCGCCCGCGACCACCAAAGCCTATCCAACCCCATCGACAGCAGATGATTTAGCAGATCATAGCTAGGCGCAATCGAATCGAAAATCTCCCGCACATGCGCAGCCGCGGCAGTCTCTTCCAACTCCGCAGCAGGCCGCGCTCCCAGAATCTCCGGTGTCACAATCGGCGTAGACATTAGACAGGCACCTGCTCCCCACGAAACTCCATCATCGCCTCCGCCGCCTCGGTAAGCTCCGCAACCGAAACATCCCGAACCACCGTAGCATCCCCAATCCCCACCGGCAGCACAAACGACCGCGACCCACTCCGGTTCTTCTTGTCCTTCGCCGTCAGCGCCACCAGGTCACCCACATTGGCCGAAAAACTCTTCAGCGGCCCATAAGCCCGAATCACGCGCCCCATCCGCTCGGCCTCATCGCTGGTCACCAGAGCCCGACGCTCCGCGATCCCGATAGCCGCCAGCATCCCCCACGCCACAGCCTCGCCATGTAGCAGAGCCTTGTACTTCGTCGCTGCTTCGATCGCATGCCCCAACGTATGCCCCAGGTTCAGCAGCATCCTCTCACCGGACTCCTTCTCATCCGCCGCCACAACCTTAGCCTTCACTCGCACACTCTCTGCAATCACATGCGTCAACACCGCAACATCCCCAGCCAGCACTGTCTCGGCATGTTCCTCCATGTACTCAAACAGCGCCCGGTCCCGAATGATCCCCGCCTTCACCGCTTCCTGCAGCCCCGCCCGCAACTCCGCATCCGGCAGCGTCGCCAGCACGGCCGTATCGGCATACACCGCCAGAGGATGATGAAATGCCCCAAACAAATTCTTCCCCGCCGCCAGGTTCACGCCGGTCTTTCCCCCTATCGCGCTATCAATCTGCGCCAGCGCCGTAGTCGGCACCTGGATATACCGAATCCCACGCATATACCCCGCCGCCAGAAACCCCGTCATATCCCCCAGCACACCACCGGAAAACGCAATCAACACCGAATCCCGATCCGCCCCAGCCTCAGCCATCTGCTCCGCCAGCCGCTCCACCGTAGCCAGCCGTTTATGCTGCTCTCCCGCAGGCACTTCCAACACCGTCGGCGGCGTCGCAAATCCACTTAGAAACGCCTCACCATGCAGCGCCCAGATCCCCGGCGAAGTCACCACAAACATCCGAGGCCCCGCCGGCAACAGCGCCGCTACCCGCGCCCCAACCTCGGCCAACAACCCAGGCGCAATCTCCACGTCGTAAGACGCCGAAGCCGTTCGCACGGGAATAATCGTTCCAGCCATCCCTCTCAGGATATCCCGATAGCGCAAAACGCGCGCTAACCCGCCACCTCAGCCTTCGGCCACAGCAACGAGGCCCCAATCGTCACCGCCAGCAGCCCCGCAATAATCCCCAAAGAAAGCAGCGGCCCCACGCTCACCCAGTCCGCCATCAGCATCTTCAGCGACGCAAAAATCAGCAGCGCCGCCAGCCCAAAGTGGATATACCGCAGCTTCACCAGCACCGCCGTCAGCAACACATACAGCGACCGCAACCCCATCACCGCCATGATGTTAGACGTATAAGCCAAAAACGGCACCCGCGTAATCGACAGCACCGCCGGTATCGAATCCAGCGCAAAGATCACGTCCGTCAGCTCCACCGCCACCAGCGCCAGCAGCAGAATCGTCGCCATCCGCCGGCCATCTTCCTTCACAAAAAAATGGTCCTGCCGCTCGCTGATCGGCCGCAGCTTCCGCAGCCACACAATCCACCCCGGCGTCCCCTCGTTTGCATCCGGATTTTCCGGCTTCAGCAGCCTCACCGCCGCCACCAGCAGAATCGCCGCAAACAAATACTCCACCCAGTGAAACCGCTCCAGCAGCCCAAGCCCACCCGCAATAAAAGCCCCACGCATCACAATCGCGCCGGCCACCCCCCAGAACAACACCCGCGGCTGCCGAGCCGGCGGTATCCGAAACAGATTGAATAGCAGCAGAAACACAAACAGGTTATCGATCGAAAGCGCCTGCTCAATCGCATACCCCGCCAGGTACTCCAGCGACCCGACACGCCCATAATGCCGCACCAGCACCGCCCCCAGCACAAGCGCCGAAGCGGTCCACAGCGCCGTCGCATACATGGCCTTCTTCCGCGTATCCGGAACAGCAAGATGCAGCGCATACTCCGCCGCGAGTAGCACGACGAGCGCAAGATGAAAGTACAGCCAGTAAGAGAGGGGAGTCACGACAGTACAAGGCTATATCGGAACCCCCACTGACGCGACCTACCCAACAAAGCCCACCCAAACACAAGCGGCGAAGCCAATTCGCTTCGCCGCTCGCTTTCGCTAGGCAGTATCTGCATATAGGAACAGCAAATCTGTCATTTCGACCGGAACGGGATGGTTTTATCGTCCCGTGGAGTGGAGAAACCTGTAGGGTTTCGCACGCAGCACCAAACTCCGGGTGGCCCATTCATGCGCGCTCTTTGCGCATGAGTGGGGAACACCACTCTTCACCAGGCAAGTCCTCGCTTTTGCCGGTGCCCGTTTCTCGCCGTCATCCTTGAGCCGCAGGCGAAGGACCCCCCATTCTGCCGCACAAACCCCAGCCCATTAGAGGGGGAACACAACCCACAATCGCCCTACCGCTGATCGATCAGCTTAACCATCTCCAGAAACAAATCCGCCGACACCTGCAAACTCTGCGCACTCAGCTTGTCCATCGTGTCCTGCGCCGTATGGTGATACCCACCCTCCGGATGCTCCCGCGTCGGTGGCCCATAGTCCAGGTCGATCACATCCACCACCGGCACACCCCGCTTTTGGAACGGAATATGGTCATCATCCACCTGCGTCGGATTCTTGAACAGATACCCACTGTGCCCCGTATCCTTGCCCGCCTTCGCCAGCAAATCCAGCAGCCATGGCGTGGAGTTCGCGTCCTTGTCCACGTTCAAGTCCTTCGCGCCGATCATGTCCGCCAGCACGAACGCCTTGATGTGCGAAATCGTCCCATCCGCCGACCACTTAGCCGCCAAATGTCTCGTCCCATATAGCGAATCCGAATCCGTCCACTCCGGGTTGATCGACTCCTCGCCATCCGTAAACAGCAGCCAAACCGAGTACCCCTGCGGCGGATGCACCCTGTAATACGCTCCCAGCTCGATCAGCAGCGCCGTCGTGCAGGCGCCATCATTCGCTCCAATAAAGTTGATGTCCTTCAGCCAGTAGTTCGTCTCATAGTGCGTCGCCAGCACAATGATCCCGTCCTTCTTGCCCGGAAACTTCACCAGCAAATTGTGCATGTTCAGCATGCCCACCGGCGTGCGCGCCGTAAACGCATCGTCCACAAAATTGCCCTTCGCAACCTCAGGCGCAAAGTGCGACTTGATGAAGGACTCCGCCGCCGCATGTCCCGGAGAGCCCACATAACGCTTCGGCGCAACGTTCACATACTGTTGCGTCAGCTTCAAAACCTCAACGCCCGAAACCCCATGCGCTTGTGCGCCTGCTGCAAGAGGAAGGGCAAGAGGAAGGGCAAGAAGAATGGCGATGAGAAACGATTGCATAAAGTCCTTAGTACTTTCGGATTAGCGTGGGGCTTTAGCCCCACGAATAAGCTTCATCAACGAGCGGGCTTTAGCCCCGGGCCTTCTCGCACGAGACCACAAATTCGGCGAAGGGGCACGGCTTTAGCCGCTGAGGGAAAATGCTTGAGGACTTGATCAGACCCTCCTTGAACAGACTCACTCACAAACAAAACCTACGCCGTTTTTTTCTTATTCCGTCTATCCGGATGCACCATAAACGCCACGCCCACCCCGATAAAGTAGAGCAGCAACATCGGCGTCGCGAACAAACACATCCCAATCGGGTCAGGCGTAGGGCAGATCACAGCCGCAATCAAAAAGATCGCCAGCACCGCATAGCGAAAGTGTTTCAGCAGAAACTTGCCATCCACAATCCCAAACAGCGCCAGAAAGAAGATCACAATCGGCAGCTCGAACGTTATGCCCAGCCCCAAAATCACAGCCAGAAAGAACCCCGTGTAATCCTCGATCGTCAGGATCGGATGGAAGTCCTTGGCCATCTTGATCACCAGCACATCGATCGCGCCGGGCAGCACCCACCGGTAGCCGAACCATGCCCCCGCAAGAAACAGCCCGACCGTAGCCGTCATAAACGGCCATACATACTTCTTTTCGTTGGTGTACATCCCCGGCGAAATAAACAGCCACACCTGGTACAGGATGAACGGCGAAGCCAAAATCGCCCCACCCACAAATGCCGTCTTGATGTAGAGATTCAGCCCATCGGTCGGATGCGTAAAGTTCAGTTGCAGCCCAAGATTCGTCACCGGAGCCTGTACCCAGTTATAAATTCGCTCGTGGAAGATGTACGCCACGATGAACCCAATCGCCAGGTAGCCCACCGACCAGAACAGCCGCGTCCGCAGCTCTTCCAGATGCTCCATGAGGCTCATGCCCGGCAACTCTACGCGCTCGGACACCGAGGCACGCGCACGATCTAGAAGCTCAGTCGCCATGTAGGGCATTCTCCCGCGCTTGCTCTTCAATCTCGGACAAAGGTTGCGGCGTCTCGGCAACCGGAGGAATGGACTCGATCAGCCCACCTAGAGCGCTCTCACTCGATTCGCTTCCGCCGGAACCATTCCTGCCTCGTCCCACCGGCAAACCCGTAGCCGGCGGCATAATGCTCAAGTCGCCGGAGGTCGCAATCGGCAACGGCGTCGTCGGCGCTTCAAACGGCCCGTCGAACGAAGTCGTCCCGGTCTCAGCCACGGCCTCAGCTTCCGGCGCAGGCAAATGCGGATGCTCAGGCTCGGCCAGCGACGGCGTCACAGGCGCGGCCGCTTCCATCGCGGCAATCTGCTTCTGCCGGTCGGCCTGCTCAGAGAGCCGCAGCTCTTCTTCCATCTGCATCTTGAACTCGTTGGAAGCGCGCCGGAACTCCCCAACCCACTTCCCAAGCTCGCGGGCAAGCATCGGCAGCCTCTTCGGGCCGAAAAGAAGAAGAGCGAGGATGAACAGGAAAATACTGTCCGAAAAACTGGGCATACAGGTCTAGATGATACGGCATCGCAGCCGGCATGAGACATCCTCTTCGGCTCAACCGTCTGGGTGGCCCATTCATGCGCGCTCTTTGCGCATGGGTGGGGAACATCAACCGCCCAATCCGCCAGTCTTTCGTTCTTGCTTTTCTTTCTGTCATCCTCGCAGAGGATCTGCTTTTGCCTTTGTCGTCGCTTTGCCTTTGTCGTCGCTTTTGCCTTTGCTGTTGCTTCTGGGATAAGTCCGGGCTTCAGCCCGGACATTTAGCTCCCCCACAAATCCGGGCTTCAGCCCCCGGGACACGCTCTCCTCTCCGCCTCCCCCACAAGAAATACACCCCCCAAACGCAACGATTACCCGGCACATCCGTCCTATGAAACAAGCAGTAAAGAAGAGCCATGGGCGGATGCGACAATAACAAAATCCCCCAGGCCGGCTGCGGGCAGGATTCTGGAGAGGCATTGGAGACGGGACGCGTGGCATTGAACAGCAGGTTTGGGCGGGTACGCATAGGTCTATCGGGAGCCGGTCTATCGCTCCTCCTCGCAGTTACCGGTTGCGGCGCATTCTTCCAGTGCGAAGGCAAATCCGACTGCGGCACGACCAGCTCCACCAGCAGTTCCGGCGACTACGCTTATATCTCCAACAGCACGACCGGATCAAACTACATCAATGGGTTCGATATCTCCAGCGGATCGCTCACAGCGGCCACGGGTTCGCCCTACTCGCTGGGCTTTGTCCCCGTTGCTATGGCCGTCGACCCCAGCAACGACTCCTTCCTCTACATCAGCAGCGGCACCAACATCTACGGATACTCCATAGGCACCGGCGGCGCCCTCACCATCCTTAACAGCGGCACTACCCTGCAGGCTGAGAACTGCGCCCAGCTCGCCATCTCCCCCGACGGCCAATGGCTCTTTTCCCTCAACTCCAACGACCTTACCATCGAGGAGTACAAGATCGCCTCTACCGGCCTCCTCTCATACGTCGCCAACTACCAGATCACCAACAGCTACAGCGGTGCCATCGCCGCCGCAGGCATCCAGGTAGCACCGTCCGGTGCCTACTTCGCCGTCGCTCTCGGCACGGCAGGCACGGAAATCTTCTCCTTCAACACCAGTACCGGCGCCGGTGCCTACGCCAGCCAGATCTCAGCGTCATCCGCGACCTCAGGCGACTACGGGGTCGCTATCGACAGCAACAACAACCTCTACATCGCCACCACCAACAACCTGTACGTGTTTTCGGTAACTTCCGCCGGCGTACCAACCCAGGTTTCCACTAGCACAACCGGCACTGGCCCCTATTCGGTCGCGCTCGACGGTACCAGCTACGTCTATGCCGGCAGTGAAAGCTCCAGCTCCTCGCCCATCCTCTCAGGCTTCAACGTCAGCACCTCGAACCCGCTGGTCCCGGTCACCGGCTCCCCCTTTACCGGCCCAACGGATGTCTCGGCAATCGCCGTGGATAAAACCGCGAAGTACCTCATCGCCGCCGGCTACAACGCAACCGGCGGAATCCAGCTCTTCACCATCGGCTCCGCTGGCGCCCTCACCTCCGGTGGCACCGCCGCCACCGGCACAACCACCACCGTCCCCACCGTAATGGCCCTCACTCACTAAACCGGTGTTGCAGGATTTCGGGTGGCCCATCCTTTGCGCTCTTTGCAAAGGGTGGGGTATCGCGCAAAGCGCGACCGCTCTTGCTTCTTTCTGCCATGCCACAACCCTCCGGGTGGCCCATTCATGCGCGTTTTTTGCGTATGAGTGGGGAACACCAAAAGCCCTACCAGCAAGCCGTTGTTCTTGCCGTTCTTTCTGTCGTCCTCGCAGGGGATCTGCTTCCATCCCGCGATACTCTTAATCCACACGATTGTTTCGCACCCGCAAACAACGCCGCAGCCCCAAAGAGGCATCGCCACAAGTATGGTTTGGAACGGTCATAAAAGTTGGAACACGCGCACGCGAACCTTGGGCACGATCTTCGCGACAGGCATCGCTCTTCTCACCATTTCAGGCTGCTCCCATCTCCATACCAAACCGGCCGATAAATACGTCTACGTCACCGCCCGCCAGACCTTCTTGCGCGATCGCGTCGCCGCCGTCTCCAACCGCACCGGCGAAGTCACCAACGGCGAAAAACTCGTCGTCCTCGAACGCGCCCGCCGCTTCGTCAAAGTCCGCACCCCCAACGGCGAAGTCGGCTGGATCGAAGAAAAGCTCACCGCCGACCAGGCCCTCGCAGACAAGTTCGATCAGCTCCGCGTAAAGCACCTGCTAGATCCAACCGTTGGCTCCGCTAGCGCACGCGACGAGGTCTATCTCCACATCGCCCCCGGCCGCGAAACTGACCGCTTCTTCCGCCTCGCCGAAGGCGACAAGCTAAACCTCCTCACTCGCGCCGTCATTGCCAAGCCTCTACCACCGGGCGCAGCCGTAGCCAAGACCGCTGTCGCGGACGCCAAAGGCGACGCCGCAGCTCCACCCGAACCTGTCATGGAAGACTGGTGGCTCGTCCGCGATGCCAAAGGCGATACTGGCTGGATCTACTCTCACCTCATCGACGTCGACGCTCCCGACGCCCTCGTCCGCTACGCCGAAGGCCAGCGCATCGTTGGCGCCTACCTCCTCGCAACAGTAGAAGACCCCGACTCGGGAATGCTCAACGCCGGTGTCGCCGTCACCAGCATCCCTGAATACGTCACGGTCCTCAGTCCCTACAAAGCCGGCCTGCCGTACGACTTTGACCAGGTCCGCGTCTTCACCTGGAATCTCAAGAAACATCGTTACGAAACAGCCTTCCGCGAGCACGACGTCGCCGGATACCTCCCACTGGTGATCTCAAACAAGACCGACCCTTACGGCAAAGGCGCAGATGCCTCCACCCCAATGCCTGCCTTCAGCTACAAGGTCCTCGCCGCAAGCGCCACCATCCCCCAACCCGACCCCCAAACCGGCACCCTCACCCCCGGCGCCACCGTAACGAAAACCTATCGCCTCGAAGGAAACATCTGCCGCAGAATTCTCCAACCCGGAACCCCCGCCCCCGAGGAGTTCCACCCCACCCCTGAGACCGACAAAAAGGACAAAGGCAAGAAGAAAAAGAAGTAGGTCAGATGTCAAGTTTGCTGGACACCACAGACTCCACAAATTTGCTGCAACTCACCACAAACATCCATAAATTCGCACCACAAAATCAGGCATAAAATCGCCGAATCGCCTCCACCACCGTCTCCACTTCATCCTCACGAAGCTCCGGAAACATAGGCAGCGCAAGGACTTCCGCTGCCGCCCGCTCCGCAACCGGGAAATCGCCCTGTTTATAACCCAAATGCTTCAAACTGGCCTGCAGATGCAACGGCAGCGGGTAAAACACTTCGCTACCTATCTTGTTTTCTATCAGGTGCTTACGTAGCTCATCCCGCCGCGGCGCGCGAATCACATACTGATGAAACACATGCTCCGCTCGCGGATCAGTGTAAGGCAGCACTACAACTCCCTCTCCCACCAGCCCGGCCGCCGTAAATAGCTGATTATAAAGGTCTGCTAGCTCCCGCCGCCTCTGATTACCCGCCCCAACCCGCCGCAGCTTCACCTCAAGAACCGCCGCCTGCAACGTATCCAAACGCGAATTCCATCCAATTTCCTCATGAAAATAGCGTTCCCGCATCCCATGCGCCCGCAAAACACGCGCATGATCATCAACAGCAGCGTCATGAGTGGTCATCAACCCCGCATCTCCAAAGGCCGATAAGTTCTTGGTGGGGTAGAAGCTAAACGCTGCAGCATCGCCAAGCGCGCCTGCGGGAATGCCATTGAAACGCGCACCAAAAGCCTGGGCAGCGTCTTCGATCAGCTTGAACCCATACTGCGGTGCAAGCGTTGTAAAGGCATCAAAATCAGCGCATTGGCCGTACAAATGAACCGGCATAACGCAGGAGATATCCCCATGTTCTTCCGCAAGTTCCGTGACGGCTAAAGGCGACAAATTGAACGTATGTTCGTCGATATCGGCCAGCAACGGTGTAGCCCCGGCGCGCAGAATGCTGCTGACGGTGGCGAAGAAGCTGAACGGCGTAGTGATGACAAAATCGCCGGGGCCGATGTTCAGGGCGGCGAGCGCGAGCCAGAGGGCGTCTGTGCCGCTGGCGCAGCCGATGGCGTAGGGAACATCGCAGGCTGCTGCTGCAGCGTGTTCAAACCGCGCGACTTCCGGGCCAAGGACGAAGCGTTGCGAAGCGCAGACGGATTCGATAGCGGCCATGACTTCGTCGCGGATGAGGGTGAATTCGCGGGATAGATCGAGGAGTGGGACGGGTTGGAGCGGGTCGAGCGGCATCGAGCTTTATCGTACAGCGTGCCGACAGCGGCAAAAGTCTGTCGGGTTCCGATAAATCGCGTCTAAGTTCGCCTCAGTCCCGTCTAAAGCTGTGTCGCCGTTATTTGGGATGTAGAGCTGCGCTTGTATCCGCCGCACAACCTTGTTAGGGTGGATTGCTGCAACTCTGCAGAGCTGTTTGTCTGCTGCGGGCCAAGGGTACGGATCGGCGCGCGTTTTTACCACTGTTTTACGAGAAACGACAGGAGATCGGCCCCATGGAATCAAAGCCGGCACAGAATATTCAGGATACGTTTCTGAATACGGTCCGCAAGGACAAAAGCCCCATCACGATCTACCTGGTCAGCGGTGTTAAGCTGACGGGAAAGATTCGGTCGTTCGATAAGTACTCCGTGCTGCTGGAAAACAATGCGCAGGAGCAGTTGATCTTCAAGCATGCGATTTCGACTGTGGTTGCTGGACGTGCCGGAATGCACAACGAGATGCGCTCGGATGTGCGTCCGATCTCCGAAGGCCGCCCTGCGAGTGTGGCTCCGCTGACGCCGGAAGCACCGCCGCGCACGGCGTAAACTAATCTCCAGTTGGCAAAAGAATTTTTACAAAAGACGAAGAACTCACGGCTGGTCGCCGCGCAGGAGCGGGCGCTGCTGCGCGAGCGGCAGGAAGCGACGCGCGAACGCGCGGTGCTGGTGGCCGTAGAGTTCACCTCCGGCAAACACCGGCTTTCGACCGTCGCGCAGCAGGCCCGGTCGGCTGCTGCGGTGACCGAACGTGCGGCCGGACAGGGCATTGACGTCGACAGCGATGTAGCCGCGCTGGCCTCGAAGCTTCCGCCGGTGGATGTGGACTTCGATGCTTCGCTGGCGGAGTTCCAGGAGCTGGCGCGATCGGCCGGTGCGACGATCGCCGCGGTGCTGATCCAGCGTCGCGATAAGCCTGATGCGGCCACACTAGTGGGCGGCGGCAAGCTGGAAGAAATTATTGCGACCGTGGCTTCGACGAAGGCTTCGCTGGTGCTGTTCGATCACGACCTGACCCCGTCGCAGGCGAGGAACGTGGAAGCGCGGCTGCCTTGTACGGTGATCGATCGGACGCAGTTGATTCTGGATATTTTCGCGCGACATGCGCGGACCCGCGAAGGGCAGTTGCAGGTGGAACTGGCGCAGTTGGAGTACCAGTTGCCACGGCTGGCGGGTAAGGGTAAGTCGATGTCGCAGCTGGGCGGCGGCATCGGAACGCGCGGACCGGGTGAGACGCAGCTTGAAACCGACAGGCGTCGCATCAACGTGAGGTTGGACAGGATCAAGCAGCAGCTAGAGGCTGTGCGGCGGATTCGGCGGCAGCAGCGTGGGCGGCGTGAGGCTGTGCCGGTGCCGACGGTGGCGCTGGTGGGCTATACGAATGCGGGGAAGTCGACAGTCTTCAATGCGCTGACGGGGGCTGAGGTGCTCGCATCCGAGCGCATGTTCGCGACGCTCGATCCGAAGCTGCGGCAGTTGACGCTGCCTTCGCGGCGCAAGGTGTTGTTGAGCGATACGGTGGGATTTCTGCGGAATCTGCCGCATGCGCTGGTAACGAGTTTCCGCGCGACGCTGGAAGAAGTGGAACGCGCGGAGTTGTTGCTGCATGTGCGTGATGCAGCGAGTCCGACGCTTGTGGAGCAGAAGGCGCAGGTGGAAGCGGTGCTGTCCGAGCTGGATGTGGCGCAGAAGCCTACGCTGCAGGTGTTGAACAAGATCGATCTGCTTCCTGAGGGGACGCATTTCGAACTGGGAGCGATTCCGGTTTCGGGGCTTACGGGACAGGGGCTGGATGATTTGTTGCATGCGATTGATGCGGCACTGACCGCCGATCCGTTGACGGAGGCTCGGTTCCGGATTCCGCAGGCTGAGGGCCGTGTGATTTCGGCGCTTGAGCGCGGAGCGACGCTGACGCGACAGCATTTTGATGGAAACCTGGTGTTTTTGACGGCTGTGGGGCCAGCTTCGCTGTTGGATCGGTACCGGCGATATCAACTGCGAGGGGAAGAAATTGAGGCGGCGGTCCTGGGCTAAAGCCCTTTTTCTGCCGGTTCTAGACAGTGGGCTAAAGCCCACTTCTAATCCCGGAAGGCATATGTAATCCCGGAAGGCATATGTAATCCCGGAAGGTAGATGTAATCCCGGAAGGCACATGTTTCTTAAAGTGCGTTGGTTAACTAAAACAGGCCGCCTGATTTGGGAGCGGAGGTGGTGTCCCCTATCACGCGGCCTGCATGACCCGGATGGGTCCAGGCTGGTAGAATCAGTCTATGCTTCCCGCAGAGAAACGGCGCATTATTTTTTGCGAAAGCTGCGATTTTCTGTGGAGTCGACGGCATGTCGTTAACCGAACTTTCAAATCGGTTATCGAACGTCAGCTTTGACTTTCCTCATGCCGCTTTGTTACAACTAACTCGTACGAATGCCAGCATTTGCGCTTGAATTTATCTCTCAGCGCGTCTCGCAGGTAGCGGGCGAGGCCTGAGCGCTTTGCCCTCCGCACTACCCTGAAAAACTTCATGGAAATTTTGAATCAACTTGGCGGTCTCGTGCTCGGCTCTGTGCCGACGATGATCATGTTCATCCTGCTGGTGCTGGCGTACAACGTGCTTGTACAAGGTCCGCTGATGAAGACTTTGGAAGAGCGCAGGGCGCGTACGACCGGTGCTGTGGAACAGGCGCGTGGGGCGATCTCGGCGGCTGAAGCGGAGACGGCCGTGTATGAAGCGAAGCTTCGTGCGGCGCGTGCAGATATTGCGGCGGCGCGGGAGCATCGGCTGCAGCAGTGGCAGAAAGAGCGCGACGCGGCCCTGGCGGCGGCGCGTGATATTTCGCAAGCGAAGATCCGCGCGGCGAAGGTAGAGATTGAAGCTTCCGCCGCCACAGCGAAGCTGCAAATTGAAGGCGCGACGGCCCAGCTAAGCGACAGCATTCTGCGCGCGGTGATGCCTGCGGGCAGCAAGATTGCGGAGGCTCGCCAGTAATGAATTTTTCGAGCCGTGGTTTTGCTTTGCGCAAGTTTGCGCTGTTGATGTTGTCGGGTCTGCTGTTGGTTCCTGCCGGTGTGTCGTTTGCGCAGGAGCAGCCGCACCACAAGGCTGTGCAGCAGGCGCCGGCAGATGCCGGCGAGCGAACGACCGCGGATGCTGCTTCGCCTGACAAGAAGGAAGAAGTTAAGGACGAAAACGACGAGTACATGAAGTCGCCGATGGTCGTGAAAATGGGTGCCATGCTTGGCATGAGCCCGGCGCAGGCGGCGACGGCGTTTACCCTGTTCAACTTCGTCGTGCTGGCGCTGGCGGTTGGCTACGGTCTGTTGAAGATTCTTCCGAAGACGTTCCGCGATCGCAATACGCAGATCCAGAAGCAGCTTGTGGATGCGCGTACGGCGACCGAAGAGGCGACTTCGCGGTTGAACTCGGTAGAAGAGCGACTATCGAAGCTGGACTCGCAGATTGACGAGATGCGCAAGCATGCCGAGGCGGATGCTGTTCGCGACGAGCAGCGCATCAAGGCGAGTGTCGAGGATGAGAAGCTGAAGATCATTGCGGCGGCTGAGGCTGAGATTCAATCGGCGACGTCTATGGCGCAGCGGCAGATTCAGCAGTACGCGGCGGAGCTCGCGATCGACCAGGCGGCGCGCAAGCTGATTGTGACGGCGGAGACGGACCGTTTGCTGGTGGAGAGTTTTGCCCATCGGTTGGGTTCGGATAACGGAGGCCAGAACTAATGGCAATCGTCGATTCAAGATACGCGCGTGCCTTTGCCGCGGTCGTCGAAGACCAGAAGCTGGACATCGTGGCAGCGCAGGGCCAGTTGAAAGACTTTGCGGATACGCTCGAGGGTAGTGTGGAGCTTCGTGAGGTGCTGGAGAATCCTTCTATCCCCGAGCCGCAGAAGATGAAGGTGCTGGATGCGATTGCTGCTCGTATTGGGATGAGCAAGACGGCGCGGAATTTGGTTGCGGTGATGATCTCGCATCAGCGGTTGCACGAGGTACACGAAGTTCTGTCTTCGTACGCAGGCGTTGCGGATGAAGAGCGCAACATCACGGAGGCGGAGATTGTTTCCGCGCGGCCTCTGGATGAGGCGAACCGCAAGCTGCTGGAAGAGCAGGTGTCCAAGCTTTCCGGCGGGCAGCAGGTCCGTGCGACGTACAGCGAAGATGCCGGTCTGCTGGGCGGTGCGGTGATCAAGATAGGGTCAACCGTGTACGATGGCTCGGTTCGCGCACAGTTGCAGCAGCTGAAGCAGCGAATGGTTGCAGCGGTTTAGCAGCAGGCGCTCCAAGCAGGACGAGCGCGGAAGAACGACAAGAGTTTCGAAGAGAAGAAAAGGAAGAGCATGGCAAAGATTCAGGCAAACGAGATTACCGAACTGCTTCGCCAGCAGATTGAGAACTACGAGCAGAAGATCCAGGTGGATGAGGTTGGCACGATCATCACGCTGGGCGACGGCATTGCGCGCATCCATGGGCTCGACAAGGTAATGGCCGGCGAGCTGATCGACTTTCCGCATGGCGTAAAGGGCCTGGCGATGAACCTGGACGAAGACCAGGTGGGCGCGGTGCTGCTGGGCGATTACACCGTGCTGAAGGAAGGCGATACGGTGAAGCGGACTGGAACGATTATGTCCGTGCCCGTGGGCGAAGCACTTATTGGCCGCGTGGTGAACGCGCTTGGTGAGCCGATCGACGACAAGGGACCGATCAACACCAAGGAGACACTGCCGGTGGAGCGGTTGGCTCCGGGCGTGATCGCTCGGCAGTCGGTTACTGAGCCGATGTACACGGGTATCAAGGCCATCGACACGATGATTCCTATCGGCCGCGGCCAGCGTGAGTTGCTGATCGGCGATCGCCAGACGGGTAAGACCGCTGTGGCGCTGGATACGATCATCAACTCGGCGAAGAATGATTTGATCTGCATCTACTGTGCGATCGGGCAGAAGCGCTCGTCGGTTGCGGGTGTGGTGCAGACGCTCGAAGAGTACGGCGCGATGGCGTACACGATCGTTGTGGCTGCTACGGCTTCCGAGCCCGCTCCAATGCAGTACCTGGCACCGTTTGCGGCTACCGCGATGGGCGAGTACTTCCGCGACAACGGCAAGCATGCGCTGATCATCTATGACGATCTTTCAAAGCACGCTGCTTCCTACCGCGAGATCTCGCTGCTGCTGCGCCGTCCGCCAGGGCGCGAGGCGTATCCGGGCGACGTGTTCTATCTGCACTCTCGCTTGTTGGAGCGTTCGTCCAAGATGTCGAAGGAGCTGGGCGGCGGATCGCTGACGGCGCTGCCGATTATCGAGACGCAGGCGGGCGACGTTTCGGCGTACATTCCGACCAACGTGATTTCGATTACGGATGGACAGATCTTCTTCGAGACGGACTTGTTCAACTCCGGTGTGCGTCCTGCTGTGAACGTCGGCTTGTCGGTATCGCGTGTGGGATTTGCCGCGGCGATCAAGGCGACCAAGCAGGTGGGATCGACGCTGAAGCTTGATCTGGCGCAGTATCGCGAGCTGGCTGCGTTTGCGCAGTTCGGTTCGGATCTCGACAAGGTGACGCAAAACCAGTTGAATCGTGGCGCTCGTTTGACCGAGCTGCTGAAGCAGCCGCAGTTCAAGCCGCTTACGGCGGCGCAGCAGGTTGCGATTTTGTATGCGGGAACGCAGGGTTTGCTGGACGATGTTGAGGTTTCCGCGCTGCGTGCGTTTGAGGACGGGCTGTATCCGTATCTCGAGTCTTCCGCGCCGACGATTCTGACCGATATTTCGACCAAGAAGGCGCTCGACGATACGCTTCGCAAGCAATTGACGGATGCGATCAACGCGTACAAGCAGGACTTTCTGGCAAGCCGCAAGGAAGCGGCTGTTGCTGGAGCGAAGGCCTAAGGACGAATGGCAAACGTACTCGACTTACGACGCCGCATACGCAGTGTGAAGAACACGCGGCAGATCACCAAGGCCATGAAGATGGTCTCGGCGGCAAAACTGCGGCGCGCGCAGGAGCGTGCGATGCAGGCGCGGCCCTATGCGCAGATGCTGACCAATGTGCTGGAGTCACTGGTGCGCCGCACGGACCTGTTTGACTCGGCTAGCGGCGATATTATGCATCCGCTGCTTGTGGAGCGCGAAGAGAAGAACGTGCTGGTGATCGTGGTTGCCGGTGATAAGGGCTTCGCGGGCGGGTTCAACTCGAACATTGGCAAGGCAGCGCAGAAGTTCATTGACGAGCGCCGCGCGATGGGGCAAAACATCGATCTTGAGCCGATCGGCAAAAAGGCGATTGGGCTTTACAAGAAACGCTTTCCGGCGGCGAACTACGAGCACAAGGAAGAGCTATACGATAACGATCTTTCCAAGCACATTGAGGACATTCGTCATCGTGGCGCTCCGATTGAAGTAGCGGCGGAACATCCGACGATGCTGTTGAAGGCTGACTTCGACGATGTGACGGAGATGGCGCACTCGATCATTGCGCGGTACGAGCGGGCCGAGATCGACTCGGTGTATATCGTGTTCAACGAGTTCAAATCGGTGATCTCGCAGCGCGTGGTGGTAGAGAAGCTGCTGCCGATCCGCAAGCTGGGATCGCATGAGATTACGGCCGCCGAAGAGATGACCGAAGAACAGAAGGAAGCAGCAGGTAAGGCTGCGCAGTCTGCGGGTATCTCGGTCAACGAGCCAGAAGAGACGGAAGTTGAAGCCGAAACCAAGAAGTTTGGCACGGCGGATGTGGACTACATCTTCGACCAGGCGCCGGACCGGTTGTTCCGCCACCTGATGCCGCGGTATGTGACGACGCAGATTTTTCATGCGCTGTTGGAGTCGATTGCGGCGGAACATGCGGCGCGTATGACGGCGACGGATGCGGCGACGAAGAATGCAGGGGATTTGATCGATAAGCTTTCGCTCACGATGAACCGTGTGAGACAGGCTGCGATTACGAAGGAAATTATCGAGATTGTTAGCGGGGCTGCTGCGTTGTAGGAAAGCGGGAACGCAGAGGTCGCGAAGGTAACGCAAAGGCCGCGGAGTAAGGCGGAAAGCAAGAACGAGTTCGGAGTAGAGAAAAGTTATGGCAGAGAACATTGGCAAAGTAATCAGCATCAGCGGCCCGGCCGTTGACGTGCAATTTGAAGAGGCGAAGATGCCTCCGATTTTCCAGGCGCTGCGCATCGTCGGCGACGGCTTTGTGACGCCGAACCCGGTGAACGTGGTGGTTGAGGTGCAGCAGCATCTCGGCGAAGGCCGCGTGCGCTGCATCGCGATGGTTGCGACCGAGGGCATGGTTCGCGGCATGAAGGCGATCGATACGGGCGCGGGCATTACGGTTCCCGTGGGCCGCGAGACGCTGGGCCGCGTGCTGAATGTGCTGGGCGAGCCGGTGGACGAGCTTGGTCCGGTGAACGCGAAGGTGCATATGCCGATCCATCGGCTAGCGCCCGCGTTCGACGAGCAGTCGACTTCGGAAGAGATGTTCGAGACCGGCGTGAAGGTCATTGACTTGATCCAGCCGTTTTTGAAGGGTGGCAAGATTGGCCTGTTCGGCGGCGCCGGTGTGGGCAAGACTGTCGTCATTCAGGAGCTGATCAACAACGTCGCGATGAAGCACGGTGGATTCTCCGTGTTCGCGGGTGTGGGTGAGCGTACGCGTGAGGGTAACGATCTCTGGCATGAGTTCCAGGAGTCGGGCGTTATCGATATTCACGACTACAACAAGAGCAAAGCGGCGCTGATTTATGGCCAGATGACCGAGCCGCCGGGAGCGCGTTTGCGCGTGGCGCTGACCGGCCTGACGGTTGCGGAGTACTTCCGCGACGTTGAGGGCGCGGATACGCTGCTGTTCATCGATAACATCTTCCGCTTCACGCAGGCGGGTTCTGAGGTTTCCACGCTGCTGGGCCGTATGCCTTCTGCTGTGGGCTACCAGCCGAACCTTGCGACGGAAATGGGTGAGTTGCAGGAGCGCATTACGTCGACCAAGAAGGGTTCGGTTACGTCGGTGCAGGCAGTGTATGTGCCGGCTGACGATCTTACCGATCCGGCTCCGGCGACGACCTTTGCCCACCTGGATGCGACGACCGTGCTTTCGCGGCCTTTGTCGGAGCTTGGTATTTATCCGGCCGTCGATCCGCTGGCTTCGACGTCGCGCATTCTTTCGCCGCGCATCGTTGGTCAGGAGCACTACGATGTGGCGCAGGGTGTGAAGAAGATTCTGCAGCGCTACAAGGATCTGCAGGACATCATCGCGATTCTCGGTATCGATGAGTTATCGGAGGAGGACAAGCTCACGGTATCGCGTGCGCGTAAGGTGCAGCGCTTCCTCTCGCAGCCGTTCCACGTGGCGGAAATCTTTACCGGCATCCCTGGTGCTTATGTGAAGGTGGAAGACACGGTGCGCAGCTTCAAGGAGATCATCGAAGGCAAGCATGATGACATTCCCGAGCAGGCTTTCTATCTGAAGGGCGGCATTGAGGATGTTCTTGCGGCTGCCGAGAAGATGAAGCAGACGGCTTAGGGGCAGACAGTAAACAGTAGAGAGTAGACAGTGCATGGCTGAGGTTGGGAACAAATCGGGGCTGCTGACGGTACGGCTGGTGACGCCGGATCGGGTGCTGCTGGATGCAACGGCAGAGGCGGTGGAGTTGCCGTCGATGTCGGGGTATTTGGAGGCGCTGTATGGAGCGGCTCCGCTGCTGGCTGAACTAGGTGCGGGCGAGGTTCGCCTGCATGGCGGTACGGCGGGTGAGCAGATCTTCTTCGTCGCTTGGGGCTTTGTGGAGGTGCTGCCGGAACGGGTGACCATTTTGGCGGAGACCGCTATGCATCCCAACGAGATCGACCTGGGCGAGGCGCAGGCGGATGCGAAGCATGCGCAGGAGCTTTGGAACGAGGCCGGTGACGAGCAAGCGAAGTACGACGAAGCCAATGCTGCCACGCGGGTCGCGGAAGAGAAGATTGCCAGCGCGCAGGGAAAGCACTAAACTTTTGAGGATTCAAACGATAGATCCGGCTTCGGCCGGGTCTTTTTTTGTTTGCAGCGCTGTAAAGACCTAGGGATAGACTGCTGGGATGACTTCGATGGATCGTCGCCGCTTTCTTTCGCTTGCCGGGGCCGCTGGAGCGGCTTTGCCGTTCGCTGGTGGGTTTGCCGCTGAGGCTGCAGTGCCGGCTGTGCAGGATTTTGAGTTTGTGTTCTTTACCGACACGCATTTGCAGCCGGAACTCGATGCCGCAAAGGGCTGCGATATGGCCTTCAAGAAGATGCGTGGGGTGAAGGCGGACTTTGCGATCCAGGGTGGGGACCATGTGTTCGACGCGCTGGCGGTGCCGAAAGCGCGGTCGTTGAGCTTGTTCGATATGTATGACAAGACGCAGCAGGACCTTGGGTTGGAGGTGCATCATGCGATTGGGAACCATGATGTGCTGGGGTTGACGCCGGTGAGCGGGGTGGACCCGAGCGATCCACAGTATGGGAAGAAGTACTTCCGCGATCACATTGGGAAGACGTATTACAGCTTCGATCACAAGGGTGTTCATTTTGTCGTGCTGGATTCGGTAGGGATTACGGAGGATCGGTCGTACGAGGGGCGTGTGGATGCGGAACAGATTGCGTGGCTGCGGACGGACCTGAATGCGCAGGTGAGTGGGACGCCGGTGGTGGTCGTGGCGCATATTCCGCTGGTGACGGCGGTGGGCCAGTATGCGCCGCCGCCGGCGCAGGCACCGAAGCATAACGGGATGACGGTGGGGAACTCGGCAGAAGTGTTGCCGGTGTTTGAGGGGCACAATGTGATTGGGGTGTTGCAGGGGCATACGCATATCAACGAGCGCGTGGAGTGGCATGGGGTTCCATACATTACGAGTGGCGCGGTGTGCGGCAACTGGTGGCACGGGACGCGGCTGGGTGCGGCGGAGGGGTATACGGTGGTGTCGGTGACAGGGGGAAAGCTGGTGACGCGGTATGAGACGTATGGGTTCAAGAGCGTGGCGCCGCAGAATACGTAGAGCGCGCCGGGTGAAGTGGTTAGAATGGCGGGATGAGCGAGATCAGCTACAAGTCTTTCGGGAATGCGCTGGAGGGCCTGAGGAAGGCCATCGCTCTGTTTGAGGAGCATCGCGGCGGCGAATTGTACGTGTCGATGCGGAATTCCCTGATTCTTGAGTTCGAGATCAGCTTTGGCCTTTGCCGGACGATGATTGAGCGCTGCCTGGTGGATGTGGACGGCGAAGATCCGCTGAAAATAGAGCAGATGAGCTATGCGGAGTTGATTCGCACCGCGGGGGAACGTGGGTTGACCCGAGTTGATTGGAGAGCCTGGTCGAAGTTTCGACTGGCGCGCAATCTTACGGCGCATGCTTACAGCGCACCCAAGGCCGAAGAGATTGCGGCGACAGTTCCTTCTTTTTATGCTGAGGCGAAATACCTTTATGACAGGATGGTCGAGAGAGGAGTGAGCTTATGACGATTCCTGCACAAACGAGCCTTGCAGATCTGTTGTCCTTGAGCGAGGTGGATATGCAGATCGTCCATGACATTCTTCTGAAGGTCCTTCCTGGGCGAGAGGTTTGGGCGTTTGGGTCTCGGGCCACCCGGAGCCGGATGTTGAAACGGTTTTCCGATCTTGATCTGGCGGTCGAAGGAAAGCTGACGTGGACGGAGCGTGCTGAACTGGCTGAGGCGTTCGATGAGTCGCTGTTGCCGATCAAGGTGGATGTGGTGGAACTTGGGCTGGTGGATGCGGACTTTCGGGAGCGGATTGAGAAGGATTTTGTGGTGGTGCAAGGCACTAGCGTCCGCCTTTAGTGATGATGAAGGCTTATGCGTGGTGCAGGAAAATGCTGGTCGGCTTTTGTGTTCCCACTCATGCGTAATTGATCTGTATCTCTGAAAGAGAAGATATTTGTCCGTCTTCATCTACGCTGCGCTGCCACGCGCGCATATGTCCGTATGACGCTACGTCGATCAGGACGTAATGCTCGCCGGGGATGTGGTGAGCGTAGGTTGTTAGATAACGGTCAATTTCATCTATGACCAGTTGCTGTTGTGGTGCATGGGTCATCTGAGAACGATTCATATCTGTACAGAAGATCATCAGCTTAAGGGGACTTTTGACCACTGTAAGCTTCCCAAAATCCTCTCCCACGACATCCTGCACTCGGCTATAAAAAGAGCCCCATTCGATCTCAACAGCCAAACCCATAAACTCATCTGGCTTTTCTGAAGTTCTCCTGCACCACCAGACGACGTCTAAGAGAAATTCACTGACCCCTTTTACGGGGTTAGTGAAAAGAACTTCGATTGATAGATCCTGCCGCGTTGCCTCTATCTCTTGAGCTATCTCCGCAAGGAATGCTTTCACATAGCTAGTCCAGATTTTGTTTCCTGCAGTTGGTTGGGCCTTCAACAAATTGTCCATGCGCCTACCCAGATTGGAGACCAAATCTTGCGGATTTATGAGAAGGTCGGAGCTAGAGAAGCCTACTGATTTCATGGCGTCCTTTCACGTTCGCGGTGCTCATTCAATTAGCGCATTATCGGTACCGCACCACGATATAGCAGACGGCAATGCATTGCTAAGTCATCCGCAAGCGCTTCTTCATCACTGCGACCGCCTCGGGATTCTGGTCGATGAGTAGGTAGTTGCGTTTGTTCTTGGCAGCGGCGAGGCCGGTGGTGCCGGAGCCGGCGAAGAAGTCGAGGACGGTGTCGCCGGGGTTGGAGTGGACGCGGATGATGCGTTCGAGGATGCCGAGGGGCTTTTGGGTGGGGTAGCCGGTTTTTTCTTTGCCGGTGGGGGAGACGATGGTGTGCCACCAGACGTCGGTGGGGGTTTTGCCGCGGGCGGCTTTTTCGGCGCCGACCAGGCCGGGAGCCATGTAGGGGATGCGGTCCGAGGCGGCGAGGTTGAAGGTATAGTCGGTGGGGTGTTTGGTGTACCAGAGGATGTTGTCGTGCTTGGCGGGCCAGCGTTTGGTGCTGCGGGCGCCATAGTCGTAGGCCCAGATGATCTCGTTCTGGAAGCAGGGGCGGGTGAAGATTTCGTCGAGCAGGACTTTGCAGTAGTGGACTTCGCGCGGATCGACATGCAAAAAGAGGGAACCTGTGGGAGTCAGGATGCGGTGGGCTTCTTCGAGCCGGGGGCGGAGGAAACCGATGTAGTCGTCGAAGGCGTCGAGGTAGTTGGGGGCGGGGGATTGGTCGTCGAGCTTGATGGTGCGGTAGCGGCGGCCGCCGAAGCCGGTGCGGTCGCCGGCGTCGTCGCGGATGGTTTTGAGGCGGGGGCGGGATTGGGTGGTGCCGGTATTGAAGGGTGGGTCGATGTAGATGAGGGGGATGCTGGCGGATTCCAAGGTGCGGAGGGCGGTGAGGTTTTCGCTCTGGAGGATGCGGTTCATGGGGTTCCCTGAATTGTATGGGTGGTTCAACGAAAAGCTTTGACGCAAAGTTCGCGAAGTTGGGCAAAGTTTCGCGAAGTGGTACCGAGCGGATAGACTTGCGTGTTGTTGAGGTGAGGGTGTGGCGGGACGTCGTGTGATTGGGGGTGGTGGGTGCGGGGACGATGGGCAATGGGATTGCCCATGTATTTGCGCGGGGTGGATTTGAAGTGAGGTTGTTCGAGGTGGAGCGGGCAGCGCTGGATCGCGGGATGGCGACGATCCGGACGAATCTGGATCGTGAGGCGGCGAAGGGGAAGGTCGATCCGGCGGAGGTGGAGGAGATTTGTGGGCGGGTGAAGCCAACGCTGGATATGGCGGAGCTGGCGGGGTGCGGGCTGGTGGTGGAAGCTGCTACCGAGAAGCTGGCGGTGAAGCAGGAGATCTTTCGGAAGCTGGATGAGCTGCTGGGGACGGAGGCGATTCTGGCTTCGAATACGTCGTCGATTTCGATTACGAAGCTGGCGGGTGGAACGAAGCGCGCGGATCGGGTGATTGGGATGCACTTCTTCAATCCGGTGCCGGTGATGGCGTTGGTGGAGGTGATTCGCGGGCTGCAGACGTCGGACGAGACGTTTGAGGTGGTGCGGTTGATAGCACTGGAGGTGGGGAAGACTCCTGTAGCGGTACACGATGCGACGGGGTTTGTGTCGAACCGGGTGCTGATGCCGCTGATCAATGAGGCGATATTTGCCGTGATGGAGGGTGTGGCGACGGCTGAGGCTGTGGATGAGGTGTTCCGGCTCGGGATGGCGCATCCGATGGGGCCGCTGACGCTGGCGGATTTCATCGGGCTGGATGTCTGTCTGGATATTATGCGGGTGCTCGAAGAGGGACTGGGCGAGCCGAAGTACAGGCCGTGTCCTCTGCTGGTTCGGATGGTGGATGCGGGGTGGCTGGGGCGGAAATCGGGCAAAGGATTTTATGAGTACCAGCGTTAGAGGTAGAGTGTAAGGGTAGAGAGAACGACGACAAAGGTGGCAATGAGCAGTGGCGACTGAATTGTATTTTGAAGATTTGCATCCGGGGTTGAAGTTCAACTCGCTGCGCAGCTACAAGGTGACCGCGGAAGAGATCAAAGAATTTGCAGAGCGGTACGATCCTCAGCCGTTCCACCTGGATGAAGATGCCGGGGAGAGCTCCTTCTTCAAGGGGCTGGCGGCTTCGGGCTGGCTGACGGCGGCGATCGTGATGCGTCTGCGGGTAGAGTCCATCCAGATTGCCGGCGGGATGATTGGCGCGGGCGTGGAGGAGATTCGATGGAAGCAGGCGGTGCGGCCGGGCGACTCGCTGCGGACTGAGGCGGAGATTTTGAGCGTGCGGCACTCGACCTCGAGGCCTACGTTTGGCGTGGTGCGGTCGAGGACGATGGTTTATAACCAGCGCGATGAGGTTGTGATGCGGTCGATTGTGAACTTTCTGGCGCCGCTGAAAACGCAGAGTGTAGAGGGTAGACAGTAAGGAATAGAGGGGTGCTTGCGGCGGTGCGCGCGGGCTGCGTTAATCACAGGCGAGCGGCGTATCTTTAACTCTGTGAGGATGACCGTTTTAGCTTCGGGGTCGAAGGGGAATTCGACCGTGATTGCGTCGGGGACGACGCGGATCCTGGTGGATGCGGGGACTCTCCTGCCGCGAGTTGCTGCGGCGGATGGAGCTGGCGGGGGAAGACCCGGCGGCGTTGAATGCCATCCTGATCACGCATGAGCATCTGGATCATGTGGCGGGGTTAGCGGTGCTGGCGCGGCGGTTGAAGATTCCGGTGTTCTTTACGGAGTCGACGCATCGAGCGTGGGTACGCATGCTGACGCCGCGGACGACGATGAGCTACGCGAAGTGGTTGGACATGATGCAGCGCGAAAAGGAAGCGCGGGCCGTGGAGATGGCGAACGCGCATGCACCGGCGCATACGGTGCTGGCGCTGATGCCGGCGGGGATTTCGGCAGCGGTAGATCCTGGGGATTCCGCAGTAGATGGGTTGAGCTCGGCGGATGCGGGTGAGGTTTTGCTGGAGGCCGCGGCGGAAGAGCCCTGCGAGCCGGCTGAGGTGGTGGCGAAGGTGAAGGCGAATCCGGCGTTTCTGCCGGCGGTGGAGTACTTCAAGGCGGGCGAGGATTTTTGTATTGGGGATATCGACGTGAACCCGTTCACGATTCCGCATGATGCGGCCGATCCCTGCGGATTTGTATTCCATGCGCGGCATGAGTCGATCCGGATGGCCGTGGCTACGGACCTTGGGTACGTTCCGCCGAATGTGAAGCAGGCGCTGAAGGGTGTCGATGTGCTGCTCCTGGAGTCGAACCACGACCTGGAGATGCTGAAGGACGGGCCGTATCCGTGGAGCGTGAAGCAGCGGGTGCTGAGCCGGGTGGGGCATCTGTCGAACCATGCATGCGCGGAGTTTCTGCTGCGGGATTATGACGGTGGAGCGCACACGATCGTGCTGGGGCATCTTTCGGAGCAGAACAACCTGCCGGAGTTGGCGCGGCTGGCGGCGGAGCAGGCGATTGGGAATCGGATGACGCTGCTGGGCAATCGGGTGGTGCTGGCAGGCCAGGACGCTGCCGCTAGAGCCGATTTGTTTGTAACGATGAGCAAAATAGCACCCATTTGGGCGTAGCCGTCTTGCAGAAAGAGTGCTACTTTCTGAGCAGCACATCATCTAAACTAGAGAAACCGATGGCATTTACGACTTATCAGCGCGCAAAGAGATCTCGCGCGATAAGGGCAGGACTGTGCACGTGACCAGGTGGTTGGGGCGATTCTGTCGGGGTGGCGATACGATATTTCTGGGCATTCCAAAGGACTTGCGGGGTGATTACGAGGAGCACCTCGTGGCGAGTGTGTGCGTACTGCAAGCCATCGAGACAGCGGATTGCACCGGACGGTGGATATTTTGCTGCTGTCGGCTGACGACTTCGCTATCGTTTGCGGCGTTTCTTGCTGGCCGCCCTGGTGATGCACAAGCTGGAGGCTTACAGCATATCGCAACCGTGCATGTGCATCTGCATAACTGAGGGTGCGACGTGGAGTTCCGGCGCTGGCACGGATTCCGGACAGCATCACGATCAGCTGGAGACGGTGGCGATGCGTAGGGTGTGTTTATTTCGCTGCTGCTGTGGGTACTGGTGGCGATTGCGACGCCGGTGCCGAGGCATGCTGACGTCGATGTTCCGCGAGCGGCGTCCACGGAGCTGCGCGATTTGGACTGATGCGGAAGAGCGAAGAAGCGGCTGCGTAAGCAGGCTGCGCGCTAGCATCTGGTCAAATTCTTGAGCGACTCCTTTACACAAACGGCTTGGAAACAGAGGCACAACGACGGAGTGAGGATGACTTCGTCAGAGTGCGGAGACGCCTTCGACAGAGGCGCTCCGAAGAGGCGCATGCGAGAGCGGAAAAGGAGAAAGCGCAAGCCGTCGCTGTGGAACTATCCGGCGACGTATCTTCTGGTGGGCGTGAATCATACTGGTGTTTGCGGCGATGTTTCCGGTCTGAGTCCGGCCGTCCCCGGAGATGATTCGCACACCATGTGTGGGCTGGGGGTGCTGACGGCGCAGTTCGATGGCGATACGCTGCTGCGGTTTGGGGCGAGCTTCTGTTGCTGGTGCTGAACAGGGGCAGTGGTGGCGGCTGGTCTACGGTCGACGTTCGTGCATGTGACGATGTCTGCACATGGCTGTGAACATGTGGTGTCTGTGGAATCTGGGGCTGTTTGGGGAGCCGCTGCTGGGTAAACGCGGGATTGATCGCGGTGTATGTACTGACGGGATGGGCGGGGATGATGCTGTCGCTGGCGTGGAGCGTGTTCACACGCCAGGATGCGCTGGTGGCGGACGAGCGTCGGGTGCGGTGTTTGGCGTGGCCGGAATTTTGATTGTGCTGCTGTCGAATAGGAAGCTGTCGCTTCCGTGGAAAGAGCTGCGGGGTCTGCGGCGGTCGGTGATCTGGTTTGCGGTGTTGAACCTGGCGATTGGGATCATTCCGAATTTGCTGCCGGAGTCCTCGGGGCAGCAACTGGCGCGCTTGCATATCGATACGAGCATGTTGCCGCGGGTGGATAACAGTGCGCATCTGGGTGGGTTTGTGTGCGGGTTGGCGCTGGGGTTTCCGCTTTTTCCGCGGATGACCTCCGGAAAGCAAAGCTACCGCGCGCGGCAGAGGCTGGTTTTTGTGCTGGCGGCCTTTGTTTTGTGCCTGATAGGGTATGGGCTCGGCGCTTTCGCCAAGTAGTCGAATATTTACGAATTGGGCCTTGACCGAGGCCGGTGGCACGGGTCTATACTTGCCGCAAAGAAAAAGCCTCCGGATGGCCGGGGGCTTTTTCTTGTTTGCAGGTAATTCTTAGCTGATGGAAAGGCTGGCCGTCGCGGCGAACTTGCGAACCATGGCGAGCAAGAGTCGCCGGTCACTTTCGCTCAGGTTCGCGGAGTAGCGCTGGATCTGGGTGAGGAAGCGGATCTCATCTTCGTTGAGGCTGAGGCCGGGGACATCGCGGACAACTTCTTCGGAGAAGAACTGGCTCAAGGGAAGGTCGAGAGCCGAGGCGATTTTGGCCAGCGTATCGAGCGAGGGGACGGTGTGGCCGTTTTCGACGCGCGAAAGATAGCAGCGGAGCAGGCCCGTGCGCTTTTCGATGTCGCCCTGGGACATGCCTTTTTGCAAGCGGAAAGCGCGAATTGTGGTCCCAATAGCGATCGGCGCCGGTTCCGGCGCGTGGGGGTGAGGTGTCGGCAGAGCTGTTTGCATATGTGCCATTAGCGATAAAGTAACTACCGAATGCGTGTGTGGCAAGAACTAAGTGTAACAATCGTGCGGCTTTGCGTACCTGTGAAGATTCGTGTTGTGGACGGCACTCGGTAACTGACAGGGAACAACGGGTGCTTAGCCCATGTACATGCCGCCGTTGACGTCCAGCGTGTGGCCGGTGATGTAGCCGGCTGCGTCAGAGGCGAGGAAGGCTACGGAGGCGGCGATGTCGGCGTCTGAGCCGTAACGGGCTAGCGGGATCTGGGCAAGGATGGCGGTCTTCTGGGCTTCGGTAAGCTCGTCGGTCATGGCTGTTTGGATAAAGCCGGGAGCGATGGCGTTGACTGTGATGCTGCGGGAAGCGAACTCGCGGGCCAGCGACTTGGTGAGGCCGATGAGGCCGGCCTTGGAGGCGGCGTAGTTGGCTTGTCCGGCCGCGCCGGTTTCGCCAACGACCGAAGTGATGTTGATGACGCGGCCCCAGCGGGCTTTCATCATAGAAGAGATGAGGGCCTGGGTGAGCAGGAAAGCGCCGGTGAGGTTAGTGCGGAGGACGTCGTCGAAGTCGGCAAGCTTCATGCGGAGTGCGAGGCCGTCCTTGGTGATGCCGGCGTTGTTGACGAGGATATGGACGGCGCCGAGGTCGGCGAGAACCTGTTTTGCGGTGGTCTTGATGGAGTCTTCGCTGGAGACGTCGAGGGCGTAGGCTTTGGCGGTGCCGCCAGCGGCGGTGATTTCGGCGGCGACAGCGTCGAGTTTTTCGACGTTGCGGGCGGCGAGTGCGACGGTGGCGCCCTGAGCGGCGAGGGCGAGGGCGCAGGCGCGTCCGATGCCCTGTGAGGCGCCGGTGACGAGCGCGATTTTTCCGGTGAGGCTATTCATGGGTTCCTTATGGGGTGTTCCGGGCGATTCGCTTCGAGGCTTGATGATTGATACCCATCGTGAAGGTGACTATGCCAAGCGAGCCGACTATCGTGACGATTCGGTCGAATTGATGTTCGGAGAGGTGGCCCGTTCTGGTGAGGGCTGAGAACACGGCTAGCACGATGTTCAGGGGCAGGAACAGATAAAGGACGAACTTCTTCCAAAACCATGCCGTCCGCCAAATTGGCTTCTGCTCATCCACGACGTTCTTCCTTTCGTGCCTAGTCTAATAAATCACAGGTAGAGGCGATATTCTTGTGCGAGTTATGACAGAGAGCAACGAGCTGCATCCCGACCCTTCCACGCATCCTGAAAACTCAACTGAAGTCTACGCGATCCACGGCGCTGAGCCGGAGGTGCTGGCCTATGCGATGGCCAAATATTCGCGGTCGGCGCTGACCATGCGGGAGTCGCTGGCTGAGATCAGCTCGCAGAAGGCCGAGCAGTTTCTGAATACGTTTTACTTCCAGTATGGGCACCGGTCGATTGCCGACCTGGCGCATATTCCTTTTGCGATTGAGAAGCTGAGCCTGTTGGCGGCGATTTCGCTGGTGGATGAGACACGTTGGGATGGGCAGGAGCGGTCGACGCGATACCAGGACTTTCGGCGCTCCGGGTGGTATACGCCTGCATTTACGGAATCCCTGCTGGGTGGGCAGAAGAGGGCGTATACGAAGGCCATCGAGGCGTTGTTTGCGGAGTACGACAAGCTGAGTGCGGGAATGTTCGAGGCACTGAAGAAGGCGATTCCGAAGCCTGAGGCGATGAAGCAGGACAGCTACGACCGCACGTTGAAGGCGCGGGCATTCGATGCGGCGCGGTATCTGCTGCCGATGGCGACCAATACGTCACTGGGGCAGATTGTGAATGCGCGGACGCTGGAGACGCAGGTTTCGCGGCTGCTTTCGAGCGAGTTCGCGGAGATTCGTGGGCTGGGTGAGAAGCTGCGTGCGGCGGCGACCGAACCGGCTTGGAATGTGCAGCGCGACAAGCTGGAGCAGATGGCGGGTGAGGGGACTGTCGATGCGCAGGCGACCGCAGAGATTTTGAATGACCTGATGACTCCGGTGAGGACGGCGCCCACGCTGGTGAAGTATGCCGAGCCGAATGAGTACCAGATCAAGACACGCGAAGAGGTTTCGCAAGCAGTGCGTGAGTTGATGAACGGTGTGGAGATTTATCCGGCGCCGATTGTGGACCTGCTCGATGATGACGAAGACCTTGAGGTCGAGCTCACAACGTCATTGCTGTATGGGTGCTGTCATTACTCGTACAGGCAGCTGCGCGGCATGGTGGCGAGCCTGCCGGAGAAACGTCGGAACGAGCTACTGAGCCTGGGCACGGCGCATCGCGGAAAGCATGATGAGTTGCTGCGGGCTTTCCACTCGGGGCATGGGTTCCGGTTCGATATTCTGATGGACATTGGGGCGTTTCGCGATATGCATCGGCACAGGCGCTGCGTGCAGTTGATCCAGGAGTTCAGCGACGTGCATGGGTATGATGAGCCGGTTTGTCCGGGGCAGCCTACGCTGGAAGAAGCTGGACTGGATGGCGCGTATAAGGCTGCGATGGAGGCGGCGTTTGCGGCCTATCGCGCAGTGAAGGACTCGGGCGAGCCGGAAGCGGCGCAGAGTGCGCAGTATCTGCTGCCGCTGGGGACGCGTTGCCGGGCGATGTTCAAGATGGATTTTGCGGAGGCGCTGTATATCTCGGAGCTGCGGTCGGGGATTGCAGGGCACTTCAGCTATCGGCGGGTGGCGTGGGAGATGTATCGGGCGATTGCGGCGAGGCATCCGGGGCTCGCGGGGTTGTTTCGGATTGAGGATGTGAATGTGCCGATGGATCTGCTGAAGAGGTAGCGGGCTTGAGGACAGATGAACTGAATGCGTTGTCGAAGCGAGTGCTGGATGCGGCATATCGGGTGCATACGCAGTTCGGGCCTGGTTTGCTTGAGAGTGCCTATACCGCGTGTTTTGTTTACGAGCTTCGAAAAGCGGGCATGGATGTGAAAACAGAAGTCCCAGTGCCGGTTGTCTATGACGGGTTGAAGTTGGCGGACGTTGGTTTTCGGATCGATGTCCTCGTCGCGGATGAGATTGTTGTCGAGATGAAATCGCTCGAAGCGATTGCGCCGGTCCATTTGTCGCAACTTACTTCTTATTTGAAGCTATCTAGTCGGAGGCTCGGCTTTTTGCTGAATTTCAATGTTGAAAGCTTTCGGGATGGCATTTATCGGCGCGTGAATGGCTTTTAGAAACCTTGACGCAAAGTACGCAAAGTAAAAACAAGTTTCACGAAGTTTCCTTTGCGAACTTTGCGATTAAACTTTGCGAACTTTGCGTCAAGGTCTTTCTGATGGCCGAGGCGCGAACCGAAAGGGATTGAAGTTCGTATGGGTATCGAAAGTATCGACGTGCTCGGCGCGCTTGAGCCAGTTGATGACGAGGTAGGTCAGCGGCGTTGCCAGTACTTCGTACGCAACCTTGAGTAGATAGCCTTCGATAATGATGAGCATGAGTTTATGTGCGGAGAACTTGCCCGCAAACATGATCGTGATCACCAGAGTCGTGTCCACGAGCTGGCCGACGACCGTGGAACCGACGGTGCGAGTCCAGAGCCAGCGGCCCTTAGTGATGAGCTTGAGTTTGGCCATGGTGAAGGAGTTGGCGAACTCGCCGGCCCAGAAGGCGATGAGACTCGAGATCAGCACCCGGGGCAAGATGCCGAATACCGTGATGAAGGCCTGTTGGTTGTGCCAGTCGGGGTCGGCGGGCAGGGCGATGACGAGGGCGGAGACGGCGTAGAGCAAGGCTGTGCCGAAGAAGCCCAGCCAAATGGCGCGGCGGCTGGCGGCATAACCGTAGATTTCTGTGAAGATGTCGCCAAAGATATAGGTGATGGGGAAAAGCACCATGGCGGCCGAGGTTTCCCAGGGGCCCACGCGGATGACCTTTTGGGCGAGCAGGTTCGAGACCAGCAAGACCACGACGAAGGCGGTCGTCAGGGCGTCGAGGTAGCGGAAGCGGGACATGAGATACAGGGTATCGCATGTGGTTCCTGGTTCGGATTAGGGAAAACTGGTTCTAAAACGGCCCGGTTTTCCTCATTTGGACTTTCGCTTTTATTTTGCTTTTGAACGAGCTTCGATGCTAGACTCGCTTTGCGACCCCACAATGAGCTGTATGCGTGGCTAAAAGGAGAAATAACCGTGGCAGATGACCGCAGCAAGGCCATAGAAACCGCACTCTCACAGCTGGAAAAGCAATTTGGCAAAGGGTCGGTAATGCGGCTCGGGGCGAAAGAAGCCATCGGGCCAATTTCGGTCATTTCTACAGGTTCGATTTCGTTTGACGCGGCGCTTGGCGTGGGCGGTGTGCCCCGCGGGCGAGTGATTGAGATTTTTGGGCCGGAGTCGTCAGGTAAGACGACGATTACGCTGCAGATTATTGCTGAGGCGCAGAGGAATGGCGGTCTGGCGGCTTTTGTAGACGCGGAACATGCGCTCGATCCGGCTTATGCGAAGAAGCTGGGCGTCGATACGGACAATCTGCTTGTAAGCCAACCGGATTATGGTGAGCAGGCACTGGAGATTGTGGAAGCGCTTGTTCGGTCGGGCGCGATCGATGTGCTGGTGGTCGACTCGGTGGCGGCGTTGGTTCCCAAGGCGGAACTCGATGGCGAAATGGGTGATTCGCACATGGGGCTGCAGGCTCGGCTGATGTCGCAGGCGTTGCGTAAGCTGACCGGTACGGTGTCCAAATCGCGGACGAGCCTGATCTTCATCAACCAGGTTCGCGAGAAGATCGGCGTGATGTTCGGCAATCCGGAAACGACGACCGGTGGACGTGCGCTGAAGTTCTATTCGTCAGTGCGTATCGATATCCGCCGTATTGGTGCGGTGAAGGAAGGCGACGTTGTCGTCGGAAACCGGACCAAGGTCAAGATCGTGAAGAACAAGGTGGCCGCGCCGTTTCGCGATGCCGAGTTCGACATTCTTTATGGTGAGGGTATCTCGAAAGAAGGCGACTCGCTGGATCTCGCAGTGCTGCACAATATCGTGGACAAGTCGGGTGCGTGGTACAGCTATCAGGGGGAACGCATCGGGCAGGGACGCGAGAATGTGCGTGGATTTCTGAAAGAGAACAAAGATGTGTTTGGACGCATCGACAGCGAACTGAGGAAGAAACTGGGAATTAAGCCGGCAGACGATGTGGAGATTCCGGCGGCGCCTGAAAATGGGGCGGCGAAAGCTGTCGAAGTTGTGAAGTCGCGCCGGGGATAGTTTGCCTGCAAGAAGACGTTGCCGCTGCCAGATTGTCGGGCAGCGGCATTGTTGTGTTTGGGTACAGTGAAATCGATGTTTACAACTTGTGGGTTAGAGGGTTTTGTACGAAAGTCTATCGCCGGCCAGTTAAGTCGGAGTCGTTCAAAAGATTACTCATGAATCAACGAATGCAAGAAAAAATACCTAGAAGGCCATAAAAACTGCTTAATTGAATGGACGATATTCGGTAACTTATCCCATATGGGAAATGTCAGGAAAAGCGATTTGTTCAATAATGGCGCGGTGTTCACCTAATGTGTCACGTTGACAATACAACTTTCGTCGGTTATAAACTCCAAAGGCCCCGTTCAATCTTTCGATCCGTTCCATATACAAACGTGCAATCCCTTGTGTCACTTTTACTGCCAGCCGGGTCTTAGGAGTTCTCCGTGGTTTACCCCCCCCGCTGCATCTCAGGTTTGGTCTGCCGAAAAATGCTGAAAAAGATGACGCCGACGATCGTCCTTTTTCTGTTGTCTGCTACCTGTGCCTTCGCTGGAACGACAACAACGACGCTGGCGATTTCGCCCCCGGTGCCGCTGGGCTCGGGTGTTTTTACAGGTAGCGTCATCACGGTGAAGGCCACCGTAACTGATTCCGGCATGCCAGTAGGTGTGGGTACAGTAAGTCTTTGCTTTGCTGCGGCAACCACTTGCACGGAAAGCAATCGTCTTGGGTCGGCTCAGGTAGTGTCATCGGGTCCAAGCAAGGGTACTGCGACCCTGCGAGTCCGGCTCGGCGCCGGCAGCAACCAGATCAAGGCTTTTTACAGCGGAACGTCTACCGAGACGCCCAATGTGTCAGGGTCGGTCACGGTGCATGTTTCCAGTCCTGGCGGCTCGACGAGCACGACAACCATCTCCGATAGCGGGTCTGTGGGGGCTTATACGTTCACAGGCACGGTCTCGGGAGCGGGTGGCCTTCCTCTGACCGGGACAATCAATTTTCTGGATTCCAGCAATGGCAACTATCCAGTGGGGACCGCGGCGCTCAACCCGGGTACTGCCACCAAAGCCTATAGTTACGGTGCTTTCGCGCAGGAAGCCACTCTTTCCAGTACCACGACGGTCCCGCTGGTCGTGGCGGACCTGAATCAGGACGGCTATCCCGATCTGGCGGTGGTGACTTCGACAGGTGCAGTAGACCTTCTCTTTGGGAGCGGTTCAGGAGCTTTTCCGACGCTAACAGCTCCGGCTGCCTCGGGGCTTGCGGCTGTGGGCGCTACGGCGGTCGTAGCGGGAGATTTCAACGCCGATGGAATTACTGATCTGGCAATTGTTGTCGGAGGCAGCCTGCAGGTTTATCTCGGAGCGGGGAACGGGACATTTACCGAGAGTGCCACCACGTATGCGCTGGGTGTTGGGCCGTACTACCTAGTGAAAGGCGACTTCAATTACGACGGAATTCAGGATCTGGCGGTTAGCAATGACGTCGACGGGACTGTAAGTGTCTTTCTCGGAGTAGGCGACGGTACGTTCACTGCGGTCACGCCTCTAACTGTGAGTGCCGGATCGACCACGCTCGTAGCTGCGGACTTCAATAGCGATGGCTACACCGATCTTGCGGTCGCCAATCCGACTGCCAATACTGTCACGATCGTTTTGAGTTCAGCTCCGGGCGGTACGTTTACGTTGACGCCGGGTACCCCAATCACCGGCGCAGGAACATCGTCGGGGATCATGGTTGCCGGGTCATTTGAGGGCGGTAGCATCGATCTTGCGACGGCCACGGGAACCACTGTGTACGAGCTTGCCGGCGACGGCACCGGCAACTTTGCGGCGGCCACTTCCGTAGAAACCCTTGGATCGGCCATCACGCAGTTGAACGTTTATGACCTGGACAAGACCAGCAGCGCGACTGACGATCTCTACGTGAATACGGGCAACCAGGAGACGATTTTCCTTGGCAGCACTTCGTCCGGATTCAGTGAACTTACTCCTCCGTCTCCGCTGACGATTGGTAGTTCCGTCCTGGGTGAAGTTACCGTCGTCGATATTGATGGTGATGGGCTTGGGGATATTGTTGCGGTCAACTCCACTTCCGGTGGCGTGGATGTCACTACGGGAGAACTCATCTATACGGAAAGCGCGTCATCACTTGCTGTTCCGGTCCCGGGGCCGTTAGGCGGCTCGCACGATGTCGTCGCCAGCTATGTTGGTGACAGCACGTATGCGGCGAGTACGTCGTCGGCGGTTTCGGTTTCGACGACTCCGACCGGTACGACGACAGCATTGTCCATTTCTCCGGTTGGGGAAGCCACGCAGAATGAAACCGTTACCCTCACAGCGACTGTCGCGACGGCCACGGTTCCGCCCGCTACGGCGGTGGGGAACGAAACTTTTACTGATACGGTCACGTTCTACGATGGAGCAACGGCGCTTCCGGGGCCGGTAGCGCCGGTCAACGGTGTGGCCACCTATACCATTGCCATGATCGGTCTCGGTACGCATAACTTCACGGCTACCTACGATGCCGATAATGCCGATCCCAATTTCACATCGAGCACGTCTCCGGTAGAAACACTTTATGGAGCGTATCCCTCTACGCTGACGCTCACCACGTCTCCGGCCTCTCCGCTTACTTCGTCGCAGATCGTGACGATGACCGCGACTGTTATACCGACCGGGGGACCTTCTGCAACTTCGGGAACGATCAATTTCTGCGTGACGGGCACGACTAGCCCCTGCACGGGGACCGCGCTGCTTGGTTCGGCGCAGGTGGTTGCTTCAACGGGCGCGGCTAGCATCAAGGTGCATCTGCAGCCAGGCAATTATTCCGTTCAAGCGTTCTTTCTCGGAACGCAGGTTGTTTCGCCCTCAAGTTCCAATACGGCTTCGCTGCAGGTTAGTCGCGGCAGTTTGCTTGCAGACTCTTTGGCCCTGATGAGCACGGCTGTTACTGCTCCTCCACCCGCGGGTACGCCGTACACGTATACGTTCACCGGAACGTTATCGGCGGCCACGAGCCTTGTGCCTACCGGATCAATCTCGTTTGTCGACGCGAGCAATAGCAACCTTCTCTTATATACGGGACCGTTTATCTCTGCCACCAATACCGTAACGATCGCCGATGCAACGCAGTTAGTTTCTGTCGGCAACGAGCCGGACTCAATTACCACGGCTGACTTCAACGAAGATGGCTATCCGGACCTCGCTGTCACCAATGCCAATGATGCGACCGTGAGTATCCTGCTCAATGACGGCACGGGTAAGTTCAATCTATTTACTACGGTGAGTGTCGGTGGAAGTCCTTACGCGATCACGTTCGGCGACTTCAACCGGGATGGGCACCAGGATATTGCTGTCGCGAATGCATTGGGCAATAGTGTGACCGTGCTTCTTGGAGACGGCACCGGCAACTTTACGGCTGCGGGATCTCCGGTTTCCACCGGCTATACACCCACATCGATTGTGACGGCAGACTTCAACAACGACGGCTATCTTGATCTGGCGGTTGCCAATTACTTCGACAGCTCTCTGAGCATTCTGTACGGCGATGGCAACGGAGGCTTCACCGCAGGCACACCCATTGCTGTTGAGGGTAGCGCTTCGCCTCTATCGATCGCAACGGGAGATGTGAACGCAGATGGCGTCCCAGACCTGGTCGTATCGGACAGCAACGGCGAAATCAGTGTTTACGCCGGCAATCTTTCGTCCGGGTTTCCGGCGACAGCTACAACGACTCTTGCCTCCGGTGCCGATCCAATTGCAATCATGCTGCAGGACGTAAATACCGATGGCAAACTCGACCTGATCTTCACCGATTACGCAGGGAGCGCCGTCAATATTCTATTTGGAGACGGGGCCGGGAACTTCACCGGCGCAGGTTCTCCAGGCAGGATTGGAGTCGGAAGCCGACCCACCTCTCTTATCGTTGGGGACTTCAACGGCGATGGTTTGGAGGATATTGCCGTTACGACCAGCTCTCCGAATAACCTGGTGGAAATTGCCAACATGGGCAGCGGTACTTTTGCCTCTCCGATTTCCTATCCCATTGGAGGGTTAGCCGGTGACGCGGTCAGCGCCGACTTTGCTCTGAATGACGTTGCAGGATTCGCGATTGCGATGACTTCTCAGAACCAGGTTGATATCGCACTGACCCAATACTCGATTACTGATCCTGTTACGACCACCCCGATCACCGTCTATGGCGGCGGGATGCATACGATCACGGCCACTTATCCTGGAGACACCAGCTTCTCGCCCGCCATATCGCCCGGCACTCCACTGGTTTCGGTAACGGGCAACTTGATTCCGACCACGCTAACGATGGCTTCGACATCGACCGTGACAGCGGGGTCGACTACGACCATTTCGGCAACTGTTACACCCAACAGTTTTGACAACTACACGGCAATAGGCACCGTAACATTCTCAGTCAATGGCAATCCGGCCTGCTCGAATGTAGGAATCGATGGCACCGGTACGGCTTCCTGCCAGACGGGGATACTGACTGCCAGCCCCCCTGCAACCACTGCTACAGCTATATATTCCGGCGATACAAACTTCGCTGGGAGTTCCGGTAATCTTTCTCTAACGGTCCCGCAGACAACGCCTACGATTACATGGGCAACGCCTGCTGCGATCGGGTACGGGACCGCACTCAGCACAACACAGCTAGATGCAACGGCAAGTGTTCCTGGAACCTTCGCCTATTCTCCAGCAGCCGGAACCGTACTCGGCTTCGGACCGCAGACGTTGCATGTGACGTTTACCCCGACCGATTCGACCGATTACACAACCGCCACCCAAACGGTAACGCTGGTTGTGAATCAGGGCACGCCAGTTATTACCTGGGCGACGCCATCTGCCATTACTTATGGCACGGCGCTTAGCGCGACACAGCTAAACGCGACTGCGAACGTGGCGGGAACTTTCTCGTACTCACCAGCCGCAGGTTCTGTGTTGACGGTGGGTACGCAGACGCTGACGGCTATCTTTACGCCAACCGATACGACCGATTACACAAACGCGACAGACCACGTTTCCCTGGTAGTGAATCAGGCAACGCCGATTGTCACTTGGGCTACCCCAGCGCCGGCGATCTACGGGAGCGCACTCAACAGCACTGTCTTGAACGCCGCGGCGAATACGGCCGGAACCTTTGTGTATACGCCCACTAGCGGGACTGTCCTGACTGTAGGCAGTCATATTCTGACCGTGAACTTCATCCCTTCGGACACAGTGGACTACACGAATGGTAGCGCCCAGGTCACCTATGTTATTTCGAAAGCGAACCCGGGTTTCGGCTGGTCTCCGCCTGCCCCAATCACCTACGGTACGGCGCTGAGCGCAGCGCAGCTAGATGCCCGCGCCAACACACCCGGCACCTTCTCGTACTCTCCCGACGCCGGAACGGTTTTAGCTGCCGGCACGTACACACTGACTGTAACTTTCACGCCCACAGATACTGCTGATTACTTGGTCCGGACGGAACACGTTTCGCTGATTGTCAATAAAGCGCCGTCGGTGATTACATGGCCTACGCCTGCGTCGATCAGCTATGGAACTCCGCTGAGCGGCGCACAGCTTGATGCCACCGCAAACACGCCCGGAACGATCACTTATTCTCCTGCATTGGGGCAAGTTCTGCCTGCCGGCAACGATGCCCTCACGCTCACCTTCACGCCAACAGACACGGCCGACTTTTTGACTGCGACAGCTAGCGTTCCGCTCGTGGTCACCAAGCAAACGCCGACCGTTACATGGCCGACGCCTGCTGCTATCAACTACGGCACAGCGCTGAACGGTACGCAGCTCGATGCGACGGCGAATACCGGCGGAAGCTTCACATACTCTCCAGTGGCTGGTACCGTCTTGACCGCCGGCACTCACACTTTGTCGGCGACCTTCACTCCCACCGACCCGGCTGATTACGGCACGCAGACCGCGACCGTGCCGCTACTGGTGAACCCGTCACCGGCGACTCTCACCTGGATGACGCCAGCTTCGATTGCTTACGGCACGCCTTTGAGCAGCACACAACTGAATGCGACGGCGAATGTCGCTGGAAGCTTCTCGTACGCGCCGGCAGCCGGAACCGTGTTGACGGCAGGCAGCCATCTGATAACAGCTACTTTCACGCCGACCGATACAACAGACTACTCTGTCACGATGGCGACGGTAACGCTGGTGGTGACGCAGACGAACCCAGTGCTCACTTGGGCAACGCCGGCGGCGATCAGTTACGGAACGGCGCTGAATAGCACGCAGCTTGATGCGTCAGCAAACGTCGCAGGCAGCTTCGCGTATTCGCCTGCTTCCGGAACAGTTCTTGCCGTTGGAAGCCATACATTGACTGCGACCTTCACGCCGACGGACACGACGGACTATGCGGTGACAACGGCGACTGTCACGTTGGTGGTGAACCCGGTAGCCCCGACTATTACCTGGCCTACGCCTGCTGCTATTACCTACGGAACCGCTCTTAGCGGAACACAGCTCGATGCAACGGCGAGTATACCGGGAACCTTCTCCTACTCTCCCGCATTGGGAACGGTACTTGGCGCCGGCGTACACACGCTTACGGTGACGTTCACTCCGACCGATACGGTGGATAACCCAACGGCCACAGCGACTGTTCAGCTGACTGTGACCAAAGCTTTGCTAACGGTTACGGCAGCATCCTTTACCATTGGCCTGGCGCAAACGATTCCAAGTCTGACGGCGAGCATCACGGGCTTTGTGAACGGCGATGTGTCTTTCAGCTCGATCTCGGGAAGTCCATCACTCACACTGACTCCTGTTGTGCCGACCGTGCCGGGAACCTATCCAATTGTTGACGCTATAGGAACGCTGGCGTCTGCGAACTATAGCTTCCAGTTCGTGAACGGTGTGCTGACGATCAACAAGGGTACTGTTGGCGTAGCGCTGACGGCTCCTGCCACGGCAAACCTCAATGCTGTCGTTACGTTGACGGTGACGTTCTCGCCCTCGACGACAGTGCTGCCGACGGGTTCGGTTTCAATTCTTGACGGAACGACTCCCATTGGTTCGGCACAGATTGTCACGTCGAATGTCCTCACCATACCGGTGACGTTCACAACGAACGGTAATCACTCCATCACTGCGGTTTATGTGGGTGATCAGGACTATACGGGCAACACGTCAACCGCAAGTATCGTCAATGTTCTTTCGGCGAGTTACTCGATTACTATCGCTCCTTCGAACTTGGTCATCCATGCAGGCCAGAGCGCGGTGACAACTATTACGTTGAACTCATATGGGGGCTATCAAGGTACCGCGACTCTGAGTTGCGTGGGGCTACCGATTTGGGCAGGATGCACGTTTGCGCCGGCGACTCTCACCGCCGATGGCAGCGGAACGGCGGTGTCGTCAAAGATGACGATCCAAACTTTGGGTAACGCCACGGGGGTAGTCGCGGCCATGAATTCGACGCCCGTCAACCGAAATGCGATTATTTTGGCTGAGATCTGGTTGCCTCTCGGATTTGCCAGCCTTCTCTTGATGGGCATCGGCGGACGAAAGAGAGCGACAGCTAGAAAGTTGCTGCTCATGCTTCTGTTTGCCGGCATGCTGGTTTCTATAACCGGTTGCGGATCGGTGAATTGCTGCAGTGTTCCTGAAGCGACAACAGGTACCTATCAAGTATCTGTATCTGCGACAACTTCCACTGGCGCCACGCAAACAACGGCATTTACCCTACAGGTGCTGCCATGATCGATTTGGTTCGTGGCTTTCAAGTGAGTGCAGTGCAACGCGAGGAGCGTTCCAAAGTGTCCGACAGTCGAAGCAAGCTCAATGACAGCCGGCAATGGAGGACGACTGCGTCCGTGCTGGCGCTGGCACTGCTCTGCAGTCCCACAACGTGGGCGAAGAAGCCCACTCCGAAGCATGCTCAGGCCAAGCAAGCCGCGTCTGTTCCTGCAAAGAAGCTTGCACCGAATCCCTGGAAGATACCAGCAGCTTCTAAGGCAGACTTATATGCCGGGTTCGCTTATTGGAAACCTTCGGGCACACTGAGCAATGGAAATACGTTTCAGGCCATAAAAACGGGATTCACGTTTGGTGGGGCCTACTACTTCAGCAAACACTTCGGCGTGAATGCAGACGTAGGTATCCATCCCTGAAACAAGCAATGATGGCATATCGACTTTTGCGGGCGGCGTGATCTATCGCGTTCCTACCGCCCACTTCACGCCTTTCGTGCATGTGCTCGGCGGCATGGCGGACCTGACGGGTGCAAACGTTCCCACGATTGGTGGCTCTTCGTTCTTCTATAACAAGGCTGCTTATGGTCCTCTAGTTGTGGCTGGCGGCGGTCTTGACTATGAACCTGCGTGGAAGCGGCACCGCCTCGGGATACGGCTGTTTGAGGCGGACTACGAAAATATCAATCATGACTTCGGCGCGTATACGGCAAATAGCGGCGGTAATGCCAAACTAAATGCCGTGCGTCTCAGCAGCGGTCTGGTCGTTCATCTTGGAGACAAAACTCCCGAGCCTTTTGTGTCATACTCCTGCGACGCGAACCCGGGTATTGTCTACCCGGGCGACCAGGTCCAGGTTGTGGGCCTTATTGGCAATCCGGAGCCTGATAAGAAGCCAACATATGCCTGGGCCGTCACCGCAGGAAAGATTGTTGGCAACGCGAACACAGCCACTATTGATACGACGGGCCTAGCGGGTGGCACCTATGAGATTCGTGGCCGTGTTCGTCAAGGACCGAAGCCGAATGAGACGGCCGTGTGCCGTAGCAGCTTTATCGTGCGGCAGTACCCGGCACCAACCCTTACCTGCACAGCGGACCCGGAGCGCGTGATCATTGGCCAGCCTCTGACCATTCACGCGGTAGCTAAAGTTGATTCGCCCTACAAGATTACGTACAGCTACAAAACGACCCGTGGGACACTGACCGCAGACGGCGACACCGCAACCGTACAGACTTCCGGTGCCGATGTAGGCATCGTGCGTGTGACCTGCACGGTTACAGATGAAGCGGGACAATCTGCGACTGCGTTGGCGGTAGCTGCGGTTGAACCGGAGCCGGTGCCTCCTTCACCGAAGACGCAGCGGCTGTGCAGCCTAAACTTTACACGGGATCAGAAGCATCCGACTCGTGTGGACAACGAGGCGAAGGCGTGCCTGGATGATATTGCACTCACAATGCAGCACTTCAGCAGCGCGAAGTTGGTGATCGTTGGACAGAGTGCGGCGTGCGAGCAGAAGGGCGAGATTGCCGCAGTGCAGCGTGCTGCCAATGCGGGAGACTACCTGATTCATCAACAGGGAATCGACCCGTCGCGGATTGAATACCGTTTGGGCCAGTCGGGCATCATGCAGGTGGATGATTACCTGCTGCCTCCGGGCTCGAACTTCAACCAGGATGTCCCGGGAACGCTCCTGGTAGATCATTCCCAACTCAAGCCCGAGCCCCGCGTTGCCTGCCCGTCCGGCATGGCAAGCCGGTGGCAAAGAAGTAGGCTCCAGCACGGAAGTAAGCCATGCATGCAGCGACCAAGCGATGGATGTTTGTTCAGCACCCTGTACTTCGCAGGGTGCTGTCCACTATCCTGCCTCTGCAATGTCCTCAGTGTGGTTCAGAAGAGATCCGTCATTCACGACACCATCCGAAGCGACTGATCTTGCTAGGAATTCGGCCATATCGTTGCCAGACGTGTGCTGTGCGATTCTTTCGGCTGATGGACTGAGCTTTCTAGAACACCCCTCGAATCGTGAGGGAATCGTCTACTTACGATTGTGCAAATTGGCCTATGAAGCCTCTTTGGTTAAGAGGCCTGGTCGGGAGTGCTCTATATCCATTTATCGAAGTTGGATGGGGTAAGTATGCACGCTCTATCGGGGTTATTTTGTTGGGCAGGTTATTTAGGGGCTTGACACAAGTTTTGCCGCCACAAGTGCGGAGGTTTCGGTGTGGGCCCGGTCGATCTTGCGCATCGTTTGTGAGAGGTCGCAGCTGTGGGCCCGAAAGAGAGCGCCAACTCTCTTCGGGCCTGTTTGTGATGTCTTGCACACAGTCTTAGAAATAGATGATTGCGGCGAACTGCATTTTGCGTCCGTTGTAGAGACGTTGCCGTTGTTTCCGTAGGTATTAGGAATGGTGCCGAAGGTGGAGTTCAATGTTCCGGCAACCGTTGGGTTTGTGCAGGCAAGTCCAAAGTTCCCGCTGCTTGGGGTATCGATGGAGGTCGTGGAGCAGGAGTAGCTGCCTTAGGTTGTCCCAGGTTTGGAGTGTTCCATACGTTGAAGGCATCGGCGCGGAACTGGAGCCGCATGCCCTCGCGGATGAAGCCAAGCGGGAAGTAGCGTGCCAGGTTCATGTTGGTGACCAGATAGCCAGGGCCTTCGAAGGCGTTTCTTGGTACGTTGCTCAGTGTCCCGAGAGTGGGATACGTGAAGGCGTTGACGTTGAACCATTCCCTGACCTTATCCTGACGATGCCTGTTCTTCGGGAGGTTGGGGCTCATTCCAGGCATTAGGGCAGCACGCTGGTCGGGCTCGCCGTCGAGTGCCACGTCACGTTGATGGTTACGTTATAAGGGCGGCCAGTATGAGCGTTAGAACGTCCCGCCATAGACCCAGTCGTTGACGATCTTGTTGACGACAGACGAATCGGTATGGACCTTCGGGAAGTTGACGACCCAGCCCATATTGAAGATCTGGCGCGCGTCGAAGTCGGACAGTCCACGCTCGGAGCTGACGTTGAAGACGTTCGGAATGGAGTTGGATACTGTCTGAGACTGGGTCTGCAAGTCGATTGATTTGGAGTAGGTGTAGGAAGCGAGGATGGTCAGAAAGTTGCCACCACGTTGTGTGAATTGCACCTGCAAGCCGTTGTAGTTGGAGGTGCCGATGCTGGCGAAGTCTACTAGGCCGCCACCGCCGTAATTGAACGGGGTATAGCGAAGACGCGCCTGGGTAGAAGCGGCAGCGGAGGAAGCAGTTCCATTGGTGGAACCGGGGTAGAGATATTTGCAGTCAGGCGCGGCGTAAAGGGACGGATTGGCCTGGTAATAGCCACCCGTGCAATCCATGATGGCTGGGTTCTGGTCGAAAGGAATGGTCAGCTTACGGCCAAGCTTCCCAACATAGTTCGTATCCAGAACACCGCCGCGCGTGATGCGTACCTGGAAGCCGAGGTTCATGGCCTCGTAGTAAGGAGTGCGAAAGTTCCGGTCCGGATAGAACAGCGTGTAGGGAGGGGCGAACTGGGGGTTGGCCTTGTTGTAGCCTGCTGGAATCACCGCTACGTTGCCATTGGGGTTGGTGTCGGCGGGGTTATTCCCAAAGGTAGCGAGAGGAGCAGACAAGCCGCCCGGGGGTAGAGCGTGGAAGGCCTGATAGTAGAACGGGTTCGCCAACGCCGATGACGTTAGCGTTGATGGCGTCGAAGAACATACCGAAGCCGCCGCGAAGGACCAGACGGCCGTTGCCAAGAGCGTCATAGGCGAATCCGATACGGGGCACAAGTCCGTTGAAATCGGTAGGAACAAGGGAGCGAAGCACTCCTTTGTCTCCCGGGTATGCGAGGCCGCCGATAGCGCCGGGGAAGACCGTGGACTGATGGCCGGGAATAAACGTTGAGAGCATAGCCGTTGGGCTGGAACCACTGGAATGGAAGTTCGTAGCGGACGCCAAGGTTGAAAGTAAGTTTTGGCGTGGCGCGCCAGTCATCCTGAGCGTAGCTAAAGATGCTGTGGCTGATACCACCTTGTACCAAGGGGCTATTGGCTTGCACGGAGTTCAAGCCTCCGATGGCTTCATCGGCCAGCGAGAGCGCGGTGTAGTTCGTGCTGAACGAGAGGTCCCCGGGGTAATCCATGTTGTTGAGGTACTGCAGGCGAAGGAAGTTCGCTCCAAACTGGAAGCTGTGGTTGCCGCGGGTCCAGGAAATCTGATCGAGAACTTCGATGTTCTCGTTCACGGTGCTATCGAATGCCTGCGAGGTTGAACCGAGCTGATAGAAACCTGACGCATTGAGGACGGGCATGGTCGGCGGCCCTGGCTCTGTGAAATTTCCTCCAAAGGTGTTCAGTGTGTTGCTGTCTTCCGGTGGTTCAATGTCCTCATATCGCTTGTACCCAATGCGGAGGACGTTAAGAATATTGGGGGTGATGATCCAGGTGTCGCCAATGTTGCCGAAATTGCTGGTGGCGCCATTAGATGATATTGCGAAAGTCGCAATACCATTAGCGGTCGTAGAGCTGACGCCGGATGCGGTCCCGTCGTTTGCCTTTATGAGGTTGTAACGGGCGTCGATGGTGTGGCGCGCGAAGTGATAGTCGATACGGGCCAGCAGGTTCTTGTCGTTGCGCGGCTGAGGACCTTTGGAAATGTTGCCGGGGATGATTCCGCGAGGATTGGTCGAACTCGCGATGCCCGTGTTTGGCCCCAGATTCGGAAAAGGGACATATGTGGCAAGAATCTTGGAGACTACCGGATTCAGGCAGGCACTGGGAATTTCTGCATAGGGAAGGTCGAGGGGCTGGGTCGTTCCATCCAGGTATGGATGGCTAGCCGCATAGCTCGCTGCTCCATTGAGGAGATCGATGCAGGGATTTGTTCCCGTATTTCCAGCTTGATACCAGGCCGATTGAAAGTTTGCGTTGGCATTGGACGGCTGCGGGTTATAACCGGAACCTCCAGTGATGGTCTCGGGATTCAGAAGTCTGCTATATCCCGGGATAGCCTTTGTGGTGGTATTTGTGGAAGTGTTCGTGATCACTTCGGTGACGAAACTGGCGCAGGTTGTTCCAGCCGGATAGGGACCAGCTGTACACGGACGAGGTGTGACAGACGCCGGTGCAGCTCCGCCGGTGCAACCGTATGTGTCGATCGAGCCGTCTGCACAAACGGCGAGAAGGCCACGCTCAGCCGGCGCCTGGACTTCTGTAGTGCCGATTACCTGAAGATGCTGGATCAAATCCTGATAGGAAACAAAGAAAAATGCCTTGTCTTTGATGATGGGGCCGCCGACATTAAAGCCTAGTTGGTTGCTATTGTCGGTTGGGTTCTCTTTGGTGATGTAGTCGGAAGCATTGAAGATTCGGCTCTGCACGTAGTCCCAGACCGTGCCGTGGATCTGGTTGCTTCCGCTTTTGGTGACAACGTTGAAGACTGAGCCGGCATTACGCCCGTATTGTGCTTTGAAGTTATTGAGGAGAACGCTGATTTCCTGCAGAGAGTTTGGCGGAGGGTAGTTAATTCCTGTGTTGTAGAAGAGGTTGTTCCACATTAGGCCATCGAAGAGCATCAAGTTCTGTGTGTTGCGTGAGCCGGAGACGGAGAATGTGGGACCACCGCGATCGCTGGTATTGGTGGCGGGGGCGTTCAAGTCCGTGACGCCGGGAAGCAGGCCGGCGAGAGCGACGACGTTGTTTCCGTCGATGGGAAGATTCTCCACGAGCTTGGTGTCGATCAAAGTGCCAATGGTGGAGGAGCGCGTATCAAGCGCCGTGCCTTCTCCATCAACCGTGACGGTGTCTTTGGCGCTGCCGATGGTCAATTTCGGAGTGATCTTTACAGATTTATCCGCGTCAATGGTGATGTCGTTGGTGACAGTTGTTTCGAAGCCAGTGGCCGCTACAGTCAGGATGTAGGTGCCGACCGGCAGATCGGACAAAAGAAACTCGCCCGTCTTTGAGGACTGCACCGCGCGATTGACTCCCTTGCTGGGCTCCGCGGCCGTGACGGTTGCGTTCGGGACTACCGCTCCGCTAGGATCGGTGACCGTACCGAAGATGCTTCCTGTGTTCTGTGCCTGGGCAAAGGCGCGTCCCTGCATTGCCAGAAGTACCGGCGTGAGGACGAGAAGAAGCTGTAAGACACAGACACAGCCCCCTGTTAGACGTGAGCTAGTGCCTGTCAGACATGATTGGACGAAACCGTACTTGCGCATTCCAGAACCCCGCTTCTGTAATTCCAGATATTCAGTGTTTGAGTAAAGATACTTTTTGGGTCGGCGGACAGTATGCTGAGTCGAATTGTGCCTTGTCAACCCTGCATTTTTCGACTCCTGACTTATGAGGCTATGAGGGTATGTCAGTCAGCTTCGAGTCAACGTCGGTAATACCTCTGGAAGAAGTCGTTTGACAGGAGCTTTCTTTCGCGAGTAAAGTTCGGCGGTCACCTGTATTACGAGTTTTTCGAAGCTGAAATGCTGAGTCAGCGTCTCGCTGCGCCTCGGCTGAAAGCTGCCGACCAGTACCGAAAAGCTCGTGATGCACGCGACCTAATTCGCATCGACTGATGCACATGGGGTAGAGTATGCGTTTCGTCGGCCACAAGGTCACACTGAAAATGCTTGCGTTTGAATTGGGATTGCTCCTGCTGATTGCAGGGTTTTTCTCGACAGCGGATGGCCAGACGGCGCCTTACGTCCTTCCTTACACGATGAGCACCTATGCCGGGCCGGTGGCGAGTTCCACCATCGGGGCAAACTGCGGAAGTTACACTGCGGCTGGCGCGACGCTGGCAACAGTGAACTACGTAGCGCTCGATACGGTCGGCGATGGGTGTAAAGCGCCGAACTTTAGCATCGGTTCGGACCCGCACGACCTTCGCGTTGACGCGCGCGGAAATATCTATTGGGCCGATAACTCGTCGAAGGACATCATTCACAAGATTGACGGGGAAACCGGCCTTGAAACGGTCTATATCGGGAGTATCGCGCAATCGAGTGTCTGCGGCTCAGGCGACAAGTATGGCGGCGATGGATGCGTTGCTACGGATGGCGCAGCCAACAGCTCGTCGACCACCCACTACACGGCGGGGCTGAAGACGAATCGCGGCATCGGCGTGGCTCCGAACGGAGATTTCTTTCTTTCCAGCTATAGCAACAGCATTGTGAGCAAAGTTCCGGTAACGCCAGGCTCGGCGTCTCCCGCGGCTGCTACTGGAGTAATGGTCGCCGTAGCCGGAGATGGCACAAGCGGATACTATGACAGCGCCCAGAGCACGAGCCAGGTGAGCACTCCCCGTGGCGTCGGTGTAGATCCCAATACTGGGGTTGTGTATATCGCCGATACAGGCAATGACATGATTCGCAAGTCCACCTTTGCAAATGGAGTCTGGACGGTGAGTGATGTTACCGCTCAGGGCGGTGCTGCGGTTTCGGGTTCGGCCGGTTGCACGGCAGCCCCCTATTCGAAAAATATTTCAAATGGCCCGGCCAGCAGCGCCGTAGTTTGCGCTCCGGAAGATGTGCAGGTTGACCTGAATGGGAACGTCTTCATCGCAGATGCTGGCAACAACGTTGTTCGCGCCATCTATAACGGGACGGGTACGCTTCCCGGTATCACGAGTCCACAGAAGGGTTACATCTACCTCATCGCTGGGTACAACGCGCTGAACACCGCGGCGATTTCGAATACCTATCCCACGGATGGCACGACGCCTACTTTTCCGGCGACAACCATCACGATGAACATCCGCAAGATTTCGCTTGATGCTCTTGGCAATTTGTATATCCCGGATGCAGGCAGCACGACCAACTCGGTCTGGTTTGTAGACCATGCGACTGGGAATGCCCGCATTCTCGCGGGAAGTTATGGGCTGGCCGCGCCCGCCAGCGGGGCTTCTGCCACTACCAGGACCTGCACTGCACCTTACGTGCAGACCGATGCTGTTGGCGATGGGTGCCCGGGCCCTGACGCTGGGATTTTCTACTCCTCCAACTCCAATCCTGCGGCCTCGCCGGATTTCCAGGGCAACTTGTATATCTCGGACGCCGAGGGCACAAGTCAGGCGGGTCTTTCCCGTATTCGCAAGCTGCTTTCAGGGTTGAATTTCCCGGCCACTAACCTGGGATCAACCTCTATCCAGCAGACGATCTTTATCCACTTTGCCCCCACCGATACTGCGGCTGCTTCCACTCCGTTTGTTTCGTCGAACACTGATTTCTCCATCGGGACACCAAATTGTCCGGCTGCGAATACCGATACAACTTCCGACTGCTATGTTCCAGTCACCTTTAAACCATCGGTTCCCGGAAACGACACGGCGACGCTGACGATCAAGTCCACCCTGGGCGGTGTCAACACCTACCTGCTGACGGGAACGGGAATCGCTCCGACGATTGCTATCGACCCGGGCAGCGCTGCTGTTCTTGCCACAACGACCGGGACTAAGAATCCGCAGGGTGTTGCGCTTGACGGCGTGGGTAATGCGTATATCGCAGACACCGGCAACAACCGTGTGCTTTTCTACAACGTAAGTACTGGTACGACGACGATTTTTGCCGGTACAGGCGCTTCCGGCTATGGCGGGGATAACGGCCTGGCTACGGCGGCGTTATTGAACGGACCGAAGGCCGTGACGATCTCCACAGATGGCAGCGTCTACATTGCCGACTCGGGCAACAATGTGATTCGCAAGGTGAATGCAGCTGGCATCATTACGACATACGCTGGCGGTGCGACAGCGGTTTGCTCGCAGGCTGTCAACACTCGCGGTGATAGCTGCCTGGGAACCCAGGCTACGTTCTCAAATCCCTCAGGTATCGTGGCGGACAATCTTGGCCAGATCTATGTTTCTGATACCGGAAATAACGTGATCCGGCAGATCAACGACCTTGGCTGGGTCTCTACGCTGGCTGGTGGAGGCGCGGTCTGCGCGGCATACACGTACGGCACTGCCTCGGTCACTCCAAGCACCTTCGGAGATGGTTGCTCTGCGCTGGCGACCACCTTCAATGCGCCCACGGGACTCGCGTTCGACCCCAAGGGGCCATTCTTGATCGTTGCCGATACGGGAGATAACGAGGTTCGAAAGATTTCGCTGGGCAATCAGTTTGGCTATTCAGGGACCGGCACTTCAACCACTGCGGGCACCATCCTGCTCAATGAGGTCGCACTGGTGGCCGGCACTGGGCACGCTGGGTCTTCCATCGGTGCGAACAATGTTGCGATCGCATCGCAGCTTAACTCTCCGACGTCGGTCGCCGTGGACGCTGCCGAAAACATTTATGTGGCGGATGCGCAGAATGCCGCGATTCGTTTTGTAAATTCAACGTCAGGCGTTATCTCTACTGTCGCGGGCATCAACGGAGCGTCCGGAACCGGCACGGTTCCTGGGCCTGCAATCAGTGCCCAGCTAAATAGCCCTATGGGTGTTGCCGTCACTCCCAATGGCACGCTGTACATCACCGATACCGGAAACAACCGTGTCCTGACCGACGTTCGGTCGCAGGTGACGTTCAACTTCGGTCGCGTCAATATTGGAAGCAACAGCTCTCCGCAGGTCTTTACCGAATCAAACATCGGCACTTCCGCAACCAGCCTGTCGTTGAACCCGGGCACAGCGTTTTATACGGCTTCAGGTGGAACGGGTGCGGCTGAGTTTACGCTGACCTCGCCGTCGAGTGGCGGGTGCGCCAACGGCGAGTCACTGACCCCAGGAGCCAGCTGCACCCTGCAAGGTCAATTTACGCCGACCGCGATAGGGAACTACACCGAGACGTATACCGAAACTGCTTTGACTTCAGCAGTTACTGGCGGATCGCCAAGCATCACGCTCGTTGGTGTAGGTGCGGTGCTCACGCCGACGACGAGCACAGTAGCGCAAACTGTGCCAGCGACCGGCAACTCGCAGTATGGCGGCTCGGTCACTCTCAGCGCGACGGTTGCAGCAGCGTGTAACACAGCAGCTCCAACCTGCTATCCGACGGGTACAGTCCGCATCGTCGTGGACGGCACTGCTGGTTCGCCAATTACCTTGAGCAGCACGGCGACGGGATCACAAACGATCAGTGGCCTTGCGGTTGGTTCGCATACCATTTCCTGCCAATACAGCGGCGACGACTTTTACGCTGCCAGCAATTGCGCGAATGTGGCTATTACGGTGGCACAGGCGTCGACGACTTCGCTGCTTGCGAGTTCGCAGAACAATCAACCTCAGGCCACGCCGGTGACGTTCACGGCGACCGTTCTTTCGAATACCTCTGGAATTCCTACGGGCACGGTTACGTTTTACGCTAACGGAACGGCGGTTGGGACAGCCTCTCTTGGCGGTGCAACAACCGCTACGGCCAGTCTTACTTTGTCGCAGGCGCTGGACAGCAATGGCTATGTTGTCAGCGATACGACCTTGCCTCCCGGGACTTACGCGATGACCTGCACCTACAACGGTGCTGCCAACTTTGCGGTATCTAATTGTCCGGCTACGAGCTTCACGGTGACACCGCAGGTCGTTGGCTTCACACTCACGGCAATCCCATGTCCCGCTGTTGATCTGTATCTGCCAGGCACAAGCACTGCAGGCAAGAGCGCAAGCTGCAGCTCCGGTACACAGTACCTGCCCACGCCTGCCGGATCGAACCCCACTGTGGCCACTGCTCAGGGCTCTACGGCAGACGCGACGATCTTCATACAAGCTTCGAACACCGTATCGGGTGCATTGACGTTCGCCTGCTCCGGCCTTCCTGCTGCCTCTACATGCACCTTCTCGCCAACATCCATCACCTTTGTTCCATCAACGGCTGCTGCAAACCCGGTTTATACCGATGTCACTTTCTGGACCGACCTACAGCCCGGGTTTATTACCTCGGAGGTTCATGCTCCCTCGATAGGGAACGGGAAGACTAGCCGCATCTATGCCGCCATGTTTGGTTGGCCGATGACGTTGATTGGATTCGCAGCTCTGATTGGGTTCCGCCGCAAACAGGCGCGGCGCGGCATTGCGCTGCTTGGCTTGCTCCTCGTGATGCTTGGATCGTCTCTAGTGATGACGGGCTGTGCCGGACCTGGAGCTTACCAGCCGGTGTTGACGCCGGCCGGCACCTATCCGATCACGATCACGGTAAAGGGAGATGGTGTAACCCAGACCACTGTGGTCAATTTCATCGTGGCAGCACCCGGTATTACCGGCCAAGAGTAAGCAGGGGCAATGAAAGGATCATCTGTGGGTGAGAATCGTTTTCTGAAGTTCGGGAACTTTGGATGGATCGCTGCTGCGCTCTTACTGGGCGTGACAGCGCCAAAAACGTCGTATGCGCAAGCCGCGGTGTATGGAGAGTTCAGTGTGAGTGACCTGCACAATGCTTACACTACCGACCTTCTCTACGGCGCGACGACGGGCGTGCTTATCGATGGGCCGACGTTTCATCATGTACTGCTGAGTGGGGATCTACAGGGCAGGTTTGTGCGCAAGAGCGGCGAAAGCCTAAACGGGATAACCGTGGGGCCGCGAGTCTCCATCCACACCAAATATGGCCTCGTCCCTTACGCCGAATTTATGATCGGGTTCGCGCGCTATAACGATCCCACGAACGGAGGCGCAACCACCGATTCGACATTTCAAGTGAATGCAGGTGTGAGCCGGCACATTACGTCGCATTTTGATGCGGTGGCGGATTACAGCTATTCACAGTACTACGCGCTTGGCGGCCAGTTTAACCCCAAGACCTTCAGCATTGGCACGATCTTTCACTTCGCCAAGCGTTAGGGATTCTTGATGTCAAATGTTCCCATGTGCCCATTCAAGGCATCACGAACGACGAATCGCAGCCTCACAGCATTCGATGGCAGCGACACTGGCAGCGAGAACGTCGCACCATCATTGGCTTTGCCACGGCTAAAGGTCTGCTCCCTGGCGACATGACCGATGATCTTTCCCTTGGCGTCATACCAGGCGGCCGCGACAGTGGCTTCCGCGTGTTGTTCCCCATTGGCGTTGGGTTCGCTCCAGGCAACACCGCTTTCCTGGACATGGAGCGAGTACAAGTCCGCGCCGGTCTTCGTTGCCTTCACGTCAAGTCCGTTGTAGGCGATCGTGGTTGTGAGCGCGGCCGAAAGATCAAGCTGTAAATTAGCCTTCACCTGCTTGCTGGACATCTGCTTGTCGAGCACAGGATTCATATCTGCCACGCTGGCCGGATAGTAGCCAACTCGTGTCGTGGCGTGGAGGGTGGGGTCCTTCATCACGATGCGGATGTTACGGAACTTTACGGAATCATCGGATTTATTGGTGGGGGAGTACGACATGGTGTAATACTCTTGCCCATTGTCGATGCCTTCGCCAATAATGTTGTTCAAATCATTGCGGCCCTGGTAGGCGATGCCGCCGGTTGCTGGGGCGAAGTTCGAGAAAGACACAGTGCCTTGTCCAAAAGGATCCGGTCCGGCGTCGCCACCCGTCTGATTCAGATCATCCGGTGTATCTGCTTCGACGGTTGCTGTTGAGTCCGCTGTCGGATTGATGGTGTACATCGTGATTCGCGCTGCCAGCAAGCGATCTGTACAGCGGCGGATTGCCGCTTCGATTGCCGCGGATTCATCGTTCGGCAGGCCGATCAGGTTCGCGGACGGAAACCCGTTGCCCACCCATATCAGGTTCTTCCGGCCCGGGGTTCCTGTGGTGGCTTGCGCGATCTGCTGCAGGGCAGCGAGGTTTTGGGCCATACGCTCTACCGCTCCGGGGCCGGAGTTATGGCTTCCTTCCATGCGCCAAGGGAACTCCGGCATGTGCTTCTTCACGATTTCGATCAAGGCATCGCGGTCCTGCGTGTAGTCGTGTACTTGCTGGAACGTGGTATTGCTGGCGATCATCAGCACAGTAGGCTCTTTCAATACCGGTGGCTGCGACTTCAGGTACTTCACCATCATTTGACGGGAGAAGCTCATGTCCTCGAACTTTGAGTTCAACTCGTCGAGGACGAGAAGCGTGACGGGGGCATCCCCGATCAACTTTAGATCGGCAGCAGAGTTGACGACCGGCTTGTCGGTCGGCGGCATCTTGTGTTTGGAAGGAGCCTCAAAGCTGCGAATCGTCTGCAGTGTGCCATCTTCGAAGATGCTGAAGTCGGCTGGCGTCAGATCCTCACGGTGGACCAGCTTGCCTTTCTTGTCTGTAACGACGACATCCAGCACCACGATGCGGGCAGTCACGCTAAAGGTCGTGGGCGCATCCGTGCCTGCCTGGGCTGCGGTCGTATGAGGAAAACCAAAAGCGGCAACGAAAGCGGCTGCTAAGACTATGCGGGACGGAAGATTTGGCATCCAGTTCCTTCGTGATTCCAATTGGTGGCTGCTCCAGTGTAGACGTAACCTCGCGGCGATTTGTTGCGGTCTGTACATTGATTGGCGCCCAATCCCTGGTGTAGTGATGCAGCATGGATCAGTGAAAGGATGTCTTTCTTCATCGAATCGAACTATCGTATTGTTGGAAGGCCATGTACACGGTGGCTCAGTATGAATGAGGGTCGCACAACTCTTGATAGAAGGCCCCAAAGGACAAAGGAAACGTTATGAAGTCTCTTCATCGGATGATCGTCGCTGGATTGTTGACCACTGCTTTTGCGATCCCTTCGCGATCAACGGGACAGAGCCCCCGAGATAAGGTAAGCACTGGCAAGCTGAAGGTCTACTTCGTGGATGTTGAAGGCGGGCAGTCGACCCTATTTGTTACTCCGGCGGGTGAATCATTGCTGATTGACACGGGATGGCCTGGCCACGACGGCCGCGATGCTGATCGCATCGTGGCTGTCGTCAAAGATGCGGGTCTAACCAAGATCGATTACGTGTTGTTAACGCACTATCATGACGATCACACAGGGGGAGTGCCTCAACTGGTCGCGCGGATTCCCGTCGGTACCTTCATTGATCACGGTCCGTTGCGCGAGCCAGGTAGTGAGCCCACCAAGCGCGACTACGATGCCTATCAAAAGGTGCTTGCTACAAGTGGAGTGAGGCATATTCTGGCACGGCCTGGAGATGTACTGCCGATCCATGGGCTTGAAGCAACGGTGATCAGTGCAGATGGCGATTTGATTGCGAAGCCCATGCCTGGTGGCGGCGAAACGAACTCGTACTGCGCAAACTCGGAGGTGCGGCCGGCAGACCAGACGGAAAACTCGCGCTCGGCCGGCGTGGAGATCAAGTTTGGAAAGCTGAAACTGCTCGATCTTGGCGACCTAACTTGGGATAAGGAAATGCAGCTGATGTGTCCCGTGAACAAGTTGGGACACGTCGATGTTTACATCGTTTCGCACCATGGCTGGTATCAGAGTTCGAGTCCGGCGCTCGTGGATGCGATCCGTACCCGGGTTGCGATCATGGACAATGGCGAGACGAAAGGTGGATCGACCCCTACGCTGATTACGATCACAAAGGCCCCAGGTTTGGAAGCGCTTTGGCAGTTGCATTACTCAGATGAAGGAGGCTCGGAGCACAATACGGCCGACAAATACATTGCCAATCCAAAGGGGGTCGATGAAGGACATTTCATCGAGTTGGTGGGCAATCGGGATGGAAGTTTCGATGTCACGAATGGGCGGACAGACTTCACACAGAGCTACGCGCGCGCCAAATAGAGGTACCACTTCGAGTCCGATGCTCGATCTTGCCGAGCAGAAAGAGATAACTGCTCCATCCCCGGGAGCGGAGTGATGGCCGCGATGTCGAAGGCCGTGCATAGGCGCGCGTTGCCATCCGAAGGTCGTGGAGTTATGGTGAGTCAAGGTGGCGATGCTGTTCGTGTATCTCTGCTTATCGTTTGCTTTGCCATAGGAATCGAGGGATGAGTGATTGCTTCCAGTGTCGTAAGAATGTTGCTTACAACCAGCATGATGATGTTGTTGCAACCTGTTTTCCCTTTGTCGAGTGCGCCTCGTAAGCTCCCACTGGTGTGCTCGCATCGCGGGCGGCTGAATGCGGGAGACATGGAGAACAGCGTCAGCGTGATTCGCCACACGTTCGCGACCGGCATCCCGATGGTGGAGTTCGATCTTGTAGATAGCAAGGATGGGCATACGTTCCTCGTTCACGACCGCACGCTGGATCGGACGACTGATGGGAAGGGCGCGCCCGGCAGCCATACCGACGTGGAACTGAGCAAGGTGATGCAGCTTGATCCCATTACGAGAAAGCCGGTCGAACCGGTTTCAACGTTCGATCAATTGCTTACATTTGCGCAGGGAAATGACCTTGCGCTCATGGTCGATATCAAAAGTGTTTCCCCGGCTGAAACGGTTATCCAATTGCGCGCCAGAGGCGTGCTTGCCCATGCTGTGTTGTTAACATTTGATGACGCGACGACGGAGGCGGCCTTGAAGGCCGATCCCACTGTCGTCGTTTCGGCTTTGGTGAAATCGGATGCGGACGTAGACCGCATTATGGCAAAGGCCGCAGGGCATCCTCTGGCGCTTTATGTGCCGCAGAACGGGGCGGAAGAGCTGTTTCGCTATGCCCGCCAGACCGGTAAAACTTTGATTACAGATGCGATGGGTGACCTGGACGGTAGGGCTGAAGAGGACGAAGGGAAGTCGTACTTGACCTTTCTGAAGACCCATCCGGTGGACATTCTGGTGACCGATCATGCCCAGATGGTGACGTCGGCGATCTCGGGTCATGCGGTTGGGTAGATAGTTTTCCTCGCCATGAAGCCATCTGCCGCCGGGAACATCTTATCGGTTATCAACGTAACATGCCACACCGGCTGTTGACCGAAGTGGGAGAATAGAACCATGATCACTGCTGAAGAACTGCGCCAAGTTCAGATTTTTGAATGTCTTGCCGAACCCGAGCGCCAGCGGCTGGCGCAGAAGGCGGCCGATGTGCGCCTGTCTCCAGGGGACTGGTTGATCCGGGAGGGTGAGACTTCGTCGTTTTACGTGATTCTTGAAGGCCGCCTGGGCCTGTCAAAGGACGTCATGGGGCGGGTCCAGGAGTTCACTCAGTTTGAGTACAAGGGCGGAGACTTCTTTGGGGAAGTCCCGATCCTGCTTGGCACACCTTCGTTGGTTTCGCTGAAGGCGATCACGGAGTGCCGGATTGCGCGCTTTGACCGTCAACAGTTTCAGGCGCTGATCCGCGACTCCGAAAAGTGCAGCGCGATGATCATGCAGAAGATGAACGAGCGCTTGGGCCGCGTGCAGCAGTTTGCAGCGGAAACGCCTGCGTCGCGTGTGTTGATCGTCGGCTCGCAGTATGACCTTGATTGTCGTGACATTCGGACGTTCCTCTCCATGAATCGCATTCCATACGAGTGGCTGGATCGTGATAACGAGTTCGACCGAATTCCTACCTGCATGCCGGCGAACCTTCAGGGTCCCGCAGTGGTGGTGGATCGTGCCTTCTGGGTTCCGCAGCCGCCTACCGTTCGCAAAGTAGCGGAAGCATTAGGCTTGCGGACGATGCCGACGAAACAACACTACGATGTCGTGGTAATCGGTGGTGGTCCCGCTGGACTTGCTGCGGCGGTTTATGGTGCGAGCGAAGGACTTTGCGTACTGCTGGTGGAGCGTAACGCCGCTGGTGGACAGGCAGGTACATCGTCGCGGATTGAGAACTACCTTGGATTCCCGAACGGCATCTCCGGCGATGAGCTCACGGAGCGTGCTGTGCGGCAGGCGGGACAGTTTGGCGCAGAGATGGTGCTGACGCGCGAAGTTGGGAACGTTGAATCGATGAGCATGCCAGATGGCGGCCCAGGATACTGCGTGGAACTCGACGGCGGCGACCGTGTGACGTCGAAAACGGTCATCCTGGCAACAGGCGTTGACTGGCGCAGGCTTGAGGCAAACGGTGTAGACCGGTTGATCGGCCGTGGTGTGCTCTATGGCGCCGCCAGGACAGAATCACCGACCGTGATCGGTAAGGACGTGTTCATCGTTGGCGGCGGCAACTCGGCTGGGCAGGCAGCGATGTTCTTCTCCAGCTACGCGAAGTCGGTGACGATCGTTGTGCGCGGCGCCGGGTTGGAGTTGAGTATGTCGCAGTACCTGATCGGACAGATCGCAGGGAAAAAGAACATCACGATTGAGCCGTTTACGCAGGTGGTTTCTGTGAATGGCGAAGATCATCTGGACTCAATCTGCACGACGACCAGAGGCGAAGCGCTGCGGACGCGGAAGGCTGATGCTCTGTTTGTGTTGATCGGCGCCGATGCCAGCACGGACTGGCTCCCCAACGATCTGCAACGCGATGAGCGCGGCTATGTCTGCACAGGTCGCGACGTTTCCGATCTGCCCTCGTGGAATGGAAAGCGTACGCCGTTCCTGCTGGAAACCAACATGCCGGGCTTCTTCTGCGCCGGCGACGTTCGTCATGACTCGATCAAGCGCGTTTCCAGCGGCGTAGGCGAAGGAAGTATGGCCATCGCGTTCGTGCATCAATATCTGGCGCTAGATTCGCCCAGGTTACGAGCCAATTAGGTAGCGACCTGGTCATCAAAAAGGCTCCCGCCGAATGGTGGGAGTCTTTTTGTTTGCCCAGTTGCCGGTCGCGTTAGTTGTTGGCGATGACCACGGTCTGCTTGAGGTATTGCGTGCCGGTGATCTGGTCGACGAGGAACTGGGCGAGATCGGCGCGGGTGATTTTGTGGGCCTTGACAGGGGGCGTAGGTGTGAGCACGGAACCTGTAGCCGCATCCTCGGTGAGAATTGGTGGACGGACAATTGTGTAATCGAGATCGCTTGCTGTAACAACAGCTTCCATGGCAATTTTGTCCGCAGTGGAGCCGTGCAGGAACGTGGTCATGAGGAGCGACTTGTACCAGAAGGGTGCCTGCGGGCGACTGGAGCCAAGACCCATCATGGATACAACGATAAGGCGGCGGGCAGACGCGGCCTGCATAGCCGAGATGATGTTGCTCGCAGCCGTTTGCTCCAACGTGGTCGACTTCCAGGGGGTCTTGCCGCCGATCGTGTCGATGACGGCTTGCTGCCCGGCCATCGCGGCGCTGACGGAGGTTAGATCGGACGCGTCGCCTGTAACAACGCGGACGTTTGGCACCTCTCCGGCTGTGCGCAGAAATGCAGTAACTGTATAGCCTGCAGCGAGAGCCTTTTCAACGACCAGCTTGCCGGTCTTTCCGTTTGCTCCGAAGATCAGGACGTTCATGGCAACTCCTCTTGGTGAGACAGTTGGATGCGAGTGTAAGGCTGAGACGCTCCGCTCTATTGGCTGCTATGGCGTAGGCTCAGGTGGATCGCCGCCCCAAACATCGGCGCCGGCAGGCCCGGCTTGCTGAAGAAGCGATGTGATGACGGGGTCAGGGAAGCGGCTGTTATAGGGCGCCAGCCAGCTTACTTCAGCCGACGTCAAAGGGGAGGCGATGAGTTGATCGGCGTGGGTGGCGGCGCGGTATGGGGAAGGATCGACGAGGCCCCGGCTTACGGTGTGGACGAGAACCTGGATGCGTCCGTGGTTGTAGTCGTAAAGGTGCTCGCCGTTGGCCTCGGCTAGTTCGGCAATCAGGACCAGGGATGCGGCGGACTCATCGTTCGAGCGGAGGGCATATCGGCCCTTGTTGTCGTAGTGGAGCATGCCGCTTGGGCCTATAGCTTCGACCGCCGTGCGGTATTGGTCAATGCCCCACTTGAGCATGCCGCGATCATTGCGGGCGATGCCAATGGCCGCGGTCGCCAGGGCAACTTCGAGACCGCGATGGCCGAGGAGATCGCAGCTCTTTTTGCCGCAGTTGGAGTGCTCATAGTAAAAGCGCTCCTGCTGCACAATACCGGTCATCCAGTCGAGAATGATCGAGGATTGGTCGGGACGTATGACTCCGCTTCCGCGGACTTTGAGGTACGCAATGGCGGCGGCGCGGATCGTGCTGTTCTGGTGCTGCCATGCGAGGCGGCTAGCCATGTTACCGGCCATCGCATTTCCTTCAGCGGCGGCGGCGAGCAGCTCAATGGCGCATTTTGCGGCTTCGGGACTGCCGGTGTCTCGATAGTTATCGGCGGCATGAACAAAGTGGTTGGTGAACTGGTTGAGGGCATGCGTGGATTCGGCATAGACGGCGTCTTTGACGGCGTCGGGCGTTGTGCTGCCTTCGTCGTCAAGCTGCGCGGTGATGGAGATATCCGGTGAGATAGGTACAGCGGGTGGACACTTATACGGAATGTTGGAGGGAGCAATAGGTTTGCTATCCCACGGGGAACGCAGCGCTTCTGGACGCGAGGCGTGGGCGCCTGGGCAGAGGAGAATGAGCAGCGGAAGAAGGCGAAGAGGCTTCATGGCGCGAAAATCCAGGATTGAAACGATTCTAATACCGGGGAACGGCAGGGTCGATAGTGCGGGACCACGCGTCAATGCCGCCGGCCACGGACTGGGCCTGCTCGAACCCCTGGTTCCGTAGCCACACCGCAACTGAAAGCGAACGCGCGCCGTGATGGCAGAGAACGAGTATAGGAGAGTCTTCGTCGAGCTCTTTGAAGGCCCGGGCGGGGACTTCATTCATCGGGATGAGCGTAGCGCCTTCGATGTGTGCGGTGTCATACTCCCACTGTTCGCGGACGTCGAGCAAGACGGGTGGTTGGGCGGAAGCGAGAAGGTCTTTCGTTTGAGCTACTGTGATTTCGAGTTCCATGATCCAAGGATATAGCGATTGGCGGCGGAAACGTTCTGATATAAAGCCCTATGCATTGGCTCCGTGGCACTTCTTGTATTTCTTGCCCGAACCGCAGAAGCATTCCTCGTTGCGACCGGGCGTGGGGCCGGAGCGTTGCGGGGTGGGCGCGGTCGCTGATCCACCGGCCTGTTTTGCGGCGGTTAGTTCGCGCTGCTTCTTGCGCTCAAACTCGCGCTCGAGCGCATCGATGGTTGTAGACGGAGCGCGTGTAGGAATCGCAGGAGGCGCTCCGGCATGAGTGGCACCCGATTGCGGCGGCTGCCACGAAGTTTCCGCAGGGCGCGGCATCGATGGCGGCGGAGGTGTCTGCGCCAAAGCATGAGCCGCCTGCAGCGCAGCGAGCTGATCCGGCGTTTCAATCGGAGTGCCATCGGGAGCGAGAATCTGCATCCGGAAAAGATGGCGGGCCGTATCTTCCTGGAAGCGCAGCATCATCGACTCGAACATCTCGAAGGACTCCTTCTTGTAGGCGACCAGCGGGTCCTGCTGCGCGTAGCCGCGAAGGCCGATGCCTTCCTTCAGGTGGTCCATGTTGAGGAGATGCTCTTTCCAGAGGCCGTCAAGCACCGAGAGCATAACGACGCGCTCGTGATAACGCATCGCCGACTCCCCAAGGATCTTCTCCTTCAGGTCATAGCGTTCGCCAAGCTTTGTGAAGATCGCTTCACCGAGCTCGTGACGGTTGAGTTCCGCGGCGTTGATCTCGGTTTCCAGCTTTGCACCAAACAGGTCATAGATCTGCGAGAAGAGCAGCTCGTAGTTCCATTGATCGGGGTGTGCTTTCTCCGGCGCGTTGCTATCGAGAATGCCGGAAAGGATCGTGGACACGTAGTCATCGGTGATGAGCTGCTTCTGTTCAACTCCTTCCATCAGCTGGCGGCGCAGTCCATAGACAGCTTCGCGCTGCTTGTTCATGACGTCGTCATACTCGAGCACATGCTTGCGCGACTCAAAGTTCTGGCTTTCAACGGCCTTCTGCGCGCCTTCGATGCGCTTGGAGATCATGCGCGATTCAATCGGCACGCCTTCCTCCATCCCGAGCGATTGCAGCAGCGTGGAAATCCACTCCCGCGCGAAGATGCGCATGAGGTCGTCCTCCAGCGAAAGGAAGAAGCGCGAAGAGCCGGGATCACCCTGACGTCCCGCACGCCCGCGGAGCTGATTGTCGACGCGCCGCGACTCATGCCGTTCGGTGCCAAGGATGTGCAGACCGCCCGCTTCAATGACCGCATCGTGCTCTGACTTCGTTGCAGCTTCGTGCGCGGCAATCGCAGTGTCCCACTGCTCCTGCGAGACTTCAAACTCCTGTGACTGATAGAGGAAGCGTACGAAACCAGCGGGGGCGACCGGAGAGATGGTGCCTTCGGTTGCGGAAACGGCGCGCGCGAGACTGCGTTTCACCAGGTCCTGCTTGGCCATGAACTCGGAGTTGCCACCGAGCAGGATGTCCGTTCCACGACCCGCCATGTTGGTGGCGATAGTAACCATACCGAGGCGCCCAGCCTGTGCGACGATCTCCGCCTCTCGCTCGTGAAACTTGGCGTTCAGCACAACGTGACGAACGCCCTTCTTCTTGAGGATGTCGGAGAGCAGTTCGGACTTCTCAATGCTTGTCGTGCCGACCAACACCGGCTGCTTCTCAGCATGCAGCCGCGCGATCTCATCGGCAACAGCGAGGTATTTTTCCTTCACCGTGCGATAGACTACATCGGAATTCTCAATGCGGAGCATCTGGCGGTTGGTGGGGATGACGACGATGTCGAGCTTGTAAATATTGTCGAACTCGGCGGCTTCGGTCTCCGCCGTGCCGGTCATGCCGGAAAGCTTTTTGTACAGACGAAAATAGTTCTGGAACGTGATAGTCGCCAGCGTCTGGTCTTCTTTGCGAATCTGCACGCCTTCCTTGGCTTCAACGGCCTGGTGCAAGCCATCGGACCAGCGGCGCCCGGGCATAAGGCGTCCCGTGAATTCGTCGACGATGATGACTTCGCCATCCTTGACGACATATTCCACATCGCGCTTGTACAGCGAGTGCGCTTTGATGGCGACTTCAATGTGGTGCTTCATGTCCCAGTTTTCTGGGTCGGCAATGTTGCCGATGCCGAGTAATTTTTCGATCTTCTCCCAGCCTTCATCGGTCACTGTAACGGCGCGTGCCTTTTCGTCGACGACATAATCGCCGGACCATGTTTTGGTCTCAAGCGTCTCGACGAGCTCACCTTCTTCGATCTGCGGGATGATCTTGTTAGCAATCGCGTACTTGTCGGTGGTCTTGTCAGTCGGGCCGGAGATGATGAGCGGTGTACGCGCTTCATCGATGAGAATGGAGTCGACTTCATCGACGATGCAGTAATACTGCCCGCGCTGCACCTGGTCGGCGAGTTCGAACTTCATGTTGTCGCGCAGGTAGTCGAAGCCGAACTCGTTATTCGTGCCGTAGGTGATGTCCGACGCGTAAGCATCGCGTCGCTGCTGGTCGGAGAGATCATGCACGATCACGCCAACGCTCAGTCCAAGGAATCCGTAGATCTTACCCATCCACTCGGCATCGCGCTTAGCGAGATAGTCGTTTACCGTGACGACATGAACACCATGCCCGGCGAGCGCGTTCAGATAGCAGGGAAGCGTAGCAACGAGCGTCTTGCCTTCGCCCGTTTTCATCTCGGCAATCTTGCCGGAGTGCAGCACCATGCCGCCGATCATCTGCACATCAAAGTGGCGCATGCCAACAACGCGCCGGCCCGCTTCGCGAACCACCGCGAAGGCCTCCGGCAGCAGGTCGTCGAGTACGGCCTTTTCGGTAGCGATGATCTGCTCTTCGTCGGTCAGGCCTTCGAGCGCCTTGGCGATACGGGCGCGAAACTCAACGGTCTTGGCAGTAAGCTGCTCATCGGTGAGCCCCTTCAGACCTTCTTCAAATCCGGCGATCACGGACAGTGTGGGAAGAAGCTTCTTGACGGCGCGTTCGTTGGACGTTCCGAAGACTTTGGCGAGGACATTATTCAGCATGGAGAGTTTCCTTTAGCGTGGCGCGTCGGGATGTTCACGAGCGCGGATGTGGGGTGTCAAGGGCACTGCGAAGGAAAACGGGCGAGGAGCGCGCGTTCTTATAGGCTGGAGCCGGTCACGGCATGGACGCCGATACTGTTCGCCGCGGCAGGGCGCATGCTCCAAGGGGTGTTAATGTGGGCCTGCTCGGAGACTGCCAGCGCAATTGTCGCCGCTGGGGGCCTGCTGGCGGCGTGCCCGGTCTGGGCTGCTGCAGCGGCCTCCTGCTGTGCCAGCAGCACAGCAACATAGTGCGCCCCAAACGCCGGCGTACCGTCGCGCAGCGTTGCACCTTCTGCGGCGCCCAGCGAGGCGAGCAGCAAAAGGAAGCTGGCGAAATGACGGGCGCGAAGACGCATCGTTTCGATTTTAGATGATTGTGGGGTGATTAAGGTTTTAGATATGCCGTCAGGGGCGATTTGGCGTCCCGCAGCGCCTCCACCACGGCGTGCGCATTCATGTCCGCTCCTTCAGGGCTGGTGTGGGTGTGGTCGATGGGGAAGAGAAGCGCAGTCTGCGCCTGGCCAAGCGCTTGCAGCCGGTCAGCCTCGATCGCGGCCATATCGATCACCGGGATATGCTCCTGCGCGGCGATCTGCTGGATATAAGCCGTATAGCCCATATCGCGCTCAATTTTTCCATCCTTCCAGATGTTGCGAATGGTGACCGTCAGAAGCATAGGGTGAACTCCCTTGGCCTTCGCCTCATCCACCATCTTGCGGACGTACCAGCCGTAGGTATGGACAGTCTCTGTCTGGCCGGCTAGTGGCCCGGTGATCTGGGGAACGTCCTGAGACTCATCGCCGATCCCCTTGAGCGTTCCTCTTGGTTTGGCCCCGCCGAGATCGCCGCCGTCGTTATGCCCCATCTGCAGCAATAAGTAGTCACCGGCCTTCATCTCGGCCAGAGTCTTCGCCCAATGCCCTTCGTTGATATACGTCCGCGAGCTGCGCCCCGCAATCGCCCGATTGGCGACGTTGATGCGCGTGGTATCGAAGAGCGGCGCCAGATGGTCGCCCCACCCAAGGTTCGCCCCATTGCGGGCAGTGGAGTCTCCCACGATGAAGACCGTTGGCAGCGCAGGGTTTAGCGGAGCGTCGGTGGGCAGATTGTGTTGGGCAGGGGTATCGGGCGGCGCTTCCGGTTTTTGCGCGGGCGCGATGGGCGAAAGGATAGCTGCGATCAGAACGATGCGGCGAAGCATGGCCTTCAGCGTAGCACCGCGACGCTCCGTTTGGCCCGTTGTACGATAGCGGAAACAGCGAGCGAGGTGCCGTGTGGCGGAGTCGGTAACGGCGGTGGGGTCGGGCTCTGTCCTCGAACAGGCGCTCAAGAAGGCGCGATGGCGGCTGATTCCGCTGCTGGCTGTTTGCTACCTCATCGCCTACATGGACCGCGTCAACATCAGCTTCGCGGCTGAATCCATGAACCGGCAGCTAAACTTTACGCCGAAGATCTACGGTCTCGGCGCAGGACTCTTTTTCCTGAGCTATGCGCTGTGCGAGATCCCCTCCAACCGTCTCCTACTTCGTTTCGGTGCCCGGCGCTGGATCGCTCGCATCATGCTCACCTGGGGACTTCTTGCTGCGGCAATGGTTTGCATCCGTACCCCGGCCAGTTTTTATGGTCTTCGTTTGCTGCTCGGTTGTGCGGAGGCCGGCTTTTTCCCGGGGGCGATCTTCTATCTTTCCCTGTGGTTCCCGCCAGAGCAGCGAGCCCGGTCGATCAGCCTGTTCTATGTCGCTTTCCCGCTCAGCAACGTTGTCATGGGCAGCCTGGCTGGCGTGCTGCTACAGCAGAACGGCAAGCTCGGCCTAGCCGGCTGGCAGTGGCTTTTCCTCATCGAGGCCCTTCCCGCTATCTTCATGAGTGCGATCATCTGGTTCGCCCTTCCTGACGGGCCCGCGAAAGCCTCGTGGCTGAATGAGGCAGAGCGCGAAGCCCTTGACGAAGCCCTGGGCGGCGCACAAGATCGCAGCCTCGAGGCCGAACGCGCCGCGACCCACGGCGACGGTCTCGGCCAGGCGCTGCGCAGCCCCAGGGTCTGGGCGCTCGGGGCCTTTTACCTCGTCATGCTCGGCTCCAGCTATGCGGTCACCTTTTCGCTGCCCCTCGTCCTGCGCAGCGCCACGGGCTGGCAGATGGGCAGCGTCGGCGGTCTGGTGGCCGCCTTCGGCGTGGCGGGTGCAGTGGGAATGCTGCTCTGGGCACGTCACTCAGACCTTCACCGCGAACGGCGCTGGCACGTCGCCGGCCCCATGTTGCTCATGGCATGTTCGCTTGGCGTCGCTTGCGGTTTTCACCTCGCTGGCTGGACCACCGTGATCGCTCTCCTCACCTTCGTCACCGCCTACTGTGCCATGCAAGGCCCCGTGCTCACCGTTGGGGTCTCTGCCTTGCCCGGACGTGCCGCTGCCGTCGGCATCGCCGCGATCAATACCTGCGGAATTATCGGGGGTTTTCTTGGGCCTTATTGGATCGGCTGGATGCGGGAGGCAACAGGAGGCTATGCTTTGGGAATTGGCGCGCTTATTTTGCCGTGTCTTCTGGCCGCAGGTCTCATCCTGCGGTTGGTTTCGGCTTCGGAGCGTACAGAGAGAGTTGAGGCAATCGGATGAGTGAAGCGGCAGTTGGATTTGCAAAAACGAATGGTGAACGGTTTGTAGAAGAATTGAAGGCGTTGTTGCGGATTCCTTCTGTATCCACCTCGCCCGAACACGTTGACGATGTTCGCAAAGCCGCGGAGTTTGTTGCGGATGGGCTGCGTAAAGCGGGCATCGAGAATGTGCGGCTGATCGAAACTTCCACCGCCGAGCGCAATGGACATCCGCTGGTCTATGGCGACTGGCTGAACGCCGGTGAAAACGCTCCTACCGTGCTGCTCTATGGCCATTACGATGTGCAGCCCGCGGAGCCGCTCGACGAGTGGAAGTCGCCGCCGTTCGAGCCTGAGATTCGCGATGGCAACGTCTACGCGCGCGGCGCAGTCGACGACAAGGGACAGATGTGGATGCACGTCAAGGCGCTGGAATCGCTGATGACGGCCGACGGCAAGCTGCCGGTGAATGTCCGCGTGATCATTGAAGGCGAAGAGGAAGTCGGCGGCGAAGGAATCGCCGCTTTTGTCCGCGAACATGGCGACCAATTGAAGGCCGACGCTGCACTCGTGAGTGATACCGAGATGTTTGCGCCGGAGCTGCCCACCTTATGCGTCGGCCTGCGCGGCATGATTTATACCGAGCTGGAAGTGAAGGGCGCGGCGACTGATCTGCACTCGGGCATGTACGGCGGTGCCGCCCCTAACCCCTTTGTGGCGCTGGCGCAGATCATCGCAAAGCTCAAGGGAGAAGATGGCCGAATTTCGATTCCCGGCTTCTACGACGGAATTGAAGAGCCAACCGCGGACGAGCTGAAGGCTTGGAAGTCGCTTCCGTTCGATGAAGAGGAGTACCGCTCACACGAGGTGGGCTCGCCGGAGTTGACGGGGGAGGCCGGATACTCTGTCCTTGAGCGCACCTGGTCGCGGCCGACCATGGACGTCCACGGCATGCCGGGTGGCTTCATCGGCGCCGGCGCGAAAACGGTGATTCCAGCGAAAGCTACGGCGAAAATCAGCTTCCGGCTCGTGCCGGGAATGAAACCGGAAGCGACCTTTGCGAAGTACAAGAAGTTTGTTGAGCAGATCGCTCCAAAAGGCGTAACAGTCGAGACGAGGATGATCCACTCAGGCGAGCCCATCGTGGTCTCGACAGACAACGAGTATGTGCGCGCAGCGACTTCGGCAATGGCCGAGGTCTTCGGTAAGGACACCGTGTTCGTTCGCGGAGGCGGTTCCATTCCCATCGTCGGCGACTTCGTTCGTGAACTCGGAATTCCAACCGTGATGATGGGTTTCGGCCTTCCCGACGACAATCTTCACGCGCCAAACGAAAAGTTTCATCTCGCAAACTTTCACCGGGGCATTCAGTCGATTATCCTGTTCCTCGATAAGGTAGGGGCAGGGGCATAGCCTTGAGCGACCTGCTGCCAATCCACGGCTACGTGCTGGCCGGTGGAAAAAGCTCGCGTATGGGCGTCGATAAGGCGACGCTTCCATTCCGCGGTTGGCCAATGGTGGAAATTGCTGTTGAAAAGCTGCGCGGATTCTGTGCGGACGTATCCATCGTCGGCAACCGCGATGATCTTGCAGGTTACGCCACGGTCGTACAAGAGCAGCGCCTCGACGTGGGTCCGGCCGCTGGAATAGAAGCCGGGTTGAAGTTCGCGCGTCAGGAATGGGCAATGTTCATCCCGGTGGACGTTCCGCTCGTGCCGGAAAAGCTCCTGCGGCTGTGGTGCGAAGAGGCGCTGCGCGTTGGTATGACCGTGAGCTATCTTGGCGTCACGCACAAGCAGCCGGCATTCTGTCTCCTTAAGCGCGAGCGGCTCGTTTCCTTCACTCACCTGCTGAACGGCGGCGAACGCCGACTGGAAGTCTTGTTGAACCTGGCTGCATCAGCGGACAACTGCGCTTCGTGGATGTACGACGAGCTAGATCTCTATGGCTATCCCGATTATCAAGGCCCGGACAATGAAACGCTGACGCATTGGTTTTCAAATGTCAATTCCCCAGCGGACCTAGCCGAAGCGGAAGCTTGGGCAAAAATGTCGACTCCATTTCGTCGAGGAGGTAGCTGACTTAACTCCTTTCGAATGCGGTGTTTGCGTATAACTGAAATGGAATCAGTAAGTTACGCGTAATTTTTCCAAGTCCACCCCTAACTCCAATGTTCTGCGGACTTTACGCAGAATTGCCGGGGGAGGGGGGTGTTGGGTGATACTAGCGTATGGCTACTCCCGACGATCCCGAAGCGCCCAAGGTCGAGCCGTCCCAGGACCCGCTGACAGCGGACTTATCCGCCGACGTCGCTCCGGCGGTGGAAGAATTTATGGCAGCCTCGGCCATTGCAAATGAGGCTGAAGGCGAAGCAGTAGCGGACGGATTGGCATTTTCCAGTGGTGCGGGTCTCGAAGGCGCCTCTTTCGCCACAGCAGCGCATGTCGGCCCATATATTTCATTCCAGGATGTTTACAAGTCCTTTGGGGACTTCGTCGTTCTCAAAGATGTGAGTTTCTTCGTCAATCCCGGCGAAACCTTGTGCATCCTTGGCCGAAGCGGCGTCGGCAAGTCCGTCTCCCTCCAAATCCTGATGGGCTTCCTCAAACCCGATAGCGGAACGGTGCTTGTCGCCGGTCAGGACATCGGAGGTCTCACCGAGCGCGAAATGCAGGAAGTCCGCCGCAAAGTGACCATGGTCTTCCAGAACGGCGCCTTGTTCGACTCGATCTCTGTGGGTGAGAACGTCGCTTTCCCCTTACGCGAACGCGGGCATATGGAAGAGGACCAGATCCAACAGGTTGTGAAGGGATTGCTGGAAATGGTCGGTGTTGCAGGAATGGAGCACCTTCTTCCATCAGACCTGTCGACAGGCATGAAGCGCTCAGTAGCGATTGCGCGAGCCCTCGCGGCCCAACCCTCCGCAGTGCTCTACGACGAGCCCACCACCATGGTGGACCCCCTTATGGCCCATCTTCTCGGAGATTTAATCCAAAGGCTAAAGGTGCAATTGCATCTGACGAGTATTGTGGTGACGCACGATATGCGTTTTGCAGAGAAACTTGCTGACCGAGTGGTGTTCTTGCATGAAGGAACTGTTCATTTTTTTGGGACAACCGAAGAAATGCGAGCCAGTAACGACCCTGTTCTGCAGGAATTCCTGACGCTGGACGAATTGGTTTTGCCCATGTAGCACGAGTCGGGCCAAACGATTCAACCTTTGTTTAATGTTCGGGTTACAGAACAGGAATGATTGAGATGCGAGCAAAACCAGAGTAGACTTATGGAACACATGCGCAAAAAGTTTCGGAGCCGGGGGCGTAATCGCGCTGTCCCAGCCCACCTTCCAGGAACCAATTTCAGGGGACACGCTAACTGAATATGACGACACCTGATTATCTGCAACAGGTAGTTATTTCGGGCAGGAGACGGGCGACTGCGGCCTCTGGGGCGACGGGGACTCTTTCGCCTTCTGTGACAAGTGCGATCTGGGCTGTTCTGGATTTACTGACTGCGATCGTGGGTGGACTGATCGCATACCGCATTCGCTTGATTGCAGAGGCGCCAAACGCGGCCGCCGCCGCCGCCCCCCATGTAGTTTCGATACCGATAGCCGTTGCGGTGATGTATTTGTTACTTTTTAGCATTTATCTAGTGATTTTTTCTCGGGTCTATGGACTTTACGACACAGCACAGCACCAGAGCGGTTTGCATGAGCAGCGCATGACAGTGCAGGCCACGTTGACTGCGGGGCTGCTGCTGTGCGGCACGCTTTATGTCATGCATGGCTATGCTCTTTCACGCGCGATTGTCTCGCTGACCGTACTTTTTACGTTGCTGATGCAGATGGCGCGTCGCGGTGTGTGGCGGAAGCTGAGAGAGCGGCGGTATTTGCAGGGGTTGGAAACGCGAAACGTTCTCATCGTTGGGGATGGGCGCGTGGCACATGCTTTGCGCAATCACCTTGAAGCACTGCGGCACATGGGTTTTCGGTTCAAGGGTTTCATATCGCTGGTGCCGCGGCGGGATGATTTGGCCAATCCGGATGTGATCGGCGATGTGCAAAACTGCGTGGCGTTGGCGAGGTCGCTGTTTGTGGATGAGATTTACTTTTCTACGCCGGCGGATAAGCGAATCGTGGTGGGGGTAGTGGAAGAGGCACGGGCGTTGGGCATCGATGTGCGCGTGGTTCCGGATTTATATGATGGCCTGGCCTGGAATGCACGCGTGGAGTACATTGGGCAGTTCCCGACTATTCCATTGCACCGCAGAGAGTTCCCGCGCGGAGCGTTCCTGATCAAGCGAGTGCTGGATGTTTCGTTGTCTCTCGTGGTGATCCTGCTTTTGTCGCCATTTATGGTTGCGATCGCGGCGATGGTGAAATTTGGCTCAAAGGGACCGATCTTCTATCGGGCGCAGCGTATTGGCCGCAAGGGGCGAATGTTTACTTGCTACAAGTTTCGCACCATGGTGATCAACGCAGATAAATTGCGGGAAGATCTGGCGCATTTGAACGAACGTGAAGGCGTGCTTTTCAAGATATCTAACGATCCACGGATCACGAAGATTGGGGCGATTCTCAGGAAGTATTCGCTGGACGAGTTGCCGCAGTTGTTCAATGTGCTGGTCGGCGATATGAGCCTGGTGGGACCGCGGCCTCCCATGGCAGCTGAGGTGGAACAGTACGATATCGCTCATTTGAGACGGCTGGATGTGCTGCCTGGGATGACCGGGTTGTGGCAGGTAGAAGCACGGCAGGATCCTTCGTTTGACAGCTATATCTCGCTCGACACGGCTTATGTCGAAAACTGGAACCTGCTTTTGGACTTGCGAATTTTGGCTCGGACGATCGGGGTTGTTGTCGGTGGAACCGGAGCCTGAAGGCTGGGTTTAGGCATTCCGGAATAGGCGCGGTAAACTTATGGTGTGCGGATTGCGCTGGCCCAAATTAATCCTACTGTCGGAGATTTTTCAGGCAATCTGAAAAAGATTCGCGAGTTTACGGAACGCGCAATGGCTGAGCGCGCGGAGCTTGTGATCTTTCCGGAACTCTCGATCTGCGGCTATCCGGCGGCAGACCTGCTGGAAAAAGCTTCTTTTGTGAAGCGTGCGGAAGAAACACTGGTTGAGGTATGCGCACTGACGCAGGGGGAAGGACGTCCGGCAATCCTGTGCGGAAGTGTTATGCCGACGGAAGGTCCTGCAGGCAAGCATGTAAAGAACGTCGCGGTGCTGATGGATGGGGGCGAGATCAAATCCGTTCAGCAAAAGATGCTACTTCCGTTCTACGACGTGTTTGACGAGCAACGATACTTCGAGCCCGCAGAGCATCAATCGCTTTCGGTAGTCAAAGGGCAGGCGATGGCTGTGACCGTCTGTGAGGACGCTTGGAACGACAAGATGTTCTGGGAAGAACGGAACTATGCTGTTGATCCAGTGGAAGAGCTAATGAAGCAATGGGCGGTGCTGCCGCAACCGTTGAGCGGGCAGCGGCTGATCCTGAACATCTCTGCCTCTCCGTATTGGCATGGAAAGACTGAAGTGCGCAGGAAGATGATTGGGGCCTTGGCGAAGCGGCATCGCGCAACGGTGGTGCTGGTGAACCAGGTGGGAGCGAACGATAGTCTGATCTTCGATGGAGACTCCATCGTGGTTGGGCCCGACGGAACTATTGTTGCGCAAGCAAAGGCGTTTACCGAAGATTTGTTGGTGTTTGAAACCGATGATGTTGCAAAAGCGCCGGCGGTTGGACGATTGGAAGACCAGACGGCGTTCAGTTGGAATGCGCTTGTGTTGGGTGTTCGCGACTACGTTAGCAAGTGTGGATTCAAGAAGGCGATCGTTGGGTTGAGTGGGGGTATCGATTCGGCACTGGTGGCGGCGCTGGCGGTGGAAGCCTTGGGTAAGGAGAATGTACAGGGCGTTGGGATGCCGAGCGAGTTTTCTTCAGGAGGGTCGGTGAGCGATGCTGAGGCTCTAGCAAAGAATCTGGGGATTGTCTTTTCGGTGGTGCCGATTCGCGAGGTGTTCACGGAATTCTCGACAGCGCTTGAGCCATTCTTTGCGGGGACGTCGTTCGGTCTGGCAGAGGAGAATCTGCAACCAAGAATTCGGGGAACTCTGCTGATGGCGATCTCCAATAAGACCGGAGCACTGGTGTTGACAACCGGGAATAAGAGCGAAATGGCCTGCGGTTACTGCACACTGTATGGAGATATGGTGGGGGCGCTAGCTGTGATTGGCGACCTTTATAAGACCGAGGTGTATGCGCTGAGCCGCTATGCCAATCGAGAGCGGGAGATCATTCCACAGGACACGCTGACGAAACCGCCATCGGCCGAGTTACGGCCAGGACAGAAAGATACGGATAGTTTGCCGCCCTACGAAGTGCTCGATCCTATGTTGCGGGATTACATTGAAGAGTACCGGTCTGCTGAAGAGATTGCGGAAAGCCAGGGATTGGATGTTGAGTTGGTGCGTTCAGTGATCAAGCTGGTGGAGCGCAGTGAGTACAAGAGGCAGCAGGCTGCACCGGTGCTGAAGGTTTCGAAGAAGTCTTTTGGCATGGGAAGACGATTTCCCATTGCCGCCAAGCGTGAGGTCTAAGTAAGGCCACACAGAATTTTATTGCAGCAGGAAAGCCCGGCGAAGAGTTCGCCGGGCGTTAAGGAGATCGCAAGACGTGAAGAAGAACAGCATCGTATGGGCAGCGGGATTGGCGCTGCTGGCCACTGGGGTTTCAAGCTATGCACAGCAGGCTGCACCTGCAGCACCGCCCGCACCGGCACCTGCTGCAGACGCAGCACCGCAGGCGCCTGCGCCGACAGCGGCAAGCCCGTTTCCGGCTGTCAACCTTAAGAACTTTACGGCAGCTTCGCCGAGCAGGGAGGAAGTCGACAGTTTTCTGAAGGCTCTGTGGGGGTATGACGAAAACCGCATCTGGAGTGTAGCGGCTGTGTTGGCTACTCCCGCTCCTGGGGTGAGCAAGGTGGTCGTTTTCGTTGCGGACAAAACGCAGGCCGGCAAGGGGACACAGACGATATTCTTTACGACACCTGATGGCAAGCACGCGATCGCCGACAACGTGATCGATTTCGGTGCGACTCCTTTTGCGGCAAACCGGAAGACCCTACAGGAAAAGGCGGATGGTGCATCGCATGGCGCTAAAACGAACGATTTGCTGTTGGTAGAGTTCGCCGACCTCCAGTGTCCGCACTGCAAAGAATTCCAGAGCACGATGGAAAACATCGCGCAGGACTTCCCGCAAGCGAAGATTGTGTTTGAGAATTATCCGATCGCGGAGCTTCACCCGTGGGCCACGCGTGCCGCTGAAGAGGGCGAGTGCGTGCGGAAGGCCAAGGGTGACGAGGCCTTCTTTACGTATGTGGATGCGGTATTTGCTGGCCAGGAAAGTTTGACCACTGAGCGTGGAGCAGCTACCCTTACCGCGGCTGTGACCAAGGCGGGGGCGGATCCGGCGAAGGTCGAGGCTTGTGCTGCGACGCCTGCGATTCGCGCCGAGATAGAGGCGCAGAAGAAGCTGGGCGTGGATATCGGGGTGGATCAGACGCCGATGCTGGTGGTGAATGGGCACGTGTTGCCGGCATCGCAGATTCCGTACGAAGTGTTGCGGAAGATCATTGCGTATCAGGCTGGTCAGGATGGCATAACAGTGCATCTACAGCCACCACTGTCGACTCTGAAGTAAGTTTCCTAAGTCGTAATAGCAAAGCCCCCTTTGAACAGGGGGCTTTGCTATTTACATTGCGGCAGAAAGTTTATGGCTTTAGTTGGTCGAGAGCGAGGTTTAGGTCCAGGACGTTGACGGTGGGTTCGCCCAGCAGGCCTAGTTGGCGGGGTTTGATGTGGCTGATGACGAGTTGCCGAACGGTCGCTTCAGGCATCCCTCTCTGACTTGCCAGACGTGGGACTTGGTAGAGCGCTGCAGCGGGGGTGATGTCCGGGTCAAGGCCAGATGCTGAGGTGGTTACAAGATCTACGGGTACCGGGGTGGAGGCGGCTTCTGTGGAAACACTCGCGGCAACGCGGTCAACGAGAGCCTTGCTGGTGGGAGCGAGGTTAGAGCCCGACGAGTTCGCGGCATCGTACCCAGTGCCGGCAGCTGACGGGCGTGAGTGGAAGTAGGTGGGGCCAGTAAACGGTTGTCCGATAAAGTGCGAACCAATTACTTCGCCGTTGCGGGTAATGAGAGAGCCGTTAGCCTTCGCGGGGAAGGCCAAATGAGCGAGACCAGTGATCAGGAGCGGGTAGACGACGCCGAGCAGGACGGCCGTAATGGCGGTATAGAGACAAGCAGTGATGATGTGCTTTTTCATAAGAGTTCCTTAGGCCAAGTGCAGCGCAGTGATGACGATGTCAATGAACTTGATGCCGATGAATGGGACAATGAGGCCTCCGGCGCCATAAACAAGGAGGTTGCGGCGGAGCAGGGCTGCAGCAGACATGGGACGGTAGCCCACGCCGCGTAGAGCCAGTGGAATGAGGCCGACGATGATGAGCGCGTTGAAGATGACGGCGGAGAGCACAGCGGACTCAGCGTTGTGCAGATGCATAATGTTGAGCGTGTTGAGGACAGGGAAGACTCCGGCGAACATGGCTGGAAGGATTGCGAAATACTTGGCGACGTCGTTGGAGATGGAGAATGTCGTGAGCGCACCGCGCGTCATCAAAAGCTGTTTGCCAATGGCTACGATCTCGATGAGCTTAGTCGGGTTGGAGTCTAGATCGACCATGTTGCCGGCTTCTTTCGCAGCTTGTGTTCCGGAGTTCATGGCGACGCCTACATCCGCCTGGGCAAGCGCGGGGGCGTCATTGGTGCCGTCACCGGTCATGGCAACGAGCTTGCCGTCGGCCTGCTCGCGCTTGATGAGGTCCATCTTGTCTTTGGGCTTGGCTTCGGCGAGGAAGTCATCGACGCCGGCTTCGCGGGCGATCGCTGCGGCAGTGAGTGGATTGTCTCCGGTGATCATGATGGTGCGAATGCCCATGGCACGGAGTTGATCGAAGCGTTCCCTCATGCCGCCTTTAACGACGTCTTTGAGGTGAATCACGCCAAGGGCGCGTCCGTTTTCAGTAACGATGAGTGGCGTGCCGCCGCTGCGGGAGATGGTTTCAACGGTGGCGAGGACCTCGGGTGGCATTTGCGACTTGTGCTCGCGAAGGTAGTTGGTGATCGCATCAACCGCGCCTTTGCGGATGCTGCGGCCGTCGACTTCGATACCGGACATGCGTGTGGTCGCGGAGAACGGAACGAACTCCGCGTTGAGATGGGCCAACTCGCGGCCGCGAAGGTTGTACTTTTCCTTTGCAAGGACGACGATGCTGCGGCCTTCGGGAGTTTCGTCGGAGAGTGAAGAAAGCTGTGCCGCATCGGCAAGCTGTTCGGGTGTGACGCCGGGGGCAACTACGAACTCGGAAGCCTGACGGTTGCCGATAGTGATGGTGCCCGTCTTATCGAGGAGCAGGGTGTTAACATCGCCGGCGGCTTCAACGGCACGGCCTGACGTTGCGAGGACGTTGTGCTGGACGAGGCGGTCCATGCCAGCGATGCCGATTGCCGAAAGAAGGCCGCCGATGGTCGTTGGAATAAGGCAGACCAAGAGCGAAATGAGGACGAAGATGGTTTGCGGTGCGCCGGAGTATATGGCGAACGGCTGCAAAGCGACGACCGCGAAGAGAAAGATAATCGTGAGTCCGGCGAGCAGGATGTTGAGGGCGATCTCGTTGGGTGTCTTCTGGCGCTCGGCGCCTTCCACGAGAGCGATCATGCGGTCAAGGAAGGTTTCGCCAGGGTTTGACGTGATGCGGATGGTGATGACATCAGAGAGCACGCGTGTACCTCCGGTTACAGCGGAGCGATCACCACCCGCTTCGCGAATGACTGGTGCTGACTCGCCCGTGATGGCAGACTCGTCGACCGAGGCGACGCCTTCGATCACTTCGCCATCGCCGGGGATCATCTGGCCTGCGTTGACGCGGACGACGTTGTCGACGCGGAGCTGGGAGCTCGGAACTTCCTTGATGGCGCCATTGACTACGAGATAAGCAGTGGTTTCGGACTTGGCAAGGCGCAGGGCGTCGGCCTGGGCTTTGCCACGGCCTTCGGCCATGGCTTCTGCAAAGTTGGCGAAGAGAACGGTGAACCATAGCCAGAGAGTGATCTGCAGATTGAAGCCGAGATGACCGTGATGCGTGACAAGATTCGAGATGAGGAGGGCGGTGGTAAGAATGCTTCCGATTTCGACGACAAACATCACCGGGTTCTTCATCATGACGCGCGGGCTAAGCTTGGCTAGTGCGTCGACGGAGGCGCGGCGGACGATCTTGGCGTCGAAGAGAGAGCGGCGATTGGCGTGACTGGACATGGGATTTCTCTTCTTAGAAAGTGTGACCGGCGTGGAGAAGCAGGTGCTCGAGTATGGGCCCGAGAGTAAGCGCAGGGAAGAATGTAAGTGCGCCGACGATGACGATGACGCCTGTGAGCAGCAGGGTGAAAAGCGGCGTGGTGACAGGAAATGTGCCGGCTGATGCGGGAACGATCTTCTTGTGAGCGAGGTTGCCGGCGATGGCGAGCATCGGGATGATCATCATGAAGCGTCCGAAGAACATCGCAACCGTGAGCGAATAGTTGAACCAATGGGTGTTGGCGTTGAGACCTGCAAAGGCGGAACCATTGTTGCCTGTGGCAGAAGTGTAAGCGTAGAGAATCTCTGAGAGCCCGTGAGGCCCATGGTTGGCAAGGCTCGACAGTCCGAGGTTGGGCATGAGGACTGTAACTGCCGCAAAGCCCAGGATGATAAACGGGAAGATCAGCAAGTAGAGCATGGACATCTGCACGTCATAGGATTCGATCTTCTTGCCCAGATATTCCGGGGTTCGGCCAACCATGAGGCCGGCGATGAAGACCGCCATGACGACGAAGACCAGCATGCCGTAGAGTCCGGCGCCTACGCCACCGAAAACGACTTCACCGAGTAGGATGTTGACCATGAGAACCATGCCGCCTAGCGGTGTGAAGCTGTCGTGCATGGAGTTGACGGCTCCACAGCTCGCGTCCGTGGTGACGGTGGCGAAGAGCGCGGAGTTGGCAATGCCGAAGCGGACTTCCTTGCCTTCCATGTTGCCGCCGGACTGCGTCAGCGATACGCGCTGATCGACGTTATGCAGCAGTGGGTTGGCTTGTGACTCAGCCCAATAGCATGTCAGCGTGCCGGCAAACCAGAGGATGACCATAGCAGCGAGTACGGCCCAGCCGTGCTTTGGGCTGCCGACCATCTGGCCCAAAGAGATCGCGAGACCAGCGGGCAGGAGAAAGATGGAGAGTAGCTGAAGGAAGTTTGAAAGTGGTGTGGGATTTTCGAAGGGATGCGCACTATTGGCGTTGAAAAAACCGCCGCCGTTTGTGCCGAGCATCTTGATGGCTTCCTGCGAAGCGACGGGACCCTGCGCAATGGTTTGCGTGGTGATGGTCGCGGGCTTGCCATCGGTGCCCGCTACCTTCTGCGCTTCTACGAGCTTTGCAGTGTCGTAGGCTTTGAAATTTTGCACGACCCCTTGAGAGACGAGGACAAGAGAGAAGACGATAGAGATAGGAAGCAGCACCCATAGGATTCCGCGGGTGAGATCAACCCAGAAATTGCCTAATGTCTTGCTCTCGCGTCTCGCAATGCCGCGAATGAAGGCGACGGCAAGGGCCATGCCCACGGCTGCCGACCAGAAGTTGTGCGTCGCGAGCCCGAGCATCTGCGTGAGATAGCTCATGGTCGATTCGGGCGAGTAAGATTGCCAGTTGGTGTTCGTGGTGAATGAGATGGCCGTGTTCAGTGCGAGAGCGGGCTCAACGTTGGCGAGATGCTGTGGGTTGAGCGGAAGAAAGTGTTGGAGGCGCTCGATACCGTAGGTGAGCAGTGCGGTGATGCTGCTGAAGACAAGCATCGAAACGGCATACTCAGTCCAGCGCATCTCATGTGCAGGGTCTATGCGGGTGACACGATAGAGGAGACGTGCGCAGGGACCTACGATAGGGTCGAGGAAGGTCCTGCGGCCTTCGAACACATGTGTGAGGTACGTGCCCATCGGTTTTGCGAGAAGCAGGATTACTGCGATGAAGAGAGATATCTGGAGCCAGCCATTGAGGGACATTTAGAACTTCTCCGGGCGTAGGAGCGCGTAGACGAGATAGACAAGCAGGGCAGCGGAGATGATGAGCAGAATGGCGGACTCAATCATGGCGGGGCTTCGCTTTCAGCCGATCGCAGGCTTCGGTGTAGGCGAAGGCGACGGCAAAGAAAAGGAGCGTGAGAACGATGCACAGGATGTCGGTCATACGTGGCTCCGGTTGCTAAAAATGATAGGTGAGGTCGCCGGCGGCGACGAACTGAGTCTTCTTCGTGCCAAGATCGTAGGCGGCCAGTTGGTAGGAGTGCTCAAGACGAAGTTCAGGACGGAATAACACTGTCGAGCCGATCCAGTGCCCGTAGCTTATGAGGTGCTCGGAGTACATCGTGGTGTAGCCGGTGCGCTGACCCTTGATGTCATCGACGAATTCATTGCGGATGGAGAGATAGTTGTGTGCGTTGAACTCGTGCTCGAGGTAGTTGACGACGGCTGTTTCGGGCGCGAAGCAGGTGCGCTCGCCAAAGGAGCAGAATGCGCCGTTTGCACCGGTTTCCGGTGTGATGGGGTTGGCCACGTTGCCTCCTATATTGGGCACGTCGCGCTCGTACATGTACCAGGTCTCGGTATCGGTGTGCCAGGTCGCGTTGATCTTGTGGTACCAGGTCTCGTAATAGCTCTGGAGATTGTTATAGGCGTACTTGCCGTCGTTGAAGGAGTTGGCGCAGGTGTACAGGGCATCACCTCCCTTGCTCCAGGTGTAGTCCACGCAGGCTGTACCGGTGGGCTTTACGTCCTTGGTCCAAGGAGCCACGTCGTTTCCGCCGGAAAAGCCGGTCTGGATCAGCCAATGATCGGATAGCTTGATGCTGGCGACGATGCCGGTCTGTGTATAGGGATCAAGTGTATAAAGTACCGAATGCGAGTAGGTGTAATTGTTGGGCGCGAGCTGTGCCTCGATATCAGGAAGCGAGACGTAGCGCCCCATCCGGATGTTCATGCCCTCGGCTACATGAGGAAAGTAAATATCGACGTAGGCCATAATGGGGTCATAGCCGTACTCGTGATTGCGGGCCAGTAGCTGCTGTGAGAAGATGCCCTTCGCCGTGGTGTAACGGTAGTCCTGGCCCCAGAGCTGAGCGAAGCGAAATCCCCAGTCGATGTGGTCCGTTTGGACGCTGTTCGGCAGGCGTTCGATGTAGAGGACCTGCTGATCGGGGATGAGGCGGTTCGGGTTGTAGTAGTACGCCGCTGGAGAGTTTGCTCCATCGCCCTTGTTGGAGGTGCTTACGTCGAAACCGTTGTTGAACCAGCCGTAGATTTTGGTACGGCTATGATTCTCGTTGACCGCTTGCATCAGCGGATAGGTCTGGGTATCTGGCGCGCCGATGACCGGGGTGCCGCCGACAGAGTAGTCAGAGCCTGGGAAGGGTGTGGAGTCCAGAGGACCGTCATAGCCGCGGCGGGCAGGTGCCGCTACAGTACTTGTGCTGGGTGCGGGAAACCAATCGTCACGGTAGGCCGTCCCGAGGCGGGTGAAGAAATTTGGAGATGACGCATCTGGGATTGTGGCGACCGGGGCTGGGGACTGAGAGTCAGCCCCAAGCGGGGCAAGCAGAATAGCCAGGAGCACGAGAGTGCGGGGCATGACACAACCTTTCTATTTGAGTAGAAAGGTTGTGCCCATAAGAGAGCCGTATAAAGGGCGTTAAGAAGTTGTAAGCTCCACAGGGCCGGAGGGGTCGAAGCGGTAACCGATCCATGGCTCGCTGAGGATATATTGCGGACTATCGCCATGCTCGATCTTCTTGCGAAGCTGGGCGATGAGGACGCGGAGATACTCCGGCTGGCCGTCGCCCGCGGGACCCCATACAGCACGGAGCAGGACCTTGTGCGTCAGCACGCGTTCCGGGGAACGGGCAAAAACAACAAGAAGATCGAACTCCTTGGGGGTGAGATGTACGGGTTGATTTCGAATCAGGACGCTGTGCGCTTCGGTATCGATGATGAAATTCCCGAGCTCAATGTGAGATAGTACCGCCTGCGATTCGACACCGCGGCGCAGTTGGGCACGGACGCGGGCAAGGAGCTCCGGCACGCTGAAAGGCTTGGTGAGGTAGTCATCGGCACCTTCATCAAGTGCGAGTACCTTCATTTGATCGCTGTCGCGGACGCTGAGGACAATAATGGGGATATTGGAAACTCCGCGGATAGCCTGCGTAAGCTCGATCCCATTCATCTCCGGCATGGAGAGGTCGGTGATGACGAGGTCGGGACGGTCTGCGGTAAGGCGCTCATAGGCTTGTGTCCCATTGTTTGCGATCAGCACTTCGTAGCCGCTGCTTTGCAGGGAAGCGCGCAGCATGCGAGTGATCTGGGGTTCGTCGTCGACGACGAGGATGCGTTTCAATGGGGCTCCTGGGTGACGATATGGAGGTCGACATGTGGGGCTTCAGACATGAACTTCTGAATAGCCAGATAGTAAAGGTATTTTCGCATTCCGTGTAGAGCGGACCTTCCGACGATGGCCTGGGTGATGCGGTGTTCGCGAACATAAGCGGCCGTAACGCGCGCGGTGTCGCTGCCATCCAGATGAACGATGTTCGCGCCCAGATTTTTTGCAAACTGCAAGCTAGATTCGAGCGTTTGCTTGCGAGTTGGCTCGGCGTCACGCTCGCTGTTGACGTGAAGGACGTACAATTCGGCGCTCAGGGCTTCTGCCAAGCGTGCGCCTCGCGCGATGAGGTCGCGAGCTTGCGCATTGGAACTGACACAAACGGCTATTTTTTCCGCAACAGACCAATGCGCTCCAAGGCGCTTGCGGGAGACGTAGTCCTCCAGCGTTCGATCGACCGCGCGCGTGATGCGCTGCAGCGCCATTTCGCGCAAAGCAATAAGATTGCCGCGGCGAAAGAAGTTGGAAAGCGAACGATCGACGCGTTCCATGGGGTAGATATCCCCGCGGCGCATTCGGGTGACGAGAGCTTCGGGTGTGAGATCGCTGATGACGATCTCGTCGGCGCGGTCCAAAACCCAGTCTGGAACCTGCTCGCGAACGCTGATGCCAGTCAGGGCTTGGACGCGCGGCGCCAGGCTTTCGACGTGCTGAATGTTGATCGTGCTCAGAACGTCAATTTTGTTTTCCAGCAGCAGGAGGACGTCTTCATAGCGCTTAGCGAAACGGCTGCCTTCGATGTTGGTATGCGCCAGCTCGTCGATGAGCGCCACCTGAGGTAGACGCGCGAGGATAGCATCGACGTCCATTTCCGTGAAGAGCGTGCCTTTGTAATCGATCTCGCGCAGGGGGACGTGTTCGAGTTTTGAGGTGAGCTCGCCAGTACCGCTGCGGCCGTGCGTTTCAACGATGCCGATAACGACATCTTCGTCTCGGCTGCGGCGGCGTATGCCTTCCGAAAGCATGCTGAAGGTCTTGCCGACGCCCGGTGCATAGCCGAGAAAGACCTTGAAGCGCCCACGCTTCTTCTCTTCGCTGGCCAGCAGCCAGTCTTCCGGAGATTTCTTGATTTCTGTCACGCCGAACGATTCTCCCGATTAGATCGAGTTGAAATACCGTTGGTAGGTTGTGGCATTTCAGGCTCTGGCCGGAATTGTACTCGTTCGTGTGGCGACGTCCCCGCCGCGCAGTTAGGCAAGCTCCGGTTGAGACGCTGTGGAGCTGAACGTCGCTATCGCAACTCCAAGATAGGGATGTTTCGCTTTTAGCATGATGGTTCCTGGGGTTTCGGTCGTTCGGATCCAGATGGCGCCGGTGCCTCCGATGAGGCCGAATGGGTTGTCACCGATGATCTGGCCGGGACCTTCTAGTGTGAACTCGATGGCGTCAGCTGCGAAGTGGCGTAGCGCCCCGTACTCGTCGTTCACACGGAGGACCACGCGGACAGCATCCGCGCCGTCGGCGATGAGACTTGTTTCGTCGGGAAGAAGGACGAAGGCCTTGTCGGCTCCGGAGCCGGAATATTTCTTCGAGATCACAATCTTGCCATCGATGAGGCCGTCGATCCGGAGATCGCCCCAACTATCGTGACTGATCTTTCTGCCGACAAGGAACGTAAAGGGCGGGTACTTCAAGTGAGGGAACTGCTCACGATCGGGTCCGCCTTCGGCGACGAGATGCTCGCCCTTTTCGTTGAAGGTGGTCATGCGAACCGTGTCGACGTTCGAGCAGATGAGAGCGTGGTCGAAGTTCGTTGACTCGTCGTTGCGGGCCCAATAGAAGGCGGGTTCAAGGACGATTTCATCCTCACGATCAACCATGGACTTGTAGAAGAACGCTGCAGGTTTTGGTGTCCGGAAGATATCCATGACGCCGTGGTAGCAGATGCGGTCGCCAGAGCCGAAGCCGTCGTGCGTGTTGTAATCGAACGCACACCAGCCGATGCCGCCGGAGTACTGCGGGTCGGAAGCGATCTGATCGTGGACGCGGGCGTGACGGATGATGTGTTCCCGCTGCCGTTCGTACGCGTCAATGGTCTTGGTAGGGAAGGTGTGCCCGACGAACTCAGTGTTGAGATAGCGCGGATGGTTCGGCTTCATGAGCGGAAAGCCGAAGTCGTTGCAGGTGAAGACATCTTCCAGGAACTCTCCGTTGTAAAGGCCACCGGTACGGATGCCGCAAGTTTGGCGGGTAGAGTCGAGCGCACGCGCAAGGTTGTTCGTGCGGGTGTAGAAGTCGTGGTTATCGGGGCTTTCGTTGATACGAACGCCCCAGGTGATGATAGCCGGGTGGTTCCAGTCGCGGCGGATCATGCGGCGAACATTGTCGACCGCAACGTCTTGCCATGCCAGATCGCCGATGTGCTGCCAGCCAGGAATTTCTTCAAGCACCAGTAGACCGATCTCGTCGCAAGCGTCTAGGAAGTGGCGCGATTGTGGATAGTGTGATGTGCGAACGATGTTACATCGGCAGTCGTAGCGCAGGATCTTTGCATCCTGACGCTGAGCGCGTCCGGACATCGCCTGGCCAACCCATGGGAACGTCTGGTGGCGGTCAAGGCCGTGTAGCTTGATGATCTTGCCGTTGAGAGAGAAGCCGTGATCGGTGAAGACAGCTTCACGAAACCCGATGCGACGCGCATCTTCGTTGATGGGAACGCCATTTTCAAATAGCTGAACGTGGATGGTATAAAGCTTCGGATTTTTCAGGTCCCAAAGATCTACTTTGCCCGCCAAGGAAATCGAAGCAGACGGGGCGTCTTTTGCAGGGTCGTATGCGAGCGCACCCATGGCCTGATCGGCGTCGGCGGCGTTGTGCTGCTTGACCGGCGGAAGCGACACGGGAGAGGACGACTTCGCGATTACTTTAGCGCCATCGCGGAGTTCGGCATGTATCGATAGGTGGTCGCCGGTGATGCCCTCAGGACGGTCGAGATACACGTCGATGTCGACCGAAGGATTGCTCGATAGGACATCTTTCGTCTTCGCGTGAATATTTTCGATGAAGATTTGCGGAACGATACGGAGAGCGACCTCGCGGTAGATTCCGCCGAAGGTGAGGTAATCGACTTCATTGCCGAACGGAGGAATGTCTTTTCGCTCGGTGGAGTCGACGTCGAGTGAAATAAAGTTGCCGGTCGCGGCGAGGTGCGGGGTCAGTTCAAAAGTAAACGGAGTATAGCCACCGCGGTACGTCCCGAGCTTCTTGCCATTGCAATAAACTGTAGAGGCAAGCATGACGCCTTCGAAATCGACAAAGACACGCTTGCCTTTGGCGTCCGCGGGGAGAGTTATGGGACGGCGATACGCAGAGAGGAACTCGTAAGTAGTGTCATTGAAGCCGTGCCATGGAAGCGGGATATTGGTGTGCGGAACGATGACGCGGGTGAGCAAAGAATCGTCGAAGCTGCGCTCATGCACCCCTACCGGTGGCTTGCTGGCGTAGCGCCAGCCGCGATTGATCGGAAGCACAGAGCGCCCGGGAGCCAGCGGATGGGTTGGCGCGGCAAGGGCGCTTTTGGAAACGGTTGCAGCGGCGGCAAGTGTACCGGTTGCCTTGAGGAACGATCGACGATCCATTGAATCTCCTGAATGAATCAGCACGCGGGAGTATCCCCCGTGTTGTGCATTCCATTGTGCTTGAAAACGTCAACCGGTGGCGAACGTATCGCTAAGTTAGGGAACCGTCGCGACATAGGGCGATCGATGCAGCCGTGAGCTCATGGAGGCACTAAATTGTCCCGCCCTGATGGACGATTCATTGGAGATAGCGCAGCAAGGACCGCCGCAATGGAGCGGCGTTACTTCTGATCTGCTGCTGGCCCCGCAGGTGCAGGGCTGGCTTTTGCGGGGGGAGCCGCCGTCGCTGCAGTGGGGCTGGCAGGTGCCGCACCCTGAGCCGCAGGAGCTGCTGCAGGAGCAGGAGCTGTGGTTTGCGCAGCCGGCGCAGGCGGTGGTGTAGTCTTCTGAACAGGAGTTGGTAGGGTCACAGTTGCCACGGCAGACGTGTCGTCTCGCAGCTTCAAATAGAGCGTCGTTCCATCTGCGGGAGTGGGCACGGTGAAGTTGCTTTCCGCGAAGCCTGTCGGTACGTCGGTTGGCTTGGCGAAGTCCTTTCCTGCTCCGAAAGACTGCACGAGGAAGAAATTGTTGCCGTCCACGGTACAGGTGGGAGCATCGGCGGTAGTGCAGTGAATAGCGGTAATCTTCGGTGCGCGCACGAGGATGCCAAGTGCAGTCCAATCGCCCGCGGTTCCATCAGCCGCGACCGGACGCATCGCCAGTTTCCCAAATGCCGACTGACCAAAGGCCTTCAGCGGATCCAGCGTAGCAACGGCGGTATGGTCATCCTGGAGGACAAGATTGTTCGATGCCAGCGAGAGGCTTGTATGGACAGACCCGTCTGCTGTGGCAACTTCAACGGTCTGGTTGCGCGGGAATACATCTTTGGTCTGAACGACGAAGGTCAGTTTTCCGTCCAGAGGAATGTCGTCCTTGGCGCCGAGCGTGACTGGGATAGAACCGTCCTTCTGTTCAGACGTTGCCTTGAAAGACAGGAGCTTTAACCCTGGGCGCGCGGCTTCGGTGGAGATCTTTGCCGTCATCGTGCGTCCGTCCTTCAACTTCACTGCTGCGTCGGAACCATCGGCGGGAGAGACGCCCGCGCCGGCGTGCAGATGCACGGTTTTGTCGTCGTTGTCTCCGCCAGTCGGCGTAAAGTTCTGTTTATCGATTTCGACAGAAACGACATCCTTAAGACCCTGCCCAGTCAAGATGGCGGAGTCGTCGCCCTTGTGAATCTTAATCGCGTCGAGCTTGATGCCGGCGTCGTAGGCAGTGAGCGGAACTTTGTCCTGGTTTGTATCCCCGAACTGTTTGATAACAAGGGAGTAGCCGCCGGGTTGCACGGTCTTGAGTGAAACGTACAGAGCGAGCGTGTCCTTTGCATCTTTGTCTGTAGCGGGTTTGAACGCAACATCGACGTCTTTGTCTTTGTCGCTCGACAGCGCAATGTGCTGAACGCAGGCCGTGCCATCCGCTTTCAAATTGAATTTGTTGTCCTGTCCGGCCATGAGTTGAGTGTTACCGACGATCTTCCAGTTCTTTCCAGCAACTTGCTGAATGGTGATCGTTGGGCCGTCAAAGGAATCGAAGCCCCAGTAACCGTGAATGCTACCCGTAATTGTTAGGTCTGTTGTGCTGCCAATCTTCACGTCTGACTTCGGCGTTGACGCGCTACTTGCTGGGACTAAGTCGCGCAAAGGCTCGCGCTTCTCGTCCTTGTTTACGATTAATCCGCCCTCATAGGCGTCAGGCGTGAGGGCAATTTCCGTAGGACCGCCGGTACGATTCAAATGCAACATTAGATCGTGGGCAAAACTCGTCGAAAAGACGAGCGGAGCACCTTCCAGTGGGACAACCATCTTCGGCTGGAGGAGGCAGGCTACCTCGTTCTCATCATGGGCGTGCAGCGGAGGCAGCTTGGCCTTTTGGATGGCCGGCAGGCCGATGACGATGACCGAGTCAGGCTTATGGAATGACGGCGGCGTATTAAGCTTTAAGCTGAGAGACTCGCCTTGGGGAAAGCTGAGTCCTGGAATGTACTGGTACTGGGCCGTACGCAGTAGCGTAACGAGATGTACGAGGTCTACAACCGCTCCCACATAGGCGGAGTAGAGCCCCGCGCCCGCAACCTGTGTCGTGGAAGCGGCATTGATGAAATCGGACGAGGCACCCGTTGATAATGCTTCCGCAACGCTCTGGCCGTGACCATCGTCTAGCAGAATGGGAGCGCTGGACTGCGTGAGACAGCTTACTTGCTGGTCGATGGGCTGCTTAAAGCAGTCTGCGTTTGGCTTTAGTGCAAGCGTTGTGGCTAGTTTCTGGGAGTGGTCCTTGATGGCCTTCTGATCATCATGAGGAACTGTTTTCATAGCAGCGAGATAGCGCTCAATGCGCTGCTGCTCGAAGGACGCCTCGTTGAGATCGGAGTCCGCGCGGATGAACAGACCCGGCTTGCCCTTTACGGCAGAGCGCAGCGTCTTGAAGTCGCCGCCGGTTTCAGGGGCTATAAAAAGCAAGGCCTGCTGGGCCTCGGCCGGTACCGTCACGGTTGTACCTTCTGCGGTGTTCTTTTCCCAGGTATCGATCTCTGTGAACCAGTTGTCGGGCGGCTCGTTGGTAGTGCCGCGCAGGAAGGCGACGATCAGCAGCAGATGATTGGACTGCGTGGCCGGGAGATCGGCCTTAATCCAAAGCTTGTCACCCGCTTGAAGGTTCGGAACCTCGGCAATGGGAAGCGTGGAGTTGCCCCGAGTGACGCGGATATTGATCTTTGGGCCGATAAGGTCGAAACGGGCTTTATCGTCAGCGCGAAGGGCCGCCGTAAGGGACAACGCGAGAAGAAGTGCTGCAGCTTTCGAGACTTTCATCTCGGTTCTTAGACGCGAGGGTTGTGGGGCGGGTTGTGGAGACTCTGGATAAGACCGAGAAGAATCCTTCTTCAGTCTTGATCCGGCGTTCAGCTCCAGCAGCCTTTCGTCCCACAGCACCGAAGCCCTCCATGGCGGAGGGCTTCGAGTATCGCTGAATTTTTGGAGGCGCGGGTCGGGATCGAACACATCTCCCGCTTTGAAAACATGTAACTTGCACATTCTAAAAAGGGACAAAAGTGCCAAAATGCCTAGAGTGGCCACCAGTTAGCACAAATTAGCACAAAATCTATGACCGCTCAGTGACAACGAAGTCACTTCCGATATCACGTTCCTCGTCCTGATGCTCAGCTTCCAAAGAAAAACTGAATCGGCTTCTTGTACAGCTTCGCCAACTGGATCAGCTCCATGAGGTCCACGCGGCGGTCGCCCGTTTCGCACTTCGACAAGAACGAGTGCGACATGCCCAGGTGCTCGGAAACTTCGCGCTGGCTGAGACCGATTTCTTCTCTTGCGTTTATCAAGCGGCGAAGCACATCATCGTACATTCCTTGGTACGGAGCGGTCCGGGCCTTTCGCGACTTTCGGGTTTCGGCTTCGGCACGCTGCTTCACAACTTAAGTTTGTGGAAGCCTTGACGAATCCCCTAATAAGGGGCATGTTGGAGAAGTCGTGGGCGGTTAGATAGGAGTCGAAATGGCAAGCGAAGGACCAACGGAGTGTTCAACGCTCAGCGGGAAAACGATCAAGACGCTCAACATCTTCCGTGCCACAACGAATGCACCGAAATCCAGATCGACTTCGCCGATGGGACTAGCTTCAACTGTCTGGTCTCGAATCGGACTGAAATAGACCATGAGCGTCTCTGGCGTGAGCATAGGCGTTGGTCGCGGCAATGAGCATCCCGTCATCGGAATCGAAGTTATCCTCGGGATTGAGCAACCGCGCGGCCACCGCATCGTCGGTGTTGATAACGTACTAACACGGGAAGGAAAAGCTGAAGAGAAGAGAAGGTCCCTCGGCATCCCGTACGGGATGTGCTTGACGACGACTGTACCTCCAAGTGGCTTCCACGAGCAAGGGCTGAGCGTTCGACCATAGCGACACGAGATCTGCCGGGGTGCGCAGTCTCCACTGTACTCAAAATGAAATCTCAACCAAGTGGAAGGCCGGATCATTATCTACGAGGTCCTCACGGCCTCGACGGCCCAGGTGAAGCGGCTCTTCCACTTGGTGCCGCTGCTTCATAGAAGCAGCGGAAGTCGGTTCCGGTCTTGATGATCCCATGGGCCACACGAGCCATCTTGGCGGCGACGGCGACATACGCCATACGCTTGCGGTCGGCACTGGCGGGATCACGCCGGAGATATCGTTCGAACTTGTCTCGGAAGCTGTTCTCACGCAGACGAACGGCCACGGTGGCAGCCATCCAGAAGGCGCAGCGCAGCCGTGCGTTGCCGTACTTGGACAGCTTGGTGGTGCCGCGGAACTGGCCTGACTGCTGGGTTGAGAGATCGAGGCCACAGAACTTGAGGAACTGACGATGATGGTTGAAGCGGCGCAGGTCGCCGGCTTCGGCGAGGATGGTCAGCGCCAGGATGGGACCGACGCCGGGCAGCTGTTGGAGACGCCGGAAGTCGGCGTTATCCTGGAGGTGATGCGCGGCTCGCTCTTCCAGTTGATCGCGCAGTTGGCAGAGGCGGATCATCTCGCCGAGCACGACTCGGAACATGGCCACCGCTTCTGAGTCTTCGGCCACGGGGATACCGATGGAGGTCTGAGCCGTGTGGTAGATGTCCTCCAGTAGCCGCTGTTTACTGACCTTCCGTCCAACAACGGCCCACGCCTGCTGAACGAAATCTTCCATCGAGAGCCGCGCGATCAGAGCCGGTGTGGGGAAGACTTGAAGGAAAGCAAGGAGCCACTCAGAGCGCGACGCATGATAGTACCGTTCGATCTCTGGAAAGTAGAGCGGAAGGTAATGGGTCAAGAGCCGATGCTGCGTCCGTGTCTTCTCCAGCGAGATCTGTGCATAGGTCAGCGACAGCTCCTGGAAGTCATGGATCTGGTTCTTGAGCGGATCATGGTAGTGCTGGGTCACGCCGGTCTTAAGCAGATGAAGTAGAACCTGGGCATCCTTCGGATCGTTCTTGTCCCAGGAGTTATGCATCGCTTCGCGCGTACGAGCAACGGCTAAGGACGCGATCAACTCGAGATGGAAACCCTCGGCCTGCAGAAAATGTGCCAACGGTCGGTGGTAGTTCCCAGTGGCTTCGAAGACGACACGTACCGGATGCTTCAGGCCATGAAGAAAGTCGGCAAACAGACGGAACTCGGTCGCGGTGTTGGGCAAGATCAGGCGCTTGCGGCTCTTCCATCCTGGAGCCTCGATCAGCACATCGTGACGGAGCTTGGCGATATCGATCGCTACCAGAACGGCGGACGGTTGAGTAGGCTGGACAAGGGACATGGCTGGTTCTCTCCTGAAGTGAAAGTAGGCATACGTTCAGCTTAGGAGACCTGTGGCCGGCCATGGCCCAGGAAGTCGGATCTCGGTCGCTACGCTCCCTCGACCCGACTTCCTGCCTTCCTCAAACCCTACCTTCCAGGTGCTTCGTGTGGTGCTACGGTTCGGAATTGATGCGGCGGCTCGTCTTACAGTTCGTCGCCGCCGGTCCGGAGATCCAAAGTAATCGTGGACCGTTCAGCGTGCGAACGCTTCGCCGTGATAAAGCACCACGCGCCAGCCATCTGGATCTTCAAATGTCTTGCTATGGGCTTTCCAATAAGGATTTTCGGGCTCTACGGCTGTATGCCCACTCTGCTCGAGTCGTTGCACCGCATCAAGATGATCCTGCGCGTTCGGCATGTAGAAGACCAGTAAATTGTCCTTCGTCGGCGCCGGGCATGGACTGCCGGTGTCGTTATGTGTGAACTCCAAGTGGAGTCGTTCCTCAGGCATGCCGAACATGATGCCTGTATAGCCAGCGTGATTCTCGAAGTGTCCAATCACCGGAAGTCCCAGCCCATCGCGGTAGAAGCTGGTAACCTCTGGCAGCTTATCTGTGGGCCTCGCGATTCGGATCTGAAGTTTCCGGTGTGATTGCGCAGAATCTTCCGCACGTGACGTGGTCAAAAAACTTGAGGCTCCGCTGAGCGCCGTGGTCTCTAAAAACCGTCTCCGGTCCATCACTCATTCCTTTTCTTGTATTCATCTGTGTTACTCGCCGAGACAGAGATAGAAGGTCCGCTTCGATACCGGAAGGCGGATCCCATGCCTCCGAGTGGTGGCAGCACAAGCGAATGGCATGAAGACAACTACGCCGATCACGGCGGCAGAACCTGCGAAAGTACGGCGTGTCGTGAGCACGACAATGTCCTCGCTTGAAGTGGGGCTCATACTGCACTGGCTCTTGAGGGCGTCGTATGCGATCCGACGCCTGACCAAGGATTATTCGCCTTCGATCAAGATTGCGTTAGCGAAGGCTGGGCAGGCCAGTATGAAAGATGCCAGTCTCCATCAAAAATCGGCCATTCACTACAGCGGCAGAATGGCATCGGCGATCCGGGAGGCGACTTGAAAAGATGAGGGCTCACGCTGCGGAAATACCTTGTCGCCAGATGCGCCATAACCTTTATTTTCAGGTATTCATGTAAACTACACCACCCTCAAAAACCCTGAAAAGTACGCAAGGGAATCTTCTCAGTGGTGTTAACGTGGTGTTGTTTTCGATGCGCCTTTGACGCGCGTGCACCCACACTTTACATTGGCTGTTTGAAGCGGATTCCAGGTATCTCTGTTCTCTTTATGTCAAGTTTTGTCGCAAAAAAACTTGACATAGACGGGATGCCGCGCCATCGTAAAAGAGATGGAAGAGAGCACCAAAACTCGCAAAACAGCCAGCTTCATCCGCCAGCAGATTGAACGGGGTGGGGAACGGCTTTGGCGTCACGATGATTTCCGCGACCAGCCCTTTCCGGCTGTCGCCCAGACTTTGTCTCGCCTGACCCGCAGCGGCAAATTGCAACGGTTGAGCAAGGGCATCTACTACCGTTCGCGCTCCACGGCCTTTGGGCCCAGCCATCCCAATCCCACCGCCATTCAGAAATTAGCGGAACGGAACAGCACCATCTATCCGTCAGGAGTCGCTGCAGCAAACTTGCTCGGCTTTACGACTCAGACTCCCAAACGAAGCGAAGTGGCGACCAGCTCTCTCAGTCTTCCAAGAAAGCTAATTGGAGCGGAAACTCGTGTCCACGCCCGGCGACCGGAAGCATGGAAAAACCTGTCCGAAACAGAAGCCGCCTTGCTCGACTTTCTGCGCAACGGAGGCAGGACAAGCGAACTCTCTCCGGAGAAAACCATTCAGAAGACGTCAGCTCTGCTCAAAACTGATCGCCAGCTCGAACGGCTGCTCAAGGTCGCTGATTCTGAGCCGCCACGGGTTCGCGCCTTACTTGGAGCTTTGGCCGAAGAACTTGGACAACACCCAGGCGCACAAACGCGCCTGCGCGGCTCCTTGAATCCTCTTTCAAGGTTCGACTTTGGATACTTTGCGTCGCTGAAGCACGCGCGCAAATGGCAGGCGAAGGAGTCGCCCCAATCGTGAAATTGTTCGAGCATCCCGATTTTGCGCAGGCGATCCTCCGTACCGCGGAGCATTTCGCGGCCCAGGGATTACGTCCCGCGATCATCGAGAAGGACTACTACGTCACCGAAGTGTTGCGCATCATCGCCGCTACTGCGGGCGACCAAATCATCTTCAAGGGCGGTACCAGTCTCTCCAAAGGCTGGAACCTGATCCAGCGGTTCTCGGAAGACATCGACATCTTCCTGGACCCATTGACGTTCGAGCCGGCGTTGACGAAACGAGGCATCGACCGGGAATTGAAGAGATTACGCGACGCGGTCGCCGCACATCCCGCATTGGAATTCCTGCCCGAAGAGAGCCAGACCATCGGCGGTTTCGGGCGAAATGATCGCTTCTCCTACGAGCAGCTTTACGGCGGTCGCGGCGAAGTTGCCAACCGTGTGCTACTTGAGGCCGGTGCCGCCAGCGGCCGCCAACCGACCGCCCATGTCGAGCTGCGCTCCTACCTCAGCCGGTTCCTCACGGAAACAGGCGTCACACTTGGAGCCGAGGACGAGGGTTCGTTTCAGATGCGCTTGCTCCACTTCCGGCGAACCTTTGTAGAGAAAATGTTCGCCATTCATAGCAAAGTCGAGATGCTCAAGCGCGACGGACGCCCGCTCGGCACCTACGCCCGCCACTATTACGATCTCTTTCAACTTTCCCAACGGCCCGAGGTCGTTGATATGCTCCGGTCCACCGAATACGAGGAAATCAAAGAGGATTGCCGCGCCATTGCCGCGATCGTAGGTCTCACGGGTCACTTCCTGCCAAGTGCCGTCACGCCGCTGGCGCTCAAAACGGGTTTTCTTCAGGACGTACCAGTCGTCCGAAAGAATCTGCACTTCTTTCACGCGGACGGCTACGGCTTGCAGGGAATCGGTGTTGGTCTGCATGCCTGCAATGTATCGTGCAGTTTCGTGCATTGTCAATTATTATCGTGCAGGAGGTTGAAATGCTCACTCAACACCGCAAGCAGCAGTTGCTCTTGCGCCTGAAGCAGGATGGAAAGCTAGTCGCGAAAAATCTCAGTGTAGAAATGGGTGTTTCTGAGGACACCATCCGACGAGACCTTCGGGAGCTTGCCCAAGAGGGACTTTTGCAACGGGTGCATGGCGGCGCACTACCGTCTTCACCGGCCATGGCCGACTTCGCTGGCCGCGAAGACATTCGACATGAGGGAAAGGTTGCCATCGGCAGGGCGGCGGCAGCCCTGATTCAGAACGGTCAGCTCGTCATCCTCGATGGTGGCACGACGTCTAGAGAAGTCGCGCGACACATCCCACGGGAACTGAATGCGACAGTGGTGACACATAGCCCGACCATCGCGCTGGAACTGCTCCACCATCCCGCCATCGATGTCATCCTACTCGGTGGCCGCTTGTTCAAACACTCCGTGGTGTCAGTCGGCGCAGCGTGCCTTGAGGCGATCGCTCAGGTGCGGGCTGACACATTCTTCATGGGAGTCACCGGACTCCACCCGCAGGCTGGATTGACGACTGGCGACTTTGAAGAGGCTGGAATCAAGCGCGCGCTAAGCCGTGCGGCGGCAGAGACCTACGTTCTTGCGTCAGCGGAAAAACTCAATGCAGCGTCACCGTACTCGGTTGTCGATTGGTCTGAAATCACGGGCATCATAACGGAAAGCAATGTCAGTGACGCATTGATCGTCCCATACATCGAGATGGGATTAAGCGTCATAAAGGCCTAAGCTCAAACTTCGGCGCCGGATTCGTCCGGGCCGTCTTGTTTCGCATCGAGCTTCTTCAATGGCGCCGGCAGAACCCCCTTCGGTTCTCCCTGATTCTCATCCTGCCTCGCTACCGCACCCGTTCGCCGGCTGCGTTGAGCGTCCCCCAGGCGGTTATTCAGCATTCAATAGCTTTAGGGGCAGGCGAGGTCAGCTTGATGAACTGCCGGATAAGCAGACCGACAGTTTCTGGCGCATCTTCATAGAGGTAATGACTCGCCTCCGCGATACGCGATATCGGTGCGTAAGAAAATGCTTCTTCAAACAGTGGCAAGAGATGTTTCGCCAGCAAGGTAGGATCACGCATACCCCAGATCGCTGTCGAAGGTTTCGCGCGCAGTTGTGCGACAGCCGAGGGCGTGCCTTCTTCAAAGCGGAGTGTCCCCGCACCGACGCCCCATGCCCAGCCGAGCGCGCCCGCGCACTCTTCCGGAGTGGCAAATGGGGTGCCGTAAGCGCGCAACCAGGTAGCGTCGATGCTCTGTGACCGCGAGAGCCCGTTGAGCCATAGGGTGCTGAGCAGGTTGTAGGAGAGCTGCTCCAGTGTCGATGCCAACGAGCCATCCTGCTAGGCCTCACTGATCCATTGGAACCACGGGGCTTCCGTCAGGGTTTTCGCAATGAGCTCACCTTGACTTGGTAGACCCAGTGGTATGGGCGCGTTGGTAGCGATGAGACGACTAATTCTGTCTGGATGCCGGAGCGCGAAACCTGTACCGATCGGCCCACCAAAATCGTGCATGATGAGTGTAATATTCCGCAAATCGAGCGACAGGACAAAGCGTTCAAGATTAGAGATGTGTTCGCCCAGGCTGTATTCACGATCCGATGGAGTCTCGCTCTTACCGAAGCCCATATGGTCCGGCACGATGACTCGATGGTCCACAGAAAGCATCGGAATGACATTACGGAAAAGATAGCCCCACGTCGGCTCTCCATGAAGCATGAGGAGAGTGTCCGGTCCGCGTCCTTCATCGACATAGTGCATACGGAAGCCGGATGCAGAGGAGAAGTGCGGAGAAAAGGGAAATGTTCCATCAAAGGTTTCGTGCTCGAGGATCATTCTGTTCCTTCCTGAATATTCTTTGGGTGTCAGCGGCGCTTAGGAGCCGCCCGTCTTTTGACCTCAACTCCAACTTTCCGACAACACGCTTCTTTTCTCGGTCGACGAGCACGGAATGAGTTTCGCCCTTCTTGTAAAAATGAGCTTCGCCCCACTGTCTCAATCCGACAATCACATAGAAGAGACCCTCTCCTTTCTCCGTCAGGAGATACTCCTGATGCCTGCTGCCGTCGCTTGCTGGAACACTCTTCAAAATGCCATCGGCGACGAGCTTCCGAAGTCTTGTGGTCAAGATGTTCTTTGCCACTCCTAGATTCTTCTCAAATTCTCCAAAGCGCCGCAGGCCATCGAACGCATCGCGAATGATAAGCAGCGACCACCAATCGCCGATAGCGTCCAGCGATCGTGCGATGGGACATTGATCCTCTTGGAGACTCGCTCTTCTCATCGCAGACCCTCCGACTCTAGTTGCATCATAAAACCATGCCTGCTATTTTGGCAATGGTTGCATGACGCAACCATTAAGGCTGCGGATTGAAGATCGTGCTTAAAGGTGGCCTAGCAGTTCTCGTATACGGAGACAATCCCGTTAGATGTGAAAAGGAAAACCCAATGTCAATCACACTAGGTCATGCCCCAGCCTTGTCCCGCAGGGTGACGCTCCTGTTTTCAGTCGCCTGTGGGCTCGCAGTTGCTAACGTCTACTTTGCTCAGCCGTTGCTTGACGTAATTGCAAACCAGTTTCAGATCAGCCACGCGATGATTGGCACGGTCATCACCGTTACGCAAATTGGCTATGGTCTCGGGCTACTGTTGGTCGTTCCCCTCGGTGATCTGCTGGATCGGCGCCGACTCATTGTCGGTCAGTCACTTCTATCGGCAGTCGCGCTCATCGTGGTCGCATTTGCACCAACAGGCAGAGTTCTTTTGGTTGGACTGGCCGTAGTCGGGATGCTCGCCGTTGTGACACAGGTACTCGTCGCCTATGCTTCCAGTCTTGCTCACCCGACGGAACGAGGTCGCGTGGTAGGAGTTGTGACAAGTGGCATCATCATTGGCATTCTCATGGCTCGCACGGTATCCGGTACGCTGTCGGACATCTTCGGCTGGCGCTCTGTGTACATCGTCTCCGCGATCGCAACGTTAGCAGTTGCCAGCCTGCTGTCCAAAATTCTTCCTCGGCAAACCGGCATCCGTCCAGACGTCTCCTATCCCCGGCTGATTGGATCGGTATTCACGCTGTTTGCCGAAGAGCCCGTCTTGCGCATCCGCGCCTTTCTCGCGCTCCTCATCTTCGCCGCGGTCACCGTATTGTGGACCCCGATGGTGCTCCCTCTGAGCGCACCACCACTTTCCCTGTCGCACACCAAAATCGGCCTGTTCGGACTTGCGGGTGCGATGGGGGCGTTGGGTGCGGCCCGTGCCGGAAGACAGGCGGATCGAGGTCATGCTCAACGAACCACCGGTATTGCGCTCGCGATCATGGTTGCATCCTGGTTGCCTATCGTGCTTCTCCATTACTCACTTTGGGGCCTGATTGTTGGTGTTGTCAGCATCGATTTCGGTCTTCAGTCGGTGCATGTCTCCAACCAGAGCTTGATTTACCGAGTTCGCCCCGAGTCCCAAAGCCGCCTCACCGCCGCGTATATGATCTGCTATTCCATCGGCAGTGCCACAGGCTCGATCACTTCAACTCTCGTGTATGCCAAAGGTGGGTGGACCGGTGTTTGCTTGTTGGGGGCCGCGCTCAGCACGACCGCCCTTTTGTTCTGGGTGCTCACCAGGCATCTGACGCCTGATGTACAGGCTTGAGGATCCTTCCTAAGAAAGTATTTATGTCGATGTTTTCGCTCATGATTACGCAAGTGGAACGCCAGAACTCTCTGTTTCGTTAGCGAACATAGACGGTGGGCTCTGCGGACATACCTGGAAGCAAGGGTTCCTGCTTAGAAGGCAGATTATCCAATCTGATACGAACCGGAATACGCTGGATCACCTTGACGAAGTTGCCAGTGGAGTTTTCAGGAGGCAGCGCACTGCTCACCGAACCAGTGGCTCCGCCGATGCTTTCCACACGTCCCGAATAGGTGTGGCCATACGTGTCCACACGGATACTGACAGGCTGGCCGACATGCACGTCACTGAGCTGCGTCTCTTTGTATTCTGCCGTGACCCAGACATCCTTTAGCGGAACAACGGTAAGCAGAAGATCGCCAAGTTGTACCCTCTGGCCGGCCTCGATCGACTTGCGGCTGATGATGCCGCTCACCGGAGCTACGATCTGCGTGTAGCTAAGATCGAGCTTTGCATTATGGAGTGCAGCTTGTGATTGCTTGAGCTGGCCCGACACACCTTCCACATTCCTCTGCGCCGTCGCGATTATTTGAGGAGCACTCTCTGCCGCCTGGACGTCCGCTTTCTTTTCTGCGATATGTTGCCGTGCCACTTCAACTTGGCGCTGTGAAGCAATGACACCGGCCTTTGCCGCTTCAACCTGGTGCTGAGCAGTTCGCGCGTCTGTTGCGTGCTGGTCGTACTCCGACCGCGAGATTTCGTGAGATTTCACAAGGTCTTCATAGCGGATGCGATCATCCTCGGCGCGGCGATAGGCTGCTTCCGCGGAGCCGGCCCGGGCTTCCGCTGCGGACACTCCTGCAATGCTGGTTGCCAGTTCGGCTTCGGCTTCCGCGACAGATGCACGCGCAGCCTGAAGGCGGCTCAGGCTTTGCGCTTGTGTAATGGGAAGACTTAGCTTTGCGGATTCCAGTTCGGCGGCTCTGGTGTCCACCTCTCCTTGCAGGCGGTCCACCGTAGGCTGATAGTCATTCGGATCCAGACGGGCGAGAACGGTGCCTGCTTCGACGTAATGCGTATCCTCCACCTCGGGATTGACCCATACGATAGTTCCCGAAACCCTCGCATTCAAAGGGTGAATATGTCCCTCGATGCGGGCATCGTTCGTGCTGACGTGGGAGAGGCTGTGCATCCACCAGGTCCCACCCGCAACGACGGCACCAACAAGGATGGCGACAATCACCCACGGTGTGGGTGAGCTTTTCTTGTCTATCGTGACGTGTTGAGCATTTGCCTGTGCTGCTGGGTTGTTCGATGTCATGAGGGTCACTTCGCTCCTAGAAATTGGTGAACGTTCGCTGCGGCTGTGCCGGTTGCCCGTGCGAGCATGAGCTTTGCGAGGTTTTGGGCGTACACGCTGCTGATGTAGTTGTCCTCCGCTTGAGCGACGACACTTCTCGCCTCGACGACCTCAAGGCTCTGCGCCACTCCAGCGGTGAATCGATCCTGAGATTGGCGTAGCCCGTTCTGCGCGAGCAGTCGATTGCCATCAGCAACCTGCACACTTTTCTCCGCGCCTTGAAGATCGAGTAAGGAAGTCCGGACGTCATACTGCGTGCGTTCCTCTAGGTCCTGGTATTCGGCGCGGACCCTTGCTAATGTTGCCTTCGCCGAATCGATGTCGGCCTTGATCTCGCGGCCGGTAAAGATCGGCACCTTTACCGCGCCGGCAACGGAGTAGTTGCCCTGGAACCCTCCTGTATTGACGCCGTACCCTCCGTAATATGCGTTGACCCCGACTGTGGGAAGACGCTCGGCAGAAGCTTTGTGGACGGATTCTTCTGCCGCCTTCACCTTGGCTGCCGCGGCCTGCAGGTCCGAGCGGCTTTTTGCGGCCTCCTGCAACTGCTGTTCCAGCGTCCCCTCCGGCATCCCTTGGTAGCGAATCGTGTCCGTAAGTTCGAATTGCTGGGCAACGTGAAGTCCGATCACACGGCCGAGAGCCAGCTTGCTCTTCTGAAGGCCGGTCTCACTGAGCGTGAGCCGCTGTTCTGCAGTCTGCATGGCCACCTTGGCTCGAATCAGATCGATGTCCGGAGAAACCTCACGCCTCACCCGTTCTTCCATGAGGTGATAAAAGTTCGTGGAGGATTCAACTTCGGCCTTTGCCACGCCCACCCGGGAGATGCTGGCGGCAACCTGGAGATACGCACTTGCTGCAGCCAGAACGACGATGTTTCGGGCGTCGTTCATCGATGCCAAACTGATTTCTTCCGCCTGGCGCGCAGCGCGAACTCCGTGCAAGGCAGAGAGATCGAGGATCTTCTCGCTCATCTCTACGCGCGCGTATTGGTAGCCGAATGGGCCCACATTGTTCGGCAGACCCAGCTTTTCGGCGCCGATGGTGTCATAGCTGAGGGTCTGAAACACCTGGCCGGCCTCTGCACTCAAATGTGGAAGCAACGCCGAGAGGGCACGCATGCGATCGGCACGAGCCTGGGCATTCAACTGTTGGCTGTCGATCAGTCCTAGGTTTGCCCTCAGAGCCCGTGCAACGGCATCGTCCAGTGCAAGAGACAGTACGCCAGGGATCAACGGTCCGCTCGGAACACTGCCAAGATAGGGATTTTGGGATTGGACTGCGAGCGCGCTCGGATTCGTTGTGTTCGTTGCCGGGTCAAAGGGACGCGGTGTTTCGATCGAGTTCGACATCGGACTGGAAGAGCCCGTGCTCTGCGCAAAGCCGCACGAGCTCATCACGAAAAACATATAGGCAAGCAGAAGGGCAAGACGTAAGGATATGTCTCTCTTCATCGTGTTTTCTCGGTTCATTTGGCTCCTCCTGGCGCCAGCACGTTGGAGCCGACGGTTGGTGCGGGAATCTTTTTCGGTGAAGCAGGCAGCAGAGGGACAAAGAAACATGCCGCGAATGCGAGCAGTCCCATCACCGCAAAGACGTCCGCATAACTGAGGACCAGAGCCTGCTTCATGACAGCGCCGCTTAGAGAGACCGCAGACACGTGTGCCGGTACTCCTCGGGCATAGGCGCTCTCAAGCAGTCGGCTAGAGTGAAGCGCCGATCGCCGGTCGATGAGGACATCCGTAAGGGTTACGCCGAGCGAGACCCCAAACTCCCGAGTGCAGTAGTAGAGCGTCCGTGCATTGGACATGGACTGGTTGTCCATCTTCATGAAAGCGGCAAGCGCCAAGCCGGGAACCATTGTTCCGCTGAACATGCCGGTGAGAATAAGGGGCATCCAGAGATAGCGATCCGGTGTATCAGAGGTCATGTTCTCCATGAACAGGAACATGGATAGCATCTGAAACGCGAGAGCAGTGAGGACTACCTTTCTTCCCCCGAATCGGATCAACATTTTGACGATGAAAGGAACATTCCACATCGTTGCAACGATGGCGGCACCGCTCACACTCATGATGATTCCGGCCTGTAAGGCTGAGTGGGTCTCTACCTCGCGCAAATATTGGTAAAGCACATAGGTGCTCCCGCTCAAACCAATGCCCAGAAACAATGCCAGCACCATGCCGGCAAACATTCCGCGATCGAAAACGTGATAGGCGTTAAGAAGGGGATGCTTGTTCTGTGGCAAGAACTGCCACAGAATAAACAGGCTATTGGTTAGAATCGCCACGACAGCAAGAATGCAGATCTCTCGAGACTCGAACCAGCCATTCACTTCACCGCGGTCGAGCATGATTTGCAGCGAAGCAATGCCTGCAATCAACAGTCCAATGCCTAAGAGGTCCGGTCTATGATCCTCGACCTCATCGATCCAGTGCTCTGCGGCGTAGGTGTAGAAGAGGTAGGCCGCAATCAGGGAGAGCGGAATTGTTGCGGCGAAAGCCATTCTCCAACTGATCGTGTCGGTGAACCATCCACTTGCTATGGGACCGACAACCCTTCCGATCGTCAGGAAGCAGATCGAGAAATTGCGCAAGGGCACAGCACGCTGAGGTTTGTCGTACCGGTGCATGAGGAATACCAACGTCCGCGCGAGAAAAGCACCACCTGCAACACCTGTGATCACACGGAAGACGAGGAACATCGGCAGATTGACACTGAATGCCTCCCCCAGTGACCCAACGGCGAAGGTTAGGCATGAGGAGAAGAGCAGTCTACGATTTCCGAAGTAGCTGCACAGCCGATGAGACAGGGCGATGCCGACGGCATAGGCTGTGGCGTAGGTAGTGATGAGCCAGGTGGCTTCGTCGAACGATGCACCGATACTTCCACTGATATCCCCAAGAACCAAGAAGGATGCGGCATCCGACCAATAGGCCGTCGCCGTCGCGAGAATCAGCGCAACCAGTGTCCATGTTCGCTCTTGGGGAGAGAGTGCGAGTGAATCGAGATGGCGACGGCGAAGAGCAGGATGATGTATACGGACTTGCGTCATGGCGGTATCCAGTTTTTGCTCGCGCAATCGATGCGCACGAGCATCTGATCCCACCCTAAGGCGACATAGACTTCAACACCAGTGCATGTTAGTTAAAGACTCTTTGCGTTTAGCGCAATCGAGGAGTCGCCGATCGACAAATTTCACCCGGCCAAATTAATAGCAGCGAGAGAGATTAAGGTGGTAGGATTACGAACCTATAATTGCGTTATATGCAATCTGCTGACATGAACCTCATCATGGCATTGGACCTTCTCTTGAGGGAAGAGAGTGTCACGCGCGCAGCCGAGCAGATGAATCTGAGTCCTGCCGCAATGAGCAGAACGCTCAGCAGGATTCGCGACGCCGTGGGCGATCCGATCCTCGTAAGGGCGGGACGTCAGCTTGTCCCGACGCCCCGGGCGCTCGAACTACGCAGCCGCGTCCATGCCTTAGCGGAAGAAGCACGATTCTTGCTCAGTTCAAAACAGGGGCTGAATCTTCCCTCGCTTGAACGCACCTTCACGATCCGTACGGACGATAGCCTTGTGGCCGCCTTTGCCGCGCCACTTGCAGAGTTGGTGCAGCAGCAAGCCCCCAATGTGCGGATACGCTTCCTAACCCAGGGCGAGCACAATGTCGCTGCCCTGCGGGAAGGTGCCGTTGATCTAGAGATCGCCGTGATCAAGGAAATGGGGCCCGAGATCAAGCTACAGTTGCTCTTTCAGGACCGCTTTATTGGAGCTGTCCGGCCCGGCCACGTGCTGTCCCGCTCGAAGGTGACGGCGAAACGATTCGCGTCTCAACTGCACATCGGCGCCTCGCGCCGTGGGAAGGAATGGGGGCCGATCGACGACTTGCTGAAGGCTCAGGGGTTGGCTCGGAAGATTGCGCTCACTGTCCCGAGCTTTTATGTTGCAGTGGCGACAGCCGCCCGGTCAGATCTCGTCGCATCTGTCCCCGAATATCTAACCTCCAGCGCCATCGAGCTGTTCGGGCTGCACGTTTTTCAACTACCGTTGCCAGTGGAGTCTGTGCGTCTTTCTCAGGCATGGCATCCACGATTCGACGCAGACCCGGCGCACCGGTGGCTTCGGGATAGCGTACGCAAGGTATTTTCCCGATCCTAAAGTTGAAGGAAGCCACTCATGATGAGCACAAGCGGCTAGGCTGAGGAAAGAGGGCGGACGATTCGGAGAATGGCGGGCTCAGTCCAAATAGGGCATCCAACGTTCCTCGTGAACTCGATAGGTCTCCCGATCACGACGAATCCGGATGAATCCGGGAAAATTGAGATGCATCCCTCCAACAAGCATATCGCCGCTCGCTACATGCTCCAGCAATTTCCGCCTTGTTTCGATCATTTGATTTGGGTCGATATCAAATGAAAGGGTGACGTCGGGGCGTGGAATCTGTATGTCAGGCCAATGCACCATATCTCCCCAGACCAGCAAGGCGTCTTTTCCCGACCCGATAAGGTATCCACTGTGTCCCGGCGTATGCCCAGGTAACGGCAAGATGGAGATCCCTGATACCACCTCCCCTCGACGGACCGTGCGAATGGACGATCGGTAAGCCTCAAACGCGTTACATGCGATATTCCGCGAATCAGTCAGGTGCGGCCGACTGTGCAATATCTCTCCGCCTCGCCAAAAGCGGTATTCGTCCTCATGCAACACGAGTTCAGCGTTTGGAAAGAGCGGTAAAGCGTTGGAAGCGGCCAAGCCTCCCACATGATCTTCATGAGCGTGGGTGAGCAAGATCGTGTCGATGTCCGAGGCTTGAATATCGACCGCTGCGAGTGCAGAGTGCAGTCTCCCCCCTGTTCCCATGCAATTTGCATCGCCACCATCAATTAAGATATTCCGCTTTCCATCCTGTACGAGATAAGCATTGACTGGCATAGAAGGAGTGGGGGGGAGATTCGCCGCGGTCAGCAAGCTCCTCGCCTCATCCGCGTTGATGTTTTTGCTCAGGATGTCAAAAGAGAATGTCTCCGAGCCATCGTTGAGAAATGTGACAACTGTACTGCCTACTTTACGTCGGTATAGGCCGGGAGCTTGCTCACGAGGGATTCCCATATTCATAGTTATCTTTGATACATGAGCGCCTTCCGCAGATTCAAGGAAGGGCTTGGACTTGAGGGCGCTTCGTAGTCACGGGATGGCGAATCACCAGTCCTCGGGTGGTATAGGACGACTGCCCGATCTGGATGTTCGTATTGAAACGTTGGTTACGAAGACGTTACTCAAAAGCAGCCGACGTGGCCGCATCTGGAGGGGGCATTGATGGCCGAATCTCCACGATCATCGACACTCGAGCCGCTGGTTCAAGCCTCTGCAGCACTGTCTAATCGATTCATGGGCTGCGCACCGATTCACAGATCTCGAAGAACTGCGAGCGTTGGTAAGGCCGGTAGATAAGCTGGGGATAAGAAATGAATACATTGGCCACTAACGAAGCGATCGGCAAAGCGTGGCGGACCGAATGGCAGGATTTCGGCAAGTTTAGATACCTCAACACAGCCGCCCATGCCGCATTTCCAAAATCAACTGTCGCTGCAGTGGAAGACGCATTGGCCGCCAAGGCAATGCCACACACGATGAGCGACTCGCTCTATTTTGATGCGCCAACACGAGTACGTAAAGCCTTGGCGAACCTTCTGGATGCACGGCCCGATGAGATCGCCTTGACTACAGGCGCAAGCACCGGTCTGCAACTATTCGCGTTGTCGTTGAAGTGGCAGGTCGGTGATGAGGTCATCTCGGCGGCGGGCGAATTCCCGACGCAATTCATCGGGAATGACTTCAAGGAGACGACTATATTGCTCTGGAGCGAGAGGCATGGTGGGAGGTTCATCGACTTTGATCGGGGAGAGGCTAGGTACCCGGTCGATCAGACGTGCTTCGTAGCAATACCGCAGAAATCCTCGGAGTCGTTCCTGGACCTTCGCGCGGGTGGTTGATGACGGGTATGTATCACTCCACTCGGCGCGGAACTCCGTGAGTGTATCCAAGGCAATTTCATGGGGAAAGCGTTTTGAACGCTGAGCCATAAAATTGGAGAACCGATCCAGCTCCCGCTCGTATTTCTTCAGGACTCCGCCCCCTAGACCCTGCGATCGCTTGTCAAGGACGTATAGCTGCACGGCCCGTTCGATTGTGACCGCAGCCTTTGCCTCTACCGAGACCGACTGGACAGGGTTTGTTGGGTCTGCGGCCTCATACTGGGCCTCAATCTTCCGGCGAGCGTCCTCAGCAAGTTTCCAAATTCTGGTACGTGCTGCTTGTCGATGTTGTCGTCCAGCATAGGTCCAGCGGAGGTGCTTATGGCACCGGCAGTTCTTATAGAACTCATCCGCTTTACGAGGGCACTCCTCCGTATGGCGGACGAAGATCGTTATGGAGGGCACGGCCGAAATTTGAACGGGTTGTGTCATCGGAGCGGGGTCTTCGGATCGAATCTCCGAAGAGGTTAGCACACGATTAGCACAAAACTAAAGCCGATAAAGTCAAGCCGTTTATTTTCAAGGAGATAAATTTGGAGGCGCGGGTCGGGATCGAACCGACGCATAAAGGTTTTGCAGTTTTCCGCCCTCCATCTAACTTGTTGATAATAACCGCCGATTCCGTCGAATGAAGTACTCGAAATTGCGGTTTTTGATACGGTTTTAGACCTTATTGGCAACCTTATTGGCAACCATGATCTTCGGCGACGGAGATCATGAAAGCTGTCCTTCGGGACAGCTCCGGGCATGCCTCGCCCTCCGTTTAGACAGTACACCAACACATTCCCCATCCCAGAGAAACATGACAAGCTACACCTCCGGCGCCGCGTTTTGTGCGTCGCCCTCAGCAAATTTGACCGAGTTTTAGAACCGTTGCATGCTGGCTCCTCGTTTGGGGAGGTGCATGTGAAGGAACGGTCGACAAACTTGAATATTGCAATCCTGCTGACGATTCTGGATGCCGCAGTCGCTCAGCACTATGGTCCTGTGATTTGGCAGACGTGGTCAGGAATCCTCTGGAGTAGGCTTCTGCTGATTTTGCTCGGTGCTGTTTGGTTGATCTCCCTGGCGAACGTGTGGGCGCGGGCTCATTACGAGATTCGTCACTCGCATCGAGCCCAACACGCACAGTTCCCGTCGGAAATGACAGCCAGATCCGTCGAGCTGCGAGGTGAGGGCGATGTTTGATACGCTCGCAGATCTCTCCGGCAAGCTGGCGGCGACGGGCTATTTCATCGATCCCGTGATGATCCAGGTCGTCTTCCTTGCCGCCAAGCTGCAGAAGCCTCTGTTGCTCGAAGGTCCGGCCGGCTCGGGCAAAACGCAACTAGCCCTGTCCGTCGCGGCGGCGGCCAACACGCATGTCGAGCGACTGCAGTGTTATCGCGGCGTGACCGAAGAGAAGGCGATCGGACAATTCGATGAGGGACTGCAACGGCTCTATATGGAGTTCACTAAAGGCCAGCACGAGAGCTGGCAGGCCGTGCAGTCAAACCTCAAGGGACGCGACTTTTTCCGACCTGGGCCATTGATGCGCGCTCTTGAGTGCGAACGGCCCTGCGTTCTCCTCATCGATGAGCTAGATAAAGTTGACGACGGTTTTGAAGCAATGCTGCTAGAAATACTTTCTGCATGGCAGCTCTCCATCCCTGAGTTTGGCACCGTCGAAGCCAGGAGCGTTCCATTCGTCGTCCTGACCAGCAATGAGGAGCGACGGCTTGGGGAGCCTTCGTTGCTGGATATGAACTGAGAGGCATCCTTGCCTATTTTGCGACCGACGGCGACCGCAACCAGACCAAGGCGATGCTCGAAGCCCTATTCCGCAGCGTGCCCGACGTCAGTATGCGCCTGCAATTCCGGTATGAGATATCGGAGCATCTTGGGGACTTGTTAGATAGCTACGTCCAGCAACACCGCAGCGAGCAGTCGGAGGTCATGGCGCTCGACGCTCACAGGATGAGGATGTGGATGGAAAAGGAGCATAGCGGTTTCTTCTTTGAGAACCGTCTCCATGTCTATTTCATCTGGGATCCCCGCATCCACGCCAAGCTCTATCACTCGGCACAACAGAACCGGAAGCTCGGCGGCTTTACCATGAGCCAGAAAAAAGCGATTCAGAGGACCCGCAAAGAACACGAGACTTATCTCGCCGAGTTCGAGTCGATCCTCCGTGGTGTAGAGGGATCGATGGAGGCGACCAACCTTGGACCCCGGAGGTTATCGACGCAGGAGCTGTTCGAGGAGTTGAAGCATTCGCAGCACCCGACCCGGCGCGACCGACGGCCCTACGTGCCCGGGGAGGAGATGTTCGAGTACCGCAGTGCGCGAGAGCAGGCGACTCAGGCAAGCATTCTCAATGAGACAGAGAGCTACCTCAACATCGACGGCTATCTCTATTCGGTCGTGAGCCTCAAGGAGCTGCCCGATGCCACCCAAGTTCCTGCACTGCAGCATCCGCCGCCTGCCGGGTTTCGCGCGGGTTCGAACCGATGATCGAATGTTCGCGGTTGGATTTGTTCCAGACCGGCGCCACCAGCACACCCGCTTCGTGAGCGCGGATACACGCGGTCAATTGGGCCTTTGCCTCTTGGGCGAAGCGATCGCCTAGACCAATGGAATACTTGGGTAACTGTAGATGCTCGATCATATCTCTTCTCCTATCGGTTGAGTTCCCGGCCTCAAGGTTGTTTCGTCGCTTCTGAGTTGCCATCTCTCGGTTGCTACACGAAGTTCCCAGAAAACGTGGTCCCGGACAGATGCTTGAGTTGGTACCCAGCCATGTAGCGTGAGTAAGCCGCTACGATCAGATAGCCATACAGCGGTATCTGGTAGGCGGCAGCGATGCCGCGGGAGTGTTCTGCGATCAGGCCCATGAGAGGCGTCCAGAAAGCGCCGCCAATGATGGCCATGACCAGGAAGGAGCCGGCAATGTTCGTGTTGGCTCCGAGATCCTTCAGGCCCATGGCGAAGATGGTCGGGAACATTACGGACATGAAGAAGCTGGTAAGAAGTATTGCGAGGAGACCGATCCATCCCGGGTGAAAGATGCCTATCAGCAGCAGTAGCACGTTGGTCAATGCATAGAATGTCATCAGGTGACCAGGTGCGTATCTCCGCATCAGCGCCGCGGACGCGAAGCGGCCAACGCCGAACGCCCCGAGGGTGCAGGTGAGCAGGAGGCCCGCCGTCCGCTCCGGTGTATGGCTGTACTCTTCGGCGTATGGAATGAAGTAGCTCCAGGTGCCGACCTGTGCACCGACATACATGAACTGAGCGAGGATCGAGAGCAGAAAGTGGCGCTGATGCAACAGATCTCTCCAGTTGCCGCTGACCTCGGCGGTGTGCTCCCGTGCGCGCACGAACGCGGGAAAACGGGTCAGAGCAATCAGCACTGCCCAGAGCAAAGCCAATCCGCCCAAGGCAAGGTATGGTGAGACCACCCGCAGAGTCTCTTTGTGCAGATAAGCCGCGTAGGTGCCGGCAGCTTGCATGGCTACGGTCTGCGTCTGGGTCAACTCGATGCCGGAGAAGATGAAGGTGGTGCCAATCAGAACGCCGACAATGGAACCGATGGGATTGAACGCCTGGGCGAGATTCAGCCGCTGCTCCGAGGTGGCTGTGGGGGCCCAGTTGAGCGATAAAGGGGTTCGATGCCGTTTCGAGAAAGGCCAGGCCACTGGCAACCACGAACAGTGATGCAAGAAAGAAACTGTATCGACCGGAACTGGAGGCAGGAAGAAACATGAAGCAGCCAATCGCAAAGAGAAGAAGACCCGTGAGAAAACCGGCTTTGTAGCCGCGGCGCTTCATGAGCAGACCGGCGGGTAGCGCCAGAAGGAAATATCCAAGATAGAAGGCGGACTGGACGAGCCCAGCCTGAAATCGGCTGATCGCGAAGGACTTCATAAATTGGCGAATGAGCACGTCGTTGAGGTTGTTTGGAATGCCCCAAAGAAAGAACAGGCCAGTGATCAGGACAAAGTGGCGGAGGACGCCAGGGGGAAGCACCGGGTTGGACGTGCCTGGCCTGATCGAGTGCGAAGTCGAGTCGCTTATGGGTGTGGGGGTGATCATCGCGATGGCTCTTCTTTCAGGCGCGGTAATAATGTCTATTTCTCAGTGCTCTTTCCGATAGGCGATCTCACAAAAACGAGCAAATTGCCATCTGGATCCCGGATCCTCAAAACGGACTGTCCTATTTCGAACGGAAGACGTAGGTCCTTAAGCTGGGAGGCTGTGCGTTTAAGGTTCGGTACAGAGAACAGCAGCTGAAACATCGCGTTGGGAGTTTGCGGCACAAATTCCACCTGAACGAATGCGGAACCGGCTACCTGGAGAGGGTGAAAGGCTGGCTCCAACGGCTTGCGCGCGGCCTGAAAGCCCAGTCGCTCTTGATAGAAGGCTTTCGCCGCGGTCAGGTCACGGACCACGATGCCCAGGCCCAGAATCTGCGCGGAGATTCTGTTCTTCCCTAAGTGTTTGCCTTGGTCGTTTACGTGCCTGGAGCCGGGCATGTACTGGGTATATTCAATGGTCTGTTCTTCGGGTCCCTGCAGCATGAACAGCAGGTTTCCTGCACCTCCGCGGGCGACGGGCGTAGGCGCAAGACCCCGGGCGACATATGAACGATAAAGCCCCGCAACGTCGGGTGATTCAAAGCAGACGTGCATGAAGCCGGGATGTTCCTGGGTAGACCGCTGAGGATACAGCTCGATGAACTGGCGATCATTGATCTTGAGAAAGGCTTCTGTCGGGGTGCCGCTCTGATCCATGGCGAAGGCTTCCTCAAAGCCCAGCTTCCCGTAGAACTCGCGAGATTTGGCAAGGTCACTGACGCGGAGGGCCACATGCGCAATCCCGGTGAGCGCTGGCAGGGCGCCGTCTGCCTGTTGGGCACAGGCAGGAACGACGGCAACTGCCAGCAGGCATACAAATCGACAGCAGAGCGCGCTCTTGAACCGGACAGGAAGTGAGGCCGGGATGGCCGCGCCGCTGCCTCCAGAGCTCCCGCCACTACGAGCGAAGCGAGAGCGAGCTGTGCGAGAGCGAGAACTTAGGGGTGCGGTCATCTCAGGTCTTCTCCCAAGGGGATTACGCATAAACCTGAACCATGATCTTGGTGAACGCAGCCGGATTCGCGGCCCACTCTGACAAGATGGTTGGAGATTGATCGAGTGGGACGATTGCGGTGACAGCCTCGTCGACAGGAAAGGACCCGGTGCCGAGCATAGCCATGACCTCCAGGAAGTCATCAGGCAGAGCATTGCGTGAGCCCATGATGTCGAGCTCTTTCTGAACGAAGAGTCGAGTTTCGTAGGCTACTGGTTCCTTTGCATATCCGATGTATACGACGCGGCCGGTGAAGGCTACCGCTTCGACGGCGAGTTGGAAGGTAGCGGGAAGGCCGATGGCTTCGATGACCACGTCCGGACCATTGCTGTCGGTAAGTTCCTGCAACCTCGTGCTAACGTCTTCACGGCTCGAATGGATGAGCTCGGTTGCGCCAGCGAGCTTGGCGATGTTGAGTTTGGCATCATCGAGATCGATGGCGATGACACGAGCTCCGCGAAAGGCGGCGCCCGCGATGGCACCGAGTCCGATGCCGCCGCAACCGAAGACAGCGACGACGTCCTGCCTCGTCACTCTGCCGCGCGCCACGGCGTGGAACCCTACCGTGAGTGGCTCGACCAGACAAAGATGCTTGATGGAAAGGGCGGAGGGATAGACCTTGTCGGCGGGTATAGCAAGTCGTTCGGCGATGGCACCATCCCTCTGGACGCCGAAGGTCTGGTTGTTGCGGCAGGCGTTTTCGCGCCCTCGCCTGCAGGAGGGACACGTTCCGCAACTGGTATATGGAGAAACGGTTACGCGAGTGCCTGCGGGAAGGGAGGAACCCCCTTCGAGGACGGTAGCCGCAATCTCGTGACCGAGAATGCGGGGATAGGAGACCAAGGGATTCTTGCCGCGGAAGGAGTTGAGGTCTGAGCCGCAGAGACCTACCATCTCCACTTTCAACAGTACGTCGCCTGCGGTCCTATGTGGCTCAGGAACGTCTATGACGCGAGCGTTTCCCGTTTCGATCAGGGATAGAGCCTTCATTGAGCGGCCTCTGCTTGGGATGAGGCTGGAGAGAGTCCATAGACCCTCGATGCGACGCCCCCTTCGATCTGCTCGCGTTCCGCGCTCGAGAGTGGGGCCAGCCAGTCCGATAGGATCTGCCACCATTGCGTGTAACCGCAGGCCACTGTAAGGACAGGCCAGTCGCTTCCTGCCATCAGGCGGCCTGGGCCAAAGGCGTCGAGCACAGCGTCGAAATACGGACGAAGAAGAGCAGGGGACCAATGGGTTCGATCCGCTTCCGTTACCATGCCCGACAACTTGCAGACGACGTTCTCGCGCCGCGCGAGCTCACGAACTGTTGTATTCCATGAGGCGAAGCCGTCGGAGCCTATCTTCGGCTTGCCGATGTGATCCAGAACGAAGACCTGTTCGGGATGGCGGTCGACGAAGCGTGTTGCTTCGGCAATCTGGCCGGAAAAGATCAGAATGTCATAGACGAGACCAGTGTCCTGCATGGCCGAGATACCGCGATTGAAGTCCTGGGCGTCGAGAAAGCCGGCAGGTTCGCCTTGCACAACATGGCGAAGGCCTCGGAGCAAAGGGCTTTGACAGAAGTGATCGAGTATCGCGGTGAAATCGGGAGATGCGATCGGCGCCCATCCGACCACTCCGCAGATGAAATTTCCTTGTCCGGCGAGTTCGAGCAGCCATGCCGTCTCTTCCACTGTTTGCCGGGCTTGGACGGCGACCGTCGCCTGCACGCCCGCACCGACAACTTCCTCGGAAAGATCGGGCAATAGAAAGTCTCGTCGGAGGCTCTGCATACTGCCATCAATCCATCCGTATTCCTGTGGCGTGTAGTGCCAGAGATGGTGATGAGAATCAATGCGCATGAAGTATCCCGGCAGGTTGATTTTCAGCCAATCCGGATGGCCATACTGTGTTGAATACTGGCCGGATACAATCGCTGATTGCTCTCATGAGTCCTGGCGGCGGATCAAAATCCAATGCGGCCAAGGATTGGTCGACCTCCGCGATGCTGCTCAGGCCAATGAAGGTGGAGGCAACTGCGCTGTGGCGAAGACATGCATTCAGCCCCAGGATCGCGGGATTGATAGAGTAGTCGCGACAAAGCGACATTACCTTCTGTGCGGCCACCCTCACTGCAGTCGGCGCAGGATGCCAGGATGGCACGTCAGAGCCGCTAAGAAGCCCCATGTGCAGAGGCGACGCATTCATAAGCCCGATACCAAGCCGTTCGGCAACAGGGGTGAGTTCGCCGTCCATATCGTTCATAAGCAGATTGGAATGGCAGTAGTTCAGAACAGAATCCACTGATGCTGTCTGCGCGATGCGGGCGAGCAGGTTAGGCCAATATCCAGTAATTCCGACGAAACGGGTTTTGCCCTGCTGCTGCAAATCGCGTAGAGCTGGCAACGTCTCCTGCACAATTTGATCAAACGATCCGAACTCGGTGTCGTGAACCTGAAGGAGGTCCACATAGTCGGTCCTGAGGCGACGAAGAGAAGAATCGAACTCCCTGACGACGGTCTGCGGTGAGAAGTCGAAACGGTCTACACCGTAACGACCGCACTTAGTTGCCAGAACGACCTCATGGCGGCGACCCAGAAGCGCTCCTCCCAACTGTTCCTCGGCCAGCGAAAGGCCGTAGTAAGGCGAAACATCGAATAGGTTAATCCCACGGTCGAGCGCACGGTGCACCGCTGCCTCACCCTGTTTTGGCGTCACCTTACCAAAAACTCCTCCGAGCGGCGACGCGCCGAAGCCGACGACGGACACGCTAAGGCCGGTTTGACCGAGGACACAATACCGCAAAAGGATTCTCCGAGTTCGGGATTACGATATCCATTACGATAATGCGTGTCGACTGTCAGTGATGTCAACCATGTTTCAAGTCAGCCAATTTCTACAGACGCATATACCGCTGCGATTCTCTGATCTCTCTTAGAGCATGTTCCAGTTTGAGTTGACAGACCGAATCGATACGAAGTCTAATCATGAGCGGACGGAGAATGTTATCCATTAATTGCAAACCGGTCATCCGCGAGTTCGTCCCAGTCGCTAGATCGGTAAATGGTTGCGGGCGAGTTTCGGTCGATGGAAGAAACTCTCAACAGATCGTGGAAGGGCCCGGCGTCTTACTCGATTTGGCAGAACCAAAGTGTCAAGAAGATTAGGAGGGTTGCCTCATGCCACGCTACTGTCTCACACTCGATCTTCTCCCCGATCCGAAACTTATAGCCGAATATGTCGAACACCACCGAGTCGGCCGTCGGGAGATCCGTCAGAGCATATGTGATGCTGGCATCCTAAATATGCAAATCTATCACTTGAATGAAAGGCTCTTCATGATTATGGATACCTCAGATGACTTCACCTTTGAACGGAAGGCCGTGATGGATAAGGCAAATCCGGACGTGCAAGCTTGGGAACGTCTGATGTCGCGTTATCAGAACGTCGATGCTGAGTCCGACCCCAGCGCTCGTTGGCAACCGATGAAGAAGATTTTTGATCTCCTATGAGCGCCTGCGCAGGAAGGTTGAATGCGACGATGTGAGTGAGTACGTCGAGATCAAAGCGATGTCAAAACCGTATGCAATCACGGGATTGATAAGAGGAGTCTTATGAAGATGTTTTTTCGGATGGTGCGCAAGAAGGTTTCAGTGATCGTCATCGGTGCTTTGACAGCAATAGTGAGTGCTGGTGTCCTTGATACATACGCCCAATCCAACCCTCAGGCTTCATATTTTTCCAAATGGCCCGAAGGCCGAGCGCCGAGCGATATAGGTCTGCGCGTCGCTGAGCACTTCGTAGTCAGCCCTCATATGGATCAGCGACCACTGATCTATCCGGAATTCTGCGCGTGGTATGGTGCGCTTGAGTTTGCTCGAGTCACCGGGAATAATGAATTGTCTGAGAAGTTAATTCAACGATTTCTTCCTATGTTAAGCTCTCAGGAGTCGGCACTCATACCCCGGAATAGGCATGTCGATGACGAGATATTCGGTATCCTTCCTCTCGAAATCTATCAGCAGACGCATGAGGAAAAGTATTTGAAGATGGGGCTCTTTTATGCTGACCGGCAGTGGGAACCTGCAAGGAGTGACGGCCTCTCACCAGAGACCCGTTTTTGGATCGATGACATGTATATGATTACAATCTTGCAATTGCAAGCCTACAGGGCAACCAAGGACCAGAAGTATCTGGATCGGGCAGCTCTTGAGATGTCAACGTATCTTGACAAACTTCAGGAACCCAACGGGCTTTTTCATCATGCCCCGGACGTGCCGATTTACTGGTCGAGAGGAAATGGCTGGGTCGCCGCGGGAATGGCTGAGTTGCTCAGCTCGCTGCCGGCGACTCACCCCAAGCAACCCCACATCCTCGCCGGTTATCAAGCAATGATGAAAGAGCTCATCGCAATTCAGGGCAAGGATGGGATGTGGCGCGAATTGCTCGATGACGATTCCGCATGGCCTGAAAGCTCCTCATCAGCGATGTTTACATTTGCTCTGGTAACCGGCGTCAAAAGAGGCTGGCTGGATGCAACGTTTATGGCCCCTATGCGCGCCAGGCTTGGATTGCCGTAAGCGGCTATGTTGATCAAAACTGGGACCTCACAAATATTTGCGAAGGAACGAATAAGGTAAATGACAGACAGTTCTATCTCATGCGCAAGCGCAAGACAGGGGATTTTCATGGGCAGGCGCCGCTTATGTGGGCGGCAGCAGCTCTCCTGCGTTAGGCAAATGTTGCTGCGAGCCGCGGAGACGCGGACTAGCAATCCTCTTTGTATGGAACTGGGATCACTTGAATCGCAATGGCGCTGACTATTCTGTGCTGCCCCCAGTAGTTGACCCGAAGCTCTCCAATAAATACGGGCTTGGGCGAGAAGCTGAGCATTTCAAGAGCACGTTACTACTTGTGCGGCAGTAATTTACTGATTTCGCGGACTATCTGCTGGGCCTGGAGGTTGCTTCCGTCAACAGTGTAGTGAATGTTCCCGTCATGAAGATCATCATGAGCTCTCATAAAGGAATTCTGGTCGTCAACGGGGATATTGTTCTTAGTCATTATTTGTTCTGCTAAAGCGTTACGGGCATCAATGCGTGAATTCGTCGCTCCCCCATCAGGAGCATGAACTGGGGTAGTGCTTGCCCACATCAATTGGGTTCGCCGTTGATGGTCGTGAAGAACCGATATCATAAGAGGGAGTCCCGCTGCATAAGCGGCCTCTGAATAATCCCAACCGTGCATTCCATTATTGAAGTGGATTACGGCGAATTGTGTTGGCTGAAAAGTAAAGTAGTCGCTCAGTTGTTTTGGAAGCCGTCGATCGCCTGAGGATGCTGACGTGGCGAAGAGAAAACAATTTGCGCGGCCCTGGAGCAGGCTGACGACCTTCGGGTAGTATCCACGCGCAATTGAGTCACCGACGAAAAGAACATTCGGCAATCGCGGATCAATTTGCTTTGGTTTTTCCGCCCACGTCCACTCTACGGTTTCGGTGAACGTCGTGGGCCCAGCCGACGAAGCAGAACTGTGAACATCCAGACCTCCAGCTTTTGTGGCCGCGAGAATCGTAATGAGAAGTACAAATAACCAACCGGTGTGATTAAGTAATAAAACGCGTAACGTTTGATTCGTTTTCAACATTCACCTCCTCCGATTTCGCGAACCGCCAAATTGATGGCTAGGGCGTAGCACAATGTTGTTGTAGGTTCCTGTGTGCTAAAGTTCTCCACGGTAGAAACTGCCCACCGATTTCGCAAGATGACGCAGGTCAATACATTTTCTCTGAGCGAAAGCCTAATAATCGTTCACTCACCACGAAATGCTCTTCATCGAAGATGCGACCTGCCTAAGAGCAAAACATCACTTAGCCTTGTCATTGGAACCGGCTTCCCATCGATGCTGCTGCGAAATTGTTGATCCATGAAGTCACCCGGCCTAACGGCTGTCGCTGCTGTCAGTGTGAGCAATCCTTTCGGGCTAGCCCATCTGGTGTTAGAGAACAGTTCCTGCTTCTCAACCGTCAAACGCTCACCTTCGAGGTTCGCAGTCTCTGCCAACCGCTTCGTGTCTCCATTTGTCATGAATAGTGCGATACCGCATCCTGCAGAATGTACGTCAGACCAATTGAGTGTGATCGGCCGAGGGGATGACATCAGCGTCAATTCAAGAGCGGCGGTTTTAGGTCCTTTGGTAAAACGCAGGTGTGGTTCATACGATCCGAACTGTGGCGCAAGGAACCGTACTGCGAGTTGTATGGGCCCAGCATCAATCAGGATCGGAGAAATCAATGACAATCCACCTGAGTGAAAGGTCACATCCTGCCCTCCAGAATAGAGTCTCCATTGGTTGTCCCAAACATCGAAAGACAACTGAACAACCATCCGCGAAAGTGTAAACGTCTGGTTCCGGATTGGGTCGAGAGAGATATGCCGATCTCCTCCGTCAGAGCGGAAGCCAACTTGGCCCAGGACGGCACCGTCACTCTGTACGGAGTAAAACAAGGCAGACGAAAAGTCGTAGTCGTCCTTAAGCACCTTCATCTGAAGACATCGGACTGGATGTTGAGGGGGTGTCCAATACGCCATGAGTGGTCGTCGCTGATTCCAGAAGTCGGAGCGATTGGCGGATCCCAAACAGAAGGATGGAGCGAGGTACGTTGTTCCCTCCACGTCGACCACTTCAGTCGCACGAGAGGCATCGGTCGGAGCTCCGAGAATAAAGACTTCCCGGCGCAAGCGGGCCGAACCAAATGATGTGAAGTACGGTCTAATGTCGTCTGGACAATGATAGTTGAGCAACCCGACATCCTCATTCGCGGTGGTGCTTACTTTCTGGATGTCCATAAAGATCAGGGCATTATTGAGTGCCTTTTGAAGCCAAAGTGGGGCACCGAGATCATTGTTGTAGCAGCGGCTCATGGGAGCCGCAATCTGGCGAGTCGGCAAATGCCAATGTGTTGCGATATGGAGCCATATTCGCTCATGAATTCCATTCGATAGTTCAAGGCTCTGAGAATCTTTTACAAACGTCATGATGCGAGTCATATTCTGTACGACAACTTTGTTGTACGTCGGGCTGTTGTACTCTGCAAAGCTCCCCGTCTTATCGATGTTGCCGGCAAATCGCCGCAGGCGATCCACCGCATATGTATGAAGATCGGCATCGTCAAGAATCTCCGATCCGGCTAGTGTCACGAATGTTCCCATGCAGGCGATATTTGTATAGTCCATCGAAACGTTGCGTATTCGGATCGCGGCGCAGCAGTGTCTGAGCATTCGTCGAATCTGTTGGAGCGTCGTCGCAGGCAACTCGCGTTGGTGGCGAAGAATCATGGAGATGAGCAGAGAGCCGTTGAAGTCAGCCCAATTGGGATCAACAGCCGGCATCCTGTCCAGGGGTTCTTCGAGATACCAGCTCCACAAACCAAACCACTTGCTCTGTGGATCTCTATCTTGCAGTGTCTCCAGTCGGTTTAGAATCGTAGTTGCACGTTCGATCCTTGCTTTCCCTCCCACTTCGAGCAGATATAGCGCATACTCCATCGAAGTTCTCGTAGGGTGGACCTTTTGGTTTCGCAGATTGGACTGATAAGAATATTCGGGTCCTACATGGCCAGAAACGAGATCTTCTTTGAGATCAAAATCATGGTCGAGATGCAGCATCGTCCCCATCAGTGCAGCATTGTCCCATTGTTTGTTCCAGCCTTCTTGCTCAGCGGGATTGAACATGGCGAAAACGTGATTTGGCTGCAGGATGGACGTTGCGGTGACCGCGCTGGCGAGCGACTTCAGGACGGTTCTTCTGGTGGGTAGCAAGCCGTTCAAGTAGGGCCTCCATTGGTTAGGTGCTCATATTCGCTAGCTCGCGTCTGTTAGCGCGATCAGTGGACAACAAGTGTCGGGATCAATACAAATTCTTCTTGGTAATGCACCGCAGAGCGGAAGAGGATAACCTTACCCACATGGAATGAGAAACTAGTGGTTTGATAAATGTCAAACTTGTATTGAGATTTGCACTTCCATCGCCCCTTATTTGCATTTCAGAGACCGTGTCTAGAAGCTGAAATCAACTTGACACCCACATCACACGTCACGTATATCCGAGATGCGGATAACGATAACCTTTTGTCGAGCGGGAGTATATTGCCAGTGAAACGAGGTGTTAGGCTGATGTCTCAGAAACTATGGGGTGGCATTGACATCGGCGGGACCAAGACAGCAGTGGTCCTCGCAAATACCCCTCCGAATATTCTCGCGCGCGCCGTCTTTCCCACCGAGCCGGAAAACGGGCCAGAACCTGCATTGAGGAGAATCATACAGTGCTTGAACGAGCTACTGCGGGCGCATGGCTTCAGTGCTCAGGATCTCGCGGCAATTGGCATTAGCTGCGGAGGGCCACTCGATCCGGTACGAGGGCTGATAAAGTCACCACCGAATCTCGCAAGCTGGAAGGACGTCGCAATCACGAATATCCTTCGGAAGGAGTTTGGCGTGCCATGTTCACTTGAAAATGATGCGAATGCCGGCGCTCTCGCCGAACATCAGTTCGGCGCTGGAGGGGATTGCGAAAACATGATCTTCTTGACCTTCGGCACGGGTCTAGGAGCTGGATTGATTCTTGGCGGCCGACTTTATCGCGGGTCGTCATTTGCCTCCGGAGAGATTGGGCATGTCCGGCTCAGTCGCAAGGGACCGGTGGGATTCTGCAAGATCGGATCGGCAGAGGGGTGGGCGAGTGGTGGTGGAATTTCGCAGCTGGCGGCGACCGTTGTCCGAGCTGCTGAGAAGCGAGGGGTTAAGACTCTTCTGAATGCGGCGCAGCCAATTACCGCCATACAACTCTGGGAGGCTGCGCGGCAGGAAGATCGAATCGCGATCGAGGTGATCCGGAAGAGTGGCAAGAAACTCGGAGAGGCCATAGCCATTCTAGTGGATCTGTTCAATCCGGAATGCATCGCCGTGGGAGGTCTTGCTATGAGAATGGGGGAAGCCGTGCTGAAGCCGGCGAGGGACATGGCTCGGCTGGAATCATTACCCGATTCGTTCCAGGGATGCAAAATCGTCTCTGCCGCTTTGGGTGAGTCAATTGGAGATGTTGCCGCGCTCTGCGTTGCGATGGAGGGAGTGAACTGAATGAGCGACGTTCAAATCTTTGAGCCGACAGAGACACGTTCGGATAGTCAATTCCAGAGGGCTCTGAAAGATGCTCAAGGCGCCTTTGCGCAACTCGCTGGGCAGGAGGAACACCTTCTCCGTGCGGCGTCGCTTTGCGCGGATGCGCTGCGGTCCGGGAATAAGTTATTGGTGTGCGGTAACGGAGGCAGTGCGGCAGAAGCACAACACCTTGTAGGTGAACTAATGGGCCGATACAAAGGAGATCGGGCTTCTCTGCCAGCGATCGCTCTGAACGTAGATGCGGTTACGCTCACTTGTATCGGAAATGACTATAGGTTTGAAGAGATCTTCTCCCGCCAATTTAGTGCATTGGCCACAAAGCAGGATGTCCTCATCGTTTTCTCTACGAGCGGTAATTCCAAGAACATCCTTGAAGTTTTACGTGTTGCCAAGACATCGCAAATCGGTTCGATTGGTTTCCTGGGAAGAGATGGAGGCGAGGCTCGAGACTTGGTCCACGTTGACATTACGATCCTTCGCGCCGATACCGCCCGGATTCAAGAGTGCCACCAATTTCTGATGCACTGCCTGATGGACCATATTGAGGAGTTCTTAGCTCGATGAATGGTCCAGCACTCGATCCCCCTACCCCAAGCCGTAGTTTGTTGTTTCGCAGCGCTCTTGCTGCAGCACTCGGTGGCATGCTATTCGGCTTTGACACGGCGGTGATCTCCGGGACCACGCAAGACCTCACCGACACGTTTCACTTGACACGCTTTCTTCTTGGGGTGACTGTATCGAGTGCGCTAGTCGGAACAATATTCGGTGCACTCGGTGCGAGGTTTCCTGCCGACCGTTACGGCCGCAGGTTGACGCTATTAGCGCTTGCAGTTTTGTACCTGATTTCCGCGCTGGGATGCGGGTTTGCATTCAATTGGCCTGCATTGATTCTTTTTCGGACCTTAGGGGGACTTGCGATTGGAGGGTCTTCTGTTCTTGGGCCAATGTACATTGCTGAGATTTCGCCTAGCAGATGGCGTGGACGACTCGTTGGTCTCTTCCAGTTCAATATCTGCACCGGGATTTTACTTGCCTATCTATCCAATTATGTTCTGAGCCTTTTTTCTCTCGGGGCCGCGGAGTGGAGATGGAAGCTTGGAGCGAGCGCAGTTCCCGCTTTGGGTTTCGGCCTCCTCGTCTTCGCTATTCCGGAGAGCCCGCGCTGGTTCGCTGCAAGAGGAATGGATCGATTGGCCCTCGACATTCTCGGTCGTTTGGGCGATTCCGCACCCGCCGAACACCTCCGGGAGATTCGCGAGTCGCTAGCCAGGGAGAGACGCTCAAAGGCTGATCGGCTTTTTGTAAGAGAGAATCGTTTTCCGATATTCCTGGCAATCACGATCGGAATTTTCAACCAACTCTCGGGTGTGAATGCCATTCTGTACTATTTGAATGACATCTTCCAGCAAGCAGGTTTCAATAGGGTTTCTGGAAATCTACAGGCAATTGCCGTCGGCGCGACAAACTTCTTGTTCACACTGATTGCGATGACTGTGATCGATACGCTTGGCCGTAAGCGCCTTCTCCTGATAGGTGCCGCGGGCACCGCCGTTTGCCTGGGCGGCATTGCGAGTGTCTTTTTGACACAGAGTCATTACCGCGCTCTTTTATACCTGTTGATCGCTTTCATCGGCTTCTTTTCGTTTTCTCAGGGCGCGGTCATTTGGGTGTATCTGAATGAGATCTTTCCAATTAATCTTCGGGCCGCAGGATCCAGTTTGGGCAGCTTAACCCACTGGCTAATGAATGCGGCCGTCTCGCTTGTGTATCCCATTGTTGCCGCGCATTCTGGAGGTGAGGCGTTCGCATTTTTTTGTACGATCATGGTCGTTCAATTCATCGTGGTTCTCGTGTACTATCCCGAGACCAAAGGCGCTTCACTGGAAGAGTTGTCGGACAGGATGACGTCAACCTAACCTGAGGCGAATGAACTGAGGCTACCCCTATCGTCTTGAGGGTCATATCGAAAGCAGAATCGCTCGATCAGCACAACAGCTTCAAAGCGATCACTTCCGTACTGCAGCACCTTTCTTGCCTTTTGAGGGCATCGCCTGTTGGCCGGAGCCGGAGGAGTCTCGGATGATCAGTTCAGTTTTCAATACCACCCGGTGTGGCGGATCGGTATTTTTCCCTTCAATTCGCTCCAGGAGCAGAGTAAGTGCACGGTGTCCCAGATCGGCTATCGGCTGACGAATCACCGTTATTGGGGAAGAGACTAAGGTTGCTGCGTCAAAATCATCAAAGGACACCAGAGCGATCTCTTGCGGGATCCTAAGTTTCTTTTCCTGGAGGTGTCGAAGTACCTCGATTGTGATCATATCTCCCAAAGCAAAGATCGCAGTAGGTCTCGATCCGGAATTGAAGATCGATGGAAATTGGTCGGCAAAACTTCCACTCGTGGGACCTACTACACAGGTCTGCGGCCGGAGCTTTGCTTGATGCATGGCATGCATATATCCCGCGAGACGCTCCTGTCTTGTAAAGATTCTTTCCTCATCCGTTACGCCGAGAATATGCCGATGCCCTTGTTCAACAAGATGTTTGACCATTCGCATGGATGCCTGTCGATTATCCACAAGCACAGCATCGGCATCTATCCCTCCTAATGGTCTGTCGAGCGCAACGACTGGGAGACCGCTCTCCAGGGCCTTTAAAAAGTAGGCATTATCATCACCCATTGGAACGATGATGAGCCCCGCTACCTGGCGTTGCATCATCACTTCTGCCTGTTCTCGCTCCACCGACACCCGGTGACCCGATGCTGATATCAGGGTCATGTATCCGGCTTCCCGCGCAGATTCTTGAATCGCATTCGCGCAGACGCCGAAGAATGGGTCTGCGAGATCGGGAACAATGAGGCCTATGATCCGAGCTCGGTGCCCCTTGAGTATTCTTGCCGCCTCGTTGGGCTCGTACCCAATTCGACGAATTGCTTCTCGAACTTTCTCCTCCGTGGCCCTCGATACCTTTCGGGTACCGTTAACCACTCTGGAAACGGACATGACCCCGACGCCAGCGACCTTTGCTACGTCGGCAAGAGTAGGCATTTAATCTCCCCCCACAGTTGGAACCAATAACGAATGCATTCGTGAGTTTCACACCTCGAAATCCAGCGTACAGCACAACAACGTTGCGGTGCCATAAGCTTTCGTCCTGCGGCGGTTCTTCCGGATAACCGTCGGTGTAGATGTTTCGCTGTAAAACCAACTCCTTCCACGGAACTGAGCTGTCTCCGAAAATAATATTTGACAACTGGCCCTCGCGGTCATTACAGTGTTTTCCGTTATCGGATAACCTTATCCTTAAGCGATGCAATTCTCAACTGATTCTTTGCAGCGACCCACATGTATATCCCCAACCCGTGTGGCGCCCAATGCGACAGAATTGCCAGTGCCTTGTCTCAATGATGATTCAAATTGTTCAGCCCCAGCCCCGCTTAGTGTTTTGACAATCGATTACACAGGGGGAGGAAACCGGAGGTCTCAAATGTCTGAAACGCGCCTATCCTCGTCAATTGCGTTCCTCTTGGTCGCCCAAGCAATAACCCTTTTGGGAGGTTGCGGCATGACCGGCAGTTCGTCTTCTACGGGGGGTCCTTCAGTGCCACCTGCGATCCCAAGTGCCGTGGTGGGGGGGAAAGTGCATGGGGGACAGCAACCGATAGCGGGCGCGACCGCTCAGCTATGGGCAGCGGGAACCAGCGGCAATAGCCCCGCGGGCTATGGAGCAAATGCGACGTTAATCGCAACGACGACTACGGATTCCGGCGGAAACTTCAGCTTTGACGTTGGAGGTGCATCGCCCTGTGCCACTGGCCAGCTTCTATACATTACGGCCGCGGGAGGGAATGCGGGAGGGGGGACGAACAACGCAATTGCCCTCATGGCTGCGCTCCCAACACCTTGTAATCCGTCGACGGGCAGTCAATATCTTGTAGTGAATGAGGTGTCAACGGCGGCTTCAGTAACGGCGCTTCAGCAATTCTTGCGCATTACTTCAGGTGGGTCCCCTGCTTGGCAGATCGGCGCGCCTTCTTCGAACTTCATCGGACTCGTAAATGCTTTCGCGCAGGTCGGGAATCTTGTGAATGTTGCGACTGGCAACTCAGTAGCATTTACCACTACAAGCCAAATTGGGGGTAACACCTATACCACGACGATCACACCGGACTCGTCGAAGCTCGATACGTTTGCCGACATCCTTGCCTCTTGTATCAATTCGTCAAGCGGGAGTTCGATGTGCGGCAATCTGTTTACGGACACAACACCAAGCGGATTGACCACCCCGGCGGATACCATTCAAGTGGCGTACTACATGGCGACCGATGCCGGAGGGTTAGGTATGCCAAGCCATGGCAACGCGACTGGGTCACCTTCATATCTTTGCACAACCTATGTCACCTCCAACTCTCCATTCCCGCCATCGACTCCTTGCAACGAAAGTCCAAACACGAGCGCGACGGTCGCAACCACCTACCCAACGGACTGGACGATAGGGGTCTCCTGGTCGGCGAGCAATGGCTCCTCCGTCATCGGAACAGTTGATACGTCGAGCATCGCTCTGGACGGAAATGGAAACGTCTGGACCTCTCCGCAGAACAGTTCGTCTACTGGCGGTTCAATTGTGGAATTCAATTCAAACGGTCAAGTCATCATGGCACCGGTAACCCATGCCACACTCGCCGGAGGTTGGTACTATTCGTCCCTTTGCCCATCGGGATGTTCTACTTCTTACGCGTTGGGCGGGAACCATACACCAGATGCGCTTGTAATCGATAGCAACGGGAGCGCATGGGCTTCGACATTCTCCGGAGCGGCAATTCCTGTTCCAGGGAATCCTGATACCTTTGGCAGCGGAGCCTGCGCAGCGGGAATCAACGAAGGGATAGTTGTTCAGATTACGAATGTAGGCGGTACTGGAACCGCAAAAGGCTATCTGACCGGTTTGAATCCAGCATCCCTGCAAGTCGATGCAAGCAACAACATTCTCCTAAGCACCAACCCGACCTCCGGACCAGCGAATTCAAATAACGATACTACAGGTACTGCTCCAGACAACTGTAAGCAAAGCTACTACCTAGGTGAGCTAGCATCGTCAGGCTCTCCCACTTATTCCACGTTCAATCCCGCAGTGGGAAGCCAAACCGCCCAACTCAGCTTGTACTACTGGTCGACAACAATTGATCAGACATCGAGTCAAAACGTGTATGGCTTCCTCAATGGTGGTGAGACTACTATTCCTTACGTGAATCACCTCGGTGGAAGCGGTGTGGTCGGGTCAACTACACCTCTCCCTAGCTCCATCAGCTTCGGTGTCGCTGATGCGTCTGGAAACCTTTGGACCTCCAACTCCTCGACCCTTTACTACGTTGATATTGCGACCTCCACCTCGTCGCCAACTATAAACAGTTTTTCTCAAGGCTCACATGGTGCCACCCAAGGTGGTCTAGGAGGTCCGCGCGGGATGGCTGTTGACGGTGCAGGCCATTTATGGGTTGCGAACGCACCCAACGGAATTGCTAACAACACGGAGATCGGCGGAGGGCTATCTGAGTTCTCGGTGAGTGGCTCTGGAACTGTTCCGGTTCTGACACCGATGTCACCATCAGGAAACTATGTTTTTGGGTATGGTTCGAATGTCACTTGGGTTGAGCCAGTGGGTGCCGCGATCGATGCTTCCGGTAACGTTTGGGTGAAGACGATCGGCGGAAACACGCTCAACTATATTGTCGGAATCGCGGCTCCGGTAACGACGCGGCCTTCTCAGAATGGTGGCAGTGGCAACCAATCATCCCTTCAAATCGAAACCTCAACTGTCCCCACCGGGACTCAAATGGTTCCTTACACTCAAACCCAATTAATCGCCGCTGGCGGCACCGCGCCGTTGACTTGGAGTATCCAGGCAGGTGCGTTACCGGCTGGTTTAACCTTGTCCACTGCCGGCCTGCTTTCGGGTACACCCACCTCGGCGGGGAATTCCGCGGTCACTGTTCAGGTTACCGATTCATCTTCCCCTCAGCAGACGGCGACAGCGACCTATAATATGTACATTCAGGTCGCGTCGATCCAGACGCTCAGCGCGGAGGTAGCGGCGCTGCCCACAGACGATGCGGGCGAGCAGGCTAAGAAGGCGGTACTTCAGTGGGGTATTACCGAGGCGCAGAACTTCCAGGCGGCTGGTGATTCCACTGACGCGAACAATCTTCTCATCGACGTGTCGAACAACATAAACACAACATTCACCCCTCCCAGCACCTTACCGACCGCATTCTTTCCAGCCATTCCAGAACAGGCGACAAATGCCTGTCTTCAGGGATCCGGGGGAGGGATTGCGGTAACGGCTGGTATTGTGAATTATGATGCCAGCCACGCTTATCCATTTCACGAGCTGTACAACAACCTTGATGATGCGTTCACTGACACGTATAACGCTGGCGAACTGATTCGGGCATATCTCTATCCAGGTCCAACAAACACAAACTCGATGAACGCCGCGTTCATCCCCAGCTTTCTCAATAGACTGGAGAACGCAATCTATACGAGGGGCAGCGGGGGGCAATTCAGCGGCGACTTCACGGCTGCAGCAGAGACGCCATACGATCTACTCATGTTGATGAGTGCTTGGCCACAGCTCGTGTTGCCGTCGCGGGCCGCTGCTTGGGAGCAAGCGCTGCAACAAGATGAGGCCTCGATTCTCGCTCAGACTCAAGCTCACTTCCTCGCCGCGCCAAACGATGTTGCAAACAACTGGATCAACGCGGACGTTCGTTGGCTCGGAGGCATTGCATATAACGACGTTCTCCAAGGGAATCCAACCGCCCATTCTCAAGTCCTCGCAGGTGCCCTCGCAGAAATGGCTCAATCCATTCAACCTGACGGAGGTACGGACTACACCGATCAACAAAATGAGAATGCAACTTATCACTATTTTTATACAACGGAATTAGAACGGTATAGCAGAGTGATGAATGATCAAAGTGCTTTGAACTTGGCGAAAGCAACTGAGTGGTGGACTGTCCTCTCTATCGCCAATCCCATACCGGACACCGCCGATCCGCCGCCTCCCGGAGTCTTGGGCAAGGGAACTAGTGAATACATAACTGCGAATTCGTGGCATAAGTATTGGAACCAATACAACGATTACACTGCTATGGCCGAGATTGTAGGCTTAACTGGCGATCCGTACGTTCAATGGCAGGTCCAACGCGAAGGTTGGTACGGCAAATATTACTTCGCTCCCTTCTATCGTTCCACCACTGACGTTGTCCCCCTTGCGATTCCAACGAATCAGATCGTTTATGATGAAAACATCCTAGGACCACGAGGGCAACAGGGAACCTTTAGCTTCGTCGGCACTACCAGGGCGACCCCCGTTTCGCGTCGTGGAAAGGCCACCTTCGTTGGAACGATGATTCAAGCCCCGTTTACCGCTACTGCGCCAAATGCTTATTCACTAGATTCGGCGGTGGAATCCATCGGTGTTCAGGTGGTTAATTTGAAATGCGTAAACCCGAATACATTCATCACTAGCACTCCCGGAAGCTCAGGCCCGTGCGTAGCCCTCACCAATGCGACCCATGAAGCATCCATGGATGGAAACAATATCGTTGCTGCGGCGAATGAATTCAATGCGCAGACGACCACGAGCACTTTTGGAGCGGTTTCTTCAGTGCATAACCTCTCGGGCTACAATGCTGCGCCAACAAGTTGGGTGGTTTCAGAGATTTGGCTTCTGTTGCCAACCCGCACAGTTGGATTAGTGCAAGTGCAGAATACCTCAAATGAGTCTGCGTATCGTCTACAGGGTGCGGTACGCTTCATTTCCGGTATAGGCTCGTCGGGTAGTCAAAAGACTTTGTCGGAGGACGCCACCAATGATTGGGTTTACGGAAACACGGCCCTACATATTTGGGAAAATAACTTTGGAGGAAATGTAACGACGCAACTGGATAATACGTGGGAAGATACCGCTCAGAAAGCGGAATGGCTTCGCATGGAGGATCCAAATTCGTCAGATACTGCTTCATCGCCTTATAACTGGGCCGCCGGAACGAATCACTACTTCCTAGCCGAGATTCATCCGACTGCCAATGCGGCTGCGACAAACGTAAGTAGCAGCTTCCTTTCTGGCGGGCTAATAAGTTTTCAGCTTACTGATGGCGCAACCCAGTATATCGTTGTCGACAATCCGACGGCGACAAGTGCAACCTTCGCAATTCCATCAGGAATGACGGCAGCCGTTGTTAGTGGTACTGAATACCGGCCCAGCTATCTCCCGGCGGACCCCAACTATCACGCACCGAATCCTTATGGTGGCACAATCCCGCCCTACTCACACGTCGTCTTTCATAACTAATGCGCGCCATTAAGCTTTTCTAGGAATGACGAGTGCATGAGGTCTGTCACGGCATTCGCAGATGCAAGGGCAATATATCTGCCTTTGTGGCCCCCAAGGAGGTTAGTTTCTTTGTTGTATTGAACGAGAGTGTCACGGCCGATTTAGCCTTCATAGACAGCCGCCCGGGGCCGAGTAGCGAGCATGTTGTGCATACAAATAAGCAGTGACCCGTTGAAATCGGCCCAGTTCCAACCCACAGCCGGGATCCTGGGAGTGGCTCCTTCCAGATAGCAGCTCCACAAGTCAAACCACTGACTGGTGGGATCCTTGTCTTGCAGTTCTTCCATCCGATCAAGTATCGTGACCGCGATTCCTATAGTCCGATTTTAGAAGATAGATTGCGTATTCCATCGAGGTTCTCGTGGGATGAACCCCCTTGACTTCGTAAATTTGATTGGTAGCCATACTCTCACCCAACGTGGCCGCGAACGATCCTGGCTACCGGATCGAAGTCTCTGTCCAGATCAGGGAATGCCCCCCTCTAATGCCTCATTATTCCATTTCGCGGTCCACCGCTCATGGTGGAGGACGGCAAGAGGCCCCCCAAAAGGTGTAAGGGAAACCGACGTAGCCGCAGATAAGCCTGAGTCGAAGGACTTCAACCCGGTTCTTCGATAGTGAAAAAAGCGGTCACATCGCGGTCCTTCGGTCAACAAGCGGCGTAAAAATTACGCCTGTGGGTTCCGACAACGTCGTGAGGTTGGGGCTAATGCCGCTCCAACGAGATGCTCGACAGGATATCATTTTCCTAGACTCAGTCCGGTTCAGCAAATTAGCTAATGGACGGGAACTGTTACCACGAAGGCGCCTTACTGCGGCGGAGATTCCTGCGAAAACTGACCTTTATGCGTTATTGCCACACGGTTATGTCAAATCCTCTTGACCGGTTCGCGTAGCTTTGGGGTAGTATAGCGGGATAACGTTTGCGGAGGGGGTATATCCTCGCTCAGGTTCCGTTGCAATGTTGATATCGGAGTTCCAATCGGATGCCTCAGAATATATGGGCTGGCGTCGACATCGGCGGCACAAAAACTGCGGTTGTGCTATCGGCGGGTTTGCCGACGGTTCTCGAGCGCATCGTCTTTCCGTCGAGTTCTCAAAACGGCCCAGACGTTGTCATTACCTGTGTCATCGAATCTTTAAGAGAGATGTTATGCGCTCAAGGCTGTGGACCATTCGATCTCCAAGCGATCGGGGTGTCTTGTGGAGGTCCCCTTGATCCGGTTGGCGGGATCATCAACCGGCCACCCAACCTTCCGACTTGGGATGCAGTTCCGATCGTGTCGATTCTCTCTGGAGAGTTTCGCGTCCCTTGCCATCTTGAAAACGATGCGAACGCCGGAGCATTGGCGGAGCATCAGTTTGGCGCGGGTGTTAATTGCGAGAACATGATATTCCTCACATGCGGTACGGGACTTGGCGCCGGTCTAATTCTCGGGGGGCGGCTCTATCGGGGGTCTTCGTTTTCAGCCGGCGAGATCGGACATGTACGGTTGACGCGGTCTGGCCCGATCGGCTTCTCAAAGGTGGGTTCTGCGGAGGGATGGGCTAGTGGCGCAGGCATTGCACAGATCGCGATGACTGCTACGCGACTGGCTGAAAGGCGTGCCATAGAGACTTTGTTGACCTCATATCCTGGATACCCGCTCTCTCCAATCACAGCGAAAGATCTTTGGGACGCTGCTCAACGGAATGATCGCGTCGCGCTTGACGTCATTAGGCAGTCCGGGAAAAAGCTGGGGGAGGCGATCGCGATTCTCATTGACCTGTTCAATCCGGATTGCATCGTAGCGGGCGGTCTCGCTACGAGAATGGGTGAAACGATCTTGGAACCGGTAAGGGAAGCTGCCAAACGCGAAGCGATCCCAGCTTCCTTCGAGAAATGCAGAATTGTAAGCGCGGGACTTGGAGAATCAATCGGAGATATTGCGTCACTTTGTGTAGCTATGGAGGCAGACAAAATAAATGAAAGACGCGCCTAATCTGGACAAAACGGGTGATGTTCTCCACGTCATGTTTCATGATTCACTGCGGAGTGCCAAGGGTGCTCTTACTGCCCTCGAATCACAAGAAACCAATTTGCTTCACGCAGGTGTGCTGTGCGCCGGTGCATTGCGCCAGGGCCACAAGGTGATTGTTTGTGGCAACGGAGGGAGTGCAACCGAGGCCCAGCATCTAGTCGGTGAACTCATGGGACGCTACAAGAGCGACCGACCGTCGCTCGCGGCGATCGCTCTCAACGCCGACTCGGCGATTCTTACATGTATAGGGAACGACTATTCCTACGAGGAAGTTTTTTCGAGACAGCTAAGTGCCCTTGGCAAGTCCGGCGACGTTCTTATCGTTTTTACGAGCAGCGGGAATTCAAGAAATGTGGTGAGAGTTCTTGAGACCGCCAAGTCATTGCAGATTCTGTCGATAGGGTTTCTTGGACGGAGTGGAGGTCAAGCTACGGCGCTGGTCGACATCAATCTAACCATTCCCCAGTCGGAAACGGCGCGCATTCAAGAATGTCATCAATTTCTGATGCATTGCCTAATGGACCAGATCGAAGCGTTGCTTGCGACCCAAAACCCCAGCATCATCGAATAACAATCGAGGGCAGAGTTGCTTTAGGGAGGAATCGAGGGAGGCTGAATGTTTCGTCGCATGTATCAACAGTACGATGGAACGTGATCGAGGTTTCGGCTATCCGGCCTTCAGCATATACAAGGCCGCAGCGCCGGTCCAATGAGTGGGAGCGGACGCATAGTGGAACTGCAATATTAGTTGTGTTCATGGAGAAGAGCGATGCAGAAAATTTTCGCACTTAAGTCTGAGAAGTTTCGTTGTTTTGCGTTCCGAGCGATAATCCCTTGTGCTTTCATCGTCCTAATGTGCTCTGGTCTCGCCGATGCTCAGGAGACAGTTCTAGCTTCGACACCACCAATGGGTTGGAATAGCTGGAATCACTTTGCGGGAAAAGTTACTGATGCGGATGTGCGAGCCGCTGCGGATGCCATGGTGAGAAACGGTATGCGCGACGCTGGCTACGTGTATGTCAATATTGACGACACATGGGAGGGCAAGCGTGATGCAGACGGTGTCCTCCATTCTAATGCCAAGTTTCCCGACATGAAGTCATTGGCCGATTACGTCCATTCGAAGGGGCTCAAGTTGGGGATATACTCCTCGCCGGGCGCAAAGACTTGCGCACACTACGAAGGAAGTTACGGGCATGAGGACCAAGATGCAAAGACCTATGCTTCTTGGGGAATTGACTACCTTAAATATGATCTCTGTAGCTTTGGGGATGTTCTTCGCAAGGAGGGTAACGGAAGCATCGCCGCAGCTCTCGATGTGCAGAAGGCCGCATACGAACGCATGCATCACGCATTGGTTGCGACTGGTCGCCCCATTGTATTCAGCCTCTGCCAATATGGTTGGTCGGACGTCTGGAAGTGGGGTCCAAGTGTCGGTGCCAATCTTTGGAGGACCACCGGAGACATCACGGACCACTATGATCGCATGTCGGAAATCGGATTCATGCAGGCTGGACTTTCGAAATACGCGGGACCGGGACATTGGAATGATCCCGATATGCTGGAGGTAGGCAATGGTGGAATGACGAGCGATCAATACCGCACCCATATGAGTTTATGGGTAATCTTAGCCGCGCCACTCCTCGCCGGTAACGATCTAAGCAAAATGAGCGCGGATACGCTTGCAATCTTGGAAAACAGGGACGCCATCGCCATAGACCAAGACGCGCTCGGAGTGCAGGGGGATCGGGTCTTGGCCGAAGGGCCATTGGAGATATGGGCCAAGCCGCTGGCGCATGGCGCAAAGGCTGTTGCGTTGTTCAATCGGAGAGATTTGGAATCCGTAATAACGCTAAAGCTAAGTGACGTGGGTCTAGGCGCTTCAACTTCCGTCCACGACGTCTGGGCCAACAATGATATCGCCGTTACGAACGGGACCTATAGCACCGTGATCCCAAAGTACGGAGTGGCACTCCTGATCATCCACAAATGATGAGCGACGATTCTTCATCACTGCTACTTAACCTGACTTCGTTCTAGCTGAACCAAGAATCGGTCATCGAGGAACACCTGTGGCGGAACGCTAGCCAGCCGAAAGAGAGAATCCTTATGCAACTTGTCGTTCCACGCAATACAAGATCGAAGAGCAGGAGCCATGGGACGCCCGTGTTCCCGCCCGGCAAGCTGCCTCTTTTCGCCATGATCACGATTCTCTTTTTCTTGTGGGGGATGTCAAATAATTTGACCGATATCCTGGTCCAGCAGTTTCGCAAGACTTTTGAATTGTCACAATTTGGGGCTCAACTCGTCCAGACCGCAAATTTCCTCGGGTACTTCTGCATGGCAATCCCTGCGGCACTCGTGATGCGGAGGTGGGGCTATAAAGTAGGCATGATTGCGGGACTATGTTTCTTCGGCGCCGGCATGATTCTCTTTTGGCCTGCCGCAATGAGCGGCCGGTATATTCCTTTCCTCGTTGCGTTGTTTACAGTTGGATGCGGAGCCTCCATTTTGGAGACTGCGGCAAATCCCTTTATGGCGCAATTCGGACCGCCAGAGACGAGTGAACAGAGGTTAAACTTCGCGCAGGCCATGAACCCTCCAGGGACAATTGTGGGCGTCATTATCGGTGCGCGGTTCATATTTTCGGGCGTGGAATTGAGCCAACCGGAAGTGTTGAAGCTGAAAGCGAAACACGCCTACGATGCTTACCTGCATATGGAATTAATGCGGGTCGTTCCGACGTACCTGTTGCTGGGGAGTGTGGTCCTTCTCTTCGCTCTCGCGCTGTCGCTGGTGAAGTTCCCCTCGATGCACAGCGAACATGAGGGCGAGATGGGCGATCATGGAAGCTTCAGAGCACTGCTCGGATATCCGCACCTGCTCTTCGCCGTTGTCGCGAACTTCTGCAACGTTGGGGCACAGGTCTCAACGTGGAGCAGCATTATTCCTTATATGAAGCAAAATACGAGTGTCAGTGAGCGAACAGCGGCGGCATATTTGACTGCTACGCTCGTGGTGTTGGCGATCGGTCGTGTCGTAACGACGCCACTCATGAAATATATCGCGCCGAGTAAGCTGCTTGGGATCTACGGCGTGGCCAATGTCCTGCTACTCGCATTCGCCATTGCGCGTCCAGGCATGGCGGGAGCTTACGCGATCATAGCGACTGGGTTCTTCCTCGCCGTCATGTTTCCGACCATTTTCGCGCTAGGGCTGAAGGGGCTCGGACCGAACACCAAGCTCGGGGGCTCTCTGCTGGTGATGGCGATCGCTGGCGGCGCAATTTTCCCGCCGATTCTAGGCCTTATTGCGAGATCAACGGGAAGCGTGGCAATGGGGTACCTGCTTCCGTTGGCAGGTTTTGCCGTTGTGTCGGTGTATGGTTTCGTCGCGCCAATGATCTTGCCAGTTTCCGGGAACACCGATCCTGACGTGGGCGTTGCGGTTGCTGCGCAAGGCCATGTGATGTAATCCTCTGGGACGAGCCGCGAAAGGCGGCTCGCCTTGGGGAATGCTGCTTGAAACTCTTCCGAGAGGAAATGGTTCTCAAATAGGCGAAAAGAGTGCTGCCTTGACAAGGCTGCAAACTACATATGTAATTTCGGCAAACGTTATCCTGTTTGACGTGATGCGCCGGAAATAGCTCAGTATGTGAAGCACATGGGGTAGCAGATGCGGCTGGTACATCGAAAATTGGCGGCTGCCGCCGTGGTTGGGGCCGTAGCCATAGGAGCGATTGAGCGATCTCTCCCGCAGGCGCCATCTGCAGGCGCGTCCTACTTCGCCCATCTACCGGAGGGGAGATCGCCGGCGGAGCTCGGCCTGCACGTCGCACAACACTTCGTTACCAGTCCCCATATGGATTCCCGTCCCCTGATTTATCCCGAGTTCTGTGCCTGGTACGGCGCATTGTCTTTCGCGCGAGTCACGGGGAACAAGAAGCTCTCGGAGGAATTGATTCGGCGTTTTCAACCGATGCTCACGCCCGCGGAATCCGATCTGATACCGCACCGCCGGCATGTCGATGAATCGATCTTTGGAATCCTTCCACTTGAGATTTATCTCCAAACCCACGATGCAAAGTACCTCAACCTCGGCCTTGCGTATGCGGATGCACAATGGGAGGCACCCAGAGAAGACGGCCTTTCCGGTGAGACTCGCTTCTGGATCGATGACATGTATATGATTACGATTCTGCAGGTGCAGGCGTATCGTGCAACGAACGAGGAGAAGTATCTCGACCGCGCGGCGCTTGAGATGTCCGCGTACTTAGACAAGCTTCAGGAACCCAACGGCCTGTTTCATCACGCAACCGATGTTCCGATCTATTGGTCACGAGGGAACGGCTGGGTCGCCGCAGGAATGGCGGAATTGCTGACTTCAATGCCGGCCAACCATCCTAAGCGCCCTCGAATACTCGCTGGATTCCGCTCCATGATGAAAGCGTTGATCGCGATCCAGGGCAAAGACGGGATGTGGCGAGAGTTGCTTGACGATGATGCTGCGTGGCCGGAGAGTTCGGGATCCGCAATGTTCACGTTTGCTCTGGTTACGGGCGTAAAGAATGGGTGGCTCGATGCGGATGTCTACGGACCTCACGCACGACAAGCCTGGATCGCCATGAGCGGATATGTTGACCAGAATTGGGATCTCACCAGCGTCTGCGAAGGCACGAACAAAATCAACGACAGGAACTTTTATCTTATGCGAAAGCGAAAGACTGGAGACTTCCATGGCCAGGCTCCCCTCTTATGGGCGGCAACAGCCCTTCTGAGATAGCGCCTTCGGCTACAAATCGAGACGCGAATTAGCTTTTGCCAAGGGCATCATGCCTCCTCGGAAGCGGTTGGTTACGTCCCTGAACTAGACAAGCGGTTTGGAGAGAATATGCAAATAACGAGACGACATGTCCTACGGCTCTTGAGCGCGACGGCTCCAGCTCTTCTTCTGCGGAGCGCATTGGGGGAGAAGGGCAGTGAAGGAATCGATGTCACCAGGGGCCAATTTACCAATACGCGGGACTCGCTGAAAGGCTATGCCGTGCCGGAATGGTTTGGAGATGCCAAGTTCGGCATCTGGGCGCATTGGGGCCCGCAGTCTGCGATCGGCGATGGCGATTGGTACGCGAGAAACATGTATATCGAAGGTTCGCCACAGTACAAGTACCACGTCGAACGCTTCGGTCCGCAATCAAAAGTAGGATACAAAGACACGATACCCCTGTTCACCGCGAGCCACTGGGATCCGGAATACCTGATGGATCTTTACGCTAAGGCCGGCGCCAAATATTTCTTTAGCATGGGGGTACATCACGATAATTACGACCTTTGGAACTCAAGGTTTCAACCACATTGGAATTCGGTAGCGACCGGGCCCCGAAAGGATATTGTAGGTCTGTGGGCAGCTGCGGCGCGCCGACGAGGTTTGCGATTCGGCGTTAGCGAACATCTCTCCAATAGCTTCGACTGGCTTGCGCCTTCTCATCTCAGTGATAGCAGGGGTCCATTTGCGGGAGTTCCGTACGACGGAGCGAACCCTCTGTTTGCCGACCTTTATCACAGCTATGAGGACGAGCCCGCCGACTTTGCCAAGACGGCAAAGGCGATGGGCCGCACCGCTCCCGAACGATGGAAGCAACAATATTTCAAACGTATTAAGGACTTGGTTGATCAGCACCAGCCAGATCTGCTCTATACCGACGGCGGTATCCCGTTTGAGCAATATGGTCTTGGCACGGTCGCTGAGCTGTATAACGTTGGAGCCAGAAGTTATCGTGGTGCAAGTGAGTCCGTCTATTTCAGCAAGCAGGTCGATGACTGTTCATCGGGTAGTTGTCCGAGTAGGATCGAAGACTGCGTAGGTGGAGCGTGCGTTCTGGATCGTGAACGCGGTGTCTCGGAGGATATCTGGCCGTCCCCTTGGCAGACGGACACCTGTATCGGAGAATGGCATTACAAGAGAGGCCAGAAATATAAATCTGCCAAGACGGTGATTGATCTGCTCGTTGACATCGTAAGCAAGAACGGTAATCTCTTGCTGAACTTTCCTTTGCCTGCCTCAGGAGAGTTGGGCAGAGATGAGATGCAGACTCTGGAAGGAATTACGAGTTGGATGGCTGTCAACGGTGAAGGCATCTATTCGACTCGGCCATGGAGGATTTGTGGTGAAGGACCGGCGATGCAAAAGCCGGTCGGGACAGGTGCGTTCAACGAGGGCAAACGCGGAGAAGATCTGGGAGCGCAGGACATCCGCTTCACCGTAAAGGGCGAGACGCTCTATGTCTTTGTCCAGGGGTGGCCAAGAGGAGAGTTGGTTGTGAAGTCGCTCGCAACCGCGAGTCCTCAGCAGCCGAGAAAAATCGTTGATGTGAGGATGCTCGGGCGTGATGCGGCACTAGGATTTACCCAGGATGAATCGGGTCTTCGACTGACGCTTCCCGCTGAGGCGCCAAAGACGGCCGATATTGGAGTCGCACTAAGAGTGAGATTTCTTTAGAACCAGCTAAAGAAGCAGCTCATGATCGACAATAGGGAAGGAAAGCTGTCCAATCTTCAAGAATGGGGAAAAGGTTATCCAAGACTTAGGTGTTTATGACCTGTGCGTCGAATTGGGAAGCGAGAATATCGATTCGGCAGGCCCTCTGAAATGTTCGCAATCTCTCCGTCGGAGACGTAAACAAGTGGCACATCTCAACTTCTTCAACGCATTGAAGTAACCATTTGACCTTCCAGACCAACCATCCATAAACAGGAGGACAACCATGCAACGCTACTGTCTTACGTTGAGTCTTCGCCAAGACCCGCAATTGATTGCCGAGTACATCGAACATCATCGGATTGGTAGAGAGGCCATTCACAAGAGCATAAGGGATGCTGGGGTGCTTGATATGCAGATATATGAACGTAACGGCAGGCTCTTCATGATTATGGATACTACAGACGCTTTTACGTTTGAGCGGAAAGCGGCGATGGACCTGGCGAACCCCGATGTCCAGGAGTGGGAAGAGTTGATGTCGAGTTATCAAGATGTAGACCGCGACTCTGATCCCAGCGGGCGATGGCAGCTGATGGATCGAATCTTCAAGCTGGCGTGAGGCGTGGTTCTCCGAACCAAGCATGGTAGTTCTGGAAGTAGTGAACGTAAATTTGCGGAGCGTGGTCATTGCAGCGTCGAGAGTTTTGTAAATTGGCGGCAGCGGCAACCGCAACGAGCATGCACGGTACTTCGAAGTTTGCGCTTGAGGCAAGAGCGTATGGGCTTTCGAGCGGGAGCAATTCCGGGCGCCTGATGCTCGATATGGTGCATGTGAGTCCCGGTGAACCGGCGCCGACAACCGCGTTTCTCGATCCGCGCACACTTGCCCCTTACGGCTACAACGGACAGGTGATTCTGAGCCTCATTGAGGGCGTGCCTACCTTCGATACCTTGACGACTACCCTCATCCCGGACGGCTCGGCTGAGCGCATCTGGTCCGGACGCATCGCGCTCCATATTCAGAAGCAGATCGACGATGCACACATGGCAGGGTTAAAGTGCTTTGCCTGGATCCAACTCATCGTCTTTCCCATTCGCGTCGTGGAGACATATAAGGCAGAGATCTGCGACGCGGAAGGGCATATCGACGCTGCTCTGCCAATGACCCAAAAGCTGCTGCGAATCCAGCTGGCGGAGATCTTCGCACGATTCCCGACATTGGATGGCCTGCTGATTCGAACCGGAGAAGTCTACCTCCACGACCTGCCGTACCATGCCTCCTCGAATGCCAGCCGGCAGACGAAAGTGCAGGGAGGGTCCGCTATATTGCATGGAGAAGAGAGCCATCGAACTCTGCTACGAATTCTCCGGGAAGAGACATGCGTCAGCCGCGACCGCTTCGTCTTCTATCGGACGTGGGATTTTGGAGATCACTTCCATACCAACCCCGCCTACTACCTGCGGGTTACCGAAGCGATCGAACCACATCCTCGACTGCTCTTTTCTGTCAAGCACCAGAAGGGAGACTTTCATCAGCTGACACCGTTCAATCCTACTCTGATGATTGGCCGGCACCGCCAGATCGTTGAAGTGCAATGCCAGCGTGAGGCTTATGGCAAGGCCGCGCATCCCTACTACATCGGCAGTGGAGTGATCGATGGCTGGGAAGAGATGGCGCGTCTTATGAAGCCGGGTGAGCCGCATGGCTTGCGGGACATCATTCACCATCCGCTCTATGCTGGGACCTGGACTTGGTCCCGGGGCGGAGGCTGGCAGGGGCCATATATATCGAATGAGATGTGGTGTTCACTCAATGTATATGTCATCAGTTCATTCAATAAGAATCCAGTGCGGTCTGAGGCGGAGATACTTTCTTCCTACGCGCGTTCGATCGGCTTGCGTGGAGAGGACGTCGCAAGATTTCGCGAGATGCAGTTGCTCTCTGCCAAAGGGGTCTTGCGCGGACAACTTACCAACCTTCCTGCCAGCATCGATGTGTGGTGGACGCGAGACGATAAACTTGGAGATCCGGACCTCAGTGACTTCATCAGGATGGGGCTGGTCCAGGCTGCAATCGACGAGAAAGCCGAGGGCTGCCGAATATGGATACGCATCGGCCAAATCGCCGAAAGCATCCGCTGGCGGGACGCCGTCATGAGGGAATTCGTTTTGACCTCCGTCGCGTATGGGAGATTCAAATACGAGGTCATCGCGTGGGGCTGGACGGTTCTTCTTCTGGGGCGTCAGGGCGATCTCAACGGCACTTCCAATACGGAGATCGTCCAAGATGCAATTCGGAACTACGACAGAGCGTGGTCAGGTTGGAGAAAGCTGAAACAGGAGCACAGTGTCTGTGCAACTCTTTATAAGGACGTTGGTTTCGACGATAAGCCGGGACTCGGTGCAGCAATTGATAAATATCGAAAGCTCTGAAGATCGCCCAAGGTATAGCTAATCGATAAAGCGTCGAGAATAGGACACCATGGAGAAGTTAGGACGGAGACTTGGCAAGTGGACAAGATTGTCTCTGAGAGAGGCGGTCTGATCGACGCTGGCAAAGAAAGCAGAGGTGCAATGAGCATGAGATCAACCCGTCGTACGTTTGTGAAGTCCGCTGCCGTATTTTCGATGGCAAGCCCCCTCTCTTCGCTGGCGGGTGGGCCTGATGAGGCGCAAGGTAGCCTCGATCTGTACGTTTCACCCTTAGGCAAAGATAGTAATCCCGGTACGGCTCGCAGTCCGTTTGCGACCGTAGCGCGGGCGCAAACGGTCGTTCGTCAGACTCGCAAAATGCGCGGGCGCGTTACGGTGTGGCTCGCTGAGGGCTGGTACTTTCAGCGCGAGAGCCTTACTTTTGGTCCTGAAGACGGGGGACATGAAGGCGGGCCGGTGATCTATCGCGCTCTTCCAGGACATCGGCCGATTGTTACAGGAGGACGGCGCCTTGGCGGCAAATGGGAATCGGTGCCAAACAAACCCTACAAAGTGCTTGATGTTCCTGAGGCAAGGAACCGAAAGTGGTCGTTCAACATGCTTTACATTGACGGCAGGAGTCGTCCTGTAGCACGCAAAGCAAACCCAATGGAAAAGTCTCTGACTGGTACCGGGCCCGTCGTAGGTGAGCCAGACAACAGTGTCTTCTACTTTAGCGAAGGAGATCTCGACGCGAATTGGGAGCGTCAAGAGGACGCCTATCTGGTCTTGACAAACTCATGGACTTCGATTGTAAACAAAATAATAGGCATAGATAACTCTAAGAAGATAGGTCGCATCGTTAGTCACAGCGCACGGCCGCTCAATTTCTTTTACAAGGAGTTTCCTTATTATGTCTGCAACTTTCTGGAAGTTCTGGACTCGCCGGGCGAGTGGTACTTAGATCGGGTTGCTGGGAAGCTGTATTACTATCTATTACCCGGAGAAGATCCTGAGCGGCTCGAAGTGATCGCGCCGGTTGTAATGTCCACCCTCGTCGACATTGTCGGGACCCCCGGAACGCCTGTTTCGTATCTCGAATTTCACGATATTGCCTTCAGGCATACAGACTGGAGCATGGAACGAACGGACGGTATCTACCGTCAAGGTTGCATGTTTCTTCACGCCGCGGTCAATGCTCGGTATCTAACCCATGGAGCATTCAGAAGATGTGAATTCTCGGAACTGGGCGAGTACGCAATGGAGCTTTCCGACGGGTGTCAGTACAACGAGGTTACGCAATGCCATATTCGCGATATAGGCGGTGGTGGTATCCAGATCGGTATTACCGATCTCCCGACACTGAAGAAACTTGAGGAACACGCGCTACCGCAAGATACTCGTTCCCTGCATAACATGGTCGCAAACTGTTTGATTCACGGTGTCGGTACGATCTGGCCCGGAGTTTACGGTATTGTGAACCGGTTCGCTTCGTTTTCGATAATCAAGAATAATGAAATCTTCGATGTTCCATGGTGCGCCATTGGTTCGGATGCACGTTGGAACCCCTTCCATCCGGGCGACGAATATAGCCGTGGCAATGAAGTTTCGTATAACCACCTGCACGATCTGGGCCTTGGATATTTGCGAGATACGGCGGGCTACTATCAGTTTGGCCCTCTTGACACCCACGTTCACCACAACCTGATTCATGACACTGTGGGTAAGGCCGACGAGTACGTTGGATATTGCGGTATCTATCTTGATGAGCAGTCGCGCGGGACCCTAGTGGAGCACAATCTGGCATTCCGGTTGGACGGCCTTGCATATTTCCAAAACTGGGGAGTGGATACCGCATTCCGCAATAACATTGGAGCGTTTGCCCGCGACGGGTTCTTCAACCGTGGCGGAATGAGTAAAGACTCACCGGTGAACAGCTTCAGTTGCACGCGCAATATATACATCAGTGCATCTAAGAAGATGTTGGCCCGGATTTGGTCGCCACTCCAAGTCGGCTCGTCGGTGATGGATTACAACTTGTACTGGGATGTGGAAGGCGATCAGAGTGGGAATGATTTCGCCGGAAGTTCCTTCACGAAGCGACAGGAGTTGGGACTTGATCGGCATTCGGTGATTGCGGATCCGATGTTTCGCAACCCGGTTCATGGAGATTTCTCATTTCTCCAGTCGTCTCATGTGACGGAGCAAATCGGCTTCATACCGTTTGAGGAAGAAATTGCGAAAGCCGGGCTTCAAGGAGAGGTATCGTGGCGCACGCTTGGACAGCGGATGCCGCGGCGACCGAGGCCCACTCCCAGTTTTGGCTTTACAGATCAAAGATGAATTCAGGTGGAGGCTTGGCAACCGCATGCAGTTTCTCAGTGTACGGTCGGTGTGGCTTACAGCGGCAGCCTGTGCGAAGCCTTGACGGCCGGACGCTATAAACCGCCTGTGTTGGACGAGGCGTGACCGTATAGGATTTCGAAGAGGAGGTCCAGCTATGCAGAACAAATTGCCCTCGACATGCAGCATTACCTCGCTATAGTCCTTGTTTAGAACTCTCCATGTGTCCAGAAACGTCTCCCTTCGCAAGCTATCAAAGTCAACCTTATTGAGCAGCAGGGTATAAGTCACGAGCTTAAAACTGCCGTCCTCCTTTACGGCTCTCCAATATGCCCAGTAGATGTCGGTGAACTGGGTACGGACTCCATAGGCTGTATCGCCAAAACAACAGGCATCAATCCCCACCAGCTTCCCCATATGAATATCGAAGCGAGCGAACTGCTGGGGCTCTTTTGCCCAACGAACATATTCCGGCAAGAGTCGCGTTGGGTAATTAGCCCAGATGTAAAGGCCAAGTTTTTAAAGATAGGGTTGGAATCGCTCTCAACCTGTCTGCTCGGGTATCCTGGGGGATACGCCTCGCAAATCACGCACCGCCTCCTATTCTCAGCAAAGCCGCCATCGACTATTTCTGTCGGCGAGGACGTTCTGGGGGGGATCTGATTCGCTTGTTTCGCATCCGTAGCTCGACGAATGCGGTAGTATGCCGCCTACCAGAAGCTTTCCTGCGGAATCCCAGAACTCTCTTCGATCGATGCCTTTTGGTCTCCACCCTAACGGATCCTCTCTGGTTACGCTTGTGCAAAGACTGGCCTATGGCGCTTTGACAAGGGCAGTTTGGACCGTTATTCTTTTATCCTGGCAAAGGTTATCCCGTAAATGAGAATTTTGTCCCAACCGCCAATGCGAATCGGCAGATTTGCAATCCTCCACCGTACTGAAGACGGTAGCCGTTGTCTAGCGCAGCAAGGATTGGACAGGATAACGGCGATCACAAGCCAAACTCGCCGCGTGAGATGTGTGCTTCGTACGGCGCTCCTAATGTATGGTCTCTTTGCCTCCCCATATCTCGGGGCTCAGCGGACTGCTCCACTGGTTATCGATGCTGCGACTCCTTTCGTTTCTCCTGGTCCCGCCGCGTATCGTGCTGGGGCGTCGGTATCGCCGACCGGAATGAAGATCGGCATGAATAGTCGCTATCTCACCATCAGTGGAGTTCCATGGCTTCCCGTGATGGGAGAGTTCCAGTTCAGTCGCTATCCCGAGAGCCAGTGGGAAGAGGAGATCTTGAAAATGAAGGCCGCTGGCGTTCAAATCGTCGGCACATATATTTTTTGGATCCATCACGAAGAGCTAGAGGGTCAATTTGACTGGACGGGGCAGCGTGACCTTCGGCGCTTTGTCCAACTCTGCGCAAAACATGGCTTGTTCGTCTATCCGAGAATCGGTCCTTGGGCTCATGGCGAAGCGAGGAATGGAGGCTTCCCCGATTGGCTCCTGAAAAAGGGAAAGGTGAGATCCGCCGACCCGGAATACATGTCTTATGTGGCAAAGTTTTACGAGCAGATCGGGAAGCAGTTGCAAGGACTGATGTGGAAAGATGGAGGTCCTGTAATCGGCATTCAGATAGAGAATGAATACGCAAGTCCGAACAAGGCCGCAGGTGAGGAATACATCCTCGCCCTCAAGAAACTCGCGATCAAGGATGGAATGGACGTCCCGCTATACACAGTCACAGGTTGGAATAGAGCGATTGCGCCCGAACAAGAGGTTGTGCCGGTATTTGGTGGATACCCAGACGCGCCATGGGATAAGTCGCTGACCGATCTCCCTCCCAGCGACATGTACGAGATTGTCGCAAATCGGCATCACAGCGGCGATATGGGTATGATCGGTGCCGGAACTGCAACGACAGCCGCTTCGCAGGCGAGCGCAGGCACCCCGTCGATGACTGTAGAGATGGGGGGAGGAGTACAGGATACTTATCATCGACGGCCGGCGCTTAGCACGGATGATGTTGCCGCGATGGTACCCGTTGCGATTGGCTCAGGTGTCAACGTTTATGGAACCTACGTGTTCCAAGGCGGCGAAAACCCTGACGGTAAGTTGTCGACTCTTCAGGAGTCCAAAGCGACGGGCTACGCGACAGACGTTCCAGTGAAGTCATATGACTTTCAGGCGCCACTCAGCGAGTTTGGGGAGGAGCGCGAGACGTTTCGCCGCCTAAAGCTGTTCAACTACTTTCTCAACGACTTTGGCTACGATCTCGCGCCCATGATTCCACATGCGGCCGCCATGAGTCCTAAAGCGCCGGACGATCTTGGACCGCTTCGCGCAAGTGTGAGAACCAAGGACGACCGAGGCTATATCTTTGTAAACAATTATGTTCGCGGAGCTTTGATGCCGGCCCGAAACTCTGTTCAGTTCGAGATTCATCTGCCCGGCCGGACGATGATCGTGCCAGAGACTCCGCTTGATGTTCCCTCCGGTAGCTATTTCGTCTGGCCTCTCAATCTAAACGTCGCCGGAACGATCCTTCGTTACAGCACCGCCCAGCTGCTGACCAAACTCGATGCGTCCAACGTGCCGACCTATCTGTTTTTCTGTGTCCCGGGTGTGCGCTGCGATTTTTCCTTTGCCCAGGAAGCAGGCCTTAGTATCACAGCGACCGGCTTGGTGCCCACAGAACGCAATGGCGCCTTCTACCTCACGGATGTTAAGCCCAACACGAATATCATTTTGAAGCGCGAAGGCCGCACTGATGTCAAGGTAATGGTCCTCTCGCAGGAACGCGCTGAAGAGGCGTGGAAGCTCCAGATCGATGGCCATCCCTCCATTCTGTTTACAAAGCAACAATATTTCGCGTCCGCCAAACAAGCGTTCTTGCAGTCGAATGGAAATCCAAACTTCGAATTCGAAATCTATCCAAGCCCGAAGAGTGCCGTTAGCGCGCTTCCGCAATTACATCGCGCGGAGCTTCCAGATAATGTCGCTTCGTTTTCATCCCGCGCTCAAGAGCAACACGTTGAACTGAAAGAAGAGAGCGTCCACCAAGCAGGAGACATTCCTCCAGATCTATCCGAGGTTGCCGGCAAGACGAGCCGCGGCATTCAGGCTCCACAAGATGCTGATTTCGACCGGGCCGCCGTCTGGCATTTAGCTCTCTCTTCGGATGCGATGAAGGGTCTAAGCGATGTGATTCTCCAGTTCAACTACGTCGGAGACGTTGCTAGACTGACGAATGACTCTCGACTCCTGGCAGACGACTTTTATAACGGCCGCCCATGGAAAGTGGGCATGCGACGCTTTCTTGAACGAAAGGAAGTCTCCGACCTGCAACTCAAGATCCTTCCTTTAAGATCGGACGCTCCGATTTTCCTTGAAGATAACGTTCGCGCATCCCTTCATACCGACACACAGTCTGTTGAATTAAATGAAGTTCGCGTGATCTTGCAGTATCAGTTAACGATCGATCTCAGCAATCGGTAACCGTTCATTGAACGGCGCCAGGCATGCAAGTCAGGCGGCGACGTCTATGGAATGACCGAAAAATATGAGTCGATGCAAGGTACGACACTACTGCAAATGCAGTGAAGCAACGGCCTCATCATCATGCAGGATTAGAACTAGCCGAAAGGCTCAATAGCGCTTGAATACAAACAAAGAGCTCCGAAAACCCCATTTGATGGAGAACCCGAGAGGCTAGTTCATACCATCGAACTTCGTCAAGGGTGACGGGCCCATCACAAAAGAAAGAGAGCCTCCGCGCTCAATAGCGGTGTGTGGAAGCAGGAAGCCGTTCATCGGAACTTGGTTCAATTCTTGTGACTGGATATATTCGTTGGCAGTAGTCTGCCCCTTAGCTGTGATCACGAAATCGTTGCCGTTCGGTTGGTGAATTGTGACCTTTTTGAAAAGCGGACTCCCAACGGCATAGGACGGCGTCCCGGGAGTCACAGGATAGAATCCCATTGCGCTGAAGATATACCAAGCGGACATCTGTCCTGCATCGTCGTTTCCGGGCAAGCCTTTCGGGCCGACGCCGTATTGCGACAGAAGCAATCGTCTCACTTGATGTTGTGTCTTCCACGCAGCACCCGCATAATCATAAAGGTAGGCAATATGATGGCTCGGCTCATTCCCATGGTCGTACAGTCTCTTTTCGAAGAGGCCATCGAGCTTGGCGACAAAATCGGTCGTCCCTCCCATTGCTTGAATTAATCCGGGGATATTTTGCGGAACGAAAAAGCTATACTGCCATGGATTGGCCTCAGTGACGTAATCGGCCGCCTTGCCGGCATCGAACGGTTCTACCCAGCTCCCATCCGAATGCCTGCCTTGGACAAATTTGGTATCGGGATTGAAGACATTCCGCCAGTTTTCTGAATGCTTCGCCATCAAATCAACATCTGTGGCAGTTCCCAAATCTTTGGCCAGAATACCTACCATCGCATCGTCATAGGCGTACTCCAAAGTTCGTGAAACCTGTTCTCGATGATGAAACGCATCCGGTACAAGATCTTCGACCGGTATGTACCCAAACTGCAAGTAGGAGCTGATGCCTCTGCGGCCCATGCCGGCTCGATACTTGTCGACCGGAGGACACAAAGTCGCGTTTTGGACCATGAGGCGGTATGCCTCCTTAACATCAAACCCACGAAGACCCTTAGAATAGGCGTCCGCAATAAGGGCGCCGGTATGGTCGCCAACCATCGCCGCGGTGTAACTATTAAACAGCGGGAATGTCGGTAAATATCCGCCCTGTTGGCCCTTCAGCACTAGCGACTCCACTATCTGTTGCTCACGCACGGGATCGATAATTGTGAGGAGAGGGTGAAGCGCTCGGAACGTATCCCACATTGAATAATCGTCGTAATAGTCACCGTGATCTATCTTATGGAGGTGTCCTTTGTGTGCGAAGCCGTTATAAGTTCCATCGAAGTCATTCGCAATACGAGGTTGAAGCGAAGCATGGTAGAGAGCTGTATAAAAGATTTGCCGTTGATCCCGTGTCGCGCCCTCGATTTCAATCCGGTTCAGACGTGTCTCCCAGGCAGACTGAGTTGCTCGTCGGACCCCATCAAAATCCCAGCCCTTCTGCTCAGAGTCCAGATTGCGAGCAGCTTCTTCCAAGCTCGTAAATGACGTCCCTATCTTTATCAATAGCGGGGCAGCGGATGGCGCAAAAGAGGCGTAGGCACCGAGTCGTTTGCATCCTTTGCCTTGGTGGACGCTTCGTTCGTGAATTTGGACTCCGCACCATGTTCCGTGAGAGATCATTGGAGCGGAGAATCGAGCTACGAAGTAGCCGCTAAATCCGGCGAGCTGTCCGGTCGCGAGGTAGATGCGGTGAACTGGGTTGTAGCCGACGATCTCCCGTTGACGTTCGTGGATGGCGATGAAGCCGTCCTGAAACCCGCTGTTAGGCTCTATGAGGACGCTTCCAGAGCGAGTTGCCGGAAACGTTACCCGAAGAACACCGGAGCGGGTGGCCCCCGTCATTTCGACCTTTTCGGAATAGCGATCGAGGTAGACGGAGTAGTATGCGGGATCAATCTTTTCTGTTTCTCGCCGAAAGTTGGACGCTCGTCCTGCGGGAGTGACGTCGATTGGCCCAGTGACTGGCATCACGCTGAAGCTGCCGTACTCTTGGGCACAGCTGCCGCTTAGCCAATGACTGCCGCGAAAACCCGCTATTGTAGGGTCTCCGAAGTAGTAGGGCGCTACGCATTTTTGTTCTGTAGATCGCGTTTCCGGGGTCCAGTTGGTCAAGGCGAATGGCATTCCGACCATTGGAGCCGTCTGTCCGTCATTGGCGGTGCCTATGAGCGGGGCGACAGCATCGAACGGAGCTTGCGCCTTCAGTGAGGGAGCGGAAGTCAATATCGCAGCGGCCACTGTTAGCGCAACGATCATGGAAATGTTTTGGTGCTCGCTGTCGAGTTCCCACATAGAGGCAGTTTTATAGTCCTTGAATCTCATTGTCGGCGGTTTCACCATTTCTATTATTTTGTTCTGGGGCTGCGGGTTCAGTACCGCGCAGTTGATCTGGTAATGGCGAGAGCTGCCGATATGCTTTCATCTGCTGAAGGCATCTGGGTGAACGTCGGAGCGGCTTGGAGATTCGATATGGACCATCCAAGTTTTTTGCGAACGTGGAAAAGCTTATCCGACATACTAGCATTTGAATATCGGTAAGAGTCCTTGTCAAACTGTCCAACTTCAAGGACAGCGCAAGACTTGGTAAAGATTCTGGATCAAAACAGAACATCTTGCTACAGGTTGCTATTGAGCCGTGATTACCACTTCTCAGCGTTGAGAAGTACATAGTCACTTTCGATCGACTGAAGGCAGATGCCTGCTGGCAAGGCTCCCGCCGCCGTTGGCCCAACTCAATCAGGAGTTGATCTCTCCCAAAATCCGCGCAAGTCGAGTTGGCGGCTGCAGGATCGCCTCTATCGAGGCACCGTCCTGATAGTCCTCTGCGCCGCAACGACACGAACCTAGGTCCTGCCGAATTCGTCAATATAGCGGAGTACGGATTCCCACCTGCTGACCTGAAAACGTGCTTGACAATCCCGATATGAATGGGGTCTAATTCTCGTCGGTTCTGGAAAAGGTTATCCAAGCGTCGCTATAGTTCTCTGATTTCAATTCAGATCGCTTAGATGAGATTGCTGGGTCTTGAAAATGCAAGTGTGAGAAAGTGAGGCAGGTGACTATGGCGGTGAAGGAATATCAGCGCAATTCAGACAACGAAATCAGACCCTTTGGGAGGCCCGTGTATCACAACAGCGATATGAGAGGTCACTCTTATGGAATCGGTGTCGGCACAAAGCAACTGCTTCGTCTGCTGCCTGTGGTGGTCTTGCTCGCCATGGCAAGACTAAGGAAAAGCGCTGAACTTTGGATGAAGACGAAACTTTCAAATCTAGAGTATCTAAAGATAGAACTCGCTTTCGTATGGAGGCATTTGACCATACCGGAGCTGCGGAATCTTCCAACCGTAGTAGTTTTGGGAGCAGCAATGTGTTCTGTATCAGCTCATGCACAGAGCGGCGCCGGTGCCATTCAAGGGACTGTCGAAGATTCGACGGGTGCCGCGGTACCAGGAGCCGCGATCCGCGTAGTGAATCAGGGCACTGGCTCCTCTAACGACACTAAATCGAATAGCGTCGGTTTTTTTTCGGTGCCGTCCCTCTTCACCGGTACATACAATGTCACGGTTACCGCGAAGGGTATGAGCACATATACAACCGTTATCCAACTCCAGGTGGCGCAGAATGCAGTGGTCAACCCGACTCTCACTGTAGGGGAGGTGACCCAGCAGGTTGTTGTTTCGGGAAATGCAATTCAACTTACAACGACCGACAGCGGTACGATAAGCTCGGTTCTTGAAAACAACAGGATCAATCAACTTCCGATGAACGGGCGTCAATTGACTACCCTAACGGGGATGACGACCCCCGGGTTGGAGGCCAGCGGCTCACGAGCCAACGGAAATATGCCGGAGGGCCTTGAATACGTTCAAGATGGCGCGCCTATGATTAATCGCAACTTTGGTGGTGAAAGTAACTCAGCGCAGGCCCAACTGCCCGATCCGGATTCGGTACAGGAGGTCAGGGTGGAGACGACCGCATCAAGCGCTCAGTTCGCTACACCAGCCACCGGTATCATCACTACGAAGTCGGGAACTAATGAGTTGCACGGTACGATGTTTGAGACCGCAAGAAACAATTACATCGGTGTTGCAAAAGCCAGACAGGACCCTTACAACCTCAAAGCTCCACACCTTGTGCGCAACGAGTTCGGAATTTCACTCGGTGGTCCGATCATTGTCCCTAAACTCTACAATGGTAGAGGAAAGTCCTTTTTCTTCTTTGCCTACGAGCGTTTCTCTCTGCGTCAATCCGCGAGCGAGTTGGTGAGTGTGCCAACCCTCGCATGGCGGCAGGGCGACTTCAGTAACTTGGTGAATAGCAATGGCCAATTGCAGGTTGTATACGACCCGTCCACCAGCCAACCAGCAAGCAGTCCGACACCCTATCAGAGGACACCTTTTCCGAATAATACGATTCCGATGAGCCAAATTAGTCCTCTGGCGAAAATCATGTACGCAATTACACCTCTTCCGACCACGGCCGACAACCCGCTCGTTAGCCCTAACCTGACGACGATCAATCCGATTACGCAGACTGTCCCAACCTTCACTTTTCGACTTGATCACAACTTCAATGAAAAGAATAAAGTGTATCTGCGATTCACAGATCTTCTTCAGTCTAACGAAGCGTTAACTAATAACCCAACCGCGCCAGCTACCATCGCGGGTGCAGGACTCCCAGCAAACGCCGAAGGTATTTCAGGCTTCCAAATAGGCACGTTTAGTGCGTCGCTAGGCTACAGCCATGTCTTTACCTCAACGTTTTACTCCGAGACTGTCTTGGGAAATGAATGGTTTAACCAAAACGACACTTTTGGAACGAGCAGCAGCAATCATTTCAACTACGAGGCCTTCATGGGGCTTCCGAACAACTTTGGAAACCTCGGGTTTCCCGACATAGCGAACACCGTTACGCCTTACCCAGGCACTCAGACAAACTATGACGGAGACCAAATCATAACGAACATCGATGAAAATCTGACGAAGATACTGGGACGGCATCAACTTAAATTTGGCGGTCGTTATCGCCACGAGCGGCTCGGCTATCTGACAGACCGCAGGCAAGATACGGTAAATTTCTATGGTCAGGGAACCGGCGATGTTGATCCAACGTCGGGTCAGAACTATTCGGCGCTATCCAATACGGGGAATGGGAACAGCGATCTTTTCCTTGGTCAAGGCGCTAATTATTCACAGCAATTGAATGCGCCATACGGACATTACAGAGACATGGAGTTCGATAGCTATATTCAGGACAATTTCCATGCAAGTAACAAGCTGACTATTAATATCGGTCTCCGTTGGGAGGTGCATCCTGGCTCCTACACGAAGGATGGCCTGCAGACGAGCTTCGATCTAAAGAATAAGGCTATAGTTCTCTCAAGACCGACGTCGTTCTATGTAAGCAAGGGATACACAACGCAAACCATCATCACAAATCTCGAAAATCTTGGTGCAAAATTTGAGACTCCACAACAGGCGGGCCTGCCAGACAACATTCTTCGGAATTATGACCTCAATTTCAGTCCGCGCTTAGGCGTGGCATACACGCCCTTCGGCAGCCAGGGTACTGTAGTGCGGGCAGGCGGCGGCAGATATATCTATCCAGTTCCTGTACGCAACTCTCTTCGAACCTCTATCGCAACGCCACCTTTTCAGACTCAATACAACATGAGCTACCTGGCTGCGAACCAGTCTCCAGATGGCCTGCCAAACTACATTTTACGCACGCCACAGTCGGTCATAGCGGGGGGAAACAGCGCCAATGTCGTGAACACTGGAAGCGCCAACGCGCTCGTGCCCGGAAGTGTGGCTCTCACCACGCTAACCCCGAACTACTCGCCTGATTTTGTTACTCAAGTGGATGTTACCGTGGAGCAGCCGATCAAGGAAGGGACGGCGTTGAGAGTTAGTTATGTCTACGATCACGGGACAAATTTGGATCAAGAATATGAATACAATAATCCGATGTCGACCTATTCATGGGAAAAGCTAACCGGCACTACACCGCCCACCGGAGTGTACGCGTCGACCGCACTCGGACCCTACGACCAAACACTTTATGGCAATAACATTATAAGTAACAAGACAGGCTGGTCTAGTGATCATGCGTTACAAGCTAACTACCAAAGGCTATACAGGACGGGATACGCTTATCAAATATTTTATGTTTATTCCAGAGCGTTTAGAGTCGGTGGCAATACATTCCGGGATAGCATAGTGTATCCAGCGGGTTCGTATGCGCCAGGTGTAGCGCCGAGCACAAACTATAAGGCTCTGAATCGTTTTGAGAACTACGGTATCGATAGCGCAATTCCAGAGCATCACATAGGTTTTAACGGAATCGTTGATCTTCCGGTCGGGCGCGGCAAGCATTTCTTAGGTCATGTCAATCGGTTCGTGGATGAGTTGATCGGCGGGTATCAAATTGCGGGAGATGGCAGCATTGTGTCCCAATATTTCCAGCCCTCAACGAGCAATTGGGGCGCAACGAATCCGCTACATGTTTATAAAAAGAAATATGCGGTGAAGGACTGCAGCAGCGGAGTCTGTCATTCGGGGTATTTGTGGTTCAATGGCTACATTTCGCCGCTCGTTCTGAATGCCTCGAAGAACGGTATCAGCGGAGTTCCGAGCAGCTATCTTCCATACCAGAGTCCGATAAATACGAACACCACGGGCGCGAACGCTCTAACGAACAACGTACCGGTCGTTTTGGCCAACGGCAAAACCGTGAATACTGCATATTCCCCCGGGCCTGCTGGAGTGAACCCGTACTCGCACACGTTCTTGCATGGCCCATTCGACTGGTCGGCAGACCTTTCTCTCTTCAAGGTGTTTCCGATTACTCAAACAGTAAATATTAGGGTTAATGTAGATGCCTTCAACGCATTCAATGTACAGGGAGATAACAACCCAAACACCACGACGGGCGTACAGACTTTCCTGACATCCCATAACACGCCACGTCAACTACAGTTCACCGCTAGATTGACATTCTGACCGAATTAGGTAGACGGGAAGTGGTCATACCCTTTCGATCAGGATCTCTTGCGTGTTGGAGGTTTAACTCGCTTACGCTTGGAATGGACTTCCTGTATTCCACAGCCGCATGACTCGCGAATAATCAGTTCCGCCTGGAGGACGACGTGGCGAGGGGGGGATTTCTGTTTTCCCTCAATCCTTTGCAGAAGCAACTCGACTGTTTTGCGCCCCAACGCGATAACGGGCTGACTAGCGACGGTCACAGTGGGCGTTACCAAGGTGGCAGCATCGAATTCGTCGAACGCTACCAGAGCCATTTCATCCGGTATTCGAACTTGTTGGGCACTCAATTGCTGAAGAACCTCGACCGCCAACACATCGCTCGCTGCGAAGATCGCCGTGGGTTTTGGGTCAGTGCTCAGTAGGGCAGGGAGTTGTTCGGCAACGGTCCCATTAGTCGGTCCAATAATGCACACTTTAGGACTAAGATTAGCCTTCCGCATCGTATCGTTATAGGCTCGGAGCCGCTCTTGCTTAGTGAAAATTCTTTCTTCGTCCGTGACGCAAAGGATTTCTCTGTGACCGTGGGTCACGAGATGCTCGACCAGCTTCGTGGAGGCTTCGCGGTTGTCGACGAGTACGGCGTCGGAGGCCACATTCTCTAAGGGACGATCCAGGGCGACGACGTGGAGCCCGCTGGCCATTGCCTTCGCCAGATAGCCATTTTCTAGACTGGTCGGAATGATGATGAGTCCAGCGATCTGCCGCTGCATCATGATCTCGGCTTGTTGCCGCTCCACATCCACTTGATGGCCTGAGGCTACCATCATCGTGACATATCCAGCCTCTCTCGCCGCCTCCTGAATCGTATTGGCGCAGATGGCGAAGAAGGGGTCCGCGAGATCGGGAACGATTAGGCCCAAAATTCGAGTCCGTTGGCCCTTCAGGATTCTTGCCGCTTCATTTGGTTGGTAGCCAATCTTCTGAATCGCAGCTCGAACTCTCACTTCTGTATCCTTCGATACCTTTCGGCTGCCGTTGACTACACGGGATACCGAGGGTATCCCAACGCCGGCAATTCTTGCTACATCCGCGAGCGTAGGCATTTGCACAATCTCCGCAGTTCTATCCGACAGCAAAGCGACATTCGTAAGCCTCGTGTTCTCTTGAGCATGCAGTGCGTGAAGGACAAGACAATCATCCCATAGCTGCGTCCTCCAGGTGAAAGACCGTTGGTTCCGGGCGAATACACCTGAGCGCTCCAAGTCGCTTGGGTCTGCGGTTTCATTCTCCTATCAAACACGAATCGCGGCTCTTTGCCTATGGTGGGCGAAAGGGCCAAGGAGGGGGGCAAGGGAGAATCGTCTTCTGACAACAAGCTTTGCTCGTTCTACGACAGGCTTGGGGGCCGTCCGAACTGACGATCTTCCGATGGATGCGTCCAAGATGTTTCGGGTGTCATGCTGTTGCCCGGTGTTTTGCTAAAGACGCTCTCGGTTTTGAGGGCGCCTTTGCCGTCCCGCAGCCGCATGACTCGCGGATGATGAGGTCTGCATTAAGCACAACATGCACGGCCGGATCACTATTGGATTCTTCGATTCTCTTTAAGAGCAACGAAACCGCCTTATGCGCCAGTTCAACAATCGGCTGCCGGACAAGAGTGATTCCCCTTGATACCAGGGCTGCAGCGTCAAAAGTATCGAAGGCCACTAAGGCCACATCTTGTGGGATTTTCAGTCCCTCACGTTTCAGATAGCGCAGAACTCCTACAGTGACGAGGTCGCTTCCGGTGAAGATTGCGGTTAGTTTCGGCCGGGACGCAAGAATTGATGGAAGTTGTTCATCTACAGTTCCGTTTTTTGGACCCACGATGCAGACTCTTGCAGGTCGTTTTGCCCGTCTCACGGCCTGCAGATAGCCGGCAAATCGCTCCCGCTTTGTGAAGACGTCGTATTCATCTTGAACGCAGAGAATGTGTTGGTGACCATGTTCAAGAAGGTGTCGCACAATCCTGGCGGAAGCGTCGCGGTTGTCAACAAGGACGGAGTCAGCGGTCCGCAGAGGTCTGTCCAGCGCGACAACTTGCAACCCACTCGCCATGGCTTTGGTGAGGTGATCGTTCGCTGAGCCTGTTGGAATGACGATCATTCCGGCGACTTGCCGCTGCATCATAACGTCAGTCTGTTGGCGCTCTACCGACTCCTGATGGCCGGAAGCCACCATCAGCGTCATATAGCCGGCTTCTCGTGCCTTCACCTGAATGGCATTGGCACAGACAGCGAAAAATGGATCTGCAAGATCTGGGACAATCAACCCTAATACGCGGGCGCGATGTCCTTTTAGGACCTTCGCCGCCTCGTTGGGCTCGTAGCCAATGCGACGAATTGCCGCCCGCACCTTCTCCTCGGTGCTCTTCGATACCTTTCGGGTGCCATTAACCACCCGGGATACAGACATCACGCCAACGCCAGCGACCTTTGCTACATCCGCGAGAGTTGGCATGGATACATTCTCCGTGTAGGCTTTGGCAGGTCAACGTCCATTCTTCTCATAACCATCATGGCAGTTCAGCACCGGAGCTCCAAAGTAATGATGACACATTCAGACTCCTCCAGTCGCCGATGCGTTATGCGGCCGTCGTAAAGCAGCCGTTAAAGCATCAAGAAAAGCAATGGCCTCCGGATCGCCCGTCCCAAAATATGTTTGCCCGGTCGACCAGTGGCAAAGGTTATCCCTCTTCGGGACGATTAACGCCCAACCGCCGAGGATCGCTTCTGCGACATGATGGAACGTGCGGCGACCGAGCACTGTAATCGAGCATTCATGGAGGGTGGCGGCCCCTTTATCACGAGCTCTGAGCGCAGATACGCCGCTCGCATCGCCTCACACATTTCGGAGCGTCAGGTCCCATCTGTCTCGGAATCGCAAATCCGCGAACAAAGATGATGAGCGCTGCCACGCTTGCATTGTTAGGATATCGCTCCCGGTTCCCCATACCATTGACGGCCAATCTTCGGATACACTACAGTGGTTGGAAAAGGTTATCCGGTAGTTTCTCTGCGTGTAGAGATTGGAATATACACTTCACCAGGGTTTCCAAAGCGCCATATAAGAGGGTTCCTTGTAAGCGGCAGGATATTGAGCTTCGGAGTGGAGACTTATCTTGTTCAAAGAGAGCAGGTCTCATGTATGCAAGTTTACATCACCGTCTGAGATTGGGGTGGGCACCTTCTGCTCCCAAGCCACAGAGTCGTCGACGAAAAAATGAGCGACAGCGTTTCGCAGCGGTCTGAACTTAGCGAGGAGATCCTTGACAGTTCCCAGCGTAGTCACGTCGGCCGCCGACATCCCCAGTCCAACAAGCATCGCTGCGTCTACCGGATGCTCGGGCGGAGGTTTCAGGTTTAGCCCTCGCTTCTTGATGATGGATCGTATGAGCGTCCGTAGTTGACGACAAGCATCTTCCATCCGATAGGCACAAAGCAGCCGATAGAATGGGCTCGAAGAAACAAGTGCCTCACGCCAAACAGCATCTACCGCCATGAAGGCGGGATTAAGAATGACACCTCCAAGCGGCCCCATCGACAATCCGGAGGAGTTTGGAAGCAGTAAGTTGTATGCGATCGCCTCTCCGGAATCGGGGCTTAGCAACTCCAAACGACTGATTATCAATGGTAGCGAGTAATTTCTGGCGATGCTATCGAGCAGGCTACTGAACGGCTGCCAGGCAAGTTTTATGGCCCTGTCCGGTAAGTCAGTCTCGACTCTCAATTCGATATGGGAAAGCCGATGGTCCGCCCCGCCTTTCAAGTCGTAGTACACGGCGTTCCTACCATTTTGACTGACGTATATCGTCAATGGGTTTTCATTGAGCGTCAGGCTATGCTGAAGGGGCCGCAGTATCGCTTCTTCTAGCTCGCCCGCCATAGGAACATGATCGGAGATGATGGCCCGGACGGTCCATAGGCGTACCTTCCTCTCGGCTTCGAGGTGAGCTATCTCCTCGTGGTGCTCTTCCGGGATACAGATTCCACTGACCCCTGCTGTCGGTTGAGGTGGAAACACGACAGCGTAGCGCTTTGGCATAGTCTTCTCCTATATAGGCGAAATCCGGGACGTGGATGCTTATTGCGAGCCGAGCCGTTGACTCGTCCACTTCCAACTTGCCGAACCCACCGGAAATTACTGATCACTAGGCTCGGGCGTAGGTGTTAACGCTGTAGCGCCTCCGTACGATAAGCGACAACCTTAGGTTCGCGACCGGCGATGCGCAGTCTTATCTATACTCGGGCTGTCCAAAATCGTGGCGTCTCTCGAAGGATGACCGCAGATTAGGCCGCGGAGATAGCTTTGTCATCCTGCCAGATATGGTGAGTTGCCTTAGCAATTGTTTCTCCCGAAGCGTTCCGTCCCAGCTCGACGGTAATGAGCTTATCTTCAGCGAATGCGGGACTTAATTCCAAAGCAAGATATTCGTACAAGGGCCGTTCGTGGATAGCAATCACGACACGGCGACCGGATCGCTTCGATAAAGTCCGCAACAATGCGGCGAACTGCGAAATATGGACCTCGTCCATACTCTGCACCGGATCATCGATCAACAGCCAAGGGAGATTAGGGTCGAGGGAGAGATGAAGCGCCAAAAAGAGCGTTAAAGCGGCTGTGTTCAGGTTTCCTGCGCTCAACATCGTCTGAGGACTTCCACCTCGCTGGCCTTTTCTGTAGATCGTTTCTAGCACTGCTTCCACGATCCCAGATGATCTATCTGGTAGCGCGAATGCCGGCACAAAGGTTTCCTCCGGTGCGAGCCGCGTAAAGAGATTTGCCCAAAGCCTATTGAGCGATTCATTAAACACGCGTTGAACAATTGAAGTGCGAACTTCCAGCGCCTTCTTCGAAAGAGCGCGAGCGATGTCAATCGTGCTATCAGCTTTCTTCTTCGCGTCCTGGAGAAGAGCAAGTTCAATCTGTGATTCCGATCGCTCCTTAATCAGAGAGATTCTCGAGGCCTGTTGCGTTTGGAGCGCACGAAGTTGTGTTGCAGCGATACCGCGATGCTCCTCCCGAGCATTGAGCAATGCTTCTTCTTTTGCTGTGAAATCCAGCAGTTGTGACAACTCCACACGAAGGGGCTGATCAGGATAGATGAACTCCTGCTCTAGTTGGATCGCCACTCCCCGAACTGTTTCAATCAATGAGGAAAGCTGATCGTCCGATTCGCGGGCCTCGGAGACTTTTCGGGTAGCGATACTGGCGTTTTGAAGTAGTATCCTAGCTCGCGCTGTTTCCTCAGCAAGGCTATCAAGTCGTTGCCTCAACGATTGCAAGCGGGCACGTTCAGTATTCGCCTGTTCAGTAACGATCTGTGAGACTTGAACTGCAGCGAATTCATCTCTCTCGCGGCGTATCGATGCAAGCTGCGTCGCCGTCACACTCCTTTCGCGTAGTAGAGCCTCAAGCATTCCGGCACTTTCATTGAGAGCGCCGACCTTCTTAGAAACCTCTGAGGCCAGCGGGGTCTCCGATATCTCTTGAAAGTCCCGGCCGCAAACGGGGCATTCCTCCGAGTGGATGTGCGGAAGGAGACTAGCTAAAGCTTGCGCTAGACTTCCTGCATCTGCTGCGTGCGATCCGATCTGTTCATCGAGTCTTCGAGACCGTTCTTCCAATCTTCCGTTCTGTGTCTGGACCTCCGTCAGCCTCTTTGCGACCTCTTCTTGTTTCGTTATCAACTCCGAATACCGATGAAGCTCTGCCTCGACGGCATGTAGCGCTGCTAATCTGGCCACTTCGGGGTCCGCAGAGCTTGGCGATGGAAGGCTGGGAAATGTGGTGAGGAGTGTTTCTATGGTCTCGTTCAACAGCAGCCCACGTCCTTGTCGCCATTGCTCTAGCTGGCGGCGAGCAGACAGATCACTCTCCTCCAACCGAATTCGCTGATCGACACCGCTAACGGTTTCGAGAGTTGTTAGTCTTTCGTTGGCATCTAGCAGGTCGCGCCTGGTTCGCGCCACATTCATCAGTCGATCTTTGGAGTTCTCCGCTTCAAGGATCTTGAGGATGTCGCCATAATCTCGGGCCACAAGATCTATCGACAATCCCAATGAAACCATCGCAATTTTCAAACTACCCAAGTGAGAAGTTATAGCAGCGTCGATTTCTTCAACGCTACGTGCTATCTGGGTCAATCTTCGCTGCGTATCTGAGATCCTCCTTTCAACTTCGGAATATGCAGGAACCGCATTCCTGACCCTCCGCACGTCGCCTGCATCGTGAAGCCCATCAACAATCGAGCCGATGATATCGAGTCCAAGAAGTTCCTTCACGAATAGCGTTAGCGGGGATGAACTGCTTTTCGGGTCTTGACTCTGATAAATCTCGATTAATCGCCCGAGCGTTGCTTGCGCCAGGTAGCATCGTTCGCTGTAGGTCTTGGCCAGTTCGGTACCGATTAAAGGTTCGCCAACGATTGAGTCGGACGTCACTATCAAAGATGTATCAGACACGCCGTCGGGTAGGCCACGGGCGATCAGATCCAGTCGCGCTTGTTTCGCGCCCTTATGGACAAGATGGTGCCTGTAATCCGAATCTATTCGCCGTAGAGACGGAATGTCTCCGGTAAGAGCTAGCTCGATTCCGGACAGAATGCTGGTCTTTCCTGTTCCGTTCTGGCCGTGGATCAAAACTACAGGCGCATCGAGCGGTATCATCACTGGAACATTGATACTCCGGAAGTTTGTCAGCGTGATCGATTCGAGCTGGGGCGTCATTTCGTCCCTTCGCTTTCTGCGATGAAGAGGCTTCTGGCGCAAACACTTCTCAACCGCCGACACTCCAAACGGAGCTGCATTCAAGAGCTCGGAAATGACGGGATCTTCGGAATCGACCTGAGCGGATAGTTCGGACAATGGATCGGCGAGTTCATGTCCAGTCGGCGGAAGGTGTAGGGGCAGAAGAACCGCAAGCCAGTTGCGGAGCGATTCGTCCTGATCAGAGAGCGAGCTAATACCGACGGGAAGAACCCGGGAGACTCGCGACATTGCATCAAGCTCCGTTGTTGCGGGTCTGGGGCCGATGAGAATGGCTGTGATGGGTCTCCTCGAATCTAGGGAGTCCATGGCCCGAGCAATCGTTTCGATCCTAATTTGAATATCTCGACTCGTACTCATGACCGTATCCTCGACGATAACCAGGTCAGAGGATCGATCGTTACCGATCAGTACGGCAGCGACATCGAATTGCAGTCCCGCTAATTTGAAGGGGGAAGCCAAGCGTTTATATCCCGCATTGAGCAAAATTGATACAACCTGCTCGACCGAATCGCTATACATCAGAGCGCCACCTCCCGATGAAAGCGTTCCGTCAGTTTCTTGGCAGTCGAGACCTCTCCTAGAATGGTCGAAATACTTACAGCTCTAGGTTGAACGGCCCCACTCCTCCCAACGAATCGTGCAGTGTGAGCGGTGCTTTGGTTCGATGACTGTCTTGCTATGTATTACGACACTATAGTCCGTCGATGACAATCGGCCACTCGAGAACAGTTTCAAGGCTGATTCTGCGCTGGCAGCGAAGAAGATGCGAACCTTGCGGATCGATGTCTGAATCTCAAGTGCCCCACCCGCTGGATCACCAGAATCCGCAGGGTGCAATGTCCATAGTCCATGACGAACGCCGTGGCCCAGGGTAGCTACAGCCACGGCGAGCTCTTGGAGGCCACTCGCACGAAGACCCGGTTCGAGTGCGATATGAGACGCCGGGCTCATTGTGAGTGGGTAATAGAGCTGGTTGCTTGAAGGTACAATTCCATCTCTGAACAGACCCATCAACCTCGAAAAGTGTGTCACGAACATTCTTACGAAATCATAGTGATTAGCCGAGCCTGCATCAGCGAGCATATTTCTCAAAAAGATCAGACCCTCCGCAAGTTGCCGACGTTCTGCTATTGGCAGATTTGCCTCGGCGGTGTCTAGCAGAACGGTCAATTTCCCGCAGAGAATCTGGAACACCAAGGCCAAGAGAAGTTGTTTAGCATACGTTGGAATGTGTGAGTCCGCTTGTATCTGATCGCGATTTGCGGGAGTCATCACATTCCGATAAACATTCTTCAATAAGACAAGCTGATCGCTTCCCAACTCCGACTGGGAGAATGCGATCGCGGGAAATGATCCGGGCCAAGGCCAATTGAGATTTTCGCGGGCGCTTACAAATGCTGCTCGGATATTCGCGTCTTGCGCAGACAACCCGATCATCAACGTTGCGCGGCTGGTGATGATGTTGACTAATTTCTGAACCAACACCGCATGGTCTTCGGCCCAGTTATCTATCTGCGACTTCCGCGCGATCAGATATGGCCGATACGTTGGCTCATCTTGAGATGCCAACACCGCACAACCATGAAATTTGTATAGCTGAACACGGAAGCCCACTCGGCGCACGTCCATCAGGGAGGACACAAACATTGACAAGGTTCCCGCCCCCCGAGAGTTGCAGGGCGGCCTTCTCGATGAGTCCATCCCAGTTCGCGCTCATGATCTCCGGCAAGAGGCCTTCGAGCGCCAGAATTGCTATACATAGATGTTCTGCGTCCGGCTCAATCGTTGGATCGGCAAATGCTTCAGTGACCCGAACTCCATTCCAAAGGAGAAAGTCATCCTGTTCACCATCAACTGTGACGTCCAAGAGGTCAGCGTATTTGGTTGTCAGTCGATCCTGCACATCCACAATCGTCGGCCAAAGATCCACGGGCTTCGCTAAATCGATAGCTGCAAGTTCGCTCGCCGAAAGAACAAGCTTTAGCGCTTTCAAGAGGGCCAGTCGAAATCGGCAATTGGAATCTGCCGGCGCTATATTGCTTTGGAGGAAGCTAAGGGCATCGCGGATTATATCGGCGAGTCTCCTCATTCTTCCGAAGGAAATGCCGGAACCAAGCCACAGAGCATAGCCGGCTTCTTCAAAATGACCAGCTAGGTTCGCGGAATTACCGTCCAGCAACTCTAATGTTTGGCGGACCGTTAGAGGCGCGGATGCAAGGGGCAAGGTTGACATGATTGGTCAGATGGCTCTGCGACTGTGCATCGAAGTATAGCAGTTCAAATCTTGCTTCAATCTCTATCTAGGCAATCCCACTACATGAATGCGAAAAAGTCGGGCGTATAGCTTCTCCGCCACCTATAGCGGTCCTGCCGCAACTGCTCCGCCTCTGGGAGGAGTTTTGTGGCGAGCTCCTGCAGGCCCTCCGCGGTGGGCAACTCGCTAGAATCTTGCGCGGCGTCACATCCAGAACTTGCTGCTATAGTCGGGCTCTTCGCGAATACCATCAGATGATCGCGGGCTTGCTGACCTCTCGCCCTAGAAGATCAGACGCCATGAGGTAGAGAAACTGCACAGGGGATTCGGAGACAAACGTATCAAAGAAGGGACCATATTTCGAGTCCAGAAAGTCATCAAAATCTCCCGGCGAATAACGGGTCACCCACCCCAGAAAAAACATGAGCAGATAAATGGACAACATCTGTGGAAGCCGTGTGCTTTGCTCGGCGGGTGGACAGCAGTAGATGTACGGCTTTCTATAGGGCGAGGCTGTTTTGACCGTTTCCCAAAGCTTGTTTCGTGTCCTCTTTACTATCAATGCCAACGCCTCTGCAGGGTCTGTCGCGTATGTCTCTGGATGGCGTTGCTGGAAACAGACTGTGCCGGGCGTGCCGCCGGCGAAGTCGAATCCGGCAAGGTCCGCCTGAGCGATGACCTTATACGGTGATATGTCCAGCCGTTCAAGATCGTTCCTATCGAGATACAGGTTCAGCCACACATGTTTTGTGGCTGACGCGTGCAGGACCTCGAATCTCTCTACTGTTATGAAGCGTTCGACACGCCCGGTGGCGTAGCACCACAGCCTGTGGCCGGGAAGAATCTGCGGCAATAGATGACCCAGCCGGAGGTCGGATCCGAGGATGCTGGTGCTTCCGCCGAGCAGCCTGAGCAACTCCGGGAACACCAGCGTTCCTCTGCCAGGAGGAAAACTTGATGAGCGATGCAGGAATGGTCTTTGGCTTTGAATCACAGGAGATGCCGTGAAATGCTTTACTCGCCAGCGAAGCGTTTCCCTTTGCCACTCCATATGCCTTAGACAGATTGAGGAAGGCGTAATAAAGGAGAACTGGCCGTACCGCTTGCTCCCGGCCAGAAGTCGCCGCTCGAAAGTAATCTTCAGCCTGTAGCCGAAACGATTGCGCTATGTCCCTTGTTTTGCCAGGAACGACGGCGCGGGCAATCGCCTCTGCCATGAGTTCCCACGGATCGTTTACAAAGAACCGAGGCTGAAGTTGATAGGTGGCGCCATCCTGGAAAAGGATATTGCGACCGAACGTGACGACTTCGGCTCCAACCCGCAAGCGGTCGCCATCTCGCTTCGTCACCGGAGCTTTTGTACGGGAGGCCATAGCCTGAAAGACTATCATCGCGGGTAGAGCGGCCCGCCGATACATCAGAACTCAGGCTGCGCTCATCCGAAAAGCCCGAATCCACTGAGCAAAAAAAGGGTCTTCAAATCGCATTCTGACGCCCCCCTCGTGTTCCTCCTCGCGCAGGAGCTCCTTGTCGGATAGCGAACTCAGCGATCGCTGTATCGTCGATGCTCCCTTGCCTACGGACTGGGCCACCTTTTGCGATTGGAGCTTGGCTCCGCCCTCCTGGATCACCGCTATGAGTGTCTTTTGCTGGATCGAGGTAAGGGAGGACCAGATTTGTGTATAGAACGGGTCGTACTGGCGCACGATCAATTCCATGGCTTCTTTGACCGTTTGCGTACTCAAAGAGGGTGAGGGCTTTGTGGGTCGATTGCGCAACTGGTTCCAGCAGGTATGGGCGAGCAACTGCACGTTGTAAGGCACATCTTCCGCGCGTTGAAGGATCATCCGTATAGCTGCAGTGTCCTCGATAAGAAAGCCACTTTGCCGGAACTTGGCGTCGAGGAAGGCTTCGAAGTCTTTTGCAGGAACCGGCCCAATGAAGTGGACACTCCCTAACCGGTAGAAGGGCCTGGCGGCGTCCAGCGTCATCGCGGTGAGCAGCCGGGTCTTCGACCCGGCGAAGACATAACCGATTCGCTGGTGCCGCTGGATGGCTGCGCGAATCTGTGACTCGGCCTGGATGCCGCCCAATTCGATGATCCGTTGAAATTCATCAATAATCAGGCCGACCGGCTGTGTCTTGGGTTGCGCCGCTGCGAGGGCTTCGAGCCCGTTCAATGCTTCCACCAGCAGCATTACGTGCGCCTCCTGACTCGAGGCGATGTTCATGCCGAGCTTGGCGCTCCATGACTCTTGGGTGATGTTGAACGTCAGCTCTGGCCGGAGGCGGGAAAAGAACGAGCGTATCTGGTCTCCAACTCGTTCGACCGGGCCTTTCAGTCCTTTCGCGGCGGCGGAGATCAGGCTAGTTACGAGCATGTCTAGGGACGGATAGCTCTCGGCATCGAAGCGTAGGACAACGGCGTTTGTCTTGTGCAAGCGATCCTCGGCCGTCTTGAGGATAGAAGTCTTCCCGAACCGCCGAGGCCCAATGAGGAAGAGTTTTGCCCCTTGCCGAATGGTTTGGATGACGGCAGCAACTTCGTCATCACGGTCGACCAGTTCATCAGTTCCGAGTTCCCGGCAAACTCAAATGGATTGATCATCACGCATCTTTGTATCACACAAAAATGCGTTACGCAAAACTATGTGATTGGAGTTGTTCAGTCACGGGTGCGGTGGATCGAATGCCGCAGTGAAGGGTCGAATCGGTCACTACACGGAAAGCAATATGGACGATCCCGATACGTCGCGGACCGGCTCGGAGCTCTGCCTAAATCGCTGAAAATTGCGGATTCTTATGAGTTCCCTCGATACATCGAGCGGACCGGGAATTGTTGTGCGCTCTGGCGGTCCTGTCGCCAGTAGACGCCCCATGCTCCCAGATGGCTTCACCTCTTTTCTCAATTTGACCGAGTTTTCCACTCGTTTTACAACCAGGCGGATGTGAGAGGCAGTTGCGATGAGATCCATCCAAACCCAATTCGACGTGCATAACATTCCCATCCTGCCTTTCGGCCCCCGGCCGCTGCTGACCGCCCGGGAGGTCTCGGCGGCCTTCGGTGTCTCGACCGCGTGGGTCTACCAGCGGACCAAGCGGGATGCCAAGGATCCTTTGCCGGTCTATCGGCTTAGCAGAGCCGGGATTCGCTTCGATCCGTACAAGATTTCCACCTATCTCCGCTCTCGCGAGCGCCACCACTCGGATGCTACGCTCATAGCATTCGACGGAATTGCGCGGGTCAACGGAAAAGGATTGTACACATTGACTCGAAAGCGATTTCAATCCGGTAGCGTCCGGTTGCGTACGGATCGTGGTCCGGCTTATTGGCAGGGCTTCTACAGGGAGGACATCGTCACCGAAGCGGGGAAGACCGTGCGGAAACGCATCGGCGTCAACCTTGGTTCGCTGAAGGAAACTCCCAACGAGAAGGTCGCCAAACAGAAGCTGGCCGCGATTCTCAACCCCATCAACGATGTCAAACACCGCCCGAAGAAGCAAATGTCCTTTCGGGGATTTATCGACACGAAGTATCGGCCGCTTAAGTTGGCGAACCAGAAAGGAACCACGGTGCACGGTTATGAAACCAACATCCACGCACACTACCTTCCTGAGTTCGGCGACATGGAGCTGTCCAGTATTTCTGCCGAAGCGGTGCAGACATTTCTCAACGAGAAGAGGCTCGAAGGCAAGGCTGTGCAAACCCTCAAGAACCTGAAGTGGGGGCTCAGCTCGATCTTCGAGTCTGCAATCAAGTACGGATACATCAAGTCCAATCCCGCCTCTGGCGCCGATCTCCCTCCGGAGGAGATCCAGGAACCAAAGAAGCTTCCCACCGGCGATCAACTGATTCAGTTGATCGACGCTCTGGAGGAGCCGATCAGCACGATGGTCTACCTGGTGGCGGTCAGCTCGGTTCGTCCGGAAGAACTCGCCTTCAAATGGCTGGACCTGAAGGCGGCAACCCGGGACCTCTGGGTGGTGCGTGCCATCAACAAGGGCAAGCTCCACACACCGAAGTGCCACCGGGCCAATCGTCCCATCCGGCTGACAGAGGCAGATGTGCACCGCCTGCTTGCGTTGAAGGAACGGATGAAAGCGCAGGATGACGACTGGATGTTCCCCAACCGCATCAAGAACGGTAAGAAGATGAAGCGTGGTCCGATGTGGCACGAGCATCTCCTCGCCCGGCGCATCCAGCCGGTCGCGGATAGGCTCGGCCTGCCGCACATCACCTGGCGTCTCCTGCGGAAGTGGGGCGCGACCACGATGATTGCGGCGAAGGTGGACATCAAGGCAGCGCAGCAACGCCTTGGCCACTCCCGTCCCAACACGCTTCTCATCCACTATGCGCAGGTCCTCGATGAATCGGCGGACGCGGCAGCCGGCTTGCTCAGCGGTCAGCTGGGATACCAGATCCCGGCTGAATTTGCCGCGAATCCGGTTGATGTATGAGGGTTTGCGCGCTTATTGGCAACCAAGATGGCAACCAGGGAATAGTCACTGGTTGTAAGTTATAGAAGAAATTGGAGGCGCGGGTCGGGATCGAACCGACGCATAAAGGTTTTGCAGACCTCTCCCTTACCACTTGGGTACCGCGCCTCAAACCTACACCACGCTGAACAAGGCGCAGGACAACTGCTATCGCTAAATAGAAGTGTATCGCAGATTGTGAGGGTGTTTTGGAGCGGGAGACCGGGGTCGAACCGGCGACATCTTCCTTGGCAAGGAAGCACTCTACCACTGAGCTACTCCCGCCCTGCCTCTGCAAGTATATCCGAGGATTGCGGGGGTTGCAAAGACGCTTTAGCTAGTCACTGCCGGTCGGGGCGCGGTCGACGATCAGGCGGCGGCTCGTCACCCGGAATCGCCCGCTGCGGACGACGTGCGGAGTGATCGTGATTAGCAGCTCATCGGCGTCGATTTCAGCGCTTTTTTCAGTTCCCTGAAAGCCAGGCAGTTCGCTGAGGCCGGGGATGCCTTCGATGTCCCGAGCTTCGTTGCGTGAAACGGCGCTGGCCATCAGAGCTGTTTGGCCGGCTGGGATCGCAACCGTAGACGTAAAGCTGCGATTGTTGAGAATGGGAATGCTGTCGATGGTGCCACTGCCCAGCGCCTCAATCTTCATGTCGAGTGCCACAGAGACATCGCCCGACCGCTGAATCTTCGGCGTGGCCTTGATCGTGATGCCCAGATCTTCATACTGCACCTGCGGTACGGTCACAGAGCTTCCCGTGCCATATTGTGCCAGCAGAGACGCAGCCGAGGTGCCATTGATGCTGACGCCTGCGAGTTGCGAGGCCAGCGAACTGCTGACGCCGGAGCTGTACGTAGCCGTCACGATTGGATAGCGCGTGCCGGCCCGAAAGTTTAGAGGCTGATTGTCGCCGCCGCGCAGCTGAACATCATCCAGCAGGCGCACGTCACTGGAGTTGAGCAGCAAGTTGAAGGTGCCGCTGGAAGCGACGTCGACCCCAAGCAGCGGCAGCCCGCCGTAATTGCCGATCGTTCCGAGCAGACTGGTGAACTGGCTTGCCCCCGAGACGCCTGCGGCCACCAGGAACGCCAGCTCTGTGAGCTCGTTGGCCGCGCTGGTGCCTGTCAGCTTCAGGACGCCACTCGATATCGCTTCGTCGATCAAGGACTGGTTGGCGTTGATAAGATTCTGGCCGCTGGTCACCAGAGAAAAAGCGCTCAGAGAGGCAGGCAACGAAGCGCCGATGTTCACCAGATGCGTCTTGCTGACCTCATAGAGTTTTATGTCGAGCAGCACATCGGAGCCTCCGTCGAGCATATCGGCATACGTCGCGTTGAGGGCCTTCACGGTTGACTCGTCGCCGCGCACAAGCATGTGTCCGCCCGTGGCGCTGGCGGTCACCTGCTTGAGTTCAAAGACATTTCGAGCGAGATTGGCCAACTCGGTCATCGAATCGTTGCTGACACCCGGCAGGTAAAGAGTCTCTTCTACCAGCGGCATGAGACGGTCCCGCTCTTCGGGCGCATTTTTCGCAATCAGTGCCGTACGTGGCTGCACGGGAACGGCAAAGATGTGGGCCATGTCGGCGAGGACACGCGTGGCTGTGAGGAAGTCGACATGGTCGAGATCGAATTTGATCGAGGCATTGCTGGTGAAGCTCGAATCGAAGACGACACTGATGCCGAAGTCGTTATAGACAGAGCGAACGACATCCTGCGCACTGCCTCGGTGGTGAATATCTTTGTTGCCGGGCGTGGGCGCAAACTCGATAGGGCCGGCGAAGTCAGGCACACTGTTGCGCACGTCCTCAAGATCAACAGGAAGGGGACTGGCGTCCACCCCCAGGTGCTGGGTAATGACATTGTTATCTGGATCGAGAGCGCGCGCCTGGACGAGCAACGCATCGGCCTTGGCGTTGTCCCCCAGCAGGCGAGCCTTCGCCGCCGACTGCACCAGCTCGGTCAGGCGATGCTCGCGGGCGATGGCAAGCGAAAGCGCATACTCCTGCTTATTCGGATTTAGCTGCACAGCATGGGCGAAGCTTCGCTCGGCGGCAGGCAGATCGTCGCGCTCCATCGCCTTCGCGCCGTCCAGGTAAGCGTCGTCTGCCTCTCGTGCCTGTTTGGCTGAAACTGGTGCGGGCGTCTTGACGGAGGGTGCAGGCGTACGGGCCTGCAATGCACCCGCAGGCACGCTCGCCGGCGCGGTAGTCGCCTCCGGCGCTTGCTGCGCCATGCTGGGCAGCGCGAACGCAGCCAATGTCACTACGCCGAGCGCCTGCAATGGGCTTAGAAAACGGCGAAGGTGGCTGGAGCGAGGCATGACTGAAGTTTAGACGGACGGCGGTTGCATTTTGGGATTCGACCGGCGCTAGGCTCTAAAGGGACGGCTAGCGGGCGCCGGAGACGATCTGCAAGCCGGGGCGGCCGGGACGCATCGACCGGCCAGGGCGCACCGAAGTCGGAGGACGACGTAGACCCTTCTTGATCTGAGCTGAATCCATCTCGAGCTCCGCCAGCGTGCGGCTCAGCGTGTTGCGGTGCATGCCAAGTTCTTCCGCGGCCTTGCACTGATTGCCACGATGGCGCGCCAGGACTTCGAGGATGAAGCGCTTCTTGAACTCGCGCACGGCGTCGTTGTACGGAAGGCCCGCAGCATGCATTTGAAGGACGAGGTTGTCGAGATCGCGTTTCACTCGCGGGAGTTCCTTATGACTTGGATTGGACAATCCTACATGCTCTTGGCAATCAGGCTGAAGCTTTTGTTGCGAATGCAAATGTCGTTCTTCAACCAGTGTGCGACGGTGAAGCTAATTTGATCCAATCGGGAGTTGTGTGCTTGATGTGCTCGGCGCCGACGTGAAGCCGAAGTCTCAAGTCGGCGGGCATCACGAAGAATACAGCATGAGATGCCCGTAAGAAAAATGGGGCCAATTTTGAGGACTCTATCCAGGGAGCGGGCGGCAAAAAGGCGGTAACTGCCATGAGCAGGCCAGTGCCCAGGATACAGCCCCGAATCAACCCGAAAAGCGCCCCCAGCAGTCGGTCGAAAAAGCCCAGTCCGATGGCGGAAGCCGTGCGTTTCAACAGGCTACCAATCAGGCCGGCGAGCAGCATGGTCCCAATCAGGATCAGGAGAAACGCGACAAGCTGTGCGATTTGGGTTGACGAAATAAGTCCCGCAAGCTGCACAGCTAGCGAACGATAGAACCAACACGCCAGCAGAAATCCTACGATCAGACCGCCAAGCGCAAAGGCTTCGCGAAAGAATCCGCGGATTGCGGCGCGCACGATCGAATACAGCAGAAGAGCCCCGAGGAGCCAGTCGAGTGGGTTCATTTTGTGTCTTCCTCGGCTGCTGTTCTTGCCCTACGCTGCCGTGCGGGCTTCGCGGCCCTTGCTGCGACCGCCAAGCGAAACCGAGACGATCTTCGAAACACCTGGCTCCTGCATCGTCACGCCGTACATCACATCGGCCTGCTCCATGGTGCGCTTGGAGTGGGTAATCACGATGAACTGTGTCGTATCCGACATTTCGGCAACCAGGCGCGCAAAGCGGCCAACGTTGGTTTCATCAAGCGGCGCATCCACTTCGTCCAGCACACAGAACGGCGCAGGTTGGAACTGGAAGATGCCCACGAGCAGCGAAAGCGCGGTAAGGGCTTTCTCTCCGCCTGAAAGCAGCAGAACATTCTGCAGCTTCTTGCCCGGAGGCGACGCGATGATGTCGATGCCGGACTCAGCCGAGTTGGCCTCATCGGTCAGACGCATCATAGCCGCGCCGCCGCCGAAAAGCTTCGTAAAGGCCGTTGAGAAGTTCTCGTTGATCACTTTGTAAGCCGCATCGAACTTCTCGCGCGAAACATCGTCGATTTCCTTGATGGAAGCGGTCGTGTTCTCGATAGAGTCCAGCAAGTCCTTGCGTTGTGTTTCAAGGAACTCATGGCGCTGCGCCGTCTCGGTGTACTCCTCGAGCGCCATCATGTTGACAGGGCCCATCGCTTCCAATCGCTGCTTCAGCACCCGTGCGGCTTCGTCTTCTTCATGCAGGGCTTCAGCCTCAATGCGGATGATCGACTCGTCTTCACGAAGGGCGGAGGCTTCCACAGAAAGATCGTTGATGCACGTAGCCTCAAGGTGCTCCAGGTCCGAGGTCAACTTGGCGGCACGGGCTGTCAGGGCGGCGCGTTGCTCGCGAAGCGCTTCCGTCTCATGGCGCAACGCGCGAAGCCTTATGTCCAAATCAGACATAGCAGCGCGAAGGGCGGAAGCCTCCGAAGAAAGCGTCTCGCCTTCCGCAATGGCCTGCGCCCGCATTTCCGTAAGCTCCGTGTGCTGCTGCTGGAGCGCGGCAGTCTCTTCTTCACGGCGCTGCTTTTCAGAAGCGGCAGATGTAAGCTGCTGCTCTAGCTGGTTGATGCGCTGCGATTGCGTGTCGTAAAGCCGCTTGGTCTGCTCGAAGTTGGCGTTCGCGTTGCGACGGCGTTCTTCGAGGCCTGCCAGTGCAGCATTGGCGGCACTCGCCGCGGACTGCAGCTCTTCGCGGTTCGCGCGGAGATTGGCGATCTTCTCGGTAAGTTCGGCAACCTGCTGCTCGATCCCCGCCCGCTCCGCCTCAAAGCGTGCAGCTTCTTCCTGCTTACGTGCAATCAGGTCTTGCTTCTGCTGACGGCTATCCCGGTTACGTTCCGCGGCCAGCTGCCAGTCTTGCAGGCGGCGGGCGATACGCGCTGTCTCGGCTTCCATCTGGCGCAGCGCCGCGCCGGAGTTCGCACTGTCACGCTCGGCGTCGCGCCGCTCGTGGTTCTTACTGTCGAGCGCACTGGTAAGGTCGGCGATCTCACGCGTCAAGGCAATGGTCGCCATCTCGCTCTTCGAAAGCTCAGCCTCGATGCCCTCAAGCTTCGTCTGCACTTCCGCAAGCTCGCGCTTCAGCGCAAGCGGCCCCTGTTCGCGCGGACGTCCGCCGGTCACTGTAACCGAGTTGAAGGTCTCTCCATTGGGCGAAAGGAAGAAGCTCTGCGGATTGGCCAGTGCGAGCGAACGAGCAGTAGCACTGTCGGGCGCGATAAAGCCTTCGCGCAGCTTCGGCAGAATCACCTCTAGCGAACGGCCAAAGCCATCGAGAACCCGAATGCAGTCCTTGAGCGGAACAATGCCATTCGACGACGTAGAGCTCGTCATGCCCTCTGCAAAAGGGAAGGCCGACTGCGCGTCGTTCGGATGAACCAGGAATGTAGCCCGCCCCGCAACATCGGACTGCAACATCCGCATGCCTTCGTCCGCCGCATCCCAGCTCTTCACTACGATGTAGTTCAGCTCGTCACGCAGGAACTCGTCGACCACCGACTCATACTTGCCGTCGACTTCAAGGAAGTCGGCGAGCGTTCCAACAGGCGCAAGCGAACCGGTGTTCTGGTTCTTCGAGTTAGCGCGGAAGATGTTACGGACCGTATCGGTTGAGTAACTGTGCTCCCGGATCAGAGCTTCAAGCGAGCTGCGGCGGCCCATGTGCGTCGCCATTTCGGCGCGAAGCTCATCACCCCGGCGGCGGGACTGCGTTTCTTCCAGGCGCTTCGACTCAAGCTGATGCCGTATGTCGACGATCTCGACTTCCAGCCGCTTGAGGCGCGCCGTCACGTCCTCGAACGACATCTTAATCTGTCCCTGCTGCACTCCGAGAGTTTCAAGCTCTTCGCGCGCCGTAGCGGACTCATTAGCCAACCGTTCACTTTCGCGATCAAGTCCGGCAAGAGCGGCTTCAGCCTGCGCTTGCTCGTTATTGGCCTGTGAAGCACGCTGCATGATCTGCATGCCCGCACGCCGCTGGTTCTCGGCCAGGGCTTCCGCGGCCAGCACGTTGCGCGTGGCTTCATGCGCTTGCGCCTGCTGTGCCTGTGCAGCCTCACGCGAATCGGCGGATTCTGCCGTAGCGTTTTCAAGGAAGCTGCGATGCTGCTCCAACTCACCAGCCAACGACTCCTGCTGCGCACGCGCCTGAGCAAGATCGTCGTTACCGGAGCTGATGCGTTGCGTGAGATCGCTGATGCGGTCGGCATTGGACGTCGTGCGCGCTGCGATGCGCTCAAGCTCCACCGCGGACTGATTGGCCTTTGCGCCGGACTCCCGGATCTGGCCGTCTAATTCATATCCGCGGGCGACACCAGAGGAGTGTTCCGCATCCATGGTTTCGAGTTCGGCAGCCTGGGTGTCGATGAGACCTGCCAGGCGCGTAATCTCGGTAGAAGCTGCAGACTGTTCAGCATCCATCTGCGTCAGGCGCGAAGCCAGCACTACGCGAAGTTTGCCACGAAGTTCATCGCGCAGCGCACCATACCGCTCGGCCTTGGAGGCCTGACGTTTCAGTGTGACCATCTGCTTGGTCACTTCTTCGAAGATGTCGTTCACGCGCGCCAGATTTTGTTTGGCCGACTCAAGCCGAAGCTCGGCGAGACGCTTCTTGGTCTTGAACCGTGTAATGCCGGCAGCTTCTTCGATGATGCCGCGGCGATCAAGAGGCTTCGACGAAAGAATCTGGCCGATACGCTCCTGGCCGATCATGGCGTAGCTTTCGCCGCCAAGGCCGGTACCCATGAAGATATCTTTGATGTCGGACAATCGGCAGATTTTGCCGTTCAACAGGTACTCGGAGTCGCCCGTGCGGAACAGGCGGCGGGTAACAGTAATTTCGCCAGCGCGGATGGGCGCGCGGCCGAACTTGCGGCGGCGGATCTTGAGGACGACGTTGTTGGAAGTGTCACCCATTGCTGCTTCAGCATCGGTTTCGGAGGCTACCGGCTTTTTCGGGGCTTCGGCTTCGTAAGTCGTCCCCGGTTGCGCTTCCAGGGTCGCTTCTTCGGTTTCTTCCGCGGCTTCTGCGCGTACGGCAGCTTCGTCCCAGTCGGCAATGGGCATAGGAGAGACATTCTGGCTATCGCCGAAGGTTTCGGCCTCGTTCTCGCCGCCGCCGGCACTGTCGTAGACCTCCGGATCGACGAGGGTAAGGGAAACCTCGGCCATTCCGGTCGGCTTGCGATCGCGCGTGCCCGCAAAGATGACGTCTTCCATCTTGATGCCACGGAGGGATTTTGCCGATTGCTCGCCAAGCACCCAGGTAATGGCGTCGGAGATATTCGATTTACCGCAGCCATTGGGGCCTACGATGGCGGCAATGCCCTGACCGGCGAGCTGCACCTCGGTGCGATCGCAAAAGGACTTGAAACCGAGAATCTGGACTTTCTTGAGCTTGAGCAAGGGCGAAAACCTCTACGAAATGGGACGCGCATGGAACGGCACTAAGCGAATCGTAAGCGGCAGAACCCGGCGAATCAATGCGACCGGCCCAAGATGTTGTGGATAAGGCGTCCGTAGTTCTACATCTTCGGTCACGGGCACATTTCACGCTGTTTCGGTGTCTATAGCGGCTATGTTTGTCGTGAGACAGAAGAGGAAAAGCAGGTACGACTAGAGGAACGCTGTAAGAGTTGGCCTGCTTGTGGTTCAATAGGATCACTGCCGCGCACACTGTTGAGCTTTCCGCCGGCTTGCATAGGGGCCGAGCGCATTCTTATAATCCGCAATACTATTAGTCAGCCTCCGAATACCTTTGAGGGGACGCGTATCGCGGCGCAACTCGCGCCGTTTCAGTTGAATCCTAATCTGAGAACCCAGACGGGCTTACCGAGGAGTTTTTCTATGAAGAAGGTCGTACTTGCTTCTCTGCTGGCAGTAGCCGGCGCAGCGTCCCTGACCCAAGCCTGCTATTCGCAGGCGGCAACCCCGAACCTGGGCACTCAGCAGGCCGGCGGGCAGATCCAAATGTCGGCCGATGAGTATGCCGCGTACAACAACGCCATTACGCAGACGACCCCGGCTGCCAAAGCTGCCGCGTTCGATGCGTATCTCAAGGCATATCCGAAGTCCGCGGTAAAAGCAGATGCGCTGCAGCAGGAGATGTTTGCCTACAGCCAGGTGCCCGATACGCAGAAGACGCTGGATACAGCCGATGCGTTGCTGGCAGTTGATCCGAACAACCTTTATGCCTATGTGTTCGAGGTTTCTCTGCGTAGCCAGGCGGCGGCAACGGCTACCGACCCTGCAGCGAAGCAGGCTGGACTGGATGCAGCGGCCAGTTTCGCGACGAAGGGTCTGGCAGCAACTAAGCCAGCCGCTATGAGCGCCGCGGACTTCACGAAGCTGACCGGGCAGGGCTATCCGGTGTTCTATGGCGCGATCGGCGCGGCAGACCTGAACAAGAAGGACCAGGCTGGCGCGATCAAAGCGTTCAACTCGGAACTGGCTGCTGTGCCTGTGGCGCAGACCGAGACTCCTGGACCGCAGTTGATGGACACCTACTATCTTGCTTCGGCATACTACACGGAGACACCGCCGGATTACGTAAGCTGTTCTTATTACGCCGCACGTGCTTCGGCCTTTGCTCCCGAGCCGTTCAAGACGACGTTCCAAAAGCTTGGCCAGTACTGCTACACGAAGTTCCACGGCCGTCCTGATGGTTACGACACTGTTGTGGCTGCGGCGAAGACGAGTCTGACGATGCCCCCCCTATGCCCGGTTGCCCCAGCTGGATCGACCGCTCCTGCGCCCGCAGCTCCTGCAGGCTGCCTGGCAATCACACCTGCGCCGAAGCCTGAAGACATCGTGACCAATCTCATCGCAACAACTCCCGATCTGGCGACTTTGGCGCTCAGCGACAAGGAATACGTCCTGCAGAACGGAAAACCGGCGGACGCAGACAAGGTCTTCGATACGATCAAAGGCAAGTCTGTCGAGATTCCGGGTGCGATTGTAGTTTCGGCCACTGCTGACACGCTGACGGTGGCTGTGTCGGACGACTCCCAGCAGGCGCAGCCGCCAGTTGCGGACTTTACGTTCAACATGACAAAGCCATTGACCAAGATTCCCGCGGTTGGCGACAAGGTCACGCTGGATGGAACGTATGCGTCTTACACGCAGAGCCCGCTGATGATTACAATGAGCGACGGATCGATCGTTGAGCCGAAGAAGGCGCCTGTGAAGGCACCAGTTCACCACACGACTCGGCGCTAGATTGCTGGTTATTGAAAACGGCCTCCCTTTGGGAGGCCGTTTTTGTTGTTTGCCGGCTACCCCTCCCCCTGTGCTTTTTTGCCTAAAGTCCGCAGGAGTAATGGCTTAGGGGTGGACTTGTTGAAATCCAAGCCTGGTTTTTAAACGGGCTTTCTCGGAGCAAGTTCTATCTCCATTACCGGCTTCTTGAGCGAAAAGTATGTCAAGTCGATGTGCTTTAGCGTCAAGCAGTTAGGTCGTAATGGGCTTGACAGGCTCGCAACTATTCGAAAAGAAATAGGGTGTTATGGATTCAGGAGGTTGAGGAAGAGTCGGTAGGCGCCGGGGACGGCTTCCGGAAGCTGGCGGTAGAGGGCGTAGGCGCAGTAGGTCCAGCGGCCTTTGCCTAGCTGGGTGGTGATAAGTCCTCCCTTTTGAGAGAGTTGGTCGGGGTCATGGGTTTCGGTGAGGGGGATGTAACGGGGGTCCCAGGTGCTTAGAAAGCCATGGCCGCGCTCCTCTATCCAACCATTAAAGTCGGCAAAAGTGATGGTGTTTGGTGTGGTGAGTTGTGGAGCGTTTGTGGTGAGAATATGGACCGGCGCAGCCTCGTCTACGACCTTTTCGTTGGAGCCGAGGGAAAGCGGGTAGGGGGCGTCGTCTCCGGTAAATTCGGTGGTCTGGTATTGGACGACAACGTTGCCGCCGTTCCGGGCGTAGTCGAGGAGAGCTCGCGTCGGGGCGCCATGGAGGTCGGGGTGGGCGTTGTAGGTACGGACTCCTAGGATGACTGTGTCGAACTGTTTCAGATGTTCGGGTGTGAGATCGGAGACTGACAGGGTCGTGGGGGTGAGGCCGATGGAGGTCAGGGCTTCGGGGATGGAGTCGCCGGTGCCGGGGAGGTAGGCGATATTGTGATGCGCGGGAAGCTTGAGGTCTACGGGGACGACGCGGTCAGTGGCTGGGGTGTAGTAGTTGGTGCGGGGGAGATCGCCGTAGCCGATGGGCCGATAACCTTCGGTGTAGGTTTGGCCGCCGAGGGTTAGGTGGGCTGACGCCGTTAGATTCGCTCCTTTCTGCAATTTGCCGGAAGGAGTGACGGTGAAGCTTGCGTGTTCGGAAGCTATGTTAGCGGTGGGTGGCACGATCTTCCAGCCGATCGGGGCTTCGAGACGAAGGGTTCCCTGATTCTGATCGCGGGCTCCATCCGGGGAGCTTGCCTCGGCCATGAGTGAGAAGGATGATTCAGTTGCGGGAAGCACCTGCGCGTGAGTTGTAAGACCTACGTTGACTGCCGGAACAATGCTGACGGGCTGGGCGTCGGCGTGGACGACGTGAGACAGCGCGATGGTCGTGCCGCGGTAGTCCAACTCAGCATGGGCGATAAGGGCGGGTGGTGTTTGCGCGGCGTCGCGCAATGCGGGAACCTTCAGATGATAGACAGGGGCTTCGACGCTATCTCGAGAGAAGTAAGGGCGGGTGATGTCTGCGGTGAAGCCGCTGGTTGCTGTCAGGGAGCTGATGGAGGGACGATCGGCGGTGAGGTCCGGCGTTTCGGATTTCTTTGTGGTCTTGCTGGGGACTTCTCCCTGACTCGTAATGAGCCAGACCTTTGTGACGGCCAAGGGCGCTGAGAACTTTGAATGCAGGCCGGCCCAAACGGAGACCGCAGAGCCGGCGACTATGTATGCGCTGCTGGTTGTCGCGTCGAAGGTTATGCCGAGTGACAGGATGAGAGCCTGGTTCAGTTGGGTCTTCTTGATACGAAGTTCGTGGAGGACGCTTTCTTTTTCGCTTGGTGCGAGGGAGGAGGATTCCAGTTGAGAGATGAGGACGTCGACTTTGTGCAGGCAGTCGCCGAGGATAGGAGCGATACTGGATGGCTTGGCGGGGTCGAAGGTGGAGTTAGCCTGGGTGATCTGTGCCTGGATGACGAGGAGGGAGTCGTGCAGGAGCAATGGGGCGTTGGGGGCGAGGTTGGCGATGCCTTCGAGGGAGGTGTCGATGCCGGTGAAGAAGGTTGGGTCGGCAGGCGAAACTGCAGGTCTCTCCACTTCGCTGCGCTCCGGTCGAGATGACAGATTTTGGGTGGGAACTTGGGAGCCGTAGAGGTGATAGGCGACGTCGAAGGCGCCAGCCGGTGCGTTGCGGACGCCGGGGCCTACTTGTGATTTCTGAAGGCCGAGGCCGATGCGGGCGAATTGGACGTAGGTGAAGGGGGTGTCGGGGTCGAGGGCGGCCTTGGAGCGGATGTCGGAGGGGTTGGCGGCGGCGTGAGTAAGGAGGGGGTCTTGGGCGCCTTCGTGGACGACTACGTCGGTCGTGGGCGGGGCGGTGGTGACTTGGCCGGTGACGTAGTTGGTGAATTTGGCTGGAGTGTACTGGCCGGTCGCGTAGTCGAAGAGGCCCTTTTCGCTGATGGATTGCATGGGAACGCGGGCGTAGATGCGGAGGGGCTGCCAGGGGAGGATGCCTTCGGCGGTGAGTTCGGGGAAGATTTTGGGGTCGCCAGCGGCTACGAAGGCTTCCTGAGCGATTTCGCCGGAGACCTGATGTTGGCCGTGTCCGTCGGTGACGCCGCCGATCCAAGTGCTTGTGATGACGAGGGGACGGTAGAGGCGGATGGCGCGGACGGCGTCGTAGAGGACCCGCTCGTGGGTCCACTTGGCGAAGGACTCTTCCTTGGTTTTGGAGAAGCCGAAGTCTACTTCGGTGCCGAAGAACTGGTCGACGCCGGAGTAGCGGTCGCAGGAGAGGAGCTCCTGGGTGCGGAGGAGGCCGAGGGCATCTTCGAAGTCTCCGGTGACGGCGTTCTGACCGCCTTCGCCGCGGGTGAGGGAGAGATCGGCGACGCGGGCGCCCAGGCCGCGGGAGTAGAGGGCCATCATGCCGCCGTCTTCGTCGTCGGGGTGGGCGACGATGTTCATGATGGAGGCTCGGGTATTGAGTTTGCGCAGGAGTTGCTGGAGGCCGAGGGCGCCCTGGTCGATGGGGAGTTCGCGGCCTGTGAGCGGCGCGGGGCGCTCGCCGCGAAGGTTGGCGGGGTCGCTGAAGACGGCTGGAGACTGGGCTGTGAGAGGCGCGAAGGCGGTTGCGGCTAAGAGCGCAAGGGCAAGGGGCGCGGTTGGCTTCATGAGATTTAGAGTCTCATATGCGCCAGACGATGCGGAGTTTAGGAGAGATCGGGCGGCCAGTTGGCGAGGGCAGCTTGTGCGGCAACGTGAACGTCGGGTATCTGCTTCTGAACGATGCTCCAGATAGTGGTCAATTCTATGGTGGAGTAGCCGTGAATTAAGCGATTGCGCGTCGCTTACATCCGTTTGAAAGGGATGTTGGGAAAGCGTACCTCGGCGTCAGGTAGGGAGTCGAGAAGCTGTTTCGACGCTTCGCCCAGGACTTCAAGACCTCGGATGACGGACCACTGCATCATCAGATTATTTGAGAAATCCGACTCCATCGTTCCAGCGGTGAACTGCAAAATATGAGCAGCGGTCTGTTCCAAATCTTCAATGAAGGGTTTAATTACTGAACTTCGCTTACTCATAAGGGTGTAGCCTCTGCGACTACGGAATCGCGGAAGGCGCGGTGGAGTTCTCCGGGCAAACGAACGTCGACCTTGATGCCCACAGCTTCTTCGAGTGCGATTTGCAAGCCAGCAAGATCGAAGAGGCTTGTATCAGGTGCTTCGTCGACGAGGATGTCGAGATCGCTGTCTTCGGTATCGTCGCCGTGTAGCGTGGAGCCAAATAAGCGCGGGTTGGTCATGCCGGATTCGAGGACTATCCGACGGATGGTGTCGCGATGCTGGACGAAAGCTTCTGAGGGCTTCATAGGGGTGATTTTAGCTCAGGCGTCAAGTCCGGCGGGTGGTTAGTTCGCGCCAGCTCAGTGCTATATCCGTAATCAGCAACGAAAGGAATGTAACCACGATGATCTCTATAAGAGCCGCCGATGTGCTCATCTGGGCATAGGCCGGCCAGAAGTTCAGAGCCCGCGTTGAAATAAACGTGAAGGTCAGTGCATAGGAGCGCACCATCCATTGGCGGTGCTGTGCGATATGCCCGTTGCGCGCGGTGAGGAATGCGGCGATGGTGCAGATGATCCATGATCCTGCCTGGACGTAGGTGGCGATCTCCAGGCCGCTGCCTTTTGTGAGGATGAATGCAATGGCTGCGGCTACCAATACCGAAACGACATAGACACGCCCGAGGACGCGATGGAACTGTAGATACTTCCGGCGTATGCGCGTGGAGAACTGCAGTGGACCGCTGAGTAGCGCGATAATTCCGCAGAGTGCATGGGGAGCGAGAAGAAATCTGTCGTGCCAAAGCTGGGCGCGATAGGCGAGGTTGATGCCGGAGGTATCGCGCAGGATGGGCAGCTCGGTGAAGGGTATTACGGACAGCGTGATCAGCCCTAAAAGGGCCCAGAGGATGCGCTTGGAGTAGCGGCGGGTGGGCTTGGGGGTGATGAGCGAGGTGGTGGCTGAGGCCAAGTGGGGTCTCCGTTGCGTGCAGGATGGGCCCGGTGGCTTGAGGGTAATGGCGGAAGGGGGGATTTGTCGACGAGAAACAGCAGATCCCCGGCGAGGATGACAGAAAGAACAGCAAGAGCGGTCGCGCTGTTTGCGCGATGCCCACGCTCGAAAGTCCAATAGAGACACCATGTATTTTGCGGGTTTGGATTGTGCATCCTATCTCTTACAACGGAAGTTATGGGGAGAGATGCGATGAGTGATATGGAGATGGAGTACCGGACGCTGGGGAAGACGGGCGAGAAAGTTTCGGCGATTGGGGTGGGTGGATGGCACATCGGGCTTCCAGCGGTGAGCGAGAAGTTGGGGATCAAGATTGTGCGGGAAGCGCTGGATCGCGGGATCAACTTTCTGGATAACAGCTGGGACTACTGGAACGGATTGAGCGAGCTGCGCATGGGGAAAGCGCTGCAGGATGGCTATCGGAAGAAGGCGTTCCTGATGACGAAGATCGACGGGCGATCGAAGAAGGAAGCGACGAAGCAGATTGAGCAGTGCCTGCTGCGGCTGGGGGTGGACCACATCGACCTGGTGCAGCATCACGAGGTGTTGCGGTTTGAGGATCCGCACAGGATCTTCGATAAGGAGGGTGCGAACCAGGCGCTGGTGGAGGCGAAAAAGGCGGGGAAGATTCGTTACATCGGGTTCACCGGGCATAAGGATCCGGCGATCCATCTGCATATGCTCGATGTGGCGGACGAGCACGGGTTTCACTTCGATACGGCGCAGATGCCGCTGAATGTGATGGACGCGCATTACCGGTCGTTTGGGAAGCTGGTGGTGCCGAGGCTGGTGAAGGAAGGCATCGGCGTGCTGGGGATGAAGTCGATGGGCAATGGGATTATTTTGAAGTCGAAGACGGCGACGCCGACGGAGTGCCTGCACTATGCGCTGAGCCTGCCTACGTCGGTGGTGATTGCAGGTATCGACAGCATGAAGATTTTGAACCAGGCGTTTGAGGCGGTGCGGACGCTGCCTAAGTTTGGTAAAAAACAACGCGAGGCTTTACTGGAGAAGACGAAGAAGGCGGCGGCGATGGGTAAGTTTGAGCCGTTCAAGACGTCATCGATTTTCGATGGCACGGCAGAGAATGTCGAGTGGTTGGGAGAAGAGCCGGAGCGCCTGCAGAACCTGATGCCACAGTAGGGCACGATAGACTGGGCGGAATGAGCGTAAACGAGCCGAAGCTCGAACGGACACTGGGGTTAGGCGGTGCGGTGACGCTCAACCTGCTCGACATGATTGGAGTGGGGCCGTTTATTACGCTGCCACTGCTGCTGGCGGCGATGGGCGGCCCGCAGGCAATGCTGGGGTGGGTGCTGGGGGCGCTGCTGGCGGTTTGCGATGGGCTGGTTTGGGCTGAGCTGGGGGCGGCTATGCCGGAGGCCGGCGGGACCTATGCCTATCTGGGAAAGATGTATGGCGGCGGGCTGGGGCGGTTGCTGAGTTTTCTGTTTCTGTTTCAGCTTTGTTTTTCGGCGCCGCTAAGTGTGGCGAGTGGATGCATTGGACTTTCGCAGTATGCGACGTATCTTTGGCCGGCGCTCGGTAAGGGGTCGGGGGTTCATGCGGTGCGACTGGGGGCTTACTCGGCGGGGTTTGTGGTGGGGCCGACGACGTGGGTGGCGATTGCGGCTGTGGGGCTGGCGGTGGTTTTGTTGTATCGGAACCTGTCGGAGATGAAGGGAATTTCGATCGGGCTGTTGGTGGTAGTGCTGGGGACGATCGCCTGGGCGGTGGTGACGGGGTTGGCGCATGGGCATTGGGCGCGAGTGGTGGCATTTACTCCGGGGGCGTTTACACTGGGGCGGCCGTTCTTTTTGGGGTTGGGGTCGGCGATGCTGGTGGCGACCTATGACTATTGGGGGTATTACAACGTTACGTTTCTGGGGGGTGAGGTAAGGGATGCGGGAAGGACGATTCCTCGGGCGGTTCTGCTGTCGATTGGGATTGTGTTCGTGCTGTATATGGCGCTGAATGCGAGTGTGTTGAGCGTGCTGGGGGCTCCGGCGCTGTTGGCGGCGACGAATGTGGAGGCGAGGCGCGCGGTGCTGGCACAGATGATGCAGGTGGCGTGGCAGTCTCCGGCTGCCGGTAAGGTGGCGGCTGCGCTGGTGATGGTGACCGCGTTTGCGAGTGTGTTTTCGTTGCTGCTGGGGTATTCAAGGATTCCGTTTGCGTCTGCGCGGGATGGGAATTTCCTGGCGGTGATGGGAAGGCTGCATCCGCGGAAAGGATTTCCGCATGTGAGTTTGCTGGTGCTCGCCGCGGTGGCTTGTTTGTGCTGTTTTCTGTCGTTGGGGGATGTGATTGCGGCCCTGGTTGTGCTGCGGATTCTGCTGCAGTTTGGGTTGCAGCATGTGGGGGTGATGCTGCTTCGGAGGCGGCGGCCGGAGATGCGGCGACCGTTCAAGATGTGGCTTTATCCGTTGCCGCCGGTGTTGGCGTTGCTGGGGTTTGGGTTTCTGGTGGTCGAGCGTGCGGGGTTTGGGGCGCAGGTGGTGCTGGCGGGGTTCGTTGGGGTGGTGGGGTGTCTAGTGTTTGTGGGGCGAGGGATGTTAGGGCGGCGGGTATAGATGGGCGGGAGCGGTCGCGCTCTTCGCGCGATGCCCACCTTAGCGACGATGATGCCGTCGCGAAGATGGGGCACCCGGATTTGTGGTGACATCTACGGAGCTCGCTGGAGCGTACATTAAGCGTGTGTAGTGCGGGAGGAGTTGGCTATGTTGATTCGTCGTGGTAATGGGATTGTGTCTTCGGAGATTACGCCGAAAAGTACATATGAGGCTTATTCGACAGACCGGCGGCGGTTTCTGGCGCAGATGGGGTTGGCGGGAGCGGGTGTTGCTGTGGGCGGGATGTTTCCGACGAGGATGCGGGCGGAGACGAAGCTAACGACTGTGGCGACGGCTTACAAGGTGGACGATGCAACGACGCCTGAGGCAAAGGCGAAGAGCTACAACAATTTTTATGAGTTCGGGACGAACAAGGACGAGCCTGCGAAGAATGCGCATACGCTGCGGACGCGTCCGTGGAAGGTGTCGATTGAGGGGTTGGTGTCGAAGCCGCAAACGGTCGATATTGATGCGCTGATGGCGTTTAAGCCGATGGAGGAGCGGGTTTATCGATTTCGTTGCGTTGAGGCTTGGTCGATGGTGATTCCGTGGGATGGGTATCCGCTGGCGGAGTTGATCAAGTTCGCGAATCCGCTGCCTGCGGCGAAGTATGTGCAGTTTATTTCGGTGGCGGACCGGAGCATGGAGCCGATGATCGGGGATAGCGGGATCAATCCACCGTATAGCGAAGGGCTGCGGATGGATGAGGCGATGAATCCGCTGACGCTGCTGACGTTTGGCAGCTATGGGGAGACGCTGGCGAATCAGCAGGGAGCGCCGGTGCGGGTGATTGTGCCGTGGAAGTATGGGTTCAAGTCGGCGAAGTCGATTGTAAAGATCAAGTTTGTGGCGAAGCAGCCGAGCACAACGTGGAACGATTTGAATTCAAGCGAGTATGGGTTTTATTCGAATGTGAACCCGAGCGTGGACCATCCGCGGTGGTCGCAGGCGCATGAGAGGCTGTTGAACTCGAACAGCATTTTCCCGAAGACGGTACCGACGCTGCCGTTCAATGGGTATGCGAATGAAGTGGCCGGTTTGTATGCGGGGATGGATTTGAGGAAGAACTACTAAAGGTAGAGTGTAGAGGATAGAGAGGGCGGGCTGGTGGGATGGCCTGCCTGAGTGGAGAGTATGCCGAGTAAAGCAATTCCTTATTTGAAGGTGCTGGTGCATTTGGGGTGCCTGGGTCCTTTTTTGTGGCTGTTTTGGATGTACCGGAGTGGGGCGCTGGCGTTGCAGGCCGATCCGGTGAACTACATTACGCATTTCACAGGGAATTGGGCACTTTGGATTCTTCTGGGGGACCTGGCGATTACGCCGGTTCGTCGGCTGACGATGAAGCTGGCTTGGTTGATACGGTTTCGACGGATGGTGGGGTTGTATGCGTTCTTCTATGCGACGCTGCACCTGCTGACGTATGTGCTGCTGTTTTCCGGGTATGACGTGCCTAGCGCGCTCGCGGGGTTGCAGGCGCATCACTTTGCGGAGCCATGGCGGCAATTGGTGCTGGTTTGGCCGACGATGCTGGGAGATGCGGAGAAACGGCCGTTCATCCAGGTGGGGCTGCTGGCGTGGTTGATTTTGTTGGCGCTGGCGGTGACTTCTCCGCAGCGGGTGTTGCGGGCTATGGGAGGGAAGAACTGGCAGCGGCTGCATCGGTTGATTTATGTGGCCGGTGTGGCTGGGGTGGTGCATTACTGGTGGATTGTGAAGACCGGAGTGATGTCTCCGATGAAGGACACGGTGGTGCTGTCGGTTTTGTTGCTGGCCCGAGTTGTCTATTGGCTGGTGAAGCGGCAGCCCGGGCAGGGGAAGGTTGCTGCGATTGCGGCTTCTTGAGGGGAAAAACGGCAGGAGCACAACTTCGCTGAGTTGGTTGGGGTCTAAATTCGTACTGAGGTACGTACGATGACGGCTCGTCTGGTTTTTGCTGGATTGCTGCTGGGTGGATCTTTGACGGTTGCGCGGGCGCAGAGGATGGGTGCAGCGGAGCAAGTGCCGTCGGCTCGCGAAACTGACATGCAGATGCAGGATGAGGGGCAGCAGCCGGATGCGGCGCAGCAGAAAGCGGCGCGGACGTTCGCGCTGAAGTCGCATGTGCCGGTGACGAAGCCTGGGGCGAAGGCGGTGGTGTTGACTCCGCTGACAGCGCGGGAGCGGGTGCAGCAGGTGTTGGACCGGTTTACGTTTGGGGCGCGGCCGGGTGAGGTGGACTCGGTGCTGGCGATGGGCGAGGACAAATGGCTGGCGGCGCAGATGAATCCTGATGCGATCAAGGACGGGATTACGGATAAGAAGCTGGCGGATTTTCCGACGCTGAACATGAGCGTGCCGCAGTTGCTGCTGACATTTCCGGATCGGGGGCAGATTGGGCCGGTGGCCGATGGGAAGGTGCCTTATCCGGCTGATCCGCTGTTGAATGCGGTGTATGAGGTGCAGGTTTATAAGCTTATGCAGGAGCGGGACAAGAAGAAGGCTGATGGCTCGATCGATGTGAAGGCGGAGCTGACGGACGCGCAGAAGGCGGAGGTGAAGAAAAAGAATCAAGCGACGGCGGCGCGGATTGCGGGTGATCTGTTTGCCATGCCGAAGCAGCAGCGGATGGCGGCGGTGATCAAAATGCCGGTGGAAGACAGGATTGCGTTTACGGGCAATGGGAACTTGAGCAACGACCAGAAGAATTTGCTGTTCGGAGACTTTACGCCGCGGGAGCGTGAGGCGTTCCAGGCGATGGCGGGGCAGGTGAGCAGCTCGTACAACATTGGTAACGAATTGGCGCAGGCACGGATTGTGCGGGATGTGATGACGGAGCGGCAGCTGCAGGAGGTGATGACGGATTTCTGGTTCAACCACTTCAACATCTTTCTGCCGAAGGACTCCGACCAGTGGTACACGACCGGCTATGAGCGGGATGTGATCCGCAAGAATGCGCTGGGGAACTTCCATGATCTGCTTCTGGCTACGGCTAAGTCGCCGGCGATGATGATCTATCTGGATAACTGGCTTTCGATTGGGCCGGATTCGCTGGCGAATGGGGTGGACCCGCGGAATCCGAATGCAAAGAAGGGTAACAAGGGGCTGAATGAGAACTATGGCCGCGAGGTGATGGAGCTGCACACCGTTGGAGTGAACGGCCGGTATACGCAGAACGATGTGACGACGCTTTCGGCGATATTGACCGGGTGGACTGTGGACCGTCCGAACCAGGGTGGTGGGTTCTTGTACGACCCGAAGCGGCATGAGCCGGGGCCGAAGACGTGGTTGGGGTATGTGATAGACGACAACGGGAATGTGACGCCTGCGCCGCAGGTGAGTGGCAAGAAGAATGGCGATGGCGCGGTTGCTGGGGTGCCAACGTGGGGGCCGAGCAAGGAGATTGCGACAGATGAGTCCATGAAGCAGGGTGTGGCGGCGCTGAATATTCTGGCTTCGAGCCCGAAGACGGCCCAGTTTATCTGCTCGCTGCTGGCGCAGCATTTTGTTTCGGATACACCGCCGCAGGCGCTTGTGGATCGGTTGGCGAAGGTGTATCTCGCGAGCAATGGGGACATCAAGACGATTTTACGGGCTTTGATTGCGTCGCCGGAGTTCAATTCGCGGCAGTACTTCCACAATAAGGTGAAGACGCCGGTGGAGTTTGTGGCTTCGGCGTTCCGGACGACGGCTACTGAGCCGCAGAATCCGGGAGCGCTGGTGAACACGATTAAGACGATGGGGATGCCGCTGTATAACGCGCTTCCTCCGACGGGATATTACCTGACGGCTGATCAGTGGATGAACTCTTCGGCGCTGGTTGATAGGTTGAACTTTGCGTATCAACTGACGAACGGGAAGTTTGCGAACCAGAAGTTCGATGCGCCAAAGTTGCTGGCACTGGGACTGCTTTCGCCGACTGGGGTGGGGAACTTTGCGAGCTATGGGAGCGGGGCGAAGGCCGTGAGCGCACCAGCGAAGGATGGCGATGCGAAGCTGATGGGCGTGGTGGCGGTGACATCGACGGCTCCGGTGGGGACGCATGGAGCGGGGACGTCGCATGGAGCGGAGATGGCGTTGCGGGTGCTGGAAGCGACGATGATCGGGGCTTCGGTTTCAGCGCAGACGAATCAATTGATCGACAAGCAGATGGAACAGCAGCCGGCGAGTGCGGGGCCGGGCGATACGTTGAATTTGCTGACGGCGCTGGTGATGGGGTCCCCGGAGTTCCAGCTACGGTAGTGTCTTCGCCTGACCTAACTGCGGGTCTCTCCACTTCGCTTCGTCGAGATCACAGTGTAAGGGTGACATTAGCTGCCGGCAGTGCGTTGGATGCGCTTTCGGTTTTCGCGGAGCAGGGTGAGGAACTCCTGCAGGACGACGCCTTTGTTGCTGGGATTCCAGGCGACGGAAAGGCCCATGGAGAGTGTGGCGGGGAGCAGCGGGCTAAAGGACAGGCCGCGGGTGCGCAGGTGCTTGACGCCCGATGGGACGACTCCGATGCCTTCTCCGGCTTCAACGAGAGTGAGGATGCCTGACCAGGTGGAGGATGTGTTCACGATGTGGGGGGAAAAGCCTTCGGCGGAGCAGAGGGAGATCATGCCGTCGAAGAGTGGAGGAGTGGCTTGGCGGTCTGTAAAGAGAAGGCGTTCGTCTCGAAGTGAGCGGACATGGACCGGTTTGCGGGCGAGGCGGTGGTCGGGGCGCATCACAATGAGGATGGGATCGCGGTAGAGAAGCTCGGAGCGCAGGATTTTGTCGAAAGGCGGCTGCAGCGGACGGGTGAGTCCGACATCCAGGCGGCCATCCTCGAGTGCGGTGACCTGCTCGTGGGCGTGCATCTCGATGAGTGAGAGCTTGATGCCGGGGCGGCGGCGGCGGAATTCGCGGATGATGCGTGGGAAGAAGCCGCCGGCTCCCCAGAGAAAGAAGCCGATGTTAAGCGAGCCGATCTCTCCATGGAGCGATTTGCGGGTGAGGTCGAGAGCGCGGTCGGCGGCTTCGAGGGTCTTCCGAGCTTCATCGAGGAATACCTGGCCTTGCGCAGTGAGGCGCGTGCTGCGGCCGGTGCGGTCGAAGAGGGTGCCCCCTAATTCGGCTTCGAGATCGAACATCTGCTCGCTGATGGAGGATTGCGAGACGTGCAGGCGGCGGGCGGCGGCGGTGAGGCTGCCGAAGTCTGCGATGGCAGTGAAGTAGCGCAGGTGGCGAAGTTCCATAAGGCTATTTTATCGTTGTATTAGGTCCCAATAAACGGTTTTTCCGATGAGAGCCAGAGGAAAGAACTGTGAATCAAACGCATGGTGATGGCAGTCTTTGTAGACAAGAGGCGTTACCCTTAGATAGACAGGAGTTGCTCGTCCATGTGGATTGTCCGACTTGCGCTGAATCGGCCTTATACGTTCATCGTATTGGCGCTGTTGATTTTGATTGCCGCGCCAGTGGTGATTTCGCGGACGCCGACGGATATTTTTCCGAACATCGACATTCCTGTGATTTCGATTGCATGGCAGTACGCGGGGCTGAATCCTTCTGAGCTCTCTGGTCGGTTGACGACGCCCTACGAGAAGACGCTGACGACGCTGGTGGACAACATCGAGCACATCGAGTCCACGACGATTGCCGGGCAGGCGATTATCAAGGTTTATTTGCAGCCGGGGGCTTCACTGGATACGGCGAATGCGCAGGTTTCCGCAGCATCGGAATTTTTGCTGCGGTCACTGCCCCCAGGGACACTTCCTCCGCAGATTATTAATTTCTCGGCTTCGAGCGTGCCGATTTTGCAGCTTGGTTTGTCTGGCAATGGCTTGTCCGAACAGCAGCTGAATGATTTTGGGTTGAACAATATTCGATCGCAGCTGGTGACCGTACCGGGCGCAGTGGTGCCGAATGTGTACGGCGGCAAACAGAGGTCCATCATGGTGAACCTCGATCCGAAGAAGCTACAGGCTGAAGGGCTATCCCCCAGCGACGTGCTGAATGCTTTAAACCAGCAGAATGTCGTCGAGCCTTCTGGAACGGCCAAGATCGGGACTGCAGAGTATGACATCCGGCTGAATAGTGCGTCCCCGACGATTCAGGGGCTGGCGGACCTGCCAATCAAGCAGGTGAATGGCGCTACGATTTACATGCGCGATGTGGCGAGCGTGACGGATGGAAGCATTCCGCAGACGAATATTGTGCGGCAGGATGGCCACCGTGGCGTATTGATTACGATTCTCAAGTCGGGGTCTGCTTCAACGTTGAATGTCGTGGCTGGCGTGAAGGCGCTATTGCCACGAGTGAAAAGCGGATTGCCTTCAGCGTTGCGAATTACGCCGATTGGTGACCAGTCCATTTTTGTTCGGGGATCGATTGAAGGCGTGGTTCGCGAAGGTGTGATTGCGGCTGCGTTGACGGGGTTGATGATCCTACTGTTTTTAGGATCGTGGCGGTCGACGTTAATCATTGCAGTTTCGATTCCGTTGTCGATTTTGACGTCGATCATCCTTCTGGGACTGCTGGGACAGACGATCAACATTATGACGCTGGGCGGATTGGCGCTGGCGGTGGGCATCCTGGTGGACGATGCGACTGTGACAATCGAGAACATCGAGCGCTATCTGGAAGAGGGGCATGAGCTCAACAACGCGATACTGGAAGGCGCCGCACAAATTGCTGTGCCGGCGTTGGTCGCGACACTTTGCATCTGCATTGTGTTTCTACCTATGTTCTTTCTGGGGGGCGTAGCGCGGTACCTGTTTGTTCCGCTGGCCGAAGCTGTGGTGTTTGCGATGCTGGCTTCGTACATGCTTTCGCGAACACTGGTGCCTACGCTCGCGATGTACCTGCTGAAGGCGCATGACGAACATGCGCCGGTTTCGCGCAATCCGCTTGTTCGGTTTCAACGTGGGTTCGAACGCGGCTTTGAGCGAGTGCGTGAAGTTTATGCCGGATTGCTGGAGCGCTTGGTTACGGCGCGGAAGCTTTTTATTCCGGTATTTTTAGGGTGTTGCGTGTTGGCGTCGCTATTGATTCCGTTCCTTGGACAGAACTTCTTTCCGGCAACGGACAACGGGTCATTCATCCTGCATGTGAGGGCGAAGACCGGAACGCGTATCGAAGAGACGGCACGGCTTTGCGATTTGGTGGAGCAGTCGATTCGGCAGACGGTGCCTGCAGGCGAGATGGACAACATTCTCGACAACATCGGTTTGCCTTACTCGACTTTGAATACGCAGCATGCGACGAGTGGGTTGTTTGGATCGGGCGACGGAGACATTCTCGTGTCGCTGAAAGAAAATCATCATGCAACGGCGGACTACGTTCGTACGCTGCGGGAGCGGTTGCCGCGCGAGTTTCCGGGAACGACGTTCTACTTTTTGCCGTCGGACATTGTGACGCAGATTTTGAACTTCGGCTTACCGGCTCCTATCGACATCAAGATCGATGGACCAGATGATGTGGGGAATCGCAAGGTGGCGAACACAATTTTGCAGGAACTTCGCGAGGTCCCCGGGCTGGTCGATCTGCGGCTGCAGCAGCCGGACGATTCTCCCGTATTCGACGTGGATGTGGACCGTACGAAGGCTTCACAGGGCGGGTATACGCAGAGGGATGTCGGCTCGTCTGTACTGAATATTCTTTCCGGTTCAACGCAGCTTTCGCCGCAGTTCTTCCTGGCGCCGAATGGATCGACCTACAACATTGTGGCGCAGACGCCACAGTACCAGGTGCAGTCGCTAAATGATCTTCGGAATATTCCTGTAACTTCGCCAAATGCGAAGGAGCCGGAGATCCTGGCGGACATGGCGGACATTAAGCGGTCGACGGAAGTGCCGATCGTGAGTCACTTCAACATACGTCCGACCCTGGATATTTATGCCAACGTGCAGGACCGAGACCTGGGCGCCGTGGCTAACCGGGTGGAACGGGTGATCGACAAGAATAGAGGTTCGCTGGCGAAAGGCAACTTTATCGAAATGCATGGGCAGGTGGACACCATGCGCAGCTCGTATAAGGGACTGGTGTTTGGGCTTGTGTTCTCGATTGTGCTCGTGTACCTACTGATCGTGGTGAATTTTCAATCGTGGCTCGACCCTTTCATCATTATCACGGCGCTGCCAGCGGCGATTGCGGGTATTGTGTTGTTTCTGTTCGTGACGCATACGACGCTTTCGGTGCCGGCGCTGATGGGCGCGATTATGTGCATGGGTGTGGCTACGGCGAATTCGATTCTTGTGGTTTCGTTTGCGAAGGACCGGTTGAACGAAACAGGCGACGCGATCCAGTCGGCCATCGATGCGGGTGCGACGCGCTTTAGGCCGGTAGCAATGACGGCGCTCGCGATGATCATCGGCATGATTCCGATGGCGCTGGGCGCTGGCGAAGGCGGCGAGCAGAATGCACCGCTGGGACGCGCCGTGATCGGCGGCCTGTCGATGGCGACGATTGCTACTTTGATCTTTGTGCCTGCTGTATTTGCGCTGCTGCATGGCCGCGGCAAGGCTTCGCCTTCCGCTGAAACGGCAACACCGAAGGAACATGTTATTGCTTAGCCCGGAAGCACGGGCTGTACTGGAGACCGGATCATGTCGACTGACATCAACACCGAAATGACAACGCCGTCTACGCACTACCCGGCGCATGTGGACAAGGCCGCGGCCCACTCTCATGCGCCGATGCCCCCCGATCCCACACATGCTTTGCCCGCGCCCCCACGGATGTCTTCCGGTGGCAAGCTGGGGATCGTTGTGGTGGTGTTGTTGGTGATGGCGGTTATTGTGTACGGGCTGCTTTCGCGGTCCAAGGATGAGCACAAGCTGGAGCAGGTGACGAAGGCTAGCGCGATACCTTCCGTGAGTGTGGTTCATCCAGCGGTGACGGGCGTGAGTGCAGAGATCGCGTTGCCGGGCAATACGCAGGCTTTTATCGAAACTCCGATTTATGCGCGAACGAGCGGCTATCTGAAGCAATGGTTTGTCGATATCGGGCAGCATGTCACCAAGGGTGAGTTGATGGCAACGATTGAGACACCGGAACTCGATGAGCAGCTGCAAGTATCGCAAGCGAATTTGAAGAGTGCGCAGGCAGATCTTGCGCTGGCGAATACGACGTCTGATCGCTATCAGAATTTATTGAAGAGCGATTCTGTATCGAAGCAGGAGACCGATGTTGCCGTGAGTGGAGCGGCGGCGAAGCGCGCGGCGGTTGAGGCGGCTGAGGCGAATGTGAGACGGCTACAGCAGTTGCAATCGTTTGAGAAGGTTTATGCGCCGTTCAGTGGTGTGGTGACGGAGCGTAATACGGATATTGGCGCATTGATTGACTCGGGCTCTCCGACGGCGAGCAATACGGCCAAAGAGCTTTATCGCGTCGCAGCCATAGACAAGCTGCGTGTGTATGTTGCGGTACCAGAGACGTATGCGCCGGCGATTCGTGATGGCGATACAGTTGCGCTGACGCTCGATGAGTACCCGGGGCAGCAGTTCACGGGCAAGATCACTCGCAACTCAAGCGCGATTGACCAGGCTTCGCGCACGTTGAATGTGGAGGTCGATGTCGACAATGCCGATGGCAAGCTGCTGCCGGGAGCCTATGTGTTTGCGCACTTCAAGATTCCCGAGCAGGTGAGGTTTCTATCGCTGCCGGCGAACACCCTGATCTTCCGCGCACAGGGACTGCAGGTGGGTATCGTGCGCAATGGGCATGTGCATTTGCAGAGCGTGACGATCGGAAAGGACAACGGGAGTTCGCTGGAGATTGCAACAGGTGTTACGGCCAGTGATGAAGTGATTCTTGATCCGAGCGACTCGCTGGCGGAAGGCCAGCCAGTGCGGGTTGCGGGGCAAGGGGCGGTGACTCGATGAAGCTGCAGCGCGCTTCCGTTGCGGGCATCGGCTTTGTGATTCTGCTAAGCGGGTGCATGGTTGGGCCGAAGTACACGGTGCCGATTGCGCCTGCACCGCCGGCGTATAAAGAAGCCCCGGCAGAAGGGTTCAAGGAGACCGCGGGCTGGCAGGTGGCCAAGCCTGCGGATGCGATTCCGCGCGGCGCGTGGTGGACGATCTTCCATGATGACGGGTTAAATGCGCTGGAGCCGCAAGTGGAGACGGCCAACCAAACGCTGAAGGCCGCCGATGCGAACCTGCGTGCGGCGCGTGCGCAGATTCGTGTGCGCAATGCGGACCGGTATCCGACCCTTGGGACGGATCCACAGGTGGGCGGGCTGAGGGATTCGGCGAATCAGCCCTACTTCAATGCGCTGAATGCGAATAATGGTGATGCGAACTTGCTGTTGCCGCTACAGCTTAATTATGAGGTCGATCTGTGGGGACGGATTCGGCGAAACATAGCGGCCGCGAAGGAAGAGTCGCAAGCTACGGCGGCTGACCGGCAGAATGTGTTGCTTTCGCTGCAGGCTGAGGTGGCACTGGACTACTTTGAGCTCCGGTCCGACGATGCAGCGCAGAAGCTGTTGAACGATACGGTGGTTCAGTATCAAGAGGCGCTGCGGGTTACGACGAACCGTTATGAAGGCGGCATCGCGGTGAAATCCGATGTGAGCCAGGCGCAGACGCAGTTGCAGGCGGCGAAGGTGGCCGCGGCCGATATTGCGGTAAGCCGGGCGCAATTCGAGCACGCAATCGCGATGCTTCTAGGAAAGGCACCATCCGATTTGAACATTCCGCCTGCACCGTTGCCTGTGACGTTGGAGCCGCCGGTAATTCCGCCGGGCCTGCCTTCTCAATTACTGGAACGACGACCGGATATCGCCGCCGCGGAGCGTCGCACTGCGGAAGCGAATGAGCAGATAGGGATCGCGCGCGCGGCGTTTTTCCCCACGCTGGCACTGACGGGTACGGCAGGTTTGCAAAGTACGTCGATTACGTCCCTATTCACTCCGGGCAGCATTGTTTATGCTGTAGGGCCAGGACTGGCCGAGACGTTTTTCGATGCGGGACGGCGGCGTGGCGTTTCTGAAGAGGCCATTGCGGGGTTCGACCGGAGTGCGGCTGACTATCGACAGGCGGTGCTGACTTCGTTTCAGCAGGTGGAAGATAACCTGGTCGCGTTGCGGGTGCTTTCCGATGAAGCGTTGCAGCAACGGCAGGCGACGGCAGCGGCACAGGAGTCGGAACGCATCTTCAATAATCGGTATGTTGGTGGTGTGGATACGTATCTGCAGGTAATTACGGCGCAGACTACGGCGTTGACTAACGAACGTAACGAGATCGATATTCTGAGACGACGGATGGATGCGACTGTGCTGCTGGTGAAGGTTCTTGGAGGCGGATGGGACCGCACGCAACTGCCGCCTCAGTGATGTGGCGAAGTTGCAGGACACGCCGCGGCAAGTAAGACGACATTCGACGGCGGTAGGCCCTGTCATTTCTTGTGCGGGATGCATCTCTTTCGATTCGCGCTTCTTTTGCCGTCGCTTAATTGTCCGTTCTCAATGACAAACCTCTTCTAGCCTCCTTATGTCGGCGTTGAACCCCTTTTTGTGTCTGAAGCCTCTGACTCTAAATAGGCATGCCAGTTGTACTCCATCTGGTCTTATAGGTTCTCTGAAATCGCCCTATCGTAAGCAAATAGATATCGTCGATGCCGAAAGTTAGCACGGGATTATTCGTGCAGGACAAGTCACGCTGAATCGTTCGGCGCCAGACTATTCCTCGACAACGATGTAGCGAAGGAAATCAAAACCGTCGTGTTCAAGATCAACTGGATCTCAAAGGAGAAATTCAATGTCGAAGAAACTTGAAGGTAAGTTCGCACTGGTCACTGGTGCATCTCGCGGTATTGGGGCGGCCATCGCAAAGCACTTAGCTGCCGATGGAGCTAGCGTCGCCATCACCTACGCGAAAGATGCGAAGTCAGCTTCCGCAGTGGTTGAGGCCATTGAAGGAGGCGGCGGAAAGGCCATCGCCATCCAGGCTGATTCAGTGAATGCCGATGCAATCAAGGGTGCGGTTGCAAAGGCCGTAGCTGAGTTCGGTTCGCTCGACATCCTGGTGAACAATGCCGGCACAGCCATTCCGAAGCCTTTTGAACAGGCGACGATCGAGGAATTCGATCACGTTCTTGATCTCAACGTTCGTGCCGTTTTCATCACAACGCAAGCGGCGCTGAAGCACCTGAACAAGAATGGCCGCATTATCACGATTGGGTCTTGCGTTGGCGAACGCGATTACACGCCTGGATTGGCTGCTTACGCAGCTACCAAGGGAGCGGTCAAAATGTTTACTCAGGGGTTAGCCCGTGAAGTTGGCGACCGCGGCATCACGGTCAACAATGTTCAACCAGGTCCTATCGACACGGATCTCAATCCCGCGTCCGGCGAGTGGGCAACTCCACAGAAAGCCAATACGGCGCTCAACCGGTACGGAACTGTGGACGAGGTCGCTGCTCTCGTAGCGTTCGTCGCCAGTCCAGAGGCCTCGTACATCACCGGAGCCAACCTGACGGTGGACGGCGGGACTAACGCCTGAGGCCAATCGAACTATCTGCTGAGCCCTAAATAACGGTGTTGGCAATCGCGAAGAGAGTCGGGAGCAGACCACGCCGGCCCTCTCCGCGAAGCCATCAACAGGCCCCGGAGGAGATTCTTGCAGCAGCCCTTGCCTCGGTGCCAGACGAGAAGCTAACCAGCTTCGCCCTTCGCCTTGCCCTTACCGGGTACGTCGATATCCCGCGCGAAGGCGAGTTCGACTTCCTCGGGGAAGCCGAAGCCGCCTTCATCCCATCCAGACCCCAGGCCGAGAAGAAGTCGAAAAAGGCTCCCACGCCGATCAAGGCGACAACCAAGAAGACCGCCGCAAGGAAGAAAGCCGCCGCATAATCAGGTGGCGTCATTTCTTCGAAGGGGCTGCTTCTGTGCAGCCCCTTCTTTCTGTCCAGAACAACGGCGGCGGGGCCGTTCCTCCCCCTGCACCCCTCCCGAACGCAAAAGCGGCAGGAGACGTTCCCCCTCCTGCACCTTCCCCTGCGAAGCGCTTTGCGCAGCGGGGCCGTTCCATCCCCGTGGCCCTCCCTGAATCATTCAGAACGAATGTGAGCCTGTACTTGGTCTTACTTTGTCGAGCGAAGTCCATTCTCAACTACAAGATGATAGATAAGCGCATTTTTCTTGAGGTATTCGCGCAAAGTGAGCTACTGAACTCACGCTGGGAGCGATCTTGAATCCTACCTATCACCTCTCGCTGACTTCCCTAAACGTCCTGCGGAGCCTCACAATCAAGAAGTCGCAATCTGAAAACTCAGGAGAAGTGATGAGGGACTGTTTCGTTGCAATGATGTGCGCTTTCGTAATCACCGCAGGTTTCTGGCCAGGCTATGCACAGGGTCAACTGCATCCGGGAACGGTGGTTACGCCGGATGCACATAACTGTTACCCATACGAAGGGCGTTGGAACGACCGGATTGATCGAGCCCTGGCAGGAGGAACGCCGGTCGCGATCGAGCAAGATCTCTTCTGGTATCGTCCTGATCCGTCCCTACCGGGACGCTCGGTCGTTGCTCACGGAATGCCGGTCAACGGCAGCGAACCGGGGATGGAGCAGTACTTCTTCGAGCGTGTGCGTCCGCTGGTAGAAACTGCGATGCGCAATCCGAACCACTCCCACTGGCCGATCATCACGCTCAATCTGGACATTAAGACGGAGGAGCCGGAGCACCTGAGAGCGATCCACGAGTTGCTCGTTAAGTATCAGGCGTGGCTGACAACCGCGACGCGCACAAACGACGCTTCGCACGTTGAAATCCTGACCGTCGGCCCGATTCTCGTGCTAAATGGCCCATCGGATGCGCAGCAGAAGGTCTTCTACGACGAAATCCCAGTAGGCGGCAAGCTGCTGACGTTCGGTGCCGTACACAGCGATGTGCATGACCTGGCAGCTCCAGCGAACAAAATCGAGACGGAGAACGCATCGAATTACCGTCGCTGGTGGAACAACTCTTGGATCGTGATCGAACCGGAAGGGCAGCCACACGCAACGGCATGGACCCCGGATAAGAATGCGCGACTAAGATCGTTTGTTGCTCAGGCTCATGCCCGAGGCCTCTGGATTCGCTTCTACACCCTGGACGGTGCGAGCAAAACCGAACAGGATGCGAATGGCTGGTTCGCCGGCTATAACTTCCCGAGCGTCGATGCCGCACGTCTGCGCTGGATCGACTCCATTCGAGATGGCGTGGACTATCTAGCGAGCGATCAGTATGAACTGGTATCTGCTTTGGTGCGGAAGATGACCTCATCCAAATTGCCGATCCGATAGCGCCCCTCTTGAATTGCGACGTGGCGTCTTTACAGGAACACCCGGCGTGTCAGGGGATTCGGATTTTGATGTCGCTGCGCATTTGGTCCTGCTGAGCCACAATCAGCCACTTACTATCTGGCGAAAGACTGACATCGGGATCATTGGTAACCAGTGGACCCGTAGGAGTTCCGAGAGCCGTTACCTTGCCATTCTCGAAGACACAGATTTTGAAGGTTCCGGCGCTTGCGCCCTCAGTGGAATAAACGAGACCGTGCGTAGTCGGAGCCCAGCTTTTCACGGGGAATGCCGTTATGTTCAACGGGTGAGCACCGGTGCCGTCGGGGTTCGCTTCAAAGAGATGGCCGGAGCGGTCGCTGTAGTACAACTCCTTTCCATCCGGCGACTGGGCGACCGTGTACATCTCGTGTTCACTCACCCGGACAGTCGTTCCCGCTACTAGGTCCTTAAGGTAGATGGCCACGGCACCGTCTTTGACAGAATTGAAGTAAAGCGACTTTCCACTCGACGCCCAGCCAGGCATTCGCTGTTCAACGCCGGCATCATCAATCACCTCCATATCTCCTCCAGTGACAGGGATATCGTAGATTGCTGCGTGACCATGCGGCCGAGCGTCGAATGCGATTCTGGTTCCATCTGGCGACCACGCAATGGAATTGACCCATGCCCCGTTCAAGTGGGTGAGTTGCTTAGCGGACGACCCGTCCGCCAGAGCAGTCCAAATCTCCAATGTCCCAGAACGGTCTGAAATAAAGGCGATCCTTCTTCCATCGGGGGAGAAGCGAGCGTCATGGTTCCGGCCGGATGAAGAGATTAGTAGCGTACCTGCCCCAAGAAGTCCCTTTTGTACCGGATACCGCCACACATTCCAGTTTTCACTAGCATCGACAAATGCAAGTCGGTTCGAGTGATGGAAAGCCACTGGACTTGTCGCGGATGTTGTATTGGTCGGCAATAGGACTGGGGTTCCCCCTGCTGCCGGAATTGACCACAACTGGAAGAAGGATCGCCGGTTCGAGCAGAAGATAATCGATCTACTGTCTCGACTCCAGCTAATTCCTTGGATGTCGCGAACATCGTTTGTCAGTTGAGTTGGAGTTCCTCCGGAGGCCGGGGCGATAAACAACTCACCGTGACCGTGCGAGAAATATCTTACAAAGGCCAACGTGTAACCATCATGAGACATCCGCGGAGCGAAGTCCCTTTGTTCGCCGGGCGCAGATGTAATTTGCTTTCGAGCGCCTGTCTCAACATCAATCTGATAGATTCCTCCGACGCCACCGTCGGAAAATTGTCGATCTGCTATGTAAACCGATTTGCCGTCCTTGCTCCATTCAGGACCAATGTTGCCTAGCAACGGTCCGCTATCCGACGACCATCTCCCCATCTCCCGGCGAATGCCAGCAATCAAGTGCTCCGATCCGCTCCGCAAATCTCGCACCATCAGATCGAGCTTTTCGTCTTTGAGCCTCAAGTAGCTGAGTTGCTTGCCGTCAGGTGACCATGCTGGCAGGTAATACTCCCCGTCATCACTCGTTAGCTTCCGACGCTGGGAGCCGTCAGCATTCTTCAGGTAGATGTTGGCTTTTCCAACGTTTCCGTCCCAGACATAGGCTATGACGTCATCGTTAGGCGATACCGCTGGGCTGTACTCCTCACCGATTTCATTGGCGAAAGGGACGATGCTGAACGCAGCGGTCCCAGCATTCGCCGGATGCCTGGACAGCAGGACACCTGTACCTGTCGCAAGCATTAGGAAGAAGAGTGCGATCAAACCGATAAAGAGCCACCGACTTCGCAGGGGAGTCGTAGACCGTGTTGTTAGAGGCTCCGGCTCAACGGCCCTTTGCAAGGGTTCCTGGCGTTGTGGCGTCGCAATCGAAGCGAACGTCGCCACATAGCTCCCAAGAGGAAGATCGATCAAGACGGTGGAGTCTGCCCCAGTTCCCGCGTAGAACTCCCGAAGCTTTCGACGGAGACGCCGCGCTTCACTGCGAACAATCGTGTCTGCGCGAGGGTCCCACCCATGTTCCTTCCCGAATACAGTCTCGCCGATACTTCGTTCTGTTAGCCTCGCCTTTTCGTGAGCGAGAGTCGCCTGGACGACCTCTGTCAGGAATGATGACATCCTCTCAGACCGAAAAAACTCTGGACTCGAAATGATCCGTTTGAGTTGCGAGGACACAAGTTCGCGGTCAACTGTCTGTGCGGTGGACACCGGTACAGATCGCGCAGCCCCAACCGACTTTTCCGAGTGCTCCTCTGCGCTTATCATTCTTCAGCCTCAACGCACCACTGACTCACGAATTTGGTATCACTTCGACCCTACTACGCCGGTGTTTCGCAAATATTAACCGTATTGTCACCGAGCCCGCTAAGGCGTCCATACTATTGATTATAAAGGACATAATAAGGTTATCGCAACTACTCACCTTTGTAAACCCCTCATTTTCAGGAGGGGCGCTCACCTTGCGCTGACTTCCCCACATGACGCGATATCCCGCACCCTCAAGCTACCGGAAATCTTTCGGAACTTTAGGAGATCAGTTATGCACGCAATTTTGTACTGCACGAAACGTACCCACAGGCCAGAAGCCGTTCCGGGACGGACGACCTTCGGATTCCGATTAGAATCCGTCTTCGTTCTCCTTCTCTTCGTGTTTCTCATCTGCTCACGACTCAGCGCTCAAGTCGACTTGGGCCGAGTAGCCGGATCGATCACTGACCCCTCGGGGGCGGTTGTGCCGGGTGCCAAAGTCGTTGTAAAGAATGTCGACACCGGCGTCACACGTTCTACCGCGAGCGACACCGGCGGTCTCTATGTGATCCCATCCCTGCCTGCCGGTCACTATCAGGTCACGGTTGAAGTGACGGGTTTTCAGCCGAGTTCCCAAACAGCCGATGTCACCGTGGGCGGCACAGTCGAGCGGTCTTTCCATCTCTCCGTGGGCGGGACCAATCAACAAGTGGACGTCTCCGCTCAAGGGGGCCTGAATCTCCAGACCGAGAGCCATACGGTCGGCGGCATCCTCGGTACTGCACAGCTCGAACAACTCCCCGTAAGCGGTCGCAATCCATTGGCCTTCGCAAGCGTGGAGCCCGGCGTCTCTCCCGGCAGCGACCCTTCTGTTAGCACTTCTTCTGCTCAGTTCTTCGGTAATACGAGCAACTCTATCGTATTGGGCGGTGCCCTAGACCAAGAGACCGGCTATCTGCAAGATGGCGTTGAGAATGTCACCCTGCTCACACAGACTGCGAACATCCTGCCCTCCGCCGAATCCATCAGCGAACTCAACGTCCAAACAAATGGGTCTGATGCCCGTTACCGTCAGCCAGGGATTATCAACATCACAACGAAGAGCGGGACGAACAAGTTCCACGGCACAGCATACGATTTTCTACAGAACGACGATTTGAATGCGAAGTCGTACAACTTGACGTCATCAGCACAGACGAAGACCCCATTGCGCTATAACCTCTTCGGAGCCAACCTCGGAGGTCCAATCTGGAAGAATCGTGCGTTCTTCTTTTTCGATTACTCCGGACTGCGTGATCAGAACACAACACAAACGCTCTACCGTGTGCCGACTCCGGCCGAGCTCCAGGGCGACTTTACTGGAGAGCAAACCCTATACGATCCGACAAGCTACAGCGCGACTACGGGAAGCAATCTCTCGTATCTTACCGAAACCGGCAAGAATGCTATCCCTGGAGGCCCATCGGCGTTCAATGCCTTTGCCGTTCAGTATCTCAAGTACCTTCCAGCGGCAAACATCCCGCTGAATACCGCGCTTAACGTCAACTACCAAATCCCACTGAAACAAACGATTACGAACAACGAATATTTGGGTCGAGTAGACGTGGCACTCTCACAGAAAGACCAGGTCTACGGAGCGTTCGGCTACGCAGACATGCCCACCACCAACCCCACGCTCGTTCCGAACCTCTTCGGACGAATCTATGAAGGAAAATCGGTCAACGCACTTGGAGAAGAAACACATACTTTTTCATCAAGCCTCGTCAACTCCGCACGTTTTGGATACAACCGCTCAAACTACTTCGAAACCATTCAGGGAGCGGGCGCAGAGAATTACGATCAGGCGTTCGGCCTGAAGAACCTGGCACCTCTTCCGCAGCAATGGGCTCCGCCGTATATCAATCTCACCTCAGTCATCAGCCCCGGTTATCCCTACGCTCCCCAGGGTGCCATCCAGAACCGTTTTCAGGGAGTCGATCAGCTCAATTACATTATCGGCAAACACTCGCTATTTTTCGGCGGAGAATTGATCGTCACACGCTTCGACGGAAACTGGGTCATCGCGAACAACGGTAGCTATACCTTCAATGGACTGTTTACCTCGCAGTTTACCGGTGGCACACAGAGCAAGACCAACACCGGAAACTCACTCGCCGATTTTCTCCTGGGCTTTCCCTCCGGCGCCACTGGCGCGACCGGAACGACAGCCGGCAAGTTTCACGAAACCGAAGCCGCTGGATTCTTTCAAGACGACTGGAAAGTCCTGCCCAGCCTGACCCTGAACCTTGGTCTGCGCTACCAGTTTGACAATCCTCCAAATGACGCCACCGGACACTCCAGCATCTACGATCTTCCCACCAATCAAAACATCCCGGGTACGTGGCAGACCAACTACAACGATTGGGCTCCTCGAGTTGGGTTTGCATGGGCAGCCACTCCCTCGACTGTTGTTCGCGGAGGCGCAGGAATCTACTTCTCGCAGCCGCCCTACAACTTCCTTCAGTTCCTCCTCGCCCATGCACCAAACTTTATCCCTCAAGCTCCAACCTTCCAGATCACCAATCCAACACCAATTCAAAACGTCTTTGTCGCGAATCCATCGGCTGCCGGCCAGGTTCCTCAAACCCTGGCCTTGCACATGCCCGACACGAACGTGCAGGAGTTCAACCTATTCGTCGATCAGAAATTTGCTAAAACGTTCTTGGCCACGGTCGGATACGCCGGCGAGATTGGTCGGCACGAGTCAATTCGCCTCAATGCAAATCAACCAAATGCCGTTGCACCCGGAACGACCACCACAAAATATAACCTTCGGCCTTATACGTACATCGGCGACGTGTTCGGTCAATACAACATCGGTAGCTCCAACAGCAATGCTCTGCAAGCAAAAATCGATGGGCGTTTTCAAGGCGGTTCGCGACTTCTCGCAAGTTATACCTGGGCTAAGTCGATGGACATCGCCGATGGAGACCGAAACCCAATAACGGATTACTACAACCCGAAACTTAATTACGCGCCTGCAGCATGGGATCGGACCAACTCCTTCGTCTTGAGTGGCATTTATAAGCTTCCGTTCGGACCTGGGCAGAGATTCATGCAGTCGAATCGACCCTTGGGACGTTTGGCCACCGCAGGCTGGGAATTCACGGGAATCTATCATCTCGCGTCAGGTCTTCCAGTGAGCATCACCGAGACCAACAGTGCCGACACGGGAACCGACGAGACACTCTTCGCGCAAAAGGTCTGCAATCCCACCACAGGCTTCACGAAGAGCCACACGGCATACTTCAACAAAGCCTGCTTCGCTCAGACTGGTCCCTTCACCTACGGTGTGGGAGGTCGGGCCGGTGTTCGTCAACCAGGCATCGACAATCTCGATATCGGTTTCGACAAGAGCTTCTTTCTCACGGAAACTCAACAACTGCAGTTTCGAGCGGAGGCATTCAACGCTTTGAATCATGCTCAATTCAGCCTGCCCGGTTCGATCGCAGTATCGAGCACGTCACTCGGTGCGGTCACAGGCACATCACGTCCCATGAGAACCATGCAGTTAGCTCTTCGTTATTCGTTTTAGGCTCCAATAGACGAACGAGGGGAGACCTGTACTAGGTCTCCCCTCGTCGCTTAAGCGATTGCGAATACACCCGCAGAAATCGTTTGAATTAGGAAAGCCGAACTTGAATTCTGAATCCTCGAAATCGAATGGCAAGAAGCATTGGGAGAGCGTGCACGTCTGTCCAGAGTGCGCGTTTGTTATAAATCTGTCGCAAATCGATCTCAGAACGATTACTACCGGCATAGTTGAATGTCCTCGTTGCGAGTGGGTTGGCCCCATTGAGATCCAAATCGTTGACGTGGATGAATCGCCTGAATGAGCCAATATCGACAGCTCATGCAAATAGTTTCGCCGCCAGAGGGAGGGAGAGCTGTGCGTCCTTCTTCGGTGGTGATAGTTTGCGCATAAAGGCGCGAACGAACTCGCTTAGGAGCTTTGAATCGTCGTCTGCACGAGAAGCTAGATAAGTTTTCAGCGTCAGTTCAGGTGCCGCGAGGGGGCGAACGGTCACGCCATTGCGGGCCAGGCGCAGTGCGCCAGCCTTAACGACGAAAGCGACACATTCTCCCTCAGCTAACAAAGGGAAGGCCTCTTCTGGTGCTGTAATGTGCCGAATCTTCTTGGGAACGGCGTTTTTCTTCTCCGCAAGGTGCAGAACATCGTCATACAGGGGCGGATGCAACCTCCGCTCGAACAATATCCAGCAATGATTTGCTAGAGCTTCCAGTGTCACAGAAGGATTAGCCGCCAGTTCGTCCCTCCTAGACATCGCAACATAGAAAGGCGATTCGGAGACTTGCAAAGTCGTGAGAAGAGGCGATTGGGGTGGCTCGGTGGCGATTGCCAGATCGAGTGAACCAGCGAGCACCTCATGGGCGAGTTCGCAGGAGAATTGGCTGCTCAATTCGACCCTCAATCGAGAATAGAGCGGCAACTGAATTGAATTCAGCGTCGAAACCAGAAATGGATCGGTGTAGGGCGACCGGCCAACATGCAAAACGGTGTCGGCATCTCGCATCGCTTCGCGAGCTGCTTGGAAGGCCCTCTCCGCATACATGATGGAAAGTTTGGCTTGTTCGATGTATGCCCGACCTGCGTCGTTGAGTTGAACAGTCTTCCGATCCCGGTCGAAGAGGCGGAAACCGAGGATGTCCTCCAATTCCTGTATGTTCTTGGTCAACTGGGGCTGACTAATTCGCAGTCGCTTCGCCGCCTTTGTGTAGTGGAGCGTTTCGGCCAGCGCCAGTGCTGAATCCATAAACTTCGTTTCGTTTTGTGTCATCTGCCGCCCTCTATACTCCTCAACTTAGAGCGGGGCCTAAATGCAGCTAAAACATCGGGGCCCAAGGCCGCCTCAAGTCAGACGAGCGTCGTCCGCAAGGTGCCTACATCTTTTGACAACTGGGGGTGCGGATTGGGATGCCTGCGTTTTCCCATCTGATTCCTCCCGTGAATAAGCGACACCTCGTTGTGAATTGGACACGGACGACCGGGCCACGCAATCGTGAAAGTAGTCGGCGCGAGCGAAAGGGAGCCCTGCCGAGTTGCGAGGTAAATCATGTTGTCCGCTGCTAAATCAACCGCCCATATGTCCCGTTCCGTTTTCGAGCCACTCTTGGATCTCCAAGAAGCGGCGCTGGTTCTAGGAATGCACTGGAAGACCCTTGAAACCAAAGCCCGGCACCGCGAGGTTCCAGCCTTCAAAGTCGGAAAACGCTGGCGTTTTCGCCTTAGTTCGCTCAATTCGTGGCTGGAGCATGGAATAAAATCGAATGTAACCGATCAGGCCGGCGTGACTGGACAGGAGCAACACTCTTGAAATTCACACGGCAGCGTTTTCAGCGAGGCTCCCTGCGCAAAGTTGCGCGGGCAAACAATCAGTGGGCTTGGGAGTACCGATACCAAGATCCCGTAACCATGAAGAGAAAATCCTTGTTCCTGGGCCTCGACAAGTTTCCCACGCAGACCGCCGCAGAACGGCATCTCGAAGCTTTCGTGCTCAAACTCAACGCAGAGAACCCAACCCTGGCCGTGATGGAGCCGACCTTCGACGCCATCCTTGACCGGTTCATCGAGGACGAACGCATGATGGAAATCAAGCAGAGTCGCCCAGGTGACCAGTGCTCGGATGACGGACTGAGCTATTCGACGGTCATCTCCTATCTAAGCGTCATCAAGCGAATCCGAGCGAAGTGGGGAACAACCCGCATTACTCGGATGAAGCCGATGCTCATTCAGAGCTGGCTCAGGGAGTTGGAAGCCGCTCCAAAGACCAAAGGCCACATCAAGGCAGTCATGTATCGCCTGTACGAAAAAGCCATGCTGTGGGAGATGGTCGATTGGCAGCGGAATCCAATGGAGTTGGTCGAAATCAAGGGCGTCAGCAAGCGGCAGAAGAGGCCGATCATCCTGACCGTCGAGCAGTATTACCAGATTCTTGCATTGCTTCCCGAACCCTACCAAACGATGGTAGTCGTGGCGCAATGCACCGGCCTCCGGGCCGAAGAGGTTCTGGCGCTTGAATGGGAGGATATCGACTTCGAGAACTTGAGTATGAAGGTCGTCCGGGCGGTCGTTCACGGCCGGGTCAAGACGGTACCGTTCCTGGCTGGACAGCACCTCGGCTCCTATCGGTGTGCAGCAGAAATTGATGCGGCACGCCCAGGTATCGACCACGATGAACGTGTACGGAAACGCCTTGATGACGGCCAAGCGTGAGGCCAACAGCAAGGTTGTGAAGATGGCATTGAGGAGCGCTTAGGCCCATGCAAAAAAGCCACCCGTATCGGACAAATCCCAAGGCGATTTCTACGACCGCTGTTATTTGGGGTTATCTGGGGTTGGCGTTTTCGCTAAGTGGTTGCGGGGGTAGGATTTGAACCTACGACCTTTGGGTTATGAGTGACCTGCATAACACGTAAGTTGTTGACTTTGCGGTACTAATGGCGACTCAAAAGTACGGAAAAGTACGCATCGGACAGGCTACAGGGAGTGAATCGGGAGTGCGTTTCGACCTTTGGGTTTTCCTGTAGAACGGTCGGATGTTTTGGTTCGGAGCCACCCCCAGGCGCGTTACTGCCCTCTCATACGCAGGTGCATGATTTGCAACCTGCGAGGCATTTCGTCATGAAGTTCACGATGATGGCAGTCGATACCCTTCCCAAATTCCGTTTAGCGGCGTTTCCGCATCCGTCCACACATCCTGAGATTTGGCAGCTCGACGTGACGAGCATACAAGAGGTCGCAAACGTCCTCGGCTCTCTTGGGTTTCTAGATTCCGAGGCATGTGACAGGCTGGCAAATGCGAATACAACTGTGACCCCGCAACCCGGCTTGAGCACGATTCCGCTTACGGCCCTAGGCGACTTTATTACGGTTGCTTCACCGGGAGAGGAACCCCCAAGTGAAGAGGCGCAGGACGGCTACATGCTGATGGTTCAAGGGGAGACGACCGAAGAAAAACTCGCAGCTTTCGGCTTCGTCGCCACGACCGATGGCCTATTACAGTAGCGCGCTTCGTCGTCGACTTTTGACCGTGACGGGTTTGAAAAGTGTCAGAAGTGAGACTATACTTCTGACAGTAGGTAGAGCCATGGAACGACTGACTGAAGCCATTCTCCAAAGGACGAGCGCACTCCCAGAGGGAGCGCCAGTAAACGCCAAGATGCTGTTGCATCTCGGCACCCGCCCCGCTGTGGACCAGTCGCTGTCGCGGCTTGCTCGGCGAGGGAAGCTCCTCAGAGCTGGCAGGGGTATGTATATCTGTCCGGTGAAAAGTCGGTTCGGGACTCATGCGCCATCCGCCCATCGGCTGATTGCGGAGCTGTCCATGCAGCGCGGGGAAGACATTGTGCCATCGGGTGCTACGTCCGCGAATGCGCTTGGACTCACCACTCAGGTTCCTACTCAGATGATCTATTGGACATCGGGCCGGAGCCGCAAGTTGACTCTCGGAAAGCTGGCGATCCAACTGGTGCATGTCCCTTCCTGGCAGCTCGCCTTTGCCAAGGAACGAGCCGGAGAGATCGTCCGTGCGTTGGCGTGGGCCGGCCCGGAGAGAGTGAATGAGGTTCTAAAGGAGATCGAGGGAAAGGTTCCCCGGACGGAGATTCAGAAGGTCGCGCAGCAGGTGTCCCGTTTCCCAAGCTGGATGGCGAGCGCCCTCAGCCGGAGTTCCGTTAATGCCTGAGAGCTACTTCCAACTGAGCAGGCAGAGCCAGGCAAGCGCGCTTGATGCGGCTTCTGCGGCCTCTGGCCGTGCTCCTCATTTGTTGGAGAAGGACATCTGGGTCGTCTGGGCGCTTTCGGCTCTCTTCCAATCTGAGTTGGGCGCACACCTCGTCTTCAAGGGTGGCACGGCCTTGTCCAAGGCTCACAAGGTCATCACCCGCTTTTCAGAAGATGTTGACCTCACCTACGACATCCGCGCACTGGCTCCTGAATTGGTTCGCAGTGCGCCCGGGGGAATCGACGCCATACCGCCGACCCGGAGCCAAGAGAAGAAGTGGTCCGACGAAATCCGCCGAGATCTTCTTCCCGCATGGATTCGGAACCAGGCTCACCCGGTCATTCAAGCCGGCTTGGAGGGACTGAGGAATGTATCAAGCCGTATCACTGAGGACTGCATCTTCATTGACTATGAGCCTGTTGCACCGGCATCGGGCTATGCGCTCCCAGCCGTGAAGCTTGAATTTGGTGCGCGATCCAGCGGAGAGCCAAGTACGATCATTCCCGTCCGCTGCGATATGGAGGGGCTAGTATCCGAGGTCGAGTTCCCGACAGCAGAACCTCGGGTGATGAATCTCACCCGCATCTTCTGGGAGAAAGCGACTGCAGCCCATGTGTATTGCGTCCAGGGAGAAAGGGGCCTCAGCACCCGGTTTTCGCGGCACTTCCACGATCTGGTTCGGCTAGAAGAGACAGGACATCTTGCCGAAGCTCTAGCGGCTCAAGATGTCGCCGAAGCCGTGGCCATTCACAAAAACTCCTTCTTTGTGGAGAAGGACGTCAACGGCAATCGTATCGACTATATCGAGGCCTTACAAGCAGGATTGATACTTCTGCCCATCGGAAGCGGATACGACGCCCTTCGGGCAGACTATCTGCAAATGGTTGAAGACGGTCTATTAGCCCGCAATGCAGAGACGTTTGACGAGTTGATGCGGAAGTGTTCAGGCATACAAGCCCAGCTTAAGCGATGTGGATAGGCCGGCCGCCTTCCGGCGGCCCCATTCTGAACTCTAGAGTCACTTTCCCAAAGCCGACTCATCAGGAGGAATCCCCAAGGTCAACCAGCGCAGCCCTATTGGCATGGCCATGAAGACTCGTCAGTGCCTGTCTGCCCGGACGCTGCGCAAACTTCAAACTTGCTGCTTGGCGTCGACCGAGAATTCGCCCACCGCTTCTGTTATCTCCAGCACTATCGGCTTCAGCAGCGGCCTGTGGCTTGAATCCATTAACGTTACTTCCGCTCTGCTGGGATAACCCTCGCTCAGTTCAAGATCCCTATCGCGCAGTCTGCCGGCCGAGTCGTGGGCCTTCCACATCACGCGGGGCTTCGTCGTCTTACTTCCTCGGAGCACAAGTACCGATCCGCCGCGGCCGTTCGGGATGAGATCGAACGTGTCACTTGGGTGGCCGATCCACTGGGCAGAAGAAAAGCCGGTGCTAATCTCCTTGCCGCTCCTGTCGAAGAGCTTCAAATGGGCTCGCACGGCATGTACAGCCGCTACATCCTCGCCGTAGATGGCTTCATTCCTGAAACGAGCGACCAGGCCGACCATGTCACCCGTACTCACCCCCTCCACTTCGCTGAAGGAGTGCTTCCCGTCCGTCCGGTCACTGAATCCCGGGCCGGAATAAGCGATCTTCACGACCTCAGCATTCAGGAAGACAATGTTGGGCTTCCGTTCCTTTTGCGGCTCCGTACCGTTCGAGGGTGCTACGGTCATCCTGCGCCGGTTGTTATTCCAGGTGATTTGAAAGTGTTCCTCTTCCGTTTTTTCTCGCCATTTGTAGCGAATCACGACAGGGTATGAGACTTCCGGCTTGTTCAGGTGCTGCGCGTCGTACACAAACGACATCATCACAAACGAAGGTTTGTTGGCGTGTCTCGGTACGCCATCGTCGTCCGTTACCACATGAAAGTGAACCTTGGCGTCCGGCTTCGTCGGGCCGATGAACGGAACGGCTTCGAATCGTAGCGACACCCTGTTGAAGCCTTCGAGGTTGATCGGGTCGATTTCGAGATATTGGGCTGTGTCACCGCCCAGATGGTGCAACGTAAAGACCTCGCCCTTCCATTGGTTGTAGTGGCCCTCTACTGCCGACAGTATGATCCTTGGCCTGCTCCCGCTGGTCTGCGTTGGCGGTTGCTCCGGCGTGAGCTTGCCTTCGGCGGCGGCGATTGCTGCAGGGCTTGCAGGTGACGAAGGCTCCGCGCTGTCGGACGGGGGCACTTGGCGAATGCTAAAGGGGCCGTTGGAGCTCAGGATGGCGTATGGCCGCTGTGCCGCTTGAATCTTGGTGTTCTCACGGATATAGGCAGGAACCGCGAGCGCAAGATAGTTCTTCAAAGAATCGCCAGTGATCCACCTGTCTCGATCCAAGGCACCTTCAGCATCTCCCTGAAGCGCTTGAATCAGGTGGTACGTCCAGATGCCATGCATCAAGGCATCGCTGGGGTAAGCCTTCTCGTTCGGGGAGCAGGCAAAAAACGCGGCAGCATGGTTCGTCCTTTGCACGAGTGCTTCAAATTCACCGGGCGTCAGGTCGCTAATGATGTCTCTCGCTTGGATAACACTGGTTTTGAGATCGGCTGCACACGCGTCGATGAAGACGAGGCTGTCGACGCCTTGCTGATCTTTCAGGGGCTTCAAGAGCACCTCTTCCAGAGAGACGGTCGTTCCGGGCAGATTGCCGGGATGAGTGTCCCAAGTGGTCAGACGGTTCGCTCCATTGGCAAAGAAGCCGTGACCGGCATAGAAGAAAATGAACCGATCGCCGGAAGACAGACCGCGAATCATGTAGGGGAGATCGTTCTCGAACACCGACTTCGTAGCTTCGGAATCGAGCCAAACGGTGATGTTCTCGGCGGGCACTCCGAGGTCTTGAACAAGAACGTCTTTAATTGCAGCCGCATCAGCCTGGGCGAACTGGACCGAGTTGATGCCTTGCTTCTGATAGCTTTCGATTCCGATCAAGACGGCGTATGTCGTGCCCACTGAAGTGCATCCTCTCTATGCTCTACATCTGCCCATCTCATCTATTTTAGATGGCCGCGTAACGACGCGTCGCGAGCTGCGGAAGGTTTGGCAGGCTCAGTCCCTGTAAACGCGTTGATCGTCAGCAATAACAACCTGCCTGAGCGAGAGAGCCACTTGTAGCTCTGCAAATGCGGGTTTCATACGTGCTCTAAAGCGTGCGCCCGAGCGCCGCCAACCTGAGTGCATTGCCCGTTCAATCCAGCATAGACGCTCCTATACCTCTCCATACGCTTCCGTGCTGTCTCTTGTTATGCGTTGAACGCATAAGAGAACTACGGAAAGTCATTGGACGCAGGGCTTGAGCCGCCCATAAGGTTTGGCTATCGCAACTGAATTCACCGTTGCTGGAGGTAGCCAATGATCCGCCAAAGCAGTTCTGCAAGCCGTCCAAATCGCCTCGCTAATCGCAAGGCCTCACCCGTTTCAAAGCAATCCCTGTCCCACGCTGCCCGCGTGCTGGCTCCCACCCTTGTTGCGCTCACGTTTGCGAGCGTTGCCCATGCCCAGGGAACGATGGACTTCTCCGGAGCTCAGACGCTCATGGGAACCTTCAAGACGTTCGCTATCTATGCTGGCGCTGTCATCTGCTTCGGCGGTCTGATCTTCGCCGGCATTCGCATGATGAGCGGTCGCTTCCAAGATGCCATTCCCGGCCTCTTCGGTGCGCTGTTTGGTGCTGGCGTTCTCGGCTGGGGCGCGGGCTGGATTGGCTCTCTTACCGGGCAGTCGATGTAGGAGCTGCCATGCACACGACCAAACGGGGAGAACCGTCAGCGATTAATCAGGCATTGAACAGGCCGAGAGCCAAGCTAGGGCTTGACCTCTCGGCATGGATGGCCATCGTGTTTGTCTGCGTGACGGTTTTCCTCGTCGGGTTCCGAATGCTGGCAATCCTGAGCTTTCCAACACTCGCGGGCGGCGCATGGCTGATCGTCCGCAAACACCCGAAGATGTTTCAACTCTGGGGCTTGAGCCTCAACCAGAAGAGCTACTATGACCCGCGCAAACGCTGAACATCAAAAACATACCCCGTGGTTTGCGAAGGCGGGAGCGGCCTGCAGCATCGTGCCGATCTCCCGCTTCGTCGGGCCGAGCGTCTTCGCTTTGAAGGGCGGCGGCTACGGATGCCTCTTTTCTCTGACCGGTTTGGACGAGGAGGCACTGACCGACCTAGAGCTTGAGGCCCGCGTCCGCCAGGTCGAAGGTGCTTTGCGTGGCCTGCCAGAGGGATCGTGCCTCTACCAGTACACGCGAGTCATGTCCGGGTTCGATCTTCCCCGGCAGAAGCAGTATGCGAACGAGGTTACGGAGACGTTCGCCAGCGACCGGCTCAGCCATCTCGACAAGACAGCAGGGTTCCGCCGCATCGACCTCCATTGGTGTCTCACGCTGGAGCCGTCGAAGGCCAAAGCCTTCGAGCGCAAGCCGCAGGAGCACGCAGTCGATACTTCCCGGATGCTGTCTGACCTTGAGAAGACCGCGACGTTGCTCGAAGGACATCTCGGCAGCTCGACGGACATCCTGTTTTCATGGAACTCCGTGATGGTCAATCCCAGCGGATTGACCGTCTCAAACTGCGGGAAGATACGGGACTGGTCGCTCACCTGTTTCGGGTTCAGATAGTAGGTGACACTGAGCAGCCAATGCTCCGTCCTGGGCTCCCGCGAGTTCCGCTGGGAGTAGAGCTTGTCGATGGTTACAAGGGCCGTGCCACGGGCGATGGTAGCGCCCTGTACTGTTTCCTCGGACATAGAGGTGATGGTGACGTTCTTGACCTCCACGTCGCTCTGCTCGATCTGGCCTCCGACGACCTGAGAGACGAGGTGATTCTGATTGTCCTCGCCCATGAACTGCGAAGCCAAGTTCTGAGAAAGGAAGTAGTAGTTGAGCGGGTACTTCTTGGCAATCGTGTCCCGGCTGATGGTGTAGCGATAGTTCGCCCAATCGGTCAGATACGTCCGCACCTCACCCTCCCGTGGGCTGTAGTTGAGATCGGTATAAGCGATGGCCTGGGCGCGGCCCATCTCGTCGATGCGAATGTACCGATTCGCAATGGGACGATGAGCCAAAGAGAAGATCAGTCCGAAGGCTGCGAGTAGCAGAATCGTCTCCGTTCCAATGACGAACCGACTCATCTTCCGTTCGGCATAGTGGGACGCATAGACCTCATTCCCGATCTCGTCGGTGAGCAGGGATTGTTGAGGCGTAAGCCGAGATTCAATGGGTAGAGTGGCGCTGGACATGGGGAACCTGATTCCTTTCGGTGAGAGCTTGGAAAATGACAGATGCGTAGAGCAGACCAGCTATTAGGGCACCGGCAAGCACCATAGCAATGACGATCCGAATGACGCTGAACTGTAAAACGCGACGGATAAATGCAACCTGCAATACAAAACGAAACATCGTCTTATGCTCCTCCTGCTGCCGCTCCGATTGACGAGGCCGTACCGATCACCTTTGTAATGCTCTCCGCCATCCCTGCTGCTCCCCCAAATATCGCTTGAGTCATGCTTGGGATGAAGAGCATGTTGATGATGAAGGCGATGAAAACCATCGTGCAGGGGATGAGATTGGCTAGCCACATCTCCATCGAATAGTTCCCATTGAAGGTCTGCTGAATGAAGGCATTCATGAACCCCCCCCAGACGAAGATGAACGCTGCAGCGACAGCCCGGATCATGGCAAAGCTAATGAGCACATCGAGAAAATGAAAGAACTTCCCACGAAACGTCTTCGTCATCAGTAAAGGGACGAAGATCGGTCCGAATAAGGCGGTCACGCCATAGAGGATGAAGGAACTACAGTTGATGAGGAACAGGATCGCAGAGGCCAGTCCGAGCAGTATTTGGACGAGGAAGTAACAGAGGATCTGAATGGGTGCCGTTATCCCCGGCATCGCCGTGTTGTCGCCGGCAGTCTTGAGCAACTGCAAGAGGTTGTCGAGGGAACTCTGATCGAAGGCTGCAATCTCACGGTCTAGGAAAGTCTCAATTTTGCTGTGGTAGCAGCTTGGATCGAGGCACTGGTCGGAAACAACGTCGGCAAAAAGTGCGGTGTTGTATCCGCTGCGGCGGGGGCAAGTGACGCAAGCTCCGGCAGCGGGGTTTAGGGTGGGGTCTTCGCGGTCGAAAGGTGCATCCGCGAGTGACAGATAGAGGTTGGCCTGTATCCACGCGGCAACGTGCTTCGCGGGTAGCAGGTGGGGTTCCTTGTCCTGCCAGTCTTTACGCCAGCACTGCTCGAACGCTGCGGCCTGGCTCTCTTGCGGAAGTCGGGCGATGAGGTTGGCGTGACTCGCGGTAATGCGTTCCTGGGTGAACGCCTCGGCCACGGTGGGGATGAGTTGCAAGAGGGACAGACGGGCATAGACATGGCTTGCACTCTTGCCTGACTTCTCGACCAACGCAGCAACATCGTAGCCGGGGATGTCGAGCAAGCGTTGGAAGCCCTGCGCCTCCTCGTAAGGGTGAACGTCTACGCGCTGGCTGTTCTCTACTAGCTGCCATTCGAGCGCCTTGGCGTCGTCAATATCGACGATACGGGCGGGAACGGAAAACAACTCGGCAAGCTGGGCGGCGCGGTAACGTCTGGCTCCGGCAACGATCTCGAAACCTTGGTTATTGGGTCTTACCGTGATGGGCTGAATCAGGCCGTTGTGCTTGATGGACTCGGCAAGCTCGTACAGCTTGGCTTCATCGAAGGTGCGGCGAGGGTTGGTGGTGGACTCATGAATCTGGTCGATGGCGAGAAATTGGAATGCTGAAGAATCTTGCATGGCTGCTCTCCTTGAGCGGTTGCACTGCATTGGTGGTTGTGAAGCGGACGCGCTTTCCCATCCGCTCCGGGGGGAAAGGGTTAGGCGCGGGTCTGCTGTTGTCTCTCGAAGGCTTCGGCGAAACCCTGCAAACGCAGGTTGTTATCCCACTGCTTGGCGAATTGCTCATGCTGCCTGTAGAGCGCGGTGTGGAAGATGTACTGGCCGTCACGAATGAAGCGTGACCACTGCTCTACTCCGACGTAGTCGTTCCGCCAATAGAAAGGGGTAAGGTGCGCGCCTTCGGCCTGTCCAAACTCGAAACACATCTCCGGGTCACGCATGGCGTCGCCATTCTGTTCGCCGTAGTGACAGACAGAGATTGCGGGAAGTCCACACGGACCGGACTCGTCGGTGGCCTCAATAACCAACGCCATATAGGGCGGGTTCTCGATGCGGAGGTAAAGGCCGTGGTGCCAACCTTCGGCCTGTTTGAGGATGCGGAGAACGGTGTCCATTACGCCGCCTCCTGTAGTTGTGCTTCGCTTGTCTCCTCGGCTGCTGTCGTCGATTCCGCCTGATTCGGCAGCACGGGTTCCAATGCCGCGAGAATGACGTTAGCGGTCTGCTGAATGACTTCCAAGCTCTCGGCCAACAAGGATGCGTTGCCGTGGTACAGGTTGATGTAGTCGGCGGACGCGCTGCCCGTGACTAGGCCAATGGCTTTGCCGACAACAAAAGCAACGGCTTCGGCCTCTGTCTCGCGTACCGTCTTCGTGGTGGCAGTGCGCCGCTCGGCCTTGTGCATCATCTCGTGCGCCGCTTCGTGTACCAGCGTGGAGAATTCTTCCGCCTTGGACTGGCTGGGGAGAATGGCTATGCGTCCGCCATAGCTTTTACCCATTGCCGGAGCAATCTTCGCGTTGTAGACAATCTCAATGCCTTGGCTTCTGAGGAACGCCGCGAGGCGGTCGATGCTTTCGCCGGGGTCGCCGGAAACCTCGTGCATCGCGGGAAGGTCAACGCCGTTTGTCTGCGAAACATCGAAGACGTAAGCATTGCGAAAGCCCAACAAGGTGCGGGTGTTCTGCGTGGTGATGTCCTTTTCGGCTTCGCTGTCCTTCTTGCGCTTCACTCCCACAATCGGGGCAAGGATGCGGATACCCTTGGCTCCTGCATTGACGGAGCGGCCAAGGTTCTTCCACGTCCAGAACCCTGCCACGCGGGTAGCAGTAGGCATCTGCGAAGCACTCACACACTACCCATGTTTCTCTAACGATTCACTATCCTCATCATCCTCAGTTTGGCCAAGCGGTCACGCTGGTTCGGCGCGTTTCGTTTTCCGGCCAGCCTCGTGACCAGCTTCAGTTGCTTCTTCCCAGCGGCGATCAGCTCGTTATTCCCGCGTGGATGCTCGATGAGGAACACTGCCGTGGGATGTCGGTGGCCGAACGTCCCCTGATTGCGCTCTCCGCTCTGGTTGCACTTCGATCTTTGATCGACGCGCAGCCAGGCGACGCCGATCCTCCTAGGCCGCTACCTTCAGAAGCATCTTCGCCAGGAGGTGCATTCTGTGAGCCCACCGCGTCAGGGATATCTTCCCTGGGACAAGCCCAACCCACAACAGCTTCCTCAGGCAGCGCAGGCGCGCTGCCGCGAGTTACTCAGCCAGATGCTGCTCGCAGCAGTGAGCGGCGCAAGAGTTCATGCGTAACCAGGAACAGATCCGCTCCAACGCAGGTTGGAACGCTCGCATGGGAGGACCGAACGGCGCGGCTCGTAACGGCTCCGCGCTGCTGGCGGGACTGCTGCGATGCGCACGTTGCGGCCGCGCCCTCCAGGTCTTCTACACACCCAGCAAGCGGGACGGGCCGCTGCCGCGCTACTGGTGCAGCGGAGACCGTGCCCACAAGTTGAAGCGCAGTTGCATCACCTTCGCTGGCTGGCGGGTCGACCGGGAGATCGCAGCCGAGGTGCTCGAAGCCCTGCGTCCTCTCGGTGTGCAGGCCGCGCTCGATGCCCTCGACCAGACTCAGACCCGCACCGATGAGAAACGGCGCTCACTCGAACTCGCGCTCCAGAAGGCGCGCTATGAAGCCAGCCGCATCGAACGGCAGTACCAGGCGACGGAGCCGGAGAACCGCCTCGTCGCCGCCGAGTTGGAGAAGCGATGGAACAACGCGCTGACACATGGCGCCGATCTGGAGCGACGCCTCGAAGAAGCCACCGCATCGGCACCGCAGCTCACGCCGGAACAGCGCGCCCAGCTACTTGCACTCGGCGACGATCTCGAACGTCTGTGGGATCATCCCGACTCGCCGATGGCGTTGAAGAAGCGCATCCTCAGAACCGTGCTGGAGGAAGTCGTCGCCGACACTACCGATGAGCCTCCCGCCGTTCACCTCAAGCTGCACTGGGCCGGCGGCTCTCATACCCAACTGACAGTGCGCAAGAACAGGACCGGCGACCACAACAACGTCAACTCCGAGCAAGTAACGGACTTGATTCGTGACCTCGCTCTTGTCTGCGACGATCGCGCCATCGTGTCTATCCTGAACCGACTGGGTTATCGGACAGGTCACGCCAACACATGGACGGAGAAGCGTGTCCAGCACGTTCGACACACCAAGGGTTTTCCGGCATGTCCGCCGCCCGAGCAGCGCCTCTGGATCACGATGCAACAAGCAGCCGAAACGCTCGGGATCAGTGACGCGTCGGTTCGCCAACTGATCGAGCAAAAGACCTTGCCGGCAAAACAGGTCGTCAAGTTCGCACCCTGGATGATCGAACGTGCTCACCTCACCCTTCCAGCCGTCCATAGAGCCGTCCGCCTCATCCATACTGGCCGCCGTTCTCCATCGCGCGTCGCCAGCAACGCCCAAACCCCTATGTTTATTGACGCCAGCGAGGTATAGCACTATGTCACTGCTTTCTGCCGCGCAATTTCCAGCACGTTTCCAAAGCTGTAGTTGTGAAAACGGCTCATGGCGGTTAGGTAGTGGGTAAGACCGTCGGATTGTCCGGCCTCCAACTGCTCAATGAGGAGCTTGATGTTGGCGGCGATGATTTCCTGTTTCGTGGTGGGCTTCTTGCTGTCGATGGCGGTTGGGGCTGTGGTGGTCATGGTGCTTTCTCCTTGGTGTTGGGGTTATGGCTTATGCAGAACGCGGGTGGTACTTCGCGTCGTGCCAATCGAGGACGGGGGTGATGTGGGTTGTGGTGAGGTCTTCCAGCCCATCGCTGAGAAGTTCCACGGGGACATTGCCGAGAACTTCCCCACAGGTGGGGCAAGAGAGGGTGATGGTGTCTCCGCAAAAGCCCAATGAAGCGAGGTCTACGGTGTCCTCGCCGAGGAGGTAGTCGCCCATCCGCACGTTGGCGAAGCGCCTCCATGTGAAGGGGTTTGGTGTGGCTGGTGTTGTTGTGGTTCGCATTGCGCCTCCGGCTTTGGCCTTTGCACGTCCGCGTTGAAACGCGGCATGTACATGCCGAACGCCACCTGGCGAAGGCGGGGGTAGCAAGCGTCAAGGGGAGGGGTATCTCCCACCCTTGGAACGAAGCGATAGCGAAAGTGAAAGGGCGAAGCGTAGCGGAGGTCTGCACAAGCGAAGCGCGGAAGACTGCGGGAAACCCCTTGACGCGCGCGGGGGGCAGAGCCCACTAGGAAGGCTTGGTTTCCTTATGGGCGGGCGTCAGCACGCACGACCCATCAGGGAGGGCGTTGCGGGAAGGAACGGCCCGCAGGGGTGGGGGCCGAAAGTCGCGAAGCGACTGGAGCCGGGAGGAGACTTCCTCCCGAACGTAAGAGATAGGGCTTATTTTGTGCCTCTTTCTATCGCAGCCGCTAGGATGAATGAGCAATGCATTTCAAATTAGGAAGGAAGACGATGAGCGAACGGATACAAGATGTCATGGAACTAGCAAGAATCGCTTCGCCTGGGGAAGTAACTCGAAATACTCGCCGGAATCTGCCGTGGATCATGGGCTTGCTCGCAGCAATCCTGATCTACTCGGTTTCGAGTACCTTCTTGATGTGGCATCTGGAAAAAGTTTGGAGCTTACCGCACACGGCATATTTCACCGCCATCAACGTCACGACAGTGGGTTTTGGGGATGTTGTACCGGCGACACACGCGGGCAAAGTGCTTGCGGGGGTCAACGGGTTCGCTGGGCTATTACTCTTTGGGGCTTTTGTCGCGGCGGTGATGATCGCATTCCAAGCGAATGAGGACGCACCACTGATTGTTCTGCGAGCGTTGCCGCAGAACAATCTCCCAGAACGGGCGGAAAACGAAGGCACTGCCAATGACACCGCTGACCTGCTTGACGGGATAGCACGACTATTGCGCCGCGCAGACGAGTACAGGGGAGTTCGGAACAAAGAACGCGCCAGCGCTGTACGAATCGAGATTTTGCATCACGAGGAGCCGAATTACGTATCGATTAGCTTGATGATTGACCCATTTTGACCGCCATACCGGAAGATGGCGAAAACCTCAGAATCGCAGCCATGAGAAGACCTACTCCCTAATAAATTCTTAGGGAGCGGTTGCAACTCGGATCGATTCTTTACAAAAAGGATGGAACTCGTTGCATCGCGACAGCAGGTGTGTATCATTACTCCATCTATTCGGGCCCACTTCCAATTCAGCTGAGGAGCATATATGCGGAACGCTGTGGCATTTGCCAATAACGATGTAGCCACCATCGCCTGGAGCTATGGGGCCAAACCTGAAGGATGCATGGGCTTCGCCCTTTATCGTATCGATTCCAAAGGGAAGGAAACGATATTACCGAGCCATGCTGTATTCCCGGGGGGAAAGATCGCACAGGGACAGACAACCGCGGAGTTTCCGATCCAAAAGTTTTACTGGAAGGATGTCTATGCGCGGCTGGTAGGCAACAAAACAGGCAATTACACCTTCCGCTATAAGGTAGTGCCACTCGAAGGTCCTCCGGACGCTCTGATGCCGATGGCCTCGCTGCCAATTTTAACAACGAACGAGGTGACAATCTCCGGCGTTTGTTCGCCGAGTTTGACGGCGATCTTCAACCGAGGACTCATCTCTACCCAACATGTATCCGAATCTCTGAAAGGGAACATTAGCAAGAAGAAGCTGCTGACATTGATCGCAGATCCCGCGAATCAACTGCGGAAGGACCTGGCCGGCGATATTACGGGGACTTTAACCGGCTTCGTGGCGAGGGCGAAAAAGAGCGGTTCGATTTACGCTGCGCTATATGAGATGACGGATATTGAGTTGCTCAATTCGCTATTGGGTATCGGGAAAAAACTGAACATTGTGCTGGCGAATATCGTAGGGAAGCCGAAACCGGGCGGCTCAGAAGAAACGGCGGGCGAAAACGATACTTCGGAAGAGAAGCTCAAAGCATCGGCTGCTTCGTTGCTTTATAGGAAGCCGCCTACCGGCCACATTGTTCACAACAAATTTCTTGTCTACGTGGACGAGAGTGGGGTGCCTCAAGCGGTGCTGACAGGCTCCTGTAACTGGACGGATACCGGCCTCTGCGCACAGACAAACAACTCGATCGTAATCCAGGATAAGACTGTGGCGGCGCGGTACATCGCCTACTGGAAGAAGTTGCAGGCAGATGAGATGGCATACGAGACGGGCAGCCCTTTCCAGGACACTCCGCTGCGAACGTTCGACGAAACGGCCAAGAACCTCAACCTCGACAAAGGAACCGAAGACGCCAGCACGTTGACCAGCTACTTTTCGCCATGTACGCCTAAGCAGCGGAGCAAGACCAAAGGCAAAGCTGAAGCGATCCCGGTGGACATGAAAGACCTGAGCGATCGAGTGATGGCGGCTAAGAACGCAGTTTTGTTTCTGGCATTCATTCCCGGAACACCGAGCATTACGGAGTTTGCAGCGGCAGCGCAAAGAGCGAACAAGAACCTGTTCGTGCGGGGTTGCGTGACTTCGCCGGATGCGGCGGGCAACTTTTATTACGATCTCAAGGGCACGTCGCCCCCGAAGAAACAGAAGGGCATGAAGAGCCCACCATCGCCGCAGGATGCGCGAGTGATCTCAGCGAATGCGCTAGGCAAAACGGTTCCCGAAGGCTGGCAGGAGGAGCTGCTGAATGCCGGTTTTGCGATTACGCACGACAAGATCGTGGTGATTGATCCGTTTGCGGATGACTGCGTCGTGGTGACAGGAAGCCATAACCTTGGTTATCAAGCGTCCTACAATAACGATGAGAATCTAGTGATGATTGAAGGCAATAAGAAGCTGGCAATGGCGTACGCAACCCATGTGTTGGATGTCTACGACCACTTTTCGTGGCGGTGGACGATCAACCAGGGAGGAGAGAACACTGTTGATGCGAACCTGAAAACGACTCCTGATGCCTGGTTAAACTGGTACTTCGATGCACAGGGGAACATCAAGACGGCGCAGTTGAAGTTTTGGATGCAGGCCACGGTATAGGGTTCCTCTCAAACAAAGGGGCGGCCAATGCCAGCGGATGTTTAGCTGGCATTGTTTTAGACTGCTGTCGATTTTGCTTCACAGCCAACCAGCAAAGGATGTCGCAGACGAACTTCGTTCTCATGTCATGCAGTCAGATAAAGAGGGTTGGATCTGAGGCGCTATTCGGCAATCAATCACAAGAGCCGCGAAGCCACCAAGTCTAGCCGCTTGCGTCGATTCGTAGAAGCAACAGTCGCGGTTGTCAAAGGCCATGCGGACACGCAGCTTCTTGGAAGCTGGCATATTTAGGGCAGAACGAATGGCGAGGACATTCAGTGCTACTGTGTCTTGCCAAAACCTGAGCTCATGGAAAATCTTGTCGCAGTTGACTCGATCTTCTTGGGAATCACCGGATGCCATCGTTCCTCCGGCGGGTGGAAGATAGACAGTCCCATCGGCAACTGTAATCGGGAAATTCGCGCTGTAACCGCGAAGTGAATGGCGCTTAGCGGCGGGAATATCTTCCGCTTTTAGACCACTATGCTTTGCGCGGGCTATCAACTCGGGCCAGTTGTCATGCAAGATCTGAATCAACTGGGTGTTTACCCACAGGTACTCCGCATCGTGCGGCAGAGCCTGGATCACGAACACAGCGTCTTCCGCAATCATGCAAAACAGTAGTTGGTCGGTTCCATCGGGACGAAAGTGAAGGTGTTGGATACCCCAAGAGTTGAGGAGCGGATCGTTCTTGTCAGGCTGCCTCTTTTTGAGGATGTCGCGACTCAGATACGGTTTGAAATCCCCACCAGCTTCGATTAGCGAAACGATCATTCGGTACTCTTGTCGAAGTTCTTCAGGGATGGAGAGTTCGCGTGACTCGCGAACGATTCTGGGCTTTATCAACGGAATACGCCGATTATGTGCATTGAGAAACCGCATGGTGTTCTGTTCTGCTGATTTGGCAGTTTTGTATTTGAGTCCGCAGGCAGAAAGGCCAGTGATGCGCAGGTATTCCTCCCAATCGCCGTTGAAATTCAAATCGATTTGATCCGGGGCCGAACCGTCATTGATCTCCTCCGCAGCGTGATCGGCGACCTGCGGAATGAAAGTGTCTGAGGGGCGAAAATACGGGCCGGCCTCTTGGCTCCGAGCGGCCATCATTCCCATTGCAGCCGCTGCCGCATACGGGTTGTTGTTGGAATGGATTACGAAGGTCCGGCTAAACCCCTTCGCCTTTGCGAGAAATTCTTCGCCCATTTTTGCTCCTCTGGCCGCGATATGGTGGAGAGCCATAAAGTAAGCCCTCCTCAACTTTCGTATCAGCCATACGACAACTGCTGACACAATATGGCGAATACTTGATGACACCGGCACCGAGTCTGACTATAGCCCAAGTCCGAAGCCTTCCAAGTCAATCTCGGGAAGTTTCGGCACGGGAATTGCGGCGTTTCGGAGTCCCTTTGTTATGGACTCTATACTTCCCACACTCACGCTTTGTTCCGGGATTGCCAGGGCCGAGGTCTTGGTAATGTCTGTTGTCAGTCTCTCCCCAAGTGTTTCAGCATTGTTGGTGTAAATGCGGGCATCGTCTGAGGCGCGGGAAATAGCAACGTAGGCGAGCCGATCATTGATGAGACTGCGGGAAGAATTGGTGTCGATGTTCGCAAGAACTCTACCCGTTACGGTCAGCTCGGAGCTGCGATGTGTGCCAACGTCATCACCTATCGCGGCAAATCGGCCGCCCGCGAAGTCGGCAAGTCCCTTGGCTTCGACGAAGACACGCTGACTCGCCTTACCCGGCTCGTCAGTGCATGGGAGTGGAAGGGCGCGACCGACACGATGCAGGAGCAGTTCCGCGTCGCTGGCTTCGACCTCGCGCATCCTCGCATCGCCAAGTACCTTGAGCTTTCGATTCGGATGCTCGACTTGCCGCGCCATCTGGGGCAGCACTCTGGGGGCATGATTATCGCGCAAGGCCAGCTCGCCTCTGTCGTTCCTATCGAACCAGCAAGTATGCCGGGCCGCAACGTCATCCAGTGGGATAAGGAAGATGTCAGTGACATGGGCCTTATCAAGGTAGACCTGTTGGGTCTTGACGTATGCCCGCTTCCTGTTGGTCGAAGGGACGCTGCAAAACGTCGATAAAGTCATCCACATCCGAGCCAGGCACATCGAAGAACTAAACGTCACCGCAGCACCAACGCAGTCCCACGACTTCCACTAAATGAGCGAACACATGACATCGCCGGGTGACTCTCAGCCGCCGAAGGATTGGTGGCTGGAGAACGCCTGCCGTATAGCCGCCTTCCGATTGCGGCAAGCGAAGTACCTTAGCGCCAACACTGTTCCGCTCCGAGAGCAGGTTCGAGATAGCGTCGAGTTTGTTCGCATCGTCTGGGAGGAAATCGAACGTTCGCTGCAAGACGAATAAAGTTTCGTCCGACTACGTCTTGTCTTTTTTGTGGAGCGCGTACCGCTTTTCTCTCTCCAAGAAAGCCGTCTCCCCACCTTCCAAAAGATTGCAGACCTGCTTTCTTACTCCGTCGCAATCCTCTAACGCTCCACCGGTATAAGAGAAGGTGGGGAAAACCCTCTCAGTACGTTTTGAAGTCGCGATGATGACTTGTTCAGCATCCGTGTTTATAACCAGATTGGGATTGTGGGTGATTATGAACACCTGCCGACGTTGTTTCGCTTTGCGAAAGTACGTTGCGAGTAGTGTGTAAATCGAATCGCTGTCCAGATTCTCTTCCGGCTGGTCAACTATCAAAGGCCGATTATCCTCTACATCCATTGCTAAATATAGGACAAGCAAAACTATACCCTTCGTGCCGGGAGAAAGCTTTTCCAATTCCGTCTTGTGGTAACGAAGGCCATAGACAAGACGTATGTGGTCTGAGCTGAATAGCCATTCGAGCATCATTCCGTGACTAACGCTTTGCCGAAGGCAAGCGGTTGCGTTTTTTTCTTTGAAGAGTCCCAACAGTGTATCCATTCCTGCTCGAATCAAAACCGGATCGCCTGCTAGCCATCCTGGCATGAGAAGCTCTTCGACGCACTCCTTGAACTTGTCGGGAGAGCCAAACGGGTGGCCCTTCCTCTGGTCGAAAAGACTGTTTCCTCTGTCTAGCCAGCCCTCAAGATCAATATTCCACCTTATGTAAAAATCTAGTTCCTGTTCTTCCTTGTCGCCGCCAGCAAGTTTCTCTTGTACTGGTTGATAAAGGGCTTCTAGTGTTGTCTGCTCCGTCTTCCAAGATTCAAACAGCTTCCGATATGCGTCGAGACGTTCGGAACGTATCTCCTGCTGTCTCGTTGTTGTGTCGCTCTCAGCAAAAACAATCTCTGCCTGAAGTCGTTGCAGCTCCTGGTTTAGAGCCGAAATCTTCCGCTGAATTGTTTGAATTTGATTCCTGATGATTTGATCGGTCGCGACCGTCTGCTCCAGAGCCGTGATCTTCGCCGTGAGAGAAACGACAGAGCCACCGGGAGCCTCATCGCTATCAGTAAGCTGTTGAATCACTGCTGTGACATCGCTTTTTCGCTTTGCGAGAACGTCTTGTCCCGTCACGGACAGCGTGATGTCAATCTCCCCCTGTGTAATTCCGAGCTTGCTTGCCTGAGCCAAGAAGTCTGTGCGAAATGTTTGGAACTCACCATTGAAGCGTTCGAGGCTAGCGGCCAGTTGGTCGAAGCCTAAAGATATCTGCTTTTGGGACGCAACGTTACTCTGTTGTTTAAGCAACTGCTGGCGGAGTGTACTCAGCTCGGTTTGGGCCTTTGCCTCCGTTTCATTCTTGGCGACCGGCAACTGACCTTCAAGTGTCTTAATCTCAACCGCAATCTCGTCAACACGGTCCTTCTTCTTTGGAACCTCGCGCAGAACAGACCGCAGTTGTTCATCCTCAGAGATAAGTGAGGAAATCCGTCCTGATATGCTCACGCGATCCTTGGTTGTCTCGCGTGTTCTTAGATCCCTTAAATCGGTAAAGGACGAGGCGTTCAACGTGTCGGTAGGGTCCAGATGACCAAAAATAACGCCTTCGATCTCTTGTGCGAGATCGACTCCCTCATAGTCGTCCGAGCACAACTTTTCGACAAAGCTCTGCGATAGATAGCGAACGAGTGCCTTTGGAGGAAACACGGTGCCTACAACAGCATTTGTCGTTGAGCCATCTCCCCAAGTCAAGCGTATTTCCGTCCCTTTGACGAAGTTCTTAGCGCGAACCAGAAAACTTCGTTTGTCGAGAAGAGTATCGACACCGCCACCGTATGCAAGAAAATCAGTGAGTGCCGACTTGCCTGATCCTTTCGAGCCGATGATTCCAATGAACCCATTATTGAACGCCATGGAAAATGAGCCCAGCCCACTATTCGGCGATCCTTTTATCTCAATGTTCGATATGACGCGCGACAGGTCGTGCCTAATTGGCTCTGACGGACCGATGTAAACACGCTCGTCTGGTTCGTAGACGATGGACCTCAGTCCTTCAAAAGTTGCGTCGGCCTTAACCCAGCAAAACCTATTCTCTGCGGGCTTAAAAAGACTCGCCATTGCATGAGCATCGGAAGAACTCACACAGGGTTTAGGAGCACCAAGCTTCTTCGCCCCATCTTTCTTCTCGACATCCTGGCAAAGCCAAAATGCCCTGTTCTGCGGATTGCCAGACAGAACGATGTCGGCGAATCTCCAAATTTCCTCTTGAAGAGCCGTCCATCCGCTTTCTTTAAGACCAGATGGGCCATCGTTGCCTGCTGCGACGGCTACTAAAGAGTGCTCTCGTAGCCATAGCTCACCCTTAAACCATTCTCGAAACGACGGGAACTCGACCTTGAATTGGTTTGTACCCGCCTCTAATTTCTGTTCTTCCGATTGAAGAGTCGAATCGAAAGCTGCTCCAAGCCTAATGAGATCCTCGCGTGTGCAAGAGTATGGCTGCCCCTGATATTTGATGTTGAGTCGCCGGAGGCTCAGCTCAATTTCTTCGACATGAGTGGGACTGGTGGGGTCAATCAGCAAGTGCAGATTGATTGCGTGCCCCTTCGCTGTTTGGGGGCTGAGCCGAAACTCAACATTCGGAATAAGCAACTCAATGCTTCCAAGTGGCGACTTGCCTTTCTCGGCAAGGAGAAGCTTGTAGTTTGCGATGGAGAGATAGTCAGTCACACCGACTACGGCCACCTCGGTCTCAGCCCTCAGCGCGTATAGGTACTCCTCCCAAGTTCCAAACTGATCCTCTCGCGCCGTGCCAGGTGTATGAATGTGAAGATCCCACTTGCGCCAAATGGAACCGCGGTTGACATTCGCATTCGTCGAAATAGGTGGAACGACCGTTTGATTTGCCATCTGTCAGCGATATCTTCACCAAATGTTCGCCACAATCGTACCACGTTGAGAGAAATCACGTCCTTGATAGTAGGGCGCGTCGTATGGCTGGACATGATGAAAAACACGGCAGTCTGACGGTTCAAGACTTCGGCACCCCATAGAGAGATTGATGTGACCGAAGAAGCGTTGAACTGGACTAAACCAACTGCCTATGTGAAATAGGGAGATCGGGCGTTTCCTCGTTGCAGAAGCGAGCATCAACCACCTGTCTGACGCCGACCGCAATCGAGAGCTGGGTTCCATCCGCGAATCGTACTAGGACTTCTTTCCCAAACTCAGGGTCCTCGACGACAAACAATTCGGCAACGAGCTTGCCGACCACCTCGGGAAATTCAAGTTTTGCTTCCGTCATTGTCTTCGCACCTGTGCCTGATCGAACCATAATGTCCCTTATTAGGGGATCGGGTCAAACGTTCACCACACTTCAGGTGTGGCAGGTAAACCAAAACCGGAGGCTCGGAAATCTCGGAAGGGGCGGAGTCCCGCGATGAGAGATTACTACGCGGGAGTATTGTCGAAATTAATTTCTGCTCGACAAGAGGCAGGACTCACCCAGCGCGAGGTTTCGCTGCAACTGGGCATGGCTCATTCCTACATGAACAAGTGTGAGTCCGGCGAGCGCGCCATCGACGTTGCCGAACTTTGGGCTATATGCAAAATCTATCGGAAGCCGATGAGCTTCTTCGCCCCAGACGAGCAGTAGGGTTATTTAAGCGGGCGAGCACTGTGCAGTCGGCGAAGCGTCCTTACCAATCGGGAGGACCATCTGCGACGGTTGCAGGACGAGCGTCGAGCGCGTAACGAACGCGCGAACAAACTCGCTGACCAGCCGAGATGAATCGTCCGCACGCGCCGCGATCCACTCATCCACGCACAGAGCTGCTTCCTCCAGCGGCTTGGCGATAAGCCGATCACTGTTCAACTTCATGGCGTTCGCTTTGGTCAGGAATGCGACCCCGCGATTCGCCAGCAACAGGTGCTCTGCCTCATCTGGGTAGAGGATGCTGTCAATGCGTTTGGGATGGATGCTTTCCTCGTGCATTCGCCTCATAATCCGCTCGTGCAGCAGTGGATGGACGCGCTTCTGATAGATGATCCAACGCTCATCACGAAGGTCGGTCAACTTCACTGCATTCTTCGATGCCAGCATGTGTTCGCGAGGAAGGACAATGTGGGTTGGGGTTTCGGCCAGTTTGGTCATCGTCAGCTTCGCATTCTGTTCAGGCTGAGTGATGAGTGCAACATCGAGGTTTGCGCTCATTAAATCGTGGGCCAAATCCGACGACGATTCGCTATGTACACCGATATCGAGTGTGGGGAACAGAGGCAGGCGGATGGAGTACAGAACTTCTACAAGAACGGGATCGAGATCAGGAGACTTTCCGATCTGGAGGACCGTGTCGGCACCCTCCCGCGTCTCTTTCGCGGAACGCATCGCCCGCTCCCCGAAGGCTACCGAAATGCGGGCGTGCTCGACGTAGGATCTGCCGGCGTCGGTGAGCTCCATCTTTGAACGGTTTGCGGTCGAACAGGACGGCTTTGGCTTCACGCTCCCGCACTCTGGATGCACCGGGACAGACCCGATTGACTCATACCCACCCGCTTTGCCGCTCGACCGAAGTGCATCTCTTCAGCCAGGGCGATGACTGCTTCTAAGTGCCGCATTTTGATTCTGTTCTGCATGGCCCGCCCCCACTCTCTACGAAAAGGGATTGATTCACCGGCAGCAGAATGGCGACGTTCTCCACCGCCCGTTCCTTATTTTCCACAGCCCTCAAGCCCGTTGTCAATCTTGGTTCCTGTCCCATTTCGAGGGTTGAATGAAGCGCTCCCGAAAATTCGTCAGGATCAAACGCACTGCTTATGCGCTGTCCGCATAAGCAAAACCAGGAAACTCATTGGACTTCGCGTTCGGAAAGCGTCACCTTCAAGTCACGGACTTGGAGGTCTCGATGTTCAACGAGAAAAAAACCGCCCGCATCTGAGCGCCTGCTGCCGATTCTCGGTCGCGCAGGCGTGGAACCCCTACTAGACAGTCACGCCGCCGCTGCGGTCCTCGGAGTCCACCCGCGCACTCTCCAGCGCATGGTTCTTCGCGGGCAAATCGCAGGCGTTCAAGTAGGCAAACTCTGGCGTTTCAGGGCGTCTGCAATCGACGCATGGATCGACCACAAGCAGGCTGGCTGAACGCCGTCCGCCACGCTGAAATGCCTGTTTTTACTGGCGATTCCACAACCCAATCGACTACCCTTGAGCTACGCCATTAGTGCCGTGAGTCAGGGAGGAAACCTTGAAATCACGAGCATATTACCAATTCGGAAGTTTAACCCTCAAGAAGCGGGCGAAGAGCGCAGACGTTTGGGAGTTTCGGTATTACGAGGAGGCGGCCACTGGAGGGAGAGCACGTAAAGCTCTCTTCATCGGAACCACCGATCAGTACAAGACCGAAGCTCAGGCACGAAAAGCCGTCGAAGCGATTCTCCTAAAACTCAACGCTGAAAAGCCCATGCACCATCTGGGAACCGTGACGTTTGGCGGTCTCTGTGACCGATACATCGCCGAAGAGTTGCCGGAACGCTATTCAACTCGGAAGTCGTATCTGTCGAACATCAACCTGCACATCAAGCCACGCTGGGGCGATTACCTCATCGGGGCAGTCAGGCCGATGGCAGTTGAAGGTTGGTTCAAAGAGATGGACAAGTCTCCCAAAACGAAGTCGCATATCCGAAGCGTAATGCATGTCATCTTCGAGTGTGCAGCCCGGTGGGAACTGTTCAACGAACGACGCAACCCAATCGAGATGGTGCGTGTCAAAGATTCGACGAAGCGGCGCAAGCGGCCAATGATTCTCACCAACGACACTTTCGATGCGGTACTGGCAGGTCTGCCAGAACCGTTTCGGACGATGGTCGTGGTGGCGCAATGCCTGGGACTTCGCGTAAGCGAGATCACGGGCTTGCAGTGGGGCGACCTCGACACAGAGCGTCGTCAGCTCCTCGTTCAACGAAGCATCGTGAACGGAAGGGTGGATGACGTGAAGACCGAGTATTCCCACGATCATGTGCCAATACATGAATCCTTGCTGGAGGTCCTGCTCGCGTGGAGCGAACAGTGCCCGCAGACGGAAGAGGGATGGATGTTCCCGAATCCGTTGTCGAGCAAGCCCTACTACTCAACTGAGATCCAAAAGCGGTATCTCAAGCCTGCGGGCATCAAGTTGGGATTGGGGCCGATCGGCTGGCACACCTTCCGTCACACGTACCGGTCATGGCTTGATGAGACTGGTGCGCCGATGAAGGTGCAACAGGAACTCATGCGCCACGCCTCCATCCAGACCACGATGAATGTGTATGGACAGGCGATGCCGGAGTCGAAGAGAGAAGCCAATGGGAAAGTTGTCACAATGGTTCTCAAGCCCTTGCGGGCGAGTGCCTGAAACGTCAATTTTCTTATTGGGAGTAAATGGGAGTGAATCTGATTTTCTGATTCTCTCTAAACCATTGATTTGATTGGTTGCGGGGGTAGGATTTGAACCTACGACCTTTGGGTTATGAGCCCAACGAGCTACCGGGCTGCTCCACCCCGCTCTTTGAGTATACGTCGCGTTGCAGGCCAGGGTCAATGTCGCAGCATAAAGCTATAAGGCAAGGCAGAATCAAGGGATAAGCGCAACCTGCGGAACTTTTCGAGTAAAACTGCGTCAATAGAAGTGACCAGACGCATCCAATTTTAGGAGCGGTTGCTGGTGGGCCTTATGCCGATTTTTGAGGCATAAGTGGTCGATTGGCTTGGCATGTTGCCAGGAGGAGAGAACGGATATGAAGATTCTTCAAATGTATCGGTTGCGCACGATGGGACTTGGGGGATACGTGCTGGCGGTCGGGTTTGCTGTCGCGACGGCTACTGCCCAGGCCCCCAATACTTCTTCCTCGGCCATGCCTGACGCGCAGGTGGAAGCTAATGTGCTGCGGCAACTGGCCAGTGCGCCTGAACTCTCTACGCAGAATATCCAAACCACGGCCGTGTATGGCGTCGTAACCCTTTCAGGAAACGTGCATGATGAGGCGATGCGGACCAAGGCTGAAAATCTTGCGGCTCGCGCGCAGGGCGTAAAGAAGGTGGTCGATGAGCTGGCGCTTGGAGACGCTCCGGCATCCGATGCTGATCAGAACGCTCAAAATCAACCGCCGCAGGGTGATCCGAACGATCCAGCGGCCGTCAACGGTAACCAGGCGCCGACGGGCGTGGCGGGGCCGGGCATGGTGTTGCAGTCAGACGGGACATATGCACCAGCCGCCCCGGACCAGCAGCAGCCTCCGCAACAGCAGGCGAACAATGATCAGGCTCCGCCTCCGCCGGGCTATAACGGCCAGCCACAGCCGCAATACAACGGCCAGCCTCAGCAGGATCCCAACGCGCCTCCGGCTTACGGACAGGGTGGTCCACAGGGCTCTCCCCCTCCGCACCAGCCAATGTATAACGGCTATGCTCCTGGTCCCAATGCTGGACCCTATGCCGGCCAGAGAGCAGGTTTGCCAGTGACGGTGCCTAGCGGAACACCACTGCAGATACGTATCAACCGTGGCTTCGACTCGAATGAAGTGCAGGTAGGGACGCAGTTTACAGGGATCGTGATGTACGACGTCGTTACGGGTGGTGCCGTTGCGATTCCGCGTGGTGCTACGGTTTCGGGCACGGTCGTTGATGCCAAGAAAGCGGGTGTTTTGAAGGGCCGCGGCGAGCTTTCCCTTCAGCTCAACAGCCTGACGCTAGGTGGTCAAGTATATCCGCTGGCTTCAGTGGTTTGGGATGCGAATGGTCGAGATAAAACGACATCGACTGTCAACAGGGCGGTTGGCCTCGGCGTCCTGGGCGCGCTGGTCGGAGCTGCAGCCGGCGGCGGCGAAGGTGCCGCTATTGGAGCAGGCGTTGGAGCGGGAGCAGGCGTCGCCAGCTCAGCGGCGTCGCCGAATGGCCGTGTGATACTGCCGCCTGAATCAATGCTGCCTTTCACCCTGGCGCAGCCTTTGGGATTGACCACGGTATCGCAGCAAGAGATGGCACGGCTTTCGTATGCAGCGGGCCCTCCACCTCCGCCTCGGCCGGCATACCGTCGTCGCTACTATAGCCCTTATTACGGCTATTACTATGGCCCAGGTATGTAATTGGTTCGAAGATAGAAAAAAGGCCGCCGAGAGAGCTTCCGGCGGCCTTTTGTTTGTGCTCGAAAGTGTTCCCGAAGCAGGTTTTGCTACTTCTGGCATGAGCGCGGCTGATTTATACTTTTGGGTGAGCCCCTGCAAGCAGGCGTGGTGTGTCCGGAGAGATACAACATGAGCCGTGCGCAAAAATCCCGGGCACGCGAGCGTCCAGATGCGACCTCGCCGAAGTGAAGGTCGTTAGCCAAGCATGATCCGCATTCTGCAGCAAGACAACCGGCTCACCAAAGCCATCTTTGCGCTCGTTATTGGCGCTGCCATCATCACGATGGTCATCACCTTGGTTCCCGGCATTTTCGACAATGGCGATACGGTCAACAACTCTGCGGTCTACGCGAAGATCCGCACGCCCGGTTTCTTGGGTAAGTTTTCCGGCGACGCGGCGGAAGTCAAGACCGTCGATGTGGACCGCATCACCGAGCAGCAGATCCAGCAGCAGCACTATCCGGAGTATGCGAAGCCGTTCCTGGAGCCGCGGATTGCGCAGCAGCTAGTTGTGCAGAAGGTGGAGCAGCATGAAGCTGACCGGCTCGGACTCGCGGTGAGCGACGATGATTTGCGGACGTTTCTGCAACACGGCACTCTGTCCCAATATCTCTTTCCGGACGGCAAGTTCATCGGCCAGGATGCGTACATGAACTTCGTGTCGCAGTACTTCCAGGTCTCCGTGCCTGACTTTGAAGCTGAAGTAAAGATGGACCTCGAACTGCAACGGTTGCAGTCGCTGGTGACCGGCGGGGTCACGGTTTCGGATGCTGCTGTTCGCGCAGATTATATGCAGCAGGGAACGAAAGTGAAATTTGATTACGCGGTGATCTCCGCTGCCGACATCAAGAAGACCATCAACCCGTCGGATGCTGATCTTCAGGCTTTCTTCAAACAGAATGCGTCGCGTTATGCAACGGCGGTTCCGGAAACCCGCAAGATCGAGCTCTTCGCGTTCAATGCTTCTGACGTTCCTGGAGCGAAGGCGCCGGTGAGCGATGCTGCCGTTCAGGCCTACTACACTGCCCACCAGGACCAGTACAAGGTGCCCGAGCAGGTAAAGACACGTCACATCCTGATCACTGTGCCGAAGGGCGCGGATGCGAAGACGGAACGCAACTTGCGAAGGCCAAGGCGCAGGGTATTTTGAACCAGATCAAGGCTGGCGGGAACTTTGCCGACCTGGCAAAGAAGAACTCCGAAGACCCAGGCAGCAAGGACTCAGGCGGTGAATTGCCGATGATCGCGACCAGCGGCCTTGACCCGGCTTACGCGAAGGCCGCGATGGCGCTGAACCCAGGCCAAACCTCTGACCTCGTTCGTTCGTCATTCGGCTACCACATCATCCAGACTGAAGCGAAGGATCAGGCGCACGCGAAGCCCTTGGCTGAAGTAAAGGACACCATCGTTGCGGCTCTACAGCAGGATAAGCTTGGCGCCGCCGAGCAGGACTATGCCAACAAGCTAGCTGCCGAAGCGAAGAAAGACGGCATGCAGAAGGCCGCCGACGAGAACAAGCTGCACATCGTGACGACGGACTACATTCCTAAGACCGGCGTAATCGGCGTTCTAGCGGACAGCTCAAACGTACTCGCGCAGGCGTTCACGATGGCGAAGGGTGCGGCTCCGGCCACGGCTTCTACAGGCGAAGGGTATGCGATTTTCCAGGTGCTGGACGTCAAGCCCGCGCACGCGCCGGACTTCACCGATTACAAGTCGCACATTGCGGATGATTACCGTGAGCAGAAGGCTCCTGAACTACTGAACGCACAGCTCATCAAGCTGTCCGGTCGTGCGAAGGCGCTGAACGATCTCAAAAAGGCTGCAGCTGAGATGAACATCCCCGTGAAGACGAGCGATCTGGTTGGCCGTGACGGACAGGTGCCGGATTTGGGTGCCATGAGCGGTTCGGCCTCGGTGGCGTTCTCGCTGCCGAAGGGCGGCATCTCCGGCGCGATCGAGGAAGGCCCGAATGGCGGTGTGCTTCAGCTCGTCGACAAGGAAGAGCCCAGTGCGGATGACATCGCCAAGAACATGCAGAGCAGCAAGGACAAGCTGCTGAATGCACAACGCGAGCAAGTGTTCTCAGTGTTCGCTGAGACGCTGCTGAATCGCTATGAGAAGGCTGGCGCGATTGCTTACAGTGCGAAGCAGCCGGCTTCGCCGTTCGGCAAGTAAACATGGAACCCAGGGGCAGGGCTCGGAGTTTGTGGACGCATCTCCGAACCCCGCGCGTGGCGTCCTATCTCTCGGACGGGTGAGTTTCGGGAGGTTCGGTGACGTCGGAGCGTATTTGTGGAGTGCTGTTGCATGTGACGTCTCTGCCTTCGTATGGTGGGGTGGGTGACTTTGGACCGGCGGCATACGAGTTCGTAGACTTTCTGGTGGAAGCCAAGCAGCGACTTTGGCAGGTGTTGCCGCTTAGCCCGACGGGGTATGGTAGCTCGCCGTACTCTGCGCTCTCGGCGTTTGCGGGCAATCCGCTGCTGATCAGCCTGGAGAAGCTTGTCGATGCCGGTTGGCTGACGTCGGAAAGAATCCAGAATCTTCCGGGACATGACGGCCCTTGCGATTTCGGCATCGTGTTCTCGCAGAAGCACCCGCTGGTGGAAGAAGCGGCGGCAAACTTTCTGGACCATGCAGGAGATGAAGACCGCGCAAGTTTTCAGAAGTTTGCGCAGGACAACATCTCATGGCTGACCGATTACGCGATGTTCAATGTGCTTCGCAAACGTTTCAGCTATACGAGTTGGAACGAGTGGCCCGCGGAGTACGCATTGCGCGAGACGGACGCGATGACCGCGCTGCTGAACGACAACGGACGCGAGCTGGCGATCGAACAGGTGGTGCAGTACTTCTTCAACCAGCAGTGGATGGCGTTGAGAACCTATTGTGCCGAACGGAAGATTTCGATTCTGGGCGATGTCGCGATTTTTGTAAGCTACGACAGCGCCGATGTCTGGACGCATCCTGAGATTTTCGAGCTGGATGAGCAGCGGAAGCCGATTCGGATTTCGGGCGTTCCGCCGGATTATTTTTCCAAACCGGGCAGCTGTGGGGGAATCCGCTTTATAAGTGGAAGCTCCTGGAAGAGCATGGGTTTGACTGGTGGGTGGCTCGTATCCGTCGGGCGCTGGCGCTTTACGACCAGGTGCGGCTGGATCACTTCCGAGGGTTTGAGGCGTACTGGTCGGTTGGAGCCGATGAGCCTACGGCGATGAATGGTCAGTGGGTAAAGGCGCCTGGAATACCGCTGTTCCGGCGGCTCAAGGAAGTCTTCGGTGAGTTGCCGTTTATCGCGGAAGACCTTGGATTGATTACGCCCGAAGTGGACGAGTTGCGGGAGTCCTTTGGGCTTCCGGGAATGCGGATCTTGCAGTTTGGATTTGGGGATCGGGGTGGGCATTTGTACCTGCCTCACCGTTATGTGCCCAATACCGTGGTTTATACCGGGACGCATGACAACAATACGACGCTCGGCTGGTGGAGAGACAATACCAACGAAGCGGAGCGGGACAACGTGCAGACCTATCTGCGACCCATCGAGCATGATGGCGATATCGTGTGGGCGATGATCAACGTGCGCGGCTGCATCAGTTGCCGTGACCTGCATTGTGCCAATGCAGGATGTGCTTCACCTTGGCAGCGAGGCGCGGATGAATACGCCTTCGCTAGCACAGGGGAACTGGACTTGGCGGTATCGTCGGGATGCCCTGCACCCTGACTTTGCCCGGAAGCTGGCAGCCATCATGGAGATGACCGATCGCGATGGCTATCAGAAGCCGGTTGAAGGTCTGGAAGCCGGCGGCCCGACCGATGAGGCGCACTTGCGGGTGGATGAGGGTTCGAAGACATAAGCAGTGAGAGCATCCACTACATGAACGGATACACTGGAATCAACTTAGGAGAACGACGTGCCACTTTCTGGAGAAGCAATTCGTACGATGAACTATGTAGATGATATTTCTGTGACGCTGCGGCGGATTCTTTCGACCCTGCCGTCTCTGACGCCCGAAGAGCGGGCTCGTGTGGCGGAGCATGTGAAGAGCGCCGATCCGAGTTACGAGTCGGTGGTTACTGCACTTTCGGCAAAGTAAATTTTGACTGCAGAAGAGCAGAGCGCGTTCCGGATTGGGTCGGTTGCCGTAATTGGGGCCGGGCCGGCGGGGCGCGCTTTTGCGTTTCGGTGTGCGGCTGCTGGGTTCGCGGTGGTGCTCGAAGACGTGATGCCTTCGAACCTGCGGCGGGCGCAGGATGAGTATGCTGAGTTTGTGGCTGGGGCGAAGGGTTCATTGCGGTATGCACTGACGGTGGAAGATGCCGTTCGCGAGGCGGATCTGGCGATCGACTTTGTGCCGGATGAGTTGGAGTCGAAGCTGGAGATATTCAGCCTGCTTGACAGGATGGCGCCGCCCCGGACCGTGCTTTGTACACCTACGCTGGCGTTGAGCGTTACGGACCTTGCCTCGTGTACGTACCGTGCGGATCGATGTGTCGGCCTGCGGGCGGCGGGGGCTGACCTGCTCGGCGGGACGCTGGATGTGGTGCGGAGCCGGTTTCTGGTGGGTGCGGTTGAGGCGGCGGTGACGGAGTTTCTGGCGACGCTTGGTCTTTCGGTGGTGGTGATCGAGGATGAGCTTGAGCCTATGCTGGTGAAAAACGCCTTACTGGGCCCCCGCTAGCTATCCGTCGATTCGGAATCTCCGTATGAGGGTTATTCGCCTTCGGCGGATTCGCGCTTGTAAGGCTTTTGCATGAGGGAGCGGGCTTCGTTGATGGCGCCCTGGGTGTTGTCGTTGGTCTGGACGGCGAGGCGATACTCGTTGACGGCTCGTTCGCGTTGACCGGTGATGTCGAAGATTTTTCCGAGGTTGATGTGGCTCCAGACTTCGACCCACTTGGGATCGCCGTCGCCGCGGAGAGCGTCGCGAAAGCTGTTGGCGGCGGACTGGTAGTTGTGCTGCATCATGAAGATTTCGGCGAGGCGGTAGTTGGCGAGTGCGCTGCCGCGGTTGGAGTCCAGCGCCTTCTGGTACTCGGCGATGGCGGCTATAAGGTCGCCCTGGGCGACGGCCTGTTGCCCGCGGAGGACGGCTACACGAACAGCGAGGTCGGGGGTTGACTTGAGGAGCCAGTTGTCGGGGTCGAGGATGATGTGGCGGGGGCGGCCGAAGGTTTCGATGGTGTAGGCGGATTCGGTGCCGGAGAGATCGACGCGGCGGTCCTGGGTTTTACCCTCGGTTTCGACGCGGAGTTGGACGGGCATCTTGAAGAGGTCGAGGTCCTGGGTGACGGCGCCGACAGTGCGGAAACCCTTGCCGTTGCCGAGGCGGAAGACGGTGAAGTTGTCGCCGAACTCGGGCGCACCGGTACCGTCGAGCCATTGGGAGAAGAATGGGGTGAGTTCGAGTTTGGAGGTTTCTTCAGCTACTGTCTGGACATTCGCCGTGCGGATAGATTTGTCCTTATAGTCGACGACCAGCTTTTTGAGGAAGGCCTGGAAGACGTCGTCGCCCATTTCCCAACGGAGCATGTGGAAGACCATGGCGCCTTTTTCGAGGGTTTCAGACTGGAACTGGGGCGAGAAGGGATCGAGGCGGCCGAGGGTGGTGAGAGGGTCGGTGTCGTAGGCGAGTGCACCGGCTTCTACGTCGGTGATGGCGGACTGGAGGGCGGTTTTGCCAGCGGTGTCTTCGAGGTAGAGCAGCTCGCCGTAGCGAGACATGCCATTGGTGATCCAGGCGTCGTTGAGGGTGGCGGGTGAAACCAGAGAACCCCACCACTGATGCGCGACGGTGTTGGCGAAGAGGCGGGTGGTGGCGCGATCAGGGCGGATGGCGATGAGCTCGGGACCCCAGGCGGCAGATACAGAATCGGTGGGCAGCTCGACGATGTCGAGAATGCCGGACTCGGCCGGACCGAAGATGCTGGTCATGAACTCGAACTCGCGGGTGACCGTGGAGGCAAAGTCGTGGCCTTTTTCCTTGTTCTTTTCGGTGACGAAGGCGCGAATATTGGAGACGCCAGGGATTGTGATGGGCGCGAGGAACTGGCCGGCAACGAGGGTGCCCGGGAAACCAGGCTTATCCCAGTTGAAGTCGAATTGGGAGCGGGGTTTGCCGTCTGCTCCGGCGACGGTGCGCTCTTTGCCGAGGGCCCCGGAGCCGACGACGCGTTCGTCTTTGGGCACCGTGATGTGCATTTCGGCGGTGAAGCGGTCGGTAAAGAGGCCGGTCATGGGGAACCAGCGGCCGGCGTAGAGGAGGATCGAGATGGGGTCGGCAATCTGGACGAGCTTGATCCCGTCTACAGGGCTGGTTTCAAGCGTGGGTGCGCCGGCGTAGGTGAAGGTGTAGGTGTAGGTCGCACCCCTGGTGAGGAGGGTTGCGGGGGTGACGCGGATGGTAGAGTCGGTGACGTTGCGCTCGGAGTTGAGCGAGGTTGTTGCGGGTGCGGGTGGTGGTGCGGCCGATGGTTTGCTGGTGCGGAGCTTCGGGCCGCTGGACGCGGGGGTGGGTGCGGCGGCGGGGAGCCCGGTGGAGTCTACGATGCTGGTGACCTGCAAGCCGTTGTTGAGGCCGAAGGTGACGACGTTGAGGTCGTCGAGTGCCGTGAAGGTAACAGCGGCGGTGGCAGAGAGCTTGCCGGTCGCGGGGTCGAGATCCGCGTGGATCACGTAGTCGGTGATGTTGATCTGGGGTCGGCCGGGAGGCGCGGCGTGGAGCGCAAGCGTTGTCGCCGAGAAGGCAAGGAACGTGCCGAAGATGCGGAGGCGATTGGTCATGCTGGAATCCTTGGGGTGCATTCGGGGCAGACCCATGCTTGCCCTATTAGACGCCATGTTGAGGGGATCAGGCTACTTGACGGGTGGGTGAGTGAACCGTGAGCAGTGAATCGTGAAAAGGGCTCAGGTTTGCAGCGTTGCCAGGAGTTGCAGAACTTGATCCGCAACGCGGGTGATGGCGGTGGTACCGGGGATAGAGCTGGCCAGGAGGCTTTCACGTACGCGGGCTAGGCCGAGGACCTGGCGGTCGCGAGCCGGACCTTCCGCCAGGAGCGGGGCAAGCGCAGTAGCGACGTTGGCAGCGGTGAAGTTCTGCTGCAGAAGCTCCGGAACGAGGCGCTGCTGAGCGATGAGGTTGACCATAGCGATGGGGAGGTTGCCCTCAAGGTCACGGCGGATCTTCCACTCTTCGGGATATTCCACCAGCTTTTTGGCGAGGGCGAACGTGAGTGGGGAGACGCGGTAGACGACAACGAAGGGGTTGCCGATGACGGCGGCCTGCACGGTAGCAGTGCCAGAGGCGACAACCGAGGCTCGGGCATGATGCAGGGCTTCGCGAGCGTCCGGGACAAGGGTGAGGCGGAGGGTAGAGGCTTCCGGGCCGAAGTACTTGAGGTGATCGCGGTTGAGGGTGTGGATGTAGGCGCGGAGATCGTCGGGCCCGATAGTGGAGGCGACCGGGAGCAGAAACTCGTAGTGGGTGAGTGCTGCGGGATTTGCGGGGACGGCGATGTCGGGGCCGTCGGCCATAGTGTAGGAGGCCGAGGTGTGGATGAGGTCGGACATGGCCAGCTCGTGCATCGCGGGGAGGTTGGCACGGATTTCTTTCCAACGGCTGCCGGGAAGCAAGGCGATCCAGGTCTTGGCGGGATCGAGATTGTGGGCGGCGGCGTAGTCTTCGCGGGAGATGGTGGGAAGTGAGAGCTCTGCAAGAGGATGCCCGACGAACTCCGCGTTAACGCCGCGCTCGCGATAGAAGGACTCTTCAAAGGGGAAGATGACGAGCATCTTGTCTACACGTTGTTGAACCCAGCGGAGGCGGCTACGCTTCCAGGCCCAGAGCTGCGGGCTGACGAACCAGACAACGGGGACCCCGGCCTGGGCGAGGTGTTTGGCGAGGCGGAAGTTGACGTCGGGGAAGTCGATGAGGATGGCGACGTCAGGGCGTTGTTTTCTTATCGAGGCGACGAGCTTGCGGTAGCTGGCGTAAATGTGGGGGATGTGACGAAGGATTTCGGTGACACCCATGACGGCAACGTCTTCCGCGCGAACGATGCGAATTTGCCCGGCTTGCTCCATGTGCGTGCCGCCAAGGCCGGTGAAGGTGGCCTGCGGCAGATGGGCGCGCAGGGCGGCGATGAGGGCGGCGCCGTAGGTGTCGCCGGAGGCTTCGCCGGCGGAGAGGAAGACGCGCGGGTTGGGCTTCGTGGCGATGGGTTCAAGTTTACTGCGGAGGAGGGTGTGGGGTTTGTGTACGATTTCTGGCATGGCGGTCAGGAAATTCAAAGCGGTGCTGGAGAAGCTGCACGGGTATCTAGGATGGACGGTGGTTCGGGTGCCGTTTGTGCCTTCGGAGGTCTGGAAGGAAATGTTGCGCCTGCGAGTTCGTGGGACGGTGAATGGTTTCCCGTTCCGCACATCGCTGTTCGCGTACGCCGAGGCTGACGGTTACTTTTTCTTAGTGAACCGGACGATGCAGCAAAGCGGCGGTGTGCGACTAGGGCAGATGGCGGAGTTTACGCTTGAGCCAGACATGGAACCGCGGCCGGCGGAGCTTCCGGATGAGTTGGCGGCGCTACTCGATGAGGAAGACGGATTGCGGGAGTTTTACGACAGTCTTAGCGAGTCGATGCGACGGGAACTGGTGAAGTGGATTGGTGGGGTGAAAAGCGATGCGGCGCGGTTGAAGCGGTGCGAGCAAGCGGCGGAGCGTTTGCTGGGAGCAATGGAGGGTGAGAAAGAGCTGCCGCCTGTCGTGGCGGCGGCTTTCCGAAGGCGTCCGAAGGCGAAGGCGGGGTGGGCGAAGCTGACGCCTTACCAGCGCCGGACGGAGTTGCTGGCGGTGTTTTATTACCAGTCGCCAGAAGCGCGCGAGAAACGGGTGGCGAAGCTGTGCGATACGGCGGAGAAGAAGGCAGGTTGAAGCGTCCCCTTCGCAAGTGTGACATGCGAAGGGGACCGAGGATCAGGCTGCTGCTTCGATGGGCGCAGCGGTGGGGCTGGGCCTTTCTGTGGGTGTGCTGAGCAGCATGGGCTGGCGCTTCCAGTAGGTGACCGAACGCCAGCACCATTCGAAGGGACCGAAGCGGAAAAAACGCAGCCAGATGGTGGAGAAGGCAAGGTTGAAGATCCACATGCCGGCGGCAGCGTAGTAGATCTTGTAGTAGTCGATGGAACCGTACCAGTGAAGCGGCGACCAGACATAGAGGAACTGCATAGTGATGCTGGTAAGTAGATAGTTGGAAAGGGCCATCTGGCCGACATTGCCGCAGCGAGCCAGCAGCCACTTGAAGACGCCGAAGCGGACCATCAGAAGAATGATCGCGGCGTTGCCCAGGGCACCGGAGATACGGCCGATGTCATACGGAACCTGCAGCGCAAGCATGGTCTTGACGTGATCGAAATGGCTCTTCCAGGCGATATAACAACCGGCGAGCGTGACCGCCCAGGAGATGGTAAGGCAGATGGCAGCGGTAATGGCGTAGAGCTTTGTGGAACGCTTGAGCGAAAGAAAGCCGTTCTTGAAGAGCGCCATGCCGAGCAGCATCATGCCCAGCCAGTCGCCACCGAAGAGCGGGAAGCCGCCGAACACTTCGCCCTTGAAGGAGTGCGGCGCATCAGTGATGAAGGCCTTGGCATAGCCGCGGTGGTTGTTGATGTCTTCCTGTTCCTTCTTTGCGGGGTAACGCCACTCGTTCTCTGACTTGTTCTCCGACTCCAGAGTTTTCTTCTGATCGTCGGTGAGCGGCTTGTGAGCGAGCTGTGCGGCGTGCGCGGGAGCAGCGTGCCTGTAGGTGAAGACCACGCCCATGGTCTGGCCAATATCCACCGCGAGCATGTTGATGAAGAGAACGATGCCTGCGCTCCAGAGCAAGGTTTTGACCTGGAGATGGCGGAACGGGAAAAGGAAGATGAGCGCGGCGCTCGCGTAGAGGTAGAGGATGTCGCCGTTCCAGATGAAGAAGCAGTGGATCATACCGAAGAGCAGCAGCCACATGTTGCGGCGAGTGAAGATGTCGGCGGTGCGAACGCCGGCGCCGCGCGACTCGGCACGGCTGGTGAGCAGGATGACACCCGCGCCGAAGAGAAGGGAGAACAGACCACGCATCTTGCCTTCCGCGAGCACCCAGCGCAGCACCCAGATGGTCGTATTCACATGCATGTGCGGGCCGCTGAAGACCGGCTTTACGGTGGAGAGCGGAAACATGTAGTTGTGGTACCCGAAAGCAAAGTCGGTGATATTCATCACGAGGATGCCCATGAGCGATATGCCGCGGAGGACGTCGACCGAGTTGACACGCTCCGCCTGTGTGACGGGGGCCGTGGTGACTTCTGGCGGTCCGGCGAGCTCTTCTGACGCGGTTACAGGGATCGGCGTCTGATCGACGGATTCGATGTTGGCAAGCGAGTCAGCAGGAAAGGGGGTTGTGCTCATGAGAGTACCTCCGCAGCGATGCGTATCCCGAGAAGCTTATGGATGAGCAGAGTGTATCGGACGGCGAAGACGCAATCCAGTGACAAATGTCATGGGACAAAATAAAGCCCCGGCAGGTTGGCCGGGGTTTTATTTCGTGTGCGGCTTGCGCTTAGACGTTGCGAGCGAAATCGAGCTCCGAGTAGTGGTCCACGAAGTCGAGGTGCGCGGTGGAAGAAGCTGGAAGCGGTGCGATTTCGTAGCACTTCTTGAAGGCCACCTTGAATTTGTCCATCTCCTCCTGCGTCCCGACCGTAATGCGGCAGTAGTTGGGCATGGCTTTCCAGGTGCGTCCGATGTGGATGTGCTCGGCGGTCATGAGCTTGGAGAACTCCGGCCCAGGACGCTTGACGTCGACCTGGAAGAAGTTTGCCTGCGAGCCCTTCATGTAGCTGTAGCCGTTCTTGTCCATCCACTCGAGGACGTTCTCACGGATGTCTGCGTTGATCTTGCGGCGGGCAACGATGAGGTTCGGATCCTTGAGGCTGGCGGTGGCGGCTGCAGCGGTGGAGATGGAAACCGCACCCATGCCCGTGCCGGTGCCGGCCGCGGTTCCGACCATGCGGACTTTGGCCTGGAGTTCAGGCTTGGCAATCATGAAGCCTGCGCGGAGGCCGGCCATGCCGTAGATCTTGGAGAAGGTGCGGAGGACAATGACGTCGTTGTCTTTGACGAGATCGATGGAGGATTCATCGGGCGAGAAGTGGTGGTAGGCTTCGTCGATGATGACGACCGAACCGGCGGGCTTGCTCTTGACGAGGCGGACGATCTCCGACTTGGGTGTCATGGTGCCGGTGGGGTTGTTGGGATTGACGATGTAGAAGGCGGCGATGTTGTCGGACGCCTTGAGCATGGCGTCGATGTCATAGGCGCCGCTGGGAAGCAGGGGTACGCGATGAACCTTGACGTTCATCTTAGCGCCGGCGCTTGGACCCTGCTCATAGCTGGGCTCGCCGACGACGAGGTCCTTGCCGCTGAGGAGACTAGAGTAGACGGCGAGATCGAGCGCGCCACCGGAGCCCGGGTACAACGCGACATAGCCTTCGCCGCGGCCGGTGGGCTTGGGCAGGCCGTACATCTCCGTGAAGGTCGAGATGGTTTCAGCCTGGTACTGGCGATTGTAACGGCCGCCTTCGCCGCCGACCTTGGCAATGGCAGCGCGGGCGTCCGCGGACGGCCCAAGCGGATTCTCGTTGGAGCTGATGACGACTGCGAGCGGGTCGACGACGCGTTCGCCGAAGTCGCCACCGTTACCCATGCCACCTCCGCGACGGCCCTGTGGGGCGGCGTCCTGGGCGAAAGCAGCGAAGGCGGGAAGAGAACCAGCGGCGACGGACGCGGCTCCGATGGTACGCATGAAGCTTCTGCGTGAAAGCATGTTCCTGAAATCATTATTCATAACGCGGCTCCTCGAATCGGTGAAGGGGCATAGCAAGAAGCAGGCAGACGACGCCGCTCCCGACGGGTGTGCGAAAGCAAAACCTGATACGGATGCTGCTGCTTGGGGCGGCGGCTCTGGTTAGAACGGCGCTAGCCCGTGAATATGTCCTGATTTGGAATCAAGCATACAGACGAAACAGCCGCTCCGAGAGTTTCAGTCCCATTTTTTTGCCTGTGGAATTCGACTGGATCGGTACACAGGACGACTAAGCGGAGAGGGGTTCGCCGAGTTCCTGGTCTTTGTATTGAAGCTGATACAGCTTGTAGTAAAGGCCACGGATGGCGAGCAACTCCTGGTGGGTGCCCTGTTCGCGGAGGTGGCCCTTGTGCATAACGAGGATGGTGTTGGCACGCTGGATGGTGCTGAGGCGGTGCGCGATGAGGACAGAGGTACGGCCGGTGATCATGCGTTCAAGAGCGGTGCGAACGCGGAACTCGGTTTCGGTGTCGACCGAACTTGTGGCTTCGTCGAGGACGAGGATGCCGGGGCGATGCGCCAGTGCGCGGGCGAAGCTGATGAGCTGCTTCTGGCCGGTCGAGAGCGTGGATCCGCGTTCGAGGACAGGTTCATCGAAGCCCGCAGGGAGTGTTCGGATGAAGTCTGCGACGTTCACTTCTTCGGCGGCGTTGGCGACATCCTCATCCGTGATGGTCTCTGTCCCCAGGCGGATGTTTTTGCCGATGGTGCCAGAAAACAGGAACGGGTCCTGCAGGACGACGCCAAAGCGCTGACGGAGGGCTTTGAGATCCTGGTTGCGGACGTCGACGCCATCGACGAGGACGGCGCCATGCTGGACGTCGTAGAAGCGCATCATAAGCGCGGTAATAGTGGTTTTGCCGGCGCCGGTGTGGCCGACGATCGCGGCAGTTGCATCCGCCTCGACGGTGAAGGAGACGCCGCGCAGGATCCACTCGATCCCGACGAGCTTGTCGAGATGCGCAGGGGGGAGCATGGTAATAGATTCAAGCTGCTCTTTGGTGAGCTGCTGATAGGTGAACCAGACGTTGCGGAACTCGATGCGGCCGGACTTGTCGCCGGGGAACGGCAGAGCGGACTGCTTGATTTCGGGCTCGGTGTCGAGCAGCTTGAAGACCCGCTCGGACGCGGCCATGGCGGACTGCAGGATGTTGTACTTGTCGCTGAGATCCTGAATCGGGCGGAAGAAGCGCTGCGCATACTGGATGAAGGCAATGAGGATGCCGACGGTAACGGTATTGCCGAGCAGGCTCCAGTGTGTGACTGTGCTGCCCGGAGCGACGTACTTGTGGTGCGAGAACCATGCGAAGGCCGAGGTGTGCAGCACGGCGATGCCGCCGTACCAGATGACAAGCGCAATGGCGATGGAGCTGAGGAGTTCGACTACGGGGTAGTAGAGCGCGTAGGCGAAGATGGCGTCGGTCCAGGCGAGTTTGTTCTCGTGGTTGACTGCGGAAAAGTCTTTGAAGGCACGCGGCTCGCGGTTGAAGAGCTGCACGACGCTCATGCCGGAGACGTACTCCTGCGTGAAGGAGTTGATCTTTGCGGTTGCGGCGCGCTGGCGGCGATAGCTGTCACGGACGTGGTCGCGGAACCGCTTGGTGGCGTAAAGGATCGCCGGAATCACGGAGAGCGTAAGCAGCGCAAGCGGCCAGCTCATCGAAAGCATGATGACAACGATAAAGGTAAGAGCGAAGACGTCCTCAAAGATGGCGAGGACGCCGGAGGTGAACATCTCGTTGAGAGCGTCGACGTCCGAGGTAACGCGTGTGACGAGACGGCCGACTGGATTGCGGTCGAAGAAGGCGACGTGCATGCGCTGGATATGGCGGAAGATCTGCGAGCGCAGGTCAAACATGATCTTCTGACCGGTCCACTGCATCAGGTACGTTTGGACGAACTCGAGACCGAAGCTAAGGGTGAGCGCACCGAGGTAGAGCAAGCCGATCTGCGTGACGCCGGTGGTGGGATTCGCGCTGAGATGATGCGACAGCCAGGAGGGCTTCTGGTTGGGGTTCGAGGTGAAGTAGGTGTCGACAGCAACCTTAACGAGGTACGGGCCGAAGACATCGGAGATGGACTTGAGGAAAATAGCGACGGCTGAGGTCGCGGTTGCGAGCTTGTAGGGCGAGAGGTAGCCGAAAAGACGGCGCAGCAGCGGGCCGTCGTAGACTTTGCCCACTACATCGTCGTCGGTGCGCTTGGCATTTCCAGCCTGCGCGGGTTTCTCTTTTTCTTTCTCGGCCATTGTTCTTATTTTAGAGGGTGCGAGAGTGGTGAGGGATTCAAGCTTGCATGAAAGAATTGAAGAGTGGCAAGGGATTCAAATTCGGAAGCGCTGGGAATTTATCTTTCGGTGCCGTTTTGCCGGGCGAAGTGCAGTTTTTGCAACTTTGCTTCGGGTGTGAGCGGGCCGGAGGCGATCGATGCTTACGTGAAGCAGCTTTGCGCGGAGATCGGTGTTGCGGGTGAGACAGCAACGGGGCTTGGAGCGAAACTGCCCCGGCGGGTGGATTCGGTGTACTTCGGCGGTGGGACGCCGAGTTTGTTAGCGCCAGTGCAGTTGGGCGAGATTTTTGCATCGCTGCGGCGAGGATTTGATGTGGTGCCCGAGGCGGAGATCACGCTTGAGGCTGCCCCGGGGCAGATTGCCGATAATGTGCTGGATGCGGCGATGCGGTTGGGTGTAAATCGCGTGAGCCTCGGTGTGCAATCGTTTGTCGACCGCGAGAGTGCGGCCGTCGGTCGTACCCATACCGAGCGGGAGTGCGTAGCGGAGATCGCGAGATTGCGCGCGCCGGGGTTGCGGGATGTCGGGGCCGATTTAATTGCAGGGTTGCCGTATCAAACGCGGGAGAGCTTTGCGTATTCGCTGGATGTCGCTGCGTCTGTGGGACTAACGCATTTGAGCGTGTACATGTTGGAGGTCGATGAGGACTCGCGACTGGGACGTGAGGTACTCGGCGGAGGGTTGAGGTTGCATGCGCCGAAGGTGCCGGGTGAAGAGATGTCCGCGGAACTCTATGAGATGGCGTGCGACGCTTTGCCGCGCGCGGGTTTTGCGCAATATGAGATTTCGAACTTTGCTAGGGCGGGGCATCAGTCGCAACATAATCGAAAGTACTGGGAGCACAAGCCCTATATGGGATTTGGACTGGATGCGCACTCGATGCTGCTGATGGACGAAGGTGCAGTGCGGTTTGCGAACGCCGATGAATTAAAGAACTACGGTGCAGACACGCGCGAGGTCACGCGGGTAGGCGAGCGTGAGGCTTTTGAAGAGAAAATCTTTCTGGGACTGCGGTTGAACGAAGGAGTTGATGTGAAGACATTGCCGCCCGAATTCGCCGCTCTCGTTGAGCCCGCGGTGCAGGAATTGGTAGAAGGCGGCTTGATGAGCTGCGACCATGGCCGATGGAAACTGACGCTGCGAGGGCGCATGGTTTCGAATGAAGTGTTTGGCCGGGTGTTAGAGGCTTTGGATGCGGTTGAAGTTTAACGATGAGTTAGGACGGTAGATGACGAAGACGATCGATTTGCGTAGTGATACGGTGACGCGGCCTACTGCGGCGATGCGGACAGCGATGGCGACGGCTGAGGTTGGCGACGATGTCTATCATGAAGACCCGACGATCAACCGTCTGGAGGCACGGGCCGCAGAGGTTTTTGGCAAGGAGGCGGCGATCTTTGTGCCGACGGGTTCGATGGGAAACCTGATCGCGGCGCGGCTGCACCTTGAGTCGGGGCAGGAGTTGATCTGCGAAGCGCGGTCGCACATTCTCGATTGGGAGATGGGCATGGTGGCTTCGTATGCCGGCGCTACAACGCGGACGGTCGCCGGTGAACGTGGAATTCTGAACTGGGTGCTGATCTCGTCGAAGATTGCACCAAAGATCTACTACCGTGCGCAAACCGGGCTGGTGTGGTTGGAGAATTCGCACAACATTGCAGGGGGGACCGTAACGCCACTTGCGGTGCTCGAAGAGATTTGGGCCGGTGCGAAAGAGGCTGGCTTGCCGGTGCATCTGGATGGAGCAAGGGTGTTCAACGCTGCTACGGCGCTGGGGTTGAGTGTAGCGGAGATCACGAGCGGCTTCGACACCGTAATGTTTTGCCTCTCGAAGGGATTGGGCGCACCGGTTGGCTCGATGCTTGTAGGATCGAAGAAGCACATCGAGCGTGCGCGGGTCTTTCGCAAGGCGCTGGGCGGTGGAATGCGGCAGGCAGGTGTGCTCGCTGCAGCCGGTTTGATTGCGCTCGAAGAGATGCCGAAGCGGCTCGGTGAGGACCATGCCAACGCGCGACTGTTAGCCGAGGCTATCGATGCAAGCGCTGGCGGCTTCATCGACCTCGATGGCGTGCAGACGAATATCGTGATGTTTTCTTGCGCCGATGCGCCGGGATTAGTTGCCGGGTTGAAGGCGAAAGGAATTCTTTCCAGTGCGATTGGGCCTAAAGATGTTCGCCTCGTCACGCACTTTGATGTGAGCCGCGAGGATTGCGAGTTTGCAGCCGGCGTCTTGCAGAAGATACTCAACTAAGCGAGGACGGCTTCGCCACGCGGAAGGAAGACAGTTACGGTGGTGCCGTGGGTTTCCGGGTCAGTGCTGCTTTTGATGGTGATCGTGCCGTTGTGCTTTTGCACGATACCCTGGCTCACCCAAAGACCCAGGCCGGTGCCATGCTCGCCCTTGGTGGTGAAAAAGGGTTGAAAAAGCTTGGGCAGGATTTGGGCGTCGATGCCTTCGCCCTGGTCCGTGATGGTTACGGAGACCCCGGCAGGGCGCGGCTCGATGTCCGACGAACGCGGGTTACGGCGGCGTTCTGCGCAGATTTCGGTCTTCAGCTCAATGAGGCCGTCGGCTCGGCAAGCGTCTGCGGCGTTGGCCAGCAGGTTGATGAAGACTTGGCGAAGCTCGGCCGGGTAGCCGGTCACCACGGCGCCGGGAGCGAACTCCGCGCGAAGACGAACCTGCGCGTGCCGCATCTGGCGGTCGAGCAGCAGAAGAATGCTACCAAGCATCTCCTCGACATCGACTGCGACGGGCTCCTTGGACTCGCGATACATGCCGAGCATCGCACGGCTGATCTGGGCAACGCGATCTAGCTCTTTGCTCGCAAGGTCGAGGAACTGCTCTGTTTCGGCAGCCGTGGGGTCGCTCTGCATCAGGTAGAGCAGGTTGATGACGGCGTCGAGCGGGTTATGTATTTCGTGCGCGAGCGTGGCTGCGAGCCGTCCGGCGACAGCCAGCTTTTCCGTGGCGAGAAGAGTGGTCTGCGCCCGGCGCTGTTCGGTGATGTCGCGAAAAACGATGACAACTCCGGCGAGCTTGCCGGTGCGGTCGGTGATGGGGGCTTCGCTTTCGTTGATGGGGATCTCGGTGCCGTCGCGGCGGATGAGTATAGGGTGGTTCGCGAGCGGATCGTGCCCAGGCGACTTTGCGGGAAGTGGAAGTTGAGGAAAGCTCGCTGCAGGCGTTTCAAGGTCTTCCCGGGTTGACTCATTGACCAGATGAAAAATTTTGTCGACCGGCTCGTGAAGGGCGTCGGCAAGAGGCCATCCCGTGAGCTGCTCGGCCACCGTGTTGAGCAATTCGACTTTGCCCTGGATGTCGCAGACGATGATGCCCTCACCAATGGAGGTGAGCATGGTGCGAAGGCGCTGTTCGGACTCATAGGTGAGCTGGGCGTTGTGACGAACCTCTTCGAGCGTCCCCTGGAAGGCATCCGAGACGCGGTGCAGGCGGTTGCGCGCAGATATGCCGATGGCGAGGCCGATAAAAATGGCGAGCACAACAAGAATCTGGAGGGTCTGGCGGACCTGCCGACGCCACGTCCGGACGTCTTCAGCGCGTTGCCGTTGCTCAGAGGTGATAATCCGGGCAATGACGTTGATAACCTGATCCATCTGCGCCTTGGCTCGCAGGTTGAGGCCGGTATCGCGGGTATCGGTGCCGTTGATAGTGGACTGAATAATGGGCTCGGCGAAGGCGATGCGCCAGGTATCGTGGGCGAGCACAAGTTCGTCGACGATGTGCGGATCGCCGCCTTGTTTGGCGATGCCCTCGCGAAGCTGCGCAAGGGCCTTCTGTAGCGGAAGCTGGGCGTACTTGTAGGGCTGTAGGAAGATGTCGTTGGAGGTAAGCTGGAAGCCGCGGATCCCGTTATCTTCGTTGACGGTGAGCTGCGCGACGCGGGTTGCGGTCGAGATATTATCGCCGGCGGCCTGCATATGGGCCACTGTGAGTTCGGCTTTGCGAATCTGTAGCGCGAGAACGCCCGCGACGAAGAACAGCGCGACCACCGGAACGAGCAGGGTCTGCAACAGAATCCGGTTGAGTTGGCGAAGATTCACGCGGGTACGCCTCTGTGAGCTGCGACGGGCGCTAGTGGGTCTGGCCCGGAAAAAGACCGTTGAGCTTTTGTAACAGCATGGGAGCGCCTTCTCCTTTGGTCATGTAGACGTCGACGTGGCGGGTGACGTCAGGCGGGAGTGTCATGTAAGCAGACAGCAGGAGAATAGGAACCTGGGGTTTTTTGGCGCGCATGTGTGCGGCGACCTGGCCGCCATCCATCCCCGGCATAGCGTAATCGAGCACCACGGCGTCGATAGGGTGCTCCACGAAAGCGTCGAGCCCGCTGGGCCCGTCATGCGCGGTCAAGACCTTGTAGCCGGCGCGTTCGAGGATCATTTTTCGTACCTGGAGCCCCACAGTTTCGTCGTCGACGCAGAGGACCAGGCGGCGGGGTTGAGGCATGGCTTCCTTTCCTCGATTCATCACCGGTAGCTGAGTCAAGGGTACACCGGGCCATAGCGGATTTGTGCTCTAGAGCGTGCGGCTTATGGGGGAGATTGAGTCGCTAAAGAGGTAGGTTTCCGTCAAAAATCCAGTGGATCAGACGCGGAAGGAGCGGGTAATAGAGCGCAAGAACAATAGGCATTTCGTTTCCCGAGAGAGTACGTGCCGCAATGGCATAGCTTTCAAGCTGTGCGGTGTACTTGGCGCGCTCGGAGGCCTCGAAGGCGGCGTCAGAACGCGAGCCTTGTTCGGTGGTTTTGAAGTCGACAATCCACAGGTGGGTGTTGCCCCAGAGGAGCGGATCGGCGGCTGCGAGGAAGGTACGATCGACGCGAAGAGTCGGAGCTGTAGGCGAGGCATAGATCAGCGAGCGCTCGGTGGCGGCAGAGGGTTGCGGTGAGAGGATCCACGCGCCGACCGGATCGGCAAGAGCACGGGTGAGTGCAGCAAGCGCCCGCGAGGCTTCGCGCTGGCAGAGCGCGGGCGTGAGGCCTTCACCGCGCAGGCTGGCAAGTAGGCGAGCTTCCCAGGTGGGGAGCTCAATCTGGAGGTCGTCGATGGTGGTTGTGAGGAGCCGGTTAGAGACGACCTGCAGGTAGCGGTGGACGACGTTACCGAAAGCACGGACAGCAAAGCTGCCTTCCGGGCGGTCGAAGGTGGAGGAGCGCTTAAGGGCAGCGGCAGGAAGGTAGGGGAGCTTGTTCGCTGCCGCTTCTTCGAAGCGAGCGAGCGGATTGAAGTCGAGCGGCAGCCGATGGATCTGCGGAGGCGGGAAGGGGGCGGCGGATGCGGCAAGGGCCAGCGGGGCGTAATCGTCGTCCATGCCGGCCGCCTCCTGCAGGGATTGCTGGAGCGCCGACACAAAGCCCGAGGAAGATGGGATCGGAAGATCGTCGAAGGCGGCCGCCGCGGCGGGCCATATGGCTTTTAGTAGGCTGCCGTGGACCGGAGCGGCAAAGCTGCCGTCCTGCTTGCGGGCAGTGGCGGCGAAGAGATGGAGTTCCTCGCGGGCGCGGGTACAGAGGACGTAAAAGAGACGCTTGCGCTCTGCGTTTTCGCGGGTTTCCTTGGCTTTATTCAGCCACTGGTTCAACTTGTCGGAGTCACTTCCTTTGCTCCAGATGGGTGCGAGAATGACGGGCGAGGCGTCGGCAGGGGCGTTGTCGATCTCGAGCCAGTTGAGCAGGTCGGCCGTGGAATTGCCCGAGCGGCGTTCGAGCCCCGGGACAAGCACGACGTCCCACTCCAGGCCCTTGGCTTTATGGATGGTGAGGAGTTCGACGGCGATCTCGCCGGATGCGGGCTCGGCATAGAGCTTCTGCAGGCGCGACTTGAGGACGGCGAGGTCGATGAAGGTCGATTCGGCCTGGACTTCGCGCAGGACGTTGAGGAAGCGGAGGACATTGGTTTGCTCGGTCGGGGTGAGCGTGGCATCGCCGCCGAGGGAGCGCCAGGTGCGCTCGATATGCGTGGCGATGGGGTCGCGGCCAAGAGTATCGACGGCAGTGGTGAGGATGGGCCAGGCTCGGTCGAGTAGCTGCTGGCCTTCAAGGCTGAGGTGATCGTAGCGGGTAGCTACAAGCGAGGCGACGGTGGTGCAGGAATCGGAGTTCGGGCCTTCGCCGGTAAGGGCGAGCATGTCCGCGAGGCCGAGGCCGCACCACGGAGCGTGCAGGACAGCCAGCCATGCGGCGCGGTCGGCCGGGTGCAGGATGGCGCGGGTGAGAGCGAAGGCGTCGAGGACTTCCGGACGGTCCGCCAGCGGGTCGATGTCAACGGCACGGTAGGGGACGTTGGAGCGCTTGAGCTCGGCCACGATGGGCGCAAGATGCGAGCGGTTGCGCGCGAGGATGGCGATCCGCCACGGCTTTGTTCGGCCCTCTGGGAGCTTCTGGGCGAGCCAGTGCTCGACGGTGCCACGGATGTCTCGTGCCTGCTGGAGTTCGTGGTCGCGTTTGGCATCGCCGGTTGGGGGACTGTCGAGTTCTTCTTCGCCGGGTACGCCGGCGTGCCATTGGATGCTGAGAGATTCGGTCTTAGGACGGATGGGGGTTGCGGCGACGAAAGGAACGTCAATGACGTTATGAGTTTGACTTACTTCTTCAAGGGATGGGAAGAGCAACTGGAAGGTTCGGTTGAAGTCGTCCACGAGCCCTGCTTGAGAGCGGAAGTTGGACGTGAGACGTAGCGGGACCAGAGGGATTTCGCCGAGGCAGCGGTCGCGCATAGTGCGTAGAAATCGTTCGACACGGGCCTGGCGAAAGAGATAGATGGACTGTTTGGGGTCGCCAACGAGGAAGAGCGTTTGGGTAGCCCCATCCCAGGAGCGGGTGAGCAGGTGGATGAGCTCGTACTGGGCGGCGGAGGTGTCCTGCATCTCGTCGACGAGCAGGTGGCGAAGGCGTCCGCCGGTGAGTGCGAGGTCGATGGCGGAGTCGTCTGTGGTGGCGTCGAGGGCTTTGCGGGCGGCGATGGCGAGTTCGGTGAAGTCGCACTCAGAGCGCTCGGAGAAGAGGACTTTGAGTTCGGCAAGGGCACGGCGGAGGACGTGGAAGAGGGATTTGGTGACGTTCCACTGGTCGTCGGGATACTTCGCCGGCGGGAGGTTGCGAACGTCGCAGAGCGCGGCGCAGAGGGCGTCGGTTTTGTGAGTGTCGATGAGGGTTTGGAGGGATGCTTTTTCGGCCTTACTCATCGCGAACTTCACGACGTTGACGTTGAAGCTCTTGCGCCAATCGCCTTCTTTGGTGAGGATCAGCGAGATGAGGGCCTGCCAGTGATCGAGGTGATCGGCAGCTTCTTCGGGAGGAGATTTCAGGTTAGAGCAGAAAGCGATGGGCGAGTCTTCGCCGTTGTAGCCGGGGTTGAGCCCGAGCTGCGCGGCGAGGGCGCTCAGTTCGTGGATCATGCCCGCGGGCATGAGGCCGGCAGCGCGGGAAAGCGTGGAACAGACGATGGATTCAAGGGCGCGCTCCAGCTTGAGGCGGATTTCGCTGTCGAGGTTCGCGTCCGTGAGCTCAGTTGGGTTGAGGGGGACGATGTCGCCCCATTGCTCGCGTTGGGCGAGCATGTCCGCGAGCAGGTTTTCGACGTCGAGCAGGCTGGCGTCACGATGGAGCAACACGGTGCGAAGAGCCTGATGGAGCGCGGTATCCGGTCCGCCGAGCTGCATGAGCGTGCGCTGCGCGGCCAGGCGGTAGAGCGGAAAGGCGTCGGTGGTGGGGCGCCGCGGACCACCCGAGCCGGAGAGTAGTGGGAGACCGTTGGCGATCTCCGCGCAGATGGAGTCGATGGTGCGGATATTCAGGCGTTGCGGACGGTCGAGGATGTGCCAATCGAGCTCTGTGGAGCGAGCGATGGCGGCCGCGGCGAGGGCGCGGGTTTCGTGGTCGAAAGGCGAGGCATCTGCGGGAAGTGGACTGTCGGCCTCGGCCCGCTGGAGCTGTTCGACAATGCGCTCGCGGAGCTCGGCAGTGGCTTTGTTGGTGAAGGTGATGGCGAGGACTTCTTCGGGCTCGGCGACACTTTCTTCGGCGAGCAGCTTGAGGTAACGCTGCATCAGGAGGCCGGTTTTGCCGGAGCCGGCTGGGGCTTCGACGATGCAGGAGGTGCGTGTGTCGAGAGCCTGCTCGCGGGCGCGGGTGTCAGAAGGCACGGCCGGAGTTGTGGAGCGGAACTGGAGGACGGGGCTCATTCGGAGTCTCCGTTCTCGTCGGAGTCGGCATCTTCGTTCGCCAGGAACGCCTCGGGGTTGATGCGGCAGAGCAGACGCTGCGCGCAGCGGGTGCAGTTGATGGCGAAGTCTTTGGGATTGACGTTGGCGACGCCGTTGGCGAAGTCGCTGGCAAGGCCTTCCAGCGTGGAGCGCCAGGCTTCGATGGCCAGGTCGAGATCGACGGTGCGGGGGCGCTTCATGGGCAGCGTGCCGGGGTCGGCCTGGTAGCCGAGCCAGCCCATGCTTTTGCCCGCACGCACCTTGGCGAAGGCCACACCTTTGAGCTCGCCGGGTTGCGAGAGCAGCGAGTAAAGAGGGAGTTGGGGTTCCTCGGGTCGGGCCTCGTCCCACTGCGAGGGATTGGCGGAGGAGCCGGTCTTGTAGTCGACGAAGAGATGACCACCGCCGGGAAGCTGGTCGATGCGGTCAATGCGGACAGAGAACGTGAGCGGGCCGGCCGTGATGTCGGCGGTCTGCTCAAGGCCGATGACCTCGAAGGGACCGCGCTCCAGCTCGGCCTGCGCCCACTGGCGTAATACGCTTCGGAGGCGTTCCTTCTGGACGTCGAGGTAGGCGGCATCCCACGGCGTTTCGACGCGGAGCTTAGTGGAGACAGCCTGGTTGACGCAGCGGGCGATGAGGGCTTCGCGTTCAGAGGCGGGCATGGCGCGGAGCTTGGCCTGGGTGCGGACTTCGGTCCAAAAGGCGTGAAGGGCGCGATGGAGGAAGTTGCCGGATTCAAGGGCGTCGAAGCCGGGAAGTTGGGTGTCGAGCTCGGTGGAGTGAAGCCGCAACTCGGAGAAGGCGAGAAAGCCACAGGCGGCCTGCAGCTTGAGGACGCGGGCGCCGCCTTCGACTTCGTCCGACGGGAGTGGAGGCAGCGGCAAATCGTCGGGCGTGACAGTTTGCTGGAGAGGTAGCTTGAGGAGTTCGGGTGCCGGCAGTATCAGCTCGGGCCAATCGAGCGCGGCAAGGCTGGGGGCGAGGCGCTGGGCAGCGTCCGGCGTATGCGGTGTATAGGTGACGAGAATGTTCGGCGCGCTGGCCAGCAAGTTCATGAGGCTTTGGTGCGCGCGGTCGGTGGAGCGCGCCTGGCTGGTGCCGGGCATCTGGAGTGTCGACTGCAGGGCATAGCTGAGCAGCGGGTTGGGTCGCTCACCCGGAGGGTAGTTGGCGTCGGTGGCGCGGGCGAGGACGACGGCGTCGAAGGTGCTCCCGGTTGCGGCTGAGAACGAAAGGACCTGGATGGGAGCGTTGGTGGAGGGCGGAGCGAAGATGGCTGACGACGCCTGGAGGCTCAGAGTGTGGAGGAAGGCTGCATAGGGGACGCGGCGGCCACGGAAGTTGAGGGTGGAGAGCTGGTCGAGGAGCGCGTCCCAGGCCTGCGTGGCGTGGTATTCGAGGGACGTGAGGGCGTCTGGGTCGGCGGGGAATGCGGCGGCGGCGAAGAGGCTGCGGACGAACTCGGCCCAGTCGGCGTAGGTGCGGGGCTGGTCGAGGCTGGCGGCTCGGCTAAGGAACTGGTGGAGCGGGTTCAGCCATACGGGAGCGAGAGATGAGGTTTGGGCCAGACGAATAAGCGACGGCAGGTCGAGTTCTGGGCGGAGCATGCGGGCGCGGCGGAGGACCTGGGCGTCGAACTGGGCGGTGCGGTCGCGATCGGAGGATGAGCCGAGGTAGGGCGAGAGGAGCAGCGCGCTGACCTTACCGAGCTCCAACGGGGCTTGCGCCCATTGCGCCAGGTCGAGCGCCGTGGCGATGAAGGGTTGGGCGGTGAGTGGGGTTCCCGAAGGGGTTTCCCAGGGTGCGGAAGAGGGATCGGCGGTGATGGACTGGAGTTCGGGAGCGAGGATCTCGCGGAAGGTGGAGTCGAGGGCTGACGCGTCGTCGGTTGTCGGCAAGAGGACGGCGATGCGGGCTTGAGGGTGTTGCTGGAGGAAGCTGCGGAGCCAGCGGCCGATGGTGGCGAGCTCGGCCTGCTCGCTGGCCGCGGTGAAGACGACACGCGTGCTGCCGGGCCAAGGCTCGGTGGTGAGGGAGTGCTCGGTGAGGCTGGTTCCGGCGTTGCGTAGGGCATCGACGAAAGCGGATTGTGCGGGGTTTAGTTCGGGAAATCCAACGAGGGCGAGGGTTGGCGGGGCGGTTAGGGTGCGGGCTTCGAGCTGAGACTGGAGGGCGGACTCCAAGGCGGCGCGCGAGAGGTACTGATTGCGTTCGCAGAGGCGCGTGAAAGCTTCGGCCCATGCGGCAAAGATGCGGGTGTCGTGCGTCGTGGCCGTCGCGCGGAGGCGCGGGACGACGTTCCAGGCATGGGCAAGCGTCCAGGCTTCAGCGGCGAGGGTAGCGAGTGAGTCGGACGAGGTGAGGGTGGATTCGCCAGCCGTGGTCGCGATGGCTTCGAGCCAGAGTGAGTGCTCCTGGGCCTGGTTGAGCAGGAGGCGGGTTTCGACGCCGGAGACGACGGCTTCAGACCAGAGGTTCTCGAGCAACTGGGACCAGGAGAGGATCGGCGCGGGTTCCCAGGCGGCGAGCCTGCGAACGCGCTGGGCGGAGTCGTAGAGCTGGCGGAGATTGCGGGCGGCGAGCGCGGAGGGAAGCAGCGTGAGCTGGCCACGAATAAGCGCGTCGATGAGATTTTCAGTCGATATCGGCGCGGGCAAAGGCATTAGCTTGGTTATACGCCGGGGCCCTCTGGATTTAATGGACGTTTCGGGTTGCCTGGAACCTGAAGGTTGGGGCAGGGTGTGAGCGGATTTGTTAGTCTTGCGGGCATGCGAATTCGTCTTCTTTTGCTTGCTCCTCTGGTTGTGTCGTCGGTTGTGTTGGCCCAGTCGTTTACGCCGGTTCGTGAGCAGAAGAATCTGTCTCCGGGAGCGCTGGCGAAGCTGCAAACGCTGGAGTCACTGGATTCGCTGCCGGCAGCGGAGTGGCGGTTTCATGCGGGAGATATTCCGCATGGGGAGTCGGCAGGGCTGGACGATGCGAACTGGCCGGAGGTGAAGGCCCGGTATAAGGCGCCGAAGGAAGCGGTGTGGTTTCGGCGGGAGATTGAGGTGCCGAAGACGCTACATGGCTATGACGTCAGCGGATCGCGGATCTGGTTTCAGTTTCGGGCAAACGCGAACGGACCAATGCCGGAAATCGTGTACTTCAATGGCCGGAGAGTCGCGCTAGGTGATGACTTGGAGCCGATCGTGATGTTCGAACCGGCGAAGCCGGGCGAGAAGATCCTGGTGGCAGTGAAGCTGCTGGCTACGGTGGATGAGAAGACCTTTACGGGCGCGAATCTCCGGATTGAACTGAACCCCGATGTGAGCGCTGCCAAAGCGCGGCCGAGTCCGGACGATATTCGTGTGGAGTGCTTGACGGCGGCGAACCTGCTGCCGAATCTCACGACGCCGCGGAGAGATTTGTTGCCAAAGGTGGAAGCGGCGGTCGCGGCAATCGATATGAAGGCGCTCGATGCAGGCGATCAGGCGGGGTTCGACCGGTCGTTGAAAAGAGCTCAGGGGATTCTGGACGGGCTGCATGATGTGCTGGCGCAGGAGAAGGTGGTGCTGACGGGCAATGCGCATATCGATGCGGCGTGGCTGTGGCCGCGGTCGGAGACCATCGACGTGGTGAAGCGAACGTTTACGACTGCGCTCCAGTTGATGAACGAGTATCCGGACTACACATATACGCAGTCCGCGGCGCAGTACACGGAGTGGATGGCCGACAAGTATCCTGAGCTGAATGCGCAAATTGCGCAGCGGGTGAAGGAAGGCCGCTGGGAGATCGTTGGCGGCATGTGGGTTGAGCCGGATCTGAATATCCCGGACGGCGAGAGCCTGGTGCGGCAGTTGCTGGTAGGTCAGCGGTACTTCCAGAAGGTGTACGGCGTGACAGCGCGGATCGGATGGAATCCGGATTCGTTCGGCTACAACTGGCAGCTTCCGCAGATCTATAAGCGCAGCGGGCTGGACTACTTTGTGACGCAGAAGATGCATTGGAACGACACGAACCAGCTTCCGTTCCGGCTGTTCTGGTGGGAGTCGCCGGACGGCAGCAAGGTGCTCACATACTTTCCGACGGACTATGTGCATAGCAACGTGAGCCCGGTAAGGATTTCGGGAGACTTTGCGGAATCGGTGCAACGGAACCCAGGAACGACCGAGATGATGGACCTGTATGGCATCGGCGATCATGGGGGCGGACCTACGCGGGCGATGCTCGATGAAGGGGATCATTGGATCGCTGCGCAGAAGGCGGGTGATGCGGTGCCGACGATGCGGTATGGCACGGCACAGCATTATTTCGACGATGTGGAAACAAAGCTGAATCCCGATTCACCGGTGTGGGATTACGACAAAATTGCGAAGGGATATACGGCTCCCGCAGCGGGCGCAGGTGGAACGATGGGTCTGCCCACCTGGAAAGATGAGCTTTACTTTGAGTATCACCGCGGCGTGTATACGACGCAGGCCGGGCATAAGCGTGGCAACAGGATGAGCGAAGTGGCGACGTTGGATGCAGAGAAAATGGCGTCGTTTGCCTGGCTGCAAGGACAGGCGTATCCGGCGGATGAGCTGACCGAGAGCTGGAAGAAAATTACGTTCAACCAGTTTCATGATCTGGCGGCAGGGTCGGGGATTGCGGTGATCTATCGCGATGCGGCGAAGGACTATGCGGAGGTATTCCACTCGGATGCGGAGATTACTGACGGTTCGCTGAAGACGCTGGCAGCTGGGATCGATACGCGTGTGAAAGGTGGTGTGCCGGTGATGGTGACCAACGCGATGGCGTGGCCGCGGTCGGAGACGGTGAAGCTGACGGTGCAGCTTCCGGAGGACGCGAAGGGTGTGAAGCTACTGGATGCGAAGAATAACCCTCTGCTGTCGCAGGTCGTTTCGCAGGATGCGGCGACGCATCAATTCACAGTGTTGGCGCAGGTGGAAGGTGTACCGGCCCTGGGGTATGAGGTGATTCATGCAGTGCCGGCGGGGAAGGATGCTGATTCGTCCGAGTTGAAGCTGGATCAGACTCCGGCTGGGTTTGTGCTTTCGAACGGGCTGGTGAAGGTGGCGATCGACCGCACGAACGGATGCATGACGAGCGTGATGGCCGGAGGCAAGGAGTTTCTGGCGGCAGGAGCGTGCGGGAACCAGTTGCAGACGTTCAGCGATACACCCACGCGGTACGACGCTTGGAACATCGATCCCGGCACGCTGGATGGGAAGATGACGCCGATCAGTGGAGTGGACTCGATCGCGGTAGTGTCGGACGGGCCGCTGCGCAAGACCGTGCGGGTGACGTGGAGCTGGCAGAGTTCGAAGTTTATGCAGGACATCTCACTGGATGCGGGCGCAGATGAGGTGGTCGTCGATAACAATGTGGACTGGCATGAGACACATGTGCTGCTCAAGGCAGCATTCCCACTGGCGGCGTCGAGTGCGAAGGCTACCTATGAAATTCCTTATGGGTCCATTGAGCGGACGACGGAGCGGACCAATAGCTGGGAGAAGGCGAAGTTTGAAGTGCCCGCACTGCGTTGGGCTGATCTTGGGGATACATCGCAGGGCCTCTCGGTGCTGAACGATTCGAAGTATGGCTATGACGCTGCAGGGAATGTGCTGCGGCTAACGTTGCTGCGGTCGCCGACGTGGCCTGATCCGGATGCGGATCGTGGGATGCAGCACTTCCGGTATGCAATTTATCCGCACGCGGGGGAGTGGAAGCAGGCGCTTACGGTGCGTCGAGGGTACGAGCTGAACGACCCGCTGAAGGCCGAACAGGTGTTTGCGCATACGGGCGCTGCGCCGACGGCGGCTTCATGGGGTGAGGTTGAGAATGTCAACGTCACACTGACTGCGGTGAAGAAAGCGGAGGACTCGGACGCGCTGGTGTATCGGATGTATGAGTGGGCCGGGACTGCGGGTGATGTGAAGCTGCATGTGGCGCCGGGTGCGCAGTATGCGGTGGAGAGCAACCTCATGGAGAAGGTCGAAGGGCCGCGTCTAGCGATGAGCGGAGATGTGGTGACGGTGCCGATCAATCCCTATGAAATTTTGACGGTGCAGGTGTTTTATCCGTCGAAGGTGGCAGCGAAGTAGGATTGGTTTGCGCGACAGTTCGTGTCGCTGCTGGCCCCCCCATCTCCAACTGCGAGAGATCGGGGGGCCAGCCTTTATATCTAACGATGCGCTGTGCTGGGGATGGCCGGATCTTTTTGGGGAACGAAGCTACCAGCTAACAGAAGTAGGGCGAGCGCGGCGGGGACGCCCATGGCTTCGCGCAGCGAACCTGTGTGGGTGCTAACGATGCCCATCAGCCATGGGAAGGCCGCGGCACCGAGACCGGAGACGGCGAGAATGAAGCCGGCTTCGCGTGCAGTGGGGTTGCGGTGCATCAGCAACGCGAATGTTGCGGGGAAGAAGGGCGCGAGGCTCAGGCCGAGGAGGATGCTCCAGGCACTGAGCGAGGCAGCATGGCTCGCGGTGCTGAGGCCGACAATGAAGAAGAAAGACAGGATGAGACCGAAGCGCTGCATTCTTGTTTCGCTGAGGAAGCGCAGGGCGATGGAAGACAGAGCGCGTCCGGCGGTGAGAGCGATGAGGAGGATGACGATAGCGGATTGGCCACCGACAAGGCTGGTGTCGGAGTAGCGGATGGTGAAGGTGGTGAGCCAGCCGACGAGGCAGGTCTCAAGGCCTCCATAGAGGAACAGAAAGAGAGCGAAGCGGATAAAGGTGGGGCGGCCGAGCGGGGTGATTTCTCTGGGCTTTCTGTTCCCGATCTCCGCTGGCGAGAGATCGGTCGCATCCGGGGTGGTCGAGATCCAGTTGAGGCGGCCGCCGAGGCCGGTAGCTGCGAAAGCTGCCGCGATGTAAAAAATCAGATTGCGGAGGCCGAATCGCGGTTCCAGAGCGGCGACGAGCAGCCCGGTGATGACGGCGCCTAGCGAGAAGAAGAAGTTGAGCGAGGAAAGTGCCGAACCAGTTTGGTGCGTATAACGGCGGCCGGCAAGGATATTGGTACTGGCGATGATCTGGCCAAGGCCAATGCCCGCGATGAATAAAGTAACGATGCCGCCGGTGAGTCCGGTGGCGAGCGCGAAGGCGCCGAAGCCGAGGCAGGAAAGGATCGTCCCGGAGAAGATGCCCCAACGGAGCTTGCGGGGGACGGAGATGCCTCCGAGAAACGAGCCGACGAACTTGGCGAAGAATAGCGGGCCGGTTTGCTGGTCGGTGAGGTGCCAGCGAAGAGAGATAGCGGGAAGAATAGGGCCGAGAAGTACGGTGCCGAGGCCAGCGAGAAGGACGCCGAGCGCGAGCCAGGCTACGGCTGGGCCTGCGGTGGTGTCGTCGTGGTGATGGAGGCTTACTGGCACGGTTTGCGTTCGCTCCTGCTACGGATGGTGCTCGAGGCAGAGTGCGACGGGACGTTGGACTTGCGATCCTGCGCGCATAGCGAAGACATCGCGAGGGTTATGTCCGCAGTAGCCGCCAAAGATCGTGGTCGACTCTGTTCGAGGAGTTGTGGCTCCGAAAGTGATGCTACCACGGGGTTTATGGCGAACTTAGCGCAGGGACGCAGAGTAGGCCAGATATCATTGGGTGAGCGGTTCTCGCTTGATTGGAGGGTTTTGTGCGACCGAGAGTTCTGGTGGCGGTATTGGGATTGGCGATGTTTGGGGTGGTGGGGTGCCATCGGGCTCCGGCGGCGAAGAACGCGACGCAGCACTATCCGGTGCGGGGAGTGGTGGTTTCCGTTGATGCGAAGAGCGGCGAGATTGATTTGAATGCGGAGTCGATTCCCGGGTTCATGGAAGCGATGACCATGAGCTACAAGTTGGCCGATCCGACGGTGGCGAGCGAGTTGCACGCGGGCGACAGGATTACTGCAACCTTGCTGTGCGAAAACGATGCGGCTGGGCCGGTCAACATGCGGCTGACAGACATTGTGGTGACCGGGCAGGCAAAGCCGGATTATGTGCCGAAGGTGCAGTATCACGTACCGGCGCCGGGCGACGTCGTTCCCAATTTTGCGCTGCTGAACCAGTCGGACAAGACAATCCGATTAGGGCAGTTCAAGGGCAAGGTGCTGGTGATGACGTTTGTGTACACGCGTTGCCCGCTAGCGGATTACTGCCCGCGCATGAGCCGGAATTTTGCGGAGATCGATAAAGATTTGAGCGGGGACAAGAAGCTGTATGCGCAGACGCATTTGCTGAGCGTCAGCTTCGATCCCACATACGACACGCCCAAGGTGTTGAAGAGCTATGGCGAGGCTTACACGGGGCGGTATACGCAGGAGACGTTTGCGCACTGGGATTTCGCGGCTCCTGAGGCTGCGGAAATGCAGAAGATGGAAGAGTTTTTCGATCTGGGTGTCACGCCGGGTGACAATGGGACGCTGCAGCATTCGCTGTCGACGCTGGTGATTGGCAAGGATGGCAGGGTGACGGCGTTCTATCCTACGAAGGACTGGACAGTTGCGGAAGTGGAAGAGCAGATTCGTAAGGCTGCGGCGGCGTAAAGGCAAAAGTTTTGACGCAGTGTTCGTGGAGTGAGCAGAGTTTCGCAGAGGAAGACAGGAGAAGTGTGATGGCTAAATTGACGATGTTCTTTGGAGTGCTGCTGGTTGTGGTCAGCGTCGGTTTCTGGATGGCGACAGGACGGACCGAAATGGCAACGCTGCATCCGGCCGGGGTGGGGTTGATTTTATTGGTGAGTGGGGCTCTGGCGAACTCCGAGGATGCCAAGAAGCGGATGCTTTGGATGCATATCGCGGTGACCTTTGGGTTGCTCGGGTTCCTGATTACGGGGATTCGCGCCGTAGTAACGGCGGTGCATGGAGCGGCGGCCATTGCTGCCGACCAGTTGGCGTTTGACGAGCGCGTGGTGGTGGCGCTGGTTTGCCTGGTGTTTGTGGCGTTGTGCGTTCGCTCGTTTATCGCGGCCCGGCGCGCTCGATTGGTTTGAATCGGGTCGGGCGGGCAAGCATCGAAGAGTAGAGGATATCAATGGGAAGTATGGGGCATGGCGGTTTCGGCGGCGCGCAGATGAAGGCGGCTGACCGTCCTTCGCGCGGTACGGGTAAGGCGCTGACAGCGGATCTGACGAAGTCGCGTCCTAAGCCGAAGCTGAAAGAAATCTGGCCAGAGATATGGGCGCTGGTGCGGCCCCGCCGCTGGCTCTTGCTGGCCAGCTTCGGCTTGATGATCATCAATCGCGCCTGCTCGCTGGTGCTTCCGGCTTCATTCAAGCCGCTGATCGACCTGGTCTTTATTCAGCACAAACTGCATGTGTTGCCGTACGTGGTGGGCGCGGTCATGCTCGCCACGACGATCCAGGGTGTGACTTCCTACGCACTGACACAGTTGCTCTCAAAGGCCGGGCAGCGGTTGATTGCAGAGTTGCGTACGCAAGTCCAAGTGCATGTGGGCAAGCTGCCCGTGCGTTTTTATGATGAGAACCGTACCGGCACGCTGGTGGCACGGATCATGTCCGATGTGGAAGGTGTGCGGAATATCATCGGCACCGGCGTGGTGGACTTTGTTGGTGGAGTACTGACGGCGGTATTTGCGTTTGTGTATCTGATGAAGCAGAGCGTGCCGATGACGCTGGTTACATTTGCGATCATGATTGCGTTCGCTGGGGTGATTCAGAAGGCGTTCACGACAATCCGACCAATCTTCCGCGAGCGCGCGAAGATCAACGCGGAAGTGACCGGAAGGCTGACGGAGTCGCTGGGTGGCGTGCGTGTGGTGAAGGGCTATCACGCAGAGGCAAGCGAAGCGAAGGTGTTTGCGGGCGGTGTGGACCGGCTGCTGAACAATGTGATCAGTTCGTTGACGGCCCAGTCGTTGATGACGCTTTCATCGACGGTCATTCTGGGCGTTGTTGGGACCGCAGTGATGTATATGGGGGCACATCTGAATGCGGCAGGAAAGCTGAGCCCAGGCGGATACTTTTCGTACGTGATGTTTCTCGCCTTCATGACGGCGCCGATTGTGCAGCTTGTGAACATTGGAACGCAGTTGACGGAGGCGATGGCGGGGCTAGACCGTACGCGCGAGATTATGAGCGAGGGCGAGGAAGACTCTGAGCCGACACGCACGCTCGATCCCGGCGTGGTCAAGGGCGATGTCACCTTCGACAACGTGGTATTTGAGTACGAGTCCGATAAGCCCGTTCTTCATGGCATTAGCTTCGAGTCGAAGCCGGGGACGGTAACGGCGCTGGTGGGCTCGAGCGGATCGGGGAAGTCGACGATCATCAGCTTGATTTGCGGGTTCCATACCGCGACCGGCGGGGCAATCCTGATCGATAATCACGATCTCGCGACGATTCGTTTGAGCCTCTATCGACAGCAATTGGGCGTGGTGTTGCAGGAGACATTCCTGTTCGACGGAACGATTCGCGAGAATGTCTTGTTCTCTCGGCCGAACGCGACCGAAGAAGAGTTTTTGAAGGCCTGTGAGATTGCGCGTGTGGATGAGTTTGCGCTGCGGTTTCCGGAAGGGTTTGAAACGATCGTCGGGGAGCGCGGCGTGAAGCTTTCCGGTGGGCAACGGCAGAGGATTTCGATTGCGCGCGCGATTCTGGCGGACCCGCGCGTTCTGATTCTGGATGAGGCGACGAGCTCGCTGGACTCGGAGTCAGAAGCGATGATTCAACAGGGATTGAGCTATCTGATGAAGGGGCGGACAACGTTTGTGATCGCCCATCGCTTGTCGACCATTCGGAAAGCGGATCAGATCCTGGTGATTGAGCAGGGCAGGATTCTTGAGCGTGGGACGCACGAGGAGTTGTACAAGCTGGGCGGTCGATACTTCGATCTGTACACCCGGCAGCATGGGCTGGAGACGAATTTGTTTCTGGCGCCGGGCGAAGGGGATGTGGTGCCGGAGGCGGTTGGTTAGGGCTGCGCAGGCGGCTCGATGCCAAGTTCCCGCAACAGAAACGCGTGATCGAAGGCAATTTCCTTTAGATAGTCATACCGCCCGGAAGCTCCACCGTGGCCGGCGTCCATGTTGATATGGAGCAGCAGCGGCGTATCATCGGTCTTGAGCGTGCGGAGCTTGGCGACGTACTTGGCAGGTTCCCAATACATAACCTGGCTGTCGTTGAGGCTCGTTTTGACGAGTATCGCGGGGACGGGTTTGCCGGCGAGGCTCTCAAGGTTGTCATAGGGCGAGTACGAGCGCATGTAGTGAAAAGCTTCGGGCTCGTTGGGATTGCCCCACTCTTCGTACTCGGCGACGGTGAGCGGAAGGCTGGCGTCGAGCATGGTGTTCATGACGTCAACGAACGGCACATGCGACAGCACAGCGGTGAAAAGGTCGGGCCGGAGGTTGGTGACCGCGCCCATGAGTAGCCCGCCGGCGGAGCCGCCTTCGATGGCAACGCGTTTGGGGTCGCCATAGCCTTCGGCCAGCAGGTATTCCGTGGCGGCGATGAAGTCGGTGAAGGTGTTGCGCTTCTGCATCATCTTGCCGGCGTCGTGCCAGGGGTCGCCCAGTTCGCCGCCGCCACGGATGTGGGCGTAGGCGACGACGATCCCGCGGTCCAGCAGCGCGAGGCGCGAGGCGGAGAAGCCGAGCGGCAACGGGTAGCCATAGGAGCCGTAGCCATAGACGTAGAGCGGGCTTTTGCCGTCTTTATGAAACTGATCTCGACGGTAAACAAGTGAGATGGGAACTTCGACGCCATCGGGGGCTTTGAACCACAGGCGTTCGGACGCATACTGCACGGCGTCGAAGCCTCCTGGGACAGCTTGCTGCTTGAGCAGCGTCGAGACTTGCGTCGCTACGTCGTACTCGAAGACGCTGGCCGGGCGGACGAGCGATTGATAGGCGTAGCGGAACTTTGTCGTCTCGAAGGCGCGGTTGATTTCGCCATAGGCTGCATAGGCGGGGTCAGGGAAGCGGATATCGTTGGGCGTTACGGGAAGACCTTGCTCGTCGAGAGAGAAGACGCGCAGAACAGGCAGGCCGCGCTCGCGGGAGTTGGTAACCAGGAAAGTTTGGAAGAGGTCGAAGTCCTCCAGCGGAGCGTCTTTCTGCTCGGGAAGTATCTCCTGCCACGATTCGCGATCGGTGTGGTCGACTGGTGTTCGCAGAAGCTTGAACTGCTCAGCGTCGCGGTTGGAGCGGATGTAGAAGAAGCCGTCGCGATGATCGACGCTGTACTCCTCGTCGTCGATGCGGGGAGCGATGAGCGTGAACGCGCCTTTGGGCGCCGCAGTCGAAAGGAAGTGGGTTTCGCTGGTGGTATGGCTACCCGCCTCAAGCAGGAAGTACTTGCGGTCGCGAGTGCGGCCGACGCCGATGTTGAAGCGCTCGTCTTTCTCTTCGAAAACGAGGGTGTCTACTGCGGTTGAACCCACGATGTGACGCCAAAGCTGGTCCTGCCGCTTGGTCGTGTCGTCTTCCGTGGTGTAGAGCAGCGTGGCGGAGTCGGCGGCCCAGGCGATGGAGCCTACGCGCTGCGCCGTGTCGGTCAGGGTCTCGCCGGTTTCGAGGTTCTTGATCGCGAGCGTGTACTGGCGGAAGCCAGTGTTATCCGTGGTGTAGGCGAGCAGTTTGCCGTCGGGCGAGATGGAGGTAGCGCCGATGGACATGAAGGCCTGGCCTTCAGCGAGCGCGTTGATGTCGAGGATCAGCGTCTCTGCCTCAGGCTGCCCGGCGGGGTAGCGATAGAAGCGCGAGTACTGCGAGCCTTTGCTGGTACGGGTCAGGTACTCCCATGCGCCGTCGCGGTAGGGAACGGAGACGTCGTCTTCCTGGATGTGCGAAAGTATTTCTTCGTAGAGCGCAGCTTGCAGTGGTTCGGTGCCGGCCATAGCGGCTGCGGTGTAGGCGTTCTCGGCTTCGAGGTAGGCAGTGACTTCGAGCGAGCCTTTGTCGCGGAGCCATCCGTAGTCGTCCGGGAGCTGGGTGCCGTGGATGCTGGTGGGGTGCGGCTTCTTTGATGCGACGGGAGGAGCAAGCGAAGGCATTTTCATAAGATGACTCTTTCAGGATAAAGGGAGCGGCCTGCAAGCAACGTGATTGAGGCGTAAACACTCTCACGAGAAGTACGAAGCACGCAGATTGCGGCTCAGCCGCGCTTTCGGAGCAAACCCCATGAAGAATATAGAAAAAGTACTGTGCTGCGCGATGCTGGGATGCGCGGCCATGATGATTCCTGCCCACGCCAAAGCCCAGAGCGACAGCGATAAAAAGTTTCTCGCGTTCGCCGCACAGGCTGACCAGAACGAAATCGCTGTGAGCAAAGTGGCCGAAGACAAGGCAACCAACCCGGATGTAAAGGCGTTCGCGCAGAAGATGGTCAAAGAACACACCGAGATGACCGACAGCATGAAGCCGTTCGCGGAGTCGTGGGGCCTTACAGCGCCGACTGGGCCGGATGCGGACCACCAGAAGGAAATCGACAAGCTGAACAGTCTTTCCGGCGCGGACTTTGACAAGGCCTACATGAGCGATATGGTCAGCGACCATACGAAGGCCTTGAGCAAATTCACCACTGAGGCGAAGGACACCAAGGATGTAAAGTTTCAGGCAGCTGTGATCAAAGGCAAAACGGCTGTAGCGGCGCACAAGAACATGGCGTACGACCTGAAGAAGAAGCTGTAGAACCAGGTTTCCAGTTTAGATTTCAGCAAAGCCCCTTCCTCTAAATGGAGGGGCTTTTTCATGACACATGTCATGGAACTTCGGGGAGTGGGGCGGCGTACCATGGGTGTTGTGAGAGTCATGAGTGCGAAATCTCGAATGCTGGCTGGGTTGATGGCCGGCCTTTTTTGTGGGGGAATGGCGCTCGCAGAGGATCCTGCGAAGCTGCCGCAGCCCACATCCTACGTCAGCGACTTCGCCGGCGTGATCGATGCGTCCTCGCAGGAAAGCCTCGAAGAGCTTTCCACACAGGTGTACGAGAAGGCCCAGGCAACGATCCAGGTGGTCACCATCAAGTCGCTGGACGGCGCGGATATCGATCAGTTCACAACGGCGCTTGAAGACAAGTGGAAGGTCGGCCCGAAGAATTCGGACCGCGGTATCCTGATGGTCTTTGCCATGAAGGAGCACAAGGACCGCATTGAGGTTGGCTATGGCCTTGAAGGCATTCTGAACGATGCGAAGGTCGGCGACATTCGCCGGTCGATGCATGCGGACCTGCAGCAAGGCCAGATCGGGCCGGCGATCCTCGCAGGCGAGCAGCAGATCGCGGATGTGATCGCGAAGGACAAGGGCGTCACGCTCGATACGCAAGCGCCCGCGCCGCAGTATCACCGCGAGTACGTGCAACAGCGGCACCGCGGCGTCAACTGGCCGCTGATTATCGTGCTGATCATTGTCTTCGGAGTGATCTCGCGCGGTGGCGGCGGCCGCGGCGGCGGAGGGTGGCTGTGGTTCCTGCTCGGCAACATGATGGGCGGAGGCTTCGGCGGCGGTGGTGGTCGTGGCTTCGGCGGCGGTGACAGCGGCGGTGGAGGTGGTGGCGGAGGCGACTTCGGCGGCGGATTTGGCGGTGGTTCAGGCGGCGGCGGAGCCAGCGGTGATTGGTAGCAAGTGTAAGCTTTGAAAGGGACGGAACGATGGATACGATAGAAGGAAATAGGAGATCGACAATGAAAGGCACTTGGGTTGCACTTGGCGTAGTCGTGTTGCTGATTGTGGTTGTGTTGTTGGGCTTTGGAAGCTACGTATCGGCGAAAAACCAGATGGTCGTGCTGAACGGCGATGTGAACCAGACGTACTCCGAAGTGGACGTACAGCAGCAGCGGCGCATGGACCTGATTCCGAACCTCGTGGCCAGCGTCAAGGGGTACGTGAATGAAGAGTCGACAGTGCTCACCAACATCGCGAACGCTCGTGCCGGCGTAATCGCGGCAGGTTCCGACCGGGCCAGCAGCATCCAGGCCAACAAGCAGCTGGACGTAGCGATCAGCCCGTTGCTGCGCTTGCAGGAAGCCTATCCGAACCTGAAGGGCAACGAGCAGTTCGTGCGGCTGGAGGATGAGTTGGCCGGCACCGAAAACCGCATCGGTGTAGCGCGTCAGCGTTACAACAAGGCGCTCGAAGCCTACGACAACGACATCCAGACCTTCCCGAACAGCTACTGGGCGCACCTTGCGGGCTATAAGTACCGGGATGAGTACTTCAAGGGAAATCCGAACAACGCCGTTGCTCCGACGGTGGACTTCGGCAAGTAACATTCTGTCCTCACAAAGAGCCAGCGCCGCGGCGTTGGCTCTTTTGTTTGCGATGGAGTTGCTTGGCGGGTTCCTCTGTGATGCCGTGGGCGCATCGAATGGGTTAGGGTAAGGGTTAGCATGATCGACTTGAAGCCAGTGACGACGAGCGTGTCCAGCCTTGTGGGCATGGCGGTGGTGGACGACACCGGCGAAAGCTACGGTCGCGTCCATGAGTTCGCCGTCGATGTCTCGCAGGACGCCGCCCACGTGCAGGCTTTCGTGCTGCGCAACCGTAAGGGCGGCAAGAAGCACACGTGCTTTCTTGCTGTGACGCAGGTGGTAGTCCCAAAACCCGAAGACAAGGTGCTGCGGGCGGCCTCGAAGCCCACCCGGACGCCGAAAATGGACGATTTCCTTCTGCTGGAGCGGGACTTACTCGATCAGCAGATCATCGACGTGGACGGCCGCAAGGTGGTTCGCGTCAACGACGTGAACCTCGCTTGGGAACGCAATGAGACAAACCCCGAAGCGCAGGGCCTGCGCATCGAGGAAGTCGAGGTTGGCACGCGCGGAGCGATGCGACGGCTGTTCAAAGGGCTTCCGGAGACAGCAGTAGAAGGAATTTCGAACAAGTTTTCCCCGCGGACGATTCCATGGGGATATGTTGACCTGATTGATCGCGACCCGTCGCGCCGGGTGCGGCTGAAGATCGAGCAGGAGAAGCTTTCGAAGCTGCATCCTTCCGACATTGCGGCAATTTTGGAAGAACTGGCGCCGGCGGAACGCGAGGCGATCTTTACGAGTCTGCCGGAGGAGACGGCAGCGGAGACACTTGAGGAGTTCGAGCCGAAGATGCAGAAGGCTCTGCTGCAAGGGCTGGATTCTGAGCGCGCGGCGGACATTATCGAAGAGATGGACCCGGGTGCGGCAGCGGACTTGCTCGGAAAACTGTCCGAGGAAGAAAGCGACGCGATTCTCGAAGAGATGGAGCCGGAAGAGCGGCAGGACGTTGAGGAACTGTTGGAGTTCTCCTCAGATACTGCTGCCGGCCGCATGACGACCGACTTTGTAGATGTCCCGACGGCGGCAACGGTGGCGGATGCTATCGCGGCGTTGCGGGCGTTTGAAGGCGATGCGGACACCATTACCGAGGTGTATCTGCTGGATGAGAAGAAGCATTTGAAAGGCGTTGTCGCGTTGCCGCGCCTGCTACTGGCGGAGACATCGACGGCGTTGACAACGCTTTCCGAAGGCCACCTGGTGAGCTGTGGCCTGCATGCAAGTGACAAGGAAGTGGCGGAATTGTTCGACAAATATAATTTGCGCTCGCTGCCGGTGCTGGCTCCGCACGGGCATATTGCCGGCGTGATCCACGCCGAGCAGGTGATCGCTCAGCTCCGCGAGGGTTAAGCGTAAAGAGCAAATCGCTCAAGATGTCACGCATTAGAGTTTTATGATTGTTGCGTGCCACGCTTTTGTCGGGAGCGCTCTCCGGGACACTTGGCGCGGTTGCGACATTGCGAGGCCGTGTTTTATAGGCTTCGATGAATGTGTGGAGAAATTCGTAAGTATCTTTCAGTGAGACTGTGCGGAGCGGATTGCCACTACAGTTCAAAGCATGGTCAGTACGCGACGGTTATGGAATGGTGTTTAGGCCGGGGGTAACCGTCGAGAGGCTGCGAGCGATATTGGATGCCCGAAGTGCCGGCTTATGAAGGCGTGAAAGGTTTGCACGGGGTACTCTAGAGGGAGCCTTGACGGTGAGCCCTTGCGGCATGCTCGAGGCATCTCAGGAGATTGCATGCAGATGACCCTCATCGACGATGCTGTGCGTGTTGCTGACCTACAGGCGAGCTCGCGGGCGGTGGCGGGATGAGTTTCTGGAAGCGCTGGCGGACCAGCATTTTTCTATTCTTCGCCGTGCTGGGGCCGGGGTTCATTACCGCCAACGTCGATAACGATGCGGGTGGAATTCTCACCTACTCGCAGGCCGGTGCACAGTACGGCTTCAAGCTGCTTTGGACGCTCATTCCGATTACGATCGCGCTGATCGTGGTGCAGGAGATGTGCGCCCGCATGGGCGTTGTGACGGGAAAGGGCCTAAGCGATCTTATCCGCGAAGAGTTTGGCCTGCGGATGACGTTCGTCATCATGATGCTGCTGGTGCTGGTGAACTTCGGCAACGTGATTGCCGAATTCTCAGGCATCGCCGGTTCCATTCAGCTTTTTGGGATATCCAAGTACATCAGCGTTCCGCTATGCGCGCTTGCGGTGTGGCTGCTGGTCGTAAAAGGTAACTACAAAAGCGTGGAAAAGATATTTCTCGTCGCAAGTGTGTTCTATGTCTGCTACATCGTTGCAGGCGTGATGGCGCAGCCGGCGTGGCACCAGGCCCTGGTGGAGACGGTGAAGCTGCCGGAGCGGGCGATTTGGAGCGATCACAACTACATCTACATGGTCGTCGGTGTGATTGGTACGACCATCTCTCCGTGGATGCAGTTCTATATGCAGGCTTCGGTGGTGGAGAAGGGCGTTACGATCCGTCAGTACAAGGCGACGCGGATGGACGTCATCGTGGGTTCCATCTTCTCCGATGTAGTGGCGTGGTTCATCATTGTGGCTTGCGCGGCGACGCTGTATGTCCACGGCGTGCGGAACATTACCGACCCCAGCCAGGCAGCGGATGCGATGAAGCCGTTGGCGGCGCGGTTTGCTTCGATTCTGTTTGCCGCTGGCCTGTTCAATGCTTCGTTCTTTGCGGCTTCCGTGCTGCCGATCTCGACCGCCTACAGTGTGTGCGAAGGCCTTGGCTTTGAGAGTGGCGTGGACAAGCGCTTCGGGCAGGCGCCGTTCTTCTATTGGCTCTATACGCTGCTGATCGTCGCGGGCGCGGCGGTGGTGCTGATTCCGAACTTCCCACTCGTCACCATGACGATCCTGTCGCAGGTGCTAAACGGCGTGTTGCTGCCGTTCGTGCTGTTCTTTATGCTGCGGTTGGTGAATAAGAAAGAGCTGATGGGCAAGCATGTGAACTCGCGGTGGTTCAATGTGATTGCATGGACGACAACGGTGATCGTGGTGGGACTTTCCATGGTGATGCTGTGGCAGAGCATCCATCCGGGTGGCGCGAGCTAAGGAAGTTATGATTCAGTCTCACCCGCGGTAGCTCACGGCTTCAGCCGTGACAAATGCCGCAAAATCAATGTGGCTTCGCCGCTGAGGGACTTCATCCGAGCTTCCTAAAGCAGCTTGCCCGCTGCGAGGTCGCGGATGAGCGTGAGGTCGGCGGCGAGGAAGTCGTAGTTGGGCAGGCTTTGGAGGGGCGACCAGAGCATCTCCTGGAAGATACGGTTGTCGAGTTCGCCCGAGAAGCTTGTGACGCGGAAGAATTGGATTTCGATAGCGCCGCCGTTGCGGTAGGTATGGCGGACGGTGGTGATGTGGTCGCCGATTTCGGCGGAGATGCCGAGTTCTTCGGAGAGTTCGCGGGCAAGAGCGACTTTGGGGGTTTCGCCGAGCTCGATCTTGCCACCGGGAAACTCCCACTTGAGGCCCATGGGTTGGTCGGCGCGGCGCTGGCAGATGAAGACCTCGCGGCCTGCACCGTTCTCCCGAAGAATCAGAGCGGCCACGACATGCCGGAGGGGCCTGGCTGGGGGTTGGGGACGACGCCCGTTCAGTTTGCGGATCGGCTCTTTCACGTCTCTCACCCACAGTGTAGACGTTGATAGCCGTCCCATAGATTCCCCGGGGGCTGAATCAGGGTTTCAGCGGAGCAACAGAAGCTGGATAGTACACGGGCCAGCCTACGGCAGCACTGTGGCGCAGCAACTCCGGCGAGGGGTTGACCGGGAAGGCGCCGGTGGCAATCGAGAGCATGGCGGCGTCATGCACGGAGTTCCCGAAGACCACGTCGGGCGCGGTGATGCCGGCGTTGCGCAGCGAGGCGACCTTGCCTTCATCGGTCGGGACGTCGGTCAAACGCTCGGTGGCTATGCCGTTTTCGATGGCGACTGCGGCAGCCAGGACGCGGTTGGCGGGGATGTTGAAGCGCTTCACGCCTTCTTCGATGACCCAGTCGCAGGTGGAGCTGACGGCCCAGATATCGACGCCGGCGCTTTGGAGATCGGCGACGAGCTGCTGCATTTCGGTGAAGATGTTGCGTTCGACGTGATTGGCGAAGAAGTCGGCGGCGGCGCGGCGGAGTTCGGACTCGCGGAGACCGTGATAGACCTGGACCATTTCGCCACAGATGGCGAGCTCGGAGACGTCGCCGCGTTTGTAGCCAACGTAGCGGTTGTTGAGCCACTCGGTGGCTTCGCGCGAGAGTAGGCCAGTGTCCATGGTCCAGCGCATAAAGGAGGACCCGGCGTCGCCGGACCAGAGGGTGCCGTCGCAGTCGAAGACAGCGATTTTGGGGGTAAGGGCATGGACGCGGGCGTGGAACTGGTCTGTGGTGAGAACGGTTGCGGTGGCGGGGGATGTCGGATCGGACAAGCAGGGCTCCAAAGGCGCAGTGAGGTCAGGATTTAGTAAAGCAGCAACGAGGGTCAATGCCAAGAGGGCGCGACATTCGAACGGGTGTCAGACAGGAAGGGCAGCGAGTTTGGTAGGCTTCCATCGTGGGCTGCATCTTGAAGCAATGAGATGCGCTGAAGGGATTTGAAACGAATGTTGGACAAGAATCGACTTTTTCCTGCTGAAAGTGCGGCACGAGCAGTTGCCGCGAAACTTTATGACACCGTACGCGATCTACCGATCATCAGCCCGCACGGGCATACCGATCCGCAGTGGTTTGCAGACAATAAGCCTTTCCCGAACCCGACAGCGCTGTTCATTCAGCCGGACCATTACATCTTCCGGATGCTGTACTCGCAGGGAATCACGCTGGAATCGTTGGGGATTCCGCAGAACGATGGCAAGCAGTCCGCTGATCCGCGCGAAGTTTGGCGGATCTTTGCGAAGAACTACTATTTGTTCCGCGGAACGCCGACACGGCTGTGGATCGATTACGCGTTCTCGGAGCAGTTTGGGCTGAAGGAGCGGTTGAGCCCAGACAACGCCGACGAGTATTACGAAGTAATCGCGAAGAAGCTGGAGACGCCGGAGTTTCTGCCGCGAGCACTGTTTGAACAGTTCAAGATCGAAGTGCTGGCCACGACCGACACAGCGACTGACTCGCTGGAGTTTCACAAAAAAATCAAAGCCAGCGGATGGAACGGACGTGTTGTGCCAACGTTCCGCCCGGATGCGGTAGTTGACGCTGAGTACCTCGGGTTCAAAGAAAATCTAGAAAAGCTGGGCGAGGTGAGCGGCGAGGATGTGTCTTCGTGGAAGGGCTATCTGGCTGCGCTGCGCAAACGCCGTGCGTACTTCATCGAAAACGGCGCAACGGCCACCGATCATGGGCACTTGACGGCGATGACCGCTGACCTGCCACTGAGCGAAGCGACCGCGCTGTATGAACGGATCTATACGGGCAAAACGCGGTCCGGCGACGTGGAGCTTTTCCAAGCGCAGATGCTGACGGAACTGGCCGGGATGAGCGTGGAGGACGGCCTGACAATGCAACTACATCCAGGGTCGATCCGAAACCACAACTTGAAGGTTTATGAGAAGTTTGGGCGCGACAAGGGAGCGGATATTCCTTCGCCCACGGAGTTTGTGCGCAACCTGCGTCCGCTGTTGAACAAGTATGGCAATGAGCCGAACTTCACCTTTATTTTGTTCATGTTAGACGAATCGACGATTAGCCGGGAACTGGCGCCGCTGGCTGGGCATTATCCTTGCCTGCGGCTGGGGCCGCCTTGGTGGTTCCATGACTCGCCGGAGGGCATGATGCGGTTCCGTGAGCAGGCGACGGAGACGGCCGGGTTCTATAACACCGTTGGTTTCAATGACGATACGCGGGCGTTTCTGTCGATTCCGGCACGGCATGATGTGGCGCGGCGTGTGGACTGCGCGTTCCTGGGACGGCTGGTGGCGGAGCATCGGCTGGATGAGGATGAGGCGTTCGAGCTGGTAAAGGACCTCACCGTGAATTTGGTGCGGAAGGCTTACAAACTATAGGATTTCGGCGATAAGTGGCGCGTTTGCTTAGGTTTAGCGGCCTGGCGAACGCGCCTTTTTCGTGATTTTTCGTGTTGTGTTTTTATGGATGTTTATGGTGGGTTTGTGGTGATTTTGGCATTTTATGGTGACCACAAATGAGGGACTTTAAGAGCGCACTGAGGTGCGTGAGTGCTAGAGTAGTGCGCCATGAAAATCACCCTTACGCTCGCTCTTTTTTCCGCTGCTTCGTTGGCCGCACAACAGAACCCCTCTGCGATGCCAAAGATTGCTACCGTCGATCCGCGTTTTCAGTCGTACAACGTGGAAATGGTCGAAGTGATCGGCGGGCGGTTCTGGAAGCCGTATGGAAGCAAGGCTCTGCCGACCGAGGCGAAGGCCGGTGCACCGGCGGGACTCGATCCGAACCTGTTTGAGCAGCGGACGCCGATTGATTTATCAAATCCGCGGTTACGGAAGCTGGCGGCTGCGCTGGGCCCGGCGTATCTGCGTGTTTCGGGGACGTGGATGAATATGGCTTACTTCCAGGACAGCGATGCGCCTGCGCCTTCGGCGCCGCCCGAAGGCTTTGGTGGGGTGTTGACGCGGGCTGAGTGGAAAGGCGTTGTTTCGTTTTCGAAGGCTGTTGATGCGGAGATCGTGACTTCGTTTGCTACTAGCGCTGGGACGCGCAATGCGGCGGGTGTGTGGACGCCGGTGGAGGCGAAGAAGTTCCTGGCGTACACGAATTCAATTGGTGGGACGATTGCGGCAGCGGAGTTTATGAATGAGCCTACGTTTGCGAGTGTGGCGGGTGTTCCGAAGGGGTATGACGGGGCTGCCTATGGGAAGGACTTTGCGGTGTTTGAGCCGTTCTTCCGGAAGGCTGAGCCGAAGTCGATTCTGTTGGGACCGGGGTCGGTGGGTGAGGGGATTGATTTTGTTCCGGTGAAGCTGTTGCCTTCGAAAGAGCTGCTGGCGGCGATGGGGCCGAATGCGGTGGATGTGTTTTCGTATCATTTTTATGGGGGTGTGTCGGAGCGTTGCAGGGCGGGGATGGGCGGCGAGAGTGACATCAGTCCGGAGACGGCGCTGAGTGAGGACTGGCTGACTCGGAGCGGGACGGTGGAGGCGTTCTATGCCGGGTTGCGCGATCAGTATGCGCCGGGTAAGGCCATGTGGCTTACCGAGACGGGGCAGACGGCCTGTGGGGGCGATCGGTGGGCGTCGACGTATGTGGATAGCTTTCGGTATCTGGATCAGTTGGGGCGGTTGGCGAAGCTGGGTGTGAAGGTGGTGATGCACAACACGCTGGCGGCGAGTGACTATGGGCTGATCGACGAAAAGACGCTGGTGCCAAGGCCGAACTACTGGGCGGGGTTGCTTTGGCATAACACGATGGGGACGACGGTGCTGGAGGCCGGGCCTGCGCCTGCGGCTTCGGTGCATTTGTACGCGCAGTGCATGAAGGACAGGCCGGGTGGGGTGTCGTTGCTGGCGATTAATTTGAGCCGTACCGACCCGGTAAAGATGGTGGTGCCGGAGACGTCTGTGCGGTATACGCTGACGGCGACGGATTTGATGAGCCGGACGGTGGAGTTGAATGGGAAGGATTTGATGGTGTCGGCGGAGGGGGATGTGCCGGTGTTGGAGGGTGTGAAGACGGCGAAGGGGGATGTGGTGCTTCCGGCGGCGAGTCTTACGTTTTTGACGATGGGTGAGGCTGGGAATGGGGCTTGCCGGTGAGCGAGACTAAGGATCGATAGAAGCGGTTGGGGTGTTCTCCTGGAAGAAAGAAAGTAGAACACGATTGGCTACTTGGTCCATTGACTCGCCCGTACGGAGCACTTCGGCGTGAAGGGCCTGAAGTACGTCTTCGTCAAGTTCAATGTCGATCGCCATGGGTAGGATTATAGAGCGGGCTTTCAGCCCTTGGAGATGCTTAGGGCGCGTAACCCAGGGCGTTGCCCTGGGCTGGTATAGGGCGCGCCTCTGGCGCTAGGTGTTTTAGCGATGCGGTGAGGTTCAAAGTCGAGAGGGTTTGGGTGACGGTCAGCGATGGCCCCAGTGACTGGACTGGAGAGGTTTTGCCTTGTTCCACGGTGAGGGAGGGGTGCGGTTGGCGGGGTCTTCACGGAAGATCCACGGCATGCGGCTGAGCGCCTGCCCGAAGATGAAGAGGGACCAGGCGATGTCGTGCGGATGCTGGTCGGCAAACATCATGATGCAGCCGACGATCATGATGCCGATGGAGAGGACCTGCCAGATAGCGGAGGCGAAGATGCCGCGAAACGGGGCGACTTCGTCCTGAGGCCAGCGCTGGTTGGCGATGCCGTCCTTCAAGTCGCTGCCGCCTTTGATATTGAGGAAGCCGCCGATCAGGAATGGTAGGAGGCTTACGATCTGACGGAGCCAGAAGGCAGCGGTACCGTGTCCGCGATTGAGATGGGCTCCGCCTATGAGTAGGAACGAGCCGGACATGATGACTGCTCCGACTAGCGTGAGCGTGACCATTTGCCGGAGCGAAATGTTGAAGCGGGGCTTCATGGGTTGGATTATAGGGGCCTGTTGATTACCGGGGGCATAAAATAGTGAATCTATGAGTCTCTTTTTTGCTGCTGGATCGCCTATTACGGAAATGTCTCCTGCTGAAATCAAGGCGGGGTTGTTTGAAGCGCTTGCGAAGCTTGGGGATCGCAAGAAGGTGCTGGCGGTGCCGCCGGACTTTACGCGGTTTCATTCGAAGGCCGGGGAACTGACCGAGATGGCGTGGGAGTTCTATGGGGATAAGCTGACCGATGTGCTGCCCGCGCTGGGAACGCATACGGCTATGCCGGATCACCAGATTGCGACGATGTTCGGCAAGACGCCTCGTGAGCTGTTTCGCGTGCATGACTGGCGGAATGACATTGTGACGCTGGGTGAGATTCCGGGTGCGTTCATGCTGGAGGTCAGCGAAGGGAAGCTGGACTATACGTGGCCGGCGCAGGTGAATAAGCTGCTGCGGGATGGTGGGTTTGATTTGATTCTTTCCATCGGGCAGGTGGTGCCGCATGAGGTTGTGGGCATGGCGAATGGGTCGAAGAATATCTTTATTGGCACGGGCGGGGTGATGGGGATTCACCGGTCGCACTTTCTGGGAGCCGTGTATGGGATGGAGCGCATGATGGGGCGCGCGGATACTCCGGTGCGGCGCGTGCTGAACTATGCGAGCGAGCACTTTGGGCCGATGCTGCCGCAGATTGTGTATGTGCAGACTGTCGTGAACAAGAATGCTGCCGGTGAGTTGGTGATGCGCGGTATGTATATCGGCGATGACAATGAGTGCTTTGAGAAGGCAGCCGAACTTAGTTTGAAGTGCAACTTCCTGATGATGGACCGCGAGATCAAGAAGGCCGTGGTGTTTCTCGATCCGCATGAGTTTCATTCGACGTGGCTGGGGAATAAGAGCGTGTATCGCACGCGGATGGCGCTGGCGGATGGCGCGGAGTTAATTGTGCTGGCGCCGGGGGTGAAGGAGTTTGGTGAGGACAAGCAGATCGATGTGCTGATCCGGAAGTATGGGTACTGTGGGACGCCAGCGACGCTACAGGCGGTGAAGGACGATGCGGACCTGGCAGGGAATTTGAGTGCGGCGGCGCATTTGATTCATGGGTCAAGCGAGGGGCGGTTTACGATTCGGTACTGCCCGGGGCATCTGACGCAGGCGGAGATTGAGGGTGTGCATTTTGAGTATGGCGACCTGGCGGAGTACACGGCGAAGTATGACCCAGAGAAGCTGACCGATGGGTGGAATGTGGTGGATGGGCAAGAGATTTTCTATATTTCGAATCCCGGTCTGGGGCTTTGGGCGTACGAGGGACGGTTTGGGGAGTGAGAAGAGCAGGGAATAGGTAGTAGAGCAAATCGCACCATGGGTAGCTTTTCTGGTCGAAACTTGAGCGCATCCAAGATGGAGTGTTTTCTGCCCTATTCCTATAGAGAAATAATGTGTGGTCAGAAGTGTGTGTGATGTGATTAGATAGCTTGGCGTGTTGCGTAGGGTCATCCTGTCAGACGAAGAGGTTGCGCTGTCTGACTGCATGACGGTATGCTGGCAGACGGTGATGGACACTGAGGTGTCCTCTGTTGAAGTGGAGAGAAGTTATGAGTGAGGGTTTGGTACTGCCGAAGTTTTCGGTGGGCGTTGGAGATCGTTTTGCGCATCAGGCGAAGGCGCAGTTGGCGGCTTGTATCAAGGCGGGTGAGGCTGGGGTTGAGGTTGTGCCGGTGTGGAATAAGTCCAACCGCGAGCACACGATCATCGGAACTGACCCGAACCAGACACGCAAGGCAGCCGATGCCGCGGTGAAGGAACTGGGCTGGACGAAGCCTTACTTCCTCGATGCCGACCACATCAATCTTAAGACCGTCGATCGTTTCATTGAGCCTTCCGACTTCTTCACGATGGACGTGGCGGATGAGATTGGGAAGGCTGCCAAGCCGGAGGATGTGGATGCGTTTGTGGCGCGGCATCCGGAGCTGGTGGGAACGGTGACGATTCCGCGGATTGCAGAGCCTTTCAAGACGGATGTGGCGTTTGTGAAGGGTGTGGCAAACAAGTTCCTGGCGGCAGTGCAGGATGCGGGGAAGATTTATCGCTATCTCGTCGAGAAGAAGGGTGCAGGGAAGTTTGTGCCTGAGATTTCGATGGACGAGACGGACTTTCCGCAGACGCCGGTGGAGCTGCTGATTATTCTTGCGGCGATTGCGGATGAGCAGATTCCGATCCAGACGATTGCGCCGAAGTTTACGGGCCGCTTCAACAAGGGTGTGGACTATGTGGGCGATGTGGCGCAGTTCACCAAGGAGTTTGAGGAAGACCTGGCGGCGATTGCGTTTGCGGTGAAGCGCTATGGGCTGCCGGCGAATTTGAAGCTGAGCGTTCATTCGGGATCGGATAAGTTTTCGATCTATTCGGCGATTTACAACGCGGTGAAGAAGTTTGACGCGGGCGTGCATTTGAAGACGGCCGGCACGACCTGGCTGGAAGAGCTGATCGGTTTGGCTGAGGCCGGAGGATCGGGTCTGGAGATTGCGAAGGAAGTGTATCGCGAGGCCTATGCGCATTCGGACGAGCTGCGTGGACCTTATGCGACCGTGATCGACATCGACGATGCGAAGCTGCCCAAGCCTGAGGAAGTGGACGGATGGACGAGCAAGCAGTTCACCGATGCGCTGCGGCACGACCAGAGCAACCCGGCGTATAACCCGAGCTTCCGTCAGTTGCTGCATGTGGGCTTCAAGATTGCGGCGAAGATGGGCGACAAGTATTTGAAGGCGCTTGAGGCCAATGAGGAGATCGTGGCGAAGAATGTGACGACAAACTTGTTCGACCGGCATATCAGCCCGGTCTTTCTCGGTAAGTAGTCGTGCAGCAAGTAGTAGAGAGAAAGTAGCAACGAGTAGAGCGTGTTTCATCACCTCGATAGCGATTGCCTCTTTAGCAAACAGCAGATCCTTCGCTGCGCTCAAGATGACAATTTTTTCTGAAGTAGTTATGGGACCATTCTAAGGACTGAGCGGGGCGGCGGTTGCGGTTGGGACTGCCGCCTTTGTGTTTGATGTTGTAGGGTGTATCGAGGAGTTTTTGGATGATTGTGGTGCTGATGGGCGTGAGTGGATCGGGGAAGACGACCATTGGGACGCTGCTGGCAGAGCGCGAGGGAACGGTGTTTGCCGATGCGGACGACTATCATCCGGTGGCGAATAAGCAGAAGATGGCTTCTGGACAGCCGCTGAATGATGAAGACCGGCAGCCGTGGCTGGAGACGTTGAACGAGTTAATGCGCGGATGGTTTGAGAGTGGCAAGGGCGGCGTTTTGGCTTGCTCGGCGCTTAAGGAGAAATATCGGATTACACTGGCGAGCGGGATGCCGAAGGGTGCGGTCACGTTTGTACTGCTGGGCGGGTCCAAGGAGATGATTGCGGAGCGGCTGGCGGCGCGGAAGCATGAGTTCATGAATGCGAAGCTGCTGGAGAGCCAGTTCGCTACGCTGGAGACGCCGCAGGACGCGCTCTGCGTGGTGAATGATCGAGCGCCGGAGGTGGTCGTGGACGAGATTTTGCAGCATGTGGCTGGTTGAGAGCTGAAGTCGCAGATTCCCTTTGGGAATGACAACAAGAAAACAAGAACGGCGAAGACAGAAAGAAAAGCAAAGGCGGTTTGAGATGGCATCGAAGTTGTTTGATTTGACTGGGAAGACAGCGGTGGTGGTTGGCGGGACGTCGGGTATTGGGTTGGCGATGGCGCTTGGTCTGGCCGACGCAGGCGCCGATGTTGTGGCTACGTCGCGGCGTGCGGAGCAGGTGGAGGAGGCGGCGGCTGCGATTGAGGCCAAGGGCGTGAAGTCGTTGCGGCTGACCTCGGATGTTGTGGATCGCGGGAGTCTTGAGGCGCTGCACGAGGGCGTGATCAAGGAGTTCGGTAAGGTCGACATCCTGATTAATTGTGCCGGCAAGATCAAGCGGGCGCCGACGGTGGATTTTCCCGAGGACCTGTGGAACGACATCATGGACACGAACGTGACCGGGACGCTGCGCGCTTGCCAGATTTTCGGCAAGCACATGCTGGAGAAAGGCTATGGGCGGATCGTCAACATCGCGTCGCTCAATACGTTTGTGAGCTTGAAGGAAGTGACGGCGTATGCGTGCTCGAAAGCGGCTGTGGGTGCGTTGACAAGGTCGTTGGCGGTGGAGTGGAGCTCGCAGGGTGTGACGGTGAATGCGATTGCTCCGGGGGTGTTTCGCACGGCGCTTAACGCGGAGCTGTTGGATAAGAGCGAGCGTGGCAAGGAGCTTCGCATGCGGACGCCGATGGGGCGGTTTGGGGCGACGGAGGAGCTTGTCGGCGCGGCGATCTATCTGGCTTCCGACGCTTCGACGTTTGTGACGGGCGAGATCCTTGTGGTGGATGGCGGATTCCTGGCCAGTGGTGTGAACCAGTAAGGCAGAGTGTAGAGGTAGAGAAGGCGAAGGGCCGGCGCTGGTGCGCCGGCCCTTTTCGTTGCTTGTGACCGGTTAGCTGGTGGGGGTTAGGGATTTTGCTTCGGCCTGGGCGGCGGCCATGGCTGCTTCGGCGATGGCTGCTTCGGCTTTTGCGGCGGCCATTGCGGCTTCGGCTTTCGCAGCTGCGGCTTTTGCTGCGGCGATGGCGGCGTCGACCTTGGCTGCTGCCGCGGTGGCGGCGAGTGTTGAGGTGTCTGGGGTGGTCGCGGCGGCGGGCGTGGGTTCCGGTGTGGAAGTGGCCGGAGCAGCCACGCTGACAGGAACGGTGTTGGGCGTAGCGGCGATCTTGGCGATCTCGATGGGCGATGGGGCCGCCTGAGGTTTCTTCGTTTTGCCTAGCGGCATGACGAAGGAGGGAAGATCGGCGGGTGTGGCGTCCAGTTCGGCTTCCGCCTTGGCGGCGGCGGCGATGGCAGCGGCTTTGGCTGAGCCTGGCGCGGCTGGGGTTGATTCCTTGGCGGTTGCTTGCGGAGCTACTGCCTGGGCTGGGGTGGCGGGTTGGGGCGATGTTGCGGGAGTGGGTGTTTCTGCCTTTGCCGTGAGGGGTGTTCCTGCGGGTGAATCGGTGGTACGGCGGTTAGGGCGTTCTTTGCCGATGGGCATCACCATGGAGGGCAGGTCTTCGCGGCGCTCGCGCTGGCGACGTTCCGGGGCGCGGTCGGCGACTTTGTGCCAGCCCTTGGGATCGCTGAGCTGACGGCGGCGGCTGTTGATGAAGAGGAAGACGAAGAGGCAGAACACTGCGAAGATGACCGCGCCAAAGAGGAATGTGCCGTAGGTGATAAGGGTGTGGACGACGACGTCGTTGCGGCCGCGGGCCTGCTTGTCGAGGTTGTCGAAGAAGGCGTCGAGCTGGGGGAAGTTGCCGGTGGCGTAGAGGCCGAAACCAACCATGACGGCGAGGAGGATAGCGTTGCCCCAGGTGAGGAGAGGTCGGCGATGCTCGGTGACGGGGTCGATGGTGCCGTCTTTGAAGGTGCGGGCTTTGGTGGGGACGCGGCGGTCTCGGCCTGTACGCGGATCGCCGATCGAACCAGAGGAAGACATGGGGTTCTCCAAGGAGCTTGATGGGTTTGGGTGATGGTAACAGAGCGAATGTTACCGGCGCACAACGATAGCATTTTTGGAGTGGTTTTGACATTTGTTTTGGAATGACTTTAGTTTGCCGTCTTGCGAGATACTGGTTCGCAGGAAATTTGGCAGAGTTGGGAGATTTGAATGAAACGGATCGTACATGCGCGGTTGTTGGTGCTGGTTGTTGGGGTGATTGGTGTGGCAAACGTTGGGGCGCAGCAGGCCGCCGATGCGTCGAAGCCGTGGATGAATGCGCAGCTGCCAGTCGAGCAGCGGGTGCAGATGGTGCTGGGGCAGATGACGCTCGAGGAGAAGATTGCGCTGGTGCATGGTGAGGGGATGGCGCACCGGAAGGGTCTGTCGCCGGAGATGCAAAAGGCGCAGCTGTTGGGCAATGGTGGGGTGGGGTTGGCGATTACGCCTCCAAGGCTGGGGCTGCCGGTGATCGACATGAGCGACGCGGCGTATGGGGTGCGGTCGAGCGCGGAGAACGGGCGGTACTCGACGGCACTGCCTTCGAATGTGGGATCGGCGGCGAGCTGGGACCCGACGACGGCGTGTGCGTATGGGACGCTGATCGGCAAGGAGCTGCGGGCGCAGGGCTTTGACATGACGCTGGGTGGAGGAACGAACCTGACGCGGGAGCCGCGAAATGGAAGGACGTTTGAGTACATGGGTGAAGATCCGCTGCTGGCTGGGGTGATGGTGGGTAATCGGATCAAGTGCGAGGGCGAGCAGCATGTGATTTCGGACATCAAGCACTATGCGATGAACGACCAGGAAGATGGCCGCACGCAGGTGGATGTACATGTGGGCGAACGCGCGATGCGGGAGAGCGACTTGCTGGCGTTCCAGATCGGCGTAAAGGTTGGCGATCCGAAGGCGGTAATGTGCAGCTACAACGGCGTGAATGGGGACTATGCGTGCGAGAACAAATATCTGCTGACCGAGGTGTTGAAGAAGGAGTGGGGATTCAAGGGGTTTGTGCTGTCGGATTGGGGTGGGACACACTCGACTGAAAAGGCTTCGGCGGCGGGGTTGGATATGGAGCAACCGGGCGAAGGGTTCTTTGGGGAGAAGCTAGAGGCCGCGGTCAAGGCCAAGCGTGTGCCGATGGCGGAGTTGGATGAGCATGTGGAGCGGATTCTGTGGGCGGAGTTCGCGAGTGGGGTGGTGGACAACATGCCGCACAAGAGTTTGGTCGATCCGCAGGCTGGATATGACGTGGCGCGGCGTACGGAAGAGCAGAGCATCGTGTTGCTGAAGAATCGCAAAGAGCTATTGCCGCTAGCTGCGGGGAAGGTGAAGTCGGTGGCCGTGATTGGCGGACGTGCGGATTATGGAATGATCTCGGGCGGTGGGTCGGCGCAGGTGGATGCGCCGGGAGATCCCGATGCTGGGAAGTGGCAGCACAAGGTCTGGTTTCCGACGTCACCCCTGCTGGCGCTGGAGGCGAAGGCTCCTGAAGCGAAGGTGACGTTCAGCTCGGGCGAGAACGTGGAGGAGGCCGTTGCGGCGGCGAAGGCGGCTGAGGTTGCGGTTGTGTTTGCGTGGCAGTGGGAGTCGGAGGGCGAGGATTTGGAGAACTTGTCGCTGCCGGACGGCCAGGACAAGCTGATTGCAGCAGTGGTAGCAGCGAATCCGAGGACCGTGGTGGTGCTAGAGACGGGAACGGCGGTGACGATGCCTTGGCTGGATCAGGCCGGTGCGGTGGTTGAGGCCTGGTATGGCGGGTCGAAGGGTGCGGATGCGGTGGCAAATGTGCTGTTCGGGGATGTGAACCCGAGCGGGAAACTGCCGATGACGTTTCCGGTGAGCGAGGCGGATTTGCCGCATCCGGTGCTAGTGAAACCTGCGCCGGGAGCGAAGCCGGGGTTGAGCTTCAGCGTGGACTACAGCGAGGGAGCGAAGGTTGGATACAAGTGGTATGAGGCGGAGAAGAAGCCGGTGCTGTTTCCGTTTGGGTATGGGCTTTCGTATACGAGCTTCAAGTACTCGGGGTTGAAGGTGAGTGCGGATGGGGCGTCGGTGAGCTTTACGTTGAAGAACGAGGGCAAGCGCAAGGGAGCGGAGGTTGCGGAGGTGTATGCCGCGATTCCGGACGCTGCGGGTGAGCCTTGGAAGCGGCTTGTGGGATGGCAGAAGGTGGAGTTGGCGGCTGGTGAGAGCAGGGAGTTGACGGTGCCGATGGAAGGGCTGGCGATGTCGGTTTGGGATGAGGGGGCGAAGAAGTTTGTTCAGCCTGGTGGAGAGTACAAGGTGATGGTGGGTGGGTCGTCGGCGGAGTTGCCGTTGGTGGGAGGGTTTAGGAAGTAAGGGGTATTTTAAAAATGCTGGCAAGGGCTGGGTTGGCGGTTGGTGTTCCCCACTCATGCGCAAATGCGCGCATGAATGGGCCACCCGGGACGTGTGCCGCTCCGGGGAAACAGCAGATCCTTCGCTGCGCTCAGGATGACAATTCAATAAGGATGGCAAACCCGAGCGGAGTTAGTGGGCACCGGCGGGGCCTTTGCCGGGTTTTACTTTTTTGAAGAACCAAACGATGATCACGCAGAAGAAGCAGAGTAGCGAGAGCCAGCGGAAGACGTCGACGAAGGCCCAGCTGGAGGCCTGGCGTTGGAGCTGCTGGTAGAGCGAGAGCTGCGCGGGTGCCAGGACATTGGCGTGGCCGTAATAACTGGAGAGGGATTGTTGGGTACCTTGCAGCGATTGGCGGAGAGCGCCAGCGCCGCCGGGTGAAGAGCTGATGATCTCGTTCTGGTGGACGTCGGCGCGGCGAGTGAGCAGGGTGGTCGCGATGGAGATACCGATGGAGCCGCCGACGTTGCGCATCAGGTTGAATACGCCGCTGGCGTTGCCGATCTGGTCGTTGCGCAAAGTGCCGTAGGCTGCTGTGCTGATGGGGACGAAGACGAAACTTAAGCCGAAGCCGGTGATCAGGATCGGAAGGAAGAGCGTAGTGGGGGAAACGCCGAGCGTGATCGAGCCGAAGTAAAGGGTGGTGAGGCCGAAAGTGAGGAAGCCGAAGGTGAGCAGGTAGCGCGGGTCGACCTTGTTGGAGAGGTAGCCGATGACGGGCATACCGCAGATGGCTCCCAGGCCGCGTGGAGCGACGACGAGGCCGGCGGTGAAGGCTGTGTAGCCGAGTAGCTCCTGGTAGAAGAGCGGAAGGACGGTAACGGTGGAGTAGATGCCGATACCGAACATGAAGATCAGGATCGAGCCCAGGAGGAAGTTGCGGTCCTTGAGGACTTTGAGGTCGACCAAGGCATACTTGCAGTGCCATGAGCGCCAGACGAACCAGACGAAGGCGATGACCATGGCAAGAACCGCCCAGCGGACCCATATGGCTCCGAACCAGTCGACTTCCTGTCCTTTATCGAGCACGACCTGCAGGCAGCCGACCCAGACGATGAGCGTGCCGAAGCCGATGTTGTCGAAGGCGGAGACCTTGGCGTTCTTGATGTATGGCGGGTCGTGGATGAAGCGGTTGATCATGTACAGCGCGAGGATGCCGATGGGGATGTTGATGTAAAAGGCGTAGCGCCAGGAGTAGGTGTCTGTGAGGTAGCCGCCGAGGGTGGGGCCGAGGACCGGCGCGACGACGACGCCGAAGGCGAAGACGGCCATGGCGGCACCGCGTTTGGCGGGAGGGAAGCTTTCGAGCAGGATGGACTGCGAAAGGGGCTGCAGGGCACCGCCGCCGGCGCCCTGGATGACGCGGGCGATAAGCATGAAGCCGAGGGTGGGAGCGGCTCCGCAGAAGAAGCTGGCCACGGTGAAGATGGCGACGCAGGTCATGAGGAAGCGTTTGCGGCCGAATTTCAGCGAAAACCAGTTGGAGGCGGGAAGGATGATGGCGTTGGCGACGAGGTAGCTGGTGAGGACCCAGGTGGCTTCGTCGTTGGTGGCCGAGAGCGAGCCGGCGATGTAGGGGAGGGCGACCGAGGCGATGGCGGTGTCGAGCACCTCCATGAAGGTGGCGAGCATGACCGACGCGGCGATGAGCCACGGGTTGACGCCCGCGGTGACGGCCTGGGTGTCGGGCTGCGCTGGCGCTGCTGCTGCCATGTTGCGTGCTTACTCCGGTTCGGGGTTGTGAAGGCTTGTACGTGGGCCTTTTCCCCTTGGATGCACGGGAGAGGGATGTGGAGTCTAAAAAGCTGGATGGGTGGAGGCAATCTGATACCTTCTAGGGCATGAACGAAGCTGCGGCGGTGGGGCCTGGTGCTGAATTGGTTTCGGGGAATGCCGACGAGGCGGTGGTGGCACGGGAGCGGCCTTGGATTTTTGGTCTGCTGATTGCGCCGAACGCGGTGTTGGCTAATGGGATCATCCAGGGCGGCGTGCTGGCCTACCTGATGAGCCAGCGTGGCATTTCAGGGCTGCGGGCGTCGCAGATCATTTCGCTGCTGGCGCTGCCGACGACCATCTACTTCTTATGGAGTCCGATTACGGATTTCCTGGTGCGCCGGAGGACCTGGCTGCTGATCGGGTCGGTCTTGGGTGGGGCTCTGATGGCGGCGGCTTTTCTGGAAAAGAGTCTGTCCTCGGCGAGCGCCGTGATGTTGCTGTTTGTGGGAGCGTGCTTTGGGCAGCTTGGGGTTTCGGCGTGCGGCGGGATGATGGGGGCGCTGCGCTCGGAACGGTCGAAACGGTTGGCGGGGAGTTTTTACCAGGGAGGCTCGCTGGCGTTTGGCGCAGGAAGCGTGTTCCTGTTGATCCTGGCCAGCACGCACGGCAGCCGCGTGTTTGTTGCTGTCCTTGCAGGCGCACTGGTTGCGGTTCCCGGCTTGTTGGCTTTGGCTGCACCGAAGCAGGACGAGGTGGCATCTGACAGCTTTGGGGAGACGTTTCGGCGGATCGGGACGGAGTTCCAATCGACGTTTCTGCGCTGGAGCGCGATACCTTACACGCTGTGCATGATCTTCCCCATGGCGAGCGGATCTGCCGTCGGGCTGCTGCCAGGCGTGGCGCAGAGTTATGGGGTGAATGGGTCGCAGGTGGCGTGGATGAACGGGCTGGCTGGGGCGCTGCTGACGGCGGCGGGCTCGCTGGCCGCGTCGATGATTCCAGCGCGATTCCGGGCTTCGGTGACGTATCTGTCCCTGGCGCTGTTGAACGCGGGCGCGGCGGTAGTGCTTTGGCTAGGGCCGCTGAGGCCTTCGACCTACTTTTTGGGAGTGACGCTGTATTTGTTTACGATCGGCGCCTGTTATGCGCTGTTTACGGCGGTCGTGTTGGAGTTCCTGGGGGATTCTGGCAAGAGCGGCAGCGGCAGGTACTCGATCATCAATTCACTGGGAAATGTGCCCGTGGTTTACATGATCGCGGTGGATGGATGGGGCGGCAACAGGTGGGGCGCTCGGGGGCTCTCGGGGATTGAGGCCGTAGTGGGTGGGGCTGGCGCCTTGTTGTTGTTGGCTTACTTTTTGACGAGTGGCCGACGCGCCAAGGACGCTGGAGCGGTTGTGATTACTGCTTCGTAAGGCTTCCGGTGCCGGAGTCGGGGCCGCAGGGGCCGGTGAGGGTCCAAGTGGAGACGGTGAGGGTGGTTCCGTCGGTGGAGAAGGCGCCGGTGGCGACGACGCTGTTTGTGGTGATGGGGTCGGCGTAGGTAAAGGTGAAGTTGCCGCCGGTGACCTGGGTATTCGAGATAGGTACGTTGTTGCTGAAGCAGGCGTTGCCGAAGGTGGCCTCGCCGGTAAGCGTGAAGTTGCCGTTGGCGTCGGAGGAGGGCGACTGTGCGAGCAGGGCGCTGATGGTGAGGACTGGGCCGGCAGCGTCGGAGAACTTGCCGGTGTAGGTGCCGCTGATCGGACTGAAGTCGTTGGCTGTGGCGTTGGCGGGTGAGGCGAAGGCGCAAGACGTGCTTCCGGAGACGGTGTAGGTAGCGGTGGTGAACGATTTGCCATCGAGCGCGAGGGTGCCGGAGATGGTGAGGGTGCCGCTGGGGAAGTTCGAGCTGGTGAGCGTGGTGATGCCCTGGGCGTTGGTGGTGCCCGTAAGTGCGATGGCGGTGGTGGGCGGGATGCAGGATGAGGCGGAGTCGGAGTGGAGGATGGCCGTGATGGAGGAGCCTGTTCCGGAGAGTACGCCGGAAAGCGATGGAAGTTTGGTGGCGGCCGCTGCCGAGGATGAAAATTGCCAGTTACCGGCGACCGAGACGGTGTCGGTCGTGTAGACAGAGCCTTCGGGTGAGCAGCCGGTGAGGGCGGCCGCTAGGGTGAGGATCAAGGCGAGAGAAGTACGGCGAAAGTCGTGCATGGCTGGCTCCGGGATCCCGACCGAGGGAACGCTGTCGGCTATGTAGGCAGAATACCTTGAGATTCGGCTATCGGTCGCTGTGAGATCGATTCGGGCCGAGTTCGTGGTCGAAGGAGTAGATCGAGACTCTACTGGAGGTGATTTCCGATTGTCCGGACACTATTGCAGGTTGAGAGTGCCAGTGTAGTTGGCGGCGTTGCAGGCGGCGCTGGTGAAAGCAATGGCGGTAGTGAGAGTGGTTCCCGTGCCTGTGTCGTCACCGGTGATGGTGGCGTTGGCGGAGGCGAGTATGAAGCGGGCTCCGCTGATCGTGCCACTGATCGAGGCGGTGTCGTTGCAGGTTGGGGCCGACAATTTGAGGGTGCCGGTCACGGGGAACTGGCCGCTGCCGTTGGGGGTGGACGATTGCGAGACCGTGAGGATGGCTGATCCGGTAGAGGTTGAGGACGTGAGTGTGCCGGTATAGGTGCCAGTGAGTGGGGGGATTTCCATGGCGGTGGCTGCCCAAGGGCCAACGCTGGGATGGAGTCCTGTGATACCGACAGTGCCGGGCGCATCGCCGGTGTGATTGGAGGACACGGTCAACTCGACGTGGACGTTAACGGTCGATTGCTGCACCAGAGCGGGCGCACTGGTAAGGGTGAGAGTTCCAGTGGTGGAATCATAGGTTCCTGAGTAGCTGATGAGGGAGCCGTCTAGAAGAAGATCCACGGCGGTATGCAAGTTGGCCGTGACCTGGGAGCCCTGGATCTGCATAGGTCCTGTCATAGAGAAGGGTACCTGGTAGAACGCAGACTGAATTTGCCAGTTGCCGCTCAAGTCAGAAGGGGCAGAAGAGACGGAAGAATAAAGGGTGGTGCAACTGGAGAGGCAGGCTGTGGCGAAGAGGACAGGGATGGCCAGAAACGGGCTGGTTTTCTGCAGAAGGCGTGAACTCATAGGCATCACCTCTACTCATCTGCTACTGGGCTATACGTCAAGCTTAAACGGGGTTTATTTTGACGGGATTATAGGCTAGGTGGCTATCTGATTGCGCAGATGAGAGGAGGGCATGCTCTTCTGCAGGACTGAGAGTCCGAGAAGCGGTTCCGTTAAGCAGAAGGCATGAACTCATATGATTCACCTCCCAGATTTCAGTTGACAGAAGGATAGACGAGAAACGGTAGGACGAGTTGACGGAAAGCTTGAAATTATTGCCCGAGACCGCAACCGAATAGCAGTATCTGCATCATATAAGTTGACAGTAAGTGACTCACATGTCAGAATCATGAAGTAAGAGAAGAGCTTCGGGGCGGACGTTCCGGGCTGGAGATGGGGTTATGGGCAAGATTATTGGTATTGATCTGGGAACCACGAATAGCTGCGTTGCCGTGATGGAAGGCGGCGAGCCGAAGGTGATTCCGAACGAAGAGGGTGGTCGTACGACGCCGTCTATCGTGGCGTTCACCAAGAGTGGCGAGCGGTTGGTGGGTCAGGTGGCGAAGCGCCAGGCGATCACGAACCCGGAGAATACGGTTTATTCGATCAAGCGCTTCATGGGCCGCCGTTTGAACGAGGTGGGCGACGAGATGAAGATGGTGCCGTACAAGGTTGTGGCCAAGGGCGACAACGTGGCGGTGCTGGCGCAGGGTAAGGAATATACGGCGCCGGAAATTTCGGCGATGATTCTGCAGAAGCTGAAGAAGGCTGCTGAGGATTATCTGGGCCAGTCAGTGACGGAAGCTGTCATCACGGTTCCGGCGTACTTCAACGATGCACAACGTCAGGCGACCAAGGATGCGGGCAAGATTGCCGGCCTGGATGTAAAACGCATTGTGAACGAGCCGACGGCGGCCGCTTTGGCGTACGGGCTCGACAAGAAGAAGGACGAGACGATTGCCGTGTATGACTTTGGCGGCGGAACGTTCGACGTGTCGATCCTTGAGGTTGGCGATGGCGTGATTGAGGTGAAGTCGACCAATGGTGACACGCATCTTGGCGGCGATAACCTCGACGAGCGCATTGTCGATTGGCTCATCACGGAGTTCAAGTCGGAGTCTGGGCTTGATCTGCGGGCGAAGGGCAACGAGATGGCGCTGCAGCGTCTGAAGGATGCGGCGGAGAAGGCGAAGATCGAGCTTTCGACGGCGCAGGAGTCGGAGATCAACCTGCCGTTTATTACGGCGGATGCCTCCGGGCCGAAGCACCTGGTTCGTACGCTGAGCCGTGCGAAGCTGGAGAGCTTGGTCGATGATCTGTTGCAGAAGTCGATTGGCCCCTGCAAGCAGGCGCTGAAGGATGCGGGCATTGATGCGAGCAAGATTGACGAGGTCGTTCTCGTTGGTGGACAGACGCGTATGCCGAAGATCCAGCAGCTGGTGAAGGACCTGTTCGGCAAGGAACCGCATAAGGGTGTGAACCCGGATGAGGTTGTGGCGATTGGTGCGGCGGTGCAGGCGGGTGTGTTGGCGGGCGATGTGAAGGACCTGCTGCTGCTCGATGTGACACCGCTGACGCTGAGCATTGAGACGATGGGCGGCGTGGCGACGGGGATGATTCCGCGCAACACGACCATCCCGACGAAGAAGACGGAGACGTTCTCGACGGCGGCTGATTCGCAGACCGAGGTTGAGGTTCATGTGTTGCAGGGTGAGCGTCCGATGGCGTCACAGAACCGCACGCTGGGCAAGTTCAAGCTGAGCGGCATTCCTCCTGCACCGCGCGGCGTGCCGCAGATCGAGGTCACTTTCGACATCGACGCGAACGGCATTCTGAATGTGACGGCGAAGGACACGGCAACGGGTAAGGATCAGAAGATCCAGATCACGAGCTCGTCAGGCTTGAGCAAGGAAGAGGTTGAGCGGATGGCGAAGGATGCCGAAGCTCATGCGGCCGAGGACAAGGAAGCCAAGGAGAAGATCGAGGCCCGCAATCAGCTTGACTCGTTGGTCTACAACGTCGAGAAGATGCTGAAGGACGGCGGCGAGAAGGTTGATGCTTCCGATAAGGGCGATGTGGAATCGGCTCTTGCGGATGCTAAGACGACTCTGACGGGCGACCCTGGCGTGACTGAGCTGGAAGCGGCTCGTGAGCGCTTGACGACGGCAAGCCACAAGCTGGCGGAGGCTCTGTATAAGGCCAATGCTTCTGCTGCTCCGACCGATGGCGATGCTGCTGCGGCTGGAACAGCCGACGAGCCGAAGAAAGACGAAGGCGTGATCGACGCAGAGTATGTCGATAGCGAACACAAGTAAGACGTTCGCTCCACGCGGATAGAACCAAATGCGGTTGTTGTGCGTACTAAGAGGAGGAGACTTCGTGATGAAGTTCTCCTCCTCGTTCTATCAGTGGCTCGCGCATCAAGTTTGGTGAATGCGGGTTTGTATGGGTATGAATCGAGGCGCGCAAATGCGCGTCAGATATGTAAGTGGCAGTTGGCAGGAAACAAGGGGGTAGGGCGATGACGAACAATGATGCAAATGGAAGACGGAAGCGTGATCGCGATCAGGCTTGGCCTGGAGCTGTCCAATGGGACCTTGGGTTGAATGGGCAGCATGGTGGGGAGATTCTGTGGCGCTGCGAAGCGCTGCGTGCGGGCAGGCTTTATAACAGCAGCCTGTTTGGAAGCCGCGAAGAAGCTGAGCAGTTTGCCGCGAAGATGCGCGAGAGCGAGCCGGACCAGATGTTTAATGTTGAGGCGATCAAGGCTAGCGCTGTTTGGAATTGAGAAACAGAGAATAGAGTGCAGAACGTAGAGGAGAAGGAAGAGCTGTAGCATGCGCGGATGCGCGGGCTACAGCTCTTGTTGCATCTGACGGTTTAGAGGAATGAAGAATGCCTGAAGGAAATGAGATCCATCGGTGGGCGGAGCGGCATGAGGCTGCGTTTGCGGGGAAGCCTGTGCGGGTGGATGGGCCACAGGGGCGGTTTGTGGATTCGGATGTGATCGATGGGCGGAAACTGCTGCGGGTAATGGCGGTAGGGAAGCATCTGGGCTATGACTTTGGGAAGGACCGGATTCTGCATATCCACCTTGGGTTGCAGGGGGACTTCACGGAAGGCTCGGGGCCGTTGCCGGAGGTGCGCGGGGCATTGCGGTTGCGGATGTGGAATGCGCAGAAGGTGAAGCTGCCGGCGGTGCCGGGAGTAAGCAAGCGGCATGCGTGGTACTCGTCCGATGATGGGACGGGGCACCTGAAGCCTGAGGAAATTGCGTGGGTGGAGCTGCGTGGGCCGATGGATTGCTCGGTGTACACGCAGGCGAAGTGGGATCAGTTGCTGGAACGATTGGGGCCTGATCCGTTGAATGGGGATGCGCCGGACAGGGCGTTCGAGAAGATTCAGAAGAGCCGGAAACCGATTGGGCAGTTGTTGATGGAGCAGGATGTGATTGCCGGTATCGGGAATATCTATCGTGCGGAGTTGCTCTATCGTGCCAGGCAAAGTCCGTTTACGCCGGGCAAGGATGTTCCGTTCGCGGTGCTGAAGAAGATGTGGAAGGATGCGGAACCGCTGATGCGTGCCGGTATGGTGGACCGGCGAATTGTGACGACGCTGGCGAAGGACCGGTCGAACAAGACGGGGAAGGTGGAGGTTGATGACGAGCACTATGTGTACCGGCGCAATGGCAGGGATTGCCGGATCTGCGGGGGCAAGGTAAGCAAGCAGGAAGGATTTGCGGGCAGGAACCTGTTCTGGTGTCCAACATGTCAGAGAAATGCTGCGGAAGTATGAGGCGGGAAGGGCATATTTTGGCTGAAATATGAAGAGGATGAGGTACAACTGTATGTATGCCTGCGAAAAATCTGCCGAACGAAGAGAAGGGATGGTTTGCCGCGTCCGGTGTGCTGGTTTACGCCGTGCTGCTGGCATTCGTCTCTCGGGCGCATACTCTCTGGCGGGATGAGGCGGAGGCATGGATCGTCGCCAGGGACAGCCATGGGTTGGCGTCGCTGCTGCACAATGTCCGGTATGAAGGGCATCCGGTGGGATGGTATCTGGTGCTGGACGCGTTCACGCGTTTTACGAGCAATCCCGAATGGATGAAGGTGCCGAACTATCTGTTTGCCGTGGCTGTTGCGGCGATGATTTTTTCGGCGAAGCGGCTGACTCCGCTGGTGCGGGTAGGGATTGTCTTTTCGTACTTCCTGCTGTTTGAGTATGCGGTGATCGACCGCAACTACATGATGGGCGTGATGTGTCTGGTAGCGGCACTGCTGCTGATGCGCCGTGGCAAGAGCGTGTTCGGCGTGCCTGTAATGTTGTCGCTGGCGGCGATCACGTCGTTGCCGGCGCTGATTGTGGCGGTGAGTTTTTATCCGTTGCATGTTCTGCCGATGTTGTGCGAAGGCGAGGGCCGCAGTGTGGGGCAGCGGCTGGCGTCGTTGGGTGCAAAGCGATGGTTGGGCGTTGCGCTGTTTTCAGCGAGTGTGTTGTTTGCGGTTGGGACGATTAAACCGCCGAAGGATTCGGCGCTACTGCTCGATAGCGCGCCGCAGACGAGTTTGGCGGTGACGCTGGCGCATCCGTTCCACGATGTCGCGAAGACGCTGTTGCCGGTACGCACGCGAGGAGTGGACTTCTGGGGCAATAGCGGAATCGATACGCATGCGCCGCGTTTGTTTGTACTGTTCGGACTCGTGGCGACGGTGGGATTGATTTTCTACTTCAGACAGAAGGCGGTACGGACGTTTTTTGTTACGGCCGAGGTGCTGTTGCTGGGCCAGATGGCGGTTTCCAGGCGTACGGAAATGCGGCATGTAGGATGGATCTTTATTGTTTTTGTGCTGGCACTACTGCTTGAAGAGGTACCGTGGTTCCGTTATGAGGAGCGGGCAGAAGGCGGTGCAATTTCGTGGCGTCAGATACTGTTGCATGGGATGCTGGCACTGCAGGTGATGACGGCGACGGTGGCTGTCGTGATGAGCCTGCGCCACTCGTTTTCAGGCAGCAAGGCTACGGCTGAATATCTTGAGGCGCATGGGTTGGATAAGGCGCCGATCGTGTTTGCACCGGACTTTGTGGGGTTGCCGGTGCTGGCCTATATGGAGCGGCCGACGGCGTATTACGTGGAGCGTCATGCTCAGGGGTCGATTGTGGTATGGGATAAGACGGAGTTTTATGGCCGCCATACGCCGAGCAGGGCGGAGCTGTTGGCGGCTTCACCGGACGGCACGCCTACGGTGCTGGTTACCAGGCTGCCGTTAAGCAATGAAGAGCAAGAAAGCCTTGGAGTGCATCGGCTGGCGCTGATCACCGGGGAGATTTATCCGGACAGTTACTTTATTTATCGATAACAGTTTGTGGAACCTAGATCGGTTAGGCGGAGAGACCAATGAGTGTGGCAGGAAAGAACGAGATAACGTTTGGCGAGCGGCTGAAGGCCCATCTAGAAATCGCGCGGCTAGATCATTCGATCAAGAACCTCTTCGTGTTGCCGGGCATAATCATCCCGCTGAGTTTTTATCCGGAGTTGATGACGCGCAGGTTGATCTGGCGGCTGGTGCTGGCGTTTATCTCGATCACGCTGGTGGCTTGCAGCAACTATGTGATCAATGAAGTGCTGGATGCTCCGTTCGATCGGCTGCATCCGACCAAAAAGAACCGGCCCACCGCGCGGGGCGTGGTGAACATCCCAGTGGCCTATGTGCAGTGGTTGCTGATGATGGTGGTCGGCGTTGCGCTGGGGCTTTATATCGGGAAGATGTTTGCGCTGATGTGCCTCGTGCTCTGGGTAATGGGATGCTTTTATAACTTCCCGCCGGTGCGTACGAAGGATGTGCCGTATCTGGATGTGCTGACCGAGTCGGTGAATAACCCAATCCGGATGTTGCTGGGCTGGTATGCGGTGACTTCGACGCTTGTGCCACCGGTTTCGTTGCTGATCTGCTACTGGATGATCGGCTGCTACTTTATGGCGCTCAAGCGGTTCAGCGAGTTGTCTGAGATCGGCGACCGGGAGCGGGCGGGCGCGTACCGGGCTTCGTTCAAGCACTACACACTGGAGTCGCTGCTGGTTTCGGTTACGTTTTATGCGTCGACGGCGATGTTGTTCTTCGGGGCGTTTGCGATTAGATACCACATGGAGCTGATCCTGGCGTTTCCGCTGCTGGCGCTGACGATGGCGCTTTACTTCAAGCTGGCGTTCAAGAAGAACAGCTCGGTACAGAACCCGGAGAAGTTGTACCGGGAGCCGATGTTGATGGCTTCGTTTGTGGCGACCGCAGGGGCTATCCTGATCTTGCTCTTTACGACGATGCCTGTGCTGGAATCCTTCTTTCTGCCTACACTAAGGAGATAGCCCCGAACGGCGCTCAGGTGCATCGTCGGGCGTTGAGAAGGAATCAAATAGAGACGATGGCGACACAAACGAAGGACTATTACGGCACGCTTGGCGTGAAGAAGACGGCAACGGCGGATGAGATTCGCAAGGCATTCCGCAAGCTTGCGCGAAAGTATCACCCGGATGTGAACCCGGGAGACAAAAAGTCGGAAGAGAAGTTCAAGGAAATCTCTGAAGCCAACGACGTGTTGAGCGATGAGAAGAAGCGGAAGATTTTCGATCAGGTTGGGTTTTATTCGGACAACATCGATGCGGCGACCGCGGAGGCGTATGCGCGTGGTGGGGCGTCGAGTGGCGGGGGTAGCGGGTACTCCAGCGGTGGTGCTGGCGGGGGCGTGCCGTTTGATTTTGGAGGGTTTGATTTTTCCGGATTTCAGGGAGCCAGCAAGGCTTCGCGAGCTGAGAGCGAAGGCGGATTTGGCGGTAGCTTCCGCGATGTGTTCTCGGGAATGTTTAACGGCGGCAGGCAGGCTCGCGGGCCGCAGCCGGGGACAGACCTGGAGTACCAGGTGCAGGTGGATTTCTGGACGGCGATTCGCGGCGGCGTGACGCGGCTGGAGATTCAGCGGCAGGAGCAGTGCCCGACGTGCAAGGGACGCGCTGTGGTGGGTGGCAGCATAGAGTGTCCGGAGTGCCATGGCTCAGGCCAGGTGACGCAGATGGGCGGGCGTATGAAGTTCAACATCCAGTGCCCGCGGTGCGGGGGCAGCGGCAAGGTGCAAAACGCTTGCCATACCTGCGATGGAGCGGGTGTGATCACGAAGAAAGAGCCGCTGGAGTTTCGTATCAAGGCGGGGACGCGCGATGGGCAGCGGATTCGGCTGGCGGGTAAAGGCAACGCCGGGACTGAGGGCGCGTCGGCCGGGGACCTGTATCTGATCATCAAGGTTGGAACGCATAAGCTGTTTCACCGCTCGGGCGATGACATCCATGTGAGCGTGCCGGTCACGGTGATGGAAGCGGCGCTGGGCGCAAAGATCGATGTGCCGACAATCGATGGTGTCGGGGATGGTGCAGGACGGTCGCAGCTAAAGATTCCTCCGGGGACGCAGACTGGGCAGAAGCTGCGGATGCGCGAGAAGGGCGTGCCGAGCGCGACGCGTGAGGGATTGCGGGGAGACCAGATCGTCGAAGTGAAGATTGTGGTGCCAAAGGTGCAGGATGAGCGGTCGAAGGAAATTCTGCGGGAACTGCAGAAACTGAATCCGGAGGATCCTCGGGCGGAGATGCTAGCGGGGGTATGACGGAGTCATTTGAGTTTCGAGGAGTAAGATTTGAGTGGGACTCAGAGAAGGCTGCACGAAATTTTCGCGTTCATGGGGTTTCCTTCGAGGAAGCGGCTTCCGCTTTTCTCGACGAATTCGGCGAGACGATACCGGACCCGGATCATTCCGAAATGGAAGACAGATTTGTCTTGATTGGATGGAGCGGTCGACGGACATTGATTGTGGTTCATGTCGTGCGCGGAGCGATCTATCGCATTATTAGCGCACGCAAAGCAAAAGCACAGGAGAGGAGCGACCATGAGCAAAGAGTTTCTGAACGAAGACGATAAGATGCGAGAGGAATACGATTTCTCAAATGCGAAACCTAATCCAGTTGCGACTTATTTTCGTGAGGCTGGCGTGCGGGTTCTGGACGAGGATGTTCGTATGGAGTTTCCCGATTCTGAGGCTGTAAACACGGCGCTGCGGAGTTTGATCAAAGCGGCAAAGGCCGTTGTGCCGGAAGAGTTAAAAAGGGCTAGTTAGGTATAGAGACTACGGTGCCTCGGGCAGGATGTATTTGTCGACGAGAGCATTGCTGAACTGCAGCGTTTCGGGAGCCAAACCGGCGAAGCGTGCGGCGAGCCAGGCTTGTGGCGTGATTGTGATTTCAGCGCGGCCCTGTTCGGTGGCGGCGTAGATTTTATTGGCAGCATGTTCGGCAGTCGTGGCGATGCCCGGGGTTTTGGCGGCGAAGTCGAACCAGCGGCGTTCGAACTCTGCATCCCCGACGAACTGGGCATGGGCTTCTCCGCCGGTACGCATAAGGCCTGGGCAGACAGTGGTGACGCGGATGCCTTTGTGCCGCAGCTCCGCGTGGAGACCCTCGGAGAAGCCCACCAGCGCGAACTTGGCGGCCGAGTAGGGAAGCATGTGAGGGACGGCCAGCTTGCCCCCAATGGAGGCAATGTTCACGATGCTGGCGCGGCGGTTGCCGGATAGCGGCGACTGCTGCCGCATATGTGGGAGCGCGGCCCAGGTGGTGTAGAGAGCGGCGAAAAAGTTGACCTGCATGGCGCGCTCGAAGGCTTCGACGGGCTGGGATTCGATCGGCCCGACTTCGATGATGCCGGCGTTGTTGACGAGGACGTCGATGCGGCCGTAGTGAGCGATTGTTTCGGCGACGAGGCGCTGACACTCGTCCGGCTGGGCGAGATCGGCGGCGACGAGATAAAAGTCTTCCGGGGTAAGGTGGGCGTGGGCGTCAAGCAGCGTTGTTTGGGCTTGCTCCAGTTCTTCGCGTTTGCGGGAGGCGAGTACCAGCTTTACGGGCTTCCGGGCAAAGCGGTGGGCGATGGCAAGACCCAGCCCACGGGAGCCCCCGGTGATGAGGACGACGGCCCCGTCAGGGATCGGGGTAGAACGAAGGAGGCGAAGGCCGGCAATGGCTCCGGCGGCGAGTCCTGCGGCGGCAGCTAAGTAAAGCGGATTGAACGTTCGGCTCATAGGGTTTGTTGGATGCTGTCGCGGCTTGAAAAGCAGATACCCTGCGAGCATGACAGAAAGAAAAGCAAAGGCAAAGGCAGCTTTGGTGGTTCCTCGGTCGTTCCTTCGGAGGCTCAAAGGAAGTATCCTTTTGGTTGATGGCAACGAAGCGTAAATCCAAGGGCGCGTACATGATCTCGTCGGTGGCGGAGATGTATGCGATCCATCCGCAGACGCTGCGGCTCTATGAGCGCGAAGGGCTGCTACGGCCTTCGCGGTCGGATGGCAACACGCGGCTCTATACCGATGAAGACCTGGAGCGGCTGGAGTTCATTTTGAACCTGGCGCGGGATTTGGGCGTGAATATCGCCGGGATTGCCATTGTGCTGCAGATGCGCGAGCGCATGGAGGAGATGAATCGGCAGATGCAGGGCTTCGTCGACTTTGTGCGGACCGAGATGCTCACGCGGATGCAACAGACCGAACAGAAGCCTGGATTGGTGCCGCTGCGAAGGAAGCCAGTGGTTCGAGAGTAGACCGTAGGGTGCAGAGAAGACGGGTCGCGTAAACTTAGAAGGTTTGGCTTATCTTCTCCGGTTTGGTGCGATGCAGGTTTTTCTTCACATTTTGTTCTGGGTGGGCGCGGTGGGCTCGGTCACGTCTTCCATTTACTGCGGGATGGTGATTGTCGCGGCCGCGCGGTTTGGGTTGCGGCGGCGACGCGAGCAGAATGCGCCGCCGGATTTTTTGCCTCCCGTCAGCGTGTTGAAGCCGCTGCATGGAACCGAGCCGGGGATGGAGCGCAACTTCGAAACGTTCTTTGAGCAGCAGTATCCGGAGTTTGAACTGCTCTTCTGTGCGCGGCATGACACCGATGAAGGCCTGATGCTGGCGCGGGAGGTCGGAGCACGGTATCCGCAGGTGGATGCGAAGTATCTGACCTGTGGTGAGCCAAGACCGAAGTTCCATAATGCGAAAGTGTATTCGCTGGCAAAGCTGGATTCGGTGGCGAAGAACGATAACTACATCACCAGCGATGCGGATGTTCGCGTAGAACCGGATTATCTGGCACGGATGGTGCAGAATCTGAAGGACCCGCATGTGGGTTTGGCTAGCTGCGTGTACCTGGGGACGGCGCATGAAGGCGCGGGTCTGGCGTCCAAGCTGGACGCCGTGGGCAAGAGCGTGGAGATGACGTCCGGCGTGCTGGTCGCGGACATGATCGAAGGCACGAAGTTTGCCCTGGGTGCGACCATGGCGACGCGGCGCAAGAGCTTTGAGGATGTGGGTGGCTTCGATGTGCTGGGACAGTTCTACGCGGACGATTTTGTGCTGGGCAACAAGCTGGCGGCGCAGGGAACAGGCGTGCTGCTGGCTACGCATGTGATTCGGCTGATGGTGCAGGATTCGCCGTTCTGGCTGAGCTTCAAAAATCAGCTGCGCTGGATGCAGAGCACGCGACGATCACGGCCGTGGGGACATCTCGGAACGGGTCTAACGTTTGCTGTGCCGTTTGGCCTGATTGGGCTTTTATGGGGGCTACTTAGCGGAAACGTTGTGCAGGGACTGCTTTGGCTTAGCGCGATGATCGTCAATCGCTGGCTACAAGCAGGAGCGATTTTGATTGTGATGGGGGATGAGGGCTGGTGGCGCGGGACGATGATCTATCCGTTGCGCGACTTTTTGGGATGGGTGCTCTGGGTAGGAAGCTATGGAGGGGATAACTTCTACTATCGCGGCAAGGTTTACAAGATGAAGGAAGGCGGGCGGGTGGAGTCGCCGGATTGAAGCAGAGTATAGAGGATAGAGTGTAGACAAGAGAGAGAATGCTGAGGTTCTGTGGGGTTTATAACTCTACGATCTATTTCCTATTTGTGAGGACGGTTTTGCCGCCCGAGTGGGCAAGGTTATGCACGGCTCCAAAAGCGCTTAGTTCTGCGGTGCGTTCGAGGGGATGGTACGTCAATAAGAAGACGCGACCATGGCCCTGCCAGAGCTGATGCAGATCGGCGTCGTTCGCGAAGATAGGTGGGGCATCGGGCCAGAAGCTGCCGAACCATGGTCCGTTGATGTGTCCGTTGACAAGTATGACGGGCTGGCCTGTGTAGAACAGCAGTGTTGAACCGGAAGTGAGTTCGCCGTCGATGAGGATGAGGTCGCCGGGCTTCCGTTCTGCGTTGATGGATAGCGCAAGATCCTTGGACCCGAGGATTGGATAGAAGCGGACGAGGCCTTCGTGCGCGGCGAGCAGCACACCGGTCATGCTTGCAGCTAACAGAAGGTTCGCGGCAAATGTCTTACCTCGGCGGCGGACGAGATGCTGGACCGGCCCGAGAAAGAGCATGCAGAGCGAAACCGCCAGCAGTGGCCCGCGAAAGAATCCCATGGCTGTGCCGGTGAGGTCGAAGACGTGGCCAAGCGAGAGATTATAAAGGGCTGGGTTCGAGGATAGAGCCGTATTGAGGTCGAGCCCCGCCGGTGGGGTGTGCGCCGTAGTGGCAAGGTAGCCACAGACCAGAACGAGCAACGCACCGAGCGGAACGAGGAAGTAGAGGGACCCACGAAGAGCTTGGCGGCGCGCGCGGTCGTGCAGGTTCGGTGCGGTGGGATCGCTGGTGATGAAGCGACGGTCAGCTGCGGCGAGTAGAGCGCCAACGAGCAAGGCGAGCGCGGGCAGTGCGGGCAGGTGGTAGTACTCCTGGCGCGAAGAGAGCGTGAAGAAGCCCAGGACGATGGCCGGCCACAGTAAAAGCGAGAGCGCGGCCTCGCGTGTGCGGCTGGAGGCTTCGAGCGCTGATGTGGTGTCGTAGCCGGCGGCGATATCTGAGTCGAAGCGGAGGGCGGACTGCTTGGGCGCGCGTAGGTCGCGGAAGGCATTGAGGAGCGCCGCGGGAAGGAACGCGGCCCAGGGAGCTAACCACAGAACCAGCAGCGCCCAGAAGAGTGGGATGGGGACCTGTCCGTAATCGTGCGGGATTCGCTTTCCGAGAAAGCGCGCGATGTGCTCGTTGTAGAGGTAGAACCATGCCCATCCAGCTTTTGCGGGAAGGCCTACCCCCGCGGGCATGGGGATGGCCGGATTTCGCAGGGCGGCAAGAATATGCCACGGCGCGGCAATGATCGCGAAGAGCAGCGTAGCGGCGGGAATGCACAGCTTGAGCAGTAGGCCCAGCTGTCCGGTGACGGCCAGATAGAGAAGAACAAAAAGGACAGGGAAGACGATCCCGATGAGGCCTTTGGTGAGTACGTCGAGTGCGAGCACTGCGGCGAAGCCGAGCATGGGTACGAGCGGCGACTGGAGCCGGTTGATGCGGTCGAGCGCAACGAGGAAGAGGTGGATGGAGAGCGTCATCCATAGCGCGATGAGGATGTCCGGGATGTAGAAGCGGGTGTAGAGATAGGGGCCTATGGAGGTTGCCATGGCAAACGCCGCATAAAGTGCAGCGCGGTCAGGGGCGTTGGGTGGAGAGATCGTCGCGAACAGTCTTATGCCGAGCGCGTATACCGACAACAGCAGGGCAAGAACGCCGAGGGCGAGTGGAAGGCGTGCCGCCCAGTCGTGGATGCCGAACAAATGCATGGAGCCGGCGGCCATCCAGTACATGAGCGGCGGTTTATCGAAGAAACGGATGCCGTCAATCGTAGGCGTGACGAAGTCGTGGCGCTGCAGCATTTCGCGTGCGATCTGGATGTAGACCGAGTCGACGTCGTCGAGCAGACCTGGCGTGAAAAGTCCGCCGATCTGAAGAATGGCCCAGGCGAACACGATGATTGCGACAGAACTGGGCTGCCAGCGATGAGTCGGAATGTTTTCGGATCGGGTCACTGGATAGCTACTACTGAGGATAACGGGCGGTCGGTGATAAGTGCTTTGCCGGAGGTTTCTGCAAGGATGATTTGCCGCGAACCAAGAAGACGATTGACGGTGTCGCGCTGTTCCGGCGGGACGAAGAGAATCTTGCGCGGTCCTTTACCCCACTGAGCGAGAAGTTGGTCGTGCGTAAGGAAGACGGGCGGAGCGTCGGGGAAGGTGCTGCCGAAAAGCATGGACGTTGTGCGGCCATCGACGAGCAGCACGTGGCGGTTGAGGTAGAAGGGAATCGACGACCCGAAGGCCTGGTCGCCGTAGATGAGAACCTGGTCAGGGCCGGGATTGGCACGCTCGATCTGTTGGATACGTGTCGCGAAGTTCTGCGAAGACAGCATAGGCGCAAACCGAACCAACGCTATGTGGGCCGCGATGAGAAATGTCGCGGCGGTCAATGCGACGGTGAGCGTTGAGGCGAACGGTTTGCGGCGGGCACGAAAGGCCCAGGCAGCGATGGGGCCAATCGTGAAGGCAACTGCCGCGGCAGTGGCCGGAAGTCGTAGCGCGGCAAAGGACGGGCCTGTGAGGTCGAAGAAGTGCGAGGTCGAAAGCGTGTAGTCGCCGACACTACGGTGTGCCAGCAATGCACCGATGTCCGGCGTAAACGGCAGATGACGGGAGGTCCACAGACCGTAACCAAGTGCAGCGGCGATAGCGATGCCGACGAGCGTAAACGCGATGTGGGCGAAAGTGATGGTGCGGCGCAGGGTGAGGGTGGTGCTCGGTGCTTGCTCGGCAATCGCGAGCGAAGCAGCTACAAGCATCAACAGCGGCAGATAGATGGGAAAGGTGTAGTACTCCTGATTGGTTGAAAACGAAAAGAAGATCAGGACGAATCCGGAGAAGAGGACAAGCAGGAGAACGGTGCGGGTCGTGAAGTGGGCGATAAGCGCCGGCTTGCGCATGGCGTTGTTGCGGGATAGCAGCTCGAGGCGGGAAAGTCGTTCGCCGGTTGCGTCCAGATCGCGGCTCGATTGCAGTGCGCGATATTTTCGATAGCCGACCCAAAGCACGGTAGGGGTGAACAAACTCCAGGGGAAGAGCCAGATGAGGTGCTGGGTCCAGTAAAGGGCCGCAGGGAGTTTGTTGTAGTCGCGCGGTATGCGGCGGCCAAGGAAACGCAGGTAGTGCTCGTTTACAAAGTAGAACCAGAAAAAGCCGTGACCCTCGGCGCCCCCGGTGTTGCGAAGGCCCGCGAGTATATGCCATGGCGCGGCGATGGCAAGAAAAAGCAGCACACCGCTAAAAGGCCGCAGACGTCCGAGTTTGTGGGACTGTTTGCTGAGAACCAGATACACAGCGGTCGTGCCCAGAAGGAAGATGATGGCGATGAGACCCTTGGTCAGCACGGCCAGCGCCATTGCAGCCCAGAACCCATAGGCGTACAGCCCTCGCCTCACCGTGTCGTCTTCGAGCGCACGCAGCATCGAAAAGAGCGCCGTGCCAAGGAACACCGCGAGCAGCACTTCCGGGATAAAGATCCGGGTGAAGAGGAAGACTCCGGTGGCCGTGAGCGTGAAGAGCGCGGTATAGAGCGCGGTGCGGTCGTCGAAGGCTCGTCGGGACCAGATGTAGCCGAGAAGACACAGCGCCAGTGCCGCGAGAGCCAGCGGCAGGTGAATGGCGAAGCTGCCGGAGCCGAAGAGGCGGAGGCTGACGGCGGCTATCCAGTATGGCAGCGGCGGTTTTTCGAGATAGCGGATGCCATCCACGTGCAACGTCACCCAATCGCCGGTTTGCGCCATCGTCTGGGCGGCCTGGGCGTGCGTGGCATCGGCGTCGTCCAGCAACGGTGGCGTAAAAAGCGAGGCGCCGTAAATGGCGGCCCAGAATGCGAGCAGAAGGAACGCGTGCAGGAGGGGTAGGGTGCGGGAGCTGGGCCGCGATGGGGCAGTCTGGTGGGACGGGGTCGAGAGGGCTAGCTGTTCGAGCGCGCTCATACGTTGTGAGTCATCAATCTGGTTCCGGTTTCGTCAAGCGGGCCTGGGTAGCATCTTACAAGGTGCGGGGATGTGCATGGAATGCACATGCGCTGCCTGTATCGTGCTAGTTGTTGCCCGGTGCGCCAATCGTTTCGGGCGAATCTGCTTTTGCTAAAGGATGCTAGCGCCTTATGCCTACTTTCGCCGCCATTGATATCGGATCGAACTCCTGCCGTCTGGCGATCGCTTCCGTGCAGGCTCATAAGCTGAAGACGCTGCATGAAGACCGCGAAGTGACACGATTGGGCGAAAGCGTCTTCGAAACCGGGGTGATTTCGCCGGAAGCCATGGCCGTCACGGTAAAAGCGCTGAAGCGGTTTCATAAGGCGGTGCAGGCTCACGTCGTCGACCGCGTACGCGTGGTAGCAACCAGCGCCATGCGCGACGCACGCAACTCGGAGGCTTTTCGTGCATGGGTGAAGTCCGCGACCGGATGGAACGTGGAAGTAATCTCCGGTCTTGAGGAAGGCCGGTTGATTCACCTCGGCGTGGTGACGCATGAGCCTGGAGCGCTTGGTAAATGTCTGATGATCGACTTAGGCGGCGGCAGCTGCGAGGTCACGCTGTCCGAAGGCGGCCGCATCAAGCAGATGGTCAGCCTTCCGCTGGGGGCTGTGCGTTTGCAGCAGGAGTTCCTGCGGATTGATCCGCCGGCGAAGGACGACGTTGCGCGGTTGCGGAAGTTCATTGACCGCGAACTGGGCCGTGCAGAAAAGAAGATGGGCCAGCCTCATGTTTCCGTCGTAATCGCGACTTCCGGGACGGCAGCGGCGCTGGCGGAGGCCAGCAGCTCCCTGGCGCTGGGGCTTGAGGGCAAGAAGGCAGCGAAGAAAACCGCGAAGAAGTCCGTTCCGGTGAAGCGGGTAAAGATCCTGCAAGCTGAGACAGCGAATGTCCGCCGCCTGGCCGACCGTCTGCTCAAAATGAACGACACTCAGCGGGCGGCGGTGGCTGGCATCGGCCCGCGACGGTCGGAGATCATTTGCGGCGGTGCGCAGGTGTATGCCTCGCTGCTGGAGCGCATGAACCTGAAGGGCTTCCGCTACTCCCCCATCGGCCTGCGCGACGGCGTGCTGGCCCAGATGCTCGCGGATGTGGATACACGCGCAAGCGTGGCGAAGACGATGGAAGCTGAGCGCTGGGAAGGCGTGCTCGAAGTCTGCCGACGCTATGGCTTCGACCCGCGTAAGGCCGAACCTGAACGCCTTCATTGTGTGCAGCTCTTCGATCAGCTGCAGCGCGTGCATGAGCTTCCACCCGAGTACAGGCTGTGGCTGCAGGCCGCCGCGATGATGCAGGAGGTGGGTAAGTTTATGAACCACCAGGGGCATCACCGGCACACGCACTACATCATTGCGAACTCCGAAATCTTTGGCTTCAGCCCCGTTCAACGGGCGATCGTGGCGGCGATTGCTCGTTACCTTGGCAAGAGCCGTCCGGAGCCGATGGATCGTCCTATGCGCGCTGTGCCTGTCGAAGAGCACACCCATGTACAGCGCGCGGTTGTTCTGTTGCGTATGGCACAGTCGCTTAATCAGGACCGCGCAACCGCCGCCGTGAAGGTGCGGACACACATCTATCCGAAACGCGTGGTGATGGAGCTTGTTCCGGCGCGTGGTGGAGCGGAGCTTGAATCCTGGTCGTTGAAGAAGGAAGCAGGTTACTTCCGCGAGGTTTTCCGTCGCGAGCTGGTCGTCGAAGTCGCATAAAGCGTCTTGACGAGACGGGGATCGAGCAGCCACTGCAGCGTAGCCGGACCTCGTGTGAAGTTCAGTCGCGCGAGTGAGCCCTTGCGCAGGCGCACGCGGGGGTGGATGGGATCTTCGGGCGTGGGTACGATGAGCTGGCCGAGGAAAGCTGTGATGTTCGGATTGTGTCCGACGACGAGGAGGTTTTCGTAGGCGGCACACTCGCGCAGCATTCGCTGGAACTCGGTAAACGTCGCGGTGGGCGACAGGGCATTGGAGATCAGAACACGGGTCTCATAGCCGGTTTCCGTGCCAACCAGCTGTGCCGTCTGGAGGCTGCGCTTGAGCGGGCTGGAAACGATGAGGTCAAAGCTGACTTTCATTCCTACCAGGATGTGAGCGAGGTGCAGGCAATGGGCCTTACCGTCCTTATCAAGCGGACGTTTCAGGTCGAGCAGTGGATTGAGACGCTTTGTACCGGCGCTAGCGTGGCGAAGGATATACAGGTTCATGCGGATTCAGTTTCTTTGTCCGTTGCGGGATTTGGCTGGCCGGGCTCGTGGTGAAAAACGCCGGGATCGGGGTTCGGAAGCGAGGGAACTGATGGTTCCGGGTCGGGTAGCGGGTCGTGGGTGGAGATGTCCTTTTGCATGACTTCAAAGGTTTGGATGCGCATAGCCGTCGGCAAGCTCCTGTTGCGATTTTACCGACGCTGCCAGACTTCTGTGTAAATAAGCCCAAAGAGTGCTTCGTGGTGAGCGATGCGGGTAAAGCCTGCTTGCTCGAGAGCGGCTTGCGGTTTGGGCAGCGATTGCACCCGAAGTCCGGTGAGGATGCGGAACACGACGTAGAGCGATCGGATGTAGAGCTTTGCGACAGGTCTAATGAAAGCACGCTGGGGGACTTGGAAGTCAGAGACGAGCCAGAGAGCGCCGGTGCCGGTGTTTTGCGCCACGTTTTCGGCGAGGATATCCACCTCAGTTTGCGTGAGGCAGTCGAGGAAGAAATGAGTGACGATAAGGTCGGTGCCAGGGCCGATGGGAGCTTCGAGAGCAGAAGTCTGGAGCGTTTGGAGCCGCGATCCAGCACCAGCACAGCGTTCGCGGAGTAAATGAAGCATCGTAGCGCTGACATCCACCGCAATGGCATGAAGATCGGGGTTTTGCCGTAGAAGCCGAGCCAGGAATCGGCCATCCCCGTCACCGTAGAGGAGTGCCTTGCGGCAACCGGTGAGTTGCGGAAGGAAGTGTGTTCGCGTTCGTTGCAGGATGGGCCCGAGCGTCAGATACTCGGCCCAACGGTAGATGCGGGCAACACGATTGAAGTTTGGTTGCGTGCTCATCGGGCAAACGGCAGCAGAAGCAGCGGAGTCAGCAGCGCGAGATCTGCCGCAGCGCGAAGGTGGATGGCGGTGAGATGCTTGCGTTGGATGTGCAGAGCAAGCAGAAGGGCCGCGCTCAAGCCGCAGGCCAATAAGAGCAGCGGGTTCGATGCGCCAGCGAAAAACCGGGAAACAATCAGGGATATAGGGGCGCACAAAAGCGTGAGGATTGTCAGCAGCGCAAGATTGCGCGCCGCGAAGCGCGTCGTCCAGTGTGCGGAGCTGTGGCTTCCCGGATGCTCCCAGGCGTAGAGATAGAGACAGTTGAGTGTGCATACGGCCGCAAACAGAACGGCAACAGGTAAAAGTGGCAGGCGAAGCTGTGGTGCTCGCGCCACCGTGGGGATGAAGATCGCGGCAGGGAAGAACACGCCGACAGCCAGCTCTTTAGGAAGCCTCCTCAGATTTTGCGCCGGCGACGCATTTGATGGGTAGATGTGGATAAGGAAGAAGTAGGCGAAGAGTAATGACGCGAGCAGCGCGTAGAGCCGCAACGCTGTTGACTCCACGCGTGGCAGCAGGCAGGCCAGGGCAATGGAGGCGCAGACGATGCCTGTGAGGAAGCCGCGCTTATGGCGATGGTGAAAGCGATGTCGCTCTTCCAGCTCTGACGTATTGCCGTGCCGCGCGTCCAGCAGACGATCCGTCGCATAGAGCATCCAGACGGCGAGGAACATAGCGGTCGCCGCTGTCCATGGAAGATATACGTGGCAGGAGCGGGCAACAAAGTACGTCCAAAGCGCAGCAACGCTGGGTGCGTCGAGTGACAGCAGATGCCACAACGCCAACGTCGAGTAACGAGGCGCGGGTGCTGGAACTAACTTGAGCCGATGCTCTCCTATATGCTGTTGTTCAGAGCGGCTTGGAAGCGGTTGAATCATAGGGCGATTGCTTTTTATAGCAGCGATAGTTTGGATGCCCAAATCCGCACACGCTAGCTTTCAGACTTCGCAGTACCAGCTTCGCGTGCCCCCACGGCCCAGAAACCGGGATCGATGTCAGCGAAAATATTATCGCGCAACTCGATCGCAGCAAGTCGTTCATGCTGCTCGGCTGACAGCGATCCGTTGGTCTCGAAAGACTGCCAAAACAACCTAAGCTCGTTGAACTGGTCGTGGTGCGTGTTGAACCGCGTCTCAGCGTAGTCGCGGGCGGCGCCGGTCGTGATCAGGAACTGCCAGTCGGACGATTCGAGTAGAAGCAACTCGCGGCATAGCTGCTTGACGATGCGCTGGCTCAGTTCGCTGGCCTTCCATGCTTCTTGGGAGCACACCTCGCGGGCGTACAGCTCGGCGGGATAGAGGCGCGAGTACGTCCATGAGGTTTCAGGATTGAGCCAGACGTGGTTGGTCCCCTCCGCACCCCAGGAGCCTTCGTGCATCGAGATCGACCCTGCACGAGGATAGTGATCAAGGTACTCGGAGCATGAAGTCAGCGCAAGACCGTCAGGATTCTCATGCAGCTGTCGCGCCACGGCTTCAAGCCACAACGGTCCTTCGAACCACCAGTGTCCGAACAGCTCAGCATCAAACGGCGAACTGAGAATCGGCGGATTCGTAGTGCTCAGGCAGCCTTGCAACGCCTCGCGTACCAACGTAAGGAAATGAGCGGCGTGCGTTTTCACCCGTTCGGCGGCAAGGTGCGGATTGTAGGGCTCCTTGTCGCCCATATCCACGCCATGACCGGTCACGCGCCAGTAACGATGACCGCCCGGCCAGCGCTTCTTGTGAAAGTCCAGATAGTTGCTGTCTCCGGGATAGCCGGATTCGCCCGACCACACTTGCACACCGGTGCGAGGATCGCGCGGGAAAACCGTCGTCGCCGCGGTTTTCGGCAACCCTTGATAAGGCCCGTCGACAAAATAGGTTTGATATAGAGTGCGGTCCACATTCCTGCCGGACGCTGGCTTTCGCGCCGAAGACGTCCCATACGGCGAGCGTACAGGTTCGGAGTCTTCGACCAGGTGCGTATCCACGATGAAGAAGTCGAGGTTGCTTTCGGCAAGAGCCTGCTCGACGCCGATCCTATCGAAGCTGGAGCCAACCGGCGCGCCCTCTGCGTCAGGAACGGGATAGCTCCACTGCCCGCTCGGCCGGTAGCCGCATTCTGGCGCCCATATGCCGCGAGGATGTTTGCCGATGTGCCTCTGGTGCGTTTGGACAGCCGTCCGCACCTGCGCGCGCAGGCTTTCATCGGTGCCGAGCAGCGGCATATAGCCGTGGGTGGCTCCGCAGGTGATGATCTCGATCAGGCCCTTGTCATTGAAGTGGCGAAAGCTCGAAATGATGTCGCCGTTGAGGTAGTGGAACTGATCGAGCGTGTCTTGAAAGAACCGTTGCCAGAAACGCGCAGTTTCGGCGTAGCCGTGTTCGCCCGTGATGTTAAAGAAGGCTTCATCCTCGCGGGCGGCGAGAATCTTGCGCTCGACGTAGTGGGGAAACTCGGCTTGGAAGACCGGGTGCGCGAGCTGCTCAAGAAGGATCGGTGACAGATTCAGGTTGCAGCGCAGGGCGATGCCGTCGCGTTCAAGCGACCCGAACATTCGAAGCAATGGCAGATAGGTCTCGGCGGCGGCCTCGAGTAGCCACTCCATGCCGTGCGGCCAGGTGCCGTGGTTCACAACATAAGGAAGATGGGCGTGCAGGGTGAAACTAAGAAAGCCAGATGGTATGGTCATCGTGGGCTTGGAGTCCGGCTGCAAGATCAAGAAAAATCCCTTCCGTGGGCGGAGCGGACCGAGTCCGCAAAATCAGATGCGTGGAGCGACCGCTCCCCGCGGTTGTGTGAAGGACGTGGCGCGTCTGTATAAGGTCTCAGACGCAAAAAAGCGGCCGGTAGGTTTGATGCTCCGGCCGCCGTTCTTGATGCGAGGTTAGCGGGTCTGCAGTCCGGGCTGGGCAGGGCCATAGTTCGAAGGCGCCTGCGAGGTATGGACCGTGATGGGACTGGCTAGGTGGAAGTGAATGATGCTCTCCGACGAGATGGCTACCTGTTGTCCGCGCGTAGAGCCCTGGATGATAGCTCCGCCGCCGGCACCAGCGCCGGCTCCGATGGCCGCGCCCTTGCCTCCGCCGAAGATACCGCCAAGAACGGCACCGATAGCCGCGCCGCCACCGATTTTCTCTGCCGTATTGGCTCCGCGGCCCTTGCCTTCGACCGTATAGGAGTCAGTGGAGATAGCCATGGTCTTGGTGTGGCGTGTGAGCGAAGTGAGTTGGATCGAAAGCAGGGAGTTGCCCTTGAAGTGGCCGGCATCGTGCGCCGCCACAACTCTTCCGCTAACGGCCGCACCCGCCGGAATGACGACCATGCCGTTGGCTACGACCTCATGTGTAACAACGCCATTGAACGGCGTGCCTTCCTGCGTAACGGCACTATCCAGCGTTTGTGTAATGCGGACAGGGATAGTTGTGCCAGTGGGAGCCGTGACATCGACAAAGGTCGGCGGCGGTGGTGCAGGAGCACTTTCTGCAGGCGGCGGCAGAGGCTGGTTATTCGCGATGGCTGCCTGCTCTTGGGGAGTGGTCTGGCGAGGGGTGAAGGGAGCTGCCGGAGAGGTAACCGTTGGCGCAACCGCAATGCCGGCAACGGTAAGGCTATTCACCACTTCCTTAACGCCTTTTACTTTGGCGGCGTCTTCGGCGGCGACCGAGCTGGCGGTTTCATCGCTGACGTTGCCGGTTAGGGTGACCACGCCGGCGGCGACCGATTCCTGAATCGGCTGGTTGCTGATGGAAGGATCGGCGGCTAGCGCGGCCTTGACGTTCGTAGTGAGCGTAGGATCGTCTACGGTTGTCTTGCAGCCCGTAAGGGACAACAGTAAAAGGGCAGTGCCGCTAACGGTGCTAACGGTATAGCGGAGGCTGTATGAGGCAAAAGGCTGGCGAGCGTTCATGAGTCTTATTCTCCAGACGAAGACGTAAGTTGCTTCGTTCTCGTGAGATGCGCGCGAATGACAATAGGAGCACGCTGGGCTATTAATTTCCGGACATTGGTTGTGACGCAACCCCTGACACACCCATCGGCATCCAGAAGAGTGTGATATTTTCTACGTGTTGATCTGCCAATGGTGGGGATTAGAAGCGTAAAGTAACAGAACAGATTTGTATCGAGGAGAGCGCAATGGCTGATCAGGACAACGGCGGTGCAGTTGGTGGATTTGGATGGTTTCTTGCAGGACTCGGCATCGGCGCGCTGGTAGGCGTTTTATATGCTCCGAAGTCGGGCAAGGAGACTCGCGAAGAGATCGTAGCCCGCTCTCTGGAGGCTCGCGATAAGGCGAATGAGTTGTATAACCAAGGCGTGGAACAGGCGACTCAATACGTGCAGCAGGGCAAGGAAGTTGCGACGGAGTATGTTGGTAAGGGCAAGGAAGCCGCCACTGCTTACGTCGATAAGGGCAAAGAGTACTACGATAAGGGCCGTACGCAGTGGACGCAGTACGTCGACAAGGGCAAGGATTTGATCCAGACTCAGGCTGAGGCCGTACAGGCAGCGGTGGACGCGGGCAAGGATGCCTACGTAGCCAAAACGACCGACACCTCTGCTTAACGCAGTGTCCGTCTCAGCAAAGGGCCGGTTCGACCACGAACCGGCCTTTCGCTTGCGGAGTGCGCTCTGGCGGCTTAAAGTGAAGGTCGCACGAGTATTGGATGGAGAGCCGCAGTGTTTGCGGCGATTTGAGGAATTCGATGACGTTGGCTTTGAACTCGGCAGCTCTATTTTTGTTTCAGAACTCCACCGGCGGTGATGTTCACCGCGGAACGTTATTCCTTTTCATCATTGCGCTGGCATTGGTGCTCCAAGCCGGTGGTGTGATTATGGCTGCGGCCTTCGCCCTGAAGATGTTCCGCAAGATCGAAGCTATGACGAACTCGTTCGACCGGAAGACGACTCCGATCATCGAGAACCTCACCGCGCTGGCGGTTGAGCTCACCCCGAAAGTCCGCGCCATTACGACCAATGTTGAGGAAATTTCCTACACCGTCCGCGAGAAGTGCGACGAGGTTAGCGCTACCCTCACTGAAATCAACCGCACGGTAGCCGACCTCAACATCAGGACTCGGGTTCACGTAAGCCATGTCGATGGCATGGTGACCGAAGCTCTGGAGACAACTGAAGAAGTATCCAGGACCGTCCAGGAGAGCATTAAGAAGCCAGTGCGGCAGATCGCCGGCATTATTGCCGGTCTACGTGCGGGAATCGAGACACTGGCGGCCCGTTCCCCTTTCGGCAAGCCAAAGAACTACGAGAACCCCTACGACCTCTAAGCGTTCTCTCTGCTCTAGACGATCCATCCGCCACCGGCCACTTCGTCACCCTGATAAAACACGGCAGACTGCCCGGGGGTAATGGCCCGCTGCGGCTGGTCGAAGATAGCCTCAACACGATCTTCTCCAGTCACGCGCAGTGTCGCGGGCGCGGGTTCATGGCGGTGCCGGATCTTGATTGAAACTCGGATTTCTTCCTCAGGCTCGGGGATAGAAACCCAGTTCAGGCGGTCGGCAATTAGGGTCTGCGACAAGAGCTGGTCGTCGGTCCCAACCTGGACGGCATGCGAATCAGGATGAATACTGAGAACGTAGAGCGGATTAGGCGAGCTGATGCCGAGTCCCTTGCGCTGGCCTACTGTAAACCCGTGAATGCCTTCGTGGCGCCCCAGCACCTCGCCGCCTGTTGTGACAAGCTCGCCGGAGCTGTCAGGCAGCTCACGGCCCTGCTCGTCGAGATAGGCCTTCAAGAACTGCGAATAACTGCCGCCCGGAATAAAGCAAATCTCCTGCGAGTCCGGCTTCTGGGCCAGTTCCAGGCCATGATCAGCGGCCATGGTTCGTACCGCGGGCTTCTGCATTCCACCGAGCGGAAAAAGCGTTCGCGAAAGCTGCGCCTGTGTCAGACCGAACAGAAAATACGTCTGGTCCTTGGAGCGGTCGGCAGGCCGCGACAGGATCCACCGCCCCCGGGCCTCGTCAAAGTGGTTCAGCGCATAATGACCAGTCGCAATACGATCTGCCCCGATACCCTGAGCTGTCTGCAGTAGCTGGTCGAACTTAAGGTGGTTGTTGCAGAGCGTACACGGAATGGGCGTGCGGCCTGCGAGATACTCGTCGACGAACGGTCGAACGACCTCAGCTTCGAATCGCTCCTGCGCGTTGACCAGGTAGTACGGAATTCCGAGGTGCTCGGCCACCCGCCGCGCATCGTACACATCATCGATGGAGCAACAGCGGCCCTGGACAGACTCGGGCATACCCTCGCGGCCGGCCAGCCGTCTCTGGTTCCAGAGCTGGAGCGTCAGGCCGACCAGCTCGTGGCCTTCGGCATGGAGCAGCGCGGCGACCGCCGAAGAGTCGACGCCGCCGGACATAGCCACCGCGATCGTATTGTTGTAAGCCATTGGCAATCCCTTCTAATAATCATAGACTTGTCGTAACGACTTAGAAATTGGTATCAATTTCCCCAACATGTCAGACAGGATGTAAGCTCTGTTGTGGGCTAAGAGCGGGGACAAGCGGGGCAATGGAGAAGCGGTCTCAGATCGGTATGACGGGCAGGTGGGCGCTGCCATTTCTGGGGGTCGCCTGCGCGGTGGGTGTTGCGTCGATTTACTTCAATCAGCCGCTGCTGCTCGTCATGGGCAAAAGTCTCGGAAACACGTCTCCAAAGGCCATTGGTTTGGTCGCTGTTGCGACACAGCTGGGGTACGCTGCGGGCATTTTGTGTTTCGTTCCCCTTGGTGATGTGGCCGAGCGCCGCGCGCTGATGATGCGAATGTACGCAGGTGTCGCTGTCGCCTTGCTGCTCGCCGCCCTCGCCCAGAACATCATCTGGATGATCGGCGCCAGTGTGTTGATCGGCCTGATGGCATCGGTAACTCACGTGGCACTCCCCATGGCCCCGGATTTGGTGCCGCACGAGCGCCGCGGGCAGGCCATCGGCACAGTCATGACCGGTCTCCTGCTGGGGATCTTGCTGGCAAGGAGCTTCGCCGGCTGGCTGAGCCGCTTCGGCGGCTGGCGAACGGTATTTGTGACTGCGGCAATCCTGAACGCAGCCTTCGTTCCGTTGATGTGGCGTGTGATGCCGCGAATGAAACCGCTACAGTCGCTCAGTTACAAAGCCGCGATGCGATCGTTGTGGAGCCTCTTCCGCGATGAGCCCCTGCTGCGCGAAGCCGGCGTTATGGGTGCGCTTACCTTCGCCTCCTTTAGCTGCTTCTGGACGACGCTGGCATTTCTGTTGCAGAGCCATTACGGCATGGGCCCGGGCGTTGCCGGTACCTTTGGCGTGGTTGGAGTGGCGGGGGCTCTGGTCGCTCCGCTGGCCGGACGCATGTCCGACCGTCGCGGGACAAGATTTGTCGTTACCGCTGCCGGCGCAGTGCTGACCTTTTCCTACGTATGGTTGTGGCTCTCCGAGCGCGTCTCGATGCCGACGGTGTGGCACATGGGTGCGCTGGTCGCGGGCGTTATCCTGCTCGATGCCGGCGCACAAATGATGCAGATCGCCAACCAAACGCGCATCTTCGGTCTGGGTGCAGAGGCGCGGAGCCGATTGAACACGGTCTACATGACGATGTACTTCGTCGGCGGCGCCGCAGGCTCGGCGCTGGCCAGCATGGCGTGGGAGCGCTGGCAATGGGACGGTGTGTGCGGACTGCAACTTTGCCTGATCGCGCTCGCCGGGTTGCGTCACCTTACGGGCTACAGCCGCAAACATAGCCTCACGGACGTGCATCTTCCTTCTGGCGAGCGCGAGCCGGCGTAAGGGAACTGCCCTCCTGTGCAATTGCCCCGCACTTCCGGTACGCTCGTTGCAACATGTCATCCGGCACGATCAAAGCGCCTGCAGAGAGTTTGCGCTCCATCGCGGTCTTAATCCCCGCGCGTGACCCAGACCTCGTGCTCCTTCCGCTGGTGGAAACTCTCTCCGCAGCCGGCTTTGGCGCTATCGTTCTCATCAACGACGGAAGCTCTCCTGCCTGCAATGCACTCTTCGCCGAGATCTCAGCTCTGCTTTCGGTCCATCTTTTGCAACACGCCGTCAATCTGGGCAAAGGCCGCGCGCTCAAAACCGGCTTCAATTACTGCCTCACGCAACTTCCAAACGTCAGCACCGTCATCACAGCCGACGCCGACGGCCAGCACACCGCGACAGATATCCTCCGCGTTGCGGAAGCTTCACTCATCGCCGATGGCCGCGTCATCCTTGGCTCTCGCACCTTCGCCAAAGATGTTCCACTCCGCAGCAAGATCGGCAATACTCTCACGAGGCACATCTTCAGCTTCGTCACCGGCACAAAGCTGGCCGACACCCAGACCGGCCTGCGCTCCTTCCCGGTTACTATGCTGCCATCCCTCATGCTGCTCGACGGCGAACGCTACGAGTACGAGATGACCGTCCTCGCCCATGTCTGCCGCCAGCGCAAGCCTGTCGAGGTGCCCATCGAGACCGTCTACATCGACGGCAACCGCTCCTCGCACTTCGATCCCATATGGGATTCCATGCGGATCTACTTTGTGCTGGCGCGCTTTTACTTTTCGGCCATCGTCGCCGCAGGAATCGACTTCGCAGGCTTCTCGGTCGCCTTCGCCGCTACCGGCAACGTTGCTCTCAGTGTGGTCGTCGGACGATTGAGCTCGCTGGTGAACTTCGCGCTCAACAAAAAATACGTCTTCCACAGCCAGGCTCCCGTGAAGGGAACCCTTGGACGCTACTACGTCCTGGTCGCGATCATCGCTGGCCTCAGCTACCTGCTCATCTGGGCCGCGCATCGATACGCGCACTGGAACGTCTTTGCCGCCAAGGTCGTTGTAGACTCGTTCCTCAGCCTCATCAGTTTCTCCATGCAACGGACTTTTGTCTTTCGGACGGCCAAAGAACGATGAACATCACCCGTGCGCAGGCGGCAAAGCTCCTATGGATCGTCACCGCCCTCTGGCTTATCGTCATGCTGACGTCGCTGCGCGCCGGCTGGCTCAGCGGCTTTTTCTTCGACTCCACCCACGCCCATGTACAGGGCATCGATTTCTTCCCGGTCGAGCGTGCGTTCCTCAACTTCGTCGCGGGTCGAAGCCAGTACGATACCTTCGCCATCGTCTACGGCCCTTACGCGACGTGGTTTCTCTACCACCCGGCGCTCGCACTCATCGTCGGTCCGCTGCTGGCCCCGTTCGAGCCATGGACAGCTTACGCGGTTTGGACGGGTATCTCCTTTGCGCTCATGGCTACGGCCGCCTGGCTCATCCTGCGGCGCACCAACGACCCCGTACGACGCGCGCTCGTAGCGCTCTTGATGCTGGGCGGCTTTCCCGTCTACATCATGCTTTTCGTCGGCAACGTGCAAGCGCTGCTGGTGCTCTCCATCACACTCGTCCTCGTCGCATTGGACTCCATGCGCGAGGAGGGCCCCACACGTCTCAACCAGCGACTACTGCTGACCGGCCTGCTGATCAGCCTGTTTTCCAAGCCCGCCGTCGTCGCCATGCTCCCGATCCTGTTGATGCTCCACGAAACCCGCCGCGTCACGCTCAAGGCCCTCGGCATCTACATCGCCGTCTCGTTCCTTCTGATTGTCATACCTGGCTTCAATCCTGTGTCGATGTCCTGGGACCAGCGCATCCTGCTTGCCACGCACCCCGACCTCATCCTGAAGACCATGAATGTCTACACCAATGGCTTCCACGTAACGCCCGCTATGCAGGACAACAGCATCCACTGGCTCGCAATGATCGGCCTCTCCGGCTTTCGCTTCCAGCACGTCGATGTCTATTCGCTACCAACGTTCCTCGATGGCCTGTTCCACACACTTACGCCCGGCGCACTCTATCGCATCCCCGCCATCCTGATCCTGGCGATGTCCACGCTGGTTTGGTTCGTTCGCACTCGTGCTGCCCGCCTCGAAGCCGCCCTTCTGGTACTCATGGCCTCGTCGCTGCTCGTCTTCCTCAGCTACGGCCTTGTATGGGAGTACCACTACACCGGCGTCTTTCCCCTCGCCGCGTTATTACTCGTCCGCAAACATCTCAGCAAGCTCGAGTGGGGTATCGTTGCGCTGGGTTCAATCGTCTGGCTTCCAAGCCTTTATTTCGCTCTGAGAACACAGGATGCCTCACAGCTCTGGGTGGAAACCCTCATCCGCCTCGACCGGGTCGTTCCGGTGCTTGTCATTTTTTGCCTGCTGCTCGCGCGTGCCGTGCAAATCGCCAACGAAGGCGGTTTGCAACCTCGTCCAGCACTTGGCATTGACGCGGTGTGTTGATGAACAAGGAATGGTGGGCGAGACAGGGATCGAACCTGTAACCCCGGACTTAGAAGGTCCGTGCTCTATCCAATTGAGCTACTCGCCCTTGCTAGCGCAGTTTCAGCCGATGGCTGGCGGACGCGCAACGGGAAACTATCCACTGCATCGATTGTAGCGGAGCCGCGCGCGGGTTCAAGCTCTTTGCTCGTAACAAGTGGACTACGGTCCTCCAGTGCGAAGTCGACCACGTTGCGAGCGATCTCGGCGTCGGCTCCGAGTGCCGTGACATAAAGCGGTGACAGGCGAAGCCTTCGAGCGGTCCGTTCAGGTCCAGCATCGCCGGACGCAAGGACGCATTCCAGCGCGGCTTCGGGATGCGATAGCTTCTGGGCGCGGCGGGTAATGCGGTCAAGGCGGTCCTGCTGCTGATGGGCCGAGGCGAATATGGCTCGAACGTTCGCGCCACAGCAGATCGATGTAGCTGGCAAAGCCAAAGCGGGCCTGGTCGATGTCGCAGAAGCTCGAGTTGCAAGCGAAGCGCTTCGAGCGTGTCGGCTGATGATCCGGATCGCCCGCAATCGAGCTGCCACGCATCGCACTTCGCCGTGAAGGAAGGGGAGCGTGTAGCGTTGAGGGCACGCAAGGCGCGTCCGAGCGGCAGGTTGTAGTGGCTCGGCCTCGGGAATTTCTGCGATGTCGTAGGGTTCTCGGCGCGCAGATCGATGAAGTGCGCGCTGGACGTCTGGGTCAGACCACGGGGACGACCAGGTGAACGACCAGGGTCGTCGGCGGAACACTCGGCGGACCATTCAGAGAGCATCTATTAGGATACGGCAGTCAGGCGTGCGTAAGGCGAGAAGATAACGCTTAGGCGGTATGCGTCCAGCCCAAACCGCAGCCATCGTCCGCCCAGTATCCGTTGGTCATCGCGGTCAGGATGTGGCGAGGAACGCGCAGTGGCCGCCGTGCTCCGTCTCCAGCAGTGTGATGTTGGGGTTGGCAGCGATGACCTTGCGTGTTTCTTCCGGTGTGAAGCGGACGAACGGGTCGTCGCAGCTGCGTGCAGCAGCAGCGTGGGCACAGCAATCTTGTCGAGCACGCGTGCCGCGGCAGCGCGGTAATAGTAGTCGTCCGCCGAACGGAAACCCGCAGTAGAGCGCCGTGATGCGGTCGTCGAAGTCGCGCAGGGAGCTGATGTTTGCGCGTCGATCTGCGGATCGAAGGCACGCGGAAAGAGCATAGCCTTGCGCCGAAAGCGCTTGAGAAGAGCGCGCAGGAAACTTCGTTCGTAGAATGCGATTTTGCCACGGTCATGCAGTGCGTCGGCCGACGCGCCGCAAGATCCACTGCAGGGCTACACGCCGACAACGCTCTGCAACTGCGGTGGCGCGTTGCGCCAAGATCACCGGCCAGCTTGAGCACCAGGTTGCCGCCCATCGAGTAGCCGATGAGCGCGATGGACTGAGCAGGCTCGCGTGCTTCGAGGTGAAGAAGCGCAGAACATGGTCGACATCGCGACGACAAGCCCGGAGTGGTAGAGCGTCGGCGTGAGGCGCCGTCGGTCAGCCGCCGCAGTTGCGCATGTTCATGCGGATGACGTTGCAGCCCGCGCGCCACAGCTTGTTGGCGTTGCCGACACGTACTGCGAGTGCGACGAGCCTTCAAGACCATGCACGATGATGGCTGTGGCGCAGTACGGCCGCGCACCTCTGCGGCTGCCAGTGGCACTCGCAGAGAACCTGGCTGGAGATCTGCGTTCCGTGTGCCGGCGACACCTCCACCAGTTGCGCAACGGCGGGTTCGGGCAGATGGTTGGAGCGCGGCAGAAAGTTGCCGGCGATCGTCTGCACATGACCGTTCGTTAGCCAGGACGCCGGGTGGAACGGCGGATACTCCGCAGGCCATGGATTGGTGTCTCGATCACGGAGTTGTCATCGGCTGACACGGCCGCGATGCTTTGAGAAGCATGCGGTGCGTTCAGAGCGCCGGTGGGCTCATCCTCATGCTTGAAGTAGACGTAGACCTCGCCAGTCGCTTTGCGAGCGTTGGTGAAGCGCTCTGGCGAAAGCTTTCAGCTCTTCGCCGGACGAGTAGCCTCCGTTGCGGCGCAGGCGATAGCAGCAGAAGTCGCGCGGTGTGCGACTTCGGGCGTGCCAGGTCGTCGCTCTCGGCGACGCAGAGAGCGGCGTTGTGCTTCGCGCAGGAGCGCGTAGGTGTCATCCGTAAACCAGCTCTCGTGGCGGAACTCGAAACGCAATTTGCAGCCCCTTGCGTAGCGCCGGGTAGCGGCCAGAAAAACGTGAGACGGGTCCGAGGTCGCCTGCGAAGTTGGGCGGAAGCTGAAAGAGCAGCGGACCGAGCTTGCCTGCTTGGCGCGCAGGTCTCAGCGAAGCGATGAATTCCTCGACGGCATCGTGGCTTCGCACTCTGAGGCGCTGGAAGTGCGTGATGCGCTGCGGAGCTTTGAAGCTGAACCGGAAGCCGGGCGGCGTGGCGTCGAGCCAGCCCTGCAGTTGCGGCTCGGTAGGGCAGCGTGCGGAAGGTGTAGTTCACCTCAACCGAGTTAGGCTGCGACGCGTAGAACATGCAGGAAGGCTTCGAGCGGGCACTTCAGCGGATAGAACCCCGGCTTCCAGGTCGGGTAGGCCCAGCCGGAGGTGCCGACAAAGAGATTGCGTGGCGGTGCGTGAGCGGTGGCGGCGACGGCGGTGAATTTCGGGCGCGGCAATCGGCTTTCTCAATGGCAGTTTCGTGCCAAGGGCGGGTCGGGGTAAGGGTATATCCGGTTTACGAATGCGCAAAATCGCGAATGGCCGTGGTGGCCGTCCGCGATTTTGTGATTCTGTACTGAAGGGATTGGGGCGGCTAGTGGGTTTCGAACCCACGACATCCGCTGCCACAGAGCGGCGTTCTGCCACTGAACTATAGCCGCCGTATCGACTTCGATTGTAGCATCCAACGCGGTAGGCTCCGTAGCGAAGGAGCAGTGTGAGCGACAAGACGATCAATGGACATTCCAGAAGCCACCTGGAAGTGTGCCCGCAGGACAGCCAGAGGCCACGGTTAGGCGGTGCGGCGGGGCACTTTCGCGACGAGAACCTCGATCTGCTGTCGCGCGTCCTGGACACCTGGTTTCGGATTCCGGGCACCAATATCCGCTTTGGCCTGGACGGCATCGTATCGGCTTCATCCCCGGCATCGGGCGATCTGCTTGGCGGGCCTGCGAGCTGCATCATCGTGCTCGCCGCGTACTTTCGCGGAGTTCCGCTGGTTACGGTCGCGCGCATGGTGGTCGAACTTGCGATCGAGGTCGGCGTGGGGATGGTGCCCGTCCTCGGCAACCTGTTTGACATCGGCTGGCGCGCCAACCGGCGCAATTACCACTTGCTGGAGCAGCAGCCTGCAGCCACACCACGCAATACAGGCGCGACTGGCTCTTTATGGGCTTGCTCGGGGTCGGCTCCTGATGGCGCTGGCGATGCTGCCCTTTCTTCTGCTGACTTTGGCTCGGCGGCAGCGCTGTTGCATGGCCTTGGGATGCCGGGTAGCTGGCGCTGAATTCCAGTACGAAAAGAAAGTGCGTTGCGATACCCGATAGAAGGATAGTCGGGGCGTAGCGCAGCCTGGTAGCGCATCTGCTTTGGGAGCAGAGGGTCGGGAGTTCGAATCTCTCCGCCCCGACCATTCACCCAGCCAGTGAGGGTGAAAAGACGCTCGTATCTACTTGCGCTTCGATCAATCAAAATGAAATCTATTCATTTAGCAGTGGATAGCGAAAACGGTATCTACTCCGTTCGCCCTCGATGTTTCATTGCTTGCGGGATGCAATTCAACATTCTGCTGGCCGATTTCGCAACTTGCTCTTATTATTCTCCCGACAATCAATTCCACATCTTCAGGCGGATTCATGTTGCGCATTACCGTCCGAATCTTAGGGCTGTCACTGCTCGCCGTTGGCGTGTGTCTCTGGGCGCTCAAGGTCAAAGATTCTCACGCCATTGGTGTGCCTGTTGCTTTGAACGCGAGCTCGCATACGTTCCCAGCCAAGCATCACGGCGTGAACCGTAATTCAGCAGGCGCTCCCCTCTCGACGGTCACGCTCAAGTCGGCAAGCCCAGTCGCTCATGTCTTCTACTTTCACCTTTTCAAGAGCGACGGCTGGTTCGACACCGGCTTGCCGATAACGCCGGACTTGAGGCTATGGCTGAATTGTCCGACTGAGACGCCGCCATGCACGGGCTTTGTGCAGGCGAAGGTAGGCACGACGACCATTCCGCCGCTCCGGATTGAGGAAAATCCGCGCATCGACCCCGTGATAACTCGGACGAAAACTGAGCAGAGGCCACCGGGAGAGATTTCCGCGCTGGTGGAAGATCGGGCGCAGAACCTCAAACTGAGGATTGTCCCGGAGGCGGGCTCAAGCGACCTGACCTTGCGTCTGAAAGTCTCGATCATCCCGCTCGACGGAAGGACGGAGCTGACGCCGCTCCAGCAGCAGGAGCAGGAAGCGATGCAGAAGCGGGAGGTGAAATGACCGACATAGCGATCCACTTCGTCTCCTCTCCGGCGGCAGCCGTCCTCTGGGCGATCCCTCCGTCATGGAGCCCTGGCCCGTTCATCGTCTCGGGCGGGCTGCTCTTTGTCGCCAGCTTCTTCCTTCCCAAAGCGAAGTCGAAAGGCGGCGGCCTCACCGTCCAGAAAGGGAAAGATATGTCACTGCCGGAGATATGGGACGAGGGTCAGATTTCCCTCGACATCCAGAAGCATCGGGAAAACCCCGGTATGCTGAGCACGTATTTCGACGGCATCATCACGCGTTTCGTCATGGGGCAGAACGTCCAGACAGTGGAAGCGCGCACGAAGTTCCTCCAGTCGTTCAACAAGTATGCCGAGGTCGCCCGCGAGAGCTACAAGTGGAAGCGATCGATGGAGGGCGGGAGGGCGACGCTTGAGGAGGACCTCGAAGACATCCGGGCGAAGGTCAAGCTGGAAAAGGCTAAGGCCGAGCTCGATGAGGTCGGAGGCGACCACGAGCTGGTCGAACTGCAAAAGGAAGCCCGGCGTCTCGAGGTAATGGTCGAGATTGCCCGGAAGAAGAGAGCTCTGGAGGACATCAACAAGCCTGACCCGCTTCCTCCACCCCCACCAACGCCCGCCCCATCCGCAGCGGAGCTGAGGGCGCAGGAAAAGGCAGAGCTGGACGCGAGCGAGACGCAGGTGCGCGAGCAGATTCGCATCGTCTCGGTCGACCCGACGCTCAGCGAGGAGCAACGTCGTCGCAAGTCCAACGCCCTCGAGGAACGACTTGCGGAGATTCACGAGAATCAGGTGAGGCTCCTTTGAAGACGATCCTGCTCGGGCACGACGCCTCGGGCCTGCCCGTCACGCTTTCCCCCGAGGAGCGCGAGACGCACATGCACATCATCGGCTCGTCGGGTTCCGGTAAGAGCAAGTTCCTTGAGCAGATGATGCGGGGCGACCTCGCGAACGGGCAGGGCTTCTGCCTCATCGACCCGCACGGCAGCTTGTACAACGACGTTCTGGGCTACTGCGCGCATAAGGTGCTGAACCGCGAGATCGTGCTCCTCAACTTATCGGAGCCTTCGCATGTCATCGGGTTTAAACCCGTTCCGAAAGACCTCTGAAGGCGACGTGTCGGTGCAGGTCGACCGGCGCATCCGGGCGACGATGCACGCCTGGGGCGTCGAGAACGCCGACCAGACGCCGACCCTTGAGCGCACGCTGCGGCTCATCTTCACGACTCTGCTTGAGCTGGGGCTGTCGTTCCATCAGGCCCAACACCTGATCAACTTCCAGTCCGGCGAGATTCGCGAGCAGCTCGTTCAGCGGCTCACCAGCCCGCTCATCCGTCAGGAGTGGGAGGAGCTTCTGGCGCTCAAGCCCAAGGACTGGCGCGCGGAGATGCTCTCGGCCAAGAACCGGCTCTTTCGCCTGCTGACTTCGGAGACGCTGGGGCGCTTCCTCAGCGCGTCGAGCGGCGCGATCAACCTTGAGGAGATCATAGAGAAGGGCAAGGTTCTTCTGGTCAACCTCGCGCCGAGCAAGTATCTCTCCGACGAGAACGGACGCGTTTTCGGAGCGCTCCTCGTGAACGAGTTCTTCGAAGTCGCCCGCAGGCGACCGCTCGGCTCGGGCAAGGCACTCAAGCCCTATTACCTCTACCTCGACGAGTTCCAGACATTCGTCAGCCTCGACCTGACCGCCATGCTTGACCAGGTCCGCAAGTACAAGCTATTCACCGTCCTCGCCCACCAGCGCTTCGGGCAGCTCGATGAGGACCTGACGGACGCGGTGCTGACGAACTGCCGGATCAAGGCAGTGTTCGGCGGCCTCCCGGTCGAGATGGCGCGGATGATGGCGCAGGAGCTTTTCATCCGCGAGCTTGATCCGCTGCGCATCAAGGTAGCGATCTACCAGACTAAGTTCTGGCCGAAATACTCCCGCGACCGTGTCTACACGAGGTCGTCGAGCAGGGGCCACTCCAGCGGCACGGGCGAGAACACCGTCTCGGGCGAGTCGTCCTCCTCGACCGAGGGGCAGTTCTTCGACGCGGGCCAATGGAACACGGGCGGGCTTGTCGGCACGAGCCTCTCGGGCGTCACCGGCATGACCTCCGCCTCAGGCAGCCACAGGAACGAGACGGAATTCTCCGGCGACGGTGAGGGAGAGGCTGACGTGCCCATGTTCATCCCCGTCCCCTTTCAGGAGCTTTCCAGCGTCCAGTATTTCAGCATGGACGAGCAGCTGACGCAGCTCACCGCCGCGCTGAAAGAGCAGTACGGCCGCCATTGCTTCATCAAGATCCACCACCAGAAGACGCAGCCGCTTCGCGTGCCGTTCGTGAAGAGCCATTACACGAGCCAAGAGGCATTCGGCTGGTACGAGCAAAAGAAGCTTTCGGCGGAAGGAGCGCGGCCTACGGCGGCCGTCGACGAGGCGATGGCGCGGCAGGAGCAAGAGCTCAGAGCCCGAGTGGGCGCTCCTGAAAGGACTGGCGCGGCCAGTGATCCCTTGGCCGCATTCATCGGTCGAGAATGATGCAGAAACGGCTCCCAAAATCGCGGAGGGCTCCGGAAGCGATTGCTCCGTTGGCCTTAACGGAACGCAGCCTGGCGGTTGTCCGCGCGCTGGCGCGGTATCGCTTCCTCTCGACCTCTGCATTGGTGAAGCTGGCGGCCGGAAACGAGGACGTTACCCACCGCCACCTTCAGTCGCTCTATCATCGCGGGATGGTCAGCAGGCTGACCATCCCGCGATTGGGACACCGGGGCGAGTTCATCTACTTTCTGGACAACGCAGCGGCACTGCGGGACATAGCCCCGCGCCTCGGTGCCGAAGTCGATTGGGAGTGCGTCCGCACCAACCAGGAAAGATACTCTGTCGAGGCGCTTGCGGATACCGACGGCGTTGGGCGCTTTATGTTCCTTCGTCACGAGCTGATGATCAGCGACTTTCGCGCCTCGCTTGAGGTCGCCTGCCGCGACTCCGGCGGAAGGCATGAACTCGCCCGTTTCCAGCAGGGACCGAGCCTCTGGGGCAGCGTGAGGATTTCATCGCGGCTCACCCTCCCCTTTCGCCCCGATGCTCTCCTCACGCTGCGGTTCCCCAGCGCACCTGAGGGCCTGCAACGCGCGAACTTTTTCTATGAGGCCGACCGGAACACGACCAGCCTACAGCGCTTCAGGCTCAAACTCGAAGCGTACCTGCACTACCTGAAGCAGGGGCTTCAGGTTCAGGCGTTCGACATCCGCAAAGTCCGCGCAGTGCTCGTCGAGACGATCACGGAGGAAAGAACCGAGCAGTGCAGGGCGGTTGCATCCGAGCTTGCGGCCAAGGACCCGCTCGCCGGATTGCTCTTCTGGTTCGCCAAGGCGGATACGTGCACGCAAGACAAACCTTTTCACCCTCACTGGCTGGGCTGCTGCGACGGGGTGCGGAAGAGCCTTCTGGACTGAACTGGCGCGGGGATTTGCAGCGGAACGTGATGTGGCCGAGGCCCGACTGGAGCGAAGCGGAAGGAGGGCTGAGGATTAGCCTGCGGTTGGGGCGATGCGGAAGTGGGCGTTGTAGGCGCTGCTGGTGAAGGGCGGCAGTAGATACGTGGAATCGACCGCATGGTGGGCGGCTGGGAAAGCCCTGCCCTCAAAGTCGTCACCGGCGAACTTTTCGCTGGGTGCGAAAAGTTCGGTTTTGTTGAGGATTTGAATGGTCGGGGCGGAGAGATTCGAACTCCCGACCCTCTGCTCCCAAAGCGGGATGGGGCCCAAGTGCCTATGCTGGAAAGAATTTATCGGGGCCAAGTTATTGAGGGGGAAGACAACACGTCAGGCCGAGGGTGAAGCACTCGCTACGGTCGGCATGACCGTAGCGTTTGGAACAGGATGTTCGACGAAGTCGTCTCCCATCATCATCCTGTAGTGCGCCAGATGCTTGGTCTGTTCGAAAATTTTCCTAAAAACCTGGAGGTAGGACTCAACAGCCGACCCATCCTGAGAAATGTGGAGATCGTCGTGCGCGGAATGTGAACCGTCATTTACCCAAGAAAAGAGCGACTTACAGATGATCCTCTCTCGTCCTTGGAATTCGTTGGAAATCGAATCAGAATCCATATTGCCGAGAATCTTGAAATAGTTCTCCAGGATGCGCCTCAGCGTATTTTGGATGGTGTGGCTGGTAAGGTCTGGCTTTCTCACGTCTGCCCAGAGGAGTTCGTAAGAGGTTTTGATGGGGTTGTAGCCAAATTTCTTCACTTTTGAAACGTTGGAGGGTTTGCTGATGATCCAGAAGGTCTCGTCACTTAGTAGTCCGCTTTTCCGGCGCGGGTTGAATGCAACTTCTTTGTGGAAGTAGATGTTGTGGGTCAATACAAAGATTTGCTTGATGTGTCCTTGTTTCGCCCGTACTTCCTCAAAGAGGCCTTTTATGAGACTCCCGACGATAAACAGAATGTCGCTATCTAGGCTTGAGACAGGGTCGTCAAATACGACTACCCGATCCGTTGTCACTCCGCTAGAGTTCTCACTACCCTTCAACAGATGGTAAAAATAGAGAAATGTGACAAAGCTTTTCTCTCCTTCGCTGAGCGTATCCTGTGCGTCGCTTCCGTCGGCTCTGTTCAGCGTGTACAGTTTTCCGCATGATGAGGTTCCAAGTGAAAATCCTTGAAACCCGAAGCTAGCCAGCAAGCGGTTGATCTCGTTGATGGTTGGCTGAATGCTGGTTGTGCTCTTTTCTAGCTGCTTTATCTCGGCCTGTTTCGACCGCTCCTCTGCGGCGGCCGTTGCAATTTGAGCGTTTAGATTTGCAATCGCTGCCACGACCCCGGCCTTCTTCGCTTCGTATGAAGGCAATTGGGTTTTGAGTTCCACTTCTATGAAGAACTTCCAGACTTGGCGGGTCAGGGTTTGTTTCTCTACGCCAAGATTGTTCACCATCGTGTTGTGGGCAACGATCTGTTGGTTGGCGTCCGTAATCAACTGCCGTGCTGCGTCAAGGACGCTTGTTAGGGTTTCTAAGGTTACTACTTGACTCGGTTCTTTGTGCTTTGTCTCGATCTTTTGAAGGTCCAACTGAAACCGCGCATCGAAGATGTCGCTTTCGCTTTTGAATTTCACAGCGTCAAGGAACCCAGACGGCGACGTCAAGACGGCTTGAAGAGCATTGTGGAGACGCTCTCCTTCCAATTTGTAACCTTTTCGTAGCTCCTCAACGGAAGCAGCATCCTTCTCGAACGCCTCATCGAAGTATTCTGCAAAGCTATCGGCCAAGGTTTCGGGAATTGTCTGCTGGCAGAACGGACAAGATTCGTCTGCAATTTTCAGATATTCGATACCTTGCTTTACCCAGTCGCTGTTCCCAAGCTTTTGTATGAGGCCAGCGATATCGACATCAGTTTTACCAATGACCCGCTTCTTGAGGATGGGGTCATTCTCCCAAGCGGAAAATGCGGTGAAGTCCAATGTAGGCAAGACGGAGGCAGCAACGGGAGTCTGACCAAAGACCGTCTCGGCCTTCTTCTCCAATTGGGCTTGAGTCAAAACCGTTGCCGTGTTGCCAGCCTTCTCCAGCAGCAACTTTTCCTTGAACTTTTGCTTATCACCCATGAACCCAACCAGCGCGCCCTGTAGTTTGGGGCCATGGGTAGTTTTCAACTTCCAACACTCGTCCCGAAACGCTGATTCGATATCAGCCAGATCGCCAGTCTTGCCGGACTTTCCATCCAGGCCTCCCAGAGTTTGGTTCAAGCCCTCGATCTTCTGACGGATCGCGGCTTCCGCGAGCTTAGCCGCAGCGATCTTATCTAGAGTGTCGATATCCTTCTCACCCAACGTGAAGATACCCTTAAGACCGGTTGACTGGTTGAAGTTAGCCGCAACGAACTCACGGTTGTAAACAAAGGGTGCGAGCTTGGTGCCAGCGTGCCAGCGAACGGTGCATCGGGGAAAGCTAATTTCATTTGCAATAATTTTCGAGATCGTCGTTTTGCCCGAGCCGTTAGGCCCATAGATAAAATTGATCTCCTTGAGACCATCCATTGTTTCAGTATTGGTTGCGTCATAGGTGGCACAGCCAGAGATATCGATTTGCTCAATCATTGATCGGTTTCCTGTCAGATACATAGGTATTGGAGTTGCTGACGCCCTGTGAGGAATTTGTCCTTATCAAGCGTGGCCCATACACACGGCAACAATAGTTCCGGGCGCTTGCGGTTTCCGAAGCACAGTGATCGCAACTCTTGGCCGAACATCTTCATTGGATGAACAGCAAAGCCTTCTATGCGAGCTATGTCGCACGAGGGTTACCGCTCTGACCAATAAATCTGACCCTGAGCATCCTGTTTGGCACAGGAACGACGAAAACACTTATGGAAAGGCCACATAAGCATATGCCCTTTTCGGAAAGTTGCAAGCACGGTTGATTGTTAGCGTAGATGTAGGGGCGACTAAACGCCTTTCATCAGCTCAATGATGGTCATCCCGAATCCCTGCGCCATAATCTCAAGCGATCTGAGACAGGGCTCTTTGCGGCCCAACTCCAAGTCCGAGATGAAAGTGCGGCTTAGGCCGGTATGCACCGACAGGTAAATCTGGGTCCACTCGCGCTCGATTCGGAGTTCGCGGATACGTTCCCCAAAGCGGCTGCAAATATCCTTTGCCATCTATAGAGGATGGCGATATGCTGGCTGCGTAGAAGCCGCCTATAGAGGGCAGGAGTGACGACCGATGCGTGAGCGCCAGAGCAATAAGAAACCGAGCAAGAGGCAAATTGACGGCGGCCAGGAGAGCCAGACTTCGGAAACCGGCGCGCAAGCGCGCCCGTTTTCCCCGCATCCTTCCAGGATGGGCCAATGGAAGAGGCGCGTGGGGTGTGGGCTTGCGCTCGTTGCATGCTTTATGAGCCTGTTTGGCCTGACTGGTTGTGGTGGAAGCAATTCTGGCGGCGTGGGCACAACTCCGCCGACACAGCTCACCCCACCTATCATCAGCCCGGCAACCGGCACCTTCACGACAGCCCAGACCGTAACCGTCACGGGCGCTGCAGGGACAACCGTCCACTGCACGACCGACGGCTCGACCCCGACCGAATCTTCCGCCCCGTGCCCGAGCACCACGCTTAGCGCGAACGGAACGACGACGTTCAAGGCCTTCGTCAGTGAAACTGGTAACTATACCGACAGCTCAATGGCAACCGCAGCGGTCACCATCAACCTGCCGGTGCCGCAGTCCATCACCCTGCCTGCCACTATGGCCATGCTGCTCAACGGCAGCATCGACCTCAGCAGCAGCGTGGTAACCGCCTCGTCGTCCTGTGCGCCTTCGGCAGTGAGCTGGACCGTCATCTCGACGGACTCCAACACCGCTACCGTCGGCAGCTCGCTCCTGGCATCCTACAGCAGCAGCCTGACCGACTGGGGTACCATCTCAGCTGGCAACGCTCCTACCGAGGACAAGGTCGGCACCTACAACGTGAAGGCTACCTGCGGCACGGCAACAGCGACTTCGCTGCTTACCGTAACTGCAGGCGTCCCGACCGTCACCAGCACCAATCCGGCGGTCATGAAGTCCACCGGCGGTTCCGGGACGATGACCGGCACGAACTACAGCGCGAACAACTCAACCACTGCCACCCAATGGCAGGGGACGGTAGTTGCCTCAAGCTATGGCCCATGCCCGACCACCCAGCCTACCCTCATAGGTAGTACTGGATGGGTCTCACCGACCCAAGCAAACTGGGGCTTCACCTCAACCGGAAACACGCTCGGATCCTGGAACCTGTCGGTCGTCAACTACCCCACAAGCAAGGGGACTGACGGCGGATGGACCTGCACGGCGAACGCATACACGGTCAGCATGTCAGGTAACGTCAGCGTCGGCACTGGTGGATCAATGGCCTCATACGACCCCGAAACGGGTCTTCTGCGGCTCATTGCCGGAAGTGTGGTCACTGCCACGGTTCAGCTTGCTAAGGGCGGAAACAACGTCATTGCCACGGCTAGTGCCGTGTACGTGCCCCAACCGGCAGCGCAGAGCGTCGCCAAGGTCGACCTGTCGACCAATGCGGTGTCCTACGTGCCGACCCCCGGCTACAGCCCACTGGAGTTGGCAACGGATCCGTCCGGAACCGTCTACAGCACGGCAGCAACAGTTGCGAATTCCAAGCAAGGCGCAATCCTGCGCATTGCCAACGGAAATGCGACTGAGATCAGCAAAGGGGATACGGCAACGTCGATCTCGGCATCGAACTCGGCGCTATTCTGGACTTCGCCCTCGCAAGATGGCGCATCCACGGTGGTGCACGCGTATGATCCGAACTCCGCTACGACAAAGGTCATGATTGTCGGCAGAAATGCCGCATGGATCACGGCCCTGTCCGACGGCAAGAGTGCCCTGGTTTACCGGGGCGGCGACACTGAGGCGAGCGTGCTCGACCTGGAAACGTTTACGGAATCCGGAACGACGCGCTTCTCGGCAGGGATACTTGGCGCTGGGCTTGGCGACCGTTTCTCGCTTCTCGATGGCAGCATCGGTAGCGTGAAGGTCGCGCCTGACGGTGCAGGCAATCCTCAGGCTTCCTGGACACTGCTTTCCAAGCAGCCGGTCGGGGACCTGTACGCAGGCTTTGCGGTAACCACTGCAAACGGCGTGGACACGCTTGTCGTGAGCCATCGCTCTGCTGAGGGGTATCTGTTACCCCAAACGCTCCCCCTTATCGGGAGCGGGACCTCAGAATCTCAAAAGCGAATGTTCATTCTCCAGCGGAGAATCGGAATGTCGTCACGTGCACTGGTGCGCGTAGGAGCCGACATTCCTACTTTCAAAGCACCCGGACCCTGAGTTCTCTGAGAGTGTTTGTCGCTAGGAAGCATGACAAAATCGCTAACGTTGTACACGCAGCACCTCTTTTCTATCATTAAGCAACAAGGCGTTATATCGCCCTACATAAGGCATCTATGAAATACACATCCTCCGTAAGCGCCTCTGGCGCATACGTTCATCCCCCACCACCATTGGGTCAGCCCGCTGGCACCGTAGCCTTTGTCTCGTGGCAGCCCAGCACTTGGCCGGACTTGTCGAATGCAGATTCAAAAGAAGTGATTTCCGTTCTTCAACAGATCGTCGATGAAACGATGATTGATGAAATCAAGAACGTCATATCAGACGCACACACTGTCAACGGGGACCTGCAACACCGAGGACATGTTGTCGCGCTCGCACTGATGTGCGCGCTAGACGCCGTTGCCGCTTATGGATATCGCGGTGGTCACGGTCCTCAAATCAAGTCTTTCGTCGGAAACCATTTTCCCAATGAATATAAGGCGCATGGGCAGGAAATATATGACTTGTATCGCTGCGCCCTCGTACATGAATGGAATCTCTTTCAGGTCGCAATCTGGCCCGGCAATCAGCAATTCACTTCGACCAACGGGGTTCTTTCTGTAGGCCTCTTGACTCTACTCGTTGCATTGCAGAGCGGAATCGATGACTTCTTCGACCAGCTCACGAGCAACGTCCACGTGCGTGATAACACCCTCCGCTATTACAACAAGCTTCGTTCGACTGCGAAATCGTGATTAGTCAACAAGTCGATTCTCTAGGAGAAGTTCTTTCCCGATTTCGAGCAGAAGCGTTCGAAGTGTCTCTTGAGGTGGGCAGCCAGACTCGCAAGAGTCACCCAAAAAAATATCAGGAAGTGCGATTTGACTTGCAACAGTAACCCCATCGGGGTCAGGATCATCTTTCGAAGATCGCACTGTTTCAGTGGGAACCCCATTGCACTTCACACTTCGAAAACGCCTCCGTTCTGCAAAGATGTTGAACGCCGGATTAAACGTCACGGTACCCGCCATTGATCCGCCAGGAACATGTGCGGAATGTTGGCCGCTCCATCTGGCCGAGCTTGAAAGATGTCAAATCAAAGCGCGCCGTGGTAGACGCGGTGACAGTCGGCCTCTATGTTCAAACCGAGCGGCTTTTCAGCCTGTATGAGGAGGCCGCATGAAAGGACCACTCTCCTACGTCGGCGGCAAGAACCGCTTCATAACCAAAATCCTTCCAATGATTCCCGCGCACGTCACCTATGTAGAGCCATTCGCGGGAGGCGCGCAGATTTTCTTTCAGAAGCCTCCGTCAAAGGTTGAGGTCCTGAACGATCTCGACGGAGAACTCGTGAACTTCTATCGCATCTGCCAGTCACATCACGAGGAACTACTGCGCCACATGAGGTTTCTGGTCGTGAGCCGGGAATGGTACAGCCGCCTCCAGAAGACGCCACCCGAGAACCTAACCGACATCCAGCGCGCTTCCCGATACTTCTTCCTCCAAAAGAGCACCTACGGAGGAAGGGTCGCAAACCAAAGCTACGCAGCTCATATCCTGCAACCTCCGAACCTCACGAGGGAACGCCTCGTGCAGCTCATCGACGGCTCGCACGCCCGGCTTGGCCGGGTGCAGATCGAAAGCCTGCCTTACGAGAAGGTCATCCAGAAGTATGACCGGGCGACTACCTTCTTTTACATTGATCCGCCCTACTACGGCGTGAAAGGCCTTTACCGTTTCGACTTCGAGCACGATCAGTTCGAGCAATTGGCCCGGCAACTCAAAACGATCAAGGGAAATTTCCTGCTCTCCACGAACGACCACCCGGAGGTGCGCAAGCTCTTTGCAGGGTTCCAGCTGGAGTCGTTCTCTGTCTCATATTCGCTCCAGCCCCACGCCGGACGCCGATACAAGGAACTCCTCATCAAGAACTACTAATACATGCACGATGCCGACACTAATCGCCTTCTGGAATAGCTTCATCAACCGCCGGCCGCCATCTGCAAGCGGAATACCGCTGGGTTACCGCGTGGTTGACGGACAAGTCAGCAAATCGCGTTTCCTCTTGCCCCAGCAGAGGCGAGCGGAGCATCTCATGATCATCGGGAAAACCGGCACGGGCAAGACAAGCCTGATAAAGGCCATGCTTGCCCGGGACGTACAAGACGGGCGTGGATTCCTCTGTGTCGACCTGCACGGCGACCTCACCCCGTTCATCCTTGGTCGCATCCGCGAACGCGAGCAGCGCACCTGGGAAGACCTGGGCTCCAGAACGGTTGTCATCAACCCCGCTGATCCGCGTTTCTCCGTCGGGATGAATGTCCTACGTACAGAGCGGCCCCTTCCGCCGCTCATCTCAGAGGTCGTCTCCATCTTCCGCCGCCGCTGGCAGCTTGATCGCTTCGGCGCGCGTACCGAGGAACTGCTCAGGAACAGCCTATGGGTTCTCGCGGAGAACGGCCTGACGCTTCTGGAACTGGCCCCCTTCCTCACGGACCTTGGGTTTCGGGCTTCGCTCGTCGAACGCTGCCAGAACGTCGAAGTCAAAGCATACTTCCGCAGCCGCTATGAGCAGCTGTCGGAAGCGATGCAGACGGTCGTCCGCGAGGCGATCCTGAACAAGGCCAGTGCCTTCTCGACTGATCCTGCCGTCAGGCACATCATCGGGCAGCAGATGGGATTCAACCTTGCGGACGCGCTGGACGCTGGGCTCTGGGTCATCTTGCGGCTAGAGAAGGCCCGGCTTGGCGAGGACAGCGAAGTGCTGGCATCGCTGATACTCGCCCGCTTCAAGGACGCCATCTTTGCGCGCAGGGAGCGCACGCTCTTTACCCTCTATGCGGACGAGGTTCAGAACCTCGTTTCCTCCGGTGACACGTTCGACCACCTGCTTTCCGAGACCCGAAAGTTCGGCGTTGCGGTAGTCACCGCAAACCAGCATCTCGGCCAGTACCCGGCGCAGGTTCGCGCGACGCTCCTGTCCGCCGGGACGACACTCTTCTTCCGGGCGTCGCCCGAGGACGCGCCTTCAATCGCCCGCGCGCTAGACGGCGGACCAGCGGTCGAGCGTTTGCTCAAGGAGCTTCCTGACAGGCATTTTCTCGTGCGCAGCGGCGGGGAGCGCTGGGTGGAAGCGGCGGCGGTGGGCGTGGCGCACAACACCGTCTCCACATCGGGCCTGATCGAACGCTCCAATGCACGCTGGGCAAAATCTCGTGCCGTCATTGAGGGAGAGATTGCCTCGCGCCTTCACGTTGCCGGAAAGGGGTCTCTTGACTCATGGGCGTGACGCTCTCGTTCTCCAGCCCCGCGACCTACTCATTCTTCGGAAGCTGGCGTTTCTTCGCATCCTTGGCCGCGAGCAAATTGAGCAGCTCGCCGGATTTCATTCCACGAGCAGGGTCAACGTTCGGCTGGCTCGGCTGCGCAAGGCAGGCCTCGTCCTTCGCTACTTCACCGGGACCAGTACCGGCAGCAGGCGATCAGTCTATTCCTTGAGCAAGCGTGGTGCGCTCGCTTCGCAATCTCCCTTCGCCCCTCTGAAATGGCGTTCCGATTCGTTCCTGCTGGGGAACGCCTTTGTCGCCCACCAGCTCGCATTGAATGATCTATATATTGCGGCCTCAGGGGAAGGAATCCGCTGGCAACAGCCCTCGTCTCCCCTGTCTCCCGCCGTCAGGCTAATCCCCGATGCACTCGTTACCGATGCCCAGCGTTCATTCTTTCTTGAGATGGATCTCGGAACCGAAGCGCTCCCCGTCTGGACACAGAAGGCATCGGCATACCTTAGGTTGGCCGTCACCGGCGCATACCGGGGCATTATCCCCCACCCGCATTTTGCCGTCCTGATCGTCACGGACAGCGATGCCCGGCGGGACAGCCTGCGGCGACATATAGCAAAACAAACATCAAAGCTCTTCTGGTTTGCCACCCTCGACATCATTAAGCGGCAGGGATTCTGGTCGGACTCGTGGCTGAGGGCCACGGGAGACACCCTATCCCCGCCTGGAGCATGACCCATGCGCTACTGCAATTCCTGCCGGAAGATCACCACCGGCAATCCTGCCTACTGTAACTACTGCGGAAAGAGCTACGACATAAAGCTCTGCGGGCGCGGACACCCCAATATTCGCGCGGCGGATGCTTGTGCGACCTGCGGCTGGCGGGAGCTAAGCGTTCCGCAGCCTCGCCTGTCCGTGAAGATACGAATCTTCCGAGCGGCCGCTCTGGTCGTCCCGTTCGTGTCGCTCCTGCTGCTCAGCCTCGCATACATGGGAGTCTTCGTATGGACTCTCTTTGAGAATCCTTCTAGCCTCTTGCCCTTGATGCTTCTGGGGCTTCCCCTGGGCCTCCTGTGGCTGCTCTGGATACATCTCTCCGCCATGCTGCGAGAGCTTCTCTTAGGACGAAATAGGAGAGGAATGCGGAAGTAGTCGGCTTGAGGCCGACGTCTTCCAAGCTCATGGAAATTGCCGAATTCTCGCGTTTGCCTCGGGCAGTTGTGCCCGAGGCTGCGCCCGAAGGACTGCCCGCTCCTGCCTTGGATTGGGCGCTGGGAAACCAGCGCCGATATCAGGGCAGGAGAAAACACCATGAGCCTATACAAGCGGGGCGGAGTCTATTGGAGCTACATCTGGATCAACAATGTCCGGCATGGGCGCTCCCTCCACACCGGAAGCAAGCATGAAGCCACCCGGCGCGAGATCGCTTTCAGAGATGAACTCGATATCCGTCGGCACAAGAAGTCCAACATCAACCCCGAGATGCGCTTCGCCGAACTGGCGACGCGTTTCCTCGGCAGCAATTTAGCCAAGCCTTACCATATCGACCGGATCGAGCAGCTGTTGCCGTACTTCGGCGACACGTCGCTCTGCGAGATCACCAAACCCCTTGCGGACGAGTTTCGTCGGCATAGGGTTCGCACTGCAAAGATCACCGACTCGACCGTAAATCACGACATAGGAGTGCTTCGGCGCATCCTCTTCTACGCGGTCGATAACGGGATACTGCTCATCAACCCCTTGAGTCGCGTGCGCATGGCTGGCATACGCCGGGTTCGGCAGCCAGTCCTGAGCGTTGAGGAGGAGTTGCCGCTTATTGCTGCGGCTGCTCCGCACCTGAAACCCCTCATCATCGCCGCGCTGGATACCGGGATGCGACGTGGCGAGCTGTTTGCACAGCGTGCCGAGGATATAGACGTTATACGCAAGGTGCTCTCGGTGACGCATAGCAAGACTGCCGGGGGCGAGCAGCGGGAAATCCCGCTGACTGCCCGCATGGTGAAACTGCTGAGAGACATGCCGAAATCCGGCCTTGTATTCACCTACCAAGGGCACAAGCTGGACAAGCTCAGACGCTCGTGGCTGACGGCAGTCAAGAACGCACGCATCCGTCCGCTGAACTTCAAGCACCTCCGGCACACCTTCAACACGAGGCTGATGGAGGCCGGGGTGATCCAGGACGTGCGCATGTCGCTCATGGGCCATTCCCGGGGCCGACCGCGCACGACCAACGACATCTACACCCACGTCGAGTTGCCGATACTTCGTCAAGCCATCCAGAAGCTGGAGGTTTGGACTAGCGAGCAACAGGGTGAGATAGCCAAACGAAAGGAGGAGGAACAACAGCAATAGCAATAGCAATAGCCGTTAAAGGCTAAAACCAAAACAGATATACAACCAAAAGGAGAATGTTTCATGGCAGGAAAGAAAGCAACGCAGCCTGCAATACCAGCCGCGCTCCAGCAGGTGGCGGATAGGAAGCGCTGGGTCAAACTGACACCACGCGATCACGTACTCAAGCAGATAGAGATTCAGAGGGAACTCGTTGAATCTCTGAGAATACAACTAGAGAAGGAGGAACAAACATTGCAGGGAATGGAGAAGGCGAAGGAATTTTTCCCTGTGTAATCAAAAGAGCCTGCCGCGATGCAGGCTCTTTTCCTACAACTTTTATGGAAGTTAGAGAGTCCAATGGAGCGGAGGGTTCTGAAGTCGCCCAGGCCGAACGTGGTCAAAAAGACACAATTTGATGCTAAAAGGAGACGCCTGTATATTTGCGAAGCGTTTCAAGCTAGATACCCACAGCTCATCTCTTGTAAAAACAATGACGATATGCCTTGGGTTTGCTAGACTTTGGGTGTCACAGAATTAGCCCATTACGCAATATACAATTAGGCCGCAAGCAATCTCATATGGATAACTAAGCAACACTCACAATGAGCGAGAGTGATCCCCTCCACGCAAGGGGTGGTTTTTATGCGTCCTACATTCGGCCAATTTATCGGCGCGAACGCGATTTCCGATGGGCAATGTGGGTGCTTCTCGCTCAGGTTCTCATTTTTATTGCGAGGGGATTACTTCGGAGTTTTTCCGGTCGAATCGAAGCATGCTTAGGTACGGCAGCTCTGTGTTTCATGCTTTTTTGTGGATCAAGAATTCGCCGCAGCTTCGTCCATCGGAGGAAACGTCGGGGCTATCTGAATCCTTCGCTACTGATCACAAATTATCAAATCTCATATCAGGCAAACTCCGACTGGCGCGGGGGCACCTTTCATTTTGTCATCGTCGTGAAACCCTTGGAAGAGGGAGTCCTCTTTTTCAATAAACGGCACCGCTGGACCGGCGGCGGCGGCTGCACAATTATTCCCCAAGAGGGCCTTACCGAGGTTCCGAAGCCAGAACTTGATTCAAACGGTATATGGGAGAAGCTCACTCTACCATTTGATGAGTTTCTTCATGTCGGCAAGCCAAAACGAATTAGATTCAAAATCGAAGCGGCCGACCCGACTGCAGTTGCTTCTAATATTCTCTCCAAAACTATAGACGATAACTTCTTGGAAGATTGCCTTCAACTCACAGTGATCCTTCCTACAAGTCACGACATAGCGTGTCATTCTGAGCATTTCCGTTACTACTCAGACCAGCACCCGCATATCCATCAACTGACGTTTGATATTCAGAGCGGAGTTATAAGGTGGTCGCCGGAGCAGATAAAGTTTGGACATAAATACCAAATATCCTGGTCAAAGGGAGCCAAGGCAAAGCAAGGGAAAGCAGTCGGTGTCAATTGGTCTGCAAAAGACAGAAAAAAACATAAGAGAAGGAACTATCGATAAACCATACGAAAGAAACTGGCAGCAGAGGGTTAAAATTGAACAAAGAATCCCGATGGCGAAAGCTTGGCGAGACAATAGCGCTCGTCTATTACATGCACTGGATATATGCGGCGATTTCTGTCGCGATTTCATATGTAATATCGAGTGAATATGCAAAGATTATTTTGCATAGTCGGATCAGCCGCCTAATCTCAATTGTGATCGCTGCTGGAGTCGCATTAATAGCGGTCAGCGTCGCGCTTTATGTCGCCGGGCGAAGGCGGCAGATGCGTCAACTGTTTACAAACCCAGATCTCGACATATTAAGCTACGAAATAATTCTCAAATTTGATGATCCTGTTGGCCAGGCGATAGCGAGCCATAGAATCACCGTTAGAGCTCGAAAAAAAGAGATTTCAACTTTTATCAAAAAACATCATTGGCCGGGAATAGATAGCATCTCTTTGATCAAAGAAGAAGGCGTAACGGAGATTGGAGAGGTTACTCAGGATCGCGATCGGTTGTGGTCTTATTATCCCGTGAATTTTGAATCACTGGGGCAGGGAGCCAGCCACACCATAAAATTTCAAGTCGTCGGATATGACCCAGAGAGAAAGGCGCTTCCATACGTGTCTATCTCGTTAAATGACAATTTCAAGGGAAAATTGGTTTTGCGGGCGATCCTTCCATACAGAAAGATAAAATCCGCAAAGGGATTGATATTGCCGAACCTTCGCTCCGAAGTGCCAGACTATGAAATAGATATTCCCATAGACGAACTAACGGGAGAGATTAGATGGTGCCCGCCAAAACTGATCTTATCGAAGGTGTACAAGATAACATGGATTGTCGACTGAAGCGAATTGTCTAACAACGATCACCGGCAATGGTAGGTGGCGGCTGAATGTACAACGCGGCTTCCTACACGAGGATGATTTCGGTATATCCACAGCCCGTTGCTCTCTAGACAACAACGCTTCGTGGACGACTTCTTTGGCGTTTGCTGTAAAGCGATGACGCACCACAAACTTTGATCCGATACTGGACCAGCTCGCGAGTGACATCGAATGCTTCTGAAAGGCGATCGAAACTGTCTCCCCCGTTGAGCATCGGAAAAAACAAGCGCCAGGGCAGTAGCACGGCTGCGCCAACGCCGTATGCTTCCTGTTCTTGTTTCTTGTTGAAGTCTCGATAGCAGGAGTCTCCGCTCATGCTCAGGACGGTAGGGCTATGCCCCAAGAATGAATGGGCGATCTCTTCCATGAGGGTGATCTTCTGTCTTCGGTGAGACTGATCGGGGTTGAGCATACATAACCGGGTTCCATCAGGTAGAACAGTTGGAACAAATCCTCCAGACCAATGGTCGCCACGCAGACCCTGCATGTACTTCTTTTCAGCTTCTGTCAGGCCAGCAAATTTGCATTCTGTGACTTGCAAGCCAACCTTGGGTGCCAGAACCCAAGGATCGAAGGCGAGGGAGCCCCCGGACGACGGAGGAACCATCCTCCGCAATTCCTCAGCTCGTGGCTCCCACAGCTTCGATGCGTCGCTAAAAGGAACGAACGGACTCATTCATCCGACTCCGATGCAGCTTGCAGGTACGCCGCTCGGAACATTTTCACGAGTAGTTCAGCTGTCTTCGGGTTTAAGTTCTTATCCGCCCGCAAATGCAGCTCCACGGCGTCTGGAGTGGCGATGTCCTTTCTTACGGAACCTATACGTTTGGTCGGCACTGCCTGCTCCTGAAATAGCTCTAACGGTAGCTTGGCCCAATCGCAGAGGGCAAAAAGCGTCTTGCTCTCTATTTCTTTAGCGTCTCCCCGCTCCACTCTCGACAGGGTTGGAATGCTGATATCAATCTCTTGCGATACATCTTTCAGGGTGAGCCCACGCTTCACACGAACTTCCCTTAGGCGCTCTCCGAATCGGACGAGGTCAAAATCTGCCATCGCACCTCCTGAGGCCAGCATACCCGAATGTTTCCCACGGAAGAGAAATTTCTCTTGACGCGAAGGCGTCAGATGCGATAGCTCTTAAGTTGTAACTTTCTCTTATACGAGAATTGAAGGCTAATGAACTCTGGAGGTCTTATGAAGAAGCGTGTTGAGTTCGATGCACACAAGGTGGTCAATAGGCCGACGAAAGTGGCCTTTAAGACTAAGAGCGGCGAGAAGGTTCAATTCACCGCTGAGAAGCCAACCAAAGTACCTGTTCACGTCTCGTTCAAGGCTAAGCGGCAAGACTGAGTAATGGACCTCGGTTCGTCGCATTGTTATTGATTCAAAATATCAAGGAGAAACAGATGGCAAACGTATATGTAGAAGCCCGTCCCAAGGGTCACCGGGAAGGATCGCCCATCCACGACTATGTAGTCGAAGATCATGCTGATAATGTTCTCACTACATCCCCAACCCAGAAGCAGGCAATCGATTGGGCGAAGGCGCGAGGGCACCATCCTCTTGTTGCTCGCGTACGCCACCTCAACAATAAGAGAATTCCAGATCATTGGCGTTCGGCCTAGCCGAAGAAGCGACATCGCTCCTTACTAAAGGACCTCAAGGCGACAAAGCGCGGGCATGATGATCAGTGATAGCGATGGCTTGTCTCCTGAAGAGCCGCACAAATCAATCACGAAGAATAGAAAATTGTCGGCGGAATCGCGGGCGGCAGCGGCGCAGATCGAGATTTTCTCGCTCTGCGCCGGTTTTCAAGCAGAGATAAAATTCTTCCCCTCAATAACTTGGCCCCGATAAATTCTTTCCAGCATAGGCACTTGGGCCCCATCCCGCTTTGGGAGCAGAGGGTCGGGAGTTCGAATCTCTCCGCCCCGACCATTACAACTCAGCGAAACCGGTCAGACATGGATTTCGCCCGATACTTTTGTTTTTGCGGCTTGACTGTGACCTTGGTGGGATCTCAGTCTGTGGAAAGAGCTCACAAGCACTCGGTACACTCGAGGCCGTGGTGAAGTCATCACTTCATCCAAAACGGGACAATCGTGTACGACTTTTGCACTTTCAGAAGCGGAGCGCTAAACCCGCGCCGAGGCGAAGTATGTTTTGGGCGTTATTAGTAGCGTTTGGGAGTTCGGTGTGGATAAACCCGATGTCCAGAGCACGTACGGCAAGGTGACCTGTAACGGGGAAATCAAGACCTCCGCCGGCTTGCCAAGCCCAGTTGTTGGAGTTAGAGGTCGCGCCTGAGACGCCGGGGAAGACGCTATTGGATCCGCTTGCAACTCCGATAAGCCCTTCACCATAGATCGAGACGCGATTTTTGGCGTGCCACCGGTAGCGCGGCCCAAAAGTGATGACTGTGAGCGTAAGCGGTACTCCACTGTTGCCGATCGAACTAGAGTGAGTACCTGTATAGTCCGCCGCAACTCCTATCCCATGAATCAAGTTGAAGGCCAGTTCCGCGGAGCCGCCTTGCATCCAGAAACTATCGCTGGTCCCGGCTTTGATAGAGCGTTCCGTAATATAGATAATCGCCAGATCGCCATTGAGAGCTGGACTGCGGGTGCTGGTCGCCTGGGCTCGCAAGAGTCCTGTGCTGGTGAGCAGCAGCATGCAGATCGCCATGCGGGATGAGGTTGGCATGTGCGGCTATCTCCCCAAAAAGGAAAACTTGAAAAAGGGCCCAGACGGTTTACTCGACAATTAGCGTCACGGTAGTGGTGTGTTGAAGCACCACTGTGCCTGTGCCGGTCGCAGTTCCAATTACGTTAATGGTGTAAGTCTGCTGTGCCTCACCGAAGAAGCCGCTGTCACTGCCACAACCAGCGAGACCTGCGATCAGGGCGCAGCTGAGAAGTACGCATGCGCAGAGTGAAAGCCGCTTCAAACGTCGTGCGTTGTGCCTGAAGCGACTCGAGAAGGGAAGTAAGAGCAGGCCGAGAGCAATCGTGCCGCCAAAGTAGCCAGTGCGATGTAATGCACCGATGGGCTTCGCGGTTTGGATAGTCATGGTGAAGCTGGCGGGTGAAGATCCGATGGTAACGGGGTTGGGTGTGAAGGTAGCCGTGGCGCCCGGAGGAAGACCAGTGGCTGAGAGCGTTACCGGGAAGCTGAAAGGTCCACCGATTGGCAGGAGATTGAAGTTGAAAATAGCGGCCGCGCCGGGGATCACTGTTTGCGTGGTAGCCGTGGGGCCGACTGAGGCAAGTGTGAAGTTGAAGTCGAGAATATATTGCGTGAGTATGGCGGAGGTGCTGGTGATGAAGTTGGAATCGCCGCTATAGATGGCGGTGACGCTATGGGGGCCGGCGATCAGCGTTGACGTAGTGAAGGTCGCGACTCCGCTGATTAGAGGTACGGCAGGACTGATCGCAGTGGCGCCGTCATAGAAGGTTACAGTCTGGGTGGGTGTGCCGACGCCGGCAGGGACTACGGTAGCGATGAAGGTGACCGCCTGGGTGATGAAGGCTGGATTGATGTTCGAGGTCAGGACGGTTGTCGTGGTTGACTGTACGGCTGTGCCGCTAAGCAGGATGCTTTGGCGAACAACGCCAGTACCGCTGAACGCGACGGAGCCAGTGTCTGCTCCGACCGCGACCGGAAGGAAAGCGATGTTCTGTGTGCATGTTGCGGTGGGGACGAGGGTGATTGGGGGGGCGGGGCATGTGCCACCGGGGTGCGGTGGTGAAAGGACCGGCGATATTGACCGCCGCGACCGTGATGGACGCGGTTCCTGTGTTGGCCAGTGTCACGATCTGGGAGGGACTGAGGACGCCGACGGCATTTGAGGCGAAGGTCAAAGTTGGCAGCGTCGCGGCACGAACGCGCTGGTTGAGCTTGTCGGAGATGGCGAGGTTGCCGACGGCATCGGGTGCGGCGGACTTGGGGGAGTTGAGGTTGACGCTGGTGGGTGTCGTGCCGTCTGCTCCGTAACCCTGCTGGCCGGAGCCAACGATCGTGGCGATGACACCGCCGCCGAGTTGACGGATGCGTTGGTTGTTCGTGTCGGCGACGTAGATATTGCCGGCTGCATCGACGCTTACGCCGCTGGGCTTGGAGAGCAGAGCGCCGGTGGCTGTTGCTCCGTCGCCGGAGAAGCCGCCGGAGAAGCTGGCTGCGCCGCTGCCTGCAATAGTGGAGATTGTCGTGCCGGTAATCATGCGGACGCGCTGGTTGTGACGGTCGGCGATGTAGACGTTGCCTGAGGAGTCAACTGCGACGGCTGTGGGCGAGTCAAGCACAGCTGCGGTTGCGGCCGCACCATCGCCAGAGAAGAACTCTTCGCCGTTTCCGGCAATGGTTGAGATGGTTCCACTGGTGATCTTGCGTATGCGCTGGTTGTTGGTGTCAGCGATATAGACGTTGCCGGTGGAGTCGACGGCAACTCCCATGGGATGAGAGAGCTGAGCCAAGGTTGCAGCTGCGCCGTCGCCGGAAAAACCGGGGGTGCCGGTACCGGCAATGGTGGTGATGGTGCCGGCGCTGACTTCGCGTATGCGGTTGTTGTGGGAGTCGGCGATATAGACGTTGCCGGTGGTGTCTACGGCTACGCCGGTGGGTGTGTCGAGGAAGGCGGCGGTTGCGGCTGCGCCGTCGCCGCCGTAGCCTTCGGCGCCAGTGCCGGCGATGATGCTGATGATGCCGGTGGACTTGAGGACCTCGCGGATGACGTGGTTCTGGGCGTCGGCGAGGTATAGGTTGCCGGCGGAGTCGTAGGCTACGGCGCTGGGGTCGGCTAGTGAGGCTGAGGTAGCTGCGCCGCCATTGCCGGAGTTGCCGACTGCGCCTGTTCCGGCGGCGGTGGTGACCGAGCGGGTCGGTGTGACCGTTAGAATTCCTTGCGCGTGAAGGGCGGTTGAGAGACTTAGAAGAGCTATACCCCCTCCCCCCATTATTTTGCGTAAAAACCGCAGGAATAAGGAGTTAGCTTTGGGGTTCGTTTTAAAAGGCACCCTCTTTTTTGAAGCGGGGTAGGGCTCACCTTTTGGATTAATTATAGAGGGGGTGTCAAGACGTGGGAGTTCCGCGACTAGTGAGAACTGGTGAGTTCGCCGGGTTGTGTCTGTCGTCCCTTGCGCCATAAAAACCTTCATAGTCCGGTGCTGCTTAAGAGCAATTCGTCGGAGGTGTCGGCGGGTTTGGGGGCTTCGCGGACCCAGCGGAGCATTTCTGGGTAGATGGATGGAGTTGTCGCGGTGGGCTGGGTGGTGAGTCCCATCCACCAGAGCAGCGGAAGGCCCGGGCGGTTTCCGGTGGCGAAGCCGTGGGCGAGGGTCTTGGAGTTGCCGCGGTAGCCGTGGGGATGGAAGACGACTTCTGGCGGAAGGCCGAGGTGAAGGATAGCGGCGTAGGACCAGGCGATGGCGGCTATCTCTTCTCCAGGGTCTCCGGTGGGCGGCACGTCTAGGTGGCGGTGCTCGGGCAGCATGACGGCGAGGTGGCCGGCTTCGTGGAGGAGATCGCCGGGATAAAGGAGCGCGTCGATATCCACGTTGATACCGTTGGCAACGAGCTGGATGCCGGGGAGGAATGTCTTTTCGGGAAGTTCGGCGAGATGGATATCGAAGCCGATCTCGCGGAGGAAGGCGAAGATGCGGTCGAGGACGACGGTGCGGTCGAGGGTCTCGCCAGATTCGAGGGTGATCTGCGCTTCGGGCTTGAGATTTTCCGTGCCCGGCTGGGCGTCGGAGATGGGAGAGGCGACGGCGGTGCGTTCGGGTTTCCACTCCATTTCGAAGGAGATCTCGTCGCTGGAGACGATGGTGAAGCCGAGGCGTTTGTAGAGGTTAAGGGCACGATTGTTTTTTTCAACGCGGAGGCTGAAGACCGATCCGTTGGTGGCGGTGCTTTGGATGAGCTTTTGCAGTACCTGGGTTCCAATGCCCTGGCCACGCCAATCGGGGAGGATGGCGAAGTCGACCATTCGGACGCCCTGGGGTGTTTTCTGGAGCAGGTAGCGGCCGATGGGGGTGCCTTCATCAATTGAGATGGTCCAATCTTCCGCGCCGTGGTATTGATTGGCGTAAGTGAGCGTGCGACCGCGCCACTGCATCTGGACGAGTTCATCGGCCTGAGGTTGAGGCAGGCCTATCGCGGCAAACTCGGCTAGTTTGTCCACGGCGAAGAGCCGGTAGGCGAGAGAGCCTGCTTCCGGGGTGAGAACGTCGGGCTGGAGAGTGATCTGCATGCGGGTGAAGCGTACTTTGGTTACGGCTGCATCGGGTATTGGCCTATCACCGCGATGAGATAGATTGCCTGCTGCATATTCGGGATTTTGGGCAGAGCGAAGGTGGCCTTACCGTCGCCTCCGTAGGTGTTTCCGATGATGCTGTACAGCGCGGGGTTCGCGGCGATCTGGAGCAAGCTTCCGTCGCACAGGTGCCAGCCTACGGGGGCGAAGTTCCCTGCGAAAAGAATGATTTGTCCGATACAAATTTGGCTTCCCATGTAAGACATTCCTTAGGCTTTCGGAGCGGGCCGTTGCGGACCCTCTCCGAGAGAGGTTAGCTGCGCGAGGGGAAGATGCCCGTGAGCGCGATGATGAAGCAAACGGCGAGGTAAGGCGGCTCGATGCTGAAGGGCAGGCCCTGACCGGCCAAGGCGTTCGTCACGGTTCCACCACCGCCGCTGACGCCGGAGATAGTGGCGCTTACGCCACCCAAGTTCACCGGGCTCACAGCGGCGCTTGAGGCGTACAGGCCAACGCCTGCTGTGACCGAATGATTGGTGGCGCTGGTTGCCGCGAGGAAGGGAGTGGCCGGCATAGCAGCCGATGCCGCTCCGTTGCCGGCCTGAATCGTAACATTGACGGCCGGAGTACCACCGCCGCCGGACGGTGTGAATGTGGCGGCATGCGTGTGCGTTGGCAGTTGTTGCTGGGTGAGAGTGATGGAGGGGAGACCGGCTTTCTCGCCCTGAACGTAGACAGGCAAGCCCAGGCCATTACCCCAATGGATCGGAACGCGTCCTTGAAGGTCGGGTAGTTGGAACGTCGACACACCATTGCCGCCGTACATCGTCCCGAGCAAGGCAAAGAGGGCGTTATTTTGGGAGATGCCCAAGGTCTGGCCGTTGCACAGGGCCCAACCCACAGGAGCGAAGTTGAAGCCTACCATCCGGATCTCACCAAGATATTGATCACTCATTTTTCTGTTCCTTTCGTTGGCACTTCATTTCGTTTCGCTGAGAACAACTCTTCACAGCAGCTAGACTTCGTGGCGTGGGCAGAAAACGATGCGTCCGAGAGTTCGAATGGATGCTGACCGTGCGAAAAACCTGATCTTTGGAGTTGAGACCTTCGCCGAATTTGTTGGGTAGTTGAGTTTTTCGAACGCGTATGACTGGTGCCTGTCATGGCTGCGCCGAGCCGGGAGGCGGGCTCTCGACCGTGACGCAAAGCCGGTCGCGAGCAGGAGAGTTGGTCATTTGCGGGGTGGGGCCGTCCGATCCGGGAACTAAACGGGGTTTGATCGCGGCACCTACTACGCGAAAGTTGCCGGGCGGTGCAAGCAAACGAAACTCGAAGTGATAGAAGCCGTTCGGTTCCGGAGTGGCGGAAACCAGGCGAGCGAGGTGCATCCCAGGCGCTCCGGGATGCAAAGACGTTGATCCGTCCGGACCGACGCTGGTGAAGATCAGGGAGAACTGGTCGATACCGGCGACGGCAGATGGGTAGTCGAAGCCGGGGTTCCAATCGAGGGAGATAATTCCGCCCCGAGCGATGACTGCGCAGGTAGCTATCTCCAACGGAACAACATGGGGCGAGGGTGGTGTTGCCTGCTGCGGAGGTTCGACCGCGAGCGCCGAAGAGGCAAACCCAAGCCATAGCAGGAAGAGGCTGCTTGTCGTACCAAAAAAACCGATTCGCCGTAGGTCCATGTTGTGATTCCTAGCTTCGGGTATTTCTGTGGGTCTGCCGACATTAACAGCCAGCGAAGTTTGCGAATTAGTCCGTGAGTCCGAGGGAATACCAAGTGGAGTTGTTGGAGTTATAGACCACCTCGGTTATGCAGAGGATACTGGCCGACGATCCGGTGATAGATCCGGCGGTGTTGATGATGAAGAGCGACTGGCCAGAGTTGGCATGGAGGGTGAAGCCAGTATTACTGGCGGAGCAGCTGACGTCATCGATCGCGATGACTTGCCCGACGGTAGGCGTTGCGGGCAGCGTGACCGTGACGCCGTCCACCGCAAAGTACAGCACGGTAGTCCCTCCGCTCGGGATCGTTGATGACGCGTTAAACGTGGTAGTCGTGACGCCGATGTTGGCACCGCCGGTAGCGCCGGTGCTGCCCGTTGTTCCCGTGTAACCAGTGAAGCCTGTTGTCCCTGTGAATCCAGTAAATCCGGCGCTGCCCGTGAATCCGGTAAATCCTGTTGTCCCTGTGAATCCGGTAAATCCTGTCGAACCAGTGAATCCTGTAAAGCCTGTGCTACCGGTAAAGCCGGTGCTGCCCGTCGTACCGGTAAAGCCTGTGAATCCGTTCGCGCCCGTGAAACCCGTGAATCCGGTCGAGCCGGTGAAGCCAGTGAATCCCGTGGAGCCCGCTGTACCCGTAAAGCCGGTTGAACCGGTGAAGCCTGTAAATCCGTTGGCGCCGGTGAAACCTGTGACTCCAGTGACACCCGTGAAGCCTGTGGTTCCGGTAAAGCCTGTCGAGCCGGCTGCGGCGATCTGCTGCCAGAAGCCTGGGCTTGTGGGTGGGTCGTTACTCGTCGTCGCGGCTATGGCGATGAAACTTGAGCCGTTGGAGGAGCAGGCGCCTGCGCAGTAGACGACCTGGCCGACGGCATAGGGAGTGGCGTTGTTCCAGACAGCAACGGTCCCGATGGTTCCCGTTGCGCCCGTGAAGCCTGTTGTCCCTGTCACTCCGGTAAAGCCCGTCGTACCCGTGAATCCAGTGAATCCGTTCGATCCTGTGAATCCTGTTGTGCCGGTAAATCCGGTGAAGCCGTTCGATCCTGTGAAACCCGTGAATCCGGTTGTACCTGTGAATCCTGTAAATCCTGTTGTTCCTGTAAATCCTGTTGCGCCAACGGAGCCAGTTGTACCTGTGAATCCTGTAAAGCCTGTTGTGCCTGTGAACCCTGTTACACCGATGCTGCCGGTTGTTCCTGTAAATCCTGTTGTACCCGTAAAGCCTGTTGCGCCAATGGAGCCAGTTGTACCTGTGAATCCTGTAAAGCCCGTTGTGCCTGTGAACCCTGTTACACCGATGCTGCCGGTTGTTCCTGTGAATCCTGTTGTTCCTGTGAAGCCTGTTGTTCCTGTGAAGCCTGTTGCCCCGATGGATCCTGTTGTCCCGGTGAATCCCGTAAAGCCTGTGGTTCCTGTGGTGCCGGTAAAGCCTGTTGTTCCTGTGAATCCGGTAAAGCCTGTGGCACCAATGGATCCAGTTGTCCCGGTGAATCCTGTAAAGCCCGTTGTGCCTGTGAACCCTGTAACACCGATGCTGCCTGTTGTTCCTGTAAATCCTGTTGTGCCGGTGAATCCTGTTGCCCCAATGGATCCTGTCGCACCGGTAAAGCCTGTGAAGCCCGTAGATCCTGTAGTACCGGTAGAGCCAGTTGTGCCAGTGAAGCCTGTCGTACCAGTGACGCCCTGGATGCCCTGAGAGCCTGTGGCTCCGACGATGCCTGTGTTGCCCTGTATTCCGGTGGCCCCAACGATGCCTGTATTGCCTTGTACGCCCGTTGCGCCTGTGAATCCTGTTGCACCCATGGAGGTAATGGTGATGCCGAGCTGCGCGGCGTGGCCGGTTTCATCGTTTTCTTTGGAGTCAAGCAGGACGGCGGCTGTTGCGGCGGTGAGCGCGATGCCGTTGTTGCTGCTGGGTGTGGTGATCCAGCTCTGGACGAGGGAGGTGATGTCGATAGTTACGTATTCGCCTGCAGTGGAGGCGGTGAAGCTGCCGATGGCTGTGCCGGTGGTGGGCTGGGTGGCGTAGGTAACGGTGGACTCGGACCAGGGGGAGGTCACGGGGGCGACGGTGATGGCACCGGCGGTGTTGACGCGGTTGACGTAAACGGTGAAGATGGCGCGCGAAACCTGGCTGGCGGTGATGCCGGTCGGCAGGGTGGAGAGATCGAACTGCAGGAAGGTGTTGTAGCCGCCGCCGACGTAGAGGTTGGCGAGTGTGCCGAAGTTGGTGGTGGCGCGGGTGGAGCTGACGGAGGCGTCGTTGGTGAGGGCGACCTGGGCGTGGGCCGTGGAAGGCGTGAGGATGGCGGAAGCGAGAACGGCAACTACGCAGACCGCAGACATGCGGCTGGACGACGTCGATAGACGCATTGCTCAGCTCCTGCGGGCAAACTCGGAGCCCGCTCCGTAACACTCAACTTTTAGGGCCGGGAAAAAGAGAACAGAACTACAGGTGGAGCACCTACGTGGGTACATCTGATTTTGGGGCCTGAAAACGTTCGGTTCGAGAGACAGGGCCAACAGTACGCTGAGCGACATAAAAAAAGTCGCCTGAGGAAACTTTTTTTTGCTTTTTCATTTAGCGGGCTTTTGGATGACCGATTAAGCCGTGTGGAGGAAGGCAGCGATCCGGGGAACCTCCGGATGGCTGGGCGCGGAAGGAGTTGAAGCGAGTGCGTTGGCGTCTATATTGGAGTTCCGTGGACAAGATACTCAATCCGTTCCCCAAAATACGTTGGCAGGTTGTGGCGTTGGTGGGAGTGCTGCTGGCTATCGGGCTGGTGTACTCGAATTCTTTTCAGAATGAATTTCACTTTGACGATTTCCACACGGTAGTGAACAATCCGGCGATACGCAGCTTGCGGAATGTGCCACGGTTCTTTACCGATGCGACGACGTTTAGCGTGCTGCCCGCGAATCGAACGTACCGTCCGGTGGTTTCGACGATGCTGGCGTTGGACTACTGGATGGGACACGGGTATGCGCCGCTGTGGTTCCATGTGAGCACGTTTGTGTTGTTCCTGGGATTGGTGGCGGTGCTGTTCGGGCTTTACCGGGTGCTGATGGACAAGGCCGAACCGGGTTGGGAGCATGTGTGGCTGGCGCTGTTGGCTGCGGCGTGGTTTGGGCTGCATCCGGCGATGGCTGAGACGGTAAATTATGTGATTCAGCGGGGCGATCTGTATTGCACGCTGGGCTGCGTGGCCGCGCTGTATCTGTTTGCACGGTATCCAAGGCGCAGGCGATTTGGCGCCTATCTGCTGCCGTTTGTGTTGGCGCTGCTTTCGAAGCCGCCGGCGGCGGTGTTTCCTGTGTTGCTGCTGTTGTATGTCTTCTTTTTTGAGGCGGGGGAGAAGCGTGCAAGTGCGCGGTTTCTGGATGGTTTGAAGGCGGCTGTGCCGTCGCTTGCGGTGATGGTGGTGCTGCTGTGGTTGCAGTCGGCGATGACGCCCAAGTCGTTTATGCCTTCGATGCTTTCGCCGGCGGACTATCGCCTGACGCAGCCGTTTGTGTGGGCTCGGTATGCGGGTGAGTTGTTTCTGCCGATGCACTTGAATGTCGACAGCGATTTGGAGGCGTTCCACAGTGTTGGTCCGAGGGCGCTGTTGGGGTTCGTGTTTCTGGCGGGGCTAATGGCGGCTATCTGGTTTACGGCGAGGCGACGGCGGATGTATCCGATCGCGTATGGGTTGCTGTGGTTTGTCATTACGGAGCTGCCGACGTCTTTGTATCCGCTGTCGGAGGTAGAGAACGACCATCGGATGTTTTTTTCGTTTGTGGGGCTGATGCTGGCGGTTGTCTGGGCTGGCTGGTTGGCGTGGGAAGGCTTTGTCGGGGCGGGCCTTCGGATGAAGGCGAGACCTATGGTGGCGGCGGTTTTAATCCTGATATTGGCGGCCTATGGATATGGGGCGCATCGGCGGAATGCGGTGTGGCATGACGAGGAGTCGCTGTGGCGGGATGATGCGTTGAAGTCACCGCACAATGGGCGGGGTCTGATGATCTATGGGCTAACCCAGATGAACAAGGGGGCCTATGCTGTGGCGCTGGATTATTTTGAGCGGGCGCTGGTGTATACGCCGAACTACTCGACGCTGGAGATCAACATCGGGGTAGTGAACGGCAATATGGCTGATCGGGGACCAGCGAGTGAAGCGGCCGGGAGAACGGTGGAGGCGGAGAAGCACTTTCAGCGGGCAATACTGCTGACGCCGGGAGACGATAGCGCTCATGCGTTCTATGGGCGGTGGTTGGAGCAGCATGGGCGATTTGCGGAGGCGATTGCGCAATTGCGGATCGCGGTTCAGCTCGATCCGCAGCGGCCGTTCAATCACGATGTTTTGATTGAGGCTTATAGCCGGTCAGGAGATTTGAAGGACGCGCAGAAGGAGGCCGCGGCGACGCTCGCTACTATGCCGGGGGATGAGGCGGCGGAGCAGGCGTTGGCGCATCCGGCGGTGGGGGGAGTGGCGTACTGGATCAACCTTTCGCTGGCGCAGTCGAAGCAGGGGCTGAATGAGGCGTCGATTGCGTCGGCGCGGAAGGCGCTGGAGATCGATCCGAATTCGGTGGAGGCTTATAACAACATCGGTGCGGGGTATGGCGCGATGGGGCAGTGGGATGAGGCGATCAAGAACGAGCAGGAGGCGTTGCGCATCAGGCCTGATTACCAGTTGGCGAGGAACAATCTGAACTGGTATACGCAGGAGAAGGCAGGTGGGAAGAGTGTAGTGCCTGCGGGCCCTGCAGGTTCCGGGGCTCCGAATGCGGATGAGCTGGTGAATGACTCGATGCGTTTGGCGCAGGCGGGGCGGTATGAGGAGAGTCTGGCGGCTGTGCGGAAGGCGTTGGCGCTGAAACCGGATTCGGCGGAGGCGTGGAACAACATGGCTGCCGACTACGAATCGATGCATCGCTGGGATGAGGCGATTGCGGCGGCGCAGAAGGCGATCGCGCTGAAACCGGATTTTCAACTGGCGAAGAACAATTTGGCGTGGTCGGTTTCGCAAAAGAACCTTGGGGTGCGCTAGGTTTCTGCTGGGTACTATAATTCGCGGCATGATGGAAGACGAGCGAGTCCCCGCTGAGCACGGCGTTCCCGGGCAAGACGTTACAGTGCTTTCCCCAACGGAAGAGGGTGTAACCGAGCCCTCCGGTGGCCCGTTGCGGAAGCGGCGTACTGCGTTTGTGTTGGCAGGCGTGTTGCTCATGCTGCCTGCGATCTATTTTCTGCTCGGCCGGGGTACGAGGCCTGTGCAATCAGCGCCGCGGCAAGCTGGGAACGACATTGCATCGCTCGAGGCGCTTGTCCAAGCCAGTCCCACGAACGATAACCGCGTCAATCTTTCCATCGCATACATCCATGGGGGCATGGCGCCCCGCGCGATTCCAATCTTGCAGTCTGTGGTGGCGGAGGACAAGTCGAATGTCGTTGCATGGAACGACCTGTGTGTGGCACACACGTTGCAACGGGACTATGACAGAGCCATCGAGGAGTGCGATAAAGCTTTGCTGATCTCGCCGACCTTTCAACTGGCGCGAAATAATCGGCAGTGGGCGCAGAGTGAGAAGAACAAGTCGCTCGGCGTTAAGGAAGGCGGATTTTCCCCGGTTTCTCGCGATGCGGCGTTCTATGTGGAGGACGGCCTGAAGCAGTACAAGCTCGGTTTCTACGACCAGGCGATCGTGTCCTGGCAGCACGCGCTTGAACTCGATCCGTCCAATGCTCTGGCGGAGAACAATCTCGGCACGGCTTACATGCTGAAGAAGCATCCTGAGATTGCGATTGGGTTGTTCAACAAGGCGATTGCACTGGATTCGACGCTGCAGATTGCGAAGAATAATTTGGCGTGGGCACAGCAGGAACAGGCGAAGGCCGGCAGGTAACTTCTATAGGCCAAGATTTATAGGGTTTTAGTGATTCACAATATTTTTTTTGAACTTAGTTGTCGCCACGTGACAAGACGTGTTACTTTTCCCGCACTGAAAATACTAGCGTTGAGCAGTTGCTAAACCCTCCCTCTCCTGGGCTCTCTGAACAAAAGGCAGTGGAATCGAAGCAGAGTTATCTGACTTGAGGCAAACCTATGACCTGTAGGTGTCCCACTGCGGCCGGGAGAGAACGTGACGAGCACATACAGTTCGCGATTTGAAGAGATACAAGACCTATTGAAAACAGCCGCAGGGGGTGACGCTGCGGCGTTCGCCGGGTTGACGATTTGGGATCTGCCGTACGAACGGCTGATGGCGACGAAGCTAGCGGGGCTGTCGCTGATCGAAGCCACTCAAACTCCAGCAAAGAGCTGTTGCGGCGGGACGGCGAAGACTGTTAAGAACCATTCGGCGCTCCTGTTGGGGTTGCGTGGAGAGCAGCCGTTCGATGGATCACAGTTTCCTCGACTGCCATGGGGAAGGCCGCCGCTGGCGGCGGACTCGATTGCACTGATCGAGGAGTGGATCACCGATGGCGCACCGCAGACCGACCCGGGCGGCGAAGCGTATGCGGTGGCACAGAAGGACTGGACTACGGATACGGCGTACGTCGAAGTGAAGGCTGAGGCCTATAGCGATGTGGCCGCGGAGTATGCCGAATACACCGGCCTGCCGAACGAATACAAGTTTCAGAATGGCGAACTGCGGCAGCGCGTGAACATCGACTGTATGACCGAGCCACAACTGGAGCAGCTGCGGTTTGCATTTCGCGAGATGTATGCGCTGAATAGCTGGCCGCAGGATGTGCGCAGTTATAACAACATGGCGATGATCCACCAGAACCATTGCCAACATGGATGGGAACGGTTTCTGCCGTGGCATCGCGCGTATCTGTACGAGTTTGAGCAGGTATTGCAGGACCTATGTCCGGGCGTGACGATGCCTTATTGGGACTGGACGATGCCGCAGTACCGGCCGGCGAACCCGGATAAGGGCGAGATCATTCCACCATCGCTGAAGCTGTACCTGACGACGGAGTCGCTTGTGTTTTTGGCGAGTCACGGGATACCTTCGGTGCCGTTGTCGAAGATCGTCGGGAAGAAGTATGCGACGCAGACGGCGTTTTTTATGGAGGTGGGGGGACTGATCGGCGAGCAGTATACGAAGGGCGACTTCCGGAACCGGTTTGTCGATGCGCTGCTGGATGCGAACTCGTTGTGGTATCCACTGCGATATCCGGGGCAGTTTGCGGGGTCGACGATGAACAAGGTGATCCATTACCACTACCCGACAGCGGAAGACATGGCGCAGATCCTGTCGCTGCGGACGTTCCGTGACTTCGGCGGCGGAAGTTTGTACAACGACTCGTTCGGGTTCCTGGACCAGAACCCGCACAACACGATGCATATCTGGACGGGCGGCATCAACCCGGACGCACCATCGAACGCGGAGCAGGCTACGCGGGTTTCGATACCCCGGGGGAACGCGCGACAGTTTCACAAGCGCGAGGATTTGTATGAGCAGCCGGCGAACGGTGACATGTTCAGCAACCTGACGGCCTCGTACGATCCCGTCTTCTGGCCGATCCATGCGAACATCGACCGCCTATGGGACGAGTGGCAGCAGGCGCATCCACATTCGCTGCCCGCCGATCTGGATTCTCCGATGACGCCGTGGAGTTACACGATCCGGGACACGCTGGACATGAACCGCTTTGGGTATGAGTACGTGAAGAGTACGTGCCTGCTGCCTGTGGGGGCAGGCTCGCCGGTGGCGCGGTTCGTCTCCAAGCCGCTGGAGATTAAGGCGCCGGTGCTGGCGTCGTTCCGGCAGGCGGAGGTGCGGCTGCATCGCGTTCCGCAGCTGCCGAGATCGTGCTTCGTGAGAGTGTTTCTGAATTTGCCGGACGCGAATGCAAATACACCAATCGACGACACACACTATGCGGGTTACCTGGCGATCTTTGGCCATGGGGATTGCATTGGTGGGCCGGGCCACTGCGAGGTACCCGAGCGTGGTCGGTTCGATCTGCGGCCACGCAGCCACAATACGCCACGGAACCATCGTGTGGATGTGACCAAGTGTGCGAAGCGGTTATTTGAACAGGGAGCGAAGACCGTGCAGATCACGTTGGTGGTGGTGGGTGCGGATTACGAGGAAGATCGCGCGCTGCTGCGGTTGGATGGAGTGTCGTTGAACTTCCTCGATTGATTGATACGGGCCAGGGTTTACGAAGAGCAGTTATGAAAGGACCCGCTTGTGAGTGGCAAGACAACGATACCGGTTTACAGGATCCACCCTGCGATAGGGATTGCGCGGTTGGGAAACAGCACAGAGGCTTTCTGCATTTCGCCGGAGACCCCGGCGGCGTTGCCGATTGCGTGCGATGCGAAGGGCAATGAACTGCCAGCGGCAGAACAGCCGGAGAGCACGTTCAAGGATGCCGAGGGACGCATCAAGCGTCAGGCGGCGCGTTTCCAGATTTATGTGTATGACGACGAGACGCCGGAAGGGCGGCCGCTGGAGATCGGCAACGTCATTGAGGGTGGCGGCAACCGTGGACCCTTGATGGCGATCCAGTGGCGGGTGTACCTGGCGAACAAGAAGTCGGCCTGGTACGAGTTTCGTCAGTTGGAGGGCGAGCACGGATATGCGCCGGACCACCCGTTGCGTAATGCGTCGATCACGGATGACGATGCACGGCAGTGCCTAATCATCGACCCGGGGCCGAAGGTGGTCGATAGCGTGAAGCGACGGACGGCGCGGTTCGATCGCAGCGGCGATGGGTTATATGCGCCGACGTTTCCCCCGGAAAAGCTGGAGCCTAGGAAGATTGACACGCTGGGCGAACTGCTGACGGATGATGGAGGCCGGCTGCTGGTGCTGGGCGGTCATGGGCACTCTGGTTCGTACCTGCATGGATTTGGGCAACCGCGCATCGACACTTATGCGAACAACGATGGATGGTTCGACGATACGTCGGATGGGCCGGTGATGGCGCGGCTGATGATGGAGTCGAGCGAGGTGGATCGGCCACGGTTTATCGATGTGGAGTATCCGGCGTGGGTGGTTTCGGCGTATCCGGCGTATGTGCCAGAGATATTGGACATCGTCACGCTCGATGATGTGATGTACAACACGGCGATAACGGAGTTTGCGTATCGCACGGACTTGTATGGCAAGACGGGCACGTTCGCGCAGCCGCAGATTATCGACCCGAAAGATGAGGAGGCGCTGGCGCTTTGGAAGGCTTCGAATCTGAGCTGGAACCCGGAGTACAAGCCGTGGTTCTATCGCGATATCTGGCCAATTCTGTTTCGAGCAGATGAGTACACGTATCTGACGAACGTGTTGCAGCAGTCGAATGCACCGCATAATCAGACGAACCGGGGAAACTTCGATCCGACGCGTTTGTCGGTGCCACCGAGCTTGAATGTGACGGCGTATGGCCGGGCGCGCGATGCGGCCGTGCGGGCGAACCAGACCGGAGAGCTCTTTCTGGATGCACTGGAGCCGGTCTTGCAGCAGTCGGACCAGCGTGCGCAGAACACGCCGGGCAGCGCTCATGTGAAGTTGCTGGCGGCGTTCCACGCGAAGAGCGATGTGCGAGCGCAGGTGCTGGCCGCGGTGAAAAATTTTGCGGCGAAGGTGGATGGAGGTGTTCCAGTTGTGGATGCGGAGGCATATATCGCGCGCTGGCAGAAGCGGTATGCCGATGCGCAGACCGGCGACAATGCGGAGGCGATCCAGTACAAGAATGCTTCGGAAGAGCTGTTCGCGGCTTTGCGTGCGGTGCTAAAAGAGCTGGAGCCAGTGAAGCCGAAGGTGAAGACGCTATTGAAGCGGCGGCCTGAGGAGGAGCGTGGCCCGGTGCGTGCGGACGAGCCGGTAGAAGCGGCCATCGAGCGGCTGTATACGGCGTTCCGCACGGGGCGTTTGATGACGGAGAAGTTGGCGCGGCTGGTGCGTGAGCATACGTACGATCCGTTCGGGCCTTATCGCTCATTTCTGTTCGACCTGTTGCGGCATGAGGGTGAAGAAAATTTGTTTCGGTTGGATGGTCGGCCGACGAGCCGCACAAATCATCTACCGTTGATGCCGCTGCTGAATGGCGATAACCCGATCAGCAATACGCTGCCTTCGAAGTTCCTGCGGTTGACGGATTACCAGCTTTATCTTTTGCGGCAGTGGAGTCGCGGGCTGTTCTTCAACGAGATCGAAGAAGGATGGGTGAAGAAAGAGGACATCGATGTTTGGGAGCCGTACAAAGGCATCGTGAACAGGACGGCGCGTGAGCTGGACCAGAATGTGCTGTCGAACCTGGGGGGTGGAGCGTTCTGTCCTGGAGCTGAAGTTGGTTGGATTATTCGCAATCCCGCGATCTATCTGAAGCCTTACCGGTTGAAGGCGGACCTGAACTTTTCCAGCTTTCTGCAGACGGCCGCAAACCAGAACCAGAGTTCGCGGGCGGACTTTGTGCCGGAGGAGGATTACGTTGCGGCGACGGGTGTGACGCTGAGTCAAAGTAGCGACTATCGAACTGGATTGCAGCCGGGGGATCTGACAAAGCTGATGGCGCTGCCGTGGCAGGCGGACTTCAATGAGTGCTCCACGCAAGACGTTGATGTGACCTACGAGGAGTGGAACAACATTTACCCGAAGAGTGTGCTTGACAAGTGGATGGAACGCGAGCAGCAGGTATGGGAGACGCTGTGGTGGCCCGCGCACCGGCCGATGCAGGTGTGGGAGAAGACTGGAGTTGACGGCAAGGGTAACCCGATCTTGCAGTTCCTGAGCTGGGCGCGGGGGATTCCACAGACGAACGCTGGCGATCTGAAGATGGTGACCGAGTGGTCGAAGCTGGGTTTTGTGGTGCGCAATCCTTACCCGAACGCCGGGGACCTGGATCAGGCCTCACCGAATTCGAAGTATGTGAGCGTGGAACGCAACCCGGACGCATAAAGAAAGATGAGGACAATACGATGAGCAATCCTTTTGTCGGCAGTTGGACGTACCGCAGTTTTCTGAATGATCCTGTGCTGGATCCGAACTCGGATGCGAAGTTGAGCGAGCTGCTCTTTGGCAGCGGAACCATCGTGATTGAAGAGGCGCCGTCGGAGTTGCTGAAAGGGACGATCGGTGGCGACGGCTGGTCGCTGGCACTGCGCGGTTCGCGGGCGTATGGCTCACCGGCGCAGGTGCGCTTCCAAGGGAAGGGTGTGGTCGGCGGGGAAGAGTGGATCTACGACTACATCGGTTGGCTGGTTCCGGTGTGGCCGGCGAGCACGGACGCGCTGGATCGGGCGGCGTTTGTAGGCTCGGTGATGCGAACGATTCCGCACTCCTCCGGGAATGGTGGAACGGCACCGGCGGGTGTGGTCGCGTCGTTTTATGCCGTGCGGGTGGGATGAGCGATGGCCCATTTGAATTGGGATGTGGCGATTGTGGGTGGAGGGCCGGCAGGCGGGGCCTGCGCCATTGCTTTGCGGCAGACGTTTCCTGCGTTGCGTGTGGGGCTAGTGGAGTCATCGGTCTACTCGCAACTGCGGGCGGGTGAGGTGTTGCCGCCGCTGGCGCGTGGGTTGCTCGCTCATTTGGATGTGCTGGAGCAGATTAGCGGGGAACAGGGGCGGTCCGCGTGCGGGCTGGCGAGCGCGTGGGGAAGCGATGAGTTGCAGGAGCGGGATTATTTCTACGGTACCGCGGGCGAGGGCTGGTATCTGGACCGCTGTCGCTTCGATGCGATGCTGGCGGGGAAGACTGAGGCTTTAGGGGCAGCAGTGTTGCTGCAAAGCTCGTTGCTTGGGGCGGAACGCGATGGCTGCGGTTGGAGGCTGCGGTTGTCCAGCGGAGAGTGCGTCGTCACCAGATGGGTGGTAGATGCGACAGGACGTAAGGCGCTCTTTGCCCGCAGGCAGGGAGCGACGCAGTGCGTGCAGGACAGGCTCACGGGTTTTCTGCGGGTCCTGCGTTGTTCCCATGCAAGCAGCGCGCAGATGGTGATTGAGGCCGTGGCGCAAGGGTGGTGGTATACGGCGCCGCTGCCGGATGGGCGTTGCGTTGCGGGGCTGATGACGGATGCGGACATCGGTAGATCCATGGGACTGGGCGCGGACGGAGCATGGATGGAGGCGCTGAAGGGGACGAACCATATTCAGCGAATGCTGGGGGAGGACGTGCAGTGCGCAGAGCGGATGGTTCGCTCTGTTGCTACCGTGCGGCTCGATGCAGTGTATGGCGAGGGGTGGATTGCGGCGGGTGATTCGGCGGCTGCTTATGACCCGCTTTCGGGTTGCGGGATCGTCCATGCGCTGCGGTCGGGCATTGTGGCCGCGTTTGCGACGGGTGATGCGTTGTGCCATGGGAATAGGAGTGGACTGGAGCGGTATGGGGCTATGTTGCGGGCGCAGGTCGCGGGGTTTGAGCAGGCCAGATGCGAGCAGTATCTGTGCGAGGAGCGATGGAAGGAACAACCGTTCTGGCAGCGCAGGCAGGGAAGTGCGCTGACCACTATGCCGCTCGATGCAGAAGAAGTGGAGGTATCCGCATGAAGGCTGCTTGTTGCGAAGCGATGGGAATGGGACGAGGGCTGCGCCGTGCGGTTCAGGGAGCACCGTTGCTGTTGTTGATGATGCCGAAGTTCGGTTGTCCTTTGTGCTGGCCGCTGCTGGCGGGTGTGCTTGGGGCAACGGGGTTGAGCGTTGGGCTGTTGAACGGGCTTTCGATCGGGGTGGGGTCGATTGCATTGTTGGTGCTGGCGATAAGGTGCGTGCTTGTTCCGCGTAAGAGATTGGATTCGGCCGTGCTGGGTGTTTCGTTCGCAGCTGCACTGGCTTACCGGCTGGAAGGTTTAGGGGGAGCACTTGGTTTGATGGCGGTTGCGATGGGGTTGGTGGGAACGATTTCTTTTATGCGGGCCAGACGCCGCGCACGGCGACATGCCGGGGACGTGGATGATTTGAATGCAGTTGTTGCCACTACAGAAGAGAAGTACAAGGAGAACACTGTGAACCGGATGATGCTGAGAAATCTTATTGCGATCGTGACTCTTTCTGCCTGCTGGCTGCAGGCGCACTCGCAGGTGCGAGCGTTTCAACAGCCGCCCACGTTGAAAGAAGCGCCGCAGCCTGGGGCGAAGTCGCTGTTGTTGATGTCCGTCGCGCCCGGGACGGCGTCGGCGTGCAATCCGAAGGCGAACGTGTCCACGGATGGCAACATTGTGCATGTGAACCTGGATATCGTGCGGGCGCACTTTACGATCTTCAATCCGGCCAGCGGGATCGATGATCCGGTGGAACTTCGCTCCTACGGCGGATGCGTGACGGGACCGACCATTGAAGTCGATCCGGGTACGGTGTTGCGTGTGGATCTGAACAATAAGCTTTCTGTACACGATCCGACCTGCTCGCCGACCCCGCCGGCGTATCTCCACCTCTATCCGGGAGTGGGATGCTTCAATAACGCCAATCTGCATACGCATGGGTTGCATGTTTCGCCCGCGGGCAACAGCGACAATGTGCTGTTGGACATCGCGCCTGAGACCACGTTTCCGTATGAGATCAATATTCCGTATGACCATCCTGCAGGTACGTTTTTGGTACCACTCGCACAGGCATGGATCCACGGCTATGCAGGTTGCGAGCGGAGAGTCAGGCGTGCTGATCGTGCGAGGCGAGCGTGAGTATAAGGCACCTCTGCCCGGGGCAAAGGCCGAACCGGCGGATATCGATACGATCCTGCATGGAGCCGACCAGGTGCCGTTCACGGAACAGATATTCGGGTTTCAACAAATTCCATATGCCTGCTTCCTTGCCGACGCGAAGGAACCCTGGGCCAAGTTGATGACGACCAAGGGCATCTATGACTACGCTGCGTCGCAAGCGACGGGAGTAACCCCTCCCTCGGCCACGGCGCCGTGGAGCTGCCCGTCTGCGTCGGAGGTGGCGCATTCACCGGGTGTGATGGAGAACTTCGGTCTGCAGCTGTTCTCCGCCAGTATCTGGGACACGAATGGCCGGTTCACCAGCGTGAACGGGATTGTGCAGCCGACGGTCTCGATCAAGGCGGGTGAGATCCAGCGTTGGCGGTTGGTCCACGAGGGTATTCACGACACGATCAATCTGCAGATCGTGAGAAGCACAAAGGCAGGTGGAACCGACTATGTGGGGAGTTCGTCGCTGAAGGGTAACCGGCTGGAGCAGGCCGCCGAGGTGCGTAAGGAGTGCGCGGTGACCGAAGATACGTTGGTGCCGCAGTTCCAGATTGCGGCTGACGGCCTGACGCTGACGAGGATCCATGCGCTTGAGGGCAAGAGCGCGGCGGCGGTAGAAGGCTCCAACTATTTGCAGCCAGGATATCGCAGCGATGTGCTGATGGTCTTTCCGTCGGACGGAAGATACTGCCTGCTTGATCAGCAGGCACCGGCCTCACAGCGCGTGTCTACTGGGCCGAACGGGATCAACGGGGGAGGATCTGGACCCCTCGGAGCCGCAGCTATTGGCTTATATCGATGTAGAAGGCGGTCATGTGGTGAGCGGGGATCTGCAGCAGTATGTGCAGCAGGCGCTCTATGATGGAAACCCGCAGCTATCGTCGGCGGTGCGCGACGGTCTCAAGGTTGGGGATCTGAAGCCGTGGGCTCCCTTCATCGATCTGCCGCCAGTGACCGATCCCAAGGCAAAGCCGCAACAGGCACTGTTTACGATCGGATCGGCCGGATTCACGGTCAATGGGGCGAGCTACAAACCGGACGTGGTGAACATCACGCGGCAGGTAAACACTGTCGATGCATGGGAGCTGACCGCATCGGGGGAACCGCATATTTATCACATCCATGTGAATCCCTTTGAGGTGATGGACGTGACGTCGGACAAGGACGGCAAGTCGATCTATGACGCCAACGGCAAGTGCAAGGCCAGCATCCTCAATGACCCACTGGAACTGGCGGTTCAGTACTGTCACATGTGGCACACCTTCAAGGACACGATCTTTGTGGAACCGGGATACACCGTGCATACTCACACGTTCTACGACCGGTATATTGGCGAGTTCGTGATTCATTGCCACATTCTCGACCATGAAGATGCGGGCATGATGCTGAACATCAACATCGTTCCCGACCTGAAGGCGCCGGGACACGGCCTGGGCATGGGGGGCATGCAAGGGATGAGCCACGATTGACGATTGCCTTTAGAGGAGCAGAGAAGATGGCGCTGAAAGTTGGTATACCACTTTACGAAGGGTTTTGACTCACTGGACGTGTGCGGGCCCTTCCAGACCTTTACATTTGCGGGGATGGAGTGCCACCTGATCGGGCCGGGCGATGTGTCCGGTCCCGTTCAGGTGACTTCGTTTGAAGGTGTACGTGTGACGCCGGACGTCACCTTTGAGGACTGTCCGCAGTTGGATGTGCTGTTTGTCCCGGGAGGCTCTGATCCTGTATCGGTATTGACCGCGGGGCACGTTGGCAGCAACCCATATCTGGACTTCCTGGTAGAACAGGCAAAGGGCGCGCAACTGGTGTGTTCGGTGTGCACGGGTGCTTTGCTGCTGGCCGGTGCAGGGTTATTGGATGGACACGTGGTGACTACGCATTGGGCCTTCAAGGACGTGCTGCGGTTGTTTCCTGTGAAGGTCGTGGACGACTACCGGCGTTATGTCCAGAGCGCCACACGGGTGACGGGTGCGGGAATTTCATCCGGGTTGGATGAGTCGTTTTACATCGTATCCCTGCTCTATGGGGTGGACGTGGCGCGGCGGTGCCAGTTGGCGATGCAATACAACCCGCATCCGCCGTTCCACTGTGGTGACCCGGCGGACTCTGAGATTCAAGACGACCCGGCGATGGTGCCGGATCGCAAGGCCGAGTGGCACGTTGAGGAAGCAGCGCAAAGGGTGAAGCAGTGGCTGACGGAGTTGAGCGCAAAAGCTTGACCCAGACCGGACGGAGCGGAACCAAGCCGTTTTCTCCGATGCTGGTATCTTCAAAATATGTTTGCTTCCTACAATAAGAGATTCGTTTGCGGTGCTGCTCTCATCGTCCTGATTGGAATGATTTTGGTCATTTCGTTCCTTCCGGAAGCGGACAAACATTTTCTTCACACCAGAGGTAGATTCCATTCGCTGGGGCATCTTTTGGCCTTCACATCGCTCGCCTACCTTACTGTCATGACACCGAAGACATTTCGAAACAAGCTTCTGCTGATAACCGGCTTGTTCCTTTTCGCATTTGGGATAGAAATTGGTGAATGTCTCGTCTTTGGAGGGGTGGTGGAATGGCCTGATGTTCTGACGGATTTCGCAGGCGTGTTCATCGGATTACTGCTCGCGCTGATGTCACGAACTACCGTGGTGGTCTCCGAACAGTTCTAAACTGGAGATCAGGGCGGTTGCCGAGTGCGCCGTTGTGTCGTCCGGAGGATCCGGCTAGACTCTACTCAAATGCTTCTGTAAATTGACAATATCCGGACCTCGAAAAGAGATCCTATCGAACAGGGCGCGCTTTTGGGTTGCCGTATCGAGAATTTCTTCGCTCCGACCGTTTTCCCGTTTTTCCTTTGAAGCTATTCAAAGGCGCAGTACGATATCCGGCCCCTTAAATCATCATAGAAGCGTTGTCACTCTCTCCCGGGGCGATTACGCTGTAGCGTTTTGTGCTGTAGAGCGAGGATGGATGACGCACAAGAAAGTATGCATACTGGGCGCCTTCGGAGTCGGCAAGACCAGCCTGGTCGCGCGCTTCGTCAGTAGCATCTTCTCCGGGAAGTATCACACCACCGTTGGCGTAAAGATCGATAAGAAGGATGTCCTTGTTGGCGATCAGCTGGTGACGCTCGTCCTTTGGGACATGGCGGGTGAGTCGGCCGTGAGCCGCCTGAAGACAACGCATGTCAACGGTTCCGCGGGCTATCTGCTGGTTGCCGATGGCACACGTGAGGAGACTCTCGAAACGGCTGTTAAGCTGCGGGAGGAAGTCGCGGCCATCATCGGGGACGCCCCGTTCATTCTCGTTATCAACAAGAACGACCTTATGGAAGAGTGGACTATCGATCCGGCCGAGCTTGAGCAGCTGCGCGCTTCCGGTTGGGACGTGCGCATGTCCAGCGCCAAGAGCGGCGAAGGCGTGGACCAGATTTTCCGCGATCTCGCTGCGCGGGTGACTCAACCAACGGGAGATGCTGATGTCCGGCAATGAAACAGATTCCTCGTTCAGTCCTCTGGCGTCGCTCCTGGCCGCAATGGATTGCATGGTGTGGGAGCTTGTCGACTTCGACTCTTCCCTGGAGCCCATCAGCGCCGCGCCTGCATGGTTCGAAGACATCATACCCGCCGGCGGCGACCGCCGAGACTTCCTCTCGCTGCTTCCGTATCTGGAGCTGTTTCTCCCTGAAGCGATCGAAACGTGGAACGAGGGCAAGGGATGCACTCAGTCTGATTTCTGGTCTCAGACGACTAACTCGGGCGACGAAGTTCATCTTCTGGCGCTGGCAGTATTGATTGAGGGACGTCACTTCATTATCGTGCGCTCGGCTCATGAGCTCTATGAAGAGCGCCAGCGTTGGCAGCTTTATGCGCATGAGACGACTATCCAACTGAAGGTCATCGAACGCCTCAAGAGCCAAGTGGAAGAATCGGCGCGTGCGCTCAGCGCTGCCAACGATCAACTGAGTGAGCTTTCTATCCGTGACGCGTTGACTGGGCTCTTCAATCGCCGACACTTCGACAAGGTATTCGATTTTGAGCTTAGCCGCGCCATGCGAGGAGGCGAGCCGCTTTCGCTGCTGTTTATGGACATAGACAAATTCAAGCTGCTCAATGATACTTATGGACATTCAGCCGGAGATGATTGCCTGCGTGCCGTTGGACGGGTCCTGAGAGACATTGTCCGCCGTCCCACCGACATGGTGGCTCGCTTCGGGGGAGAAGAGTTTGCCATCCTGCTTCCGGCGACCGACGGGGTCGATGCGCTGCAGATTGCGAACAATATCAACCGGGCCATACGAGCTTTAGAGATCCCAAACAAAGGATCGGAAGTCTGTCCCTTTGTCACGGCCAGCCTCGGTGTTTATACCAGGCAGCCGGATGGAGACCGGGCAACTTCGCAGATCATCGAGGCCGTCGATGCCGCGCTCTATCGGGCCAAGCATGAAGGCCGCAACCGTGCGGTCGTTGCTGCACCACATCAACGATAGCTGCTGATCAACTTGCTGCGCTGCAGCGATGGCTTCACGTAACAATATCCCGGATCGAAGGTGGTACCGATGTTCAATCAGAATCACGATGGAGTTTTAGAATCCGAGGAGTCTTTCAGGCAGACTCCGGCGCCACCGCCAGCCGAACATGGCGCAGGCATCGACAAAGTTCGCGACATCCTCTTTGGGTCGCAAAGCAAGAACTATGAGGCTCGTTTTTTGCGGTTGGAAGAAGGCCTCGCGCGCGAGACCTATGAGCTCAAAGACATCATGCGCAAGCGCTTTGAGTCGATCGAGGACTTCTTTCGCAGCGAAACCGAAGCGCTGGCCGGCCGTCTGCGCGCCGAGCGCGAAGAGCGGATGTCGGTCTTCGCGGCACATGACCGCGAAATGAAGGAAGCGCTGACCGCGCTCGGGCGTCGCCTGAGCGATCTCGATACGGCCATGAATGAAGGGCACAGTGCGCTGCGCAAGGACCTTATGTCGGAGTCGAGGAAGCTGCTGGAGGAGATCGGCCTGCGCCAGGACAGTGTGCGTGGTCTGATGGAATCCCGGGTCTCCGAGTTGCGTTCGCAGAAGGCCGACCGCGCGCTTATTTCCGACCTGATGCGTGAGATGGCGACGCAGTTAGAAAATCACGAAGCGCCGGCGGCAGATTAAGGCAGGGACACGGTGGAGCTAAGCGGCACAGCGGAGGAAGCGTCAGCGAACTCGGATGCGAAGAGCCTTGCCGAATTGCAGGAGCTGCTCTTTGGCGAGTACATGCGCCATGTGCAGCATCTGCGAAACAGGCTGGATGATGCCGATCTACGTGCGCTGGAAGACAGCAAAGTCCTCGCGCAGTCGCTTTCTCTATCGGCAAAGCGTGATCCTAAGCTGAAGCTCGCATTGCAGCCTCTGGTGGAGGAATCGCTGCGCCTCTCTGTGGACCGCGATCCTGCCATGCTGGCGGGCGCTTTGTTTCCGATTGTTGGCGAGGCCGTGCGCAAGGCGGTGGCGCATGCGCTGCAGCAGATGTTCGATTCGATGAACGCCATTCTGGCGCAGAGCTTTTCGCTCAAGCGCTGGCGCTGGCGGTTCGAAGCACGGCGCAGCGGCAAGACCTTCGCGGAAGTTGCTCTTGCACGCAGTCTGTCTTATCGCGTTGAACATGTGTACATCATTCATCGCAAGACCGGCCTTCTGCTGGCGGAAGTGACGAACCAGGCCAACCTGCTGCAGGATGCCGACATGGTGGTGGGCATGCTCACCGCCATCCAGGACTTTGCGCGCGATTCGTTCACGTCCGAAAAGAAGGACGACCTTGAGGTCATTCAGCTTGGCGAGTTCAAAATCTGGTTGCAGCATGGGCCGGTGGCACTACTGGCTGCGGTCGTGCGTGGTCAGCCGCCGGCATCTCTCCGCAATTTGTTCCTTATGCGTGTCGAGCAGATTCATAGGGACTTCCACGCCGGGATGACGCAGTTTGAGATCACCGGTCAGGCGGTTCCGGGGATCGAAGCTGGCCTCGATGAGTGCTTGGTGGAGGATGCGAATGCAGGGAAGCAGTCGTATCTGAAGTTCAAAATTGCGGGTGTCCTTCTTCTGGCAGCTGTGGCGGGTGCGCTGTTCGTTCACATCCGCTATCTGAACCGCTGGTCGCACTATCTCGAAGCGTTGCAATGCCAGCCTGGGATTGTTGTGATCGATGATGAACGCAAGGGGCGAAAGCTTTTCGTGAGAGGTTTGCGCGATCCTATGGCCATCGCCCCGGAGTTGCTGCTAACGGACTACGGTTTACCGGCGAAGAATGTATCCGAGCATTGGGAGCCGTACTTTTCGCTCGATCCGCGATTTGCGAATGTCCGCAGGCTTGACTCGGAAGCGACCGTTTTGCGTAAGCAGGCCGTGCGGTTTGAGGTGGACTCCATCAAACTGCCCATCGATCAACTCGCATTGGTAGACACCATCGCAGATGAGATTCATGAGCTGGCTGCCGACGCTGCCAGCCAAAACCGGCAACTCCACATCCAACTCTACGGCCATACGGACACTACCGGGACCGATGAGCACAATGATCTGTTGAGCCAGCAACGCGCGGAGGCCATCGTCCACTCTCTGGTGAGCCGCGGTATCGATTCCAGCCTTCTGTCGGCGGCGGGTCTCGGAGCCAAGCAGCCTGGACACGTTACGGATGAAGCCGAGGAGCAGGATTTGGACCGACGCGTTACGTTTCAGGTGGATCTGACTTCTAAGCCGAAGTAGTACTTTCTGTACCGCGGCTCGCATATCGCCTAAACTTAGTACAGATGTTGCTCTAATTTAGGCACCACCTTGAGCCTTTAAGAGTTCCGTGTCGAGCCACTCCTCCGCTCGAAGATTCAGCCTAGAATCATTGCGAGTGTTCGAACTCTGGACTTTCTCCAGGCGTCGCGCCCCTTCAGAGCCACGTTCCTTGCTTTGTTGCCGTCGTGAGTGATGTTGCGCCGCCGTTCGCCAACGAGGTTGTTATGTCTGTCGACAGCTCGACTGAGGTCAACCTACAGCGGCGACGCCTGTTGAAAGGGTCGCTCGCGGCGACAGGCGCGCTGATCGCAGGTGGAGGCTATCTCGCGCTGCGCAAACTGGGAACCGATACCGCTAGCATGGTGCTGCAATTAGGCTGGTTACCCGGTCCACAGCAAATCGGCGAGATCGTCGCCAAGCGCCTCGGGTATTACCTGCAGGAGGGAATTCAGTTCCGTATTTCGGGCGCGGGGCCGAGCATCGACGGCGTCTCCGTTGTGGCTTCTGGCAGCGCGCAGGTGGGCCAGATCTCTTCGAGTCCTTCGATCATGCTCGCGGTTTCGCAGAACATTCCCATCCAGTGTTTCGCGGCGGCGTTGCAGCGCCATCCTTATACGTACTTCTCGCTGAAGAGCGATCCGGTACGGTCCATCTCTGACATGGCGCACAAGAAGATTGGTATCCCGTCTACGGCAGGCGTGCTGTTAAGGGCGACGCTTGCCAAGGCGGCGCTGCCGGAGAGCAGCGTGGAGGTCGTTCCGATAGGGGCAGATATGTCGCCGCTGCTTACGGGACAGGTAGACGTCATCTCCGCCTGGTCTACCAATACCACGGCTCTTCGCGCTCTTGGAACGAACCGGGTCGACCTTAGCATGTGGGACACAGGGATTCATCTCTATGCGCTGCCATATTATGCGGCGACGCATACGCTTGAGCATGAGTTCGATTCCATCGTTCGCTTCATGCGTGCCACGGCTCGCGGTTGGGTGTATGCGCGCAACCATATGGATGAAGCCGCGGAGTTGCTCGTCGCCGAATATCCGAATTTGAATCGCGACGACGAACGTGTCGAAATCGAAGCCATGCTTTCCTTCGCATTTGAAGACAAAGCGATGGAGCTTGGTTGGGGGACGATGGATGCCGGCATGTGGCAAGCGCAGATTGATATGTACAAGGAGCTCGGACAGTTTACGAACCATGTGCCAAGGGTGTTCGAGGTGATGACGATGAAGGTGCTGAACGCGACACAATCCTACCGGATGAGGTTGTAACCAGTGAGTGATGCCTTTCCGAAGCCAATTGACGTCGCGCCGCATGCAGCCGAACCGTGTATTCATTGTGAGAATGTGTCTGTTACCTTTTTCAAAGGAAGACAGAGCGTGAGTGCGATCGAGGGTTTGAGCCTTGAAGTTGCACGAGGCGAGTTTCTCGCGCTGCTTGGGCCGTCGGGATGCGGCAAGTCGACCCTGCTGCGTGTTGTCTCTGGCCTTGTTCAGCCGAGCGCCGGTTCTGTTGAAGTTCTCGGAACTACGGCGGCCCTGGCGCGGCGGCGGCGAGACATCGGGTTTGTTTTTCAGGATGCGGCCTTGCTGCCGTGGCGGACTGCTTTGGAAAATGTGGCGCTGCCTCTGGAGGTGTCGCACGAAGCACCGAAACAGCAACTACAGCGCGCGGAAGAGATGCTCGAGTTCATGGGACTGGGTGCGCGCAGGCATGCTTATCCACATGAGCTTTCCGGGGGCATGCGGCAGCGGGTTTCGATCGCTCGTGCATTGGTGAGTGATCCAAAGATTTTGCTGATGGATGAGCCGTTCGCGGCGCTGGACGAGATCACGCGAGACCGTCTGAATGAAGAGCTTCGCCGGATCTGGAAAAAGACCGGCGTGACAATTCTGTTTGTGACTCACGGCATCTATGAGGCCGCGTATCTAGGTCAGCGGGTGCTGATGCTGACTGCAAATCCGGGACGTGTCAAGGAGATGCTTCGCGTAGACCTGCCAGAAAATCGTACACTTCGCATTCGCGAGAGTAGCGAGTTCATTGCACTATCGGCGCGACTAAGAAGATTGATGGAGGAAGCCTCATGACGAAGCCCTTAGGTTCCTTTAGCGCGACTACTTCGCAGAACGCAGCTTTGCAGGCTTATCTGGGGAAACGCCGCAAGGAGAAGATTCTCGACCTGGTCTTGCCGATTTTTGGTGTCGTTGGCTTGTTGGTTTTCTGGTGGGCCGTCGTCAAGGGCTTTCATGTGCGACCGTTCATTGCGCCATCGCCATTGCTGGTAGCAACGGCGTTTGCGAAGAATCATGCGATCCTGTTCGGCAATCTTCTGCCGACGGCGGTAGAAGCCGTCGGAGGATTTCTCATCGGCAATCTTGCCGCTATCGCCGTGGCGATCCTCTTCGTCCACGTCAAGTCGTTGCGGCAGATATTCTTTCCGGTTGCTGTCATGCTGAACTCCATACCGGTGGTAGCGAAAGCTCCGATCCTGATCCTGATTATGGGCAGCGGCCTTGCGCCGAAGACGACCATCGCTGCGTTCGTCTGCTTCTTTCCAACGCTGGTGAATATGCTGGAAGGGCTTGGCTCTGTTGACCCGCAGGTGATGGAGCTAATGAAGATTCTTTCTGCAAGCAAGGCGCAGATACTATTCAAAGTCCGCTTTTATAACTCGCTTCCATACCTTTTCTCCTCTATGCGAATCGCTGCATCGATGTCTGTGATCGGCGCGGTCGTCGGTGAATGGATTGGATCGACCAAAGGTATCGGCGCCTTGATTTTGCAAGCTACGTATGCCTTCGATACGGGGTTGTTGTATTCCGCAATCCTGATGAGCACTTTGCTTGCCGGGGCATTCTTTGTGGTGATTACCTACTTCGAAAACTAACGATCGTGTGGCCCGCGGAAGGCTCGCACTAGAGCAGCAGAGAGGATGAGCGGAATGAGTGAAGTTGGGGATTGGATCGGCCAGGCAGCTTGTGAGATCAAGGTAGCTGCGAGGGCAGATGTTGTCGTTGTTGGTGGCGGCCCTGCCGGCTTTGCGGCAGCGTTGGCTGCTGCACGTAACGGCGTGAAAGTCATCCTGCTGGAGCGTTACAACTACCTTGGCGGGTTGGCTTCGGGTGGCATGGTGTTGGTGTTGGACGATATGTGGGACAACCACCAGCAGGAGATTTCTGTGCGCGGCATCATGCTCACCATGATTGAGCGCATGGCAGCCATGGGACTGGCGAAATTCCCTAAGTCGGATGAGTGGGGGACCGATCCCGATTCGTTGCGCCGCTGGACGCGCTGGGGCGCCTTCGACTTTCACACGCACACAAAGCCTCACCCCATCTGTTTTGCAGCAGCTTTCGATCCTGATGCGTGGAAGCGTGTTGCGCTGGATATGGTGCAGGAACACGGAATCCAGCTACGACTCCACTCGTGGTTTTCAAAGACGCTTGTGGAAGACGGCATGGTGAAAGGAGTCATCTGCAACACGAAGGAAGGAACGGAAGCGATTCTTGGCGATGTTGTGATCGATGCCACCGGAGACCTGGACGTCGCATCCTCCGCAGAGGCTCCGCACATCAGTGGCCGGTACATGCTGACGACCGTGTTTCGTCTTGGAGGCGTCAATACGGACGAAGCGGAACGCTTTGAGCGTGAAGATCCGGAAACGTACGCGCAGTTCGATAAAGAGATCAAGCAAATCCTTGGTGGGTCATGGGGTTTGTGGTGGTTGAAGACGCCGCTTCCGGGAGTGGTGTGGTGCAACTGTCCGCATATGCTCGGTCTTGATGGTGTCAATGTCGAAGACCTTACGACGGCAGAGATTAAGGGCCGCAAACACATTTACGCGGCGGTAGAGTTTGCGCGTAACAAGCTGCCCGGCTTTGACAAATGCTATGTCGTGGATGTTGCTCCGCAAACCGGTGTCCGTCAGACGAGGTTGCTCGAAGGCGAGTACGTGATGACCAAGGAAGACCTTGCTGCAAGAACGCGCTTTCCGGACAGTGTGGCGCGAGGCCGCGATTACTTCACGCCCTACCGCACCCTCGTTCCGCGGAAGATCGACAATCTGCTGGTCGCGGGGCGCCATTACTCTGCGACGTCGCAGGCACAGAAGATGTCACGTGAGATCCCACCCTGCATGGCGATGGGAGAGGCGGCCGGCGTTGCGGCTGCGCTTGCTATCCATGCGTCTGTCGCCGTGCGCAACGTCGATGTCGCTGCGCTGCAACGACTGCTGCGTCAACAGGGAGCGGACCCCGGAGACCAGTCGGGAAGAAATTCAGATATTCCATCATTGGCTATAGCCAAACAATTTGCGGAGAACCATGGAAACTAAAACAGAATCAAATGAAAACGAGCTGCCGCTCAACGGCATACGCGTCATCGACTTCACGCAGGTCATGATGGGGCCTGTCTGCACGCAAACCCTTGCAGACTTTGGCGCCGATGTCATCAAGATCGAGCGCGCGAATGCCGGCGACCTCAGCCGATCCAGTTTCAAGCAGATTGCTGGAGCAGATAACCCAATCTTCTGCAGCCTGAACCGCAACAAGCGAAGTGTCGCGGTAGACCTGCGCGATGAAGAGCAGATGTCGATGGTACGCAAGCTCATTGCGGAAGCCGATGTCGTCGTCAATAACTTTCGCTCCGGTGTCATGCAGCGTTTAGGGCTGGGTTATGAAGATTGCATGAAGCTTAATCCGGCCATCATCTATGCGGTCGGCACGGGATATGGAGAAACCGGGCCACACGCTCATAAAGGAGGGCAGGATTTTCTGGCTCAGGCGTTGAGTGGTGTGATGATGCGGAAAGCGGATGCCTCTATTCCAACGTCACTCTATCCGGTATCTCCGGCGGATTATGCAGCCGGCATGCATATGGTGCAGGGAATTCTTCTTGCGTTGATTCAGCGCAGCAAGACCGGCGAGGGACAGAAAGTAAATGTATGCCTGTATGACTCCATACTCGCGCTGCAAATGCAAGAGGCCGCGATGCACATGATGTCCGACTCTGAGGTGAACTGGGCGGCGATGCCGCTTTGCGGGGTCTTCGACACACTCGATGGACCTATCGTGATGGTCGGAGCATTTAAAGAAAACCCACTCCGCAACATCTGCGACGCCCTTGGCTTGCCTGATCTATCCGCCGAACCCAAGTTCGCCAATCTCACCGAACAGTTCAACAATAAGCCGGAGCTGCAAGCTGCCTTCCGCGCGAAGTTCATCACGAACACCAAGGCTCATTGGATTGAAAAGCTCGATGAGCAGGATATTCTTTGCGCTCCGGTTCGCACGATGAAAGAAGCCCTTGAAGATCCTCAGACGGCCGTCAACGAGATGATTCTTGAAGGGCCGGGTGAAGGACAGCATCTGCGGCTCGTCAACGAATCCTGTTCATCTCTCTCGATCGACTGTCAGCGTAAGAATACGCGCCGCCACGATTGGGACAGCATACCGAAGAAGTAATGGCGGAAGTCCGCGCCAAAAGTTAGCGCAATTGGGTAACTGATGAGGAAGGCTGTTGAACGATGATGTTCGTCTGACATTGAGAATCATGTAGCAACCGTCACGTTATCGCGACCGAACGCGATGAACGCGGTAGATTCAGCGACAAGAGATGAGTTATTGCGATCTGGTCTTCTCTTGAAGCCAACACGGATGTACGTGTCATCGTCCTTACGGGTGAGGGTGACCGCGCCCTTCTGTGTCGGGGCCGATCTCAAGGAGCCCGGCAGATATGGCTTGGATTATTGGGCTCGATCCTACGCCGGGGGGGTTTGGTGGCATTGCGCTACGTGAGACGCTGAATATTCCCATCATCGCGCGCGTCAACGGGTATGCGCTTGGGGGCGGCTTTGAGATGGTGCTTGGCGCCGACATCATCGTCGCTGTCGAAGAAGCAAAGTTCGGCCTGCCTGAGCCGCGGGTGGGGCACATCCCGCTTGATGGAGGAGCCGTGTTGCTGCAGCGGCATATCCCTTACCGCCAGGCTATGGGAATGCTGATGACAGGCCGACACATCTCCGCGCGGGAAGCACTCACAATGGGTCTCATCAATGAAGTTATTCCGCGTGCGGAACTCGATACTGCTGTTGATCGTTGGGTGGAAGGACATTCTTGCTTGCGCTCCTACATCCTTGCGAGCCATCAAACAATGCGCTCGATTGACCTCGACGCTTACGCCGGTTGAAGCACAGCGCGCGCGCCTTCCGGCATTGATATCGGCCCCTGAAGCCGAGGACTCTGAGGAAGGCGTGCGCGCGTTTCGTGAGAAGCGCGCGCCGGTGTGGAGTGGACGGTAATTAAGAGAGCGGCCAAAGGAACTTTATGCATGCCACTGTACTGAAGTATTTTGTGAAGTAGCGCGCTGTGGGTCGATTCGAAAGCAGCGAGAAATCTTTATGTAGCCTCGAGCGCCGTCAATCGACAGATACTAAACCTCGAGCAGGGAGTTGAACACGGAGTTGTTTGTTCGTCTGCCGACTGGCATTCGTTTGACTGCGGGCCGGAGAGCGTGTGCTCCTTCACATTCGCAGCACGATGGAGGACTATCAGGATCTGCGAATGCAACTCGATGCTCTCAAGGGAGAGCGAACCGGACATATCAAGGTAGCTGCGTTAGATTCTTTGCTCATCGGGGTGCTTCCGGCGGCCGTTGTGGACTTTGCGCAGCTCTATCCGGCGTTACTTACTCGGTTGCGGCAGTAGCACCGCAAAAGATCGTTGACAAAGTATCTTCAGGACAGTGCGACGTCGGCATCAGTTTCTTCAACAAATCAGCCGTCGGCGTGAAGGCGTTTGCCATGTTCAACTTTCCGGCGGGTGTGGTGATGGACAGTGCGCATCCCCTGGCGAAGAAGCAGGAGTGTGACTGTCGAAGATTGCAAAGGCCACACGATCCTGCGCAGCGGTGGGCTGACAGGAGTAGACAGCATTGTGTCCTCTGACATGGCCGATCTTTGGAATACGCTTATGCCCGCTGTCACCTGCAATTCGACGGTGATGCTGAAGCACCTGATTGCGGCAGGCCGGGGCGTCGCTTTCATCAGCAAGGTTGCGTTTCTGGAGGAAATTGCAAACGGCACGCTTGTTTGGCGCCGCTTGCCTTTGGCATGGCTGTGCGATGCAGATGGCCGTCATCATCCCGTCGTCGCGGGTTGCTGCCATCGCTCACTCACGAGTTTGTCGAACGACTTGCGCAGCGGATGAAGCAGCTTGAGGCGCAAGCCTAGGTGGAGGATGTATGCTCTTTCTTGCAATCGATTGCCACCTATTGGAGGTCTCAAATGAAGTTTGTCGAAATGACCCGCAGGACGTTTCTTGTTTCCTCGGCCATGGCCACGCTTGGCGCTCGTGTGTGGGCGCAAGGGGCGAAGCCTCGGTGGGGTGCCAGTTGAATGGGTTTGGGCCGAAGGCGGGGGGACTTTGATGCGATCGTTGGCTTTGTGAGGCAAGCCAGGGATCTGGGCTACGTTGGGTTTGAGACGAATGTGCATTTTGTTAGCGATCAGTTCGCGAATTCCCATGCGGCTCGCGCTAAGCTGGATGCTATTGGTTCTACCTTTATTGGCATGCACACTTCGATGGACGAAGCCGCGAAGAGCGACCTGGCGAAGACTTGCGATGGCGGCGCTGCACTCGGGCGCACTATATTGTGATGAGTTCGGGTGGCCTTTCCCGACGGGTGTTTTTACTCAGGATGCGTTGAAGGCGAAGTGCATGCAGTTGGAGCAGTATGGCAAGGTGTGCAAGGATCATGGCATGGCGCTTGCTTATCACAACACACGCATGAGTTCGCGAACCACAATGCGGAGAACCAGGGCATTGCAGATAACACTGATCCGTCGCTGGTGAACTTCTTGATGGATGCCGGACACGCTTACCAGGGCGGCGGTGATCCAGCGGAGTTCATGTTGCGCAACTCGAAGCGGATTGTCGGCTGCCATTTGAAGACGTTCAAAAACAACACGATCCAGGTGCCACTGGGGGCAGGGAGACTGGGGTTTTGAGAAGCTTGGCGGTTGCGGTGCAGAAGACAGGGTGGAGTGGATGTTGATGGATGAAGAGGGCGGGACGCCGCAAGGTTCGGATACGGCTGCGATTGCTCCTGACCGTGAGTACATACGGAAAGTCTTCGGGGTCTGATGGCTACGGTCGATACATTGCGGCAGCAGTTCAACGTCGATGGCGTCCGCTTTGGCACGACCCACGGCTTGGTTTACGTGCAGGTCGCTACGCCGACGTGATCGCCACGATCTATCTGCAGGGTGCGCACCTTACTGCGTGGCAGCCTGAGGGTTTTGAGCCGGCGATTCTGCTAAGTCATACGAGCGAGTTTGCGGCTGGGAAGCCCATTCGCGGTGGGATTCCCGTTGTATTCCCGTGGTTTGCCGGGACCGCAAGCGGGATAGATTGACGGTCATCCCGGGCCATCGCATGGCTTTGCGAGGGTGCAGGAGTGGTCGCTGGATTCGGTGAAGCGGGTGAAGGATGCCGTTGAGATGACTTTCACGCTGGGGCCGACCGACTTGAGCCGGTCGATGGGGTATGACCACTTCGAGCTATCGCTGGGGCTTCTTTCTGGGCCGCGAGCTGAACATGAAGTTGACGGTAACGAATACGGGCGATACGCCGCTGCCGTTTGAAGAGGCGTTCCACACCTACTTCCGAGTGATGGATGTACACGAGGCGACGATTACTGGGCTTGAGACAGTGAAGTATATCGACAAGACCGATGCCATGACTGTGAAGCCGGCTGACGATGTGCCGATTGCATTTACCAGAATGTCGATCGTGTTTACGGTAATACGACGGGGCCCTACGTTCTCCATGACGTGGCGGGACGGCGGCGCATTTTTCTGGAGAAGTCAGGCTCGAAGTCGACGATTGTGTGGAACCCGTGGGCGCCCATGCCGGACCTAGGGGAGTGGGACTGGCATGAGATGGTGGCGATGGAGACGGGCAATGTAGGCGACAACGGACTTGTACTTGCACCCGGAGCGCATGCCACGATGGGGCTCGCGCGTCCGGTTGGAACATGGGGACCGGCGTCAGGATACGGGAGCGTAGTCTTCGCGATAGGGCGTGAAGATGTCCAGGACTTCTGAGTCTTCGAGCGCGAAGGCCTGATGTTCGGTGTTGCCGGGGACGATGAAGCTGTCGCCTGTCTTGAACTCGAATCTGCCGCCGGGGGTGTTCGAAGGCGAGGTGGCCGCTGACGACGTAGACCATTCTGCTCGTGGGGGTGCTGATGTTTGGCGCCGACCCAGCCTTTTTTCCATCTTGTGACGGACGAGCATGAGGTCTTTGGTGTAGCTCATGACCTGGCGGCGGAGGCCGGGTTCGGGTGTGGTCATGCCGGAGTCCTGGGAGGGGGTAACTTCGATGGGGGTCATTTGTGACATAGTTCTCCTCTTGCTTTTCTAAGAATATCGCGGTGACGTTAGAAGCGGACGGTGTTATTCAGTTCGGTAATTTCCGGGATGGGGTCGGAGGATTCGATCGTGAGTGTGCCGCCCCTTGTAGTCGGATTTGGCGGGGGAGAGTCAAGGAGACGATTGCAGTTTTTGGGACGAGGTCCGTGGGTGGTTTTAGAGTTGGGGGTGGTGGTGGTGGCAAGGACCTTGCCGCTGGCATCGCGAAGGATGAGCTTGGCCGAAGGAGCCTCGACGGCGCCGAGAGAGTGAACCGTGACGGACATTTTGTGTCTTTCGACTTTGACGTCTTCGGGGGTCTATGCCGAGGTCGGGGCGCGACCAGTAGGGGACGCCGGGGGGTTCTGAGGGTGAGTTCGATGGAGTTGTAGCCGGGGGCGAGCGTGAGGGTGGTGCTGGCGCTGCGCTCGAAGTCGATCATTTTGCTGTTGGCATTTGAGATGGGGCCGTTGTCAGAGCTCATGGTGCCCTGGATGATGTTCCACTTGCCGGGGTTGATTTCCCAGCCGGTTAGCTGGGCGGTGATCGGTTCCTTGTCCATGTTGAAGGCGGTGATCTTGATGTGGTCGGGGGTGCCGACGGGGACGAGGATGCCTACGCTGGTGTCGGGCTGGGGGTCGGACGCGGTGGGTGTGAAGCGCCAGCTGACGACGTTGCCGGGGAAGTTGTAGTTGCGCATGAGAGCTACGCCGCCGAGACGGCCGCGCTGCAGCTCGCCGTTGTTGAAGTAGATGCGGTCGATCCAGAGCGAGCCTTCGCGGTTGATGAACTGGCGGTCGTAGGCGGTTTCAAGCTGGGCGGTATAGACCTTGTTGAGGTAAGAGGTGTCGCCGGTAACCTGCCAGTCGAGCTGGTTGGTGGTTTCGCTGGCGTTGCCGGAGTCGGAGCGACGATTGCCAGCGGCGGTTCCGAGGAGCTGCTTGCCCCAGGTGTCACGGACGTTGAGGATGTCGAGCGCGTCGGCGTTGATGGTGCGGAGGGAGTCGGGTGGGTTGTCGGCGAAGGGGACGATGTACTTCTGATCGTTAGGTGAACTTATATGCGCCCCAAAGCACGAACCATGGCGGAAGGCCATTCGAGGGAAAGGTCTTCGTTGGTGTGGAAGTTCACGTTGAAGTGCATATGCATCTTGCCATCCGCGTCGGTGTGGCGATGCGCGAGGAAGCCGTCGGCGACTTCGGTGATCATCCTTCTTGGTTTCCGGGCGTGCCGTTGTAGTTGGCGAGCAGGAGAGCGGGGAACATGACGTAGTAACTGCGGTCCTTGCCCCACCCCCAGACGCCGTTTTCGGCCATTTTGGTGCCGCTGTAGTAGGAGGAACGTATCTGGCGCTGGCCGGCGGAGTTGTAGCCGGTGAGCCATTCGAGGCGCTTTGAGGTCTGCATGGCGCGCTCGAGCTGCTTGGGGCTGCCGTAATCGAGGAACATGGATTGGCTTAGGGTGTTGAGGCCGTCTTCGTAGCTGTGGAGCTCGTCGTACTGAGCGCGGGCGAGGCCGTTTTCCCACATGCCGTTGGCAAAGGTGGCTTCCAGGCCTCGATTGAGGGAGGCTTTGAGCTTGTCGGGAGTAGAGCCCATGAGCGCGAGGCCGGGCCACCAGTTCCAGAAGTCGGTGTCGTCGGAGAGGCCGCCGCCGAGTTCGCCGTCAGAGGTTTGTCGGTTGTCGATGTACCAGTTGATGAGCGAACGAAGTTCGGCAAGATCGCGGGTCTGCAGCCATGCCCAGTCTGGAACGCCTGCGGGAGTTGGCGGTGGTGTGTAGGGAGTGTCGGGCTGTTCGGGATTCTTCTCGTGCCAGTAGTGGAGAGCGAGTTCGTTGGTGGGGTCAACGCGGAGGAGGTCGGTGATGTCGGCCTCGTAGCGGTTGTAGATGTTCAGGCGGTTGGAGTTGACGGACTCTTCAACGATGTTCGCGTAGTTGTCACGGACCTGGGTGAGGCGGTCGGCGACATGCTCTGGAACGGCGTCGTCGTATTTCTTGAAGATGAGGCGGACGTGTGCGCCTTCGAGCGAGGAGGTGTTGAAGTCGGGGTTGGCGGAGGCGATCTGTATCCAGATGCTTTTGCCGTTGGGAAGGATGCGGTCGCGGGTGTCAAGATAGAGCGTGTGCGGCTCGTTGGGTTTGACCGAGAAGCTGAAGTCGAACATATCGCGCATGTTCCAGATTGGATCTTTGATCTGGATGTTGAGCGGAATGACGTCGCCATGGGTGGGCTTGAGGTTGAGCGCGGGGAGGTCGATGGCGATGCCGTCGAGGCCGGCGTGGAGGTTTTCCCAGGAGTAGGTGGCGCCGTGGCCTTCGTCGGCCTGAACGCCGCGGAAGCTGGCGGGGATGATGATGTGGACGATGGGTGAGGGGGCGCTGGATTCCTGCGAACCCACCTTAGGCGACGATGAAGCTGTCGCCGAAGATGGGGCACCCGGACTTGTTCCGGGTTTGGTGATGTGGCCGAGCGCGGAGCGGGCATCGCCTGCGGCGGCGGAGGGTGAGGCGATCATCGCGCTGCGTTCTTCGGGTGTGTAGCGTTCGGCGATGTAGTTGGTGAGTGGGGTTATGGAGGGGTTGGTGAAGTCGGCGTGGGTGGTGACGTTGTAGCGGAGGGTGAAGATGCCTGCGGGTGCGTCGCCGGGGTGGACGTAGTAGGCGTCGAACTCGCCGATGGGCTGCCATTGCTCGACGTTGGTGAAGCGGATGCGCTCGCCGGTGATGGGCTGCTTGAGGTCATGCGTACTGCGCTCGAGGCCTTTGGGGCGCTCGAACATGGGGTGGACGAGTTGAGGGCTGGGATCGTGTTGGTCGGGGTCGGCGACGGCTTTGGGGTCGCCGTTGCCGGGAGTGAGGGTAGCGAATTGGCCCCAGGCGCCGCCCTGAATTTCGAGGTGGTTCCAGGGCTCGTCGGGCATGTAAAAGGTGACGGACTTGCCGGAGATGGCATAGGTGTCCCAGTCAGGAAGCTGGAAGTAGTCCCAGCGGCCGATGAGGGGGGAGCGGTTGTAGACGCCGGGCCAGGTGGTTTCGCGGATGCCGTCGGTGCCTTTCCACTGCCAGCGCTTGAGGTCGTAGACGTCGTGGATTTCGACTTTGCGGACTACGGTATTGGCGGCGGGGAGGAGTGCAGGGAGATCATTGGGGCGATCGAAACCGAAGCGGTGATCGAAGTCGGCGGCGCGAAGTTTGGCGTCGGCGTTGACGGGGATCGCCGGGATGGATTGTGGGATTTCGTGGTTGGCGAGCTGGGCAATGTTGTCGTCGGAGAGTTCGCGGTCATAGATGCGGAGTTCGTCGAGGTCACCGCCGCGGTCGTAGTTGTAGGAGCTCTCGACGCCGGTGGGCGCGATGATGCGGGAGTGTGGGCCGAATTGGTCAAGGGCGGTGTCGAAGAGCCCGGTCGCGGGCTTGGTGGCCATCAGCTTGCCGTTGACGTAGAAGCGGATGCCGTTGGTTTCGTCCCAGGCGAGCGCTAGGTGAACCCACTCGTCGGATTTGGGGAAGTTGGGCACCGATACGGAGACGCGGGTGCGGCCGAGGTTGACGTCGGTGACGAAGGCGTCGAAGCCGTGGCCGTTGTAGTCGATGCGGAGCCAGACCATGTCCCATGAGGAGTGGTCGCCGAAGCCGACGCGGAAGATGGGGAACTCGGTGGCGTCAACGGGCATACGCGAGCGCCAATCGAAGGAGAGTGTGCCGCGCTGAGAGTAGATATTGCCGGGGGCCCAGTAGCTGAGGAGCTGGTCGTTGCCGCATTGGAGGTAGTTGCCTTTGGCACCGCCAGGAAGGATTTTGACATCCTTGAGGAAGTTGGGATCGGGCGTGCCGTCGGCGGCGTAGTCAGCTTTGAAGCCGTGGTCGGCGGAAAGATAGAAGAGCAGGCCGGGTTCAGGGGAAGGAACGACGGGCGTGCCCGCGGGTTGCTGCGCGTGTGCGAGGAATGCGGTCGAAAGGACGAGCGATGCTGCGATGCGGAACGAAAGGCGCACGATTTGAGGCTCCCGGGGGCGTATGAGGCGTGGCTGTTGGAGATAGACGAACTTTCAGACAGGAGAAAAGGCTGTCTGACAGCTCGCGGGGATTATTCGTCATGGGATCAATAGTTGGCAAATCTGCCAGGCAGACCGGTTTCGATTTATGGGATTGGCATGGCGAGATAGGACAGAGGGAGTGCGATCGAATACTATCGTCGCTGAGAGAACGTTTACTGAAGGGCGAAGGACGTATGAAGATTGTTGCCGGAGTGGATTTTGGAACGTTGAGCACGCGGGTCACGCTGCTCGATAGCGAGCGCGGGCGGTTGGGAACGGCTTCGGCTGGGTATGCGCTAAAGCGGAAGAGGGAAGATCCGGATTTTGCGACGCAATCGCATGCAGAGCAAATGGATGCGCTGGTGAAAGCCATGCGTGAGGTGTTGGTGCAGACGGGGATCTCGGGGCAGGATGTGCAGGCGCTGGCGCTCGATACAACGGGCTCTAGCGTGATCTTTGTCGACGAGAAGATGCGGCCGATCGATGATTACTACCTTTGGTGTGATCATCGGGCGATGAAGGAAGCGCAGCAGATTACGGCGCTGGCTCACGCTCGAGGGTTAGAGGCGATTGCGTGGTGCGGTGGGGTGTACTCGCATGAGTGGGGCTTTGCGAAGCTGCTGCACTGGCTGAGGCATAATCCGCAGAAGCGTGCGGGGTTTGCTTCGGCATTTGAGCACTGCGATATGGTTGCGGCGACGCTTTGTGGGGTAACGGAGCCAGCTTTGGTGAAGCGCAGTGTCTGCGGGTTGGGGCACAAGTGGATGTGGAACAAAAAGTGGGGTGGGTTTCCGGCGCAGGCGTTTTTGTCGGAGCTCGATCCGCTGTTTGATGGAGTAAGAGAGAAGCTGGCGGGTGAGGTGCTGTCGTCGGATGCGCTGGCGGGGCATCTGTCGACTGAGTGGGCGGAGAAGCTTGGGCTGCTGGCAGGTATTCCGGTGCCGGTGGGAGCGTTCGATGCGCATTGGGATGCAATTGGAGCGGGCTGCCGTGAGGGCGATGTAGTGAATGTGGTCGGGACGTCGACCTGCATCATCGCGATGCAGAAAGAGACGACGCTGATTCCCGGCGTGTGCGGGGTGGTGCCGGGCAGCGTGCATCCAGCGTATACGGGGGTTGAAGCGGGCTTGTCGGCTGTGGGCGATATTTTTGAGGCCATTGCGAAGCGCGCAGGCACGGATGTGAAGACGTTGTCGCAGGGGCTTGAGAGCTATAAGGCCGGACAGACGGGATTGCTGAGGTTGTCGTGGGATAACGGCGATCGTACGGTGCTGGTGAAGTCGGAGCTTGGTGGCATTACGCTGGGGTGGAACCTGCTGCATACGGCGCAGGATGAGTTGTTCGCGGCGATTGAAGGAACGGCGTTTCATACACGCATTATTCTCGAGCGCATGGCGGAGTATGGCGTGCCGATTGAGCGGGTGATTAATGCTGGAGGGATTCCGCAGAACAACTCGATGCTGAACCAGGTGTATGCGGATGTGTTGAACAAGGCGGTCCTGGTGCCGGATAGTGTGCCGACGAGTATTGGGTCGGGGATCTTTGCGCAGCTGGCGGCGGGGATTTTTGCGACGGTGGAAGAGGCGCAGGCGGCGATGTGTCCGAAGCACAATGTGTATAGGCCGAATGCGGAGAACGCTGCTGTGTATGAGGAGCTGTATCAGTTATATCGGCGGGTTTACTTTACGTTTGGCGATGAGAGTGCGGCGCCGCAGGGGTTGGCGGATGTGTTGAAGAGCCTGCGAGAGATTGCAGCGAAGGTGCGTGAAGGAAAGGGATTCCATGCTGCTTAAGAAACTGCGGGAAGAGGTGCTCGAAGCCAATCTGGAGTTGGTGAAGCGCGGGCTGGTGCTTTATACGTTTGGCAATGCTTCGGGTGTGGACCGGGAGCAGGGGTTGGTGGTGATCAAGCCTTCGGGCGTGGACTATGACGTGCTGAAGCCGGAGCAGATGGTGGTGACGGACTTGCACGGCAAAATTGTTGAGGGCGAGTTCAAACCTTCGTCGGATCTTGATACCCATACGCTGCTGTATCGGGAGTTTCTGGATATTGGGGCGGTGGTGCATACGCATTCGGAGTTTGCCACGAGCTTTGCGCAGGCTGGGTTACCGATCCCCGCGTTTGGGACGACGCATGCCGATTACTTTTACGGGCCAGTGCCGGTGACGAGGGTGCTGACGGATGAGGCGATCAGCGGGCGTTACGTGCATGAGACCGGGCTGGCGATTGTGGAGCGGTTTCGTGAGGGCGGGATCGATCCGATGGCGGTGCCAGCTTGCCTGGTGAACGGGCATGCGCCGTTTGCTTGGGGAAAGAATGCGCATGATGCGGCGCACAATGCGGTGGTGCTGGAGGCGGTGGCGCGGATGGCGTATCGGACGGTGTCGCTGAAGGCGAATGCGGATGAAGTGTCGCAGGCGCTGCTGGACCGGCACTACTTCCGCAAGCATGGCGCGAAGGCGACTTACGGACAATAATCGTAATCCTACAAAAGAGTGTATCCAAGACAAGCGTTTGTCTGTAAGAATGGCCGCTGTGCTGCGGAGCCCATGTCTGGCCTGCAGGTGAGGAGCGGACCGCTTGAAGATGAAGGCTAGTTTCCTGGTTGCGATGTTGCTTGGGGTTTCGATAAGTGCAGGTGCGCAGAGTGGATACGTGCATCAGCAGGGCAAGATCCTGGTGGATGGCGCCGGCAGGCCACTGTTGCTGCGCGGCACGAGCTTTGGGAATTGGCTGGAGCCTGAGGGCTACATGCTGAAGTTGAACGGTGGGCCGCAGTCGCCCGGAACGATTGAGGCGTTGACGCGGACAATGCTGGGGCCGGAAGGCGCGGCTCAGTTTTGGACGACGTGGCGTAAGGACTACATCACGCGCGGCGATGTGCAGTTTATGAAGCGCGCCGGGTTCAACTCGATTCGAATTCCTTTCCACTACAAGTTTTTTGCGAATGGGAGCAATGAAGGGTTTGCGTTGATCGATCCGGTTGTGGCGTGGGCGCAGGAGGCGGGGATGTATGTGATTCTCGACATGCATGATGCGCCGGGTGGGCAGACGGGTGCGAACATCGACGACAGCGACAACTATCCGTGGCTGTATGAATCGCCTTCCGCTCAGAAGCAGGCGGTTGAGATTTGGACGCGGATTGCGAAGCACTATGCGACCAACAAGACGGTACTGGGGTACGACTTGTTGAATGAGCCGATCCCGGGAATTCCTACGCTGGCGCACTTGAAGCCGATGCTGGAGCCGATGTTCAAGAAGCTGGTGGCGGCGGTACGGACGGTCGATAAGAACCATGTGGTGATTATTACCGGCGCGAACTGGGATGGGGACTTCTCGGTGCTGGGTGCGCCGTTCGATTCGAACTCAATGTACACGTTCCACAAGTATGGGATTCCGGGATCGAAGCAGGATGCGATTGCTTCGTTTATTGCGTTCCGCGAGAAGTACAACGTGCCGCTATGGCTGGGTGAGTCGGGGGAGAATGTGGACTCGTGGGTGGCTGACTATCGTGAGGTGCTGGAGAAGAACGATATCGGATGGGCGTTCTGGCCGTATAAGAAGATGGCCAGTGGATCGTGCGATGTGACGTTCGATAAGCCGGCGCACTGGGATGAGATTGTTGATTATGTGGCGCACTCTTGGATGATCGATGAGAAGCATTCGCCGCTCCGGGCGCGGCCGACGGATGAGGTGATCCATGCGGCGTTCGATGGGTTGCTGACGAATATCAAGTTTGAGAATGAGAAGGTGAATGCGGGGTATGTGAAGGCGCTGCTGCCGGAGACGACGGTGCAGTGAGGCTTTGATCGCCGCAGCGAAGGAATACGGGGGCCTTAGCTGCGCTAAGGATGGGGGGCTTTGGTGTGAATGAAGGTCTTGTTGGGCTGGCGTTAGGTTAGAGGTTTCAGGTCTTGCAGAAGAGTTGGGATGAGCTCTGAGACCGTGGGGTGGATGTGTACGGCGCGGGAAATGGTGGTGTAGGGTGCGTCGGCGTACATGACGTCGAGCAGGCAGTGGATGGCTTCGTCGCAGCCTACGCCCAACAGGGATGCGCCTAGAATCTTTTTTGTGTCGGCGTCGACGAGGGCTTTCATGAAGCCGAGGCTTTCGCCCTTTTCCAGTGCGCGGTTGACGCGGGTCATCGCACGGGTGGCCATGAGTGCGGGTTTGCCGATCTTGCGGACCTGGTCTTCGGTGAGGCCGATGCGCGCGAGCGGCGGATCCATGTACATGGCGTAGCAGGGGATGCGGTCGCTGATCTTGCGTGGGTCGTTATCGAGCAGGTTGGCGGCTACGATTTCGTAGTCGTTGTAGGCGGTGTGCGTGAAAGCACCTTTGCCGTTGCAGTCTCCGAGAGCGTAGATGTGGGGGACGTTGGTGCGGCAATGGTCGTCGACCGTGATGTAGCCGCGGTCGTCGGTGGTGATGCCGGCTTTGTCGAGGCCGAGGTCCTGGGTGTTGGGCGTGCGGCCTACGGCGAGCAAGACGTGGGTGCCGATGGTCGATGGTTCTTCGCCTTCGGGGCAGGTGACGCCGACTTTCACGCCGTCCGGATGTGGAGCGAAGGAGATGCATTCGGATTTGAGACGGACTTCGATACCTTCTGCCTGGAGGATGGAGAGGACGGCGGCAGAGACATCTTCGTCTTCGTGGGCGACGAGGCGTTTGGCCTTCTCGATGATGGTGACCTTGGAGCCGAAACGGCGGTACATCTGGCCGAACTCGATGCCGATGTAGCTGCCTCCAATGATGACGAGGTGTTCGGGGAGCGTGTCGAGGGCGAGGAGACTTGTGTTGGTGAGGAAAGGGATATCGTGGACGCCGGGTAGATCGGGGACGCTGGCGCGGCCGCCGACGTTGAGGAAGATTTGTTTGGCTTCGAGGATGTTGCCGTCTACCTGCACCGTGCTGGGCGAGGTGAAGCTGGCGGTGCCTTTGAAGACGGTGATCTGCTTATTGCCGCGCAGCCAATTTTCGACGCCGTCGCGTGACTTGGCGACGATCGCGTCGCGACGGGCGTTCACTTTCTTGATGTCGGTGGTGAGAGGGCCGGGCGGGAGGATGATGCCGTACTCGGCGGCACGCTGCGCTTCGCGAGCGGCGTAAGCGCTGGCCACCATGGCTTTGGTCGGCGTGCAACCGGTGTTCACGCAGGTGCCGCCGAAGAGCTTGCGCTCTACGTAAGCGACGGTTTGGCCGGCGGCGGCGAGGCGATTGGCAAGCGCGGGGCCGGCCTGGCCGGCCCCAATGATGATTGCGTCGAAGTTAGGCATGAGGGCTTAGATGTGCGAGACGATGAGGTAGGCGCCAACGATGGCGATGGCGTCTTCGAGGAGTCCGGCGGGGAGGTCTTTGCCGAAGGCCTTGGCGAGTGCGCCACGGAAAGCGGCACCGCCGAGTGTGCCGATGACTGCGCCGATGGCGCCGCAGGCGAGACCGATCCAGAGATCGCCGAGGCCGAGGCCGATAGCTGCGCCGGAGAAGCCGCCCATCACGACACGGGCGATGAACTGGGGCGGGACTTTGCGGCTGGGGGTCTTGGGGTTCTGGTCGTTGACGAGCTCAAAGAGGGCGAGCGCGGTGATGATCCATGTCGTGACGGTTGCGCCGAGCCAGGCGAGGTGCGTTCCGCCGAGAGAGAGGACGCCGAACTTGGCGGCCCAACTAACGGCCGCAGGTGCGGTGAAGGCGCGGAGTCCGGCGATGATGCCGATGAGAAGTGCAATGACGATCAGGTACATGGTGCTCTCCTTCTGCTGCGACGGGCATTAAACTCTGTTGTGAGTGTGAGCATACGCCCTGACGGAGGGATCGTCATGCCTCAAAAGTGGGGCTAGCGGTAAAGCAGGATGGGGGTGGTTGCGGCCTTATAGGCGTCGAGCGCGGACTGCCAGGAGGCGGCGATGGCGCGGGGATCGTCGCCATGCGCGACGGCGTCTATGGTGGCGCGGTTGCAGACGAGCGTCATGGAGCGTTCGAGGTGGAACTGCTCGGGGTAGAGGTGGTGTAGGGTGGAGAGGATTTCGATGCCGAGCTCGGGTGTGTTGAGGAGATGCGGGTCGGTGGTGGTAACGTGGACGGCTTCGATGGTCTGGCCGTGGAAGGGGTATTTGTTGGCGTCTTCGGTGATGGGCTCGGTTGTTGCAGTGAAGGCTACGCCAGGGATGTGGCGGGCGGTGAGGGCATTGGCTACGGCCTGTGCGTTGAACCAGGCACCAGCACTCTGCGGGCCCACCTTAGCCGACGATGAGGCTGTCGGCGAAGATGGGGCACCCGACGTAGTGGTGGATTTGGGGGGTGCGGGGATGCCGGCACCGAAGAAGCTGAAGGGGTGCTCGGTTCCGCGGCCTACGGAGATGTTGGTGGATTCGATGAGGCCGAGTGCGGGGTAGAGAAGAGCGGCTTCGGGCGAACGGAGGTTAGGGCTCGGGTTGGTCCAGGGAAGGCCGGTGTCGGGCCAGAGCTCGACGCGGTGCCAGTTCTGCATGGTGACGACGGCGAGGGGAGCGTCGAGGTGTTTGCTGGTGTTGATGTAGCGGGCGAGCTCGCCGTAGGTGAGGCCGTGGCGGACGGGGATGGTGGTGTAGGCGACGTAGGAGGTTTTGTCCGCGTCGACGATAGGCCCTTGTACGGCGACGCCACCGACGGGATTGGGACGGTCGAGCACGATGATGTTGAGGTTGTGCTGATAGTCGTGGACTTCGTGGCTGGCGGCTTCGAGGAAATAGCCAAGGACGGATTCGTAGGTCCAGAAGTGGACGCCGGCGTCCTGCAGGTCGATGACGACGGCGTCGAGGTCCTTGAGCTGGTCGTGGGTGGGGCGACGGTCGGCGTCGTGTGGCCCGTAGAGGCTGGTGACGTGCAGACCGGTGGCGGCGTCGGTTTCGCCGTTGATGGAGGTTTGGTCGAGCTTGCCGGTGATGCCGTGCTCGGGAGAGAAGAGCGCGGTGAGATGGATCTTGGTGGGGGCTAGGCTGGCGAGGTAGTCGATGGTGCGCAGGCCGTGGCTGTCGAGGCCGTTCTGATTGGTGAGAAGGCCGATGTTGAGAGAGCCGTCGGGTGCGTTGGAGAGGACGTGGAGTGCGGAGGCTTTGGTGCGTTCGAGGATATCGATGCCGGTGAGGGTGGGAGCCGATGCGCTAGAAATCGTCGCACTCGTCGTAGTTCCGGTAACGCCCACGTCTACGGAGCCAGAAGTCACATCTGCGTCACAGATTGTATTGCGTGGGCATGCGAGGCCAAGGGCTCTGGCGGCAGCGGTGGCTAACTGGCCGCGGAGGTTCGAGATCGGCGTATTGCCGCGCGGGTGGACAGCGTTGGCCAGCATGATGACGTAGGTGTCGGAAGTGGGGTCCATCCAGAGGCTCGTGCCGGTGAAGCCGGTGTGGCCGAAGCTGCCGATGGGAAAGATGGCGCCGCGGGGTTTGGAGAAGGCGGTGTCGATGTCCCAGCCGAAGCCGCGGAGGTCCTGGCCTTTGAGGGCGGGGTAGTGGGGGGCGAGGCCAGGGATCGTCGCCGGGCCCACCTTAGCCGACGATGAGGCCGTCGGCGAAGATGGGGCACCCGCGATGGCGGCGTCGTTGGCGGCTTGCGCGGCTGCGATCTGGCCGGGCTCGTGGCCGGGTTGTTCGGGGGTGGTCATGAGCTGGAGCGTGGATTGTTTGAGGGGGAACGGGCCGGTGTTGTGGAGGAGTTTTTCGAGGAGCGCGCTGGCGTAGAGGGAAATGTCGTGTGCGGTGGAGAACACGCCGGCGTGACCGGCTACGCCGCCCATGCGGCGCGTGGTGGGGTCGTGGACGGAGCCGCGGGTGAGCATGTCGAAGTGGGGGTTGGTTTGGGCGTTGCCTTCGTCGTCGTGGGTTTCAGGTGCGATGCGTGGCAGCAGTGATGTGGACCATGTGCCGGGGGCGCAGGCGTAGGACATGCGGCCTGGAGGCGTGGGCGCCCATACGATGGCCGCGCCGACGACCTTGTGCGGGCCGCAGGCTTTGGCGAGCGGGAGATAGCGCGTGTCGGTCATGCCGAGGGGTTTGAAGATATGCTCGGCGGTGTAGACGTCTTCGGTCTGGCCGGAGAGGGTTTCGATGATGTCGCCGAGCAGGATGAAGTTGATGTCGGAGTAGAGGAACTTGCTGGCGGGTGGGTTGAGGAGCGGTGTGGTAAGTGCGAGGCGGAAGCCTTCGGCTTTGTCGGGTGCGGCTAGTCCCCAGGGTGCCTTGAGCGAGACGTCCGGGCCTTCGCCGGAGGTGTGAGTGAGCAGCATGCGGACGGTGACCTTGGCGCGGATGGGGTCGTGGTCCGGGTTGAAGGCGGGGAGAAATTTTTCGACGGGATCGTCGAAGCTGGTGATCTTGCCGGCTTCGTAGAGCTGCATGATGGAGGTCGCGGTGGCCAGGTCTTTGGAGAGTGACGCCATGTCGAAGATGGTGTCTTCGGTCATGGATTCGGCGGGTGAGGGTTCGCCGTTGAGGCCGGGTTCCCCGGCGAGCTTGCGGTCGCCGAAGACGTGGTCGTAGACGACCTTGCCGTTGTGGCCGATGATGACGACGGCGCCCGGGGGATGGTGGGCTGCGGTGGCTTCGGTAAGGAGGGTGGTGACGCCAGAGAAGTCGTAGGCGGACGGCTTAGGAGCCTGTGCGTGCGCTGACGAAATGCAGAGATCCTTCGCGTTGCTCAGGATGAGGGTTCCGAGAAGGAGGGCGCTGATTGTGGCCACGCGACGGATGGATTGCTTGCGGAAGATGAGGCTGGCGAGGCTGCCGACGGCGAAGGTCACGATGGCTCCGATCAGGACGTACCAGGTAAAGGCGATTTTTGGGATGGTGATGAGACCGAGATGCACAGGGAAAGTTCCTTGCCACAGCCAGAGGTTAAGAATGAAGCCGACAACCATGCCGATGGCTGTGCCGATTTCCGTTGCAAATTTAGTGAGCGTGCCGAGAAGAAAGACGCCTAGCAGGCAGCCGTAGGCGACCGACGCGATGCTGAGGCCGATCTCGACGACGTGGCCTTTGCCGCCCACCTTTACGGAGTAGACCGCGATGGCGAAGAGGACGATTGCCCAAAGGACGGTTGAGGATTTGCTGATGAGGTTGCGCTCGCGGTCGCCGGCATTGGGCCGGAGGTGCATATAGAAATCGACGACGGTGGTGGAGGAAAGTGAGTTGAGGGCGGCGGAGAGGTTGGACATCGCCGCCGCGAGGATGGCGGCGACGAGAAGGCCGGCGACGCCGATGGGCATCTCGCGGACGATGAACGTCGGGAAGATGTGGTCGCCGGAGGCGAAGGTAGTGGGGTGCTGGCCGTAGAAGACGTAAAGACCGGCGCCGATCAAGAGGAAGAGTGCGAACTGGATGAAGATGACGACGCCGCTGCTGAGGAGCGCGAGACGCGACTCGCGCAGGCTGCGTGCGGCCAGCATGCGTTGGACCATGAGCTGGTCCGTGCCGTGTGAGGCCATGGTGAGGAAGGTTCCACCGAGGACGCCGGCCCAGAAGGTGTAGCTTTGGGTGAGGTTGAAGGCGAAGTTGAGCATGTGGAACTTGCCCGCAGCTCCGGCGACGTGGTGGATCGTCGTCCAGCCGCCGGGCACGTGTGTGCCGAGGGTGAGGATGGCGACGACGGTGCCGCCGATGTAGATCGCCATCTGGACGACGTCGGTCCAGATAACTGCTGCCATGCCGCCTTCGAAGGTGTAGAGGAGGGTGAGGGCGGAGATGATGGCGATGGAGAGTACGTCGCGCGTGCCGATGGCGATGCCGACCACGATGGAAACGGCGAAGACGCGGACGCCTTCGGCGGCTGCGCGGGTAAGCAGGAAAAGACCGGCAGTGGTTTTATGGAGGACGTTGCCGAAGCGCTGGTCGATGAGCTGGTAGGCGGTGAGCATTTCTCCGGCGAAGTAGCGAGGAAGGAAGAGCGCGGCGACGACGATGCGGCCGAGCATGTAGCCGATGACGACCTGCAGGAAGCCGAAGTCGCCGGCGAAGGCAACGCCGGGGATGGAGATGATGGTGAGGGTCGAGGTTTCGGCGGAGACGATGGAGAGAGCGATGGCCCACCAGGGAATGGTGTTGTTGGCGAGGAAGTAGGACTTGAGGGATTTATCCTGTTTAGAGGCACCTTTCTTTTCGCGGAAGCGGAGGCCGAAGAGGGTGATGCCCGCAAGGTAAACGGCGATCAGGGTGAGGTCGAAGGCGCTGAGCCGCTGCGGGGAGGTGGCGAGGGCAAGGGCGGCAAGCGGTTGGGGCAACGTGACTCCTGGGAGTGGGACTGGGACTTCGGACGCTTTAGGGCGATGCAGGTTATGATAACGGCTTTGCGGGCTGAATCTGAGGAGAGCACGGAGAACGATGGCGAAGTTTGTTGCAATTGATGCAGGTGGGACCAAAACACAGTGCTGGATTGCGGACGAAACGCGGGTGCTGGCAAGCGCGACCGGCGGCACCGTGAAATTGATGAGCGTGGGCGAAGAAGTCGCGACCAAGCGGCTACAGGAGTTGGTGCGGAGCTCGGCCATTGAGGCGCACGTAGGGCCTGATGAGATTACGCGAACGTGTATGGGGCTTGCGGGTATCGGCGCCGATAATGTGCGGCAGTGGGGTGAAAAGACGCTGCGTGGGATGGTGTCGGGCAAAGTCGCCGTGCTGGGCGATGAGGCAATTGCGCTGGAGGCGGCGTTCCAGGGTGGGCCGGGGGTTTTTGTCATCGCGGGGACAGGGTCGAACGTGATCGGGCGGTGTTCGGACGGAACGCGGCTAACGGCTGGTGGATGGGGGCCGGTGATTGGCGATGAGGGTTCAGGTGGATGGATTGGTTTAGAGGCCGTGAAGGCTGCGCTGCGGGCGCGGGATCGTGGCTTGCCCTCAGATTTGCTGGCGGAGATTCAGGGGTTCTGGGGGCTGAAGAGCCTGGGAGAGCTGGTGGCGAAGGCAAACCACTTCAGCAGGACGAATTTTGCGGAGCTGACGACGGTGGTAGCCAGCGGCGCCGAGCATGGCGATCCGGTGGCGCTGCGGGTTCTGGAGCGCGCGGGCGAGGACTTGGCCGATCAGGTAGCGCTTGTGGTGCGCAAGATGCGAACGGTGCGCTGCGCTCCGAGGGACACTTCGCGGCTTTCGTTTACGGGAAGCGTGCTGGGGAAGATTGCGCTGGTGCGTGAGGCGATGACGGAGCGGCTGAGGGAGCTGGTGCCGGAGATGACGGTGGCTCCTACTGAAGTGAACCCGCTTGAGGGCGCGCTGTGGATTGCGCGGCGTGGATAGCAGCAGATCCTAGATTTTAGAGAGCTTGATGCTGCGGAGGTAGGTTGCGGTGAGCTGCTTGGCGGCGTTGAACCGGTTCAGGTTGGCTGGACTGCCGGGTGCGAGACGGGTTAGCGCGGGAATGCCGAGCATTGCGGCGGGATTGTGGGTGGCGAGGCGCGTGGCGTCGGCGAGTGAGGCGGCAGTGAAGGTTTGCAGGTTGACGACGGCGGCATCCAGGGTGAGGATGGAACCGGCGAGGGTATCGGGGGCGTCGGTGAGGACGGCGCGGTCGTTGGTGACGGTGACGGGCTGGCCGGCGAGTGTGTAGGGGCCTGGGGGCATGCCGGCGGCGGACATGGCGTCGGTGACGAGAATGGCACGGTCTAGGCCCTTGGCGCGGAGCCAGAGGCGGACCATGGTGGGTGCGACATGGACGCCGTCGCAGATGAGTTCGGCGTAGAGGCGGTCGTCGGTGAGAACTGTGCCGAGGATGCCCGGTTCACGGTGATCCATGGAGCGCATGGCGTTGTAGGTGTGGGTGGCGGACGTGGCTCCGGCGGCGATGGCGGGAAGAGTCTCCGCCACTGTGGCATTGGAGTGGCCTAACGAAACGCGGACGCCCTGGGACGTGGCGTGGGCGATGAGGTCGAGGGCGGAGGCTTCCGTACCTTTGTTTGCGGCGCCCGATTCGGGGGCAATAGTGACCAGCTTGATGTGGCCGCGGGCGGCGGTTTGGAATCGGTCGAAGAGCTTGATAGTCGGCGGTTGCAGATCGGCGATGGGGTGAACGCCGCGCTTGGCGTGCGAGAGGAAAGGGCCTTCGAGATGGATGCCGATGGGCGTGGCTTCGTTTTCGGGTGTCCGGGATTCGATGGCGTTGGCTAGGGCTTCGAGGGCGCGGAGGGTCGTGTCGATTGGGGCTGTGACGGTGGTCGGGAGGTAGTGGCCGACGCCGTGCATGGCGAGGAAACGCTGGACTTCGCGGAGTTCGGTCGGGGTGACGTGCATGACGTCGTGGCCCATCGCGCCATGGGTGTGGATGTCGAAGAATGCGGCTGTGAGGGTGTCGGTTTCGTGGGCGAGGGTCTTTGGGTCTGACGAGATGTCGGTGATGAGGCCATCGGTGATGGTGAGGACGGGGAATTCGATGGTGCCGATGTCGGTGATGAGGTGGCGAGCTGTGATGGTGTGGGTCATGGAGCGTTACCGGGGGCCCGTGGAGGTTGGAAGCTCGATGATGCTGGAAGGTGCAGGGATGCCGAGGTCGGCGGCGGTGGGAAGCGACTTGGTGTCAGTCCACTGGCGCTGGGCGGAGCGGACTTTGTCGATCCGCGAGAGCCAGAGTTGCGTGGTGAAGTCGAAACGTTCGAGTACTGGAGTCAGGTTGGCCGGGCGGTAGGTGCGGAGCCATTGCTGCTGGAACATGTCGCGTAGCTGCGAGTAGCCGTAGGTTAGGTCTTCGAGGCGACCGTTGACGCCGTTGATGTCGGAGAGCAGCGCCGGGACGGAGGGTTTGGGACGTTGGGCACCAGAGCCTGGCCGGAAGGCGAGGGCGGCAGGAATGGTGGCGACGGCCTGGGCGTAGCCTGCGGCCATCTCGTCGGCGAGCTGGAATTTGAGGCCGATGAAGTCGATGCGGCGGGCACCGAAGTCCATGGCGTCGAGCGCGTCCTGCTCGCGAAGATTGGGGTTAGCGTTGCGGGCCTGGGCAATAAGGACGATGGCATGCTCTACGTGGAGGCGCAGTGGAGAGGTAATGGGGCGCATGCGGGTGGCGAAGACTTGACCGTCTTTAGACCAGGGGTCGACCCAAAAGAGGGTGTCGGTGCCTTCAGTGGCGGAGATGATTTTGTTGTCGTGAATCAACGACATGGCGGCAGTAAGTTCATCTTGCGCTTGATTGATAAGGCCTGTGGCGTCTCCGTGGAACACCTGGCCGAAGCTTTGTTGGAATTGCGGGATGGAGCTTTCTCCAGGCTGCCAGGCGGCGGCGCAGCCGAAGAGGATGCCATACCAGTTCATGTTGGCGAGGGACTCGCCGTCGTCGTCCCAGAGGGTGTTGAGTTGACCGGTCGCGCCGTAGTGTTGGCCGTCGCGGGTGAATTCCTGAATGTCGTCAAGGGCTTGCTGCTGGTTGGGCCAGACCTGGCGATAGTTGTTGATGGCGGGCGAGACCCAGGTTTCGAGGCCGGCGTCGGTGAAGGGCTTTATTTGTGAGGCGAAGCCCTTAGGGTTGGGGGTGTAGCCCCAGGCGAGGGCGATGGTCTGGTCCTTGAAGGATTGCGGCAGGGCTTTGACGAGAGCGGGGGCGTCCTGCGCGACGTCGCCCCAGAAGAGAATCTTGCGGTGCAGCGGCTGGAGCGAGGCGACGATCTGCTGGATGAAGTCGAGATAGACGGGAGCGAGGCCGCGGGCGTCTACGTCGGCCTTGGTGCGGCCGAGTCCGAGGTCGATGGTCTCGTCACCTCCGACATGAAGGAAAGGCGAAGGATAAAGCTGTGCAAGCTCGGTGAACATGCTGTGGATGAGCGGGATGGAGCCAGGCGCGCCGGGTGCGAGGACGGCGCCGTGCGGCGTTTCGGCGATGTCGGCGTACTGCTCATTGATGAGCATGTGACGGAGGTGACCGAAGGCTTCCTGCTCGGGGACGACGGTGACGTGGTACTGGCGGGCGTAGGCGACGAGCTGGCGGGCGTCTTCGGCGGTGAGGGCGGCGCCGGGGACGGCCGCGAGGGGGTTCGAGGCATAGGCCTGCGTGGTTTCGAAGTAAGTCGAGTAGAGGTTGTCCTTGTAGGCGGCGAGCGTGCGGATAAGCTTCTTCTGGAAATCGAGGGTGTCGATGGGGCCACGGGAGAGATCGTCGTGGAGACCGCGGTACTGCATTGCGGGCCAGTCGCGGATGGTGGCGATGTGGAGAGTCGCGGATGGGCCGTCGCCGACAATGAGCTGCTTGATGGTTTGGAGTGCGTAGAAGACGCCAGCGGCTGTATTGGCGGTGAGCACGAGGCCGGCGTCGTGGGCTCCGTTCGGGTCGGGCAGGATGACGTAGCCTTCCGCAGCCATTTCGGGCGCCATAGCGGTAGGCTTACTGGCTTGCTGGGTGGGTGGAAGCGACTCGGCGTAGGTGGCGCGGCCGATATTGGTGCTGAAGCGAGTCACAAGAATGTGGGCGGCGCTGGGTGCTTCCGTGGTGGGGATGTGGCGGTCAGAGAGGGATTGGCGGAGGTCGGCGATGGCGAAGGAGTCTTCGGGGTCGCAGGGGCTGGCGCATTCGATGCGGACGCCGGCGGAGAGTGGCAGTGTGGCACCGGGCGCGACGATGCGCGGCATGGGGATCAGGTGGAGGGTCTGGGCGGTTGCTGGAAGGCTGAGAAGAAGAGCGGCAAGGGACCGGAAGCGCATGAAAATACGGTACAGGAAATGGAGAGCAGGAAATAGGACGCAGGGCGGTTGTGGTGAGGCGAAAGTCGATTCCTTGTGTCGACAACCTTGGCGGCGAGGTGGGAGCATCTGAAGGTTCGAGGTGCTGGCTATGAGTGAGAAACACGATCGGGATGCGCATTACAAGGAACTGGACGGCAAAGAAGGGATGGAGAAGATCTCCGAACTGGTGAAGGGGATTCACATCTGCATGATGACGACCATCGCGGCGGACAGGAAGATGAGTTCGCGGCCGATGGCGGTGCAGGATAAGCCGTTCGATGGAACGCTGTGGTTTCTTACGCGCGTGACCTCAGAGAAGATCGGCGAGATTGCGAAGGACCAGGATGTGATGCTGACCTTCGCGGAGCCGAAGGATTCGAAGTACATTTCGCTAAAGGGCATTGCCGCAGCCAGCCAGGACAAGGCAAAGATCAAGGAACTGTGGAATCCGCTCTACAAGGCGTGGTTCCCGAAGGGTGAGGACGACCCGGAGATTGCCGTGCTGCGGGTGGAAGTCTCAGAGGCGGACTATTGGGAGGCTTCGTCCAGTAAAGTTGTGATGATGGCGAAGTATGCGTTCGCGGCTGCAACCGGTGGGAAGGTGGAGATTGGGGAAGCGGGGCATGTAGAGGTTTGAAGCGGGGCATGTAGGAGTTTATTGCAATAGTGGGTGGTGAATAAAATAAAAGCAAAGGCCTGCGGTCGTTCAAAACGCAGGCCTTTGCTGTATAGATCCTCCCATGCTCAGATTGGATTCGTTCCGTTGAGTATTGGAATGCCTGGTGGTGGAGTGAAGGTGAAGTCAGCGTCGGTGGTGGGGATGTTTTCGTGCATGTCGGTGAAGGTGAAGGTTGTTGTAGCGCCGTCGGCATCTTCGATTCGCATGGTCTGGATCTGGCCGGCGATGTTGACCGTCACGGCAAGGGAATGCAGGCGTTGCTGCATTCCTTTAGGGGTGCCAGAGAGTGTGTAAAAGCCCGTCGACGCCGGCGCAAGGGTGAGGTTGTCGAGTTCTTTGGCCAGCTCTGTGTGGCCGAGGAGGAAACGCAGCGGGCTCCGCAGGTCGTCGAGCTGCTTTTCTGGGATGCGTGTGGCTTGCGCGTCGCCGGGTGTGTAGGTGATGGCGGAGTGGCCGTCGAGCAGAAAGAGCTTGCCGGCAGGGGAGTCGTAGACCCAGCGCATGCGGCCGGGTTTCTTGAGGGTGAGGGTGCCGGTTTCGGAACGGTCGAGACCCATGCCCTGGTAACGCTCGGTGTAGTGCGCCTGCAGTGATTGCAGATGGTTGTAGTGAGCATCGACGATCTTGGCGAGCGACGAGGCAGTAGGGATTTGCGCTGCGACAGGCAGCGTGAGCAGTAGAACGCCCAGTAGGGTCGAATTCAGTATCGGAATGCGCAATATGAGGGGGTCCTTCGCTTCGCTCTAGGATGACGGGGAGAAACTAAAAAACGACAAGAGCATAGGCACTCGGAACAAAAACTATGGCCGCCCTTAGACGGCCATAGCGAGGTCGGGATCGAACTACTGCAGCAGTTCGGTGCAGTTGGTGCCGCCCTTGGGGTCGTAGCGGATCTGGCCATTTTCATCGGTGCAGTAGCCGCGGTCGCCGGAGTGGCCGACAGAGTTCGGAACGGCGGTGACGGTGTAGCCTGTGATCTGGTCCTGGTTGTTGACGGTGATCTTGTTGCAGTTGGTGATGGCGAACTGGTAGCCGGACTTGCTGCCGGCGGCGAGCTCTTCGGGGATGAGCTGTGCGGCATCGGGCGAGGGTGCGCCTGTGCCGGCTTTGCCGCCAAGCGCTGCTAGGGAGCACGAGAAGCCATGGGTCGGGTAGTCGGAGTTGTAGTTGTTTTCCTGAGCCGCGATGTCCTTCAAGGAAGCGATGGCCGAGGTCTGATTGGCCTTCTTGATGGAGTTCTGCATGGCAGGGATGGCGAGGGTGGCCAGGATGAGGATGATCGACATGACGATCAGGAGTTCGATGAGGGTGAAACCGGATTCTGCGGTGCGCTTTTGCTGTGTCTTGAGCATGGTGATCCTCGAAAGGGTGCGCGTGGGCGCGGGTGTTTGTCCGTTTCAGAGTATAGACGTTTGGGATCAACGGACGGTAGAGACCAATGCTCTGAAGTAAAAGAAACCGGCCGGATTGCGCGCCTAGCAGGCCAAGTCGGCGCGGTCGACTTTTAGCGTGCCGAGGTTTCCGAGCAGCGTCAGGGCCATGTTGTCAGAGACGAGAAGCTGCTGGGCCAGACACTGGATGTCGGCGGCGGTGATGCGGTCGATTTCGGCAGTGATGTCGTCGACCGAGTAGAAGCGACCGTGGTACATCTGCTGGCGGGCAAGGTTGGACATGCGGGAGCCGGAGGATTCGAGACCCAGCACCATGTTGCCTTTGGACTGGTCTTTGGCGCGCTTGAGTTCTTCGTCGGTGACCGGCTCGGTCTTCATGCGGGTGAACTCGGCGAGGGTGAGGGCGAGGACTTCGCGCGTTTTGTCAACCGCGCAACCCGCGTATACGGCCAGAGAGCCGGTATCGCGGAATGGATTCATTTCGGAGTAGATGGAGTAGGCGAGGCCACGATCTTCGCGAATGGACTGGAACAGCCGCGAGCTCATGCCACCGCCGAGGATCGAGTTCAGCAGATGGATGCCGAAGCGGTCCGGGTGCGAGACAGGAAGCGAAGGCATCGCGAGGCAGAATTGCACCTGTTCAAGGGACTTCTTGTTCTTGAGCGTGATGTGCGGGAAGGCCTTGGGTGCGGCGTGTTTGGCGATTTTTTCACCAGAGCTAGCGCTGAGTGAGTTGAAGGCCTGCTCGACCTGCGCGACGAAGGCGTCGTGTTCGATGTTGCCAGCAGCCGAGAAGACCATGTTCGGCGGCGTGAAGCGGCTGGCGTACTCGTCGAGGACGATCTGCTGCGTGAAGCTGGAGACGGTCTTTGCGGTGCCGAGGATGGGTCGGCCGAGGGCGTCGCCCTTCCAGAAGTTTTGGGTGAAGAGCTCGTGGACGAGATAGTCGGGACTGTCTTCGTCGATCTTGATCTCTTCAAGGATGACGCCCTGCTCCTTGGCGATGTCGTCGGGGGCGAAGGTGGGGTGGAGGACGAGGTCGGTCAGAAGGTCGAGCGCGGCTGGAACGTTTTCGTCCAAAACCTTGATATTGAAGCAGATGGTCTCTTTGCCGGTGAAGGCGTCAAGGTTGCCGCCGATGGCGTCGATCTCGCGGGCGAAGTCTTTGGCCGAGCGCGTGGTGGTTCCCTTGAAGACCATGTGCTCGATGAAGTGAGAGATGCCATTGGTGGCGGGCGTCTCGTCGCGGGAACCGCAATCGATCCAGACGCCCATGGCGACGGAGCGGACGTAGGGCATGCGTTCGGTGAGGACCAAGAGGCCGTTGGGCAGCGTGGTCTGCCGGATATCGCGTGGGTGCGGGGTGGAGGCAGTGGTGGCGAGGTTTTCGGCCACAGGAACGGTAATAGGCATCGGATTTATTGTTTCACGATTGGAGCTGAACGTGCGACGAGGTCGTAGGCTACTGGAGATTCAGGGTGACGTTTCCGTTGCAGTTACCTCCTGAAATGACGCCGGTGAGGAGGAAGCCAGGGGTGACGTTGGAGCCGTATGAGAGATTGAGGGTCGCGTCCAGCGTGGAACCGTCATTCATAAGAACGATTTGGCGTCCAATGTACCCGGTAAGGTAGCTTCCGGATTGGATCGTCCCCTGTGTGAAGCAGGATGAGCCTTGAACGGCGACGGAGCCGGTGAGAACAAAGTCTCCGTGCGCATCGGGGGTGGAGGATTCCGCGAGTTGCTCGGTGAGCCTGAGGCCGCGAGATGACACAGCCGTGGTCGCCCAGCTGCCGGTGATGCCGGGCAGGCGCATTGCCGTGGTTTGCACGTAGGCTCCGGGACCGTCTTCGAACGTGACGCTAACGATAGTGCCGCTGCATCCGCCGAGAATGGTGAACGAGCCTCCTGTAATCGATGCGCCATTGGCAGCGAGCTTGCCGTTGAAGGTAAGGACCTGTCCATCGACGGAAGAGGAGGCGATGCTCAGATTGTTATTGCTGTCCAGCGTGCCGGTGTAGGGAATGTCCTCGTACCCCTGGTCAAAACAACTCGTGAGGGAGTGGAAAACGCCGCTGAGCTGGCCCCCGTTGTTGACCATCGATCCAAAGAAATTATACGAGGTTAGAGTGTCCGGAGTCGGTCTATAGAAACCGCTGATGATCCAGTTGCCGGGGATGGAGGTATTTGGGGTGGTGGGGGACGAAGGAACGCCTGTCGCAAGAGTGAAGAGGTCCTTGCCGCAGCCGAGAAACGTGCAGAGCAGGAGTGGAAGAGCAATAAGTTCAGTTCTGATCCCGGAGGTTCGTTTCATGAATGACCTAAGGCGGAAGCCCGTTTGTGGTCAGACGTCTTGGTCGTACGAGAGTCACCATGCAATCACGATTGGGTTGGAACGGTGTTGGCTTCCTGAAGGGTCTCCGGCGCGACGAGGGTCCCCTGATGATAAAGAATTTGCCAGCCTTCCTGCGTGTTTTGCCACAAGGTCGACCGTCTGGTTATCCGGCCTGTTTGGTCGAGCGTGTAGGCCAGGAGATAGGTGTTGGGTGCGAGCTGTTGTAGTGCGAAGTCCGTTGCCTGCCAACGGGCGACGTCAGCGTCGATGGGCGGATGTAGCACAAGGGTTTCGAGGATGAAGTCGCGGCTGTAACGGCGGCCGGAGGCGCCTACTTCCCAGTAATCGGGCGACATGACTGTGGGGAACGCCGGGCGGTGGAAGATGGGTTCGCGGCGACGGAGGTCGTCGAGGATGGGGAGCAGCTCCGGGGCGGTTTCGGGCAGGGCGCTTGCGGATGCCATGCGCAGCATTATAGGGCGGTAAACTGGAACCATGGATACGCGTGCGCTATTTGGGATGAACTTGCCGGAGCTGACGGAGATGATGTCCGCGCTAGGGCAAAAGCCGTATCGCGCGCGGCAGGTGTTTGAGGCGCTCTATAAGCAGCGGGTTACGGGTGTCGAGGAGATGACGACGCTGTCGGTTGCGCTGCGTTCGGAGCTGATTGAGGCGGGTTGGTTGGTTGGGTTACCGGAGATGGTGCAGACGGCTACGTCAATTGACGGCACAGAGCGTTACCTGGTGCGGATGGCTGATGGCGAGACTGTGGAGACAGTCTGGATGCCGGATGGGGATGGAGGCGAGCGTGGTGACGGGAGTGAGGCTGCGGTTGAGGAAGCCTCCGAGACTGAGACTGCGGAGGAGGCGGTTGCCGGAATGAAACTAACTGCGGGTCTCTCCGCTACGTCCGCAAAAAGCGCGGACTCCGGTCGAGATGACAAATCCTTTTGGGATCGAAGAGGAAACGGGAGGGCGCGGTCGAATTTTGGCACGCTGGCGGAGAATGGTTTCCGGCGGGCGACGATTTGTATTTCGAGCCAGGTGGGGTGCGCGGTGAACTGCCAGTTCTGCCTGACGGCGAAGCTGGGCATCAAGCGGAACCTTACGGCAGGCGAGATCGCGGGACAGGTGGCTGCGGTGCTGAACCGGCACAACATTCAGATCGGTAAAGACCGGATCAACCTGGTGTTCATGGGCATGGGCGAACCGTTCCTGAACTACGACAGTTTTATGAAGAGCGTGCTGCTGCTGGTGGAGGGTATTGGAATTCCAGAGTCGCGGATGACGGTGTCGACGAGTGGGATTTTGCCGGGGATTGAGGCGTTTGCGAAGGAGACGGTGCGGCCGAAGCTGGCGTTGTCGTTGAATGCTTCGAACGATGTGGTGCGCGAGCGCATCATGCCGATCACGCGCAAGTGGGACATCGCGGCTTTGTTGGAAGCGGTACAGAAGATTCCGTTGCGGACGCGCGAGTGGGTGACGTTTGAGTACGTACTGCTGGGTGGAGTGAACGATCAGCCGGAGCATGCACGCGAGGTGCTGGATTTGCTTGCAGGCATGCGGGCGAAGGTGAACCTGATCGTCTGGAATCCCGGGCCGGGGATTGATTATGTTCAGCCGAAGCCGGAGGATGTGGCGGTGTTTCAGAAGATGCTGATCGAGGGTGGGATCGCGACGTATATCCGTCGGCCTCGAGGGCGGGATATTTATGCCGCTTGTGGGCAGTTAAAGCGGACGATTTCGGAAAATGGGGCCGAGCCGAAGTTGGTGGTGATCGGGGCGGCGGCGATCTAGCGCTACAACGGAGCGTTCAAACGCCTAGTAAGCATTTCTTTCACCTCAGGCCAGTCCTGCTTGATGATCGAAAACCAGGCGCTATCACGGCTGGAGCCATCGGGCATCACGTAGTGATTGCGGAAGGTCCCTTCATAGATGGCGCCGATTGAGCGAATGGCCGCCTTCGAACGCTGGTTGTGGTCGTGGGTTTTGAAGGCGACACGCAATAGGCCTAACGTTTCGAAGGCATACGTGAGCTGCAGCAGTTTGGCTTCGAGGTTGACGCGCGTCCCGCGGAAGGCCTGCACGAGCCATGTGCTGCCGAGCTCGGTGGAGCGGTGCTTCAGGTCGAGGTCCATGAAGCCGGTGCCACCAGCGATCTGGTCGGGGTTGCCTTCGCTGCCTTTGTGGATGGTGATCCATGGCAGTGCGGTGCCAGCGGACTGTGAGCTCAGGGCGGTTTCTACCCAGTCACGCAGATGTTCGGGGGTGGTCATGGGGTAGACCATGTACTTCCAGATGGAGGGGTCGAAAGCGATGGCCTCGAGCGCGGGGATGTGCTCGAGCGTGAGCGGTTCGAGCCGAACGTGCGGACCTTCTAAGGTAGGAGTCTCCATAAGACAGAGTGTAGAGGATAGAGAGTCGAGTGTAGAAAAAGTCGGGGATTAGCGGCTAGTTTGGTCGGATGAGGCGGCCATGAGAAGGGAAGCTCCGCAAAGTGCGAGAACGACCAGGCCGCTGGACCACTCGTCGCCATTGTGCAGTGCGTGCAGGATGCGCGGGGCGTGCAGGAGGACGAGCCAGCCGAGGAACATCGCGAAAAGACAGAAGCTGGCGATCTTGTCCGCGATAGTGGTGGCGATGGCTGCGCCGGCGGCGATTAGGGCGATGCCGGTCGCGATGACCCAGAAGTAATGTTGCGGGATCCACCGAGGAACCAGCGTGGCGATGAAGCGCGCGTACATGAAGTGCTGCGCACCGAAGACGATCATCGTGAAGGCGAAGAAGATGCGTCCGGGCATCATGGAAAGCTTCGCGCCTCTGCCGGTCGACAGGCCGTGCAGTACCAGCGCTGCCGCGGCGATCGACAAGCACTCGAGAAAAACCGTGCGCCAGTTGCCGTCATGCAACACGAAGTTCATGTGCTGCAGGTAGAGGCATGAAGATGCGAGTAGAAGGATGCCGAGGATGAGGCTAACGACGGCGACACGCCATGTTGCCACGAGGGCAAGCCCAGTGACGATGAAAATCGCGGCGAGGGCGTATGCGATGAGGCTGCCGTTCGCAAGCCAATTGGGACAGAGCGGCAGGCCGAGCCGGAGATGTCCGAAGATGGCGAACTGCACGCCGAAAGCGATGATGGCGAGCGCATAGAGAATGCGCCCGATAGAGATAATAGGTGAGGCCGTGGACTTTGCCATGGAGGAGCTCCGAAGTTTCAGGCTAAGAGGTTGGAACGGGCTGCGCGAGATTGAGTACCGTTTCGGCGACAAAATCGTAGCTATGGCGCAGCACTTCGCCTTCGTGGACGAAGTTGCCGGTGATGGGTTCGACGCCGAGCGAGCGGATGCGATCTAGGTCGGGTTCGATGGGTATCTGGCCGAAGCGCGCGTATTGGGCGACTGTCGCGGGGAGGATCGGCGAGGTATTGATCAGGGCGTAGTCGAAGATTCTTGCGCCGGCGTGGTCAAGGATTTTTTCGATGTGCTGCGAGGCGGTAAGGCCGAGGCTTTCGTTGGCCTGGGTCATCAGGTTGCAGATGTAGACGCGCGTCGCATTGCTGGAAGCCAGCGCTTGCGGGATGCCGCTGACGAGCAGGTTGGTGATGAGCGAGGTGTAGAGCGAGCCCGGGCCAAGTGTGATGAGGTCGGCCGCAGCTATGGCTTCGAGGGTTTCGGGCAGCGGGCCAGCGTCGGCAGGCTCCAGCATCAGTTCCGAGATGGAGCGCTTGCTGGCGGAGATGTTGGTTTCGCCGTGGACGAGCGAGTCGTCGTCCATACGGGCGATGAGGGTGGCGTTGGCGGTGGTGGAAGGGAAGATGCGGCCGCGGGTGGCGAGAATCTGGGAGGACATCTGGACGGCTTGTGCGAAGTCTCCGGTGATGGCCGAAAGCGCGGCGACGAAGATGTTGCCGAAGCTGTGGCCTCCGAGGTCACCCTGCTCGAAGCGGTACTGGAAGAGGCGCGAGAGCAGGTGCTCGTCTTCGGAAAGCGCGACCATGCAGTTGCGGACGTCGCCCGGTGGCAGCATTTTGAGGTCTTCGCGGAGCCGGCCGGAGGAGCCCCCGTCGTCGGTAACGGTTACGATTGCGGTGAGATCGCGGATGAGGCAGGGAAGGTGTTTGTAGTCCGGGTGGACGACGGGGTTGGTGCCCTGCGGCGCGGCTACATAGCGTTTGAGGCCGCGCAAGAGCGTTGAAAGGCCGGTGCCGCCGCCGATGGCGACTACGCGGAGCTGCTTGGGTTTCGGTGTTGCCATCGGGGTCTAGTGTAGACGGTTCCGGAGGCTATGCTTCGGGGTACAGCAGTTCGGTGAAGCGAGGGTCGTCTGCCACGGAGTCGAAGTCCGAGTCCGAGCGGGCCTGGAAGCGATACTGGGCGTTGAGCCGGATGGCCTCGGTCAGATGCTCGATGCAGGTCTGCGTTTCGCCGGTCATGCTGGCAAGTAGGGCGAGGCCGTAGAAGGCGTAGTCGGCGGAGCCGTCCTTGAGCAGAATTGCCTGGAAGTGTTCACGCGCATCCTCATAGTTGCCGTGGTTCAGCAGGGAGATGGCGTAGTCGTAGCGCTCTTCGTGAGTCTCGAAGGTGGTGGTGCCCTTTTTTATCTGTCCGACGCAAGCAGAGATGTACATGCGGATGCGATCGGCGAAGTCGTTAGGGGCCGTCTCAAGCATTGCGGTAAAGGCGACGTGGGCCTTGTCGTACTTACCGGCCTGCATCAGCTTCAGGGCGCTCTCGTATAGCGCTAGGGTCTGTTTGCGGGCCGCGGCGTCGACGGCCTGAGGACTGCCGGCGATCGTGCGCGGCGTCTTTTTAACGGGGGCAGGAGTAGTAGTTGGTGTGATGGGGATACCCGACTTGGTGGCCATGGTGTGTCTCGTTGAATGAAACCGGACTTTGGTTGAAATGTTGTGGGATCAGTGAAACTTTATTGTACCGGCAGACGTAGAAATCTGCCCGAGCGCCTATTGCTACTGCTTCGGTTTTATACGGGCCAAAGGTGGTGCGGGTCAAATGGCGCGTTCAGGGTGTTCCTTTATGCTCACTTACGGTTGCCATATAAGACTGGGTTCAATGCTGGATCGTTATACATCTTTAGCTGTCGATAGAGTTTAAATCGTCGCCGGCCGGCGAGAACCTCGGTCCAGAGAACCGTGAGGCAGCTGGCGAGGTCGTTGCGTTGTTCGTAGAGAAGGGCCAGACGGTCGCGATTGCGCTGATGATGCTCAGGGGAAGCATCGGCGCGGTGGGTTTCTTCCGTAGTGTGGAATATTTTAAGCGCGAGAATGGAGAGCCGATCAATCATAAGGCCGGGAGTTTCCGAGTGCAATGGCGCGGACATCGGTTGCGCGGGTACGGCTTCGAGGAGTGCGACGTCGATGCGTTCGACGAGATCGTTGCGCTGCTGATTGAGCGAGTCGATGGCGTGCTTGATCTCGATCATGGCTGCACCGTCAGTCAGCGGGGCGCGGGCTTCGTCTTCGCGGTGCCAAAGATCGAAGTTTGCCCGATGTTGTTCGAGGATGAGGGTTTCGAGCTGTGTGGCAGCTTCGAGGAGCGGTTCGGAGGGATCGTGCCATTGGGTGGTGGCTTGGTCGTGAAGCAGGGGGATGGCGGAGGTGTTAAGCATGTCGGGGCTAGAGGCATGGTACTTGTTGCAGGGGCAAGGCGAAAGCCTAGAAAGTAAAGGGAGTCAAGGAAGCAACGGATCGCGAAGGAAGATGCGGGCTCGGATACACAGGAGCCATGGGGGCGATGGGCGAAGTTCTAGTGGGCTTGGGCATGCCGCGCGGGAGGATACGCGCCCCAGACGTGGTGTCAAATACTGGAGACGGTACGATGATGATGAGACGGAGACACAAATAGAGTGATGCCGCAGATACATACCGTGCTGGAGCTGCTGGAAGGCGGCTTTGGCCAGTTGAAGGTGCTGGTGGTCGGCGATTTGATGCTGGACCGCTACATCCTGGGGGAAGTCGACCGCATTTCGCCGGAGGCTCCTGTGCCTGTGCTGCGCCATGCGCAGCGATACGAGCGGCCGGGTGGCGCGGCGAATGTCGCGATGAACCTTGCCGGGCTCGGCTGCAAGACGATGCTAGCCGGCTTTTGGGGCAACGATACCGAACAACGGGAGCTGGCGGTATTCCTGGATAAGGCAGGAGTCGATACGGCGGGGGTAGTCACGACGTCCCTGCCGACGATTTCAAAGACCCGTATTCTCGGGCGCATGCAGCAGTTGCTACGGTTGGATATCGAGAGCCGCGAGCGCCCGAGCGCCGAAGATCAGCGATATCTTCAAGAGCGTGTGGAGCAGCTGGTCAGCAAGGTGCATGCGGTGGTGCTTTCCGACTATGCCAAGGGAGCGCTGACGGCCCAGCTTTGCGAGGCGGCGATTCGCGCGGCACGGCGGTTGGGTGTGCCGGTGCTGGTCGATCCGAAGTCGACGGATTTCAGCATGTACTCCGGCGCGACGGCAGTCTGCCCAAACCTGAAGGAGCTTTCCGCGGCTACCGGTGTTGCGGCGCATGAGATTGAAGAGCTGTTGGTTGCTGGCGAGGCGCAACGGCAGGAGCACGATCTGACCTATCTGACACTGACGATGAGCGAGAAGGGAATTCGCGTGTTGTCGGAAGCGGGTACGTTTCACTCGCCCGCACGGGCGCGTGAGGTGTATGACGTCTCCGGCGCGGGCGATACCGTTATCGCGACGATGGCTGCCTGCCTTGCGGCTGGCCTCACCATCGAAACAGCCGTAGAACTAGCCAACCTCTCTGCCGGCATCGTCGTTGGCAAGGTCGGCACAGTGCCCATCGCGGTCCACGAACTCATCGCGGCCCTCACGCCGTCCAGCGGCATCCGCGCCGGCGAAAAGATCCTCGATGACGATCGCCTGGTAAAACGCGTGGCCGAATGGCGCGCCGCCGGCGAAAGCATCGTCTTCACGAACGGCTGCTTCGACATCCTTCACGTCGGCCATATCACTCTGCTCGAAGACTGTCGCCGTTTTGGCTCGAAGCTGGTGCTGGGTCTGAACTCGGACGACTCCATCTCACGGCTCAAAGGTCCGTCGCGCCCCATCGTGGGAGAACGGGAACGCAGCCGCGTAATGGCCGCGCTCGCCGCCGTGGACGCCGTGGTTCTCTTCGAAGAAGACACTCCCCTCGAACTCATTCGCCTCATCAAGCCGGATGTCATTGTCAAGGGGGGTGACTACGTCGCCGAAAACGTCGTAGGTTACGAGGACGTGACTGCGCTGGGTGGCCGCGTCGAGATCGTCCCAACTGTAGAAGGTTTCTCCACGACGAGCCTTGTGAAAAAGCTGGCGGACGCAGGCGCGAACTGCTGATCACCGGCAGTCTCCGTGCCGAATTGCTCTAGACTGGCAGCAGCAAAGTGCCGCCATCGAAGACGATCGGCGAAGTGATGGAGGTCGTTGTTTGCCAAACGAACATAAGCCCGCTCTGCTTTGTATCAGCACCTATGAAAAGGGGCAGGCCTTTCTTCGCGAAGCCGCAAGCCTCGCCTGTGACGTCACGCTGCTGACGGTGGACAAACTGGCCGAAGGCGACTGGCCTAAGGACGTGCTTAAGGGCTTCTACACGATGCCCGAAAACCTGGCTCCCGAGCAGGTGCAGCACTTCGTCACCCGCTTTGCGACGCACTGGCCGATCGATCGTGTTGTGGCGCTTGACGAGTTCGATCTTGAAGCCGCCGCTCTGCTGCGCGAGCACCTGCGCCTGCCCGGCATGGGCCAGACCGCGACACGCTTCTTCCGCGACAAGCTGGCGATGCGAATGGCGGCGCGCGCAGCGGGGATCGCAGTGCCGGACTTCATCGGCGTCTCCAACCACGACGAAGTGTGGCACTTTCTGAACCACACGCAGGGGCCATGGCTGCTTAAGCCGCGCTGGAGCGCCTCGGCCATTGGCATCAAGAAGATTCAGCAGCCGAACGACGTCTGGCCGTTCCTCGAACAGCTGGGGGATGCGGCAACCAATCACCTTCTGGAGTGTTTTGTGCCCGGCGGGATCTTCCATGTCGAAGGCATCTCCTGGGGTGGGGAAGTCTTGTTCGCAGCTCCTCATAAGTACGGCCAGCCGCCTATGCAGACCATGCATCAAGGCGGTGTTTTTACAACCCGGACCCTTGACCGTGGCGGCTCCGATGCCAGCGAACTGCGAACGATCCATACTGCGACGCTCGCCGCACTTGGTATGCGGAACGGCGTAACGCACTCGGAGTTCATCAAGGCGCACGTTGACGGTAAGTTTTACTTCCTTGAGACAGCCGCGCGTGTTGGCGGCGCCTACATTGCCGAGGTTGTCGAGTACGCGAGCGGAGTGAATCCCTGGGTCGAGTGGGCGCGGATTGAAGTCGCCGCGCTCCTCGGGAAGGAGTACATCCTGCCCCTCCTTCGTGGGGATTATGCCGGCAGCGTAATCTGCCTGGCCCGGCAGGAAGAACCAGACACCTCGGCTTACGACGCACCTGAGATTGTCAGCCGACTCCACAAGCACCACCACGCCGGCCTGATCGTGCGTTCGGAGTCGCCAGAGCGTGTGCAGGGGCTGTTGGAAGAGTATGGAACCCGATTTTTGGACGACTTTTACGCGCGCATGGACGCGCCAGATAAGCCAACTTCGTAAAAGTTGAAAATGAGGATAAGAAAAGAAGTGGTGAGCGGGCTGGGGCTCGAACCCAGGACCAACGCCTTAAAAGGGCGATGCTCTACCAACTGAGCTACCCGCTCGGCCCACACTTAAGGTAGCACGGGCGGGCCGTCTGTTTTCCTACGGTTGACGGTCCCTTGGTGCGGTTCTAAGGCTGGAGCCTATAGAAGACCGGGGCGAAAGGAACGAATCTGGAACCTAAGTAGATTCGGAACCCGATGTATTACCGATTTCACACCAAAGTGTGACGGTAGTTGCATTGACTTGCGGGTGAGGGCAAAGTAGCCTCACCCTAAGAGACACAGCAGTCTAGCGCAGGTTTTTCAGGGAGTTCTGGGGTTTTTCCCCGGAATTGCCGGGATTGAGGCATGGGATGGATAGTCCAAATCCGGAAGCCCTGGACGAACGGGCCCTGGCGGAGACGCCGGAGGATGTTGCTGTCCTTTATTCCTGGGCCAATCTGCAGGGAGCCAAGTATCGTGACTTCTCGGCATCGAGGCGCGAATACCGCGCCCAGATGAGGCACCGGGCCGCCGAACAGCAGCGCGAAGAAGAGATGCGTGCCAAGGCTGAAGCTGAGGCCGCAGCCAACGAAGCCGAGCGGGCGGCGCGGGAAGCCGAAGAGGCAGCGCGGTTCCATGAGTCGGCCGCCAAGAAGGCTTCCGCGGAGCATCACTCCGAGGATTTTGAGATGGAAGAAGCAGCGCAGGCACGGGCCATGAAACATGCTGCGGAGTTGAACCGTGTCGCCGCCGCCGAACGCGTGGAAGCTGCTCGCCGGGCGGAAGCCGTTGCTACCGCCGAAGCGGCAGCTCGTCGCGAGGCGCGCGAGATGGCAGAAGCGCAAGCCTCCGCGGCTCGCCAGGCCGCCCGTTATGCTGAGTCCGAGTTTGTGCGGCGCTCGCTGGCCGGCCCGCAGCCTTCGACCATGGTGCCGGGACAGATTTCCGATCCTTACACCAATGATGAGCCGGCAATTCTTCCGGGCCGGTTGTTTCACCAGCCGCATGTGCAAGAAGAGGACATGCAGCCGACACGTTTGCCACGGTCACGAGAAGCACGGTTGTTGATACCGCAGCCCGATCCGAGAGATCCTGAGCACATGAAGGACGTAAAGGAATATTGGGTAACAGGATCGGTTGAGGACGAGGCAAAAATCGCTGCCGGTGGAACCCAGGCCATTGAAGATGCTGCCGCCCAGCCCAAGAGCCATGTCAGCTACTATTACGAGCCAGACTCGCACGAGAAGGTCGCCGCCGTAGAGCACTATGCACAGGCCGCCCCCTATACGGCACGGGATCAAACTCTCGAACCGCGCCACGAGACGCCTTATGCGGATCCGGCTCCTCCAACGCCGCGTGCCGGTGTGTTTGAGTCTTCGCGGCGTCGCGGCTCGATCTACGGTCTTGATGGTTCGGATTCTGCCGCCGACAGCAGCGTAGTTCGCGCGGCGGTTCGGCCCGCTCCGCAGCAAGCCGGCGCGATGTATGATCCAATCCCGGGCTCGCCTCGCCGGGGAGCCACTTACGACTCAAATGCTGCACGCGCAGCAGCGCAGCGAAGCGGTGTCTTTGAGTCCGCCAAGTCCGTCGAGCCTGCGCCACGCGTAAGTGCCACCTCCAGCTCGCGGTCAAGTTCCAAGTCGCGCCGGGCACGGGGCTATCAGCCGGACGAAGCTAGCGGTATTCAACCGAGCTATAACGGCAACGCCTTCGGCTCAGATACCCCAGAGCCGGAAGGTTCGGTTCCGGCATGGATCAACTCTTCGTCGGTGGACGTTCAGCGACAACCCGAGCTTCAGCGCTATGCGGAGCAGCAACGCTACTCGGAGCCTCAACGGACATCGGAGCCACAAAGGCATGCCGAACCAAGGGTTCAGGACGACAGGAGCAGCTCGGTGGTCCGCAAAGCAGCAAGCTCTCAATCGGCAGGTTCTCCTGTGGCCGACACGCTGCAACATTCGCGGGAGCGGGTGGCTGCCCGGTGGTTTGCTCTCAAAGGTATTTTCGATCACCACGGCCAGGAGCAGGCGCCCGAGCCCCCACCGGTGCGCCAAAAAGAGGTCCGCGTTCCGATGCTGACGGTGTTTTCGCTCGCCGGCGGTGTCGGCAAAACGAGCCTCGTTGCGACGCTCGGCCGCGCCCTTTCCTCGACCGGCGAGAAGGTTCTTTTGACCGACACTACTTCGCACGGTCTGTTGCCATTCTACTTTGGCGCCAGCGAACTGCGACCCGGCGTAGTGCGGACGTTTTCTCCGCCGGCTGGGTCCAGCGATGCCGCGATCGCGCTCGTAAGCTACGACGTAGCCCGGAACAACGGCGATACGGTCGCGCAGGAATTGTTGAACGACGAGCTGATGCGTGCGAGCCGCGGCATGCAACGGGTGATCCTCGATCTTTCGCCCATTTCGCCCTGGGTTGTCAAGCGGTTGGTGCGAATGGGGTCGATGGTTGTGGTGCCTGTCGCTCCCGATATGAACTCAGTCATCAGTTTGGGTCCCGTGGAGAAGTTTTTCGCAGGTATGATCGATGGCGACGGCAAGACCGTGCAACCGCACTATCTTTTGAATCAGTTCGATGCGTCGCTTCCACTGCATTTGGATGTGCGCGAGGTGATGCGGCAACAGCTGGGAGACCGGCTGCTTCCGTTCATCATTCGGAGATCCCCCGTGGTTTCCGAGGCCTTGGCTGAAGGCATGACCGTTATGGATTACGCGCCGGACGCACCGGTTGCGGGAGATTACATGAACTTTGCTTCGTGGCTGCGGATGCAATCCGCGCCGGCCGCAAGCGGCTTGAAAACTGCTCGATGGAGTGAACGATGACCAGGTCTCCGCTATGGAGAGAGTTTGAATCCGGCGACAATATTATTCTTCGCCTCATACGCTTTCTGATCCTGGGGGGCGGCTTTGTGTTTCTGCTGTTTGCCGGCATACTCGAACTCACTTGGCCGCAACAGGCCGTTATGGGACTGCTGCTCGTTCTGCTCGCTATCTGGATGGATCGCAGCTCCACGTCCTATCTCGTCACGCTCACGCTGATGCTGCTTAGCTGTTTCTCGACCTTCCGTTATGGTTTTTGGCGTATCTCCACGGTCGTCAAATTCTTCGTCGATCCCGGCTCCGTGTGGACGCCACTCGATGGTTTCTTCATCTGGCTGCTGGTTTTTGCGGAAGCCTACTCCTTTGCCATCCTGTTTCTTGGGTTTATGCAGACGCTCTGGCCGCTGCGTCGCACCCCCGTGCCATTGCCTGAAGATACCGATCTTTGGCCCGAAGTCGACCTGCTGATTCCCACCTACAACGAGCCGCTGAATGTCGTGCGCTATACCGCTCTCGCGGCGATGAACATCGACTGGCCCGCTGACAAGCTGAATGTCTACATCCTCGACGACGGCAAGCGCGAAGAGTTCCGTGCCTTCGCGGAAGAAGCCGGCATCGGCTACATGACGCGCGACGACAACGCCCACGCCAAGGCCGGCAACATCAACCGTGCGCTCAAGCGTCTCGACGCTCCATTTGTCGCCATCTTCGACTCCGATCACGTCCCCACGCGCAGCTTCCTTCAACTCACCATGGGCTGGTTTGGGCGCGATGCCAAGCTGGGCATGCTGCAGACGCCGCATCACTTCTATTCACCCGATCCGTTCGAGCGCAATCTCGGCCAGTTCCGCGTCATCCCCAACGAGGGGGAGCTGTTTTATGGCGTCGTGCAGGACGGCAACGACTTCTGGAACGCTACCTTCTTCTGTGGCTCTTGCGCGGTTATGCGTAGGGCGGCTCTGGATGAAGTAGGCGGCATCGCTACTGAAACGGTTACAGAGGACGCGCACACCTCGCTGCGCATGCAGATTCGTGGCTGGAACACGGCGTACATCAATATCCCGCAGGCTGCCGGTCTCGCAACCGAACGTCTCAGCGGCCATGTGAAGCAGCGTATTCGCTGGGCTCGTGGCATGGTCCAGATTCTGCGCACCGATAATCCGCTGTTCGCGCCCGGCCTGAAGCCGGCGCAACGCCTCTGCTACTTCAACGCGATGACGCATTTTCTCTATGCGCTCCCGCGGCTCATCTTCCTCACCGCGCCGCTGATCTATCTGGTTCTCGGCCACACCAACGTCCCCGGCTACTGGGCTGCGATTCTTGCCTACGCCTTCCCGCATCTTGTGCTCTCCAACATCACGAACTCGCGTGTGCAGGGTCAGCATCGGCACTCTTTCTGGAACGAGATTTACGAGACCGTGCTCGCACCGTACATCTTCCTTCCCACCATGCTCGCGCTGGTCAATCCAAAGTTCGGCAGCTTCAACGTAACGGCGAAGGGTGGAGTTGTCAGCCGCAGCTTCTTCGATACGCGCATCGCGCAACCCTTTCTCGTGCTGTTGTTCCTTAACTTCCTCGGCATGATGTGCGGCATCCCGCGTTACTTCCATTTCCCAGGCGGGTCGCTGCCGTGGCCGCTCAGCATCCTGTCGAACATGTACGATGGCACGCATCCCGGAACGATCGTCATGAATGTGATGTGGACGGTCTTCAACATGATCATCCTCGGCGTAGCAACGGCCGTCGCATGGGAAAGCCAGCAGCGCCGGCAGACCGTCCGTGTGCTCATGGCTGTGCCAGCGGGTGTTCTGCTCTCTGATGGAACGGTGCTACAAGGTGTCACCACCGACCTTTCTAGCGGCGGCGTGATGATGGAGTTGGATGAAGCCATGGAAGTCCCCGGCGGCGAGTCGGTGAAGCTGATCTTCCCGGTACTCGACGGCGATGCCGCGCTGCCCGCAACCATTGTGGACGTTCGCGGATCCACGCTGCGCGCCTACTTCGATCCGCTCACAATCCAGGAAGAAGAAGCACTGACCATGGTTCTCTACTCTCGCGCTGACACCTGGCTTGGTTGGGGGGAGTCGCGCGAAGTGGACCGTCCGCTGCTCAGCATGTGGCGCATCCTGCAGCTTTCTGTCCATGGCCTTACCCAGAGCTTCCGCGGCTTGATGGGAACAGGGAAGACTCCAACTCCGAAGGGCAAGCTCGCAACCAGCATCGCTCCCTTGCTGCTGTTGGTAGCGCTGTTGGCAAACGTAATGTTTGCTCCGCGCGCTGCCGCACAGATCAGCACAGGAGCCGGCCTCACGGCAGCTGCACCGACAACGCTGACCACAGGCGCACCACCTCCTGTCGTCGAAGGTCTTGATGGCGGCCAGCAGGCAAGGCCCGTAGCACCAGGACAGTTTGACAACATCTTCACGCTGTCAGACGTTGGCGTGGCGGATACCATCGTGCTGCGTGGCGTAGATACCTATCACTCGGTCTACTTCTCGGTCCCACAGACACAGAATGTGAAGACCGCGACGATGAAGTTGTACTATCACTTCTCGCCCGGCCTTCTTCCCGCCATCAGCCATCTGAAGGTGAGCCTCAACGGCACCCTCTTTGCGACGCTTCCCGTCAACCAGCAGCCCACCACCATCGGCACAATGGAGAATGATCTCTCTACCGATCAGAAGCTGCAGGAACAGACCAGTGGGGCGATGTTGCACGTCGAAAACAGCGCACTGCTCGTCGCGACCCTCACGCTGCCCGCCGAGATGCTCGTCCATACTAATGAGCTCACGTTCGAGTTCATCGGCCACTACACTATGCAGTGTGAAGATCCTTCGCACTCCACGCTTTGGTCGCATGTCGACGCGAACTCCACCGTCGAGCTTGCCGGAAGTCTGCTTCCGCTGCAGAACGATCTCAAGCTTCTGCCGCTTCCGTTCTACGACGAAGCCGTCAACCTGCATCCGTCGGTGCCCATCGTATTCTTGTCGCAGCCTTCGCCCAAAGCCTTGCAGGCCGCCGGGACGATCGCTTCCTGGTTCGGCATCCTGACGGACTATAAGGCCGTGCGGTTCCCGGTGACCTTTGGGTCGATTCCGGCGGGCAATGCTATTTTAATCAGCGAAAATACGGCAGATTTACCCCCAGCGCTTGGCGTCGCCTCCAGTTCAGGGCCAACCATCGCGATGGTCACCAATCCATCCGATCCATACTCAAAGCTATTAGTCATTACTGGCGAGAACGCCGATAACCTGCTGATAGCCGCCAAGGTGCTCACGCTCCAATTCAATGAGTTGGCAGGAGCCATTGAGCAGGTCTCGATGTCTAAAGCTCCCGCAATTCGAGAGCCCGATGACGCACCGCGCTGGCTGACCACATCACGCATCACCACGATCGGCGACATGTCGCAGCAGGGCGATTTGCAGGGTGACGGCAGCGTTCCCGTAGTTATCTACTCGCGCATCCCGCCTGACCTTTACTGGGAAGGCATCCAGAACGTCGCCTTCCAGATGAACTACCGTTACAACGGCATTCCTTTGGCCAACGAAAGCTCGCTGCAGGTCTACATGAACGGCGCCTATGTTAGCTCTACGCCGATGCCGCATACGGACAAGGCTTCCGCCAATCTCTCCACGGTCGTTCCTGTTCCATGGCCCGACATGCGGCCGTTCTCGAACTCGATGAACCTCAAATTCGTCTTCCAGATCGCGAAGAAAGGCCGCTGCCAGGACACCGCGCCGATGAATCTGCAGGGCGCGATCGTCAAGAGCTCCTACCTTGACCTTCGCAACATCCCGCATTGGAAGCAGATGCCGAACCTTGAGATATTCTCGAACGCCGGCTATCCGTTTACTCGGCTCGCCGATCTTTCCGACACTGCCGTCGTGCTTCCTGATTCACCCCAGCCAGAAGAGATCGAAATGTACCTGACGATGATGGGCCACTTCGGCGCACAGACCGGCTACCCGGTGCTGAACGTCACGGTGACCAACGCCGCCGGCATGAAGGGTTCGACGAAGGATCTGCTGGTGATGGGTTCGGTCGACGACTCGCCGGCCATCGCGCAGATGGATCCCTATATGCCCGTTCGGATTGAGAGCAACGGCGTCCACATTCAGGATACCCAAGGCTTCTTCAATCCCCTGGAACATGCCTGGTGGAAGGTACGCAGCTCCGACCATATTGAAACAGGGAAGCTCGAAACCGCGGGCGGTCTGCCGGATGCGTTGGTGGAAGGCATAGAGTCGCCGTATACCTCGGGCCGTTCGGTGGTGGTGATCGCGCTGCGAGACAAGTCGGTCGTTAGCAATTTCCTGAAGATTTTCCTCAAAGACGCGCAGTCGTCCAACATCCAGCAGTCAGTGGCCGTGCTCACGGGAACGAAGTTCATCAGCTATCGCCTCGGCACCGACGTCTATCACGTTGGTACTCTCAGTTTCTGGATCAGGATCAGCCTGCTCTTCGCTGAGTTTCCATGGCTCGTAGTCCTTGGCGCTGCGATCATCTGCTTCCTGATGGCGGCTCTCCTGCGCGCACTGTTGCGGCGTCATGCACGACGGCGCTTGCAGGGTAACGACTAAACTTGCGTGGCCTCAACCGAGGCCGCGTAATCAGCAAGCTGCCGGAGGAGCGGGGTACCTTGAAGTTCATGATGCATTTGGCTTGCGCAAAACAAACTGGTGGGAGACGCAGGACTCTTGCACGGCAGGGACTTGCTGCATTTCTGTTAGCGACGCTCTGGATCAGCAGCGGTTGCCGTGCAGAAGAGCCCTGGGGTTTGTGGGAAAGTTACACCGCAAAGTATCTTGACAGTCAGGGTCGGGTGATCGACCACGGCAACGGAGACGGTACCACTACAGAAGGCGAAGCCTACGCCATGTTTTTTGCGCTCGTCGCCAATGATCAGGCGCGCTTCGGCAAGCTCGTCGACTGGACGGAAGAAAATCTTGCTCAAGGGGATCTAACGCTGCATCTCCCCGCTTGGAGCTGGGGTAAAGCTCCTGATGGGTGGCACATCCTTGACTCCAACCCAGCCGCTGATGCCGACCTTTGGATGGCGTACTCGCTGGAAGAAGCAGGGCGCCTCTGGAACAACGACCGCTATGCCAAGCTCGGCAAGATCATGGCTGATCGTGTCGCGCAGCAGGAAATAGTTCTTGTTCCTGGCCTGGGTACGACGCTTATGCCCGGGGCAAAGGGATTTCATCCCGACCCGCAAACCTGGTACCTGAACCCGAGCTACATGCCTCCCTCGCTGTTGGCTTACTTCACCCACAGCAACCCGGTCTGGAAGGAAGTAGCCAAGAGCCTGCCGCCTCTCACGGTTTCGCAGGGCGGCTTCGTCATGGACTGGATCAGCGGCGGCAACGCCGGGCTCCACCCGATTGCGAAGCCTTCCGAACTTGAGGATGGCAAGCCGGGGCATATCGCTATCGGCAGCTACGACGCTATTCGCGTCTACCTCTGGATGGGTTTGGCTGACCCGAATACACCCGGCGTTAAGGCGTCGTTGCGCAATATGACCGCCATGTCCAGGTATCTGAAATCGAATGTTACACCGCCCAAAAGCGTAGACGAGATGGGGAAGGTTCTCGATGCAGACGCGCCGACTGGATTTTCTGCTGCAGTGATACCCTATCTCCACGCTCTTAAGCTCACACAGGAAGAAGGCACGCAGTCCGATCGGTTGGCCGCGACCAAGGACCCGAAAAATGGGTTATACGGTCACGGAGGGGACTATTACGACCAAAACCTTGCTCTGTTCGAAACCGGATGGGCCGAGGGACGTTACAGTTTTGATGTTAACGGCCAACTACACGTGAAATGGAAATAGCTGTAACTGTGTGGGAAAAGGGGAGATAATGGCTCTGGCAGGAAAGAAATGCAGCTTTTGCCGCGAAAGACCCAAAAAGACCCACAACACACAGTAAAAAAACGGTAATCTTCAACAAGCTGTGGTTCGACATCAGTCCGCCAGACGACATAAAGAGACGCAATGAAGAGAGGTTCGCCGAATCAAATGCGCGCAGTCTGCCTGGTGCTTTTTGCACTGGCGATGGCCTGCGCAGGCCGGGTTGGATCCGCGCAGGTGGATCAGGCCACGACCGTGCAGTTGCTCGGCAAGGCGCATGCTCTCGAGGTCCGCGGACGCATGGATATGGCCAAGCAAACCTGGCAGCAGGTTCTGCTCGTCGATCCCAACAATTCTGACGCCTTGGCTGGGATGGCGCGCGCCGCCAAACTCGAAGGTAAGAACGAAGAAGCCAACGCTTACCTGAACAAGCTGCGGGCCATTAACCCGAATGATCCCAACATTGAGCGCGTGCAGAACATGGGCACCGCGCAGGATATGTCTTCGCAGCTAACCGAAGCCGGGCGCCTCGCCCAGGCCGGACAGTACGCCCGCGCGATGACGATTCTCCGCTCCGTCTACGGCTCCAATCCGCCCCCGGGCGACCCCGCACTCTCGTATTACCAAACTGAAGCCGCGACCGAAGACGGCCGCCCGCATGCGATTGCCGGTCTCCGCGACCTGGTCGACAAGTACCCGCAGGACTCGCGCTACCAGATCGCCCTGGGCAAAATTCTTACCTACAATCCTCGCACCCGCGAGGAAGGCCGCAAGCTTCTCGAAAAGCACCCTGCCGACCCCGAAGCCGCCGAGGCCCTCCGCCAGTCACTGGTATGGGATGCGCAGAACCCCGCTACCGCGGCCGACATACGCGCCTACCTGAACAAGCATAAGGATGCGCAACTTTCAACCGCACTCGCCCAGACCGAAGCAGCCGAACGGCGCAGCGGCGGGCGCGTCGCTGGACCGTCCGCGCCTCCTCCCACGCCAGAGCAGCTTGCCGAGCAGGCCGCGCTCCGCGAGCGCAACGCCGAATCACAGGCAGCCTATAACGCGCTCAACGCCAAGCGATATAGCGAAGCCGAGCAGCGCTTCCAGGCCATCGTCGCGAAGGAGCCGCAGAACGCTTCCGCGCTTGCCGGCCTCGGCTACGTGCGGATGAGTCAGTCGAACTTCGGTGGCGCCATCAGCTACCTCGAGCAGGCCGTGCAGGATGGCTCTAAAGACGCTGGCGTAGAAAAGGCGCTCCGCGATTCGCGCTTCTTCTACACCATGCAGGTCGCGACTGCAGCGCTTAACGAAAACGACCTCGTCACCGCGCAAACCCAGTTTGGCAACGCAGCTCACCTGCGACCCAACGACCCCAGCCCTCTGCTCGGTCTCGGCGGGACGCTGATGAAGGCCCAGCAGCCGGAACCGGCTGTAGGTGTGTTCGCCGAGTACGTCCGCATGGCGCCAAATGATAAAGCAGCGTGGCGTGGACTCTTCATGGCGCAGTATGGCGCAGGTCAGTATGCGCAGGCCCTCGATACCGACCGCCGCATTCCGGTATCCATCAAGAAGCAGCTCATCCGCGATCCTGACTACCTACGCACACTCGCTTCGGTCTATCAGGCCCTGGGGCGCGATGCGGATGCACAACGCGTTCTGCGTAGCGCGCTGGATCTTCCGTTTCCCGCCGACGCTCGTGGCGTAAGGGCGGACATGCAGCTACAGTATGCTGCGTTGCTCTCCGCCGCTGGACATCAGGATCAGGCAGCCGGACTCTATCGGCAGGTACTTGAAGGTGACTCAACCAACACCGCAGCCTATGAGGGCCTGGTCAACACCGAACACATTCTTGGCCACGACGCTGAAGCCTACCAGACGTTGCAAAGCATGCCTCCCGCGACCTACGAAACAGCAATGCAGGAGGCGGGCTTTCAGACCACGGTTGCCGCTATTTACGCTGGACAGGGACACTACGATCTTGCCCAACAGACTCTCGAAACCTATGTAGCCAATCAGCAGGCTTCCGGCCAAAAGGTCCCGGTCGCGGCTGAAGTACAGCTTGCGGGCATCTATCTTCAGCACGGCGACACAGAACACGCCTACCCGCTTTACCGCGCGGCACTGCAGGCTAGTCCGGATCGAACGGACGCATGGAACGGTTTGCTGAATTCACTGCACTCCACCGGCCACGACCAGGAGGCACTTGCCGAAATCCAGCAAATACCTCCGAATGTTCGGCTGAAACTAGAAACTGACCCGGCCTACCTGCAGACGGTAGGCTCAATTTATGCTGGGCTTAATCAGCCGCAGACTGCGATGTCGTTTTACAACCGCGTGCAGGCCCGCTACAGCGCGCAGCACATCGCCCCTCCTGCGGACGTCGACATCCTGGAAGCCTGGCTGCTCTTCAACTCCCACAATGACCCGCAGCTTTTTCGCCAGTTGATGATGCTGGGTGGCCGTCAAGACCTCACGGACCAGCAGCGCCTCACCGTCCAGACCATCTGGGCCAACTGGGCCGTCCGCCGCGCCAATCAGAACATTGCGGAGGGGAACTACAAGCGCGCCATCGCGATCCTGAACGCCGCGGCCAAGGCTTTCCCCGGCAATCCTGACGTGCTGAAGGCCCTCGCCAGCGGATACGCCAGCGCCGGCCTTACCAAGAACGCCGTAGACATCTTCAAGTCCCAGGATCTCAGCACTGGATCGGTCGAAGACTATCGCTCGTCGGTCGGCGCTGCGCTCGCCGCGAACGATCTCAAGGACGCCGAAGTCTGGCTACGCTTCGGCCTCGATCAATACCCACGCGACGGCCAGCTTCTTGTACTCGCCGCCAAGTTTGAAACAGCCCGTGGCGACTCCGGTCGCGCCGCCGACTACTACCAGGCGTCGCTTCGCGTCCTGCCACAGGACGACCCCGGTCTGACGCTTTCCGACGAGATGAAGCGCCCGCTCGTCCGCCGCGTGCAGGCCGTCCAGCAATCGCAGGATCTGGCCACACTCCTCGGCATGGCCGACCCGAACGTGAACCGCAACGCTAGCGGCCTTGATCTGCCCGTGGAGCAGCGTCCTTACCTGCCCAGTTACAGCGGCACTGGTGGCACGGCCCCCGTCCAGATCTACAGTCCCGGAAACGGCACCAACCCCAACGGCGGAGCGTATCCCAACAATCCCGTGACGCCCCAGAACAGCTATCCGGTCTACGACCCCACCCGCGACCAGAAGCTCCAACAACAGCAGCGCAACTCGACCCTCAAAGACTACGTCCCACAGTCCAGGATTGAAGTCCCCGCGCCTGTCACCGTCGCAACCGCGGCCGCGCCGATGCCCGTGATCTATCTGCATCCTTCGCCCGCGATGGAAGCCAAGTACGGCCCTTACGTCTCTTACAATCCCTCGGAGGGCCTCCCGCACGCGGTTGCCGGCTCTCGTAACGTCGGTGAGCGTACTCTTGCTGAATGTGGTGATACTTCCAAGGAAATCACCGCACACATGATCGTCGCGAGCTACCACGCGCAGCAGACCTACACGCCGCCTGTATACACCCTGCCCTCGACCTACACTCCGCCGCAGGAGACGCAGCAGACATATACCCCACCTGTTACAAGCACTCAACCGCAGACTAGCTACCCGGCTCCGGGATCGGCTCAACAATCCACACAGCCGCACCCCATCCACCTGCACTATCCGCAGCCACCGCGCCCCGGACAGTCGTCCACGCAGTCGACCCAGCCTGCCGCAAGCGCTCCAGCCCCGGCCTATCAGCAGACTCCAACTTACACGCCGCCCACGTATACACCGCCAGCGAGTTACACCCCACCCCGGATAACCAGCTATCCGCCCGCTTCCACAATCTACAAGGCACCGGCGACGCGTTCCACCAAGCCTGTCCTCACCCAGCAGCCCACCGGCTATCTGCCCGGTGCCGGCTACACCGCACCCGGAACGTCTTCGCAACCTGCGACATCCTATCCACGGCCCTCCAGCGCCGTGCCGCAGGCGACGTCCCAGCAGGAAGGCCAGATGCCAGACGGCACGCCGATCGTTGGCTACCTTCAAACCTCCAAGCCCGCCGCACACAAACGCGTTGCCCCGCGTGAATCGAGTGCCCAGGTCCGTGCCCGTGCTGAAGCCATCCGCCGTAATCAGGCTGAAGCTCCCGAGGAAATGACCGGCCAGAGCCATCCACCCGCCGAAACCTACGAAACCGCCGACCCCAACGCGGCGATCCAAAACACTCAGTACTCGACCCAACCCTATAGCCCCTCTGCTATGCAAGGTTCGCAGGTGCAGCAGTCACAGTTGCCGCCAACCGCGCCTACGGACTCGACGACGGCTACTACGAGCCAGCCGCGGTCTCAGTATCAAACCCAACCCCGATACCAGCCGCAGCAGCAGAACACCGTCACATACCAGAACGCCAACCCAAGCCAGGTGGGCGACAGTAACGGCCAGCAGTACCCGCAGCCGAACACGCGGGGAACCTCCAAGACCACTCGCCGCCGCGCCAAAACCACGCCACAGACCACCACCACAACGCCGGCTCCGCAACCCAACATCAACTACCCCGGCTACAACTCGCCGCTCACCAACCAGGGCTACCCGCAGGTCGGCCAGCCCTACCCTTTGGCGACCCCGCCCTCTGACTACGAACTCCAGCAAAAAGCCGTCCCACCCCTACGCGGCTACTTCGATCCCCGCGTCGACGACACGACCCCGCTGAGTGATCGCCAGCAGGCCGAACTCGACCTCGCCCTCATCGAAGGTAGCTACACCCCGTGGCTCGGTGGCAGCGTCATCGGCAGCTATCGCAGCGGCACACCAGGCGTCGATCGCATGGCCGGCGTGGAAGTCCCGTTCGAAGCCTCCGCTGCGTTGGGCAAAAGCTGGCGCGTTACAGCGGTACCAACAGCCATTTTCCTCAACTCCGGCGTGCTCGACACGACGACAAGCACCCTCGGCACCGCGCCTATCTTCGGCACGGTCAAGGGCAACAACAACATCGTCTACCCGCAGCAGTTCTCGGTCGGTGTCGGCGGGGAAGTCCAACTCGTCACAAATACCTTCGGCTTCGCCGCCGGCTATTCCGCCTACGGATTCCTCGTGCGCAATGTCATCGGTCGCGCCCGCTGGAAACCCGGTAACGGTCACTTCACGCTCTTCGGCGGACGCGACCCCGTCAAGGAGACACAGCTTTCTTATTCCGGTCTGCGCGATCCCGGCCAGCCTAACAACTTCACTCTCGGCCCTATATGGGGCGGCGTCGTGCAAACCGGCGGCGGCATTCGCTTTGACGCCGGCGACGAAAAGGCCGGGCTCTACATCCAGGGAGAAGGTGCCGATCTCAGCGGCTATCACGTACTCGAAAATCACAAATACGACGGCACCATGGGTGCCTACTTCCGCGTAAAAACATTCCCGCAGTACGGCTCGCTCAACATTGGCGGAACCATCTTCGGCGAACATTACGACTACAACGAACGCGTGGAAAGCTACGGCTGGGGCGGCTACTTCAGTCCGAACGTCTACTTCCTGTTTGCTGTGCCGCTTACCTTCAACGGTCATTACAAGGAGAATCTCCACTACACCATCAACGGCAGCCTTGGCGTGCAGACCTTCCAGGAAGCCTCCGAGCCTTACTATCCGCTCGATCCTGGTCTCCAAAATTCTTATCAGCTTTCAAGCGCCTGCACCGGTGTCACCACCAGCGCAGCGCAGCCGTGCGGCTTTATCCCGCTGAACTCGAACACCGGCCTTAACTTTTCGGTCGACGCCAAACTGGCATACCGTGTCACGGACCACTGGTATATCGGCGGCTTCCTAACCGGCAACAACACCAACAATTACGACACGGTGTCCGGCGGATTCTTCGCCCGCTACACCATTCGCCCGCAGGCGCAGACCGTCGAATACCCCACCGGACTCTTCCCGGTTCAGGGCTTCCGTCCGCTACGCGTTCCGTAGAATTTCCATTCCCTCCGAACGGCACTCGCTCTTGGTGTGTACCTCGCGACTATTCCAATGTCCGGTATCGAACTACCAGCCGTCCCAAGGTAAGACACCCGCGTGGAATTTAGTTGATTTCGGCAGAAGGCGTGCGTATAAATCAGGCACGCACTCTATGCAGGATCGGTTTTGATCTGTGACTTGTGAAGAGCCTCTGGGCCTTTCGGAGATCAGAACCAGCGGAGATTTCCTCATGTCGTTCAGGGCCCACGTACGTGTTGCTGGCCGCGCCCGCAACGTTGTTGCTTCACTCGCAAGCGCCGGAATCTTTGCCGCCGCAGTGCTTCCGCTGTACGCAGCCACCAACGTCCCGGACTGGGTAAGAACGGCGGCTCATCAAGCGACTCCCCCATACTCCGAAACCACCAAAGCGGTCATGCTGCTCGATGAAACCACCTACACGGTGGGCCCCGACGGCAAGGCGACTGAGCACGTCCGCCGCGTGGTCAAAATTCTCCGTCCGCAAGGCCGGGCGTATGGCTATCCTTTCGTGTGGTTTGACAAGGACTCTAAAGTTACCTCGATGCACGTCTGGAGCATCGATCCTGCCGGCCACGAATATGCGATGAAGGACAATGAGATTCGAGAGTACGGGGAACCCGGCGAAGGCGGCCAGTTGTACTCCGACGAGAAAGCCAAAGTCGCCGATCCTCCGGGCCGTGACCCCGGCGGCATCGTCGCCTATGAGTACGTCCGCAGCGATCGCCCCTACCTTGCCGAAACCAACTGGAGATTCCAGGACGAAATCCCGCATGTCACGCAGAGCTTCACGCTCGTGCTTCCTCCTGGCTACACCTATGCCACCACTTGGGCGCACCACGAAAAGGTTGATGGAGCCGATCTCGAAAACCACAGCTATCGTTGGGACATGAACAACGAGCCCGCGATCGACCTAGAGCACATACCCATGTCGCCCGCGACGGAATCGCTCGCCGCCCGTATGACGGTCCACTACTCCGGCCCGGGCATGACCATGCCGCAGGACGGCACCTGGCAGGGAATCGGCGAGTGGTACACAGCGCTCTCCCATGAGCGCATCGTGGCCACGCCGGACATCGCAGCCAAAGCCGCTGAGCTTACCCAGGGTAAGACGGACTTCTACGAGAAGGCCGAAGCTATCGGCGAGTTCGTGCAGAAACAAATTCGATATTTCGTCATCGAGATGGGCGTGGGCGGCTACCAACCGCATCCGGCGGCAGACATCTTCCGCGGCCGCTACGGCGACTGCAAAGACAAGGCCACGCTGCTTTCCGCGATGCTTTCCAGCATCGGCATCCACAGCGCGCTGATGATGGTGGATACCGAGCGCGGCGTTGTCGACCCCGATGCACCTTCCATCATGGGCAATCATATGATCGGCGCCATTGAGATTCCCGACGGCTACGAGTCGTCCAAGCTCCGCAGCGTCGTCACAGCGAAGACTGGCAAACGCTATCTGATCTTCGACCCCACCTGGGACCTGACGCCCTTTGGACAGCTTGAAAACAATTTGCAGGGAAGCTACGGTGTTCTCATCGAAGGCTCCAACAGTCAGGCCATCCAGCTGCCGATTATGAGCCCCGACCTCAACACCGTCCGCCGCTCGGCAACGTTCCAGCTCGACGCCAACGGAACTCTCAAAGGCACAGTGGTTGAAAAACGCTTCGGCGATTTGGCCGAAGGCCGCCGCAACCTGTTTACGCACGAAGATGAGAAGAAACAACAACAATATATGGACCGCGTCGCCGCTCAGGACTTCGCTTCGGTCTCGCTCACCGACTTGAAAGCGCAGGATGTCGAAGCCCTAAACAAGGACGTTACGACCAGCTTTAATATCTCTGCCGAACATTTCGCCACTGCGGCCGGTCCACTGCTCATGGTGCGTCCTCGCGTCTTCGGCACAGTAAACCTGCCGGTCGACCACAAGAAGCGCAAGGTTGCCATCGATCTTAAGCAGGACGATGCATGCCAGCGACGATTACGACATCGAAATTCCCGCCGGTTACGTTGTGGACGAGCTGCCCGATCCCGTGAAGGTAGACATGGGCTTTGCCAGCTACGAAAGCTCCACTGTGGTTGAAGGCACGAAGCTGCACTACACCAGCAGCTACACCTTGCGGCAGGTATCTCTTCCACCAGAAAAATATTCTGAGCTGCAACGGCTGGCCCTGCTCATCGAAGGCGATGAGCAGGGCCGCGCCGTACTAAAGCGGAGCCAATAGAGGCGAGTTGTAGCGCCCTGAATCATCAACGAAATTGAAGATGATGTACGCCTGAGGAGCAGTATGAAGAGAAGCATACCGGCGATTTGCAAGAGAATACAGCAGGGTTTGACGCCAGCACAAATCGCTTGCCATGGAGTAGTGTTGCTGCTCGCCTTATTTGCAACTGCACTGCCGTTGCATGCCTCTGTGGATGGATTCGTGAAGCCTACGCCGGAGGAAATGGCCATGACATCTGTCCCGGGTCAACCGGGCGCCGCTGCGGTTGTGCTTTACCGAGAAGAGATCACCGACGACAATCTCCATGAAGTCACGCACTATGAGCGCATCAAGATACTCACCGAAAGAGGGTAAGAAGTACGCAAACGTGCAGCTCGGATTTGCTCGCTTCGTCGACAACGCCATGGATGGCGATGAGAAAACTGTCGAAGGGATCACGGGCCGGACGATCCATTCCTGATGGCGCCATCATTCCATTCACGGGAAAGCCGTTTCTGAAAACCGTGGAGAAGGTCGATCAAATGACGATCTTCGAAATGGGGCCAATCGGCAACGATGCAGGCCGGCGTCACGGTCCAGGAAAAACTCTTTACGCTGCCGGACGTCGAAATCGGAAGCATCATTGAGTATCGCTACGCCACGCGCTGGAACGAGAACTACTACGAGCCACCCGATTGGTATCTACAGGGACCCCTGTACACCAAGTCAGCTTTCTTCGCATGGCATCCCACCAATCGGCAGCTAAATTCCGGCGGCATCGCCACCAATATCACCTGGTTCAAAATCCTCCCGCCTGACACCGAACTCAAAGAGGTGCCACCTCCCGGTGGTAAAGGAAGTGGGATGACCGGCAGCTATGAGCTGAAGGTGCATGATGTTCCTCCAATCCCTACAGAAGAACAGATGCCCCCACTTCAAAGCATCTCTTACCGAGTCTTGTTCAACTACACGCCTTACGCTTCAATCTCCGAGTACTGGAAATCCGCGGGCAGAGACTGGTTCAAAGCTTCGGATGCTTTCATCGGCCACGACGCCGCGCTGACAGCCGCGACCGAAAGTATCATTGCAGGTGCATCCACTCAGGACGAGAAGCTGCGCAAAATTTATGCGGCTGTCATGACCCTCGACAACACTGAGTTCAATCGGGCGCACGATCAACGCGAGGACAAGGCCGCCGGTCTCGGAAAAGTCGACCACGCTATCGATGTCTATACAAGGAAGCGGGGTAGCTCCAGGGAAATTACGGAGCTCTTCGTTGGCATGGCCCGTGCGGCCGGTATGAAGGCCTATCTGATGCTGGTCCCTGACCGTTCTGAGCGGCAGTTTAACTCCGGCTGGGCGAGTTTTCAGCAGTTTGATGGTCTCATCGCGATTGTGAGCGTCGATGGTAAGGACGTCTACCTCGAACCAGGTTCCCGTTACGAGCCATATGGCCAGCTCAACTGGCAAAACTCCTCGGTTGAAGGCTTGCGTGCCACCGACAAAGATCCGGTTATTGCTCCCACGCCAATCGATGGCTACGCCGATAATGCCACGGTTCGTGTCGCCAACCTTACCATGGACAGCCGGGGCGTAATCCAAGGTACCGTCAACCTCAGATTCACCGGCGCACCCGCATTGCATTGGCGGCAGCAGGCTTTGAGGGGTGACGACGAAAGCCTGCGCCACAGCCTGCGCAGGGAACTGGAAGATATGCTGCCGAAGTCGCTTGATGTTACGGTAAAAGAGATCAAAGGACTCGAAGTCTACGATGAGCCGCTGTTGGTGAACTACGAGGTAAAAGGCTCTCTGGCCCTACCTGCTGGAAAACGCTTCATGGCTCCGGTCGACCTTTTTTCTGCACGAGAGATGGCGGCTTTTCCCGAGAAGAAGCGCGATACTCCTGTCTATTTTCACTACCCGCGAATGGTGCGGGATGCGGTCCGCATTAATCTTCCCAAAGACCTGACTATCGAAGCTGCGCCGGCCACCTCAAAGGTTGCAATGAAGGGCACAGCCGCTTACTCAATGGACGTAACGGCCGCCTCGGATAACTTAATCGTGCGTCGCGACTACATCTTTGGCGCCGTCATTGTCCCGCCTTCCAACTACGAAGCCTTGCGAGCCTTCTGCTCGGAGTTCGAAGCCAAGGATCAGGAAAGCGTGATTCTCAAAAACGCTTCCCCTGCGACCGCAGCTTCTCCCGGCAACTAAGAGTTTTATACCCTCAGCGACTGAGAGACGAAGATGACGAACTTAACGACAGCAACCGTCACTAACAAAACCATGATAAGCCTTCGCGTGGCCTTTGCGTTCACGCTCACCGCATTCGTCGTCGCCCCATGCCTGCGCGCCGACACCTTCATGAAGCCCACGAAGGAAGAGCTGTCCATGACCTCTCTCCCCGGCTATCCCGGAGCTCCCGCGGTCGTGCTCTACCGGGAGCAGATCACCAAGGACGATCTACATACACAGCAGTTCTACGATCGCATCAAGATCCTCACCGAGGATGGCAAGAAATACGCCAATGTAGAGCTGCCGTTCGTCAGCTCTATGGGCAACGGCGACTATGCAGGGGATGACAAGTCGCTCGGCGATATCGAAGGTCGTACTATTCATCCTGACGGCTCTATCATCCCCTTTACAGGCAAGCCATACCTCAAGGTTATCGAGAAAGGCGGTAACTACAAGGTTCAAGAGCGTGTCTTCACACTTCCCGATGTCGAGGTCGGCAGCATCATCGAGTATCGCTACGCCACGCGCTACAACGACATGGTGTATGAAGCACCTGATTGGTACATCCAGGGTGAGCTCTATGTCAAAGCCGCCCACTATGCCTGGTATCCCACGACGCACGAGATGCTGGATACCGACGCCGATGCCGTCGTCAACGCCATCTCGTGGTTCCCCATTCTGCCTCCGGGGGTCCAGATCGTCCACCACGATCTTCCCGGACAAGGCTCGAATGGGCTAACGTCCCAGATCTATGAGCTCAACATCAAGGATGTTCCTCCCGTGCAGCACGAGGAGTATATGCCTCCCATCGCGAGCTTCACGTACCGCGTGCTCTACAACTTCACCCCCTACCGTTCGGGCGAGGAGTTCTGGAAGTCGAAAGGTAAGACCTGGTCCAAGCATGCGGATAGCTTCATCGGACCCAACTCCGACCTGCGGACGGCGACCCAGTCCATCATCGCCGGCGCGTCTACCGACGATCAGAAGCTTCGCAAGATCTATGCAACGATCATGACGCTCGACAACACGGACTATTCCCGCGAGCATGAGCGACAGGAAGATAAAGCTGCTGGTCTCGGCAAGGTGAACAATGCATTCGACGTCCTAACGCACAAGCGCGGCAGCGGCCCGCGAGATGGCGGAGCTCTTCGTCGGCATGGCGCGTGCCGCGGGAATGAAAGCCTACCTGATGATCGTCTCGGACCGTTCCGAACGCCTCTTCGCATCGGGCTGGATGAACTTCAGCCAACTGGACAATACCCTTGCCATCGTCACGGTCGACGGCAAAGAAACATTCTTCGATCCCGGTGGCCGCTACTGCCCCTACGGCCATCTGGAGTGGGAGAATACCGACGTGATGGGCCTGCGACAGGGCGAGAACGGCACCAGCTTTGCCCAGACGCCGGGCACCACTTACATCGCAAACAAAACGGGCCGTGCGGCGAATCTCTACATGGATGAACAGGGCGGAATTACCGGCACAATCAACCTCAGCTTCACCGGTGATCCCGCGATCGCCTGGCGGCAGCGCGCCCTCCGCGGCGACCCAGAAAGCCTTCGCCACGCCTTGCGCACCTATCTGGAAGACCGACTCCCCAAGTCTCTTGAAGTCTCGGTCGAGACCATTAAGGACATTGACGATTACGAAAAGCCTCTCTCGGTGGATTACAAGGTCAAGGGAACTCTAGGCACGCCCACAGGCAAGCGCCTGCTCGTTCCCGTCGATGTCTTCCTGGCGCAATCAAGAGCGGCCTTCCCGCATGAAAAGCGCGAGCTCGCCGTCTACTTCCACTATCCCGAAGTCGTCCAGGATGCCATGCGCATCAACCTGCCGAAGAACATGACGCTCGAGGCCGCTCCCGCATCTTCGAAGTTTGACATCAAAGGTAGCGCCATGTACACGATGGGCGTCACACCTGCGCCCACCAATGTCACGAGTCGCCGCATGCTTGCCTACAATGACATCCTGATTCTACCGACTGGATATGCTGGCCTGCGGAGCTTCTACTCGCAGTTCGAAGCCAAGGATCAGGAGAGCATCGTGCTCAAGCAGGTTCCTGCCGAATCTTCGTCCATTACCCCTCCCGCCGCGGCAAGCAACTAGCCGCGGCGTTCAGCGCGTCAGCTCACACACCTTCACCGTGCCATTGTCATACGGACACGGATGCTCCGTCGTCGCCTGCGAGTGCAGCACCATCCAGGTCACTTCAAAGGGCTGCACTCTCTGATCGCGCACAGCATCCGTCAGCTCGCTCAACCCGTCCTGCGCCGTTGCCCCTTGCTGCCACTCCTCCGCCAAAGGAGGTGTGATGGACGCCTCGCCACCATCCTTGGAGTAATCAGGCAGCGCGCTGCGCATCGCGATCGCCCGAAAGTTCTGAGCGTCCTCACCCTCGGTATTTACATACTTCGCATCGAGCGCAAACAGGGCATCGCGCGGCGTATTTTCTCTCGCCCAAAGAAACGCCTGCACCCAGGGGTTGGCGCTCCCCGCAGACCTGACGGGAAGCTCAACATGAGGAGACATAGGGAAACTCTGCCGCTGCGCATAGCCCATCACGCAGGCTGACACGGTAATGACTAACACCGGAATTAATCCCAACACGCTATCCATATATTTCGAGCGCCCACGCCATCGCGCATCCTCGCAAAACTGGTAGATTGCAGCCCCCAGCAGCAACGACATCAACACATAGACGAGCAGATAAACCCGCAGCACCTGGAACCTCGCAACGAAATGTTCCGTGGCCGAGGCATGCGCAAACAGCACCGCATTCAGCACTGCGATCACGCATACTACGACGCACGCATGGCACAGCGCAGTCACGGTGGCCGATACAGCACGTTGCCGCAAAGCGGCCGTCGCCCCCACCAACACCAACAGTGGACCTACCAACCCGAACCACTCATACCACTGCCACTGCGAAAGGAACCAGTAGTAACGCGTCGCCTCCGCCAGCCGCAGTGCAGCAGACTCCGGCGGGGCAAACGTCTGCAACATCGCACCTAACCCAACCGCTGACACCGCAAGCGCAAGCCACGCGCCGACCCTCATCATCCACATCCGTTGCGTCCGCGAGACACGCAGCGTAACCACAAAGCCAAACCCGTACGCTGCCATCAGCGGGTGCAACTCAGCCGCGGCTAAAAGGCACAGCACACAAAACAGCATCGAACGCGATCGCATCCACGGCCAATCCCAATCATCTAACGCAAACGCGATCGCCAACAGTGACAGTGGCGTCGAAAAACTTCGTGCCGTCACATACGGGTCCATCAATATCAATGACGTCCCCGCAACCGGCAGCGTCCACCAGGCGGCAAGCAAAGCCACGCCCGCTAGCTGTGCTCGCTCATAGCCTGCCGGAAGAACCCGCCGCAATACCTGCCGCCCGGCAAACAGCGTCAACCAGATGCTGAACAGGTTGAGCAGCAACAACATCCAACCCAACGAAAGGTGAGTAACGTGGACCAGCGTTGCCACGCCCGGCGCAAACACCGAGAAGCGCAGGTGCTCCGTCACAAACTCCGTGTAATGCGGAAATAGCGCTGGATCGAGCGTGTACTGAATGCCCGTCGCATACAGGCCGCCATCTTCCGCAAACGGGTGGTAGCCATGCACCAAAAGCGTGCAGCCCGTCAGGACCAAAAGCAGCGACGCCCATGTTTTCCTGTTCCAAGTATGGAGTGGAGCAGCGGGTTTAGCGGCACGGCTTTCTTGGGGGTACGAAGTCAACCGTTCTCCTGCTTTAGGCTTGTGGTCGCGCTAATGTCCGACTGCCCGACGATACGACAGTATCAAACGATACAATCAAGGCAGTGATTATGAGGACGATATCCACCCGTTTGAGCAGTCTTGAGTGTAAGGGGCCGCAACAGCGCGCTCTGATGGAGTGTACCTGTGACGCGTGAGCGCCGGCTGAACCTTCTTAAGATGTTACCCGGTTTGCTGGTCAGCGCCTTCTTCATCTGGTGGACCTACATACGGGTCGGACCCAATGGAAAACGCGGTTTTGACCCCGCAGCCTTCCACGGGCTCCATCTCGTCTCGCCAATGTGGCTTGCCGGCGTACTCGTCTTCTGCGTCGCAGGCTATACGATTCGCTGCTACCGGGCATGGGCCATGCTCCGCAATGTAGGAGCCAAGTTCAGCGTCTGCGCCCGTGTCTTCATGACCTCGTTGGCCGCTAACAACGTGCTTCCACTGCGCATCGGCGATGTTATGCGCATCTTCTCGTACGCAAGCGAGATGAACGCCACACCGTCGATGGTCCTCAGCACGGTCATTCTCGAAAAGCTCCTCGACGTCTTCTCGCTGGCCGTTCTGTTTGTCGGAACCATGCACTTCGGCGGTGCGGTTTCGGCCCACATTCGCACCGTCGCCGAAGTCGGCCTGGCCATCTCCACAATCGGCCTCTCCGTCATGGTCTTCGGCGCCCGCACGCTGGAGGCGCCTCTCCGCAAGCTTTTCGCGAAAACCCACAACGCCAAGGTCCAGAAGATCGAGCATTGGCTGATGCTTGCCCTCGACTGCATCCGCCAAATCGGCGTCGGCGGCACGCTCATGCTGGTCGTTTACAGCTTCGCAGCCTGGGTTTGCGAGTGCATGATGTACGTCTCGATCGCCAAAGCTATCGGCCTCGCCAGCGACGCGGTCGGCCCCTGGCAGGCCACGGCGGAAGCCAACCTCTCGTTCCTCATTCCAAGCTCACCTGGCGGCATCGGCCCTTTCGAACTAGCCTGCAAGGACGCCATGATGCGTCACGGTGCGACCGCCGGCGACAGCGGCCTCTATGGCCTTCTCGTTCACCTCTGGCTCATTGCCGCAATCACCGCCGTTGGTGGTGGAATGTTCTTGGTCCATCGTCTGCATCTCGCTCGCCGCAGGTCATTGCTCGAAGAGATCGACACACTTCCTGTGGAACTGCCGTAACACAGGACCGAAATAGAAAACGCGATTCGTCGCTAGAGTTGATTTATGTATCGCACGCTGCAACAAAGCATCCAGCAACAAATCGCCCAGCTTCTCGCCGACCGTTACTCGATTGAGCTCCCGAACCTCGCTGTCGAGCTCCCGCCCAAAATCGAGTTCGGCGAAATGGCCCTGCCCGTAGCCTTCGAGCTCGCCAAGCGCCTCAAGAAAGCCCCACGCGCCATCGCGATGGAGCTCCAGCCGCTCCTAGCCGCACTCCCCGGCATCGCGTCGGTCGAAGTCGCCGGCGCCGGCTACCTCAACCTCAAGCTCGATCGAGCCGCCACCGTGCAGCGCATCGCTGCCGATGAGCACGCGTCTATAGGCGGTAGTGGATTCCGCTTAGTCGAGCACACTAGCATCAACCCCAACAAGGCTGCGCACGTCGGGCACCTGCGCAACGCCATCCTCGGCGACAGCTTCGCCCGCATGTTGCGTCCAGACGCGTATAAGCCCGGCTACGACACCGGCGTCCAGAACTACATCGATAACACCGGCGTCCAGGTCGCCGACATCGTCGTCGCCATCACCACGCTAGAAAGCATGAACCTCGACCGCGTCCGCGAGTGGCTCCTCGAACTGTTCGAAACCAACCAGCGCCTCGACTACGTCTGCTGGGACCTCTACGCCCGCGTCTCGCAGTGGTATGAAGCTGACCCCACGCAAACCGTCGCCCGCAAGCAGCTCCGTCTCGACACGCTCCACCAGCTCGAAGCAGGGAACAACGACACCTCCGCCATCGCCGAGCTCATCTCCACTGGCGTCCTCCGCCGTCACCTCGAAACCATGCAGCGCCTCGGCATCGAGTACGACTTCCTCCCACGCGAAAGCGAAATCCTTCATCTCCACTTCTGGGAAACTGCCCGCCAGCTCATGATCGACAAGGGCGTGCTCTACCTCGAAACCGAAGGCAAGAACAAGGGCGCTTGGGTTATGCGCAGAGCGGGAGCCGCCGAACTCGGTGAGGGCCCCGACGAAGACGCGAAAATCCTCGTCCGCTCCAACGGCACCGTCACCTACGTTGGCAAAGACATCGCCTACCACCTCTGGAAGTTCGGCCTGCTCGGCAAAGACTTCGGCTACGCAAAGTTCTACGACTACCCCACGCACACCTGCTGGATCTCCACGACCGAAGGCGAAGAACCACACCCCAGCTTCGGCCACGCCGACGCCATCTACAACGTCATCGACTCCCGTCAGGACGACCCCCAGGCCCAGGTCAAGGAAGCTCTCCGCGTCCTTGGCTACACCGCCGCCAGCGACCGCTACACGCACCTCAACTACGCCTTCGTCGGTCTCACCGCGCGCACCGCGGAGGAACTCGGCTATACCATCACCGACGAAGACAGGACCCGCAACTTTATCGAAGTCAGCGGCCGCAAGGGCTTCGGTGTCAAAGCCGACGACCTGATCGATCGCATGATCAACGCCGCCAAAGCAGAAGTCGACGCCCGCCATCCCGAACTCCCCGATTCCGAGCGCGCTAACATCGCCAATGCCATCGGCGTTGGTGCGCTTCGCTTCTTCATCCTCCGCTTCACCCGCAACACCGTCATCGCCTTCGATTACAAAGACGCCCTCGCCTTCGACGGCGAAACTGGCCCCTACGTCCAGTACGCCGCCGTCCGCGCCGCCAACATCTTCCGCAAGGCCGGCTTTACGTCGGCGCAAGTAGGGATGAGGCTCTCTGGGCTAGAAAACGTCTTACGTGGGATCGATCATGACAAGCTTACTGCTATGCTCCAGGGCGAAGAGGGAACCAGCGTTTGGGAAGTCTGGCTCACTGCCTCGCGACTCTCCATGGTCCTCGAGCAAGCCATAGCCGCCGCTGAACCCGCCATGCTCACCCGCTACGCCTTCGCGCTTGCGCAGCAGTTTAACAACTTCTACCACCGCCACCACATCCTCACCGAAACCGACGAAGCCCGCAAAACTCTCCTGTTGGCCACCGCTGCCGTAGCCCGCCGCGAACTCATCCGCGTCCTCAGTTGGCTTGGCATCACCGTCCCCGCAGCCATGTAGCACGCAACGAGTGCCACCCTAATACCGGGGTGGCCCATCCTTTCGGGCTTTTCCGAAAGGGTGGGGTATCGTTTGCGGTAGCAAACGACCGCTCTCCCATCCGAGCCATGTCACCCAAATTTTGTCATCTCGACCGGAGCGCAGCGCAGTGGAGAGACCTGCAGTTCGCCAAACCGCCCTAACCCCAGGGTTACCCAACCTGCCACTGGCAACGTCCCCTCGCATCCATTAGAAATACAGGGGTAAGCAGCCTTCGAGGGGAGCCCCATGAACCGCCGTTCGCGCCATCATCTGTCGCGCAGTATGTTGGTGGCCTGCACCCTTGTCGCGATCCCTCTGGCGCACGCGCAGTACACCGTGACCAACGGCCCCGCACCTCCTCCAGGCTTCGGCCAGGCAACAACATCCGAAGCCGTCCAGGCCCAGCCCGACGGCAAATGCCGTCCCGTCAAGCCCGGCGACGTCGTCCACTATACCCTCACCATCCAGTCCGTCTCCTACGCCCGAGCCGTCTACGCCGATCTCCAGATGCGCCTCGGCCGCTCCTATACCTCCGAGCCCGGCGGTTTGCCCCCGCCCGACTTCCGCAACCTCGGCGGCGGCGGCGCAGCCGCACGCGATGCCCAACAGGGAAACGTCTACCATTTCGCCTTCACTGTCCCGCATGACGTCATGACGGGTATTTATCACGGCGCCGGCGTCTACGTCACAGCCGCCGAAAATAACGACATCTCCAATAGCTCGCGCAGCGTCGACATCACACACAAGACTCTCTCCAAAATCCGTGACTATTGCCTCATCGTCGTCGGCCCCTACGACGGCTCCGGGCGCCCGCTGGTCACCAACTTCAAGCCCGGCCCCATCGACAAGGCCAAGTAATAAGCCACAATAGAACGATGTCCCAACGCCTCACCCGCCGCCAGTTCATCAGCACCGGCTCTGCTGCGGTCTTCCTCGCCGCATCACCTCAGCTGCGCGCCCTGGAAGCCAACACTCCCTTCGACCCCTGGCAGCCCGGCTTCCTCGACATTCACCACATCTCTACAGGCCGCGGCAACTCCGTCCTCACCATCGCCCCCGACGGCACCTCGCTCGTGGTCGATGCCGGCGCCGTCAAAGGCCCAATCGAGCCCCTCGCCGCAGCCCGACCTGATGCGTCGCGCCGCCCCGGCGAATGGATCGCCCGCTACGCCCTGCATCATCTCCGCACAACACCCAGGCAGCAGCTTGACTACTTCCTCCTCACTCACTTTCACGGCGACCACATGGGCGACCTCACGCCAGACTCACCCACCTCCACCCACGGCGACTATCGCCTCACCGGCGTAACCGACGTAGCCGAACTCCTTCCTATCCGCACCCTCATCGACCGCGGCTATCCCACCTACGACTACCCAGCACCCACGACCTACGATGCCACCCAAAACTACATCCGCTTCGTCCGCGCCGTTGATCGCCACGCCACAACAGTCCAACGCCTCGCAGTCGGTTCAACAACCCAAATAATTCAACAGCACAATCCCACACCGGACTTCATCATCCGCAACCTCGCCGCCAACGGCGAAGTCTGGACCGGCCACGGCGACGGAACGAAGCACCTCTTCCCACCCCTCAACACGCTCCAGCCCGCGCAGTACCCTCCCGAGAACGCCTGCTCCTGCGCGATCAAAATGTCCTATGGCCCCTTCAGCTACTACATCGGCGGCGACCTCACCTCGGACACCCTCTTCGGCACCGCTCCTTGGCTCGATGTAGAAACCCCGGTAGCTCGCGCCGCCGGTCCCGTCACCGTCGCCGCCCTCGACCACCACGGCTACTACGACGCCACCGGCGTAGAGTTCGTCCGCGCCATGCGTTCCCGCATCTACATCCTGCAGTCCTGGCACGCTTCACACCCCGCGCTCTCCACACTAGACAAACTTTACAGCCCGCTTTTATACCCCGGCCCGCGCGACGTCTTAGCCACCTGCCTCACTGACGCCGCCGAATTAGCCGACGCACGCCTCTCGGACCGCATGCTCAGTAAGCAGGGCCACATCGTCATCCGCGTCCACCCCGGCGGCTCGCAATACGAAGTCATCGTCCTTGACGACACCCGCGAAGCCGGCAACATCAAAGCCCGCTTCGGCCCCTTCACCGCCTAGCTCCTTTTGTTGTCATTCCCGAAGGGAATCTGTGATTGTTTTGTCGTTGTCTGTTCTTCACACTCTTGGCGAAGTCTCAGCCCCTGAGGCGAACGATCACTTGGCGTAACTCCGTACCCACTCCGTAATACTCCGCACCCCAACCCCCGAAGGCCCCCGCGACTGCCACGGCTTGTTGTCATCCACCCCACGCCGTCCCTGCAATATCCAGGTGAATCCACGGCGTCTCCTCCGCAAACTCTTTCAGAAACATCGCAGCCGTAATCGCCCCGCCGTAACGCGACCCGCCCGTATTCATAATGTCCGCGATCTGCGACTTGATCTGTTCGCGATAGTCATCGGTACACGGCATCCGCCAGAACTTCTCGCCCGCGACCGCATAGCCGTCGAGAAAATTCTGCGTCGTCTCATCGTCATTTGAAAACAACCCCGCATTCAACAGCCCCAGCGCTACGCCGATAGCCCCCGTAAGCGTCGCCGCATTGATCAGGTGAGTCGCTCCGAGCGTCTTCGCATAGTGCAACCCATCGGCTAGCACCAGCCGGCCCTCGGCGTCCGTATTCATGATCTCAATCGTCTTGCCGGACATCGCCGTGATCACGTCGCCAGGCTTGAACGCCTTCCCATCTGGCATGTTTTCGCACGAGCAAACAATGCTCATCACCCGCACATTCGGCTTGAGCTGTGCAATCGCTTGCATCGCCCCAATCATCGCCGCCGCCCCGGCCATGTCGTACTTCATCTTGTCCATGTTGTCCGCGGGTTTAATCGAAATCCCTCCCGTGTCGAACGTAATGCCTTTACCCACCAGCGCCAGCACAGGGGAACCTTCAGGCGGCGCAACTGCCGGCTCATAGTGCATCACAATGAGCGCGGGTGGCTCAGACGAGCCCTGTGTCACCGCTGCAAGCGCACCCATCTTCAGCTCAAGAATCTTCTCAATCGAATGAACCTCGCATGCGATTCCAAAGCTCTCGCACATCGCCTTTGTGCGCTTGCCCAGCTCCGTCGGCGTCAGCACATTGCCCGGCTCATTCACCAGCGATCTCGCAAAGTTCTGCGCGTCCCCCAGGACAACCCCTTCGTCGAAGCCTTGCTGGATCTCCCGCTGCGTCTTTTTGTCGTCTTCATGAGCAATCACATGCACCGCTCGAATGGCCTGGTCCTTGCGGTCGCTGCGATAAATATCGATGTCGAAGTCCGCCACCAACGCCCCTTCCGCCAATGAGCGCGCTGTCCGATCGCAGGGAAGTGTCTCCAGATGCTCATCAGCCAGGGCCTTGTCTTCCGGAAACGCAATCGCCAGCTCGAAGATCCCGCGCGGCTTCGCGAACCGTACAGCAACCCCCGCGCCCTTGCGCACATCATGTACAGAGAATGTCTTTGCTTTGCCTAGCCCTATCACCAGCAGCCGTTCGGCTTTGGCATTCGCCGGCGAGTGCAGCAGCAAGGTCTCACCCAGCGCAGCTTTAAACTCGCCCGAAACCAGCCACGGCGCAGCAGCATTGGCCAACGTGTCGGAGGTAGAAAGCAGGGCAGGTGAGGGCGCCTCATCTTTACCCGTGGCAATATCCACCGCAAAGACAGCAAGAAGAGGTGTCGTAAAGGACGCAGGGTCCTGGAATAAAAGAGTCTTTGTCATCAAGAACAGCATAACGCCTCGATGGCGCGCAGTTCATCTCAGCATGTTTTACAAGCTCCATGCAACGCAATTAAGGCGTTCCCCACATCCTCGATCACCGGTTTCCACAACTCACGTTGCGCCTCACCAGCCGGTAGATTCTTCTGCCGAAACAGCCTCGCCTGCGGGTACCACGGGCTTATCGCGTGCCCAGGCCGCATCCACCGCCAATCCGCCACATAGGGCAGCAGAATCCACGTCCGCGCCCCTTGCGACGCCGCCAGGTGTGCCAAAGCGCTATCCACGCATAGCACAACGTCGAGCGTATCGATGATCTTCGCCGTATCCAAAAAGTCCAGCAGTACAGGCCGCTCCATCCACGCCTTCGCCGCACCGACCCCACCCACCTGCAGGCTCACCCACTCGCATCCCGGCACATCGAATAGCGGCAGCAGAGCCTCCCACGGCACAGTCCTTTCGCGATCCCGCGCATGCGCCCGATTGCCCGCCCACGCAATCCCAACCCGCAGCATATCGCCGCCACGCCGTGCTTCCGTCATAGCAAGCAACAACCGCTCCGGGGCAGGAATCGTCTCCAGCGTCGTGCCGAACGCCGGCGGCAGGCTCATCAATGGGGTATGCCAATCAAACGCAGGCCGCGCCTCACCCGTCGCAATCACCGTCACGCCTTCCTTCTGCCGCGCATACTCCTCCACCAGCCGCTTCAACTCCGGCTGTACCTCAAGTACTACCTGCGCACCCAAGGCCAACACCATCGGCACATACCGCAGAAGCTGCAGCGTGTCCCCAAACCCCTGCTCCGCATGCAGCAGAATCGTCTGCCCCGCAATCTCTTGCCCTGCTTCATTCCTCCAGTAAGGCTGCGTAAAGACAGGCAACGGCGTCTGGTCCCGCGTCCGCTTCCACCGCCACTCATACTCTTGCCAGCCAGCGGTATAGTCCCCCCGCTTCAACAACTCCAGCGCAAGGTTCCAATGCTTCTCCGGATCGCCCGGTTGCAGCTCCACCCCACGCCGCAGCATAGACTCCGCCTCGTCGTCATAAATCAAACTAAGCGCCTCGCCCAGTGCTCCAGCCAGGTCAGCCCTGTCGGGCCTCAGCCGGAAACCCTCGCGAAACGCCGCAATCGCCTTCGCATACTCAAACCTGTTCCGCAGCGCCACGCCCAGATTGCTGTAGCAGTCCGGATACCCCGGCTGCAACGCCAGCGCATGCCGAAAATGCTCAATCGCCGCATCGTTGTCGCCTTCCTGCGTCAGCACGACACCCATGTTGTTCAGCGCTTCGGGATACTCCGGTTGCAGCGTCAGCGCCCGCAGGTAAAACTCCATCGCCTTCACGGGCTGTGCCGTCTCCTGGAAGCAGATCCCCGCTGCATTCCACACCTCTGGCTGCGCCGAATCCACCGCCAGCGCCCGCAGAAAAACCTCCAACGCCTCACGCGGCTGGCTCATCTCATGCAGCATCACCCCGTAAGAAGTCAGCACCGTAAGGTTCTTGGGCTCAGCGGCCACCGCCCGCTCCAGCAAGCCCCTCGCCGCAGCACCGTCCCCACCCTTATAAGCAATCAAACCCAACTGATGCAGCGCCAGCCCATTCGTCGGCTCATGCGCGAGCACCTTCTCGAACCCCGCTTTCGCCTCAGCAATCCGCCCCGCCTGCAGATCGCCCACAGCCAACTGCAGCAGCTTCATCGCGGGATAGTTGGCATCGGCAGGCATCAGCCTTCAGATTAGACGACAAGCAATGCAAAGCAGGGAAACTCTACCGCCGCTGGCTACGCGCCACAGCCGCCTTAGCTTCCTTATCGCCCTCACGAGCCCGCTCGGTCGCGCGCTTGTCCCAGTCCTGCTTACCCTTAGCCAGCGCCAGCTCACACTTTACGCGCCCATTCTTAAAGTAAAGCTTCACTGGGATCAGCGTGTATCCCTTCTGCTTGGTCGCCGCTTCCAGTTTCTCAATCTCTTTCTTATGCAGCAGCAGCTTCCGGGTTCGCAGCGCCTCATGGTTCATCGTGTTCCCATGCGAAAACGGCCCAATATGGGCATTCAGCAGAAAACACTCGCCATCTTTCAGCAGCCCGTAGGCGTCCTTCAGGTTAGCCTTGCCTTCGCGGATCGACTTCACCTCGGTCCCGCGTAACGCCACACCCGCTTCCACCCGGTCACTTAAAAAATAGTTAAAACTCGCCGACCGGTTGAACGCCGCATCGCGCATCCCCGCCGCCACGGGGTCGCGGTCCTTCTGCTTCACCGGGGCCTTCGCCGTCACAGTCGCTGTCGTCGGATTGGAAAGTGATCGTGCCATAATTCGTTGCTCTCGTTGTCGTCATTCCCGAAGGAATCTGCGTTTGCTTCTGCCTTTACTTTTCGGCTTTGGCTTCTGCTCTTGTTTTCCGGATTAGCGTGGGGCTTCAGCCCCACGAACAAGCTCACAAAACTCAAGGGCTTTAGCCCCGGGCTTCCGCTAAGCGGGCCGAAACCGCCCCCAATCGCTCAACGATACGATGCGCCAGCCCCAAACCCGATGCTAGCAGAACCGAAACGCCTTGCCTCCTCGCGCGTCCAAGACCTTGCAGGCAGTCGCAACCCAACCCCGAAGTTGCCGTGAGGAGGTGTCTTAGCCTCCCGCGGACAGCACCTCGGAAGCTACGCCCTTCATGGAGCCACCGGTGACACGAATGATAGAATCCAACCAGCCCGACCATCCGCTCGAGACTGCAGAGGACCGCGCGGCGAAGCTTGTTTCCCGGGCTTCTCCACCTGCTCCTCACCTCTCCGAGCCCAGCGTCCGTGGCCACCTGGAGCAGGTCGCACGCATGCAGTCAAGCAGGATCGGTCCCTCAATCAAAGCTTCCTTTCTCAATAAGTACGTCGTTCGCCTCGGTGTAGCGCCACTGCTCGCCTGCGGCGTCGCCGGCTTTGCCCCCGCCACAGCCCACGGCCAGTCGGCTTCCACATGGGATAAGCGCGGACGCACCGCCGAGTCCCGCGAGGACTTCGACGCTGCCTTCGAAGCCTACCGCCAGGCCCACCTCAAGAAACCGAAGGACCTCCGCTACCGCGAGCACTACGAGCGCCTCCGCTTTCAAGCCGCCAGCCAGCATGTCGACCGTGGCCGCGTCCTGCGCAACTCCGGCGACTCCGACGGCGCCCTCAATGAGTTCGCCCGCGCCCTCCAGATTGATCCCGGCAACCAGGCCGCCGCGCAGGAGCTCTCGATCACCGAAAAGCATGGCGCCGCAGCTCCGCCCGTCATCGGCCCCGATGGCAAGCCGGTAGTCAACGTCGTCTCGCCCGGCTTCGGCGAACAGACCCAGCGCCAGAAGCAGGTCCTCAAGGACATCGAGTCCATGAACGGCCCCGTCGAGCTCCAGCCCGTCAACGACGACCCCATCACCCTCCACATGGTCGAAGACACCAAGGTCATCTACCAGGCCATCGGCAAGGCCGCCGGCCTCAACGTTATCTTCGACCCCGACTACACCTCCAAACGCATCCCGGTCGATCTCACCAGCGTCTCCCTCGGCGACGCCTTCCGCATCGTCGGCACACTCTCCGGCACCTTCTGGAAGCCCGTCACCTCCAACACCATCTTCGTCGCCCAGAACAACCGTACCAAGCGCACCGAACTCGACGACCTTGCCGTAGAAACCTTCTATCTCACCAACGTCTCGCAGCAGAACGACGCCAACGAAATCCTCGTCGCGCTCCGAAATCTCTTCGACCCCACCACGAAGATGTTCCTCATCGCCAGCCAGAACGCCATCGTCATGCGCGCCACGCCCGAAGAGCTCATCCTCGCCGAAAAGATCATCAACGACCTCGACCGCACCCGACCCGAGGTCGTCGTAGACGTCGCCGTACTCGAAGTCAGCCGGCAGCTCGAGCGGAACCTTGGCATCACGCTTCCCACGAGCTTCGGGCTGACTCCGCAGTACAGCAACGCCAACACCACCAGCTCTTCCACCACCGCGACGACGACCACCACCAGCACCTCCAGCATCACCCTCAACACCCTCGGCAATCTCAATGCCACCAACTTCGCCGTGTCCCTCACCGGCGGCCAGGTCAATGCGTTGCTGTCGGACGCCGACACCCGCATCCTGCAGAACCCCCGCGTCCGCGCCACCGACGGCCAGGCCGCCACACTCAAGATTGGTTCCAAGATTCCCGTAGCCACCGGCTCTTACTCCGCCGGCGCTGCCATCACCACCGCCTCGCTTGGCGTGCAGACCCAGTTCACCTACCTCGACGTCGGCGTCAACATTTCCATGACCCCCACGGTCCACTACGACCGCGAAGTTTCGCTCAAGATGAAGATCGAAGTCTCCGCGCAGAATGGTTCACAGACGATCTCCGGCGTCACCGAGCCGATCATCTCGCAGCGCGTCGTCGAACAGGTCATCCAGCTTAAGGACGGCGAACCCTCCGTTCTTGCCGGCCTGCTTCAGCAGCAGGACACCAAGAGCGTCAGCGGCACCCCCGGCCTCGGCGAAATTCCCTTCATCAAGTACTTCTTCTCCTCGCAGGACAAGGTCCAGCAGTCCGATGAAATCGTCTTCCTGCTCATCCCCCACATCGTGCGCGAGTCCATCCTCACCGCCGAAAACACCCGGCCCATCTTCACCGGCGCCGGTGGTTCCGTGGAACTTATCCGATCGGATCGCTCGAAGCAGATAGCCGCCGAAAAGGCCGCCGCAGCCGGCGTCACCGGTCCGCCCATTGCGGCCCAACCCACCACCGCTGCGAACGCCGCGTCCGCCATGATTGGGCAGCTCGCCGCTCAAGGGAAGCCCATCGCCCCACCCACACAGGGCCAGCCCGCTACGTCCAACGTACCCGCCGGCAATAATCCGCCGGTCTCGCTCACCGTAATGCCCGGCGTCGTCAACCAGGCCGTCGGTTCCACCTTCCAGGTCGCTATCATGGCCGGCAACGCCAACGATCTTTTCAGCGTCCCGATGCAGCTCCAGTTCGACCCCAAGGTGCTTGCACTGGTCGACGTAGACTCTGGCGCGCTCCTCAGCCAGGACGGTCAGGCCGTCGCGCTTGTCCATCGTGATGAAGGCAACGGACTCGTCACCATCTCCGCCTCGCGCCCCCCTAACACCGCTGGCGTCAACGGACAGGGCTCTATCTGCACCCTCACCTTCAAGGCCCTGTCCTCCGGCGACAGCACACTGGCTCTCGTCAAAATTGGCGCCAAGGACAGCAAGCAGAACAGCCTGCCCACCATCGGCACGCAGGCCGTCATCCACGTCAAATAGGCAGGAACGGCAACCATGGCGATCCTCAGCAGAAATCCTCGAGGTACAAATCAGCCGTCGGCATGCCGAGGGCGTTCATGCCGCGTGCTTTTCGGATTAGGTCCGGGCTTTAGCCCGGACATCAAAGAAGCGAAAAGAAGAGGCTTTAGCCCGGGGCCTTCCCTGGGCCCTGCCAAAGATACTCAGAACAGACTCTGGTCTTCCGAGACCGGCGTCACGCTTGTGGAGTTGATCATCGTCGTCACCATTCTCGGCATCCTTGCCGGCGCCGCTGTTCCGGTCGCCCGCTTCCAGGTCAAGCGCACCAAGGAGCGCGAACTCCGCCGCGACCTCTGGGAAATGCGCGACGCCATCGACAAGTACAAGGACGTAGCCGACAAAGGCCTCATCCAGACCAAGGCCGACTCGAACAACTACCCGCCCGATCTGCAGACCCTGGTCGACGGCGTAGAAATTCAAACCAAGAAGATGCGCTTCCTCCGCGCCATCCCCACAGACCCCATGACCAAGTCCACCGACTGGGGCCTTCGTTCCAACCAGGATGACGCCGATTCCACCAGCTTTGGCGGCCAGGACGTTTTCGACGTCTACTCTAAGAGCGACGGCACAGGCCTCGACGGAACGAAGTACAACACATGGTAGCCACTCTCCCAATCCGCCGCGACAAAAAAACAGCTTCTGAGCAGGGTTTCACGCTCATTGAGCTGATCATCGTTATGGCAATCATCGGCATCCTCGTCGTCATCGCGATCCCTAACTACACCCGCGCCGTCCAGCGAGCCAAGGAAGCCGTTCTCAAAGAGGATCTCCACACCATGCGCACGGCCATCGACAGCTACACTGTCGACAAGGAAAAGGCGCCGCAGGGCCTCGACGACCTCGTGCAGGCCGGCTACCTCAAGACCGTCCCTGTCGACCCCATCACAGGCCACAGCGATACCTGGATCACCGGCCAGTCCGACACCCTCACCGACATCAACGAAACCCAGGGCGGCATCGACGACGTTCACTCCGGCGCCCAGAACCTCGCCTCCGACGGCACCTCCTACAACACCTGGTGACCCATCCGTTGTCATCCCCGCAGGGGATCTGCTTCTCGCCGAAACCTGCACTGCTGCCCCTGTACACAAACTTCAAAAATAAGCGTCTAATGATTAAGCAGAGCCCCGTCAAAGGCGGCTCCGTGGAGCCCCGTCATGCGCCTACTTGCTCTCGTCGCCCTTCTTTCGGTCCCGGTTACGGCTGCCTTCTCGCAGCAGTCCACCACCCCCGCGACGCAGACAAGTCCCGCGCCCGCTTCCAGCCAGCCCCCCTCCGACACCACCGCTTCGCAGACCCCCTCGGCTGCTCCTGCTGACAGCACCACCCCGACCATCGGCAGCGACCCCATCAAGCCCACCAGCACCGACAAACCCTCCACCGATAAATCGGGCAAGTCCAAAAAAACCGACACTGCAGCCACCGACAAGCCAGACGTCATGCCGAACCCCGGCGAAGCCCTCGACCCCAACATCAAGAAGGGCAGTGAAGAGGACGTCAACGCCGTCGGAACTCGCAACATTGGCGGTCGTGGCATGGGCAACTGGTACTCGCCCAACTGGGAAGTCGGCACCGGCAAGCAGTATTCCATGGAAGTCGAAAAGTCCTCGCACCTTGTCACGGACCCGGTCGTCGTCGAGTACATCAACCGCGTCGGCCAGAACCTTGTCAAAAACTCAGACGCCAAGTTCCCCTTCACCATCAAGGTGCTCGATACGGACGAAATCAACGCCATGGCGCTGCCCGGCGGCTTCTTTTACGTCAACTCCGGCCTGATCCTCGCCTGCGACTCCGAAGATGAACTCGCCGGAGTCATGGCGCACGAAATCTCGCACGTAGCCGCCCACCACGCCGCCCGCGAGATGACCAAGCTCAACTACATGCAGATCGGCTCAATCCCCCTGATGATCTTCACGCAGGGCACATGGACCGGCTACGGCATCTACGAGGCCGCCCAGCTCGCCGTCCCCATGACGTTCCTCATGTTCTCCCGCGAGTACGAAGCCGAAGCCGACTACCTCGGCATCCAGTACATGTATCGCGCCGGCTACGACCCGCAGGGCATGGTTTCCATCTTTGAAAAGCTTTCGGCGCTCGAAAAGCACAAGCCCGGCGCGCTTTCCCGCGCCTTTAGCGACCATCCCGCCACGCCTGACCGTATCGCGGCGGTTGAAGAGGAGATTGCAACGATCCTCCCGGCCAAGCCCGACTATCTCGTCACGACCTCCGAGTTCGACAACGTCAAGGCCCGTCTCGCCCGCATCCAGAACAAGCGCGGCCTGAACGACAAGAAGAACGGCAACAAGCCCACGCTCCGCCGCGCAAGCACTACCAACAACCCCAGCTCCAACAACCCCAACAGCTCCGGCGACGATACCCCCACTTTGGGCCGTCGCAACTAGCACGCCGGTGCCGTTGCTTTTCTTTTTGTCATCCTCGAAGGGATCTGCTTTATAAGGTGCTGGGCTCCGCCGGTAGTTTCAAGGTCCGCTCACGCATTGCCAGCAGCCCATATTCCCGCTACGCTTAAGCACACCGCGGGAGTGGTGAAATGGCAGACACGCAGGTCTTAGAAGCCTGTGCTTCGGCGTGAGGGTTCGAGTCCCTCCTCCCGCACCAATTTTTCAACGAGATACGAGCAGCGCGGAGAAAATCTCTTCGCGCGCCGGAGAGCACCCCAGATTATGAGCCAGACGATTACGCAGCCCGATAACACCAAAATCACCCTGACTAAGACCGAAAACTACCGCGAGTCTTACGCGAACAGCGTGCAAATACGGCTTTCGATCTGGGACTTCTTTCTCGTCTTCGGGACCATCGAGCAGCAGGCGGCCGATCAGGTGCAGATTGATAACTTCCAGGGCCTCTATCTCAGTCCGCAGCAGGCAAAGGCGCTCAACAACCTGCTGACGCAGAACATCGGGCAATACGAGAAGACCTTTGGCACGATCTCGCTCGATGGCCCCGCTCCGCAGGGCCAGCAGTTCATCATCCCCGGAAACGGCCCGGTTCACTAAACCCGCGTGCCTTCGACCCCTCCATCACCCGCGGCCCGTTTCGCCGCGCTTCCGTCGCCTCTGTTATTTAGCATCTTCTTCATCGCAGTTGCGCTGTCGCATCTAACGCTGCTCCACCTTCCGTACTACTGGGACGAAGGCGGCTATTACGTGCCTGCGGCGCTGGATTTTTACCACCGCTTCACGCTGATTCCCGAGTTCACCAACGCTCATCCGCCGCTGCCAAACGTGGTTCTTGGCACGCTATGGCACCTCACGGGCCTCCACATCCTGACGACGAGGCTTACCGTCTGTGCGTTCTCGGCTGCTGCGCTGCTGGCTGTGTTTCGCCTGTGCGAGCGGCTTACGACGGCTTCCGTAGCAGTCATCGTGACGTTCCTCACGGCGGTGTATCCCATCTGGTTTGCGCAGTCCACGCTGGCGCATGCGGACATCTTCGCGGCAGCGTTTACGCTCAGCGCCTTTGCGCTGTATCTGCCGCTGCCGGGAGCGGATAAGCGCAAGCTGGTTTGGACCGCCGTGTTGTTCTCGCTGGCGGTGCTTTCGAAGGAAACCGCTATTGTCGAACCGGCGATTCTGGCGGCGATTGAGCTATTTTTACTGCTCAGAAACCGCCCCAAGGCTCAGCATTTGCGGCGGTTTCTGGCTTTGAGCTTTCCGGTGGTTCCATTGATTGGGTGGTATGCCTATCACCGGTTCAAGACGGGGTTTACATTCGGAAACCCGGAGTATCTGCGCTACAACGCCACGGCAAACTTTACGCTCGCGCACATCTCGCTTTCGCTGTACTACCGGGCGCTGCACCTGTTCTGGCAGCGGAATATCTGGCTGGCTATTCTGTTGGCGATAGCTTGTTTGTTTCTGCCGAAGCGTGCTGAAATCAAGTCGCTTGCGCCTGAGTTGCTGCGGACGATTGGATTGTTGGTGGCGGGGAACTGGCTGGCGTTTTCAGTGTTGGGCGGGGCGTTGCTGACGCGGTATCTGCTGCCGGTGTATCCGCTAATTCTGCTGGTTTGCGTGGCGATATGGCGGGACCGCCTGCGACAGTGGCCTGCGTTGGCGGCGGTTACAGCGGCTGCTTTTATTGCGGCGATCTGGCTGAATCCGCCGACCTCGTTTGCACCGGAAGATAACCTAACCTATCGGGACATGATCGTGATGCATCAAGAGGCTACTGCGTTCATTGCACAGCACTATCCAGATGCGACGGTGCTGACGGCGTGGCCGGCGGCGGAGGAGTTGTTCCGGCCGGATATGGGATATGTGGCGCAGCGGGTCAAGGTTTTCCCGGTGGAAAACTTTACGAACGCCGAAATCCAGAAGGCCGCTCAGGAACCGGGCAAGTTCGATACGGCGCTGGTGTTTACGACGCACTACACATCGCCAGCGCTGGAGCGATATCTGCTGAAGCATCCGCAAACTAAACGTGGACGCGAGTTTGCGGAAGACCGCGAGCTGCGGCCCGCGGAAATCGCGTCGATCCTGCATGGCAAGATTGTTTTCAGGGACAGCCGGAATGGCGAATGGGCGGCGGTGATACGGTTTTCGCGTAGCTATGAGGCGCTCAAAATGCCTTATTTTGTGCGCTAGGGATAGCGAATTTTTTGTGGTGCGAATTTGTGGACGTTTGTGGTGAGTTGTGGTGGCTTTGTGGAGGCTGTGGTGTCCAGCAAACTTGACATCCTCGCCAGGGCAATCTGGAAGCAGATCCCCTGCGAGGATGACAGAAAGAAACGCAAAAGCGCCTAAGATTTGATGAACTCTTCGGTGCGGGGATAGCGGGCGATCACGGTGGTGGAGATGCCGCCGCGGGGGCGGAAGTCGCCCTTGATTTCAGCCCAGATGGGGTCGGTGGCTTTGACTACGTCGTCCAGGACCTGGTTGACGATGTTTTCCTGGAATATGCCGAGGTTGCGGTAGACAAAGAGGTACTCTTTGAGCGATTTGAGCTCGAGGCACTTTTCTTTGGGCATGTAGCGGATGGTGAGGACGCCGAAGTCGGGAAGGCCGGTTTTGGGGCAGACGCTGGTGAATTCAGGGTCGTCGATGAGGATTTCGTAGGCGCGGAACTGGTTGCGCCAGGTTTCGATGGGGGGAAAGGTGACGTCGAGGCCTGATTTGGCGTGGTCGTCGGTGTATCCGGTGGTGTGGGTCGACATTCCCTTATTTTATCGTCTGCGACGTGGCGGATGGATGCTTGCCTGGGATAGGAGTGCCTTAACGCAAAGGTCGCAAAGGGGACGGAAAGTTCGCAAAGTAAGGCAGGTCTTGAACTGGGGGAAGATATTTTGCGTTTTATGGGATGACGACAGCGTGTGAGTCGGCCGATGACGTCATACAGATAGCGATATCTTTGGGACAGAGATGGCCGGGCGGTGGCAGGATTTGCGACCGAGCGGGATGATAGTGCATCCTATGCATGAAAGTTGATAGAGGTTGACTCACATGGCGAATGAATTTGTAAGTGTCATCAAGCCGTCGGAAGCTAAGGGCGGATCAGACAAAGGGAAGTCGTATCCTGTTCTCCCGGTTAGGGATACGGTACTTTTCCCGCATGCGGTGTTGCCGTTGACGGTAGGCCGCGAGAGCTCGATTCAGTTGATTCAGTCCCTCGGTGAAGAGAAGACAATCCTGGTGGTGGCGCAGAAAGATGCGCGTCAGGATGCGCCGGAGGGGTCGGATCTGCATGTGATCGGCACGCGGGCGACCGTTCATAAGGTCGTGAAGATGCCGAACCAGAGCCTTTTTGTGTTCACGGAAGGAACGGAGCGGGTGAAGATTACCAACTACACGCAGTCGCAGCCGTTTTTGATGGCTGAGTGCGAGGTGTTGGACGAGGTAGAACCGGAGGCCGCGCCTGAGGGCGAGGCGATGCAGCGCAATGTGTTGGCGCAGTTCCAGGAGATTGTGACGTCGTCGTCGACGCTGTCGGACGATCTGCAGACGATTGCGATCAATATCGAGGACGCGAGCCGCCTGTCGGACTTTATCGCTTCGAGCTTGCCGTTCCTCTCGACGACGGAGAAGCAGGAGCTGCTGGAAACTCCGGACGTGAAGACGCGGCTGGAGAAGATCAACAGCCATCTGGCGAAGGAACTTGAGGTGCAGCAGTTGCGCAACAAGATCCAGACAGAGGTACAGGACTCTGTGCAGCAATCGCAGCGGGACTACTACCTGCGCGAGCAGATGAAGGCGATCCAGAAAGAACTGGGCGACCAGGACGACACGCAGAAGGACATTGCGGAGCTGAAGGAAAAGATTGAAAACGCCGGCATGCCCGAGGAGACGAAGAAGGACGCGCTGAAGGAGCTCGGGCGTTTGAGCCGGATGAATCCTGCGGCGGCGGACTACTCGTTGACGCGGAACTATGTGGAGTGGCTCGCGGTGCTGCCGTGGGGCAAGAGCTCTTCCGGCGAGGTGGACATCAAGAAGGCGAAGGACATTCTCGATGAGGACCACTATGGGTTGAAGAAGGTGAAGGACCGCATCCTGGATTACCTGAGTGTGCGGCGGTTGAAGCCGAATATGAAGGGGCCGATTCTTTGCTTCGTCGGACCTCCGGGCGTAGGTAAGACTTCGCTGGGCCGCAGCATTGCGAAGGCGCTGGGACGGAAGTTCAGCCGCATTTCGCTGGGCGGTATGCATGATGAGGCGGAGATTCGTGGACATCGCCGGACGTACATCGGTGCATTGCCGGGACAGATCATTCAACACCTGAAGAGGGTGGAGGTGAACGATCCGGTGTTCATGCTGGACGAGATCGACAAGCTGGGACGCGACTTCCGGGGAGATCCGGCGTCGGCTCTCTTGGAGACGCTTGATCCGGAGCAGAACAATACGTTCCGCGACAACTATCTCGATCAGCCGTTCGATTTGAGCAAGGTGTTGTTTATCTGCACGGCGAACCAGCTGGACACCATTCCTGGGCCGCTGCTTGACCGTATGGAGATCATCGAACTCACCGGATATACGGAAGAGGAGAAGGTCAACATTGCGGAGAAGTATCTTGTGCCGCGGCAGATCAAAGAGAACGGCTTGACGGAAGAGCAGATAGAGTTTCCGATCGAGTCGGTTGGGATGATTGCGAGGCATTACACGCGGGAAGCGGGTGTGCGTAAGCTCGAACAGCAGATTGGAACGGTTTGCCGCAAGGCGGCCCGCAAGGTCGCTGAGGGCGCAACTGAAAAGCTGATTGTGACTCCTGAGGTTGTGAAGGAGTTCCTGGGCGGCATCAAGGTGCGCGTGGATACGGAGCTTGCAGAACGGACCAAGCGTGCGGGTGTGGCGGTTGGTTTGGCTTGGACTCCGGTAGGCGGCGATGTGTTGTTCATCGAAGCCAATCGGATGAAGGGCAAGGGCGGCTTCAAGATGACGGGGCAGATCGGCGACGTGATGAAGGAGTCGATGGAAGCTGCGCTGACATGGGTGAGGTCGAACGCGCTGCAGTTGGGCCTCGACGAAGATGTGTTGAAGGATATCGATCTGCACATTCACGTACCGGCGGGAGCGATCCCGAAGGATGGGCCTTCGGCGGGTGTAACGATGGCTACGGCCTTGGTTAGCCTGCTAACCGATAAGCCTGTTCGTCCGCTGCTTGCGATGACCGGTGAGATTACGTTGAGCGGCAATGTACTACCGGTTGGCGGGATCAAGGAGAAGTTCCTTGCGGCCAAGCGGGCGGGTGTTCGCGATGTGATTCTGCCGATCGACGTGAAGACGCAGGTCGATGAAGACCTGAGTGCGGCACAGATTGAAGGCGTGACGATTCACTATGCTTCGCGGATCGAGGATGTTCTTGCGGTGGCGTTGCCGGCGACGGTGAACGACATTGTGAAGGATGAGGAGCTTCGTGAGGAAGTGCTGGCGGCGGTTGAGTAAAGGCAGAGTGTAGAGGGTAGAGTGTAGAGCATAGAGAAGGCGGTCCGGTTGAGGGCCGCCTTTTTTCGTTCTTGAGTGGCCTTTTTGTTTCGAGCGTACATTCGCTAGGATGCTGTGTACACAGGAGCACGCAAATGAGATCCGCAAGCAAAGAGCGCAGACGATACCGCCCCGTGGTGGCGCTTCTTACAGCTGTCCTCGCAGCTGCATCCGCAATGCAGGCTCAGACATCTGCGCCGCAGCTTGAGGTGGCGACGGTGAAACCGAGCGATCCGGCGAAGCAGCATTTGGGGTTGTACTGGCGGCAACCTGACGGATTCAAGCTCGAAGGCACGACGTTGCGGGGGATGATCGGCAACGCTTACGGCGTTCCCAGCAGCGTCAAAGGTCTGGTTCAGGGTGGGCCCGCGTGGATGCTTTCGGACGCATTCGATGTCCAGGTCAAGGTCGATCCTGCGACCACAGAGCGGTGGAGCAAGATGCCGCAGCAAGCTGTGGATGAAGAGCGTCGTGCGGTGATGCGGGAGCTGCTCGTCGAGCGGTTTCAGTTGAAGCTCCATCGCGAGATGCGCGAGATGCCGGCGTTTGTGCTGACTGTAGCCAAAGGCGGCTCGAAGCTGCAATCGCCGGCTGCCGAAAAGGAGCTGCAGACGGGCGTGCCGCAGAGCCGCATCAATTTCCTTGGCCGCGGCCATTGGCAGGGGCACTTCGCTCTGGTGAGCAATCTGTCCCGGTCGCTTACGGGAGAGCCTGAGGTGGCGGGCCGTCCGGTGGTTGACAAGACAGGCCTCACCGGCCAGTATGACTTCACGCTGCACTGGACGCCGGTCGATACTGGCGCTGGAGCACCAGCGACCGACCCTGGCGAGCAGTGGCCCTCACTGTTTCCTGCGCTCGAGGAGCAACTTGGGTTGAAGCTCGTACCGGAGAAGGAGCAGGTAGAAGTTATCGTGGTTGACTCCGTGGAGAAGCCGTCGGAGAACTAGCAGTATTTGGTGGCTGGGATGAGAGAGCTTTGGCGCAAAGTTCGCAAAGGAAAAGAAAGTTTCGCGAAGTGGTTGGGGTGAGTTTGCGGGAGGTGGCTGGGGGGGCGCGGTATGCTCGGAGCGTGAGGCAATGTTGAAGGTATTGGTGATCGATACGTGCGGGGACGTGGGCGGCCTGGCGCTGTGTGACGGTGAGGTTGTCGTCGCGAGGGAGGTGTTGCCGGCGCGGGAGGCTTCTTCAGCGTTGCTGCCGGCGATTGCGCGGTTGATGGAAGCGCAGGGTTGGGTCTTGGCGGAGTTGGATGGTGTGGGGGTGGTGAGTGGGCCGGGGTCGTTTACAGGGGTGAGGGTTGGGTTGGCGGCGGCGAAGGGTCTGTGTGAGGCGGCAGAGTTGGCGCTGGTGGCGGTGTCTCGTCTGGAGGTGCTGGCGGAGGCTGGTGGGCTGAGGGATGGGTTTGCGGTGCTGGATGCGGGGCGGGGTGAGCTTTATGTGCGGACGGCGGTTGATGGCGTCGCACGCGAGGTGCTTTGTGGGTTGGAGGAGTTGCGCGAGATGGTTGGGAGTTCGCGGGTGGTGATTGCGGAGGAGAAGCTGGTGGACATGTTGGCTGGGTTGCGTCCGGAGATTGTTTTGCTGCGGGCGGAGTCGGCTTTGCCTGCGGTGCTGCGAGGGTTGAAGGCCGGTGCTGTTGATGCGGCATTGATCGATGCGAATTATGTTCGGGGGGAACGCGAGATTTATGGGAAGGCCCGTGTTGGCGCTGGCGGAGATGGTGCTTGAGGGCGGACGTGCAGGTGCGGCGGGCGGTGGTTGGGGATGTTGCGGGAGTTTTGCGTGTGGAGCGGGAATCGCGAAATGCTCCGCATTGGGACGAGGCGCGGTATCGGGAGATAGTGCAGGGGAGTGAGGTTGAGGCGCTGCGCCGGGTGTTGCTGGTGGCCGCTGAGGGTGAGTTGGTGGTGGGGTTTGTTGTGGGTACGGTGGTGCTGGATGAAGCTGAGTTGGAGAGTGTTGCTGTGGATGAGGCGTATAGGCGGCTTGGGGTTGGGAGTGCTTTGAGCGAAGCTTTGTTTGAATGGGCCGCTTCGTTGGGGGCGTCGGTGATGCGGTTGGAAGTGAGGGCTGAGAATGTTGCGGCTCAGACAATGTATGAGCGTTTGGGGTTTCGACCATGTGGGTTGAGGCGTGGGTATTATGTTGATCCGGTGGACGATGCCGTGTTGATGATGAAGGGTTTGCGTTTAGTTTGAGGGGCGTTGGCAGAGCTACGGATTTATAATGATTCGATATGGTTCGTGACGGTTTTTTTTATGGCCTCGCTTTGCTCGTGGTGGCCGCGATTGTGTGGCACTTTACGGGCTTACTGGCTCTGGCGGGTATTCCCGTGGTGTTGGCGGTTTTCTTCCTGTGGTTCTTTCGAGATCCGTCGCGCAAGATTCCTGATGGCGTAGGGCAAATCGTTTCTCCGGGCGATGGCAAGGTAGATATGGTCGGGTTGGTGGAGACGCCTAGCGGCGAACGTTTGCGCATCACAATTTTTTTGAATGTGTTCAACGTGCATGTGAATCGCGTGCCGATCGGTGGGACCGTGGAGCTGGTGGAGTTTCGCAAAGGGAAGTTTTTGAACGCCATGAATCCGGAGTCCGCGGTGCAGAACGAGCAGACGTTGATTACGATTAATAACGGGGACTACAGCGTGAGCTTCAAGCAAGTGGCCGGCTTGCTGGCGCGACGCATTGTGTGCAACCTGAAGGCTGGAGATCGTGTGGAACGTGGACAGCGTATGGGCCTGATCAAGTTCGGCTCGCGTGTGGATGTGTTGATGCCGGTGGAAGCGCAGCTTCGAGTGACGAAGGGGCAGCACGTAGCTGGGGGAACAACGGTGCTGGCGGTCATGCCCGAGGCCGGTACTATGGTTGGCGCTCAGGGCGGGAAAGTCTAGTGGCTTCCGCGGAGTTGGACGGCGAGAAGAAGCGCAAGAACCCCCGCCGCGGGATGTATGTGCTGCCCTCGCTGTTTACGGCGGGCAATATTGCCGCGGGGTACTACGCGATTACAGAGAGCATACGTGGGGCTTCGGGCGATCCGAATGCGTTTGATCGGGCGGCGCTGGCGATTGGGTTTGCCGTGATGTTCGATGGACTCGACGGACGCGTGGCTCGAATGACGCACACGTCGAGCGATTTCGGCAGGGAGTTCGATTCGCTGGCGGATGTGATTACGTTTGGCGTGGCGCCGAGTCTGCTTGCATTCCTGTGGGGCGTTCAGGCTGTGGTGCCTTCGGCGTATCCGGCGGTGCAACAGCGACTGCACGACCTTGGGGTTGTGATCTGCTTTCTGTTTTTGATCAGCGGAGCGTGCAGACTGGCGCGGTTCAACATCAGCGTGAATCCGCAGCCGGGGAATCCTGGACGACCGGGGCGGAAGTACTTTGTCGGGATGCCGATACCGGCGGGTGCGGGGGTAATTGCCGCGGTCGTGCATTATGAGCTGGGTTCGCCGATCCATGATGTGTGGATATCGGCGATTTGGCTGGCATTGATTGGGTTTACCGGATTTTTGATGGTGAGCAACTGGCGGTTCTGGAGCGGCAAGGAGTTGAATTTCACCGAAGCGCAACCGGTGCGTGGCGTGTTGATGCTATTGGTGGCGCTGGCGCTGGTGATCTGGTTCTCGCAGTATGCGCTCATCATTATTGCGATGGTGTATCTGCTGTCGGGTGTATTGGCGCGGCTGGCTTACTCGTGGGGACGGCGCAGTTCGACGCGATGAACCGTACGGTTGATGCGGGACATCTACTGTGACAAGAAGTATTGTGAGGGAAACGTGGCAGGAACTGTTGTGCGTGCGGCTATTGTTGGAGCGTCGTCGCTGCTGGGCAAAGAGCTGGCGAGCGAGTTGAATGCAGCCACTACCGTGGTGTGGGACATCAAGCTGCTGGATGCGGCCTTGCCGGATGCGGGGCTGGCGAGTGGACAGATTACAGCAGCCGGCGATGAGGCGATCTTGATACAGACGATCGAGCCGGGAGCGTTCGAGGGCATGGATGTTATTTTCTTTGCCGGCGATGCCGCGACGACCAAGAGGCATTGGAAGGAAGCGAAGGCGGCTGGGGCGAAGATCGTTGATCTGTCTGCGGCATTGGAAGATGAGCCGGGTGTGTTGGTTCGGTCTGCGCTGATGGATACGAAGGAGAAGATTGCCGGTGGTGCGCAGGTGGTGGTGCCGGCCCATGCAGCGGCAGTGATGCTTGCTCTGGTGATGACGCGGCTGCGGTTGCGATGGGCTGCGGCCAAGGGCTTTGCGACGGTGATGGAGCCGGCTTCGCAGCAGGGAAGCGCGGGGCTGGACGAGATGCACCAGCAGACCGTGGCGCTGCTGTCGTTTCAGGCGGTGCCGAAGGATATCTACGATGCGCAGGTGGCGTTCAACTTGAGCGTTGGGCTGGGTACGGAGGCCAAGGTGGATCTGGTGAAGATTGGCGCGAGGGTGAGACGTGATCTGGCGACGATTGCCGGTAACGATGCTGCGGATGCCGTTGCGCTGCAGTTGCTGCAGGCACCGGTGTTCAATGGCTATACGGCTTCGCTGTTTGTTGAGCTGAATGGCGATGGGGAGTTGGGCGATGTGGAGACGGCGCTTGAAGGTGGACTTGTGACTCTTTCGACAGGCGATGATTTGGCGCCCAGCAACGTTAGTGCGACAGAACAAGGGCAGATTCTGGTGAGCGTTCGTAAGGAAGCCAGCACGAAGGCTGCGGGATACTGGTTGTGGATGGCGGTCGATAACCTGAAGCTGGCCGCGCAGAATGCTGTGGCTTGTGCGGTGGAGTTGGTGGCGGTTAAACATCGCACGAATTAGCGGCCTACTAGAGTGAGGTGAGGGGATCGGGCTGCTTGGAAGCTGTCCAGCGGCTGTGCGATACTGGGGCTGCACGAGGTGATTCCAGGACTATCCTCTGTGGAGTTCGGATCACCCGAGACGGCAACGGCATGCCGCATGAAGCTCGCAATCCAAGCGAGTGGATTTGAGAGCCGGGATGGCGGAACTGGCAGACGCAGCGGACTCAAAATCCGCCGAGGGCAACCTCGTGGGGGTTCGACCCCCCCTCCCGGCACCAATAAGATAGCTCAATCGGTTCAATTGGAACCAGCGACCGTTTGCGTGACGGATTTCGGTGGCGAAATCAGAATGGGCAATACTACGGACACAGCCATGATGCCGGCGATAACATGAAGCCCGCCCGCGTATGATCCACTGCTCTGCCGCATGTGTGCGATGAGGAGAGGGCCAAATGCACTCGCGCAGCCCCATGCTGTAAGCATAAGGCCATAGATCGGTCCTACGTTTTTCGAGCCAAAGTAGTCGGCGGCAAATGCGGGCATGGTGCCGAATCCTCCTCCGTAGCACATCAGAACGATGAAGGAGAGGATCGACAAGAGCACCGCTGAAGAGGTGCCTGGCAAGATCCAAAATAGCCCCACTTGTAGCAGAAACATGGTCACAAATGTCCATCGGCGGGTGATTGCGTCTGAGATCCAAGCCCACAAGATTCGACCGACCGCGTTGCCGATGCTGGCGAAGCCAACCATTCCGGCGGCTACGACGGCGCTCACCTTGGCGATCTCTTGAAACATCGGCGACTCCTGAGAGATGATCGAGATACCTGCTGAGGTATTCAGAAATAAGAGGGCCCATAACGCCCACCATTGCCATGTCTTCAGCGCGCCGCCTAGCGTGTAGTCCATGGCTGCGCGTTGCGCTTTCTGCGACGCACTGGGTATCCAATCCACCGGCTTCCATCCGTCCGGCGGGTTTTGCATGAAGTAGCCAGTGGCCATGGTAATCAAGAGATATGCAATGCCGAGATAGGCAAATGTCTGCAAGACACCGACACTCTGAATCAAGCGAGTTGCTACCGGAGCAGTGACAAGAGCGCCGGCGCCGAAGCCGCCTACCGCAACGCCGGTGATGAGACCCCGGCGATCGGGAAACCACTTGACCAACACCGCTACAGGGACAATGTAGCTGAAGCCAACCCCTATCCCACTGATGACTCCATAGCTGAGATAGAGCCACCACAACTTGCCGGCGGAGAAGCTTGCCAGGAACACGCCCACACCGTAGAGAAAGCCTCCCGTAAGGGCGACGGTGCGTGGGCCTGTCTTGTTTAACCAGAGGCCACCGAAGAAAGCTGAGACACCCAGGACAAAGATAGATATGGTGAAGGTGAGCGTTACCTCCTCGATGGACCAATGAAATTGCTTTGCAAGTGGCGCTCTGAAGACGCTCCAGGCATAAACGGCGCCCAGGGCCATTTGCATCAGAAAGCCTGCTGCCGCGATTACCCAGCGATTATTTGTCGACATCCTATTTCTCCGGTGTGGTCTGCAAAGTCATTTTGAGCTGGCAGTCGTAACGGAACTGTCACCGTTCTTCGACCGAGAAGAGCAGTGCCAAATATACGCGCTGGCGCTAGACCAAAGCCGATGGCGCACGGGATCAACGGGATTTACGGTTCTCGCTTGGGAAAAGCCAGCAGATTTATTGCTAGAGAGGGATAGACCAAGCAATCAAATCGATCCAAGGGTGTTGTTCACAGTCCCTGCACCGTTAGGAGAGCGTGCCTTTATTTTTACTGGTTTGGGTTCGCGATGTGGCGCCCTTTGTCAAAGAATTGCTCGATCTCCTCCAGTGTCTTCCCCTTCGTTTCCGGCAGGAAGAACACAACTGTGGCTAAGTAGAAAATGGAGAAGGCAGCGAACATAAAGAAGATGGTTGAGTACCCATATTTGCTGACGACCGGCAGGAAGACGCCGGCCAAGGTGGTAGAAACGATCTGATTGATGACAAGCGCGATGCTCATGCCGTTGGAACGAATGCGGGTTGGCATAAGCTCGGAGAGAGCCAGCCAGACACAGACACCGGGTCCGATCGCGAAGAAAGTCATAAACAGATAGAGCGCTATAGCGACTATCCAGCCGTGCCGCGCACTTGGCACCTGGCCGATCAAGGCCTGGTTAATCTTCAACGGGGCGGTCTGTGCGGCTCGCCAGTCGGCGAATGGGTTTTTGAAGAACGCTTCGACGCGGTTTGCCGGCACACAACTCTCGCGGGTGATGACGAGCGGCGCCGCGCCCTTGTCGTCGCTGCGGCGATAGCTGGTGGCGGCCGTGAAGTCGCCGTACGAATAGATGACCGCTAGGGATGCTTTATCGCCTTGCACTGTGCCGCCAGTGTAGCCTTCGCTAGCCAGCAGCTTTTGTGCTTCCTCGGCGTTGAAGGGAAGGTTCAGCGTCTGGTCGGATGTGACCATCGACTGCACGGTTCGGTGGCGGTCGATACTCGACTTCTCGTTGCTGTAGAACAAGCTGCCAATCACCAACAGAGAAATCACGATGCCGCTGGTTCCGACAATAAACAGAAACTTCCGGCCCTTACGGTCAACGAGCGCAACCCCGCCCATGGTCATGGCGAAGTTGACCAGTGTGAAGAGCACGTAACCGATATGCGCGCTCAGATCCGAAAGACCGCTCTGCAAGAGGATGCTGGTGTTGTAGCCAATGATCGAGTTAACACCGGTGGCCGTATTGCAGAACAGAATGACGCAGGCAAGAGCAAAGGGAATAATGTACTTGCGCTGCAAAAGGGTTTCTCGTGTGCCACCGGAAGAAGCACGAGTCGCGACATCGGTGACGGATCGCTGCCGCATCTCCGCGAGTTCCAGATCGGATTGCTCGGGCGTCCGTGACCGAAGCAGAGCCTCGTAGGCTTGGGTTTCCTGGCCGCGCCGGAACAGCCATCGCGGAGATTCCGTAATGAAGAAGCTTCCCAGAACAAAGAGCACACCCGGCGGGAGCGAAGTCCAGAAGATTCTTCGCCAGGCCTGATCTTTGAAATCAAGAACTGCTTTGGATCCCGCGAGGCTTGCTACGTGTTCGACCCGAATGCTGTAGTAAAAGGCAATTACCGCCGCCAGGAAGATGCCGAAGGTCAGCAACCACTGGAAAACGCCTGTACCTTTGCCGCGATTCGATGCAGGCAGGCATTCGGCAAGGTATAGCGGAACGACGACGCCGATGATGCCTCCGCTTACGCCTTGCAGGAGTCGACCCAGAAAAAGCGGACCGTAGCCATGGGAAAGCGCGATCACCGGAATACTAATGACGAACGTCAGCCCGCTGAGCACCATCAGCGGCTTTCTGCCTAACCAATCGGCGAGCATACCGGCAAACAAAGTGGAGAACACGCTGCCCAGCAGAACGGCCGCAACGATGACGGAAAGCTGGCCGGCGTTCAACTTTGAAGTTGCTTCAAGGTAAGGAAGCGCTCCGCCGATAATGCCGATGTCGACGCCGTAGAGAAGACCGCCGAGTCCGGCGACCAAAAGAACAAATCGTGTATACGAGCGTTGCTTTTTATCGAAAGGGGCTGCAGGCGCCGAAGCAGATGTCGTCATGTTCCTGTCAGCTTAACACCCTGGAAAGCGAGCCTGCTCGGCGGACGCAAATCGCAACGACTTAATTCGAGAATCGCCCGGCAAAAAATGGTGCGGAGGTCATCTTCTTTAGGAAGCATGCTCGTCTGGTCGCACCGGGATCTCCTTCAGCAGCCTTGCAAGACGATCGGTGAGTTCTGTCTGGATGGCAGCGTGTTCCGGGCGGCCATACAAGTTCTGCGTTTCTCCCGGATCCTGGACCAGATCATAGAGCTCAAACGTGCCGGGCGTTGTGTACCAGTCGATGAGTTTATGAGTTGTCGTGCGTACACCACGGTGAGCCATCACATTCTCGAAGCCGGGGTATTCGTAGTAGTCGTAGAGCCATTCGTCGCGCCATTTGGGCTTGCCTGTGCCCGCTAACGGCATCATGCTCTCGCCCTGCATGGATGCGGGCGTTTTGACTCCGGCCAGGTCGAGAATCGTCGGCGCGATATCGACGTCCAACACCATTTCGTCACGCACAACGCCGGGGTGAATGCGCCGCGGGTAACGCATCATCATGGGAACGCGGATGGACGGCTCATGCATCAGCCGCTTATCAAACAAGCGCCATTCACCAAGAAAATAGCCATGATCGGAGCTTTGAATAATGGCGGTATCGTCCATCTGGTTCATCGATTCAAGGTACTTAAACACGCGGCCGATGTCTTCGTCGATCGCCACCAGCCCTGCGTAGTAGTCCTTGCAGAGCTCTTCAAGTGAACGCACCGCGTCCTGCGTATCGAGGGTGCCGATCTTATTGTCAGCATCGACAAACGCCTTGGGTTTGCCAGGATAGCCTTTCAGGTCGTCGTCAAACGTGGCGGGCTTCGGGATAGACACACCGTTGTAAAGATCCAGCAGTCGTCGAGGCCGAAAGAAGGGAGCATGCGGCGTTTGGTACCAGAGCATGAGGCAGAAGGGCTTGTCGCCACGGTCCTCCTTCAGCCATTCGATCGCGCGGTCGGTCACGATGTCGTCGGCATAGCCGCTATAAACTTTCTCCGGCCCGACGACACCCCTTCGACCTTCGGAAAACCGCGGCTTGTAGTAGTTCGTGGAAGGCGCATTAAAGCCGAAGTAATAGTCCCAGTAGCGATCTCTTACACCGTTACGAACATGCGCTTTGCCTAGCATTGCGGTTTCGTAGCCGGCCTCATGCAGCAGATCGGTGAAGATGGGAATGTCGCTGGGTAAGGGGATTTTGGCGTACTTGTTGTCCAGGGCGCCGGAGGTTCGGGACCAAAGGCCGGTCAGAGCAGTGGCACGCGCCGGCGCGCAGAGTGCGTTGGTGCAAAACGCGTTGCGAAAGCGAACTCCTTCACGGCCGATGCGGTCTTGATTTGGCGTTTGCAGAATGGGATGACCGGCAATACTGAGTGCATCGGCCCGCTGGCCTTCGTTGTAGATAAAAAGAAGATTCGGCCGCTTGGCTTTATTGGGTTCGGAAGCTAACGCGCGCGCCGGCGAAGCCGCCATCGTACCCGCCACCGCCAGGCTGGCTTGCAGAAATTCACGGCGAGTTGGACTGTTCGAACTCGGGTCGCTCAAATCGGCTCCTTTATTACTGCCGAGAAGTATAGGAGAGTCATTCGTTCCTGCGCAATCATTGGCAATCGATTGACATGATGATCTTGAATTCCTATATTGAATGGGGTCAGGAGCTGCTTTGTAACGGCAAACGAATAGCCTGCATAGTATCCATGATAGGACTCGTTTTTTGGGGGAGAGTGGTTACATGGGGAAAGCAGAAACGGCCGGCGTGGACATTGACACACAAGATCGCACGCCGGAGCTTGCTGAAAAACAGAGCCGTCTCCAGCAGTTCATGGAGGAACAGGGACTCGATGCGGTTGTCCTTTCGCGTCATGAAAACATTGCGTGGGCCACGGCGGGATTGGTAGATATTCGAGTCGGCGTTTTGCGTGAGACCGGCATAGCGAGCCTGCTATTCACTCGCGACGGCAAAGCGTTCTACCTCTCGACCAATAATGAAGCGCCACGCCTAGCCGCGGAGGAATTTCCGCAACTTGACTATGAGCCCCTGATACAGCCCTGGTATGCCAACGATGTCATGGCTTCGATTGCGAAAGTTGTCGGGAGCGGGAAAGTCGCAGCAGACGCGCCGCTGGGCACTCTGCCTATCGTCGCATTGCAGCCTTTGCGCTTCGAGTTGACGCCGACCGAGATCGAGCGGTATCGCTGGCTTGGAGCGCATACTGCAGAGGCTGTCACACACGTCTTGCGCGGGTTGCGGCCTGGTATGAGCGAAACCATGATGCAGGCGAAGCTTGCGGAGCAACTCATCCTGCGACAAATCATGCCGAGCGTTTATTTGACGGCGGTGGATGAGCGTGTGAGAACGTATCGCCATGCCGTGCCACGGGCAGGCGTGTTGGAACACTACGGCATGGTGAACTTCTGTTCGCGACGCTGGGGACTCGCGATATCCATGACGCGGTTCGTGCATTTCGGCCCGATGCCTGATGAGCTGACTGAAAAGTTCGCGGCAGTGGCCGTTGTCAACGCGAAAATTCTCCATGCCACGCGCGAAGGGAAGAGCGCCGACGAGTTATTCGCTGTGGCACGCGAGGCTTATGTCGCAGCCGGATACGCGGGTGAGGAGATGATGCATCACCAGGGCGGTGCAACTGGGTATGCCGAACGCGAGTGGGTTGCTCGTCCGGGCGGCCAGGAGAAGGTCCTCAACAACCAGGCATTCGCCTGGAACCCGAGTTTGCAGGGTGCCAAGGCGGAAGATACAGCCATCTTGCTGGATGGAAAAATAGAGATCATTACCTTGACGCCTGAACTTCCGACGGTGAAAACGACACTCGGGGAGATAGAGTATCGTTCAGCGGGTGTGTTAGCTGGCTAAAAGGCGACGGTGTGCTGCATTGACAATCAATCGTAATAGATTGTAGGCTGCACCTTGCATTCATCATCCGAATACATGATGTCGCTTGGAATACATTGCATGGGCCTTCGACGTCGAAGACTTCTTCCCATGTTGACTGGTAGGAACCGTCGTATCGATACGTCGAACAAAGACGAAGGAATGTGCATGAGCGCTGGAAACCTGATGATCGTGCAAGGTGGAGGGCCGACGCCGGTCTTCAATGCAAGCCTTGCGAGCATCATTGCGGAAGGGATTAAGCAGCCTGGAATCGGAAAGATCTACGGCGCGCAATCGGGTATGAAGGGCATGGCGGAAGCCAGCTTCATTGAGCTCAGCCAGATGACCTCCGCGGAACTCCACTCACTGCGTAACAGTCCCGGAGCAGCGCTTGGCTCTTCCCGTTACAAGCCTACGGACGAAGACCTCGAACGCAGCATCGGCTATATGAGGAAGATGGATATTCGTCACCTGATCTTTATGGGTGGCAATGGCAGCATGCGTGGCGCGGAGCTGGTGCGGGAGTTCTGCCGTGGCATGAACTTCGATGTCCAGATCATGGGCGTGCCCAAGACAATCGACAACGATATCGTTGCGACGGACCGCTGTCCGGGCTTTGGCAGTGCTGCGCGCTACGTGGCGCAGTCCACACGCGACCTCGGCATGGATCTGCGTTCGTTGCCGCAACCGGTAACAATCTTCGAAACTCTTGGACGGAATGTTGGCTGGCTGGCCGCCTCGGCCTCGCTTGCAAAGATCGACTCGAACGATGCGCCTCATCTCGTCTACGTTCCGGAAACGCCATTTTCCCAGGAGCGCTTCTTGGCCGATCTGGACGCAGTGTTGCGCCGCATCGGATGGGCCGTTGTTGTTGTCTCCGAAGGCATTAGCTACGCGGACGGCAAGCCCGTGTTCGAACAGCGCCTTGCTTCCCAGAACGATGCGCTCAATCGCCCTTTGATTGGTGGTGTTGCACAGTATTTGTCAGGTGTCGTGGCAGAAAATCTCGGCATTCGCTGCCGTAGTGAGAAACCCGGCCTGATCGGCCGTGCCTGCATGGCCCTGGTGTCTTCACAGGATCAGGCCGACGCGGAGTTGGTGGGACGAGAAGGCGTTCGCGCGCTCGTTGCTGGCGAGACGGACAAGATGGTTTCGCTACGTCCGCTGGACGATGCCGGAGCATCGTTTGAGTTGGTCCCGTTGCATGCCGCCGCGGGTTCCCATCGCGCCATCCCTGCGAACTGGTTATCGAATGGCCCGCTCGCTGTAACCGATTCCTTCTTAGATTATGTTCGCCCTCAGGTGGGAGAACTCTTTCACTATCCTCCGGTGTTTCATGCCGGACTGCAACCAATGGGAGCTGTGTAACGATGTCCGTCAACTATGAGAGCGGTGCAACAAAGAACCTGGGCGTGTTGATCTTCGGACGCAAGCGGCCAGGCTTCGATCAGGAGTGGAACAAGGTCACCCGCGAACGCTGTCTTGCTACGCTTACGAGCCTTGGCTTCCACTGCATCGGCGCCGACAGCCCGATCCTCGACGACGAGATGATTCACGCATCGCTCGACCAGATCCATGCTGCTAAGTGCGAGGCACTGGTCGTGATCCAGCCGTCTATTAGCGACGGCCAGTTTGCGTTCACGATCAGCCAACGATGGTCTGGGCCGTTGGTGCTTTGGGCCACGCCGGAACGTCCCGGCGACGGCGATGTCAGCTCCTGCTCACTGGTCGGCCAGCAACTATGGGCTTCCATTCTGCGTCAGATGCATCTGCCATTCGAGTTCGTTTATGGCAGCGCGGAAACCCTGCACAAGGATTTGCTGCAAGCCATCGCTCTCGTCAGCACCGTGTACCGTTTGCGTCGCTCAAAGATTGGTGTTGTTGGCATTCATGCGCCCGGATTTATCGATCTTGCAGCCGATCCATTTCTCATCTCGCAGACGTTCGGTCTGCAGATGCATTCGCTGAGCGTGCCGCAGTTTATCGATCGCGTGGTAGATGTTCCAGAGCCCGCCGTGAAAGAAGATATGGCGAAGGTCGAAAAACTTGGGCTGCACTTCGGCGAGAAGGCAACCGAGCAGCCTTCGGAGAAGGCGCTTGCAGTCAACTCGCGCTTCTATCTTTCGATGACCGACCTCATGAAGGAGAACGGCCTTCATGGCTTGGCATTGCAGTGCTGGCCTGACCTGCCAAACAAGCTCGGACAATGGCCCTACTTCGCCGTATCGAGATTGCTGGCGGAAGGACGGGCTCTTTCCATCGAGGGCGATGTGGATGGCGCTATCGGAAGCATCATTACCAACTATCTTGGGTTTGGCCCCGGCTTTTTGACCGACTGGCTGGAGCACGACGACGACACCATCTTCTTCTGGCATCCCGGTATGGCGCCGCTGGACATGTGCTACGAGGTTGGTGGTGCCTGCGAGCCAACGCTTGGCGCTCACTTCAACGGAAAGACGCCGTTCGTGGTGAACGGTCCGCTCAAGGTTGGGGAGACGGTGACGGTTTCCCGGCTCTGGAAGTGCGACAACAAATATCACCTGACCGCGTTCGAGGGAAAGGCGATCGAGCCGACCAGGAAAGTCTCAGGCAATAGCGTGCTGGTTGAAGTGGAAGGCGGTGGGGTCTACGAGCGGTTTGACAATCTCATCCATGCCGCGATGCCGCATCACGTTACGCTTCACTATGGGAATCACGCGAAAGCACTCAAACGGTTGGCGAGGTTGCTCTCCTTGGAGTGGCATGGTTGAGCAATGCGCAAGCGATAAGTTATAATCGATTGAAATCTTCGCCCATGGATAATGACTTGCAGAAGCCAAAAACAATTTCTGCAGGAGGCAATTTATGAAAGCTCGCGTTGCAAGGCATGAAGTTCGAGATGAGATCCAACGACGCATCCTCACGGGCGAAAGCAAGCCGGGACAGCGGCTGAGCCAGCAAAGCCTGGCGCGTGAACTCGGTGTCGCGCAGGGAACGGTGCGAGAGTCGCTTCTTGAGTTGCATTGGCTTGGGCTTGTCGAGTCCGTGGATCATCTTGGTGTCTTCGTTGACACGCTCGATGCGGAGAAGATCTGCGAAGCCTATCAAGTGCGTGAGGTGATGGAAGGCCTGGCAGCTCGCCTCGCATGCGGTCACGCAAGCCGAGCGGACATCGTCGAGCTCCGCAGCATGGCCGATGAAATTTATCGGCTAGCCCAGGATCCGGAGGGTAATAACGCCGCGCTCGACCGTCAATTCCATCTGCACATTACGGAGCTCTCTCGAAACAGCACGTTGATTCGCCTGTCGCAGACGACTCGCGTGCTCGGCATGACTGTTCGCGCCTTCCGTGAGCCGGCTGTAATTCATGCCGAACATCTCCGTATTGTGGAAGCCATTGAGCATAACTTTGGCGACGAAGCTGATCGTCAGGCACGCGATCACGTAAAGGCGGCGCGCGAAATGATTGAAAGTCAGGTTAAGCAGGGAATCTTCGTGCCTAAGTGGGTTGGATAAAAGCAGTAGTTAACACTATCCCGGAAGTTCGCAAGCAGTTTGGGGAAACTTTGGAAAACAGCACAACGAATTCGTACCGTTCTTACCTTGGTGGCAAGTGGATCAAGACTGAGGACGAAGTTAAAGTGGTCGACCCGGCAACCGCGCAACCGTTTGCAACGGCCTCAAAGGTCGATCTTGCTCAGCTGCGGGCTGCTCTTACGACCGCCGAAGAAGCTCTTCCCGCGTGGCGCAATATGCCGGCCAGGGATCGAGGCATTCTGCTGCACAAGGTCGCTGATGAGCTTGTGAGGCGCAAGGCGGAGATCGCCCGCATCATCACGTTGGAAAATGGAAAGCCTTTTGCCCAGAGCGAAGGCGAAGTGGGGATGTCGGAAGATCACCTGCGCTGGTTTGCCGAAGAGGGTCGCCGTGTTTACGGCCGCACGATTCCGCAAAACGTTGCCAGCAAACGGCACATGGTAGTGAAGACGCCGATTGGGGTTGTGGGCGCCATCGCTCCATGGAACTTTCCACTGGTGCTGTCCGTGCGCAAGGTCGCACCAGCTCTTGCTGCTGGTTGCCCTGTCATCCTCAAGCCCGCTTCGCAAACGCCTCTGTCTTCGGTTCTTCTAGCAGAGTGCATGGAAGCGGCCGGCGTTCCTGCGGGCGTCTTCCAGATGATCATCTGCGATCCGGTCATGTTCTCGACGGAGCTGATGTCGAATCCAATCTGCCGCAAGATCAGCTTCACCGGTTCCACTCGTGTTGGGCAGGCCTTGATCCGAGCTGCTGCGGAGACAATCAAACCGCTCTGCCTTGAACTGGGCGGCCTGGCGCCCGTATTGGTCTTCGAAGATTGCGACATGGAGAAGGCCGTGCAGGAAACCATCATCGCGAAGTTCCGCAACACGGGACAGTCCTGCATTGCGGCCAATCGTATCTACGTGCAGAAGACCATCTATAAGGAATTCGTCGAACGCTTCGTTGCTGCGGTAGGCAAGCTGAAGATCGGACCTGGACTCGAACCGGGGATGGACGTTGGGCCGGTGGTCAACCAGAGTGGTCTGGACGCCGCGCTTGCGCAGATTGAAGACGCGAAGAAGCTTGGTGGGCTTGTTGTTGCGGGCGGCGGACGCATGGAAGGCTCGGCAGGCTACTTTGTGATGCCGACCGTGATTGAGAACGTGCATGACGGCTCGCTATGCATGTGCGAAGAGACATTCGCACCTATCGCGCCGATTAGCAGTTTTGATACGGAAGAAGAAGTCATCCGTCGCGCGAATAACACACCCTATGGCCTAAGTGCCTATGCGATGACGCGCGATATGGGCCGCATCTTTCGCCTTAGCGAGCAACTTGAGGCAGGAACGCTGGGCATCAACGACGGTGCACCAACAACCAGCCAGGCACCGTTCGGTGGCGTGAAGCAGAGTGGCTGGGAACGAGAGCTGGGTAGCGAAGGCCTGGAAGCATTTTTGGAAACTAAACACGTTTCGATCGGCGGAGTCTGAAGCTTCAGCCGCGGGAAAGTAAGGAGAGCAATAGATGATTCATTTTCTAACTCATGACACTGAGGATAATGTCGGTGTCGCGGTGGTCGACATCGAAGCCGGCATGGACCTCACCGGAAGAAACCTGAGCGACAACAAATCGCTCAAAGCGCACTCCGAGGAAGCCATTCCCTTGGGTCACAAAATTGCCCTGAAAGACTTCAAAGTCGGTGACGATGTCATCAAGTACGCCTGCGTCATCGGCCGCATCTCCGCCGACGTCAAGACCGGGCACCACGTACATACACAGAACCTCAAGACGAAAAGGTGGGCATAGATGGCTACGCGAAAGATTCTTGGTTATAGGCGCGAAAATGGGGCCGTTGGCGTACGCAATCACGTCATCATTCTCCCCGTGGACGACATCTCAAACGCTGCCTGCGAAGCAGTGGCAAACAACATCAAGGGCACGCTCGCCATCCCGCACGCGTATGGCCGCCTCCAGTTTGGCGAAGACCTCGAGCTCCACTTCCGCACCATCATCGGAACAGGCGCCAATGCGAACGTCGCAGCAGTTATCGTGATCGGCATCGAAGCTGGTTGGACAAAGAAGATCGTCGATGGAATCGCGAAGACCGGCAAACCTGTCTTCGGCTTCTCGATTGAAGGCAAAGGCGACATTCGCACCATCGCCGACGCCTCCTACAAGGCGAAGGAGTATGTGCAGTGGGCATCCGAGCTGCAACGCACCGAATGCGATCTGCATGAGCTCTACATCAGCGTGAAGTGCGGCGAATCGGACACGACTACAGGCCTTTCCAGCTGCCCAACGGTTGGCAACGTCATCGATAAGCACTGTGCAGACGGAGGCACGGCTTCCTTTGGCGAAACCAGCGAACTCACCGGCGCCGAGCACATCGTTGCGGCCAAGGCTGCGAACGAGGAGGTCCGCAAGGAGTTCTTCGCTATGTTTGAGGACTACACCAAGCTCGTCTTCGACCAAAAGACGAATGATCTCTCAGAGTCGCAACCGACCAAGGGCAACATCGCTGGCGGTTTGACCACGATCGAAGAGAAGGCCCTTGGCAACGTTGAAAAGCTTGGCAAAAAGACCAAGTTTATCGGCTGTCTTCCCCCTGCCGTTGCACCGACCAAAGCTGGTCTGTGGTTCATGGATACCTCCAGCGCGGCTGCCGAGGCTGTCACCCTTTGGGCCGCGTCCGGTGCGGTGATTCATCTGTTCCCAACCGGCCAGGGCAACGTCATCGGAAACCCGATCGAGCCGGTCATCAAGCTCACCGGCAATCCGAAGACGATGGCGACCATGTCCGAGCACATCGATGTCGATGTCTCGAAGGTGCTGCAGGGTGAAATGACCATCGACGAAGCAGGCGACGCGCTGCTCGACATGATCGTCCGCACCGCGAACGGCCGCCACACCGCGGCAGAAGCGCTTGGACACCGCGAGTTCGCGATGACCAAGCTGTACCGGAGCGCGTAACTTGCCCAGGTTCAAATCACAGGAGCTGCGCAGTCTCGTAAGCAAACTCGCCATTGCAGACGGCGTCCCGACACACGATGCGGAAGTTTTCGCGCATGTGCTGGTCGACGCCGATTTGCAAGGCGTTTCGACGCACGGCGTCTCGCGTTTGAACATCTATTTACAACGAATTGAAAAGGGGTTGATCGATCCAAAAGCGAGTCTTGGCATCGATCGCAACGGCGGCAGCGTGCTTGCGCTCGATGCCGGCAACGGTCTCGGGCAGGTGCAGGCGATGAAGGCGCTCGACATGCTTATGCCGCTTGCAAAGCAAAACGGCATTGCGGCGGCGACGATTCGCAATTCGCAACACTTCGGCGCACTGTCGTACTACTGCAATCGAGCCGCGGAAGAAGACATGATCCTACTCGCCATGACTAACTGCGAACCGGCCATGTCTCCCGCAGGTGGCTTCCAGCCTTTCTTCGGCACCAACCCCATCGCCACGTCTTTCCCGACAGGCAAAGGCTATAGCGTGAAGGTCGACATGGCGACTTCGATCATCGCGAGAGGCAACATTATCGTCGCGCAGAAGAAGGGGCAAGCCATTCCTGAAGGATGGGCGCTCGATCCGAACGGAGAGCCCACGACCGACGCTTCACAGGCGTTGCTCGGCACTGTGCTTACCATGGCGGGCCACAAAGGCTATGCGCTCGCGCTCATGATCGAAGTCTTCAGCAGCGTGCTCTCGGGCGCGGCCATTGGCCCCGAGATCGGCTCAATGTACAAGAACATGGATCGCAAGCAGGATGTCGGTCACTTCTTCTGCTTGCTCAACATCTCGGCCTTTCTGGATGTCGCAGACTTTAAGCGTCGCATGGACGAAACGATCGACAACATCAAGTCCAGCAAGCGTCGCCCCGGCGTCGACGAAATCCTGATCCCGGGTGAGCGGTCGTCGCGGAAGGCTGCGGAGAATGAAGCCGCCGGCATCGTCATTCCCGATGTCACGGCTGCGGAACTCAAAGACTTATGTACTCGTTTGAACGTACCGTTTGATTGGGCAGAGGTGGGGAACTAAACATGCCGGACATTCTTATCTCGGAAAATATTCGCGGCGCCGCAGTCGACGCACTGTCCTCACGGTTTGAGGTAGAGATTCTTCCCGATCTTTGGAAAGACCCTGAAGAGTTAAAGCGGCGCGTTGCAGATGTTCGCGCGCTCATCGTGCGCAATCAAACTCAGGTGACTGCCGGCACGCTCGCCGCTGCGAAGAAGCTCGTAGTGGTGGGCCGTGCCGGGGTCGGACTGGATAACGTCGATGTTGTCGCAGCCACCCAAGCCGGAGTCGTGGTCACCTGTACGCCGGACCAGAACGCTATCAGTGTCGCGGAACTCGCCATCGGTCTCATGCTTTCACTCGCGCGCGTCATTCCTGCTGCGAATGCCGATACGAAGGCAGGGAACTGGAACCGGCAAAGCTTCTTCGGTACGGAGATGTACGGTAAGACGTTTGGCATCGTGGGTGCCGGCAAGATCGGTTTCCTTACCGCCCGCCGAGCCCAAGCTTTCGGCATGAAGATACTTGCATACGATCCTTACCTCAGCCCCGACAATGTCCTGTTGGCTGACCTGAATGCACAGCTTGTCGATCTCGACTACCTCCTGGCCCACGCAGACGTCATCTCCTGCCATCTGCCTGCAACGCCCGCGACGCATGGAATCTTCAGCGCGGAGCGTTTTGCAAAGATGAAGCCGACATCCACGTTCATCAATACGTCGCGTGGAGAAGTGGTCAACGAAGCTGATCTGATGCAGGCATTGAAGACGAAGACAATCGCTGCTGCAGCACTTGACGTTCGCGCAAAGGAACCGCCGCAAGCCGGTGAGTTGGAAAGCCTCCCAAATCTCATCCTCACGCCTCACGTCGCCGCGTTTACCAAAGAGGCCCAGACCAGGGTAACCAACACGATCTGTGAAGATGTAGCGCGAGTTCTGGGCGGACAGCCTGCGCAGAATGCCGTCAATAGGATCTAAGTTGTGTCAGCATAACCTGACGCTTTGCTAAAGTTGCAACCGATTACAAAGTGAAAGAAGAGATGTCGAGCGTATGAACATCGAAAAGCGTAATCTCGAAAGCGTCTCACGCAGGAAATTTCTCAAAACAGGTACGCTTGCCACGGCAGGCATCGCTTCCGGTGCGGTATGGGGCTTCAACAATCGACAAGCGCTTGCCGCGGCTCCAAACGGACCATCCACCTTGCGCTACTCGCTCGATCAGAACTGGCTCTTTGGGGGAAAACTCGGCACGAACGCCACAGCCAGCGAGGTGCCGGACGCAGCCTTCTCCCGCATCACGCTGCCTCACTGTGTCGCAAAACTTTCATGGCACAAATGGAATGCTGCCGATTGGGAAAGTGTCTGGATGTATCGCCGCCATCTCTCTATTCCAAAGGAGTTCGCCGGCCGCCGCGTCTTCCTCAAGTTCGATGGCGCGATGGTGAACACCACTCCACGGTTCAACGGACAAGCGCTAACGCCGCACGTTGGTGGCTATCTACCCTTCACCTACGAACTAACCTCAATACAACAAACCGGCGATAACGTACTCGACGTAACGCTCGACTCTAAGTTTCTGAACGTCCCACCCGACGGCAATCCAAAGGGAACTGGTTCGGTCGATTACTACACGCCTGGCGGCATCTTTCGTTCCGTCACCCTCTGCGCGATGCCGCAGGTCTTCCTTAGCGATGTATTCGCAAAGCCGGTTGACGTACTCAAGCCCACGCGTCATCTAGACGTTCTCTGCACGATCGACGCCGCGGCTCCCGCTTCCAGTCCGTTTGAGATCAAGGTTGACCTGATGGACGGCGGCCACATCGTCTCCACTACCAGGAAGAAACTCATTGTTGCCAGTGCCGGAAAGAGGGATGTCTCCCTGACTCTTTCAAACCTTGGAAGCGTCAAGCTTTGGGACGTGGATGCCCCTCACCTCTACACGGTTGTCACGACGCTGCTGATGGACGGAAAGCCTTTGCACGACTACAAAACCCGCATAGGGTTCCGCGACGCCAGCTTCATAGCTGACGGTTTCTTCCTCAACGGACGCAAGCTCACGTTGTTTGGTCTGAACCGCCACGAGATCTATCCGTATGTGGGCATGGCGATGCCGCCGCGCGTGATGCGGCGCGATGTCGAAATCCTTCGCCACGATCTCAACTGCAATATGGTGCGATGCTCGCATTACCCGCAGAACGAAGCCTTCCTCGACGCCTGCGATGAGCTCGGCCTCATGGTTTGGCAGGAGACTCCAGGCTGGGGCTACCTCGGTGCTGACAAAGTTTTTCAGGATATCGTCTACGACAACGTCAGAGACATGGTTCTCCGTGACCGCAATCACGCTTCCATCATCATCTGGGGCGTGCGCGTCAACGAGTCGCGAAATGATCCGGCTCTGTATGCCCGCACCGGCGCCATAGCGAAACAACTCGATGGGTCGCGTCCCACATCCGGCTCCATGACGAACTTCCGTAACTGGCAAACGGAGTGGAACTCGGACGTCTTCGCCATGGACGACTATCACACAGCCGAGGATGGAACGCTTGGCATCTATCCGCCTCTGCCGGGCGTGCCTTACATGCTCGCCGAAACCGTTGGCCAGTTTAGTTATGGCGACAAGGGTTTCCACAATCTCTATTACCGCACGGGCGATTTGAAGGTCCAGCGCGATCAGGCCATCTTCCATGCGCAGGCCCATGACCGTGCTGCAGCATACCCACGTTTCTGCGGCGTTATCGCATGGTGCGGGTTCGAATACCCAAGCCCTCAGAACTCGCATGAAGGCATCAAAAACCCCGGTGTCTCGGATGTCTTCCGTGTTCCAAAACTGGGCGCCTCTTTTTACCTCGCGCAGGTGAGCCCTAAAGTACGGCCCGTTATAGCTCCTGATTTCTACTGGGACTTCGGCGCAAAGTCCTCACGCGGACCCGGAAAGAACTCCGCCATCTTTTCCAACTGCGACCGTCTTGATGTTTTCGTTGACGGCAAGTTACACGCTACGGCTCACCCTGACAAGAAGAATTATCCGAACACGAAGTATCCGCCTTTCTTTGTCGACCTGGATCTGGACGGCACCAACAAGCCGGAGCTTCGCATCGACGGCTACGTAGCCGATAGGCTCGTCGTCTCCCAGTCCTTCTCTGCCGACAGTAGCCAGGATAAATTCGTATTGACGACAGATGACACGGAGATCATCGGCGATGGCTCCGATGCCACTCGCCTGACATTCAAGGTCGTCGATAAATTCGGCATGTATCGTCTACTCGCAGGCGGCGAGGTCAAGGTCGATATTACCGGTCCGGGAGTTCTTGTTGGCGACTCGCCCTTTTCACTCACAGAAAGTGGCGGCGTGGGAGCAGTTTGGATCAAAGCCGTGCCCAACAGCGCAGGCACAATCGCGGTGCGCGCCACGCATTCGTCGCTTGGAACGCAATCAGTCGTGATCGGCGCAAAGCGGGGAACTGAGCTGATCCTGAGTTGAGTTGCTGCCACTCGTCACGGGTCGGTCAGGGCCAAGCTGTACAATTCCCGTGACCACCTTGACGCATAAAGCGGGGAGCGAACGTGCCGGTATTTATTGACTCTCCACAGCAAACCCAGACTTCGCGCCGTCGCCGCAGACTCCTCATTCTTGGCGCCGTCGTCCTCGCTCTCCTCGCAACCAGCCGAACATTGCTGTCCTATTGGGTCGATCTTCTCTGGTTCAACTCGCTTGGCTATGGCCAGGTGTTTTGGAAAACCGCCAGCCTGCAGGTCGCAACGTTCGCAATCTTTGCGGTTGTAACGTTTGCGGTGCTGTTCCTTGCGTTGTCGGCCCTCCGCCGTTTGCATCAATCGGTTTTGCCGCGAGACCACAAGCTTATGATCGGAGGCCAGCCGGTTACTTTTTCCGTTGAGCCTGCACTGCGCATCATTTCGCTGTTGCTCTCGGTCGTCGTGGCCCTCTTCACCGGAACCTCCATGGCTACAGACTGGTCGACCCTGGCCTTGTTCTGGTATGCCCCGCACTCGTCCGGCTCGGTCGTCGATCCCATCTTCGCGCGTCCTCTGAACTTCTTCTTGTTCACGCTGCCCGCATGGCAGCTTCTTATCGGTTGGCTGCTCACGCTCTCCATCATCACCTGCGTCGCCGCGGTCGTCTTCCTGCTCTTGACCAGCGGCGCCCGCGCTCTGGAGAAGACCCGCATCGTCTCCGCTCCCTCACCTTGGCGTGGGCTTTCGATAACGGCCGCATTCCTCTTGCTGGTTCTCGCGTTGAACGTTTACGTCGACCGCTTCCAGACCCTGCTCGAACACCACACCATCTTCGATGGCATCACCTACACGGACGCCCACGTCACCGTCCACGGCCTGCTGATCGTCTGTGTCGCTTTGGTCCTCGGCGCAGCCATCTCCGCCGTCAATGCTGCGCGTCAGGCCCGGGGAAGTTGGATCGTTGCAGCTATCGCGCCCGCCGCCATTGCCTATGTGCTGCTCAGCATCGTCGGCTGGTACGTGGCCAGCTTCATTGTTAAGCCCAACGAGCTCGTCCGAGAAGAACCTTACATCACGCACAACATCAAGATGACGCGGCAAGCGTACGGTCTCGATAAGTTTTTGCAACGCGAGTTTCCCGCGGAAACCACCGTGGATGCCACCGATCCAGCCAATAACCAGCCCACGCTCCAGAACATTCGCCTCTGGGACTGGCACGCCTTGCAGGACACCTTGCGGCAAGTGCAGGAGATCCGCACTTACTACGATTTCCCGGACATCGACATCGATCGCTACGTCATCAACGGCAACATGCGTGAGGTCATGCTCGCAACCCGCGAGTTGAACGTCGAGAAGCTTCCCGACAGCAGCCGCAACTGGATCAACGAGAAGCTCATCTACACACATGGTTACGGCATCACCATGAACCCCGTGAACGGCTTCACGGCGGAAGGCCTGCCTACGTTGATGCTCAGCAACATGCCTGTCCAGAGCACCGTAACGGGCCTCAGCGTGACCCGTCCTGAGATCTACTTCGGCGAGCTCACCGATACCGACGTCTATGTAAAGACGCGGCAGCAGGAGTTCGACTACCCGCAGGGCCAGACAAATAACCTCACTTCCTACCAGGGTACCGGAGGCATCGTGCTCGGCGGCTTTCTCCGCCGCGTCCTTCTCTCCATTGATCGCAACGATCTCGGCAAGCTGCCCTTCAGCGACGACGTTAACTCGCAGAGCCGCCTACTCATGCGTCGCAATGTCCGCACGCGTGTCGCCGCGATCGCCCCGTTCCTTACCTTCGAACAGGACCCCTATATTGTTGTCGGCGACGACGGACGTCTCTCGTGGATGATGGACGCCTTCACTACCTCCGACAACTATCCTGACTCGACTCACTACAATCTCGGCAATAATCCCGTCAACTACATGCGCAACAGCGTGAAGGTAGTCATCGACGCCTACAACGGCGCCACCACCTTCTATACCTTCGACGACGAAGACCCCGTCCTTGCCGCATATCGTCGGATATTCCCCAACCTCTTCAAAGAAGCTTCAGCCATGCCCGCCGATCTGCGCAGGCACATTCGCTATCCCGAAGGCCTCTTCAAGCTTCAGTCGGAAGTTTATGGCCTCTACCACATGACCAATCCCGAAGTGTTCTTCAACCGCGAAGACCTCTGGACAGTCGCCACCGAGACCGGCCTCGACAGTGAAGGGAACCAGGCGGTACAGGCCATGCAGCCGAACTTCGTGCTGATGAAGCTCCCCGGCGAGAGCGGCGTCGAGTTCGTCGAAATTCTCCCGTTCACCCCCGCCAACCGCAACAACCTCATCGGATGGATCGCCGCACGTTCGGACGGCGCCAACTACGGCAGCGCCATCGTCTACGACTTTCCCAAGACAAGGCTTGTAGACGGCCCACAGCAGATCGAGGCCCGCATCGACCAGAACGCGCAGCTCTCTGGCCAGCTCACCTTGTGGAATCAGCAAGGCTCCCACGTCCGCCGCGGCAGCCTTCTGGTCATTCCATCAGGCCGCGCGCTCCTCTATGCCGAACCTATCTACCTGCAGGCTCAGCAAAGCCCCATGCCGGAATTGCGTCTCGTCGTGCTCGCGTTGCAGGACCGCCTCGCCTACGGCCCGACCTTCCAGGCCGCGCTGCAGTCGCTCTTCGGGGGGCAAACGTCTTCTCTCACGTCTACGGACTCCCAGCAGACCGTGGCCACCGCGTCGACAACAACCAACCAGATGCAACCCGCGACCGACCTCAATTCTTTAATCGCCGAAGCAGGCAAAGACTTCGCGGACTATCAACGCCTCACTGCGGCGGGCAAGCTCGGCGAAGCGGGGCAGAAGCTCGATGAGCTGAAGCATGTCATCGACCAGCTGAACGCGCATGACAAATAAAACTGCCTAACGGACGACGATCACTCTGTTCATCGATTTGGATAGTTCTTAAACCGAGCTTTCCCCGTGCATGCTCGAAATAATGCGTCCTTGTGTAGCTGTGGCGATTGCTTGGATCTACTTCACAGTCTTCTCAAACGATGATAACTTGATACATCTCTACGATCTGTTAGCGATGTTATGTCTCCTGGAAATTCGGTTCTATCGCAACGAAGTTACTATCACAGGTCTGGTCATTGTCTTACATGGCTTCTGTGTCTCTATCGAAAACTTTGTTCTGATATAGGCAAAATGACGTTTCACACATCATTAAGCCTGGTTTTATCGCGTCGGCTTGACTGTCAGGTCGATTGCTACGCTCTGTTATCCACTCAGCCCCTGCTGTCGTGCGTAAAGAAATCGCGTTATCGCAGCCTGTTACCAAGTGGGTACGGCAGCCCAGGCATCCTGATGCGGGGCCATAGCATCGTTCTATATATTCAATGCCCGCGAGCCAGAGGAATCATCATGAATAACCTCAGTGCCAGCGTTCGGGCGGCGTAAGGACCGTTTTCAGTTTATGGAAGATATTCTGAGGCACAATTCCTGCTTGATCTTGCCAACGTGCGGCAACAGCATTTGGCTCGAACGCAGTATTCTTTCAGATCCGCACTTCGCCGCCGCGCACGAATCGACCTTCTCACTTGCGGAATTGTTCGCCGGTCTTGATATTTGCGAAGTGAAGGAAGCGCGATGAACTTGTCTCCTATTTCACGCAAGGTCATCCTTACCGGCGGTAACGGCTATGTCGGTTCTGAACTTATTCGCCAATTACTTGTCGACGGCGCAGAGGTTTATGCGATCGCCAACAATAACACGGAGCGACTCGCCCAGCTTTTGCCCGCTAACAACATCTATCCGATTGCCAACGACTTTCCCGCCATTGACGCATTCGTGCAGAAGATTCAGCCAGACGTAATCTTTCATCTCGCCGCAATCCACTCTGAACCCCCTACATTCGACGAAATGATGGGCATGATCAACTGTAGCCTGATGCTCGGCGTTGCCTTGCTGCACGGAGCCCAGGCCTGCAAAAACCGCCCTGTCTTTGTTCACGCCGGAACGTACTGGCAATTCAACGACGGTGTCTACCAACCAAATACGTTCTACGCCTCCGCCAAGCAGGCATTGCATGATCTTCTAAGCTACTACCGCCGCGCCCACACCATTCCGAGCGTCACGCTTGTGTTGTACGACATCTTCGGTCCCGACGACACTCGACCCAAGCTCTGGTCGAAGATCCAGCAGGCGCCTGCGGGTTCCGTCTTTCCAGTCTCCGAAGGTCGCCAGTTCATTGAGCTTGTCCATGTCAAAGACATCGCACGCGCATTTATCCAGGCAGCCTCATTATTGCTGGAAGGGGCTCCGCTAGAACCGTTTCACGCGATTCGTTCAGATGTTCGCTTGACCCTGCGCCAACTCCTCGAAGAGGTTCAACGCCGCGCTGCCCTGGATCTTACCTTCAACTGGGGAGCGATCCCTTATTGGCCCGGTCAGATATTCGAACCGTGGCACGGCCCACTTTTACCGGGCTGGTCGCCCACGATAGACCCCATCGACGGAATCACACAGCTTATCGCTCCGTATAAGGGAAAACCGGCCGGTCGGTTGGAGATAGGATTGCTACATGGCTAATGGCCCGCTTATCTCTCTCGTTGTTCCTGTTTACAACGAAGAGTTGAACATCCTTCCGTTTCATGAAAAGGTAACCGCCACCATTGCGCCTTTTGCTGATCGATTTCGATTCGAGTTGGTCTTTACCGACAATCACAGCACCGACAGCACCTTCCCAATCCTTGCTTCCTTAGCATCACGCGATTCGCGGGTGCGTGTTTTCCGCTTTTCCAAGAACTTTGGCTATCAACGTTCCATCTTGACGGGTTATACCAAATGCCGCGGGGACGCCGCGATTCAACTCGATGTCGACCTCCAGGACCCTCCCGAGTTGATCGGGGTATTTCTCCAGCGCTGGGAAGAGGGTGCTGACGTCGTTTACGGTGTCCGTGTGCAGCGAGCCGAAGGCTTTGGCATCACCGCGTTGCGCGCCGTCTTCTATCGACTAGTTGATCTGCTGAGCGAAGAAGAGCTGCCTGTAGATGCCGGCGATTTCCGCCTGATCAGCCGCCGTGTCATCGACCTGCTGTGCTCCTACCGGGATGCCAATCCCTATCTGCGTGGGACCATAGCGACCCTCGGGTTCAAACAGGTTGGCGTTGAATACACCCGCAGCGCTCGCCAATTCGGGGAAAGCAAATTTCCCTTTTCAAAGCTTATATCGCTGGCTATAGATGGAATTTTGAACCATTCAATCCTGCCGTTGCGCTTTGCGACCTACTTTGGACTGGCTTCGTCACTCCTCATGATACTGGTGATGGCGGGTTATGTGGTCGTTCGCATCATCTTCCGAGCCCAATGGCCGGCCGGATTCACAACGCTGGCCGCCCTCATCCTGCTGTCCATTAGCATCAACGCAATGTTGTTGGGCATCATCGGCGAGTATCTCGGGCGCATGTACCGCCAGGTCCGTGATAGCCCACTCACTATCATCGAAGCTGCGATCGATCCTCCGTTCATGGAAACCTGACTCGGCATCTCGTCTCCGATCGACATTTATACTGGAATCGCGCCGCGAACAGTGCGCTTGCTCCCGGCATTGTCCCCGTCGTCCAGTGGCCCAGGACGCCGCCTTCTCAAGGCAGAAACATAGGTTCGAATCCTGTCGGGGACGCCACGATTCAACTGCGCGGCCCGATTTCTTTGGAAGAGGAACCACCGGATGATCGATCCTAAAGCGGTGCTCACGCACCTTGACGAACTACGAGCCCTCACCGCCGATGACGACGGCGCCCAGCGTCTAGCATGGTCGCCCGTATGGCTCAAGGCTCGCGCCTGGTTTGAAGAAAAGCTCGCCGCGCTCACCAGCACCATCGCTCCAAACCTCGAGCACCACTACGACGCCGCCGGAAACCATTGGGTCACGCTTCCCGGAGCCTCCGAGAAGGCACTCGTCTTCGGCAGCCACCTGGACTCTGTTCCCAACGGTGGCTGGCTCGATGGCTGCCTCGGTGTTCTTGCCGGCCTTGAAGTGCTCACCAGCATCGCCAAGCAATACAAGGGCGAGCCGCCCGTCACCATCAAGCTGGTCGACTGGGCCGACGAAGAAGGCGCCCGCTTCGGCCGCAGCCTCTTCGGCTCGTCCGCCTTTGCCGGAACTCACAGCATCCAAGCCGACCGTGTCCGCACCGATCGCGAAGGTCTCACGCTGGAAGTGGCCCTCGCACACTGCGGGTACACCGTCGAAAGCATCGGCCAAGCGGCCGTGGAGCAGAAGAATCTTTCGGCATACCTGGAACTCCATATAGAGCAGGGACCGATCCTCGAAAAGCTCGGCAAGCCGCTCGGCGTAGTGCAGGGAACCAAGGGCGTCGAGCGCTGGGCCATCACCTTCCGCGGCCAGGAAGCACACTCTGGCTCGACTCCCATGGAGGTCCGCCGCGACGCGCTCGCCGCCTGCGCCAAGCTCGCCCTCGAGATCCGTCCCATCGCCCGCAAGCATCCGCAATCGGTCGCGACCATGGGCAGCGTCAAGACCTTCCCGGGCATCGTCACCGCCGTCGTCGGCCGCTGCGAAGCCACCCTCGACATGCGTGATCTCGACGCCACCGTCCTTGCTCAAATGCTCGCGGATGCGCAGTCAGCCAGCGAGAAATTCGCAGCAGAAGAAGGCTGCACCGTCGAATGGTCCAAAATCTGGTCCATCGAACCTATCCCTTTCAACGCTGACCTCATCCGCCTCTGCGATCAGGCCATTATGGAAACCGTCGGCGTTTCGGAACATCTACCTTCCGGCCCGTTGCACGATGCCGCCGAGGTAGCACGCGTCGGCATACCTACCGTCATGATGTTCGTCCAATCCTTGAACGGTCTGAGCCACAACAAAGCCGAGGACACGATCCGCGAACACATCGAGCAGGCGGTCTCGGCACTCAACGCCCTCGCTGGGAAAACGATCACCTGGATACTTCACCAGTAAGCAGGACGAAGGCGGCAGCCCCGGGCCGTATTCTCGGACCGTGGTTTGCTTAACGCGATTTTGATGTACCTGGCCCGCCACCCGTCTCGCCTTTGCGCCAGAAATGGTGCATAATCGTCTCTTCTATAACGCAAAGCGGTTCTAAAACTCGATCAGGCATACAAAGCTTCAAATGGCCTGTGGGCTTCGCATTTTCATTTTCACCGATGCCCAAGTCCAAACAACAGAAGGAGATTCATCCGCAAGATGAGCGAACCAACTACTTTCTACGGGCAGTCTCCCACCCCGGGCGAAATTTCCGTGCGCTTTCCGGACCTCCATCCGGCCTTTGAGAAAACCGCGGCCATAGCCGAAGCCCATCGCTGTCTCTACTGCTTCGACGCCCCTTGCATGACCGCCTGTCCCACGCACATCGACGTTCCAAAGTTCATCAAGAAGATCGCCACCGGAAATCTTGAAGGTTCCGCCAAAACGATCCTCGATGCCAACATCCTCGGCGCAAGCTGTTCCCGCGCCTGCCCCGTTGACGTCCTCTGCGAAGGCGCCTGCGTGATGCATCGCTACAACAAACAGCCCATCGAAATCGGCCGCCTGCAGCGCTTCGCCATGGACGCGCTCCACGACTCCGGCGCTCCGCTCCCATTCACTCCCGGCTCCGACACCGGCAAGCGTGTGGCCCTTATCGGCGGAGGTCCTGCCTCACTCGCCTGCGCTGCTGAGCTTCGCCGCCGCGGCATCACCGCCGACATCTACGACGCTCGCCCACTCCCCGGCGGCCTCAACACCTACGGCATCGCGGAGTACAAACTCCCCCTCGCCGAAAGCCTCCGCGAAATCGATCTTCTCTCGCAACTCGGCGTCACGTTCCACTTCAACACGCTGGTCGACGCCGCAAAGCTCACCGAACTTGAAGCTAGCTACGACGCCGTCTTCCTCGGCATGGGCCTCGGCGCCATCCACAAGCTAGGCCTCACCGGCGAAGACATGCCCGGCGTCACCAATGCGCTCGACTACATCGCTGGATACAAGTCCGGCGCCATCACCACCGCTCCCGCAAAGGTCGCGGTCATCGGCGCAGGCAACACCGCCATCGACGCCGCTAACGCCGCCGTTCGCCTCGGCGCAACGGAAGTCACCATGGTCTACCGCCGTGGTCCTGAGCAGATGTCGGCCTTCAGCTTCGAGTACGAACACGCGAAGCAGGAGGGCGTGAAGTTCCTCTGGCACGTCGTCACCACCGGCCTCGAAGGCAACGGCAAGCTGGAAGCCCTCAAGCTCGCAAAGCTCGAAGCCACCGCCGACGGCTCGCTCGTTCCGCAGCAGGGAAGCGAGTTCACGCTGCCCGTCGACCTCATCGTCCTCGCCATCGGCCAGGCCACGCACACCGAGTTCCTCTCTGGCGATAAGGTCAAACTCGAACGCGGCCGCATCCTCATCGATCGCGCCACCGGACAAACCTCAAACCCCAAGTACTTCGCCGGTGGCGACTGCACCAACGGCGGACGCGAAGTCGTCGACGCCGTCGCTGACGGCAAACGCGCCGGCATCGGTATCGCCGCTTCACTCGCCGTCGCGCCGCAGTCCACAACCGTATCCGCATCGGGGGAACAGAACTAACATGCCTACTCTTGAAACAACGTTCGCCGGCATCAAGTGCCTTAACCCCTTCTGGCTGGCCTCCGCGCCGCCTACCAACTGCGGCGAGCAGATCATGCGCGCCTTCGACGCCGGCTGGGGTGGCGCCGTCTGGAAGACCATTGGCGCTCCCGTCACCAACGTCAGCTCGCGCTACAGCTCCATCGACTGGGCCGGCCAGAAAATGATGGGCTTCAACAACATCGAGCTCATCTCCGACCGCCCTACGCAAACCAACCTCGACGAGATCGCCGAAGTAAAGCGCCGCTACCCCAAGCACGTCGTCATCGCATCGCTCATGGTTGAATCCAACCGCGAATCCTGGCATGACATCGTGAAGCGCGCGGAAGACGCCGGCTCCGACGGCCTCGAACTCAACTTCGGCTGCCCGCACGGCATGTCAGAGCGCGGCATGGGCTCCGCCGTTGGCCAGGTGCCCGAGTACTGCCAGCAGATCACCGAGTGGGTGAAGGAAATAGCCCGCACGCCGGTCATTGTTAAGCTCACACCCAACATCTCGGACATCCGCATCCCCGCGCGCGCCGCCAAGCGCGCCAAGGCTGACGCCGTCTCCGCCATCAACACCATCAACTCCATCACCGGCATCAACCTCGACACGCTTGAGCCAAACCCGATGGTCGATGGCAAAAGTTCCCATGGCGGCTACTGCGGCCCCGCAGTCAAGCCCATCGCCCTCAACATGGTCCAGCAGGTCAACTCCGACTACGTCGACGGCGACCCCGTCCCAATGTCCGGCATCGGTGGCATCGGCACCTGGCAGGACGCAGCCGAGTTCATTCTGCTCGGCGCCGGCACCGTGCAGGTCTGCACCGCTGCCATGCACTACGGCTACCGCATCGTCGAAGACATGGGCGACGGCCTGCTCTCCTGGATGCGCAAGAAGGGCTACGAAACCATCGACGACTTCCGCGGCCTCTCACTGCCCAACGTTCGCGAGTGGAAGAACCTCAACCTCAACTACCGTGTCGTGGCCGAAATTCACGCCGATAAGTGCATCGGCTGCCAGCTCTGCTACACCGCTTGCTGGGACGGCGCACACCAGTGCATCCACATGGACCGCACCGAAGGCAAAGCGATCACGTTCGCCGGCACCGATCCGCGCTACGCCATGCACCAAGCCAACCCGCACGGCATGCCCACGCCTGACCAGCGCTTCGCCCAATCGAAGAGCACTATCTCCACCACCCCAATCCCCAAGCTCGATCTCGACGGCCTTGGCGAACTCGGCCCATACGCCACACCGCTCAGCCGCATCCCCCGCGTCGACGAAGACGAGTGCGTCGGCTGCAACCTATGCTCACTCGTCTGTCCCGTCCCAGAGTGCATCACGATGGAACGCCGTGACGATCCAACAATCGCTCCCAACACCTGGGCCGAACGCGTAGCCGCAGGCGCAACACCAACCAGCGTGCCGCACGAAAACCACGGCAACCCGAACCACCAGTGATGGCGCATATCCTAAAACTGGGATAATCTATGACTCGTACGACCTTGGCGGAAGGAGAAAAGCCTCTCCACTGGATTGGGGTCGTCCAAGAAAGATTTGGACGACCTTCCTGAAGAAGTCCGGTATCACATGGGCATTGCTTTAGGAATCGCGCAGTTTGGCGAAAAGTCCCAATACTCGAAACCATGGAAAGGTGATGGCCCTGGCATATTTGAAGTCGTGACAGACTACCGGAGCGATACGTTTCGCGCCGTCTACACGGTTCGCTTTGGCGATGTTGTTTATGTGTTACACGTCTTTCAGAAGAAATCCAAACGCGGCATCAAGACACCGCGAGAACATCAAGACTTGGTTGCCCAGCGTTTGCAGGCTGCGAGGATGGATTACGAGGTGAGATATGCCAACCGCAAAAAAGATTAAGGTAACGGTCGGATCTGGAAATGTCTTCGCTGATTTGAATCTTCCCAACGCTGAAGAACGTATGACAAAACTGCGTCTCTTCGTTGCCATCAACAAAATCATTGAATCGCGTGAACTTACCCAGAAAGCCGCGGCGAAGGCCTTGAAGATCAAATCAACCGAAGGTTTCCGCCTTGCTGAACTATAAGCTCGAAGGTTTCTCCGTCGAACGCCTCATGCACTTTCTAACGGCTTTGGAACATGATGTTGTGATTGAAATTCGTCCTCGCACACAGAAAAGGCGTCCGGCTCGCGTCATGGTCGTCAACGCAGCGTAGTTCTTAGACAAAGGCTGAATCATGGGAATCCTGATCAAAAACGGCACAGTCGTCAGCTCGATGTCCAGCCAAAAACTCGACGTCCTCCTCGAAGGCGAGCGCATCGCCAAAGTCGCGCCCAGCATCGACCCCCACCGGCCATGCCCTTATCGACGCCACCAACCTCCTTGTCATGCCCGGCGGCATCGACGTCCACACGCACCTCGACATGCCCTTCGGCGGCACCACTTCCGCAGACGATTACACCACCGGCACACAAGCCGCAGCCGTCGGTGGCACCACTACCGTCATCGACTTCGCTCTCCAGTCCCAGGGCCACACCATGGCCGAAGCCCTCACCACCTGGCTTGCCAAGTCCAACAACAAAGCCTGCATCGACTTCTCGCTCCACATGGCCGTCACCGATCTCGACCCCAACAAGACCGGCTCAACCGCCGCCGGCCTCGCCGAGCTCGAAGATATGGTCGCTTTTGGTATCACCAGTTTCAAGCTCTTCATGGCCTACCCCGGCGTCCTCATGATCGACGACGGCCTCATGTTCCAGGTCATGCAGAAGGCCGCATCCCTCAACGCACTCTGTTGCATCCACGCAGAGAACGGCTCCGCCATCGATATCGTCGTTTCGCAGATGATCGCCGAAGGCAAAACCGAACCCCACTATCACGCACTCTCTCGCAGCCCCAAGGCCGAAGCCGAAGCCACCCACCGCAGCATCGCCCTTGCCGACATCGCAGGCTGTAGCGTCTACATCGTTCATCTCTCCAACGAAGCCGCACTCGCCGAACTCAAGTTTATGCAGGCTCGCGGCGCCAAAGCCCTCGCCGAAACCTGCACGCAATACCTCGTCCTCTCCATCGAAGACCAGATGCCCGGCAAAAGCTGGGACGAAGCCAAGTTTGTCTTCACCCCGCCACTCCGCGAAAAGTGGAACCAGGATCCTCTCTGGGAAGCCCTCGCCGATGGCCATCTCGCCGTCGTCTCCACCGACCATTGCCCGTTTCGCATGGACCAGAAGGCCCTCGGCAAAGGCGACTTCCGCAAAATTCCCAACGGCGGCCCCGGCATCGAAAACCGCCTCCAGATCCTCTGGCACTTCGGCGTCAACGGCGGCCGCATCACCCCAGAAAAATTCGTCGACCTCGCCGCCACAGCCCCCGCCCGAATCTTCGGCATGGCTAACCAAAAGGGAAGCATCAAGGAGGGCCTCGACGCCGACATCCTCCTCTGGGATCCCAACGTCGACTACACCATCTCCGCCGCCACGCAGTGCATGGCCACAGACTACAGCATGTTTGAAGGCTGGAAGGTAAAGGGCAACGCCGCCAAGGTCTTCTCGCGCGGCGAGCTGGTCGTCGATAATACTACGCTGCCCGGCAAGTTCCTCGGTGCTACAGGCCGCGGTAAATTTCTGAAACGCGAAGCCAATGCAGGAGGTCTCACCTGAACCCGCCCTCACGAAACATCGCCCTCGATAGCGACATGGAGTACGGACACGAGTTCGCGCCCGACGCGCGCCTTTACAACGACGACCTCGCGCCCACGCAGCCCTCGCAGCGCACATGGTCCACCTACAACTACCTCGCTCTCTGGTTCTCCATGTCCATGGAGGTCACCACCTACATGCTCGCCGCGTCGCTCATCGCCGGCGGCATGAACTGGAAAGAAGCTGTCGGCACCATCCTGCTCGGCAACCTCATCGTGCTCATCCCGATGCTGCTCAACGCCCACGCCGGCACCAAGTATGGCATTCCGTTTCCGGTCTTCGTACGGGCGTCATTCGGCCCGCTCGGCGCCAACATCCCCGCCATCCTGCGCGCCATCGTCGCCTGCGGTTGGTTCGGCATTCAATCCTGGATCGGCGGCACGGCCATCGCGCAGATGGTCAACGTGCTTTCACCGCGCACGGTCGATATGCCCTGGGTTCCCGGCGTCTGCTTCATTCTCTTCTGGTCGCTCAACATGTACATCGTCTGGCGTGGCGTGGAGTCCATCCGCTTCCTGCAAAGCTTCTCCGCGCCCTTCATGGTCATCATGTCGCTCACGCTGCTGATCTTCATGTACCACAAGGCCGGCGGCCTCGGCCCCATGCTCGCTGCTCCCAGCAGCTTCACAAGCAACCGTGCCTTCCTGCACGTCTTCTTCCCGGCACTCACCGCAATGGTCGGCTACTGGGCCACACTCTCGCTTAACATTCCCGACTTCACCCGCTACGCCAAAAATCAGGACGCCCAAATCGTCGGCCAGGCCATCGGCCTTCCCGTCGCCATGGTGCTCTACTCCTTCCTCGGCATCGCCGTCACCTCGGCGTCCACCGTCGTGTTCGGCCATCCCATCTGGAGTCCCGTCGAGCTCCTCGGCATGTTCCACCAGCCGCTTGTCGCGTTCCTCGGGCTCATCGCGCTGCTGGTCGCCACGCTCAACGTCAACATCGGCGCCAACGTCGTCGGTCCCTCAAACGACTTCTCCAACCTCGCACCGAAGTTCATCAGCTTCCGTACCGGCGGCCTCATCACAGGCTCCCTTGGCCTGCTCATCATGCCGTGGCGGCTGGTCTCAAGCTCCCACAACTACCTCGGCTGGCTCGTCGATTACTCCGGCCTGCTCGGCCCTGTCGCCGGCATCATGGTAGCCGACTACTTCCTCGTCCGCCATACTAAACTCGACACCTACTCGCTCTACCGTCGCGGTGGCATCTACGAGTACCGTAATGGCTTCAACCTCGTCGCCATCTTCGCACTCCTCGTCGGTGTAGGAGCAGCACTGGTCGGCAAGTTCGTCCCTCGCTTCCAGGACCTCTTCACCATGGCCTGGTTCGTCGGCTTCTTCCTTTCAGGAGCCATCTACTACCTGCTCATGCTCGGTCACGTCCGTCGCCAACAAACCGAAGTAAACTTAATTCCAGCAGCACCGCAAGAGGCATAACTTATGAGTCCCACAGATACACTCCCCGAACTGATGCACGGCATGACTGCCGAAGAGATCACTGCGCTTACCAAACTGCACAACTACGGCACCTGGCGCTATCAAAAAGCATGGAATCCCATGCTCATGGTCGATGCCGAAGACTGCCACATCATCGACGGGAACGGCAAGCGCTACCTCGACTTCTCCTCGCAACTCATGTGTGTCAACCTTGGCCACAAGAACCAGGCCGTCATCGACGCCATCAAACAGCAGGCCGAAGAGCTCCCCTACGCCATGCCCGGCTACGCCACGGCCACACGCGCCGAGCTCTCGAAGCTTCTGCTCGAAGTCCTTCCCGAAGGCCTCAGCAAGTTCTTCTTCACGACATCCGGCACAGAAGCCAACGAAGCCGCCTTCAAGATCGCGCGCATGTACACCGGCAAGTCGAAGATCATCGCGCGCTACCGCAGCTATCACGGCTCGACCACTGGCAGCATCGCGGCCACAGGCGATCCACGCCGCTGGGCGATGGAGCCCGGCGGCAAAGGTCCCGGCATCGTCTTCGCACCTGAGACCAACTGCTACCGCTGTCCCATCAAACACACCTATCCGCAGTGCGGCATCGCCTGCGCCGACTACATCGAGCACATGATCCGCAACGAGTCTGATGTCGCCGCCGTCGTCATGGAGCCCATCGTCGGCACCAACGGCATCCTCGTTCCACCTGACGAATACTTCCCGAAGATCCGCAAGATCTGCGACGAATACGGCGTCCTCCTCATCGCCGACGAAGTCATGACCGGCTGGGGCCGAACAGGCAAGTGGTTCGCCCTCGACAACTGGGGCGTCAAGCCCGACATCCTTGTCACCGCGAAGGGCATCACCTCCGCCTACGTCCCGCTTGGCCTCTGCGCCACCACGCAGAAAATTGCCGATTACTTCATTGACCACTTCTTCGCCCACGGTCACACCTACGAAGCCCACCCCATGACGCTGGCGCCCGCAGTCGCGACCATCCGCGAGATGCAGCGCCTCAACCTCGTAGACCGCGCCGCCGAACTAGCGCCCTACGTCGAAGCCAAGCTGAACGAACTCAAAGCCAAACACCCAAGCATCGGCGACATCCGCGGCAAGGGCCTCTTCTGGGCCGTCGATCTCGTCAAGAACCGCGAGACCAAGGAACCCTTCAACACCTACGCCCAGAAAGTCGATGGCAAAACATCACTGCTCGTCGATCAGATCGCAGCAAAGATGTTCGCCGACGGCGTCAGCATACAGGCATGGGTCTCGCACTTCGTCATCGCGCCACCGCTCATCGTCACGAAGGAAGAGCTCGACTTCGGCATCTCCATCCTCGACAAGCACCTCAGCATCGCCGACGAGCAATGCGTCCCATCCTCCGCGCAAGACCTAACCAGCATCACTTCCGACAGCTAACCGCCTTCAGAGGACAGTCCAAAGCGCCAAGCCAAGCAAGAAACTTTGCGAAACTTGGCGCTTTTACTTTGCGAACTTTGCGTCAAGGCATTTGCCGTTGTTCTTGCTTTTCTTTCTATCATCCCCGCAGGTGACTTGCTTCAAGCCCCGGCCACAAGACTTCCGTCGCCACCGCCACCAAAGCAATCCAATACAAATCCGCGCCCAGCAAATGCAACACCTGCATCCACGTAGGCACCAGCAACAAAACATCCCCCACGCCCAACGCCAACTGCAATACCATCAACCAACCAAGCCACACCACCGCAGTCCCACGAACGCGAACGCACAACCATCCCACACAAACCACTCCCACCAGAGCCGCCGCCGGATGTACCCACCGCATCCTCACCAGCAACGGTGCCGTCTTCGAAAAATCCTCCATCAACCCCGCCCGCAAACTCGGTGCAGGGAACAGAGTATCCGCCAACGCCGCCACAGATCCCGTCGCCCCAACCACCAGCGTGGCGACGACAGACATCCACACCACACTACGCGCCTCAACCCCCGCCACAACGCGCTCCCGCCCCCGAGCCCACCACCAAGTCAACGCCAACGCCGCCACGAGCAACATCGTGTTCGTAAAGTGGACGCACTGCACAAACACCCGCATGTCGGACGCATTCTTCTCCACATAAGCGCCCTTCACTAACACCGCACCCAACAGCGCCTCCGTAAGAAGTAACACCCCAACCCACTTCGCCGCACGCCGCACCCGCGCCCCAGGTTCGGCCGCCGCGAACACCCAAACAATCAGCAAGATCACCAGCGTTGAAAGAATCCCCGTCAGCGACCGGTGCGCAAACTCAATCATCGTGGCAATCCGAGGATGATGCGGAATCACCTCACCATTGCAAAGCGGCCAGTGGTTCCCACACCCAGCGCCGGATCCCGTCGCACGGACCACCGCACCTTCAAGAATCACCACCACCATGAACGCTAGCACGCACGCCGCATAGCCCGAAAGCCACCGTCCTGCCCTTAACGCACGCACCAACTCACTCATGCTTCGATGATACGGCGCATCCCAGCTTCAACCATGTGATCTACGCCACATCGTTCAATTACCGGCCAGCTCTTTCGCCCGCTCCGCCGCGCGCTTCACAGCCTTCAGCAGAGTAATCCGCAGCCCACCCGCCTCAAGCTCCAGAATTCCATCCACCGTGCATCCACCCGGCGTCGTTACTTCATCCTTCAGCAGCGCCGGATGCGACCCCGTCTCCAGCACCATTTTGGCGGACCCATACGTCGTCTGCGCCGCCAGCAGCGTCGCAATATCCCGCGGCAGCCCCACATTCACGCCAGCCTCCGCCAGCGCCTCAATGATGATGTACAGAAACGCCGGCCCCGACCCTGAAAGCCCGGTCACCGCATCCATGTGTTTCTCATCCACAACAACCGTCCGCCCTACTGTCGCAAAAATCTTCTGCGCAATCTCCAACTGCTCTTCGCTCACGAACCGCCCACGACAAAGCGCCGTGACGCCCGCACCCACGGCAGAAGGCGTGTTCGGCATCGCACGAATCACCGCAACGGTGCCACTCGCCGCATCCTCAATCGCCCGCGTCTTTACCGAAGCCGCAAACGAAATCAACAGCACCCCCGGCTCCAGCACCGGCTTGATCTCCGCCGTCACCGCGGCGATCTGGTACGGCTTCACCCCGAGCAGCACCACGTTTGCTCCACGCGCAGCCTCCGTGTTGTTCGTACCCACGGTAACGCCAAGCTGCTCGGACATATCCTTCGCCCGCTCTTCATGCGCCACGGTCGCGGCAATCTGTTCCGGCTTCAGCAATCCCGCCTGCAGAAACCCTTGCAGCAGAATCCCACCCATCTTCCCTGTGCCCAGCAACGCCACACGCAGGTCCGCACTCACTCCGGTCTTCAATCGATCGTTCTTACTGGTCAAAGGCATGCAGCAAGGCTATCAAACCCCAGGCCAAAGCGTAGTTACTAAGAACCAATCCCGAATAACTAACGGATATGCTGGCGTGAGCAGTCAGCCTGAAATACTCCAAATCTAGCCGCCGTTAAACAAAACCAGCGAGAAGCCCGAAGGCAACTCGCCGTTTCGTCAACCAATCACTTCCTACGCAGTCGTCTTCGTGCAATAGGTATCGAACGCCCGCTGCAACTCCTGCGCAATCGCCGGTGCAGTCGAACTCTCAATCGCCGAACGCTGCATCAGGTACACCAGCTGTCCATCGCGAAGAATCGCAATCGCCGGCGAAGTCGGTGGATGGCCCTGGAAGTAGCTCCGCGCGCGCTCCGTGGCCTCACGGTCTTGTCCTGCAAAAACGGTCACCGCATGGTCCGGCTTGGTCGCGTTCTGCAGCGCCAGGCGAACGCCCGGACGCATCTTGCCCGCCGCGCATCCACAAATCGAGTTCACGACCAGCATCGTCGTTCCGGGCTGCGCTACAGCCGCGTCCACATCCGCGCTCGAACGCGCTTCCGTCACACCCACCCGCGTCAACTCTTCGCGCATCGGAATTACCATCAACTCTGGATACATGTACGTCTCCTTCAAACTTGGTATTGCTTCCCGTATCTGATTGTACTCACCGCCGCCCGGATTCGAAACGGGCACACAAATTCACGCCCAACCTGCGATACCCTCAAACCCGTGCCATCTCTTGCCCTTGAAGTCCGTGAAAACGTCGATCTGGTCCCCCTCACCACCTTCAAAATCGGTGGCCCAGCTCGTTTCTTTGCGGAAGCCTACAGTCCCGTAACTATCTCTGAGGCCGTCATTTGGGCGCAGAATCGCTCGCTCCCGCTGTTCGTTCTCGGCGGCGGCAGCAACCTCCTCGTGCCCGATTCAGGCTTTCCCGGCCTCGTCCTTCAAATCAAAATCCGCGGAATAGACCAACTCGGCAAGAATCTCTTCGCCGTCGGCGCGGGCGAATCCTGGGACGACTTCGTCCAGCACGCCATCCAGCAGCGCTTCGCCGGCATCGAATGCATGGCCGGCATCCCCGGCTCCGTCGGCGGCACTCCAGTCCAAAACGTCGGCGCCTACGGTCAGGAAGTGGCCGAAACTATCGTCGCCGTTCACGCCTTCGACCGCGAAACCCAAACCCACATCACCTTCGACAAAGCCGCCTGCAACTTCCGCTACCGCGCCAGCCGCTTCAACACCGACGAGCCGAACCGCTACATCGTCTCCCGCGTCGACTTCGAGCTTTACTTGGACGGGCCACCCAACCTGAAGTACGCCGACCTCCAGAAGCGCTTCGACAGCGCCGTTACACCACCCACACTTCTCGAAGTCGCCGCCGCCGTCCGGGACATCCGCCATAGCAAGGGCATGCTCATCACTCCCGGCGACCCTGACACCCGCAGCGCCGGCTCCTACTTCAAGAACCCCGTCGTTCCCACCGCGCAACTCCGCACCGTAGCAGCCGCGGCCAACCTGCCCGCCGACAAAGTCCCCAACTGGCCCACCTCTACCAACGGCACCACGAAACTCCCCGCCGCATGGCTGCTCGAGCAAGCCGGCTTCATCAAAGGCTACGGTACGGGCCCTGCAGGAATCTCCACCCGCCACACCCTGGCCCTCGTCAACCGCGGCCACGCCACCTTCGCCGATATCCAAGCCCTCGAAGCGCAGATCGTCTCAGCGGTTCAAGACAAATTCGGAATTAAGCTCGAACGCGAGCCCGTGCTCCTGGCCTGATCCTCAGTTTTGTGAATTTGTCATCCTGAGCGCAGCGAAGGATCTGCTGTTTGCTAATAGCGGCATAATTCCTAACCGAGGTTAGCCAGCATCCGCACCCGCTCCTCCGCCAACACCTCAGCCGCCGGTCCTTGCGCCACCACCTGCCCAAGCTCTAACCGCACCACCTCGGCACCCAGCAGCAGCGCTTCATCCACATCGTGCGTCACTGAAATCACCGGCAGATCCAGCTCCGCCAGCCAGCTCTTCATCTTCGGCAGCATCGCGTCCCGCTGTTTCCGGTCGACGCCCGAAAATGGCTCATCCAGCAGCATAAGCCTCGCTCCCGGCACCACAAACGCCCGCGCCAGGTTCACTCGCTGACCCTCACCACCCGAAAGCTCCCGCGGCATTCGCTCCTCGAGTTCGCCCAGCGCAAAGAGCTCCAGCGCGCCCTCAACCACCGCCTCAGCCCGCTTCCACGCCGCTCGGCCCTTCGGCCGCTGCGCCGTCGCAAACCCCACATTCTTTCGCACATTCAAATGAGGAAACAGCGCCGCCTGCTGCGGCGCATATCCCAACTTACGCTGTGCCGTCCGCAACTCTTCCACCGTCGTCCACTCATCCACATCCCGCCGCTCAAAGGACACCTGCGCCCGCGGCAGCAGCCCGCACATCGCCCGCAGCAGCGAACTCTTCCCGCTGCCGCTCGGCCCAAAGATCACCGTCCACGGCGCCGCAAACGCCAGCGCGACATCCATCCGCAGCGCTCCTACATCCGCTACGACCTGCAACCGGTGATGCGGTACCAACTCCTCCATCAGTCCCGAACCCCCAGCCCCCGGCCGCGGCCACGCGCATACACCGCCAGCAGGGCAAGAAACGACAGCAGCACCAGCCAGATCGCCGCTCGGTTCGCGCCCGCGTAGTTGGCCTCCTGCACCTGGTCAAATATCGAAATCGAAAGTGTCCGCGTCACACCTGGAATATCCCCACCCACCATCAACACCACGCCAAACTCACCCACGGTATGGGCAAACGTCAACACAGCCGCCGTCACAAACGACATCCTCGCCAACGGCGCAACCACTCGCGCGAACACCACCCACGGCCCGGCGCCCAGTACCGTCGCCGTCTCTACCAGTCCCCGGTCAACGCCGGAAAACCCCGCCACTAGCGGCTGCACCGCAAACGGCAGGCTAAAAATCACCGATCCCACCACCAACCCCCAAAACGTAAATGCCAGCGAGTGCCCCACAATCGCAATCAGCATCCGCCCGATCGCCGTCCGTGGCGAAAGCCCAACCAACAAATAAAACCCCAATACGCTTGGCGGCAGAACCAGCGGCAGTGCTACTACCGCTTGCATGACCCGCCGTCCCCACCCGCGCCCGCTGGAAATCCACGCAGCCAACGGCGTCGCCACTACCAGCAACACCAGCGTCGTCACAGAAGCCAGCCGCAGCGTCAATCCAAGAGCAGGGAAGTCCATCGTCCAGCCAGTCTACTTCCTCAGGTCGGCGAGCTTGAAATCGTTTTGGCTTTTCGTATTCGATCAGGTCGGACTCTAGGCTGGACAGATTACATGGCTTTCTGATTAGGTCCGGGCTTTAGCCCGGACAAATCACCCGCAAAGAAAGAGGGCTTTAGCCCCGGGCTTCTCAGATGCCGCACCTACTTCAATCCGTTGATCGGATCCAGCCCCATCCGCCCCAGTGTCGCCTGCACATCCGTACTCGTCAGCCATCGCAAAAAATCCATCCCAACCGCTGCGTTAGCCGACCCCTTCAGCACCACCCCGCACTGCTGAATCGGCGGATAGATCATCGGCACCCGCACAAACGTCCCCTCGGCCACAAACTTTGGAGAACTCGCAATGGTCAGCGAAATAAACCCCACCTGCGCATTGCCGGACTCCACAAACTGCGCGGTCTGCGCGATATTCTCCGCCACCACCAGCTTGCCCTGCAGTTTGTCGGTCAGGTGCAATCCCGCAATTGCGCGTGTAGCCGCTACACCATACGGCGCATGCAGATCGTTCGCCACGGCAATCTTCTCCACGCCCGGCTTCGTCAGCGAATCCAGGCTCAACGGCTGCGCTGCAGAATCCTTCCGCGCCCAGAGCACTAATATCCCACGCGCATACGCTACCGGGTTCGTCTCTACCGTCTTGCCGGCCGCAACCAGCGCTTCCGGATGCACAAAGTCCGCCGAAAGAAACACATCCTGTGGATCGCCATTCTCCAGCTGCTGTTCCAGCGTCGCCGAGGAGCCAAACGACGTCACCACCTTCACGCCCGTCGCATGTTCATAGGCCGCCGCCAACACAGGCATCACAGGCGTCAAATCCGCCGCCGCGGCTACATGCAGCACCTTTTCCTGCCCAAATGCAGCGTCCACCACGCCCATCAGCACCAGCGCAGCCAACACCAGCAAACATCCACGCAACGTCTTGGACATGCCTTTACGGTAATCTAGAGGTCTATATGAGTATGAGGACACATAAACTTCGATGCACCGGATGCGATCTCCGGATAGCCGGAGAAGACGCAAGAAGCGATTTTCGTTGCCCGTCGTGTGGCGACCTTTACGAAGTGGAATACCCCTGGTCGGAAGGTGCGGTTGTTGAGGCCGAGAAGGTAAACCGCCCAAACCCCAACGCCCTGCGCTACCTGTGGCAGGAGCGCCGCACGTCGTCGCTCGCCATCGACCAATCTGGCGTCTGGCGTTTTCGCGACCTCTTCCCCATCGTCGACGACGACAAGGTCATCACCCTCCGCGAAGGCAACACGCCGCTCTACGAGCTGCCCAAATCCGCCGCCGCGCTCGGCATGAACTGGTTGCTCGCCAAACACCAGGGCATGAACCCCACCGGTTCCTTCAAGGACACCGGCATGACCGCCGCACTCTCCGTCGCTGTCTCCCGCGGCTTCGAGTGGGTCGCCTGCGCCAGCACCGGCAACACCTCCGCCGCCATGGCCGCCTACGCCGCCCGCGCCGGCCTCCGCAGTATGGTCTTGATCCCCGAAGGCAAGATCGCCTGGGGCAAGCTCTCGCAGTCCATGGACTACGGTTCCACAACCATCCAGCTCCGTTCGGACTTCGACGGCTGCGTCCGCGTCCTCACCGAGATCGTCAACCGCGCCCCGGTCTACCTGCTCAACTCCGTAAACCCCTACCGGCTCGAAGGCCAGAAAACCCCGGCCTTCGAAATTCTCGAGCAGACTGACTGGCAGGTCCCGCACCACATCATCGTCCCTGGCGGCAACCTAGCCAACTGCTCGGCGCTCGGCAAAGGCTTTGCGGAAATGAAGCACCTCGGGTTCATCAACCGCGTTCCCAAAATCTCCATCATCCAAGCCGACGGCGCGAACCCGCTCTACACGGCGATGAAGGAAAACGGTGGCGTCTCACTCACTCCCGTGACTGCCGACACGCGCGCGACCGCCATTCGCATCGGCAATCCCGCCTCCTGGCGCAAGGCCGTCCGCATCCTCCAGGCCAACGGCGGGTGGTGCGAGCAGGTCAGTGAACTAGAAATCGCCCTCGCCAAGGCCGAAATCGGCGCGGAAGGCATCGGCTGCGAGCCAGCCTCTGCCGTCACCCTCGCCGGCCTCAAGAAACTCGTCGCCGATGGTCGCGTAGGCAGGGAAGAGACTGCCGTCCTGCTCCTCACCGGCCACACCCTCAAGGACCCGGAGTACACCATCCACTACCATCGCGGTGAGCTCTTTGACAGCCAGGAAATGGCCTCTGCCACCGGCGTGCAGCTTGCTCAGTACAACGCCTCGAAGCACGGCCCCATCGTCCTCGAACCCAACGCCGACGACGTCCTCCGTGCCCTCGACGCAATCGCCCAAAGCGCCGTCACTGTTTGAGTGGCGGCGGCCAGACTTCGCGAACTTCGCGCTTGAACTTCGCGAACTTTGCGTCAAAGCCTTTCCGGCACTACCGCAAACGGAGTGAATCTATTAGCCAGCCCAAACCAATCCCCGGCGTCCGCCTCTCACTACCGGCAACCTCGGCCAACCTCGGCCCGAGCTTCGACGCCGCGGGCCTCGCTCTGTCCATGCACCTCACCATAGAAGCCCATCCGGCCACCACATTTTCCATCCACGCCTCCGGTCGCAATGCCGACCTGATCGCCGAAACGGATCGCAACCTGATCCTCGACACCTACCGCAGCATCCTGCGCGACGCTGAAAAGAAGATCACCCCGCTAAAGCTCAAAATCCACAACGAAATCCCCCTTGGAGCTGGGTGCGGCTCGAGCGCTGCTGCTCTCCTCGCAGGCGTAGCCCTCGCCGATCACTTTGGGCACCTTGAACTCGGAGACACCGGCATCGTCGCCGAAGCCAGCTGGCGCGAAGGTCACCCGGACAACGTAGCCGCCTGCTGGTATGGCGGTTTCACCACGTCAGTTCAATCGGCAGGCGACGACAACAATCTCCCGACGATCGAAGTAGCCGTCTTCCCCGGCAACCCCGCCTGGGAGCTCGTCCTGGCCCTCCAACCCACCAGCCTCGCCACCAAGGAAGCCCGCGCCCTGCTGCCGGACAGCTACTCCCGCGCGGACGCCGTCTTCAACATCCAGCGCACTTCGCTCCTCGTAGCCGCCTTCGCCCAGAACCGCCTCGACCTGCTCCGCACAGCCACCCAGGACCGCCTTCACCAGCCCTATCGCAGCGAAGCTTGCCCGCTCCTCGCCCAGCTCCTTCCGTTAGCTACCGAGCCCGAGATTGCCTCCGTGAGCCTCAGTGGCGCCGGGCCCTCAGTCCTGCTTTTCCTGGCCCAAACCACCACCTTCCTCGAAGCCGAAACTCGCCTCCGCCAGATCCTGGAGCCGGAAGTCGAACTGATCTCCCTGCGCATCGCCACCGGCGCCACCAAAACCGTTCTAATGCCCTAAAACGACCGTTTAGGCCGCGACAATCGCCGTTCGCACCGTTTTCCACTGGCAAGCATCTATGATTGAGGCGCATACAAGTTGCGCAATATAGCCGCATGAAACAGCGTGGCTAAAGGAGAGAGAATCATGGCAGGACAGTTCGTTAGCGAAGTAAGCGACGCCGAGTTTGAGCAAAAGGTGCTCCAGTCGGATACCCCCGTGTTGGTCGATTTTTGGGCAGCCTGGTGCGGTCCCTGTCGCGCTCTCGCGCCTGTCGTGGACGCCATCGCCGAGGAGTACAACGGAACCCTCAAGGTGATGAAAATGGACGTCGATAAGAACAACATGACGCCCGGCCGTTACGGCATCCGTGGCATCCCAGCCCTTTTGATCTTCAAGGGCGGCAAGGTCGCCGAGCAGATCGTCGGTTTCGTCCCCAAGGACACCATCGACGCCTCGCTCAAGCGCGTCCTCGTCTAAGTTTGAGACGTTGCAGAAGGCCTGCGGACAAACGTCCACAGGCCTTTTCTGCGTTCCGGCACGCTCAACCAAAGTGGCCGCCGCTTTTTCGAACCCCACCCCTAAGTCCTTATTCTTGCGGTTTTTGCACCAAAAACAGGGGGGGAGGGGGCGTCCCGCCACTTTCCGCATTCCTCTGAATGCTAGACTCGGAAAAATGCTGGAATGGATTCTCGTACACGGGAGCTTGATCGCCTTCTTTATCCTGGCGAACAGCTTCTTCGTGGCTGCCGAGTACGCCATCATCTCGGTCCGCGAAACCCGCATCGAGCAGCTCATAGCCCTTAATCGCCCCGGCGCCCGCACCGCCCTCAAACTAAAGCACGACATCGACGAGTTCCTGCCCGCTGTCCAGTTTGGCGTAACCCTCGCCGCACTCGCTCTCGGCGGTATCGGCGAGCCAGCCCTGGCCGAAGCCGTCACCCACACCCTGTCCCACATTCCCCGGCTACCCGGGGCCACCCACCTAACCCTCTACTCCCACTCCATTGCCATTGCGCTGGCCTTCACGATCATCACCTACTTCGAAGTTTTACTTGGAGAGTTAGTCCCTAAATCGTTGGCATTACAGCGTGCAGAGCGTATCGCCCTCGCCGTTGCTCCACCCGTAGACATCTTCATCCGTATGACTCGACCGGCAATCAAGGTCGTGAACATCTCCGCCTCTCTGGTCCTTCAACTGTTCAACGCACCGCTCCGTGGCGAATCGGCAGCGCATTCGCCCGAAGAGCTGAAGCTGATGGCCACAGCAACGCGCCGCATGGGCCTTCTGCCGGCGTTCCAAGAGGAGATTATCCATCGCGCTATCGAGCTCAACCACGTCGCAACCAGCGAGATAATGACACCGCGTGGCAAGATCTTCTCCCTGCCTGCAGATATGCCGCTCGAGCAGGCAAGCGCACGCATTGTCGAGGAGCAGCACTCACGCGTGCCGGTTTACGACCCCGACCGCGGCCGAGAGCACATCATTGGCGTCGTCTACTCCAAGGACATCTCGCGCCTGATGCACTTCCGCAGCGTCTCGCAGGGCCTTGGCAGCCAGGGATCGTCCAACATCACACTCCGGCAGGTCATGCGCGACATCCTCGTCGTCCCAGAAACCAAGCTAGCTGTCGAACTCTTGCAGGAGTTCCAGGAGCGGCGACGCCAGATCGCTATCGTCGTTGACGAATTTGGATCCACGCTGGGCCTCGTAACAGCTGAGGACGCACTCGAGCAGATCGTAGGCGAGGTCCACGACGAGTTCGATATCGCCAAGGATCTGCCGCTACCAACCGCCAGCGGCGGCCTGATGATCGACGGTAGCGCCAGCCTTCGCGACCTCGTCACGCAGCTTCGCTGGAAATTCCCGCGCGAAACTGGAGTTGAAACTCTTGCCGGATTTCTGCTTGCTCAGTTGGGCCATATTCCAGTTGAAGGCGAGTTTGTGGACTTTGGGCCTAGAAGGTTCTTCATCGCGGAGATGAAAGGGCAGCGTATTGCTCGCGTTCGCATCGAGGAGATCGACGAAGCCGAAGATAATCAGAGGCATATGGACGGCTCGGCATCTCGTCCGGAGATCACAGCCGGAGGATCCCGTTGAACCCGAACGTTCGTAACATCCTCAAGCGAACGCTGACTACTTTGCCGGTGCTTTGGCTGGTTGTTACGGTCGTCTTTCTACTCATTCACATCGTTCCGGGCGATCCCATTGCGCAGATGCTTGGCGATGGCGCTTCCGCTGCCGATATCTCTGGTCTGCGTCACGCCTATGGCCTTGATGCGCCTCTGAGCGAACAGTATGTCCACTATTGGCGAGGGATATTTCATGCCGACCTGGGACGTTCGTTGCGCCTGCACGACACGGTACTGCACCTGGTGCTGCAGCGGTATCCCTATACTCTGGCGCTAACGGCAGCCGCGATGATCATTGGCATCGGTTTGGCTATTCCGGCGGGCGTTTACTCGGCCACGCGGCGAAACCGCTGGCAAGATAGGGGACTTGGTCTGCTCAGTCTTACTGGCCTGTCGTTTCCCAACTTCGCGCTCGGGCCGATCCTGATTGTGGTTTTTTCAATCGGTCTAGGTTGGCTTCCGGTTTCTGGTGCGGGAGTGGGCACGACGGAGTTCCTGCGTCACCTTATCCTTCCGGCTATTACGCTGGGGCTCGGCATGGCCGCGATTCTTACGCGCATGGTGCGTACTTCGATGCTTGAGGAGCTTGGCCAGGATTACATTCGTACGGCGAGAGCCAAAGGTTTGTCGGAACGTACAGTTGTGCTTCGACATGCGCTACGAAATGCATTGAATCCGGTGTTGACTGTGGTAGGCCTCCAGTTTGGCTCACTGTTGGCTGGCGCTATCGTTACCGAGACAATCTTCAGTTGGCCTGGCCTTGGCCGGCTTACGCTTTCTGCCATCTCCAACCGCGATTATGCTTTGGTGCAGGGCTGCATTCTGACGGTGGGTTTGACGTATGTTCTGGTCAATCTACTCACCGATGCAGCCTACGCGGTCGCCGATCCGCGCATGCGTCGTTAAGGTAGAAATGTCTCAACTGGCAATTCTCACTATCGTAGCCACCGCTCTCCTGACGACGGTGGGCCGTGCCCAGATTGGCGTGCCCACGGCTATGCCTGCAAAGGACACGACGCGCAACTTTAGTGATTCCCGGTATGGTGTGCGGTTTCGCGTTCCTCCGGGCTGGAATCTCACGCGCAAGGATCGCGAGATCAGCACCTTCCGGCTGGATGCGCGTTCAGCCCTGCCGCAGTCGGAGATGCGTGCAGTGGCCACGCTCGACTTCAATCCATTCCCAATGTCGACTCTCAGTGGAGCATTGTTTTACTACAGCGTGGAGCCGCACACGACAGATCGTGAGTGCGAGCGTCAAGCCACAGGGGCGACAACCAGGCAGGATGTTGCGAAGTCAGACCTTAAAACCAGGGATGACTCTGCTCGTGAGAAGGACCTTCAAAACATTGGTGGAATGGACTTCGTTCATGGACACGATGAACACGGCAGCATTTGTGTGGAAGCGCGCGATGAGGTCTACACGGCTTTTCGCAAGGGAGCGTGTTATCGTTTCGATCTCGCCGTCAATACTTTTTGCCCCGAGAGCAGTGGAGCACAGGAGATTACGCGCCAGCAGATGCACGACATCGAGGAGCGCATGACCAGTATTCTTTCGACCGTGGTATTGAAGTGGGAGAAGAGCGGCGCGCATCCGGTGCCTGTCCCTGCGACGGTCCTTCCCGAACAGCCTGCAGCTACTCCTGCTGTGGCTCCGGCAAGGGTCTCCGAAGGAACGTTCTAGACGGCGAGTTCGATGAGCTGGGGTGTCGCACGGCCAGCTTCAAGACGCAGCAACGAGAGTGTCACCGGCAACGAAAAGCGCCGTGGACCTGCGCTGCCTGGGTTCAGATACAGGACATCATCGCGTGTAACAGCAGATGGCTTGTGGGAGTGCCCGTAGACCACTACGTCGATCTTCGCTGCGCGCGGGTTCAAGTCGAGGTCCTCGATGGCGTGGAGCATGTAGAGGAAACAGCCGTCCAACTCGATGGCTTCGGTAGCAGGCAGATCAGCGCAAGGGCCGTGAAGGTCTATATTGCCGCGGATCGCGGTTACGGGAGCGATTGTGCGCAGCTGGTCGAGAATATCTGCATTGCCCACGTCGCCTGCGTGAAGGATATGGTCGACACCCGACATCGCGTCCAGCACCTGAGGTCGGAGCAGGCCATGCGTATCCGAGATCACGCCGATGAGCATATATATCTTTCGTGCAGCGTTATTGCGTTCCATGATGGCCGGAACGAGGATCAAGAAAGTCACGCAGGCCATCGCCGATGAAGTTGAAAGCAAGCACGCAGAGCGCGAGAGCCGCGGCAGGAAAGAAAACGAGGTAGGGTGAGTCAAACAGATGGGAACGAGCGTCATTGAGCATCGCTCCCCAAGTAGGAGTTGGTGGCTGAACGCCGAGGCCGAGAAAGCTCAAAGTTGCTTCAGCCAGAACGGCGGCCGCCATGCCCACTGCAGCCTGGACAATCAACGGCTGCACGATGTTGGGAAGAATGTGTTGCAGCATGAGGCGCAGATTGCTTGCGCCTAGGGATCTTGCTGCCTGCACAAACTCGCGTTCCTTCATCGCCAGCACTTGCGCTCGCACGAGGCGTGCGTAGTTGACCCAACTCGCCAAAGCGAGAGCCAGAATCAGGTTGCCCAAACTCGGGCCGAGAAAAGCCACGAAAGCGATTGCGAGCAGGATTCCAGGAAGTGCCAAAAAAGCATTGCTCACGTAGATATTGACGATCGTATCCGTTATCCCTCCGTAAAAACCGGCGATGGACCCCATCACCAATCCCAGGACCAAAGAGAGGGAAACAACTGCCACGGCAACCGTCAGTGAGATGCGCGCACCATAAACGGTTCGCGAAAAGACATCACGGCCAAGTTCATCGGTACCAAACCAGTGAGCTGCGGAGGGAGGCAAGAGTCTTGCGGTTAGACCTAGTTGTGCGGGATCGTGGGTTGCTAATAATGGCGCGAAGATGGCGCACATCAGAAAGAACAGTAGTACTGCTATTCCCATCATGGAAAGGGGATACTGTCTCATTCGCTGGATAGAAATATTCGTAGCCTGAAGGATATCGCTCATAGCGGACTTTATTCAGTGATCATAGCTCTAACTTGGGATATTTACGTATCTGAACATTTCTTGACATTTGGAGACTGACCCATAGACTGACTAAAGGAACGAAGCAAAATCAAAGGCTTACGACGGGGGATCGAAAGCCGACCCATTTTAAAATGGACTATCGAGTGTTGATTGAGATTCGAGGGTGAGACGGCAGTTGTCTGTGGTGCAAGCGGTTTATCAGCTAGGTTTCCGATATGGTTGGCATGGTCTTCATCGAGAGCAATAAGGCTCCCTGCATGTTGAGCTCGGACCAATTTGGCGGTCTAATCCGGAGATTTAAGATGAAACGCATCGGAGATGAAAATTCGGGGTTCCATTCTTTATGAAGTGTTTGTGGGCTCTATTTGCCGTCTCGTTCCTTTTGCTGCTGACGATAGAGGGCTCGGCTGCAAATGCGCAGTCTCAGAGTTCGGTTGCGGAACAGTATCTGTTTTCTGCAGCCAATGCTGAGCGAGTCCAGCGCGGATTGCCAGCCCTTCACTGGGATGCCGCGCTTTATCGTGCGGCGCAGGGTCATGCGCAAGAGATGGCGGCACGGGCGTCCATCTCTCATCAGTATCCTGGTGAACCGGAACTGGCCGACCGTGGCCGGAGAGCTGGCGCCAGGTTCAGCGAAATAGCAGAAAACGTTGCCGAGGCTCCAACTGCGGTGCGCATTCACGATGCCTGGATGAATTCCGCAGGCCACCGTGCGAACCTCCTGGATGCACACGTAGACTCCGTAGGGATTAGTGTGCTTCGCCGGGATGGACAACTTTACGCCGTCCAGGACTTCGGGCGTACGGTTGCTGCGCTTTCCTTCACCGAACAAGAGATGAAGGTCAGTTCTCTATTGCTCTCTGCGGCACCCCTGGAACTTCTTCCGACATCGGACGATGTGCGGCGCACTTGTTCGATGGAGACTGGTTACGCGGGAGCGCGACGTCCGTGGTTCGTGATGCGATATACCGCGGGGGATTTGACCCGTTTACCGGATACACTGAAGACAGAGTTGGGCACGGGCAAGTTCCATCAGGCGGCTGTAGGTGCTTGCTCTCCGCGAGGAAGCCAGCCTTTCACGGCTTTCAATATTGCCGTGCTGCTGTACCCGTAACGCGAGCCGCTAAACGGATACAGGTTCGACGCCGGCTTCTGCCAGTTCTTCTGCTGTTGCGGGCTTTGTCGGCTCCATTTGCAGCATGTTGTTGAAGCGATTGAAATAGTTGAATAATCCAATCGCAGCCAGTAGCTCTACCACTTCACCTTCCGAATAGAAGCGCCGCAGCCTTGTCATATCCTCGTCGGTGTACTCGTGGGAGTGCAGTGTCATGACTTCGGCCAAGTGAATGGCTTCCTGTTCCGCTTCGCTGAACATCGCGTTGCCGCGCCAGTTCTTGAGCCCTTCCAATTGCTCGGGTGTCCATCCAAGCTTGAGGGAAATTGCCGTGTGGCTTGCAAGGCAATACGCCGTGCAATTGATCTGTGAGGTGCGGACCACCACCAGCTCTTTCAGTTTGGTGGAAAGGGTTCCGGTGGAGAGCACAGCCTTCATGTGGGCGGCCATGGTTTCCATGATCTCTGGCCGATGGGCAACCGTACGAAAGAAGTAGGGCACATTGCCGCGCTCCTGGAGAAAGCGGTCATAGATCGGACGAAGGGTGGGATCGACTTCAGAACGGGTTAGGCGGGAAATTCGCGGCATAGCAATCCTCCATTGAAGAGCATGATACTGCGCGGGGTTCTTCCCTGGAAACAGTGGCGTCTCATCTTTGACCTGTCTATGGCGATTTGTTATAACTGAATGAGCGCAGCCGCCCGGTTGCCGACGCATTTCCGCGTGATCCTGAGTAGCTCAATGGCAGAGCATTCGGCTGTTAACCGAAGGGTTGTAGGTTCGAGTCCTACCTCAGGAGCCATATAGAATCAATAAGATACAAGCCTAATGGCACCCTCCAAAACCCCGAAAATCAACCCACTGTGGGGGATTTTGTGGGTACTGCATATCAAAACTGTGGTTTGGTGTGGGTACTGGTGAGCAATTCGAGCTTGTTCCCTTGGCATCTATGATTTAAGTCTTGTGACCGCAGGGGAACTGTATTCTCGTCAAAGTGACCACGGTCTATGTCCCCCGTTGGGTTCCGTGAAAGCAAAGCCAGAGCTGACCAGACCATTGTGTGCGTCTCGCTCTTGATGCCTAGGTTCTTCGACTCGTCCGCTGCATCCCCGACGTTAGCTGTGATCCAGACCCTCGCTAATCCACCTTCAGTCGCAGATTCCGTAGTTCGTCCCTTTGGAGGCATAGTTTCCCACAGTCACTTTTTGTTGACAAGCTCTCGGCATTATGCGATTGTGACAGTGGGCACTGGATACCCGGTGCATTTTTCAATGGTCTTTGACATCCTCTGTGCGTTGTCGATTTGCTAGGCGCTCTCATCGGTCTGTTTCGATGCGGGCATTATGAGGCGGTAGCACCAGCTACCCCTAGCGGGGTTTGAAACCCGTAACGTAACCGCCGAAGTGCGATGGGCCGAGTACCGTGCTCATCATGCTCTGGACGGGATACGCACCCACGCGTTTGAACGCGTTCCGAGAGGCACCCCCGGGACTCCATTCGTTGCCTACCTCTAGCTTGCCGCCACGCACCCCGGCTACTGCCGGAGGAGGCCACACAATGAACCAAGTTAAAACCATTGACTCCTGCATCGAATACCTCAGAGCGATGCTGCGAGATCAACTCAACGAATTGGAGTCGGAACAACGGAGGGCACTTACCAAAGAACTCCGCAAGCTCAAGAGGCTGAAGCTGAAGCCGCACTTGAATCGTGATGAAGTCCGTCGCGTTGTCAGTGAGGTTGCAGTGACAGTCGCCGAGATTATGTAGTTCCGCCGAAGTGCAAGTTCTTTCAAACCGGGGGTGATTCTTCCCAAAGGGATTACATGAAATACGCAAAGGCAGTACGCATCGCTCGATCTATCGCAGATATTTCGCAGAGTGAGCTTGCAGACCGTGCTGGGTTAGATAGGAGCTACCTGTCTCTAATCGAAGGCGGCAGGCGTAAGCCGACGATGGAAACTCTGCAAACCATCTCCAATGCTTTGGAGATGCCCTTCCCGCTTCTGACGCTACTCGCGGTTGAAAAGCAGGACTCAAAAAACATTAATGAAGAGCAGGTGATGGGCCTTGCAAAACAGCTCACGCGCCTGTTACTAGAAACTCCGAAAACCGATGACTTCCAAAAATCAACTGACAAAGCCAGTAGTGGGAAGTCTAAGCGATCTCGAACACCGTCTCGGCACGAAACGGTGTGAACTCGTCGCACTGCTGCAAAGTCGGAACGAACTGTACAGGCCGTTTCAAACAACAAAGAAACCACACCCATATCCCGGCGTACGGCGTAAAGCAGAGACGAAGCCGCCCAAGATCAGAGACATCGACAACCCTGTCAAGCAGCTAAAGGATATTCAGACGCGCGTCCGAAAGAATATTCTCGCCCGCGTTGAACTCCCGGAGTATATGTTTGGCGCGGTTGCCGGTGGCACTCTCACTAGGCATGCTGAGCAACACGTCCCTAATCAGGGGACGGTCGTCGTGAGCATGGATATCTAGTGCGAACGATGACTGACTCAACTCCATCCATTGTCCGGCAGAATGATGTTCGTCGGCGGGACGCCGGTATGACTAGCGGTGCCCAGATTTTGAGCACAGACTTTCCGTTCGCTGATACAGCCACCTCCGGTTATCACGTTCGGTTCGAAAGCGGTATTGCTAGATGCAATCCCGTGCTACTGACCCCTCCATGCAGTAACGCGACTGTGAAAGAAAACCCGAACAAAGTGCCATAAGAGTGCGCCACGGGCAGAAGGCCGACCTGTAAGTATCGCTGACATCTGGCCTCCATTCAGGGGCCAGATGACATGGTCCGATTTCAGTAGCGCTTACTTCGCTCCGATCAGTCTCAACCAGGTCGACCAGTGACTCCGCAAACGATGGCAGTCGAGTCCCAAACCACAAGTAGCAAAGGTCTCGCTAGGCTGCCACAAGCGTGACGGCAGTGTTGAGATCAGAACGGATTTCTTAATCCATGGTCTGAAAAGAGCCTTTCCCCGCCTAAAAGCATCGTTCCTTGCAAACTGATAGCTCTCCCAAGCTTCTTCCTCGATCCTTGAATAGGAGATTGAGGTAATGGATCAGAAGTGGATACGTGTAGTGGCTGCTGTACTTCTTTGGGCCGGACCGAGCATCAAGGCGCAGCAGGCTTGCGTCGATGGTTTTCGCGTGGAAGGTGTGGTCAGCGATCCGAGCGGTGCTGTGATTCAGGGAGCTCATGTCTTCGTCTCCGATTCCGTTCGAACAACGACCGATACTCAGGGACATTACAAGCTTCCGTGCATTCCAAAGGGAGAAGGACGAATCACGATCGAGGCTGAGAGCTTCGCGACTTCAACAAAACGCGTGCGCGGTGCAAGCAATGCTTTGGTGCGCCTGGATTTTCAGTTGGAGGTAGCGCACGTCGACACAGATGTGACAGTAGGGGCCGACTCGTACGGAGTGGATTCCAATCGAGGACCGGGGACAACGACGCTCAATGCCGAGGAAGTCAACAGGCTCCCCGATGATCCAGACGACCTGATACGCCAGTTGCAAGTACTGTCCGCCAGTTCCGGCGGTGACCCAAGCAGTGCGCGGATTGTGGTGGACGGCTTTCAGAATGGTAGCGCGATGCCTCCCAAGAGTTCGATTGCCTCCATTCGAATCAATCCAGACATCTTTGCGCCGGAGTACGAGAATCCTGCATGGAACGGCGGACGCATTGAGATTACGACCAAGACGGGAGCCGACCATTTTCACGGCGCTTTATATTTCACCGACAGCGATGGCAGCTTCAATGCCTTGAATCCATTCTCTGTGACGTCCGCTCCGATCGGAAAACGGCGCTATGGATTCGAACTGAGTGGTCCACTTCGTTCGAAAAAGCTGGATTTCGCGCTCGCTTTGGAAAAGCGAGATATCGACGAATACAACGTTGTGAACGCGACAACGCTAGATAGCATCGGGAAGCAGATTGCCTCACGCCAATCGGTCGAGGCACCAGAACGTCTCTGGATCGCATCCGCGAAAACCGATTGGCAGGTCAATTCCAAAGATGTAGCGACGCTCTCTTATGCAGCGAATGTAAACAATCTTGGAAATCAAGGAGTGGGAGGACTGGTGCTCCCGGAGGCAGGATATGACGCCCTTATGGGCGAGTATAATTTGCGGCTCCATAATGCGCTCACGGTCAGCCCCAACCTTCTGCATGACACACGCATCGGCATCTCGTGGAGACGTACGCAGCAATCTCCTCTCTCGACCGCGCCCGCCATCCAGGTGCCGGGCTACTTCACGGGGGGCGGGACCACCAGTCAACAGCTCGACAACCGGGAGCGGGATGTTGAATTAGACCACGAGGTTCTCTTTGTTCATCGCCAACACCAGATCAAGTTCGGAGTTCAAGCGCTCGGAATACTTGTTCACTCCTACGACCCCGACACATTCAATGGGGCCTATCTCTTTGGAGGAGGGAGTGGAGTGCCCGATCTTTTGTGCCGTTGGATGAGTTAGTGTAACGCAGCTATTTCTGAGTTCAAGTAGCCGCCGTCGGGGGTGTGGAGAAGTGGGAAGCGCGTAGCGGTTTCCACTTCTCCACACCCCGTGTTGGATGTCAGCCATGCTTCCGGTGCCGGTGACCTGTAGCCCAGCGAGGAGTGTGGCCGGATCGTGTTGTAGTGGACGCGCCAGCGTTCGGCCAGCACGCGCAGTTCTTTCATCGAGTAGAAGATCTCACCGTTCAGGAACTCGTCCCTGAGCTTGGAGTTGAAGCTCTCGCAGTAGCCGTTCTCCCACGGCGAACCGGGTTCGATGTACAGCGTCTTTGCTCCTGTTTTGGCCAGCCATTTCCTTAGGTCTTTCGCGACGAACTCCGGCCCATAGCACCACACGAAGCACCTGGAAGGTAGGGTTTGAGGAAGGCAGGAAGTCGGGTCGAGGGAGCGTAGCGACCGAGATCCGACTTCCTGGGCCATGGCCGGCCACAGGTCTCCTAAGCTGAACGTATGCCTACTTTCACTTCAGGAGAGAACCAGCCATGTCCCTTGTCCAGCCTACTCAACCGTCCGCCGTTCTGGTAGCGATCGATATCGCCAAGCTCCGTCACGATGTGCTGATCGAGGCTCCAGGATGGAAGAGCCGCAAGCGCCTGATCTTGCCCAACACCGCGACCGAGTTCCGTCTGTTTGCCGACTTTCTTCATGGCCTGAAGCATCCGGTACGTGTCGTCTTCGAAGCCACTGGGAACTACCACCGACCGTTGGCACATTTTCTGCAGGCCGAGGGTTTCCATCTCGAGTTGATCGCGTCCTTAGCCGTTGCTCGTACGCGCGAAGCGATGCATAACTCCTGGGACAAGAACGATCCGAAGGATGCCCAGGTTCTACTTCATCTGCTTAAGACCGGCGTGACCCAGCACTACCATGATCCGCTCAAGAACCAGATCCATGACTTCCAGGAGCTGTCGCTGACCTATGCACAGATCTCGCTGGAGAAGACACGGACGCAGCATCGGCTCTTGACCCATTACCTTCCGCTCTACTTTCCAGAGATCGAACGGTACTATCATGCGTCGCGCTCTGAGTGGCTCCTTGCTTTCCTTCAAGTCTTCCCCACACCGGCTCTGATCGCGCGGCTCTCGATGGAAGATTTCGTTCAGCAGGCGTGGGCCGTTGTTGGACGGAAGGTCAGTAAACAGCGGCTACTGGAGGACATCTACCACACGGCTCAGACCTCCATCGGTATCCCCGTGGCCGAAGACTCAGAAGCGGTGGCCATGTTCCGAGTCGTGCTCGGCGAGATGATCCGCCTCTGCCAACTGCGCGATCAACTGGAAGAGCGAGCCGCGCATCACCTCCAGGATAACGCCGACTTCCGGCGTCTCCAACAGCTGCCCGGCGTCGGTCCCATCCTGGCGCTGACCATCCTCGCCGAAGCCGGCGACCTGCGCCGCTTCAACCATCATCGTCAGTTCCTCAAGTTCTGTGGCCTCGATCTCTCAACCCAGCAGTCAGGCCAGTTCCGCGGCACCACCAAGCTGTCCAAGTACGGCAACGCACGGCTGCGCTGCGCCTTCTGGATGGCTGCCACCGTGGCCGTTCGTCTGCGTGAGAACAGCTTCCGAGACAAGTTCGAACGATATCTCCGGCGTGATCCCGCCAGTGCCGACCGCAAGCGTATGGCGTATGTCGCCGTCGCCGCCAAGATGGCTCGTGTGGCCCATGGGATCATCAAGACCGGAACCGACTTCCGCTGCTTCTATGAAGCAGCGGCACCAAGTGGAAGAGCCGCTTCACCTGGGCCGTCGAGGCCGTGAGGACCTCGTAGATAATGATCCGGCCTTCCACTTGGTTGAGATTTCATTTTGAGTACAGTGGAGACTGCGCACCCCGGCAGATCTCGTGTCGCTATGGTCGAACGCTCAGCCCTTGCTCGTGGAAGCCACTTGGAGGTACAGTCGTCGTCAAGCACATCCCGTACGGGATGCCGAGGGACCTTCTCTTCTCTTCAGCTTTTCCTTCCCGTGTTAGTACGTTGTCCGAGCGAAGGTGTTCCGGCACTCCCTTCATCACCATCACATCGGCCAGTGCTGAGATGACCCTGGCACTTGACCAGCGGCGTTCCGCACGCACCAGCAAGCTCTCGCGCGTGTGTTCGTCGATCAGGTTGAGAAGCCGTACACTGCGGCCATCATGCGTCCGCGCACTGACGAAGTCGTAGCTCCATACATGGTTACGCCGCTCCGGCCTGAGCCGCACGCACGATCCATCGTTGAGCCACAACCTGCCCCGTGGCTTCTGCTTCTGTGGAACCTTTAGCCCCTCGCGACGCCAGATACGCTCCACGCGATCCTTGCCTACCCGCCAGCCGGCCCGCTTCAGCAACGCCGTGATCCGGCGATACCCATAACGGCCGTACTGGCTGGCAAGCTGAACGATCGCCTGCGTGAGTGCATCTTCGTCTTCCCGCCGGATCGCACGGTAGCGCTGCGTGCCGCGAGGCTGGTTGGACAGCCGGCATGCCCTGCGCTCCGTCATCCCATGCTTCTGCTGTGCATGGTCTGATGCGATCCGTCGTCGCTCAGGGCTTAGAAGTTTCCCGAGGCGAAGTCCTTCAACACAAGGTTGTCCAGGCTCAGATTCGCAACCAGACGCTTCAGCTTCGAGTTCTCCTGCTCCAACTCTTTCAGCCGCTTCGCCTGATCCACTTGTAGCCCGCCGTACTCCTTGCGCCAGCGAAAGTACGTCTGCTCCACAATCCCGGCTTCCTTGCACGCCAGAGCCGTCGTCTTCCCGTTTGCTACGGCTACTTCGATTTGCCTGAGCAGGTTCACCACCTGCTCAGGCTGGTACTTCTTGCCTCGTCCCATATGCTCTCCTTGTTCAGTGTCTCTCTTATCCACTGGCACATTTCAAGCCGGGCACTCCAC
>CBDDDO010000008.1:0-17049 GCA_965226655.1 Granulicella sp. | reverse complement strand
GCCATCTTTCCAGGCGCCCAACTTGAAGTTCGTTGCCCGCCGCCTTCATCCGCTCGAATGGGGAGGCCCGCTCCCCAGTGACATCCGGCAACTGCAACCGACCAGAATCACATTCCATCGCTTGACAGTCAGGACAGATGAACTTTGTCGTCACTGCGGGGTTCTCGCTCCGACGCACTTGCCAATCCGTCGACTCGATCTCGCTCAGCAACTCGCTCATCGTAGCTGTGCCCGTCACATCGCTGTCGCACAGTCCAAAGCGTGAAGAACAGGCATCACAGTCGAGCACAAACGCTGTACCGTTGGGATACTTTGATGTCCCTTCCGCGAGCAACCAAATCGGCATTTCTGTAGACTAACTTTGCACGCCTGAGGACGTCCAAGAGCGTCCCCAAAATGCCCAATAAAATGCGATTTGAGTCCTTATTTCCCTTGTGGGGAACGGCGTGGGGAATAATGTGGAAAACATCCATATCCCCTTTGTTTACAACGCTCGTGTATCCCTGGGGGGCAACCAAGCTTGACGCTATCGGGTTGCGCTATCGTAGCGTTTACTGTGGCATCTTCATGTTGCATAAAAAGATAGCTGCCGGGATCACTGCGATGCCGAATATTATGCGCCACCCGAACGGAGTATGACGGACGATCTAGTTCGTGACATCCGTTGGAGAATATACCAGCAGAACGCCCACCCCAAATATGGAATTGGAAAAGCTCCACGATACGCGTCCGCGCAGGTTCTTGGGAGAGGTCTCTCAAAGATATGCCGGAACTGCCACGGAAGAGACGCCAACGGCAGCACTACCCAACGTCGAAAGAAGATCACGGCCATCCGTTCTCGCTTATTGAGCAATTTTTTGCGCACACACTAAAGTGCTATCCATCTTAGAAATTTTTGGTGTTAGGTTTCTTAGACCACTGTTTATGAGGTCTAGAAATGCAAGATAACGTTCTTCCTGAAACGCAGACTGTACAAAATAGCCGCAGCTTGAACGACGTTGAAATGGAAATATCGCTTCTTCACAGACTCAGTCTTCAGATCCCGTCAAGTACGGCGTTTGGTAATTCGAATGAACACGCACTCGCGGCTCAAATAGATGTTCTTCGTGATCAATTGAATTACGAGGCAGTAAGGGATCGTTACGATAACGATGCAGTGGACCAATACGTCTATGTATGTGCTTTGTTCGCCGCCGAGTGGCTTTATAAAAACGATTTGGCACCCTCTGAGGACTGGCTAACCATGCTCTATCCCGACCAAGGAAATCGTTTCCTCAATTAGGTTTCACGAATCGTAAATGGTTATTAATTTACTGGTGCAGGAAGCGGTGAAGAGCCAACAGAAAGAACAAAGTTCAGTAAAACATGGACTTTAGGGAGAGTTTGCGGATGGTAGTACTATCTGTAACTTTCGAACGCTCGTCATATCGGCAAGAACACTAGCCAACCACTGTCACGGTAGCTTATATATCAGCGAAGGTTAGTGGAGTTCGATAGTAAGAAACATTCTTCGTGGAAAATGGTCCACGAAGAGAAGTCATGAATGATCCTTACCAAGTCGGGTTTCGAGTTTTTTTGGATTGACTCCCGTCATGCGGGAATTCACTTCGAGTTTAATGCTCTCAAATGCAGGATCACCTTTCAAAGAGCTTTCGAACGTCCCATTTGAAATGGTCATCAGCATATAGTCGCGAGCCTGAAGCGCTGCCTGCAAGTATGAAATTGCCTCACCTCGTTCCCCCAATTGTGCGGCTAAAAGGGCGACGGTATATCCAGAATTTCTCTTTTCTTCAAACGCCTTCTTTCTTACGGCAAGCATTTTTGTGAGCATGGATCGCTCGCCATGGGCTTTCCAGCCCTCGCGGGCTGCTGTAGCTACTGCCTTCTCTTGAGGGTCATTGGAAATGGCGGCAATTTGCTGAAGCTCCTCGACGAATCCAGGAAAGTCTTTTGTCTCAAATAGCGTGGTGGCCAGAAACCGGTGCACACTGATCAACCCGGGCTCAGACTGTTCAAGTGCTCTGAGCTTCTTAATTCCGCCTATAACATCCCCTGACTCGTACTCAATAAATGCCTCATCCGCAATGATGGAGCGAGATGTTGGATCTAATTCCCGGGCACGTTCGATTTCGGCTCGGGATTCCGCCATTCTTCCCAGGCTCAACAGCTCAGTGGCATACCAATGGTGTGACTCGACTTGTTTTGGATCTAGAGCGATTGCCGTTTGGTACTCTCCAATCGATCCGGGGACGTCCCATTCCCAAAAGAAAAGGCCGAATGCCAGAGCTCTATGGGCTTCGGGAAGGGAAGGGTCGAGTTGAATCGCTCGTTTGGCTGCCTCTATCGCCTTGGGGAATGCTTCCTGGTTGGGCATGAAGGCATATTCTGGCATGAGGTCGTACGTAGACGCCAGACCCGCATAAGCTCGCGCAGAGCCAGGATTCCGGGAAATCGCCTGGGTGAAGTAATCCATTGCACGGTACAAACCGGAAGAGGTCCGCTGATTCCAATAAAATTTCCCCATCAAATACAGCTCCCGATCGTCTGAGAAGGGGGTTGACGGAGATTGAGGTATCCCGCTTTTAAACACGGAAGGTGCAGGAACCATGCCGCGCACGCGAACAAACGTAGCGGTGGCTATACATGTGAGTGCCGCAAGCGCATATGTAAGCCATGGAGCTCGCCACCTCGTGATCGATGGAGGATTGGGCTGGCGTTCCATCCCGAAGGTCGTGTCCGTGTCCGAGGCAGGCAGGGAGGACTTGATCGGAAGGTTTGTAACAGAAGGTTCGGGGCCACCAGATCGTGAGGAGTTAAGCCACGCTTCCAATTCTGACGTGTAGGCGAAGACACCTCCGTTCTTACCCGGCATACGGTGGATCGGAAGATTCCGCTCCTTCTCCCACCTCTTTACGGTGCGTTCGTCTTTGCCAAAGTGGACGGCAATCTTTTTCCACGATTCGATGCGCCGATCTGGCGGCTGTTGAGTCTTGGGGCCCATGGCTATGAAGGTCTGAAAAGATTGGGTGCTCTATAATGAAAGGATATATCCTAAGTGTGAAACATTTTGCTCTTTCTCAATGGAGTCCTGAGACAGATTTTAACCTAAATGGCCCGATTTGACATCATATGCCCCGCAGTTGATGTTGCTTCGGCGTTCTATGTAGATGAAAATGAAAGGTATCCGCTGTTGATAGCGGTTTCATAGCTACATCTCAGATTGGGAGGCACGAAGATGCCGTTATCTGCTTTAGAATTTGCTCAAATTGAAAATAGCCGCTTCCCCTTCGGTGTGTCTCCGAAATCAGTAGCAGATACTTTGCGCAAAATTGGCGATATGGTGGTGGAGTGCCCGATCTTTTGTGCCGTTGGATGAGTTAGTGTAACGCAGCTATTTCTGAGTTCAAGTAGCCGCCGTCGGGGGTGTGGAGAAGTGGGAAGCGCGTAGCGGTTTCCACTTCTCCACACCCCGTGTTGGATGTCAGCCATGCTTCCGGTGCCGGTGACCTGTAGCCCAGCGAGGAGTGTGGCCGGATCGTGTTGTAGTGGACGCGCCAGCGTTCGGCCAGCACGCGCAGTTCTTTCATCGAGTAGAAGATCTCACCGTTCAGGAACTCGTCCCTGAGCTTGGAGTTGAAGCTCTCGCAGTAGCCGTTCTCCCACGGCGAACCGGGTTCGATGTACAGCGTCTTTGCTCCTGTTTTGGCCAGCCATTTCCTTAGGTCTTTCGCGACGAACTCCGGCCCATAGCACCACACGAAGCACCTGGAAGGTAGGGTTTGAGGAAGGCAGGAAGTCGGGTCGAGGGAGCGTAGCGACCGAGATCCGACTTCCTGGGCCATGGCCGGCCACAGGTCTCCTAAGCTGAACGTATGCCTACTTTCACTTCAGGAGAGAACCAGCCATGTCCCTTGTCCAGCCTACTCAACCGTCCGCCGTTCTGGTAGCGATCGATATCGCCAAGCTCCGTCACGATGTGCTGATCGAGGCTCCAGGATGGAAGAGCCGCAAGCGCCTGATCTTGCCCAACACCGCGACCGAGTTCCGTCTGTTTGCCGACTTTCTTCATGGCCTGAAGCATCCGGTACGTGTCGTCTTCGAAGCCACTGGGAACTACCACCGACCGTTGGCACATTTTCTGCAGGCCGAGGGTTTCCATCTCGAGTTGATCGCGTCCTTAGCCGTTGCTCGTACGCGCGAAGCGATGCATAACTCCTGGGACAAGAACGATCCGAAGGATGCCCAGGTTCTACTTCATCTGCTTAAGACCGGCGTGACCCAGCACTACCATGATCCGCTCAAGAACCAGATCCATGACTTCCAGGAGCTGTCGCTGACCTATGCACAGATCTCGCTGGAGAAGACACGGACGCAGCATCGGCTCTTGACCCATTACCTTCCGCTCTACTTTCCAGAGATCGAACGGTACTATCATGCGTCGCGCTCTGAGTGGCTCCTTGCTTTCCTTCAAGTCTTCCCCACACCGGCTCTGATCGCGCGGCTCTCGATGGAAGATTTCGTTCAGCAGGCGTGGGCCGTTGTTGGACGGAAGGTCAGTAAACAGCGGCTACTGGAGGACATCTACCACACGGCTCAGACCTCCATCGGTATCCCCGTGGCCGAAGACTCAGAAGCGGTGGCCATGTTCCGAGTCGTGCTCGGCGAGATGATCCGCCTCTGCCAACTGCGCGATCAACTGGAAGAGCGAGCCGCGCATCACCTCCAGGATAACGCCGACTTCCGGCGTCTCCAACAGCTGCCCGGCGTCGGTCCCATCCTGGCGCTGACCATCCTCGCCGAAGCCGGCGACCTGCGCCGCTTCAACCATCATCGTCAGTTCCTCAAGTTCTGTGGCCTCGATCTCTCAACCCAGCAGTCAGGCCAGTTCCGCGGCACCACCAAGCTGTCCAAGTACGGCAACGCACGGCTGCGCTGCGCCTTCTGGATGGCTGCCACCGTGGCCGTTCGTCTGCGTGAGAACAGCTTCCGAGACAAGTTCGAACGATATCTCCGGCGTGATCCCGCCAGTGCCGACCGCAAGCGTATGGCGTATGTCGCCGTCGCCGCCAAGATGGCTCGTGTGGCCCATGGGATCATCAAGACCGGAACCGACTTCCGCTGCTTCTATGAAGCAGCGGCACCAAGTGGAAGAGCCGCTTCACCTGGGCCGTCGAGGCCGTGAGGACCTCGTAGATAATGATCCGGCCTTCCACTTGGTTGAGATTTCATTTTGAGTACAGTGGAGACTGCGCACCCCGGCAGATCTCGTGTCGCTATGGTCGAACGCTCAGCCCTTGCTCGTGGAAGCCACTTGGAGGTACAGTCGTCGTCAAGCACATCCCGTACGGGATGCCGAGGGACCTTCTCTTCTCTTCAGCTTTTCCTTCCCGTGTTAGTACGTTGTCCGAGCGAAGGTGTTCCGGCACCCCCTTCAGCACCATTACGTCAGCCAGCGCAGAGATGACCCTGGCGCTGGACCAGCGGCGTTCCGCCCGCACCAGCAGGCACTCGCGAGTGTGTTCGTCTATCAGGTTGAGCAGGCGCACACTGCGCCCATCATGCGTCCGTGCACTGACGAAGTCATAGCTCCACACATGGTTCCGTCGCTCTGGCCTGAGCCGCACGCACGAGCCATCGTTGAGCCACAGGCGTCCTCGTGGCTTCTGCTTCTGTGGTACCTTCAGCCCCTCGCGACGCCAGATACGCTCCACGCGATCCTTGCCCACCCGCCAGCCGGCTCGCTTGAGCAGCGCCGTGATCCGGCGATACCCATAACGACCGTACTGGCCGGCAAGCAAGATGATCGCCTGCGTGAGTGCATCTTCGTCTTCACGCCGGATCGCACGGTAGCGCTGCGTGCCGCGAGGCTGGTTGGACAGCCGGCATGCCCTGCGCTCCGTCATCCCATGCTTCTGCTGTGCATGGTCTGATGCGATCCGTCGTCGCTCAGGGCTTAGAAGTTTCCCGAGGCGAAGTCCTTCAACACAAGGTTGTCCAGGCTCAGATTCGCAACCAGACGCTTCAGCTTCGAGTTCTCCTGCTCCAACTCTTTCAGCCGCTTCGCCTGATCCACTTGTAGCCCGCCGTACTCCTTGCGCCAGCGGAAGTACGTCTGCTCCACGATCCCGGCTTCCTTACACGCCAGAGCTGTCGTCTTCCCGTTTGCTACGGCTACTTCGATTTGCCTGAGCAGGTTCACCACCTGCTCAGGCTGGTACTTCTTGCCTCGTCCCATATGCTCTCCTTGTTCAGTGTCTCTCTTATCCACTGGCACATTTCAAGCCGGGCACTCCACTTTGCTTACCATAAACCAAAGGCAAACGCCTTGAAGAAATTGAAAACTTTTCAGTTCAAAGAAGGTAAAGCAAATGATGGCGTAAAAGCGGCGGGATTTATATCAGCTATGACCAATGGGTTGATGGCCTTATCATTCATGCGAATGTTGGGCGAATTCCGGCGAGTGAGATCACTTTTTTCGTTAATGAGTTTCTCTTATCGTTCTAAGCTTAGCCATATTCATCGAACGAAAGGCGTGTTCTCCGCCTATCCATTCATCATGGTTAGCTGGCACCAGCGATGACATTGACTTTTGTTGTTCGGTGAGCTGAAGGCAACATGGAATCGCTGCTGCTTGCTGGGTAATAATTAGGTGAATGCGTTTGATCAGTCCTGCGCTGCCACTGATCCAGTAGACGAAGCAACCGACGATATTTTCCTAGCAACGTTGCAATCGATCCTTATAAGGTGGGGAATCCATCACGCTCGTGGTCTCCGTCGAGATGGAGGAAGTACGCTTGGAAATGTTCGAAGCTATAGAAGCGAGCTTCATTGTTGCTGAGGAGTGCAGCAGTATCATTACGTGACGGGCAAGGTTGACGTAATGTTAGTCATCTTGGTGCCTTGCATTTCTGGTTACTAAGCGATTACTGAGCGTCTATTCTTTGTCATCGTAATGGTTTCCAGTGCCGGCTTCAAAAACGTGAGCCGACAGGCCAGCACCCCACACCATCAATGACTGGGCTGGTTCCACATTGCTTATCTGTGATTAAAGACATTCCGCTGTGGGAACATGTCCAACTGGGGTGTTAAGGGACTGTCTACTGATTTCCTCCTGCCGTATCTCAACAGCGACGCGATGGCGGGGACATTCGCCGTGTGTGAATTTTTCGACCGCGAGTTTCAGTATCAGCCGTTCAAGTTTCTATAATAATCCGGAACGCAAGCCGAAAACAGGGCCGGACGAAGCCTCCTAGGCTATCGCAAACGCTGGAACATAGAAACGTAATAACGCATGGCTTGGAAACTTCCGCCACCTCGTCGCCCGTTATGAACGATCCCCACGCATCTACCAGGCTTTCTTCCGCATCGCTTGCCTCATGATCGTCCGCAAAAGGTTATGGAAACAGGCCCTAGGGTCTGAGGAACGTTTTGCATTGCCGCTTGTTGTGGATTTGGCATTGGCATAGTTGCTAATCGCTATAGACTCGGATTTCATAAATCTGAGCGGATGGATCGCCGTTCGTTGCTGTAACGAGAATGCGCAGTTCGGTAGCGGTTACAGCGGCTTGCAACTTGTGGATCCGCCGCCGCTGAAAGTTATCTTTTATCGTCATTAGGGTGATCCACTCGTCTCCCGATGAAACTTGAATTGCGTAATCCATCGGACACTGGGGATCTCGATAAAACGGTGAATAGGCGTGATACTCCCGCAGGAGATGTCCCGGAAACGTAAGTTCAAGGCGATCAAACGTCTGCGCTATTTTCCAGGTAAGCTGCAGCCATTGTGGCAGCGGCGCTCCGGGATTGGATCGCCATAGGTTCGTAAACCCCTGGGGCCGGGTGACGCCGGAAAGGACATTTTGTGGCTCAAAGCAGCATTGAGGGGGATCTACCTGGAAGCTCATTGTAACTCCGCTGCCATATCGCCTCATCTTTTCCGCGCCGATTTGGAATGCAGACACGTGGCCCGGTTCGACGCGACCAGCGATGTGCCAATGAACACTGGGACATGCAAGTAAGTCGAGACGGACATATCTTCCCGCGACAAGATTGCTGAGGTTGAGTGGCCAACTCACCCATTGCGCAGGGCCTGCCGGAACTTCAAGTATCCCCTCTGCGAGTGGGGTCCCCGGTTCGCAACGATAATCCCAGATAGAGTCGACATAAAAGAGCCGCACCGGGACAAACTGCGTTTCAGCGGAATGGTTTGAGAGAAGGACAGACAAGGTATTGATCGTGTCGCATCCTAACGCTATCCATTGCCCACGCATATGCTGCAGCGCTTCGCTGACAGGTCTTGCCTGGTCTCTCCAGATATGGAGACCTTTATGAAAGCCGCGGCTCTGCGGCTCCAGAGTGCTGACTGCCGCACTGCTGCTCGCGGATGCCATCGCTTTTTGAGCCATATCGAGCGGGTCGGCCCCGCGAACATTCGGGAGAAAGCACCCGGATCGCAATAGAGTTTGCTGGACCACCTTCGCATGTTGATTTGCAATGTCAGTTACCGAGTAACCCATTTTCGATGCCAGCGCAGCGGTCGTACCCGCGGCCTCTCCCATTAATGCAGTTGTTCCCATGACGCGAATGGTGGCAAGCGCGGCATGGGTTGCGCTAACGTTCCGTCCCGCCATCATCAAGTTGCCGACGTCTCTTGAAATCAGCGATCTTAAGGGAATGCCATATGGACCGGCATAGCTTTTTGCTGCATAATCACTTGTCTCGTTGTAGCCTTCCGCACTGGCCGCCTCGCTGGTGGATGCAAGTAAGCCGCCAGGCGTGTGTAGATCGATAAACCATCCTCCAAACGCGATCTCATCGGGAAACACGGTCTTATTCTGGATATCATTTTCTGTTATCCAGTATTGGCCGATGATGCGACGGCTTTCACGTTTTCCCGGCACTTGACCAATCCAGTCAAGTGCAAGGTTTTCAGCTCGATCCTTGGTCTTTGGATCCTTGTTCTTAATCCAATCCCAGACACCGAGGATGTGGCGTGTCAATTCGTGTCGAATCTCTTCATTCTGGTGAATGGTGTCCCATGGAACACCTATTTCGATCCACCAGTAACCCGATTTCAATTCTTTTGGCTCACGTCCTTGCTCATAAAAAAATGCCGGATCATCGTATTTCACTGCCCAGTCCGGCGGAACAAAGGGCGATGGAAAGCCGACGTCCTTCGCCTTGAAATGTAACGAACTACCCATAACGTCTGTGCTGGCCTCCGCGGGTGCGTGAGGCTCGTTATATTCATCGCGGCCCTCACTTCCCGTCTTCCACTCACAGCCTGCAAGTGCCGCGACAGTGCCGTCGCCTGTGCAGTCGATGAAGGTCGTTGCTGAAATAACACGAGTCAGTTCAGCGTTTGTTGTGCGGCAAACAACGAATTCAATCCATGAAGGAGTTTTCATGGTCACATCTGTCACTGCCGTATTGAGGTGGAAGGTCAAATTCGGCGTGGTCATCGCCATGTTGTACATGGTCAGGTCCCAGATGCTGTTCGTCCATCCGTTTTCGACGATCGGTTCATGATTCTTCGCGCGCTCCTCAATAAGCAGCTCCGAAATGATTCCGGTCTCTCGGGCGTAGGCGTGAAAGGCTGCGGCGCCGTGGGGGGTCACACGAATTTCCGATGAGCTATTGCCACCGAAGACAGGACGGTCCTGGATGATGCAGGTTTTTGCGCCATTTCGGGCTGAAGCGATCGCGGCGCAGAAGCCCGCCAGTCCACCGCCGCACACCACGACGTCATATTGCTCTTGAAGTATCTTCATGCAGTTACGGGTACTCCTTTGTTGAAGGTGCGGGGAAGCCGCACCAAAACCACGAGCGCGACAGGGTAAAGAAAACTGGCCGCAAGAAAAACGGGTCTGTAGCTAAAATGACTGACGCTGTATGCGATGAGGCCCGTGCTGACGAAGGCGGCCACCGAACTGAGGGCGCCTATGGCTCCCTGGATGGCGCCAATCTGGCCGGCGGGAAACATGTCCAAGGGAAGGGTCGTCGCGTTCGTCATCCAAGCCATATGGGCAAAGGCCGCGCAGCAGGCCGCCGCGACGGAAAGCAGATACCCGTGAAGCAAGGGGATGGTAAATGAAAAGCAGGGAATCGCCGCGGCAAAGAGCATCAGCCGGACACGGGCGCTTACCGGAGACACGCCACGCTTGATCCGCTTGGCCGCAGCGAAACCGCCGACGAGCGAACCCGCATCGGCCGCGACAAAGATGAGCCAGACAAGTTTTCCGACGGATGCGAGGCTCATGCCGCGAACATCCTGCAGATACTTTGGAAACCAAAAGAGGTAGAAGTACCAAACGGGGTCGGTGGCCATGCGCGTCCAGACGATTGTCCAGAAGGGTTTGGAGCGCAGCAGGGCCGCGGTATCGAGGCGCGCAGGTATTGTGATCGTTTCTGGTGTCAGGCTCGCCGAGTCAGGGAAGGAAGCCTGGATGGAGGGCCGCCGATAGAGCACCAGCCAGACCGTGCCCAGTACCATCCCGGCCACGCCGGTCGCCATGAACGCCGAACGCCAACCGAAAGCGATGGCAAGATACGCAATGAGCGGAGCGGCCACGGCTGCACCCAGAGTGCCGCCCATGGAGTAGAGGCCGACGGCAGTGCCTCGCTCATGCGGCGGAAACCATTCGGAGACCACTTTTGCGGAAGCCGTGTAGTTGCCGGGCTCTCCCACGCCGAGGAGCGAACGCATCACCATGAGGGAGCGAAAGCCCGTGATGAAGGCCGTTAGGATGGCGGCCGTGGACCACCAGAAGAGAAAGGCCGCTTCTGCAAAGCGCACCGAGATTCGGTCGACGATGCGGCCGGACAAGAAGTACATTGCGGCGTAGCAAAAGAGGAAGACCTGCACGACGTAGCCATACTGCAGGTCGCTCAAGTGCAAATCGTGCTGGATGACCGGCGCGAGAATGGAGAGAGCCTGGCGGTCGACGTAGTTCAAGGCGGAGGTGAGAAGCAAGAACGCCGCCAGCACCCATCTCCAGCGCTGGAGACCGGAAGGAGTAGTGCTCACTTCGGAAGACATATCCGCTCTCCTCATGAAGTTAAAGCATTAACGAGATGGGTGCGTTTTGTCAAGAAATTGGTGCCCTTATGCGGAGTCACGTTCGATCAACTGACTCGGCATGAGGATGCGCGTCGGAGGTGTACCGGGATTTTCGAGCGAGTCGATCAAAAGCTCGGCGGCCTTCTTCCCCATGTGGAATGTGGGCACGGAAAGGCTGGAAAGCTTCGGCTCGAGGTGGGAGGTGAATGCAAGATCGCCACGACCAAGCACGGCGACGTCGCCGGGAATCGAGAGGCCTTCTGCTCGCAATACAGCGTATACATCGGGCACCAGTTGATCGTCGGCGCAGAATATCGCCGAAGGGCGGGCTTTTCCTTTGAGCCAGGAGCGAGTGTGTTTCGTGATCTTCTCCTTATCGTAGTCAGAAAATGCGATCAGATTCTGGGGCAGCGAGAATCCGTTTTCTGCTAGGACATCACGAAGACCTCCGACCAGGACGGCGGAGTGTGAGCTAAGTTTCGTCCCTCCCATGAAGGCGATTCGCTTGTGTCCTTTCTGGATGAGATATTCCCCGGCCATGCGGCCGATCACCTCGTCATCGACGCCCACGTAGTTGATCGGAGCGCGTCCATAGTAGGAGTTGACCATGACGAAAGGAATGGTATTCCGCTGTAAGTCGATTATGGTCTGGGCAATATCGGTGTCGGCGCACATGCGCGTGTTCACGACAATGAGGCCATCTGTAAATCGGCTTTCGCGAACCTCTTCAATGCCTACGCGGCCCGAGTTCTCCTTATTGGAATAGATCATGAGGTGGTAGCCGCGATGCATGACGCAGTGCTGGATTCCGGCAAGTACCTCGGCCAAAAACTGGTTCAGAAAGATAGGATCGCGCAGTGGAACGATGAGGCCCAGAATGCGGGTGTGTTTTTTTAGCAATGCCTGAGCGAAACCGTTGGGCCGGTAGCCGGTTTCCTGCACGATCCGCAGAATTTCCTTGCGCTTGTCAGCGCCTACCCTGTGGGTCGCGGGATCGTTCACCACAAGCGACACTGAGGCAACGGAAACATTAGCGAGGCGAGCTACATCACGTATGGTTGGCAAAAGGCATTTTCCCCGTTAACTTGTTAGCCTCCAATGTACTTGCTGGCGCGCGACTCTGGATAGAGCAGACAGGCGGAATTGCTTGACTTCGGTGGGACGTCTCACGTAGAGTTCGTGAATCCACTGTACGGCACAAGAGACCTATGGTTTCAACAGTAAGTTAAAGCTTTAACCAAAAAAAATCGGATTCAAATATCTCCTAAAGGAAATATCCATGAAGCCCCAGTTTCCACGCGCATTGTCCTCCCGGTCGAGTTCCAACCTGATGAGTCAGTTCTCGCTTCTCCTCTTTGTCCTGGCGCTTGCGCTGACCCCCGGTATGGCATGGACGCAAACGGATGTGGGGCACATTGTTGGTACGGTAACGGACAAGACCGGAGCGGTGGTTGCCGGCGCCGCCGTTCATATCGCCAATCAAGAGAACGGGCTCTCGCAGGAGGTGACGACCAACCAAAGCGGCTACTACACCTCGCAACCGCTGCAAGCGGGACAATACACGGTGGAGATTGAGCGGGACGGCTTTTCTTCTTCGATTACGCGGAATATCGTGCTGGATGCGGCTGCCTCCGTCACCGCTAATGGCGTCCTTCCGGTAGGCAAAACTTCGTCTGAGGTCTCGGTTGAGGCGGCACCGCCTGCGCTGGACCTGACGGACGCGCAGATTGGAAACACGATCGATACTCGGGATGCTCAGCAACTGCCTGTAAACGGACGCAGTGTGCTCGCGCTGGCTACGTTGACTCCGGGAGTGGAGTCCGGTGTGGGCGCGGTGAGCGAAGGCTTCGCCAACCGCGGAACGTCGGTTGCGTCCATACGCATATCCGGCGGAGTGATGGGGCTGAACAACAACCTGCTGGACGGCATCAGCAACGTGCAACTCTTTACCGGGGAAGTCGGCATCAATATCAAATCCGACAGCATCCAGGAATTTCGCATCATGACCGGCACGATCCCCGCACAGTTTGGCTACACATCCGGCGGCGTGATCAACATCATCACGCGTTCGGGCGGGCAGAAATATCATGGCAGCGTCTATGAGTTCTTTCGCAATGACGCGCTGGACGCCGAAATATCATTTCCGCGCCCAACCTTTGGCAAGCCGGAGACGCGCTTCAACAACTTCGGTGGAAGCTTCGGCGGCCCGATAGTGAAAGATAAATTATTCTTCTTTACCAACTATGAAGGCTATCGGTACGTCAGCGATACGCCTGTCTATGCGAGCGTGCCGACGGCACAGGAGTACAATGGAAACTTTAGCGACCTTGGGCACCTTGTCGGCACTGTCTGTACGCAGACGCCGATCTACGACCCGGCCACTGCTGGCACAACGGGTGCAAGAACTCAGTTTTCTTTGAATAAGCTCAACCGGATTGACCCGGTCGCTGCGGCCTTTGCCTCGAAATACTACCCTCTGCCGAACAACACACCGGATCATACAACGCATGCACACACGCTAATGACCTGATCGAATCGCCGAAGCTAAATGTCAACGAGACGGTTGCAGTGGGACGCGTGGATTACAAGCTCAGTCAAGCGGACAGCCTGGTGGCACGTTACGCGTATTACCTGAACGAGCAAAACAATGCGGCAGGCTATAGCCCGATTTACAACCGAAACGATAATGACGCGATCCAAAACGCATTATTGTCGGAAACTCATGTATTTTCCCCCAGCTTGCTGAACGATGCCCGAATCGGCATCATGCGGGCAGATTTTCCATTCGCTTCCGCTTCCGCCAATCAGAATATCTCCGGCCAAATTGGCCTACCTAACGACACACCCTTTGACGGACCTCTGATGAACAACGGTTTGTCGGAGTTCAATCCAACCGTGGGTTTTCGCTCATCAACCTTGATCGAAGGCCTGGACGACGTGACGAAAGTCGTTGGATCGCACACAATTCAATTTGGCGCGTCCGTTCGTTTTACGGAAACCTTCAACGTGCAATCCAATGGTGATTCCGGAACCTTCAACTTTACGGCGGGGGAGACCGGAGCAGGCAATAATTCGACAGTCACTGCAGGCACGGGAAGCCAATTCGCCAGCTTCCTGCTGGGCGCGGTTTCAAGCGCGAGCAACACACATCGTTACAGGAAGCGCATATCGTCGTTGGCAGTATGCGGGCTATGCGCAAGACACCTGGCATCCATACCAGCGCCTCACGATCAACGCCGGCATGCGTTACGACCTTCAGGGGTCAGGCCTACGAGAAGCATAACGGCTTTGACAATGTCGATTTGTCGCAACCTAACCCTTCCAATCCTGCGCTGCTTGGAAAGGTGGAGTATGCGGGCGTTGGCTATGGATCGAACTTTGCCAAGGAAAACTATAACGACTGGGGACCGCGGTTCGGCTTTGCGCTTACGCTGACCAACGACAACAAAACCGCCCTTCGCGGCGGCTACGCCATCTACTATCCTTCGACGGCAGACCAGGAGTACGACCAGTCGGGCGGCAGTTCGAATGGCTTCAGCAGTCTGCAAACTAACTTCAACTCGACTACCACCAACGGGCCTGCGTTCCAGTTGTCGAACGGATTTCCGGGTCCGGTCAATCCTCCACTGGGAGCGGCCGGCGGACAGACCGCCTTTCTGGGAGCCGCGGTATACACCATCGCTCCGAGCGAGAAGGACCCCTCGTCGCAGCAATACAACCTCACTCTTTCACGCCAGCTGCCTTTCGATACCGTGGTTGATCTTACCTACCATCGGTAACTACGGGACGACATTTCGTTCTGAACCAATACAACGTCAATACGCTTGATCCAAGCTATTTTTGGACTGGGCACGACATACCTAAATGCCTCGATACCGAATCCCTACGCGGGACAGGTCCCGGGAAGCCTCGGTGCGGCTACTATCACACGCGCCAACGCTTTGAAGCCTTATCCTTTATTACACGGGTGTCTATCCGAACTTTCCGCGCACCGGCACTTCGGACGGAAACTTCATGTACCTCACGGCACAGCGACGTGTACCTCACGGCCTCCAGGTCATCGGCTCCTATACGTTAGGCAAGATCATGGATCTCCCCATTTTCACAGACCTCTCGTCGTCTCTCCCGAGGTGGCATCTCGACATCGAACGGTCCGCAAAACTCTCGCAACCTTGCAGGCGATTACAGTGTCGATACGTTCGATGTGCATCAACGGCTGACTGTGTCCGCGCTCTATGATCTGCCCTTCGGACACGGCCAGCGTTTCCTGTCCGGTGGTGGATGGATGGATCGTGTCGTCGGTGGTTTCCAATACAACGTGATCATGACGTTGGAGTCAGGCCGCCCTTTACTGATTACCGGTGCCTCCAACCAGGGAATCGCCACCCGCCCTAACTTCAATCCAGGAGTTCCTGTTCGGGTTGCCCATCCGAGCAAGACGGAGTGGTTCAATCCGCTGGCCTTCATCGATCCTCCTGATTACACCTTTGGCAATGTGCCGCGCGCGTATTCCCCTGTAAGAGGACCTGGGGCAGCAGAACTTTGATATGTCGGTATTCAAGACCACAAGGATTACGAAAGGCACTTCTCTCGAACTCCGCGTGGAAGCGTTCAACGCACTCAATAAAACCAACCTGCAGAATCCAAATACCACTTTTACTGCCGGCTCGCCCGCGAACGCTTCAAATCCGACTGCGGAAGGTGGATTGAATACAAACGCGAATTTCGGCGTGGTGACAGCGGCGTATGCCGCACGAACAGTACAGTTGGCAGGAAAGCTGATCTTCTAACTCTCTGAGTCGTTGGCGTAACCTTTGCATCCGGACAGCGATGCGGCAGTAGATGCCGCATCGTTGTTCCTATTGTTGAATCCAGAACTCGTAGGCGCGGGGTGGAACGGTGATGGCGACATCTTGGCCGGAAGTGCGCCCAATGGATTTGTTCAACGTGCTGATAGTGTAACGGTGGCCGCGGAGCGTCAGCTTGTCTGCCGCTGCGATGTGAAACGTATAAGGCGCCTGGCCACGATTTGAAAGTGCAATGCCAAGTTTTCCCTCCTTCGATTTCCAAACCAGAATGCGTTGATCGTGCTGGACGATACCTTCCTCCACACTCAACCGTGTTGCATCCCATGGCAGGTACTTAAGGAAGCCGGCCAGAGCATTCCAGTTCTGCGGATTGAACTCCCAGTGGCCGGGTCGCAAGCCAGGTCTCAGGTTGTGCTGCAGCACACCATAAGGCCGCCAGAAGCCTAGCGCATACCCGGTCGCCTCCAGGTTTGTCACCGGTTTCAGCGCGTGGAGCCAATACCACGTTGGCGAATTCTCAAATACCATCCAGTTCATCAAGGACTGGCCGGTATTCATAAACGGGTCGTCGATTGTTTTGAGGTCGCGAGGCTGATATTCAAACTCGTTGGAATACACGGGCTTGCCGTCAGCACCCCTGCATATACTTCTTCGCGAGATCGATCTGATCGTTGAGTTCTGGCCGACCTGGTGCCAACGTCCATGCATCCACATTCCGCATCAGCTCGGGGTCTTTGCGTATTTCGGCAGCATAAAGGCCAGCGGATCCATCCCAGCTGTTGGCGTGAATCTGGAGTGCTGGAAAGGCCGCATGCAACTTTGGGGCAGCAAGCCTCAAGTCGCCGCATAGTCTTCCGGGCTGTAATACATGATTCCGTACGGCATCTTCGGTCGCATGCCTGGAACAGCCTTTTCTCCGTTCAGTGGTTCGAGACCAAACACCGGTTCATTCTGAAGTCCCCCATTGCACCACATGCAGCCCATGCTCCTGAAGGTAGCGAGCATCTTGCACAAGGGCATCCGAGAATGCATCGAAGAAGGCGGCGCTATGCCCGGCCACTGTTCCACCGTAATAGCTTTTGCTGTCCTTTCCAAAAGGGTGGCGGAGACCAGTACTCCACATCGAAGCCTTCGATGCCGGACTCTTCCTGCATACTCTTGAGATCATCCATCTGCCCCGGA
>CBDDDO010000007.1:0-261437 GCA_965226655.1 Granulicella sp. | reverse complement strand
TGACCCCGTTCGAAGCGCTGTCGCCAGCGCTCTTGTCAGCTGAGCCAACGCACCAAGGCAGGAACGATGATGGGTGCCAATAGCGCTGTCATCACACCATTCAAGCCCATCGCCAGGCCGGCGAATGCACCGCATTCCTCGCTCACCTGAAAGGCACGCGCAGCACCAATGCCGTGGGCGGCGAGACCTGTCGCAAAGCCGCGAATCCACTCTTCCTTAATGCGCAGCAGTCCGACCAGGAGTGGTTGCGCCAGGATCGCTCCAAGGATACGGTGCTGATTACGAGGACGGCGGTCAACGACGGCAGACCGCCGAGCTTTTGCGAGATGCCCCATGGCAATCGGCGTAGTAACCGATTTGGGTGCCAACGAAATGACCGTCTGGAGCGAGGCGTGCATCGCCGTGCCGATCAAGACGGCAGAAGCGATCGCGACGACTGCGCCGACCACAAGACCTGCCAGCAAGGCGGGCCAGGCTGCCTTCAATCTTGCAAAATTCTGATGAAGGGGTACTGCCAGCGCGGACCGTAGCTGGTCCGAGCAGGAAAATGAACGAACTTGGCGCCATCGAAATAGACCGCATAGTCGGTATCGGTTGCAAGCAACAGGCCCGCCCAGCATGATGACTGACAGCAGCACCGGATTTACCAGCGGATTGTTACCGCTCTTTCGATACAGCCAGTAAGACAGCTGATAGGCGATCAGCGTCAGCGTCAGTCCAAGCAGTGGTGATGCCGCTAGATAAAACCCAGATCTGCGCAAAGCCACCGGTCATGCGTCGCTCGTTTTGTGCTTGACCAGACGATGCACCAGCCATGCGGTGGCGAGCAAGGTGAGCGCGGTACTTGCAACCAGCGTCACAACGATCGGTAACCACTCGGTGCGAAGCAGGGCACCGTAACTGACGATACCAACTCCGGCAGGCACGAACAGTAACGACAAGTGCTGCAGCAGCAGTTGTGCAGTCTCCTGAGTTCGGCACTGGCACCGCGCCACTGGAGATAGCCAAACAGCAGCAGCATGCCGATCACGGGGCCCGGGATCGGCAAGGAGAAGGCATACGTCAGCGCCTCGCCGACCAGCTGGAACACGAGCAGAACAGTCAGGCCGAACAGCATCAGCCGGCGTCGGTCAGCAATTCGTCGACCAGGCTCAATCCAGTGGCGCACTGGTGTGCTGCTCTTGGCCTGCAGATGGCTGATGCAGCCGATGTTGGCCGAGACGATGCATTCCGCCTTAATCTCCGACAACTTCTTCAGCTTGTCGGCGCGTAGCTGATCGGCTATCACCGGCTGCAGCAGCGAATAGGTACCGGCCGAGCCGCAGCAAAGATGTGAATCGCGCGGCACACGGATTTCGAAGCCTGCAGCCGTCATGAGTGACTCGACCACGCCGCGAATCTGAACGCCGTGCTGCAGCGTACAGGGTGGATGAAAGGCGATCCGGCGTGAAGCAGCCGGTGTCACGCGCGGCAGCAGTTTGGGTAACAGCCCCTCGACTACTTCGCTCAGATCACGACTGGCATCGGTGATGCGCTGTGCGGCAAGCGCATATTGCTTGTCGTGCGCCAACACCTTGCCGTAATCCTTCAGCATGGCGGTGCAACCTGAGGCATTGACCACGATGGTGTCGACGCCGCGGTCGAGATAGGGAATCCATGCATCGATGTTGCGTCTCATGCGCTCTTCGGCGCCGACCGGATCAGATAGATGCTGCTGGATCGCACCACAGCAGCCAGCGCCTCTAGCGAATCAATGCTGACACCTGCCGCATCGAGTACCCGTGCCGTGGCACTGTTGATATTGGGCATCATGGCAGGTTGCACGCAGCCTTCGAGCATCAGCATCTTGCGCGTCTGCGCGGCGGCCGGCCAGGATCCCGGATCGCGTCGCTCGGGCACCTTGTCGCGCAGGGTCGATGGCAACAGGGGTCTGACGCTCTGGCCAACGCGCATGGCGGGGTCAAATAGCCAGCGATGCGTCGTCACGTAGCGCAGCATGGAGCGCGTCACACGTTCGGCGAAGGGGCGCGGCGTGGTGGCACGCTCTTCAATCACGGCGCGACCGATATCGGCCAGCCGGCCGTACTGCACGCCGGACGGGCAGGTGCTCTCGCATGAACGACAGGTCAGGCAACGATCCAGATGGGTGCGCGTCGCGTCGGTCACCTCAGCACCTTCAAGCACCTGCTTGATGAGATAGATGCGGCCGCGCGGTCCGTCGAGTTCGTCGCCCAGAAGTTGATAGGTCGGGCAGGTTGCAGTACAGAATCCGCAGTGCACGCAGGCCCGCAGAATACTGTCAGCCTCGATACCTTCTGGTGTGTCACGGATGAAATCGGCGAGATGGGTTTCCAAGGCGGCTCAGAGATTCGGATACATGCGCGCGGGATTGAAGATTCCCGCCGGATCGAAACGCTGCTTGAGCGATCGGTGAATGTTGTCGAGCGTCGGCGGCAGCGCTGTGAACACACCAGTCTGCATGCGCAGTTCATCTGAGGCACGAAACAGCGTGGCATGGCCGCCGGCTTCCTGGGCGCGAGAGCGCAGCGCCAAGGCATCAACATCACCGCGCAGCCAGCGCTGCATGCCACCCCATTCAATGAGCTGATGCTGTTCGGTAAAACCGTGTGCCCCGGCAGGAAGTGCCACGCGCCAGAGCGGCTCGTGACCGTGGAAGAACGCATGTTTTTGCTCACGCAGCTCATGCCAGAAGAGATCGGCCGCCGCTGGATCGAGTGGTTCGCCGGCGATGGCGCCAAGCGCTGCGTCAACCGCACTTGGCGCACCGGCCAGCCGCACCGTCAACTGGTCGCCATGCCATGCGCTGCCGGTAATTGGCAGTGCACGCGAGCGCCACGCATCAAAACTGGCGAGCGCCTCAACGGCTGTTTTTTGCTGGACCAGGGTGCGCGTGCTCTGGGCTCGAGGCAGCACCTTCAACGAAACGTCGAGCACAACCCCAAGCGTGCCCAGTGAGCCTGTGACCAGGCGTGACACGTCGTAGCCCGCCACATTCTTCATCACCTGACCGCCAAACCCCAACACCTCGCCGCGACCATCAAGCAGCGTCACACCAAGCACGAAATCTCGCGCCGCACCGGCACTGACCCGGGCCGGTCCCGACAATCCGGCGGCGATACAGCCGCCGATGGTGGCGTTGAGCCCGAAATGTGGCGGCTCAAATGGCAGGGTCTGGCCTTTCTCGGCCAGCAACGACTCGACCTCCGCGATCGGCGTGCCACTGCGCACATGGATCATCAGTTCGGTTGGCTCGTAGCTGAGCACACCGGTCAAGCCGCGCGTGCTGAGTGGCTCGCCACTGGTCGGCAGGCCGTAGAAGTTCTTGCTGTTGCCGCCCGCAATGGCGAGCGTCGCGCGCCGTGCTGCGGCATCTTGTACCTGCTCGACCAGCGCCTGGATCATCTGGCTAGAATCGTTCCAGATCGGCGAACGGTAGAACACCGCCGTGCACTTTCATCTTGCCGTACTCGGCGCAGCGATGCAGGGTCGGGATCACTTTTTCGGGGTTCAGAATGCCGATACCGTCGAATGATGTTTTGACAGCGACAAAGGTATCGAGCTCGGCACGCGTGAATTGCACGCACATCTGGTTGATCTTCTCGATGCCCACGCCATGCTCCCCGGTGATGGTGCCACCGACGGCCACGCACAACTCGAGAATCTCGGCACCAAAGGCATCTGCCTGTTCCAGCTGTCCTGGCTGGTTGGCATCGAACAGGATGAGAGGATGCAGGTTGCCGTCGCCCGCATGGAACACGTTCATGCAACGCAGTCCATGACGAATTTCCATCTGCTGAATCTTCTTTAACACCTCGCCCACCCGTCGGCGCGGTATGGTGCCGTCCATGCAATAGTAGTCAGGCGAGACACGGCCGGCTGCTGGAAATGCGTTCTTGCGGCCGGCCCAGAAGCGCAGCCGTTCTGATTCAGATTGAGAGGACCTGGCAGCGTGTCGAGCCGTTGGCCTTCAACACCGCTTCCATGCGCTCGATTTCGTCGGCCACTTCTTCTGCCGTGCCATCGGATTCACATAGCAGGATCGCCTCGGCATCAAGGTCGTAGCCTGCTTTGACGAACGGCTCGACCGCCCGTGTGGCCGGCTGGTCCATCATCTCGAGGCCGGCCGGAATGATGCCGGCGCCAATCAGCGCCGCCACCGCATCGCCGGCGCGTTCCACGTCCGAGAAGGACGCCATGACCACCTGGGCGCGAGCTGGCTTGGGGATCAGCTTGACGGTCACTTCGGTCACCACAAGCAGCATGCCCTCGGAGCCGATCGCTAAGGCCAACAGATCAAAACCTGGAGAATCGGGTGCCTCGCTGCCTAGTTCCACCACCTCGCCATTGCTCAGTACGCCGCGCACGCGCAGCACGTTATGCACCGTCAGGCCGTACTTGAGGCAGTGCACGCCGCCAGAATTCTCGGCGATGTTGCCACCGATGCTGCAGGCGATCTGGGAAGACGGGTCGGGTGCGTAATAAAGACCAAACGGTGCTGCGGCCTCGGAGATGGCAAGGTTGCGCACCCCAGGCTGGACGCGCGCCCGACAGTTGACCTGATCGAGCTCGACGATGGTGTTCAAGCGCGCGAGGCTGAGCAGCACGCCATCGCTATGCGGCATGGCCCCACCAGACAGGCCAGTGCCTGCGCCGCGTGCCACCACCGGCACATTGTGCGCTGAGCAGATCTTCAACACATCGACCACCTGAGCTTCGCTATGCGGCAGCACCACCACCATCGGCAGGGCGCGATACATGGTGAGGCCGTCGCACTCGTAGGGTCGGGTGTCTTCCTCGCGCCACAACACGCATTCAGCAGGTAGCTGCGCCAGCAATGCATTGGCGACGTCACGCTGTCGAGTGCGTGAAATGAGGTCCTGTTCCGAAAGTGCGTTCACGAATGGGCGGTAACAGCGAGACGGTAGGTCTGCATTATGCACGCCGGCGGCGCATCGCGTGGCTCGGCCCTCTGCCTGCCGCTGCAGCAATTTCTGGCCGCGCCCGAGAGTCGTTCGTATACAGTGAACACCATGGTAATTCCCGACATGCCACCGCTGGTGCACACCGTCTTCGAGGCCATCTCCTACTTTGTCGGCGCGCGACTTTACCTGTGGCAGGCCGCCCGGCGACCGCCGGCGCTGCGTCTTGGCAGGCTGGATGCCTTGTGGGTCGCAGCAGGAGCGGTGGCCGGCGCCGCGCTCGGGTCCAAGGTGGTCTACTGGATGCAGTACCCGAGTTTGATCGAGGCGCACTGGCACGAGCCTGCCGTCCTGTTTGGCGGCAAGACCATCGTTGGCGGATTGCTGGGCGGACTGGCCGGCGTGGAACTGACCAAGAAGTGGCGCGCCATTCGCCAGTCGACCGGCGATGATTTTGTCGTGCCACTGATCGTTGGCATGTCAATTGGCCGTATCGGCTGCTTTCTGGCCGGCATCCCCGACAACACCTATGGCATCGAGACCAGCCTGCCCTGGGCCGTGACCTACTCAGACGGCATCGCCCGCCCACCCGGCGCCGCTCTACGAGATTCTGTTTTTGCTGCTGTTCTGGCCGTGGGTGGCCACGCTGAGACGCAGCATGGCTGACGCTGGTGACACCTTCAAGATCTTCCTGGCCAGCTATCTGCTGTTTCGATTTGCAGCCGAATTCATCAAGCCGCCATTCGGCACGCTGCATAGCGCGCTTGAAAACAACGTCACGCGCATCGACCTGTACGCCAACACAGTGACGGGGATCCAGATTGCCTGCCTGTTGGGTCTGACCTATTATCTCCTGATCGCAGCGCGCCGAGCCAGGAACCCGTCATGGGCAAAAGTAAGGCCCTACCTGTTCTATGACACGGCGACCTCGATCTGCGGCACCTGCATGCGTCGCATCGAGGCCAAGATCCTGATCAAGGATCAGAACGTCTACATGGACAAGTGGTGTCCGACACACGGCATCGAGCGTGTCCTGATCGCAGACGACGCCGACTACTATCGCAGTGCGCGCGAAGTCTTTATCAAGCCACCAGAAATGCCGCAGCACTTCGCCACGCCGATGCGCTACGGCTGTCCCTACGACTGCGGGCTGTGCCCGGATCACATGCAGCACTCGTGTCTGGCCATCATCGAAATCACCGACCATTGCAATCTGTCGTGCCCGGTCTGTTACGCCGACAGTGGACCACACCGTCCGGAATTCAAGTCGCTCGCGACCATCGAGCATATGCTCGATGTGCTGGTCGCAAGCGAAGGCACGCCCGATGTGCTGCAGATCTCCGGTGGTGAGCCGACCTTGCATCCCGATTTCTTCGCCATCCTCGATGCCGCCAGAAGGCGGCCGATCCGCCACTTGATGGTCAATACCAACGGTCTGCGCATTGCGCGCGATCCTGAGTTCGTTGATCGTCTGGCAAGTTATGCGCCGGGGTTCGAGATCTATCTGCAGTTCGATTCGCGACGCGACGAGGTGCACCAGGTGCTGCGTGGTGCCAGCCTGTCGCGCATTCGCGAACAGGCGCTCGAACAGCTAAATCGTGTCAACCTGTCCACCACTTTGGTCGTGACCTGAAAAAAGGACTCAACGATCACGAGGTTGGCGACATCATTGATTTCGCACTCGAGCAGCAGTGCGTGCGCGGCGTCACGCTGCAGCCGATGCCAGAATGCCGGGCGGGTGTGAGAACTTCGATGCATCGCGCGACCGCTTGACGCTCACCGAGGTCAGGCGCGCGATTTATCAGCAGTCGAGTCACTTTGATGCCAAGGACATCATCCCGGTGCCGTGCAACCCGGATGCGCTGGCCATGGCCTATGGCATCAAGCTCGATGGCAAGCTGCTGCCGCTGACGGGTCTGATTGACCCGCTGACCTCGTCAGCACCCGAGCGCAACACCATCGTGTTCGAGCGTGACGAGGAGCTCAAGGCGCAGGTCAGCCCCCTCGGCCGCATCGCCGCCCAGATGGCCAAGCAGGGTCATCTTCCAGAAGGTCCGCGAAGCCGAGCGCGACACCGTCTTCCAGGAGTACGGCACCCGCGCACGGCGAGATCCTCACCCGCGTACCGTCAAGCGCCTCGAGCCCATGGACGTCATCTTCGACCTCGGCAAAACCGAGGCCCGCATGCCCAAACGCGAGCAGTCTCGCCTCGAGCAGTTCGCCGTCGGCGAGCGCGTCCGCGTCGTCCTTCTCCGCGTCGACCGCGCCGCCAAGGGCCCGCAGGTGATCGTCTCCCGCGCCGCTCCCGCGCTGGTCCAGTCCCTCTTCCAGTCCGAAGTCCCGAGATCTACGACGGCACCGTCACCATCCGCGCCATCGCCCGCGAAGCCGGCGAGCGCACCAAGATCGCCGTCCATGTCCCGCGACAAGGACGTCGACCCCGTCGGCGCCTGCGTCGGCATGAAGGGCATGCGCGTGCAGTCCATCATCCGCGAGCTCCGCGGCGAAAAGATCGACATCATCGAGTACTCCGACGAGATCACCACCTTCGCCGAAAAGGCCCTGCAACCCGCCAAGGTCTCCCGCGTCTCCATCACCGACCTCGCCGAAAAGCAGCTCGAAGTCATCGTCGACGACACCCAGCTCTCGCTCGCCATCGGCAAAAAGGGCCAGAACGTCCGCCTCGCCGCCAAGCTCCTCCAATGGAAGATCGACATCAAGTCCGAAGAGGAAAAGCGCCAGGAAGTCGAGTCAGCAGATGTCCGGCATGGGCGGCGGTCCTTCCACCCCCATCGAAGCCGTTACCGTCGAACTCGGCGAAGCCGTCATGGAAAAACTCATCGCTGCCGGTATCACCACCGTCGAATCCCTCGCCGACATGACCGCCGAAGAGCTCAGCGCCAGTCCCAGGCATCGGTGAAAAGACCGTCGAAAAGATCGCCGTCGCCGTTCGCCACTACTTCGGTCACTACGAAGAAGGCGAAGAGCGGCCGGTTCCCGTCCGCCGCTCGAAACCTTTCACTCACCCTGCCGGCGAAGCAACCGGTCGTCCGAAGTCCGCATGCAGATCTGAACCTGCGGAACACAACCAACATCCAGAGGAGGAGCACTCCATGAGCCATACCCCCAGAAGAGATCCTCGCCGACGAAGCCGCGGATCGCCGGCGGCGCCGCAAGAAGATCGACACCCTCTCTCACCGAAGACATCATCGACGCTCGAGGACTCGCCTCTCCGCCAACGATGCCAACGACGACAAGCGACGCCCGTGAAGCCGTCATCGAAATGGACAACGACACCATCGACGAGCTCGTCGACCAGGCCCAGGAACACTCCGAAGAAGGAATCGACTAATGGCCGGATATCTCAACCTCGCATCAGGGCACGATCGTCGGCGAATCGGCAGGAATCTCTGCCTCCAACGTTTCGCCAGTAACATGCAACCGGCGTTTATCATCAGCGATACACCGCTCGCAGAAACTTGAACCCAAACTCCTACTTCGGATTGAGGCTGATATGAACAGCTAAGTGCGCAGTGTACGAAGTGGGATCTCCGGCGCACGCCGGAACCCGAAAAAGGGACCAATGAGCATAAGTTAAGAATCAACGATCTTGCACGTGAGACTCGAAGAGAAGAGCAACGCCATCCTGGATGCTCTGAAAGCGGTCGGCGTCACCGAGAAAAAGACCCACTCCAGCTCCATCGAAGAAGATGAAGCCGAGAAGGTGCGCGGTTACTTCAAGCGCGGTGGCGCGCGCACGGCCGCTCGCTCGCCCCGTCACTGCTGAAACCAGGCCCAAGTTCGATCTCTCGCCAATGTCTCCAAGCCTGGTGACGCACTCAAGGCCATCCTTGAGCGCAAGCAGGCCGCAGATGCCGCCGCCCGCAATGCCCCGCCGCCGCGCCAGGCCGCTCGTCCGTACCGTCGTCCAAGCCCGGCCTCTCGCCGTGGCGACCGTCGTAGCTCCAGCCACCCGTTGCACGCCGCCCCGTGCACCCCAGCCGCCGCTGCTTCAGCTGCCGCTCCACCCGCGCCTCAGGCGACCCCAGCACCTCGCAGGCTCCCACAACTCCCGCGCCGCGCCGCATTGTCCCGATTCCGCGCCCCGCCGAATCCCAACTACGTCATCGCCCAACCGCGCCGCCCGCCCTCGCCGGCACGCCCGGTCACTGGTCCTGTCGCGGCCCGTCAGCCGTCGTTGCTGCACCGCCCGCCGTAGCCTCGTCGTTCCTCAGCTTCGGCTCCGGTCGTCGTTCAAGTCCGCTCCGCCGTCCCCGCGCCTCCACCGGCAGCCAGTACGCCGCCGCTCCCCCACCTGTCGTCGACGTTCACCGCACTCCAGCGCCGTCGCAGCCAGTCGCCGGAACCCGTTCCGGTCTGCACCCGCCAGCCGCACCGGTCCGCCGCGTCGTTATGCCGCAGACCGGCCCGCGCCCCACCTACCTCGCTCCGCCCCCGCCTCCCGGGCGCCCCGCGCACGTCCCATCTTCCAGCGCCCCCGCCCCGGCTATCAGGGCGGTCAGGGCGCATCCGGCGGCCCCGCCGGCGGCCCAGGTGCTCCCGGCTCCCGTCCCGGCATGGCGCCCGGCGCTCGCCGTCCCATGCACCCCACCCGCACCTTCCCCGGCGGCCCCGGTGGTGGACCCGGCGGTCCCAGGTGCTCGTCCCGGCTTTGCTCCGCGTCCCGGCTTTGGTCGCTCGTCCCGGCTTCGGCAATCCGCCCCGGCGGCTTCGGTGGCCCCGGAGGTCACAGCGCCCCCGGAGGTCCCGGCGGCTTCCTACCCCACGGGTGAAACCGCCAGCTCCCGGCCGTCCCGCAGCGTCCCGGCCAGCTGCGGCCGCGGCGCAACGCGCTCCACGTTACGAGAAGAACAAGGAAGTCGCCCTCAAGGGCTACGCTCCCCGCCGCCGCGTGCCGCCCAGATCCCCATGGGCGATCAGTTCCCATCACCAAGCACCATCACCGTCACCGAGGGTATCTCCGTAAAGGACCTCGCCGAGAAGCTGGGACGTGCGCGGCAAGGACCTCATCGCCACCCTCCTCATGAAGCGGCGTCATGGTCACCGTCAACCAGTCCCTAGACGGCGAACTCGTCAAGCCAGGTCGCCCGCCAGTTCGGCGCCGACGCCACCGTCAATCACCGTCGAAGACCAGCTCGAGAACGAAGCTCATCGAGAGGCTTCCTCGCCGACACCTTCCAACATGCTCGAGGTCACCCGCGCCCCCGTCGTCACCATCATGGGCCACGTCGATCACGGTAAGACCTCGCTCCTCGACGCCATCCGCCTCCACCGACGTCGCCAGCCGGCGAAGCCGGCGGCATCACCCAGCACATCGGCGCCTACAAGGTCCACGATCACCAAGCCCCGATTCTCCCGCCTTTCGGCCGCGAGATCGTCCTTCCTCGACACCCCGGGTCAACGAGGCCTTCACCCGCATGCGTGCTCGCGGTGCCAAGGTCACTGACATCGTCGTCGTCGTCGTCGCAGCCGATGACGGCGTCATGCCCCAGACGCATCGAGGCCATCGATCACGCCAAGGCCGCCAAGGTGCCAATCATCGTCGCCGTCAACAAGATCGACAAGCCCGGTGCCGACCCTCACCAAGGTCATGCAGCAGCTCGCCGCGCGCGGCGTTCAGGCCACCTCCATGGGTGGCGACACCGAGTTCGTCGAAGTCCTCCGCCAAGAAGCGTCATCAACCTCGACGCCCTCGAAGAGATGATCCTGCCTCGTCGCCGACACCAACGAGCAGAAATCCCAGCCCGAGCGTCCCGCCGTCGGTACGGTCATCGAAGCCAAGCTCGATCGTGGCCGTGGTGCCGTCGCCTCCATCCTCGTCCAGAACGGTACGGCTCAAGATCCGGCGACACCTACATCGTCGGCGACACCTTCGGTAAGGTTCGCGCCATGTTCAACGATCAGCGGCGTCGAAATCAAGGAAGCCGGTCCCTCGACCCCTGTCGAGATCCTCGGCCTTGAATCCATGCCGGACGCGGGCGATACCTTCCTCGTCATGGCACGATCGCGACAAGGCCAAGGGCATCGCGCAGTACCGCAAGATGAAGGCCCGCGAAGCTCAGCTCGCCAAGTCCTCGCGCGTCTCGCTCGAAGGTCTTGCCGAACAGATCAAGCAGGCCGGCGTCAAGGACCTCAACCTCATCCTCAAGGGCGACGTGCAGGGTTCGGTCGAAGTGCTCGCCGATTCGCTCTCCCGCATGTCTACCGAGAAGGTCCGCGTCAAGGTCCTGCACTCCGGTGTCGGCGCCATCACCGAGTCCGACGTGCTTCTCGCTTCGGCCTCGAACGCTGTCGTCATCGGCTTCAACGTCAAGCCTGACCGCAAGGCTCAGGAAGTCGCCGATCGCGAAAACGTCGAAATCCGCCTGCACAACCATCATCTACGAACTGCAGGACGAGATCACCAAGGCCATGTACGGCTTGCTCGATGCGGTCTACAAGGAGAACTACGCAGGCCGCGCTACCGTCCTTCAGGTCTTCAAGATCACGAAGGTCCGGCCAGATCGCAGGCTGCCAGGTCACCGACGGCCTCATCAAACGCGACGGCTCAAGGTTCGCGTCATCCGCGACGGCCAGGAAGTCTGTAAGGGCAAAATCGCCTCGCTCAAGCGTGTCAAGGACGACGTTTCCGAAGTCCGTTCTGGCGTCGAGTGCGGTATCGATCTCGCCGGCTACAAGGACATCAAGGCAGGCGACATCATCGAGGCCTTCACGACCGAGAAGCTCGCAGACGAACTCGGACGCAACACCCTGGAAGCCAAGAAGGAACGCGAACTCGCCGACCTCAAAGCCGCCAAGGACGTAGCCAACGAAGTCGCCCGCGCCGAGGCTGAAACCGCCAACGCATAATCAATGCAACGCCACAAATAGCACAGGCTGGGAGACAATCCCGGCCTGTGCTTCGTTATACTCATGTTGCGGGAGGTGAACCATGACCATCGAAGAATTAGCATCGACAGGATTGCGTGGCAAGGCTATCGCTGATGCAGTCTCAACAGATCTTCTGGGCGTTCCCCCCACCAAACCCGCCGCTGAGAGAACGCCGGAGGACGCCGCGCGTCTCTAGATACATTCTTTGCCATCATGGCGTCCCTCACCGACGAGGAACTAGCGAACAACCCACTCGCTGGGTGCCCCCTGAACGTGTCGATTCTCGTGGAAGAACCACCCACGAACGTAAGCGCCTAACGTGTTTCTGCTCGACACCGATATTTGCAGTTACCTCATGAGAGAACGGCACTCCGTCTTCACGACAAACTGCGGGCAACGCCTCCGGAACTACTCGCCATATCGGCTGTCACACAGGGCGAAATCCTATTCGGTTACGCCTGGAAGAATCTTGGGCTTCGGCGCCAACTGGCCGCCGAGGCCTTTTTCGGATCGATACAGGTTCTGGACTGGCCAGCGACGCCGCTCCAATATACGGGCGGCTTCGGGCCCGACTGGGCACCATTGAAGGTTGAGAATTGGCTCGATCGCCCTGGCCCACGACTCCTAAATAACTGATCGGAAAAATGGTTACCGGCGTTCAATGCATCAGTAGCTGCACATCGCTTTCAGAAGTGAACGTACTCATCGGCAACCCGCTAACGTTATACAGATAGCTCTTCACCACAGGCGTCCAGCCATACCGTATGTACATCGGCGCCATCACTCCCGACGCGCTTGCAACCACCGTCTCCCACGCACCGATCTTTTCAATCTTCGCGTCCGCGGCTACAAACTTCCGATCCATCCCTGCAACCTCGAAATCCCCAATCAGCGCATCCGGTGACTTCAAACCTTCAGCATGATCGAACCACGCCCGTATCGCACCGCCTTCCGTGGTCGCCTGGACAAACAACGGCGAAGCCGTCTCCACCTTCTTCCCGTAAACCATACCCAGCGCCGTCTGCGCCAGCCGCGATCCAACCGCCTGCTTATCCGGCGGATGGATATTCTTCGCCATCCCTACATCCAGGGTCACCGCCATGCCCGTGTTCACCAACTGCAGCGTGCGCCGCTGGGCATCCCGCACGGTCGCCCATCCTTCTCCGCCGTCAAAGCTGGAAATCTGCGCAAACAGGAACGGAAAGTCACCCTCCCCCCACTGCCTACGCCAGTCCTCGATCAGCGCTGGAAACACCCGCGAATAATACAGCGCCCGGTTCGGAATATCGTGGTCCGTCTCGCCCTGATACCAGATCGCTCCACGAATCGTGTAGTTCACATAAGGAGCGATCATTCCGTTATAGAGTGAGCCCGGAATCCACTGTGGACGATCAGCCGAAAAATGCAGCGCCGGGTGCTGAACCGGCGCCTTACCCGCTGCCTTAGCCTCGGCGTCCTCCGCCGCATACTCTGCGCGCAACCCCTCAGCTACCACCGCGTTGTACTCTGCCGAGGCCTTCTCGAGCTCCAGCGAATGCAGCTCCGCTCCGGCCACACCTTCCGCGCTGATCCACGACTGCGCCGGCGTTCCACCCCAGGTCGAATCGATCAATCCCACCGGCACCTTCTCTTCTTCGGCAATCTGCCGTCCGAAGAAATAAGCCACCGCCGAAAACTTCTTTGCCACCTCCGGCGTGCAAACCCGCCAGACATCCGCGCTATCGGCCGCTCCAAACGTTGCGACACGCTTAGCCTGCACCAGCAACCGCATCTGCGGATGGTCTGCTGCCGCAATCTCTTTATCGCCATCCTTCAGCGGTGCCCCGCCAAACCCCGCCAGCGGAAACTCCATATTCGATTGCCCGGAAGCAATCCATACTTCGCCCACAAGAATATCGCTGCGCTTCACCGGCGTAGTCGTAGCATCGCCCGAAACGGTCAGCGTATAAGGTCCGCCGGCTTTCTCTGGTTTCAGCCACACCTCCCACTGGCCATAAACATCGGCCTTCACGGTAATTGTTTGATCGTGAAATCCCACCGTCACGTTCTCCGCTGACGAGGCCCAGCCCCAGATCCTCACCGGCTTTTCTCGCTGCAGCACAGCGTGATCGGAAAGCACATGAGGCAGCCGAACCTCAGCCGCAGCAACCACCGGCCCGATGCAAACAAGTAGACAAACCAGACGCACAACAAAGCGCATTCAAAGCTCCCAGGAACTTGATCGCGACAAGATATGCTCGCAGTCCCCTATGTCACGCTTCCTCTGGCACCTTCGTCAACTAAAACCGCAGTAGATAACTGGCCTTCACAAAAAACTGCCGCCCATCATTCAAATAATTCGACGACCGCGGTGGCGTCGTATTGTTCGGATCGCACCCGCCCCCCGGCATCCTGTTACACAACGACCGATCCAGATTCTGAATATCGTTGTTATATCCCACATAGATCGCCGTCCCCGGATGCGGCAGCCACGTCAGCAGTGCCTGCGTCTGCACATCCTTGGTCCGCAGCAGCGAAGTCTCCGCCGGGTTCGCCAGCGTCGAGTCATACTCCGTAATCACCCTCGCCGAAAACGCCCGTGTGAACTGGTAGTTGATCTTCGTCCGAAACGTCTGCGTCTCATACACCAGCTGCCCATCCGCCACCGAGTGGTCCCGGTCCAGCAGGTATGTGTTATCGATCGTCACCTGCCGTATTGGCAACACCGACACCAGCGCCTGCACCGTCTCTTCATTCATCAGCGAAGGCACACCGCCCGCCACCGGGTTGTAGTTCACATTACCGCTGCGCAGCGCCTGCAGGTTGAAGTTCATTTGCGTAAACGGCGCACCACGCGCAACAAACCCGCCAAAGTTCTCCGTAAAGTTCCTGCTCTGGTTCAGCAGATACCCATTCTGCGGCCCCACCGTATCCGAGTTCTGCCCTACCAACGGAGCCAGCACAATGTTGCGCGGCAACAGCCAGAACGGATCGAACGTCGTGTAGTGATACACCCTCTGTCCCTGGTGGTTGAACGCAATATTTTGGTTCGTCTCCAACCCAAAGCTCTGGATCACGCTCTTCTTCGGATACCACTGGTACGTCGCATGCAGATGGTCGCTGCGTATGTCCGCCGTCTGATAGAACCCCACCTGGCTCTGGAAGCCTGTAGCAAAGTCCTGGTACTCATCGAACATCCCAAACGCATGCCCACTGCGGCTCACCTGCACATCCGTCGCCGGCCCAGCCGAGTACCCCGTAGGAAACACCGTTGCCATACTCAACGGATTGCTTCCCTTCGTCGCGCTCTCCACCATCTGCGCCAGGATGGTCCACGCCGGCGTCGCCCGCCACGTCAGATCGACCCCGCCGATCCTGTTGGATCCGCCCCCAAACTCCTCATCGGTATACATCGCGCCCAATGTAAAGTTCTTGCCGAAGTCCTGCGCCACGCGCCCCACCGCGAACTCAGCCTTCTTGCCATACAGCGGATCGCCCTCCTGCACCGTCTGCCCCGGCTCGCGATCGTCCACAAACAGCATCCCGATGTTCGTATGCCCGATCTTCCCCGTCACCCGTCCACCAAACTCCGGACGAATAATGTTCCGCGTATACAGCAGCGTGATCGGCGTTGAAAAGTAGTTCGCATTCTCCAAAAAGAACGGCCTCAGCTCTGGAAAGTACACCGGATACCGCTGGTTCACCGTGAACTGCGGCTGGTCGCTCTCCACATCGCTGAAGTCCGGATTCACCGTCGCATCGAACACAATCGAATCCTTCAGGATGAACTTCGCTTCACCGCCCGCTGTGCCTTCAAACGTCCGCTGGCTAAAGTACGGATTCGTCGGATCGAGACTCAGCAGCGTCTTTTCGTTCTGCCCCAGCACATAAGGATTGATCTGCACATTGTGCGATCCCGTCACACCCTCAATCCCCTTCAGCGTTCCCTCCTGGCTCAGCGTACCGGAGATGCTCGTCGCGATCCGCGGCCAGTAATCCGTTTCGCTGTTCCGCGGATAGTTCCGCATCAGCACCACACCCCAATCCGTCCCCACCGGCCGGAACCGCAAGCTCCGGAACGGAATCGCCACAATCGCCATCCATCCCTCGCGCGTCACACGCCCTTCCGAATCCCAAACCTGGTCATAGCTGTAATCCGGACTATTGTTCTCCGTCCAGGCCGCGTCGGCCTGCACACCCGTCGGGTTCACCGTAAACAGCACACCCCGCCGCCTGTCCTGAAACGGATCCAGCAGGATTGACACATTGTCGTCCGTCAGCACATTCTCCCGCCGCGCCAGATGCCCACGTATCAACCCCGGATGATCGTCAAAGCAAAGAAACACCGCATACAGCGTCGTCTTCGTATGCCCCAGCCAAACCTCGGTCCGCTGCGTCGCCGGATGCCCGTCCATCGGCGTGTTCTGGATGAACCCCGTCACCTCACCGAGCTTGTCGGCCAATCCCGCCGCCGGCTTCATCCCCGCAAAGTCCGACAGCCTCAGCGGCTGGTCCAGCAACGGCACTTTCACATCGCTCGGCCGCTGCGCCTTCGGCGGCTCCGCCGAAACCACGGTCGGCTTATTCGCCGACGAATCATTCACCTGCGCCCCAGCCGCGCCAATCAGCAACAACAAAGCCGCCGCAAACCGCGGCAACGCCACAAAACCCCGAGCCCGAATCCCAACCTGCACCCGCATATCCTCTTTAGACGAAACGCTCACTCGACCAAGGCGTCCTCGTCCCTACACAGGCATACGAGCCCCTAACCCCTTTTGTTCCCTTCTCGTTCGCTCTTCGCACACACCTCATCTGTGGCGAGTTTCAACAAACCGCCGCCAAGCGTCTTTGCACTTCCTGCTGCACTTTCGCAATCCGACCGATAAACTCCCGCCTCACGCCCCACGGCGGTTCGCCAGCCTCATGTCCCCACTCCTATGCTAGTGTGGGTGCGTCTTACTTGAGGGTTCTCCGCATGAGCCAACGCGCCACCTGGATTCCAAGACTGCTCACTGCTTGCCTGTTGGTCCAAGGCTGCACCCTGCTGGCTGCACCTCCCCAACCAACAGTAAAGACCGCGCAAGGCCAGGCCACCGGCAAGTGGATACTCGACGACACACAGAAAGCCTTCCTCGGCCTTCCCTACGCCGCCCCTCCCACCGGCGACCTGCGTTGGAAAGCCCCGCAGCCCCCATCCGCGTGGACCGGAGTCCGCGACGCGACAAACTTCGGCGCCCGCTGCGAACAGTGGCACATCTGGAACGACTACATCTTCCTCGACTCCGGCCCCAGCGAGGACTGCCTCTACCTGAACGTATACGTGCCCGCCTCGGCAAAGCAAAAGAGCAAACTCCCCGTCATGGTGTGGATTCACGGCGGCGGATTTATCGCCGGCGCAGGCTCGGAGCCGCGCTATACCAACTCGGCACTGGTCCCCAAGGGCGTCATCCTCGTCACCCTCAACTACCGTCTCGGCCTCTTCGGCTTTCTGGCCAGCGAAGATCTTGCCCAGGAGAACGGCGGACACGCAGGCAACTATGGCCTGATGGACATGACAGCCGCACTGCGTTGGGTGCAGGCCAACATCGGCGCCTTTGGCGGCGATGCCGGCAACGTCACCATCTTCGGCGAAAGCGCCGGTTCCTTTGCCGTAAACGCCCTCACCGCCGCTCCCGAAGCCCGAGGCCTCTTTCAGAAAGCTATCGGTGAAAGCGGTGCGTTCTTTGGCAGCGCGATTCCCATGTCATCCGTCGCGGACCGCGGCAAACGCGACCAGACCTGGGTAGACACGCTCGGAGTAAAGAACCTCGCCGAGCTGCGAGCCTTACCTGTCGACAAGCTCCTCGAAGCCGCGCAAAAGAAAGGAAGCATTGGCTTCTCTCCAGCAATCGACGGACAGTTTCTCGTCGAGCCCATTCCCGAGACCTACGCAGCCGGACGACAGGCCCACGTACCCTCCATCATCGGCTGGAACAGGGATGAACGCGCCGGAACACTTTCCAAGGACATGACCGCCGCAAAGTGGAAGGCCTACGCCCACGAACATTACGGGGACAAAGCAGACGCGTTCCTCGCAGCCTTCCCGGCAAACAGCGACGAGCAGGCCACTCGCTCCGCAGACGACTTCACCACCAACGGCTTCATCGCCCTCGGTGCCTGGAAGTGGGCGGAGGCCCAGTCCAAGACCGGCCAGTCCCCTGTCTACCGCTTCCGCTTCGATCGCCCCGCACCGCCGGAAGAAAACCACCCTCAGGGCAAATACGCCTTTCACTCCGACGAGCTCGAATATGTCTTCGGAACCCTGGACGTCCGTCACGGAGCCGTCTGGCATCCGGAAGACCGCACGTTGAGCGACCAGATCGTGACGTACTGGACCAACTTCGCCCGCACCGGCGATCCCAACGGAAAAGGCCTTCCACCCTGGCCTCGTTACGACAAGGAACAGAAGGTCATCCACCTCGACAGCCCCATCACCGTAACTCCAGTCACCACCCGTCCCCAGTTCGAGTTCCTCATCACGAACGAGACGCGTCCCCAATAGCGAAAGGTTGATTCCGGCGGGGAGTTAGGCTCGCTTGATATGTTTCGAATCGGTGTCTCGCCTGTCCGATCCAGCCAGAGCAGCGAGCGTTCACAACCCACACCTTTACGCTAAATCGCCGATGCTCCTCGAGGCTGGGGGGCTTTCTGTACATAGGATCGCGATCCGACAGTCCGCGTCGTATTATTATTTTGCAATTCAGCGAAGGTTGAGCACAAAGACGTAGCATCTTGTCACGTGTTCCGAGGAGCACCCTTGTTAGACCAGATGTTCACGGCGGAAAACTTCCGCCGGATATTTGACAACGAAAATCGAAAAGGTAACGATCTCGCGGGTTGGTTTTTCCCGAGCCTGGAATCCCACACCAAAGCTGTCCGAGCGAAAGTAGCGGAGATTCGTACGCTCCGTTCTGAGAAATCTCAGCACTCCCCTCACGCTTTTGAGCAAAAGCTTAAGTCCTTAACTGCGGATCTCACGCTACTCAAAGGGAACAAGTCGCAAGCGATTAATCGACTACTTGAGCAGGTCAGCCAGAACGCGCGCAAATCCTCTTTCAAGCTGACTCTATCGCAGAAGCTAGGGCCAAAAGGCAAACAGGTTTTTTGCATCCCCGGATCTGCCGAAGCCTTTTTTGTAGCTAAGCAACTCCAGAACAACATTCGCAAGATATACGACGTCAAGCAGGCAAATAGGCATCAGTTAGCCGCGCAGCTCCGAGACACCATCTCGTCCTCGTTTCCTTTAGAGGTTGTGAGAACAGATGTCTCGTCTTTTTACGAAACAATCGACCGCCAAAAGCTTTTCGAAAGACTCGATCAAGATCAGCTCTTGAGCTCGTCTTCCAAGAGGTATCTTCGACAGATCCTTCAATCTTATGGAATACTGACCGGCAATCCCGTGGGCATCCCCCGCGGCGTTGGCGTCAGCGCGTATCTGGCCGAATTCTTTATGCGCTTGATCGATCGTGACATCAAGAAGATCCCGGGACTAATCCTCTACTCCAGATTCGTTGACGACATAGCAGTTGTCTTTGCCCGTCCGCGCGAAGGTAAAACTTTGGGATCTTACCAAACTATTGTCACCGACGTACTCACTGCACACGGACTAGCGCACAACGCTCAAAAGACACAAGAGGCCTTGACATTTGGTCTGCACGCCGAAGAGTTCGACTACCTCGGCTATCGCTTTGTGCTTGCTCACGGTGCGTGCTCAGTACTGCCCACGCAGACGAAACTAGAAAAATATAAAGTTCGCATGAATGCTGCGTTTGCGGAATACGAAGCACAGTCTTCGATCAATCCTAGATCGGCATACAGAGAACTCGTATCCCGGATGAAGTTTTTGACCGGCAACACCAGACTCGTCAACAGTAAATCAAGCGCCGTAACAGGGATTTACTACAACAATTCAATGATTACGGACGAAACATGCTTCGAAGATCTGGACAAACTGCGGAAACAGAAAGTAAAGAGCATAAAGCGCCCGACGCTCAGGAAGAGATTAAAGGATCTCAGCTTCACACAAGGTTTCGTTGAGAGGCGCTTTCATAAGTTCAGCGCTCAGGACCTTCAGCGAATCGTCGAGGCTTGGAAACATGCATAAACGTAGAGTCCCACTGACTCACCCAAAGATCAGGTCGATCTTAACGGATATGCTGCCGTTTGAGGTTCCACCGACCTTTTCAAACCGCGGTTTCTACAGTTTCGTGCTTCGTAACGGTATTGAAATCGCTGGCAGCTACCTTCGCTGGACATCAGACACGGACGCTCTGGATTCCACTATGGCGCTCCTCTTCGGGATTGAACGAGGCACGAATGTGACTGTCACGCAGGTCACCGAATGGGGACAGAGCAAGACCCGCAGGTCGGTGCATCTTAAGCATTGTGAAATGTCGACTATTCCATTTAACTTCCGCATAGCTCACGGTATCGATGGACGAGTATTGACTGTCGCCCATCCGCGCAACCAACTGAATGTCGCGGATTTCTATTGGCGTTATAGCTCGCTCATTATTTACTACTCATCCCAGAGCGAGTTCTCCATCCGACGCCCCGTATCGATATCACGATTTGTATATTTCAATGATCACCTTCACAAGCAAAAGCTGGATTCTTCCGGCCTTGGAATTGAGATGGCAGATCGGGAGTATGAACAATTAGGTTCATACTTTGTGTATCGAAAGTACCGGAATATTCACCGTTTCTTCGAATCCTACAAGTACCATCGGTGTGAAAAGAAGTACGCTGCGATGGTCCAGGTCGACGTAAATAAGTGCTTCGACAGTATCTACACACATTCCGCAACGTGGGCAACTATCGGCAAGTCGCAGGCGAAGTTTGATATTGCGAAGTCGAACACCACGTTCGCCGGCCAATTTGACGGCTTAATGCAGAATCTAAATCAAAAGGAAACGAATGGGATAATCATCGGGCCAGAGTTCTCTCGGATCTTCGCAGAGATCATCCTTCAGTCGATCGACGGCGAAGTAGTGAGGCGACTTGCAGAGTTGAGGCTGATCCACAGGAAGGACTACGAGATCTTTAGATATGTCGACGATTACTTTGTCTTCTATAACCGAGAAGCGGATCAAAACGTCATTCTTCAAGTGTTACAAGAGGCACTGAAAGCTAAGAAACTCAGCATCAATGCTGCAAAAATGAAGCCGTATCAAAAGCCAATCATAACGGAGATCACTATTGCAAAGGATCGGATCTCATCTCTTCTAAACGTTGTGATTGAACCCAAAGTAATCGCGGACGATGAGAATGGAACACTCAAGCTTTCCTGCGCAATCGATTCGAATCAGCTCATCATCAAATACAAGACAGTCATAAAAGAATCCGAAGTGAAATATGATGATCTCCTAAATTACACGTTCGCAATCACTGAGAACAAAATAGAAAAGCTTCTGAGGATGTACGCAGAGTGTGAGAAAACCCATCGCGATCAGCGTCATCTGATAAATGCACTACTAGCTGTCGCTGAATTTTCTTTCTTTGTATACTCGGCGAGTCCAAAGGTTAACCATACGGTACGTCTTTGCAGGATGATTCAAACGTCGATTACATTTCTTCACTCGAGTGGATTTCCATATGAGTTGAAGCATCTGCTATTCAAATATGTTCATGACAACATCGTGCAACTCCTCGAAAAAAACACGATGAGTGCGTTCCATGAAGTGGAGAGTCTCTACCTCATAACGGCTCTTTCCCAGACGGGAAAGGAATACTGGCTGCCCGAAGCTACGCTTGCAAAGTATTTTCTGATTGAGACCGACTCTCAGTCCGGTGACTATAAGCGCTCTTCATTCCTAAACTATTTCTCGATTACTGTCTTGCTTTCCTACGTTCGCAACAAGGTGCGATATCAAAGGTTGCGAGCATTCGTTGAGGGACACGCGTGTCTGAAGTTGGAAGATGTGAAGAATCATTGTCCCCGTGATACAGAATCGCTAATGCTGATGCTGGATCTCATCGTTTGTCCGGATGTAAGTGATCAAACGAAACAGGCTCTCGCTGGTACATTTGGCCTCAGCCGGATGGTGCTAGCGGAGGTACAGGCAGCCAACTCCCATTGGTTCACCACATGGGGAAATAGATTCAATTTCGGACTCGAGTTGGACGCTAAGCGAAGTCGCGAAGTATATTGAGCATGGCGCACCGCTCTACCCATAATGGCTGTTGGCAGCCCACACACAAGCGCCTCCCGATCCCTTTATCAATTTGGGGTTAGGCATCAGACGGTAGGGGCGGGCCGTCTGTTTCAACTCTTGATCGGCTGGATCGGGTAAGTCGGATCTGACCTGTCCGATCTACTCAGAGTCGTGAGCGTTCACGACCCGCACCTTATGCACCTGCACCGAATCCTGCCACATGTTTTCAGCAAGATGCAGTGAGTCGAGCATTCAACCTTTGAAACGGACTCCACCAGTTCAAATTCCAACCGAATCGAGAGGTCAGGCCAATGCACTCATTGAGCACGCTGAATCGGTATGGACGGGATTAGTACCGGGAAACGCCGTTGTCTCCCCTTACCCGCTCGGTCTGCAAGATCGGAACTGTACCAGTATGGAACGCCTTCCCACGCAGAGTTTCATAGCTGTCGAACTCCGTATTCCTACACATCCCGACTACGCATGACAGTAGAGATCAAAACCCTCACTTTTTCTTAGTCTTCCCAACCGTCTTCTTCGGAGACTTCTTCCCCTTCGCACTCCCACTCGCCCCAGCCAGCACCGCAATCACCTTCGCCCCCACCGGACTCCCCAACCCCGAGCAGGCATCCCATCCCGGCCCCGCCGAATAGCCTCCATTATTCCCCTGCGTGATATCCCGAAACGCCGCCTTCGCCCCTCTCGCATACAGTGCCGGATTCACAAACCCCGCCGCCGTCCCGTTCTGCGCATTCGCCAGCGCAATCAACCCCGCCCACAGCGGAGCCACGGCACTCGTCCCTCCAATCACCGTCGTCTCGCCATCCACCCGGATCACATACCCAGTCGAAGGATCGGCATCGCCCGCCACATCCGGTACTCCGCGCCCGGCACTCGCTCCAATCACCGGCACACCCTCACCCTGCTGCCAGCTCGGCAGCGGAAACACCCCACTCACCCCACCACCCGTCGCTCCTTCGCCAATCGCCGTCTCATTCCAAACCACCTCGCTCGTAATCGACGTCCCCGTCCCCTTCAGCGTCGTCCCGCCACAGGCCAGCACATGCGGGCTCGACGCCGGAAAGTCCACATGGTTCGCCGTCCCACTCACGCCGTCGGTCGATCCGTTATCCCCCGCCGCCACCGTAATCGTCACTCCTACCATCGCCGCCGCCTGGCAAGCCGCATCCAGCGCCGTCATCGCCTGTGAAGTCCAGGTAGACTCCGGCCCACCCCAGCTGATCGAAATCACACTCGGCTTGTTCGTCGTGTCATGCACCGCCGTCGTCACCGCATCGATAAACCCCTGGTCCGTATTCGGCGCAAAATAAACCGCCACCTTCGCCCCGGCGGCCACGGCGGCCGACACCTCAATATCCAGCATCACCTCGCCGTCCGCACCGCTCGCCGTCCCCGGCGTATTCTTCCCTCCGTCCACCGGCACAGCCGTCACACGCGGTGCCGCAATCCCCAACGTCTTGAAGTAAGCCGTAAGATCCGCCGCCCGATACCCTCCACCCAGCTCAATCAACCCAATCGTCTGCCCCGCCGCACTCGCCCCTTGCGGAAACCCATACATCTCCGCCACCTGCACAGGCGTGTACGACACATTCGTCGCATGCGGCACGGCCACACGAAAATGCGGCTTGGCCTGCGGCCGGTTATCCAGCCCCAGTACCGCCAACACATGTCCAGCCAACTCCTCGGGCAGCAGGATCGCCCCTTCCCTTACGCGGAACAACCCCTGATCGCTCTGCTGCTGCGTCAACGTCACACCAAACGCCTTCTGCATCGCCGCCACGGTCCCACTCAAATGCACCGTGCATCGCCCTGGCTTCGCAACCGGCTCAACGGTCAGTCCAAACTCCTTCGCAAACGCCTTCACCAACTTCACCAACTCGGATTCGCCCCATGCTTGCTCGCAAACGCCGCCCGCGTCATCCTGGCCTTCGGATCAGCCAGCTTTCCTGCATCCACCGGCGCCTTCGGCTTCACCACCACCGAAACCCTCACCCTCCCCGCCGCTGCCTTCCTCGTAGCCGCAGCCTCGGCCCCCACCACAAACGGCTTCCGCTCACTCCCCGCCAACTCCACCCGATGCTGCGCCGCAAACCGTCCCAAAGCCGCCATCTCAAACCTCCAAAACTACCTCGTTGGATGCGTCTTCGACGCCACCACGCACACCCCGATCTTCTCCGACCTATTGACACGCCCGATATAATTGATTCAGCAGAAGCACGCAGCCCGGCGACTCGCCGGGCTTTTTCATCGGGCCCAGCAACCACTCGAAGTCCACCCCTAAGTCTTTATTCCTGCGGTTTTTGCGCAAAATTGACGGGGGGGAGGGGGTAGGCGCACCATGAACCTGGAAACCATCCAATCCGCCATCCGCGATCAACACTGCGACGGCTGGCTCTTCTACGACCACCACCACCGCGACCCCATCGCTTACCGAATCCTGGGCCTTGACGAGCACAGCTTCATCTCCCGCCGATGGTTCTACTTCATCCCCGCCACCGGCGAGCCCCGCAAACTAGTCCACCGCATCGAAAGCCTCAAGCTCGACTCCCTCCCCGGCGCCAAAACCGAGTACTCCTCCTGGCAGGAACTTGAAAGCAGCCTCAAAACAATCCTCGACGGCGCGACCAAAATCGCCATGCAGTACTCCCCGCGCAACGCCATCATGTACATCTCCATGGTCGACGCCGGAACTGTCGAACTCCTCCGCAGCATGGGCAAAACCGTCGTCTCCTCCGCCGACATGGTCAGCCACTTCGAAGCCGTCCTCACCGAAGCCCAGATCGCCACCCACTTCGAAGCCCAGCAGCGCCTCGACGAGGTCCTCCGCGCCGGCTTCCAGTACATCGGCAATACCGCTCGGTCAGGTGAAGGCACCGACGAGTGCTCTGTGGTCAACTTCCTCCTCGAGCGCATCGAGAACGCCGGCCTCTTCACCGACCACGGCCCCAACTGCTCCGCCGGCCCCAACTCCGCCGACTCCCACTACGAACCCACCCGCACCTCCTCCCGCGTCATCACCACCGGCGACTTCGTCCTTATCGACATCTGGGCCAAGCTCGCCAACACCCCCACCGCCATCTGGTACGACATCACCTGGACCGGCGTCGTTAACCGCGAGCCCACCGACCGCGAAACCCTCATCTTCAACACCGTTCGCGACGCCCGCAACGCCGCCATCGCCACCATCCAGCAAGCTTATGACGCCAACCAGCCCATCGCGGGCTGGCAGGCCGATGAAGCCGCTCGCACCGTCATCCGCAACGCCGGCTTCGCCGCCAACTTCACCCACCGCACCGGCCACAACATCGCCACCGAGCTCCACGGCAACGGCGCCCACCTCGACAACCTCGAAACCCACGACGAGCGCCTCATCCTTCCCTACACCTGCTTCTCCGTCGAGCCCGGCCTCTACTTTCCCGGCGAGTTCGGCATCCGCAACGAAGTCAACATGATCACCTACCCCGGCAAGGCCATCGTCACCGGCCCTATGCAAAACGAACTCCTACGGCTCTGAACCGGCAACAAGCTCACGCTGATAGAATCAACACCGATGGCAACTGAAGCACAACAAATCGCCCAAAGAGTTCCCGGCGAAAAATCCAGCTTTCCCGCCCTGGTCCTCCTCGTCGGCTGGCTCATCCCCGGCGCCGGTCATGTCCTCGTCGGCAAATACATCCGCGCGGCCCTGCTCTTCGCCTCCATCCTCGGCATGTACCTCGTCGGGCTCGGCTTACAGGGCAAAATTTATACGACCTCTACCGGCGACATCCTCGACATCCTTGGCTTCGCCGGCCAGATCGGCCTCGGTCTGCTCTATGTCCTCGCTCGCGTCCTCGGTTGGGGAGCCAGTACCATCACCATCACCCTTGGCGACTACGGCACCAAGTTCCTCGTCGTCGGCGGTCTGCTCAACCTCATCTCCGCAGTCGACGCTCACTCGCTCGCCAACGGCAGAAAGAAATCGCTCTAATGCTTACTCATTTCAGCGCCGTGCTGCTCTTCTCGCTCTTCACATCGGTAGTCTTTGGCATCACCCAGCGCGCCGAACCCAAAATGATGATCCGCTTCGGAGCCTTCTGCTTCGCCATCTTCGTCGGCTCGACCATCGTCGTTAGCTGGCTCATGTTCGCCATCAAGCACTAGAACGTACTCGACCCGAACACACTGCCAGTCGAACCCGTACTGCCCGTCGCACCCGAAGCGCCCGTAGCTCCATTCGGCTGTCCCGTCACCGCATTCTGCCCAAAGCTGCTCGCCGACTGCGACCCGATCCCGCCACCACCGGTCGGAATCCCCTTTGCAAAGAGCGCTTCGATCAGCGGGTCGTACCAGAACTCCCACGTCTCATACGTCGTCTGCTGATTGGGGTTCAGGATCGATGTGCCGGTCCGGTTCGTCGCCACGCCATAGATCACCCCCCCGTTGCTATCGCCAAACATCCCCGTATCGCTGCTGGTGGATCCCGTGCCCCCCGAAGAGCCAGTAGATCCACTAGCGCCGGTCGGGCTGGCCACTGACGCTCCGCCAAACCCAGCCGCTAAACCCGAAACCTGCCCCACCGTCGTCGTCGACCCCACCCCGGGCACACCACCCGACTGCATTCCCGCCGCCGACCCCAACCCGGCCGTCAGCCCGCTTAACTCCTGGCCAAACGGAAAGTGCGTCTTCGTCTTCGGCTGATGAATGATCCGCCAATCCGACTTTCCCGTGAGCGGATCGACATACTTCTGCCGCAGATACCGTATGTTGTTGCTTTTCTCCAACGCTTCCATCGAAGGCGGATACGCATGCGTCTTCTTGTAATAAAGCCGGATCGCCCGAACATACTGCTCCGCCCGGCGCTCGCTCTCCACTTCCTTGTCCCGCCGCAGGTCCTTCGCCACAATCGGAGCCGCAACAGCCAGCGCGATCAACACCAGCGCCACCATCACTACCACGGCCACGAGCATAAACCCCGCTTCGCCGTCGCCGCTCTGTCGCCGCTGCTCCATCATCTGTTCCCGTTACCTGTCTAATTCAACTGCAACGGCAGCGTCTGCGTATTGTCATTCTGCAAATCCGTCACGCGGATACTGGCGTTCGAGATACTGACAATCTTGTACTTCCGCGCCACGATATCGCCTTCCGCCGCCAGGTACACATCCTCACCCTGCAACAAGAACGCCTGCATCTTCCCTGTGCCACGCTTCGCCGTACCAAAGAACTTCAAGTTAATTGGCGGTGGCGGAGGTGGTCCCTGCGGTACAGGCGGAGGCGGAGGCAACACCGGACCGGTCCGCACCGGAGCGATCGGCTTCTTGATCTCCACGACCGGCGGCGTATACATCGCCGAGAAAATATTCCGTCCCATACCCGAGTACACCAGGCTCTCGGTCCGCAACATCGCCGCCTGATCCAGCGTCGGATCGAGGCTCGACGAAGTGGATGCCATCTTCACCGCCGCCACTCCGGGCGCATTTCCAGCCAGCGTGGACGAACCCGCATTGCCGTTCGAAGCTCCCGCGCTCGCCCTGTTCGTTGCCACCGTCGCCACCACCGGAGCCGCAGCCGGCGGTGGCGGCGCGCTCGGCCCACCAAACAGTACGTTGTACATGTACACCACGCAGATCAGCGCCACCATGCCCAGCGCGCCCGCGATGATCGTCTTCCTGCGATTCTCAGAGCCCGGCTTCATGGCTTCGCTCCTGTCGCATCCGCTGCATCCGCCGTCGGCAGCGAGTCACTCAACTCATCGCCATGCGGCGCCCGCAGATACGTCGTCAGCCGTATCCGCAGATTCACCTGCCCGGTCTGTTGCCCGGTCAGATTAACTCCGTTGATCACAAAAAACATCTTGTCGCGCTCGGTCGCATTCAAGAACAGCACCACCGGCCTGTAATCACCCGCGATGCTCGCATCCATGTGAACTTCATTCAGCGCGTTCTCGCCCGAAAGCACCGGGTTCTGCGAGTACTGCACCCGCGCCAGCCGCACCCCGGCTTTCTTGGTCAGCACACCCAGCTCCGCCGCCACCTGCGAGTACGCATACGGCAACCGCTGCGCATAAAACTTGTCAGCGGCCTTAGTTGAATCCACCAGCTTCACATCGAGCCCACGCAACGGCTTCGCGGCAACCTCGGCGGCCTTCAACCCAATCCGCTGCTGATCCACCGCATCCTGGTTGCGCGAGTTCAGCGCCTGCCCCACGAAGATGAGGTGCGCGATCAGATACAGCACCAGCACACCCAGCGCGGCCACGCCCGCGAAGTGCAGGTTCATCGCCGTCAATAACGCGCGCGCCTGCGCTGTAAGACGCGGCACACGGCGCAGCATCGATGAACTATTCGGAGGAGGAATCACCGCCGCAGAGCTCACAGCGCACCTCCATGTCCAACGGGCTTCGTCGCCGGCGGCACAAACGGCTTCAACACAATGCCATCATGCGGCCCCGGCTTCACAGAACGCGGCTTCACGACTTCGCCACCCGGCGTCTTCGCCTTGGCCGGTCCGGACTCCTCACTCTTGGTCTTCACAAACGCCACACCCTCAGGCAGCGGGTTATAGTTCGCCAGGATCTCAAACTCCACACCCGGCGTCACACCCGGAACCGGCTGGGCGCTCGTGCCTTCTTTCGCCTGAGAGTTCTCGCTGTTGATATGCGGCCCCAGGAAACGCTTCGACCGCTCCAGGTTCCGCACCAGCTGCACTGCTTTGTCGCGGTCACCCGACACGCGCAGATGGATAATCACATCGCCTTCCGCGCTGATCTGCGGCTCAATCGAGGTGACCTGCACACCCACCGGCAGCACTGTCTCCAGATCCATCATCACCGCGGTCCAGGAGAAGCTCTTGCGCAGGAACAGCTGGTTCAGGAAGTGCGACCGTGCCAGTACCGCGGCGTTCGCCGGCTGCCGCATCCGCCGCTCGTTGTTGATCTTCTCGTTCTGCGCCGCCGCCGTCCGCGCCTTCAGCGCATCCATCTGCGCCTGCGCTCTATCCAGCTTCTTCTGCATGGAGTGCGTTACAACCATCAGCACAATCGCAGCCACCGCGAGCAGTCCCATCACAAGACGCAGCCGCGCAAAGAACGGCCGCAGCTCAACAAACGGCCTTGTCGCGAGATTGACGGAGATACGCATTTATCCGTGCAGCGCCCCCAGCACACCCGACAACCATCCGCGTGGCACCGACGTAGCGTCCGCAAGCAGAGCCTCACTCTGTACCAATTCGCGCACTCGCAACCCATCCGCCTGCGCCAGCCCGTGCTCGGTCAGAATCCGGTTCAACTCCACCGCACCCAGCGGCCCGGCACTCAGAATCCGTTCGGGCGCCACCGCCAGTGTGTCCTCAAAGTAAGCCACGGCCACGCTTACTGCCTGCGCAATCTCTTCTCCCAGCAACGGCGCCTGCTGGTTGCTGAACGAAGGCTCTTCCCGCCGCGAACCCGAAGCCATGCTGTCGCTCAATGAAACCGGAGGCACTGCGAGTGCGGTAATGCTCGCGGCACCTTGCACCGCGGCCTCACCTTCCACGCGGTCGGCATAAGGATTTCTTCCATGCTCTGGCAACGCTTCCTGCGCCGCCCACTCGCCGGCCGTGTCGTCCACGCTTACCAGTGGCAAAACCATCGAAGGCAACGCAGCCGACGGCGTATCGAACAGCGCCGGCGGCAGATTCGCGGGCACGCCCACCGGATGCACCTGCAGGTCGACACTGCGGTGCAACATCAAAATCCCATTCCGCACGATCGCTGCCGTCACACCGAGGACATTCGCATTGATCAGCAGCGCCGGGTCTTCGTCCATCGCAGCCAACGCCGCCAGCGTGCTCGGAACCACCGCACCCGGCTCATACCCTGCTTCACGCGCGGCCGTCTCATACTCGCTCAGCACATCCCGAGGGATCGCCACGGCCAGCACCCGCACAATGCTCTTGTTGGTGCTCATCACCTGGAACGTCACCATCGCATCGTCGGCATCGAACGGCAGCATCTTCTTCAGCCGGAAGCGCACAATCGGGAGCGCCTCGGTCAACTTCGTCGGCAGCGAATCGAAGTCCAGCAGCAGCACCCGCACCGCCGCATCGGGAATCACCAGCGTAATGTCCGCATCGCGCGAGTTCGCCTTCATCCCCACGCTCTCAAGCGTCTTTCGCACCGCCGTCGCCACGGCCACACGGTCGGTCACGTTCCCCGGCTTCAGTCCGGGAACCACCGCACCCGTCGCCAGCTCCACACGCGACACCGCCGCCAACGGGCTACCTGCCGCGTCCGATCGCGCCGCAACCACGCCCTGAGTCGAGATGTCACAGGCCACGCGAGGACGCGTACCCGATGCTTTGGGAAGAAGGTTCATGAAGCTCTATCTAGATTACCTTGCAGCGCGGATTGTTGGTGGCGCTGGAGGTTGGACGCTTCTGAAGATACGGGGTTTAGCGGAAATCGAAACTATTCCGCAATAGGGCGAATACTACCGTCCCGTCTCAATAAACGTCACCTTATTGATCTCTTTCAGCGTCGTTATGCCATCCCGAACCCGCTCCAGCGCCGAATCCCGCAAGAAGTTCATGCCCTTCGCCTTGGCCTTCTTCCGAATCTCCGACCCCGGCCGCTTCTCCAACAACATCTCGCGAATCTCGTCGTCCAGCTCCAACAGCTCATGGATCGCCGACCGTCCGCGATACCCGGTCCCGCCGCACTCAATGCAGCCGGTCCCTTCCTTGAAGGCCAGGTCGCGCCAGTCAGCCGGAATCAGCCCGTTCTCAACCAGCTCCGCGTCGCTGTAACGCACATCGCGCACGCAGAACTCGCACACCTGGCGCACCAGCCGCTGCGCCAGGATGCAGTTCAGCGCGCTGACAAAGTTGTAGGGCTCAACACCCATGTTCAAAAATCGCCCCAGCACATCGACCACGTTGTTCGCGTGCACCGTCGTGAACACAAGATGCCCCGTCAGCGCCGAGTTGATCGCAATCTGCGCCGTCTCCGCATCACGGATTTCGCCGACCAGAATCTTGTCCGGATCATGACGCAGAATCGAACGCAGCCCGCGCGCAAATGTTAATCCTTTTTTCTCATTCACCGGAATCTGCGTGATGCCGCGAATCTGATACTCGACCGGGTCTTCAATCGTGATGATCTTGTCTTCTTCCGACTTGATCTCGTTTAGCGCGGCGTACAGCGTGGTCGTCTTACCCGAACCAGTCGGCCCCGTCACGAGCACCATGCCGTACGGCTCCTTGATGTATCGCCGAAACCGAGTCAAATCTTTCTCGGCAAATCCCACCACATCCAGCGATAGCTTCTTGAACTTCTCCGACATCGACTCTTTGTCGAGCACGCGTAGTACGGCGTTTTCCCCGTGAACCGTGGGCATAATGCTCACACGGAAGTCGATCAGACGTCCCTTATACCGCACGCGGAAACGTCCATCCTGGGGCACGCGGCGCTCGGCGATATCGAGCTCGCTCATGATCTTGATACGCGAAAGAATCGTCTGGTGATGCTCGCGTGCGATCGGCGCCATCGCCTGCTGCAACACGCCATCGATGCGGTACTTCACCAGCAGCGAGTCATCGAACGTCTCCAGATGAATATCCGAAGCACGCCGCTCCAGCGCCGTAAAGATCGTCGTGTCGACCAGCCGTATGATCGGCGAAATATCATCATCCGCCGTCAGCTTCTCAATCGAAATATTCTCGTCCGCGTTCTCTTCATTCGAGAGCACATCGAACGCCAACCCTTCGCTCGCTTCATCGAGCACACGCTGCGACTGCTCGGTCTTCTTCAGCAGGTCGGTAATCTGCGACAGCGTCGCCACGCGCGTCACAATTCGCGTCCCCAGCAGGCCCGAGATCTCGTCGATTACCATCAGCTTCGACGGATCCGAAACCGCAATCGCCAGCCGGCCCTCGCTCTGCTCCAGAGGCACAAAGTTGTACCGGAACATCATGTCCACGGGCACGGACTTGAACAGCTCATGCTGAATTTTGAAGTTCTTCAGATCGACAAACTCGGCATGATACCGCCGCGCCAACATCTGCGCCCGCTCAGCCTCGTTCAGAGAATCGTTCGCGTACGGAACTGCAACGGGAATAGTGGCCATAAGGATGAGACTCTCTCTTGCTGCTTAGGTAATCCGAGACTAAAGTAGCTAGCGGTTCCGACGCGCGCGTCGATACAACGAGGCAAGCATCTGAGTTTGAACCTTACTCACAGGCTCCATGATGCAGCAAACGACCCCGTTCTTGGTAATTCGAATGGATTCGCCATGCTTTTCGACCCAACGCAAAATCTTGTTGCAGTCAGATCGCACCTTCATCGCATCTAGCGTCCGCATTCAGGCTCCTTGAATGGCAAGCCAATTATATTGGCCGTCAATTCGCCAAGCTAGAGGTTTCGCCCGGCCAATCAGGCAGCATTCCCACTTCGGTCGGCTTGAACTCCGGATCGGGGTCGAAATGTACAGAGCCATCCACGATGTCATAGCTGAGATCAAGCGCGCAGCTCAGCATGTTTGGCCCACTCGCGGTAATTGAAATACAATCTCGAGCTTGCTCAGATGCCAGCTTGCCCCACCAGTAACCATCTTCTTCGTCGGGCTCTAGCTTCTTTGTTCTTGCAGCGTTCACGGTCACAATCACAGTCGTTCCCAAGCTTTTTGCCTCGGAAACAATCTCTCGATATGCAGCTATCTTTTCACCTTCGTTGAAAAATTCGGGCCGTCTAACATAACGGCCTGACGGCGCTAGTAGAATCACAATCGCGCTGCGATACTTATGCAAACATTCAACAACGGACGCCTTTTCGATCTCGAGGCAACTAAGCATCAATTCCCTTAGATTTTCGTCCATCGTCCTTTACTGCCCCGTCCCATTCAAACTAAAGATCGGCAGGTACAGCGCAATCAGGATCACCACCACCACGACGCCCATCACCACCATGATCGCCGGCTCAATCAGGCTCATAATCGCCGCCAGCGACGTCTGCACATCTTCCTCGAAGAACTCCGCCACCGAGTTCAGCATTTGCGGCAGCGCGCCCGTACTCTCACCCACCTCGATCATCTCAATCGAAAGCTCCGGAAACACCTTCGTCGCCTCCAGGCTCACGGCCAACCCCTTACCCTCGCGCACCGTCTCCACGGAGCTGTAAACCGCCTTCGCAATCTGCCGCGAATCGATCGACCGTGCCGCCGTCTCGAGCGACGGCACCAGCGGCAAACCACCCGTCAGCAGTGTCGAAAGCGTCCGCGAAAACAGCCCCACCTGATACCGCACCCAGACGCTGCCGACCAGCGGCAGACTCACGCGAATCTTGTCGATCGTCGTCGCGCCGCCCTCGGTCTTGCTCCACCGGTAGAGCCCATACATCATCAAACCCACGACCGGCGCGATATAAAGCCCATACTTCTGCGCATCTTGCCCCACGGCCAGTAGAATCAGCGTCAACTCTGGCAGCTGAGTGCCTAGCTGGTCATAGAGCTGCGCGAACCGCGGCACCACGAATGTAATCAGGAAGATAAACAACCCGATCACCATCACGATCAAAATCGCGGGGTAGATCAAGCTCGCCGTCAACTTCTTGCGGAACGTCAGCGACACTCGCTGAAACTCCAAAAACCGCTGCAACACTTCTTCCAGATTTCCGGAACGCTCTCCGGCCAGCAGCGTCGTCGTATACACCAGCGGAAAGCTTCCTTGTGCCTCAAAGGCCGACGAGATCGATTCGCCCGTCTTGATCCGCCCGGTCACATCCTCAAGCTGCGCTCGGAAGTTCATATCCTTCTGCCGCTTCGACAGCAGGTCCAGCGAACTTAGAATCGGCAGCCCCGCCCGGATGAGCGTCAAGAACTGCTGATTGAACACCAGAAACGGCGCCAGCTTCACCTTCTTCTTCGCCGAACTGCCCAGCGACGACCGCGCCTTCACCGAATAGACCAGATACCCGGCCTGCGTAAACCGCGCCCGCAGCTCCTCGGCCGTCGCCGCCGCATGCACCTGCTCCTGCACCCGTCCCCGGTCGTCCGCGAGTTTTATGGTGAATTCGGTCATGGGATCTGCGGAATCTCGACGAACTTAAAGCTTCCTGGCGATGACCCTTCGACGGCTGCCACGATCTGTTCGTAAGCAATCCGGATTCGTTTCCAATTCGTTGTCGATAACACCATCAGTGAAATCGTTCGATTCTCATTATTCTGCTGATAAACCATGTTCTGGTCGGCAGTGATCAAAACTTCAAACCTGCGTCCTTCAGCAGCCCGAAGCAGCTGCCCACTTTGTAGAGCCGCCCAATCCAACTGCTTGGCATGGAAGCATGCATGCGGACGAATAAGCCGCCGTAATCCATACGAAACATCGTTATCGAGCAGAACCAGCATTAGGCAGCGTCAGCCATCTGCAAACGGCCCGCGAATCCCAATACACCCCTCACGGCATCCTCATCGAGGAAAAAGTGGTAGCAGATTTCTTCAACGCTCAATCCGGCGTCAAAGTTCTCCACGACACCGTCCGCCTGCATCCGGGTATTGATGAGCACAGGCACACCGTGCATTCGCTCCGGAACGCTCTCGACCCACTTGCATCCAGTCCAGTCCATACCGAATCCTCGCCTAAATCATACTCCGCCGCAAACTCATGCAGACCACTACACCTCAGGCCAGCTTTAGCTCAATCTTCTTTGCTTCGGCATCCATATTCGTAATCTTGAAGCTCCGCACCTGCCCAGCTTCCAGCGCCGCCGGCGCACTCCCCGGAGCCGGCCCACCGGTCTTCCAGCGGTCCTTCAGCATCGAGCTGAACGCCGAAAGATCCACCCCGCCGCCACTCGCCTTGCTCTCCGCCGCCGGGGCCGCAGGTGCCGCCAACTTGCAAGTCGCGCGAATCCCCTCACCCAGCTCAACAGTCGCCGTATCCCCGGACACATCCACAACACGGCCCGAAACCGAATCGCCTTCCTTATGCTCTTCCAAATACTCCGTCAGCCCCGTCGGAATCAGCTGCTTCATGCTCAACTTGATCTGGCGCTTCTCCGCGTCGATCCCCAGCACCTGTGCCTTCACGACCTGGCCCACATGCACGGCATCCTCAGGATGATTCAACCGCCGGTCAGCCACGATCTCGCTGATATGTACCAACCCCTCGACGCCCTCCGCGATCTGCACAAACGCGCCAAACTTCATCAGCCGCGTCACCGGCCCTTCAACCTCGGACCCCACACCAAACTTCAGCGCCACATCCGCCCACGGATCACCCAGCGCCTGCTTCAACCCCAGCGAAATCCGCTTCTCCGCCGGCTCAATCCTCAGCACGACAGCCTCAACCGTGTCGCCCGTCTTGAGCATATCGCTGGGTTTGCGAACCTTCTTCACCCACGACATCTCCGACACATGAATCAGCCCCTCGACACCCGGCTCCAGCTCTACGAACGCGCCAAAGTCCATCAGCCGCGTCACGGTCCCCGTTACCCGCTGCCCAGCGACATACTTCTCCGGGACAGAATCCCACGGCTCGGCTTCCAGTTGCTTCAAGCCCAGCGAAACCCGCTTGCTCTCCGCATCCACCTTCAGCACCTTCAGCCGCAGCTCCTGCCCAACCTGCAGCACCTCTTCGGGCGCGTTCACACGAGCCCAGGAGATATCGCTGACGTGCAACAGCCCGTCAATCCCACCCAGATCCACAAACGCGCCATACGTCGCCAGGCTGCGCACCTGCCCGGTCACGATATCGTCTTCTTTCAGCGTCGCAAACCGCGCCTGCTGCTCGACCTTCGCCTCGGCCTCCACCATCGAGCGCCGATCAACGACCACGTCCTCTTCCTCGGTATCCAGCTTGATGATGTTGACCGTCACCTGCTGACCCACCAGTTTCTCCAACTCCGCCGCATCCCGTGTCCCCGTCCGCGACGCCGGCATAAACGCACGCACGCCTACATCGACGCTCACGCCGCCCTTCACCACCGCCGTCACCGTCCCGGACACCGGCGTCTTCTCCTCAAACGCCTTTTGCAGCGAGCTCCAATCCGTAGGCTGCGCCACGCGAATCCGCGACAGCTCGTAGTACCCCTCGGTATTGCGCCCGCGCACCGACACCAGCATCCGGTCGCCCGGCTTCACATCGTCGCCATTGTTCGGAAACGTCGTCCGCGCCAGCACGCCTTCAGTCTTGAAGCCGATGTCCAGCACCACATTCTCAACGTCGATCGTCACGACGGTCGCATCGATCTGCTTGCTGCCATCCACAGCCTTACGCTGGTGCGTCCGCTCAAACTCCGCAAACGCATCCCCAAACGACTCGTCCGGCTCATCCGCTTCTACGGGCGCAGCGATCTGTTCAGGCGCGGCCAGCGGAGCATCCGCAATTTGTTTTTCAGTGGCTTCTTCAACGAGGGGCGATGTGGTTTCGAGGATCTCTTCAGACATGATGTCCTTCTATTCTGTCACGTCCCTAAACAGAAAAGCCTCGCCGCAGCGAGGCCTTTCTAATCCCTAATCCCTGCCTTTAAACGCTGAAGCTCGATCCGCAACCGCAAGTCGACTTCACCTGAGGATTTTCGAACTTGAACCCGGCGGCCTCAAGCGTCTCCACATAATCCACCGTGCAGCCATTCAGGTACATCGCGCTGGTCGCATCCACAAAAACCTTCAGGTCTTCGAAACGGACAACCTTGTCCATCATCCCGGCGGCGTTCTCAAACGACATCGAGTACTGGAACCCCGAGCATCCACCACCCACAACACCGATCCGCAGACCGGCAGGGACCGGATCCTGGGTCGCCATAATTTCCTTCACCTTCCCAATCGCGGCAGGCGTCAGCACAACAGGGGCTGTCGATACAGCGGGTGCATTCACAACTTCAACGGTGGGGGTAACGGCAGCGGTAGCCATAGTCGGTCTCCTTCAAAAACTATCAAGTACAAGTGTAATCTCGTGTCCCGCGCCCGGCAAGGCGCAAATCCACTGCCCTATTGGATGCAACAACTTCCCTCCGGATTCCTCCTATCTCCTGGGCACAGGGGCTACCATGAACCCATGCATCTGTTTGAAAACATGGCCTGCGCCTTCTTCCGCACCTTCGGCATTACGCAGCCGGACGAGCACACCCGCCGCCGCGCCGCCTGGTTCATCCTGGCCCTCCTCGTAGTTGCCCTGTGCAGCGTCTCTACCGTCGGTGCCGTGGTCTATCACTGGATGCACTCCTAAATCACCCCAAAAAATCTTGATCGCCGCACGATCACAGGCGTATTCTTCCACGCAGGCCCTGCCTACCCTCCGCGCCCGCTCTCTGCGGACCCGCCCGGTATCCGGACCAGACGTCACATTCTGGGGGAAACACCAATGACCGCACTCGGAATTACCTTCACCGCCTGGGCCATCCTGACCGCAGGCTTTGTCGTCTTGATGGTCTACCGCGGCCACCTGACCCAACACGAAACCGACGAGCTTTTCCTCAGCGACAACGCCAACCACAACAACGTGGAAGAACACGATGAGATCGTTCGCCGCGTTAATAGCCTTCAACCTCTTCTCAAAGGTTTCGGCGGAGCCGCCGCCCTCAGCACCATCGCCCTGGTCGGCGTCTACATCCTGGGCATCATGTCGATGCACCCCTGATCCAGCCAATCCGCCAAGGCCCAACAACAAAGCCCGCCTCCAACCGGAGACGGGCTTTTTCTTTCTACTCCCTATTCCCTACTGACTATCCCTGCCTTTAAGCGTTATACGTCGACGACGAAACCCTTCCACCGCGCCCCGTCCAGTTCGTGTGGAAGAACTCGCCCCGCGGCTTATCGATGCGCTCATACGTGTGCGCTCCAAAGAAGTCGCGCTGCGCCTGCAGCAGGTTCGCCGGTAGCCGAGCGGTTCTGTAACCGTCGTAGAAAGCCAGCGCCGTAGAGAACGCCGGTGTCGGCACGCCCAGCTCGATCGCATGGATCAGCGCCTTCCGCCAGCTCGCCTGGTACTTGTTCAGCGCGCTCGAGAAGAAGTCGTCCAGCAGCAGGTTCGTCAGCTTCGGGTCCTTATCGAACGCCTTCTTGATATCGCCCAGGAACGCCGAACGGATGATGCAACCGCCGCGCCACATCAGCGCCACGCCGCCCATGTTCAGGTTCCATCCCTGCACCTTCTCGGCCGAGCGCAGCAGCATATACCCCTGCGCATAGCTGATCATCTTCGAGCAGTACAGCGCACGCCGCACTTCCTCAATAAACTCCGCCTTGTGCTCGGCAGGAATCTTCGGCGCATCCGGCCCGTTCAACACCTTCGACGCAACCACGCGCTCATCCTTCAGCGCGCTCAGGCAGCGTGCAAACACGCTCTCGCCAATCAGCGTTACGGGCATGCCATTGTCCAGAGCATCAATCGCCGTCCACTTACCCGTACCCTTCTGTCCGGCCGTATCCAGAATCTTGTCGATGATCGGCTGGCCATCATCGTCCTTCTTGCCGAAGATGGTCGTCGAAATCTCGATCAAATAGCTATCGAGCTCTCCCTTATTCCACTCCTCGAACACCTTCTCGAACTCATCCGGCGTTAGCCCCAGGCCATCCTTCAACAACTGGTACGCCTCCCCGATCAACTGCATATCGCCATACTCGATGCCGTTGTGCACCATCTTCACGTAATGACCTGCGCCGCCTTCACCCACCCAGTCGCAGCAGGGTGTGCCGTCTTCCACCTTCGCCGCGATCGCCTGGAAGATGTCCTTCACATGCGGCCACGCCTCCGGATCGCCACCCGGCATGATCGACGGACCGAAACGCGCACCCTCTTCACCGCCCGAAACACCGGTGCCGATATAGCGCAGCCCCTTCGCCGCCAAATCCTTCGTCCGCCGGTTCGAGTCCGTAAACAGCGAGTTGCCGCCGTCGATAATAATGTCGCCCTTGTCCAAAAACGGCACGATCGAATCGATCGTCTTGTCGACCACGTCGCCGGCCTTCACCATGATCATCACGCGCTTGGGCGACTTCAGCTTCGAGCACATCTCCTCAATCGAGTGCGCGCCCTCAATCTGTGTACCCTTTGCCTCATCGGCCAGAAACTCATCCACCTTGCTCGTCGTGCGGTTGAACACGCACACCTTGTACCCATGGTCGTTCATATTCAAGACCAGGTTCTGCCCCATCACAGCCAGGCCAATCAATCCAATGTCACAGTTTCCGCTTGCCATATGTTTCTCCTTGCCCGTGCCTTGGTAAGGCCAGGTTTATTCTCTTCAGTTTGGTGGTAGCCGTTTGCTTCATTATCTCAGACGTCTTACCGGTCCTTTATGGTGCATGACAGGTTACAGATTCATCTGAAACCGCACTACGAGCCCAAATGGGCAAGCCCATCCCATCCGGTAATCCCCGGAGCGCCTTAACCTACGCTGTTCCCACAACCGCTGTAAAGCCTGAAAAGATCGCTTTTCGCCAACCTCTGCGTTCCAACCTCCGCACTCTGCTGCGCGCAACCAATTCCTCTGCGCCGCATCCCTGTCGGGGAGATACACTGGCGCGTATGACGCGACGACCTGCAGGTGTAGTCCTTTCCGCAATCGTGCTCGGCCTCGCCGCCGCGCTCTTGCTTCTCCTCGCCGTCACAACCCTTCTTGGCGCCGTCATGATGGGCCACGCGCCCCCGCCCACAACTCTCAACCCCGGCGTCGCCACACCACCGCCTGAAATCATTATTGCAGCCGTCGCCGCCGTCGCCTGCCTCTATCTCGCGCTCGCCGTCTGGGCCATCGCCACGCTGGTTGGGCTCGTCCGCATGAGGCCCTGGGCCCGCATCTCCATCATGATCATCGGCGCCGGCCTGGGATGCCTCGGTCTGTTCTCCGCTCTTGGCTGCTTCGCTATGCCCATCCTTATGCAGAGCATGCCCATGCCACCGGCCTCCAATCCCGCAGTCCTGCATGCCATCTTCCTTGGAATGGCCGTCGTCTCCCTACTGGTCGCCACCCTCGGGATCACCTGGCTGGTCTACTTCGCCCTCCGCCGCACACGCGAAGCCTTCATCGCCGTACCCCCGCAGGCCGCTCCCTTACCCAATCCCAACGCACCCGCCCCCCTCTTGCACGCCCACGCGCTCGACTACTCCGTCGCAGAACCGCTCACGGCACCCCAGCCCTTCGATCCCCTGCCGCCTGCGGCCTACACCCAAACCTGGAGCCAGACCACCGCCCCGCTTCCACAACCCGTCGTCCCCAAACGCCCCGTCTCAATCACCGTCCTCGCCATTCTTCTCCTGGTAGGAGCAGTCTGCTCCTTGTCTTGTCTCGCGCTTCCTTTCCCGCTCTTCCTCTGTGGCTTCATCCTCTCCGGCCGGGTCGCCCACATCACACTTCTCATCCTCATCATCTTTGCGGCAACCACCGGAGTCGGTCTTCTCCTGGTACGAAAGCCCGCCTGGTACATGGCCGTGGCCTACTGCGTCCTGAGCATGCTCAACACGCTCGTCATGCTCTTCCCTGCAGGTCGCGAGCGCATGGGCCAATACATGGAAACCATCTCCCGCGCCACCGCCGCCGCCATGCCCGGCCCCCAGCCCATCGATCTTTTCGGCCCAAAGCTCTTCCCCATACTGATTCTCCCCGGAATCGTCTTCGGCCTCGCCGTCGTTGTTTTCGTCATCGTTCTGCTCTGGCGCGCCCGCTGGGCCTTCGAGCCCAACGCCCTCAAACCACAGCCTCAGGCAGCGGCGTAGCGTCCCAGCTCCTTCACCATGCTGCTCTCGCGACCCAGCGCCTCCAGCGCCGCATCCGCCTTCTCCGCGGAATCAAACCGGAAGTCCACATAGAACACATACTCCCACGGCTTACCCGGCACCGGCCGCGACTCGATCTTCGTCAAATCCACTCCAGCCTGGGCCAGCCCCTGCAGCGCCCGCACCAGCGTCCCTGGCCGATGCTCCACCACAAATGCCACACTCAGTTTGTTCGGCTCCGGCAGGTCCGCAGGCCGCGGATCCTCCGCCCTCCGCAGCAGGTGAAACCGCGTGAAGTTCTCCACATGATCTTCAATCCCCGGAACCAGCACCTCACCACCGTACTCTTCCGCCGCAAGCACGGGAGCAACACCCGCTGTATCGCGCAGCCCTTCGTCCATAATGTGCTTCACGCTTCCCGCAGTGTCATAGAACGGCATCACCGTCACACTCTTCATCCGCGACAGGTATCTCCGGCATTGCGACAATGCCACCGGGTGCGAGATCACATGCTTCACCTCATCCAGCGTCACGCCCGGAGGCACAATCAAGTTGTGACGAATCCGTAGCTGGCTCTCGCGATCAATCCGTATCGCACTCTCAAACAGCAAGTCGTAATGCTCCGCTACAGACCCATGCAGGCTGTTCTCAATCGGCAGCACCGCAGCATCCACATGCCCAGCACGCACTGCTTCGAACACCTCCGCCGAAAGAGCGCAAGGCACCACCTCAATGTCGCCGAGCATACCAATCGCAGCCATGTGGCTGTTCGATCCACGCTCACCCTGTATTGCAATCCGCTGCATATTCCCCAATCATCTCCGCAAAGGTTGCCACGCCCACAAAATATCGCCTTATCAGCTCTATTCCTACTCCCCGTTCCCTATTCCCTGCCCCTCAGACAACCTCGTCATTCTACTCGGCAACTTATCATTACGAACGCTCGGGAGACTCCCGCAAAGCGGCGACCGATTTCCAAAGTCCCGCTCCATGTTCACGGAGAACAATTCAAATGCTTTGGACAATCATCGTCGTACTCTTCATCCTCTGGCTTCTTGGTTTTAGCCTTCACATCGGTGGTGGACTCATCCACATCCTTCTGGTTCTCGCCGTCATCGTGCTGATTTTCAACCTGCTCTCCGGCCGCCGCGGTATATAACAGCGAACTCGGCCATACCTGGGCCACGCAGTCGTAGTTGCAGTTTGCAGCACATTTCTAAGGGAGGTTTTCAGTCAATGCTTTGGACGATCACAGTCATCCTCGTCATTCTCTGGCTTATCGGTTTCATCGGGTTTCCGGTTCTCGGTTCTTGGATCCACCTCTTGTTGGTTCTTGCCATCATCGTTCTCATCTTCAACCTGCTCTCCGGCCGTAGAGGCATATAGCCGGCAGCAGTCTTGAAAACAAGTAATTGGGCCAACGGGGAGCGAGTCTCGAGAGATATATCTCTCGAGACTCGCTCCTCACACGTTTCCAAAGGAGCAATCGTCATGTCCACATCCGATAGCACCATCAAAGGTAAATTCGACGAAGTAGCCGGCAAGGTAAAGCAAGCGACCGGCGAAGCTATCAATGATCAATCTCTCGCCAACAAGGGTGCCGCTCAGCAAGTCAAGGGTCATGCCGAGCAGGCTTGGGGTTCCGTCAAGGAGGCCGCTCATGAAACTAAAGAGCGCAAGGAGCCCGTCGCCGAACAACATGCACACGACGTTCGCGAGTCCGTCACCTCAACCGCCCAGAACGCCAAGGAACACATCCAGGCCGGGGTAGACAAGTTCCTCAACCGCGACAAAGACGCCGCGTAACCACTACGACTCACCACAAAAAGGTCCGCAATTTGCGGGCCTTTTTTTTAAACCAATCAATGCGGCTTTCTCTGGACGCATATTTCACATTATAAAACACTTACCGCCGATGAAGCACATCTACAGCGACGGCTACGAAGAACACCACCGAGATCACTCCGTTCAGCGTAAAAAACGCTGCATTCATCCGTCTCAAATCCTTCGGGGAAATGATGGAATGCTCATACGCCAGCAGCACCAGCACAATCGCCACGCCCACCAGCGCAATCAACCCCAACCCGAACGCATGCAGCAACACAAACAGGAGTGCCGCCATGCCCAGGTGCATCACCCGAGCGATCCAGAACGCGCCTTCCAGCCCAAACGCCTGCGGAATGCTATTCAAGCCAGCCTTGCGGTCATGCTCAAAATCCTGGCACGCATAGAGCACATCGAAACCGCCAACCCATAGGATCACAATCGCCGTAAGCAGCAGCGCCCTCGGATCAAGCGCCCCACGCACTGCAATCCATGCCGCGGAAGGCGCAATCCCCAACGCCAGACCCAGCACGACATGCGACCACCGAGTAATCCGCTTCATGTAGCTGTAAGTCAGGACAATGATCAAAGCAATCGGAGAAAGCTCCAGCGTCAAGCGGTTCAACATCGCCGCACCGAACACGAACACGCATGCAGCCAACACCGTAAAGCTCAACACGAACCCACGCGAAAGCTCGCCCTTCGGCAAAGCGCGCATCGCTGTCCTCGGATTCGCCGCGTCGATCTCGCTATCCACCAGCCGATTGAACGCCATCGCCGCGCTCCGCGCCGAAACCATGCAGACTACAATCCACAACAGCACCCGCACCGGAGGCCACCCACCAGCCGCCAGCACCGCACCGGTAAGCGCAAACGGCAACGCAAAGATCGAGTGTTCCCACTTGATCATCTCCAGCGTCACACGCGTACTGCGAAGCACATTTTCCATCACTGACTATGTTACTGCGTTTTGCTAACTCGCTAGCGATAGCGCTTTCTGACCTTATAAACCACCGAAAACACACCCGATTCATCGCGCGTTGCCACCAGCGCCGTGTCCTGGTTGATCTGATACTGCACCTGGATCAACTGCTCCGCAGTCTGGTTCACGTTGGTCGCAAACGTCAGCGTCACCTGCTTGCCCAAAGGCTCCTGCACCGTAATGCGCGCGCTGGAGTTACCCAGCGTTCCCACGAACGCCGGATCAATCTTCACCGATCCAGCACCAAACAGCTTGCCAACGCGACTCGAAACCGTAGCATTCAGCGCTCCACCCAACAGCGCCGAAGTCGTCGGATCGGTCCCAGCCTGCACCTGCTGCTCCTGATACAGCTGCGCCTCTTCCTGCGTTCGTCCCAACGCAAGCAGGTTGAAGATGTCAGCCTCGGTAAGCGGCGGCTCCGAACGATACGTTGGCTTGATGCTCGTCGCTGTCCCATGAATGCCAATCGTGATGTCGTAGTTCTCCACTCTCGCCGTGGCATCGAGATCGATCGTCGGATCGATCCGCACGGGGTTGCTGAAGTAGATATTGCCGCGCTCGAGCTCATACTTCGTTCCAGCAAACGTCGCGCTTCCATCCGTAATCTGGATCTTGCCCAGCACGCTCGGCTGTGCGACCGTTCCACCGATCGTCAGGTCCACATTGCCCGCAAGCTTCGCATACGAGTTCTGGAAGTCTAGCTGCGGCGAGCTCGTCGCATGGATTTCCAACCGAATCTTGTTCGTCGCCGAGTTCGGATCGGGCGGAGCCGATACGCCACCCGTTCCTGAGAAAGCCGCGAAGTCAACGTCGGGGCCAACACCGAACCGCGTGATGAACACGTTGCCCGAAAGCAGCACCGACTGCGGTCCGCCCTGTAGCTGGAAGCTCGCATTCGCCGTCGCGCTCAGACCATACAAACGCACACGAACGTTCTCGCCGGTCGCCGTAAGATCCGCGAAGATGCCCTTCTGATAGCTGATCGAGCCACCCAGCTTCAGTTGTCCTCCACCTGTAGTCGCAGTCACATCCTGGACGGTCAAACGGTTCTCATTGAAGACCATCGTTCCGTTCATATTGCTCAACCCATTCGGGATGCCATCGACCGCAGCATTCACGTTCTGGAATTGCACATTCCCGGTCAGCGATGGCTTCTTCATCCGTCCATCCGCCGCAACCTTGAATGTCACCTTGCCCGACGTGATGAGGTCCGGATCGAGCGTGTGCGCAATCCGCATGCTGATGCTTCCATTGGCATTCAGTCCCAGCTTCCCGCCCTGCGGATCATCGTCGCCGAACACACCAACCGTTCCACCTGCATGCAGATCCGTGTCCGGTCCGGTAATGTGCAGTTGATCGATCGTCACCACACCGCTGCGCAAGCTCGCGCGAATCGGCTCAGCGGACTTCAGCTCAATGCCTTGCGACTTGACATCGAAGTCACCGAAATCAGCTGATCCGGTCAGCAACATCGGCTTGGCTGCCGGCCCGGACACCATGACCGTTCCATTGATCAGCGACGTAGCCTTCATCGAATTGGTCGAAAACAGTTCCAGCGGCTTCGCAACATCGAGCCCCGTAAGCGTCATCTTCGCCTGCGTTTGATAGTCACCCACCAGCGACGTCTGCCCATTCAAACCGACCTGCGCACCAACCAACGTAGCATGCAGATCGTAAGCTAAATTCGATCCAGTGCTGTTCGCTGTTGCATTGAGATCGCCGAGCGGCTTACCGTCCGCAGTGATGTTTGCCAACGCAAGTTTCGCGTGCAGGTTCGGCTCTTCGATCGTTCCGTCAGCCGAGACGTTGAACGAAAGCACACCATCCGCGTTGGCGTTGGCCTTCTGCACTATATCGAACTTGGACAGCGTCAGATTGCTTCCCTGCAACTGCGCATTGATATGCTTCGACGTCAGGTTATAGCCGCCGCTGCCCGTAACCGACATCCCATGCGCCGCGACCAGCAGCTTCGTCGCGTCTATCTGCTTTCCTTTGGCATTCACATCGACGGAGATCGTCTGATAGTTTTCGCCGTAAGCTGCGCCATTGGTCAGCGTAATATTTCCGTTGCCGCTCAGATTGTCGACCGTGCCGGAAGCATGCCCGTTCACATTGATAGTGCCCGTAAGCGGAATTTTCTGTTGCTGTCCGGCAATCTGCAGCAGATCGGGAATTTGGGCATTCGTCAGCTTTACCGACGCATCAATCAGCAGCCCCTTGTCCCACACATAATCCACCGCGCCATGACGCAGATACTCCTTGCGCGGCGTAAAGTTGCCCGTAACGTTCAGCACAGCAGTTCCACGCTTAATCGTCGAAGTCGCAATCGCAATACCGCTGTCCGGTGAGTAATCTGCATCGCCGACGACGGAATCAATCTGCACATCGGTGACCGTCCCGAGCTTGACCTCGACATTGTCGGCAGCCATATGTCCTTTCACTTCGAGGTTGCGCACCGCTCCCTTGGCCGAGCCCGTAAAGCCCAACGTGCCATGCAGCACAACCGGAATCGCCGCGGTTCCCTTCTTGCCGTTGGCCTCAAAGTCGAGCCGCTGCAATAACTGATCGAACTCACCCAGATCGTGGGCCTGGAGGCTCACCTGCAACGCTGTCAATGGATCGCCATTGTTCACACCAAGCACACCACTGGTCGCCAACACCGTCTGCGGCGTGGTTAAGGTGAGTTGCGCGATATTCACAACTTCCCTGCGGCCGTCGTAGTGGCCAAGAACCTTACCGCGCAGCGGAATGTTCGAAGGATAGCCGCGATTCGGCAATCCCGTTGGTGTGAAGTCGAGATTAGCGTCAACCTGCACGCTATCCGAGATTTCCTTTACCGACCCACCCCATTCCACCTTCACGGGTCCATTGATCGAGGTGTCAAAACCAAGATCTCCGTAGTTTGGCGGTGCGGTGAACTCCATGATGGTACGCAGCGAAATCCCGCTCACAACAACGGTTAGATACGCATGCGCGTGAGCCACCGGCGTGAGCGCCATCGACTCTACGGGAGCCTTCGATCCAAGGCCCTTCGCCGTCGTATTTGCTGTCGTCGCTGCAGCAACAGCAGTTGCCGAAGCAGCAGCTGTGTCGGGCGGAACTTCTCCCAACCAGTTCTCGATCTTCATCTCGCCGGAGATCTTTCCACCTCCAGGCAGAGTGCTGGTGAGCGCCGTGAACAACAACTCCGTTGGAGTTACATGAAGCTGTGCCCCTGCATCCACATCGTGGACGCGCACTTCAGGTATCACATATCCAGCACGGTGCGCCTTCACACTTCCGACCAGCAAGTATCCGGCTTTGCAGTCCGGATCGGGCGGAAGCATCTTCGAATCCGCAGGCAATGGCTTTTTGTTATGGCGCTGCCAGAAGTGCGGATTCTTCTGCGCTGCCTGCGGTGTGACCACACAGTTGCGGCCATGCAACTCAAGCTCTGCTGTCCCATGCGTAAAACCTTCAATGCCAGCCAGAAGGCCGAGTTGTTTAAGCTCGATCGACCCTTTCGCGTTCGCCTGCCACTCAGGCTTGTTGAAGTGCTGCAGCAGAGCGTCAGCGGTCAAATGCGTTGAGGAGCCGGTGGCAAAATCGAAGCTCTTGAGCTCCGCCATGTCGCGGCCAAACTCCGCTTGCAGATGCAACTTGGACTGCACTTCAGGTTGATTGCTGATCTTCGTAAGCAGGTTGGCAAGATCGAGTGTGGCTCCATAATGATCTGCCGATGGAATGTAATGCACTTCGACATTGAGATCTTTGGCGGCCACATCGAATGGAATGGCGCGATCATTCACCACGGCCAATCCGTTCGCCAATTCAACCTTTCCGGCCTGCAGATCAAGCAGCGTATTCTGAATCGGCTCCGTGCTCGGTGTGGGATGCTTCGGTACAGGCTGATTCGTTTTGCCGTCCTTGTCGATGATCAGATGGAAGTGTGGCTGCTCGACGCGCAGATAACTGAGACCGATGTGCGACTGTGCGCCCTTGCCCACCGTATGAGAGAGAAACGTGTGGATCTTCACGCGCAACAGAATCTTGTCCGCGGAAAGATACGGCATCTGGTCGGCGGCTTCCGTTCCATGAATGACAAGACCATCGGCTTCGATGGCGAGGTGCCAAAGATCAAAAGTGATGCGATGAAGCTCCACGCGACCGCCGGTTGAGTCTTCAAGCACCGACACCACTTGCGCGCCCACGCGGCGCTGAAAGTCGGCGGTCGTGGTGTAGTATGCGCCACCCGCAAGCAGGATGACGATCAGCAACAGCAATGAGCCAGCAGCCCACGCCAGCATTCTTCCTATGCGCCTACGCTTTGGGGTAGTCGCGGAAGACTTCGCGGGATCGTTGTCGTGCTCGAGTTGGTTATCCGGACGATTCAAGTCGCTCATGGCGCCCCCTCGCCCGGGTGCATCACAACGACGCTTCCCTGTGCTCTAAGGCTCTTTAGCCAATCATCCAGCAACTTGGACACCTGTTGCTGCAACAACACTTCCTGGATTCTGCTCGAGATGGATTCCAGCGGCGGCGCGGCAACGTGCTGCGCTGCGTACAGCGGAAGCATCGTGTCGGTGTAGTACTTCTTGATCTGCACGGGGTCGATCTTGATGCCCATCCGGAAGCGCTGTTCGATGAACTCAAGGACTTCCATACGCTCTTTCCAGAGAATGAGGATGCTCTTCTCGTCGAAGCCCTGGCTAGCGAGGAAGCGATTCCATCCCGTTTCCGTGTCGCAATGAAACTCCTTGCAGGTCGGGATCGCCTTTCGCAAAGCGTTGAGATCCTTCGTAGCATCCTCGTCGCTGACCGCGTTTTCCGGCTGAAGACGAGATTGCTGCAGAATGAGATCGCGGTTGATCAATCGCTCGATGGCGCTATCGCGTGAGTAAACTCCACTGGCTTCGCCGTATGGCAGCAGTGCAGCAAAACGCTTCTCCTGATCGACATCGCTATCGAGAATGAGATCCCCGTTCACAATGGCGACCACGCGATCCAACTCTGTTCCCTGTACAACAGGCAGCTGAGGCGCAGCGGCCTTTGGTTCAGGCGCGGTCTTAGGCACCGAGTTTCGTTGCGCTGTACTTTGCGCGCGAACGAGGCCTGACACAGCGCAAGCGACGACCAGCGTCATCGCGGTTCTTGCGATCCTGCGAAAGGAAACGTGCTCGAGATGGATGTAGCGCATCATCGTGGGTTAGAAGCTCTGTCCAATACTGAAGAAGAAGTTGAAGTGGCTGGCCTGACCGACGTACGGTGCTGCGCCGGTGTAGTCATTGAACACGGGATAGATCGGTGGATTCAGGTTGTAGCTGAAGTCCACGCGGATGGGACCGACTGGCGTTCCGTAGCGAAGACCGAGGCCGACAGCGTGCGAGTAGTAGTTGAAGTTGCAGGTGCCTACCGCAGTGTCCTGCGTCTGTCCGGCCGGGATGGTGATGTTCCTGCAGGCTTGCTGGTTGGGCTGATGAAAGTTCTTGACGCTCTTGAACATGTCGCCCACGTATTGGAACGAGTTGCCCATATCGTGGAAGATGACGAAGGAGATGCTGTCGCCCACCACTGGGAGCGTAGGTGGCGGAAGACGCAGCTCAAATGTATTGACCACCACACCGGTGCCACCAACGGGATAGCCTGTCGTTAAATCGCGTGGCCCTGCATCGTTGATACCGAAGCCACGATGCGATGTCGCGCCACCAGCGTAGAGGCGCTCCGGCAGCGGAACAGCAATGCATGTGGGGTTGAGCACGAGCAGCGCGCCGGAACATGCGGCGCTCGCAACTCCGATCTGTCCTGCACCCGAAGATACGGCGTTGGGATTAGGGCCAAACGAGTTCTCAAAACCGACGCGCAGATTACGAGCAAAGGTGTACTTGTGCTTGCCGAACGTGTAGTACGTCGACTGAGACATGTCCACCTTATTAAAGTCCGTATCGGAGCCGAACTTCGACGACGCGATGAACTCCTGGACGGAAAAGTACTGGCCGCGCTTGGCGTCCAGCGGCGTTGGATCGCGCGTGTCGCGGAAGTACGTAATGCCAGGACCGCCTACGGTTACGGGTTCCGATAACTGCGGGATCAAATTCGGTGTGATTTCAAGACTGTCTGGGTTGACCGAAACGCGGCGAAACTGGAAGTCATAGATAACGTTGTCGGCCTTCTTGATCTTCTGCGTCACACGCACATCGCCTTGCAACGTGGACGAAGCGAACGTGCTGATGTTCTGCACGTTCGAGTAGCCGCCGGAGATTGCTCCGGTGAAGTTGCGATGGCCAAGCAACTGCGGATTGTTGAAGCTAAGCGTTGCCACTTCTTCCAGCAAACCATAGGTTGTATGCAGCGTCAGCGAGTCTTCAGTTCCGCGCAGGTTGATGCGCGAAACATCGAGCGAAACGCGTGGACTCACGCCGGCCTGGCCGTTCTGCGCTGCGGTATTTCCACGCGTCTGCCCGGTTGTGATTCCGGGGGTACCCGTCTGCGCTTCGAAGCCGAAGCCGTACGTCACATCCCAGCGTTTGGCTTCCGTTAGTTGCACCAGAATATTTTTCGCAGGAGCGTTTCCAGTCGGGTTTTGAATAGCAGCATTTACTTCGTTGAACAATGCCAGGTTGTAGAGCCGTCGCTGCGTTTCCAGCAATGCGGCCTGATCGAGCGGATCGCCCGCGTGAACGCGCAGTTGCCGCTCCACGATGGAAGGCTTGGTGTGAACAATGCCGGAAAGCAAAACCTTATCAATGAACACCTGCTGCCCTTCCGTAACGTTCAGCGTCACGTCGGTCTTGGTGGCATCGTCCTTTTCGACGTTCTGCGCGATCTCGATTTTCGCGTGATCGAATCCATGAGCGATGTAGTAGCTCAACACCGCATCGCGATCGCCGGAGAGCGTGATCAGCGAGAAGGGCTGTCCGCTCTGTGCATTCAAAAGCGCATGCACAGTCTTCTCCCGTGAAGGATCCACGCCTGCGAATTGCACGGCACCGAACTTCTGCTGCTTGCCTTCTTCGATTGTGAAGGTCACCTGGATTTGAGCGACCTTTAGCGGCTGGCCATTCGCGCCCGTATCAATGTCCTTGACCGCGGAAGTCACCTTCGCTGCACTGAAGCCGTTGGCACGGTACAGAGACAGGATTGAATCAACATCCGCGTCGACCAGTTGTGTACTGTACTTGCCGTTCCTCACGTAAGCATCGGCCTTGTGGACTCTGAGTAGCTCTTCCAGAAGATCCGTGTCGAAGTATTTGTTGCCTTTGATGGTGACGCCGGTTACCTTGTGGCGCTGCCCTTCAGTCACGTCATACTCTACGGTGACATTGCCGGTGCCTTTGCCCAGGTACTTCACGGTCGACTGCACGTTGAAGTAGCCCTGCTGCTGCAGGTAGTCGCGTATATTGAAGCCGCCTTCGTTGATCAGGTCGCGATCGACCGCGCCCTCTTCAAAGATGGGAACGAGCAAGTGCATGCGCGACTTTGAGATTTTCGCTCCGTTGATGACGACCTTCACGATCGGTCCCTGCTCATCGACGAAATCGTAGTTGAGCTTCTTCACAGGCTCATCATAGGTTTGCTTCTGCATGCTGACGGTCGCTTCGAGCCGGTCTTTCTTCTGGTAGTAGCTGCGAACGTCCGAAAGGGCCGTGCTGGTGGTTTCGCGGCCCACCTTCACCTGGCAGTGCTTGCGAAACTTGAGTGCCAGTTTGGAACAGTCAAGCTTGCCCTTGTTGCGGAAGTCGGCAACCGTGATGCCGGGGTCTTTTCCGCCGACCGTGACTTTACCTACGCGCGCCTGGGGACCAACGTTGACGGTGAACGTGGCGTTTATCTGGTGGTTGACGTCGTCGCGCGTCGTGTCCACCTTCACGGTTCCCTCGTAGAATCCGTTCTCCGCAAGCGTCTGCTTCACGCCTTCAACGGCTGCTGGAATCTGGGCTTCGGTAAAGGGAGTGCCGGGATCGAGCTTGGTCGCAAACTCCAGTAGCGAGGCCAACCGCTCCTGCGTGACGCCGGTGATCTGAATTCGGCCCACATAGTAGCGCGGCGTTCCTGCATAAATCAGTGCCAGGCCCGGGCCGTCGACTGCTCCGCTCACGCTGATGTCGCGATAACGGCCGCTGGCGAAGAGACGACGGAGATCGTTGCGAACCTTGTCGGGGTCGAGCGGCTGACCGGCCTTCTGAGTCAGCTCGGAGAAAATAGGGTCGCTCGCGTCAAACGTCACACCCTCAAAACGGACGGCGGTCACGTTCGCTCCAGTTTTGTCCCAGATGGTCGTGGGCAAAGGAGCCAACGTGTTGGTTACCGATGTCGCAGTTGGGACGGCTGCGGGGGTTGCCGGCCCATTCTGGCTGGCTTGCGGTGTGGAGTTCGGTGCGGAGGGATTCGTCACCGTGTTTTGTGGGGCCGTTTGGCTGGCGGCCTCACCGTTGATCACGCCCGGGCTTTGCGCCGCCATGCGACCCGCTAAAACAAAGGGGGAAATTATTGATAGGGCCAGAAAACAAACTGCGGGCAGGAAGCTGCACGGACCCAAAGGGATCCGAAACCAATCGCTACGCTTGCTCCGATTTGAACTTTCCAGACCCACCACCGCGCCTTCCCTTGCAGAATACTGTGTTCGCTTACAGCCGCTGTTGCCTGTAACCCTGCAGATCCGGTTCCAGTAGCGACTTTCGAGCGGTCTCGCGGAATTTCCGTCTCGTGTCCCCTTATGGATGCCAAATCAGCGACATAGGTTCGATCACCCGAACCATCGTATCGTGTCACCGTAGGCTATTCGGTGGCCTCTTATACTTGGACGATGCATGAACTGCTCCATGAGACGAAACCGGCACCCATCGACGAGGCCGAACGGTATTCGCGGCAGGTGCTGTTCAAAGGAATCGGCGAACAGGGCCAGCGGCTGATCCAGCAAGGCAAGGTCGTGGTTGTGGGCGTGGGCGCTACTGGCGCAGCGACGGCGGGATTGCTGGCGCGCGCGGGCGTCGGTGAGCTGACGCTGATCGACCGGGACTTCGTGGAGCCCTCCAACCTGCAGAGACAGGTGCTTTTCGACGAGGAGGACGCCCGGGCAGCATTGCCCAAGGCTGTGGCGGCGCGGCAGCATTTGCTGCGGGTGAACTCCGGTGTGCAAGTGACCGCGCATGTGGCCGACCTAGTGCCTGCGAATATCGCCAGCCTGCTGGACGGCACGGATATCGTGCTGGACTGCACCGACAACTTCGAGACGCGGTATCTGCTGAACGACTTCTGCGTCAGCGAAGCGAAACCCTGGATTTACGCGGCGGCTGTGGGCGCCTACGCGGCAACAATGAACATCCTGCCGAAAGGGTTTGAGGGTGCGGCGCCCACGGCCTGCCTGGCGTGCATCTTTCCCGCGGCTCCAGGCGGGAACGTGGAGACCTGTGATACGGCGGGCATTCTTTCTACGGCCGTAAATCTGGCTGCTTCCATGCAGGTGACCGAGGCGTTGAAGCTGCTTACCGGGCAGCCGCAGCTCTTGCGGCGGACGCTGGTCTCGTTCGACCTCTGGAGCGGGGAGCGGTCGGAGATTGCCACAGGCTCGCCGCGCGAGGACTGCGAAGTTTGCGGAGCGCGAAAATTCCGGTACCTGGCCGGCGAGGGACGCCCGCACATTACCCTTTGCGGGCGGAACTCGGTACAAATCCATGAGCACCATCGGCCCCTAGACCTGGTGGCACTGGGAGAGCGACTGGCTCCGCTGGGAGCTGTGCGGTCTAACGGGATGCTGCTGCGATTTGAGTACGCTCCGCACACAATTACTGTGTTTCCGGACGGCCGGGCGCTGGTGCAGGGGACGACCGATGTGGGGCTGGCAAGATCGCTCTACGCACGCTTTATTGGATCGTAAGGCGAGATAGTTCTGTTCGATACTCGACGGACAACCTCTTTGCTCAGAGCGTAATCCAAGGCCTTGATACCTTAGTCATCGTCTTTGCTATAGGCTGGAACGAGGATACGGTGTCGGCAGTGAACGAATGGACGGACCGGACACACCTCCTATGGGACAGCAAGGCCTTTTGACGACACCTCCAGCAAAACCGAATCCCGGCTTGTTCAAGCGGAACCCCCCGATCGCCGGCGAGGCCGAAGCCATTGAGCGTGCAAAAAATGGCGATGCCGACGCATTTTCAAAACTTTATGCGTTGCACAAGCGGCGTGTTTACACCCTTTGCCTCCGTATGTTGGGCAACGTGTCCGAAGCCGAGGACATGACGCAGGAAGCCTTCCTGCACCTGTTTCGCAAGCTGGGCAGTTTCCGTGGTGAAAGTGCGTTCTCGACCTGGCTGCATCGGCTCACGGTGAACTTGGTGCTGATGCACCTGCGCAAGAAGGGTCTGCAATTGGTATCGCTCGAAGAGACGATCAACCCATCCGAAGACGACGCGCCAAAGCGGGACTTTGGATCGCGCGATCCGAACCTTGCGGGCTCCGTCGACCGCGTAACGCTGGAGCGGGCTGTGGCTTCCCTGCCTCCGGGATATCGGATGGTGTTCGTGCTGCACGATGTTGAAGGATTTGAGCATAACGAAATCGCGACCATGCTGGAGTGCTCCACGGGCAACAGTAAGTCGCAGCTCCACAAGGCCCGGCTGAAGTTGCGCGAACTGTTGCGTCAGCCCGAAGCACTTCCTCCGATCGAGGGCAGCAAGGAGGTTGCGCAATGAGCGACCTGACGAACGTAAACTTCGACAACATGACGGCCGCGCAGTTTGAGGACTACCTGCCCGACTTGTTCGCTTCCGGGGACGGCAAAGTGAGCGAAGATCCACGCTTCGCCACGTTCCTGGCGAAGAATCCTGACTGCGCCGCGCTGGTGAACGACTTAGAAGCAATCGCAGAGCATGCGAAAAGCCTTTTTGAACCAACCGAGGAACCTTCGGACTCGGTTTGGTCGAACATCGCGAATAAGTTGAAGGGCGAAACACAGGATCTGGATGAGCCCTCGGGCGCAATCGAGCCGGCTGAGTAGGACCCCCTTTTGGAAACGGCAGAGGCCCAAACTTTTGAGTTTGGGCTTTTTGCTTGCTTGTTTTTGGTTTGAGGCGTACTTTCTTACCTGATGACGACGTTCCGCACTTCCGGCCGATTTAGCTACTACTACTGGTATCCCCAGCGGCCGGCGGACGTGCGACTTTCTCTGAATCGAACCTAAGCACAGAGAAATATCACAGAATCCACCGAGCCGCGACCCCCCAAGGGTTGCGGCTTTTGTTTTGCACAACATCAGCAGCTTCCAAACAGCACCGAACGGAGACGACAATGAGTACAGCAGTTCTGGATTTGTCAGCCATGCCCACCACCACCAAAACCCAAACCTCGCCCCTACCCGCCGGCCTCGACCGAATCGTCCTGACCGGCTTTATGGGGTCAGGCAAGACGACCGTAGGCGCCTTGCTCGCTGCGGAGCTGGAATGGACGTTCCTGGACCTCGACCACGAGATCGAGCGGCGCGAGGGACGCACCGTCCCACAGATCTTCGCCGAGAGCGGCGAGCAGGCATTCCGGCGCGCGGAAGCTTCCGCGCTGGCTGGCCTACTGGGACAGCGGCGGGTCGTGATCGCGTTGGGCGGAGGTGCGCCAGAGGAACTGGGAAACCGGCTGCTGCTGGAGCAGACGCCGCGCACAGCGGTAATTTACCTGTCTGCTACGTTTGATGTGCTGGTGGAGCGTTGCCGCCTGCAGGCGCTCGATCCGGAAGCGACGGCGCGGCCCGTGTTGGCGGACCATGATGTAGCCGCGGCGCGGTTTGTGCGGCGGAAGCCGCACTATGAGCGGATTGCGGCGCATATCGTCGAAACTGCGGACGATACGGCTGAGGAGAGCATGAAAGCGGTGCTGCGAAAGTTGGAGGCGCGTTCTTAACTCTCCGCACCGCGTAAGGCACAATAAGTGCATCAGACGGTACAAGATACACAGGAGACTGCCCTGCCACCGAAGCCCGCAACCGAGACCGAGCAAAAACGCAATGTCGTTCGCGGACACATCTTGTTCACGTTTGCGGTGATTCTGGCGCTGGCACTGGCATGGAAGCTGCGGGGCGTGCTCGAGATTGTCTATGTGAGCGCACTGTTCGCCGTGGTGTTGATGCCCGTAGTGCAGCACATCATGCAGTTAAACATCCGGGGACGGAGCCCATCGCGGCTGGTAGCGATTATTGCCCTGGTGGCGACGGTTTTTCTGCTGCTGACAGCTTTCTTGGTCGTAGGCCTGCCGCCGGTGATTCGTGATGTGCAGCACTTTGCAGCCGACCTTCCAGGGCGGATACCTGGGTTGGTAGTGAAGCTGAAGAAGCTGCCAATGGCCGATAAGTTCGGGGTTGATCAGCTAGCGGAGAAGTCTGAAACGATGGTTTCCGGCATTGCAAGCTACCTGCTGGCATCATTTCCGCTCTGGATGAGCCGTATGCTAGATCTGATCACGGCGTTTATCCTCTGCATTTACTTCATGTTGGAAGGCGAGTTCGCGTACTCCTACTTCCTTTCGTTCTTTACCGACGGACCGCGGGAGCGTCTGGCGAAGACGCTGGTGGTGGCCGAGCACCGTATGAGCAAATGGTTGCTGGGGCAGGGGTCGCTGATGCTGATCCTGGGGGTTTGTAGCACCATCGTTTTCGCGATCCTGCATGTGCGGTACTTCTTCCTGCTGGGCGTGCTAATGGGACTGTTCAACATCATCCCGGTGATGGGTGGGGTGATTACGATTCTGCTGGCGGCGGGCTGCGCTGCGCTGGATTCGTGGTCGAAGATGGCGGGCGTGCTGATCTTCTACGCGGTCTATGTGCAAGTAGAAAACGGATTTCTAACGCCGAAAATCATGAAATCCAGTGTGAATTTGATGGGGCTTTCCGTGCTCATCGCCCTGATGGCCGGACTGGCGCTGGCAGGAGTCGTAGGCGCGCTGGTTGCTGTGCCGACGGCGGCGCTGGTGGCCGTTTTGATGGACGAGTACATGGTTCAGAAAGTCGCCGACGAGGGGTAGCTTTTCCGAACGAAGCGTGGGTGGAAAAAGGCCCCAATTCCCGCGTGAATTCTTGAGATGGGCACAAATTTGTCTGTAATCTGTAGCTGGCGGTTACCCGTCTCCAACAGTATGCAACTAGCGCTAGATGTAACCATGAGCAATGTGCAGGCCGTCGAACGGAGCAGCTCCGAGCTGGACGATATCGACGCGCTGGTGCGGACGTACCGTCCGCGGCTGCTGCGCTTCGTTACGTTTTCGATCGGGGACCCGGATCTCGCGGAATCCATCACACAGGATTGTTTCCTGAAGGCCTACAACGGGCGGGACAAGTTCCGCGGCGACTGCTCCGTAAACACCTGGCTGACCAGCATTGCACTGAACCTGATCCGCGACCAGCAGCGGCTGCAGAAGTTCCGTTTCTGGCGGCAGGCGCGGGCTACGGCGATCGATGTAAGCGATGCCGCAAACTTCCTGGCCAGCCATGAGAGTTCTGCCGAGGCGCGAATCCTGGCCATCGAACGGACCGAGCAGGTACAGGCCGCGCTGGCAAACCTTTCGGTAAACCAACGGGCCATCTTCCTGATGCGTTTTGCGGAAGATATGGATCTTTCCGAGATCGCAGCGGCGATTTCCATGCCGATCAACACGGTAAAAACGCATCTTCACCGCGCGTTGAAAGCTGTACGCGCCGAGGTAGGCCGATGAACACGACGAGCAACAGGCACCTTACGCATCTTTCGGAAGACCAGATCGACGATGTGCTGATCGGCGACCTTGCCGCTGAGCCGGCGGCGCACCTGAAGCAGTGCATGCAGTGCCAGGCGCGGCTTGAGGCGGCAAAAGCTCCGATGGCGAGCTTTGCGGCGGTTTCCATGGCATGGAGCGAACGGCAGTCGGCGACGGCGCCGGTCACGCTGGTGCAGGCGGCAAACTCGGCCGGGCAGCGGCGAGCCAACTGGGTGGCAGCGGCTACGGCCATGCTGCTGCTTGCGGTTTCGATCCCGCTCACAATGCGCGACAAGCGGACGCAGGTTGTGGCTTCCGATACGAGCGTGCAAGCCCCCGCGACAACCGTTGCGCTGCAGCAGGCTGCGAACAACGCCTGGCAAGCGCAGGTGCAGCCTGCGGCTGTAGTGCATCACGAGCATCCGGCGGCCCAGCTTGCGCAGGATAACGAGATGCTGCAGGCGATCAACCGCGAACTGGACGCTTCGGTACAGTCGCCTTCCGATAACTTTGGCCTGATGGCCGTTGGCGGCACTGCCGCGCATGGGCGCAACGCGCCCGTGCAAACCTGGGATTAATCGAGGAATCTGGTGAACGTGCGCCGTAACTTTCAATCGATGCTGGTGCTCTGCCTGGCGTTGCTATGCCCCGCCCTGCGTGCGCAACGCGGCGGACCCGGTGGCGGGCCGGGCGGCGGCATGGGAGGCATGGGCGGCGGCGGCATGATGGGAGGCCGCGGAGGCATGCGGAACAACCTGGTAGGGCGCATTCCGGGACCGGGACTTCGCACGGAGCCGCTCATTACCCTTCCCGGTCGATGGTGGGACGACAAGAAGACGGTCAAGAACGTGGGACTGCGGTCCGAGCAACAGCAGCGGATGGACGGCATCTTCGAAGCGAATAAGGGCAACCTGATCTCGCTGTTTGAGAACCTGCACACGGAGCAGACGCGGTTTGTCTCCATGCCCCGGGAAGACCTGCAGGATGAGACGAAGGTATTTGCCGCAATCGACCGCGTCGCACAGGCGCGGGCCGATCTCGATAAGGCCTACTTCCACCTCTGGCTACAGATTCGCAAAGAGATGGACCCCGTACAGCTGGCAGCACTGGATAAAGCAATCGCCAACGGCCAGTAGCTAAAGTGGCTGAAGGTCCGGTGGGACCCACGTCTGGCGGGCATGCGTGCTGCGAACAACATCGAAGCTGTAATAGCGGGTGTGCAGGCTGCGCTCTTCTCCAAATATAGCAACAGCGTTGCAGGCGGCGGCCCATGGGTTGTCGATTCCAACGAGAGCATTCGCGAGGATGAGCGACCAGAAGCGCGTGAGCGTTTCGTGGTAGCCGGAGTCCGGCCCGTTCACGGTGCCAACAGCTTCGTTGTAGCGGCGTATACCCTCTCTGGTGTGCTCGAAAGCTGAGGCGCCAAAGCGAACGGTATAGCAGGCGCCGACGGCGACATGGGCGGCGTGGGTCCACTGCGGTTTGGGCAGCGTTCCCGCTTCCCAGGCCACAAGGAATGCCTCCAGGGAAGCGGGTGAGGTGAGGAAGTCGTATTTTGCGTCGGGCATCGGGCGCTGGGCTTTTGCTATTTCTCGGTAGTGAAGGTCCAGGTGGTGGTACTGCGATACATGTCGCCGGGCTTGAGCTCGGTGGTGGGATAGCTCGGCTCGTTGGGCGAGTCCGGAAAGTGCTGCGTTTCCAGGCACAGGCCGGAGCGCTTCTGGTACGTGCCGCCGTTGCGCGATGGCAGCGTGCCATCGAGGAAGTTGCCGCTGTAGAACTGGACGCCGGGCTCGGTGCTCGAGACATGAAGGACGCGACCAGTCGTGGGGTCGTAGACTTTCGCCACAGGACGCAGATCGCCGGACTTTCCGCGAACGACAAAGTTGTGGTCGTACCCGGAGCCGTTCTTCAACTGCTCATTGTCGACGTCAATGCGGGAGCCGATGGTGTGCGGCGTGCGGAAGTCAAACGGTGTGCCTTCGACAGGCGCCTGTGGGCCGAGCGGGATCGACGTTGGGTCGATGGGGGTGTACTTGTCAGCATCCAGCGTGAGCTTTTCGTCGAGAATGCTCGGTGTGCCGTCTCCCCCGAGATTGAAGTAGGTGTGGTTCGTGAGATTGACGATGGTGGGCGCGTCCGTCGTCGCGAGATACTCGATGCGCACGCTGTTGCCGCGCAGCAGATAACGGACATGCGCGGTGAGCTTGCCGGGATAACCCTGGTCTCCGTTGGGGCTGACCAGGGTGAACTCGACGCCATCGACGATGATCTTGCCCTGCCAGTTGCGATAGGCAAAGCCGTCCGTGCCGCCGTGGAGCGAGTTGGGCGGGTTGTTGATCGGCAGCTGATACTCGCGGCCTTCGAGCGTGAACTTGCCCTTGGCGATGCGATTGGCATAGCGGCCCGGGACGGAGCCGAAGTAGGTCTTGGGATCAGCGATATAACTGTCGATGTTGTCGTAGCCGAGAACGACGCCGCCCATCTTGCCGTTGCGGTCCTTCGTGTCCAGCGAAACGACACGCGCGCCGTAGCTGGTGATGCGCATGGTGATGTCGGCGCTGGTTAGGGTGAAAATTTCGGCATTGCCCTGGTGCGGGACTTTGCCGAAGGGAGCCTTGGTGACGGTAGTCTGTTGCGCAAACGCTGCGGTTGTCATCAGCAATAGGATAGCTTGGAGCGATTTCATTGCGGGCTCACTCAGGGTATGAAATGTGCGGCGCGTACGCAGGTTCCGCCATGCGCCACTATACCCGAGAGCATGGATGCCATGCACCAGCGGCGCAACGTAGAATGGACGCGCTTGTAAATCTGACTTTACCGGAGAGTTCATGGACTACGTATTGCGTCGCCTACATCTGATGTTGTTCGTAATGGCTACTTCACTCGGCCTAGCCGGCGTTGCGGGAGCGCAGGACCATTGGGTAGGAACCTGGGCCACGGCGCCGATGGCCGCAAGGAACCCCGGCGGCAAATTCGGCGCCGAAGGAGCGGATGCGGGTGCCGGAAACACGCTGCGCGAAATCGTTCACGTCTCCATTGGCGGATCGTCGGTGCGGGTGATCCTGACCAATGAATTTGGCCAAGATCCATTGACCGTGAGCGCTGCCCAGGTCGCCTTGAGCGCGGGCGGCGGCGGCATTGTTGCCGGCAGTTCTGTGCAGTTGAGCTTCAGCGGGCATCCTTCGATTGTGATTCCCCCGGGAGCGCTGGTCGTCAGCGATGCGGCGCCGATCAAGGTAGCGCCGATGACGGACCTCGCGGTAAGCCTCTTTCTGCCCGACCAGCCCGTCAGCGTGCTGAGCTTCCACGGCTTTGCGGACCAGACCAACTACCTCGTTGCGGGAAACGCCGTAACCTCGCCCACGCTTACCAGTCCGCAGAAGATTTATAGCTGGGACTTCCTCAAAGGCATCGACGTAAAGGCCGATGCCGCAAGCGCCGCCATCGTGGCCTTCGGCGACAGCATTACCGACGGCGCGCACAGCACGCGCGACGCAAATGCACGTTGGCCGGATGTGCTCGCGAAGCGGCTGGCGGCAGACAAGCGGACAGCGAAGCTCGGCGTGCTGAATCAAGGCATCGGCGGCAACCGCGTGCTGCACGACAACACCGGCCCAAGCGCGCTGGCGCGGTTCGATCGCGATGTTCTCGCGCAGGATGGCGTGAAGTACCTGATCATCATGGAAGCCATCAACGACATAGGCCACGCGGCCGATCCGGTGAAGCCCTACGATGTGGTCTCGTCCGACGACTTGATCGCCGGCTATGTGCAGATGATCGAGCGCGCACACGCCCATGGCATCAAGGTCTTTGGCGCGACGCTGACACCCTATGTCGGCGCAAAGTACCAGTCCCCCGCCGGTGAGGTCATGCGGAAAGCCGTGAACGAGTGGATTCGGACGAGCAAGCAGCTCGATGGCGTAATCGACTTCGACAAGGCGACCCGCGATGCGACGAATCCCGATGTCTTTGCCGCCACCGCCGACAGCGGAGACCACCTGCATCCAGGCGATGCGGGCTACAAAGCGATGGGCGAGAGCGTCGATCTAAAGCTGTTTACGAAGTAGCTGAAACAGAGTTAAAAACAAAAAGGTCGGCCGAGAGTTTCTCTCGGCCGACTCTTTTTGTGAGAACTACTTGAGCTCATAGCCCGCGAAAAAGTAGCCGATTTCGAAAGCAGCAGTATCTTCAGCGTCCGAGCCGTGGATGGCGTTCTCGCCGATAGAGGAAGCAAACATCTTGCGAATGGTGCCCTCGTCAGCCTTCGCCGGGTCGGTCGCGCCCATGAGCTTGCGCAGGTCGGCGATGGCATTGTCCTTCTCAAGAACCATCGGGTAAATGACGCCCGAGCTCATGAAATCAGTGAGTTCGCCGAAGAAGGGGCGCGCCGCGTGGACGTGGTAGAAGCCTTCCGCCTGCTGCTTGGTGAGGACGATCTTCTTGATCGCAACGAGCTTAAAACCTGCCTTCGAAATTTCGGCGAGGATAGCGGCGGTATCGCCCTTCTTGACGGCGTCCGGCTTGATGATGCTGAAAGTGCGCTGTGACATAAAACTCCATTGAGATTGAGTGGCCGAGCGCCGTTACAGAGGCTCAGGCCCGCGCGAAAACACGCTGCATTCAGTGTATCGCGTGCGGTCCGGCGCTACGGCTTTGCGACAGCGCGGACGAAGCTTTTCACGTCGTCAGCGCGGGGCACCTCATTCGTTAACACCTTTCCGCAGGGCGGTTCGCGATACTCTGAGAACTGACCTCTCTGGCGGTCCCGCACCAACATGAACCCCTATCAACTTTGGCAACGCCAGCCGGCCTCGGCTGCAAGATCGCTCCCTACGTGTCTCCGCCGCCTCGTCATCCTGATGATGACGCCGCTACTCGCGCTCGCCGTCTTCGCGCAGACCCAAGCAAAGGTCAGCGGGCATCGTGCGCGACCCCACCAGCGCGCTGATCCCCGGAGCGACGGTGCGGCTAACACGCGCCGACGGAACCGAGGTTGGCACCACAACCACCGACAGCAACGGCCACTTCCAGTTCGCCCAACCCGCCGCGGGCAACTACCGTCTCGTGGTTTCGCGCGATGGATTTTCGCCGATGAATCAAGCCGTGCATGTCACCGACTCTCCCTTGATGCCGCAGATACTGACGATGCAGCTCGCGGACGTGACGACCAGCGTAAACGTCGACGCCACAAACATCGACGTTGCTTCGCCCGAAAACAACGCCGACGTAGCCACCGTCACCGCCTGATGACATGAAGAACCTTCCCGTCTACGACGGAGACATTATCGCCACGCTCACCCCGTTCCTTGACGCAGGCGTGGCCGGCGAAGGCGGCGTCACCCTTATGGTCGATGGCGTCGAAAGCCCTATCATCGGCGTCTCCGCCACCGCCATAGAGCGCGTCAGCATCAACGAAGATCCCTACTCCGCCGAGTACCGCCAGCCCGGCCGCGGCCAGGTCGAAATCACCACCAAAGGCACCTCCGATCACTTCCACGGTCAGGCCACCTTCACCTACCGCAACTCCGCCCTCAACGGCTCCAACTACTTCGCCTCCACCAAGCCCACCGAGCAGCGCCGCCTCTACGACGGTTACCTTACCGGGCCCATCAAGCCCCTGCGCAACACCGGCTTTCTTTTCTCCATCTTCCGCAAAGAGCGCGACGTCGAAACCGAGGTGCTCGCCACCACGTTGCCTACCGTTGCGCCCGCCGAGAACGTGCCCGCACCTTCGCGCAACACGCAGATCAGTATGAAGGTCACGCATCAATACAACGATCACCACTCCGCGTACATGCTCTACACCTTCGCCGATAACAGTGCCCTCAACGAGGGCGTGGGCGGACAGGTTCTGGCGTCAGCCGGTTACACCAGCAACGACTTCGACCAGCACCTCACCTATCACGACGACCTCACGATCTCGCCTCACATCTTCAACCAGTTCACAACCCACTTCGAGCGCGACATCGAGAGCGCCATCAACAACCAGGAAGCCCCGCAGATCATCGTCGAAGGCGTCGCCACCTTCGGCAGCGCCCAGCAAGACGCCGTCTACACCGAAAACAACCCCACCTTCAACGATGTCGTCGACTGGACCACCGGCAAGCGCATCCCGCAAGACTTCAAGTTCGGCATCCAGCTTCCCAACCTCGGCCGCCGCGTCTGGGAAGACCGCACCAACCGCAACGGCACCTTCACCTTCTCGAGCGCTGCCACCTACGCCGCGGGCACACCCGCCTCCTTCAGCATCCAGCAGGGGCAAGAACGCTTCGAAACCCTCTTCGCGCAGCCCAGCGCCTTTATCCTCGACCAGATCCAGCTCACCAAGCGCCTCACTGTCACGCCCGGCCTGCGCTACGACTTCCAGAACACCCTCAGCAACACCAAGGACGGTCTCCTTCCGCGTCTCTCCATCGCTTACGTCGTCGACAAGAAGCACGCGCTCGTCGTCCGCACCGGCGCCGGCTTCTACATCCGCCGCGTCGGCGTCAACATCGGACAGCAACTCGCTCGCTACCAGAACGCCGCCGAGCGCAACCTGCTGCTCACCTCGAACCTCTGCTACCCCAACATCAGCGCCTGCAACAATCTCTCCAGCGCACCTCCGAGCCTCTTCCAGTACGCGCCCGGCCTGCAGGCGCCGCAGCAGGCCTACTTTGGCCTCAGCGTCGAGCGTCAGATCACAAAGAACTCCACCCTCAGCATCGGCTACAACGGCTATCGCGGCTGGCACGCCCTGCGCTCGGTGGACATCAATGCGCCCTTGCCGCCGTTCTTAAGCCCCGCGCGCCCCAACCCCAACTTCGCGCAGATCCTGCAGCTGCAATCTGCCGGTTACCAGAAGACCGACGGCATGAACGTCAGCTATCACGGCCGCTTCAGCAACGTCTTCTCCGGCATGCTCCAGTACAACCTCCAGCACGCCGACTCCAACACTGAGTTCTCCACCTTCATCCCACAAAACCAGTACGACCCCAACAACGAGTGGAGCCGCAGCCAGTTCGACCAGCGCCAGAAGTTCTCCTTCTTCGGCACCTTCTACCCCGACAAGCCCGTCACCTTCGGCGTCGGCTTCTACGCCAACACGCCGCAGCCCTACACCATCACCACCGGCACCGACGCTTACCAGGACGGCCTCTTCAACGCCCGCCCCGCCGGCGTTCCCCGCAACTCGCTCAACGGCGGCGGCTTCCAGGACCTCCAGCTCCGCCTCGGCTACACCTACAAGCTCCGCCCACGCATCAAGGACGACGCCAGTTCGCTCGCCTTCTCCCTCTCCAGCTTCAACACGCTGAATCGCGTCAACTTCGAAACCTTCGACGGCGTCCAGGGCTCCGCCGACTTCAAACAACCCACCACCGCCGAAGACCCCCGCCGCTTGCAGCTCGAAGCCATCTACAGCTTCTAAGGCCAAACTCCTTGAGTATATACATGGGTATATACTCAATAAGCAGAGGTGAACGATGGCTCTAGCGAAGGTAGCGAAGCTCTTCAAGAATGGGGCGAGCCAGGCGGTGCGACTGCCGGCTGAGTTCCGTTTCGACGGCGATGAGGTTTATATCTCACGGGACGAGAAGACCCAGAATGTGATTCTGTCCAAACGTCCCGGAGGAATGAACTGGGATGACTTCTTCGCGTTCATGCGAAGTGTAGAGGTTCCCGAAGGATGGATGGAGGACCGGCCGATGAACCGCATCCCGGTAGACCGCGATCCTCCTCTATTCAGCGAGGATGACTAATGCTGTACATGCTGGACACGGATATTTCCAGTTACGTCATTAAAGGCGGCTACGGGCGGTGGAACGCCATATACGAGCCGTAGTTTCCAACGATCTGTGCATTTCGAGCGTCACCCGAGCCGAGTTGATATATGGGTTGAAGCTACTTCCTCCGCGACACCGTCTGCATGCGACGGTGCATCATTATCTGAAAACCATGGTGACGCTGAGTTGGGATGCTGAAGCTGCGGACTTTCACGCGGAAATCAAACACCAACTGAAGACGGCTGGGACGCTGATCGGTGAAATGGATATGCTGATTGCGGCGCACGCAATTGCTGCGGACGCAGTGCTGGTGACCAACAATATGCGGCACTTCAAGCGGATCAAGTTGCCGTTGATGATGGCGAACTGGATGGAGTAGCTGTTCCTGCGCCCTGCTGACTGATATTTTTTAAAGCTGTTTCATAAATGCTTAGGAGGGAAATTGTCATCCTGAGCGTAGCGAAGGATCTGCTGTTTGTTGGAGCGGATGCAATATCTGGAGTAAGCCACACCACTTTCACACTTGTCATTTCAGCCCCAGTTCTCCGCAGTCGCACAAACGCAAAAAAGCGCCGCAAACCTTCGCGACGCCTCTTGCCGTACCTGTCTACTCACTACTGTCTACTGTCTGCCTTCACTTCCCCAGCAGCTTTGCCATCGCATCGCCAATCTCAGCCGGACTCTTCACCACCGTAATCCCCGCCGCCGCCATCGCCGCCATCTTGCTCTCAGCCGTTCCTTCACCACCGGAGATGATCGCGCCAGCATGACCCATGCGGCGACCCGGAGGCGCCGTCTGCCCTGCGATGAAGCCCACCACGGGCTTCTTCACATACTGCTTGATGTACTCCGCGGCAGCTTCCTCCGCCGATCCACCAATCTCGCCAATCATGATGATCGCTTCCGTATCGGGATCTTCGTTCAGCAGCTTCAGCGCATCGATGTGCGTCGTGCCGATGATCGGATCGCCACCAATGCCAATCGCCGTCGACTGCCCAATCCCACGCTGCGTCAACTGATACACGGCCTCGTACGTCAGCGTGCCGGACTTCGACACGATCCCCACGCTTCCCTGCTTATGAATACGGCCGGGCATGATGCCGATCTTCGCCTTACCCGGCGAAATCACGCCTGGACAGTTCGGCCCAATCAGCCGCGACTTCGAGTTCTTCACCACTTCCCAAACCTTGACCATGTCGAGGACAGGAATACCTTCCGTGATGCAAACAATCAGTGGCAAACCCGCGTCGGCCGCCTCAAGAATGCCATCAGCCGCAGCCGGCGGCGGAACGAAGATCACCGTAGCATTCGCCCCGGTCTCCTTCACAGCCTCTTCCACCGTATTGAACACCGGCCATCCTTCATGGATAGTCCCACCCTTACCCGGCGTCACTCCACCCACAACCAGCTTGTTGCCAAACTGTTTCGCGTACTCATCACAACCCTTGGCGTGGAAAGTCCCTTCACGGCCAGTAATTCCCTGCACAATCAAACGTGTGTCATTGCCTACGAGAACTGACATATGTTTCTCCTAAAAACTTAATTGGACGCCTTTCAGCATCTTGGCCAATTTTTTGGCCGATTCATTCTGATCTTCAATCGCGCTGTTCCAATATCCGGGCACCCTCATAGAAGTATGAAAAGTACTATCTTTGATATTTAGGAGGTCACGATTTTTGGTAAGGCAAGAACCAATCAAAGCAAATTCAAGCCGATCGATGGATTTCAAGCCGCGGCCTGGTGGTGTTCTTTTTGTTGCCTTTTTCAATCGTCCCGAAGGTGTAGCTTGAGCTATCAAAAAAAGGCTTAGGTTCTTCATCACCTTCAACGACTCATCGAATTTATTAACGTCGAAATGATGTCGAATCCGCTCACCGAATCCATTGTCGGTTTTACCGACATACAACGGGATGAATGTGTTTTTCGCGCCTCGCGTAGCAAAGATATACACGCCGACAGCGCATTCAAGTCCTTTGTCAACTTCGTTGATTTCAACAAAGGCCTTGCGGATAGCGGCTTGTGACGTATTGTGAAATTCAAAGGGTCCGTATGTGAGGAAATTCAAGTGTCGATCCTTCGCCTACTTACGCATTACCCGATATGCCTCGATGACTAAAGCCCAGCCCTGCTGCAAACTTTTGCAGCAGACTACGGGCGTGTCTTTCAACGAGAGCAACCGCAACACCTATAGTTAGCTCTTTCCAAAGCTATTTCCGAAGTTGTTTCCAAAGCCATCTCCAGCCGGACTACTTTTCGCAGCGGCGACCGCGAGATCAGCTGCCTCTTTCATAGTGGCACCGATCTGAACCTTTAAACCGCTTTCAGCAATGATCTTGCGACCTTCTTCGACATTAGTGCCTTCGAGGCGAAGAATGATCGGTATCTGCACATTGAGCTTCTTCGCCGCAGCGACCACGGCAGTTGCGAGGACATCAACCCTGAGGATTCCACCAAAAATATTGATGAAAATAGCTTTGACGTTGGGGTCTGAAAGCAGAATCCCAAACGCATTCTCAATCTGCTCCTGGTTCGCTCCGCCACCGACATCCAGAAAGTTCGCCGCCTTACCGCCGGCGTACTCGATAATGTCCATCGTCGCCATCGCCAGGCCCGCGCCGTTCACCATGCAGGCAATCGACCCATCCAGCTTGATGTAGTTCAGCGCATACTTGCTCGCCTCCACCTCAAGCGGATCTTCTTCCGCGATATCGCGCAGCTCCTTCAAGTCTTTGTGCCGGAACATCGCGTTGTCATCGAAGTTGATCTTGCAATCGAGCGCCAGCAGCTTGCCGTCCTTGGTCGTAATGAACGGATTGATCTCCATCAGCGTCGAGTCCGTATCCATGAAGGCCTTATACAGCCCCATCATGAACTTCACCGCTTCGCCAATCTGCGACGGTGCCAGGCCCAGCTTGAAAGCCAGCTTGCGCGCCTGGTATGGCTGGAACCCGATGCCCGGATGGATGTACTCCTTATAGATCAGCTCCGGCGTGTCGTGCGCCACCTGCTCGATCTCCATACCGCCCGACTGCGACGCCATAAACACCACCTTCGCGCTCGCACGATCCAGCACCAACCCGAGATATAGCTCGCGGTCAATCGCCGAGCCCTCCTCGATCAACAGCCGCTGCACCTTCTGGCCCTCAGGCCCAGTCTGGTGCGTAATCAACTGCATACCAAGAATGGCCTTCGAGTACTCGTCGGCCTGCTCGATGTTCTTCGCCAGCTTGACGCCGCCGCCCTTGCCGCGTCCGCCCGCATGGATCTGCGCTTTGACGACGACGACCGCATTGCCGGCCGAAAAAAGGGCCTTCGCGGCCACGTCTGCTTCTTCGATCGTGGTGGCCATTTCGCCGGCAGGAACGGGCACGCCGTACTTGCGAAGGATCTCTTTGGCCTGATACTCGTGAATCTTCATGAAGTGCGCTCCAGAGGCAGCGGCTGGCGCTGTCGTCGAACCTTTTTGGCTACAGCCAGACCCATTCATAGTAGCCACGCGCGGAAACGGTGAGCAAGCCGACATGGCGATTATCGGAGGCGGCAAGCGGATAAGCGAACGCGCCCCGCCGCAACCGCCCCCTTTGGTAGGGTTACAGAGGATGCCTATACAGACAGAGCTGCGCAGAATCGTCGAGGGCCGCGAAACCCTCGCGCTCGCGGAAGCCGCCTCCCTGATGCGTCAAATCCTCGCCGGCCAGGCCAGCGACATCGAAATCGCCGTCCTCCTCGGCGCGCTCGCCGGACGCGGCGAAACCGCCCCCGAAATCGCGGGCTTCGCCCTCGCCATGCGAGAAGCCGCCACAACTCTTCCCCTCACACCCACGGAACAAGCCGAGCTCGTCGATACCTGCGGCACCGGCGGCGACGCCAGCGGCAGCTTCAACATCTCCACCGCCGCCGCCCTGGTAGCCGCGGCCGCCGGAGCCAAGGTTGCCAAGCACGGCAACCGCGCCATCACCTCCAAGTGCGGTTCCGCGGACGTCCTCGAAGCTCTCGGCATCCCCGTAGGCCTCGCGCCCCAGGCCGCCGCCGAAGCCCTCCGCCGCCACAACTTCTGCTTCCTCCTCGCGCCCTCGCACCACCCGACGATGAAAGCCGTCATGCCCGTCCGCCGCGCCATGGGTGTCCGTACCATCCTGCATATCCTGGGCCCGCTGCTCAACCCCGCCGGTGCCCGCCGCCAGGTCATGGGCGTCTACAGCGCCCGCCTCGTCCCGCTCGTCGCCGAAGCCATGACCATGCTCGGCATCAAGCACGCGCTCGTCGTCCACGGCGACAGCGGCCTGGACGAACTCGCCCTCAGCGGCCCCAGCGAGGTCGCGGAAGTTCGCGTTGGCACCGTAAAGCCCTACAAAATCACGCCCGAAGAGTTCGGCCTGCACCGCGCTCCCATGACCGCCCTCGAAGGAGCGGACGCCAGCGGCAATGCCGCGATCCTGACCAGCATCTTTTCCGGCGAAACCGGCCCAAAGCGGGATATCGTTGTGTTAAACGCAGCCGCAGTCCTGATGACCGCCGGACTCGCAGAGGATATCCGCGAAGGCATCGGGCTGGCGGGCAACGCAATCGATTCAGGCGCAGTAACGAGGCTGGTCTCAGTGCTACGAGCCGGCAACAGCTAACGAATTTCAAAGAGGTCACACAATGGCACGAGTCACAGGCATAGGCGGCGTCTTCCTTCGAACAGCCGATCCGAAGGCAACCGCGAAATGGTACGCCGAAAAGCTCGGCATCACCCTCAGCGACTTCAACGGCGCGGCCTTCGACTGGAAAGACGAAATTCCCGAAGGCACCGGCATGACCGCCTGGTCCGCCTTCCCGCAGGACACAAGCTACTTCGGGGAAGGCCAGCAGCCGTTCATGATTAACTACCGCGTCGATGACCTCGATGCCCTGCTCGAACAGCTCTCCGCCGCCGGCGTCTGGGTCGACCCCAAGCGCGAAGACTACGGCTACGGCCGCTTCGCCTGGATCAAGGACTGCGACGGCCACCGCGTAGAACTCTGGCAGCCACTCGCTTGATGGACTCCGAAGCGTAGACTTGAGGCGAATTTCTTGATGGGGGAAGAGACGCCTTGAACCTTCGCTCCGCTTTAATCGCTGTCGCATTTGGGATCGGTTGCTGGCCGCTGGCGGCACAACAGGAAGTTATCGTCAGCAGCGGCTGGCAACTGCAGGACATCGCCAAAGTGCCCGAAGACGGCGCCGCGGTTTCCACCACCGGCTTTCACCCCACCGGCTGGTATCCCGCCACAGTCCCCGGCACCGTGCTTACCACGCTGGTCAACGACAAGGTCTACGCCGAGCCGACCTTCGGCGAAAACAACCGCGAGGACGTAATCCCCGAAACCCTCGCGCGCACCTCGTACTGGTACCGCACATCCGTTCTGATACCGGCCGCCTACACCGGCAAACACATCTGGCTCAACTTCGACGGCATCAACTTCTCCGCCGAAGTCTGGGTAAACGGCAGCAAAGTCGGCACCATGCGCGGGGCCTTTGCGCGCGGCGGCTTCGATATTTCCGCACAGGCCAAACCTGGACGCCGCGCCGTGCTCGCTGTCCTGGTAACGCCGCAACCGCATCCCGGCATCCCGCACGAGCACACCATCAAAAACGGCATCGGCAAGAACGGCGGCATCACCGCACTCGATGGCCCCACATTCCTTTCCACCATTGGCTGGGACTGGCTCCCCGCCGTCCGTGACCGCGATACCGGTATCTGGCAAAAAGTCTTTCTCTCCGCAACCGGCCCCGTCGAAATCCGCGATCCACTAATCACCACCGATCTCCCGCTACCCCGCACCGACTCCACCGACATCGCCGTGCAGGCCACCGTCGAAAACGTAAGCGACGACTCGCAAAAAGGCATCCTCAAAGGCACCATCGACAACATCGCCTTCCAGAAGGAAGTCGAAATTCCCCCGCATAGCTCTCAGCTCGTGAGCTTCGACGCAAAGAGCACGCCAGTGCTCCACATGGACAATCCAAAGCTCTGGTGGCCCAACGGTTACGGCCCGCAAAACCTCTACAAACTCCATCTCCGCTTCGAGCAGAAACAAAAAACATCCGACGCGAAGGACATCAGCTTCGGCGTGCGCAAGCTCACCTACAGCGTCCCCGGCTCCGACAACCTGGCCATCTCCGTCAACGGCGTACCGGTCTTCATCCGCGGCGGCGACTGGGGTCTCGACGAAGCCCTCAAGCGCATCCCCCGCGAGCGCCTCGAAGCGCAAATCCGCCTGCATCAGCTCGCCAACCTCAACCTCATCCGCAACTGGGTCGGCCAAAGCACCAGCGAAGACTTCTACGAGCTCTGCGACAAGTACGGCCTGCTGCTCTGGGACGAATTCTTCCAGCCCAACCCCAGCGACGGCCCCAACCCCGACGACATCGACACCTACGTCGCCAACGTGCGCGACAAGATCCTGCGCTTCCGCAATCATCCTTCCATCGCCATCTGGTGCGCCCGCAATGAAGGCTATCCACCACCCGAAATCGACGCCAAACTCCGCACCCTTATGGCCGAGCTTGAACCCACACGCGTCTATCAGCCAAGCTCCACCGACGGCCGTGGCGTAAAGTCGAGCGGCCCCTACTACTGGCGCGAGCCACGCGACTTCTACAAGGTCGACGCTCCTTTCAAAACCGAAATCGGCAGCGTCAGCGTCCCCACAGTCGAGTCCATCCGCAGCATGATGCCCGAAAAGGACTGGGAAACCATCAACGACGACTGGGCCGAGCACGACCTCGCCAAAGGCGCACAGCGCGGCGACAAGTATCCCGGCGCAATCGCAAAACGTTATGGAGAAATCAACAATCTCGCAGACTTCGCACGCAAAGCCCAGCTAGCCAACTACGAAGCCTATCGCGCCATGTACGAAGGCCGCGAAGCCGCGCTGTTTCATCCTGCAACGGGCGTCATCACCTGGATGAGCCTCTCCGCGCACCCCAGCTTTGTCTGGCAGCTCTTCAGCTACGATCTCGAACCCAACGCATCGCTCTTCGCCGTAAAGAAAGCGGGCGAACCAATCCATATCGCGCTGAACGAAGTGACCGGCGACCTGCTAGTAATCAACGAGCGGCCCGACGCTCTTAACGGCGCAACGGCCAAAGTAACGCTGTACAACCTCGACGGCACGGTCGCACAGGAACACGAAACGCCGGTATCTGCGGCGCCGGATGTAGCAACGAACCTGGGAGCCGTCGAGCTACCGGAGCAACTCTCCGACGTCTACTTCGTAAAGCTCGAGCTGCACGACGCGGACAACAAGCTGCTTTCCGATAACTTTTACTGGCGCGGCAAACCGGAGCATCAGGATGAACTTGCAGCGCTCGACAAGATGGACAAAGTCGCGCTCGATGCAAAGGCCACACGCAAGACCGATACGGCCAACAGCATCATTACCGTAACGCTGCACAATCCCACAAAAAACATCGCACTCATGACCCACCTGCAACTGCGTCGCAAGAGCGGTGCCCGCGTACTACCGGTGTTTTATAGCGATAATTATGTGTCACTCGCCCCCGGCGAGACCCGCACCATCACCATGGAAGCAGCTTCCAAAGACCTAAAGGGTGAGAAAGCTTTGGTAGTCGTGGATGGATGGAACGTGTCCGTAACAAAGGCCGCAGGGGTTGGCGTGGACATCGACACCAACGTCGACGCCGACCCCGCACACTGGCCTGCAACAGGACTGCCATTCGCGACAACAGGCCTCCGCTGACGACATCGCTACATCCTGTCTCGGGACGGATTTTCCAGGTTCGTTTTTATGGAGGTTTGTGGTGACTTTATGGTGAATTGTGGAGTGCATGATGTCCAGCAAACTTGACATCTGCATGGGAAGATAAGAGCTGAGGTGTGGGGATGCGGCGCTGGGGATTGGCAGCAGTTTTCTGGATGGGTTGCACAGGAGTTTGGGCGCAACAGGCTGGGTTTGCCGTGGCAACGATCAAGCCGAGCGCCGAGGGCGCTCAGCCGATGACACAGATCCAGGGCAACCGCTTTGTGACTCGTGGTACGACGTTCGTCGACTTGTTCAAGTATGCGTACAGCGTGCATCCGGACCAGGTCATAGGCGGCCCGGAGTGGCTGCGGACGGAGCGGTTCGATGTAGTGGCCGATCCGGAGACGGAGAAGCGGCCGAGCTCGGATGAGATGAAGGCGAGAGTGCAGCAGCTGTTGGTGGAGCGCTTCCATGTGACGATGCACAAAGAGAAGAAGGTGCTCTCGGTGTATGCGTTGCAGAAGGCCGGTGGTGTGGTGAAGCTGAAGAAGAGTGAAGGCAATGAGGCGGGGATGCCCGTGGTGGGGTTTGAGCCGCGTGGGGCGTTGCATGTGGGGAATGCGACGATGGCGGAGTTTGCGGTGTTCCTGCAGCGGTTTGCGCTGGACCGGCCGGCGGTCGACCAAACGGGGATTACGGGGAAGTATGACGTGGAGCTGCGGTGGACTCCGGAGAATTTTCACATGAATGGGAGATTGGTTGAGCCGCCGGAGGATGGGTCGGCGCCGGAGCTGTATACGGCGATACGGGACCAGCTGGGGTTGAAGCTGCAGGCGACGAAGGCGCCTACGGATGTGTTTGTGGTGGATGCGGCGGAGAAGCCGGCGGAGGATTAGGCTTCGTTACTCGGCGGCTTTCGTGGCGAGTGCGGCAGCGGCGGAGAGGTTGGCTTCTAGCTCCGTTGGGAAGCCGTGGCGGGACTGAAGCCAGGAGGGGTCGTTCCAGGAGAGCTGGGTGGTGCCTTCGGGGGTTTCGGCTACGAGGATTTTGAGGGGTAAGTCGAGGGCGGTGCTGGGGGCGGCGAGCATGAGGGGTGTGCCGGCCTTGGGGTTGCCAAAGATGAGGAGCTTGGTGTTCGGCATGGTGAGGCCGGCGGCGTGGGCTTCGCCGGAGTGGTCGACGGTGCAGAAGAGCTTGACGCCCTTTTCTTTAAGCAGTGCTTCGAGGCGGGCGACGGTTTCGTCGACCGAGTGGTGGCTGGTGAGGATCTTGATGCCTTCGTGCATGAGTCGCCTATTCCTTTCAACGATATTGACAAAGTTTACGCGCATGGATGCTCGAACGCTGTAGACTTCGTTCGCCGACAAACGGGCTTTTTTGCCGCGCTCGAAAATCAATAGGAGAACAAAACCATGTTGCCTCGTGACACCAACCGCAGGGACTTCGTAAAGATGGGTGGTGCAGCTGTGGCTGTTGCCGCTACGCAGAGTGCAACAAGCTACGCTATGAATGCAGCGAGCTACGCCAAGATTGTGGGCGCGAACGATCGCGTGCGGGTGGGTGTGGTGGGGTGTGGCGACCGGATGAAGCAGTCGCTGATTCCGAGCTTCCAGGTGAGCGCGAAGGCGATGAACTTTGAGATCGTCGCGGTGTCGGACATCTGGAACCGGCGGCGTGAAGAGGGTGCGGCGTATGTGGAGAAGTTGAGCGGCAACAAGATCGATCCGGTGGTGAACAACGAAGCGCTGTATGCGCGCAAGGATGTGGATGCCGTGCTGGTGGCGACGGCGGACTTCCAGCATGCGCAGCATGGCATACAGGCTGTGAATGCAGGACGCGATGCGTATGTGGAGAAGCCGACGGCGCACACAATGAAGGATGCGCGGGCGTTTCTGGCGGCCGTGGAGAAGACCGGGAAGATTGTGCAGGTGGGCACACAGCGGCGGTCGACGCCGAGTTACCAGAAAGCGTATGAGTACATCCAATCGGGCAAGTTTGGCGACATTGTGATGGTGGAGATGACGTGGAATGTGAACCAGCCCGGGCGCTGGCGGAGGCCGGATGTGGTGCCGCTATTGAAGGAAGCGGACACGGACTGGGGACGCTACCAGTTGGACCTGCCGAAGGCGCCGTTCGATGCGCGGAAGTATCTGGAGTTCCGGCTGTTCTGGCCTTACTCGTCGGGGATTCCGGATCAATGGCTGGTACACCAGATTGATACCGTGCATTGGTTTTCGGGGCTGCCGCATCCGCGGTCGGTGGTGGCGAATGGCGGGATCTATCTGTGGAAGGATGGGCGGAAGAACTGGGACACGATGACAGCGGTGTTCGACTACGGCCCGGAGGACGATCCGACGAAGGGGTTCCAGGTGCAGTACTCGTCGCGGTTTACGAACTCGGCTGGTGGGGTGAAGGAGCTGTACTACTCCAATGGCGGGATGATCGATATGGACAAGCAGACGGTGACGCCGACGGGCGGGCTGAGTGCGAAGTCTGCGGCGGAGATGAAGATGCAAGCGAACCTGCTGCCAAGCTTTTCGCTGATGGACAAGGTGGAAAAGATCGCCACCGATGCCGACACGAGCGGCGGGCATACGGATGCGCAGACGGATGCAAATGTGCGGAACTGGATGGAGTGTGTGCGTTCGCGGAAGCAGCCGAACGCCAGTATCCATGCGGGCTATAGCCACTCGATCGCGTTGTGCATGTGCGTGGCGGCGATCCAGACGGGGTCGAAGGTGACGTTCGACGACAAGACGCAGCAGGTGATGGTGAATGGGAGACCACATGACAACGTGTAAGGTGCTGCTGGCGCTGGCGATGGTGGTCCCGATGATGCAGGCGCAGAAGAAGGGTGTGGCCGTGGTCGAGGACGCGGCCCGCCATCGGGTGGATGTGACGATCGATGGAGCGGCGTTTACGTCGTACCTGTGGGACACGAATCAGCGGAAACCGGTGCTGTTTCCGCTGATTGCGCCGGATGGAACGACGGTGACGCGTGGGTATCCGTTTGCTATGCGGAAGGGGGAACGCGTGGACCATCCGCACCATGCGGGGTTGTGGTTCAACTACGGCAATGCGAATGGGTTCGACTTCTGGAACAACTCGGATGCGATCAAGTCGGAGGACCGGCCAAAGTATGGGACGATCACGCAGGATCGCGTGGTTTCGACCAAGAGTGGGAAGGACTCGGGCGAGCTGGTGGTGGAGTCGACGTGGACTACGGCGAACGGGACGGGCGATAAGATCCTGGCGCAGACTACGAAGTATGTTTTTTCAAAGACGATGGTTGGTGGGGTTGCGGCGCGGAGTGTGGATCTGATCGTGACGCTGAAGGCGCTGCAGCCCGTCGTGTTTCACGATGACAAGGAAGGCATGCTGGGGATTCGGGTGGCGCATTTTCTGGAGTCGCCTACGGAGAAGGGGGGGATTTTTATGGATGCGAATGGGAACCCGACCAAGGTGGATGCGGGTGATACGGCTGGGGCTACCGGGGTGTATCGGACGAGCGAAGGTAAGGTTGGCGATGCGGTTTGGAGCACGCGTGGAACTTGGTGTCTGCTGAGCGGAACCGATGCGGGGCATGCGGAGACGATTGCGATCCTGGACCATGTGGGTAACCCGGGGTATCCGACGTACTGGCATGCGCGGGGGTATGGGTTATTTGCGGCGAACCCGCTGGGGGCGCATGTGTTCGATCCGAAGGCACCGGCGATGAACTTTTCGATTGCGAAGGGGGAGACGGCTACGTTTAAGTATCGGGTGCTGCTGGTTTCGGGGACGGCGGGGGATGGAGCGATGGAGAAGGCGGCGAAGGTATTTGATGGGGAGTATCGGTAGGCCGTTCGCTTCCCTATAAACCCAGCTACCAGATCGTCGTCACGGGGTAGAGTTTGATGTCGGCGTCGTTGGTCAGGAGCGTTAAGCCGTTGTTGATGGCCTGAGCGATCATGATGCGGTCGAAGGGGTCTCGGTGATGATATTCCAGGTGTTCGACTGCCAGAATGTCCGCGTAGGCGATGGGCAAAATCGAGATGCCATCCTCTCCCAGCCCATCATGCAGAAACGCTATCGACGAGGTGAGAGTGCGGAGTTTGCCGTTGCGGATCTTGATGCTGAGCTCCCACAAGGAAGCGAGGGAGAAGAACAGCTCATGGTCGTCGGAGCGCAGAGTTTTCCTGGCCTTTGCCGAGAGACGGTGGTCGTTTAGTTTGGCCCAGATGTAGATGTGCGAGTCGACGAGGACCTTCAATCGAAGTCCTTCGTGTTTTCGAAGAGGTCTGCGATCTCAGCCTTTGTCTCAGGGCTGTCGAAGTCGGGTGATATCCATAGCTTGCCGATGCCGCTTCCGAGGATGTTGCGGCGCGACTTCTTTGGCGTTTCGGCCAGTACGAGCTTCACCGCGGGCTTGCCGTTGCGCGCGATCACGACCTCTTCCCCGCTCTCGACTGCGGCGATGAGCTTGGAGAGGTTGGTCTTGGCGTGATGGACGTTGACTTCCACTGGGGTTATGTTAGCTAATGTTTCTAGCTAATTCAAGCTGGGTGTTTTCGCCACTTGATTTGAGTACGGCGGAGAAGGTCTCGGGCGCGCAGGCGCCGTTCGTACCGCCGGTAGCGAAACCTCCTAGCGATATCACTAAAGTGGCTGGCCGACTGAGCTCCGGAGATGCCGTTCAATGCTAAAGTCAGTTGCTATGATCGAGGCGAGGTGACGCAATGGCAGTTCCTGCAGATTGGTCGATTACATTCGTGTACCAGAATGGAGGACAATTCGCCGGTGTCGGCGACCCTCGCGCCATTTGTCCTCATTGCCGTCAAGCTTCGACTTTTTCGATCCGTTCACAACAGCACGACCGCATTGGACAACGTACGGCCGTGTACTTACTGTTGCAATGCAATTACGCTACCTGCCGGAAGAATGTCTATGTACAAACCTCTGTTCGAGTTGCGCTCACCAAAAACGAAGCGGCAGATGACTTTTTCATGTATCCCTCATTAGATATCGAACCCGCGCATCCCGGTGTACCAATAGCAATTTCGGAGGATTGGCAGGAAGCCCAGCGCGCTATGCAAGCTGGAGCCACCAAGGCAGGTGCCGTGATGCTTAGGCGCGTGCTGTACAGTGTCCTTATCGATAAGGGTTGCAAACTTCATCCCCTCCGTGAAGGGATGGAGCAGCTAATCGGTGGACAACGTCTACCCGCGATCTTTGACGAGTGGCTTCCCGCCATCCGAGACGATGGTCATGATGGCGCGCACCCTGACCGCGCCTTAAATGTTAGCGTGGAAAACCTGAATGAGACGCGAGAGTATACAGCGGAACTTTTGCGTTTTCTCTACATTGAGCCGTACGACTTTCAGCTGCGGAAGGCTCGGAATGCCACGGCGACTGCCACATCTTAGTGCGCGAACTCTTTGAAAGCGCAAACGATGGCAATACGCTAACGAGACGACAATTTCTTTGAAGGTGGTCGCGAACAGGCCGGGGCTGGAAGCCCGTTTTAGGGCGGGTCTTGATTTAGGGGGCTGAAGCCCCCTGCTTCCTCCGTCAAGAACAAAGGCAAAGACAGCTGCAGGTCTCTCCACTGCGGCGCAAAAGCTCGCCTTCGGTCGAGATGACAAGGTGGGGGCGGCATGGGCGGACAGCAGATCCTTCGCGATGCTCAGGATGACAAGTTTTGGGTGGTTGTGGCACGGACCCCGGGACTGAGGCTATCTAAAGCTAGGTGAAATCGGCTTGAATCGGGGAAGTTAGGAGGCAGGATGAGGAAGTGCATCTTCTGTTTGTTGTTGATGGTTGTAGTCAGATCGCAGGCAGAAGTGATCACTTGCCGGCGGCACGTGATGGCAAGAAGCTCACGAATGCAGTCTTCGATGAATGGATGTCGGCGAGCGAGAGCAGGACAATGGCGAGGGATAGAAAAACACTGATGCCCGATGAGTCCCGAGTGGAGGGCGATGACTGGTATCAGACCTGGTATGTCACGCACGCGGTAGAGGGAAACGGTCTGCAGATGATCTGCCAGTATCAAGGGGCGAAAAGCGCTTTGTTCGTCGACGTGAAGCAGAAGGTGTCGGTTTGTACGTTGACGAAAAAGGCTGGCTTATTGACGGTGGGGTGTAAGTAACAAGGAAAAGCAGATCCCCTGCGAGGATGACAGAAAGAAAAGCAAAGGCAAGGACAAAGGAAGCTGCAGGTCTCTCCACTGCGGCGCAAAAGCGCGCCTCCGGTCGAGATGACAGGATTGGGGTGGCGCGGGCGGACAGCAGATCCTTCCCCTTCGGTTTCGCTCAGGGTCAGGATGACACGCTTTGAGGGCGTGTGGCGGGCCCAGGGCTGAAGCCCGTTTTGGGGTGGGTCGATTCGTGGGGCTGAAGCCCCACGCTAATCCGAAAGGCAACGAGCTTCGCGGCTAGATTTGCGTGCTGAGTTCGAGCTGCTCGGAGTGTTGCTCGTCCATAGCGGGTTGGAAGTGGGTGCGGCAGCGGGCTTCGTACATGCCGGCGGCGCCTACGATGACGAGCTCCTGCGACTGGCCGAGGCGCTGGGTGTGGATGGCGGACTGGCCGCAGACCATGCAGACGGCGGAGAGCTTGGTGACCTTGTCGGCGAGGGCCATGAGGGCGGGGACGGGGCCGAAGGGTTCGTTGTTGAAGGTGGTGTCGAGGCCGGCCATGAGGACTCGCTTGCCGAGGGCGACGAGCTCGAGCGAGAGCGGGATGATGGCGGGATCGAAGAACTGGACTTCGTCGATGCCGACGACTTCGATTTCAGCGAGCTGCGGGAAGAGGTGGGCGCGGAGCTCTTCGACGGTGGCAACGGTGCGGGCTTCGTGGGTTTGTGAGCTGTGGCTGGCGATGGAGGTGCGGTGGTAGCGGAGGTCGATGTCCGGCTTGAAGCAGGAGACACGCTGGCGGGCGATGCGGGCGCGCTTGAGGCGGCGGATGAGCTCTTCGGACTTGCCCGAGAACATGGGGCCGGTGATGACTTCGAGGACGCCGGGGGTGGTTGGCTGCTGCATGGATGGGTTGATCGTAAATGGGTGTGGGCGGTGGATAAGTGGGTGAGGTGGAGAGACAGGGAGTAGGGAGTAGGGAGTAGGGAGTAGGGAGTAGGGAGTAGGGAGTAGGGAGTAGGGAGTAGGGAGTAGGGAGTAGGGAGTAGGATTGCGACCACGGTCGGGGAGGCCTTGTCGGGTAGGCCTTCAGGGACCTGTGGAAACCCCGATCTCCAAATGCGAGAGAGCGGGGGCACCCGCTTCTTCGGCTGGGTGTGGGGTTATTTGCGGCGGCGGGGGGTGTGGTGATGGACCGGGGGCCAGGCTACCGAGGCAATGGCGATGGCGGTACAGATGGCGAGCAGGATCGTCAGGCTCGCAGGAGTGTTGAGGCGCAGGAAGGCATGGCCTGGAAGGATCGCGGAACCAAGGGAGGCGGCGCACTCAAAAAAGCTGTACATAAATCTCCTGTGGGGAGCAGGGGTTGAACATTTGAAGTTTTTCTAAACTTCTAACCTGCGCACGATAACAACAGCGATATGCCATTGGCAATTTATTTCCGGAGAAATCTTTGTGATTTATTGCGGCGTTGAAGCTCGTGGAGCGACTTATATGCCAGTAAAAGAGCGTATTCTGGCGTTACTTCTGTACGGAGGCTTTTCGATGCGATTTGGACGAGTGGCGGTTTGCGGTTTGGCGATGGGATTGGCAGCGGCTGGAACAGCGATCGCGGCGGGGCCGAAATATACGTTTCCGATCAAGACGAGCGCGGGCGCGGATGTCGGCAAGGTGACGTTTTCCGGCGCCAAGGACGGCGTGAAGGTGAAGATCGAGCTGAAGAATGTGCCGTTTGGCGACCACGGTGTGCATATCCACACGAATGCGGTGTGCGATGCGCCGGACTTCAAGGGCGCGGGTGGGCACTTCAATCCGGATGGCAAGAAGCATGGCTATATGAACGACATGGGCCACCACAATGGCGACCTGCCGAAGAGCGTGTCGGTGGGCGAGGACCATACGGGTGAGGCGACGTTTGTGCTGACGTCGATTTCGCTGGATCCGGCGGCGGCGAACTCGATTTTTGCCAACGGCGGGACGTCGCTGGTGGTGCATGAGAAGGCTGACGACGAGAAGACCGATCCTAGCGGGAATTCGGGAAACCGGATTGCGTGCGCGGTGATCAAGCAGTAGCAAAGGAAGAAGGGCTCAGTGATCCATAAGTTGAAGGAAAGTTCTGCGCGGGCGTTTGGGATGAAAGTCGACGGCAAGTTGACGGAGGAGGACATCGCTTCGATCTCGGGTGAGATCGATTTGGCTCTTGCGGCCCACAAGGAGCCGATTGGGCTGCTGGTGGATATTACGGACATGGAGGGCGCCACCTGGGCGGCTCGGTGGGACGAGATGCGGTTTTTGCAGCGGCATAGCGACCGGATTGCCCGGTTGGCGGTGGTTTGCAATGACGAGTGGAGGGAGCTGACGGAGATGGTGGTGGTGGCCACCGCGGCGCTCCAGGCCGAAACGCTGTACTTTCACGGGGTCGAAATTCTGCATGCGTGGCACTGGGTGAAGATGAACAAGCTGGATACGAGTATGCCGGTGCGTCTGATCCAGCCGGGCAAGGGACTTTTTTCGGACTACACACCGGAATATGTAGGAATTTGAAGGATTTACGCGGGAGGCGGCGTGGAGGGCGGTTTTCGGCTGTCAGAGCGGTCCTTGTGGAACAAGATATGGCCCGGTTGCGTATAGAAATACATGGCAACGGCGGCAATTCCGGGAATGTTTGACACGAGCGTGAGTACGCTGTGGGGCAAACCCGGGGTGCGACGCGGAAAGCCGCTGCAACCTACGGGCCCCAAGGCGTCGCCGGCACAGCTGGGATTTCGGCAGGCGCAGGATTCAGGCAATTTTCGGGAGCCGCAGGAACCAGGTATGGCTGATGGAAGACTCTCGCCGGGACCGCCGGAAGCGCCGCAGTCTGAGATGCAGACGCAGCGGGCTGAGGCGAGTGCGGAGCAGCAGGCGCTGGCGGAGTTGGCGGCGCGCTGTCTGAAGGGCGATGCCCAGGCTTGGGAGAAACTTGCGACCGGGCAGCATCGTAGAGTGTATGGAATTTGTTACAGGTTCACGAACTCGCAGAGCGAGGCGGAGGACCTAACGCAGGAAGTGTTTTTGAAGATGTTCCGGAACCTGGCAAACTTTGATCCGGCCAGGGGTGGGTTTACGACGTGGCTGACGACGTTGACGCGTAATCTACTTGTGGATAATTATCGTCGGACGCGTATGGAACGCGTTAGCGACTCGCTCGATGAGACATACGACGGCGAGGAAGATGGACCAACGAAAGGCGACAAGCTGGCCGATGGCGGAAAGAGCCAGGAGCAGCATGTTGCAGGACTTGAGTTGAGAGCGCAGATACAACAGGCGCTGGCACAGGTTTCGCCGGACTTGAGAGAAGCGGTGATTCTCCGCGATCTTGAGGACATGGACTATAAGGAAATCGCCGAGATTCTGGGCGTTCCGCAAGGCACGGTGAAGAGCCGGATCAGCCGCGGACGCGCAGAACTGGCAAGGTTGTTGAAAAGCTTAGAAGGGCAGGTGATGTAAGTGGCAAACATGGGCCAATTCGATGAGATGAATGACGCGATGGACTGCATGGTGTGCGAGGCGATGTGCCCCGAAGCCGTGGACGGAACGCTGAGCGTGGCGGAGCAGAAGGCTTTTGACAAGCATGTTGCCGGCTGCGTCATGTGTGCGAAGGAGCTGGAAGAAGCGCACCGCGGCGCGGCGTGGATGCAGATGCTGAAGGGGCATACGCCGGAACCGCCGGCGATGCTGCTACAGAAGATCCTTGCCGAAACGACGGGTGCCGTGACCGCTCGTGTGCCGGAAGCGGCGCCTGCTATGCCGAAGTTCGTTCCGGAGTGGGAAGCGGTGCGCCCGGTGGCTGCGCGGCCTTCACGCTGGGCAGGCCTTAGCGCGAAGATGAGCGAGATGTTCTCGATGCAGTCGATGGCGTTTCAGCCGCGGCTGGCGATGACCGCGGCGATGGCGTTCTTTTCGATCGCACTGACCCTGAATATGACCGGCGTGCGGTTGAAGGACATGCGGGTAAGCATGCTGCGGCCTTCGTCGATACGGCGGACGGTAGCGGATGCGAGCGCATCGGCGACGCGGTCGTTCCAGAACCTGCGCGTGGTGTATGAGTTTGAGTCGCGGGTGAACGATCTGCGCAATAACGGCGGGCTGGGCGACCGGTTCAGCAATGACCGGCAGGATCCGGCGGGGCCATTCGAGGGCAGCCAGAAGGATAGTGCGCCGAACAACAACACTCCGAGCAATGGGAACCAGACACCGAGCATCAATGCTCCCGACAACAAGCAGGACAAGCCAATGCCGCAGGGCAAGAGTGAGCTTCTGTTTCCGCTGAAGCAGGACGCCGCCGTGGAGAAGGGAGCCTAATCATGCAGGACGAGTATGGAAATGAGATGCCGGCTCCGCCTGGCGGAGAGCGAGTGGGCTTCTGCCAGGACTGCGGCAAGCCGCTGACAGCAGAAACCGTACGCACGGTGGGTTCGGGGGTTTTTTGTGAGCCTTGCCTGGAGATTCGGGTGGGAGCGGCGGGACAGCCTGCGGGTGGCTATAGCACTCCGGGAGTGGGAGCGACCGGGTTTGGGGCTGCGCAGGGTGTTGGGTTTGTGCCTCCTCCGCCGCCGATGGTTCATCCTCCCAGCCCTGTGCTGGCTGGGTTCTTGGGGCTGATTCCCGGTGTGGGTGCGATGTACAACGGGCAGTTTGCCAAGGGGATCGTACACCTGGTGATCTTCTTCGTGCTGACGTCGCTGGAAGAGCATGCGAGTGGGGTATTCGGACTTTTTGTCTTTGGGTGGATTTGCTACATGGCGTTTGAGGCCTACCACACGGCCAAGGCTCGGCTGGAAGGGTTGCCGCTGCCGAACGCTTTCGGGTTCAACGATATTGGCGAGCGGATGGGATTTGGGAAGAACTGGCCGGGCAGCGGGACGCGACCGCCGGTAAATCCTCTAGTGACGCAATGGACACCAACGACGCCACCGGCAACCGGGCCGTATGCACCTGTGCCTCCCGTGCCGCCGGCGAACTGGGCGGGGTACGTTCCGCCGACACATTTTGCGACGCCAGAGACGGTTGTTCCGCCGGTCGATCCTGTGGCGCAGGCTGCGCACGCGGCTGGATGGAGTTCTTCACTCTATACGGCACCTGCTACACCGCGTTTTGTACCGACTTCGCCGACGCCAGTTACGGCTTCGATGGCGGCTGGAAATGCCGGGCCTTCGCGGAAGTTTCCGGTTGGGGCGATCTGGCTGATTGCGCTGGGCGTGCTATTCTCGCTGGCGAATCTTGATCCACACTTTCACGTAAGCGGCTTGTGGCTTTCGGCCGCCGTGCTGGCAGGCCTGGCGATCTGGATGTTTATCCATAGGCTGGCGAACGCACACCGGGACCATCCGGAAGGCTTGACGCCTGCGGTGGTGCTCTCCTGCGTCTTGCGCTGGCCGCCTGTCGTGCTGCTGGTGTTGGCTGTTTTGTTTGGACTGCAGGCCGCAGATATCTACACGCTAGGGCAGACGTGGCCGGCGATCCTGATTGCGTTTGGCGCGATGCTGTTGATTGAACGCGCGGTACCGCGGCCGGCATATGTCGTTCCTCCACCTGCGGCGCCTGCTGCATGGATGCCAGAAGCGCCAGTAGCTGTGGCACCTATTCCTGCAAGCGGCGAGTCGGCGACGGGCGGTAGGTCATGAGCTCGTATCCGCCTCCTCCGCCCTCGAATCCCGGACCTCCGAACTACGGGCAGTATCCACCGAATCCAACTGCGTATAACCGCGATGTGTGGAAAGCACAGCGGCGCGCGATCAAGCAGCAGGCACGCGCCCAGCGTGAACTGGCACGGATGCAGATGCGGGCGATGAGACGCCGGTCGATTGTGGGGCCGCTGTTCCTACTGGCGTTGGGTATTGTGTTTCTGCTGGGACAGATGGGCAAGCTTTCGTATGCGCAAGCGGCGCTCTGGTACAGCCGCTGGTGGCCGCTGGTACTGGTGGCCGCAGGACTGGTACTGCTGGCTGAGTGGGCGCTCGACCACAGCTTGCGGGCGAGCGATTCTCCGTACCGTGGACGCGTGTTAGGCAGCGGCGTGGTGGTGTTGCTGATCCTGATGGCGATTGCGGGTGTGGGTTCGCGGGCTTCGAGCTCGGCGCTGGAGTGGAAGGATACGCACTTCGGCAGCGGGTTTCCAGGATTCGATGTAGCGCTGGGCGAGCGGCACGATTTTGACGACTCGCTGAGTTCGCCGATCGCCGCCAGCGATTGGTTGCTGATTCGGAATCCGCATGGCGATGTGACCGTTACGGGTTCGAGCGACGATGGACAGGTCCATGTGACCGTACATAAGGAAGCGTTCGCGCGAAGCGATGATGCGGCGGCGGCGAAAGAGAGCGCACTGCAGCCGACCTTCAGCCACGATGGGATGACCCTGACGCTGAACGTGGCGACTGTTGAAGGCGGCCAGGCCGACTTGACGGTGCAGGTGCCACGTACGACAATGCTCACGGTTCGCGCGGACCATGGGGACATCGATATACAAGAAGTGCATGCGGCTGTTTCGATTTCGGCGAACTCCGGCGATGTGAGTCTGAGCGGGATCAATGGCGCGGTGAATGCGCATGTGAATGATGAGAACTCAAGCTTTGCTGCGCATAGCGTAACCGGGAGCATCAACCTGGATGGGCGGGTGGGGGACATCACCGTTACGGAGGTGAAAGGGCCCGTGACGCTGGCGGGAGACTTCTTTGGGACCACTCACCTGGAGCAGATCAACGGACCGGTGATCTTCAAGACCAGCCGCACACAGTTCCAGGCAGCAAGGATCGATGGCGACTTCGATGTGGCGCTGGACTCCGAGCTGGAGGCGAACCAGGTGCTGGGGCCGGTGATACTGAGTACCCGGGACCGTGCCATTGCCTTGGACCGTGTGCAGGGTAATGTGGACATTTCAAACCGCAATGGAGCGGTTTCGCTGACGAATGCGGCGCCGCTGGGTCAGATCTCGATCAATAACTCGCATGGCTCGGTGGATCTGGGCGTCCCGGGCGGTTCGGGGTTCGTCGTGAATGCCGAAACCAAGAATGGCGACGTGGAGAATGACTTTGGGCTGAAACAACAGGGCTCAGACGACCGGCCAACGTTGATGGGTACGGTCGGAAGCGGTGGACCCAATGTGAAGATCTATACGACGGATGGAGATATTACGGTGCGGAAGGCTACGGTGACACCTCTGCCGCCAGTGGCGCCGACCCCGATGATTTCCGTGGCTCCTGTGTCTCCCAGGTCTCCCGTACCGCCTATGCCTATGGCGAAGATGCCAAAATTGCCGAAGCTGCCGAGGGTTCCATCGCCGCCTCCGCCAATGCCCGCCAGCCACGACGACTAACCGCTACGGAATTGATGCCGGGAGCGGCTCGGGGTCGCTCCACCAGTGGTTGGCGACGCAGGTGTAGATGAGCATCGGAACGAGCAGCATCAGGTAGAAGTAGCCATCGACCAGAACGTTAAGCATGATGAAGACGGTAAGCGCGAGGATGATCCAACGGAGAGTGTCTTCGAGTGTGGCGCAACGTTGTTTGAAGAAACAGTAGAGGAAGATTGCGACCATGAGCAGCGCCTGAAGCCTGAGAAGCTTGTCCGGGTGCATGATGTACGTGACCCAGTAAGAAAAATTGAGGGGTTCCGCTTCGGCATGGCCACTGAGGTGGCCCCATTGACCGACCGTATTGTTGGCAATGCGGTGGAAGGCCGAGCGTAGGAATGGACCGGTGATGAGCAGCGCTCCGGCTGCGGCGAGCGCGGCAAGTTTGAAGGCCTCGAGCCCGCCGCGTCGGCGGAGCGCGTTAAGAAGCACGAACGGAAGAACAATCCAGCTGAATTGATAAATACCCATACCAATGCCTAGAACAAACGCGGCCCAGGCAAAGTGCCTGCGCTGCATGAGCACGAAGGCGGCGACCAACGTGAGCCAGTGGGGCGAGAGGTAGAGCTCGTGCCGATATTGTAGGTAGGGACTTAGCAGGAAAAGTGCAAGGAGAGCGGCGACTTCGCGACGGCGCTCCACGCGGGCAGCCCAGAAAATAAGTGCGGCGCAGGCAGCGACGCAGACTATGGTATCGAAGCGGAGGTCGAGGCGCGCGGCTGTGAAGGGGAAGTAAGCGATGATCATTCCGGGGAGGTACGGGAAGTCGTAGACGCGGCCACCGACGTACATCGTGGTGTATGGATCGATGTGGTGGAGGAGATTGGTGTCGGCCCAGAGGATGACGGGCATCATATCTGAACGGAGATAGGTAAGGGGAAAGCTGAAGATCGCGATTAGTAGGCCGCCGATATATCCGCTGAGCGAGACTGCGAATATCCAGCCAGCCTTCGGCGTTCGAAGAGAGGCGAGGTAGGCCAGGGAGATCACAACCATGACGAGCAGTGACAGGGCAGCTGCTAGATGCAGGACGTAGCCCATGGCCGCGAAGTGGTGGCATTCATGAAGGAATAGTGCGGAGAACGCGAATTCGAAGACGATGGCCGTGACGAGAGCGCGGCGTGGGGTCCAGATGGGCAATGGGAATTTGGGATCTGTGGAGAAAAGAAGCTGACCCACAGCGAATAGGAACAAGCAAAGGAACGGGAGCAGGATCAGCTGGTGCGCAAAGCCCGCAGAGCGCTGCGACCAGCCATCGCCAACAACGCTAATCAACAACACAAGAGCTGTGAAGAGGCCGGCGCGGCGAAACTCTTTCGAGGCGAAGGTAGTCAAAGAAGGTCTCGGAGAAGCTGAAGTTCGATGAGGGTCTAACCCGACCGGAGCAGACCGGAGTAAAAGAGCGGTACGGCGTTTGATGCAGGCTAAAAGAGAAAAGCCCACCGCAAGGGTGGGCCTTCTCGTGAAATATGCCGGCGATCACCTAATCTCCCACACACTTACGCGTGCAGTACCATCGGCCCAACGAGGCTTAACTTCCGTGTTCGGGATGGGAACGGGTGGAACCCTCGCGGTAAACTCACCGGCAAACCTGAGGCGAAGCCGAAGTCCTGAGCATTTTCTGCGAAGGATCTGCTTCACCAAATTTAGAAAGATGCGCCGCAGCGCGATCGTTCACAACTGAATAGATTGAGCAGACATGTTACCTAATTTATTGCGTATTAGTTATATCTCTATAACTACAAAGCTTGTATTGAATGACTCTTAGAACAACATTGAACTAAATGTTGCGCAGAGTAAATTCTATGGACAAGCCGAACGGGCGATTAGTACTGGTAAGCTACATGCATTACTGCACTTCAACCTCCAGCCTATCAACCAGGTGGTCTTCCTGGGCCCTTCATTTCCCTTACGGGTTGGGAGATCTCATCTTAGAGCGTGCTTCCCGCTTATATGCATTCAGCGGTTATCACAACCGAACTTCGCTACCCAGCCGTGCCATTGGCATGACAACTGGAACACAAGAGGTTCGTCCATCCCGGTCCTCTCGTACTAAGGACAGCCCTCTTCAAATCTCCTACGCCCACAGCAGATAGAGACCGAACTGTCTCGCGACGTTCTGAACCCAGCTCACGTACCACTTTAATCGGCGAACAGCCGAACCCTTGGAACCTTCTACAGCTCCAGGATGTGATGAGCCGACATCGAGGTGCCAAACCGAAGCGTCGATATGAACTCTTGGCTTCGATCAGCCTGTTATCCCCGGCGTACCTTTTATCCGTTGAGCGATGGCCCTTCCATACAGAACCACCGGATCACTAAGGCCTGCTTTCGCATCTGCTCGACTTGTAGGTCTTGCAGTTAACCACACTTATGCCTTTGCACTCGACGGTCGATTTCCAAACGACCTGAGTGTAGCTTCGCGCGCCTCCGTTACAATTTAGGAGGCGACCGCCCCAGTCAAACTACCCGTCTTACTATGTCCCTCTTCCCGATAAGGGAAGGAGGTTAGAATCACAACACTCGCAGGGTGGTATCTCACCGTTGGCTCCACCAAGTCCAAGAACCTGGTATCAAAGCCTCCCACCTATCCTGCGCAGCAAGAGCCGTAACTCACAGTAAAAGTATAGTAAAGGTGCACGGGGTCTTTTCGTCTAGCTGCGGGTAACCGGCATCTTCACCGGTACTACAAGTTCGCCGAGCAACTCGTTAAGACAGTCGAACGATCGTTACTCCATTCGTGCAGGTCGGAACTTACCCGACAAGGAATTTCGCTACCTTAGGACCGTTATAGTTACGGCCGCCGTTCACCGGGGCTTCAGTTGGAAGCTTCGCTTGCGCTAACCTCTCCCTTTAACCTTCCGGCACCGGGCAGGAGTCAGCCCCTATACGTCGTTTTTGACTTTGCAGAGACCTGTGTTTTTGTTAAACAGTCGCCGTTCGCGTTTCACTGCGGCCCCCCTAGGCTATGAACCCATGGGGGCGACCCTTCTCCCGAAGTTACGGGTCTAATTTGCCGAGTTCCTTAACAAGCCTTCACTCGAGCGCCTTTGGATATTCTCCTCGTCTACCTGTGTCGGTTTGTGGTACGGTTCCCAATCCTTCTCCTTAGAGGTTTTTCTTGGCACCATGAAATCAGCAGCTTTCATCCATACGGATTACTGTTTTGCGTCTCACTGTTAAGTCTCTCCGGATTTGCCTAGAGAAACCAGCTTCACACGCATCAAACCACATAGCCATATGTGGTCCTGCTTATCCTTATGCGTCACCCCATCGTCAAACGAATTATTGGGAGGTCCGGAATATTAACCGGATATCCATCGCTTACGCCTTTCGGCCTCAGCTTAGGGACCGCCTAACCCTGATCGGATTAACCTTAATCAGGAAACCTTAGACTTTCGGCGGGAAGGGTTCTCACCTTCCTTATCGCTACTTATGCCGGCAGGGTCTCTTCTCTAATGTCCACGTATCTTCCCAGTTACGCTTCATCCACGAGAGAATGCTCTCCTACCACGCACACTAATGTGTGCATTCGCTGCTTCGGTATATAGTTTTAGCCCCGTTGTATTGTCGGCACCGGACCCCTTGACCAGTGAGCTATTACGCTTTCTTTAAAGGATGGCTGCTTCTAAGCCAACCTCCTGGCTGTCTGAGGGTTCCGACTTCCTTTCCCACTTAACTATAATTTTGGGACCTTAGCAGGCGATCTGGACTGTTTTCCTCTCGACTGTGAAGCTTAGCCCCCACAGTCTGACTGCCGTGTATGTTGTGATCGGCATTCGAAGTTTGGTTGGATTCAGTAAGCCGGAAAGCCCCCTAGTCCATCCATGTCTCTACCACCGATCCAATTCGCACGACGCTAGCCCTAAAGCTATTTCGGAGAGAACGAGCTATCACGGAATTTGATTAGCCTTTCACCCCTACCCTCAGCTCATCCGAGCTTTTTTCAACAAACACCGGTTCGGTCCTCCAATGGGTGTTACCCCATCTTCAACCTGGCCAAGGGTAGATCATCCCGCTTCGCGTCTATTCCTGCCAACTTAATCGCCCTATTCAGACTCGCTTTCGCTGCGGCTCGCTCACGCTTAACCTTGCTGACAAGAATAACTAGCCGGCTCATTATGCAATAGGCACGCGGTCAGACATTCCTCCTAAGAGGCATAGTCCTCCCACTGCTTGTAGGCACACGGTTTCAGGTACTTTTCACTCCCCTCTCGGGGTGCTTTTCGCCTTTCCCTCACGGTACTGGTTCACTATCGGTCAGAAACGAGTATTTAGCCTTACGGGATGGTCCCCGTGGATTCAAGCAGGGTTTCTCGTGCCCCGCCTTACTCAGGTACCTGCTTCGAGTCTGGATCAATTTCGTCTACGCGCCTGTCACGCTCTTTGGGGCTCTTTTCCATGAGCTTCGACTATCGACCAGATTGGTAACTCTACTGTTGCAGGCCCTACAACCCCCGAAGTACCGAAATACTACGGGTTTGGGCTGTTCCGAGTTCGCTCGCCACTACTATCGGAATCGAGGTTTCTTTCTTCTCCTGGAGGTACTGAGATGGTTCACTTCCCTCCGTTCGCTTGCTCCTACCTATGTATTCAGTAGGGCATAATATGGGTTTGCCATATTGGGTTTCCCCATTCGGAAATCTCCGGATCAACGCCTATGTGCGGCTACCCGAAGCTTATCGCAGCTTGTCGCGTCCTTCATCGCCTGTTTCTGCCAAGGCATCCACCGTGCGCCCTTAGTAGCTTGACCATAGAATTTACTCGCACGCATCAGAGAGACAACCTCTGACCATAGGAGCAACCTACGTCATTTAGTTCGCCGGAGTAGTCGACTCCATCGTTCAACTTGCGAACGACTTCATCGCTACTCGAAAATTATTCTAAAGACACTCAATACTAACCAGCTTGCTTACACAGAAAGTACCTATGCAAGACAATGCTGCTCAGCCTTGTAGTTATATTTACCCAATCTATTCAGTTGTCAAAAATCGTCTGCAGTCACGGTTAGTGCTGCTACATGCCCTGGGGCACGCTTGAGACATGCTCAAGGATCAGAGTCTCTTTTGAAAGAGAACCTCAACCTCGAGCAGGTTTGCTTCGATTACCTTCTAGTGAGAGATGGTGGAGCTGACCGGGATCGAACCGATGACATCCTGCTTGCAAAGCAGGCGCTCTCCCAACTGAGCTACAGCCCCGTCTGATCAGTATAACCGATTCAGATTGAAAAGTGGTGGGCCTGGATAGATTCGAACTATCGACCTCACCCTTATCAGGGGTGCGCTCTAGCCAACTGAGCTACAGGCCCGGCATCGCCGAACGCATAGCGCGGTTGGCATGCTTACTCTGTCGCCCGCCCCTTTCAATCCGCCATCGGATCTACAGGTACGGGCTCTTGAGCTCTCTCGAAGGTTTTCGAGGACACAGTTGAACGTGCTATCCGGCTACGCCGGACATGACCATCGATTTCGATTAGTCGACAAAGAGAAGGTTGAGTTCAGATTCCTCTCTGCGCACATCTTCGACCAAGATCGAATTTGCTTGAAGAGTAGGTTGTCTGGCACATCGACTCACCCAGGTGGAGGCCGAAGCCTGTCTGCCTGCAATCGCAGGACGTGAGTGATTGCCAGAACGTTCTCTCTTAGAAAGGAGGTGATCCAGCCGCAGGTTCTCCTACGGCTACCTTGTTACGACTTCACCCCAATCATGAATTACACCTTGGGCGGCTGCTCCCTTGCGGTTAGCGCACCGACTTCTAGTGCAACCCACTTTCGTGATGTGACGGGCGGTGTGTACAAGGCCCGGGAACGTATTCACCGTGGCATGCTGATCCACGATTACTAGCGATTCCAGCTTCATGGAGTCGAGTTGCAGACTCCAATCCGAACTGAGGCCGGCTTTTTCCGATTAGCTCACCCTCGCGGGGTTGCAGCGGTTTGTACCGGCCATTGTAGCACGTGTGTAGCCCTGGACATAAAGGCCATGAGGACTTGACGTCATCCCCACCTTCCTCCCCGTTATCCGAGGCGGTTTCGCTAGAGTGCTCAACTAAATGGTAGCAACTAGAGATAAGGGTTGCGCTCGTTGCGGGACTTAACCCAACATCTCACGACACGAGCTGACGACAGCCATGCAGCACCTATATAGCGGTCTATTGCTAGAAAACGATATTTCTACCGCGGTCCACTACATTTCGAGCCCAGGTAAGGTTCTTCGCGTTGCGTCGAATTAAACCACATGCTCCACCGCTTGTGCGGGCCCCCGTCAATTCCTTTGAGTTTCAGCCTTGCGACCGTACTCCCCAGGCGGATTGTTTATCGCGTTAGCTTCGACACGGGAGGATTGGGTACCCCCCACATCAAACAATCATCGTTTAGGGCTAGGACTACCAGGGTATCTAATCCTGTTTGCTCCCCTAGCTTTCGTGCATCAGCGTCAGTTATGGTCCAGTGAGCCGCTTTCGCCACAGGTGTTCCTTCCGATATCTACGCATTTCACCGCTACACCGGAAATTCCACTCACCTCTCCCATACTCAAGCCCGACAGTTTCGCCTGCAGACTCTGGGTTGAGCCCAGAGATTTCACAGATGACTTGTCAAACCGCCTACGCACCCTTTACGCCCAATAATTCCGAACAACGCTTGCCCCCCTCGTATTACCGCGGCTGCTGGCACGAAGTTAGCCGGGGCTTCTTCTCTCGGTACCGTCATTATCTTCCCGATCGAAAGGAGTTTACATCCCAAGGGATTTCATCCTCCACGCGGCGTTGCTGCGTCAGGGTTTCCCCCATTGCGCAAAATTCCCCACTGCTGCCTCCCGTAGGAGTCTGGACCGTGTTTCAGTTCCAGTGTGTCCGTGCGCCCTCTCAGGCCGGATACAGATCATCGTCTTGGTGGGCCATTACCCCGCCAACTAACTAATCTGCCGCGAACTCCTCTTCAAGCGCATTGCTGCTTTGACCCGTAGGTATTATGCGGTATTAGCTAAGATTTCTCTCAGTTATTCCCCACTCGAAGGTAGATGATTCACGTGTTACTCACCCGTGCGCCACTTTACTCAGGAACCGAAGTCCCCTTTCTCGTGCGACTTGCATGTGTTAGGCACGCCGCCAGCGTTGATTCTGAGCCAGGATCAAACTCTCGTTTAATCTTGGTTTGCATGATCTTGTAGGACAGGGGTCCCAAGATTCATGCGCCTCCGAGCGCTCGAAAAGGCTCGGAGGGTAATAATTAGTGAGAATGACCCAACCAAAGGTCGATTCATCTCACGACTGGCACGTTCAACTATGTTGTCAAAGATCCTGACTGTTCTCGCCTAAGCGGACAGTTTTGGATCAAGGACCAACACTCAGGCAAAGCCATGAGCTTGTGTCCTCGAACTTGATTGCGCTGTTGTTGTTTGTCGAGTGGTATAGACTTTGATGCTTCCGTCTATCGCATCCCAGGTTTACATCTTGTATTCACCGGGCATTCTCGAGCGTTTTGCGCGAACTTTCTGAGATTATCTACTTCTCGCTCGCTTGTCAACTCTTATTCTCAAGTTTCTTTCAAGCCTCAAGAAGGTGACACGCACAACAGCACAAATGATCAAAACACCGTAACGACTCGAAAAGAGTCGCGGAGCACTTAGCTCCTGAATATTGCCCTGCAGTTGCTTGGGTTTGTCGGCTGGCTGTACTAGCTCTTAGGACCGCGATCAAACGCTTGGACTGCGCTCCGGCTTGCCAAATACACTCCGAAGAGGTAGGCGCGAAGCATTTGTTTCTCGTACTCATCCAGAGTAGCGCATGTTGAAGCTTTGCGCAAATCCCAGAGTTCGTACCCTTCTCTTTACCGCGCACCGTTGTGGCTGCGACTTCCTGAGAGTATCAACGTTCCTTGAATCGTGCAACCCTGTGCCCTGTGAACACCTGTTGATGAATGTGGATTTCGAGGACTGCCAATGATTGAGGCCGGCTCGTGATGTGTCAGAAAGTGCGTAATTGCTGGGTTTTTGCGCGGTCAACGAATGATGGTTGGGTCGTTTAGAGTTAGGAAAAGAATTTCCTTTGCCCTTGTGCGACGCAGCGGTTTCAGCGCTCGGGTAGAATCGCCGCATTATGGAAGCCACTGAAGTTGACGAATTCTCTAAAGAAATGAAGGAAGGCGGCGAGAGTGGCATGAAGCATGTCTCGCTGGCCATCAGCGTATTGGCGGTGTTGGTGGCGATGGTCACCGTGCTGGGCCATCGCACACATACCGAGGCCGTGCTTTCGCAGACACGTGCCGCCGACCAGTGGAATGAGTACCAGGCGAAGAAGATTCGCCAGGGTCAGATCAGCGTCGCTGCCGATCTGCTCGCCCTACAGCCCAGCTCTAACGATGCCGCTGTCCAGAAGAAGCTTGGCGAGTACAAGGCGCACATGGCGAAGTGGAACGAGGATCTCGCAGAGGAACAGCATGAAGCTGAATCGTTGGAGACAGAAGTGAAGCTCGCGGAACGGCGAGCGGATCGCTACGATTTGGGCGAAGCTATGCTTGAGATTGCAGTGGTGCTTTCCTCGATCACGCTTTTGACCCGGCAGAATCACTACTTTCTGCTCGGGCTAACGCTTGGACTCGTGGGCATGCTGATTGCCGCGTCAGCACTGCTTGTACGCTAGGACGAATCACATCCCTTTTGCTGCTGTAGGATCCGAGCTTCTGCCCCTATGCATTCGACCTTCATCGCACCTGCCTGCGCCTGGCCGCGAAGTGAGATTTATGGTCGGGCAATCACTCCGAGATCCTGCATTCCGTTGACGAAGTACTGCACCGCCAGCGCTACCAGCAGCAAACCCATGATTCGGACGAGTATGCGGATGCCAGTGTCTCCCAGCGCCCGTGCGACGCGATCCGCACTGCCCAGTACGAGCATGCAGATCAACGCCGTGACGGTGATGGCCCCGAAGATCGCCCCCATCTGCCAGCGCGTCTGAGCTTGACCGACCAGGACCATAACGCTGGTAATCGCGCCCGGTCCCGCGAGCATGGGGATGCCCATAGGCACAATACCGGCATCGTCCTTAGCAGAAGCCGCTTCGGCTTCGTCGGGAACTTCCTGGGTCGGCGACCGTTTGGCTTCGAGCATGTCCAGCCCAATGAGCAGCAGGATGATCCCGCCGGAGATCTCAAACGCGGGCAGCGTGATACCGAAGATGCGAAAGATATAGGTGCCGGCGATCGCGAACGAAGTGAGGATCACGAAGGCCGTCAGCGACGCCTTGCGGGCCGTACGGACGCGCTTGGCCGGGGACTGCCCGGCGGTGACGGCCAGAAAGGTAGGCAGGGCGGCAAAAGGATCGACCAGGAAGAAGATCGAGCTGAGCGCAAGCAACGAAAATCGAACATAGGCTGACCCCTCAAGCGTGGTTAGCGAAACTGCGTGAGGATCGAGCATGACAGTTAGATTGTTTCATGCCCAGATTAGGAGCAGATCAACGGCGTTTTACGGCATATATCCGTATAATTTGAGACTTAGGTAGGAGAACGCTATGCCGATCGAGACTACAAACAATATCTGGCACAACGGCCAGCTCATCCCATGGGAAAAGGCGAATATCCATGTGATGAGTCATGTGATTCATTACGGCTCGTCCGTATTTGAAGGCATTCGCTGTTACACGCAGCCTGGTGGCGCTGGAATCTTCCGCCTGCCGGAGCACATGCAGCGACTTATCGACTCTGCAAAGATTTACCGCATGCCGCTACCGTACACTGTGGAGCAGCTGATGGATGCCGTCGTGGATGTGGTCGAAGCCAATGGCGTGACGCCCTGCTATGTGCGACCGATTGCGTTCCGCGGTTATGGCGAGATCGGCGTGAACCCGCTAAAGTCGCCGGTTGAGGTTTACGTGGCGAACTTCCCCTGGGGCAAGTACGTTCCTGGCGATGCCGGCGCGGACGTTTGCATCTCCAGCTGGAACCGCCTCGCTCCCAACACCATGCCTTCGCTCGCGAAGGCCGGCGCCAACTACATGAACTCGCAGCTTATCCGCATGGAAGCCGAAGTCAACGGCTACTCGGAAGGCATTGCGCTGGACGTCAACGGCTATCTCTCCGAAGGCTCCGGCGAGAACCTGTTCATCGTTCGCGGTGGCACGCTCTACACGACGCCGCTGGCCAACTCGGTGCTCAACGGGATCACCCGCGACTCGATCCTGGTGCTCGCTCGCCAAATGGGTATCCCAGTCGTCGAGCAGGCCCTGCCGCGCGAGCTGCTCTACATCTGCGATGAAGCGTTCTTCACCGGCACGGCTGCTGAGGTAACGCACCTTCGTTCGGTAGACCGCATCCTGGTGGCCGATGGCAAGATGGGACCGATTACGAGTGCGTTGCATAAGGCGTTCTTTGATATCGTCAACGGAAACGCACCCGACCACTGCAACTGGCTGACACCCGTAAAGGTGCGCGAGACAGTTGGCGTTTAGCGCAGTGACCACGCCAAAGACAGGCGGCAGCCCAAGGGCTGCCGCCAACTTTTTGAAGCCGCGTTAGGGCTTTGCGGCCTTAATAGAAATAGACTCATAGCTGTGGCTGCTTTCGGGCGGCGCGCACCAGCAAAAAGGTTTGAGGTTTGTCTTACATGAAATTGCGGTTTCTCGTTCCAGCCCTGACTCTGGTTCTTATTACAATCGGCGCCCAAGCCCAGGGTGGCTTGTACTTCAACCCCATCGTTTCACGGGTCAGCAACTCCGTAGCCGATACGGGGAACTTCGCTTTTCTCGGTTCGGGTCAAAAGTCGCAAATCTTCGGCGGCGTTGTGATTGGCGGCTTCTACGAGGTCTACCACGCGGCTAAGTTCGATGTGAACCTGGACCTCCGGGATGAGATCGAGCATGGCAACAACGCTTCGCTGAACAGCTTGCTTTTTGGACCACACATCTCTTTCAATTTGAGCAGAAGCGCTTATAAGCCCTATGTCCAGGCGTCGTTTGGGGAAGGGCGCACCACTTCGCCGTTGAGCCCGATTCACACCGCGAAGGTCGAGTACGCAATCTTCGGTGGTGTCGACAAGCCGCTGAACAAGCATGTGGACTGGCGCGTCGTTGAAATTGGGTATGGCTCCGTAACGACGATCAGCAGCTATCTTTACTCCGGCCCGACGGTTATTCCCGCGGCCAAGCTACTCAACTTCAGTACGGGGTTTGTGTTCCACATTCCGTAGGCTTCGATCCATGCACCAATAACAAACGGCCCACTCATAAGTGGGCCGTTTGTTATTGGTGAAAAGTTTATTTATGCGGCGTGCTTCTTGAGATCCGGAGCGGCCTTCTTTTCGTCTTCCTTGCTCTTCTTCTCTGAATACTTCTCCTTGCCCGTCTTCGGCTTCTTCTCAGCTTCTTCAGGCTGGCTTGCGGCCGCCTTCAGGATGGGTTGTGCAGCAGCGGTGATCTTCTTCGCCGCCGTCAACTCTTCGTTGAGATTTTCGGTGAGTAGCGACACAACATCATTGAGTCCGAGTGTCTTCGCCATCGCGATGGAGGCTTCATAGCCGGCGATTTCGTAGTGCTCCGTGCGCAGCGCAGCGCCGACGATGCCGGAGTCGAAGGACGGACCTTCTTCATCCTTCTCGAGAGCATCCGCGCGTTCTTCGATCACGCCTTCCATGCCATTGCAATGCTGGCCGGTGGGCTTTTCATCGAGGCTTTGGAACACCTGCTTCAGCCGCTCAACCTGGCCTTTGGTTTCTTCCAGATGATCCGCGAACAGTGTCTTGAGGGTCTGGTCTTTTGCTCCCTTTGCCAGCTTGGGGAGCGCCTTCACGAGCTGGTTTTCGGCGCTATACAGATCGCGCAGTTCGTCGATGAGAACTTCCTTGAGTGCCATGATGAATCTCCATTGGACGCTTCCTGCTAGGCGTCCCCGGCGCGTAGCGCGCGGCCCGCAAATGAAGCGTCATTCATGAGAAGCGAGGCGACGAAATTACGTTGGCTGTAGCAATTCTTTTACTTCAGACTTGTCGTTCGGCCGACATAGAACTACCCTTCCACCATGCTTCCGAATAGACTTTTGCAGCTTGCTCTCGTTGCCGCGCTCGCGGCTTCACCATGTGTCCTCATCGCGCAGAATATGCCTGGGATGCCCGGCATGGAGCATCACCACCATGACGACGCTCCTGCCGACCTGGAAAAACTCGGCCAGGTGCATTTCCCTGTTTCCTGCGCGGCGAAGACCCAGGGACAGTTTGAACGGGGTATCGCGCTATTGCACTCGTTCGGCTACGTAGAGGCAGAGCGCCAGTTCCGTAGCCTCACCGCTTCGGACCCCAACTGCGCCATGGCCCACTGGGGCGTCGCCATGAGCCAGTTTCACGAACTATGGGGACGGCCAGATGCTGCAGCGATGAAGACCGGTGCCGAGGAGACGGCAAAAGCCGAAGCGCTGGCCGGATCCACAAGGGTCACGCCACGCGAGCACGCCTACATCGACGCTCTCAACGGTTTCTTCACCGAAGTCCCTAAAGACTTTCAGACCGCTGCTGACCAATACGCTGCCTCCATGAAAGCTCTCCACGCCGCTTATCCGGACGACATTCAGGGCGCTGCGTTCTACGCGCTTGCCGTGCTTGCCAGCGAAGCGCCTGACGATACGTCACTGAACAAAGAACGCACAGCACTCGCAGTGCTGGTGCCGCTGTTCCAACAGAACCCCCACCATCCAGGACTCGCGCACTACATCATTCATACGTGCGACACGCCGTCGCTGGCGGCGCAGGGGCTAGAAGCAGCGAAGGTGTACGCAGCAATTGCGCCTTCATCTCCGCACGCGCTGCACATGCCCGGCCACATCTTCGCCAGGCTAGGCATGTGGCCAGAGGACATCCAATCGAACCTGGCCTCAGTTGCGGCCTCGGAAAGGGCAGAAGCTACCGGGCAGCCTGGCGTCGCGCACCAGATGCATGCGGATGAGTTCCTGATCTATGCCTACCTGCAGGTGGGCGAGGACGAGAAGGCGCGGACTCTCACCTCGAAGATGCAGGCCATTGGCCAGCATGTGGATTCGATGCCTGGCATGGACGATATGAAAGGCTCTGGGCCATGGTTTGCGAATGAGATGAACGCAATCTATCTACTCGAGATGCATGACTGGAAAGCGGCGGAAAAGTTGAAGCCGGAAGCCAAATCTCCACACAGCGCAACGGTCGACATCACCTGGGCCAACGGGATCGCCGCCGGACATCTGCACAATGCAAAGGTAGCTAAGATGTCTCTTGCTGTCATCGACGCGGAGATCGACAAGCTCCGCAACGGACCCCAGGCGTATCGCGTACCGGGTTCGATGGTCGGCCGCAATGAGATTGCGGGATGGGCAGCTTATGCGGAAGACAAGCCGGACGAGGCCATTGATCTGCTCCGCAAAGCCGCCGATCAGCAGGACAAGCTCGGCCAGAACGAGGTTGATATTCCCGCACGCGAGATGCTCGGCGATCTGTTGATGGCGCTGCATCGTCCGAAAGATGCGCTGGCGGAGTACAAAGTCGCGCTAACGCTTAGCCCCAATCGTCTCAATGGCTTGTTGAGCGCGGGACAAGCCGCTGAAGCTGCCGGCGATAAGAAGGCAGAGGCCCTGTACTACGCAGCCGCCGCCCGCAATACGCACAACGCAGTCGATAGCAAGCGCCCGCAATTGCTCTATGCCGTGAACTTTGTGGAGCATGAGCCGGCTCAAGGGACGCCCGCGGAGTAACAGCCCTTGCTTGTGCCGCGAACACCTGATGAGGTCTAGGCTAGGGCGCGACCTCTTCCTTAAGCGGACTTTCCGGCGAATTCCGTTCAGGAGCGTCATTCGGCGCAAGCTGTCCCCACCCCGGCAGATCCTGCGAACCGACAATCAAGCGAACGCCATCCTGAAAGCGCAGATAGGTGTAAGCCCATTGGCGAAACACTCCCCAGCGATTGCGAAAGCCGATCAGGAAGAAGATGTGGACCACCAGCCAGGTGAGCCACGCCATAAAGCCGCTCCAATGCGCATGGAAAGGCCAGGCGATTCGCGCCACAGCGGCCTTACGACCGATCGTCGCCATGTCGCCCTTGTCGAAGTACCGGAACGGCTTCTGCTTATCGCCTTTGCCTTCGAGCAACAGACCAATTCGTTTGGCCGCATAATCTCCCATCTGCATGGCAGGCTGCGCAACGCCAGGAACTTGCTTGCCATCCTGCTCAAAGTGCGCCAGATCGCCAAGAACGAAAATCTCAGGATGTCCCGTTGGATGTAGATGATCGTCGACCAGCACGCTGCCACGCCTATCCGTCTCCACTCCCAGCATCTTCCCAAGCGGTGATGCCTGAACGCCCGCAGCCCAAAGAGTGCAGACACTTTCGATGCGCTCCTCCCCCACCATCACATAGCCAGGTTGGATGTCGCTCACATGCGCATTGGTGCGCGTCGTTACGCCAAGCGCATTGAGCTGCTCCACGGCCTTCAACTGCAGATCGGGCGGATACATGCCAAGGATGTGCGGCGAACCTTCAAGAATGAGGACCTGCGCGGAACCAGGGTCGATATGCCGGAAGTCGCGCGTCATATAAAGCTTCGCAATGTCGGAGATAGCGCCTGCCAACTCAACGCCGGTCGGTCCGCCGCCTACGATCACAAAGTTCAACGGAGGGTGCGTTCCGGTCTCAAGCTTCTGCCGCTCAGCCAGTTCGAACGCCAGCAGCACGCGGCGACGGATCTCGGTTGCATCTTCAAGCGTCTTCAATCCCGGCGCTATCTTGGCCCATTCCTCTTTGCCGAAGTAGCTGTGCGTTGAACCCGTGGCAACGATCAGGAAGTCGTACATCAACTCCGCGCCGCTTTTCAGGTCTACACGATGAGCGACCGTATCGAACGCGACAACCTCGTCCATGATGACTTCCGTGTTCTCATCATTGCGCAGCATGCTGCGAATGGGTTGAGCGATATCGCCCGGGGACAGCACCGCAAGCGCCACCTGATAGAGCAGCGGTTGAAAGGTGTGATGATTCTTCTTGTCCACAACAGTCACATCCACCGGCAGCTTCGCGAGACCCATCGCGGCGTGGATTCCACCAAAGCCTGCCCCAACCACGACAACCCTGGGCCTCTTGCCTGTGCTCGGCACTGCCATCGAAAGTCCTCCTTGAGTGGTAGCTACAAAAGATACGATGCTGCCCGACCTCCATCGGTCTCGTTTGGACAACCCAGCAGTTCGGATGGAGTTTACGATTCCCAAATAAACCTCAGAGAAACAAACAGTGATGGACGTTTGAAAATGCGATAACCGCCCTAAACGGCCGATTTTTGCTCCTTTTCTGGCCGCGCTCTCACCGCAGAGGACTAGCATTATGGGAAGGTCGAGGCGGCGTTCCAAAGAGCTGCGCCGTCGATCTGGAGGCGCAGCATGGCATCGGCAACGAAGATCGCAGGAGCGGAACCCACCTCAACCCGGGTTCTGACGACCAACAAGCACCTGATCCGCTGGGTAGAGAAGATGTCCGAACTGACACAGCCAGCCGCTATTCACTGGATCGACGGCTCCGATGCCGAAAATCAGTACCTATGCCAGCAACTGGTGGATGCGGGCACTTTTACGAAGCTGAACGAAACGCTTTGGCCCGGCTGCTACTACGCACGCTCCTCCCCGAATGATGTTGCGAGAGTGGAAGACCGCACCTTCATTTGTTCGCTTTCCAAAGACAACGCTGGCCCCACAAACAACTGGGAAGATCCATTTGTCATGCGAAAAAAACTCAAGGCCCTGTTCAAGGGATCAATGCGCGGACGCACCATGTACGTCCTGCCATACTCAATGGGTCCCATCGGTTCGCCGATGTCCCAAATCGGCGTCCAGCTCACCGACTCCGCTTACGCCGTAGTGAACATGCGCATCATGGCGCGGATCGGCGCACCAGTATTCGCCGAAATCGACAAGGACCTCAAGCGCGTCGTCCCCTGCATGCACTCAGTGGGCGCACCGCTTGCGCCTGGACAACAGGACGTTCCCTGGCCGCAGAACGATACCAAGTACATCGTGCATTTTCCGGAGACGCGCGAAATATGGAGCTACGGCTCAGGCTACGGCGGCAATGCGCTACTCGGCAAAAAGTGCTTCGCCCTCCGCATTGCCTCCAACATCGCCCGCGATGAAGGCTGGATGGCCGAGCATATGCTCATCCTTGGCGTTGAATCGCCGCAAGGCGAAAAGACCTACGTGGCCGCGGCGTTTCCTTCCGCCTGCGGCAAAACAAACTTCGCGATGATGATTCCACCCGAAGGCTTTGACGGCTGGCGTGTGTGGACCGTCGGCGATGACATTGCCTGGATCAAGCCGGATGCGACCGGCCAACTCCGCGCCATCAACCCCGAGGCCGGCTTCTTTGGCGTGGCTCCCGGCACAAGCGCCAAGACCAACCCCAATGCGATGGCGACGCTCGCGAAGAACACCATCTTCACCAACGTAGCCCTCACACCCGAGGGCGGTGTCTGGTGGGAAGGCATGACCGACGAGCCGCCCGCAGAGTGCCTGGACTGGCGCGGCGAGCGCTGGACACCGGAGATCGCCGCCGCCACCGGCAAGCCTGCTGCACACCCCAACGGCCGCTTCACTGCACCCGCTGTGCAATGCCCATCCATTGATCTCGCCGCATGGGAGTCACCCGATGGCGTCCCTATCTCCGCCTTCCTCTTTGGCGGCCGGCGCGCGACGACAATGCCTTTAGTCTTCCAGGCCTTCAACTGGTCGAGCGGCGTCTACGTTGGCGCCACCATGGGTTCGGAAACAACCGCCGCCGCAGGCGGAGCGCTCGGCAAGGTACGCCGTGACCCGATGGCAATGCTTCCATTCTGCGGATATCACATGGGCGACTACTTCCGTCATTGGCTCCGCATGCAACGCGAGCTGACGACAACGCCGCGTGTCTTCCATGTGAACTGGTTTCGCAAAGACGAGAATGGCAAGTTCCTTTGGCCCGGCTTCAGCGAAAACATGCGCGTGCTGAAGTGGGTCGTCGACCGCGTGCGAGGCCGCGCGCAGGGCAAGGAGACTCCTATCGGCTGGACACCGCATTACGAGGACATGAACTGGACCGGCCTCGATATGCCACGCACGAAGTTCGACGAATTGCAGAAGGTGGATCGCGCTGCATGGCGGCAGGAAGTCATGAGCCACGAAGAACTATTGCTCATGTTGCACGATCATCTACCCCCCGAAATGATCTACGAGCGCGAACTGCTGATCTGTCGCCTCTAGCTGAAACTGTAAAGAGAAGGAAAACATCTAACGCAATATGAGCAACGTGACACTCGGCACTACTAAGCAACTCGGCAACTCAGATATGGAACTCACTTCCATCGGCTTCGGTGCCTGGGCGATCGGCGGCGGCGACTGGCAGTACGCCTGGGGACCACAGGACGATCAGGATTCGATCGAGGCCATTCATGCGGCTCTCGATGCCGGCATCAACTGGATCGATACAGCCGCCGTCTACGGCCTCGGACATTCGGAAGAGATCGTCGGCAAGGCACTAAAAACCAGCAGCAGCAAGCCATACGTCTTCACCAAGAGTGCGATGACCTGGGGCGAAGATCGCAAGATCGTGCAGACCCTCAAAAAAATCCGCCAGGAAGTCGAAGGCAGCCTACATCGCCTCGGCATCGACGCGATCAACCTCTACCAAGTCCACTGGCCTGTACCGGATGAAGAGCTCGAGGAAGGCTGGGGCACGATGGCCGACCTGCAACGCGAAGGAAAGGTGCGCTGGATTGGCGCCTCCAACTTCAGTGTCTCGCAGATGGAACGCGCTTTGAAGATTGCGCCAATCACTTCCCTGCAGCCGCCCTACTCGATGATCAACCGCTCCATCGAACCCGAAATTCTTCCCTTCTGCCAGAAGCACGGCATCGGCGTGATCAACTACGCGCCCATGCACTCCGGCATGCTCACCGGCTCGATGAGCAAAGAGCGCGTTGCGGCCATGCCGGATAACGACTTCCGCAAGAAAGCAAAGCAGTACCAGGAGCCTTTACTCTCCCGCAACCTTGAACTGGCTGAGCTTCTCAAGAAGATCGGCAAGCGGCACGGAGTCATCGCCGGTGTCGTGGCCACTGCGTGGACGCTTCATCACCCCGCAATCACTGCTGCCATCGTCGGCGGACGCAGTGCCAAGCAGGTTGAAGAAGTCCTCCCAGCCGCAACATTCCGGCTCACCGAAGCGGAGTTCGACGAGATCGGGGCATTCCTCAAGGAGCACCTCAGCGCGTAAGCCGATACTCGAGAAAGATTAAATCAAGAAATCGGTCGAACTTATAACCCACTTCATGCAGGTGTCCCGCGCGTTCGAAGCCGTGGCCTTCCAGAAAATTCAAGGAGGCTGTATTCAACGCGTCGACACCCGCAATCATCACATGTTTTCCCGCAACCCTGGCCCGCTCCAGCAACGCACGTAGCAGACCGGCCCCCACACCCTTACGCCGTGCCGTCGAGTGGATGTGAATCGTGCCTTCCACCGTGAAGCGATACCCCGGCCAGCTCCGAAAGTCCCCAAACGTAGCAAAACCAAGAACAGTTCCATCCTCTACCGCAACCAGCACGGGATAGCCCTGTTCCACACGGCCTTTCCACCAGCTGACTCTTTCTTCAAGCGTCGCAGGTCGGTCGTTGAAAATAGCGGTTGAGGTCGTCAGAACTTCGTTGTAAATCTCGGTGATGCGTTCCAGATCAGCTTCAACAGCGTCTCGAATCTCCATCTTCACCTCGCGCAAGCGCTATCGCGTAAGAATGACGGGACCATCTTTGGTGATCGCCACCGTGTGCTCGAAGTGCGCGCTAAAGCTACCGTCGACCGTAATAGCGGTCCATCCGTCCTCCAGCACTTTCACCTCGGGCGAACCGGCATTGATCATCGGCTCAATCGCGAGCACCATGCCGGCCTTCAGTCTCGGGCCCTTACCCGCATCGCCAAAGTTCGGCACCTGCGGATCTTCATGCATGCTCTTGCCAATGCCGTGGCCAACGAACTCGCGCACGACACCATAACCTTCGGCCTCGCACATCGTCTGCACAGCATTCGAGATATCGAACAGTCGTCCACCCACAACAGCTTTATCAATCGCCGCGTAGAGCGAGGCCTCAGTCACCTTCAACAACTTCGCCACAGCCGGACTCAACTTGCCCACGGGGTACGTCACCGCGCAATCCGAATAATAACCGTCCACGATCACACCGCAGTCCACCGAAACGATATCGCCTTCACGCAGCGCGCCGCGATCATGCGGAATGCCATGGATAACCTCGTTGTTCACCGACGTGCAAAGCACCGCCGGGTAGCCGTGATAGCCCTTGAAGGCAGGGATCGCACCAAGCTCTTCAATCTTTGTCACCGCTGCATGCTCAAGGTCCATCGTGGTTGCACCGACACGCACAGCTGCCTTCACGGCATCGTGTACCTTGCGTAACGCAATGCCGGAGACACGCATCTTCTCTATTTCGGCGGCGGACTTGAGCATGATAGCCATAACGGAACCCTTACTGCGCCTCCGGATGATGCCGAAGCTTCAAGAGAGCGACCCGTATGCTGTGTGTAACCTGGTCTTCTGGCTGGTTGCCATCGACTTCAGCAAAACGGGCGCCGTGGGTCCGGTAGTACTCGATGACCTCAGCGGTCTTGATCTGGAACGTCTTCATGCGCTCATGGAAAACGGCTTCAGTATCGTCAGCACGCTGTTCCAGGGGATTACCCTCGAGATCGCAGAGACGATCGTTCTTCGGCGGCTTCGAGTAGATGTTGTAGATGGTGCCGCAAACCGGGCAGCTAAGACGGCCCGTGATGCGCTCCAACAATTCGCGCTCGCCGACAACGATGTTCACCGCGACCACCGGAAGCATATACGCCACGAGTTGTTGATCGAGCCATTCTGCCTGGTTTAACGTGCGCGGGAATCCGTCGAGGATGTATCCGTGCTCAGTATCAGGCTGCTTGAACCGTTCAGCAACCATCTGGTTCACAAGATCATCCGGCACGAGCTGCCCTTTGCTCATGAGCTCATCCGCAAGCATCCCAAGCGGCGTGTGATTCTTGCGATGCTCGCGCAGCAGATCTCCGGTAGAAATTTGCGGAATGCTGAACTCATCCATCAGCCGCTTGGCCTGCGTACCTTTGCCCACGCCGGGCGCACCGAGCAGAAGTACTGGGCCGGGAAGAAAGTCGCTCGCGTTGGGCAGGGGTTTGGACATAGATTTCTATCAGACGTACATCGGTTACAAAGCGTTCAAGCAAGTGCCCACGCCCGGGTTCGGACGTGGGCACCGAATTCAGAAAACGAAAACTTTACCAGCTCTTGCGACCGCGAATCCGGCCCGACTTTGGTGCGAAGCCTTCGTAGTGACGCATAATCAGCTGCGATTCGACCTGTTGCACCGTATCCATCGCCACACCGACCACGATCAGCAGCGACGTGCCACCGAAGTAGAAGTTGAGACCGAGACCATTGGTGACCCACGATGGCATGGCATCGAAGAAGTGGCCGATCAAAATGATGTGGTTGAAGCGAATACCGCCTATCAACAGCATCGGGATAATCGAGATCGCAACCAGGTAGATGGCGCCGACGAGCGTAATGCGGGTCAACACGTCGTTGATGAAATCAGAAGTACGCTTGCCGGGACGAATGCCAGGAATGAAGCTCCCATACTTACGCATGTTGTCGGCAATATCGTCCGGACGGAAGATGATCGAGATATAGAAGTAAGCAAAAAAGATGATAGCGGCGATATAAAGCACCACATACCAAGGCTCTGCCGGCGCCAGCGCACGGAAGACAGGTCCGATATATTTGTTGTCGCGAAGCGGACCGGAGTTGAACAAGCTCACATTGGCCAGCAGCAGCGGCGCAGAAAGAATCGAAGCCGCGAAGATCACCGGCATCACACCGCCAGAGTTCACCTTCAACGGAAGGAAGCTATTATCCGACTGCGAAATGCTGCGGCCCACCATACGCTTCGCTGACTGAATCGGAATGCGGCGCTCAGAGCGTTCCACAAAGATGATGAACGCAACCACTGCAACCATCATGCCGATCAGCAGCACAATCGCAACAGGAGTAAAACCGCCCCAGGCGTTGGTCGCTGCCTTCTGGTAAAGGTCCTGGATGCCACGCGGCAAGCCCACAACAATACCAGTGAAGATGAGCAGCGACATACCATTGCCGATACCGCGCTCTGTAATCTGCTCACCCAGCCACATGATAAAGGCCGTGCCACAGGTCAGCGTAATCACGCAGAGGGGAAGGAACGCTCCCTTGCTGATGGTGACCATCGACTGGCCGGTCGCAGTATTCGTGAGGGTAAGACCGATGAAGAAGCTTTGCACGATCGCCAGCAACACCGTGACATAGCGCGTCCACTGAGTGATCTTGCGACGGCCAAGTTCGCCTTCCTTCTGCAGCTTCGCCAGCGGCTCATAAATCACCGTTAGCAGTTGGAAGATGATCGACGCCGTAATGTAGGGCATGATACCGAGCGCAAAGATCGTCAACTTGCGCAGGTTGCCGCCGTTGAACAGATCCAGCAGCCCAAGCGCACCGCCGGAGTTCTGATTGAAGAACTGTGCCAGCAAGTCGGCGTTGATGCCAGGGGTAGGGATATGTGCGCCAAGGCGATAGACCGCCAGCAGCCCAAGCGTGAACGCAATGCGGGTACGCAAGTCTTTAATGCGGAAGATGTTGAGGAATTTCTCGAGCATCGGTAAAGTGTGCCTTCAGCAGGATTCTTGGTTTGATTCTACGCGGAACCCGCGGCGGAATACAGCGCGGCCGGAGCAATCTGCTCCGGCCTGATATCTATGCTGCAGGAGCTTCTTCAGTCGCGCCGATAGCGCCTGCGGCCGTCCCGATAACGATGGCCTTGCCGCCGGCATCTTCAATCGCCTTCTGCGCTGCCTTCGAAAACTTGTGCGCATGTACGGTAACGGCAGTCTTGATCTCGCCGTTCGCCAGCACCTTCACCAAACCGTTGCGCTTCTTCGTCACACCCAGCGCAAGCAATTTCTCAAGCGTCAGCTCGGTCTCGTTGAACGCTGCGATGTCGCCGAGCCCAAGCACCGCGTACTCGACGCGGAAGATATTCGTAAAGCCGCGCTTCGGAAGCCGGCGATGCAGCGGCATCTGGCCGCCTTCGAAGCCGCGCATCAAGCTGGAGCCCGAACGCGATCCCTGGCCCTTGTGGCCGCGAGTCGAAGTCTTACCCATGCCCGAACCCATACCGCGGCCGACGCGCTTCTTGTTCTCATTCGCCTTCTTGGGCGCCTTCAGATTGCTGAGATTCAGTGCCATAATTTCCTCGCTAACGCCATTTGCCTCGAGGGGCAAACGACTCGCATGTGGTGGCTTCCGAAATTGGAAGCGGGGTGAAGGCTAGTCGACAAAGCGGACGAGGTGAGGAACTTTCTTCACCATGCCGCGGATCGACGGGGAGTCCTCGCGCACAACGATCTGGTTCAAACGCGTAAAACCAAGGCCCTTGATAACGAGCTTGTGCTTGACGGGCGTGCAGATCATAGAACGGAAGTACTGGAGCTTGATCGTCTTTTCGGATGCCATTGTTCTTCTCCGTTACGAGAAACAAGAGCAGAGGAAGGAAATATTCCCTATTCCCTGCTCCCTATTCCCTGTTCTTACTAAAGTTCGTCGACCGACTTGCCGCGCAAAGCAGCAACCTCAGCCTTGTCGCGCAGCTGCGTCAGGGCATCAAACGTCGCCTTGATCACGTTGTGCGGGTTCGCAGAGCCGAGGCTCTTGGTCAGCACGTTCTGCACACCGGCAGCGGTCATGACGGCGCGAACCGTCTTGCCGGCGATAATACCCGTACCTTCAGGAGCCGGCTTCAACAGCACTTCGCCCGCGCCATAGTGGCCAAGGGCAACGTGCGGAATCGTATAGCCAGTCATATTGACCTTGATCAGGTTCTTCTTCGCGGCTTCGATACCCTTGCGGATAGCCTGGGGCACTTCCTTCGCCTTACCGGAACCGTAGCCGACGACGCCTTCAGCAGCATCGCCAACAATGACGAGCGCCGCGAACGACATATTCTTACCGCCCTTGACGACCTTGGTCACGCGGTTGATCGAAACAACCTCGTCCTTCAGGTTCATGCGGTTTCCATCGAGTCTCTTCTTCATTGCCATGGTATTTCCTCTTTATATTCTCCCCGGCACACCGGTCCGGAGGTGCAGTCCTTAGTGGCTGCTATTGGTTACAACTAGAACTCGAGTCCTGCTTCGCGGGCAGCATCTGCCAACGCCTTGATACGACCGTGATACAGGTAGCCGCCGCGATCGAACACAACCTTCTTCACACCCTTCTCTTGCGCGCGCTCGGCGATCAGCTTGCCGACTTCCTTGGCAGCCTCAACGTTGCCGCCGGCCTTGCGCTCCGTGCCTTTGGGAGACATCGTCGAAGCCGAAGCGATCGTAACGCCGTTCGCATCGTCGATCAGCTGCGTGTAGATGTGGTTGAGCGAGCGGTATACATTCAAACGCGGACGCTCGGCAGTGCCGGACATCTTCGCGCGAATGCGGTCGTGGACGCGCTGACGAATGTTATTGCGTTGGGGAATGTTGATCATAATATTTTGCCTTCCTAACAGCGTCGTCAGCCTCTGACGACGTTCGGTTGATGAATCTAAAAACGAAAGGGAACAGCGGACGACCAGCAGGAAGCCCTGCCGGCCGTCTACTGAATTACTTGGCGCCCGTCTTGCCGACCTTCTTCTTGAGCTTCTCGTCGGAGTAACGTACACCCTTGTTCTTGTACGGGTCGGGCTTGCGCAGCGAACGCATGTCCGCGGCAATCTGGCCGACCTTCTGGCGATCGATGCCGGAAACAGTCACATGCGTCTGCTTCGGGTCGACCTCCACCGTGATGCCGGTAGGCAGCGGGAACTCAATCGGGTGCGAGTAGCCAAGCGTGAACACAACCATGTCCTTGCCCTTCAGCTCCACACGGTAACCGATGCCGACAACATCCAACTCTTTCTTCCAGCCGTTGGTGACGCCTTCAACCGCATTGAACACCAGCGCGCGCGCCAGGCCATGAACAGCCGAGTGCTTGTCATCAGGACGCTCGAGCGTAAGAACGCCGTCCTTCTCCGAAAGCGTAATGCCTTCCGGAATGAGCGCGGTCGTCTTGCCCTTGGGGCCTTCTACGGTGCAGATGTTGCTCACAACGGTGTACTTCACACCTTTGGGAATCGTGATGGGCTTCTTGCCGATACGTGACATGTTTCAATCCTTGTTGGCTTGCGAGTCCCTCGATCCATTCGAGTTCCACTGCAGCCGGCGGGTAAACCGCCCTTACTGTCTTCTGTCTAATCTCTAGTGTCTGCTGCTTACCAAACTTCAGCGAGAATCTCTCCGCCAACGCCTTCACGACGCGCCTGGCGACCGGTCATCACACCCTTGGGAGTGGTCATGATCGAAATGCCGAGGCCGCCCTGCACGCGCTTGATCTCGTCCTTGCCGAGATACACACGGCAGCCGGGACGCGAAATGCGCTTCAGGTCGCGGATAACCGGCTCGTTGTTCGGGCCGTACTTCAGGTACACGCGCAACACCTTCATGCCGTCTTCTTCCGCCGGCTTGTAGTTCGCGATATAGCCCTCTTCCTTGAGGATGCGGGCAATCTCGGTCTTCAGCTTGGAAGCCGGTGCGTCGAGCTTCTGGTGCTTGGCGCGGTGAGCGTTGCGGATGCGTGTCAAAAAGTCTGCAACTGGATCGGTGAGGTTCATCGTTTTCCTTTCATCCCCCGTTCGCTCCTGATTTCAGGAGAACCTGCGGGAATGGTTGTGGCGGTGCGCTTTTCAGCGTGTCACGCCGTTCTTGTTTGCCGGATAAGGAGAGACCTTGCGTCACAACTCATCCGCGATGTCATTCCGGATTAGAAGTGGGCTTTAGCCCACTGTCTCGTCCGCTCCACGCACCTGGGCTTTAGCCCAGGCCCGTAGACTTACCAGCTGGACTTCACAACACCCGGGATCTCGCCCTTGAGCGCTAGGCCACGGAAGCACAGACGGCAGACGCCGAACTTGCGCAGGAACGCGCGAGGACGACCGCAAAGCTGGCAGCGGTTGTGCTGGCGGGACTTGAACTTCGGAACTCGTGCATCTTTGACGCGCTTTGCAGTAGTAGCCATATATCTCTCTTTTCTTCCTAATCCCTAATCCCTGTTCACTAATCCCTGCTCTTACGCACCCTGACGGAACGGCATGCCGAAGCCCTTGAGCAGCTCGCGTGCACCGTTGTCGTCTTTGGACGTCGTCACGATCGTGACATTCATGCCCTTGATCTTGTCGACCTTCGCATAATCGATTTCAGCAAAGATCAACTGGTCGCGCAGACCCAGCGTATAGTTGCCGCGGCCGTCAAAGCTCTTCGATGAAACACCGCGGAAGTCGCGCACACGAGGCAGCGCAATCGAAATCAGGCGATCCAGGAACTCGTACATCGCATCACCGCGCAGAGTAACCATCGCACCGATGGGCATGCCTTCACGCAGCTTGAACGCCGCGATCGACTTCTTCGCCTTCGTGATAACCGGCTTCTGGCCCGCAATCGAACCAAGGTCCGCAAGCAGCGGATCCATGATCTTGACGTTCTGCGTTGCTTCGCCGAGACCCATGTTGATGACGATCTTCTCGAGCTTTGGCACTGCCATCACGTTCTCGAGGCCGAGGTCCTTCAACAGGCTCTGCTTGATTTCGCTGTTGTACTTCTCTTTCAACCGTGCTGCCATGATCTCTTCTTCCATTTCTCCACGGTTCCGGCCCGGTTACGACTCTTGCGAGGGTAGCTTACCGTTTCGTGGGGTACTCAATTTGATGGAGTAGGAGATAAGTAGCAAGGAGTAGAACTGACTAACCCTCTACTACTTACTCCTCACCATCTACTACCTGTTACTTAGCCTTCTTCTCTTCAATCGCAACGCCGTTCGAACGAGCAATGCGGGTCTTCTTGCCTTCTGCAACGTGGTAGCCAACGCGGGTCTTGTTGCCTTCGCTATCGACCAGCATCACGTTCGAGATATGGATCGGTGCTTCCTGCTCAAGAATGCCACCCGCAATATTACGCTGCGGATTCGGCTTCACATGCTTCTTAATCATGCTCACGCCTTCAACCAGCACGCGCTGCTTATCGACGATCACGCGAAGAACGCGTCCGGTCTTGCCCTTGCTCTTACCCGCAATCACGAGAACCTTGTCGTTACGCTTGATCTTGATCTTGCTCTTGTTGCCAACCAGGGCTGGCTTGTACTTGCGTGGCATAACTCTCTCCATCTCCTGCTACAGCAGGCTCGGCAATACGGAGCCGGAATCCGGTAATGCAGTAAATAAGGAGTAGAGCGTAAAGAGTAGAGAAATTCATCTACTACTTAACCCTTACCCTCTACTACTTGCCTAGATAACTTCAGGCGCGAGCGAAACAATCTTCAAAAACTTCTTATCGCGCAGCTCACGGGCAACGGGTCCGAATACACGCGTGCCAACTGGCTCGTTCGCATCGTTGATCACAACAGCCGCGTTCTCGTCGAAGCGGATGTACGTTCCATCCCGGCGACGATACTCCTTGTGCGTACGGACGATGACCGCCTTGACGACCTTGCCCTTCTTCACGGTGCCATCGGGCGAAGCTTCCTTGACCGCCGCCGTAACCACGTCGCCGAGACCGGCCTTCTTGCCGAGACCGCCGCCGAGCGGCAGGATAACCTGGAGCTTGCGTGCGCCGGAGTTATCGGCAACGGCAAGCATGGTGCGCATTTGAACTGCCATGGTAAATCTCCTGAACCGGACTCTCGTCCTGGTACTTGCTTGAGAGCTTGGCGGCTTGTACCGTTGCTATCTCCAGCATTTGAAACTTGTAAAGCAAATTTCCAGACCAACATCCAGCGGGAAACTACGCGCGCTGTATGGCGTTCTCTGCCCGCGAAGGCTTCTCGTCAGGCAACGCCGACAAAGACGACCGGCGGATAATTTCTTCGAGCGACCAACGCTTCAGCTTCGACAGTGGGCGGGATTCGCGAATGCGAACCACATCTCCTACGCGGGCCGAGTTCTGCTCGTCATGCGCATAAAACTTCTTGTTCGACTTCATGACCCGCTTGTACTTTGGGTGAGCCTTGCGCATCTCGATCTCAACCACGATCGTCTTCTGCATCTTGGTCGAAACAACCTGACCAACCTTCTCATTGCGGCGAGGAGCATTCTGCTCGGCCGGCGTCGTTGCTACAGTAGTCTCGGCCATTACTTTGCTCCCTTAGCTGTTGCGAGCTCACGCTCACGTGCGATGGTCTTGATGCGTGCGATGTCCAGCTTGAGAGTGCGGAGGTTCTTCAAACCATCCACCTTACCCAGGCTCTTGGCGAACTTGATGCGGAAGAGCTGCTCAGCGGCTTTCGCCTCTTCGCTCTTCAACTCCTCGTCGCTCAGTCCGCGAATCTTGTCGAGTTCCATAATTGACTTCTTTCTTACCGCCTGAACGGCATTGCATTTTTATGTTTTGTCATCCTGAGCAAAGCGAAGGATCTGCTTCACCGGACCACTACAAATCTCTACTTAGCCGCGACTTCAACCTTCATGCCGGGACGAACAACAAACGTCGTCTTCAGCGGAAGCTTGTGGGCCGCGAGGCGCATCGCCTCTTTGGCAATCTCGATCGGCACGCCTTCCATCTCGAAGAGCACCTTGCCCGGGCGAACGACGGCAACCCAATGATCGGGAGCGCCCTTACCCTTACCCATACGGGTTTCGGCCGGCTTCTTCGTAATGGGCTTGTCCGGGAACAAACGCAGCCAGACCTTGCCGCCACGCTTGATGAAGCGGGTCATCGCGATACGCGAAGCTTCAATCTGGCGGTCGGTGATGTAGCCGCACTCCATGACCTTCAGGCCATAGTCGCCAAACGAAATATCGGAGCCGCGCCATGCCTTGCCGCACATGCGGCCGCGCTGCTGCTTACGGTACTTAACTTTCTTGGGCAAAAGCATAGTGATTCCTCTGCAAATACGTAAAGCGAATGTGTGAGGCGAGATCCTGCCTTTGAGATAGTTCACTCGGCGAGGAAGACGCTGACCGGGGTCTCTGCACCAGGGCTCCAAAGAGCACACGCGCAGACTCAGGGCCAAACCTGATTAGTGTACCAAAATTAACGCAAAACGCCAAATTCCGCACAGAAAACAACCAGGAAGCAAACAGCAGAGCAGTTTTACTTGCCTACTGTCTACTCCCTACTGTCTGCACTTAGAACGCGCCGGTCGCTGCCACCGTCTCGGCTGGCTTGCGCTTCTTCTGCTCGTAGATATCGCCGCGATACACCCAGGTCTTGACGCCGATGATCCCGTAAGTCGTGTGAGCCTCGGAAAAACCATAATCAATATCCGCACGCAGCGTGTGCAGCGGCAGACGGCCCTGGAGATACCACTCCGACCGCGCGATTTCATTGCCGTTTAGGCGGCCCGAAACGCGGACCTTGATGCCCTTGCAGCCGAAACGCAGCGCCGAATCAACCGACTTGCGCATCGCACGACGGAACGAAACACGCTTCTCCAGCTGCAGGGCGATGTTCTCGCTCACCAGCTGAGCATCAAGCTCCGGCTTGTTCACTTCGAGAATGTCGATAAAGACTTCCCGCGACGTGCGCTTCTGGATGTCGGCCTTCAGCTTGTCGATCTCGGCACCCTTGCGGCCGATGATGATGCCCGGACGCGCAGTGCGGATGATCAAACGCAGCTTGTTGCCTGGGCGCTCAACCTCAACCGAAGACACGCCGGCAGCCTTCAGCTTCTCACGAAGCTCAGCCTTCAGCTTGACGTCCTCAACCAGCAACTTGTCAAATCCACGCTCGGTAAACCACCGCGACTTCCAGGGTTTATTGATTCCGAGTCGGAATCCATACGGATGGACTTTCTGTCCCATAGCTTCCTTCTTTTCTCACCCTTGCCGGTTGAGCCGGAGGGTGTGACTACACGGATTTTGTTCGTCGGGAGAGGATCGCTCCTCAGCCTCAACTCACTCACCAGAACTACGTCAGCGCTTTTCCTTGCCTCGCTGACCTGCTAACTCGCTTTACTACTTAGCAGCCGCCGTCTTTTTGGCAGCTTTCTTCACAGTCTTCTTCGCAGCCGACTTCTTCGCAACCGTCTTGCCGGCAGTCTTCTTCACCGGTGCAGCCGTTGCCTCAGGCGCAGCAGCCTCTACCTTCGCCGCGGACTTCTTCTCGGCAACGGTGATGATGATGTGCGCAATGCGACGCTGGTAACGGAACGCACGACCCATGGGAGCAGGGCGGATGCGCTTCATGCGAGGGCCTTCGTTGGCAATCGCCGTCTTTACAATAAGGTTGTCGACGTCGATGTCCAGATTCTTCTCGTCGGAGAGATAAACCGCGTTCTGTACAGCCGAACGCAGCACCTTCTCGACAATAGGAGACCAGCGCTTGTTGGTGACCGCGATCAGGTTGATGGCCGCTTCAACGCGCATGCCCTTGATCAGGTCAAGCACGAGCTTGGCCTTCTGCGGGCTGCCGCGCTGGAACTTGGCCTCTGCGCGAAATTCGGGAGTGCTTGGTGCTTTTGCTTTCTGCATCGCAATATTCCTTCAGGACGAAAGGCCTTGCCTTCGTCGAAATCTTTTACTTAGCCTTCGCCGTGTCGGCAGCCTTCGCGGAGTGGCCCTTGAAGGTGCGGGTCGCAGAGAACTCACCGAGCTTGTGCCCGACCATGTTCTCGGTGCAATAAACCGGGATGAACTTGCGTCCGTTATGAACCGCAATCGTGTGACCCACCATATCCGGGTGGATCGTCGAGCGACGCGACCAGGTGCGAATCACCTTCTTGTCGTTCGCCGCATTCAGCGTATCGATCTTGATCATCAGGTGCGCGTCGATGAACGGGCCCTTCTTTGTCGAACGTGACATGAACTACTCCTATGTACTCGATACAACGAATCGCTCCGAAGAGTGCAGCGACTTGGTTTTGCCCTTGCTTCACCGGTCTCTCAACCAATGCTCTTCCGGGCGCTTCTCAGAGCAGAGCGCGAAGGAGTATTTTCTACTCCTTACTACTTACCCTCTACTACTTGCCTTTATTCCGGCGCGTCACAATAAACACATCCGTGCGCTTGTTATTACGAGTCTTGTAGCCGCGTGTCGGCTGACCCCACGGCGTCACCGGGTGACGTCCGCCAGAGGTCTTACCTTCACCACCACCGTGCGGGTGATCGACCGGGTTCATAGACACGCCGCGGTTAGCGGGCCGGATGCCCTTCCAACGGTTGCGTCCAGCCTTACCGATCGTGACATTCTCGTGGTCCGTGTTGCCAACCTGGCCGATGGTCGCCATGCACTCCACGAGTACCTTGCGGGTCTCGCCGGAGGGCAGCTTCAGAAGCGCGTAGTCGCCTTCCTTCGCGATCAGGTTCACCTGCGCGCCAGCCGAACGCGCCATCTGCGCGCCCTTACCAGGACGAAGCTCGATGTTGTGCACGATCGTTCCGGTCGGGATATTCTTGAGCGGCAGCGCATTGCCGACCAGGATATCGGCCTCGGGGCCGCTCATGATCTTCATGCCCACCTTCAGCCCGATCGGCTGAATGATGTAGCGCTTCTCGCCGTCCGCGTAGTGGATCAACGCGATGCGCGAGCTGCGGTTTGGATCGTACTCCACGGTCGCGACAGTTCCGGGAATCCCGTACTTCTCGCGCTTGAAGTCAATCATGCGAAGCTTCTGCTTGTGTCCACCACCCTGGTGGCGGATCACAAGCTTGCCCATATTGTTGCGGCCGCCGGTGCGCGGCTTTACGCTGAGCAGCGGCTTATGCGGCTTGTCTGTGGTGATGTCGTCGTTGACCAGCTTCGTCGCAAAACGAAGGGTCGGTGTAATCGGACGGAATGATTTAATCGGCATGGTGCTGATTCCTTTGCCGCGCTAAGTTCTTGTTTCGTCTTTCAGCGCGATACGTGGTGCTTTTATGTGTCTGGAGCGCAGTGTAAGGGGTAGAAGTCTTCTCTACTGTCTACCCCTTACTGTCTACTCTCTGTTCTTAGATCTCTGCTGCAAAGTCAGGAACCTTCTCGCCGGCCTTCAGACGTACATACGCCTTCTTCCAGTCGGGGAGATAACCCGAAAACTTGCCACGGCGCCGTTCCTTGCCCACAACGCTCGCGGTGCGAATGCTCGCAACCTTCACGTTGAAGAGGTGCTCGACAGCCTGCTTCACTTCAGTCTTGGTCGCGTTCGCGGCAACTTCAAATACCAGGCTGCCTTCGACTTCGCGGGTGGTCAGGGCCTTCTCGGTGATCAGAGGCCGGCGAATTACCTTATAAACGGTAGGCATTATGCAGCCTCCTTCTCAGCATGCGAGCGCTTGGAAACAGCCTTCTTCAAGGTGTCCTGCAGCGCTTCGAATGCTGCCTTCGAAAAGATTGCGGTCTCGTACTTCAACAGGTCGTAGGGGTGAACTTCCGAAGAAAGCACCAACTCCACACCCTGCAGGTTGCGCGAACCCAGGTACAGCTTCTCGCTCAACTGCTGCGAGCTCTCCACCAGCAGCGTCGTCTTCTTGGCATCGAGCTTGTTCAGCGCGGTGCGGAAGATCTTCGTCTTGCCGGCTTCTACTTCAAAGTTCTCAAGGACGATCAGCTTGCCGTCATTGATCTTCGAAGCGATGGCAGAGCGCAACGCACCCAGCAGCTTCTTGCGCGGAAACGCATACTCATAGCTGCGGGGCTGCGGTCCATGGACCGTACCACCACCACGCCAGAGCGGAGTGCGAATGGAACCGACGCGTGCGCGACCGGTACCCTTCTGCTTCCACAGCTTCTTACCAGCACCGCTGACCGCTTTACGATTTTTGGTCGCGTGCGTACCCTGGCGAAGCGCTGCGCGATAATGCTTCACAGCCTCCCAAAGCAACGCCTCATTCACTTCTCCGGCGAACAAATCGTCGAGTTCGAACTCGCCGACCTTAGCTCCCGTGAGATTGACTACCTGAATCTTTGCCATCTTCTTCTCTCTTCTCGCGCCCAACGTTGCGGGTCGCCCTGATTTTGTTACGCTGCGTTTCCCGGTCTAATCCCCGCGCAACGAATATCTCTACTCTCTGCTACTTACTCCCTACTACTTTTTCTTAGAAGGAGCAGCCTTCTTCGAAGCCTTCAACGCGTCCTTCGTAGCGGCACCGGCAAATCCACGACGCTCACGCGGCGGAGCAACCGACTTCGAAACGAGAACGTATCCATCACGCGCTCCCGGAACCGCACCCTCAACGAGAAGGAGGTTGTCCTCAACGTCGATCGCGCGAATACGAAGATTGCGAACCGTCACCTGGTTGGTACCCATGTGGCCTGGCATTCTCTGGCCAGGGAACACGCGCGAGGGGAACGACGAGGCGCCGATCGAACCCTGCACCTGGAACATGTGACCGTGCGACTTGGGTCCGCCGCCGAAACCGTGGCGACGAATAACACCCGCGAAACCGCGGCCCTTGCTGTTGCCAATCACATCCACAAACTTGGTCTCGTTGAAGATCTCAACGGTCAAACGATCGCCGGCCTTAATGCCTTCCTGGCCCTCTTCAACAGCTTCCACCTGCACTTCGCGAATCTCGCGAACCGGAGGAACATTCGACTTGGCGAAGTGGCCGGTCATGGCCTTGTTGATCTTCGAAGCCTTCACAAACTCTACGAGGCCGATCTGGGCAGCAGAGTAGCCGTCCTTCTGCATCGTCTTGACCTGCGTAATTACGCACGGGCCGACCTTCAGAACCGTAACCGGGTGAATATCACCGCGGTCGTCGAAGATCTGCGTCATGCCGACTTTCTTACCGAGAATCCCTGATACTGACATACTTCCCTTTCCTCATCATGCCCGGCGTTGAGCGCCCGCACTGTAGGTACTTCTGTTTCCATTACCCCAGAATTGTCATCCTCATACCCCGAGAATTGTCATCCTGAGCGAAGCGAGGATCTGCTTCTATTGCGGCGACGAACTTACTTCGTAACGGTCTTGATCTCTACGTCCACACCAGCCGGCAGATCGAGCTTCATCAGCGCGTCCACGGTCTGCTGCGTCGGCTCGAGAATGTCGATCAGACGCTTGTGCGTGCGGATCTCGAAAGCTTCACGCGACTTCTTATCAACGTGGGGCGAACGCAGAACGCAATACTTGTTCTTCATCGTCGGGAGAGGAATCGGTCCCGCAACCTGCGCGCCCGTGCGCTTTGCCGTCTCAACGATCTCAGAAGTAGAAACATCGAGAACGCGATAGTCATAAGCCTTCAAGCGGATACGGATACGTTGCTGTGCCATTTCAATTCTTTCTACGTTCGTCGCACTCAAGCGAGAGGAACGTGCTGATCAAAGATCGGTTAGGAGTGGCTGCCGGTGATAAACATCTCTACCAGCCGGCAGCCCTCGTTATCATGTGTGCCACGCGTCCAGCGTTTTGCGCGAAGCGCATCCCGCCGTCCGCGCAGGACTTACTTGATGATGTCGGAGATCGTACCGGCTCCGACGGTGCGTCCACCTTCGCGGATAGCGAAGCGCAGACCCTTTTCCATCGCGACCGGCGTATGCAGTGTGATCTCCAGCTGGATGTTGTCGCCCGGCATGCACATCTCCGTGCCTTCCGGAAGCTTCGCCGAGCCCGTAACGTCCGTGGTCCGGAAGTAGAACTGCGGGCGGTAGCCGTTGAAGAACGGTGTATGACGGCCGCCTTCTTCCTTGCTCAGGACGTAAACCTCGCCCTTGAACTGGGTGTGCGGCTTGATCGATCCCGGCTTGGCCAACACCATGCCGCGCTCCACGTCTTCCTTCGCCACGCCGCGGAGCAACAGACCCGCGTTGTCGCCGGCAAGACCTTCGTCCAGCTGCTTCTTGAACATCTCAACGCCCGTAACCACGGTGTTCTGCGTGTCGCGGAAGCCGACGATCTCAGCCGCTTCGCCAACCTTCACCTTGCCGCGCTCGATACGACCCGTCACCACAGTGCCACGGCCCGAGATCGAGAAGATGTCTTCAATCGGCATCAGGAACGGCAGGTCGACCAGACGGTCAGGCTGCGGGATGTACTTATCGACAGCTGCCATCAGCTCATCGATCTTCGCTTCCCACTGCGCTTCGCCGTTCAGAGCACCCAGGGCAGATCCACGAATGATCGGGGTATCGTCGCCAGGGTAGTCATACTTGCTGAGAAGCTCACGAACTTCCATCTCAACCAGCTCGATCAGCTCTTCATCTTCAACGGCATCGCACTTGTTCAGGAAAACAACGATGTACGGAACGCCAACCTGGCGAGCAAGGAGAACGTGCTCCTTGGTCTGGGGCATCGGACCATCGGTTGCCGCGACGACGAGGATCGCTCCATCCATCTGTGCCGCACCCGTGATCATGTTCTTGATGTAATCGGCGTGGCCCGGGCAGTCAACGTGCGCATAGTGACGGTTCGGCGTCTCGTACTCTACATGCGAGGTCGAAATCGTAATACCGCGCTCACGCTCTTCCGGCGCGTTGTCGATCGTGTCGAACGAGCGGAACTTGTTGTGAGGGTTGTGCTTCGACAGAACCTTCGTGATAGCAGCCGTCAGCGTCGTCTTGCCGTGATCAATATGACCAATCGTCCCAACGTTTACGTGCGGCTTGCTGCGATCAAATTTTTCCTTCGCCATGACTTTTCTCCGTAATGCCTTAGTTCAAAATCTTGTCCCGCGTTTTGCGCACGCCGTAACTTATCGGGCTCCAGTGCGCGGCTTACTTTCTTACAAAACCTTCGAGCAAAAAGTCAGTGAGCTTTCTACTCCTTACTCTCTATCCTTATTACTTATCTTTTCCCTGCACCTTCGCGATAATCTCTTCGCTCACCGAGCGCGGAGCCTCTTCATACTGCTTGAACTCCATGGAGAAATTAGCCCGTCCCTGCGTGCTTCCCCTCATCGAGGTCGCATACCCGAACATGTTCGACAGCGGCACAGTCGCCTTGATGGCCTGAACACCGCCCACCATCTCCATGCCTTCGATACGGCCGCGGCGCGAGTTCAAATCGCCGATGATCGTACCCATGTACTCCTCGGGAACGGTGACTTCAACCGCCATCACCGGCTCCAGCAGAACAGGCTTCGCCTTGCGCGCAGCTTCCTTGAACGCCATCGAACCGGCGATCTTGAACGCCATTTCGTTCGAGTCAACATCGTGATAGCTGCCGTCGTACAGGCTCACCTTGATGTCGACCATCTCGTAACCGGCCAGAATGCCACCCAGCAGTGCTTCCTGGATGCCCTGGTCGATCGGCTTGATGTACTCCTTGGGAATCGTGCCGCCCTTGGTGTCGTTCGAGAACTCATAGCCCTTGCCCGGCTCGTTCGGCGAGATGCGAATCTTCGCATGACCGTAGTTACCCGAACCACCCGTCTGGCGAATGTACTTGCCTTCCGCTTCGGCACTCGCGCGGATCGTCTCGCGGTAGTTCACCTGCGGCTTGCCGACGTTTGCTTCAACCTTGTACTCGCGCATCATGCGGTCAACGATGATCTCAAGATGCAGCTCGCCCATACCGGAGATGATCGTCTGGCCGTTCGTGATGTCCGTGCGAACCTTGAAGGTAGGATCTTCCTGCGCGAGCTTGGCCAGAGCCATGCCCATCTTTTCCTGGTCAACCTTCGTCTTCGGCTCAACCGCAACCTCAATAACCGGCGCGGGAAAGTCAATCGACTCGAGCAGGATCGGAGCTTTGTCCGAGCAGATCGTGTCGCCCGTGTTGAGATTCTTCAAACCAACAGCGGCGCAGATATCGCCCGCCATGATCTCCGTAATCTCTTCACGCTTGTTGGCATGCATTTTCAACAGACGGCCAATACGCTCAGTCTTACCCGTACGAGGATTCAGAACCGAATCGCCCGTCTTCAAAATTCCCGAGTAGATACGGATAAAGATCAACTGGCCGACAAACGGGTCGGTCATGATCTTGAAGCCCAGAGCAGCAAGCGGCTCGGTGTCGTCAGCATGACGAACCAGCTTCACCTCAGGCTCACCCGGCTCCGTTCCTTCGATCGGAGGAACATCCAGCGGGCTCGGCAGATACTCAACCACTGCGTCGAGCAGCGTCTGCACACCCTTGTTCTTGAACGACGAACCGCAGAGCACCGGGAAGATATTCATCGCGATCGTCGCCTTGCGGATTGCGCGCTTCAACTCGGCAACGGTGATTTCTTCGCCTTCGAGGTACTTGTTCATTACCTCATCGTCGGAGTCCGCAACAGCCTCAATCAGCTCATTGCGCATCTTCGTAGCCTTCTCAACCAGGGCGGCGGGAACTTCTTCCACGTCGTACTTCGCGCCCATGGTCTCGTCATGCCACAGAATGCCCTTCATCTCCACGAGGTCCACGACGCCGGCAAACTTCGCCTCTTCGCCGATAGGAATCTGGATCGGAATCGCGCGAGCACCAAGGCGCTGCACGATCGTCGAAGTCGCGTACTCAAAGTTCGCGCCGGCCTTGTCCATCTTGTTGATGAAGCAAATACGCGGAACCTTGTACTTGTTCGCCTGACGCCACACCGTCTCGGACTGAGGCTGCACACCCTGCACCGAATCGAAGCAAGCGCATGCGCCATCCAGCACGCGCAGCGAACGCTCCACCTCGGCCGTAAAATCCACGTGGCCGGGGGTATCGATGATGTTGATGCGAATGCCGTTCCAGGTGCAGGTGGTCGCAGCCGACGTAATCGTAATGCCGCGCTCCTGCTCCTGCTCCATCCAGTCCATGGTGGCCGTGCCTTCATGCACTTCACCGATACGGTGCGTAATGCCCGTATAGAAGAGAATGCGCTCGGTCGTCGTCGTCTTGCCGGCGTCGATGTGAGCCATAATCCCGATGTTGCGACATTTTGCGAGAGGTACTGTGCGAGCCACGATTCGTATCTTTTCTGCGGACTCTCGCCCGCGGTAATCCAAACTTCGACTGAGCAGGCGGGCTTTCTACTCCCTATTCCCTGCTCCCTATTCCCTGCCTTCAACTACCAGCGGTAATGCGCAAACGCCTTATTCGCTTCCGCCATACGATGAACGTCTTCCTTCTTCTTCATCGCGGCGCCACGGCCATTGGCCGCGTCCAGCAGTTCGGCGGTCAACTTATCGACCATGCCCTTCTCGCCACGCAGACGGCCGTAGCTGACGAGCCAGCGAATCGCGAGCGACGTACGACGCTCCGGGTTCACTTCGATCGGCACCTGGTAGTTCGCTCCGCCAACGCGGCGGCTCTTCACTTCCAGCATCGGCTTCACGTTCTCAACAGCCTTCTTGAACAGCTTCAGAGCCTCGTCGCCACCCTTGGCTTCGAGGTTCGTCATCGCCTCATAGAAGATGCCCTGAGCAGTCGACTTCTTGCCGCCCCACATCATGCTGTTGACAAACTTCGTAACCAGCGTCGATCCATAGATCGGGTCGGCCGGCACTTCACGCTTCGCGATGTAACCTTTTCTCGGCATTCTCTCTTCTTTCTCGTCTTCCCTCAGTGCGGTGACTTCTCACGCGGCTGAGCCTATTGAAGCTGTTGTCGTTGCACTTGATTTTCTTGCTGTCATCCTCGCAGGGGATCTGCTTCACCCCAAGCGAGAATGCCAAACGTTACTTCGTCGAAGCCTTCGGCCTTTTCGCGCCGTACTTCGAGCGGCTCTGCTTCCGATTAGCCACGCCAACCGAATCCAGGGTTCCGCGAACAACGTGGTAACGAACACCCGGCAGATCCTTCACACGGCCGCCGCGAATCAGCACAATCGAGTGCTCCTGCAGGTTGTGGCCGATGCCCGGAATGTAGGTCGTTACTTCAATGCCATTGGTCAGGCGCACACGAGCCACCTTACGCAAAGCCGAGTTCGGCTTCTTCGGGGTCTGGGTGTACACGCGAGTGCAAACACCACGGCGCTGAGGCGATCCCTGCAGTGCGGGCGATGCGGTCTTGTAGCGGGTCGGCGTCCGGCCCTGCTTTACGAGCTGATGAAACGTAGGCACTATAAAACTCCCTCGGCTAGTAGCTTGGATAACCCAAGCCCCGAATTTCTGTATTCGGGCTCAGTGCAGGGCAGCTCCTCCCGCTTTACTTCCACGCAATACCGCACACGCGAAAGGCGGAGCACGCAAACGTGCTCCGGCGAAGTCCTGAATCCTGCACGCGGCCGTACTGCTGGACTGCGTGTACTGCAATTTTCACTGCTCAAGGTATTGAGACAGCCGACGGTGGCTAGCGTTTAGAGCGTTTCCGCTCCTGCCAACTCCGTTTCGCGCTGTTCCGGCCCGCATAGCCCTTCCACATGGGATCCTCAAATAAGTGCAAGAGGGTGGAGGGTGTCGCAGGCTCACAGACAGAGCCATCTGGCCTCGTTACTACCAGACAGGCTGTTCCAGAAACTCATGGAACCTTCTAAATGTATCAACTCACCCGCCCAACGTCAACAAATTCGCTTGAAATCAATCATCCCGCACCCATTTCAGGGCATATTTCGCGCGAACGGCACGTCTACGGGTGCCCCATCTTCGCCGACGGTCTTATCGTCGGCTAAGGTGGGCTCTACGGTCGACCACGGACCGACCCACCCACCACCAAACCGTTTGCCCCCAACTCTCTTCCTCGCCGTTGGGTATCGGGTTCGCAGAATCGCGAACACCAATTTTACCCGAACCGCCTCCGCTATCCTGAAACCACAACCCAAGGAGCTATCCCTTGCCCGAGACCCTCCCATTCTTCCCCAACCCAGCCCAGGCCGCCCTCCGCTCCACTCACACCCACCTCGCCCTCACCGCCGGCAAAGCCACCAAATACCCCGCCGACGTCGCCCCCTTCGGCGCCATCGACGACACCACCCCCGAAGCCTTCCGCGACCTCCACACCCTGCTCCTCCCCAACGAAACGCTCTACCTCGCCGACACCCCACCCCCAGCCAACCCCACCACCGCGCCCGGCCTCACCTGGAACGGCACCATCCCTTGCCTCCAGTTCGCCTATCCACCCGAAGCCCCCATCTTCGAAACCCCCGAAAGTCACACGACCCCCACCATCTCCCCTCTCACCTGCGCCGACGCCGCCACCATGCTCGCCCTCACCGACATCGCCTTCCCCGGCCTCTTCCGCATCCGCACCTGCGAAATGGGCAGCTACTTCGGCATTTGGCAGGACAGTCAACTCATCGCCATGTGCGGCGAGCGCATGAGCATCAACCCCTGGCGCGAGCTCAGCGGCCTCTGCACCCACCCCGCGCATCGCGGACAAGGCCACGCCGCCCGCCTGCTAGCCCACATCATCACCCACAACCGCACGATTAACCGCAACTCTTACCTCCACGTCTCAGCCTCCAACACCAACGCCATCGCCCTCTACCAGCGCCTCGGCTTCCTCCTCTCCGGCAAACTCACCATGCACCGCATCACCCGCGAGTAGCCACGCTCCCTTTTAGAGCCCTCATCCTGAGCACAGCGAAGGATCTCCTTATTCCGTCGCAGTTGTAACCATCGATCGGAAGAACTGCGCACGACCGACCTGAGACCGTTCTCACCCAAAGTGATAGCCTCTCCCCCATGACTCCGCGCCTGATCTCCACCACCGCGACGACCCTCCTCCTCGCCACATCCCTCTTCGCACAGACACCTCCCCGGCCCCAGCCCACCTCCGCCGCCATCTCCCCCGACGGCACCACCGTCGCCTGGACCCTCAAGCAAAGCGAAACCTCCACCCTCCACCTCACCACCCTCGCCGATCCCGATCCCGCCAAAGAACGTCTCATCGCCCCCAACGGCGCCACCAACTGCTCCAACACCGCGCCCATCTGGTCGCCCGACGGCAACACCCTCGCCTTCACCTCCACCTGCACCAGCAAGCAGGAAAAACCCGGCCAACCCGAGCTCTTCCTCTGGTCCCGCGCCACCGGCGAAATCAAACAACTCACCCACGTCACCGGCAGCATCGATCAGGCCGCCTGGTCCCCCGACGGCAAATCCATCGCCTTCCTCTTCGTAGAAAACGCCACCCGCACAGCCAGCCCCCTCGCCGCCGAAGACCCCGCCGTCGGCGTCATCGGCGAAGACAACATCGAGATCCAGCGCGTGTTTTCTGTCGAAGTCGCGACCGGCACTGGCAATTGGCTCACGCCCTCAGACCTGCACGTCTATGAATTTGCCGAAGCGCCCAGCTCGAAACGAATTGCTTTTATCGGCGCTATTCCTCCAGGCGAGAACAACTGGTGGGTCGCAAAACTCTACACAGCTCCCACTGATAAAGAAGTGCCATTCACGCCAACCGTCATCCTCGACCCCACCACCACTCCAACCGCCCTCCACGGCCTCCAAATCGCCGTCCCCCGCTGGTCCCCCGACGGCAAGCGCATCGCCTTCATCGGCGGCCTCATGTCCGACCAGGGCTACACCGGCGGCGACGTCTGGGCCATCAACGCCGACGGCAAATCCGCCCCCTTCGACGTCACTCCCAACATCGACGGCACACCCACCTTCGAAGCCTGGCTCAACAACAAGCAGATCGGCATGGTCGAGCACCGCCGCGGCCGCATCCTCCTCCCCGACTACGACGTCAACACCCAAACCTACGTCCCCAACAGCTCCCTCGACATGGGCGAAATCGCCCTCGGCGATGAGCCCATCCAGAACTCGATGTCCTTCACCGAATTCGGCCAGTTCGCCTTCATCAAATACAGCTTCACCCAGGGCCCCGAAGTCTACGCCGGCCCCCTCGACCACCTCCAGCAAATCACCCACCTCAACGACGCCAACAAGCCCACCGAAAAGACCGAGTCCATCGAGTGGACCAACGAAGGCTTCCACGTCCAGGGCTGGCTCACCTACCCCGCCAACTACGACTCCAAAAAGAAATACCCGCTCGTCGTCAAAGTCCACGGAGGCCCATCCAGCGAAGCTGGCCCGCAGATCGACGACGAAGCGACCGTCAACTGGCCCAAGTACGGCTACTTCCTCTTCCAGCCCAACCCCCGCGGCAGCTACGGTCAGGGCGAAAAATTCGTCCAGGCCAACCGTAAAGACTTCGGCTACGGCGACCTCCGCGACACCCTCGCCGGCATGGACGCCGTCGAAGCCCGCGTCTCCATCGACAAAACCCGCGAAGGCCTCACCGGCTGGAGCTATGGCGGCTTCATGACCATGTTCGCCGTCACCCAGACCCACCGCTTCCGCGCCGCCATCGCCGGCGCCGGCCTCTCCGACTGGCTAAGCTACTACGGCGAAAACTCCATCGACCAGTGGATGACCCCATTCTTCGGTGCCACCGTCTACGACGACCCCGCCATCTACGCCAAATCCTCTCCCATCACCTTCATCAAGCAGGCCACCACCCCCATGCTCATCATCGTCGGAGAGCGCGACGGCGAGTGCCCCGCCCCACAATCCTTCGAAATGTGGCACGCCCTCCACGCCCTCGGCGTCAAAACCCAACTGATCGTCTACCCCAACGAAGGCCACCGCTTCATCGACCCCACCCACCTCGCCGACCGCGAAGCCCGCGAACTCAAATGGTTCGAAGAAAATATGAAGTAAGGCAGGGAATAGGGAATAGGAGAGACCAGCAGGTGAAGTCAATTGAATCATTCAAAGATTTGCAGGTTTGGCAGCGCTCTATTCAACTGAGTGTTGCCCTCTATCGCCTTACGCAAACATTTCCTATTGAAGAACGATACGGCCTCACCAGCCAGTTGCGTCGCGCTGGAGTATCCGTCGCAAGCAACATCGCAGAAGGCTACGGTCGAGGCTCAACCGGCGAATACAAACATTTTCTAGGCATAGCGCGCGGCTCGAACGCAGAAGTCCAAACACAGCTTGTGATCGCAAGAGAACTAGGCTTTGGCGATCCACAAAGAATCTTAACCGCAGACGGGCTCTCCCAGGAAATAGCAAGAATGCTCGTCTCGCTGATGCAAAAGCTATGATTCCGAACGATCTCCCAACTCTGACCTACCCTATTCCCTACTTCCTATTCCCCATTCCCTGCCCTTCTACTCCCTACTCCCTATTCCCTACTCCCTGCATTTACCCTAAACTGGAATAGCTCGGAGTTTCAGCGGTTGGCGGTTAGACCGTTCAGCTTAGGTTCCGGTTGAACGGGGAGGTAATAGTGCGGTTGTTTTCCATGAGTCCGGCACGGCGATTCGTTAGTCTTGCAATTCTTCTTTTCTTTGCAGTTCCTTTTGGCCTGTCTGTGACGGGGTGCAAACACGCCCTGGCCGTGCAGTACTGTAACGGCGGCGACTCCGGTCCCGTAGTGGGTCAGATTGCGACCATCACCCTGTCGCCCACGCTCGCTGTCTACGGCGAGTCCCTGAACTACGGCCAGATCGGCCAGTCGCTCAGCGCCTCCGCACAGGACTGCAAAGGCAACAGCGTCTCCGCCTCGTCCTACACCTACGCCTCCACCGACGGTTACATCGCCGGCAGCGCATCCGCGACCTACGCCGACATCAATCCCTCCACCGGCCAGGTCTGCGCCGGCACATGGAACCGCCACACCGGCGGCGGCGTCGCCGACTACACCACCTGCACCGCCCCCCCCAGCACGCCTCCCAACTATCTGGCTTACGTCACCGCGACAGCGAACGGAGCCGTCAGCAACGCTATCCCCGTCTTCATCCACCCCGCAGCCACCAGTACATCCATTGGAACTCCATCAGGAAGCTGCCTCGTCGGTACGGACATGGTAACGGTGACTACCAACGGCGTAACTGCTACCGGCTCGAGCTCGGTTACAGTGTCCGACACAACTGGGATCGGTACTGGCGAACCCGTTTCGGCTTTAGGGATCCCCGCGGGCACCACCATTGCTGCGGTGAACCCCTTCACTAATACGCTGACGCTTTCCAGCAACGCGACGGAGACGACCCCTACGTTTACGGGTTCGACAACTACCGGTTCACCCACGGTAACGGTATCCAGCACAACAGGTATTGTCACCGGACAGAACATCACGGGCACGGGCATACCCGCGAACACCACCATCACTGCCGTTACCGCCGCCACCAATACGCTGACGCTCTCAAACAACGCGACCGCAACCACCCCGACAGGCCAACCCGAAGCCTTGGCCACAAATGTAAAGCTCACTGTAACTATCACCGGTTCAACCATAGCCGGCTCGCCAGTGGTTGCGATGTCGAGCACCAATGGTGTCGCTACGGGAGAGGGCATCACAGGTCCGGGCATACCCGCAACCACTAGCATCACCGCAGTGACGGTCAATACTCTCACGCTCTCCAACAACGCAACTGCAACTGCCCAGAACATTCCCATCACCATCATCGGCAACCCAACCAGCAACTGCTGCCCGCTCACCTATACCGCTCCCACAGCAGCGCCTACCTACACCGGCACCTCCTGCCTGTCGCAAGGTGCCACAGCACAACTCGTTGCCAGCGTCTTTGACAATGGCAGCACCTACGCGGCCGACAACATCACCTGCCAGGTAGGCCATCTCAACTTCGCCGCAGTCGGTGCCACGAACGTCGTCACCATTGACGAAAACGGCGTCGCCACCGCTAACCAGCCCGGTTCGGCCACCATCACCGCCTCCATCTCGAACTCCGGTTCGGGCAGCACGGCCGGATTCTTCTCCACCTGCCCGCCGACCAACATCTCCCTCACCTCCAACGGCAGCATAGGTCCCATCGCCATCGGCCTGAATAACTCGCAGCCCTTCACCGCAGTCGTTACCGACAAGAACGGCACCACCATCAACGGTCTCAGCCTCGAATACGAGTCCACGTTCCCGCAAACCATTCCCGCCTCCGGCAACACCGTCCAACCAACCTTCCCCGGCACCGCCACCATCACCGCGGTCTGCCAACCCGGGACCTGCAACCCTTCGCCCTATAGCCAAATCGACTATCAGGGCAACGGCACCGCACTTACCTCCAACGGCATCGTCGTCAACGCCGCCGGAACCAGCTCCACCGTGTTGTACATCGGAAGCACCTCGTCGCAATACCTCTACCCGGTAGACTTCACCACCAACCAGCCGGCCACACTGCTTAAGCTTCCCTACGTGCCGAACTCCATGGTGATCAACCAGTCCGGCACGGACATCTACCTCGGCAGCTCGTCCGCATTGATGACCGTCAGCGCAACCAACAACACGCTCGCTTCCACCAACACCAACATCGTCGGCCAGGTCCTCTCCGTCTCTCCAGACGGCACCACCCTCGTCACCACGGACTCCGCAAAGAACACCGTCACGCTCGTCAACACCTCAGGCTCGGTCACCGCCAGCTATGGCGGCGTAGCCACTCGCGCCTCGTGGTCGCCCGATAGCCAGACCGTATACATCACCACGACCACCGGTCTGCTCGTCCACAATGCCTTCACCAGCTGGACGGCGATCCCGCTGACAACGGCCTACACAGACGTCACCGTCACTGTCCCCCACATCGGCGCGTACTTCGCTGGTCCATTGCTCGACGGCCGCAGCTATTGCCCCTCCAACACGCTCACAGCCGGCACCCCACCTACGACCACGAACTCGTTTTACCCTATCGCTGATGAGAAGGCCATCGTCAACGAGCGTATCGTCGCCACCAACGACGGTGCTCACATCCTCGGTGCTGCGCCCAGCGCCCCTACGGCAGCACTGAACGACCTCGCGGTCACCCTGCCGGTCCAAACTGCCTGCCCTGTGGCGCCTGCGACCATCGCCACAAACTACTTCCAGAGCTCCAATACGGTGCATCCCCTCACAGGCGTTACCGCAACCGACATCACAGGCGTATACCCATCGAGCAACTCCGCCGCCGCGTTTGTCACCTACACGGGCTCCAGCGCAAACCCACTCGGTGCCCTGCCCGTCTACTTCCCTGCAACCGGCACCCTGAGCGCGGTAAAGCTCTCCGGAACGGCAACTGCACCCGTCTCGGGCGTTTGGTCCGACGATAACCTCACCTTCTACACCGGCACATCCGGCGACGGAAAAGTCCACGAAATCTCCGTCACCTATCCCAGCAGCGGTCTACCCACGGCAACGGACTCCGGCACCATTTCACCCGCACTCCCCGACGCCAACGGCAACACCGTAACCCCCAACCTCCTGGTTCAGCGCCCCAAGAAGTCCACCAACTAAGAAGCAAAAGTTAGCAGCCACAAACAGGAAAGGCCCTCAGCAAACGCTGAGGGCCTTTCGTTCTCTCTATCCTCTAAACTCTATCCTCTACACTTTGCTCCCAAGCCTCTTCTCCAACAACTCCCGCCCAATCGCATCCAGCACACCATTCAAAAAGTTCACACTCTCCGGCGCCGCATACCTTCTTGCAATCTCCAGGGACTCATTGATCACCACCGCCGCCGGCGTCTTCGGATACCCCAGCATCTCCGCCACTGCCGTCCTCAGCAGATTGCGATCCACCACCGGCATCCGCTCCATCCGCCAGTTCTGCGCATGCTTCTCGATCAGCGCATCGACCTCATCCTCGCGCGTCGTCGCCAGCCGGTGCAGGTCATCCGCAAACCCGCGCGTCTCATCGTCGACGTCATCGCGAGACTCCCAGAAAAGCTTCTCCACTTCCTCCGGCTTCTGCTTGCCGAGGTCGCCCTGGAACATCATCTGCATCGCCAACTCCCGCGACTTGCGTCTCGTTCCCATTAGCGAACCTGTCCAATCTTGTCCTGTATTGAAGCCATCTCAATCGCCGCAATCGCCGCTTCAAAGCCCTTGTTCCCGGCCTTCAACCCCGCGCGATCCAGCGCCTGCTCCAGCGTCTCGCACGTCAGTACGCCAAACGCATGCGGCACGCCAGTCTCCTGCGCCGACTGCCCAATCCCACGCGCGACCTCGTTATAAATCGCCTCATAGTGCGCCGTCTCGCCACGCAGCAGAACGCCCAGCGTAATCACCGCATGCACACGCTTCGTCTCAGCCAACATCCGCGCCGCACTTGGAATCTCCCATGCCCCCGGCACCCGCACAATCTCAATATCCTCGGCCTTCGCGCCCGAACGATGCAGCGCATCCAGCGATCCTTGCAACAGCCGATCCGTGATCACCGCATTCCACCGCGCCACCACAATCGCAAACCGCTTGCCCGCCGCCGAAAGATCACCCTCAAGAGCAATCGGCTTGCCATGCAGCGCATTCTCCGACTCCCAGAACCCAATCTTCAACCCCGGCGCCAGCTCCACCGTAAACAGCCGCGAGTTCCAGTGCGTCGCCGCTACCACCGTCAGCTTCACCACAATCTCTTCGACCCGAAACCCACCACCCACCGGATCCTTCATCCATCCCTGCACAGCCGAGTACACCGCATCCAACTGCGTCACTTCCACCAGCAGCGCCGGCACCCCCGGCGCACGGCCCGTCACCAGCTCCAGATTGCCGACCGGTGCAAGGTACGCCGCACCCTTGCCCTCGGCATCACTCCAGCCCTTGCCCTGCTCAAAACCCAGAGCCCGAAACAAGCCTCCAAGCTTCTCAAACGCCTCGCCCGAAGCAATCGCCGCCACGGTAGTCATTCCCTTAATCATAGGTTCGATTGTATCGTCAGCTAGACCCCTGTGACCCGCCACATCCGTCCGGGTGGCCCAGTCATGCCCTCGCACTTGGGGCATGAGTGGGGAACACCAAAAAGCTAATCAACCATCGTCGTTGCCGTTGCTCTTGCTCTTGCCGTTGCTCTTGCTCTTGCCGTTGCTCTTGCCGTTGCTCTTGCCGTTGCAGTTGCTCTTGCTCTTGCTCTTGCCTTTCTTTCTGTCATCCTCGAAGGGGATCTGCTGTTCACCACCACAACCCTCGATGCCCTAATCCCTAACCCCTAATCCCTATTCCCTGCCCTATGACCCTCCTCCTCGCCCAATCCGACAACATCGCCACCATCACCCTCAACCGCCCCGAGGTCCTCAACTCCCTCAACGCCGAAATGTTCGACGACCTCGAGCGCACCTTCACTCAACTAGCCGCCGACCCCAATATCCGCGCAATCCTCCTCACCGGCTCCGGCGACCGCGCCTTCGCCGCCGGAGCCGACATCCGCAGCCTCGCCGCCACCGACGCCACCTCCGGCCTCGCCGTCTCGCAACGCGGCCAGCAAGTCTTCTCCCTCATCGAAGCCTGCGGCAAACCCACCATCGCCGCTATCAACGGTGTCGCCCTCGGCGGCGGCTGCGAGCTCGCCCTCGCCTGCTCCCTCCGCATCGCCTCAGAAACCGCCCGCCTCGGCCTTCCCGAAGTCAAACTAGGCCTCATCCCCGGCTACGGAGGCACACAGCGCCTCACGCGCCTCATCGGCCGCGGCCAGGCCCTCCGCATGATGCTCACAGCCGCCATCGTCCCGGCAGCCGAAGCCCTCACCCTCGGCCTCGTCGAAGAAGTTGTCCCCGCCGCCAACCTCCTCACCCGCGCACTCGAGCTGGCAACCAACATCTCCACACTCAGCCCCCTGGGCACCGCCGGCGTCCTCGAATCCGTCAACCGCACCGAAGGCCTCACCCCCTCCGCCGGCCTCGCCATCGAAGCCGAAATCTTCGGCCGCCTCTGCGGCACCGCCGACAAACACGAAGGCCTCCAAGCCTTCCTCGAAAAACGTCAACCCACTTGGCACAGCAAGTAAGCGCATCGCACCGCAGCTATGCGCCACCTGTCTCCACTCCTAGAGAACTGTCATCTCGACCGGAGCGCACCCCCCGAATTTGTCATCTCAACCTCAGCGCAGCCCACGAATTTGTCATCTCGACCGGAGCGCAGCGAAGTGGAGAGACCTGCTTTCCTCCACCCACCCCAACCGCCCGGGTGGCCCATTCATGCGCAGCACTTGGCGCATGAGTGGGGAACACCAAAAGCCCAACCGCACCCCACTCCTTACCTCTACTCCTTACCCTCTACTCCCTACTCCTTACCTCTACTCCCTACTCCTTACCCTCTACTCCATGCACCTGCGCATGCACCAACCCCGGCGTAAATCTTTTATACAAAAACTCCTGCAGCAAATGTCCCACACCCACCCCAACAATACTCAACGCCCCATTTTCAAACGTAAGCCCCGCTCCATGACGGTCGCTCGGCGCATAGTACAAATTCGAAATCGCCCCCGAAGCAAATCCCGCCAGAATCCCTCCACTCACTTCCCAATGCCCGTTATCACCCCGCGCTCTCACCGCAGTAGACAGCGCATACAACGCCCGTGACTTCACCGTCCCCGTGCCTTTGTAGAAGTACCGCGGGTCCTGATGAAACACACTCGGCATAATCGACCCCCGCATCAGCGTCTCGGTCGTCGAGTCCGCCAGCGAAGCCCCATACGTCTTTCCATACCTCGACCACCCCGTCCCAAACCCCGGATACCGGTTATCCGCATACGAAATCCCCGCCCCAATCGCCGAGAACACAAAGTGCGTTGGATCCAACGTCGCATGCCATCCCAACTCAAACTTCTGCTTCGAGGTAAGCGGCTCGGCCTTCCAGTTGTACGACACGAAGAAGTTCGGCACGATCGCAATCACACGCTGCTTCTCCTGCTGCTTGATCTCGTCCTCCGCCAGCTCCTCGCGCGTAAACGTCACATCCACCGATTGGCTGGCCGCCGCAATCTTCATCGGAACCGGCGGCATCACATACTGCTCCCCCGCGCGCATGTTGCCGTTCACCGTAACGGTCGACAGCCCTTCTTCCGTGATCACCAACGTAAACGGCCCCGGCGCAATATCCCCAAACTCAAACCCACCTGCACTATCGGTCACCGCTTCCGTATCGGCAGACGTCGCCGTCACCAGCCGTACATGCGCCCCCGGCACCATCGCCCCGGTCACGTCCTTCACCACCCCCGAAATCGTCCCCACCAACCGCCCTTGCGGCGTCGGAGCCTGCGGCAATCCACCCTGCTGCGCAGCCGCAGAAGCGACACCCAGCATGGTCGCCACGCAGCCCCGCCAAAGCCATCGACTCAACGCTTGTCTGCCACCCAAATCCAGCATCGTTACTCCGAGCATACCTTCACTTGTTAAGATGCACAGCTAATCCACGCACCGCATCTTGCTATCCTGCTTGGGTGAATCTCCGCGCCCACGCCTTCCTGCTCACTGTCCCGCTCCTCGGCCTCACCCTCACTGGCTGCCACACAGCACCAGCGCCCTCAACCGAACCCGTAGCCGAGCAGCGCGCCCTCCGCGACTCCCAACGCGAGCAGCTCGACATGATCCCGCCACCCTCGAAGACACGCTACATGGCCGTCCACACCTTCGACGCCTGGGAAAACCCCTACATCACCGTCCAGGCCAACATGCTCACCATCCACGTCCTCCAGGCCGACGCGAACACCACCGGCATCGGCGCCGGCGGCATCCTCCGCCCCATTGGTGCCCGCCGCCAGGAAATCAACATCGCCCTCGACAAGCTCGGCGACGCCATGAGCGCCATCCCCCAGGCCGACTGGCCCTACGGCCGCGTCATCGCCATTGAAGAAGCCCACAAAACCCCCAAATCCGCCGAACCCGCCGTCCGCCGCTCCCTCGAAGCCACCGTCAACACCCTCTCTGACCTCGGCATCGCCGCCTACGACCTCAACGAAGGCAAACTGCAATAAGTCCGCCACCGTACAAAAGCAACCGAGTTAGCTTTGATACCATCACATCACCTGTTTACAGGATGGAAGTGATGCCATGAAGCCAGCAAAACCCATTACGTCTCTCAAAACAGCCGAAACCCTCGAAGCCCCCGAAGAGCTTCACTCCGAGTCCACCGAACTCGCCTCCCCCGACATCTCCCAAATGGGCATCGACGGCGACGAAGCCGAAGCCTTCATCGCCCAGAAGCGCATCGGCTCCCGCATCCGCAACCTGCGCCTCAAAAAATCCATGGGCCTGCTCGAGCTCGGCCGCCACACCGGCCTCTCCGCCAGCTTTCTCTCCCAGCTCGAAACCGGCCGCGTCGTACCCACTCTCCGCAACCTCGCGCGCATCGCCATGGTCTTCTCCAAAGACCTCGGCTACTTCTTCGAGTCCGAGCCCGTCACCCTCTTCCGCCCACACCTCGCCAAAGACCGCCTTCGCCTCCCGCAGTCCGGCGTCGACGATCCCCTCTACTTCTTCGAAAGCCTCGGCTACCAGGTCCCCGACCGCCAGATGGACCCGTACCTCGCCATCTTCCAACCCACCGCCGGCCCGCACCCCGCGCACCCACCACCACGCCGGCGCCGAGTTCCTCTACGTCCTCGAAGGCACCCTCACCGTGCAGCACGGCGAAACCACCCAGCACTTTGGCCCTGGCGACGCCGTTTACTTCGACGCCTCCACCCTCCACAGCTACGCCTGCGAAGGCGACACGCCCGCCACAGCCCTCATCGTCACTCTCGCGCAGCAGTCGATCGCGCTGTCCCCCGGCGCCGCCAACAACCTCAACAGCGCCAACAACCGCTTCGGCACGATGCCCGTCACCCTCCGCAACCGCGCCGCAACCCTCAAGCGATCCCATGTCTAACCCTCGTGCCCGGGACTAGGGAACAGCCGCCACATGCTGCTAGCATGTTTTCGACTGCCCAAATCCCATGACCCTGCACAAGACCGCTCTCATCGTCTTCACGTTCTTCTTTCTCCTCGTCACCGTCGCCGGCTTCTGGGCCGCCCGTTGGCGCCGTCCCGACGCAGGCCTGCACACCCTTGAAGAGTGGGGGCTCGCCGGACGCAGCTTCGGCACATGGATCACCTGGTTCCTCATGGGCGGCGACCTCTACACCGCCTACACCGTCATCGCCGTCCCCGCGGCCCTCTATGGCGGAGGCGCCATCGGCTTTTTCGCTGTCCCCTACGCCGTCATCGCCTACCCCTACATGATGGTCGTCATGCCCCGCCTCTGGCGCGTCTCCAACGCCCACGGCTACGTCACCTTCGCCGACTTCGTCCGCGGCCGCTACGGCAACCGCTGGCTTGCCGGAGCGATCGCCCTCACCGGCATCCTCGCCCTAATGCCCTATATCGCGCTGCAACTCGTCGGCATGAGAGTAGTCTTCGTCGCCATGGGCCTTGAGAACCACTCCGAAGCCGCCCTCATCATCGCCTTCATCATCCTCGCGACCTACACCTACTCCAGCGGCCTGCGCGCCCCCGCCGTCATCGCCATCGTCAAAGACGTCATGCTCTACATCATGGTCATTGCCGCTGTCGTCATCCTTCCCATCAAGCTCGGCGGATACGGCCACATCTTTGCAGTCGCCAACCAGGTCCTCTCCGACCCCGCCCACAAGCCCGGCCCCGCCTCCATCTTCCTCAACCACAAACAATTTCCTCCCGTTCTCCACCATGGCCATCGGCTCCGCCATCGCCCTCATGCTCTACCCGCATACAGCCACAGCCATCCTCAGTGCCAAGGGAGAAAACGTAAGTCCGTCGCAACGCCGCTCTCGTCCCCCGCCTACAGCTTCCTCCTCGGACTCATCGCCCTCCTCGGCTACATCGCCATCGCCGCCGGCATCTCCACCAAAGATCCCCAGGCCGCCATCCCCGCTCTCTTCCTCAAGGAGTTCCCCGAGTGGTTCGCCGGCTTCTGCTTTGCTGCCATCGCCGTCGGCGCCCTCGTCCCCGCGGCCAATCATGTCCATCGCCGCCGCCAACCTCTTCACCCGCAACATCCTCGGCGAGTGCCGCCGCACCCCGATGTCCGCCAACGCCGAATCCACCGCCGCCAAGCTCACCTCGCTCATCATCAAGTTCGGCGCCCTGGCCTTCATCCTCACCATCAAAACCACTTACGCCATCCAGATGCAGCTCCTCGGCGGCATCTGGATGGCCCAGCTCTTCCCTTCGGTTGTCATCGGTGCCTTCACCCGCTGGTTCAACCCCTGGGCCCTCCTCTGCGGATGGGCCGCCGGCATGTACTGGGGCACAGCGATGGCCGCCGAGCTCCAACTCAAATCCTCCGTCTACCCACTACACCTCTTCGGCTCGACCCTACGCCATGTACGCCGCCGTCCCCGCCCTTCTGCTCAACCTAACCATCAGCGCCGCCCTCACCCTGATCCTCCGCGCCGCCAAAGCTGACCAGGGCAACCGACGCTCCACCTATCGCCGAAGACTACGCCTAAAAAGCCGAAGCCCCCGATCTCTTGCGCTTGGAGATCGGAGTTTCCGTTGCATCTAAATCTTCAACCATACACTTTGCGAAACTTGTTCTTTCCTTCGCGAACTTTGCGTCAAGCTTTTGCCTTTCTGTTCCGACCCTGAGCAAAATCGAAGCCCCGCCATACACCCCACCCGCAGAGGTACGCTTGAAGGTACTTCGCCAAGGCGTACCATTCGTCAGACAATCAACCAAATGCCCGCCGAGCAACAACCCGCCCTCCCTGACACGGAACTCCAACTCCGCTTCTGGGGCACCCGAGGCTCCATCCCCACCCCCCTCGCCGCCAACCTCGGCCACGGCGGCAACACCTCCTGCATCCAGATACTCATCCCCAACTCCCAACACCCCCAACAACCCGAAGCCACCTTCATCTTCGACGCCGGCACCGGCATCCACTCCCTCGGCCGCACCCTGGCACACGACACCCCCCACAACATCCACCTCTTCCTCACCCACTTCCATTGGGACCACATCCAGGGCCTGCCCGGCTTCGGCCCACTCTTCTCCCCGCATAACACGCTGACGTTCTACTCCTCCCACGGCCGCCATGAACTCCGCCGCATCCTCCAGGCCCAAATGGCCGCACCCTACTTCCCCGTAGAGTTCGACCACCTCGCCTCCACCCAGCACTTCGAGCATCTCGAACACAACCCAGCCCACATCCACGACCTCACCATCGAACCCTTCGCTCTCCACCACCCCGGCGGAGCCACCGGCTACCGCATCTCCCGCGGCTCCTCCACCATCGTCTACGCCACTGACCACGAACACGGCAACCCCGAAGCCGACGCCCGCCTGATCCGGGCCTCTACCAACGCCGATATTCTCATCTACGACGCCCAATACACTCCCGAGCTCTACCCTCACCGCATCGGCTGGGGCCACAGCACCTGGCTCGAAGCCACCCGCCTCGCCAACCGCGCCAACGTCAAACAGCTAGTCCTCTTCCACCACGACCCCCACCACGACGACGCCCACCCTCCAAGCCATCCTCACCCAGGCCCGCCAACACTTCCCCAACACCCTCACCGCCACCGAAGGCACCACCCTTACCATCTAACCCAACCCTCTACTCCTCACTCCTTACCCTCTACTACTTCCTATTCCTTCCTTTGCTACACTCTCCCCATGTCCACCCATGACCATCTCGCCCGCCTTGAAGAAGAACTGCGCATGGGCACCGACCTCTACAACCGCATCCACTTCCTCCACTGGGCTATCGAAGACACGCAGGAAACCATCCGCTTCCTCGACACCAAGGCCGCCTTCTGCGTCACGCTGCTTTCCGGCATGGTCGCAGTCTCGCTGGAGCATCACCTCGAAGGCGCGTTCCTCCGCCACGTCCTCTTCCCGGTCTTCGTCATCATCGTCGCCTGCTCGCTGCTGGTCTGCATGCGCGTCATCTTTCCCACGATCATCCCGCACGGCACCACCGGCAAACCGGCCAGCCCCAAGTTCTTCATTGGCCACAACAAGGGCCATCACTGGATCCGCCACACCATCCGCAACCCGACCAACAACATCCTCTCGGAAGACAAGAACTCCCACGTGGAGGCCTTCCATGCAGCCCACGACATGGCCCTGCTCGACAGCCTCGCCGAAACCTCCGTGGTCCTCGCCTACATCCGCCAACTCAAGAGCGACCGCCTCCACGCAGCAATGTACCTCCTGGCCACTTCGATCTTCTTCTTCGGCGCCATCATGATCGCCCAAAACCTCGCCGCCCACTAAACCGACAAAGTTGCCGCCATGCCACTCGCCTTCGAATTCGATCCACGCAAAGCGGCTTCCAAATCTTAAGAAGCACGGTGTCTCCTTTGCGGAAGCGATGACCGTCTTCGACGATCCATTGGCCCAAACGTTTCCCGATGAACTCCACTCCGAAGAGGAATGCCGTTCCATCACGATTGGATTATCATCACGACAGCGGCTCCTCTTTACTTCGCATCTTGAGGTGGATAACCGCATACGGATGATCGGTGCCCGTCTGGCCGATAGAACCGAAAGAGAAGCCTATGAAGAACTCAAACGCAGCTCTTGAACCGGATACCTTCGAAGCGGACCCACTCGAGCCACGCACGTTGGACTTGAGCAAGGCCGTTCGCGGCAAGTACTTCGAGCGCATGCAGGAAGGCTCCAACATCGTCCTGATCGCCCCCGACTTGATGGAGACTTTCCCCAATTCTGAGGCTGTAAATCTCGCGCTCCGCAGTCTTAAGGATATTGCCGACCGCACGAAAAAGGCTTCCTAGCTAGTCCGCCTAAGAGCTCACCATCCGACGACAGATTCTCCAAAACCCTCCCCTGCTCCTGCCGAAGGGGAAGGATCTCCGTATTTCGGGTGCGACAAAACTTGCGCGCTGCCATCATTGCCTTTGCACTTGCCTTTCTTTCTGTCATCCTCGCAGGGGATCTGCTGTTGCTGTTCCTTTGCCTTTAACGGAGCGTAAGACACCAAAACCCACACCACCACAAACCCATGCACCCCAGGGCTTAGCCTTGCTCTCATAGACCCCACCACAAGCCCAGCTTTAGCCGCCAAAGTATGTTCCTCGACTACTCCCTATTCCCTACTCCCTACTCCCTGTTTCTCCTATAAGATTCTCGTGTCGCCCCACAGACCCCGCACCACCCCTGTCCCCGCTAAACGGATACAGGAGAAACACCGACTGCGAGAGACCCATGTTCGAAAAGTTTTCGCTGAAAGATATCTCCCTGCGCAAGAAGATCGTCCTTCTCGCGCTGCTTCCGGCGCTGGCCGCCTGCGCCATCTTCGGTATTCTGGTCGCCACCAGCTCCCATGAAGCCAGCAAAATGGTCCGCACCAACGTCACCGACTTCATGGTCGAACGCACCGTCAAGTCACTCGATCACGGCTACAAGTCTTCCGTCGTCGCCGCCGACTTCGTCGACACCGAGCTGCGCCTCAACACCAAGATCGCCGCCCTGGACACCGCCAACAAGGGCGGCTACGACCTCATCGGCCCACCCGTTCCCCACGCCCTCATCCCCGACAACAGCCACCTCGGCGGCCTCGTCAACATGCAGTCCTTCCGACTCGACGGCGAAACCGTCACCATGGGACGCTCCGACCGCATCCAGGAAATCAACCACGATACCGGCGTCGTCACCACCCTCTTCGAGCGCGTCAACGATACCGGCGACTTCGTCCGCATCTCCTCCAGCTCGCCCAAGGTTCCCCTCGGCTCCTTCCTCAACAAAACCAACAGCTCCCTCGTCGATCCCGCCGAAGCCCTCCTGCGTGGCGAAGAGTTCACCGGCCGCACCCTCGTCGGTGACCTTTGGTACATGGGCCACTACGTCCCCCTCCGCGATCACGCCAACAAGATCATCGGTGCCCTCTACCTCGGCATCCCCATCGACGAAATGGCAACCTTCCGCGACGAACTCGTGGCCAACTCCATCGGCGCGCACGGTTCGGTCATCCTTCTCTACGCCCACGGTCCCGAACGCGGCAAAATGATCTCTCCCCCACCCACCAGCATCGCCGCCGCCACCGAGTCCACCTGGCTCCCGCAGGTCCTCGACGCCGGTCTCACCATGAAGGACAACGAGCAGCGCGCCATCAACATCTACTCCCCCGCCGATAAAGCCGACGCCATCGTTCGCTACTCCTACCTCCAACGCTTCGATTGGATCTTCGTCACCATCGCCGACTCCCGCGACCTCGCCGGCGCAAGCTCGGCGGTCCGCAACGAGTTCGACGACCTCATGATCCGCTCCATCATCGGCGCGCTCATCGTCCTGCTCGTCGTCGCCCTCGTCGCCACTGTCCTCAGCAAGCAGATCGTCGACCCGCTGCTCGAAATCACCATCCAGCTCACCTCCAACGGCACACAAGTCGCCTCCAGCGCCAACCAGCAACTGTCGCACGCCACCAGCTTCAACGTCTCCAGCACCGAGATCGCCACGGCCGTCAAAGAAATCTCTTCCACCTCGCAGGAACTCCTCCGCGCCATGGAAGAGCTCTCCCAGGAAGCCAACCGCGCCAGCACCGTCGCACAGGACGGCACCGCCAGCCTCCGCGGCCTCGGCCAGTCCATTGAAGCCCTCTCCAAGGCCACCTCCACCATCGCTGACTCGCTCAACGAAATTCGCACCCAGGCCTCAAAGATCAACGCCGTCACGCTGGCCGTCACCAAGGTCGCCGATCAAACCAACCTGCTCTCCCTCAACGCCGCCATCGAAGCCGAACGCGCCGGAGACGCCGGGGCAGGCTTCGCCGTCGTCGCCCGCGAAATCCGCCGCCTCGCCGACCAGTCGGCCAACTCCTCGCAGGAAATCGAACAAACCGTCCACGAGATGCACGACGCCGTGACCTCCGGCGTCGGCGAAGTCCAGGCACTCTCTCTCGCGGTCGAGCAGGCCGTCGCAGTCTCCGATCACATCCGCCAGCAGTTCACCGAGATCATCTCCCGCGTAGAGGCCATGACTCCGCGCTACGAGATGGTCCATATGGGCATGCAGAACCAGTCCGTCGGCGCCACCCAGATCTCCGACGCCATGTGGCAGCTCACCGAGTCCGCCAGCCAAACCTCGGAAGCCGTCGGCGAACTCAACCAGGTCTCCCTCGAACTCCACAAAGCCGTCGGCATCCTCAAGAAACGCATCTTCCAGGAGGAAGCCGAACAGCTCAACCCCGGAGGCTCGAACGCATGACCGCAAAGGTCTCCTTTTCCTCCCACCACCTTCAGGATTGTCATCCTGAGCGCAGCGAAGGATCTGCTGTTCCTCTCGCCCCAGCACCCCCTCCGTGTGGCCCATTCATGCGCAGCACTTGGCGCATGGGTGGGGAAGCAACAACTCCAGCTAGCCAAGTAACCCCCTCTGCGAGAGTGCGATGACCCAAGCCACACCTTCGCGAACCCCGAAGCACCGCAGCCTCCTCTTCGCCCTCGGCGAAGACTTCTACCGCGTAGAGCTCCTCCGCCTCAAAGGCGTCGTAGCCTGGCCCGATCTCCAACCGTCCGAAGAACGCGGCGTCCTCGGCTGGCTCAACCTCCGCGGCGAACAGGTCCCTGTCATCGACCTCAACGAGCTCGTCCACGGCACACCCACCGAACGCCTCCTCGGCTCACGCATTCTTCTCCTCGATTGCACCTCTCGCGGCAAAACCCGCACCGTTGGCGCACTCGCCAGCAAAGTCTTCGCCATGGCCAGTGAAGAGAACTCAAAATTCGCCGAATACTTCAACCCCTGCGACGTCCTCTCCTCCATTCTCACGGGGCTCGCCTAGTGTCGGCAAAAACTAGCGCCAAACCGCACACTGCCAACAAAGCAGCGCACGAACCCGCGCACTCCGTCCTCGACGAACTCGCCGCAACCGCTGCCGCAACCGCCGGCATGCAGCCCTCCATGCTCGACCGCCGCAACCTCAAACAAACTCTCAAACGGCGCATGGAAGCCACCCACCTCCACAACTCTGAAACCTACCTAGACCTCTACCGCCTATCCCCCGAAGAGCAATCGATCTTCCTCGAAGGCATCCTCAACAACGAAACCAGCTTCTTCCGCGATACCACCGTCTTCGCCGAACTAGCTCGTTGGACCGCCGCCTGGTTCGCCATCAACACCCGCCCCATGCGCATCCTCAGCGCCCCCTGCTCTACCGGCGAAGAGCCCTACAGCATCGCCGCCATGCTCGAACAAGCCGGCATCCCCCTCGCTAGCTTCAGCATCGACGCGCTTGATCTTTCCGCCTCTGCCATCGAACAAGCCCAGACCGCCATCTACACCGGCCTCTCGCTCCGCAACATCCCCCAACCCGAAAACGCCGGCTTCCTCGAACGAGCTCCCAAAGGATGGCGCGTCAAGCAGCACCTCCGCTCCCACATTCAATTCCGCCAGGCCAACCTGCTCGACCCCAACGCTCTCGAGCCGCAGGCCTACGATCTCATCTGCTCGCGCAACCTGATGATCTACCAAACCCCCGAAGCCCGTCGCCGGATGGCCGAAACCCTCGCGGCCGCCCTCGCCCCCGGAGGCCGTCTCGTCCTCGGTGCCGCCGACTGGGGTCGAGACCTCGACGAGTTTTTCCGCCTCGAAGAGCCCGTCAACTCCTTCGCCCTCCGCCTTCGCGAAACTGCACCTCACAGTGTGCAAAAACCCAAAAATCGGACTCCACAAATCACCACAAAGTCGCCACAAACCTCCATAAAAACGCACCCAAAAAACACCACAAAAACGGCCGAACAACTCGCCGACGTCACCGCCCTCTACCGCGACGCCCTCGAAGCCTATCTCCGCGCCGAGGAGCGCGAAGCCGAGCGTCTCTGTCGCCAAACCCTTTATTTAGTGGGAGATCACCTTCCCTCTCTCGAACTTCTCGCAAAGATCCAGCGCCCCCACGCCTCCGACCGCATGCAGCTGGCCCTCCACGCCCGCTTGAAGCGCCACCGCACCGCCGCGGAAAGGAGCGCCCAATGAGCGACCCCTCGCATCTTGCTGAAAACGAAGTACGTTTGACCAAACGCCTCGAAGAACGACGCCGCTTCTTCGCGCAACCCATGCCAGCAGGCTACGCCGCCGAATGGACCGAAATCCTCGCTCAGCCAATCCCGGAAAGTGCTGAGCGCAAAGACTCTATGCTCGAATTCCGCATAGCCTCCCTCCCCCTCGCCATCGCCTCCCGCTACGTCAAAGCCGTCACCAGTCCCCTCATCGTCTGCCCCGTGCCCCACCGCGATAACACGGCTTTTCTAGGACTTGTAGCCTTTTCGGGCGATATTATCCCCTGCTGTTCCCTCGCCCGCATCCTCGGCGCGGCCGACTCTACCAATGGCGCTGAAGCCCGCACCATCGTGCTCGAACAGCGTCCCGGTGAACGGTGGGCTTTCCCTGTGGATGCTGTGCTCGGTGTTAGTACCGGTATTCTCCATGACCGCCAAGTTGAACATACTAAAGGCTTAGGCCAGCTTGGGAAAGACTGGTCGGACTGTCTTTTTGAAGACGAACGCGGCCAGATGATCGATACTCTGCGGCCGGAAACCCTGTTTCAACGACTGCAACGCGCTACAGCATGAACGACGACCTCGACGATTTATCGATATACGACATGTTCCGCATGGAGGCGGAAGAGCAGGTTGAACAACTGCAGTCGCGGCTGCTCGCCCTCAAGGACGGCGAAGCCAACGAGGCAGGCCTGCGGTCGCTGATGCGCGGCGCGCACTCGCTCAAGGGGGCAGCGCGTGTCGTTGGGCTGAGCGCTGCTGTGCGGCTTACGCACGCGATGGAGGAGCGCTTTGTAGCGGCGCAGGAAGGCCGCAGCCTTGTTCCATCTGAAGTCGACATCCTGCTTCGTTCTGTCGACGTCTTGCGCGAGCTCTCGGCCATCTCGGAAGACGAAGCACCGGCCTGGTCCAACGCTAAAGAAGACATCATCTCCTCCCTAGTCACCGAACTGACAGGTGAGCCCACCGCTACGGAAGCCACGTCAGGAACGGAGGTGAAAGAAACCAGTTTCATACTCTCCAGTGAAGACCTCGCCAAGCCGGCAGTGGAAGCTTCCGACGCCGACCGTACTACAGCAGACTTCAACCTTCGTATTACCTCGCAGCGCTTCGATCGCATTATCGCGATGTCGTCCGACAATCTCGTGCAGTCGCAGGCGCTGGTGCGGTTGCAGGAGCAGATGCAGCGCATCCAGCGGCGTTTGGAGCGGCTTGTCCGCTCGGTTGCCGATGCTCGACGCAAGGGGGCGCGCGACCCTGAGAAGCAGGCTGCTGCACTCGCCATCATCATGCGGCAGGGTGAGACGGATCGTGCACGGCTCGGTGGGCTGCTGCATGAGCTTGACCGCATGATTCATACGCATGAGGCCAACTCCGAGCGCTTGCACCAGGAGGTGTTACACGCCCGGTTGCGGCCGTTCGGTGACGTGGTACCGAACCTCAGACGCTTGGTTCGTGACATCTCCGCCGAGATGGGCAAGCGTGTCGCGCTGGTTGTCACTGGCGAGCGTACAGAGGTTGACCGCGACATTCTCGAAAAACTCCGCGCGCCGCTGGAGCATCTGCTTCGTAACGCGCTTGATCACGGCCTCGAATCTCCGGCTGCCCGCGTTGCCGCGGGCAAGCCGGAGGAGGGCACGATCAGCCTGCGCGCGTGGCATGCTAATGGACGGCTCGCCGTCACGCTGGCTGACGATGGCAATGGCGTCAGCATCTCCGCTGTCGCTGAGCGCGCCATCGAACGCAACCTCGTCCAGCAATCGACTGCCGCTCTGCTTTCCGACGCGGAAATACTCGAGTTTCTCTTCCTTCCCGGCTTCAGCACCCGCACGGAGGTTACTGAAATCTCAGGCCGGGGGTTCGGGCTTGATGTTGTGCAGTCCGCTGTCCATGAGTCCGGCGGGTCGGTCAAGATCGAGAACCGACCGGGGCTCGGAACGACGTTCCATATCGCACTGCCGGTGACGCGCTCGCTGATGCGGGTGATGCGGATTGAAATCGAGAACGAAACTTATGCGATTCCGCTCAACCGTCTCTCGCGTATCGCCACGGTCGTCGTCAGCAGTGAACCGGATGGGTCGGCTACGGTCGAAGCCGGCGAGACGCGCGTGCCTGTGATCCACCTAATGAACGCGCTGCAGAGCGGCGGAACGCTCATGCAGCCTGGGCCAGCAACGGTGCTTTTCCTGCTGAACGAAAAAGGCTATGAAGCTCCTATTGCCTTCCAGATCGATCGCGTTGTGGACGACACCACGGTCGCCGTGCGTCAGCTTGATCCGCGCCTTGGGCGCATGGCCGCCATCGCTGCCGTTACGCTCACCGAGCAGAACGTTCCGCTGCTGATCATCGAGCCGGACGATGTCCTGCGGCTCGCGCAGCAGGCCCAGCAGCGCAACGTGCCGAGCGATCCGAATGCGGACCCTACAACCGTTGGCCGCGGATCTGTGCTGGTGGTCGATGACTCCGGCACCGTGCGCCAGATGCTGCGCCGCACGCTGCTGCGCGCGCGTTACCACGTTGCCACGGCCGAGCATGGAGCAGAGGCCTGGAACCTGCTCCAGATCCAGCACTTCGATCTTCTGGTTTCGGATGTGGACATGCCGGAGATGAACGGCATTGAGCTTGTCGAGCATGTGCGCGGCAACTCACGGCTCTCGCACATGCCTATCATTTTGCTTTCCTACAAGGGCCGCGAAGAGGATCGCAAACGCGGTCTGGAGGCAGGAGCCGACGCTTATGTTACAAAGGGCGAATTCCAGGAGCAGGCTTTTCTGCAGGTTGTGACCGATCTGGTCGGCCCTGCGGAGTTGCCAACGCCCGCTGGCGACTCAGGAGAGCCCGCGTAAATGCAGGTTGGCATCGTCAACGATCTCCGTCTGATCACCGAAGCCTTGAAACGCATCGTCGCCGCCATGCCGGGCTTCGAGGTGGGCTGGACGGCGCTGGACGGCGAGTCTGCCATCCAGAAGTATCGCGACCATCCCGTTGACATTGTGCTGATGGACCTCATCATGCCTGGCCTCGACGGTGCGCAGACTACGGAAGCCATGATGAAGATCCGTCCCTGTGCGATCCTCATCGTCACGGCGACGGTTACCGGCAATCGCGAGCTGGTTTATGCGGCGATGGGCAAAGGTGCGCTCGATGCGGTGAACACGCCGGACGCCAGCACGCCTGAGGGGGCGAGCGAGCTTCGCCGCAAGCTCACCACCGTGAGCCGCCTGGTCCGCAACGCTTCCAAACAGCCCACTACGATTACGGCGAGCCCCTTCAGCCGTCCGTCTGCCAGCTCCACACGACCAGCGGTGGCTGCGCAGGAAGACCACGTCCCGGCGCTTGTCGGCATAGGCGCCTCTACCGGCGGACCGCAGGCCATTGCGACGATTCTGCGAGCGCTGCCCGACAACTTCAACGCCGCGATTGTTATCGTGCAGCATCTGGACCGGCAGTTTGTCCCTGGACTGCAGCGCTGGTTGCAGCGGGAGTCCAAGCTGCCCATACGGCTCGCAGCGGAAGATGATGCGTTGCATCGCGCGGGTGTGTGGCTTTGCGACTCCGAAAATCACCTTACGGTACGCGCGAATGCTTCGGGCGCGCTGCGGCTGCATTACACCGACGAACCAGTCGATGCGCCGAATCGTCCTTCGGTCGATGTGTTTCTGGAGTCGCTGGCACTGCTGCGTGGCATCCACCGCTGCGGTGTGTTGCTGACGGGCATGGGCGCGGATGGAGCGGCGGGATTGCTTGCTCTGCGACATGCGGGTGCGCCTACCTTTGCGCAGGATCCGGCAAGCTGCGTCGTCTATGGCATGCCTGGGATTGCGCTGAAGCTGGGCGCGGTGGAGCAGCCGACACTGCTGGCGGAGATCGCACCGCGGCTGTTGGAGTTTGCCGGGCAGAAGCGATAAGTGCGGCGACTGCCGATGATTTTGATGTGATCTCGCGCTTCAGGGTACGTGGGTGTTCGGACAAAGGACGAGATGGGCGTTTATGAGGACGAATCACCCGAAGGGACACGAGCCGCCAGGAAGTGCGTTCCCGACGGTCGGACATCCGGCAACAATCTTGATCTCCTAATCAATACGCCCGCCCGCCGTGTCCTGTGAAGGCTATATTTGTGATTATGCCTCTGCCACTTCAAAAATCTGACAAGTTTACGTTTCGGAAGCACGCGTCAATTGGAGCGGCCGCTGCCGAAGAGGATGAGAAGTTTTTGAGTCAGTGCTTCGTTGATACCGGCGATCTCGAACCCCTGTTGGACTGTTCTGATCGGCGCCGAATTATTTTAGGACGCACTGGCGTTGGCAAGAGCGCACTCATGCATAGGCTGATCGATGAGACTGGGGGAGTGTTAATCCATCCCGAATCTTTAGCATTCAACTACCTCACGAACTCTTCGATTCTTCAGTTTTTTCTGGGAGCCGGTGTAAAGCTAGACCTTTTTTTTAGACTACTGTGGCGCCATGTTTTCACCATCGAGCTACTCAAGAAGCGGTATGACCTAGGATACAGCTGGGAGAAACAGTCCTTTTTGGACCGGATTGGGGCATTGGTCACACGCGACACTAATAAGGAAAAGGCTATTCAGTATTTGCTGCAATGGAGCGATCAGTTTTGGGAAAATGCGGAGTATCGGATCAAGGAAATCGTTCACAAGGTGGAAAAAGATCTCACCGCGAGCGTTAAAGGAAAATTTAACTTCGCTGACTTCGGAGCGGATCGAGCTTCTAAGTTGTCAGATGAAGAAAAAGTAGAAGTTGTTCAACGAGGCATGAATGTAATCAACTCGATCCAGATGAAGGAGCTCACGGATGTCCTGACGTTCTTGAATGAAGATGTGTTCGCAGATGAGAAGCAGAAATACTTCGTATGTATCGACCGCCTTGATGAGAACTGGGTTGACGACAACTTCCGTTACCTGCTTATACGAAGTCTAATAGAGACCATTCGCGATTTTCTCCAAGTCAGGAATGTGAAGATCGTCACCGTACTTCGAACAGACTTGATTGAGCGAGTGTTCAAATTTACGCGTGACCCAGGTTTTCAGGAGGAGAAATACAGGAGCCTCTATCTTAATATTCGATGGACCGAGTCACAACTTTTGGAAGTTCTCGATAAACGTGTGGATTTTATGGTTCGCCAAACTTACACGAAGAAGCCGGTTAGATACACGGATATATTACCCTCGCGTCTGGGTCGTGAGGGTAGCGGTGCAGAATACTTAATAAGTCGAACACTGATGCGCCCTCGCGACCTAATCGAGTTTTTCAATAGCGTTCTTGAACATGCACCGGGCAAGCCCGCCGTCACAAAAGAGATGATTCTCGATGGGGAAGGCGTCTACTCAAAGCTTAGAATGAGGAGTCTTCAAGACGAATGGCAAGCGGATTATCCAACACTGATCGCGGCATCGGCTCTTCTAAAAAAACGACCGTCTTCCTTTAGGCTCAATGCAATTTCGCAGGAGGAAACAGAAGAGTTTTGCTTGAACCTATCGATTGCAGTGCGACCAGCAAATGCAAGTCTCGACCTACCGATAACCCAAGCTAGAGGCGTCGTTGAAGGAATTGTTAGTTGGGAGATTTTCTTGTGCTCCCTAATCCATATTTTTTACATAACAGGTTTAGTTGGTTTAAAGACTGACGCGTTCGAAAGTTATCAATGGTCCAACGAAGGGCCATCGACCATAGTCGCCGACACCATAAGCTTAGACACGGGCGTGTCCATTCATCCCATGTTCTACAGAGTATTGGGTGTTAAGCCAGCTGGTTAAAGCAGAAGGCGCCTCAAGGTGTCGTTCAACGCATTACTCGGACAGTATCGGTACTGGATTAGCGCCGAATCGCCGGTCACTCATCAAGGTCGGATTAGTCCCTAGAAGTCGGCATGTCGTCAGTGATCAATTCCTGGCCGGAAGCATCGCTTAGACTCAAACCACATGCTCAACCGGGGCTATGCCTATACGACCATCATCGGCAGCAAAGATCATGGACGGGCGCTGCTCTCGCACCTGGCAAGCCTTTACCCGCACTCAGCCCCAGAAGTCTGGCAACAAACACTGGACAATGGCGAAGTCACCGTCGACGGCGTCACCGCCAATGGAAGCGAATCGCTCACGTCAGGCCAAACGCTTGTCTGGAACCGTCCGCCGTGGATCGAGCCGGACGCTCCGCAGCACTTCGATGTGCTGTTCGAGGACGCTTCTCTGTTGGCCGTCAACAAACCTGGCGGGCTGCCTACCCTACCCGGTGGCGGGTTTCTGGAAAGCACGCTCTTGCGTCTGGTGCAGCAGCAAAACCCCAACGCAAACCCTGTCCACCGGTTGGGCCGAGCTACGACCGGCATCGTGCTGTTTGCCAAGACACCGCAGGCGGCCGCTCAACTTTCTGCAGACTGGAACACCCCCAGAGTTCAAAAAATCTACCGGGCGCTGGCTCAAGGCGTCGCCCAGCAGGATGTCTACGACATGCAAACGCCCATCGGCCTTGTGCCGCACCCGCTGCTCGGTTCCGTGTGGGCGGCCAACCCCAATGGCCGACCAGGCGGCAAGCCGTCCAAGTCCGTGGCGAAGGTGATCTCTCGCACGGCAAGCACCACGACGTTTGAGGTAAGCCTGTATTCGGGCCGGCCTCATCAAATCAGAATCCATCTGGCGTCCATCGGACATCCCCTGGTAGGCGATCCACTGTATGGACCAAGCGGCCAGCCGCTTGAAACGCTTCCCGGCCTGCCGGGTGATGGCGGATATTTGCTGCACGCCCAGTTTCTGAAGTTTCACCACCCCATTAGCGGAGAACCGATCCAGCTTGAGGCAGCTTTGCCGTCTGGATTCTTCTCGCATGGGTAGATCACGGCAGACAGGTTAGAGGTCGACGACACGGCGCGCCGGGAGGTAATCTGGCGGGCGGTGACAGCAACGGTGGGGGTCTCCTGAGGTAGGATTTCTCTATGAGCGATTTCATTCCCAAACCCGGAGTCAAGGTTGGCGGCCTGAGCCGCCAGGCCCAGAAACTGCAGGCCCTGCGCGAGAAGGCTGCCAACGCCGCCAGTGCTGCCCCCGGCGCCAAGCCGCTTCCGAAAGCTACGGCCGCCAACTTTAAGGCGAAGGACTCCTTCGCCGGGACCAAGAAAACTACCTTCCAGCGCAAAGCTGTCTAGCGCAGTCAGCGACCGACCTTGACGACCGAAGCAACGACCGCCGAGCCCGCCCTTAAAGTCCTCCTCGTCGACGACCAGCGCATTATTGGCGAGGCCGTTCGCCGGATGCTGCGCTCGCAAGCCGATATCGAGTTCCACTTCTGTCAGCATGCCGAAGAGGCCGTCGCGAAGGCGGAAGCGATTCAGCCGACGCTGATCCTGCAGGACCTGGTGCTGCCGGATATCGATGGCCTGGAGATGGTGCGGCGGTTTCGCGAGAACCCGGTTACGGCTTCGGTGCCGATCATTGTTTTGTCTTCGAAGGAAGATGCCGCGACCAAGGCGGACAGCTTCCGGGCGGGCGCGAACGACTACATTGTGAAGCTGCCGGAAGAGATTGAGTTGCTGGCGCGTGTGCGGTATCACTCGACGGCGTATGTGATGCGGCTGAAGCTGGATGCGCAGCAGAAAGAGCTTGAGGCGCAGAAGGAAGCTGCAGAGGCGGCGAACCAGGCGAAGTCGACGTTCCTGGCGAACATGAGCCATGAGCTGCGGACGCCGCTCAATGCCATCATCGGGTATAGCGAGATGCTGCAGGAGCAGGCTGAGGATGAGGGCAACCTCGACTATCTGCCTGACCTGAAGAAGATCCATACGGCCGGGCATCATCTGCTTTCGCTGATCAACGCGGTGCTCGATCTTTCGAAGATCGAAGCGGGCAAGACGACGCTGTTTCTTGAAGACTTCTCGATCAAGAAGGCCATTGAAGATGTCATCGCGCTGACGCAGCCGCTGGTGCAGAAGAATCGCAATACGCTGGTGCTGACGGGGGAGCCGGATGCGGGGTCGATGCATGCGGACGCGCTGAAGCTGCGGCAGATCCTGTTCAACCTGCTCGGCAATGCGTGCAAGTTCACCTCCGATGGGCAGGTGGAGCTGAATGTGGCGCATGCCACGACTGCGGCGGGAGAGCCGGGCATCCAGTTCACGGTGCGCGACAGCGGCATCGGGATGACGCCGGAGCAGTGCGCGAAGCTGTTTCAGCCGTTTACGCAGGCGGAGTCTTCGACTTCACGTAAGTTCGGCGGGACGGGGCTGGGGCTTTCGATTACGAAGAGCTTTGCGGAGATTATGGGCGGGAGTGTTCGCGTTGAGAGCGAGCAGGGCAAGGGCTCGGCGTTCATCGTTACGCTGCCGCTGCAGGTGCGCGAGCTGGCTGGGGAGAATGCGGACGCTTCGCAGGATGCGCCGGCGCCGGCTACGCCTGACGACAAGCATGATCCTGCGACGGGCAAGCGGCTGGTACTGGTGATCGACGACGATCCTTATGTGCATGACATGCTGCGGCGGACGCTGCCGCGGGAGACGTATGACCTGGCGGTTGCGACGGCGGGTGAGCCGGGGCTGGTGCGGGCGCGCGAGTTGAAGCCGGATGCGATCCTGCTGGACATTGTGCTGCCGGGGCTTGATGGGTGGTCGGTGCTTGGTGAGATTCGTAAGGATCCGACTTTGGCTGCGGTGCCGGTGTTGATTATGACGATTCTGGATCAGGCTGATCGGGCGCGGTCGAGCTCGGCGACGGGGTTCTTTTCGAAGCCGATCGACCGTGAGGCGCTGCTGGAAGCGCTGAACAAGATTCCGCCGCCGCCGGTTCCGCATCCGGGCGCGATGGTGCTGATTGAAGATGAAAAAGATTTGCTGGAAACGTTGCAGCGCTCGCTTGAACCTTAGCACCCGGAGCAACTGATGAAGATTCTGCTGGTTGAAGACAATGAAATGAACCGCGATATGCTGTCGCGACGGCTGATTCGTCGTGGGTTTGAAGTGCCGATGGCGGTCGATGGGCAGCTTGCCATTGACATGTCTGTTTCGGAGGCGCCGGACCTTATTCTTATGGATATCAGCTTGCCGGTTGTGAATGGATGGGATGCTACGCGGGCGATTCGGGCGAATCCTGCTACGGCGAAGATTCCTATTATTGCGCTGACGGCGAATGCGAATGAGAGCGATCGTGCGGCGGCGCTGGCGGCCGGTTGTGATGACTATGATACGAAGCCGGTGGATGTGGTGAGGCTGCTGGAGAAAATTAATGCGCTGCTGCCAGGAGCTTCGAGCTAAACCAGAAGATAACGTATATGTTATTATTCAACCGTGAAGTCGAACTTCGCGCCTATGAAGACGCGACCGGTGTCAGTCCATTTGCTGAATGGTCTGACACGCTAGATGTTGCTGCAGCATTGAAAATTGTCACTGCTTTGGAACGAACGGCAATGGGGCATCAATCTTCGATGAAGGCGGTGGGTCAGGGCGTTTCCGAGTACAAGATCGACTTTGGGCCGGAGTACCGTATCTATTTTGCGAGGGACGGCGAGAGAATCATTCTTCTTCTCGGCGGCGGAACAAAGAAGAAACAGCAGCGAGATATCGCGTTGGCGCAGGAACGATGGAACGACTACAAGCGCCGCAAAAAGGTTGCGGCAAAAGGACGCTGACATGGCCCTGACAAGAGACTTTCGCGAAACCATACTCGCCCGTGCTCAACGTGAACCCGCTTTTCGTCGTGGTCTTCTGCGGGAAGGTCTGGAACTCATCAACAACGGTGAATTCGCGGTAGGCCGGGCGATGCTTCGCAATTACATCAATGCGACGATCGGTTTTCCGGCGCTCTCGCAGATGACGCACATTCCTTCGCCAAGCCTTCAACGCATGTTCGGTCCAAACGGCAATCCTCGCGCGGAAAACCTTTTTAGCGTAATCGCCCATTTGCAGCGCCAGGAAGGAATCGAGGTACAGTTAAGGCTAAAAGCTTCCTGACGCTCAATCCGCCTTTGCGCCCAGCAGGAACTCCGGGAACGAGGGGGGTTCTTCGGAGAAGTAGAGGCGGTAGCGGCGGGCGAAGGCGGCGAACGTGCCGTCTTTGACGAGGTCGGGCTGGACGCCACGGACGAAGTACATGTCTACCTCGCGCTTGTCTTTGGTCATGATCTTGCCGCGGTGCTCGCACTGGAAGAAGTCTTTGACGCGGGCGTAGGTGCGCTCGGAGATGTTGATGGTGTTGGGTGAGCCGGAGCTTTCCATGCGCGAGGCGAAGTTGACGGAGTCGCCCCAGATGTCGAAGGCGAACTTGCGGATGCCGACGACGCCGGCGATGACGGGGCCGGTATGGAGGCCGATGCGAAGACGCCAGCCGGGCGCGTCGGGACGCTCGGCCAGGCGCTTGGTTTCCTGGAGGAGTTCGAGAGCGGCCAGTAGGGCGTTCACGGGGTTGGCCGGATGGCGTTTGGGCAGACCGCTGGCGTACATGTAGCTGTCGCCGATGGTCTTCATCTTTTCGAGGCCGTAGCGTTCCATCACGAGATCGAATGCAGTGAAGAAGGTGTGTAGCTCTTCGACGACAAGTTCGGCGGCCATGTTTTCGGTGGAGAGGGTGAAGCCTACGAAGTCCGTGAAGCAGATCGTGCAGTCTTCGAAGTACATCGGAGCGGAGTGGCCGGACTGCAGATCCTGAGCGACCTTTTCGGGCAGGATGTTCAGGAGCAGGTCGTGGGCGTTTTTGCGTTCCTGCGCTAGCTCGGCGAGTGTGGCTTTCATCTCCGCACGCTGGTGCTCTTCTTCGTCGCGCAGACGCTTGCGTTCGAGCGTGACGCCGATACGGGCGCGTAGCAGCACGGGATTGAAGGGCTTTGAGAGGTAGTCTTCCGCGCCGGATTCAATGCACTGGACGACACGTTCAATTTCGTCGAGCGCGGAGATCATGATGACGGGGATCGACTTCATTGTGTCGCTTGCCTTGATGCGCTGCAAGACTTCAATGCCGTCCATGCCGGGCATCAGGACGTCGAGCAGGACGAGGTCGATGGGTTTTTCGGCGAGGATTTGCAGGGCGTCGAGGCCGTTCGCTGCGACGGTCGTCGTGAAGCCTTCGCGGTCTAAGCGTTGGCGTAGCAGGTCGCGGTTCTCGATGTGGTCGTCGACGATGAGGATCGTGGCGTGCATCGCGCCGGTATGCCTGGGGGCGTCGAGAGGCGTTGAGACCTTCAAGACGACCTCGCTCGCGGGCTCTTCGACAACAGCCGGCACGGCGACCGCAACGACTCGGATTCCTCGTGCAGGCACGACATCGATGGCATGCAGATGCCACTCGCTCGTCGCGTCTATCAGAGAGCGCAGGGTCGTCAGCGCGCCTTCAATGCGTTGGAGATTGCCGGCGGTCTCTTCTGGAAGCTGTGAGCTTGTTTCGACGGCGGAGCGAAGTTCTTGGGCGCATTGCTCCAGTGCGGCGAGCGGTTGGGCCATTTCTTTGCGGGCGGTCGCGAGGTGCTCCGGCGTAATCTGCTCCGGATCGCCTGTGAGAGCGCCGGTAAGTTGCGTCAGCGTTCCGTGGGCTGCGGCGGCTACGGCGAGGGCTCGCTCGTTGATCTGCTCTTCGCCGGTGTCCTCGGCATCTTCGCCGATCATCTCTGCGTAGCCGATGATCTGGTTGAAGGGTGTGCGGAGGTCGTGGCGGAGCGCGGAGAGGCGCGCTGCAGTCAGCGGCGTCAGGGTTGCGTCGTCGATTACGGATGCGTTCTCGGCAGGGCTCACGTGTGGGTATGTTAGTTCATTCCGCCGCCGTATTGCGACGCATTCCTGCGGAACCTCTGCGCAAGTCAGAATGATCCGAGCATCCACTTCCCCAGGGGCTAAAGCCCCAATGTTTGCAGGCAGTTTGCGGCACGGCTAAAGCCGTGCCCCTTCAAAGCTAGACTTCGGCAGAACTTTACTAAGGTGTTGGGCAGGACGCGGTTTCGCCGCGCGCTGGCATAGGAGGCGTTGTTCCATCGTGCGGAAAGCGATAGCGCACGATTTCGGGGGAGACTCCGTGGAACGCCGCGAGCTTTGCACGTAACGTGTCCGCCGCAGCTGCATCGGGAGCGTAGAAGCTTTCTACGTGGTTCAGGAAGACGAGGTTGTGCGGGAAGCACCAGCTTTCGACCAGCACCCAACCCGTGGGAATCATCGCGTCCATGCCGGGGAAGTCGGTATGGAGGATGGCGAGCTTTGCGTCTTCCTTCGCGGCCCACTGCTGCATGTAGGCGGGGTTCATCGCCTGATGGGCGCGCAGCAGGCGCACCGGCTCGATGCTTCCGAGGCCGAGGGGATCGAGGATTTTGGCGCCCGGGGCATAGAACGCAAGGAAGCCGATGTCGTTTGCGATCACGGCGTCGTGCGGTAGATCCGCGCCTACGAACTGCGCCTGCGACAGATGCTCGACATAGCGGTCGTGGATGGAGGCTGCAACGTCGGAGTAGCCGTGATGCGCGCGGTGCAGCAGCTCAAGGCCCAGCGGGAGCACAGCGACTAACAGCGCGAGTGCCGCCCACTTTACGGTAGCTTGCAGGCTGGCCGGCATCGCAGCGCTCTCTTTGGCCTCACCCGCGGCGAGCGCGAGCGCTACGACTCCCAGAACATAAAGGTATGCCTCATAGCGCATCAGCCAGCCGGTTGGGCCGACTAGATCGTGGAGCAGCAGCGTTCCGACTACGAGGACCAGGAAGGATTGTCCGTAGGTCCAGAAGGGGCCGCGCTCGGATGCAGGGATTAGCTCCCGCTGTGCGAGACGGACGAGCAGGGCAACTGCCATGAGCAGCAGGATGGGAGCGACGCTGGAGGTCAGCAGGCCGTCCAGCGAGTTGTGCGTCCCGTGCCCGGCGGACTTCATGAGAACGGAAAACGGCAGATAGAGGCCTGTGTGACGGTAGGAGTAAACACCGTACCAGACCGGGCCGATGGCCGAAGCCGCGCCAGCCAGAAGCGCTAAGACGATCCTGCGCCGCACAAGTAGGACGGCCATGATGATGCCGACTCCGAAGCAGCTTTCGTAGCGAACGGCACCGCTGATTGCAGCCAACAACAAGAGCGCGGCGATTGCACTTGGCGGGATTGCTTTGTTTTTGGGGAGACTGGTGATCCATGCCGCGAGCGCAATCAGGCAGAGCATGGCGAGGCTGTGGAGTGTGTGTTCCATGCCGACCATCGCCAGCCCGGGAAGCGGCACTAACAGCACCACTGCGCAGAGGGCCGTCGTAAGGAAAGCAATGCCTGCGCGCGGCAGCGCACGGGCCAGAACGAAGTTGGCTACAAGCAGAAGCAACACTGCCGCTACAGCGTTCGCCAGGAGCGGTGTGAGTACATGGACGCCCGCGACGCGGATGATGCCGGCCAGCAGCAGCGTCCAGCCGGGTGAAGAGGAGGCGCCGGAGAAGGCATAGGGTGAAATGCCCCACACTCCATGCAGCGCGAGGTTGCGGCTTACTGCCAGGTGGATATATGCGTCGTCCAGCGGATAGACGAAGACGCCCGCGTCCTGATGCAAACCGTGCCGTATCAACAGAAGGAGGAGCGCCACGAAGAGGCTGGAAGCGACGACGAATGGGACGATGTATCGTGCGGATTTCAAGGTTGATCCTCTTCGTTGCGAGTGGTTCTCACCCAAGCGTGCTTGGCGCTTGCGTTGCGGAACATTCTTGGTATGAGGAGGAGCTTCCATAGAATATAGAATGGCGCGCTCGCCAGCGTGGTTAAATCGCGCCAGCCACCTTTACCGACAACAATCGTGACGGCCAGATGAAAGAGAACGCCCGCGATGCCCGCCAGTGCGACTTCGCGGACGAGGTGTTGCGGCGACAATGCTGCTACGACAAGCAGCACTACATGAAATGCGAGCGGAAGCAGAAGAAGCTCCATCATCGGCTCAAAGCAGCGGAGCCTGCCCTTGAGGACGTCGACGAATAGACCGGGGGCTCGTTCGAGGAGCATGCGGAAGCGGCCGCCTTCCCAGCGGGAGCGCTGCGTTTGTGCACCTTTGTCGCCGGTGGGCAGCTCGCCGAAGACCGCTGCGTCGTTGACGAAGGTGATCTTGCGGCCGGAGCGGACGAGTGCGAGGTGGTATTCGAGGTCTTCTACTACAGAGGATGCGAGATAGGGAACGGCGGCCAGCGTGTCTCTGCGCAGGCCGAACCCGTTACCGAGAATGCCCGTGGAGAGGCCGAGGTTCTGGCGGCCGCGATGACGGATCACGTTGAAGGCGCGAATCGCCAGCGCCTGGAGGCGGGTGCGTGCGGAAGCGTCTGCGTTGCGCGCGAGGTATTGCACCTGCACCCCGGCTGCTCCGTTGCGCATGGCTTCGGCGGCAGCGGTAATCAGATTTGGGGAGACGGTGGTGTCTGCATCAACGATGAGGACACAGTCGAAGGCCGTCGCTTCGAGCTCGGTGAACGCGAAGTGCAGTGCGTAGCCTTTGCCGCGTTCGATTTCATTGGCCCGACGCAGCACGGTAGCGCGGGCCTGCTCAGCGAGCTCTGCCGTGTTGTCCGTGCAGTTGTCGGCGATGACGTACACCGTGGTCTGCATGTTGCCTTTGTCAGCGAAGAGCAGGCTTTGCACGCAGGATGCGATGCCCAGCGCTTCATTGTGCGCGGGTACCACGACGGCTACACGCCACGATCCCGGTGCTGCACCTGACGGAGGCCTTCTGATTGGGAATAACGCAGCTGCGCTTAGACCGAAAAGCTCTAAGGTTCCCGGAAGCGAGATGACAGCGGCTGCTCCAGCAACAAGACTCCAGGCGTCGACCAGAATCTTTTCGAGCTGTTGGATCACTGCGGGCGCTCCAGTCTAGCTGCGAAGATGCTGCTGAGACGGTCGGCGCTGGTTGCGAGCTCATACTCGCGCTGGACGCGTTGGCGGCCGGCCTTGCCGAGCGACTCGCGCAGCTCTGGCGAGCCGATGAGGCGTTCGATGGCGGCAGCCATGCCTTTGACGTCCGAAGGGGCGACCAGCAGGCCGTCGACCCCATCCTCGATCAGCTCTGGAATGCCTGTGATCCTCGTCGCTACGCAGGGAATCTCCATGGCCATGGCTTCCATCAGGACGACTGGGATGCCTTCGGCAAAGCTGGCGATCGCGAAGGCGTCGGCGTTCTGATAGAACGCCTTGATGTTTTCCTGGTTGACAGTGCCCGCGAAGGACACGGCTCCCGATAATCCTCGCAGGGTCACGAGGGTTTCGAGATCGGCGCGATCGGGGCCATCGCCTACGAGTTGAAGTTGCAGGTTGTGTCCTGCTTTGCGGAGCAGATCGACTGCCTGGATGAGGATGCGCTGGCCTTTGGCAGAAACCAAGCGGCCCACGCAGAGAATCTGGAACGGCGCAGGTGATGCGCGGAAGGGGCGCGGGGAAAACTGGGAGGTGTCGACGCCGAGACGTGCAATCTCGAATTTGTTCCAGTTGCGACCAGGGGTCAGCTTCATCAGCTGGCTCTGCGCGAAGTAGCTGATGCAGACGATGAACTTTGCGGCTTCGATCTTTTCGGCGAGGAAGTAGGTTGAGACGTCGTAGAACTCGTCGGGGCCGTGGACGGTCATCGAAAAAGTGACAGGAACGACGTGCGTGAGGATCAGGCCGACTGTGGCCGCAGGTGTGGCGAAGTGGACGTGAAGATGGGTGATGGACCGCTCGTGCATCCACTTGGCGAGCAGCAGCGCTTCAAGGTAATAGAACAAGCAGCGCGCGGTGCGGAACGGGTCTTCGTGACCGAGCTTGAACGCATAGGCCAACCCGCGGAGGAGGCCGGCTGGCTTGTAGGAGAGCATCCACCACGCCGCGCGCAGGACGCCTTCGGCGCCGCTGCGCTTTACATAGAACGTGTGAGCGGCTTCTTCGCGCTCTACCTGGGTCAGTTTTTCGGGGGCCGGGGCATTGTTGATGGAGGCGACTTCAATTTCAAGTCCACGCTGCCGTAGTGCAAGGACTTCTCGCAGGATGAAGGTGTGCGAAAAGTCCGGGTACTTGCTGACGAGATAGGCGATCCGGCGTCGCTGGGTGAGGTTCATCGGATCGTCCCGGCCTTAGGCCTTATACGTTGCCGCGCAAGGCCGGCTTCTTGTTGCTGCCTACCGCTGCTTGATCATGAACCCGGCAGTGGCGAACGGGGTTAGGAGCGATATGAGGAGATCGCTTCTTTTTCGTCGTTGAAGACCTCAAACACGCGATGCATGCGCACGAGTTCAAACAATGCGCGAGCAGACTTGCCCAGGCCGAACAGTTTGATGTCGCCGCCGATGGCATGAGCCTGGCGCAGACAGGAAACGAGAGCGCCCAAACCACTGCTATCGATAAACTCAACCTTTGAAAGATCGAGAACCACACGGGCGTCCTGGATCAGAAGCGGCTTGACGGCATCGCGAAACGCGCCGGCAGTGCTCGCGTCCAACATCCTCGAATCGACCTGACCAACAGAAATACCTTGTTCCTGGGAACTTAGAACATTCATACTTACGCTCCACGTACTCATATCCTTGCTCGAGTTCTCCGTGTGTTTTGACTGAAGTATACTCTTCTTCTAGCAAGCAACTAAGGTTTACCAAAGGCACTAGAGCGGGTCGATACCCCTTTTGAACCACTGCCTATACCCCTTGGGGGTCTGTGTAGTTCGGATCAAGGTTTTCCGTAACAGGGTCGATGTTACTAAAGAGTGATTCGACCGTAGATTGCGCCAGCCAGACGCGGAGATTAGTCTCCATCTTGGACAGGCTTTGGGAATCATTCCCGTTTCGTCTGCCGTATGACCCAAATGGCGTATTCATTTTCCCATCCGAAGAGTTGAGGCTCGATGGGTAAACCCCGACTTACTTTAAGCCAGGTTTCAGGTACGACCGATAGGTGGCGAGCATGAGGTTTTGGGCGTGGAAACGGTGAACTGGAAACGAGAGAGTGGCTTGCGCCGGAAAGCTCTGGTGGATGAGCTTTATCGCGACTATGGGAAGGGTCGTTCATCCAGCCGCCGCTTCCGATCCCTGCGTATCGGGCTCAAGAAGTTCGGGTGGGTCGCTGTTGTTTCGGGAACGATATTTATCAAGCGGTTGATGGATATTGTGGTGTCTGGAATTGTCCTGGTGGCGCTTTCGCCAGTGTTTCTGGTGGTTGCGCTGGCCATATGGATGGAGGATGGCGGATCCCCGCTCTTTTCACAGACCCGCATTGGGCAGTGGGGACAGCCGTTTCCCTTCCCGAAGTTTCGCTCCATGGTGAAGGATGCTGAAGCGCGCAAAGAACAACTACTGGCGGTCAATCAACACGGTGAGGGCGTCACCTTCAAGCTCAAGCGCGATCCACGAATCACCAGGACCGGCGCGTTCATCCGCAAGCTGAGTATCGATGAGCTTCCTCAGCTGTGGTGCGTTTTGCGCGGAGACATGTCGTTGGTTGGGCCACGTCCACCGGTGCCGCAGGAAGTGGCCCGCTATACCCTGGCCGATCGTCGACGGTTGGACGTAAAGCCTGGCCTCACCTGCATCTGGCAGGTGAGCGGACGCAGCGAACTGGCGTTCGACAAACAGGTAACGCTGGATGTGCAATACATCGACAGCCACAGTATAGTTCTCGATATAGCGCTGCTGCTCAAGACCATTCCAGCTATCCTGAGTGGGCGCGGAGCCTATTGAGATGCCGGTAGAGAGGCACGACGTCGAGCGTCCGATCGAACCGCCTTCTGTTCGGCAAGAGCTTCTGCTGGAACTGGACGGGCGACTTTCGGCGGGCGGCATACGCCAACGCAAGCGCGCTCATCTACGGCAGTCCTTAGGCTGGAGCGTGGCCCGACGCACGGCCAGTACCCTCCGCCGGCTCACCGACATCGTTATTGCCGCTCTTTCTCTTATCCTGCTGAGCCCGATTCTTGTCGTTGCCCTTCTGGCGGCACGGCTGGTTGGAGGCGGCGTGGTTAAGCATGTGCGCCTGGGCCGCTGGGCTACGCATTTCAACATGTATCTTCTGGTCTTTCCGAAGAAGTCGTTTCTTTCCAAGATCAAGTTCCTGCATCGAGTCCCGACTCTGTTCAACGTTCTCAAGGGAGACATGTCGATCATCGGGCCACGACCCATCACTCCCAGCGAGGAGTTTGCCGAGAAGCGTATTGCCTGGAAGCGCTACAACACACGCCCGGGGCTTTTGAGCCTGTGGTGGATTCGCCAGCGCGCCAATATCGCCTACAGCAGCGAGGTCAACCTCGATCTTGAGTACATTGAGACCGCAAACTTCTGGGGCGATATCGGGATTGTTATCCGCGCCATTCCGGCGGCTCTGTACGGCAGCGGCGTCAACCATGCGCCGGCGCAGATCAACTTCCTCGGTGTGCGAATTGATAACTTCACCATGGCGGAGGCCTCGGCGAAGATCGTCGCGCTGGCACAGTCGGACGAGGCGGCGCAGGTTTGCTTCGTCAACGCGGATTGCTTCAACATCGCATGCTCCGACGAGGACTACCGCGGAACGCTTGCTCGGGCGAAGTTGGTACTGGCCGATGGTATCGGCGTGCGACTGGCCGGAGCGATCCTGGACCAGAATGTTCGCGAAAATGTGAACGGCACGGACATGCTTCCGTTTCTTTGCGAGGCCATCGACGGAGCGAGGATGGGTATCTACCTTCTTGGCGGAAAGCCGGGAGTTGCCGACGATGCCGGCAAATGGATTACGGACCACTATCCGAACCTCACACTCGCCGGTACGCGCGATGGGTTCTTTACCGAAGAAGAAGAGCCTGCTGTGCTGCGAGAGATTGCCGCGTCGAAGGCCGGCGTTGTGCTTGTCGCACTGGGATCGCCACGGCAGGATAAGTGGATTGCCGCGCACCGGCTCGAAGTTGGTCCCAAGGTTTTGATCGGCGTGGGCGGTTTGCTCGACTTTTACTCCGGGCGCATTCCCCGCGCGCCGGTATGGATACGGGAGCTTGGGATGGAGTGGTTCTACCGTTTCTGGCAGGAGCCCGGCCGTATGTGGCGCCGTTATTTCGTAGGAAACTTCGAATTCCTCTACCATGTCCTATGTGAGCGTATGCGGCAACGATCCGCGCAGCGCGCCGAGGGCAACGCTAGATGATTGGAGTCATCGTTCTATCGGGCCCCTTTGCAGGAATGCATGGATTGGACGCTCAACGATCCCCCTCGCTTCTGCCATTGGGAGACCGTCCCGCGCTGCAGCACATTGTGGAGTCCCTGGTTACGCAGGGCATCACCAGCATTGAGCTCATCGTGGATCACGGGCCGGAGCGAGTGGAAGAACTGCTGGGCAATGGTGACCGCTGGGGATGCACGTTTCGCTACCATCTGCCGGCGCAGCCTGATCGGCCCTATCGATCGCTCAAAATTATTCAGGGCCTGAGCACGGAAGCGTGGGTGTTGATCCACGCGGAGCAGTATCCCTGCATCGAATTCAGCGCGCCTGACCCGGAGAAGCCTGTTCTGTACTATGGCAGCTTCCACAACTCACCCGACCCATCGAGTAGTGCGACTGCTACGGAAAGCACCTGGGGCGGAACGGCGTTGTTGCCTCCGATGGCCGTCACCGAAGAGATGGCGAACTATACCTGCGAGGAACTTCGCACACACTTTGAAGGAGTTCTGGCCGCGAACGAAGCGAGCGTTGTGAGTACGACCGACTGGCTAGACGTCTCAACGCCTTCGAGACTGCTGAACAGCCAGAACGCACTGCTCGACAAGAAGCTGCGTGGTCTTTTGATCAGCGGCACGGAACGTTCGGCGGGAATATGGGTGTCTCGCAACGCAACGATTCATCCTTCCGTAACGCTGATTCCGCCGCTTTATATTGGGACAAACACCCGCCTGAGCAAGGGAGTGAAGATCGGGCCTTATGCCGTCGTTGGCGCAGATTGCATCGTCGATACCAATACAGTGATCGACAACTCGCTCATCTTCGAAGGCAGCTATGTGGGTGAAGCGCTCGAAGTGCATAAGGCCATCGTCGCGCACAACCTGCTGGTTAATGTGCGTCTGGACGCCAGCGTAGATATCTCGGAAAACTTTCTACTCGGGCGGCTCGAGCGCCCGAACCGTCGCACCATGATCGGCACGGCGTTTCAGTCTGTCTTTGCTTTGGTGCTGCTGATCGTCTTTCTGCCAATCTTTCTGATTTCGACGATCTGTTGGTTGATTCGGGGCGTTCCGTTCAAAACGATTGAGATTGTGGAGCTACCCGTGGACGATAAGCCCGGCCCGCTTTCTACTTGTCCGCTTTTGTGCGTTGGCGAAGATGCGTGGACGGTTCCCCGGTCCGCGGGCTGGTCAGCCTTTCTGCGCCAGTTTCTGCCGGGACTTTTTGCTGTCGCCTCCGGCAAGATGAACCTTGTCGGCATGCCGCCGCGAACCATCAAGGAAGTAGAAGCGCTGCCGGAAGACTGGCGCGTGATCTACCTGCGCGGCAAGAGCGGCCTGATCACCGAGGCAGGCACCACATCCACGGACGTCAGCGATGAGATGCAGCTGTATCTCGCGGACGCCTATTACAGCGTTCAGCAAAGCCTGTCGCACGACTTCATGCTTGCCTTGAGATACTTCGGGCGGCTCATTGTGCCGAAGCGCAAGCAAGGCGAGAGCTCTGCCGGATAATAGCCAGCTACTCTTACTCGGGGCGTATGCCCACGTTCTTAGAAAGCGTGAGCACATTCTGTGATGCGCGGCACTCCAGCACCAGGGAATCGACGATTTGCCGCACAATCTGCAGTCCGTGGCCGCGTGGCGACCACTCCTCATCCGGATCTTCCAGCGGCGGCAGGTCTTCCACGATGCGATAGCGCTCACCTTCCGGGAACGGCTTCGCGTGATCAATGATCTCCACCCGGACCACCGATCCTCGAACCTCAATCTGAACCTTGATCTGTTCGTGCTCGGCGCCGGCATAGCCATGCTCCACGGCGTTATTCACGATTTCGGTAACGGCGAGTTCGAGCGAAAGAATGTCGGCTTCAATCACCTTCATGTGATCGAGAATGCCCGCCATCGCCGCGCGGATAAGACGAACCTGGTCCAGCCGGCTCTCGATCTCTAGTGATATCGCCAATTTGCCTTCTCCTGACACTGTGAAACCTTCCCGCAGCTGAAAAGTCACGCCTTACATTCAACAATCAAAAGAGAAATATCATCGGGAAAATCTTTGCCTTGATTCCATTGTTCAAGGTCTGCCTGTACGGCTTGCAGCACATCTTTCAGAGGCTTTCCGCTCTGGCTACCAATGATAGCCTTCATTTGGTCCAGGGAGTATGGCACTTGTTGGTCATTCAAACAGGCAATGACTCCGTCCGAATACAACACAAGCCGGTCTCCCGGCATAAGGTTTGTCCTGGTCTCTTCGTAGGTCATATCCGGCCACAAACCTACGGGAAAACCGCCATCGCCGATTTCTGTAATTTCTCCGTCGGCAGCGATTTTGATCGGGCTCGGATGCCCTGCCTGGCATAACCGAATCTCATGGGTTTCGGTGTCCAGCACCGCATAGATCATCGTGAAGTAGCCATCGCCCTGCGGCTGGAAACGCCGGTTGAGCTCGCTCACCACCTCGACCGGAGGAACGATCCGCTTCAGCTCCAGCTGAGGATCGAAGCGAACCATCGGGCTTCCCGGCTGCGGCGAAAGAAGCTGGTTCAACGTAACCGAAAGCAGCGCCGAAGGAATGCCGTGCCCTGCCACATCCAGGTGGTAGAAGATGAGATACCGTTCCTGCATGATGAAGTAGTTGAGATTGTCGCCCGCGAGAAAACTGCTCGGCAGGACCAGCCAGTCCAGGGCGTAGTTCGGATGGATTTCCGAAATCGTAGGCAGCAGGCTCAACTGCAACTCCGACGCAGCCTGGAGCTCCGCGTACAGCGTTTGGTACGCGAGGTCGAGTTTTTCGTTCAACGCCTTGTGCGCGGCGTTCTGTTCCGCGAAGGCCTGCTGCAGATTGATGGTGCGCTCCGCGGCAAGAATGCGTATCTGCAACTGCGGAGAGTTCAGCGGCGGACTCAGGATGTCGTCGGCTCCCGCAGCCGTACACTCCACAAAGTCCAGCTCCCGGCCATCGGAGGAGTACACAATCACATAGTGATACGACGGGTCCTGACGGACGAGATGGCACAGGTCTGCGCCGCTCATGGACGTAAGATTCCAGTTGCACAGAACGATATCGTAGTTGGTGTCGCTGAAGGTCGAGGCCGTTACATGCTCACTGCCGAGACAGGTGACCGCATGACCTGAGCTCTGGAGCCAGTCCTGCATCAGAGCGTTTGTTGCGGGATCGTCATCAACGATAAGAAGGTTCACACGGGTCTCAGTGGAATGTGTGGCGAGCAACGACGCTTGAAAGTTGACGATAACGATTGTCGATTCGCTATCGTTCCTGGTTGATCACGATCAAGACAGGGGCGGTTCCGCGGTAGGTTGACTATATAGAATCTACTCCACACGATCAATACCGTTGCCGGTTCACAGCGCGCATGCCTTAGCGTGTGGATTCGCTGTCGTGGCTTGGCCTTCGCTGTAGCCTCTTCGCCGGAACTCCACCCACGGTGGTATGCGGCAACACATCACGCGTAACAACAGCATTCGCCCCGACCGTAGCGCCATCGCCGATGGTGACGCCACCAAGCACCGTGACCCCCCGACCGATCCAGACTTCGCTGCCAATGACGATCGGCTTAGCCGTATGGCCGGCGTCACGAAGAGGAACGTTCGCCTCCCGCTGGTGGTTTGCGTCTCGAATGCTCGTATACTCGCCAATCATCGTTCCGCGACCAATGGTGATGTCGGACATGGCGACAAGATGAACACCTCGCGAGAGGACCACTCCATCGCCAATACGGATCGTGGCACCATCGCGAGTTTCAAGATGCAGATCCGGATACAGGTAGCACGCTTCTCCAAACTCGATGGCACCTGTCCCGTCCACAAACATTGACCCCAGCACCACGACGGACTTTGGCAGCTTCGTCGATAGATGACTTTCAAGGGAAGCATGAGAGTAAAGCCGACGGAAGGAGCTTTGCAGCTTTGCCGTGATGGACAGCCATGCGCGGATGGGCAATAACAGAAGTGACTTCAAGCGATAGCCGCCGGATGGCTTCTGATTCACCATGGTCTTGGCGGGGAAACCCGCCCTCCGCGCGTGTCTTTCCAGGCCTGATTCATCAGCGCGATCAAAGTGCTGTACCGCTTGCCACGCTCTTTTCTTGCGGGACTGCTGCTTAACTTGTTTCGCAATACGGTCGCGCGGGCAAGAGTGTTCTCGAGCACTTTCGCGAAATACGCCTGCACGCCGTGGTGCTTGCGGTAGTACAGCAGCGTGCTGCGCATTCTCCACATCACCACCTGCGCGGCTTGCGACGAGAACTCAAGCGTCTTCAATTGACGCGACGACTCTCCGCCAATGTGGACGACTACGATATCGGGCCAGTACCAGATGCTGTAGCCGGCCTGCTTGATGCGGACACAGAGATCGACTTCCTCGTAATACAGGAAGAAAGCGGGATCGAAGATGCCGGACTTCACGAGAGCCCTGGGCCGGATAATCGAGAACGCGCCCGGAACCCAATCCACGGATGCAGGCTCTTTCACATCAGCCCATGTGCGGTCGAAACCGCCAAAGAACTTTGACTTCGGAAACTTGGCGGCCATCCCGGTAAGCACAAGGAAGTCTCCGAGTAAGGAATGAAACGAGCGGGCTGACGGCTGCCAGCTGCCATCCCGTCCCACGAGCAAGCCGCCGCCGAGGCCGCAGTCCACCGTGGCATCCATATGCTGGATTGCGAGCTCGAGCGCGGAAGGCTGAAAGAACGCGTCGGAGTTCAGCAGAACAAAGTATCGTCCGCGCGCCTGTTCCAGGGCGACGTTATTTGCAGCGCCAAAGCCAAGGTTGACGTCGCTTCGAATCAGGCGAACATCGGGAAACTCCTGCTCCACCATATCTGCTGATCCGTCGGCCGAATGATTGTCGACCACGAATATCTCGACCCGCAGATTGGCCGACTCGCAAATCACCGACTCGAGGCACTCCTTTAAAATCATCTTCGTATTGAACGAGATGATGATGATGGACGCGTCGAATTGCTGATTGTGGAACGCCAGGGGATTCACGATGCGTCCAGTATACGTTCGAAACTACGGGGAACAGTGCGCGCTTTGTAAGCCGGAACCGCAACGAATCGTCTTATAGATATTGCTATGATGCCGACGGGAAATAGCTATCCCCCTTTTAGAGCAATGTTGCACACAAGTAACCGTCCTTACAACCAACGATCTATTGCGACCCTGCCCGATCCGTAAGATCATCATCCAGCGGTTGTTTCAGGAAACGCGGTTTACCGTCTACAGTGTTGACACGGGTCTATATGCCTTCTGCTCAGTCAGGATCATGATTAGGAAGTCGTTCTAGGAGGGTCCGAAGCTGTTCCCCCTCTTTTGCATCACCTCAAGATTCGCAACCAAACCGGAACCCACCTATGCCCGTTGAGCCCGCAGTCCCGCCTTTTGAGGTACTTCTGATCGCACCCAACGTCTCCGAGCAGATGGGCGGTGAAGCGATCAAGGCCCTCCAGATCTATCTCGAGCTCGACAAGCAGGGCGTCCCCGTTCACCAGATCACGCACGAACGCGCCCGCCTGGAGCTCGAACGCAGCTTCCCGCAGATGCACGTTACCTACATTCCAGACACGCTGCTCGAGAAGCTGCTTTACCGCGCCAAGCTCTTTGAGCAGCTCCTAAACTTCATCTTCATGCGCTCGGCTGCGAAGAAAGCACAGCAGCTTCTTACGCAGAATCCCGGTGCTGTCGTTCACTTCACGTCACCGGTCTCGCCGATTCTTCCCTACCCCACAGTCCCTGGTGCTAAGGTCGTCATCGGCCCGATCAACGGCAACATCCACTACCCACCGGCCTTTTATCACCGCGAAAAGCTTGCCTACAAAATTCGCCGCTGGATGCACCCGTTTGCGCAGTTCCTGCACAAGTTCAGCTTCTCCGGAAAGCGCAAAGCCGATGCCCTGCTCGTCGCCGGCGGCCAGCGCACGTACGACTCGCTTCGCATGGCCGGTTGCCGCGAAGACCAGTTCGTCGACTCCATCGATAGCGGCGTCCAGAACCGACTCAACGATACGGCCCGCATTACCCACTCCGGCGTCAATCTGCGCTTCTTTCACAACGGCCGTTTGGTTGAGCACAAGGGCACCGATCTTGTCATCAAGAGCCTCACCCGCACCCGCAACCCTATCGAGCTCGACATCATCGGCCGCGGCCCGGAGTTGCCCTACCTACGCGCCCTCGTCGCCAGCTTGCATCTTGAAGACCGCGTTCGCTTCATCGAGTGGGTTCCGGACCACACCGCGCTCGCTGAAATGCTGCGCCAGTACCGCGCGTTCGTCTTCCCCTCGCTGGCCGAAGCAAACGGCATCGTCGTGCAGGAAGCGATGATCCAAGGACTCCCCGTCATCGCCTGCGACTGGGGTGGCCCATCGCTGCTCGTTACGCCGGACACAGGCATCCTCATCGAACCCAGCAGCGAAGAGCACGTCATCAGCGAGCTTGCAGCGTCTATGGACCTGCTGGCAGAAAATGGCGAGCTCGCCGAGAAGATGTCCATCAACGCCCGCGCCCGTGCGCTTACCAAGGGCTTTCTTTGGTCGGACATCATCCGCGACTGGCGTCAGGTCTACGCCCGCGTTGCGGCCAAAGCAGCGTAGTGGGCTTGCGGGGCAAGCCCGCGTTGGGGCAATTCAGAACAGCCAATACGATCTGCATCCTATCAAAATGAACGCGCATTCCTTCGGTTCCGCGCTGTTCCTACAGCGGAAGTGGTACCCATTACGCGATATACGTTCCTCTGATGTCATTCCCGTTACGTACACTCAATACAGACCAGCCTCACCATGGAAATGCAATTGGAACCCAGTCCGGAGACCGTGCCTCAAGCCCGACCCCTTGGTGCGCTCGAAAATAAGGCCCTTCGCGCCGCCTTCTGGTCCATCCTGGAGTACGGCTCGGGAACAGGCCTGCGCGTCGTCAGTAGCCTGGTTCTCACGCGACTCCTGCTGCCCGCCTACTTCGGTGAGATGACGCTGGTCGCCACGCTGATCATGGGCATCAACCTGCTCTCCGATATCGGCCTGGTCCCCAGCGTTATCCAGTCCCCTCGCGGTGACGATCCGCTCTTCCTGAACACAGCTTTCTCGCTGCAGGCACTCCGTGGCGTCGGTCTCTGGATTATCGCGCTTCTCGTCGCCTGGCCACTGTCGGTCTTTTATCACGACCGCGAGCTCATGGCGCTGATTCCTGTTCTCGGCCTCTGCACCCTGTTGAGCGGCTTCAACAGCACGAACCTGCTTACCCTCTCGCGCCACATGGGTGTCAAACGGCTCTTCGCCATCGACTTCTCTATGGCTGTCGTCTCGCTGATCACCACCATCGTCTGGGCGAAGCTGTATCCCTCGGTCTGGGCCATCATCGGCGGTCAAGTCGTCGGAACCATCTACCGCTTCTGTCTCAGCCATATGCCCCGCGTCACGCCTGGGCCGCGCGCCACTTTCGGTTGGGACAAGTCCGCGATCGAAAGCATCGTCCACTTCGGCAAATGGATTCTGCTCGGAACGGCCTTCTTCTTCTTTGCCGCACAGGCCGATCGCCTCGTCCTGGGACGCCTCATCCCGTTTGCCCTGCTCGGCATCTACGGCATCGCCTATCAGTTGTCTGATATGCCCCGCCAGATCATCGTCGCCCTCGGCCAGCGCGTCTTCTATCCCTTCATCGCGAAGATCATCGACCTCCCGCTCGAGGACTTCCGCGACAAGTTCCTGCGCTATCGCTTTATGGTCCTCGTGGCCGGTGGAGCGCTTCTCAGCATTATGGTCACCTGGGGAAACCTGCTGATCCTCAAGCTCTATAAGCCTGCCTATCACGAAGGCGCATGGATGATCCCCATCCTTGCGCTGGGCTTGTGGAACACGCTTCTCTACCAGACTGTTGCGCCGGTCCTCTTCTCACTCGGAAAGCCTCGCTACAACGCTCTCGGCAATGCTCTCTACTGCTTCGCCGTGATCATCGGGATACGCGTTGCCTTCGCCTATTGGGGCATACATGGCGCAGTGATCGCGGTAGCCGCAGGGGATTTTCCGCTCTACATCGTCATTCAGTACGGCGCCACGCGAGAGCGTATCCGACCGCTCTTTCAGGACCTCATCCTGACCTGCATCTTCGCCTGCATGATCGCCATTTGCTTCGGCCTCAAGCACGCCTTCGGCATGATCCACTTCTAGCCGACGCTCTACCCCAGCATCAACTGCAGATACTGCTCCGCAATCGTGCTCGCATCGAACCGTGCCAGCCATGCCGGGTCAACGACCTTTCGCTCGCCCGCGAGGACCTTAAGAATCCCCGCTGCCAGCGCCGGACTATCGTCCATCGGCACCAGGTCTCCATACTTTCCGCGGTCCAGCACCTCCGAAGGCCCGCTCGGGCAGTCGGTCGACACCACCGGTATGTTTAGCGCCAGCGCCTCTATCAACGCCACTGGCATCCCTTCCCACGCAGACGACATCGCGAATACAGCCGAGTGCGCCATGTACGCCGCCGGATTGCCTACAAACCCCGGCAGTGAAACATCGCTCTCCAATCCCATCTCCGCAATCAATCCCGTCAATCGCTCCCGGTCCGATCCTTCCCCAAGGATGATCAGGCGCGCAGGCCTTTGCTGCTTTACCAGTGCAAAGGCACGCAGCAGGTTCGGAAAGTTCTTTTGCAACTCCAGCCGCCCAATGGCAAGAATCACCGGCGGCTCTCCTGCCGCAAACCACGGCATATCGACCGGCTCCTTCGCCATGGCGGAAAGGCTCTTGAAATCGATAGGGTTATAGATCGTCGTCACCTTACTCCGCGGCAACCCGCTAACGCGGCACATATCCTCCGACACTCCATCGGACACCGCGACGATCGCATCAGCCAGCGGGTAAATCCATCGCGTGGTCAGCGCTAGAATTCGCGGCCGCACCTTCCCCGGAGAATCCACAATATCGGCCGATAGATTCGTGTGCTCGGAGAGCACAAGCCGCGTCTTCGAACGCGTAATCAGCTTCGCCACGCAGGCAATCTCATTGGCAAAGTGTGTCGCGGAAAGCACAGCGTCGGGCTTGTTCTCGCGCAAGTACGCCGCAAACTTTGGCAGCCGCTGCGCTGTGCTCGTGACCCCAAGCCTCACTAATCGCGTCCCCAGCGGAAGCAGTGCTTCAAACGGCGAGTAAAACAGAAAGTCCAGCACCAGGTCGACCTTGATCCCGCGGTCGAGAAATCCCTGGATGAGATTGAACATCACCCGTTCCACGCCCCCGTTATAGAGGGAGTGCATATAAATGGCTACATAGCTCGGCGCTGATTTCTTGATCATTCGGGCTATCGTTTCTCTCTGGCGGAAGGGCTGCTCGAATTATAGGGTGGTTATGTGTACACCCGGATGCCATACTCCATAGTCTTCTCTTCCAGCACCTGCCGAGGGGCACCGTTCAGCCTCCCCGGCGCCTGCCGGATCGCCTGCGCCCAGCCCATCAGCAGGAATAGCAAGTAGTTGCTCTGATCTCCAAGAAATACGGTGCTGATCGTGAACGAAATGCCCACAATCAGTCCGATCATTGTCAGAATGAAATGTCGTTCCCGCACCGTTTGCGCAGTTGCCGCTTGAACGATCAGCGTCACTACCGTGTCCAGCAAAAGAATGATGAGGGCAATCGACCCGACATACCCCTGTGTCACCCAGGAGTAGAGATATTCATTGTCAATCGACTTCTGTCCGTCGATCACCGGCCAGTGCGTCCCCCAGCCCCACGCCCCGCCGACCTGCGCCACCGGGATGTAGTTGGTGAACAGCTCCGCACGATACTGCGCCGTCTCCTTCTCACTGCCATAGTCTTTTCTCGGTCCACTCAGATAATCTTTGCCGAAGAGATACAACGGCATCCCGATCAACACAAAGCATGACGTGACGATAATGGCCCTGCGCAGCGGAAACTTTGCTGCTCCGATAGCCGCGATAACCATGGCAAGGATGCCTCCGATCCACGGTCCGCGCGCCTGCGTGATGTATACAGCGACGAACAGAATCCCAAAATGCATTTTCGCGCGCTTCAGCAAAGTTGGCGGCAGCGTTTTGGCGGCTTTTTCCTGGTAGTTGTACCGCCCCAGCCAAAGTGCCAGCAGCAGCGCCGTGAATACCATGATCCCCGCCAGCTCCGACTGCGAAAACGGTCCCGCAACCCGCCCAAATCCCCAGCGTATCTGCGTAAGCCAGATCGTCCACTGGCCCGGATAGAAGTGGCTGAAGATGTAGTTATAAGGATTTCTTCGCAGAAAGAACTCATACATCGAGAGGCCCGTCGAATACGAGATCAGCAGGACATACATCCGGCTCACTTTGATGCGGCTTCCCGTCTGCTCAATCAGGAGCTTTCCGGCCATATACGGAAACAGGCTGCATGTAAGCGAGTTAAACAGGGCAAAGATCGCATTCGTCGTCAGCCCGTTGCTGTAGTCCGCATAGCTGCAACTCGCGATCCAGACCAGCACCCACACGTCGGTCCGCGTAAACCGCCAGCGGTGAAAGTCCTTGAGGAACATCGCAATCCCCAAGGGAAACACCGCGGCCTGCATAAAGTTGATCGAAGGCAGCGGACGCGCCGTCCAGAAGAAATACTGTGGCACCAACAACAGCACAGGAAGGAACACCAGCCGGAAGGCCTCAGCCGTTCCTGAACGAGAGATGATGTAAATGCAGATCAGGCCCGGAATGAGAGTCGAAAGTTCTATCATCAGCGAGTCTCTCCCGCGTTCCGGCCCAGGTAGGCGGCCGTCTCTCTTCTTCATCGAATCGCAGCAACCAAACCCGATGGAAGATCGACCGTCGCCGTTTGTGTCTCCCGTTGCTGCAAGTATATATAGGTCTCCTACATCGTCCCTGTATCTAAATCATCCGATTTCATGCACCTGCAAGCAGGCCGATATTTCCGCCAATACTTGCCATGTTGCCGCGGAGGTTACCTGCGCGCACCCGATTCGCCTTGATATGCCTTCCGCAGCCGTGTAGATTGACGAGAACGACTCTTTGATCGCGCTCTTCGGAAAAAGATCCGGACAAGGTCAATCTCCATAGGGATTGCGATCTCGTTCACAGGTAAAGCTTCCCTGCCCGCTCCTGGAGACGCCGGCAGTTGAAGGATTTTCGAGTGGCTCCTCAAAGGTCCCACTCGTTTGGGTTTTTGAGCCAAGGGCGTTAGGGCGAAGGTAAGGAATCTGATGAACCCGGCTTCCACACAACAGTCGCCCGAATCCTCGCAATCATTTCATTCGGCAGGACCAGCCCCAGCCAAAGAACGCGGCCTCGATATAGGCCGAAGCCTCCGCATGCACCGGACCGTTGCTATCGTCGTCGCCATAGCGGTGTTCGTCGGCGTCTTCTCCTTCGGCCTCAGCCGCCGCCCTTATTACGAAACCTCCGCGCTGATCTACGTTCAGCCGATGAAGACGAAGGTCATCACGGACAACGCCGACGCCTACGATCCCGGCCGCTACGAAACCTTCCTCCAGCAGCAGCTGCAGACCATCACCCGCGCCGACATCATCGGCGAAGCGCTCAGCAAGCCCGCCACACGCGCCTGGCGCTTTCCCCATGAGCCTGAACAAGCCGCCATCGCCCGGCTCCAGCACACCATCAAGGTAGAACGCGTTGAGCAAAGCTACGAGCTCTCCATCAGCCTCAGCGGAGGCGACCCCGTCGCCATCGCTGACGTCGTCAATGCCGTCAGTAACGCCTACATCCGCGGTGAACGCTCCGACGAGATGTCGCAAAGCGACCAGCAGCTCCAGATTCTTCAGGACGAGCTTCAGCGAGTCAGCCTCGACCTCGCCAACGACCGCCGCGAGCAGGCCCAGCTCAGCGTGTCTCTCGGCGTCGCCGATACCTCCGGAGACACCGGCAATCCTTACGACGTTCAGCTCGTCGAACTCCGCTCCGAGCTCGCCAAAGCCACCGCCGCTCATGACGTCGCCGCAGCCGAGTACGCCTCGGTTGACTCGAGCAAATCGGGCTCCGCGCAAAACCTGAACTCCGCGGCCGATGATCTCGCCGCCACCGATCCCTCCATCGCCGCGCTCAAACAGACCATCGGCCAGCGCCGGAGCGTGCTCACCAGCCAGATGGCCGGCCTCACCCCAAAGAATCCGCTCTATGCCCTCGACCAGCAGGAGCTTGATCGCCTCGATCTCGCGCTGGCCACGATGGAAGGCCAGGTTCGCGTCAAGACGTCCAGCCAGCTGCAACACAAGCTGCAGCTCGAAGAGCGCCGCACCGCCGATATCGTCGCCCGCCTTTCGCAGGAGCTTGCCGCGAAGACCTCCATCGCCACCGGCGCAACGCCCGAGCTGCAACACGCCGCCGATCTCGCCGCCGATATCACCCGACTGCAGGGCCGATTCAACGCCGTCGATAACGCCATCAACACCATCGAGCTCGACAAGGACACCTCCGGCCTCGTCCACATCCTCGTCCCCGCCGTTGCCCCGCTCGCTCCAAAAACCAGCATGAAGCGCATGATCCTGATATCGGCACTGCCTCTGGCCTTGTTCCTCGGATTGGCAGCCGCCATCCTGATGTCCAAGCTCGATCCCAGGATCTACATCGGCAAGGACCTCTCACGCCTGCTCGGCTTCTACCCCATGGCCACCTTGCCCAACAAGGACGAAGTCGATCGCGCTGTCAGGGACGAGTTCATCCTCCGGCTTCTGGCAGGCATCGATCAGATTCATCGCATGGATGGCGCCAAAACTTTCGTCTTCACGGGCGCTTCAACCGACGTCTCCGTCACCGAGCTCGTCGGTTCACTCTCCCGCAAGATGCAGCGCCTCGGCTATCGCGTCGCCGCTATTCGCGCTTCTGAGCTCATCGAAAATCACGAGCTCTCCTCGGGCTTGTTCTCCACCGCCCAGGATGAAACGGCCCCGCCGGTCTCCATCATCACGCACGAGAACTTTGTGGCCCAAAAAATCGAAACCCTGAGGCAGGACGCGGACTTCGTCTTCATCGACGCCTACCCGCTCCTGTCGTCCTCGGAAACCGAGTTCGCCGCCCGCCTCTGCGACGTAGTCATCCTCGTATCCGACTCGGCCGAAACCACGCGCGCCGAGCTGAGCAGCTCCTTTGCCCTTGTAACCAGGCTGCATGTGCCGGGGGCCGCCGCGGTCGTCAATCACCTCAGCCTGCACGACGCGGACGACGAGTTCATCGCATCGGTCCACAACGTCCAACGCCGCAATCGCCCGGCCTAGCGACCCACAGTCCACCGGTACACGGTCATCGAGAACGGCGGCATTGTCTGCGTCATTCCCGCGCTCATCGCATGAACGCCTTCATCGCTGATCGCGACATTGCTCTGCTCTTCATTCGTGTCCGTAATCTTCTTGGACGTCAGCCGGTTCACCTGCACGCTACCCACGGGCGCTCCCGCACCGGAGAACTTCAGCGGTATAGCGTCCGTCCTGCTCACGTTCAACACCACGAGGCTCCGACGCGCCCCATCCGCAAATGCAAAGGTCTGTAGAAAGTGTGCGCCGTCCAACTGAATATCATTATTCGCACTCTTCGGCTGGTCCCAAGTAGGATTCCAGCCTGTAATGCTAGTTGCCAGCATCGTCGGAAGGATCGCCGTATTCGCCAGCTGCTCAGCCAGGAACTGTGGCCTGCGAAGGTTCGTTTGTCCTCCCATATCTACAACCGTGCCGAACAGCGGAGTCTTCTCCGGTCTGTGGTCCACCGAGTTCTGAAAGCCGTTCGAGTAGCCGGATAAAGCCCAGACCATCTGCGCCTTCACGCCCACATCGCGCATCATCAGCAGCATGTGGTCAATCAACGCCAGCCCGGCGCCCATCGAAGGCACTGTGCGGGCGACAGTGTCCTGGTCAACCGACCCGCTCGCCGTTCCAAGGTTTACCTCATACACACTGAGGTTCGCCGGATGGGCCGCGCTCCGGGCAACCTGCGCCTGCTTTGTCATATAGCCTGTGGGTGTGCTGTCGAGCATCTCCGGCTCCGCCATCATCGGTCCAAAGATCGCCTCATTGGAGCTGGCATCATCGAACCGATCAAACGTGTATGGAGCAACCGCCGTCGTATCGTAGCCGCCGCTGTTGGCAAGCTCTTTCCGCGTCCAATCCGGCACAACGGTAAACGTGCCAATTACTAAATCGAATTTATTCGACTGATAATACGATGAATTTCTAGCAGCTATAAATATTTCCTTCGCCCGCTGACCATAAGCTACTGGATCAGACATAGCGGCTCCCGCAAAGACCCCTGCATTCCACTCTTCATTTCCTAATTCAAGATGAATTATCGGAAATACTGAAGTCCATGGTTCGACCTGCCCAAGCGCGGCACGTTTTGCGCCATAGGGAGAAGAACTAGGTCCGGATAAATATTCAATAAGGTTTTTCGTCTCACTCTGCGAAATACCGCTAGGCATGTTGAACCATGGCTCAGCATTGACGGCTTTGCATAACTGCAGAAACTCGTGGAGTCCCACGGGGACCATATCCTGCTGCTTGCCGCCCTCGCTGAAACCCGCGCGAACACGCGCGAATGGACTCGCAATCATATTATCGATCGAGCTGCCCAGATGATCGCCATCCTGATACCGCAGCAGCCCGGGATGCAGTAGCCGTAGCGTATCCACAACTTCATCGCGAAAGACTGTCGGATTATCCTTCGAGGCCGTTACCGGCATGAGGCTCACATCGTCCAGCAACATGTCTGTACCAATAGAATCGAACGTCAACCCGACAGTGCCAATTTCCGTTCCATCTTCCGCGGCGGTGAAAGTGAAGCTGTAGTCTCGCCAGCTATCCGTAAGTGGGACGGTCTTCTTGAAAAATACTTCCAGGTCGCGACTGGCTGACCGCTGCAACGTCACATTGACTTCACGCTTCCCTGCAAGGCCTTTAGCTTGAAAAAATATCCGGTAACTTCCTTTTAATTGCACAAAGGAATGCCCAGCAAGGCTGTCGAAGTAAGAGCTCACACTCGCGACCTGCCCCGATCCCGACGCAATCAACTTCAGAGCCTGCTTCCCCGGGCTATTCGGCGCTAGGTCGTTGAACTCCGTTTCAAAGCGTCCGCCACCATAAGCATTCGTCCACCAACCGGCCTGCGCATTGCCGGGAATGGTTTGCCGAACGAGCACGAAGTCATCCAAGTCCGCAGCTTTCGCCAGTGGAGCGTACCGAATCATCACTCCCTGGTCTTTCTCGCGCGAGTTCGCCGCCAAGCTCGAAAGGACGGTCCCCTTGACCCCCGTCGCAGCGCCCGAAATGAACTCGAACTGCGCCCCTTTCAGGAAATCAGCCGGCCACTGGTTCCATTGGTTCGGGTCCGTACAGCTGGAGTTGGAAAGACCTTCGCAGTGCAGAATCGTCTGCCATGTCTCCCCCTCAAAACCAGGGTTCGTAAAAACAAGGTCCTTCAGCATCTGGCCCGAGTCGTAATAGTTCTGGCCGCCAAGATTAATTCCGAACCGCTTCACCCCGGTCTGAATCGTCTTGTTCGTAATAGCGATCTCAGTGATTCCACCAGCAGCGGCACTCTTATCGACTGCACTGGCGCTCTTCTGCTGCGCTCCACCGCTGTCACAACCTGTGAGCGTCAATGGCGTCACAAGAGTCAGCAAAACAGCAGCCAAATGCAACGATCTGACCCTGGCGAAACGACACTCCGGTTTCATCGATAGGACTCGCAGAGATATGTGCTCAAGAAAACACCTTTTCTTTATGACAACCCAGAGGTTGACTGCTCGTTGCAAGCCACAACAAGCCTCGCAAGCTCGAAGATAGCAGAAGGGATAGCGCCCAATAGTGCCAAGGAAACCCATGTTGAACCCCCCGCCAGACCGTCTATCGCCGCGCTGCGCCCTGCGACCGATTTCGTAGCGGCTCCGGTTCGAAACAGGGCGGGCCGGCGCTATGCGCTCGATTTGCTCATTCACGAGACGATATTTCAGGTGCCCCAGGATGAACTCCAGTAGCCACTTCCATTGACCTATAAGATAGAGCTACGCTGAAACTGCAAAGGTGTCCCGGGCGATGAACTCAGAAAGATCAAGTATCCGCGGTTCGCGATGGTTGCTGATGGTCCCCATCCTTATCGCCTCCGCCTGTCGCTCCCAGCAACCCTCTTCCCCCGCGGATGGTGGGTTGCAGCCCAGCCCCACGGCCGCTATTCGCGCCTTTGAGCCACCAGCGAACGCACCCTACGAACTTGGTCGCGGCGATGAGATCACCATCGACGCGCTCGGCCGACCTGAGCTTACCGGCAAGCATGTTATCGGTCCCGACGGCCAAGTCACGCTGCCTATCGTCGGCGCCATTAAAATTGCCGGCCTCACTCGCGAAGACGCAGCGCGCACCCTCGAGAACGCGCTCAGCACCTACTACACCGACGTCTCCATCTCCATCAGCGTCGATAAATACACCTCCAACCAGATCATTTTGATGGGAGCCGTCGAGCACCCTGGCGTCCTCACCTTCGACAAGACGCCCACCCTGCTCGAAGCCATCTCCCGCGGTGGTATTGGAGCCGGTGGAAGCAGCATCGGCAGCCAGACCGAACCGGGCTCGCGGCCCAACGGCGTTCCCGAGCAATGCACGATCTATCGCGGCAACGACACCATGATCACCGTCCAGCTCGCGGCCCTGCTCGATGAAGGCAGTCCGCTGGCAAACATGCGGCTCAAGCGCGACGACATTGTCTTCGTCAACGGACGCACCAGCTACGTCTCCGTTCTCGGGCTGGTTGGGCATCAGGGCAACCTGCGCCTGCAAAAAACCTCGACCCTAGCCGACCTGATTGCGCAAGCGGGCGGACCAACGGAGAAGGCCGGCGGCAATCCAAGCATCCAAATCATCCACCAGCCCGGAACGCCGGGACCCAAAAGCCAGGTCGTACCCTACAAGTCTCTTCTCAAAGGGGAGATGGCCGACGTAACCCTGCACTCGGGCGACATTATTTATGTGCCGGAAAGCGGCCTCAGCAAAGCCGGGTACACGTTCCAACAGATTTCACCGCTTATCAATCTCTTTACCATTGCCGCGCTTTTCACGAATTAGCCATTGCTTCGCCCGCGTGGGCAATCTACTGGAGCCACCGTGTTTGACAACATCCGGGAGGACTGGCGCACGCACGAACGGCTCTGGACGCGGCACGGCTTCTACGTCCTATTGATCTACCGCTTTGGCCGCTGGCGCTACACTATCCGTCCCCGCGTGCTGCGCATGCCGTTCTCATTCCTTTATGAGCTGTTGAAGTTCGTCTCCATTTCCATGCTCGGCACCGAGCTTCCCTGCGAGGTCGTCCTCGGACGCCGCACCGTCATTGAGCATATTGGTGGCATCGTCATCTCGGGCGACGCAGTTTTTGGCGACGACTGCATCCTGCGCAACGGCGTTACCGTCGGCCTTCGCCACAAGGGCGTTCGCGGTGCGCCGCGGATCGGAGACCGCGTCGATATTGGCGCCGGCGCAAAAATCCTTGGGCCCATCACCATCGGTGACGACGCCTCCATTGGCGCAAACGCAGTCGTTCTTACGGACGTACCCGCCAATCACATCGCCGTCGGTGTTCCAGCGCGCATCCTGCCGCAACGCACCAAAACCGCGGAGCCCTCATGATTCCCATTGAGCCGATAGAGCGTCTGGTTTCCATCGTCGTCATCGGACGCAATGAAGGCCCTCGCTTGCGACGCTGCCTGGAATCCATCGCGCAGATAAACCACCCTGGCTTCGAGTTTGAGGTCATTTACGTCGACTCCGGTTCCACCGATGACAGCCTTGCGTTAGCGCAGGAGTTCGGCGCACGCACCATTGCCCTGCAGCCCGAGCGGCCCTCCGCTGCGCTTGGACGCAACGCCGGCTGGCGCGCCGCGCGGGGAGCAACCATTCTCTTCCTCGATGGCGACACGATTCTCGATCTTGACTTCGTTGTGAAGTCTCTGCCCGATCTGGCCGGCCCGAAAGTGGCTGTTGTTTGGGGACATCGACGCGAAATCCATCCGGAACAGTCGATCTACAACCGCGTTCTCGATCTCGACTGGATCTATGCCCCTGGCTTTACGCTCTACTGCGGTGGCGACGCACTGTTCCGGCAAAGCACCCTCGCCCAGACAGGTGGGTTCGACGAGACCTTGATCGCGGGTGAAGAGCCGGAGCTTTGCCGGCGCATTGCGGCTCTTGGGCAGCTCATTCTCCATGTCGACCGACCTATGACAGGGCACGATCTTGCCATCACGCGCTGGCAGCAGTACTGGAAGCGGTCTACGCGCGCGGGGCATGCGTATGCCGAGGTTTCCGAGCGGTTACGGCTTTCCGGCGAGACATTCTGGGAGGGCGAAGCCAAGCGCAACCGCAACCGCGCGCTTACCCTGGTCGGACTGGCGCTGGCTGGACCTGTACTTTCGATCGTCTTTCATCGCTTCTGGCCTACGCTTGCGGTTCTCACCTTCTTCGCGTTGATCGCTCTGCGCTCGGCGTGGAAGTCGCGCTGGAAGTCGAACGACATCTACACGCTGTTGCTTTACGGTATCCACTCTCACCTGCAGCAGGTTCCTATTTACTGGGGCCAGGTGCAGTACCGACACAACCGCCGGAAAGGCAAACGCGTCCGATTGCTGGAATACAAACAGCCTTGATAGCCGATTGGTTTCGGGGTTTTGGAAATTTCTTGATTTTTCTGCGATGCTGTTTTGACGTTTTTGTGGTGTCCAGCAAACTCGACATCTCTTGACCCGGCAATGCGTGGGGTTTACCTTTTTCTTGTGCCGACGATCTCCAGACTGTGTTGTTGTTGCCGCTCTTCGCAGGCCCTCACAGTCGTGTGCGTTAGCCGATAACGCCAAAGGTCAATTCCGAAGAACAAGCCTGATACAGGGTTCTCGGACGTAGACCGAAGCATTTCACCCCCCACATTTGAACGGAGTTCTCCATGAAGCGATTCGCCAGCCTCGTTGCGCTGTCTTTCAGCGTCCTACCGTCCCTGTTTGCACAAGCCAACATCAGCGGCATCTGGCAGGGTACTGCCACGGTGCGCGGGACGCAGGTTCCGATTACCGTCAGTATTACGGGCAGCGGATCGGATTTGCATGCCGCGTTTCTGAACGGACCGGCTGCCCATCCGGATGCCGTGCCGGCGTCTTCGGTGACCCTTGACGGGACACACCTGGTAGCTTCGTTCGATTACTTTGCGCGGAAGCTCGATGCTACGCTCGCCGACAAGACCCTGACCGGAACGTATGGCCCGGCGAGCGCTACGGCGAAGGGTGCGCCGGCGCCGTTTACGCTGACGCGGGTAGCGAAAGCCGCTGATCCGGTGGCTTCACCCAATGCGCCTGATATCTCAGGTTCATGGGAGATCGTAACCAAGAGCCCCAAGGGCGAGTCAGCGTGGGAGTTTCGGGTTGATCCGCCTTCCAGCAAGACTCCTGTGATCAAGACTGTGATCCAGCGGATCGATGGCGATACCGGCGGGCTTTGGGGAACGTGGAACGGGACTAGCTATACGGTTGGGCACTTCAATGCGGCCGGGCCTGCGTTGTACTCGGTGACGCCGCAGTCTGACGGAACGCTGCTGATTACGAGCCTGCTTGGTTCGCCTCACGGGCCGCCGCAGGTTGGACTGATTGCTCGCCGCGCGGCTGAGGCGCGCAAGGAGAATCTTCCTGCGCCTACCGATCCGACGCAGCAGACGTCCGTGAAAGACCCGAACGTTCCGTTTACGTTCAGCTTCCCCGACCTGGCAGGGAAGATTGTGACGAACGCAGATACTGCGTTCCGCGGCAAGGTGGTGATTGTGGCAATAGGCGGGTCGTGGTGCCCGAACTGCCACGATGAGGCTCCTTTCCTTGTGAGCCTTTACAAGAAGTTCCACTCGCGCGGGCTGGAGATTGTGAACGTCGACTTTGAGCAGGGCGACCCCGATACGGATACCAAGCGGCTGAACGCTTTTATTGCTCACTATGGAATTACTTATCCGGTACTGGTTGGAGGAACGACCGATCAGTTGGACGATAAGTTTCCGCAGGCCGTGAACCTGAACTGCTGGCCGACGTCGTTCTTCCTAGGCCGCGATGGGCGGGTGAAAGAGAAGCATGCCGGCTTTGCAGGGCCAGGAAACACGGCCGGCCATGAGGCGTTGGAGAAGGATGTGACGGCGCTGATCGAGAAATTGCTGGCGGAGCCTGCGCCGAAGCAGACGGCGGAGTTGGTTCGGTAAAGAGTCCCGCACGTCACCCTGCTTTGGCGGGTGATGTGCGGGCTTTGTTGTTGGAGGAGTCCTCGAAGGGGTAACACTTTAACGCGGTGGGCGCGGTGGTGACGCAACGGGCGCAGTGGGAAATCGAGCTATGGTTTGTGTGGGTGGGTGGAAAAGGCGGGGGCGGTGGTGGTTGGTGGATTATTTTTCGTTAGGGATTCGCTTCGAGGGTGGGGATAATCTCAATAGTTGCGTTTAAAAACCAGCCAGAGGTTGTCGATGAAGCAAAAGGCCAAACCCAAGCGGCTCTACCTGATCCCTGTTGTCACCAAGACGCTGGACGTTCTTGAGCTGCTGCAAATTGAAAACCAGCCCATGCTGCTGGATACCGTTCACAAGAAGACCAAAGCTTCGAAGACGACGGTGTACCGGATTCTGAAGACGCTGGTGCATCGCGGGTATGTGACGCAGACGAGCGATCGGCACTATCGCTATGCGGCGCAGCCGAGGAAGTTGCGTTTTGGGTTTGGGTCGCAGAGTGCGGATATGCCGTTTTCTCAGGCGGTGACGGCAAGTCTGCGGGAGGCTGCAACCGCTGTGGGAGTGGACCTGTTGGTGCTGGATAACCAGTACAGCGGGCAGATCGCGATTGAAAATGCGGAGACGTTTATCCGGGAGCATGTGGATGTCGTGATTGAGTTCCAGATCGACGAGCGGGCCGCGCCGATTATTGCGCACAAGATTGAGATGGCGAGGATTCCGTTTATTGCAGTGGAGATTCCGCATCCCTACTCGACGTTCTTTGGGATCAACAACTATCAGGCTGGGCTGGATGCGGGAGATCTGCTTGCCGACTACTCGATCAGCAAGTGGGGCGGGAAGATGGACTGGATGATCGGGCTTGATATTGAAGAAGCCGGTCAACTGGTGCAGAGCCGCATTACAGGCGCGTTTGAGGGTGTGAAGGCGCGGCTGCCGCATTTGCCCGCAGAGTCGTTCGGGCGGATGGATGGCAGAGGGCTTTTTCAGAATAGCTATAAGCTGATTCTCGATTTTTTGAAGAAGCACCCGAACGAGAGACACATCTTCATTGCCGCAGCAAACGACCCGAGCACGCTGGGTGCGATTGCCGCAGCGCGGGAGCTGGGGCGCGAGAAGCATGTGGCCGTAGTGGGGCAGGATTGCCTGGAGGAGATGCTCGTCGAGTTACAGCGACCCGGGACACCGGCTGTTGGTTCCGTGTCGCATGAGGTGAATCAGTATGGGCACCGGTTGATGGAGCTGGGGTTGGCGCTGCAACGGGGGCAGACGGTAGCGCCTTATAACTACATTGAGCACCGCGTGGTGACGGCCGACCGAGCGCGGCAGATGCTGGCGACGCACCCGGTTTATGTGCCAGCTGCGAAGAAGGCGAAGGCCTTAGTGGGGAAAGGTAAGAGTAAAAAGGTGGTTGGGGTTTAGGTTACATGCAAGAAAACGCAGCGCTAAAGCCCAATCGGTTCCGTGGGGCTGAAGCCCCACGTTAATCCGAAAACAGAGCTATTCAGGATTTCTGCTGAAGTCAATGGAGTACCGGCGGCGGTTCTTGATGGCGTTTGCGCCGAGGATTACGCGGATGGCACGGGCGGTTCTGCCGCCTTTTCCGATCAGCTTGCCAACCTCGTCCGCGGGGGCGTGAACCTGGAACGAGATTCCATTGGCGTCCGCCAGCGGCGCCATCGAAAGCTCATCTCCCCTATCTACCAAGGAACGCAGCACGACCAAGAGCATATCGCCGACCTCTTTGTCTCTGGGGTCGGTTGCGACGGTGTCGGTCGCGTCTGCTCGCAGGACATTCTCCATAGCTGTCAATTCTTGCCGATTTGTTGCCTATTCGCAAACGAGCCGTCCGGTTCGCTTGAGAAGCAACTGCCGAAAGGGTGCTTTTACGGGCGATTCCGGACAACATGCAGCACCCTTGTCGGATAAGCAAAACCCGCATGAAATCAGGCTGAAAAGCGAATAGAGGTCCCTAGTCTCCGCCCAGCGCTACGCGCTTAAAGGAGACACACCTCTTGTTCAAAAAAGCATTTTCCAAACTCTCTCCCATCCTGTTCCTTGCCCTTCTTCTAGCCCCGGTCAGCCGGATCTACGCACAGTCTGTTAGCACTCCGCTGAAATCGGATGCCATTACCGGGGGTGATCCTGAACCGACGGGCGAACCGGACGCCATTACGGGAGGTGATCCTGAGCCAACGGGTGAGCCGGATGGCGCCGCGATGCTGCAGGCGACGCCGTTTGGAACAGCGATTACCGTGCAATTCGCGTAAACTGGCAGCGCCGACCTAGTAGCGCCCAGGAGAAGAGAAGTGCACCTGACAGGCCTCGATCTTTTCCTCTGGGCGCTCGCCCTTATCGAGCACATCGTTCTGCTGGCGGTTCTTTGGTATCGGCGCGGCGCGCCACGGTTTCCCCTATTTACAGCGTTGATTACGCTGAGCGTTCTAAGGACCGTTGTTCTTTACTTCACACTTCGCCATGGCAGCTCGGAGCAATACTTCTATACGTTCTGGACGTTCGGGTTTGTGGATCTGGCGATGCAGCTCGGCGTTGTGTACGAGTTATCGAGCCGGGTGTTTCGGCCGCTGGGCGCATGGGCTCCTGATGTAAGGCGTAGCTTCGCGGGATTGGCCGCGGTAAGCGTTGTTGTTGCTGCCGTACTTACCTGGCTTGCGAGTCCGCCCACGCGCACGTTGCGTTTGGCGATTGTGATCCGGGGAAACTTCTTCTCGTCGGCTTTGATGAGTGAGTTGTTCGTCGCCATGGTGGCGCTTTCGGTCACGCTGGGTCTGCCGTGGCGGACATATGTTGCGAGGCTGGCGCAGGGATTTGGTGTGTACTCGATTTTTTGTGTGCTGATCGATGGAGCGCACAGCTACTTTGGTTCGGCCCGGGGGAAACCTATGTATACCCTGGTTTCGCATATTCGCATCGAACTGTATTGCCTTTGCGTAGCGTATTGGATCTTCGCGCTGGCACGGCCCGAACCTGAACCACGACAGTTGCCGGAACAGCTTCGGCTGGAACTTCGCACACTGCAACGGCGCGTGGCCGCGCTGCTGCAAGGGTTTCGCGGAATGGGGAGTGTGCGATGACACAGCTTCCTTTTATTTCTGCAGTCGCAGCATTCTTACTGGCCCTGGTCGCAGTAGCTATTTATTTTGTGGCGCGAGCGCGCAGAGCCTCCAGGACAACGTGGATGGAGCTTCTCGGAAGATTGAAGCAGATTGATCGCGATACGGTAGCGGTGATAGCGCTGGACCTGCTGGAAGAGCAGGAGGCGGTGCCTGCGCTCGATCCGGAGAGGATCTTCGAGATGATTGGGGGGATGGATGGTCTGGGAGCGATGGAGCAGAACTGCGATGTGCTCATCGACATGGCCGCGTACGTGCAGCAGTGGTATCCGGAAGCGCTAGAGATTGCGGAAGAGCTGCGGTTGAATGCGCGGGAGATCAAATGGCATATCGGCAGGTTGCGTGGAGCGTCGGAGAGAGGACATCTGTTCGAGCAGTTCCCGATGTACGCGCAGCGGGCAGTCGCGACCTATTACCTGATGACGCGAAGTTTGCTGATCCTGTACGAGGGTGGGCATGTTCCCGGGTTTACGGATTTGCAGCGCGCGCTTTAATACTCAACCTACGCGGCGAGCGAAGACGGCTGTGACGGTGCCGATGACTTCGATTTCCTTGCGGTAGCGCCAGCGCCGGTTTTGCTCGAACGAGAGTGCATGTGGGATGACGGTGAGCCACTCACCTTCTTTGTCGAGCTCGCAGAAGCCCGAGACGTAGCCCGTGTGCGTGAGCAGGAAGTAGATGGGGCGGTCGAACTCGTGGTTCCAGTCTCTGCGGCCGGCGATGGAGCGCTTTTGCGTGTCGATGAGGACGATGGAGCCGGCGCGGATCATGGGCTCGAGGGTGCGGTCCTGCTGGCCGATGATGCCGCGGCGGTATTGCGGTGGGAGGACGCCTTCGAGGAGCGGAAGTAGCGTGGTGGAGGCCGGCGGTGGGTCGGTAACGAGGGTGTCGGGCAGCCAGAAGCGGGCGTGGTCTTCCAGAGGACCGTTTGCGAGGAGTGTGGCGTTGGGGACAGAGACGTCTTCGAGCGGGGCCGTGGCGGCGGCGAGCGGAAGGAGAGCAAACATCTGGTCGGTAGTGAGGCTGTAGACGCTGGCTAGAACGATGAGCTTGGTGGCCGAAAGGCCGCGGTTCTCGCGTTCGACGCGGTCGAGCCAGCTGGCAGAGATTCGATAGGCAGGATTGCCCCACTGCTGGGCGAGCCGCGAGCTTCGCTCTTCGACTTCTCTCAGTGTGAGCTTCCAGGCCAGTCGGGCAGCCCTGAGCTTGCCACCGATACCTTCCATATTTTGCCCCTAGTACTCTACGGAATCAAGAGAGACGGCAAGCTGTCACACGAAGTGAAATCATCCAATTCGGGGCTCTTAGCTGTCTTCGTATGGTACATCAGGGTCGAGATCGAATTTGCGTATAAGCAACAGGAGCGTTGTGGGTGAGAAGGAGGGAGCGAGCTGGGATGTGCAGATACGCGTATTTCGTTGCGATTTGGAAGCGGTATGGAGTCTTATCGCTTTAAAGCAACATCGAGGGGGATACGATACTCCGATTTCGATGCTCGGGAGAGGATATGGTTCTGCGCTGCCGTGTGTGGCGCAGAGAGCAACGTCGAGTGGGAATGGAACGGCGGGTCGTACGCTACGGCGGGCTCGATCCGTTCCGCTGCTCTTTAAGGGGCTGGCGGCTGTTCTAGCAACTTGAAGATGGCATCGGCTATCGCTCTTCGAGAGTAGCCGTTCCTGACAGGTCTTCTTCCACAGTCCACCATGGGCCTTCGCGATGCGCTTTCACGGGAGCGCCACCGACCCAGACTCCACTCGAACCTTCTAATGCGGGCAATTGGATCTTTGCGGTCATCTGAGCGGGCAGGGCGATGGTCAGGGTGAAGTTCCTGTCTCGCTTCCAACTCACCGACAGCTCGCCGCGCGGGGTGGGCATGCGTCCTTCGACGCTGTTCAGGGATCCTACGTGCGGTTGGATCAGAGCTCTGCTCCAACCCGGCGTCAAGGGCTGCGCGCCCACCACAAAGCGAGGTAGAAGGTTCGCCGGAGCCGCTCCCCAGGCGTGGTTCCAATCTTGATTCGGTTTGTACTTTAGATCCCATGCCTCCCAGGTGATCGTGGCACCGCTGTCTACCATGTGACGCCAACTGCGATCTCCCGGTGCGGTGATCAAAGCCAGTGCGGCTGCGTCCTCTCCATTTTCGAAGAGGGCCTCCAGCATATATTGTGCTGCGTAGACCGATCCCGCCATGCCGCGACCGGCGAGCCACTGTGCGATGTGTGGTCGCGTGCCGGCAGGTGCAAGCCCAAAAGCCAAAGGAAAGAGGTTTGCGTGGAGCGAAGCGTGATCTGTGCCTACTCCATCGCGATACAGTCCGCGCGCGGTATCGAAGAGCTTCGCCTGGAAGGCGGCATGCGCTGTTCTCTCTTGCTCTGAAAACTTCGCGGCTTCCTCTTTCTTGCCCAAGGCCCTGGCTAGCTGGATCATCTCTCCCAGAGCGCGCAGATGGAAGGCATTGACCACCGTGTTGACGCCGGTAAAAACGTAACCGTCGCGTTCTTGTATTGGCCAGTCAACAATATCTCCGTGTCGTATCAGCCTCGGTGTGCTCAACACCAGACCATCTGGGCCGACGCGGTCATTCAGCAACTTGGTTTTGAGTTCTTCATAATGTGCTGCCAGCCAGGTCGTATCGCCGGTTTGCATCCAGTCGGCGTATGCCATGAAGACCATTTGCGGAGCCCACTCGGAAGGCCAGGTGGGAAACTTGATGAGACGATCGAACGTGGCTCGCGCCATGCGTGGATCGGCGTCCCCGGCGTAGTAGCTTAGCTGGGTCAGATACGCATCGGCCTCATAGGCGAGGCGTTCGCGGTCCCCATCTACGAAAACTCCGGCAAAGGTTGTCGCCTTGATTGAATAATGGCAGAGATGCCAGACCTTATCCAACATGGGGTCGGACGAGTGGAAGGTCGCGGCATCGTCGACCCAGGTGCTGTCGAAAGCGGCGCGGCGGCGAATCTGATCGGGGTGCAGTTCGGCCGGCCAGCCTTCGACTTCAACCCAGCGAAAGGGTGTCAGGACGCCCCAGGACGCAGGGGTCAAGACTGCGGGAGGCTTGGTGTTACGCGCATCCACCGGAGGAGCCGCAATGACTGTGCGCGAGCCCTTTAAAGAAACCTGTATCTCCGCATAACGCACTGAGCCGGGCGGATGCGTGTCTACTCGGCCGTCTTTCAATGCCTCGCCAAAGCGGACGGTAACAGCCTTGGATGTGGCTGCATTCGGGGATGTTAGCGAAAGGTTTCCGAAGGCTACACGCCCGAAGTCCACCAGGAACACCTCGGGCGCGATTTGGGTGATAGTTACGGGTTCCTGCTCCACCAGGTGTATCGACGCTGTATCTTGGCCTGTCGCCGGTCGCAGCACAACCCAGAACACCACCGCGCTTAGAAACCACTTACGCATACCTGCTCCATGAATTTTGCTGAGATTTTGTCTTAAGTGGTTTGTAGATACATTACGGGATAGTCCGGTGTGATCTGAAGAATGAGAAGAATGTCGCCATTCCATAGGGAATGGCGACATCCACAGTCGAAATAGAGGTGTTTCGGATAGGTGCTAGAAGTTGACGCGCGCGGTAAGCTGGCCGATACGGGGATCATTTGCCTGCGTAGCCTGACCCGCCGGATTGCTAAGCGAGCCGGATCCAGCGCGAGACGCGGTGTTTGCCGCGCCGAGCGTCGTATTCGGAGCGGGAAAGTTGGGGGTATTGGTGATGTTGAAAAAGTCGCCGCGAATCTCGAAGCTCACACCCTCGCGGATGATGAACTTCTTGAAGACGTTGATATCGACCTGCGGGTGAACACCGTAACGAAGGTTGAGGTAGGTCGAGTTGTTTTGCGATGTGTAGGCGATACGCTGCCGAAACGCGGGGCTGGGAGATTCCGAGTCACAGGCTGTCACCGTGTTGTAGGCGCCGGTCGAATTCTGCGTGCTGTTCACCTGTGTGACTGTTACTGCGCCAGTCGTTGAGTTGACGGCCTGTTGCTGATAGCAGGAGTTGAAGGTGCGGAAGAGGTTGGCGTTAGGCTGGTAGTAATTGCCGATGATATCCACATTCGACGGTGCTGAGACCAGAAGGCCGTTGGCGAAACGGATCACGCTACCCACCTGCCAGCCGCCGACGATAAGGCGCTCATAGGAATGGAGAGCCTGAAACTTCGGCAACTCGAGCAGGCCGAAGACATTACCGAACATGGTGGGGTTATTGTCCTGAACGGAATAGAGATGTCCCGACGCCAGCGACGCATTATCGAAGGAGCTCCCACTTGGACCGTTTCCAAAGAAGCCGTTGCGTAGCATGACCTTGTCCCACGTGAAGTTGCCCTGAAGCGAGTAGTGATGGCGCATGGGCTTGGACACCTGAACTTGCAGCGCGTTGTAGGGCGAGCTGCCGATTGAGGAGTAATCTTCGGTCACACTGCCGAACTCCGGAAACGGGATTAGAAGATTTGCCTGTGCGATCTTGACGCCGTTGAGCGTCGGCGAGCTTGCTCCAAACAATCCGGCCATAGGATTGGTCACGGTCGTATTGAGATAGTTAACCTCCGCCCCGCCCTGGTTGTAGTACTGGGAAGGCAGCACGTTGATGTTGTGGTTCACCTCCAGTCGCGTTGGCTTGGCGCCAACATACGCAACCTGAAGAGCGACGCTGCCGGGGAACTCCTGCTGGATGCTCAGTGAGTACTGCGCGCTCTTCGGCTGGACGTGATGGGGATCGATAAAGGTGACGTTCTGGCCAAGCGCAGTGGAAAGGCCAAGGCTGCTTCCCGTGGCTGGAGTGACCCCGCTGGGAAAGGGATTGCTGATCGAGTTTAGCGGTGCACCGTTGGAGATTGTGCCGGTGTAGTTGTTGTAGCTGGTGGTCTGCGAAAAGCCCGTGCCGATCGGCGTCTCCAACGTATTGAAGTAAATGATGCCGAAGCCGCCCCGCACGACGGTCGTCGGAAACACCTGGTAGGCAGCGCCGAGCCGCGGCTGGATATTGTTCAGATCGCGAGGATAGGGGAACCGGTTGCTGGGATTTGTATATTGCAAACCACCGTTCAATGTGAGGCCGGTAACCGACGACTGGAGGGGATTGACGCAGGTGGTGCAGAAGTTCGAGACCTGCTTGTTGTAACGCTCTGTGAAGGGTGACTCGTAGTCGTAGCGCAAACCGAGATTGACGGTAAGTTTTTTGGTCGCGCGCCAGTCGTCCTGAATGAAGGGCGCCATATAGATTTGTTGCAAGGCATAAGAGGCGCTGATGTTGTAAGTAATGCTGCTGAAGGCTCCGAGCAGCTCATCGGCAATGGAATCACCCGAAGCGGCTGTGCCGGCGGTGTAATTCTGCTGAGTGAAGCGCCGGTCAAAAGCAATATTGCCAAAACCACTGCCCGGGTTCTGCACGTTGTAGCGAGTGAAGTTTCCGTCAAATCCAATACGCAGCGAGTGATTGCCGATGGTCTTGGACAGGATTTCGTCGAGCGAGCCGACGGTGTCTTCGCTCACCTGGCCGCCTGCTCCGGGAGCCAGCCACGAATAGCCGTCGCTTTCTGTAACTCCCGGGAATGACAGATACGGCAGCCCAGCTGTGCTGATGCCGAGACCGCCGACATCGAAGCCTGATGCGCCGGGATAGACGAGGCCGAAGGGGTGATAGATGAGGCCGAATCGAGAGTCGAGCACCATGCTCGACGAGAACTGATGCACTTCGTCCAGACTGCCGCCGCGATTATTGCGATACACGCTGTATCCGTAGCCGGTGGAAGAGGTGGCGGGGCCGATCCCCTTGGGATAGCCCTGTAGCGGATAACTCTGGGTCAGGCCTGAGCGGAAGAAGATGGCGTTCAGTTTGTCTTTTTGCCGGATCGCCTGATCGATGCGCACGATGAAGGACGGATAGGTGCTTGGATAAGAGGTCTGCGTGGAGATGTAGTTCGGATTGGTTGTGGCTGAGGCGCCCGGCACATTGGGTGCGGGCAGATAGCTCAACAAATTTTTGCCTACAGTGCTGATGGATGACGAGATGTTGTTGTTGGCAAAATATTGCGTGCGATTGCCGTTGCCGTCCAGCGGAGAAGTGGGCACGTACAGTTGAATGCCGTTGGTGCAGAGTCCCGCGCTGTTGAAGGTGGAGCAAAGCCCGGAGAAATCACCAGTCAACTCAGCGGCAGTGGGGACGCGGGTGGAAAAGTTGATTGCCTGATGAGAAGCGTAACGCTCGAACGACACCATGAAGAATGTTTTATCGCGACCGTCATAGATTTTTGGAATGCGGACCGGACCATCGAAGACTGCGCCTGTCTGGCTCAGTTGATCATTGTTCCGCCGCGTTGGCGTAACTGTATTGGTGCAACCGGCGCTGCCGGGATAGCAAAGATTCTGTTGCGGTACTTTCTCGGAGGTGTTCGCGTTCAGGTAGGTGTCCTGGAAGACATAGTAGGCGGCGCCGTGAAAGCCGTTGTTGCCTGAGCGGATAACGGTATTGGTCGTGGTGCCATTTCCATGTCCCACCTGGGCATCGAAGATGGAGGTCTGAACTTTGACCTCCTGGACGGCCTCCGGAGAGGGCACAAAGCCGGTGTAGCTAGCGCCTGAGAAGCGTTCCGCTGGGTCATCCGGAATGCCATCGATCATCAGGCGGTTATGACCACTATTGCCATCGGTGGTGATCTGCACAGCTACTCCGCTGAACGGGTTGGTGAAGCCGCTGGCTTTGCCCGTAAAGTAGGCGCCCGCATCGATCACCCCGGCGGCAAGACTGGCCTGTACAAAAGGGTTGCGTCCCTCGTTCGGCAGGTCGGTCACTTCCTGTGTGGTCAACGTCGTGGCGATGTTCGCCGAACCGGTATCGAGCAGAAGATTCTCGGCCGATACCGTGACCGTTTCGGTTGCGGAGCCTGCGGTGAGCAGAAAGTCTACCTTCTGCAGCTGCCCAGCCGTCAGCACAACCCCGGGGCGACTTTCGGTGCGGAACGTGGGCGCCGTGGACGACACGATGTACGTACCGGGGTTCAGGGAGGCGAAGTTATAGGCTCCCGATTCGTTGGTCCTTCCAGTGGTTTTAAAGTGAGTACCAATTTCTTCGGCCGTGACTAGAGCGCCCGGGATCTTGGCGCCCGTGGAGTCGGTCACCTCACCTTCAATGCTGCCAAGATACACCTGCGCCTTTAGTACTGTGGGAAGAGCGAGCAGCAGCAGGCTAAAGAGCACCGAATACACAGAAAAACGGGTGGAGCGGTTATTACCCATGAGAACCTCGCTGGTGAAATCCATAGCTCCTCTTGAAAGAGGAAGAGTCTTAAATCAATTTTTTCGAGCCGAGCCATTAGTGCTGAGCAGCATAGCGACGCGCAAGTGAATTTACCGGAAGGGAGAGGTAAGTCTTTACGTGTTAGAACTCGAGAAGATCCTTGTTATTAGATAGTTACGTGCTCATCAGAGCTAAGAAGTCCCTTAGAGAAGGCGGGGAAATTGAGTCGAAATGGGCCCCTACCGAGTCCTGCATTGTCAGTGCTAGACTCGTGGTTACTTTTTAGGAACCAACCATGTCAGTTCTGTCAGAGCCCGCGCGCCACCCTTCCTCTGAACCCGTTTGCGGGACCGTTAAGGAACGGTCGGCGCTCATAGAACGCGTCGTCTGCAGCGCTGCGTTCAGCAAGTCGGCGCGTCTAAGAGACTTTCTGCGGTATGTCGGGCACCGAGCCGCAAGGATGGATGCTACCGAAGTCCACGAACAGGAGATTGGCGAGAAGGTTTTCGGTCGCAGTCACGACTACGACCGTAGTCAGGACAACATCGTTCGGGTGAACGCAACCGACTTACGGCGGCGCATCGATACATACTTCGCGACCGAAGGTGTCGACGATCCGTTCATCTTCTCCATCCCTCGCGGCGGCTATATGCCGGTGTTCCATGCACGCCGTGCCGAAGCGCCGCCCGTCCCAGCCTTACCGCCGAGGGATGTCCCACAGCATGATAGCTTCGTCAAGCCTGTCCCACAGCGACGCAACTATCGCGCGCATCTTGTGTGGGGAGCGGTCTGCGTGTCCCTCGCAATCGCCTGGTTCTTCCAGATGCAGCAGGACCGCGCGATGCATAAGCTCCTTTACGCATGGGAAAGCAAGCCTGCGGTTGCAGCGCTTTGGAAGGACTTCGTCAAGCCCTCGCAGCAGACCGATATCGTTTTGCCCGATGCCTCGCTCAGCATTCGCGAAGAACTTACCGGACAACCCATATCTCTACCGGACTACATCAATCACCAGTACATGAACGAGACAGCATCGCTGCCTGTGAGCAAGGATCGACGCGAGGACCTCAGCGATATTTACTCGCACAATCTCGTTGCCTTTGGCGACTACCGAGCCGCGCAACAGATTCTTGCGCTTAGTCCGGTTGGATCGTCACTGCACCTGACGCTTTCTCGTTTCTTCCAGGCCGAATCGGTCAAACACGACAACCTCATTCTGATCGGAGGGAAGAAGGCGAATCCTTGGATTTACATGTTTGACGATCAGGTGAACTTCAGTCTCGACTTCGACGACACGCGGGGATTTGGATACATCGTGAACCGCCATCCGCATCCCGGCGAGGCCGCGTCCTATACCCCTTCCCTGTATCCGAGCGGCCTTGCCGGCTATAGCGTTGTAGCCTATCTACCGAACCCAAGCCATAACGGGAACGTGATCATCCTCACCGGGACGGACTCCGACGCGACCAGCGCGGCCGCTGAGTTCCTTACCTCCGAAGAACAGCTCGGCAAGTTCCGAAAGACCCTCAATGCCGAGCACTTCCCCTACTTCGAGGTCCTGCTCAAGACTTCGCGGCTCAGCGGTACGTCCCTCAGCTCCGAGATTCTCGCGTATAGGACTTACCCTGGCCTTAAATAATCTGTGTCAGGCTAACCTGTTGACCGGACCATCGCTAGCTTCAGGACCGTGTTTGGCGTATTCCAACGGCCTGTGCCTATCCCATGGCGCGGCGGCGGGGTATGCTCGCTGGCCGTGATATTCTTAGGACGTTCAATGGCCATCGCAAGCATGCAAAGACGTCCCCGAATTAAGAGTTGCGCGACCGCTGTTGGAGCGGTTCGGATCGCGCCGAACCTTTCGCGAGGGTAGCGTGTAATCCCGGGCATCGGCATGACGCTATTTTTAGGGTAGTATTCGAGCGCGTTGCCAGGACGCGCCCTGGGTCAGGATCTCAGTGTGGTCGGCCAGCAGCATCAGAACGTCGTACAGCCGCAGGTTATTAACGATATGGAATGGCCTCGACCAAGGGAGCTATGGAGACACCGACAGCAAAGTCGATCTCTGCTGCGGGCCATTGGTCGTGAATGAGGTCAAGCAGAGTGAACGAAAGGACAACGTCTCCGACGCTGTAATAGGGGAGCGAGAAGAAGATGCGCTGGATTTGCGCAGGCGTCTTGGTAAAGGCCCTGGGCAGGCGATGCAAAATTCGCAAGAAGGCTAAGCGCAGGATCAGCGCTGCCGGTGCTATTCCGATCGCGAGTGCCTTCCGAATCTTCGCTTTTAGCATTCTGGGTCGAGGCTCCCGGCGCGTGTTGAGGCGTTCTCCCCGAGGATCTGGTGAACTTTCCAGATTACTGGGACCACGAGCAGGATGAGGTAGGAGACGATCGTGCCGAGGATAACGCCGGGCGCTCCGATACGCTGCACCCAGTAAACAGAGAGGGTAGGTTAAGGGCTGCGGCGATCAGCGAGCACCAGGCCTGGAGACGTGTTTCGCCCTTGGCAACGAGGACGGTGGCGGTGTTGTTCATAAAGGTGCTGATCAGTACCCAAACACACATGAGCAGAAGGAACTCTTCCGTAGGGACGGCAGCGCGACTGGCCCAGATGCGGATGATCCATCGGCCAGCGAGCGCAAAAAGCACCGAGGCCGCGATAGCGATGCCCATTATGAGAACCATGGTACGACGGAAGGTCTTGCGAATCCAGGCGAGATCGCCGCGTGCGAAAGCTTCGCTGAAGGCAGGCCAAAGTGCAGGAGCTACAAGTGTCTGGGCGCGGCAGCATACCCAACGAGGCGCCAAGCGACGCTGTAGGAAGCGACTTGAGCGGGTCCGAGGTAGTGACGAGCGCTACCAGACCGGCATGAAGGCGGACCAGAACGATGATCGAGACCAGATTGAGCAGGCTGCCGATTGCGATGAAGAGATTGGCGGCGCGCAGCTCCTGATAGCCGCCGAGGATCTTTGGCGCAAGGCCGGCGGGCAAACCTACGAGGAAGATGACGAGGGCAGCGGCGACTGCCCTGCTTACGGTGGGGGCTTCGCTGGGCGAGGAGAGGTGAAAGAGGCGGTCCCAGTGGAGCGTGGGCCAAATCCACCATGCGATCCCGCCAAGCAGCAGGGAGACGGCAACCACAACCCCGAGAGCGGTGGTGGTGTAGGTGCTGGCATGGTCGCGGTCGTCTCGGGCGTAGGCCTCGGAGATGAAGTTGGTAAGGGAGTTTGCCACTCCGAGATCGAGCACGAGGAGCATGGTAAGTGCAGTCGAGATGGTGACCCATACGCCGAAGTTTTCCGGGCCGAGATATCGAATCGCAATGGGAATCGAGATCGCGCTGACAGCGAGTGCGACTCCCTTGCTGAGCATGGTGGAGGTAGCACCTTGCAAGAGCCGCCGCGTGCGGTTTTTGGCGACCGGTGCTGGACCTTCCTCAGCAGGCACGGGTACATGGAGCGTTTGACTAACCACAACACGAATTTATCTGATTGATTGCTGTACCAGGGCGCTAAAAGAGAACCGGGACAGCAGCCAAAATGCCAACGAAGGAGTCTTTGCACAATCGGACGTAAAAGTCCGTGAGTGAGCCATGTTTCAACATTCACACCCATCACAGCTTCGCCCCCTTCACTCTCCCGGCAGCCTTCCCAAACCACCGAATAAATTGCCACTGTATACCCGAGACGTTCTCCATAACGAGCATGCCCACGCTCGTGGATCTCCGCGCGCGGGAGTCCTCAATTAAGGTAGTCGATAGAGATAGTACTGCGCGTTGGCATGCACGAGCGGGAAACTCTGGTCGTGAAGTTGCGTCTCTGTCAAGAAATACTCAGCGCCGAATAACCTATGGATGTTACTCACATCCGAGGCGGAGAGTCTGGGATAGTTCTTTTGGACCTCGACCTCGGTTGCCAACCCGACTGAATGAAATTCGCCACCGTTCATGGCTTCATAGCGGTGATACCACTCCAAGATCAAGCCGTTATGCGGATTTCTTCTAAAATTGACAACCGGAGCTCGCTCCGCTTCCAGGGGAAAATCATCGAGCCAGGGGGGCACGATGAAGACAGCATCGACAGGAGTGTTCGTCCGTATCCAAGCAGTCATCTCCTGATACGGACTTTGGTCATGCCGCAAAAAGCCAGTCCATGACGTTGCAAAGCGTCGCACGAAAAATTTCTCGCTTCGGGATAGACCTAGCGAAAATGTGCACGCGAGAAACAGCAGAGCAAAGATAACGGCGACGAACCTTGGGATTGACTTCTCGGCGACTCGTGATCGAAATGGATGCGCATCTGACAAAAGTTCCACGATCATCTTCGGCAGCGTCAGAGAACAAAGGAAAAAGATGAGTACATCCGAAACACGGAATGGATATGTTTTCAAATACCAGAAGTAGCCGACATGTCGGGCGAAAAGTCCGAACAGAAATTCGAGCAACAGAACCGAAATGAAGATGCTAATGACTTTTCGTATCCCCGGCACGTGTAGCGTTCTCAAGCTAAGCACCGTGAGGGCAGCACAAGTGCAGAGTTTCAGCAGTACGCGCCATCCCCCGAAATACGTTGGATCAAGATGATGTGGATTGCGGAAAACGACAATGAGCCAATCCGTACTAGGATAGCCCCCGATCGGTTCAGAGACGCCCACGTATTTCCAAGCGATCCAAGCCATCGGTAGACCAATGATGAAGGTGATCAAAACGGGTTTCACAAATGACTTTAAGTCGTGTTGAGGCCGAGATAACAAGAGAGCGCCGTATATTCCGAGCGCGCCCCAGAGGCCGACTGGCACATGAAACCAAAAGGATAATGCACAGAAGACCGCAGCCAAGTTCCATCGTTTACGAAGTAATGATTCGATCGCCAGGAAGATAGCGCAATAGGCAAGACACTTTCCTTCCGCCCCGCCAAAAATCCATTCCCCCACTCCCATTGATTGCCCTTGCCACACCCAATAAAACAATCCGAAAGCAAGTGCATATCGAGGAATTTTCATGGCGCGAGCCAATCGAATGATGGCGTAGAGTAGTAGAAGCCAGACTATGATTCGCGCACTAAGGGCCACAAGGATAGCGCTCTTGAGCAATATCCATAGGGGAGCAAAGATGAACTTGAATAGGATGGTTAGGCGGTCTTCGTCGTATTTCGCAAGTTGCAACCATTCATGAGAAAGAAATGAGGGATCCACCACCCTCTTAAGGCTGACCAAACGCACAGGATCGTCTGTTAAATACACAGGAATTAGGTCGTGAACTATGAGAATAATAACGGCTGGAATCACTCCAAGCCAGTATTGCTTGCGCAACCATTGAAGACCAGTCGCTAGCACTTGTGCTCCATTCTCGGTTTGTGCCCGAGTTCGCCGCGTCTCGGGCGTACCCAAATGCACCGTCTTCACATCTGTTCCTAATCAAAAGAATTCGTTAGCGTCAATAGCCTGCGTAAAGCATCACAAACACTGAAAGTATTTATTTAGCGCAAACTGCTTAGCGAGTCTGCGGTTGAAACAATGTGCAATTTCGCCGATTCCATGGTTGGCATTGCTTGCATTGATAGCCAATGTGAAGCCATGCCCCTTTGGGCGGCAAGGAGATATGGGCGATTTATCAATTGTTTGTAGTGTCTATTTTAGCATTTTTGATTTTACTTCCGCACCAGCGCTTTGAAATCTATGTACGAACCGAGCAGGAATCCTCTACTCAGCCGAAATCGAGAGAACAGAACAGTCCCGATATACGAGCCGGATGTAATCACGAGGAAGGCAAGTGTGCGAGATCTAGTTGTTAGATAGTTGAAACCAAGTATCCCGGCGAGAGGCTCGTGAAGAAACATGATACCCATGGACGCCGTTCCTATCGCCTCCAAGGGTTTTCTTATTGGCGAATTTGTTAGCAGTTCGCTGGCTCGAATCATGCCGAGAATACAGCAGGCGGCGAGCGCCAAAGAAAGAAAAGGAATTCCGTAATTCGCACTGCGCATATCGTAAGAAATCGAAACATGGAACGCGGTCAACCAAACAGTCGCAGTAATGCCAAGAATCGCAATGACGTTCATCCACCATTGATTGTGCCGTATTCTTTTCGAGAAGAAGCCGCCAAGATAAAAGGGAAGTGCGCCGAATACCACATTGAGATCAAATGGTAAAGCAAACCAAGGGAAGACATAAGAATTCACATAGGCGAGACAGATAGAGACAACGCCGAATCCCGCGACACCGCACAGGTTGAATCTCGACAATAACCAATTAGCAATCTGCTGAGTAGCAAATAAGCAGGTAACAAACCAGAAGACGCCGTAGTCGCCGCGGAGATGATCTCCCCCCCAAAGCATATTCATCAGCAGATTCATGACCTCTTGTTTTCCGCCCCTACTGGCACGATGTAGGTGAAGAGGTGCAAGCAGAAGAAGAAAGGAGGCGTACGGCAATAGAAAATGAACTGCTCGTTTTCGCAGAAAACTTCCGTATGCTTTTTGCGTTTTGTGCACATAGCCGCTCAAGAAAAAAAAGAATGGCATATGGAAGACATAGATTATTCGAGTTGAGAGCCCGGTTTCCATGTGGCCGAAAACCACAAGTAAGATGCCGACACCCTTAGCGATGTCGATCCAGGCAATACGTTCGGCGCCGTTTCTGTACTCGGCGCTAGTTGGGATAGACGTGATGGTTCCTCCGGAGGTCTATTCACTGCCGCAATGCTCTTCCAATGCCCTCATCATATCTAGAGGAAGCGACTTGATCAATGAGAACAATCGACTCAAAGAGGTAATGGCAGACTAGTGATTCCTAATACGTTAGGTAGGGTAAATTAAGCGTTAGCAACGCTTGGCCTTCTGAAGTCCCGCACGGCCTCGCCGACAGCAGGCAGGACCATTTGAATTGTTTCTCGAACTCGTCATGGATGTAGCACCCAGCGCTGAACGCGAGGAAAAAGAAGTCTATGTGCCAAGCCATCGCGGAAACGCCCGCCAGAGGATCATGCACCATTGTTGTGCCTTGCTACAACGAGGCAGTCAGGCTTCAGATTGATCGTTTCACGGAATTCCTAAGCAAGGATTCAGGAGTGCGATTTTTATTTGTCAACGATGGCAGTTCGGACCACACACTGACGGTGTTGCAAAGACTGGCGAAATCGAACCCAGACCGGATAGCCGTCTTAAATCAAGAAACAAACCTTGGAAAGGCCGAATCTGTAAGGACCGGCATGCTCTTTGCCGCTCGCGAAAGTTCGATCATTGGCTTCTGGGACGCAGACCTCGCTACTCCACTTGAGGCCCTCCCGGAACTCCTTAGTCACCTTCTCAACGATCCAGTGCTCGAGATGGTTTTCGGCTCGCGGGTGCGCTTACTGGGCCGTCAGGTAAATCGCCACCCGGTGCGCCATTATCTCGGGCGTGTCTTTGCCTCGATGGTTTCCATCTTGCTTCGCCTTCCCATATACGACACTCAGTGTGGTGCCAAACTGTTCCGCGTATCGGACGATCTTCTTCAAGTACTTGCCCAGCCCTTTGAAACCCGCTGGATTTTCGATGTTGAAATAATCGCACGGTTTATGACACTGCATAGGACGGAGCGGGATTACGGGAAGGTCTCGATTTACGAGTGCCCCCTCAGGCAATGGAACGATATTGCTGGATCGAAAGTTCAACATACAGATTTCTTAATTAGTATTTGGGACTTGATGACGATCGGAATCAAGTTCTACCATCAGGACGCCTTTGCTAAAGGTCATATTTCAAAGTCGAATAAAGAGTAAGCGTATTAAAATGCCTTCAGGTATCCCCAATTTGCACACCAAATATGATTTGGAGTGCGTTTCAACTCCGAAAATCTCATTGCGCTCCTGGCGATTTGCATTTTCTAGCAGGATGCTCAATGGCCTTGTCCGATACGCCGCTGGGCGATAAGGATTTGTCATCGGTGAGAGCTGTGAAGGGAATTACATGGTGGGAGGCACCCGATCGCTGGGTCTTACCTCTACCTGCACTGTGAGGGGTGGTGTTCAAGAGTTCAGGGCGCTTATAGATTGCGAATACCCGGTGTTGGTCACGGAATCGAACTCGACAACGCCTGGATGATGAACGTTGACTGGACCGCACGCAGCCCTTCGAACCCTGAGACAAAATTGCCTCGGACCCTAAGCGACGGGAACATATTTTGTATGTGAGTTGTTTGGTGGACCTGATCGGGATCGAACCGATGACCTCTTCCATGCCATCTCTCATCCAAACGCTATCTCATTGTATCTAAAAGGCCCTGGTCGCCCCCTAAGGCCACAGAAACCCTGCAACTCCAGTTTGGTGTTCCCAGATTGTTCCCAAAAGGAACAACTGGTTCTCCGTTCAAAGGACATGGAAAGACCGCTTTCGATGTTGGCGTATAAACTGGTATCTTCTTGCTAAGCTGCGATTGTTAGCGGACTGAAAACAAAGAGGTTGAGCCCTCGGAGCAAAATGGCTACATCGATAAAGCGTCCGCGTTATGCCTTCCCGATCATTACCCGTGTTCACTTGAACGCGTTTTCTCTTTACAGCCTTGAGCCGAATGTCATTCTCAACTTCGGCAAAGGCGTCACATGTCTAGCGGGTGCAAATGGAATCGGGAAATCCACCTTTTTGGCCACTGTAAATTTTGGCCTCACCGGGGCTGTACCAAGCCCCAGGCGTAGGCTCTTGTCCACCGGTCAATATCTGAAAGATGCACAGGAATACACCAGCGATTACTTCGAGGGAAGGATCGCAGAAGAAGATAGGAACGTTGCAGCAATCACGATCGAATTCAAGATTGGGAAGATTGAGTATTCGATTCAAAGAGCTCTTTTCGCTCCAGCAGAGTTGCTTTCACTGTCGATCAGCGATGGTGGTAAACCGCGCAATCTTGGTGATGTCCTCACCCCAACGCAACGCGACACCACCTACCGAGCTAATCTCTGTACAGATGTCGGCATGCAATCCTTCGAGCAATTCGTTTTCTTTCAACATTTCCTGCTTACGTTCGATGAGGCAAGGCATCTTCTTTTCTGGGATGAAGCAGCTTCGACTCAAATGTTGTACCTCTGTTTTGGGGGCGATCCCAGCGAAGCAGCTAAAGCTGACGAACTGAATCGCGAAATGGAAAGAGCTGGATCCTGGGGACGAAATCTTCAGTTTCAAGCAAGTAATCTAGGCAAAAGAATTACAATTCTCGAAACGTCAGCGGGCATTACTCAGAATTCAGACGGCATTGAGCAGGCAGCAGCACTCTACCAGGAACGGCTTGGGAGCCTTGAGAAAGCTTCAGCAAACGTTAATGATGCAGAGCAGCGGCTAGCCGAAGCTGACTTGAGAACAGCTCAGGCGAATGCCTCTGTATCCGCGCTAAGGATTACATACTCGGACGCATTCAATAATCTTTTACAAGACACGTCCAATCCTGCGAATCACCCCTTGGTACAAGAAGCATTACAAGGATCACAATGTCCGATTTGCCATGCCGGCGGTCGTGCTGTTGCGGCGAATATCTCTGATCGCCTTAGTCACCATATCTGTCCTTTATGTGAATCTACCTTCGAGGAAAGTCAAGGAATCAGCGATGCTGCTAAAGCTGCGTTAGCACAGATCGATGAACGTTTATCACATGCACGGGAAGCGCTAACCGAAGCATCGGCGACTCGCGGCAGGCTTGCAGAAGAATTGAAATTCAAGCAGCGCTTGCTATTAGAGGCTCGCACTCAGGTCAGTGAATTCGAGCAGTCTAACGATGATCTTCTCGAAGCCATAAAAATCAAGGTTGCGGCGTCTTCTGGTCCGCTTCAGCAAAATTTGTCAGCGCTACAACAGGCCCGCGCACAGTTGATTATTCAACGTGATGAGGCGTACGCAGAGCGTGATGTCTTTAAGGAGCAACTTCGGATTCTGCAAACTGCTCTCCAGGGGCGTTATGCAAAAGCGGAGAGAGAGTTCGTTCCGTCGTTCAGAAAACTTGCTGAAACTTTTCTCGGCATAGACCTTGACGTACGCCTCACAAGTAGTCAGGGCACCGCGATGAAGCTACAAATTGAAATGCGTGGTAAATCGCGCCAACAGCAGCACCAGCTATCGGAGAGTCAACGATTCTTCGTAGACATTGCCTTGCGAATGGCGATCGCGGAATACACTTCTGCTGCAATCAGTAAGGCTTCGTTATTCATTGATACACCCGAAGGATCACTGGATATCTCATATGAGGATAGAGCGGGCCTCATGTTCGCGGAATTCGCGCTAGCCGGCCATAGTCTTCTTATGACCGCGAACATAAACACTTCTAAGCTACTTACATCGATGGCATCCATTTGCGGTGAAAAAATGATGCGGCTCGTTCCAATGACCGGTTGGGCGGAGATGTCTGATGTACAGCAGAAAGCGACAAATCTATTCAAAACCGCATACGAAGAGATCAGCAAAGCTCTTGCAACAGGAGGACAAGTTGCAGAATCCTGAGGCTTCGTTCGACGTGCTTTATATTCTTCGTCTACTTGGTGCGGCACTGGATGGTGTAAGCCAGCTACAAATCCAGAAGTTATCGTTCCTAGGCTGCATCTTAAGCATGTACCAAGGTAATCCTTCCGCAGATTGGGGATATGCTTTTGCCACGACAGAATTTGGACGGCCAATCTGTCGGGAGATTACAGATTCTCTCCAATTTTTTACTGAATCTGGATTGATTCGAGAGGTCAATGCACGTTACGAAGCAAGCTCTCAAGGCGAATTGTTCCTGACTATGCTCATGGGCCAAACAACCTTTCGCAAACGTAGCGAATATGTGAAAGCTGCTTGCGATAGCGCGCTTTCTGTGCCTTCGGGTACGCTCAACAGAGGTATCGACAATGAACCAACCTTGGCGAGCGCTGAGATCCGAGCAAGAGGCGATAGCTTGCTAACCGGCCCCGCGTTACAAATCCTTCACGATCATTTTCTGGGACTCAGAGAAGTGCTTGCAAATAAGGGGTCAGACCTGCTCATACCCTCAATCGTATGGCTTTCTTATACGGCAGATACAACGATCTCCATACTGGAGGCCACGGCATAAGCGATGTTGGACATACAGAAAATGCGGCAGATCGTTGAGAGTTTGCACCTTGCCGGCATTGAGCGAAACTATGGCCAAATAGGCATTGACTCATTTAAGAGGATCGTCGAAGCGATATCAGAGCTGTATCAACGATTCGACCCAGCTCTACGCGAGCGGCAGCTTCTTGTGTTCGCGCCGACAGACGAAACATCCGCTGGTGTTTTAGCAGGTTCAACAGTTTTGCGAATCGAAAGTATAGACCACGAGTTCGCTAGCTGCGATGTGATACAGGTCTTAGTAGACGGGCGGGTAGCGCTATCAACAAACACGACCGTAGACGCTATCACGCTATCTCAGCAGGGTGTGGTATACGCGTTTAATCTAGGCAGAGAACAAATATACGCAAAGGGAGAATCCTATCTGCTGATGAATCCGTTACCGGCTCTGCACGCGAGTGTATTCTCGAGGCCCACATATCGATCACTAGAAGAAGCTCTAGAAATTTATCGCGTCCGTATTGCTCGTGACACAAGTTGCATAATTTTGATGGGAATTTGGGATTCGGAGAATCGTATCTGCTTTAAGAAGAAGCCAGAAGCCACAATGAGGCAATCTTTGTATCAGTTCTTGAATGGACACTTACAAGATGCCGAAGTGCGCCCAGAGCAAAATAACGATGAGAGTCATCCCGTGGATGTTAAGGTCAGCTGGTTATTTTCAATTCAGAGAGCAATCATCGAAATCAAATGGCTCGGTGATTCAAGGGACTGTGGAGCAATCAGCACCAGCTATAGACCAGGGCGGGCTAATGAGGGAGCGAGCCAACTAGCATCCTATCTGGACCAATCTAGGGTTTGGGGAGCAAATGTGAGAACTCGCGGTTATCTGGTGGTTTTTGACGGACGCCGCAGAAATGTAAGTGGTGCGACCCAAGCTCTCAATGAAGCGGACGGTATACATTATCGAGATCAAGAAATTGTTTATGACCCCGATTTCTCTCAAACCCGCAGTGACTTTGCATCTCCAGTCCGTTTCTTCATGAACCCTATTGTGTCGGCGGGGACGTTATGATACCCCCTAACAAATTACCGAACGTAAGTGCTCTAGAGACAGCCAAGGAATCTAGGCACCGATGGTATTACTTCAAAGAAGCCTTCTCCCCCGAAATAGTGCGACATGCAATTGCCGAAGCTAATCTATCTGATGATGCAGTCATATACGATCCGTTCTCTGGAAGCGGCACGACCGTCTTGACAGCGTTCCAAAGCGGGTTTAACGGACGCGGGACTGAGGTCAATCCGTTCCTGAGATTCGTCGCCGGGGCCAAAGCAACAAACAGTCGGAAAGCTAAGCTGACAAATGCATTTGATAGAGTTTTTGAAGGCGCTCGATCAAAGGCTGTTCACCCACTGGAGCGATTCTCAACATTCTCCGAACTCGGTGACGCATCGCAGAAGCGGGGCAAGTGGCTTTTCAATTCTTCCGTCTTAAGGGCGTTTGGAGGTGCATGGGCTGCCACTAGCTTTAATGAACCCGCAGAGCGTACTTTGACTCGATTAGCCGCGATAGCATCAGCAATGGATGCCGCAAATGCAGAGAAGGACGGAAAATGTCTGCGGTTTAAGCAATCGTGGCAGGACGCTCGTTATTCGTATTCCGATTTCAGAAATGCACTTGAACGGCGTCGGGACGAAATGTTGGACGATTGCGGGGAGACCGAGATGATGAAGTTCGGATCTGCCTCGGTTAGGCTAGGTGACAGTAGGGGTATCACCCCTGATGAAAATTTCGACCTCTGTGTGACGTCTCCTCCATATTTGAATTCGTTTGACTACACAGATGTTTATCGGCCCGAGCTGTTCTTGAGTGGCTTCGTTAAGTCGATGGAGGAGTTGACTGCACTTCGTACAAGAACTCTCAGATCGCATGTACAAACAAGATGGTCTAGCCCATTGAAAGCGGAGTTCGGGCAGCACTACGATGAAACGATGTCGAAGTTGAACGCCGAAAAGGTTCACCTTTGGAATCAGCGAATACCAGAAATGGTCCAGGCATATTTCGAAGACATGAGTGCGGTATTTTTAAATCTGCGTTCTAGGGCAAAGCAATCTGCTTCGGTTTGGCTTGTCGTATCGACCTCAGCTTATGGGGGTGTGGAAATTCCCGTCGATTTGATTCTGGCAGATATCGCTGGTCGAAATGGCTGGTTCCTGAGAGAGGTGACGGTTCTTCGCTATTTGAGGCGTGTCTCCGGACAACAATGGCACAAACTGAACAACGCCTCTGATGGCGAGGGGCCATATCTTCGAGAGAGTCTTGTTGTCCTTGATGCTAAGCCGCGAGCGAAAGGTAAAGTGAAGCAAAGTTGGGCCAACCCGTAGGACATTCTGCTATTGTTCTGCTTTTGACTTGACCTCAGCTAGAAGCTTTTGCAAAGCTTGGAGGGTATCGGGCTGGTGCCGCGTAAGATACCGTTCGATCTTTGGATTCTGTAGGAGTCGGTTGATGTAGCCGCAGGACACCGTAAGCGTCAGGATATCGCTTCCGTATGATTCCTCAACGGCTTTCAGATCCTTTAGCAGAGATTCGTTCTCTTCCTGAAGCATCGACTGTGCAGCCGTCGAAGTGGCTTGCAATCTCCTCTGTGACACGGACACGTTCAACAATTCAGGCTTGGTGACCGCAAGAAGCGCCTTTGCAAACGGAACGGTATATGTCACGCTTGCGATCATATGCTCAGCCGCCTCAATTTGCCGGACAGCCTTCATCTTCCGCAAAATCGAAAAGACCTTAGGGCTGACAGGCCGATGGAGCATCATCTGGACGACTTCAGGACATATTCCATTCAGCATGTCGCGCCTGATGCGAATCGATTCCAGGCTGACATCCAAGGCGACGGCAATTCTCTCCTCGGTAAGCCCGTTCTTTAGTGCTTCGAGCAACATGAAGTGCTGTGCAATCGCTGGTATGTGGTTGACGTGTTTGTTGTATGTATAGGCTTCGTCGTCTGTCGAAAGAAGGCACTTAACCTCGGTAACGCCCATCTGCTTCAATATTTCAAGACGCAAGTGCCCTTCGAGCAGCAAATACTCACCCGGCGCCCGTGGATAAACGACCAAGGGCTCAATCAAGCCAACGTGTCTCAAGGAAGCTGCGAGTTGCCGATAAAATTCACCCTGTCGGTGCCCAAGGGTAACGTCTTTCTGTGGCACGACGGTCCCAATGGGCAACACCACGACATGTTTTTCAAAAGCAGCCTTTACTGAAGCTATTGACATATCTCTATCGCGATCCTTAATCGAGTCTGGCCTTTAGCTTACCCGGCATGTCGGCAATGCCTTCGGCTCGTAATAGCGTGGTGAAATTTTCATCTGCGAGGAGTTGCCTCATCGCAGAGGTAACGAGCAGCAACCGTTCTTTGGTGAGTCCTGCTCTGGCGATCAGACCCTTTTGCTCTCGAACACGCTCTTTGTAAACCTGTACGAGAGTGGCCCCTGTCACTTTGCGGCGTGCGTCTTCGGCTTTCCCATCGGTCTGTCTCTTTGCTATGCGTTGGGCAATCAAACGACGCGCAGCGGCAAGTTTTGCCCCGCGTAATTGTCCCGCTTCATAGGCCTCTGACAAAGCTTGTGAGACCTCGCGATCATTCCCATTTGCAATCTCGACGGCGACTCCAATCGGTAGCCTGCCCGCCTCAACTGCATCAATCAGCGCAGCTTCTTGATGCTCAACCAAGTGCGCGATGCCCGAAATATACGTGCGTTCCATACCAAGTTTCTTGGCAATGTCCGCTATCGTGTGTCCACGCTCGCGAAGACTCCGGACTTCTCGCAAGATGTCTCGATTAGACGGAGGCCTTCTTGCAATGTTCTCTACCAGACTCATGAGGAATTGATCCTCGCGTGAGGCTTCAATGATGATCGCTGGTATCGTCGTTTGGCCGAGTTCCAGAAATGCCTCGATCCTGCCCTGCCCACAGACGAGATCAAAGCAGTTTCCATTCTTATCTGGTTCGGATCGGCGCACTACGGTGATTGGCTTCTTCAACCCGACCTCCCGAATGCTGGCAACGATGAATAGCCATCTCCCCCTACTTCGGGGCCGTGGGTTCGCAATATTGATCTGAGCGATGGGGATGCGCTCTACCGTCTGTTGATTCATTCGTCTCCTTCCACACGAACACGCCGTGCCATCTCCATAAAAAGGTCGAGGTTGCTATAGCGGTAGACATCCAGAAGCAGACCGTTTTCCAAGCGGAAGCTCAGATGTTCTGCCAGGATGTCCATGCGGGGCAAAAGATAGTAGTCAAGGATCTCTTCATTGCCAGGCTGTAGGCGAGCTGCAATCACCACATCAGGATTCAAGCCTGTATCAAACCTGATGTGCCAGCGATGGCTACCGGCGGCCGTCTGACGGCATTTGGCGAGCACCAGGGCGGCAGTGTATTCAGCGTTGATCGTCAACAAGTCAGTATCAGGGTCTACGACGACTGTGGCACCAGCCGATTGAAGCTGGCTGATGGTTGAGCTGACCAAATCTGCATGTTTACGTCTCAGCTTGCGGTTGATCTCGATATAGGTAAAGTCCCGCCCGTGGGTCCAGCCGATTAGCTCATAGGCCCGAGGTAGGCTTCCAAACCGAGACGCGTAGCACCAACTCGACGGCATGTCTTCGCTCTCATCAATCAAGATTCCAGAGAGCCGACCGTGATGCAGTAACAGCAACTGCAAGCGGTCAAGGAGTTCCTCATCCGAAAGATGGCGATGCCGAGACTCGATGATTATCCTCGCTTTATAAAAGTCCTCAGCAGGGACAATCGGTTTAAAAGCATCCTCCCGCCAGATCCACATGTCAGTTGGATTCTTAACGCGCTTGCGTTTGAGCTTAAACGACCGTCGATTGTAGATATTCGCACCAATGTACTTCGGGTTGGTGAGAACCTGATGGATCGTCGCGCGCGTCCACGGTTGTCCGCGATCTCCATACATTCCACGACCATTAAGCTCACCCATGATCTCGCGTTCAGTTTTCCCCTGCGTCACGAAGAGATCGTAGATTTCACGGATGACTTTGACCTCCCGTTCAGGACCTGGAATAAGGATGACCCTGTCTGTCTGGAGGCTCTTTCTCTCGCCTTGGTCAAGCAATCCCTTGGGGTTACCATCACGATCAATGAGCTGACGCCGGAGACCATACCCAGCAGGGCCGCCCTGACGAAAGCCCATTTCAATTAAGCGACACTGCCCGGCGAATACCTTAATCGACAGTTCGCGGCTATATTCGGCCGCCATTGACCGTTTCAAGGTCTTGAGGACAGCCGAGGTTATGCTGCCGTCATTTTCAAATTGCTCCGCACAATAATGAACACGTATGCCGGCACGTTTCAGAACATACTCGTAGTAGGCACTCTCATCTACATCTTGAAAACGTCCCCAACGACTAACGTCATAGACGAGGAGGGCAGAAACATTGACTTGGCCCTTTTCTACATCGTCCACCAACTGGCTCAGACCGTCACGGCCGGCGATGTTTAGACCACTCCGACCATGATCGGAATACGTCTGAACCACCTCCATATTGTGCTTTGCCGCATAGCGGTGGATGATGTCCGATTGATTTTCTGGAGAATACTGCTGATGTTCAGTGGACATGCGCACGTACTGCGCAACTTTAGACATTGAGGGCGCACTTGTAAACGCAGGCGGAGTCTTCTCCATTCGTGTAATGCCAACTTTCACGGAGAGTCATGACCCACCGAAAGATATTCAATTTGGGGTGAAAGCTCACAGTGCGGGTATCTTGTTCCTCGTACATGTTGAGCTTTGACGGTTTCTAAATGCGTGGAAGACTATGTCTCGATATTACCGAGAGAGAGGCTCCCTTCTCTCACCAACCGTGGAACTGATGCCGATCTCACGGCATCCATAATTCACTCGATTCAAGGTTGCGACGACCGCAGCCATCTTCTTGTGTCCCACGCCCTTCATTTCGAGTTCAATTTCAATTGGAATTAATGGAAAGAATTGTTCTTCATTGCACCTCACTCCCTCAATGCGAACTTTGTGAGCAAGAAGCACTCCGAGACCATGAACTAAGGGGACAACTCCGTTGCCAAGGCTAATTTCGACCTGTGTACGTCGCCGCTAACCCAACATTCGTAAATTTCTTAACGTCGAATAAATATGCCTTCATACATGGAAATGTTGTTTCATCTTGTACAAGCGGGAATTCTACGGAGATACAGGTTTATTCAGTTCACGAAGATGCTCCCAGCGGATGTATTGCGCTTCCTTTCTGGGGCCTGGGTCTTGGTATCCCTGTAGCCAGAAACGCATCCAATCGACTGTTCCTTGTTGCGAGGCGTAGCGTTGCCTCGGCTGCTGGAGGATATGCTGACCATTTGGTATGTATGCGAGGTCTACCATCTTGTGTTGCTGATTCAGGCAGGAATATAGCTCCCACTCCTGCAGCAACGAGTACAACTGGATAGCCTCAATGCGGACGGGCGTTTGAATCTTGTCCGTATTCAAACTTACGGCATGGGTGAGCCAACTCTTCAAACCAGTGCCAAACGGCCTTCCATCATCAGCGTCCTCCACATCTGTTTTGCAGGAATCCAGCGTTGGACAGAAGAGCATATAACTCATATATCCTTGGTCAACACCGTCCGCAATGATGGCGGCACGAAAAGCCGCAGGAAACAGTTCGAGTGCTGTTTCCACATACCAACTCGTCCGGCTGAAACCAATAATCCCAACGCGATCCGGATCAATGAGGCCGTCTTCACTGAGACGTTGCACTGCTTCGAAGTATCCTTTTGCTGTCAGGATCGCTTCTTGGTCTGCCGGCACCCGATGCCGATCCGAGCGGTCCTCCAATTGCAGAACGACAATGTCTTTAGCTGCAAGCGCCTGAGCCGCGAATGCCGTGGCATAGGGGCCGTCGACCAGATAACGCTCCCTCTGAAAACCATGGGTTTGAATCACCAGCGGATAGCGTTGTCCTGGAGTATAAGTTGGGGGCAATACCAGCCCAGCGTGCCAGCGATAGCCATCTGTCCCCGTCCATTCATAAGCAGACACGTGGCCCCACAGAAGAGACTTCCCTTGTGTATTCGGATTCCAGAGCTCTTTTGCGCTTCCAGACGAAGTATCCACACCCCACAGGGCTGGAGCCGTATTCAACCCCTGACGCATCTCGACACGAACCGTCCCGCGAGGCTTAGAGCTAACCGCAGCAGAAAATGGGCCATCCCAGCATCGATCCTGATAGTTGTACCGCTCGATGCTGCCATCCGACCATGTCAACACGACTTCTCTGTTCGTGGCTCCAAACGACTCCATCTGAACTGCAACACGCTTGGCAGGGTACGGGGAGAAGGCCACACAGGATGTCTTGCGCTGGTCAATAAACGATACGGCGGCGGCACAGGCCGCAAGATGCTCGGCGTTCTCTTCTGGTTGATCTTCCGTCAAGAATGTATTTGTGAACACTACGGCTTTGCTGTCCTTCGACCAAGTTGCGCTCGCCGTTCCGCCGTACCCGGCAGTAACCGAACTGGGGGCATGGGCCATCGGCCATGCGCGCCTAGTTTGGAGATCAAAGCAGACATATTCCCACGGCCAGTCCCAATCAAGCCCAGGGTCGCCGTTAGGCATTTGGAGATTCGTCAAATCAAATCTTGACACGTATGTCTTAAAGCGACGCCATGTTGACTCGATGTGCTCGACTGGTCGGGCGGCGATAAGACGATTTCCGTCGGGGGCGATGGACAGGTGCAACAGGGCCTTTGCTGCGACAGGATAAGTCCAGGCATGACCGCCGCTTTCCCTGCTCATACAAACGTTTCGGCCATGAAAACGAATCCAGAGATCTGAAGAACGATAAAGTGATTGGGCCTCAGGAAATTGAGCTGGATCTAGAATGTGGAACATCGACTGTCCGGTCAGATTGAAGCTGCTCGGTTTATAACGTTGCTGAGATGGCGAGGCACGGACTACAACATAGGCGACGGTGCCATTGGCTTCGGCATAGTCCGCGATATCTTGCCCAGCCGAGGATACCGGGTGAAGATGACGGTCCCCGACAGCGAGAGTATAAAGGTGTCTTTTGCGGTCGGGCTGTTCGAGCAGGAACAATACAGATGCAGAGTCAGACGCCCATGCTGCCTTTGTGATGAGTGCCCCATACGAGTGAGACTGTTCGAGTCTTGGGATACCTTTGACAAACCAAAGCCGTATCGGAGCTAGCGGCTTGGCAACAGCTACATGAGCACGGACACTCGTGGCATCGTATATCCAGAGTGAGGACTCCACTTGATTTGTATTCAGAAGTGCGCGTGTTGTGACAATTAGAAAGCGCTTTCCATCGGGAGATGGCCGACAAAACGCATCACCGCTCGTTTCATCCGGATCGCTAAACGTTGTTCGTGCGATAGCATCCCGCACACTGTAAGGATGGGTGACTACCTGCCCTTGAAGCAAGGGCAGGCAGAAAAAGACTATTACGGCACACAGCCAGAAATACGTTGGTCGTGCGGTCACAGAACGGTACATATGCAATCTTTCGCCCCTGAGAATGGGTTGTCTGGTGGTCCGCCTCAGAACATAAGTTTGAGAGCGAATTGGAAAGACCGCGGCCCTCCTTGCTGATAGAGCTGACTCGTAGACCCAAGACTCTGATTGAGCATCTGTGTCGCACGACCAAACTGGGCATCCGAAAGGGTTGGGTCGACGTATCCGAAGTTCGGATGATTCAGTATGTTGAAAGCATCGGCCTTGAATACGAGAGTGAGGGGTTCGTGGATATGGAAAGACCGCCGGATGCTGCTGTTCCATTGGGTTTCTCCGAAGCCTCGGACGAAATTCCTAGGAGCATTCCCTGGTGAGGAAGTAGTGGCCGGATAGGAAAACGCAGACGGATTGATCGCCTTTCTTCCGGGATATTGGTTACCGAAGAGGTAGATTGGCTGACCGGCCACGAGATTGAGGTTTCCGTAGATCCGATTACCGGTGTTGGGATCGGTTGAGGATTTGCCTTGCAGCGTAATCGGAAACGCCGTCCGAGCCATGATTCGCTCATCTATGCTCCAGTGGTTCGCGATCGCCTGCACGAAGCGCGCGCCATGATACTGAGGAATGTCCCACGAGGCACCGGCTTCCAGGTTACTTCGCACGTCGAAGTCGGAGTTCCCATAGGTCAAGGGCAGCGATGTATTATTCGATCCATAATCCAGCGAGTGCGACCACGTGTAGCTCAGGAGTGCTTGCAGGCCAGTGGATACTGAGCGCTGCAATTTGACCTGGAGCGCGTTGTAGCTTGACGTCACTCCAGATGGGGAATAGTAGATCGTACCGAACTCCGGATTGATGGCCTTGAGGCTGTATTGCTGACGCTGCAGCTGTCTACGCCCAGAAGAACCGACGTAGGTGATGGTTACTGTTTGGGCTTTTCCTAATGCCTGCTCCACAGCAAAGCTCCTCTGGAGAGAGTACGGGAGTTGCAAGTGATGGGGGAAGGCATAAATTCCGGTGCTGGTATACGGAGCGGTAGCCGCCGTCGTAAAAGAGGTTTGGGAAGTCGTCACCGGCACAGGAGCACTCGTCGCGGTTGTGAATGCGTAGAAACCAATTCCAGCGAAGCCTAGACTGGCGACCTGATTGGCAGTGTCGAAATATGTCCCACCACCGATTCGAATGACCGTTTCGTGCCCTGCTGCGTTATGCGCGGTCCATGCGACGCCAACGCGCGGGGCGAAGTTGTACCAATATGTACTCCAAAGAGGTGTGCCTCGTGGAGCCAGACTAAGTGTGCTCGGCTGATTGATGTTGCCGTTGATCGTGTAAGCGTCGTTGCCATGAGCTTCGGTCGGTGCGGGATCCAACTCCCAGCGGACACCCGCAGAGAGACTTAAGGCAGGTATGATTCGCCACTCGTCTTGAATGAATGCTGAGAACTCATTAGTGACAGGTGTCTTGCTGGCATTTTTTTGTATGCTCAGGCTGTCAGCGCTGTTCGAGAGCAGAGAAGTGCGGCTATACCATTGGGGCAAGACGACAAGAGCTGGAGGCTGAATTGGCGCATCGATATGACGCTCGTCTACTCCAGCACTGAGATAGTGGCGACCAAGGGTTAAGCCAATCGTATCTGTGATATTCCATTGTTGAAATTTCGTTACTGCATCGTAGGCGAAGATGTATGTCGTGCCAACGCCGGAGACGACGATATAAGGCTCAGCCGCAGATGGAGAGTAGTTGCCCGTGACCCCGAGCGCGGCCCGTAAATCGATTGGCGTTGCCCCTCCGAAGTTATCGAGAGACATATCCAAAGCAGAGCGTGTCCGCGTATAGCCCATGCGATAGTCGTTGCTGATGCTACGCGATAATTCTCCCGCCAGACCGAAGGCATATGTTTCCGTCCCAATGGATGATGTGGATACCGAGGAGAGATTGCGGGTTTTCGTATAGGTCGGCGAGTAGGCGGCACGTACAAACGAGTTCCAGTGTGTGGATACTTTCTGATCAAACCGGAGAGACGTCGAATCGATTCCAGCGGGGAGCGAGTACCCTTGGACGAAGGGTGAGAGACCGGAAAGGCCGCTTGATAGTGATATTTCTGCTCCGGTCGGTACGGGAAACGCGTTTAAGATACCCTGCATAGCGGCTGGAGCGGTATTTCGGACAGCGAGCGAAGGAACATACTGGGTGGTTGCCGCCTGGGGCTGCACAAGCCGTAAACCTTCGTAGGAAAAGAAGAAGAAACTGCGGTCCGTCCCTTTGTAGAGGAATGGTATCGAGGCCGGCCCCCCAAGAGTTCCGCCGAAGTCGTTCTGTCGAAGAGCGGTCTTCCTTAGGCCATAACTGTCATTGAACCAGTCATTAGAATCGAGTACATCATTCCGAAGATAATCATAAAGGCTTCCGTGAACGATATTCGTGCCTGATCTGGTTGAGAATGAAAACTGCCCTCCGGGGCTTCTCCCATATTGGGCAGAGTAGGTTGAGCTGGAGACGCGAAATTCCTGCAACGCATCAACGGAGAGTAGGCTTTGCGTTGTTCCCAGGGCAGTGGTCGCGGCTACGCCCTCGGTATTCCCTGGCTGAGGATTCCCTCCAGCAGCACCACCACCTGAAGCGGAAAGTCCATCAACCGTATAGTAGTTTGATTCGGTTCGTTGACCATTGACCGAAAAGTCCCCTTGGTATCCAGGGCTGGCGTTACTCACCTGAGGACTTTGCGTCACAACTCCCGGAGTCATGTCGATGAGATCCTGAAAGCTCCTTCCGTTCAGTGGTGCATTTTCTACGAACTTCCTGTCGACCACAGTTCCTACAGATGCATCTGTTGTATTCAATTGCTGTCCGCTGCCGTCAACATCCACATGTTCGGAGCTTGCACCTAGCTGCATCTTAAAACTGATCTGGAGTTTGTCCCCGACATGAAAGACAATGTTTTCCCTCGTCAATGTCTTAAATCCGGTCGCTTCAACAGTGGCATCGTATTTACCCGGATCGATAGCCTCAATCTGGTAGTAACCATCACGGTTGGTCATGACCTGCCGACGGACGCCGGTGTCTTGATTACGATACTCAACAGAGGCTTTGGCTATGACCGCGCCCGAAGGGTCCGACACTGCGCCTCCCGCTGAAGCGTTTTGGGCGAAGCTGGACAACGGACACAGGATCAGGCACAGCAGTAGGAAGCGTTTCATGGTTTCCTTCGGGCAACTGGGGATTTGAGAACTCGGTATTTATATGTCGGTCGAACCTCCCGCTTTTCCGAAAAAAATTTAGTAAGCCTTACTTTTCTGCAAGGCCTTCATCTCCACTGATAAACGCGACAGCCTTTCTTGAAGTTCCGGCAGCGCGCTATCCGGAGCTGACGAGGCGTCACTGGTGGTCAAAAGCTCACGAAGTATGTGATCCGCAGATCGTGCTGTGGTGAGGGCGTCGATTGCCGCATTCTGCCATTTGATATCGCTCAGTTCGCTGGTGCTTGCGTCAACGGTCGCCACAGCAAAGGTCCGATTTAGCGGGGCCAACTGTTGCTCCAATTCGGCGAGGCTTGCGGTCGCTGATTTGGCATGATCTTGCACCATCGAATCGAGTTGGGCCTGGGACTGTGGAGTCAACTCAAGTTCCCTCTCTGGCGGAAACTGGGCCTGTAGATTACGAAGTGCATAAAGGTGCGCCAATATCTGCGTAGTCCTGTTCAGAGCGTCTTTCGTGAAGGCCTGCTCCTTCTCCGCGCTCCCGAAGAACTTGAAAAGTCGTTGGTCTTCGTAGTCAGAAGGAATCGAGATTCTAGTGGGAGCCGGCGAAGGGACAGAGGAACTTGAGACCGAGGCACGCCACGGCTGAAATTTAGGAGGAACCGAGTTCACTGTGACTAGGAGGTTTCCCTGGAGAGCGGAACGGATCTGACCTTGGCGTTCGGGGGGAAGCCGCCAGACGCTGACTTCGACTTGATGACCAGAATGCGTAACAGTCACAGGTTCACCGAGGTCAGCACCGAGACGATGCAATGTCATGAGGACGTCTAGTTGCACTTGGTCAAGATTGATTTTGGGCACGGGAATAATGGCGGCTGACGAATCGGAAATCACTCGCGTCCGTATTGACGGAGTCAAGAATGGCGGTGCGGGAGGCTCAAGCTCTGCAAGGAGCACTGGGGGAACTTCGCTGGTAGGGACCGTGGACAGCTCCTCTTCCGAGATTTCAAACGAATCATCTGCGAACTGCAATGTCATGCTCTCGACACGCCAGGTGCTTGGGACCACTCGTAACGATAGGCTCGTCATCTCCCCGCCGGTGCGTGTAGGCCGTCCATGAAAAGCAACCTCAACCTGATTCCCGTCCCTCGATATCGATGGCTCGCCTCCGACGATCCCCGCCCATGCGTCGAGCGTTGACGGAGAAATTGGGAGGTCGATGACGACATGATGTTGAGCATATTCTTGCTTCAATGAGTCCACGGCTAGGTCATCAGCGGGGGATTGCCATACCACGGCGTGGGAAGATTTCCACGCCGACACAGAGTTTGACTGTCGCTGCATACCATCCCGGCGCTTTTCCTTCACACGAAAGCGTTGGCGAATAATCTGGCCGGAGGAAACAGAAACCTGGCGTTGTGCAGCGAGACGGATATCAGCAATGGCTTCCTTCGCCGACACCGTTTCCGAGCCAAACCGGAAAAAGATGAACAAAACGATCCCGACAACCAAACCGGCAAGCGCGAAGCCACTAAGCGGCATCAGATACGTCCGCATCGCATCAAAAACACGAGAGAATATGGGCTGCGGGGGCTCTGGCAGTTTGCTGGCGATCAAAGCCTGAAAGGTGGGCCACGCATTTGATGGGGGGGGCACAGAGGGCGCAAAACTTTCGTTGTGTGCATCCAAAATGACCGCGATGTCCCCTTCTAGCCTCTCCATTTCGATCCGGCAAGTCCAGCAAGAATGAAGATGCGTTGCAACACTCGCAATCTCCCCCTTGGGGAGCTCGCCATCGAGATACGCGAGCATCTGCTGATGCCCAAGGTGGTTATTCATTCGCGGCACTCCTCAATCGCTCCACCGCGATGGAAAGCCACTCCGCCGCCGTTGATACGCTCACGCCTAAAAGCTCTGCGATGGCGCGATATCGCATACCTTGCATTCTCAAATGAATCCCTAACCTTTGTTCTTTGGGGAGACGAGCCATCGTCTTCGCCACCCGTCTTAAGCGTTCGCTGCGGGCAAACGCCGCTTCTGGAGTCAGGTCGGCGGAGCGGAGCGTCTCTGATAACGCAGGGGTCGCATCCAGTTCGACCCACATGGGGCGGCCTTCACGTCGCCAATAATCGACGGCTGCGTGCGACGCCACCCCATAAATCCAAGACAGCTCGGATTGAATCTCAGTACCTTTTTCCATTGCCACGAAGAGCTTGACGAAAACGTCCTGTGTCAGTTCTTGCGCTGTACCGTGGTCCAACCCCTGACCAGCCAGAAACCGATAAATGGCGAGACGATGCGCCTCGTAAAGCGCAGCAACCCGCTCTGCCGTGGTGGGGGTCACCCCCATCGCGACATCCTGAATCCTCGGCTTTGTTCCATCAAAGGCTTTGGCCTCGGCCATAGTGTGCTACCTATCAAGACGAACGGAGAAGTGGTTTTTCCGAAATTTATTCGTCCGACGGACTCTGCTTCAATTTTCGCCCGTCGATCTGGCTTTTGCATGCTTGCCAAGAATTTTCAGTGTCGACAACCCAACAGCGTAGGGTGCCCATTTTCTGAACTCCTCGGCGGCATGTCTCCTGCAGCAGGAGGCATCTGGGTTCATTGTGGTCTTTTGAAATATTTTTCGTCATCCGTCGGAAATTTGGACCGGTCAACCGACATGCTTAATGCGTTGGAAATTTGGCTGAGTCCACAGAACGTTCTCTGAACGAACGGACAGTTGCGAGCTGAGAACAGGAAGCTGATAGTCCCACTCACGGGAAACAAGCCACGGAGGTTTGGCTTTCGTCTCAACATCAGTTCGAAAGCGTACCGTTCCTCGACCTAAGCTGAGATTCAATCGAGGTAATACGTGAGAGTTCCACGGGCCACCATAGATATGCTTGCTGCGGTCATCGCGGTCGCTGAAACGAAGACACTCGACAAGGCAGCAGCCGCGCTTGGATTGTCTACTGCGTCGGCTGTCCACAAACGCATCAAAGCTGCCAGCACCTTGTTTGAAACGGATTTGTTCACCAGCTCAGGTGATGGTTTGGTGCTTACCGACGAAGGTCAAACCCTATACAACGGTGCGCTTCGTGCATTGGCGCAGACCCTCCTTGCCGAGGAAAAGGTCTTCGCACTTATCAAACTCAAGGCGGGCCAGCTGTTGATTGGTCACTGCACGTACCTGCCTCCCAAGCTGTTGGCGGCGGTTCTCAAACTGGATTTCGGTGGCGATCAAGATGTGCCCATGCAAATAGAGCACGTTCCGGGCTTTACAGAGATGGTCGCCCAGCGGGTCACCGAAGGTACACTTCACGTTGGTTTCGGTTATCTTCCCATCCAGAGCCAGGATTTGCTCTCACGAATCTTGTTCGAAGAGCCGTTGGTGGTAGCGATGCCGGCCAGGCATCCATTGGCGGTTAGACCATCGCTTAGTCCACGGGATTTGGCTGAGGAGCCCCTTATTACAGTGTTCCGCCAGACTTTACCCTGGATGCATGAGGAGATCGAAAACTTCTTTTCGGGTTTTGGGGTGAATCTGCCGGTCGTGGCGGACGCTTTCGGACCACCGGAGGCCATGACGATGGTCGAGAACAGGCTTGGCATCTGCATCGTAGGAGCGTCGACAGCAACCAACCCAGGTATCGTGACCAAACCTCTTGAACCAAGAGTGCTCACCCGCAAGAGCGGTTTGTTCGTGCGTGAGGACAACCATCATCCCACAGTGAAGACATTCGTCGATCAAGTGCTGGAGTCGATGGTGCCAAAACCAAAATCGAAATAGGGCGCATCAGCTTTTCTTTGCGAAGAAGTGATTAATGGGTCTTTGATAGATCGTCGCCAACTCAAAAAGCTCCATTACGTCGATGCTGCGGTCTCCGCTCTCACACTTTGTGATGAAGTTGGGTGAACGCCCCATCAGGGCGGATACCTCGTGCTGCGTCAGTCCGGCCTTTTCCCGGGCGGTGACCAGACGTTCCAACAGTATGTCGTAGGCCTCCTGGAACTTGGCGGTTCTCGCCTTTCGGGATTTTCGGGTCTCCGCAGACTGACGTTTACTCACATATGACAGTCTGTTAAATTGGAGGGATAGTACCTAATAAGGACTTAATCTGCTGTATCCTGTGGCTCGGAGCTGAGAGATCCGGCTCCGGAGGGGTATATGAATCGCCCATTGCTGGAACTTACCGAGGCCGCAGGCAGAACGGTTGAAACCCTGCTGGTGTCCAACGACCCACCGTATGGACGAGAGGTGCATCTCACCTTCACGGACGGAACAAGAATCTCCATCGACATAGAGATTGAAACGGTAGTGAAGACGCAGCATTACCGGATAAAAGACAACAATCTGGAAGTGCTGCAACAACATGAGGACAAGGCCGTCCCTACCAACGCCTAAAGCCGAATGACATCCTCAACGCGCCGCTTACCATGTCGCCGACTGATATAGACCACGAAGTTGAGACAGCGACGAACGTCCGCTTCCGCGACAGCCAGTTCAAGATTGGCACTGTCCCTAATGGCTAGGCTAGCCAGCCGCCGCACAGACTCCTCCGCACTGCTCGAATGGATAGTCGCGAGGGTGCCCCGATGTCCGGTATTCATGGCATCAAGTAATGTCCGGGCCTCGGGACCACGCACCTCACCGACGATGATTCGGTCTGGACGATGCCGGAGGACGGCCTTAAGAAGGTCATCGAAGGTGATTTTGCTCACATGCGTGTCTACTTGCGACTCCGTAGAGACGATATGTGGCTTGCGAATATGCAGTTCGGCTGTGTCCTCGATCAGCAAGATACGCTCGTCCTCCGGGATAGCATCTGCCAAGACCCCAAGCACGGTCGATTTGCCGGTGCCGGTGCCACCGGCGATCAGAATGTTGTCTCCCTTTCGTACCGCATCGGTCAGCGTCGCGGCATGATCCTCGGAGAGCATCCCAACACGGATAAGGTCGTCCAGCTTGAAGTTCCTGGACGTGAATTTACGAATGGTCATCAGGGGCTGGGGATTTACGACAGGAGGAATCATGGCGGCCATTCGACTCCCGTCCGGCAAGCGCAGATTGAGGATGGGAGAGCCCGCGTCGAGCTTCTTGCCGAAGCGATTGGCGATCACTTCAAGCCCGGTCTGTAGGGCGCCATCCTCAAACCGAATACCCGGCAGTCGCTGAATCTGCCCCGACTTCTCTATCCAGACAGAGGAATCGGGATTGACCATGATCTCCGAGATGGTCTCTGATTCGAGCAGCTTCTGAATAGGCCGGAGAAACGGGATGATGACCTCGAAGCTCATTTCTCCGCCCTCTCCGGATCGAAACCGATCCGTTCCTGGTCAAACCATGTCATGGCAATGGGCAGAAAGTCCGGCTTCAGGTAGCAGTAGGTTGGCGGCAGCGGACTGATGCCGTCGAAGGCGACCACGATAGACTGGGCGTTTTTCAGGTCGAAGAAGACGTTCTCATCGAATAGCGGCTCCTTCTGCTTTTGGTACTGCTTGGAGGCGGAGACGGAGCCCTTGCTGGACGAAGTGCGGCCACTCAGCCAGCCGACGTTTGCGTTGGAGCTGGACTCGGAGACCGTATAGCTGATTTTCGTCTTATCGGCCTTGCCGCACAGCTCCGAGCCATAACGGGCGGTATCCGGGTCAGAGGTTGAGAGAAAAACCTTCGTGCGAAACGCCTGTAGCAGGGTCTTCACACCCTCGTTAGGCAGGGCTTCTTTAAGGCTGGAGATGCTCTGCGTGGCGACAATCGGGATGCACTTCGGTTGCCGGGAAAGAGATAGAAAACGTTCGTCGCCGGTCGGGTTGTCACCGCCTACGGTGGCGAAGTTCTGGTACTCATCACAGATGAAGACGGTAGGCCGGTAGTACCGCTCAGGGTGTGCGTCCATCACAGGAATGCGGAGCAGGACTGAACGCTGAAAGTCGACCTTCATCATGGTGCCGATGATCTTCGCCAGGGCAGGATTCAGGGCTGTTGGGAAGTTGAGGCCTACGACTTTGCCTGCTTCGATCAACTCGTCGAAGCGTGGGAGAACCTTGCCGGTAGGATCGGAGGCCACCGGCTTGCCTTCATAAAGTTCTTTCGGTGGACAGAAGACTTTGCGAACATTGGCATCGGTCTCGAAGAGCGAGAGGAAGATGGCGATACCCTGCACGATGGATGTTTTTGTCTCCGCGCGAAAGAACTTCCAGTGCTCCCAGTACCAGTAGTGGACGCTCTGCCAACTCCCACGGGCATCGGCATCACCTGACTTGCGCCGGTATCGATGGGCCGTGACAGCAGTATGTCGGACCAATGCGGCCTCCAGCTCCTCCGTCCACCGGGCAACATACTGACCGAGCTTGTCATTCCACTTGAAGCGGAACGGAGCAAGCGTCGATTCAAACTGGACGTAGTCCAACTGCCCCACTCCGACAAAGGACACCTCGGCGTAGCGACGGCCTGTCTCGATCAGCATCTTCTCGATGGTCCCGGCGCTGATAACGGTACGAAAGATATCGAGCATCGTCACATAGCCGTCGCGGATGCGATGGAGCATGATGACGTACCGAACGAGGTCGGTGTAAGACTGCTGCCAGAACGGTTCCTTGCCCTTACCCCAGATAGCCGTGATTACGGAGGCGATATTGAATGCCTGGGAATATGCGTCCGAGTCATTGTTGAGCGGGTTGTAGCGGATGTCCCCGTTCAGGGAGACATCGATATAGTCGTCTTCGCGCCCGCAGCCCTTCAAGATACTGCGTACTTGACGGCAGAGGTCACCTTTGACTTCGAGCACGACGCCGGACAGACGGCGCTCTGGATCACGGGCGCGGTAGGCGAAGAGCTGGCGAATGGCCGGCAGAATGAACCCTTGCGTCTTACCGGAGCCGATGGCACCGATTACACAGACGCCGGTGTAGAGACCGCGCTCCGAGATGCAGAGCCAACTCGGGTCGGGGGACGGCAGTGGCTTGAGCTGACGGTGGACTTCGCCGGCGACCAGAAACAAGTCCCTGCGCGAGCGCGGATCAGGATAGGGCGGCAACCCTCCAGCGACTTCATCGGGCTTCGGCTGATAGAAGTGGATGTACACCAGCGAGAACATGATGGTGAATAAGAGGAAGGGTGTGCTGTACAGGAAGATTCCATAGCTCAACTGCAACGCATGAAAGACAGCAGGCCGTTCCAGTTCCACTAGCCGCAGAAAGGGATTGGCATCCACAATCGGATACAGGCTATGCAGGACGATCGCGAACGCTGCGCTAAGTCCGAAGGACAGCACAGTACGGTGTTCCACGAAGGGCCGCGAGAGATGATGAAGTTGCTCTTTGAGGCTCATGCGTTAGTCGCTTTCTCAGACGACATTGCCGTTGCGGGCTGCGGCTTCGATGCTGCGGGCGAGCCCGATTTTGCTCCATCGCGGGGATGAGCGGGAGTCGAAGGCCGGTCTGCCTTGTATCTCTGGAAGTCGTCGCTCTGAGCGATAGCGAAGCCAAGGAGGAGATTGACGAGATAGCTCGAATCGTTCTCCGACCACTCGCACATCAACTCCAGATCGTCCGCCACGGTGCCGTCGATGGTCACTTTCAACGGTGCGCGCCGTACTTTACTCGCCGCCTTTTCTATCTTCAGTTTGCTCATTACTGTTCTCCTTTAGCCGTTTCTGCGGCAAGATGCGGTACTGCGTCGGTACTGTCAAAGTCCTCGATCATGCCCCAAAGGCAATACGTGGGTGGGAGCGACCAGCGCGGCGGCAGCCGACGCGGCAACCCGGAGGGTGGGGTCGCTCCCACCCACGTATTGCCCACTCTTTAGCTGTTTATCTTGCTATCTTGTTGTTCTGTAGGCACTTGCACTTCACTCGATTTGCCATTCTGTGAACCCTCCCGCGAACCCCTGACCTCACTTCCTTGGAGTCTGGGATAGCTGTATTCAAAGAGAAGCGTGGTGAACTGCGGCTGCAATGCAACGCGATGTTCTATCGCCCCGGTTCGAACTTCTTCCGCAAACAAGCGCCCGCTTCGCTGGGTTGAACGGAAGAAGCGGTCACGGAAGACCTCTTTTGCCGCAGGGAAGTTGAAGTCGGAGACAGCAACGTAGATCACCTCGAAGTTCCCAACCGCTCGGAGCAGCGACTCGGCAGTGCCGAGGAAGCGGGCGAACTTTCCGATGCTCAGAAGACCTTCGTCGATGAAGGCAAAACGGACCAAGGACACGCCGGGATGGTTTCTATCGGCAAGCGAGATAGGAAACGCTCCAAGCAACGGCTCCAACCTTCCGTCACCGTTCGTGAAGACAGTGGGTGTGATCCTGCGCTGCTGCTCGAAGAAGCGGACCCGGTCTGCTTCGGATTCGAGGAAGTGGTCATCCTCATGTTCGAGCACATAATCGAGCGCCATGAGACGGGCGCGGATCAGGGCGTCTCCCTTTCTGTGCCGGAGTTGCGATTCTGGATCGCCGAGTACCCGATAAATCGTGCGCGAGGAGAGGTGATAGACCCGCCATCCCTGCTTGTAGTCGATCGCTTCGATGTGTCCGGCGGCATTCGCTTTTTCAATGAAGCGCATCACGAGGGCACCTTTATTCCGGTCGATGAAGTAGTCGAACTGACGGCGCAGGAAGTAGCCGGAATGGGCGGCGACCAAGTATAGGAACGCGGCCTCGCGCTTCGTGTATCCAAGCGATTGGAGAGCGGGAATAGGATCGGGCAAGAGGGTCGTTGTCATGGTCAAAGCTCCAGAATGTTTTCCATCAGGTAGTGGTCGCCTTCGATCTTGGAGGTCATACTCGCGCGGTCGGCGGAAGAGGCGTAGACACGAAAGCCGGCCTGCGCCTTCGCACGGAGATGGGCAGGGCTATAGGCAGCGGTGAGGACTTCGATGTCCTCATGTCCGCTCTGCGAACCCTGATCGATGTCCTGGTCTGTCTTCCGTTCCTCTTGCTGAAGGTCGTAGACGATGCGAGCATCGGGAATCTGTATCCCATCGTTCACATAAGGCAAGTCAAAGTCCTTCGCGACCTTCTGCTTGATCTCGGCCATGTCGCGTTCAGGATCGGCTTTGCGCTCGGCATAAATCGCCTTCTGGATGTCGGACTTCAACTCGAAGTCGAGCTTCACGCGGAGGTTCGTGCCGCCCCTCTGCTCGATCCGGTCAGCTTCCTTCCGGTACGCACGATAAATCTGTGCGTCATGTTCTACCTCACGCGGCTTCACCAGACCGGAATAGAGTTGCTGATCCTGAGGCAAACCAGAGGTCTGCCGGGCAGCATCTTTGCCAGCTCTGGTAAGGGTCACGACTTCGATGCGCTCGACCTTCCCTCCGCGACCGTCGCGCCGTGCGTTGACGGAGTCGATCTGCACAAGCCCTTTCTGGCGCAGGAACGACAGATCGCGTTCCATGCGAGCCTGCCGGTTGCCGTACACAGTTTCGGCCAAGTCGCGGGTGGCGATGACGCGGAAGCGTCCCACCTCAGCGAGTACCTTCCGTTCCTCATCGCGGAACGAAAGTCCCACGATCTGCTGCGGGATGGATTCTCGGCGGGGCCGTTGGTCGGTGGCCCGGTCATGATTGCGAGACTCAGGCCGTCGTTCTCGGTTCCTATGAGGGTCTGGCGAATGGTCGCGCTTGGCGGTCGGAAGATTCAGCGAACGCCGGTTTTCTGCGCTAGCTGTTAACTCCTCGCGATGCCGCTCCAAGGGAGCGGGCGCAAGTGGTGCAGAGCGTTGGGGGCTCGGCGCACGACGGATCGGAACCTCTTCTGGGATCTCGTGCCGCATCAGTCTTCCTTCCGCAGTTCATCGTTGAAGTCGAGCTCAGGCTGAGAAGCACCGGCGGTCTCCTCTTTCAACTGTCCCTGGATGATCGTGATGTCGTACTCGGAGACATCACCGAACTCTTCCATCTCACGCTGTGCGGCCTCTTTCGCTTCGCGTACGCGCGCAACATGGTCAAAGGAGCGGTCGATATGCTGTTCTTCTTCCGGGACTTCATAGGGTCGATGGGTGGTATCTGGCATGATGGATTTCTCCTTTTCACTCTTCGCCGAACTGCGCGGTGATCTCTTCTGAGAGCTCTGACTGGCCACTGTGTATCTCCTGGTCGAGGTGTGTGAGCTTGCGGCCCGTATCGCGCAGGAAGAACTTGCGTTCGATCCAGATAGTGAGGCCGAGGATGTTGGCGAAGAGCAACGCGCAGTAGAGCGCGATGTCTTTGAGGTAGGTGTGCAGGATCAGAGCACGCCATGGAACAAGGAACTGTAACTCGTGCATCAGCCAGAAACCGAGCGCAAGGAAGATAAGGGTGGCGACGAAGACGGCGTTAGCAAGCATGGGAACCTCAAACCGCCCTATCTATAGAAGGAGAGCCCGTGGGGCGGACCACGGACTCCCCCGGAAACGAAGCGGCCTATGCGGCCACTTCGTCTGTCTCCTCTGCCGGTGCAATATCGGAGGCGGCTGTGGGCTCAGGGTGCTCCAGCTTGCGGACGATGCTGGCGCGTATCTCCCATGAGCGGCGCTTGACGGTCACGCCATCGGTGATGGACTCGAACTCGGTGGAGTGCAACCCGCCTTCGATCTCGACGTAGTCGCCCTTCTTGAGGTCCTTTGCACGGCTGGCGGCTTTGCCGAAGACGATGATGCGGTGCCATTCGGTGTGGTTGACCCACTCGTTGCTCTGCTTGTCCTTGTAGCCGGAAGCGGTGGCGAGAGAGAGGGTGACGAAGGTCTTCTGCTGCTTGGTTGCGAAACTCTCAGCGTCCTTGCCGAGGTAGCCCTTCAGAGTGACTTTGTTTTTTATGTGGAATTGGGGCGGTTTAGCCAGCGCGATTCGCCGCGCGGCCCCTGGCCGCCGAGCGCCCGCCGTCGCGGATGTAACGATCAGTTGGTTCAGCATTGTTCCTCACTTTTGCTGGTGTGCATGGCCGGCGCCGCTTCGATTTGAACGAGACGATCTGGTGTCGGCACATCTGCAAGGTTTGCGATGAGCCGTTCATAAGCGGCGAGACCATCTTCGACTGCTGCGAGTTCAGGCTCAGAGAGCGGGATCTCATGTCGAAGTCTCAAGAGATTTGTCTGGGCTTCCAGCATTTGCGCGCGCGTGGATTCTTTCGCCACGTAGAACGAACATTGCGCACAGGCCATACGGTGCGGGCATTGATCGAAGAAGTCGTAGGTGCAGTACCCGTGGCCGAGATCGAAGAACTTCCACGCCTCCTGCGCCGCGAGCCCTTTGCGAACTACATCCTGATCGATCAGCACTTCGATCGCGCGGATGTTCCGCTCGAAGTAGCCTGCCTTTTCGAACGATTTGGTCAGCTTCGATGGGTTGATCTTCGCGTAGTGCTGAGTTGAGGACGGGTTCTTGTGTCCCAGCCAGGCCTGGACCTCGAAGAGCGACATCGGTTCGCGCGCATTGAAGAGCTGCGTGGCGATAGTGCTGCGCGCCCGGTGACTGGTGATGCGGCCACGGACATCCTGGTTGGGGATGCCCGCCTTTATGCACAGCGCAGGGATTAGCACTTTGTTGAGATAGTTGTAGCCCAGAGCTTTGGAGCGATACGCGAACAAGTAATCGGCGTGCTCGCCCGTCTTCGGGTCGATGATTTTCGTTTGCGCGGGTCGTTCTTTTTCCCAGGACTCGATCACTTCGCCGACGAGCGTGTCCACCGGCTTTGTGAACGCCGTGCTGGTCTTATTGATTGGGATGGACAGCAGGCAGACGCGTTCGCCTGGTGCGTTCTCCTGCCAACGAACACACTCCAGTCGAAGCCTGCGGATTTCATTCCAGCGCAGTCCGGCGAACAGCCACACCACCGATAACGCCCGCACCAGCGGCAGAGGATAGTAGTGAGACCCGCCCTGCTGAGGGCGGCCATGGAGGGACAAGTCCGCTGCGGTGAGGTTCAACCCGGCCCAGATCAACTTGGCCCACACATCGTCCGGTAGAACGCAGGGATCGAAACCGATGAGTGCCTGTAGCGACCGTGGCACACGGAACGCGATATGTGGATCAAAAGACCGAGGGATGATCTCCCAGTGCTGCAGGTCGCGGAAGAACGTCCGCAACGCATAGAACACGTCAAGCTTGCTGCTCGCGCCCATAGGGCTGCCAGCGTTGGGGAACCAGCTCTTTGTCATGCTATCCGCCCACTCGCAGTTCTTCAGGTCGATGCACATTGCCACGGCTTCGGCTGCGAGGGTGCGGGTCCACTGTGCCGGGCCGTCGATGTGGGGATGCGTCGCATGAAGCCACCGGCCCACCCCAAGAAGCCGGTAGTACACCCGAAGCCGTGTGCCTGGAGTGAGAGTCGTTGTTTCGTGCCAGTACAGCGCCAGACGTGCCCATTCACAAGGGACATTGGCAACGATGGCCTCGGGCGCGCGGTGCATCAGCTTCGGCTGTAACCCAAGCCGGCGAACAGGCTGGTCGATGATTCCCTCTGACACCAACAAGCGAGACAACGCGACAACGCATGTGTCTAACGCAACCGTACCGGTCTGTTTTTGAAGCTGCAGCAGAGCGCCTTCAGTGATGTCTTCCAGGCGCGGCGACCGTGCGATCAGCAGTAACTGGGCCAGCGTGAGCGGCACCAGCCGCAGTGTGCGGATGCGATATCCCAACTCCTCTAGTCTGGCCCTGGCCCTTTTCTCGGCTGCCGCGAACGCCTTGAAGCCGAAGACCCGGCGCGCCAGACACGAGTAGACATGCCGCCGCTTGGGGAAGCTCGCAAGCGTGTCAAAACCCCGCAGCAGGAACGCCGCTGCGACGATGCGATTGCCGTCATAGCGGCGGCATTCTACGAGCTCCATCCACTCTGCATCTGTCCAGGCCCACAGAGCGCGGTCCCGGCGTCCCATCTCTTCCAGTAGGTAAAAGACAAGAGACCGGCGTTTCGGTCCCTTGAACTCGATGTGGTCGAAGACATCGTGCAAGGGACGCGCGAGCCGTTGCACGGCATCGAGCGATGGCTTCCGGGTCTTGCTGAACTTAATCCGCGACGGCAGTTCTACCGTGAGGTAACGGCGCTCCCTAGCAGTCAGGCCGTGTGCCTGATCGTAGCGCGTCGCGTCGATCGGCCAGCTCCACGTATCTGTTGTTTTATGCACGCTCACTGAAACAGCCTCCCCATTGTTTCCAGCCGCTGTTGATGAAGCTGTGTCATCGTGGCGTTGAACTTGGCCGCCAGGTCGCGCGCGCTCAGATGCAGATAGATCATGGTGGTCTCTATGCTGCGATGACCGGCGAAGATTGCGATTTCGTGGATGTCCCAGTCCGCTCGCGCCAGATCGGTCAGACACAGATGCCGCAGCGTGTGAGGCGTGAAGCCCGCGGCGTCGGCGCGCCTTGCGATGGCGGTGACGATCTTGGACCACGCCCCAGATCGAGACGGGTTGTGCGCGGTTGCGCGGTGACTGCGACAGGAACAGTCGCCCGCGCTGCCGGCTCAGAGTGCGGCGGTGTTCCAGATACTGCCCATACAACTCATCCGTTGTTACCGAGTAAGGCAGGACACGCGACCTGCGGTTCTTGGTGGTCTCGGCACGGATGCTGATGGTGCGCCGCGACGGATCGATGTCGCGCGTTTCAAGAAGACACAGCTCTTCCCGTCGAAGTCCGGCGTCATAACTCATCGCCAGCATCAGGCGGTTGCGAATCGGCTCTTTCGCGGTCTCGCCGAGAACCCGGCACCATTCCTCTTCGGTAGGGATCGTGGGAAGCTTATGCTCGCGCCTCACCAGTGGTCGTGATGAGCGGCCTTCACCTTGGCAAAACGGGTTCCTTGTGCGGTGTCCCTCCTCCACCAAAAAGTCGTAGAACATCCGCAGCGCCGCCAGATGCTGTTGGATCGTTGCATTCGCCATACGGATGTCCGGCTCCTCTGGCGTAGCGGACGGCTTCACTAAATCGCGGAGATAAGCGCCGACAGTTTCCTGGCCGATCTCGTGGGGCTTTTTATCACAGGTGCTGAGGAACCGCAGGTGTCGCTCCAGATTGCGGCCATAAGCATCCAGCGTGTTCAGGGCCAGCCCACGGCACGCCTGAAAGCCAAGCCATGCGCGGGCATCCTTCTGACCTGCAACAAGTGGAACGCGATCCCATTGGATCTCGTTGATGAGTTGGTTGGACTTCACTCTGTTCGTCTCCACGGCGTGATTTGCCGATCGAGCGAACCTTCTGGGCCGCTCGACGGCAGCCAACTGATCGTTACATCCGTGACGGCAGGCGCTCGGCGGCCAGGGGCCGCGCGGCAAATCGCGCTGGCTAAAACCGCCCCAATTCCACATAACTGATACGTAGAGTGCCATGATTATTTCTCCTGTTTGTATTTGCCCGGGTCGCCCTCGGGACACACTGCCCGGAGGGACGCATAGGTGCCCGCTCCCAAGTGCCGAGATGTGCTTTCTGGGAGGCTCCGAAGAAAAATCTTGTTCTTCATGGATCGCAGCCGCGCGGTTGTTGCGCGGAAGATTCTTGTTTGGAAACCCAGACCCGCAGGGCGTCGCAGACGAAGCAGAACATCGAAGAGCCGCAGGGCGCGGGGAATGCACCGAAGCGAGTGTCTGAGGGAGAACAGGGAAGATACGGGAGAGACAGCACTCGAAGGAAACAACTCTGAAGGCCACCCGGCGTTGAGGACGCGAACCAGCCGACAGCCAATAGACCGAGTTCTCGGTTGCCACCTGTCTGGCTCTGTGCGTAGAGCATAAGCAACCACCGGAACGCCGATGTCAGGCAAAGTCCCAGCCGAAAGGCCAACCATGGGCGACACAGTGAAGGCGGGCGGCATTGCATCAAGGCCAAAATGGAAGGCGTGACCGCTCATTGCACGCTCCGTGTACGTGCCCCTGGCTTCTGTCGGCAGAGCACCTTGAGCGAAGCAATGATGTGCTCCATGGTGGTATTGCGACCGTAGAGCACCATGTCGGCGTACCGCACCGGGGCGAGATCGCCGGCACGATCCACCAGTAAAAGGGGCATATGCGAAGCTGCTTCGAGGATGCGATGGACCAACCGACCGGCGAGGTCGCCTGTCCGCGCATGGACGATGACGCCACAGACGATGTCTACGCGTGTGCTGAGACGAACGGCGTCATTGATATCGTCGACATCGACGACGCCGTATGGATGGAGCCGCAAGGCGAATGACATGGCCGACAGCAACTCGCGGTCGGGGCAATAGAGAAGAATGATGCTCTTCGATCTCGTCATATCAGTTCCCGAATGCCTGGTCTTCGTGGACGTAGCTGATGACGAGGCCGAGAGGGTTGGTGAGCAGCATCTCATTTGGAACCGCTTCGCGGAACGAATAGACGACATTTGCCGTCCAGCGTTCCCGGCTCTGCTCCTCCTGGTCCCCAGGCGAACGGAAGACCTTCACAAACTCCACATGAGCGCGATAGGGAGCCTGACGGGTGTCGTCCAAAACGACAGCTTTAATCTCGATGTCCACGTTCGGCGAACTGGGATCGAGCAAGAAGGTGTCGAGAGTCTTGGCCTTGTTGACGCCGGCGAGCGTCGCGCCCTGTAGGTCGTTGGAGAAGAAGCTCAGCGACTCGGAGAAGTCGCGGTGTAGCGTCGAATGGTTCCGTCCGTAGTACAGCTCCGTCCAACGGGCGAGGTAATACTTGCTGACCCTGTCCACCGGAATCTTCCCGAAGTCGTCGTAGTTCATCACCTGTCCTCGTCCGATATCCGAGATGGAGATGACGATGGGCTTCAACCGGAGCGCGGTAGTCTGCGCCCGGTAGAAGAGAGCAAGCGTTGAGAACGTCACAACCGAGAGGACGAGCAACGCGACTTTCAGGTAGGTGTTGGTGACGACCGGCTCGGCGTAGAGTTCAAGGAACTTGTGGCCGGCATCGGTTGCGGCAAATTCAGTTCGTTTCATAGTCAGTTCCCCCAAGGATCGACCCAGGTGCCGGTACGGCCACCGAGGATCGAAGCGGTTAGTTCAGGTATCTTGACCAGCCCGTAGATGCAGACCGAGATGGTGATAAACAACGCAGGCAGGATGGTGAGAGCATTCGACATGTTGATGGTTCCCATCGCCTGGAACATCGAACTCAGAACGTGGGCGAAGACATAGATGAAGGCCGAAGCGACTACCTGATAGAAGCTGAAGCCAATGAAGGCTTTGAGCCATCCCCAGAAGAGCCAGTCGAGCTTCGGCACAATAAACCACGGGATGAAGATCGGCCCGAGCAGCACACAGACGGCAGCGGCGACATAGCCGTAGGCGATGACAGAGAAGGCCACGGCCTCGGTCAGAGCCAGGATTACTACGATCAACAGATAGGTCAGGTCTTCCAGGATGTTGAAGCTGCCCGGAGGCGATCCGAGCTGCTGCTCGGCATTGGTGATGGTGGCAGCAATCTGTTGCGTCTGGTCGCCTTCGATCCGAGACGACAGGCTAAGCGCTTCTTTGGTGATGAGGTCGCTGAAGCTGTAGCCCACACCCGGAATGGCTGACGAGTAAAATGTCAGCATTCCAAAGCCGAACGAGATCAGCAGGATGAGATCGGCGAACTTGGCGAAGTGGAAGCCCCCGCCGCCCTGCGAGGCGGACAGGGCGGCTTTCACACCGAACCAAACGATCAGGATGAGGGCCAGTCCACGGAAGATGTCGAGTCCCGTGGACTGGAGGATGTTGCCGTTGGTGGACAGCAACTGCGTTATGGCCTGGGCGAGGTAGACGAAGGGATTCTGTAGCATGGCTCAGTGTCCTGTCGTGCTGAGCGAGATCGAATGAATCGAATCGCTCACGCCGTTGGTAAGGTTCTGCATGGTGCTAGGAAAGTTCTGCTGGAAGTAGATCGCGTTGTTAATGGCACGGTTCTGCGCGTCGATCTGCTGCTTCTGAGCGACCAACTGCTGCTGCACCGACGCAGCAAGTATCTGGTTGGTGTCCTGTTGCGCATGAATCTGCAGCAACGTGGCGGAGTTGATCTTGCCCAGCAACGCGCTCTGCGTCTGCTGGTTGGGGTCGGTAGAGAACGTATCCGAGTCGAGGTTTGACAGTTTGGTGGCGAACGTCTGCTCATTCGAGCGGACGGTGCCCAGAGTGGCAAGGGTATTGGTGGTGGTTGTCTGTGCCAGCTCGGAGGTCGCATATTGGTTGGCGACCGTGGCCTGCGTCCGGGAGTCGAGCGAGGAATAGCTGCCGGAGGGATAACTCTGGGCCTGCACGTAGGCGCTGCTGTATCCCTGCTGTGCCTGATTCAAAGCGCCATAGTTGAGCGCATTGACCAACACGGAGGTATTGCCGTAGGTATTGGGAGGCGGAGTAAGGCTGATCCACTGCGCCCAGTCGGCTTTGTACCGCGCCCCGAAGTTCTGGGGGAGCTGGGACATCTGGTAGGCAAGGTTGTAGGCAGCAACGATCTGGTTGCGGGTCGCAACTGCCGTCGTGTAAATCTGTGTGCCCTGCTCGATCTGCTGGAGAGCATGGGCGCTCTGGGTCGGGTCGAAGACGACGCCTCCGAACTGTGCGTGCGCAGAGAGCGCGGAGAACAAACCAAAAACAAGCGCAAGAATCCTTATTGGCTTCATGATGAAACCTCCTTAGGGAATGAAGAGCGGTTGGGTGGAAGTTAGATATTGCTGGGGACGGAGTGATTTTCGTAGGCAGGCAAGAGCATGTCCTGCGTGATGTAGACCTTGATGCGGTGACCCTCGCGGATGGTGATCGTCGGCGGGACGTTGATAAAGCGGTCAAGGACGTTCGCGCTCGACTGCGACAAGCTCGACGCAATACCGGACTTGTATGCGTCAACACCTGACTCGGTGTAGCCGGAGTTGGCGTTCGTTGCCTCGGCCCGCCCCGGCGATCACGCCAAGCGCGATGGAAGTGCCGAAGATCTGGAGATAGTGGTTGTTCACCTTGTCCTTCAATCCGGTGTCGCCGATCTGATCAAGACCGTGAAACTGGTCGAGATCGACGGAGTAGCCATCCGGCATCAGGAGACGATGGAAGGTAACGGCGAGCCGCTTCTGTCCTAGGCCTCCCACCTTCTGGACATCGCCGAGGATGAATGTGCCCTCCGGGATGAGCAGGTGCTGACGGTCGTGGCTGTATACCGGATTCGTCACCATCACTTTGACCGGGCCGGCGAATTCTCCGTCGAGACGGTTCGCCAGCACCGTATCGACGGTCGTTCCTTCGAAGACGACATAGGGCTGACCATGTGCGGCGTTGACGCTGACCTCAGGCGCACGCTTTTTCGCGGCGTCAGCGGCCTGAGAATTTGAAACCGTCTCCGCAGACGTGGATGGACGAGCAGCCGCACCGTTAGGACTGCCGAAGGACATTGTTTCGTCCGGTGATTTCGGAATTTGAGGCTGCCCTGTGACCAGGTTCGATGCGAAGCGGGACTTGAAGGCGAGTTCCCGCTCCGCGTCCTTGACCGGATCACGCGGCGGATCGGTGGCAGGTGGTAACTGCACCGAAGGTGCAGGAATGCTATTGGTCGGCTGGGACACATTGTCAGCGAGCAGATTGGACTTCTGAGCCTGCTGGGTCTGGGCTTTGACTTTGGCGCTGGTCCGCCGTCAAGTCCTGCTCCAGCTCCTTGATCTTCCGCTGGTTCATGTCGTTGGACGCGGTCAACGGGGATGAAACAGGCTCTTTGGAGGCGGGCTTGGCGTGGTTCTTCGAGAACATCACAGCCATCAGGATGAGTACGGCGAGTCCCGCGATGACGTATCCCTGCGCCTGCTTGGGGACGACTCCCTCCGGCAGACCGCGCTTGTCGCGGACTGCCGGGGCCGGTGTGGACGGTTGAAATTCAGGTGTCCTGGTTGTCCTCTGGCATCGTCCTCACCTACTGTCCCTTCCGCTGAAAGTCCAGCTTGTGTTTGCCAATTTCGAGGTAGCCATGATCGACCACCGTGGGTATGACGTAGGTGCCGTCCTTCAACTGGAACGTAATAAGGTCGGGCTTGCCATCCTTGATCTCGTAGACCGAGAACTTCTCCGACGCCGACGACTTGATATAGGTGAACTTGTCATCGTGATAGATCGCCGAAACATCGAACGGCTTATCATCGTGGAAGACGTAATCGAACTTCAACGCTTGAGTCGGATAGTTGGCTCGGAACTGTTCAACGGCAGCCGACGCATGAACCTGGGCCATCTGTGCCTGCGCTTGGGCCGCTGCGACCTCACTGGCGGAGACCAGCTTGTTGGCTCCGTTCGCGGCGGCGAGTGATGACGGATCAGAAGGCTCAATAACAACCTTCAGGTCTGGATCGCCAGATTCCACATCGTCCAACGTAAAGGTGTAGACGGTGCCCTTATCGGTGATGAGATTCAGGTTGGAGTGGATGCCGTCCTTAGCCGGATGCAGGAAGCAGTAGTTGCCAACGGTGTCGATGATCCAGAAGTCCTTGTCGCCGGTGGCGACCTCCAGAATCTTCTCCGTGGCCGGCAACTCGATCAGCGTGGTGTAGCGCATCTTTGCGTGGACACTGACGATATCGTTGGTGTGATACTTAACGAGCCGTGCTGACTGTTGCCCGTGGGCGACTGTCGCTACGAGGCCGAGTAAGAGGGTGACGATGGGTGTACGAGACATAGTTCTCCTTATATGTAGAGCGGGGTTGAGGGTTAGCTAACTGAGTGGATTGGGAAAGTCCTGGGCAAGCCGGATCAAGCCATGTTCCGGCCCGAAACGGTCGAAGTAATCCTGCCGGCGGATGTTGTCGCGGGCGTTGTTGGTCGCGACCCAATACGTCAGGGCATCGACTTCAAGGACCAGCTTTTTCGTGCCACGCGGCTGTATCAGCAACAGCTCGCGCTTAGGCACCAATGACTCCAGCAACTCAAGCTGGGTGTCGTTCAACTGGAAGACTTCGGCGTAGAGCTTGCGGTCGATGTTCGGGTTCGACAGGAAGATCTTGGTGGGGCAGGACTCGTTGACTACGTGCAGCATGTCGGAGGCTGCCAGCTCCACCACCGACTGCGTCGCAAGGACCATGGCGGCGTTCTTCTTGCGCCATGTCTTTTCCGCCCGCGTAATCCAGTCGCGGATCGTTTTGTTCTTCAGGAAGATCCACGCCTCGTCGATCACAAAGACTTTGAATGTCGCCGTGTTCTCCCGGCGTTCGATCTCTGACGAAGCGCGCTGCAATACATAGAACAGCAGCGGCTCCAACACATCCGGGTACTCCGACCAGCCATCGAAGTTGAAGGTCTGGAAGCGCGCAAAGGTCAGTGTGGTCGTGCTTGTTGTCGAAGAGATGGCCGAACTGTCCAGCTTGTGTCCATCTATGCAGCCGATCACCGAGAGGACCGAGGATGGACGCGAAGTTCGTGAGCGTCCGTATATCGTCGGGCAACTTGTACGCCCGCTCGATAGCAGCAAACAGCGCCCTCTCATCGGCCATCGTCAGCTCATACCGGCCACCGGCCTCGATGAGTACACTCAGGAAGAGATACAGAAAGTTCATGTTCTCGTGTGTCGGATCAAGCGAGAACGGGTTGATGGTGAAGCCGGGATTCTTCAGTCCGACATTCAGATAGGTTCCCCCATTGACCCGCGTCAGCGTCTCATAGCTGCCGCCAAGGTCGAAGATGAAGGTCAACGGGTTGTACTTCTGAATCGACTGAAGCAGGAACGACAGCGTAAAACTCTTACCTGAGCCGGTAGCGCCGAGCAACAGCGTGTGCGCAACGTCGCCGGAATGCAGGTTCAGGTAATAAGGAGTCCCGTGCGTCGATTCCAGAGCTGCCAGATACTCCCACTCCAGATGCGGGTTCCACTGCGAACCGGTATCGACGGTTAAGAGGAAGGAAAGGTCGGCATAGTTCGAGTTCAATGCCCACTGCTTGCGGAGGTTGAACTGCCTATTGCCGGGAATAGTGGCAAAGAAGGCATTGAGGAGGTTATACCGCTCCTCGTAGAGCAGGCCGTCGTGCTGGGTGAAGAGTTTCTGGAACTCCGCGACTGCATGTTCCACCGTGGCGCGGTCTTCGTCGTAGATCACGACCGACAACGTGAACTCGCCGAAGTGCTTGCCCTCCATCCCGATGGCAGTCAAGGCGCCTCCCAGCTCTGCGACGGCGGCGGCCTTCGAGTCGTCGACTAGATTGTCCTGCGGACCGGTGTTCTTGCTGTCCTGCAAGTTTGAGACGAAACTCGTCTTGGAGTTGTGGTGATGACGGCGACGGCTGGCGATCTCCTTCCGCGCCTTCGCGTTATCGACCGGGTGCCACTCAGTGACGACATGGAAGTTCGCCGGCACGTCCAGCAAGCCCTTCAAGAGCAAGGGCCGCGTCTCGCTGGGCAGTTCCTTTAATGTGAGGACGCGAACGGTATCGTCGTTCACGCGCAGGAATCCGCGATGCGCCTCCAGTTCCGAGTCACACACTTGCCGGTCAAGATGCCCGCCTCCGCTCAGCGGCGTGGCATCGATATTAGAGGGGCGGAGGTTCACGAGACGCCGGATCATCCGGAATGTCTCCTCCGCCCCTGACAGCTCGACCTTCATGAGGTCGTTTAGCTGTCCACTCAAACTCTGTACCTTCTGCTGAAGCCGCATCCGGTCACGCTCGATCTGTTCATAAATCAGGGTGCGTTCCTTGTTGCCTGAGAAGAGCGCACGCAAGTCCCGCAGGGCAGCGCTCGGATTCTTCGGAAGCTGTGCCAGCGCGTGCAGCAGACCGGTCTTCGCGTAGCTTCCGTCGATCATCACGACCCAATGCATCTCGATGGAGTACAGCCGGTCGGCCTTCGACTCCAGGAATGCAGTTCTCTGCGTGACGGCGGCGTGAACGAGCGGGTTGTCATACGCAGCGTGCGGAATCGTGGGCCGATTACGCTTGAACAAGATCTGGTAGAGCCGCGTCCGGTTGTCAAGCGAGCGGAACGCCGCCTCCAAACGCTTCACGGCATAGTCCCGTCCGGCGTGGTCGAGACTCTCATAGTCGATCCCGCCGATCTTCAGCACTGCGCCCAGATCGCCCGACTTGGTCATAAAGCAGTGCTCATCCCAGAACCCGTGCAAGTTCATCTGCGCGGCAAACGATCCGGCTTCATCCCAATCCTTAGTAATATTGCTAACTTTGAACACGATTGCTCCTGACGATGATGGTGGTGGTGTCGTCCTTCATGGGGTCATACCTTCTGCGGAACTTGCCGGAGTTGAATAGCACGCGAAGAATCTCCACATCGTGCTTGGTCGCGATACGGGCAACGATGGTGCCCACGATGAATAGGCCGATGCCACCGAATAGCGAATGAAACAGCGAGAAGATCGCACCTCCCGAGATCAGAGCGACGAAGAACAACCGTCGCTCCGCTCCCAGGACCGTCAGCGGACGGTTCATCGCCTTGTACACACGGTTGACCCGGCCTTGTGCTGACGTAGACATGGATCACCTCCTTTCAGCTCGGAAAGAGCCACGACATAAAGTTGACTGCGCCGATGGCCATACCCACGCCGAAGACGATACCCGCGAGGGTCTTCTTGGACTGGCCTTCGCCGTAGGCGAACATCAGCCCGCCGACCACGATGGCAACGAGCGACAGCGCGTTGGCAATCGTGCCGGTGAATGCGGTTTTGAGGACAGTGACGGCGTTGTCCCACGGATCAGTCGTTCCCTGGGCGTAGACAGGCAACGCGGCCAGGAACATCAGGGACGGCAGAGCGAGTCTGCGAACGTGCTTTCGCAGACGGTAGAGGTGGGGCGGATGAATAGGGTTCTGCATAAGGCTCCTCTCGGGTACAGCTCATCGTGTGAGCTGAGTTTGCTGCCGGTGTGAATGGCATGACCCGAAGGTAGCGGCGGAACGGACAGGCAATTTGGAAAGTTTTTCCGAGTCGCGGAAGAACTTTCCATCATCACCTCAAGCATCTATGTCAAAATGCGCGGCATTGCCGCGCGGTCCGTCGGGTGGGCGATTGCGCCCTCCCGCGACAGCGGGAGTTCCGCAACAAGGGTGGGAAGACGGGCGTTTTAGAGCAATAAAGAGACGGCAAGCTGAAAATATTGCGGAATGCAGAGTGTCCGCAGTCAGGTAAATCAAAGGTCTACAGGTATAAACTTCACGACATCAGGAACATAAAGCCCAAGTACCCAATGAAGATCGGAGTCCAATTTTCTTCATTTGGGAATGGCGTTACTGGCTACTGGAGAGAGAACGATATGTATACAGCGACCCTGGACCATCGACAATCTATTGCCCTCCACAGATGTTCCGTTGCTGACAGAGATGACAGCCCGCGAATTCATCGAAGCAGCGTTTGTTCTGTTGCAGACGGACGCGAACTCTGATCCGTTCAAGTTCACGATTGCCTACTATGGATACGACCACCATCAGGGAGTAACCACATACCTCGGCTACTTCATCGTGAGCATCGGCAATAGCGACTACGACCTATGCGAATGACGCGGCAAACTATTGGGAGCTATTCGTCAATAAAGAGCTTTCAGAGGACGGCATGGACTCGGTCTTGATCGAACCAGGCGACCAAGTAGAGCTTAAATGGATAACCAGCGGAGCCGGCGAGGAACATGCAGCGACAAACGTGCGCAAGATTCAAGCGCGGCGGTCGACAAAATCATCACCCGCCGAACCTGATTCTGCTGCCTCCTAAGCGCCCTTTTCATTTCGAGCGTCCTGCGAATGCCGGACGCTCGAAATGAACCGCAAGATTCAAGCTGCTTTGCGCGATGGAACACTGACGGTTTTCTTGTCTTTCGCTGCCGCCTTCTTTTGCTTGGCCGTAATCTCCGCAATAACAGCAGAGCGCACCTTGGTCATATCCACGCGGTGCTGTCTGGCAGAGATAGCGAGCGCATCCGCGCCTTCCTGCGAAGGCGAGTCAACGCTGCCGAGCAATACGATCTCTACGATCAGCTTGGACAGACCGCTCTCATCCAACTGGCGAAGCAATCGCGCGATTCCTTTCTGCACTTCTGGATAGGTGACTTCTGTAGATGAGCCTCCCACCATCTTGTGCCGCCGTGCCAACGCCTCGCGGCGCAAGGGTTCCGTTTTTTCGAGCAAGGTATTTGCTATGAGTACAAGGTCGGCGCGGTCAAGCGGTGCGCCGACCTTCTTCAACACCTCTGCGAGTGTCCGGTGCCGGATGGTGGCTTCGAGCTTGCGTTTCTCAAGCTCCTTGCGCCGCTGCTCCCGGTCTTTTGCAATCTGTTCTGGAGTGGGTCTGTCGCTGCGCTGCGGGAAGTGGACAGCACAAGTTGGCTCCGCGCATACTTTGATCGTATGGCCGCGCTCCACGCCGTCCACCACAATCGCCTCGGCCATGTGCTTGCATGGCTTTTTGGTAGGGAGAGAGCGGCTGTTTGGACTTCGCCGGGTTGGTAAGCTGCAACGGGACATAACGGTTGCGCGGGAGTACATCACCCTCAATGCGCGTCCCATGCGCGGTGGTGATCTGTACGAGCTTCGGCTTGGCTTTCGATCTGCCTTGCCAGATGCGCCGCTAGTCTTGGACTGATAGCAAACTCCATCTGAACAACGGTCATGCTGGCTGAGCTCCCCGAATAGCAGAGTATTGAAGCCTGTCCGCTTCGGACAGGCGGCACAACTCCCAGCCTCCAGCACCAACGTTGCGTCGTTCTTGTCGAATGGCACGGAGTCGAGCGAGAGCAAGATGTTCTGCCTCAATCCATGTGGTGAAGTCGCGTAACGGCAGCACCAGACGCGAGTCCTTGCCACCGTTCCAAACGACACGAAACGCGGCATCGAAGGCGGTCTGTTGCCGGGCATGTGGCAGCTTGGCGATTTCGAGGGCATGGCCGACGCCGATCTTGTCGGCCAGAAACGCCTCGGCGATGGCCGGGATGAGTTCCGTTAGCCGAATCCGCTGGAGGATGTAGGCAGGAGACTTTCCGAGCCGGGACGCGATGGCTGCGACATCATAGCTCGCACCTTCCAAATGCAGCAGACCGGACAGTGCCAACGCTTCCTCATAGGGATGCACATCCTCCCTGAGCAGGTTCTCGGTTAGCTGGCTCTCCCGCACGGCGGCATCGGACAGCTCCACCACACGCACAGGCACTTCCTCAAGCGTGGCAAGCTGTGCTGCGCGGAACCTACGCGCCCCTGCGACCACTTCATACCTGCCGTCCTCGACGGCACGGACGAGTAACGGCTGCAAGATGCCCTGCGTGGCGAAGCTGGCGGCAAGTTCCTCCAACGCCCGCTCATCAAAGCGTCGGCGCGGGTTGGTGGGTGACTCCTGCAACTGTGTAAGAGGCAGGTTGCAATATTCCTTCGTGATAGCTATGGCTTTCGACATGACAGTTCTCCTTGGGTTGATCGTTGCGTGGAGGTCATGCGGACAGGTTCACATCACCTGTCCGCGCTAATAGGCGGTGGTGGTGAAGCGGCAACTTCAAGCCGCTTGGGTGAACTCTGTCTCTGGCATGGCGGGTGGCACGGCTTTGTGTTCGGTATCCTGCGAAACGTCCTCTTTGGCCAGCAAGGCCGCAAGTATTACCGTTGAGGTCTGCTGTACCTGCTCAAGGCTCTCCATCAGCAGGGCGGCATTGCCTTTGTAGAGCTGGATGTAACTTGCACTCTGCGCCGCGTTGATACCGATGCCCTGAGCGACCACAAAGGCTACGGCCTCGGCCTCCGTCTCCCGCACAGTCTTCGTCGTCGTGGTGCGCCTGTCGCCATGCTTCAAGGCGAGATGCGCCGCTTCATGGATAAGCGTCCGTTAGCTCCTCCGCCTCACCTTGTCCGGGCAACAAACGAATGGTTGTCCCATACGCTGTACCCAACGCGGGTGCGATGCTCTCGGTGTACTCCAGCGTGATGCCCTGCGATGCAACGAACTCGCGCATCCTGTCGAGGTAGTCACCCGCATCTCCTGTGATGGGTTCCAAGTCGGGCAACGGCAATCCGTGCGTCTGCTCCTGCGCCCATACGAAGACACGACGGAAACCGAGCAAAGCTTGCTTACCCGGCTGCGATTCCTCCTCGTTATCATTGCGCTTATGTTTGCTGCTCTTTCCGATGACGGGCGCAAGGATCGCAATGCCTTTTTCACCCTTGTTGACGAAGCGTCCAAGCTGGTTCCACGCATACATCCCCGCAACACGGGAAGCGTCCGGCCTTTGTCGCGCAATAGAAAGCTGATTGGACAGTGAGTAGTTCCTGAACACCGCCATCGCACGTAGAAAGCCCGTCAATGCTTCGCTGTGTCCTGCCTCCAACTGCTGGATGAGATACTGCACGTTCTCCCGTACAAGCTGCTGTGCGGTCATAGGCTTCCGGTTTTCACTGCCGGGAGCCGCGCTGCTGTTGAGGCCATTGCTGGCCGTGGATGCGCCGTTGCTGTTGTGGTTGCTGTTTTGATATTCCATTGTTTTTCCCTCTGTCTGCCCGGTGGGCGTTTTTTGTTTCTCACAGCGCAGCGGGACAAAAAAGATCCACTGGCAGACAGAGAAGAACGAAGGGACGCGAGGGTGGGAGTCCGGAGTGGTGGGCGCGGCAAGTGACAAACACGCACTATCGTTTGGCGCGCAGCCGTCGCTATCCCGAACGGACGGAAAAGGCCCGCTCTTTGGGCCGTCCACCTGAGCGGCACGCAGTGGGGAACGCAGCGCCGCAGGCGCAAACCGATGCTCTGGCAGTTGAAGTTGCTGCTGCTCTTGCACTTAGAGACAGTCTGGAAAGATTTTCTGAACCTTGGAAAATCTTTCCAAAGAAAGGCCCTCTATTCTCCCTACGCTTCTTTCAAGGAGACTTTTCGTCCCCCAATAACCGGATATAGAGGATGCCTATGCAGTCGTTGTCTCATGCCCAAACACAAGAGCCTTTCGTCGACGCCGCGCGTGCCGCCTCATTTTTGACAATGTCGCCGAAGACTGTTCTCAAGCTGGCCCGCAAAGGAGATTTGCCCGCGCACCCGATTGGTCACGGAGTCCGCCGGATGTGGAGATTTCGTCTGTCTGAGCTTGCGATCTGGGTGGGCGGCGCAGAGGTAAAATTAGGTAGCGACCAGGGCCGTATCCAAGAAAGGAAATCTTTCTCATGATCCGGTCTCAATATCAATTTGGAAGTCTCTACCTTGAATCCCGCAAGAACGGCCCCGATGTCTGGGTCTACCGTTGGCGCGAATCGACCCCCGAGGGGGCCCGGCAACTCCGGAAGCGGATTGTCGGTTCGGTCCTTGATTTACGAACCCAAGCAGAGGCGCAGAAGGCCGTCGAAACCTTCCGCGTCCATGTAAATAAGCAAGCGGCAAGCGATGCGACAAAGCCTCGCACCATCGGCAAACTCGTGGAGCACTACCGCTCTATCGAAATGCCAATGGACACGCACGAATCAAAGCGGCGCTCCACAAAACTTGTCTACCAAAGCAGCCTGGAGTGCCACATCCTGCCGCGCTGGCAGGACCATACGCCGGAGGCCATCAAGACGATTGAAGTCGAAGATTGGCTGAGGTCGTTGAAACTCGCACCTGCGAGCAAGGCGAAGATCCGCAACGTCATGAGCATGATCTTTCGTCATGCGATGCGTTGGGGGTGGTTGGATCAGAACGCAAATCCAATCGCACTCGTGCGCTGCTCGACCAAGCGGCTGCGAACTCCGTCGATGCTGACTTCAACAGAACTTCGCAGTCTTTTCGTGGCTCTGCCGAACAGAGAACGCCTGATGGGGCTTATCTGCGCAACGACAGGTTTGCGTATTTGTGAGGTGCTGGGATTGAAGTGGGAGGACATTCACTTCGACGCCGGCACTGCCGACGTACTTCGTTCATTCGTGGACGGCGTGATCGGGCCGTGCAAAACCGAGACATCGGAGCAGCCAGTTCCGCTTGATGAAGTAGTCCTGAACGGGTTGCGTCTATGGCAAGCCGAGTCGGCGTACGCACAACCGGACGATTGGGTCTTTCCCAGCGACCGTAAGTTTGGAGCGATGCCTCTCTGGCCAGACAGTCTGCGAACCAAGGTGCTTCAGCCCGCCGCCAAGCGGGCCGGAATCACTAAGCGGATCGGCTGGCACACCTTCCGACATAGCTACAGCTCGTTGCTGGCCCATACCGGCAATGATGTGAGGGTTGTTCAGGAACTCATGCGGCACGCCAAGTTGAGCACCACGATGGAGGTCTACACGCACGCCAGAATGGATAAAAAACGCACCGCGCAACAACGCGCCGTCGATCATCTGCTGGATCGGCCAAGCGCACAACCGAACGCAGAAACGCTAGCCCTGGCTGGGTAGAAATGCTGTGTTCCCGGATTGTTCCCAGATTTTGGAAACTGTTCCCGGAAATCGCCTGTAAGTTGTTGAGATGTTTGGTGGACCTGATCGGGATCGAACCGATGACCTCTTCCATGCCATGGAAAGCCTGAAAACGTAAGTTGTTGACGGATAAGTAGTTACGAGTCGGCTGAGTCGGCAAAACCGGCCAAATCGGCGGTCTTTGACACCAATTTGACACCAAATTTCTAACCAGTTGGGCCTCGGGCTGAGTCGTGGCGGGTCAGCCCAAAAACCTCTTTTAGTATCACCGCAGTTTTCAGACGCTGTCTGAAAATTCTGGTTTGGGCCAGCGGAACTGCTACTTGCTCCATGCCTGCGGTCACGCGGTATGGATACCCGGATCGGCTCCACAAAAAACTTTCCCGGCCTTGTCGCGAAAGAGAAGTCCGTTCGCCCACTATTGAAGTGGAGTCCTTTTGAGAACTCAAGGGCCATCAATCTAACCGAGCGCATCGCAAATAGCGGGACGCATTTCGGTCGATCTCCTCGCCGCCCGGCCTTGTTTCTGCAAGAAAAAAGTGGTATTTTTTCTTGCAGCAGGTGATTCAGGATGAGCCAAACATTCGAGGATAGGGCCTTAAATCGCATTCAAGGTACAGGTGGAGGGTGGGCATTCTCACCCCGAGACTTTCTTGACCTCGGTGGTCGCCCCACTGTCGATTCTGGCCTCCACCGGCTTGAAAAGCGCGGAGAGATTCGCCGCGTCATTCGCGGTATCTATGACTATCCGCGCTTTAGCAAATTCCTCGATCAAAGCCTTAGCCCGGACATCGACCAGGTTGCGAGAGCACTGGCAAGGAAGTTCCGTTGGCGCATTCAACCCAGCGGGGCGACTGCACTGAACTTCCTCGGACTCTCCACTCAGGTTCCCGCCCGTGCCGTTTACCTTTCGGACGGCCCGGACAGGGTCTACCAGATCGGCAATACCTCGTTAGCATTCGAGCATACGGCCTTGAAGGAATCCGGCATCGAACTCAAGGAAAGCGGCCTGATCGTTCAGGCGCTCAAGTCGCTCGGACCGGAGCGGATTACTCCCGAGATCATCTCGAAGATCCGTGCATGGTTGCCGGAGTCGCTACGTGCGAAAGTCCTGGCCGATACCAAGACCGCAACCGGCTGGGTGTACAGTGCCATCCAGCAGATCACTCAAGAGGCCACTCATGGATAACATCGCCGCTGGATCGGCCTCGGACAGGCGGGACTTGTTTCAAGAGTCGGCGAGCCGACTCGGCATGAATCCCGCCATTGTCGAGAAAGACTTCTGGGTATGCTGGATTCTCAAACTCCTCTTCGCGGAGCCGGCCTTGAAGAACCAGATGGTGTTCAAAGGCGGCACCAGTCTCTCCAAGGTATTCGGGTTCATTGACCGCTTCTCTGAAGACATTGACTTGGTTCTCGACTGGCGTCTCCTTGGCTACGACCAAGCGGGGGCCAACGATCCATTCCATGCCACGTCCTCCAAGTCAAAGCAAAGCCGCTACAACCTGGAGATGAATGCAAAGGCTGTTGCGTACATCCGGGAAACGCTGCTCTCTCAACTCAACAGTCTCTTCGCGCCGATCTCCGGTGTCGTCGCCAAAATCGACGAAGTCGATCCTCATGCGGTAAACGTGTTCTACCCGGCGGCATTTGCGGCGGAATACATCCGGCCCGCCGTGCGGTTGGAAATTGGCCCGCTTGCCTCATGGGTTCCCTCCAGTCCTCACAGCATCAAGGCATACGCAGCTCAAGCCTTTCCAGAAGCCTTCTCCAATCCTGACTTCGAGGTCATCGCGATTGATGCCGAGCGGACGTTCTGGGAGAAGGCAACGATCCTTCATCAGGAAGCGCATCGCCCCGGCACAATTCCCGTCCGGTATTCCCGGCACTACTACGACCTCTACAAGCTGAGCGAGAGTCCGATCAGGAGTTCCGCGCTCTCCAACCTCTCTTTGCTGAAGTCGGTCGTCGAGTTCAAAGAGCGGTTCTACTACTCTTCCTGGGCACGTTACGACTTGGCTGTTCCCGGCTCATTCCGGCTGGGTGCGCCCGACAGTCAGCTCCCCGCACTCGAAAGGGACTATCGCGCCATGCGCGATATGTTCTTCCGGGAGCCTCCTTTGTTTGAAGCGATTCTGGCCGGACTGGCGGCATTGGAAGTGGAAATCAATGCGATCCCTTCCCATGTTTAACCTATGCGACCGGATGAACCGGTCGCACGAAGGTTGCGGTGAGTAGTGGGATTGTGGCGATGTTGTCCGGCTGAGATTGCGCCTGAATGACGAGCTTTACTCGGGTGCCTTTCTGGAGAGGCTGAGCGAAGCGGCCCTGCTTGCCAAAGGCAACGACGTTGTAGTGAAAGGCCTGGAGGTTGCGGTCTGAGATGATGGCGACTCCGAAGGCGGTGTACTTGCGACCGTTCTTGGAAGTGCGGCTGATGGCGGGATTGCTGACGGTGCCGAAGAGGGTGATGGTCTGTTGGGTCTGCATGGTGTTTCTCCTTTTGCCCGGTCACTCGGGACACACATCCCGAAGGGGCGCAAACGTGCGCTGCTCCCAAGTCGCGGCCTAGCCGCGTTGCCAAGAGAAGAAGTTTTTGGAGTGGGGACCCGGAGCCTGCGAGGGGGGAGGAGTCCGAAACCCGGAGGGCGCGATTATGCGAGTTCTGAACGCAGAGCCGAAGGGCGCAGCTCCAGCACCGAAGCGGTGGCCGAGTGAACGTGCAAACAGGAAGTCGTGCAATAAACCCCCGCCCCGCAATGGATTCGCATTGAAGATCACAGCCGGGTCAGCTACTACTTTTCGCGACTTCCTATCATCATCCCGCCGAAGGGCCAGATCGGCGTCGTTTGGAACGATCATCTTCCAAGCGTTACACGCGCTTCGTACCGGGCGGCATTTTCGCCTTGCTCGACGATCTCTACAAGTCGGCAAAGACCTCAGCAATCCCACTGTTGGCATCCAGAAATCTCTCACCGTAGAATGTTGTTCAACAATAAGATTCCACCGGGTGAAATGTATCCAAACCCATTAAGGTTTCTGTTCTATGGCGCAGATTCAGCGACAGCGTGTTGCTTTTGTTGACGACGAGCAGGATCTCGCCGAGAGCCTTCGTGATAAGTTCTCGACGGAGTATGAAACCTTCGCCTTTACATCGGCTTCAGAGGCATTGACAGGAATTGATGCTTCCTTCGCGGCAGTCGTTGCGGACCATCGTATGCCGGGGATGACCGGCGCGGAACTCCTGACCCAACTGAAATTGAAGACTCCGGATACCGTCCGGATTCTCTTGACCGCAGTGTCAGACGCACAGTTGTACCAGCGGCTCATCAACGAGGCGAAGATTTTTCATTTCTTGCCCAAGCAGCCCCTCTTTCCAGAACAGATGAAAGGTGTTCTCGCGGACGCGGTTGAGCTTTTCTCTCTGCGACAGGAACGTAACCGTAATGTCGAACGCCTCACCCAAGACGTTGCACAACTACAAGCGCAAGTGCGGTTGAAAACCGGAGAGGAGCGGGTGTTCAACGATTTATTGGGCCAAGATCCTCGCATCAAAGATGCAATCAAACGAGGTCGATGGGCCGCCCAGAATGACAAATTGACCGTGCTAATAACCGGTGAAAGCGGCACGGGCAAGGACATCCTTGCCCGTGCCATTCACTACGAGGGAATCCGTCGAACAAAGCCCTTCAAGGCAGAAAATTGTGCGGGATATCAGAAGGATCTGATTAGGTCGGAGTTGTTCGGCTACGTGAAGGGTGCATTTACCGGCGCGGTTTCTGCATCGGACGGAGTCTTTCGAGAGGCGGCTGGAGGAACGGTTTTCCTTGACGAGATCGGAGAGCTTACTCGGGATGCTCAAGGCCATCTCTTGCGGTTCTTGGAGGGCGGCTACATACAGCCTGTCGGGTACACGGGACCCAAGAATCTGAAGGTCGATGTGCGTATAATAGCCGCAACAAACCGCGATTTGACTACTGAGGTTGCAAACGGCAGGTTCGCTTTTGACCTACTTGAGCGGCTCAAGAACCACCCAATCCACCTTCCTCCACTTCGCGAAAGACGGGGGGACATTCCCGAACTCGCACGTCACGCCGCGATCCTCGCCGGTTCGCAATTTGGACTGGACTCTGTGCCAATCACCAACGACACTATGTCCTGCCTGCAACAGCTACCATACCCCGGCAATGTGCGGGAGCTATTCAATATCATTTTGCGTGCGGTCAGTTCCATGTTGATGTCGAAGCAACGCACACTACATCTAGAGTTCCTCCAGGACGCAATGGAATTAAGCAAGGCGGAGCCTGTGCTCACTGGCTCTTCGCTGGCCGCCGCGACCGAAGACTTTAGAAAGAAATACGTGGCGGATGTGGTGAAGCGGCACCCGACGCAAGTCTCCGCAGCGAAAGAATTGGATCTCAGCACCCGCCAGCTACGCGAGTTGATTAGCAAGTATGAGATTTCAAAGGAAGATTGACTGTCACTATCGCGCCCGGAGTCGCGTTGGAAAACAAGATAGTTCCGCCATGTCGCTTGACAACACTGTTGGCAACCGCGAGGCCAAGTCCCATCCCTTTGCCGGGCGCTTTCGTCGTAAAGAACGGCTCAGTCAGTCTCGTTAGGTTCTCTGACTGAATCCCTGGACCGTCGTCCTGCACACTGATCTCAATCACCTGTGCTCCTGTCAGCTTTGTCCTGATCCAGACGTTTCCTTGTTCACTCACTGCATCGCACGCATTTTCAATTAAGTTCACAAGCACCTGACTCAGGCTTTGAGAATCGCCTTCCAGCGGAGGGACATCGCAAAGCTCTTGATGGAGACTCACTCCCTTGCTTCTGGATGTCATTGCGACCAAAGAAACGCTTAGTTGCACGACTTCGTTGATGTTCACCAATTCGTGGCTACGACTGGGAGGGGCGGAGAATTCACGCAAAACCTGCGACACGAAAGAGGCTCGCACGAGGGCCGACCGGAGCCGCTGTATACCGTTTCGCATTCTGTCGGTGGGCGAACTCTCGGATTGGATTGAGGGCAAAGCATCAATGCCATCCTCAAGCACACTGAGATTTGTACCGATGACGAATAAGGGATTGTTCAGCTCGTGCGCCACACCAGCGGTCAATCTGCCTAGGGCAGCCATTTTTTCCGCTTGAACCAAGGTGTCTTGGGTCGTCCTCAGTTCGTCGACCACTTTCTCAAGCGCTGTCCTTTCGACGAATTCCTTTCGCCACGCAACTTCGAGCACATTCGCCGCATGGCGAGCGGAGAGGAAAACTACGAAGAATGGCAATACATCCCAGGCGATTTTAGTGAACTCGAATGGAGTGCCCGATAGGACATAGTTCGCCACTTCGATACCGATCATTGCGACTCCGACCACTGCCGTCCAACTCAGCGACGCCGGTATCAAAACGCAGAACGGTCCGAAGAAGAAGGAGAAGTCATCTCCATCCGATAGTCCAAACCCCTTAGCGTGCCATACAAGGATGGCGAATCCAGCCTGTCCCAGCAATACGCCAACGGTAATGAGCGATAGCGCGTGGGGCCGTCCCCACTTGGTCCGGCACAACATAGCCAAGGCCAACATCGTCAAGGACACAGAGCCTCGAATGACGATGGCTGCTGTGTGATCCCATGGAATCTGATGCCAATCGAGAATCACGAAGAGCGGGTAAACAACTGCGACGTAATAAAAGATGTAGCCGAACCTCGACAGAAGGAGGTCCGAATTCCGATCTGACATCTCATTGAGGGGGGTCGCCATCTGCATTCTGCAATCACTCCTGTTGGACACACTTCTTGCGCTCGCATCTTCTGGCTTTGAGATTCGCCTCCTGCATAAACGCCTGGCTAAATACCCGCTGCTCTCTATGGGTAATGCAATTCCCATACCATCGCTTGGATACTGCACAATCAATCACTTGCAACAAGGCATCCCATTTTTAATGGGATGCCCACTTCCGGGTCTCGGAACTACGGTTCCGCTTTTGCGAAAATAAATCGCCGATTTGCGCGACTACGGATAGCGGTTCCCCTAATCCGCGACCCCAAGTTGAGCGGGCCTACTCAAACCCAGTTATGGAACAAAGACGAATGCGGAACTCGTCTTCCGCCAGCAGGAAGCGACGTTCCGAACTGCGTATGAAAACCAGCACGTAAGGCAATGATTCTACGACTCAAGCAGTTTGGTCTTTGGATTGCCTCTATAACGTCAAGCAGCACACATGAAACGACTCTATGCGGCGCAAATCTTCAGGAGGCACAAACACCATGACCACATTTTCTCGTCTCTGCCTTGGTATCGCGATGTCTGGGATGCTCCTGCTCGGAGAGCAGTTGAACGCCCAAACCGTCATTAACACCGTGACCGATCTGCAGGCTATGCAGAACGATGTCACCGCCAGCTATGTGCTTGGGGGGAACATCGACGCCTCGTCTACTTCTACAGCGAATGGCGGGGTCGGGTTCACCCCGATCGGGACTGCCAGCAAGCCCTTTACCGGCACATTCGATGGCAAGGGTTATACGATCACGGGCCTCTCGATCAATAGCTCCCTTCCGTATGTGGGACTATTTGGCTACATCGCATCGCCGGCGGTGATACAGAATGTCTCTCTTTCCGGGGTCTCTGTCACGGGAATTGGAGCCGCTGGCAACGTGGGTACGCTTGTTGGCTATATGGGGTACAAGACGAGCGTGACGCGATGCTCCGTCCAAGGGACTCTGCAAGCCTCGAACGGAACAAATGTCGGAGGCTTAGTTGGATACTCTTACGGGGGATCCGTGACGTACTGCCAAGCCTCGGTCAATGTCACGTCGAGCACAGCGGGCGGCAGTATCGGTGGCCTCGTCGGGTATTCTGCTAGCGCCAATTCCGGTCAAAATATCTTTACACCGTACGCAAACATTCAATATTCTCAGGCCAGCGGTAATGTTGGCGGAATCACGAGCGGGACGAGTGCTAGCACGCAAGCGTGGATCGGCGGTTTGGTCGGCAGAAACGGCATCAGTCTAGTCACGCACTCGCGTGCGACCGGCAATGCTACAGGGACTGGTGCGTCTGAAGTAGGCGGGCTGATCGGGCAGAACGTTGGGTGGCTCATTTCCTGCACTGAGGACACTTGCAACAATGGAAATGTGCAGCCTTTGGCGGGAATCACTTATTCCTTCGCCACGGGAGCAGTCGCCACAGGTGCTGGAGGGGATGCGGGTGGCCTGATCGGAGATACTGAGGATGGTTACATCTACCAAGACTTTGCAACCGGCAGCGTGACCAATACGGATGGTGGAGGGAGGGAGGGCGGCCTGCTCGGAGTGAGTGAGGGGAGCGCGGTTGAAGATTCCTATGCCACCGGGAGCGTAACCGACAACACTGCTCTTGCCATGGGTGGGCTGATCGGCCTGGAGGAGTATTTTTATTACGCCAGCAAGTGGCAGATCACGCCCATTCTCTCTTCCCTTTACTCTATTGGAGCTGTTCAAGGACAATACCCGAAGTACGCTGGCGGCCTGGTTGGAGAAGATACTTCTGGCCGTGGTGCCACATGTGCCTATTGGGCCACCGATAGCAGCCTCCAATCGAACAGTGCGGACGGAACGGGTGTACTCCTTGCCCAACTCGATAATGGATCGCTACCGAGTTGCTTTGATCCCACTACCTGGTCACCTACGTCAGGCACCCCACCCACCCTTATTTCAAATCCAACGCCTCAGAGCGGCTATGTAAGTCCCAAATATCAGATCGTCGGTATCACTTATGCGCCTCCTGGGGCATCGGGAAGCACATTTGTTCAATACCAAAACAGCAATTTAGTCGGAAATTCACAAACTGTCAGTCATTCATTCAAAGACGAAAATAAATTAACCTTGAAGTTAAGTGCACATGCCGACGGAGACCTCCCTATCATTGGAGGGGCGAAGGCAGGTTCGTCATATTCGGTGACCACCGACTATACGCAACAGACAAAGAACTCGAACACTATCACTACTAGCCTTCAAGTGCAGCAGGGAGAAAAGACTGCTGGCACCGATAATTCCTACAGTCCGGTGAATCACGATTACGACCTGATCTGGGTCTGGTTGAATCCACTAACCCAGTTCACGATATATCCGACTGGTGGTGCCGGTGCATCAGCAACTTCAACGATTGAATGGGCGGGATACGCAGCGGATTCTAACGACCTCCCGGATCTCGACATCATTGGAATTCCACTGGGGTATCTCAACGGTGATTTTGGCTCGATGCCTCCGCAATACTCAATACCGATTGCGCGGGAGTGGGCAGCTGGTCAAACGTGGCAGGCCGGGCATGGCCCCGGTCTCAGTGCTACGGATTTGGCTCAGATCGCCGCTGCCGATCCGTTTGCAAATCCAAATTACGGGAATCTGCAAATCGGATATGCGCCTCCGGACCCCACAACGTCCGACCATCGGTTTACCGTGTCGCAATGCAGTGGAGGTTCAAGTTTCCCTTATCAGCAGGCGAGCCCATCTGCGGGCGCTGAAACATATACCTGTACCCTGACTTATACGAATACCGACATCCATTTGACAGATTCCACCTATACTTATTCTGTTGAGTTCAGCGCCGATTTAAAATTTGGCGTATCAGCATTCTTTTTCGGCTTAGAAACAGAGCTAACCGAGACGAACACACTAACTTGGACGTCGGAATACCAAAATCAGACTACGAATACTAGTGTGTCAACAGCATCTCTTTCTGTTCAAAGCCCTCCGTGTAATAACGCAGCGCTAGGGTTTGGCCCTTGCGTACCTGTCTACGATGCCGCTGGTAATCAGCCAACCCAATTCATCGTCTACGAAGACAATCTCTATGGAACTTTCATGTTTGCTCCCGTCGGATATTTCAACGGAACCCCGGGCACGGTAGCGACTCCACTATTTGGACCTGTAGCAGGATCGTACAATGCACCTCAGAGCGTTACTATCTCCTCTGCAACACCTGGGGCTGTCCTTTATTACACTATGGACGGGACATCTCCGACAATCACATCTACTCAATACACCGGCCCAATCATGGTGAAGGCTTCGGAGACAGTGCAAGCAATCGCTGTCGCCTCAGGTTATACGCCGAGTGCGGTTGGTTCAGCGGCTTACACCATCACGGGCTTGGGGCCTGCGGCCACGCCGACTTTTGGTCTCGCTGCCGGAACGTATAATCAGCCACAAAGCGTCAGTCTGGCGGATGCCACCCCCGGTACCACCATCTACTACACAACCAACGGCTCAACTCCGACGACAAACTCAGCGGTCTACGGCGGACCGATTGCAGTAAGTTCAACGGAGACCATAGAGGCGATTGCCGTCGCAAACGGCTACACAAGCAGTCCCGTCGCAACTGCCACGTATACGATCACAAATCCGCAGACGGCGACACCCGCCTTCAGTCTAGCTTCAGGCACTTATCTTTCGTCACAGACCGTCACCCTGTACGACGCGACTCCAGGAGCGGTTATTTACTATACGACCAACGGCACGACTCCGACGACGAACTCGCCGGTCTACGGTGGTTCGATCATCGTTTCCGCCACGGAAACGATTCAGGCGATTGCGGTCGCTCCCGGCTCCACCCAAAGCAGCTTGGCGAGCGCTCTGTATACCATTACGCCTCCAACAGCGTCACCCACCTTCAGCACCAGTAGCGGAACCTATACGACCGGGCTCACAGTGTCGATATCGGACGCTGTTTCGGGAGCTGTCATCTACTTCACTACAAACGGCACTCCCCCGACGACCAGCTCTCCCGTCTATACAAGTCCGATCACAGTCAACGCAACAGAGACGATTCAAGCTATGGCCGTCGCATCTGGCTCATCGCCAAGTGCCATTGCGGTAGCCGTCTACACAATCAGCACACCGACGGCATCTCCTACCTTCAATCCGTTGCCTGGGACATACACGACAACACAGACTGTGACGATCAGTGATGGAACGCCAGGTGCGACCATCTACTTCACTACAAACGGGACAGCACCCACAGTCGGTTCCGCCGTGTATACCGGAGCGATCACCGTATCTTCGTCAACAACGATTCAGGCCATTGCGATTGCGGCTGGCGATTCTGCCAGTGCATTGGGAACTGCGGCATACACCATCACCAGTCCACCAACTACCGCGACGCCGACGATGAGCATCCCACAGGGAGCTTATAGCTCGACACAGATGGTGACGATCAGCGACGCCACCCCCGGTGCTGCCATCTACTACACCATCAATGGCTCACAGCCGACAACAGCTTCAACACCTTACACAACTGCGATTACCGTCGGCACAACGGAAACCATCGAGGCAATTGCCATAGCGCCCGGATATTCCCCGAGCACGACGGCATCAGCGGCCTATACGATCAACGCACCGGGGGCCGACTTCCAAATTGCCTCAAGCACATCAACACTGAACATAGCACAAGGTAAATCGGGTACTGTCACCATTACGATCACTCCTCAGTATGGCTTTGGCGCACAAGTCAGTTTCGGTTGCGGTGGTCTACCTTCCGAAGCGACTTGCAACTTCAGCCCTGTATCCGTCACACCAAGTGGAGGTCCACAAAGCAGCACTCTGACGATTTCCACCACCGCGTCGAGTGCGATGTTGCATGACACGAATCGAGGTGTCAGGCAGATAGCATTTGCTCTCCTACTGCCGGGACTTGTGATGATGTGGGGTATCGCGCCACGCAGCAGGAATCTATCTAAAACACTGCGTCCGCTCGCTCTGCTGCTGCTCTTGATGGCGTCGTTGGGAATCACAGCTTGCGGATCAGGTACGTCTGGGTCAGCTCTCTTTGGAAACCCCGGAACACCAACTGGCTCCGCCGTCGTCACTGTTTACGGTGTCTCGAACGGAGCCACAGCAACAACACATGAGGCGTTCATTTCAGTAACGGTGACACAGTAGTAAGTATGTTTCGCGTCTCAAAAGTACGACCGAAGGCAAGGCGCGGAGCCTGTCCCTTGTGGACAGGCTCCGCGCCGAAATTATGCAACGCGCTTTTGCGCTGGTTTGGCTGCGGCTTGGGGCTTCTTTTCTACCTTCGTTTTCTCCTTAGCGGCGAACTCCTGCTTTACCTTGAGTGCAATGGTATTGGTGTCCACTTTGTAGGCCTGGGCTGTGGCGCGTAGAACCTTGCCGCTGTCCGTTTGTTTGCTGGCCGAAAGCAGGATGACAGCTTCGACGATCAGCTTGCCGATTGCGCCTTCATCGGCCTTGTGGAGAAACGCGGTTAGCAGCTTGGCTGCGGACTCGCCTTCCTTCGCTCGGATGCTCTGATTCCGAGCGACCATCTCAACCCGCTTCTCGTCGAGCAAAGGGAGCATCTGCTCGGCGATGAAGAGAAGGTCGCGTTTCATCAAACGGACAGGCACAGCAGAAACGATGGTTTGAAGGACGCGCAACCCGGTTGCGTTCGCCAGTGCCTCTTCGCGGCGGCGTTTGTCCTGTTCCGCTTTGAAGCTGGCATCCGCTTTCGACGGTTGCTTCTTGGGATGATGGATGGGGCATTCGGGCTGGGTGCAGACCTTCCGCAGTTCTCCCTTGTCCAGACCATCGGCAACGATAGCCTCGGTGGTGTACTTGCACGTCTTGAACTCGGGCCATTTTGCCTTTTCCGGGGCGTCCGGCTTCTCCGGCCTAATCTCGACGTACTTGCTGCGAGTGATGATCTTGCTGCCTTCCTACCGCTGGCCGTAGGCCGTGCTGATCTGTACAAGTTCCGGCTTCGCGGCAACCTACTTCTGGATGTGCGCTTCCAGCTTGGCCGCATAGCAATTGGGTCGGAACATAACTTACACTGATCGCCCTGCACATCGCAGAAAAGTGACGTGTTGTATCCGCTGCGGCGAGGCCACGTTACGCAAGCTCCGGCGGCGGGGGCGCCGGGTTCCCAGTCCTAGCGCCAGCAATTCGCGAGAGATTTAGCCTAAGGCTGTTGATGCTGGCGATTAATTCGAAACCATTGCGGTTTGGGCACCAAAAATCAGCCCCAGGTGCCACCCGAGGTCTCGCTACAAGCCTCCCTCAGAACGGTTCATGCTTGACCTTAGGCTTTGCCTGCGGGGTGCAAAGTTCGACAGCGTGTGTGAAGGCGTTAGCCAACCTCCCGGGAAGACCGTCTGGACCATAAGCCGTTTCCGAAATAAAGAAAAAGCCACCGCGCAATGTCCCATCAGCTGTTTCAAAATCAATCTGTGGCTCGTGTATGCTCGGGCGGTATTTTACTTTCACTTTTGATAAGTCCACGGAAAACGTTTGTGAGCGAACGTCCGGATCTTGATAGGTGTGGTGCCTGCGTTCTTCATATCGAAGCTGGCAGGACTCCATCGAAATTAGTGTGTACCGAATATCCCATGCCCCTTCGGGGCTAAAATAATACAATTTAGGCAAGTTATCGCTAATCCACTTCGCTGTTTCTGAGTATTTTGGCCCATCAAGCGCAGACGGCGCTTGAGCACAAACGACTGCAGAAAATATTGTGAGCATGCTCGTAAGCGCAAGTGGGCCACGCAGAAACATTGACTTTACCATGTCCGACAGCATACTACACACAGTTCTAAGGACAAGAGAATTTCGCCGTGTGACACCGAAACACCACGACCCTGCAGTAGAAGGGATTCAGGTGCGCCCCTCCTGCCAGTCCAAACTCGAAACACATTTCCGGGTCACGCATGGCATCGCCATTTTGTTCGCCGTAGTGACAGACAGAGATAGCGGGGAGCCCGCAAGGACCTGATTCGTCGGTCGCCTCGATCACCAACGCCATATAGGGTGGGTTCTCGATGCGAAGGTACAGGCCGTGGTGCCAACCTCCGGCCTGTTTGAGGATGCGAAGAATGGTTTGCATTAGGCCACCTTCGCCAGTTCTGCATCGGGCATTTCGGCCTCTACTGCGGTGGGTGGCTCCAAGGCGGCGAGTATGACAGCGGATGTCTGTTGGATGACCTCCAAGCTCTCGGCCAAGAGTGAAGCGTTGCCATGGTAAAGAGCGATATACGACGCACTGGCATTGCCTGTCTTCAGACCAACGGCCTTCCCTACAACGAACGCGATGGCCTCGGCTTCCGTCTCCCGCACCGTCTTGGTCGTTGTGGTGCGCCGGTTGGAGTGCATCAGGAGTTCGTGCGCCAGTTCATGCACCAGAGTCGAGAAGGTTTCCGCCTTCGACTGACCGGGCAGGATGGCGATGCGTCCGCCATAGCTTGTGCCGAGCGCGGGCGCGATCTTCTCGGTAAAGACAAGCTCGATACCCTGCTCTTTGATAAAGACGAGAAGTCGGTCGTAGTTCTCTCCGGCATCACCTTGAACCTGCTCCATCTGGGGAAGGTCGCTGCCACTCGTTTGCTCCACATCGAAGACATAGGCATTCCTAAATCCGACCAGTACGCGGGTGTTCTGCTTGGTGATGTCCTTTTCGGCCTCCACGTCGGGCTTGCGCTTGATGCCGATGATGGGAGCAAGGATGCGGATGCCCTTCTCGCCCTTCTTCACGCGGCGTCCAAGCTGATTCCATGCGTACATCCCGGCAACTTTTGTGGCTGTCGGGCGTTGCGAAGCACTCACACACTACCCATGTTTCTCTAACGATTCACTATCCTCATCATCCTCAGTTTGGCCAAGCGGTCACGCTGGTTCGGCGCGTTTCGTTTTCCGGCCAGCCTCGTGACCAGCTTCAGTTGCTTCTTCCCAGCGGCGATCAGCTCGTTATTCCCGCGTGGATGCTCGATGAGGAACACTGCCGTGGGATGTCGGTGGCCGAACGTCCCCTGATTGCGCTCTCCGCTCTGGTTGCACTTCGATCTTTGATCGACGCGCAGCCAGGCGACGCCGATCCTCCTAGGCCGCTACCTTCAGAAGCATCTTCGCCAGGAGGTGCATTCTGTGAGCCCACCGCGTCAGGGATATCTTCCCTGGGACAAGCCCAACCCACAACAGCTTCCTCAGGCAGCGCAGGCGCGCTGCCGCGAGTTACTCAGCCAGATGCTGCTCGCAGCAGTGAGCGGCGCAAGCCACGTAGAACAGGAGAGCGATGAGCGAGAAGATTCAAGCCATTCACATTGATCGGGAGGCCTGCGTCTATGTGCGGCAGTCCTCCATGCAACAAGTCCGGACGCGCCTGGAAGGGCAGCGCCGCCAGTACGACCTTCGCGAGCGGGCGCAGACGCTTGGCTTTCAACGTGTCGTCGTGATCGATGAAGACCAGGGCCGCACTGGAACGGGCTCGGTCGAGCGTCCCGGCTTTGGCAGATTGCTGGAGGCCGTTTGTTCCGGCAGGGTCGGTGCCGTCTTCGCTCTGGAGGCCTCGCGTCTGGCTCGCAACAACCGCGACTGGCATCATCTGATCGATCTCTGCGCGATGGCCGGGACACTGGTCATCGACCACGACGGCGTCTACGATCCAAGCCTGCTCAACGACCGACTCCTGCTCGGCCTCAAGGGCACTATGAGCGAGTTCGAGATCAGCCTGCTTCGTCAGCGCGCGATGGAGGCACATCGACAGAAGGTGCGGCGCGGCATCGTGATGACGCAGGTGCCTGTCGGCTACGTCCGCACCGAAGAGGAAGGCATCGAGAAGACCCCTGACCGTCAGGTGCAGGAGGCCATCGCTGGCATCTTTCGCAAGTTCCATGAACTGGGCAGCGTGCGTCAGGTGCTGCTCTGGTATCGCGACGAAAAACTCCCGCTTCCCGTCCTCTCGCGCGAGTCCGGCAACCGCAAGACGGTGTGGATCGAACCGATCTACTCCAGCCTCTGCGGCCTCCTCAAGAACCCGGCCTACGCTGGCGTCTTCGTCTGGGGCAGGAAGCACACACGCACCTCCATCGTCGATGGCCGAGCACGGAAGACACGCGGTCACGCCCGCCCCCAGGATCAGTGGGAAGTCGTCATCCCGGATCACCACGAAGGGTATATAACGTGGGAAGAGTTCATGCGTAACCAGGAACAGATCCGCTCCAACGCAGGTTGGAACGCTCGCATGGGAGGACCGAACGGCGCGGCTCGTAACGGCTCCGCGCTGCTGGCGGGACTGCTGCGATGCGCACGTTGCGGCCGCGCCCTCCAGGTCTTCTACACACCCAGCAAGCGGGACGGGCCGCTGCCGCGCTACTGGTGCAGCGGAGACCGTGCCCACAAGTTGAAGCGCAGTTGCATCACCTTCGCTGGCTGGCGGGTCGACCGGGAGATCGCAGCCGAGGTGCTCGAAGCCCTGCGTCCTCTCGGTGTGCAGGCCGCGCTCGATGCCCTCGACCAGACTCAGACCCGCACCGATGAGAAACGGCGCTCACTCGAACTCGCGCTCCAGAAGGCGCGCTATGAAGCCAGCCGCATCGAACGGCAGTACCAGGCGACGGAGCCGGAGAACCGCCTCGTCGCCGCCGAGTTGGAGAAGCGATGGAACAACGCGCTGACACATGGCGCCGATCTGGAGCGACGCCTCGAAGAAGCCACCGCATCGGCACCGCAGCTCACGCCGGAACAGCGCGCCCAGCTACTTGCACTCGGCGACGATCTCGAACGTCTGTGGGATCATCCCGACTCGCCGATGGCGTTGAAGAAGCGCATCCTCAGAACCGTGCTGGAGGAAGTCGTCGCCGACACTACCGATGAGCCTCCCGCCGTTCACCTCAAGCTGCACTGGGCCGGCGGCTCTCATACCCAACTGACAGTGCGCAAGAACAGGACCGGCGACCACAACAACGTCAACTCCGAGCAAGTAACGGACTTGATTCGTGACCTCGCTCTTGTCTGCGACGATCGCGCCATCGTGTCTATCCTGAACCGACTGGGTTATCGGACAGGTCACGCCAACACATGGACGGAGAAGCGTGTCCAGCACGTTCGACACACCAAGGGTTTTCCGGCATGTCCGCCGCCCGAGCAGCGCCTCTGGATCACGATGCAACAAGCAGCCGAAACGCTCGGGATCAGTGACGCGTCGGTTCGCCAACTGATCGAGCAAAAGACCTTGCCGGCAAAACAGGTCGTCAAGTTCGCACCCTGGATGATCGAACGTGCTCACCTCACCCTTCCAGCCGTCCA
>CBDDDO010000006.1:0-56568 GCA_965226655.1 Granulicella sp. | reverse complement strand
CCACTGAAATACTTGTGAAATTATCGGCAGCTGAGATGCGATTCGTGCGGAGGTTTTACCCCAACCAAATCCTATGATCAAAAGCGAAAGCAATGACTTGAGCAGTTTCGAAAGTCTGTAGGTCCAGTGCGAAGTCCAAACGAATTATCACCGTACAAAGGATTGCAAACAGCAACAGAAAGAATTTGATTTCGGGGGTCGGATCGGTGATGAAGGCGAAAAATCCGATACGAGGGCAAGAAAGCCAATCGAATCGCCGATACTCAAGCCATTCTTCTCGTTGTTTAGGGCGACACTCCTCGAGTGTCACAGCCAATCTTCGGCCCGTCAAGGGGACGGAGAGCTTCATGCGGAGTATTTGGAAACTAAACCTACTACCAACTGCCTTTACTCAACCGTGCATACTGCTCTTCCGTAAGCCACAGATCGCACCGCCCCAACCCACAAGACAAGCCATACTCGAACCCCTGCCGCGCCGCCAGGTCCTGGAACACGTTCCCCACGCTCCGCCCTCTCGGCAACCTTGCCCGAGTTCCCAAACGCGAACATCCTCAGCTCCCGCCTCCCACAGGCCTTTCGAAGGGGCATGGCTTCAGCCATGCATAAAGACCGCGTCGCCGACGCCTCCACTCTGCCGAAGGCCGGAGCAAAGCCGCAGGCGAAGCGACTGAACTGCCTTCTTTTCCCAGCCACCAACCGCCTCAGCGGCTACCCAGCTTCCCGTCGCAGCCGTTCCAAGAGCGATGGAGCCTTCTTCCGGTGAGCCAACTCCAGGGTTCCATTCATGGGCAGATACACCTCTTCTCCATTCGAACTGACATCGAAGAATCCCACCCCATGCAGCTTCGCTAATCTCTCTGCTTGACTAGCAGCTTCAACAGCCTTCGACCACGCGAACCCGGCATACACAAAGTGCCGCCCGATGGTGTAATCCGACAGCGCCCCATCGTCATTCTGCAAATGAATCTCTGCTTCGGGCGTGTTCAAGTCCGGAAACGTGCGTTGCATATCCTGCACCCACAACCGCAACCGGGCCGAAGTCCTCGCCGGATCGTTATACGGCCCGTCGTTCCACTTCGTCAGCGCGAAATACCACTCCATAAACGCCGCATGCTTCTTCGGCGCAGCCTCGGGCTACAAACACCATGAGGTCGTAGCTCATGCCAGTATCCTAAATCGGCCGTGCAAAATTTATAGAACGAACCACTCCCAATGGGTAGCGGGGAAGAGGGCCCCCAAGGTAGCAGCTTCCCATCCCGCGAACCCACCAACCCTACCTCAACCGCGCATACTGCTCTTCCGTAAGCACAGATCGCACCGCCCCAACCCACAAGACAAGCCATACTCGAACCCCTGCCGCGCCGCCAAGTCGTGCAACGCGTTCCCACGCTCCGCCATCTCGGCAACCTTGCCCGAGTCCCCAAACGGAAACGTCCTTAGCTCCCGCCTCCCACAGGCCTTTCGAAGGGGCATGGCTTCAGCCATGCCATAAAACCCGCGTCACAGACGCCTCCACGCTGCCGCAGGCCGGAGCAAAGCCGAAGGCGAAGCGCGACTGAATTGCTTTCCTAAACTGACCGTACACCCGACCGGTGCCGGGAAAGTAGCGATAAGCTATCCGTACGTGAACCCCACTCGCCCATCGTTCGCTCTCGTGCTGCCGACAGCCATTCCGGTCCTGTGCTTCACCATACTTGCAGCTATCTTCACAGCCCACTATCTCGACTACATCGGGAGGATCGGGAAAGGCCACGCCCTCTGGTTTCACAACAAACACGTCGATGTCACCATCCCACGCGATCAACTCCTCAGGACGGCCGTCATGCGAACCGCCTGGGTCGCTTCCCGGCCTATCCAGGCAATCAATTTGCCCGCAATGGCCACCGAGCTTGCAATGAGTGGCATCATGCGCACATTCCCCGATAGCTATCGCCCCAGCTCTTTCGGCGACGAGCCCGACGACCTTTTCGTCTGGCGAGGCATAATCTTCCCCGTCTACTGCATTCCGTTCTGGTGGTTTGCGGGCTGCGGCCTCGACGCAGCCCTCAAACGCCGTCAACTTCCGTGGCCCGTCTTATTGCTCGGGACGCTCTTATGCGTCTTCTTCATCGTCATCGCCATTGGTCTTAGCTTCACAACTCCGTACGACAAATCGGAAAGCAACACGTTTGTGTGGTGGGGCTTCGCCGTCTGGATTCCGCTCCTGGCCACCTTCCCATTCGCCTGGCTTAGGAAGCGCTCCTCAAAACAGAAAGACTCCGCCATGCCGGAATCGCCAGCAGTTGAAGCCTGACGTATTTCGAAAGGGTACCGCCGGGGTGCCCATTCATACGCGCACTTTGCGGATGAGTGGGGTAGAGGGTGTTCCGGTTTACGAGGAACCCACGCTCCGCAGCCGCACCCACCCACCAACAAAAACGCCCCGGCCATCAGCCGGAGCGTTTCATGGAAGCCCCAAATACTTAGTTGTGAATGTCTAGCTTGACCATCGTTCCATCTCTCGAATACAGCGGATCGATCTTCAGATTCAAATTCTCAAAACGCCCCGCATCCCGGCTCAGAAGGTTCGAGTGGTCCGCACACGAGGTGGCACTCGCTTTCACTTCCACCAGCACGTAGTACTTGAACGGAGACTTATAGCCCTGAATCGGTTCTGTTGTATGGGGCAGGACGCAGCCCTCCCCGGTCTTTGCCGCGCGGTTGGCGTACTCATAGACCGTCGCCCAAACCGCGTGATCCGTATTGTTCTGGACTTTCACCTGGACCCTTTGAGCCTGTGCCCCCAACGCCGACGCCGCCAAAACCGCCAAAGCCATCCATCCCGTACCTTGCTTCATAATTCCTCCTCAACAGGAATAGGTGCAACCGGTGAAGTGCAGAGTATAGGCCTATTCCACAGACGCTCGACACCCCCCACACCCTTTACTTTGGCGGATTAGCACCAAAAGCCCGGGCGCCGGATGGCCTCGAAGGGGCACGGCTTCAGCCGTGCCATAAAGACCCGCGTCGCAGACGCCTCCACGCTGCCGAAGGCCGGAGCAAAGCCGAAGGCGAAGCGACTGGATTGTCTTCCTCTCCCAGCCACTAACCGCCAACGCAACCACCCAACTTCCGCACCCAAACGCACACCCCCACGCAACCCTCCACCGCCTCCCGCAATCTGACCCCATAGCCGCACAGAGGAGACCATCATGGAACCGCACGTCCATCACGTCGATATCAACCGCTACATCCAATCCACCGAAGGCACACACTCTCTGCTGGTTTGGCTGATCATCGGCCTCGTGGCTGGCTACCTCACCGGACGCATCATGCGCGGCGCCGGCCCCTTCGGCCCGCTGGTCGACATCATCGTCGGCGTCATCGGAGCCATCATCGGCGGCCTCATCATGGTCACCCTCGGCTACGCCGGGAACAGGCGGCTTCCTCTACACCGTCTTCGTCGCCGTCATCGGAGCGGTCGTCCTCACCCTCCTCTTACGCCTCGTCACCGCCGGCCGCGTCCGCAACTTCTAAAGGAACCGCGATCCCACCACCAACGGCAGCATCTCCCCAATAGCGCGGCGCATCCAGCCGCGCCACAAAAAACTTGTCAAACGCGGGCGACTCGGGGAAAATCGCACTCATGAGACATCTGGGCAATGGGGCTTTGGCAGGATTGCTGGTGGCAGTGGCCGGTCTTACGGGCTGCACAACGCTGTATACGCCGGTCACTCCGAGCTCGCCCAGCTCTCCCACCACACCCGTGGCGTGCAAGCTGGACACGCCCGTAGCCGCGGCCGCCGGCTACGCCTACGTGTGTGTCGACGTAACGGGCGGGAGCCCCCACGCCGTCCTATATCGATTCCTATCCGCTGACGTGAACGTGAACGGCACGAACGCCGGCAAGACGGCCTACACGTTCCCTTCAGGCACCTGCGGCCACATCACCGGGGACGGCGCCGGCAACATCTATCAGGTGGCCCTCGGCACACCCGCCACCAACATCACCGTCTATGAGTTCGCAGCCAATGCCGGAGTGCTCAGCCCCAAGCGCCAGTTCACCGCCACGCTCAGCAGCGAAGAAGTCGTCCCCCGCCGCGGACAGGAACGGCAACCTCTACCTACAGGAGAGCAACAACTCCCTGGTCATGTTCAACGCCCAGGCCAACGGCCCCGCCACACCCGCGATGACCCTGACCATGCCATCCGCCTTCACCTATATGGCGACAGACCCAAGCAACAATCTCTACGCACTCGAGGGCAGCCACGTACTGGAATTCGCAGACGGCTTCAAAACAGCAACCCCCTCCAAAACAATGGACGTCAGCAGCTCCATCCCCTCCGGCGCAACCGCCCTCGCCCTCGACAACCTGCGGCAACGTAGGCATCTCGGCGGAGACGAACAGCGTCCCGAGCATTTACTTCTATCCCCCCGAGGTCAACGGCACAGCCACCCCGACGCACAGCATCACGGGGCACCGGCAACTTCGTGCAACCCACAGATCTCTTCATCGACTCGATGGGCACCACAACCGTGTTCGACGGCAACAACGGCGGCGCGATCTTTGTCGATCGCTACGCCAGCGACGCCGAAGGCAACGCCACGCCGACCTATCGCTACAACGAGGAGCTATCAGGCCAGCACCCCAACCGCAGGCGTCGTGTATTAGCAAAGTACCTGTTGTTGCGGCGCACTGCCTCCCTTTGTTGCCCTTCCCCAAGGGAATCTGCGTTTGCCTTTGTCGTCGCCAACCCCAAAATATGAATATCTGGTAAACCCTACCAAAACCCCACACCCACCAGCTACGATCAAACTGCCGAGCCCCACTTCAGCAGGAGACCGCCGTGACCCCGCCGCCAGCCGCCTTAGACATCCCCAATCCGGCCACGCCCGGCACCTCGCCCGACCCTCTCATCGACCGCCGCCTCTTCCTCTGGAACCAGCAGCGCTATCTCCTCGAAAACATCAAGCTCGCCGACACGCAAGGCCGGCTTCGTCATGACCATCTCCGCCGCCGTCCTCTCCGCCAGCCTCTCCCCCGGCGGTCGCCTCTCCTATCCATCTCTCCAGACTCTCCAGTCCGCTCAGCTACATCGGCACCATCATCTTCATCGCCGGCATCGCGACCCTCATCGCGTCCACGCTCTTCAGCGCCTGGTCCATCAAACCCCGCCTCCGCTCCAGCGCCAAACCCTCTCCGGTCTCCTGGGTCAATGTTGCCCGTTACGACGGCGTCGAAAGCTTCCGCAACGCCAACGCCATCCTCACCGAGTCCGCCGCTTCCGACCTCCTCAGCGAGCAGGTCTACTGGATGTCCCGCATCTGCGTCCAGAAGCACCACCTCATCTCGACCTCCATCACCCTGGCCCTGCATCGGAGGCCTCCTGGTAGCCGCCGCCATCGCCATCCGCTAACCGCAAATTAGAATCCGGGTGGTCAGCCGGGCGTCATGTTAGTCGGAATACGACTGATCGTCGCAATCCACAAAATGTCAAGTTTGCTGGACATCACCGCTACCACAAACGCACCATAGCTCTCCACAAACCTCCACAAAAATGTCACCAAAAAATGGGGTGATTTGGGCTACGATACGACCTACGCACCTCGGCACACTAAGGAGATCCATGAAAAAGTTGACCACCCTGCTTCGTACGATCGCAATCGCATCCGCGCTCGTAACTCTTTCCATTGCCGCACATGCGGAAGTCGTCAAGTTCCACGCCACCCTCAAAACCGCCTGGGAAGTCCCCGCTAAAGAAGGCGCCGGCCATGGCAAACTCACCGCGACCTATGACACGGACACCATGCTCTTCACGTATCACGTTGAATACAGTGATCTTAGCGGCCCTGCCGTCGCCGCACACTTCCACGGCCCCGCAACCGAAACCACCAACGCCAAACCGCAAATCTTCGTAAAAATGGACCCCATTTCCAGCCCAATTGATGGCACAGCAACACTTACGCCCGAACAAGCCAAAGACCTTCTGGACGACAAGTACTACTTCAACATCCACACCGCAGCCAACCCCGGCGGCGAAGTTCGCGGCCAAGTGCTGAAGAACAAGTAATTTAGCCACGTCTCTCTGCATCACACAACCAGCATGGTGGAGGGACGACTATGGGCAGGCAGTTTTTGGGGAAAATCACAGCGATAACGCTGACAGGCCTTGTCTTGGCCTGTCAGCCGTTTGCTCTTGCGCAGGCGCCTGCGGCCGTTGCTCACCTGGATGACGAGCAGATGAAGGGCGTTTGGTACGAAATAGCGCGCCTCCCCAATAAACGCGAAAAGACCTGTATTGGCGATGCTTTTCAACTAGATGCGCGCGGCGATAAGTCAAATACCCTGGAGTGGGTCGATTCGTGCAAGACGAAGTCTGCTTACGTGAACGTGCAAAATTACACGGCAAAACCGCAGGATAAGAAGAACCCAACCGTATGGCCGGCTGAAGGTTGGCCCGTTCTGGCCGTTTACGGCGAAGTATTGGGTGGTTGCCCTTGCGCCGGACTATGGGTGGTATCTGCTGGGCAGTCCGAACCACAAGAGTCTTTGGATTTACTCCAAGTCTGCAACGCTTGCGCCCGATGTGTTGGTGCAGATTGAGTCCCAGGCCGCGGCGATGGGCTATCCGGTGGCGAAGCTTCTTCTCACGCCTCAATCCGGTCAGTCGCCTACGGCTGCTCCTGCCCTTATGGCTCCCTGACTGCTCCTAGGTATGAACTGAATTTTATCCAGCTATTTCTCAGTAGCGGGCGATGACATCGCGATGGCGCGTTTGCCACCAACAGGCGTTGACGCCGCCTTGGGGGAAGAGCGACTTGCTACAGTCCAGGATCTCGGTGCCGTCGAAGTAATAGTCCTCTTTGTTGCCTTTCAGCTCCGCGGTGACGACGCGTTTGACCTCGACAGTTCCCATGCCTCCACGACCGTCGTGGGACAGGGCGAGCCGTGTGCGCCAGATGCCGAAGTCGATCGGATAAGCGACAGCCACGAGCAAGGCCAGACCGGCGACGGTCTTTGCGATGAGCGTCACAATGTACTTCTCGATGACGAATTCCTTGGGCATGATCGCTCACAATCTTATTTTGACTTGCAGGGCCGGGAAATCATTTGCCTTCTGTGGCAGTCTACTAAGAGACAGCCGAGACACATACATTGTTATTGCCAGCTCAACGAGGGCCTGTTTGCATGAGAAGGTTGCTGCTGCTCGGATTCGCTGCGCCAGCCCTGGTATGTTTGGCGGGTGGGAGTGCGTTCGGTCAAACGTCGAGCAGCCCGGATGCTGCAGGCGTAAGCCAGAAGGCAAGTGTGGGTGATACGACGCAGACTCCGAACGCTCCACAGCCGGCCAGCGGCATGCCGCTGCAGACACGCCCGGCGCTTACACCGGAGCAGCAGCAGGCTGCGCAAAACCGGGCCCCGGTCTATCTGATCAATGGCGTGCCGTACGTTCGACCGACCGCGCATGATCTGTTTGCGGATTATGCGAAGGACACCTATCTTCTGAATGGATTTGTTCGGTCGACGGTGCGTGCGTTGTATACGCAGGCCCGAGACCAGCCTTCGGGGTGGGGGACGGACATTGCCGGGTACGGCCAGCGGTATGCTTCGTCGGAAGGCATCACGGTGATCAACGGGAACGTCCGGCTCGGCATGGAGTTCCTGTTTCACGAAGACCTTCGGTACTATCCGTGCCGTGGATGCACGGTGAAGAAGAAGATTGCCAATGCTTTGCTGGCTGAGTTTACGGCCCGGCACGATAGCGATGGGCGCAGGTTCTTTACGCTGACACCGACGATTTCGGATTTTTCAGGCCCAATTATCGCGCATAGCGTGTGGTATCCGGAGTACAACCCGTTTGGTGGCGTGGTGGCGACGCGGACGGTTTTTGCGACGCGGGTGGGCCTGCACTTGTTTCAGGAATTTCGGCCTCACCGGCACCATGCTCGTCCGGAAGTTTCAAAACCTTAGGCCTCTTTCTGTCGGGATCGGTAAACTACTGCGGCCCATCGACGTCTATCAGGGAACGTAGACAGGTAAACTTGCACTGTGACCAAGTTTTTGTTTTTTTGTACCGCCGTTCTTGCTTTACCCCTCTGCGTCGCGGCCCAACAGCCTCTGACTGGCAGCGTTTCTGCCTCCCCTGTTGCCGGACGCTCCGATGCCCCAGGGCAGTGCGACGCCGGTTGAGGTTGCGGGGATTTCGAGCAGCCCTGCAAGATCAGACGACCGTGCCGCAACAGGCTCCCGCTGCGCAAGCGCCGACGCCGACTAAGCCCGATGCTGACGCGCCTGCCAGTCAGGCTAGTCAAAATCCGGCTGCACAGACGCCTGAAGAGCGGCACGCTCAGGCTGAGCGAGAGCTGAAGCAGGAAGAGTCGCAGCACATGCTGGGAGTGATCCCGAGCTATAACAGCGTGATGAGCGGCGAGGCGGCGCCGATCGATGCGAAGCAAAAGTTCCATCTGTTCTTCAAGTCGTCAATTGACCCGTTCCAGTTCTTTTCCGCGGGCGTGGATGCGTTGATTGAGCAAGGGGGAAGACTCGTATCCCGAGTATGGGCAGGGGATCGAGGGATATGCCAAGCGCTATGGAGCGGCGTTCGCGGACAGCTTTGACGGCAACTTCTGGGGCAATGCGGTGCTGCCTTCGTTGCTGCATCAGGACCCGCGGTACTTTCGACTGGGGCATGGGAAGTTCAAGACCCGGGTTTGGTACGCGGTGATTTCCACGGTGCGGTGCAAGGGCGACAACGGCAAGTGGGAGCCGAACTACTCGAACGTATTTGGGAACTTCATCGGTGGAGCGATTTCGAACGTTTACTACCCGGCTTCGGACCGTGGTGTGGGGCTGACGCTGGAGCGTGGGTTGACGGTAAATGCCGAAGGCGCGCTTGGCTCGCTGGCGGTGGAGTTCTACCCCGACGTGGTCAAGTGGTACCACAATCGCCAGGCTCGGAAAGCGGCTGCGACGCCCTAAGCGTGGCTTAGCTTGTTGGGATGAGGTTCGCCGGAAATTAAGGCGATTCGTATCCCATATGGGTAATGCGGCGGTAGGAGAGGTCTTTTAGACTGACTCTACGCACGATCCTTATCAATCATCTTGAAGCAGCTACTGGTGTAGGTGTGCCGGCTGCTTCGATTTTTCTTATCGTGAATCGCGTATTTTGATAGCCATTTGCCATTGTGTAAATAAGCTCCTGTGCGTGATGCGACTGTGGGCGAGTTCGCGCGGAGAGTATCTGCTTTGGCAGGCGCTTGACGTGGGCTGAAGCCATGTCAAGCTAATAACATAACTCGACGCAGGTAAGCTTATGACTTACCTTTACAATCTGGAGTTTACCCGCCGAGGTCAAAAGCGGACAATGGCGCATGGCCAAAGCGAAGAAGAAGGTTACGAGCGGTAGGAGAAATCCGCGCTCCGAAAAGTGGCATGCCTCGAACTTGTTCTGGGGGTCAGCCACTACTTGCCTCACTTTTGTTATTGCTGCCGTGGGTTTTGGCATGAGCGGGCATGCGGTGCTGGCGCACTGGCTGTTTGCTGCTGCATTTCCGTGCGGTGCAATGGCTTGCTGGTGCGCATTCAGAAATGTCATTCTGCGTCCGTCTACGCGCGTCTTAACGTTATTAGGTATAGCCACAATATTGTGCATAACTGACTTTTTAGCAATACATTCAGCTCGTTCTCACATCCACATAATTGCAGTGGACTTAATCAGCGCAAATGCTGGCGATGTGATCCGATCCAGGGTGCATTTACAAAATGATGGAGACGTTGCAATAGTTCGCTATCTCAACTGCACAGTCTTGGCAGTAGCAGACCATTCAGATGATCCGAAAGTTCAGACAAATACCGAAAACGAAGTTTTCGAACAAATTAGCCAACTCGACCACAGGTCACATGGCCAAAACTGTCAGATGGGATTTGGTAATTCCGTTCCAGCACACTCCATTGAATTAAATTCCGATGTTATTGGAAAGACACAAATTCCGTTCAGTCTTTTGCAAAGTGTTAGCAGTGGTTCTCTTGCAATCTATTCAGCTGGCTCCATCGTATATGTTGATGAAATTGGCGACACCCGCCATTCCAGCTACTGCTATTGGACGAACGGATTGGTACAAGGAATGAAATTGTGTTTTGTTCATAATCAGGAGCCATGAAACGTGAATATCACGAAGGCCCGGAAGCACTGGAACGGTTTGGCACCACCATGATTGCGCTCTTTCGCGTCCCCAAAGGGACAATGGAGAAAGAGCCATCCAAAGCAGTGCGTAAGCCAAAGAAGATCAGTAAGGGCTAATGTTTCGCTTGCCGCGTCCTTGCCGTTTCTTCGTGTGTCAAGGTCGCTCTAGTAAGCCCGGCGTATGTCGGCGCTTTCCAGTAACCTCACTCGTGACGAGATGGAAGCGTCCAGCGTCATCCCAACCTTTGCGATGATTGAGTGCCTCATCTATGCCGAGCTTGCCGGCGTCGGTGGCGAGGGCGCGGCAGGCACAAACGCTAACCTTTGCTGGCTTTCTTACGTTTGGGCGCGCTGGCTTTCCTTCTGGTTTCACGATAGATTTAGGGGCAAGAAACATAGCAGTCGCTAACTTCTCGAACCGCTCTGCGGCTTCTTGCCCTTTATGGTATTCGTGTTTCATAACTTCCCTTAGAGGGCTTTCTATGGACGACTATACGAGAGATTTCGCTAAACGTATTGTGCGAGAACTCGGGGAACTAAATGGAAAGCTCAACCGCCTAATAGGGCTCGCCGACCGACCAGAGCAAGATGATGAACATTCCATAGGCCCACATGAGAAGTCCCAAAAGCAGGATTATGCCGCTATAACGAAGCTGCTCCTCGCGCTTCAATCTCAGCCATCTCCAACAAACAAAAACAAATCCGATAAAAGCTGGTACAAGACCCTTGCAGGGTGGAAGGTGCTTTTCGAAATCATTGGAATTTGCTCAGCTATCTTGTATGCCGGAATAAGCTATCGGCAATGGCAAGACGCTGGGACAAACTTCAAGTTGCAGCAGCGACCATGGGTGGGGCCAGAGTTTCCATCTCGCATGAAGGATGATCCAGTTATTTCGGGGGTCGCTGCAAACCAACCATTTCGATGGGACTATGTAATGAAGAATTATGGGAACTCGCCTGCCCTTCGTGCCAGAGGACACGCACGAGCCTATGTGTTGACCGCAGGATTCGGTGACTGGGGATTTATAAGGCGGAATATCGAAACCCTCGAACTTCTTCCTAATTCTGAAAATACCATTTTCAATGGGACAGAAATCCCTGACTCTGGAGTTTCGGATAGACTTCTTCCCGAACAGGATTTCATTGATCTTCAAAATGGTAAGACTCTCATCGTTCTGGGTGGAAGAATCGAATATTTCGATGAAGCGGGAAGTCTTCACAACACGACATGGTGCATGGTTTACTTGCCAGATCCCGTGGGTACTCCACATGTGTCTAGGTGGCATAGCTGCCCTATAAATCCTATAGCCGACTAGGAACCCCAAAAGCAAAAGCGATGCCCCTCGCGGAGTCTCATTCTGACACCATGATGGAAAGTGCGTTAAGTAAGTTATTACTGATGTTCTTGTGTGCGCCCGCCGCAAGAGCTAGTTCGGTTGGGTTAATGGGTGAGCGCACGTTTGTCGGGGGATTTGAGATGGTGTGGTGTTTGCCCTGGAGGTGCATTCGGGCGAACTTGCCGTTGGCGGTGTGGGCAGTGGCGCGCGGCGAGTATGGGCTTTGATAACGACGTAATTGAGAGGCTCACCCTGTAGGCATTGGTGTTCCCCACTCATCGCGCGAAGTGCTGCGCGATGAATGGGCTACCCGGGCGGTTGGGCCGGTTTGAAGAAAGCAGATCCCCTGCGAGGATGACAGAAAGAAAGGCAAAAGCAACTGCAAAGTCGCGGGTGCTAGAGGTTGAAGAGCTCGCGGAGGCGCTTGGTTTGGGAGCGGCTTACGGGGATCTCGGTTTGTTTGCGGTCGTCCATGCGGAGCTGGTAGCTGGACTTGAACCAGGGGACGACTTCGCGGATGTGCTGGATGTTGACGACGAAGGAACGGTGCGCGCGCCAGAATTGTTCGGGGTCGAGTTGTTCCTGGAGTTCCTCGAGGGTGCGGCAGTTGGAGTCGCCCTCGACGTTGCGTGTGACGACGGAGATGCGGCCTTCTTCGATGGCGGCGAAGCAGAGGTCTTTCTGGTCGACGAGCAGGAGGCGGCTTTGGGCGCGGACGACGACTTTGCCGGAGCGTCCTGAGGGAGCGACGGCGTGGGCGCCGGAGCCGTGCGCCTGTCCTTCAATCATGCGGAGCAGGGCGTCGAGCTTGGCGGCGGCGCTGGAGCCGAAGTCGGATGTGGGGGATGGGCCGGCGGGGTCGGGGGTGTCCCCGGCGGCGATGCGGCCGCGGACTTTTTCGAGGGTCTTGATGAGGCGCTTGTTGTCGAAGGGCTTGAGGAGGTAGTCGACGGCGTTGACTTCGAAGGCGCGCACGGCGTACTGGTCGAAGGCGGTGGCGAAGACGACCTGCGGCATGCGGAACTTCTTTTCGAGGGTGAGGACTTTTTTGAGGACGGCGAAGCCGTCGAGGCCGGGCATGCGGACGTCGAGGAAGACGACGTCGGGGTGATGGGTGCGGATGAGGTTGACGGCTTCGATGCCGTTGGAGCCCTGGGCGAGGACGGTGACGTCGCCGGCGGCGTCGAGGAGGTACTGGAGTTCCTGGCGGGCGAGGGGTTCGTCGTCGACGATCAGCGCTGTGAGGGGTGTTGCCATCAGTTGATAGTCTAGCGCGGTCGTTTGGCTCGAGTGTGGTGCGTCTGAAGTTCGTGGCGGTAGTGTGCCGGGCCTTCAGCCCTATGTCCCGCGGTGGGCCTAACCTGGGCCTTCGGCCCAGGCTGGTATGTTGTCGGGCCTTTGGCCCTGAGGCTTGTGGTTGGCTTAAGTGGATGTGGCCATCTTGCCGCCGTATGGAGCCTACAGCGTGTTGGTATAGCCACTGACTGCAGGTTTCTCCACTACGCGGGACGATGAAACCTATCCCGCTCCGGTCGAAATGACAAATCTTCGGGGCTGCTATGACAATCTTGGGGGCTGCTCTTTGTCGATAAAACTTAGTAGCCGTCGCTGTCGCTGTAGACGCGGAGGCGCTTGGGGGGCGCCGTCGACTGCGAGGTCGTGGCCGCACTGGGTGCAATAGGCGTCGGTGATCTTGACGCCGCGATGGCAGGTGCCGCAGACGGGCGCCATCTGGAACTGGCACTGCGGGCAGAAGTGATAGTTGGCGTCGACCGAGGTGGTGCAGTTGGGGCACTTGGACAAGATGGGTTGCCGCAGCATGAAGTAGACGACTGCGCCGATGCCGCCGGGGAGGATGACGCAGACGAGCATCCAGAGGCCGGGGGACATGCCGCGGCGCTTGACGTCGCGGCTGACATAGCCGAGCAGCAGCGCGTAGCTGGCCCACAGCGTTCCCCAGGCGTAGCCCATCATCAGGCGGAGGGGAAGGAGTTCATGCTTGTGGTGCGGCATGACGACGTGGAACACGTACTGCATGGCGATGAAAAGGCCCGCGGCCAGGATGACCGACCAGGACGGAATCATGCGCAGTTCATCGTCACTGGACGGGACGGGATCGATCTGCCGGGTAGACCACCAACGTGTCACTGGCGCACCTCGCCATTACCGCGGCCGCGCTCACGCCGGAACCAGACGAGACCGAGGAGCACAGCCGTTACAGGCAGCGACCAGAGCATGAGGAGAAAGAGCTGGTCGCTGGCATCGGGAACGCCATTCGGCGTCAGGTCGTAGCCGTCCATCATGGCCCAAACGGCGTAGCAGATGAGCGGCAACAGGATAGAGAAGATACCGATAGGAACCCAGAGGCTGCGGGTGCGCTCGCGCTTTTCGCGCATCTGGAGGGCCTGCTCGCGGACTACGCGGTGGGTGCGATTGACGAGTGAGGCGCGCGCCGAGACCGGCATCTGCGGCCCGGGCCGCAGATTGGTGGGTGAATTCATGCTTTCACCTCACGAGCACGAGCTTCATTGGCCCGTCGTTCGGAGCGCAGGTTTGTGAGCTGAGGCTTGAGGGCAGCGAGACCGCGGTAGAGCCGGGACTTCACGGTCGATAGTGGAGCGCGGGTGACACCGGCGATTTCTTCGAGGGACATCTCCTCGTGGAAGCGGAGGGTGAGGACTTCGCGATAGCTGGGCTCGAGGGAGAGCATGACGGTGGCGAGTTCGGCGGCGTTTTCGCGGTACTGGAACTGTTCGAGGGGCGAGGGGCCGTCCTGAACGATTTCGAAGGGGCGTTCGTCTTCTCCGCCTTCGCGCATTTCGTCGAGCGAGGCCATGGTGCGCTTGCGGGAGAGGTCGATGACCAGGTTGCGCGCGATGGTGAAGATCCAGGTATCGAAGCGGGCTTTGCCGTTGTACTGGGAGCCGCGGCGGAGAACGCGAATCCAGACTTCCTGGAAGAGGTCTTCGGCGACTTCGCGCTTGCCGGTGAGGAACATGAGGTAGCGCATCAAGCGGTGCTGGTAGGTGTCGATGAGCCGGTCGAGAAGCTCGGGATCCTGTCGTTTGAGGCCAGCGGCGATTTCAGCGTTTTCACGCTCAACCTGCAGGGCGGCTTCGGCGGTCAGGACCATCGGCGTTCTCACACCTCTAATGACGCGAGTTTCACAGGAAAAGTCTCGCTGTGCAAGGGATTTCTTTGCGTCGCTTCGTTCCATTCTACGACGGCTGGGGCCGGGCGGGAAGGTAAACTGGAGGGATGGACGTCTTATACGGCCTGCACCCGGTGGAAGAGGCCCTTCGAGCCGGGGTGCGGCAAGTGGATCATGTGAGTGTGGCAGGTGGACGCGAAGTCCGGCGGGATGCGCGGATGGAAGCGGTCCTGGAGCTTTGCCGCGTGGCGGGTATACGAGTTTCGACTGAGCCGAAAGAACAGCTTACGCGGCATGCGAAGACGGATGCGCATCAGGGGATTGTGGCGTTTCTGAAGGAGCGGAAGTTTCTGGCGCTGGAGGATTTGCTGAACGCGCCTGCTGGGAAGTCGGGGCATCGGTTCTTTCTGGCGCTGGATGGCGTGGAAGATCCGCATAACTATGGGGCGCTGCTGCGGTCGGCGGATGGCGCGGGTGTGGATGGTGTAGTGGTGCCGGAGCGGCGGTCGGCGCCGTTGAGTGCGATTGCGGCGAAGACTTCGGCCGGGGCGAGCGAGCATGTGCGGCTGGCGCAGGTGGTGAACGTGACGCGGGCGCTGGAGACGATGAAGAAGCGGAACATCTGGATCGTCGGGCTCGATGAGCGCGGGACGCCGGATTATACGGAGTTCGACTTCCGGCAGGATTGCTGTTTGGTGCTGGGAAGCGAGGGGTCGGGGCTGCATGAGCTGGTGAAGCGGACTTGCGATCATTTGCTGCGGATTCCGATGGCGGGAAGTGTGTCGTCGCTGAATGTGTCGGTTGCGGGGGCCGTGGTGATGTATGAGGCGATGCGGCAGCGGCGGGCGGGCACGGTTCCGGCTGCGGCGGAGTCCAAGCCAGTGAAGCCGCGTAAGGGTTTGGGTTCGTGAAGGTGCTACGCGCACGGCGGGATGCTGTGTGCGTTCCGTGTGAGGGGTTGGAGTTTGTGAAGGAGTTCGTGAAGGGTCAAGCGTATTTCGCTGCTGTTTTGGGTCTGGGTTTTGCTGTGGGTGTTGCCGGCGGACAGACGAGTGTTGCACCGCCGCCTGTGGTTCCTGAGGCGCAGCAACCGGCGGCTAGTGACGATCAGCCGGGGCTGCCGAAGGGTGAGGTGATCGTGCAGACGCCTGCGGATGCGGTGTCTCCTGAGCCGATGCCTTTGGTGGAGCAGACGCCGGTTGCCGCGGAGGCGAAGAAGCCGAGTGGGCCGGAGCTTACGGATGCGGAGCGGACGGCGGTTTACTTTGTGGCGTATGACCTCGATGCGCGACTGAATCCGGCGCTGGGCAAGCTGTTGATGCGGGCTCGGTTGACGCTGCGGAATGATGGAACGACGCCGTTGACGCGCGTGACGTTGCAGGTTTCGTCGACGCTGCAGTGGGAAAGTGCGAACGAGTTGACGGCGGCCGGAAGCAAGCCGCTGGAGCTTTCGCAGCATTTGCTGGACACGGATACGGACCATACGGGCAAGGCGAACGAGGCCGTGATTGTGCTGGCAGAGGCGCTGGCTCCGGGCAAGACGTTGGTGCTCGATACGTTTTATTCGGGCGTGCTTGCGACGAGTGCGGGACGGCTGGAGCGGTTGGGTGCGACGCATGGACAGGCGATGGGGACGGACTGGGACGCGATCACGGAGCAGGCGACGGCGCTGCGTGGGTTCGGCGATGTGCTGTGGTATCCGGTGGCTTCGCGGCAGTTGTTTCTGGGCGATGGAGCGCAGTTGTTCGATGCGATTGGAGCGATGAAGCTGCGGGAAGAGGCGGCAACGATTCGGCTGCGGCTTTCGGTGGAGTACAAGGGCGATCCGCCGACGGCAGCTTACTTCTGCGGGAGACGGCAGGCGTTTGCGGCGCACAGTGACGATGATGCCGCTCCCATTGCCGAGGGAACGGGCGTAGCGACCGCGGAGTTTGCGGCGGAGCCGTTGGGGTTCCGCGTGCCGAGCTTGTTTGTGGTGGCGCAGCCGGAGAGGATGACTGCTCCGCTGCCGGCGTTTGAGGGCAAGGGCGAAGAGGGTGCGGCTAAGCCTGCTTCGCTGGATGCTGGTGTGTCGGCTTCGAATGCGCCTGCGGATGTTGCGGGTGCGTCGATGCTGGCGGTTGAGACGGACGATGATGGCGCATTGAGTGCGCTGGCGGCGAGTGCGAAGGATGCCGCGCCGCTGTTGCAGGATTGGCTGGGGCCGCAGCCGCTTTCTGCGCTGACGATTGTGGACCATGCGGGGCAGCCGTTTGAGGATGGGCCGTTGTTGGTGGGGCCGGCGGCGGTGCTGGGTACTGCGAGTGCGAGCCAGGCGCTGGTGCATAGCCTGACGCACGCCTGGGTGCAGACCGGGCAGCCGTGGATGGATGAGGGGTTGGCGCAGTTCTTTGCGCTGCTCTGGACCGAGCGAGAGAAAGGCCGCGAGGCCGCGACGACGCAGCTGAGTGAGATGATTCAGCCGCTTTCGATTGCGGAGCCGGCAATTGAGAACTGGGGCGCGAAGGAAGCGTCGGCTCCGGGGGGTGAGCTGGTGGGGCAGGTGGTGGGACAGCCGCTGATTGCAGCGACCTCGGAGCTGTACTACCGGCGGAAGGCTGCGGCGGTTTGGTGGATGCTGCGCGGGATCGTTGGCGACGATGCGCTGGAAGCGGCGTTGCAGGCCTGGCGGGTGCAACCGCTTTCGAAGGCGACGGCGGAGGAGCAGGCGCGGGCGTTTGAGGGGTTGCTGGAGCGGTCGGGCAAGAAGAATGCGGCGAACCCGATCGATCTGCGGTGGTTCTTCAACGACTGGGTGCTGCATGACCGAGGGCTGCCGGATCTTTCGATTACGGATGTCACGCCGCGGGTCCTGCCTGCGGGGCAGGGGCATTCGGTGGGGTATCTTGTGGCGGTGACGGTGAAGAACGATGGTGCGGCGGCGGTCGAGGTGCCGGTGACGATTCGGTCGGCGACGTTCAGCACGACCTCGCGGCTACGGGTTGCGGGGTTTGCGAGTGCGACGGCGCGGGTGATCGTGGAGTCGCCGCCGGGTGAGGTGCTGGTGAATGATGGCGAGGCGCCGGAGGTGCGGACGTCGTTTCACAAGGTGACGGTGGAGGCGGCGAAGGCACCGTTGTAGGACGGATAAGCAGATCCCCTGCGAGGATGACAGAAAGAAATGCAACAGCAAATGCTTTAACGCAGAGGTCGCGGAGGTTAACGCGGAGGACGCTGGGTTTTCGGTGGCGGGCTAGCGTTTGTGGTGAGGTTTGGTGGGTTTTTCGGAGTTGGGGGTGCGGGTGGACTCGCAGTAGTGCTGGCCTTCGGCGGGTGGGAAGACGCACTTCAGGTCGACGGGGATTGGTTCTGTGGATGGGGTTTTGAGGGGATCGATGGCTTGGGTGCCGAGTGGGGGCCAGACGGCGTTGCCGACTGTTGCGATCTGCGCGGGTGTGGCTGTGGCGCTGAGGAGCAGGGAGCCGAGGTGGTCTGAGACGAAGTCGCCGCCGAAGACGAATGGCTGTTTGACGCCGGGTTGGGTGGTCGAGAACTGGAAGTGGATGGTGGGTTGTTGCGGCGATGGGGCGAAGAACGAGATGCTGCCGGCCCAATCGGAAATGAGAGGTTTGGCTGTCTGGTGGTATTCATGGCCGTTCGTGGTGGCAGAGACGAATGTAGATTGGAGCTGGCCTTCCCAGGCTGGGGTCACGTTGCCGGTTCCGTTGGTCCAGGCTAGCTGGCCGTCGAGGGTACCGGAGGCTTTGGTGTCAGCCGGCATGCGCTGCGAAAAGAGGCGTGCCCAGTCCAGGGCCCAGTTGAGCGGCATTTGATTGAAGCTGATGGTCGCGGCGGCTTTGCGGGGTTGCTGGAGGTCAACGGAGGGGGCCGAAATGGCGATGGGTTGGGCGGCGCCGGTGGGGATGGTGCAGGTGGCGTCGGTGAGGGTGAGGAGTGCGATGTTGGCCGCCGCGGTGCAGTTGGTGGAGACATCGAGCGTGTTGGCGGGGACGAAGTCGGCGCGGCGGAGGTCAGTAACATGGAGGGCGGTGATTAGCTGGGCTGCGCCAACCTGGCCGACTAGAGTCGCGCCGGCTTCAAGGGTGCCGCGCCAGTTTTGATCGTCGCCCGTGAGCAAGCGGGTGGCTTCGCCCATTTGGGCGTGGGCCCAGGAGAGGGTGAGGTTGAGCGGGACGGCGGCGAGGGTGGCGGCCCGGCCGAGGGTGCCTTCGAGGCGCACTTCGCCGGTGTCGGACGCGTTGGTGTCGGTGCGGGCGGGGTGAGCGAGGAGGCGGATGTGCCATTGCTGCGGCTCGGGGAGCCAGAGGGCGAAGTCGGCGTCCGTGAGGGAGAATGGCATCTTTTCGTTGCCAAGCTTGAGGTTGACGCGGGCGCCGGTGGCTTCGATGTAGGGAAAGCGCGGCGCTGGACCGGCTTTGCGCTGGCCGGTGGGCGCTGTGTTGGCGTGGGCGGCCTGGGTGAAGATGTCCTGCAGGTTCCAGCGGCCCTGGGCGTTGCGGACGATGTTGAGGCTGGCGCCGGAGCCGTTTTCGTCGACCTTGAAACGGATGGTGGAGATTTCGATCTGATGGCGCCAGAGGGAGCTGATGCGGAGGGTGGCTTCGACCTCGTTGGCGCGGATGACGGGCTCGTTGCCGAAGGCGGGGTCCTCGGAGACAACGAGGTTTTCGAGCGTGATGCCGGGCATGGGGAGCAGGTGGAAGGAGACTTTATCGATATGCACGGGGCGGCCGATGCTCTGGCTGATGCTGGTGGCGATGCGGTGGCGGAAGCGCTCGACACTGAGGAGCGGCGGGGTGAGCGCGAGGGCCAGAAGAACGAGGATGAGGATGGCGACGAGGATGAGGCGGCGGCGCGTGTGGTGGCGCGCGGGGATTTGCTCATCTGGATTTTGTTTATCGGGGGCTGGAGGGGTGGTGGTCATGCAGTGTGAAGTTTAGTTTACGCGGGGGGAGCCCTAGAAGCCGGGTGACGGATCGATACGCTCTGCATACGACTCCGTGGTGTGAACATGCGGGTAGGCTGCGTAACGTTTGCGCGTTGGATTGTTGGCGATGTAAACGGTCTGGTTGCGCAGGTCCTGTTCGTCGACGATACGGTGCGCGTGATAGCCGGATTGCCAGATTTCTCCGGGGAAGTCTTTACGGGCGGCGAATGAGAAGCCGCCCTTGATGAGTTGAACTGAGCGCTCGATGGTTTGATCCGAGGCCGGGGTAAGGAGAATGTGGGCGTGGTCGGGCATGATGGCGAAGGCGTGGAGCTTGAACTTGCCGGCATCGCGATAGCGGAAGAGAGTGTCGATGAAGAGTTCCGCGATGAGCGTGCGCTGAAAGACGCGGCGGCGCTGACTCGTGAGGACAGTGAGGGCGTAGGTCTGGGGTTTGAGCCGCATCGAAAGAGAGCATATCCCAGGGGCTAAAGCCCCATCTAGTGGCGGCCTGGATGCCCAGGCTGAAGCCTGGGCTTATCTCAGAAGCAAGAGCAAGAGCAAGAGCAAGTGCAAGTGCAAGTGCAAGAAGCAAGTGCAAGAAGCAAGAAGCAAGAAGCAAGAGCAAGAGCAAGTGCAAGTGCAAGAAGCAAGAAGCAAGAGCAAGAAGTGCAAATACGGAGATCCTTCGCTGCGCTCAGGACGAGGGCGGCGGGGAATATGGGGACGTTTCGTTAGCGGATGATGTGGAGGGTGCGGGACCAGCGGGTGCCGTCGAAGATGTGGGTGACGATGTGGAAGGTGAATGCGATGCGTTCGCCCCAGCTGGTCTTGGTTTCCTGGTCTTCGGGGGTTTTGAAGGACCAGTAGACGAAGAGCGGGCGGCCCATGATGTTTTCCTGCGGGACGAAGCCCCAGTAGCGGCCGTCGAGCGATTCGGTGCGGTTGTCGCCCATGGCGAAGACCTTCCCGGGAGGAACGACGAGGTCGTCGCCCTGAATGTTGTTCGGGAGCTCCTGACGCCAGACTTCGGTGAGCTGCTCGCCTTCCGAAGGGGAGATGGCGGGGAAGTCGTCGCGGTAGGGGTTGTAGCCGCGTGGGGAGTCTGGGTTGTCTACGGGCTGGATGGCGTGGGGCTCGTTCTGGGCTACGCCGTTGAGGTAGACGACGCCGTGGCGGAGGTGGATACGGTCGCCGGGGATGCCGATGCAGCGCTTGACGAGGATGAGTTCGGGAGTTTCAGGGTTGGGCTTGTAGAAGACGATGACATCGCCGCGCTGTACGGGGCGGTAGTGTACGAGTGGCATCCATGGCGTACGCGGGGCGAGGGTAGTGCGGTCGACGACGACGTGGTCACCGATGAGCAGCGTGTTCTGCATGGAAGCAGAAGGGATTTCGAAGTTCTGGAAGATGAAGCCCTGTACGAAGAGGAGCATCGCGATGACCGTGCAGATGGAGGCGAGCGCTTCGAGAGGCGTCTCGGCTACTTCGGGCTTGGCGTGCGGGGTGTCTGCGAGGGTGGTGTCGGCGGTGCTCATGGGCTTGGTTAGTGTATCGCGTCTGGCGGGGGTGCTGGGTTGAGGGAAGGCCTTGACGCAAAGTGCGCGAAGTTTAAGAACAAGTTTCGCGAAGGAAGGCTAGCGAAGGATGCGGGGGGTGGATAGTAGGTGGTGGAGGAAGGTGGTGGGGTGGGGGTCGTGGGCTATGGAGGCGTAGACGAAGAGCGGGCGGGCGATGATGGTTGCGCGGGGGACGAAGCCCCAGTAGCGGGAGTCTTCGGAGTCGTTGCGGTTGTCGCCCATGACGAAGTAGTCGTTGGGCGGGACGGTGATTTCGTTGTGAAGGTCGAGGCGGCGGAGCTGGGCCCACCAGATGGGGTCGGCGTTGGGGTCTGCGTGGCGGAGCGAGGGGAAGTCGTCGCGGAAGGTGTCGGGTGGGGCGGGGGTGTAGATGGCGTAAGGCTCGGGGAGGGGTTTTCCGTTGAGGAAGACGAGGCCGTTGCGGAGGTGGAGACGGTCGCCGGGGAGGGCGATGACGCGCTTGATGAGGGCGCGATCAGGGTCGAGTGGGTAGTGGAAGATGACGATGTCGCCGCGGTGGATGGTGGTGGGGGGAAGGAGTGCATCGAGCGGGCCGGCGGGGGAAAAGGACTGCTTGTTGGCGAGGAGGAAGTCGCCGACGAGGAGCGTGGGCTGCATGGAGTCGGACGGGATGCGGAAGGGCTGGAGGATGAAGGTCGCGATGAAGAGGGCGATGGTGAGGATTTCGAAGATGGCCTGGAGGTGAGGGAGCAGGCCGTTGTGGGGTGGACCTGCGGATCTCTCCACTGCGCTGCGCTCCGGTCGAGATGACAAAGTTTGGGGCGGGGCGGGCGGAAATGGCAAGTTTGGAGTTGGGGGCGTCACTCAGGGGTCCAGTTGGCTAGGGCAAGCTCGGCGGCGCGTTGCTGGGCTTCCTTTTTGCTGGCGCCCTCGGCGGAGGCGAGGGTGCGGGTGCCATCGGGGGATTCCAGTTGGGCTTCGACGGAGAAGAGGCGCTGGTGGGGTGCGCCGGATTGTGAGATGTCGATGTAGCGAAGCTTACCGGCGGCGGTGGCCTGGACTTTTTCCTGGAGGAGGGTTTTGTGGTCGCGGAGGGCGCCGTGGTTAAGGTCGCCGGCGAGGGCTGCGCGCATGGAGGCGAGCTCGGGGAAGATCAGGTGGGTGTCGATGAGGGTGTGGAGGGCCTGGCGACCGGCGGGGCCATCGAGGTGCATGGCAGCAATGATGGCTTCGGCGGCGTTGGCGAGCAGGGCAGGCTTGCGGCGGCCGTTGTTGAGTTCGGCGGACTTGCCGAGGAGCAGGTACTCGTCGAGGGAGAGCGCGGCGCCGAAGTCGGCCATGCGCTTGCGGCTGACGAGAGCCGAGCGCATGCGGGTGAGTTCGCCCTCGGAGGACTCGGGGAAGGCGCGGAAAAGGGCTTCGGAGACGATGAGGCCGAGGATGGCGTCGCCGAGGAACTCGAGCTGCTCGTTGTCGGTGCCGGGAGGATTTTTTTGCTTGGGGAAGAGGGTGTTTTCAGGCGGTGCGCCGCGGGCTTCGTAGGCGTAGGAGCGGTGAGTCAGGGCTAGCTGGAGGAGCTTGGGGTTGGCGAAGGTGTGGTGGAGCAGGGCTTCGAGGGGATGGGCGGCGGTCAGGGGTATGGGTTCTTTGGTGCGCCGCGTCGCCATGGTTCTACTTTACGCGTGGGTGTGGGAGATATTCCCTCAGCGGCTGAAGCCGCGAATCTGGGATGGCACCTGATGGCTGGACTCAAGTCGGCCTCTTCAAGGGCGAGTGGCGGATGCAGCTTCGGAAGCTACGGTGGTGAAGCAGGTCTCTCCACTGCCCTTCGGCAAGCTCAGGATCCGGTCGAGATGACAAATTTGTGGCTCGTGGAAGAAAGCAGATCCTTCGCGTTGCTCAGGATGACAACTCCATAATGGTGTGGCTTCTATGGCTTCGGTGCCGAGGGTTTGTAGGAGTCTTTTTCGGCTTTGCCGGTGGGGTCAAAGTCGTCGGTGGAGGGCTGCGGGGCGCGCTGGGGTAGGGCGAAGGGCTTGGCGAGGCCGGTTTCCGCGGCTTTTTTTGTGTCGGGTTGGCTGTCGCGGACGGACTCGGCGGCCTGGTACTCGGCGATGGCGCGGGTGCGGTCGGGGGGCATCATGGAGTCGTAGAGACGGCCGAGGTAGATGTGCGACCAGGCCATGGTGCGGGGGTCTTTGCTGAGAGCGAGAGTTTGTTGGAAGCCGGTGATGGCTTTTTCAGGGTTGCCCTGCATGAGACTGATGCGGGCGAGGACGTAGTCGGCGGTAGCATGGTCGCCTTTGGGGTCGGCGAGAGTTTTCTCGGCGATGTCCTCGGCTTCGTCAGGCTTGCCCTGCATCAGGTCGAGTTCGGCGAGGTCCATGCCTTCGATCTTGCGCGGTGCGGTGCTGGGGCGGAGCGGATCAGCGGGAACGGTTTTGGCGAAGATGATTTCTTCGGCGTGGCGGCGCTCGCGGTCGACGTCCATGCCGTAGATCATGGGGGCGATCTCGTCGCGGAGACCGTCGCCGTTGTGGCCCATCTGGCTGAGGGTCTGGTAGAAGTAGCCGGTGAGGACCCACCCCTGCTTTTCGTCGGTATCGACAAGAGCTTGGCGCTGCTGGGCGGTCTGACGGTCGTAGAGATCCCGGAGGGCCGCGTATTGTTCGAGGTCGACGCGCTCTTTGGATTTGGGTTTGGCTGGCGGTGGGGCGGAGATGACGTACATGTGCGCCTCGATGGCCTTGATGAGGCACTCGGTCATGAGGGCGACGACGTCGGACTTGTAGAAGAACTCGAGAGGGGCGTCCTGGACGCCGCGGAGCATGGGCTGGATGCGCTCCATGGCGGAGCCGCGGCTGTAGACCAGCGGCTCGACGACGTAATGGAGGTAGATGTGGCGGATCTGCTCCATGGGGACGGGGACGCCGGGGGAGTTATCGGGCGACATGACGATGATGTAGTCGCTGCCCGTAGATACGGGCGTTGATGAGCGAGGGCGAGAGCATGGGCTCGAGCAGGACGAGGAAGCGGCGGCCGTCGTAGCTGGAGACTGGTTGGTGGAGATAGATGTTGGTATCGAGAACGGCGTGGACCATGGGGTCGTGGACGCGGGCCTGGAGGGCTTCGTACTCGGTGCGGTGATGGACCCAGATGAAGTGGAGATTGACGTCTTCGGCGAAGGTGCGGAGCAGCGGAAGGATGTTGACGATCTGCGCGGCCTGCGGCGGGAGTTCGGTCTCGTCGAGGTTGGGTGTGAGCGAGGGCGGCGGCGAGAGGTAGAGCGCGAGCGAGACGTATTGACCGACGTTGAGGCCAGCGTCGTTAAGGTGATGGAGTGCGATGTAGGCGCAGAGAGCGTCGCGGCTTTCGCGGGCGTCGGCGGAGGCGGCGAGAGCGGTGTTCATGTCGGCGCGCACTTCGGCGCGGACGGGTGCGGACTTGTCGAGGTCGGCGTCGTAGCCGCAGGGCGTTGAGCGCGGCGCCCATGTCGAAGAGAGGCTCGTTGGTTTCGAGCGTGACGGCGGCTCCGCCTTGCTCGATTTGGGCGGCGCGTGGGCGGAGCGTGGGGTTGGCGCTCTGCTGCTCGGTGGGGGCGTCCCGTGTTTGAAGAAGACGATGAACTCTGCGCGGAGGCGGCGAGAGAGAGCGAGACGAGGAGAGCGGCGCTCAGGAGGGTGAAGGGACGGAGGAGTTGGGAAGGTTTTCAGGGGCACAGTAGGTATTCGACTCTGGATATGAGTCTATTGGAAGCGGGGATGGTTCGCAGGCTACCCCGCGGACGGAGACGCCGGTGTAGGTGAGCACGACCTGGCCGCGGACGGGGGTGCCGAAGAGGGTGGCCCGGTTTGAAGACGCTGGAGAGCAGGTTCTGCTCCACCTGCAGGCGGGCAGCCGGGTCGAGCTGGCCGGCGAGGATGGAGTAGTCGTAGACGCGGCCGTTGGTATCAACTTTGGCTTCGACCATGACGGGAGTGTCGCGATCCAGCGAGATGGGTTGGGGTGGCACCTGCGAGTAGGAGAAGCGGGGGCTGATGAGCTGGGCCATGTTATCGTCGTTGGCCTGCACGGCGAGCGGCGCGCTGAACATCCAGCCGAGAGCGCCAATAAGGATGAGCGTCGCGGCGAAACCACCGGTGGCGCGCAGCGCGGCGGAGGCGAGCCAGGTGTCCCAGGCGAAGGCCAGGCGATTGAAAGGCGATAGATGCGTGCCGTGTTCGCGTTCGATGGCGATGGCGTCGCGAAGCTGGGCCTGAAGGCGTGCGGGAGCCTGCGCGGGCCCAAGGCCGGCGAGCGATTGCTGGACGGCGAGGAGGCTATCGAAGTCTTCCGAGCAGGGCGGGCAGGCGTCGAGGTGCTCGCCGATAGCAGCCATGGTGACGCCGCTGACAGCGCCATCAAGATAGTCGGGAAACTCCGCGCGAATGGCTTCGCAGGCTTCGGCGGGAAACGGGTTGGGCTGGACGAGGTTCATCAGGCCACCGCCTTCAGGCTCGCGGCAGCTCTGCGTGGGGCCACATGCGTGGCGGCGTCTTTGAGTAGGGCGTCACGGAGAGCGGCGCGGCCACGGGTGAGGCGGCTCTTTACCGTGCCGAGGTTGACGTTGAGGATTTCGGCGATTTCTTCGTAGCCGAAGCCCTCGATCTCGCGCAGGATGACGACTTCTCGGAAGATTTCAGGGATGGTGCGGAGGGCTGCTTCAACATGGGCGCGGACTTCGGAGCGGGCGGCGCAGTCGTAGGGGCTGGCGTCGCGGGTGGCGAGGGCGTCGGCGAGGCAGAAGGTTTCGCCCTCGTCGTTGTCGAGCGGGGCGTCGATGGTGAGCTCCTGGCGCTTGTGGCGTCCCCACCAGCGGCGCTGGTTGGAGGCCTCGTGGAGGGCGATGCGGTATATCCAGGTGCGGAGGCTGGCTTCGCCGTGGAAGCCGGAGATGTTGCGGAAGACCTTGACGAAGACTTCCTGGGTGACGTCTGCAGCGTCCGCGGGGTCACGGAGGGAACGCGCGATGAGGGAGTAGACAGGGTGGCTGTACATGGCGATCAGTAGGGCGAACGCCTGCTCGGAGCCGGACTTCAGCTCCGCGACGAGGGTCTGCTCCTCTGCCCGGATTCCAATTGCACTCGCCAGATCGCCCATTGCTGTCCTCAGTTCGTGAGACGGAAACAAACAGCTACTGCGTTGCGATTAAGGTAGGCCCCAGACAGTATGTCTGTAAAGCAAGGGGTTGGGGATTAGGGGTTAGGGATTAGAAAAACCTTTCGTCCCTATGCCGAAATACCGACCCGACAGCCTGCGAGATAACTGCGCCGTCGACGGCCGAGTGCTCGCTCACTCTGCAACCTATAGACACCGGGAACCGCCACAATGTTCCAAACCCCGATGGGAGTAGGCGAAAGTTCGAGACAATTGCGGGATTCCAACCTCACCTAGAGGTGTCCAGAGGTGTCCCATGTATCAAAAAGGAAATCGGTATCTTGCGGATTGGTATGACCGCAAAGGTGTCCGTAAACGCAAATCGTTCCACACACCGGAAGAGGCGCAAGCCTTTGAGGACGCACAGGAAGCCATCGCGCGCCCAAAACAGCGGCGCGCGGGCCAACAATCGCAACGGCCCTCGCGCCCTTCAACGGCGACCGCAGCAAACGCCACACCGCGCAAATCGCGCACACGATTATCGGCGTCTACGGTCAGCTCCGGCCCTCGGAACTCGGCGCGCCGCACGTCGCCTTCGTCAATGCGTGGCTCGCTCGATACGAAAACAACTTCTCGAAGCACAGGCGCGCGGGTGCGGCAAAGCGCATCTTCCGCTACCTCTGCGAAGAGTTCGGCGCGCCAAAGCTCTACGACAAAATCACAAAAGTCGCCCAGCCGAAGCCGCGAAACGTCACGGCCACGCGCGCAGAAAGGGACGCATTGATCGCCGCCGCGCCGCTCCATCTTCGGTGCTGGCTGTTGCTGTGCTCCGACCTAGCTATCAGGTCGGGCACGGCAACAGTGCTCGGACCGTCACACTACGATTCGGTCAGCGGGACACTGACGTTCCGAACCAAATACGAAAACGCCCAGCAACTCCCGGTGACCAACGAACTCCGCGCCCTGCTCGATCTCTGCGGCGACCCGGCCCTGCCATTTGTGGCGCAACTGCCACGCGGCATCGGTCGCAATCATCGTGGGAGCTACGACCTCAAGCCGTGGGGCAAACCGCTCGAATATCACTCGCTCGTCGGCTCGTTCAACACCCTCAAAAAGAAGCTGAAAATCACGCGGAAACTCACGCTCCACGATCTGCGCCGCACCACGGCGCGCAACGTCTACCGCACCACACGCGACCTCCGGCTTGTACAAGCCCTGCTCGGCCACTCCGACCTCAAAACGACGGCGTGGTATTTGCAGGACAACCTCACCGTGGTCGCGCCCTCGGTGCTCGAACTAGCGAAGCTTTCGCCTGTAACCGAAAGGACACAATGACCACACACACCACCATGTTCGCCGGTGTCCACGCCTCCAGCGTAGGCACCGGCATAGCCAACGCAATCTTTGCGGTGGCGGACTCACTGCAAAGCCCCGAATCCTGGGTTCACTTCTGCATCACCGCCGCCGAAGAGGCCCACGCCGCCGTGCTTCAAAACCCGCCACTCGCTCTCGACGACCGCGGCGAAGGGGAGCGCCTTATCGACGAAGTGCTCTCCCACCGCACAGGCGAAGCTTATCGCCCCGAACCCATCACGGGGTCGGCCCTTCTCGCGGCCGCCAACGCGGCGGCGGCAACGGCCTTCCGCTGCTGCATGCCAAAGGTCACCGGACGCCGCAACACCCAGGCGTACATCGCATGCATCGCCGCTGGCGTCGCGCGCGGATACATCGCGGGCAAAGACGCCCGACCGCTACTCTACACGGCGCAACTCGCCCTCCAAGCCCACCCCAAAACACAACGAACGCCGCGCCCACAGCGGAAGAAAGCAGGTTTCGCACAATGACCCCCACCCCCTCAACCCCGAACCGTGTCCGTCACCAACCCACGCCGCGTGATCCCGCGCTGCCGCCCACCATGCGCGTCGCCGTCGAAGTCGGCTACGTCCAAACCTGCCCGGACTGCCGCCGCATCGTCGCGGAGCTGGCCCAGGGCTGCATCGCTGATCCCACCGTGACCGGCTTTCGGCTCACGCCGGGTCGCAAACACGCGCACGAGGTCACGGAGGGCGCGCAATCGCTCCCCGGCCTCACCACGGGCGAATCTGCCGCGGCAATCCCCGTCTCTGACACGAACGGAAACGCCCCCGAAGACGTGGAAGCCGCACTCTTCGCGGCGGAGCATGATCCGTTCCTACACGCATCGGGCCTCAACGGCTTCGACCCACAGGAGCGCGCATGAGTCCAGCAACCGAAGCGCCGTTGTGCCGCACATGCGGAACGCTCACCGTCCCCACCGGCAAGTGCTACACCTGCCCATCGTGCGGTGAATCGACCGGCTGCGGCTAAAACAGCGCCGCCCGCTGGGTCACCACTCCAGCGGGCGCGCACCGGTAGCGTAGACCAGCGGTGGCATTGGGGGACGCACCGCAAGCTGTAGGGGTAACCGGGACACACCCCACAACGGGTAGCGTACACTGCTCCCATGAAAAGCCCAACCCGTCACACCCCCGAAGCGGTGCGGATGAATCCCACGCCCACCAACGACAAGCCCACCACCGGCAGTAACGAGCAACGCCGTACACCGGTGCAACCCAACAAATCGAAGTCGAAAGCGCCCGCCAAGACCCCAAAGGCGAAGCGCGCGGCAAACGGGCGCTTCGCATAATGCGCCCCGTCCAGCATGAACCCGGCGCGGCCGTCTCCACAGCGGCCGCGCTCATTTTCCAGCACCGCCTCACACGCCAGCACCACCCGCACATCCTCGATCCGAGCGAATGGTGGTGGCCCAAGGCACCCGCACCCAAACGCCGCAACCCGTTCCCTCGCCGCCCGCACCGCCGCGCGCGCTCCGGGGTCAAGGCTCTGCCAAGCCCACTCCGCGCGCCCGTCTCCTAGCCAACCCAACCGACTAGCCGCGCCGAATGCGCGGCGGGGCAAACGCATCGTGCAACACCCCTGTCGGGCATCCGCTGCGCGGCCCGCCAAACGGCACGGATGGCGTTCGCCCATCCTCGCCCGGTGCTCCTCCGCGCGCGCGCTCCGTCCGCGCCGTGCTGCGGGTGGGCTCAGGCTTCCCGGCTGCGGTGGGGCCCCCGCCCCATGCGCTGCATGCCGCGCGCCGCGAAAAAGCCCGCGTCACTTGCATGCGCGCACCGCTCGGCTGCGCTCCGCGTCCGCACCCGGGCCCGCCTTCGCGCTGGGCCTGCGCTTCACGGCACAAAACGCCGTTCGCTCCGGTGCCCTCGCGTCGCTCCACTCGCTCGGCTACGCGCGCGGCATTCAGCGCGGCTGCATCCGCACTTCGTGCGCCGTCGCGCTGCCCGCCGTCGGCTTCCCGTTCCGGGGGCTGTTCCGCTCGCCGCCGCCCCTCGCTCCATCTGCGCCGCCCCCGGTTTCCACCGGGCGCGCCGCACGTTACCGTCGTCCCGCGGCATCATGGCAGCCTCATCGCGGCCAGCCACGGGCATCTTAGCCTCGCACGTCGGTCAAGGGCGCGGCGGGGCCGCGTCGCGGGGCGATCACAACCCTTGACTCGACGTGCGATCCCTAATTGTCCGTGGGGCTGGCCGCTGCATTCGCGTGGCTGGCTGAACACCTGTGGTCGGAAAAACTCAGCGCGCCCGCATCGTCCGCCAACCATCATCATGCGGGCGCGCAAAGAACAAGGCGGGCTCCGCCCGCCTCAATCGTCGCCCGTCCGACATAGCTTTCCACAGGAGGTGTCCACTTATTTATGGACACCTTTTTGGACACCTGCGAATATCAAGGTGCCGCAAACGGCTCAACCTTTCTCGCTCACTCTGCAACCTATAGACACCGGGGTGGAGCGGAATGTTCCCGGTTTTAGAGGGTTTGGTGATGTTGGCTACGATGGAGAGATGTTGCGGATGCGTTTGCTTGTGGCCTTGTTTGCGGGGATCATGGCGTTGCGGTGTGGGGCTGCTGTGCCGGTTTATGGATATAAGGTGGTGGCGACGTATCCGCACTCGACCGAGAGTTATACGGAGGGGTTCTTCTATCTGAATGGGCTGTTTTACGAGGGCACCGGGATGCAGGGGCACTCGGCGTTGCTGGCGATCGATCCGCAGACGGGCCAGGTGCAGCAAAAGCATGAGATGCCGGCGCAGTACTTTGGCGAGGGGATCGTGGACTGGGGGCCGAATATTTACGAGTGGACGTGGACTTCGCATGTGGGGTTTGTTCTGGATCGATTCAGCTTTCGTGTGGTGCGGCAGTTTTCATTTACCGGCGAAGGGTGGGGAATGACGCGAGACGCGAAGGAGATCATTACCAGCGATGGGAGCGCGACGCTGCGGTTTCGTGATCCTGTGACGTTTCAGGAGACGCGGCATGTTGTGGTGAGGGAGGGCGCGACCGAGGTAAAGGAGTTGAATGAGCTGGAGTTTGTGAAGGGTGAGATCTACGCCAATGTGTGGCACTCGAACCGCATTGCGCGGATTTCGCCGAAGGATGGCAAGGTGGTGGGGTGGATCGACTTGAGCGGGCTGCTGCCGACGAGCGAGATGGTGAATGCGGAGTCTGTGCTGAATGGGATCGCTTATGACGCCGAGCATGACCGGTTGTTTGTGACCGGGAAGCAGTGGCCGGCGGTGTTTGAAATCAAGCTGGTGGGTTGGGGCAAGTAGGCGCTGGTTTGACTTGGCAACGTGGTTCGCGGAGAATGGTTAAGTCCCTCCTAAGAGTGGGCCTGTGGCGCAGCTGGGAGCGCGCTTCCATGGCATGGAAGAGGTCATCGGTTCGATCCCGATCAGGTCCACCAATAAACCCCTTATAAATCAATACCTTATCGGAAGCTCGCTACCTCCCCTCCAAAGCGTTTGGTGTCATTTGGTGTCAAACCTTCAAAGGCACCTTCAGACATCGCGCTCTTGCTTGGCCGCTTCCCGAGAAAAACAGCGGTCGCGGACTTCTTTTTCGGCGCGGTGCGAGAAGTTTTCTCAGGCCCCGATTTCCTCAACTCCCGATTGATCGAGTTCACTGTCGCCTGAACGCTCTCGGGAATCTCCTGCATATAGACATCCGTCGTTGTTGCCGTTCGGGAGTGCCGGAGAACACCCTGCACATCCTTCACCGTGCCCTTCTTCTGAGCCAGCGTGGCAATCGTTCTACGAATCACCTGAAACGTCAGCTTCGGCAGTTTCAAGTCCTTCGCCAGTTTGTGCAGAACCCTTTTACGGTAGTTGTCCGTATCCAGAAAGCCGCCATCCTGATTTGCGAAGATGAAGGCGTCAGGCGACGGGTCGGGGCATTGCGTGCGCCACTCCGCGAGGTCGGCTGAAAGACCGTTCGGAACATGGATCACGGCAAGGCTCTTCCTCGTCTTGCCCCAGGAGCGAATCTTGCCCTTATAGACAGTCTCCGTGACGCTCATCGTGGACTCTTCGCTGTCGAAGGACTTCCACTTGAGAGCGAACAACTCGCTGGGGCGCAGCGCATTGGTCATATCCAGTTCCAGCAAGAGGCGGTCACGAGGCGACAACTCGTTGAGCGCCATGCGGAGCTGATCCCAAGTGAGCGTTGTGGTGTCGGTGTCTCGCAGTTGCGCGGGAACCTTTACCTTGCGCGCCGGGTCCTTGACGAGGAAGTCCTGATCGACTGCCTCGGCGAAGATGTCCCGGAGGTACGCGCGCATTTGCAACACTCTGTCCTTGGATTTGGTTGAGGCCAGCTTGTTGAGATGAAGCTGCAAGCTGAACTTGTCGAAGTTGACCAACGGAATCTCGCCAAGAACGTCGATGAGGTCGCGCTGGATAAGGAACTTCTTGGTCTTGGCTGTCTCTTCTTTCCAGGCAGCTTCTTTCAATGGGATAAACCGGTTCCTAACGAACCAGCCAAAGGTCACGGAACCGTCGTTCATGATCCTGTTGGCGGAGCCGGCCTGTCCCATCTGCTTTGTGATTTCACGTTGCAGTGCCTCGCGAGCTTCACCCTTGGACATCTGGGATCGCTGCCCGAGAATCACCGTGACCCGGTCTACCTTCTCTTCGTTCGCAACCGGATCATTGACGACTTTGCGGAAGTACCCGTACCACTGCTTGCCGCGAGGAGTGACGAACCCCCGTTGGTGTGTTGTAGCCATAAATCCCTCAGTTCCGTGGCGGGAACAGTTTGGGCCTACCCTTATTTTACAAGGGTTTCAGGCACTTTTAGCGGCGTTTCCGACGTAAAGAGGAGAGGCGTTCCCGCTCGTTGACGAACTCTTCGACCTCACTCAAGCGATAGCGAAGGACGCCATCGCTCATGCGAATTACGGGCAGGTAAGGAGCTTTCCGTGAAGAGTGATCCCAGACCCAATCTTTCGTGACGTTGAGCCGTTGCGCGACATCCTCAACGGTAAGCAGGGGTTCCCTGAGCGGCATTTGTTGAACCATTGCGTTGAGGGCCATTGGTATCTCCAGAGCTGCGGCGATGCCTTCGCGCCAATAGAGCGAGGCTCCTCTCAGCCTGTGGCCGATTGGCGGTTCCGTCCAATCGTTCCTATTTATCGGCCGATAATTCACAGCTATCACCCCATCGAACCTCGCACATAAAACGCAGCAGCCGTCGTTCCAAATTATTCACAGATTGGCGCTTATGAAATCCAGCCGGTTGCTCAATCAGATTGCCCTCCGGTAGTATTTCCACAAGCAGGGTTGAGCCTTGTACTGCGCTTTTCCTTGGTGATCGACGTAACGCGAAGACCTGTTTTCAAGGAGAGGCGTATGTACGATTGGGCCGAGTACCGTCATTTCAAGTATTTGCTGGAGATCCTCAATGTCAGAGGATTCCGCGCTGCCGCCGAGCAGCTCCACACCACACAACCGAATCTGAGCGCGCACGCCAAGCAGTTCCAGGAGAACTCCGGCGTGCATTTGTACCGGAAGGCGAAGAGTGGGCGCATCAGCCTTACCGCCGCCGGCAATGCGTTCAAGCTGATCGCCAAAGGTCTACTTACTCACCGTGACGAGGCCATCAACGCGCTTATCTCCATTGAGCGGGGGGAGATTCGCACGGTCCGGCTCGGCTGCTCCTCGCAGGCCGACCCGACGATCTTTCACGACTTCTGCTCGTTGCATAAAGAACTGCTCCCCGACTGCCCGGTTCGACCGGCACATGGCGATACGGCGCAACTGGTGGAGGAGATCGCCAACGGTGAAATTGATGCGGCCATCGTCACGTTGCCGGTCGCAGACTCGTCTCTGCATATCGAAGAGATTCGCCGGGATCGGCTCGTCGTTTGCCTGCGCGCAGACGACCCACTCGCCAGTAAGGCATCTATCCAGCCAGCCGACTTGCAGGAACGCAACATGGTCCTCTATCACCCGCAACGTAATCCCCAGGCACACGCTCGGCTACTGGAGTTGCTTGCAGAAGTTGGCGTGCAGGTGGAAGAGTATTCCCGTGCGTCGCATCCGTTCGAGATGCAATCGCTCGTCAAGAAGGGATACGGCCTTGCACTCATACGCGAAGGGACTGTGCTGGATTCGGAGCTAACGACGAGGCCCGTCGCCGGTGTGGACTGGACTGTAGACACCGCATTTGTCTACAGAAAGGAACGTCCATTGAAGACGATTCCCGTGCTCATCCGACACTTGAAAAGCCGGTTGGGGCGCGTCGGCAGTCAACAACAAAAAGCATTCACATTCTTCCGACAAGAAGCCGAGCCAACTGTCATTGTTGGACTAGGGTCGAGCCATTGCTTGCGACGCAAGCAACGGCTGACTCGTGTTCGACGCTGCGATAGCGGCTCTGCGTTTGCACGTCCGATCCCGCTTGAGAGCATCTGCCGCACACACTCTATACCTCGCGGATATTAAGGGTGATAACTCGCAGCGATCACCCGATAAGTAGGAAGTATTGGACGGCATGAGAACTCGCGCCTAGTCTCCGGCATATCACGACTTCGTTCTGAGTCGTTGGAGGTGCCGATGTCCCGCAGCATACGAATCATCATCCCCCAGAAGACGGTCCAGGCATTGCGGAGGTGGGACGCAAATGTCCATTCCGCTCGCCGCCGTATGTCTCTTCCTTCCACTGGCGGCTCACGCGGCAAACCGGGAGTTCGCCTTTTGACACAGGTCTCACATCCATTCAGACGCTCTTCACCGGAACGATTGCCAAGGTGAGCAGCCTGATTGCGATTGTGTTGGGCGGGTATGCGTTCGCCCACGGAGAACCCGGCGCGAAGGAAGACTCTCGCCGGAGTTGCGGCTGGCACCGGAATCGCGGTGATGGCCACCAACATCCTGACTTGGCTTTGGGGTTCATAGCCCCTTGGTCTCGTCCTTCCGCTCACGCTTCACTCACCCGCGAGGGGCTCTATGACAGAACTCACACCAAGACGCCCGAAATCGGGGTCTACAAGGCTCTGCATAAGCCCCTCACGTATCTCGGGGTCGAGCGCACCGTCTTCTACTTCGTTTGCGTCGGAGCGGTCGGAGCGTTCAACCTTCTCAACTCGCTCCTTGCCGGAGCCGCAGTCTTTGTCGGCGGCTACATATTCGGTCGTTGGATCACGACGACTGACCCAGCATTTCTCAAGATCATGGGCAAGTCCGAACGCTTCAAGTTGCGCTACGACGCCGCCAAGCAACAAGTCCCGAACGTGGAGATACGCTGATGCTACGACTCGCCAAAATCATCAAGCCGTGGAGTGAGGCCGGTTCGCTGAACGCGAACATCAACCTCTATGGCTTCTGGGGACGAAACCACCTTCCTCACCAAGAGCGGCGACCTTGGCATGATCCTCAAGGTCTGCGGAGTGGATTTCGAGAGCCTTGACCAAGCCGGGCAGGAGTTCGCGGTCAAACGGCTGGAAGCGGCCCTCAAATCTTTCGGGCCGGGATTTCATGTCTATCAGTACCTCTTCAAAACCAATCGACCCGGAGATGCCCTTCGCTCACTACGGCGACCCGCTGATCGACGCAGCCATCGACCAACGGCGTGAGTTCTTCGAGTCGAAGCGCGACCTTCTCTACGAGATAGAGATTTACTACGCGGTGGTGCTTGAGGGAGCAAGGTCCAAGACCGGGATCATGGCCGCGTTGGGACGACTCCCAAGCGATCCAGAGGGCGCGGTTCGAGAGCTCAAAGCGCAGTTCACGAGTAACGTCATGAAGGTGTTGCTCCGCTCCCAGATACAGCGCGATCTTCTTCGGCTCAAGCAGCGTGTCGAGGCTTTTGAGCAGCAGCTCCGAGATCAGGTGGAGATCGAGATACTTTCGTCCGACGACCAGTTTCACTTCCTTCGCCGTCTGCTCAACTTCGATGCGTGGCGTATCGCCGGCAGACCCCAGACTTCGCAGTATCTCGACTTCCAAGTGGTGAACTCCGATATTGAAGCCGAGCGCGACCACCTCCGCATCGGCGACCACTTCGTTCGCCTGCTGACGATGCGCGAGTCCATCACGGAGACGCGCCCGTTGGTGCTCGACAAGCTGCTCAAGATCGAGGCGAACTTCTACGCCGTTACTGAATGGACGCCACTTGCGACCGATGCGGCTAAGAAGGAGGTCGTGAAACGGCGGCGTCACGCCAATATGTCGAAGGCCGGACTCATCTCTTCCATGAAGGACGAGAGCAAGGTCAATCAGCGTGACGTGCTGATCGACGAAGGAAAGCAGGCGGACATCGAAGTGCTTGGCGACTGCCTTCGCGCACTCAGTGACGGACAGACCCTTGGAGACCTCTCGCTGACCATCGTTCTGTATGACAAGGAAAAGGCCATCATCGACCGCGAGATTGCCGACTTCGCTACTGTCTTTACGAACGCAGACGGTTCGCTCTTTCCAGAGACCTACAACCAGCTCAATGCGCTCTTCGCCGTGGTCCCCGGCAACTATGCACAGAACCTCCGCAAGATGTACATGCTGCTTAGCAACTACGCCGACCTCTCGTTCTTCTTCACCATCCTGCAAGGCGAGAAACACAACCCGCATCTGGGGACTGAGTACCTGGCCGTCATGGAGACGGACAATGCCACGCCCTACTATCTCAACCTGCATAACGGCGAGGTGGCACACACGCTCATCCTCGGGATGACCGGCTCAGGCAAAAGTTTCCTATGCAGTTTCCTCCTCACCAATGCCCAGAAATACAAGCCGCTCACCTACATCTTCGACATCGGCGGCTCATTCCAATCGCTCACAGAAATCTTCGGCGGGAGCTACCTGAACGTGGGCCAGGAGTCGCGCGACTTTCGCATCAATCCGTTCTCTCTTGAGCCCACCAAGGAAAACCTGCAATTTCTATTCTCCTTCTTCCGCGTCTTGATCGAAGGCACCGGCCAACGGTATCACCTCGATTTCAAAGAGGAACGAAAGCTGTGGGCAGCCATCGAGAATATGTACGTCATCGAGCCCGCGCAGCGGACGCTCTCGACTTTAGGCGAGATCATCGGCGAGTTGAAGGAACGGTTGCATCGCTGGACAGCCGATGGGCAGTACGGCTTCCTCTTCGATAACAGCGAAGACACGCTGACGTTCTCCAGTTTCCAAACCTTCAACTTCGGCGGTTGGGGTGACGCGCCGGATGTTCTGGAGCCGCTGCTCTTCTACGTCCTGCATCGGGCATCGCTCGAAATTGCCAATCCGAAACGGCTCTCTACGTTCAAGCTCTTCCTGCTGGACGAGGCTTGGCTCTTCATCAAGAACGAGACGATACGGAACTATGTCGTCACCGCCCAAAAGACATGGCGCAAGCATAACGCCGCGATGATCCTCGCGACCCAGTCCATCAAGGAGCTTGAGGAGTCGGGAATGCTCCAGATCGTCTCCGAGAGTTGCCCTACCAAGATCTTCCTTGCCAACCCGGAGATGAACCGGGAGGTGTACCGCGAGGCGTTCCACCTCAACGATACGGAGCTTGAGATCATCTCCGACCTCACACGCGGACAGATGCTCATCCGCAAAGCGCAGACCTCCAAGAAAGTCCGGCTCAACGTGGATTCGGTTTCCTACTGGATTGCAACGAACAACGCCAAGGATAACCAGCTCAAGCGCGATTACTTCGCCCGCTACGGCGTCGCCGAGGGCGTCCGCCGTCTGGCCGAAGATCACCCCTTTCCGCCCAAGCAACACGCCACGGAGAAGAAGCCCGCCGCGTCCACCGCAACCCCCAAACGCAAAGGAGCTGTCGCATGAAGATCCCCCTTCTCGCTCTCGTCCTCGCATCGGCCTTGTCTTCGACAGCGGCCTTTGCCCAGACCGCACCCGCTGCACCCACCGAGCAAGCCCGGACGGTGCAGTACCACTCGCAGGACATCGTCCCCATCCGCGCGAAGGTCAAGTACACAACCTTGATCGTGGTGCCCACGACCGAAAAGATCATGGAGGCCGCGACGGGAGACAAGGACTTCTGGATCGTCGATGTGGTGGGGAGTTTCTGTTTCGTTCACCCGGCCAAGCCGGGTATCAGCACCAATCTCAATCTGATTACCGACAAGGGCAACATCTACAGCTTCACCTTGCAGGACATCTCCGTCCAAGGCGGCGACCCCGACCTCAAGGTCATCGTCCAGCCCGCCGACCAATCTTCGATCACGGCTTCGGCAGGACCGGCGCAGTATGTTCCCGCTGCACAGCTAGACCAGGCCAAACAGCAGCTCGCTACCTTGCAGAGTCACGTCACCCAGGCGGTAGATGAATACAAGAGTGCGTATCCGCTGCAGCTCAAGTTCGACTACACGTTCAAGAACGAAGACCCCTTCGCCGTCCAGTCGATCTACCACGACGACAAGTTCACCTACATCAAGACGACGGCCAGCGAGAAGTTCAGCGTGTACGAGATGAAGGACGGCAAGCCCGACCTCATCAACTACGACCTGCGCGACGGCACGTACATCATCCCGAAGATCGTGGACAAGGGCTACATCGAGATCGGCAAGAAGCACATGGACTTCTCACGAAAGGGGTAACGTCATGACGGATCAGACACCGCAGCTCTCGCAAAATGCGTCCGAGCCGAAGGGCGTGATACGGAAGAACATCAAGATGTTCGTCTATCTGGGTGCCATCCTTCTGCTCATCACGGCGAGCCTCTTCAGCTCCAAGAAGAAGACGCCGAACGGCACCCCGGCCAAGGGAACGCCTCCGCAGCCGTTCGTGCAGGACAACACCGCCAACAACATCGCCGACCTCCAGAACCAACTTGCGGCTGAAAAGCAGAAGCAACAGCAGGACGCACAGCTTGCGGCAGCGATGGCGGCCAGTCAGACACCGGCACAACAACAGGCAGCGGCGATGTATGGCCCGAACGGCCAACCCAACATGCCACCCCCGCAAGGCCAGCCCCAGAACGGTCAACCGCAGCTCACGCCCGAGCAGCAGCAACAGCAACAGCTCGCCAACAAGGAGCGAGAGCTGAGCTTCGATTCCCGCTTCGCCTCGAATCTTGCTTACAGCCGCAGCAAGGAGGAGGAGCAGCGTCAGAGCCAGCCGCAGAACTCGCCTCAAATGATGCCGGTGTCCGCTGCGAACCCTTATGCCGCCGCGCTCACGGGAGGCGAAGGTTCCAGCTTCGTTCCGAGCCGTGCGGCTGGAGAGCAACCCGCTCCTCAGGCTCCAAAGAAAGCTCCTGAAGTGAATCTGAATTCAGCCGTTGGTCAGCCTTACGTCATCTTCGAGGGCGCAGTGCTCGATACGGTGCTGATGAATCGACTGGATGGAGATGCCGTCGGCCCGGTCAAGGTGCTCGTCTCCAATCCGTTCTACTCGCACGACCACCAGCATGTCCTCATCCCGGACGGGACGGTTGTATTGGGCGAGGCCAAGAAAATCGGCTCTGCGGGCTTCGGCCAGCAACGCCGAATGGCAGTCGTATTTCACCGGCTCATCATGCCTGATGGATACTCCGTGGACCTCGACCAATTTCATGGACTCGACCAGATTGGCGAAGAGGGCTTGAAGGACAAGGTGAACAATCACTACCTGCAAATTTTCGGCACATCCATCGCCCTTGGCGTGATTGCCGGCGCGGGGGAGATTGAGTCGGGCGGTGGCACGATCACCACGTCTGGCTCCCAGGCCTTTACCAACGGTGCGGCGGCCAGCGTCTCGCAATCCTCCACCACCATCCTTGATCGGTTCATGCAGATACCGCCGACCATCACCATTCGCGAGGGACATCGGGTAAAGATCTACTTCACCCAGGACATGCTCCTCCCGGCCTACACCAACCACAACATACCCCAGACGTTCTAGGAGAATCCATGCGAACAGTTCGCTATGCCTCACTCGCGTTCGCTCTGCTCACGCTCGCAGGTTGCGCCGACAAGAAGTGTCTTCCCGGCGACTCCGCGACGACCTGCAAGGCGCTGACCGAGTGCTTTGAACGCGGCAACACCGCGAAGGCTTGCCGCCAGATCGAGAAGGACCAGGCGGAGTACGAGAAGAACTTTCAGAAGAACATTGCCCCCGCATACACCGGGGCCGGTTCGGCCCTGAGTTACGACCCCAACAAGGCGACTCAGAAGCCACCGGCCAAATCACAACCGAAGCAGAAATAACCCCAGAGATAAGGAGACCGGCCATGAAACGACTTGTCTTGCTTGCAGCACTCTTATCCGCGACCATCGCCTCCACTGCGCACGCGCAGTTTGGTGGCGTGGTCTTCGATCCAACACAGTCAGGCCATGCGATCCAGCAGCTCGTGCAGGAAACGGGCATCAGCGCGAATACCTTGCAAGAGATGCAGACCGCGATCAAGGCCTACAATTTCACCCGCCAGATGATGACGGCTCCGCAGACTCTCTACCAGCCGTTCATCTCGCCGTACACATGGGAGGCGGCGATCAACACCTCCGCCAACACCTACAACAACACATCGTCATGGACGAACGCCGCCAATACCGGCAGCGGCGCGTCATTGGCGACGCAGGCCTATGTTCCCCGTACCGGGGCGCAACTCCCCGGATACGGGAGCCTGACCACCCAATCGCAGCAGCAGATCGCCGCCCAGGGCGCGACAAGCGACCTGAACGACTCTGTGAACGCAACTACCCTGCAAACTCTCGGCACCATCCGGTCGAACGCACAACAGCGGGCGACCGACATCGCCAATCTGGAGGCAGCAAGTCACTCCATCGACCCAAGCCAACAGACTGAGCTTGCTACTCTCCAGCGGATCAACCAGGCACTCCTGCTCATGCTCCGCACCCAGCAGGAGACCAACTCCATCGGCACCACGCAATCACTGCAACAGATGATGGCTGCCAAACAGCAGCAGGACGCTCTCAAGACGAGCTTCCAGAACGCAACCAGCTACCAGAACAACTTCCAGACATCCGTCGCACCGGCTTACTCCGGCGCATCGTCCGCAATGCGGTACTAACCGCCTCATCCACTACGCGGGGGTTGCTGTATGGGACTACTGAATTTCATCACTCAAGGGTGCGACTCTCTTTCGGCGACAGCCGCACCCTCCGTTACCGCCATGGGCCTGCGCATGTGCATCGCCCTCGCCACGATCATGCTCGTCTGGTTCGGAGTACAGGAGGCCCTTGCATCCTCGCAGGGCGGACCGGGGTTCAGCATGTCGCGCTTCCTGAGCTTCTTCATGCTCATCACCTTTGCTTACGTCATGGTGAAGTATTACGACTCGTCCATTCCAGGACTGGGATCTTCGATCAAAGGCTACATCAACGGCGGCGCTCAGAACCTCGTGCAACTCATTGGAACGGATAGCACCGACCAGATGATGAACACGCTGTCGCAGGCACAACAGAACGCCGGCCCCGGCATGGTGGCGAGCTTCGAGCAGCCGTATCTTGTGCTGATCTTCGCCATCACGCAGGTATTGCTCGGACTGCTGTCGGCACTCATTGCCGCCATCGTCGGATACGGTGCCATCGCCAGCACGGTGGTTGGACTCCTTGGCCCGGTGTTCATCCCATTTCTCGTCTTCGACAAACTGGACTTCCTCTTCTGGGGCTGGCTCAAGGCGTTCATCAGTTTCAGCTTCTACAAGGTTGTCGCGGCCGCTTGCCTCAGCGTCCTCAGCCATATCCTGACCGCTTATTACACCAACTTCATCAATGCGACCGACCCGGCGACGATGGTCAAGAACTTCCCACTGCTCTTGTTGCTCATCCTCGTCAACGTCTTCGTCCTGCTCAAGATTCCGGCTCTCACCGCTTCCATCTTCTCCGGTTCCAGCAGCGGGCATGACGGCGGCATGGGCATGATTACCACCGCGATTATGGCACTTGGATAAGGAGACTCGTCATGCAGGAATCTATGAAGTCTGAAGTCACTCCCGACATCAGCCGTGCGGCAGAGCGTTACCTCGAACAATATGGCGATCCACTGGTGACGAACACCTACCTCAAGATCGCCATGCTCTGCCTCGCGGGACTCTGCGTGATGCTTGGCTTGCTCGTATTCAAGAGCCAGAAAGCACTCGCATCGGCAAAGCCCTTCATCATCCGCATCAGCGATGTTGGACACGCCGAAGCGATCGACTACCGGAACTTCGACTACCGGCCCCAGGAGGCCGAAAACAAGTATTACCTCACCCGCTGGGCCAACCTCTACTTTGGTCGCAATCGCTACACCATCGAGCGCGACCAGACACAGGCGCTTTACTTCCTCAATGCCGACGTGCAGCGGGCCGTCATTGAGCAGGAGCAGAAGAACAACACCATCGCCAACTACGTAAAAGACTCGACTCTGCCGTATGTGGACATCGAGGTAAAGAACGTCATCCTCGATGACTTGCGCCAGTCGCCCTACTCGGCCCGGATCGAGTTCGACAAGGTGTTCACCAACTCCGGAGACCAGAGCGTCTTGAAGCGGGAGAAGTGGACAGCCACCGTCACCTACGTCTTCAACCCGCAGGTATCGAACGAGAAGACCACGGTTGATCCTCTCGGCTTGACCATCATCCGCTTCCGCGTCGACCAGGCGTTCAGTTAGAGAACAGACTCACCCATCTCCACGAGGCTTTTCGATGTCCAGACTTGCTGCCAATCCGGCTGCTTCACCTGACCTGTGCTTGTGCAGGGTGTACGCGGCGAACCGAGACCAGATGCCATGCAACGACGGTGGCGAATGGTCATCCATTCTTGGAGTTCATGGCCGCTCCATTGTGGCTGCAGTTGAGGCAAACTTCCGCAGCCCAGATACAGATGAGAACTCAGTTCCGGCATGTGTCTTCCGTTTTGTATCCCGCCTTTTGCACGGTCACTGCTTCGGGGCCTATCCGGCGCCCTGCGGCAGCTCGCTCTTCTGCTTCGGCTACGCCGCCCTGCGGGTTACGGTTTCCGTTCCGGACCCTCCGTAAATGCAGAGCTTCGGCACTTGGGAGCCGGGCCCACTTCGCTTAATAGTGACCCGAGCAAGTTCGGGAAATTCAACAAACGGAGACACCACCATGTACCTATCAGTTATGTGGAATTGGGGCGGTTTTAGCCAGCGCGATTTGCCGCGCGGCCCCTGGCCGCCGAGCGCCTGCCGTCACGGATGTAACGATCAGTTGGCTGCCGTCGAGCGGCCCAGAAGGTTCGCTCGATCGGCAAATCACGCCGTGGAGACGAACAGAGTGAAGTCCAACCAACTCATCAACGAGATCCAATGGGATCGCGTTCCACTTGTTGCAGGTCAGAAGGATGCCCGCGCATGGCTTGGCTTTCAGGCGTGCCGTGGGCTGGCCCTGAACACGCTGGATGCTTATGGCCGCAATCTGGAGCGACACCTGCGGTTCCTCAGCACCTGTGATAAAAAGCCCCACGAGATCGGCCAGGAAACTGTCGGCGCTTATCTCCGCGATTTAGTGAAGCCGTCCGCTACGCCAGAGGAGCCGGACATCCGTATGGCGAATGCAACGATCCAACAGCATCTGGCGGCGCTGCGGATGTTCTACGACTTTTTGGTGGAGGAGGGACACCGCACAAGGAACCCGTTTTGCCAAGGTGAAGGCCGCTCATCACGACCACTGGTGAGGCGCGAGCATAAGCTTCCCACGATCCCTACCGAAGAGGAATGGTGCCGGGTTCTCGGCGAGACCGCGAAAGAGCCGATTCGCAACCGCCTGATGCTGGCGATGAGTTATGACGCCGGACTTCGACGGGAAGAGCTGTGTCTTCTTGAAACGCGCGACATCGATCCGTCGCGGCGCACCATCAGCATCCGTGCCGAGACCACCAAGAACCGCAGGTCGCGTGTCCTGCCTTACTCGGTAACAACGGATGAGTTGTATGGGCAGTATCTGGAACACCGCCGCACTCTGAGCCGGCAGCGCGGGCGACTGTTCCTGTCGCAGTCACCGCGCAACCGCGCACAACCCGTCTCGATCTGGGCGTGGTCCAAGATCGTCACCGCCATCGCAAGGCGCGCCGACGCCGCGGGCTTCACGCCTCACACGCTGCGGCATCTGTGTCTGACCGATCTGGCGCGAGCGGACTGGGACATCCACGAAATCGCAATCTTCGCCGGTCATCGCAGCATAGAGACCACCATGATCTATCTGCATCTGAGCGCGCGCGACCTGGCGGCCAAGTTCAACGCCACGATGACACAGCTTCATCAACAGCGGCTGGAAACAATGGGGAGGCTGTTTCAGTGAGCGTGCATAAAACAACAGATACGTGGAGCTGGCCGATCGACGCGACGCGCTACGATCAGGCACACGGCCTGACTGCTAGGGAGCGCCGTTACCTCACGGTAGAACTGCCGTCGCGGATTAAGTTCAGCAAGACCCGGAAGCCATCGCTCGATGCCGTGCAACGGCTCGCGCGTCCCTTGCACGATGTCTTCGACCACATCGAGTTCAAGGGACCGAAACGCCGGTCTCTTGTCTTTTACCTACTGGAAGAGATGGGACGCCGGGACCGCGCTCTGTGGGCCTGGACAGATGCAGAGTGGATGGAGCTCGTAGAATGCCGCCGCTATGACGGCAATCGCATCGTCGCAGCGGCGTTCCTGCTGCGGGGTTTTGACACGCTTGCGAGCTTCCCCAAGCGGCGGCATGTCTACTCGTGTCTGGCGCGCCGGGTCTTCGGCTTCAAGGCGTTCGCGGCAGCCGAGAAAAGGGCCAGGGCCAGACTAGAGGAGTTGGGATATCGCATCCGCACACTGCGGCTGGTGCCGCTCACGCTGGCCCAGTTACTGCTGATCGCACGGTCGCCGCGCCTGGAAGACATCACTGAAGGCGCTCTGCTGCAGCTTCAAAAACAGACCGGTACGGTTGCGTTAGACACATGCGTTGTCGCGTTGTCTCGCTTGTTGGTGTCAGAGGGAATCATCGACCAGCCTGTTCGCCGGCTTGGGTTACAGCCGAAGCTGATGCACCGCGCGCCCGAGGCCATCGTTGCCAATGTCCCTTGTGAATGGGCACGTCTGGCGCTGTACTGGCACGAAACAACGACTCTCACTCCAGGCACACGGCTTCGGGTGTACTACCGGCTTCTTGGGGTGGGCCGGTGGCTTCATGCGACGCATCCCCACATCGACGGCCCGGCACAGTGGACCCGCACCCTCGCAGCCGAAGCCGTGGCAATGTGCATCGACCTGAAGAACTGCGAGTGGGCGGATAGCATGACAAAGAGCTGGTTCCCCAACGCTGGCAGCCCTATGGGCGCGAGCAGCAAGCTTGACGTGTTCTATGCGTTGCGGACGTTCTTCCGCGACCTGCAGCACTGGGAGATCATCCCTCGGTCTTTTGATCCACATATCGCGTTCCGTGTGCCACGGTCGCTACAGGCACTCATCGGTTTCGATCCCTGCGTTCTACCGGACGATGTGTGGGCCAAGTTGATCTGGGCCGGGTTGAACCTCACCGCAGCGGACTTGTCCCTCCATGGCCGCCCTCAGCAGGGCGGGTCTCACTACTATCCTCTGCCGCTGGTGCGGGCGTTATCGGTGGTGTGGCTGTTCGCCGGACTGCGCTGGAATGAAATCCGCAGGCTTCGACTGGAGTGTGTTCGTTGGCAGGAGAACGCACCAGGCGAACGCGTCTGCCTGCTGTCCATCCCAATCAATAAGACCAGCACGGCGTTCACAAAGCCGGTGGACACGCTCGTCGGCGAAGTGATCGAGTCCTGGGAAAAAGAACGACCCGCGCAAACGAAAATCATCGACCCGAAGACGGGCGAGCACGCCGATTACTTGTTCGCGTATCGCTCCAAAGCTCTGGGCTACAACTATCTCAACAAAGTGCTAATCCCTGCGCTGTGCATAAAGGCGGGCATCCCCAACCAGGATGTCCGTGGCCGCATCACCAGTCACCGGGCGCGCAGCACTATCGCCACGCAGCTCTTCAATGCGCGCGAACCGATGTCGCTCTTCGAGGTCCAGGCCTGGCTGGGACACAAGAACCCGTCCTCAACTCAGCACTACGCGAAGATCAACCCATCGAAGCTGACCAAATCGTTCGAAAAGGCAGGCTACTTCGAGCGGAACATCCGCGCGATCGAAGTGCTGATCGATCAGGATGTAGTTCGCAAAGGGCTCGCGGCGCAGGAGGCGTGGAAGTTCTTCGATCTCGGCCACGGGTACTGCACCTACGACTTCTTCGATCAATGCCCGCACCGTATGGCCTGTGCGCAATGTTCGTTCTACGTGGCGAAAGAATCCACGCGCGCGCAAATGCTGGAAGCCCAGACAAATCTCTTGAGACTTCGACATGAGATCCCGCTCTCTGAGCCTGAACTCGCAGCAGTCGAAGATGGTCTCGCCGCTTATGAACGGCTCATCGCAAACCTTGCAGATGTGCCGACACCAGATCGTCTCGTTCAAATCGAAGCGGCGCCGGCCATGCACACCAGCAAAAGTGAGGAACAATGCTGAACCAACTGATCGTTACATCCGCGACGGCGGGCGCTCGGCGGCCAGGGGCCGCGCGGCGAATCGCGCTGGCTAAACCGCCCCAATTCCACATAAAGAACAAAGTCACCCTCATCGGCTTCACCGGCAACGACGCAGAAGTTCGCACCAACGACAACCGCAGCTTCACAACCCTCTCGCTGGCGACCAAGAGCTCCTACAAGAAGGACGGCAAATACATCTCGCACACCGAATGGCACCGTTGCGTTGTCTTCGGCAAGCTCTCGGAGTTCGCCGGCACCCTCACCAAGGGCGCACATATCCAGGTGGAAGGCGAGTTGCGGAGCCGGGAGTACGACAGCAAGAAGACGGACACCAAGCAGCGCATCTGGGAGATCAAGGTGAAGTCCATCCTCAAGCTCGACCGGGCCGAGCAGGCAGCCGCCGAAGAAGCGGAATACGAAGAGCACGAGGAGATCGCGACCGAGGAGGCGGCCGCATAGGCCGCTTTCTGCTACCCAAGCGGGCAGCCCGGTATCTCTGGGCTGCCTACTTCTCTGAGGACGCTATGAGCTTCGAGTTGATACTTCCGTTCCTTCGCCCCATCGAGTCGCTGCTCTTGGACGACAGCGTGAGCGAAATCATGGGCAATCCCGATGGAGTGTGGTGGTACGAGCGCCGTGGAAAGCTCTACCCCGCACCCGAAGTGAAGTTCGAGACGCGGCAGCTTTTGACCGGCCTTGATGTCATCGCCAACAAGCTCGGTCGCAAGCTGGGAGCGGACAAGCCGCTCCTCAATGCTCAACTCCCGGACGGGAGCCGTCTTGCCGCCGTCATTCCGCCGGTCGTCCGTCCTTATCCGTCTGTCACGATTCGGAAGTTCGCCAGAACCCGCTACACGCTTCCGTTGCTCATCGAGGAGGGTGCATTGGATGAGTCGCTGGGGGAGTTTCTGAGCGGTCTGATTGCCTCCGGCAAGACCGTTCTCATCAGCGGTGGAACTGGTAGTGGGAAGACCACATTGCTGAATGCGCTCACTGATTTCATCCCTGAATCAGAGCGAATCGTCGTGATTGAGGACACTTCAGAGCTTCGCATCGCCAAGCCAAACCTGCTGCCCGCAGAGTGCCAGACGGACGGGCATACCGGTCAGGTGAGTTTCAACGACCTCTTGAAGGCCGCTCTACGGTGGCGTCCAGATCGGATCATTCTCGGAGAGGTCCGGGGAGATGAAGCCCGGACTCTACTCGACTCTTTCAACACCGGCCACGCTGGTTCGATGGCAACGATTCACGCCAGCTCCGCAGTGAAGGCACTGCGTCGCTTTGGCGAGCTTGCGATGCGTTCGCATCAGCAAGCCAACCGCGATGACATCGCCGCCGAGATCGCGGACTCTGTGCAGTACGTCGTGCAGGTACAGCGGTACGCCAATGGCCGCAAGGTAAGCGAAGTGGTCGAAGTGCTCGGCTACGACCGCACAGCCAAAGTATTCGAGTTCGACACCAAGTTCAATCGCGCTGACACCGCCGACTCTGCCCAGCTTGCACTCCCTGCTGAGTGGGCGCAGTTCGACAGGCCTGCAGGTTCCGTTGCACCCATTCATCACTAAAGGAGAAACAGCATGGCACTACTTGAAGTCCAAACCGTCAACAAAGTCACCGCCACTATCGCACTCGACGAGTCGATTGCTCATCGGACCGACCAGTACGCACTGTTCATCAATGCGCCTTCGGACGAGGTTGTCTCGAAGGCGCTGGAGTACGTGTTCTCTAAAGACAAGGACTTCCTTACCTTCGCTCAGACTGCGGATGGGAAGAAGCCAGAACATCCGCTCCGTATTCGCAGGCCGATGGAAGCGGCGGAGAGAGCCAAGCGCGGACGGCGCTCGACTCCCCCGGCAACTACTCCCTCAACTCCAGTGGCTACTCAGGGGACGAAGTAGTGGCTTCCCTCAGCAGCCTCGGCGGGGTGGAAACGGTGCTACGCACCGGAAGCATATTGACACTCCACCCCTCCGAGGGTCGTGCAGGGACACTTGAGCACGACAAAAGCCACGCCAGCAATACCAATGATTTACGGCCATCAGGTGTCCCCACGGACACTCGGGTACACCCAGGTACACCACACTTCAAGGAGAAACGATGAAGCTCCTCGACGACTCACAGATCACGACAGACGCCGCCAAACGAGCTGCCTACCGTTTGCGCGGCGTAACGACAAAACTCAATCCGAGCGAAGTTGAGTCAGTGGAACGACTCGCACGCTCACGCGGTTTGCAGCGTGGCGAGCTGATCCGCAAGCTCATCCTTGATGAGCTTGCCCGCGACGCCGGGACGGTGGCGGCCAGCACAGAGCTGACCGAAATCATGGGCATCCGCCTCATGCTGACCAACCTCTTTCGCCCGCTCGCCACGGGCCAAAAGCTCACACCCGAAGCCTTCGACAACATGGTTGCCGAGGTCAAGAAACGCAAACGCAGCGTCGCGGAAGACGCGATGCAAGACCTGGAGCGTGCATGATGAACACCACACAATGGGGTCGCAAAGAGACCATCATCTTTCCACCGCATTCGCCCGTGTACAGCTACGGCGCGATCTTCCTCGCACTGATACTGACAAGCATCTTCGTCTACCTCCGCTTCAGCTACGGGCAGACTCCGTTGCAGCAGTTCTACACGCCGATCTACGCCAAGAGCGCGGCAGGGGGAGCACTCAACAGGAAGGGCAAGTATCAGCTCCTCTACGTCGGAGATGGAACGAAGTCAGCCCGACTCGCAACCGAGTCCGACGTGCAGGAAGGAGTGACTGCAGCTCCGAACGGCAAGCATATACCGCTTGCCGTATCGGCCCAGGCTACCGCGCAGGGGCTCCGCATTCTCTATCGCGGCCCGGAACAAACATTCTTCGATGCACCGCTCCATGCCTACCTTCGCACTGCCGTCTTCGGCGGCGATCAGCTTCGCAGCATCTACGCTCCGCCGCTCCTCTTCGGCGTCCTTTCGTTGCTAGCGCAACTCCCGTTCGCCATCCGCAAAGACATCCGCCGCCGCAAGGAATTGAAGTACGGACGGCGGCTCAAAGGGCCTGTTCTGCTCACCCCGAAAGAGTTCAATAAGACCGTGAACGGAGATGGAATAGGCTTCGTGACGACCGAAGCCAAAGAGATGATGCGTATTCCGTTGCAGGCTGAGGCGCAACACATCGAGCTCATGGGCGACACCGGGGCCGGCAAAACGACTTTGATTATGCAGGTGCTCCGGCAGATACAGAGCCGGGGGCATTCCGCCATCGTCTATGACCCGGCTTGCGAGTTCATTCAGAGGTTCTACGACAAGAAGCGGGGCGACCTGGTTCTCAATCCTTTGGACGAGCGGTGCCCTTACTGGGGACCGTCCGAGGAGCTACGCCGCAAGGCCGAAGCCAAGGCTATTGCCGCCTCGCTCTACCAGCCGACGAGTGATAAGAAGGGTGAGTTCTTCACCGAGACGCCCCAGAAAATCTTCGCTCATCTTCTGACCAAGGGCCCAAATCCGCAGCAGCTTGTAGAGTGGCTTTCCAATCCCGCCGAGATCGACCAGCGTGTACGCGGAACAGAGATGGAGGCCATGATTGCCAAGGGCGCACAGCAGCAGCGCAACGGCGTTCTAGCCTCACTGGGATTGGTGGCGGACAGCCTGCGGATGCTCCCAACCAAAGAGCAAGCAAAGAATAAAACGTGGAGTGCGACCGAATGGGCGGTGGAACGGAAGGGTTGGATCTTCATTACGTCGAGTGCGACCGAACGTGAGGCACTGAGGCCGCTGCATAGTTTATGGATCGACCTGCTCGTCATGCGTCTCTTGACCGCTCCTCAAGAAAATCAGACACCTGTCTGGTTCGTCTTGGACGAACTTGCCAGCTTGCAGCGTCTCCCGCAACTCCATACGGCCATCACAGAAAACCGGAAATCCAAGAACCCGCTCGTTCTCGGATTTCAGGGAAAAGCGCAGTTGGAAGTCATCTACGGACACCTTGCCGAGGTCATGCTCTCTCAGCCCGCGACCAAGATATTCCTGAAAACGACGGAGCCGAAAGCCGCCGAGTGGGTGTCGAACGCCATCGGCAAGATCGAGATCGAACGCATGAAGGAAACGCACTTCGACGGCTCGCGTTCTGGCAAGAACTTCACCATAGACCGTCAGGTTGAACCCCTCGTCATGGACTCGGAAATCTCCGGTTTGGAGAACCGCCATGCCTTCCTGAAGCTGGGCAACAACGTTGCCCGCTTCCACTTCGAGTACATGGACGTGGCACAAACCACACCGGGTTTTGTGCCGCGCAAGGTGGAGGATGACGAGCTTCCCTTCGATCCCAAGACGCTCGTGCCGAAGGCGTCGGCACCCGCCACGCCGAGTATCGACTTGGAGGCTGCCACACCCGGCTCAGCTCCGGCTCCAACCCCTTCGATTGCCAGGACGGAGGACGAAGACGACGCGGAGCCTAACGAGCCAACAGAAGAAGAGATCGCGTCCAGTGGAGCAAATCCCGACAGCCCAGACGACGATCAAGAAGAGGATGTACCGATAGCAGCCGATGAAACGATTCGTGTCTGAGACCGCCCATGCTCACCATCTCCAAACCGCTCAGCTCCGGTCAGGCGCAGACGTATCACGCCAAGGAGTTCACGTCTGCCGAGCAGAACTATTGGAAGCAGGGCGACACCATCCTTGGAGAGTGGCAAGGACGGATGGCTGAGCAGTACGGCCTTGCCGGGGGTATCGACGCGCAGCACTTCGCTCGCCTCAGTGAGGGGCAGAATCCCCTCACGGGCGAGCAGTTGGTTCGGTACCGTAACGGCCAGGAGTACACGACCGCCGACGGAACCACAGTGAAACCCGTCGAGCACCGGGCCGGTTGGGATGCCACGTTCTCCGCCCCAAAGTCCGTGTCGCTGACTGCCCTTGTCGGTGGAGATGACCGGGTGCGCGAGGCGCACCGGGAAGCCGTCACAACCGCTCTTACCGAGTTGGAGCGATACACTCAGGCTCGAATCGGCGGGAACCACGCCGCCGAGACAACCGGGAAGTTCGTTGCCGCCAAGTTCGAGCATGACACCGCCCGCCCCGTCGATGGCTACGCCGCGCCGCAGCTCCATACTCACGCCGTCATCTTCAATATGACCGAACGCGCAGACGGCTCCACTCGCGCCGTCCAGCCCCAAAGCTACTTCGACAGCCAGCAGTTTGCGACCGCCGTCTACCAATCGGGGTTGATGTACCGGCTCTCCCAGTTGGGCTACGAGATTGTGCCGGGAAGAAGCGGCGCACCCGAGATCAAGGGCTACACCCAGGAGTACCTTGACGCCTCCAGCCCCCGCAGCCAGCAGATTCGGGAGTACCTCGAAAAGAGTGGATTCGCCGGGCCAGAGGCCGCACAGATCGCCGCCCATACCACCCGCGACAAGAAGGAGATTCATACGCCGTCCGAGGTGCTGGCGGCTCACAGGCAGGTCGCCGCGGAGTTCGGCAATCAGGCAGATCGAGTCGTCCAGGAGGCGAGAGACCGCGCGAACAGCATGGAACGGAAGCCGCTTGCAGCGACACCGGAACGGGTTCAGGAAGCCGTTACTTTCGCCAAAAACCGCAACTTCGAGCGCGAGGCAGTCACCGATGAGCGGGACATCATGCGCGATGCCCTCCGGCGCGGTATGGGCGACCTGACATATAGCCAAGTACGCGGCAACTTCGAGCAGCGAGTGACCTCGGGCGAGTTCCAGATCATACCCGGCCAGAAGCATGAAACTGGCCGCCAGTTCACGACCCGTGAGGCGATTGCCAAGGAGCTTTTGACCATCAAGCAGATGCAACAGGGACGACAGACCACCGAACCAATCATGCGTCAGGAGGACGCCGCCGCCCACGCCCGCTCTCGCGAATTCCTGAATCCGGCGCAGCAACGAGCCATCGAGGAGGTGCTTAACTCGCAAGACCGAATCCACGGGCTGCAGGGCTTGGCCGGTTCAGGCAAGACCTCTGCTCTATCCAGTATTCGCGAGGGCGCGGAGCAAAACGGCTACGCCGTCGAGGGCTTTGCGCCGACCAGCCGCGCCGCCGGCCAACTCCGCGATGCCGGGATTCCCGCCGACACCTTGCAAGGTTTCCTTGCGCGTGGAGGCGTCGAGCGAAACGCGGGAGACCCGAATGCACGGCACCTATACATGCTCGACGAATCCAGTCTCGCCAGCACCCGCCAGATGCAATCCTTCCTTGAAAAGATCGGCCCGCAAGACCGTGTACTGCTTATCGGCGACACGCGGCAACATCAAGGGGTAGATGCTGGAAAGCCCTTCGAGCAGATGCAGGAAGCCGGAATGCAGACATCCCAGCTTGACCAGATTGTTCGCCAGAAAGACCCGGAACTTCTCCGCGCCGTAGAACACCTTTCGCGCAACGAGACAGCGACAGGCATTCAGCTTCTCCGGCAGCAGGGGCGCATCACCGAGATTCCCGACCGCCAGCAGCGCATCGAGGCCATCGCGAAAGACTACGTTACCCGTCCCGAAAATACCCTGATCGTCTCGCCCGACAATGCCAGCCGCCGCGACATCAACGATGCCGTCCGCGCGGAGTTGCAGAGCAGCGGCGCTCTGTCGAAAGAGAACCACCCGATGACCGTTCTCGCGCAGCGGTCGGAACTGACCAGTGCCGACCGGAATTGGGCCGCCCTGTACCAGCCAGCCGACGTTCTGTACTACGCGCGAGGCAGCAAGGAACTCGGAATCGACCGGGGCACCTACGCCACCGTCGTTTCCACGAGTCCCAAGGATAATCAGCTCACAGTCGAGAAGCAGGACGGCCAGCACGTCACCTATAACCCCGAAAGACTTCACGGCATCGCGGCCTACCGCGAAATTGTCCGCGAGTTCTCGGAGGGAGACCGGATTCAGTTCACCGTGAGCAAGCCGGATATAGATGTGAAGAACCGGGATTTGGGTACCATCGAACGAATCGAAGGCAGCAGCATGAGCGTTCGTTTGGATGGCGAAAAGCAAAGAACTCTGACGTTCGATACATCGCAGATGCGGCACTTCGACCACGGCTACGCCGTCACTTCGCATAGCTCCCAGGGCCTCACCACGGATCGGGTGCTCGTCAACATGGACACCACGGCGCACCCGGAACTCATCAACACCCGATTCGCCTATGTGTCCGTGTCGCGTGCGTCCCAAGACGCACGAATCTACACGAACGACGTTTCAACCCTTGCCGAACGCCTCAGCACCGATATCAGCAAGACCTCCGCTGTCGAGGTTTCCAAACCTCACGGCGAAGCTCAAACCCAGCAACCTCAACCCAAGGAGCAGCCGATGACCAACACAAGAGAGCAGACCCAGGAAGAGCAGCGACGGCAGTTCCAGCATGAGACTCAGAGCCCGACAAACGATAAGACGCAAGCCCAGAACGAGATCGACCTCCGCCACTACGCGCCGATCCAGACTGCGCTTCCCAATGAAGCCAGCGGCTACGATTGGAAGCGCGAGACCGGAGACATACAGAGCTACCAGCACAACGAGAGAGGGGGCTGGCTGCATATCGACCCGCAGGGTCAGTTCTATGACCGGCAGGCACATCCGATTGCTCGCGAGCAGGCTTTAGAACATGCGGATCATTCGGTATCGCTCCCCCGAAACGACAATGCCCAAGCTCAGTCCCTCACCAACACTGTCAATGGCAACGATGTCGGATTGAGCCTTTGAAGCGTTCGCTTGTTGCGCCGTCATAAGACAGTCTCAATGCTGCCGTGTGCGGTCAGTAGCGCATCTCATCGTTTGCGGCAACGCGGAGGTGGGCCTATTGAAATGGACGATCATCATTACAGACACCTTTGTCCGTTTCCGATTGGCTGCGATGGAAGATGAATCTCCGAAGCCGAACACTTGGGAACTCGAAGTGATGACCATAGAACAAGCGGCCGAAATTCTTGTGTCCCTGGGTTTTCTCGATACGGCAGCGGCATACCGTCTTACCCAATCCAGTACGACAATCACGCCGCAGCAGGATCTAACGACCGTCCCCTTTGCCGCCTTCGCCGCCTTGGTTGAGTTTGTCCACCCGGAAGACGAACCGGCAAGTCCCGAAGCAAAAGAGGGTCATGTCCTCATCACAAAGGGCGAAACGACCGAGGAGGCGCTGGCTGGTGCTGGTTTCGTCTTGCGCCTCAATGGGCCGCTGCAATGAAAAGCGATTCATTCTGAACGTGAGCGCGCCGAAGCAGCCACCTCGGAGACTTCTCGGAAATCTTGCGTCTCATCACTATCGTTGGGTGAACCCCAAGAATTGACTTGGAGCTGTGCATCTTAGCGAAGCAGAAAAATCTACCTAGCTTGGTCGCCGCTCCAAATTTGTCAGACAGCGTCAGAAAAATCTCCTGTTCACCGAAAACGATGGATCAGTCTCAAGAGTTGGCAACGTCGCGGGCTTCAAAAGGGCGATTCGCTCTTCTGCTCGGCTTGTCGCCTTACATCCCTCATGATTGCATCCCCAAAGGCCAAATCACTGATCGTTATGCTCAGAGCTTGGTATGCAGTGTAGGTTGGGCCTGGATTGTTACTTACCACCCGGTAGCTGACACCTTCCTGAAATCCTGCAACGGCTGGCAGGTCGGGATACTTTTGTCTCGCAGCTTGAAGGTAAGAATCGAGGGTTTGGCCCGGCGGAATAGTCAGGCCAGCGACGATTCTAATCACCTTACTGGACTTCGCATCAAAGGTCTTTCCTGCAATGTCGGTTCCACACAGGACTACGTCCGCTGCGTCAACCCGCGAGTACGCGTGAACGATGGTTCGATAAGGGCACTGCCCCTCTTGGTCAGCGACGAACTTTGGAATATCCGCGAAGTATGAAATATATCCCCGACGTCCACCGGGGTAATCGACCGTTTCGGTTCGTACCCCGACCCCATTATATTTAGTGGCATCAACTCCCACAGAGTAACCTTTACTCTGAAGATTTGTTATCGCATCAGCCAACGTCTCCCCTACAACAACACCCTTGAAATCTGCTTTTACTGTTGGGCCTTTAGACACCAGATTGTGAGGGTCTTTAGTCTGTGGCAAAGCCGTCAACTGCTTCTTAATCCTCTGAAGCACTTCCTCGTTTGACATCTGTTGCCGCCAATTGGATACAACACCGGTAAACGCAAAGGTGACGTGCGCTTCCCTAAGGTCTCCCCCAACTTCGAGTAACGTCAGATCAAGACTCAGGTCGTTGCTGACAAGGGTCTTGGTGATTCGAAGACGTGTACCTGCGGGAATGTACTCATAGGTATGCCTAGTCTTCCATACCTCGCACCCGCTTGCGGGAATTGGTCCAGTCGCCCGATCTTTATTTGCAACCAGAATTTGGAATCCATCTGGAGTTCCTCTTGGAGAGAGCGGGTAAAGTATGACAACATCTACGGGGACTCGGAAGCTTTTGCACTCTGCACCAGTCACTAGATACCTGTAGCCTACCGGCCAGGTAGTCGTAACAATTGTGTTCGTCAAAGAGTCGCTCAACGCTTGTTCGTTCACTTGACCAAAACACACAGACGCCGTTATTGCCACCGAGAAGGCAAGTACAGCCAGTCGGAAATAAGCAGAGGATCGGGACACTGTTCGCTCCAAAACGAAGCAGATTGAGATTAAAGGCAGTTTACAGCAAGCATGCTTATCCTTGAGCAAAGACGTTCTCTGCATACAATGCCTCCGGCCCGGAAGGGTGTCGTTTTCCGAAAAGAAGCGTTCTCACCTCTGCGGCCCTTCCGACCTCCGGGCCCTCTTGCGAGGCGGCTCGCGCTCGCAAGATCGGCCATTTAGTTAATCAGTTTCGTGTTGTCACTAACGCCGAGATTCGCGAAAGAACCACGAGTTGGATCAATAGCTCGTTGCCTGCGTAGCCTTTAGCCAAGACTGTTTGGCGTCGCGGATCAACCCTTCGTCAAATCCCTCATGATCTATGTCGTTCCTGATAACGATCTCTATGTGTCCGGGTTTCGTGACGATGTTCGGCTTCAACAAATCCACTCCAGAGGTGTAGGAGCTATCGCCAATGGTGAAAACTGTTACGCCCTCACGGATGGCTGCAACCTTGGTTCCATCTACCGACGCGGGATAACGATCATGTGCCTGCTTTGCGAATTCCTCCCCCGAGTGGAGATAGCCGTCCGACACATATGCGTGAATCTCCACCACGATAGCTCTCTTCAGATATGCCTGAAGATCCTTGACCTCTCCTGGCAATGATGAAATACACAAATTCACACGGTAGTCTTTTTTAGAAGCCGGATCATTCAGTGAAAATGAAATCATCCCGACTGGAGTCTCGCTTACGTAGCGCACGAGGCAATTTCGGAGATTTGATCCCTTCTTTTCGTCAATCTCGTATTCTTGCTCGTCATACAGAGCTGTGTAGTTTGCTTGGCCAAGCGTTCTTAGATGTAACGCAACTCCACCATCGCTGTCTCTGTATCCCTTTGCCTTGAGTAAAGAAATTGCAGTAGACGCACTTTGTCCAATAGCAACACCAGCGAAGTTTTCC
>CBDDDO010000005.1:0-142706 GCA_965226655.1 Granulicella sp. | reverse complement strand
CACCAAGGCCCGTCCATTTAAGGACGGGCCTTGTCTATGTAATTCTTTACAACTACGGGTTCTGCACAACAAGATCGTCCGCAAGTCGGAAGTGCATGATCGACTCCGCCGGAATCTCGATGTCGCGGTTGCCCGTAGTTCCAGCCAGCAGCGTCCCCGCACCGGCGCCAGCAGCGCCGCCGATCGCCAGGCCAACGCCGCCGGTAGCAATGCCACCGATCACCATGCCTGCTCCGGTCATGCCCGCGATAAAGGCTCCTGTGCGCTTGCCCTTGCCCTTCTTGGTGCTCACATTGTCGTGCGTATCGAGCGCGTAGTCATTGCCGTTCAGGTTCATGGAAGTCAGGCGAAGCTCCAACACCGAGCGCCCTGCGAAGTGACCGCGGCGATGAGCCTCGTCAATACGGCCCGAGACATGGGTTCCGCGCGGAATGACTACGCTTCCATTGCTTGTCACGGGCTCAACCACCTCACCCGAGAAGCGGTCGCCAGCCTGCGCATGCTTCACGCTGATGTGTTGGTTGATCCGTATAGCCAGCTCCGTGCCCGCCGGAACAGTAAGGCTGATCGGCGGCGGAGGTGCAGGAGCCTGTGCCGGAGCACCTGCCGTCGTCGTGCTGCCGGTGGTGTACTGCGTCGGTCCGGCTGCCTGTCCGGCAGCGTTCACAGGTGTAATCACCGGCTGTGTCGCAGCAGGCACGGGACCCGGGGGCGGCGGCGTGGTGGTGGTAGCCACTTGCTCCGGCTGGCCTGCGGCTGCGGGAGGCTGAACGGTAGTGGTTACAGTGTTGCCGCTCTTATCAACGTACTGGATTTGCTGTGCGGTGTTGGTGGAGGCCGCGGCAGCCTTGGCTTGATCCAGCGCCTTATCTTGCTTGCTTTCGCAGCCTGTCAGGAAGACAAAAGCCATAAGGCCGGCGGCTGCGGTGTAACGAAGTCTTGTATTGAGGTTCATCGACGTTCTCCTTGCCGCTTGAACATTCCGCGGCTTCTTTCAGGATGCTTGAGCCCATTACTTATTCCTGATACTTGAGGTGTGATGCCCGAGCCTTGCGGTATCGCTGCCTGCTCGAAAGGTTTAATATCGAGAACAAGATGATGGAAACGATTGAGAGCAAAAACGAGACAACCCGTCCGCAACTGGCGCATCTGAGCGCCGCGCTCAATGACCTGCGCGAACGCGGAACCTACTTCAAGCTGCGCGTGCTCGACGACGAACAGGCCGCAGTCTGTCACTATGATGGCCGCGAGGTGATCAACCTCGCCTCGAATAACTATCTTGGCCTGTGCAATCACCCGAAGCTACGTGAAGCCGCAATCGACGCAACCGAGAAGTATGGCGTGGGTTCCGGCGCCGTGCGGACGATTGCGGGAACGATGCGCATTCACATGGAGCTCGAAGAGAAGATCGCCGCGTTTAAAGGCGTCGAGGCCTGCGTGGTGTTCCAGTCAGGCTTTGCAGCCAACGCAGGAACGGTCTCCTCGATCCTCGGTAAGGAAGACTTTATCCTCAGCGATGAGCTGAATCATGCATCGATCATTGATGGCGCTCGTTTGTCGCGCGCGAAGATCAAGGTCTTTCGGCATAAGGATGTTGCCCATGCGGAGGAGTTGCTGAAGGAAGTTCAGAACGAGCCGGGACGAAAGCTGGTCATCACCGACGGCGTGTTTTCGATGGACGGAGACGTCGGCCCTGTCAGCGAATTGGCTGCACTGTGCGAAAAGTATGGCGCCATCATGATGGTCGATGATGCGCATGCCAGCGGCGTTCTCGGACGCAACGGCCGGGGAAGTGTGGACCACTTCGGCTGCACGTCAAAGGTGGATGTGCAGGTGGGAACGCTGTCGAAGGCAATCGGATCGCTCGGCGGTTACGTCTGCGGAAGCCGCGATCTAATTGATTATCTCTACCATCGCGCACGCCCGTTCTTGTTCTCCACGTCGCATCCACCTTCGGTTGCCGCGAGCTGCATGGCTGCGTTCGACCTGTTGGAAAGCGAACCGGAACGGATTGAACGTCTTTGGTCGAACACTCGTTACTTCCAGGAGCAGCTTGCATCTGTAGGCTTCGATATCGGCGGCAAGACTACGCCGAAGAGCGAGACTCCCATCACACCGATCATCCTCGGCGATGGCCGCAAGACGATGGACTTCAGCCGCGCGCTGTTCGCCGAAGGCCTGATGGCAACGGGCATTGCTTTCCCAACGGTGCCCGAAGGGAAAGCGCGCATTCGTTGCATCATGACCAGCGAGCACACGCGCGGGATGATGGATAAGTCGTTAGAGATTTTGACGTCAGTGGCGAAGCGGATGGAGTTGCTGGACTAGGCAGATGTAATAAGTAGCTTGACGCGAGGCGAAGAATAGACGAATATATATCCAGTAACCTCTATTGTTCGGCTGTATAAACAATTTGCTTCCCGTTGGTGTAGCGCCTAGAGTCCAAGCAATGAATACATGTCCTGAGTTGGTATTCGGTCTTATCGGAGCCATTGGAACGGATCTGGAAAGTATCCAAACTTGTCTGGTACATCAATTGCAATCAGTAGGATACGAGGCGGTTGTCATCCGCCTAAGTGACTTGCTTAGGGATGCTTCTGAATCGGATCCCTCATCAACCTTCCCAGATAGAGACGATAAAAATTACTACTCTCTAGCTATGACTGCGGGAAATGATTTTCGCGAACGTCTCGGAAGAGCGGACGCAGTAGCCGGACTTGCAATTGCCGCAATCGGGCAGCATAGAGAGAAAAATCGACTTGCTGCGAAACCAAGTTTGAAGCGGGCTTACATCTTGCATTCGCTAAAGCGTGCTGAAGAGATAAAGCTCATAAGGTCTGTCTACGGCCCTTCCGCATTTCTTGTATCTGCTTATGCGCCGAGAGCTTCTCGGGTGGAGCGGCTTGCGATGCAGTTGGCAGAGCGCGAACACCACAACCGCTATGCCGAGCATCGTCCCTCCGCAGAGACGTTGGTATTTAGAGATGAAGACGAGGCAGGCGATTTTGGTCAGGATGTTCGCAAAGCATATCCTTTGAGTGATCTCTTTGTAAATTCCTCACACAATATCGAGGCACGAGACGCAATCGAAAGATTCATAGCCCTCATATTCGGAGACCCATGGAGAACCCCTTCTAAAGATGAGCAAGGAATGGCGTTTGCATATCTTGCGAGCCTGAGATCTGCTTCTCCCGCCCGTCAGGTGGGGGCCGCTCTTATGGATGAATTTGGGAGCCTACTGTCAGTTGGTACAAATGAGGTTGCAAAGCCTGGAGGTGGACAGTATTGGGAGGCGGATGGGAAGGACGGGCGTGATTTCATGTACGACCGCTTCGATCTCAGTGACAAGATGCGCCGCAACCTTTTGGCGGATGTTCTTGGTCGGCTAAATAAGTTGGGGATTTTGAAAGACGTGTTCAATGACCCTTCAAAGTTGCTGGATGAAGAATCTGAGTCGTACAAATCTCTACGTTCGGCCCAGTTATTTGACACGATTGATTTCATTCGGGCGGTGCATGCCGAAGCTGCGGCACTTTTAGCGGCTAAAGAGTCACCAATCGATTGCAGTTTGCTTGTTACGACGTTTCCGTGTCATGAGTGTGCGCGACACATCGTTGCGGCTGGGGTGAGGAGGGTGGTTTACATAGAGCCGTATCCCAAAAGCCTCGTTTCTGAGTTGTACAAAGACTCAATATCCGTCGATCAGGATGGACCGGATGATGGGAAAGTGGAATTTACTCCATTCACGGGAGTATCTCCGACGGTTTATCAACATCTTTTTCAATTGACGAAGAACGCACGGAAGGATAAACATGGCACGCTAAAGGTATGGAACGCATCTCGTGCGGTTCCTTGTCTGCATGTCTTCTACTCGCAGTTCGCTATCAAGGCGGCTGAACAAGAGGTGCTTGCACAGTTTGAGTCTGACATGAAAACGAAGGGAATTTTATATGACACCAATTCAGGAGCCGCTTGAAAAAGGTTGGTTAGGCGTTGCACTAAAGAGTGCGCGAGCGGATGTGGATAGCTGGCAATCTCAGTATGGAGTTGCACCAGTATCGACATCGGCGAAAGCCGTTGGTGCTTCGGTTGACCCGGGACTATCCACAAAGAAGTAATTGACATGCCCGCGAATTCGTGGGCATGTTGTCGGAAGCAGTGTGAACACTGCGGGTAATCATCATGGTCGTTGCGGGCACCGCAAAATCTACCAGAGATGCTGCATTAGATCTTCTGGATGCGCTGAACGTCGCGGACGCCAGGCACTTTGCGCAGGTTCTGCGACAGCTTCGTGAGGTGTCGCAGATCAACCGTCTCGATGACGAAGTCCACATTCACGATGCCATCTACGGCGGGCTTGGTGTCGAGCGAGCGGATGTTGGTGCCGTCTTCCGAAATGATGGCGGTGAACTCTTTGAGTAGGCCCGAACGGTCGTCGCAGACGATAGTCAGCTTTACCGGGTAGGTAGTCGGCTTCGGAGTGTTCGGCGCGCTCGGAGTAGTGGAACCGCGGTTAGGATCGCCCCACTCGACGTCGATGCGGCGGTCGGCTTCGTAGAGCAGGTTCTGGACGTTAGGACAGCTTCGCGCATGGACCGCAACGCCCTTGCCGCGGGTGACATAGCCGATGATCTCTTCGCCGCGGATCGGGTTGCAACATCGCGCGCGATAGACGAGCAGATCATCCTGCCCCTCAACCTGTAGCGAGTCCGATCCCTTGCCGAAGAAGACGCGCTTGACGGCGTCCGACATATGGGAGAGCGTATTGCCAACGGTACCCGGTTCAGCCGTCGGGTTCTCGATGGCCATCGTGCTGCCAGGCTCGAGCTTGTTGAGCACCTGCCGCGTGGAGTACTTCCCAAACCCGATGCCGGCCAGAAGGTCCTGCTCGTTACCGAGGCCGTAATCATTGGCGATCCGGTCGAAGTCGGCGGTTGCGTACTTCGAAAGCGTGACCTTGTACTTGCGGGCTTCGCGGTCGAGCAGCTTCTTGCCAATCTCGATAGCGCGTGTGCGCTGGTTTTCGTTCAGCCAATGCTTGATCTTGTTGCGCGCACGCGAGCTCTTAGCAAACGATAGCCAATCGCGGGAAGGATTGTGCCCGGTCTGCGTGGTGATCTCAACGATGTCGCCGTTGCGCAGCTTATGGCGCAAGGGAACGATGCGGCCATTGACCTTGGCACCTGTGGTCATATTGCCTACATCCGTGTGAATGGCGTAAGCGAAGTCAATCGGTGTGCCTTCTTTGGGCAGGACGATGACTTTGCCCTTGGGGGTGAAGGTGTAGACCTCGGCCGGGTACAGGTCGATGCGGAGCGTCGACATGAACTCGTTGGGGTCGGACATCTCACGCTGCCACTCCATCAGCTGGCGCACCCAGGCGAGGCGCTGTTCGTCGGCGGCGGAGACGTTATCGCTGGCCTTGTACTTCCAGTGCGCGGCGATACCCTCCTCGGCGACTTCGTGCATATCTTCGGTGCGGATCTGCACTTCAAACTGATGCGCTCCCTCGGCGATCAGCGTCGTGTGCAGCGACTGATACATGTTAGGCCGGGGCATGGCGATGAAGTCTTTGAAGCGCCCAGGAACGGGACGCCAGGCGCTGTGCAGCAGGCCAAGGACGGCGTAACAGTCCTGCTCGGTCTTGGTGATCACACGAATCGCAAAGAGGTCGTACACCTGGTCAACCGGAATAGAGTGGGCCTGCAGCTTCTGCTGGATGGAGAAGAGACGCTTGATGCGCGACTCCACGCGGGCGCTGATGCCTGCTTCCTTAAGCTTCGTTTCAATCGTGCTGACGATGCGAGTCAGGAACGCTTCGCCCTCGCCGCGCAACGAATCGACTTCGCTGGTGAGCTGCGTGTACTGAAAAGGATCTGTGTAGCGGAAGGCAAGGTCTTCAAGCTCGCCGCGCAGTTTGCCCATGCCGAGGCGGTGCGCCAGCGGGGCGTAGACTTCGAGGGTTTCGCGGGCGATGCGTTGCTGTTTCTCTGGCTTCAGGTGCTCGAGAGTGCGCATGTTGTGCAGCCGGTCAGCGAGCTTGATGATGACGACACGGACGTCGGTAACCATGGCGAGCAGCATCTTGCGGATGTTTTCGGCCTGGTGATCTTCGCGGTTGGCGAACTTGATCTTGTCGAGCTTGGTGACGCCTTCGACGATGTGCGCGACCTGGTCGCCGAAGCGTTTGGCGATGTCCTGCGGGGTGACGTCGGTATCTTCGACGGCGTCGTGCAGGAGCCCGGCGGCGATGGCGGTGGAGTCCATCTTCCACTCAGCGAGGACCTGCGCGACTTCGAGCGGATGGATAATGTAAGGTTCGCCGGAGGCTCGCTTCTGGCCGGCGTGGTGCTGCACGCAGAAGATCCAGGCCCAGCGGATGAGGTTCAGGTCGTCGTTGGGCCGGTTGGCGTGGACGACGGCAAGCATGCGGTCGAACTTGGCTTCGATTTCCGCGGAGTTTTCCAGGGGAGCTACAGGCAGGGAAAGGTCTAACGAAGCGGAGGGAAGCGGTGCTTCGTGCTTCAGGCCGTTTTCGTTTGGGGGTGGCGCGCTCGGGTGCTCTGAGACGACTGCCGGTGCGCCAGAATCGGGCGTGTCCGGCCGCGCAGTAACCATAGGTCATTATACGTTGGCGGTGTTTGCTGGGTTTTATGGGGATATCGAGAGCTATTGGCTCCGGAGGCACTCAGGCAGCGGCGATTAGCGGAGGAACCCGGGTGTGGGACGAGGGCCGTGGTGGGTCCATTCGACGAGCTCATCGAAGGCGTGGCCGATTTCGTCGGGCGTGATGGCGCAGTGACCTTCGCGGTGGACGTACTTCTGGACCAGATTTTCGCCAAAGCCCGCGCCCTGCACGATGTGGTCGTAGAGGGAGAGCGAAGTGGCCGGAATGGTCGGGTCATAGAGGGTATGGACGGCGAGCATGGGCTTGGTGAGGTGGCCGTTGGGTGTGTAGTGCTCAAAGAGGTAGTCGCGGGCGCGGGGGGCGGCGGCGTAGCGGCGGACGCCGTCATTCAGGGCGTAATCGCCGGTGGACAACGTGGGATTGGTGCCCGTGTAGAGGTAATTGCGGTTATCAAACGGGTTGCCGCCGGCGCGGCGTTGCATATCGTTGATCACAAAGGTGTAATAGGCAATATCGCTGGCGACGTTGGCGTCGGTGTGGAGGCCCATCAGGGACCGCATGGACGCGGCGGCCGTCGGGTTGGCGCGGAGGGCGTCGGCGATCTTCTCGCGGACGGCGGGCGTATCGTCGTAGTCGGGCGGTGGGGGCACGAGCGGCGGCATGACACTGGGAAAGTAGAAGTCGAAGGCGGCGCGCAGGGCGAAGCGGCGCTCGAAGGACTCGAAGGTGGGGCCAACAGCGCCGCACATGTCTAGCCCCCCGATGTAGGGCTTGGGGTTGAGTTCCAGGGTGACCATGGTAAGCGCGCCGCCCATGGAAGCACCGGCGACATAGGTTTCATGCGGGACGCCATAGGTGTGGACGAAGTAGCGCCGCAGTGCTTCGGTTTCCGGGTAGGCCTGCGGGAGCGCCCAGCCGGCCTGCGAGTAAGCGCTCTGGGCGATGGCGTAGTGACGCTGGAAGAGCGGCATCTCCTGGGGATCGAGCCGTTCGGCGATGTGGAACGTGACGCCGTGCATGGCGTAGCCATGGTAGTAAACGATCAGCGAGTGGTTCCAGTCGCTGGGGATGTCGATGCGGTAGGACGCGCCATCCAGCACGCCGACCTCCGTGGTGCCGTAGGGCGACTGGAGGATGTCAGGCTTGGACTCGGGTTTTTGCGTCGAGGGGGTGGCGGCTGAAAGGGGCAGCAGGGTGCAGGCCGCGATCGCCAAAGCGATGCGGTGAGACCTGCCCGTGAAAGACCGTTCTCGAAGCGAAGGCAGCATGTGGAGTTCGCCCGATTTTACAGGTACGAGACGGGCGATGACTCAGAATCTTACGCTGACGCCCTGGGAGAGGATGGGGTAGAAGCGCAGGGGCTTGATGTCGGAGTTGATGTCGGCCTCCTGTTGCTGGAGATTGGCCTGGGTCTGGGGGTCGCTCTGAACGGGCGCGCAACTTTGGGGAATATTCAGATACACGCAGGCCGTCCCTTCTAAGTTAAGGGTGATCGTGGGCGCATCGATGTACTGGAAGCCGATTTCAAACGGGAAGCTGACGTGGCGTCCGCTGCGGGGAATCATGTTGCCAAAGCCGACCGTAAGGCTCGGCGCAACGTGCTTGCCCAGGTAGAAGGAAGCCGTGCCGTGGACGGGGTCGGTGGTGGAGGAGTAGTAGTTGGTGTCGCCGAGAGAGAACGACTGGCCGCCGGGGACGAGCGTAGTGGCGTTGAGGTTGTTGCCGTTGTAGAAGGTGACGCCGGGGCTGATGCGAAAGCCGCCGTGAAAAGGGTAATAGTCGAGGCTGGCGCGGCCGGAACGGAACTTGAGGTCGCCGTCGATGACGATACCGTCGCTGTTGAAGCTGGCGCTGTAAGAGAAGAAGCTGCCGCTGACGCGAAGATTGAAATGCTGCGCCAACGGGGTTGCGAGCTCGGCGCCGATGCCGCCGGAGCCGAAGTTGACGGCGAGCGCGGCGGTGGAGAACGGGCGGATGGGCTTGGGGCGGACGAGCTTTGGAGCTTCCGCTGTTGGAATGGATGACTGCAGTGGTGGGGGTGGTGGCTCGGGGACTGGCTGAGTACTTACAACTGGGGCGCTCGAAGCGGGCGGCGCGGTTTCAATAGCTACGGGAGGGGGCGTTGTAGAGGTTGAGACCCCCGGCGCAGTTGCGGGCGCGGCGCTTGTGGTGTCGACCGGCTGGGGCGGTTTGGGCAACGAGGTGATGGGGCGGGCAGCGGTGGGGCCCTCGTCCTGCGCGGGTGGGTTGTAGGCGGGCGCGGTTGTTGTTGTGTCGCCCGCCGGCTTTGGTAAGGAGGTGATAGGTTGTGCTGTTTGCGCAGACGCCTGGAAAGAGAACGCAAGCCACAGAGTGGGAAGCAACGCAAGGGTGTTCAGCGGTACAGACAAGTGTCTACGCATGGCGTCCTTTGCTTACAGGGCACGGGATAGATGTCTTTTTGAGTCAGCCCGGGAAGTCTCGACTTTGACACTAATGGATGACAACTGGGTAAAGATGCTCTTTTAAGAACAGGGAACCAGAGAAGATTCGTTTCGCTGATGGAAAGTAGCTTGTTATCAGGGGATGGTTGAGCGTGAAGTCTCGAGACGATTTGATAACGAATCGAGGTACATGAAAGAGTTTTTGCCGGCTTGAATTTCGCACCGATGAAAGTCGTGATACGCTCTCTTCACTCTCCTGACGGATGCCGGGAGATGGAACTCGTCTCCCATGCGATTCAGGCGAACTTGGCCGCTTCTGGCGCTCCCCGTGATGGTACTTATGGGGACGTTGGCTGTGGTTGTGGTGCGCGTTCGGCACACGCTGGAGCGGACAACGGCGAGCGTGCAGCACGAAGGCGACGTCGCGTTCGAGGTTCGTAGGCTGGGGAGCGCGCAAAATGCGGGGTTCCAAGCAGTGTCGTCTCCGGCTACGTTTCGCGATGCGGCATTTTTCAAGGGACAGCTCTACCTGAGCGGGCCCGCGGGACTGTTCGCATACTCGGCCGATGGAACGCTGCAGAAAAGCTGGCGCGTAGGGACTGATCTGCCGGCGGCTCCGTTGGGGCAGATGGCTGTGGGACGGCTGCGTGGGTCGAGTGCTCCGGAACTAATGATGGCTACGGAGGGTGAAGGCGTTCTTCTTCTGGATGCCGATGGCGGGCTGCTGCAGTTGCGTCCGGCGGAGGAAGCGGCGCGCGAGGTGACGACCGTGCTGCCCTTGGCGACCGGGGATTTGCTGATCGGCACGCGCACGCGTGGGTTGCTGGTTTGGGATGGACAGCGACTTTCGGTGTTTCAGCCGGGGTTGGCAAAACTGCAGGTGACGGCGCTGGCTGTGGACGCTGGCGGTTTCTGGGTGGGGACGCGGGATGCCGGTGTAATGCATTGGAATGCGGGCACCTCGGAGCACTTTGGCGTGGACGACGGAATGCCTGATGCGCAGGTGGCGTCGATTGCCGTGTGGGGGAACACGGTGTTTGTGGGAACTCCAGTAGGAGTGGAGGAGTTTGTGGATGGCAGGCCGCAGCGGGTGGTCGGCAAGGACTTGTTCGCGCAGGGGCTGCTGCCGGAGCAACATCAGCTAACCGTGGCGACGATGGATGAGGGGCTTCGCACGGTGGCACTCGATGCCCGGCCACGGGTGAGTACTGCTGGAACGGTGATGGAAGCCGTTCAATCGTTTGTAGCGGGTGACGGCGGTAACGTATATGCGGTGTTGCGAGACCGCGTACAGCGGCGCGAGGCCGATGGCGGTTGGTTGGACGTGATCAAGCCGGAACCTGCGGCGCTGACGGATGGCAACGTGAGCGCACTGGGGTTCGATGCGGATGGCCGGCTGTGGGTGGGGTACTTCGACCGCGGGCTGGACATCGTCAGCGGTGACCGCACGCAGCATGTGGAGGATGGGCATGTGTTCTGTGTCAACCGGATTGCGCTCGATCCAGTGCGGCAGACGATGGCCGTCGCCACGGCGAATGGGCTGGTGCTGTTTGACCGCGATGGAAAGCCGCGGCAGGTGATGACGCATCGCGAAGGGCTGATTGCGGATCATGTCACGGATGTAGCGTTTCGAACAAATGGGATGACGCTGGCGACGCCGGCGGGGCTGACGTTTGTGGATACGGGTGAAGCTCCGCAGAGCTTGTATGCGTTTGAAGGTCTGGTGAACAACCATGTGTACGCGCTGGGTATTCAGCCTGACGGCGAGACGCTAGCCGGAACGCTGGGCGGTTTGAGCGTGCTGCAGCATGAGTCCGTGCAGCGAAATTTGACTGCGGCGAATTCCGGATTGAAGCACAACTGGGTGACGGCGATTGTGTTGGATGGAAATAACGGTTGGGATGTGGGGACGTACGGAGCGGGTGTGATGCAGGTGAGCCATGACGGCACGGTGCGGGCGCTGACGCCGGGGTTTGTGGTGAATCCGAATGCGATGCTGCGCACGCGGACGCACTTGCTGGTGGGATCGCTGAACGACGGGTTGTGGGTTGAAACGCTTTCCACGGGCAAGTGGGGTGATGTTCAGCGTGGGCTGCCTTCCAAGAACGTGACAGCGCTGGCGGAACGCGATGGTGTGGTCTATGTGGGAACGGAAAATGGGCTGGTGAAGATCGCCGAGGGGAGCCTGGGCCAATGATGCGGCGGAGCGCAATGCAGGGGGTGCTGCTGCTGGGGCTGGCTTGTGCGGTCGGCAAATATGCGCACGCGGATGCCGGTGTGTTGATCCCGGGCGGCGCGCAGGGGCCGGATGCGGCGGTGTTGTCGCTCGAAGAGATGCGAGTGGATGTGCTGATCGACAACGGCGATGCGCGGGTGAGGATCGTGCAGATCTTTGCGAGCCATAAGGCGGGCGTGCAGGAAGGAACGTATCAGTTTGCCCTGCCGGACGGCTCGACCGTGAGCGACTTTGCGGTCTGGGACGGGGCGGTGCGAATTCCGGCAGTGGTGTTGGAACGCAAGCGGGCCGAAGAAGTGTACGACCAGGCGAGGCAACAGGCGATCGACCCTGGCCTGCTGGAGATGGGCGAGCGGACCGATGAGCCGACGACGACGTCTCTATTCACCGCGAAGATCGTTCCGATCCCGGCGTACGGGACCAAGCGGCTGGAGCTGGAGTATCACCAGCGGTTAACGGTGAACGACTGGAAGCAGATCTTCCTGCTGCCGCTGAAGCCGGATGCCTATCAGAAGCAAAAGGCGAAGCACTTCTCGCTGCGGTTTGAGGTGAAGTCGGCGCATGCGGTGCAGGACTTTGAGCTTGTGTCGAAGCTATTTCCGCTGAAAATGACGGAGGCGAATACGCACCACGGCGTGGGAAGCTTTGAAGCGGACAACGTTTCGCTGGATGAAGACTTCGTCGCGCGCTGGAAGGTCAGCGCCGCGGAGGCGGATACGCTGGATGTGATTGCGTATCGCAGCCAGCATATAGCGCTGCCGCAAGCCGATGAGAAGCAGCCTGTAAAAGCGACAACGCCCGAGCCAGGGTTCTTTGAGGCCGACATGCTGGTGGGTGAGGGCAAGCCCGCCGCTGCGGCGGGGGATGGTGGCCCTCCGCGGACCGTCATAGTGCTCTTTGATAACTCGCTTTCGATGCAGTGGGAGAAGCTGGAGCGGAGCTATGCGGCGCTTGAAGGCGTTCTGAACAAGCTGCGACCGGTGGACCGGTTCAACGTCATCTTGTTCAACCAGGACGTAACGCCGTGGAAGCCTGCGCCTGCGACGGCGGATGCGGCTGCAGTCAGCGCGGCCCGAGAGATGGTGCGGTCGAGTCGGCTGCGTGGAGGGACGGATTTAGGCAAGGCGTTGACTGCGGGGTTGGCGCAGTGCGATGCAGAGGGCTCGGTGCTGGTGGTGCTGACCGATGGTGGGTCAGACCGTGGCGCGAGCGTTCTGCCGCAGAAGATCGCGGCTGCGTACGCGAAGACGTGGAAGAACTCAGCGCATAAACCGAAGACGGACATCTTTGCAGTGGGCGACGACGCGAACGTCGACCTGCTGACGCTGCTGGCTCGCAACGACGGCGTGATGGAGCATGTGCTTTCGACCGAACCGGTGGACTATAAGCTGGAAGCGTTTCTCAGCAAGCTGACGCGCAGCCCCGTGGCGGGGCTAGGATTGCGGGCGGATGCGTCGCAGATGGTCTATCCGCTGGACGAGAGCATATTTACGCGGTCGCTGGCGACATGGGTAGGAACCTATGACAAGCCGGTGAAGGATGCTCCTTTCACCGCTAGCGGTCGGCGCGATGGTGAACCATTCGCGGTGAGGGCGACGGCCACGTTGCCGGAAGTGGCCGAGGAGCATACGCAGCTACCGCGACTGTGGGCACAGGCCCGGGTGCATGCGCTGCTGGAACAGATTGCTGCCGATGGTGAGACACGCGCCGCGGTCGATGAAGTGATTCGACTATCGAGAAAGTACAAGTTTGTGACGCCGTACACATCTTTTCTGGCTGTGCCTCGATCGCTGCTGCGGCCGCGCGTGATCCGGCCGGGCGATCCGGTGCTTCGGGTTCGCACGGACGATGCGATTGACAGCGTGATTGCGCTGTTTCCATTTGGGCTGACGAAGCCGCTGCGCCATCTGCCGGATGAAGATACGCAGGGCAGTGAAGGCGGACGCATGTGGGAGACACGCTTCCTTGCTCCGCCGGAGATGAAGGATGGAACATACAGCGTGCGGCTGATCCTTCGCGACGTGAAAGGCAACACCTATCGCGAGGAGAAGACGTTTGTGATCGCGAGCACGCCGCCTGCCGTGAAGGTATTGCTGGGGAACAAGGAGTTGCATCGTGGTGCGGCCTTGACGATCAAGGCGACGGCGAGCCAGAGTACGCGGACGCTGCTCGCGAGGCTTAGCGGCGCGGGGTTTGATTCAATGCCGGTAACCCTGCGCTGGAATAGCGCCGCGGGTGCGAATACGGGCGTGCTGCAGGTTCCGGCGGATATGCCGATTGGGCGCTATGCGCTTTCGGTGACGGCAGAAGACATCGCTCACAACATGGGCAGCGAGGAGGTGCAAGTGGATGTGGTTCCGTGACGATGTGCGGAGGCGTTTGCGTGTTTCTCCCCGGCTGTCGTTGGCGGCGGCTGCATTACTTTGCGCGGGCATAGGTGCGCGAGCGGAGCTGCCGGAGTTTCTCCAGCATGTCGTGGGCGCGAGCAGCATCGAAGCGGCGTTATTTCGTGTGATGGAACTTCCTGGAACGAAGGCACTGTATCCGCGTCCGCCGAAAGAGGCTCAGGTTGAGCTCCTAAAGTTGCTCGCACAGGACGCAGCGCAGGCGGAGCTTTACCGGTTGAAGGCGCAGGAGGATGAGAGTGCGCTCGACTTTACAGCTTCGGAAGCGGACTGGAAGGCCTATGTCGCGCACGCCAAGGAGCCGGTTGCGGCGAAGCTTAAGCTTGCAGAGTTCTATCATCGGCGTCTGCAAGGAGCCGAGGAAGTTCGGACGTTGATGGAGGTGGGCGCCGCGCCGTCCGCCAAGGATGAAGCATTTATTGCGGCGGATAAGCAACGGAGTTGGGATGCGTTCTCTCGCGTAGTTAAGGTAGCGAACGAGGATGCGATGGCCGCAGGAGTCTCGCAGCAAGCCTATGAGGCTTGGATCACGCGCTATCCAAAGGAGCCCGCGATTTACGCGCGTTACTTCAACTGGTTGATGGAAACCAAGCAGTATGACGCTGCTGCGGCATTGATCACGCGCTATAAGACTGCGTTTCCGATAGATGCAGTTTTCCCTGTGAAGGCAGCGGCGCTTGTGGAGTTGCGGCGTGGGAGCAAGGCGAAGGCGCTGGCGATTTACGATGCGAGTTTTCAGCCGTTATGGCCGCAGGAGTTGCTAGACAGCTATTACGGTCTGCTGGCAGAGACGCATGAGCAACGCGCCTTCGTAGGTGCGACGAAAGCACGGCTGGAGAAAAATCCCGACGACTTCGACGCGCTGTGCCGCTTGTACTTCTATCAAAGGCATGCGGGACGCGGTGATGCGGCGCAGGTTGCGGTCGACCAATTTCGGTTAAGCAGGGATAGCAGGAAGTCGCCATGGAGCGCGCAGGAGTTGTACACACTGATGATGCTGATGGAGCGCAGCGGCACATGGCCTGAGGCCGCGCGCTACGCCTTCGCGCTGTACAGCCTTCCAGGTACAGCTATGGTAAATGGACGCGATGCGCAGGAGGCTGGTCTCGCTGCAATGGTGGAGATTTTGTTGAAAGCTCCCGACCAGTCGTTGGCGCTGGGCGCGCACAATCTTTCGATGTACAGCGACATCGCAACGATGGACCAGGGGCCAGGCTATTGGAATGGGGTGTTGTCGCTGTGGTTGAACTCTAGCTCGGCGGCATCGGAGCTTCACAATGAAGAGGTGAAGGCGCAGCCATACTTCCATCGCGCAAAGGCAGCCGAGTTGCTGCAAATGCTGGATACGAAGTTTCCGCAGGCCGAGGCCAGAGCGCCACTGCATGCACGGTTGATCGCGGTATACGCGGAGTATGGCGAGAACGCGCAGGTCGTGCAGGCGGGCGAGACGTATCTGCAGCAGTTCCCAAACGGAGAGGACCGCGTAGCGGTGGCGATGCAGATGGCGGATGCTTATGCACGCGAGAACAATGCGAAGGATGAACTCGCTTTGTACGACCGCATGCTGACGGAACTGGGAGCGAAGACTGCGGGGATGCCGTTGACGGCTGCGGCTGCGTCGAAGGCTGACGCCGTTATTACGGTTCCGGACGATGTGGTGACCGCGCCCGGCGCAGAGGATCAGTCCGATGCGGAGGCCGTTCCGACCAATAGCGACGCATTCGCCGTGAAAGCGACGCCGAGCGTGGTCCATGTAGACGGCGCTCAGGAGTATAGCCAGGTGCTGGAACGTTATCTTGGCAGGCTGGTGATGACCGGACAGATGCAGGCGGCGCTTGCAGTGCTGCGCAAGGAGTTGGATAGAAATCCAGACGATCCGCTTCTGTACGAGCGGTTGGCACAGTTTCTGGGGCAGAACAAGCTGGATGCGCAGCAGGAAGAAGTTTACAAGGCTGCGATGGCTCGCTTTGCAGACAAAGGCTGGTACGACAAACTAGCGCGGTTCTATCTGCGGCAAAAGCGCAGTGATGCGTACGCCGACCTGACCCGTCAAGTGACAAAGACCTTCGAAGGAACGGAACTCGAGGATTACTTCCGCAGTGCCGGTGGCGTGGGCCCGCAGATGGCCTTGCAGTTGAATCTTTACGCGGCGCAGCGGTTTCCGCATGACCTTGTCTTCCTACGCAATCTGCTGGAACTATATGAAGTGAAGCCGACGCGAGATGATGCCGCGAAGCTGGCATTGCTGCGGGCGCACTGGTGGGAGGCGGACGATCTGCAAACGGAGTTCTCCGCGACGCTGAGCCGCACGGACGCACTGGCTGCCGAGCTGCAGCAGTTGCAAGGAGTGGATGCACAGAAAAATCCGGCAGCAGGGCGCGAGCTAGCCGCGGCGGAGATGTGGCGTAGCCACTACGAAGAGAGTGCAGCACCGCTGGGTGTGCTCGCGGAGATGTACCCAGCAGATGTTGCGCTTGGCGAGAGTGCAGCGAGCGTATTTCGTTCGCTGGCATACTACGATGGCGCGCAGACGGCGAAGGCGATTGCAGTAGAGAAAAACCTTCTCGCTTCCAATCCAGGAGACTTGAACAGGCTCGCCACGATGGGCGATATCTATGCAGATGCCGGTGCGGCAGGGACCGCGGGACATGAAGACCTCGTCGCTGCGGAGCCTTATTGGCGCCGCATGCACGAGGTAATGCCTGGATCGAAGGATGGCTATCTGCAGGCGGCAACGATCTTCTGGGATTACTTTGAATTCGACAAGGCTCTGGAGGAGATACATGCCGCGCGTGCAAAGTTTGGCGATGCCACGCTATTTGGCTACGAGGCGGGCGCTGTGTGTGAAGGCAAGCGCGACAGTCGGTGTGCCGTGCAGGAGTACACAGCCGCGGCGATTGCAGGCAACGGCGATGCGCGCGAACGATTGTTGGTGCTTGCAGATAGAAAGGACTACTCGGCGTTAGTGGATGAAGCGGCTGCGGGCGCGGGAGACAGCGACGCGGCAATGATGCTTCGCGAAGACCTGCTGCATGCACAAGGTAAAGATGCAGCGGTCGGCCCATTGCTGGAAGCAGAGCTAAGCCGTGCGACGACGCTGGATGAAGTGGCGACGATTGCGGACCGCGCGAAAGGCAAAGAGCTCACAACGGTGTATGAGAAGGCGCTGGAAAAAGAGACGACGCTCGCTGTCGATCCTGTGCAGAAGATCGAGTTGCAGTACACCCTTGCCCGAAGTGAAGAAGGACGCAAGGATGTGCAGGAAGCCGCGCGGGTGATGGCGGTCGTATATACCGCCAACCCGAAGATCCTGGGTGTAGTGCGGGCGACCGTGGACTTCGACTGGCGCACTGGTGCGCGCAAGCAGGCGATCGCTGTGTTGATGGAAGCAGGCAAAGGAGCGCGTGCCGATCTTGCCCGGCAGTTCGCGCTTGAGGCCGCGGGTAAGGCGAACGAAGCGGGCGAGTATGCGCAGGCTCGGGAGATTGCAGCGCCGCTGCTTGAGGGTGATCCTTACGATCCACAGGTGATTGCACTTGTCGCGGATAGTTATGCGCGGTCCGGTGACGATGCTGGGCTGCGCGATTTCTATAGCGACAAACTGACGGCTATCAAGACAGCCACGATGACAGCCGATGCGAAGAAACAGACAACGCTGGTACTGCGCCGCGGTCTAATTCCGGCGCTGACACGGATGAAGGACTACAACGGCGCTACGCAGCAATACATTGCGATGTTGAGTGCGTATCCGGAAGACGAAGGCCTGACGCAGGAAGCAAGCCTGTATGCGTTACGCTGGCAGCAGAAGGACGTGCTGGTGGGCTTTGTACAGCGAACGGTCGCTGCGTCCCCCAAAGACTCGCGCTTTGGGGCGATGCTGGCCGAGATGGAAACGATCTTCGAGGACTATCCGGCGGCAATCGATGCATGGGCCCATGCGGTGAGTATTCGCGGGGACAAGCAGGAGTGGTTTGCAGCGAAGGCCGATCTCGAGCTGCGGCTGGGGCGGTTGGAGGATGCCTGCGCGGACGATGAGCGTCTGTACGTTTTGAGCTACAAGGATCCGCAGTGGATGGTGGCCATGGCCCAGGTTCGTGCGCAGCAAGGCCGCAAAGAGGATGCAGTTGAAGCTTTACAGAAGGCGTGGATCACGGGACATCCTGCAACGGCGGCGGATGACTTCAAGGTGGCGGAGCAATTGAAACAGTGGGACATGCTGGTGGAAGCCCGAGGGTTTGCGGAGCAGGGATTGAAGCTTGCTGGCAACGACTTGTTGGTAGCGAACGCTGACGGTGCTGTGACGTACATAGAGATCATGACGCGACTGCGGCAGACCGAAACGGCATTAGTAGTATTGGATAAGGCACTCGACGCGACCGCGGTTTCTGCGAACGCGCCGAGTGTTCTTGCGGAGCAAGTGGAGAAGAAGGGGCTCGCGAGCGTGACCGATGCGGAGTGGCGTCGGAAACTCGTAGACCAGCGCACCGCAACCTCGCATGAAAGCTATGACCGAGCCATGAATGCGATGGCCGTCGTTGTGGCGAAGTATGACACGCCGGAAGAGAAGTCGCAGTTTGCAGCATTGTTGCAAAGAGAGCATCCAAATACGGACCTGGCGCGCGTTGCGGGACTCGCTGGCTTGAAGGACGTAGAAGCCGCATGGCTGCGTGACCGGTGGATGCAGTCGAGAGACAAGATCGCTCCAGAGTTCAATCGGTGGGTCAGCCTTGAGCGCAGCCGGATGTTATTCGCGGAGATAGCACACGCGATGGAGTCCTATGCCACCGTCCTTTCGCCGAAGGTGGGACGTGGCTTAGTAGAACGGCAAGCCGCCACGGCGTATCGCGATGCGGGCGATGAGACAGATGAATTGCGTGTGACGGCTGCGCTACAGCGTTCGGATCATAGCTCGGACTTGCGGGAACGACTGTTTCAGCTAACGCTGCGTCATGATCCACCCCAATTATTCAAGCTTGCCGGGCAGAATAACGAGATTGGAGACGCAGCGACGAACTATGCGCTCGCCCATGCGGAAGAACCCGTCGCGCTGCAAGCTGTGGCGGCGCGTGGTGCAGGTATGGAGCCGATATGGCGTTCGTCGTATCGCGCGCTCGCGGGCCTCTATGACGCGGACACGGGAGCGGACACCGATGGGGCTTTCCGCACGACGCTGGGAGACCGCACAATCGGCGACCGACTGGGTCATCCAGCGGACCGGACCGTGGCGCTTGCGGGAGATCCCTGGTTTTATTACGGCGAGCGTTATGCAGTGTTTCGGTGGAACGGCGGTCCCGGCGATGCCGAGGACTATGCAGCCTCGGAGTTGGAGCACGCTGCCGGATTCGATAACTATGTGGATCTGGCACGCACGTATTCGGATGCGAGCAAGGTCGATGCGGCGTTGATGGAGTATCGGCATGCGCTGGAACTGCAGCCCGCGGCTGCAAGCGTGCAGGATGCGATGGCCGTCCTGCTTTGGAAAGCAGGAAGACAGGATGAAGCAGTCAAGGAGTGGCAGTCGGCGCTGGGTTTCCTGCGCAAGGAGATCGACCTGCAAGTGGTTCCGGGCGACTTCTTTGCCACCACTGAGCTGCTGGCTCGCCATGTGAAAGAGTGTGGTTCCTTGCCGCAGGTACGAGGTTCGCTGGGCGATTTGTTCAAGTCTTATCTAGCAAAGAATGGTCCTTACCGAAGCAATGAGTTGTTGCTTTCGGCGTTTGATACTGCGGGGAATGCCACTGCGGGTGCTGCATGGGTGATGGAGCTGAGTACGGCTTCAAAACAGCAGGCACAAATCCTTGCCGACTTGCAGCATGTTTCGTGGTTGCCACGCAGTCAGCGCGCGGCCTTCTATTTGAAGCGATTGGAGCTGGCGCGGGCTGCTACAGGTGTATCGCCCGATGGTGAGCGCGCGGCAGCGAAGATTGTAGAGTTGCAGGTCGATCTGGTCGGGCTCTATGTGGAGTTAAAGCAGGATGCGGAGGCCAAGGCAATACTTGCGCAAATTCCGGAGGAGAACCGGCAGAGTGCGCAGCTGGTGAGCGCGCGCGTGGTGTTGGGAGCGCGCGATGGAAGCTTGAAAGCGTTGCTGGATGCTTATGACGCATTGCCTGAGAACATGCAGCCCGCCGCGGACTCTCTACGCGCGGCGGCGAATAAGCTAGTCAACGATGGCAACGCGGCAAACGCTCGCATAGTGTTGGAGTTTCTGTTCGAACAGGCGATGTTGCGGCATCAGCTTACTGCGACAGATTATCTTGCGTTGGCGGACGCGCGGATCAAGACAGCGGATCTGCCTGGAGCGCTGGATCTTCTGCGTCGCATGACGTTGCTGCCCTCCGATCAGGTCTCTGGAGCTGGGCGCTATGGGAACTATGATCTGGCCGCAGGCCTGCTGGAGAAAGCAGGTCAGCCAGGCGAGGCGATTGTCTTCCTGAAGACGCTCGCCGCAGGTCAGCCGTGGAATGCGGAGTATGCTGTGCGCCTTGCAGAAGCGCAGTTGAAGGCGGGGCAGGATACTGCGGCTGCAAGGGCTTCGCTGACGACGCTTGGTGCTTCCACGGCAGCACCCTATGAGCTGCGAGCGCATGCGGCGATGGATCTTCGCGGCGGCGATGTGACTTCGCTTGGGAGTAGGGAACTCGATCTTCTCGCGATGAAGACCGTCGCTGCGGATAAGGCAAGGGAACCATATTTTGCGAAGGCTCGCATGGCTGCTGCGGGGTTGTTGGGTGCGACGGCGAGCGTGGATGCGAAGCAGAAGGAAGTCTTGCTGCGAGAAGCGTTGGCGATTCAGCCGAACGGTGTGGATACGGATGCAATTCGGGTAGGAATCTTCCATGCAGAAGTTGCACTGGGCAAGGATGCGCTGGCGATCGCGGCAATCAAACCGCTGATGGGCGGCCTGGAAAGCCTGCGCGAACCGAGCGCACAGCAGGATGCGAACACGGTTGAGCCAGATGGGCAGGATGAGACTACGGTTCGCGCAGCTGCTGTGACGCAGGACATGGCGGAGCGCGCGAGCTTGCTGGCTGAGGTATCGGATGTTAGTTGGAAGATGGGTGATACGGCGAATGCCGTGGCGTATTTGAAGAACGCTTTGCGATTGGGGCCGAAGTCCACGCAGCGCAATGCATGGCAGCAGAAGTTGACGCTCCGGCGGAGTGTTCTCATTCGTGAACAGACAAATGTGACACGCAGGCCCGTAGTACATGGGACGCCGGATCAGAGTATCGCTGTGAGACCACGACTGTTGGCCGCAAAGGGGGCGCGATGAAACGTCTGCGAATGGGATGGTTGGCGGCGTTGATCGCAGCGTGTTTCATTGCCGGGAGCGTCGTTTGGGCGGCTCTCGATGCGTCCGCGCCAAAGGTGGATTTGGCAGCTTGGGCTCCACAGGGTGCGCTGCTTTCACTGGAGACCGAGAACTTCTCAACGCTTTTGGGAGACTGGACTTCGTCGCCGGAGAAAACAGCTTGGATAAAGAGCGATGACTATGCAGTGTTTTCTCGATCGCGTTTGTTTGGCCGCTTGCAGGATGCGCAGAAGGAATTTGCCGATGCCGCAGGCGTGCCTGTCGATGGGGACCTGTTGAAGGAGGTGGCGGGGCGGCAGAGCTTCTTCGCCTGGTATGACATCGGCGGTCTGCAGATTGTCTATATAACGCACATGACGCCGGCACAGGTTTCGCAAAGTCGTTTGTGGCAGCGTAGAAAGGGCTTTGAAACGCGTCAGGTTGGTGGCGTAACGTTTTACGTAAAAACCGGTGGAGCTGCGGACGGTGACGCGGACGCATCCAGGGATGCGCCGGTTTCCAATGATGCCGCGGCTGATTCAGATGGAACCAGCGACGGGGAAAAGAAGACGGTTGTGTTCGCCGAGAGTGGAGACTGGCTGGTGCTGGCAACGGGCGAAGACCTGATGGCGCAAACGCTGGAGCTGATGGCGGCGAAAGACCATGCCGGGGCAGACTCTCTAGCGCAACAGGCTTGGTACAAGGAAGCTAAGGCAGCAGCAGCGGGACCTGGAGGCGATCTGCGCATGGTGTTAAACATGGAACGGGTTGTGAAGACGCCACAGTTCCGTACTTATTGGATTCAACAGAATGTAACGGAGATGAAGCAGTACAAGGCTGTGGTTGCGGATCTTTATCGCGACACAGACGGGATGCGTGAGGAACGGGTGTTGCTGCCGAAGTCTGAAGGTGTCGCTACAGATGTGGACCTGGGACAGATGGCTGCACTCGCGCCGGTCCATACGGTTGTCTATCGCGCAACTGCGAAGCCCACAGCTGCCGATGCACTTGCAGCGTTGCAAACGAAGGTGTTGGATCGTGGCGTAGGGAGTTATGAAGACACAACTGTGGCGCCGGTTGCCGCTCTCGATGTGCCGCAAGCTGGAAGCGTGGCCAATCTTGAGACACGCATCGACGAGCCGGCTGTGGCGACTGTGGAGAAACCAGGAAGCGTGCCGTTGCTTGCGAAAGTACTGCAGGACGAAGCACTTGAGGGCATGATGACCGTGGATCGCAATAGCGCGGATGGGAAGGCAGACGGGATATGGACTCCGTTTGCCTCCGCCGTAGTGTTATCGAGCGGGCGAGACTGGGATGTGCATGCGCTGCAGGAAGCCTTGCAGCAGCTGGTGCAGGCGAAGCTGACGGTGGGCGCATTGGGCGTCGGTTGGCAGCAGAGAACGTCGCACGGAACAACCTACTTTGCCATGAATGAAGCGAACGGCCTGCAGCTCTATGTAAGCGGGCATATTTGCATTGTGGCAGACGATGCAGGGTTGATGACGGAGATGATTCAGAAGCAGCAAGAGACAAAGACCGCTAAGCCGCAACCGGCGATGATGCTGTCCGGCTTCGACCACAGCGCCGCGAGAGTGGGGTTTGCGCAATGGACGGCGGTAGTGGATGGGCTTTTGCGCAGGAACGTCGCGACAGGCGTTACAAGTGCCGCCGAAGTGACGGGGGACCAAACTCCGGGCGAGCCGCCGCCATTCTTTGGCAAGGACATCAAGAGCTTGAGTGATGCCTTCGCGGCAATGAAGAACGAGCGCTTTGTCGCAAAGCATGACGGCGCCCTGGTGCGGCAAACGATCACATATGCCTGGCTCCGATAGCGAATGATTGAAAGGAAAATGGTCGGGACGACTAGATTCGAACTAGCGACCTCACCCACCATTGTGCGGAGTTGAAAGGAAAATGGTCGGGACGACTAGATTCGAACTAACGACCTCACCCACCATTGTGCGGAGTTGAAAGGAAAATGGTCGGGACGACTAGATTCGAACTAACGACCTCACCCACCATTGTGCGGAGCTGAAAGGAAAATGGTCGGGACGACTAGATTCGAACTAGCGACCTCACCCACCATTGTGCGGAGCTGAAAGGAAAATGGTCGGGACGACTAGATTCGAACTAGCGACCTCACCCACCATTGTGCGGAGCTGAAAGGAAAATGGTCGGGACGACTAGATTCGAACTAGCGACCTCACCCACCCCAAGGGTGCGCTCTACCAGGCTGAGCCACGTCCCGACTTGTTGCTATGGAGATCGCTCGCGCCCGAAGGGCCAGCAATCTGGGGTAACAACAGTCTACATCAATGGGTTGGGGCTACGTACTCTTTCGGCAGCTCGCCGCCAGTGCCGAAGAAGAACTCGTTCATCTGTTCGACGAGGAACTCCTGAGCTTCCTTGGTCCAGGGCTGCAGGCGGTACTCGTTGAGCAGCATCTTCTGGCGCTCGACCCACTCGCCCCAGGCCTTTGCGGAGACGTTCTTATAAATCTTCTGACCGAAGTCGGAGTCGAAGGGCGGCTCTTCGAGGCCTTCCATTTCGGCTTTGTATTTCGTGCAGAAAACCATGTGTGCCATTCGCGTAAAACTCCTTGAAGTTCAAGTTTACCCGAGATTTGAAACATGGAATTCAGGATGCGGGAGCGGGGCTTTAGAATCTGTTCGATGGCTGCCAAGACCCACGAATCGACCCCGGAACAGAAGATTGAAGCGTTGCGCGAAGAGCTGCGGCATCATGAACATCTTTATTATGTGCTGGATGAGCCCGTCTGGACCGACGCTCAGTATGACCAGCGAATGAATGAGCTGAAGGCGCTCGAAGCCGCGCACCCCGAGCTGGTGACGGCCGATTCGCCGACACAGCGCGTGGGTGGCAAGCCAAAGGATGGATTTGTGAAGGTCGCGCACTCGCGGCCCATGCTTTCGCTCGATAACGCCTATAACGAGGCGGAGCTGCGAGCGTGGAGTGAGCGGGTGGTTGGTGGGCTGGCGGCGTCTGAGGTAGTGCGGTTTGTGTGCGAGCTGAAGCTCGATGGGCTTTCGCTGGCGCTGCAGTATGGACCTGGTTCGGGCGGCGAGGCTGTGCTGAAGAGCGGCCTTACGCGCGGCGATGGAACGGTTGGCGAGGATGTGACTTCAAATGTGCGGACGATTCGCAGTGTGCCGCTGCATGTTTCGGCAAAAGCCCTGAAAACAAGCGGCTTGCCGCAGGACTTTGAGGTTCGCGGCGAGGTGGTGCTGCCGCAGAAAGCCTTCGAGAAGATGAATGAGGAGCGCGTAGCTGTGGGGATGGCAGCAGCGGCGAATCCGAGGAATGCGGCGGCAGGGACGATTCGGACGTTGGAGCCGAATATTGTGGCGCAGCGGCGGCTGGAGTTCTTTGCCTATTTCCTGCTACGTGAGGGTGAGTTCTTGCTTCCTGAACAAAGCGAAGGACTTGCGGCGTTGCGCGGAGCGGGTTTTCTGGTGAATAAAGAGGCGCGGACGGTAGGGTCGATCGATGAGGTGATGGAGTTTATTGCGAAGGCGGAAGGGATTCGCGATGGGCTGCCGTATGAGATTGATGGCGTTGTGGTTAAGGTCGATTCTGTGGCGCAGCAGCGGCGGCTTGGGTTTACGGGAAAGGCGCCGCGGTGGGCGATTGCTTATAAGTTTCCGGCCCGGGCGGCTATTACGAAGCTGGAAGGCGTTTTGTTTCAGGTAGGTAGGACGGGGAAGGTAACGCCCGTCGCAGCGTTGACGCCGGTCGTTGTGGGTGGGACTACGGTTTCGCGGGCCACGCTGCATAACCCGGATGAGATTGTTCGGTTGGGGGTGAGGATTGGGGATTTTGTTTCCGTGGAACGGGGCGGGGATGTGATCCCGAAGATTACGGAAGTGGTTGAGGATAAAGCACATCCGCGTGGAATGGAAGAGATTGTGTTTCCGGAGGTTTGTCCGCGGTGCGGTGAGGGGTTGGTGCGGGAGCCGGGTGAAGTGGATCTGCGGTGCGTGAATGTGAGCTGTCCGGCGCGGCTGGAGGAGGAGTTGCGGCACTTCGCTTCGCGTGGAGTGATGAATATAGAGGGTTTAGGGGAGTCGATGGTGGCGCAGCTGCTGGGGCATTCGCTGGCGGACGTGGAGGCGGATGAAGACGTAACTGCAGGTCTCTCCACTGCGCTGCGCTCCGGTCGAGATGACAAATCTGTGGGGGGTGAGGGAGAAGAGACAGAGGCGGCGGTTGAGCCTACGCGGAAGGCGCTGGTGCATTCGATTGCGGATATTTATGCGATTACGAAGGAGGATCTACTTTCTTTAGAACGAGTTGGGGAGAAGACTGCAGATTCGATTTTGGCGGAGATTGAGAAGTCAAAGAAGGCTCCTCTGAACAGGGTGTTGCTTGGATTGGGGATTCGGCATGTAGGGGAGAGGACGGCGCAGGCGCTGGCGGAGGAGTTTGGGTCGATGGATGCTCTGATGGCGGCAAGCGAGGAGAACCTCAAGCTGGTCAACGACATAGGACCTAAGGTAGCCGCTACTGTGCGGGAGTTTTTTGAGAATGAGCGCAATGTGGCGCTGGTGGAGCGATTGAGGGGGTTTGGGCTTACGTTTACGGCGGAAAAGAAGGAGCGCGGGACGAAGCTGGAGGGGCTAACCTTTGTGTTAACAGGCACTTTACCGACGCTGACGCGGGATGAGGCAAAGGAGAAGATCGAACGGGCGGGGGGGAAGGTTTCGGGGTCGGTTAGTAAAAAAACGAGCTATGTTGTTGCAGGGGAAGAGGCTGGGTCGAAGCTGGAGAAGGCGGAGTCTTTGGGGGTGGCTGTTTTGGATGAAGCGGCGTTGATGGAGCTTCTGGGGTAAGGTTTTGGACGAAAATCGTAGTGCGTTTTTATGGATGTTTGTGGTCGGGTTGTGGTGAGTTTTGCGTTTTGTGGTGTCCAGCAAACTTTACATTTTGTCTAGCGAGCTTGACATGGTCTGGGTCGGGTTCGTGGGCTGCTTTTCCTCGCGCGGATGAGAGATAATGGAGTAGGCGATCGAAGCTTGAGCCCAGGTTGTGAAGGGTTCGGCGTTTGAACTTCGCCGGGACTCTTCACGCACCTCTACGCAATTGTTTTTCGGACCTTCAACGGGTCATAACGGCAGCGAGGGATCATGTGCGGTATCGTCGGAGTCTTCGGACATAGCCCAGTCAGCCAGACGCTTTATGAGTCGCTTTCGATGCTCCAACACAGGGGGCAGGATGCGGCGGGGATCTCTACGTGCTTTGAAGACCGGTTCTACCTTGAAAAAGGAAACGGGTTGATGACGGAGGTCTTCAGTGCGACGAACATGTCGCGGCTGTTGGGCAATGTGGGCATTGGGCATGTGAGGTATCCGACGGCTGGATGTGCGTCGGTGGCGGAGGCGCAGCCGTTCTATGTGAACTCGCCTTATGGGATTGTGTTTGCGCATAACGGCAACCTGACGAATGTGCCGGACATTATCGAAGGCTTGTTTCATACGGACATGCGGCATCTCAACACCACTTCGGATTCAGAGGTGATGCTGAACGTGTTTGCTCATGCGCTGACGCGGCGCGGAGCGGTGAAGCCGAATGAGTTCGACATCTTTGCGGCGGTGGAAGAAGTGCATCGCCGATGCAAGGGTGGCTATGCGGTGATTGCGCATATTGCCGGCGTGGGCATGGTGGCGTTCCGGGACTTGAATGGGATTCGACCGCTGGTGTTTGGGACGCGCGGAGAGAACGGCCACACGGAGTACATGGTTGCGAGTGAAAGCGTCGCGCTGCAGGTGAGCGGCTTTAAGCTGGTGCGCGATTTGGCCCCGGGCGAGACGGTGTTCGTCGACATGGAAGGCGAGCTACATACGCATGAGAGTTTGCTCGCGCATGAGAAGGCTCCTTGCTTGTTTGAGTACGTGTATCTGGCGCGGCCGGACTCAGTGCTGGATGGAGCGAGTGTGTATCAGGCGCGCATCAACATGGGAACGAAGCTGGCGGAGAAGATCAAGCGCGAGTGGGCGCGTGTTCCGATCGATGTAGTGATTCCTATCCCTTCGACAAGCCGCATTGCCGCGCAGGAGATTGCGACGCGGCTGGGATTGCCGTATCGCGATGCGCTGGTGAGGAATCGCTATGTGGGGCGGACGTTTATTATGCCGGGGCAGGCGCAGCGGAAGAAGTCGATACGGCGGAAGCTGAATCCGATACCGCAGGTGTTTGAAGGCAAGAACGTGCTGCTGGTGGATGACTCGATTGTGCGCGGGACGACGATTCGCGAGATTATTGCGATGTGCCGTGAGCAGGGCGCGAAGAAGGTTTACGTATGCTCGGCAGCGCCACCGGTGCGGTTTCCGAATGTGTATGGGATCGATATGCCGGCGCGGAGCGAGTTGATTGCCACGGGAAAGACGGTGGCGGAGCTGGCGAAGAATATTGGCGCGGATGAGTTGATCTTTCAGGATTTGCAGGACCTTAAAGACGCGATTACCGAGGCTGCGCCGGGGCTTTCGCACTTTGACACTTCGGTGTTCGATGGGACGTACGTGACGGGGGATGTTACGGACGAGTACCTGGCAACGCTTGAACAACAACGCAACGACGCCGCGAAACGAACGGAAGATGTCGCCAGCCATATCAACAGAAACTACAGCGCCCACCTCTAAGAAGATTGTTGCTCCCGTGCGGATACTGCAAGGGCCGGCGGCGTTGACTGCGTTTGAAGCGGAGCGGCTGCGGGATCGCCTTCGGGGAGTTGACGCCGGTGTGGCCGCGGTTAGCGCGGCATGGCTGTATGTGTTGCAGCTTCGTGAGGGTGCTTCTGGTTGGGGTGATGAACAGAAGTTGGCGGAGTTGCTGGATGTGGGGTCGGGGTTGTCGCCGGCCCACCTTAGCCGCAAAAAGCGCGGCGAAGATGGGGCACCCGGATTTGTGTTCACCGACGCTTCGGTTCCTGCCCACCTTCGCCGCAAAGAGCGCGGCGAAGATGGGGCACCCCGGGTTGAGGCTGCGGTTTGGATTGGGCCGCGGGTGGGGACGCAGTCGCCATGGTCGAGTAAGGCTACGGATATTTTGCGGAATACCGGGTTTGAGAACATTGCTCGGATTGAGCGGGCGCGGGTGGTGTCGATTGCGGGTGCGAGTGATGTGAAGGAGCTTGCGGGCCTGCTGCATGACCGCATGACGGAGAGTGTGTTCTTCGAAAGTGCGGATGAGTTGATTGGCTTGTTTGCGGAGCGTCCGCAGGGACAGCTTGCGCATGTGGATGTGCTGGGGCGTGGGGCTGCGGCGATTGAAGAGGCGGATCAGGCGCTGGGGCTTTCGTTGGCTGCGGATGAGATTGCGTATCTGGTTGCGGAGTTTGGGAAGCTGGGGCGCAATCCGACTGATGTTGAACTTTATATGTTTGCGCAGGCGAACAGTGAGCACTGCCGGCATAAGATCTTCAACGCTTCGTGGACCGTGGATGGAGTGAAGCAGCCGAAGTCGTTGTTTGCGATGATTCGCAATACGAATGAGATGGGCGGCGAGAATGTGCTCTCGGCGTATCGCGATAATGCGGCGGTGATTCGTGGATCGCGTGGGGGACGGTTCTTTGCCGATCCGGAGACGCATGAGTATCGGGCGCATGAAGAAGAGATTGAGATTCTGCTGAAGGTGGAGACGCACAATCATCCGACGGCGATTTCGCCTTGGCCCGGTGCGGCTACGGGTGCGGGTGGTGAGATTCGCGATGAAGGCGCGACGGGGCGTGGTGGAAGGCCTAAGGCTGGATTGGGTGGGTTTACTGTTTCGAACTTGAACTTGCCTGGCGCGGTTCGTGCGTGGGAAAAGCCTTATGGGCGTCCGGCTGGAATAGCATCGCCGTTGGACATCATGATCGAAGGGCCGCTGGGTGCGGCGGCGTTCAACAATGAGTTTGGGCGGCCGAATCTTTGTGGCTACTTCAGGACGTATGAGCAGCAGACGGGCGATACCGTGTATGGGTATCACAAGCCGATTATGCTGGCGGGTGGGTTGGGGAACATTCGCACGGAGCATGTCGAGAAGGGTGCGATGAAGCCGGGGTATGCGCTGGTGGCGCTGGGTGGGCCGGCGATGCTGATCGGGCTGGGTGGTGGAGCGGCTTCAAGCGGAACGGGCGGCGGGAATGCGGAGCTCGACTTTGCGAGTGTGCAGCGGGACAACGCGGAGATGGAGCGTCGCGCGCAGGAAGTGATTGATGCTTGCTGGCAGCGGGGCGACGCGAATCCGATTGCGTTTATCCATGATGTGGGTGCGGGTGGGCTGTCGAATGCGTTTCCGGAGTTGGTGAAGGATGGTGGATGCGGTGGGACGTTTGATTTAGGTGCGATACCGCGGGGTGAGGCGGGGTTGAGTCCGCTGGAGGCCTGGTGCAATGAGTCGCAGGAGCGTTATGTGCTGGCGATTGCACCGGAAGAGTTGAAGGGTTTTGAGGCGATTTGTGAGCGGGAGCGGTGTCCGGTGGCGGTGGTGGGTTGGGCTACTGAATCGCCGCAGCTCGTGTTAAGCGATGGGGAGGGTGCGGCTGCGATTGATTTGCCGCTGCAGGTTTTGTTTGGGAAGCCTCCGAAGATGGAGCGGGGGTTTGTGCGGGAGGTGTCGCCAGCCCACCTTAGCCGCAAAGAACGCGGCGAAGATGGGGCACCCGGATTTGGGGATGTCCCATTAGCTGAGGCGGTGGAGCGGGTGTTGCGGATGCCGGCTGTGGGGTCGAAGTCGTTTTTGATTACGATTGGCGATCGCAGCGTGGGCGGGTTGGTGGTGCAGGAGCAGATGGTGGGGCCGTGGCAGGTTCCGGTGGCTGATTGTGCGGTGACGATGACGAGCTTCGATGTGACGACGGGAGAGGCGATGGCGGTGGGGGAGCGCACGCCGCTGGCAGTGACCGATGCTGTGGCTTCCGCGCGGATGGCTGTGGGGGAAGTGATTACGAATATGGCCGGCGCGGCGATTGGGGCGCTGGCGGATATTAAGTTGTCGGCGAACTGGATGGCGGCGGCGAATGAGCCGGGGCAGAATGAGGCGCTGTACGACGCGGTGCATGCGGTGGGGATGGAGCTTTGCCCGGCGCTGGAGATGACGATTCCGGTGGGTAAGGATTCGATGTCGATGCGAACGGCGTGGGTGGATGAGGGCGAGGCGAAGAAGGTGGTTAGTCCGCTGTCGTTGGTGGTGAGTGGGTTTGCGCCGGTGGTGGATGTGCGGCGGACGTTGACGCCGTGCTTTGCGGACAAGAATGCTGTGTTGTTGCTTGTTGATTTCTACCACTGGAAAGAACGCACCTTTGGTGACGCGAAAGAACGCATGGGTGGATCGGTGTTGGCGCAGTGCTTTGGGTTTGATGGTGGCGATGCGCCGGATACGCCGGAGCCTGCGAAGCTGAAGGCTTTCTTCGAGCTTATGCAGCAGCTCAATCGTGAAGGGAAGCTGCTGGCGTATCACGATCGCAGTGACGGTGGGGTGTTCGTTACGTTGCTGGAGATGGCGTTCGCGAGTCAATGTGGGTTGAAGATTGTGAGTGGAAGAAGTGATCTGCTGGCCGATCTTTTCAACGAAGAGCTTGGTGGTGTCATTGCTATTCTTCGCGAAGATCTGCTCGATGTGCTGAACAAGATTGAGGCGGCTGGGCTTGGGACGCGGCATATTGCGAATGCTCTGGCGACGAATGAGATTTTGATTGCTTCGCTGGGTGACGATGGAGAGAAGTTGATGTACTCCGGCACGCGTACACAGCTTCACAAGGTTTGGTCGGAGACTTCTTATGCGATTCAGTCGCTGCGGGATAATCCGGATTGTGCGATGCAGGAGTTTGCGCTGCTGGATGATGTGGCGCGGCCGGGGTTGTTTGTGGATGTGCCTTGGGAAGTTGAGGAAGGTACGGGCGAACAGCAGATCCCCTTCGAGGATGACAGAAAGAAAAGCAATGGCAATGGCAACAGCAACGGCGCCAGCCTGAGCGATGGGGTGAGTGCGCCGTTTGTGCATCGGGCGAGGCCGCGGGTTGCGATTCTGCGGGAGCAGGGTGTGAATGGGCAGATTGAGATGGCGGCGGCGTTTGATCGCGCGGGGTTTGCGGCTGTCGATGTACACATGAGCGATTTGCTGGCGGGGCGTGCGGAGCTGAAGGACTTTACCGGGCTGGCGGCTTGTGGCGGGTTCAGCTATGGGGATGTGCTGGGTGCGGGATCGGGGTGGGCGAAGACGATTCTGTTCAATGAGCGATTGAAGGAGAGCTTTACGGCGTTCTTTGCGCGCGAGGATACGTTCTCGCTGGGTGTGTGCAATGGGTGCCAGATGATGTCGCAGCTACGGGATATTGTTCCGGGTGCGAAGAACTGGCCGAGGTTTGTGAGGAATGTTTCGTCGCGATATGAGGCGCGGCTTTGCATGGTGGAGGTGCAGGAGTCGCCGTCGTTGTTCCTGGAGGGGATGGCGGGTGCGCGGGTGCCGATTGTGGTGGCGCATGGCGAGGGTCATGCCGAGGGCGCGGGTGTGGATGCTGTCACGGCGGTGCGGTATATCGATACGTATGGCAAGGTGACGGAACACTATCCTCTGAATCCCAGCGGGTCGGCGAATGGGGTTTGCGGGTTGAGCAGTGCGGATGGAAGGGCGTTGATCATGATGCCGCATCCGGAGCGGATTGCGCTGGGGACGCAGCATACGTGGACGCGGGAGTTGAAGAGTAGTCCGTGGCAGAGGATGTTTGAGAATGCGCGGAAGTGGGTGGGGTAAGGCAGACAGTAGAGAGTAGACAGTAGAGAGTAGAGAGAGCGAAGGCGGTCTCTGCGGATGATGATTGGGAAGCGGATGGTGAGCGCGTGAGATCGAAGGTGGATTACAAGTCGGCGGGGGTTGATATTGAGGCGGGGAATGAGGCCGTGCGGCGGATGAAGTCGCATGTGGTGAAGACTCACTCGCGGGCTGTGCTGACGGGGTTGGGGTCGTTTGGGACGATGTACTCGCTGGGCGATGCGCTGCGCGGGATGAGCGATCCGGTGATGGTGCAGAGCACCGATGGGGTAGGGACGAAGACCAAGGTTACGGTGATGGCGGCGGCGGCCGCGACAGCTGCTGGTGAGGATGCGGGGAAGTATTACGAGTTGCTGGGGCATGATCTGGTGGCGGCTGTGGCAGGGGATATTGCGGTGATGGGTGCGAGGCCGCTGACGTTTTTGGATTATCTGGGCGTGCATAAGGTGGAGCCGGGGATTATCGAGCGGTTGGTGAAGGGCATGAGCGAGGCTTGCGCGGAGGCGGGCATCGCGTTGGTGGGTGGAGAGACGGCGGAGATGCCGGCGGTGTATGCGGAGGGTGAGCTGGATGTGGTCGGGTTTGTGACGGGCGTGGTGGAGCGGGCTTCTGTCATCACGGGAGCGGAGATTGTTGAGGGCGATGTGCTGTATGGCGTTGGCTCGACAGGGCTGCATACGAATGGGTGGTCGCTGGCGCGGAAGCTGCTGTTTGCGATGAATGGGTTTGCGATTGATGCGCCAATGGAAGAGCTGGATGGGAAGACGTTGGCGGAGGTGCTGCTGGTGCCGCATGGGAATTATGTGAAGCCGATTCGGCGGGCGCTGGATGCGGGTTTAGTGATTAAGGGGATGGCGCATATTACGGGCGGCGGTCTGGTGGAAAATGTGCCGCGGGTGTTGCCGGAGGGGCTGGGCGCGGTGATCGATATGGGGAGCTGGACGCCACAGCCGATCTTTGGGTTGATGCAGCGGTTGGGATCGATTGATGCGGGGGAGATGAATCGGGCGTTCAACATGGGTGTGGGGTTGGTCGTGATCGGGACTGCTGGGTTGACAGAGACGTTGGCGGAGGCGATGAAGCCGTTTGCGGTTTGGGAGTTGGGTGTTGTGAAGCGTGGGGTGGATGGCGTGGTGTTGGATGGGGTGAACGCATGATCGGGCGCGAGGAGTTGATTGCGGCGATTCCGGGTTGTTTGGTGGAGACGAATTTGCCGTTGCTGGCAAAGTTGCGGTTCCCGAAGTACGTGGGCAAGGTGCGGGATACGTATGACCTTGGCGATGGGCGGTTGTTGCTGATTACGACGGATCGGCAGAGTGGGTTCGACCGGATGCTGGGGGCGATTCCGTTCAAGGGGCAGGTGTTGAATCGGACGTCGTTGAGCTGGTTTGAGGCGACGAAGCATATTATTGGCAACCATGTGTTGGGGTCGCCGCATGCGAATGCGCTGGTGGCGCGGAAGTGTCGCGTGTTGCCGATTGAGTTTGTGGTGCGGGGGTATTTGACGGGGTCTACGGATACTTCGATATGGACGCAGTATGCGAAGGGTATGCGGGCGGTTGGTGGGTACTCGCTGCCGGATGGGATGAAGAAGAACGAGAAGCTGGCCGAAAACATGATTACGCCGACGACGAAGGAGAAGGAACACGATCGTCCGATAACGGCGGAGGAGATTGTTGCCGAAGGATGGTTGACGGCGGGGGAGTGGGAGCTGGCTTCGCGGAAGGCGCTGGAGTTGTTTGCGTTTGGGCAGAAGGTGGCGGCGGAGCGTGGGTTGATTCTGGTGGATACGAAGTATGAGTTTGGCGTGGCGGAGGATGGAGAGATTCTGCTGATTGATGAGATTCATACGCCGGATTCGAGCCGGTATTGGATTGCGGAGAGTTATGCATCGCGGGTGGTGGAGGGATTGGAGCCGGACATGATCGATAAGGAGTTTTTTCGGTTGTGGTTTCGCGAGCGTTGCGATCCTTATGTCGATAAGGTGTTGCCGGTGCCTCCTGATGAATTGATTGCGGAGTTGGCTTCGCGGTATATCCAGTTGTTTGAGAAGATTACGGGCGAGACGTTTGAGCCTGATTTGAGGCCGCTTGAGGCGACGGTAATGGCGAGTGTGGGTGCATGAGAGAACGGATACTGATTGTCGGGTCGGGAGCGCGGGAGCATGCTATTGCCGTGGCGTTGGCGCGGAGTCCGCAGAAGCCGGAGTTGCTGTGTTTTGGGTCGGCGGTGAATCCGGGGATTGCGATTCTTTGCGTGGAGTATGCGACGGGCGATGTGGCCGATTGTGATGCGGTGATGAAGTTTGCGAATAAGGAACGGCCGAGGCTGGCGGTGATTGGGCCGGAGGCTCCACTGGCTGCAGGTGTGGCGGATGCGCTGTGGGCGGCGGGAATTCCGGTGGTGGGGCCGACGCAGTCGCTGGCGAGGCTGGAGTCGAGCAAGAGCTTTACGCGGGATCTGCTGGCGCGGTATGAGATTCCGGGGAATCCTTTTTTTCAGCGGTTTACGTCGATGGATGGCGTGGAGGCTGTGCTGGCTGGGCTGCCGGGGCGGCATGTGATCAAGGATGATGGGCTGGCCGGTGGCAAGGGTGTGAAGGTTTGTGGGGACCATTTGCATTCGCTGGAGGACTCGCTGGCGTTCTGTAGAGAGCTGGTGGAGCATGGGCGGTCGTTTGTGGTGGAAGAGAAGCTGGTGGGGGAAGAGTTTTCGCTGATCAGCTTTTGCGATGGCAAGACGCTGAAGCATATGCCGCTGGTGCAGGACCATAAGCGGGCGTATGAGGGCGATCGTGGGCCGAACACGGGTGGCATGGGCAGTTATAGCGATGCCAATGGACGGTTGCCGTTTGTGACGGAAGAAGATGTGCGGCTGGCGGGGGAGATCAACCAGCGTGTGGCGGGCGCGGTGGAAGAGGCTTGTGGGCGACCGTACCAGGGGATTCTGTATGGCGGGTTTATGGCTACGCGCGATGGCGTGCGGCTGATTGAGTACAACGCGCGGTTTGGCGATCCGGAGTGCTTGAATCTGTTGACGCTGCTGGAGACGGACTTTGTAGCGATTTGCCGGGCGATTGTGGAGCAGACGTTGGCGGATGTCGATGTGCTGTTTCGCGGGTTGGCGAGTGTATGCAAGTATGTGGTGCCGGCGGGGTATCCGGATGCGCCACGCAAGGGAGATGTGGTGTTGCTGCCGGGTGATCTGAGGTCGGATACGCGTTTGTATCTTGGCGCGGTGGATGTGCGGGAGAACGTACTGGTTTCTACGGGGTCGCGGACGGTGGCGGTGGTAGCGATGGCAGAGACGATTACCGAGGCTGAGTTGATTTGTGAGGCGTTTGTGACGCGGATTGAAGGGCCCTTCTTCCACCGGGCGGATATTGGGACGCCGGAGCTGATCCATAAGCGTGTGGAGCATATGGCGAAGGTGCGCGGGGCATGAAGCTGAGGGTTGGGGTGCTGGGTTCTACGCGCGGGACGGCGTTGCAGGGTGTGCTGGAGGCTGTGGCGGCGGGGACGCTCGATGTGGAGATTGTGCTGGTGGTGAGCGATAAGGCGCAGGCAGGGATCCTGGAGCGCGCCGCGAAGTATGGTGTGAGGACGTTGCATCTGGATGCGAAGGGTTTGACGCGTGAGGAGTATGACGCGCGGGTGACGGAGGCGTTTCGCGAGGCGGGAGCGGAGCTGCTGTTGATGATTGGGTACATGCGGATTACGTCCGATGCGTTTGTGGATGCGTGGCGTGGGCGGTTGCTGAATGTGCATCCATCGCTTCTGCCGGCGTTTGGCGGGTTGATGAATAAGAGTGTTCACCAAGCGGTGCTGGATGCGGGTGTGAGCGAGACGGGATGCACGATTCACCAGGTGACGGAAGAGGTGGATGCGGGGCCGATTGTGCTGCAGTTGCGATGTGCGGTGTTGCCGGGTGATACGGTGGAGTCGTTGAAAGACCGCGTGCAGGCGCTGGAGCAGCAGGGCTTTGTGGACGTGCTGCGCGGATGGAGCGTGTGATGGCGAAGGCGAAGAAGAGAGTTGTGGTGGGGATCGTGATGGGGTCAAAAAGCGACTGGCCGACGATGGAAGAAGCGGCGAAGATGCTGGATGCGTTCGGCATCGCGTATGAGGTTGAGGTGGTGAGCGCGCATAGGACGCCGGACAAGATGATGACGTATGCTTCGAGCGCGAAGGATAGAGGGTTGAAGGTGGTGATTGCGGGTGCGGGTGGAGCGGCGCATTTGCCGGGGATGATTGCGGCGAAGACGACGCTGCCGGTGCTGGGTGTGCCGGTGAAGTCGAAGGCGCTGAATGGGCTGGATTCGCTGCTGTCGATTGCGCAGATGCCGGGAGGGATACCGGTGGCGACGTTTGCGATTGGCGTGGCGGGGGCGAAGAATGCGGGGTTGTTTGCGGCTTCTATTCTGGCGCTGGAAGATGCGGGGATTGCTAAGAAGCTGGGTGCGTTTCGTAAGACGCAGACGAAGAGTGTGCTGAGGGAGCCTGATCCGAGGGTGTGAATGCAGGAGAAGCAGATCCCCTGCGAGGATGACAGAAAGAAAGGCAAGAGCAACGACAACTGCAAAAGCGTTGACGCAAAGTTCGCGAGGTTGAGCGAAGTTCGCGAAGGAAAAGCAAGAGCCACGGCAAAAGCGAACTGCAGGTTTCTCCGCTGCGCGGGACATGGAACCGTCCCGCTTTGGTCGAAATGACAGATTTTTTGGAATGACAGAATGGTTCTCTTATGAGCGGATCTAAGAAGCGCGTGGGTGTGTTGGGGGCGGGGCAGTTGGCGATGATGCTGGCTGAGGCTGGTGCGTCGATTGGCGTTGAGGTGATTTGCGCGGGGCAGGTGGGGGATTGTGCGGGGTTGGTGGCTCCGCTGGTGGCGGTGGATTTGCAGAGTGCGGCGGCTGTGGCGGCTTTTGCGTCGACGGTGGATGTGGTGACGATTGAGAGCGAGAACATTGAAGTGGATGTGCTGGGCGGGGTGAATGTGCATCCGAATGCGCGTGCGGTGGGCGTGGCGCAGGACCGGTTGGTGGAGAAGCGGTTCTTTGAATCGTGCGGGATTGCTGTGGCGCCGTTTGCGCCGGTGAATAGCCTGGAGGATTTAGAGCGGGCGGTTGAGGTGATCGGGCTACCGGCGATTTTAAAGACGCGGCGGCTGGGGTATGACGGCAAGGGTCAGGCACGGTTGTATAAGCCGGAGGATGCGGCGACGGCGTGGGAGCATGTGGGTGGTGTGCCGAGTGGAGTGCCTTGCATCCTGGAGAAGATGCTGGAGTTTGAGACGGAAGTGTCGATGATTGCGGTTCGGGGATTATCTAGGGGGCTGACGGGGGAGGTGGTGTTTTATCCGTTGGTGGAGAACTTTCATCGCGATGGAATTTTGCGGACGTCGATTGCGCCTTATGCGAAGGCGACTGCGGCGTTGCAGGCGCTGGCGGAGAAGTACATGAAGGATGTGCTGACGCGGCTCGAGTATGTGGGTGTGCTGGCGGTGGAGTTCTTTGTGGTGGGCGATGGGCTTGTGGCGAATGAGATGGCGCCGAGGGTGCATAACTCCGGGCACTGGACGATTGAAGGGGCGAAGACTTCGCAGTTTGAGAATCATCTGCGGGCGATTACGGGGATGGAGTTGGGCAGTACCGCGAGCGTGCCTACGGTGATGTTGAACTGCATTGGGACGATGCCGGCGGTTGAAGAGACAGCGCAGTTTGAGAAGATGTGGCGGCATGATTACGGGAAGGCCGCACGGCCGGGGCGGAAGGTGGGGCATTTGACGTTTCCGGGGGTGGAGATGGAGGCGATTGCGGAGTGGCAGGGGCGGTTGGCTTAAGTCCCATTGAAGAAGGGCGACACACTAGAAATACCTTGACGATACTAATATGTGACCTTATGATAGGGCTTGAGGTCACTTCCATGCTGGCATCCGCATCTTTTGCAAGCGCCGATCCGGCCCTTTTCAACCCGGAATCAGGCCGGCTTGATGCCGCACGTATCGCTCGTGAGATTCAGCTTCCGGTGGCAACGATTGCGGATGCAATCGGCAAAAAGGCACCGAGTGTTCGCAAGCATCCAGACGCCAGCAGTCTGCAGCCTGAGTTGCGCCGCGTTTACCGCCTATGGGTTGCTATTGTGGAGCTGTACTCAGGCAACAAGAAGCATGCCCGGATCTTCCTTAATGCCCCAAATCGGCACCTGGAACTCCAAGCACCAATCGAGTTCATTGAGAAGGGCAATCTGAAGCCCCTGGAAGCCCTGGTGGAAGCCATGAGCTCAAGGCAGCCTGCGTAAAGAGCGACCATTGCATTCCCTTGAGAGACTCATTCGAATACTGGAACGCGCTCCCGTAATGCCCTACTCGGGATTTGCCTATAGGGTTATCGCAGATCGATGGAGAGACTCTCCGCTGTCTGTGACCGGATCGCTCCGCTCCGGAGGGCGCTACAACGCGCCGAATAGCTTTCCCGTTTTGTACTGTGCCCACAGTCAACTGACGGCCATGATGGAAGTCGAGGCTCTTTTTGCGACCGCCGACGGTCAACTGAAAGGCGCGCCGCGCGATCCAGATCTTGTGCTCGCCATCGAATGTGATCTAGAACGAGTCCTCGACCTCTCTACCGATGGTTTCTATGGAGAGCTCGGCACAACGCTCGACGAGCTGATCAGCCTGACGCCCTCCCGCTTTATCCTTAATGCCCGAGGAGAAGAGACGCCGACCCAAACGCTTGGCGCTGCGTGCTCCTCAAGCGGGAACATCTCGGCTGTGAAGGTTCCAAGCGCGGCCCACGCCAGTGGTTTCTGTCTCGACATCTTCTCTGACTCTCTGCTTGTCGGAGAACGGCTGTCCGTCTTTGACGGGAGTGACCGATTCGACGCGCAAATTCAGGGCAAAATTCCTGCTCCAATCAAGGGAGGGAAACGGTGATTTTGGCGATCCTTGAGCGCAGCATTAGCCTTGGAGTTCAGAGGTGTTCCGCGAATCCATTTACGTGTGCGGTGGGAGCAGGTAAGAGAGCTTCTCCCGGGAGCTGAAGCCTACTGCTAATCCGGTTTCCGGGCGGAGCCTATCGTTGCTCCTGGTTTCCAAGACTTTGATGAGGCGAAGGTGCGCTCTTTGTGGAGGTGGCAGCATGGGAAGATAAAGAGAGGTTTCGGAAGTGCGGGGGAAAGAATTTTGCGGATGAATAGCTTGCAGGGACGAATGGCGCTGGGGTTAGTGGTGGGATTTGTGGGAGCGTCAGCGCTGGTGGGGCAGGCGGTGCAGCCGAAGGATGCGATTCGGCATATTGTGGTGATCTACCAGGAGAATGTTTCGTTCGACCACTATTTTGCGACGTATCCGAAGGCAGTGAATGCGCAGGGGGAGCCTGTGTTTACGGCGTTGCCGGGGACGCCGGCGGTGGATGGGTTGAGTGGAGCGCTGCTGACGGAGAATCCGAATTTTTTGAATAAGGCCAATGGCGCGGGTGCGGCGAATCCGTTTCGGTTGCGTCGGGATCAGGCGGTGACGGCTGATCAGGATCATGGATATCAGGCCGAGCAGTTGGCGTTCGATGGCGGCAAGATGGACTTGTTTCCGAAGTCGGTGGGACGGGCGGATGGGCCGCGGGTGCCGGGGGACAATGGGGGGATTGCGTCGACGGCGGGGCTGACGATGGGGTACTTCGATGGCAATACGGTTACGGCGTATTGGAACTATGCGCAGCATTATGCGATGAGCGATCGGCAGTTCGATGTGCAGTTTGGGCCTTCGACGCCGGGTGCGATCAATTTGATTTCGGGGCAGACGAATGGAGCGGTGAACGATCAGAGTGCGGAGGGTGGGATTACGGCGGATGGCAATGGTGGGTTCACGATGATTTCCGATCCGCAGCCTTCGGGCGATGTGTGCTCGAGTACGTCGGATGCGCTGGTGCATCTGACGGGGCCGAACATTGGCGACCTGCTGACGAAGGCAGGCGTGTCGTGGGGGTTCTTTCAGGGCGGTTTTGATTTGACGGTGACGAATCCGAATGGGACGACGGGATGCCGGAGGAGTACGCTGTCGCCGGCGAAAACGGAGAAGCGGGATTATTTGCCACACCATGAGCCGTTTCAGTATTACAAGTCGACGGCGAACCCTCTGCATGTGAGGCCGAAGTCGGTGAAGACGATTGCGACGAATGCGGATGGGGCGGCGAACCATCAGTATGATGTGCATGATTTTTTTGACGCGGTGAAGGCGGGGAATTTTCCGGCAGTGAGTTATTTGAAGGCGCCGGCGTATCAGGATGGGCACTCGGGATATTCGTCGCCGCTGGAGGAGCAGAAGTTTGTGGTGGGCGTGATCAACATGCTGGAGCAGCAGCCGGAGTGGAAGCATACGGTGGTGGTGATTGCGTATGACGACTCGGATGGATGGTATGACCATGCGATGGCGAAGACGACGAATGGGTCGGCGGGCAGGGCTGACTTTTTGGATGGGCCGGGGAAGTGCGGGGATGGGACAACGGCGCTGCCGGGTGTGAATCCGGCGACGGCGCATGCGCAGGGACGGTGCGGGCCGGGGCCGAGGCTGCCGCTGATTGTGGTGTCGCCGTGGGCGAAAGCGAACTTTGTAGACCATACGCAGACGGATCAGACATCGATTATGCGGCTGGTGGAGGATGTGTTTCTGAGTGGGCAGCGAGTTGGGGCGGGGTCGTTCGACGCAACTTCAGGGTCGATGATGGGGATGTTCGATTTCGGATCGTCTAAGCCTAAGAATGTGAAGCCGGTGTTGCTTGATTCTGAAACGGGTGTGGTGAAGAACTGAGGTTGTTGGCGTGAAGAGAGTGAGCCGCAGGCGCGTATTGCAGCAGGGTGGGCTGCTGGCTGGTGGGGTTGCGCTGGGTGGTGTGCGGATGCTGGCGCAGCAGGAAGCGCATATGGGGATGCAGATGCCTGCGACGCCGGGACAAGTGCGGTCGAAGAAGGCGAAGACGATCGATGCGATGAAGCTGGCTTCGTTTGTGGATGCGCTAGTGCTGCCGCAGGTGATGAAGCCGGAGGGGCGGCGATCTTCAGAGATGCTGGATGCGCTGGATGCGCCGTACTATCGCGTGCGGATTCGCGAGGTGGAGCGGAAGATGCATCGGGATCTGCCGGCGTCGAAACAGTGGAGCTATGGCGATGGGCCGGAGCCGGTGTTGTTCGAGGCTAGGTGCGGCGAAGGTGTGCTGATCGACTGGGTGAACGAGTTGCCGGCGAAGCACTTTCTGCCGCTGGATTCGCCGATGCATGACATGCCGGGATTGAAGGATGCGCCGGAGACGCGGGTGGTGACCCATGTGCATGGAGCGCGGGTGCCGAGCATCAGCGATGGGTATCCGGAGGATTGGTTTGGGCCGGGGAAGAATCGGCTGGATTACTATCCGAACAAGCAGGACCCGACGGCGCTTTGGGTGCATGACCATGCAATGGGTGTGAGCCGGTTGAATGTGTTTGCGGGGCTGATGGGGTGGTATGTGCTTCGCGATGAGCGCGAGGCGGGGTTGGGTTTGCCGGCGGGGAAGTATGAGCTGCCGCTGCTGATCTACGATCGCAGCTTCGATCCGAAGGGGCAGTTGTATTATCCGAATCCTCCGGATGAAGGTGCGTGGGCGCAGGAGTACCTGGGCGATGCGATGGTGGTGAACGGCAAGGTGCGGCCGTTTCATGAGGTGGAGGCGAGGAAGTATCGGTTGCGGATTGCGAATACGGCGAACTCGCGATTCTTTTCGCTGGCGCTGTCGAACGGGATGAGCTTCCAGGTGATTGGGTCGGACCAGGGATTGCTGGCGGGGCCGGTGGAGATGAAGCGGCTGGTGCTGGCGCCGGCGGAGCGGGCGGACATCGTGGTGGACTTTAGCCAGGCGCGTGGCGAGCGTGTGGTACTGATGAGCGATGCGCTGGAGCTGATGCAGTTTCGTGTGGGTCGTGAGAAGGTGGTGGATGAGAGTGTGGTGCCAGCGAAGCTGCGGGCGTTGCCGCGGGTGGATGAGAGCACGGCTGTGCGGCGGCGCGAGATGACGCTGAATGAGTTCGATGGCGATAATGGCGAGCCGATGGTGATGCTATTGAATCGGAAGCACTGGGTGGAACCGGTGACGGAGTTTGTGAAGCTGGACAGCACGGAGGTGTGGAGCTTCGTGAACCTGACGCAGGATGTGCATCCGATTCATCTGCATATGGTGCATTTTCAGGTGCTCGATCGGCAGAGCTTTTCGGTGTATGACTACCTGGCGGACAATGGGCTGCGAATGACGGGCGATGTGGTGAAGCCGGGGGCACATGAGATGGGGTGGAAGGATGTGGTGCAGTGTCCGCCGGAGACGGTGACGCGGATTGTTGTGCCGTTCCAGGGGTATGCGGGGAAGTATCTGTGGCATTGCCACATCCTGGAGCATGAGGCTAATGACATGATGCGGCCTTATGTGGTGGTGGTGTGAGGCTTGTGTTGGAGGGGATTTGTCGGTAGCCTGAGGTACTTATGGCAGAGACGACACATCCAAGCGGGTTGCCGGCGGAGAAGATTGCGGAGTTGCGGGCGATTGCGGAGAGAGCGGCGGAGCAGTCGTACTCGCCTTACAGCAAGTTTCGTGTGGGGGCGGCGGTGCTGCTGGAGGATGGGCAGATCTTTGCCGGGCCGAATGTGGAGAATGCGTCGTATCGGCTGACGATTTGCGCGGAGAATACGGCGGTTGCGAAGGCGATCAGCGAGGTTGGGCCGGGGATTCGGTTGCGGGCTGTGGCGGTGGCGAATTTGAATGGGGCGAACAGCATGCCCTGTGGGGCTTGCCGGCAGATTCTTTATGAGTTTGGTGGGGTGGATACGTGGGTGTTTGGGCCAGGTGAGGATGGGCCGGTGGATATCCAGCTGGGCGAGTTGTTGCCGCATGGGTTTCGGCTGGAGCGGGAGTAGGTTGTTGGCCGGGGCGTAGAGTATGCGCGGGTTTATGTGTCGGGCTTTCAGCCCTCGAATTTCATCATGGCTGTTCCCTAGGCCTTCGGCCTAGGGCGTATCGACATATAGACTTTCCAGATCGCATTTGATTTGTTGATCTGTATGTATGGGCGTGAGTCGATATGAGTTGAGTGATGCGCAGTGGTCTCGGATCGAGGGTTTGGTTCCGGGGCGTGCGGATACGGTGGGCCGAACGGCGGCCGACAATCGTGTTTTTATCAACGGTGTGCTGTGGGTGCTTCGTTCCGGAGCCCGCTGGCACGATCTTCCGGAGCGTTACGGCAAGTACAAGAGCGTGCACAAGCGGTTCAGTCGCTGGGCTCAGAGCGGGGTATGGGAGAAGGTCTTCCACGATCTGGTGGCGGATCGCAAGAATCTGTATCTGATGATCGATTCGACGATCGTGCGGGCTCACCAGCAGGCGGCCACGGGCCGCAAAAAGGGGGCTCCGACAAGGCTCTGGGGCGCTCCCGAGGAGGTCTGACGAGCAAGGTCCATCTGTTGGCCAACGAACTCGGTCTGCCGGTCGACTTCACGGTCACCGGTGGCCAGGTCAACGACTGCACCCAGGCCGTCGGTCTGCTGGGAGAGCGCAAGGCTGAGTGGGTGATGGCCGATAAAGGCTATGACAGCAAGGCGATCCGCGCCCACATCGCAGCGATGGGCGCCGAGGCCGTCGTACCCTCGCTGTCCAGCCGCAAGCACCAACACCCCCACGACAAAGAGCTCTACCGAAAGCGCAACTGCATCGAGAGATGCTTCTCCAAGCTCAAACACCTCCGCCGCTTCGCCACACGCTACGAAAAACTCAAACAAAACTTCAAAGCCATCGTCGCCATCGCCTGCGCTTGGATACACCTCAAGCTATATGTCGATACGGCCTAGGCTGGTATGTCGTCGGGCCTTTGGCCCTCACAAGCGATGGTGATCCGGCAAGAGCCGTGTCCAGCATGAGGAGTAGCATCTGCGATCAAGAGCTCTTCACAGGGTTTCGTGAGCGATGCTGTGTTCCAGTGTTCTTCTGCAAGAACGTAATTGTGTTGACAGGGTGTGGGGTGCGGCACTATGGTTCAGAGAAATGAAAGCTTTCATTCAGGGCGGGGTGGAAGGACGGGTTGACGCGTTCTTTCGTATCTCAGAGCGTGGGAGCACTGTGCCGCGGGAGATGCTGGGTGGGCTGACAACGTTTGCGGCGATGAGCTACATCGTGGTGGTGAACCCGCTGGTGCTGAGTGCGGCGGGGATGGACCGGCAGGGTGTGCTGATGGCAACGGTGCTTTCGGCAATGATCGGGACGCTGACGATGGCACTTTGGGCGAATCTTCCGGTGGCGCTGGCGGCGGGGATGGGAAGCAACATCGTGTTCGCGCAGGTGGTGGTGCTGCAGATGGGGCTGCGGTGGCAGACGGCGCTGGCGATGGTGTTTCTGAATGCGGTGATTTTCCTGGTACTTTCGCTGACGCGCTGGCGGGAGAAGATCGTGGCTGGGTTTCCGGAGTCGATCAAGCTGGGGATGCAGTGCTCGATTGGGATTTTTATTGCATTTATCGGTTTGAAGAACGCAGGGCTGGTGGTGGCGAATGCGGGCTCGCTGGTGGCGCTCGCGAAGCTGTCGGGTGCGGCGGTGTTGCTGTCGTTGTTTGGATTGCTGCTGACGGTGACGCTATATATCCGCAAGGTGCCGGGGAGCTTTTTGATTTCGATTGGGGTGCTGACGGTCTGCGGGTTGTTTCTGAAGGATGCGGCAGGGCATGCGATTACGGTCGCGCCGGTGCAGTGGATCAGCCTGCCGGTGATGCGGACGGGGATGTTGTTTGCTTTTGATTTTCATGAGTTCTTTGCGAAGTTCTTTTTCATCTTGCCGATTACGGTTTATTTTTTGGTGTCGGAGTTCTTTGCGGCTACGGCTACGCTGGTGGGTGTAGCGCGTAGGGCTGGGCTTTCGACAGCGCAGGAGGCGCTGCCGAATGGGCGGGCGGCGTTTGCGTCGGATGCGATTGCGAGTGTAGCGGGAGCGGCGTTGGGGACTTCTACGGTGACGGCGTTTGTGGAGTCGGTTGCTGGGGTTGAGGCTGGAGCGCGGACGGGCTTGAGTGGTGTGGTTGTAGCTGCGTTGTTTGGGCTGACGTTATTTCTGGGGCCGATGATTGCGAGCATTCCGGCGCAGGCCGTGGCTCCGGCGCTGGTGCTGGTGGGTGCGTTGATGATGGATGATTTGAAGGAGCTGGATCGCAAGCGGGCGGAAGAGAGCCTGCCGCCGCTGTTGATGGTGCTGTTTACGGTTTGCACAATGGATCTCATGGCCGGGCTGGCGATCGGGTGCTTTACGTATACGTTGTTCGCGGTGAGTTTGCGGCAGTGGAAGAAAGTTAATGCGACGCTGCTGGGGTTGGATATGGTGTTCGCGCTTTATTTGATTTTGAGGAACGGGATTGTATGAAGAGTGAGTTTCCGGAAGATTTGTTGATCACGGCTGAGGAGGAAGTCCGCATACGGCAGCGGTTGACGCTGGTGGCGCTGGGCAAAGAGCCGGCGGATTTGTGTTTGCGTGTGGGACGGCTGCTGGCTGTGCATTCGCGGGAGTGGCTGACGGATCAGGAGATTGTGATCAAGGGTCGTCGGATTGCTTATGTGGGGGCGGCGGAAGTTACAAGGGTCAAGTAAGGGAGCGGCGCGAGTATCCGGGGTTGAGTGCGGTTCCGGGATTTGGGGAGGTGCATAAACATATCGAGAGCACGTATCTAACGCCGGAGTTTGAGGCGGCGCTGGTAATTCCGCACGGCAATACTTGGACGTGCGAGGCCAGCCATGAGTTTGCGAATGTGAATGGGGAGAAGAACAGCGAGTTCTGGCAGACGGCGAGGAAGATGGGGTCGCTGCTGAAGGTGTTTGTGCAGCCGGGGTCGGCGGTGCCGCCGACGGCGTATGAATCGGGCGGAGGGTATTACGGGTATGCGGAGCAGGCGGCATTTCTGCGCGATGACCTGATGGTGACTGGGCTGGATGAGGTGATGGACTGGCCTTCGGTGTGGAACCCGGAGAACCCTTCGTATGAGCGGATATGGGGGATGATTCGGGCGACGTTTGAGCAGCGCGGCGTGGTGGAGGGCCATGGCAGCGGGTTGCGTGAGCGGCATGAGATCAGCGCGTTTGCGGCGGCGGGGTTGTCGTCGGACCATGAGGTTTGGGAGGTGCAGGAGGTGTTGGACAAGCTGGCCTGCGGGCTGTTTGTGGAGATGCGGCCTTACTGCTTTGAGAAGGTGATGCCGGTGCTGGTGGAGCGGTTGAAGGATTGGTCGAACATTGCGTTTACGACCGATGACCGGAGTGCATCGGACACGTTGAAGACCGGGGCAACCGATCATAACGCGCGCGAGGCGATACGGTTGGGGCTGGCGCCGGAGATTGCGATTCAGTGTGTGACGTTGAATCCAGCAAGGCATATGCGGATGGATACGTGGGTGGGGAGTCTAGCGCCGGGGCGGTTTGCGGATATTGTGCTGCTGGAGGATGTAGCTTCGCTGAAGATTGCGGCGGTGTATGCCGATGGGAAGCTGGCTGCGGAGGGTGGTACGTATGTGGGGCCGTTGCCGAAGATCGCGTGGCCAGAGTGGGCGACGGAGACGATTCATATCGATCGGGTATTGAGCGCGAGTGATTTTGCGATCAAGGCTGCGGTAGGGCGGGAGACGATGCAGGCAGCGGTGATTCGGCCGTTCCACTGGAATGCGGAGTACCTGGTGGAGACGATGCAGGTGCTTGATGGTGCGGTGCTGCGGGATACGGCACGGAACCTGACGAAGTTTTCGATTGTGGACCGGTTTCATGGAGATGCGAAGGTGGCTTCGATGTTCTGGCGGGGGTGCGGGCCTAAGACGGAGCGCGTAGCGGTGGCGTGCTCCGTGGGGCATGACAAGCACAACATATGGGCGGTGGGGTCGGACGATGCGGCGATGGCGATGGCGGTGAACCGGCTGAAGGAGATGGGTGGGGGATGGGCACTGGCTCGGGATGGAGCGATTGTGGGTGAGGTGCGGTTTGAGGTTGCGGGGTTGATGACGGCGCGGCCTGCGGAGGTGCTGGATGAGGAGATGCAGCGGTTCTACAAGGTCGCAAATGAGATTGAGTGGATTTATGAGCCGAGTGCGGAGAGCCTTTGGCAGCCGGGGTTTCCGGAGTTTTTGAAGTTTGCGACGCTAACGTGCAGTCCTTGGCGGTGGGTGTTGGTGGCTCCTTGTGAACGGGCGCCGGAGGGTTTCGTGAATGTGCAGACGGGTGAGAGTCATGCGGTGGTTTGGTAAAAGCGGTTGGGTTTAGAAGGGAAGAAGATGCACATATTGATTGCGGGCGAGTCGTGGACGGTTCACTCGATTCATCAAAAGGGTTTTGATAGCTTTACGACTACGGACTATGCCGAGGGCGTGCAGTGGTTGCGTGGGGCGCTGGAGGCGCATGGGCATACGGTGGAGTTTCAGCCTTCGCATGTGGCGGCACGGAGTTTTCCTGCAACGGTGGCTGAGTTGCAGCGGTATGACTGTGTGGTGCTGAGTGATATTGGGGCGAATACGCTCTTGCTGCATCCGGAGACGTTTGCGCACTCGCGGAGTTTGCCGAACCGGCTGAAGGCGCTGCGGGAGTATGTGTCGTTGGGTGGTGGGCTGGTGATGGTGGGTGGGTATATGACGTTCCAGGGGATTGAGGGGAAGGCGCGGTATCAGGGGACGCCGGTGGAGGAGGTGTTGCCGGTGTTATTGAAGACGGGTGACGACCGTGTGGAGGCACCGGAGGGGCTGTGTGTAACCGTGGAGATGGCGGGGCATGAGATTGTGAGTGGGATTGAAGGTGCGTGGCCAGTGTTGCTGGGGTTGAATGAGGTGGTGGTGAAGGAGGGGGCGGAGTTGGTGGCGAGTGCGGGTGGGTATCCGTTGCTGGTGGCGGGAGGGTTTGGGCAGGGGCGGAGTGTGGCGTTTGCTTCGGACTGCTCGCCGCATTGGGCTCCGGCGGAGTTTATGGCCTGGGAACATTACGACAGGCTTTGGGCGCAGATGGTGGAGTGGTGCGGGGTTGGGGTGGGTGTGGCGTAGCTCGACCGGTGACCCGCAGGTTATGTGTGGGGTTTATGGGTCGGGCCTTCAGCCCTCGAAATTCTTTATTGGCTGTTACCTAGGCCTTCGGCCTAGGCTGGTATGTCGTCGGGCCTTTGGCCCTCAAGGACCGTGGTCTGCGTAAGCGGAAGGTTCTCCGGTTCCCACGATGCGTGCTCCGCCCTTGAGAAAAGCTCTCCGACCTGACAGACGACTCGCTATGAGCGTTTGCGTTTGCCAGTGGTCTTTGTGAGGGGTTTGGTCAAGGGGGGTGGGGCGACGGAGGCGCGGAGCTTGAGGGAGGTTGGGAGGATGTGGGCTTTACGGCCGCCGGTTTTGCCACCGACGCGGTCGACGACGACCTGTGCGGCCGTGGCGCCGAGCTGGTAGCCGGATTGCTCCACGGAAGAGAGTGAGGGTGTGACGAACTCGGCGAGGTCGAGGTTGTCGAAGCCGATGACGGAGACGTCCTGCGGGCAGCGGAGGTTGGCGGCGCGGATGGCGTTGAGGACGCCGAAGGCCATGAGGTCATTGGCGGCGAAGATGGCGGTGGGGCGTGGGTGAGGCGAAGGAGCGCGGCTCCTTTTTCGTAGCCGCTCTGCTTGTCGAAGTTGCCTTCCTGGATGACGTCCGGTGGAAGTTTGAGTTTGGCTTCGCGGAGGGCGCGGCGGAAACCGTCGACGCGCTCGCCGGAGTTGGTGAGGGCAGAGGAGCCGCTGACCATGGCGAGGTGCTGGTGGCCGAGCGAGATGAGATGTTTGGTGGCCTGGTAGGCGCCGTCTTCGTTCATGCTGGTGACGGTGTCGCCGGTCCAGCGATAGGGGAGGCGGTCGACGTAGACCACGGCGGCGCCGGCTTTGCGGTAGGCTTCGGCCATGGTGGGCGCGGCGCTGATGTTGGAGGTCATGATGATGAGGCCGGAGGGAAGGTAGGTTTGGAGCTCGCGGAGATAGACCTCTTCTTTGGCGAAGTCGTTGTCGGAGTTGCAGAGGAAGAGGCGCAGGCCATTGCGGAAGGCGGTGTCTTCGGCGCCTTTGACGACGGAGGCGAAGAAGGGGTTCGAGACGTCGGAGATGATCATCGCGATGATGTTGGTCTTGTCTCGACGGAGGCCGCGGGCGAGCTGGTTGGGCTGATAGCCAAGCTGCTCGACGGCGGCCATGACACGCTCGCGGTGGACTTTGCGGACGGTGGGCAGGCCGCTGAGGACGTTGGAGACGGTGCCGAGGGAGACGTTGGCGAGCCGAGCGATCTCCTTCATGTTGGCCAAGTTGCGGGTTCCCCTTGTGTGTGGCGACTGATTGACACGGCCAAGTATAGAGCACTATCGTGCTGGATGAAACCTTTCAAATATGATGGTATTTCTTCGATTTTTTTGCTGTGTGAGAGTGGAGCGCGTTTATGACTGAGCTAAAGCGGGTTGTTGTGGTGGGGAGCATCAATACGGACCTGGTGGTGACGGCGGGGAAGCTGCCCGCTCGCGGAGAGACGATTACGGGGACATCCTTTCGGACCTTTCAGGGTGGCAAGGGAGCAAACCAGGCTGTGGCCGCGGCAATGCTGGGGGCGAAGGTCACGATGGTGGGGAAGGTGGGGGATGATGCGTATGGGGCGGAGTCGATCCGGCAGTTGAAGCGTGTGGGCGTGGACTGCGCGCATGTTGGGATCGAGCCGGGTGAGTCAGGGTTGGCGGTGATTACGGTGGGTGTGGGTGGAGAGAACACGATTATTGTGGTGCCTGGAGCGAATGGGGCGGTGAGCCCGAAGTTTATCGAGTCGAAGAGGGATGTGATTGCAGGTGCGGGCATGGTGCTGGCGCAGTTGGAAATTCCGGTGGAGTCCGTGCTGCGGCTGGCGGAGATGTGCCACGAGTTTGGTGTGCCGTTGATGCTTGATCCGGCGCCGGCTCGTGAGCTGCCTGCGGCGATATTTGCGCTGTGCGAGTGGATTACGCCGAATGAGACCGAGGCGCAGTTCTATTTGAAGCGTGGTGCGAATGAGGGGCCTGAGGCGATTGCGGGGGAGCTGCTGCAGACGGGCGTTGCGGGAGTGATCCTGAAGCTGGGGGAGCGCGGGGCGTTGATTCGCCGGGGTGATGCGGCGACTGTCGCGGTGAGGCCGTTTGTTGTGGATGCAGTGGATACGACGGCTGCGGGCGATACATTCAATGGAGCGTTTGCGGCAGCGGTCTGCGCGGGACAAACGGTGGAGGAGAGTGGGCGCTTTGCTTCGGCGGCGTCAGCGTTATCCGTGACGCGGATGGGCGCGCAGGCTTCGATGCCGACGCTGGCGGAAGTGAATGCGCTCCTGGCTGAAAAATAGTTTTTGACTTTTGGACGAGTGCGTACTACTCTTCATTCAATCTTGATATGAAACGATTCATTTAGCTGTAACGCATTAGTAGGTGGAAACCGGCACTATAAATGAAAGCTTTCATGGAGAACGATATGACTTCCAGGATGATCAAGTTTCGCCTCTCTCTGTTGTCCCTCTTTGTGGCGTCCGCGTATGTGATGCAGGCGCAATCAGCCACCGATGGCGCGGTTGCGGGCACGGTGATGGATGCGCAGGGCGCCGTGGTGCCGAGTGCATCTGTGGTGCTGCATGACAACGGAACGGCGGCCGAGCAGAGGCTGGCGGTCGATGCGCAGGGGTACTTTCGCATTGGGCAGTTGAGCCCGGGGGATTACTCGATTGTTGTGTCGGCACCGGGTTTTGGACCGTATCGTGCTGCGCATGTCACGGTGCAGGTGGGCGTGATTACGGAGCTGCGGCCGGCGATGCATGTCGCAGGAGAGACGCAGCAGGTAGAGGTGAGCAGCGCGGGCGGCGTTGTGGATACGGAGACCTCAGACTTTACGGCGAACATCAACCAGACGGCAATTGATGATTTGCCGATCAATGGACGGCGTTGGTCGAACTTTGCGGTGCTGACGCCGGGCGTGACGACAGACTCAACGGGTTATGGGCAGTTGAGCTTTCGCGGCATGGCGCTGACGCAGAACAACAACACGGTGGACGGCATGGACAACAACCAGTTGTTCTTTGCGCAAGAGCGTGGTGGGACCCGTGCGGGTTATTCGACGTCGCAGGCGGCGATTCAGGAGTTCCAAGTAAACAGCTCGAACTACTCGGTGGAGTATGGGCGTGCGGCGGGCGGCGTTGTGAATACGGTGACCAAGAGTGGAACGAACAAGCTGCACGGTGAGGCGTTCTTCTATGACCGCGATAATGACTGGGGTGCGACGAATCCTTACACGCTGATTACGACGCAGACGGCGTCGGGAGCTTTTGTGAGTGCGCCGCAGAAGATCAAGGACTGGCGGAAGGAGCTTGGCTTCGGCGTGGGTGGAGCGCTGCTGCGTGACAAGCTGTTCTGGTTTTATGCGTTTGATGACTTTATTAGGAATTTTCCGCTGGTGGCGCAGGCGGGCAGTCCGACGACGTTCTTTGCGGCGGCGGATACGGCGCTGCCTGCGGGGAAGGTTTGTGGAGGGACGGGAACGGCCGCGCCTTCGACGCCGGATGTCGCGGCATGCACGCTGGCGACGAATCTTGCGCAGACGTATAGCGGTGGTGCGGCGAAGTACAACAGCGGCCTGGCGGGTTTGCTGACTGAGGTGGGCATTGTGCCGCGGCATGCGAATCAGGCGATCAACTTTCCGAAACTGGACTGGTACGTGACGCCGGCGGAGCACTTCAGCTTGGAGTACAACCGGCTGCGGTGGAATGCACCGGCGGGTGTGGCAACGACTTCAACGGCGACCTCGCAAGGGATCAACAATATTGGGAATGATTATGTGAAGGAAGACTGGGCTGTGGCGCGGTTGCAGAGCGTGCTGACGCCGCACCTAGCGAATGAAGTTCGGGCGCAGTACGGGCGGGAGCTGGACTATGAGACGGCGCAGACTCCGCTGCCGGCGTTTGAGCAGCCGCTGGCTAAGAATGCGCTGGGACTGCCGCCGCAGATTGCGATTGCGAGCAGCACGGGGCTGGCGATTGGGACCCCGAGCTTTCTGCCGAGGGCGGAGTATCCGAACGAGTTCAAGACGCAGTTTGCGGATACGCTGACGATCGATCGCGGGCGGCATACGTTTATTGCGGGGTTCGATATTTTGCGAACGCAGGATAAGACGAACTTTGAGCGGTCGGCTTATGGGGTTTATACGTATGCTTCGGCTACTACGTTTCTTTCGGATTATTATCAGCCGAATTCGTGCGCGGGACTGCCGTGTTATTCGAGCTTTGTGCAGGCGTTTGGGCCGAAGGCGTTTGATTTTGCGACGACCGACTTTGGATTCTTTGGGGGCGACGACTGGAAGGTTACGCCGCGGCTGACGGTGAACCTCGGGCTGCGGTATGAGTATGAGCGGCTGCCGCCGGCGCAGGTTGGTTTGAATGTTGGAGCGGCGCCGGGAGCGGGGTTTGTGCCGAGCGACAAGAACAACCTGGGTGGGCGTATTGGGTTTGCCTATGATGTGTTCGGCAATGGGAAGACATCGGTTCGTGGTGGGTACGGGCTGCTTTACGGAAGAATTTTGAACGCGACGATTTACTACGCACGGACGAATACAGGATCGCTGGCGGGGCAGACGAGCTATACATTTACCGCGACGACGGCGGGTGCTCCGGCGTTTGCCAACGTGTTCCAAGGAACGCCGGTAGGGACTGCTTCGAAGCCGAATGCGTTCTATTTTGGGCAGGGCGATGAAGCGCCGCAGGTTCATCAGATCGATCTGACGGTGGAGCAGGATCTGGGATGGAATACGTCGTTTTCGGCGAGCTATCTGGGAAGTCTTGGGCGACAGGAGCCGGACTTTGTGGATACGAACATCGACACAGTGAATACGTCGCAGGTGACGTATAACGTGAGCGGCGGAGGGCCGATCAAGGCGCCGTTCAGTAGCACGGTGTATACGGCTCGCTTGAATGCGAATTTTGGATCACTGACGCAGGTGTATAGCCCGGTGAGCTCGAACTTCCATGGGTTGGCGGTGCAGTTGAACCATCGGATGTCGCAGCATCTGCAGTTGATGAGCAACTATACGTGGTCGCATGCGCTGGACTATGGGCAGAACTCGTCGACGTCGAACGATACGAACGATCAGCTGGTGCCGACTTCAATCACGCCTGACTATGGCAACGCGAATAACAATGTGCCGAACAGGTTTGTGCTGGCGGCGGTGTATGACGCGCCGTGGAAGGTTGCGGGATGGAAGGGGCAGATCCTGAATGGGTTTGAACTGGCGCCAATCTTCCAGGCGCAGTCGGGGTTGCCGTATTCGTTGACGACGAGTGGAACGCCGACGTTCTATGCGAGTGCGACGGCGACGAAGGTTACTACGGGGCTGGGTGGGAGTGTGAATGGTTCGGGCAATAACCAGTTGCGGACGCAGATTACGGGGCGCAATACGTATGAGTTTCCTTCGGCGCAGGTGCTGGATACGCGGTTGTCGAAGAGGTTTACCATTGCGGAGAAGTATCAGTTGGAGCTGCTGGGCGAAGCGTTCAACTTTCTGAACCATGTGAATGTGACCGCAGTGAACACAGTGGGTTATACGCTGACTGCGGGAACGGCCGCAACGCCGAATACGGCGGGGCTTACTTATAACTCCGCGTTTGGGACAACGACGGCGGCGAACAATAATGCGATCTATGTGCCGCGGCAGATACAGCTAGCGGTGCGGCTACACTTCTAGGGGTTTCGCCAAGTCCCCGGCTTAACTCAGCGGCTAATCCGCGTGGTGACTGGAGTCTTATGGCACGGCTGAAGCCGTGCCCCCTCGAAAGACATGGTTGTGCTTGCGTCATCGGTTCTCTCGGCCGGTGACGCATTTTTTTATTGAGGGAACAGGTAGGATCGAAGCGTTGACGACGTTTGCCATGGCAAGGCGGTGAAGAGGGTCGATGGTTCGAGTGGGTGTGGATACGGGTGGGACGTTCACCGATTTGGTGCGGCTGGATGAACGCGGGCTGGCGGTGCATAAGGTGCGGTCGACTCCAGATGATCCGGCGCGCGCTATTCTTGCCGGCATTGCAGAACTGATGGGGGAAGAGGCAGTCGGCGAAGTTATTCATGGCTCGACTGTGGCTACGAACGCGGTGCTGGAACGCAAGGGCGCACGCGTGGCGCTGGTGACGACCAAGGGCTTTGAGGATGTGCTGGCGATTGGGCGGCAGACGCGCAGGGAGCTCTATAACTTTATGGTGCGGGCCAACCGGCCGATGATTGAGCCGGGGATGACGTTTGGGTTGACGGAACGGCTGGACCAGCATGGAGCAGTGCTCGAAGCGCTGCAGGTGGAAGAGCTGGATGCCTTGACGGAGAAGCTGTGCGCGGCGGGTGCGGATTGCGTTGCGGTTTGCCTGCTGCACTCGTATGCGAACCCTGTTCATGAGCAGCTGGTGGAAGCGCATCTTGTGCGGGCGGGGTTTACGGTGTCGAGTTCGCATCGGGTGCTGCCGGAGTATCGCGAGTATGAGCGGTGGAGCACGACGGTGGTGAATGCGTATGTGACGCCGATGATGTCGCGCTACCTGACGGCGCTTGAAGAAGGGTTGCACGGAACGCGGCTGCGGGTGATGCAGTCGAATGGGGGATCGATTTCCGCGGGTGAGGCGCGGCGGACGGCGGTGAGGACGATTCTTTCGGGGCCGGCGGCTGGAGCTATTGGTGGGCAGGCGGTGGCGCGCGCTTCGGGGTTTGAGCAGGTGATTCTGTTTGATATGGGAGGAACGTCGACGGATGTGAGTTTGATCGATGGGCAGCTTGGTACGACGAATGAGTCCAGCGTTGAGGATTTTCCGGTGAGACTGCCGGTGCTGGATATTCATACGGTCGGGGCGGGCGGAGGATCGATAGCTTATGTCGATCGTGGGGGTTCTCTGCGGGTGGGTCCACGGAGTGCAGGGGCTGATCCTGGGCCGGTTTGCTATGGGACGGGTGAGGAGTTGACCGTGACGGATGCGAACCTTTTGCTGGGAAGGCTGGAGGCGGAACACTTTTTTGGTGGGCGCATGGGGCTGGATAGGGCGCGTGCCATGGAGCGCGCGGAAGCCTTTGCGGCAGAGCTGGAGATAAGCGTGATGCGGCTGGCTGAAGGTATCGTGCAAGTGGCGAATGCCAACATGGAGCGGGCAATTCGCGCGGTTTCCGTGCAGCGAGGGCATGACCCGCGTGGGTTTGCGCTACTGGCGTTTGGCGGTGCGGGGGGAATGCACGCGTGTGAGATTGCGGATTCGCTGGAGATGGGGACGGTGCTTATGCCGGAGCATGCAGGGGTTCTTTCGGCGTTGGGTATGCTGCTGGCCGATATGCGGAAGGACTATACGCAGACGATCCTGAAGGCTTCGGATGGGCTGTCGTTTGAAGAACTGGAACGGTACGTGGCGCCGCTCGTTGCGAGAGCAAAAGCGGACATCCGTGCGGAAGGGTTCGAGTGGAAGGATGTCGTGATCGAGTGCCTGCTTGAGATGCGGTACAAGGGGCAGTCGTATGAGATACAGGTACCGTTTGGGCCGACGTATGTAGAGGATTTTCATCAGGCGCATCAGCGGCTTTATGGGCACTCGAACTTATCGCGGTTTACGGAAGTGGTGAACATGCGCGTGAATGTGGCGGGAATCACGAGGAAGTATGAGTTTCCGCAGGCGGAGGCTGTAGACCAGCTACTGGCTGAGCCGGTTAGTACGCGCGAGGTGTGGTTTGGGGACCGGCTTTGGGATACGGCTGTGTATCGTCGCGAGCAGTTGATGCCGGGGATGGAGGGTGTGGGGCCGGCGATTGTTAGCGGCGGTGACGCTACTGTTGTGGTGACGCCGAACTTTCGTTTCAGGATCGATGGAGTGGGAACGCTGGTTGCTACGAGGGTCAGCTCGGCGGAGCGACAGGATCTGATTGACAGATCTGCGATGCCGGTGTGTTGAGTGATATCAATAGAGGCAGATTCCATGACGACTGCCCTGCTTGATCCGATCGAATTCGAAATCTTTAAGAACTTGTTTCTTTCGATTGCGGAAGAGATGGGGATCACGCTGTGCCGGACGGGGTTTTCGCCCAATATCAAAGAGCGGCTGGATTACTCGTGCGCGGTCTATGACGAGCGCGGGGAAGCGATTGCGCAGGGGGACCATATGCCGGTGCATCTGGGGGCGATGCCGCTTTCGGTGCAGGCGGCGATTGAGCATGTCGTGATGGAGCCGGGCGATGTTGTGATCCTTAATGATCCATTTCGCGGCGGAACGCATCTGCCGGACATTACGTTGGTGCACCCTATCTTTGTTGGGGATGAGTTAGCACCTTCGTTCTATGTGGCAAACCGTGCGCATCACTCTGATGTTGGAGGGATGAGTCCGGGGTCGATGCCGCTGGCGCATGAGGTGTTTCAGGAGGGGCTGATTCTTCCGCCGATCAAGCTGGTTCGACGAGGAGAGACGTGCCAGGACATCCTGGCGCTGATCCTGGCGAACGTGCGCACGCCGGTTGAGCGGGAGGGCGATTTGAGTGCGCAGATTGCGGCGAATCGCGTGGGCGAAGCGCGGCTACGGGCGGTGGTGGCGCGGTATGGGATGGAGCGGGTGCGACACTATGCGCGCGCGGTGCAGGATTATGCCGAGAGGATGATGCGCGACACGATCTCGCGGATTCCGGATGGCGTGTACAGCTTTGAAGACGTGATGGATGATGATGGGTTCAGCCGGGAGCGTATTGAGATTCGTGCGACTGTGCGGATTGCTGGCGATGCGGCGGAGGTCGATTTTGCGGGGACGGCCCTGCAAACGGATGGTGGTGTGAATGCAAACTTTGCCATCACGCTGGCTGCTTCGATTTATTGTTTTCGCTGTCTTGTGCGGGAGGATGTTTTGTATAACTCGGGGATTTCGCGGGCGGTGCGGGTGATCGCTCCGAAGGGCACGATTGTGAACGCGCGGCATCCGGCGGCGGTGGCGGGTGGCAATGTGGAGACGTCGCAGCGGATCACGGATGTGGTGCTGGGAGCGCTGGCGAAGGCGCTGCCGGAGGTGATTCCCGCGGCGAGCCAGGGAACGATGAACAATGTGACGCTGGGTGGTATGAGGGACGATGGGTCGCCCTTTGCTTATTACGAGACGATGGGTGGAGGCATGGGCGGGCGCAATGGATTGGCCGGTTTGAGTGGCCTGCATACGCACATGAGCAATACGCGTAATACGCCGATCGAAGCGATTGAGCATTATCTGCCGGTGCGGATTCGAAGCTATGCGTTGCGAGAGGGAAGCGGTGGAGCGGGTGCGTATCCGGGAGGTGAGGGGATGCGCCGCGAGTATGAGATGTTGACCGATACGTCCGTTACGCTGTTGAGTGAGCGGAGGACGAGCCATCCTTATGGGCTGCAGGGTGGAGAGCCCGGTGGATGCGGGATGAATACGGTGCTGCATGCGGATGGATCGGTTGAGGCTGTGCCTGCGAAGGCGCGGCTGCAGTTGCATGCTGGAGATCGGTTACGGATCGAGTCACCCGGTGGTGGAGGGTATGGCGCCTCGTAGGCGGTTGGGTTCAGGGGATTGGTACAGGGAAGAGGTTCAGGTTGGCGGTGGCTGTGCTGGAAGATCGGTTTGCATGGTGGCGCGAGTCGACGACGGCTGGGCGGAGGGCGCTTGCGGCTGCGTCGTGCGGCTGGATGTTGGACTCGTTCGATGTCATGCTCTATGCGCTGGTTGTTGCTTCGCTGATTGTGGACCTGGAACTTTCGAAGCAGACGGCTGGTGTTCTTGGGTCGATCACGCTGCTGTCGGCTGCGGTGGGCGGCTTGTTCTTTGGAGCTATTGCGGACCGTTATGGCCGTACCAGGGCGCTGATCTGGAGCATGCTGATCTATGCCGTTTTTACGGCGGCCTGCGGCTTTGCGCAGAACATCGTGGAGCTGGCCGCCTTCCGGATCTTGCTGGGTTTTGGAATGGGAGGAGAGTGGGCCAGTGGGGCGGCACTGGTTGCGGAGACGTGGAGCGACAAGCATCGCGGCAAGGCGCTGGGGATCATGCAGAGCTCATGGGCGATTGGCTATGCGCTGGCCGCGCTGGTTGCCGGGATTGTGCTGCCGTGGAAAGGGTGGCGTGCCGTTTTCTTTGTGGGGATTGTTCCGGCGTTCTTTACGCTGGCGATTCGTCGTGGTGTGGAAGAGCCGGAGGTGTGGAGGCGTGCGGCCGCTTTACCGTTTACGGGAGCGAAGAATGGGTTTCGCCGCATTCTGCAGCGCGATCTGCGGGCGAAGACCATTGCGGTGACGTGCATGAACGCTTGCACGCTATTTGCGTGGTGGGGGTTCAACATCTGGGTGCCGGCTTATCTTTCGCTGCCGCGAGATAGAGGCGGCGTGGGGCTTTCGGTGCATGCGATGTCGGCCACGGTGATCCTGATGCAGGTGGGGATGTGGTTCGGGTATGTCAGCTTCGGTTTTCTCAGCGATAGGTTCGGGCGGAAGCGTTGCTATATTGCATATCTGTTTATGGCGGCGTTGCTGATCTTTGCGTATGGACGCATTCATGCGCCTTGGGCGCTGGTCGTGCTGGGGCCGCTGCTGGCGTTCTTTGGGACGGGGTACTTTTCAGGCTTTGCGACGGTAACGGCGGAGTTGTACGAGACGCGGATTCGGGCGACGGCGCAGGGCTTTACCTATAACGTAGGCCGAGTGGCGAGCGCGGCGGCGCCGTTTACGGTGGGGAGCATGGCGCAGACGCATGGCTTCGGTGCGGCATTTGGGGCTTCGGGGGTGGCTTTCCTGCTGGCTGCCGTTTGCTGGGTGTGGATCCCGGAGACGAAGGGGACTAGGATCTCTTGAGTTGCGGCGAACCAGTCTAAATTTATGCGTAAGCGATGACGTAATGCACAGGTTGAGCAGTCAAATTCACACAATGACAACACAACGTGCTACGTCAAGACCTTAAGCTATTTTCATCGAGTTGGAAGAAGTGAAAGGCCCTCCCGGACAGTTCCGGGAGGATACTGTTGCGGCCCTTTGGGCGCGAACGAGCATTTGGGAAAGTCAACCCCCAGCGTCATAGGAATGTTATGGCCCGAGAGCCAAGGTCATGCGGGGTCGGAAGCGGCTAAGGTGTTGGACTTTCGAGATGCTTTGCGGTGGCAAATTGAGTTGTAAAGTTCACCGGTATCTCAAGGATCAATCTTTCGAAAACAATGAAAAATAAAAGGCTTATGTGAAAAAACTTCCAAAATTACGTTATCGGTAAAGGAAAAAGTGTCAATTTGATTGACACTGTATTGTTTTGCCGCGTAATGTTCGTTGCCGTTCGATAACAGCTAAACATTTATCCGCCCTACGCAGGAGTTACAGCTCTCTGAGTAGCCGGTTTTGCAAGAGGCCAAGTGCAGAAAAATACGCAGTATGGAGAAGATAAGATGGAGAGTACGAGCGGTGGAATCCGGCGTTCGCTGGCGTGTATGGGAGTCGTTTTGGTTGCGGTTGCGCTCCTAGTTTTTGGGAGCGCCTGCGCTTACGCGCAGTTTGGTTCGGCATCGGTCCTGGGATACGTTCGCGATAACTCCGGAGCCGTGGTGCAGAATGCGAATGTGACCCTGGTTAACGTGGCGACGAACGTAGCGCTGTCCGGGCACACCGATAAGGATGGCAAATACGAGTTCGATTCGGTGCCGATCGGCAACTACCAAGTGACGACGGAAGCCGCGGGCTTTGAGGGCGCGCGGACGGAGATATTCAACGTCTCGACCGATGCTCGTCAGCGTGTGGACGTTTCAGTGAAGCCGGGTGCGGTGAGCCAGACGGTGGAAGTGACTGCGGCCGCACAGTTGCTGGATACAGATTCAAGCTCGCGCAGCCAGGTGATTGCGACGCGCGAGGTGGAGAACCTGCCGCTGAATGGACGGTCGTATGCGGACCTGGTGCTGCTGGCCCCGGGCACACGCAAGTCTCTTCTGGAAAACCAGTCGGCTTCGAGCCGCGAAGGCGCTTTCGACATTAACGGCATGCGGTCCGAGTTCAACGAGTTCATCCTGGACGGCCTGGAGAATTCGAACTATGGAACGTCGAACCAGGGTTTTGAGAACGAGAATATTTCGCCTTCGCCGGATGCAGTGAGCGAGTTCCGGTTGGAGACGAATAATTATTCGGCGGAGTATGGACGCATGCCGGGCGCGGTGATCAACGCGTCGACGCGGAGCGGAACGAACCAGTATCACGGGCACGCGTGGGACTACCTGCGCAATACGGACCTGAACGCCGTCGGCCCGATCGAGCCGGTGACCGGCCAGAAGCCGAAGCTGATCCGCAACCAGTTTGGCGGAACGTTTGGCGGACACATTATCAAGGACAAGGCGTTCTTCTTTGCGGATTATGAAGGGCTGCGGCAGATCTTCAATTATCAGCTTGCGGCGGTGACGCTGCCGGACGCGGAACAGCGGCTGGGACACTTTTTTCTCCATCGCGTGGACGGATCGACTCAGGCAATTCCTGTCTATAACCCGATTACCGGCACGACTTACGCCACTGGCGACGCATCCGCCGGCTCAACTCCATTTGCGCTCGGTGTGCTTGGTGTGCTCCCGGCCAACAATGTGGGCGGAAGTGCAGTGGCCTACAACAACATCACGAACAACTATTCCAATGCACCACGCGGCACGATCAATGACAACAAGGGTGATATTCGCGTAGACCAGCATTACGGCAAGTGGCAGCTCTTCTCGCGGTATACCGAGCACCAGGAAGTGATCTTCGATCCGCCGACTGTGGGTGGACCCGCGGGCGGCAACGCGAACTCGAACGTGAAGGTGCAGAACCGGCAGATTGCCGGGGGTGCAACGTGGACAATCAGCCAGAACAAACTGCTGGATATTCGGTTTGGCTGGACGCGGAACATCGGCGCCAAGACGCCCTACACGGCGGGGCAGCCTTCGTTGCTGACGCAGTATGGAATCACGGACGGCCTGCCGACCGATCCTTCTCTCACGCGCACGCTGAACGGCCAGTCGATCAGCGGATTCACGCAGTTGGGCAATCAGACCTCAAGCCCGCAGTTCCAGGACCCGACGCTGTGGAACCCGAAGGTGAACTTTACATGGGTGCGCGGACGGCACTCAATAAAGCTCGGCTATGAGCAACAGATCATTCATACGGTGATCAACGACTACAACCCGAGCTATGGGCAGGATAACTACGCTTCGAAATTCGCGGCTGGTCCTACCAACGGCACTACTCCTTTCTTCGCGAACTGCACGACCACAACCCAGACGAATTGCATCCCGCAGGAGTGCTATACCACGCCAACGACCCCATGCAACTCATCCAGCACGGCTTCGACGCAGGTTGCGCAGGCGCAGGAAGTTGCTGACTTCCTGTTCGGCAATCGCAGCTCCTACTCGATCACCACTTACGCCGTGAAAAACCTGCGCCAGCGGTACTTTGCCGGTTATGTGCAGGATGAGACTTTTCCGTCTCTCCGAAGCTGACCATTAATGTGGGTCTGCGCTATGAAGTGATGACGCCGCAGTGGGAGCGCGACAACCGCCTCTCGAACTTTAATCCCACCACGCTATCGCTGACGCAGGCGTCCAGTAGCAGCCTGTTCAGCAAGACCCAAGTGCATACGGACATGAAGAACTTCGCGCCGCGTTTGGGCTTTGCGTACTCGGTGGACCCGAAGACGGTGCTGCGCGGCGGCTATGGCCTGGTGTACGCACAGTACAACCGCGAAGGCGGCGAAAACAACCTGACCTATAACGGGCCTGACGTTGTGAACGCGGCCATCAACAATCCGAGCCCGTTCGTCACTCCGGTGGGCTCAAACTTGTGCGTCAACGACACGCAAAATCAGGGGCTTTGCTTCCGCCAGACACAGCAGGGTTATGCAAACGGCCTCACCAGCCCGGCGAACTTCAACCCGCTGCTGGTGACCACGCGCTACATCCCACCGAGCTTCATCACGGGGTATGTCCAAAGCTACTTCCTGGGCGTGCAGCGTCAATTGTTCGGTGGATGGCTGCTGGATGTTGCCTATGTGGGCAACGTTGGACGCCACATCGAGTTGCTCGCCGACTACAACCAGGCTGCACCTTGCCTATTGGCTACGGTTACGGCTTGCAACAATGCGGGCTTGAGCTACCAGGCGCGCCGTCCTGTACCGACCTTTGGGGATATCGAGATTTCGCTGCCGGAGGGTTCCTCGAGCTACAACTCGTTGCAGACCAAGGTCGAAAAGAAGATGGGCGCGCTGTACCTGCTAAACGCGTTCACGTACAGCCGGGCTTTCGATCTTGCCTCGGGACACCTGGACACGAACAACGGCGACAACTCGCGCGTGAACTTCGCCAACCCGCGGAACGACTATGGCCCATCGAGCTATGACCAGCCGATCGACAACACGACGTCGGTGGTGTATGACCTGCCTTACGGCAAGGGCAGGCACTGGGGTCATGACGCGCATGGCTTGCTGCAGGAGGCGCTGGGCGGATGGCAGTTGACGATGATCAACACGATGACCAGCGGCATGCCGTTCAACCTTACCTACTCGAGCTCCTCTTCGAATGGGACGAACGGTACGTTGTTCACCACGGACCTGGCAACGTTGCGTCCGCAGCACATCAACGGAACTCCGTGGCGGAACCCGAAGTCGGCATTCACCAAGTCGAGCAACAAGGCCACACTGCAGAACTACCTTCCGTTCAACAGCTACACTGTACCGTCGTTCGCCAATGGAAATACGTCGGCGTACGGCAATGTATCGCGCAATAAGTTCCGCGGCTTCCTCTACTTCGATACGGACCTCGGCCTGCATAAGCAGTTCGATGTGACGGCGGAACGGGTGAAGCTGGACTTCCGCGCGGAGATGTTCAACGCGCTGAACGTGACCAACTGGATGGCACCAGACGGTGCGGTCACAGATGGCAATGGAAGCTTCGGTTCCATCGGAACGGCCTTCCCTGCGCGCCAGGTGCAGTTTGCGGCCAAGGTGATTTTCTAAACGTCTTAACAGCAGTTGAATGCGCGAAGAGGAGCGGCCATGTGGGCCGCTCCTCTTCGCGTACATGTTCCAATTGATAACAGTAGATGGAGATGATTACAGGTGATGCGATCAAGCGTTATGTTTTCGGCCCTTTTGGCGGTGTCTGGTGTTACTGGAGCGGTGGCGCAGACGACGGCTGCTCAGGATAAGTTGATCCGTCTGAATCAGATTCAGGTGATCGGATCGCACAACAGCTATAACCTGGGCTTTGCGCCGAGTGAAGAAGCCTGGATGAAGAAGATGAATCCCAAGGCCTATGCTTCGCTGGAGTACCGGCACGACACGCTGACGAAGCAGCTCGACGGCGGTGTGCGGCAGCTCGAGATCGACATCGTGCAGGACCCAAAAGGTGGCCGGTTCGCTCATCCCAAGATCGTCGAGCTGACGCAGCAGGCCGGCCTGCCGGCTGATCCCGACTTCGACCCGCGACACGAGATGGACAAGCCGGGGATGAAGGTCATCCACATCGGAGACCTGAGCGAGCGCAGCTCCTGCCACCTGTTCACGGGGTGCCTTACGGAGATCCGGGCGTGGTCGAAGGCGCATCCCCAGCATGTGCCGCTGTTCCTGCTCGTCGAAACCAAACATGGCAACGTGAAGGAGATCCCGGGTAGTGTGTATGCGGAGGACTTCACCCCTGCGGCGTTCGATGCGCTCGATGCGGAGATCCGCTCGGTCTTCCCCGACAACGAGATCATCCTGCCGGATGCCGTGCGCGGCAGCTATCCCACGCTGAATGCGGCGATCAAGGCGGGTCACTGGCCCACGCTTGCCCAGAGCCGCGGCAAGGTGATCTTCCTCATGGACCAGCGGCCGATGGAGACGGTCTACACGGAGGGCCATGCTTCGCTGAAGGGGCGCATTCTGTTCACCAATGCCGTTCCCGGTGAGCCCGATGCGGCCTTCACGGAGGAAAATGCAGGCTCGCGCGAGAGGATCGACGGGCTGGTGCGTGAGGGATATATTGTGCGCGCGCGCGCCGACGACAGCACCGTGGCTGCGCGGACCAACGACACGACGCGTCGCGATGAGTTACTGCAGAGCGGAGCGCAGATGATCTCCACCGACTATCCCTTGTCGGAGCCTTCGCAGTGGACGGGATATTCGGTCGGGTTTGCCAATGGACTGCCGGCACGCTGTAACATCATCAACGCGCCCAAGAGCTGCAAGGATGCGTTGCTGGAACCTGGAGCGGTGAGCGGAGGTGTGCCTTCTCCGGAACATCATCCAGCGGTTGCGGATGCGACGGGTCGTTAGAAAGAATTATTGCGAGGGAGTTGATGGTTTCAAGAAGAAGGTTTCTGGGTGGGGCTTCGGCTGCGTCTTTGGCTTGTGTGGTGCGGGATGCGTTTGGGCTGCCGGGATCGTTTCAGCCATTCCTTTCAACGCCTGCTGAAGCGGCGATGGACCATGACAATACGAAGCATGTGAAGATAGCGATCGGTACCGGAGGGCATGGTCACACGTATCCAGGCGCCACGGTGCCGTTTGGTGCGGTGCAGTTGAGCCCTGATACGGGCGTGCGCGACTGGGACCACTGCTCGGGCTATCACTATAACGACAAGGCGATCCTCGGCTTCAGCCATACGCATTTGAGCGGGACGGGGTGCATCGACCTGCTGGACTTTCTGTTGATGCCGGCTGCGGATGATTTTCATTTCGATCCGATGGCTGCAATCGATAGCCCGACGAGCTATCGGGCGCATTTTTCGCATGACGATGAGATTGCGGTTCCGGGGTATTACTCGGTGAAGCTGCAGGAGTCGAAGGTGAAGGCTGAGCTGACGGCGACGGAGCGCGTGGGTGTGCATAAGTACACGTTTCCGAAGTCAGAGAAGTCGCGCTTTCTGCTGGACCTGATGCATGGCGGCCCGAACCAGACTGATCCGAACAAGCCTGCAACGACGCCGCCGGTGCGTTGGGCTTTTCTGAAGATGGTTAGCAACGACACGATTGTGGGCGGACGCAGCCAGGATGTCTGGGGCATGGGGCGGCAGATTTATTTCTGCATGAAGTTCTCCAAGCCGTTTGCTCATTTAGAGGCCTACAACAATGGCCTTCCCGCGACGGGCGAGACGGATGAAGTTCGGGGTACGGCGTTGCGCGCGGTCTTGAGCTTCGCAACGCATGAGGATGAAGTCGTTTTGGTGAAGACGGGGATTTCCGGCGTGAGCGTCGAAGGAGCGGAGGCGAACCTGAAGGCGGAGGTTCCTGGGTGGGATTTTGATGCCGTGCGGGCGGCAGCGCATGCTGCGTGGTCCAAGGAGCTGGCTCGTGTGTATATCCCGGCCGGCAAAACGAAGTACATGGAGATTTTCTATACCGGGCTGTACCACATGATGGTTGCGCCTACGCTGTTCGACGACGTGGATGGCAAGTATCGCGGCATGGATGGAAAGGTGCATACGCTGCCTGCGGGTGCGCACAACTACAGCACGTTTTCGCTGTGGGATACGTATCGTGCGCTGCACCCGATGTACACGCTGATCCTGGGCGATCGCGTACCCGACATGGTGAACTGCCTGATCCGGATGGCGGAGGAAAGTCCGGCGGGAGTTCCGGTTTGGCCGCTGCAAGGGGAAGAGACGGGATGCATGGTGGGGTACCACTCTTCCTCCGTGGTTGCGGAGGCGATTGCGAAGGGATTTCCCGGCATCGATGCGAAGGCGGCGTATGCGCCGTTCAAAAAGCGCGAGATGCAGGACGACTATCGCGGGCTGGCTGCTTATCGGAAGCTGGGATATGTGCCGTGCGACCAGCAGGAGGAATCGGCCAGCAAGACGCTGGACTATGCGTATGACGATCGTGCTGTGGCCGCGCTGGCCAAGGCCGCGGGAGCGATGGCGGACTACGATGTCATCGTGAAGCGAGCGGGGAATTACAAGAATCTTTTTGACAGGGAGTCGGGCTTTATTCGTCCGCGCTATGCTGATGGACATTGGGCGGGGCCGTTTGATCCGAAGGAGATCTCCGTTACGCGCAAGTGGAGGGACTATACGGAGGCCAATGCGTGGCAGACGACGTTCTGCGTGCAGCAGGACCCGAAGGGGTTGATCGAGATGCTGGGCGGCAATGCAGCTTTCATTGCGAAGCTGGATGGGTTGTTCAACCAGAGCTCAGACATGCCCGCGGATATGCCGCCGGATGTGACGGGCCTGGTTGGTCAGTATGCGCATGGCAATGAGCCCTGCCATCATGTGGCGTACCTTTATAACTTTGCGGGTGCGCCGCACAAGACGCAGCAGCGGATTCGCAGCCTGATGGAGACGATGTACGACAACAAGCCTGACGGCATGGCAGGCAATGAGGATTGCGGACAGATGTCCGCATGGTTTGTGATCAGCGCACTGGGGCTTTATGCTGTCGATCCGGTGAGCGCGCGCTATGATTTTGGGACGCCGCTGTTCGATCATGTGGAACTGACGGTTGGCAAAGGACGGAAGCTGATCGTCGAGGCGAAGCGTCAGGGCGCCGGGTCGATTTATATCCAGTCTGTTGCGTGGAATGGAGCTGCAGTGAATGGGCTTGCTATAGAGCATGCGGAGTTGGTGAAAGGCGGAACGCTGACCTTTCATCTCGGAGATGCTCCTTCTGCGTAGGCTCCGAGAGGAGACGCTCCTACTGTATGCCCTATGATTGGCGGTCATGATTTCGAATCAACTTTCTTTGTTAACTCGCAGGGGCTTCATGGGGCAGGGCTTCTGTGCCGCGGCCGCGCTTGCCAGCACGCCTGCGCGGGGTCTTCTTGCAGGGACGCGCTTGCAACCGGATTCGAGCCAGCGGCCGGCGATTGATGATCGGAAGTTCCGCAGCCCCGCGGTGGAAGCGTTTTTAGAACGCGTCAGCAAGCAGATCGACGATCCGGTATTGCGAGGGATGTTCGTCAACTGCTTTCCGAACACGCTCGATACAACGGTGATTCCTGGAGAGTTTGAGGGAAAGCCGGATACCGCCGTCGTGACGGGAGACATTGCCGCGATGTGGCTGCGGGATTCTTCCGCGCAGGTGTGGCCTTATCTGCCTTTTGCAACGAAAGATCCAGCGTTGCGCAGGCTGCTGGAAGGGATCATTCGCCGTCAGACTCGTTGCCTGTTGATCGATCCTTACGCGAACGCCTTCATGGCGGATCTCTCCGCGGCCCCGCTGGAGTGGAGTCTTCATGACAAGACGACCATGAAGCAGGGTGTGGGGGAACGGAAGTACGAGCTTGATTCGCTTTGCTATCCTATCCGCCTTGCGCATGGCTACTGGAAGGCAACCGGCAACGTAGCGCCGTTCGATGCCCGATGGAAGGATGCGATGACGCTGGTGGTTGAGACGATGCGCGTGCAGCAGCGCTTCCGTGGCGAAGGGCCTTATCGCTTCCAGCGGGAGGCGGTCAATCCTACTGACTCGCTGGTGAATGGTATAGGCTATCCGGCAAAGCCGGTGGGTTTGATCGCGTCCTGTTTCCGGCCTTCGGACGATGCCTGTGTTCTGCCCTTTCTTATTCCATCGAATCTTTTCGCTGTGACGTCCCTTCGGCAGCTTGCGACGATGGCCAAGGATATCCTGCATGACGGAGCGCTGGCCAGCGGAGCGGCTTCGCTGGCAGAGGACGTGATGGCCGCCGTGCGTGCCTATGGGATTGCGCATACACCGACAGGTACGATATGGGCTTATGAGGTGGATGGGTTCGGTGGCCAGATCCTTATGGATGACGCGAATGTTCCAAGTTTGCTTGCGTTGCCGTATCTGGAAGCATCGCCGGATGCGGAGCTGTATGCGCGTACGCGAGCGTTCGTGTGGAGCGCGGCGAATCCCTGGTTCTTTCGCGGGACAGGCGGCGAGGGAATTGGAGGACCGCACATTGGACGAGACAGCATCTGGCCGATGTCGCAGATCATCTTCGCGCTAACGAGTGAGTCCGAAGCAGAAGTGGCGCGCATACTGCAGTTGCTGAAGGTGGGTTCAGCAGGAACCGGATTTATCCATGAGAGCTACAACAAGGACAATCCGCAGATGTTCACTCGTTCGTGGTTTGCTTGGGCGAATACTTTATTCGGGGAACTGATCGCGCGTACGGCGGAGCGATCTCCGAGCGTATTGCGGGGTGTAAGTTAGCAGAGAATCGCGTCGGCGGAACAGAGTGTTCCTCAAAGCAAAGCTTGACCGGGAAGTTGGGGTCAACGTGGAGGCTGCATCCGGTCAACTGAGGTGGGCTTCTACTTCGTTGAAATTACTTCGAGCGTGTTGGAATCGTAGTTGGTCAAATAGAGCGTTGCATCGTCGGGGCCGGTTGTTACTTCGCGTGGGAACAAGCCTGTGGGGACTGTTTGTATGACGCTGGATACCGGCGGGTACGCTACGGAGAGAATTGTGGCATTGGCTATGCCGGCGTTGAAACGATTCGAGTTTGCAATGGCGAGCAGCTTATCGCTATCAAGCAGAGCGATGCCAACCGGGGCTGTGCCTCCAGTGTCGGCATAGCCTAGCAGGGCGTTGGCTGGAGTCAGTTCCAGCATGCCGGTACTGAACGCGAGGACGCGATTGTCTCCGCGGACGGCGACCCACAGCGTAGATCCGTCCGCGGTTTCCACCATGCGCACCGGGCTGCATCCGGCGTTCACGGTGGCGAGGATCGCACTAGATCCCGTTGTGGTCTCGGCGTTTGCGACGTTGATCACCGTCAGCAGACCGTTGATGTTGCTCGCGCCTCCGGTCTGTTGCACGCAACCTGTTCTGGCGAGGACTGGGTTGCTTCCCGATCCCTGTGAACTGGACGTTGCGATTTCGCTGGTGACGTAGAGCCGTGTGCCATCGGGCGAAAGGATCATGCCCGCGATCGCTGTTCCTCCAGTCGATATCTGGCCGAGCAGCATGCCTCCGTTGACGTTTCCGTTGCTATCGTATTGCAGCGCAACCACGCCGATGTTGCCTTCTGTTGTTGCGCCCGCGGCTACGCCGTACTCGTTGGAGACGAAGGCGTATTTTCCATCGGGAGTTACTGCAACGGCCTGCGATCCCTGGTCCGAGGCTATGGTTCCCTGGCTGGAAACGTAGCCTGTTGCCGTGCAGGTTTGGAGCGCGGCTGCGTTGTAGAAGATCGCTCCGGGTGAGCCGATACCGGCGGCGATGTCAGTTCCGCTGGGTAGATAGCTCAATTCGGAAACTTCACCTCCCTCCGATAGCAATGTCGATGACAACGTATTGACACACGTTGGGGTAAGCACACCGCCGTTTGGAGTAAAGACTTGCACACCGTTCGCGATCGCGACGAAGACCGTGCCGGAAGCTGAAACGATAGCCTGGAATGGAGCGCTCTTCGTCGGGTAGGTCCCATAGGAAGTCGTCACGGTTGGCGCATTGGAAACAAGTGTGACGGCAACAGATGCTGTGCCAGTGGCGCTTTTGTATGTCGTGGCGCTGGTTGCGTTGGGTGTATAGCTGGCGGTGAGGGTGTCGCTGCCGGCGAGCAGAAGCCCGGCTGGGATGCTTACGGTTGTTATGCCGTTAGCGAGGGTCGTTGCGAAAGAACCGTAACTGCCGCTGACAAGAGTGACCGATCCAGTCGGCGTGGTGGCGCTCCCGCTGACCGCAATGGTTGCCGAAAGCGACTGTGCTGTCGTGAGGCTTGTTGCAGAAGGAGTCACCGAGACGGTTGGGGTTTGCAACTGGATAGGTGGTGGCACTGTAGTAGAGGTAACGGCGGTGCTGCTGCATCCCTGCAGGAAGGATAGAGCAAAACCGGCAAGCAGGATGGATGTCATGGCTCGCGATGTTGATGTTGCGCGGGCGCAGCGGGGCATGCAGACTGGTGTCGTCCGATTCATCATCGCTCCTCCGTGAGCTACTGCTTCATGGGCTCACTGTTTGTCGTCATCTCCTCCGCTGAGCAGACCATTCAGCAGAGCGGCAGGGTTTGAGTTTGCGGCGCCAGCCTTTTTCGCCGGCGGAGTCCAGTCGATTTGCGCCACCGTGAGGCGCACGCTATCTGCATCGGAGTCGCCCAGGCTTACCTCTGCGGTGTCGGTGCCGTACTTGTGCAGCACTTCCTGGTCAGGAATGCTGATGCCCATGAATTTTCCGGAGACGCCATTGGTTCTGCCATCGGCGGCGTCCTCCACGGTAACTGTGTAGACGACGTTGCCGGGAAGATATTCGAAGTGGAAGCTGCCATCGTCGCGAATGGCAGCCTTGAGATGCAGGCCCGGATTGTTCTTGCTGGTAAGCGCAACGCTGCCCATGTTCAGTGTATGCGAGTCGGCCTTGGCGTACACATGGCCGACAATGTTATGAAGCGAATGCGCAGGGATCGTAATATCGACGCCCTGGTGCTCCTCTCCTGAGAGGAGAGTGACGGGCTTCGCATCGGCACGGCTGAAGGTGTCACCGGTATAGACAGCCAGGTTGATGCCACTGCCGCCGTCACCTATGTTGGAGGCACTGATGCCGATGGCTGTGGCGACGAGGGTCGCGCGTACCGCGTAGTCTCCAGGAGCCAGGCCGGAGATGCGATAGTGGCCAAGGTCGTCGGTCTTGAAGATTTGAATGGCGCCGCCCATCGCCAAGGCCTGGCTCATCAAGGCGCTGGCTGCGTCGTCGGGACTCTCTTGGGTCTTCGGCTTGACGACTGAGAGCGTCCAGCCGGCGGCAGGGCTGCCATCGTCGAAGAGGATTCTTCCGCTTACGGCGGCGCCGCGTTCCAGTCGAAGATCGACATGGGCAGCGTTTGAACCCGTCACCGTGATGGTTGGAATCTGCGCGACGCGCGCGCGCATCTCGGGATCGGTGCTGGTGAAGTCCTCATCGGAGAACTGGCTGAACGGGTCAATATAGCCGGCGACTGTCGCGTGAACGTAATAGGTTCCGGGCTGGATGCCCGCGAAGCTGTAGGCACCATCGAGACCTACGGTGGAAGCGTTCATCATATCCGCGGCCCGGTTCATGCCACGGGCTGCTGCTGCGAGAGATCGCTTCTGCTCGTCGGTCATGGGCTTGGGCGGCGTCGCAGAATCGCCCTTAGTGGCCTTTGCCATGTTCTTCTGCAGATTCTTCACAAAGTCTTCGCCGGTATGATCAGGCACGGTGGACTTCAAGAACACCTTGGCAAACCGTGCAGGAGCATTGGTATCCGCGCAAATCACATGGCCACTCACCGTAGCACCCACAACGTAGGGCGACTGTTGCGCTGACATCGATGCGGAACGCGAGAGTGCGACGGTCAAGATGACAATCGATATGGATTTCACGAGCGAGTTCAAGTAACACCTCCGGAATGTATCTCTACGAAAGAACGAAGCACGTCGTGCTGAACGGACGCGTGTTCAGGCAGCTTTCTGAATCCTGATTTCTCCAACTTCATTGGGTTGGGTCCACATGCGCACCATCGTTGGAAGCACGAGCACGGCGACCGCAAGCCAGGTGAAGGCGCTGGCCGTAATCGCCAACGGTTCGCGGATCGCTTTGAACGGCCCCAGCAAACAGATGGCCCAATATGCTGCGACAACGACAACCAAGCCGGGCCGCAGTAGTCGATAGGCTGCTCCTTCGGCTTTCAAACGTAGCTCTGCTTCGCGTTCATCCTTGCAAGCGCGGCCCAGCAGGAAGTCGCGGAAGCGGCGTTCGTAAAGCTCCTCGCACTGCCTTTCGGTAAGCATCTCGAGCTCCGATCCAAACTGCATGATGGCGCTGTCCTCCAGCGTGGGTTGCGCGAGCCCAATGCGCATGCCACGAAATGCAAGCCAGGTGATTCCCAGCTGGGTGACGGTGGCCAACAACAAGCTTGGCAACATAGCGAGCGCCGAGTAGCTTCGTGCGAGCCGAGATACCATCCAGGGATCGATCCCCAGCATTGCGGCCCAGATCAGTACAGCAACACGCCGCATCCGTCGGTTGTTGCCCCAACGAGAGATTCGCAGCGCCAGCGATGGCTTCATCTCAGGCCTCCCGGCGAAGCATCTCGTACACCTGTTCGCTCAAGGGGCGAAACGGATCGGGAGAAAAGACCGCCTCCACGGGTAATTTAAAGTAGCGGCTGATCTTAAAGGCCAATTCCAGCGAAGGCGTGTAATCTCCGCGTTCGAGAAATCCAATCGTCTGCGGATTGACTCCAACTTCAGCCGCCAAGGCCTGTCGAGTCAGCGAGCGTTCCATTCGCAACAGTGCGATTCGATTGTGAAGCATAGATGACCTCGAAACAAACATATATTGCTTATACACAATACGCAATAGCTTTCTAAGAATTAAATGGACCGTATCGTAAGTCAATAGAAATCCTTTACCTCAAGCCCAAGACTTACGCCGAGCCAGTCCGCAATCGACTGAGCGTGCTGCGGCCTTTGATATGATCGCCACACCGACGCGGCTCTCAAAAGCTCGCGGTTACCATGCAACCCTCAGGAGCGCCTGTGCTCATCTCCAGATATGCCAAGGTTCTTCTCCAGACTCCGGGAACCGGCAGTCTCGTCATTTGCCTGGCAGGACTTTCGCTAGGTGCGGTCTTGATCGCTCGGTGGGGACACGGTGCCGCTATCGAGCCGGCGATACATAGTCAATCTTCAGTTCGATCTTCTTCTCCGTTTCACGCGCCATCGGATCCCATAGCTATGGCGGTTGCGGCGCCGCAACAATCGGTGGACAAGATTGCTTCAAGCAAACGCTCGCAGCCGAACCTTGAGCGGGCGGTCTTCCGGGGGACGATCGCGAGCGATCAACTTGGGGTGCTCAGCGATTACGCCGGCAAACCGACAAATGAAGCTCTTCGGGAGTCGAAGGTTCGCGAAGTGATGCATACGCTGGTGCCGTATGCCCCCTTTCACTTCGGCATGGATAGGCCATTGCCCAACGTCATCGAAGCAGTTCTGCTGCGCTCCTCAGTGCCGATTGGGATTCGCGATGGGCGATACATGATGTTGGCCACCGATGCTGGTAGTGGTGCGGGCAGGGGATTTCTCTGGGTCGACCTGCAGCAGGGAATTGCTGTCGGAGGCATCTTCTTTCATCCCAACAACGGCGAGCCCACGCCGACGCTGACTCTGTTCTCCAAGCAAGTAAAGCAGAACTCGCTGAAGATGAGCCAGCTCCCCATGGCGTTCGTGCAGGATCTAAGTCGATGGGTTGCGACAGCCGGTATTCCACCGGTAACGACGCGTTACTTTATCAACGGCTCCGGGGAAAAGCTCGTGCTCACGCACGATGAAGACTACTGCAAACAGTCGCAGGGAATTGGTTATGCGTCTCCGGGTGAGTGCCGGCAGATGAAGGCAGAAGCGGCCGATCTAGATCTGCAGGCTGCGTCGTTTCTCGGGCAAACCCACTATGCTTCGAATGCAACGATCCGCATGGTGGCCGGTTCCTCTGCTGGCGGGCTCCTGGTCCGGTAGAAGATTGGACTACTGACTTGTCAGTGCGCGGATGCTGCTATGGGGCGCTTGCTCTTCTTCGCAGGCGGAGGCGGACATGTGGATTCTCTCACCACAAATTCGGGATCGATCAGGAGATTTTTCCCTGGGGAATGCTCGCCTGGTGCGCTGATTTGCCTCACGATCGTTTCGGCGGCAAGCATGCCCATGGTGCGGAGCGGCTGGCGTACGGTGGTGAGGCCGGGGTGCTGGAATGCCGCTGATTGAATGTCATCGAAGCCGACCACGGAGACGTCCTGCGGGATGCGAAGGCCGGCTTCGCGAAGAGCGCGGATGGCGCCGATGGCGGAGACATCGTTGAAGGTAAAGAGCGCAGTGAAGGGAGCGTCCGAGGCGAGAAGCCGCTGCGCGGCAAAGTACCCCGGCTCGTGAGAGGGTGCGTCTCCTTCGAGTTGGGTGATGAGCCTGGGGTTCAGCGTGAGACCTGACTTGGCGGCGGCATGACGCACAGCTTGCCAGCGGGGGGTGGTGTCGGAACTGAAGTCCTGGCCCTTGATGATCGCGATCTTCTTGTGGCCGAGTCCGATGAGATGGCTGAACGCCAGCTCCGCTGCCCGGCGGTGGTTGAGGACGATGTTGGTCACGCCTTCCTGCTTGTCGGGGCAGGAGATCGAAACCGTGGGGAGCTGCATGTGCCAGGGCAGGATTGTATCAATGGCGACGACGCCGTCCACCGACCGCTCCATCAAAAGGCTTTGCGATCGTTCGATGATCTCGGGGCGATGGTGGTGGCTGATCAAGAAATAGACATAGCCGGCTTGCAGCAGTCCCTGCTCCAGTCCCGATAACACCAGGGTGGTGTAGCCATCTGAAATTTCAGGAACTAGGACCCCGATCGTCATGGAACGGCCACGTCGCAGGGAGCGGGCGACTGCATTGGGACGGTAGTTGAAGTGTCGAGCAGCGGCAAAGATTCGATCTTGCGTAGCCTTCGGGAAGGCCGCCGCCTCAGGGGTCTGGTTGAGAACGCGGGAGATGGCAGCGACTGAAAGGCCTAGATATTTAGCGAGAGTGGCAAGAGAAGGCCGCGCGCCACGGCTGGAATCTGCATCCAAGTTCTTTGTTACTTTTCTGTCTCTTGTCGCCATTCGATGAGTCTTTCACAACTCCTGTTGGCGGTGTGAAGAAAATAGGCCCTTGACAGTTGATCGGGAAGCGGCGCATAGTGGCGTTTGCTCAAACGTTTGCGTGCTTTACTCAATCGTTTGCCTAAAATGAGCTGGACTGACCATCCTTCCCAAGCAAGGCTGCTATTGATGGAATATCGAGATTTACGGAGGCTCTATGAACTACTTGCACTTCACATGCCGTGGCGTGGGAAACGTTAGATTTCCAATCAGCCGCATTGCGTTGAGACTCGGCCTTGTTCTGGTGGCTGCGCTCCTTTTGTCGCCACTGGCGCATGCGCAGTTCAATGCGAGCATTTCCGGAACAGTGCTCGATCCGACCGGTGCTGCCATACCCGGCGCGACAGTAACGCTGACCAATGTGGAGACGCAGGCCAAGCAGACGTCGCAGTCGGGCGGGGAAGGAACGTACCAGTTCAGCTCACTCGGGCCGGGAACCTATTCCATCAATGTAAGCGCCAAAGGATTCCAGCAGAATGCGATCTCGAACGTGGCAGTCGCCGCGGAAACGCCGCGGACGTTGAATTTGACGCTGCAGACGGGCGTGGAGACACAGACCGTCACAGTCGATGCAGACACTCAACCACTAATCCAAAGTTCAGACGCAAGCATCGGTTCAACCGTGACGTCGGAGGAGATTCAGCGGCTTCCTATCTTCGGCGCTGATCCTTATGAGTTGCTACGCACAGCTCCCGGTATCACCGGTGATGGCGCCCGCGCGGGCAACGGTCAAGCGCTGTTTCTGCCGAACGGCGCAGGCCCCGGGGGATCGAACTCAGGCGTGTATCAGACGGAAAATCAGGTACAGATTTCTGGCGATGGCCAGCGAGTGGCCGACAATAACTTCATGATCGATGGGGTGAGCGTCAATTCGCTTACTCATGGCGGAGCAGCGGTTGTTTCTCCGAACGAGGAGGCAGTCGGTGCGATTACGGTTGTGTCTACGTCGTACGATGCAAGCCTTGGCCGCAACACGGGCGCGCAGATCCAGGTAGTCACCAAGAACGGTACGAATCAACTGCACGGATCACTGTTCTTTCTGTACGACGAACCGGGGCTGAATAGCTTTAATAAGTTCGGCGGCCCTATACCCGGCACGCCCGCTGTGCGTGACGACAATCAGCAACGCACGTGGGCCGCATCGCTGGGCGGACCGATCAAGAAGGACAAGCTCTTCTTCTTCGCCTCCTTCCAGGAGTACAAGCAGAACAATCCCAGTTTCGCCACGACGTATGTAGAGACACCGCAGTTCCGGGCTGCCATTCAGGCGCAGCGGCCCGGCGGTGTATCGGAGCAGATCATTGCCCATGCGGGCTCGCAGGCACGGATTGTGGCCAACGTCGCGCCTACATGCACGGGCTATACCGGCCCATGCAATGTGGTAGCGGGAGGACTGGATCTGGGCTCGTTGACGACAGGCGGAGCAACGCAGATCGGTGCTTTCCCGGCCAGTGCGGCAGGCGGTGGTCTGGATGGCATTCCCGATGTGGAGAATGTTCAGGTCATTATTCCCGCTCAGAGCCGTGGCAATCAGTACAATGGGCGCATCGACTGGCAGGCAACACCGAAAGATCTGATTGCCGGTTCGATCTATATGACGAAGCTGGATAACCTGGGTGCCAGCGGGACCGCTGGTTCAAGACCGTTTGATGATGTGCCTTTCAAACCCCTGAATTCCGCGGCCACTCTTCTCTGGATTCATACGTTTTCTCCGACATGGCTCAATGAACTTCGCGGTAACGGGACTCGCTTCGCCGATAATGCGCTCAATGATGCGGGCAACACAGTTGACTATGGCGTTCCCTATGACAACGTTCAGAACTATCCGTTCCAACTCCAATATGGTGTTCTCGCTAGTACGACTTCTCCAGCCAACTTCGCGGAAAATACCTACGAGGTGCGAGACACCGCAACCCATACAATCGGATCGCACACGATTCGTGCGGGCGTTGAACTGCGATTCGAGCAGGATAACGACAATCTCTATGGCTATGTGCGTCCTACGTATGCGTTCAATGGTATCTGGGCCTTCGCGAACGATGCGCCTGTCTACGAACAGGTGTACGCCAACACGACCACCGGCGGAACGGCAAATACGCAGCGCTACTTCCGTGCACAGGATTTCGCTGGCTTCATCCAGCATGACTGGAAGGCTACACCGAATCTGACCTTGAACGCGGGATTGCGCTGGGAACTGTTCACACCGCTGTCCAATAAGGGGTCGGATGTGAACTATCCCGTGCTTGGACCGGCGGGTTCGGAGCTTACTGGAATGAAGCTGCTGCCGCACCACAGCCTCTATAACTTGCAGCACAATAACTGGGGACCAAAGGTTGGTTTTGCTTACATGCCCCCTCGGTTCAAGGGCAAGCTGGTCGTGCGCGGAGGCTACTCTCTGGCTTATAACCGTCTGGATATCTCGCTCTTCAACGGCGCCGTGGAAGACGGCCCCGGTGTGGCGAATTTCAACCTGTGCTGCGCTTCCGGTCCGGGCGCTGCCTCCGCGGGCATTGTGTATAACCGTGGAACGACGACGTCTCCGGCGAGCTTTCCGAAGAACCCGGCGTTGGTTACAGGCGTGAATGCAAACGGCTTTCCAAACGGCGTTGGAACGATCGAAGTCTACGGAGCACAACCCAATCTGAAGTATCCTTCTTCGGATTTGTACTCGCTGGAGATCGAGCGAAGCATCGGTTTCGGCACAACGGCGACCATTGGGTATGCGGGAAGCGACGGCCGTCACTTTGCACGTCTGGTAAATCAGAATTTTTTATATAATTCGACCAACTCACCGGTGTACGCGGCGTATTTCGCTCAGACTGATTCCGTGCAGGAATACAACTCGCTCAACCTGCAGCTGCGGCGGCCGATGCGTCATAACGTCAGCTATAGCGTGGTGTACACGTATTCGAAGTCGCTCGATCAGGTATCGAACGGCGATTTTGCTGACGGCGCTGCCAACCAAACGAACCCGGCGGACAACAGGAGCGAGTACGGGCCTTCAGACTATGACGTCAAGCATCGCGTGATCGCAACGGGTCTCTACACGACACCGAAGGTCCACACGCGCAGCGCCATTGTCAATACGCTTACGAGCGGGTTCCAGGTGAACGGAACCTATACGTATCACACCGGCTTCCCATGGACGCCAGTGACGAGCGCTTTGTCGACGACGCCGGTGAATGGAGCTGTGGCGCAGAACGTGGTACGGCCTACGGCCTACTATGGCGGTGCGGGCGATAGCTGCTCGAACGCGGCATTCACCTCGGGATCGAACTTCTCGAACCGGTTTGTGAATGGAGTGAATGTCGGAGGCGCCAATTACTTCAAGCAGACGCTGCCGCAGAGCGGTGTGTATACACCCGGTATCGGGCGTAACAGCTTCCGCGGGCCTTGCTATCAGGACGTGGATATCAGCGTGGCAAAGGAGTTTGGGCATGAGTTTGGTGGGCACCACACGGTGTTGCGGGTTCAGGCCAATATGTTCAATGCCTTCAATGAACTGCAGCTGCAGCCGATCAGCAATGCCTCGGCAGGTTCGAGCATTGCAAACGCCTACTTCGGTTACTCGCAGGGAGCCGATTCTGGACGTGTGATTGAGATCCTTGGACGCTTGCAGTTTTAGTTTGTCCAACGAAAGAGATGGCGCTTATACAGAGCCATCTCTTTTGTTTTACTGAAACCACGTGCAGCACGAACGGAGCAGTATATGAACCGACTCCCCTCTTTCTTCCCCTGTGGCCTCATGGTGCTTGCGACGCTGTCGTGTTCTCCACGTCTCGTCGCGCAGGAGCATGAATCGCTGGTTGTTGATTCTCGCGCATCCACCACGCCGTTTCCTCATTTCTGGGAGCAGACGTTTGGTTCCGGCCGTGCCATCCTCTCGCTGCGGGAAAGCTATCGTGATGATTTACGCACAGTGAAGCAAGCGACAAACTTTCAGGCCCTCCGCTTTCACGGTATCTTGAATGACGAAGTTGGGCTGTACGATCCGGATCGCAAGACGAAGAATCCCGGGCTTGCCGCCCAGGTCGCGAACGACGCTTCTGTCTACAACTTCTCCTATATCGATCAAATCTATGACGGGCTTCTTGCCAACGGTGTACGCCCGTTCGTGGAGCTCAGCTTCATGCCGAAGAAGATGGCGTCCGATCCGAACGCCCTGCATGCTTTCTGGTACAAGCCGAACGTCTCACCTCCGAAAGATTATGCGCTCTGGGATGCGATGATCCGTGCCTTCGCGTCGCACCTCGTCGAGCGTTATGGAATTGAAGAAGTCGCCACATGGAAGTTCGAAGTATGGAACGAACCCAACCTCGATTTCTGGGGTGGATCGCCGAAGCAAGAGTCTTACTTCGAACTCTACGATCACACGGCTCGGGCTCTCAAGGCTGTTTCTCCGCGACTGATCGTTGGTGGGCCTTCGACTGCGCAGGCTGCATGGGTGGCGCCCTTCCTCGCGCACACCAAGGCGAAGGACATTCCAGTGGACTTCGTTTCCACGCATGTCTATGGCAACGATAAAGCCGAAGATGTGTTCGGCACCCACGAAAAGATACCGCGCGACAAAATGGTATGGAGAGCCGTCGAGAAGGTGCATGACGAGATCGCGCACTCCGCCTATCCGAAGATGCCGCTTATCTTCTCAGAATACAACGCGAGCTATGCCAACGAGCCGAATATCACTGACTCCCCCTACATGGGACCGTGGCTGGCGAATACGATTCGCCTCTGCGATGGACTTACCGAGAGCATGAGCTATTGGGCCTTCTCCGACGTCTTCGAGGAGCAGGGCGTCGTTCGGTCGCCATTCTATGGCGGCTTTGGCGTCGTTGCGGCCGATGAGATTCCGAAGCCTACGCTGAACGTGTTTCGAATTTTGCATAAGCTGGGCGACCGCCGCATCGCGGTTGCGTCGGATTCAGCATTGGCAACCGTGACGGACAAAGGCTACGCTCTTGCATTGTGGAACTATGCTCCCCCCACCGGCGAAGGCGCGACATACACCAACCCCTCAGCACCTGCCGGGCCTACAAAGACCTTTGATGTGGAGTTCAAAGATGCCGTCACAAATGCCTCCGTCGAGGTCTGGCGTGTGGACGATGATCACAGTAACGTTCTCAAAGCGTTCGATGCCATGGGAAGACCGCCCGGGGATTTGAGTCAGGATCAGATCGCGGCATTGCGGGCAGCTGGATCGTTATCGCCTGCCGAGCATCTACGATTAAGTCATAGCAAGTTGGAGCTAACGGTTCCGGCGCATGGACTCGCAATTGTCACGCTCGAAAGGTAACGATGAACCGACGTAAGGCAATGGCGATGCTTTCCGGCGCAGCGCTTGCTCCACGTTTGTCCGCATTCGCTTCCGTACAGCGCACGACATCCGCCAATCAAGCTTCTTCTCTCTCTTTTCAGGATGATGCATTTCTCGACGATCTTGAAAAAAAAGGTTGTCTCTATTTTGTAGAGCAGGCAGGTGCAAAGACGGGCCAGGTGCTTGATCGTGCCGCGGCCAATAATACGGATGGAAAACGCGATCCACGATTGATGGCCAGCATCGCTGCGACGGGCTTCGGTCTTTCTGCCTTATGCATCGCGGAGCATCGGGGATACCAACCGCGGGAGCAGGTGATTGCCCAAATACGAAGGACCTTGCACTACCATCTTGAGCAAATGCCCGGAGAGCACGGCTTCTTCTACCACTTCAATGACGTCGATCTCGGCGGATCATTTGGTGGCAGCGAAGTCTCCTCCATCGACACTGCCTTGCTCTTATGCGGCGTGCTTACGGCCCGGGCGCACTTTCACAGTGATCCGGAGATTGTGCGTCTCGCAACAGCGCTCTATGAGCGCGTCGACTGGCCCTGGATGCTGAACGGCGGAACAACTTTATCCATGGGCTGGAGGCGCGGCAGCTTTCTGCAATCGAGGTGGAATCACTACTGCGAACTCATGATGCTTTATTTGCTAGCCATCAGCTCGCCGACACATCCTATCGATCCCGCCTGCTGGGATGCCTGGTCTCGGCCCATGATGAAGTACGCGGGGTTTGAATATATCAGCGGGGCTGATCCATTGTTTGTGCATCAATATAGCCACGCATGGTTCGACTTCCGGAACAAGCGCGACAAGTATGCAGACTACTTCGCAAACTCGATCACAGCCACTCGCGCTCACCAGCGCTTTTGTCTGGATCTAGGCAAGCCGTACTCGATGGACTATTGGGGGATCAGCGCTTCCGACTCGCAGCACGGCTATACCGCCTGGGGAGGACCGCCAGCCCTTGGCCACATCGACGGTTCGGTGGTACCTTACGCGGCGACGGGTTCGCTCCCATTTCTACCTGCGGACTGTCTGCGCGTCTTGCGTTCGTTGAAGGAGCAGCACGGCACAAAGTCCTGGGGCCGTTATGGATTCTGCGACGCGTTCCATCCTGCCGCTGCATGGTACGACGCTGACGTACTCGGCATAGACCTGGGAATCGGCGTTCTCATGGCAGAGAATCTTCGATCAGGCTTCATCTGGCAGACGTTCGCACGCAACCCCGAAGTGGCCATCGCCTTTGACAGGGCTGGTTTTCACAGCAATTGATCGGAAGCTGTTTGTCGTCTTTCTAAATAGTAGTGACTGGCCCCTGCTAGTGAGCAGAGGTGAATGATTCGGAAATTTGAAGAAGTGGTGGCCAGAGACGGGATCGAATACCGTTACACTTCGCAAATTAGGTTCCAGCACAATACTATCCGGAACCGTTACACGCCCTTGCACAGCGCACTCACTGGTCTTACTCTCCAACCGACTGCCTAACAGAAGTCTTTTCATATGTTCAGTTTGTTGCGACAGGTAGCGCCCGAATTGGCCCAAGATCACCGCATAGTCGTTCGGGACACGCTCTGATTCTTGTCCTCTAATGGTTAGTCAACGCAAGTGCGTTTGCCAGTACCTAACTCTACGGCTTCCGGTGAGGATGCTCGAGAGGCTGAAAATTAGATGAGAAATGAAAGAGTACACCTCGCAAATAAAGTCGCGGTGCGCAACCCTTGTTTTGAAAGAAGATATCAACGGCACTCTCGATTGGAGCTGCGCGGCTTCTTCGCGGAAATCCGCTGCGTGTGGATATGATAGACCAGCGTTACGGACCATTGTGGCCTTCGTTTTGTGCCGAGTGCCTTGGAGAGGCTACCCAATCGGTCGTACTCGAGGATGCGCTTGATGCAGGATCGGAATATCCGGGTCGGCATCGCTCCACATCTTGAAAAAAACCTGATACGCCGTAGCGTTGGCTGAGAGATTTGCTGGGACGCCAACGCACGAACGTAGATCGCTTCAGGTTACGCCAGTTCGTACGGACCTGCCGATTCGAGCAATGCGATCGGCGTTTGCAGATTGGCTTCCGTCGGTGATATCAGTAAGGACATGGGCGATATCCGGCCAAGTATCAGTTCCTTAGTGCGCCTTTTCGCAATGAAAAGGTATGCGCCATAAACGCCCGGAACTAAACGTCTAGTAGCGTTCTGTGACTGTCGTAGCGACTGCAAAGAAGAATCCTGCTGACTTGGTGAGACCGGCGGTCCTTTGGCAACTCGACGATTTCGTTGGGAGTGCGCTGAAGTTGGCCGGGCCCATATCCACCTTTCCGGCGACTGCCTAACGGCGCTGACCATTGACAATGGATCAGTGACAAGACGAAACTGTGGGTTGTTCGGGAGGCGTGGTATCCTTCGCTTACCGTTATTCGTTGAGGTTCGATTAATGCAATTTGAGGCAACCACCCGGGTATACGTCGCGGGTTGTGGGGGGATGCTTGGCCGTGATGTCTATGAAGATTTGAGGGCTATCAGCGCAATCAAGGCAACAGACATCGATTTGAATATCGACTGGCTTTCCCGGGCGGATGTACGCAACTATGAAGAAATTAACAAGTCAATCTGCGAGTTCAAACCTGATTTCATTATCAATCTGGCCGCTCTTACTGATCTCGAATACTGCGAGCAGAATCAAGATAATGCATGGCTCACAAATTGTTTGGGGACAGAAAACCTCGCTCTAATTGCTGCGCGCTTGAATATTCCACTGGTGTATATCTCCACCGCAGGCATTGTGGATGGTAAGCAAGACGTCTATAACGATTTCGGTAGCCACAATCCTCTTTCCGTATATGGGAAATCAAAATATGCAGGAGAGCTTGCCGTCCAAACTCTTGCGCCGAAGCATTTCATTTTTCGAGCTGGCTGGATGATGGGTGGGGGACCTAAAGTCGACAAGAAATTTATCAACAAGATTTACCAGCAGATTAAAACTGGGTCTACCGAATTGTTTGTTGTGGATGACAAGCTCGGCACCCCGACGTATACCAAGAGCTTCGCTCGCGGGATCCGTTTAGTTGCAGAAACAGAACTCTATGGTGTCTACAACCAAGTCTGCTCGGGTAGCGGAAGTCGTTATGACGTAGCCGTGGAGTTTGTTCGCCTACTAGGGCTTGAGGACAAGGTCCGGGTGAGCAAAGTAACTTCAGAGAGATTCGCGGCGGAATATTTCGCGCCGCGTCCAGCTTCAGAGAAGTTAGTGAATCTGAAACTGCAAGCCAGGGGGATAGATTTCATGCCCCACTGGAAGGATGCACTTGCAGATTACTCAATGGAGTTCAAGAAAGATTTAGATAGATGAAGATTGTCATAGGCGGCATCCGCGGACTTCCTGCACAATATGGCGGCTTTGAGACTGCGGCTGGCGAAACAGCAACCCGACTCAAACGACTCGGTCATGATGTGTCGGTGTATTGCCGAGGCAAACGGCCCGCGGGCGACGGCGAGTGCGATGGTGTCAAGCTTGTTTATCTGCTGGCACCTAAGTCCAGCAGTCTGGAGACGATTTGCCATTCGATTTTCTTAGCCTTGCATGTAATTTTCGTTAATCAGAATGTCGAAGTTGTGCATCTATACAACGCCGCCAGTTCTTTTGGTGGGCTGCTCTTACGCTTGGCTGGAAAGCCCGTGGTCATGACACTGGACGGCGTCGAATGGAACCGCGAAAAGTGGAACTGGTTTGCTCGCCTGATATGGCGTCTCGCTACATGGCTTTCCATTCGTGTTGGGGACGTGATTATTTGCGACTCGAACACGGTACGGAGCCTGTTTGAGCGCAAGTACGGCAAGGAAATACTTTACAATCCGTATGGTGCCAAGCAAATCCAGGGTGCCCCGGATTTATATAAGAAATTCGGCCTCGACGATCAGGGGTACTTCCTGTTTGTCGGACGCCTCGTGCCGGAAAAGGGCGTCGATACCTTGCTCGAAGCCTATCGGCTTTCTGGCAGCTCTATTCCTTTGGTCATTATCGGAGGCAACGACAAGGACCATAGCTATGTTGCCGCATTGCACCGCAAAGCAGTGGGTAACGTGCGTTTTCTCGGCTTTCGCTTTGGACCCGAGTATGAAAGCCTGTTGGCCCACGCCAAAGTATACGTTTCGGCTTCCAAACTTGAAGGAACTTCTCCTTCTTTGCTGGCTGCTATGGGCGCGCGCGTGTGCTGTTTGGTCAATGGAATACCGGAAAACCGTGAGAGCGGTGGTCAATCTGTGCTCTACTTCGATGGGACGCCCGCAGACCTCGCGCAGAAACTGGCGCGCCTCGCTGCCGGGTCCGAGGAAGTAGAGCACTACGCCAAGGCTGGCCTCGATTATGTCCGTGAGCACTATGATTGGAATGTGGTCACCGAGCGATATGCCGAAGCTTACTGGGCTGCAATGACTGCCCCCGCCACTTCCATGGTGACGCAGCGCCGCACCTGGTTCCCGTGATTCAACTCAGCCGGTCCTGTAGCAGTTGTCCTGCCGAACTTGGTTTCCGACCGAGCCAGCCAGTATTCTTCTTAGGTGGGCCATTCTCAGCTTCGTCGACAACGCAAGGTGCTTACTAACGGAGCACATTGTCTGGGTAATGCGGCTCAGTTCAAGAGATGCTCACAAAACAGATTTTGAGGTGTGCCATTGGGGCAGCAGAGGTGGGTAGGTTTAGCCCACAAAGTTCGGCATCTGCTTGGCATTGATCGAGCAATCGGCTTCACAGTGCTGGCGCGGGGCTGGACGATCTTATCGGGCGCTCTGACGCTGCTATTGATTGCGCGCTATTTGAACGTCACCGAGCAGGGGTATTACTATACATTCTCAAGCCTTGTGTCGATTCAGGTGGTATTCGAACTGGGCTTTTCTTTTGTGATTCTGCAACTGGCTGCACACGAGATTTCGTTGTTGAGTGTCGGTCCGAGCGGAGTTGTGAGCGGAGATCCAGCGGTTCACTCGCGGCTGGCGTCGATTTTGCAGAAATCGGTACGCTGGTACTCCGTAGCCGCTGTGCTGATGGGATTCGTACTGCTCTTCGTGGGTTTTCACTTCTTTTCCGCGCACTCAGCATCTTCAGTGGGGTGGAGGATCCCTTGGATATGCATCGTTTGTGCCGCGGTTCTTACGTTTCAGATGGACCCTATTTTTTCGTTTCTTGAAGGATGCGGATTTGTGGCTCAAGTGGCGCGCATGCGCCTCACTCAAGCGATCTCGGGAACGGTCTTGGCATGGCTTCTGCTGACGCAGCACCGGGGATTGTTTGCACCGGCCGCCGTGATCTCAGGGCAGGCAGCGGCGGGGTTTGCATTTCTGCTGTCAAAGAGGCGATTTCTGTTGCCTCTCTTGCGGCGCGAGTGCAGGGCAGACATCGTAGGCTGGCGCACGGAGATATGGCCGTTTCAATGGCGGATGGCGGTAACTTTTTCTTGCAGCTATTTTATCTTCCCGCTGTTCAATCCGGTGCTGTTCGCCTATAGAGGCGCTGCAGAAGCAGGACGCATGGGCATGTCGTTGACGATCGCTATGTCACTCGGAACAGTAGCGTTCGCTTGGATCAATACGAAGGCCTCGCCATTTGGTGCCATGATTGGCCGACGCGATTTTGTAACTCTGGACCGAGTATTTTTTAGAACGCTATTCCAGTCAGGCGCACTATTGCTGGCTGGAGAAGCCGTTGTTCTTTGCGGGATATTCGCAATAGAGCGAAAGATCCCGCATCTTGCTCAAAGAATGCTGCCTTTACCCATCCTTGTAGTTCTGATGCTGGCCATCTTTCTGAACCACGTACTTTACAGCGAAGCGTTGTATCTGAGGGCGCACAAGCGCGAACCATTCCTAGTTCTTTCTATCGTGGTAGCCCTGATATGCTGTGCAAGCACGCTGGTTGCTGGGCGCTGGTGGGGAGCGACGGGTGTCACCGTTGGATATTTCGTCTGTGGCGGAGTGATCAACCTGGCGGGCGGAACGTACATCTTCATGCGATCAAGGCGCATCTGGCACAGCAAACCCGATGCGAGGGAAGGTAATGGCAATCTTCGAAAAGCTTCAAGCCCGTATTCGTAAGGAGAGTTTTCGTCCGACCATATTAAGCGCGGTATTGGCTCCCACCTACATCATTCGCCGTGAGCTCTTGCGCGCAATACAGGAGCTTGCACCATCTATCTCGGGAAATATTCTGGACTTTGGATGCGGTTCGAAACCGTATGAGTTTCTTTTTTCGGGGGCGGCGAGCTATCTCGGGGTGGATCTGGAAGGCACCGGACACGATCACGCTGACAGCAAGGTGGATGTGTTTTACGATGGGAAGCGATTGCCCTTTCCAGATGAAGCGTTCGATGCCGTAGTGTCCTTTGAGGTTTTTGAGCACGTTTTCAATCTTTCCGATGTCCTGGCTGAGATTCGACGCGTCACCAAGCCCTCTGGGACACTGCTGATTTCGATTCCTTTTGCGTGGCATGAGCACGAACAGCCCTATGATTTCGCTAGGTATACAAGCTTCGGGATTACTCATATTCTCTCAAGGTCGGGCTATGAGGTTGTGAAGGCTAAAAAAACGACAACGCATATTCTGGCTACGTTCCAGATGTTTATTGCATATTTGACATTGGTTCGACCGCGCATCAGTCTATTCAGACTACTCCTGCAGGTGTGCCTGATTTTTCCCGTCACGGCAGTGGCCTATCTGTTGAATGGATTATTGCCCAAGAGGGACGAATACTTCTGCAACTTCGTTGTATTGGCCAAAAAGATGCCCGATCTCCCTAAAGCCTGACAAATTTCGTGTTCGGGGTCTGCATGGAGTTCCTGGCGGTTTTCGTGGACTAGGCCAATTGCGATAAGATATGCGGACACGGATTTTGAATATGAGCGACGGGAATGGCACTCCAAATCCATTGGAGCCGTTGTAGCCGCACCGACGGGTTTGATCGTGGAGCCACATTTTCGGCGGCGCAGCGATTTCGTGCAATGGGAGCAAATATCCTGAAAGAGATGAAAGGTAGAATGATGTCTGAAGATCGGTCGACGGCTGAAGTCCTAGGCAGAATATCAACGGCGCAGTTGTCCCGGATCTGGAAAAAGAACTTTGGTCTTGATGTGAAACGATTCTTCTCATCTTCCGAAGTTCTCCTAGAGCCAGTTTCGCAGTATGGTTACTATCGTTTCAGGTCGGCAACACCTGGTGACTCAGTTTTCTATTCCCAGTTGATGACCCGAATGGGATACGAAGCAGCGGAAAAAGCCGAGTTTCACGAGGCTGCCCGCGAGATCGGCCCGAACGACAAAGTGCTCGATGTAGGGTGTGGAACGGGAAATTTCTCCGAAAGGTGCCCCGGGATTTATCGCGGAATCGACACGAATTCAACGGCCGTCGAGGATGGCGTAAGAGTGGGTCGAAATGTCAACTGTGCGTATGTTGAAGAGGAACAGCCTAATTCTTACGATGTTGTGACCCTCTTTCAGGTGCTGGAGCATGTCGATGATCCTGTTAGCTTCCTCCAAGCCTGTGTTTCTTGCCTACGGCCTGGCGGATGCTTGATCGTCTCAACACCAAATATGAACGGAATCATGGGATGGGTTTCAAACGATATCCTCAACTATCCGCCCCATCACATGTCATGGTGGTCGCCATCCTCGCTGCAGACGATCGTCAGGGGTATCGGCTGCGAACCCACTCGGATATGGGAGCAGCCCCTGCAGCCCACTCATTTTCAGACTGCGCTAAACGCCCTAATCTGGCCTCGGGATGAAACCCATCTGACGTCTTCCCTGGCTTTCCGCTTTGTCGGTCTTGGAACCAGGATTCTTGCCAAGGTTCTTGCGCGCTTCGCGTCTAGCAAATGGAAGGATGGCGTCCCCTTTATCAAGGGGCATACGGTGATGGTTGTGGCCCATAAGGCCAAGGCATAAGACCAAAGCCAAAATCTGTTTCATCCACACCTGCGCGCATCTGCTTCAATGGAGAACGAAGGTGGTAGCCACTAAAAAATCCGAGTCAGGCGCAAAGTAGTTACTGTGACCTTTTGCGTGCCGGGCTGGTAGACAGGGACGCGATAGTACTCATAAGCGAAGTTGGCGTTCAACTCCCATTCGTGGTGAAATCTCTTGACGAGCTGTGCATTGATTTCGTCGAAGGTGGTGCCGCCCGGGATAAAATCCGTCGCCGCTTTCTGACGGCGATAGCCCAGCTGAATCCATTCTGTAGGCGAAAGGTGGTCAGTCAGCCATGCCTGTCCGCCTTTGCCCTCCCGTCCGATCCAATCGCCTAAGAGAATTCCCTTATTGGTGTAGCCTTGTTTTTGCAAATACTCCCAATACATATACGATCCCTGCACGCTTCGCCAAGTGCTGGGATCCGTCGTCACGGCTTCAACCCGGAAGTCCAGATGTTGCGCGCCGGGCAGATACGGTAAGTAAACTCCCGTCCGGTAAGCCATGATCGCCGGATTTGAGGGAGGGGAAACGGAGTCGTGAACCTCTGTATCAACATAGTATGTGAGCCAGTTTCGCAGTCCAGGCACGCGATAGGTGGCATCAAAGGTTGAAAATCGGGCGCCAGGATCGGTGTCACTATTCTTTACAGCCGCAGTCACATTAACTGTACTGAAGAAGCTACGTAGAAACGAGTGCAGGTTAATCGGCTCATGTCCCTGACCGCCCCAGATCACGGTACGCGAAAAGCCGAACTCCAGGTTGCGCGTTGGCTTGAAGCTGATCTTCTCTACATGCATCCATGGCGCTCCGGGCAACACCCAATGGGTGCTATCCGGCGGGAGGTATAAATGGCCCTGCAGCGGACCCACGAGGAATTCGTAACGGAACGGTCCGGTGATGCGAGAAAGTCCGGGAACGCGCAGCGGCTCGATACGGTTTATCTGGAAGGCGTAAATATTGTCGGCATTATTCGAATACGCCATGGAACTGCCTTGCGCGGGCCCCAGCCACTGATCCACCTTGCCAATGGAGAAGACGTGGTTGAGGACGTTCGCTGAAGCGTAGGCCTCTAACAGATGCACATGGGTAACAGACTGCAGGTTGCCGTAAGGGGCCGTTGCCAGACTATAGGGAAGGCCGGTGGCGGGGTTTACCGGAATGATGGTGTCCAAATTATCGAGCGTCGAGGCAAGCGCCGCCGAGTAGCCCTGCCCGGTTGGAGAGCTTTGGAATTCCCCACGAGCGTATACCAGGAAGCGGCCGTGGGATGCATAGCCGCTCAATCCCGTGTATGTGTTGAGGCCGTCTCCATATGGCCGGCCGTAATCGTTGATCAGGGAAGAGCCGATGTGGAAGCTGTCACGGAGATCATTGCCGCTGATGCCGCGCTCCATGGTGTAGGCGGACTCGATGTGGACCTGCGCACCGCTGGAGCCACAGGAAGCGCTTGATTCATGCAAAAGGGACTGATAAATCTGCATTGCTTCTTCTTGGGTAGGCGTGGTGTTGCTGTTCGGTTCGGGAATTTTCGGAGCCGCTTCCAAGAGCGCGTGACGCAGGCTGAGGCGTGTCCACGGACGAATGCCGATATAGGCCGAGTCGACATAGCCCAGCGAAAAGAGTTGAAGCACGGCCGGATACACCCAACTGTCAACAGGAATATACGGCGAGCCAAGAGCTTCTGCTCCGCAGTTGGCAATGAGGGAGGACGCATCAACCATATTGGGCACTGGCGTTTGCGCAGAGGACTGGGCGAACGCCAGTGGAAGGGAGCAAGCCAACAAAGCAAGGCTGGTCCAACGGTGACGCATGATCGTCTCACTTTCTTGAAGGTACCAGCGCTTTTTACTCGTAAAGGAAGTGACAAGCCAGCCCATCGATAGGACGCATCTCGCCTACTTAAGCACCGAGATAGCTGCGGCCCCTAAAGCGACCTGCGAGAATGCTTGCGAATAGTCCAGGAAAGTTTTCAGCGAAGTATTAGGCTTCAGATTCTTGTCCGGAACTACCAGCGTATCGCCGGGATGTAATTCTGCGCGAAGGAACGCATCTCCAAAAATTCCCTTTGCAGCGTCGCGGCTTTCGACCGAGCCATTCGCTCGAATGATGAACATCTTGTGCGTGTCGGCGTTTCGGTTAGGTCCGCCAGCGAGGTTTAGATAATCTTTCGCCTGATCGGCCCTCTGATAAAGGAAGACATTTTCGTTGTAAACAGCACCTACGACGTTGATGGTCGCCGGTATCGAAGGGATCGTAAAGTGATCTCCGTTTTCAAGTTCGATCCTCGGAATTGAGTCGAGCGATGACTGATCAGGGTGCAGTTGAAGAACGATACGTCCGGAGGCTCGCACCAGTCTGAGCTCCTCCAGAAAACGGTCTTGTGCAGAGGTGTTGAGCGCTCCCACGGCGGTAGGTAACGAGGCATTGGCAACTGCCAGCAACCCGCGACGCACTTCAAGATCGACCTGCTGGACGTATTCGTCGATGCGGCGCTGTTGGAACTTTCTGGCCGATTCCCGTGTGAACTCCGAACCATACAAGTAGGCTTTTGGCGTAAATCCGCCAGCGGTCACAATAAGATCCCGGAGCGTCTCTCCCGGCTTCACGCTATAGGTACCAGAGTGACCGACCTCGCCCTCGATTGTGACGTATTTCGTCTCTTCATCAATCGGAATGCGAATGTCGTTTTGTGAGAATATGGTGATTGTGTCCCCGGTCTGCAGGGGCACGTTTTGCGATTCGTCATGAGAGACAATCAGCTTGCCCAGGTCAAACGGAATCAGCGAGGTCTTAAGGGTGGCCGGGTCGGTACGTTCTATCACCGCATAGTTCCAGTCAATCTCGTGGCCCAACAGGCGGACCTCCAGCTTCGGCTGTGCGTTGCCTTCTTCGGTTAGGTCGCTGCTGTTATCGGCGGCGAGGGAAGCGTGAGACGCTGAGTGCTGCGCGTCGAGTCCAGCCATTCCAAGGCGCTGTGCTCTATCAGTCTGTCCCTGGGAAGTGGCACGCTCTAAGGGACTTTCGATACTTTGTTTGAGTTTCTGAGCTAATAGCTGCTGAGGTACCACTTCGCTTTCAAATTCTGGTGTTGGCAGTCCCAAATGAGCTCGCTGCCACCAGTAGTCGCGGCTTAGTAATGAGTCGCGGTCGGGAATGATATCGCTTAGGCGCATTCCCGGCTTCCAGCTGAAGTGTCCTGGGTTTGCTACATTTCCTCGGAGCGTCACGGTGTTTCGGTAAGCAGGAATGGTTGGTTCGATCCGAATAATGTCCCCGTCGAGAAGCACTGCCATCAAGCCTTTGGGGTCGAATTCAAATTCGACGGCCTCGCGATGCCCCTCCGGATTTGCGCGGTCTACAGAGATCTTGGCATGCGAAGAAAGCGCACTCGTGCCGCCCGCCGAATTCAGCATTTCGCCAAGCGTTTCATGTCCGCGAAGCTCGTAGATCGCAGGACTGCGCACACTACCCAAAATTGCAACCTGACCACCTGCTGGAGGGATGTAAAGTACATCCTCGGCCTCGAGTTGAGCATCCGCGGACTTGTCCCCGCGTAGCAGCAGATCATAGAGATCGAAGCTCGCCACTACCTTGCCTTCACGCTTCAGCTCAACCTGGCGCATAGAGCCTTGCGGAGAAGGTCCCCCACTCGCGAACAGCGCGTCCACAAGTGAGCTCATCGAACTTACCGTGTAGACCCCGGGGCGTCTTGCTTGCCCCGTTACATAGATCTGTATCGAGCGGATCCGCCCCAATTCGACTGAAAGGTCGAAATTGCTGTACTCCTTCGCAACCGCCGAACGTAAATGCTGGTCGAGCTGCGAGAACTTGAGTCCGGCGACCTGGACAGAGCCGACCTGCGGAATAAAAATGCTGCCCGACCTGTCTACGCGCAAGTTACCACTGTATATTGCCGCACCCCATATGCGCACACGCAACTCGTCATCCGGTCCAATCACGTAATTGGCGCTCACTGGCGTTAAGTTGCTCGGGGAAAAAGTGCTCGGAACCCTACGAAAAAGGCTCACACCATAAATAGGAATTTTCTTGCCCGTTTCCTCGGCCACGAAGTTCTGAAACTCTGTCGGCTCATCCGAGGGTAGCGGCGTGGGCCGGGGCGTGGCACGCGGAAGGTTGTTCTGCTGTCGATTCAGAAGCGGGGCGTACTCGGCAGCAGTCGAGCGTTGAACTGGCTCAGACGGATTCCCCTGTTCCCTCGCGTTATCTTGGTTGCTCTCTTGTTGGTTGCTCTCTTGATTGCCGTTTTGGTTCATCCCCTGGGTGTAAGGCGAACTCATCTCTTGGTTGTTATCCAACGCCTGCCCACATGCCTGATCGGGATCAGAAGCATCTTCCGGGCATCCAGTTTGCTGTGAGTTCACATCCGGGGGTAGGCTTTGGCTCCATGTGCAACGGAAAGTGCAAGCAAGCAACGATACAAACAGGAGCGGCAAAGCTTTTTTCATGGCTAGCCTAATTTTAGGGGTGAACCATAGAAACGGCAAGCATGGGAGTGCATGCTGACAGGCGCAATATTGCTAGAAGGTAGCGGCGGTTTGCAGTGAGAGGAGCTAAGTGGTTTCTCCTTGAAGCTTCCGCTCCATTTTCTAAAAGTCTCTCGTACCAACGGCCTATCTTTGCGATGGTAGGATGATCACGATGACGAAGCGCCGCGTGCTGATCTATGACGATTCCGCAGTGTTTGGCGGGCATGAGGAGATGACGCTGAATGCTTTGCAGCGGATGGTTGTCGTGGGCGATTATGAAGTAGGATTTGTATATTGCCGACAGAACGTTAGCCTTGAGTCTCGCCTGCAAGGGCTGGCTCTACAGTCAGGCTGCCTGCAACTGCTGCCCTTTTCGTATACAAGTCGTTCCCTGCAGTTTTTGAGGACGCCTTTCGCTTTTAGAGCGAGCCGCTCTCTTCGTGCAATCATGCTTAGTTTCATGCCGGACTGCGTGTTGGTAGCCCAAGGCGAAATCAGCCTGTCGTCTCTCGCTGTGTGGGTTGCGCGGCGGGAACGGATTCTCGCGATCAGTTACCTTCCTTTGGCGCAGTCCAGGCGCGACCGGGGCGAGGGCTGGTTTGCGTGGCTGAAGGATCTTTTCCTCTTGCCCTATTACAAACTTCCAAATGCTTACATCACCATCAGCAGCAGTATGGCCTCCATGCTGCGCATCCGCGGCGCCCGCCAGCCGGTTCGCGTTGTCGAGAACGGCATCGATGTGCAGGCTCTTCAGAGGAAGCCCAAGTTGGAGGCGCGCACGCAACTCGGTCTTCCTTCCCAGACATATTTGGCCGCGCTGGTGGGTAGAGTCGAATGCAAGCAGAAGGGACACGACCTCCTGATTCGCGCAGTGGCAGAGCACCGAAAAGAATTTCAGGGATGGAAATTTCTCATCGTCGGCGATGGGCCAGACAAAGCGACCGCGATTGCCATGGCGAAAGACAATAACCTGGGAGACTTAGTCGAATTCCTGCCATGGCAGAACGATCTTTCCCAACTCTACTCCGCGGTGGATTTGGTGGTGATACCTTCACGATTTGAGGGTGTGCCGGTTGTGATGCTTGAAGCTATGTGTTGCGGGCTGCCGATCGTTGCCTCGGATCGCGATGCCATGAAGGAGTTTCTTCCGGCGGATTGGCTCTTCGCTGACGAAGATACAGATAAACTGGCGGAAAGACTGATTCAGGTGCGGTGCAGCGATTATGGCGCTGAGGTGGGCCGAAATCAGAAAGCAATTCTGGATCGTTTTACTCGACAAAAGCAAGGTACTGAATTCTGCGAGACGGTCCGATGGCTTCTCAATTCCATGGTGAAACACAACGGCTCAGAAAGCATTGCTCCAGGCATTGAGCTATAAGGAGCGAGCGGGAGTTCTGTGATATTTTTCTGGAGCTATGAATAAGAAGATAAGAGTTTGTATAAACGGTATCACGGAAAATGATGAGATTCGAGGTCCCGTTCGTTACATCTATGAACTGGCAGCTCACCTCGATACTGATAGCTTCGAGATTTTTTTGATCGCCGGTGAGTGGCAGCGAGAGATCTATCACGGCCTGGAAGCCCGCATCACGGTCCGCTACTGTGACATCGGTCGGAGCAAGGTGTCGCGCGCGATGTTCTTTTTGTTATCAATGCCGAAACTGCTTCATTCTATGAGAATTGAGGTCTATCACATACCAGATACGAATCCCTTACCGATCGCGCACTCCGGGGTGAGAATCATCAGCACCATTCACGACTGCGCCGAATTTGTCGTTCCGTTTAGGTTTTCATGGTACCAGGCTTTGTATCGGCGTTTCATTTCGAAGCGTCAGAGCCGTGGTTCGGACGCAGTCCTGACGGTGTCTGAGTCCTCCCGACAAGAACTCATCAAATACCTTGGCATTGCGCCCGATTTAGTTACTGTTACTCACCTGGGTGTAACCATCTTGGCTGATGAAGATATTCCGCGCCTTCGCAATGCTAACAGCCCGCATCCGCAGTACATTCTCTATGTCGGCGTTTTAGAGAACGCAAAAAACGTGGATCGGCTGGTGGAAGCCTATGCCACGCTGGCTCCCGAACTGCGAGGTCAATTCGCGCTATATCTTGTAGGCAGAAAGGCCAACGCATATGGAAGAATATGCCAGCTAATCGAACAGTGCGGCATTGACCAGCAGGTTCGCGTATTTGGCTACATCGGCGAGGACGAGCTAAACCGGTTATACGCCAACGCCTCCATCTTTGCGTACCTCTCAGAATATGAGGGCTTTGGGCTGCCAATTTTAGAAGCAATGCGCTACGGAATTCCGGTGTTGACGGGCAACAAAACCAGCCTTCCTGAGGTGGCTGGAGAAGCAGCTCTTATTGTAGATACCTCAGTTTCCAATATTGCACGCGCCCTGGATACCTTGATTCGGGGTTCAGACCTGAGAACTGAGTTAGCAAGGAGGGGATTGGAACGCGCCGCCACCTTCCGTTGGGAAAATACTGCGAGAGAAACAGGGAATGTTTACCGCAAAGTTTACGAACAAATCCGTCCCGTTTAGCTGTTGTGGCAAAGCTGGAACGCGACTCATTCTCAAGCATGATGCGGTTGGAACTCGCATCGCAATTTATACAGACGCTATAGTTTGCAGTGTCTGTGGGGAAATAGTCCACGGATCGTGAACAAAAGAGAGTGTCTGAAGTTCGAGGACCCGAAGGTCTCAGCATAAAAAGAGGGTTGAATTTCACTTAGGCAACCGCTGCGTTGTCTCGGGGTCCAATGCATTTCGCGTTATGGACCGTATTCCCGAGCAGAAACCAGAATAGCGTGCCTGACGTAATGGCGAACCAGTGTTCAGTAGTGAAAGAGGCCAAAAGGTAAACGAACATCGATTCGAGCGACGCGCGCATGTAAGGAAATTCAAAACCGCTAAGAAGCGTTCGATAGATCGAAGCAAACCAGACCAGAAATATAGCCAGGACGCCGGCGCCGAGCTCGACAAGAATTGTCAGATAGAGACTTTCCGAGCCACGCGGCGCGCCCAAATCGGGTGGAGATCCGATCATTGCGCTTGTAATGCTTATGTTGAGATACGCATTTAAATGCCCTAAAGAGGAGGGATCAAGCGACGCAAGGAGCGATTCAAGATTTAGCATGGCGGTAACAACGCCAAGTCCAGCCGCCACCAGTGCCAACCATACTGGTAGAGAAGCGATACCTCTCTTGCGCACCAGCGAAATAATCATTACAAACGCAACGCCCGCGATGATAGCGCGAGTAAAGGTGAGCAGCAACAGCAGCGCAACAAGAACGCACAGAACACCCGCGAATCGCGCCAGCTTCCGTTTATGGGTCTCATAAAGAAAAAAGAATAGGGCCGCGCCGAAAAAACTTGTTTCAAGCGGATCAAGGAATGCACCGAAAGCTCGCACGAACACCGTGCCATTGCTGAGAAAATAGAAAAAGTTCGTGGGCATCTCCTTGTAGGTCGCGTCCGCACGACCTACATCGGCAAGTTTCTGGTGAAAGAACTCGCGCATACCGAAGTCCATAAGAAAGTTGCGGTTGATCAGCACAAATCCAAATCCGATCAGAACGTACAGTACGGCCACGAAGACGACAAAACGGCCAACCTGTCGGCTATCAACAAACGGCGCAGCAGCCTTGCCGATAAGATAAAAAACGACCGGGGCCAGATAGAACCGCAGCTCTTCCGCGATATAAGCTACACCACCGCCGCGCGCCAGAGACAGCAACAGAACCATCCCCAGAACAGCCATAAGCGTTTTGTCTGCCCATATCGTCCGATAAAAATCTTTTGTAATGAGCAGAAGACAGCCGACGGCAAATAAGAGAACATATTTGACCGCATAAATCGCCGAAATCGGGAATGCAAGGCCAGTTGCAAGGACCGGAAGTACAAGAAGATTCTGGAGCAACAGAGCGCCAAAGAACAGGTACATCCCCAACTCAAACGGATTGATCTTCTTCAGGCTGATCTGCATTGTGCCTCAAGTCGTTCTTTGGGCCGAATTACAATCGGAATGGTGGCTCGGAAACACCCCGGGAACTCGGCCGCTTCGTCGGACTCAAAGCAAGCATCACCGATGGAAGACCCCATCAACGTGCTTAACCGCTTGCGGCGAAGACACCCCAATACCGCCTGGATAACACCCACATCACGCTCGCAAACATGGACAGAGCCGCACCCAGCGCAATGATGATCGAGCGCTGCGGCCCGGACTTCTTCTCTGGATAGCTGGCTGGGTCAAGCACCCGCACGGGCGGAATTTCCTTGGCCTCCTCCACCCGCGCTAGCTCGTACTGTTTGCTGAGCGTCTCATAAAGTGTTTCCTCAATCGCTACCCTTCGGTAGAGGTCGAAATACGTTGCCCCGAGGAGTGGGAGTTTGCGAATAGAGGGCATTATCTGGTTATCCTGTAGGACGGTCGAGCCAGCCGACTGTCCAATCCCCGAAATCGAATTCAATTGCCGATGAAGCTCATCGATCCGTGCTTGTGCCGCACGAACCTGGGGACTACTTTCCGTGTAACGAGTCTTCAGCCCAGACATATCGCTTTCGGCTGCGATCAACTGCGCCTGAAGCCGGGACGCCGACTCCATCGTAGCCGCACCCTGCCTTTGGATGTCTATCGTTGCGTTGTGGCTGGAGAACTGGCCGAGAGCCAAAGAGCTGGCATCCAACTCCGTTTTTACCTCTTTCAATCGCTGCTCTAGAAACACTCGCTCTCGATTTGCGGACGATGTCCCGAGGTTGTTCATAATATGGTTCAGGTCGTCGACATACGCTGCCGCAATATCGTGAGCGAGTGTTCTGTTCTTGTCGGTGACGCTGATTTGCAGAATTCCGCTCTTCTTGTCCTCGGAGATCTCGGAGTGAATCAGCAAAGTCTTTCGCGCGTCTTCAATGTATCGCTTGTGATATACGCTGCGCAGGTTGAATCCATCGATGATGTGATCCAACTCAGTATCGCTGGCGAGAACCCCGAGTACCGTCTGTCCGGGAGTGCGTTGCGATATCAACCCGCCGGCGCCACCGCCAAGCAGGCCCCCCGCTGCTATTCCAGACAGAGGATTCAGCAGCGAAGTGTTCGATATCGACTGCTGATCTGGTGGCATCAATTGCGCTGTGGACGTGTACTTGTTGGGGATCAGAAAAGCGACAACTGTCGCCAATGCGGCCCCAGCTAGTGCGGTCCCGCCGATTAACCGCCTGTGGCTACGGATGGTCTGATAAATCTCCCCGAGGGAGATATCCATTGAGTCCGGTGAGGTCCGCGTCGACTCTTTCCCAATTTCCATTTCAGTGGTTAATACGCTGTCTGTTCCCGGCAAACCGAACCCCATTTTCCATAGCGAGGCAAGAATTTTGGCGCGCCGCGCGGAATTATTCAAGACTAGCAGAAGCAGTTTGCTCGAAGCTGCACCCCTCTCTATGGGCGTGCAGACAAAAGTTGGATTGAGACTCTGACTAGGTGTAGGGCGAATTTTGGATATCGAAAATGGGAATTTGGAGAAGATTTGTAAGTGTCTCTGCGGATGAGGGCGAGAACCAAACTTCTGGTTCACGATCTGCGCCATATCTTTGCGTCCTGATACACGATGAACGGCGGTGATCTCTACGAGTTGGCGAAGATTCTCGGTCACTTCAAGATGCAGATGACGGAGCGCTATGCATTTGCGCCGTAAGCGCGTCACCCAGACCAGTACCACGCCAAGGTGATCTAGGAGTTAATGAGGAAGAAACCGTTGCAGCAAGAGAGCTACCAACAATACATCGCGTGAGCGATGGTCGTATATCGGTCGTGCGACTAAAACTTGAACTCTTTGGCTTCCGCTAATTTGTTGGGGAGTGGTGGCCAGAGACGGGATCGTTCTTTCCATGGTGGTGCTATTTCTGTAAGTTACACAAAATACAATGACAGAAACTCCTAAAAACCCTCCTCTCCCGGCTTGGCGGTACGAAATCGGTACAAACGACCTCAGGGAAGTCGGTGATCGACCTTGCCAGCATGTTGTAACGATTTTGTACGACGCGTGAAAACGAGTTGAGATCTGGAGGCTCTCCTCCTGGAAGACGCTGCTCTCGCGCGTTTGAGTTCGGAGCTGCGCGGGATCGTAGGTAACTTCTTCGCGGGTCGCGTCGAAGCGAACAGAGAGGAGATTGCCGCGCGAGGTCGTGGAAACAACCGTGCCCAGGCTGTCATGAGGGATACCGTCGAGGCCGGGGCTGCCGGTCTTGTACTGGATTTTGTCACCGAGCTGGTAGCTTTCAACACACATCTTGCTCCCAGTCTCTTTCTCGATGAGAACTGTTACAGCCTGGGCGTCGCGGCCGAGTTTGCCTTGCGCGTAGAGGTCGGGCCGAATTAGCTGTGTCAGCTCGGCGCGCTCTCGGCGATCGGGCGCGACGATGACGGAATGTTGCGGGCGACTGGCGTACTCGCTAGCGACGGCTGCGAGCCGTGAATCCGGATTGCTGTACTCATGCACCGCGACGATCCGGGCCTTCGAAACCTCCTGCGTTGCGCGCGGCTCGGGCTTGGCTGTGAAGTCGAGAGCGGCGGTCTTGGTCACGTCAATGGCGAGCCGTTGGCCCAGCGTTGCAGCGTCGTTCGTATAAATCCTCGCGTCTTCGGAGGCACGGGAGATCGCGACGTAGGCGAGCCGGTTGTTGATGAGGATGCGGCTGGACTCGGTATCGATATTGGCGATCACTCGATCTGCGGTAAGTCCCTGAGAGCTGTGGGAGGTGACAGCATAGCCGTGGTCAAACTGCCGAAACCCAGCGGGATTGAAGCTGACAGAGTGTTGTTCCTTCCCGTCCATGAGTACGGTGAGACGGTCCGGCTCCATCCTAGTAATAGTTCCCATGTCGCGATTCGAAATCCCCAGATCCTTATGAATCGCCGAGAACTGGAGCCGGTCGCCGGTGGCGAATTCCCGGCTTGTCTCGCGGTAGACGTTCACGCCATAGACCCGCTTGGGGTCGTACTCGACACTGGAGCCATTGGAGAACTCCACGGTCAAGCGATTCGTAGCCATATCGCTCGACCGCACCACGCCAAAGCTGCCGCGCTCGATTCCCTCGGCTTTGCTGCCGCGTTCGTACTGGACAACATCTCCGGGGCGGTACATCGCTGCCCAGGTGCGGTCTGGGCCGGTCATATCGGAACGATGTGACAGCGTGAGGAACTGCCGCCCATCCTCGGCCAGCGTGCCGGCTTTCAGCAGCTCACCCCGCACGGCCTCATTGATCTGCTGGCGGCTGCGGTTGTCCGGGGAAACGATAAGTGTGTTCTCCGGTTTGGCGGCGTAATCCCGCGCGATAGCGGCGACGCGCTCCGACGCATTGGCAAGCTCGGTGACACGGCCCTGCTGGGTGAGCAGAGCGATCCCTATCTCTGTCTCGTTCGTGGCAAGGTGCTGCACAGCACGCAGCAACTCCGGGTCTTTCTGCCGCATGATCGTGTCGAGCTTGGAAGTCTGCATCCCCGCCTCTTGCATTTGCTGGAAGGGTCGTCCTGCATCGACGCCCTGATGCTGGCGAGTGCCACCGATAACCAGAACACGATCCTGCGGGTGTATCTTTTCGAGAAAAGCACGCATCTGTTTGGTGCTGGCGAGACTGGATTCGTCCAGCATGTAGAGATGTCTGCTGGCAGGATCGGCGCCCTTCTGCCGGGCAAGGAAGCTCTGAAGAGTGTTGGCCTCGATCCCAGCTTCGCGTAGCTGGCCTGCGGCTTTCGAGGTCGGGGCGAAGCCTTCGACCTTATAGCCGCCCTGCTCCGCACCCTCGCGGATAGCGGCCAGCGTGCTCGTCTTCGGGCTATTGCCATATATCGCATCACGCTGGGCCGCCGTCATTGGCTGTGTCCCGGCGGCCACTGGACCGGGAACACTCTGTTCGGCCTGGAGCTGCTGCATCGCAGCGGCCAACTCCTGCTGATGCTGGCGCTCCTCCGCGTCCCGTTGTGCCTGCACCTGCTGCTGCGTCGAAAAACTGTTTACCTGTTGGGCATTGGGCGAAGCAGGGCGCATAGTCATTGCGCTTGCCGGGGCTGCTTTCTTGTTGCCACTCAACAAGCTCGACACATTGGCAATCTGACATCGGCCTTCGTACTCCACTTGGCTTTCGTCGATCCCACAGGCCAAGCATCGGCTGTGGAAAAACCTGCGCTTAAACCCATTGTTGGTAACAAATCACAAATGTCAATTAGGCTCCGCGCGGTGACCGGACTCCTCCAGGTAACCGTCCGCAGATGCAGCTTCGCTGGAGCCATAGACAAAAACTGTGGCGAAATCGAAAAGAAGTATTGGACTGAAGTTCGCGGAAACCTCACGCTCGAAGCTGATCGACAACGCGAGGTGCCGCATGGGAAATTTGTCAGAGTTCGTTCCGTCCTTCAATCGTCACCCCAGCAACTTCGACAACCGCAGGCGTTCGCGTGGATGAAGAAATCCGTGTGCGGTCTCAAGCGACGGATTGGAGGCACAATGCTCTACCAAAAGACGACTGAGTTGGTGTCAAATGGAGTCATTGGAAGGCGGCTCCTGAACGTCAAGGAGGCAGCCCAATACCTGGGCCTTGAAGTAGACACGGTCTACAGAAAGTCTCGGTTGCGGGAGGTCCCTTGCGTCAAGGTCGGTCGTGCGTTGCGGTTCGATATGCGGGCGTTAGAACGCTACATCGAGCAACACACAATCGAAACCATTGACTAAAGGAGAAGCAGATATGTCTGTTCTGAAGAAGGAAAAGGGAGTTTATGAAGTTCGTTGGCGCGAAGGAGGTCGCCACAAGAGCGCAAAGGTTCACGGCTCAGACGAACTCGCGAAGAAGGTAGAGCGTAAGAAGCTCTCGCTGCGCGATGAGAACCGGCACCTCGATGTAAGGAAAGAGGTCAATTACAGCATGTCGGATTTGATTGATCGGTACTGGCTGCATTACGGAAGCAAGAAGGCTTCCGCGGATCGAGAGAAGAGCATTGTGGAGGGCATTCGGGCTGAGTTGGGTCGGATGTTCGTGCGGGAGGTGGACGGTGTTGACGTACAGCGCTGGTACGAAAACCTCACGGGCAAGCGGGGCTTGGCGGAGAACACTGCGGTACGCCACTTCAACGTCATGCATCACCTGATGAAGAAGGCCTCGACAATCTGGTCCAAGGAGACCGGCCTTGAACGTAATCCAGCCGACATGGTTGAGGTGAGACGTCCTGATGATTCACGGGAACGCTTCCTCTCGAAGGAAGAACTCGAGAGACTAAAGGTGGCCCTGGACGAAAGGATGTTTCGGAAGGGAACCAAGGACCTCAATCAGACCAATCAACGGATGCGGCTGATTGTATTGATCGCTGTCTCCACCGGGATGCGCTCTTCCGAGGTTCATCGCCTCCGCTGGTCGGACGTGCTGTACCGCGAAGAGCTGATTGCAGTGAGAGCAAAGTTGAAAAAGGGTAAGGAACGTTACGTGCCCATGACGTCAGAGCTGGCTGAAGAGATTCGGCGGTACCCTGCGGTGATCGGTGAAGATCGCATCTTCCCGCCAACAAGGGGTGACAAGAGTGGAAGGCAAAGACTGGAAGGGAGCTTCGAGGATGTTCTGACACGGGCTCGCATTCGAAACTTCTGGTTCCACGATCTGCGCCACACCTTTGCGTCCTGGTACATGATGAATGGCGGCGATCTCTACGAACTCGCCAAGCTTCTCGGTCATTCGAACATCAAGATGACAGAGCGTTACGCGAAGCTTGGACGCGCTCATATCACCAAGACCGGAACAACGGCCAAGGTGCTCTGGAGCATGATGGAGTCGAAGCCGGTAGAGCAGGGAGCAGTACAGGTAGGAAAGTTCGCATAGCCGAGATGTACGCTATTTGTACGTCGGACTAAAACACTAACTCTGTGGTTGCCGCTAAGTGCTTTAGAATGTGGTGGCCAGAGACGGGATCGAACCGCCGACGCCGGCCTTTTCAGGGCCGCGCTCTACCACTGAGCTATCTGGCCTTGGCATGGTTTTCCCGCCGGGTGCGCCAAGTGCGCCCGTGCGGTTTTGATATCTGTGTCACCTGTATCAGGAGGGGACTTGCTGCTGGCGGGAACCGGCTGCTGCAAACATCAGATGCAAGTATAACAATCCTCCCGCCCGTCGCCAAATCCCCTCCGTTTACAGCGTTTTCAGCAGATACAAACTGAACAGCGCCGCCTGGTTCGCCGCAATCGGTCCCAGCCGCAGGTAATCATCATTCGGCGCTTCCTGCGCCACATTGCTGCCCGCGCGCACCACCAGGTACGGCACCCCCAGCGTCTGGCAAACTTGCCCCAGCGCCGCAGACTCCATCTCCATCACGTCGGTATGGAACTTCGTCCGCAGCGTATCGATCCTCTGCTGCGTCACTCCAAATAAATCCGATGACGACACTACACCCCGCCGCACCTTCACGCGATACGTCGCTCCATTCGCCGTAACCTCTGGCGCCTGATAGCTCACTATCGCCTTATCTGCAACAGCCAGCAATCCCGCCGCCGGAGCAAACGAGTTCTCCACTTCATTCCCGTTCACCGGCCCGTTCAGCGACCGATACACCATATCGTTCCGCGTCAAACTTCCATAGTCATGCACCTGCATCACGCTCGCGACGATCACATCCCCCGTCCGCAGTTCTTGATTCACCCTCGCCCCGGTCCCACTCATCAATACCACCCGCGGCGCAAACTCCTTGATCAGCAGCGTAGCCGTCATGGCCGTATACACCTTGCCGATGCCTGTAATCGACACGATCACCGGCTTACCCTCAATCGTCCCCTGCCAATAAGGAATCCCCCACACCTCCTTCTTCTGGCCATCCTTCATCGCACCGACAAAGGCGGTGATCTCCTGCGGCACCGCCCCCAGAATCAAAATCCGCTCACTCGCCTTGTAATACTTCGGCGCATCCTCCGCCTTCACCGCGCCACACAGTACGAACCCCAACACCATCGCAACCAGCACACGCACTCTCATCATGCCTTTCACTCTAATGCAGCCCTTTCGGTTCCTCCGCAGACACGATATTCTTAGGCACACTTTTTAGCAGGGAAGAGCACGCCATGGCATCCGCATCGAACCGCATCATCCTCACCTCGCTTCTAGCGTTCACAACCCTCGCGGCCTGCGCGCAAACCTCCGCGCAGACGCCCGAGCAGCGCGCCACCCACGCCTTCAACGAAGCCAAAAAGAACCCGCTGGCCCTCCGCGCCTTCCTGCAGGACTTCCCCAAGGGCGCCGACCTCCACTTCCATCTCGGCGGCGGCACCTCCTACTCGGAAACCCTCATCAAGGACGCCGTCGAAGACGGCCTCTGCTTCAACCCCACCACCCTCACGCTCGTGCAGCCCGAGCCCAACAAGCACACCACCACCTGCGCCGATGGCGCCGTCCCCGCAGCCAACGCCTTCAAAGACCAGCACCTCTACGACAAGATGGTCAACGCCTTCTCCATGCGCAACTTCGTCCCAACTGACGGCCGCAGCGGACACGACCAGTTCTTTGACACCTTCGACCGCTTCGGCCAACTCAATCACGCGCACTACGCCGAGTGGCTCGATGAAAGCACCACCCGCGCCGCCGCCCAAAACGAACAGTACATCGAAGCCATGTACACACCCTCGTTCGCGATCGCCGCCAAACTCGGCTACCAGATTGGCTGGCACGGCGACACGCCCGCCGACATCCGCTCCACCCGCGACAAACTCCTCGCCGCCGGCCTCCGCGAAGACATCGCCATTGACCGCAAGCAGTTCGACGACATGAACTCCGGCCGCGAAGCCTTCGAGCACTGCCACACCCCGCAAGCCACACCCGCCTGCGGCATTAAGGTCCTCTACCTCTATCAAGTGCTCCGCGGCTTCCCGCCCCAACAGGTCTTCGCCCAAACCCTCCTCGGCTTCGAGCTTGCCTCGGTCGACTCCCGCGTCGTCGGCATCAACTTCGTCATGCCCGAAGACGGTTACATCTCCATGCGCGACTACCACCTACACATGGTCATGCTCGATACCCTCCACCAGCTCTACCCCAACGTCCGCATGACCCTCCACGCCGGCGAACTCGCTCCCGGCATGGTTCCTCCTGAGGGCCTCAAGTTCCACATCCGCGAAGCCGTCGACCTCGGCCACGCCGAGCGCATCGGCCACGGTGTCGACGTCATGTACGAAGATCGCCCCTACGATCTCCTCAAGCAGCTCGCCGCCAAACACGTCATGGTCGAAATCAACCTCACCTCCAACGACGTCATCCTCGGCATCAAAGGTGACCAGCAACCTCTCGCCCTCTACCGCAAAGCGCATGTCCCCTGGGCTCTCTCCACCGACGACGAAGGCGTCTCCCGCATCGACCTCACCCACGAGTACCAGAAGGCCGTCGAAGAGCAGAACCTCACCTACGCCGACCTCAAACAATCCGCCCGCACCTCGCTCGAGCACTCCTTCATCCCCGGCGCCGACCTCTATCCCGAGCAGGACAACTTCACCCACCGCACCGCCACCTGCGCTGCTCCCATCACGCCCACCAGCCAACCCTCCACCGCCTGCGCCGCCTTCTTAAAGACCAGCGACCGCGCCACCCAGCAATACGAACTCGAACACCGCTTCGCCGTCTTCGAAGCCGCCCACTAAACCGAGCCACACTGAGCAGCCAGCGAGCTTAATGTGGTGTCAGCGGTGTATTCTACTCGCAGGAAAGGGGGCTTTCATGGCCAAGGCCGCACTTTATATCGAGAGACGTGAGCAGGGAGATTATGCGGTAAGAAAACCGGGTTCGGAAAGGGCCAGCGCCATCCTCCCAACCCAAGCTCAAGCTATTGAGCGAGCTCGCGAGATGAAGCCGGATGCAGCAGTCCACGTTGAGCGCGTCCGTGACACGAATGTTGGGGGCCGAGACAAATGGAGGAGACCTTAAAACCCAGATGCGTCACCGCTGGACTTTGAAAGTCTAACGTCCTGCTCCGCCACTATCTTGGTTTCAATGCCGGCTCCCAAGTTCGCAGACTGGTTTCCATCAGATGTTTTCGCTACATCGAGTAACTATTCTTGATCCGAGTCGCAGCCTTGTCTATCTCAGGGAAGAGCGTGCTTTCGTTGATTCCAAGATTTTCAAGGGACTGTCGAATACGGCTCTTTTCAGCTTGCGGAATAATGAATGGTGTTTCTTCAATCGTGTCCGGGAAAAACATCTTCTTAGGTGCCTCTATGCCGTAGAGGATGAAGGCACCGGATTGTGCCAGAATTCGCCTATTGCTCATTTTGGGATGAACGTAATATGGCTTAAACAGATCCATAGGGTCAATGATGGGCAGGAAGTAAGATTTTTCAGACCGGATAAATTGATGAAGCCGTTCTATAACTGAGTTTTTGTTAAATTTCGTGACGTTTCCAGCACTCGATATGTCTCCTTTTAGCGATTCTCTAAGTCGATAAATTTCGTCCTTCTCATCAGAAGTCATATTGGCTAAATTGGCGAGGCAACTTACTGAATCGCTGTCAAAATATTTCTCGCGTTCCGGCGGAATAGCGAAAGCTGTCACCATGCCATCGCTTGATTTGCCGACGTCATGGCCTGGGTCGGTTGCAAAATAGAGCGCGACCAACGCATTCAGCGAAACGTCCAGCAATCGAGTCGGCAATCCAAAATGCTGCATTCGGACAAGCTTGTCGAACATGGTTTCGTCAGATGCAAATTCGTTCGGATGAACTGAGATGAGATCACGAACCGCCCTTTTCTCATTCTTAAGAAGCTTTTTGAGATCGGGTCGGAATATACCCGCTACGTTTGGCCAAGAGGAGTCGCGTTGCCCGCGAAAGCATTTCTGGTAGATCGAGCTCGAAGAGTATTGCGCAAATGCCTCTATGAAGTCAGTGAGAGTTCGAGGCGTTACAGATTTGGTCGTGCTTTTTCTAGCCATGCGATACCTAAAATGCTCCCGATACAGGAAAGGCAGCCAGCGCGATCTCAGCCAGCTTCATAGTAAATGGAAACAAAATGGCATCTGCAATGGGATAGGGTAGCTAGGTCCGAAAGGGTCAATCTAACTACAAGAAATTGTTGTCAGAGGCTCTTTGCCATGTCGCACTGATGAAACTGGGAGACAAACTGGCCGATTCGAATCGTGATTTTCACGGTTAGTCCCGAAACGCGCTTCTCGGCAGAAACAATTTTGATCGACGAGAAATCACCGAGTCCACTCACCGTGCGACTGAGCCATGCCACGTACGCCAACTATTCCTCACTGACTTCTGCCAGCCGTCATCAGCACACGTCCGAATTGCCGACCCCGTGTTTCCAAATCTCTTTCTGGATCAATCCCACCCCACACGCTGCTAAACTACCTCCCAGCCATACTTTGCTCGGAGCCGACCTTGATCAAGCGAATCGTCCTCACTCTCCTCCAATTCCTGATCTTCATCGCCCTCCTCGCCATCGGCGGCAACTGGGACGTCATCAACCTCAGCCTCCAGATCCGTGCTATGGAGCACCACACCACCGCCTTCAATCCCATCCCCGTCATCAAGACGCCATTGGGCGCCCACATCCTCATCGCCGACGGCCTCATCTTCGCCGCCGTTCTGCTCGTCCTCATCCTGCTCATCGAGCTCCTCGCCAAAAAGCTCAAGCCCTGGGCCGGCCTTACCCTCCTCGCGTTCGTTTTGGCCATCTGCCTCGGCTTCGCCATGAAGCTCGGCCTTCCCCCTGCCCCCACCCCCGACTCCTCTATCCCCGTCATCAGGCTTTCCACCCCTGCCTAACCCATTTCCGGCAAACTTAGCGAAACTTGCTTTTAAACTTCGCGCACTTCGCGTCAAAGCCTTTCCGCACCCAAAACCTGCCTTACAACTTTCTAGTCAGAACACCCAATTTGTGCATCTCACCTATTGACACTTTGATAAACTAGAACCCAAGAAGACGCTCCAGTCTCATCGAAGGAATGGCTCCCGTGTACGCGGGAAAAGCCTATATCTATCTGAGAAAGCGCTCCAGAAATCGCTGAGCCCAGCACGCCGGCCCTGCCGAGACAAGGATCCACGTAAGCATGAGTCTTCCCCAAAACTCCCACCCCACCCCCCTTCCAATCGACCTCTCCACCCGCCAGATAGCCTACTTCTCCATGGAGATCGCGCTGTCGAAGGCCCTGCCTACCTACTCTGGCGGCCTCGGCATGCTCGCCGGCGACACCCTGCGATCCGCAGCCGATACCGGCGCGCCCATGGTCGCCGTCTCCCTCTGCCACCGCAAAGGCTACTTCCAGCAGCACTTGGATGCCGCCGGCCAACAGACCGAAACCGACGTCATCTGGAATCCTGAGACCCTTCCCGCTGCCGATCAGTCCATTGTGATCACGATGCAGGGCCGCGATGTCATGATCCGCGCCTGGCGCTTCGATGTCGTTGGCGTCTCCGGCCACGTCATCCCAGTCTTCCTCCTCGATACCGACGTCGAAGGCAACAACCCTTGGGACCGCACCCTCACCGACAAGCTTTACGGCGGCGACACGTACTACCGCCTCTGCCAAGAAGCCGTTCTCGGCCTCGGCGGAATCCATCTCCTTCACGCGCTGGGTTGTCGACCCGAAGTCCACCACATGAACGAGGGCCACGCCGCGCTCCTCACCGTTGGCCTGCTGGAAAACCGCCTCGCTCCCGCACCACTCAACACCGCCACGGAAGCCGACGTCGAAGCCATCAAGCAGCAATGCGTCTTCACCACACACACACCCGTGCCCGCCGGCCATGACAAGTTTGGCACCGACCAGATGCTCGCCGTTCTCGGCCACGAGCGTTCCAGCATTCTCGAGCGCTTCGGCTGCCTCCACAACGGCCTCATGAACATGACCTACCTGGCCCTCCGCTTCTCGCGCTACGTCAACGGCGTTGCCATGCAGCACGGCAAGGTCTCGCAGCAAATGTTCCCGGAATACCGCGTCCACTCCATCACCAACGGCGTCCATGCGGCCACCTGGCTCTCGCAGTCCTTCCAGCAACTGCTGGACAAGGAAATTCCCGAGTGGCGTCACGATAACCAATACCTCCGCTCGGTCTACGGCATTGACCCCGCAGTCATCACCGCCACGCACGCCGAAGGCAAAAAGCGCCTCTTCACTACCGTCAATCAGCGCACTGGAATCACGCTTAACCCCACGGTCCTCACCCTCGGCTTCGCTCGCCGCGTCGCCACATACAAGCGCGCCAGCCTGCTCTTCCACGACCCAGCCCGTCTTGAAGCGATCGCCGAAAAACTCGGCGGCCTGCAGATCCTCTTTGCCGGTAAAGCCCACCCAGCCGATATCGCCGGCAAGGGCCTCATCCGCGATGTCTTCGCCTCCGCCGCCAAAGCCGAAAGCCCGGCCCTTAAGATCCTCTACCTCGAGAACTACGACTGGGATCTCGGCGAGCAGCTCACCAACGGTGTAGACGTCTGGCTCAACACGCCGCTGCGTCCTTACGAAGCCTCCGGCACCTCCGGCATGAAGGCCGCCCTCAACGGCGTCCCCTCACTCTCCGTTCTCGACGGATGGTGGATCGAAGGTTGCGCCGAAAATGTCACCGGTTGGGCCATCGCCGACGCCGACGATGAGGCTGCCGAAGCTGACCACCTCTACACCCAGCTCGAAAACGCCGTAGCTCCCCTCTACGCCGACCGCGCCGCCTGGTCCCGCATGCAGCAGCATTGCATCGCCATGAACGGCACGTTCTTCAACACCCACCGCATGCTCGGCCAGTACGTCTCCAACGCCTACTTCCCGCAGTCGGCCTCCGTAGCCGCCTCCGACCAGGTAGTCGTAGACGACGAAGCAAACCAAACCGTCCTCGCCTAATTAAGACCCCATTACCCCGGTGGCCACAACCCCGGGTGGCCCATCCTTTGGAGCTTTTGCCAAAGGGTGGGGTATCGTTTGCGGTAGCAAACGACCGCTCTCCTTAGCATTCGCACAACACACAAGGAGGGTCAGCTATCCTGATCTCCAAGGAGAAACCATGCCAGCACCCCAAGTAGGCGACACGATCGACTTCACCCTCCCCGACCAGGACGGCAACCCCGTATCCCTTTCCAGTTTCCACGGCAAAACCACAGTCCTCTTCTTCTACCCCAAAGCCGATACCCCTGGCTGCACCGTGGAAGCCTGCGAGTTCCGCGACAACTTCCCCAAATTCAAAAAACTCCAGGACCAGGGCGTCGTCATCCTCGGCATCTCCCGTGACACACCCAAGGCCCAGAAGAAGTTTAAAGACAAATTCGACCTTCCTTACACGCTGCTCGCCGACGCAGACCAGGAGATCGTCAAACGCTTTGACCTCGTCAAGCCCAAAACCATGTACGGCAAGCTCGTCTCCGGCGTAGAACGCACTACCTACGTTATCGGCCCCGACGGCAAGCTCCAGTACATCTTCAGCAAAGTAAAACCCGAAGGCCACGCTGAAGAAGTTCTCGCTCTCCTCAAGAAGTAGCCATGCTCACACCACGCACCCTTACCGAAGTGGCCATCGCGGCGGCCGCAACAGCCGCGACAGCCTCGGTCCTCACCTACGCAGCCTACAGCGCCCAATCCCAGCTCTTCGGCCCATCCATCATCGCCGGCAACGACCCCAACGAAGTAGCTCTCACTTACGACGACGGCCCCAACGACACCGCAACGCTCGTATTACTGGAAGTCCTTGCTCGCCACAACGCACGCGCAACCTTCTTCATGATCGGCAAGTTCGTCCGCCAGCATCCCGCAATCGTCCGCCAGGTCCACGACGCCGGACACCTCATCGGTAACCACACCGAAACTCATCCATGGCTCACCATGCTTCCCTCCACGGTGATCCACAAAGAGCTCCACGACTGCAACCACATCCTTGAAGACACCATCGGCGCGCCGATACGCTACGTCCGCTTCCCCCATGGCGCACGCCGCCCCGCAACGCTCCGCATCGCCCGCGAACTCAACCTCAAACCGGTCCAATGGAACACCATGGGCCATGACTGGGATCTCCCCACCTCGGAAGCCATCATCGCCCGCCTCAACCACGGCCTAAATCGCGCTCGACGCGCCCACAAAGGAGCCAACATCCTCCTCCACGACGGCAATGACCAGCACATGAGCGCCAACCGCACCCCCACAATTCACGCCACCGACCAGCTCCTCACACGCTTCGCCCTTGAAGGCAAACGCATGGTCACTGTAGACGCGTGGGGATAAACGGGCACGCGGAAAGCCAGCAGAGCGCCCACTACGCTCTACTGTCGATCCTCTACACTCTGTCTTTAAAATGGTGCACCCGAGAAGATTCGAACTTCTGACCTACAGCTTCGGAGGCTGCCGCTCTATCCAGCTGAGCTACGGGTGCTCTCCTTTAGCCTAGCAGAAACGCCGCAGGAGTAGCATATTCCGATGAAGACTATCGCCCGCTGTACAGTCGCAACCCTCGTCCTCGCCGTCACAACCGCACTCGCTTCTGCGCAGATGGAAGACAAACCCGGACAGCCGCTCCTCAGCCCACCCGCTATGGCCGCTGCAACCATCGGCGGCAAGGCCATTGTCATCCACTACAACACGCCTTCCCTCCGCGGCCGCGTGATGATCGGCGGCGAAGACCCCTACGACAAGGTCTGGCGCACAGGCGCCAATCCCGCCACCAGTTTCGTCACCGCCGGCAACATCAAGGTAGGCAACTTGACAGTCCCCGCAGGCAGCTACACCCTCTACACGCTCCCCGAGCCGGTGGGCACCCCTTGGCTACTGATCCTGAACAAACAGACCGGCCAGTGGGGAACCGTATACAAGCCTGAAATGGATCTCGGCCGCACCCCGATGCACGCAGGCACGCTTCCCGCTTCGCAGGAAGTGATGAGCATTAGTTTTGAGAAAACGACAGCGAACTCAACGGAGCTCCACATCAAGTGGGCGCTTGTCGATGAATCCGTGAAGGTCGAAGCCGCGAAATAATCGTCTCTGAAGAAAACAACAACGCCTGCTCGCAAGAGCAGGCGTTGTTGTTTAAAGCTTAGTTCGCGCCTACCACTCTTTCGCAGCAGTGTCAGGCGTCAGCTGTGTCGCGGCTATGGGAGCCTTCCAGCGCAGGATCGGCTTGCGCGCCGCCGTTGTCTCATCCAGCCGCTGCAGACGAGTCGTATGCGGAGCGTTCTGCACCAGCTCCGGATTCTCTTCGGCTTCGCGCGCGATCTGCTTCAACGCATCGATCAGCAGATCCAGCTCCTCGCGCGATTCGCTCTCGGTAGGTTCGATCATCATCGCACCCTGCACAACGAGCGGGAAGCTCACGGTATAGGCATGGAAGCCATAGTCGATCAGGCGTTTGCCCATGTCACCGGTCTTCACACCGTTCTTCGCCTGCAGCTTGTCGGAGAACACAACCTCATGCAGCGACCGCGTCTTGTACGGCAGCTCAAACGTACCCTCAAGCTGCGAGCGGATGTAGTTGGCATTCAGCACCGCATCTTCCGTCGTCTGACGCAATCCATCAGGGCCGTTTGCCAGGATGTACGCAAGCGCACGGATGAACATACCGAAGTTGCCATACCACGCACGCACACGCCCAACCGACTGCGGACGGTTGTAGTCGAGCCCGAGCGATCCATCCGCATTGGTCTTCAACACAGGCGAAGGCAGGAACGGCTCCAGGATCTTCTTGACCGCCACAGGACCCGAGCCTGGTCCACCACCGCCATGCGGTGTGGAGAAGGTCTTATGCAGGTTCAGGTGCATCACATCGACCCCGAAGTCTCCGGGTCGAGTCTTACCGACCAACGCATTCATGTTCGCGCCGTCCATGTAGAGCAAAGCGCCTTTGGCATGGAGAATGTCGGCGATTTTATGGATCTCGCTTTCAAATACGCCGATTGTGGAAGGGTTCGTGAGCATCAACGCTGCGGTGTCTTCATCCACCATGCGCTCAAGCTCTTCAAGGTCGACCATGCCCAGCGCATTCGACTTCAGGTTGGCTACTTGGTAGCCGCAGACGGCCGCGGTTGCGGGATTGGTGCCGTGCGCGGAGTCTGGGACGATGATCTTCTTGCGCGGGTTGCCGTTGGCCGTGTGATACGCGCGCACGCAGAGGATGCCGGTAAACTCGCCTTGCGCGCCGGCCGCGGGCTGCAGCGTGATCGCGTCCATGCCGGTGATCTCGATGAGGCACTCGCTGAGCAGCTTCATGATGCCGAGCGCGCCCTGCGAAAGAGACTCCGGCTGATAGGGATGTGCTTCCGCGAGACCTTCAATGCGCGAGACCATCTCATTGATGCGCGGGTTGTACTTCATCGTGCAGGAGCCGAGCGGATACATGCCGAGGTCGATGGCGTAATTCCATGTCGAAAGCCGCGTGAAGTGGCGAATGATCTCGATCTCGCTCAGTTCGGGCATCACGCCGAGGTTGTCGGTACGCACCGCAGCGCCGAGCAGGGAAGCGGCATCTACGGCAGGCACGTCAAGCTCGGCGAGGCGATAGGCCTTCTTGCCTGAGGAAGATTTTTCGAAGATGAGGTCTTCATTTTGGTTGACGTGTGTTGTTACTTTGCGCGGTGTGCCGATGAACGGTTCAGGCATGGTTGGGTTCCTTGGAAAGAATTTTACGGGTGCGGAAGTTCACGATCTGGATGATGATGCAGAACGTGATCAGGAAGAGAAGGGGGATGCGCCATCGGTGGAGGAAAGAGTGGACGGCACCCGTGGAACTGGAAAAGAGAAAGGTAGTGGAGCAGACGAAGGTGAAGATGTCGACCGGCTTACGCGTAGCGAGGCAGAAGCGTGAGAAGGAGTTCATGACTGGCGGGTTGGTGGACATAGTAAGCCTCTAGAACACTTCGAGTGTGTCACCTTCGAGTCCGGAGTTGAACTGCCCGGCTTCTGATCCTTCGTAATCTTCTTCGCGCAGGGAGCTGCGGAAGATGGTGCCGTTTTCAAACTTGATTTCGAGTGCGACGCATTCTTCGAAGGAGGTTGTCTCGGTGGGTTCGCCAATTTGCAGGCAAAGGGAATCGCGATAGCCGGGATCGCCGTAGGCGTACGAGCCTTCGCCGATCTGCGCGCCTTCGGGGATGAAAACTTCAGGCCAATGAAACAGCGTGAGTACGGGGCCGTTGAAGTCGAACTCAACAGAGTCCCGGAAGAACAGGACGGAGAGGAGTTCTTCGCCTTCGATTACGCTTATGTCCATGGTTACTTCGCTCCAATGACTGCAGTAGCTGCGTCGATCTGGACTTTCGTGGTGAGTTCCGTCGCGCACCAGAGTGTAGCGTTCTCGCCCAGTTCCGGATACCACTTCGACAAGTCGAGACCACCGACGATCTGCTTCTCCAGCAAGGCGGCGTTCATGTTTGCAGCAGACTTTGGCAGCATAATAGCGAACTCGTTGAAGCTTGGGCCGGAGAACAGCTTCTTCGCGCCGGTTGCTTCCAGCGTGGCCTTGAGACAGGCAGCTTTTGCGAGGTTCTGCTCGGCCAGTTCCTTCAGGCCCTGCTTGCCGTAGACCGTGAGGAAGATCGTCACCATCAGGGCGACGAGCGCCTGGTTGGTGCAGATGTTTGAGGTCGCCTTCTCGCGGCGGATGTGCTGCTCGCGCGTGCTCAAAGTGAGCACAAAGCCGCGTTTGCCGTTCTTGTCCTTGGTTTCGCCGACGAGTCTTCCGGGCATCTGGCGGAGGAACTTTTCCTTGCAGGCAATGACGCCGCAGTACGGTCCGCCATAGCCGACGGAGACACCGAAGCTCTGCGCTTCCAGCGAAACGATGTCCGCCTCAACCGGCGCCTTCACGATGCCGAGCGAAACGGCCTCGGCGATGGAGACGATGAGTAGCGCGCCCTTCTTATGGGCGATCTCGGCGATGGCAGCCACATCTTCGATCGTTCCGAAGAAGTTGGGCGACTGGATGAGCACACAGGCGGTGTCGTCGGTGATGGCGGCATCAAGCGCCTTGAGGTCCACGCGGCCGGTGGCGGCGTCGTAGCCCACTTCGGTTGCGGGAATGCCCTGGTGCTGTGTGGTGGTCTTGAGGACTTCGCGATACTCCGGATGCACCGTGCGCGCGACGACGGCGGCGTTGCGGCCGGTGACGCGGACGGCCATCATGACGGATTCGGCGGCGCCGGTGGAGCCGTCGTACATGGACGCGTTGGCGATCTCCATGCCGGTGAGTTCGCAGATCATGGTCTGGAACTCGAACATGGCCTGCAGGGTGCCCTGCGCGATCTCAGGCTGGTAGGGCGTGTAGCTGGTAAGGAACTCGCCGCGCTGTACGAGCGAGTCGATGATGACCGGCTTGTAGTGGCGATAGGCTCCGGCTCCGAGGAAGCTGGCGAAAAGCTTCGACGCGGGCGCAGCGGCAAGTTCCGCGGGGTCGCCGCTGGCGATGTTGCCGGCGAAGGCGCGGAAGCGGTCGAGCACTTCGGATTCGCCGTGCTGACGCGGGATTTTGAGGTCTTCGGTCAGCCGATACTCGGCGGGGATGGTCTCAAAGAGGTCTTCAATCGATGCAACGCCGATGGCTTCGAGCATCTCGGTGCGGTCGGCGGGGGACTTTGGTAAATAGCGCATGGATTCTTTCTTGCACCCGCGTGGAACAGGATGCCCCGAGCCGAATAGTCAGGCCCGGGTTGGCAGGATGTCTAAGGCTTAGTGTCCAGTCTCTTCGGCGACGAACTTCTCGTAGTCCGTGGCGGAGAGCAGAGCGTTCGCGTCGTCGGTATTGGTCAGCGTGAGCTTAATCAGCCAGGTTTCATTCGCGGCCGTGTTGATCGTTTCGGGCGCGGAGTTCAGGGCTTCGTTGATCTCGGTGACGGTGCCGGTGGCGGGCGAGTAGAGGTCGCTGACGGCCTTTACCGACTCAACGGACCCGAACGTCGATCCGGCTTCGATCTCCTGACCGACTTTGGGCAGCTCGACGAAGACAATGTCACCGAGCGAGCTCTGGGCATAGTCGGTGATGCCTACGATGCCGGTTTCGCCGTCGATGTTCAGCCACTCGTGCGACTTCGCGTACTTGTACTTCTCGGGGTAGCTCATTTGTTTCTCCCACTATTTAGCTTCATCTGTAATTGTAGGCAGCGCTGCGGTGGAAAGCGAACCGCGATTTGGTGCAGCGCGAATTCGTGCCGAAAGCGCGCGTCCGCTAACTCAACGGCGCGGTAATCGGAGGGGTCGTGATCTTGGGCCGCTTGTAGAAGGGCGTCGGCACGACGACTGCCTTTACGGGCAGGCCGCGGACTTCGACCGCGACTTCTGTCCCGACTTCTGCAAAGGCCACCGGAACGTAGGCCAGCGCGATGTTCTTCTTAAGGAACGGCGCGGGTGAGCCGCTGGTGACTTCGCCGATCTTGGCGCCTTCGAGCGAAAGCACCGGGTAGCCGTCGCGGCCGATGCCGCGCTCGACCATCTCAAGACCGACCAGCCTCTTTGCCGGGCCGCCATCGGCCTGAACCTTCGCCAGCGCTTCACGGCCGACGAAGTCCGTGCCTTTCTCCAGTTTGCAATAACGGGACAAGCCGGCTTCGAAGACGTTCAGCGTGTCGGAGATCTCATGGCCGTAGAGCGCCATGGCTGCTTCCAGGCGCAGCGTATTGCGCGCGCCGAGACCGCAGGGCTGGATACCGAACTCCTCGCCGGCGGCGAGCACTTCGCCCCATACGCGGCTGCTGGTGGGCTCGTCCGAGGGGATGTAGATTTCGAAGCCATCCTCGCCGGTGTAGCCGGTGCGGGCGATCATGACGTTGTGGCAGCCGCAGACCTGTCCCCAGGTGAACCAGTAGTTCTTGATCGGCTTAAGGTCCACCCCGGTAAGCTTCTGCAGCGTGGCTTCGGCCTTCGGGCCTTGGATCGCAAGCTGCGTGTAGTAGTCCGAAAAATCGTTGACGTGGACGCCGGTCATGCCGCCGATGACGCTGCGGACCCAGGCGACGTCCTTTTCGCGCGTGCCGGCGTTGATGACGATGAGATAGTCGTTGTCGCCGAGCTTGTGGAGAACGACATCGTCGACGAAGGTGCCGTTGGGGTAGAGCATGGCCGAGTAGTGCGCCTGGCCGGTCTGGAGCTTGCTGGCGTCGTTCATCAGGAGCTTCTGGACGGCGGCGAGCGAGTTGGGTCCGCGGAGCTGGATGTCGCCCATGTGCGAGACGTCGAACAGGCCCACGCGTTCGCGGACGGCCATATGCTCCTCAATCAGGCCGCGGTACTGCACGGGCATATCCCAGCCGCCGAAGTCGACCATCTTCGCCTTGTGGCTGTGGTGCGTGGCGTGCAAGGCGGTGCGGCGTAGGGTTGCGGTCTCAGTCATTTGGGGGGATCCTTCCGTATTCCGTTGTTCAGATACCTTTTTAGTCTACCGAGTGGGCGATTAGCGTCGCGCCTGGCGTTCGCGGCGTGAAGCTCTCACAAAATTGCTGACTGTGAAGTAGGAAAAGCCCAAAAACACGATCAGGTGAAAGTAAAGTTTGTGCGCTTCGGGAGTGCTTAAGGGCGTATGGAAGTTGGCGCGCAGCTTCCAGACGCCTTCGCCCATGAACGCCGCGAACAGGGCGAAAAACGTGCCCGTCACCTGCAGCCAAAGAACACCAGAGAAAGCCTTGATGGGCGCAAATATGGAACGGCCTGCGCCGATCGCTTCTCTCTTGGCGGTCGCCCGAACCTGGCGCTTAGCGTTGTCAACCGTACGGCATGCCTCGGTGACGGTGTGAACGGCGGAGGCAGGGGTGACGGTGGACGGCGTCCTCGGACGCGGCGGCGGCGGGTTCGGATTGGGGGTCGTCGCCGCGTCAACCGCGCTGGCAAGCGTTTTTGCGGCGTGCCGCGCGCCATAGCCCAAAGCACGTCCTAAGCGAACCCTGTCCATAGGTTTCAGTCTAACGCTGTGAAAGGGTGTTCGGATGCTGAAGCCAAACGCGCACGCACGGCTTGCATCCAACGGCGCAAGACGTTCATAGTCGAAGAGCAGAAAAGGGGATTGGGTCATGAAGAAGCTTCTATTTGTCGTAGGTGGTTTGTGTGCGGCGGCGGCGGGATTTTTCATATGGGATTCGCGGCGTGTGCAGCCGGTGGAAGAGCTGGCGCATCGTCTGGAAGAGGCGTGGGCCGATCACCATACGCAGGTTTAGCCCGGTTTATTCACAGTTCTTTTGGGGTTTCGGCGTTTCCGGGCTAGCTTTGCTTTTGCGGAGTAGAGGGACATCGGCGTATCTTTGGAATCAGTCCTACCCGCAGCTGCCGTTCCCGCTTTTGCGACAGGGGAATACCCAGTGCGAGTTTTCCCGCACCATCGGGGTGATCTTGAGCAAAGCCGGGAGGTGGCATTGAATCAGCAGGTCAAAGACCTTATCCAAAAGCTCGGTGAAGCGATCCATGAGTCTGTGGCCGAATCGGATTCGATCGCAGGCGTAGTCCGCGAGATTCGCGAGCAGGGTTTCGACGTTCTCCTCATGCTCGAGGCAACAATCGGCCTCAACGAGTCCGAAGACGAAGCCGAGACCGTGGAAGGCGAAGATGGCAACGAAACAGCCAACGGTCCCTTTACACGCAACGATCTCACGTTCCTGAAGTCTCTCCGGATTACAACGGAAGAGCACGAATCAGGCTCCGGCCCGGAGGCTTCCAGCTCCGAGCCCGGCAAGGAAGAATCCGGCGGCGAAGAAGCAGGCTCTGGCGACCCCAAGAGCACCTGAGCGAATAACAACCTCGAAATATGCGGGCCCTATGCTAGACTCGGGCTTCTCCACGCCCATATGCTGCGTCTCAAGGACGTGTACGTTTTGCAGAGGTAGTTGAACCATGAGAGACACGCTCGGAGTTTTGCTCGCTGGCGGGGCCGGCGAGCGCTTGTTCCCCCTGACAAGGGATCGCGCTAAGCCTGCCGTACCGTTCGCCGGCCAGTACCGCATCATCGATATAACGCTTTCCAACTGCATCAACTCCGATCTTCGCCACGTTTACATCCTCACGCAATACAAGGCGCTGTCGCTCAATCGCCATATCCGCGAAGGCTGGGGACCGGTGGTTGCGTCTGAGCTGGGCGAGTTTATCGAAATTCTGCCGCCGATGCAGCGCGTTTCGAAGTCCTGGTATCAAGGCACGGCGGATGCGGTGTTTCAGAACATTTATTCCATCGGCTCGGAAGAGCCGACGCATGTGCTGATCCTCTCCGGCGACCACATTTATAAGATGAACTACGCGCTGATGAAGGAGCACCATTGCAACTCTGGCGCGGATGTGACGATTGCGACGCTGCCCATCTCGCCCGATGAAGTCTCCGCTTTTGGCGTTGTCGAAGTCGCCAAGAACGGAGAGGTGATCGGCTTCGTTGAAAAGCCTAAGGAAACCAAGATTCGGTCGCCCTTCAATCCTGACATGGTCGATGTGTCGATGGGCATTTATATCTTCAACACCGATGTGTTGATTCCGGAGTTGATGAAAGACGCGGAAGATCCGGACTCCAAGCATGATTTTGGCCACGATATCCTGCCCAAAATCCTGGGCCGCTACAAGATGCACGCCTATAACTTCGTGGACGAAAACAAGCAGCGCGCTCTTTACTGGCGCGACGTGGGAACGCTTGAAGCTTATTACGAAGCCAATATGGACATCGCCGCCGTGGCCCCGACGTTCAACCTGTACGACAAGGCCTGGCCGATGCGCAGCCGGGCGTACCAGTATCCGCCGGCAAAGTTCGTTTTCGGCGAACCGGGACGTACCGGTATGGCGATCAACTCGATTGTTTCGGCCGGTTCGATTGTTTCGGGTTCGGTGGTCCGGAACTCGGTGCTTTCACAGGATGTGCGTGTGAACAGTTATGCCGATGTGGATTCGAGCATCATCTTTTCCCACGTCAACATCGGTCGCCACTGCCGCATTCGCCACGCGATTATCGATCGCGATGTCCATATCCCTGACGGCACGGTGATCGGCTACGATCCCGCCGAAGACAAGAAGCACTATTTTGTCACGCCCAGCGGCCTTACCGTCGTTACGCGCGACTACTCAGTGTATGAAAACCCGGTCAGCACGGACTTCAAGCAAGTGAGCGAAGGCTGGTAGGACAGGCAATAGAAGGTTAGACAGCAAAGAAAAAACAAAGGCGGTGATGAGGTCATCCTCATCACCGCCTTTTACTTTTACCTACTACTGTCTTTTTCCTAGCCGATAGACCACGCCCATCGTTACCGATACGAACTCACGGGTTTCAGTGCCGAAGTGCTCGAAGTTCATGTCCGGAGCCAGCCGTATGGCGACCTTCGGAGAGTAGTTGAAGTCGATGCTTCCGCCAACCGCGCCCCAGGGGGTTGTGGTGTTGTTATAAACGCCGACAAACGCCGTATTTGGCCTCTGCGCTACAGGAGGATTTCCGGGAACACCACCGATGGTCTGCGGATATCCCGTGATCGCGGTGTCGAACGTGCCGTGGGACGCGCCAACGAGTGCATGAAAGTCGATAGCTGCGTAGCGGTTCTTGATGCTGCGGTACTGAACGCCGCCGCTGAGAATGTTCTGGTAGACAAGGATTCGGTTCAAGCCGAACTGTGCCGCCTGCGGCAGTACGGGCGTGGTTCCTGCGCCGAGTCGGTAGTCCGCCGCAATTCCGAGCCGATTGTCCGGAATGCCGAAGTGGCTGCCGAGCCAGTAGGTACCCATCACTTCGCCGCCGCCCATGTCATAGCGCTTGGCGAGGTTCTGCCCGGCCTGGCCGTTCATGAACAGCAGACCGCCGTAGACCTCGTAGCGGTTGTCGTACTTGGTAATCGCATTTTGCTGCAGGGCGGCGACACCGGTGCCGCTAACCGCCTTGGTGCCCGGAGCCGCCGTGGAGGACGTCGACTGAGAGCTGTTTGCGGGCGTTTGCCCCTGGAGGGCTGCTGGGCTGAAAACGCTGGCTACCGCCAGAACAAGTGTCGCTGCCGGGATGCCCCGCAGGACCTTGGAGAAAGCTGTCTGATTCATCACTTGAAAAATCGTCCTCGTTGAGGCGCCGGAGCGCGTGTTGGGCTAGTCGCGCCTTCGCGGTGCGTCTCAATAAGGATATAACGCCGCGCCCCGCGCCGCCGCTCCGTTTGCTACTTCCTGTGCGTGTGCGACAATGGAGTTCGCTATCCGGAAAGTGCGTTCCAGCACCCGGAGGCCTCTTTAGGAGACATTGTTATGGGTGAACTTTTTACACCGACCCACTTGATCGTTCTGGCGGTTGTAGCAGTAGTGCTGTTTGGCGGTAAGAAGCTTCCCGAACTCGGCAAGGGTCTCGGTGAAGGCCTGCGCGGCTTCAAGGAAGGCATGAAGGGTATCAGCGACGAGCCGACCGCCAAGTCGACTCCCGGCGAAACCGCCCACACTGTCACTCCGCCCGCAGTCAAGCCCGCCGAGGAGCCCAAAGCTCCTGTGGTCTAAACCGGCGTTCACGCATCCAATCCAACGACGGCTCCTGAGCCGTCGTTTTCTCTTGGCCCTAACTCCGGAGCGTCCATGAAGCTGAAATCGCCCTATCTCATCAAGCCGCACAGCAAGGTCAAGCTTTCGAACCTCTCCACCTCCGACCACGACGGATTCGCCGACAAGGGCGATGCGGAGCCGGTGCTCGCCAAACATCGCCATCAGCTTTCCGATCTGCAGGACGTCTTTTACGCCTCGCAGAAAAAGGCGCTGCTCATTGTGCTGCAGGGTATGGATACGGCCGGCAAGGACGGCACGATTTCGCACATTTTCTCAGGCATCAACCCGCAGGGCTGCGATGTGGCGGCCTTCAAGGTGCCGACGCCTCTCGAAGCGCGCCACTACTTTCTGTGGCGCTGCCAGGTGCAGACTCCGCCACGCGGCATGATCATGATCTTCAACCGCTCGCACTACGAAGACGTGCTTTCGCCGCGTGTTCATGGGCTGATCAACACCAAAACGGCACGCGAGCGCATGCAGGACATCAACAAGTGGGAGGAGTCGCTGGCGAATAACGATATTGCTGTCGTCAAGTTCTTCCTGCATATCTCGCACGCCGAGCAAACGCGCCGCCTGCAGTCCCGCATCGACGATCCGGACAAGCACTGGAAGCTCTCTCCCGCGGACTTCGAGGAGCGGCAGTTCTGGGGCAAGTACACCAATGCCTACGAAGACATCCTCACCCACACCAGCAGAAAGCATGCACCGTGGTTTGTGATTCCGTCGGACAATAAGTGGTTCCGTAACGTGGCGATCTCGGGAATTCTCGTTGAATTGATGAAGGGGATGAACCTCAAATACCCCAAGCCGACGTTCAATCCCTCAGGCATCAAGCTTGCGGATGAGTCCAGCGAATCTGCGGCCAGGAAAGTGAACGCCCGCCAAAACAAGAGCAAAGCTGCCGCCGGCGAAAGCACGTCCGGAAAGCACTAGATGCTCCCTTCTCCTTCGATAGGCTCACCCTCGGAACCATCGCCGAGAAGAAACCGCTCGACCCGTGGGCCAATTCGGTAGAAAATCCCTGCTAATACGAGTTCAACGCCTCCGCGAACCAACGCGCTCGTGATCCAAAGCGCGTAGCGCCTTGTCCAATATGCGTAGTAACTTGCTGAGGCGATTGTCTGGTCGGGGACACGATAGTGAATGAGCCCAATGATCAGGCCGGGTATCTCCGTAAAGGTGAGGATGGAGTAAGCCAGGAAAAAGATGCAAATCATCCTGCTGGCTATGATCACTGCACGTTGAGTGGTGAGTTGAGAATTCGAGGAATTCATGCTCACAGTGTAATCATCACCACCGCCGCCAGTGCAGCGAACATTCCCGCCACCTGACGCCGCGTTGGCTTCTCATGCAGCTGCCAGGCTGCCAGCAGGATTGTTCCCGCTGGATAGAGGCTTGCAAGCACCGCCGCGACATCCAACCGGCCCAAGAGCGTCGCCCCGACGAACAGCATGTTGCCGGTGGTATCCAGCAGCGCCGAGGAGAGCGCCCACACGACCACGATGCCGGGCATCCGTTGCGTTTTTGCGGGCTTCGGTTGGCTCCCGGTGCGTGACAACGAGAGCACCAGCAGCATCAACCCGCAGGTCACCAAACTCCCTACACGGGCCAGCGCCATGGGCATGACGACGCCAAGCGAGTTGTCCATCCGCAGCGCCACAAAGTACACACCGAATCCGGCCCCGCTAAGCACCGCGAGGCCCAGCGTCGCTTTGCCACCGGCGTTTTCTGGCGAAGGGCCTGCCGCGATCACCCAAATCGCCACCAGCGCCAACAGGAAGCCCGCGAGACGCAATGCTCCTGGAGCGCCTTCCATTACGGTAGAAACCAGCGCAGGAATCGCTGCGGCCAGCAGCCCGCTAATGGCCGCCGAAATCCCCATCTCACCGCGCGAGAGGGCCAGGTAGAACGCGGTCAAGGAGATTCCGCCCGCAACTCCTGCCAGCAACCCCCACGACATCAAGGGTCCGTGCGGCAACGGCTCATGTCGCAGCCACAATATCGCCACAAGAACGCTCAAGCTGGCGAAATGCGACAGAAGGATAAAACGCAGAGCGGCGCGGGTCGAACCGCCCGCCGTCTTGACGCCCATGCCGCCGGAAAAATCCCCACCGCCCCAGGCCGCTGCCGCCGACAGCGCCAGAAGGGCATTGCTCTGTACGTTCACTTACAAACAGCCTACGGGAGCGCCGTGGGCGTAACCGGCGTCGGCGCTGTGGCTGTCGGCGTCGGATAGTAGCCCTTGGGGGCGATCACCGTCAGGTTAGGCTGCATGATCTCGACATTAAGGGTGCGGAACTTCTCATTCAGAACGGGCACATGGCTGTAGAAGCCAATGGTGTACTGATTCCTAGCCTGAACCGCGATCCTTTGGAAGCTCTTTTCAATACCATTCTGGTAGAACTCATAGTCCGGCGTCCCGCTGCCTGTGGCCTCTGTGTAAGTGTGCAGGGCATTGTCGCGCATGGTCAGCGGGAGATGGATGCGATCAAGGAAACCCACACCCGGTATCGCTTCTTCCGAAACGACGGTGGCATAGACGGTGACCTTGTTCGTCTGGCAGTATCTGATAACTTCCTTCTGGGTCACCTTGCTGCCGTACTCTTTGCCGTCGGAGATCACGTAAACGATGCGCAGGCGATCAGGACCCGTCTTAGCCAGAGACTGCGCTGCCGCGAAAATAGCGTCGTTCAAGGTGTGGTACTCCTTCTTCGCATACAGCGTAATGCCCTGCTGCCCCCGAACAGCCGTTGTGTTCGGATCGACGATTTCGTTGTTTTTGATCTGCGTCTGGTCGAGCGGTCCTCCCATAGCCAGGTCCGCTTCGCGCCCAACAGCTTTGGACCGCTCGAGAATCGCGCCCAGACGTGCCGTCTGTCCACCCAGGAAGCTCGTCTGCTGGCGGACGCCGTTGTTATAAGTGAACACAGCGACCTCGTCATAAGGCGCAAACGCACCCTGCAGCGCCTCCAGCGAGTTATTGATCTTGGTCATGGTGTGGTAATCCACACTTTGGTCGATGACCAGCGCGATCGAAAGCGGCATCGGGTCGGTGCTGAAAATGGCCGGTCTCTGGCGGATTCCGTTCTCGGAAATTCTCACATCGCGCCATGTCAGTCCCGGTACGAGCGTCCCCTTGGAGGTCTTTACGGAAAAGTGAACCTGAACAAAATTGACGTGGACGGCGTCCAGGCGGTAGGCCGTTCCAGCCTGACCCGGGGCAGGAATTTCGGGCGGGGGGCCGTCATCCTGCGCGGCCTCGGTCGACTTCGGCGTAGAGGGAAGGATCGAGGGCGGCGCTAACTGGTCATCCTTAGCGGGAGCGCCGGTATTTGCGGGCGGAGGGGCATCCGGAAGGGCAGGCCCGACCGGCGTAATCGTGTTGATCTGCGGCAACGTCTGCGGCCGCGGGGCGTCGGGAATGCTTTCCTGGCTCGGCGTCGCGGTTGTTGTGCTCTGCCCGTGAACCGAAATACCGGTACCCGCCAGCGTCATCGCCAGCGCCACCGCTCCCACCCCTGCTATCTGCTTGCCAAAACCCATTCCTGATTCAACCCTTCTTGCGAACGCCTATCTGCCTCTGCGGCAGTCGTCCAGCCGTCCAGTCGCACCTTTTGAGACTATCAGCCGCCGCCTCAGTAAGCTACGCCGAACTCCATGAATGGTAGACGCGCCTGCCCGTGTGGACGTTGTGCTGAATCGTGTCGCCTAAACAGCCAAAATCGTCGTCTAATAGAAATATGCGGCCTGCCTTTCTGCGCCTTTTTCCAGCTCTTTCGCTCGCCGGCGTCTTCGCTGTCGCTCCCAGCCTCCACGCGCAATGTGCTCCTTCGCCGGACGGCCCCCCGCCCGCCAGCACTGCGCCCGCCCAGGAAACCCGCAACGCTGACGCCGAGACCTTGAACGTCAACGTCAATCTCGTCGACATCTACTTCTCCGTCCGCGACAAGGGCGGATTTATTACCAGCCTGCGCAAGGACGACTGCGGCCTGTTTGAAGACGGTAAAGAACAGACGATCAAGAACTTTACCCAGGAAAAGAACCTGCCGCTGACGATCGGCATCCTGCTGGACACCAGCGGCAGCCAGCAGAACGTCCTCCCTCTGGAGCAGGAGTCCGGCGCAACCTTCCTGCGCAACGTGCTCACTCCCAAGGATGAGGCCTTCCTGATCTCCTTCGACGTCAACGTCGACTTGCTGGCCGATTACACCAACAACGCTCGCGAAATTAAGCGCGCCATCGACCACGCGTCCATCAACACGGCCAGCTCGTCAGCCGGCGTACCGGGCATCGGCGGTGGTCCGATGCCGACGAGCAATCCTCGCGGCACCCTGCTCTACGACGCCGTGTATCTCGCCGCTCACGACAAGCTGCGGACCGAAGCCGGCCGCAAAATCATCGTGATGCTGACCGACGGCGGCGACCAAGGCTCACAGGAAACCCTGAAAACCGCAACCGAGGCGGCACAGAAAGCCAACGCCATCATCTACGTCATCCTGATCGCCGACGGCGGCTTCTACGGCGGCGGTGGCTTCAACATCGGAAGCATGGGCGCACGCGATATGGAGCAGCTGGCCCATGACACGGGCGGCCGCGTGATCAACGTCGGCCACAACGGCAAGAAGCTCGAGGAAGCCTTCGACCAGATCCAGGACGAGCTCCGTACCCAGTACCTGGTCAGCTATACGCCCCAGAACAAGACCGCCGACGGCAAGTTCCGCAAGATCAACATCGACTGCGGCAAGGGCATGAATGTACAGGCCCGCAAAGGGTACTACGCCATCGTGGGCGGCGGCGACGACAAGGACTAAGGTTTCACGTTGAGCGGTTGTGCTTTCGCCGCAGGCAGCGAGACATCAAGCAGCCCGGCCAATGTTGGCGCAACCTGCAGCATGTTCACAACTTTCAGGTCTCGCGCTTGCGCAACCCCCGCGCCCTTTGCCATAAACGTCGACCGCATCTCCGGGTTCCAGGGCACAAAGCCATGCATGCCCTTGAGTGGCGATTCGCTGATAGCATCGCCCGTCATTCCTGTGCCGGGTTCCATGCCGTCCTTGAAGTCCACAAGGTAAGCAGCGGTCGGAAAGCCGCCAGCCTTAACCAGTTCTTCGTGGTTCAGCACATGCGCGACTTTATACTTTGGGTCGGCCTTCAGTGCATCGATGACCGCGGTCACCTTGCGCATGGTTGCCGCATCGTTAGGATCGCGCAACATCACCACCGTACTTCCACCCGCCGGCCAAGCTTCGGCATCCCAGGAAATCACCGTCGGCCTTTTCTTGCCGCTCGCAGGCGGACCAAGACGAATCAAGCCGGCCTGGGCAAACAGTACGTTCAGGTTCACGTTGTGATCGACCGCCTCAAACCCGTGGTCGGAGACGATGACGATGCGCGTTGCGGGATCGACCGCCATGGCCGCATCTTCAATCTGCTTAATCTGCCCGTCGATCTTCTCGAGCGCCGCATCGGCCTCTGCGCTGAACGGCCCATGACCATGCTCTTCTTCATCCAAGTCCGTCAAATGGATGAGCATCAGCGCAGGCTTCCACTTATGGAGAATCGCCACCGATTGCCCGGTCTTCACATCGTCTTCGTCCTGCCCCTTGGCTTGCTTTACGCCGAGTTTCGCCACGATGTCCGCCGGCACATACGCAGGGCCGGCAGGCTTGTCCGTGCGCTCGGACTGCGCGCCCTCGGCGATAAGATAGTCGACCGGTGCGCCGACCGTCACGGGCCAGCCCACCGCCGCGGTCTTCAGGCCGGCTTTGTCCACCGCCTGGTAGAGCGTCTCCACCTTGAGCCAGCTAAAATCCCAGTACCAACGCCCCGGATGCTCGCCCAGCGGATCGAACACTGTGTTATCCCACACGCCATGCTCCGCGGGCGGTACACCGGTGATCAGCGTCGTGTGGCTGGGATACGTTACGGTCGGCACCACGCCGATCACGCCTTCCGCGTAAGTACCTTGCGTGAGGAAGCTGCGCAGTTCCGGGATTTTCAGGCCATGCTCGGCGGCATGTGTCACATACTCCGGCTTCATGCCGTCCACCGAGATCACCACCAGCGGCGCAGGCTTTTGTGCTGTGGCGACTATCGCCGAAAACCCAACCGCAATCACACTCAGAGCAAGACGCATGGACCGCACACTACCTCCGGAAACTGTTTTGTCGATTGTCGCTTACGAATGCTTACAGCACGATGAATGCTACGCGTCCATGGCTCCCGAATACACGGCCATTCCCGCCACGGCATCGACCCCCATGGCATCGAGCGCGTCGACCTCAGCCTGCTCCTTGATACCGCCTGCCACGATTAACTGCTTCGCGGTTGTCGAGCGCAGAATTGCTGCGACATCCATTGGAAAGCCCTGCATGGTGCCTTCGGTATCGACGTGTGTGTAGAGAAACGCCGAGCAGTAATCTTCCAGCCAAGTCACAGCCTCCTCAGGTGTCAGATCCACCGAATCCTTCCAGCCCTTAACCGCAACCTTGCCATTTTTGGTGTCCACGGAAAAGCAAAGCGCATCCTCGCCCAACGCCTTCTGCAGTCCGGCGGCGAAGGTCTTATTCACGCCATCCGCGCCAAACAGCGACGAGCCGTAGATCACGCGCTTCGCTCCTGCATCGAGCAGCCGCTGGCCGTCTTCCGCGGTCTTCAACCCGCCGCCCACCTGGCAAGGGAGCCGTCCGCAAACCATCTCAATCAGCTCGCGATTGTCACCTTGACGCATTGCTGCATCGAGGTCGATCAGTTGTACCAGCGGATACTTCGAGAAGCGGTTGATCCAGTAATCGAAGTCGTCGAACGACAACTTCAGCTTCTCTCCCTGCACCAACTGCACAATCTTTCCGCCCATTAAATCGATCGAAGGAATTAGCACGTCTGCTTCGTACCTTTCTCACCACTCTTACTTGTCATCTACTTCTAAAATTTTGTCATCCTGAGCACCGCGAAGGATCTGCTGTTTGCCTGTTGCGGCACAACGCCTTAGCAAGGCAACCTCATCGCTACACCCGCCGCCGCAACCTCAGCCTTCAACGCCCGCGAATCCGTCACGCCAAAGTGAAAGATACTAGCCGCAAGCGCCGCATCGGCTTTGCCGCTCAGGAACACCTCAGCAAAATGCGCCGCACTACCCGCGCCGCCCGAAGCAATCACTGGAATCTGTACCGCCTCACTCACCGCACGCGTCAGCTCGCAGTCGAAACCGTTCCGCATGCCGTCGGTATCCATCGAAGTCAACAAAATCTCGCCCGCGCCGCGCTGCTCGGCCTCGCGAGCCCACTCCACCACGCGCAAACCCGTAGCCTTGCGTCCGCCGCTCACATACACCTCGGCATCACTCACGCCACCCGCGCCGCGCCGCGCGTCGATGGCCACAATCACTGCCTGTGCGCCAAAGCTGCTGCCAATCTCGCCAATCAGCTCCGGCCTCGCAATGGCCGACGAATTAATGGACACCTTATCCGCGCCCGCATCGAACACCGCAGCCGCATCGTCCGCCGAGCGAATCCCACCGCCTACAGTAAACGGTACAAACAGCTTCTCCGCCGTGCGCTTCACCGTATCGAGCAGCGTCCCGCGGCCTTCATGCGTGGCCGTGATGTCGAGCAGCACAATCTCATCCGCACCGGCTCGCGCATGACGATGCGCCAACTCCGCCGGATCGCCCGCATCGACGATATCGACAAACTGTATCCCCTTCACTACGCGGCCACCGCGTACATCCAGGCAGGCGATGATTCTTTTTGTCAGCATTATGTACTCAAACTCATTCCGGCCACCGGGCACTTCGCAGCCGCAGCCGTCGGTTGACCCGTCGAGAAACCAAGATCCTCGCCACCGTTCAACGTGATCTTGTGGCTCCGTCCCATCCCGGCAAGCTGTTTGCCCACCGTCTCAATCGCCACCTGCATCGCATGCAGCGAGTCCACACCGCGCGCCGGCGACACATGCTCGCGTCCCATCGCACTCATCTTGAACACGCAAGCCCAGTCCATACCTTCCACAAACGTCGGCTTGCCGAACGTCACAGTCAACGGACCAACCTGTCCTTCGGACTCCATCTCGAGCACGCGCTCGGCGATCATCTCAAAGGGCAGTTCGTCACGCCCGGTCCAGTTGTTTGTAATATCCAGCTTGATCGTCGCTATGGTGTCCATCGCAAGTGTGCTCATAAAGTGTGTGTCTCCTCTCCCAGGTCAGATGCTCAAATCCAGAAAGTTCTTCAGCACCTTCAGCCCTGTTTCAGCCGATTTTTCGGGATGGAACTGTACGCCCATAACATTGCCGCGCTCGACAGCCCCCGTAAAAGCGCCCCCGTACAAAGTCGCCGCGGCCGTATCCTCGCTCACCGGCGCCCGCCACGAGTGCGTGTAGTACACAAAGCTCCCCGGCGCCACGCCGCGCAACAGCTTTGAATCGCCGCGGACTTCCTCGATCGAGTTCCACCCAACATGCGGCGACTTCAACTCCATGCCTTCAAACAGGGCAGGGAAGCGCTCACACTGTCCCGCGAAATGCCCAAGGCCCTTCGTATCCGGCGCCTCGGTAGAACCCTCATACAACCACTGCAACCCCACACAAATCCCCAGGAACGGCGTGCCTTTCGCGACAGCCTCGCGCGTAGCCTGGGTCAACCCCAAATCTTCCAGCAACTGCGTCGACTGAAAATGTCCCACGCCGGGCAGCACTATCTTGTCAGCCCGCAACACTTCCTCAGGCGACTGCGTCACGACAACATCATCCGCACCAAGGATCCGCAGCGCCTTCACAACGCTGGTGAGATTGCCCGCCTTATAGTCGATGACCGCGATCACTTCGTCTTACTCCGCTTCGCCGCAACCCTCGGCCAATACTGAAACTCATCCACATAAAGCTCGCTACTCAGATCATCCACGCGGCGCATCATCCGAGCCTGTGCATCCGCAATGGCTTTGTTATAAATCGCCGGACCAATCTCTTCGACGAAGAAGTTCAGCAACAACCCAGCCGGCAGTTCGCCGATCATCTCCGGCATATTCACTTCGAAGTACTTCTGAATCGAAGCGACAGCATCCTTCTGCGCCTGCATAGAAAGCTCAATCTTCACAGCAGCCCCTTTGTGCTCGGCAGCAATTCCCGCATCCTTTCATCGCGGCTGCAAGCTCCCCGCATCGCGCGCGCAAACGCCTTGAAAATTGCCTCAATCTTATGATGGTTGTTGCGCCCGTACATGATCTTCACATGCACGTTGGCCTTCGCACCGCGTGCAAAACCATCGAAGAAGTCCGGCACCAGCTCCGTCACGAGATCGCCCACAACCGGCGTCGTCAGCTGATCATCCACAACGCAAGCAACGCGGCCTGACAAATCCACCGCACATACAGCCAGTGACTCATCCATCGTCATCACAAAATATCCAGCCCGCAGAATCCCTCGCTTATCGCCGAGCGCCTCCGCAAACGCTTCACCCAGCGCAATGCCGACATCCTCCACGGTGTGGTGCTGATCGACATCGAGATCGCCGACGCACTTCAGCGTCAAGTCAAACCCGCCATGCTTGGCGAAGCTTTCGAGCATGTGGTCGAAAAACCGAATGCCCGTCGACACGGTATAGCTACCCATGCCATCGACATTCAGCCGCAGCGAAATCTTCGTCTCCAGCGTGTTGCGCTCCACCGTACCAAGACGCGCCTCGCCGACGGAATCGTTCGTTGTTCCAACTTCCTGCACCAAATCACTCATAGTAGCGTTCTCCCTCGGCCGCTTTGCCCTGTGCGAGCACGCTCTCGGCGGGCGTCCATCCAATCTCTTTCAAGCTCGCGCGCAACGCGTCGAGTCCACGCGTCACTTGGTCTTCCACGCCTACCGTAATGCGCACATAGCCATCACACCCGGGGTCAGTCGAGCGGTCCCGCAGTAACACTCCACGCTCACGCATCACGTCGCAAAGCTGCTTGTGCCTGACACCGATATCCATCAGCACAAAGTTAGCCGCAGAAGGCCACGAACGCACGCCCAACTCCGTCAGCGCCGCCGCCACTCTGTCACGCCCTACGCGAATCTGCTCCACATACCATTGCAGATAATCGTCATCAGCCAGTGCTTCCGGCAACACCGCCAGCGCCACGCCATTCACGTTGTACGGCGAGCTCACCTTCTTCAAAAAGCCAATTAACCGCGCATCGCCCGCCACCATGCCGACGCGAAGGTTCGCCAAACCATACGCCTTCGAGAAAGTCCTAGCGACGATCAGGTTCGGCACATTGCCCACGTCACCCATCGTCGTGTCGCCATGAAAGTGGAAGTACGCCTCATCCACCATCAACACGGCCTGGGGTGCAGCCTTTGCAATCGCCAACAGATGTTCCCGGCTTACCGTCGTTCCAGTCGGATTATTCGGCGAAGCCACAATGATCAGTTTCGTCTTCGGTGTAATCGCCGCCATGAATCGCTCAAACGGAAACTCCAAGGAATCATCCGCCTGCACGCGCTTCAGCCCCGGTGTCATCATCATGATCGACACGTCATACATGAAGAACGTTGGCGTGCAGATCAGCGCCTCATCGCCATCCTCCAGGAACGCGCAGGCCATCAGGTGAATTGCCTCATCCACGCCATTGGTCAGCAATACCTGGTCCACGTCCAGCCCAAACTTCGCCGCCACAACGCGCTCCACCGGCTGCCGCTCGGGATAAATCGTCAATCCCTCGGCCGTCAGCGATTGCAGCTTCGCAAACACCTTCGGGCTGGGCGCTACGGTGTTCTCATTGAAGTCCAAACGTAGGGCATCGCGCCCGGCCAGCGGCGGGTGATACTCCGGCATGGACAGCACCGCACGGCGCGGCTCTACCTGTGTCGCCGCTGGCAGATGGCTCAAGCTATGTAGCAGCTCATCCTCAAACGGCCCGCCTTCAGCGCGCAGTTCTTCCAACAACGACTTCGGTATTCCACCCGCCAACTTTGAAGCAACACTCATCCCGATACGCCTTTCTCTACTCTTTACTGTCGAGCTTCTACTGTCTGCCTACCGCATCCTCACGCGCACGCTCTCGGCGTGGCCCTTCAGTCCTTCCGCTTCAGCCAGTGCAATCGTATGCGGCCCGACTTCGCGTAGCGCATCGAGCGTGTATTGCTGCACCGTAATCACCTTCACGAAGTCCAGCACGCTCAAGCCACCACGCATGCGTCCGTTGCGGCCTGTGGGCAACACATGGTTTGGACCGCTGATGTAGTCGCCCATCGACTGCGGCGAATGGTGACCGACGAACACGGACCCAGCGTTCTTCACCCATCTCAGATCGCTGCCTGCATCCACGGTGAGATGCTCTGGCGCAAGCCGATTGGTCAAATCTCGCGCTGCCTCAACCGACTCGGTCACGAAACAATATCCACGCGCCGCAACAGACTCCTGCGCAATCAAATTCCCCGCAGCCTGCCGCTTCACCTCAAGCGCCACAGCCTCAGCGAGCTCCTGTTTGGTCGTAACCAGCACGGCCAGCGTCTCCGGATCATGCTCCGCCTGCGCCACGAGATCAGCGGCAATCCCTTCAGGATCGCCATTTTCGCTGGTCACTACAATCTCCGTCGGCCCGGCCGGCATATCGATGCCCGTCTCCTGGCTCACGGCGATCTTCGCCGCTGTCACATAAACATTGCCTGGCCCAACAATCTTGTCGACAGCCCCGATCGTCGCCGTTCCATAAGCCATCGCACCAACCGCCTGCGCCCCGCCCACGCGATAGAACTCCGTCACGCCAGCGAGATAGGCGGCAGCCATCGTCTCCCGAACCGGCTTCGGCGAACACACCACAATCCGCTCCACCCCCGCCACCTGCGCCGGCGTTACCGTCATCAACAGCGTCGAAGGCAGCGGATAGCGCCCGCCCGGCACATAGCAACCCACAGAACTCAACGGTCGGACAATCTGCCCAACCTCCATACCCTCCGCCGGGCGAAAGCTCCAGGCCCGCGGCAACTGCTTCTCCGCAAACGCGCGAATGTTCGCCTGCGCCAGCCGCATCGCAGCCTTCAGCTCCTCACTGGTTCCTTCCCAAGCCTCGAGCATCTCCTCGCGACTCACCAGCAAAGCATCCGCATCTCCCAGGCCATCGAACCGCGCCGAGTATTCGCGCACCGCTTCATCGCCGCGCAGACGCACGTCTTCGAGAATCCCGCGCACCACGCCATCGACCTTCGCCGTATTCGTCGCGCCGCGCTGCTCCAGCTCGCGTATCGCAGCCAGGCCCGCCGCACCGTTCTCGCCGAACGTCTTCAGAATCCTCATGCTGCCCCTTTACGCCCGCCGCGCCGCTGTCCCCCAATGCGCGGCCCGCTGCCGGGCGCCTGCACCCCGCGGCCTGTCTGCATCATGCGCCGCTCGCGCCGCGGACCTGTGTGAACGACCCGCTTCATGGCCTGCTCACTCGCTGGAATAACCCGCTTCGGGTCCTTCGGATCGATGACAACGCACAGCCGCGTACCCGCCTCAATCGTCTGCCCCGGCGCGATGCGAGTCCGCAGCTTGACCTCCCTTGCGGCTTTGTCCGGCTCCTGGATCCACATGGTGATCTTCACCATCTCGGAGATCTTGCCGAACACCTTCACCGGCTCCATCGCAATCACGGTCGCATACAAGACCAGGCCTTCGCGATCTACCTTCTGCTGCCGCCAGCGCTGAAAGAAATACATCGCAATCGGAATCGAAATCGCGACAACAATAGCAGCTATCCAAATAAGGGCCTTCATTTGTTTCCTCGCATGTTCTTACAGCACAACTTTGCTCAGCGGATACTCCACAATCCCAGTCCCGCCGGCGGCCTTCAACTTCGGAATCACATCGCGTACCAGGTGCGTCTCCAGAATCGTATTCAGCGCAACCCAATCCGAATCCTGCAGATGAGAAATCGTCGGCGAGTTCAGCGCCGGCAACACGCTCAGCACCTTATCCAGATCAGTCTTGCGAACATTCAGCATCAAGCCAACCTGGATCTCAGCGTCCATCGCGCCGTTCAGCATCAGGCTCAGCGTCTCAATCTTGCTGCGCTTCCAGTCGTCGGCCCAGGCCTTCTTGTTGGCGATCAACTGCGTCTCGCTCTCCATCAATGTTTCAATGATTCGCAGACGGTTCGCGCGCAACGAGCTTCCCGTCTCGGTTACTTCGACGATCGCATCCGCCAGCGTCGGCGGTTTCACTTCCGTTGCGCCCCAGCTAAACTCCACCTTCACCGGAATCTTCTTCTCCGCAAAATAACGCTTCGTGTACTCGACCAACTCCGTAGCAATCGTCTTGCCGGCCAGGTCTTCCGGCTTCTGGAACGGCGAGTCTTCCGGCACCGCCAGCACCCACTTCACCTTCACGCGGCTCTGCTTGGAGTAGGTCAGCGAAGTCACACGCTCCACATCGCTCTGGTTCTCCAGAATCCAGTCATTGCCCGTCAGTCCGGCATCGAGCGCGCCATGCTCCACGTACCGCGCCATCTCCTGCGCGCGCACCAGCATGCACTCAATCTCCACATCGTCGATCGTCGGAAAGTAGCTCCGTCCACTCGCATAGATTCGCCATCCCGCCTTCTCAAACAGCGCAATCGTGGCGTCCTGCAAACTGCCCTTCGGAATCCCCAGCTTCAACTTCTTCTTCTCTGCCATTACTTCGTCGCTCCTGAAATCTCAATCGGCTTCGTAAAACAACTCACCGTGCCCTCGTGGCAAACCAGCCCATCGCCTTCCACGTCGACCTTGAACAACAACGCATCGTTGTCGCAATCGGTCGCCATGGAAACAATCTTCAGCCGGTTCCCGCTGGTTTCTCCCTTCATCCACAGCTTCGAGCGCGTACGGCTCCAGAACGTCACAAATCCTGTCTCCAGCGTCTTCGCATAGCTCTCCGCATTCAGAAAGCCCAGCATCAGCACCTCGCCGCTCTTGGCATCCTGCACGATTCCTGCAACCAATCCGCTATCCTTCGCAAAATCCACCGCTACAACCTCTGCCACTTCCTCACCTCATCCTGAATTCCCGCCATTCGCGCAAGATCGGACACAGAAAAGCCCGCTCGCGATATGCGCGTCAGCGGGCCTGTCGTTGATCCTGGTTTGCGTTCTTGCTACTTCGCCATACCGGACACAGCCGCCAACACGCTTTGCGCATGATGATGGTGGTGACCGCGATGGTGCATCGGAACGCTCATTACCCTCTACGCTATTCGCCGGAAGCCGCAATGTCAATGGTTTCGGCGCTTTGTGGGGCTACATGCCGGAAATCCATCCGCGCAACCAGCCCATCGCGCCAGGTAAAAACGTGCTCCATTTCCTGATCCATCAGGAGCCGTCCACCCGCCTCATGCAGTATCTCTCGAACCACCACTACGGTCCTTCCGTCGAGCTCGTCGTAAATGCGGATCGGTTCAGTCTGTACGCTGAGCGAGGTCCACTGTAGTTCCCAGATTCTGCGCATCTCCTCGCGCCCCCGTATGCGGTCGCCGGTCAAGGCATTCGCCCAGTTCACGTCCTCACACATCAGCGGCAGCAGTGCATCGAGATCGCGCTCGTTGTAACTCCTGTACGCCGCCAAGATCACATCATGTTCCATAAAACAGTCTTCTCCTTGGCAGCTTATACGCGACATCTCACTACAAAGTTCGCTCTAAACGTTTGCCTCGCGAAAGCAGTTTGCCGCCGCGATCGCTGACAGAACGCAAAGAGAGCATCCTTCTTTACACGGCCCAGCGCCGAGGAGAAACCAATTATGAGCGACTACCGCGTACAGCCTGGCGACGCCCAGGAAGATCAAGTCACCGCAGCCATTGAAAAATACACCGCACAGGTCCCATCCAGCGTTTATCTCGGTTTGGCAATCGCCTCGATTGCCGCTTCCATCACCTTCAAGATCGCCAAAAAGGAGCACGAAGCCCTTTACGTCGGTCAATGGGTCGCCCCGTTTCTTCTGCTCGGCATCTACAACAAGCTCGTCAAACAGCACGGTTCAGACGCCGCAGTAAAGGGCTAACCCAACCGGAGCGGAGCTTAGACGATGGTGGCTTTCAAGGGCCCGATAGGCGTAAAGCTCCGCTCGCCGTCTTCCGCAACTAGCACTCGTCCTTTGCCGATGTCATAAATCCATCCTGAGATCGTCAGTTCGTTGACGGCTATCGCGCCGGCAACTGACGGATGCGTTTTCAAATGCTGCATCTGCAGCAATACGTTCTGCTCAGTCAACACCTCCAGAAGCGGGCGTTCGCTGTGCTCTTTCACATCGCGCTCATGCAGCGTCTCGGCCACACTTAATGCGGCATGCGCGTTCGTTAACCAGCTCTTCACCGTCGGCATCTTCGCTACGCTTTCCGGAGACATCAAGGCCTTCATCGCGCCGCAGTCGGAGTGCCCGCAGATCACAATGTGTTTCACACCCAGCGAGCTCACTGCGAACTCGATCACAGCGCTTACGCCGCCCAGCATCTCTCCATACGCCGGAACCATGTTGCCGATGTTGCGCGTCACAAACACATCCCCCGGCCCGGAGCTTGTGATCTCATTCGGATTCACCCGCGAATCCGCGCAGCTAATGAACAGCGTCTGCGGGCGCTGCTGCTCATTGGCAATCTGCTCAAACATCTCCGCGCGCTGCGGATAAACCTCCGCCTGGAAGCGCCGCACGCCGTCTTTCAGTTGTTCCAGTACTTCGTCCATATCTTCGCTAACTCTCCACCTGTTTGGCTTAAATCCTAGGCGCGCCACTTGATATTGCAACCAATGCTGCTGCGTTGATTGGTATCCGGTCGCTTTCCAGCCACAACCGCATCCAACGCGCCCCGCAGGTCCTTACCCGTTACCGGAACGTCGTTGCCAAAGTCCCCACGCCGCGGTCGGCTTTCGTCCAGTTGTCCGCGATACACCAGCTTCATCTCGCCATCGAACAGGAAGAAGTCCGGCGTACAAGCTGCTTCATAAGCCCGTGCAATCTCCTGCGACTCATCCAGCAGATAAGGGAAGCTCCATCCATTGCGCGCCGCCTGGTCCTTCATCTCTTCCGGTCCGTCCTGCGGATACTCCACCGTGTCATTGGACATAATCGCCGCAATCCCAATCGGTCCTTCGCCATTTTCGCCGAAGTAGTCCCGGCCAATCCGCCCGAGTTCTGCTTCCAGATGCTTCACATAGGGGCAGTGCGGGCAAACGAACATGACCAGCAGCCCACGCTTGTTCGCGTCAATTCCCGCGGAAAACACATTGTCGCGGCTCATCGCCTTGCCGCTGATCACGTCCACCAGCTCAAAAGCCGGAGCGGTCGTCCCCAGCTGCACCATTGTCGATTCGGTCCTGGACATCAGTCCCTCCACCGTCCATCATAGCCATCTCCGCCGCCCACGGGCTTCCAGCATTCCCAATCGGGAGCAAATGTTAATAGGCATACCTTGCATTTGATGAATCGGCGTCCGAGGGAGGACAATGCGCTAACAGCTTTCTTCGAGGCCCTCATGCTTACCCCGCGCTCCTTCGCCCTCCGGACACAGCTCGCCCTCCACGCTTTCCTGCTCATGCTTGCTCTCCTGTTCGCGGGCCTGTCCTCAGTTGCGCAAACCCCAGCAAGCGCGGCCGTCGCTGCACTTCATCCTGCCGCGCAGTCCAACCGGATCGCCGCCGGAGCCAGCCTCACGCCGCAGCTGCAGCTCACCGGACACATCCCCGCCTGGGTCACACCCGCTCACCAGACCCCAACCGCCGTCGACCTCAGTACCCCGCTCCACATCTCCCTGGTCCTTCGCCGTGACCCCTCTGTCGAAGCCGCCCTTGACCAGCTTCTCGCTGACCAGCAAAACCCGTCCTCGCCGCTCTACCACCAGTGGATAACCCCCGAGCAGCTCGGTACCCTCTACGGCCCTACGCAGTCTGACCTCGACGCCATCACCTTCTGGGCCGCATCTCAGGGCCTCACCGTCGCCTCCATCCAACCCAACCGTGTCATCGTGGAGCTGAATGGCACTCTGGCGACGGTTTCCAACGCCTTTCACACCAGCTTCGCCTACTTTAGCGTCGGCACGGAGACGCGTCTTTCAGCGACCGCCGACCCCTCCATCCCTGCGGCTTTCAGCGCCCTCATTCAATCCATTCACGGCCTCACCGAAACTCACCTCCGGCCCACCTCGCGAATGAACCCGCGAACGCTTCCTTCGAAAACCGCCGGGCCACAGCCGCAGACCACCTTTGTGGCCGGCAGCGAATATTTCATGCTGCCGAACGACTTCGCGGTCATTTACGACATCGCCAGCGTCTACTCCGGCGGTAATACGGGCTCGACCATCAAGGTCAATGGCAACAGCACCGCCCAGCACGTCGCCATCATCGGCGAATCCCGCATCGTCGCTGCCGACATGACCAACTTTGAGGGAATCGCCGGCCTCGCCAGCTACCAGCCAAACGTCGTCATCGCCGGCTCCGACCCAGGCACCTTGAACTCCGGGGCAGGCAGCGAAGCTACCCTCGATGTCCAGCGCGTCATTGGCACGGCACCCGGGGCGCAGGTTGATCTCGTCATTAGCGGCAGCGTCGGCAATCAGGATGGTGTCGATGTCTCAATGGCCTACAACATCAACACCCTCCGCGACCCCATCATGACCGTCTCCTTTGGCAGCTGCGAAGCCTCGGACGGTCAGTCCGACACAACCTTCTACAACGGCGAATTCCAGACGGCCGCCGCCGAGGGAATGTCGGTCTTTATCTCCTCCGACGACTCCGGCGCCGCCGGTTGCGATGCCAACTTCACGCAGGCGCCCGCGACCCAGGCACTCAGCATCAACGTGCTCTGCTCCAGCTCCTACGTCACTTGCGTCGGCGGAACGGAGTTCAACGACATCTCCAATTACTCGCTCTACTGGTCTTCGAGCAACTCCTCCAGTGGCAACGAGTCAGCCCTGTCCTACATTCCCGAGGGTGCCTGGAACGAACCCAATGCCTATAATTCGAGTGGCGTCCAAACCGGGTATGAAGTCGCTGAAACCGGCGGAGGCACCAGTGTCTATATCCCAAGGCCAAGCTGGCAAACAGGTTCTGCCTTTCCCACGGGCTCCTATCGCCTCACGCCGGACGTTTCGTTTTCAGCCGCCGATCACGACGGATATATTGGCTGTTTTGCCAGTGGCCAAGGCTCCTGCGTCAGCACCGCCAGCGGCACGCCGGTCGTTATCTTCAGCGGCACTTCTGCCGCTGCCCCTGGCATGGCCGGCATCGCCGCCCTTATCAACACCAAGTTCGGCAGCGCCCAGGGCAACATGAATCCGTTGCTCTATGGAGTCGATGTCTCCAGCCCAGCCGCATTCCACGACGCCACCGTCGCTACCTCGGGCGTAACCGGCTGCACCACCGCCACCCCTTCCATGTGCAACAACAGCACTCCTGGCCCGACCACCCTCACCGGCGGTCTCGCCGGGTACACGCTCCTCACCGGCTATGACGAAGCGACTGGCCTCGGCTCGCTGGATGTCGCCAAGTTCCTCACCGCGGCAGCTAGCACTACCGTCGCCACTACCCTCGCGGTTACTGCCAACCCCAGCCCCGCGATCGTCAACCAGGCAGTCACCCTTACCGCCACGCTGACCCCCGGAACTTCCTCTAAAACACCCGGCGGCACCGTGCAGTTCTACTCCAACAGCATAGCCATCGGTTCGCCCGTTCCGATCGCGAACAACATCGCCACACTCAGCTACACCTTCACCACCGCGGGCACCGATTCCATCTACGCCATTTACTCCGGCGATACCAATTTCAGCACGTCCACCGCGCCCACCATTTCGCTACTCGTCAACGCGGCTGGCTTTACCATCACGCCCGCGACCACCACCTACAACCTCATCTCCGGCGCCACAACCGGCAATACCGACGCCATCACTATCAAATCAACGACCAATTTTGCCGGCACCCTGCAGCTCAGTTGTGCCGTAACCACCGCCAGCGGAACAGCCGCCGGAACCTGCGCCATGCTCCCCAACGCAGCAACGCTCACCGCTGGAAGCACCGCAACCAGCACGCTCACCATCTCCACAACCACGGGAACCTCCGGCGTTCTCAACGTCAAGGTCAGCGGCGTCAGCGGATCGACCACCGTTACCTCCGCCACCATCACGGTCAACCTAACCGCCTCGGCCTTCACCCTCACGCCGTCACCCGCCGCCTTGCCCGTCTCAGGAACTCTTATCTCCGGCAACACGGTCACAAGCACCGTCACGGTAGCCTCTACCAACGGCTTCGCCGGCAACGTTGCGCTTACCTGCACGGCGGCTAACCTCAGCGGCTCTGGAACGGCCGCCGGAAGCTGCTCTGTCTCCCCGGCCTCGGTCACGTTGACCTCCGGTGGCACCGCGACCACAACGATCACTATCGTCACCACTGGCGGCACCAGCGGCGTCCTCACAGCCACCATCACCGGCACCGGCGCCACAACCGGCTCCGCCATCCCTGCGACCGCATCCGCAGTCGTCACGGTCACGACCGTCACCCCGACCTTCACACTTACACCCACTTCCGGCTCGCTCACCTTCACGTCTGGCGCAACGTCCGGCAACACCTACACGGTTACGGCAAACTCCCTGAACACCTTCGCGGGCAACGTCGCCATCACCTGCGCGATCACCTCCGGCACCGCTGTGGACACCGCCGATCAACCAACCTGCACCGCGACTCCGGCCTCCATCACGCTCGCCTCGGGAGGCACCGCAACTTCCGTTGTCTCCGTCGTTTCGTTCACCGCCCACACGATCCCTACCACGCAGCGCGCTCAACTCGAACGCCGCTTCACCTTCGGCACCGGCGGTTTCTTCGCGATGCTGCTGTTCGTCCCGGCTCTGCGCCGTCGCCGCACCCTTCGCTTCCTCGCCACGCTGGCTTTGATCGCCTGCGGCCTTTCGGCGATCTCCGGCTGCAGCAGTAGCGCTGTCAACGCCCCTCCGGTTTTGAAGAGCAGCGCCGGCAACTACACCGTCACCGTCAAAGGCACCGGGACAACCTCCGGCAGCAGCACCGCTGTTACCGCGACCACAACCTTCACGCTAACCATCAACTAACCCGATGCCAACGCGTCCCAGCCGAACGCTATCCGAAGCCGGCCGTGCCCGGGGCCAATCTCTTCCGCCCGGGCCCAACGGCCTGCCGTTGTGCCGCTGGTGCCAGCTAGAAATCCTCGCGCGCCGTCGCCGCACCTTCTGCTCAGACTACTGTGTCCACCAGTGGCGTCTGCGCTCTGACCCCGGCTACCTCCGCGACCTGGTCTTTGCCCGTGACCGCGGCATCTGCCAGTCCTGCAGCACGGACACCGTCGCCGCCTACGCCGAGCTCAAGCGCAGTCGAGGCAACGCCCGCGCTCAGGCGCTGGCACTCTGGGGCATGAACTCGATTACCGCCCGCCGCTCCCTCTGGGATGCCGACCACATTCTTCCGGTCGCGGAAGGCGGTGGTCAGTGCGATCTGGACAATCTCCGCACCCTTTGCCTGCCCTGTCACCGTGAAGCAACCGCCGATCTGCGCCGCCGCCTCCGCCGCCAAGCAACCGCAGTCGTCAATGTCCCTTCTAACCAATAGAAGCCGCTCAGTTTAATCGGGTAGACTGCAATGTACGAACACCCCTGCGTTTGGCCTCTGCCGCTGGGAGAATTCTGAGTGAATAAACTCACTGGAAACTAGGACTTCCCGAGCGTGAAATTGGTAGAAAAGAACGTTATTTGTAAGACTTACGAGCTATTCTTTCGTGCCGGCACCATCTCGCAGCGAATGTTTGCTTTACTTCTTGTTGCGGGCGCGCTTGTTGCCTCACCCCTACAAGCACAGGCCCCCGGTGCTGCGTCCGCGCCAAGCACAGGCGGAGTCGCCGGTGGTGGCATCGGAACCTCTTCCACAACGCCCGGAACCAATTCCGGACAGCAGAACTCCAGCCAGCAGTCCTCTACCGCCTCGAAAACGATGTCGGCCGCTGAGCGCGCCGCACGAGACGCAGAAGACCGTGACCGCGACCGCGACCGTTCCGTCGACCTCGCCCCGGACCGTCTGACCGAATTCCAGCAAATGGTGGAAGCCTCCACCGGTCGCAGCCTGCCGATCTTTGGCGCCTCCATCTTCCGCGGCGTGCCATCCACATTTGCACCCATCGAAGATGTTCCCGTGGGTCCGTCCTATATCCTCGGTCCCGGCGATGAGCTTCGCCTCCAGCTTTCGGGACAGGTCGACCAGCAGTTCGACGTCACGGTAGACCGTACTGGCGCCATCAGCGTCCCCGGCCTGGGCGCCGTTCATGTCGCCGGTTTGGCGTACTCTCAGTTGCCCGCGTTTCTCAACACTCAGCTGGGCAAGATCTATCGCAACTTCACTCTCAACGTCAATCTGGGTTCGTTGCGGACCATCCAGGTGTTCCTCACGGGCGCAGCGGCGCGGCCGGGCAGCTTTTCCATCAGCTCCATGAGTACGCTGACCAATGCCATCTTCGCTTCCGGCGGCCCACTCCCGCAGGGTTCGCTGCGCGACATCCAGGTCCTGCGCAATAACGCCGTCATCGATCACTTCGACCTCTACGATCTCCTCCTGAAGGGCGACAAGTCCAAGGACATCAGCCTCGCTACCGGCGACGTCATCTTCATTCCCCCGGTCGGTCCGCAGGTTGCAGTCCTCGGCAGCGTCAGCAACCCGGCCATCTACGAACTCAAAGGCGACACCACCATCGACGGCCTGCTGACCCTTGCCGGCGGAGAGACCACGCTGGCCAATGGTTCCACGGTTCGCCTGGAGCGGATCTTCGATCACACGATGCTCACCATTCAGGATGCGAACATCGACCGGCGCAGCAGCGAACTGCTCAGGGCCGGCGACATCGTTTCGGTGAGCTCTCTTATCGAGCGCTTCCGCGATGCCGTTACGCTCCGCGGCAACGTCGCCAACCCCGGGCGTTACGTCTGGCACCAGGGCATGCACATCAGCGATCTGATCCCCAACAAGGAATCGTTGATCACCCGCAACTACTGGAGAAAGCTCAACCAGCTTGGCCAGGGTGTGCAGGAGTTCCCGCAACAGCAGGAAGGCTCGCTACAGGTGAACACCAGCGCGTCCGACCAGGCTTCCACGAACGCCAAGGGCGCCGGAACCAGCACCGATTCCGGCGGCAACTCCGTCGGCGTTGCGCTGACTGCCAGCAATTCGGCGTTCTCAG
>CBDDDO010000004.1:0-8127 GCA_965226655.1 Granulicella sp. | reverse complement strand
GCCCCACGGCCGGCAGGCGGCGCTGCAGCTTGGCGCGAGCGCCGGCGACCAGCGCTCCAACCCCCTGTGGCGCGCCGAGCTTGTGCGCCGAGAGGGACAGGTTATCGGCGCCGAGCGCGTTGAAATCGATTGGTATCTTGCCCGCCGCCTGCACCGCGTCCACGTGCAGCCAACCATCCGCCTGGCGCACCAGGGCGGCGATGGTCGCCACCGGCTGGATCACGCCGGTTTCATTGTTGGCGAGGGATACGGTGACGAAGGGCCGGCCGTCCGCCTGACGATGCTTGGCTAGACGACCCTCCAGCCAATCGAGGTCGGCCAGCCCAGTGCTCAGCACCGGCCAAGCCTCCACCCACAATCCTCGCGCCGTGGCGGTGAAGGTGGCGGTGGACATGATCGAGGCATGCTCGCTCATAAGGATGATCGGCGCGCGCGAGCCGGCGGCTAAGGCGGCGTCGATCGCCATCGCATTGGCTTCGGTGCCGCCGGAGGTGAAGGTCACGGCGTCGGCGCTCGCGCCCACGAGCGCGGCCACCTCGTCCCGCGCCTGTTCGATCGCCGCGCGGGCGAGACGGCCGTTGGCGTGGACCGAGGACGGATTGCCGCCGATGTCGAGGGCGCAGAGGGCGGCCTCTCGCGCCTCGGGGCGGATGGGAGCGGTGGCGTTGTAGTCGAGATAAACGGCCATCAGGCGTGCGCCTCAGCCGCTCGGGCCGCGCGGACGACAGGGGCGGCCGGAATGCGGTGCTCGATCACATCCTCCAGGGAAACACCCGCAAGAAAGCCTTCGATCTGGCGGCCGAGGGCGTCCCAGAGGTTATGCGTCAGGCAGCGTCGCCGCCGGCCATGCAGCCCTTCGATCCCTCGCCGTCGAGTTCGGTACAGCGGGTGGCCTGCAGGGGCTCGTCCACCGCCAGCACGATGTCGGCGATGGAGGTCTTCGCCAGGGGCCGCGCCAGCCGATACCCGCCGCCCGGACCCCGCGCGGACACCACCAAGCCCGTCCGGCGCAACCGCGCGAACAATTGCTCCAGATAGGCCAGGGAGATCTCCTGCCGCCGAGCGATGTCGGACAGACTCACCGCGCGCTCTTCGCCGCCTTCGTGTCGGGCGAGGTCGGCCATGGCCATCACCGCGTACCGGCCTTTTGTGGAAAGGCGCATGAAAGCCCCTTGTGAAAAAACGATCCCTCTTCGCGGCGCTGTGTTAAAGCCGCCGCTTCGGGGGTCGCTCGCCCCCGGTATGGCCTGGATGTAGGAAAACCAACTCCACAGGTCAAGTATTCAGACGCGCCGGACCGCCCGGCGACTGGTGTTCACGACCCCGCCGGGCTCTCCCCGGCTGCTGGCTTAAGGATGTCGATGCCCGAAGTTATCTTGACCGGCGCGTCCGGTCGCCTCGAAGGCGCCTACACGCCCGGAAAAACGCCGAACGCGCCCATCGCCCTGATCCTGCATCCCCACCCCAAGGCGGGCGGCCAGATGAACAATGCGCCGACGGTGCAGCTGTACCGGTGCTTCATGAAGCGTGGGTTCGCCACCTTGCGCTTCAATTTCCGGGGGGTGGGGCGCAGCCAGGGCGAGTTCGATAGCGGCATCGGCGAACTGGCCGACGCGGCCTCGGCCCTGGACTGGCTGCAAACAACCAACCCGACGGCGGTGCAAACCTGGGTCGCCGGCTATCAGTTCGGCGCCTGGATCGGCATGCAGTTGTTGATGCGGCGGCCCGAGACCGACGGCTTCATCTCCGTCTCGCCGCCGACCAACGTCTACGATTTCAGCTTCCTCGCCCCCTGCCCGGCCTCGGGTCTGTTTCTGCACGGGACGGAGGACGGGGTGGCGGCGCCCAACGAAGTGGAGCGGGTGGTGGCCAAGCTTCGCACCCAAAAGGGCATCGTCATCGACTACGATCTGATCGAAGGCGCCAACCACTACTGGACCGACCACCTGCAGGACGTGGAGGACCACGTGGGCGCCTACCTCGATAAGCGCGCGCACGAATTGAAATAGGCTAGGGCTCGACGATCCGGCCGCCCGCCATCGGCTGCTTGACGCCCGTGGTTCCGGGGAAGCTGATCGGCAGACCGAGCCTGGTTCGGGCGGCGAGATAGGCGAAGGCCTCCGCCTCGATGGAGTCGCCGCGCCAGCCGAGCGCTTCGGCCGTGGTGACCGGCACGCCGGCCCGCTCGGTGATCGCCTGCATCAGCACCGGATTGAGCCGCCCCCCGCCCGCAGCGATCAGCACCTTCGGCGGTATGGCGGCGTTGCGAATGGCCAGGGCGACGGTTTCCGCGGTGAAGGCGGTGAGGGTCGCCGCGCCGTCCTCCAGCGACAGCGGCTGCACCGGCGCCATGGAAAAATCGTACCGGTCGAGGGATTTCGGAGGCCGCGCCGCGAAATAGGGGTGACGCAGAAGCTCGCCCAACGCGCCCTCGTCCACCTTGCCGGATCGCGCGAAACGCCCATCGGGGTCGAAGCGGAGGTCGGTCTTCGCCTGCACCCAGAGGTCGATCATGCCGTTGGCCGGCCCCGTGTCGTACGCCAGCATCTCGCCCGCCTCCCCTTTCGTGTCCTCCGGGATCAGCGTGATGTTGGCGACGCCGCCGAGGTTCAGGACCGCCAGCGGCGGCTCCAGCCCCGAGACCCTCGCCCGCGCGGCGTGGTAGATGGGGGCGAGCGGCGCGCCCTCACCGCCCGCCGCCACATCCGCCGTGCGGAAGTCGAAGGCGACCGGCAGGCCGAGACCCTTAGCCAGCAACGCGCCGTCGCCAAGCTGAACAGTACGGCCGATACGATCGCTGCTGGGTCGCTCGTGCAGCACCGTCTGGCCGTGGAAACCGACGAGATCGAGGTCAGTCGTTTTGATCCCATGCGCCGCCATGAACTCGCGCGCCGCGGCCAGATGCTCCTCCGCCACCGCCCTCGCCGCTTCGGCGAAGACGGCGGGTTCCGAGGTCCCGCGGGTCCAGCTTTTCGCTGCCTCCGTCGCCTGCAACACGATGGCGCGCGTCTTAGGCGTCAGCTTACGCTCGCCGGCCGGGCCGAAGCCCTGGATCGCCTCGCCGTCCGTCTCCAGCACCGCCATGTCCACGGCGTCGAGGGAGGTGCCGCTCATGAAACCGAGGATGCGCATGGCGGCTTGACTGCCACGCCCGCGCGCCGGTAGCTAGCGCCCATGATCGCGCGCCGCGCCACCGCTCCCTATTATTACCGCCCGCATTCCTAGCGCGCGGCCTCGATCCCATGCCGCCCGATGCTGGCGGCTTTCTCGATCAGGAGATGGTCTCCGGCCTTACCAGCAAGACCCAAGGACCTCCCGATGACCGCCCCTGCATCAGGCCCGGCGACCGGCCCCGCCTTCAAATCCGAGTTCCTGCGCGTGATGAGCGAGCGGGGCTACATCCACCAGCAGAGCCATGCCGAGGAGCTGGACGCCGCCGCGGACGCCGGCCCGATCACCGCCTACATCGGCTTCGACGCCACCGCCGATAGCTTCCACGTGGGCAACCTCGTTTCGATAATGCTGCTGCACCGGCTGCAGCAGGCCGGGCACAAGCCCATCGTCGTGATGGGCGGCGGCACCACCAAGGTGGGCGATCCGTCCGGCAAGGATAGCCAGCGGCAGATGCTGACCGATGCGCAGATCGCGGCCAACATCGCCAGCCTGAAGCGCGCCTTCGAGCCGTTCCTGGCCTTTGGCGACGGGTCTACGGACGCGATCATCGTCGACAACGACGAATGGCTCTCCAAGCTCGGCTACGTGGAGTTCCTGCGCGAATACGGCGCCCACTTCACCATCAACCGGATGCTGACCTTCGATTCGGTGAAGCTGAGGCTGGATCGCGAACAGCCGCTGACCTTCCTCGAATTCAACTACATGCTGATGCAGGCCACCGATTTCCTGGAGCTGAACCGGCGCTATGGATGCGTCCTCCAGATGGGCGGGTCGGACCAGTGGGGCAACATCCTGAACGGGGTGGAGCTGATCCGCCGGGTGGATCAGAAGCCCGCTTTCGCTCTGACTACGCCGCTGATCACCACCGCGTCGGGCGCAAAGATGGGCAAGACGGCGGCGGGGGCGGTGTGGCTGAACGCGGAACGCCTCTCTCCCTACGACTACTGGCAATTTTGGCGCAACACCGAGGACGCCGACGTCGGTCGCTTCCTGAAGCTGTTCACCGACCTGCCGCTGAACGAGATCGCGCGACTGGAGACGCTGCACGGCGCGAAGATCAATGAGGCGAAGAAGGTGCTGGCGAATGAGGCTACTGCGTTGATGCATGGGCGAGCCGCTGCGGACGCGGCCGAAAAGGCGGCTCAGGCGGCGTTCGTCGAGGGTGGGATTTCAGCTGACCTGCCCACCATTCACGTAAAAGGACAAATCACCGGCACGACCGCGAACAACGAGTTGGTCACAGCGGCCTTCGCTGCGTCAAAATCCGAGGTCCGCCGTCTCGCTCAGCAGGGCGGCTTCAGGATCAACGACAAACCCGAAAGCGATCCGGATCGCCCCCTGACCCAAGCAGACCTGAACTCGGACGGGGTGGTGAAGATAGCGTTAGGCAAGAAGAAGATCGTGCTGTTGAAACCAACCTAGCGTCCTCCCGGACGGCCCTTAGGGTCGATCCGGGCCCCAGCAAACACCGGCCTGGGTCCCGGGTTTCCGCTTAGCTTCAGCCGGATGACAGGATGAGATGCGATGCCTGAACTCACCACCGGCGACACGGCGCCCGATTTCGACCTCCTGACCGATGGGGACGGGCGGGTGAAGCTGTCGGACTTCGCCGGCAAAATCCTGGTGCTCTACTTCTATCCGAAGGACGACACCTCGGGCTGCACCTCAGAGGCGCAGGGCTTCACCGCCGCCGCCGCCGACTTCAAGAAAGCCGGCGCCGCGGTGATCGGCGTCTCCAAGGACAGCGTGAGGAGCCATGACAAGTTCAAGGCCAAATACGATCTCGACTTGGTCCTGGCCTCCGACGAGAGCGGCGAAATGGTTGAGCGCTACGGGGCATGGGTCGAGAAGAGCATGTACGGGCGCAAGTACATGGGCGTCGACCGCTCCACCTTCCTGATCGGCCCAGACGGCGCGATCAAACAGGTTTGGCGGAAGGTGAAAGTGCCTGGACACGTCGACGCAGTGCTGAAGGCGGCGCAATCAGCCTGAACGCCGGACTGCAAGCCCCGTCTCGTTCGCGGGTGTATTTCTTCCTATGGACAGGTCGTGGCGCAATCGCCGCAGGGCAGTCCCCTTGCTTCCCTGTCTCATATTTGCTGCATAGCGACAGAAAATTAACGGCTTGCGGTGGGACGAATGGGCGGTGCGCAACTGGCGGGATGTCGCCAGGCCGTGTTCAAGCGGCTTCCCGAGCGGCATGTCTATCTGCGCTCGGGCGGCGACGTCCGGTCTTTCGTCGTCAGTACGACCGATCAGCTGATCGTTTTAGGATGTGTCGCAGCCTTCGCCTTGTGGACCCTGTTCACAACGGGCGCGATGGTGGCGAACGCCTTCTCCGGCGCCTCCCAAGAAGCGAGCGCAGCAAAGACCCAAGCCTATTACGAGCGCCTGATAGCCGACCGGCAGGCGCGGCTGAATTCCGCCGTCGCGCGTCTCTCGTCCACTACGGGGTCCATGGATGGTCTCGCCAAGGCGGTGACCGAGCGGCATGCCGCCCTGGCCATGCTGCTGGCGGATGTAAAGGGCGCCCCCGGCGCCTTCGCCGCCCTCGTCCCGCTCAAACCGGCCGAAATCGGCCGCAAGGGGCCGGCGGATCAGGTCCAGGCGGTGGAAAAGGATCAAGAGCGGCTGGTGGAGGCGGCGGAAGGCTACGCCAAAAGCCGGGCGGACCGCCTGCGCCTCGCCTTTCGCCTAGCCGGCCTGGATCCCGCGTCTTTTTCCGGCCGTGCATCGGACGCTTCCGCCCTCGGCGGACCGCTGATCGAGGCGAAGGACCCGCGCGCCCTGGCCGCCGTGCTCGACGTGGACGAGGACTTCGCTGGCCGTATTCAGCATGCGGCGCAGGACTTGAACGTCATGCGCACGCTCGGCGATGAAGTGAAATCGCTCCCCTTGTCGGAGCCCCTCGCCAATCCCGTGCGCTCCAGCCCCTTCGGCGTGCGCATCGATCCCATCACGCATGGCCGCGCCTTCCATCCGGGCCAGGATTTCGCTGGCGGCTTCATGACGCCGGTCTTTTCCACCGCGCCGGGCGTCGTTTCTTTTACCGGGCAGCGCACCGGTTACGGGAACGTGGTGGAGATCGACCACGGCGGCGGCTTCAAGACCCGCTACGCCCACCTTCAGGCAATTTCGGTCGCTATGGGCCAGCGCGTTGGGTTGGCTCAGCATATCGGCGGCATGGGCTCGACCGGGCGGTCCACCGGCGTACACCTCCACTACGAAGTCTGGCAGAATGGACGCGTGCAAGACCCAACGCGATTTTTGAAGGCGGGTGATTATGTTCAGCAAAACGACTAGCAGCCAGCCGCCGCAGCAACCGACATCCACGCCGCGCCCAAGTTCGGCGACCCCTCCCCATTTCCCACAAAGCGATACGCGGCGAGCCAAACCGGCCTCTCTGCTGGTTTCCGACTTGGTGTTTGAAGGCAACATAACCGGAGACGGCGAACTGATGATCGACGGCGTCTTGAAGGGGGACGTTCAAGTAGCGCGCCTTGTTGTCGGCGAGCATGCGCGGGTGGAAGGCGTTATCCGCGGCGTCCAGATCGAGGTGCGCGGCCATGTGCGGGGCGACATCGAAGGTAAGTTCGTGCGCCTGCTCGAGACCGCCCGCGTAGAGGGCGACATCACTTACGAACAACTCTCCATCGACGTCGGCGCCTTCTTCCAAGGCCGTTGTTCGCAGCTTCCGCCAGACGCTGTACCGGCATCACCTCAGATCGAGTCCCAGTTCCCGCCCGAAATACATGCCGGCGAGGTGATTCCTCTGGAACAGCCCTCGCACCATTAACGGCGCGCGCTTACGAAAGGTGCGCGCTTTTGTCTGTTTGAGCTGCGCGCAAACGCATGTTTTACCAACACTTATCCGCGCGGGGCGCGCGTAGACAAAGGGGATCGGTGAAAGCCGGTCCCCTTTTCGGCGTCTAGAAGGCGGAGCGCCGCCACATCGCCCTGTAAGCGGCCCTCCAGTGCGGGCGTGAAGACCTCCGGACGGCAAAGGGTCGAGTTCAGCATCCGCCCCCTCAAGCCGCTTCTCAGGTCGGCGAGGCGGACCGGATCGCGGGCAAGAGCGACGGCGATAGCGTGGTAGGACTTCGCCGATCCAGCGGCGAGCTCGGCCAGATCGAGCGCCTGTAAAAAGGCCAACGACTGGCGCGACGCCGGCCGGTCCATGGGAAGGGTCACCACCGGCACGCCCATCCAAAGGGCTTCGCACGTGGTCAGACCGCCGCAGAACGGAAAGGGATCGAGCGCCACGTCCACCTCGTCATACGCCTGCAGCATGGCGGCGTGGGCGACGTGACCTCGCAACGTCAGCCGTTCGTCGGCGACACCCTCGGCGGCGAACGCATAGCGCAGGCGTTGACGCACGCCCTCGTCTCCCAGCGACTTCCATTTTAGGATCAGCCGCGAACCGGGCGTGGCCAATAGGATCTGGGACCACGCCTTGATCACCTCCGGCCCAATCTTCAGCAGGTCGTTGAAGCTGCCGAAGGTGAAGGGCCGCCCGTTCAACGATGGACGTGGCGCAGGCGCCGGCGCGTATGCGGGCGGCGTATAGCAGAAGCGGACATGCGGCAGGCGTTCCAGACGCTCGGTGAAGATGGCCTCCGAACCCGTCGGCGCCGTGACGGCGTCGGTGATCACATAGTCCATGGCTGGGACGCCGGTGGTCGCCACGTAGCCGAGCCAGGACGCTTGCACGGGCGCCGCACGGCGGCTGAAGAGCGAAAGCCTGTTGGATGCGGTGTGGCCGGACAGATCGACCAGGATGTCGATGCGATCCGACCGGATCAGCGCTTCCGCCGCGTCGTCCGACAACGCCCCGATCGGACGCCAACGGTCAGCCGCCTGGCGGATACGGTCGGTGATGTCGTCGTCGCCGCCGCCGTTGGCGTAGCAGAAGACCTCCACCGCTGACCGGTCGTGCGCCTCCACCACCCCGCT
>CBDDDO010000003.1:0-144306 GCA_965226655.1 Granulicella sp. | reverse complement strand
AAGCTCGTTCAGCGATATGCAGGCTCCGACAAGAAAAGAAGCTGACTTCTGATCAAGTCGCGTCCGCACTCACTTCTCTGAACAATGATATGAAGCGTGTTATCGAGCAGCCGATACTTCCGCCGGTTCTCGAAGCAGCGAACGCAATGGTTGAGCGCCATTATCTGCGCGCACTGGACGCGGTGCAACTCGGTTGCGCCGTTGTTTCACGTGATCTTTTGCTCGCGCCCGATATGCGCTTCATAGCTTCTGATAAAGCCCTTATCGAAGCGGCGCAGAAAGAAGGGTTTGTGATCTGGAATCCTTGCGACTAGGAGTGTTACTTCTCACAAGTTTAGAGCGAGCTCTTCGGGGCTCGCTGTTTTGTTTTGTGGTGAAGGGTTACGCCCTGGCGCGCCTGTTTCTTCTCTCGAAGAAGCCGCTGATCACGGCGGCGACCGCTGGGACGCCCAGCAGATAGCGGATCGGGAAAAAATGGATGCAGATGGCGGAGGCGACCATGATGATGGTCAGCGTGTAGAGCCGCAGGCGAAGATTGCTCAACTCCAGGGATTTGGGAATACGGTCGCGCAGGCGGATGAACTCCAGCTTGGCGATGAGCGCGAGGCCGATGGCTGCCTGGTTGGAAAGGTAGAGGATGATGGCCAGCGGCTCGCTGAAGTGCCGGCCCAGAAGCGTGCTCGAAAAGGGAAGGATTGTAACGAAGCCCAGAAAGATGAAGGTAAGGATGACGGCGTGGTGCGTGAAGCCTTCGGTGAGTTTGAAGACGTTGTGTTGCAGCATCCAGTAACGCGCGGAGATGAAGAAGGTAATAAAGAAAGCGACCCAGTCCTCTCCATCGAGCCGCAGCGCAGCCCATAGCTGGCCGTGGACGACGTCGGTGGGCACTTTGAGCTCCAGCACGAGGAGCGTCATGACGATGGCGAAGATCGCGTCCGAGAGGGCTTCCAGCCGGTGCTTGCTGTACATGATGGCTTCTAGTGTAACCGCCGTGCGCGAGGGATTAGCATGGAAGAGATGGCTACTGAAGTGAAAGAACGGACGATGTATCTGCCGGAGATTCTGGCGCACACGCGCGGCGTGGTGGCCGAGCGTAAGGCTGTGGCGCATCTGCCGGCGTTGGAGCGGGCTGCGGCCGTGCATCAGCCGCGCGGGTTCGCTCGGGCACTGAAGGCGAAGGCCGCGGCGGAAGGCGTTGCGGTGATTGCGGAGTTGAAGAAGGCGTCGCCCTCGAAGGGTTTGATTCGCGCGGACTTCGATGCGGCGACGATCGCTCCGATGCTGGAAGCAGGCGGCGCTGCGGTGCTAAGCGTGCTGACCGATGAGAAGTTCTTTCAGGGATCGCTGGAGAACCTACGGCGGGCTTCGGCTGCCGTGAAAATTCCTTGTCTGCGGAAGGACTTTATGGTGGACGAGTTCCAGGTGCTGGAGGCCCGGGCAAACGGAGCCGATGCCATTCTGCTGATCATGGCGGCGCTCGAGGACGCGGAGTTGCGCGTGCTGCGGGATGCCGCGCGGTCGCATGGGCTGGACGTGCTGTGCGAGGTGCATGATCGCGAGGAGCTGGAGCGCGCGCTGGAGCTGGAGTGCGAGTGTGTCGGCGTGAACAGCCGCGATTTGAAGACGTTTGAGGTTTCGCTGGATCGCGCGTGTGAGCTTGCAGCGCTGCTGCCGGCTAATGCGGTGAAGGTGGCGGAGAGTGGGATTCATACGGCTGCGGACATGCAACGGCTGCGAGCCGCGGGGTATGAGGCGTTTCTGATTGGCGAGTCGTTGATGCGAAAGGCGGATCCTGGCGAGGCGCTGAAGCATCTCTTGAGTGGGTCGGCGAGTTAGCTATGTGGGTCAAGATCTGTGCGAATACGAACCTGAAGGATGCGCTGCTTGCGGTTGAGGCGGGAGCCGATGCGGTGGGATTCGTCTTTGCGCCCAGCAAACGGCGCGTGACTGGGGAAGAAGTCGCTGAAATCGTCGACGGGCTTCCTGAGAGTGTAGAGAAGGTGGGCGTGTTCCATACTTCCGATCCCTATGAGGTGGAACATTTCCTCGCGGGCGAAGAGCTGACGATCGCGCAGCTGCATGGAGCGTTCGATCAGAGGATGGTGCAGTTGTTGAGCGCCGAGTTTGGCGGTGAGTTGAAGATCATTCAGACCGTCGCTTACGAGGTGAATGCCAAGGATCGCGAGGCTGCCGATCGGCGGTTTGAGGCTATGCTGGCAGCCGCGTTTGCGGAGCCCGCGGTTTGGGCTGTATTGCTGGATGCAGCAAAGTCAGGCGTGTCGGGCGGTCTGGGTGTGGCGTATGACTGGGCGCATGTGGCGGAGATCGTGCAGCGTGCCATGGGTGCGCGTGAGCCGCGGCCCCGCGTGATTCTTGCCGGGGGCTTGCGGCCGGAGAATGTCGCTGAAGCCATCGCAGCCCTACAGCCGTGGGGCGTGGATGTTGCGAGTGGGGTCGAGGCTTCGCCCGGTGTAAAGGACCCCGAACGGCTGAAGGCCTTTATCGCGAACGCTCGCGCGGCAGGCGATAAAATCGGTAAGTGAGTTCAAAAACCAAGCAGGCAATTTTTATACGTCACGGGCAGAGCCGCCAGAACGTCGGTGACTGGGACGGTGGGTTTGCGGAGATTCCTCTGACGGCTGTTGGAGAAGAGCAGGCGCGGGCGCTGGCCGAAACCTGGGACTTTATGCCGAGCCTTATCGTTGTTTCTCCGTACCTGCGGACGCAACAAACCGCAGCCCCAACGATTGCGCGCTTCCCGGATGTTCGGGTTGAGACCTGGGACATCCACGAGTTTACGTTCTGGGATCGGGCGCACTGGGGCGATGCGATACCGGACGATACGTTTGAGGATGTTGAGCGCTTTTGGCGCGTTGCCGACCCGGAGTATCGGCATAAGGGCAGCCCGCAGACCGAAGGGGCGGAGAGCTTTGGAGATTTGCTGCGACGGACGGAAGCGGCGCTAGAGCGGTTGAACGCGATGGACTTCCGCGCGCCTGTGCTGTTGTTTACGCACGGCCATTTTATGCAGGCGTTGCGGCACACATTGCTGTTTCCGCATTGGACCGCGGAGCAGAAGATGATGAACTTTAGGGCCTACGACGAAGCCAACAAAGTTTTGAATACGGAGCTGATTACGGTGGAGTTTGAAGATGGGAAGTGGCGGCTCGGTTAACCAATAGCTGAGCCACCACTCGAATCTTCTGGTGTCCAAGAGCACGCAGGCCGGTATTAGTGGCGGGGCGTCCCGGAGTGGTCATGCACGGTCGGGGTGTGGTCGTGGACCACAGGGGTATGATCGTGCGGTGTTGCCGGGGTAGTAGAGGCAAACGCAGCAGCAGGGGCTAAGGCCAGTGCGCTTGCAACGAAGATACGGACGATTGTCTGTTTCATCACAAGAACTCCTAACTGCTTTATACGACGCAGCAGCCAGGAGTCTGGATTCATATTTTGGCAGGCGAAAGCAACCAAATAACCGCGTGATTACTGGGTTAGATCAAGCTTTCTTTTTTTGAAACTTTGTAGTGTCTGACCAAATCTAATCGGCATTCCACTGCGTTCTACCGGTTAGGTTGCGCGTATTCTTCGCGCTTCTTGATCTCGTGATGGCGATGGATCTTGTTGGCGACTACGCCGCCGACCGCGCCTACACCGGCGCCGACAACGGCACCCCCGGGACCGCCAACTTTTGCACCCACCACTGCTCCGCCAACTGCGCCGCCGGCGACAAACTTTGGCTTAGTGTGGTGATGATGGTCGTGCGCATGCGTCTGGGCCACGGCATCCTCATGGGACTCCTGCGCGATGCCGGCCAAAGGCATGGAAAATACGGCTGCGGTTACGGCGGTTGCTGCAAAGGTTTTGATCGTCATGTCGCTCCTCGGTAAGCCCGTATGCGGGCAGTACTGTACAGCACTATGCGATGGCTCCTTTTTGCTTACAGATGGCCCCGAATAAACATATTTCTGGGGCAACCACTTGCTGTGAAAGCGGTCGAGGTATACGCTATTGCCATGCGTTCGTTCTTCAGCCCGCGCCCGTTTCCCTTCCGCTACTGGCAACCAGTAGCGGCCACGGCGGACTGAGCTTAGCTGACGTTTCAGCAAAGATTCTCAAGTTACCTACCGAGCCGCGACAGAACCTGTCGGGGCTTTTGTTTTGTGCGATGGAAGTTTGATTCATCGGATGGAGAAGCGAAATGAGTGTTAGCCAACTTACGAGTCCGGTGACGGTGCCAACTTCGAGCACCCCAGGACGCTTTGGCGTGTACGGCGGGCGCTATGTGCCGGAGACGCTGATGGCCGCGCTGCTGGAACTCGACGCGGCGTATGCCGAGGCCCAGGCCGATCCGGCGTTCCATGTGGAGCTCGATGGGTTGCTAAAGGATTATGTGGGGCGGCCTACTCCGCTGTACTTTGCCAAACGGTTGAGCGAGACGCTGGGCGGCGCGAAGATTTATTTGAAGCGGGAAGACCTGCTGCACACCGGTGCGCACAAGATCAACAACGCGCTGGGGCAGGCGATGCTGGCGCGGCGCATGGGCAAGCAGCGCATCATCGCGGAGACCGGAGCGGGGCAGCATGGCGTGGCGACGGCGACGGTGTGTGCGCTGTTCGGGCTGGAGTGCGTGGTCTACATGGGCGAGGAAGATATGCGGCGGCAGGAGCTGAATGTGTTTCGCATGCGGCTGCTGGGCGCGGAGGTGCGCGGCGTTTCGTCCGGCTCGGCGACGCTGAAGGACGCGATCAACGAGGCGATGCGCGACTGGGTGACGAATGTGCGGACGACGTTCTACATTCTCGGCTCGGCGCTGGGATCGCATCCCTATCCGACGATGGTGCGCGACTTCCATCGCGTAATTTCGATTGAGAGCAAGCGCCAGATCCTGGAGCACGAGGGACGTTTGCCGGATGCGATTGTGGCCTGTGTCGGTGGCGGGTCGAATGCGATCGGCGCTTTCTATGAGTACATCCCCGATAAGAACGTGGCCTTGATCGGTGTAGAAGCCGGCGGACGCGGAACGGCGCTGGGCGAGCATGCGGCGCGGTTTGCGAAGAACGGCGGCGGTGTTCCGGGCGTGCTGCAGGGCACCTACAGCTACGTGCTGCAGAACGATGCCGGTCAGGTCGCGTCGACGCATTCTGTCTCAGCCGGCCTCGACTACGCCAGCGTTGGGCCGGAGCATGCGATGCTCCATGATTCGGGCCGTGCGACTTATACGAGCGCGACCGATGATGAAGCTTTGAACGGGGTGAGTGTTTTGTCGCGTACGGAAGGGATCATCCCTGCGCTGGAAAGCGCACACGCGATTGCCGAGTGCATCAAGCTGGCGCCAAAGATGGGCAAGGACAAGATCATCATGGTGAACGTGAGCGGGCGTGGTGATAAGGACATCGGGATCATGACGCGCGAGATGAATTTGAGTGGCGTGGAGGCTAAGGGCTAATGCCGATTCGTTTCGACAAGAAGCCGGGGCTGGTGATTTACCTCACGGCGGGCGATCCCGATCTGGCGACGACGCGCGAGATGGCGCTGGCTGCCATCGATAACGGCGCCGACGTCATCGAGCTTGGCGTGCCGTTCAGCGATCCCCTCGCCGATGGCCCTGTTATCCAGCGGGCCTCCGAGCGCGCCGTTGCACGCGGCACTCGCCTCACCGACGTGCTCGGCATCTGCAAGGAGCTTCGCGAAGCGCGCCCCCAAGCCGGCATCGTCCTCTTCAGCTACCTCAACCCCGTCGTCCGCATGGGGCTGCCTGCCTTTTCGAAGGCCGCCAAGGATGCCGGCGCGGATGGCGTCCTGCTGACCGACATGATCGTTGAAGAGGCCGGCGAGTATTTGAAGGTAATGGCCGAGCACGACCTGATGCCGGTCTTCCTCGCCGCGCCCACCTCGCCCGACGAGCGCCTGAAGGCCATCGCTGAAGCCTCACGCGGTTTCGTCTATGCCATCAGCCGCGTCGGCATTACGGGCACCCAAACCGAGCTCGCGAGCGACGCGAAGGGCCTGGTCGACCGCATCAAGAAGTTCACCACGCTGCCCGTCGCGCTGGGCTTTGGCGTTTCGACGGCCGCGCATGTGAAGGCTGTGGGCGAGTTCGCGGATGCGGCTATCGTCGGCAGCGCCATCGTTGGGCTGATTGAGAAGACGCCCGCAGGTGAAGAGGCGAAGGCTGTCGGAGAGTTTGTGGCGGCGCTGCGGGGAGGAAATGCAGCTTGAATCGGGCTTAAATAGGCAGCGAAACACGTATCATCGTAAGGGTTGATTTTCTTCAGATCGTAACGAGTTTTGAAAATTGTTAAAGGCAAGAGGACCTATGGAAATTGCTGACTGGCGTACCAAGATTGATGAACTGGATGAGCAGATTGTGAAGCTGATCTCCGAGCGCGCCGCGGCTGCGGTGGCGATCGGCAAGCTGAAGCAGGAGTCAGCAGCGCCGATCTATGAGCCCAACCGCGAGCGCGTTGTGTTTGCCCATGTGCGGGATATCAATCCAGGACCGTTATCGGGTGTGCAGGTGCAGGATATTTACGAGCGGATTATGGACGTGATGCGGGCGCTGCAGCGGCCGGTTGAGACGAAGTAAGGCTTTGACGCAAAGTGCGCAAAGTTGCAAGACAAGTTTCGCGAAGTAAGGCGACAAGCCGAAAGAATTCAGTAGTGCAAATTTTGGATGGAAGCAAAGGACAATAGTGATGATCGTAGCCATGCAGGACCGGGCAACGGATGAACAGATTCAACAGGTGATCGAGCGGATGGTGGAGCTCGGCTTCAACGTGCATCGCACGACGGGCGAACTGCAAACCATTCTTGCCGGCGTTGGAACGCCTTCGCACTTCGAGGTGACGGAGTTCCAGGTACTGCCCGGCGTACACCAGGCGTACCGCATCTCGTCGCCGTACAAGCTCGCGGGCCGCGGCTTCCGTCCGGAAGGCACACGCGTTACGTTCCCGAACGGCCTCGTAGTCGGTGGCGATGAGATCGTCATCATGGCCGGGCCGTGCTCGGTGGAAGGCCGAGACCAGATTCGCCTGAGCGCGAAGCAGGTGGCCGCTGCCGGCGCGCAGTTCCTGCGTGGCGGAGCGTACAAACCGCGCAGCTCGCCGTACAGCTTCCAGGGCATGGGTGTCGAAGGCCTGAAGCTGATGCGCGAAGCCGCCGACGAGTATGGCTTGCTCGTCATCACCGAGGTCATGGAGATCTCGCAGATCGAAGCCATGCTGCCGTACATCGACTGCTTCCAGGTCGGTGCGCGCAACATGCAGAACTTCAACCTGCTGCGCGAGCTCGGGCACGTGCGCAAGCCCGTGCTGATGAAGCGCGGCATCGCGGCGACGATCGAAGAAGTCTTGCTCTCAGCCGAGTACATCCTCTCCGGTGGCAACTACGACCTGATGCTGTGCGAGCGCGGCATCCGCACCTACGAAACCGCCACGCGCAACACGATGGACATCTCGGCGATCCCGGTGCTCAAGAAGCTCACACATCTTCCGGTGTTCGGCGATCCGTCGCACGGCGTCGGCATTCGCGATCTCGTTCCTCCGATGGCGTTGGCTTCGGTCGCTGCCGGTGCAGACGGGCTTCTGATGGAGATGCACCCTGACCCGAACAAGGCGATGAGCGATGGCGCGCAGTCTTTGTTCCCGGATCAGTTGGAGAAGCTGGTTGCGAAGCTGCGCCAGTTGGCTCCCGTAGTGGACCGGACGATTGCTCCGGCTGTGTCGCAGGTGCATGCTTAACTTGAAATTCGGGGAGCTGAACTTGCATCGCATCGTCGTCAAACTCGGGACCAACGTGATCATGCGGCCGGACGGCCGCGTGGCGCTCGGCCTGTTGTGCGGGCTCGTGGAGCAGATGGCCGCGTTGCGCGCGGATGGCCTGGAGATTCTTGTGGTTTCTTCCGGGGCTGTCGGCCTGGGCATGGAGCGGCTCGGCTTGACCACGCGGCCCACCAATGTCGCGCAGATACAAGCATGTGCAGCCATCGGCCAATCACGCTTGATGTCGCTCTACGACGACGCGTTCGACCGGCTGAGCTGTCCCATCGCCCAGGTGCTCCTGACCGAGGACGATTTCCGCGATCAGGAGCGCCATGCGAATCTGCGGGCGACGCTCGATGCGCTGCTGACACTCGGTGTGATTCCCATCGTCAATGAGAACGACACCGTCTCGACGGCAGAGCTGGATCGTCCGGCGGAGAACGGCGAGACTTCCGAGCGCGAGCGGATCTTCGGCGATAACGACAAGCTCTCCGCGCTGCTGATGAAACACATCGGTGCGGATTTACTCGTGCTGTTGAGCGATGTCGACGGCCTGTACGACCGTCATCCTGGCACACGCGGAGCGAAGCTGATCCAGCGTGTCGAGGTGATCGACGACACGGTGCTTGCGCTCGCCGATGGCCGCAGCGGACGCGGACGCGGTGGCATGATCTCGAAGCTGGAGTCGGCTCGCATTGTGCTGCGCGCGGGCAAACAGGTCGTCATTGCCAACGGTCGCACGCCTTCCGTGTTGGAGAGGATCGTCGCAGGGGAAAACCTCGGCACAAAGTTTGCACCGGTCCTACAAGCAGCAGGAGCAGGACGATGAGCGCGGCTGCGATCGCAACGCCGGTGAGCGTGAGCTCACGGGAGATTGCGATTGCGGCCAAGAGTGCATCGCGCTTGTTGGCGCCGCTTGCTGAAGCGCGGCGTAATGCAGCGCTTGAGGCCATGGCTGTTGCGGTAGAAGCTGCCGCTTCGGAGCTGATGACAGCGAACGCGGAAGACCTCGCGGTTGCGGCTTCGATGAGCGGTGACGAGAAGCTTTCCTCGGCGACGATCTCACGCCTCAAGCTCACCGACAATAAGCTGCGCGAGATGGTGGAGCAGATTCGCTCGGTCAAGGTTCTACCCGATCCGCTGGGCCGTGCGCTCGATGAGATCGAGCTCGACCGTGGGCTGGAGCTCGAAAAGATCAGCGTTCCGCTGGGTGTGCTGGCGGTGATCTTTGAGGCGCGCCCCGATGCTGTGACGCAGATTGCTGCCCTCGCCGTAAAGTCCGGCAATGCCGTCATCCTCAAGCCTGGCCGTGAAGTCGAACACACAGCAACCGTGCTCGTGCGTGTGCTGCGCGAATCGCTGGTAGCGCAGGGATTGCCTGCGGATGCAGTTTCGCTGGTGATGGGCCGCGAGCGCATCGCGGAACTGCTCGGCATGCATGGGCTGATCGACATGGTCATCCCGCGCGGTAGCAACAAGCTGGTGGAGTACGTCCAGGCCAACACGCGCATCCCGGTGCTGGGTCACTCCGAAGGCATCTGCCACATCTACGTCGATCGCAACTTCGATGAAGCGCTGGCGCTCGATGTCATCGACGACGCGAAGACGGATTATCCCGCGGCCTGTAATGCCGTGGAGACGGTGCTTGTACATCGCGATATCGCGGCGAAGTTTGTGCCGAAGCTGGCCGAGCGGCTGCGTTTGCGCGGTGTGGTCATGCGTGGCGACGCTGCTGTGCGTGGTCTCGCGGAAGTTGCCGAAGTCGAAGACTGGCATACGGAGTTCGGCGAACTGGAGCTGGCGATTGGCGTGGTGGATTCGATCGACGCGGCAATCGAGCATATCCACGAGCATGGATCGTCGCACACGGAGAGCATCATCACGACGGACGATGCGGCAGCCGAACGCTTCCTTCGTGAGGTCGACGCAGCGGGCGTGTTTCACAATGCTTCCACAAGATTTTCAGACGGTTTCCGCTATGGTTTCGGCGCAGAGGTCGGCGTGAGCACGAGCAAGTTTCATGCGCGGGGGCCAGTGGGGCTCGATGGGCTGACGACGTACAAGTACATCCTGCGCGGGCACGGGCAGACGGCCGGTGAGTATCGCGGGACGAATGCGAAGGCGTTTACGCACAGGCGAAAGAGCTAGCAAATGGCGACGCGCGTTCTCATCATCGGGACGGGGTTGATCGGTGCGTCGGTTGGTTTGGCGCTGAAGGCACAGAAGTTTGAAGGAAGCGTCGCGGGTTGGGACGCCGATCCGCGGGAGCTTGCGACGGCGATGGAGATCGGGGCCATCGACGAGGAGATGTCCGCAGAAGAACTCTCCGATCCCGACATCGCCGATATTTTCGTGTTGGCCACGCCTGTACTTCCGATCCTCGACTGGATGCAGCGGTTAGCGCCAAGCCTCGATCAAAAACAGCTTGTCACCGATGTCGGCAGCACCAAGGTGCAGATTTCGCGGATGGCTGTCGCGGAGTTCAACCAGCCGCATCGCGCACGCTTTCTCCCGGGTCATCCGATGGCTGGCAAGGAATCCGGCGGCGCTGCCTTGGCCGATGCGGCGCTATTCCAGGGCGCGACGTGGCTGTTTACGCCGGTGGATGCGCAGCGCTCTGATTTGGAGAAGCAGTGGCGGGAGTTGGTTGCGGGTATGGGCGCTGTGGTGCGGGATCTCGATGCGGCGCAGCATGATGAGGTGTGCGCGTGGGTGTCGCACCTGCCGCAGATGGTCTCGACCGCGCTGGCGGCGCTGCTGGAAGATACATTCTCCGGCGACCCGGACGGCATGGCCGCGGTGCAGGCCATCGGCGGTCGTGCGCTGCGGGAAACGACCCGGCTGGGAGCGAGCCCGTACAGCATGTGGCGGGACGTTGCGCTAACCAATACCGAGCCCATCGCCGCCACGCTGCTGGCGCTCGAGCAGCGGCTGCAGCACATGCGCGAAAACCTGCGTACGCCGGAGCTGCGCGAAGAGTTCGCCACCGCGAACCGGTTCCGCAATAAGCCGAAATAAATTCCCATAAATATTCGAACAACCTAACCGCCATGCCGAACGACTGTCTAACCTCGCGAATGGATGACGTGGAGCAGGAGGCCATCCGGCGTGTTGTGGCCGGCGATCGGGACGCATACCGCGTGCTGATGGAGCGGCACATGCCTGCAGTCCTCCGTGTCACCACGCGCATCACCGGCAGTCCGGTGGATGCGGAAGAGGCTGCGCAGGAAGCGTTTCTGCGCGCCTACAACAAGCTTCCGGAGTTCCGCGCACAAGCGGCCTTCGGTACATGGGTCTATCGAATCGCTATGAACTGCTCGCTCAATCTCGTGGAACGCCGCAATCGCGACCTGGGCTGGAACGCCGTTGCGCTTGATGGCGGCAAGGGGCAGGAGAACATTGCGGTATCACGCAGCCTGACGCCGGAAGCTGCGTTGCTCGACGATGAAGCCCTAACGCTGCGTGAGCGCGCGATGCACCTACTTACGCCGATGGAGCGCACGGCGTTCGTGCTGCGGCATATGGAAGACCAGCCGATGAGCGTGATTGCGGAAGCGCTTGGTGTGCCGGTGAACTCGGCCAAGCAGGCGGTATTTCGGGCAGTAGCGAAGTTGAGGCAGGAGCTGCGGCCGGTGCGCAAGAAGCCTGTGATAGCGATGCCCGGGATTGCGCTGGCGAAGGAGCGAGTGTGAAGACGATCGATGAGAATGAGTTGATTGCATACCATCTGCGCGAGCTTTCACCGCTACGCATGCGTGCGGTGCGCGCCGCGCTGGAGCGCGATGCGGCGCTGGCGGCGGAGTCCGAAGAGGTTGCAGAGACGCTGCGCGCGTTTAGCGGCGGACCGTCGCCGGTTGTAGATGAAGCGATGCTTGAGCGGAGTTGGCAGAGTCTGCGGCCCTCGCTTGCGGTGTTGACGCCGGAGGTGAAGCATCATCACCACTGGCGCTGGGCATGGATGTTGGGCGCGGGTCTGGCTGCCACGGCTGTCGTACTAACAATGGTGCTTCCGGTGCATCGCGCGGCGCAGCCGGATGTTGTTGCGGTGAATCATGCCGTGACGGCGGAAGACGCCGGCACTCCTGCAACATCGGCCAACACCGTCATTCAAGAGCTGGATGCAACACGCGGCGTAATCGCAGGTCCGCGCCGCTACAACAATCGCCCGGGTCCACTGACGACCACGCCGGTGGCCGCCGATTCTGCGCTCGCAGCGCACATGGACTCGGCGGAACGCTTGCTCACACAGGTCAGCCATCAGCAAGGTCCTCTGCCCGTGGAGACACGCAGAGAAGTACATCACCTGTTGCTGGAAAATGCCCTATATCAGCAATCAGCACAGGCGCATGGCGACCTCGCCGAAGCCAATGTCATGGACGACCTCGGTCGCGTCTTGGTTTCGCTGGACGCCGCGCCACCGGAAACGGCCAGCAGCAACGATTCGTTTCTCCTGCAGATGAATGTGGGTGGCGTGTTGTTTGACCTCCGCATTTTGAAGCACAACAAGAGTTCAGCTCGTGAGTAACGCTCGAAAGGAAAATCTTATGCAACGCAACTTCATGTTTCTCTCCCTCGCTTCCGTCGTAACGTTCGCAAGCTTCTCGTATGGCGCGGCCGTCTTCGCGCAGACTCCCGAGCCCGCCTCTGGCGTGGAGATCGCACAGGCTCCGGGTGTAACGCCTCCGTCGCCCGCTCCCCCGGACTTCAACAACGGCCTCAAAGCTATGGACGAAGGCCGCTGGAGCGACGCACTGAGCTCCTTCGATAAGGTGCAGGGCGAGTACGCCGATGCCGCACTCTACTGGAAGGCCTACAACCTGGAAAAGCTGGGCCGCAAGGATGATGCGCGCGCCGCCTGCAGTCTGCTGGCAAGCAGAGCCGCGCAGAGCCCCTGGAACGCGGAGTGCATGGCGCTGCAGGTGCAGAGCGGTATCGACAGGTCGAAGATCAACGTGAGGCTAGCGAATTTGAACGCAACGAATGTTCGTGTCAGTACCGATCAGGCGAGGATCAGTGCCGATGGGATGCGCGAAGCGGCGAGGGTCATGCGGGATACCAACCGAGATCTATATCGGGATATGGGGGATGCTTATGGCGACGGCTCCTACAAAACCGATAAGACGCCGCATGATCCCAATGACGATCTCAAGCTGCTGGCACTGAACTCGCTAATGGAGCAGGAGCCGGAGAAAGCGATGCCCGTGCTGCGCTCCTTCATCTTCTCGGACAAGCCGATTGAGCTCCGCCGCCGCGCCTTGTTTGTGCTGGGCGAGAGCAAGGCTCCGGGTTCACGGGAACTTCTGGTCGAAATTGCCACCAAGCACACAGAGCCCGCTCTACAGCGCGCAGCCGTGCAAACGCTCGCGACGACCGAAGGCAAAGCCGCCGCGCCGGAGCTGGTGAAAATCTATCGAGGTTCCACCGATCCGCAGGTCAAACGCGCGGCGGTAAGTGGATTGTTCATAGCACAGGATGCGCCGGACCTTGTGACGCTTGCGAAAGCGGAGAAGGACATGGAGACCAAGCGCTACGTCGTGACGCAGCTTGCGCTCATGCGTGATCCGGCAGCCACGGCGTACATGGAAGAGCTGCTGAAGTAACAAAGCTCGCAGGCCCAACAACGAACGAGGAGGATACAACGATGGCAGCATCGATGCGGATACGTGTGCGTGTAGCGGCGGTCGTCGCGAGCTTGGCGATGGCCAGTATGAGCAGTCTGGCGCAGCAACCAAAAGTAAGCCATGCGGAGGTCAGCGTAAAAAGCGGCGGCTTACAACAGGCGATTGCCGCTGTGCAGGTTCCCACATGGATCGGCTACGAGTTTGCAACAACCAATCGCATACGTTCCGGTTGGGGTGACAACGTATTACACCTCGAAGGGGATCGGGATAGCGACGGACAAAAGCGTGCGATCGATCCAGATGCGCCAATCCCTCCAGGAATGGTGCTGCTGCGCGTGGCTTCGGGCAGAGTGACGAAGGTGCGTGTGGACGAAGTCGATCTTGAGATCGATGGCGGCGGCTTGCCGTTCGTTTGGCTTTCGAGCGTGAGCCCTGCAGAGTCCGTGAAGACGCTGAAAGAAATCGTGGATGCCAGCATAGCAAAGGACACACCCACAGCAGGTCGCGAGCACGAACACGATACGCGGCGGCTGCAGGATGGAGCCCTCGTCGCGATCGCACTCGGCAGCGCACCCGATGGCACTGCTGCTTTGCGCTCGTTTACGGAAGCAAGCTATCCGGCGGACCTCCGCGACCGCGCGGCCTTCTGGCTGGCTAACGAACGCGGGACTGAAGGATTTGCCATAGTAAAGGAGTTGCTCCAGACCGAGCAGGATCAATCTCTCCGCGAAAAGTTGGTGTTCGACCTCACGCTCGTCAAGGGTGATTCGCACAAGGCCGCGGTCAATGAGCTCCTGGCGCTCGCGAAGTCCGACCCATCCCCTTCCATCCGCGGCAAGGCGCAGTTCTGGCTCGCACAGGTCGTCTCCAAACAACCAGACGCCCGCGTCACCGCGCTCCTTACGCAACAAGCATCGGACGACCCCAACGCGGCGATCCGCAAATCTGCGGTCTTCGCGCTCTCACGCCTCCCCGCAAACGAAGGCGTTCCCAAGCTCGTGCAGCTAGCCAGCACCACCAAGGACCCAACCACACGCCGTGAGGCCATCTTCTGGCTCGGCCAGTCGCGCGACCCGCAAGCGCTCGTCTATCTCGAAAAGCTCGTTACCCAATAGCGGCAGGGGCGCGAACGATATGATGGGGAGGAACTCAACATTCCTCCCCATCATGTTTTTGGAGAAAGCGCCATGCAGCGTGTCAGAAAAACCGTCCATCGTTTCCACTCCATCGCTGCTCTCTCGCTTCTATCGGCCGTATGCATGGCCGAGTCGCCGCGCATCTACCCAACCGGCGTCACCATCTACGATCCCGCGCGCGCCTACAACTGCTTCGTCGGGTTCAGCAGCCTCGATGGACACATGCACCTGATCGACATGGACGGCAACGAAGTACACCGTTGGGAGCACCCCGGCAATCCCGGTGAAGTAATCGACCCAAAGCTCATCGGTGGAGCACGCGGCCATGTGATGCTGCAGCTCGCAGAGAACGGCGATCCCCGCGGCGGCATCTTCACCAACAAGACTGTCGGTGAAGTCGATTGGGACGGCAAGGCGGTCTGGCAGTGGAGCGGCGAGAGTTCCAAGGGTGCGGACGCATCCGCCCGACAGAACCACGACTGGCAGCGCCTGAAGGACGGCAACACGCTGCTGCTGGTCGCAATCCCTCACGCTGTTCCCGGGCTCGGTCCGAAGGTGATCGGCGATCAGGGCATCAAGGAAGTGACGCCTGAGGGCAAGGTCGTTTGGAGCTGGGTTGCCGGCGATCATCTCGCGGAGTTCGGCTTTCCCCCTGCAGGCATGGCGTACCTGCGCGAGCGCGTGAAGCGCAACCCTCCCGAGCCTTACGGCTATCTCGAAATTAACGACATGCAGGTGCTCGGCCCGAATAAGTGGTTCGACGCCGGCGATAAACGCTTCGATCCCGACAACATCATGATCGACGCCCGCAAGGGCAACGTCGTTCTCATCCTCTCCAAGAAGACCGGCAAAGTCGTCTGGCGTCTCGGCCCCGTCTTCCCCGGCGACGAGTACTCGCCCGATCAACGCATCGAGAAGAAAAACCTGCCTCGTCCCGTCGATCAAATCTCAGGCCAGCACAACGCACACCTCATCGCTGAAGGCCTGCCCGGGGCAGGCAATCTGCTGCTCTATGACGACGAAGGCGGTGCCGGCTTCCCACCCGCCGCGCTCGGCATCTACGCCGGCTCACGCATCCTCGAGATCGATCCCGTGAATAAGGAGATTGTCTGGCAGTACACAGGCGAAAACTCCGGTCGGCCGACCTGGACGTTCTTCACATCCTTCGTCTCCAACGCCCAACGGCTGCCCAACGGCAACACGCTCATCGACGAAGGCATGAACGGCCGCATCTTCCAGATCACGCCGGACGGCACCATCGTTTGGGAGTACGTCACGCCTTATGTGAGCAAAGGCTCGATGGACGGCAAGCCCTTCAACAGCAGCCTGACCTATCGCGCCCAAGCTGTCCCGTACGACTGGGTGCCCGAAGGAACGCCTCACGCCGAAAAACCCGTGAAGGAACTCGATGTGACGACCTTTCACGTCCCGCAGTAGCCCGTTGAGCTTCTAGCTATTAGCCTCGAGTTGACAGCTACACTTACGACCGCCCGCGAGCATTCGGCGCCGGCGGCGGATAGTGCGGCTTCCGCTTCGCAGGTGCCTTCACCGGCGGCTCAATCTCGATCGTGCGGTGCAAATCAACCGCTTCCGCCATCGCATACTTCAGCTTCTCAATGCCCTCGCCGCTTACGGCAGAGATCAGGTAAAGAGGCAGCTTCTTGCGCTTGGCAAAGGTCGTCAGCTTCTTCAATTTTTCCGGATTCGCAACATCGGCCTTGCTCGCAACCAGGATCGTCGGCTTGGCCGCTAGCGCAGGATCGAAGCTCTTGAGCTCGGCGGTAATCACGTTGTAGTTCGCCACCGGGTCGGACGTTTCACCCTTGGCGCTCTCGGCGGTAATGGCGGAGTCGGACACATCGATCAGATGAACCAGAACCGAAGTCCGCTCGATGTGCTTCAGAAACTGCACACCTAGTCCAGCTCCAAGATGCGCTCCTTCGATGAGCCCCGGCATGTCGGCCACGGTGAACGACTTTTCATACGGCGGGTCGCCGACCTGCACAACGCCCAGATTCGGCTCAAGGGTCGTGAATGCATAGTTGGCAATTTTTGGCTTTGCCGCCGAAAGTCGTGAGATCAGCGTCGACTTGCCGACGTTCGGGAAGCCCACAAGACCTGCATCCGCAAGCAGCCGCAGCTCGAGCCGCAGATTCAGCGCCTCACCCGGTCGGCCGAGCTCATGCTCGCGCGGTGCCTGGTGGGTCGAGGTAGCAAAGTGCTGATTGCCGCGTCCACCGCGTCCACCGCGCGCGATCACAATCTCTTCGCCCGCGTGCGCGAAGTCGTGGATCAGCTCGCCCGTGTCGTCGTTATAGAGGAGCGTGCCTACAGGCACTTTAAGAATCGTGTGCTCGCCGGCCGCGCCGGACATATTGGAGCCTAGCCCGTGGCCGCCGCGCTCGGACTTCCACTCCGGGTTGAAGCGGAAGTGGACCAGCGTGTTGTGCGAAAGCGACGACTGCATGAGGATGTCGCCACCATGGCCGCCGTCACCGCCCGAGGGACCGCCGCGCGGGACAAATTTCTCGCGCCGGAACGCCATACAGCCGTTGCCACCGTCGCCGGCCTTGATACGAATTCGTGCTTCATCGATAAACATGCAAACCTGCTTCTCTTCTAAGTGTAACGAACGGTGTAGGGTGAGGTTGATTTCAGGGCTGCACAGGAGTTTTGGCCAGCGTCTTCCAAACGAGGCTGCGCTCATATTTCGAGCACCCATGTTTCTATTTCGAGCACCTATTTTGTACGCCGCTCTCGACACCCTGAAAATTAGGTGTTACTTTGGGAATTCGTTAACAACGCAAATTTCCGTACTCACTGAGCCGGACCAAGGCGGAGAATCTCGATAAAACGAGATGCAGGGAAAGTTATTTTCTGGCGGTTCCGAAAGCAGCCAAGGCAGGGTCTTCAAGGCTGAACGGGATCGCAAATTGTTTTTTAAGGGCCTTTGATCTTGTCGCGATACAGTGTGAGGGATCGGAAGCCGGAAGCACCAAAAATTTGGAGGCACTACATGGTACGGAACTTCAAGCAGTCACTGTTTTTCACTTGTTGCCTGAGCTTGCTGTTGCTCGTTGCCGGCGTGAGCGGAACGACGGCGTGGTCGCAGTCCGCCGTAGACGGAGCCGTTGCAGGTACGGTCGTCGATAGCACAGGCGCGGCGCTGCCGAACGCGAAGGTTGTGGTCCACAACTCAGCAACTAACGCGGACGTGACGGCAACGGCCGACAGCAGCGGATACTTCCGCGTCTCGCGCCTGGTTCCCGGTATCTATGAAGTGAAGGTGACTGTCGGCGGCTTCTCCGACTACTCCGCCTCGCATGTGACCGTCGAAGTAGGTAAGTTGACCGAAGTGACGCCCAAGATGGGCGCGGCCGGAACATCGGCAACCGTCGATGTGAGCTCGGAAACGCCGGTCATCAACACCGAAAGCTCGGACTTTACGACCGAGTTCAATCCGGCCGCGCTCAACACTTTGCCCATCAACGGCCGCCACTGGACCGCGTTCGCATTGCTCTCGCCTGGCGTCACCGTCGGAAACAGCGCCTTCGGTCTTGTCACGTTCCGCGGTGCTTCCAACCTCCAGAACAACTTCATGGTCGACGGTTCAGACGATAACCAGTCCTTCCAGTCGGTGGAACGCGGTTATACCCGCGTCGGCTACTCCACACCACAAGACGCCATCCTCGAGTTTCAAGTGCTGACCTCAAACGTTTCGGCACAGTATGGACGTGCCGTCGGCGGTGGCGTGAACGCAGTTACTAAGAGTGGATCCAATCAGTTCCACGGCGATGCCTTCTACTACAACCGCGACAACGACTTCGGCGCGACCAACCCTTTCAACATCCTCCAAACAGTCCCTACCACTGTCTACGTAAAGCCCAAGGACAAGCGTCAGCAGTACGGCGGCAACTTCAACGGCCCTCTCATCAAGGACAAGCTCTTCTTTCTCTATGCCTTCGATCAGCAGAAGCGTAATTTCCCCATCGTGGCCGTGCCCACCCCGCAGTTCCTCGCCGACAACAACGCGGCTTATAACAACTGCAAGCTACCTGGCTCTACCACCACCATCAGCGCCGTAGCCTGCGCTGAAGCACGTGGTGTTACCCCCACCCAGATTGCTGCTGCGGAAGCCTACACCACCCAGCAGAGCGGTATCGCTCCCCGTCTCGGCGATCAGATCATCAACTTCGCCAAGCTTGATTACCACTTCAACGACAAGAACACCGTCTCGGCCATCTACAACCGCATGCGCTGGGATTCGCCCAATGGCATTCAGACCAACCCTGTTATCCGTCGCGGTCTCACCTCCATCGGTAATGACTACGTCAAGGTCGATTCCATCATCGGAAAGCTCGACACCCTCTTCACCTCCAAGCTTTCCAACGAAGTTCGTGTTGAATATGCTCGCGATTACGAGACCGAGAACGCGAATGTCCCGTTCTCCAACGAGCCCACTACTACCTCTGGCGGCCTGCCCCCGGGCGTCTCCATCGCGGGCGGCGGTGGCAGCTTCGTCATCGGAACCCCCTCTTACGTTCCGCGTACCAGCTATCCCAACGAAACCGAAACCGACCTTGTCGACAATGTGACCTACTCGCTTGGCAATCACACCCTCAACTTTGGTGGGGAATATCGCTGGGCACAGGACAACATCATCGACGTCGACTACCTCCACGGCGTATTCACCTATAACCAACTCGCTGACTGGTACACCGACTTCGCTCGGACCATGGGCAGCACCGCAACCTGCGATACGCTTCGCGACTCGGGTCCGGGAACCGGCTTCAACTGCTACAGCAACTTGCAGCAGGCCTTCGGTCATCCGCAGTTCGTTTATCACACGAACGAGTATGCCGGGTATGTTCAGGACGACTGGAAAGCTTTCAAAAGGCTTACTATCAACCTCGGAGTTCGCTACGACTACGAGCAGCTTCCGTCGGCAAAGATTGCAAATCCTGCGATTCCGCAGACCGGACAGCTGCCTAGCGACAAGAATGACTTTGCTCCCCGCGTAGGTTTCGCCTTTGACCCATACGGCAACGGCAAGACGATCATCCACGGTGGATTCGGCCTTTACTATGGCCGTATTCAGAATGGCACCATCTACAAGGCGTTGGCTTCGACCGGCACCGCCAACGCGCAGTTCCAGATCGTCACCACTGGCACGCAGACCAGCGTCCAGTACCCCAACATCGTTTCGTCGGCAACACCCCCGGCGGTGTCCAACATCACTGCCTTTGCTTCGGGCTTCCAGAATCCTGTCTCCGACCAGGTCGATCTCAGCCTCCAACAGGACCTTGGCTTCAAGACCGTTCTCGGTGTTGCCTACCTCGGCTCCTTCGGGAAGCAGTTGGTCAGCTTCCGCGATGCCAATATAGCCCCCGCAACCACCACCAAGACCTACGCCTTCACGGGTGGTCCGCTGGCTGGCGACAAGTGGACCGTCCCCGTCTACACTGCTCGTATCAACCCGGCGTACAACGCTTTGACTTTGATCAGCAGCGATGTAACCAGCAGCTATAACGCTCTTGCCGTAACTCTTGAGCACCGCATGAACCGTGGTGTTCAGGTTTCGCTCAGCTATACCTTTTCCAAAGCGCTCGACTATGGCCTAAACCAGTCGGCTCTGTCTGACACCAACGATCAGACCGATCCTTTCACTATCGCGCCTGACTACGGCATCTCGGCCAACGATATCCCGCAACGCTTCGTCGGTGGCATTACATTCGCACCCACGGTTGCTCTCGCGAATCACATCGCCTCCCTCCTTGCTAACGGCTGGACGATCGCTCCGGTCTTTACCGTGGAGTCAGGTGTTCCCTATAGCTACGGCCTTACCAGTGGTACTTCCATCGCTGGCGGTAGCGCAACCTACAACGGTTCTGGTGGTATTGGCGGCGGTGTGGCCGAGCACGTCAACTTCAAGGCCTACCCGCAATTCGCTGCTTCGGATGTCTTCAACGGTGCGGGCGTTCAGCGTGACAGCGCTCGTCAGGCTTCCATCGCTGACGTCGATGCTCGGGTATCGCGTGCTTTCAACTTCCGTGAGAAGTATCGTTTGACTCTGTCGGCGGAGAGTTTCAATCTCCTTAACCGCCAGCAGTTCAGTGCTTACAACACAACGGCATACGCCCTCAGCGGAACAACGGCAACCTACAACGCAGCGTTCGGAACCCCGAGCGCCGCGGGTAACACCGTATACCGCGAGCGGCAGATTCAGTTGGTCGGGCGCTTCGAGTTCTAACAACACTGAGTCGTACAACAAGCAACAAAGCAGCGGCGGCCTTCGGGCCGCCGCTCTTTTTGTGTTTTGCTCTTCCAAAACCGCGCGATCTCGGCTAGTCTCCCAAGAAACGCTATGTCACTTCTGGCGATCTCTGTTTTCGCCGGGTACAGATTCACCCTCTCTGAGATTTAGGTGCCCCGGCCTGTGCTGTCTCCTCCGGGGCGGGGATGTTTTCGTTGAACGTGCGGCTGCTTGTTGGGTGTTTGGTGGTGGGTTCGACTCTCGCGTGTGGGGCGCAAGCGCTAACGCAGGCCGCTGTGGATGCAGCGCCAGAAGGTAACGGGTTCGCGACACCAAATGGAAATGAGTGGGTGCTCACAAACGACCAGATGGCGCAGCTGCCGGTAGACCCTCGACTATGGGACGGCTTGGCGCTACTCGCATCGCCCGCGAATGAAGCAGTCGTAGCTGCCGGCGGCTCCGGAGACGGCGAAGCAGATCTCACCGACGGCCGCAACGGCAGCGTAGCCGCAGGGCTCAGCTACGACGGCATGTCGCCGACGGAAAACTCCGTTACGCTCGATGGTCTCTCCATGCTGCAGAACTTCCACGGCGGCTCACGCGGCAGCGGCGTGCGCGGCTCGACCACGGGCGGTTCCGTGAGCGGCGCCAACTTCGGCCAGGGCGCTGTGCGTTCCTATCGCATCATGCCCGGGACATACTCCGCCGAATTCGGCGACGCAGCCGGAGCCGTGACAGCAATCGAATCCCGCGCCGGAACAGCCGCCTCGCACGGCGAAGCGTTGGCATCGGTCCGGTCCAGCGCTCTGGCAGCCTACAATCCGTTCTCGGTCGTCACACACTATCGCAACGGCGCCATCACAAACTTCCTCGTCCGGCCCAAAGACACACTGCTGCAAGTAGGCGGACACATAAGCATGCCGCTCGGTCAGCTCTTCCCCTCGAAGAAGTTAAAAAAGCAGCTAACGCTGTTTGCCTCGCTGGAAGAAGAGCTTCGGAACGATCCCGCAATGGCATCGCCCGCAATGGATACCTTCTACACGCTCACGCCAACGCAGACAGCGCTCCTCGGCAATCGCGGCGTCAGTGCAACAGCGACAACCACAGCACTCAACTATCTCGATAGCCTAACCGGGACAGTCCCCCGCAACTCATCTCGAACCCTCGGCTTTCTTCGCATCGACGAGCAAGCCGGCAAGCGCGACCACATCGTCGGTACCTATCAAGCAAACCAGTTCGATCTACCCGCCGGCGCCGGATTCCGTTCAGCCTCGAACGCAGTGATCAACAGCGGCACAGCGAGCGTAGGCGATGCCACGGTGTTGGTGGACGCTGTCGCAACCCACTGGCTGCACGCCTTCTCTCCGCGTTTCTCGCACGTTCTCCGCGCCCAGTTCGTGCATGATCTGGAGTTCGATACACCGCGCACACCGCTCCAGCAGGAGCCCGCGATCTCAGTCGATAGTTACGCCCCTGAGGTCGAGATCGCTCCCAACGGCTTCACCTACGGCACACCCGCAAACCTCGGCCGCATCGCCTATCCGGACGAGCACCGCCTCCAACTCGTCGATGAGTGGGAACTCGCGCGCGGCAAACACCAGCTCCACGCTGGCTTCGACTGGAGCCGCATCAACGATCGCGTCGAGTCATTCACGAATCCCTACGGCACGTTCCTCTACGACAGCGGCGTAACCTCCGGCCACGCAGGCGGCCTCGTCGACTGGATCACCGACTACGCTCTCGGCGTCAACGCTTACCCCAGCGGCGCCTGCCGCACCGCCGTCGGCGCCACGCTGCACTATTTCTGCTTCCGCAGCTACACGCAGAGCTTCGGCGCAGCGCAGACCCAGTTCGTCATGCACCATCTCGCAAGCTATGCGGAAGACACCTGGCATCCACGCAGCGACCTGCAACTCACCCTCGGCGCGCGCTACGAGTACACGCTCCTCCCACTCCCTCAGACACCCAACGCCGTGCTCGATGAAGACCTCCAACAGCTAGGCCCACGCACCGGCCTAACCTCGAGCTTCCCCGAAGACCGCAACAACCTCGGCCCGCGCATTTCTCTCGCCTGGTCACCACGAAGCGGCAAGCTGCTCACAGCCCACCTCGGCTACGGCGTGTTCTACGGCCGCCTACCCGGCACCACAGTGCGTGCCGCACTCACCGACACAGCTCTTCCTTCAACAGCACTGCAGATCAGAATCCGACCCACAACCATAACCGCCTGCCCGCAGAGGACATCCGTTGGCTTCGGCTATCCCTGCGCATACGACGCCGCGCCACCAGCTGCGGTCCAGCAAACAACCTCCGCCATGGTTTTCGCGAACAACTTTCGCCTCCCCGCAATCCAGCGTGGCACGTTCAGCCTAGAGCGCGCTCTCGGCCACCACGGATTCGTACGCGCCTCTTACGCCATGGCCCTTTCCACCCAGCTACCAAGCAGCGTTGACCGCAACATCGCGCCCTCAACCGCCATCGCGAACTTCGTCCTCCAGGGCGGCGACGGCAAACCCGGCGTACAGGATCAGGAAACCTTCGGCGTTCCTCTCTACACAACCCGCCGCTGGACGCAGTACGGCCCGGTCACCGCCATCACCTCGAACGCCAACGCCACCTACCACGCCGGCACGTTGGAAGCCTCGCTCCGCAACTGGCGCGGTCTGGAAATCCGCGGCAGCTTCACCTACTCCCGCGCCATTGACTACGGCCCACAAATCTCCGGCACGCCACAAACCAGCGCCCAATTCGACCCCTACAGCAACGGCTACGACAAAGGCCTCTCCACTCTCAACTTCCCGCGCCGGTTTAGCGGCGACGCCGTATACCGCCTGAAGTTTGAAGACGGCCCCCAGATCCTCCGCCACACCTTAAACGGTTGGCGAACCTCCGCCATCGCCGTCGCCGGAAGCGGCGCACCGTACAGCTACGAAATCTCCGGTGGCACCTACCTCAGCGGCGGCCATGAAACCATCAACGGCTCCGGCGGCGCCACCTACCTGCCCACCGTCGGTCGCAACACCCTCCACCTGCCCACCCGCGCCACCGTGGATCTCCGCATCGAGCGCGCCTTTCCGCTGCGCCACGCAACCCACCTCAGCGCCTTCGCGGAAGCCTTCAACCTCCTCAACGAACGCAACCTCACCCGCGTCGAAACCCGCGCTTTCCTCCCGGGAACTCCCTCCACACTCCCCGACGGCAACCCCGGCCCAACTCCGCTCATCTTCCAGAACGCCGCAACCATCGCCACCGAAGGCCTCACCACCCCCGCCTTCGGTCAACCCACATCGTCAACCAGCGGCATCACTCGCGAGCGCCAAATGGAAGCCGGAATAAGGCTGGAGTTTTAGCCAATCGCAGCCCCGAACAAAAACCACTTAAGAGCTCTAAACTCATAAAGTGCCCATCCTGACCCTGAGCGAAGCCGAAGGGAAGGATCTCCGTATTTGGCCCGTAGTTGCACAACCAATTGGGCAAAGCTGCGCAATCCCGCCGCTGCACGCGCGACCATTGCCGCAGTTTTGTGTTCCGATAGCTAGAAGCAGCAAAGTTCTGTCTTACCCAGAACCATCCGCCCTCCGCCTGCATCCAACTCAAAACGCTGCAACGTATAACGTAAGGGGTCCTGGGACAATGAATCTGCTCGCATTGGTCACGCATCACGGCTATGCGACCACGATGGTTATCATGTTCCTCGCCGCCTGCGGCCTCCCGCTGCCGCTTTCCATCGTGCTGTTGGCTGCCGGGGCCAACGCCCATCATGGCTCGCTGAACCTTGGCCTGGTCATGCTCTACGCCACATTCGCCTCACTCCTGGGCGATACCCTTATGTACCTAGGCGGCCGCTACACCGGCTGGTGGTTGCTCGCGGGCATCTGCCGCTTGAGCATCAATCCGGAAGACTGCATCTTCGGCTCTGCCAAGTCGTTCTACCAGCGCGGCCCCAAGACACTCCTCATCTCCAAATTCGTCCCTGGGCTTTCCACCGTGGCGGCAGCCCTCGCCGGCAGCCTCAACATGCGCGTCTCGCGCTTCCTTCGGCTTGATGTCTGCGGCGTTGCGCTCTACGTCGTTAGCTGGACGTCCCTCGGCTTCGTCTTCGCCCGCTGGCTCCGCGACATCATCGGCTGGCTGGAGCGCCTCGGCCACATCGCCGCCGAAGGCCTCGTGCTCCTCGTCGTCGCCTACATCGGCTGGCTCGCCTGGAACTGGCTGCACGACCGCCGCTTCAAGCACATCGAAAAAGTTGCCGCACTCGACCTCTTCGAAAGCATCCGCACCTCCTCCCACGACCGCCTGGTCATCATCGCCGACGTCCGCTCCCACGGCTACTACGACCCCGGCATGCAGCGCATCAAGAACTCCATCCGCGTCGAGCCCAGCCGCCTCAAGGAAGAGCTCATCGCGCTCCGCGAGTTCATGGCCCCCGAGTGCGAAATCTACCTATACTGCTCCTGTGCGCGCGAAGCCACCAGCGTCCGCGTCGCCTACATGCTCGAGCAGGAAAACTGCCAGACCAAGGTCATCCAGGGCGGCCTCAAAGCCTGGGCCAAAGCCGGCGGCCCCATGGAACCGGTCCCCGCCGGCGACGTCGAACATCTCCCCCGCTTCGACTAAACCTCAGGCCGGGACCGCAGGCCCAAGCGCATCCACCTTATTCATCCATTCCGGCCGTCGCGTTCCATTGAAGTCAAAGTTGTTGTTCCGGTAAAAAGCTTCGATCCTCGTCCGTGTAGGGCCGCCTTTGCGCAAACCCAGAAAGTCCGCCGCATTGGCTCCAAAAAAACGGTCCGACAACGACGGCTGATTCTGCGGCAGCTTCGCGCTCTGGTCGAGCGTGTTGTACAGCCGGATAAAGTCCGCCAGATATGTCTCCATGCCCTTATTCAGCATCAGCAGGCTCCAGTCGCTTCCATACATGAGCCGGTCTCGCAGAAGAGGCAGAGCCGCAGGACGGTTCGCCCCTCCCACTAGCACCGTGCTGTAAACAGTCTCCAGCGCAGCATACTGGTCAATGATCTTTTCGTTGAACGCCGAGTCGCCGTAGAACTTCCCGCCCGCAGCTCCCGGATCGGACGCCATCAGCATCACCAGCTTGCGTGCGTTCGCAATCTCCTTGGCTGTCTCCGCAGCGGTCTGCCAGTCGGCAGGCGATGTCTTTTCGAAGTCGCCCAGATGACCGAAGTTGATCCGCAGTCCACCGAATTTGTCCTTCAGGCTGGCCCAGTGCTCGGCCGCTGTCAGCGCATCGAAGTCCGTGTTCCGCCCATTGCTCACATCGGTATGGGCCACGATGGGAATATCTTCCGACAGGCACCATTTGTAGAGCTTTTCCAGCACCGCATCCAGCACCACGCCCAGCGGAGCGGTGCCTCCTTTGCCATCGGGCACATGGTCGCAATCTTTGATCCATGGAAAGTACGGCCGCCACAGGCCTGTCCCGATCGCGCTATTGCCGTACGGCGCAAACCCCATAGGCGGATAAAGCTTGACCCCGATACACCCCTTCGAAACCCAAGTCGGAAGCCTCTCCAGAGGGCTCCAGTCCGCTCCATGCAGCTTGGAGTAGTGAGCAATCTCGCGGAACGGATCGAAGGCCGCAAACGTGTGGACCCGACCATTGGACTTCAGGCTGATCGTCGACATCACATCCACCTGCGCATCGAGCGTCGTTCGCGTCGGGGTGCCCGCATTCAACGGCCAGTCAAAGTCCACCAGGTGCGAGATCATCAGGTCGACCGTTCTACTTCCGTCATGGTCGTAGATCTTCAAATAATCGTGCAGCTCCACATAGCGGTATTGAAAGTACTCCAGAAACCCAGGCAGCGGTCCGCCGTGCAGGGGCACATTGCTGCTGGTGATGCCGCTGCTGCCCGGTGCCGACGCCGTCGCTGCAACCGGAACTCCGCTTTCCGCCGGCGCAGCCGCGCTCTCATGCATTTGCTCAAAGTCACCATAGCTGGCCGGCAGCTTCTCGTTCACCGCAGCCGGTGACGCCCCTTGCGGCAGCGGCACAGCCGTCGCTCCCGCACCGACCGCACTCGCACCCGCCGCTGGCCCCGCACCCGGGGTAAGCACCTGCGTGGCCACTGCAACCGGTGTCGGTCGGCTCTGTGCCTTCAGCACTTCCTTCCGGAAAGCGTTGTAGGAAGAAACCCTCGTCTTGTGAACCTTCGCTGTGGCCGACGCCGGAGCTTCGTCCACCGCGCTGATGGCCCTTTGCTCGGCGGCGCCATCGGGAGCCTTCTTCCAGTCGAAGTTCTGCAGCATCTGCGCTATGTCCGGTGGCACTCTCGCGGCCCCCGGCTCATTGTCGTAGATGTCCGTAATGAAGCTCTGCATCTGCAGGTCCGTGCCGTTGAAAATGTGGCAGTGGATGTCGATCGTAAGCGGCTGCATACGATCCGGAGGCGGAAGCGCGCCACCGGGAATCCGGCGCACACATCCGGTAAGAAAAAGTCCGCCGGAAGCCAGTGCAGCCGACTCAAGAAAAAGACGGCGCTGTGAAGAGAAGGTTCTGCTCAAGGGGAAACCTCCGAAACGAACATTTTGTTGATTTCGGAGAGCCTATCAAACCAACCACGCAAGCGCCAATAAATTTGTCGCTTTTAATTTCGCTGCTACGTAACAGCCTTCGCCAGCCTCGCCAGCAACTTCGTGTGCGGCAATCCATCCGCATACGTCTTCAGCACCAAATTCCGCAAAATAGGCGTCCGCATCACCTTGAACCCTCGTTCCGGCGTCGCATAAAAACTCCGCGCCGCCCGATGTGAAAACGCCAGCGTCTCCTTGAGCGTCGCAAGATGCCGCGCATACGCCACCGCAACATCCCCACCTTCGAGCACGGCCACCGCTGCAGCCTGCCCACTCACCAGGGCCGAATGAATCCCTTCACCCGTCAGCGGATCGACCAACCCCGCCGCATCGCCCACAAGCAGCACCCGCCCACGAGGCACATACGCGTGCCCACCCAGCCCCAGATACTGCCCCGTCACATGCGCCCCAATCCCCGCCAGATCGATCCCCAGCTTCTGCATCGTGTACTGGTTCAGCAACGCCCGCGTTACCTTCTCATGCGGCCGATCGTTGTTCGCCGTGTTGTCGGTCCGCGGCACAAACCCACCCACCCCAATGTTGATGTGGTCGCCCTTCGGAAACAGCCACCCATACCCACCCACAATCGGGCTGAAGTCGAACACCAAATCCAGTGGCCCATCGCCCTCGGGCAGCTTCGCCGGCAGCGCCGTATAGGGAACCATCGCCTCCAGCGCAAACCCCCGCGCATACCACTCAGGCTCCTCCGCAATCTTCGCCGCCTGCGCCTCGCCGCAGTCCGCAAGCATCGCTTCCAGCCGCCGCATCTGGCCGTTTGATCCATCCGCCCCAATCACCACCGCCGCCTTTAGCGTCTCCACCCTGCCGTCGCTCAACGCAACATCGACCTCCACGCCACCATCCACCTCGCGCAGCGCGACGATCCCCTCGATCTTCCGCAGCTCCGCACCCTGCGCCAGCGTCTGCTTCAAGCAAAAATCATCGAACGTCTCCCGCACCGCCATTGCGCAGATCGGGTTCCGCGTCTTCACCTTCACTTCGCGCCCCTTATCCGCCAACGCCCCCGCCCCTGGCCTCTCCGCAATCTGCAGCACAATCTCCTTGCAGACCCGCTCCACCACCGGCTCCACCGAGTACCGCAGCGCCTCCATCGTCTTCCGCGTCAACCCGCACGCACAAGCCTTGTGCCGCGGAAAGCTCCGCTTATCCAGCAGCAAAACCCGCTTGCCCGCCCGGGCAAGATCATAAGCCGCCGCACAACCAGCAGGGCCGGCGCCAACGATGAGAGTGTCGTAGGGGGGAATCATCTCTTCGAGTCTACGGCTTACAGAGATTGCTGATAAGACCTCATCTTTCAGGGTACGGGTACGAGCCATTTCATGGGAAAATAAGGCTGCTCCCTCACCTTTGCATCCGATCGGCGATCCCATTGACCTCGGCTCCTGAACTTTCAGGCCTCCTTGCAGATCTTTACGCCACGCCGCTCGAACCCGAGCGCTGGGACGCCTTCCTCAACAAGCTCTGCACGTTAACCGATAGCTCCTGCGGCTACGTCATGGGCGCTTACCAGAAGGTCGGCAACGTCATCCTTGCCGGAGGCGGCCAGAACCATGACGCCGAATTCTTTCGCCTCTACAGCGATCACTACGGCTCCTCCGACCCCTTCCGCCCCGGGCTCGCCAAACCGCCCGTGATCGGTCTGAACCACGGTTCGGACCTGGTGGACCAGGCAGCGGTCCAAAAGACCGAGTTCTACAACGACCTCCTAACGCACTACGACATGGAATACATGTGCCTCTTGCTCTGCAGCTTCGGAGAGGAGCGAACGGAAGGCCTCTCGCTTTGGCGAAGCCATAAGCATCCGTCCGTCCCCAACGAATCCGAACAGCTGCTGAAAATGCTTCTTCCCCATGTGCAGACGGCGCTCGCCCTGCGCAGCAAACTCAACACCGCCCAGTCTCAAAATCTCTTTTCAGAAGCGGTCATGGACTCGATGTCCATAGCCTCTCTTCTCGTCGATCGCCACGGCCGCGTCCACCACATGAATCGGCAGGCAGAGGCGCATCTCGCCAGGGAAAACGGTCTGTTCCTCTCCAACGGACACCTCCGCGCAACCGACTCCGAGGACGCAGCCCGCCTCAACAGGCTTCTCCAGGATGTCACTTTGAGCGAGGCCACGACCGCTGTTCCCGGCGCCGCCATGCATATCGCGCGACGCAGCGCCCCTCCGCTTCATGTAAGCCTCGTTCGAGCTCCCGAAGATAAAACCTTCGACGACCTCCACCGGTATGCGGTCGTCTTCCTCTACGACCAAAGCATGCCCCTGGGCAACCGCAGCGCCGCCCTGCGACAGCTCTACCGGCTAACCCCTGCGGAAGCTCGCATGGCAGACCTGCTTTGCTCAGGCCTCACCATCAGAGACGCCGCCGACCGTTGCCAGGTCAAGCTCGACACCGCGCGCTTCCAGGTCAAGCAGGTTTTGAGCAAGACCGGCGTTCGGAGACAAACGGAGTTGATGCGTCTGATGCTCTCCCTGCCAGGCGACGTCTGAAGCTGCTCCGCAACGCAGGGCTGACTCACCGCCGCAGTACGCTTTCCGAACCCTCACGAGAAGAGAATTGTCATGGGTCTTCGCCGTACCTACGCCTTTACCGCCTTGCTCAAGCCCCTTTGTTTTCCTATATATAGAGCGTAATTGCGCTCCAGTGACCTCCTTTCCCGGCATAGGCGCGTCCAAGCTTAGAACTTTTGCCGCGTCCCAGACCGTTGGGTTCGTGTCAGAGGGAGTTCCCCGGTCGCGACATCCGATTCCCGGAGTCAGACGACCGTAGCTCAAACAAAGGGAGTAAATGCATGCACATTCAGCGTCACTTCAAATCGACCTGTGGTTTGGCACTATCCTTGGCAGCATTCTCGTCACTCGGTCTAACAGCGGTTGCTCAGAAAGCTACCGTGGAAGGTTTCGTCATCGGAAGAAGCGGCGAGCAGATGGCGATCAAAACGCCCGATAGCCCCCGCCTCACCGTCATCCTCTCCGACAACACCCCTGCCACCGAAAAGGGCGGCTTCCTCGGCATGAGCCATAAGAACCTCGGCATCGCCGCCCTGGTTCCCGGCCTCTCCGTCAAGGTCGAAGGCGACTACAACCCCGATCATCAGTTGGTCGCCAAAAAGGTCGTCTTCTCCCGCACATCGCTCTCCACCGCAAACGCAGTCGAGTCTGGCCTCTACCCCGTCAACGCCGAGCTTGCAGGCGTCAAGGACCAGCAGCGCACCGATCGTAAGGACATCGAACAAAGCCAGGCAGACATCGCCAGGAACACGCAGGATATCGACACCACCAAGCAAGGCCTTGACGCAACCACCCAGGCCACCGCGGGCAACACAACAGCCATCGGCACCACCAACACCCGCATCGGCAGCCTCGATCAGTTCGAAACCAAGGACAGCCTCACCGTCAACTTTGCCAACGGCAAAGCCACCGTCAGCAAGAAAGACAAAGACCAGCTCGCTGACTTCGTAAAGGTCGTTGCCGATACCCCGGGCTCCATGATTGAAGTTCAGGGCTACGCCTCCACCTCCGGTTCAGCCACGCTCAACCAAAGGTTGAGCCAGGAACGCGCTGACGCCGTCCTCGCCATCATCCAACAAACCGGCGCCGTCCCCATGACCCGCATCCTCGCTCCTGCGGCCATGGGAACCACCAACCAGGTCGCAACCGAACACACCCGCAGCGCCCAGGCTGAAAACCGCCGCGTGGTCGTCACCATCGTCGTCAACAAGGGAATCACCGGCAGCAACAGCTAATAGTCGCTCCTAACCATAGGCGATAGTGCGAAGAGCTTCGTGATCCAGGAGCTCTCGCACTATCGCCGGCTTTTTGCGCAGTTGTGTGGACAACATTCGTTTGTTAGCTTGACCTGCATGCCGCAGAATGTTCCCGAAGCACTCGGCAGAACCATAGAGACGCTCTACCGGTCCGAGTCCGGCAGGATTCTCGCCACGCTCGTGCGCCTGCTCGGGGACCTCGATGTCGCCGAAGAGGCCATGCACGAAGCCTTCGCCGCGGCTCTGGACATATGGCCTCAAACCGGCGTACCGGAGAACCCGCGCCCCTGGCTCATCTCCACCGCGCGCTTTAAGGCGATCGACGGAATGCGCCGCCGGGCGCGCTTCGACAATGCCCAGAAAGATCTCGACCTCTACCCTGATGCGCGCCCCCACCAGGCACTGCACGAGGATGAGGAGATTGAAGACGACCGCCTCCGCCTCATCTTTACCTGCTGCCATCCCGCTCTTCCGCCGGAAGCACAATTAGCCCTCACGCTGCGCGAAGTATGCGGCCTCACCACCGAGGAGATCGCCCGTGCGTTCCTCGTTTCGCCCGCAACACTCGCGCAACGAATCGTCCGCGCCAAGACAAAAATTCGAGACACACCGATTCCCTATGAGGTGCCCTCGTCGCACGAACTGCCACAGCGGCTGGCCGCCGTGCTCCAGGTCATCTACCTTGTCTTTAACGAGGGCTACTCCGCTGCGGCCGGAGCGGAGGTAACGCGGGCCGCGCTAACCGCCGAAGCGATTCGCCTGGGCCGCCTGCTGAACGAACTCCTGCCCGAGCCGGAAGTCCTCGGTTTGCTCTCCCTCATGTTGCTGCAGGAATCCCGCCGCGCCGCCAGATCCTCGCCCACCGGAGAGCTGATCCTGCTGGAAAACCAAAACCGCAGCCTCTGGAACCGGGAGCAGATCGCAGAGGGTGTGGCCTTGCTGGAGAAAGCCCTGAACTCCCGCCGCTTCGGCTCCTACACGCTGCAGGCAGCAATCGCCGCCGTCCACGCCCAGGCGGAATCGGTCGCTCTCACCGACTGGCAACAAATTGTTGCGCTCTACGAGCAATTGCTGCGAATTCAACCTTCGCCGGTCGTACAGCTCAATCGTGCCGTAGCCATCGCCATGCGCGATGGTCCAGAGGCCGGCCTCGCGCATATCGACGAGATACTCGCCCAGGGCGAATTGGCAAAGTATTACCTGGCACATTCGGCCCGTGCCGATATGTGCCGCAGGCTCGGCAGGACATCTGAGGCCCGGTCCTCGTATGAGAAAGCTCTGGCCCTGACCCAACAGGAACCGGAGCGGCAATTCCTGCGGGACCGCATTCGGCAGCTAAACGAAAAATAAATTCCGGACGATTGTCGAATTCCGGTCCTGCCGTTCGACTATGTCGTGAAAGCAGATAGTCGACCAACAGCGAAACCCGAAGCAAGCTACCAAACCCATCACCCATCCCAAAGGAGATTCCCCCATGCGATTCATGGTCATCGTCAAATCCACCCCAGAGTCAGAAAAAGAAGGCGCCCTCCCCGATCCAAAACTCATGGCCGAGATGGGCAAGTTCAACGAAGAGCTCATCAAGGCCGGCATCGTGCTCGCCATGGACGGTCTCCATCCCAGCTCCAAAGGCGCACGCGTCAAGTTCTCCGGCAGCTCTCGCACCGTCGTCGACGGCCCCTTCACCGAGGCCAAGGAGCTCATCGCCGGCTTCTGGCTCTGGCAGGTCAAGTCCCTCGAAGAGGCCATCGAGTGGGTCAAGCGCTGCCCCAACCCCCACAACGTCGACTCCGAAATCGAAATCCGCCAGGTCTTTGAGATGGAAGAATTCGCCCCCATCCTGTCCGACGAGGAAATCAAGTACAAAGTAGCCAAACGGGCTGAGCTGCCAAATCAGACCGCCAACAAATAGTCGCCCTTACATCCGGCCTGTCCGACGACCGTTACACGATAAAGGAGAAAATCATGCCGCAGTATTTGCTTGTGAATTACCTCCCCGACAACTTCGACCCCTCCACCGTGACCGAAGCGGCGGTACGCGCCATCAACGATCTCAACGACGAGTTGGAAGCTGCCGGCGCCAGGCTCATGGCCTGCGGCCTCAGCCCGGCCAGCCAGGCAAAGTCAGTGCGCGGACAAGCCAATGGCGAGGTGCTCATCACCGACGGCCCGTATCTGGAAACCAAGGAGCACATCGGCGGCTTCTGGATACTGGAAGCCGCGGACATGGACGAGGCGCTGGCATGGGCCCGCAAGGCTGCCTTCAATCCCCAATCGCGGGGCGAGGTGCGCGAGATCCCCTACAGCAGCCTGTCAGGTGGCACCCCTCACCCTTCGCGGGTCAAGCCGTAAGAAAGATGAGCTACGACTCTCTGCCCCGCACAGAACAAGGAGGACCTTATGAAATACCTCTGCTTGGGATACCTCGCGCCCGGAAAATTCGAAAGCATGACCGAAGACGAGCGAAACGCCGTGTTCGACGACTGCTTTGCGCACAACGACCACCTCCGCGCCAACGGAAATCTCCTTGCCGAAGTCCCTCTTCACTCTCCGGAAACCGCAGTCACCCTGCACTGGAAAGACGGCAAGGTCGCAACCACCGACGGCCCTTACGCGGAAACCAAGGAACAGGTCGGCGGCCTTCAAATCCTTGAGGCGCGAGACCTCAATCACGCCATGCAGCTTGTCTCACAACTTCCAGGATTGTCGAAGTATGGCCTCGGACCGATTGAGATACGACCAATTGTAGATCTGACCGAAATCATCAAGGCAAGCGAGCAGCGACGCGGCAAGGAGACCACGCGATGAAAACGCCCGCGAGGGAAAAATCGAGCGCTAACCAGCGAACGTAAACTGGTAGTGACCGTGCGGATCAACCGGGCGGTTATCTTCCGTGGAATGGGAATACTATTCGCACCAAGTACGCCATTACGTCTATCTTTTTCGCTATCTCAGTCCTCGCCTCCGTTCCACTCTCTGCGCAATCACGTCCCGGCAAGGTTCTGGTTTCCGGCACAGTTCTGGATCCGACGCAACTTCCGCTCCCCGCTGCAGATGTAACGTTCGATCTCGGCCCCGGCAAACAGTTTTCGACCAGGACCAACGCCACGGGACGGTTCGCCTTGCAGCTTCCCCCCGCAGCGGACTACATCGTTCGTATCGAAGCTGCAGGATTCGCCGCCCTCACACGGCATATCGTTCTCAGCAATGTGGGCCTTGACCTTACGCTGCGGCTGGAACGCGTGGCCTCCGACAATCAAGAGATCGTCGTCTCGAGTAGCGTAGGGACCATAGACCTCGATAACCCGGACCCATCACAAAAGGTCATGGTGCGCGAAGAGCTGCTCGACGCGAACCCCGGCAGGCCGGGCGCTCCTATATCGATTCCAGGCATGCCCATTGAAACGGCTTCCGGTGGGATCAAGGCTCCACAATACTTCCTTCCTGGCGTGGCGGGCGACCACGGCGAGCCCATCGCTCAGTACATCGCGGTAGGCGACTACCTGGCGTCGAACAACCTCTCGGCAAACGCCCACGGCAACGGCTATGCCGACCCCAACATCTATATTTCCTCTGCCTTAGGCAGCGTGCAGACCGACGGCGGAGCCTTCAACGTTCTTGAAGGCAACCACGCTCTGAACCTGGCCGCGACCTACAGCCTGCGCCCACAACTCCGCCGCTTCGTCACAATCACGGGCGACTATCGGGACCTCGACGTGACCGCTGGCCTTGCGCCCTCCAATCCCGATAAGAAAGCATGGCTTGCTATTGAAGCCAATTACGGCAATGGTCTGCTGCGCGCGCTGGAACATCGGCAACAGTACAAGTGGAACGCCTCGCGTGTGTTGGACACTGCTTCGCATGAGATCACGTTGCTGAGCCTCGGCTATTACGGTACGTCGCATGAAGGCAATCTCGTTCCTGTGGGCGATGGTCTACTGTTGAACGACACCATCGACCCGCGCCAGATGGACCAGACCCACACTGGCATTCTCGCGGGGAACGATAACTGGCGCGCCGGCCATGCCGATGCGATCTCTAGCTCGGCGTTCTTCCGCACCTACAATCTCGCGCTCTTCTCCAACTTCGGCGAAGGCCTCATCCGCCAAAGTGAGTTCCGCACCATAGAAGGCGGCCAGGTGCGCGACTCTCATCGCTTGACTCCGTGGTTGGAGCTCCTTGGCGGTCTCGATGACAACGAGGACGATATCCACCGCGACAACCTCGACCACTTCCTCTCGGCCGATCCGAAGGTCTATGGCCCGTTTGTGAAGGTGCTGGCGAACAACATCACCATCCGCGAGCTCGCCCCATTCGTGGCGATCCACGCCGATCTCGGACCGCACGTCCACCTTTATGGCGGCCTTCGTCACGAGCAGGTCGAGATCAGCAATACCGACATGCTCAAGCCGGAGCAATCGTTCGACCTGTGGCGAGGCTTCGAAAGCCCCAAGGCGACGCTGAGCTGGACGCCAGGATCAGGGCCAGCGAGATGGCTGCCTTCGGCTTCCTTCAGTATGGGACAGGCGTTCTTCACCGAAGACCCGCGGATCGCGGCTGCCGGCAGCACCGGCACAGGCATCTCTTCCTTGGCGTCTCCCTTCGAGCGCTCTCACTCCGAGCAACTCGTGCTTGAAAAAGAGGCACGCGGCACCGACGTGCGTTTCACTCTCGGGCGCACGACCACCACTGCGACGCTTGCCAAGATCGATCCCGATACCGGCCTCGCGGATGACGAAGGCCCCGGCACCTTGAAGTATCTGACTGCCAGCGTGCGTCATCGGTTCAGCTTCGGCATGGTTCAAACCATCTTCTCCAAGGCCGACGCTCGCGACGACGACACGGGCCTGCCCACCGCCGAAGCTCCCCGCACCATCTTCGACGCGCTTGCCACACTGGATCGCCTTCCCTTTGGAGTTCGCGCGCGCGCCGAATATGAGTACGTCGGCCACAAGCTGCTCGACGTCGGCAACGCCCAGCATCCGGCGCAGTATGAGGCTATTCCGGTCGGGGAAACCCGGATAGCCCTCGTGCGCCCGTTTCTCGAAGGTCGCCTGCAACTAGGACTCGATGGAATGATCGCGCGTGGCTACACTGGCCAGACTACCGAAACCTTTGCTCCGGGCTGGCAGGCTGGAGACACACCGCCATCTTGCGCGGCAGGCATCGATGGCGTTGCCAACGACTTCGATTGCGGCACGATAGAGCGCGCTGTGGGCATCCGTATGGTCTCGTGGATTGGCGGCTCGCTCTCGTACCGCTTCAGCAACGGGAAGTAAGCCGTATCAGTTTTCCGTAGGCTTCGTGATGTGGTCGACCACAAGATTCGGCACGGACTCGTGTACAGCTTCGAGCTTCAAGCCAAGCTGCTCCTGTACCGCGGTGAAGATCTCGGGCCAGCCGTTAGGATCGTTCGCCGACCACTCGCGGCCAAACTGAAGCGTGTAATTGTAAGTTCCATTGAGTCCCGTCTTATCGACGACGGGCGCCTCGATCATCGAGCTTAGAGCGCCGGTGATGGCCCGCATCGGTGCATTCGATCCCACGAACTCAAGGCCATGCTGCGATCCATGCGCCTGAACATCGGCAGGTGGAGGCGCGGCCGGCGCTTCGCCATCGGGCGGCGGAGGTGGCGGAGGCACGACCTGCATCTTCAAGCCGCCTTTGCTCACAACGAGGTTGTAGACGGACGTATTGCGAGTTTCAAGATGCGTCTTCAGACCCAGGCGTTCGGTCAACAACACGCGAATCGCATTCCGCTTCTCCAACCGCACCTCATTCGTGGTGAGCTTCGCTAGCCTGGCGTCTGCCTCTTCATCCGAGCGGGCCTGGATGTTGTAAAACGTGTTCGCCACCCAGTCCGGTGCGCCGACAACCGGGGCATCGAAGCCATACGCAATCTGAAGCAGCGCCTTCATAGGAAGGTTCGTCGCTTCGAAACGGCTGGAGTGCGGCGGGCTCGAGACAGATACATGGAAATGAGCGTCCGGCGGCGGTGCAAGGCGAATGGTGGCGACGTCAAAAGTGAGCGTGGGCGTATAGTTCGGTTCTTCCACGATCGGCGTCTGCGCGTGAACGTACGGGCCGGACAAGAAGACAAGAAGGGCCGCGAGCAAACCGATACGGAACTGATCGATGCGGGGCATAGGCGTAGTGCTCCTTGTGAAGATCATACGTCTGAGCGAACGGTCGGGTTCCCGCAGGCGCATATGCCACGGGTGGACGCAAAGTACCGGTCAATTCGGAAGCAAATGAGCCCGCCGTGGATGCCATTGCCATCCACGGCAATGCCGCCGCTCACTGCAGGTTCAGCGTTACCGTCGCGGTATGCTTCACCGTTCCGCTCGTAGCCGTCACAGTCACCGGATAAGTCCCGGGAGCGAACACCAGCGATCCTCCGCTACAGCCCGTTAGCCCTGCAACCATCCCCAGGCTCGCGCACGCAAACAGCGCCACCATCAGCAACCGCACCACGCTGGATCGCAGCTTCCGCCGGAAGCACAGCGGAATCAGGCAGGCTACAAAGAGCCCTTCCGAACCCCGCATCCACGGCGATACCGGCTCTGTATTCGCCGCGACCACAGTAGCCGTCTGCACGGTCATCGTCACCGTCTGCGCTCCTCCCGCCACCGCAACAGACGCCGGCGAAAATACCGCCGTAGCTCCTGCTGGCAATCCCGTCTGGCTGAACGTCACCGCGCTCGGATAGCTCGCCGAAACCAGTCCCAACGCGAACGCAAAACTCGTGCTGCTCCCTCGCGCCACCGTCTGCGTGGTCGTGCCCGAGTTCGCGAACGTGAAGTCTGTCGCCGCCGTCACGGTCAGCGTCCCGGTCCCGGTCGCCGGGGCATAGCTGGTGGTCGCAGCTTCAGTCGCGGCAACAGTGTTTGCTCCCAGTGCCAGCGTTGCGGAAGCATACGTCGCCATGCATGTCACCGGAGACGTCGTTCCCGTGCATGTCACCACGCCCACGCCCGTCGTGCTTCCGTTAACCGTAAAGCTCAACCCAACCGCCGGAGCCGTCGGTCCGGTGTACGCCACGGTTGCGCTCAACGTCGTCGAGGCCGTGCCATACACAATCGAGCTCGAGCTCACCGTCACCACAGGCGTAGCCACCACATCGATCGTCAGCGGCCCAAACGTCGTTGTACGCGCAGTCGAATCCACCGCCACCACTGTCACCGCATGCGTTCCCAGCGCCAGCCCGTTCGTCGATCCCACGAGTTGATAACCCGAATTCGTATAAGCAGGATTGTTATAAGCCGTCGCCACATCAGGCCGCGAAATGCCCAGCGTCGGCGTTCCAAACACCGTTCCGTCCACAGACACCTTCACGTTGCTCAAAGGAGCGCCGTCGACCGGATCGGCGGCCCACCCCGATACCAGGAGAGGGTCCCCTAGCTTCACGGTTGCGCTCGTGGTCGAGTTGTCGACAGCTTTTTCTAGCACTCCGACCGGCTGATACGTGTTCGTGAAAGTTGCGGTATACGTGGCCGAAGTTGTTGGTGCGATAACGGTGTCGGTTTTGCTCGTTGTACCGTCCTGCCATTGGCTGAACACGTACGGTGTTGTGCCGGTGCTCTGTGGCGTCGTCGTGGTCAGGGTGCAGGTGCTTCCCGGTGTCCATACCAGCGTCACCGGCGTAACGTACGTTCCAGGAAGGCACCCGGTTCCCGCGGTCGTCACGGAAAGCCCCGAAGGCACAGTCGTAATCGTTGCGCTTCCGGCAGGATAGGCAGGCGCAAAGGACACGCCTTTAAAATTCGAGTCCAGCGGCGCCGTCGCCAGCTTTACAAACGAATTCCCCGGATTGGTCGTGGCCGCCAGCGTATCTGTGATCCCGTAAAGATACGTCGGATCGAGATCGCCAATGTTGTAATTCACTGTGTAGAGGTAAACGTTGCTGCCGGAGACTACGCCGGCCAGGCTGTACAGCCCTGTAGCACCCGCGGCCGACGTATTTGCCACCAGGTTCAGTCCCGTCGAAAGCGTATAGACCAGCTTCCATGTGCCGGTGCCATCGGTCTTCGTGTTCACCCACTTTTGTAGACCGCCTGCGCCCAGCGGGCTCGCTGCGGAAGTCTGCTTCGGCGATCCCGTATCGGCCACATACATGGTGTAGGCATTGGCAAAGAAGTAGGAGGACGGGCTCAGGTTGATCCCTAGTCCGGCGCTATTGACGTTGTTGGCCTCACTCGCCGTCAATGTGAGCTTGCCTGTGCTGGTAACGGCAGCAGGAGTGGACGCATTGTTCTCGCTGCTCAACTGTGTCGGGCCCGCGCCGGAGGCGTACAGACTGGTAGCCGGCGGAGTTCCAAGCGTCCCTACGAACGACCGGTTCGACCCCGATCCTTCCCGGCTGTCCACCGAAACATACAGCGTCCCGTTATAGATCTGCACCATCCTCGTATCCTGCGCGATCGTGTTCGAGGTCGTATCCAATCCGGTGATAGGCGTCGGTGTATTGTTGGTCACGCCCAGCGGTGTATAGAACACGCCGCCCGTAGCGTCGGCGCCCGATCCCTGCCCGGAGAGGTACGCATTCAACCCGTCCAGCGTATAGATGCTGCGCGGATTGTTGGTATTGAACACGTTATAGATCGCGCTGCTCGTGTTCACGTTTCCGTTTGCATCGATCAGCGCAACCACGCGCGGAATCGGCGTATAGCTCTGCCCGGTCAACGACCCCGACTGCGCCAGCGCACCGGAAGGTGCCGCCCCATAGCTCATGGAGTTCGCATCGAACGTCGCCGCGGTGATGCCGTACCCCATCACCGTCAAATACTGTCCCGCTCCCGAAAGCTGAATGCCGCCTTCCGAAGAAGACCCATACTCACCCGAGAACGGAAGATTCCCGCCCGAAGCGTTCTGCGGCAGCACCAGCGCATTCACATACGTTGCGCTCACAGTCGCCGTGGGCGCGTATTGGAAGAGCGTCATTGGCGCAGCTTGGTTATCGCCATACCCGCCCGCGGAACTGTTGCCGCTCCCCGTCCCCGTGCCATTGGTCACAGTGCAAGTCCCTCCCTGCACGCCGCATCCCTCCACCACAACCACCAGATTGCCGGGAGTAAAGTAAGGCGCCTGCGCCGCTCCTCGTAGTGTGACGATCAGAGTTGACAGGCAAACGAACACGGACAGGACAAATCTACGGGGAGACGCCGTTAGCATGGGACATTCCTGGATGGATAGGATGGAAAGCGATTGAGCCACCAAGATAGATTTTGAATGTGAAGCGGAGGTTAATTCGCTTCTAGCCCACAAGTCCGGCCCACCGGACTACCGACTTTCGTCACCCTTGCCCGCCCAAAGGTATGTCAAGTTTGCTGGACACCACAAAACGCAAAAGTCACCACAAACCCTCCACAAGCCTCCATAAATTCGCACCCTAAAAAACTTCTAAAATCAGGCCGCGGAAACCAGCCCCATCACCTCAGCCAGAAGCGAATAACTCCGCAACCGCGCCTCATGCGAGTGCGTTATCGTGTTGATAATAAGCTCGTTCAGCTGGAGCGCCCCAGCGATAGACCGCAACTGCACAGCCACCTTCTCCGGCGTCCCCACCACATAACGCGGCCATTCCCCTTCTTCCGGTGCATCATAGCTTCCTGCCGTAAACGAGATCAGCGGATTCGGCGCTGTAGGCAAAGCACTTAGCTCCCGCAAAGCCTCTTCCGGCGCGGCCACAGGACGCCGATCGTCCATGCGAATACGCCGCTGCAACAGCCGCACAGACGAGTGCAGATACTCCGCTTCTTCCTGCGTTGGCGCGCAGATAACCCCAATCGCTAGAGTAGCTTCCGGCGATTTCTGCTCTGGCGAGGGCGTGAAATTCTGCTGATAATACTCAATCGCCTGCCGCGTTGCGATCGGCGAAAAGAAGTGCGCAAAAGCATACGGAAGCCCTTCTCTTGCAGCAGTTACCGAAGACCACGAAGACGATCCAAGCAGCCACATGGCGGGTGCGCCAGGGGCCGATGGCATCACGTTAATCTTCCGAAAAGGATGATCCGCCGGAAACCGCTCCGGATGCAGAAACGCTGTCAATTCAGCAAGTTGCTCAGGAAAATCATCCCGTTGCGCAGCCTTGCGATCACGCCGCAGAGCATAAGCCTCCAACTGCCCACCCCCCGGCGCACGCCCCAGTCCAAGGTCGATGCGGTTGGGAAACATCGCATGCAGCGTACGAAAGACCTCAGCCACCTTAAGCGGAGCATAGTGCGGAAGCATGATGCCGCCCGAACCTACGCGGATGTTGTTCGTCGCAGCAGCTGCGCGGCCGATCAGGATTTCGGGTGCTGTACAAGCCAGCAGGTTCATCGAGTGGTGCTCGGAGTACCAGAGGCGCGTGTAGCCGAGGTTGTCAACGTGCTGTGCGAGCGAAAGCGAGTTGTTGAGTGCGTCGGACGGTGTGAAACCGTCGGGAACGGGCGATTGGTCGAGAACCGAAAGACGAAGCGGGCGCGTGGTGCTCATGGGGATTGGATGAGCGTGGTGAAAGATCGACGCGTTTCTGCGTTGGTGGCGGGAACGTTTGAGCGAGTGGCACGTCCAATCGGCTAGGCTGCGAGAATAGACTGCTGGCAGGAGCGCGCGCTGGTGAGTGGGCGACGAGTGATTGGCCGAGTGTGCGGACGTTGGCGGCGCGGCCTGATGCTTGCGGCTCTGGTGGTGTTTTGCGGCGTATCCGGGGCCGTGGCGCAACAGGACGAGTCCGAGACGCCTGGCGCGGTCAATGTGCTGGAATCGCTGCGGCAGGGGCCGCTGGTGATCTGGGTGGTGGGCCTGGCTGCTCCAAAGATTCCGAAGGTACAAGGTGCGCAGGTCTATCGCGCGCCCGATCCGGGATATCACGAAGCCACGCCTGGCACGCTGGGCCAGACGGCCGGTAGTTATGGGCAGACGGCTGGAAGCTATGGCGTGGATGCCAGCAGCCCGACGATCAGTGCGCCGAGTTCGCCGAATATTCCGCGGGCTGACCCCAGTGCGAATACGGCTACGGGCTCTGGGTATACGGAGCAGACCTCGGGGAGTTTTGGTCAGACTTCGAGTAGTTACGGCACGACGGCGAGTAGCCATGGGCAGACCGCGAGTTCGCTGGGGCAGAATGCGGGCGGTTTCGGACAGACCTCTGGGAGCTACGGTCAGACTGCGGGAAGTTATGGGCAATCGGCTGCCAGCTTTGGTGAGTCGGCGACGGCTACCGATGCGGATAAGGCGAAGGCCGCGGCGCGAGTTGTCGGGGCGAGTCCGTTGTTGCAGGAGCTGCGTTCGCAGATTGCCGACGCGTTGCCGGAGCTTGCGGTGACCTACGAGGATGTGTCCCTGGACAGATTGGCCCAAGATCTTCGGGCGGCGACAGGGACCTCACTGTATCCGGATGTGTTGGTGGGGAATTTGCCGCAAGAGGGCTTCCCGAATGGATTGGCGATGGGAGCGCTGTCACCGGCGCGGTTTATGGACGATGGCGTGACCGACGGACAGACGTTTGACCATCAGTTTGTGGTGCTGAGTGCGGCGCCGCATGTGCGCACGGCGGTAGCGTTTGCGCTGTGGATGGGTGAACCGTACGAGGAGTGCCCGGGTTGCGTGGAGGCCGGACTCCAGCCGGATGAGAAGGCGGCGGCGAGCGTGGCGGTGGTGGCGATGCAGCGGCTGATGCAGGGAAGCAGCGTGGGCGAGGATGCTGATCCGCTGATGGCTCCGTTTCCGCCGAACCTGGGCCGGTCGATTTTGACTTCGAGCGGCAATCGGGTTTTGAGTGAAGATCTGGCGCATGTGGAGCTGATGCGGGCTTCGACCGCGGGCAGGCTGGCGGCGGTGAGTTTGCGGGTGTTGGTGGGATCGGCTGGCGTGTTTGGCGTGGCGCATCCGCTGGTGGTGCTGCGCAAGGGTGATGACGGCAAGTGGCGCGTGCTGCATGTGTCGTTGAACCTGCCGGCAGTGGAGTCGCAGACACAGCGTGAGGCGCTGGTGGACAAATGCACGGACACGCTTTGCGGAGCGGATGCCGGAGCGCTGGCCGGCGTATCGCTGGCGTCTCCAAGAGATGGCGAGCAGCAGCATCCGGCACCGGAGCTTTGGTGGGACAACGGTGGAGGGTCGCGGCTGGAGGTGGTGGAGTGGCAGGGCAATACCGGTCAGGGGTGGTCGGATTCGCGGCTGTTCCTGGTGCCGGACCGTGGAGCGAAGCTAAGGACACGCGTGACGGCGCAGTTTGCGAGTCGCGAGGCGACGTATCGATGGCGGGTGTGGAGCGTGGGTGCGGATGGCGCGACGAAGATCAGCGCGTGGCGAACGTTCAAGGTGGCACGGTAAGCGCCTTCGTAATTTTCGGCAGGGTGAGCGTACCGAGACATGCATTACGTTATGGAGCTCAGACATCCGTTACAGACCCCTGCGGTAGAGATGGTCCGACTTGGACGGTATGAGCTTTGTCAGTCCCCTGGCGATGGACAGCCTGGATAGGCTGTTAGCCTTAGATACCAGTGCCTTCCATTTATATAAGCAAGCTTTTTCATGAGTTACGCGACGAACTCCTTTCGGCGATGCACGTTGCGGTCGAGCGTGAAGTTCGGGCTGGAAAGCCGGTGGACGTGAACCGTCTGTGGCGGACGTTTTCTCGTGCGGCCGCGGGTAAAATGGCCAGCCCGGTGGAAGTCTCCGACCAATGCGTGGAAGCAGAGCGGCCAGTCGTGAAACGGCGCAGGCCGGTCCAGTCTGACGAGAGTTGACCGGACATGCATTACGCCTGGAGCTCAGACTCCGTTACAAGCTCTTGCGGTGGAGATGGTTCGAGTTGGACGGGTGCGAGAAGACATCCATCCAGTCGTCCTTTCCATGCTCTGCTGCGCGGCAAATGCTGGATAAATCGACATGCCGCCATCCAGCGCAATGTGCCGCCGTCGCCTTGGATATACATCGGTACTCATCGCTCGTCGTTGAGTGCATTGGCGATTTTGCGTCATTCCATATCCAAGAAATGCGTCTCTGCCTACCTACCCTTTTAGGAGGCCCAACTGAGCGAGGCTTGTGCCGCTTGCTGTGATGGCTTCCTCATTTGACCTCGGGGTCCAGCCCAAAATGCGCTTAGCCTTCTCGTTCGACGCGTTCTTTTTGATGCCCAACTCTGGCGAGATTGCTTTCATGTCCGCGATGAAGAGAGCCAGAAAACGCACAATCCAGTCCGGCATCTCCCGAGTGGGAACACGCTTTGCAATCGAACCCATATTCTTCTTGAGAATTGAGCCAACGTCGAGCAGCGAGATGAACTCTCCGGCTGTGGCGAGGAAGCGTTCTCCGTTTGCGGCAGGGTTTGTCATTGCTCGGAGGTGCATGTCAGCTACATCGCGAACATCCACCGCTCCGAAGCTGATACGAGGACAGGCGGGAACTTCCCCATCAAGCAGCTTCTGCACGATGAGAATCGAGGTTGAGTAGTCAGGGCCAAAGGTAGGACCGAAGATGCCGACAGGATTGACCACGGACAATTCGAGGTGTCTCCCTTCGCGCGCGATAAAGTCCCAGGCAGCACGCTCCGCAAGTGTCTTGGACTTCGCATAGGCGCTGACACCTGCACCGTCAACGTTTGTCCACATGGTCTCGTCGAACGGAGCCGCTTGGGGCTTGTGGCCATATCCAACGGCGGCAAAGGAAGAGGTCTGAACAACTCTCTGCACACCTGCGTCGCGGGCGGCGCGGAGAACGCGAAGAGCGCCTTCACGCGCCGGAATAATCAACTCGTCTTCGTGCTTCGGCAGTGATGCTGGAAAGGGTGAGGCGACGTGGAGGACAAACCGGCATCCGTCAATGGCTTCGGGCCATCCCTTGTCCTGCATCAGGTCGGCTTCGAAAAATGTCAGGGCTTCCTGGCGTGGTGTACCCGCGGTCTTCAACATCGCTCGAACATCCGCTTCACGCTTGAGCGAGCGCACCGTGGTGCGAACCGGATAGCCCGCACGGAGCAGCTGATCGATGCAATGAATGGCAACAAAGCCTGAGCCGCCGGTGACGAGAACCGAATCATTCTTCATGAAGCGATTCTACACAATAAACCGAACGTTCGCTCTATTCGCTCATCGCAACAAGATTCCAGAGCTTCTCGGCGATTTCCAATAGCAGAGATTCGGGGAGCTTCTTGCTCTGGCTGGCGAGGCGGTTGATGGTATTCAAGGTCAATTCCTGAATGACCTCCGCAGGCCAATCGTTCAATACGCCGCCCTTCGACTTGCCGGAGAACAGACGGGCGTAGGCCTTTACGCGCGCGGTTTCTTCACTGCTTCGTGTCTTGCAGTTGAACCCGGCATGCTCATATTGCTCATAAAACCGCATCTCGCGCTGATGTTTCCGGTAGAAGTTGTAGGCGTTCAGACAGCCGCGCAGGAAGGTCTTGCGGGGTTCCTCGTCCGGGGAAAAGCCAGCGAGCAGAGCTTCCAGCTTCAGGCCGCGAATGTGCTCGTAGAGCGCCTGGATGATCTCTTCCTTGCTGGAGAAATAGTGATAGATAACACCGGCGCTGGCTCCGGAGCGCTGGGCGAGCAGGGACATGGGAGCGTCATGGAAACCACGCTCCACGACAATGTCGAGCATTGCCTCGAGGACGGCGTCACGCTTTGATGGTTTCGCCTTCTTTGCCATGCTTCTATTGTTCCACGTCAGAGTCGCTGAAGCCCTGATTAGGTTCAATGCTTACGGAAGCCGTATCTCAACTACTCGCTTAGCCGCCGTCGAACCCTCGACTAGTGAGTACGCACCAATGCCCGTTCCCAGCGCGAGGAGCCTCGAAATGCTCATGGGCGATTTGGCATAAGCAAATTGTGCTGGTACCACGACGGATTGCTTGGGTGTTTGCCGGGAACTTTACGAAGAATCGTGTCAATGTCCCTGCGGCTACTTCTCGGTCGTGGATTGATTCTGAGGAAAGGATTGATGGTTTCTTATCATCGCTACGAACGCTGTGATCTCCCGAATCACCAGATCAGGCCTATCGTTCTGGATGTAGTGGTCGCTGCCTTTGGCGATGATGCGGATGCTCTGAGTGGACAGAGCCTTTGATTCCTCCTGCATCTGGTTCCAGACGCCGGAGTTCGATTTCGCGACAGAAGCGGGCCAGTTAGAAGAAAGAACCGTTGGGTCACGCGAAAGAATCAGGACGGGAAGATCGCCAAAGGGTCCTGCATGGATCGTTTCTTCTCCTGAAGCCCGCTCAGCATCGAGTTCATTCTCTATTGCGTCCATTTGAGATGGAATACACGAATCTGCCTTGATCCATGCGCTGTAAGCTTCAAAGCCCGGAGGGATGGATGTGCAAACTCTTTGTAGCCGATACCAGCCCAGCATCATGAGCAACTTCTGCCACGGCATCTCACGACGCTGGTCCTCTTGGATCTTTACCAGTTCCTTAGGAACGCGGTCGTCCTGCAGCGGCGTAGCTCCATCGACGAACACGAGCCCGGCCAGGTCGCCAGGATAGTGCGCCGCGTAAGACCGCAGATAGAGTCCTGAGATAGAGTGTCCCACCAGCACAAATGGCTTCTGGACAGAGGCCGCCTCGATGAGTTGGTGGAGTTCCGAGGCAATCGTATTCGCATCCTGAACGCCGGGACGCGATTCGCTCCAGCCGAAACCGGCGCGGTCGTAAGAGCAAACTTTGGTTTGCCGTGAAAGCGCAGGCTGCACCCGAGCCCAGCTCGTGAAGTCATCACCCAAACCTGAACTTAGCACGATCGTTGGGGAGCCTTCTCCCGTGCAGTACAGGTGCATCGGATGGCCGCCAATGTTGTATAGCTTGCCTGGAACTCCAGCAATCGCACGATAGTGGCGAATCAGCAGCGCGTTGTATGCAATGCCACAACTGCCAGCCAACAGGCAGATGAGAACAGCGATCATACCGATTCTGGCTAGAGGCCTGTGAAGTGTCATTCAAGTGCCATGATAACCGCCCTACCTCAGTTACGCTGGTGAGCCATACCGTCTCGTTTGACGCGTACAGGCCAAGGCACTCATCGACAGATCTTTGGAACGTGTTCATAAACCTCCGACAGCGATTGTCCCGTTGAGCAAACAGCAGATCGTTCCCTTCGGCAAGCTCAGGGGTCAGGATGACACGTTTCCTTCCTGAAGCATTTATCAAACAAGTTCCAGGCGTTTATGGGACAGGCTCTAGCAGGGTCGTGGGAGGGCGGTTGAATCCGCTATGCTCGGGGTGTGAGTTTCGTTCGGCAAGGTGAGGGTTCGGCGCTGCTGGAGGTGCGTGATCTGCGGATTGCGTTCGCGGGCAAGGAAGCGGTGCGTGGGATTTCGTTTGAGGTAGGGCGGGGCGAGACGCTGGGGCTGGTGGGCGAGTCGGGGTCGGGAAAGTCGGCGACGAGTTTGGCGATGATGCGGCTGTTGCCGGAGTCAGCGAAGGTGACGGGGTCGATTGCGCTGGATGGAGCCGAGATGCTGACGCTGCCGGAGCACGAGATGAGGCGTATGCGCGGGCAGGACGTGGCGATGATTTTTCAGGAGCCGATGACGGCGCTGAATCCGGTGATGAAGGTGGCGCGGCAGATCGGCGAGGCGCTGCTGGCGCATGCTCCGAAGATGGGGCGGCGTGAGGTGCGGGAGCGTGTGCTGCAGGCGATGCGTGAAGTGGGACTGCCCGATCCAGAGCGGCGGTGTGAGGACTATCCGCACCAGTTTTCGGGTGGGCAGCGGCAGCGCGTGGTGATTGCGATGGCGCTGATCAACAAGCCTCGGCTGCTGATCGCCGATGAGCCGACGACGGCGCTGGATGTGACGGTGCAGGCGCAGATTCTGGCGTTGCTGAAGACGCTGCGCGTGGAGCATGATCTGTCGATGCTGTTTATTTCGCATGACCTGGCGGTGGTGGCGCAGGTGGCCGATCGCGTGGCGGTGATGCGGCATGGAGAGATTGTGGAGCAGGGCTCGGTGGCGCAGATCTTTGGCGATCCGCGGCATGAGTACACGCGGAAGCTGTTGGCGAGTGCGCCTTCGATGACGACGGATCGGGATCGGCCTTTGGCGACGGTGTAGGTTATGGGTGGGCAGGGTGAAATAGATCCCCTTCGAGGATGATAGAAAGAAAAGCAAGAGCAACAGCCCGGGGCTGAAGCCCCTTGTTGTGGATGGGCGTGTTCAGTGGGCTAAAGCCCACTGCTAATCCGGAAGGCAAGAGCAAGAGCAAAAGCAAACGCAAACGCAGATTCCCTTCGGGAATGACAAACAAGGCGACAGGGCGGAAAGGCGACAGGGCGGAAAGGCGACAGTGCCGTTGCCCGAGCTTGTCGTCAGGGCAGAGCGCAAAACGGATGTTGGTTGAATGGGATAGACTGACCACCGGCTCATGCGTGCGTTAGTCATTTCGGACATTCACGGTAATCTTCAGGCTCTCGAGGCAGTGCTCGCAGCGGCAGGGACGGTCGATCAGGTATGGAACCTTGGCGATACGGTGGGGTACGGCGCGAATCCGAATGAAGTCATTGACATCATCCGTCCGCTGGCGGCGGTGAATGTGCGCGGCAATCATGACCGTGTTTGTTGCGGACTGACGAGTTCGCAGGGGTTCAATCCGGTGGCGGCGGAAGCGGCTACCTGGACGCATGCGACGCTGACTCCGGAGAATTTGCAGTGGCTGCGCGATATGCCCAAAGGACCGGTTCCGGCGACGGAGCGTGCGATGTGTGCGCATGGATCGCCGCTGCATGAGGACCATTACATTGTGTCGATGCGCGATGCGTGGACGCCGCTGCAGCGGATGGAGACCGAGATTACGTTTTTCGGGCATACGCATGTGCAGGGCGGCTTTTCGCAGCGCGATGCGGAGTGGGAAGAAGAGCGTCCGCAGTATGAAGAGCACGATACGGTGGAAGAAGTGACGATCGATGTGCCGGGGGGGACGCGGCACTTGATCAATCCGGGGTCGGTGGGACAGCCGCGGGACAGCGACTGGCGCGCGGCGTTTGCGATCTATGACGACGCCGTGGAGCAGATCACGTTTTATCGAATTCCCTATGACGTGGCTGCGGCGCAGGCGGCGATCCGGGCGGCGAAGCTGCCGGAGCGGCTGGCGGCTAGGCTGGCGGTGGGGCGGTAAGGCAGACAGTAGACAGTAGGGAGTAGACAGGTAAGACAAAGACGGCGGCGAAGTCATCCCCATCGCCGCCGTCTTTGTCTTTGCCCTACCTGTCTACCGTCTACTCACTACTGTCTCGCCTTAGAAGAACTTGCCTAGCGTGAAGACGAACTTGCGTTCGCCGTGGTCGCCGAAGGCGGGAGCGAGGGTGATGACGCCGAAGGGGGTTTCGGCGACGAGGCCTACGTAGAAGTCCATGCGGTTGAGGGTGGGGGCGTCGGGGGAGCGCATCTGGGCGAACTCATAGGTGCCGCCTACATAGATGGACTGGCCTAGCGGAGCGGGCAAGGTTGCGAGGCGGCGCAGGTAGCCGGGTGTGACGAGGAAGTAGTCGGTGCCGCGGTACTGGTCGATGGAGCTTGCGGCTAGGCGCAGCGGGCCGCCGAGCGTGAAGCGGAAGGGCTGGGCTACGTCGCGGTTGAAGAGTGTGCCGCCTTCTGCGTTGGCGAGGAAGGTGTTCTTCTTCGAGATGGTTTCCGCTACCTGGAACTGGCCGGTAAAGCGTGGCGCGGATGGGCTGTCTGGAGTGTCGTACAGATAGCCGCTGGTGAGGACGGCGCGGACGCCGAAGCGCGGCACGAGGGCGCGGTCCTGGTTGTCGAAGACGTAGCGGGCGCGGGCTGTTTGCGAGTTGCCGCTGTAATTCGGCAGGCCGTCGGAGCCGGTCGTCGTGGTCCATTGAACGTCCTCATCGTCCCAGCCGAGGCGCAGCTCCTGGAACTTGCCGTCGGTCCAACCGGCGTCTGCGCCTGCGCCGGCGAACTGCGATTGGCGCTCGGAGATGCGGTAGTTGCCCTGGTAGATGTAGTAGGGCTGGCGGGTGATGTCGGCGCGTGGGGCGAGGAAGTAATGGCCGAGCGGACGCGGCTTCCAGTAGTACTCGCCTTCGAGCTTGGTGAGGTAGCCAATGTCGAACTTGGCGCGGAAGCCGGAGCCGTAGCCGCCGAGGTCCTGCCAGTTGAGCACGGTGGCGAAGGTGGCGCGGGTGTCGCCGCCGGTCTGGGCTTCGATATCGAGGCCCAGATCGAGGAACGGCGGGCCGGTCTTCTTATCGTTGACCGAGACGAGGATGATGGGGTCTTCGGGTGCGGCGTCGGGGATGGCTGCGGTTTGAGACATGGAGACACCGGGTGTATCGGTGGTGGGCGCTTTCTCTGCTGTGTCCGTTTTCGCGGGCGTGACCGGCGTGGTGATGCTCCGCGGACCCTTGAGCCTGGTCTTCTTCTTCGCGAAGGCATAGGGGTCGGTATTGAGGTTCAGGGGAGTCGCCCCGTTGTAGCCGACGGTGTAGTCGACATCGTAGCGGCCGTCGGCGCGGATGATGGCGAGCTTCTTCTCGATCTGATTGACATCGACGGGTTTGCCGACGAGGGGGTTGAAGACGGTTTGGGTGACGGCGGCTACGCCTGCGTTGGGCGCTTTGACTTTGACCTGCAGGACGTTGCCGGCGGGCGGGCGCTCTTTGGACTTCTTATGTTCGAGGTAGGCGGCCCAGTCGGCGTCGGAGACAGCGTACTTGAGCAGCTCGTCCCTGTGGGCTTCGGCTGCGGCGTATCCGCGGAGGGCGAGCTTGTCGGTGGCGAGGTAGTCGTTGGCGGTGAAGCCGTTGATGTCGGGCATGATGACGACGTTGGCAAGTTTGCGGTCGCGGGCTTCGTTGCTTTCGATGCCGACCGAGAAAGCGCGCTGAAGAACGCCGAGAATGGAGTCGAGATCGCCTTTGCCGACGGGAGAGAGTGGAAGGCTGATGGCGATGACGACGTCGGCCTTCATGGCGATGACGTCTGGCGTGGGCAGGTTTTCGAGGATGGCACCGTCGACGAATTCGTGGCCGTTGAGCTCGAACGGGCGGAAGACGCCGGGGATGGAGGCGGAAGCGCGGACGGCGTCCTGGAGCGAGCCGCGGGAGAAAGTGACGGTCTTAGCGGCGTTGAGGTCCGTGGCCTGGCAGCGGAAGGGGATGGGCAGGTCGTTGAAGTCGGTCTGGTCGTTGTAGCGGAGGAACTCGCGGTCGAGAAGCTCATTGAGGCCGGTGTCGGTGAGCAGGGAGTTACGGAGGGAGACGCCGTGCTTGAGGCCAACGGAGAGTCCGGAGGGGATTTCGCGATCGTCTTCGCGGCGGCGGTAGTTGAGGGCGGCGTAGTCGGAACCGATGCGGAAGACGCGGTTGACGTTGTCGTTGGTGAGGATGTGCTTCATCTCCTCGGGTGTGTGCCCAGTGGAGTAGAGCGCGGCGAGGATGGAGCCCATGCTGGTGCCGGCGATGACGTCGACGGGGATGTGGTGCTCTTCCATCCACTGAAGGGTTCCGATTTCGCTCATGGCGAGCGCAGCGCCGCCGCCCATGGCAACGCCGATGACGGGGCGGGTGTGGGGAACGTCCGTGGGAGGCGTAGAGGGGTCGAGCGGACCGAGCTTAAGGGGCTGGGCGCTGGCGGCGTCTTCGCCAGCGGAGGCGGGCTTGGAGGCAGAGGTTTTATCGTTGCCGGCAGGCGGCTTGCCCTGGCCGTCCTGGTTCTGGTCGTCCTTGCTCTTGCTGGGGGTATCTTTGGAGCCGACGCCGGCGGCGGTGCCTGCGTTAGAAGCACCTTTGCCGGCGGCATTCTGTGCGGCTTGCTGGGCGTCGACGATGACTTGTCCGGCGGCCGCGCCCTGGGCGTGGAGGTGCGAAACTGCGAGGCCGAGGAAAGCGACTGCGGCGAGGCGAAGCGGAGAAGCGGGTCGAGTCAGCAATGGCGTCCTAGCTAGATCGTTCGTTGTTACAGCGTGATAAAGGCTAGGACGCCATTTCGTAGGGCGTTGGATGGCTGAGAGAAGGTGGCACCCAGTGCTAGCGGGTGTATTCGGTGAAGAGCTCCGGGAACTGGACCTCGAGTGCGCCGATTTTGGGGATGTCGCAAACCTGAATGTAGGGGTTGTGCGGGTTCTTCATGGCGTAGTCCTGGTGGTAGTCTTCGCCGCGGTAGAAGGCGACCAGAGGGACCAGCTGGGTGACGATGGGCCTGGGGAAGATGTGGGCGGCGTCGAGTTGCGCGATGTAGGCGGCGGCAACCTCCTGCTGCTCCGGAGTTGTGTAGAAGATGGCCGAGCGATAGCTGGTGCCGACGTCCGCCCCCTGGCGGTTGAGCTGGGTAGGGTCGTGGAAGACGGAGAAGAAGATGCGGAGCAAGGTGCCGTAGGTGACTTTGCTGGGGTCGAAGACGATCTCGATGGCTTCGGCATGGCCGGTGCCTTCGCCGCAGACCTCGCGGTAGTTGGCGGTTTCTTCGGCGCCGCCGGAGTAGCCGACAGTGGTCTTGAGGACTCCCTTGACGCGCTGGAAGACGGACTGTGCGCCCCAGAAGCAGCCGCCGGCGAGGACGGCGGTTTGGGTTTCGCCGGCGTCGTAGCCGGCCTCGGGGGCGACGACGTCGCGGATCGGGGCGGGGATGGGTTCTTTGCGGATGGTAGCCATGCGGAATTGCCTCCAGAGACGAAGGGCGAGCCAGATCAGGGCGAAGACCGCGAAGGCGCGGGCGGCGTAGATCAGCAGGCCGTAAAGGTTCACAGACATTGGACGCTTATAGGAGGGGTTGCGATGCGAGGGTGGGTGCGGGGGAGTGAATAGTGAAATAGTAAATAGTGAATAAGGCAAAAGTGTACGAGTTTGAGGAGGGTTGGTTGATGAGTGGGATTTCGCGGCGGCAGATGATTCGGGGAGCGTTGATGGGTGGGGCGGCGATGGCTGTCGGTGGCGATTTGGTGTTGGGGCAGGCGGTGCCGGCCATCATTCCGCCGAAGGGGATTGAGGAGACGCAGCCGAAGCTCCAGGGGATTCGGCGGGTGATTGTGGATACCGACCCCGGCAATGACGATGCGCTGGCGCTGCTGATGGCGATGGCCGCGCCGCAGTTGGTGGTGGAGGCGGTGACGGTGTGTCCCGGCAACATGGGGCAGGAGGGCTACGACCAGCAGGTGCGGAATGCGCTGTTTATGGTTGACCTGGCGGGCAAGAGCGGGCAGGTGAAGGTGTATCGGGGGATGGCGAAGCCGATTTTGAACCGGCCGTATCCGGTGGCGACGTTCATCCACGGGAAGTATGGGCTGGGCGACGTGCAGGTGCCGGAGGTGAAGCAGAAGGTGGAGAGCGAGCACGCCGTCGACGCGATGCGGAGGATTGTGAACGGCGCACCGGGTGAGGTGACCATTCTGGCGCTGGGTGGGCTGACGAACGTGGCGATGGCGATGCTGCGCGATCCGGAATTTACGCGGAACCTGAAGGGGATACTCTTTGTGGGCGGAAAGTATGCCGTGCCAACCATGGCGGCGAGCTATAACGTGCTGGTCGATCCGGAAGCGGCGCATGTGGTGATGACGTCCGGCGTGAAGATTACGATGACGGCGGATTCGAGCGGGCGCGACTCGATCCTGGTGGATGCGGACTACGACCATGCGGCTACGTTCCACACCAAGTGGAGCCGGTTCTTTATCGAGTCGAACAATTTGCGGCGACAGTATGAGACGAAGTACCGCGGGGCGGCGGGGTCGGTGAACGCGGACCCGCTGGCGCTGGCGCTGGCGATCGATCCTTCGATTGGGCAGAAATTTATGTCGGTGTATGTGCGGGTGGAGCTGGAGGGCGAGTACACGCGCGGACAGCTGGTGTATGGCGACGATATTTATTCGGGGCATCCGGTTCCGCCGGGAAACGTGGATATGTGCGTGGCGGCGGATGCGGCGAAGTTCAAGGAGTTGGTGTTTGGGACGCTGAAGAAGGGGTGATTTGAGGGTGAACCAGGGTGGTTAACACCTGGTTCAAGCGGTGGTTTAAGGGTTACTAAGTGGTTAATGCTTGGGTGAAGCGCGACTGCGGGGTGGCACGGGCGGTTGATTGATAGATGGCTTTTAAGTCGACATATCGGGATCTAGGAGGTGGCCGTCTGGGTTCGATAAAAGCCCCCGAACTGATCCTCTGGAAATAACTCAGGCGAGGTATGCCCTTTATCTCTTTAGATCTTTTGGGTGGCAGCGCACTATCCTTAGCCGCCTCAATCCGTCCATCGGTCGAACAGGCATAGAGCAAGAGGAACACAAGAGGCTATCTGCATGACGCAACGGAACAGATGTGCAGGACCGGTCGTGACGAGTCGCATGGATATCTTTAGCCGCGCCTTGTGCCTGGTGCTCGCGTTCCTTTGCTGCACGAAGCTAGCCGGCGCGCAATGCCGATTCTCACCCGATCGAGCGCATAGGGAAATCACCTACAGATTTCGCACAGAGGTCACCCCATATGGCTTGATTCTGCACGTTACTCTTGAGACTCAGACAGAACCGAGCGGTCAGCTGCTCCTGAAACTTCCTTCGCACTGGGCTGGAGAACAGCTCCACACCGTGTCGAATCTCCGACCGATCACACTGGGAGCAACTCTAGCTGACGGTGAAGATGCGACCAGCAAGCTCCTCCATGCGCGTCCAGGACGGCCCGTTGTCGTGGCCTTCGATGTGACGAAGGACTGGAGCGGAGCACTGGTATATCCCAAGCAGTTTCACCCTGTTTTGCTTCCGACTTACCTAGAGTTCACTGGAAGCAACGCGTTAGTTCAGCCGGAGCAGCCGGACTCCGCGGATGTCGTGACAAACTTCGATTGGCAGGGTCTCCCTCCCGGATGGTCGCTGGCGACAAGCTTCGGCGCAAGTGCCGCGGGCGAGAGCCTGAAGACGAAATGCCAGTCTGTACTAGGCCCATGGCGAGAGATAGACCAAGGGCTTTACGCGGCTGGAGATTACAGGATTGATCGATTTAAGATCAACGGCAAACCCGCGGTGTTGGCTGTGAGGGGTATATGGGGCTTTACGGATGAACAGGCGATCAAGAGTCTCCAGGAGATCATCGGCACCGTACGTTCGTTTTGGCACGACAATAATTTCCCGTATTTCTTGGTTACCCTGAAGCCTTACGATCAGGATAGAGGCAGCAGCGATGGAAGCGCATTCACTCATGCGTTTTGGATGTATCTGTCGAAGGAAGACTCATTCAACACCTTGCTCCCGCAATTGGCACACGAGGCCTTTCATGAGTGGAATGCCAAGCGGATGGGATCAATGAGCGGCACCGCCGACCGCGAGACGGAGTGGTTCCATGAGGGGTTTACTGATTACTACGGCCACTTGTTGGTTTACCGCTCCGGCGCCGAGTCTAGGGACACGTACGTCAAGTCTCTGAATCGCGATCTGGCGCGCTTCGATGCAAACGCCAACGCATATATACGCGGGCGAGTGATTGCTTTGTGGCTTGACGGAATCATCAGAGAAGAATCAGGCGGCAAGCATTCTCTAGACGACGTGATGTTCGATATGGTGCGGGCTGCTAAGCAGCCGCTGACACAGCAGAGGATATTGGACACGGTGAGGCCTTACATTACCGCTGAAGACGATCAATTGCTGGCGAGGGCTGCGGCAAGAGACGCCGGGGTACCTACGCCGCCGCATGCACCCTGGGTGGGAGCTTGTGAGCAGGCAACTTCAGTCGACCAACCGACGTACGATCTAGGATTCGATCTGAATGCTTCCAGAGTCAAAACGGAGGTGATAGGCGTTACGGACGGGGGACCAGCTTACGTGGCGGGTTTGCGGAACGGCCAGACGCTTAGAGGCTGGTCTGTTGTGAGCGACCCTGACAAGTTGGCGAGTGTAAGCGTCGAAACCGAGGCCGGAACCAAAAAGCTCACGTTCTACCCACGCGGTAAACCGGTCAATGTATGGCAATACCTTCCTGACGAGGCTCACCCGTGCGAAGCAGCATCCAGTCCAGGCCGGTAACGAAAGGGTGCGGCGTCTGCAATACCGCATAATTAATAGCTGAGAGAGGGAAGTAGGTCCAGAGAAATGGGATGAGCAGGTCCTCCGAAGGAGGAGCAGACTATTCCCATGAAGAAGCCAGCGCAGCACCCCATCGCTGAAGTCCCACGCAGACAGGCCAAGGTTGAGATGACGGTCGGCATCGACCTTGGCGACGTCTGGAGCCACTACTGCACCCTCAACGAAGACGGAGAAGTCGTTGATCGGGGACGCTTCCGAACTACCCCGAAGGCGATCGAGAAGTGGTTCACAGATGTTCCTCCAGCGCGGGTTGCGATGGAGTCCGGAACACACTCGATCTGGATCAGCGAGCAGTTGCAAGAACTAGGTCACGAAGTCATCGTGGCGAACGTTCGCGAGTTGCGGGCGATCTCGCATAGCGACCGGAAGAGCGACCAGGTTGATGCTGAGAAGCTGGCAAGATATGCGCGGCTTGATCCGAACATCTTGCGACCGATCGCGCACCGCACTGTCCAGCAGCAAGAGACCCTCACCCTGATCCGTGCGCGAGCGTTGCTAGTGCGACTGCGCACGGCTGCGGTGAACGCCGTTCGTGGTCTGACGAAGGCCTGCGGTTATCGTATGCCTGCCTCCGCCACAACGTGCTTCGCTAAGCGCAGCCTCGCTGTTATGCCGCCTGGACTGGCACAGGCGCTCGGTCCGGTACTCCAACAGATCGCGGAGATGACAGTGAAGATCAAGCAGTACGACCGGCAGATCCAGCAGCTCGGCCAGACCGAGTTTCCGGAGACGCAGGCGCTGCTGAAGGTTCATGGTGTCGGCCATCTCACCGCCTTGACCTTCGTCCTGACCCTGGGTAGCAAGGAACGGTTTGGACGAAGTCGTGATGTCGGTTGCTATCTTGGCCTACGGCCCCGTCGAAGTCAGTCCGGAGACCATGATCCTCAGCTTGGCATCACCCATGCCGGCAACGCCTATCTCCGAAGTCTGCTGATCGAGTGCTCCAACCATATCCTTCGACCGCACGGACGAGACTCGGCACTGCGACAGTGGGGTCTGCACTTAGCCGCCCGAGGTGGCAAGCAGGCCAAGAGTAAGGCCGTCGTCGCAGTAGCACGCAAGTTGGCCGTGTTGCTTCATCACCTCTGGAGCACCCAAGAAGCGTACGTGCCGTTCTACGAACAAGCGGCCTAAAGATGATCCTGTTTACCCGTTGCGACGACACCGTGTTCCGATGACTGCGTGCGCGTTTTGGTCTTTTCAAGGCCGACCGATAAATGGCAGCATCGACTCTCCTCTCGAACCCCAACCGGCACCGAGCTTGCATCAAGACAGCTCATCCAGAGTGCGAATAGAAACCCGGTGGAGAGCAACGAAGCCAGAACAACAACAAAAGCCCTATGAAGGAAAAAACAAAGAACAAACCCTTGACATCAGTGACCTGCTCATAGAAAACGCGCTTGTAGTCATTCTGGGCATAACGGGCTGCCTATCCTGGAGGCCAGTGCATGGGACGGCCGCCGAGTAGGTGGATGTGGAGGTGGTCGACGGTTTGGCCGCCGTCGGGGCCGGTGTTGATGACCAGGCGGTAGCCGTTGGTGAGGTTCTGGGTGCGGGCGACTTCGCCGGCGGTGTGGAGGAGTTGGCCGAGGACGGCGGCATCGTCCTGTGTGGCGTGGGCGTGCGAGGCGAGGTGGTTCTTGGGGATGATGAGGATGTGCGTTGGGGCCTGGGGGTTGATGTCAGGGAAGGCGAGGGTGTGCTCGTCTTCGTAGAGGCGGGTGACGGGGATTTCGCCGGCGACGATTTTGCAGAAGAGGCAGCTCATGAGGAGAGTGTAGAGGATAGAGGATAGAGGATAGAGGATAGAGGGTAGAGCGTAGAGAAGGCGAGTGCTTCGAGGCCCCGATGATCTGGAGCCTCGCTTTTGGTCGATCGGCGTGATCGTGGAGATTGTCAGTACTTCATGTTGGTTAGGTCTTCGATCAGCCCTGGGCCGGTCGGGTTCCATCTCAGGGTCTTTTGTGTCCACTCGCTCGAAGCCGGCATATCTACCGTCGCCACGTATCCGAAGAATGGGCCGAAGTGTTCGATCGATTTTTCAGCCTGGATCGAAGCTGCCGGTACGTTCAGGCCCTTACCGATGGCCTCCGCGATATCGCGCAACGACACGCCTTCTTCCTGCACCGCGTGATAGGTCGTCACGCCGGGACCCGTGTTCTCGACTGTCAGCCGATACAGGTGCTTCACATCCTTCAGCGGAGCAGCAGCCCAGCGGTTCGCGCCCTCGCCCACGTATGCCGAAACACCTTTGGCCCGAGCCATTTCGATCAGCCTCGTCACCAGCCCCTGCTTACGTGTGTCGTGGACTTGCGGCAGACGAACGACCGCCACATGTACGCCCCTGGCGGCCACAGCCTGCGCCGCGTGTTCCGGTCGGCGCGGCACCGCCGTCGACTCCGCCGGAGGATCGCTCTCCGTCCTCACATGGCCCGGCGCCCCAGCCATAAGACCGATCCCGGAGGTGACCACTAGCAGCTTGCCTGGCTCCAGTGCCGAGCCCAACGCCTCAATCGCCTTCATCTCATCCACCGCGCTCTGCGCGAAGGTCGAAAAGTCATGGTTGAAGGCAAGGTTCACTACGGCGTCCATCCCCGTCGCTCCGCTGCGGAGGCTGTCGAGGTCCTGCAGGTCGCCGCGATGCGCCTCCGCGCCCATTGCTTTCAACTGCTCCACGCCGGCATCGCTGCGCGTAAGCCCACGTATGCTGTGCCCTGCCTCTATCAGCTCCTTTACCAATTCCGTCCCAATAAATCCCGTTGCTCCGGTTACGAATACGCGCATGGCCACTCCTCCTGTTGTTGGTGGCGCAGCTCCTGGATGCCCCGTCAGAATTGACATCCGATCCGCGCCTTCTTAAGCGGGGACAGTCCCCGCATAAGTAAAGATAACCGGGGATGCTCCCCGGTTGCAAAATACTTTCTGTAAACTTTTGCTATGCGGAAAAAGAAGCTCGCGCCTCCTCTGCCCGCCCGCAAGCCCCGCGCTGACGCGGAGCGCAACCGCGAGCGCATCCTTGAGGTCGCCAAAGAGGTTTTCACCCGCGAGGGCGCCGCTGCGAGCCTTGACGACATTGCGCGCCGTTCGGGCATCGGCAATGCCACGTTGTACCGACACTTTCCAACGCGCGACGACCTTATTGGGGCGGTCTACCGTCATGAAGTTGAAAAGCTGTCGGCTGCCGAAGAACGCTTTGCTGCTTCCATGCCGCCGCTTGAAGCGCTTCGCGCGTGGATGCTTCTGTTCATCGATCACGTTTCCGAGAAGAAGCTCATCATCCCCGCGATGGATACCGTTGCCGGCGGCTCCATGCGTCTTCTCGAAGGTTCGCGCTCGCTCATCCACACCGCATTCGTGGCTTCGGTGAAGGGTGCTATCGCCAGCGGTGATCTTCGCTCCGACACCGATCCTAACGACTTTGTCCGTGCGCTCGTCGGGATCTTCCACACCACCGCTCTTCCGGGCTGGGAGCCCAGCGCCCGTCGTCTCGTGGATATCCTTATTGCGGGCTCGCGGTCTACGCCCAAGGCCCCTTCCGCGCCAAGCCGCAAGCGCAAGAAGAGCGAGGTTGCGGATCTTTCCTAACAGTCAACGAATAGGCTGGGCCGGTGCTGGGGCCAGCGGGAGTTGCTTTCATCCTTCATGGCGGAGTTTCCCGGAATGGGAATGTGTCATGAGTTTTAGCGGCTGAGGTGTCAGTTGAGGTGCCAGTTTTGCGTGATACTGGCGGGACTTCTGTGGGCTGGCTCGCATAGGGAATCAACACTGAGTGCAAGATTTCGCCCTGAAAAGCGAAACGCCTCGGGGTTGCTGCCCCGAGGCGATTTCCTACAGAAGGAGGTGAGGCCTTTGCGGTCCGTGAGGATTCGCTTTGGTAAGCTTTCGGTGCAGATTCCAGGAGAGATCCTGGTTGCCCTGTGCTCGAAGGCTATGTGGTTGGTGCTGCTATTGCGGCGCTGATCTTTCTCAACCTTCTCCTCTGCGATGCCACTCGCAGGGGAGAACTTGTTTCTATTCTCAACCTTCTCCCCTGAGATGCCAGTCGCAAGGGAGAACTTGTTTCTGGAAATATTGGACGCCTTTTGTAGGCAGGGCGTCAATAGAAATGCGGGGTTTTCACTTCTTGAAATATTTGGGTTCCATTCCGGGAGTCCAGGGGTTGTAGGCTTTGCCGAAGGCGGCGCGGCGACCGATGGAGGGGTGGCTGAAGGTCCAGAATTCGTAGAAGCGGTTGGGGTTGGGGTCGTCGTAGCCAGATTGGCCGAGGACGTCGAAGGCGTTTTTGACGGTGGTTTGTGGGTCGGCGACTAGGCCGTGGATGGCTTCCTGGCCGTAGACATCGGCGGCGTGCTCGTCGTGGCGGCTGAAGCCGTTGTTGACGGGTTCGAGGACAAGGCTGAAGAGTGAGAAGGCGAGCATGAGGACAGCGAGCGCGGCCCAGTCGGCCTGATCGGGAATGCGCCAGCCGGGGCCGAAGCGGGCAATGGCCCAGAGAACGAAGCGGTAGCCGAGGAAGAGGGTGACGAACATAATGACGATGCTCAAGATGATGCCTTGAACGATGTGTCCGAGGACGTAATGACCGGATTCGTGGCCGAAGATGAAGAGGATTTCGTCGGGTGTGCCCTTGGTGAGTGAGGTGTCCCAGACGACGACGCGCTTGGAGGCGCCGAAGCCGGTGACGTAGGCGTTGATGGTAGTGACCTTCTCGCTGGCCTTCATGAGGAACATGCGATCGGGCGGGATGTCCATGTGGCCCTTAGCGACGACCTGCTCGAGTTGCGCGACGAGCTCGGGGTGGTGGAGTTGGAGGGGTTCGAACTTGTTGAAGATAGGCGAAAGGTACGGAACGGCGAAGACACCGAAGAGCGTGATGGGGATGGAGAAGCCCCAGAAGACGAGCCACCAGCGTTTGGGAAACTTGCGGATCACCCAGAAGAGGAGCATGACGAGCAGGCCGCCGATGATCCAGGCGATGCCGAAGGCTTTGGCCTCGTCGCCGATCCAGCTGGGCCAGCTTTGCACGGAGAGGCCGTAGACGCGGGAGAGGTGCTGCTCGTAGAGGCCGATGGGAAGGCCGAGGAGGGTGTCGACGATGAGGTAGAGGAGAAGGAAAAGGAAGCCCTGCGCCCAGCGGTTGCCGCTGGCTTTGATGGCGGTGTCGCGCATCCAGGCAATGATGCCGAGGGCGAGCAGAAGCAGGAGCGAGACGATGCCCCAAATCTCGTCGACGAAGTGGAGGGTGACGTGGATGCGGCTAAGGTGGTGGGACTTGGCGAGGTCTTCGGGCGAAAGGGAGTAGTCGGGCAGGTTGCCGTGGGGTGGGGCAGCGGCGAGCTCCTGCGCGGCGTAGACGTTGGCGGCGTGCTCGGCGGGGGTTTCGGCGGCGTGGGCGCGGGAGACTGGGAGAAGAAGGCAGAGGAGCAGGGGAAGGTGGCGCAGGCGCATGGGTGTGTCCTCGGTGTGGTTTAGTTTGCAGGATGGTGGGGTGGATGGCAACGTGTATGTCCTCGAGGCTGAAAGTGCGTGCGGGCTTGCCGGGGATAGGGAGCTGCAGGTCTCTCCACTTCGCTGCGCTCCGGTCGAGATGACAGTTTAGTAGGAATGGGCTGCAAGAGAGGACAGGAAACTGCGTTGTCTTTGGGGCGTCCAATAGAGGTGTAAGTTTCGGTACACTCGGCATACGATCTCTCGTTGCCAGAAATGGGCTCCCTTGAAATTTTCGATTCCTACGATGTCTCCCTCACTTTTGAAACGTACTTTCTGGATGCGCAAGCCGGTTGTCTTGCTGGGGCTTGTGCTGGCTGTCGGCGGCGGGTTGGCGGCAGAAACGCCGCCGGGCGCGGGCGGTGGTTTGCCTGCGGCGGCGCTGCCTTCGGCGAGCGATCCGGCGATTATGCAGGCGATGTCCAGCGAGCTGGATCGCGCGATGACGTTGCTGGGATCGAGTGCGACGCCTACGGCGAATGTGAAGGCGGGTGCGTTGCCGCCGAAGCCATATTTTCTGAGCTACTCGGTGGCGGATGCGGAGAATGTGAGCATCAGTGCGCAGTATGGCGCGATTATGAGCTCGAATACGGCGCACTCGCGGACGGCGGATGTGCAGATTCGGCTGGGTTCGCCGGCGCTCGATAACACGCATGGCGACCACAGGACGAGTGCGCTGACGACGCTGCCGCTGCCTTTGAGTGACGACAAAGATGCGATTGAGCGGACGCTTTGGTTTGCGACGAATCGAGGGTATGGCAAGGCGCTGGATGCGCTGGAGAAGGTGAAGACCGAGCAGCAGGTGCGGGCGAAGGAAGAAGATTTGTCGGCGGATTTTTCGAAGGAGACGCCGCAGAGCGAGGTGTTGCCGAGTTTGCCGAAGCTTGATGTCGACAAGGCTGCGTGGGAGCAGCGGCTGCGCGAGATCACAGCGGTGTTCAAGGGCTTTCCGGATATCTACTACGACACCGCGATCATGCAGACGTCGAACGAGACGGATTACTTTGTTTCGAGCGAAGGTGCGCATGTGGCGACCCCGAACCAGGTGGCGCGGCTGATCGTGGTGGCTCGCACGCGTGCGGCCGATGGCATGGACTTGTTTCGCGTGGAGACGTTTGAGGCGGACAAGACGGGCAATCTTCCGGCGCAGAGTGAGGTGCTGGAGAAGACTGTGGCGATGGCGAAGAACCTCGATGATTTGAGGGCTGCGCCGATTACGGAGCCCTATAACGGGCCGGCGATTTTGAGTGGGCGTGCGGCGGCGGTGTTCTTCCATGAGGTGCTGGGGCATCGGCTGGAAGGGCAGCGGCAGCGTGGCGATGAAGAAGGGCAGACGTTTACGAAGCTGCTGAACAAGCCGATTCTGCCGAAGTTTCTGTCGGTGGCGGACGATCCGACGATCCGTGAGTTCAATGGGCATCCGTTGAGTGGGCACTATGCGTTTGACGATGAGGGCGATCCGGCGCGGAAGGTAGACCTGGTGCAGGATGGCGTGTTGAAGACGTTTTTGATGTCGCGGCAGCCGATTGCGAGTGTGCAGGAATCGAATGGGCATGGGCGCGCCGAGACGGGCAAGATGCCGACGGGACGACAGGGGAATTTGATTGTTACGTCGACGAAGACGGTTTCGGATGCTGAGCTAAGAGAGATGTTGAAGGCGGAGGCGAAGAAGCAGGGTAAGGCTTATGGGCTTTACTTCGAGGACATCTCTTCAGGGTTCGCGGTGACGACGCGGCGGTCGCCTCAGGCATTCCAGGTGATTCCGTTGGTGGTTTACCGTGTCTATGTGGATGGGCGGCCAGACGAGTTGGTGCGTGGGGTTTCGATTGTCGGAACGCCGCAGGCTGCGTTGATGAGCATTGTGGCTACGGGCGATCATCAGGATATTTTCAATGGCGAGTGCGGGGCGGAGTCGGGGACGATTCCGGTAAGTGCGGTGGCTCCGGCGATGCTGGTGAGCGCGATTGAGACGCAGAAGCAGGCGCAAGGGACGGCGCGGCCGCCGATTGTGCCGGCTCCGCCGTTGGAGCTGAAGAAGGGTGGGGAGTGATGGGGATAGTGTGTGCTTGGAAGAGAACAGTCGAGCGTTCGCTCGATACCCACGTTAACCGCAAAGTGCGCGGCGAACATGGGGCACCCGGATTTGTGATGGTCCTGATGTTGGCCAGTCTGATGGCTTGCGACACTGCAGAGGCGCGGATCCGCGAGTCCGGACCCGGGGTAGCTGTGTTGAGTGCAAGTGCTGAGAGTGATCCTTTGTTGGCGGCGATGAAGGAGGAGCTGGCGCGCGAGAAGGAGTTGCTTGTGTTGCCGGGGATGCAGCGGCCTTACTTTATGGAGTATCGGCTGGAGGATATTCGGAACTACGAGGCTGTGGCGAACTTTGGGGCGTTGACGCGGGAGGGTGAGACGCATCAGCGGGTGGTTCGGGTGCAGGTGAGGATTGGGGACTATGCAACGGATTCGAGCTCGTCGCGTGGAGATGGGGCGCTGGCGCTGGCGCCGGGGGATGACGATCCGGCGGCGTTGAAGTATGCGCTGTGGACGGCGACTGATGATGCGTATAAAGCGGCTCTGCGGGCGTACTCGGCCAAGCAGGCGGCGCTGAAGAGCTTTCAGAGTCCGCCTACGGCGAATGACTTTACGCCGGCGAAGCCTGTGGTTCGAGTGGAGCCGGTGGTGAAGCTGGAGATCGATAAGGACGAGTGGAAGAAGCGGATCATCGAGGCGAGTGGTTTGTTCCTGACCGCGCCGGAAGTTAAGAGCTTTGCGCAGGATGTTCAGTTTTCTTCGTCGAGCGTGAATGGGATCGTGGTGAACCGCTATACGGTGAACACGGACGGCACCGTGCTGCGGCATGGGTATGCGGGGTATACGGATTCGATCAACGTGAGCGGGCAGGCCGACGATGGCATGCAGTTGAGCCGCAACAATGGATCGACGGCAACGACCGCGGCTGGGTTGGAGAGTGCGGCGTCGCTGCACAAGCGGACAATCGAGAACCTGAAGAGTCTGGAAGAGTTACGGCATGCGCCTGTGGTAGCGGCGGAGGATTATCACGGACCGGTGTTGTTTTCTGGCGATGCAGCGGCGGATGTGATCAGCAAGTTGTTTGTGCCGAATGTGGAGGCTGATAGGCCGGATATGGGGACGACGGCAAGGACGCAGGGAGCGTATCAGTCGAGCCTACATACACCGGTGTTGCCTGCGTTCCTGACGGTGGTGGATGATCCTGGGTTGAAGACGTTTGAGGGTGAGTCGCTGGTGGGAGCTTACGCTGTGGACGATGAGGGTGTGCCGGTTGAGCCGGTGACGATTGTCGATAAGGGCAAGCTGGTGGACTATCTGATTGGGCGCGAGCCGGTGAAGGACTTTCCGGAGTCGAACGGGCATGGAAGGGCCGCGCCGGGGCAGGCAGCGCATTCGCGGGCTGGCGTGATTGAGTTGAAATCGAGCCAGGAGTTGACGGCGGCACAGATGCGGGCGAAGTTGCTGGCGCTGGCCAAGCAGCAGGGTCGCGATGTATATGAGGTGGAGACGCTGGGCGGTGAGTTGGTGCCGCGCCTGTTGTACCGCGTGTCTCCCGATGGAACGAGGCAGTTGGTGCGGGGTGCGGCGTTCGATGAGCTCGATCAGCGGTCGTTGCGGAGCGGTGTAGTGGCTGCAGGCGGCAAGCCTTATATTGCGCAGAGCATCAGCCCGGTGCCCGAGACGACGATTGCGCCGGAGATTCTGTTTGCGGATATTGCGGTGAAGCGGGCGACCGAGCAGCAGGAGAAGGTGCCGTATTATCCGCCGCCGGTGGTTGACGGCAGGGAGTAGGCCAATAGGAATAGGGAGTAGTTTTGAGTGCCGCATGGCGTGGCGCTGCCGGGTTTGCATTTTTCTTGTGGGGATGCTGGATTGAAGAGCTGGATTGAGATTTCCGGGGCGAGGCTGGCAGAGAACTTTCGCGCGGTGCGTTCGGTTGCGGGTGCTGGGGTGGAGGTGCTTGCGGTCATCAAGGCCGATGCTTATGGGCATGGCGCGGCGATCTGCGCGCCGGTGCTGGTGGAAGCCGGGGCGAAGTGGCTGGGTGTGAGCGATCTGGAAGAGGGGATCGCCCAACGGGAGTTGATGCCGCATAGCGGTGTGCGGCTGCTGGTGATGTGCGGCATGGAAGGCGGCGATGCGGTGGGTATGGTGGCGCATGGGCTTACGCCGGTGGTGTGGACTGCGGAGCATGTGACGGCGATGGAGCGGGCTGCGCGGGCTGGTGGGCATCGTGTGCCGGTGCATGTGGAAGTGGAAACGGGGATGGCGCGGCAGGGGGCGGCCGTGGGTGATGAGCTTGCTGAAGTGCTGGAGCGGCTGGCGGTCTCGCGGTGGGTGCATTGCGAGGGTGTGATGACGCACCTGTGTTGCTCGGAGGTTGCAGGCGCGGGGACGACGAAGGTGGCGCTGGAGCGATTTGCGGCGGCGCTGGAGCAAGTTACGTCGGCAGGAGTGAAGCCGGAGTTTGTGCATCTGGCGAATACGTCTGCCGTGGATGAAGGCGGGACGATGCGTTGGATTCGGGCGAAGGCCAAGGCCATGGGAGCACGGGCGATGGTGCGGCCGGGGTTGGGGCTCTATGGGCATTGCCTGCCGATTGAAGGGCAAAAGTCAGGGACGTTGGCGCCGAAGCTGGCGCCAGTGATGAAGTGGAAGACTCGTGTGATTGGGCTGCGTGAAGTCGAGGCGGGGACGACGGTTGGGTATGGAGCGACGTTTGTCGCGGCGAAGAAAATGCGGCTGGCGCTGCTGCCGGTGGGGTATGCGGATGGGTTTCGGAGGGCGGCTTCGTCGGGTGTGGGGGATGGATGGGTGATGGTGAAAGGTCAGCGGGCCGATGTGGTGGGAAGAGTTTCGATGAATTTGACGGTGGTGGATGTGACGGGGATTGTCGGAGTAGTGGAGGGGGATGAGGTTCTGTTGCTGGGTGAGGGGGTGAGCGCGGAAGATCATGCGCAGTGGGCGGGGACGATTTCGTATGACGTGTTGTGTGGTGTGCGGGGGCGGATGGTGCGAGTGTAGGTGGTCTGCGAACAGATATCGAGGGAAATTCAGTAGGGCATCACTTTGAAATTAGCTGATAGAAATACCGACCCCAAAAAAATATACTGAAGGCATACGTAATAGCCACAGCCTTCCGAAACGCCTTTGGATCATCTGCACGGTGTATGCTCTTTCCGTATCCCGCCAAGGACTCTCCGCTGAGCGTCTCCATTATCGCAAGAGCCGATACCGCAATAGCAGCCAGCAGATTCGCGCGAGGACTCATGCCAGCATGCTCGCAGAAAATGAACTGAGACACTACTGAAATCTCGCATACATATCAAGGAATTCCTTGATTCTGGTAAAATTCGGTTGTAAGCAAAGCCCCTGAGCGGCTGGCACCGCCCAGAGGTGTTGAGTGACTACCAGTACTGCAGCAAGTGCAGCACCACAGCAATTTTCGTTAGCAGGAAGAGAATCACTTCTCCTGGTACCTGCAATGAAAACCGCCTATAGCGAACCCGCAAGGGTTGAATAGGCCATCACCTCCTTCATAGAGAATCGCCTCGGGGCTGGAACCCCGAGGCATTCGCTTTTTAGGGCGAATCTTGTGCGCTCGGTGTTGCCCTTCTGCGAGCCAGCTCTATGAAGGTGAGGTCAGTATTTCTAACGACCTCAAATACTGCAAGCGTTTTGAGGTGCTATGCAAGACATTGCGAGCCTTGTTGTCCTGTTTGCGAACGGTAAACTGAAGAGATGCTTTCGAAGCTTTATGCGAAGTGGATGTTTGCCTGGGAAACGGCGCTGACGACGCGCGATGAGAATCGCGTGGAGCGGCCGTTGGAGTGGGGGTTCGATCATCTGGCCGATTTTGGTGGGGATGAGGCGGCGCGGGCTGTGGCTGCCGGTGAGATGTCGGGGCTGGAGGCGATGGTCGCGCTGAATGCGCGGATCGCGGCTGATCCGCACTCGTTCTTTGACTACAAGACACCGACGGATTTTCGCATCGAGATGCGGCATCCGGAGCTGCATCCGACGAATGTTCGTCCGGAGACGCTGGAGCAGGAGCGGGAGTACAAGCGGAAGGCCGCGGTGGGAGAGCTACGGAAGGAGCCGTTTTTGCGGTTTACTTCGGCGGTGAAGACGCCTTATCCCGAGAACGATGTGGTGAATGCGCGGTGGTATGAAGCGAAGCAGACAGTAGACAGAAGACAGAAGACAGGCAAGGCTAAGCCCAAGCAGGCAATGATTGTGATGCCGCAGTGGAATGCGGATGCTATTTCGCATAATGTGTTTGGGAGCTTGTTCAATCAGTTTGGGATTTCGGTGTTGCGGATGTCGAAGCCGTATCACGATACGCGGAGGCCAGCGGAGCTGGAGCGGTCGGACTACGCAGTGAGCTCGAATGTGGGGCGGACGATTGAGGCTTGCCGGCAGGCCGTGGCGGATGTGCGGAGTTGCGTGGACTGGCTGGAGGCGCAGGGGTATGAGCAGATCGGCGTGTTGGGGACGAGCCTGGGAAGTTGCTATGCGTTTATCGCGGCGGCGATGGATGCGCGGCTGAAGGTGTGCGCGTTCAACCATGCGTCGACTTGGTTTGGCGATGTGGTTTGGACAGGGCAGAGCACACGGCATATTCACGCGACGTTTGAGCATGCGGGGCTGATGCAGGATGATGTGCGGAAGATCTTTGTAGCTGTGAGCCCGATGGCGTATATGGAGCAGTTCGCTGCTAACCCCAAGAGGTCGCTTGTGGTGTATGCGCCGTATGACCTGACGTTTATACGGGCGTTGTCACTCGATGTGCTGAAGAATTTCGACAAGTACGGCGTGGACTACGTTGCCAAGGTGTTGCCGTGTGGGCACTATACGACGGGGGAGACGCCTTATAAATACATCGACGGGTGGTATATCGGGTCGTTTGTGTGGAGTACGTTCCGGAAACTGGCTGCGACCGGGTAAAGCAAAAGCTCTGAACGCAAAGATCGCTAAGGAAGCGAAGTTTCGCGAAGAGAGTTTAGAGGGACTCTTCTTCGTCCTTGCGGAACATGGCGACGATACAGGGAGCAGCGATCATGGCGAGGAAGGTGCCGGCTACGATGAGATCATGCATTGTGAGTCTCCTGGGTGAGCGGGCTTAGCTGCCCTCTCGACTTGTTTAGGTTCGCAGCCTTTGAAGAGGTATGTTATTCCACAAATGACAGGGGCGCGTAACATCGGGGTCATTTGAAGTGACCTGAAAGTGTTACGCGCGGGAGGCGCAGACGGATTGTGCGCTTTGGTTAGGCGGGTCGTGCGAACGACAATAGAGCGGCAAAGAGTCGGCGGGCTACGCTGGCCGGGCTTTCGATTTGCACGGGCAAGGTGAAGACCGTGGCTGGGGTTGAAGTGGGGGTGGTGCGTCCGTGGAGCTGTTGCTGGGCTTCACGGAAAGCCTGGCGCGCAATCTCCTGCTCGACCTGGGCGACGATGCGGTCGGCCTGGGCCTGGGAGCTGCGACGAGCGGATTCCGGTGTGGCGACCACTAAAGATGTTGCGCGGCCGACGAGATGGAGTCCGCGGTGGCGGAGCGTGGCGAGAGGCGGGACAGAGGTGTTCGCTGCGGGACCCGGCTGAGAAATGTCCTTGTAGGCAGGGCGCGCTTGATTGGCTGGCGCTGCGATGCCGGAGAACGGGAACGAAATGATTGAAGTTGCCACGAGCTCTCCTTACCTTCTTCTGGGGCCCGATTGCAACTCAGCAGCGGTGTGATGAGATGCAAGTGCCAGTGCATTGACTGGCTGCGAAGTAGATCACCTTATAGGTGAAGTACGTTCGCCGGGTCTCGACAGATTGAGCATGATCTCCCCGGTTGGGAAAAACATCCCCCGAGGAACGTTGGTAATGGACCGTACGTGTGATATCTGCATAACACTTACGTGTTATTACCCACCGGGGCTGAGGGTAAAATTGGAGATATGCCTATTGACCTGAATGCGACCCTTGCGGCTTCCGATCCGGACATTGCCGCGCAAATTGAGAACGAGATCCTGCGCCAGCATGAAGGCCTGGAGATGATTGCGAGTGAGAACTTCGTTTCGCGCGCGGTGCTGGAAGCCGTAGGTACTGTGTTCACGAACAAGTACGCGGAAGGGTATCCAGGGAAGCGGTACTACGGCGGTTGCGAGTTTGCCGATATCGTGGAGAACCTGGCGAGGGACCGGGCTAAGAAACTGTTCGGCGCCGAGCATGTGAATGTGCAGCCGCATTCGGGATCGCAGGCCAATGCTGCGGCTTTCATGGCGCTCATCCAGCCGGGTGACAAGATCCTGGGGCTCGATCTGGCGCATGGCGGGCATTTGACGCACGGGCACAAGCTGAATTTTTCGGGGAAGCTGTATCAGGTGGCGGGGTATAAGGTTCGTCCGGATACGGAAGTAATCGACTACGACGAGTTGGAAGCGCAGGCTGTTGCCGAGCAACCGAAGATGATCATCGGTGGTGGGTCAGCGTATCCACGTCAGTTCGATTTTGCGCGGATGCGGGCGATTGCGGACAAGGTGGGAGCGTACTTCCTGGTGGATATGGCGCACTTCGCGGGACTGGTGGCCGGCGGAGCGCATCCTTCGCCTGTACCGCATGCGCATATTGTGACGACGACGACGCATAAGACGCTGCGCGGGCCGCGTGCAGGCATGATTCTTTGCAAGCAGGAGTTTGCGCCGGGTGTGGATCGCAGCGTGTTCCCAGGGCAGCAGGGTGGGCCGCTGATGCATGTAGTGGCGGGTAAGGCCGTGGCGTTCCATGAGGCCCTGCAGCCGGAGTTCAAGACGTATGCGGCGCAGACGGTCACGAATGCGAAGGTGCTGGCCGAGGCCGTGCAGGCTGAAGGGTTCCGCGTGGTTTCGGGTGGAACGGATACGCATGTGGTCCTGGTGGATGTGTTTGCCAAGGGTATCTATGGCTCGGAGGCGGAAGAGGCGTTGGGCGCGGCGGGTATTACGGTGAACAAGAACGCGATTCCGTTCGATAAGAATCCGCCGATGAAGCCGAGCGGCGTACGACTTGGAACGCCGGCGTTGACGACTCGCGGGATGAAGGAAGGCGAGATGCGGACGATTGCGAAGTGGATCGGGCAGGCACTCGAGCACCGGAGCGATGGAGCGAAGCTGGCCGAGATTCGCGGGCAGGTGGCGGAGCTGGCTGAGGCGTTCCCGCTGTATGGGTTTTTGCGCGGGTGAGACTGGGAGCGCGATGGCATGTCGTGACTGGCTCTACCGGCGCGGGCAAGAGTACGTTTGCACGGGAGCTGGCGGAGCGCGTGGACGGGGTGCGGTTCTCGATCGATGAGTGGATGACTGCGCTCTTCTGGATGGATTCGCCGGAGAAGAAGGAGTTCTCGTGGGCGATGGAGCGGATTGGGCGCTGCGAGGCGCAGATTGCGGCGGTTGCGGTTTCGCTGGCGGCGGTGGGTGTGGATGCGGTGCTGGATCTCGGGTTTACGCTGCGGGAGCATCGCGCGGCATGGCTGAAGCGAGCGCGAGAGACTGGCGTTGTGGTCGAGCTACATGTGCTCGATGTGCCGGCGGAGGTGCGCTGGGCGAGGGTTTGCGAGCGCAATGATGGGACGAGTGAAACATTCTCGTTTGAGGTGACGCGGGAGATGTTCGACTTTATGGAAGCGCGATGGGAACTGCCTTCGGCGGACGAGCTGGCGGAGTTTGACCAGGCCGACGTGTAGTTCCGGCGAAATGGCTGCAGATGGGCAACCCGCTACCGTCTCAGGAAGATTGGGCGCTCTTTGCGCTACACTCTGCGAGGGCTGGGGTTCGAGTGTAGGAATGTGGAGGCAAGGCGAGCATGGACTGGATTCTGTTTCTCGGCGTCGCGACAGGGATGCGGTGCATGACGCCGATGGCTGTGCTGTGCTGGTTTATGTACTTTGCGTCGTTGCCTGTGACGCGGCTGAACTTCTGGACGGCGAATATTGTTTCGGTTTTGATTTTTACGGTGCTGGCGCTGGGTGAGTTTTATGGCGACACGCTGCCGAAGACGCCGAGCCGCAAAAGCCCGGGGCCGCTGGTGGCGCGGTTGGTGTTTGGCGCGGGTATTGGCATGCTTGTGGTTTCGTCGTTTGGGGAGCCGTTGGCGGGTGGATTTTTGTTGGGTATCGTGGGTGCGCTGATCGGAACGTATGGCGGCTATCGGGCCAGAATGTACTTTGCTGGGTTGATGGGCAATGACCTTCCGGTGGCTGTGTTTGAGTCGGTGCTGGCTGTGGTGATCAGTGTGGCGGCGATGCACCATATCTGTACTGACTGGCTGAGGCAGCAGCATGAGGCTTCGATCCTGCTTCGATCCTTGCTGGGTTAATCGGTGGGGCGCGTGGCTAATGCTACGCGCGGGATGCCGGCGTAGTCATTGATGAATTGGACATTGGACCAGGTGGCGAGTAGCTGCGTCAGTGCGTTGCTTTGACCGAAACCGATTTCTAGCGCGAGCAGGCCGCCTTCGCGCAGACGGGTTCGTGCGGCGGGGAGGAGGCGATGGTAGATATCGAGGCCTTCGTCACCCGCAAAGAGAGCGGTGTGAGGTTCGTGATCGACGACTTCGCGTTGAAGCGTTAATACGTCTGTAATGGGGATGTAGGGTGGGTTCGAGACGATGGCGTCGAACTCGCCTTCGTCGGTATCAAGCGCGGAGAAGAGATCGCTTTCGAGAAAGCGGATGCGGTCGCTGAAGCCGAGGTGGACAGCGTTGTTGCTTGCAAGTGCGAGGGCTGTGGGGGAGATATCTGTGGCGATGATTTCGGCGGAGGGTTGATTCGCAGCGAGCGCTATGGCGATGGCTCCGGAACCGGTGCCTATGTCGAGTATGCGGAGGGCTTTGTTTTGTGATTGCGACCAGGCCAGGACGGCTTCGACGAGGTGCTCGGTTTCAGGGCGTGGGATGAGGACGGCGGGCGTGACGCGGAAGTCGAGACCGAAGAACTCCTGCGTGCCGGTAAGGTATTGCAGGGGTTCGCCCGAGGCGCGGCGGTTGATGAGGGATTCGAACGTGTCGCGTTGCTGTGGCGTGAGTTCGGCTTCCGGGTGCGCGAGCAGCCAGGTGCGCTGCTGGTAGAGCGTATGCGCAAGTAGAAGCTCTGCGTCGCGGCGCTGGATCTGGGTTGCGGCTTCGAGGAGGATGTCGTGGACGGTCATAGAGGCAGACAGTAAACAGTAGACATCAGACAGTACGAAAGTGGCCTTTGATCTGTTGCTATCGCTTTTCGAAGATCAGAAAATAATCCTGCCCATCGGCTTTGGTGAAGTCGTAGCGGCCTACTTGTTTGAAGCCGACGCGCTCGACTTCCTTGCGGACGATAGCTTCGTTCAGGCCGTGGTCGGCGCCGTTGCCGTTGCGGTCGATGATGCCGAAGCGCGCGTGGGGTTTCATCGCGGTGCGAAGATGAGTCAGCAGGACTTGCGGGTTGGCGATCTCGTGATAGACCTTGAGCATCAGCGCGGCGTCGAGCGTGTTCGGCGCGAGGTGCGGGTCGTCGGGTGTGCCGAGGACTTCCTGGATGTTGTTGAGGTGTTCGCGCTGGGCGCGCTGGCGGATGGATTCGATGTATTTGGGGTTGATGTCTTCGGCGAGGACCTGGCCGGTGGGTGTGACGCGTCGCGCGGCGCGGACGGTGAACCAGCCGCCGCCGGCGCCGATGTCTGCTACCGTGGTGCCAGGGGTTATGTGGAGCAGATCCATCACATGGTCGATCTGCAGGCGCTGGTCGCGGCCGGGATCTTCAAAGATGTTAAGGTCGCCAGCGTAGGGCGTGCTGGTCGGGTGAGGCGTCTGCGCTGGGACGGCGCTGGTAAGGGTGAGCAAAAGGGCTAAATGGAGCAGTCGCATAGTGGTTAGACGCGATCTACGGCGGAACTAACGAAATTGTCATGCCGCGGTGTGGGAATCAGGCATCCGAAGAGTGGTGGTCTTCGTAGAATAAGCAAGGAGAGTTGCATGCGCCGGGTCGAATTTGAATCACAGCTATCAGCAGAGATGTCTGGCCGCATGCGGAACTTCGCACTGGTGTTGGGACTCAGTGTGGCGGCCGCGCCTGCCTTGATGGCGGCTACCCCGCAGAATATGCAGACGTTCCAGACGCCGCAGGCGCTGCTGGGCGCGATGATTACGCAAGAGAAAGACTCTGCGGCGCATCATGAGCGGTATGAGTATCTATCCATTGAGCGCTCGGACCGCACGGGTGGGCATGCGTGGAAAGAACGCGTGGTGGAGACTTCTGCCGGCAAGGTGCGGATGTTGCTGGAGGTGGATGGAGTGCCGCTGACGCCAGATCAGGAGCAGCAGCAGCGGGCAAAGCTGGCGGAGATTGTGGCGCATCCGGATGAGTTTTCGAAGATGGAAGCCGCGCGAATGAATGATGAAGCACATGCGCGGTTGATGCTCGACGACCTGGACAAGGGGTTCATCCTGGAGAATGTGAAGCTTGAAGATGGGGTGTGGCACATGGATTTCAGGCCCAACCCGGGCTACTCGCCGAGTGGCATTGAAGAGCGCGTACTTCATGGAATGAGCGGGTGGCTGGCGATCGACGCAAAGGATCTGCGGCTGGTGCATATTGAAGGCAAGCTGCCAACGGATGTGAGTATCGGTTTCGGCATCCTGGCGACGATTCATGCGGGGAGCCACTTTGAGAGCGATCGCGAGTTCATCGATGGCCACTGGCGGACGGTCCATGTGTTGACCGAGATCAAGGGCAAGGCGGTTCTGTTCAAGTCGGTGGGACGAGACAGCGATTTGACACGGTCCGATTTCCGCTACCTTGATCCTGATATCACGCTGCAGCAGGCTGTGGCGCTGGTGGAATCGCCTTCCTCGGCGACCGTCGCTGAGAAGTAAACCCAGAATAATTTCCTAACCCGAAAACTTTTGCATTCCAGAAGCGCATTTTCTGCGTATAGGCAGATGAGTGTCTGAATGGGAATGGAATCGACCGAGTTTCGAGGGCTGATTGAGACGCACCAGAGAATGGTGTTTTCTATCGCCTTGCGCGTGACCGGCGAGTACGGCGTTGCCGAAGAAGTGGCGCAGGACGTCTTCCTGGAGCTGTTTCGCGGGGCGGACCGGCTCGACGGCGCCGACCATGTGAAGTTCTGGCTGCGTCGCGTGACGGTGAACAAAGCGACTGACTCGTTGCGGCGGAAGTCGCGCAGGCCGGAGGCTGTCGCGGAGGAGTGGATGGAAGAGCAGTTTGTGCCGGATAGCGCGGCACGGCTGGATGCAGGGATTGAGGCGCGACTGGAGGAGTTGCTGAAGACGCTCCCCGAAGCGATGCGGGTGGCTGTGGTACTGCGGCACCAAGAAGAGATGCTACCCGATGAAATTGCGGCGCTGCTGGGCCAACCGGTAGCGACGGTGAAGAGCAATCTGCAGCGCGGATTGCAGTTGCTGCGGCGTAAGGCCGCGGTGACGATGAAGGAGTATGTGCGATGAGTGAGATGCAGCAAGGGACGGATTTCGAGGATTTCGATGAGGTTTTAGCGAAGGCGTTGCAGCGAGTGGATGCGCCGGAAGGATTTGCGGTGAGCGTGATGGAGCGTGCGTTTGCGCCCGCGAAGCCTAAGGGCCGGCTATTGATGATGCCTCGTATGCAAGCGTGGATGGGTGGAGCGATTGCCGCCGCGCTGGTGATGGGTGCGCTGATTACAGCTCGGGTGCATGTGGTTCATCAGCAGGAGCAAGCAGAGATGACGGAGCGGCAGTTTGAGACGGCGATGCGGGTGACCAACCAGGCGCTGGATCAGACGCAGATGCAGCTGCGGCGGGCTGGATTGAAGTTGGGCGACTAGATACGAGATTCGGAATGGGAAGGAATGAGGTGATGGCGATGAAGAGCATGCTGGGTAGTGCGGTGTTGGTATTGACCCTTGCGGGTGTTGGTGTGCCCCTGAAGGCACAGTCGGCGAAGGATGTTTTGTTCATGGCGGCGGGGGCGTTTCAGGTCAAGGACGACCTGTTTGCCGGCACCGAGCAGTTTGCCAAGGGCGCGAGCGATGTAACGGAGATCAACCTCGATCCGAAGATGATGGGAATGCTCGGCAAGAATACGGGCAACGATCTGGCGCACAAGATGGAGTTCATCGTGGTGCATTCCTACAGCTATGACAAGCCGGGGATGTACAAGATGGAGGACGTGGAGGCCTATCGCAAGCGGCTGACGGATGGTAGCTGGAACTGCTTTATCCATTCGCGCGACAAGGATGGGTCGACCGACATCTGCCAGCGTACGGCGGCGGACAACGAGACGCATGAGCTCGTGATCATGACGGCTGAGCCGAAAGAGCTGACCTTCGTGCATTTGAAGGGGAAAATGACGGTGGACGACCTGCGTAAGTACGGCGGGGGTATGGGAGTTAGCACGGGTAACGGAGCGTCGGCTTCATGGTCGAGTTCTACTTCCACCTCTTCTTCCAGTACTTCTTCGAACTCGTCGCACTAGAATGAAGGGCGATGTCCCTTTTGTTTGAAGTGAGTGCGACGAGTGATGGCGGCGGGCGGCGGGGTGAGCTGACGCTGCCGCATAGCAAGGTGCAGACTCCGGTGTTTATGCCGGTGGGAACTGCGGCAACAGTAAAGGCCGTGCCTCAGGACGTATTGGAGAAGCTAGGGAACAGAGAACAGATACCAGGGAACAGCGAGGCCGGTGGGCGAGGCGCGGAGATTATTCTGGCGAACACCTATCACCTGTATTTGAGGCCCGGGCATCAGCTGATTCGTTCACTGGGTGGGGTACATCGGTTTATGAGCTGGACGCGGCCGATGCTGACAGACTCCGGCGGGTTCCAGGTGTTTTCGCTGGCGAAGTTGCGGAAGATTACGGAGGATGGTGTGGAGTTCCGGTCGCATCTCGATGGATCAAAGCACTTCTTTTCGCCGGAGCACTCGATGGAGGTGCAGATCGCGCTCGGCGCGGACATCATGATGGTGTTCGATGAGTGCGTGGAGACGCCGGCAAGCTGGGAGCGGACGCGGGATTCGATGGGGTTGACCCATGCTTGGGCGGCGCGGTCGCGAGCATATTGGATGGAACATCGGCATGAAGTGCCGTGGGCTACGCAGCGAACAGGGAACGGCGAACAGGGAACAGCATTCGATGCGGCTTATGATGCTTCGCGATTCGAGGGTAAGCACCAGGCCTTGTTCGGGATTGTGCAGGGTGGCATGTATGCCGACCTTCGCAAGGAGTCCGCCGAACGACTGGTGGAGATGGACTTTCCCGGATATGCGATTGGTGGGCTGGCAGTTGGTGAGCCGCGTGAGGTGACGCACGAGATGATTGCGCGGACGCTAGAGATTCTGCCCAGAGACAAGCCGCGTTACGTGATGGGTGTGGGCTATCCCGATGAGATTGAGGAGTACGCGCGGATGGGCGTGGACATGATGGACTGCGTGCTGCCGACGCGGGCCGGGCGGCATGGGTTGCTGTTTATTCGCGAAGATCCGCAGGATCGCACGAGCCAGGTGGTGCGGCTGAACATCAAAAAGCAGGACAACGCGGCGGACCAGCGGCCGATTGACGAAGGCTGCCGATGCATGGTTTGCCGACGGTATACGCGGGCGTATCTACGGCACCTGTTTGCCAGCGGAGAGCCGCTGGCGGGGACGCTGAACTCGATCCACAACCTCAGCTTTTATCTGGAGACGATGGAGCGCGTGCGCGGGGAGTTGGCTGTGCGCGAGGCGGGCCGGGATTGAATCGGACCGCCTGAGCTGTGTGGCCTAATTGACTTCGGCTGGAGCGTCGGCGCTGTCGTCCTTATCGCCGGCGTCGCCCATCGGCCGCGTTGTCAGGTGGCCGTTCTTATAGACGTAGACGATGTTCCGCAGCGTGATCTTCAGATTGCATTCGTGGGTCTTGTCGGAGCCGATTTCGGAATTTACGATGACCAGCTCATGCTCGTTCTTGAAGCGCGCCGGGAAGCCACTGCCGTCGGCTGGCGAGGTGGGGCGGTCGCAGTCTTCAAAGGTGAACTCAAAGCCCTGGGGGGCTTTGCCGGGTTCGATGACATTGCCGAAGCCGTGGCCTCGGGTGCTGTAAACGAAGCCGGTGTGGCGGCCGCGGGTAGTGTGCATCGACCACTCCTTGAGGTGAACGCGTACGGGATACTCCTTGGGCGCGGCACCGCCGCCCATCATGGCCAGCATGGCAATCGAAGCGATGAGTTTCATGGGTTGGACGATACCACCGCTGTTGTGTTTCCGCAATATTATTATTTGGTCGAACAAGAAAGGCGCTCCTCGGGGAGACCTTGCACGGCTTCGCCAAAGTAAGTTCGTGTGAGGGTAAAGAATTGCGGATGCAGCACAGAAGAAATTGAACCGCTGCTTTGGTTTGGTCGTCAAAGAGGTGAGAATGGCCGCTGGTGACGATCGATGCAAAAGTGGACTGTGATTTCGCGGATCGGCTGTCTACTGTTGATGGGCGGCGGCATCTTGCGGGCGCAACAGCAAGCCCCGATGGTTGCCACTGCGCCTGCTTCTTCCGCGAGCGTGACGGGGATGGTGGTCTTCGGTGATACGCAGCGTCCGGCGCGGTTTGTGCAGGTGGATTTGCAGGCGATTCCTTCGGCTTCAGCCTCCAACAATGACCGTGGTGGGCGAGGGTTTGGTGGATTCGGCGGAGGGGGCGGATTTGCTCGGACAGGGTTGGACGGGACGTTCACGATTTCGAATGTGGCACCGGGGGATTACTGGGTGTTGGCTACGGCACCGGGTTATGTGTCCGAGCGCACGCTGCTACAGGCGGGCGCGAACGCTGGTGCGACGGCGGCTGACCTGATGACGCAGATGCCAACGGTGCATGTGAGCGCGAGCGGCAGCGGATCGGTAACGCTGACCCTAGTGCGCGGTGCGGCGCTTGCGGGCAGGTTGCAGTGGGAGGATGGATCGCCGGCCACGGGCGTGGACGTGGTGGCCGATTCGGCGGTGGCACCGGTCGCGTTGCCTTCTCCGCTGAACGCATTGCGGGCGTATTCGACGATGCGGGCGACGACGGATGACCGTGGTGCGTTTCGGCTGCTGGGATTGGCGAGCGGGGATTACGTGCTGGAGGTGCAGCTTCATCCGACGGTGCAGTTCGGTGGTGGCGGGCGAGGGTATGCCAACATGATCCGCGTCTATGCGCCAGGAGTCTTTCGCAAGGCCGATGCGAAGCCGCTGACGATCAAGGAAGGTGATGAGCGGGATGACTTGCGGGTGGTGCTGAACCTCAGCAAGCTGCGTACGGTATCTGGGCATGTGAACTCGGCAGCGACCGGGTTCAATGTGCTTTCGGGGCGCGTGTCGCTGGTGGATACGACGGATGCGACGGTGCAGCTGTCCGGAACGATCAATGCGAGTGGAGATTTTTCGATACCGTATGTGCCGGCGGGGACCTATACGCTCAGCGTGCAGGGAAGTACGCAGGCGGTGACGCTCGGATTTCGAGGGCGCGGTGGGAACAACACCGCGTCGGGGACAACGTTCCAACCCTACACGCAGACGCTGAGTGTAGGCGAAACGGATGTGACCGGCATGGGGATCAACCTGCTTTCAGCGCAGTAGCGCATGGTGGTAGCCTCGTGGCCATGGATATGGATCGCGAGTGGGGTAGGCTGCGGCAGTTGTATGACGAGAAGAGCAATGAGGAGCTGGTGGCTCTGTGGGGCAATCACGATAGCCTGACGCAGATTGCGCAGGAAGCACTGGCGCGGGTGATGCAGGAGCGGAAGTTGGAACCGGAAGCGGCTAAAGCAGTCGACGAGCCAATGTCATCGCGACCGTTGGTGATGCCAGATGTGTTGGCCGATGATGAGCGCTTGCTCTGGACGTTTGACGATATGTTCCAAGCCAATCGCGCCGTCGAGTTGATGGATGAAGCGCAGTTGGAGTACCGTCTGGTCGATAGCAGTAAGGGTGCTGCCATTTCGCAGCGTTACGCGCCGATCAAATGGCTGCAGATGGTGGTTGCCGAGAGGGACTACACCGTAGCGAGGGCCCTGCTCCAAGCGAAGATGGGTTTGTTTCCGGAGCGAGAAGCTGGTGCTCCTGCGGCTGAAGCTGGGCCGCTCGACGATCTGATGGGCGTGCTGATGTTCGACGCGGAGACGGAGCTGTCGGAAGGCATTGCAGCGGCTACTGCGCTGGCGAAGGCGGGCGTTACGTTTGTCTGGCACGATGGTCGCGATTCACCCGATGGACTTGCGGATGCGATGACGGTGGCGATCGAAGTGCCTGAGGTGAACTACGAGCGCGCGAAGTCGATCATCGAGGCAGCTTTGGCCGTGTTGCCGGAAACCGTTAAGCGGGTTTGACGACGAGCGTTTTGGCCGTTCGCCGCCAGAAGTACAGCAGGACGATGGCAGCGCCGCCGAGGGCGAAGAGTAAGCCCCACCAGAGACCAACGGCACCAAGTTTGTAGTGGAAGCCGAGCAGTGCTCCGAGCGGCATTCCGACGGCCCAGAAACAGATGAGCTGCGTCCAGAAGGGCGCTGTGGTGTTACCCGCGCCGCGGAGCGCGCCGGTGGCTGTGATCTGAATGCCGTCGACGAACTGAAAGCCTGCGGCTACGAGCAGCAGCGGCACAGCGGCGGCGATAACAACAGGGTTTGGTGTGAAGATGTGGGCGATGCGGGCGGGTATCGCGAGGAAGACGACCGACGCGATAAGCATGACGGTCGCGCCGGTGAGGATGCCTGTCCAGCCGGCGGCGGCGACTTCGTTCAGAGTGCCGAAGCCTGCGCGGACACGGCCGATGGCGTGACCTACGCGGACGGCTGTGGCAGACGAGATCGCGAAGGGCACCATGAACGTCGTGCTGGCGCATTGCAGGGCAACTTCATGACCGGCGAGTGGCACCGGACCGAAGGTTGCGATGAAGGTGGTGACGAGGGCGAAGATGGCGATCTCGACGAAAATCTGTGCGCCTGCGGGAGCGCCGAGCAGGAAGAGTTTGCGGAGATGCTGAAACTCGATGCGTCGGGTTGTGGCTTGTGAGACGACTTTGCGCAGGCCGTAGTGATGGCGGCGATCCGCGAGGATCACGGCGGTCAGCAGGACTGCCATGAGATACAGGCGGGAGAAGCTGGTCGACCACGCCGAGCCAAGCACGCCGAACGCTGGAATGGCGAGGGTGAGTCCGGCGAGGTGGAAGCGGTGGCCGTACATCAGAAGCCAGTCGCCGGACGCGTTGATGATGTTCGCGGAGATGAGCGCGAATGCAATGGAGCGACCATGATTGGCGGCCTGCAGGTAGCGGCGGAGCGCAAAGTAAAGCAGCAGCGGAAGCGCTCCGTAGGTGAGTCCACGCAACGCCGGTGCGGCGAGCATGAGCACGGTGCGATCGACCGGAAGATGCAACAGCATCGCTGGCGTGAGCATGAGGATCGCACTCAGTGCGGCGGCGAGTGCGACAGCGAGGACGAGGCCGTGCAGCAGCCAGCGGTTCGCCTGGTGCAGTTCCTTGGCGCCGAAGGCTTGTGAGATGACGGTATCGAGTCCGAGCAGGATGCCGCCGATGCCGAAGGTGAGCGTGTTGAAGAGCACCTGCGAGAGCGCGGCCGCGGCCATGGAGATGGCGGAGTTGGGAAGGCGGCCGACCATGATGGTGTCGACGACGGACATGGCCATCCAGCCGAGTTCACCTGCGATGAGCGGGATGGCGAGGTGGAGAAGCGCGGGGAGTTCGGCGCGGATGTCTGTGGGTTTGAGTCTGGTTCGTGCTGCGACGTGCATGAGTCAGGATACGGCGAGATGTAGTGAATCGTTTCTGCCGAGTTGTGAATAAGGCGCGGCCAGTTAGCTTTCGAACTTGACCTTTTGCTTGGGACCGTAGATGAGGCTTACCATATAGGCGTCGGCGTGGGGATAGGCGTTGGTATCGCTAGTGAAGGCGACGTAGCCGTCGGGTCGGACCAGGGTGATGGTGCCGGGGGTTAGTGGCGGGCGAGGTATGGGTTCCAGCAAGTCGGGGAAGCAGGCGATGAACTGGTCGGCGTCCGCGCCGGGGTGGGCGTAAAGGGCGAAGCGTGGAGTATCTCCGGCCCCGATGGGTGGATCGCCTGCGTGGAGGGGAACGCGGTAGCCGGGTTCGGGGGTGTCATGCATGGTTGAGGCGTCGCCGTTCAGCGGGCTCTTGGGATAGTGGACGGCCAGTTCGGTGAGCTCGTTCGCCATGGCATTGCGGGCAGGCGGGAGGCCGAGCGCGAGCTTGACCGCTGTGTTGCGGAAAGCCAGCAGCGCCGGATTGTGCATGGTGGCGAGCGAGGTCAGTTTGCCGGTTTCGGCAAGGACGTGCTCGGCGACGGGGCTGCGCTCGGCGGAGTAGCTGTCGAGGAGCAGGTCGGCCGCGGCGCAGAGCTTGCGATGAACCACGGCGAGCTTCCAGGCGAGGTTGCAGGCGTCCTGGATGCCGGTGTTCATGCCCTGGCCGCCGGCGGGAGAGTGAATGTGGGCGGCGTCGCCGGCGAGGAAGATGCGGTTGACGCGGTAGTTGGGAATCTTGCGCTCGTTGATGGTGAAGTTGGCGAGCCAGACTGGATCGGATGCGGTAACGCCGCCCATGCCGCGCTGGTCGAGGACGGCTTGCGTGTCGGCGAGCGTGGGTTCGGGGTACGTTTCGTCGGGCTGGACCGTGCCGGTGTTGGCGATCACGCGGGCGCGGCCGGCTTCTGCCGGGCCGATGGGGAAGATGGCGACGATGCCGGCTTCATGCAGGCAGATGTGCATCTCAGCGGGGTTGGGAAGGCCGTGGAGGTGAACGTCGGCGAGCATCCACTGGCTGGGCAAGGTATCGCCTTCGAAGGGAAGGTTGAGCTGGTGGCGGATGGTGGAGTGCGCGCCATCGCAGGCGATGAGCCAGGCGGTTTCGAGGGTTTCAGTAACGCCGCTGGCGGAGAGCAGGCTGCTGGTGACGGAGGTTTCGGACTGGGTGAAAGCGGTGAGCTCGGTGCTTCGCTCGACCTTCACGCCAAGGGAAGCGAGGTGCTCTTCGAGGACGCGTTCGGTTTCGGACTGCGGGATCATGAGGGCGTAGGGGTGGGTGGAATCGACGCCATCGAAGGAGATGTGGGCGAGGGTCTTGTCGCCGGACATGAGGTTGGCAGCGGTGCAGGTGTTTCCGGCGGCGAGAAGTTCTGCGCCTGCTCCGGAGCGGTCGAGCAGCTCGAGCGAACGCGACCAGATGACGAGGGCTTTGGATTTGTCGGTGCGCGCGGCGTTCTTGTCGACGATGCGGACTGTGAGGCCGAAGCGGGCGAGTTCGATAGCCATGGTCAGGCCTACGGGGCCGGCTCCGGTGATGAGAACGTCTGTGGGCATTTGGGGAAAGTCTCCTCGGGATAGTTATATGCCGAGGGGTTCGTAGATGCACCCCCAGATGGAGGGATGCTTAGCGGAGGATGAAGTCGACCGGGGCGAGAGGTTCGGGGATGTCGGTGGCGTTGATGGCTTCGAGCAGGCTGATTTCGATGGTGCGGGCCATGGCGCTTAACGGGAGGGCGTTGGGCCAGTCGGCGAAAGGCTCTTCCATCTCGTCGCCGAGGACGTCGAGACCGAAGAACGCGTAGGCGACCAGAGCGGAGAAGATCGGTGAGGCATAGCCCATGGATGAAACCAGTCCGAACGGCAGCAGGAAGCAGAAGGCGTAAGCCGTGCGGTGCAGCAGGAGCGTGTAGGCGAAGGGTGTGGGTGTGGAGCGGATGCGCTCGCAGGCGGCCTGGATGGTCGCCATGGAGGAGAGACGTTCGTCGATGCGCTGGTAGATCTGTTCGCCGAACTCGTGGTTGGCGAGCATGGCGGCGTACTCGTGGGCGATTTCGCGGAGGAACCACTCGGCGGAGTCTTGCGGGCCACAACTGGGTTCGGCGGGGTCGCGGAACTGGCCGCCGGTCGCTTTGGGAAAGTAGAGCGGCACCTGCTGTGGGAGCCGCTCGCGGCGAAGCTGGGCCATGAGGGCGTAGGTCCAGCCGATGATGCGGCGGACGGTGCGCTCGCGGCGTTCGCGATTTCCGCCCTGGAGGGTGATGGTGAGGCGGGCGAGGGAGCGGGTTTCGCTGACGAGCGCGCCAAGCTGGCGGCGGGCTTCCCACCAGCGGTCGTAGCAGGCGTTGTTGCGGAAGCCGAGGAAGATGGAGAGCGCGATGCCGAGCAGCGTGAATGGAGCGACGCTGAAGCTGCGGAAGGGCGCGGGGTAAAGATGCCAGAGCCAGGCGACGGCGGCCGGGAAGGCGGCGACAAGGAGGATCTGCGGGGCGATGCGCGGCACGATGGAGAGCCGCCAGATGCCGAGCAGCTCCCACACTTTTGGCCTGGGCCGAACGATCATGACGTCTCCCCTGCGTTGCGGCTTTCGGCCGCGGTCTTTCTATTGTGAGGCAAGGGAGTCTCGCGAGGCGGGAAAGCTTAGGTGAGCTTGACGAGGACGGCGCTGAGGGCGGGGATGTAGCAGGTGACGCTTGTGGTTGTGTGGGTGAGGTTGTAGGCGGCAGCTGGTTTGAAGGTGCCGTCGGGGTTGATGGTGGCTCCCTGGATGGTGACGCCTTCGGTTGCGGTGAGGCTGGGGCCGGTGGCTCCGGCGGTAAGCTGCGTCATGGCGAGGAGCGTAGCGGTGGTAATGGTTTGCGGTAGAAGCAGCGTAGCTTCGAGGTTCGCGGTGGAGTCTTTGTTGATGAGGACGAGGTTCAGGCCGGTTCCGGTGACCGCCTTGATGGCATAGGCCGTAACGTTGACCGTGCCGGCGCCGGAGATAGTGGTGGTAGCGAGTTCGCCCCCGCCGGCGAGGGAAAAGAAGGTGATGCCGTAGAACTCGGGGCGGGCTTCGACGACGGCGCCGTTGTTGTCGGCGATGGGCGTATAGCCGGTCCCATCTCCGCCGCCGTGGAAGTTGACGCCGGAAGCTCCGCCCTGAGCGCAGTTGTACATGTAGTCGAGGACCCAGAGGGCGGAGGCGTAGCTGTTGCTGACGCCGGAGGCTCCGCCGTTGTAGAAGGAGTTGCACTCGGACATGCGGAAGGGAACGCCGATGGCGGTCGCGCCGGTGTTGAGGGTCTTGAGATCGTTGATGAGCGTGGAGTCGGGAGTAACGAGGAACGCGGCGGTAGAAGTGGGTGACTGGCCGTTGGCGCGATAGTAGTGCTGGGTGAGGAGCGAGACCTGGCTTTTCGTGACAGATTGGCCGAAGGGGACGGTCCAGGTGGATTCATTGCCGGCGGTTGCCGGACCGGTGATGGGAGCTGTGGGCGTTGTGTTGCGGATGGCGGCGCGGTACTGCTGCCAGATGATTACAAACTGACTGAGGGTGAAGCCGGAGGTGTAGTAGTTGGTGCTATAGAGGTCCGGTTCGTTGCCGATTTCGATGCCGATGAGGGCGGAACCGAACTTGGAGGCGGCGTAGGCGACTTCGGCGGCGGCGAGCGTGGTGGTTTGAGTGCCGTTGGCGGAGCCGCCGAGGTTGATGCCATAGATGACTTGCCAGCCGGTGGCTTTGATAAAGGCAGCGCAGGCATCTACGTCGGACGGGGCGATCTGTCCGGCAGTCTGTCCGGGACCGTTTGGGGTCCAGATATTTCGGTCTACTGAGTTGCCGCCGATGCGGAGGACGTTGGCGCCAAGCAGCTTGAAGAGGGCGATGAGGTTGGTGTTCGAGGCGGTGAAGAGCGGCTCGTAGAGCGCGGATTTCTCGTAAGAAAGGCCGATGAAGGAAGACGAAGATAGTGAGCCGGAGCTGGCAGGCGGAATGGTGACCGTAACGGTGATGGGTGTGATGGTGCCGGGAGGAGTGGGCTGGGGATTCGTTGGCGTGGAGGGGGTCGATCCGGGCGCTGTGTAGGGTGTGCTGAGGGTGGTGCAGCCGGAAAGCAGCGAGGAGGCGGCGACGGCAGCAGAGCCTTCAAGGAGCCGGCGGCGGGTAAGCGCTGGGGAACCGTGGGTTGCGTCATGACGAGGCCTCGGGATCGAGTTCGAGGTACTTTGCGTGTTGCTCCAAGGTATAGCAGATCCTCGAGGTTTTCCCTCTCTGGAAAGCGCCTAAACCCGCGATTTCCTTGACATCCGGTGGTTGCTACGCGATGCTTAATCCTCAGGTGTGATTGGCTGGAGACGGCAGACGTGTGTCTGGACCTTTGGGTTCGGAAGCGCGAGTCGAAACCGGCAGGTCTTTGGCGTTTTCAGCGATCCGGCTGGAAAGACCAGAGAGCAGCAAAATCCCCGACATTTTAAGAGAGACGAAGCCTGCGCTGGCGGTTGCTGCGCCTGGGTTTCGGTAACAGGGAAGAACTTTGAGCATTCTTGCATTGGGATTGGGTTTACCGGCCGGATTCGGCAGTTTGGGTGGCCTTCCGCTGCTCGTGATCATGTTTGTAGCGATGTACTTTTTGCTCATCGCCCCGAACCAGCGTAAGCAGAAGACGTGGCAGACGATGCTTTCCAAACTGAAGCCGGGCGACAAGATTACGACCAACGGTGGCCTGCGCGGACAGATTGTGAGCGTGAAGGACGATGTGCTCGTGATTAAGTGCCCGCCCGACAACGTGAAGTTTGAGGTGGTGCGCAGCGCCGTCGCGGCGGTTACGACCGATGAAGTGGTGAAGTCGTAAAACCGAACGCAAAGGTCGCGAACGAAACGCGCGAAAGTTTCGCAAAGTAAAGCGCAAAAGCGCGGGAAATTGAAGGAAACAGCAAAGCGATGGGTAAGAATCTAGGCGGGAAAACGGGCTTCATTATTGCGGTCCTGGCAATCTTCATCTACGGAATTTTCTTCGGATCGGGCTTGCCGAGGAAGGCATCGCTGAAGACGCTGTTGACCAATAACATTCACCTTGGGCTCGATCTCAAGGGCGGAACGCACCTGGTGATGCAGGTACATGTGGAAGAGGCCGTGAACGCGGCCACCGACCGCGACGTGCAGCGGCTGACCGATGCGCTGGCGGCTACCGGTGCGAAAGCGACCAAGCTCGACCCGGCGCATCCCGAGGTAATTACAGTCACGGGCGCTACGCCCGCGCAGCAGAGCTCGATTAACACCATCATCACGGGCAATGACTACGCGAGCTACGATGTGAGCTCGACTTCGGGCGGCACCGGATACACGATGACGTTGAAGCCTTCGGCAGTGCGCGACATCAAGGACCACACGGTCGAGACTTCGATCGGGACGATCCGGGAGCGTATCGATTCGCTGGGCACGTATGAGCCGCTGATTGAGCCCTACGGCCTGGGTGCGTACCAGATCGTGCTGGAGCTGCCGGGAGTTTCGAACGATGCTGAAGTGCAGCGGCTGATCCAGGCGACACCGAAGTTGGCGATTCATCCGGTGGTGGGTATGTCGGGCTATCCGGACCTGGCGCAGGCGACCACGGCTGCGGGTGGCACGGTTCCTCCGGACGAAGAGATCTTTCAGGGTTCGAGCGGTATGGGCGGGCCGGACCAGTTTTACATTCTGAAGCGTGCGTCGGTGGTGGAAGGAACGGACTTCCGCGATGCGCAGCCGAGCCAGGATGAGAACGGCCGGCCGGATATGTCGTTCAATTTGACGACGGATGCGGGCGATCGCTTCTACAAGTACACGGACGCGAACAAGAACACGCTGATGGCGATCACGCTGGATAATCGCGTGATCGAAGCGGCAAACATCGAGAGCGCGATTCGCGACTCGGGCCGGATTACGGGCGGGTTTACGCAGGACCAGGTGGTGGCGCTGGCGACCAAGCTGCGCAGCGGATCGCTGCCGGCTTCAATTACACCGATTGAGACGCGGACCATTGGGCCGAGCCTGGGCGCTGATAGCATCCACTCGGGTGTAGTGGCGGCTATCGCCGGCATGGTCGTGGTGATGATCTTTATGCTCATCTACTACCGTGGAGCAGGCGTGAACGCCGATCTGGCGCTGGTGTTGAACCTGGTGATCCTGCTGGGCTTTATGGCGTTCTCAGGCGCGACGCTATCGCTGCCGGGTATCGCGGGTGTCATCCTCACGATTGGTATGGGCGTGGATTCGAACGTGCTGATCTTTGAGCGCATTCGTGAAGAGCTGCGGCTGGGCAAGACTTCTGCTGCGGCCATCCAGGATGGGTTCAAGCATGCGTGGACGACGATCTTCGATACGCACGTTACGACCGTTGTTTCGGCTGGCATTCTGTTCATCTTCGGCACGGGCCCGATCAAGGGCTTTGCGACGACGCTGACCATCGGTTTGCTGGCGAACGTGTTTACGGCCGTGTTTGTATCGCGGACAATTTTTGACTACCTGCTCAGCAAGAAAGAGCGGGGAGCGGCGCTGTCCATCTAGGGATTAGGGAACAGGGATTAGGAATTAGGAAACGGCCTCAAGGCTGAAGGAAAGAACATCGTGGAACTGTTTCGCAATGCAAATATCGACTGGCTGGGGAAGAAGTGGTACTTCCTTGGATTTTCTTTGATCTTTTCCGTGGCCGGAATCTTCAGCATGCTTTTCTGGCATGGAATTCCGCGCGGCGTGGACTTCAAGGGCGGCACGCAGATTACCGTGCAGTTCAACTCCAAGCCGAATGAGGACCACATTCGTGCAGCGCTCGATGCGGCGCATGTGAGGGACTACAAGCTGCAGAGCGTTTCCGATGTGGGCGGTGGTGGATCCGGGACGAAAGAGATCATCACCCTGCCGCAGACGACGGCGCAGGACTCCGCGCATGACCAGGGACGCAGCCAGGTGGAGAACGCGCTGACTGCGAATTACCACGACTCCGGGTTCACGGTTCAGCAGGTTGACATTGTGGGGCCGACGGCGGGGAAACAGCTGACGCACCAGGCGTTTCTGGCGACGCTGTACTCGCTGATCGGCATGCTGATCTACCTGTGGTTCCGGTTTGAGCTGATTTATGGCGTGGCGGCTGTGGTGGCGGTGTTCCACGACACGCTGATCACGATTGGATTCTTTTCGCTGACCAACCAGGAGATTACGCTGACGGTGATTGCGGCCATCCTGACGCTGGTGGGTTACTCGATGAACGATACGATCGTGGTTTTCGACCGCATCCGCGAGAACCTGGCGCTGAACCGGCGCGAGCAGCTATCGGACGTAGTGAACCGGTCGATCAACCAGACACTGAGCCGGACGGTGATTGCGTCAGGGCTGACGTTCCTTACGGTGCTTTGCCTGTATGTGTTTGGCGGCGAGGTGCTGCATGGGTTCTCGTTCGCGCTGGTGATCGGTATTTTGATCGGAACGTACTCTTCGATTGCGGTCGCGGCGCCGATGCTGGTGGCGTACCAGGACTGGCGGGCGAAGAAGGCTCCGGCAGGCAAGAAGGTTACGCTGCCTGCGGCTCGTGGAGCTCGGCGGTAAGGCGCTGGTGGTTTGTTTCAGGGGCTTCGGTCTGGTGTCTTCGCAAGAAGCGCCCGGCCGAGGCCCTTTTTCATGGGTGCCTTGCAGTGGAATTGCACCGGAGATGAGGCAGAGCGCGGGGAGGACGAAAATTCATCAGGATTTTGTGCCGCCGGACTTGGCCGGAAGTGAACGGTTTGGGGTAGGATGAAAGCCACGCTCTCCTGTTGTGTACGAAGTAGTTGAAGTTTGACGATCTTCCAACTAAATTTCAGTCTTGCCCCTTATTCGGGAACAATCCTGAACCCCGCGGTGTCTAACCGAAGTATCTCTCTCTCGCGAGACCGAGGTCGCTTATGTTTGAAGATTCAATGATGGAGTCCGGCGGCAAGATCAAGTCAAAGACCAAGTACTGGATGATTGCGTCATCCGCGTTCTGGGGTACTTTGCTGCTTATCACGATCTTGATTCCGCTGATCTACCCTGAGGCCTTGCCGAAGAACTCGTTGGCTGCATCGATTGCTGCGCCACCGCCTCCCCCGCCTCCCCCGCCACCACCCCCGCCACCCGCGGCACCGGTGCCGAAGGTGAAGATGGTTTCGGAGATTGACCAGGGCCTGCATGCGCCGACAAAGATTCCCAAGGACATCAAAATGATCAAGGAAGAGGCCGCACCTCCTCCTGCGAGCATGGGTGTGATGGGTTCGGGTATGGCTGGTGGAACGGCCGGCGGCGTTATGGGCGGTATGCTCGGCGGCGCAGGCACTGGCCCGGCGATCGTGGTTGCCAAGCCGAAACCGACAGGACCGGCACGTATTTCGGGCGGCGTGATCGCGGGTAACATTCTGACGAAGACGCAGCCGGTGTATCCGCCAATCGCTCGGGCGGCGCATCAGGGTGGAACGGTGGTACTGCATGCCATCATCTCTAAGTCCGGCACCATCGAGAGCCTGAGTGTTATCAGCGGGCCGGCGATGCTGGTGGGCGCGGCGACTGACGCTGTGAAGCAGTGGCGCTACAAGCCGTATCTTTTGAACGGCGAGCCTACCGAGGTCGATACGACGATCATGGTGAACTTCAACCTGAACGGCGGCTGATGTTTGCCGCTGTATGAATCTTCTTCTGAAGTCCCGGAAGCGGCTCTAAGCAACCGGGGTTTCCAGTAACCAAATTTTACCTAAGCACGACCAAGTTCATCAGGAGGAAAGAATTTTGATTCTCGCTCATCTCACCACTCTCGCTCATCCTCACGTTGCTTCACTCGGCATGTTCTTCCAGGCGGACGCCGCGGCTCCCGAAGTCGGCTTTAGCGCGGTTCAGCTCTGGACGAACATGGGCTACTTTGCCAAGGGCATCGTTATTATCCTGTTCATCTTCTCCATTTGGTCGCTGGCTGTGATCATCGATCGTGCGCTGTACTTCTCGGCTGCTCGCAAACAGTCTCGTGAGTTCGCCCCCAAGGTTGCGGGCGCGCTGAAGGAAGGCCGTCTGGATGAGGCGATCAAGGTTGCCGACCGTTCGAAGAAGTCGCATCTTGCTGAAGTTGTGACCGCCGGTCTCACCGAGTTCCGTTCGTTCGGTTCGGGCGGCGCGATCACCGAAGAGCAGATTGAGAGCTCCAAGCGCGCTCTCGAGCGCTCGGAAGCGATCGTTCACGCGAAGCTGAAGAAGGGCCTTGGCGGTCTCGCGACCATCGGCTCGACCGCTCCGTTCGTCGGTCTGCTCGGCACGGTTATGGGCATTCTGAACGCCTTCCAGAAGATCGCACAGACCAAGAGCTCAGGACTGGGCGCTGTGGCCGGCGGTATTTCGGAAGCTCTGGTTACGACCGCGTTCGGTCTGCTTGTCGCCATCCCCGCCGTTATGTGCTTCAACTACTTCACCAACAAGGTAGAAGCCTTCGACGTGGAAATGGACAACAGCTCGTCGGAACTCGTCGACTACTTCATCAAGCAGTCGCACCGCTAGGGAACGGCTGCGCTTGAGCGCGGCTGGTTTCACCTGGTACACCTGCGGGAATCTGACTGGTTCTCCGGGCACTGCAAAAGCGAGCAGCGCCCGGAGAATTAGCCAATAGAGACTCGATGTATGACCGCCAGAACTTTGGGCAAGTCTTTCTAACGAAGGCACCCGGACGGAGCAGATTTTTATGGCAATCTCAAAGCGGGAAGAAGGCAAGAAGGTCAACTCGAACATCAACGTGACTCCCATGGTGGACATCATGTTGGTGATCCTGATCATCTTCATGGTCATCACGCCCATGTTGAATAACAAGGTGAACGTGGAACTGCCGAAGGTTACCGCGGCCATCGTTATGGATAACGCGAACAAAGAGGATTCCATCACTGTCGCCGTGACGCGCGATGGTTCGACTTTCCTGGGTGGCGATAAGGTCGCGCTCTCCGATCTTGGGACACGCGTTGCGGATCTCGAAGCGAAGAAAACCGATCCTTCCGCCGACAAGGCCGTGTATCTGCGTGCCGATGAGCGCTCGAACTATGGCAAGGTGATGGATACGATCGATGCGATCCGTACCGCAGGCGTGAGCCAGCTCAACCTGCTCACCAGCATGGATACCGGATCGTAGCAGCGCACGAATGCTGCGCTAGTGATATCAGCAGTCGTAATAGACAAAGGAGTAATCGTATGGGAATGAGTGGCGGTGGTGGTGGCGGCGGCCCAGTATCTGATATGAACGTAACGCCGATGATCGACGTGTTGCTCGTGCTGATCATCATCTTCATGGTCATTCAACCGACGACGCCTAAGGGTCTTGAGGCGCTGGTTCCCCAGCCGCCCAAGAACAAGGACACGCCTCCACCCGACAACGACCGTACCATCGTCGTGCAGGTGCTTGCGGGCGCGGTGCCGACCTATAAGATCAACGACCAGACGTTTGCCAAGAGCGATCTGACCTCTGAGTTGACGAAGATCTTTGCGACCCGGCAAGAGAAGGTCATGTTCGTGAAGGGTGATGCGGATCTGAACTTTTCAAGCGTTGCGGAAGTGATCGGATTTGGCCATGCGGCTGATGTGACCAATATCGGTATCATTACGCCGCAGGTTGCAGCAGGTCACTAACAGGCAAGGAATAGGCAGTAGGGAATAGGGAGTAATCGAAGCCCCATCTGTGACGATTGCGTCGCGGTGGGGCTTTGACGTGTTTGGTGTGGAAGAGAGATGGAGCGTTTTGTTGGCGGTGGTGTCTAAGAGGAAAGTTGCCTGTTGCCTTTGGGGTCTCGCCGGCCCTTTGCCGATGTTGTAGGAGTGAGTGCTCGCACACTGAATTCCCTTTGAGGTGCGCGCAATGGCTTTCTCCAATGGTTCTACTTCCGGTTCTTCTTGTGAAATCAATGTCACGCCGCTGATCGACGTGCTGCTTGTGCTGATCATCATCTTTATGGTGATTGGGCCAATGCCTCCACATGGACTACGCAGCTCCATACCGTCCGATTCGCCCGGCACAGTGAGCCAAAAGGAGCCCTTGACGGTGAGTGTCCTGGAGGGTCGTGCGGGTAGTGCTACGCGCTACCGGATTGGGCAGCAGGAGTTGGCGTTTGCGGATCTTCGACCGAAGCTGCAAGAGATGCTTGCAGCACGGACCGATCGCACGCTGTACCTCGAGGCGGACCGAGGCTTGAGTTATAGGGAAGTGGCACTGGCAGCCGGCGAAGGGCGTGCGGCGGGAGCTGAGATTGTTACGTTGACGCGCCGCGAGCCGTGAAGGTGAGAAGTACAGCGCAAACAACAAGGCCTCCCGCGATGGGAGGCCTTGTTGTGAGTTAAGCGGGTCGTTACTTGGACATATCGATTCCGCCTTGGAGTTTCTTCTCCTTGGCAGCTTCGTTGGCCTTGCGGGCGCCCATGGCTTTCTGCGTCCAGCTATCGGCCTGTGCGAGGTCGGCCTTGCGGGCCGCATCGTCACCACACTCAATGTTGGCCTTGCGACGGTACACAAGGTTCATGTAGTCCATGGCATCGCCGTAGGTGGGGTTGATAGCAACAGCCTGCTGTAGGTTCTTGAGAGCTTCGTCAATCAGGGCGCTGTTGGCGGTGGCAATCTTCTGGCAAACGTCCTTGGACTTCTTCGCGGTTCCCATGCCGTCGTCGGTAAGTCCGGCGGCGCCGAGAATGGTGCTCTCATTTTTGAAAGCCTGGGTGAAATCGATGACGGCGATCATGTCATGCGCTTCCGCATCGTTGGGGTCGACGGAGAGGACCTTGTTCTCATCGGCCTTGGTCTGGTCGTATTGCTTGATGTTGAAGTGGATCGAGGCGATCTGGCGAAGGGCGCCGAGATCATCGGGCTTATCGGCGAGTACGGAGTTGAAGCCGTCGATGGCCTTCTTGGCAGTCTTGATGTTTTCAGGGGTATCGAGGTTTGGGACGACTTCGTACGCATACGCCGCTGCGAGATCAAGACGTGCCGTGGGATAGTTCGGATCTAGCGCAACGGACTGCTGAAAGTGATTCACCGCGGCCTCGTACTGACCGCCCTTGAAGGCGTTGACGCCCTTCACCAGCTGATCGCGTGCGCGCAGTTTGGCACAGCCAACGGTGCTACCTAAGACCAGCAGCAGCGCGACGCTGCCAGAAATACGACCGCTAAGTTTCATGAGAACCCTTCCCCTTCAAACATTTTTGCCGTAGGCCTCGGATCAGAGAGGCACAAATTGTGCGAACAGAGTTTTATGGCGTTGCCCCTCTGATTGTAAAGGGAGAACTGCCGTGATGCCAAAGGCGAAACATCTCAATGCGCTGTGTTCGAAGTCTATCGTAAGAGCACTGCAGATTGAAGCAAGGATATTGAGGCCGCAGCAGCCTCTAAGCCGAGTACAACTATTAAGACGTAACATGTGACGTCTAAGCCGCTTGTTGAGATTACCGAAGTGGGGCGTCTGGCGCAAACGGCTGGCGGCAGTTGGTAGCATCAGAGAGACAGCAAGCGCGGGTAGCAGGGCGCACGGAGTGAACGAAATGGCTGCAGGAACGAGTTCGGCGAAGTGGAATGTGTCGATGATTCCCTCACAAGCGGGGAAAATGGTGCTCGTGACGGGCGCCAACAGCGGAATCGGCTACCAGGCGGCGCTGGAATTGGCCCGCCACGGGGCGCATGTGCTGCTGGGGTGCCGAAGTGCTTCCAAGGGGCTTACGGCGCTGGAACGGCTGCGCAAGGAGGCTCCAGGGGCGCAGGCGGAGGTGGTGGAGCTGGATATGGCGTCCCTGGCTTCAGTACGGGCGTTTGCAGAGGCTTATGTTGGCACCGGAGCGCCGCTGGATCTGCTGGTCAACAACGCCGGCGTAATGGCGCTGCCCACCCGCGAAACAACGGTGGACGGGTTCGAACGTCAGTTTGGCACGAACCATCTGGGCCATTTCGCGCTGACTGGGCTGTTGATTCCGGCATTACTGAAGGCGGACGCGCCGCGTGTGGTGACGGTGTCGTCGCTGGCGCATCGTAACGGGAAGATTAATTTTGATGACCTACAGGGCACGAAGAAGTATGTGCCATGGGACCAGTACAACGAGTCGAAGCTGGCGAATTTGATGTTCGCGCTGGAACTGGAGCGGCGAGCACGGAAATCGGCGAGCAAGCTGGTGAGTATTCCGGTGCATCCGGGCGTTTCAACGACGAGCATTTTTGCCAACGGCCCGGGTACGAAGGACTTCAAAGCGATCATCGTCGGGCTGCTGGCGCCTGTGCTGTTCCAGTCGGAAGCGGCTGGTGCTTTGCCAACACTCTATGCGGCGACTTCGCCTGCAGCGCGCGGAGGCGAGTACATTGGACCCGACGGGTTCCAGGGCTTAAAAGGCGCCCCGGCGGTGGAGCAACCAAAGCCACAGGCGCTCGATGAGGGCGCGGCGAAGAAGCTGTGGACGGTAAGCGAAGAGCTGACCGGAGTGGTATTTCCGCCGCTGAGCTAGCGAGTCACCACCTTTGGTGTTTACGCAGCCAGTTTTTCGACCGGACTGGAGGCTTCTTCCTCAATTTCTTCAAGGCTCTTGCCCTTGGTCTCCGGAAGCATCGTGGCGGTAGCAATCAGCCCGAGGACGCTTGCGATCGCGGCTGCGGATTCAGCACCAAGTAAACCCTTCCAATGCAGAAGGTAGGGAAAGACGAAGACGCCGACGAATCCGCCAAGCTTGCCCATGGCCGCTGCGATGCCGTGGCCGGTAGTGCGGACGCGGACCGGAAAAATTTCCGACGGGTAAACGAACGTTGTAGCGTTGGGACCGAATTCCGTGAAGAAGAAGCTGAGTCCATAGATAACGAGGAAAGGGATCGCCATTTTTTCGAGATTCGGGATAAGGGCCAGCAGCGCAAAGGTAATCGCCATCATGCCGAATCCCAGCATCTGGATCGCTTTACGGCCGAGCCTGTCCATGAAATACGCGGCAAAGGCGTAGCCGGGCGCGGCGAAAAGCGTGAAAATGCCAAGCTGCGTGAGCGTCTTCTGGAGAAGAGTGTGGTCGCTGTTCATTGCGGAAAGCACCAGTGGGCTGGAGACGGTGTTGCCGTAATAGGCGGCGTCCATAAGGAACCAGGCTGCACTCGCCCCGGCGAGCCGTAAAAGCAGCTTGTTTTCGGTGGCAAGACGGTGAAAACCATCCCAGAACGAGACCGAGTGCTTCTCTTTGTCCCAGTGTTCGGCATTGCCGAGATTGCCGTGTTCGTCTTCCTCCATGCCGGAGGCGGCGAGGAAACGTGGTGACTCCTTGAGATGCCGGCGCGACCAGTAGACAGCCAGGGCAGGGACGGCTCCAAAGCCAACGAGAATGCGCCAGATCAGGTCGTGGGACAAGTGGGTGGAGAGCAGCGCCGAGGCAAAGAGTGGGCCCAGGATGAGGCCTGCCGCCTGCATGGTGAAGACCAGCGTGACGAGCATACCGCGCGAGGCCTTGCCGGCGTACTCGCTCATGATCGTGGCGGAAACAGGATAGTCGCCACCGATGCCGACACCAAGAATAAAACGAAAGCCGATCAGCCACCAGATGCTGGGCGCGAACGAGCAGGCAATCGCGCCGGCTGCGAGAACGAGGACTTCGACACCATAAATTCGCTTGCGCCCGACCATGTCCGCAACGCGCCCGAAGAGGAGTGCCCCTAAAGCGGAGGCGAGCAGCGCAGTCGAGTTGACAAGGCTTTCTTCAATCTTGCCCGTGTGCCAGATGGGTTGGATCAGCGACATGACGACGCCGATGATGAATAGGTCGTAGGCGTCAGTAAAGAAGCCCATACCGGAGATGAACATGATCTTCCAGTGTTCCCGGGAGATGCCGGCGTCATCCATCTCGGCGAAGCTGGAGTTTTTTGCAGGGGGATTGGGAACGGCGGATAGCGGCATTGCGGGGCCCTCACAACTACACAGTGGGACGCCGCAAGCGGAAGCCGTGAGGTGAATAGGCGGTTAAAATGATCGGCGTCCGAGCGTACGGACGCCGATACAAGGATGGTCTAGCGTTTTGCTTTCTTTGCCGTCGATTTTTTAACCGGCGTTTTTTTCGCCACCGTCTTCTTTGCCGGGAGCTTCTTGCTAGCTATGCGTTTGGCGGCTGACTTTTTGGCGGCTGGGTCAGTCGCGGGTGCCGCGGCGGCGCTGGAGAGCCGCTGGAGCTTCGCAGCGTGCGTTTCGAGCAGCTTTTCGATCTGGCGGAGCAGGACGGCTGTTTGCATCGGCTTGACCAGCATTTTGTCGGCGCCCATGTCCTGCCATTCGTCGTCGTCCACCGGGAACGCGGTGAGCAGCGCGACGGCAGGATGGTAGGGCGCGGTGCGGGCCGCCTGGATGACGTCTCGGCCGGCGGCGTCGGACTCCATGCGCATGTCGGTGATGATCATCTGGTACTCGCGCAGCTTGATCTTGGACTTGCCTTCGCGTGCGGAGGCGGCGGTATCGACATCGAAGCCGGAAATTTCAAGAACGGCTTTCATGGTGAGCAGGACAGTAACTTCGTCATCGACCAGTAGAACGCGGCGCTTTGCCAAGGTGTTTCTCCCTCAAACGATTGTCGGCTATGTCGCGCAGATGCGCGGTCGGCCAAGGAACATAGTAGCGTTTGGGACGGCGATTGCGGTAGTTGCGATTCATGGATCGAGGACGACATGCGTGTGAGATAGTGACAGCAATCAGGTATCCCCGGTTTTGAGCACGAAGCTGCTGAGGTTTCAGGACGGGTTGCTGGCCGCCGGCTACGCATCTCGGAAAGGCACGTTCGTATGTACCGTCGGCTGGCTGGGCAGGTTGGTATCGTATTGTGCGGCAGCGCGCTTGGGATTGCGGCCGCTTATGGAATTGCGCAAGCGATTCAATTGAAAGCGGGACGAACGGAGCTTGGACGCTACGCATCCCGGCTGATGCGGGCCGGCGTGGAACTGGGCGGCGAAACCGACAATGCCATTCAAGCGGTGGTCGCCGACGATCTCCCGTTTTGCTCCGATCAGGAACTCGCGTTCCTGCGGAACTATGTGTACAACTCCCCGCATGTGCGCGATCTTGGACGGGTGAAGGACGGCAAGCTGTACTGTTCCACGGGGATTGGCCGACTTACGATGCCGCGGCTTACTTTCAACCCAGACCTCGTATTGGGCGGGATGAAAATTTATGCCAAGGTGCCACTGATGATTTCGGGTTCATCGACGGGGTTCATTGTGGAGCGATCCACGGTATCGGTCGTGATCAATCCAGATCTCTTCAAAAGCTTGGACGAGCCGCCGAAGTTTTATAGCGGCCTACTCTATGACCGCGCGAACCAGAAGCGATCCCTATCTTCGGCCATCCCACACCGCTGAGTACGAAGGAAGTGATTGCAGGCAAATTCGTGGAGCGCGGGGATGTTTTTTACAGGCCCCTATGCTCTTCGCAGGCTATGGTGTGCGTGATCGCCGCGGAGGCGCGCGGCGCGATGCTGGTCCAGAACAAGCCCTTGCTGATCGGGTTTTTGATCGGGGGCGCACTGTTGGGCGGCGCACTCGGATTGATCCTGGTGCAGTCACTGCAGCGGCGGCAGTCTATGGAAAACCAGTTGCGCAGGGCACTTCGCAAGGGCAAGCTGACGACGGTGTATCAGCCGATTGTGAATCTGGAAACGGGTTTGATCGTCGGTGCCGAGGCGCTGGTGCGGTGGCTGGATGAGGATGGCAGCCAGGTTCGCCCGGACATCTTTGTGGCATTGGCGGAGGAACGTGGGTTTGTCGGAAAGATCACCCGGTTTGTGGCGGAGCGCGCGGCGGCAGAGTTGGGTGATTTGATGGCGCGGGGCGAGCTGCGCGTGTCGCTGAACATCGCATCCCAGGATCTGGCCGATCCTACGTTCTTTGAGCATCTGGAAAGCTGCCTTGCGGCCGCAGAGGTGAATCCTTCGAGTCTCGGAATGGAGTTGACGGAGCGCTCCGCCGCGGACGGAAAGACCATTGATGCCCTAGCGCAGTTTAAGAATTCGGGGCACTTGATCTACATCGATGACTTTGGTACAGGCTACTCCAGTCTGGCGTACCTGCATGAGCTGCATGTGGACGCGATCAAGATCGACCGTGCGTTTACCAAGACGGCTGGGACGGAGGCAGTGACGGCTTCGGTGGTGCCCCAGATTCTGGAGATGGCGGCACAACTTGATTTGCTGGTGGTGGTGGAGGGGATTGAGACACGTCAGCAGGCGGACTACTTTCGCGCGGCAGGCCGAGGAATTCTGGGGCAGGGATGGCTGTTCGGCAAGCCTGTGCCGGCGGAGCAGTTTCGGAAGCTGATGACACACTGAAGGTTGACCGCGTTCGCAGGTTCAGCCTGTTAGCGAAAGCTGATGTTCGCACTACGGAATTGCGAATCTAGCAAATTTCCGCTGCCCCCACCGGTGGGATCACCTTTGGACGGAGGGGAGCCGGTGTATACAAAGCGCAGCACACGCGATTGCGGCCGGCCGCCTTTGCTTCGTACAGGGCTTTATCCGCGGCGTTGACAAGTTGATGCCGCTCTTCCATGTTCCTTGGAACCGTGGTGGCTACACCGCAGGAGACTGTGGCAACAATCGAGCCGTATGCAAGCCGCGCTATCTCGATGGGTGGGAAGCCGGCGACCTCTACGAGGCGACGCAGGCGCTCGGCGACGAGCATCGCCGCGGGTTCGTCCGTGTTGGGAAGAAGGATGACAAACTCTTCGCCGCCGAATCGAGCCGCGTGATCGCCTTCCTTACGTAGGGCCTCGAGGACAAGATTGGCGATGCGCTTGAGAACTTTGTCGCCGTAAAGGTGGCCGTAGTTATCGTTGGTCTGCTTGAAGCGGTCCACGTCGACCATGATGACGGAGAATTGGGTCTTTTCCTCCAGGGCTTCCTTCCAGGCCTGCAGGAATCGGACTTCGAACCCGGCGCGATTGGCGAGACCCGTGAGGGCGTCGCGTTCGGCAAAATCAGCGAGCTGCTCGTTGGAGTGGTGAAGCTCTTTGACCAGAAGTTCGCCGCGCAGGCCGATGAGGTAATTAAGACGCTCTTCGCGGTTGAAGCCATAGTTGGCGATGAGCGTTACGGCGGCCGTGATCAGCGCGAGCGTAAAGCCCACGATTTTTTGCTGCGGGAGAAGCAGCGTATCGAAGCGAAGGAAGACGAGGTCGCCGGCAAGGAGGGTCGCGGAAGTCACGAGCGCGTAAACGAAGCGCATGCGGACGAGCGTATTGGCGAAGACGAGCGTAGCCAGCAGGCCGACCTGGGCGTAGGCGGAGTTGACCGCGGTCTGACCGTGCTCCAGAAAGAGGTGGGTGAGGCCGGCGGCGCTGGTCAGCGCGCATAGCGAGGCTTCCCGGAAGAAAGCTCCCGGATTTCGCCACATACGGAGGTTCACAAGAATCCCGATGGGTGTGATCAGGCCAAGACGGAGGATGAGGGCCCGGCGGAAAGCAAGCGGAGAAACCAGATGGTCCGCGATGAGAGCAAGGTCGAAAAGGATGAGAGCAAAGATGCCCTCGAAGGCGAGCCGTGTCGAGCGCCGCGCGGACGTATCGGACTCGAAGCGGGCCTCAAGCGACGGCGGAAAACTCAGCCACTGGAAGTAGAGTCCGGAAAAACGGTCGATTTGTGCGCTGACTTGCTTAATCAACGGGGAAATCCTGTCATATGAAGATGGAGACCAAAAGGAGGGGGATCAATCCGGCGAGCGACGCCGTGGCGTTCACCCTTGCTCTTTCTAGGATGAGCCATCGGGGGCAAAGTACGCGAAATTCCTTCTGCCACTTTCGTGCAGTTTCGCTCTTAAGTTGCACAAAAGCCGGTCAGGCGACTACTTCGAAGGGCCGCATCATGTCGTTGGCTTCGTGCTCGAGGATGTGGCAGTGATAGAGGTATTTGCCGGTGTAGCCCTCAAAGCGGACGATGATGCGGGTGATGAGACCCGGCGGACATTGGATGACGTCCTTCCAGCCCATCTCGCCCGGTTCAGGCGGGAGCGGTGCGCTGAGGTAGCGCTTGCCCCTGTTGTTGCGATAGCCGAAGACGTCGAACGAACGGCGGTCCAGGAGTTGAAATCGAACGAGATGGAGGTGCATGGGGTGGGTGTCTTCGGTCAGGTTCACGAACTCCCAGATCTCGGTGCTATTCAGCTGGACCTTTTCGGTAGTGGGCTCATGCCAACGTTTTTTGTTCAAGTACATCATCATCGAGTTGCCCACGTGGTCAAGCGCTTCATCGAGTGTGATCGTGCGCGTGATGGTAGCACTGGCTTCCGATGTGCGCGTGACGGGGCGCAGAGCGGTGGGAAAGCTGGATTCTCGTGAGGACCCTCCAGCCGTCTTTGCGACTCGGAACTGCATTACTTCGACCACCCCATTGAGTAGATGGAGCTGCTGGCCGGCAAGCTGGGAAAAGTCGATCAGCAGATCGGCGCGTTCCGCGGGGGCAAGTTGAAGGCGCTTGAGTTCGAGCGGCGCGGGCAACAATCCCTGATCGGAGCCGATCTGGTGAAAGGGCTTTGCGGCGGTGAGCGAAAGCTGAAAGAAGCGGCTGTTGGCGGCGTTCAGCAAGCGGAAGCGATAGAGTCGCGGCTCAACTTCGAGGAATGGAAAGATTTTGTCATTGATGAGTATGGCATCGCCATCGAACTCCGAAACCCAGGGGTGCTCGGGGTCGCCGGAGGCAGGGTAGTAGAGCTGACCGTCGGCGGTGAAGACGCGGTCGTAGAGGGTGAGGGGTATTTCGAACCTGCCGCTGGGAAGATGGAGGTTTTCTTCGGTCTTGTCACGCAGGATCATCTGGCCGAACAGGCCGGCATAGATGTTGAGGCGGTTCAGGCCCATGGCGTGGTCGTGGTACCAGAGCGCGGTAGCGTCCTGCTGGAGCGGGTACGTGCAGACGCGAGACTTGCCGGAGACGTACCAGTCTTCGGGGTAGCCGTCGCTGTCGGACGGCGTGCGTCCGCCGTGGACGTGAACGCAGGCGCGAACCTCGGGAACCTCCTGGCCGCATCCGTGAAGGCTGAAATCGACAGGCAGAAAATGCTTGGTCGGCAACTGGTTGATCCACTCGACATGGAGTGGCTGGCCGGAGCGGGCTTCGATGACCGGCGAAAGCGCGCCAGGATGCGCGTTGGGTGAGGCGTACGTCCACAAGCGGGTGGGCGCTACGTCACGATGAACCTTGGCATAGGTCTCGCGCATGGCGATGCGGAGTTTGCCATGACCGTCCGGACGCGCGATGGCTGGGATAGGGAGCGGGTCGAAGAATTGAGGCAGTTCGCGGCTCTGGAGCGTGGCTGGAATCTTTTGCTGTGCAGCCTGCGTGGCGGATGCCGTTGCCGTGGGCATCGGCATCTTCATCTGCTGGGCAAGCGCGTGGCGAGCGCTCCAGGCGAGGCTGAAGGAGGAGGCTTGTTGCAGGAAGGAACGGCGGCTGTGGGGCAAGGCAATCTCGAGGGAAGGTATGGGGCAAAAGAAAGGACGCACTCCTGGTTGGGAGTGCGTCCTTAGGGTAGGGCTTGTTTGTAAAGGTGCTGTGAATGGGCATTAGTTGCCGGTGGTGACTGCCCCGGTCGTGGGGTTTAGCAGTACGACGTTGGGGTTCGGCAACACGCCGCCTGTAGTGGTGAAGTTGAACATGTTCATGATGCTGCCTGCCACAGTATCGGATGAGCCGCCACCGATACGCGTGCTACCGAGAAAGATGTCTTCGATGAAGCGCGTGATCGAAGACTGGTCGGTGACGGTGCTGTCTATGTAGTTCTTCTTAGCCCAGGGCGAGATCACCATCAGCGGGAGGCGGGGACCGTAGCCGCAACGGCCCTGCACGGGAGCGCTGGAAGTCACGCCTGCCAACGCCGGTGCGGTGCCGTTGCAGAAAGCGTAGTCGCTGGCAGTCTGGGAGCCGTTGACGAAGTTGCTGAGGTGGTCATACCAGCCGTCAGAGTCGTCATAGGCCAGGATGATGGCCGTGGAAGGCCAGAACGAAGAGGACTCGATGGCGTTTACCTCGGTGGTGACGAAGGTTTGTTCGTCGAGAGGATCAGAGTAGCCGGCATGGCCGTCCTGGAAACCGGGCGCCTTCAGGAAGCTGACCTGGGGCAGGTTGCCGGCGGCGAGCGCGGTGTTGAAATCCACGATATCGTACTGGTGGTTGGCCGTGGTGGCGCCGGTTTCGCTACCGATTACGGCGGTGGAAGCGGGACGGATGTGGGTGGGGTTCGCCGTCGAAGCGTAGTACTGGAAGGGCTGGTGGTGGGGAATGTAGTCGGTCTTGAGCGGATTGCCCGGGATGTTGACGGCTGCGGAAGACTTGGTGGTTGCCGTCGAGCTTTCACCGGCGACGCAGCCTTTAACCCCGTTTGCTGAGCTTGGGAGGCTGAGATTGAAGCCGCCTTCAAAGAAGCCCCAGGTGATGGGCGTGGTCGCCGCATTCATGAGGTCGCCGATGTTCTTGCCGGTCATCTGGACGTAAGCGGTGCTGGAAGAACAGACGTCGTTCTGGGGATCTTCGTCGCCGATCAGGGTGAAGCCGCCCTGGCCGTCAGCAACTACGCCGCCCGCTGCGCCAACGGGATATCCAGGGGCAACGCCGTTAGTCTGGCCGGACACGAGGTTGATTGCGCCCTGTGTCGATGCGCCGAAAGTAGTGCCGAAGGAGTGGTCGTTCATAGCATAGTGCTGCGCGTAATTCCACATGGCGGTAACGGTGTTGCCGTCGTAGTAGCCCATGGTCAGAGCGGTGGTGCCGGCGATGCCGGGAGCGGCGGTCTCGTTGACCAGAGCGGCCGCGTCAGCCACACCGACGGAGTAGGGAAAGAGATCCATTTTGCCGTTGTCGAAGGCCGCCTGTTCGGGACCATAGTTGTGGTCCTGATCATTGGTTCCGGCCTGTTCGGGCCCGAGGCGGAACGGATCGGCGGGTATGGAGTTCGAGGCGGTGACGAGGTTCGCGGAGTTCTGGTTTGGGTTGGCCGTCAGCAGGCTGGGGTTTGAGATGTAATTGTTGATGTTGGTGGGCGTTCCAGTCGCGGCGGTGAAGGTGGTCCCACCGTTGTTGGCGGCGTTCGGATAGGTGCCGAAGTAGTGATCAAATGAGATGTTTTCGCCGAAGATGACGACAATATGCTTGATGGCGGTCGACGGAGCGACGGCCACAGGGGTAGCGGCAGGCGGGGGATTGTTGATGCTTCCCGGCGTGGTTAGATTGCCGGTGCTTCCGCAGCCGGTAAGCACAAGGGTTGCGACCAGCGAAAGAGCTGAAATCCTGCGAATCATTCGATGCCTCGATGGAGCGGTGAATTGAGTTCGCTCCAGTGTTAGCCCGGTTTGGTGAAACTTCGTTGAACAGGCTGTGACGGCAGGCTGAATATTCAGGCAGGGTTGTGGATTTAGAGGGAGCGGCACTCGCCGGACGCACAAAGGCCCTTTCTCTTCGCGAAAGGACGAAGAAAAAGGGCCAGAGACGCAAACCTTAACGGCAGACGCGGTGGTGGTTGTGATAATGACAAACGCGGCGGTGATGAGGATCGGCGTGCGCGGGGGCGACGGCGAGGCTGAGAACGGCCAGGCCGAAAACGGAAAGCAGAATCTTTTTCATGGAAATCTCCTGAGTAAGGTATGCGATGGATGAATCGTGCATGCGCCGCTTTGTGGCGGTACGTCTTCTTGGGACGCCAGCCCCGAGGCTGAAGTCTCCGCAGTTTTTGTCATATTTCGGGCGTCAAAATGGTTGCCCATCACATCGAACAGTTGTATGGCTTCGCGGGGAAGTTGAATCACCTGCTATACTCGCGAGTGCTTCGGTTTCTGCCGCGCCGTTTGGCGCCGTGGTCTTTCTGGCAGGAGCACAACATTCCCCCTAACAACATGGCCGCACTGATGCGTGCCGTGGAGGCTGCTTATCCCACCACTCGACAAACGCTCCGCCAAGTCCTTTATCCGCACCAATGAACGCATCCGCGCCCGTGAAGTTCGCGTGATTGACGAAAATGGTGAACAGCTCGGCGTGATGGCGCCCTTTGAGGCGCTGAAGATGGCCCGCGAAAAGTCGCTGGATCTCGTTGAGATCTCGCCGAATGCGACCCCGCCCGTCTGCAAAATTCAGGATTACGGCAAATACCTGTACGAAAAAGACAAGAGCGACCGCGCCGCGCGCAAGAAGCAGAAGGTCATCGTCATCAAGGAAGTCAAGTTCTCCGTCACCGTGGATGAGCATGACTACCAGACGAAGAAAAACCAGGCCGTCCGCTTCCTTGGCGAAGGCGACAAGGTCAAGGCCAGCCTGCGCTTCAAGGGCCGTCAGATGGCGCATCGCGACCTGGGCTACAAGATCATCAACCGCCTGATCATGGACATCGGCGAAGCCGGTCTGGTGGAGTTCATGCCGCGCATGGAAGGCACCACGCTGCACGCCATCCTCGCACCCAGCAAGAAGGCAGAAGTGCAACAGCCGCCGGCAGCGCCGAAGGCTTCGAAGCCAGAAGCGCCCGCGGCTCCCGCAGCTTCCATTCCCAGCGCTTCATAAGATTCAAGAAGAAAACGCCCGTGAGCTTCGGCTTGCGGGCGCTTTTTATTTGGAATGCTTTGCGAGTGATTTTAGCGCGGCCTCGGCGGCGAGGTGGCCGCACATGCCGTGGACTCCGCCCCCCGGAGGGGTTGAGGAGCTGCAGAGGAAAAGCTGTGGGTTGCTTGTGCGATAACTGCGGGCCGTGGGACGGAAGGCGAGCTGCATCAGCGTCATCGCTCCGCCGGTGATGTCGCCGCCGGCAAGGTTGGGGTTCCATGCGGCGAGTGCGGTGCCGTTGCTGGCGCGGCGCGCGAGGATGGTCTCGCGGAAGTCTGGGGCGAAGCGGGTGACCTGGTCTTCGATAATCTGCGTGAGGTCTGCTGTGCTGCCCGCGGGGACGTGGCAGTAGGCCCAGGCGGTGTGTTTGCCCTCAGGTGCGCGGGTGGGGTCGAAGAGGCTGGGTTGCACCAACAGCAGGAAGGGACGGTCGTTGTTGCGGCCGTAGAACGCGTCGTACTCGGAGCGGGCGATTTCTTCGAGCGTTCCACCGACATGGACGGTCGCGGCTCGTGCGCAGGCTGCATTGCGCCACGGTATGGGAGCGTTCAGCGCCCAGTCGAGCTTGAAGATGCCGGCGCCGGGTTTGAAGCCGCGCAGTCGCGTGAGGAAGTCGGGTGCAAGCGCGGAGCCGACAATGCGCGTCAGCGACGAGAGCGAAGTATCGAAGAACGTAGCGTCGGCTTCCGGCAGCGCTTCAAGATGGGTGACCTCCGCGTTGAGGACGATGCAGCCGCCGAGAGATTCCAGATAGCTCGCCAGCGCGTTTGCAAGCGCCTGCGCTCCGCCGGCGGCGATGGGCCATCCTGTGGTCTGACCGGCCGCACCGAGGACCAGCCCGGTCGCGGAGCTGGCGATGCGGGAGAGTGGAAGAACGGAGTGCGCGGCCAGTCCCGCAAAGAGCGCCCTCGCCGGTTCGTCGCGGAAGCTCGACCGTGCGAGCGTCCGCGCGGGCATCATCGCCGCCAGTCCGAAGTTGGCCATTGCTATCGGACTGCGCGGAATGCTGAGCAGAGGACGCATGATCGCATCGACGATCTTGGGCCAGTCTCGGACGGTGGGGTTGAACAGCGAACGCCACGCGCGCTCATCGTAGGGCAGGAACTGGCACGCCGTGTCCTTCAGCGAGTGCTCCAGCAGTACAGCCGTTCCATCGTCGAACGGATGCGCCAGCGGCGCGGGCGGTTCGATCCAGCGGAGGCCATGTTCCGCCAGCGGAAGCGACGCGAAAAACGGCGAGCAGACACCGAGCGGATACACCGACGAGCCGAGATCGTGGTGAAAGCCGGGCAGCGTAATCTCACCCGTGGAGCAGGCGCCGCCAAGCTGGGCATTGCGCTCATACACCGTGACGGCGACTCCACGCTGCGCGAGCGTGATCGCCGCGGCAAGGCCGTTGGGTCCGGAGCCGATAATGTTGGCGGTGCGAAGCACGGTAGCTCGTCCTGCCTATTGCCGGGTAGCAATGTATGGGCTTATGAAACTAATCGACCCACTTGACCCGCACAGTCTTCTTGCCCAGCCGGATAGTCCCGGTTTCGCCAAAGGCCTCGCGCGAAAGCACCTTACCGATAAATTTTTCGCCGTTGATCGAAACCGCGTTCTCCAACAGCTTGCGCGTGGCTTCTCCGGTGGAGGCGGCAAGGCCGCAAAGCTGTAGCAGCTTGGCAATGCGGAACGGTGGCGTTCCTCCGCCGTCGACCTTCGGCGCGTTGAGGCCTTCGCTTGAAACGGAGACGCTTACCTCGGGCAGGTCTTCGATCGCGCCGACGCCCTTCTGCTGAAACTGTGCCGCCCAGTTCTCGGCCGCGGCCGTGGCTTCTTCCATGCCGTGAAAGCCCGCGGTGATGCTGTGGGCGAGGTTCTTCTTCGCCTGCATGGGATGCAGGTCCCCGCGCTCGACGGTGGCGCGCATGGTGTCGATCTCGGACTGCCGAAGATCGGTAAGAAACGTCCAGTAGCGCCACATCAGCTCGTCGTTGATGCTCATCAGCTTGCCGTACATCTCGGCAGCGGGCTCGTTGATGCCGATGGCATTGCCAAGCGACTTCGACATCTTCTGCACGCCGTCCAGGCCTTCGAGAATCGGCGTCATCAGTACGATCTGCGGTTTCTGGCCGAAGTGCTTCTGCAGGTCGCGTCCACGCATCAGGTTGAACTTCTGATCGGTGCCGCCAAGCTCCACGTCGCACTCCAACGCCACAGAGTCATAGCCCTGCGCGATCGGATACACGAGCTCATGCAGCGCAATCGGCTGCTCACCGTTGAAGCGCTTGTGGAAGTCTTCACGCTCGAGCATCTGCGAGACGGTGAACTGCGCCAGCAGCTTCACCAGGTCGTAGTAACCCAGCTCCTCAAGCCATTCTGAGTTGTAGCGAACCTCTGTCTTCGCTTCATCGAGAATCTTGAAGACCTGCTCTTTGTACGTGCGAGCGTTGACGTCGATCTCCTCCGGCGTCAGCGGCTTGCGCGTCACGTTGCGGCCCGTAGGGTCGCCAATCAGCGCGGTCGAGTCACCAATGAGAAAAATAACGGTGTGTCCCAGGTCTTGGAAGTGCTTCAGCTTGCGCATCAGCACGGTATGGCCCAGGTGCAGGTCGGGCGCGGTAGGGTCAAACCCGGCTTTGATGCGCAGCGGTTTGCCGGTCATGCGCGAGGTTTCAAGCCGTGTGATCAGCGCGTCGGCTGCGGTAGAGCCGGCCGCGGGTATAAGCTCAGCTGCGCCCTTGGTGATCAGGTCCAACTGCTGGGCAATCGGCAGGAACTCCTGCTTTACGGGCACGGCTGCTGGCTCGGTAGGGCCGGAGACTTCGGGAGATGGGATTTCTTCAGACATAGTGGCATCTCAGAGTATAGAGAAGCGCGACGGCCGGAGGGGTCTTGCAGGAAGCTGAAGAGTTACAACCGAAGCTGGAAGCGGCGATTCTGCGACTGCTGGGCCAGCGTGGCGCCGGAAAAACCATCTGTCCCAGTGAGGTCGCGAGGACGGTCGCAGGCAGCGAGGCTCGATCCGCATGGGAGCCCCTGATGGAGCCGACGCGGCAGGCAGCAGCGCATCTGGTCGCCGAAGGCAGGCTGCTGATCACGCAGCATGGTCGTGTGGTCGATGGCTCCACTGCAAAAGGGCCCGTGAGATTGCGACTCCGCTGAAGCGAAATACTCTCAGCAGCCCGCCGAGACAGCTAAAACAGCCTCTAACCGAAGATGGCAGCTGCGAAGAAGTCGGCAAAGAAAAGCACAGGCGGGGGACAGGCTTGCTGGCCTGGCTTCAAGCGCGTCCCAGGCACCAAGGCGGGCAGTAAAAATAGCTGCGCGCCCAAGGCGAAAAAGACCGCTGCGGAGAAAAAGGCCGATAGCCGCGCTGCCGCAGCCAGCAAACGCGAAAAGGGCTTCGAGTAGCTGGATCGCCACAAGCAGCGGACTTATACTTCTGCCCATGGATGTCGAACGCGCCCGGACATTTCTAAAAGCCCTGCCGCACGTTGTAGAGACCCAGCAGTGGGGTGACAACCTTGTCTTCTGGGTGGGCGATAAAGCGCTTGGCGGCAAGATGTTCGCGCTGATCGACCTCAGCGGCGGGCTCGCACATGGCGTGGGAATGTTCTCTGCCGGCCCCGAGCGTTTCGCAGAGCTCGTCGAGCAGGATGGCCTTATTCCGGCACCGTACATGGCGCGCATCCACTGGGTCGCGGCCGAGCGCTGGGACGCCCTGCGAAACTCCGAGTGGGAAGACGGTTGGGTGGCCGCTCACCAGATCACGCTGGACAAGCTGCCGAAGCGTGTGCGCGAGGTCCTGGCAATGCCCACGAAGGCGCAAGCAAAGGTCCTCGCGGATCGACGCAAGGTCCTGGCCGAAAAAGCCTGCCTCAAAGAACCCACGAAAAAGAAACGGCAGCCCGTGAAATAAATTCGGGACTGCCCCTCCTGACGCGAGACTTAAGCCGTAGGCGTTGCTTTGGCGGTGAAGATGCCCGCGAAGTTGGCACGATAGCCGTAGAGGACAACCAGCCACAGAATCGTCGCAACCACTCCGGGAGCGATGCCGACCCCACCGATCAACAGCAGGTGGAAGCAAAGAATGTTGACCAGCACCGGCGCCAGAAAAGAGAGCCCCAGCGGCGCTGTTCCGCCGATGAGGATCAGCACTCCGCCTAGCAGCTGAAAGAGACCAACGACCTTGATCCAGCCGCTCCCGCCAAAGGCGGCAAAGAAGTGCCCCGCTAGCGAGTCCGCCGGAGGCATGGGCTGTTGGGGAAGGAAAGCGTGAAGGATGTTGGCCCCGAAGACGACGAACATGAGGCCAAGCAGGATGCGGCAAATAAGGACGACGATCTTCATAGCGAAGGCTCCTGGAAAGCAAGATGGCGATAAGGGCCTGGACCAGCTTCGCAGAGCCGGCCTGACAAATATGAGACGCCCATCTTTATAGCAGGGTGCAGATAATCTGCTCCATATCAGTTACTTACGGGTAACCGCTTACCCCTGGGTAACTGGTCAGCCGTGAGTGAGCCTGATAGCGTTTGTGTATGACAGAGAAGATGTTAGAACCCGGCGTGCCGCTTTCGCTCGCAGGCAAAGTAGCCCTGGTGACAGGCGGATCGCGCGGCATTGGCGCAGCCACGGTGAAGCTCTTCCGGCAGTCCGGGGCGCGTGTGTTGTTCAGCTATCGCGCGGCAGAGGCTCAAGCAGCGGCGCTGGTGCAGGAGTGCGGCGGCGAAGCATTTTGCCGTGCATTGAAGCAGGAACTCGCAACGGTGGAGGATGGTCAGGCGCTGGTGGAAGCAGCAGCCGGGGTCTTCGGTCAACTCGATTGCCTCGTGGTCAATCACGGCATCTGGCCACCGCAGGACGTCGCCGTCGCGACGATGAGCATAGCCCAGTGGCGCGGCACGATGGGCGTCAACCTCGATAGCGTCTTCGGGCTCGTCAGCGCGGGCGTGAGGCAGATGCTTCTGCAGGAGCCTGACGGCAAAGGCGTGCGCGGACATGTGGTGCTGGTGGCTTCCACCGCGGCACAGCGGGGCGAGGCGTTTCACGCGGACTACGCGGCGAGCAAGGGTGCGCTGCTTTCGCTGACCAAGAGCCTTTCCAGCGAACTCGCTCCTCAGGGCATCCTATGCAACTGTGTCGCGCCCGGTTGGGTCAGCACGGAGATGTCGGCTGGAACTCTCGCCGATCCAATCGCGTCCAAGAAAGCGTTGGGACTGATTCCTCTCGGTCGCGCAGCTGACCCGGAAGAAATCGCCGCTCCGATCCTGTTTCTTTGCACACCCTGGGCCGGATTTGTCTCCGGCGAGGTGTTCAATGTGAATGGCGGCGCTGTGCTGGTCGGTTGATCGTTATGTTCGTAAAGAAAGATGGGTGTATGAAACATCGATTGCGGGGTTTCGGTTTGGGTGCGGCAGTGATGCTGTTGAGCAGCGCATCGCTCTGGGCGCAGGCGTCCGCCATGCCCAGCGCGCAGGCCGGGCCGGAGGTTCAAGGCGAAAACCGCGGCAGCAAGCTGATCGCCGAAATGATCCAGGCCCTCGGCGGCGATGCCTGGCTCAACCGCAAAGACTGGCACATTGAGGGCCGCGCCGCCACGTTCTACAAAGGCGTGCCGCACGACGACGTTCCCCTGTTTGAGGAGTACTACCGCACCAACCCCTTCGGCGAGCGCGTCATCCTGGTGTCGCACTACGGCATCTTCATCGCCACCGACCACAAAGACATCGCCGAAGTCTGGACACCCGATAACGGCTACGAAGTCACCTTCAAGGGCAAAAAAGAACTGCCCGCCAAGGACGTCGACGAGTACAAGCGCCGCCGCAAGTACTCGCTGGACGCGGTCGTTCACGACTGGCTCAAGCAGCCGGGCGTCGTTGTCACTTACGAAGGAACGGACATGGAAGCCCGCCACCTCGCCGACAAGGTTAGCGTGCTGACCACCGACAACGACGGCGTCACGCTGCAGCTCGATGAGAGCACCCATTTGCCGCTCAGTCTTACCTTCCAATGGCGCGACCCGCTGTATCACGACCTCAACACGGACGTGGAGGAGTTCGACGACTACCACGCCGTGCAGGGCATCCAGACGCCTTTTGCCATCACGCGCCTCCACAACGGCGATATGACCGGCCAGCGCTTCGTGACCAAGGTCGCCTACAACCTGAACCTCTCCGCAGACCTGTTCGATCCCGATCGCCCGCTTTCGAAGAAGGCCAAATAGCAGCGAACCGGAACTGTTATTCTGGCCTTCGTTATGAGTGAAACCCCCGAGCTTCCCGAAGGCGTGCCAGCACCGCCGCCACCCAAAAAAAAGACGCTGAATATCGTCGAGATCATGGCAATCCTGCCGCACCGTTATCCGTTTCTGATGATTGATCGTGTGATCGAAATGGAAGCGAAGACACGCGTCGTCGCCATCAAGAATGTTTCGGTCAATGAGCCGCACTTCCCCGGCCACTTCCCCGACTACCCCATCATGCCCGGCGTCCTTCAGGTCGAAGCCATGGCGCAGGCCGGAGGCGCGTTGTTGCTCGGCGAGTACACGGAAGAAGAGCGTGCCGACAAGCTCATGGTCTTCACCGGAATCGAGGATGCGCGCTTCCGCCGTCCCGTCCTGCCAGGCGATGTCCTGCGCATCGAGGTCACGGTAGAAAACTGGCGCTCCCGTGCCGTGAAGATGAAAGGTGTCTGCACCGTCGAAGGCAAAGTCGTCTCCGATGCTATCTTCACCGCACAGCTCGTCCCACGCGTCCGAAAACCCGTCGCTGAACCACCAGCCGCCTCGGCGGAGTAGCTCTGGTACGAATAGTTCTAGCGAAGGAATCGAAGGGGTATGGCTTCAGCCGTGCCATCAGTGCGAACCCAGGAAGAGGGGCTTTAGCCCCCGAGGTACGGATTCTCGTGAGCAAGCCCACCACCGCGAACATCCATCCCACAGCCATCGTGGCCGAAGGCGCCGTCATCCCGGCCAGCTGCGTTGTGGGCCCCTACTGCACCGTCGGCCCGAACGTCGTACTCGGCGAAAACTGCGAGCTCGTCTCGCACGTCGTCCTCGATGGCCACACCACGTTCGGCAGTGGCAATAAGGTTTACTCCTTCGCCTGCATCGGCATTTCGCCGCAGGACCTCAAGTACGCCGGCGAACCCACCCGCGTGGAGATCGGCCACAACAACGCCATCCGCGAGTACGTCACAATCTCGCGCGGAACCAACGGCGGTGGTGGCGTCACGCGGATCGGCTCCGACTGTCTGATCATGGCGTACGTCCACATCGGCCACGACTCTTCGATCGGCAACGGCTGCATCCTGCCGAACGGCGCAACCCTCGCTGGCCATGTCACGGTGGAGGACTACGCGACGCTGAGCGCGAACGCACCCGTGCATCAGTACTGCACCATCGGCCAATACGCCTACATCGGCGGCGGAACGACCATCACGCAGGATGTGCTGCCGTACTCGCTTACCTCGATCGAGCGCAACAACCACGCCTACGGCCTGAACAAAGTCGGCCTGCAGCGTCGCGGCTTTACCGCTGAGCAGCTTCGCGAGCTCGCCACCGCTATGCGCGTCCTGACCAGCGGCAAGAAGAACACCACGCAGGCGCTGGAAGAGATCGACGACATGCTCGACCAGGGTGCTGGCGGCGAACATGTCCGCTACCTCGCCGAGTTCGTGCGCAAGAGCGAGCGTGGCGTCATTAAATAAAATAGTCATGTCCTATATCAAGTTGGATATACTTAACCTGAAACCGCTGGAGTTTTGTGGTGACTCCAGGAAATCGCTGAAGACTTTTCCCGCTGCGGCTCAATCGAAATTGGGCTTCGAGCTGAAAAGAGTTCAAGCTGGCTTGCAGCCCAGGGATTCCAAGCCAATGAAATCCATTGGTCCTGGGGTAGAGGAGATACGAGCATGGGTCGAATCCGGAACGTACAGAGTGATCTACATCGCGAGAAGACCGGAGGCGGTTTACGTGTTGCACGCGTTTCAAAAAAAGTCGCAAGCGACAAACCTAAGCGATCTCGAACTGGCACGAAAACGACTGGCCGAGCTTTAGTAACGTCAGGTCGCAAAGGCCAGCCCGGCTATGAAGAGTTCGATTCAATATGGGAGGCCTTAGACTTCTCTCCACAGGAGGCAGCGAACTTGGAAGCCAGGTCTATGCTGATGATCCAGATCGAGAAAATCATCGCGAAGAACGGCTGGACTCAAGCAGTCGCTGCGAAACGGTCCGGCGTTTCCCAGCCGCGAATGAATGATCTGCTGCGTGGGAAGATTGAAAAGTTTTCTATCGATGCCCTCGTAAATATGGCAGCGACCTTGGGACAAAAGGTTCACGTCTCTCTCAAGGCTGCATGAACACCCTCGGCCTCATCGCCGGCAATGGCCGCTTCCCATTCCTGTTGCTCGATGCCGCACGCGCGCATGGCCTCCGCGTCGTCGTCGCAGCCATCAAGGAAGAAACCGACCCCGAAATAGAGGACCGCGCCAACCGCGAGCCGGAGTTAATCAGCGTCCACTGGATGTCGCTGGGCGAACTCTCCAAACTCATCGAGCTGTTCCAGTACGAAGGGGTTACGCAGGCCGTGATGGCCGGCCAGGTCAAGCATAAGCAGATATTCTCCAGCATCCGCCCCGACTGGCGCCTCGCAAAACTGCTCCTGAACCTCCGCACCCGCAATACCGACATGCTCCTCGGCGCCGTCGCCAAAGTCCTCGAAGACGAGGGCATCACGCTGATGTCCTCCACAGCCTTCCTCGAACCCATGCTCGCCCCTGCTGGCCCGCTCACCGCACGCACTCCCGATGAAACCGAACTCGCCGATATCGACTACGGTCTCAAAGTCGCCCGCGGCATTGCAGGCTTCGATCTCGGCCAGACGGTCGTCATCGCCGCCGGCGCATGCGTCGCCGTCGAAGCGATGGAGGGCACCGATGCCACCATCGCCCGTGCCGGCGCGCTCTTCGCCGAGATGTCCGACGACGCCAGCACCCTCTCGCGACGCCTCACCATTGTCAAAGTCGCCAAGCCGAAGCAGGACATGCGCTTCGACGTCCCCGTAGTCGGCCTGCCTACCATCGAGACGATGCGCGCCGCCGGCGCCACCTGCCTTTGCGTCGAAGCCGGCCGCACCCTGCTGTTCGACCGCGAGGCGATGGTCAAGGCAGCCGAATCGGCCGGAATCGCTATCTTCGGCGCCTCCGTGACCAAGGAGTGACAATTCCCAAAGCCAACGGCGCGCCGCAGCGCGTAAGATGGCAGACATCCGGCAGCGGACCAGCATTGAAAGCCGCACGCCCATGGAGGAGATTCATCATGCTTCGTACAGGAAAGATCGTAGCGGGATTCGCAATGGGGCTCTCATGCCTCGCAATGCTGGCCCCGGCAACGGCCCGGGCCGCTCGCGACATAGCCCCCGTGGGCGCAGCGGCGCCGGCGTTTACGCTGCCCGCACAGGACGGCAAGCCCGTCTCCCTCGCCGACTACAAGGGCAAGTGGGTCGTGCTCTACTTCTACCCCAAGGACCAGACCGCCGGCTGCTCGCTCGAAGCGCACAACTTCCAGCGCGACCAGGACAAGTACAAGGCAGCCAATGCCGTGGTGCTCGGCGTTTCGCTCGACACCGTCGAAAGCCACGCCACCTGGTGTACCAAGGACTCCTTCAGCTTCAAGATGCTCGCCGATCCCGAACACAAGGTCGTCGACCAGTACGGCGTGCCGTTGATGACGCGCGGTCCGGTCAGCTACGCGCAGCGCGATACCTTCCTGATTTCGCCCAGCGGCAAGATCGTCAAAGAGTGGGAAGTGAAGGACATCCAGAACCACAGCGAAGATGTGCTCAGCACCATCGCCTCCATGAAGTAACCGCAGTTTCAAGCAGACGCAAAAGCGCCCGGGCCTCGTGAGAGGTTGCCGGGCGTTTTTGCTTGCCTTGTACTGCGGTTGAACTACTTCTTGGCGGCCTTCTTGACGGTCTTCTTGACGGCCTTCTTAACAGCCTTCTTAACGACCTTCTTTGCTGCCTTCTTAACTACCTTCTTTGCTGCCTTTTTCGTTGCCAAGGTGAAACCTCTCATAGTTGATTTTTTGGTGCTTGTGCTCTTGTTGCCAACTGCCTTTTTAGGGGCAGCTTTACCGCCGCGCAGAGCACGTGAAGACTTCGCGGCAGAACTTGTAAACTTTTTGGCCGCCGATTTTTTCTTGGCGGAAACTTTCTTGGCCACCTTCTTGACGGCTTTCTTCATCGTCTTCTTGGTGACAACCTTTTTGACCGCTTTCTTCGCGGCCTTCTTTACGGTCTTCTTTGCTACAGCCTTATTCGCAACTTTCTTGACCGTTTTCTTCGCCGCTATTTTTTTCGCAGCCTTCTTCACCGTCTTTTTCGCAACGGTCTTCTTCGCAGGAGACTTCTTGGCGACCACAGGAGGCGCCGGTATAGGTACGGGCTCTTCAGAAAGTTTGGTGGGTGGTTCATAAGGAGCTACGGGAGTGGAGGGAGCTGCGAAGAGAACGGCATCTTCGGAGTGAGTGCTCGAGGCCACTGGTGCGTCGTCCAGATCTTCTTCGGCGCTCAACTCTTCTTCCTCTTCTTCGTCGTCTTCATCATCGAGGTCACGCTCAAGCTCTTCCTCGTCGTCCGATTCGTCGTATCCAGCTGCGTACAACTTTATCGTCTCGTCGAAAGCCATTCGAAACTCTCCTGATCGCCCGCAAAAGTTTAAGCTTTTGCATCGAACCGTTTGCTTGCTTTGAAATTTTCACAGACCGTGTCTGTGGTAGCACACACTTCAACGCACAGCCATGAACAGGATTACCCCACAAGCACTTAATTGCAAGCACCTTTTTTGGTGCAAGCGAATTTTTATTTCTCATCGGCATGTGGGGAACGCTTCAACAGATGGGATGAAGTTTCGTCTGCGCGCGCTGTCGAACGAAGATGAAACGAGATCTCTATTCGCAACCGATACCGCAATACGCCTTAGCGAGCGGCCTTTTTCGCGGATAGCTTTATCGGATGAGCCGGTGCGGTGCGCTTCACCGAAGCATGCGAGCGCGAAGATTTCGTCGCTTTCGCCGTAGATCCGTACGAGGCCCGCGTCGCACGATTATGCGAAGTGGTATGCGCACGGCCGCGCGAAGAACGCATACCGGGCGCAAGACGAATCGGTTCCGTCACGAAAAGCGAGCGCCCCGGCGTAACGCGATTCGTAGTGAGATGGTTCCAGCTTCGCAACTGTTCCACCGTCACACCGAAGCGATCGGCGACGGTGATCAGCGTGTCGTTGCGCCCAACGGTGTAACGCTGCTGCCCCGCGGCCGAGGCGCTGACACCCGCTACCGGCACCACCAGCTCATCGCCCGCTTCGATCGGCTGCGTCGGCGTCACGTCGTTGTACTCCGCAATCTCCGTCGCACGCCCGTGCAACGCAGCGGCAATCTCCTCCAGCGTTTCGCCGTCCTTCACCACATGGAAGCGCCAGCTCGCGCGGTTCTCTTCCGGAATGTCCTTCAGCCGATCAAGGAACTGCTCACGCGTGCCCGGAGGCAAACGCAGGTCGTAGGAAATGTCACGCGGCGTGGAAAGCCGCAACAGCGCGGGATTCAGCGCAACGATGTCCGCCACCGTCGAGTCGGAAAGATCGGCGACGAGCTTCAGGTCGATCGCATAGTCCGTCGTCACCGTGTCGTAAAGCATCGGCGGGTCGAGCACAACCTTGTCGAGCCCATATCTCTCAGGGTTCTTCGCCATGATGATTGCCGCCAGAATCTGGGGAACGTAGGCGCGGGTTTCGGCGGGCAGGCCTCCGCGGCGATACAGCTCCCAGTAATCGGCATAGCCGGTGCGGCTCACCACATGCTGCACGCGGCCGGGGCCCCAATCGTAAGCGGCCATGGCAAGATACCAGTCGCCGAACTGGTTATAGAGCGCCTTCATGTACTTCGCATACGCAATGGTGGATTTTTCCGGATCGAAGCGCTCATCGAAGTAACCGTTACGCACCAGTCCATAGTCACCGAATGGCATGAACTGCCACATGCCGCCGGCGCCCGATCCGCGGTTCATCGCCTGCGGCTGAAACCCGGACTCGGCGACCGAAAGATAAATCAGATCCTGCGGCACGCCTTCTTTCGCAAGAATGCGTTGGATCATCGCCTTGTATCTGCCGGAGCGCTTCATCGAGGCGGCCATGTGCGCACGGAAGCTCGTTGAGTTGGAGAAGACTCCGATGTAGCCCGCAACCTGGTCGTTGATGACCAATGGCAGGTCCGAAGCAATGTTGAGCTCGGTCTTCAATTTGGCAACGAGTTCAGGGTTGGCCGGGAAGGTAATGTCGTTGGCCGAGTCCAACGGCGCCGCTTCGACCTTCGGCGAAAACCCGTTGCCCTGCTTCAGCGCGACCATCTCCAGTGAATTAATCGCCGAAAGCATATGGTCAAACTCGTCGGCCACGTCCGGATCGTTCTTCAAATCGAGCCCGCTCGAAAGCATCCCATCCACGGCAGCGTCGAAGTCCAGCCGCGCGGCGTCCAGATGGTTGGCGTTGTAGTTCTCCACCCCCGACCGGTAGTTGGCCTCCGAGCGATCGATCACATCCTGCACCTTCTTCGCATGCTGTTGCGCTGCGACTGCTGCAGCATTTTGTTGCTGCTGGGCAATATGCTGCGCGGAAGGACTCGTCGGAGCGGTTGCAGCCACTGGAACCCGCCCCAGCGCTGTATTGGCCGTATCGCTGGGACATCCCACAAGCGCAACAAGCAGGGGAACGCAGGCAACGGCAAGCGCGCCTCGAAGCAGCAGGGTCGTGTTTCGGTGGCTCGCCATCAACCTGCTTATTGTACGGGTTTGGATGCTCCGTTGGCTTCAGCCCAACCGCCCGCGATGCTACCCTAGAGGTTCGAGGCTTTCTGCCTCCCGGAAGAGCATGGACCCCAGCCACATACGTAATTTTGCGATCATCGCGCACATCGACCACGGCAAATCGACCCTCTCGGACAGGCTGCTCGAGCTCACAGGCTCGCTGACCTCGCGCGAGATGCAGGCACAGGTCCTTGACGCCATGGATCTTGAGCGCGAGCGCGGCATCACCATCAAGGCCCACACCGTTCGCATGATGTACAAAGCGCACGATGGCGAAACCTACCAGCTCAACCTCATCGACACCCCCGGCCACGTCGACTTCAGCTACGAAGTCTCCCGCTCGCTGGCCTCCTGCGAAGGCGCTCTGCTGGTCGTCGACGCATCCCAGGGCGTGGAAGCCCAGACACTCGCCAACGCCTATCTCGCCATCGCCGGCGGCCTCGAAATTCTTCCCATCATCAACAAAATCGATCTACCCTCCGCCGACATCGAGCGCACCAAGGCCATGATCGAAAAATCCGTCGGGCTACCTGCGGATGATGCGGTGTGCGTGAGCGCAAAGACCGGCCTCAACGTCGCCGACATCCTCGAAGCTGTCGTCACACTCCTTCCGCCACCCAAAGGCGACGCCGAAGCCCCCCTGCAGGCCCTCATCTTCGATAGCTGGTTCGACGCCTACCGCGGCGTCATCGTGCTCGCCCGTATCATCAATGGCCGCCTCCGCAAAGGCGACAAGATCAAGATTATGTCGAACGGCAAGCAGTTCGAGGTCGACAACATGGGCGTGATGACGCCCAAGCCCCTCGTGCTGGACGAACTCTCCGCCGGCGAAGTCGGCTTCTTCGTTGCCACCATCAAGAACGTCGCCGACACCAAGGTAGGCGACACTATCACCCACGTCGACCGTCCCTGCGCCGAAGCCCTCCCCGGCTTTGAAGACATCAAGTCGATGGTCTTCGCCGGCCTCTACACCGTCGACTCCCATGAGCACGGCATGCTGCGCGACGCGCTCGAAAAGCTCCGTCTCAACGACGCCAGCTTCAACTTCGAGCCCGAGTCCTCCGTCGCCCTCGGCTTCGGTTTCCGCTGCGGGTTCTTAGGTCTCCTGCATCTCGAAATCATCCAGGAACGCCTCGAGCGCGAGTACAACCTCGACCTCATCACCACCGCTCCTGGCGTGCAGTACAACATCACCATGACCGACGGCTCCAGGCTCACGGTCGACAATCCCTCCCGCTGGCCCGATCCCACCGAGATCGAAATGATCGAAGAGCCCTTCATCCTCGCCAAGATCCTTACCAACGAGGAATACGTCGGCAACATTCTCAAGCTCGTCGAAGACAAGCGCGGCCGCCAGCAGAACATCGAGTACGTCTCCGAAACCCGCGTCATGCTCAGCTATGAGCTCCCGCTCAACGAAATCGTCCTCGACTTCTACGACCGCCTCAAGTCCGTCTCCCGCGGCTACGCCTCACTCGACTACCAACTCGCCGGCCACTGGATCTCGCCCATGGTCAAGATGGATATCCTCATCGGCGGCGACCCCGTCGACGCGCTCTCCATCATCGTCCACAAGGACGCCGCCTACGACCGCGGCAAGCTCCTCGTCGAAAAGATGCGCGAGCTCATCCCGCGCCAGATGTTTGAAGTCGCCATCCAGGCCGCCATCGGCAGCAAAATCATCGCGCGCTCCACGGTCACGGCCATCCGCAAGAACGTCATCGCCAAGTGCTACGGCGGCGACATCAGCCGCAAGAAGAAGCTGCTCGATAAGCAAAAAGAAGGCAAGAAGCGCATGAAGCGCATCGGCAAAGTCGACATCCCGCAGGAAGCCTTCCTGGCGGTCCTTAAGGTCGGCGAAGAGTAAATCCTTGAAAAGCCGAAGTTCTGTACGGTAAACTACCGTACAGGAGTAAAGACGATGCCGCCTTCGACCCTTCGCACGCAGCGCATTGAAGCGCGTTTATTGCCTTATCAGAAGTCTCGAATCGAGCGTGCAGCCTCGTTGCGCGGATTATCTGTCTCGGACTTCGTCGTTCAGATCGCTGTCGAAGCGGCTACGCGAACTATCTCCGAGCATGAAACCCTGGAGCTGACACAGCGAGATCAAATCGCTTTCGTGAAAGCATTGATCGCCCCGTCTGCCCCGAATCCGCGTCTTCGCAGGGAAATGAAGCGTTATTTGGAAAGCAAGCGTGCCTAACCTCGCTGTCCCGTACCGAATTGAAAAGCTATCGCCAAGTCACGATCGCGAAAACTTCTGCTGTGGCGTCGAAGCTTTGGATCGCTATCTCCAGCAGCAGGCCGGACAGGACGCGAGGCGCAACACCGCAGCTGTTTCGGTCCTGACGTACAACTCGCGCACGATCGCAGGCTTCTACACCCTCTCCGCACTCTCAGTTCCATTTACAGACGTCCCACTCGCGCTCCAGAAGAAATTACCTCGGACTCCGATCCCGTGTACACTCCTGGGCCGCATGGCAGTTGATAAAAGTTTGCGCGGCCAGGGGCTCGGTGTCCACTTGCTCATGGACGCGCTCCACACTGCCTATATTGCTTCGCAAACAATCGCTTCGTGGGCCGTTGTCGTCGATGCGAAAGAGGGTGCCCGCGACTTCTATCTCGCGCGAGGCTTTCAAACCTTCCTGGACGCAGAAAACCACCTATTCTTAGCCATGGCAACCATTGGAAAAACAATCTCGTCCTCCTAAGGTCCATGCCACCCCTTCACAAAAGAACTCGAGCGCAACTCATCAGCGAAAGTTTGCACTGCTCTTCCAAATCCTCGAAGCTTGCCCCACTGGAGATCGAAGCAAATTTTTCCGCGCGACATCTAACCCACAGAAAGAGAGACACACCACATGGCACTCGCAAAAATCGTATACACCGCGCACGCAACAGCCACCGGCGGTCGTGAAGGCACCGCAAAGACCGACGACGGCAAGCTCGACGTCAAGCTCGATCCACCCGCGGTCATGGGCGGCCACGACAATGGCACCAACCCCGAGCAGCTCTTCGCCGCCGGTTACGCCGCCTGCTTCATCGGCGCCATCAAGTTCGTCGCCGGCTCGCACAAGATCAAAGTCCCTGAAGACATCTTCATCAACTCCAGCGTCTCCTTTGGTCCTCGCGTCGGCGGAGCCAAGGGCTTCAGCATCGACGTCGCCCTCGAAGTCCACATCCCCGGCCTCGACCACGCCGAAGCCGAAAAGCTCGTGCAGGAAGCCCATGAAGTCTGCCCCTACTCCAACGCCACCCGTAACAACATCGACGTTACCCTCACCGTCGCCTGACAAAAACTCATAGCCAATGCAAAAAGAACGGAGGCCAATTGGCCTCCGTTCTTTTTGCAGTTCTAGAACCGAAAGAGTTACTTCTTCGGAGTGGTCGTCGAAGGCGTAGCGCGACGCGTGGGCGCCGGGGCCGAAGGCGGCTGAGCCGCAACACCCGAGCTCACGTTGTACGCATTCACAACGGCCTGTGACACATCGGTAGCCTGGTTCCACCACAGAACGGTGGGCAGGGCCTGCTCCTGTCCGCTGCCGGTGTTTAGCAGCAGCGTGAAGCCGTTGTCCTGCGCATACTTCACGGCAACCGGGCCGACCTTCTGCATCAACTTGCCGAAGCCGTCCTGGAAGTCGCTCTGCTCTTCCTGCTGCAGGTCCTGCGCATCCTGCTGCAGACGCTTGTCCTTCAGGTCGATGTCCTTCATGCGCTTGGCACGCTCTTCATCGGGAGTAGCTGGGGGCAATGCCTGCAGCTGCTTCTTCAGCGACTCAAGCTCGGTAGCGCGTCCCTGCAACTCGGTGTTCTTCGGTTCGTACTTCTTGCGGAGGTCAGCAACCAGCTTCTGGCCCTCGTTGGTTCCACCGGCAACCTGCTCGAACGCGATGATCGCGACCTTCGCGGGGATAGCCTGCGGGGGCGCCGGGGCGGCGGCTGCGGGGGCGGGGGCAGCGGCTGCCGGAGCAGTCTGCGCGACAAGGGTCATAGTTGCCAGCCCAGAGGCCAGCACGGTAGCGATTGCAAGGGTACGATTCATGCGGTGTTTGTTGCTCCTTACGAGATGGGAGAAAATCGTTATGCGCACCCGACTGGGTGCCGCCGGCTTGGGCTCCCCGTTTTGAAGAAGGAAGGGGTCGCGGGCGCGGGGTTCGGTTGGCTGCCGTCCGTTGTGGGTTGGCTGTGCCGATTATAGGAGAGCCATCAGGACGGGTCAATTCGCGCAAACGTCTCTCTCCAACCCAAAACAAGGCTAGGGTTCTTCTGAAAAGCGGAAGGCCGAACTGTGAATCTCCGGTTTTTGGATTGCTTTGAAGCTGTTTTCTGGGGACACCTTCGCCAAACGACTGAAACAAAGGGCTAATCCCCTTTTGGCCCTTTGGCATTCCAATTGCTCTAGACAATAGCGTTCGAAGTGCGCGCAGTATGTCCGGCTGAGTTCCCGCAAATATCCGGAACCCGTTAGGAAGCGAGCCGCAAGGATGTTCGGAAAAAGAGCATGAAGCAGCACCGATAAGAGGTGCGCCAGCTCCCGAACGGCTCTCCAAAACGGATGAGCCATTATTGGAGGCCAGCGACTGGCCGTTGAGAGCAAAGGGCTATCTTCCGGGGAGGGGAGATAGCCCTTTGCTTTTTTCTCGGCAAACTCATGCTTGCAGCTCAAACCATCCTTTCAGCTTTTGAAGCCCTCATCCTGAGCGCAGCGAATGGATCTCTGTATTTCGCCCGCCGTGGATCAACTCTGAAGTACGGTGTAACGGAAATGCCCAAACCAAAGCCAAACGAAACACTTGCGTCCGGTACACCCCAGGCGTACTATCAAACCTGTTGATTGCCGCTTAGGCTTCCTCCAGAGGGTATCCGGCGATGGGCCGGAGGATGAGGCAGGAACGCCGGAGGTTGATTCCTCGGGTTATGCGAGTTGACCTTTCGCTTCTGGCAACTACCGCGAATACCAGCCGGAACAGATGTTCATTCCGGATTGAGCCTGACAAAAGACGATAAGGTAACGGTAAGAAAACGGCAGTTTGTAGATAAAGAACGGTCGAAGCCGGAGCAGATTTACCCAGAGAACCGACAATTATCGTAGGATTTTCGAAAGTGTAAGGAATTCAAGCTTATTCCAGATTCCCCAGTGTGTTTGGACGAGCTTTCGTCAATGCCGCATGGCTCCGCAGCAACAAGGAGCGCAAAAGCAGCAATGCAGTGCACAAATCCGTTCGCCTGGCTGGCGAGTGGGCCGGTGAGAATAACGCAACCGAACGCAAGACAGCGACTTGCAGCTTGTCAGACCGTTTCGATTTGCTGGAGCCTCACCAGGCAACGATGTTCAGGCCTTTATTCGAGTTAACGCTTGAGACTGTCTCCAAGGCATTACCCACGGACTTTTTGCTGTCTGCCTCCCCGCAAGGGAGCTAGCATCGCGGAGCTGTGCGCGGGCCAAGCCGTTGGAGATCAGGGTTCACGCACCCAATCGCAAGGGGAACCAACAGCACCATGTCAGAGCAGAATGTAGTGGAGTCTTTGTCGCACCAGGCGGCGGAGCAGTTCGACGGCGGCGATTTCGGCAACAATGATTTCGACGGAAACGACAGCGACAGTGGAAGCAACGACGGCGGCAACGGTACCGGCGTTCCTCCCGGCATGGGCCAGAGCAAGAGCAGCCGCCGCCGACGCCGCAAGCGGAAGAACAAGGTAGCCGCTCCCGGCGGCGGCGCGGAAGTCTCGTCCGACTCCGGCGAAGATTCGCAGCCGGCTCCCGCGCCCTTCGTCATGGAAGGCGAAAGCCTCGCCCTCGCAGCCTCCGTCCCGCAATCCCGCAAACCGCAGGGCGGCCAGAATAACGGCGGCGGACAAAACGCCCAGGGTGGTCAGCAGCAACAGCCCGGTCAGGGCCAGGGCGGCAAGCGCTGGAAGAAGAAGTTCCGCGACCGCGAACGCCGCACAGGTGGCCCCGGCGGTGGACGCAACGAAAACCCCGGCAACGACTTTCGTGCCGACGTCAACGCCAGCGCCTCGAACGGTGGAGGCGGATTCTCCAACGGTTATCGTGCCGACAACTTCGGCAACGGCGGCGGTGGTGGCTTCAAGCGCAAGAACAAGGGCGGTGGCGGCGGCGGCCAGGGCCAGCGCAAAGACCGCGGCTTCGTCGGTCCCATGGATCACAGCTACCGCGAGGTGAACGGCAACGCTCACGATGCAGGAGCCTCGACGGTGCAGCTCGGCCGCCGCGGCGGCCATCGTCACCACGGCGATTCGCAGCCCATCGACCATTCGATGCCCAAGCCGATCCCGATCCCGGAAGACGCGCAGACGCACATCTACTTCTTCATCGAAGAGCTGTTCTTCATCGCCAAGATCCAGGAGTCAGCGCGCAAGCTCGGCGTCAAGGTGGCCTTCGTCAAGAACGACAAAGACGCCATCGCCGAACTCCTCGCCGGCGACGACATCAACAAGCCCGCGCTGATCGTGTTCGATCTGAACAACACCAACGCCAAGCCGCTGACGCTCATCCCGAAGATCAAGTCCAAGCTCAAGCGCTCGGTCTCCATCATCGGCTTCCTCTCGCACTTGCAGGGCGATCTCAAAGCCAAGGCCGTAGAAGCCGGTTGCGACACCGTCATGCCGCGCTCTGCCTTCTCACAGAACCTCCCAAATCTTCTGCGCCGGTACGGTGTCGAAGAAGAGGAAGAAGTGAACTACAACTACTAAGAAGCAGAGTGTAGAGCTTAGAGAAAGCGCTTCGTCGCCCACACGGGACGAAGCGCTTTTGTTTTCTCTATCCTCTACGCTCTATCCTCTACACTCTATTTCCCGCATCCAACCCCCTTGAAGGAGAACGACCATGCCCACCACGCAACATTCAGCAGCAGCAGAGCGCCACATGCAGGCCGCCCACGCCCATGAAGCCGCCGCCGCCTCGCACACACAAAACGATCATCTCGGCGCTCACGAGCAAAGCCGTCTCGCGCAGGAGCGCTCCCGCGAAGCGCATGAGCACACCGAGCAGCTTGCGAAGGCTTCCGAAGAGAAGAAGTAATTTCGTGCGTGAAGCCATGCTTCCGGCACAATGGAGGCATGGCGAAGACGCAAGAAAAGCAACGCTGCGCATGGTCTCAAAACGATCCCCTCATGCGCCAGTATCACGATGACGAGTGGGGCGTTCCCGTCCGCGATAGCCGCGAGCTTTGGGAGATCCTGATGCTCGAAGGCTTCCAGGCCGGCCTCTCGTGGCAGATCATTCTGCGTAAGCGTGAAGGCTTCCGCAAAGCCTTCAAGAACTTCGACCCGAAGAAGGTCGCGAAGTTCACTGAAGCCGACATCGAGCGGCTTATGCAGGATGAAGGCATCATTCGCGCACGAGCGAAAATACAAGCCACTATTGATGGTGCAAAGATTTATCTTGCCATGGAAAAGTCGGGCGAGAGCTTCTCCAGCTTTATCTGGGACTTCGTCAAGGACAAGGCGATACAGAACAGTGGGCCTGTGCCGGCGAAGTCCGAACTCTCCGAAGCCATGTCCAAAGAGTTGAAAAAGCGTGGCTTCAAATTCGTCGGCCCCGTAATCGTATACGCCTTCATGCAGGCCGCCGGCCTGGTCAACGATCATGCCGAAGACTGTTTCCGTCGCAAAGCATTAGCTCGCCTTTCCTGAACTGGTGTTAATGCGGGAGGAATCGTTTTGACGTTCTAGGTCAAAGAGTCTATGGTCGTGCCCTGCGGGAGCAACGGGCTTACCGCTTTGCGTATCTCACTTCATAACAGCGCATTTGAGCGCGAGGAGTTTCAGCATGCAGGCAGTTCATGACGGACAATGCGGATTGTGCAGCCACTTTGGCGAACACCATGCACAGCAGAACGTCTTGGTGTCCATTCTTTCCACAAAGAAGGCAGATGCGGAACTCCTCGATGAGTGCGGTCATCCCAAACACGCAGCCCTCCACTTGAAGGTCACGCCCATCAGCGGTTTCGATGGATTCGTGCCGGCAGCATCAGCCTAACTGTTCCTCAAATATTCAGGCACCCACGAGACGCATCCGTAAACGAACATTCTGCATCTTCGGAACAGCAACTGCTGGGTGGGGTTGCCCACCCAGCGCGCCAGTGCCACCGCGGATGAATGGCACCCGCGGTGGGGTGGTTGAAATGTTCTACTCCGGTTGGGGTGGGATAGCTATTCCTGGTCGCGTGGCAGATCTGGGAGGTCTTGGGTCCGGGAGATGATTTCGTGCAGGAGGGTGGCCGGGTAGAATGCGGTCTTGCCGTCGTCGAACGCAATCACTACGCCGCCGTTCAGCTTATCCGCTTGAACAATGCGGGGCTTTTGGGCATCTGTGGGCGATTGTTTGCCGGTGGTGCGAGTTTGATTGTGCGCTAGATGCACTTCCGATGGCTCCAAACGGCTGGTTGAGCAAATGAGTACAGACCATGTCTCCAGGTGACGCCTACTATCCATGCACTATGGGTCCCAGAAAAGTTACATGGTTTCCGCATCGTCACAACCCCAATGGATCTTGGGATTCGATTTGCTCTGCCTGTACGGCTACCGTTGCAACCGTGGAGAATGAAGCTGAATTGGTTCGCCGTGAGGCGAGCCACGTTTGCAGTGTGTCGCGTTTGTTTCAGTTCAGGACGAAACTTCTGACGAGCGATAGATGAGGACGCGCATCCGCATCCGCAGTTTCCTGAGCATCTTCCATGGATTCCCGATACGGTCTTAGATCCAGCATTTCTTCGACGAGAAACGCGGCGGTCGTTCCGTCTGAGAAGGTCAGGATCAGGCCGTCCGGGTCTTCGATTTCCGCGGTGAGGATCGTGATTGGATCAACCATGAGTTGAGAGTATTCTTGGCGAGGGCAGATCTTTGTATGGGCCATGACATACTCAGCGTGGTTTCCGGTCGGGCAGATCGGCGTCTGCTTTATAGAGACTTGAGACGTGGCCTTTCAAGTGTTATTTGGTGCTTTGCATGTGGCGGACCGTTCACTTACGAGCCCTGAACGTGAGTGACGTCATACGCGGTCTGAAAGGCGTTGCCGCGGATGAGGATGACGTACTCCTTGCCGTCGATGGGTGCGGGGGCGACAAACGAGAAGCCGCCGCTGGGATTTCCGTTCATGAGCGTGTAAGAAGGCTGGACGTTGAGTACGGGTGCGGGTGGGGGCGAACCGCCGTCCGGGGTGGGGATGTAGGCTTCGGCCTGGATGCCTATCAAGGTGTCGGTGGAGACGGCGTTGTTCAAGGTAAAGAGCACTGTTACCAGGCCACCGGCGACAACGGGGTCAGGAGAGAGTTGAACGGTGGAAAGCACGCCGTTGAACTCGGCGGGGATGATGGTGAGAAATTCGTAGACTGTGGTTCCGGCGTATGTGGCTCCAAGGGGCGCCTGGTTGGGGGCGAATGGAGCGAGTGTGTCCGGTGCGTTGCACTCGAAGGTTTGCTGGTTGAACCCGTTGTCGACGCTGAGGGTTGGATTGACGCCGGCGAATCCGGGAGGATCCCAGACAACGGGAATGTTGACGGTGTCGCTTTCGAAGTTGCAGGCGCGGGTGAGGTAGACGGTAACACTGCCACTGGTGCCGCAGGGCATCGGGTTGGGCTCGAACGACATGCTGGCTACGGTAGGGGAAACGATCTGGAATTCGAGCGACTTGCTGTTGCTGTCTTTGAGCGTGGCCGTCACTTTTACTGTTTTTGGCAGGAAGCCGGGAGCGATCTCGGTGGATTGAATCTGGAAGAAGGACGAAGAGGTATCGCCCTGGGCGATGGACTGATTGCTTGGGGCGATGAGAGCGGCGTTGTCGGAGGTGAAGGTGATGGGTGTGGGGCCTTCCGATGACGAGTGGTCAAGGTCTACGGTGATGCTGGTGCTGTCCCCGCAGATGAGAGTCTGCGAGGTGGCTGTGAAGCCGGTAATGCTGGGTGGGCCTACGCTGATGGTCGCGGTCTTGGTGACGCCGGCATACTTCGCGGTGATGGTGACGTCCTTGGAGTGGTACGGCAATGTCTCCGAGGCGGCGGTGAGGGTGAGGCTGAAAGAGGAGTCGCCGGCCTTGAAGGTGACGTGGTCCGGCACGGAGATGCAGTCGTGGTCGCTGCTGGTGAGGAAGACTCTAACCTCGGCCATGGCGGGATTATCCAGATGAATCTCGGCGGTCTTGCTATGGCCGCGCACTATGTGGCTGGGGAAGGCGAGCGAGTGAAGGTGAGAGACGGGAAAGATGTTGTCGCTGACCGGATGGTAGACGTAGGGGTTGCCGTGGCTGTCAAACGGGGGATAGTGTTTGTCGACCAGGTCGATGAAGGTGGACCATGCCGTGTTCGCTGGACCGTTGCCAAGATTTTGATAGACGTAGCTTAGATTGGTGAACGACGCGGCCTTGATGATGGTCTGGATGTGGTGGTCGAGCTGACTGTGCAGATACCAGATGAAGCAAAGGGTGCAGCCGGTGACCTGGTCGGGTTGGTTGTCGTCCGGGTCATGGTCCACGTAATCGGCGCGTGCGCCATTGAGCCAGCCCGGAACGATGACGCTGGGTGTGGGCGGGACGGTGCCAAAGCCGTTAGTGATGAGCATCTGCTCGCCCAGGAAGCGCGAGAGGCCTTCGCCCATGCTGCCTTCGTTGCCGCCGGGAACGAACCAGCCGAGGTTTTGCCCCTCCATGAACATCTCTGTGACCTCGGAGACGAGGAGGTAGCGGAGCGATACCGCTGAGTAGTACTGCACCGGAACCAGCGAGACGGTGGGAGGGTTGACGCCAGTGGGCCACGATCCACCGTTACTTGCGGCGCCACCGGGAAGCACCTGGACGGGGATAGGGGTGCTGAACGGAAAGCTGACACCCTCGAACCAGGTCTGGATCTGGGCGAAGTCCTTTTCGACATTGGCGAGGAAGTTAGCCACTGGCGCATTGGAGCTGGGAGGGACGAGAAATGAGGTGTCGTAGGAGATGGCGTAGTGGGCGGTAACGCCTTGTCCCTGGCCTTCGTCGACTAAACCGGCGGTTGTAAGTGACATGGATGGTCTCCCTGCTCTGCGTATTTGCGAAGAGTGCGGCGGGCCCATGGAGAAGCTGTGTTGTCTGGTGGCAGAAGGATACTACGATCTTGCCGGGTTTCGGAGCGAGGCTCCGGCGGATTCCTCCGCTTTGCCGCGGAATGAAGATGGGAAGGGCAGCGGATGCTACTCGGTGGTGAAGGGGTTGGGGGTGCCGGGGGCTCCTATGGGTGGGGCTGGTGGGTTTTGGGGGCGGGCGGGTTGGACGGGGCGGGGTGCGTCGGGGCCGGGGGTGGGGAGGACGCCGCCGCGGAGGCCGGCGAGGATTTGGGATTGGAACTCGCCGGCGGCGCCGGGGGAGTTGGGAAGGAAGAGGGTGTTGGTGCCGCCGCGGGTGCCGATGTCGCGGAGAGTGTCGAAGTACTGGGTGAGGAGGACGAGGGCCATGACGTCTTCAGCGGAGGCTCCGGGGACGCCCTGCTGGAAGTGTTCGATTGAGGCGGAGAGGCCGTCGATGATGGCCTGGCGCTCGGCGGCAATACCTTTGCCCTGGAGGGCTTTGGATTCCGCTTCTGCTTCGGCCTGTTTGACCTTGAGGATCTTGTCGGCTTCGCCGCGGGCCTGGGCGGCGACCTGAGCGCGCTGCGCGGCGTTGATGTCGTTCATCGCGTCTTTGACTTTGCTGTCGGGGATGATATCGGTGACGAGGGCGTTGAGGATGTTGAAGCCGAAGCCGGACATGGTGGCGTCAAGCTCCTGCTTGACGGCGATGGAGATGCTGGACTGCTGCTCGAAGGTTTCGTCGAGGGTGAGCTTGGGGACGTGGCCGAGGATGGAGTTGAAGACGAAGGACTCGATTTGCTTTTGGGGCGTGGAGAGCTTGTAGAAGGCGTCGGCGATCTTGTCGTCGAGGACGGCGTACTGAACGCTGACGGGGATCTGGACGAAGACGTTGTCGTGGGTTTTGGTTTCGACGGAGAACTGCGCTTGTTTGACCTGGAGGTCGACGAAGTAGACGCGCTCGGCGAAGGGGATGAGGAAGTGAAGGCCGGGGCGGGTGATGCGGTCGAACTTGCCGAAGCGTTCGACGATGCCCGCGGTGGCGGTGCGGACCTGATAGTAGGTTTTGGCGATGAGGATGAGCAGGAAGAGTGCGAGGATCGCGAAGAAGATCAGGAGGGCGGGAGCGGCTTGCATGGGAGGCCTCGGGAGTGCGTGAGGCAAGGATACAACGGTGGGGCAGGGGTTAGGGATTAGGGATCAGGGATTAGGTTGGGGGTGGGTGAACCACGGTGGTTAACAGTGGGGTGAAGGGTTACTTGAGGTGTTTGCTGTTCGGGCCTGGGTGGGGCTCGTTTGTTGCTGGTGCGCGGTTTAGATGAAGTTGATGCGGAGGGTGATGCCGATGTCGGCTGCGGGGGGCTTGTTGGCGGGGAGGATGACGCGGAGGCCGGTGGTGTCCTGGGTGAATTTGAGGGATTCGTCACGGCCGAGGAGGTGAATGTCGACGGCTTTGCCGGGTTGCTGCGGGCTGTTGGTAGCGAGGGACTGGAGGATGAGCTCAGGCCGCGCGGGCCAGCCCTGCACGAACGCGTAGAGGGATTTGCCTTTGGTGGTGAAGCGGATGTCGGCGGCGGTGAGGTCGGGCTTTTTGCCTTCGTTGGGGTCGAACTCCTTGCCGTTTTTGGGGATGACGACCCTGGTCGCAGGGCCTTCGCCGTAGATCTTCCAGGGACGGGTGGCGAAGATGCCCTCGCCGTTGACGGACATCCACTGGGTGATGCCTTCGAGGACGGCGAGCTCTTCGTTGTCGGGCAGGCCGGAGGCGGGCAGCGGGATGTTGAGGAGAAGGTTGCCGTTCTTGCTGACGATGTCGACGAGGAGGTCGATGACTTTTTTGGGGGTCTTGTACTTTTGGCCGAGTTTGTAGTGCCACTGACCGATGCAGGTGTCGGTTTGCCAAGGATTGGCGGAGATATCATCGAGGACACCGCGTTCGCGGTCGAGGGCGCAGGTGCCGATCTTGCAGTCGGGTGCGGTCTTGCTGAAGTAGACGGCTTCTGGGACGCCGTGCGAGGTGCGCGGACCGGCGTTGTAGAGCTCGGCGACGGTGGCGAGGCCGTACTCGTCGAAGGGGATGCCGCCGTCGGTGTAAAGCAGGTCGGGCTGGTGCTGGTCGATGAGGTCCTGGATGCGGTTGAGGTACTGCAGCTTCCACCAGTCGGGGGCAACGCGGCCCATGGCGGCGGCGGTGTGGGCGAAGTCGGCAGGCATGCCGGAGTAGTCGTGATAGAGATCGGCGAAGGCGGGGTTGGCGCCGTCGTATGGGATGTTAGCGAAGGGGCCCTTGGTATCGGCGAGGTGCGAAGGGGCGAGCCAGTCGAAGGAGTTGGAGAGATGCTCGGATACGCCGAAGCGGAGGCCGCGTTTGCGGGCGGCGGCGGCCCAAAGACCGACGACATCCTTGTGCGGGCCGGCGGCGACGGCGTTCCAACGGGGCTGGTATTTGGAGTTCCAGAGGTCGTAGTTATCGTGGTGGACGCCCATGGAGAAGAAGTATTTTGCGCCGGCTTTGACGTAGAGATCCATCAAGTGTTCGGGGTCCCATTGATCGGCCGTGTAGAGGTGGATGAGGTCTTTGTAGCCGACTTTCGATTGCGGGCCGAAGCGCTTGACGTGGTAGTCGTACTGGGGCTGACCTTCGATGTACATGTTGCGGGCGTACCAGTCGCCATCGCCGACGGCGGACTGCGGACCCCAGTGGGACCAGATGCCGAACTTGGCGTCAGCGAACCATTCGGGAATGACGTAGGTCTGGAGAGAGTCGCGGGTGTTGGCGTCCAACTCCCCGCTCAGCGCATCGATCAAGGCGGGAAACGCAGTCGGCGCTTTCCGCACGGCCTCGAATTGTTCCAGAAACTCATTCACGCCATTCACTCCCTTCACCGCGCGGGCCCGCGCGGCGAGGCGATCCCGAAACGGATGGACGAGCAGCTCGAGCTCCCGTTTCGAGACGCCGTTTAGGGCGACTGTCTTCCATGGAATCCTCGACGACCGAGCCGCCGATCCGCGTCGAGCACTCGGTCCGCAAGCGAGCCAACGCCCTTCGACAAAGCTTGATCCCGAGCCTGCTTTCGATCAAGGCTCATAACGAGGCCCACGGCAATCTCGAGATCGACCACTTCGAGATCGCCAATGTCTACCTGCCGAAGGCCGGTCAGCCGCTCCCCGACGAACGACCAACTCGCCTGAGCTTGATCAGCGATCGCGACTTCCTCGGGCTGAAGGGAATTGTCGAGACGATCCTGGCCCGATTTCACCTCGAAAAACAGCTCGAAACGCGGCCCGATCCGTGCCCGTGGTTCACACCCGGCCGGTCCGCGCTGTTGATCCTGGGTGGAAAGACCCTCGGTCGAATCGGCGAGGTCGACCGCGCGAAGCGGGACGAGCTGGAGATCCGGACGCCCTGTTCGGCGGCTGAGTTGACCCTCTCCGTCCTGGTCGACGCCGCCGTGCTCGTGCCCAGACATCACCCCTTGCCGCCACTGCCGGCCGTGGCTCGAGACCTCTCGCTCGTCGTGCCTCGAACGCTCCCCTGGGCGGAACTTGCGGGAGTGGTCGGACGCGCGGGGGGTTCGACGCTCGAGTCGATCGTCTATCTCGACGCCTTCCGCGGCGGTAATATCCCTGAGGATCGCCAGAGTCTCCACTTCGGGCTCCGGTTCCGCCATCCCGAGCGGACCTTGACGGAGAGGAAGTGGAAAAGGCGGTCCAGTCGATCGTCGAGGCCTGCTCAACCCGGTTCGAGGCAAGTCTCCGCTGATCGATCACCCGGCCTATCCCGACCACCCCAACCATTCGCTGAGCGCCTGAAGCGAGGGGACGATCAAGACATTGGCCGTGAAAACCGCGAGCATCGACCGAACCACGCCCTGGGTCGCGGCCTTGCCGACCGCCTCGGTCGATCGGTCGGCGTTCAAACCGGTCCAGCAGCCGATCACCGCGACCAGGAATCCGAAAACAACGGTCTTCAGAGTCGCCGGGATCACGTCGGATAGTCGCAAGTAATCGAGTGCTCGCGACTGGAAGACCCGCGCCGAAAGCGACCCGCCCGAAAGCTCCGCCACGAGCGCCGCCAGGAGCGCCGACGAGTCGAGCAAGACCGTGAGCAAAGGAACCGCCAGAGCGCAGGCGATCGCTCGAGGAGCGACGATCGAGCTGATCGTTGGAGCGCCGAGAACCTCCCGGGCATCGACCTCCTCGGTCAAGGTCATCGATCCGAGTTCGGCTCCAGGCCGGCTCCCATGCGGCCGGCAACCAGCAAGCTCGCGAGAACCGGCCCGGTTTCCACCAGAACCGCGGCGGAAAGCACGCTCGGCAAGTTCTGTTCAGCCCCGTATTCCGCGAGGAGCCGACGGACCTGGAGCCAGGTCACCAGGCCAACACTGGAACCGGCCGCCAGAATCACGGGCAGACCACCCCAGGTCACCCGCTCAAACTGAGCCATGATTTCCAGGGGCCGACGCACCAACGCACGCGGGATAGCCGCGAGGACCTCGACGAGAATCCCACGAACCTCCCGAAAGCGACACCTCGCGAGACCAGCGCGTCGATCATGAAACGACCCTCTGGTCAGTGATTCGGGCCACGCGCCGCCCTATTGACCGGAACGATCGGGAGCGACGAGCCCACGAATCTTCGACATCGATCCGATCTTCATGATACATTTTACCATGCCTACCCATAGAGCCGACCGGACCACCCGGACCACTGAGATGCCGCGAGTCTCCGAACGATCGAAACCTCGCGCCACGGGACTAGCCTCGGACGTCGCCGAATTGGTCGACGTTGCCATCCGCGACCGATGGGGTCAGGCCCTGATCTGGGTCGGCTGGTTTCACCTGAGCGTCTTCGTGGTCTGCCAGATGCTTACGCGTCCGGCGACCGCGCGGAATCGCATTTCTTGCCTCTCTGGGGATCGATCTACTGGTCTCGGTCGCGATCTTCCGCCGATTCTTGATCGCGGAGGATCGAGGGCCGGTGCCGGGCTTGCTTCCGGTCGTGGCTCGGATCTGGATCACGTTCTTGATCCTCGCGTTCTCCTCGGCCTCCCTGAACCGGCTTGTCGGTTTCGAGACGGACTGGTTCAAGGCCATCTGGGCCACGCTGAGCACCTTCGGTTTCGCCACGATGGCCTGGATTTTCCACCTCAAGTTCCTGATCCCGGCGGTCCAGATGTCGCTGACCGCTCTCCTGATCGCTCGCTTCCCCGAATACGCCTACGGTCTTTACGGCGTCTCGTGGTGCCTCGCGCTGAATTCAGTCGGCCTGGTCCTCGAGCGGCGAAGGATCGGGTCTGTCTCGCGTCGGCGCGATCCCGTCGTCATTGGCGCTTCGGTCAGGACAGTCGAGATTCGTTGACTGCCGAGGGTCGAGACTTTAATCGTCGCGGCTCTCCCACGCGTCCCGATAAGCCTCGGCCTGAACACGGATCGCGCGATTTCTGAACGCCAGACCGATCAGCAGACCCGTCGTCGCGCCGCCGACGTGCGCCAGGTAGGCCACGCCACCGACTTCGCCGAGTTGATGGATCGACCCGACGCTCATTCCGATCTGGATCAGGAGCCAGATCCCGATCACGAGAAACGCGGGCATCTCGGTCAAGAAGTTGAAGAAAAGAACGCGAACCCGGTTGTGGGGATACCAGATCAGGTAGGCACCCATCAGCCCCGCGATCGCTCCCGATGCTCCAAGGATGTTGATCGTCGAATCGGGAGTGACGAGAATCTGCGCGACGGTGCCGACCAGACCGCAGACCAGATAGGCGAGAATGTAGAGAAACGAACCGAGGACCTCCTCGACATTATCGCCGAAGATCCAGAGAAACAGCATGTTGAACGCGAGATGCAGCGGACTGGCGTGGAGAAACATCGAGGTCAAGAGCGTCAGATAGACCGAGCATGGGATCGGCCCATGCTCGATCAACTTCTCGCCTGGCACGCGATCCGCCTCGAGAATCAGCGGTACGGGTTCGGCGATGTCGAACGCGTGAGTGATCTCGTAGGGAGTGGCCGAATAGGAAACCTGAAACGACATTCCCTGGTCAAGCTCGACAAAGAAAAGCGCGATGTTCACCAGGATCAGCAGGTAAGTGGCGATCGGAACTATCCGGGTTTTCTCGACATCACCCAGGGGCAGGACCATGGGAGCTTTCTCGCTTGCACCGCGTGGTGAGCGGATCAGGGTGAGTGACCCCGCCAGGGATCAGCGGATCGACGTCAAAATTTCTCGAAAGCGGAAACGGCGAGAGCCTCACGACCAAGAATCTGCTCTCGAAAAAGGCATCGATTGCATCGAACCAAGGCATTCTAGCGAGAATCTGACCGACCACAATCGTCAAGTCTCTTCGTGTACGCGATTCCAACCCCAATGGACCATCCCTGCGTTTCATGGGAGCGTCCAGGTCGCGATCGAAGGACTGAGGCCGGATGGTATTGATTCCAGCCCAACGTGATCGGGAGCGAACTTGCTGGCTCGGTCGGACCTGGTCCATCCTCGGCTCAGGATCCGATCAATCCGCGAAATGAGCCACCCGAGCAATCGGGATCGACACGCTCCCACTCACGACGGACTCGGGAAAGGCCGAACGCGAAAAGCTCGAATTCGTCGCTCAATCGTCGCAGTACCGCAGCCTCTTCCTTCGCGAGCGTGCTGGCGAGATAGTAGGACCGCTTGCCCTGGGCCTGAAAGTCGATCAGATGATCTGCCGACGCCACAAAGTTGGTTGTGGCAAGGGCTTCGGGATAGACGCCTGTCCAGAAAAGCGTGAAATCACCAACATGACGGTGACATTCCCGTCGTCGTTCCGAGTCTGCTGACGACTCGGCGGCGGCGATCATCTCGGTCACTTCCGTCAGCCGTCTGCCAGCGGAATCTCGGACCTTGAAGATGTTGGGAGTGATACTGAATCTGGCGAGCAGGTCGGCCACATACCCCACGAGGTTGGGGTCGCCGATGCCCAGTTCTTCCATGAAAGTCGATTCGGTCGCCCCGCGAAAGAGGCGATGTAGCGGGTGGCTCTCGGAAATCTCTCGCGTCATAACGGGGCGCTCCTCACCCGGTCTGGAGACGCATTCGATCGACCGAAATGGTCTGCATTCGATTCGCCCAAGCAAATCATAGGCCAAGTTTCACGATTGATCCACCCCGATCAGCCATCAGAGCTTACTGCTCCCCTTGTATTCGATGGGAGATCCTGGCAACATAAGGAGTAGTGAAAAATAGTCGCGACAATGACGGGGGAGATTGCTTCCCTGGAGAGACGCCTCGCCCGGCCCGCCGCGCGTCGAGGCGGTGCGGTCGGCAGGATGGCCGCGGGACGGGAGGATGGTCGGTTGCGTATCACGTTCCACGGCGCGGCGAGGCAAGTGACGGGCAGTGCCCACCTTCTGGAAATCGGCCCGTACAAGATCTTGCTCGATTGCGGACTTTTTGATTCCGACCGGGTCGACCCGAATAGCCCCAATCGCAGCTTCACGTTCGATCCCAAGGATCTTGACGTCGTCATCGTCTCGCACGCTCACAACGACCACATCGGCCGACTGCCCTGTCTCGTCCGAGCTGGTTACCGTGGCCCGATTTACGTCACGCGAGCCACGGCCGATATCACGAGCGTCATGCTCCGCGACAGCGCGCGAATTCAGCGCGAGGATTCGCGCAACGGGTCAATGAAATCCCCCGGCGCTGGTCCGATCGAACCGCTCTTCGAGTTGACCGACGTCGAGTGGGTGGTTGAACAGTTCAAGCGGCTCAATTACGCCGAACCGACCGAGATCGTGCCTGGTGTGACGCTCACTTACCTCGATGCGGGGCATATCCTCGGCTCGGCGATCATCCAGATCGATTTCATCGAGGACGGTCGGTCGCGTCGGTTCGTTTTCTCGGGCGACCTCGGCCGCCGCAACATGGGCCTGCTTCCCGATCCCACGCCGGTTCAGAACATCGATATTCTCGTCACCGAAAGCACTTACGGCGGCAAGGAACTCGATCCCTACGACAAGCTGATCAAGCAATTGCACGCCATCGTGGCGCGCGCCATCCGGCTTCAGTCGCGTGTCGTGATCCCGGCGTTCAGCCTGGGCCGGACGCAGCGGATGGTTTATTGTCTCCAGGAACTGTTCGCGGTTCACAAGGTCAGGCCGATCCCAGTTTACGTCGATAGCCCGCTCGCGCTCCGCCTGACCGATATCCACCGCGAGTTTCCGGACGCCTATACCGCCGACGCGCGCCGGCTGATGGACAAGGATCCGAAATACTTTGGCTCGAAGTATGTCGAATTCTGCGAAACCTGGGACGACTCTCGGCGCTTGAACTATCAGCCGGGACCCATGGTGATCATCGCCTCCTCGGGTATGTGCGAGGCGGGCAGAATCCGCCATCACCTCAAGCATACCGTGGCCGATCCCGACAACGCGATCGTGATCGTGAGCTACCAGGCTGAGAAAACGCTCGGCCGGAAGATTGCCGAAGGCGTGGAAAAGATCCAGATCATGGACCAGGTCGTTCGAGTTGAACGCCGCGGTCTACGTTCTCGACGGCTTCTCGGGCCACGCCGACAAGAACGACCTGGCCTGGTGGTTCACGCAGACGGGCGGAAACATCGGCAAGGCATTCCTTGTCCACGGCGAACCCGACAGTCTCGATGCACTCGCGCCCGTACTCCAGCCGCACGTGAACTCGCCGGTCGTGATCCCCGAGCGCGGCGCCTCTTATGAAGTCTGATCAGTGCTGGTGTTCTTGCGATCAGGATCCTCATGGCCTACGTCCGCTATCAGAGCCCTGACGATACGTCGTTCCTCGTCTTTGATCAGTCGCGGTTTCGGCTCGATCACGGCCAGTTCTTGCTTGAACTGGATCCGCTCATCGCGAGTTTGCTCTCGAGGCTGGAAGAACAGCGTGAGTGGAATCTGGAAGCGATGAAACTGGTCCAGGAGCATCGTCGAATCGAGGGGCGTGCGTCGAGTGGCTCGAAACGCTCGATCGAGGCAACCTGGAACTCGTGGCGATTCCGGGTCTGAGGGACGAACCCGCGCTCGACCTTGTCGCCAACGCACTGATTGTCGAGCGACAATATTCACGTGTTTTTTGCGAGCCGTGCTGCTCGGAATTTTTTCCTGAAGAGATTCAGGTCGTTCCATGGTCGTTCACCGAAGACGGCGTGACGATCGAGGGCCGTCGTTCGGTCTGCCCGCGAGGGCACACACTTCACGTGATGACGGAAGGGATCGACGCGCCGGAGATCGAGCTGGAAGACTGAACCGGGTCAGTCAAACTGGGCGAAGTCCAGCCGCGAGTTCCGCGACGAACTGGCCGATTTCGCGAACCAACCTCGGTCCTGGGTCGCGTGATCGCGTTTTCGAGCCGACGAACCAGAGCGCTGCCGACGATCAGGCCGTCGGCCAGGCCTGAAAGCTCGCGGATCTGCTCGGGCGTGCTGATCCCGAACCCGATGCAAATCGGCAAGTCCGTCTGGGAACGAAGCCAGGTCACGTTCTCGGCCAGCTCGGGTGGAAAACTCCGGCGTTCTCCCGTGATCCCGGCGACGGATACATAATAGATGAATCCCGAGGTCGTCGAAGCGATCTTCAAGGCCCGGTCGCGAGGCGTCGTCGGCGTGATGAGCTGGATCAGGCGAAGATCGCGGGCGAGCGTGAGCCGAGACAGGCTCTCGGACTCTTCCACGGGAAGGTCGGGGACGATCAAGCCATCGAAACCGGCGGTCGCGGCCTCATCCAGAAACGTCTCGACGCCCTGGCGATGGATGATCGCGTACGAGATCATCGCGACCAGGGGAGCGCCGGCCGTCGGGCCGTCGATATCCTCGGCGCGCAGGGTCCGGAAGGTTTCGAAGATCCGCGAGAGTTTTACTCCGCCACGCAAGGCCCGGGTGTAGCTCGCCGCGATCACCGGACCGTCGGCGATCGGGTCGGAATAGGGGATTCCGACCTCGATCATATCGGCCCCCTGGCGGAGTGCCTCGACCACGATCTCGGAGGTCGTGGCCAGGTCAGGGTCGCCCGCCGTGACGAACGGCATCAAGGCAGGGCGGCCTTCGCTCTTGAGGCGAGCGAAAAGAGCGTCGATACGGTTCATGCGTGGCTCGGTCGATCGTGTTCGGTCGGGAAAAATCGAAGCGAAAACCAGGGTCACTCACCCCATCGGTTCGCCACGGAGCCGGGCCACCTCGAAGGCGTCCTTATCGCCGCGGCCCGAGAGACAGACGACCAGGATCGTCTCGGGACTCTGACCGCTGGCTTCCTTGAAGGCCTGGGCCAGGGCGTGGCTCGACTCGAGAGCGGGGAGGATCCCTTCAAACCGCGCGGTGATGTCGTAAGCCTCGAGCGCCTCGGCGTCGGTCACGCTTTCGTAGCGGACGCGGCCGGTGTCCTTCCAGTAACTGTGCTCGGGGCCAACGCCCTGGATAATCCAGCCCCGCGGAAATGGAATGAACGTCGTCGGTCTGGCCGTCCTCATCCTGAAGGACGTAGCTGAAGCTCCCATGAAGGATCCCCGGCCGCCCCTGGGTCAAGCTCGAGGCGTGCTCACCGGAAACCGGGCTTCGTCCGCCGGCTTCGGCCCCGATCAGCTCGACCGACTCGTCCGCGATGAACGGATAAAACATCCCCGCGGCATTGGAACCTCCGCCCACGCAGGCGACGACCTTGTCGGGCAGCCGGTTGAACCTGGCGAGGCACTGGCTTCGCGTTTCGCGGCCGATCACCGCCTGGAAGTCGCGCACGATCATCGGAACGGGTGAGGGCCAACGACGCTGCCGATCGTGTAGTGCGTCTCTTTCGACGAGCCCATCCAGTCGCGCATCGCCTCGTTCGTGGCATCGCGAAGGGTTTTCGAGCCGGAGGTGACAGGGACGACATTGGCGCCCATGGTCTTCATGTTGAAGACGTTGAGCTTCTGGCGGCGGATATCTTCCTCGCCCATGTAGACGGTGCATTCGAGGCCAAACAAGGCGCAGGCCGTGGCCGTGGCGACGCCATGCTGGCCCGCGCCAGTCTCGGCGATGACTCGCTTCTTGCCCATCCGACGGGCGATCATCACCTGACCGAGCGCGTTGTTGATCTTGTGGGCGCCGGTATGGTTCAGATCCTCGCGCTTCAGGTAGATCGAGGCCCCGCCGAACTTCTCCGTCAGCCGTTCGGCCAGGAACAGACGCGACGGCCGGCCCACGTAATCGGCCAGGAGATAGTCGAGCCGGCTCTGAAATTCGGGATCCCGCTTCGCCTTCTCGTATTCCTCGGCAAGCTGGTTGAGGGCGTCCATCAGATGTTTCGGGCACGAACCGACCGCCAAACACGCCGAAGCGACCGAAGGCGTCGGGCAAGGCGGTTGAGACACGTGCCGAATCAATGGTGGCGGACATGGCGGCGGAGATCCTCGAAGACAGACACGCAGGCGGTCGAAAGGGAGGGAGAGCCGATTGGTCTCTATTGTTTAGGCCCTGCTTCTCTCCGGTCAAGAGAGGGTCGAGCTTTCGAGGCGGTACCAGTGCCGTTCCGGGTGGTCGTCAACGTTGGCCGCGGTTCGACCTCTTCCACGTAGAAGTCGAAGAACTGCTGGCCGGCGAAATAGTCGGACATGGCGCGGCGAACCGATCGAAGTTGATCCTGAAAATAGGCGTATTTCTCGATCAACTGCTTCCGGCTCTCGGGCGACATGTCGCAGATGTCCGCGTACGCCCGGCGTCCCCGTCGAGCTATCGCGAAAGCTCCAGAGCCGCTTGATCCGCCGGCCTGACTCTTCGTCCTCGAACGTCAGCATCCGGGCGAACTGGCGGGCCTTCATCTTCTTGGCGAAGGCGATCAACTCGGCGTCCGACTCGTAGCCGCCGTTCCGGTCGATCCAGCCGACGATCTGGCTGGTCGTCAGCCTCGGCCCCTTCGACTCGCACAGCTCCTTCAAGCTCGACACGATCTCGGCGGGTCCCATCGGCATGGCTCGATCCCCTCCCATCCTCAAACCGGAGCGATCGGTGTCTCCCAGCCGACCCGCTCTGAACAAAAGCTCCCGGAATTATAGCCAACGACTGAACCCGTGTCGACAGGCCAGAGTACGTTTGTCCCGAGTGTACGTCGGTTCGATTCGAACGTCACCCGTCTGGCCTTGCCGGTTGTCCTGGTTGACCGCCCGTTTCTGGTGGGCTAGCCTGAGCCTTTGACCATCGAATCCGGGGAGATCCATGCCATGCTCGGAAGTCCGATCCGAAATGTTCTGGCTGTCGCGCTGGCTTCGTTTTTCCTAGCGCCTCCGCAGGCCAAGCCCTTCGAGGAGCCAGGATTCACCACGTTGTTCAACGGCGTCGACCTGACGGGCTGGAAGGTACCGGATGGAGACAACGGGCACTGGAAAGTCGTCGATGGCGTGATCGACTACGATGCCCGGAGCGAGTCGAAGGGGTCGCGCGACCTGATCTCTCGAACGCGGAATATGGCGACTTTGTCCTCAAGCTCGATTGGCGGATCACGTCGGCCCCCTGGATCAATCGATTACATTCCCGTACATCCTGCCCGACGGCTCGCCATGCTCGGGGTGTGGATGGCCAGGAGTTGAAGCTGTCGTTGCCGGATAGTGATTCGGGCGTCTATCTTACGCGACCTCAAGACGGGTCAAGCAGTCAGGTCAATATCTGGTGCTGGCCGATTGGCTCGGGCAGAGGTTTATGGCTATCGGACCGACCCGGCGATGCCCGCCTCGGTCCGGGCTGGGAGTCACTCCCAAGCACCAGGCGGACAAGCCTGTAGGGCAGTGGAACTCGTTCGAGATCACGCTTGTCGGGGATCGGCTCACGCGTCGTACTCAACGGCATCACCGTGATTGAGAACGCTGAGTTGCCGGGGATCCCCTCTCGCGGTCCAATCGCGTTTCCAGCATCATGGTGGTTTCAAGGATGGGAAGTACTATGGCAACCCTAGCCTTGTCCAGTTCCGGAATATCCGGATCAAAACACGTTGAAATGAAGCCGTCAGAGCTCGGCCCGCCCCCTTCCCTATCGGTCTGTCCATCGGCTAGTCTCAAGATCTGAGCGTATAACGCCTGAAACGCAGTTCGGATAGATTCCTCGCGAGCTTTGATTTCCTTCTCCATGTGTGGAATTGCTGGATTCGTGAATCGCGGAAGGTCAGGCCGCCGACAGCGATTTGCTGGCCAGGATGACGGCGACGCATCGCCCATCGCGGGCCCTGATGGCGATGGATTTTTCGTACCGAAGGGCCCGCGCGGGTCTCGGTCATCGTCGGCTCTCGATCATCGACGTTGCGGGCGGCTCGGCAGCCGATGGGCAATGAGGATAGGACTCGATCTGGGTCACGTTCAACGGCGAGATCTACAACGACCCCGAACTCCGGTCCTGGCTCCAATCGCCCGCGGTCATGTTTTTCGGACCACCTGTGACACCGAAAGTCTGGTTCATCTTTACGAGGAAGCATGGTCCCGCCTTTGTCAAGCCATCTGAACGGTATGTTCGCACTGGCGATCTGGGACGTCCCACGACAACGGCTTAACTCTCGCACGCGACCGGATGGGGCAAAAACCGCTCTGTTATGCCGAGACATCGCGGGGCACGCTCCTGTTCGGCTCCGAGCCCAAAGCGGTGCTAGCTCACCCCGAGATGCCGCGGCGACTCGATGCGGATGGGCTGGCTCGTTACCTGTTCTACGAATACATCCCTCATCCCACACTCGATCTGGGAAGGGATGAAGAAACTTCCGCCTGCGCATCATCCTGGTTCGCGAATCCGGGCATCTCGACGATCAGCCGATACTGGGACTCGCCCGAGCCCGCTGCCAGAGATCGTCGTCCGTTCGAGGACGCCGCGAACCCAGTTCTGGGACGACTTTCCGGGCCGCGGTCGGGCGTCATCGACGCTCGGACGTTCCGCTCGGTGTCTTTCCTTTCGGGCGGAGTCGACTCGTCGAGCGTGGCGGCGGCTCTCGACGGAATTGGAACCGGCTCGCGAATATCCGGACCTTTCTCGATCGGGTTCGAGGATCCGGAGCTTCGACGAGAGCGACCATGCCACGCGCCGTGGCCCGAAACACCTGGGGACCGACCATCACGAACGCATCGTTCTCGGCGCTGAGTCGGTGATGGAACTGCTTCCCGAAGTCGGAGGGTGGCTCGACGAGCCGTTCGGCGACGCATCGATCCTGCCGACTCACCTGCTCAGCCGGTTCGCGCGGGAAGAGGTGACGGTCGCACTCGGCGGGGATGGCGCCGATGAGTTGATGGCTGGTTATCCGACATTCACGGCGGAAACGGTGCCTCGGCTTTGTTTCGCCGGATTGCCGAGAGCCGCCCGAGGTCGCTGGCCAGGTGCTGCCGTCGAGCGAATGCCGGTCGAATGACGACAATATCAGCCTCGACTTCAAGCTCGAAGCAATTTCTTACGCGGGGCCGATCAACCCTCGCGCGCTGGCCCATCAGCGGTGGTTGGGTTCGTTTTCGGGTGCCGAGATCGCCGGGATCCTGGCTTGAGTCGGGGAACGCCTGGACGATCGACGTGGAATCCGAGCATCATGGCGCGGGCGAACGGGATTGCTGGGGTCGGGGGACGGATCCGGCTGACGCGGTCGCTCCGCCTCTATCAGGAAACCTATCTTGCCCGGCGACATCCTCGCCAAGGTCGATCGCGCGAGCATGGCCTGCGGCCTCGAGGTCCGGGCTCCGTTCCTGGACGCAAGCCTGGTCGACGAACTCCAGCGTCTACCATCGTCGTATAAATACGGCAATCGGATCTCGAAGCGTCTGCTCAAGGCGGCGGTCCGGCACCGTCTACCGTCGTCGATCCTCGGCCGACCGAAGAAAGGGTTTGGAATTCCCGTCGCCCGGTGGCTCCGGGGGCCGCTCGGGCCTATGATGGACTCCTTTCTGGCGAGCGAACGGATCGAGAAGCAGGGGTTGTTTTGCGCGCGGGAGATTGACCGGCGGATTGGCGAACATCGCGCGGGGGTCCGCGACCATCGCAAGCCGCTCTGGACGCTTCTGATGTTCCAGCTCTGGCATGACCGATGGTTAAGCTGAGATCGGCTGCGTTTGTTGGATTCGTCTGCTCGAGGGGGCGGAATGCGTATCCTGGTCGTTTCCGACATCCACTCGAACTGGCCCCGCGCTTGCCGCGATCGACGAAACGTATGATCTGCCCATCTGCCTGGCGACCTGGTCGATTATGGTCCCGACCCCCTGCCCTGCGTCCGTGGGCCAATGAGCACGCGCGTTATTCGATCCGAGGCAACCACGACCACGGAGTCGCGCAAGGGGTGGACCGTGCAGGGCGAGACCGGTTATCGCTACCTCACGGCCGCCACCCGGCCAACGATGTGGAACGCTCTCGGTGCCGAAGAACGTCGCTATCTCCTCCAGCTCCCCTTGACGACCCGGTTCACGATCGCGAACCATCGCTTTTCTGCTGGTCCACGGC
>CBDDDO010000002.1:0-49131 GCA_965226655.1 Granulicella sp. | reverse complement strand
GTGGTCGAGAAGCGAGTACGCCGGAGCAAACTTCTTCGCCAGCGCCTCACCCGTTCCGGGCTTCTTGTAATAGAAGAAGTAGGCGACGAAGAAGCCGAGAGCCGCGGTAAGCACCGAGATCGCGGCGAGGACAGGTTCGGCGCTGCGGGTTACGACGTGCTCGGCGACGTGTTCGGTCGGGTTGAACACCGGCCCGAGGAAGTGCTCGAACTCATTGTGGCCCCCGAATGCAAGGGGGACGCCCACCCAGCCGCCGATGATGGAGAGGACGGCGAGAATCATTAGAGGCAAGGTCATGACCAGCGGCGACTCATGCACTCCATGACCGTGGGCAGCCTGACCGGAGTCATGCTCGGCCTCCATCGTGAGCGCAGAGGATTTGCTGGCGTGGACCGCGGCGCCATGCGCAGCATGAAGATCCGGAGTGTGGCTGGAGCCTTGCTCTTCAAAGCGCGGCGCGCCGAAGAACGTCTTGAACCAGAGGCGGAACATGTAGAAGGAGGTCAGGAAGGCTGTGAAGAGCCCGACGGCCCAAAGAAGTTTGGAGAGCGGGTTGTCCCAAAGATACGTCTGGTAGAGGATTTCATCTTTGGAAAAGAACCCGGCGAACGGGGGAATGCCCGCGATGGCGAAGACGCCCATCGTCATGCACCAGAAGGTAATGGGGATGCGCTTGCGAAGGCCGCCCATCACGCGCATATCCTGTTCGCCAGAAAGCGCATGGATGACCGAGCCCGCGCTGAGGAACAACAGTGCCTTGAAGAAGGCGTGGGTCATAAGATGGAAGATGCCAGCGCCATAAGCGCCCACGCCGCACGCCATAAACATGTATCCGAGCTGTGAAACGGTGGAGTAAGCCAGCACACGCTTGATGTCATGCTGCACGACACCGATCGTCGCGGCCATCAAGGCTGTGGCTGCGCCGATGCAGGCGACAACGCCCAGCGCATAAGGACTGCGGTCAAACAGCGTATGGCAGCGCGCCACCATGTAAATACCTGCCGTCACCATCGTCGCCGCATGGATCAACGCCGACACGGGTGTAGGGCCTTCCATCGCGTCCGGCAGCCAGATGTACAGTGGAATCTGTGCAGACTTACCGTCGCTCCAACCACGAGCAACAACGCAATCGCCGTCAGGAAGCCGCCCGTCATCGGCGTCGCGGAAATCTTCGCGAATACATCCGTAAAGTTCAGCGATCCAAAGTGCTGGATGATCAAAAACATCGCCAGCAGGAACCCAAAGTCACCAATGCGGTTCACCACAAACGCCTTCTTGCCGGCATTCGCCGCGGAGTCGCGCTTGAAGTAGAAGCCGATCAACAAGTACGACGCGAGCCCCACACCTTCCCATCCGACAAACAACAGCAGGAAGCTCGACGAAAGCACCAGCACCAGCATGAAGAACATGAACAGGTTCAGATACGCGAAGAACCGCCAATAGCCTTCCTCATGCGCCATGTACCCGGCTGAGTAAATATGGATCAGGAACCCAACGCCCGTCACCACCCCCAGCATGATCAGCGTCAGGTGATCCACCGTAAACGCAAAGTTCACCTGGAAGCCGGTGATCGCGATCCACGGCTTACTCGCCACACTCAGCGCTAGCGGCGCGCCCGCGGACTTCATATACATCCAGAGCTGCGCAACGATGACAGCCGGCAACAAAGTAAAGAGCAGCGCGATCGACGTAACAACAGCGCGCGGCAGCTTGCGGCCAAGCGTTCCGTTGAGCAGGAAGCCCACGAAGGGAAGTGTCGGAATGAGCCAGAGCAGATTTGTGTTCATCGTTTGATTCAAGTTCGGTAATGCAGCAAACAGAAAGCTAGTTCTTCATTAGGTTGACGGAGTCGACGTTGAGCGTCTGGCGAGTTCGAAACAGCGCAATGATAATCGCGAGCCCCACGGCAGCTTCCGCCGCGGCAACCACCATCACAAAGAAAACAAAAATCTGCCCTGATACCTGGTGCCACATATGGGCAAAAGCTACGAATGTCAGGTTCACGGCATTGAGCATCAACTCAATCGACATGAAGATTGTGATGACGTTGCGCTTGATCAGGAATGCAGCGATGCCGAGGCAGAAAAGAATCGCGGCCAGCACCAGGTAGTAAGCGATAGGAACCATTTAGACGTCTTCCTTATGGCGGTGCGCCCGTGCACTCAGCAACGGCTCCAAAGAACATGCTGGTTAGGAGAATAAACATGCCGGCGAGCAATCGGTTGGCCATGGTTATAACTCTTTCCGCGCCAGAACAACAGCGCCAAGAATCGCGACGAGGATCAGGATCGATGTGGCTTCAAACGGCAATAGCAGCGAAGTAAATAGCGTGTGCGAAATCTCTGTCAGGTTGCTGACAACATTGTTCAGGTCGCCGCCAAGCTGTGTCGTACCCAGTGACGCCTTGTTCTTCAGGAACACAAACGTCAGCAGCGCGAATACGGCTGCCGCTCCCGGGATACCCGCAATATAGGCGATCTTCGAACCCGAGGTATGTTCCTCTTCGCCCGCATTCAGCAACATCACCACGAACACGAAAAGCACCATCACGGCGCCGGCGTACACAATCACCTGCGCGGCCGCGAGAAACTCCGCGCCCAGCGACCAGTAGAGGACCGCAAGGGACATCATGACGACCACCAGCGAAAGGGCCGAATTGATCGGGTGATGCTGAAAGAGCAGGTTCAGTGCGCCTGCTATGGCTGCGATCCCGAAGATGATGAAGAGTGCTGTTTGCATCGTTGTTGGTTGTCTATTTCGTATTGATTGTAAATGCGTTGCGGTTTAGCCGTGGTACGCCAGCGCGAGCGCCGTGGCCAGAATGTTCACCATCGCCACCGGCAGCAGAAACTTCCAGCCAAAGCCCATCAGCTGGTCGTAACGGAAGCGGGAAGCGTGGCGCGTACCCATATATAAAGCAGCAGGAACATCAGAATCTTGAAAACGAACCAGAAGATCGGCAGCAAGGCGTGAATCAGGCCGTGGCTGAAGATCCCATCAAACACGTGCCCGAACGGCGTATTCGCGCCGCCGAAGAACAGCAGCGTCGCCACGCAGGCAACCGTAATCATGTTTGCGTACTCGGCCATAAAGAACATCGCAAACTTCATCGAAGAGTACTCAGTGTGGTATCCGGCCACCAGCTCAGACTCAGCTTCAGGCAAATCGAACGGCGAACGGTTGGTCTCCGCGTATGCTGCCATCAGGTAGATAAAGAAGCCGACAATCTGGAACCCGCCGAGAATGTTCCAGCTCCACAACCCATGCGCGGATTGCGAATTCACAATATCCCGCAACGAAAGCGATCCAGCCCGCAGCACAACTCCCACCAGCGAAAGTCCCAGCGCCAGCTCATAGCTGATCACTTGCGCCGTAGCGCGTAGCGAACCGAACAGGGAGTACTTGTTGTTCGAGCTCCATCCCGAGAGCGCGATGCCATACACTCCAATCGACGTTACACCGAGCACCACCAGCAGCCCTATGTTGACGTTCGCAATCTCGAATAGATCGAACCCCGGACCGCCGTTCACATGCACCATCGTCTGCGAACCAAACGGCACAACGGCAATCGAGATCAGTGCGCATCCCAGCGCAATAATCGGCGCCAGCACAAACAGAGGACGCTCCACCGCGAGCGGCATCATGTCTTCTTTCAGGAAGAGCTTGATGCCGTCCGCCAGCGGTTGCAGCAAGCCAAACGGTCCCACGCGGCTTGGTCCCCAGCGATTCTGCATGCGGCCCAGAACCTTGCGTTCGAGCAGCACCGTATAAGCAACCGCGGTCAGCGTAATAACCAGCACCACCACGATCTTCAGGATCGTCAGGAGCAGGAAAACTTCGAAAGTGTTTAGGTGAGTCATTCTTGTCCGGTCTTCAAAGGTTCCGTAGGTCGGCGGTAGTTCTTTTCAAAGAGATAGAAAACGACGATGCAAATACCCGATTCCAGATAGCCGCCCACATCGTGACGATGCACAACGCGCACCACGCCATAAGTGAACGACGCCGTGATCGCCAGCAACAACGCCAGCGTGGTCCACGGTCCGGTCTGGTAACGCTTCAACAGGTTCATGCCTAATCCGCCGCCAGATGATCGGAGACTTCCGTCTCCTGGTGACGCTGCACATCCTGCAGCATGGGGCTAAAGCGTGTCAGCGACCCCGACGTAAACAGCGTGTCGGAAGAAGGCAACACAAGGTCCTTGCGATTTTCAATCTGCACCAGCCCCGTAGCCGCCGGCGTAATGTTCTGGTCGTTACCCGAAAGCAGCTGCAACCGCAGCAGCTTGTCATAGCCCGGCACCACGCGCTGAATCTCATCGAGAATCGCGAACGGATCGAAGGGGCTCAGCTTTGGCTCCATGTTATTCGCGGTCATCCAAACCGCATGGCGATCCGCCTCACCCGACTGCGCTCCACGCGTCTGTCCCATGTCCGCCCGCAATCCTTTGCCGAACGGCACCAGCGTCCTGATGTCGTGCCCGATGTGATCCGCCAGCCGCACAATCAACTCAAAGTCCGACCGCGTGCCGGCCTTATCCGCAGCTTTTGCGACAAGCTGCACATCGCCATAGCTGTTCGTCACAGAACCCGACTTCTCATAAAGATTCGCCGCAGGGAACACCACATCCGCCAGCAGCGCCGTCTCCGTCAGGAACAAATCCTGCACGATCAAAAACGTCTTGCCCAGCGTCGCCGGATCGATCCCAAACCGCTTCACCGGATTCGAACCCACCACATACAGCGCAGCCAGATCACCCACCGCCGCCGCATCGAACATCGCCAGCAGATCCAGCCCCGGCTTATCCGCCACGCTGTACTCACTGGCAATCGTCGATCCCGTCAGCGGTTGATACCCGGGCAGCACATCCGGCAGCACACCCATATCCGACGCACCACGCGAGTTCACATAATCAGCCGTCAGCCCAAACTTCGCATTTGGCAGCGCCTTGATCAGGTTCGCCAGCTCGCCGCCGCGCACCTCGTTGCCCACGATCACAATCAGCGGATCCTCCGCCTTGATCGCCTCACGGAACGAGCTCAGCGCATCCACCTGCTCCACGGTCGAAGCCGCATTCGCCGCCGTGTCGTCGCCCGCAAGGTACTGCGCCAGCGCGCCATACCCAAACTGCGAAACCTGGATCGCCGCCTTCGACTGCCGCCGCAGCTTGATCTCTTCATGATTCGCGATATACACGCGAGCTTTGTTCAGCCGCACATTCGTCCGTGCATTCCAAGCCGTCAGCGGAGCCTGGTTGGTCGGGTCGCCCCCAATAAACAAAATTGCCGGCGCCGTCTCCACGCAATGCTGCGACGCATACCGCGTCTTGCCATTCGCCCGCGTCGTCGCCCCGATCGAAGTCGCCAGCGTCACATAGTCCGCCGTCCGATGGTGGTCGATGTTGTTCGTCCCCAAGACCGTCCGCGCAAACTTCTGCAGCAGATAGTTCTCTTCGTTTGTCGTCCGGTTGGACCCAATCACACCCAGCGACTGCGGCCCGCGGCTATCGCGCAGCTCCCGTAGCTTCGCGCCCGCAAACTTCAGCGCCTCATCCCAGCTCACAGGCTTCAGCTTGCCGTCCTTGCGCACCAGCGGAGAAGTCAACCGCTCGATGTTGTTCGCAAAGTCGAACGCATACCGTCCCTTGTTGCACAGGAAGTCCCCATTCATGCCGCTCTTATCGCGGTTATCCCCGCGCACAATCTCCGACCCATCCGACACCGACCGCACACCCAGCGTCGTCTTGCATCCATCGCCGCAGTGCGTGCAAACGGTGGACACATGGTTCATCTCCCACGGCCGCGTCTTATACCGGTAAGCCCCCGAAGTCAGCGCGCCCACCGGGCACGCATCGATGCACATACCGCACTGCTCGCAATCCAGGTTCGGCAAGTCCTCCGGCGAAAGCTGCGCCGGCACATTCGGCGCAATCACCGAGCTCGATCCGCGGTTCTGAATCCCCAGCGCGAATACATCCATCCCCTCGCCGCACATACGCACGCAGCGATAGCAAAGGATGCACCGCGGCCGGTCAAAGTACACCACCGGCGACCACTTCTGCTCCTCGCGATGATTCTTCGGCTCCGTATAGAACGAATCAGCCGCGCCATACTTGAAGGTCATATCCTGCAGCTCGCACTCGCCGCCCGCATCGCACACCGGGCAATCCAGCGGATGGTTCCCGAGCAGCAACTGCAGCGTCGCCTTGCGCGCCTGCGCAATCTCCGGCGTCTCCGTCTGCACCACCATGCCTTCGGCCACGGGCGTCGTGCATGCAGTCTGCAACTTGGGCATCTTCTCGATGCGGACCACGCACATCCGGCAAGCGGCCTGCAGCGAAAGCCCAGGGTAGTAACAGAACGCCGGTATCTCGATGCCCGCGGTCTTGCAGGCTTCGATGAGCAGCGTCCCCGCCGGAGCGGTGATTTTCTTGCCGTCTACTGTAAGGGTAACGTCTGGCATAGTTATTTGAATCCTACCGGTGTTCCGGGTTGAGCGGCGCAAAAGGCGTCGGGTGGCGTTGCGCCGTCGGTGTTGGAAGCCACGGCATCGCGTGCATTTGTTCCTGAAAGTGCCTGCGCCCGCGTAAAAACAGGCATAGACGAATGGGCCAGCATCGTTGTATCGGGCGGCGGTGCATCCTTTACCGGCTTCGCTACCAGCGCCCGCAGCTCGTTGTCATCGAGTGCCGCGTACGTCGAAAACGCCGCACGAAAGTGAATCGGATCGGCGAGATACCGCTTCATGCTCGCCACCGTATAGTGCTGCGAAGGAATCCCCAGCCAGCAAGTCTGCGTCGCCGTCACCCACGAGTTGTCCACCAGCTTCGCCTGCGAATCCGCAAACGTCACGCCCATCTCCCGAGCCTCACAGCCCGTAAGCATCGCCGCGCCCGCCAGCACCATTCCAACTTGAATCCGCAGCGCCATCAGCGTCCAACCCCCGCGCGCTTCACCGCGGCTGGCGCCTGCGAAGCCGCAAGCGCAGCCTCGACCACCGGATAAATCTTCGCCGGATCATCCGATCCGGTCTTCGTCCCACACACCACCTGGTACTTGTCGTTGGTCACCACGACGACCGTAGGCGTGTACTCCACGTTCACCTTCAAGCCCAGCTCGAAGTCCGCCTTCACCGCCTTCGCCAGCGACTGATCCGGGTCCATCACAAACGGCATCGCGCTATGCCGCCGCTGCATCCACGCCGTCGTAAACCGCTGCAAATCATCCTTGCTCGAAATCATCCGCTGCGACTCGAACACGTCCTTGCGATACTCATCTGCTGTCGCCGGGCTCACCTTGTTTTGCAGATATCGCGCACAAACCGCTCCTTGGAACGTCCATATATGCGCCGGAATAGGGAAGTCATACCGCATCAACGGCACATGCGCCTTCGCCGCCGCGTCCTGCTCAAACGCATGCGCATGCGCACACGCCGGACACCCTAGATCCTCAAACACCACGATCGCCACCTTGTCGCCCGCAGGAGGCTTCGGCAGCGCCGCTCCATGTATCCCATTTGCCGCCGCGGTCCCATAGAACTGCGCACGCACGGCCACAGGAAGAAGAGCCAACACACCGACTGCTATCCATCGCCCAAGTTTCGTCATGCTCTCCTCCTTCCCGCGTCCCGCCAAACTCATACCGCTCTTAGTGCGCCGCCAGTTCCGTCTCGCCAATCGTCGTGATCTGGATCAACGGATGTTCCACCCGCGCTCCCGCAAGATACTCCTCAAACTCCCCACGGAACTTCTTGATGAACCCCAGCGTCGGCATCGCCGCCGCATCGCCCAGCGGACAGAACGTCCTGCCCATCATGTTCTCCGCCAGATACTGAATATTGTCGATGTCCTTCTTGTTCCCGCCGCCCGCATGGAACCGCGTCAGCGTCTTCTTCAGCCAGTCCGTTCCTTCGCGGCAGGGAATACACCAGCCGCAGCTCTCATGCTGGTAGAACCGGATCGTCCGCAGCGCAAACTCCACAATCGACACCGTCTCATCGAGCACCACAATCCCGCCCGACCCCAGCATCGTCCCGGCCTTCGCCATCTGGTCAAAGTCCAGCCCTACATCGATCTCATCAGCCTTCAGCACCGGGCACGAAGCCCCACCAGGCACAACAGCCTTCAGCGCCTTGCCTCCAGGGATTCCACCGGCGACCTTGTAAATCGCATCCCGCAGCGAGTAGCCCATCGGCAGCTCATACACGCCCGGCTTGTTCACATGGCCTGAAATCCCAAACAGCCGCGTCCCGCCGTTGCGCTCGGTCCCGAGCTTCGCATAAGCCTCGCCGCCCATCAGCAGAATATGCGGCGCATTCGCAATCGTCTCCGCGTTGTTGATCACCGTCGGCCCGCCATACAGTCCCACAACAGCAGGGAACGGCGGCTTGATCCGCGGCACACCGCGCTTACCCTCAAGCGACTCCATCAGCGCCGACTCTTCCCCAACCTCATACGCGCCCGCTCCGGTCTGCGTAATGATGTCGAAGTCCACGCCTTCCTTGCCGAAAATGTTCTTGCCCAGAAAGCCCTTCGCATACGCCTCCGCAACGGCCTTCTCCACAATGTTCAGCAGGTAGCGATACTCACCGCGCAGATAGATGAACCCCATCTTCGCGCCGATCGCCAGCCCGGCAATCATCGTTCCTTCAATCACCGCATGCGGATCTTCCAGGAAGATCACATGGTCCTTGCACGTCCCCGGCTCGGATTCATCCCCGTTCACCAGCACATACTTCGGCTTCTCGCTCACCTTCGGCACAAAGCTCCACTTCATGCCGGTTGGGAACCCCGCACCGCCGCGCCCACGCAGGCCACTCGCCTTCATCGTGTCGACGATCCACGCCGGCCCCTGCTCAATGCCTTGCTGCACAGCCTTATAGCCGTCCAGCTCAATGTACTTCTCGATGTCCTTCGCGCCCATACCAAAGCGCCGCGAAATCACCTTCACTTCATCAGGATGGGAAACAAGTGTGGGCATTATTTAGCCTCCGGTGCTGTGCTGCCGATGCTCGGACTAGGCGGCTCATTCTTACCCTTACCTGCGGCATAGTCCGCCAGCACGGCGTCCATCTTCGCAGGCGTCAAATTCTCATGGAAGTCATAGTTCACCTGCACCGCTGGAGCCCAGCAGCAGGCCCCAATGCACTCCACTTCCTCCAGCGAAAACAGCCCATCGGCGGTCACGCCCTTATGCCTAATCCCGAGCTTGTGCTTGCAGTGGTTCAGCAGCTCAAACCCACCGCGCAACATGCACGAAATGTTGGTGCAAACCTGAACGTTGTACTTGCCCGCCGGCACGGTCCGCAGCATGGAGTAATAACTCAACACCCCGCGCACATCCAGCTCCAGCAGGTCCAGCCGCACCGCCAGCTCGGCCACAACTTCGTCCGACACATAGCCAACCTCGTCCTGCGCATACAGCAGCATAGGCACCAGCGCCGAGCGCTTCAGCGGATAGATCGTAGCCAGCTTGTCAAAGCGGGCCGCGGTAGCGGGAGTAAAAATCGAATTAGCGACAGCTGCCATGATCCTGATACGTCCTCGGTACTACAGGTAAAACCAAACTCATTGCCCCGGCACTACACTTGCCTTTGCTCCTGCCGTTGCACTTGCTTTTGCAGTTGCCGTTGCACTTGCTTTTGCAGTTGCCGTTGCTTTTCTTTCTGTCATCCTCGAAGGGGATCTGCTTCTCCAAGGCGCAGCTACAATCTCCAGATAATCCAAAACCCTTCACCCTTGTCATCCTGAGCAACGCGAAGGATCTGCTTTCCTTCACGCCACCCCGAACCCTCCGGGCTACAACCAACTCTTCAACCAACCCTCTTTTGTTGTCATTCCCGAAGGGAATCTGCGTCACTAGCAGCGACAACTCAAGAGGCAATCCAAAACCTTCACCCTTGTCATCCTGAGCAACGCGAAGGATCTGCTGTCCTTCATGCCACCCCGAACCCTTCGGCCCTACAACCAACTCTTCAAACAACCCTCTTTTGTTGTTATTCCCGAAGGGAATCTGCGTCTCTAGCAGCGACAACTCAAGAGGCAATCCAAAACTCTTTACCCTTGTCATCCTGAGCAACGCGAAGGATCTGCTTTCCTTCATGCCACCCCGAACCCTCCGGACCTACAACCAACTCTTCAACCAACCCTCTTTTGTTGTCATTCCTGAAGGGAATCTGCGTCTCTAGCAGCGACAACTCAAGAGGCAATCCAAAACTCTTTACCCTTGTCATCCTGAGCAACGCGAAGGATCTGCTTTCCTCCATGCCACTCCGAACCCTCCGGGCCTACAACCAACTCTTCAACCAACCTTCTTTTGTTGTCATTCCCGAAGGGAATCTGCGTCTAGAGCAGTGACAAACCAAGAGGCAATCCAAAACTCTTTACCCTTGTCATCCTGAGCAACGCGAAGGATCTGCTTTCCTTCATGCCACCCCGGACTCCTCAGGCCCAACTACACCAACATCCCGCGCGCCAATCTTTCCGCCGCGAAATCCATCTCTTCTTCCTCAGCCCCGTCGATCACAACGTTGCCGTTCTCTTCCAACCGAAACCCAACCGGCTCTTTACCGCTTTCCTGCATCGCATCCCGCGTAAACCGAAGCCACCGGCTCCCCACGCGAAGCGTAATCTCTTCAGCACTCACTTCAACCACGGCGTGCTGTACTGCATTCAATCCATGCGCGGCTGCATAACTGCGAAGCAGGGAAGCCCATGAAGTCCAAAGTTCGGTGTGGAGTTGATTGCTGGTCACGATAGCCATTGCTGACCTTCAAACCAAAGTCGATCAAGAGTGTCGTAAAGGTCCTCTTGTGTCGTTCTCCACTCGATAGAGCGTCCCCACTTGCTAGGGAGACTCGGTTTAAGTTCTGCCAGATGAACTCGGACAAATCCTTCTGTATCTGGCGCATCGACCCAAAGTTGAATGAGGCCTTCGATCCAAAGACTTCTAACCTCATAGCCCTTGGCTTGCCTTTCAAAACTGATGTTGCGTGCTTTCGACCAGGAAGCGAGAGTGGAGTCGATTGCTCGATAGTCCTCCAACGCATATGTGGTCGCGAGCGTCATTACCGATCAATCGCCCCCAGCACAATATCAATACTCCCAATAATCGCCACCACATCCGCGATCAGCTTGCCCTTACACATCGTCTCCAGCGCCTGCAAATTCGAGTAATCCGCGTTCCGCATATGCACCCGGTACGGCTTCGCCGTTCCATCGGACACCACGTAATAATTCATCATCCCGTGCGGAGCTTCCACAGACGAAGTCACCTCACCCGCCGGAACCTGGAACCCTTCCGTCACGATCTTGAAGTGATGGATCAGCGACTCCATCTGCGTCTTCATCTGTTCGCGGTCCGGCAGAATGATCTTCGGCGCATCCGCCGTAATCCGTCCTTCCGGCAGCCCATCCAGCGCCTGCAGACAGATGCTCACGCTTTCACGCATCTCCTGCATCCGCAGAATGTACCGAGCCCAAACATCGCCGTCGCTTGAAACCGGCACATTGAACTTGAACTTCTCATAACCCGAGTACGGCATATCCCGCCGCACATCGAAGTCCACGCCGGAAGCCCGCAGCGGTGGCCCCGTCACACCCAGCGCAATCGCATCCGCACCCGAGATATAGCCCACACCCTTAAGGCGCGAAATCCAGATCGGGTTGTTCTGCAGCAGACCCTCGTACTCTTCAATCTTCGAAGGGAAGCTCTTCAGGAACGCCCGAATTTTCCCATAAAGATCAGCCGGCGGCTCAAGGCTCACACCACCCACGCGCACGTAGCTAGTCATCATCCGCTGCCCGCTCACTGCCTCAAAAATCCGCAGCAGCTCTTCGCGCTCGCGGAAGCAGTACAGGAACACCGTCAACGCGCCGATATCCATCGCATGCGTTCCCAGCCAGACCAGGTGCGACTGGATCCGCGTCAGCTCATTAAAAAGCACCCGCAGATACTGGGCACGTTCCGGAATCTCCAGCTGCAACAGCTTCTCCACCGCCAGGGCATAGGCAGTGTTGTTCGTCATCGGACACAGGTAGTCCACGCGATCCGTCAGCGGCACCACCTGCTGGTAGAACTTCGCTTCGCAGGTCTTCTCAATGCCCGTATGCAGATACCCAATGTCCGGCGCCAGCGAAACAATCGTCTCGCCATCCACTTCAATCACAAGCCGAAGCACACCATGCGTCGAAGGGTGCTGCGGGCCCATGTTCAAAATCATCGTCTGGTCGGAGACCGGATCGGAGCCGTGCGGCTTATGCCCGCCCAGCGACTCCTCCACCACATCCTCTACACCCGGGATGATCATGTCTTCGGCGGTCTGCGTTCCCACCTTCGACGGAACCAGATCCTCCGCCGGCCGAAACCCCGCCAGCGTCGTTCCAGTCGTGTCCCGAGAACCCGCGCCATGCGTCATCGGCGTCTTGTTCTTGGTCACTACTTCTTCTTCAATAAACGATGTCTCGCTCATATTAGCGATATCCCTCCACCGGGTAATCCTTGCGGAGCGGATGTCCGTTCCAGTTGTCGGGCATCATGATGCGTGTCAGCCGAGGGTGTCCGGTAAAGTTCACACCGAACAGATCGAACACCTCGCGCTCATAAAAATTAGCCGCCGGCCAGACCGAAGTAATCGAAGCAATCGACTCACCCTCCGCCACCCGCGCCACCACCCGCAGCCGCTGTTTGAACGTATGTGACAGCAGGGAATACGAAAGCTGAAAACGAGGCTCTGTCGGATACCAGTCCACAGCCGTCAAATCCTCGAAGAAGTTGTAACCCGCCGCCTTCGCCGCATTGCTCGCGTCGACAATCGTCTCCGGCGCAACGGTCAGCGTAAGCTCCCCGCGGTCCCACTTCGCATCCGTCATGAACGGCTCAAGCGCGTTGATCGCGGCATTCGACGCAGCATGATCAGCCAGCGCCAACTTCACAGCCTCAACCCCAAACGCAGCTTCCGGTGTAGCGGGATTAGCAATCGGATCCATGGTGTTTCTACTCCCTATTCCCTACTGCCTTTTCCCTGTACTTACAGGTCGGCTTTATCGTTCGACCAGTTCAAAATGCCTTTTTTGTAAACATAGAAAAGCCCGACGGCGACAAAGCCGATGTACACGAGCATCTCCCAGAAACCGAACAGCCGCGAGCCGGTAATGCCCGGCAGCCGGCGATAGATCACCGCCCACGGAAGCATGAACACCGCTTCCACGTCGAACAGAATGAACAACATGGCCACCATGTAAAAGCGCACCGAAAAGCGGCCGCGGGCGTCGCCCACCGGGTCCATGCCGCACTCATACGCACTCAATTTGGTGCGCGACCGCTTATGTTTGCCAATCAGGAACGAGGCTCCGACCATACCGCCCGCCAGACCTACGGCGACCAGTATCTGAAGCACAAGAGGAAGATATTGCCAGATGTAGGGGTAACTCGTCATGGGCATTTTCAAGTGTAGGAGTGACTTGGTCAAGGGTCAAGGCGCGGACCGCGTCGGATGTTCATCGAACGGTAGTTCTGTGCGGTTATAAGCGCACAAAATGAAATCCCGCCCTGTGCAAAACCCTCAAGCGCAAATGTCAAGTTTGCTGGACACCACGAGCTCCATAACTTCACCACAAGTCACCACAAACCTCCACAAAAACGCACCATGATTTTCTACAAAAACGACCCATACCAACCCAGGATCACATCCCCAAACAACGCCGCCACCAACCCCCCCACAGCCAGAAAACTCCCCAGCGGCAACCTACTCATTCCATGCGCCTTACCCCGCGCGAGAAGCACCAAAGCATGCCCCGTACAAGCAATCAACCCCACAAACAAAGCCAGCATAGCCGGCCAGAACCCCAGGAACGCCGCAATCATAGCCAACAGCTTCACATCCCCCAACCCCAACCCCTCCTTCCCCCGTAGCGCCTTATAAATCCCCCGAATTGCCAGCAAAAGCAGCGCTGCGCCAGCGATCGCCACCACCCTTCCAAACACCAGATGCTCTGGCCCCGTCAGAAAAACATTCCCCTTAGCCACAAACGACCCGGGACTCGAAAGCCGCAGATCATGCTTCGGCGTCAGCTTGATGTCCATCTGCCCTGGATTCAAGAAGATAGCTTGCGTACACACCACCAAAAACCCAATCAAAATCCCCGGAAACGTAAACGCATCCGGCAACCGATGCGTCTGCCAATCCATCACCAATAAGCCAAGGAGTAAGAAGCCAAATATAACCAGGCCAATGAGATAGAGCTGGTACTGAATCACGCCCGCTAGGTTTGCCGGCGGGTATTCATAAAGAATAGCCAGATCATAGGCAATACGCATAAACCATAGCGCCACAGCGAGTTCCACCAATGGATAGCGCCACGGAATCGGCTCTTTACAGCTACGGCAGCTTGCGCGAAGGATCACCCAGCTCAGCAGCGGGATGTTGTCGTACCAGGCTATTGTTTGCTTGCAGTTAGGACAGTGGGAGCGGGGTTTGGCTATGCTGCGATGGTGTGGGAGTCGTGAAATGCAGACGTTTAAGAAGCTGCCAAAGAGAAGGCCGATGACGAAAGCAGGCAACTCGAAAGCAAGCAGCGACATAACTCAAGTATAGGTTGATTTCACAGGCAACCCGCATTTTCGTGCATCTCCAAGGCAACGTTGCAATGAGCAACATTCCGTACGAGCTTGTGTTCTTACTAACCGAGAGTGGACGCGATTAGGCGGACGGTTTCACGGCTCAATTAGATTGAGCCGGAAGGAGTTGTGATGAAAATTCTTCGGTACGCAGCTTTAGCAGTTGGACTTTTCCTGATGCCGGCGGTTGCCAAACAGGCGCACGCACAGGTTTCGGTGGGCATCGGTGTCGGAGGCCCCGCATACTACGGCGGCTATGGGTACGCCCCGGCTTGTGAATACGGTTATTACGGCTACGCGCCTTACGCGTGCGCGCCTTATGGTTACTACGGGCCGTCTTACTTCAACGGAGGCGTCTTCATCGGCGCAGGCCCCTGGTTCCATGGTGGATATGGCTATGGGCGCGGTTATGGCTACGGCGTAGGCTACGGTCGCGGCGGATACGGGTATGGCCGTGGCGGCTACGGCGGTGGATACGCTCGTGGCGGTTATGCCGGCGGCGGATATCACGGCTCTGTAGGCGCTGGCTTCCACGGCGGTGGCGCGCCTTCCGGTGGCTTCCATGGCGGAAGTTCGGGTGGCGGTTTCCATGGCGGTGGCGGCGGAGGTTTCCACGGCGGTGGTGGTGGCGGACGTCGCTAATTACTTCCCAACATGCTTCACGCAAAACGGCTGCCTTTAGGCAGCCGTTTTGCTTTGCGTCAAGGACTACAAACCGCGATGCAGGATGATCTTGTTGCCGTCCGGGTCCGTCAGAAGAAGATCACCGCCGCTGCTACCGGGAAACTTCTCGAACGGAATCCCGCGCGCCTTGAGTGTTAGTTGTGCTCTTGCCGTTGGCGCGGCGAAGGTGATGCGGGCTTTATAACCGAGTTCGGGCGAGTCGATGTGGATGCTTTCCTCAGGCGCGCCGGGGATGGAGTAGGTGTCGCTGAGACTATTGGGCGCTAGCTTGTGGGGAATAAAGCTGACCTTGTCCTGATAGAAAGCCGAAGCTGCGGCGGGGTTGGTAAAGGCGATCGCGGCGCTTATCAATTGTGTCGAGATACGATCTTTGCCGAGGTGTTGGCCGAAGTCTTTGGAGTGCAGAGACCCTGGCATGTATTGGGTATATTCCATGTTTTGCGGACCGGTGAGGGTGTCCGGGCCGGGCATGGTGAAGAGGAGATTGCCTGCGCCGGCGGTGCGGACGTCTTTCGGCGTCAGGCCTTGGGCGACGTAGTAGTCATGCACCGACTGCAGGTTTGAGCCTTCAAAGCAGACGTGCAGGAAGCCGATCTGCGGGTCTTTGGCGGTGGCTGGGTAGAGTTCGATGAATTGCCGGTCGTTGATTTTGATGAAGGCTTCGTAGACGGCGCCGTCGCGGGAGAGCGAGAACGCGTTCACGAAGCCGAGCTTCTCGTAGAATGCGACGGACGTCGCGAGATCATGCACGCGTAGAGCCACGTGCGCGAGACCGGCGAGGTCCGCGGAAGGTTTTGGTGCGGGCTCCTGTGCGGTGAACGTGAGGGTCGCGAGGAGGAGGGAAGTTGCGGCGACGAGGCGTATAGCGATGCGGTGTTTCATGCCTAGAAGGGTAGCAGCAGGAGTGGAATGATGGCACCTGCCAGCAACAGGGCTGTTACGACCAGTTTGCTCTGGTTGTACTTGTACGCCATGTAAATTCCCGTGAGGGTTGAAGTAAACAGGCCGATCGCGACGATCAGGAAGAAGATCTTCAGCGGCAGATGGCTCTTTTGAGGAGGCGCGTCGATCGGTTTAGGAGCAGGTGTCGGTGCGGAGGCATCAGCTTTCGCCGGTTTGGGAGCATCTGCGGGGCGCTGCTTTCGGACGGGAACGACGGAGGTCTGCTTTTTGTGGATCTGGCCGAGAGTTACGAGCCAGGCGGGTGGTTTGTAGCTGCTGCCCTGGGTGGTTTCGTGCAGGCTGAAGGTCTGGACGGCTCCGGTGAAGGCAAAAAAGAGAAGCATAGGCGAGATAAAGATCCCGAAGTAGAGATGGATCTTGCGGAAGAGTTTCAGGGTAGCGTGTGAGGTCGACATGTTCGGACTAGGATATACGACTTATTCAGTCCGTGATGCTTCTGAACGAAACTTCATCTAGAAATCAACGTGGGTGCGGACGCTGAAGACCTCGACGGGGCCGCGGTCCTGGTTGTAGCCGGGGTGGGCGATGATCTGGGCGTCGAGGGAGGTGAAAAGCCCGCGCCAGTTGTGGGCTGTGTAGTAGGTTTCGAGGATGTCTTCGCGGGCGTAGTTCAGGTTTCCGTCGCCGAGGAGGAACCCGAGGCCGCCAAGCTTGAGGTACTCCTGATGGTCGCGCTTGATGGCGTTGGAGACGCCAACGAGGCCGACCTTGTCGTGCGGGCGTCCCCATGATGTGCCAGCGTAGTCTGCGCCGAGCTCGAAGGTCTGGTCGACCTCGGTGTAAGCGTAGCTTTCGTGCTGGCCTTCGTTCCAGCCGAAGCGGCCGAAGACGCGGATGTCTTGCGTGAGTTCTTGCTCGAAATTAAAGCCGACGCCGTATTTTACGGTCACCTGTGCGGCATGATCCGTGATGACGGGCGTGGCGGCGAGGTTGCCGTGGGCGCGGGCAAAGATAGCTTCGTTGATCTGGGCGCGGTAGTCGCCCATGTTGGCGTGGTTGACGAAGCCCAGCAGTCGCACGGTGCCTTTGCGGTCTTTGTTTAGGAAGCGTGCTAGCGGCGTCTTGCGGTACTCGAGCTCGACATTCTGGCCGCTGGCACGGCGGAGGTTCCACTCGAGGTCGACGCCGTTGGCGACGGTGGGCATGAGGGCGATGGCGTAGCGGGCGGACCAGTCGACGTCGTCGTATTCGGCGATGAAGGCGTAGGTGTAGCCGCGGGTGTCGGCGGCGTAGTCCCATGCGCCGTTGTTGTCGACGGTCCAGTTCATGAACTGGAGGTGGGAGTCGGAGCCGGGCGTGTTGGCGTCGTAGAAGTCGGGCAGGCTCATCTTGCCGGCGCGCAGGTCGATGCGGCGCTCGGGAACTTTGGTTGCGAGAGAAAACTGGGTGCGCTCGGCGTCGACGAGCTTGCTGTTGAGCCCGATGGTCTGGTGGAGCTGGGCACGGGCCATATAAGGGATGGAGCCGAGCTGAGGATTGCGGACGACGTCGAGGTTGGTGAAGCCGGCGAGACCTAGCGCTTCGGAGTCGCCACGGCCACCGGAGGCTTCTTCGTCGTAGATGGCATCGAGCTCGTAGCGAGGGTTGGAAATGACTTTGAAGCCGAGGAAGAGGGTGCCGACGAGGGAGGTCTTATACTCGCCCCGTGCGAGCAGCGAGTTGGTGCCTTCGTAGGGGGAGTGAAAACCTGGATGGGCCTGGAAGATGATGTTCGCTTGTCCGGAGAGGAGGTAGCGGGAGCTATCGTTGTGAGGAAAAAGCGTAAGCGTGTCGGCGGGGGCCGGCGGAGCGTCAGGTTTGGCGCTATCAGAGGATACAGGGGGGGTAATCCCCTCCGATGGCTGCTGGGCGTGTAAGGGGACTGCTAACAGGCAGAGGATTAGTGTGGTGCGCGTGGCGATAGAGAAAATGGTCAGCATGTAAGGAGAAAACTTAGGCAATACTGTAGCGGAAGAACGTGAACAGGGAGTCAGATGCCCGCCATGGGGGAAGTGTCCTCATGACGGGCCGTGTTCTTTCAGGTTCGTCGATAGCGGCGTCGGTTGCGCTGATGCGCGACCAGATGCCGGCGATGGGGCAGCGTTCGTCGCCAGTTTCCACGTAGGTACGTGTGATTTCCAGTGCGCGATGGGTCTGCGGGACGAGGGCCTTCGGCGTGTTGCGGAAGGCGGGGAACAGGGTGGTCATGGGATACTCCTTTCCGCGCCGGGGAGGCGCTTGATGAGCTATTGGTAGTATACCCCGGTAGGGTATAAGATTTGCGTGAAGCTTTGACGAAAAGACGAGGTCTGCATGGAACGCGAGCGATTGAAGCTGCTGAACCGGGTGAAGCGGGTGCGTGGGCAGATCGACGCCGTGGAGCGTGCGCTGGCGGCCGAGGATGAATGTCCGGATGTGCTGATGCAATTGGCGGCGGTGCGTGGAGGGATCAACAGCCTGATGGCCGAGGTGATGGAAGATCACATACGGTTGCACCTGGTAGGCAAGGGGAAAGAAGCGATTGCGCCCGATATCGCGGAAGATCTAATTGATCTGGTGCGAGCCTATTTGAAGTAAAAGCTGGGCAGTTTCTTCAGAGTAGTTCTCGGCATAAAAGGGTCTGGACGTCGGGATGGGAAAGCATATCCCGAGGGCTGAAGTGTCTGCGTGAGAACTCAACAAGTCTCTTGATTTCCACTGCTGGATGGGCGAGAAGAGAGTATGTCTCGATTCAAGAGCTACAGTCCAGAACAGAGCTATTTGTTGCCTCCGAGTGTGCAGGATGAGTTGAGCGGCGATCATCTTTGCTTCTTCCTTCGCCGTGTTGTGGATCGGCTGGATCTGAGCTGCTTCGAGCAGTCGTATGCCACTGAGGGCGGGGCGCTGTACGCTCCGGAGCTGATGCTGAGCGTGTGGCTGTATGCGTATGCGACCGGCATCACGAGCGCGCGGCAGCTGGAGCGTCGGTTGGTGGAAGACCTTCCGCTGCGGTACCTTGCGGCCGGGGCGCGGGTAGACAACTGGGCGCTGAGCGCGTTCCGGCGACGTCATGCGCGGGCGCTGAACGATTGCTTTACGCAGGTGCTGGAGATGGCGCGTGAGCTGGACATGGGCAAGCTGGGCAAGGTGGCCATCGACTCGACACGGGTCAAGGCCTCGGCCAGCCGGGACAAGCTGGACACCGAGCAGCATCTGCGCGACCTGCGTGCGCAACTGCGCCGACAGGTGCGCCGCTGGCAGCAGATGGTGGATGCCGACGATGCCGATGCGGGCGGGCTGGAGGTCGCCATCGAGCACCTGGAGAGCAAGCTGGCCGAGCTTCCGCAGCGGCTGGAGAGGCTCAGGAAGAGTGGCCTGAAGAAGCTCTCGCAGAGCGACCCGGACGCGCGCTTCCTGCGCACCCGCAGCGGCTTCGATCTGGGCTACACAGCCGAGATCGCCGTCTCCAACGACCACCTGATCGTGGCCCAGCGGGTGACCCAGAACGCGGCCGACAACGCGTCGCTGCTGCCGATGGTGGAACAGGTGCGCGAACGCTGCGGCCAACAGCCGGGCCAGACCCTGGCCGACAGCGGGTTCTTCTCCATCGCCAACCTGGAACGGATGGAAGCCCAAAACCTCGATGCCTATGTGCCGGACTCCAACCTTGCCCGCAGTCTCAACCTTGGTGTCCGATGCCAGCAAAAAGCATGTGCCCCAGCCCACCGGAGGATGCGCCGCAAGCTGAAGACAGAGGAAGGGAGGCTCACCTACGGACGCCGAAAGGCCATCGTCGAACCTGTCTTCGGGGTGCTCAAGCAACAACGAGGTCTGCGACAGTTCCGCACCCGAAGCATCGAAAAAGTGGGCAACGAATGGACACTGGCAGCCATGGCCTACAACCTCACACGACTCCATGCGGTGGCAGTGAGGTAAAACCACTCCCAGCCCACGCCTCCACCCGCCGCCGCTACAAAAAAGGATTTACATCCGAACCTACCCTGCCCAATAACGATATCTTCATCGCAAAGGGTGCGTTCTCACGCGGACACTGAAGCCCAATTTTCCGGGTTCTCTCATTACCCGGACTAAAGTCCGGGTTTATCTCAGAGGCAACGACCTAGAACTCGTTCGTCAAACACTGTCCTAACCCTATGTGTCATCCATTTTGGGAAATGATGGCAAGCGGCGCGGAAAATTCATGAATCGGGGCGTTATGATGAGGCATCTACCCGTGTTATCCAGTACATATCGGCCCGATGATGTGGTGCCTTCTACAAGCAAGAACCGTGGGGTAAGACTTGGGCATTCATCTTTTGCAGATCGAGCATCTCGTGTTGTTTGTGCTGTACACGCTGCTCGCCGTGTTGCATTCCAGAATGCAAAAGAAGATAAAAGGGGTCGATTGGTTTCCCTTTTATAACGTCTCGCTGCTGCTTGCGGCGAGCGCTGTCGTGCTGCGTGGATCGATGCCGGACGCTGTTTCGATTGTAGGAGCCGATCTATTTTTTGCGATCAGTTATTTTTTGTTGTTTCTCTCCCTTCAGAAGCTCTTCGGCCGGAATGCATACTTCTTCTATATCGAGGCGAGCCTCGTTCTGATTGCCATTTTTCCTTTGCTGGAATACGGCGTCATTCACCCTGACACCAAGATTCGTTTGATTGCTCTGAGTCTGACTCTTGGGCTTCAGCAGGCGTTGATTGCTCTTTATCTGTTCTGGATAGAGGACCGGTCGTCCCGCATTGCGGCGGTTCCTCTGGCGATGATGGCGGCTGGTCTTTTCGTCACCAATGCAGTTCGTGTTGCTGGAACTTTGCATTGGGGAGCGCCGAGCGATTATCTGCGGGCGGGTGGATTTCTGGAGGGGATACTTATTTCGAACTCCTGCCTGCAGTGCGGGGCAGTGGTTGCGTATGTGTGGATGACGGCCACGCTGCTGCGGAACGAGCTCGAAGTGCAGGCGTTGACCGATCCGCTGACGGGTCTGCTCAACCGCCGGGCGATGGAGAGCAAGGCGGAATGGGAGCTTGCAAACGGCAAAAAGTCCGGGGCGAGCGTATCTGTGATCATGATTGACCTGGATGGTTTCAAGGAGATCAATGATTCGCTGGGACACAGTTATGGAGACGCAGCGCTGGTACAGGTAGCCAATTGTCTTCGAACGGGGGTGCGCAAGGGCGACCTGCTGGGACGTCCCGGTGGAGATGAGTTTTGGTTTTGCTGCCGTACACCGCGATCCAGGAAGGCAGGGAGATTGCGGAACGGCTGCGGGTTTCGCTGGAAACGCTGGAGGTAGTGCAGGACGGGACTGCTTCGCGTTTGACGGCTAGTTTCGGACTTGCCGAGTTGGAGGGTGCGACGGGTGGGTGGGATGCGTTGATGGCGAAGTGCGATCGCGCACTGTATGCGGTGAAGAAATCCGGCGGAAACCGTGTGATGTCGTAGTGCGGCAGCGGTGAGGATCTTATTGACCGTATGCGGGCGTATTTGAAGGGTGGTGCGATCGGTGAGAGATGCGCAGCGCGAGTCCAAAAAAATATTGTACGTTCGCTCACAGAGAAGCAAAGGCAGTGTCCAATGAAGATTAGACTCACCTAAAAATTCAAATGGCCTTACGCCTGGAGCTTATCCGTGAAGAGAACTGCCTTGAGAAGCCTTACGAAGTTTGCGCTGGTCTGCACGCTCGGCGCGACCTTGAACACCGCACTACACGCGCAGGAAAAGGACATCACGGGTAATTGGCAAGGCACACTCAAGGCCGGCAACGGCTTGCGTACTGTGCTGAAGATTACGAAGGATGACGGCAAACTGAAGGCGACCATGTACAGCGTTGACCAGGGTGGTCAGCCGATCCCCGTTACGTCCATCAGTATCGAAGGGGTGACGGTCAATTTTGCGATCAAGCCGCTGGAGGTCACCTATACGGGCACGCTGAACGCCACTGGCGACGCTATCAGCGGAAACGCCACGCAAGGCGGCCAGACGCATGTCCTGAACTTCGAGCATGTGACGCCGGAGAACACCTGGGCCGTCCCTGAGCCGCCAAAACCGATGTCCCCTGACGCGAAGCCGAAGTTCGATGTGGTGACGGTGAAGCCGACCGCCCCAGACCAGCGGGGCAAGTTGTTTACCTTCCGCGGCACCCATGCTATGACGATCGGCACCAACGTGAACGACCTGATTACTTTCGCTTATGGGCTCCACGCGAAGCAGATCGTCGACGCTCCCGAATGGTTTGGAACCGACAAGTTCAATATTGATGGTGTGCCCGATGTACCGGGCCGACCGAATTCGACGCAGTTGAAGCTGCTCATGCAGGACGTGCTGTTGCAACGCTTCGGGTTGAAGTTTCACCACGACAAGCGCGTGCTGGCCGCCTGGGAACTGACCGTCGCCAAGGGTGGCCCAAAGTTGACCGTAACGACCGACCTGCCCAGCGCTCCCAGGAACTTCCTTTATCGCGGGTTGGGCGATCTGCACGTCACCAACTCGACCATGAAGGATTTTTGCGACGGCCTGCAGGGGTCGGCGATGGATAAGCCGGTTGTAGACCATACCGGGCTTACGGACCGCTATGACTTCAACCTCAAGTGGACGCCGGACGATAGCCAGTTCGCGCAGTTCGGGCCAAGGCCACCACAGAAAGAAAGCGACGACCCGAACGCTCCGCCTAGCCTGTTCACCGCGCTCCCGGAGCAGCTTGGTCTCAAAATGGAGGCGACCAAAGCGGATGTGGATGTGTTTGTGATCGACCATGTGGAGAAGCCATCGGCCAACTGACGCCCGCCCTCGCAGCAGCACAATGAGCCGTGGTTCCTGTCTGCCAGGCGGGTTGACGGCGAGGTTAATCAAGTAGTACTGTAGGTTTCAACACGGGAAAGGAGGATGATCCAGTCTATGAAAATTGATTGTTCGAGTTGTGGCAGTACAACACGTGAGGTGACTGAGGCTTAGAGCATTCGTTGCTCTAGACCTGGAGGTCTTTTCAAGCGCACGTATCTCCTCCGAGGCCCATCCGAGAACGGATGCCTCAAGTCAATCCCACCAGATCACCGCATAACGGCTCGCCTCTTCTGGAGGCGGGCCGTTTGTGTTTCGAGCGGGCGGTTTAGACGGCTTTGCGGGATTGTTTCCAGAAATTGATGACCTGGCGGGTGAGGCCCGCGGCCTGCCGGATGACAGGGATGTGCTCGAAGCCGCTGGGGCTGATGTCGCTGCGGGAGGAGCGCTGCGTGACAAGGCTGGGTACGGTAACCAGCGTGATGAGGGATGGATTGCGTTCGCGGAACATGGTGATGCCGCCGTCGATGAACTGCGGGCCGCCGATGGGATCTCCCGGGGGGCGGACGATGCAGCCTTCCAGGTACTCGGCGAGGGGTTCGAATACGGATGAGCGCATGGCGAAGGCGTGCGCGGTGACGATGGGCTCTTTGGTGTCGGTGAGGCCAGTTGGTGAGTGCGGCAGGGAGAGGCGATGACCGAGGTAGAAGAAATCCCATGGCAAGGAATGGGCGGCTTTCAACGGTTTTTAGCAGAGGGGCTACGTTTTCGCGGGCGATCTCGAAATCGTCTTCAAAGACGCATAGTGACTTGACGCCGCGCCGCTGGGCTTCGCGGATGAGGGCGAGATGGGCGAGAAAGCCGCCGCGGGCGCCGAGAGTGGGGAAGCCGTCGAGCGAGGTGACGCGCTTGCCTGGGAAGAACTCGACCTTGCCGGGGGTTACTTCGAGCCCGACCATCTTTAGTTCTCGGAGGCATTCCCGGTGGCGATCCTTGCGATCGGGAATGTTAATGACTGCAATGAGATCAAATGTTTCCTGAATTGGGGGCATGGTGTTCCTATTGTGGCTGACGGCGCAGGCTTCGCGGCAATAAACTTCGACAAATCGAGAGTTCGCTTATCCGCTTGTTATGAGATGAAGGAGTTATGGGCCATACGCAACTTTGCGTAGACACCCGGCGAGCCTTGCGCGTGTGTGTAGCGGCGAAGAGAAGCGGCAAACAGTTTAGGATTTATGTATGGCTGATGCGTTGGTGATTGCGGGGCGACGGTTCACGTCGCGGTTGATTGTGGGGACGGGCAAGTACAAGGATGGGGCGGAGACGAAAGCTGCCATAGAGGCTTCGGGCGCAGAGCTGGTGACGGTGGCGGTGCGGCGGGTGGAGCTGGATCGGTCCAAAGAAAGCCTGCTGGATTTTATTGATCCGAAGAAGTACTTTCTGCTCCCAAATACGGCGGGGTGTTATACGGCCGAGGAGGCGATCCGGGCGGCGCGGCTGGGGCGCGAGGTAGGGCTTTCGGACTGGGTGAAGATTGAGGTCATCGGGGATACGGCGACGTTGTATCCGGATGTTCAAGCCACGGTTGAGGCTACTCGTGTGCTGGTGAAGGAAGGGTTTACGGTGTTGCCGTATACCACGGACGACATTGTGTTTGCGAAGCGGCTAATCGATGTAGGAGCGGCGGCGGTGATGCCGCTGGGGGCTCCGATTGGGACGGGTTGGGAATTGCGAACACGTATACGCTGCGGATGATGCGTGAGCTGATCACGGAGGTTCCGCTGGTGGTGGATGCGGGGCTGGGAACAGCGAGCGATGCGGCGCTGGCGATGGAGATGGGGTTCGATGCGGTGCTGCTGAATACGGCGATGGCGGCGTCGCGTAATCCGGTGCTGATGTCGAGCGCGATGAAGAAGGGTGTCGAGGCAGGGCGTGAGGCGTTTTTGGCGGGGCGGATGGGGAAGAAGCTGTATGCGACGGCTAGCTCGCCGTTGGAGGGGATTTCGCGGTGAGGTCGATCAGTGGGAAGCGCCCCGATCGATGGTTGACGTTTCTCCTGGTACTAAAGTGGGTCGGCTTTGCTCAGGGAGTGATCTTCGGATTGGTTTCTGTCGGATTCGTTATCAACACGCTGATTTCATCGAACGATCCTCAATGGCGACAGGGACGGTTGTCGCATTAGAGCCTCATCAGGATGACGATGGGACTTCTTTTTCGCCCGTATTTTCGTACATTACGAAGGATGGTGGCGCTCAAACTGCGCATTCAGACTCAAGCTCTAATCCGCCAGGGTTCGAAGTTGGAGAGACAGTGCCAGTGCGCTACGAGACCCTAAATCTGTCCAAGGCGCGCATCGCTACTTTTTGGCAGACTTGGCCGTTCGCGGCTGCGTTTGCCATCGCAGGCCTCGTGATGACGCTCGTGGGATTGTTGTTCAGGTGGAGAGTCTTCAAGCGTCGGACGAGGCGGCCCAAGTTGAGGCAGATTCGTTCCCTCGATGAGATTTGAAGGCTTATGTTCTAGTCAATTGCGGCGAAGGCTTCGGTGAGGTCGAGGCGGATGGGCGTGTTGGCGACTGTGAGGTTTTTCGGGTCGGCTTCCTGCAGGCCTTTGGCTCCGAACGTGAATGCTGAGCGACGGATTGGATCGATGAGCCAAATGTTTGGGACGCCGATGGCGAAGTAGTCGGCGAGCACTACTTTGGCTCGAGAAAGGCGATCTTCCGGAGACATGATTTCGATGCAGATGAGTGGCGGCGTCTCTGTAACCTTTTCGCGTGGAGCGTCAGCACGAAGTAAAGCGAGATCACAAACGCGCACACGTGAGGAAGTGATACGAATTCGCTGCTCTACGACACCGCGAATGTGCCAATCTTTTTCGCGTGCTGCAAAGAAGGCGCCGATCAGTAGCTGCAGACGTGCGTGTTCAAATTCGCCCAAGTTGCGTTCCCTCGATCTCGCCGTCAACGTAATCGGCGTCGGGGTGATAGCTGGTGCGGAGATATTCTTCGATGGAGAGTAGCGGTGGTGCGGTCGCCATGGGGAACCTCCTTATCGAAATTATGCGCCGGGTGAGGATTTCTGCCAAGACATATGGAGTGCGGTCGCGCTTGGCGCGATACCCCATCCTTTCGTCAAAAGGCGACGAAAGGATGGGCCACCCGGTTCTTGGTTCCCGCGTTCGTTCTGGGGCTAATCGAGGGTGTACATCGCCAGGCCTGAGAGGAGTTTGGGGTAGAAGTCGGTGGACTTCTGGGGCATGACGTCGAGCTTGAGGGAGATGTCTTTCATCTGGTCTAGCGTGACGGGCTTGATGAGGAAGGCGACATCGGCCTTGCCGTTGCGGACTTCGTCGACGGCTTCGGAGGCTTCGCGGAGGTACTTGATGTTGTTGCCGGCGCGAACGGTTTCTTCGTCGAGGCCGAGCACTTTTTTCCAGGATTACTTTGTGAAGCTGAGTGACATCGAGCGCTTGCTTTTCGGGCGAGAGGTCGGCGAGCAGCGGGGCGATGGCTTCGGGGATTGGGGTGAGGAGGAAATCGGCGTCCCTGGTGGCGGCGATGAAGGCGACGCCGTGGGTGTTGTTGAGCTTGTGCAGCAGGTCGGCTTCGCCGTAGGCGCTGGGAAGGGTTTCGACGGTGAAGTACTGCTCGGCTTTGACGGCGAACTCCGACGCGCTGAAGTTGGGCAGGTTGAAGGCGACGCGGTGCGTGGGCAGGATGGTGATGCCGGGGGCTTCGATGTTGACGAAGGTCATCATCATGGCCGCTTCCGGGAAGGCGGGGACTGGCAAGCCTTCGGTGATGGCGGCGGGGGCTTTCGGGTCGAGGCCGAGGGCGGCGGCGCGCTCCTGCATGTAGGTGGTGGAGGTTTCGTAGCGGTGGTGGCCATCGGCGATGAGGAGCCACTTGTCGGCCATGGCGTCGAGGACGAGCTTGATGAGGGCGGGGTTGGTGAGTTTCCAGACGCGATGCTGGACGCCGTACTCGTCGGTGATTTCGAGCTCGGGCGCGGCGCCGGACTCAAAGATGGCAGTTTCGGCGGTGAAGGTGGGGTCGGAGTAGAGCATGTAGATCTGCTCGCAGTAGGCGCGGGTGGCTTTGAAGAGGGCGAGGCGGTCGGACTTGTGCTTGGGGAAAGTCTGCTCGTGGCGGTAGACGACTTTGTCGGCGTAGTCGTAGAGCTGGCCGAGGCCGATGAACCCGCGGCGCTCACGAATTTCTTCGGTGCCGGGGACCTTGTAGGTCTGGGAGTAGCCGAAGAGGGCGGGCTCGGTCTCTTCCTTGAGGATGCCTTCGGCGCGCCACTCGTTGAGCGTGGCGGCGGCGCGGGTGTAGACGTTTTCGCCGTCTTCGGTGTCGGTGGGGAACTTTTTGCCGAGGATCACGCGGATGAGGTTGTAGGGGCTCGCCTCGTAGTAGCGGTCCTGCATTTCGGGGGTGATTTTGTCGTAGGGCTGAGTGACAACGTCAGTCATGTTCACGAGCGTGGGGTCGTAACGGAGGGCGCGGAAAGGGTAAAGGCGGGCCATTCAGAAGAGTATAGAGGGTAGAGGATAGAGTGTAGAGAAAGCGCTGTGGAAGAGGGGTTTGGCGGGCTTATGGTGTTGCGGAAGGTTGTCGAGGCGGACTATGCGGATGTGGTGGCGCTGGCGAACCTGGCCTATCGCGGGACGGGCGAGAACGCTAGCTGGAATGCGGAGACGGGGATTCTGGAGGGAGTGCGGCTTAAGGAGTCGCTGTTGCGGGAGGACCTGGCGAAGCCGGGGGCTGTGCTGCTGGTCTGGCGGGATGAGGCTGGGGTGTTGATGGGGACGGTGTTTCTGCAGCCGAAGGAGGATGGGGTTTGGTATCTGGGATTGCTGACGGTGCGGCCTGGTGGGCAGAATCGCGGGGCTGGGAAAGAGTTGCTGGCTTCCGCTGAGGAGTTTGTGACGAAGCAGGGTGGGGTGCGAGTGCGGATGACGGTGTTGCAATGTGCGGGAGGCGCTGGTGGGGTGGTATTTGCGGCGAGGGTATCGGGAGACCGGTGTGCGGGAGGCGTTTCCGTATGGGGATGAGCGGTTTGGGAAGCCGCTGCGGGATGATCTTTACTTTGTGGTGTTGGAGAAGGCAGTTTAGCGGTCAGTTGGCGGACGGCTTTTCGATGCGGTCGATGACCATGGTGTTGATGGGACCTTTTTCGGGGCGAAGGTTGAGGCCTAGTTGCTGGCGGAGGGCGGCAAAGAGGGTGGGAAGGTCGCGGAGTTCTGGGGAGAGATTATCAGCGTTGCCGGGTGGGAGTGGCGGCTGGAAGGACAGGTCGAAGTCGTAGTTGCCGGTGAGGCCGGTTTGGTCGATGACGGGGCGTCCGTCCTGCTGCAATTGTTGCCCGAGGTACCAGCAGAGATAGTTCATGGGAACGCGGCGGCCGATGACGTGTGCGGGGCCGCCGTTGACGGGGATGGTGAAGTCTTGTGGGGTGGTGTTGGGTTTCATCTTGAGACCGGAAGGGTCGAGGGAGAGCGCATAGACCGGGCCTTCCCGGGTGACGATATGGAACTTGAGGCCGAAGCGATCAACAAGGAGGTTCTGGTACATGGTGTGGAGATCGTCGAGGGAGTAGACCTGATCCGCGCGGGCCTCTACGTCGAACCCTAGGGTGTTGAGCCAGTCTGGGCCGCCTTCGATCTGGCGTGCGGGGAGCTTGTACATCAGGCTGATCATGAGTTTTACGGGGATATTCTGTGCGGTATAGCCGTGGCCGCCGGGGATGGCCTTAATGGTGCCGTTGACCTTGCCGGGGTCGGAGGGGCGGATGGCGGCGACGTCGAAGGTGAGTGGACTTGCGGGCTGTTGCGCGTGCGCGCGAACCGCAATCAGCGGGAGGAGCAGACTGGCGAGGCGGATGGTGGGCTTCACGGAAGTATCGTATCGTGCGCGACGAGGTCCGCGATACTAGCCGCCGGCGATGGCGCCGAGGATGATGAGGGGTTCTTTGCCTTCGAGAATGGTGGCGGGGAGGGGTGTATCGGTGGGCTGGTGGGTGATGTCTTCCATGTTGGCGAAGAAGCGCAGGAAGGCGCGGCGTTCGAGGGTGATGTGGTCGCGGATGGTGCCGCGGAGCTGGGGGTAGAGGGCTTCGAGGGTGTTGAGGGTTTGGGCGAGTGTGGCGGGGTGGGGGACGTTGAGGGTGATCTCGTGGCCGCTGATGTTGGCGTAGGCTGGCGGAGGTGGAGTGGGAGCTCGATGCGGATGAAGGGCATAAGGACGGTATTGCCGACGCTGAGGAAAGCATACTTGAGGGCTAAAGCCCTCCTCACTCCCAGCAGGCTATGAGACCCGAGGCTAAAGCCTCGGGGTACCTGATTGTCGCCAGCACTCAAGTGCATTCGTTGCCGGTACACAATGCGTCCGTCGCCTGTAGATGAGATCCAGTTAGGAGACGCGCTAAGGGAGCGTCTGGGCTTCGATGCATGCTCAGGACGGCCGGTAGGTCGTGCGTGATGGCGTTCCAGCTGTCGCCTCCGTCCGGCGAGCAGTAGACCTGGCCGCCGGTGGTGCCGAAGTAGATGCCGCAGTCGTCGAGCGTGTCGACGGCCATGGCGTCGCGGAGGACGTTGACGTAGCAATCTTTTTGCGGGAGGCCCCTTGGTGAGGGGTTCCCATTCGTTGCCGCCGGTTTTTGAGCGGAAGACCTGAAGCTTGCCGTCGAGGGGGAAGTGTTCGGAGTCGGACTTGATGGGGAACGACGTAGACGGTTTCGGGTTCGTGGGAGTGGACGTCGATGGCGAAGCCCAAAGTCAGTGGGCAGGTTGCCGGAGATTTTGGTCCACTGATCGCCGGCGTCGTCCGAGCGCATGACGTCCCAGTGCTTCTGCATGAAGAGGGTGTTGGGCGTGCGGAGGGTTCATGGCGATGTGGTGGGACGCAGTGGCCGACCTCGGCGGTGGGGTCGGGGATGTACTTGGACCAGAGGCCCTTGTTGATGGGCTTCCAGGAGAGGCCGGCGTCGTCGGAACGGAAAGCGCCGGCGGCGGAAATGGCGACGACGATGCGGTTCTCGTTGGTGGGGTCGAGGATGATGGTGTGGAGGCAGAGGCCGCCTGCGCCGGGCTGCCACCCAGGGCCGGTGCGGTTGGTGCGGAGGCCGGAGAGCTCATGCCAATTGGCGCCGCCGTCGGTGGACTTGAAGAGCGCGGCGTCTTCGGCGCCGGCGAAGACGGTGTCAGGGTCGGTGAGCGAAGGCTCTAGGTGCCAGACGCGTTTGAACTCCCAGGGGTGTGGGGTGCCGTCGTACCACTGGTGCGTGCCGGGGACGCCGTCGTAAGTGAACTTGTTGTCGACGGGGTTCCAGGTGAGGCCGCCGTCGTCGGACCGCTGGATGACCTGGCCGAACCAGCCTGAGGACTGCGAGGCGTAGAGGCGGTTGGGGTCGGCGGGTGAGGCTTTGAGGTGGTAGAGCTCCCAGCCGGGGAAGTGGGGTTGGGAGATGTTCCAGTGTTTGCGGGCGCCGTCGGAGGTGAGAATGAAGGCGCCTTTGCGGGTTCCGACGAGGAGGCGGATGGAGGACATGGGTGGCTCCAAAACAGATTGGCTAGTGCGTGGCAGAAGTATAGCTGGGTGATATGCAACTGTCAGCGTAACGCTTTGCCGATTTGTCGACTTTTGTGAATGATTCGCAGGATCCTCACGCCTTTGCGAATTGTCTGGTAGACGATGACGTGGCTTACATGCTCAAAGCGTCGCCAACCGAAATCATTGCCTGTATAGAGTCGCCCTAGGCCGTATCGACATATAGCTTGAGGTGTATCCAAGCGCAGGCGATGGCGACGATGGCTTTGAAGTTTTGTTTGAGTTTTTCGTAGCGTGTGGCGAAGCGGCGGAGGTGTTTGAGCTTGGAGAAGCATCTCTCGATGCAGTTGCGCTTTCGGTAGAGCTCTTTGTCGTGGGGGTGTTGGTGCTTGCGGCTGGACAGCGAGGGTACGACGGCCTCGGCGCCCATCGCTGCGATGTGGGCGCGGATCGCCTTGCTGTCATAGCCTTTATCGGCCATCACCCACTCAGCCTTGCGCTCTCCCAGCAGACCGACGGCCTGGGTGCAGTCGTTGACCTGGCCACCGGTGACCGTGAAGTCGACCGGCAGACCGAGTTCGTTGGCCAACAGATGGACCTTGCTCGTCAGACCTCCTCGGGAGCGCCCCAGAGCCTTGTCGGAGCCCCCTTTTTGCGGCCCGTGGCCGCCTGCTGGTGAGCCCGCACGATCGTCGAATCGATCATCAGATACAGATTCTTGCGATCCGCCACCAGATCGTGGAAGACCTTCTCCCATACCCCGCTCTGAGCCCAGCGACTGAACCGCTTGTGCACGCTCTTGTACTTGCCGTAACGCTCCGGAAGATCGTGCCAGCGGGCTCCGGAACGAAGCACCCACAGCACACCGTTGATAAAAACACGATTGTCGGTCGCCGTTCGGCCCACCGTATCCGCACGCCCCGGAACCAAACCCTCGATCCGAGACCACTGCGCATCACTCAACTCATATCGACTCACGCCCATACATACAGATCAACAAATCAAATGCGATCTGGAAAGTCTATATGTCGATACGCCCTAAGGCAGGTTGTGCTGCTAGAAGTTCGAACGTTCCGACGAGGCCGTCAAGATATCTGGCTGCCTGGTCTTTGCCCCATCGTTCCACGGTGCCTGACAAAATCTCGGCAAGGTCCGATTCCGCTTTCTTTGCATAGCGAACTGATGGAGTCATTATGCAGCGTGGACTGCCAAGTCAAACTTTGCCCGGAGACGTCCTATTACGTCACCCTCTGCGTCTCCGCTTGCTTCGCCTTCTTCGGCCAATGCGATCAGCTCAGGAGTCCACACATCCTGCTCAGCTTGTTCGCGGAGGAGTGCTTCCATTGCGGCGTGGAGAACTTCGGTCGTGTTGGCATAGCGACCACTGTCCACGAAAGGAGCGGCGAATTCGTCCAGTTCGGCTAAAAGAGGGATGCTTTGGGTTGCCATAGAAGCCTCCTGATTTCAGCCTAGACCTGTTGGAGATGTTTGCCAAGATGTGAAGATGGGCTGAAATGCGCTCATCGTAAAAACTGACGCACTGATTCGTTGGAATCGATGCGTCAGTCTTTAATCCGGGTTAGAGGAAGAGTGGGGCTAGTACGAGGGTGATGGTGGCGAGGAGTTTGATGAGGACATGGAGCGAGGGGCCGGCGGTGTCTTTGAAGGGATCGCCGACGGTGTCGCCGACTACGGCAGCTTTGTGGGCGTCGGATTTTTTGCCGCCGTATTGGCCGGTTTCGATCCACTTTTTGGCGTTGTCCCAGGCGCCGCCGCCGTTGTTCATGAGCATGGCGAGAAGGATGCCGGAGATGGTGCCGACCATGAGGAGACCGGCGACCGCGGAGGCTCCGCCGAGGTTGACCGGGATGCCGTCGATCGTGGGGACGAGGCTGGCTGCACCGACGAGAGCGACAGAGCCGGAGCCGTAGGTTGCGCTGAAGTTGCGGAAGATGAGGCCGACGGCTACGGGAAGGCCGACGGCGAGGATTCCGGGGAGGACCATCTCCTTGAGGGCTGCGCCGGTAACGATGGAGACGCAGCGGGCGTAATCGGGTTTGCTGGTGCCCGCCATGATGCCGGGGTTTTCGCGGAACTGGTCGCGGACATCTTTGACGACCATTTGCGCGGTGCGGCCTACGGCTTTGATCGCCAGCGAACTGAAGAGATAGGTGAGCATCGCGCCTAGCAGAGCGCCGACGAAGACGGGAATTTCGGCGAGATTGATGTTGGTGAAGGACCAGCCTACGGGCATGAAGCCTGCTGCGCCGGCGGCCTGGACCTTGAGGGTGACGAGCGACTTGATCTCTTCGAGGTAGGCGGAGAAGAGGAGGAATGCGGCGAGCGAGGCCGATCCAATGGCGTAGCCCTTGGTGAGGGCCTTGGTGGTGTTGCCGGCGGAGTCTAGCTTGTCGGTTTTGTCGCGGACTGAGTCGGGCTGGTTGGACATCTCGATGATGCCGCCGGCGTTGTCGGTGATGGGGCCGAAGGTGTCCATAGCGAGGATGTAGGCGGCGCAGGAGAGCATGCCCATGGTCGCGATGGCGGTGCCGTAGATGCCCTTGGCGTAGTTGGAGATGTTGGCCACGCCGCTGAGGCCTTGCACGCCGAAGTAGTAGCTGAGCAGGAGCGCGGCGGAGATGACGAGAACGGGCATGGCGGGGGTCTCCATGCCTACGGCGATGCCGGAGATGATGTTGGTGGCGGGTCCGGTAAGCGAGGCTTCAGCGATGGACTGGACGGGGCGATACTTGCTTTCGGTATAGTACTGCGTGATCCAGACAAACAGGAAGGCCGTGACCATGCCGGTGACGCCGCAGGAAAGCAGCCATCCCCAGGCGACACCCGGGCCGTTGAGCATCATGTAGACCGCGCCCGCGAAGCCGCAGAGGGCGAGTGCGGAGGTCACGTAGAAGCCGCGGTTGAGGGCGGACATAGGGTCTTCGGTGTCGGTGGTTTTGACAATGGCGACGCCAATGATCGACGAAATCAGATTGATGGCGTGGACGATGAGCGGGAAGAGAATGCCCTTGATGCCGAAGACGGGGAAGAGCGCGGCGCCGAGGATCATGGCGCCTACGTTTTCGGCGGCTGTGGACTCGAAGATATCGGCTCCGCGGCCGGCGCAGTCGCCGACGTTGTCACCTACCAGATCGGCGATGACAGCGGGGTTGCGGGGGTCGTCTTCGGGGATGCCGGCTTCGACTTTGCCGACGAGATCGGCGCCGACGTCGGCGGCCTTGGTGTAGATCCCTCCGCCGAGTTGGGCGAAGAGCGCGACGAGGGAGGCTCCGAAGCCGAAGCCTACGAGCTGGTAGGGAACTTGTTGCGGATTGGTGAGGCCGCCGAAGGCGAGGAAGAGGATCGCGACGCCGAGCAGTGAGAGCGCGACGACGACGAGGCCAGTGACGGCTCCGCCGCGGAGGGCGGCTTTTAATGCGCCGTTGAGCGAGCTGCGCGCGGCGGAGGCGGTGCGAATGTTGGCGCGGATGGAGACGTACATCCCGGTGAATCCGGCGAGACCGGAGCAGATGGCTCCAACGAGGAAGGCGACGACGGTTTTGAGGGCGACGTCGTGGGTGCGTGGTGAGAAGTTATAGCCGCAGAAGACGATGATGGCGATGACCACGGCGAGGATGCCGATGGTCTTGTACTGGCGGGCGAGGAAGGCTTCGGCGCCTTCGCGGATGGCATTGGAGATGGCCTGCATCTCTACTGTGCCGGTGTCGGCGGAGAGAACCATTTTGGCGAGCATGAAGGCGGCGATGAGGGCGAGGACGCCGACGCCGATGGCGATCCAGAGCCATATGGCGTCGCTGGGATTTGTCGCGTAAGTGGTTGTGTAGGTGGTTGTGGCGTCCTGAAAATAGACTGCTGCGATTGCGCCGAGGTGCATGGGGGGAGTGCCTCCGTGGAACGCGATGTGGTGTCTCGCAACGCGAAAACAGCCGGCCAGCGGGACGGCGAATTAGAGCATAGGCGTGAGGGCGGGTCAACGCTGGGATAACTGTGTGATTAATGCGACAGAGCGGGCTTGAGGGTGTAGGCATCGAACTCGCCGCGGCTGCCGGTGTAGGTGTAGTGCTGCCAAAGGGCGGCGAAAGCCGGGTCGCGGAGGAAGAAGGCGAGTAAGTCGTCGTGACGGTCTTCGAGCTCCTGGCAGTGGACGCTGGCTTGTTGGCAGCGGTGAATGAGGATTAGCTCGGGGTGCCAGCGGGTGAGGTCTTCGACCATCCAGCGATGCTGGAGGGTGTCGAGGATGGTGATCGTGGCGGGCGGGAGGATTTGGGAGGGCGGTGCGCCGGCGGTGGGTGTTTCGCTGCGGAGGATGGCGGGGAGTAGCCAGAGGTTGTTGGTGCGCTGCGCCCAGGTGAGGTGATAGCGCGCGATGGGCATCATGGCGGCGTCGACCGAGGTGGTGAGGATGGCGACGGGGGTGTTGGGTGCGAGCGCGGTGAAGAAGGTCGGGTCGGGGCTGGTGAGGGCGAAGGCGCGGTCTTCGGTGAAGGGTGAGCCGGTGAAGTAGGTGGTGAGGGCGAGCGCGAGGATGGCGAGGGCTGCTGTGGTTTCGGGCAGCCAGGATGGGAGGGCGAGTGGCGTGGTGGCGTAGAGGTCGAGTAACTGGAGGGTGAGGGTCGCGCCGAAGAGGCAGATCGCGGGGAGTTGCTGGTAGTACCAACCAGTGCCTTGGATGAAGTAGGCGAGGGTTGCGGCTGTCGCGGCGATGAGGAGGATTGTGATGAGGGGGCTGCGGGATTTCGTGCGGAGGTAGAGGGTGAGGCAGATGGCGGAGAGGATGAGGAGCTCGATGGCTTCGAGCGCGAGAGCGGGGATGGAGAGATGGCCGATGGCCCAGTAGGTGTCGCGGATGATGGGGAGCGCGGTGGTGAAGTAGAGCGGGGTGAGGTGGTGGATCGCGGCGAGGAAGGCCAGGCCTAGGAGGGCGAGGACTATTGGTTCGGGGCGGAAGAGGTTGCGGAGGCGGGTGGTGAGTGGTGAGTGATATTGGGCGAGGAGCAGGGTGAGTTCTACGGCGACGGGAATGAGAGCGTGGTGGGGTTTTAGGCAGATGGCTGCGGCGGCTAGGATCGCAGCGGTGGTGCGGGCGAGCGTGACTGGGGTGGTGCGGTAGGGGATGGCTGCGGCGAGGATGTAAGGGAGGACCAGGAAGGCGAGCATCTGGTCGCGCTGGCCGAAGTCGCGAGCAGGGATGACGTAGAAGAGGACGATGGCTGCGAAGAGGAGCGCGGGGATTTCGTAGCGCCTAGTTGCGGTGCGTGCGCGGCGGAGGAAGGAAAGGCTGAGGAAGGAGGTTGCGGTTTCGACGATCGTGACGAGGAGTTTCGCGGTGAGGGTTTCGGAGAGATGGAGTGTGTGCGCGAGCGAGACGGGGATGGCGGAGAGCCAGACGATGCCAGGGGGGTTGGAGTCGAATATCTCGGGGCCGTAGATCTGGGCACCCGCGAGCCAGCGATGCGCCATCATAAGGAACCAGATCTGATCATGTCCGGCGGCAGGTAAGAGAGCGAGCAGTGCGGCCATGCCGGCGGCTGCGAGGATCAGGATGCGAAAGATACTCTGGAATGTTTGCTGCGTGGAAGCTGTGGCAGTTGCCTGTTGCGGATTGGGCGGGATCGTCATAAGCTGAGGCTCCGTCGCCTGCGTGGGACGCCCGGCTGGCAGAAGGTTCAGGTTATCGTATGCGGTTGGCGAGAAGCTGGAGATGTGTCGGAGTGGTGGCGCTGGCGGCGAGTCTCTGGACCGGCGGATGGTGCGTGGCGCAGGAGAATCCGCTGGGCGATGTACATACGCCGGAACCGGCGAAGTCGACGGTGCCTAAGGATGATCGGCCGTTGGTGACGGGGAAGGACATTGCGGCGAAGGCGACGTCGAGCCCTGGGTCGGAGATCCGGGTGGATGTGAACATGGTGCTCGTGCCGGTGTCGGTGACTGACCCGATGAATCGGCTGGTGACAGGGCTGGAGCGTGAAAACTTCCAGGTGATGGATGAGGGGGTGGCGCAGACCATCAAAAGCTTTGCGACCGATGACGCTCCGCTGACGATCGGGATCGTGTTTGACCTTAGTGGGAGCATGTCGTCTAAGTTTGTGAGAGCGCGGAAGGCGTTGAGCGCTTTTTTGAGGACATGCAATCCGAAGGATGAATTTTTTGTGGTGGGCTTCAATGACCGGCCGGCGATCATCGTGGACTACACATCGGAGGTGGACGATGTGGAGGCGCGGATGGTGATGCTGCGTCCGGAGAACCGGACGGCGCTGATCGATGCGATGTACCTCGGTGTGAATCATCTGAAGCAGGCAAAGTATGACCGGAAGGCGCTGTTGGTGATCTCCGACGGCGGGGACAACCGCAGCCGGTACACGCAAGGGGAGTTGACGCGGGCGGTACGGGAGAGCGGGGTGCAGGTTTATTCGATCGGGATATTCGATATGTATGCGCCGACCGAGGAAGAGCAGAATGGGCCAATTTTGCTGCGAGACATCTCGGAAGCCACGGGCGGGCGTCTGTTCAAGGTGTTGGACGTGCAGGACCTCGCCGACATTGCTCAGAGGATCAGCGAAGAACTTCGCAATGAGTACGTGCTGGGCTACACGCCGACGGATCGCAGGCGCAATGGCGCATGGCGTAAATTGAAGGTGCGACTGATTCCACCGGCGGGGCTACCGCCGTTGGAACAGCACAGTCGCGAGGGGTACTATGCGCCGTCGCAGTAACTGGTGGAGTGTTGCCGTTTTGTTTGTGTTCCTGAGCGCGATGCGGGTAGCCGCATTTGCCCAGACGACGACCGCGCCTGCGGCGCAAACCGCACCGTTGACGGTGGATTCGGACCCGGTGCCTTCACCCGATGGCAATGGTGCGGCTAAGGCTGTGGTTCCGGCACAGTCTGCGGCACAACCGGCCGGTGGCAGTGATGTTACGCGGCAGAATGGGCACTATACGCTGCAGGCCAATGCATATGAGGTGCGGCTGAATGCTTCTGTGATCGACAGTTCGGGGCATGAGGTGGATTCGCTGCCGCAGGATGCGTTCCGGGTGTATGAGGACGGCGTGGTGCAGTCCATTGTCGGGTTCCGGCATGAAGATATTCCGGTCTCGATCGGGATTTTGATCGACAACTCGGGGTCTATGTACGACAAGACGGCGGCTGTGGGTGCGGCGGCGCTGGATCTGGTGAAGCTTTCGAACCCGCAGGATGAGGCTTTCCTGGTGGACTTTAGCTCAGAAGCTTATATCGATCAGGACTTTACGAGCGATATCGGGAACCTGCAGCAGGGGCTTTCGTACATCAAGCCGAGCGGTGGGACGGCGCTGTATGACGCGGTGATCGCGTCGGCGGATTATTTGACCAAGAATGCGAAGCGGTCCAAGCAGGTGCTGCTGATCATTACAGACGGCGAGGACAATGCGTCCAGTGCGTCGCTGGAGTCGGCGATCCGACGGGTGCAGGACATGGATGGGCCGGCTATCTATTCGATTGGGCTGTTATTTGGAGACGATGTGGGGCGCAGCGAGGCCCGGCACGCCAAAGAAGTGCTGCAGGAGCTGGCCGAGCAAACGGGTGGGCTGGCGTATTTTCCGCGATCCCTGAAGGAAGTGGACGGATTGGCGCGGGAAGTGGCGCAGGACATCCGCACGCAGTACACGATTGAGTACCACTCGACGAACCCGCCGGAAAAGGGTGGATACCGGCAGATTCATGTGGAGGCCAAGGAGAAAGGCTACCGTGGGCTGCAGGTGAGGACGCGGACAGGGTATTTCCCAAAGACGGCGGCAACGGGTGCGGCGGCTCCGGCTGGGAACTAAAGTCAGGAAACGAAGACTGTTGCGAAAGCCGGACGTGCATCCAATGGTGCTGCGGGGGTAGCATGGCTTGCGTGCTGTGCTCGTCGCCGCATGGGAGACTTTTGGATGCTTGATTTGCAGACGGTCAATAGTGTTTTTGAGATTATGAGCAGCCGCGGCGGTGAGACGGTCGCGCTGGAGAAGGTCAGCAGCAGCGAGTGGAAGCCTATTTCGTCGCAGCAGATGTACAGCCGGGTAAGGGCCCTGGTGCAGCAGCTTGAGAGTTGGGGCATCAAGCGCGGGGACCGCGTGGCGCTGGTGAGTGAGAACCGCTGGGAGTGGGCGGTTGCGGATTTTGCCATCCTCGCGATCGGCGCGGTGGACGTGCCGCTGTACCAGACGCTGACGCCGGAGCAGATGGGCTACATCCTGAAGGATTCGGGTTCGAAGGCGATCTTTCTTTCGACCAAACAGCAATATGAGAAGCTCGTGGCCGCGGGTGAGATTCCGGCGCTCGAGCATGTTTCCGTTTTCGATACTGGCGACTTTGCCGGGGCGGAGAGCTTTTCGGAAGTGATGAAGCAGGCGCCTACGCTCGAAGCGACGGATGCGGCGTTCGATGCCATGGTGAAGGAGACGAAGCCGGAAGAGCTGGCGACGATCGTTTACACCTCCGGCACGACAGGCGACCCGAAGGGCGTGATGCTTACGCACAAGAATCTCGCGGACAACATGCGCTTCTCAACCGACGGGTTGAGGATTCTGCCGGGGTATAAGTCGATTTCGTTTCTGCCGCTCAGCCATGCGCTGGCGCGGCATCTGGATTATGCGATCTATGCGAATAAGGCGATCATCGCGTACCTGCCGAAGTTCGATGATCTTTCGGGGGCGATGAAGGCTGTGAAGCCGGAGTGCTTTATCGCTGTGCCGCGGGTGTTTGAGAAGGTGCGGCAGGCGATCGAGCACAAGAGCCAGGGTTTCAAGAAGACGATCATGGTTTGGGCGATGGGGCAGGGCAAGAAACATCGTGCGGAACTGGAGGCAGGTAAGGAGCCGACGGCGCTGGGGTACAAGATCGCGGACAAGCTGGTTTTTTCGAAGATTCGCGAAGCGTTTGGCGGAAATGTGAAGTTCTTTGTCTCCGGCGGTGCGCCGCTGGGGATGCCGTCGTCGGAATGGTTCTTGAATATGGGCATCCGGATTTTTGAAGGCTATGGGCTGACAGAGACCTCGCCGGTGATCTCGCGCAATACGTTTGACGGGTATCGGATTGGAACCGTCGGGACGATGATTCCTAACATTGAGACGCGGCTGGCGGAGGACGGCGAGTTGGAGGTGAAAGGGACGTCAGTGTTTGCCGGATATTGGCAGAAGCAGGACGCAACCAAGAGTGAGTTCACGCCGGATGGCTGGTTCAAGACGGGCGATATCGGCAAGATTGAGGATGGGTTCCTCTCAATTACGGACCGCAAGAAGGAGTTGTTGAAGACTAGCGGCGGCAAATATATTGCACCGCAGCCGATTGAGGGCAAGTTGAAGGCGGATGCGCTGGTTGGGAATGCGGCGCTGATCGGCGATACACGGAAGTTTGCGAGTGTGCTGATTTCGCCGAACTTCCAGGCGCTGGAGCGCTGGGCGGGGCAGAATGGGGTGTCAACGAAGAACCATGCGGAGCTGGTGAAGGACCCGAAGGTGAAAAAGCAGTATGAGGCGTTGGTGAAGACGGTAAATGCAGGGCTGGAGCATCATGAGACCATCAAGAAGGTAGGGGTTGTGGCTGAGGAGTGGGGGATTGACTCGGGAGAGTTGACGCCTACGATGAAACTGAAACGGCGCGTTATTGTGGAGAAGTACAAAGCAACGATCGATGGGTTCTATGGGGACGAGTAAGGTCCGCCGTACGAACTGAGTTTATTTTCTTCTCTGCGCTAGCCCTAAGTAACGAAGCCGATTAGGGTTGCGGCGCATCCAAAGGCCATGATTCTCAAGAGAGCAGAGAAAGATGGGCGGAAGTTTCTAAATCCTGTGCCTACGACGATGGCCGGTTTAGGCACGATTTTGAAGTTGTTGCCGATGTACTTCAGCAATCGGGCTGAGGTGGAACCGAAGACGCCGCTGGGGCCGTTTCGGACGGATGTGAGCGTGTATGCCACCGAGCCGAAGAGCGGATTGCGGGTGACATGGATGGGTCACTCGGTGATGTTGCTCGAGATTGACGGCGTACGAGTGCTGATCGATCCTGTTTGGGACGAGCGTGCAGGGCCGTTCTCGTGGATTGGACCGAAGCGGTTCTTTGCGCCGCCGTTGAAGCTGGAGGAGCTCCCCTCGATTGACGTGGTGCTGGTCTCGCATGACCACTACGACCATCTAGGCGCGGGGACGATCAAGCGGCTTTCGCAGCTGAACGCGACAGCGAAGGCACGGTGGGTGACCTCGGTGGGTGTAGGGAAGCGGTTGCGTGGGTTTGGAGTGCAGGATGGCCGGATTACAGAGCTGGACTGGACACAGAGCGTCGAGGTGGCCGGCGGGATGTTGCGGGACGCTGGTGCTGGGTTGAAGATTACGGCGTGGCCGAGCAGACACTTTTCCGGGCGCGGGATTCTCGACCGGTTTCATACGCTGTGGAGTTCGTTTGTGCTGGAGGGGCCGAAGCACCGCGTGTTCTACGGCGCGGACTCGGGGTATTGGGATGGATTTGCGGAGATTGCTTCGCACTATGACGGGTTTGACCTGACGATGCTGGAGGTTGGGGCGTTCCATCCGCTTTGGAAGGCGATCCATATGGGACCAGAAGGCGCGGCGTTGGCGTATGCGGACATGGGCGGTCCGGATAAGGCTGGTCTGTTGATGCCGATCCATTGGGGCTTGTTCAATCTGGCGCTGCATGCGTGGCGTGAGCCGATGCAACGGACCATCGAACTGGCGGGAGAGAAAGGGATGAAGTTGTGGTCGCCGACTCCCGGCGTTCCGAGTGAGGTCGAGTCGGGGCAAGAACTCTGGTCTGACTGGTGGAAGCTGTAAGTTGCTTGTATACCTTAGCTTGCGGGGCTTTCTTGCGCTTTGAGATTAGGTGCTTGGAAGTTTTAGTGAGCATTTGGATTCGGACTATGACGCGATTTCTCTTGTAACCCTGTGGAAGACGGGATAGAAGAGTAGCTGCACAGACAAATGCAGGAAATACGCGGCGAAATGGAGACAGACATGGCAGGTGCGGCGCAGGGACAAGTAGTGTTGCGGGAGGTCATGGACATCCGGCAGGCGGCGTCGTATCTCGGGATCAGCGGCGACACGCTGTATCGCTATGCGTCTGAAGGGTTTGTGCCGGCGTTCAAACTGGGAAATCGGTGGCGGTTTCGTAAGAGCCTGCTGGATAGCTGGATGGATGAGAAGAGCGGCGTGACGCCGTCGGTGGAGACGGTGGACGCTTCGAAGAAGAAGCCAGTGGCTCGGGCGCGGTAGTTTTCCAGCTATGTTTGGAGAAAGTAATGGTGGTTACGCGGTCGCTTGTGGCTGCGTTATGGTGTTTTTGTGGTGCCTGGTTTTGGGTGGAGTAGGCGGCGGCGGGACTGCCATGGCGGGCGCGGTTTCGGGGGCTCGGACAAGGGTGATGTCGGTGATCTCCGCGGGGCAGTTTAGGCGGAAGGGCAGACCGACGGTGCCAAGACCTTTATTGACGTAAAGCTGCATGTGGCCGAAGTGGAAGAGGCCGTCTACATACTTTTTGCCCATGGGCGGAAGGATGAGCGGGCCGACTACGGGTAGGCGGACCTGGCCGCCGTGGGTGTGGCCGGAGAACATCATGTCGATGAGTGGGAATCTTGGGTGCTGGACGACTGTGTCTACGAAATCGGGTTCGTGGCACATGAAGAGGACCGGTGCGTCGGGTGTGGGCGGAATGGCGAGGTCGAGATAACAGGTTCCTGTGCCCGGGTCGCAGGCGCCGGAGAGCCAGAAATGGTCGTGGCCGCGTTCAATGGGGATGTAGCTGTCGACGAGAACCGGGGTACCGTGAGCTTCGAGGGTGTTGATGATCTGCTGGGAGCCGACGGCGACGTCGTGGTTGCCCAGAATGGCGTAGCGCTGCGGGGCCTTGAGGGTGGAAAGGATTTCCGCGCAGACGCCGATGGCTTTGAGGGCGAACGATCGATCGCGGGGACCGCGGCTAATGAAGTCTCCGGTGAGGAGAGACGAGCTCTGGGCTGAGTGCGTTGATGCGGGCGACGGCTCGCTCGAGGAACCAAGGCTCGGTGTACTCCTCGAGGTGGATGTCAGAAAGCTGAACCATGTGGAAGCCCTGAAAGGCGTCTGGAAGCTTATTGATGGAGAAAGTGCGTGGGATGACCTGGAGCTCGTGGCGGGCGTAAAGACCTGAATAAGCTGCTATTCCAAAGCCAGCGGCCGCGCCACCGATCATGAAACTGCGGCGGGTTATGGCGTGAGGATCCTGGCGCGGGCGGCGCGCAGTGCGACGAGACATAGTCCATGATAACGGGTGAGGCGAATTAGGGGCCAGAAGGTAGAATCGTGAACGATGAATGAAGCGAGACGACGGCGGATTGCGATGAAGGCGGCGCAGGCCGCAGGGGTGGACGGATTGCTGGTGACGCACCCGGCAGATGTCCGGTATCTGAGTGGATTTACAGGATCAAGCGCGGCGTTGGCGCTGGCCGGAGGGCGGGCGGCACTATTTACCGACGGACGGTACAAGACGCAGGCCAAAGCGGAGACGAGCGGGCTGCGGGTGGTGGTAGAGCAGAAAGCGGCGGCCATCCTGGCGGTGGAATGGCTGGCAGAGGCAGGTGTGGCGGGGTGCGGGTTCGATTCGGCGCATACGAGTGTGGCGACGTTGGACAGCCTGCGCGCGGCGTTGCCGGCTGGGAAGCGGCGTGGCTTTTTTGTGGCCGCTGAGGGTTTGGTCGCAAAGCTGCGGCAGGTGAAGGACTCTGACGAGATCGGACGAATGCGGCGGGCGGCGAGCCTGGGGTGTGCGCTTTTTGAGGAAGTGCTGCAGCACATCGTTCCCGGGATTCAAGAGTCCGAGGTGGCGGCGCAGCTGGAGTTCATGGCTCGAATGGCCGGGGCGGAGGCGATGAGTTTTGAGACGATTGTCGCCGGTGGCGAGCGGTCGGCGTTGCCGCATGGCAAGGCGAGCGCGGCGAAGCTGCCGAAACGGGGCTTCTGCACGATGGATTTTGGGGTGGTTCTGGAGGGGTATTGCTCGGATATGACCCGAACCGTACACCTGGGAAAGCCGAGCCGGCGGGAGCTGGACGTGTATCATTCGGTGCTGGAAGCTCAAGAGGCGGCAGTTGAGATTGTGGCCCCTGGAGTGACCTGCGGCGAGGTGGACGAAGCGGCGAGATCGGTGCTTCGGAGTGCCAAGCTGGACAAGTATTTTTCTCATTCCACAGGACATGGCGTTGGATTGGAGATTCACGAGGGACCCCGGGTAGCATCGAAACAGAAACAGGTTCTGGAGCCCGGGATGGTGATTACGATTGAACCGGGCGTGTATCTGCCGGGTGAGTTTGGCATACGGATCGAGGACACGATGCTGGTGACGGCGAGCGGCGGTGAAGTTTTGACGGCGGCTAGTCCAAAGGTTTGGATGGAGTTGTAAAAGCAGGGAATAGGCAGTAGGGAATAGGGAATAGAAGAACGAGTTCGAGGAGTTTGGAAGTATGGATGGCAAAAAGTTGCAGGAGTTGCGCGAGCTGATTGAGTTTTTGAAGGCGAATGGCATTGCGCAGTTTGAGATGGAGCAGGAAGACCTTAAGATTGCGCTGACCTTTGAAGGGTCGGCCGCGACCGCTGCTCCGGCGGCGGGTGGGTTTGATATGGCGCAGATGGCCCAGTTGCTGGCTGCGCAGCGGAATGCTGTGGCTGCTCCGGCTCCGGTGGCGGCTGCACCGGTCGCTGCGGCTGCTGCTTCGTCTGTGGAGGCTGATCCTTATGCGGGTGCGCATATTGTGAAGTCGCCGATTGTGGGAACGTTCTATGCGGCGCCTTCGCCGGACGCGGATGCGTTTGTTTCGGTGGGCGATCGCGTCGAAGCGGGCAAGGTGCTTTGCATTGTGGAAGCGATGAAGTTGATGAATGAGATTGAGTCGGATGCGAGCGGTGAGATTGTGGCTGTGCTGGCCAAGCCTGGGCAGCCGGTGGAGTATGGGCAGCCGTTGTTTGCGATCAAGCAGTGAAGGCGCGAACCTACGTGGCGCGCGGGTGAAGCAGATCCCTGCGAGGATGACAGAAAGAAAAGCAACAGCAACAGCAAGGGTAGGGAATGATTCGTAAGGTATTGATCGCGAACCGTGGGGAGATTGCGCTGCGGGTGATTAGCGCTTGTAAGGAAATGGGTATACGGACGGTGGCCGTGTACTCGGAGGCGGACCGTAACAGTTTGCATGTGAAGTTTGCCGATGAGGCGATTTGCATTGGGCCGCCGCCGTCCAAGGACAGCTATCTGAATGTGCCGGCGGTGATTTCCGCGGCGGAGATAACCGGTGCGGATGCCGTGCATCCGGGCTATGGTCTGTTGAGCGAGAATGCGAGTTTTGCAGAGGTGTGCCGGGCTTCGAACATCAAGTTCATTGGGCCGCCGCCGGAAGTGACGCGGATGATGGGCGAGAAGTCCACGGCGCGGCAGACGATGAAGAAGGCGAAGGTGCCGATCCTGCCGGGCTCGGATGGCGTGATTGAGAGCGAAGGCGCGGCGTTGGAGTGGGCGAAGGAGGTTGGGTATCCGGTGATCCTGAAGGCTGTGGCCGGTGGCGGCGGGCGCGGGATGCGGATTTGCCGCAGCAAGGAAGAGCTGCCGGGGATGTATCAATCGGCTTCGACCGAGGCGCTGAATGCGTTCGGTAATGGCGACCTGTACATGGAGAAGTTTATCGAGCGGCCGCGGCATATCGAGTTCCAGGTGCTGGCCGATGAGCATGGCAATGTGATGTCGCTGGGTGAGCGTGAGTGCTCGATTCAGCGGCGGCACCAGAAGCTGATTGAAGAAGCACCAAGCCTGCAGATCACGCCGAAGCAGCGCGAGGAGATGGCGAAGGTCATCAAGCGGTCGCTGAAGGATATTGGGTATTGGAATGCGGGGACGATTGAGTTCCTGATGGATGAAGATGGGTCCATCTACTTCATCGAGATGAATACGCGTATCCAGGTGGAGCACTGCGTCACAGAGATGGTGACGGGGGTGGACCTGGTGAAGGCGCAGCTGCGGATTGCATCGGGCGAGAAGCTGGGCGATATCGTGCCTGAGGTTCCGAAGATTGTGGGCCACGCGATTGAATGCCGCATCAATGCGGAGCACCCGGAGAAGTTCACGCCTTCGCCTGGGAAGATTACGGTGTTTAATTTGCCCGGTGGCAATGGTGTGCGCGTGGATACGGCGCAGTATGCCGAGGGTGTGGTGCCGCAGTATTACGACTCGCTGATTGCGAAGCTGATTTGCCATGGCAAGGACCGCGAAGAGGCGATGGACAAGATGCAGCGGGCACTGTCGCAGTTTGTGGTGCATGGGATCCATACGTCGATCCCTTTGCATCAGCGGATCTTTGCGGATGCTGAGTTCCGTTCGGGGCAGTTCGATACGAAGTTCATGGAACGGTTCCTGGAGCGCGAGAAGGAACGGATGATGGACGAGGCTAAGGCGCGGGCGTAAGGGTGGTTATACTCTCTGCATGCGTCGATGCCTTGCACTTTTTGCGCTCCTGAGCGCTGCCCCCACCTTTGGGCAGCTTGCCATGCCTGATCTGAAGTCGCAGGTTGAGCAGCAGGCGCTTGCGCTTGAGAAGACCTATCTGCAGCTGCACCAGGCTCCTGAGCTTTCGCGGCAGGAAGAGAAGACTTCGGCATTTCTGGTTGGTGAGTTGCGCGGGCTGGGGTATACGGTGACGGATCATGTCGGGGTGTATCCGGATGGGGCGCGGGCGTTTGGGATTGTGGGGGTACTGAAGAATGGCTCGGGGCCCACGGTGCTGATCCGGACCGATATGGATGCGCTGCCGGTGACCGAAGCTACGGGGTTGCCGTACGCGAGCAAGGTGAAGGGGCAGACAGCAGACCATCAGGATGTTGGCGTGATGCATGCCTGCGGGCATGATCTGCACATGACTGTGTTTCTGGGCACGGCGCGTGAGCTGGTGGAGAACAAGGCTAAGTGGCATGGGACGGTGGTGCTGGTGGGGCAGCCTTCGGAGGAGATCATTCTCGGAGCGAAGGCTATGCTGGCGGATGATTTCTATAAGAGGTTTCCGAAGCCGGACTTCATTCTGGATGAGCATGACGGCAATGAGTATCCGACGGGATCCATCGGGCTTTCAGCGGGGCCGCTGCTGGCGGCGAGTACGAGTCTGTATGTGACGTTCCATGGGATTGGGTCGCATGGATCGACGCCGGAGAAGGGCAAAGACCCGATCGTCATGGGCGCGGAGTTTGTGATGATGGCGCAGACGCTGGTGAGCCGGCAAAATGCGGCGCAGTCGCCCGCGGTGCTGACGGTGGGGACGTTCCATGCGGGGACGAAGAACAACATCATCCCGGATGATGCGGTGCTGGGGTTGACGCTGCGCAGCTACGATCCGAAGGTGACGGCGAATTTGATTGAGGGTGTGAAGCGGACGGCGAATGCTGTGGCTGCGGCTTATGGTGTGGCTCCGGATAAGATGCCCACGATTACGATTCCTGAGGAGACGGGGCCTACGATCAACGATGCGGCGCTTGAGGAACGGATGCATAAGGTGGCTGTGGAAGCGATTGGGCCGGAGCGTGTGTTGCCGGCGATTGCTGTGATGGGTAGCGAGGATGTGGGGTACTTTTCGCTGAATGGAACGATTCCGTTTTTGATCTTCCGGTTGGGTGCAGCTGATCCGGAGAAGTTGAAGGAGTCTAAGGCGACAGGCACGCCGCTGCCGAATATTCACTCGGCGTTGTTTGCGCCGGTGTATCAGCCGGCGATTCGGACGGGGGTTACGGTGATGACGGCGATGGCGGTATCGCTGCTGCAATGAGTTTGACGTTGCCAAGGCTGTATGCGATTGCAGATCGCGGGACGCTGGATAAGCGTGGGGTGAGTGTCGCCGAGTTTGTGAGTGAGCTGCGCGATGCGGGTGTGACGCTGTTGCAGTATCGCGATAAGGATGGCGGCACGCAGCAGGTGTTGCGGGCGGCGGCCGAGATTTCGGCGGTGTTTGTGGGTGTCGATGCGATGTTGGTGATGAATGATCGCGCGGATTTGGCGGTGTTGGCAGGGTGGAAGGCGGTGCATGTGGGGCAGGGAGATTTGTTGCCGGAGGATGCGAAGGTCGTTCTGCGTGCGGCCACGCGGAGTGGTGCTGGTTTTGTGGGGGTGTCTACGCATGTGGTGGAGCAGGTGATGGCGGCGGATGCAGGGACGGCGGATTATGTCGCGGTGGGGCCAGTGTTTGGGACGTCGACGAAGTTGAATGCGGAGCCGGTGGTGGGGTTGGAGGGTGTACGGCGGGCGCGGGTGTTGACGACGAAGCCCTTGGTGGCGATTGGGGGAATTACGCTAGATAATGCGCGCAGTGTGACGGAGGCTGGGGCGGATTCGGTGGCGGTGATTGGCGGGATGTTTGTGGAGGGGCGTACGGTGGGTGAAGTTGCGCGGGACTTTCTTGAGATTTTGAGATAGGGTTTGGGGAACGTGACTCCTGAAGATTTTATGCCTCCTTCCCCTGCGGGTCTCTCCACTGCGTCTTCGCAAGTGCGCGAAGACTCCGGTCGGGATGACAGTTCTGTGGAAGCGGGATCAGCTCCACGGTTTGTGCAGGGCATGGGGCTGTTTTCGGCGACGGCGATTGTGATGGGCTCGATGATTGGATCGGGCATTTTTATTGTGCCGGCGGAGATGAGCCGCGTGCTGGGGTCGCCCGCGTTGTTGATTGCGGCGTGGCTGGTGACGGCGGCGATGACGCTGATTGGTGCGCTGAGCTATGGCGAGCTTGCGGCGATGATGCCAAAGGCTGGTGGGCAGTATGTGTATCTGCGGGAGTCGTTGGGGCCACTGAGCGGGTTTCTGTATGGGTGGACGCTGTTTATGGTGATCCAGACAGGGACGATAGCAGCGGTGGGTGTGGCGTTTGGGAAGTTCCTCGGGGTGTTCTTTCCTTCGGTGAGCGCGAGCCATTGGATTTGGCATATCGGGCATGTGCCGCCGTGGCCAGTGGGGCCGATGGTGCTGGGCAATATGGACATCGGGTTGAACACGGCGAACCTGGCGGCGATTGTGGTGATTACGCTGCTGACGGCGACGAATACGCGGGGAATCAAGCTGGGTTCGGCGGTGCAGAATGTATTTACCAGCGCGAAGGTGCTGGCGCTGCTGGCAGTGATTGCTGTTGGATTTGTGGCGAAGAATGCTGCGGCTGTGGCGGCTAATTTTGGCGCGGGGTGGCATGCTTTCTTTGCGAACTCGGGCTGGCATACATGGCACCAAGTGCAGGTGGGTGTTGGTGGGCCGATCCAGTTTGTGGGGATCTTTACCGTAATCGCGGTCGTGCAGGTGGGGTCGTTATTTTCGAGCGATGCTTGGAACAATGTGACGTTTACGGCGGGTGAGATCCGGAATCCGCGTCGGAATTTGCCGTTAAGTCTGGCGTTGGGTACGGGCGTGGTGTTGCTGCTTTATATCGCCTGTAACTTTGTGTTCCTGAGCGTGCTGCCGATGGTGGGGACGGAAGATGCGGCCACACTGGCGGGGCGGGGGATTCAGTTTGCTTCGCAGGATCGCGTAGCTACGGCGGTGATGCAGG
>CBDDDO010000001.1:0-35022 GCA_965226655.1 Granulicella sp. | reverse complement strand
TCGCGGCCCAGAGCCGATGGGTCGGGCTGTTGTTCTCTCCGGCTGCGGCAATTCGCTCATGATAAACAAACCACCATCCGCCTATCGCCAAAAGTAGCGATGCAATGAAACCACCTGCGATCCAAGGCGCAAAACCTCTTCTGGATGTTTCCCCAATTTGGGTTGAGGGAACAGACCGTTCGATCACGGACGGAAAGCTTGGAGTCGCGGGTTCGTCCTCAGTGGGATTCGCTTCGACTCGTTCAAACAGGGGCACATAGCTTCCGCGCGGAATTGTTACGCGCAACTCTTCTTCAGCTGCCTCCTCGCGAAAATAGGTATCGAGACGATGGCGAAGGCGGCTGGCATGGGAGCGAACGATATTGTCATCGCGGGGGTCGTAGCCCACGGAGCGGCCGAAGACCCGTTCCCCGATAATCTGTTCGCGTAACTCGTCAGGCCGACCCGTGAGCGATTCGCGTGTAACAAACAGCAAAAGGCTGGAGAGGCGTGCGGATTTGGCGAAGCTGGGTGTCGCAACAATTCGTTCGACAAGCTTCCATCTCGGGTCCCGGCTAAGGCCGTCCGGGAGTTTGTCATCCTCTTGTAGCTTCATCGGCATACCCGGTTGTTGCGAGTGATTCTATCGTTTTGACTAAGCCCGACCTATGAACGCTGGATGAAACGTAACAATTCGCCCGGTAGTCGCGACTGTAACATGCACGTGTTCCCTTCATAAACAGGGCTGTCACTACCTATTTGACGGTAAAACGTGGGTAAAACTCCTTGTATCTTCAATAGTAGCGGGGCAAGGTGCATTCACGCACGACATGCAGTTTTTGGAGGAACATTCAATGTCCCGCATCGCTTTTCCAACTTCGGTCTGTCCGTCTTCTAAGCTTAACAATTTGGCTTCTCGGGCGATTCCGACCATCGGAAGCTCCTTGAAGTCGAATGCGAGATTACGGTTACTCTTTTTGCTGATGGCATTTTTGTTCATCGGGGCGACGTCGCTTTCTTTTGCCCAGTCCACCCAAGGGTCGATTCTTGGAACAGTTAAAGATCCATCGGGTGCAGTTGTTTCAGGCGCGAAGGTCACGGTCAGAAACCTTGGTGCAGGCCGCACCACTGTGCTCGCCACGGACGCAAAAGGTGACTTCGAGCTTTTGAATCTCGAGCCTGGGCGATACTCCGTATCTACGAGCTTCGCGGGTTATGAGACCTATGTGGCTCGCGACCTGGTGCTGTCCGCCCGACAGCAGTTACGGGTGGACACATTGCTGAAAGTCGGTGCCGTCAGCCAGGAGGTATCGGTGGATGCCTCCGGTTTGGGCAATATCACAACGGACACTCCTGCGATAGCCGCAACGCTCAACTCCCGCGACGTCATGAACCTACCCGCTAACTATCGTGGTGCCGGCAGCACGAGCCCGCTTAGCGTGATTCAGGTCATGCCCGGTGTGCAGGCAGATACTGGCGCATTCCCGCCGGCTCCAACATCGACCGCGACGCCGGCCATCAATTTTTCTATCCAAGGCGGCCTGCCTTCCCAGTCAGATGCCACCGTTGACGGAATTTCTGCGCAGAGCGTGCTTTCCAACTCCCCGCTTTCGAATGCGTTTCCCTCAGCGGAAGCCATCTCGGAAATTCGCGTGGAGGGTGTGAGCAACAACTCTGAGTTCGGGCAACCGGCCGTTATCACAACAGTCACAAAGTCCGGAACCAATGTCTATCACGGTGGAGGTTTCTGGTACTTCCAGAACAGTGGTTTCGATGCTACGCCTTATGGCTCGGTGGCGAAGCCCAAGAAGGTGGGCAACGACTTTGGCGGAAGTCTCGGTGGCCCTGTTCGCATACCCCATCTCTACAACGGACACGACAAGACGTTTTTCTTCGGCGACTATGAAGGTTTTCATTTTCCGCAGTCGGCTACCGAGCACTATATTGTTCCGACAGACCTCATGAAGGCCGGCAACTTTGGCAATGAGTTGCCATCCGGAACGCTGAAAAATCCCTTTGTACCCGGCACGTTCTATGCGAGCAACATCATTCCTGTTGGGCCGGCAGCTAAGGCCTACCTCGGCCTCTTTCCTTCGCCCAACTATAGCAACCTCACCAGCCTGTCGTCGGCGCTCGCGACGGTGGGCTACAACTACATCCTCAACAAGCCGACCACTTATACTTCCAACCAGTTCGACGCTCGCGTGGATCAATACTTTGGACAAAAAGCCCTCGTATTTGCCCGTTACACATGGAAAAACATCAGTCTTGCTGTGCCGCAGAACCTAAATTTGCCTAATAGCAACGATTACGATAACTATCGAATCCTGGCCAACTCGTTTAACTATAACTTCACGCCCAGGCTTATCAATGAATTCCGCTATGGCTTTACCATCGAGTCCTATGGCAAGGCGAACACATTTCAGGGCGCACCCATCGCCAATGCTGCCGGGATCAACGGGGTAGGGCCAACCTATCCGTTCAACGGCATCACCGAGCTTGATTTCGCTACCGAAACCTCGCTGAACTCAGATCGTCTCAACGACGCGGAAGGCGGCCGACTCTTCCAATACACCGATAATGTGACCTGGAGCAAAGGCGCCCACACCTTCAAGTTTGGAAGCGATTTCAAACACGTCCGTGCCAATCCTCCAACCAGCTTCCATGGTGCGGATAATTATGGGACCTTCAGCTTCAGTGGAAACTTCACGGGCCAGGAGTTCGCCGACTTTGAACTTGGCCTACCCACTACCAGCGTCGTTGATGACCTGCCGGGCGAGTATGAGGGACAGTCTGAAGCTGTGGCTGTGTTTGCGCAAGACAACTGGAAAGTTACGCCTAACTTCACGCTCGTCTATGGCGTCCGTTATGAGATTCATCCGCCTTACTCCGACCCCGGTGGAGATATCGGCAACTTCGATGCGAGCGTGCCGCTCTCGGGACGTGTCCTCTATCCAGCCGGACATGCAAATATCCTTTCTGTTGTATCGCTCTCGAACTTCAATGCCTGCCCCACGGCTGGCGTCACCAATCCTTATGCGACAGGCGCTGCCATCAACGGTGCGCCCTGTACGCCTGTGGTGGACAACGTCACCGCGGGTCTACCCGCGGGCCTTCGTAATTGGGTCAAAGATCGCTTCGTTCCTCGCATAGGCTTTGCATGGCGGCCCTTTGGCAACGACAATACGGCAATTCGTGGAGGCTTCGGCGTCTTCAACATCACGGAGCTGGGCAGCGGTTACTACTCCATGACTGCCGCGTTGCAGGCAGCTATCAAGATATTCAACAATACAGAGACCGCTACTGGGCCGGCGTTCGTCTTCCCGAATACGGGTACAGGGGCTTCCGTCAATACGCCGGTTTATGGCACGTCCAACTTCGGCACGGGCAACAGCATCAACTGGAAAGACCCATACTCAATGCAGTGGAACGTTTCGTTTGATCATCAGTTTGGGCAGGCTGTTGGTCTTCGGCTCTCCTATATTGGTATGAAGACCGACGACCTGGTCTGGGGCCCAGACGTGAATAACATGTCGCTTTCCACCACAACGAAGGCACTTAGCCGTCCGCTTACGGATCGTCCCTTTCCGAACTGGGGAATTGTCAACGAACGCTATACGGGTGGTCAGGCGAACTACCATTCGCTGCAGGTGGAAGCGACGCGCAGGCTTGCCCAGGGTCTTCAGTTCAGCTCCGCATACACCTTCGCCAAGAACCTCGCTGATAACGCGGGTACCAATCCCACATCCTTCACAACGGAGAACGGCGGCCGCTCCACTTGGTCGCAGGACCGCGGGCTGGACTACGGTAATGTCTACGGAAATCGCAGGCAGCGCTGGATTTCAACGGCAACCTATGATCTTCCGCTCGGTCAGGGGCGTCGGTTCGGCAGTTCGATGAACTGGTTCGAGAATGCTTTCCTCGGTGGCTGGCGCCTGGCGAATATCTTCCTCGTCCAGACCGGTCCGTTCCTCACTCCGTTCATCCCCGCGAGCGTGGCCGATCCTTCCGGAACAGGATCTGGCATCATTACCGGTCGCGTGCAGCGTCCCGATCGCCTCGGCAGTGGTATCCCGACCAACAGGACGCGCACTGCGTGGCTCGATCCGACTGCGTTTGCTTGTCCCAGCAATACGGGCTATACGGCTACCTCATATGCCGGGCATGCCTGCACGGTGGGCGTAAGCACCAATCCCATTGGCCGCTTTGGAACTTCGACCGTAGGCGACGTCGTAGGTCCCGGCACCGTCAACCTGTCCTCTGGTCTCAGCAAGGTGTTCGATCTCTCGAAGCTGTTCAAGCTCCGGTTTGAGGGTACCTTCACCAATGTTCTCAACCATGCCAACCTCAACGATCCAAATCTGCAGACGACGAGTTCCGCATTCGGCAAGATTACCTCCGCGCGAGGCTCTGACTTTGCGGGCAGTCGAACGGGCCAGATTTCTGCAAGACTGGATTTCTAACCAAAGCGGCCTTGCGGTTGCGACGTCCCGGCACAACAAGCCAGGCTAACGGAACTGCAAGGCTGAACTAAACGACCCCAAGCAAATCTGCTCAGCAAATCGATAGCATGACCTGGTACAGGACAGTGAACAGGGCATTGCATTCGGGAGGACTATATGCCCAGTAAACTTGTTCTGCTGGCGATCGCGCTAACCTGCGTGGCGCCTGCTCAAACGCCCTCCGTAAGTTCCTCCATTCCAAGAGTTCCGCTGCCGTTGCGCAATCCGCTACAGGACAAGAACTTCTATCTGCTTTCGCTGATGCAGCAGACTCCCGCCGTTCGAACTGCATTGTTGCAGTCTCCCGCACTTGCGAAGCTCACGACAGACAGATTCGTAACGCAGACGAATCTCGCTGCGTTGCTGGACCAACCACCTTCGATCTATGTCCAGTACTTCCTTTGGACTGACGCACAAATTCAAGGAGCCGCAGAGGCGCTTCGAGCCCTCTATCGTTCGAATCCCGATATGCGTGCGCTGGTAAGCGGCCCATTGCGGCACAGTGGAACCGCCATCCTCCTTGATTCAAAGTCCGACGAAGAGATGCTCGTCGGCACCTGGACCATGGAGGCCCAGGGCATCAATAGCATTCTGCAGACCTACGGCCTTGGGAAGGCGCCGCTCTATCCCAAGATCGATTCCGTCTCCTACGACCCCAACTCGGAGGATTACCGCGAGGTTCTCCACCAAATTGCCTGGACTGTTAACACAACCGATGGAAATCACAACCTCTTTTTTGAGCCATCGCTGCACTTCGCACTCTATCTGCTTCAGATAAACCGGCGCGATGAAGCGGCGCGCTTCGAGCCGATGGAGTCGGGCGAGAACGCCTCCGCTCTTGCCCGTGTTTCGAAGATTGACTGGTCTAGATATCCTTACTCCGTCATTCTCATCCCCGGCATCGGTCCGGAAGTCCCCGGAGTCGCACTCTCACCTATGGGTCTGTTACACGTGGCAGCTGCGGCGAAGAAGTATCGTGAAGGCGCGGCCCCGTTCATCCTTGTAAGCGGCGGTTTCGTTCATCCCTCGCAGACGCAGTTTAGCGAAGCTATGGAGATGAAGAAATCGCTAATGCACAATTACGGCATCGCGGAGAATGCCATTATAGTGGACCCTCATGCGCGTCACACTACAACCAACTTTCGTAACGCGGCACGGGAGATCTATCGCTCCAACATTCCCTTTGACAAGCCCGCGCTCGTTAGCGGTGACATCTATCAGAGCCTCTATATTGAGAATGCAAACTTTCCCAAACGTTGCCAGCGCGAATTGGGTTACAAGTGTTTCCTCGAACTCCACCAGGTCTCGCCCATCGATCTCGAGTGGCTACCCAATATCCAATCGTTGCAACAGAACCCGGCTGACCCGCTTGACCCATAGTAAGTGCGCAGGAAGAAGTACTCGGTGAAGCCAAAACTAGGACGGAATTAGTACACCGCGGATTTGCTACCGATTTTCAGAACTCGTACCTTCTTCCCAAAGTGTTACAGCATGTAATTTCGCTGCGCCTGTGTTGTCAACTGACGGACTTGATTGTCTGCCCAGCTCTGGTCTTTGCCAAGCTCTCGCGCGATACACGAAGCGGCGGCAGGTGCTGCCCGCAAAGTGGCTTCAGAATCCAGCAAGAGCGATCTCGTTCTTCGCGAAAGGACATCCTCGAGTGTGCGGGCCATCTCGAAGCGCACTGCAAAAGCAACCTGGGCCATTGTGTAAGGCAACGCTGAGTCGATGAGTTCAGAAAGGCCTGGCTCGTCGGCAATGATCGCCTGAATGGCGATTGCGTCGGACCCGTATTCTCGGAGGAACATATCGCCGCTCACTGTTCCCGTGAGCGCTCCGTGAAGCTTCACCGTGTCGGTGATGCAGGGACGCTTCTCGATCATTCCTTCACGGACCATGAAATTCAGTGTGTCTTCCGCCATGCGACGGTAGGTCGTCCACTTGCCGCCGGCGATCGTCACCAGCCCATGAGGCGATGTATCGATATGGTGTTCGCGCGATATCTTCGATGTCTTTGAGGCTTTTCCAGTTACCAGTGGACGCAAGCCTGAAAATACCGAAAGCACATCGCTACGTTGCACTGTTCGTGTCAGATATGGACCGATAGTTTCGATGAGGAAGTCAATCTCATCCTGACTATGTCCGGGTTCCATCTGCGAACTTGGCGCAGGCAGATCCGTGGTGCCGATCACAACCTTGCCCTGCCACGGTATGGCGAAGATTACGCGGCCATCCTTCGTTTTAGGAACCATGATCGCCGAGTTGCCGCCGAGAAACTCCGGCCCAACGACGATGTGGGTACCGCGGCTCACAGTAAGTAACGGTGGGATCCCAGGATCGTCCAAAGCCCTGATCTCATCCGTGAATATGCCTGTCGCGTTCACGATTGTTTTCGCGTGAACGGTGTATTCCTTGCCTGTCTCAACGTCCGCGATGACTGCGCCGGTGAGCCTTCCATCGGTGGAAAGGAGCCTGACACAGCGAGCATAGTTCTGAACCACGGCGCCATGGTCCAATGCTGTTCGAGCCAGCGCCAGGGCCAGACGCGCATCGTTGAACTGTCCATCGTGAAAGACCACGCTTCCCGTAAGGCCCTTCGTCGCGATATTCGGCACTCGAGCCTTGGTAGCTTTAACACCGAGGATGCTGGTCGGCCCCAGCGATGCGCTTCCAGACATTAGGTTGTACAACATCAAGCCGGCACCGTAGTACGGAAGCTCACGCCATGTGTAGGTAGGCATTACGAAAGGCTGTGCATGCACCAGGTGCGGAGCGTTGCGCAGCATCACGGCACGTTCATGAAGAGCTTCGTAGACTAAATGCACCTGCCCGCTAGCTAGATAACGAACGCCGCCGTGGACGAGCTTCGTCGCGCGGCTTGACGTGGCCTGCGCGAAGTCGCCTCCTTCCACCAGAGCAGTACGGAAGCCGCGTGTAGCGGCATCGACGGCGATGCCCAGACCTGTCGCCCCACCGCCGATGATGAGGACGTCAAAGTCATCCTGAAGGGCGAAAAATGTCTCTTCGCGAGTCATGGTCTCCTTGGTTTTGCGTGCTAAGTTAGCGGATTGGCCAAGGCCCGATTGCGAGCCGGAAGGAATGGATGGATGAGCAACTGATATACGCTTCCACCAACAACACCGCCGATCAGCGGGGCGACTATCGGAATCCACCAATAATTGCCGGGCGAGGGAAGAGCAGCGGGCCCCCAGCCCGTGAAGAAGCAGAAAAGCCGCGGTCCAAAATCACGAGCCGGGTTGATGGCCCAAGCCTCAAGATAACCCATTGATGCACCAATGATCGCAACGAGGAAACCGATCATGAGAGCTCCGGAATTCGCTCCAGGTGCTTGTTCGTTGTACTGCTCTGTGATTGCGAAAATACCGAAGATGAGAAATGCGGTGAGAATGATCTCGTCGGTGAAAGCATGCATCGGCACGATAGCGAGGCCGGGGTGGGTAAAGAACACCCCCGCTGCGCCGCCCGCTGCGCGCGTCAGGTGATGTGCCGCGTTGAAGCTATCGATGACCGGAACAAAAAGGGCATAGACAATGGCGGCTCCGCAAAAGCCGCCGACAACCTGTGCAAAGCAGTAGGGAAGTACCTTACTCCAGGAAAACTTGCGGAACATCGCCAATGCCAGCGTCACAGCAGGATTGGCATGGCAGCCGCTGATCGATGCCGTGCAGTAGATGGCAATGGTGACCGCCAACCCCCACGTAATGCACACCCCCCAATAAGCTTGCTGGTAGGGACTTGGGCCGTACAAGCTATACATGGCCGCAACGGAGTCGCCAATCACGATGATGATAAACACCGCAACTGCCTCTGCTATCAGCTCTCCAACAAAAGCCTTCTTCATCTCGTACATCTCCCCGCAGAATCCTATCCAGGATCTAGCGTCTTATTCATCCATCCAATCGAAAGACTTGGTCACTGCCTTCTTCCATTGTTCATAAAGCCGCGCGCGATCTGCTTCCGGCAGATTCGGTTTCCACGTCGTATCCACATGCCAGTTAGCGATCAGGTCGCTAGTGTCCTTGTAATACCCACAGGCAAGGCCGGCGGCATAAGCAGCTCCGAGCGCCGTAGTCTCCCGCATCCGGGGCCGCAAGACATCACGATCCAGGAGATCTGCCTGGAACTGCATCAGCAGATCGTTCGTAACCATGCCACCATCCGTGCGCAACTGATCGAGCACGATGCCGGAGTCCGCTTCCATGGCTTCAACAACCTCTTTGGTTTGAAACGCTGTCGCCTCCAGCACGGCCCGCGCGATGTGGCCCTTATTTACGTACCGCGTCAGGCCTGCGATTACCCCTCGCGCGGTGTCTTTCCAGTAGGGAGCATAAAGACCTGAAAACGCAGGAACGATGTACACACCACCGTTGTCGTCTACCGTCCTCGCCAGCGTCTCAATTTCGCCGCTGCTTCCTATAAGACCGAGATTGTCTCGTACCCACTGCACGAGCGCCCCGGTAATGGCGATGCTTCCTTCCAGCGCGTACTTTGCCGGTTCATTCCCAAAGCGGTAGGCCACCGTAGTGAGAAGGCCATGCTTCGAAACAACGCGCTTTTCGCCCGTATTCATCAACAGAAAACAGCCCGTGCCATAGGTGTTCTTCAGCTGGCCCGGCTTGAAGCAAGTCTGGCCGACCAGCGCTGCATGTTGATCACCAAGGATGCCGGCGATGGGAACTCCTCTGAGTCCCGTGACGGACATGAATCCGTACGCTTCGCTACTTGATCGAATGGAGGGCATCATCGATCGAGGAATATCGAAAATCTCCAACAACTCAGAATCCCAATCGAGCGTATCGAGATTCATCAACTGGGTACGGCTGGCATTCGTAACATCCGTGAGATGCACGCCACCATCGACCCCGCCCGTGAGGTTCCACAGCAGATATGAATCGACGTTCCCGAATACCAGGTCGCCGCGTTCCGCACCGGTGCGCGCGCCCTCGACATTCGCGAGAATCCAGCGAATCTTCAGGCCGCTGAAGTAAGTCGCAAGTGGTAGACCCGTTTTCTCGCGAAAGCGATCCTGGCCGCCTTCGAGCGCGAACTGTGCAACATACTCGCCAACGCGGGTGTCTTGCCAGACCAGAGCGTTGTAAACCGGTTCACCGGTCTTACGATTCCAAACAACCGTAGTTTCACGCTGGTTTGCGATCCCAATGCAGGCGATGTCCTGGGCCGTAAGCCCTTTCGAACTGCAAGCTTCTTCGATAACCTCAAGAGTGCGCTGCCAGATTTCAAGCGGCCGATGCTCAACCCATCCGGGCTTGGGGTAAATCTGCTCATGCTCCTTCTGAGCCGAAGCAACGATGTTTCCCGAACGGTCAAACACCATAAATCGAGTGCTGGTGGTGCCTTGGTCCAAGGCTCCAAGGTACTTCGTCATCCTGATACTCCTCTGTCGCTGCCTTTGGAATTGTGGGGTTCACCGTAAAATCGATTGCAAGCGATTGTCAACGCTTCGACCGTAAACGCACTCGAATACCTGCGGATTAAAAACCCGAACGTTATCGGTAACCCTGCGTCCCGAATCATATCCCACACACGTTGTTCTGGTCGCTTGCAATTAGGCCGTTCCTCAGATATGTTGCCCACATGAGCTTTCTAGCCACCGCAACTTGTTGTCTCCGCCTCGGCATAGAGGCGTTGGCTCCTGCTGCGGGATGAACGGCAGTCTGCTAACGATCTTCCAATGCCCACGAATCAGTTCGTGGGCATTTTTTCATTGCTCCTGAATTAGCCATAAAGCCCTAAAAGTTGAGGAATTACTCAATCTATTGAAATTGATTGACGGCAATTCCTACGTGTGCCTATAATCCGCGCCACCACTAAACCGTCAAGTTTCGATGTGTCGAACGTTCAAGGGGGAATATGAGGTTGCATACACGTAGGGAGGTGCTGGAAATGGCCGCACTGGCAGCCAGCGGGGCGGCTATAGAAGCTATGGGGCTTTCGCCGGCGATTGCTTCGAAACCCAAGGCCTCAAAGATGAAGTTCGGCGTGCAATTGAACGCTTTCCCTATAGATCCAAAACGTTTTGACACCTTCATGGCTGTCCTTGGCGAGATCAAGCAACTTGGCTACCAGGGTTTCGAAAGCGGCTTCGCCAATATCCAGGAGCAGTTTGCCTCTCCGGCCGAAGCCAGGAAAAAGATCGAGGACACGGGACTCACCTTCTTCGGGGTTCACATCTTCCTGGCCACACCGAGGTACGACCCCAAAACCTTCATCGCGCCCGCTGCGCTTTACGAACCGATTGCACAAGGTGGCAAATCGCTTGGAGCGAAGCACCTGATTCTCAGCGGTGCTCCTCCTTCCACCCCTGACGAGTTGCAGCAGAAGATCAACGGCCTCAATGCTGCCGGCAGGTATGCGCGGGGAATCGGCTTAACCCTCGCATACCACAACGAGTACGAGTCAGCCACGAGCGCGGCCGAACTGGAGGAACTCTACTCCCGCACGGACCCGGCGCTCGTCTCCTTCCTGCTCGACGCAGGGCATGCCTACAGAAGCGGCATGAATGTGCAGAACTTTATCCGTGCGCATTCAAAGCGCATCGTGGGTATCCATCTTCGCGACTACAAAGCGGACGGACACCTCGTCTCTCTCGGTCAAGGCACGTTCCCGCTGCAAGCCGTGGCCGACACATTAAAGCAGATCAACTGGACCGGATGGGTCGAGAACGAAGAAGAACGTGAAGACCACTCGCACACGGGCTTGGTGGTCATCGCACCGGCTTACAAGGCCATGAAGGAGGCGTTTGCATCGTGAATAGACGTGAATTTTTGTACACAGGGACGGTGTTGACGGCAACGGCCGGCATGACGGCACGCTCTTACGCCGCAATCGCCGGAGCCAACGACCGCATGAACCTCGGCGTCATGGGGACAGGGCGTCGTGCAACCGTAGTCTGTGGCGCCGGCTTTACGCAAGACCCGCGAGTCAGGATTGTCGGTCTGTGCGACGTATACGGCAAGCAGCTTACCGACTTTCAGAATAAGTTCAAGGCGCATCTTACGAATCCCGCGATCTTCGTCGACTACCGTGACATGCTCGCCCGCAAGGACATCGACAATGTCTTCATCGCGGTACCGGACCATCTGCACGTACAGGCCGCTTGCGACGCGATGCATGCAGGCAAGAACATCTATCTCGAAAAACCTACATTGCACCGCTGGCATGAACGCGAAGCTTTGGTCAAAGCTCACGAAGCCAGTGGCAAGGTTCTGCAATGCGGCATGCAGCAACGCAGCGGCAGCCATTACGTGAAGGCCAAAGACGAAATCCTCGGCACGGGCACGCTTGGCGATGTCGTCATGGTTCGAGCTACCTGGAGCAACTTTCCCTGGCAGCGCAGAGTCATTCCCGCCGAAGCCAAACCTGCAGATCTTCGCTGGGACCTCTTCCTTGGCCCGGCGCCGAAGGTGCCGTATGAGTACTCGCGCTATAGCTCATGGCGTTCGTATCACGATTACGGCAACGGCCTGCTGGCGGACATACTCACCCATTGGGTGGATGTGGCGCAGTGGCTCATGAACGACGACCAGCCCATGAAGGCCTCCGCTTTGGGAGGCGACTATGTGCTTACCGGAGACCTCACCAACCCGGACACAGTAAGCGCCATCATTCAGTACAAGAAGTGGAACCTTAGCTTCGAGTCCTCGGTCCTGTCGATCAAAGATCCCCGTCCCGCTGTGCTCTTTCAGGGCACTAAGGGAAACCTGAGCATCACCCGCGGCGGTTACGTGATGACCCCTAATGAAGGCGACCCCGTCACGGTGGACTACAAAGCAGAACTGGAAGTCGCACACACCAAAAACTTTGTCGATGCTGTTTTGAGCGGAGTGAAACTCAATGCGCCGCTTTCAGCCGGTCTTTCGGCAACTATGCCGGTTGAGATGGCTCTCCGTTCTTATTGGGACAAAAAGACTGTTACCCCGGGAGATTTGACCTAACAGTCACGCCTTTAGGCCGGCTGCAACACAAGATGCGTTCGTTTGCTTTTCGATTTCAAGCTGTTGTTCTGAAAGGATTCCATGTTCCCCAATATCCGCAGACTTTTATTTCTTACGCTCCTACTCTCCTTGCAAGTGCTTGTGACAAACGATTTGCACGCACAATCAACCGGTAGCATCACGGGAACGGTCAGTGATGCGACGGGCGCTGCAATTCCAGAGGCGACCGTTACGGTCAAGAGCCCGGAGACGGGATTATCTCGCTCGACTCAAACCAACTCGAGCGGCAACTTCGCGTTTCCGGATCTCGCCATTGGCAGCTATACCATGGAGATATCAAAGCCGGGCTTCGAAACGCAGAAGCGTTCCGCCACACAGTTGCTCACTGGTCAAACAGTCGGTCTTGACCTGAAGCTGACCGTCGGCACGCGAACTGAATCCATTGAAGTGAGTACTGATTCCCAGCAGGTGCAGACCAGCACTTCTGAAGTTGCCACAACGGTTGACAAGGAACAGATGCAGGATCTGCCTCTGAACCAACGCAATCCGATTCAACTAACCTCTCTCACACCGGGTGCGGTGCTGACCACCACCGGTACGGAAAGTGGACAGCAGGATCAAACAGGCATCTCGGTCAATGGTCTGCGCCCTACAGAAAATAACTTCCAGATGGATGGCTCACTCTACGAGAATCGTTTCTTCGATTCGGTGCCGATTCTGCCCAGCCCCGACGGCCTGCAGGAGTTCACCATTCAGGCGACTAACTACAGCTCAGCCTATGCTGGTGCCGGCGCTTTGGTGCAACTTTCCACTCGCTCCGGCACGAACAGTCTTCACGGGAATGCCTTCGAGTTCATTCGCAATACAGTGCTCAACGCCAATAACTGGACTCCCGTCAAGGTCAATGGGGTCAATGTCAAGCCGCCCTTCAAACTGAATCAGTTCGGCGGAACGGTTGGCGGACCGATCATCATTCCTCATATCTATAACGGACGCGATAAGACCTTCTTCTTCTTTTCCGCGGAAGATTTGCAACGCCGTTCCAGCCCAATCACTGCGCTCATTTATGTCCCCACGAACGCAATGCTCACGGGAAATTTCTCGGCATTGCTGCCTGGATCCTCTGGGACTAGTTGCCCTTATGCTGTGGAGGCCAATCTGGCTGCAACAGCCTGCAAACAGATTTATAACCCAGCGACAGGAGCCGCGTATGTAGGCAATATTATTCCCACCGCAATCAATCCTCTGTCACTGGCGGTGGCGAAGAATTACTTAGTGCCACTGAACGCCGATCCGATCGACGGTGCGTACACGACCTTCGAGAATCAGAACATCGACAGCACGCAATATCTCATTAAGATCGACCATGCGATCTCTGAAAAAAACCGCTTCAGCGGTCGCTACTTCTACAATCAGGACAACTTCCAACGTCCGTTTGCCGCGCCTTTGGGCTTCTATGCGGGTAACTTTTTCCGGAACCAATCACTGTCTCTCAGCGACACGGAGATATTTAGCAACACACTTACCGTTACGGTATATGTGAGTGCGGGGCGTTTCGCCCGCACCCAGATACCTGAAGCTCCAGGTCTGAAGTCACTCCAGAACCTCGGATCGAACGTAGCTCTAGGTACCAATGTGCCTATCTTTCCGGGCATCCGCTCCAACATCTCCGGCTTCGTCAACATCTTTTCGGGCGGCGCTCTTACGCAGGATCCCACCACGTATGAGTACAAAGGGCAAGGGGTCAAACTCATAGGCCATCACACTCTTACCTTCGGCGCCAGCTATGAGCGCAGCGATATCAACGCTGTCGATTACTCTTACACACCCGGCGATAACACTTTCAATGGTTCGCGCACAGCTTCCGCAAGCGGCTCCGGCGGAAGTGCCCTCGCCGACTTCTACTTCGGTCTCGATTCGCAGTTCTACCAGGACAACGGCCGCAAGTTCTACCTTCGCGAAAATAGACCTTCTGTCTTCGTTCAAGATGATTGGAAGGTCAACCGCGATCTAACCATCAACGGTGGAGTTCGTTGGGACCCATGGCTCCCTCCGGTCGACAAGAACAATACTCTCGTTGGATTTGAAGCTGGTATCCAATCCAAGATTGCTCCAAATGCTCCTGTTGGCCTTGTCTTCAATGGTGATACGGGTGTCACGACCTCTATCTTCCACAACAACTACAAAGACTTCGCTCCTCGACTTGGATTTGCCTATAACGTATTGGGACGTGGCGAGACGGTTGTTCGCGGCGCCTATGGCATCTTTTATGGCTTCCCGGAAGGCCTGCTCTATCAACGCACCGACGCCACCCAGCCGATTGATCTTTATCTGAACATTTCCGCGCCGGCCAACACATGGGACAACATTTACGCTGCTCCGGGCTATACCGGTGGCGATCCTTTCCCACGAGCTCATGTGAATACCAGTCAGTTCTCGACTTATTCTTTTCTGTTGCCGGTATCCGGAGGTGTTCTCAATCCAGCGGCAAAGATTGCTTATACGCAGGACTACAACCTGACGGTGGAACAAAAGCTCCCGGGCAACTATAACCTCGCCGTCGCGTATGTCGGAAACCACGCATTGCACATAATGGGATCACGTCAGTTCAACCCTGCGGTCTGCGCTGCAGGTGCTCCGTGCCCAAACTTTAACAACTCGACGTGCACAACCTGCACGACGGGCAACGAGAACTCTCGTCGGCTTTTTCCGGGTCTGGGCGCGGTTGAATTGGCAGACTCGTATGAGTATGCGATTTATAACTCGTTGCAAGCGACGGTGACACATCGCGTTTCACGGGGTCTATCGCTGTTGGGGAACGTTGTTTGGTCCAAGACGATCGACAATAGTTCCAGCGGCACGGAAGGTAGCACTGGTCCGGCAAACCCATTCAATTTCAATGCCTCGCGGGGACCTGCTGACTTCGATCAGAAGATCCGTGCGAATATATCTGCCAACTACATTTTGCCGAAGTTCAACGTGAATCATCTTGCTAGTGCTTTTGTGAACGGCTGGCAGGCAAACGCGATTATCCAGTCACAGACAGGGTTGCCGTTTACAGTGACCAGCGGCACGGATCGTTCGCTCTCCGGCGTTGGGAATGACTATGCCGATGTCGTCCCAGGACAAACTCCCCAACGTCCATCTGGTGTTTCCTTCCATAAGGAGTACTTCAACACAGCTGCGTTCCAGCCGGCAGCGGCTGGAACGTTCGGTAACGCACACAGGAACAATATCTTCGGACCTGGATATGAGGAACTGGATGGTTCTATCTTCAAAGAGTTGTTTCCTGAGAAGCGTGTTCATGGCCAGTTCCGTGCAGAGGGCTTCAATCTCTTCAATCACCCCAACTTTGCCAATCCCACTTCGGCAATTAACTCCAGCACTGTGGGCCAGGTAACCACAACCGCCGCCGGCGTTTCGGGGACGGGCACTACCGGTCTACCGCGCGTCTTCCAATTCGGTGCCAAGGTGATCTTCTAACCAAGACCGCTGAGGGCTCCGATCATCGCAAGGACGGCATCTCCTGGAAGGAGATGCCGTTTGCTTTTTGGCGGCCTGAAGGGCAGGGGCCTTTCGAGGTTTGAGGGATTCGCAGAAGATTCTGGAATGCGTTTCCCAAAGTACAAAGGCCCTGGTGCTTTCGCGGCCAGGGTCTTTGTGATTGCGGCTAATCGAGTTACCAGGCGATCTTTTCGGGGAAGAACTCGGCGAAGAGATCATCGTAGTAGGGCTTCAGCTCCTTGAGGTTGGGCTTGGTGTGTCCCTTGGAGTAGAGGTCGTACACGTTGAACTTGTTGACCCAATCGAGCATTTCGACGTCGTGGTCGCTCATGAGGTGGCGGTAGGCTCCGTGGCGGTGGGCTGCGTAGAAGGAGTGGTAGCGGAGCATATAGAGGGAAGGCTGCGGCATGTAGTTTTTCATCACTTCGCCGATGTAGCCGTCGTGTCCGAAGGAGAGATGAACATTCTCGAGGCCGCAGTTGGGCTCGTAGATGCCGTACTTGGTGTTGTATGCCGGGTTGTTGAGATCCTGGTTAGCGGCGAAGTACTCGGGGAAGACGATGTCCTTGGAATAGGCGCAGCCTACGGGGAAGGTGTCGCCGACGACGCCCCACTGGGGTTCGCCCCAGAGGCAGAGGACCTTGCCCAGGTCGTGGATGAAACCGGTGAGGACGAACCAGCGGGGATGGCCGTCTTTGCGGATGGCTTCCGAGGTCTGGAGGAGGTGCTCGATCTGGGTGAGGTCGGTGTCGGGATCGCTGTCATCGACGAGAGTGTTGAGGAACTCGGCGGCTTCCCAGATGCTCTTCATGCCCTTGTTGAGAGAGAAGTACTCCTTCTCCTTGGCCATAACGTAATCGTAGGTCTGGAACTGGTGGTTGAGACGGTAGAACTCGGCTACGCCGGGGGTTGCGGTTGCGTCGTATTGGCGGAACTGATCTTCGCTCTTGCCTTCCTGATAGCGGCCGGTAAGGAAATCGTCCCATTCGTCCATGTCTTTCAAGGGAGCGTCAGTCAAGGTCGCTTGAGTTGCCATTGTGGGAATCCTCCGGAAGAGCAGATAGTTGCGTTACCGCTAACGTAGGACAAATATAAGGGCACGAATACAGAATTGGCAAGGAGATTTGTGAATTATGCGGTGAATGTACCTAAGCGGTGTCGTAAGTCGAAAAATAGAAATTGGAAGTCCCGGAAGAGTATGCGCGGTATGTAGACCCCGATCTCCAAGTGCGAGAGATCGGGGGCACCCGCATCGTGCGGCTATCGAGGAGCGATGTTGTGGTCGATCCAGTGGATGAGCCAGTCGGCTACCTGCAGGTTGTTTTTGTCCTGCATGAGCATGTGGCTGTTTCCCTGGATTCCGATGTTGGGGAGTTGGACGAGAGTGGCTTTGACGCCGGCGCCGGTGGCGGCCTGGATGAAGGCCTGGCAGGCCTTGAGGCGGGGCCCCCAGCGGGGCGATGTTTCTACGTTGTCGCCAAAGAGGATGAGGATTGGGATGTGGAGAAACGGCTTCATGTTGGCTTTGGCGTCGGGACAGGAGCCAGGTTCAAGGGCGATGATGCCGGCGATGCCCTGGGTGCTGACTGCGGCAGTTTGGAACGGAAAGATGCCGGATTGGGAGTGGCTGATGAAGATGGTGCCGTTGAGGCGGAGAGCGAGTTCGGAGAGATCGGCGATGGTGGGGTTGGGATCGGGCAAGGATGGAGACCAATCGGGAACCATTTGCTTCCAAAACTCAGCCTGGGCCTCGATGGGGAACTGAAGGCCCGGGAAGAGCTGCGGGTAATCGAGACCGAAGCGGAAGACCTGCCAGGCGGCTTCGTGGCCGACGAAAAAGAGGTCTGGGAGCTGTGAGGTGGGGAGTTTGCCGGACTTTACGGCGTTGATGGTGGAGGGGTTGAGTGAGGAGCGGCCGCGGTCGGCTTGATCGACGACGTAGACAGGGAATCCCTGGCGGAGGAAGTACTCGTCCCAGCCCATGCGGCCGTCGGGAGTGGTTTCCCAGGTTTTGCCGGTGAGGCAGCAGCCGTGGATGAAGGTGATGGGCAAACGATGGAGCTTTGTGGCTGGGATCTGGTAGTGGACGTACATCTGGTCGACAGTGATAGTTCCGTCGGGGATGTAACGCGGGAGGGTAGAAAGGGTGTCGGAGTGGATGTCGTGGCCGCCGACGAAGAAACTGCCCTGGGTGGCGAGGATCAGGGGTGCAAGGGGGGGTGGGGATTGGGCGTGGGTGAGGGTGGTTAGGGTGAGGGTGAGCAGAAGGCGGCAGGTCTTGGTGAGGGTCATGGCTCTCCTGCGATCGGTTGGCGCGGCTCCGTTGTGAGCCGGGGGCTGCACGGGCGAACAGCAGATCCTTCGCTGCACTTCAGATGGCAATCATACAAAGAGATGACAGGCCATAAGGAGAATGACAGGCCAAAGATGAATGCGGGATAACTTAAGGCGCGGGAGGCTACTTTGCGGGATCGTTCGGCGTTGGGCCGATGGAGGAGGTGCGGGCGACTACATGGGATGGGGTGAGGATGCTCCTAGGGGATTGTTCGGGGTCTGTAGAGAGCTCGAGGGCGAACTCGCCGGCGAGGCGGCCCAGCTCGGTGGTGTTGTGATCGACGGAACTCAAGGGGATGCGGAGGTAGTTGGCGTAGCGGAGATTGCCGCAGCCGATGAAGGCGATATCTTCGGGGACACGCAGGCCGGCTTGCAGTGTGGCGTCGATGGCGCCGATAGCGGTGAGGTCGTTGTAGCAGAAAACGGCGTCAGGAGGGGGTGAGAGTTGGAGGAGCTGTTGCATGGCCTGGAAACCGATGGTGTCGCCGGACTCTTCGGTCTTTTCGTAGGCGACGGCGTAGTTGTTGGGTGAGGGAAGATTGTTGGCGTGGAGGGCGTTGCGATAGCCGCGGAGGCGGTCAAACGCTGGGCTCGTGCCTTTGCCGCCGATGTGGGCGATTCGCTTGCGGCCGAGATCGATGAGGTGCTGGGTGGCGATCTCGCCGACCTGCACGTCGTCTGAGCCGACGAAGTGCGCGGCGAGATGTGCGAAGTTGCGGTCGAAGAGGAGGTAGGGAGTGCGCTTGTCGCCGAGCTCGTAGAAGTTGCGGAGGTTGGCCTGGCAGGAGGCGATGATGAGGACGTCGACACCTCGGCTGAGTAGGGTGCGGATCTCCTGGAGCTCGACTTCGGGATCTTCTTCCGAGGAAGCAAGAAGCAGGGCATTCTGACGGGTGCGGAGGACGCCGCCGAGGGATTTAGCGAACTCAGCGAAGAAGGAATGTACGAGGTCGGGGACGATGAGTCCGACGGTGAAGGTCTTTCCGCTGGCCAGGCCGCGAGCCATCATGTTGGGCTGATAATTCAGCTCCTTCATGCGCTTGAGGACGCGCTTGCGGGTTTCTTCCCCGATATCGGCGTTGCCGCGAAGGACCTTAGAGACGGTGACGACGGAGACACCGAGATCGCGTGCGATGTCTTTAAGACGAACAGCCATGCATCTCCAGACGGGACGAAGTTGAGGTGAGTTTCAGGGTACGCTCATTCTACTTTAGCGCGAACGCGATTTGAGTTGGCTAACGAGCTGGGTTAGCTGAATCGCGTTCGGCGATACAGGCTAAGGCCGCCGCCGACGAGGCTTACGGCGAGGATGATGCCGAGGATGGCGACCCAGCGGAGATTCATGGCAAGCGGGGGAACGACCGCGCGGACACCGAGGACGACGAAGACGGCAGTGGCGGCGAGAACGATGGCGTAATCCCACCAGCGGCGCTTTTCGTCGCGGCCGGAGAACTCGTCGCCAGCCTGGGCGAGGATGGTGCGGTTGTAGTCGAGTCCGTAGCGGTCGCACTCGCGAAGCACGGCTTCGTTGGTGGAAGTGTGCTCCTTGGCGGAGGCTACGGCGGTGCTGATGGCGAGAGCGCCGAGGATCATGAAGAGCGAGCCTCCGAGAACGAGGAGGATGTGTTGGTGGTCGGCAGTGGCGAGCTCGCCGAAGACGAGGGCTCCCCAGGCGAGTCCCCAGAGCTGGTTGGTGTTAGAGAGCGGAATGCCGCGACCGATGCCTAGATACTTGGCCGCAAACTGTTGAAAGAGGTCCCCGATGACCCAGACGAAGCCGCCTAGGAAGAGCCAGAAGAGAACGCCCGGCATGTGGAGGAGTTGGAAAGCAGAGGAGTGAATGCCGCCATCGAGTGCGAGCGTGAGGGCAAGGACGGTGCCGAGCTCGCCGACGGTGAAGGCAGTGACGAAGGAAAGGGGGTTCATACCACTGATGTAAGCCTTGCGGTAGGGGACATACATGGTTCCCCACATGAGGCTGGCGCCGAGGGCGGCGATGATGCCACGAAAGGCGTGCTGGCCAATAGCTCCGCCATGAATGGTGCTGAAGCCGAGCATGACGGCGGCGATGACAATGAGGATGGCGCCGAGGACGACCTTGGTGATGTTGCCGGGGCTGGCCCCTTTGAGCTCGTTGAACAGGACGCGGCCCCAGAGCAAACCGATAAGGGAGTTGGCGTTCCACATGGGGAAGGCGACAGCGAGGCCGACGTCGCGAATGGCGAAGACGGTGAGCGTGTTGGCGACGGCCCAAAGGGCCCCGGCCAGTAAGGCCCAGACGATGAGGTGCTTCTTTTCGGCGAGGTCGGCGAAGACGTAGGTGGTGCCCTTGAGGAGGGTAGGGAAGGTCCAACGTGCGGTGAAGACACCGGCGACCATGCAAAGCGAGATGGCGAAGGGCGAGAAGCCGGCGTTAACGAGCTTGGTGGGAGCTTCGGCGGCTCCTAGCCAGACGCCGGCGGTGAGGCCGCAGATGACGCCGAGGGCGTGCAAAGAGAGGTTTTTTTGTTTGCCAACAGGGGCCAGGGTTGCCATGCGTTGCTCCGTTTGCGTTAGTGCAGGACGACCAGAAGAACGATGCCGGCCAGCAGGACGACGAAGGGAACGAGAAACTGGCTGTCGGCGAGGATGGCTTTCCCGGTGGCTCTTTTCGTTCTTCCGGACATGAGACGACTACTCCTGGTGCGAGACTTTCTTGCTCGGGTGATGTAGATGGTTTGGTGTGGTTGCGGTTGATTTGAAAATACGCCTAAAGTCAGCGGTTACGGAAGGTCGAACCATATCGTCCGGTTAGTAGGCGTGTCAAGGGGAGGACCGAGCGGCATTTGATGACTGGGTTTATAAAAATGCTGTCAATCAACGTCCCATAAATATATCGAGAATGGGGTATTACGGAAGACTATTTTATTTACCGGTTCATATACGCAGCGTAGTGTTGGCACCGTTCAAGGCCCATTTTTGCTTTCCAGATAGGAAGGGATCGCGCAGGGGTCGGAGTACGGAAATCAACTCTTTGGAAGCAGGTGCGCAATGTCGATTGATAGGAATGCAGGACCAGAGCAAGAGATATTAGGTGGGCAAGACAGCCGGTCAAGCCGAAATGCTGTATGGATACGCGTTTTGATGGGGCTGCTGCTCATGTTCGCCGGCAGCTTCGCGATGGCGCAGTACGAAAATGGAAGTCTTGTGGGGACCATCCATGACTCGACCGGGGCGGTCGTGCCGGGATCCACGGTAACGATTACCAACAACGCGACAGGCGTTTCGAGTACGGTGACGACGAACTCGGCGGGCGACTATGAAGTGCCGTCGCTGCGTACGGGTGTCTATAAGATTTCAGCGAGTGCGGCGGGCTTTGCTATTGCGGTTGCGGAGAACATTACGATTTCGGTTGGCGGACGGCAGCGCATCGATCTTTCGCTGGGCGTGAGTGGATCAAACACGACGGTTGAGGTGAACGGCGTTGCGCTGCAGGTTGAGACGGAGTCGAGCCAGCGCGACCAGACGATTACAAACTATCAGAGTGAAGCGCTGCCGCTGGTGAGCAGGAACTACTCGGATTTGCTGGGGCTGGTGACTGGTGTGCGGCAGGCGCCGACGGCGGCGACGACGAGCTCGATCAGCAGCCTGGTGCGTGCGGGTTCTTACAACGTTAATGGCCAGCGCAGTATGTTCAACAACTTCTTGCTCGATGGCATGGACAACAATGCCTACGGCGAGAGCAACCAAGGATTCGACAACCAGATCATTGCCGTTCCACCGGATTCAGTGGCGCAGTTCAGCGTTGTGACGAATAACGAGAGCGCTGAGTATGGGAGGTCGTCGGGCGCAACGATCAACGTGGCCTCACAGAGCGGAACGAACAACTTCCATGGCACGATCTATGAGTTTATTAGGAACACGGATCTGAATGCGGCTGGATTCTTCAAGCCGACGCTGGTAGGTGGTACAGGGATTACAACGCCATTCCAGAAACCTGTGTTCAACCGCAACCAGTACGGCATTAACTTCGGCGGACCGATCAAGAAGGACAAGCTGTTCTTCTTCCTGGACTATGAAGGCTTTCGTCAGGTGCTGAAGCCCTTGAGCGTGCTCACACTGCCGACCCAGAATGAGATTAACGGAATTTTGGTGGTTCCGGTGAAGAATCCACTTACCGGTGCGACGTATGCGGCTGGCACACAGATACCGACCAGTGCGATCAATCCGACATCGCAGCAGATTCTGACATACTTCAAGCAGATCCCGGGACTACCGGTCGCGGGTTTGACAACGACGGGTCTAGCTTCAAACGACTATGCGGTGGAGGTGCCCTTCACCGACAATGCCGACAAGGGCGATCTGCGGTTCGATTACCAGCAGAGTGTAGCGAGTTCTTGGTTTCTGCGTGTGAGCGACCGTAAGGAAGATGGTAAGAACTATCCTACGATTCCGCTGCCGCTTGATGGGCAGACGAATGGACAGATTCGGCTTCTTGATGAACAGATTGCGGCGGGGTATACGCATCTGTTCGGATCGACGAAGGTGCTGGATGCTCGTATCGGTTTGTCGAAGACCAAGGCCGGCAAGTACTCGTTTTCGATCGGCGACAATGCGATTACGATTCCCGGGTTGCCGAACAATCCGGTGGTTTCGGGCGGACTTCCTTCAATAGGCATCAGTGGATTTACGGGCTTTGGGAGGCAGAGCACGAACCCGCAGTGGCAAAATCCTTCGCTGCTCGATCCGAAGGTGAATTACACATGGGTACATGGTGCGCACTCGCTGAAGTTCGGCTATGAGTATGAGCATGTGTGGATGGCGGTGAACGACAACAACCCGCTGTATGGCTCCTTCACTTACGGAGGCGGGTACAGTAACGGCGGTGGGTCAACCGTTTCCGATACATACTGGGCGGATTTCCTGTTCGGAACGACGAGTGCCTATTCGCTGGCGAACTACTTCGTCGCGCATCTTCGTCAAACACTGGATAGTGTTTATGCGCAGGATGACTGGAAGGTGAACTCAGCACTGACGCTGAACCTCGGCCTGCGCTGGGAGTATGGGTCGCCTTACTCCGAGCAGAAGAACTACATTTCGAACTTTGATCCGGCATCGCAGACAGTACTCACGATTACGCCGGGAGCTGTAGCGCAGACGGGCATCACTCCTTACTCCGGCAGCGGCGTTTATGGTCACACGCTGGTTCAACCGGACTTCGCAGACTTTGCTCCTCGCGTGGGATTTGCATTGGCCGCAACACCGAAGCTGGCCTTGCGGGGCGGCTTCGGTATGAGCTATGTACACTACACGCGCGCGGGTTCCGGGGACATCCTTGCCATAAACGCACCACAGGCGCAGTTTGCCAGCGTAACCCAGAGTGCTCCGTCCGCCACCAACCTCCATTGCGCTTCGCCCCTGCCCGCGCAGATCATTGCCGTAGGGGCAACCACCCCAAGTTGCTATGCGACCGAAGACCAAGGATTTCCGAGCGGTCTGGTGACGGCCTTCAACCCGGCCACGGATAACATCACATACATCCCGAAGAACACGCGGGACAGCTATGTGGAAAGCTACTTTGTCAGCATGCAGCAACAGCTGGCCAAGAACAGCCTGATTGACGTAGCTTATGTGGGCAACCACGGTGTGAAGCTGCAGGGTTTCATCAATGGGAACCAGAAGAATCCGTCGCTTGGGTTCGCGCGTGCTTATGCGAACTGGCCTTCGGATATCACGGAAGCTCTGAATGAGTTCATGTCCAACTACAATGCGCTGCAGGTGCGCTACGAGCAGCGGATGGTTGGCGGGTTGACCCTGTTGAACTCCTTCACCTGGGAGCACTCGCTGGACAATGCCAGCGCCTCGCTTGAGGGCAATACACCTTCACCGCAGGATGGAAACAACCTTCGCGCGGACTATGCCCAGTCGGATTACAACACGCCTATCATCAATGTCACGAGCCTTGTATATGAACTGCCGTTCGGTAAAGGGCGCCAGTTCATGACTAGCGCGAACGGAGTGGTGGATAGCGTTCTCGGAGGATGGCAGGTCAGCCTGATCAATACAGCGCAGGCGGGCACGCCGTTCAACATAACGTACACGCCTAACTCGGCGCAGGCGGTTTCGCCGCAAATCTCGGCGACTTACCGTGGCGCAAATGAGTATCGTCCGGATCGTGTGCCGGGACAAGCAGTCACGCAAGGCCGCTCTAACAGAGCGGCCAATACGGGATATGTAAACTACATCAACTTCAACGCTTTTCTTCTGCCTCCGATTAAGGACATCAACGGCGCTGTGCTGAGTCCATTTGGAAATGCGAGCCGGAATCCCGGCCGAACGCCTGCTTTTTATCAAAGCGATCTTGCGCTCAACAAAAAGTTCAGTACTCCCATTGAAGCTTTGAAGGTTGAGTTTCGTGCGGAGTTTTATAACGTTTTCAATCACACGAATCTTTATCTTCCCGGCACCATTTCCGGAACGCAAGGAACGACGACAGCGGCTGCAGGTACTGGTGGAACTATCCCCGTCAGCAGCATCACGCCACCAACAGGCATACCCACGAGTGGCGGGCAAATTACAAGTACGTTCGAGCCGCGTATTGTTCAGTTTGGTTTGAAAATCACGTATTAAATTGCGTCAAGAGTGAATGCCAGCCACGCGAGATCGTGGCTGGCATTTCTTTTTGTGGAGGTGCCGTGATTGCAGCAGGAGGAATGACGCTTCCGCTTCCATGCAGGAGAATAACCATGATATGACCGCATGACATCTTTGGTGCGATCATAAGGATCGAAGAGATGTCAGCGCAGGCGCGATATTGAAGCATCTTTGGACTGGAGTAGAGCATTGAAAGCATTGGTGAAGAGCCGGGCAGAACGCGGCCTATGGTTGGAGGATATTGCGGAACCAAACATTGGTATCAACGATGTGATGATTCGCGTTCGTTATACGGGTATTTGTGGCACGGATGTTCACATTTATCAGTGGGATGAATGGGCGCAACGCACGATTCCTGTGCCGATGGCAATCGGCCACGAATTTGTTGGAGAAATTGTTGATATCGGCTCCAACGTAAACGACTTTCATGTTGGGGATATCGTTAGCGGTGAGGGGCATGTGGTGTGCGGCCGCTGTCGCAACTGCCTGGCAGGGAGAAGGCATCTCTGTGCGCATACGCTGGGCGTTGGTGTGAACCGTCCCGGTGCGTTTGCAGAGTTCATCGCATTACCAATGACGAATATCTGGCGGCACGATCCGAAGATAAACCAGGAAGTGGCTGCGATTTTTGATCCGTTCGGCAATGCCGTGCATACTGCGCTTTCGTTTCCAGTTCTGGGGGAAGATGTGCTGATTACCGGAGCGGGGCCGATCGGTATCATGGCGATTCCGGTGGTGCGGCATGCGGGCGCCCGGCATGTGGTGGTAACTGATATGAATCCGTTTCGGTTGGAACTCGCGCGGAAGATGGGTGCAACGCTAGCGGTAAATCCTATGGAGACGTCGTTAGACGAGGTCGAGAAGCAGTTGGGTATGCAAGAAGGATTTGATGTGGGGCTGGAGATGTCCGGTAATCCGCAAGCGCTGCGTGACATGATCGCCAGCATGAGCCATGGCGGCAAGATCGCTATGCTTGGTATTCCGGCTAAGGAAATGTCGATCGACTGGCGACAGGTGATCTTCAATATGCTCACGATAAAAGGAATCTATGGACGTGAGATGTACGAGACCTGGTACAAGATGACGGTGATGCTTGAATCAGGTGTCGATATTTCGCCAGTGATTACGCACCAATTCGCTTACGACGACTTCCAGAGAGGTTTTGATGCAATGATCTCAGGTCAGACGGGTAAAGTGATCCTGGATTGGACGAATGTAGGCTGAGATCGCTGCACCTATAGGGAGAGAGTTTCCTTCAGGGCTCTGTAAAGCCTGACGTTGTCTTCGGAGGTTCTTACGGCCGCTCGGAAGTGACCGGTTGCGAGGCCTTCATAGTTCGCGCAGTTGCGCAGAACGATGTGATGATCGACGATCGTGCGTTCCCAAAAACGGTCTGGATCGATAACCGGTGTGAGAGCGAAAAGAAGGAAGTTTGCGTCCGACGGATAGACTACGAGATCCAAGGATTCGAGGTCTTTTTTGAGGGTATTTCTCCGATGCAGATTTTCGCGTCTCGCCCGATCAGCATAAGGATGATCTTCCAGGGCTGTAGCCACTGCGCGAGATGCTAGCGTGGTGATCGACCACGGTGGAAGACTTTCATTGATCGACGAAGCCAGGGCGGGATTGGTAACTGCGTATGCTACTCGTAGTCCGGGGATTCCGTAAAATTTTGTCACCGAACGGAAGACGATCAGGTTTAAGAATTCCTCCGTTGCAGCACTCAGGGAGTTATGCGGAACGTAGTCGATGAAGGCTTCGTCGAGAAGGACGAAGGTGTCCTTTTCCGATGCCTTGGCAACGATGTCTCTCACATGTGCAATATCGTGACAGACGCCTGAAGGATTCTGTGGATTCGCGAGCAAAATGGCATTATGCTTGCCGGCAAGGATATCTGCAGCGTTGTAGTTGAAAGAGGATTCTGCGCTCAGAAAGTATGGTTCTATTGAGACTCCGGCACGCAACAACGTTTTTCGATATTCGATAAACGCAGGCATCGGAAGGTTGCAGCTTCGAATGTTGAGTGTCCGCAGCGTTGCTTCTAGCAAAGGGACGAAGCCATTGGCAACGATTATGTTTTGTGGATCGACGCACGCGTAGGTGGCAATGGCGCGCTTTAATTGCGTCTCCAGTAGATCCGGGTAGTGCGTCAGGGTTGATAGATCGTTCAGACATGAGCGTAATGTGGTGATTACAGCGGGTGGTGGCCCATCCGGGTTAATGTTTGCGCTGAAGTCGAGAAGTAGCGACGTTGCGATGCTGAAGCGTTCCGCGATGTGATGAAGTTGGCCCCCATGTAGTGGGTATGAATCGACCTTCGTCATATCAGCAGCGCCTCCTGCTTTGCGCGAAGGTCACCAAGAGTGCCCCAAAAGCAGTACCGATCAGCGATGCGACGGAAGCAATATTAATGGACTGGATCGCTTTCTCCTTTGTCGCACGAGGAAACTCCTGCCCGATGCGCTGTGCGGAAATCACTTCTCCGGAATAAGTGTTTTCGCCACCAAGTGAAACATGCAGTGCACCGGCGATGGCGCTTTCCGGTTGGCCTGCGTTAGGACTTTTGTGATTTGCCGCGTCACGCCGCCATATCTGCCATGCTGCTTCTTGGTCCGACTGTTGTATGAATTGGCCTGCTGCAATGATGGCGAGGGCAGAGATGCGTGACGGCAGATAGTTGGCCGCGTCGTCCAGCCTAGCTGCGGCCTTTCCGAAGTAGAAGTAGTTCCTATCCGCGTGCCCGATCATGGAGTCCAGAGTATTGACGGCTTTGTAGGCCATCGCTAGCGGAACGCCGCCAACAGCCATGTAGAACAACGGTGCTATGACGCCGTCAGAGGTGCTCTCTGCTACCGTTTCGATAACAGCACGACTGATTTCGTTCTCATCTAGATTGGCTGTATCGCGGCCGACAATTCGGGAAAGACGTTTTCGAGCCAGTATTAGATCTTCGTGGTCAAGAGCTTCGGTGACGGCAGTGGCTTCCTGTTCAAGATTCCGAGCGGCGAGACATGTCCAGGCCAGTGATAGTTCAGCGATGTCTCCGAGGAAGCCGGAGTATCTTCTGGTGGATCGAAGAATCGCCGAAGTCGCCCAGTAGGAAGCGCCAACGATGAAGGCGGTGAGGAAGGCCCCAGATGCGAACTCTGTTACAGCATCTTGATTTGGACGACGAAGCGTAGCCTCACCCCGAGAGATTGCTGATCCGATGATACGCACGGGATGTGGAAACCACTCGGGATCGCCAGCGATTTGATCGACGATAAAAGCAGCAGGCAGAAGAACACTGCGATTCATAATCATCATTCCTTTCTGTCGAAGCCGGGTTGATATGTGAGCCCGAGCCAAGAGAAGATTTGTGGCATGTCGAGTGATGATCGGACTGCATCAGCCAATCGATTCAAAGAGGCTTCGCGGTTTTCTTTCCAGTTGTTACATTGCGCCGGCGGAGCAAGCTCGTAGAAGGCACGGGCTGCAGTAAGGAATGCGTGACGAAAACTATCGTCATCAAAGAGACCATGAAGGTAGCTTCCGAAGACTTGCCCGTTGGATGTGATGCAACCGTCAAGAAGTGTTTGATGGGCGGCGTTGCCGTGGATTTTGGCAAAAGGTTGGGCTCCATCCAGATAGTGTGTTTCGCCAATGTGGATTTCGTAACCACTTACGTGCGACGACGACAGCGGTTGGCGGAAGAGTGATGGAGCTATCAGGTGGCCGGAAGTGAGGCGTGTCACTTTTTGGGATTGCATGATTGTGTGAATCGAGAGTAGACCCAGGCCGGAGACAGTCTTTGCATGTTCCATGCGCGAGGGGTCGACGATGTCCTGTCCGAGAATCTGCATGCCTCCGCAGATGCCGATAACAAGACCTTTTGCCGCATGATGGACTACAGCAATATCCAAACCGATAGAGCGCATCCAGAGAAGATCATCAGCGGTCTGTTTGCTGCCTGGGATGATGATGACATCGGCATGGGTGATGCACGCGGAAGTACGGCACAGATGGATTGAAATGGATGGTTCCGCTCGTAGAGCGTCGAAGTCCGTGAAGTTCGAGAACGATGGAAGTGCTATGACAGCGATGCGCAAAGGGCGCGAGGGATCGTTGACGGGCGTCCATGAAGAATCGTCTCCTGCGTGTTGAGGCGGAAGGCCCAGGCTGTCTTCCTCGTCGAGCATAAGTTGATGAAGGTGTGGAACTACACCAAGACAAGGCTTGCCGAGGCGGTCCTCGATCATGCGAACGCCGGGCTCAAGGAGCTGGATGTCGCCGCGAAACTTGTTGATAAGAAATCCGCGGATACGATTCTGTTCGTGAGGATCGAGCAGTTCGACTGTACCCAGCAGGGACGCGAAGACCCCTCCGCGATCGATATCTCCGACCAGGAGACACACGGCGTCGGCTAACTCGGCCATCCGCATGTTTACGATGTCATGTTGCTTCAGATTGATTTCTGCGGGTGATCCTGCGCCTTCGAGGATGATAATGTCATTTTGTGAAGCGAGTGTTTCATAACTTTCGCGGATGACGGGCAAGAGTTCGTCGACACGGCGAAGGTGATAGTCGGCTGCCGTCAGCTTGCCCCATATTTTTCCTCGCACAATGACCTGAGAGGTCATATCTCCGGAGGGCTTTAGAAGGATCGGGTTCATGTGTACCGATGGAGGGACGCCGGCGGCCTCTGCCTGTAGCGCTTGTGCGCGGCCAATCTCCAGTCCGTCCGGGGTTACGGCTGAGTTGAGGGACATGTTCTGTGATTTAAACGGAGCCACTCTGTAGCCCGCCTGCGCAAAGATACGGCAGAGTGCCGCAGTCAGCAACGATTTGCCGACATGTGAGCTTGTCCCCAGAACCATGATGGCGCGGGCTCTCACGGTTTCGGACCTTCGCTATAGTAGTCATAACAGATGGCGTTCTCGAGTGGCACTCGCTTCTCCCAGCCTGCTCGTTCAAGTTCAGGCGCCGAGGCGAAGTGGTTGACATAGCCGATACAAAGGTAGGCGACGGGAAGGATATGGTCAGGAATCTTGAGTGCGGCTCGTAGGCGAATGGGATCGAGGATGCTTACCCATCCAACACCTACTCCTTCGGAGCGAGCAGCAAGCCAGAGGTTCTGCACAGCGCACACGGTTGAGTATGCGGCGGTCTCCGGCATGGTGTGGCGGCCCAGTTGATGACCACGTTCGCTCTGGGTGTCGCAGACGATGCAGATGTTTTGGGGAGCTTCGAGGATGCCTTCGAGCTTAAGGGCTATGTATTGCTCGCTTCGAGTCCCTTCGTAGGTAGCAGCCGCAACGGTGCTCGCCTCCTTGAAAAGGTTATGCACAGTGGTGCGTATTTCAAGGTCTCGAATCACGATAAAACGTGATGGTTGCATGAGCCCCACGGATGGGGCACAGTGCGCGGCTGCTAGTAACCGTTGCAGGAGCTCTTCAGGAAGAGGGCGATCGACGAACCCGTGGCGAACGTCGCGGCGTTCGGCTATGGCGCGATAGACCGCGGCTCGCTCCAATTCGCTGAAGGCTGTGCTGTGGGGCATTACCAGGCTCTCGACCATTTGGGACCACCTTTGGATTCTGGACGCAAGCGCGACTCGATGCCGGCGTTGAACTCGATGAGGCGTCCGAAGAGCCAGATTAGGTCGGAAAGGCGATTGAGGTACGGAAGGACCGTCGGCTGCACCTCTCCACCGTTTTCAATGAAGCGGACGGCGGCGCGTTCCGCGCGGCGGCAAACTGTTCGTGCTACTTCATAGGCTGCCGACTCGGTGTGAGCGCCGGGCAAGGACCAGTCAGAGAGAATGCCCTCGGTTGCTTCGATTTTGTGAACCAGGTCAGTGAGCATATCGATGTCTTCTGTAGAAACCAAAGGCGGCTGCTTTTTACTTTCAGGTGGAGTGGCCAGGGCCGAGCCGACGCGAAAGAGTGTGCGCTGGATGGTTTCAGTCCACTCGGCAATCTCCTTGTTCTGACAGATGCTGCGTGCGAAGCCCAAGACGGTATTTAGTTCGTCCACCGAGCCGTAAGACTCGACACGAAGGTCAGCTTTGGAAACACGAATGCCGCCGGCTAGGCCGGTTTGGCCGCCGTCGCCACGTTTAGTTGCGATGCTCATGAGGGTTCTCCTGTAAAGGTTGCTGGTGCGAGTGTTTCTTCCATGGTGATACGGAGCGTTTTGATGAGGGCTGGCCTTGCGTATTCGAGAACAAGGTCATCCTCCAGAAAGTCCACCAGGCGCGGTGGATGATTCGAGAAGAGAACCTCTTCCGAAAAGAACCACGGCTGGGATGCTCCGAGTTCTTCCATAGTTGAAGTTTGGACGATTACCGCGGGCACCTCATATATCCCCGCACGCAAAAGTGCGTATGCACGATGATAGCCGTCGCGTAGAAACCAACGATCGCGAAAGCATCCTACCTCAAAGAATGGTCCCGACGTGCGTATGCTCAGAGGGAATGCGGGGTCGTTGGTCGTGGCTATGTGCAGGTCAGGATTACTGGAGCGCAGGATCAATGTTCGGGTCGAGCGGTCATGAGTCAGTTCGTATTTGATTGGTCTTGCTGCACCAAAAGCGAGGTCGACCAGCGCAGGCCAGTCCCGCTCTGCCGGTAGGGTGGGTGGAGTCAAATCCGGACGAAAGGAAAGTCTGCGTTGAAAGGCAATAAGGGAGCGCAGATCAACGACGCCGAGTGACCATGACAAGCCGGACATTTCCGCGAGGAGATCTGGCCGCCCTGCGTGGGACGCAAGCAGGTTAAGGAGTAGTTCCGGCGTTTCGAGCAAAACGTTAAATTGATTAACAGGACGACGACTCTTGATGCGACGGGATGCGTCAATTAGTTTCTCAGAGGCAAATGCTTTGGGACGGTATTCGTAGTCGTCGAGCCCCCATGCGGCTAGTTCGCGAATGTTTACCATGTTGGCGCTCATTGGCGCGACCTCCTGGAAACAATCATCCCTTCGCACTCGAACGATGAACAGTAGTGCTTGGTGGATTCCCACGCTTGTTGGTCGTTTCGTCCAAGAAGGCTGCGGAGTACCTCGCGCATAACACCTCCGTGGGCGACAACGGCGATACGCTTCGCTTTAGCGAGAGGTAAAAGAAGATTTACTTGCAAAAGCACGCGGTCTTTGAAGGCGGCTAAGGATTCGCCGTTTGGCGCGGGAAGATCGGGAAAAGCTTGCATCCATCGATGCGCGTAATGTGGGTCGCGACGTTCAATTTCGTCCCAGCGCAGGCCTTCCCAATCGCCGAAATGAATTTCTCGCAGGGTGCGGGTTGTTGTTATTGGAGCGGCGAACGTTTGAGATAGTAAGTTCGCCGTGTCGACAGCGCGGCGAAGATCGCTACTATAAATCTCGTCAAAGTTTTCGGACGTGAGTGTTGAGATCATTTGTGTGACTTGCTGTTGACCTGCAGCGTTGATTGGGGGATCGGAATGCCCGCAAAATGTTCCGGCCATGTCCGTTTCAGCGTGACGTATAAAGAGCAGGCCGGTCATAAAATCCACGCTCCACAGAGATACATTCCGAGTTCGCTTAATTGAATTGTTGCCCCAAAACAGTCGCCGGTAATGCCTCCGATGCGCCGCTTGTAATAGAGCCCAGTGAGTCCTGTGAGTGCAATGGCGGTCAGGAGCACGGGTATTGCATGTACTTTGAGAAGCGTGATCGCTGCAGCGAAGCTGAACGCTGTTCCAAATATGAGGGTCCCGGCTGAGGTGATTCGAGCGATGCGGGCGCCCTGACCATTGGGTTGCAGGTCAGTCTCAGATCGGGCTGACGGCAGGAAGTAGCTCAGCGGAAGCACAGTCCAACGGGACAGCATTGCTGTTGCGATGAGGTAATAGGGAACTTGCTGAAGATGCAGGGATGCGATCAGCACAAGCCGCCCAGTAAGGCTAAGCGCGAGGGCCACGCCACCATAGGTTCCGATTCGGCTATCGCGCATGATCAGAAGAATTTTCTCTCGAGTTGCTCCACCACCGAAGCCATCTGCGGAGTCTGCCAAACCATCCTCATGAAGGCCCCCGGTGATCAAGATGAGAAAGGTAAGCACGAAAAAGGCGACTACAAATCTTGAGAGGTGTGGAGCGAGCAGGAGGTGAACGATTGCCGCTCCACCTCCAACGATGAGCCCAACGACTGGAAAGAACTTTATGGAACGTGCGAGCGAGTCAGTTTCATAAGCTTGCGAAGGCACGGGGATGCGTGTGAGAAATTGCAGTGCCGTCAGAAGCTCCGACCAACTTCGGCGAATATGTGTTGCCAGACTCATGATCGTGCCTCGCTCACGCCGGCAGATGTGAATGTCGCCATTTGGGTGTAGATGGCGAGCGCGGCTTCGATGACCGGCATAGCCAATACTGCTCCAGAGCCCTCACCGAGTCGCATGTTGAGAGTAAGCACAGGTGACAAGCTAAGGTGGTCAAGAAGGAGCTTATGGCCGGGCTCTTCGGATTGATGGCCGGCGATGAGATAACCCTGGACATCCGGCACAATGGCGACAGCTAGTGCTGCTGCAGCGGTCGAGATGAATCCGTCGATCACGATAATCAACTTTTGCGTTGCCGCTGCAAGAATCATTCCGGTCATTGCGGCTATTTCGAGGCCCCCAACGCAGCGAAGGATGTCGAGCGGTCGGGGATTAGGAAGCGCTCCGAAGTGTTTCAGGACGACTGCATCTACGATAGCTACTTTGCGGATGAAGGCTTCTGGGTTTACGCCGGTTCCGTGACCTGTCGCAAGAGATGACGGTGAGCCTGTGAGTGCACAGGTGATGGCGCTTGCCGAGGTGGTGTTTCCGATTCCCATTTCCCCGATGGCGATTAGAGTCTTGTCTGAGTCTGCTGCCACCTTCGCCATCATTGCGCCGACTTCGAGGGCTTGTGCAAGGTGCTCATCAGACATTGCGGGTTCGTGCAGCATGTTATTGCTGCCTTTCGCGATCTTGTGATGCAACAAGCCGGGAGTGTTCTGGAAATCTGCGTCCACGCCGACATCGATGACTTGAAGCTCGGCTCGATTAAGCGTTGCTAGAACGTTGACCGCTGCGCCTTGTCGCAGGAAGTTCAAGACCATCTGATACGTTACTTCTCGCGGATACGCACTGACCCCTTCTGTAGTGATGCCGTGATCTGCGGCGAAGACGTAGACACCTTTGTTCAGAGGGGCAGAGATTGAGCCTCGTCGGATTGCGATGATTTGGGTTGCGAGGTCTTCCAGACGACCAAGACTACCCAATGGTTTGGTTAGAGTATCCAAATGCGCGCGCGCTCTTTGCCTCCAATGCTCGCTGGGAGGCTCGATGCCGTTCGTGATTTGGATGACTTTTTGCATGCACAGGGGATTCATCGGTCCTCCTGGGCGAAGGGTTGTTGGAACATCGATGGAAGGCGCCCCGGAGTAAAGTGAAACGCTTTCGAGAGATTTTCGGATGTGAGGATGTGCGCCGGTGTGCCGCTGGTCATCGATCGATCGGGGTTCAGGAGATGGACCTCAGAGAAGTTATCGGGAACAAGATGAATGTCGTGAATCGATGCCAGGATCGTTATACCTTCATCTCTCAAGCGGTAGAGCATGACCATAAGCTCGGTCTGGCGGCCAATGTCAAGGTTTTGAGTTGGCTCGTCGAGCAAGAGAAGCTTCGCCTCCTGCGCGAGGCCTAGTGCGATCTTAACGCGCTGCCGCTCACCCCCGCTTAGTTGGTTGAAGACGCGATGGCGAAGACCTATCGTGTCCGTCAAATCGAGCGCGCGCTCCACTGCATGGTGGTCCGCTTGTGATGGGCCACGAAGAAGGCCAAGATACGGCGTCCGCCCTTGCTCGACGATTTGCTGCACTGTGAAATCGAACGGAATATCAAGTTGCTGAGGGACTAGAGCGACCAATCGGGAGCGTTCGCGGTGCGGCATCTCCGAGGGGTTTCGATCTTCCAGCAGAATGGTACCCGACGATGCTGCAAGAGTGCCTGAGGCCATGCGCAGAAGCGTTGTTTTGCCCGAGCCATTGGCACCGACCAAAGCAGCGCACGTCCCGACATGAACAGTGAAAGTGACGTTGGCGAGGACTTGTCGATCGGAATAGTGAAAGCTG